>NZ_CM177772.1:0-5195207 GCF_046351715.2 Cytobacillus sp. Bva_UNVM-123
ATGCTCAATCAAAAAAATACATTTGACACTTTTGTCATTGGTTCAGGGAACCGCTTTGCACATGCTGCATCACTAGCAGTAGCTGAAGCGCCTGCTAAAGCATACAATCCATTATTTATTTATGGAGGAGTAGGACTTGGCAAAACCCACCTCATGCATGCAATTGGCCATTATGTTTTAGAGCATAATCCGACAGCAAAGGTTGTTTATTTGTCATCTGAAAAATTTACAAATGAGTTTATTAATTCTATTCGCGACAATAAAGCTGAAGATTTCCGCAATAAATATCGAAAAGTGGATGTCCTATTAATTGATGATATTCAATTTTTAGCTGGAAAAGAATCAACTCAAGAAGAATTTTTCCATACATTTAATACTTTGCATGAAGAAAACAAGCAAATCGTTATTTCTAGTGATCGTCCACCTAAAGAAATTCCGACATTAGAAGACAGACTTCGCTCAAGATTTGAATGGGGACTTATTACAGACATAACTCCGCCAGACCTTGAAACAAGAATTGCCATTCTTCGTAAAAAGGCTAAAGCAGATGGACTCGATATTCCAAATGAAGCCATGCTCTATATTGCTAATCAAATTGATTCTAATATTCGTGAATTGGAAGGTGCACTTATACGTGTTGTTGCTTATTCATCATTAATTAATAAAGATATCAATGCTGATTTAGCTGCAGAAGCATTAAAGGATATTATTCCTAGTTCAAAGCCGAAAGTAATCACGATTCATGATATACAAAAGGTTGTTGGGGAATTTTTTAGTATTAAGCTTGAAGATTTTTCTGCCAAAAAGAGAACAAAGTCCATTGCTTTTCCTCGTCAAATTGCGATGTATTTATCGAGAGAATTAACAGACTTTTCTCTTCCAAAAATCGGAGAGGAATTCGGGGGAAGAGATCATACGACTGTTATCCATGCCCACGAAAAAATATCAAAAATGGTTCAAACTGATCCTCAATTTCAAAAGCAATTAAATGAAATTAATGATTTACTAAAAGGATAATGTGTATAACTGACTTAAGATTGCACACAGTCTATCCACATGTGGACAGACTGTGTTTTCACCCTATTAACATAGTTATCCACATACTAACAAGCCCTACTAGTACTTCTATTATTTTTTTAAAAAAGAAAATATAACTAATAAAATAAAAAAATGCTATTATCGGAGGATTAAAAAATGAGATTTATAATCCAACGGGATCGTTTAGTTCAAAGTGTTCAAGATGTAATGAAAGCAGTAACGAGCCGAACAACAATTCCAATTTTGACAGGTATTAAAATTGTAGCATCAGAAAATGGTGTGACATTAACAGGTAGTGATTCTGATATTTCGATTGAATCATTTATCCCAAAAGAAGAAGCTGGAGATGAAATTGCTGAAATAAAACAGTATGGTTCGATCGTTCTGCAAGCAAAGTTTTTTAGTGAGATCGTTAAAAAGTTACCAACAGATTCTGTTGAAATTCATGTAGAAAATCAATTTCAAACGGTTATTCGCTCTGGTAAATCAGAATTTAAGTTGAATGGTCTAGATGCAGAAGAATATCCATTATTACCACAAATAACAGAAGAAAATGTTTTTAAGTTGCCGACTGATTTATTAAAAGCTATGATTCGGCAAACTGTTTTTTCAGTGTCCACCTCAGAAACACGCCCTATCTTGACAGGTGTAAACTGGAATGTAGAAAGTAGCGAATTAACCTGTATTGCAACAGATAGTCATAGACTAGCATTAAGAAAAGCAAGGATTGAAACAGAAACGAATGAAAATTATAATGTTGTGATTCCAGGGAAAAGCTTGAATGAATTGAGTAAAATTTTAGATGATAATAATGATCCAGTAGAAATTGTTATTACGGAAAATCAAGTATTGTTCAAAGCAAAGCATTTATTGTTTTTTTCAAGATTACTAGAAGGAAATTATCCAGATACGTCAAGGTTAATTCCACAAGAAAGCAAAACTGAGATTGTTGTCAATACGAGAGAATTTTTACAAGCCATTGACCGTGCTTCTTTATTAGCGAGAGAAGGAAAAAATAATGTCGTTAAATTTACAACCATTCAAGACGGAGTTGTTGAGATTTCTTCTAATACTCCAGAAATCGGGAATGTTGTTGAGGAGCTTCAAAGTCAATCAGTCGAAGGGGAAGAATTGAAAATTTCCTTTAGTGCTAAATTCATGATGGATGCGCTAAAAACAATTGAAGGAACCGAAATAAAAATTAGCTTCACTGGTGCAATGAGACCATTTGTTATTCGTCCAATAAACGATGATTCAATTTTGCAGCTTATCCTGCCTGTAAGAACATACTAAGTGAATATAATAAATCTTATTCAAATTGCCTGTGAGGAAACGTTAAAAGTTCCCTACAGGCTTTTATACTATGGAAATGGTTTAAAGCATACTCGGAACAGTTAAGTTTAATATTTAAGTGGAGCATTTATACTTTTCTTTGTGTATTTCTTAATTATTTAGTAAAATAAAGTATTAGATCTATTCAGAAAGAGTGAAATCATGGCAGAAATAAAAATTGATACGGAATATATTACGTTAGGGCAATTCCTTAAAGCTGCAGATATCATTCAGTCTGGTGGAATGGCCAAGTGGTTTTTAAGTGAAAATGACATCTTTATTAATGGTGAACAAGATCAGAGAAGAGGAAGAAAACTCCGAGCTGGAGATACCGTCGAAATCCCTGGATTTGGTTCATTTAATATAAAATAATTGGGTAGTAGAAAAGTTTTTAGCTTCGAATGCTGCTATTTAAGCACTAGAGGCTTTTAATAAAAGGATGAAAGCGTCTATGTTTATAGAGCATTTGCTTTTGAAAAATTATCGGAATTATGAGGAATTAGAAATCCAGTTTGAAAATAAAGTAAATGTTATTTTGGGAGAGAACGCCCAAGGAAAGACAAATGTGATGGAATCCATCTTTGTTTTGGCAATGGCAAAATCACACAGAACATCAAATGATAAAGATCTTATTCGCTGGGATGAGGAATATGCTAAAATAGAAGGTAGGATTAAAAAAGCTCACGGCTCGTTACCGATGCAATTAGTTATTTCCAAAAAAGGCAAAAAGGCAAAGTGCAACCATATTGAACAGCAAAAATTAAGTCAATATGTTGGGAATATGAATGTTGTCATGTTTGCACCGGAGGATCTTCATTTAGTAAAAGGAAGTCCTCAAGTAAGACGGCGTTTTATCGATATGGAAATTGGTCAAGTCTCCCCTATTTACTTACACGATGTCAGTCAATATCAAAAAATACTACAGCAACGAAATCATTATTTAAGATTACTGCAAATAAAAAAGCAGACCGACTTTACGATGCTTGAAATATTAACCGAGCAGTTTATTCAAATTGCATCCAAAATTGTTTTGAAACGTTTTGAATTTTTAAAGTTGCTTGAAGAATGGGCAAAGCCGATTCATCATGGAATTTCTCGGGGATTAGAAACGTTGGAAATTAAGTATAAGCCTTCTGCAGATGTATCAGAATCTCATGATTTGTCGAATATGATAAGGATATACGAAGAAAAATTCGCCAAAATTAAGGAAAGAGAGATTGAGCGTGGAGTAACAATGTTTGGACCTCATCGAGATGATCTTCTTTTTTTTGTAAATGGACGGGATGTGCAAACATTTGGGTCGCAAGGCCAGCAAAGAACAACGGCATTATCTGTAAAATTGGCAGAAATTGAATTGATTCACGAAGAAATTAATGAATATCCGATACTTCTCCTTGACGATGTGCTTTCTGAACTTGACGATTACCGTCAATCACATTTATTGAATACGATTCAAGGGAAGGTGCAAACTTTTGTAACAACGACTAATGTTGATGGCATTGATCATCAAACATTGAAGGAAGCAGCTACATTTAATGTTGAGGCTGGAAAAGTGAGGAAAATTCAATGAATGAGGTGAGCAATTGTACATCCATGTCGGAGAGGATATTTTAGTTCGTTCAAAAGATATTATCGCCATCATTGATAAACAAAGTGTAAACTCTTCTAAATATGTAGAGGAGTTTTTAAAACGTCAATCTCATTCCATTATGAACCTTTCTAAAGGTTCATTTAAATCAGTAGTTATTACGGATAATCTTATTTATTATTCCCCATTAGCTTCAGGAACTTTAAAGAAGCGTTCCTCCAAATCAGCTATTTATGACTAATAAAGTTACAGGCTAAGAACCCCACATTATGTGGCTGACATCTGAGTCGCTAGCCGACGAAGCTGAACAAAGAATAGTTTTGCTAGAAGTAAGATAAATGAAAGTGTAGGTGACAGATGTGTCAATGGAGCAAAAGGCAACAACAATGCAAGAAGAAACCTATGATGCACATCAGATACAAGTTTTAGAAGGGTTAGAGGCTGTTAGGAAACGTCCAGGGATGTATATAGGCTCAACTAGTTCTAAAGGTCTCCACCATCTTGTATGGGAAATTGTCGATAACAGTATTGACGAAGCACTTGCCGGATATTGTTCAGAAATTAACGTATGCATCGAGGCAGATAATAGTATTACCGTAATCGATAATGGACGTGGAATCCCTGTAGATATTCAAGAGAAAATGGGACGTCCTGCAGTTGAAGTAATTATGACTGTTCTTCATGCTGGAGGTAAATTTGGTGGTGGAGGATATAAAGTATCTGGTGGATTACATGGTGTCGGGGCTTCAGTCGTTAATGCTCTGTCAACTGAACTCGAAGTATTTGTTCATCTTCATGGAAAAATTCACTATATTAAATTTGAACGCGGAGTTGTCACTACAGAACTTAAAGTCATAGGTGACACTGACCGCACTGGAACGACAATTCATTTTAAACCAGATTCAGAAATTTTTACAGAAACGACAGAATATGATTATGAAACACTTGCAAATCGTATTCGCGAGCTAGCCTTTTTAAATCGTGGATTAACGATTACGATTGAAGATAAACGTGAAGAAAATAAAAGAAATGAATTTATGTATGAGGGCGGAATTAAATCGTATGTAGAGCTTTTGAATCGTACGAAGGAAGTTCTTCATGAAGAGCCGATTTACATTGAAGGGGAACGTGACGGAATTACGGTTGAAGTCTCCATTCAGTATAATGATGGTTATACGAACAATATTTATTCCTTTGCCAATAATATTAATACGTATGAGGGCGGAACCCATGAAGTGGGCTTTAAAACCGCTTTAACGAGAGTCATAAATGATTATGCACGTAAAAACGGTATTTTTAAAGATAATGACGCAAATTTATCAGGTGAAGATGTTCGTGAAGGACTTACGGCCATCATTTCGATTAAGCACCCTGACCCACAATTTGAAGGACAAACGAAAACAAAGTTCGGTAATTCAGAAGCGAGGGCCATTACTGATACTATTTTTTCAGAAGCATTAGAAAAGTTTTTATTAGAAAACCCATCAATTGCTCGCAAAATCGTGGAAAAAGGAGTTATGGCTGCTAGAGCAAGAGATGCAGCGAAAAAAGCCCGTGAATTAACAAGAAGGAAAAGCGCTCTTGAAGTATCAAGTTTGCCTGGAAAGCTCGCAGATTGTTCTTCAAAGGATGCTTCGATTTCTGAGTTGTTTATTGTTGAGGGTGACTCAGCTGGTGGATCTGCTAAGCAAGGAAGGGATCGACACTTCCAAGCAATTCTCCCATTAAGGGGAAAAATTCTGAATGTGGAAAAGGCACGACTAGATCGTATCCTTTCTAACAATGAAGTTCGCGCCATGATTACGGCAGCTGGTACAGGGATTGGCGAGGATTTCGATATAGCGAAGGCACGCTATCATAAGATTGTAATCATGACTGATGCTGATGTCGATGGAGCACATATTCGTACTTTATTATTAACATTCTTTTATCGATATATGAGACAAATTATTGAAGCTGGGTATGTTTATATTGCGCAGCCGCCACTTTATAAAGTGCAGCAAGGAAAGAAAATTGAATATGCATATAATGAGCGAGAGCTCGAGGAAATTTTCGCAACACTTCCTAGCCAGCCTAAACCAAATGTGCAGCGTTATAAAGGATTAGGTGAAATGAATCCAGGGCAGCTTTGGGAAACAACGATGAATCCAGAAACAAGAACACTATTACAAGTGAATCTTGAAGATGCGATTGAAGCGGATGAAACATTTGAAATATTAATGGGCGATAAAGTAGAGCCCCGCCGTAATTTCATTGAAGAAAATGCGCTGTATGTGAAGAATTTAGATATTTGATGAATGCCAGGATAGATTTATTTTCATTCTATCCTGGTTTTAAATAGAAAAGTGAAAGTGCCTTGACGAATTGAGGAATGCAAATTGACTTATGACCTCAAGCTTTTAGGTGCTAATGTAGACAAGAATAGTGCAGGGAGGTTCTTTAAATGGCTGAAACTCCGAAGCCCCAAATAAAAGAGATTAATATAAGTACGGAAATGCGTACATCTTTCCTTGATTATGCCATGAGTGTTATCGTATCTCGTGCTCTTCCTGACGTACGTGACGGATTAAAGCCGGTTCACCGTCGTATTTTATATGCAATGCATGATCTTGGAATGCATTCTGATAAGCCTTATAAAAAGTCAGCACGTATCGTTGGGGATGTTATTGGTAAGTACCATCCACATGGTGACTCAGCGGTATATGAAACGATGGTACGGATGGCTCAAGATTTCAACTATCGTTACATGCTGGTCGATGGTCATGGTAACTTTGGTTCTGTTGATGGAGATTCTGCAGCAGCGATGCGGTATACAGAAGCGCGGATGTCAAAAATTTCAATGGAGCTTTTAAGAGATATTAATAAAGATACAATTGATTACCAGGATAACTATGATGGCGAAGAAAAAGAACCTGTTGTTCTCCCTTCCCGATTTCCCAATTTATTAGTTAATGGTACTTCTGGGATTGCGGTTGGAATGGCGACAAATATTCCGCCACATCAGCTTGGTGAAGTCATTGATGGGGTTTTGGCAATTAGTAAAGATCCTGAAATGACAATCCAGGAATTAATGGATATCATTCCAGGCCCCGATTTCCCAACTGCTGGTATTATTCTTGGCCGCAGTGGAATTCGGAAAGCTTATGAAACAGGTAAAGGTTCGATTACACTAAGAGCAAAAGTAGAAATTGAACAGAAGCCAAATGGTAGAGAAGTCATCATTGTGAATGAAATCCCCTACCAAGTGAATAAAGCTAAGTTGATTGAAAGAATTGCGGAACTTGTTAGAGATAAAAAAATTGAAGGTATTTCCGATCTTCGTGATGAATCAGACCGTGAAGGAATGCGGATTGTTATTGAAGTTCGAAAAGAGGCAAACGCTAGTGTCCTTTTGAACAATCTTTATAAACATACAGCTATGCAAACAACATTCGGCATTAATTTACTTGCTTTAGTTGATGGCGAACCAAAGGTACTTAATTTAAAGCAATGCTTAGAACACTACTTAGAACATCAAAAAGTAGTGATCCGACGCAGAACAGAATTTGAATTAAGAAAAGCAGAAGCACGTGCACATATTTTAGAAGGATTACGGATTGCCCTTGACCATTTAGATGAAGTCATTGCCTTAATCCGCGGCTCTCAAACAACAGATATTGCGCGTGAAGGGTTAATGACAAAGTTTAATCTTTCTGAGAAGCAAGCTCAAGCCATTCTTGATATGCGTCTCCAACGTTTAACAGGATTAGAACGTGAAAAAATAGAGGATGAATATGCAGGCTTAATGCAATTAATTGCAGAGCTTAAAGCCATTTTAGCGGATGAAGAAAAATTACTTGACATCATTCGTGAAGAGTTAAATGAAATTAAAGAGCGGTTTAACGATAATCGCCGTACTGAAATCGTTTCTGGAGGAATCGAGCATATAGAAGATGAAGATCTTATTCCTCGTGAAAATATTGTTATCACTTTAACTCATAAAGGTTATATTAAAAGGTTACCAGTCTCTACTTATCGTGCACAAAGGCGCGGAGGTCGTGGTATTCAAGGAATGGGGACAAATGAAGATGACTTTGTTGAACATCTGTTAACGACATCTACCCATGATACGATTCTTTTCTTTACGAATAAAGGGAAGGTGTATCGCTCAAAAGGGTATGAAATTCCTGAATTTAGTCGTACGGCGAAAGGAATTCCGATTATTAATCTTCTTGGGATTGAAAAAGACGAGTGGGTCAATGCGATTATCCCAGTAGAAGAATTCGTTGATGATTGGTTCTTGTTCTTTACTACGAAAAAAGGAATTTCAAAGCGTTCACCACTCACTTCATTCGCAAATATCCGGAATAATGGCCTAATTGCATTAAATTTACGTGAAGATGATGAGCTCATTTCTGTTCGTTTAACAGATGGAACGAAAGAGATTATTATTGGAACGAGCAACGGAATGCTCATCCGATTCCTAGAAGAGGATGTTCGTTGTATGGGCCGGACCGCAACAGGAGTAAAAGGGATTACGTTAAGAGATGAAGATGAAGTTGTTGGAATGGAAGTATTAGAAGAGAAGTCACAAATATTAATCGTAACGAAAAATGGTTATGGAAAACGTACTCCTTCTGAGGAATACCGCATTCAAGGCAGAGGCGGAAAAGGAATTAAAACATGTAACATTACAGAGAAAAATGGCAGCCTCGTATCGATGAAGGCTGTTACAGGTGAAGAAGATGTAATGTTAATTACGACAGGCGGCGTTCTCATCCGGATGGATGTTGGTGATATTTCGGTTATGGGACGTAATACGCAAGGAGTAAGACTTATCCGTTTAGATGAAAATCATGACGAATTTGTTGCGACAGTTGCTAAAGTTGAAAAAGAAGAGGAAAACACTGAAGAGGATGTAACAGCTCAGATAGAAGGTACGGAAGCAATTATAGAAGAAGAGCATACAGAAGAGTAATTTTTACCCAATCATTAGAGGAACACGAAATTTAGTGTTCCTTTTTTTATATAATATGGAGTAGAATGGTAGTAGTAAAGACTCATTTATTTGGGGTGGACAAAGTGCGTGTGAAAATTCAGGAGCTGCAAGAAGGTTGCATTTTATCTGAAGATGTATATAGTTTAACAAATCGGCCGATCGTAAACAAAACAACGATTATTACAAATGAAATTTCAGCAGTATTAAAAGCTTTTTTAATAAATGATGTAGTCGTTGACAAAATGATGGTAGATGGGAGAAATTTCATCCCTGCAGAATTTATTGAAGAGGAAAACGAACAAAAAGCCCTGCAAGTAGAAGAAAAACAAAGCCTTAAAGATATGTTTCTTATCGGAGTGCAAAAGTATAAGAAGGAATTTAATAATTGGCAAGCTGGACTTCCAATTGATATCTCAATCATTAGAAATATTTTGCTTCCCTTAATTGAGGAATCCATTGCATCTCCATCTGAACTTTTTTCTTTACACCACTTATCGACAAATAAAGAGTATTTATATCAACATTCAGTAGCAGTTGGTTTGTTAAGTGCCTTTATTGGGAAAAAACTTGATTATAATAAGGGAGATATTGTTCAGCTTGCTTTAGGCGGTTGTCTAGCGGATGCTGGGATGGCGAAAATCAAACCAGCTATATTAAATAAAAGCGCCACTTTATCTTTTCAAGAATTTGAGGAAATTAAAAGGCACCCAGCCTATAGTTATAAAATGGTTCAAAATATTACAGTTTTACGAGAAAGTACGAAAGTTGGAATCCTTCAACATCACGAAAGACTTGATGGTAGTGGATATCCACTAGGTGAGCAAAGCAATAAAATAAATTCCTTTGCCAAAATAATTGCTGTTGCCGATACATTTCACGCAATGACATGCAACCGCTTATACCGGAGAAAGCAATCGCCATTTAAAGTTCTTGAAATGATGCTTCAAGATAGCTTTGGAAAATATGATATTGCTGCTATGCAAGCTATAAGAGCGGGGATCATGACTTTTTCAATTGGCAGTAGGGTAAAATTATCTGATGGGCAAAGTGCTGAAATACTATTTATTGAAGAGCGCTCACCAACAAGACCATTAATAAAGGTAACTGATACTGAAGAAATAATTAATCTAGAGATAAATAGACAATTGTTTATTGAAGAAATACTAAAATAGACCGAATTTACTCGGTCTATTTTTGCTTATTTAATATGGAATTATAAGAATATTTATTCTTTGTTTTTCTATTAAAAAAAGATTGCCAGCCAGTAAATATGGTGGTATATTAATATCTGTTGTCGAAAGAAATGACTTTAATCACTAATGTTTTTTTTGAAAAAAGGTATTGACTTTAAATAGTGATTTTGATAATATTAAAAAGTCGCTTTGAGCGACGAAATAAAAACGACTTACTGATGAATCAATGTAAATTGAAATCAGTTGACTTGCTCTTTGAAAACTGAACGAACAAAAACGTCAACGTTAAATCTTTAGTCTTTTTTGAAAAGACAATTTATGAGCTAATCAACTCACTCTTTATCGCGTATTAACGCGCAGTAATATCCTTGCGGATAACTGCCCGTAAATACCCGATTGATTCGACTAACCATCACGGGGAAAAACACCCCGCGAAGGAAGTCTCATCTTATTGGAGAGTTTGATCCTGGCTCAGGACGAACGCTGGCGGCGTGCCTAATACATGCAAGTCGAGCGAACTTTTGGGAGCTTGCTCCCAAAAGTTAGCGGCGGACGGGTGAGTAACACGTGGGCAACCTGCCTGTAAGACGGGGATAACTTCGGGAAACCGGAGCTAATACCGGATAACTCTTTTCCTCACATGAGGAAAAGCTGAAAGATGGCTTTAGCTATCACTTACAGATGGGCCCGCGGCGCATTAGCTAGTTGGTGAGGTAACGGCTCACCAAGGCAACGATGCGTAGCCGACCTGAGAGGGTGATCGGCCACACTGGGACTGAGACACGGCCCAGACTCCTACGGGAGGCAGCAGTAGGGAATCTTCCGCAATGGACGAAAGTCTGACGGAGCAACGCCGCGTGAGTGATGAAGGTTTTCGGATCGTAAAACTCTGTTGTTAGGGAAGAACAAGTATCGGAGTAACTGCCGGTACCTTGACGGTACCTAACCAGAAAGCCACGGCTAACTACGTGCCAGCAGCCGCGGTAATACGTAGGTGGCAAGCGTTGTCCGGAATTATTGGGCGTAAAGCGCGCGCAGGTGGTTCCTTAAGTCTGATGTGAAAGCCCCCGGCTCAACCGGGGAGGGTCATTGGAAACTGGGGAACTTGAGTGCAGAAGAGGAAAGTGGAATTCCACGTGTAGCGGTGAAATGCGTAGAGATGTGGAGGAACACCAGTGGCGAAGGCGACTTTCTGGTCTGTAACTGACACTGAGGCGCGAAAGCGTGGGGAGCGAACAGGATTAGATACCCTGGTAGTCCACGCCGTAAACGATGAGTGCTAAGTGTTAGGGGGTTTCCGCCCCTTAGTGCTGCAGCAAACGCATTAAGCACTCCGCCTGGGGAGTACGGCCGCAAGGCTGAAACTCAAAGGAATTGACGGGGGCCCGCACAAGCGGTGGAGCATGTGGTTTAATTCGAAGCAACGCGAAGAACCTTACCAGGTCTTGACATCCTCTGTCAACCCTAGAGATAGGGCTTTCCCCTTCGGGGGACAGAGTGACAGGTGGTGCATGGTTGTCGTCAGCTCGTGTCGTGAGATGTTGGGTTAAGTCCCGCAACGAGCGCAACCCTTGATCTTAGTTGCCAGCATTCAGTTGGGCACTCTAAGGTGACTGCCGGTGACAAACCGGAGGAAGGTGGGGATGACGTCAAATCATCATGCCCCTTATGACCTGGGCTACACACGTGCTACAATGGATGGAACAAAGGGCTGCGAGACCGCGAGGTTAAGCCAATCCCATAAAACCATTCTCAGTTCGGATTGCAGGCTGCAACTCGCCTGCATGAAGCCGGAATCGCTAGTAATCGCGGATCAGCATGCCGCGGTGAATACGTTCCCGGGCCTTGTACACACCGCCCGTCACACCACGAGAGTTTGTAACACCCGAAGTCGGTGGGGTAACCTTTTGGAGCCAGCCGCCTAAGGTGGGACAGATGATTGGGGTGAAGTCGTAACAAGGTAGCCGTATCGGAAGGTGCGGCTGGATCACCTCCTTTCTAAGGGAAATGAAGTGGAAACTTCATAAAAAGACGTCATTTGTTCGTTCAGTTTTGAGAGAGTAAACCTCTCTTTGACATTTTAAAATAAAATCTTGAGGGTAATGAGAAGCAAGTAGGTCAAGGAAGCGACCGAATGAGCACCGGAGCGTACGTAATTGGTACGTGAGGAGCGCAGAGATACGCCGCTTATCATTAGCCGGAAGTTTTATATGGGCCTATAGCTCAGCTGGTTAGAGCGCACGCCTGATAAGCGTGAGGTCGATGGTTCGAGTCCATTTAGGCCCACTTTTCTCTATAATGGGGCCTTAGCTCAGCTGGGAGAGCGCCTGCCTTGCACGCAGGAGGTCAGCGGTTCGATCCCGCTAGGCTCCACCATAACGAATTTATTTCGTTATTTTTTTGACTCTTTTTGTTCTTTGAAAACTAGATAATGAAGAAGAAAAACCGAGTAATCGCCATTTTAGTATTTCTCTCTATTATGAATAGAGTAATAACCATCACGAGCGTAATTGCTAGTTAAAACTAGTCTATTTACAAACCGTGAGGGCAATGAGAAGCAAGCAGATCGAGGAATCGAGTGAGGAAACACCGGAACGTACGTAGTTTGTACGTGAGGATGTTGACGAGTGAAGATGACGAAGAGATGCGCAGCTTATCATTGACCGAACAAGGTTAAGTTAGAAAGGGCGCACGGTGAATGCCTAGGCACTAGGAGCCGATGAAGGACGGGACTAACACCGATATGCTTCGGGGAGCTGTAAGTAAGCTTTGATCCGGAGATTTCCGAATGGGGGAACCCGCTGTTCGTAATGGAACAGTATCTTTACCTGAATACATAGGGTAGAGAAGGCAGACCCGGGGAACTGAAACATCTAAGTACCCGGAGGAAGAGAAAGCAAACGCGATTCCCTGAGTAGCGGCGAGCGAAACGGGATTAGCCCAAACCAAGAGGCTTGCCTCTTGGGGTTGTAGGACACTCTACACGGAGTTACAAAGGAATGAGGTAAATGAACAGGTCTGGAAAGGCCGGCCAGAGAAGGTAAAAGCCCTGTAGTTGAAACTTCGTTCCCTCCAGAGTGGATCCTGAGTACGGCGGGACACGTGAAATCCCGTCGGAAGCAGGGAGGACCATCTCCCAAGGCTAAATACTCCCTAGTGACCGATAGTGAACCAGTACCGTGAGGGAAAGGTGAAAAGCACCCCGGAAGGGGAGTGAAATAGTTCCTGAAACCGTGTGCCTACAAGTAGTCAGAGCCCATTAACGGGTGATGGCGTGCCTTTTGTAGAATGAACCGGCGAGTTACGATTACATGCGAGGTTAAGTTGAGAAGACGGAGCCGCAGCGAAAGCGAGTCTGAATAGGGCGAATGTAGTATGTGGTCGTAGACCCGAAACCAGGTGACCTACCCATGTCCAGGTTGAAGTCCAGGTAACACTGGATGGAGGACCGAACCCACGCACGTTGAAAAGTGCGGGGATGAGGTGTGGGTAGCGGAGAAATTCCAATCGAACTTGGAGATAGCTGGTTCTCTCCGAAATAGCTTTAGGGCTAGCCTCATGTAGTAAGAGTCTTGGAGGTAGAGCACTGTTTGGACTAGGGGCCCCCATCGGGTTACCGAATTCAGACAAACTCCGAATGCCAAAGACTTATCCATGGGAGTCAGACTGCGAGTGATAAGATCCGTAGTCAAGAGGGAAACAGCCCAGACCACCAGTTAAGGTCCCAAAGTATACGTTAAGTGGAAAAGGATGTGGAGTTGCTTAGACAACCAGGATGTTGGCTTAGAAGCAGCCACCATTTAAAGAGTGCGTAATAGCTCACTGGTCGAGTGACTCTGCGCCGAAAATGTACCGGGGCTAAACGTATCACCGAAACTGTGGATGGACACCGTATGGTGTCCGTGGTAGGAGAGCGTTCTAAGGGCGTTGAAGCTAGACCGTAAGGACTAGTGGAGCGCTTAGAAGTGAGAATGCCGGTATGAGTAGCGAAAGATGGGTGAGAATCCCATCCACCGAATGCCTAAGGTTTCCTGAGGAAGGCTCGTCCGCTCAGGGTTAGTCGGGACCTAAGCCGAGGCTGAAAAGCGTAGGCGATGGACAACAGGTTGATATTCCTGTACCACCAAATTACCGTTTGAGCAATGGGGGGACGCAGGAGGATAGGGTAAGCGCGCTGCTGGAATAGCGCGTCCAAGCAGTTAGGCTGATAATGAGGCAAATCCCATTATCGTGAAGGCTGAGCTGTGACGGCGAGGGAAATAGAGTACCGAAGTTCCTGAATCCACACTGCCAAGAAAAGCCTCTAGCGAGGTAACAGGTGCCCGTACCGCAAACCGACACAGGTAGGCGAGGAGAGAATCCTAAGGTGAGCGAGAGAACTCTCGTTAAGGAACTCGGCAAAATCACCCCGTAACTTCGGGAGAAGGGGTGCTCATTTGGGTGAATAGCCCGGATGAGCCGCAGTGAATAGGCCCAGGCGACTGTTTAGCAAAAACACAGGTCTCTGCGAAGCCGCAAGGCGAAGTATAGGGGCTGACGCCTGCCCGGTGCTGGAAGGTTAAGAGGAGGGGTTAGCGTAAGCGAAGCTCTGAATTGAAGCCCCAGTAAACGGCGGCCGTAACTATAACGGTCCTAAGGTAGCGAAATTCCTTGTCGGGTAAGTTCCGACCCGCACGAAAGGCGTAACGATCTGGGCACTGTCTCAACGAGAGACTCGGTGAAATTATAGTACCTGTGAAGATGCAGGTTACCCGCGACAGGACGGAAAGACCCCGTGGAGCTTTACTGTAGCCTGATATTGAATTTCGGTACAGCTTGTACAGGATAGGTAGGAGCCTAGGAAGCCGGAGCGCCAGCTTCGGTGGAGGCATCGGTGGGATACTACCCTGGCTGTATTGAAATTCTAACCCGCGCCCCTTATCGGGGCGGGAGACAGTGTCAGGTGGGCAGTTTGACTGGGGCGGTCGCCTCCTAAAGAGTAACGGAGGCGCCCAAAGGTTCCCTCAGAATGGTTGGAAATCATTCGTAGAGTGTAAAGGCACAAGGGAGCTTGACTGCGAGACCTACAAGTCGAGCAGGGACGAAAGTCGGGCTTAGTGATCCGGTGGTTCCGCATGGAAGGGCCATCGCTCAACGGATAAAAGCTACCCCGGGGATAACAGGCTTATCTCCCCCAAGAGTCCACATCGACGGGGAGGTTTGGCACCTCGATGTCGGCTCATCGCATCCTGGGGCTGTAGTCGGTCCCAAGGGTTGGGCTGTTCGCCCATTAAAGCGGTACGCGAGCTGGGTTCAGAACGTCGTGAGACAGTTCGGTCCCTATCCGTCGTGGGCGCAGGAAATTTGAGAGGAGCTGTCCTTAGTACGAGAGGACCGGGATGGACGCACCGCTGGTGTACCAGTTGTCTTGCCAAAGGCATAGCTGGGTAGCTATGTGCGGACGGGATAAGTGCTGAAAGCATCTAAGCATGAAGCCCCCCTCGAGATGAGATTTCCCATAGCGCAAGCTAGTAAGACCCCTGAAAGATGATCAGGTTGATAGGTTTGAGGTGGAAGCGTGGTGACACGTGGAGCTGACAAATACTAATCGGTCGAGGACTTAACCAAAATAATTATGATTACTCAATTTCTTCTTCTTCTTATCTAGTTTTGAGGGAATGAAACCTCAATAAAATAAAAAGTTTAGTGGCGATAGCGAGAAGGTCACACCCGTTCCCATCCCGAACACGGAAGTTAAGCTTCTCAGCGCCGATGGTAGTTGGGGGCTCTCCCCCTGTGAGAGTAGGACGCCGCTAAGCAAAATGGAGAACAGCTAATAAAGCTGTTCTTTTTTCATTTGGAAATGCGCGTAAAAAGCCAGTCGTGTAACTGAAAAAAACTGCTAGGGTTTGAAGAAGCATATTTAATAAATTAAATTCCCCTTCTTTTATTGTTATTTGCTAAAAACTGATTGATTAAGAAAGGTCCTTTTTCTGCTGTGATCGTAAGGAAAGATTGAATAAAAGGGTAATCTTGATTAGGCATTAACTTTATGAGCTCACTCCACCATTCAGTTTCATAGCGAGCAATCATGCTTAAGTTATATAGTAATAAATAATGAATTAATAGCTCTGGATAAAGGGTTAAGTTGTTTTTTTCTAAAGGAAAATAAAGATTTTGATCATAAATACTATATTTTATTGGTAAAAGTTCTTCGGAATTTGAATAAGTAAGATGAAAGCGAATGTCATCATTATTCATCTCTTGAAAATGAATATTCGGATGAGTAATTGATTTCCAATAATCAATAAAACGCTGTTCTGTCATATGATAGGAATCTAAGATTGTTTTTGAAAGAGAAAAAGATGTTTCATGTTGATTTATTTTTATAAATGTTTGTTTTCCTTCCGTTAAAATAAATAGTTCGTTTAGTTCAGGTATTTGAGCTAGCAATTCCATCATTGTTGTTTTTTCTCCTTCTAAATGTTTCATGTGAAACAATTTATCTGCCATGAAAGGGAAAAGTCCACTTTTTTGGAATTTTACTTCATCTTGAAAAAAGAGGTAATGCTGCTTCTTTCTTTTTCTTGTTGAAACCCCGTGAGCAAGTACAGATGTTGTTTCAGGATAATTAGGATCCATTATTAGAATACATGCCTTTATTAAGTGAACGAATCCATAAAATAGGAGAATTGGTTGAATCGTTAATGGTGCGTGCTTAGCTTGCTGATAATAAATTTGGCCATGCTCAAGATAGTAAATAAAAGGGTAGCTATTTTCATAACTTTTTAACTCTGAGTCTTGAATACCTTGACGGTGGTAGCAATTTTTCAAAAAAGTTTGTGTAGAACTGGCTGAAAAAAATGGCAAAAATGAATTCCAAATATGAGAAGCATCCATAAAAATAACTCCTTAAAGTTTTTAGAAAAATACAACATATCGTTCAGTCCTTGACAGTATTTTGTCCAATTGATAACCTACTAATAATATTTTCTGTCAAGGGGGTAAAAAAATGTGGGAAAGTAAATTTGTTAAAGAAGGTTTAACATTTGATGATGTACTACTTGTACCTGCTAAATCAGAGGTCCTTCCACGTGATGTAAGTTTGAGTATTCATTTAACTGAGAAAATTAAGCTTAATATTCCAATCATAAGTGCAGGGATGGATACTGTTACGGAAGCGGAAATGGCGATTGCGATGGCTCGCCAAGGTGGACTAGGAATTATCCATAAGAATATGTCTATTGAGCAGCAAGCTGAACAGGTAGATAAGGTAAAACGTTCAGAAAGCGGTGTTATTTCTGACCCATTTTTCTTAACCCCAGAGCAGCAAGTGTATGATGCTGAACATTTAATGAGCAAATATCGCATTTCTGGTGTTCCGATTGTAAATAACCATGAAGAGCAAAAGTTAGTGGGAATATTAACGAATCGTGACCTTCGCTTTATTTCTGATTACTCCATTATTATTTCTGATGTAATGACGAAGGAAAATCTCGTAACAGCACCAGTTGGAACGACATTAGAAGAAGCTGAGAGTATACTTCAAAAACATAAGATCGAAAAACTTCCTCTCGTAGATAAAGATGGAATTCTTAAAGGGTTAATTACAATTAAAGATATTGAAAAGGTAATTGAATTCCCATATTCAGCTAAAGATCATTCAGGCCGCCTATTAGTAGGTGCAGCTGTTGGGGTTACTAAAGATACGGTAAAACGTGTAGAGATGCTTGTAAAATCGCATGTTGATGTGATTGTGATTGATACGGCTCATGGACATTCAAAGGGTGTACTGGATACGGTAAGAGAAATTCGCACAAATTTCCCAGAATTAGCTATCATTGCAGGAAATGTTGCGACAGCGGAAGCAACGAAAGATTTAATTGAAGCAGGTGCAGATGTTGTTAAAGTTGGAATTGGACCTGGTTCCATTTGTACAACTAGGGTTGTTGCTGGAGTAGGGGTTCCACAAATTACAGCCGTTTATGATTGTGCAACTGAGGCAAGAAAACATGGAAAAGCCATTATTGCGGACGGTGGTATCAAATATTCGGGTGACATTGTAAAGGCTCTTGCTGCTGGTGGACATGCAGTTATGCTTGGAAGTTTATTAGCGGGAGTATCTGAAAGTCCAGGAGAAACAGAAATTTTCCAAGGCCGCCGTTTTAAAGTATACCGTGGAATGGGTTCTGTTACTTCTATGGAGAAAGGCTCAAAAGACCGTTATTTCCAAGAAGATAATAAGAAATTTGTACCTGAGGGAATTGAAGGCCGCCTTCCTTACAAAGGGCCTTTAGCAGATACGATTTACCAGCTTGTCGGGGGCTTACGCTCTGGAATGGGCTATTGTGGTACAAAAGATTTAACAGAACTAAGAGAAAAAGCACAATTTATTAAAATGACTGGTGCAGGTTTAAGAGAGAGCCATCCACATGATGTGCAAATTACGAAAGAAGCACCAAATTATTCTTTATCATAAAATTTTTTAGCAGAGAAAACTTGTTTTCTCTGCTAATTTCATTTAAGTAGGGAAATAATAGGTAATTCCTCTATCTATTTTTTAAGTTTGAGTTATGTTAAAATAACAAAAGCGTAAAAAAATGTTGGAGGGCTTTATTTTGAAAAGAATTATGTATCGTAAGTATGTTGCTGGATTCCTCGCATTAATTATGGTGTTCGGGCTTTTTCCAAATGTAAATAAGGCTCATGCAGAAGCTGCTGGTTTAAATATTAATGCAGATGCAGCTATTTTAGTAGAAGCGGAGACAGGAAGAGTTCTTTATTCTAAAAATCCGGATCAAGTTCTTGGTATTGCAAGTATGACAAAAATGATGACGGAGTATTTATTACTGGAAGCGATTAAGCAAGGGCGTGTGAAATGGGAACAAGAATACGCTGTAAGCGAATATGTTTGGAAAATATCACATGATACTAGTTTATCAAATGTACCATTGCGTAGAGATGGGAAATATAATATTCGTGAACTTTATCAAGCGATGACGATTTACTCAGCAAATGCAGCAACAATTGCCATTGCTGAAACAATAGCTGGATCAGAAGCAAATTTTGTGAAAATGATGAATGATAAAGCTAATGAACTAGGTTTAAAAGATTATAAATTCGTCAATTCAACAGGGCTAAATAACTCAAACTTAAAAGGCTACCATTCTGTTGGAGCAGAGGATGAAGAAAATGTGATGTCTGCTAGAGGGACAGCTCGTTTAGCTTCACGTTTAATTAGTGATTTCCCTGAAGTATTAGAAACGACAAGCATTCCGAAGATGACCTTTAGAGAAGGCACTGACGATAAGATTGATATGCAAAACTGGAATTGGATGCTTCCAAGTCTTGTCTATGGCTACGAAGGGGTTGACGGATTAAAGACGGGAACAACAGATTTTGCTGGACTATGCTTTACTGGAACAGCTATTCGAAATGGTACTCGTTATATTACTGTTGTAATGAATGCTAAAGATGGCAATGGAAAAAGCACATATAAATCTCGTTTTGATGAAACACAAAAAATGTTTGATTATGCTTTTAGTAATTTTGGAAAAGAGGAGCTTTTTCCTGAAAATTATCAAGTAAAAGGCAAGAAAACATTGCCAGTGACTAAAGGAAAAGAAGATAAAGTAAAGATTCAAACGAAAGATCCTATTACAATGGTTGTTAAAAATGGGGAAAAAGAAAACTATAAACCTAGTCTTGTTCTTGATAAAAAGAAGCTAAACGACAAAGGTGAATTGACAGCTCCGATTAAAAAAGGAGAAAAAGTTGGTACGTTAACAATTAAAGTAGAAAAAGATCAAGCTATAGAGTTTTTAACTGATAATGGGAAAGATAACATTCAAGTAGATGTAGTAGCTGCACAAGATGTTGAGAAAGCGAACTGGTTTGTATTAATGATGCGTGGCATTGGAAGCTTTTTTGGAAATCTATGGGGTAGCATTTCCTCAACTGTTAAAAGCTGGTTTTAAGGAAATAGGTGCTCCTGTATTGACAGGAGCACTTTTTTGTTGTTTAGTTTCATTAAGGAAAGGGAATTATTCCGATTGTTTTAATACATTTTTTTCCTTATTTAGACATTTCAAATTGGGCAATTGGTATTAATGAAGGGAGATTACAATGAAAACAGGTACAGATCGGGTTAAACGTGGAATGGCAGAAATGCAAAAAGGCGGCGTCATTATGGACGTTGTGAATGCTGAGCAAGCAAGAATTGCTGAAGAAGCGGGCGCAGTTGCAGTAATGGCATTAGAAAGAGTGCCATCAGACATTCGTGCGGCAGGCGGCGTAGCGAGAATGGCAGATCCTCGTATTATGGAAGAGGTTATGAATGCTGTTACGATTCCAGTAATGGCAAAATGCCGGATTGGACATATTGTGGAAGCACGTGTTCTTGAAGCTATGGGAGTAGATTACATAGATGAAAGTGAAGTTTTAACTCCTGCAGATGAAGAATTTCATTTATATAAAAAAGAATATACGGTTCCATTTGTTTGCGGCTGTCGTGATCTAGGAGAAGCAGCGCGTCGCATCGGTGAAGGAGCAGCTATGCTTCGTACGAAAGGTGAGCCTGGTACAGGGAATATTGTTGAGGCAGTACGTCATATTCGAAAGGTAAACGCTCAAGTTCGCAAGGTTGTAGGAATGAATGAAGATGAGCTTATGACAGAAGCAAAGCTTTTAGGCGCACCTTTTGAGCTTTTAGTGGAAATTAAAAAACTTGGTCGCTTACCAGTTGTTAATTTCGCGGCTGGTGGTGTAGCTACACCTGCTGATGCGGCGTTAATGATGCAATTAGGTGCTGATGGAGTATTTGTAGGATCAGGTATTTTTAAATCTGAGAATCCAGCAAAATTTGCAAAAGCAATTGTAGAAGCTACGACACATTATCAAGATTATAAATTAATTGCAGAGCTTTCAAAAGAGCTTGGGGCGCCAATGAAAGGGATTGAAATCTCTTCATTAGCACCAGAAGCACGGATGCAGGAGCGCGGCTGGTAAGGAGAATTAATATGATAAAAGTAGGGGTTCTTGGCCTCCAAGGTGCAGTTCGGGAGCACGTTCATTCTATTGAGGAATGTGGTGCTGAGGCAGTTGTTATTAAACAGAAGGAACAACTTGAAGATGTAGATGGCTTGATTCTTCCGGGTGGAGAAAGTACGACAATGCGCAAATTAATTGATCAGTATGACTTCATGGACAGTCTCAAAAGCTTTGCTTCTACAGGGAAGCCGATGTTTGGAACTTGTGCGGGTTTAATCCTACTTGCAAAAGATATTGTTGGTTATGATGAGCCACATATCGGAGTAATGGATGTGAAGGTCGAAAGAAATTCATTCGGACGGCAAAGGGAAAGCTTTGAAGTGGAGCTAGACATTGCAGGTGTGGCAGATGATTTTACAGCGGTTTTTATCCGTGGTCCTCATATTGTTCAAGTAGGGGAAAACGTAGAAATTCTTGCAAAGCACCATGATCGTATCGTTGCAGCCCGTGAAGGAAATATATTAGGCTGTTCTTTTCATCCAGAATTGACCGATGATTATCGTATGACAGCTTATTTTATTAATATGGTTAAAGAAGCAAAGGAAAATTAACTATTTTCGGAAAAAGTCTATTATTCTTTAGGGAAATTCTTTGTATATTATAGTTGAAAATGGCCGACAATTGTAGTACATTAAAAATTACTAATTTGAATAGGTAAAAGCGATGAGAGGAAATAGTAACATGATTTTTGTTCTTAAGAGAGCTGATGGTTGGTGGGAATCAGCGAATGAAACATGTGAATCCATCCTCGAGCAAAAGTATGGAACGCCATTTTAAGGGCAAGTAAATACTTTCGGTCAAAACCGTTACGTATGTTAAGGTGGAAAGCAATGCTTTCAACTAGGGTGGCAACGCGGGTAACTCTCGTCCCTTTTTAGGGACGGGAGTTTTTTGTGTTCCCAAAAAGTTTTTATTAAGTTCATTGTTATGTTAACTGTAAATAAAAAAAGGAGGTTTTACTATGTTGGATATTAAGTATTTAAGAGCCAATTTTGAAGAAGTGAAGGATAAGCTAAAGTACCGTGGTGAAGATCTATCTGATCTTGGTAAATTTGAAGATCTCGATAGCAAAAGACGTGAATTAATTGTTAAGGCTGAACAATTAAAAAGCAAACGGAATGAAGTGTCACAGCAAGTAGCTGCCTTAAAGCGCGATAAAAAAGATGCAGACGCATTGATTGTAGAGATGAGAGAAGTTGGCGACCAAATTAAGGTGCTTGATGATGAGTTAAGAGTTGTTGAAGAAGAACTAGATTTATTATTACTTAGTATTCCAAACATTCCTCATGAGAGTGTACCGGTTGGGGAAACCGAGGATGATAATATCGAAGCATGGAAATGGGGAGATATTCGTCAATTCGAATTTGAGGCAAAGCCACATTGGGACATTGCTAGTCATTTAAATATCGTTGATTTTGAACGGGCTGGAAAGGTTACAGGCAGTCGATTTGCATTCTATCAAGGACTTGGTGCTCGCTTAGAACGTGCATTATTTAGCTTTATGCTTGATTTGCACAGTGACGAGCATGGCTATAAAGAAGTTTTACCACCATACTTGGTGAATCGTGCAAGTATGACAGGTACAGGACAGCTACCAAAGTTCGAAGAAGATGCCTTCCTTATTGAGAGCGAGGACTATTTCTTAATCCCAACTGCAGAGGTTCCAGTTACAAATATGCATCGTGATGAAATTATGAATGGTGAGGACCTTCCAATTAAATATGCAGCATTTAGTGCATGCTTCCGCTCTGAGGCAGGTTCTGCTGGACGTGACACACGAGGACTTATTCGCCAGCATCAATTTAATAAAGTAGAGCTTGTTAAATTTGTAAAGCCAGAAGAATCTTATGAAGAACTAGAGAAATTAACGAAGGATGCTGAGAAAGTATTGCAGCTATTGAATCTCCCATACCGGGTGATGAGTATGTGTACAGGTGATCTTGGATTTACAGCCGCGAAAAAATATGACATTGAAGTGTGGCTCCCAAGCTATAACACGTATAGAGAAATTTCTTCTTGCAGTAACTTTGAAAGCTTCCAGGCTCGCCGTGCTAATATTCGTTTCAGACGTGATCCGAAAGGAAAGCCAGAGTATGTTCATACTTTAAATGGCTCTGGTTTAGCAGTTGGTCGAACTGTTGCAGCCATTTTAGAAAACTATCAGCAGGAAGATGGAAGTGTCGTGATTCCAGAAGTATTACGTCCATACATGGGCAACAAGGATGTAATTAAACCAGAGTAATCTATATAAAGTATGACTTAACTTCATCTGAGCGGGAAATACCCGCTCAGAAAAAATGATCATTTATGTCGCAGCCTGTTTGCTATGTGACGAATATGGTAGGAATTCATACTTCGATCAATCAAAATCTGAACGTAAAATTCTTCAAAAAGAAAATTTCCTAAAAACGATTGACTTCAATTAAATAAAATGGTATATTATTTTTTGTCGATACGGAGGAATACCCAAGTCCGGCTGAAGGGATCGGTCTTGAAAACCGACAGGCGGGTTAAACCGCGCGGGGGTTCGAATCCCTCTTCCTCCGCCATTCTAATTAATATCGATCATGCGCATAAATTGGAGATGAAATCGTTACTGCTATGGTAACGATTTTTTTTATTTCTTTATCTTTGCCGAAGTGAAGCGGCTAGCATAAAAAAATAGTCGCTTCATTTAGCGACTATTTTTTCAGTAATTTTGTTTGTTGAAGAAAATCTGCAATCCGTTCAATAATCGGTTCAACAGAATCACCATTATTTAAGATATCATAATCATTAATATCTAACCGAAGAACAGGACAAGCATTAAAAGAATTAATCCAATTTTCATAGCGACTGTGCATTTCTTGCCAATATTCAACTGGAGTTTGCTGCTCCATAGGTCTTCCTCTTTCTTTAATGCGTGCTAGAATATCATCAAGAGAGCCATCTAAATAAATAAGAAGATCTGGGTGTGGAAAATAAGGTGTCATCACCATTGCCTCAAACAAGCTTGTATATGTTTCATAATCAACTTTTGACATTGTCCCTTTTTCATAATGCATTTTCGCAAAAATTCCTGTATCTTCATATATCGATCGATCCTGAACGAAACCTCCGCCATATTCAAAGATTCGCTTTTGCTCCTTATAACGTTCTGCTAAAAAATAGATTTGCAAATGAAAGCTCCAGCGGTCAAAGTCAGTATAAAACTTATCTAAGTATGGATTTGTATCAACTTTTTCAAAAGAAGTATGGAAATTAAGTGCCTTTGCTAGCGCGTTTGTCATCGTAGATTTTCCTACACCAACTGTACCAGCAATCGTAATGACAGAGTTTGCAGGAATCCCATATTTGTTTCTCGTGTTCATGATTGAATGCTCCTCTTTCTTATGTGAGTGGATAAAGTATTAAGGATATGTTGTAGGTCATTGTTATTTTTGACAAAATCTAAATCATCACCATTGAAACGAAGCACAGGGATGCTAGGGTTCTGTTGTTCGAATGTGCTGATTGCCTCTTCATAATCAATAGATAATTGCTCCAAATAAATAGGGCTAATATTTTTTTCAATTTCTCTATCTCTAAGTTTAATCCGATGTAAAATCGTATCTAAACTAGCATGTAAATAAATGATTAAATTTGGCCTAGGAATATCGGTAGTTAAAATCTCATAAATTTTTAAATATTTTTCGTATTCACTAGCATTTAATGAACGCTTAGCAAAAATTAAATTTTTAAATATATGATAATCTGCAACAACAGGTTTATTTTTCAATAAAAAATGTTTGCTTATATCAGCGAGTTGTTTATAGCGATTGCAGAGAAAGAACATTTCCGTTTGAAAACTCCATTCTTCAATGTTTTCATAGAACTTCCCCAAAAATGGATTTTCATCAACGATTTCTTTTAGAAGCTCATATTGAAAATGATCCGAAATCGCTTTTGCAAGAGATGTTTTTCCAATGCCAATTGGTCCCTCTACTGTTATAAAAGGTGTTTCCCCCATATTTGTCCTCCTACCTCTTCTTACATGATGCTTGTTTTTTATAAACTCCGATAATTTCACAGCAACAATAATTTTACCATACTATTGAATAGGTGGGATGGAATTTATGAAGGAAAAAGTCAATGAAAAAACAACTGTCGAAATGAACAGTTGTTTTAAAATAAAAATTTATCCTCTTTTTACGACATTAAAATTATCAACAATTAATAGCCAGTTTTGTGGAAAGGAAAGACCAAGCTTCCAATAGCTCATGCCTCTAAGTTTAAGTTCTTTGATTAAGTTGAATTTTGCTTGAATTGAACGGGCATCCTCAAACCAAACCTCATGTTTCTTTCCAGCGCTGTCTGTATAGTTAAAGAAAGGAGCCTGTGCTTTTTGATCATATTGAATGGCGACATTATTCGTAGCTGCAAGCTGAATGGCTTGTTGTGGGCTTACAGCTTTTGCAACAGTACCTTGGACAAAAGGCAATGTCCAATCATAACCATATAAGTTTTGCCCCATTAATATTTTGGAAGGAGGTATTTCTGTAATTGCATATTGTAAAACTTGTCTAACAGGCCCAATTGGTGAAACAGCCATGGCTGGGCCCCCGCTATAACCCCATTCATATGTCATAATGACAACGAAATCAACAATTTCCCCATGTGCTTTATAGTCATGAGCCTCATACCATTCACCTTGTTGAGTAGCGCTGGTTTTTGGGGCTAATGCCGTCGAGATGAACCAGCCTTCTTGCTTTATACGTGTTCTTGCTTTTCTCAGAAAACGATTATATGCTTCACGGTCTACAGGGCGTAAATGCTCAAAGTCAAAGTGAATATCTTTAAATCCATATTTTTTTGCTGTTGTGACAATATTATTAATGAATGTATCTTGAATAGCAATATTATTAAGGAGGATTTCTCCAAGCTCCGCACTAAATTGATCGTTTTCTTGATTTGTGATCACCATCATTAAAACATTATTATTTGCTTGAGCGATAGCGGGGAAATTATTTAGAAGCGGTTCCTTTAATGAGCCATCACGAAGTGCTTGAAAGCTAAATGGAGCTAAGTAAGTTAAATATGGTGCTGCATCCCTAGCGCTTCTTTCTAGAGCGGGGGCAACCGTCGTTCCTCGAGGTTCAACATAAGCATTAAATTCCGCATTTGATTTTGGACCTGGTGGAATATAAAGTCTAAGACCAATTTGAAGTGGCTGATTCACAGAAATTTTATTAACGGCTGCGAGCTCTTGATAAGTTAAACCAAATTTCCTTGAAATAGAATAAAGACTATCTCCTCTTTGGACCCAATAAAATTGGCCAACGATTGGAATGACAAGCGCCTGCCCGACAACAAGATTATTGGGATTAGGAATTTCGTTAGCTTCAACAAGATCATTAACAGTTGTTCCATATGCCTGCGCGATTCCCGCTAAAGATTGATTTTGTTGAACAACATGAATTTGCAAGCTATTTCCTCCTTATATGAAGCTTTGGCAGTGATGGGCTTCATTTGTTCATAACATATGTCCTATGTAGGTTTAGAGAGTCTACTCGCTTAGTTTGTCACCCTTGTATTAGCTGCCTTTAGCTTTTCCTTAAATAAGTACACTTTCAACTATTTTATGAATGAGTAATCAAAGAAATGATATAATTAATCAAGGAATTTAGAAGGAGAATGAAAGAATTGATGTTACAAGCGGAGCTTTCAGATGAAAAATATATGCTTGAGGCGATAAATGAAGCAAAAAGGGCAGAACAAATGAATGAAGTCCCTATAGGAGCTGTTATTGTTTTAAATGGAGAAATAATAGCAAGGGCGCATAATTTGCGAGAATCAGCCCAAAATGCGATTGCTCATGCCGAATTACTTGCCATTGACCAAGCTTGTAAGCATATGGGGACGTGGAGATTAGAAAATGCTGAACTGTACGTCACACTTGAACCATGCTCGATGTGTTCAGGAGCAATTATGCTTTCTCGGATAAAAAAGGTTGTATATGGTGCAAAGGATCCGAAAGGCGGCTGTGCGGGAACTTTAATGAATCTTCTGCAAGATGAACGGTTCAATCATATGAGTGAGGTTGTAGCAGGAGTACTTGAAGAAGAATGTGGAGAATTATTATCAGCATTTTTTAAAAATTTACGCGAACGGAAAAAGATAGAGAAAGCAATAAAAAAAGAAGCTTTAGCCGAATCAGACAAGAATTGACAATGATTAGGAATTGATTTTTGTTAGTAATATGAGTATACTTATATATGCGTCATATACGGCGCAACTAAATAAGGTTTCAACTTTGCCGTGCTAGGTGGGGAGGTAGCGGTGCCCTGAACTCGCAATCCGCTCTAGCGAGACTGAATCCCTTCCCGAGGCTGATGTCCTGTAGGGTCTGCCTTAAGTAAGTGGTGTTGACGCCTGGGTCCTGCGCAATGGGAATCCATGAACCATGTCAGGTCCGGAAGGAAGCAGCATTAAGTGGACCATCTCATGTGCCGCAGGGTTGCCTGGGCCGAGCTAACTGCTTAAGTAACGCTTATGGGCGTCAGTCAAAGGAAGGTGCACGGCAGTTTAACTATAATAAACAAAACTCATCTCATGCAGGGATGAGTTTTTTGTATGATTCTTTTTGTAAAAAGGAAAATGGATAAGGTATAATGGTTGAAGAGAATAAAAAGGAAGGGGCGTGTCAATGAGTTATCAGGCTTTATATCGTGTTTGGCGTCCGCAAAGCTTTATAGATGTTGTTGGACAGGAGCATGTAACAAAGACATTGCAAAACGCCCTGCTACAACAAAAAATCTCTCATGCATATTTATTTTCGGGCCCACGTGGAACTGGTAAAACGAGCGCAGCAAAGATTTTAGCAAAAGCCGTTAACTGTGAACGGTCGCCTGTCAATGAGCCTTGCAATGAGTGCCCTTCGTGCAAAGGGATTACAGATGGCTCAATCTCAGATGTTATTGAAATTGATGCAGCCTCAAACAACGGTGTGGAAGAAATTAGAGATATTCGTGATAAGGTGAAATACGCACCGAACTCAGTAAAATACAAAGTCTATATTGTAGACGAAGTACATATGCTTTCCATTGGAGCCTTTAATGCCCTTTTAAAAACACTTGAAGAACCACCGAAACATGTTATCTTTATTTTAGCAACAACAGAACCCCATAAAATTCCGTTAACAATCATCTCAAGATGTCAGCGTTTTGACTTCAAACGAATTACAGCTCAGTCGATTGTAGGTAGGATGAGGCTCATAATTAATGAGACTGGTGTTGAATGTGATGAACAGGCACTACATATCATTGCAAGGGCTGCTGAAGGCGGAATGCGTGATGCACTGAGTCTTCTAGATCAAGCGATTTCGTTCAGTCAGGATCAAGTGACAACTGAAGATGCTTTAACGGTTACTGGTGCAGTTTCACAAGGTTTTCTTACTAAATTAGCAACAGCTGTGCTGGAAAAAGATGCAGCACTAGCATTGGAATATTTAGAAGAACTACTCTTTCAAGGGAAGGACCCATCTAGGTTTATTGAAGACTTTATATTTTATTATCGGGATATGCTGCTTTATAAGGCAGCCCCACGATTAGAGGAATCATTGGAAAGAGTATTGCTCGATGATGAATTTCAATTATTAGCAAACAAATTGAATTCGGAAGAACTATACGATTTAATTGAAGTGCTCAACAAAGCTCAACAAGAAATGCGTTGGACGAACCATCCGCGAATTTTCCTGGAAGTAGCGATAATGAAATTATGTCAGCTTGAAAGGAAAGAAACACAAATAATCTCTAATGATATTCAACCATTGCTTCAGAAGATTGAACATCTTGAGCAAGAATTAACTCACTTAAAAAATCAAGGTATTACGGTTAATGAAGCTGCTCAACCAGAAGTACAGAAAAAACAACAAAGGATTTCTCGAAATGCGTTTCAAGCCCCTATTGGCAGAGTGAACGAAACATTAAAACAAGCGACGAAAACAGATTTAGTTGCAATAAAAAGCCGTTGGGGAGAAATACGCGAGCGGCTAATGCCATCACATGCTGCTCTGTTAAATGAGGCAGAGCCAGTTGCTGCTTCGGGAAATACAGTGATTATAAGATTTAAACATGAAATTCACTGCCAAATGGCAATGGATAATTCTAAATTTGTAGAAGCATTTTCCAGTATGATAAGTGAGCTGTTTGGAAAACGAATGCAGATTATTGGGATTCCAGATGAGCAATGGCAGAAGGTAAGAGAGGATTTTTTACAAAATCAACGAAATGATGATCCAGAAGGTCATGCAGGTTCAAATGAGGAAGAACCATTAATAGCTGAAGCAAGAAAACTTTTCGGCGATCAATTAATTGAAATAAAAGATTAATTAAGTTTAAAAATAGGAGGAATAATATTATGCGTGGTGGAATGGGAAATATGCAAAATATGATGAAGCAAATGCAAAAAATGCAAAAGAAAATGGTAGAAGCACAAGAAAAGCTTGGTGAGGAAAGAATTGAAGGTACAGCTGGAGGCGGAATGGTTACCGTAATCGTCTCAGGTCATAAAGAAGTATTAGAAGTGAACATTAAAGAAGAGGTTGTAGATCCAGAAGATATCGAAATGCTTCAAGACCTTGTACTTGCAGCGACAAATGATGCATTGAAAAAGGCAGATGAATTATCGAATAATACAATGGGGCAGTTTACAAAAGGTATGAATCTTCCAGGAATGTTTTAACTTCAAATGAAGTTAAGGCCCTCCGTGGCTGCTGATAAAATCTCGGTACAAATTTGTTTCGGCGAATTTGATAGGAGGAAAAAAATAAATGCATTATCCTGAACCGATATCAAAGCTAATTGACAGCTTTATGAAATTGCCAGGTATCGGCCCGAAAACGGCCGCTCGTCTGGCTTTTTTTATATTAAGTATGAAAGAAGATACGGTGTTAGATTTTGCAAAGGCGTTAGTTGATGCGAAAAGAAATTTAACATATTGCTCTGTTTGCGGACATATTACGGATCAAGATCCATGCTATATATGTGAAGATCAGAGAAGGGATCGAACAGTTATTTGTGTTGTTCAAGATCCGAAAGATGTCATAGCAATGGAAAAAATGAAAGAATTCCACGGCCTTTATCATGTTCTGCAAGGAGCGATATCTCCGATGGATGGAATTGGCCCTGAGGATATTAACATTCCGAATCTATTAAAAAGACTACAAAATGATGAGGTTCAAGAAGTAATTCTTGCAACGAACCCAAATATTGAGGGTGAAGCAACAGCCATGTATATTTCACGCCTCTTAAAGCCATCTGGTATAAAAGCAACACGAATTGCTCATGGACTACCGGTCGGCGGAGATCTAGAATATGCTGATGAAGTGACATTATCCAAAGCTTTGGAAGGTAGAAGAGAAATTTAACTTTATCCCACTCTTAACTGGCAGTAAGACTCCCACTTCAAGGGTGCGAGGAACAAAGTAGTATAAGTGGGAGAGCAACTGCCAGTAAAGGTCCGGCGACGGATAGGATGTCCTAGTCAGGCGAAGCCACAAGACGTGGGGTTATGAGCGTGATTGGTGAAATAAGAATTTTCTTTGGGCTTCAGCCCTTAGAAGATTCAATCAGGCTATGCGTGACTAACAATCAGTGGGGGATGAGGGCAGACCAAATGAGCGATGTCCTGTCGCAATGTCTACACTAGCACATCCTGTGCGTCGGAAAACCCCCACTGATTGAAGTTTCACTTTATTCAGCAAAAGCGAATTTGATTTGATGGGGGCACGGAATCATGTTATTTCGCAAGAAGGGCTGGCTTCGGAAAGAATTCGATGAAAAGCTTTTAGATAAAGCGAATGAATTAAAAGATATATGGTTCAATCAAAAGCAATTAGTTGAAAGAAGCTTTGAACCATCATCTGAAGCTATTAGTCAGGCAAAAATGGCAGAAACAAAATATTTTTTCCTTTTCAAAGAAGTGAAAAAGCGGAAAATTACAATACGATAATAAGTAAAAGCACTGTTTGAGCTTATTTATATTTTAATAGAAGTCTTCAAATATGCGATGCAAATTTGAAGACTATCCTTCTCTCTAGGTCTTTTTTGTATGTCAATTTCATAAATTGATAGTACAAGTTGTCTAGGGGGAGGATTTATTATTTTGGAACCAATTATCGTTATTTCTATTTTAGGTGGGCTAATTGTATTACTTCTATTTATTGGTGCACCTATGAAACCAGTTAGATTTATCGGACAAGGAGTTATTAAATTACTTATTGGTGCTCTTTTTTTATTTTTCTTAAATGTATTTGGAAACCAATATGGTATTCATGTACCGATTAATTTTATAACTGCTGCTGTTTCAGGTTTTTTAGGAATCCCAGGTTTGTTTGCACTCGTAGCTGTGCAAACATGGGTGATGTGATGAAAAGGGGCAGCTTTTTATTACAGTAGCTGTCCTTATTTTTTTCTTAAAAAAGATATTGACGGAAAGTTTCTAAAGTGATAGTATATTAAAAGTCGTCACAAACAACTAAGTAATTAGAAGTTAAAAAAGTTGTTGACAAAAGAAGTGGTAAGTGATATATTAAAAAGGTCGCTTCTAGGCGATGTGGTAAAAATAACTTACTGAAATTGTTTGCAGATTGAATAAAATCTTGCTCCTGTGCCGTAGATTACTCGAGGAAGTAAATCCTCAGCTCGTCGCAAGGCAGCACGAAGTAGATTCGAAGAAGTTATTCATGATGTAAATTGAAATCAGTTGACTTGCTCTTTGAAAACTGAACGAACAAAAACGTCAACGTTAATTTTTTAGTCTTTTTTGAAAAGACAATTTATGAGCTAATCAACTCTTTATTGGAGAGTTTGATCCTGGCTCAGGACGAACGCTGGCGGCGTGCCTAATACATGCAAGTCGAGCGAACTTTTGGGAGCTTGCTCCTAAAAGTTAGCGGCGGACGGGTGAGTAACACGTGGGCAACCTGCCTGTAAGACGGGGATAACTTCGGGAAACCGGAGCTAATACCGGATAACTCTTTTCCTCACATGAGGAAAAGCTGAAAGATGGCTTTAGCTATCACTTACAGATGGGCCCGCGGCGCATTAGCTAGTTGGTGAGGTAACGGCTCACCAAGGCAACGATGCGTAGCCGACCTGAGAGGGTGATCGGCCACACTGGGACTGAGACACGGCCCAGACTCCTACGGGAGGCAGCAGTAGGGAATCTTCCGCAATGGACGAAAGTCTGACGGAGCAACGCCGCGTGAGTGATGAAGGTTTTCGGATCGTAAAACTCTGTTGTTAGGGAAGAACAAGTATCGGAGTAACTGCCGGTACCTTGACGGTACCTAACCAGAAAGCCACGGCTAACTACGTGCCAGCAGCCGCGGTAATACGTAGGTGGCAAGCGTTGTCCGGAATTATTGGGCGTAAAGCGCGCGCAGGTGGTTCCTTAAGTCTGATGTGAAAGCCCCCGGCTCAACCGGGGAGGGTCATTGGAAACTGGGGAACTTGAGTGCAGAAGAGGAAAGTGGAATTCCACGTGTAGCGGTGAAATGCGTAGAGATGTGGAGGAACACCAGTGGCGAAGGCGACTTTCTGGTCTGTAACTGACACTGAGGCGCGAAAGCGTGGGGAGCGAACAGGATTAGATACCCTGGTAGTCCACGCCGTAAACGATGAGTGCTAAGTGTTAGGGGGTTTCCGCCCCTTAGTGCTGCAGCAAACGCATTAAGCACTCCGCCTGGGGAGTACGGCCGCAAGGCTGAAACTCAAAGGAATTGACGGGGGCCCGCACAAGCGGTGGAGCATGTGGTTTAATTCGAAGCAACGCGAAGAACCTTACCAGGTCTTGACATCCTCTGTCAACCCTAGAGATAGGGCTTTCCCCTTCGGGGGACAGAGTGACAGGTGGTGCATGGTTGTCGTCAGCTCGTGTCGTGAGATGTTGGGTTAAGTCCCGCAACGAGCGCAACCCTTGATCTTAGTTGCCAGCATTCAGTTGGGCACTCTAAGGTGACTGCCGGTGACAAACCGGAGGAAGGTGGGGATGACGTCAAATCATCATGCCCCTTATGACCTGGGCTACACACGTGCTACAATGGATGGAACAAAGGGCTGCGAGACCGCGAGGTTAAGCCAATCCCATAAAACCATTCTCAGTTCGGATTGCAGGCTGCAACTCGCCTGCATGAAGCCGGAATCGCTAGTAATCGCGGATCAGCATGCCGCGGTGAATACGTTCCCGGGCCTTGTACACACCGCCCGTCACACCACGAGAGTTTGTAACACCCGAAGTCGGTGGGGTAACCTTTTGGAGCCAGCCGCCTAAGGTGGGACAGATGATTGGGGTGAAGTCGTAACAAGGTAGCCGTATCGGAAGGTGCGGCTGGATCACCTCCTTTCTAAGGAAAATGAAAGGCTGAGGCGACTGTTCATCGACGTATAGACTGGACTGCTTCTGACGAGATAAAGGAAACACGTTAAGCGATAGCGAGACGATGTTGACTTATCGTAGGAAGAAGAAGGAAGTCTACTAGTCGATAGGAGCCGAAGCTAGACAATATGAAGTGGAAACTTCATAAAAAGACGTCATTTGTTCGTTCAGTTTTGAGAGAGTAAGCCTCTCTTTGACATTTTAAAATAAAATCTTGAGGGTAATGAGAAGCAAGTAGGTCAAGGAAGCGACCGAATGAGCACCGGAGCGTACGTAATTGGTACGTGAGGAGCGCAGAGAGGGAGCTGACGCAGAGATATGCCGCTTATCATTAGCCGGAAGTTTTATATGGGCCTATAGCTCAGCTGGTTAGAGCGCACGCCTGATAAGCGTGAGGTCGATGGTTCGAGTCCATTTAGGCCCACTTTTCTCTATAATGGGGCCTTAGCTCAGCTGGGAGAGCGCCTGCCTTGCACGCAGGAGGTCAGCGGTTCGATCCCGCTAGGCTCCACCATAACGAATTTATTTCGTTATTTTTTTGACTCTTTTTGTTCCTTGAAAACTAGATAATGAAGAAGAAAAACCGAGTAATCGCCATTTTAGTATTTCTCTCTATTATTTAATAGAGTAAAAACCATCACGAGCGTAATTGCTAGTTAAAACTAGTCTATTTACAAACCGTGAGGGTAATGAGAAGCAAGCAGATCGAGGAATCGAGTGAGGAAACACCGGAACGTACGTAGTTTGTACGTGAGGATGTTGACGAGTGAAGATGACGAAGAGATGCGCAGCTTATCATTGACCGAACAAGGTTAAGTTAGAAAGGGCGCACGGTGAATGCCTAGGCACTAGGAGCCGATGAAGGACGGGACTAACACCGATATGCTTCGGGGAGCTGTAAGTAAGCTTTGATCCGGAGATTTCCGAATGGGGAAACCCGCTGTTCGTAATGGAACAGTATCTTTACCTGAATACATAGGGTAGAGAAGGCAGACCCGGGGAACTGAAACATCTAAGTACCCGGAGGAAGAGAAAGCAAACGCGATTCCCTGAGTAGCGGCGAGCGAAACGGGATTAGCCCAAACCAAGAGGCTTGCCTCTTGGGGTTGTAGGACACTCTACACGGAGTTACAAAGGAATGAGGTAAATGAACAGGTCTGGAAAGGCCGGCCAGAGAAGGTAAAAGCCCTGTAGTTGAAACTTCGTTCCCTCCAGAGTGGATCCTGAGTACGGCGGGACACGTGAAATCCCGTCGGAAGCAGGGAGGACCATCTCCCAAGGCTAAATACTCCCTAGTGACCGATAGTGAACCAGTACCGTGAGGGAAAGGTGAAAAGCACCCCGGAAGGGGAGTGAAATAGTTCCTGAAACCGTGTGCCTACAAGTAGTCAGAGCCCATTAACGGGTGATGGCGTGCCTTTTGTAGAATGAACCGGCGAGTTACGATTACATGCGAGGTTAAGTTGAGAAGACGGAGCCGCAGCGAAAGCGAGTCTGAATAGGGCGAATGTAGTATGTGGTCGTAGACCCGAAACCAGGTGACCTACCCATGTCCAGGTTGAAGTCCAGGTAACACTGGATGGAGGACCGAACCCACGCACGTTGAAAAGTGCGGGGATGAGGTGTGGGTAGCGGAGAAATTCCAATCGAACTTGGAGATAGCTGGTTCTCTCCGAAATAGCTTTAGGGCTAGCCTCATGTAGTAAGAGTCTTGGAGGTAGAGCACTGTTTGGACTAGGGGCCCCCATCGGGTTACCGAATTCAGACAAACTCCGAATGCCAAAGACTTATCCATGGGAGTCAGACTGCGAGTGATAAGATCCGTAGTCAAGAGGGAAACAGCCCAGACCACCAGTTAAGGTCCCAAAGTATACGTTAAGTGGAAAAGGATGTGGAGTTGCTTAGACAACCAGGATGTTGGCTTAGAAGCAGCCACCATTTAAAGAGTGCGTAATAGCTCACTGGTCGAGTGACTCTGCGCCGAAAATGTACCGGGGCTAAACGTATCACCGAAACTGTGGATGGACACCGTATGGTGTCCGTGGTAGGAGAGCGTTCTAAGGGCGTTGAAGCTAGACCGTAAGGACTAGTGGAGCGCTTAGAAGTGAGAATGCCGGTATGAGTAGCGAAAGATGGGTGAGAATCCCATCCACCGAATGCCTAAGGTTTCCTGAGGAAGGCTCGTCCGCTCAGGGTTAGTCGGGACCTAAGCCGAGGCTGAAAAGCGTAGGCGATGGACAACAGGTTGATATTCCTGTACCACCAAATTACCGTTTGAGCAATGGGGGGACGCAGGAGGATAGGGTAAGCGCGCTGCTGGAATAGCGCGTCCAAGCAGTTAGGCTGATAATGAGGCAAATCCCATTATCGTGAAGGCTGAGCTGTGACGGCGAGGGAAATAGAGTACCGAAGTTCCTGAATCCACACTGCCAAGAAAAGCCTCTAGCGAGGTAACAGGTGCCCGTACCGCAAACCGACACAGGTAGGCGAGGAGAGAATCCTAAGGTGAGCGAGAGAACTCTCGTTAAGGAACTCGGCAAAATCACCCCGTAACTTCGGGAGAAGGGGTGCTCATTTGGGTGAATAGCCCGGATGAGCCGCAGTGAATAGGCCCAGGCGACTGTTTAGCAAAAACACAGGTCTCTGCGAAGCCGCAAGGCGAAGTATAGGGGCTGACGCCTGCCCGGTGCTGGAAGGTTAAGAGGAGGGGTTAGCGTAAGCGAAGCTCTGAATTGAAGCCCCAGTAAACGGCGGCCGTAACTATAACGGTCCTAAGGTAGCGAAATTCCTTGTCGGGTAAGTTCCGACCCGCACGAAAGGCGTAACGATCTGGGCACTGTCTCAACGAGAGACTCGGTGAAATTATAGTACCTGTGAAGATGCAGGTTACCCGCGACAGGACGGAAAGACCCCGTGGAGCTTTACTGTAGCCTGATATTGAATTTCGGTACAGCTTGTACAGGATAGGTAGGAGCCTAGGAAGCCGGAGCGCCAGCTTCGGTGGAGGCATCGGTGGGATACTACCCTGGCTGTATTGAAATTCTAACCCGCGCCCCTTATCGGGGCGGGAGACAGTGTCAGGTGGGCAGTTTGACTGGGGCGGTCGCCTCCTAAAGAGTAACGGAGGCGCCCAAAGGTTCCCTCAGAATGGTTGGAAATCATTCGTAGAGTGTAAAGGCACAAGGGAGCTTGACTGCGAGACCTACAAGTCGAGCAGGGACGAAAGTCGGGCTTAGTGATCCGGTGGTTCCGCATGGAAGGGCCATCGCTCAACGGATAAAAGCTACCCCGGGGATAACAGGCTTATCTCCCCCAAGAGTCCACATCGACGGGGAGGTTTGGCACCTCGATGTCGGCTCATCGCATCCTGGGGCTGTAGTCGGTCCCAAGGGTTGGGCTGTTCGCCCATTAAAGCGGTACGCGAGCTGGGTTCAGAACGTCGTGAGACAGTTCGGTCCCTATCCGTCGTGGGCGCAGGAAATTTGAGAGGAGCTGTCCTTAGTACGAGAGGACCGGGATGGACGCACCGCTGGTGTACCAGTTGTCTTGCCAAAGGCATAGCTGGGTAGCTATGTGCGGACGGGATAAGTGCTGAAAGCATCTAAGCATGAAGCCCCCCTCGAGATGAGATTTCCCATAGCGCAAGCTAGTAAGACCCCTGAAAGATGATCAGGTTGATAGGTTTGAGGTGGAAGCGTGGTGACACGTGGAGCTGACAAATACTAATCGGTCGAGGACTTAACCAAAAACAATGATTACTCTATATTTCTTCTTCTTATTATCTAGTTTTGAGGGAATGAAACCTCAATTTAATAAAAAGCTTAGTGGCGATAGCGAGAAGGTCACACCCGTTCCCATCCCGAACACGGAAGTTAAGCTTCTCAGCGCCGATGGTAGTTGGGGGCTCTCCCCCTGTGAGAGTAGGACGCCGCTAAGCAAAATGAAGAACAGCTGAATAAGCTGTTCTTTTTTATTTAGAGATGTTCGTAAGAACATCAAGTAAGTAAATATGTGTGGGATATAAAATTGGTTCTATAATATTTGTTGGGGTATCCACACAATTGCGCAAAAAAATACATGTATTCCAATTCTTTTATACTTAAATTGTCGAGAAACACGTAAGCGAAAGGTAAATATTTATTGGATATTTGGATTATCCGGTGGAAAAAATACCGAGTAACTGTAAAGATATCTTTACAGTTACTCGGTATTTTGTTATTATACATGTAAAGGTATCTTTACATTACATGGAGGTCTTATTAATGCCGGTGATTAACCATATTCGAGAAATCCGCCAAAAAAAGGGGATATCTCAAATTAAAATGGCTGAGGATCTACAAGTTACACGTCAAACTATAAATGCAATTGAAAAAAACAAGTATAATCCCAGTCTGGAATTAGCATTAAAAATAATAGCATATTTTGATATGTCAATTGAGGAAATATTTATTTTAAAGGAGGGTGACAAATGAGTGTAAAAGACAGAAAAAAATGGGAGAGAATTTTAGCAAAATGGACACCATTCTTTATTATTACTTGTACTTTTATAGGTGCCGTTCTCGGTTCATTTCTTGTTTATATTTATCAAGGTGAATTTCCGTATGAAGTACTTACAGGTGGTTTGGTAGCAACTATCATTTTGACAGTAGTTCAAGTGATTAAACAAAAACGCAAAAAAGATAATTTGCCTGAAGCAGATGAACGAGTCGTCCACAATATTTCCAGTCTTTTTGCATACGCGTCACATATTTCCTTAGCTATTTTATTTGTAGCTTTAGCAGTTTTTACATTTTTAGGAAATGAGTCAATTTCAATTTTTTATTTATGGATCTTTTTCTTTTCGTATATTTGGATTGTAGGGATAGGTGCTCTTATCGTTAAAAGAAGGTAATAGGAACCAGGTTTTAATTAAGAACAGATAATTAGCAAAGGTTAATATAAATGTAAACCAGTATGATTAATCTACCAAACTTTTAGATTCTGGATATGAAATAACGAAGTGAATATTAAGGACGTGTACATAAATATTTTTAAAACTATTGAAACGTTGATTTTCTGAAAAAGCACTATATTAGCTAAGCAAAGTAGCCTTGATTCCAGGAAGGAAAAATCAAGGCTACTTTTTACATTAACTTTGGAAACCGATAAATTTTTTTGAAAAGCCCTCTAAGAAAAAGTTTCTGGATTTGTGATTTTCTTTAATTGTTCTAAGTAAAATTTATATTTCGGGTTACTCATATCTGTAGAAATTAAATCACTTTCACAATCAGTACAAATAAAAGAAGTGTATAGATGAATTCCTCTTAGCTTTATTTGTTCGCAAATGACACATTCTTCTCCAATATGTTTTTTTGCCATAAGCATCCCCAATTCCTCCACCTCCATACACTAATTATTCCCTGTTTGATAAAATTGCATACAATTTTTAGAAAATTCATGAATGAAATATTCCCTGAATACTATTGTATGATGGAAGCTGTACTTCGTTGTATGTCTATACTGGATTTCTTTATCATCGTATGGGTGCATTTTCTTTCATGGCTAATAGGAAAGTTTAAGTTTATTAACGTACTAAAGTAAAAATAAAGTTCAAATAATATTTGCGTTAAATGCGCGACGTCCTGTCGCAACGTCTGCACTAACACATCCTGTGCGTCGAAAAACCCCCACTGATTGAGTTTCACTTTATAGCACCGTATAAGAAGAACTAAGGCATTCTCCGAAAGGACTTGGCGAACGCCAAGTTCTTTTAAAAAGATAAGAAAGTATATAATTTTGTCAGCCCGCAGTCCTTGATACTGTGATATTTTACAGATTTTGTCTGCGTTGGCTGATAAATGAGTATAATCGGCTGATAAATACCTAAATTTGGCTGATAAATAGCAAAAGTCGGCTGATAAACAGCTGAATTTCGCTGATAAAATTTAAAAAGCTGGATATTGCTGATAAAATGGGGCATAAAATAAAGTTTAAATAATATTTGCGTATATAATACCGCATAAGAAGAACAGAGGAATTCTCTGAAAGGACTTGGCGAACGCCAAGTTTTTCTAATAATTTAGGGGATATATAACTTTATCCGTTTCTATCTGTTAAAATAGATAAGACTCTATTTATTTAATTTTTGGTGATAATCAATGGATCAAAACAGGATGCCTTTATTAGAACGATTAATAGGTCACGCCCAAAAAGAACCTATTTCGTTTCATGTTCCAGGGCATAAGTATGGGACAAATTTTATAGCTGAAGGAAAACAGTATTTTCAAGAACTGCTACAGTTAGACGCTACAGAGCTTAGTGGGCTAGACGATCTCCATTCTCCTGAAGGAGTTATTAAAGAAGCCGAGCAGCTTCTTGCACAATCTTCCGGAGCAAAAAGAAGCTATTTTTTAGTTAATGGTTCAACAGTAGGAAATTTAGCGATGATTATGGCAGCTATTAAAGAAAATGATACGGTTCTTGTACAGAGGAATTGTCATAAATCTGTCTTGAATGGACTAAATTTAGTAAGAGCCACCCCCGTCTTATTAGGTCCAGAAGTAAATATAGAATGGGGTGTTGCTGGGGGTGTTTCACTTAACACTTTTAAACAAGCAATTCAAATGTATCCCCAAGCGAAAGCACTTATTCTTACATATCCAAATTATTATGGAATGATTAATGACTTAGAGGAAATAATTGAATTATCCCATGAAAATGGAATTCCAGTATTGATTGATGAAGCACATGGCGCTCATTTTAAAGGAGAAATCTTTTCGAAATCTGCAGTGCAATTAAATGCCGATATTGTTGTTCAATCTGCTCACAAAACTCTCCCTGCTATGACGATGGGGGCGTATTTGCACTTTAACAGCCAGATAATCCCGGAGAGAAATGTAACAAACTATCTGCAAATATTACAGTCAAGCAGCCCGTCCTATCCAATTATGGCATCTCTTGATATTGCGAGAAGCTATTTAGCTACTTTTTCAATTGAAGATGAGAATGCCCTCCTACGAAAAATAATGGATTTTAGAAGGGAACTTCAGCAGTTAAATGAAATTAACGTTCTATCTTACCATAACGGAAAAGGCGATCCTTTAAAAATAACGCTTCAGTCGACTACCTCTCGAAGTGGATATGAAATGCAGCAATTACTCGAGAATGAGGGAATATATTCGGAACTAGCAGATCCATATAATGTCCTCCTTGTTTTTCCGCTATTGAAAAAAAATAATGATTTCCCGATAGAAAAAGTTATACGTAAGTTTAAAACAGCATTACGTTGTACAGAGCATATGAAAGAGATTAAAACAAAAATCACTTTTAAGAAACCAAGCATTTCAAGATTAGCTTTTCAATTAAAAGACATGAGTTCAATGACAAGCAAACCTGTGTCGTTAGAGGAAGCAATTGGGAAAGTATGTGCTCAGTTTATTATTCCATATCCTCCAGGTATTCCGCTTTTATTTCCCGGGGAAATAATTACATACGAGGATATTGAAAATATTAAATTGCTTCAGGCAACAGGAGCGAGATTTCAGGACGAGGGCAGCTTGAAAAATGGTGAAGTTAACGTATTTTTAGCATAAGCTTGTAATATTAAAGAAAATGGCCATATATAAATTAAGTAAAGAACGGTACGAATGAAATAGATACATGTAACAGTAAAAGTTTTGTTGGGGGTTTACGATGGATAAGGGAGTTTTTATTACTGTAGAAGGACCTGAAGGAGCAGGAAAAACAACAATTGTTAAAATGCTTGCTGCTCAGCTAGAAACAGAAGGGTATCAAGTTCTACTAACAAGAGAACCTGGTGGGATTGATATTGCAGAACAAATAAGAAATGTTATTTTAGATAAACAAAATACGAAAATGGATTCTCGTACAGAGGCATTATTATATGCTGCAGCAAGAAGACAACATTTAGTTGAGAAAGTCTTACCTGCACTTGAAAAAAAGTATATTATTTTATGTGATCGCTTTGTAGATAGTTCTTTAGCATATCAAGGTTATGCACGTGGACTAGGAATGGATGAAGTGTTTTCCATTAATCATTTTGCTATTGATGGCCAAATGCCAAAGCTGACATTATTCTTTGATATTGATCCAGAAAAAGGTCTTGAAAGAATAAATCAGCATAAGGATCGAGAAGTCAATAGACTTGATTTAGAAGAGCTTGAATTTCACCAGAAAGTACGTGAAGGCTATTATCTATTAATGGAACAATACCCTGAAAGAATATATAAAATTGATGCCTCATATCCAATTGAGCATGTCTTTAAAGAAGCGGAAGCTAAAATAAAAGAAGTTATTCATCTTAATTAATAGGGTAAAGCCTTAAAGAATGATCTTTAAGGCTTTTTCTAAATGTTTGTTCATAATATAATTGTTATAATAAAAGTAAGTAAATGTTCAATTACATGAAAGGGGCTGAAAGTATGAAACTCATTTTAGCGGTTGTTCAAGATCAAGACAGCAATAAATTAATGAATGCATTAGTTGATAATAATTTCCGTGCAACTAAATTAGCAAGCACAGGTGGATTTCTAAAATCTGGGAATACAACATTTATGATTGGTACAGAAGATATTCGTGTTGATAAAGCTTTGCAAATTATTCAGGATAATTGTAAGTCAAGGGATCAGCTTGTTGCACCTATTTCTCCAATGGGTGGAAATGCAGATTCATATGTCCCTTATCCAGTAGAGGTCGAAGTTGGTGGCGCAACAGTATTTGTTCTACCAATTGAAAAGTTTCTTCAATTTTAAACAGGAATAAATCTAAAAAATAGTGGTGATGATTTTGGCGAAAACGTGGGGACAGCTTGAGGAAATGCAGCCTGTCGTTTTGAAAATGTTCAAGAATAGTATAATAAAGAATCGGCTAGCCCACGCTTATTTGTTTGAAGGAATGAAAGGCACTGGTAAACGGGATGCAGGCATGGTTTTAGCAAAAGCATTTTTTTGCCATTCACCTATTGATGGGTATATTCCTTGTGAAGCTTGTTCGAATTGTAAGCGAATTAATTCGGGAAATCATCCAGATGTGCATATTGTTGAACCAGATGGTTTATCCATTAAGAAGGCCCAGGTTCATGCTCTGCAAGCGGAGTTTTCGAAAACAGGGGTTGAATCGAATAAAAAGCTGTATATGATTGTTCATGCTGATAAAATGACTGTCAATGCAGCCAATAGTTTATTAAAATTTCTTGAAGAACCACATTCAGAGACAATTGCTATTTTAATAACGGAGCAAGGGCATCTTATACTTCCTACCATTCTTTCTCGTTGTCAAACTATTTCATTTAAATCTTTATTACCTGCAAAAATCGCTGAGCTCCTTGAATTAAACGGGGTTGAATCACATTTAGCCCCCCTCCTTGCTCAGCTTACAAATAATATTGAAGAGGCTGTTGCCTTTAGTCAAAATGAATGGTTTGTACAAGCGCAAAAAATAGTGTTAAAATTATATGAAGTGCTTAAAAAAACTCCACTAGAAGCGATGGTTGCGCTTCAGGAGGAATGGTTTGGGCATTTCAAAGAGAAAGAGCAATTTGATCTCGGATTAGATCTACTACTTCTTATTTTTAAGGATTTATTATATATTCAGCTCGGGAAATCGGATCAGGTCGTCTATCTAAATGATAAGGCACGTTTAGAGCATTATGCATTGCTGTCTTCTAGCAAAAGGTTAACAGATCAGATGACAGCTATTTTAGAAGCAAAAAGAAAATTGCAGGCAAATATGAATCCGCAGCTGTTAATGGAGCAGCTCGTATTGAATTTGCAGGAGGGATCTTCATTTGTATGATGTAGTAGGAGTGCGCTTTAAAAAAGCGGGCAAAATATATTATTTCGATCCCGATGGACTTACAATCGAGAAGGATACGTTCGTCATTGTCGAAACGGTTCGGGGGGTTGAGTATGGAAGGGTCGTCGTTGCCCCGAAAAAGGTTGATGAGAGTGATGTCGTACTTCCTTTAAAAAAAGTTCTCCGAATTGCAGATCAAAAGGATCGGATGACCGTAGAAGAAAACAAACTAGCTGCAAAAGAAGCTTATGAAGTTTGCAGTGAAAAAGTTAGCTCTCATCAATTAGATATGAAGCTAGTTGATGTTGAATATACATTTGACCGAAATAAAGTCATTTTCTATTTTACAGCTGATGGAAGAGTTGATTTCCGTGAGCTAGTGAAGGACTTGGCAGCAATATTTCGGACAAGGATAGAACTTCGCCAAATCGGGGTAAGAGATGAGGCGAAAATGCTTGGCGGCATTGGTCCTTGTGGAAGAATGTTATGCTGTTCAACGTTTTTAGGAGATTTTGATCCGGTCTCAATTAAAATGGCAAAGGATCAAAATCTATCATTAAATCCGACGAAAATATCGGGTCTTTGTGGACGGCTTATGTGCTGCCTAAAATATGAAAACGATGAATATGAGGAAGCTAAAGCACAGCTCCCAGATGTTGGAGAGTGGATTCAAACGCCGGAAGGCCTTGGGAAAGTAGTAGGTTTAAACATTTTAGAAAGAGTGCTGCAAGTAGATGTAGCAGCAGCTGATCGAATTCTCGAGTATACTCTTGATGAAATAAAAACTGAGGGTGCTGTATCGGCGCAATCCACAGAATAATGAGGTGGAACACGTGGATAAAAAAGAGTTCTTTGACTCAGTAAGTAATATGGAAACACAAATTGGCCAGTTATATCAACAGCTTGGCGAGCTGAAGCAACATTTGGCAGAATTCCTCGAAGAAAATAATGCTTTAAAGCTGGAAAATGAGCTTTTAAGACGCCGTTTGGAGTTATCAACAGAGAAAGAAAAGCCGAAGGATAATCAAGATCTTACAGTTATGTCAGCAGATTCATCTAATGATAAAGGAATCGATATTGGGGAAGGCTATGATAATCTTGCTCGGCTATACCAAGAGGGCTTTCATATTTGTAATCTTCATTTTGGAAGTCTGCGAAAAGAAGGCGATTGTCTTTTTTGCTTATCTTTCCTTAATAAAAAATAAAATGTCGGCCTTCCTTCAAAAGGGAGGCCCTTTTCATATTGAAATCATTGAGTTTTTGTGGAGGTTTGTGAATGGTTTTACTAAAAGGAGACGAACGGCTCGACTATTTATTGGCAGAGGATTTACGAATTATTCAAAGTCCTTCTGTATTTTCGTTTTCACTTGATGCTGTATTATTGGCAAGATTTGTTTATGTTCCGATTCAAAAAGGGAATTTAATTGATCTTTGTAGTGGAAATGGGGTTATTCCTTTATTTTTGAGTGCAAGAACGAAGGGGAATATTATCGGTGTAGAAATTCAGGAACGGCTATTTGATATGGCACAGAGAAGTATAAATTACAATCAGCTAGACCAGCGAATTTCGATGATCCATGGGGATATTAAAGAAATGCCAAAAAGATTAGGCTATGGAAAATTTGATGTCGTTACATGTAACCCCCCTTATTTTCCTACTCCCTCACCTGAAGAAATGAATGAAAATGAACACTTAGCAATAGCCCGTCATGAAATTTTATGTACGTTAGAGGATGCGATTAAGGCAGCGAGTGATTTAGTACGTCAAGGAGGTAAGGTGGCGTTCGTTCATCGACCAGGGAGATTTCTTGATATTATGACATTAATGCGAAAATATAAGCTAGAGCCGAAAAAGGTCCAATTTGTATATCCGAAGCAAGGAAAGGAAGCAAATACGCTGCTTATTGAAGCAACAAAACATGGGAATCCAGACTTAAAAATTTTGCCTCCGTTATTTGTTTATGATCAACAAAATGAATACACCAGTGAAATCAAGGAAATTTTATATGGAAAATAATCATTACTTTTATGTTCTTCACTGTAAGGATCATAGTTTATATGCTGGATATACGAATAATCTGGAAAGACGCATTAAACTTCATAACGAAGGCAAAGGGGCAAAATATACAAGAGGTAGGGGACCGGTTGAACTCGTTTTTTCAAAAAGATTCGATAATAAAAGTGAAGCACTAAAGGCAGAGTATGAATTTAAACAATGGTCACGATCAAAAAAAGAAGAATATTTGAGGCAGAATAAACGATAAACGATAAAAGTTAAGGCGCTTTCGCATTCCAAAAGAGACAGGTGGTACATATGTGGCAACAAAAGAGCTTCCAAAATGAAGCAAGTAAAGGGATTTTGTATTTAGTTCCTACACCGATAGGCAATCTTGAAGATATGAGTTTTCGAGCAGTTAGAATCATGAAAGAAGCAGATTATATTGCAGCGGAGGATACGCGCAATACGAAGAAACTATGCAATTATTTTGAAATTGAAACCCCGATTATAAGCTATCATGAACATAATAAAGAAGAGAGTGGCAGAAAGCTCATTGAAAAATTAAAAAATGGTGGAAAAATTGCTCTCGTAAGCGATGCTGGCATGCCAACTATTTCAGATCCTGGCTTTGAGTTAGTAGAGATGGCAACAGCAGAACAATTAACGGTTGTTCCTCTTCCAGGAGCAAATGCAGCATTAACAGCACTCATTGCTTCAGGAATTAATACACAGCCATTTTATTTTTTTGGATTCTTAAATCGGCAAAAAAAAATAAAAAAGAAAGAACTTGAACAGCTTTCGAAACTAGCATCAACGATTATTTTGTACGAAGCACCACATCGTTTAAAGGAGACACTCACACTGATTGAAGAACAACTGGGTGATCGAAAAATGGTGCTTTGCCGTGAATTAACGAAGAAATTTGAAGAGTTTATTCGCGGATCCGTAAAAGAAGTATTAGCTTGGTCAACTACTGAAGAAATAAGAGGGGAATTTTGTCTTATTATTGAAGGTTCCTCTACTCCTGCACAAGAAGACGCTGCGTGGTGGGAAGATTTCTCGATATCCGCCCATGTCCATCATTACATTTCTTTAAAAGAGATGACAAGTAAGGAAGCCATAAAGCAAACAGCTATCGATCGAGGAATTGGAAAAAGAGACGTCTATCAAGCCTTTCATGTTGAAGAACAGGAGTAGACAAAGGAAAAAAATAAAAAGCTTCTCAAATGTTTGAGAAGCTTTTATATATCACTTGTGTTTATTATGCAAGTTGAAATTTATTTTGAATTTCTTTCACTAATTGTTCTGCACCTTCACGGCTTACAATAATTTTTCCGCTAGCTAATGTAACGTTATCGTCAGAAACTTCACCAGTTACTTGGCATGTCATATTTGGCTTATATTTTTTTAGAATAATACGGTCATCGTCTACGTAAATTTCAAGTGCGTCCTTTTCAGCAATATCTAATGTACGTCTTAATTCGATAGGAATTACTACACGACCTAGTTCATCGACTTTACGGACAATACCTGTAGATTTCATTATTAAATTTCTCCTCTCAAATCTTAAAAAATAGTTTTCTATTTGTTTTATTTCGTCAATATTCGACAATTTCCTTAGTAATTACATAATACCAGCCTTTCCCAAATAAGTCAATTGCATATTTTTAATTTAAATAGAAATTTTTTACTTTCCTTAAAAGCCTATTATATAAGGGTTTATACAATTTTCCTATAATATACATGTAAAAAAATAGTGTTTATTAACAAAAAATAGATAATAGATCAAAGCGTTTTTCGACAAAATTCTACATGACTTATATAAAAAACGTCGACAAAATTCATATGCGAGAAACAAGTGTGAAGGTTCATAATTTTATTTAGTGGTCACAGTTCTGTCTAATATGCATTTTGTTGCACAAATCCAGTTTTTTAGGTATATTTTGATGGTAGATGAGGAAAAGATGACGAGTGTAGCACCTGAAATTTTGCGCATTAACGTTCGGATATGACAATGTTATAATGGTGAGATACCACAGCTATTCTCGTCCATCATTGGTCGGGATTTTTTATCTAGTAGGAAAGTTTAGAGGAGGAATTTTTTGTGGAAGAAAAAGCAAAAACATTTTATTTAACAACACCCATTTACTATCCTAGCGGAAACTTACATATTGGACATGCATATACGACAGTTGCAGGTGATGCGATGGCCCGTTATAAACGGTTGCGTGGATACGATGTTATGTATTTGACCGGAACAGACGAGCATGGGCAAAAAATTCAAGAAAAAGCGCAGGAAAAGGGGATAACTCCACAAGCTTATGTCGATGAGATCGTCTCAGGAATTCAAGAACTATGGAAAAAACTCGATATTTCTTATGATGATTTTATTCGGACAACAGAAGAAAGACATAAGAAAGTTGTTCAAAAAATCTTTGCCCAATTATTGGAGCAGGGTGATATTTATCTTGGAGAATATGAAGGCTGGTATTGTACGCCTTGTGAATCGTATTTTACAGAGCGTCAGCTGGAAAACGGAAATTGCCCAGATTGCGGAAGACCAGTAAACAAAGTAAAGGAAGAGTCTTATTTCTTTAAAGTAAGCAATTATGCAGATAGACTGCTGCAATATTACGAAGAAAATCCTTCATTCATTCAGCCTGAATCTAGAAAAAATGAAATGATTAATAACTTTATTAAACCTGGTCTTGAAGATCTTGCTGTTTCAAGAACGACGTTTGACTGGGGAATTAAGGTGCCTGGGAATCCAAAACATGTTATTTATGTTTGGATAGATGCGTTAACGAACTATATTACTGCTCTAGGCTATGGAACTGATGATGAATCGAAATACGAAAATTATTGGCCGGCAGATGTTCATTTAGTTGGAAAGGAAATTGTTCGTTTCCATACTATTTATTGGCCTATTATGTTAATGGCTTTAAAGTTACCGCTTCCTAAAAAGGTATTCGCTCATGGCTGGCTATTGATGAAAGATGGAAAAATGTCTAAGTCCAAAGGAAATGTTGTAGATCCTGTTACATTAATTGACCGTTATGGATTAGACGCATTGCGTTATTATTTATTGCGTGAGGTTCCATTCGGTTCAGATGGTGTGTTTACACCTGAAGGGTTTGTAGAAAGAATTAATTTCGATCTCGCAAATGACTTAGGGAACTTATTAAATAGAACATTAGCGATGGTTGATAAATATTTCGATGGGGTTATTCCAACCTATCAAGGCTCAGCTGGCCAATTCGAGCAGCAGCTGCTTGAAGTAAATAAGGAAACCGTATCAAAATATGAAGAAGCAATGGAAAAGATGGAGTTCTCTGTTGCTTTAACATCTATTTGGCAATTAGTGAGCAAAACAAATAAATATATTGATGAAACACAGCCATGGGCATTAGCGAAAGATGAAGCGAAATTAGCGGAGCTCGGAAATGTGATGGCTCATCTTGCAGAATCTTTACGGAGAATCGCTATTCTTTTACAGCCTTTCTTAACAAAAGCACCGAAAGATATTTTTGCTCAGTTAAATGTGAATACAGATGAGCTAACGTCATGGGAAAGCCTTGCTGAATTTGGTTTAATCCCTGCAGGTACAAAAATTTCAAAGGGCGATCCAATTTTTCCTCGCCTTGAGCTTAAAGAAGAGGTTGAATTTATTAAAACAAAAATGCAAGGGTCAGCGCCACAAAAAGAAGAGCAGAAAACAGTGGGAAAACAGGAGCAGGAAGAAATCACGATTGACGACTTTATGAAGGTAGATCTGCGTGTAGCAGAAGTCATTCATGCAGAGCCTGTGAAAAAGGCAGATAAGCTTCTAAAGCTACAATTAGATCTCGGTTATGAAAAACGACAAGTTATTTCTGGCATTGCTCAATTTTATAAGCCAGAAGATTTAATTGGAAGAAGAGTTATTTGTGTGGCAAATTTAAAACCAGTTAAGCTTCGTGGTGAACTTTCTCAAGGAATGATTTTGGCAGGAAGCATGGATGGGTCACTTTCATTAGCAACGATTGCAGAGTCGCTTCCATTAGGATCAAAAGTTAAATAAAGAAGAATTTCATTTAGCAAAAAATTTTAATACACATAGAAATGTTTCACGTGTAACATCTGCTGCCGTGCATTTCTATGTTTTTCTTTTATAAAATAGTATTTTTAAAATAATAATTTTAAGCATAAGATTGATTTAATAAGGTTCTTTTTATAAAAAATCAGAAAAAACAACAGTATTATTATTTCAAAATAATTATTGTTTGTTTGAAATACTATTTTAAGCAAGTTTTAAGTCCATCATAATTTGTTAAAACTTAAATAATGTAGATGTAAATGATGAAATAATCTAAATTCAAAATTTATAGTAATAACTGTCATTTAATAGTTAGAATTGTAACGAAGAAATAATATATGTAAAAAGGAGTTTTTTAGAATGTATTTCGACACACATGCACATCTAAATGCGGACCAATATCAAGAGGATTTACAAGAAGTAATTGACAGAGCTCTTGTAGAAGGAATATCACGAATTGTTGTTGTTGGTTTTGATCGTCCAACCATAAAAAAAGCAATGGAGTTAGCAGAACAATTTGAGTTTATATATGCGAGTGTAGGTTGGCATCCAGTTGATGCGATTGATATGAAGGATGAGGACATTGTTTGGATTGAAGAGCTGGCGGGCCATCCAAAAGTCGTTGCACTAGGGGAAATGGGATTGGATTATTATTGGGACAAATCTCCGAAAGATATTCAAAAGCAAGTCTTTCGTAGACAAATCCAATTAGCTAAAAAGGTAAAACTGCCAATTATCATTCATAATCGCGACGCGACAGCTGATATCGTTGAAATATTAAGGGAAGAAGGAGCAAATGAGGTCGGGGGGATTATGCATTGCTTCAGTGGAAGCCCTGAAATAGCTAAAGAGTGTGTAGAGATGAATTTCTATATATCCTTAGGGGGACCAGTTACGTTTAAAAATGCCAGGAAGCCAAAGGAAGTCGCAGCAGCTATTCCGTTGGACAAGTTGTTAATTGAGACAGATTGCCCATATTTGGCTCCTCATCCATATCGCGGTAAAAGAAATGAACCAAGTTATGTTAAGTTAGTCGCTGAGCAAATTGCGGAGATTAAGCAAATTTCTATTGAAGAGGTAGCAAGCGTAACAACAGAAAATGCAAAAAAATTATTCGGCATAAACTGATAAAGAATTTTGTCGTAATATTGGAAAGCGTGTCCAAATTGTTTCAATTTCTCAAAAGTTCTACAATTCTTCTTTCTTTCATAGGATAGACATGTCGATAAGTCTCTCTTTCCTTTCTCTTGAAGTTTTTGCATAATAGGGAATATGTTGAAGGAGGCGATGATTTTTACTCGAAAAAAGAGAAAGAGTTGACAGGCGGCAAGATAGTCTATATAATCACTCCGAGAGAAAAGGAGGCGTTTTTCATCGTATTTCAAAACATGAAAAACCTGTTTTCCAAGTCTTTGAGTAAAAAGAAATTGGCTATTTTCCTTGCTAGTTTCATAGTTTTTGCAGCAGCTACAAGCTTCATAATCTTTGAAACGACGAAGAAAACAGTAGCCATTACATTAGACGGCCAAGAAAAAGTCATAAAAACACATGCAGCAACCATTCAAGATATATTTGATGATTTAGATATTTCTTTACGCTCAGAAGATTACGTGTTTCCTTCGGTAGACACAAAGGTTAAAAACAATCTAAGTATTGTTTGGGAACCGGCAAAACAGGTTCATATTGTGAAAGACAACGAGAAGAAAACGATTTGGACCATATCCAAAACAGTAGAAGAGCTTTTGAAGGAACAGGAAATTACGATAACTGCTCATGATAAAGTCAAGCCAAATCTCAACGAAGAAATAACAAATAATATCCAAATTGAAGTAAATACAGCTTTCGCAGTTACTCTTTCTGATGGCGGGAAAGAGGAACAAGTTTGGTCAACTTCGACTACGGTCGCTGACTTTTTAGAAAATCAAGGCATCAAACTAAATGAATTAGATCGTTTAGAACCGAAAGCTGAAGAGACAGTCAAAGCTAATGACGTCATAAAGGTCATCCGCGTTGAAAAAGTCACCGATGTAGTGGAAGAACCAATTAAATTTGCAGTTATAACAAAAAAGGACTCAAATTTAGCCAAAGGCAAAGAAAAAGTCGTTAATCAAGGCCAGGAAGGCTTATTAACGAAAGAATATGAAGTTGTTCTAGAAAATGGCAAAGAAGTCTCTAGAACATTAATTAGTGAGAAAAAGGCTAAAGATAAACAAGATAAGGTTGTAGCTGTTGGAACAAAGGTAGCTCCTGTCCAAGTTGTTTCCCGTGGAAGCAGTCAAGGTGGCCAAGAACTCTATGTTAATTCAACCGCTTATACAGCTTTCTGTAATGGTTGTTCAGGTAGTACGGCAACAGGAATCAATTTACGTTCAAATCCGAATGTGAAGATTATCGCTGTAGACCCAAGTGTCATTCCGTTAGGAACAAAGGTGTACGTTGAAGGATATGGATACGCTGTAGCCGCAGATACAGGTTCATCTATTAAAGGAAATAAAATTGACGTCTTTTTCGCGACTAAGGCAGAAGCTTATCGCTGGGGTCGTAAAACAGTTAAAATTAAAATCTTAAATTAATTTCTCGTGATGCAGGGGCATTTAAAATCCTCTGCATTTTTTTCTTTTGTCGATTTATTATATAATTAAAATTATTATTTCTTACTTCGTATATATAGACGTTTTACATTACAAAAATGTTTCAAGTTTTTATCAAATATTTTAGCAAACAGGAAAGCAACGCCAAGTTTTTCTACTTTAATACAATGGAGAGCTTTTCCGAGGGAGAAAGTATGAAAATAAAAGAAATCATCGTTGTTGAAGGGAAGGACGACACGACAGCGATAAAAAGAGCATTAGATGCGGATACAATTGAGACAAATGGCTCTGCAATAAACCAAGAAACGATAGAAAAAATTAAACTTGCCCAAAAAATAAGAGGGGTCATCGTTTTAACAGATCCGGATTATCCTGGACAGAAGATCCGTAATACGATTAAAGAGCATGTGTCTGGTTGTAAACATGCTTTTATCGAAAAGGTTGACGCACTTGAAAAGCATGGGAAGGGAGTTGGTGTTGAACACGCTTCTCCTGAAGTGATTCGCCAAGCTTTAAGCAATGCCCATGTCATGCACGAAGACGTCGTTGAAGAAATAACACAGGATGATCTCATTTTGGCCAATCTAATTGGTGGAAAAGGAGCACGTGAACGGCGAGAAAAGCTAGGTAAATTACTTAAAATTGGGTTTACTAATGGTAAGCAGCTTCATAAGAGATTAATGATGTTTCAAATTAGCAAAGAAGAATTTGCTAAAGCCATCCTAGCTATACGTCAGGAGGAAGAAAATGAATAAAGATATTGCAACACCTGTAAGAACTCGTGCGATTCTCGAAAAATATGGTTTTTCCTTCAAGAAAAGTCTCGGTCAAAACTTTTTAATTGATACGAATATTTTAAGAAGAATTGTTGACTTTGCTGAATTAACGGAGGAATCAGCGGCGATTGAAATTGGACCTGGAATTGGTGCATTAACAGAACAGCTTGCGAGAAGAAGTAAAAAAGTCATAGCGTTTGAAATCGATCAACGATTACTGCCTATATTACAAGAAACCATGGCACCGTATCCAAACACGACAATTATTCATCATGATGTTTTAAAAGCTGATGTAAGACAGGCGATTGAAGATAAGTTAACTAATATTAAAGATATTATGGTTGTAGCCAATCTCCCGTATTATGTGACCACTCCAATCATTATGAAGCTTCTAGAGGAACAATTGCCAATAAGAGGAATCGTTTGTATGCTGCAAAAGGAGGTAGCTGATCGAATTTCTGCACGTCCTGGAACGAAGGACTATGGCTCGTTGTCAATTGCTATACAATACTATACAGAAGCTGAAACGGTCATGATTGTACCTAAAACGGTTTTCGTTCCACAGCCAAATGTAGACTCAGCTGTTATTCGCTTAACAAAAAGAAAAGAACCAGCAGTAGCTGTAAAAGACGAAAGCTTCTTTTTTCAAGTGATTAAAGCCAGCTTTGCTCAAAGACGAAAAACCATCCTCAATAATTTGACGAATCAATTACCTAATGGGAAACAAAAGAAAGATGAAATTCTTTCTGCCCTAAATGAAGCAGTTATTGACCCAAGTAGAAGAGGGGAAACTTTATCTATTGCAGAATTTGCACGTTTGAGTGATTGTTTAATAACTAATTTTTCTTAAAGACCTGTCAGCGGGTCTTTTTATTTTATATACGCCGCCCCTAAACAAGCCGCCTCAGCTTTTCTATTCACAATTGTTTAGACGAATGCATAATTTAGGAGAGAATTATTATTTGAATTAAGGAGCTCATTATTTGGAGTAAATTGGAGTGACGGCAGTGAGTATTCGTGTTATGGATATTGTGGGGAGAGCCTCATACAATTGTGATATTATCTTCAGGGTCATTGATATCCGGGAACAGAATGGACGAAAAATTGCCATTTTATATGGAGAGGATATTCGACTAGTTGCTGATGCACCTATTGAAGATTTAATTACTATGAGTACACTTGCAAGAGAAAAGATGGAGAGAAAATTTCATTCACTTGAGGAGCAGTCTTTAAAATTATTTCGCCAAGATGTTGATCTCTTGAAACAAAGGCAAGAGTATGAAGTAACAGATGGATATAGTAAAAAGTATAATTATTTTCAAATACCAGGCAGGGTTTTGCATATTGATGGAGATCCAACCTATTTAGAAAAATGCTTACTTCTATATGAAAAAATAGGCGTACCTGTAACAGGCATTCATTGTCTTGAGAAGGAAATGCCCCTTAAAATGGGGCAGCTACTCGATTACTACAGACCTGATATTTTAGTTATTACAGGGCACGACTCATACTCGAAAGCGAAAGGAAAAAAGACAGATATTAATGCATACAGACATTCCAAGCACTTTGTTCAAACAGTAAAAGAAGCAAGAAAAAAAGTCCCTCATTTAGATCAACTAGTTATCTTTGCAGGTGCATGTCAGTCACATTTTGAATCCATTATTCAGGCAGGAGCTAACTTTGCTAGTTCACCTTATAGAGTAAATATTCATGCACTTGATCCAGTTTATATAGTTGCGAAGATTAGTTTTACTCCATTTATGGAACGGATTAATGTGTGGGATGTTTTAAGAAATACGTTAACAGGAGAGAAAGGATTAGGCGGAATTGAAACGAAAGGGGTATTGAGAACGGGAATGCCCTATAATAACGAACAAAATAATGAATCATAAAATGAACCGTTATCATGACTAACGGTTTATTTTTCTATTTAAGCTTTTAAACAGGATATTTCGTAAAGCTGATCGAAGAAAGATTACTTTTATTAATGATGAATCAAGTTGTTTCTAATATCATACATAATCCTGTTAAATAAGGTTATCCTAAAAATGTAGAAAAATAGAAGAAATTGTGGATGAAAATATATTGACAACCTTTTTTAATTCCTGTTATAATTTATTATTTTGTTTGACTTCAGTGTGTCAACGTGATATACTTAACATAGTGAGGTGGACCGAATGGGAAAAACATTAAAAGATATTAAAAAAGCTCTTGATTCAAACCTTGGGAAAAGACTTTTACTCAAGGCGAATGGTGGACGCAGGAAAACTATTGAGCGTTCGGGTGTTTTAGCGGAAACGTATCCTTCCATTTTTGTCATTGAACTCGATCAGGAAGAAAATGCGTTTGAACGTGTATCTTACAGCTATGCAGATGTTTTAACAGAAACGGTTCAAATTACATTCTATGAAGAAACAACAGGGCAAATTGCTTTAAATTAACTATAATATTTAGGTTTAAGAGGTGATGAACAAAGGTTTGTCACCTTTTCACTTTTAATGAGATCATTTCGTTTTTCTGCCTTTCTTTAATCGCATGATTCTATAAGGAATGCCTCATACTATGAACATCGCGGTGTAGAAGGAGATGTTGAGCATAGGCAGAAGAAAAGGCGTTATGTCAGAAGGCTTTAAAGAAGAACTTGCGAAAGAGCTTGGATTTTACGATGTTGTTCAAAAAGAAGGCTGGGGTGGAATTAAAGCTCGAGACGCTGGCAATATGGTAAAGCGGGCAGTTGAAATTGCACAGCAAAGTTTTCTGAATAAATGATCCACCTTTTCACTTTATTCAGGTGAACGTGATAATATACGCTACTGCACTTATGTATTAGGGATGGTCAATTATCTACAACTAAATGGAACACTGCGGTATGCCAGAGCTTAAGGCTCTGGCATTTTTTTATTGAAGTAAGAGCTGCTTGGCTTTATTTAGCTCGTAGTTATAGAAATAAGTACCTTCCATTTTTAAATTTTTGCCGAGAAAGTTTAGTTCAAAAGGTCTTACTTATGCTCTTTTGTGGTAAAATAGGACAAAAAATGGAGACGTTTGAATTAACTAAAGTAGGTGGACATGTTGAGACTTTTAGTAAAGGCACCGGCTAAAATCAATTTATCCTTAGATGTTTTACATAAACGTGAGGATGGCTATCATGAGGTTGAAATGATTATGACGACGATTGATTTGGCAGACCGCCTCGAATTAACTTTATTAGAACAGAATGCAATTAAAATAACATCTCTAAACCGGTTCGTACCTGATGATCAGCGTAATTTAGCTTACCAAGCAGCACAGCTTTTAAAAGAGCGGTTTAATGTTCAAAAGGGTGTATCGATGACGATCGAAAAGATTATCCCTGTTGCTGCAGGTTTGGCAGGGGGAAGCAGTGATGCGGCGGCTGTTTTACGAGGATTAAATAAATTATGGGGTCTAGGGCTGACGATTGATGAATTAGCTGAAATAGGAGCGGAGATTGGATCAGATGTTTCATTCTGTGTATACGGGGGGACGGCGCTTGCAACAGGAAGAGGAGAAATTATCACAAAGCTTCCTGCAGCACCAACTTGCTGGGTCATATTAGCTAAGCCGTTTATTGGAGTTTCGACTTCTGATGTGTATCGTAGATTGAACGTAAATACAGTGAAGCATCCGAACACAGAAGCAATGATAGAAGCAATTGAATGTGGAGATTACAAAAGCGTATGTAGTCATGTCGGGAATGTATTAGAAGAAGTTACGTTTCAAATGCATCCTGAAGTTGCTCAAATAAAGGAGCAAATGAAACGTTTTGGTGCAGACGCTGTCTTAATGAGTGGCAGTGGACCAACTGTTTTTGGATTAGTTCACCATGATTCAAGAATGCAAAGAATTTATAATGGGTTAAGAGGATTTTGTGATCAAGTTTTTGCCGTGAGATTAATTGGTGAAAGACATAAGCTTGATTAGATCCGGATAATAATGGTATATTATCGATAGAATTTTCGGATTTATTTGGGGGTCCTATAAATGAAGTTTCGTCGAAGTGAACGATTAATAGATATGACGAATTATTTACTAGAACATCCTCGTCAATTAGTCTCATTAACCTTTTTTTCAGAAAGGTATGGAGCGGCTAAATCTTCAATAAGTGAAGATTTAGCTATTATTAAAGAGACTTTTGAGCAAAGGGATATTGGTACATTGCAATCGGTTGCAGGAGCGGCAGGCGGTGTTAAGTTTCATGTTAAAGTAACGGAAGTTGAAGCAAGGCCTGTTATTACGGAACTTTGCAGCCTTATCGCTAATCCTGAACGGCTATTGCCAGGCGGTTATTTATTTATGACTGATATTTTAGGCGATCCTGCTATTGTAAGACGTGTAGGAAGATTATTTGCCTCCGCCTTTGTTGATGCTGAAATCGATGTTGTCATGACTGTTGAGACAAAGGGGATTCCTTTAGCTTATGCTGTAGCAAGCTATTTAAATGTACCAGTCGTCATTGTAAGGAAAGATAGCAAGGTGACAGAGGGCTCAACTGTTAGTATTAACTATGTTTCAGGATCGACTAAAAGAATTCAGACGATGCTGCTTTCGAAGAGAAGCTTAGCAGAAGGCTCTAAAGTTTTGATCGTTGATGACTTTATGAAAGCCGGTGGAACCATTAATGGGATGGTCAGTATGCTAGAGGAATTTAAAGCTTATGTAGCCGGAATTGCTGTTTTAGTCGAGGCTGAAAAGGCTGATGAACGCCTTGTCGATGAATATTTATCTCTTGTTCGTCTTTCTGACGTAGATGTGAAAACAAAACAAATTAAAGTTAGTGAAGGAAATTACTTTAACATAATGAAAAAAAATTGATAATTTTTTTAGGGGGGAAATTCAATGAAAATCATACAAACAAATGAAGCTCCAGCTGCGATCGGTCCTTATTCTCAAGGGATCACTGTAAATAATATGTTTTATAGCTCAGGCCAAATTCCATTAACAGCTGAAGGAGTAATTGTTGAGGGAGATGTACAGGCACAAACCCATCAAGTATTCAAAAATCTTCAAGCTGTACTAAAAGAGGCAGGTGCTTCTTTAGAAACGGTTGTTAAGGCAACTGTATTTATTAAAAATATGGATGAATTCGCAGCAATTAATGAAGTGTATGGGGAATATTTCCACACTCATAAGCCAGCACGATCCTGTGTAGAAGTGGCTCGGCTACCGAAAGATGTATTAGTAGAAATTGAAGTTATCGCACTTGTTCAATTATAATTGGAAAAAAACTCGTCATTAGGCGGGTTTTTTTGTTTTTATTTATAACTAACATTATTAAGCATCTATGTATCTAAAGGCGTATATAATAGTGTTTATATAGTCATAATGAATTAGTGAGTAATCATATGGTCTTATTTTATAACCAAATAATTCTAAAAAAATTTCCAATTAAAGAAGGAGAAATTAAAATGATGTTGAATCTATTAATTTAGGTATGCATCTTCTAGCAAAGGTGGTGAACAGGATGGAAGTAACTGACGTAAGACTACGCCGTGTTAATACAGATGGTCGAATGAGGGCAATTGCATCGATTACATTAGATCATGAATTTGTTGTTCATGATATACGCGTTATTGATGGAAATAATGGATTATTTGTTGCAATGCCTAGCAAACGCACTCCTGATGGGGAATTCAGAGATATTGCTCACCCTATTAATTCAGGAACGCGGGGGAAAATTCAAGAAGCTGTATTAAATGAGTACCACCGGTTAGGTGAATTAGAAGTTGAATTTGAAGAAGCTGGAGCTTCTTAAAAAAATAAAAGCAACTAGGGCCTACTTCAAAAGTAAGGCTCTTTTTTAATTCCAGTAATGCTTCGTTTAGCGTTAAGTTTGGCTCATTCCTCTTTTGTTCCTCTTCCTTATTTTCTTCACAGAAATGAATAATCGTAATAAACATATTTTTAATATAATAACAAAATAATGTAGTTTTTTTGGATTCCTTGAAATGAGCTGATTTTTAAGATATATTTTTAATGGATAAAAAGGTAATGGAGGCCGTTTAATGGATAATCGTTATGCAGTCATTTTAGCTGCGGGCCAAGGGACAAGAATGAAGTCTAAGCTTTATAAAGTCCTACATCCTGTGTGCGGAAAGCCGATGGTTCAGCATGTAGTTGATCAAGTTTCATTGCTTAGCATAGAAAAAATTGTGACAATAATTGGTCACGGTGCAGAACAAGTTCAGGCTCAGCTTGGAGAAAAAACTTTGTATGCTCTTCAGGAAGAGCAGCTAGGAACTGCTCATGCTGTTATGCAAGCGAAGGAAATTCTTAATGGGAGAGAAGGTGTTACGATTGTTGTTTGCGGTGATACACCGCTCATTCGTCATGAAACAATGGAAGCCCTTTTAAAACATCATGAGGCCTCTGCTGCAAAAGCTACAATCTTAACTGTCATGGCAGATGATCCAACAGGCTATGGTCGTGTTGTTCGAAATGAAAACAATCATGTTGAAAAAATCGTCGAGCATAAAGATGCAACAGATGAGGAGCGGAAGATTCAAGAAATCAACTCTGGAACGTATTGTTTCGATAATAAGAAGCTGTTCGAAGTCTTAAATCGAGTAACAAATGATAATGTTCAAGGAGAGTACTATTTACCAGATGTTATTGAAATTTTGAAAAAAGATGGAGAAATAGTAACCGCCTATCAAGCTGATGAATTTGAGGAAACGCTCGGTATAAATGATCGAGTGGCCTTGTCAGAGGCTGAACGAATTATGAAGAAACGAATAAACGAACAGCATATGCGCAACGGGGTTACCATTATTGACCCAATAAACACATACATTGGCCCAGATGTGATAATTGGTCAAGATACGACATTGCACCCAGGAACTACTCTTTCAGGACCTACATCTATTGGTGCGAATTGCCATATCGGCCCGTATAGTCAAATTGAAGATTGCATGATTGGTGAAAACACAATTATTCGACAATCAGCTGTATTTGATAGTCAAATTGGCTCAAGTGTACAAATTGGTCCATTTGCTCATATTCGTCCGAAATCAGATATTCATGATCATGTTAAAATTGGTAATTTTGTTGAAGTGAAAAAATCTGTCTTTGGAGAAGGAAGTAAAGCTTCCCACCTTAGTTATATCGGTGATGCGGAAGTCGGTCGTGATGTGAACATTGGCTGTGGTACAATAACAGTAAATTATGACGGCAAAAACAAATTTCTAACAAAAATTGAAGATGGTGTTTTTGTAGGCTGTAATTCAAATCTTGTAGCCCCTGTAACAATTGGGAAAAATGCATATGTTGCAGCAGGCTCAACGATTACTGAAGATGTTCCTGGGGAAGCGTTATCAATTGCTAGAGCCCGTCAAGTGAACAAAGAAAACTACGTAGCAAAATTAAACTTAAAGAAATAAAGCAATTGGAGGATAACATGTCAAATCAATATTTAGATCCGAATTTAAAGGTTTTTAGTCTGAATTCAAACCTTGATTTAGCTAGGGAAATTGCAAAGGTAATTGGTGTAGAATTAGGAAAGTGTACAGTTCAGCATTTTAGTGATGGAGAAATTCAAATAAATATTGAAGAAAGTATTCGTGGTTGTGACGTATATGTCATTCAATCTACAAGTTCTCCAGTAAATGAACATTTAATGGAACTGTTAATTATGATTGATGCGTTAAAACGTGCTTCTGCAAAAACAATTAATATTGTGATGCCTTATTATGGCTATGCACGCCAAGATCGGAAGGCAAGATCACGTGAGCCAATTACAGCAAAATTAGTAGCAAACTTACTTGAAACAGCAGGAGCTACTCGTGTGATAACACTTGACCTGCATGCACCACAAATCCAAGGATTTTTTGATATACCGATTGACCATTTAATGGGTGTACCTATTTTATCAGACTACTTTAAAAGTAAGGCAATGAATAAAGATATTGTTATTGTTTCTCCAGATCATGGCGGTGTAACTCGTGCTCGTAGAATGGCAGAGCGCTTGAAGGCTCCAATTGCAATTATTGACAAACGTCGTCCAAGACCGAATGTAGCAGAAGTCATGAATATTGTTGGTAATATTGATGGAATGGTTGCAATATTAATTGACGATATCATTGATACTGCTGGAACGATTACCCTTGCAGCCAATGCACTCGTTGAACATGGTGCATCTGAAGTGTATGCATGTTGTACACACCCAGTTCTATCGGGGCCAGCTATTGAGAGAATCCAAAACTCTTCCATAAAAGAATTAGTTGTAACGAATTCAATTGCACTTCCAGAAGAAAAGAAAACTGGAAAAATTGTTCAATTATCAGTTGCTCCATTAATTGCGGAAGCGATTATTCGTGTTCACGAGCATCAGTCAGTAAGTAAATTATTTGATTAATCATGTAATATGCGGTTTAGGCACCATGCTTAAACCGCTATTTGTAGTTTGTCCAAAACATACAGTTGGCGTTTCTGTCATTCTTTTCATTTTAATGATATAGTTGATATTGTTAGAAGGTTTAGACTCCCCCCATTTAGGGCATTTTTATATAGAGTCTGTAATTAATGTAATAAGGAAAGGGGACCTACTTATGACAACAGTATTACAAGCAAAGGAAAGAAAAGAATTTCGAGGATCTACTTTAACGCGTATTCGCCAAGAAGGAAATATTCCAGCAGTCTTCTATGGAGCAAAACTAGAAAGTAAGCCAATTTATTTTAGTGAGAAGGATTTTACACAGCTCATCAAAAAGGTTGGTAGAAATGGAGTTATCTCTTTAGATTTAGACGGTGTTAAGCACAATGTTGTTTTGAGTGACTATCAGGCAAATCCGTTGAAAAACGAGATTATTCATGCGGACTTACTTGCTGTTGATATGTCACAGGATATTACCGCAAATGTACGCCTCGTTCTAGTAGGTGACGCTCAAGGAGTGAAGGACGGCGGTGTTATGCAGCAGTCGGTACATGAGGTTTCTGTAACTGCCAAGCCAGATCTCATTCCACAATCTATTGATGTAGACATATCAAATCTTCTAGTTAATGAAACGATTTCGATTGCGGATTTGAAAACAAGTCATGAAATTGTTATTAATCATGAGCAAGAAGAAGTGATTGCCTCGATCCTTCCACCTAAACAAGAGGTAGAAATTGATAGTGGGGAAAAGCAAAATGAAGGCACACCAGAGAATGAAGAAGGAAGAGAAACACAATCAAGTGAGGAATAATTTCCTCTATAAATAAACATGAAGGGTCTGGCTTAGTCAGTCCCTTATTTTAAATTGCATAAGAAAAAGCTAAGGCATTCGCTGAGAGGACTTGGCGAATGCCAAGTTTTTCTGAATAAGTAACCGCTGTTAAAAGGAAATGTTAATTTGGCAGAGGAAATAGATAAGAAAGTATTAGTTCCGAAAGCGGTGAGAAAATGAAGTTAGTTGTTGGACTAGGGAATCCTGGTAAGCAATATGAAAAAACAAGACATAATATTGGTTTTGAAGTGATCGATGCACTTTCGGAACGATTAAACATCCCTCTTAATCTGGCAAAGTTTCAGGGAGTGTATGGGGTTGGCCATATTCATGGGGAAAAGGTTTTTTTGTTAAAGCCATTAACATATATGAATTTATCTGGTGAGTCCATTCGTGCCATGATGGACTATTTCGAAATCAATGATGACGAACTTGTTGTCATTTACGATGATTTAGATCTGCCTGTCGGTAAAATTAGACTGCGGCAAAAAGGCAGTGCAGGTGGACATAATGGCATTAAGTCTACAATTGCTCATCTTGGTACACAGGAGTTTAACAGAATTAGAGTAGGCATTGATCGTCCACCAAGTGGAATGAAGGTTCCTGATTATGTATTAGGACGTTTTTCTAAGGAAGAGCAAGAAGCGATGAGTGAGGTAATTCCAAAGTGTGCGGCTGCATGTGAGGAATGGGTTTTGAAACCATTTTTACAAATAATGAATGAATATAATCAGTAACCTACATATCTTATTTGCTTTTTCATAAAGATAAGTTAAACTGAATAATTTTATCCCCTCATGTTCATACTATTGTTATTCGAATGGGAACGATGATGGGGGGCGTTATATAAATGGCAATACAATATATTTGCCGTCATTGTGGAATAGAAATAGGGAAAATTGAGAGCAAGGATATGTATTCAGAAAGTCTTGGCTTTCATACGTTAAATGACGAAGAGCGCATGGAAATGATATCATATGATCAAACTGGTAATCTTCAAGTTAAAGCAATATGTGAGGACTGTCATGAGCTGCTTCAGCGTAATCCTGAGTATCATCAGCATGACTTTTTGATTCAATAACAGGCTTTGGACGACAATCCAAAGCATTTTTCTGTTGAAATAACAAATTTTCAACTTTGAAGCTAGACAACTATCTAGTTCTAGCGCTTTTCTAGAGAGATAAGAGGTATAAAATTTTTGAAGTTAGAGAACTGTCTAGCTCCAGCGCCTAGCGCCTAGCGAACTTCCCTCCCCCTCCTACGATAAGTCAACATCGACTCGCTACACTCGTCGTGTTTCCTTTATCTCGTCGGGGTCAGTCCAGTTCGTACGTCGCTGAGCAAGGCGCTTGCGCTTTTCTAGAGAGGAGGTTAGTGATGTTAGGACTTAAACAGAAAATAAGCCAGCAGGATGATTTTCGCTCTCTTTTAGCTGGTATTAATGAAGGGCTTAAGGAACAGCTCATATCAGGATTATCAGGTTCAGCACGCACAATGTTCCTTGCGGCTGTTTATGAGCAAACACGTAGGCCATTGCTTGTCGTTACGCATAATCTTCTTCAAGCACAAAAGCTTTATGATGATTTTGTTCAATTGCTAGGAGAAAGTGAAGTGCTTTTATATGCGGCAAATGAATTGATTGCGGCAGAGATTAGTATTGCCAGTCCGGAACTCAAAGCTCAACGTATTGACGTATTAAACTATTGGAGTAAGAATCAAAATGGAATTATTGTTGCTCCAATGTCTGGTTTGAGAAAAATCCTTCCCCCATCATCTTTATGGAGAAATTGCCAATTAACCTTAAAAGTAGGGGATGAATTTCTTGAAGAGCAATTAATGAACTTTGTTCGGATGGGCTATTCGCGTGTAGGTATGGTTTCGTCTCCAGGAGAATTTAGTGTGAGAGGCGGAATTATTGATATATATCCGTTAACTGAGCAGGATCCGATCCGGATAGAGTTATTTGATACAGAAGTAGATTCGATTCGTACCTTTTCAATGGATGATCAACGTTCAAAGGCAAAATTATTGGAGGTTACAATCGGACCAGCCACAGAGTATCCTTTAGATATTGAACATTTTCATACAATTATTGAAAATGTTGAAATCGGTTTAGGGCATAGCTTGAAAAAGCTGAAAGATGAGAAAGCAAAAGCTCAATTAGCTCAAAATATTGGCTATGAGCTTGAGCAACTAAAAATGGGCAATAAGCCTGACCAACTATTCAAATACCTTTCCTTCGCCTATAAGGGAGGAAATAGTTTAGTAGACTATCTTCCTCATAATGGACTCATTTTTATCGACGAGATTAGCAGAGTTCAGGAAATGAATGATTCTCTCGAAAAGGAAGAAGCCGAATGGTATACTAATTTATTAGGTGAGGGACAAATCATTCATGATGTGAAAATCTCTCATCATTTACGGGAGTTTTTGCAAAGAAGAAAGCAGCCTGTTATTTATTTGTCATTATTTTTAAGACATGTTCCAAATACGAATCCAGAAAATATTTTAAACATTTCCTGCAAACAAATGCAGAATTTCCATGGGCAAATGAATGTGCTCAAAGGTGAACTTGAACGTTGGAAAAAAGGGAACTATTCTGTTGTTTTTTTAGGACCAGATGAAGAAAGAGTTAAGAAATTAATGCGAGTTTTAGAAGACTATGAAATCGAAGCAACATTTATTAGCGAAGAACAGTCTCTTCTTATCGGAAAAAATCAAATAGCTGAGGGGAATTTGCACACAGGTTTTGAACTTCCTAGTTTAAAAATAGCTGTTATAACGGAAGAAGAGCTTTTTAATAAAAAGACAAAAAGAAAGACTCATCGCCAAAAGCTATCGAATGCCGAACGTATTAAAAGCTATTCAGAGCTTAAAGTTGGTGATTATGTTGTTCATATTAACCACGGTATTGGGAAATATTTAGGGATTGAGACGCTTGAAATTAATGGTGTCCACAAGGACTATCTTCATATTCGCTATCAAGGAAATGACAAGTTATATGTCCCTGTTGAGCAAATTGAACTTGTACAAAAGTATGTTGGCTCTGAAGCGAAAGAACCCAAAATTTATAAGCTTGGTGGAAACGACTGGAAGAGAGTAAAGAAAAAAGTTGAATCATCCGTTCAAGACATTGCCGATGATTTAATTAAGCTTTATGCAGAGAGAGAAGCGATGAAAGGGTATGCATTTAGCCCAGATGGCGAAATGCAGCGCGACTTTGAAGCATCATTTGCCTATCAAGAAACAGACGATCAAATTCGTTCCATTCATGAAATTAAAAAGGATATGGAAAGAGAGCGTCCAATGGATCGTTTGCTTTGTGGTGATGTTGGTTATGGAAAAACAGAGGTCGCTATTCGTGCAGCCTTTAAAGCGATTGCTGATGGAAAGCAGGTTGCCATTCTCGTTCCGACTACGATTCTTGCCCAACAGCACTATGAAACAATGCGTGAGCGTTTTCAAGATTTCCCTATTGAAATTGGTTTATTAAGTCGTTTTAGAACGAGAAAACAACAAACAGAAACAATTAAAGGGTTAAAGACAGGAACGATTGATGTAGTTGTTGGGACCCATCGAATTTTATCAAAAGATGTATCTTACCGTGATTTAGGCTTGCTTATTGTTGATGAGGAGCAGCGATTCGGTGTAACGCATAAAGAAAAAATTAAACAACTGAAAACAAATGTGGATGTGTTGACTCTCACGGCTACACCGATACCGAGAACACTTCACATGTCTATGCTTGGTGTACGAGATTTATCTGTCATTGAGACACCTCCCGAAAATCGTTTTCCTATTCAAACCTATGTGATGGAGTATAATGGTGGGATTGTTCGTGAGGCCATTGAGAGAGAGCTTGCAAGAGATGGGCAAGTATATTTTCTATATAACAGAGTCGAAGATATTGAACGAAAAGCAGAGGAAATTTCGATGCTTGTTCCAGATGCTAGGGTAACCTATGCTCATGGGCAAATGTCTGAAAATGAATTAGAGGCTGTTATGTTAGGCTTCCTTGCTGGAGAATTTGATGTACTTGTTAGTACAACGATTATTGAGACTGGTGTTGACATCCCTAACGTGAATACATTGATTGTGCATGATGCGGATCGAATGGGACTTTCACAGCTTTATCAACTGCGAGGCAGGGTCGGACGGTCAAATCGAATTGCTTACGCTTATTTCACGTATCGAAAAGATAAAGTATTGACGGAAGTTGCCGAAAAGCGACTTCAAGCCATTAAAGAATTTACTGAGCTTGGATCAGGCTTTAAAATTGCAATGCGTGATTTAACGATTCGAGGAGCAGGAAATTTATTAGGTGCGGAACAGCATGGCTTTATTGATTCGGTTGGCTTTGATTTATATTCGCAAATGTTAAAAGAAGCAATTGAGGATCGAAAAGGGAATATACATGAGGCCGCTAAACAGCAGATGGAATTGGATCTCGAGGTTGACGCATATATTCCTGATGCATACATTTCTGATGGTCATCAAAAAATTGAAATGTATAAACGGTTTAGAGGTGCAGCATCTATTGAGGATGTCGAAGAATTAAAAGAAGAAATGCTCGATCGCTTCGGGGACTATCCAGAGCAGATCGCTTATTTATTCCAAATGTCAGAAATAAAGGTTCATGGCGAACTTATCGGAATAGAGACGATTAAACAGACGAAAAATGAAGTGTTAATGCTTTTAAGTGAAGAGGCAAGCTCACATATAGATGGTCAGAAAATATTCCAAATTACAAGTAAATACGGAAGAATGGTTGGCCTTGGGATGGATGGCAAAAAACTAAAGACCGTTCTTCATATTAAAGGAATCGAACCAAGAGAATGGCTAAAGATAGCTCTTGAGATCGTTCTCGGACTGTATGAATCAAAAAAGGAAGAACAAAGCCAGCCTTAAAAAATTAGAACTGTATTGTAAAGGTTAGTTTATTTATCCAAACGTGGTAAAAATTTCACTAATGACAAAAAACTATTGAACGTGTATATTACTTTCCATATGAAAGATACTAAGTTTAAACATGGCGGTGCTTTCAATTTATCCCAGCAAAAGTTAAGGGCATTGCTAAAATAAGTAAGAATATATCTTATAATCATCAGATGAAAGTGAGGCAACATTGGATGAAAGCAACTGGTATAGTTCGTCGAATCGATGATTTAGGTCGTGTCGTCATCCCGAAGGAAATCCGTAGAACTTTACGTATTCGTGAAGGGGATCCATTAGAAATTTTTGTGGATCGTGATGGAGAAGTTATTTTAAAGAAATATTCTCCGATTAATGAGCTTAGCGATTTTGCCAAAGAGTATGGAGAGGCATTGTTTGACAGTTTAGGGAATCCGGTCTTAATCTGCGACAGGGATACCTTTATCGCAGTAGCAGGCATTTCTAAGAAGGACTATTTGAACAAGAATATAAGTGAGTTAGTTGAAAAAACGATGGAAGACCGTAATTCTGTCCTCATGAATGAGCAAAGTGAAATTTCACTTGTTGACGGAATTACAGAAGCTGCCTCTGCTTATACAATCGGACCAATTATCGCGAATGGTGACCCGATTGGATCCGTCATTATTTATGCAAAAGAAGGTACACTCGGAGCAGTTGAGCAAAAAGCAGTTGAAACTGCTGCAGGCTTCCTTGCAAGGCAAATGGAATCATAGGGACAAGCATAAGGAAAAGAGGGTGTGTAAAATTGAGATTTTACACACCCTCTTTTATATGGTTCGTTTATTTTAGTTACTCAAGGCTTTGGATTTTTTTACTCCCAATAAAGTTTTAAAGCCTTTCATGAGTGTTGAGGAAAATGCAGTTATGATCGTAACAATTCCAGCGATTGCTGTAATCGAGATAGCACCGAAATAAGTTGATAATAATCCTCCAAGTAAAATACCTATAATTACCCCTAAATTGGAAAGCATTTGTAATATTGACACAGCACGCCCTCTAATTGCATTCGGAGTAACAGTTAAAAATAATGAGCTTACTGGGATATTTAAAAATGCATTAAATAGACCAATAATTAATACCCAGCTATATAGGAAAAGCAAGCTAAACGCTTCGCCATATAAATAGATTGGCAAAATAACAATCATCCACAATCCTAATGATCCTGTTGCAAAAATAAAGAATAAACTTGGCTTAACACGTTTAATGATGGACGGACCAGTTAACGAGCCAATGATTCCTCCTACTCCCATTGCAGCACTAATTAATCCGTAATGATAACTAGATATTTTGAATTCTTGAAGAAGAATCACTTCAGAATTCGCATTAAAAATTCCTGCACAAAACATCACCATCACGATTAATAACAGCAAAAAGCGAAGTGGTGCGATTTGGAAAGTTTCGTTAACACCGATTTTTATTGATTGGATAATTGATTCCCCTGAAGAAGTAACTGACTTCGTACGTTTTTTAATATTTGCATGTTTCGCAGCGAAATAAATAAATGCTGTCGATGCCAAAAATGTAAAAATATTAATAAGTAGAATTTGAGTAGGCTGCAAAAATAAAAGCAATAATCCTGCAATAGAGGGTCCGATAATAGCCATTGCCTGATAAATGCTTTGTGAGTATCCAATTGCTTTAGCAAGCAATTCACGATCAACAATTTCTGACACAAAGGCTGATCTAGCAGGTTGATAAAATGAAGCACCGACACCTTGTAGGAAAATTAAACATATAAGAAGAACAGGATGATTCAAAGCAAATATGATGGCAACAACCGTTAGAATTTGAAACCATTCGCTAAATATCATAATGGAATGTCTTGGGAAGCGATCAGCAATTGTTCCGGAGAATAACCCAATGATGACCATTGGCACAAGCTGGGCAAATAATACGAAACTAACATAAAGAGGCTGATTTGTCGTTGTTGCGATGATGTACATCAAAAGTACAGCTGTAATACTATTTCCAAATCTTGCAGTGATTGTTGAAAATAGTAAAAGTCGATAAGGTTTATTATTTATTAAAAGTTCCTTCATGTATTATCCTCCAATGGCAAAAATGTTAGGCTTAAATGAATATATTTTGCCACTTCATTATTTTCATCACATTGATTCTCTTTCATAAATTCATAAATGCTTTTAATTTTATTTCGCAAGATATGATAATTTTCTTCACTTACATAAATGTCACTAGTCACTTGAATAATGTGATTGCTTATTTTATTTAAGTTTTGAAAATGTTCGATCGTTGTTGATAAAGAGTTGTAAGCACTTTCTTTCAAAGTGTCTTCGAACATAACACGATCAACGCCATTCAATACTCTTGAAATTTTCTCAAGTGAAATCGTTTTAGCAATAGGTTGAAAAAATTTTTGTTGGATGCCGTTTTTTAATTCTGTTTTTACAAGCACGATTAAACCAACACGCTCAAGCTCTGTTAAATGATAGCGCATTTTAGAAGGGGGGATATTAAATTGATCAGCTAACATTTTCCCGGTTTTTGGAGTGATATCCATTTCCCATAATATTTTAACTCGAAAAGGATCACTAAAGACTTTTAACTGTTCTAAGTCTTGGATATAGTAAACATCATTCATAGAATTTCATCACCAATTTATTTATACGTACAAATTTTTTTTTCAAAGTATATTTTAAAAAAGCTGTCTTATAAAATTAAGACAACTTTTATTGACTTAAAATAATCCCAGATTACTCTTCAATAATAATAATAATTATAATGATTCCACCGTTAGCTGCCATTACTATCACCTCCTAATTTATAAATATATTATCATATTATTCTCATTATTATGATATTTCTGATTAAAAACAAAAGATACGTGTTAATTCTTCATTTTAATCAAGTTTTGATGATTGTGATTTTGTATTACTTCAAAATTCATATCTAAAAAAGGACATTTAATAGGCTTTTATTTTAAATGAGTATTAATTTGACTAATTACCAACTATTGTAAATAATTAATGTGTAGAATAAACTTATGAAAGGGGACTGGTTATATGGACATAGGAAGAAGAGTTCTCTTTATAAGAAAAAAGAAAGGAGTTTCCCAGAAGGAATTAGCGAAAGCCATTATCTCGGTTAGTCATCTTAGTAATTTGGAAAGTGGCAGATACTCTGTTTCTATTGAAACCTTGCATTTGCTTAGTAAAAGATTAGAAATCCCCCCTTCCTTTTTAATGAATGAATTAAAAATGAATAAGGAATTCATTAATCTTCTAGAAAAGGCATTGGATGACATCATTTCTTCAGTTGAAAAGGGGATCGAAACGATTAATTCAATCCCTCGTCAGTTTGAAGATTTGTTTTATGAGATAAGCTATTATCTTCTCGTAGGTTGCTTGTATTATAAATCAAATAAACTTGAAAAGGCTAAATTAAATGAAGCTGAAAACTTCCCAGATCTTAGCTCTTTTATTCAGATAGAGACAACCCCAGAGTATTTTAAAAAAATCTATTTTTACTATAAGGGAATCAAGAATTATCGAAACAATCAATTGGACGCGAGTCTTAATTACTACCATCAGCTAATCGAACTCTCTTTGTCTGAACAAGTTAAGGCGGGTATTAATTATAATTTATCACTTATTTATTATAAAAAATTAAATTTGTTTAAAGCCTTGAAATATGCTGATATTTCCCTAGAAAGATACACGGATTGTGGACATTGGGAAAATGTTGTTGCCTTAAATAACTTTTTAGGAGGATTATATTCTGAAGTAAATTTATATGAAGATTCGCTTGCTCATTTAAATAAGGCATTGCATTTAGCTGAGCAATTAAAGCTAATCAAAATCGTAGCTATGACTTATCACAACAAAGGACTCCTATATAAGAGCCAGGGAATATTAAATTTAGCCATTGCTGAATTTAATAAGTCTTTAAAGTTAAAAGAAAAACATAAACTGCCCAATGTAGCATTAACGATCTTTGAAATTATTTCAGTGTATACATTATTAAATAAGCAAACACAAGTCAAAAGTCTATTAAAAAAGTGCGCGACGTATATCTCAAGTGATTATGAAAATCATAAACTGCAATCATTAAAGGCAGACAATGAATTAATAGAAGGTCGAGAAGATCATTTTGTGAAATTAAAAGAAAAAAGTCTTGAATTTTTCTTAGAGAAGGGCTTTGTCCAAGATGCAATAGGAATTAATAAGTCATTAGGAGATTATTATTTTCAAAGGAAGAAGTATAAAAGCGCAGCTTTATACTATAAAAGTGAATTAACAATAAAAAGTATGAAAGAGAGGGTTAAGTATGAATGAACGTAAACAATTAGTAAAACTATCAGTTGTGTTGTTAGTATGGGTCCTTACTGGTGAATATCAGCCAGATAGCATTGATACAATTGATATTATTTAAGCTAAGATGTGTTGGCTAGATACTTATTGACATGAATGAAATCTTAGGGTGGACTGGCTTGGAGAAAAAAATAAGCGGGTGCATAAAAGGCTGACTTTTATGCACCCGCTTATTTTTTTCTGGGCAATTTCTGCAAAATATTTGCGTTGCTAGATCTAGAATAGTAGCTAAACTATAAAAGTAGGATGAAAACCTATATAATAATGTCCATAATGAGTAAATAATAGTCAGGCGTATTGGAAGGAGATGGGCTTGTTGTGCCCGAAATGCAATCGAAAGATATTTTTAAGGGAGCATTTATATTAACGATTGCTGCCCTTATAGTGAAAATATTAAGTGCTGTTTACCGAGTGCCATTTCAAAATATTGTTGGTGACGTCGGATTTTACATATATCAACAAGTATATCCTTTTTACGGGGTTGCCTTACTATTGTCAACACAGGGCTTCCCTGTTGTTATTTCTAAGCTGTATGCTGAGCAAGTAACTCGTAAGGATAAACAGGCTGTCGGAAATTTATTTATGATCGCAGCCATTATTTTAACGTTTATTGGCCTTCTAGGATTTTTGTTTTTGTATTTAGGAGCGGATTGGCTTGCAGCCAAAATGGATGATCCACAGCTTGCCTCGCTGTTAAAAGTCATTTCGATCGTATTTCTCATTTTCCCAATCGTTTCTTTGCTACGCGGTTATTTTCAAGGGAAGGGCAATATGGTTCCAACAGCAGTTTCACAAGTAGGGGAGCAGCTTTTTAGAGTGTTAACGATTTTTGTAGCAGCTATATTTCTTACGAGGCATGGTTATCATTTATATATAGTTGGTAGTGGAGCGGTATTTGGGGCAGTTGCTGGCGGAATTGTAGCTGTGCTTATTTTAACTTTGTTTTGGATGCGGAGAAAGACAGAGCCAACACCGTTTGTAAGCTTTGATTTTAAAGAGAGTGTGAGAATGACGAAAGCGATCCTCATTCAAGGCTTTGCTATTTGTGTAAGCAGTCTATTGCTTATCTTTATTCAAATGGCGGATTCATTAAATCTGTATTCTCTTCTTATCTCATCTAGTTATAGCACTTTAGATGCTAAAGTGATAAAAGGTATTTATGATCGAGGTCAGCCATTAATTCAGCTCGGTACAGTTGTCGCTACATCTATGTCATTAGCGCTTGTACCAATCATTACAAGAGAAAAAATAAACATGCAAGCTGAATTTATATACGAAAAAATTAGTTTGGCCCTTAGAATAGGCTTACTTATCGGTGTTGGTGCAACAATAGGATTATGGAGTATTATAAAACAAACGAATATTTTGCTATTTGAAAATAGTGACGGTTCAGATGTTCTTTCGGTGTTAAGTTTGTTGATATTATTAAGCTCCATCATTATTACGACGACAGGAATTCTTCAAGGACTTGGAATAATCCTTTTCCCTGCTAATATTATTCTCATCGGTTTTGGAGCAAAATATATGTTTAATATTATGCTTGTCCCTGCATTTGGCACGATGGGAGCTGCCATCGCATCATGTCTTTCCCTAAGTCTAATCATGCTCCTGCTATTATTGAGATTGCGAATCTATATGAAAAAATCTATTTTCGAAGTCCGTTTTTTGATGATAGTTGGAATTGCAGCTCTTTCAATGTTTATAGTATTAAAGGCATACTTATATATAACGGGTTTTATATTTACTTTCGGTCATGAGCGTTTGAATGCAGGTGTTCAGGCGTTAACTGCTGTAATGCTTGGTGGCTTCACCTATTTATTAATTGTATTAAAAGGTAACACGTTTAAAAATGAGGAAATTGCAATGCTGCCTTTTGGGAGTAAGCTAATGGTGCTCCTGCCAAAAAGGAATAGGAGATGGAATAACGATGAAGAAAATTAAAATTGTCGGTTTAGGAGCGGGAGATTCAGCTCAACTTCCCCTCGGTGTTTATCGGGCAATAAAAAATGCCAAATCACTCTTTTTACGGACAAAAGAGCATCCAGTCGTAAAGGAGTTAGAAGAAGAGGGACTGACATTCACATCCTTCGATGCGATTTATGAAAAACATGATCAATTTGAAGAAGTTTATGAAGAGATTTGTATATTTTTGCTTGAAGCTGCCTCAAATGAGGATATTACTTATGCAGTTCCTGGACATCCACTTGTTGCTGAGCGTACAGTCCAGCTATTGCTTGAACAGGCTACAGAACATAGTGTCTCAATTGAAATAGGAGGAGGGCAAAGCTTCCTTGACGGACTATTCCAATCGCTCAAAATTGATCCAATTGATGGTTTTCAGCTTCTTGATGGTACTGCATTAAAGAAAGAAGAAATAGAGCTTAAACATCATATTATTATTGGCCAAGTGTATGATCGGTTTATCGCCTCTGAAGTGAAGCTAACCTTAATGGAAATGCTTCCATATGATTATGACATTTATATTGTAACAGCTGCAGGTAGTAAGGAAGAGAGCATTCAACAAGTTCCATTATTTGAACTTGATCGTGAAATGGAGCTGAGTAATTTAACGTCCATTTATGTACCACCTGTTACAGATGAAACACTATTATATAAAAAGTTTGCGAAGCTTAGAGAAATTATTGCTGAATTACGAGGTCCAAATGGCTGTCCATGGGATAAGAAGCAAACACATGAAACACTTAAGAAATATTTAATTGAAGAAACATACGAGCTCATTGAGGCGATCAATGAAGACGATATTGACCATATGATTGAGGAACTTGGTGACGTCCTTCTACAAGTATTGCTACATGCACAAATTGGTGAGGATAACGGCTATTTTTCAATAGATGATGTGATAGAAGGGCTATCTCAAAAAATGATCCGTCGTCACCCACATGTGTTCGGTCATGTTAAAGCACATACGGAAGCGGATGTTTTGCGAAATTGGCAAGCGATTAAGCAAGAAGAAAAAGGAATGGTTGAAACATCGCTTCTTGATGGAATCGGCAAATCATTGCCAAATTTAATAGCAGCAGAAGAAATTCAGAAGAAAGCAGCAAAAGTTGGCTTTGATTGGAAGGAAGTTCAGCCAGCTTGGGAGAAAGTAAAAGAAGAGATTCGAGAATTTGAAATGGAAGCAGAGAAAAACAGTGACAAAATGATCATCGAATTCGGCGATATTCTTTTTGCTTTCGTCAATATTGCGCGCTTTTATAAAATTAATGCTGAAGAAGCGTTATTTCAAACGAATGAGAAATTTAAACGTCGTTTTTCTTACGTGGAAAAAAAGGTCAAGGAGAGCGGAAAGGATTTTGCTGACTTCCAATTAGAGCAGTTAGACGAATATTGGGAGGAAGCGAAGGAATTAGAGAGGAGAACAAAATGATGAGATTAGATAAATTTTTAAAGGTATCAAGATTAATAAAGAGAAGAACTCTTGCAAAAGAGGTTTCTGATCAAGGGAGAGTTACAGTGAATGGCCAGCAGGCAAAGGCAAGTACGACTGTTAAAGTCGGGGATGAACTTGTTATTCGATTTGGCCAAAAACTAGTGACAGTAAAGATTGATCGTCTTCAAGAAACGACGAGGAAAGAAGAAGCTGCAGAAATGTATACCGTTGTGAAAGAAGAGAAGGTCGAGGCAGAAGCATAAAAGGCTTGTTCTATTTCCTTGCATCCATTCATAAACATGTACAAAAAGCTTGTACTTTGTGATTGTGAGGGATGAAAGATGAGTCAATATTATGAGAAAAATCCAGCAAAATCGAATGTCCAGGAACATGATGTCATTATGCGCAGCAGAAGACTTTTGGATATTACTGGGGTTAAACAGGTTGAAAGCTTTGATAATGAGGAGTTTCTTTTAGATACGGTGATGGGCTTTCTTGCTATAAAAGGACAAAACTTGCAAATGAAAAATTTAGATGTCGATAAAGGGGTTGTCTCGATTAAAGGGAAAATTTTCGATCTCGTTTATCTCGATGACCAGCATGGAGATAAAGCTAAAGGCTTCTTTGGCAAGTTATTTCGATGAGCTTACCTACACAATTTATTACAATGCTAGCCATGATTGGTATGGGAATTGTATTCGGGGCAACACTTGATACGTATAACCGTTTTTTAAAGCGGGCAAAACGAAAACGTTGGATTGTGTTTATTAATGATATTCTCTTTTGGACTGTACAAGGATTAGCTATATTTTATGTTTTATTTTTAGTTAATCGCGGTGAATTAAGATTTTATATTTTTATTGCCCTTCTATGCGGTTTTGCAAGTTATCAAAGTTTATTTAAAGGGATATATATCCGCTTGCTTGAGATTATCATCTCGATGGTAATCTCTATTTATCGCTTTTTGTTGAAAATGTTCCATTATGTTCTTTATAAACCAATTCGTGGTATCATTATTTTTATAATTTCTTTCATCGTAATGGTCGGAAAGGGACTTTTTTCCCTTTTCAAAACCCTTCTAAAGACCGTAATATGGGTATTGAAGATTATTTTACTACCTGCCAAATGGATTAGTTTCCTAATATGGAAACTTTTGCCGAAAGGTCTTAAAAAAAGCGTCGAGAAATTATATAATAAAATAGCAGGATTATTAAGTCATGTAAAGAATTACTTATATCAGTTCATTAATCGATGGAAAAAAAATAAAAAGTAAGGAGGGATGCGAAGTGGGTGCTGTAAAAAAACGAAATATTACCCAATTGCAGACAAGCTATGTAAAGAAACAAGCTGAAGCTGAAATGAATGTAGGAAGAAAAAGAAAGCGACTATATAGAAGATTAACAGCCTTTTTTATTATTGCCGCTGCTATGTCCTTTTTTATGATCTCAACAATCCTTTCGCAAACCTCTACACTTGCAGATAAAGTAATAGAAAAAGAAAAATATACGAATCAATTAGCAAAGTTGCAACAAGAAGAAGCGATTTTAGAGGAAGAAATTATGAAGTTGAATGACGATGAATATATTGCGAAGCTCGCTCGGAAGGAATATTTCCTCTCTGAAAATAATGAAATTATTTTTAGTCTGCCAAATAAAAAGGAAAAAACTGAGAGTGAAGGAAAGTCATCTGACTAAACCTTATATTGAACTCTTTTTCTAAATTCGGTATACTATAGTATAAGTATGATTTTTTTATATCACTCAAGGAGGCAGTTTCTTTTTATGTCAATCGAAGTGGGCAGCAAGTTAGAGGGAAAGGTAACAGGAATTACAAATTTTGGAGCGTTTGTGGAGTTACCGGAAGGCTCAACAGGTCTGGTGCATATTAGTGAAGTCGCAGACAATTATGTAAAGGATATTAATGATCACTTGAAGGTCGGTGACATGGTCGAGGTCAAGGTCATTAATGTTGAAAAAGATGGAAAGATTGGTTTATCCATTAAAAAAGCAAAAGATCGACCTGAACGACCTGAGAGAACGGAAAGACCAGAGCGACCTGAAAGAGGCGAAAGAAGAGAGTCTAGAGGACATTCACAATCTCAACGTCCACGTCAAGGCAGAACGAATGATAATCGCCCTTCGAGAGAAAACTTTGAAGCTAAAATGGCTCGTTTCTTGAAGGATAGTGAAGATCGTCTGTCATCATTAAAACGCAATACTGAATCAAAACGTGGGGGAAGAGGCGCTAGACGAGGTTAACTTGCTGCTTTGTTGATTATATATATGAGCATGGTTTATCGTTGATTATTCCCATAGTAAAAAGACAAGTCTATTGATGGCTTGTCTTTTTTTGTTGTTGCAATAAAAAAACGGAAGCAAGTCGCTTCCGCATTTCAATATAGCGGCGGAGGGGATCGAACCCCCGACCTTACGGGTATGAACCGTACGCTCTAGCCAGCTGAGCTACACCGCCAAAATTATATTCGTAAAAGACGAATATGTGCTTCTATTTTATCGAGTCTGCTTGATAAAATCTATTGAATACCTTAGGCACAAATTCTATAATACAAAGCTTTAAAAGGAAAGTCAATGTATTTTAAATGTAAATATTTTGTTTCCTTTTTGAATTTAAGCAGGAAAACCGTCGAACGAAAAATAGTAGCTTGTCTCCTATTTTGACAAACTTCTAATTCTCCTAATTTTATAATGATCAGAACAATAAGGAATGGGGAGTTGAGTGAAAGTGGAAAAGCTAGAGGGTAATGTTATAGAACCGGTCGGAGAAGTTCGTTTTAATCAGCCAAAACTGGATGTCACAAAAGGGGTAAAAAAATTGCAATCTATGATGGAAGTCTTTTTTATACAAAAAGGCATCCTTCTATTATTGATTGGTTTTTTACTTGGGAGGGCCTTAATATTAGCAAAATTAACTCCTTTCAGTCTTCCATTTTTTGCAGCTGTTTATTTTAGTAGAAGAGATAAAGCTCCATTAGCCTTAATTGGTTTGATCGCTGGAGCAGCTACTTTAACGATTACAAATGCTTTCTCTGTATTTGGAACTGCTTTTTTATTTTTATTTGCTTTTCGAGTTGCAAAAAAATGGCTTAGTAATGAAATAAAGGCATTGCCTGTTTTTGTTTTTTTTACGCTAGCAGCAGGGAAAATATTAGAAAGCTTTATTTTAACAAATAAACTAACTCTTTATGATGGGATGATGGCTGGAGTTGAAGCAAGTCTTGGGTTTATTCTCACTCTTATTTTTCTTCAAAGCCTTCCACTTTTATCATACAGCAAACGCAGGCAAACATTAAAAACGGAGGAAATTGTTTGCTTAATTATTATGCTTGCCTCTGTTATGACTGGAACAATCGGATGGTCAGTGTATGACATTTCTGTTGAGCATGTGATGTCCCGCTATTTAGTCTTGCTTTTTGCTTTTATTGCCGGCGCGACCGTTGGGTCTACTGTTGGGGTAGTGACAGGGTTAATTTTTAGCCTTGCAAACGTATCAAGCTTCTACCATATGAGTTTACTTGCATTTGCTGGTCTTCTTGGTGGACTGTTAAAAGAAGGAAAAAAGATTGGTGTTGCCATCGGACTAATCATTGCAACTCTATTAATTGGTATGTATGGAGAAGGAGGAGGAAATCTCCTCAAAACAGTCATGGAATCGGCTGCAGCTATCCTCTTATTTTTGTTAACTCCACAGACATTACTATCAAAACTAGCAAAACATATTCCAGGAACACCTGAATATGTCCAAGAACAACAGCTATATATGCGAAAAATGCGGGACGTCACTGCTCAAAGGGTGGCGCAATTTTCGACTGTTTTTCAAGCACTATCAAAAAGCTTTTCTTCCTACGATGAACAAATTAGATGGGAGGAGGGCGAAGAGACTCGTGAATTTGATTATTTTTTAAGTAATGTTACTGAGAAAACATGTCAAATGTGTTTTAAGAAAGACCACTGTTGGGCAAGGAACTTTAATACAACTTATGACTATATGAAGGAAATCATGCATGAAATGGAAGATAATCAAGGAGTTTTATCGTTGAAACTAACGCGTAAATGGGAAAAACACTGCAACCAATCAAAGAAAGTGACCGAAGCTATTCGCCGGGAGCTCTCCTTTTACCATGCAAACCAAAAATTAAAAAAACAAGTACAAGAAAGTCGAAGATTAGTAGCGGATCAATTGCTCGGCGTTTCGGAGGTGATGGGTGACTTTGCAAAGGAAATTCAAAGAGAGCGGGAAAATCATCATAAACAGGAAGAGTTAATTTTAGAAGCGCTTCAAGACTTTGGAATTCACATTGAACAAGTAGAAATATATAGCTTAGAACAAAGAAATGTCGATATTGATATGACTATTCCTTATTGTCAAGGACATGGGGAGTGCGAAAAATTAATCGCCCCGATGCTCTCAGATATTCTTGGTGAAACGATAGTTGTCGATAAAGAAGAATGTTCAGTTTATCCAAACGGCTTCTGCCATGTCACCTTCCGTTCAGCAAAAGCTTACACGGTTGAAACAGGAGTTGCCCACGCAGCAAAGGATGGGGGTTTTTTATCTGGTGATAGCTTTTCGACGATAGAATTAGGAGGAGGAAAGTATGCAATTGCTATAAGTGATGGGATGGGCAACGGCGAACGGGCTCATGTAGAAAGCAAGGAAACCCTTCAGCTTTTACAAAAAATATTGCAATCAGGAATTAAGGAAAATATTGCGATTAAATCCGTCAATTCCGTATTATCGCTACGAACGACAGATGAAATCTTCTCAACTTTGGATTTAGTCATGATTGATTTGCAAAATGCCGGAGCTGAATTTCTAAAAATCGGGTCGACACCAAGCTTTATTAAGAGAAGTAATAAAGTGCTTAAAGTGGAAGCAAGTAATTTACCAATGGGCATTTTACATGATTTTGAAGTTGAAGTTGTAAGTGAACAGCTAAAGGCGGGCGATCTATTAATTATGATGAGTGACGGGGTGTTTGAAGGACCGAAGCATGTAGAAAACTTTGATATATGGATGAAGAGGAAAATAAGTGAATTAAAAACAGAGCATCCTCAGGAAATAGCAGATTTGATTATGGAAGAAGTTATTCGGTCAAGATCAGGTCTTATCGAGGATGATATGACTGTAGTTGTTTCGAAGATTATGCATAATACCCCAAAATGGTCGACCATACCTGTTCATAAATTTCTTCATAAGGCCAACTAACACAATCCATTAATTTAACCAAATAAACGAAAGAATATGTATAATTCCCCTCTTTAACGTCGAAAATGGTAATAACATTACGAAGCTGGAGGGGATTTTATATGAAGACAGGGACATTAAAGCAAATTTTATTAATAACCGATGGCTACTCAAACCAAGGTGAGGATCCAATTGCAATGGCGGCATTGGCAAAAGAGCAAGGAATTACGGTCAATGTCATTGGTGTGATGGAAAAAGACGCAATGGATGAAAAAAGCATGAACGAAATAGAAGGAATCGCTTTGTCAGGAGGTGGTGTCAGTGAAATTGTCTATGCGAGTCAGCTGGCACATACTGTACAGATGGTAACGAGAAAAGCGATGACTCAAACATTACAAGGGGTTATAAATCGAGAGCTTCAACAAATTCTCGGCACTTCCAAAACTGTTGAGGACCTTCCACCTGAAAAGCGTGGTGAAGTAATGGAGGTTGTAGATGAGCTAGGAGAAACGGCTAGTTTAGAAGTATTGATTTTAGTTGATACGAGTGCAAGTATGAAGCAAAAGCTTCCAACAGTTAAAGAAGCACTTCTTAATTTATCATTAAGCTTAAATGCCCGGGCAGGTGAGAATCGTTTCTCTGTCTTTGTATTTCCAGGGAAAAAGCAAGAGGTTGAAAAGCTCCTTGATTGGACACCTAATTTAGGAATGCTGACAAGCATATTTAGTAAATTAACGACTGGTGGCATTACCCCTACAGGACCTGCAATTCGAGAAGCTTTATCCTACTTTAATAAAAAAAGATCGTTAAGGAGTCTGCTTTCCCGTGATGATGAATCATACTTTGAAGAATCTATTTAAGGTAAATCCGGGTACAGTAATTGAAGGAAAATGGCATGGCAATCGATACACAATTATAAGAGAACTTGGCTTTGGGGCAAACGGAATTGTATATTTAGCTCAATTAGGCAATAAATATGTGGCATTGAAAATGAGTGAAAATGGGATGAATATAACTTCAGAGGTGAATGTCCTCAAATCCTTTGCGAAGGTCCAAGGCGATTGCCTCGGACCTTCTTTGCTTGATGTCGATGATTGGCTTCAAAAGGGGAGAATGACTTCCTTTTATGCTATGGAGTATATACAAGGTCCTGATTTATTGACATTCATTGAACAAAAAGGTTCATCTTGGATAGAAGTTCTTATTTTGCAGCTTTTAAGTGATTTGCAACAGCTCCATGAAAATGGTTGGGTATTCGGGGATCTTAAGCCAGACAATCTTATCGTCACAGGCCCGCCACCGCGAGTCCGTTGTATAGATGTAGGAGGAACGACGATTCAAGGAAGAGCAATAAAAGAGTTTACAGAATTTTTTGATCGAGGATATTGGGGGCTTGGGACAAGAAAAGCGGAAGTAAGCTATGATTTATTTGCTGTTGCGATGATAGTCATTAATATTGCTTATCCGAAGCGCTTTAGCAAGACATCCGGCGACTATCAGCAGCTCGAGCTTATGGTTCGGCAAAAAAATCAACTTCGAAAATATGAACCAGTCATTTTACGGGCACTAAAGGGGAAGTATGGGTCAGCGAAAGAAATGCGAGACTCCTTGCTTATGCTTACAATGAATGAACCTGACAAAAAAAAACCACAGTCATCTTTCCATGCAAATAATGCAGGGAAAAAGGGAACAAAACTAAGTCGAAGAACGTATGTTAAGAGGAAAAAAAGATGGGGAGTATTAGAAACAAGTTTCATTGTTGTCGTCATTACCTTCCTTTATATGTTGTATATTTATGGTCAAATTCAGTAAATCTCGCTCTGAAGGTTTTAACTGGTTATTTAATAGGCGAGAAGTGATATGCCCCCAAAAATTCCGTTTCATCTTTGGTATAGTGAGATTAATCATGGTATGATCTAATTAATAAATGAATTATCTGAAGGAAGAAGCGAGAAGCATGCTAGATGATAAAGTTCGAGTATTTTTGAAACAAAAAGGGATAAAATTAAATCAATTAAAGCTATTAGTCGGCGTGTCTGGAGGTCCTGATTCATTAGCGCTTCTTCATTATTTATGGTGCAAGAGTCAAGAAAATCATCTTTCTATTATTGCTGTTCATGTTGATCATATGTTTAGAGGTGAGGAATCTTTCGCTGAGTCGCAGTTTGTAAAGGAATTTTGTAGGGAAAAAGATATCCCTTTCGAAATGACGCAGATAGACGTCCCTGCATATATCAAAGAGTCGGGGAAAAGTGTACAGGTTGCCTCAAGAGAATGTAGATATGCTTTTTTTGAGGAAATGATGGTTAAATATAATGCTGACTTTCTTGCTTTAGGTCACCATGGAGATGATCAAGTCGAAACGATTCTCATGAGATTAACGAGAGGAAGCTCAGGAGATGCTAGAGGTGGAATCTCATTCATGAGACCGTTTGGCAAGGGAAAAATTATTCGTCCATTTCTATGTGTAAGTAGACAGGAAATTGAAGATTATTGCATTGCTGAAGGGCTTGAACCGAGAAGAGATCCGAGTAATGAAAAGGGAATATACAGTCGCAATCGTTTTCGGAAGGAAATTATGCCCTTTTTAAAAAAAGAAAATCCCCAAGTTCATGAGCATTTCCAACGGTTTAGCGAGGAAATTAAGGATGATGAGGCCTTTTTACTTGAATTGACAGTCGAAAAAATGAATATGGTAATAGAGAAGAAAAGTGCTGAGGAAATCGTATTAAATATTAATGGTTTTCTTGTAATTCCAATGCCTTTACAAAGGAGAGGTATTCAACTAATATTAAACTATCTTTATAAGAAAAAACCTTCTTCTTTATCTGTTTTACATATTGAGCATTTAATTTCGTTAATGAATAGTCCTCACCCATCTGGTTCGTTAAATTTCCCAAACGGTTTAAATATTGTACGTTCATATGAGAAATGTTCTTTCTTTTTTCATCGTCAAGCTGTACAGACCTACCGTTTTGAGTTGGCTAAACAAGGAAAAATCGAGCTGCAAAACGGGTGGACAATGATTATGGAGTTTACGAATAGCTCTAATTATCGTTCCTCTGCTCATACTCTTCTCTTAAATCGTGAGGAGGTTAGTCTTCCTCTTGTAATTAGAACGAGGCAAGAAGGAGATCGCATGTCATTGCAAGGAATGGAAGGAACGAAAAAGGTGAAAGATATTTTTATTGATAGGAAGGTACCTTTGCTTGAGCGAAAGGAATGGCCAATTGTCACTGATAGCAAGGGTCAAATTCTTTGGGTGCCTGGGCTGAAAAAGTTTAATCATACAGTTAGGCAAAAGTCTAACTCAAGCTATATTTTGTTAACGTACATAAAGAGCAATGATCTTCTAGGGGGCACACTAAATGAAAAATGATATTAAAGAAATTTTGATAAGCGAAGAGGAAATCCAAGAAAAAATTAAAACCCTTGCCGCTGAGCTCACAGAGGAATATAAAGAACGTTTTCCGCTTGTGATCGGAGTATTAAAAGGGGCAATGCCATTTATGAGCGATTTATTGAAACGAGTCGATACTTATCTAGAAATGGATTTCATGGATGTTTCAAGCTATGGTAGCTCAACAGTTTCATCAGGAGAAGTTAAAATTGTTAAGGACCTTGACACTTCTGTTGAAGGAAGAGATATTTTAATTATTGAAGATATTATTGATAGTGGCTTAACTTTAAGCTATTTAGTGGAATTATTCCGCTATCGAAAAGCAAAGTCCATCAAAATTGTGACTTTACTGGATAAGCCGACAGGTCGGAAGGCAAAAATTAGCGCTGATTATGTAGGTTTTATCGTCCCTGATGAATTCGTAGTTGGTTATGGCCTTGATTACGCAGAAAAGTATCGTAATCTCCCTTATATTGGGGTTCTTAAGCCAGAGGTTTATAGCAATAAGGAATAACCGAAAAGCTTCTTTATGAATAATCTGTGGAAGGGCTATATTTATCGCATCCAATACAATTGTTTTAAAAAGTGTAAATCCTTGAACTAGCACGATTTCCTGTGCTACTATACATTATAGTTTGTTGACAGTGGGAGGAGGTAAGGGATGAATCGGATCTTCCGTAATACCATCTTTTATTTATTAATATTTTTAGTAATAATCGGTGTTGTCAGCTTTTTTAATGGCAACAATGAACCGACGGAACAAATTTCATACAATGAATTTGTTGGTTATTTAGAAAAAGGTGAAGTTAAATCTGTTTCTTTACAGCCTGAAAGAGGCGTTTATGAAGTTCGTGGCCAGCTTAAAAGCTACGATGAAGGTAAGTTTTTTATAACTTACATTATGAATAGTGATAAGATTATTGATCGTATTGATCATGCAGCTCTGCAAAAGTCGATAGTTAAGATTGAACCTGCTAAAGAAACAAGCGGGTGGGTTACGTTCTTTACGTCAATCATTCCGTTTATCATTATTTTATTCTTGTTCTTCTTCTTAATGAATCAAGCACAAGGCGGTGGTGGCCGTGTAATGAATTTCGGTAAGAGTAAAGCTAAGCTTTATGACGAAAGTAAAAAGAAAGTTCGTTTTAAAGATGTAGCAGGTGCTGATGAAGAGAAACAAGAGCTTGTGGAAGTTGTTGAATTCTTAAAGGACCCAAGAAAGTTTTCGGAGTTAGGAGCAAGAATTCCGAAAGGTGTTTTATTAGTAGGTCCTCCAGGAACTGGTAAAACATTGTTAGCACGCGCTGCTGCTGGTGAAGCTGGGGTACCATTCTTCTCTATTAGTGGTTCGGATTTTGTTGAAATGTTTGTCGGTGTTGGGGCATCTCGTGTTCGTGATTTATTTGAAAATGCGAAGAAGAATGCACCTTGTATTATTTTCATCGATGAAATTGATGCTGTTGGACGTCAGCGTGGTGCTGGATTAGGTGGCGGCCACGATGAGCGTGAACAAACACTAAACCAATTGCTAGTTGAAATGGATGGATTCGGTGCTAATGAAGGGATTATCATTATAGCTGCAACAAACCGTCCAGATATTCTTGACCCTGCGTTATTACGCCCGGGACGTTTTGACCGTCAAATTACAGTTGATCGCCCAGATGTAATTGGCCGTGAGGCTGTACTTAAAGTACATGCTCGTAATAAGCCTTTAGATGAAAGTGTTAACTTAAAAGCCATTGCTCAGCGTACACCAGGTTTCTCTGGCGCTGATTTAGAAAACTTATTGAATGAGGCAGCTCTAGTAGCAGCCCGTAGAGATAAGAAAAAGATTGATATGGAAGATTTAGATGAGGCTTCAGACCGCGTTATTGCTGGCCCTGCGAAGAAAAGCCGCGTCATTTCTAAGAAGGAAAGAAATATTGTTGCTTTCCATGAAGCTGGTCATACCGTTATCGGTGCCGTTCTGGAAGATGCCGAAATGGTGCATAAGGTAACCATCGTTCCTCGTGGCCAAGCGGGAGGATATGCCGTCATGCTTCCGAAAGAAGACAGATTCTTCATGACAAAGCCAGAGCTTCTTGACAAAATTGTTGGTTTGCTTGGTGGACGTGTAGCGGAAGAAGTTGTTTTCGGGGAAGTAAGTACTGGTGCACATAATGACTTCCAACGGGCAACTGGAATTGCTCGAAGAATGGTAACTGAATTTGGAATGAGTGATAAACTCGGCCCATTACAATTTGGTCAGTCACAAGGTGGTCAAGTGTTCCTTGGAAGGGATTTCAATAATGATCAGAATTATTCTGACGCCATTGCTTATGAGATTGACTTAGAAATTCAACGCATTATTAAAGAATGCTATGAAAAAGCAAAAACCGTTCTTACTGAAAATCGCGACAAACTTGATTTGATTGCAAACACACTTCTTGAAATAGAAACTTTAGATGCAGAGCAAATTAAGAACTTAATGGAGCATGGCAAATTGCCAGATCGCCCAACTGCTAAAGAAAAATCTTCTGATGAAGTAAAAGTAAATATTAACATTAAAAAAGAAGATGAAGAAAGTGTAAGTGGAGATATTCCTGAAGCAAGAGAGAATTCAACTCCTGCTGAGGAAGTAAACCCGCCGGCAATTGATGAAGAACGTAAGGAATAAGATAAAACGATTATAAAAGCGCTCATATTTGAGCGCTTTTTTGTATCGCGTTTTCCGATTATACGATCGCTAGCGAGATATGTTATGATATTTTTTAGGCCAAACAATATCGTTCACAATGAAACTTAAAGACAAAGTGGTGAGAAGATTGATTTTTGTTTTTGATATTGGAAATACAAATATGGTATTAGGTGTTTATGATGGTGATAAGCTTAAGCACCATTGGAGAATTGAGACAAACCGCAATAAAACAGAAGATGAATATGGCATGTTAATTAAATCTTTATTCGAACATGTGAATCTCTCATTTTCTGATATAAATGGGCTGATTATTTCTTCTGTCGTACCGCCGATTATGACCGCACTTGAGAGAATGTGCGATAAATATTTCCATATTAAGCCTTTAATTGTTGGACCTGGAATAAAGACGGGGCTGAATATAAAGTATGAAAACCCTAGAGAGGTTGGCGCTGATAGAATTGTAAATGCAATTGCAGCCATCCATGATTACGGGAGTCCGTTAATTATTGTAGATTTTGGAACAGCAACAACGTATTGTTATGTGAATGAGAAGAAACAATATATGGGTGGTGCAATAGCTCCTGGAATTGGAATTTCCACTGAAGCGTTATATTCAAAAGCTGCTAAGCTGCCAAGAATCGAAATAGCACGTCCAGATAATATTATTGGCAAAAACACAGTTGCAGCTATGCAAGCAGGAATATTATATGGGTATGTTGGCCAAGTAGAGGGTATTGTAAAAAGGATGAAAGCACAAGCAAATGAAAATCCAATGGTTATTGCGACTGGAGGACTAGCAAGCTTGATCGCAAAGGAATCAAACGTTGTTGACGTTGTTGATCCGTTTTTGACTTTGAAAGGTTTACAGCTTATTTATAAACGGAATACAGAAGAATAAATGTAATAAATAATTGGACGATGGAAGGAGTTTATGAATGAACGATTATTTAGTAAAAGCACTCGCGTTTGATGGACAAATACGTGCATATGCGGTTCGTACAACGGAAACGGTTGGCGAAGCCCAAAAAAAACATCACACATGGCCGACTGCTTCTGCAACACTTGGAAGATCCATGTCCGCTGCAGTTATGATGGGTGCGATGTTAAAAGGTGAAGAAAAGCTTACAGTCAAAATTGAGGGCGGTGGCCCGATAGGAGCCATATTAGTTGATAGTAATGCAAAGGGTGAAGTAAGAGGCTACGTGACAAATCCGCAAACTCACTTTGATTTAAATGAGCAAGGAAAGCTTGATGTAAGACGTGCGGTAGGAACAGATGGAACATTAACGGTTGTGAAAGATATAGGGATGAGAGACCATTTTACAGGACAGGTTCCAATCGTATCAGGTGAGTTAGGAGAGGACTTTACTTATTATTTTGTCACCTCTGAACAAACACCAGCTTCAGTTGGTGTTGGCGTCCTCGTAAATCCTGATAACTCAATACTAGCAGCTGGAGGATTTATTTTACAGTTAATGCCTGGTACAGATGATGAAGTGATTACAGAAATTGAAAATAGATTAGGGAAAATCCCGCCTGTCTCTAAATTGATACAAGATGGATTAACACCTGAAGAGTTATTGCAGGAGTTACTAGGAAAAGATAATGTAAAAATATTAGAAAGGCTGCCTGTTGCTTTTACATGCACTTGCTCAAAGGAACGGTTTGCTAATGCGATCGTAAGTCTTGGGGCGGAGGAAATTCAGGATATGATTGATACGGATGGGAAAGCAGAGGCGCAATGTCATTTCTGCAACGAATTTTACCGATACACGAAAGAAGAGCTTGAGGAATTAAAACAAGCTGCAAAGTAGAGGGGAGCCTATTTTGAAAAAAGATAAGCTTTTAATCATTATTGCCGGTCTGATTCTATTAAATATTTTAACGATTGCCTTCTTCTTAACAAAAGGAAATACGGGAAATAGTGAGACGGTTGCAACAGTAGGGAAAGAAAAGATTACGAGGCAGGACTGGCTCAATGAGATGGAGTCAAGGTATGGGAAAGAAGTTTTAAGTGAGCTAGTGGATCAAAAAGTAATTGAAACGTCGGGGAAAAAATATGGAATAAAAATCTCGAATAAAGCAGTTGAACGAGAGTTAAAAATGATCAAGACGATGTATGGTAGTGCGGGTGGCTATCAATTAGCTGATGAAGAAAAATGGCTGGCGCAAATAAAAAATAGTTTAATTTTAGAGGAATTACTTACGAAAGATGCAAATGTTTCTGAGCAAGAAATTAAAAGCTATTATGAACAAAATAAAAGCCAATTTATTTTGCCTGATTCTTATCATATTTCCCAAATCGTTGTGAAAACAAAAAAAGAAGCAGAGCAAACAGTAAAGGAATTAGAGCAAGGGTCTAATTTTTCCGTTTTAGCAATGGAGCGCTCTATCGATGAGTTTACAGCCCATCAAGGCGGAGACGCAGGGTACATAAACGAAAAAAGTGAGCATTACTCTGAAGAAGTTTTCAAACAAATTAAGAAACTAAAACAAGGTAAATGGAGTGGCCCAATCAAGTTCGGAGATGACTATGTAATTATAATGCTTCACGAATTTGTCAAAGGTAAAGAATATTCCTTTAAAGAAGTAAAGGATCAAATTCGTCGTCAAATTGCTTTAGCACAAATGGATACACCAGTCTCAGCTAAGTCACTTTGGAACGAAGCAGATGTTGATTGGTTTTATGGAAAGACAGAAGCACAATAAGAAAAGCGCAAGCGCCTTGGTCAGCGACGTACGAACTGGACTGACCCTGACGAGATAAAGGAAACACGATGAGTGAAGCGAGTCGATGTTGACTTATCGTAGGAGGGGGGAAGGAAGTTCGTACGTCGCTAGGCGCTGGAGCTAGACAGTTCTCTAACTTCAAAAATTTTATACTTTCTTATCTTTTAAAGAATGCAAGCGCTATCCTGTAAGTAAATGATACTTATCGGATAGCTCTTTTTTCGTAAAGATGTTCTTATATATACTCATAATTTTCTTTAACATAATGTAAAAACAGAACAATTAGTAAGCCGATAAAAATAGAAAATAGGGCTATACTAATCGATGATTATGAATGACTAGAAGTGGGTAAGTTATAAAGCGAACCTTCAATCAGAGGGGGTTTCTCCCATCCCCTACTTAGAAATTTCCGTTTCCTCAAAATCCTATAGTGGGAGTCCTACAGCCCGTTAATCTGCGACTAATTGGGCGAAAGGATGAATATTTGTAAAATAAGGCAATTTTACAGATAAAATAATTGACATTGTAGGCGATAGTTGTTAAATTTTAATTAAACCAATATAAATACTCGGAATAAGGAGTGGGGATAGATGTCACGCGTAGCAAATTCAATTGCAGAACTAGTAGGGCAAACGCCAATTGTTAAACTTAATCGACTTGTAGATGAAAATAGTGCAGACATATACTTAAAACTAGAATATATGAACCCAGGAAGCAGTGTAAAGGATCGGATTGCACTTGCAATGATAGAAGCAGCAGAAGAAAGTTGCGATTTAAAACAAGGAGCTACAATTATTGAACCGACAAGCGGCAATACCGGGATTGGCCTTGCGATGATTGCAGCAGCGAAAGGGTATAAAACGATTCTTGTTATGCCAGAAACGATGAGCTTGGAACGCCGAAACTTACTTCGTGCATATGGAGCTGATCTTGTTTTAACACCAGGACCAGAAGGAATGGGTGGGGCTATCCGTAAAGCTGAGGAGCTAGCAAATGAACATGGCTATTTCATGCCGCAACAATTTAATAATCTTTCTAACCCAGAGACTCATCGCCGCACGACAGGTAAGGAAATTACGGAGCAAATGGGTGACCAGCTTGATGCGTTTATTTCTGGAGTAGGCACAGGCGGAACGATTACAGGTGCAGGTGAAGTTCTACGTGAAAAGTATGAGAATATAAAAATTTATGCGGTAGAGCCAACAGACTCTCCTGTCCTTTCAGGTGGGAAACCAGGTCCACATAAAATCCAAGGAATTGGAGCTGGGTTTGTTCCAAAAGTTCTTAATACGGAAATTTACGATGGAATTATTAAAATTACGAATGATGAAGCATTTGAATATGCACGTAGGGCAGCGAAAGAAGAAGGAATTCTTGGTGGGATTTCTTCAGGCGCAGCCATTTCTGCGGCTTTAAAAGTAGCGAAAGAGCTTGGAAAAGGAAAAAAAGTTCTTGCTATCATTCCGAGTAACGGTGAGCGCTACTTAAGTACACCTTTATATCAATTTGAAACAGAGTAAAATAGCAAATGCATGGTAGAAGCTAGACATTGATAAGCAACAGTCTCATATAAAATGTTTTATAGAACGACTTTTTAACCGTCTATTCTATAAGGAACATTTTCAATATGGATGTTGCTTATTTTTTTTACATAAAAAATGAAAGCAGCTCTATCTTCATGTATGATAAAAAAGAGAAATGATTAGAGGTGATATTCCTATGGAACGATTTAAAATACATGCTAAAAAGATTCCTTTTTCTTATCATCAGTTTTTTTTGCAATATCGTCAGCTTGCAGGAGAGAGAAACCATCATGTCTTATTGGAAAGTGGACGAGGTGGTCGCTACAGCATTGCAGCTTTTGAGCATGAAGTGGAGTTGATTGGAAAAAACTCAAGTTTAGAAGTTATTCATGCTAATGGAAAACAAGTAGAAGAAGGTAACCCTCTATATTTAATGAAAAATTGGCTTAACCAATATGAAGTTGAAAGAAGAGAAGATCTGCCTGATTTTCAAGGTGGAGCGATCGGCTTTATTAGTTATGATTACGGTCGCTATATTGAGCTTCTGCCTGATTTAGCAAAGGATGATCTTCAAATTCCGGATATTCATTTTTTATTTTATAAGGAATGGTTTGTTTTTGATCATGAGGAAGAAGTGTTATGGTTCATGTTCCTTCATAAAGAAAATGAAGAACAACTCATGGAAAAAAGAGCAGATGAATGGGAAGTGGCTTGGACGAAGGAATATCCCGTCATTAAGTCAAAAGCTGTGTTGAAAATAGACAACCAATTAGACGTGTCCTTAGATGAGGAGCATTTTATTCAAGCGGTTGAAAAGGTACAGCATTATATTTCACAAGGGGATGTTTTTCAAGTTAATTTATCCGTTCGCCAAAGCAAGCCAATTCATGTGGAAGCATTGGATGTTTATGAACAGCTTAGAGTATTAAATCCGTCGCCATATATGGGCTATTTTCATACACCACAATATCAACTTGTGAGCGGTTCTCCTGAGTTATTGATCAAGAAAAAAGGGAATGAGGTTAGCACTCGTCCGATCGCTGGAACACGTTCACGTGGGAAGGATGAAGATGAGGATTTAAAGCTTGCAAATGAATTGATAGAAAATGAAAAAGAGCGTGCAGAGCATGTTATGCTTGTCGATTTAGAAAGAAACGATCTTGGCCGAGTATGTGAATACGGGACAGTCAACGTAAATGAGTTTATGGTGATCGAGAAATACTCCCATGTTATGCATATCGTTTCTAATGTTCAAGGGAAAATAGCAGATGATAAAGATAGTATTGATTTAATTGATGCTGTTTTTCCGGGTGGGACCATTACTGGTGCACCAAAGGTTAGGACAATGGAGATTATTGAGGAGCTTGAGCCAGTTACGAGAGGACCATATACAGGCTCATTAGGTTGGATTGGTTTTAATGGAGATTTAGAATTAAATATCATTATTCGGACAATGCTTGTGAAGGATGGAAAAGCACATGTACAAGCAGGAGCGGGGATTGTCATTGATTCAAATCCGAAAAATGAATATGAAGAATCACTAAAGAAAGCGATAGCTTTATGGAAAGCGAAGGAACTAGCTGAGGAGAAAGCAGGTGATGTTCGATGATCTTTATGATTGATAACTATGATTCATTTACATATAATCTTGTTCAATATCTTGGCGAATTAGGTGAGGAATTAATCGTTAAGCGCAATGATGAAACATCACTTGCAGAAATCAACCAATTGAAGCCGAAGTTTTTAATGATCTCCCCTGGGCCAAAAAGTCCGAATGAAGCAGGTATTAGTCTTGAGGCTATAAAAGAATTTGCGGGAGCGATTCCTTTATTCGGAGTTTGTCTTGGGCATCAAGCCATTGCACAAGTTTTTGGTGGAGATGTCGTTCAAGCTGAGCGATTAATGCATGGAAAAACATCAGACATTTATCATGATGGCAAAACCATTTTTCACGGGTTACCAAACCCATTTCCTGCAACACGTTATCATTCTTTAATTGTAAAAAAAGAAACGCTCCCATCCTGCTTAGAAGTGTCAGCTTGGACAGCAGAAGGAGAAATAATGGCGGTTCGTCATAAAGAGATGCCGATTGAGGGTGTTCAATTTCATCCTGAATCGATCATGACAACAGCGGGTAAGGATTTACTAAATAATTTCTTGAACCACTATTGCAAATTAACAGACAATCCGACCTTGCTTCAGGAAGCTAAGGCACCCCAAATTTAATTGACTATAAGTAACATGACTACAGGCTTTGAAAATAAGGGGAGATACAATTTGTTTGTCTATTTAAATGGAGAAGTTGTAAAGAAGGAAGAAGCTGTTATCTCACCTTTTGATCATGGTTTTCTTTATGGAATGGGGCTTTTTGAGACCTTTCGGGTGTATAATGGGCATCCTTTCTTGCTTGATGATCATTTGGAGCGGCTAAACAACGGTTTAAAAGCATTGAATATTCAAGTGCAATATACGAGAGAGAAAATCCTTTCTCCACTCTCGATCTTGATCGAAAAGAACAATTTAACAGATGCCTACATCCGATTAAATATATCTGCTGGGATAGGCGAAATTGGCTTGCAAACAACTCCTTATGTGGAGCCTAATCTGATGATTTTTGCAAAATCACTGCCGCAAATGAACACTCTAGAAAAGACAGCGGTGATTTTAAATATAAAGCGCAATACTCCTGAGGGATATGAGCGGCTTAAGTCACATCATTATCTAAACAATATTTTAGCCAAAAGAGAAATAGGTGATAAGCCTGACTATGAAGGTATTTTTCTTACAACGGAAGGCTATTTAGCTGAAGGGGTCGTCTCTAATTTATTTTGGATAAAAGACAATGTCTTGTATACACCTACGATAGACACAGGAATTTTAAATGGAATTACAAGACAGTTTGTTATGAAGCTCGCTCGTAAAAATGGGATGGACATTCAAGAAGGATTTTTTCTCAGAGATTCTGTAATGGAGGCAGACGAGATTTTCGTAACAAATTCCATTCAGGAGATCATCCCAATTGTCAAGATAGATGGAATAAGTAAGCCAGGGAACAACGGTGAAGTAGTAAATGTTCTCAAGCAGCAATATCGAAATTATACTGATGCAATATGGAGCAGAAAGGAAATTTAGTGATGGCAAGTGTGATTCAGTGTGGCCCCTATACTTTAGATTATGGAAAAAAGACACTTATTATGGGGATTTTGAATATGACTCCTGATTCTTTTTCAGATGGAGGAATCTATAATCGAATTGATAAGGCGGTTGAGCGTGCACAACAAATGGTGGAGGATGGTGCACATATTATTGATATTGGTGGTGAATCAACCCGCCCTGGGTTTGCGGCTGTTCCATTAGAAGAAGAGTTGGAACGGGTTATTCCTGTTATTCAGGCAATTTCAAAAGCAGTAAAAGTCCCGATATCGATAGATACGTATAAGGCTGAAGTTGCTAAACAGGCCATTGAAGCGGGTGCTCACATTATTAATGATGTATGGGGAGCTAAAGCGGATGATCATATGGCGAATGTAGCAGCTAATTATGATGTTCCGATTATTTTAATGCACAATCGTGATAATCAACATTATACTGATTTTTATAGAGATGTCGTGAATGATTTATACGAGAGTATTGCTTTAGTGAAAAAAGCGGGTGTCAAGGATGAAAATATCATCTTAGATCCAGGTATTGGATTCGCGAAAAATCTATTTTACAATCTTGAAATGATGAGACACTTGAATAAGCTTGTTTCGATTGGTTATCCAGTATTATTAGGGACATCTAAGAAATCGATGATTGGAAATGTGCTTAATTTACCTGTGGAAGAAAGGATGGAGGGCACGGGAGCGACCGTGTGCTACGGAATCCAAAAAGGGTGCCAAATTGTTCGAATTCATGATGTAAAGGAAATGGCAAGAATGGCAAAAATGATGGATGCATTAGTTGGAAAGGATCTTTCTAATGGATAAAATTATTTTAACTAAAATGGCTTTCTACGGATATCATGGTGTTTTTTCTGAAGAAACGACACTAGGGCAACGATTTATACTTGATTTAATTGTTGAGACTGATTTGAAAAAGGCTGGCGAAACAGATAGCCTCGAGGCATCAATCAATTATGGAGAAATCTATCAAGTTTGTAAAGATATCGTTGAAGGAAAACCATATAAGCTAATTGAGAGTGTAGCTGAAACAATTGCAAAGGAATTATTAGGTCGGTTTCACGCCATTTTTCAAGTAACGGTAAAGGTAATAAAGCCTGATCCTCCTATTCCGGGACACTATGAATCAGTGGCTGTTGAAATTACAAGGAGTAGGTAAAATGATGGAAAATATTGCATATATCTCTCTTGGTTCAAATATGGATGATCGCAGTGGGAATTTAAAGGCGGCGATCTCATATTTACATGCACATTCTGAAGTGTTAGTCGTAACCACTTCTTCTACTTACGAGACAGATCCTGTTGGTTATGAAGAGCAAGATCAATTTTTAAATATGGTTGTAGAAGTAAAAACGAAATTAAGCCCGTTTGAATTACTAATTATTTGCCAAGAAATCGAAAAAAATCTTGGGAGAAAAAGGGAAATTCGTTGGGGCCCTCGAACTATAGATCTTGACATCTTATTGTATAATCAAGAAACGATTACATCAGAGAAGTTAATCGTGCCTCATCCTCGGATGCATGAGAGGGCCTTTGTTATTGTTCCTCTATTAGAGATCGAGTCTAGTATTAAGCTCCCGATGATGGAAAAACCTTTACGATCGGTCTTAGAGGATATATCTGATAGAGAGGGAGTACGAATATGGAAGCAGAAAAATGGGGAAGACGTATTCGCGCTTTTCGAAAATTAAAAGGGCATACTCAGGAAGGCTTCGCTAAAGAGTTAGGTATATCTGTTTCGATACTAGGGGAGATTGAAAGAGGAAATAGAATGCCTGATTCTGATTTTATTAAGCAAGTTGCTGATGTGTTAAATATTACCGTTGGAGATCTGACTCCAGCAGAGGATAATGAATAAGTGAAGAATTGACGAGTTGGTGAATTAGCTTCAGTACCTCCCCCAACGATAGACACACTGAGTCACTCGGGAGCCTGACTTTGTTTTCAAAGGATTGAAGTTTAATGTAAAAACACTTAAGTCGGCAATGCGTATTTCTTAGGAGGTTCATTTATGTTTAAAATAGGCGATATTGAGTTAAAAAACCGCGTCGTCTTAGCGCCTATGGCAGGAGTATGCAATTCGGCATTTCGCTTAACAGTTAAAGAATTTGGTGCAGGATTAGTTTGTGCTGAGATGGTTAGTGATAAAGGAATTGTTTTTAAAAACGAGAAAACGATGAATATGCTTTATATAGATGAACGAGAAAAGCCATTAAGCCTGCAAATCTTCGGTGGGGAAAAAGAAACGTTAGTTGAAGCAGCGCAATTTGTTGATAAAAATACAAATGCAGATATTATTGACATCAACATGGGCTGTCCTGTTCCGAAAATAACAAAATGTGATGCAGGTGCCAAATGGCTGCTTGATCCAAATAAAATTTATGAAATGGTTTCTGCTGTAACAGCTGTCGTAGAAAAGCCAGTAACGGTTAAAATGCGCATGGGCTGGGATGAAAATCATATTTATGCTGTAAAAAATGCTCAAGCAGTTGAACGTGCGGGAGGGAAAGCAGTATCTTTACATGGTCGTACACGTGTACAAATGTATGAAGGAATAGCTAATTGGGATATTATTCGTGAGGTTAAACAAAATCTTAATATTCCTTTGATTGGCAATGGGGATGTTAGTAGTCCTCAAGATGCTAAACGCATGCTTGAAGAAACAGGCTGCGACGGAGTGATGATCGGAAGAGCTGCATTAGGAAATCCGTGGATGATTTATCGTACAGTTAAATATCTTGAGACAGGTGAATTAATGGATGAGCCAAGTGTACGCGAAAAGATCGATGTATGCATTCTTCATTTAGATCGTTTAATTGCCTTAAAGAATGAAGATATTGCTGTTCGGGAAATGCGCAAGCATGGCGCTTGGTATTTGAAAGGAATTCGCGGCAATGCTATGGTTCGTAATGCTATAAATGAGTGCAACACGAGAGAAGAGCTTGTTAGTCTATTAAATGATCTTGTAATAGAAGCTGAGCAGAAAGAAAGAAGCCAAAGCCAAGCAGGATAAGGGCTACTGTTTGACACAGTTGCCTTCTTTAACTATAATACCTTTATTACAAAGACAACTGCCAGTGGACTTGCTGGCAGTTTTTATTCTATTTATAAATATAAATGATGTCTGTATTTGCAGCTTTGTGTAAAATATAGAAGGATAGCAATTCCTTGAAATCGTAGTTATTATGATTTACATAAAAGTTTTACAAAATGGAGATGATACAAGTGAGTCAAAGTCATGAGGAGTTAAATGACCAAATAAAAGTGAGAAGGGAAAAAATGCACAGCCTACGTGAAAGTGGGCTTGATCCGTTTGGAAAAAGATTTGTCCGTTCTCATCAATCTAAAGACATTATTGATCAATATGAAGCCCTTGAAAAAGAACAACTAGAAGAGAAAAATGTATCTGTAACGATTGCTGGACGCATTATGACGAAGCGAGGAAAAGGTAAAGCGGGCTTCGCTCATATCCAGGACCTTACAGGACAAGTTCAAATCTATGTTCGAAAAGACGCAGTCGGTGACGAAACATATGAAATTTTTGATTCAGCGGATTTAGGAGACATTATTGGAGTATCAGGAACACTTTTTAAAACAAAAGTAGGGGAGCTTTCTATTAAAGTTCATGAGTTTGAATTATTAACGAAAGCATTGCGACCTCTTCCTGACAAATTCCATGGATTAAAGGATGTTGAACAGCGCTATCGTCAGCGTTATTTAGATTTAATTATGAGTCAGGAAAGCAAATCTACTTTTGTTACCCGCAGCCGCATTATTCAATCCATGCGCCGCTATCTTGATAATCATGGCTACCTCGAAGTTGAAACACCAATGATGCATGCTATTGCAGGTGGAGCTTCAGCCAGACCATTTGTTACTCATCATAATGCGCTTGATATGGAACTATATATGCGTATTGCGATCGAACTTCATTTAAAGAGATTAATTGTAGGTGGATTAGAAAAGGTTTATGAAATTGGTCGTGTTTTTAGGAATGAAGGAGTTTCAACAAGACATAATCCGGAATTTACAATGATTGAATTATATGAGGCTTATGCTGATTACCGTGATATTATGAGCCTGACTGAAAATTTAATAGCTCATATTGCAAAAGAAGTACTCGGAACAACAACAGTGCAATACGGAGAATATGAAGTTGACTTAAAGCCAGAATGGAAGAGACTTCATATGGTTGACGCAATTAAGGAATATACAGGTGTGGACTTCTGGAAAGAGATGAGTAAAGAAGAAGCACATGCATTAGCAAGAGAGCATGGAATCGAAGTGACAGAGCACATGCAATATGGTCACGTTGTAAATGAGTTCTTTGAGCAAAAAGTGGAGGAAAAGTTAATCCAACCGACATTCATTTATGGGCACCCAGTTGAAATTTCCCCACTTGCTAAGAAAAATGAAGCTGATCCACGTTTTACTGATCGCTTTGAGTTATTTATTGTTGCACGTGAACATGCGAATGCATTCACAGAATTAAATGATCCAATTGACCAAAGAGAACGCTTCGAAGCACAACTTAAAGAACGTGAACAAGGAAATGACGAAGCTCATATGATGGATGATGATTTCGTTGAAGCATTAGAATACGGAATGCCACCTACAGGTGGACTAGGAATCGGAATTGATCGTCTTGTTATGCTATTAACCAATTCTCCATCTATAAGAGATGTACTACTGTTTCCACTTATGCGTCATCGTTAATTATAGTATTAAAGGAAAGCAAAGCGTTTTTTATGCGCTTTGCTTTTTCTTCAAAAGTGTAGAATTATATGAATAGTTTTTCTTTGCTTTTCTTTAAAAAAGGATTGCAACACATTAAATCTGGTGGTATATTATTATCTGTTGCCGAAAGAAATGACTTTCATCATTATGTTTTTTTAAAAAAAGTTATTGACTTTAAGCAGTGGATTTGATAGTATTAAAAAGTCGCCTTGAGCGATAAGTTATAAAACAACTTACTGAAATCAATAATAAATTGACGTCAGTAACCTTGTTCTTTGAAAACTGAACGAACAAAAACGTCAACGTTATTCTTTAGTCTTTTTTGAAAAGACAATTTATGAGCTAATCAACTCACATCTTATCGCGTATTAACGCGCAGTAATATCCTTGCGGATAACTGCCCGTAAATACCCGATTGATTCGACTAACCATCACGGGGAAAAACACCCCGCGAAGGAAGTCTCATCTTATTGGAGAGTTTGATCCTGGCTCAGGACGAACGCTGGCGGCGTGCCTAATACATGCAAGTCGAGCGAACTTTTGGGAGCTTGCTCCCAAAAGTTAGCGGCGGACGGGTGAGTAACACGTGGGCAACCTGCCTGTAAGACGGGGATAACTTCGGGAAACCGGAGCTAATACCGGATAACTCTTTTCCTCCCATGAGGAAAAGCTGAAAGATGGCTTTTGCTATCACTTACAGATGGGCCCGCGGCGCATTAGCTAGTTGGTGAGGTAACGGCTCACCAAGGCCACGATGCGTAGCCGACCTGAGAGGGTGATCGGCCACACTGGGACTGAGACACGGCCCAGACTCCTACGGGAGGCAGCAGTAGGGAATCTTCCGCAATGGACGAAAGTCTGACGGAGCAACGCCGCGTGAGTGATGAAGGTTTTCGGATCGTAAAACTCTGTTGTTAGGGAAGAACAAGTATCGGAGTAACTGCCGGTACCTTGACGGTACCTAACCAGAAAGCCACGGCTAACTACGTGCCAGCAGCCGCGGTAATACGTAGGTGGCAAGCGTTGTCCGGAATTATTGGGCGTAAAGCGCGCGCAGGTGGTTCCTTAAGTCTGATGTGAAAGCCCCCGGCTCAACCGGGGAGGGTCATTGGAAACTGGGGAACTTGAGTGCAGAAGAGGAAAGTGGAATTCCACGTGTAGCGGTGAAATGCGTAGAGATGTGGAGGAACACCAGTGGCGAAGGCGACTTTCTGGTCTGTAACTGACACTGAGGCGCGAAAGCGTGGGGAGCGAACAGGATTAGATACCCTGGTAGTCCACGCCGTAAACGATGAGTGCTAAGTGTTAGGGGGTTTCCGCCCCTTAGTGCTGCAGCAAACGCATTAAGCACTCCGCCTGGGGAGTACGGCCGCAAGGCTGAAACTCAAAGGAATTGACGGGGGCCCGCACAAGCGGTGGAGCATGTGGTTTAATTCGAAGCAACGCGAAGAACCTTACCAGGTCTTGACATCCTCTGTCAACCCTAGAGATAGGGCTTTCCCCTTCGGGGGACAGAGTGACAGGTGGTGCATGGTTGTCGTCAGCTCGTGTCGTGAGATGTTGGGTTAAGTCCCGCAACGAGCGCAACCCTTGATCTTAGTTGCCAGCATTCAGTTGGGCACTCTAAGGTGACTGCCGGTGACAAACCGGAGGAAGGTGGGGATGACGTCAAATCATCATGCCCCTTATGACCTGGGCTACACACGTGCTACAATGGATGGAACAAAGGGCTGCGAGACCGCGAGGTTAAGCCAATCCCATAAAACCATTCTCAGTTCGGATTGCAGGCTGCAACTCGCCTGCATGAAGCCGGAATCGCTAGTAATCGCGGATCAGCATGCCGCGGTGAATACGTTCCCGGGCCTTGTACACACCGCCCGTCACACCACGAGAGTTTGTAACACCCGAAGTCGGTGGGGTAACCTTTTGGAGCCAGCCGCCTAAGGTGGGACAGATGATTGGGGTGAAGTCGTAACAAGGTAGCCGTATCGGAAGGTGCGGCTGGATCACCTCCTTTCTAAGGAAAATGAAGTGGAAATTTCATAAAAAGACGTCATTTGTTCGTTCGGTTTTGAGAGAACAATCTCTCTTAATTATCTTGCGTAAGTAAGATGAAATAGCTGCTTAACTTTATATTGATTCGTGAATGTAAAGAGTATTTGCTCCTGCGCCACAGCCTATTCGAGGAAGTAATTCTTCAGCTCGTCGCAAGGCAGCACGAAGCTTTATCTAAGAAGCTTATTCACGATGTGATTGAAGTCAGTAGCCTCGTTCCTTGAAAACTAGATAATGAAAGAAGAAGAAAAACCGAGTAATCGCCATTTTAGTATTTCTCTCTATTATTTAATAGAGTAAAAACCAATCACAATTCTTGCGAATTGTGAGGGTAATGAGAAGCAAGTAGATCAAGGAACCAAGTGAGTGAACCCCGGAGTGTGCATCAGCACATGAGGAGGTGAACGAGCGTAGGTGACGCAGAGATACGCCGCTTATCATTAGCCGAACAGGTTAAGTTAGAAAGGGCGCACGGTGAATGCCTAGGCACTAGGAGCCGATGAAGGACGGGACTAACACCGATATGCTTCGGGGAGCTGTAAGTAAGCTTTGATCCGGAGATTTCCGAATGGGGGAACCCGCTGTTCGTAATGGAACAGTATCTTTACCTGAATACATAGGGTATAGAAGGCAGACCCGGGGAACTGAAACATCTAAGTACCCGGAGGAAGAGAAAGCAAACGCGATTCCCTGAGTAGCGGCGAGCGAAACGGGATTAGCCCAAACCAAGAGGCTTGCCTCTTGGGGTTGTAGGACACTCTACACGGAGTTACAAAGGAATGAGGTAAATGAACAGGTCTGGAAAGGCCGGCCAGAGAAGGTAAAAGCCCTGTAGTTGAAACTTCGTTCCCTCCAGAGTGGATCCTGAGTACGGCGGGACACGTGAAATCCCGTCGGAAGCAGGGAGGACCATCTCCCAAGGCTAAATACTCCCTAGTGACCGATAGTGAACCAGTACCGTGAGGGAAAGGTGAAAAGCACCCCGGAAGGGGAGTGAAATAGTTCCTGAAACCGTGTGCCTACAAGTAGTCAGAGCCCATTAACGGGTGATGGCGTGCCTTTTGTAGAATGAACCGGCGAGTTACGATTACATGCGAGGTTAAGTTGAGAAGACGGAGCCGCAGCGAAAGCGAGTCTGAATAGGGCGAATGTAGTATGTGGTCGTAGACCCGAAACCAGGTGACCTACCCATGTCCAGGTTGAAGTCCAGGTAACACTGGATGGAGGACCGAACCCACGCACGTTGAAAAGTGCGGGGATGAGGTGTGGGTAGCGGAGAAATTCCAATCGAACTTGGAGATAGCTGGTTCTCTCCGAAATAGCTTTAGGGCTAGCCTCATGTAGTAAGAGTCTTGGAGGTAGAGCACTGTTTGGACTAGGGGCCCCCATCGGGTTACCGAATTCAGACAAACTCCGAATGCCAAAGACTTATCCATGGGAGTCAGACTGCGAGTGATAAGATCCGTAGTCAAGAGGGAAACAGCCCAGACCACCAGTTAAGGTCCCAAAGTATACGTTAAGTGGAAAAGGATGTGGAGTTGCTTAGACAACCAGGATGTTGGCTTAGAAGCAGCCACCATTTAAAGAGTGCGTAATAGCTCACTGGTCGAGTGACTCTGCGCCGAAAATGTACCGGGGCTAAACGTATCACCGAAACTGTGGATGGACACCGTATGGTGTCCGTGGTAGGAGAGCGTTCTAAGGGCGTTGAAGCTAGACCGTAAGGACTAGTGGAGCGCTTAGAAGTGAGAATGCCGGTATGAGTAGCGAAAGATGGGTGAGAATCCCATCCACCGAATGCCTAAGGTTTCCTGAGGAAGGCTCGTCCGCTCAGGGTTAGTCGGGACCTAAGCCGAGGCTGAAAAGCGTAGGCGATGGACAACAGGTTGATATTCCTGTACCACCAAATTACCGTTTGAGCAATGGGGGGACGCAGGAGGATAGGGTAAGCGCGCTGCTGGAATAGCGCGTCCAAGCAGTTAGGCTGATAATGAGGCAAATCCCATTATCGTGAAGGCTGAGCTGTGACGGCGAGGGAAATAGAGTACCGAAGTTCCTGAATCCACACTGCCAAGAAAAGCCTCTAGCGAGGTAACAGGTGCCCGTACCGCAAACCGACACAGGTAGGCGAGGAGAGAATCCTAAGGTGAGCGAGAGAACTCTCGTTAAGGAACTCGGCAAAATCACCCCGTAACTTCGGGAGAAGGGGTGCTCATTTGGGTGAATAGCCCGGATGAGCCGCAGTGAATAGGCCCAGGCGACTGTTTAGCAAAAACACAGGTCTCTGCGAAGCCGCAAGGCGAAGTATAGGGGCTGACGCCTGCCCGGTGCTGGAAGGTTAAGAGGAGGGGTTAGCGTAAGCGAAGCTCTGAATTGAAGCCCCAGTAAACGGCGGCCGTAACTATAACGGTCCTAAGGTAGCGAAATTCCTTGTCGGGTAAGTTCCGACCCGCACGAAAGGCGTAACGATCTGGGCACTGTCTCAACGAGAGACTCGGTGAAATTATAGTACCTGTGAAGATGCAGGTTACCCGCGACAGGACGGAAAGACCCCGTGGAGCTTTACTGTAGCCTGATATTGAATTTCGGTACAGCTTGTACAGGATAGGTAGGAGCCTAGGAAGCCGGAGCGCCAGCTTCGGTGGAGGCATCGGTGGGATACTACCCTGGCTGTATTGAAATTCTAACCCGCGCCCCTTATCGGGGCGGGAGACAGTGTCAGGTGGGCAGTTTGACTGGGGCGGTCGCCTCCTAAAGAGTAACGGAGGCGCCCAAAGGTTCCCTCAGAATGGTTGGAAATCATTCGTAGAGTGTAAAGGCACAAGGGAGCTTGACTGCGAGACCTACAAGTCGAGCAGGGACGAAAGTCGGGCTTAGTGATCCGGTGGTTCCGCATGGAAGGGCCATCGCTCAACGGATAAAAGCTACCCCGGGGATAACAGGCTTATCTCCCCCAAGAGTCCACATCGACGGGGAGGTTTGGCACCTCGATGTCGGCTCATCGCATCCTGGGGCTGTAGTCGGTCCCAAGGGTTGGGCTGTTCGCCCATTAAAGCGGTACGCGAGCTGGGTTCAGAACGTCGTGAGACAGTTCGGTCCCTATCCGTCGTGGGCGCAGGAAATTTGAGAGGAGCTGTCCTTAGTACGAGAGGACCGGGATGGACGCACCGCTGGTGTACCAGTTGTCTTGCCAAAGGCATAGCTGGGTAGCTATGTGCGGACGGGATAAGTGCTGAAAGCATCTAAGCATGAAGCCCCCCTCGAGATGAGATTTCCCATAGCGCAAGCTAGTAAGACCCCTGAAAGATGATCAGGTTGATAGGTTTGAGGTGGAAGCGTGGTGACACGTGGAGCTGACAAATACTAATCGGTCGAGGACTTAACCAAAAACGAAAAGCGGAAGTGCCTTGCTTAGGGGCGACAAGCTTAAGACGAGACGGCGAGAAGGTTGTACTTTAACCTTCTTGACGGATTGGCTTAAGACCTCGAGCCCCTAGGCACTGGAGCTGGACACGCTTTAAGATTACTCTTTCTTCTTCTTATTATCTAGTTTTGAGGGAACGAAACCTCAATTTAATAAAAAGTTTAGTGGCGATAGCGAGAAGGTCACACCCGTTCCCATCCCGAACACGGAAGTTAAGCTTCTCAGCGCCGATGGTAGTTGGGGGCTCTCCCCCTGTGAGAGTAGGACGCCGCTAAGCTTTTAATATGGAGGATTAGCTCAGCTGGGAGAGCATCTGCCTTACAAGCAGAGGGTCGGCGGTTCGATCCCGTCATCCTCCACCATAATGAGCCGGCCTAGCTCAATTGGTAGAGGATTCTGGAAGCTTGCAGTCCGGAGCTTTACGTCCTCGAATAGCTAGCTGGAGGAATCTGCAACAAATCACACAGGGATTTGCCGCACATATACTAATGCTATTTAAATTCTAAACATATATTTCATATGCCGGCCTAGCTCAATTGGTAGAGCAACTGACTTGTAATCAGTAGGTTGGGGGTTCAAGTCCTCTGGCCGGCACCAGATTTTAAAAGATTACAGCCACGAAGCTTTTCTTCAACGAATGGTAAGCTTTTAAAATCTGCGACAAAGACCAAAGGGCTTTGGAGCATATTTATTACTACTATCAAAATTCAGTTTTTAAAACTTTGAATTTGAGCCATTAGCTCAGTCGGTAGAGCATCTGACTTTTAATCAGAGGGTCGCAGGTTCGAATCCTGCATGGCTCACCACTTTAAATATGCGGGTGTGGCGGAATTGGCAGACGCACTAGACTTAGGATCTAGCGCCGCGAGGCGTGGGGGTTCGACTCCCTTCACCCGCACTTTTCATAATATGCGGAAGTAGTTCAGTGGTAGAACACCACCTTGCCAAGGTGGGGGTCGCGGGTTCGAATCCCGTCTTCCGCTCCATAATGTGCCGGGGTGGCGGAACTGGCAGACGCACAGGACTTAAAATCCTGCGGTAGGTGACTACCGTACCGGTTCGATTCCGGTTCTCGGCACCATTATATTGCGCCCGTAGCTCAATTGGATAGAGCGTCTGACTACGGATCAGAAGGTTATGGGTTCGACTCCTTTCGGGCGCGTTTGTTTTTTCGGGAAGTAGCTCAGCTTGGTAGAGCACTTGGTTTGGGACCAAGGGGTCGCAGGTTCGAATCCTGTCTTCCCGACCACTAAATTTACGGGGCCTTAGCTCAGCTGGGAGAGCGCCTGCCTTGCACGCAGGAGGTCAGCGGTTCGATCCCGCTAGGCTCCACCAAAAAAACAAAAAAGTTGTTGACATGATATTTCAAACATGTTATCATTGAAAAGTCGCTTTAGAGTGATGGAGTAAAAACAACTTACTGAAAAACAATGATAAATTGTAATCAGTAGCCTTGTTCTTTGAAAACTGAACGAACAAAAACGTCAACGTTATTCTTTAGTCTTTTTTGAAAAGACAATTTATGAGCTAATCAACTCACATCTTATCGCGTATTAACGCGCAGTAATATCCTTGCGGATAACTGCCCGTAAATACCCGATTGATTCGACTAACCATCACGGGGAAAAACACCCCGCGAAGGAAGTCTCATCTTATTGGAGAGTTTGATCCTGGCTCAGGACGAACGCTGGCGGCGTGCCTAATACATGCAAGTCGAGCGAACTTTTGGGAGCTTGCTCCCAAAAGTTAGCGGCGGACGGGTGAGTAACACGTGGGCAACCTGCCTGTAAGACGGGGATAACTTCGGGAAACCGGAGCTAATACCGGATAACTCTTTTCCTCCCATGAGGAAAAGCTGAAAGATGGCTTTTGCTATCACTTACAGATGGGCCCGCGGCGCATTAGCTAGTTGGTGAGGTAACGGCTCACCAAGGCCACGATGCGTAGCCGACCTGAGAGGGTGATCGGCCACACTGGGACTGAGACACGGCCCAGACTCCTACGGGAGGCAGCAGTAGGGAATCTTCCGCAATGGACGAAAGTCTGACGGAGCAACGCCGCGTGAGTGATGAAGGTTTTCGGATCGTAAAACTCTGTTGTTAGGGAAGAACAAGTATCGGAGTAACTGCCGGTACCTTGACGGTACCTAACCAGAAAGCCACGGCTAACTACGTGCCAGCAGCCGCGGTAATACGTAGGTGGCAAGCGTTGTCCGGAATTATTGGGCGTAAAGCGCGCGCAGGTGGTTCCTTAAGTCTGATGTGAAAGCCCCCGGCTCAACCGGGGAGGGTCATTGGAAACTGGGGAACTTGAGTGCAGAAGAGGAAAGTGGAATTCCACGTGTAGCGGTGAAATGCGTAGAGATGTGGAGGAACACCAGTGGCGAAGGCGACTTTCTGGTCTGTAACTGACACTGAGGCGCGAAAGCGTGGGGAGCGAACAGGATTAGATACCCTGGTAGTCCACGCCGTAAACGATGAGTGCTAAGTGTTAGGGGGTTTCCGCCCCTTAGTGCTGCAGCAAACGCATTAAGCACTCCGCCTGGGGAGTACGGCCGCAAGGCTGAAACTCAAAGGAATTGACGGGGGCCCGCACAAGCGGTGGAGCATGTGGTTTAATTCGAAGCAACGCGAAGAACCTTACCAGGTCTTGACATCCTCTGTCAACCCTAGAGATAGGGCTTTCCCCTTCGGGGGACAGAGTGACAGGTGGTGCATGGTTGTCGTCAGCTCGTGTCGTGAGATGTTGGGTTAAGTCCCGCAACGAGCGCAACCCTTGATCTTAGTTGCCAGCATTCAGTTGGGCACTCTAAGGTGACTGCCGGTGACAAACCGGAGGAAGGTGGGGATGACGTCAAATCATCATGCCCCTTATGACCTGGGCTACACACGTGCTACAATGGATGGAACAAAGGGCTGCGAGACCGCGAGGTTAAGCCAATCCCATAAAACCATTCTCAGTTCGGATTGCAGGCTGCAACTCGCCTGCATGAAGCCGGAATCGCTAGTAATCGCGGATCAGCATGCCGCGGTGAATACGTTCCCGGGCCTTGTACACACCGCCCGTCACACCACGAGAGTTTGTAACACCCGAAGTCGGTGGGGTAACCTTTTGGAGCCAGCCGCCTAAGGTGGGACAGATGATTGGGGTGAAGTCGTAACAAGGTAGCCGTATCGGAAGGTGCGGCTGGATCACCTCCTTTCTAAGGAAAATGAAGTGGAAACTTCATAAAAAGACGTCATTTGTTCGTTCGGTTTTGAGAGAACAATCTCTCAAAACTTCGTTCTTTGAAAACTAGATAATGAAAGAAGAAGAAAAACCGAGTAATCGCCATTTTAGTATTTCTCTCTATTATTTAATAGAGTAAAAACCAATCACAATTCTTGCGAATTGTGAGGGTAATGAGAAGCAAGTAGATCAAGGAACCAAGTGAGTGAACCCCGGAGTGTGCATCAGCACATGAGGAGGTGAACGAGCGTAGGTGACGCAGAGATACGCCGCTTATCATTAGCCGAACAGGTTAAGTTAGAAAGGGCGCACGGTGAATGCCTAGGCACTAGGAGCCGATGAAGGACGGGACTAACACCGATATGCTTCGGGGAGCTGTAAGTAAGCTTTGATCCGGAGATTTCCGAATGGGGGAACCCGCTGTTCGTAATGGAACAGTATCTTTACCTGAATACATAGGGTATAGAAGGCAGACCCGGGGAACTGAAACATCTAAGTACCCGGAGGAAGAGAAAGCAAACGCGATTCCCTGAGTAGCGGCGAGCGAAACGGGATTAGCCCAAACCAAGAGGCTTGCCTCTTGGGGTTGTAGGACACTCTACACGGAGTTACAAAGGAATGAGGTAAATGAACAGGTCTGGAAAGGCCGGCCAGAGAAGGTAAAAGCCCTGTAGTTGAAACTTCGTTCCCTCCAGAGTGGATCCTGAGTACGGCGGGACACGTGAAATCCCGTCGGAAGCAGGGAGGACCATCTCCCAAGGCTAAATACTCCCTAGTGACCGATAGTGAACCAGTACCGTGAGGGAAAGGTGAAAAGCACCCCGGAAGGGGAGTGAAATAGTTCCTGAAACCGTGTGCCTACAAGTAGTCAGAGCCCATTAACGGGTGATGGCGTGCCTTTTGTAGAATGAACCGGCGAGTTACGATTACATGCGAGGTTAAGTTGAGAAGACGGAGCCGCAGCGAAAGCGAGTCTGAATAGGGCGAATGTAGTATGTGGTCGTAGACCCGAAACCAGGTGACCTACCCATGTCCAGGTTGAAGTCCAGGTAACACTGGATGGAGGACCGAACCCACGCACGTTGAAAAGTGCGGGGATGAGGTGTGGGTAGCGGAGAAATTCCAATCGAACTTGGAGATAGCTGGTTCTCTCCGAAATAGCTTTAGGGCTAGCCTCATGTAGTAAGAGTCTTGGAGGTAGAGCACTGTTTGGACTAGGGGCCCCCATCGGGTTACCGAATTCAGACAAACTCCGAATGCCAAAGACTTATCCATGGGAGTCAGACTGCGAGTGATAAGATCCGTAGTCAAGAGGGAAACAGCCCAGACCACCAGTTAAGGTCCCAAAGTATACGTTAAGTGGAAAAGGATGTGGAGTTGCTTAGACAACCAGGATGTTGGCTTAGAAGCAGCCACCATTTAAAGAGTGCGTAATAGCTCACTGGTCGAGTGACTCTGCGCCGAAAATGTACCGGGGCTAAACGTATCACCGAAACTGTGGATGGACACCGTATGGTGTCCGTGGTAGGAGAGCGTTCTAAGGGCGTTGAAGCTAGACCGTAAGGACTAGTGGAGCGCTTAGAAGTGAGAATGCCGGTATGAGTAGCGAAAGATGGGTGAGAATCCCATCCACCGAATGCCTAAGGTTTCCTGAGGAAGGCTCGTCCGCTCAGGGTTAGTCGGGACCTAAGCCGAGGCTGAAAAGCGTAGGCGATGGACAACAGGTTGATATTCCTGTACCACCAAATTACCGTTTGAGCAATGGGGGGACGCAGGAGGATAGGGTAAGCGCGCTGCTGGAATAGCGCGTCCAAGCAGTTAGGCTGATAATGAGGCAAATCCCATTATCGTGAAGGCTGAGCTGTGACGGCGAGGGAAATAGAGTACCGAAGTTCCTGAATCCACACTGCCAAGAAAAGCCTCTAGCGAGGTAACAGGTGCCCGTACCGCAAACCGACACAGGTAGGCGAGGAGAGAATCCTAAGGTGAGCGAGAGAACTCTCGTTAAGGAACTCGGCAAAATCACCCCGTAACTTCGGGAGAAGGGGTGCTCATTTGGGTGAATAGCCCGGATGAGCCGCAGTGAATAGGCCCAGGCGACTGTTTAGCAAAAACACAGGTCTCTGCGAAGCCGCAAGGCGAAGTATAGGGGCTGACGCCTGCCCGGTGCTGGAAGGTTAAGAGGAGGGGTTAGCGTAAGCGAAGCTCTGAATTGAAGCCCCAGTAAACGGCGGCCGTAACTATAACGGTCCTAAGGTAGCGAAATTCCTTGTCGGGTAAGTTCCGACCCGCACGAAAGGCGTAACGATCTGGGCACTGTCTCAACGAGAGACTCGGTGAAATTATAGTACCTGTGAAGATGCAGGTTACCCGCGACAGGACGGAAAGACCCCGTGGAGCTTTACTGTAGCCTGATATTGAATTTCGGTACAGCTTGTACAGGATAGGTAGGAGCCTAGGAAGCCGGAGCGCCAGCTTCGGTGGAGGCATCGGTGGGATACTACCCTGGCTGTATTGAAATTCTAACCCGCGCCCCTTATCGGGGCGGGAGACAGTGTCAGGTGGGCAGTTTGACTGGGGCGGTCGCCTCCTAAAGAGTAACGGAGGCGCCCAAAGGTTCCCTCAGAATGGTTGGAAATCATTCGTAGAGTGTAAAGGCACAAGGGAGCTTGACTGCGAGACCTACAAGTCGAGCAGGGACGAAAGTCGGGCTTAGTGATCCGGTGGTTCCGCATGGAAGGGCCATCGCTCAACGGATAAAAGCTACCCCGGGGATAACAGGCTTATCTCCCCCAAGAGTCCACATCGACGGGGAGGTTTGGCACCTCGATGTCGGCTCATCGCATCCTGGGGCTGTAGTCGGTCCCAAGGGTTGGGCTGTTCGCCCATTAAAGCGGTACGCGAGCTGGGTTCAGAACGTCGTGAGACAGTTCGGTCCCTATCCGTCGTGGGCGCAGGAAATTTGAGAGGAGCTGTCCTTAGTACGAGAGGACCGGGATGGACGCACCGCTGGTGTACCAGTTGTCTTGCCAAAGGCATAGCTGGGTAGCTATGTGCGGACGGGATAAGTGCTGAAAGCATCTAAGCATGAAGCCCCCCTCGAGATGAGATTTCCCATAGCGCAAGCTAGTAAGACCCCTGAAAGATGATCAGGTTGATAGGTTTGAGGTGGAAGCGTGGTGACACGTGGAGCTGACAAATACTAATCGGTCGAGGACTTAACCAAAAACGAAAAGCGGAAGTGCCTTGCTTAGGGGCGACAAGCTTAAGACGAGACGGCGAGAAGGTTGTACTTTAACCTTCTTGACGGATTGGCTTAAGACCTCGAGCCCCTAGGCACTGGAGCTGGACACGCTTTAAGATTACTCTTTCTTCTTCTTATTATCTAGTTTTGAGGGAACGAAACCTCAATTTAATAAAAAGTTTAGTGGCGATAGCGAGAAGGTCACACCCGTTCCCATCCCGAACACGGAAGTTAAGCTTCTCAGCGCCGATGGTAGTTGGGGGCTCTCCCCCTGTGAGAGTAGGACGCCGCTAAGCAAAATGGAGAACAGCTAAAATTTTTAGCTGTTTTTTTGTTTTTCATCATCCATTACACATAGATTGAATAGTATTGATCAGCTTAAGTGTACAATCTATGAAAATAGAAATTTTAAAGGTGATGTGGTAGTGACAACAAAAGAAGGCAAGGTTATTGCCGAGGAAATTGTCATCGTCACAAATTATGTTTACAAAGTAATAGGAAGATCTATCATACCAGTCGAACGTTTAATAATTGCTATAGAAAACTATAGATCGATTTTCATAAGAGGTTGCTCCTGATCTCAGTAATATTGAACTAGGACTGAATGAGGGAAGATGAGCATTATGCAATTTACTTCAATTGAATTCAACTTTGCTTTAAGCCTATGGGGTTGTCCTATGGATTCGAACAGAGTAGCTTTTTCAGTCTAACTTTCTTGTTTCTAATATCAAGCTATGTTTGAAAACGAAAAAAATAGGAGAAATTAATAATACGTGTTCATTGCGCGGGAAATTAAAGTTATGTATAATTAATGTCAAATATAGTCAAAGTCAGATAGGGGGGAGGATTAGTGAGAAATATTTCAGATATCATCGAGAGCTACTTAAAAAAAGTTCTTGAGCTGAGCGAGAGGGAAATTGTTGAAATAAAAAGAAGTGAAATCGCTGATAAATTTCAATGTGTACCTTCACAAATCAACTATGTCATCAATACACGTTTTACTATTGAAAAGGGTTATGCTGTTGAAAGTAAACGCGGTGGCGGTGGTTATATAAGAATTATGAAAGTACAGTCGCATGATGACGCTCATTTGATTGAACAATTACTAACATTAATTCAATCTCGATTAGCACAAAGCAGTGCGGAAGATGTTATTTTACGACTTGTTGAAGAGAATATTATTACGGAAAGAGAAGCAAGGATTATGCTAAGTGCTATCGACCGTTCTGTATTATATATTGATCTTCCCTATCGGGATGAGCTTCGGGCAAGAATGTTAAAGGCAATGTTAACAACATTAAAATATAAATAAAGAATATCCGTTCAAGAAGGAGGACAAATTCCACTTTTTGAACATTCTTTCAGTAGTTGGAGAGGTGAAAATATGATCTGCGAAGAATGTAATCAAAGACCAGCAACACTTCATTTCACAAAAATAGTAAATGGAGAAAAAGCGGAGCATCATCTATGCGAAAAGTGTGCGCAGGAAAAAGGGGATATGTTCATGGTGAGTGGTACCCCTGGTTTTTCAATAAATAATTTATTAGCAGGATTATTGAATATCGAACCCGCCTTTCAACAAACAAAACAAGACCCATTCCAAAAGGAAAAGATTTTACAGTGTGAACAATGCATGATGACCTTTCAGCAATTTATTAATGTAGGAAGATTTGGCTGTGCCAATTGCTATGATGCTTTTAAAGACCAGCTTAATCCAATCTTAAAAAGATTGCATAGTGGGAACTTTGCTCATAATGGAAAAATACCTGCCCGTGTTGGAGGCACGATTCATTTACGGAAAAATATTAGTGAATTGAAGCAAAAGTTGAAAGATTTCATTTCAAACGAAGAATTTGAAAGAGCGGCAGAAGTAAGGGATGAAATCCGCATGCTTGAAAGTAAATTAAGTAGTAATAATGAGGGAGGGGAATAAGCTTGTCATTAGAACGTTTTATTAATCAAGCTGTCAGCTCCTGGATGAGTGATGAAGGCCCAGATTCAGATATTATTTTAAGTTCAAGAATTCGACTGGCAAGAAATATTAAACAATTGAAGTTCCCTACATTATTTACGAATGACGAAGGCGAGTTAGTTATTCATAAGATGAAAGAAAGGATTAGTCAGTCACCGTTTTCAAAGCTTGGAAACTTAGAGCTTTTATTAATGGATGAACTTCAGCCTCTTCAAAAAAGAGTGCTTATGGAAAAACATTTAATTAGCCCTCATCTTGCAGAGCAATCAACTTTTGGTGCATGTATTCTTTCAGAAAACGAAGAACTAAGCATCATGATAAATGAAGAGGATCATATCCGTATTCAATGTCTATTTCCAGGATTTCAATTGACAGAAGCATTAAGCTTGGCAAATGAAATTGATGACTGGCTAGAAGAAGAAATTGATTATGCATATGATGAAAATTTCGGCTATTTGACCAGTTGCCCAACAAATGTGGGAACAGGTTTAAGAGCATCTGTAATGATGCACTTACCAGGGCTTGTTCTTACACAGCAAATTAATCGAATTATCCCAGCAATCAATCAGCTCGGACTAGTAGTAAGAGGAATTTATGGTGAAGGCAGCGAAGCTTTAGGGAATATTTTTCAAATATCGAATCAAATTACCCTCGGAAAATCAGAAGAAGATATTGTTGAAGATTTAAAAAGCGTTGTCAGCCAGTTGATTTCGCAGGAAAGGTCTGCTCGCGAAGCATTAGCAAAAACTTCTGACATACAATTAGAAGATAGAGTCTTCAGGTCTTATGGAATATTATCCAACTGTCGAATTATCGAATCAAAAGAAGCGGCAAGATGCTTATCAGATGTTCGATTAGGAATTGATATGAAATATTTAAAAAATATTTCAAAAAATATTTTAAATGAATTAATGATTTTAACCCAGCCTGGATTTTTACAACAATATGCCGGAGGTCCATTAAGACCACATGAACGGGATATTCGCCGGGCATCCTTAATAAGGGAAAGAATAAAAATGGAAAAAGAAGAGATAGGAGGATGAAATCATGATGTTTGGCCGATTTACAGAAAGAGCTCAAAAAGTGTTAGCTTTAGCACAAGAAGAAGCCATTCGTTTAGGACATAATAATATTGGAACAGAGCATATTTTATTGGGTCTTGTTCGAGAAGGGGAAGGCATTGCGGCAAAAGCTCTTTACGCATTAGGACTCGGTTCTGATAAAATTCAGCAAGAGGTCGAAAATTTAATTGGTCGCGGAAAGGATTCATCCCAAGCACCTCCACATTATACACCTAGAGCCAAAAAGGTCATTGAGCTTTCAATGGATGAAGCTAGAAAGCTAGGGCACTCTTATGTTGGAACAGAGCATATATTGCTTGGTCTAATACGAGAAGGGGAAGGCGTTGCTGCAAGAGTGTTGAATAATCTTGGCGTGAGCTTAAATAAAGCTCGTCAACAAGTCCTTCAGCTATTAGGTAGCAATGAATCTGGAAGCCATCAAGGGGGTTCATCTGTTAATGCAAATACACCAACACTTGATGGATTGGCGAGAGACTTAACGGCGATTGCTCGTGAAGGGAGTCTTGATCCAGTTATTGGCCGCAGCAAGGAAATTCAGCGTGTCATTGAAGTATTAAGCCGTAGGACAAAAAATAATCCAGTGCTAATTGGTGAGCCAGGTGTTGGAAAAACGGCCATTGCTGAAGGTTTGGCACAGCAAATTATTAATAATGAGGTACCTGAGACACTTCGCGATAAAAGAGTGATGACCCTTGATATGGGTACAGTTGTGGCAGGTACTAAATATCGCGGTGAGTTCGAAGACCGATTAAAGAAAGTTATGGATGAAATTCGCCAAGCTGGCAATATTATTTTATTCATCGATGAGCTTCATACATTAATTGGAGCAGGAGGAGCAGAGGGGGCAATCGATGCTTCAAATATATTAAAACCATCTCTAGCTCGTGGTGAACTGCAATGTATTGGGGCAACAACACTTGATGAATACCGAAAATACATTGAAAAAGATGCTGCACTTGAAAGACGCTTTCAGCCTATTACTGTGGATGAACCAACTTCAGAGGAGTCCATTCAAATTTTGGAAGGCTTGCGTGATCGGTATGAAGCGCATCACCGCGTAACGATTACAGATGCAGCAATTGAAGCAGCGGTAAAGTTATCTGATCGATATATTTCTGATCGTTTCCTTCCAGACAAAGCGATCGATTTAATAGATGAGGCTGGTTCAAAGGTGAGACTTCGTTCGTATACGACTCCACCAAATTTAAAGGAGCTAGAAGTGAAGCTTGAGCATGTACGTAAAGAAAAGGATGCCGCTGTTCAAAGTCAAGAGTTTGAAAAAGCTGCTTCCTTAAGAGATACGGAGCAACGTCTTCGCGAAAAGCTTGAAGAAACGAAGAAATCATGGAAAGAAAAGCAAGGAAAAGAAAACAGTGAAGTAACAGTAGAAGATATTGCAAGTGTCGTATCGAGCTGGACGGGTATTCCTGTTTCAAAGCTAGCACAAACGGAAACAGAAAAGCTTCTAAATTTAGAAGAGATTTTACACTCAAGAATTATTGGACAGGAAGAAGCGGTTAAGGCTATTTCGAAAGCAGTCCGTCGAGCGCGCGCAGGCTTAAAAGATCCGAAACGTCCGATCGGTTCATTTGTTTTCCTTGGGCCAACGGGTGTAGGGAAAACCGAGCTCGCTCGTGCTCTTGCTGAAGTGATGTTTGGTGATGAAGATGCCATGATCAGAATTGATATGTCGGAGTATATGGAGAAGCATTCTACTTCAAGATTAGTTGGCTCTCCTCCGGGATATGTCGGGTTTGAGGAAGGTGGCCAATTAACAGAAAAGGTACGTAGAAAGCCATACTCAGTCATTCTTCTTGATGAGATTGAAAAAGCACATCCAGACGTGTTCAATATTCTTCTACAAGTACTAGAGGACGGCCGCTTAACAGATTCAAAAGGAAGAACGGTCGATTTCCGCAATACAGTGTTAATCATGACGTCTAATGTTGGTGCTCAATCATTAAAAACGAATAAATATGTAGGTTTTAATATCCAAGATGGTGAGCAGGATTATAAGGATATGAAAGGTAAAGTAATGGAGGAATTGAAAAAAGCATTCCGTCCTGAATTCCTTAATCGTATTGATGAAATCATTGTTTTCCATGCATTAGAAAGAAAGCATCTTCAGGAAATCGTTACACTTATGTCTGATCAATTAATAAAACGGTTAAAAGAACAAGAGATTGAACTTGAATTGACAGCTGCAGCGAAGGAAAAAATCGTCTCTGAGGGCTATGATCCAGAGTATGGGGCTAGACCACTGCGCCGGGCCATTCAAAAGCATATTGAAGACCGCTTATCAGAGGAGCTGCTTAAAGGAGCTATGTTTACTGGTCAACGAGTGATTATCGATGTTCGTGATGACGAGTTTGTTGTTGAAACAGGTTCAAAGAAAAGAACTGCAACACTTCAAAAGTAAATTTCTGATATTACAGAAAAGAAGGTGCACATAAAGAGCAAGTGTGCCTTCTTTTCACGATTTCGGAGAGGATGTAAGCAAATGGCGAAAAGAAAAACAAAGTTTATGTGTCAGGAATGTGGGTATGAGTCTCCTAAATGGATGGGAAAATGTCCGGGATGTGGGCAATGGAATAGAATGGTTGAAGAAGTAGAGAAAGCTTCCACATCAAGAAGAGGCGCTTTTGCACATTCAGAAGGTTCAACAATTCTGTCTAAAGCTACACCGATAACATCCATTGAGACAGAAAATGAACCGAGAATCCACACGGATTTAAATGAATTAAACCGTGTACTAGGTGGTGGGGTTGTAAGAGGCTCGCTTGTCCTAATTGGCGGGGATCCAGGAATCGGAAAATCAACCCTTCTTCTACAAGTGTCCTCACAATTGGCGAACAAGAACATTTCTGTTTTATACATATCAGGTGAAGAATCACTAAGACAGACGAAGCTCCGTGCAGACCGATTAGGTATTTCCTCAGAAAATTTATTAGTTTATGCTGAAACAAGCTTAGAAGAAATTAGTAGGACGATTGAAAGTGTCAATCCGAGCTTTGTTATTATTGATTCCATTCAGACCATTTATCACCCAGAGGTTACTTCTGCACCAGGAAGTGTTTCCCAAGTGAGAGAATGTACAGCTGAATTAATGAGGATTGGAAAAACGAAAGGGATAGCTATTTTTATTGTCGGCCACGTGACGAAGGAAGGCTCTATTGCTGGACCAAGACTATTAGAGCATATGGTAGATACTGTATTATATTTTGAAGGTGAACGCCATCATACATATCGAATTTTAAGAGCGGTGAAAAATCGATTCGGTTCAACGAATGAGATGGGAATCTTTGAAATGAAGGAATTAGGTCTTGAGGAAGTTGAAAATCCGTCGGAAATTTTCCTGGAAGAAAGATCACAGGGAGCGGCTGGTTCGACAGTTGTTGCCTCAATGGAAGGAACACGTCCAGTTCTTGTTGAAATTCAAGCGCTCATTTCACCGACTAGCTTTGGAAATCCAAGAAGAATGGCTACAGGGGTTGATCATAATCGTGTGCCGTTATTGATGGCCGTTTTAGAAAAGCGAGTGGGTCTGCTTTTGCAAAATCAAGATGCTTATTTAAAGGTAGCTGGAGGGGTAAAGCTGGATGAACCAGCCATTGATTTAGCTATAGCCATTAGCATCGCTTCAAGCTTTCGTGATAAACCGACTAGGCCTACAGACTGTATTATTGGAGAGGTTGGCTTAACGGGTGAAATTAGAAGGGTGTCGAGAATTGAGCAAAGGGTTCAAGAAGCTGCTAAGCTTGGCTTTGAAAGAGTCATTTTGCCAGCGAATAATCTTGGTGGATGGACTGGGCCAAAGGGGATACAGCTTATTGGTGTAAATTCAGTTAGTGAAGCATTAAAAGCTGCATTAGGAGAGTAGGAATATTTAAAGTGACTATTGAACTAAAGTAGAGGGTGTGTTAAAATATTCGTTTGCTTTTATTTGACACTGGATTGCAAATGGTGCTACTCTTAGCAGTAGTACAAACTTTATATTAATTTTTTATATATTAATATAATTTATTTTTTAGTCATTTGACGTTTCAATTTATGGGATTTGTTTATAATGAATAAAAGGAGGTGAAGGAATGTTAAAACGTATCGTTCAAGTTTGTTTCCTCATTATTGGGGTTACGTTAGGGATATTATTAATTCCTGATTTATTAAGATTAATTTCATTAGACGACATTCCTTTTATAAATAATCCATACCTGTCCGCTATTTTAGGTGCTATCATTTTTTATCTTATTTCATTCTGGGCAGTCGATTATGTCGTCAATGTAGTGAAATGGATAGAGGAATCGCTTGTAAAGGCTCCGATAACCGATATTATTTTTGGAAGTGTTGGTCTCGTTTTTGGGCTCATTATTGCTTTTTTAATTGGCTATGCTTTAACAGCTATTGATTTTCCCATTTTAAATACAGTTGCGCCAATTCTCCTAACATTATTATTTGGTTATTTGGGCTTTCAAGTAGGCTTTAAAAAACGAGATGAACTATTAACACTTTTTTCAAAGGCAAGGAAGAAGGCAAATGAAGAGGAGCCAGAAGCTGCTCGCAAAAATGTTTTGAAGCTATTAGATACGAGTGTCATTATTGATGGAAGAATAGCGGATATTTGTCAGACAGGATTTTTGGAAGGAACAATCGTTATTCCACAGTTTGTTCTTGAAGAATTGCAGCATATTGCAGATTCTTCTGATGTATTAAAACGAAATAGAGGCCGAAGAGGCTTAGATATTTTGAATCGAATTCAGAAAGAGCTAGCGATTAACGTAGAAATTTATGAAGGCGATTTTGAAGAAATTCAAGAAGTAGATAGCAAGCTTGTAAAGCTTGCAAAGGTTACGAATGGAATTGTTGTGACAAATGACTTTAACTTAAATAAGGTTTGTGAGTTTCAAGGTGTTTCTGTCTTAAATATTAATGATTTGGCTAATGCTGTTAAACCAGTTGTTCTTCCTGGAGAAGAAATGAAAGTACAAGTCATTAAGGATGGGAAGGAGCAAAATCAAGGAATTGCTTATCTCGATGATGGGACAATGATTGTTGTTGAAGAGGGCCGTGATTACATTGGTAAGTATATCGATGTGTTAGTCACAAGTGTCCTTCAAACCTCTGCGGGACGAATGATTTTTGCGAAGCCGAAGCTATTAGAAAAAGCGTTATAATATCATTGGGGAATTTAAACATTGGGGTGTTTTAATGGCTTATCAAGTCATCATTCCTGCAGCAGGCAAAGGGAGGAGAATGGGAGCGGGGAAAAATAAAGTTTTACTTGAGCTCCAATCCTTGCCTGTATTTATCCATACATTACTTGTTTTTCAAATGGATGAGAAATGCGAAGGGATATTTGTCGCTATTCATCCACAAGATGAAGAGGAAATAAAGGCAATTATTGAAGAAAACGAAATAACAAAAGTGATTGCCTTAGTTCCGGGTGGTAAGGAAAGACAGGATAGTATATACAGTGCTTTAAAATGTGTGAAGCAAAATGGAATTATTCTTGTTCACGATGCGGCTAGGCCGTTTATTGAAAAGAAGTATATTCATTCACTGCTTGAAGCGGCTGAAACGAGTGGGGCAGCAATACTTGCTGTCCCAGTTAAAGATACGGTAAAAAAAGCTACTGGCCAAATTGTTACGGAGACTGTCGAACGAACCAGCTTGTGGGCTGTTCAAACCCCACAGGCTTTTCGTTTTTCTATTTTATTAGCTGCTTATCAAAAAGCGGTGGAGGATGACTTTATTGGAACAGATGATGCCAGTTTAGTAGAACGTCTAGGCTATGATGTTTTGATTGTAGAAGGGGATTACGACAATATTAAGCTGACGACTCCGGAAGATTTATATTTTGCTGAGGCCATTATGCGTAAGCGAAGGCAACTACAATGATAAAAGGAGACAATATTATGTTTCGAATTGGACAAGGCTTTGATGTGCACCAATTAACGGAAGGGCGGCCATTAATTATTGGCGGGATTGAAATTCCGTATGAAAAGGGATTAATGGGGCACTCTGATGCGGATGTATTATTACATACAGTAGCAGACGCATGCTTAGGTGCAATAGGTGAAGGAGATATCGGTCGACATTTTCCAGATACAGATTCGGAGTTTAAGGATGCGGATTCAGCCAAATTATTAGAGCATGTTTGGAATCTAGTAAAGGCTAAAGGGTATGAGCTTGTAAATGCAGACTGTACAATTATTGCTCAAAGACCGAAGATGGCCCCATATGTCGAGAAAATGAGAGAAAGAATTGCACAATTGCTTGAATCAAATATTGAAAACATTAATGTAAAAGCGACGACAACAGAACGGCTTGGTTTTACAGGCAGAGGTGAAGGAATTGCTTCACAAGTAGCGGTATTATTGCAAAAAACAGAAAAATAATAGAAGTTTCATTTTGTCGTATGAAACGGATGTTTTCATAATGCTGGAGTGTTAAAATATTCTCAGTAAGATGAAATTTTAGGAGGCAGTATTTTTATGTCAAATGATATTCGTGTACGCTATGCCCCGAGTCCAACTGGACATTTACATATCGGCAATGCCCGTACTGCACTATTCAATTACTTGTTCGCACGAAATAAAGGTGGAAAGTTCATTATCCGTATTGAAGATACTGATAAAAAACGTAATATTACCGGTGGTGAAGAAAGCCAGTTAAAGTATTTGCAATGGCTTGGGATCGATTGGGACGAGAGTGTCGATAAAGACGGCGGATACGGCCCATACCGTCAGTCTGAACGGAATGATATTTATGAGAAGTACTATAATGAGCTGCTTGAAAAGGGCAGTGCGTATAAATGCTATTGTACGGAAGAAGAGTTAGAGGTAGAGCGTGAAGCTCAAATGGCAAAAGGTGAAACGCCAACCTATTCTGGCAAGTGCCGTCATTTAACAAAGGAACAGCGGATTGAATTGGAAGCAGAAGGAAGAGAGCCAAGTATTCGCTTCTTAGTTCCAGAAGGAAAGGTCTATTCTTTCAATGATATGGTGAAAGGCGATGTTTCTTTTGAATCAGATGGGATTGGTGATCATGTTATTGTTAAAAAGGATGGTACACCTACGTATAATTTCGCTGTGACCATTGATGATCATTTAATGAATATCTCGCATGTTTTAAGAGGTGATGATCATATTTCTAATACGCCAAAGCAATTAATGATTTATGATGCATTAGGCTGGGAAGCGCCAATTTTTGGACATATGACTTTAATTGTAAATGAAAGCAGACGAAAGTTAAGTAAGCGCGATGAATCCATTATTCAATTTATTGAGCAATATGAAGAGCTTGGGTATTTGCCCGAAGCACTTTTTAACTTTATTGCTCTATTAGGCTGGTCACCATCAGGAGAAGATGAGATTTTCTCTAGAGAAGAGTTTATAGATATTTTTGATGCGAATCGTTTATCTAAATCGCCTGCATTATTCGATAAACAGAAGTTAACTTGGATGAATAATCAGTATATGAAGAAGATCGATATTGATCGACTTGTTTCCATTTCATTGCCTCATTTAGTGAAGGCTGGTAGGGTTCATGAGCAGTTAACAGAGAATGAATCCGAATGGGTACGAAGCTTAATTGCCCTTTACCAAGAAAAAATGAGCTATGGCGCTGAAATTGTTGAACTGACAGAAATTTTCTTTAATGATGAAATCGTTTTAGATGATGAAGCAAAAGCAGTACTTGCTGAAGAACAGGTACCTGAAGTGCTTGCAGCGTTTTTGGCTGAAATTGAGCAGTTAGCTGAATTTAAGGCGGATGAAATTAAAGCAGCGATGAAGGCTGTACAAAAATCGACTGGCCATAAAGGGAAAAATCTTTTCATGCCAATTCGTGTTGCGATAACAGGTCAAACACACGGGCCTGACCTTCCACAGGCGATTGCGCTATTCGGAAAAGAGAAAGTAAAAAATCGCTTAGCAAGTATTTTAAGTTAACATCTTGCCTAAAATGTAATATAGTAATAAGTAAATTAATAACTAAAAGTGTAGAAGAGGAAAAGTAAGAATATGATGCTTTTTAGAGAGAACCTACATCAGCTGAAAGTGGTTTAAGCCTCTCATTATTCTGAAGTGCCCCTCTGAGCCTTATTTCGAACTGTCATGATTGTTCTAAGTAGAAATGAGCGGTGCTCCTGCCGTTATTAGGTTAAAGTTGAGACTTGTAAAAGTCTAAACAGAGTGGAACCGCGTGGAAAACGTCTCTGTCATTAATGACAGGGACGTTTTATTTTTTTTCAATTAAGTATTTACCTATAGGAGCTTGCGTTTTCAAATGTCCTGCGCTTTTCACAAGGAGGGTGGTATTATGTTTAAGAGGATGAAGGAAGATATTGAGGTAGTATTTGAACAGGACCCTGCTGCAAGAAGTTATTTGGAAGTACTATTAACATATTCCGGTTTACATGCTATTTGGGCACATCGATTGGCTCATGCACTTTTTAAAAGAAAGCTGTATTTCCTTGCAAGGGTAATTTCGCAAGTTAGTCGTTTTTTTACAGGGATTGAAATTCATCCAGGTGCAAAAATTGGCAGGCGCTTTTTCATTGATCATGGTATGGGGGTAGTCATTGGGGAAACGTGTGAAATCGGTGATAATGTAACTGTTTTTCAAGGAGTAACCCTAGGTGGAACTGGAAAAGAAAAAGGAAAGCGCCATCCAACTATAAAAGATAACGCACTAATTGCTACAGGGGCAAAGGTGCTTGGATCTATTACAATAGGCGAAAATTCCAAGGTTGGAGCTGGCTCGGTTGTTCTACACGAAGTACCACCGAATTCAACTGTTGTCGGTATTCCGGGAAAGGTAAAAGTAAGAGACGGAGTGAAAGTAAGCAAGGATTTAAATCACTCCGATCTTCCTGATCCGATAGCTGATCGGTTCAAAGAGTTGGAAAATGAAATCGCCAATTTACGCAAAGAAATTGCGAGCTTAGAAAAAGAAGGGAGTAAGGTTAATGGCTATTCAGATTTATAATACATTAACGAGAAAGAAAGAGCCTTTCATACCTTTAGAAGAAGGTAAAGTAAAGATGTATGTATGCGGACCAACCGTTTATAATTATATTCATATAGGGAATGCCCGTCCGCCAATTGTATTTGATACCGTTAGAAGATATTTCAAATATCGAGGCTATGATATTAACTATATTTCTAATTTTACAGATGTTGACGATAAGCTGATTAGAGTAGCAAATGAATTAGGAGTAGAGGTTCCGACCGTTGCTGATCGCTTTATCGAAGCTTACTTTGAAGATGTTTCTGCACTTGGCTGCCAACGTGCAGATGCGCATCCTCGTGTAACAGAGAACATGGATATTATTATTGATTTTATTCAAGCGTTAATTGATAAGGGCTTTGCTTATGAATCAGAAGGTGATGTTTATTACCATACGCGAAAATTCGAAGGGTATGGTAAATTATCCCACCAACCAATTGATGAGCTCATCTCAGGTGCGCGCATTGCTATCGGAGAGAAGAAGAATGATGCTCTTGATTTTGCGCTTTGGAAGGCTGTGAAGGAAGGCGAAATTTACTGGGATAGTCCATGGGGGCATGGAAGACCAGGATGGCATATTGAGTGCTCAGCAATGGCGAAGAGATATTTAGGCGAGACAATTGATATCCATGCTGGCGGCCAAGATTTAGCCTTTCCACATCATGAGAATGAGATCGCACAGTCGGAGGCGGTAAGTGGAAAAACATTTGCTCGTTATTGGATGCACAATGGTTATATAAATATTGATAATGAGAAAATGTCAAAATCACTTGGGAATTTTATCTTAGTTCATGACATTATAAAAAAACATGACCCACAAGTATTACGATTTTTCATGTTATCTGTTCATTACCGTAATCCGATCAATTACAGTGAGGAACTTTTGGAAAATACACGTGCCGGTTTAGAACGGCTTAAGACTTCTTATCAAAACTTGAAGCATCGTCAAGAGATAAGTGCGGATTTAACGGATAATAATGAGGAGTGGCTAGAAAAAATTGCTGCTCTACATGAAGAGTTTATCAAAGTTATGGATGATGACTTTAATACAGCAAATGGGATTTCTGTCCTTTTTGAATTATCAAAGCTCGCTAATCTTTATTTAATGGAAAAGAATACTTCTGTTCAAGTGATCGAAGCTTTTACAAAGGAATTTGAGAATCTTTTCAATATTCTTGGGCTTTCTTTAGATCTTTCAAAAGCTGAATTGCTTGATGAAGAAATTGATGATTTAATTAAGCAGCGTATTCAAGCACGGAAGGATCGTAACTTTAAATTAGCCGATGAAATTCGTGATCAGCTTAAAGATATGAACATCATCCTAGAGGATACACCTCAAGGTACAAGATGGAAAAGAGGCTAAAATAAATGCTTCATTACGATAATAAAATTGATGAAAAACAATTGAATAGCCTCGCCCTAGCCTATATGGGCGATGCTGTTTTTGAAATATATGTTCGTAAACATCTTATCCAGTATGGTGGTGTTCGACCGAATCATCTCCATCGAGAAGCGACTCATTATGTGTCAGCGAAAGCACAATCACAAATCATTCATCAATTTCTTGAAGGTGAAGAATTAACCGAAGAAGAGATTGCGGTTGTGAAAAGAGGAAGAAATGCGAAATCCGGAACAGTGCCAAAGAACACAGATGTGCAAACATACCGATATAGTACAGCGTTTGAAGCGCTATTAGGCTATTTGTTTTTATCAGGAAAAGAGGAGCGGCTGGAAGAAATCATCGTAAAAGCTTTTCAAATTGTTGAAAATAAGAAAGGAGGTAATTTGTAATGAGTCAAGACTTTATTATGGGAAAAAACCCCGTCATTGAAGCGCTTAAATCTGGGCGAGATATAAATAAACTTCTTATCGCAGAGGGCTCTCAAGGTGGACAAATGCAGCAAGTAATTGGACTGGCAAAGTCAGCAAATGTATTCGTGCAATTTGTGCCAAAAAAGAAGCTTGATCAGCTTGTTGAAGGTAATCACCAAGGGGTAATCGCACAAGTTGCTGCTTATCAATACGCTGAAATAGATGATTTATTTCAGGCGGCTACGCAGAAAAATGAAGCACCTTTCTTTTTATTATTGGATGAAATTGAGGATCCACATAACCTCGGATCCATTATGAGAACAGCAGATGCAGTTGGCGCTCATGGCATCATTATTCCGAAGCGGAGAGCAGTAGGCCTTACTGCCACTGTCGCAAAGGCTTCGACAGGGGCTATTGAACATATTCCAGTGGTGCGCGTAACAAATATAGCGAGAACAATTGATGAATTAAAAGAAAAAGGCGTCTGGATCGCTGGAACGGATGCGAAAGGAAGTGAAGACTACCGACGTTTTGACGGTACGATTCCACTTGGTCTAGTCATTGGGAGTGAAGGCAAAGGAATGGGGCGTTTAATTAAGGATAAATGCGATTTTCTTATTCATTTACCAATGGCGGGTAATGTCACTTCTCTTAATGCATCTGTTGCTGCTGCAATTCTTATGTATGAGGTTTATCGGAAAAGGCATCCTCTCGAGGGATAAAAATGGACATCCTTATTGTTGACGGCTATAACGTTATAGGTGCTTGGCCTGAATTACGAGAGTTAAAGAAGAAGGATCTTGCAGCCGCCAGGGATCGATTAATTGAAAAAATGGCGGAATATCAAGGCTATTCTGGATATCGCGTCATTATCGTCTTTGATGCGTACGATGTAAAAGGGACAGAGAAAAAAATAAAGAATCATAAAGTAGAAGTTATTTTTACTAGGAAAAATGAAACTGCAGATGAACGAATTGAAAAGCTGGCAATTAGCTTAAGCAATATTAAAACTCAAATTCATGTAGCAACCTCAGATTATACAGAGCAGTGGGCAATATTTGGACAAGGTGCATTACGTAAATCAGCAAGAGAGTTATTAAATGAAATGAATAATGTTGAGAATAAGATTGAGAAGAAAGTAAAAAATATTCAAACGAAAAAACCGATATCAAAGATTCCGCTTAGTGACGAAATGGCAGAAATTTTTGAAAAATGGCGCAGAGGGAAGATGTGAATGGTTGACGCTGGAAAAAGTCCTACTGTATAATATTTCTATCTATGCTTGTGCAGTCGGAGGGATCTTAGTGGATACTGACTTGAAGACAATCGACGAAAATAATTTAGAGTATGTAGAGCTTGAAGATGAAGAGGTAGTTGATTTAGTGCATCAAGGCGAAAGTGAAGCGTTGGATTATTTGATTCACAAGTACAGAAACTTTGTCCGTGCAAAGGCCCGATCTTATTTTTTAATTGGTGCGGATAAGGAGGATATTGTTCAAGAAGGAATGATAGGCTTATATAAAGCCATCCGTGATTTCAAAGGGGACAAGCTATCTTCATTTAAAGCATTTGCTGAACTGTGTATTACAAGACAAATTATCACGGCGATAAAGACAGCAACAAGGCAAAAGCATATTCCTTTAAACTCCTATGTGTCATTAGACAAACCGATCTATGATGAAGAATCGGATAGAACGTTAATGGATGTAATCTCTGGCGCTAAGGTGATGGATCCAGAAGAATTAATTATTAACCAAGAGGAATTTGATCATATCGAAGTGAAAATGTCAGAGCTACTTAGTGATTTAGAACGGAAAGTGCTTGTGCTCTATTTGGATGGGCAGTCTTATCAAGAAATTTCAGAAGAATTAAATCGTCATGTTAAGTCGATTGATAATGCTCTTCAGCGAGTAAAGCGTAAGCTTGAACGTTATCTAGAAGTCCGTGAAATTTCTTTATAGTTGTTGATTGCATATATCTTTATTCTTCTTCCATGCTATTGCTCATATTGACATCAACAATTGTCCATGATAAAGTTTTATGGCATAGATGTATAATTGAATGGAAGTATATAGTTTTTGAGTTGGACAAGTATCTAGCTCTAGTGCCTAGTGGACTTCCCTCCCTCTCTTTGCGATAGCCGACACGCTAAGTTACGCTCATAGAATGTGAAAGTAATGAAGGGCATAACTGTTTTTCTAAAGGAAAACTTTTATGTAGGCGAAGGCTTAAGGATGTGGCATTCGTAGCCTGCAAACCTTGATGTTCCTTTAACTCAGTTGAGGTTAGTAAAGTCCATACGTTGATGAGTACAAAGGTAGGCTTCTACAGTATTCATTGCAAAGGTGCTTATGCTTTTCTTAGTAGGTGTAATTAATGAGAAAGAAAGTAATACTTGCATGTAATGAATGTGGAACAAGAAATTATTCAACGATGAGCAATAAAGGAACTGAACGGTTAGAGCTTAAGAAGTTCTGTAAGACCTGTAATAATCACACAACTCATCGTGAAACTAAATAGGATTTTCATAGATACGATTAGGATATTTTTTGGAAGTTGGTGTTACGAATGCAACGCATCATAAAGTTTTTCCGTGATGTTGGACGTGAAATGAGAAAAGTCAGCTGGCCTAAACGCAAAGAGATGACAAATTATACGGTAACCGTACTTGCGACAGTAGCGTTCTTTGCGATTTTCTTTGCGTTAGTTGACGAAGGTATTTCTTTGTTAATTCGTCTTATTCCTTGAATAACGTAGGGACATACATGGTATAATGGAGAAGAATACAGAGATACTTATGAAGCCCGGAAACGGGTTTTTTCATTTGGCAAAAATAAGCTCCAATAAAAAAAGTAAGTGATTCTATATATAGGGAGGGAAGGACGAATTAGTCCTCTTGAATGGAAAAAAATTGGTATGTTGTTCATACGTATTCAGGTTACGAAAACAAAGTAAAAGCGAACTTAGAAAAACGTGTTGAAACAATGGCGATGCAAGATAAAATCTTCCGTGTTATTGTTCCGGAAGAGGAAGAAACCGACTTCAAAAACGGTAAAAAGAAAGTTGTAAAAAGGAAAGTGTTTCCTGGATATGTGCTTGTTGAAATTGTGATGACTGACGATTCATGGTATGTAGTTAGAAATACTCCAGGTGTTACTGGATTTGTTGGTTCTGCTGGTTCAGGCTCTAAGCCGACACCATTATTGCCAGAAGAAGTAAATGTAATTTTGAAGCGCATGGGTGTTGAAGAAAAACGAGTAGATATTAATTTTGAAATCGGAGAAACGGTACAAGTTAAAGAAGGGCCATTCGCGAACTTCACGGGTGCAATCGAAGATATTGATAAAGACAAAGCGAAAATTAGAGTTCTTGTTAATATGTTCGGCCGCGACACCCCTGTTGAACTAGATTTCTCTCAGATTGATAAGCTATAAGAAAAGCGGAAGCGCCTTGCTCAGGGACGACGAGCATAAGACAATCCGTCGTGAAGGTTGTACTATACCTTCTCGTCGGATAGGCTTATGACCTAGAGTCCCTAGGTGCTGCAGCTGGACAAAGAAAAGCGGAAGCGCCTTGCTCAGGGACGACGAGCATAAGTTCAGTTTAAAAAGTTGTAGCACATTTAGAAAAAAACTTGAAATCATCTTTAAAAAGTGGTAATATTTCAAAGGTCAGTATGTCTCAGATAATGAGACCGGACAATTGTTATGATCTTTATCTTAATATAAAGACGATAAGTTGAGTGGGAGGGGAATCCCTATTACCACATCACGGACTTTAAGGAGGTGTGTCTCGTGGCTAAAAAAGTAATCAAACTTGTTAAGTTACAAATCCCTGCAGGTAAAGCAAACCCTGCGCCACCAGTAGGACCAGCATTAGGTCAAGCAGGTGTTAACATCATGGGATTCTGTAAGGAATTTAACGCACGTACAGCTGAACAAGCTGGCCTAATCATTCCTGTTGAAATTACGGTTTTTGAAGACCGTTCATTTACATTTATTACGAAAACTCCACCTGCTGCAGTTTTACTTAAAAAAGCAGCTGGAATCGAGTCTGGTTCTGGTCAACCAAACCGTAATAAAGTAGCAACAGTCAAGCGTGACAAGGTGCGCGAGATTGCTGAAACGAAAATGCCTGATCTTAACGCTGCTAGCGTAGAAGCTGCAATGTTAATGGTTGAGGGTACTGCACGCAGCATGGGTATTGTTATCGAAGACTAATCCATGCTACAGAACTTAGGTTGCTAATTGAGGTTGCGTTGCTGAATTTGGTTTTCACACGCAACCTTTCTGCTGTCTAGGGCGTGAATGTTTAGCTCTGACACTTAAGGGCTTCAATATCAAAACGAATCCTTTCTAAAAAAAGATGAGTTTTTATGTTGGGTGCTCTTGATTAAGGTGTCTGCGCTTTTCTGATGTCTAGCTCCGGAGCCTAGCCCCGACGTACAGGATGTACTAGTGTCGACAATGCGACAGGACGTCGCGTTTTTGTCGACCTCGAGGTCATAAGCCAAATCTTTCAAAAAGGTAAAGTACAGCCCTTCTGAAAGACTCGTCTTATGCTTGTCGGACTTGCACAGGATGTGCTGACGTCGATGTTCGCCTGCGAGGCTCCTGTGCTTTTCAAAGTGGGAGGTTTTTCCGCTAAAACCACAATCAAGGAGGAAATTATAATGGCTAAAAAAGGTAAAAAGTATGTTGAAGCTGCAAAGCTTGTTGACCGCTTTAAAGCTTATCCAATTGAAGAAGCAATTGAACTTGCGAAGAAGACAAACTTCACTAAGTTTGATGCAACTGTTGAAGTAGCTTTCCGTTTAGGAGTAGACCCTAAGAAAGCTGACCAGCAAATTCGTGGAGCAGTAGTGCTTCCAAATGGTACTGGTAAAACTCAACGTGTTCTTGTTTTTGCAAAAGGTGAAAAAGCGAAAGAAGCAGAAGCTGCAGGAGCAGATTTTGTTGGAGATACTGAATACATTAACAAGATCCAACAAGGTTGGTTCGAATTTGATGTAATCGTTGCTACACCTGATATGATGGGTGAAGTTGGTAAGCTTGGTCGTGTATTAGGACCTAAAGGCTTAATGCCAAACCCTAAAACTGGCACAGTTACATTTGATGTAACAAAAGCAGTTCAAGAAATTAAAGCAGGTAAAGTAGAGTACCGTGTTGACAAAGCTGGAAACATCCACGTGCCAATCGGTAAAGTATCTTTCGAAAATGCAAAGCTTGTTGAAAACTTCAACACAATTTTTGATACAATGCTTAAAGTTAAGCCTGCTGCAGCAAAAGGTACTTATATGAAGAACGTATCTGTTACTTCAACAATGGGACCTGGTGTGAAAGTAGACCCATCTTCTGTTACAGTAAAATAATTTATAAGAAGTTGGTTAAAATAGGAATTGACAAAACAAAATGCATTTAGTAAGATGTATTTTGTTGTTGAAAATATAACATTTGTGCCGTAGACAGCAGGTGCTGATAAGCTTAATTTCCTGCCGAGGTATTACGATAGATTTATTTCTTGCGAAACTATTGTATACAACCTCCATGTCTGCTTAAGATGTGGAGGTTTTTTCGGGTATGAATGTAGAAATTCTACAGGAGGTGTAAAGATGAGCAGTGCTATCGAACAAAAGAAATTGATCGTAGATCAGATTGCTGATAAGTTGAAATCAAGTGTATCAACAATCGTTGTAGATTACCGTGGACTTTCTGTTAGTGAAGTTACAGAACTTCGTAAACAACTTCGTGAAGCTGGTATTGAATTCAAGGTTTACAAGAATTCATTAACTCGCCGTGCTGCAGACGCTGCTGAACTAAGTGGATTAAATGAGGCTCTTGTTGGACCGAATGCGATCGCGTTCAGTAATGAAGATGTTGTTGCTCCAGCGAAAATCTTAAATGATTTCGCGAAAAAGCATGAAGCTCTTGAAATTAAAGCAGGTGTAATTGAAGGAAATGTAGCAACGTTTGAAGAAGTTAAGGCTCTTGCAGAACTTCCATCTCGCGAAGGCTTACTTTCAATGCTACTCAGCGTACTTCAAGCACCTATTCGCAATCTTGCTCTTGCTACAAAAGCTGTTGCAGACCAAAAAGAAGAACAAGGCGCGTAAGTTAGTAACGATAAACGTATTGATTTAAACCAAATATAAGGAGGAAACTTTATCATGACTAAAGAACAAATCATTGAAGCAGTTAAAAATATGACTGTTTTAGAATTAAACGACTTAGTAAAAGCAATTGAAGAAGAATTCGGAGTAACTGCTGCAGCTCCTGTAGCTGTTATGGGCGGAGCTGCTGCTGGCGCTGCTGCTGAAGAAAAAACTGATTTTGATGTAATCCTTGCTTCTGCAGGCGATCAAAAAATCAAAGTTATTAAAGTTGTTCGTGAAATTACAGGTCTTGGACTTAAAGAAGCGAAAGAACTTGTTGACAATGCTCCAAAACCGCTTAAAGAAGGCGCTTCTAAAGAAGAAGCAGAAGAAATTAAAGCTAAACTTGAAGAAGTTGGAGCTGGCGTAGAAGTTAAGTAATATAAATTACAGCCAATAAGAAGCCCGCTATATTTAGCGGGTTTTTTACCTTTTTCGACCTCTATAATTTCTACCTTCTATTCACCATCGGAGGTGATGCTGTTTGTCAGAACACTATTTTTCCAAAACACAAAAAGTAGAGAGTAAACCCAAATATTGGGATTTCACTCTAAATAACCACTCCTTTCGTTTTAAAACAGATAATGGGGTTTTTTCAAAAAGCGAAGTAGATTTTGGCTCAAAATTACTAATTGATGCTTTTGAAGAACCTGAAATGGAAGGCGATATTTTAGATGTTGGCTGTGGTTACGGCCCAATAGGTTTATCTGCTGCAAAACGAATGCCGACTCGACAAGTTCATATGATCGATGTAAATTTAAGAGCATTAGAGTTAGCTAAAGAAAATGCGGAATTAAACGGGATAAATAATGTGTGTATTTATGAGAGTGACAGACTTGAAAATGTCTCGAACCATCAATATGCTGCTATTATAACGAATCCGCCAATTCGTGCAGGGAAGCAAATTGTGCATGATATTTTTGAACAAAGTGTTGGACACCTATTACAAGGTGGATATCTTTGGGTTGTTATTCAAAAAAAACAAGGAGCCCCGTCAGCAATTGATAAACTAACAGAGCTGTATTCTGAAGTTGAAACAGTTGTGAAGAAAAAGGGCTATTACATTATAAGAGCAAAAAAAGATTGACTTGAAATTTTGCTTATGTTAAAGTTATATAATGCCAACAGATTATGCTTCTATCAGTTACTAAATAACACAAAAGTTGTATAAAAATGGTATTTATGGGAGAAGCTAATAAAATAATAGTCGTATGATGAAATTGTGGTTTTTGAAGTAAAAACCCTTTTTTCTTTTTGTTTTATTGATATTTGCTTTAGCTTTTCTATCATGTCTAGCTTCAGCGCCTAGGGGCTCGAGGTCATAAGCCAATCCGCCATGAAGGTAAAGAACAACCTTCAAGTCGGCTCGTCTTATGCTTGTCGCCCCTGGTCAAGGCGCTTCAGCTTTTCTATCATGTCTAGCTTCGATGGCTAGGAGCTCGAGGTCTTAAGTCAATCGGGCAAGAAGGTTAAAGAGCAACCTTCCTGCCCGCTTGCCTTAAGCTTGTCGCTCCTGAGCAAGCCATCTCAGCTTTTCTATAAATAACGCTTGATTTGAGGGGTGAATCAGTTGATAGGTCAACTAGTTCAGTATGGACGACACCGCCAACGTAGAAGTTACGCACGGATCAGTGAAGTTTTAGAATTACCAAATCTAATCGAAATCCAAACCTCTTCTTATCAATGGTTTCTTGATGAGGGTTTACGTGAAATGTTTCAGGACATTTCACCGATTGAAGACTTTACTGGTAATTTATCGCTTGAGTTTATTGATTACAGCCTCGGCGATCCAAAGTACTCCGTTGAGGAATCGAAAGAAAGAGATGTTACATTTTCAGCACCATTGCGGGTTAAAGTACGTCTTGTAAACAAAGAAACAGGCGAAGTTAAAGACCAGGATGTCTTTATGGGTGACTTCCCACTTATGACAGAAACAGGTACGTTTGTTATTAATGGAGCGGAGCGTGTAATTGTATCACAATTAGTCCGTTCACCAAGCGTATACTTTAGTGGAAAGTTAGATAAAAACGGGAAAAAAGGCTTTACAGCTACTGTAATCCCGAACCGCGGCGCTTGGCTTGAATATGAAACTGATGCCAAAGATGTCGTATATGTGAGAATCGATCGTACTCGGAAGTTGCCCGTTACGGTTCTTTTGCGTGCGTTAGGACTAGGCTCTGATCAAGAGATCATTGATTTAATCGGAGACAATGAATATATCCGAAATACGCTTGAAAAGGATAATACGGAAGGCACTGAAAAGGCGTTACTAGAAATATACGAACGTCTTCGTCCGGGTGAGCCGCCAACAGTAGAAAACGCTAAAAGCTTATTAGTGTCAAGGTTTTTTGACCCTAAACGCTATGATTTGGCGAATGTTGGTAGATATAAGATTAATAAAAAGCTTCATATTAAAAATAGATTATTTGGTCAACGACTAGCAGAAACACTTGTAGACCCAGAAACAGGCGAAATTATTGCTGAAAAGGGCACAATTCTTGATCGTCGTACATTAGACCGAATTCTCCCAAACCTTGAGAATAACATCGGTTTTAAAACGATCAGTCTTGTAGGCGGAGTATTAGATGAAGATATCGCTCTACAATCTATAAAAATCTATGCTCCAAATGAAGATGGCGAGAAAGTCATTAATGTTATTGGAAATGCTTATGTGGAAGAAGCTGTGAAAAACATTTCTCCATCAGATATTATTGCTTCTATTAGCTACTTCTTTAACCTACTTCATGCTGTCGGAGATACAGATGATATTGACCATTTAGGAAATCGTCGTTTGCGTTCTGTAGGAGAATTGTTGCAGAATCAATTCCGCATCGGTCTTTCTAGAATGGAACGTGTCGTACGTGAGAGAATGTCAATTCAGGATACGAATACAATCACTCCTCAACAATTAATTAATATTCGTCCTGTTATTGCTTCAATTAAGGAATTTTTCGGTAGCTCACAGTTATCTCAATTCATGGATCAAACGAATCCACTTGCAGAATTGACACATAAACGTCGTTTATCTGCGCTTGGACCAGGTGGTTTAACACGTGAACGTGCAGGATTTGAAGTGCGTGACGTTCACTATTCCCACTATGGACGTATGTGTCCGATTGAGACTCCTGAAGGACCAAACATCGGTCTCATTAACTCTTTGTCATCATTTGCAAAAGTTAACCGATTCGGATTTATTGAAACACCGTATCGCCGAATTGATCCTGAAACAGGTAAAGTAACAAGTCGAATTGATTATTTAACTGCTGATGAAGAAGATAACTATGTTGTTGCTCAGGCCAATGTTCTTCTTGATGATGATGGCTCCTTCCTTGAAGAGGAAGTTGTCGCTCGATTCAAGGGGGAAAATATCGTTGTTGCCAATGAACGCGTAGACTATATGGATGTATCACCTAAGCAAGTAGTCTCTGCTGCAACAGCATGTATTCCGTTCTTAGAAAATGATGACTCAAACCGTGCGCTAATGGGTGCGAACATGCAACGTCAAGCTGTTCCGTTAATGCAGCCAGAAGCACCAAGAGTTGGAACTGGTATGGAATATGTATCAGGAAAAGATTCCGGTGCTGCTGTGATTTGTAAGCATGAAGGTATTGTTGAGCATGTTGAAGCTCGTGAAGTATGGGTGCGCAGAATAAAAAATATCGATGGCCAAGAAGTAAAGGGCGATCTTGATAAATACAGATTATTAAAGTTTATTCGTTCCAACCAAGGAACTTGTTATAACCAGCGTCCAATAGTTGCTGTCGGTAACCGTGTTACTAAAGGAGAAATTCTTGCTGATGGGCCTTCAATGGAACTTGGCGAATTAGCACTAGGCCGCAATGTTCTTGTAGCATTTATGACATGGGATGGCTATAACTATGAGGATGCCATTATTATGAGTGAACGCCTCGTAAAAGATGATGTTTATACATCTATTCATATCGAGGAGTACGAATCTGAGTCTCGTGATACAAAGCTTGGACCAGAGGAAATTACTCGTGATATTCCAAACGTCGGGGAAGATGCTCTTCGCAACTTAGATGAGCGTGGTATTATTCGAATTGGTGCTGAAGTGAAGGATGGAGACTTGCTAGTCGGAAAAGTTACACCAAAAGGAGTAACAGAATTAACGGCTGAAGAGAGACTTCTTCATGCGATCTTTGGTGAAAAGGCTCGTGAAGTCCGTGATACATCTCTTCGTGTTCCTCACGGTGGAGGCGGTATCGTTCTTGATGTTAAAGTATTTAATCGTGAAGACGGAGACGAACTTCCACCAGGAGTAAACCAGCTAGTTCGTGTATACATCGTTCAAAAACGTAAAATTTCTGCCGGAGATAAGATGGCAGGTCGTCATGGTAATAAAGGGGTTATCTCTCGGATTTTACCAGAAGAAGACATGCCGTACATGCCGGATGGAACACCAGTAGATATTATGTTAAACCCTCTAGGGGTTCCTTCTCGTATGAATATCGGACAGGTGCTTGAGCTTCATTTAGGAATGGCCGCAAGAGTACTAGGTATTCATGTTGCATCACCTGTTTTTGATGGTGCGAATGAAGAAGATGTATGGGCAACGATTGAAGAAGCTGGAATGGCAAACGATGCGAAAACAGTTCTTTATGATGGACGTTCTGGAGAGCCGTTTGACAATCGAATTTCGGTCGGAGTCATGTACATGATTAAACTGGCACATATGGTTGATGATAAACTACATGCTCGTTCGACAGGGCCATACTCACTTGTTACACAACAGCCATTAGGCGGTAAAGCTCAATTTGGTGGACAACGTTTTGGTGAGATGGAAGTTTGGGCACTTGAAGCATATGGTGCTGCTTATACACTTCAAGAAATTTTAACAGTAAAATCTGACGATGTCGTTGGACGTGTGAAAACTTATGAGTCAATTGTTAAAGGAGAAAACGTTCCTGAACCAGGTGTTCCTGAATCATTCAAAGTATTGATTAAAGAACTACAAAGCTTAGGGATGGATGTTAAGATTCTCTCTGGAGATGAAGAAGAAATAGAAATGCGTGACACGGAAGATGATGATGAAATTCAGCAAGCTGATTCTTTTGTCGTAGCTCCTGAACCTGAAATTGCAGAATCAGAGCAAGTTTTAACGAAAGAGTAATTTAAGAATAATGCCTGTGGGTAAGGTTTTAAATAGCTTTCATTTCCCACAGGTCGTTTTTACAATAATCGCATTGCACCCGAGTTGCTGCAATTTGCAGTAATGGAATAGCCCGGAGATCAAAAGGGAGGTAGGCCCCTTGCTAGATGTAAACAATTTTGAGTATATGAAAATTGGTCTTGCTTCACCAGACAAAATTCGCTCATGGTCACATGGTGAAGTGAAAAAACCTGAAACGATTAACTATCGTACATTGAAGCCTGAAAAGGATGGCTTGTTCTGTGAGCGCATTTTCGGTCCAACAAAGGACTGGGAATGTCACTGCGGAAAATATAAACGTGTTCGTTATAAAGGAGTAGTTTGTGATCGATGCGGCGTTGAAGTAACGCGTGCAAAAGTCCGTCGAGAAAGAATGGGTCATATTGAGCTTGCTGCCCCAGTTTCTCATATTTGGTATTTCAAAGGGATTCCAAGTCGTATGGGACTCGTCCTTGATATGTCTCCACGCGCGCTAGAGGAAATTATTTACTTCGCTTCCTACGTAGTAACTGATTCAGGTGATACTGCATTAGAGAAAAAACAACTTCTATCTGAAAAAGAGTATCGTGCTTATCGCGAAAAATACGGAAATAAGTTCCAAGCTTCAATGGGAGCTGAAGCGATCAAAAAGCTTTTAACGGATATTAACTTGGATAAAGATGTTGAAGCGTTAAAGGAAGAACTACGTACGGCTCAAGGTCAACGTAGAACCCGTGCGATCAAACGTTTAGAAGTACTAGAAGCATTCCGTGGTTCAGGAAATGAGCCTGCATGGATGATTTTAGATGTTCTCCCTGTTATTCCACCAGAACTGCGCCCTATGGTTCAATTAGATGGTGGTCGCTTTGCTACTTCTGATTTAAATGATCTTTACCGTCGTGTTATCAATCGTAACAATCGTTTGAAACGTCTTTTAGATCTTGGTGCACCTAGTATTATTGTTCAAAATGAAAAACGGATGCTCCAAGAGGCTGTCGATGCATTAATCGATAATGGCCGTCGTGGTCGTCCAGTTACAGGTCCAGGAAATCGTCCATTAAAATCACTTTCCCATATGTTAAAAGGAAAGCAAGGACGTTTCCGCCAAAACTTACTAGGAAAACGTGTTGACTATTCAGGGCGTTCGGTAATTGTAGTTGGACCGAATTTGAAAATGTACCAGTGTGGATTACCGAAGGAAATGGCGTTAGAGTTATTCAAGCCATTTGTTATGAAAGAATTAGTTGAAAAAGGTTTGTCACACAATATTAAATCTGCCAAACGAAAAATTGAAAGAGTTCAGCCGGAAGTATGGGATGTTTTAGAAAGTGTTATTAAAGAGCACCCAGTTCTACTTAACCGTGCCCCTACTCTTCATAGATTAGGGATTCAAGCATTTGAACCAACACTTGTTGAAGGTCGTGCGATTCGCCTGCATCCACTTGTTTGTACAGCTTATAACGCGGACTTTGATGGTGACCAAATGGCGGTTCACGTTCCACTTTCATCAGAAGCACAAGCAGAAGCTCGCTTATTAATGCTTGCTGCCCAAAACATTTTGAATCCGAAGGATGGAAAACCAGTTGTTACCCCTTCTCAGGACATGGTATTAGGTAACTATTACTTAACAATGGAGAGAGCAGGAGCTGTTGGTGAAGGAATGGTGTTTAAAGATACAAATGAAGCATTAGTTGCATATCAAAATGGGTATGTGCATTTGCATACACGTATTGCTATTCAAGCTTCATCTTTAAATAACCAAACATTTACGGCTGAGCAAAATGCAAAGCTTTTGATTACAACAGTTGGAAAGTTAATTTTCAATGAAATTTTACCGGCTTCATTCCCTTATATAAATGAGCCGACAAAACATAACCTTGAAGAAGAAACTCCAGCTAAGTATTTTATTGAAAAAGGAACAGAAATCTTATCTACTATTCAAAAAATGCCGCTTGTCGATCCGTTTATTAAGAAATTCCTTGGGAATGTCATTGCGGAAGTGTTTAAACGATATAAAATTACAGAAACATCAAAAATGCTTGACCGCATGAAGGATCTCGGCTTCAAATATTCAACTAAAGCAGGTATTACAGTAGGTGTCGCTGACATTGTTGTATTAGGTGAAAAAGAGCAGATTATTCAAGAAGCTCAAGTTAAAGTTGATAATGTATTGAAACAGTTTAGACGCGGCCTAATCACTGAAGAAGAGCGCTATGATCGAGTCATTTCAATCTGGAGTGCTGCAAAAGATATCATTCAAGAAAAACTGATGAAGTCTCTTGAAAGATCAAACCCAATCTTCATGATGAGTGATTCAGGTGCCCGTGGTAATGCTTCTAACTTTACTCAATTAGCAGGTATGCGCGGACTGATGGCCGACCCATCTGGACATATTATTGAATTACCGATTAAATCGAGTTTCCGAGAAGGTTTAACCGTGTTGGAATACTTTATTTCTACTCACGGGGCTCGTAAAGGTCTTGCTGATACAGCGTTGAAAACTGCTGACTCTGGATACTTAACACGTCGTCTAGTAGATGTTGCACAAGATGTTATCGTTCGAGAAGATGATTGTGGAACAGACCGTGGTCTTCTAATTAGCTCGTTGAAGGATGGAACTGAAGTAATTGAGACACTTGATGAACGTTTAATTGGCCGTTATGCTCGCAAGGCCATTAAACATCCAGAAACAAATGAAGTTATTGTGCCTGAGAATGGCTTAATAACAGAAGATTTAGCAGTAGAGGTTATTAAAGCAGATATCGAAGAAGTTTGGATTCGCTCAGCATTTACATGTAATACACGTCATGGTGTATGTAAAAAATGCTACGGCCGAAACCTTGCAACTGGTCAGGAAGTAGAAGTTGGAGAAGCAGTAGGAATTATTGCTGCTCAATCTATCGGGGAGCCAGGTACTCAGTTAACGATGCGTACATTCCATACAGGTGGAGTTGCCGGGGATGATATTACCCAAGGTTTACCACGTATCCAAGAGTTATTTGAGGCACGTAACCCGAAAGGCCAAGCTACAATTACTGAAATTGAAGGTATCGTTGTCGGAATTAATGAAGGCCGCGATCGCCAGCATGAGATCATTGTACAGGGTGAAGTTGAAACCCGTACTTATACAGTTCCATATACTGCACGATTAAAAGTAGCTGTAAATGATCATGTTGAAAGAGGTCAAGAATTAACAGAAGGGTCTATCGATCCGAAAGAGTTAATTAAGGTGAAAGATGTCACTGCTGTTCAAGAATACTTATTGCGTGAGGTACAAAAAGTTTACCGTATGCAAGGGGTTGAAATTGGCGATAAGCATATAGAAGTAATGGTTCGTCAAATGCTTCGAAAAGTGCGTGTTATCGATTCAGCAGAAACAGATGTACTTCCTGGTACATTACTTGATATTCATCAATTTACAGATGCGAATGAAAAAGCGCTTCTTGCTGGTAAAATTCCTGCTACAGGACGTCCTGTCTTACTTGGAATTACAAAGGCATCGCTTGAAACAGATTCATTCTTGTCTGCTGCATCATTCCAAGAAACAACAAGAGTTCTTACAGATGCTGCGATTAAAGGAAAGCGCGATGAATTACTAGGACTAAAAGAAAATGTAATTATCGGTAAGCTTGTTCCGGCTGGAACTGGAATGCCTCGTTATCGAAGAGCAGAGCCTTATACAAATGAAGAAGTAGCTGAAGATGTAATAACGATAGAATAAATAAGATAATACGGTGCTTGCGTTTTTCCTAGGTAGCTTGCACCGTATTAACTTCATTTTGTGAGCAATTTTGTTATTGACATTGAATTGTGAAAGTGTTAATATAGCAAAGGTGCTCCTATTAACTGGATACTTTGGAGGATGTATTGATGTCTTATGAAAAAGTATTGCAGGCAAAAGGTATTGTAATAGGAACAAAGCAAACGGTGAAAGCTCTGAAACAAGGAACAATTAAAGAAGTTGTAGTCGCTGAAGATGCAGACCGGAGATTAATTTCGAAAGTGGCTATTGCTGCAACAGAAGTAAATGTTCCAATCCTGTATGTGGATTCAATGGAAAAACTTGGAAAAGCATGTGGCATAGAAGTAGGTGCGGCAGCTGTTGCAATAACTGTTTAAAACTGTTTTTGTAGAATGTATCTGCAAAGACTTTGTTTTTTACAACAAAATGAACCACCTGGATGTGTGGGCTTAACAAATTGATGAAGGGAGGACAAATAAATGCCTACAATTAACCAATTGGTGCGTAAGCCTCGTAAATCTCTTAAGGAGAAATCGGCTTCACCAGCATTAAACAAAGGCTATAACAGCTTCAAAAAAGCACAAACTAACGTTTCATCACCACAAAAGCGCGGTGTATGTACTCGTGTTGGTACTATGACTCCGAAAAAACCGAACTCAGCTTTACGTAAATATGCTCGTGTTCGTTTATCTAATGGAATTGAGGTTAATGCTTACATTCCTGGTATCGGACATAACCTTCAAGAACACAGTGTTGTGCTAATCCGTGGCGGACGTGTAAAAGACTTACCGGGGGTACGTTATCACATTGTACGTGGTGCGTTAGATACTGCGGGAGTTGCAAACCGTATGCAAGGTCGTTCAAAATATGGTGCGAAGAGACCAAAAGCGCCTAAAAAATAAGTTAAGAAAAATTCAATTAATGATTTCTGAAAGGAGGAAATAATATGCCACGAAAAGGTCCTGTAGCGAAAAGAGACGTATTACCGGATCCGATTTACAACTCAAAGCTTGTTAGTAAATTAATCAACAAAATGATGATTGATGGTAAGAGAGGTAAATCACAAGCTATTCTTTACTCAGCTTTTAATATTATTCAAGAGCGCTCTGGCAAAGAGCCAATGGAAGTTTTTGATCAAGCGCTTAAAAACATCATGCCTGTACTTGAAGTTAAAGCACGCCGTGTTGGTGGTTCTAACTATCAAGTACCAGTTGAGGTGCGTCCTGATCGCCGTACAACACTAGGTCTTCGTTGGTTAGTAAACTATTCACGTCTTCGTGGAGAGAAGACAATGGAAGAACGTTTAGCTAACGAAATTCTAGATGCAGCTAATAACACTGGTGCATCTGTAAAGAAACGCGAAGATACACACAAAATGGCAGAAGCAAACAAAGCATTTGCTCACTACCGCTGGTAGGATTTATATATTAAATAAAATATCACTCATACTAGGAAGGAGAAAGACCCAATGGCAAGAGAGTTCTCCTTAGAAAATACTCGTAATATCGGTATCATGGCTCACATCGATGCCGGTAAAACAACAACAACTGAGCGTATTCTTTATTACACAGGGAAGATCCACAAAATCGGTGAAACACACGAAGGTGGAGCTCAGATGGACTGGATGGAGCAAGAGCAGGAGCGTGGGATCACAATTACATCTGCAGCAACAACTGCACAATGGAAAGGTCACCGTGTAAACATCATCGATACACCAGGACACGTAGACTTCACAGTTGAAGTTGAACGTTCACTTCGTGTACTTGATGGTGCTGTAACTGTACTTGATGCTCAATCTGGGGTAGAACCACAAACTGAAACAGTATGGCGCCAAGCAACTACTTATGGTGTACCACGTATTGTTTTTGTTAATAAAATGGATAAACTTGGTGCAGACTTCTTATATTCTGTAGGAACTCTTCATGACCGTCTTCAAGCGAATGCTGCTCCAATTCAATTACCAATCGGTGCTGAAGATCAGTTCTCAGGCATTATTGATTTAGTTGAAATGAATGCTACATTCTACAAAAACGATCTTGGAACTGAGATTGAAGAAGGGGAAATCCCTGCAGAATATCAAGATCAAGCTGATGAGTATCGTGAAAAGCTAATTGAAGCGGTAGCTGAGCTTGATGAAGACCTTATGGAGAAATACCTTGGTGGAGAAGAAATTACGAAGGAAGAATTAAAAGCTGCTATTCGTAAGGCAACTATTAGCGTTGAATTCTATCCAGTTCTTTGCGGAACGGCATTTAAAAACAAAGGTGTTCAAAAAATGCTAGACGCTGCAATTGACTATCTTCCATCTCCACTAGACATTCCTGCTATTAAGGGTGTAAATCCAGAAACAGACGAAGAAACAGAACGTCATGCAGATGATAACGAGCCATTCTCAGCGCTTGCATTTAAAGTTATGACGGATCCTTATGTTGGTAAGCTAACATTCTTCCGTGTGTACTCTGGAACATTAAATTCAGGCTCTTATGTACAAAACTCTACAAAAGGTAAGCGTGAGCGTGTAGGTCGTATCCTGCAAATGCACGCAAACCATCGTCAAGAGATTTCGATTGTACATGCTGGAGATATTGCGGCTGCAGTTGGTTTGAAAGATACAACTACAGGGGATACACTTTGTGATGAAAAGGCTTCTGTAATCTTAGAATCAATGGAGTTCCCAGAGCCAGTTATTCAATTATCTATTGAGCCGAAAACAAAGGCTGACCAAGATAAAATGACTACAGCTCTACAAAAACTTCAAGAAGAAGATCCTACTTTCCGTGCACATACAGACCAAGAAACTGGAGAAGTAATCATCGCTGGTATGGGCGAGCTTCACTTAGATATCCTTGTTGACCGTATGAAGCGTGAATTTAAAGTAGAGGCAAACGTAGGTGCACCACAAGTTGCTTATCGTGAAACGTTCCGTGCTTCCGCACAAGTTGAAGGTAAGTTTGCCCGCCAATCTGGTGGACGTGGTCAATACGGACACGTTTGGATTGAATTCTCTCCAAACGAAGAAGGAAAAGGCTTCGAATTCGAAAATGGCATCGTTGGTGGGGTTGTTCCTCGTGAATACATCGCTCCTGTACAAGCTGGTCTTGAAGATGCTTTAGAACGAGGAGTACTTGCTGGATATCCACTAGTTGATATTAAAGCAAGATTATTCGATGGTTCTTACCATGATGTTGACTCATCAGAAATGGCGTTTAAGATCGCTGCATCAATGGCTCTTAAAAATGCTGCTTCAAAATGTAGCCCAGTCATTCTTGAGCCGGTAATGAAGGTTGAAGTCATTATCCCTGAAGAATACATGGGAGATATCATGGGTAACATCACTTCCCGTCGTGGTCGTGTAGAAGGAATGGAAGCTCGTGGCAACGCTCAAGTTGTTCGTGCGATGGTTCCTCTTTCAGAAATGTTTGGGTACGCTACTTCATTACGTTCAAGCACTCAAGGTCGCGGAGTATTTACAATGCAATTCGACCATTATGAAGAAGTTCCAAAATCTATTTCTGAAGAAATTATTAAAAAACATAAAGGTGAATAAAGTAATTGATTTTACCTTTTTAATCAAGTATAACTACTATTGTAGGCAAAGAAGCTGTGATAAAGTTTTACTTTTTCACAGCTCATAAAAAATACTTATATTTTCTTAATTTAAAGGAGGATTTTCCAAATGGCAAAAGCTAAATTTGACCGTTCAAAACCCCATGTTAACATTGGTACAATCGGACACGTTGACCATGGTAAAACAACTTTAACAGCTGCAATCACTACTGTTCTTGCAAAAGCAGGCGGCGGTGAAGCTCGTGGATATGACCAAATCGATAACGCTCCAGAAGAAAAAGAGCGTGGAATTACAATCTCAACTTCTCACGTTGAGTATGAAACTGCAAACCGTCACTATGCACACGTAGACTGCCCAGGACACGCTGACTATGTTAAAAACATGATCACTGGTGCTGCTCAAATGGACGGCGGTATCTTAGTAGTATCTGCTGCTGATGGTCCAATGCCACAAACTCGTGAGCACATCTTACTTTCTCGTAACGTAGGTGTACCATACCTTGTTGTATTCATGAACAAGTGTGACATGGTTGATGACGAAGAATTACTAGAATTAGTTGAAATGGAAATTCGTGATCTATTATCAGAATACGATTTCCCTGGCGATGACATTCCAGTTGTTAAAGGTTCAGCTCTTAAAGCTCTTGAAGGCGAAGCTGAATGGGAAGAAAAAGTTCTTGAATTAATGGCTGCTGTTGATGAGTACGTTCCAAACCCAACTCGTGACACTGATAAGCCTTTCATGATGCCAGTTGAGGATGTATTCTCAATCACTGGTCGTGGAACAGTTGCTACTGGCCGTGTTGAGCGTGGACAAGTTAAAGTTGGTGACGTTATTGAAATCATCGGTTTAACTGAAGAGCCAAAATCAACTACAGTAACTGGTGTTGAAATGTTCCGTAAGCTTCTTGATTATGCAGAAGCTGGAGATAATATTGGTGCACTTCTTCGTGGGGTTGCTCGTGAAGACATCCAACGTGGTCAAGTATTGGCTAAACCAGGCTCAATCACTCCACACCTTAAATTTAAATCAGAAGTTTACGTTTTATCTAAAGAAGAAGGTGGACGTCATACTCCATTCTTCACAAACTACCGTCCTCAGTTCTACTTCCGTACAACTGACGTAACTGGTATCGTACATCTTCCAGAAGGCGTAGAAATGGTTATGCCTGGAGATAACATTGAAATGAACGTTGAACTTATCGCTCCAATCGCAATTGAAGAAGGAACTCGCTTCTCAATTCGTGAAGGTGGCCGTACAGTAGGTTCTGGTGTAGTTTCAACTATCGTTGAATAATAATTAAATTAAAAAAACCAGATGGGTGACGATCCATCTGGTTTTTTACATTCGACGTAGGTGCCGATTTTAGGATTTAAGTATCGTGCCACTACGTCACTCTCTTTTCTTTTCCATTGCTCGCCAATCGGCGAGTTTTCTTTATCGTTTAGCAATAGAAAAACAGTTGGTCTTATATATAGAACAAGTCCACAAACAAAGGGGAATCAACTATGCTGAAAGTGTTTTTTTCATATTATAAGCCTCATAGTCGATTGTTTTGGATTGATTTTATTAGCGCTATTTTAGTAGCTATTTTGGAACTTGCTTTTCCATTAGCAGTTCAATGGTTTATTGATGAATTGCTGCCAACAAATGATTGGAACGCAATTGTGAAAGTAAGTGTGCTTTTGCTGCTCGTGTATTTAATAAGTACGACCCTTAATTACGTCGTCAACTATTTAGGGCATAAGCTAGGGATTAATATTGAAACCGACATGAGGCGGGAATTATTTAATCATGTACAGAGACAGAGTTTTCGTTTCTTTGATAATACGAAAACAGGCAATATTATGAGCAGAATTACAAATGATTTATTTGATATCGGTGAATTTGCCCATCATGGACCAGAAGATTTCTTTATTGCGATTATGACATTTGTCGGGGCGTTTATTATTATGTTTAAAATAAATCCAACACTAGCATTAGTTGCAATCATCATGGTCCCTATCCTGATTTTTGTTGTTTCGTTCAGCAATATGCGAATGAACAAAGGTTGGTCTATTATGTACAGCAAGATTGCTGATATAAATGCACGGGTAGAAGATAGCGTTTCGGGTGTGCGTGTTGTGAAATCATATACGAATGAACCATTTGAAATGGAGCGATTTCAGGAGCAAAACGGCTTATTCCGAAAAGCAAAGCTGTATGCTTATAAAGTAATGGCAACTGCACTTGCAAGCATTTATATGATGACGAGGCTCCTAACATTGCTTGTTCTCGTTGTTGGAGCGTGGCTTAGCTTTAATGGCCTGCTTACATATGGGGAATTAGTCAGTTTTGTCTTATATACGAATGTCCTCATCAAACCGATTGATAAAATTAGTGCTTTGCTTGAATTATACCCGAAGGGAATGGCTGGGTTTAAAAGATTCCGTTCTCTCATAGAACAAGAGCCTGAGATAAAAGATCATCCTACTGCAGTTGAGGTAGGAAAATTACACGGTAATATAGATTTTAAAAATGTTCACTTTGCTTATGAAAATAAAAAACCAGTTCTTGAGGGAGTTTCCTTATCTATACGTGCTGGGGAAATGACTGCGTTTGTTGGCCCGTCAGGTGCAGGAAAAACGACGATCAGCTCGCTTATTCCACGTTTTTATGATGTCGATGCAGGTTCGATTTTAATTGATGGAATAGATATTCGTGATATGACACAGAAGTCATTACGTGAACAAATCGGAATTGTTCAGCAAGATGTGTTTCTTTTTACAGGAACAATTTATGAAAATATCGAATATGGCAGACTAGGTGCGACTGAAGAAGAAGTTAAGGAAGCTGCGAGACGTGCGCATTTAGAGGATTTTATTGCAGAACTTCCTGACGGATATTATACCCAAATTGGGGAGCGCGGTCTAAAGCTGTCAGGTGGTCAAAAACAACGGTTGGCAATTGCTCGAATGTTTTTGAAGAATCCCCCAATATTAATATTAGATGAAGCAACTTCAGCACTCGATACGGAAACAGAAAGAATTATTCAACGCTCACTTGATGAGCTTGCAAAAAATCGGACAACGCTTGTGATTGCCCATCGACTAGCAACAATTCAAACTGCAGACCGCATTCTTGTTGTAACGACTAATGGGATAGAGGAAGATGGCACTTATGATGTGTTACTTGAGAAGGATGGTTTATTTGCGAAGCTGCACAAAATCCAGTTTGAGCGATCATCTTTACGTTTGAAATAATTGGCTGTACGAGAAAGATTGAAAAACAATTTATGAGAATTTATAATGAAAAAAGTGTTTCGTTCAAATCAAATAAATTTTTATTGCATTCTATATTTGATTTCTGTATAATAATGAATGTTGGTCTTTGACTGCGATGAAGTGAAAGGTTGCTGACACACCCGGCCGCTTTGCCATGGCGAGTGTGTGGGGAGATTTTCACGGAGAAATGTCTATTTAAAATAGGCGAAAAGGAGGGAAAATAATGGCAAAACAAAAAATTCGTATTCGTTTAAAGGCGTATGATCACAGAATTCTTGATCAATCAGCAGAAAAGATTGTTGAGACTGCAAAACGTTCTGGAGCGGCTGTTTCTGGTCCGATCCCATTGCCAACTGAAAAGTCTGTTTATACAGTCCTTCGTGCGGTTCATAAGTACAAAGATTCTCGTGAGCAATTCGAAATGCGCACGCATAAACGTCTAATCGACATCATTAATCCTACACCACAAACTGTTGATTCATTAATGCGTTTAGACTTACCATCTGGTGTAGATATCGAAATCAAACTTTAATGAAATAAAATAATTTAATTTAACAATCTAGGAGGTGTGACTGAAATGACCAAAGGAATCTTAGGAAGAAAGATTGGTATGACTCAAGTGTTTGGCGAAAAAGGTATTCTTATTCCGGTAACTGTAATTGAAGCTACTCCAAACGTTGTTCTTCAAAAGAAATCAGTTGAAACAGATGGCTATGAAGCTATTCAAATCGGTTTCGAAGATAAGCGTGAAAAGCTTTCAAACAAACCTGAACAAGGACATGTTGGTAAAGCTAACACTGCTCCTAAGCGCTTCGTTCGTGAATTACGCGGAGTTAATTTAGGAGAATATGAAGTTGGTCAAGAAGTCAAAGTTGATATTTTCGCAGCAGGCGAAACTGTTGATGTAACAGGAGTTTCAAAAGGTAAAGGTTTCCAAGGTGCTATTAAACGCCACGGACAATCACGCGGACCAATGTCTCACGGTTCACGTTACCACCGTCGAGTTGGTTCAATGGGCCCAGTAGCTCCAAACCGTGTATTTAAAGGTAAATTATTACCTGGTCGTATGGGTGGAGAACAAGTAACTGTACAAAACCTTGAAGTTGTAAAAGTTGATGTTGAACGCAATCTTTTATTAATTAAAGGAAATGTACCTGGTCCTAAAAAAGCATTAATCAAAATTAAAACTGCGGTTAAAGCATAGTAGTAAGTTGGAAAGGAGGAAACAAGAATGCCGAAAGTAGCATTATATAACCAAAGCGGATCTAAAGTTGGAGAAATCGAACTTAATGAATCAATCTTTGGTATTGAGCCTAACAACCATGTATTATTCGAAGCTGTTGTTATGCAAAGAGCTTCTCTACGTCAAGGAACTCACAAAACAAAAATTCGCTCTGAAGTAGCAGGCGGCGGACGCAAACCATGGCGCCAAAAAGGCACAGGACGTGCACGTCAAGGTTCTATCCGTTCACCACAATGGCGTGGAGGTGGTACTGTATTCGGTCCTGTACCACGTAGCTACAGCTATAAATTACCGAAAAAAGTACGTCGCTTAGCGATTAAATCTGCATTATCTTCTAAAGTATTAGAAGAAAATATTTTAGTATTAGAAAGTTTAGCTTTTGATACTCCAAAAACAAAAGACTTTAAAGGTGTTTTACAAGGCCTTTCTATTGATTCGAAAGCATTAATCGTTACAGCTGATTTAGATGAAAACGTAGCGTTATCTGCTCGTAACATCCCTGGTGTAACTGTTGTTACTGCTTCTGGAATCAACGTTCTTGATGTGTTGAATCATGATAAACTTATCATGACTAAACAAGCGGTTGAAAAAGTAGAGGAGGTGCTTGCATAATGGATGCACGCGATATCATTAAGCGCCCCATAATTACTGAACGTTCTTCTGATCTTATGGCTGAAAAGAAATATACGTTTGATGTTGATGTAAGAGCGAATAAAACTCAAGTTAAAGATGCTGTTGAGGAAATCTTCAGTGTTAAAGTTGAGAAAGTTAATATCATGAACTACAAAGGTAAGTTCAAGCGTATGGGACGTTTCGGTGGGTACACGAACAAACGTCGTAAAGCAATTGTAAAACTAACAGCTGATAGCAAAGAAATTGAAATCTTTGAAGCTTAATTAATTTAACTAGAAGAGGAGGGAAACGAAATGGCGATTAAAAAGTATAAACCTACCTCTAATGGTCGTCGCGGCATGACAGGTTTCACTTTCGAGGAAATCACTACTGATAAACCCGAAAAATCCTTGTTAGCTCCATTGAATAAAAAAGCAGGTCGCAACAACCAAGGTAAAATAACTGTTCGTCATCAAGCCGGCGGTCATAAACGCCAGTATCGTATTATTGATTTTAAACGTAACAAAGATGGCATTCCAGGACGCGTTGCTACGATCGAGTACGATCCAAACCGTTCATCAAGAATTGCATTAATTAACTATGTAGATGGTGAGAAGCGTTACATCCTAGCTCCTAAAGGCTTAGAAGTTGGTATGGAAGTAATGTCTGGTCCTGAAGCAGATATTAAAGTAGGTAACGCATTACCACTTGTAAACATTCCTGTGGGTACTGTTATCCATAACATTGAATTAAAACCTGGTAAAGGTGGTCAATTAGTACGTTCTGCAGGTACTTCTGCTCAAGTTCTTGGTAAAGAAGGCAAATACGTACTAGTTCGCTTAAACTCAGGTGAAGTTCGTATGATTTTAGCTACTTGCCGCGCTACTGTTGGTCAAGTAGGTAACGAGCAACACGAATTAATTCACATTGGTAAAGCAGGACGTTCTCGTTGGTTAGGTAAACGCCCAGCAGTTCGTGGTTCTGTTATGAATCCTAATGATCACCCACATGGTGGTGGGGAAGGACGTTCACCAATTGGACGTAAGTCTCCAATGACTCCATGGGGCAAACCAACTCTTGGTTTCAAAACTCGCAAAAAATCAAACAAGTCGGATAAATTTATTGTACGCCGCCGTAAAAAATAACGAGATTGTTCTACGGTTCAAGAGTAGAACCGTAGGTCAATCACGAAAGGAGGTTCAACCATGGGTCGCAGCGTAAAAAAAGGACCTTTTGTTGACGGTCATTTAATGGCAAAGGTAGAGAAGTTGAATGAAACTGACGGCAAACAAGTAATTAAAACTTGGTCTCGTCGTTCCACGATCTTCCCGCAATTTTTGGGACACACAATCGCTGTTTACGACGGTCGTAAACACGTGCCTGTATACGTCACTGAAGACATGGTAGGCCACAAGCTCGGAGAATTTGCTCCAACTCGTGCATATAAAGGCCATGCTAGTGATGACAAGAAAACAAGACGTTAATGAGAGGAGGCCATTCCTATGCAAGCTAAAGCAGTTGCAAGAACAGTTCGTATTGCTCCTCGTAAAGCACGTTTAGTCGTAGATTTAATTCGAGGAAAGCAAGTAGGCGAAGCGGTAGCAATCTTGAACTTAACTCCAAGAGCTGCTTCTCCAATCGTAGAGAAAGTTTTGAAATCTGCACTAGCAAACGCAGAGCATAACTACGAAATGGACGTTACTAATTTAGTAGTTGCTCAAGCATTTGTTGATGAAGGACCAACATTAAAACGTTTCCGTCCACGTGCACAAGGCCGTGCTAGCCAAATCAACAAGCGCACTAGCCATATTACAATCGTTTTATCAGAAAAGAAGGAGGGATAATCTGTGGGTCAAAAAGTAAATCCAGTCGGTTTGCGTATCGGTGTTATCCGTGATTGGGAATCAAAATGGTACGCTGGCAAAGACTATGCTGATCTTTTACACGAGGACCTTAAAGTTCGTGAGTACATCACAAAGCGTCTTAACGATGCCTCTGTTTCTAAAGTAGAGATCGAACGTGCTGCTCAGCGATTAAATATCACTATTCACACTGCTAAGCCAGGTATGGTTATCGGTAAAGGTGGTACTGAAGTTGAAGCACTTCGTAAAGCGCTAAACTCATTAACTGGTAAACGTGTTCACATTAATATTTTAGAAATTAAGAAAGCTGATATCGATGCGAAGTTAGTAGCGGAAAATATTGCTCGTCAATTAGAAAACCGTGTATCTTTCCGTCGTGCTCAAAAACAAACTATTCAACGTGCAATGCGCGCTGGTGCAAAAGGTATCAAAACAATGGTATCTGGTCGCTTAGGTGGTGCAGACATCGCTCGTTCAGAATCATACAGCGAAGGAACAGTTCCACTTCATACACTTCGTGCTGATATCGATTATGCTACAGCTGAAGCAGATACTACTTACGGAAAGCTTGGCGTAAAAGTATGGATCTATCGTGGAGAGGTTCTTCCTACTAAGAAGAATACTGGGGAAGGAGGCAAATAATATGTTATTGCCAAAACGCGTTAAGTATCGCCGTGTACACCGTGGAAAAATGCGCGGTCAATCAAAAGGCGGTACAGAAGTAAATTTCGGTGAATATGGTCTACAAGCTACTGAAGCTTCTTGGATCACAAACCGTCAAATTGAAGCTGCTCGTATTGCGATGACTCGTTATATGAAACGTGGCGGTAAAGTTTGGATTCAAATATTCCCACATAAGCCTTTCACTGCAAAGCCTCTAGAAGTCCGCATGGGTTCCGGTAAGGGTGCTCCAGAAGGTTGGGTAGCAGTTGTAAAGCCAGGGAAAGTAATGTTTGAAATTGCAGGTGTATCTGAAGAGATTGCTCGTGAAGCATTACGACTTGCAGCACACAAACTTCCTGTAAAATGTAAGTTTGTAAAACGAGAAGAAATTGGTGGTGAATCAAATGAAAGCTAATGATATTCGTGACCTTACCACTGCCGAAATTGAACAAAAAGTCAAATCATTAAAAGAAGAGTTATTTAATCTTCGCTTTCAATTGGCGACTGGACAACTTGAAAACACAGCTCGCATACGTGAAGTTCGTAAAGCAATTGCCCGTATGAAAACTGTTGTTCGTGAAAGAGAAATCGGTTTTACAAAGTGATATTGAGAGGAGGTTCGCACAATGAGTGAACGCAACCAACGCAAAGTTTACACTGGGCGTGTTGTTTCAGACAAAATGGATAAGACAGTCACTGTTCTTGTTGAAACATACAAAAAGCACCCATTATACGGTAAACGCGTTAAGTACTCTAAAAAATTCAAGGCTCATGATGAGCAAAATACAGCAAAAATTGGTGATATCGTCCGTATTATGGAGACTCGCCCACTTTCTGCGACAAAACGCTTTCGTTTAGTAGAAGTAGTAGAAAAAGCAGTAATTATCTAATTGTTCGGAAAAAGTTTGATTCCGAAAGGAGGTTACACACATGATTCAACAAGAATCACGTTTAAAAGTTGCTGACAACTCTGGTGCTCGTGAAGTACTGACAATTAAAGTTCTTGGTGGCACAGGCCGCAAGTATGCTAACATTGGTGACATTATTGTTTGTACAGTGAAACAAGCAACACCAGGTGGCGTTGTTAAAAAAGGTGATATTGTTAAAGCAGTAGTTGTTCGTACGAAAAGCGGTGCTCGCCGTAATGATGGTACTTACATTCGTTTTGATGAAAATGCGTGTGTAGTTATTCGTGATGACAAGAGCCCTCGTGGCACTCGTATTTTCGGACCTGTTGCTCGTGAGCTTCGCGATAGCAACTTTATGAAAATCATTTCATTAGCTCCAGAAGTTCTATAATTTAAATTAAACTGCCTTTAAGGAGGTGCTTACAGATGCATGTAAAAAAAGGTGACAAAGTTATGGTCATCTCTGGTAAGGATAAAGGCAAAACAGGAGTTATTCTTGCAGCGTTCCCTAAACAAGACCGTGTTATTGTTGAAGGTGTGAACATTGTAAAAAAACATTCTAAGCCTTCACAAGTGAACCCACAAGGTGGGATCCTCAACCAGGAGGCACCTATTCATGTATCAAACGTTATGCCTGTCGACCCTAAGTCTGGTAATCCAACTCGTGTTGGCTACAAAACGGTTGATGGCAAAAAAATACGTGTAGCAAAAAAATCCGGTGAAGTTCTAGATAAATAGTCTATATCAAGAAGGGAGGTACAATGAATGAACCGCCTAAAAGAAAAGTATACAAAAGAAATCGTTCCTGCTCTGATGAGCAAGTTTAACTATACATCAGTTATGCAAGCACCTGCGATTGATAAAATTGTTATCAACATGGGTGTGGGTGATGCTGTTCAAAATGCAAAAGCACTTGATAGCGCAGTTGAGGAATTAGCAATAATCTCTGGACAAAAACCAGTTGTAACTCGTGCAAAAAACTCTATCGCAGGCTTCCGTCTTCGTGAAGGTATGCCAATCGGTGCGAAAGTTACACTTCGTGGAGAGCGCATGTATCAGTTCTTCGATAAATTAGTATCTGTATCTCTTCCACGTGTGCGTGACTTCCGCGGTATTTCTAAGAAGTCATTTGATGGCCGTGGAAACTACACTCTTGGTGTAAAAGAACAGTTAATTTTCCCTGAAATTGATTACGATAAAGTAAGCAAAGTTCGTGGTATGGATATTGTTATCGTAACTACAGCTAATACTGATGAAGAAGCACGTGAACTTTTAACTCAATTTGGAATGCCATTCCAAAAGTAATCGGAAAATATAGGGAGGCGAAAACGTGGCTAAAAAGTCAATGATTGCGAAACAAAAACGCACGCCTAAATATAAGGTACAAGAATATACACGTTGCGAACGTTGCGGACGTCCACATTCTGTATACCGTAAATTTAAGCTTTGCCGTATCTGTTTCCGTGAATTAGCATACAAAGGACAAATTCCTGGTGTGAAAAAAGCTAGCTGGTAAACCCAAAAGTTGGGAAGGAGGTAAAAACAAATGGTCATGACAGATCCAATTGCAGATTTGCTAACTCGCATCCGTAATGCGAATATGGTACGTCACGAAAAATTAGAAGTTCCTGCTTCTAATATTAAGAAAGAAATTGCTGATATCCTTAAGCGTGAAGGATTCGTGCGTGATGTTGAATTCATCGAAGACAACAAGCAAGGAATCATTCGTATTTTCTTGAAATACGGTGCAAACAATGAGCGTGTAATTACTGGCCTAAAACGCATTAGCAAACCTGGTCTTCGTGTATACGCAAAAGCTGATGAGGTACCTCGTGTACTTAACGGCCTTGGAATCGCACTAGTTTCTACTTCTCAAGGAGTTCTTACAGATAAAGAAGCTCGCGCTAAACAAGTTGGCGGAGAAGTATTAGCATACGTTTGGTAATAGAGTTTCTTAATGAATGGAGGTGCAATAAATGTCTCGTATAGGTAATAAACCAATCGAAATTCCATCTGGCGTTACGATTACTAATAATAGCAACACAGTTACAGTTAAAGGACCTAAAGGTGAACTTACACGTTCATTTAATTCAGATATGATTATCCAAGTGGAAGACAACGTATTAAAAGTTGCTCGTCCATCTGAATCTAAAGAGCATCGTGCATTGCACGGAACAACTCGTTCATTGCTTTTCAATATGGTTCAAGGTGTTTCTGCAGGTTTTGAAAAAGGCCTTGAATTAATTGGGGTTGGTTATCGTGCGCAAAAACAAGGCAGTAAGCTTGTTCTTAACGTAGGATACTCTCATCCAGTTGAAATTGAGCCTGAAGCAGGTGTCGAAGTGGAAGTACCATCTAACACTAAGATCATCGTTAAAGGTATTAGCAAGGAGCGCGTTGGTGCTTTAGCTGCTAACATTCGTGATGTTCGTCCTCCAGAGCCTTACAAAGGAAAAGGTATCCGTTATGAAGGCGAATATGTGCGTCGTAAAGAAGGTAAAACTGGTAAGTAATGCCGCATAATGAAACGAAAGGAGTGACTTAAATGATTACGAAGGTTGACAAAAATGCAGTTCGTAAGAAAAGACATGGTCGTGTACGTGCGAAACTTTCTGGAACTGAAGTTCGTCCTCGTTTAAATGTGTTCCGCTCTAATAAGCATATTTATGCTCAATTAGTTGATGATGTTCAAGGAGTTACTTTAGCAAGTGCTTCTACATTAGATAAAGAAGTTAGCCTAGAGTCTACTGGCAACGTAGATGCAGCTGTTAAGGTCGGAGAATTAGTTGCAAAGCGTGCTGTAGAAAAAGGAATTAAAGCTGTTGTATTCGACCGTGGAGGATATTTATATCATGGCCGCGTAAAAGCGTTAGCAGATGCTGCTCGCGAAAACGGTTTAGAATTTTAATAGACAAAGGAGGGACACAATAAGATGCGTCGTATTGACCCAAACAAACTTGAACTTGAAGAACGTGTAGTCACAGTTAATCGTGTAGCGAAAGTTGTTAAAGGTGGACGTCGTTTTCGTTTCTCTGCACTTGTAGTTGTAGGTGACAAAAACGGTCATGTTGGCTTTGGTACTGGTAAAGCACAAGAAGTGCCTGAAGCAATTCGCAAAGCGATTGAAGATGCTAAGAAAAACCTAATCGAAGTGCCAATGGTTAGCACAACAATTCCGCACCAAGTAATTGGTAAGTTCGGTGCTGGTGAGGTTCTATTGAAGCCAGCATATGAAGGTACTGGAGTTATCGCTGGTGGACCAGTTCGTGCGGTACTTGAACTAGCTGGTATTGGTGATATTCTTTCTAAATCTTTAGGTACGAACACACCAATCAACATGGTTCGTGCAACTTTAGATGGATTAACTCAATTAAAACGCGCTGAGGAAGTAGCAAAATTACGCGGAAAATCAGTAGAAGAACTGTTAGGATAAGGAGGGGAATAAAATGGCGAAAAAACTAGAAATTACCCTCACTCGCAGCGTGATTGGTCGTACAAAAGATCAATGCGAAACAGTTAAAGCCCTTGGTCTTAAAAAAATGCACCAAACAGTTGAGCAACAAGATAATCCGGCTATTCGCGGAATGATTAATAAAGTAGCTCACCTTGTAACGGTAAAAGAAATTTAATAATCACTCTTCTATAAAATAAGGAGGTGCCAACATGAAACTTCATGAATTAAAGCCTGCAGAGGGTTCACGTCAAGAACGTAAACGTAAAGGTCGTGGAATCGGTTCTGGTAATGGTAAAACTGCTGGTAAAGGTCATAAAGGACAAAACGCTCGTTCCGGCGGTGGTGTTCGTCCTGGATTTGAGGGTGGACAAACACCTTTATTCCAACGTTTACCAAAGCGTGGCTTTACAAACATTAACCGTAAAGAATATGCAATCGTGAATCTTGATACACTTAATCGTTTTGAAGATGGAACAGAAGTTACTCCAGAACTTCTCATCGAAACTGGTGTAGTGAGCAACGAGAAAGCAGGAATCAAAATTCTTGCTAAAGGCAAAGTTGAGAAAAAGCTTACAGTTAAAGCTCATAAATTCTCCTCTGCTGCGAAGGAAGCGATTGAAGCTGCCGGCGGTAGTCTCGAGGTGATTTAATGTTTCAGACAATCTCCAATTTTATGCGCGTGGGTGATATAAGAAGAAAGATTATATTCACCCTTTTAATGCTGGTTGTGTTTCGTATCGGTACATTCATTCCTGTTCCTGGAGTGAATGCAGATGTTTTAAAAGCTCAGGATGAATTTAATGTATTTGGTCTTTTAAATACATTTGGTGGTGGAGCACTTAAAAACTTTTCAATACTTGCAATGGGAATTTATCCATATATTACAGCATCCATTATCATTCAGTTATTGCAGATGGATGTTGTTCCAAAATTTACTGAATGGTCTAAGCAGGGAGAAGTTGGTCGTCGTAAGTTAGCACAATTTACACGCTACTTCACGATTGTGCTTGGATTAATTCAAGCTTTTGGGATGTCATATGGATTTAATAATCTTGCAGGTGGACAATTAATTGCAAATCCTGGAGTCGGTACTTATTTCGTTATTGCCATTGTATTAACAGGAGGAACCGCATTTTTATTATGGCTAGGTGAGCAAATTACTGAAAAAGGCGTAGGAAACGGAATCTCCATTATCATTTTTGCTGGTATCGTATCTGGTATTCCAAATGTGATTAACCAAATCTATGCTCAACAATTTGAAAACGCTGGGGAGCAACTTTTTCTTAACATCGTTAAAGCAGTAATTATAATCGCTGCCATTGTTGCAATCGTTGTTGGTACAATTTTTATTCAACAGGCTTTAAGGAAAATTCCAATTCAGTATGCAAAGCGTATGGTTGCTGGAAAGAATCCAATAGGAGGACAGTCAACACATTTACCATTAAAAGTGAATGCTGCTGGTGTTATTCCGGTTATTTTTGCAGTCTCTTTCATCGTTACTCCTAGAACATTTGCTTCTTTCTTCGAGCAAAACGAAGTAACTATGTGGATTATTAAGGTGTTTGATTATTCTCATCCAATTGGAATGGCTTTGTATAGTGCGTTAATTATTGCGTTTACTTACTTCTATGCTTTTATTCAAGTTAATCCGGAGCAGGTTTCGGATAATTTAAAGAAGCAAGGCGGCTACATTCCAGGTATTCGTCCGGGTAAAAATACGCAGGAATATTTAACTCGCGTCTTATACCGTTTAACATTTGTTGGTGCACTCTTCCTTACAGCAATTGCGATATTACCAGTTTTCTTTACGAATCTTGCTGATTTACCTCAATCTGCTCAAATCGGAGGAACAAGCTTACTCATTGTTGTTGGGGTTGCCCTTGATACAATGAAACAGCTGGAATCTCAATTAGTTAAACGTCACTATAAAGGATTTATAAAATAATTTTGTTTTTAGGGAGCTTTTTGCTGTTCCCTAAAAACAAACCTAGATCATAGGGGGAATTCGCGTGAACTTAGTATTAATGGGGCTCCCTGGTGCCGGCAAAGGTACACAAGCAGAGAAGATTGTCCAAAAATACGGTATCCCTCATATTTCAACAGGAGACATGTTCCGTGCAGCGATTAAGGATGAAACGGAATTAGGTCTAAAAGCAAAGTCTTTCATGGATAAAGGTGAGCTTGTACCTGATGAAGTAACAATTGGTATTGTTCGTGAAAGATTAGCAAAGGATGACTGTGTTAAAGGTTTCCTTCTTGATGGCTTTCCACGGACGGTTGCCCAAGCTGAAGCATTGGAGAATATCCTTGCTCAATTGAGTAAAAAAATTGATTATGTAATTAACGTTGAAGTTGATAAGGAGATCTTAATGGATCGCCTGACAGGTCGCCGTATTTGTAAGGATTGCGGAGCAACTTATCATTTAGTTTTTAATCCACCAGCACAGAGTGGTATATGTGATCGCTGTAATGGTGAGCTTTATCAACGTGCTGATGATAATGAGGCAACTGTACAAAACCGCTTAGACGTTAATATTAAACAAACGAAACCATTGCTTGATTTTTATGAATCAAAAGGTTATTTACGCAATATCAATGGTCAACAGGAAATAGATAAAGTATTTTCTCAGTTGGATGAATTACTCGGGGGCTTGCATTAATGATTATTTGCAAAACGCCGCGTGAAATTGAAATAATGCGTGAGGCCGGCAAAATCGTAGCATTAACTCATCAAGAACTGAAAAAACATATTGCTCCCGGCATTACAACGAAAGAACTGGATGCAATTGCTGAAACGTTTATTCGTAATTGTCATGCTGTCCCATCCTTTAAAGGGTATAATGGATTTCCAGGCAGCATCTGTGCTTCAGTTAATAATGAACTGGTTCATGGTATTCCTTCTAATAGGATATTAAAAAACGGTGATATTATCAGTCTTGATATTGGTGCTAAATATAACGGTTATCATGGTGACTCAGCCTGGACGTATCCAGTAGGGGATATTGATGAGGAAGCAAAAGTGTTACTCGATGTGACAGAGCAATCCTTGAATATAGGCTTAAAGGAAGCAAAGCCAGGTGAGCGTCTATCGAACATCTCACATGCGATTCAAACATATGCGGAGTCAAATGGTTTTTCCATCGTGCGCGAGTATGTAGGCCATGGAATCGGGCAAGACTTACATGAGGATCCGCAAATTCCTCATTATGGTCCTCCGAATAAAGGTCCACGTTTAAAACCAGGGATGGTACTTTGTGTTGAACCAATGGTGAATGCAGGAAGCCGGTATGTGAAAACATTAACCGATAACTGGACAGTTGTAACGGTTGACGGAAAATTATGTGCCCATTTTGAGCACACGATTGCTATCACTGAAACGGGATACGAAATTCTTACACAAATCTAAATGGTTCGTAGCTCTTACACCAAATTTTTTAAGCTTTTACCCTATTTTATTAGGATAATAGCGGACGTGATGATGGTTAATGTGCTATAATTAAAAGGTTGTGTAATGTGACCTAGAAGGTTCAGCAAGTAATAAGACATCCTGTCGTGTTATGTATGGATATCATGCTTTATAAACTTGTAAAGTATTGAAATGAATGAGTTCGTATTATTTAAGAAAGGGGAATGTTCGGTGGCGAAAGACGATGTAATTGAAATAGAAGGCACTGTTACTGATACGTTACCAAATGCCATGTTCAAAGTTGAATTAGAAAATGGTCATACTGTATTAGCTCATGTTTCTGGTAAGATTCGCATGCACTTCATTCGTATTTTACCTGGGGACAAAGTAACTGTTGAGCTTTCTCCATATGACTTAACTCGCGGAAGAATCACTTACCGTTTTAAATAACCATTGCACTCCGTACTATTAAGGAGGTTAGGATAATGAAAGTTAGACCATCGGTTAAGCCAATCTGCGAAAAGTGCAAAGTTATCCGCAGACGTGGTAAAGTTATGGTTATCTGTGAAAACCCTAAACATAAACAAAAACAAGGTTAATAACAAGGAGGTGCTTGTATAGATGGCACGTATTGCTGGTGTAGATATTCCACGTGAAAAGCGTGTAGTAATCTCATTAACTTACATCTATGGTATTGGGAAAAATACTGCACAAAAAGTTTTAGCAGAAGCTGGTGTTTCTGAAGATACTCGTGTTCGTGATTTAACAGAAGACGAATTAAATAAAATCCGTGAAGTTATTGATAAATTAAAAGTTGAAGGTGACCTTCGTCGTGAAGTATCCCTTAACATTAAGCGTTTAATGGAGATTGGTTGCTACCGTGGTCTTCGTCATCGCCGTGGTTTACCGGTTCGCGGACAAAACACTAAAAACAACGCTCGTACACGCAAAGGTCCTCGTAAGACTGTAGCGAACAAGAAGAAATAATCGGTAAAGGAGGTATATTAAATGGCTCGTAAAACTAATACACGTAAACGTCGTGTCAAAAAGAATATTGAACAAGGTGTTGCACACATTCGTTCTACTTTCAATAACACTATCGTAACTATTACTGACGCTCATGGTAATGCACTATCTTGGTCAAGTGCTGGAGCTTTAGGGTTTAAAGGTTCTCGTAAATCTACTCCTTTCGCAGCTCAAATGGCAGCTGAAACTGCAGCGAAAGCTTCCATGGAACATGGAATGAAGACGCTTGAAGTTACAGTTAAAGGACCTGGTGCTGGACGTGAAGCTGCAATTCGTGCACTTCAAGCTGCTGGTCTTGAAGTTACAGCTATCAGAGATGTAACTCCAGTTCCACATAATGGTTGTCGTCCACCAAAACGTCGCCGTGTTTAATTTTTCTGTATATATTTTGTATCCTTGACTATAATGGGATATGATAGGCAGTTTTTTGGATTTATACAGAATTTTTTCCAGTTATTGTACGCAAAACGGGAACGTATACATGGGGGAATTTCGGTTAGAGATTGCTAGCCGGGGTTTCGACGTTTTGAAGGAGGGTATATTTTCATGATCGAAATAGAAAAGCCAAAAATCGAAACGGTTGAGATCAGCGATGATGCCAAGTACGGAAAGTTCGTCGTAGAGCCACTAGAGCGTGGATATGGTACTACTTTGGGTAACTCCTTACGTCGTATCCTATTATCCTCACTACCAGGTGCCGCTGTCACTTCGGTTCAAATTGATGGAGTACTTCATGAGTTCTCAACAATTGAAGGCGTCGTAGAAGATGTAACATCAATCATTTTAAACATTAAAAAACTTGCGCTTAAAATTTACTCTGATGAAGAAAAAACTCTAGAAATCGATGTTCAGGGCGAAGGCGTTGTAAAAGCAGCTGATATTACCCATGATAGCGATGTGGAAATTCTGAATCCAGATCTTCACATTGCCACGCTTGGATCAAATGGCCATTTACGTATGCGCTTGACTGCTAGACGCGGACGCGGCTATACCCCAGCTGTCCAAAACAAACGAGAAGATCAGCCGATTGGTGTGATTCCTATCGATTCCATCTATACACCAGTTTCTCGTGTTTCTTATCAGGTAGAAAATACTCGCGTAGGTCAAATGACTAACTATGATAAGTTAACATTCGATGTATGGACTGACGGAAGTACGGGTCCACAAGATGCGGTTGCACTTGGTGCGAAGGTCTTAACTGAGCATTTAAATATCTTTGTTGGATTAACTGACGAAGCTCAGAATGCTGAAATCATGGTTGAAAAAGAAGAAGATCAAAAAGAGAAAGTACTTGAGATGACCATTGAAGAACTCGATCTTTCTGTTCGTTCATATAACTGTTTAAAACGTGCTGGAATCAATACCGTACAAGAGTTAGCTCATAAAACGGAAGAAGATATGATGAAAGTTCGCAATTTAGGCAGAAAGTCTCTTGAGGAAGTTAAAAACAAACTAGAAGAGCTTGGATTAGGATTGCGTAAAGACGACTGATTCGTCAGCAAAGCCGATATTTAAGCATTGAACAAGCAATTTTGCATAAAGAATGACTTCAACAAAGGAGGGAAACTTTCATGGGATACAGAAAGTTAGGACGTACTAGCTCTCAGCGTAAAGCTATGCTACGTGACTTAGCAACAGACTTAATCATCAACGAACGTATCGAGACAACTGAAGCTCGTGCGAAAGAACTTCGTTCAGTTGTTGAGAAAATGATCACTCTTGGTAAACGTGGCGATCTTCATGCTCGTCGTCAAGCAGCTGCTTTTATTCGTAATGAGGTAGCAAATGCGGAAACAAACCAAGATGCACTACAAAAACTATTCAGTGATGTAGCTTCTCGTTATGAAGAGCGTCAAGGCGGATACACTCGTATCATGAAGCTTGGACCTCGTCGTGGAGACGGTGCACCAATGGTTGTTATTGAATTAGTATAATTTCGTATTGAATTGTTCTATAGGGGGCAGGACAGAATGTTCCTGCCCCTATTTTTACAGTGAGTCATAATAAATTGAGTGTTACGATGAGCACATAGTTGGTTTATATGCCGACTGCTTTTCAATGATTCAAGTTGCGGTGGGCAAGGCGCCTCCGCTTTTCGCTATGATATCTAGCTACAGCGGCTAGGGGCTCGAGGTCATAAGCCAATCCATCAAGTAGGTTAAAGGACAACCTACTCGCTGTCTCGTCTTATGCTAGTCGCCCCTGAGCAAGCCGCTTCCGCTTTTAAGTGTGTCTCGTCTAGCTCTTGCATGCACCTTTTCGGTTTTATATGAACGTATTAAGCGTAGCAGGAATATCTGCTTTCGGAGAGGTGCAGGCTTTTTATTTTGGCTAATAAGATAATGTTTCGATAGATTTTTTATAGAAATGAGCTTAATTTGGGAGGCAGTTAATCGTATTTACTTCGGATAGTGCGTGTAAATTAAATAGGTGAGATAGCTTTTTTTATAAAGGTGATATTCATAACTATTATTTTTTGTTATCCTTAAATATAGACACTGTCATACTATGAGCTCGCCAAGAATGGCGGGTTTTTTATTAAAATTAAGAGTTTGATTTTCTGGAAGAAGAGAATAGAAGTGTTTATTAAAAGATAGTATAGTTTGTTTAGTAGAATAGAGAGTATTGCGTTTTGAAGTTTGAGAACTGTCTAGCTTCAGCGCTTACGCTTTTCTATTAGTCGAGAGGAGGAGCAACAATGAGCAGAAAGCCGCTAGTTCAACTAGAACATGTATCCTTTCAATATGATATTGATGCTAAATATGCCGTTCGTGATGTGTCTTTTGAGATATATGAAGGAGAGTGGCTCGCAATTGTTGGTCATAATGGTTCTGGAAAATCAACACTTGCAAAGCTTTTGAATGGATTACAATTTCCGAAAGAAGGATCCATTACGGTTAATGGTATGCATCTTTCAGAGGAAACGGTTTGGGAAATAAGAAAACAAATTGGGATGGTATTTCAAAATCCAGATAACCAGTTTGTTGGTACGACTGTGCAAGATGATGTGGCTTTTGGTTTAGAAAACAACGGGATTGCTAGGGATGAAATGGTTGAAAGAGTAAATAACTCCTTAGAAAAGGTGAAAATGGCGCAATTTCTTGATCAAGAGCCGCACCATCTATCTGGTGGTCAAAAGCAAAGAGTAGCGATTGCGGGAGTGATTGCCTTAAGGCCTGCAATTATTATTCTCGATGAGGCAACATCTATGCTTGATCCACGAGGTCGGGAAGAAGTTTTGGATACGGTGAGAGAACTAAAGAATGATCATAAAATGACTGTCATTTCTATTACACATGATTTAGAAGAGGCCGCTAAAGCTGACCGAATTCTCGTGATGAATAAAGGGGAGCTTTATCGAGAGGGCACCCCTGAGGAGATCTTTCAAATGGACGAGGAACTTGTTCAGCTAGGTTTGGACATTCCGTTTCCAATTAAAATGAGCAAGTTGTTAAGGGAAGAAGGAATCTCCCTTTCAAGGCATTTTTTATCTGAAGAAGAGTTGGTGGCTGAACTATGGACATCTCACTGCAACAAGTAGAATATCGCTATCAAGTAGATACTCCTTTCGAGCGCCTAGCCATTAAGGATGTTTCAATTGATATACCATCAGGCACTTTTTTGGCGATTATTGGGCATACAGGCTCAGGTAAATCGACGGTTCTTCAGCATCTAAATGCATTATTAAAACCAACAGCTGGCAAAGTGGTAGTCGGTGAAAGAGAAATAACATCAGATAAGAAGCAGAAGAATTTGAAGGAGATTCGCCAAAAGGTTGGAATCGTTTTTCAATTTCCAGAGCATCAATTATTTGATGAGACAGTCGAAAAAGATATATGTTTTGGACCAATGAATTTTGGTGTATCAGAAGAGGAAGCAAAAAGGAGAGCGAGGATTGCCATTTCACAAGTTGGGCTTCCCGATGAAATTTTAGAAAAATCTCCTTTCGATTTATCTGGGGGGCAAATGCGAAGAGTTGCCATAGCTGGTGTTCTTGCAATGGAGCCAGATGTGATTGTTTTGGACGAGCCAACAGCTGGGCTTGATCCGCGTGGGCGGAAGGAAATTATGGAGATGTTCTATACTCTTCATAAAGAGAGAAAGCTTTCCACTGTTCTCGTTACACATAGTATGGAGGATGCGTCAAAGTACGCAGACCAAATCGTCATCTTGAAAAGAGGCGAGGTATATAAAAAAGGGACGCCCGAAGAAATTTTCTCATCACCTGAGGGACTCATACAGTTAGGGTTGGACGTTCCGGAAGTTGTCCGTTTCCAACAAAAAATAGAAGAGAGATTTCATACGAAATTATCAAAGACGCATTTAACAATTGAGACACTAACGACAGAGATTGCTTTGTTCGTAAAGGGCGGTGAGCAAAAATGATGGAAAAAATGATTTTTGGCCGGTATGTACCAGTAGATTCATTAATCCATCGGATGGACCCGCGCTCAAAACTAATGCTCATTTTTATCTTTGTCTGTATCGTTTTTATTGCAAATAATAGTTTGACATATGGTGCTTTAATTATTTACACATTATTAATGGTAGCACTATCCAAAGTGCCGTTTCGTTTTATTATTGGAGGGTTGAAGCCTGTTTTATGGCTTGTTCTCTTCACATTAATATTACATTTGTTTTTAAACAAACAAGGGGAAGTCATTTTTCACGCGGGTTGGTTTACGATTTATGAAGAAGGATTAAGACAAGGTATTTTTATTTCTTTACGCTTCTTCCTGCTAATATTGATGACATCTACCTTAACATTAACAACAACACCGATTGAAATTACGGATGGGCTGGAAAGCTTGTTACATCCATTAAATAAGGTGAAATTTCCTGTCCATGAGCTTGCACTTATGATGTCCATTTCGCTTAGATTTATCCCGACCCTTATGCAAGAGACGGATAAGATAATGAAGGCACAAACAGCAAGAGGTGTTGATTTTTCCAGTGGTCCGATGAAGGATCGTGTGAAAGCCATTATCCCGTTACTAATCCCGCTTTTTGTTAATTCCTTTAAAAGAGCAGAAGAGTTGGCTACTGCGATGGAAGCACGAGGCTATCGCGGGGGAGAAGGACGAACGAAATATCGGCAGCTAAGCTGGGGCACTGTCGATACTTTAATGCTGCTGTTACTAGGACTGGTTACCGTTCTCCTAGTAGTATTACGGACGTAATGAGGCTCTAAATATGAAAAGGTATAAATGTATTGTTTCCTATGATGGGACGAGGTTTGCAGGCTATCAAGTCCAACCGAATAAGCTGACAGTTCAGAGTGTGCTTGAGGGAGCATTAGCAAAGCTTCATAAAGGCACAGAGGGGTGTATCACTGCTTCAGGCAGAACAGATGCAGGTGTTCATGCAAAAGGGCAAGTCATTCATTTCGATTCTTCACTCAATATTCCGTTGGCAAAATGGGATATTGCTTTAAATTCTTTATTGCCGGATGATATTGCGATTAAGAGTGTGGAAGAGGTTAAGGCCAGCTTCCATGCAAGATTTGATGCAGTAGGGAAGGAATACCGTTATTTTGTTCAACGCACAGAAAAAAGAGATCCGTTTAGGAGAAATTATGCTTACCATTATCCTTATCCATTAAATATTCATGAAATGAAAAAAGCTTCCCTGGCTTTAATCGGAACACATGATTTCACAAGCTTCTGTTCAGCAAAAACAGAAGTGATGGATAAGGTAAGGACGATTAGGGAAATTGAAATGATAGAAGACGGAACACAGCTTGTTTTCCGTTTCGTTGGCAATGGCTTTCTCTATAATATGGTTCGAATTTTGGTGGGCACACTTATAGAGGTTGGTTCTGGAGCAAGAACGGCAGATTCGATTTCAGAAATAATCGCCCAAAAGGACCGAATCTATGCAGGAAAAACAGCTCCAGCACACGGTTTGTATTTGTGGGAAGTTTATTATTAATTTATCATAAAGTTCACTGTTATTTTGCTGCTTTTGTTGATTGGAGCGGAGGGCACGAGACACCTGCGGGAAAAACGTGTCAAAGGGAGACCCCACAGGAGTGATAGCGACGAGAAGGCTCTCGGACCGCCTGCGGAAAGCGAGTGTCTGCAGCGGAAATCAACAAATTTGATGTGCAAAATTTATTTTTTTAAAAAAAATCTTAAAACAACTAAACCTGGCGTAACATTTTATTGACAATAGCCATCAAAAAGTGTATCATAGCAAAGGTATTGTTATTAAAACCACGATAAGCCCCGGAACTTATTGTGTCGTAGATAAATGAACCAATGAAATTATGATGATGGAATTTTTAGGAGGGAAACTAATGCGTACAACGTTTATGGCGAATTCACAAACAATCGAACGTAAATGGTACGTGGTTGATGCAGAAGGCAAAACTCTAGGTCGTCTTGCTAGTGAAGTTGCATCAATTCTACGTGGTAAACATAAACCAACTTTTACACCACATGTTGACACTGGTGATCATGTAATTATTCTTAATGCAGCAAAGATCGAATTAACTGGTAAAAAATTGACTGATAAAATTTACTATCGTCACACAAATCACCCAGGTGGTTTAAAAACAAGAAATGCTCTTGAAATGCGTACAAACTATCCTGAGAGAATGTTAGAGCTTGCAATTAAAGGCATGCTTCCAAAGAACTCTCTTGGCCGTCAAATGTTCAAAAAATTACACGTATATGCTGGTAGCGAACATAAGCACCAAGCTCAACAACCTGAAGTTTACGAACTTCGTGGATAATTTTTAAGGGAGGTTATTAATTTGGCACAGGTTCAATATATTGGCACTGGTCGTCGTAAGAGCTCCGTTGCACGAGTTCGTTTAGTACCAGGTAACGGAAATATTATTATCAATGATCGTGAAATCGAAAATTACATCCCATTTGCAGCTCTACGCGCAGTTGTAAATCAACCACTTGTAGCTACTGAAACTCAAGGAAGCTACGATGTTCTTGTAAATGTACATGGTGGTGGCTATACTGGTCAAGCTGGCGCTATTCGCCACGGTATCGCTCGTGCGTTACTTCAAGTTGATCCAGAATACCGTCCAACATTAAAAGCTGCAGGTTTATTAACTCGTGACGCTCGTATGAAAGAACGTAAAAAGTACGGTCTTAAAGGCGCTCGTCGTGCTCCTCAGTTCTCAAAACGTTAATAGAAACATTGATATATCAATGTTTACAGAGATTTTTTGGTTCAAGTTGGTTCAAATCAACTTGAACCTTATAAAGCACTTAACAGATTTAAAGCATCGGCATCTTGCTGGTGCTTTTTTTCTGGCATTAATTCCAGATAATAATTTTGTGTGGTTTGTATATTTATGTGTCCTAAACGTTTCGATACATAAGCAATATCTATATCTTGAGCAAATAAAAAAGATGCATGAGTATCTCTTAAACCGTGAAACGTCGTTTTACCAATGTATAATTTCCCCAACAGTTCAGCTAATAGTTCGGATTGTTTAAAGCCTCCAAAACTAAAAATATAACCATTTTCTTTCACTGGAATGGGAAATTAGAGGACTATTTAATTGAAGAACAAATTTAATTAGGACGTGAGTCTCTAAATGATTATTAGGGGGAAAATAATGAAGAAGGCACTTCTGATCATAGACGTTCAAAATGGAATGTTTCAAGAAGGTAATGTTGTATATAAAGGGGATAGATTACTTCGAAGTTTAAAAGATTTAATCGCTCAAGCACGCTCGATGGATACACCAATTTTTTATATACAGCATAATGCACCTACTGGTAAACCTTTAGAGTTTGGGACAAAGGGTTGGGAGATTCATCCTGAAATTACTCCAAATATTCAAGATGTAATCATTCAAAAAACTACTCCTGATTCATTTTTTAATACCTCTTTAGATGATGAACTGAAAAAACAAGGGATTGAACATTTAGTAATTGCGGGAATTCAAACAGAAGCGTGCGTTGATACAACTTGTAGAAGAGCTTTTAGTATGGAGTATAAGGTTACCTTAGTTTCAGATACACACAGCACTTGGGATTCACAAGATATTACTGCCCAACAAATTATAAACCATCATAATGGTGTATTACGTTGGTTTGCCGATGTTTACCCAAGTAAAGAAATTACATTTGATAGTTGATACTGAAACAATAGGTGTTTCCTTTATTTTTTGGAACATTCTATTGAATAAATAAAATCAACACTCAACTTTAACAGAGTCACTTAAAAAAGAACTAGTACACATGAGCTAGTATTAGGTAACGACGAACATTCCAATAACGAACATATCCTTTTCCATCCAAGTGGTGACATAGCGCCATCGAAGGAAGATATTACATTACAAAGAGAGTAACCGAAGCTGGAAAGTTACTAGGCATCGAAGTGCTTGATCACTTAATAGTAAATAGTGATACCAGTTTTACTAGCCTGAAAGAGAGAGGCTATATTTAAAAGGGAGAAGCAGCTCCTTTTTTTTCTTCAAGGTATATTTATATATTCGCATTATTAAATGTAGGTTTTGGTAGTATGATTATTAGAGTTAATGTATCATATAGAACATGGAACTGACGGGGCAGGATAGTGGAAAAAGGAATTAACTTATTATCTATATCATATAAGTATGATAGTGCGAAATAGTAATTGATTGAAAAAATGGAGGTATTTTCCTAAAATAGCAAAAATACATTGCTATTATCTCAGTGTAACTTCTAGTGGGAAAGGAGTTTATAGGTGAAAAAAGAGAGTGATCGTTTATATTTCATCGATAATTTAAAAATAGCTTTAATTATGCTTGTAGTAGCTCACCATGCTGGACAAGCTTATGGACCAGGTGGTTGGTGGTTTTTTTTGGATGATGAATCTATCAATTGGTTGGGCAGATTTTTCTCTGTAAATGCAGCATTTTTTATGAGTTTGTTTTTCTTTTTATCAGTCTATTTTCTCCCCCAATCAATCTCAAGAAAAGGGCCGAAACGGTTTTTAAAAGAACGGCTTATTAGAATTGGTATTCCATTACTACTGGGATTTCTCGTGATGATTCCTATTCTGATGTATTTATATTACATTAATTTCAGAGATTATGAACCCATCCCATTTTTTTCCTACTATGTTAATATATTTTTTGGACTTGGTAATGAACCCGCGAATTGGACTGGGCCATCATGGCCTGATATGCAATTTGGCCATTTATGGTTTTTAGAGCATTTACTTGTGTATGCGATTGTGTTTTCGGTCTGGACCTTCTTTACATCTAAGAAATTCACACAAAAGTCTGATAGAAACATTAAGGTTTATCAGATTCTCTCCCTGTGGTTGGTCGTTAGTTTAGTGACTTTTATTACAAGGATATGGTTTCCTATTGATCATTGGACAGCTTTTTTAGGATTTATTCAAACTGAATTTGCACATATACCACAGTATGTGAGTTTCTTTTGTTTAGGCATTATGGCTTATCATCGCAAATGGTTTTTAACTATGAGTGCGAGAGCAGGATACATCTGGCTTGTTATTGGAATATTAATAGTGACCATTTTGTATTTTGGAGGAAATACGATAGATCCTTTTCTTTTAAAGGGTGGACAAAACTTCGGTTCGTTGGCTCGATCATTAATTGAGACGTTACTGTGTATTTCACTTGTAATCGGTCTTCTAATATTATTTAGAGAGAAAGTTAACGGCGCTAATCGTTGGTCAAAGATGTTAGCAAACAATGTATTTGTTGTTTATTTCATCCATGTCCCAGTAGTTGTCTTTCTTCAATATACATTGAAGGACCTACCAATATCAGTCTGGACTAAATTTCTTATAACGGTATTTTTAGGAATCATTCTAAGCTTTTTGCTAAGTCATTTTGTATGGCGAAAGATTCCATACCTCAAAAAAATGATGTAAAAGGAAATAATTTTTAGATAAGTGAAAAAGCCAGCATTAATGCTGGCTTTTGTCTTAATAGGATAATGATGTGTCATAAAAATAATGGTTCTTGTTCAACGGGTGCTTTACTTTAATAAGCTCCATTATTAAAAGACTTTAAATGTACACATAGCAGTGGAATATATTAGCAAAATGTATTCAACTAACATCTATCTTGTTGGTTCAAATTGGTTCAAGTAATGTCAATTTCAATCCTTTACCATACATTTTTATCCATATAACAATTCCCAAAACGTAGATATAAATGGATTATGATGTATTCAATACACTTAGAATATATCTGTATATTTCTCAAAACGTTAATATATCAACGTATCAAGACTCTTTTCACTTATGTGGAAAGGGTCTTTTTTATGCTTAAAAAGAATTCTCGAATATTTAAATTACTGTTAATACGATTCATAATCTTTAGATTAGTAAATGAAATAAAGTATCTCCTACACAGCTTTTAAGAGTCTGTTTACCATTTTTAAAAATTTATCTTATTTTTTGGCGAAAAAGATAGAAAAATGTCAAAAGATATATTGTGAATTTTTAAATAATTTAGTAATATAGTTCTACTACCTTCTTTTATATCATTTATGGGTTTCCAAATTGCATTTTGTACGAAATGGCAAAGCCATTGAAAAATGGTGACGCAAAACTATAGGGGCTAAGTTATTTAATAAGCCAGCCAGTTACCGAATATAACTCTTACTGAATAGATAAGGGGGAATGTAGTTTGGAGATAGGTAAAGAGCGTAAAGATCGTTCTTTAGAATTAGTCAGTCGTGATATAAGAATTTTAAGAAATTTAATGTATCAAGCTAAAGAACGCTTAGGAAGAATGGATGATCCGCTTTTAATTCAAATTAGTCAATTTTTAGATTTAAAGCTAAATCTACAAAATGAATTAATGAAATCCCATAAACGAAGAGGAGGAATGGTCATATGCGTAAAAAGAAACAAATAAATAAAATAGTAAAAAATAACCTTAAAAAGCTTTCGAAGGAAAATGAACAATTACAATGGCAGAAATCAGTTGTTAGGGAGGAGTACGTGAATTCAAAGTAGGAGAATGATTCATTGAAAATGATAAGTATGAGTGGAAAATCTAATGTATAGATGAAGGTAGACAGTTGACTTGTTAAAAAGTGAACTGTTTTTTTTTTGCTATTGCTCGTGACGTTGCGTCATATATTATAGTAAAGATAAGGAGTTCTTTACATGGTGCAAACGGATTTATTAACTGTTGGAGAGCTGGCAAAGGTGATGGGCGTAACGGTTCGTACTTTACAATATTATGATAAGGAAGGGTTGTTAAAGCCCTCAGCTAAAAGTGAAGGGGGACGCCGTCTTTATTCAAATAAGGATTTAGTTAAACTACATCAAATCCTGTCATTAAAGTATTTAGGTTTTCCTTTAGATAAAATTAAAAATATGATGTTGTCTTTAGACACACCAGATGAGGTCGCTTTCGTATTAGAAAAGCAGTATATGGTTGTTGAAGAGCAAATTAAGAATTTACAAAAAGCACTTACGGCCATTGAGGCGTTGCGAAAAGAGGTTCTATTAATAGAAGAAGTGAATTTTAGCAAATATGCGGATATTATTTCCCTTTTGAAAATGGAGAACAAAAACTATTGGGTGTTGAAATTGTTTGATAATCAATTATCCAGTCATATACGAGATAGATTTGTAGACAATCAAGAATTAGGCGCTGAACTTTACAGAACTTATTTTACGATTCTTGAAGAGGCTGTTTTATTAAATAAGCAAAATGAGCCGGTTCAAAGTAGAAAAAGCATTGAGCTCGCGGGGAAATGGTGGGCGATGATTTCCGAATTTACGGGTGGAGATATGAGTTTACTGCCAAAGCTAATGTCTTTTAACGATAATAAAAAGGGATGGGATGAAGAAATAGCTGCTAAGCAAAAACAAGTCGACGATTACATAGGAAAAGCGCTTATGTGCTATTTTACCAAAAATGGAATTTCCATTCCCGAAATGGAGGGATAACATTGAATACTGTAATGAAAGTTGAAAATTTGCAAAAAAGCTATGAACGTCATTATGTGTTAAATGGGATATCCTTTTCGGTGGAAAAGGGTGAAATTTTTGCGTTGCTCGGCACAAATGGAGCGGGAAAGACGACTGCCCTTGAATGTTTAGAGGGAATCCGTAAGTATGATAATGGGACGATAACGATTCAAGGCAAGATAGGTGTTCAATTGCAATCTTCTTCATTACCACAAAATATGAAAGTAATGGAAGCGGTGAGGCTCTTTACGAAGTGGAATGGTGTTCAAGTTGATCTGAAATATCTTGAAAGACTTGGGGTAACTCAATTCAAGAAAAAGCGATATGGAGAGCTTTCAACGGGGCAAAAGCGACGTTTGCATCTTGCTTTAGCTATGATAGGGAATCCGGATATTGTTTTTTTGGATGAGCCGACTGCAGGATTAGATGTTGAAGGAAGGGTCTCGCTTCATGATGAGATTCGATTACTGAAAAGTCAAGGAAAAACAATTATTATGGCAAGCCATGACATGGCTGAGGTCGAGGAGCTTTGTAATAGAATTGCTATCCTCAAAGATGGTGAGATTGCTTTTATTGGAACGGCAAATGAACTGACGGAGCATATGCAAGGTGTTCAACGAATTCACTTTAGGTTTTCTGGCCCATTTGAAATGACTCACCTTAATTGCAGTATATACAAAAATGAAGAGCAAGGTTATTTTATTTTTGAAACGGAATGTCTTGAGGATTGCTTGCTTGAAATCGCTTCATTAGCAAAACAACAAGCTATTAGCATTCGCGATATGAAAATCGAAAACAAAAGCTTAGAGCAGCGGTTTATGGATATTGCGAGGGAGGGAAAGTAATGGGTGCGTTTTTATATGGTGTCAGCTTACAATGGAAACTGGACATACGAAACAAAGGTGTACTCTTAACGTATTATGTAGTACCACTTGTGTTCTTTGGGTTTATGGGAAGTATTTTTACTTCTATTGACCCTACTGCATATAAGACATTAATTCAATCCATGACCGTATTCGGTGTCACGATGGGAGCAGTTTTAGGTTCACCAATCCCATTAGTAGAGTTGTATGGAAGTGAAATGAAAAAACTATATAAAGTTGGCGGTATCCCTCTTTGGACATCTACAGTTAATAACATTATTTCTGGTTTTATTCATTTGATGATCATGAGCTTGTTCATTTTTTTTATCGCACCAATTGCATTTAATGCCTCCACTCCGAACAACCTAATAACCTATTTTATATCATTAATAATTTTCATTATCGCCTCTCTATCAATAGGTACTATCATAGGGCTGCTTGTAAAAAGCACGGCTAAGCTGACGATGATCGTACAATTTATATTCCTCCCTTCCATTATGTTATCCAGTATTATGTTTTCATCTGATATGCTGCCAACCGTATTGCAACATATTGGTAAAATCTTTCCTGCTACATGGGGATATGTAAGTATGAACACAGAAGAACTAGAATTTATGCCTATCGCACCGTTATTACTAATCATTGCAGGAGCAATACTAGTCAGCATTTTTAGACTTCGCACAATTAGGAAGGAATAAGGTTTTCAAAGGATATTCACTTTTTCTCTACATAAATCCCCCACCTCTTGTTAAAAACCTTTAGGTTGGGGGATGAATGAGATAAATTCCATTTTGCAGCATGACTGCTTTCTTCTACAATACATCCACTTTATTAACATTGCGCACGGTCCAATAAGCGATCAATATACCAAAGACGGCTAGAGCGGCTGGAATGTAAATAATGTTTGCAAGTGAAAAGGCTGGGTTATGTTGTCCCGTAATGACAATTATGAGAAGGGAGGAAACAATGGTTGCCGGCACCGATTGTTTACGCATGCCGAAGTATAATGGTACTAAGCTTGCTCCAGCAGCTGCTATTGCAAATGTGACAATCCGAACAAAATGCAGGGAAAATTGTTGAACTGAAAAGGAATCAGGAATCAACTGAACGTAATGATTGAACATTAAAAAGGCTGCTGCTACGATACTATTTGAAATGACAATCGTAATAAAAGTTAGACTGCTTGCAATAAGTAACTTTACCATCATTATTTTTTTACGTTCGATTGGGTAAGAGTACATGAGCAAAATCGTTTTATTTTTATATTCATCAATGACTAGTTTCGACAATAAGACGGCAGCAAAAACAATGAATGTACTTCTCACGGAAACCCCAATGACAATGAGAGCCTCCTCTAACCCAGTAAAGGGCAAACTACCAGATTCAATTTTTTCTACATATTGAATCCCAACAATTAAGGCAAAGATAAGAATGGTCGCAATAGTAGCCCCATTAAAATACCACCGCAATTTTGCTTTTTTTAATTCCAATCGAATTAAATTGATCATTTTTTCACCTCCCTATATAGACGACTCATGGATTAAGTTCAAAAAATACTCTTCCAGCGAGGCTACTCGTTTATTAATCGAATCAATATCCACGCCATTTTCTATCAATTCCTTCGAAATCCTTGCTTGAGAAGTGTTTGCCGCATATATTCGAATGATATGATCATCAATGGCTTTGTAATTTTTAATATGCAATCGGTTTTCGAGAATAACGCAAGCTTTACGCAGGTGTGGAGTAACAAGTTCAATGTATTCCGTAGTTTCATGTCGAATTTGCTCCATTGAAACTTCCTTTAATAGTCGGCCATTGCTAATTACGCCAATTGTATGAGCAATATGTTCAATTTCACTTAAGAGATGACTAGATATAAGAATCGTAATGCCATACTCTTTATTCAGCATTTGAAATAAATTCCGCATTTCCTTCATTCCAATCGGATCTAAACCATTAATTGGTTCGTCCAAAATCAGCAGCTCAGGCTTCGTTAAGATAGCTCTTGCGATGGCGAGCCTCTGCTTCATGCCAAGGGAGAACTCTTTAACAGGTTTTGTATTTATATTCTTTAATCCAACTAGCTCTAGCGTTTCATTAATCATTTGTTTATTGTAGTAACCCATGTATTCGGAATGAAGCTCTAAGTTCTCATAGCCAGTCATTTTTTCATAAAAAATGGGGACTTCTATGATGCTGCCAATTTTTTTGAGCACTTCAAAGGAGGAATCTGTTAGTCTTTCTCCCAAAATCTCAATTTCCCCAGCTGTTGGCTTTACTAAATTTAAAAGCATTTTCATGATGGAAGTTTTCCCAGCTCCGTTCGGACCGAGAAAGCCATAGATTTCTCCTTTTTTCACCGTCATATTGACGTTCGAGACAATTTCTTTTCCTTGAAAAGCCTTCGTTAAACTCGTTGTTTGAATCGCAATGTCCATGTTTTCTCCTCCTTTCTTAACTCACTTGATTATTAGTTTAGAGGATAAAAATATCTTTCATCTTTCTAAATTCTTACGAAAATCTTACGTTTCACATAAAAGCGGAAACGCCTTGGTCAGCGACGTACGAACTGGACTGACCCCGACGAGATAAAGGAAACACGACGAGTGAAGCGAGTCGATGTTGACTTATCGTAGGAGGGGAGGGAAGTTCGCTAGGCGCTAGGCGTTGGAGCTAGACAGTTCTCTAGATTCAAAAAATTTATCTTTCTTATCTTTTTAGAATAACTTGGCATTTGCCAAAACTTACACTTTCCTATTAGCTTAATAAGTCATCCGCTTAAGCTGGATCGAAAAGACTGTTTTCTCATAAGGCTTGCTTTGTAGCGAAATGACACCACCTATCGCTTCAACAAGTCGTTTCGTAATGGTGAGTCCAAGACCACTTCCTTGAAAAGCTTTGTTGCGGGATTCATCGAGTGTAAAAAGCCTCTCAAATACTCTATTTTGGTGAGTCTCCTCAATGCCTTTTCCTCGATCCCATACGTTTATAACAAGTCTTTGTTCTGTAAAGCGTAATTGGATTCCAATGACTTTTCCCGCATTTCCATAATGAAGCGCATTGGATAGCAAATTATTTAAGATCCTCTCTAATGCCTCTTCATTGGCGAGAGCATAAACGGGTGTATCGGGAATATCAATATCTGCTTCTAAACCTTGTGCTTGCATAACATCGTAAAAGGATAAAATACTTTTTCGGCAAACCTCATTCACGTTTACTCGTTCCATTAGCAGCTGAATATCTCCTGCTTCAAGCTTTGCTAAATCGAAGAAGGAGTTCATAAGCTGAATAATTTCAAGAGTTTTACTGTGAATGTTTTGTAGGATACGTTCACGTTCAGCCTCTGATATTTTCGGATCCTTTTGGATCGTTTCAATATAACCTAAGACAACGGTTAAAGGTGTTTTTAAATCATGTGAAATATTAGCGAGCATTTTTTTGAACGCATCTTCCGTTTTACGAAAGGCTGCCTTTGATCCTTGATAGCTTTCGATAAACATATTAAGTTGAACTAACAAGTGTTGAATTGATTGTTCATTCGTAACGACAAGAATCGGGTCGGTAGAATGCTGTATTTCCATATCTTTAAGTTTATTTGTAATATACAGGAGCTCGTCATTTCTTTGGCGCATTCGTTGAAACTGAAACAAATGAAGCAAGACTAATACAATAACACACCCACATAGCACCCAAACCATCTTAGAATTCTCCTAACCGATAGCCAATGCCCCAAAGTGTTTGGATGTATTTTGGTGAAGAGGGATCATCTTCAATTTTTTCCCTAAGTCTTCTCATATGAACATTAATGATATTTTCATCTCCATAGTAAACATCTTGCCAAACAGCTTGATAGATTTGCTCTTTCGTATATACCCGCTTCGGATTTGTGAAAAATAGTTTCAGAATGGCCCATTCTTTAGACGTCAGCTTAATTTCTTCTCCATTTTTATAGACTTGAAAATTTTCTGGATTCATCGTAATTTCATGAATTTGAATAGGGGTAGGTACACCTTCTATTTTTCCAGAATATTGAGTAGCTCTACGAATAGAAGCACGTATTCGAGCGACTAACTCGATCATAGAAAACGGTTTTGTCATATAATCATCTGCACCGAAGCCAAGTCCGAGTGCTTTATCTACTTCGCTATCCTTTGCTGACAAAATGAGTACTGGAATCGTACTATTCTCACGAAGCAGCTTTAATAATTCAATCCCATTAAGCTTTGGAAGCATAATGTCCAATAAGATAAGATCGAAAACTTCCTGCTGAAGTCGTTGTCTTGCCTCATCTCCATCATAAGCACAATGCACTTGAAATCCTTCTTTTGTTAAATAATTCTCTACCATTTCACTAATTGAATGATCATCTTCCACAAGTAAAATAGAGGCATTCATATCAAAACCACCTTTCATGGGGACAAAGGTTTTGTCCCACTATGCAGATCTTTTAATGTTAAATAAAATAATTTCCATCTGAAAAATATTCTCATCATAGCTAATGTCTAAATGGCCATGATGCTTTTCTATCATAGTGCGAATACTATTTAAACCAATGCCATACGATCTGCTGTCTGTTTTTTTGAAGAACGGATTTTTCCTGTTATATCAGTAAGGATCATCCCATTATACGGATTTTCAATCCGAATAAAGAGACTCTCATTTTGATAGTGCATTTGAAACTTCAATGGCTTTGCAAAAATTCTCTTCTGAATAAAAAATACTTACGACGATTTTTACTTGAAAAAGTTTTGAAGGCTCAGAAGACGGGCTTCAATTTCTTCTGTATGAGATAAATTATCATCACAAATGGCTATATGTATCATATTAACTTCAGTCAGCAGAAGTCCACTCCTTACATTAAATAAAATGATAAATGAAAATAAGCCTCTAGGATAACAGGGCTAAAATGACTTGTCTTCTAAATTATAACACTTGCTATTCGAGTGAAGAGAGTTGAAAAAAACAATAAATACGCCAATTTTGACATTGGAACGTTAGGGAGTCATAAAGGGTGCTACTGTGATGGTGTAAAGTTAATGAAAGGAGTGGATGTTTTGACAGTAAGCGTCTTCGAAGAAAAAAATTTAACAAAGCAATATGGCAATTCCTTTGCACTTGAAAATGTAAATATGACGACTGTTCAGGATTCGGAGAAACGAAAGGCGCCAAACTGAATGCCGTAAGGAAGGACAGCGGCTATTTAATTGAAATGCCAGCACGTTACCCTGATTGATCTTCGGGGCCAGTATCGTTTTGATGCTATGGATGCGGTCTGTCAGTGGAGAATGGAGAATGAACAATTTGTTAGAGCCATTAAACTCGATCGTAACAATTTCAAGAATTTTACTAAAAAATGAGGAGTCAGAAAATGAAAAAGAAAAATATCTTTCCTGTTGTAATAGGTGGAATTTTACTCGCTGTCATTGTATTTGTACTTTTATTTGTAGGGGTAGACTCGATATAAGATGTAGTAAATCATGCTTTTTATGCTAGTATGTTTATAAGATTGTAAAGAGGAGGGAAGCCATGTTTCCTATTTTAGAAACAGAAAGATTATTGCTGCGGGAAATTGTTATGGAAGATGCTGATGCTATCTTTCATTGCTTTTCGAATAACGATGTAACTCGTTTCTATGGACAAGACACATTAACAAGCGTAGAGGAAGCAAAGCAATTTGTAGATTTTTTTGCCAAAAGCTACAAAGAGAAAAGAGGCATTAGGTGGGGAATTGAACTAAAAGGAACGCAAGAAATGATCGGAACAATCGGGTTAATGCTTGGTCCCCTAAACATAAAAGAGCGGAAATTGGCTATGAGCTTCATCCGCAGCATTGGCGGAAGGGATATGCTAAAGAGGCTGTCTCTAAAGTCATTACATATGGGTTTAATGAGCTAGAATTAACTCGGATCGGAGCAGTTGTCTTTATTGAAAATAAAGCATCAAATGAGTTATTAATCAAATTAGGCTTTGAACAAGAAGGTATCTTAAAAAAATATATGTATCAAAATGGGGTTCCTTATGATACGAACGTTTACTCATTAGTAAAAGGGTTGTCTAACAAGTCCTAAATTAATACAGGTGGAGAAAAATGAGCCATTTTTCTCCGTTGTGTGTTCTTATACTAGTATACATCAAGAAATGATCTTTTCGGGAATTGACCGATATATTGGGAAAGGGGCCGATATATCCGGGAATTGACCGATAAAATGGGAAAGAGGCCGATATATTCGGGAATTGACCGATATATTGGGAAAGAGGCCGATATATCCAGAAAGAGACCGATATTTTCAGGAAATGGGTGTTAATGACTCAAAATATGCTTGCACATAAGAACAAATAGCTTCGCCAAGAATAAGTTTTTTCAATCATTTCGGATACCCTCCATCCCTATCGCTTAATGCTTTTTTGTCTGGATGAGTAACAAGGCTGATTGAGAAAAAATATTTGAATCATTATTTGTTGTGATACAGAACTTATCGAAATATAGTAAAAAAACGCTCGAATTTTTTCAATTCTGAGCGTTTTCTACGATTCAAGTTTATGCTTTTTTTATAGCTGCTGAAGGATCAAATGCGGCTTTCCCACGTACATGGGATTTATTCGTATATCCTAACGATTCAAGTAAACGTCGATTGTTTTCTGATTTTCTTCTCATATCTATTTCTTTCGCTATACGAGTTAGATGCTTAGGAGTGGAGCCGATATATACAACAGTATCCTTACTCATTTAACATCCCCCCTAAAAGGTCGATTGCAAAATCAAATGGTTGCCTTTTTTCCATTATAGCACTTACGATATCATTTTCATAGCTGTTCACACGACGGCTTGACCAAAGTTGGGATAATTGAAAATGACATGATAACACGAGTTCTCCAACTTTTTTCGTCATATAAATCATTTGCTTCTCCTCGGAATAAAAAATATGTTCTTGATGTTCCATATCTTTATGATAAGTTTGAGCAACAAATGAATCGGTATCCGTCATTTTGAAATTTTGTGCAGGAGTTTTACATCCATAAGAATCGACTAATAAGAAAAGGTCTTCATTTCGTTTGTATAATGTCATCGCTTTACATTCAGATATATTCACAATCGGTACAGGATGTTCCGCAAAATCACTGTACGAATCGTAAATGGATTGGCTTGGCAAATACTCCGATAAAGTTTTAAAGAACAACGGGAGACTTAGCTTAGCATGGACAATACACTTCATAAAATTATTAACAGATTCCTGATAGATGGATAGCTCATCATATAGCATGAGGTTTTGCGTAATTTCATTTTCATGAAGGTAAAATTTCGTGCTTTTTCTTAAGACTTGACTCAACACCTTCAAGAGGAAGCTACAAAGCTCTGGCGTATCGGCAATGTTGTAATCATATGTCCATCTTGTCATTTTATAGCAATCATGGACAAAGGCCCAAATAAATTCATCAACAGACATATCGGAAACTTTTTTATGTAAGACTGTATTATTTTTTTTATGCTCTTCCAAGAGAGATTTTACGAGTGGGAAAGTAAAGCGAGGTTCATGATCGTATTTTGCTTCATACTTGTGGATCGCTCTATCTAATTCGTCTTTAAGGTGATTTTTATAAAAAGTAAGGATTTGCGTTTCCACTATCGGGATGACAATTTTATCATTTTTGAGAGCGGTCATAAATTCTGCATATGTAATCGTAATATTAGGATTATTCTGAGTTAAGCTCCCCGCTTTATTTGAGATAAATAATACTAGGACATCACTATCCTTCACCTTATTTAAGCAATCTTGGTTTGGGTTATCTGTATACAATCCCATATCCCCATACTCATACATAACCGTTTCATGACCGGCATTTTCTAAAGCTGTTTTTATTCGTTCTCTTAAAGGCTGTAGGATTTGCTGAGAGGAAGAACTAATAAAGATCTTCGTAACATCAATATTCAATGGCGCATCCCCTTTTTCCTAAAATTTCTACTTATAAAAATGATTTTATCATAATTTTCCAATTATATGAATAAAAACAAGCAGTTTCTACTTTAGCAAATTGGTGATAAAAAAAGGATGTAGTCTTGAGATTGAGTAACTTAAGATTCAGATGGCACTTTATTAAATGATTCTACCCAGTCTGGCACTTTCAACAAACAAAGTATATTGAGCTCCTCTGCTCTTTTCTCTACATAAGAGCTAATCTTCATGAGCTCATCATCAATAATTGCGGGATGTGTCATAACTTCAACAGAGCTAGCCTTTAAGTTCTTTAGCTTTTCAAAAATTTGATCATCTACACCATCATGGTAAAAGTTAAGCCAAAGCGCTTCTGTTAAAAGAATTTCAGGGTATTCCCTTAAAGAATCGACATAACGAACAGGAACAGAATATTTTTTCGCTAATTTCACGACAATCTCTTTGAGCGGCTCCCAGCCATGGACATGATGGTGGCTGTCGATATGATGTAAAGATAGTCCAGTTTTTAAAAATGAATGGATTTGAGATTCCCATTCTTTTTCAACTTCGACAAGATTAGGGACATCCATGTTTTGAAAGGAATGATTAAATTTAAATGTGCCATCAGGTTTAATTAAGTCAGGTACTTGTGCAGTTAGAGGCTTCCCCCAAGTTAACACGAGATGAATGCCTACTTTTAAAGTAGGAATTTGCTTTGCTTGGTCAACAGCATAATTTACCGCTTTTCCATTCATCATTAAAGTTGTTGAGTTCACAATCCCCTCCAGATGGGCTTTTATGATGCCATCTGTAACTCCTTTTGTTAAGCCAAAATCATCAGCATTAAATAGAATCTTCATTCGACTTCCCCCAATCGATTTTATTTCAAGCTCCCAAAGGCATTTACGCTTTTCTTATTCTCCTAATGGATAGTTTCTTTCGATCAAAAAGTTTGTTTTGTCTCCTCGAAAGTATGAATGAGAGTACTCAACTTTTCTTCCTGTCTCATCTTCAGCAATTGTTTCGATGAAGAAGCAAGGTAAATCCGGTTCGCATTGTAAGTATTTACATGAACGTTCATCAGCAAGGGTAATTTCAACATGTTCAATCGTTTTCGCAATGTTAACACCAAAGTCGTTTTTTAATGAAGTGTATAGGGAAGTTTCTGCATGCATTTTTGTGATCCCTGGTGCAACATCCCAAGGAATATAGGCAATTTCATATTGGGTAGGTTCGTCATTTGCTTTACGAACTCTTTCAATTCGTTGAATGGGATCGTTAAGAGCAACTTCTAATGATTGTTGCAAAATGTCATTTGCGGGAATGACATTGATGCTAAGTAATGTGATATTTGCTTTTTTTCCTTGGATCGCTACTTGATCACTGTAGCGTTTAACGGTATGTGAAAGGGTTTGGCTTACTTTTGGATCGGCAACATATGTTCCTCTTCCTTGGTGACGGACTAAATAACCTTCCATTGTCAGCTGGTTTAATGCGGTTCTAACGGTTGTTCGACTAACATCAAAATCCTTGCAAAGGTCTAGCTCTGTAGGAATTTGTTCACCTGTTTTATATTTTTTTGATTTTATCCGGTTGAGCAGTTCTTCTTTAATAAAAGCGTGTAATGATTGATTTTTCTCCATTTGTAAACTCCTTAAAGGATTTTATAAATAAAGTTTACAAGATAGTACAAATAATAACAATATCTTTAAATGTAGTAACAAATATTAATACAATTATTATTTGTATGGACAACTAATTAATTGTATGATACATTATTTTGTAATAGTCAGAATATATATATAAAACAAAATATAAGCGTTTACATTATAAAATAAGGAGTCTGACCGAAATGGGATTAAAATTAGTAATTGTTGGTGGAGGTTCTAGCTATACACCTGAAATTATTGAGGGGATTATTCGTCGTCATGATTCTTTTCCTGTAAGTGAAATGGTCTTAGTTGATATTAATGAAGGGAAATACAAGCTTGACATTATTGGCGATTTGGCAAAAAGAATGATTGAGAAATCGAAGAAACCTATTCATGTAACTTGGACATTGGATAGAGAGAAAGCACTTCAAAATGCTGACTTTGTTTCTACCCAAATACGAGTAGGTGGATTAGAGGCGCGTTCGAAGGATGAAAGAATTCCGCTAAGCCACGGCTTTATTGGCCAGGAAACGAATGGGGCAGGGGGAATATTGAAAGCATTTCGAACCATTCCTGTTCTAATCGAGCTAGCGAAGGATGTTCAGAGAATTTGTCCAAATGCATGGATCATTAATTTTACAAATCCGGCGGGAATGGTTACTGAAGCGTTAATCAAGCATTCCCCCCATAAAAAAGTCGTCGGAGTTTGCAATATTCCATTCAATATGCGCTATTCAACAGCTGAAATATTAGGTGTTGCACCAGAAGCTGTACAAATTGAGTTTGTTGGCATGAATCATTTCGTATTTGGCAAAAAGGTGCTTGTAAATGGAATTGATCGCACAGAGGAAGTGTTGAATAAGTTATCGAATGGTTTAGATTATTCTCCTGCAAATATAGTGAGTCTTGGCTGGTCAAAGACATTTATTGAGTCAATGCGGCTCTTACCAAATCCATATCATCAATATTATTTTCAAACGAGAGATACATTGGAAAAGGATTTGCAAGCATTTAAGGAAAATGGAACAAGGGCAGAGATTGTTCAAAAGCTAGAGGAGTCATTATTTAATATATATAAAAATCCTGCATTACAAGAAAAGCCAAAGGAGTTAGAAAAACGGGGAGGTGCTTATTACAGTGATGTAGCGTGCAGCTTGATGGACTCAATTTATAATAATAGGGGGGATGTGCAAACGGTCAACACATTGAATTTAGGAGCTATTCCAGAGCTTCCGAATGATGCCGTTATTGAGGTCAATAGTGTTATAACAAAAGATGGTCCAAAGCCTATTGCTGTTGGTTCCTTGCCAACGTCAATAAAAGGAATTATTTATCAAATGAAAGCGTTCGAAGAACAAGTCATCCATGCGGCGATAACTGGTGACTACAACGATGCGTATACAGCTTTTGTCATGAATCCATTAATTGCAGACGAAAAGCGCAGTAAAGCTTTGCTTGATGAGCTGTTGGAGGCACATAAATTTTATTTACCACAATTTAATTAATAGGGGGAAATAATTTATGCAAAAATTTATTGAAATTGCTGGACGCATTGGAGCACAACGCCATTTAGTTGCTATTCGTGATGGTTTTGTTGCAATCATGCCTTTAATTATTATTGGTTCACTTGCCGTTCTATTTAATAATTTTCCACCATTAGGTGACTTCAAGCTTGTTGAAGTGTTCAATGGTATTTTCGGGGAAGGAAATTGGCAAAAGGTTGGGGGCAGTATTTGGAATGGAACCTTTGCTGCTATCGGACTGCTCATTTCATTTTCAATTGCGTATAATTTAGCAAAATCTTATGAAGTGGATGGTCTATCAGCTGGATTAATATCAGCTGCTTCTTATATTATTCTCGTTCCTGTAACACCAGATTTCGGCTTAAGCTTTGCATGGTTAGGTTCACAGGGCCTTTTTATTGCTATTATTCTATCTTTACTTGTAACCGAATTGTTTAGGCTTTTAGTTCAAGCAAAATTAACGATAAAAATGCCTGAAGGTGTTCCTGATGGAGTCGCGAGATCCTTTACTGCTCTTATTCCAGGTATGATTATTTTATTGCTTGTCGGACTCTTCCAAGCGCTTATGGCTGTTTTTGCAGAAACGAGTATTTTTGAAGTCATTTTCAAAGTAATTCAAGAACCGTTACAAGGTTTAGGTAATACATTACCGGCTGCTATGATCGTTGCGTTTCTTAATCACTTACTATGGTTCTTTGGTTTGCATGGTTCAAACATTATTGGCGCCGTTATCGAGCCATTATATTTACCTTTACTCGAAAAGAATTTAAGCTTATTCCAAGACGGTATGTCTGCATTTGATGTACCAAATATTGTAACAAAACCGTTCTTTGATACGTTTGTTTATATGGGTGGTTCAGGAACAACAATTGCTTTATTCATTGCCATCCTTATTGTCGTGAGAAAAGCGCAAAAGCACCCATACCGGGAGGTCACGAAATTAGCAGCACCTGCAGGATTATTCAATATTAACGAGCCTGTGATTTTTGGTTTGCCAATTGTTTTAAACCCAGCTATGTTAATTCCGTTTATTCTCGTTCCTGTCTTATTAACGATCATTTCTTATTTTGCGCTTGCAGTAGGCCTTGTCCCAAAAACAGTTGCCATGGTGCCATGGTCGACACCACCGATACTAAGCGGCTACTTAGTGACGGGAGGCAGCTGGAGAGGAATCGTTTTGCAATTATTCAATCTTGCGGTCGCAACCATTATTTATATTCCTTTCGTTATGATTGGCGCACGTACTTTTAATTTGAAGTCGAAAGAAACAGTTGCAGTAGAAGAAAATACAAAGGATGTTTAATAACTTGTTGCTAAACTTAACAGATACTAATGGATAAAGGGAGCCAATTTTATGATGGAGACGACCGAAGAAATTCAAATGCTATCTTTTACGATTATTTTGCATGCAGGGAATGCACGTTCATATGCAATGGAAGCTATCGGTTTAGCGAAAGAATATGATTTCAAAGCAGCACGTGAAAAAATCGAAGCAGCCAACAATGAATTTGTTGAGGCACATCAGGTTCAAACAAAGCTTATCCAATCGGAAGCGAGTGGACAGAAGAATGATGTGACCGTTATCCTCGTTCATGCACAAGACCATTTAATGACTGCCATGACTGTGAAAGATCTGGCAAATGAAATGATCGACATGTATGAAAGAATGAAGGCGATTGAGGAGGGGAAATAATTGAAAATCATCCTTGTTTGTTCTGCAGGCATGTCTACTTCTATGCTCGTAAAGAAAATGATTGAATCCTCACAAGAACGTAATATCGAAGCAGACATAACGGCAGTTAGTGAAGCACAGCTAAAAAATCATTTAGACAACCTTGATGTTGTCTTAATTGGCCCACAAGTACGCTATTTAGAAAAAAATATAAGACAACAGTTAGAGCCGAAAGGAATTAAAGTAGATATTATTAATCAGATGGCATATGGGATGCTGCAAGGAAATAAAGTATTAGATCAAGCAATCGCGTTAAAAAATAGTTGAGATAAAAGGGCTTGCACAGAAAATGTAATGTGCAAGCCCTTTTATTCTCTTTGCAAGAGTTGCGGCACATTTGCGGCGTGAAACAAGAAAACAAAGAAAATCGAAAGCGAAATTTAGCGGTGATATTGTGATTGATTACGGAGAGCGGGTTGTATATTACAAAAATACGCAAATTTCATTTAAAAAAAAGAATTTGAAATCATCGAATTTTTATCAATAAATACAGGTCAAGTTTTGATAAGGAACGTATTTATGAGTCGATATGGGCCTTCGATAGTGATGCACGAAATAGTAGATGAATGGCCGACTTGGGGACAGGTTCTTGTCCAACGCTTTGTGATGATAATTCGAATATTGGATGATCATGCAGAATCCATCATTTTCGATAAAAATTGGCAGCCGAAAGCAACACCGTTTTTTGTATTTCTCTCTTACTGTCGATATAGACTATCTTACAAGAGGTGAAATGCAATGAATGTAATAACAACCTTTACAGAAAAGAGAAGAGAAAAGCAAATTAATTATGAGCGATCCGTTTTAAGAGACATTTCGATAAAAGGTTTAAAAGAGAAAGTGCAGCACTATTTTGGCTCATCGCGTTTAGTACATGGGTTGTTGATGAATGCAGGAGTTGAGGAAGCTTGTTATGATGTTGCGATTGAAGCGTATTTATTAGGGGCGCATTTTAGTCGTTTTGGTCGTTATGGAGAGTCAATCGATGATGTTCGATATCGCTGTAGAAATGAGGAACGACATCTCATCGATACTCTATATCATTTTTTCTTGTACTGGTGTAATGGTGAAGAAGGTGTTATGAGTGAATCGCTTTATTACGCATGTGAGGAATTTGTTTTGAGCTTATTTATGGAAGGGTACCAAAATGGGCAGCGAAGGCATAGATTAAAGCTGCACTAAGAGGGTACATTTCTAAACGTATTCTATCCACATAAGAAACTTGCGCATTCACCAAAGGAATTTGGCGAACGCCAAGTTCTTTTTAAAGAAGGGTATTATTTTTTGAAGTAAGAGAACAGCCACGCTCGTACATGTTGCAGATAACAAGAGGAAACAAATGAGCTCTTTGAAACTTTTTCATTGTAGTAAACGTTATTAAAAGTTGATGACTATGATTAAAGGGGCTTATGTATGAAAAAGAAAATATGGTGGCTATTAAATGTTGTGTGGCTTGTCATTTTTGCAGGGGGCGCACTTTTTATTACTATGCGCGGAGTTGACGCAGCTGGCATCACGCAAACGCCTGAATTAAAAATGATATCATCTATCATTTGGGGCATTTTATTTATATTTATCGTTCTTGTCCAACTTATTTTATTTTTTGCCGTAGTACGTAAAAATACAAACAGAAGCGAAAGACTTTAAAATGCAAATGTGAAAGAAGTGAAGCACCTAATTTTAATCAAGGTTCTTCACTTCTTTTTTTGTTCTACAACGCCAACTTGTCCCATATATTAAAGTGAGACGAGCGGGAGGAATGAAGAGCAGTATGAAAAAGAAACTTAAAACTTGGGGATTTGCTATTGGACTAATCGTTTTATTTTTCATTTTACAATACGACTTTACTGATAATGATTCATGGGAGTCATGGAACTTGCCATTAACAGGAAAGATCATTTTGCTTGACCCAGGTCATGGTGGACCTGATGGCGGAGCCGGTGATAAGAATGCTCTTGAGAAAGAAATTGCTCTGGAAGTTTCATTGAAAGTGCGTGATTATCTACAACAGCAGGGTGCGCTTGTCCTTATGACGAGGGAAGATGATCGAGATTTAGCTCCAGATGGTACGCGGGGCTATAGCCGCAGAAAAGTGGAGGATTTGAAAAAAAGGCTAGAAATGATTAACACTTCAGGGGCTGAGTTTTTTATTAGTATTCATTTAAATGCCATACCGTCTCCAAGATGGAGCGGGGCGCAAACCTTTTATACAACTCGTCTCGATGAAAATGGAAGAGCGGCGAAATTTATTCAAGATGAGCTGAGACGAAATTTAGAAAATACGACTCGCAAGGCAAAGATCTTAAATGAAGTTTATATATTGAAAAATGCAGATATTCCCGGCTCATTAGTTGAGATAGGCTTTTTATCAAATCCAGCCGAACGTGCAAACTTGAAGAAGGAAGACTATCAGGATAAAGTTGCTGCTTCAATTTATACAGGGATATTACGTTATTTTTCAAGTGAAAAAGATTTAGTTGAAGAGGAATGAAAGATGCTAGATAGGCATCTTTTTTTGTAGGAAGATTTTAATGCTTTGAAGTTAGAGAAATGTCTAGCTCCAGCCTCCAGCGCCTAGTGAACTTCCTCCCCTCGTCGTGTTTCCTTTATCTCAGTTGAGGTCAGTCCGGTCCATACGTCGCTAAGCGGAGCGCTTCCGCTTTTCTAATAAGGTGTGATAGAATTAACAGTAGCGTACAAACATTGTGCTATACTTAATTTTGAAAACGAATTCATTCAAAAGGGCAGGTGGTTATTTATGTTAAATGAACAAAATATTAGAGACATTTTAAATGGAATCGAAGAACCATTTATACATAAAACGTTAGGTGAGCTTAATGCAGTTGAAGAAGTAAAGGTTAAAGCGGAAAAAGATCATGTTAGTGTAAAAATATTAGTGGCAAAAACAGGGACAGCTGAACAACTTCAGCTTCAAACAAAGATCGTCACTCTCTTAAAAGAAGCGGGAGCAGCAACTGTTGGCATTCGTTTTGCTGAACTACCTGAATCTGTATTAGAGGAGCATCGTCCTGCTGCTCAAGAAGATAATGGTTTGCTTTCTCCTAACAGCAAAACTTCCTTTATTGCGATTGCGAGCGGTAAAGGGGGAGTTGGAAAATCAACGGTTTCTGTTAACTTAGCTGTATCTTTAGCAAGACTAGGTAAAAAAGTCGGCTTGATCGATGCGGATATTTATGGATTTAGTGTGCCTGATATGATGGGAATTACAACTCGTCCAGTTGTAAGAGGTGAAAGGATTATTCCGGTTGAGCGTTTTGGGGTGAAGGTTATTTCAATGGGCTTTTTCGTTGAAGATAATGCTCCAATTATTTGGAGAGGCCCAATGCTTGGAAAAATGCTGAATAGCTTCTTTAGTGAAGTCGAGTGGGGCGAATTAGATTATTTATTACTAGATTTGCCTCCAGGAACTGGGGATGTTGCGTTAGATGTTCATACAATGCTTCCTGCTTGTAAGGAAATTATCGTGACAACCCCACATCCTACAGCGGCATTCGTTGCTGCACGTGCAGGGGCAATGGCTTTAAAAACTGATCATGAAATTCTCGGCGTAATCGAAAATATGGCCTATTTTGAAAGCAAATTAACTGGCGAGAAAGAGTATGTATTCGGTCAAGGCGGAGGAGATAAATTGGCTGATGAGCTGCGGACAAACGTCTTAGGCCAATTACCGCTTGGACAACCAGATTGGGATGAAGATGATTTTGCTCCATCTGTATACCAAGATGATCATAAGCTCGGAAAAATCTATGGCGAAATTGCTGAAAAAGTTGTTCGTGCATTAGAAGGATAAATAAAAGGAAAACCTCTTCTTAAAAATGAGAAGAGGTTTTCCTTTTTTAGGAGGTACCAGCCTGTTGCTCGCCGCCTTTTCCACCGCCTGACTCCCCTTCACCACCTTCTTTTCCACCGCCACCCTTTTCTCCCGACTTCACTTCTTCTGCAGCTTTAAGAAGAATATCTTGAATCTTCGCTTTGTAGAGAGGACTTTCGAATGTGTCGGTAATCGCTTTCTGCAAATGTTCTTTATACTTTTTGCCTTTTAATATTTTTATTACTTCTTTTTCTAGCTCAGGATCTTGTAATACATCGACCATCATACCTTGATATTCAGGATCCTTCATTAATTCTTTAAGTAGCTGTTTATTTTCCTTTTGCATGCTTTTGGCAACACTTTTGGCAAACTTCGGATCCTCAAATGATTTTTTCCAAAAATCCGTACCTTTTTCTGATGTTAATGTTTTTTCAATTGTGTCAGCAACAATCGCGTGGTCCATGACAAGATGTTCTTTTATTTTGTCATCAGCCATTAGTTCCTTTATCGCTTTTTTTCCATCATCTGTTTTGAGAATATCGACAACCATTTTCTTTGTTTGCTCGTAATCCATTTGGTTGCTTGATTCACTTCGACCAGCACAGCCAGTAACAAGAAATATTAGCAATAATGGCAGGAGCAAAAAGGGCTTTTTAAGCATATTGAAGCTCCTTTCAGAGATCCTTAGGAATAAGAATATTAGTTCTTAAAGTTTGAGAACTGTCTAGCTACAGTGCCTAGCGACTAGTGAACTTCCCTCCCTCTCCCTACGATAAGTCAACATCGCGACGCACAGGATGTGCTAGCGCAGGCGTTGCCACAGGACGTGGCGTTATTAGCCTGTGAATCCTATCACTCGTCGTGTTTCCTTTATCTCAGTCGAGGTCAGTCCAGTCCATACGTCGCTTAACAAGGCACTTCCGCTTTTCTTATTAGAATGAAGAAAACAAGCAAATATTATGCACTTGAAATACAATACCTAGATTTTTCAAACTTAGGTTGGTACAATCATAAAGGAATGATTGTTAATCTTTATTCAAGCCTCCGGCGAAGGAACCAGATTTTATTCGGATATGATTAAGGAAGTTAAGTAAAATCTGGGTGTAAATACGTCAAGGCGAATTTGAACACTATGGAGGAAAAGTAAATTGACTAGCCGTAATTGGGTAAAGTTATTTTTTTCTACTTTGTTAGTTGGCGGTATTACTACTGGAATTGTTGGATTTTTAGTTCGCTGGAAAGAGTACCAGTCATTATTTGCAAATGTTGAATTGCTGCAAATTTTATCGGTTTTATTTTGGTTGTTTGGTGTTGGTTTAATCTTTAGTGTCATTAGCCAAATGGGCTTTTTTGCATACTTAACGATTCATCGTTTCGGGCTTGGGATTTTTAAATCATTATGGAATTCTGTGCAAGTGATTTTAATTTTATTTGTATTATTTGACTTAGTTTATTTTCGTTACAAAGTATTTGCCGAAAAAGGAGACAGTCTTCTGTCCTATATTTTAATTGCTAGTTTTATTTTAGTAGTGGGAATTGTTAGTGCGGCAATGAAGGCAAAGCTTACGAACAAGCAGGCATTTATACCAGCTATCTTTTTTATGGTTGTTGTTACGACGATAGAGTGGATGCCAGCATTAAGAGTGAATGAGGAAAGTTGGCTTTATTTAATGATTTATCCATTAGTAATATGTAACGCATATCAACTACTTATTCTTCAAAAACTGAATGTAAGCTCACAAAAACAACGAGAATTAAGACTACAAAGAGTTGAAAACAAGCCGGCCAAATAATTGGTCGGCTTGTTTTTTTAGAACAAAGCTTACAATAAAGATCACTTAATTTCAGTCGTTTTTGCTTCCGCATTTGCAATCATTTCTGAAACGGTAACGAGCTTTAATCCACTCTTCCTTATGTCCTGAACAATTTCAGGTAAGGCTTTTGCTGTTTGCTTTGCAGAGTCAGAAGCATGGAGCAGAACAATATCCCCTTTCTTCGCTTTGGCAATATTACGTGTAATCACTTCAACCCCAGGATTGGTCCAGTCTTTAGAATCAATACTCCAATGGACGACGGTTAGCCCTAATCTTTCCGCAATTTTTAATGTTTTTTGGTCAAAGTGTCCTGTAGGTGCACGAACGAGCTTAATCTCTTTTACATTTAACTTATGAAAGACTACTTGTGCTTTTGCTAAATCTTGTCTAATTTTTGCCTCTTCCAGCTCTGAATAATCAACATAATTGTAGCCGAGCATTCCGATTTCATAGCCATCTTTTACGATTCGTGCAACAAGATCAGGGTGACGCTCCGCCCATGATCCAGCAAGGAAGAAGGTAGCTGTTTTAATCTTTTCCTTTTTTAAAATATCAAGAATGGGTTCTGCTTTTTCATCTCCCCAACCGATATTAAAGGTAAGCGCTAAGTCTTTCTCCCCTTTATAGATCGCTTTAGGTTTGTCCTTTGCAGAAAAAACAGGTATATAACTGAAATTTCCAATGTACAAAACCCACGCTGCGAAAAAAGCAGCTGTGACAATTAATGCAAACTGTTTGATTGACTTGCCATTTAAAATTAAAAAGAAATTCATCTTTATTTCACCTCGTCCAAATCACTCCTTGTCTTAATCTTATGCTGAATTTTTCTATTCATGATTTAAATAACACATTCATAAAACATTTTCAAATGGAAAATACTACAAAAATGATAAAAAAATAAAGGAGTTATCTCATGTTAGGACTATTGATTAATCAAAAAGAAACGAAGGAAATGCAATATTTAATAAAGAGAGAAATGGATGAAATCTTATTTGACTTAAAAGACGGTCGTATTGATCATATTGTCAAAAGAGCGATGGAAGAGAGATATAAAATCTTATTTTCCTTGTTTAAACGTGTAGCTCCACCTCGAGAATGTCATCATTACATCCTTAATAGTCGGTCGGGGAAGGAGAAGAATTGATTTATTCGGGGAAAAATAATATATTTTTGCATATAGTCTATTGTAAATTCGCAATTTTCTTTATAATTAAATGAAAATAGAAGGCTTTGTCTACGTCAAAAAGTTAAGGTTCAAATGATGAAGTTAAAGGATAGATGAGAATGTTACACTTGCTTCCGATGATGTTGGAAAAGGTCGGTATTATCGTAATTGTCGCCTATTTACTTTCGCATATGAAATCATTTCGCCAAATTGTACAAAATGAGCATACGATGAGTGAGAAAATTAAGCTCATTCTACTGTTTGGGACCTTTGGTATTATTAGTAATTATACAGGTGTAGAAATTAGTCAAACAAACATTCACCAAGTTGGCTGGGTTTCCGAAATAGGTGCTGATAGTGCATTAGCCAATACAAGAGTAATGGGCATTATTATTGGCGGATTATTAGGTGGCCCCGTAGTCGGCATCGGTGCTGGGCTTCTTGCGAGTGTGCACCGTTTTCTACTCGGTGGTTTTACAGCCTTTTCTTGTTCCATTTCTACTATTCTAGCTGGTATTGTTGCTGGATATTTAGGGAGAAAGCGCAAACAGGTTGGCAAAAAGATTACAGTTTCTTTTGCTGTTGTCATTGGGATGACGCTAGAAGCGATTCAGATGCTCATTATTCTTGTGGCCGCAAAACCGTTTGAACAAGCATGGGCGCTTGTTCAAGTTATTGGTCTCCCGATGATTTTTCTCAATGGTTTTGGAACACTACTTTTTATGTTTATGATTCAATCTATTAAACTCGATGAGGAACGCACACGCGCAAATCAGACGAACCAAGCTTTCTATATTGCCGACCAAACATTGCCTTTCTTCCGACAAGGTTTAAACAGTCATTCATGTAAAGAAATATCAGAGATTATGTTGAAGCTGTCGAATGCTGATGCAGTTGCCATTACAAATGATCATCAAATTCTTGCTCATATAGGGGCTGCTTCAGAGCACCATCTTCCTTCAACAAAGCCTGTGACTGGTTTAACAATGAAGGTACTTGAACGAGGTGAGATTGTCGTTGCAAAGACAAAGAAGGAAATTTCTTGCTATCATCGCAATTGCCCTTTAGAAGCGGCAATCGTTCTCCCTTTAAGGGTGAAAAGTGAAATAGTAGGAACATTAAAAATGTACTATACCGATGCTGAAAAGTTAGATCAAGTACAGCAGCAATTGGCAGAAGGCCTTGCTAATTTATTTTCTACCCAGCTTGAACTTGCAGAGGCGGAACGGCAAGCGAAGCTATTAAAGGATGCAGAAATTAAAGCCTTACAAGTGCAAATTCATCCACATTTTTTATTTAACAGTCTTAATACCATTTTAGCCTTATGCCGCACAGATGCCGAAAAAGCCCGCACTTTATTGCTAGAGCTAAGTTCCTTTTTCCGGAGCAACCTGCAGGGAGCGAGACAAATGCTCATCCCTTTGGAGAAGGAATTAGAAAATGTTAAGGCATATCTCTCTTTAGAGCAAACACGGTTTCCAAATAAATTCTTCATTGTTTTCCAAATTGAACCAATTGGCGATAAAGTACTCATCCCTCCATTTACATTGCAGCCATTAGTCGAAAATGCGGTTAATTATGGTTTACCGAGAAGAGGTGTCAAAGGGAAAATTCTTATTCGAATTTATAGTGAGAACAATAAGCTGCACATCATTGTTGCAGATAATGGCAAAGGCATTTCGAAGGATAAGATTGAGCAACTTGGTAAGCAAGTCGTGAATTCTGCAAAGGGAAACGGTACGGCAATTTATAATATTAGCGAGCGTTTAAAAGGAATATATAGTGGTCAAGCAAGCTTTACAATAAAAAGTCAAATGGACAATGGGACAACTGTAACAATTTCCATCCCGCTCGACAATAAAGGAGTTTATGAACGAGATGTTGAAAGCGTATATAGTCGATGATGAACCTTTAGCAAGAGATGAGCTGAAATATTTACTAAATCGAAATAAACAAGTAGACATAATCGGCGAGAGTGATAATGTCGAGGATGCATTTGCCAATATTCCTCTACTTAAACCTGACCTTGTTTTCCTTGATATTGAACTTGCTGAAGATAACGGATTAAGTCTAGCTAACCAATTACAAACGCTTGATCCTGCACCAGCCATTATTTTTGCCACTGCTTATGATGAGTACGCTCTGCAAGCATTTGAATCAAACGCATTAGATTATTTATTGAAGCCGATTGATGAAGATCGAATTGAAAAATTGCTCAATAAAATAAATACGATAAAGAAAATTGGCACTGAGAATGAGCGAACTTATCCTACTTTTTATAAATATGAAAGAAATGGAAAAATTGCGGTCCATGTAGAGGAAAGAATTATCCTATTAACATATGATGACATTCTGTATTTGGAGTATGTGAATGGAAAATGCATGATAAAAACGATGGAGCACGAATATAAAGTGAGCGAGGCTCTTGTTGTTATGGAAAAAAAGTTGAATGCACTACAATTTTTACGCATTCACCGCAGTTTTATTGTCAATTTAGACCATGTCATCGAAATTGAACCGTGGTTTAATGCTACACATAATTTAACGATGAAGGATGGTTCAAAAGTTCCAGTCAGTCGTACTTATGTAAAGCAGTTAAAACAAGTTTTAAATTTCTGAATTATCCGATTAGTTTATCATTTTTGCATTTCATGATTCGTTTTTTGTAATTCACCCCCAATTTAGTGTGCTTTATCCTAGAAATGGGATGTATACCCTTTCATTTTTGTATGATAGTAAAGTAATCATTAAATACAGGGGGAAGGAAAATGAATGCAATTACAATTGTTGTTGGCTCTATTTGTATTCTATTAATTGCTTATCGTTTGTACGGAACATTTATAGCAGCGAAGGTTTTGAAACTAGATGACTCAAAACCGACTCCGGCTCATAAATTGGGGGACGGTAAAGATTATGTGCCCACGAATAAATGGGTTGCATTTGGTCACCATTTTGCGGCAATTGCTGCGGCGGGGCCGTTAGTTGGACCAATTTTAGCAGCACAATTCGGGTATTTACCTGGTTTGCTTTGGCTTTTAATTGGTGCTGTTATCGGAGGAGCCGTCCACGATTTGGTCGTTCTCTTTGCCTCTATGCGTAGAGATGGGAAATCATTATCAGAAGTTGCGAAAGAAGAGCTTGGTCCTGTTGCAGGGTTTTGTGCAGGCTTAGCAATGCTGTTCATTATTACGATAACAATGGCAGGATTGTCGCTCGTTGTATTAAGTGCACTAGAAAGAAATCCATGGGGCACCTTTGCAGTAGGTATTACCATTCCGATCGCAATGGGTGTTGGGTTGTATCATAAAAAGACCGGAAACTTAAAGATTGCGACAATTGTTGGCTTTTCTTTAATTATGCTCGCGATTTTATTAGGGCCAAATATTCAAGGTACAGCATTTGGCGACTTTTTAACTTTAGAAAAAAGCACTCTTGCACTTTTATTACCAATTTACGCTTTTTTTGCAGCAGCACTGCCAGTGTGGCTATTGCTAGCTCCTCGTGATTATTTAAGTACATTTATGAAGATCGGTGTATTCGTAGCGTTAATTATAGGGGTATTTATTGTAAATCCTTCTGTTCAGTTTCCAGCGTTTACAGAGTTCATTAATGGCGGTGGCCCAATTATTGCTGGCCCAGTCTGGCCATTCGTTTCCATTACAATCGCGTGTGGTGCCATTTCTGGTTTCCATGCATTTGTTGGATCAGGTACAACTCCGAAGCTAATTAATCGTTGGAGCGATGCAAAAGGGGTAGCTTTCGGAGCTATGCTTGTAGAGTGCTTAGTTGCAGTAATGGCATTAATTGCAGCGGTATCTCTTCAGCCAGGAGATTATTTTGCTATTAATTCAACGCCTGAGAAATTTGAAGCTTTAGGTATGGAAACCGTCAATTTAGCAAAGCTTAGCGAAGAAATTGGCATGGACCTTGAAGGAAGAACTGGTGGGGCAGTTACACTTGCAGTAGGAATGACATACATTTTTACCGAGATTCCAATTTTCGAAAAAATGGCATCGTATTTCTATCAATTTGTCATCCTCTTTGAGGCAGTCTTTATATTGACTGCGATAGATTCTGGAACAAGGGTTTCCCGTTATCTCATCCAGGATTTCTTGGGAGATTTTATAAAACCATTAAAACGAACAGATTCGATGGGTGCGAATATTGTTGCCAGTGCTTTAGCCTGCTTTGTTTGGGGATACCTTCTCTATTCGGGGGACATAAGCTCCGTCTGGGCATTATTTGGCGTATCCAATCAATTAATGGCTTCAATTGGACTCATCATCGGAGCGACGGTAGTACTAAAAATTGCGGATAAACGCTGGTACATGCTGACATGTCTAATCCCACTTGCTTATCTTTATGTGACTGTAAATGTAGCAGGTATTTGGATGGTTAGAAATGTTTACTTAAATGCAGACAGCGCTGGTTTCAACGTATTAAATGGAATTCTTTCAATTATCATGCTTGCACTTGGTGTAGTCATTATTGTAACGGCTATCATTAAATGGACGAATTTATGGAAGATTCCACAAGCAGAATTAGTGGAACGTTCAAAAGCTGAGGTAGCTTAAAAGATAAATATATATCTAAAAGAGAGTGAATATTTGGGTTCAATAAAAATGGGCATCTTGCATCGGGAAATCGACCGATAAGATGCCCATTTTTCTTATCAATTAGGAATGTTTAAGTTTGTTCATGTAAACCTTGAGTATCAGAGTACGAATTACTGAAGCTTTGCTGAAATCGATTTTAGAAAACTAAAGCCAGATAACGTAAGAGAAAGTTTTTTATGTTCGTAAAGAGTTTTCTGTATATAGATGGATAAATTGTCGATCATTAGCTCGTTAAATTGATGTAAGGTTTTTGGTCTGCCTGGTACAGCAACCACCTCTTGAACACTAGGAGCACAGCAAGAGCTTACCTCTAATATTTTTACGGTTAGTTGCCGGCCTTTTGATTCAATCCACATTTTTGATGCGGAATCCATTTCAACTTGCAATTTTCAGCACTCCTATCATCAATAGATTAATTACCACTATAGTATGTATATTCTAAAAATTCAATTGCCATCAATAAAAATAAGAGGGCAGTAAATAATAGAACAAACAGGTGATTTTTTATAAGAAGAAAAATAAACTTAAAAACATATTGACTAGAAATTAATAAGTTGGTATATTGTTAAAAGTCGCTGCTGACACGTTAAATATTTTTTAAAAAAGTGTTGACGTCAAATGCGAAAGATGATATATTAAGAAAGTCGCTTCTGGGCGATAGAGTAAACACAACTTACTAAAATTGATTGCAGATTGAATAGTTTCATTGCTCCTGCGCCGTAGATTACTCGAGGGTGTAACTCCTTAGCTCGTCGCAAGGCTGCACGAAGTAGATTCGAAGAAGGTTATTCATGATGTGATTGAAGTTAGTTGCCTTGTTCTTTGAAAACTGAACGAACAAAAACGTCAACGTTATTCTTTAGTCTTTTTTGAAAAGACAATTTATGAGCTAATCAACTCACTCTTTATCGCGTATTAACGCGCAGTAATATCCTTGCGGATAACTGCCCGTAAATACCCGATTGATTCGACTAACCATCTCGGGGAAAAACATCCCGCGAAGGAAGTCTCATCTTATTGGAGAGTTTGATCCTGGCTCAGGACGAACGCTGGCGGCGTGCCTAATACATGCAAGTCGAGCGAACTTTTGGGAGCTTGCTCCCAAAAGTTAGCGGCGGACGGGTGAGTAACACGTGGGCAACCTGCCTGTAAGACGGGGATAACTTCGGGAAACCGGAGCTAATACCGGATAACTCTTTTCCTCCCATGAGGAAAAGCTGAAAGATGGCTTTAGCTATCACTTACAGATGGGCCCGCGGCGCATTAGCTAGTTGGTGAGGTAACGGCTCACCAAGGCCACGATGCGTAGCCGACCTGAGAGGGTGATCGGCCACACTGGGACTGAGACACGGCCCAGACTCCTACGGGAGGCAGCAGTAGGGAATCTTCCGCAATGGACGAAAGTCTGACGGAGCAACGCCGCGTGAGTGATGAAGGTTTTCGGATCGTAAAACTCTGTTGTTAGGGAAGAACAAGTATCGGAGTAACTGCCGGTACCTTGACGGTACCTAACCAGAAAGCCACGGCTAACTACGTGCCAGCAGCCGCGGTAATACGTAGGTGGCAAGCGTTGTCCGGAATTATTGGGCGTAAAGCGCGCGCAGGTGGTTCCTTAAGTCTGATGTGAAAGCCCCCGGCTCAACCGGGGAGGGTCATTGGAAACTGGGGAACTTGAGTGCAGAAGAGGAAAGTGGAATTCCACGTGTAGCGGTGAAATGCGTAGAGATGTGGAGGAACACCAGTGGCGAAGGCGACTTTCTGGTCTGTAACTGACACTGAGGCGCGAAAGCGTGGGGAGCGAACAGGATTAGATACCCTGGTAGTCCACGCCGTAAACGATGAGTGCTAAGTGTTAGGGGGTTTCCGCCCCTTAGTGCTGCAGCAAACGCATTAAGCACTCCGCCTGGGGAGTACGGCCGCAAGGCTGAAACTCAAAGGAATTGACGGGGGCCCGCACAAGCGGTGGAGCATGTGGTTTAATTCGAAGCAACGCGAAGAACCTTACCAGGTCTTGACATCCTCTGTCAACCCTAGAGATAGGGCTTTCCCCTTCGGGGGACAGAGTGACAGGTGGTGCATGGTTGTCGTCAGCTCGTGTCGTGAGATGTTGGGTTAAGTCCCGCAACGAGCGCAACCCTTGATCTTAGTTGCCAGCATTCAGTTGGGCACTCTAAGGTGACTGCCGGTGACAAACCGGAGGAAGGTGGGGATGACGTCAAATCATCATGCCCCTTATGACCTGGGCTACACACGTGCTACAATGGATGGAACAAAGGGCTGCGAGACCGCGAGGTTAAGCCAATCCCATAAAACCATTCTCAGTTCGGATTGCAGGCTGCAACTCGCCTGCATGAAGCCGGAATCGCTAGTAATCGCGGATCAGCATGCCGCGGTGAATACGTTCCCGGGCCTTGTACACACCGCCCGTCACACCACGAGAGTTTGTAACACCCGAAGTCGGTGGGGTAACCTTTTGGAGCCAGCCGCCTAAGGTGGGACAGATGATTGGGGTGAAGTCGTAACAAGGTAGCCGTATCGGAAGGTGCGGCTGGATCACCTCCTTTCTAAGGAAAATGAAGTAGAAACTTCATAAAAAGACGTCATTTGTTCGTTCAGTTTTGAGAGAACAATCTCTCTTAATTATCTTGCGTAAGTAAGATGAAATAGCTGCTTAACTTTATATTGATTCGTGAATGTAAAGAGTATTTGCTCCTGCGCCACAGCCTATTCGAGGAAGTAATTCTTCAGCTCGTCGCAAGGCAGCACGAAGCTTTATCTAAGAAGCTTATTCACGATGTGATTGAAGTCAGTAGCCTCGTTCCTTGAAAACTAGATAATGAAAGAAGAAGAAAAACCGAGTAATCGCCATTTTAGTATTTCTCTCTATTATTTAATAGAGTAAAAACCAATCACGATAAAAATCGTGAGGGCAATGAGAAGCGAACAGGTCGAGGAAGCGACAGAACGAGCACCGGAACGTACGTAGTTTGTACGTGAGGAGCACAGTGACGGAGCTGACGAAGAGATGTGAAGCTTATCATTGACCGAACAAGGTTAAGTTAGAAAGGGCGCACGGTGAATGCCTAGGCACTAGGAGCCGATGAAGGACGGGACTAACACCGATATGCTTCGGGGAGCTGTAAGTAAGCTTTGATCCGGAGATTTCCGAATGGGGGAACCCGCTGTTCGTAATGGAACAGTATCTTTACCTGAATACATAGGGTAGAGAAGGCAGACCCGGGGAACTGAAACATCTAAGTACCCGGAGGAAGAGAAAGCAAACGCGATTCCCTGAGTAGCGGCGAGCGAAACGGGATTAGCCCAAACCAAGAGGCTTGCCTCTTGGGGTTGTAGGACACTCTACACGGAGTTACAAAGGAATGAGGTAAATGAACAGGTCTGGAAAGGCCGGCCAGAGAAGGTAAAAGCCCTGTAGTTGAAACTTCGTTCCCTCCAGAGTGGATCCTGAGTACGGCGGGACACGTGAAATCCCGTCGGAAGCAGGGAGGACCATCTCCCAAGGCTAAATACTCCCTAGTGACCGATAGTGAACCAGTACCGTGAGGGAAAGGTGAAAAGCACCCCGGAAGGGGAGTGAAATAGTTCCTGAAACCGTGTGCCTACAAGTAGTCAGAGCCCATTAACGGGTGATGGCGTGCCTTTTGTAGAATGAACCGGCGAGTTACGATTACATGCGAGGTTAAGTTGAGAAGACGGAGCCGCAGCGAAAGCGAGTCTGAATAGGGCGAATGTAGTATGTGGTCGTAGACCCGAAACCAGGTGACCTACCCATGTCCAGGTTGAAGTCCAGGTAACACTGGATGGAGGACCGAACCCACGCACGTTGAAAAGTGCGGGGATGAGGTGTGGGTAGCGGAGAAATTCCAATCGAACTTGGAGATAGCTGGTTCTCTCCGAAATAGCTTTAGGGCTAGCCTCATGTAGTAAGAGTCTTGGAGGTAGAGCACTGTTTGGACTAGGGGCCCCCATCGGGTTACCGAATTCAGACAAACTCCGAATGCCAAAGACTTATCCATGGGAGTCAGACTGCGAGTGATAAGATCCGTAGTCAAGAGGGAAACAGCCCAGACCACCAGTTAAGGTCCCAAAGTATACGTTAAGTGGAAAAGGATGTGGAGTTGCTTAGACAACCAGGATGTTGGCTTAGAAGCAGCCACCATTTAAAGAGTGCGTAATAGCTCACTGGTCGAGTGACTCTGCGCCGAAAATGTACCGGGGCTAAACGTATCACCGAAACTGTGGATGGACACCGTATGGTGTCCGTGGTAGGAGAGCGTTCTAAGGGCGTTGAAGCTAGACCGTAAGGACTAGTGGAGCGCTTAGAAGTGAGAATGCCGGTATGAGTAGCGAAAGATGGGTGAGAATCCCATCCACCGAATGCCTAAGGTTTCCTGAGGAAGGCTCGTCCGCTCAGGGTTAGTCGGGACCTAAGCCGAGGCTGAAAAGCGTAGGCGATGGACAACAGGTTGATATTCCTGTACCACCAAATTACCGTTTGAGCAATGGGGGGACGCAGGAGGATAGGGTAAGCGCGCTGCTGGAATAGCGCGTCCAAGCAGTTAGGCTGATAATGAGGCAAATCCCATTATCGTGAAGGCTGAGCTGTGACGGCGAGGGAAATAGAGTACCGAAGTTCCTGAATCCACACTGCCAAGAAAAGCCTCTAGCGAGGTAACAGGTGCCCGTACCGCAAACCGACACAGGTAGGCGAGGAGAGAATCCTAAGGTGAGCGAGAGAACTCTCGTTAAGGAACTCGGCAAAATCACCCCGTAACTTCGGGAGAAGGGGTGCTCATTTGGGTGAATAGCCCGGATGAGCCGCAGTGAATAGGCCCAGGCGACTGTTTAGCAAAAACACAGGTCTCTGCGAAGCCGCAAGGCGAAGTATAGGGGCTGACGCCTGCCCGGTGCTGGAAGGTTAAGAGGAGGGGTTAGCGTAAGCGAAGCTCTGAATTGAAGCCCCAGTAAACGGCGGCCGTAACTATAACGGTCCTAAGGTAGCGAAATTCCTTGTCGGGTAAGTTCCGACCCGCACGAAAGGCGTAACGATCTGGGCACTGTCTCAACGAGAGACTCGGTGAAATTATAGTACCTGTGAAGATGCAGGTTACCCGCGACAGGACGGAAAGACCCCGTGGAGCTTTACTGTAGCCTGATATTGAATTTCGGTACAGCTTGTACAGGATAGGTAGGAGCCTAGGAAGCCGGAGCGCCAGCTTCGGTGGAGGCATCGGTGGGATACTACCCTGGCTGTATTGAAATTCTAACCCGCGCCCCTTATCGGGGCGGGAGACAGTGTCAGGTGGGCAGTTTGACTGGGGCGGTCGCCTCCTAAAGAGTAACGGAGGCGCCCAAAGGTTCCCTCAGAATGGTTGGAAATCATTCGTAGAGTGTAAAGGCACAAGGGAGCTTGACTGCGAGACCTACAAGTCGAGCAGGGACGAAAGTCGGGCTTAGTGATCCGGTGGTTCCGCATGGAAGGGCCATCGCTCAACGGATAAAAGCTACCCCGGGGATAACAGGCTTATCTCCCCCAAGAGTCCACATCGACGGGGAGGTTTGGCACCTCGATGTCGGCTCATCGCATCCTGGGGCTGTAGTCGGTCCCAAGGGTTGGGCTGTTCGCCCATTAAAGCGGTACGCGAGCTGGGTTCAGAACGTCGTGAGACAGTTCGGTCCCTATCCGTCGTGGGCGCAGGAAATTTGAGAGGAGCTGTCCTTAGTACGAGAGGACCGGGATGGACGCACCGCTGGTGTACCAGTTGTCTTGCCAAAGGCATAGCTGGGTAGCTATGTGCGGACGGGATAAGTGCTGAAAGCATCTAAGCATGAAGCCCCCCTCGAGATGAGATTTCCCATAGCGCAAGCTAGTAAGACCCCTGAAAGATGATCAGGTTGATAGGTTTGAGGTGGAAGCGTGGTGACACGTGGAGCTGACAAATACTAATCGGTCGAGGACTTAACCAAAATAATTATGATTACTCTATTTCTTCTTCTTATTATCTAGTTTTGAGGGAATGAAACCTCAACATAATTTGTTTATTAATAAATTATGCAATACATAGCACATTGAATGTTTGCTCCTGCGCCGCAGCATAATTGGAGAAGTAACTCCTCAGCTCGTCGCAAGCCAGCAAGGAAGATGATTCAATGATGTAGGCTTAGTGGCGATAGCGAGAAGGTCACACCCGTTCCCATCCCGAACACGGAAGTTAAGCTTCTCAGCGCCGATGGTAGTTGGGGGCTCTCCCCCTGTGAGAGTAGGACGCCGCTAAGCTTTTATTATTCCGCAGTAGCTCAGTGGTAGAGCATTCGGCTGTTAACCGAACGGTCGTAGGTTCGAATCCTACCTGCGGAGCCATTTTTTCGGTTTTATCTATATGAGCAGGTAGTTTTTATGCTTCCATAGCTCAGCAGGTAGAGCACTTCCATGGTAAGGAAGAGGTCAGCGGTTCGAGCCCGCTTGGAAGCTTACCATAATATTTATAAATGGCCCCTTGGTCAAGCGGTTAAGACACCGCCCTTTCACGGCGGTAACACGGGTTCGAATCCCGTAGGGGTCACCATTTTTGGAAGGCATGCTAAGTGTGCGACATCCTGTCGCAGCGCATACACTAGCACGTTCTGTGCTTCGGAGGATTAGCTCAGCTGGGAGAGCATCTGCCTTACAAGCAGAGGGTCGGCGGTTCGATCCCGTCATCCTCCATTATTGTTTCAGCAGTATTAAAATAGGAAGTACATAATTTATATGCCGGCCTAGCTCAATTGGTAGAGCAACTGACTTGTAATCAGTAGGTTGGGGGTTCAAGTCCTCTGGCCGGCACTGTTCTTTATGCGGTGGGGTAGCGAAGTGGCTAAACGCGGCGGACTGTAAATCCGCTCCCTTTGGGTTCGGCGGTTCGAATCCGTCCCCCACCACCATTTTTTTTAATAAAAACATAAAAAATGGACAAGTTATAATTAGTCCTTTTTATTTTGTAGTTGATTTTTTAGTATCTTACATATTGGGCTATAGCCAAGCGGTAAGGCATCGCACTTTGACTGCGACATGCGTTGGTTCGAATCCAGCTAGCCCAGCCATTTTTTTTTTGCAATTTGCAACAAACACAATTTAGGAAACTATACTTAATACGAGCCATTAGCTCAGTTGGTAGAGGATTTTAAAGGATTACAGCTACGAAGCAAATCTTCCGTGAATGGTAAGTTTTTAAAATCTGCAACAAATCACGCAGGGATTTGGCGCATATTTATCACTGCAAATAAATTTTAGGAAACTATATTTAATACGAGCCATTAGCTCAGTTGGTAGAGCATCTGACTTTTAATCAGAGGGTCGCAGGTTCGAATCCTGCATGGCTCACTTCTATTAGGAAGAAAAGAGGGTGGGGAGAGAAAAACATTTGTTTTTCTCTCCCCACCTTTTGTTTTGGTTAGTAAGAAAGTGTAAAGCAAAATTAAATTCAAATCATATGACTGCTCATGACATTGCATAAGATAAGGAGAAACAAGCTGCCTTATTGCAAAGGTAAATTATGCTAGAAACGTATATATATACACGTTTTTGTTGAGTTGAGTCATTTCTTTATTTAGGGTTAAAATATTAGAAAGTAACAGCGGTTGAAGGGAGTTTTTTTCATGAAGAAGTTGGCCATTATCGGGATGCCTATGGATTTAGGGCAAACGAGGCGCGGTGTTGATATGGGGCCAAGTGCTATCCGTTATGCAGGGGTAAACGAGCGTCTGAAGAAACTATTTGATGATGTGCAAGATTATGGAGATATTCCGATTGGTAGACCTGAAGTTGAAATTGATACCGAATCTAATTTGAGAAACTTACATTTGATTGCTGAAAAAACAGAGCTTCTAGCGATAAAAGTCGATAAAGCGATTAAAGCAAACTCATTTCCTCTCGTTTTTGGCGGGGATCATAGTATTGCGATTGGAACATTGGCAGGAGTAGCTAAGCATTATCAAAACTTAGGTGTGATCTGGTATGATGCCCATGGTGATTTAAATACGGCTGAAACATCCCCAACAGGCAATATACATGGGATGCCCCTAGCAGTAAACCTAGGTATAGGCCACCCGTTATTAACGAATGTCGGTGGGTATGCTCCGAAAATTAAACCAGAGAACATTGTTATAATTGGTGCGCGTTCATTAGATGAAGGTGAACGTGAGCTTATTAAAGAAAAAGGAATTAAAGTTTACACGATGCATGAAATCGATCGTTTAGGCATGACGAAAGTGATGGAAGAAACGATCGACTATTTAAAGAATAAGACAGACGGCGTTCATTTGTCATTAGATTTAGACGGGTTGGATCCACATGATGCACCAGGTGTAGGCACACCAGTCATTGGAGGAATCAGCTATCGTGAAAGCCATTTGGCGATGGAAATGCTCGCTGAAGCACAAATCATTACTTCAGCTGAATTTGTTGAAGTTAACCCAATTTTAGATGACAAAAATAAAACAGCAACCGTTGCTGTTGCTCTAATGGGTTCATTATTCGGAGAAAAACTATTATAATCTTGGCTAATCAGCAGGGACTTTTTATGAAGTTCCTGTTTTTTGTATTCATTTTTACTAAAATAGTTACTTTTTCTACTGGAAAAAGTAAAAAAGGTCAACTATGCTAGTAAATATTTGTTAAAATAGAACTATGTAAATTTTTTTATAAAAAATGAAACCTTTTCCGCTATCGATCGTAATATCGATTAGCCGCACCAGGGCGGAGGTAAGAATAAATGGAGACAATCGTAAAGAAAAGGATTAGGCAGGTTTTAAAAGGCGATCAAGATGCTTATGCAGAAATAATTGAAATATATAAAGATAAAATATTTCAAATTTGCTATAGAATGCTTGGGAATAGACATGAAGCAGAGGATATCGCACAAGAAGCTTTCCTCCGAGCGTATACTAACATAAACAGCTTTAATATAAATTTAAAGTTTTCTTCATGGCTGTACCGAATAGCCACTAATCTTTGTATTGATAGAATCAGAAAGAAAAAGCCGGACTATTACCTGGATGCTGAAGTAGCAGGAACAGATGGATTAACGATGTATTCCCAAATCCCTGCCGAAACAAGGCTTCCTGAAGAGGATGTCGAAAGTCTTGAGCTGAGAGAGACAATTCAAAGAGAAATATCGAAGCTACCGGAGAAATATCGAACGGTTATCGTCTTAAAGTATATAGAGGAATTGTCATTAAATGAAATTAGTCAGATGTTGGATCTACCGTTAGGAACGGTGAAAACAAGAATACATCGTGGAAGAGAAGCATTAAGAAACCAATTGCGATATGTTTAGCTTCAATTGGTTAGAGGTACTATTAAAGGTGAGATAATTGCAAATGTGGATTCAAATCAGTTAAGGTTAAACTTTAGCTGAATAAAATAAATAAGCCTCCGACAGATGTCTCCGATTTTTAAGCTGATTTTCAAATCAGCTCGCAAAAATCTCGGTACATATGTGTGGCAAGGCGAATTTGATTAAAGAGGGTGAGAACTTTGAAGTGTCCAGCAGAAATAATTCTTTATATGCATGAATATTTAGATGAAGAGATCTCAGCCGAAAATGAAAGAGAATTACGGGCGCACTTGCAAAGCTGTAGGGAATGTCAAATTCACTTTCAAGAGTTAAGAAAGACGATTGCTTTTGTTCAAAGTACTTCACATATACAAGCCCCATCGAATTTTACTGCTAATGTGATGGCCAGATTGCCTAAAGAGAAGCGAAAGGTTGGATTCCAACGCTGGTTTAGACAGCATCCACTATTAACAGCAGCTTCTTTATTCTTCGTTCTTATGGCAGGAAGCTTAGTTTCAACATGGGATCAAAACCATGAGTTTGCTGTTTCTAAGCAACCGAACTTAATTGTTCAAAACGATACGGTTATTGTTCCAGAAGGGGAAGTTATTAAAGGCGATGTAATTGTCAAAAACGGAAAATTGAAGATTGAAGGGCAAGTTGAAGGAAATGTAACAGTTATCAATGGCGAGGTTTTGAATGGAGATAAATATTTAGCTTCAGCTGGCCAAGTAACAGGCAATATTGAAGAAGTGAATGCCATCTTCGATTGGTTGTGGTACCAAATTAAAAAAACTGCTAAAAGCGTCGTGAATATATTTGACGAAAATCAATCAGATGAGGCTATTGTTTCTAAGTAAATGTGGAGACCCTATTTATAGGGCTCTTTTTTTTGCAAAAATTTCTTTTTAGATACAGCTTATACAATGGGATTGGTAAAGACATCATTTATGATATAATATTAAGGCTAACTATAGGCGAATGTTTTAGATTTTTTCTGAAAATTTACGGCATAAAATAAATAAAGAATCTGGGTGACACTCGCCAAGGTGAATTTGATTTCAACTTGTTTTTCAATATAATTTTGGGGGAAGGGATAATGTCGTTTGCAGATTTTTCTATACTAAAATTTTTGGCTAATGCTGTTGACATTCTCCTTGTATGGTTCGTCATCTACAAGCTCATTATGGTTGCGCGTGGAACGAAAGCCGTCCAATTATTAAAGGGGATTTTTGTCATCATCCTTGTGAAAGTTATCAGTGATAAATTCCATTTGCAAACATTGGGATGGATGATGCAACAAGTTCTACTTTGGGGATTTTTAGCGATCGCAATCATTTTCCAGCCTGAGTTACGAAGGGCGCTTGAGCAATTAGGGCGTGGTCGACTCTTTTCCAGAAGCAGTAATCAAGAAGGTGAAGAGGAGGAGAAGCTTGTTGAAGCTATTGCAAAAGCAGTGGATTATATGGCGAAACGCCGGATAGGAGCGTTAATCTCTGTTGAACGGGAAACCGGGATGGGAGATTATATTGAAACAGGCATTCAACTAGATGGGAAGGTTTCATCTGAGTTATTGATTAATATTTTTATCCCGAATACCCCATTACATGACGGGGCCGTTATCATCCAGAAAAACACGGTAGCCGCTGCCGCCTGTTATTTGCCATTATCTGAAAGTCCATTTATATCAAAAGAGCTCGGGACTAGGCATAGAGCGGCATTAGGAATTAGTGAAGTAACAGATAGTATTACGGTCATCGTTTCGGAGGAGACGGGCAGTATTTCTTTAACAAAAAACGGTGAACTCCATCGAGATTTAAAACTAGATGCTTTTAAAGAAATGCTAGCTAAGGAATTATTGACACAAAGTAGAATAAAGCAGACTTCTTCAGCACGCTGGAACTGGAGGGGGAAGAAAAATGGATAAATGGATTGACAAACTAGTGAATACCCGCTGGTTTATGAAAGTAGTAGCCTTAATCCTAGCCTTGTTTCTTTTTGATGCCGTCTATATTCCAGACAAAGACGTATCAAATATTAATGTACCCGGTTTACAGGATACGGAGGTTTTATCAGATGTTCCTGTAAAAAGTTATTATGATACCGATAACCTTGTTGTTTCTGGCATTCCTGAGACTGTTACGCTAACGATAAAAGGGCCAAAAAACCTTCTTCAGCCAGCAAAAGTACAAAGAAACTTTGAAGTGTATGTTGATTTATCAAATGCAGAAATTGGTACAAAAAGAGTGCCTATCCAAATCCGCAATATTTCGGATAAGCTTAAGGTAACAATTGAGCCAGCCTATGTTAATGTCAGCATTCAAGAAAAAATTACCGATAATTATAAAGTCGATGTAGAGTTTAATAAGTCTTTACTTGAGGAAGGCTTTATTTCGGAGTCGCCTGATATTGCGCCGGGTACAGTGAAGATTACCGGAGCAAAAGATGTCATGGAAAGAATTAGCTATGTGAAAGCGACAGTAGATTTAAAAGGCCCTATTAATACGACCGTTAGAAGGGCAGCACAAGTACTCATATTCGATAGAGACATGAATAAACTAGATGTTGTCGTCGAACCAAGCACGGTCGAAGTGGTCATTCCTGTCAAAAGCTTAAGTAAAACAGTGCCAATCGAAATAAAAGAAAAAGGAACATTACCGAGCAATGTTGTGATAAATTCCATCTCCTTAAATTTAGATGAGGTTAAAATATTTGGCCCGCAAGATGTTTTAGACAAAACAGATAATGTAAGGGTGGAAATAGATTTAAGCAAAATTAATGGGAATTCGGAGTTTTCGCTCCCGATAATTATTCCAAATGGAGTAACCGAAGTAAATCCAACAATCGTAAAAGCAACGATAGATGCAAGTATTGTTAACGAAGGCACTGAGGATGAAGAAGCAACGAATGAAAACAGAACCTTTTCTAGTCTTCCGATTCATCTAACAGGTTTGGCTAACCAATATGAGGCGAACCTCCTTTCTCCAGCAAAAGGGACTGTCGACTTAACAGTTAATGGAAAAAGTGATATTATTCATCAAATGAGTGCTAGTGATTTTAATCTATTTCTTGACCTATCACAATTAAGTGAAGGTGATCATGAAGTAAAAATTAATGTCAATGGTCCGGCTAATGTAAATTGGAAACTAGCAACAGAAACAGCGAAAATTACAATTACTGAAAAAGAAGCTTTATAGAGAACGAAGAAGGAGCGGATTTATTAAATGGGTAAATATTTCGGTACAGATGGAGTACGCGGGGTTGCTAATAGTGAATTGACACCTGAATTAGCTTTTAAATTAGGTCGATGTGGTGGATATGTGTTAACAAAAGATAAAAGTCGTCCAAAAGTATTGATTGGTCGAGACACTCGAGTTTCTGGTCATATGCTTGAAGGTGCACTAGTAGCTGGCCTTTTATCCATTGGAGCTGAAGTTATGCGTCTAGGCGTGATCTCCACGCCTGGTGTTGCTTATTTAACAAAGGCACTTGGTGCAGAAGCTGGTGTAATGATTTCGGCATCCCATAATCCAGTTGCAGATAACGGAATTAAATTTTTCGGGCCAGATGGCTTTAAACTTTCTGACGAACAAGAAGAACAGATTGAAGTATTAATGGATGAAGATGTGGATTCTCTACCAAGACCAGTTGGTGCTGACCTTGGTCAAGTGATGGATTATTTTGAAGGAGGACAGAAATATCTTCAATACTTAAAACAAACGGTTGATGAAGATTTTTCTGGCATACATATAGCATTAGATTGCGCGCATGGTGCAACATCAAGCTTAGCTTCTCATCTGTTTGCAGATTTAGATGCGGATCTATCAGTTATCGGTGCCTCTCCTAACGGTATAAATATTAATGAAGGTGTTGGCTCTACACATCCTGAAAGCTTAGCAGCTTTTCTAAAAGAAAAGGGTGCAGATATCGGATTAGCCTTTGATGGTGACGGCGATCGCTTAATTGCAATTGATGAGAACGGTGAAATCATTGATGGCGATCAAATCATGTACATTTGCGGAAAATATTTAAAGGAACACGGAAGATTAAAGCATAGCACGGTTGTTTCAACGGTCATGAGTAATCTTGGCTTTTATAAAGGATTAGAAGCTAATGGCATTAAGAGCATTCCAACTGCTGTCGGTGACAGATATGTTGTTGAAGAAATGAAGAAGAATGGCTTTAATCTTGGTGGCGAGCAATCAGGCCATATTATTTTCCTTGATTATAATACAACAGGGGATGGCCTCCTAACAGGCTTGCAGCTCGCCAATATTATGAAAGCTACGAAGAAGCCTTTATCAGAGCTGGCAAAGGAAATGCAGAAATTTCCGCAAAAGCTTGTAAATATTCGTGTTACTGATAAACATCATGTTACAGATAATGAAAAGGTAAGTGCTGTTATTTCAGAAGTTGAGAAAGAAATGAATGAAGATGGCCGCATTCTTGTACGTCCTTCCGGAACAGAGCCGCTTGTTCGTGTCATGGCCGAAGCGCCAACAGAAGAGCTATGCAATGAGTATGTCGAGCGAATTGCGGCTGTCGTTAAAGAGGAAATGGGTTTAAAGGAAGAATAGAATTAATATTGAAATGGTTTTAATTATCATTCATGAAAACACCGTCTACATATCTAGACGGTGTTTTCATGAAATTAATTAAACTCTCTTATTTTAAAAAACATGAGATCCCTTAATGATTTCTTCCGCACCTAGCAAAGTGGCTTCTTGAATCGTAACATGATTATGTTTCATAAAAGACTGGACGACATGATAACCTACAGCATAACCTGCACCGGTAGATAAGCCAACTGGTTGATAACCTTCCTTTTTTGCAAATTCATCTCCAAACATATAGCTGCTTACTTCCGCAAAACCTTTAACTTTAAGACCTTCTTTCATTACGTAAATAGAGTATTCAAGATCCTCATGGTCGATTGAAGTAACCCATGGTCCTAAAGATTCTTCACCATATAATGCAGTAGCAAATGAATCTGCAAGACCTTCAATAATGATATAATCACCTACGGTTACGTCCCCATGATTCCATTCAAAATAAGAGAATCGTAAATTATGATGAAATTCATGTGCAATAAGTGCTGGAAATCTTGGGATGTTATAGCTATTTGGATTGATTATTGTCATAACATAGCCAGGTACACCACCAAAACCAGTATAACCGTTTTGATTTTTAAGTTTTTGGGGATCTGCAATATACATACCGAATTTCAGTTCGTCTGCACTTATTTTTAAATTGTACTTGGAAGAAAAATCAATGCAGTCTGTCAAGGTGTTTTCTGCAATTTTTAATGCGTTCATCTTTTTTAAATCATTTAATGCTTCTTCAGCTAATCTTGTTTCGTTAATGTCTAAATACCCTAGCATTTGTGTTGCCATCATGACATCATAGCCTTTTGGCTCCTTCGCTTTCAGTGGTACATGAATGGCATTCCACATGCCCTCGAAAGGCCTCATCATTGTATACCTGAAAAAATGTTCTCTTTCATCAGATGGCAATGAAAGTACCGTATCATACTGATTAATTGTATCTTCAATCATAAGTTTCATCATTATCTCTGACCTCCTAAGAACAAACTTAATCTATGACGCTACGTAAAAGTCAAGCTATGTTTGGTAAATAAATTGCTATATGTAAGGGAACGACTAAGCTTTTTTAAGCATAGTCTATTTATAAGCAGACATTTTTCAATCGGATGTTGTCATACGTCTAACTTCCTTAAGTTATTAGTTGACGAAGACCTTTACGTATTGTATGATCAATCTGCTTTCTGGAACATTAACTTCGCGTAGCGAGGGTCTTTATTTTTTAAAAAAAGTGGGATGGAAATCGTTTCAGGAAACAAACGCTCAAATATGAATGAGGAGGGTTGAGAGTCTTTTACAAGGAAATCATTATAAAAGCGCCTGGACTAATCTGTGAGCGGAAAAAAAGGATTAGTTGACGAGGAGGAGGCTTATCGAAGTTTTCGGCGGATACCTCCCGGTTATAAGCTAACCGTTAGCTCTTCTTTAAATCATTAAGGCAACTTAATGGACAAAGGGAAGAGAAAGCTTAACTTTATTTAGCGAAAGCAAGCCTTCAGCGAATGCCTCAGACTTTTATCAATTAAGTTGGATAAAGTTTGAGTTATGACACTATGGCAAATTTGATGATGAGATAAGGGGCAAGACTGTCCCAAAAGGCTTCTTGCCTCTTTCAAAAAAAAATAAAGCGTCTTTGAAGTTGATGAATGTCTAGCTTCAGCGCCCAGCGACTAGTGGACTTCCCTCCCCCTCCTTACGATAAGTCAACATCGACTCACTAACGTTTGTCGTGTTTCCTTTATCTCATACGGGGTCAGTCCAGTCCATACGTCGCTAAACGGGGCACTTACGCTTTTCTAATTGGAGGAAGAAGAAACATGTGCGGAATTGTTGGTTATATTGGATTACAAGATACGAAGGAAATTTTACTCAAAGGCTTAGAAAAGCTTGAATATAGAGGTTATGATTCAGCAGGTATTGCTGTTTTGAATGAAACAGGTGTGCAAACTTTTAAAGGGAAAGGCCGGATTGCTGATTTACGAAGCATTGTAAATTTCGATGAGGCTGCAACAATTGGGATTGGTCATACCCGTTGGGCTACACATGGTGTGCCAAATACAACGAATGCCCATCCTCATGTAAGTGCTTCAGGGCGCTTCACACTCGTTCATAACGGGGTCATTGAAAATTATGAAATCTTAAAGAGAGACTATTTACAAGGGATATCTTTTACAAGCGACACAGATACAGAGGTCATCGTTCAGCTTATTGAATTATTCGCTAACGAAGGATTGACGACTGAGGAAGCGTTCCGTAGAACACTTCAGCTTGTAGAAGGGTCATATGCCCTTGCCCTTTTAGATGAACAGAATAAAGAAACAATCTTTGTTGCAAAAAATAAAAGCCCACTTCTAGTAGGATTAGGTGACAGCTTCAATGTTGTCGCTTCAGATGCGATGGCAATGCTGCAGGTTACCGACCAATATGTTGAGCTTATGGATAAAGAAATGGTTTTCGTGAAGAAGGACGAGGTCATCATTAAAAACTTGGCTGGTCATATGATAAGCCGTGCTCCATATAAAGCCGAACTTGATATGAGCGATATTGAAAAAGGCACATATCCTCACTATATGCTGAAGGAAATTGATGAACAGCCATTAGTAATACGCAAAATCATTCAAAAGTATCAAAGTGAACAAGGAAATTTAACGATCGATCACGAGATCATTAGCGCAATGAATGGGGCAGACCGTATTTATGTTATTGCTGCAGGTACATCTTATCATGCAGGTTTAGTCGGAAAGCAATTCATTGAAAAACTGGCTAAAATCCCAGTTGAAGTACACATATCAAGTGAATTCGGCTACAATATGCCAATGCTTTCAGAAAAGCCGTTATTTATCTTTATTTCACAGAGCGGCGAAACAGCAGACAGCCGTGCCGTTCTTGTCCAAGTAAAGGAAATGGGCTACCCAGCTATCACGATTACCAATGTACAGGGCTCGACATTATCAAGAGAAGCCGATTACACATTATTGCTTCATGCTGGTCCTGAAATTGCAGTTGCATCAACTAAGGCCTATACGGCACAGCTAGCTGTATTAGCCATTTTAGCAGAGGTGACAGCGAAGAGTCGTGGAAAGCAGTTCGACTTCAGTCTTGTACATGAGCTAGGAATTGCTGCAAATGCCATGGAAGTCCTTTGTAATGAAAAAGAAAAATTTGAAACGATTGCTCGTGAATTTCTAACAGTAACACGCAATGCGTTCTTCATAGGCCGTGGAATGGACTATTATGTGGGACTTGAAGGAGCATTGAAACTAAAGGAAATTTCATATATTCAAGCAGAAGGCTTTGCCGGTGGCGAATTAAAGCATGGCACAATCGCCTTAATTGAGGAAGGCACACCCGTCATCGCCTTAGCCACACAAGCACACGTAAATTTAAATATCCGCGGCAACATTCAAGAAGTAGCTGCCCGTGGAGCCAACACATGTATCATTTCGATGAGCGGTTTAGAATCTGATGAAGACACCTTCATCATTCCACACGTTCATGAACTAGTAACACCACTTATCTCTGTCATCCCGTTACAACTCATTTCTTACTATGCTGCACTACACCGTGATTGTGATGTCGATAAGCCGAGGAACTTGGCGAAGTCGGTTACAGTGGAGTAGGGGTATGTTGAAATTTTTCTCTGCTGTATAGTTAAAAAAATGTTGGAAACGCTGAAAAAAAGTTGGAAATATGAAAATAAAGATGGAAATACGAAATTAAAGATGGAAACAGCTAAAAAAGTTAGAAACTTCGATACCATGATAATTAATATTTTTTTAAATACTAAATTTACTAATATGAGATAAGTAATTATGTGGTTTGAAATAAAGTGTATATTTAAAACTAAGTTTTTGCTAATAGTTTTAAAAAATTTAATTGATTTAAAAAGAACCTGATTAGTCCAAAACTAACCGGGTTCTTTTTTAGTTTCTTTAAAAGAATTATATTTCAATATACCGTCTTTTGTAGAACAGTCATCCTAATTTCAAACCGATAGAATTTGAACAATTACTATTGACAAATTTTTTTGATAAGAGTAAGATAAATTTCAACATATCGTTTTATTCCGATATGTTGAAAGGAGGCTTTATATCCGATTTGATTAACGAGGAAATTCAACTATTTTTAAAAGCGTTAGCTAACGAAAAACGACAGGAAATTATGTTTCTATTCCTTGACCAAACTGAAGTAACAGTAAATCAAGTAGCTGAACTTGTAGGAATTGGTCAATCAACAGCTTCTGAACAATTATCTAAACTTAAAAAAGCAGGTTTATTACATTCCCGAAGAGAAGGAAAAGAAGTTTATTACTTTCCGAACAAAAGTAGCATTATGAATATTTTACAAAACTTAAATACAATTCTAATAAATTGTTGTAAGTAAACTAACTGAACATATAGAAAAATCTCTATATGTTTTATTTTAAATTAAACATATCGTAAAAATACGATATGAAAGGGGATTATTTTTTGGAAACTATATTCGATTCTATTGTGATTGGTGCTGGGCAGGCTGGGTTAGCAACCGCGTATTACCTAAAAAATAAGGGTTTACAATATCTCGTTTTAGATGAAAGTGAACAAACTGCTGGTTCATGGCCAAATTATTATGACAGCCTCACTTTATTTTCTCCGGTGAAGTATTCTTCACTACCAGGGTTAAAATTTCCAGGGGGCTCTAACCATTATCCTACAAAAGTTGAGGTTATTAATTACCTAACTGATTATGCTAAACAATTTGAATTAAATATTAAAACAGAAACAAAAGTTATCGATGTTTTAAAGAATAACAATTTATTTTTAGTCAAAACAGTTAATGGCTCTGTATACAAAGCAAAAACCATTATCTCAGCAACTGGATCATTTTCGTCACCTTATATTCCTAATATTAATGGGATGGAACTTTTCAATGGACACATTATACACTCTAGTCAATACAAAAATTCTAAAGAGTTCAAAGATCAAAGAGTTATTGTGGTTGGAGCAGGGAATTCTGCAATTCAAATCGCCTACGAATTAGCAGGTAAATCTAAAGTTACACTAGCTACACGCAATTTAATAAAATTTATTCCTCAAACTTTATTAGGAAAGGATATTCATTATTGGTTTAATCTCTCTGGCTTGGATTATTACCCTTTTGCCAAAAGTCTTTCTCTGACTAATTCAGTATTGGATACAGGAATATATAAAAAAGCAATATTAAGAAATAAACCCGATAGAAGACAGATGTTTACATCAATAACAAAAGACGGAGTTCTTTGGATAAATGGGGAAGAAAAAGTTAATTCGATTATTTTTGCTACAGGCTATCGACCTAAGGTGATGTATTTGAAATCCCTAAATGGAGCGATAGACGAACAGGGCCTCCCGATACATGATAAGGGAATCAGTAAATCAATAAAGGGCCTATTTTATATTGGACTATCAGGACAACGCTCATTTTCATCAGCAACTTTGAGAGGCGTAGGAAAAGATGCAAAATTCATCGTGAATAAAGTGAATGCTATTTTAGCTAATATTTAGAACTGAAAATATATGCTATTAACTATTAAGCAAGTTTTCGTGGAAATTATAAAAATATTAATGACGGAAGAAGAGGAATAATGATGAAGAGAAATGGAATTCATAAACCAACTATCGAGGATGCAGTTGAAATTAGTGGAATTGAAACATTGCATCCAGGTGCTTCGAATTATCTAAACATACAGCAGAAATCGCTGGTCTAAAGCAAGGGCTGCAAGTTTTAGATGTATCCAGTGGGAGAGGAACACAAGCAATATTTTATGCAGAGAAATACGGCGTTCAAGTAACAGGAATAGATATATCTGAAAAAATGATTAATTCAGCTACTGAAATTGCTAAATTATCAAGTGTATCCCAAAATATATCCTTTAAACTAGGAGATTCCTAAGCGTTACCCTTTGCTGATAATAGCTTTGATGTGATTATAAACGAATGTGCAGTAGGAATTCCAGATGACTCACAACAGGTTCTTAATGAAATGGTACGGGTAGTGAGACCTAGAGGCTCTGTTGTTATCCATGAATCAATATGGATGAAAAAAATGAGTAGGCACGAAAAGGATGAGTTATCTGAAAGATACGGTACGACTCCATTAGAACGTGAGGAATGGAATACAATGTTGAGGAAAGCAGGTGTAGTTAATATTATCGAGGAGTATGAAGAGTGGTCAAAACCAGAAAAATTCTGGAAGGTCAGAAAAAATCGTGATGTTCCACATTACACAAAAATTCTCACTGTAGCAGAAAGGTTAATAACTTTAAAACGGATTCTAAGGCATAAGGGAATAAAAGGTGTTTATAAAATTATCGAAAACGAAAAGATCTTCTTTAAGGCAATATTGGATGGCAAGATAGGATATGGATTGTATAAAGGAGTTAAAGGTTAAGAGATTTTTCTCTTGATTTTATTAATATAGCTACAAGGTGCACTTTATGTATATACCTTAGCTGCCATTCTTCCACATGCTACTGTAGGAAAACTACAAAACCTATAAAATTTTATAGAACAAGGATTATTTTATTGAAAAATAATTGCAAGTTGCAAGTTATTGTTTTATATTAATAAATATAATATATCGATAAATTTTAGGGGAGTTGCAATTGGTATTAGTTCGGGAAGCAAATAATAGTGATTTAATAGCAATTATGGATATCTATAATCAAGGAATCGAAGATAGAATTGCAACATTAGAAACTGAAAAAAAGGATTTTCAGGATATGAAAGAATGGTTTAAGCTGCATGAGGGACGTTATAAAGTCATAGTTGCAGAACAGACCGGGAAAATTCTAGGTTGGGTTTCATTAAATCACTATAATAACAGGTGCGCATATTTAGGAGTTGCTGATTTATCCATATATATAGATAGGTTGTACAGAGGTCAAGGTATTGGCAAGACACTTTTAACAGCAATAGAGAAATCTGCTAAGGAAAATGGGTTTTATAAAATAGTGCTCTTTACATTTTCCATTCAACGCATTTGGGCAAGGATTGTATCGTAATAAAGGCTATCGTGAAGTTGGAGTTTTTAAAAATCAAGGAATACTCGATGGGAAATTCATTGATGTAATGGCAATGGAGAAGGTTTTTTTTGATTAATACTTGTGCTTTACAAGTTTATTTTATAAGACAGGGGTGATAAAGGATGGAGAATGATAATTTAAGAGGACTTTTTCAATTGCTCACTAGACGTTTCGGATTATTAAACAAAAACTGTTGTAGCACTGGTGATTTAGAGATTTCTTTAGTACAAAGTCATATAATATATGAAATTTGTCGGCAGCATCAACCTGCTATCCAACAAGTAGCTGATACATTGGGAACGGATATTACAACATTTAGCAGACAAATTCAATCACTAATAAAAATGGGTTTAGTTATGAAAACACCTGCTGCTGAAGACCGTCGTATTTCTATCCTTTCCTTAACGGAGAAAGGAAAAGAAGTTAATGAATTAGTTGATACACAGATGAACAATTATATTCAAGAGATTTTTTCTCATATGAATGAATTTGAAAAGGATATTGTCATTCGTTCATTAAAATTGCTAAATGATCGGATGTTAAAATCATCCGTTTGTTGTACATCACCTTGGGGTTAGTATGTGGTAAAAAATAATTAATTACTTTCTTGGGAATACGAAATGACAAATAAAATTTAAAAGGTGGTTTAATATTATGAGTGAAGTAAAAAATGATCAAATTCGAAATGAAGTTAGGGAGAATTATAAAAAAGTTGCTTTAAAAGTAGTGACAGATAATAATTGTTGTGCACCAAGTTGTTGTGCACCAGGGGACAATCAAAATATCTCTATTGAAGAAATTTCGAAAAAAATGGGGTACTCTACTGAGGAGTTACGGAGTATCCCAAACGGAGCAAACATGGGTTTAGGTTGTGGAAATCCTCAAGCAATCGCAGATTTAAAAACAGGAGAATATGTTCTTGACCTCGGTAGTGGTGGGGGCTTTGATTGTTTTCTAGCTTCTCCAAAAGTTGGAGATGATGGTAAGGTTATAGGAGTTGATATGACTCCAGAGATGGTAAGTAAAGCTCGCAATAATGTTGAGAAAAATCGTTTTAATAATGTTGAATTTCGTTTAGGAGAAATTGAAAATTTACCGGTCGCCGATAGTAGTATTGACGTAATAATTTCGAACTGTGTGATTAATTTATCCCCTAACAAACCAAGGGTTTTCGAGGAAGCATACCGTGTGTTAAAAGAAGGTGGACGCTTAGCAATATCTGATATTGTCATGACAGCTACTCTACCAGAAAAACTTCAATCAGATATTCAGTTATATTCAGGCTGTATTTCAGGAGCATCCACTATTGAAAGCTTAACGAAAATAATGGAGCAAGCTGGTTTTAAAAATATTTCTATCAATCCGAAAGATGAGTCCAAAGAGTTAATAAAAGAATGGGCGCCTAAGTATAAGGTGGAAGAATATATCGTGTCTGCCATCATTCAAGCTGTAAAATAACTGTTTATGATTATATGATGCAGCTTTGAAGTAAAGTTCAATTACACACTAATATCATATTACTTTTAAGAAAGAGTAACATTAAAATCGTGATATGATTATGAATCAAAATACGCTTTTAATATTTGTAAATTGAAATCGTACACTATTGAATGATGTTTGTTTATTCCCATAGTTCTTTTTCAACTAAACTATAAAATAAAAATTACTGTTACCTAAAGCATAAGTTTGCCACTTTGGCAAACTTATGCTTTAAAAAATTGGTTAAGTTCATAAATAAAAAAATGAAAATCCCAATAATTAACTTCTACAATTATTGTTAATCAACATTAAAGTCGGTTATTTATTCAACAAAAATATATCTTAAACATTATCATCCATTCCTCATGTTTCGATGGCGTCGTTCCATATCTTTCAGATGATTCATCCTTTTCAACTGCTTTCATTTTTTCTTCCAAATTGATACATGGATAGCAACTGATCCCCTTGGTTTCACCACTTTTATCACTTCATTAAAAACTTGTTGAGAATCTTCTGAAACTCCTTTCTGCACATTCGTTAATGTCCATATCAAAGGGTAAAGCTTATGAATTTCTTAATTTGAAGGTATAAGTATTTGATTATATTAAAGAAAGGAGGACAAAGGATAGATAGTATGGAGCGTATGAAGAATTAATTAATGAGATTCCAATCGTTTAAAACTATTAGCTTATATATAAAGCAAAGGGAGTTGCAGCTGTGCCTCGGCGGAAGTCTTACAGATTTCATACCAGGCGTCAGTGAACAATTGAAAAACTTAAAGAAGCAGATATTATTCTTGAACGAAAAAAGAGTTACCTTAAAGTTAATAAGTATAGAAATCCATAATAAATATCTATATAATCTAAATAATTGAAATATTAATTATTTTTTTGTTTTAAATATAACTAAATAAGAATATACTTATGTTTAATATCTCTTAGTATTAAATCCTTAAAGAATTTAATTCCTATGGATAAATACCGATAGGGTAAAGCTAATTATTGTTTTTCTTTTAGTTTTTGAAAAGGAAAATAAGAACACAGATATTAAAAAAGGAGGAAATGATGTGGAGGAACAAAAAGCCAAAGAAGAGGAGAGGTTTATTACCCGAAGAAATGCAATAAAAGTGTTTGGAGGGAGTATAGCACTTTGTACCATCTACTTAACTGGATGTACGGATGAAAAAACCGAGAAGATCGAGGAACCTAAGTTAGTACCAGAAGATGGTTATCCGTATATAAAGATTGCTAATTTAAAAGATATCAAGTTAAACGAACCAATTGAATTTGACTATCCATTAAAAACACAAGCAAACTACTTAATAGATTTAGGAGAAGAGGTTCCTGGAGGTGTTGGTCCAAACAAAAGTATTGTAGCATTTAATCGAGCCTGTCAGCATATGGGGTGTCCATCAACCTATGATGGAACTAGAAAAACATTCTTTTGTCCATGCCACCAGACGGTGTATGATCCTTCTTTTCATGGAAGCGTTGTTATAGGTCAAGGAAAGGCGTCATTACCAAGAATTCAGTTACAAATTGAAAATGATGAGATTTTTGCAGTTGGTGTAGATGGGTTGATATATGGTTATAGGCATAATCTATTAGATGGAGAAATGGTTTAGAGAAAGGAGGATTACTGTGGAAATTTTTAATAAGAGCTTGACTAGAAGGCAAGCGATTAAAACAATTGGAGTAGCAACTTTAGCTGGGAGTGCGTCTTCATTTTTACTAAATAAAGATGTAATGGCAGAAGAGATTAACCGGAATGGACTGAGGGATCCCCAATCCCTTCCTATACCACCAGAAACAGCTAAGAAATTTACTACGGTCTGTCAATATTGCTGTGTCGGTTGCGGATATAACGTAACAGTTTGGCCAGTTAGCGAATCTACCTCAGAGGGGGGGGCTTGGCCTAAACCAGCTATGGGGGAGCCTTGGTCTAGCCCTGAAACAATATCAGTTACAACGATTGAAGGAGTAGAGAGTTACGTTTCAATTGTGCCAGATAGAGAGTGTATCGTAAATAAAGGTGATCACTCTATTCGTGGCGGAACTAATGCATTAGCGATTTATTCCGATAGCAAACAACCATTAACAGATACTACGAATCGTGTTAAAATGCCAAAGATTAAAAAAAATGGCGTGTTTACTGAGGTGAGTTGGGATGAAGCTCTTGACTTAATTGCAGATAAAATAGCTGAAACGGTAAGATCGCATGGTCCTGGAGGTGTTGGTATTTGGCAAGCAGATCATGAGAACCCAGAAAACAACTATGTAGGATGCAAATTTGCGTTTTCACCAAAACCAGTTGGTCTTTACGATCCAATATTAGGACCGGAAAAAGGAATACCACATAGGGCAATTCACAATCGTCCTAAATTCGCTTCTGAAGTCCCTTCATACGGAGATATTTTTGGTTCAACTGAATTTATGCTTTATTCCTATGAAGATGCAGAAATTGCAGAGGTTGTATTATTAGCAGGAGCGAATACATATGAAACAGGCTCTGTTTTATATGATCGTATTTATTCTTCTAGAAGAGATGGAAAAAAGATAATTGTTGTGGATCCACGTAAAACATTGGCTGCTCGAAATGCTGAGCAAAACGGTTATCATTTACAGCTAGTACCGGGAACAGATGTTGTATTAGTAAATTCAATCATGCATTATATTTTAACAAACGGTTTAGAAAATAAACAATATATTAAAGATAGAGTTGATGAGGCATCGTTTAATGCATTAAAAGCTGTTGTAATTCAAGAAAAATATAAACCTGAAAATGTTCAAAGTGTTACGGGAGTTTCAGCAAGTTTAATTAGGGAGTCAGCAGAACTTATCGCAAAGGCAAAAGGAGTTCTAACTATATTTGAAAAAGGTGTTATTTGGCAAGGTTCTCAAAATGACGAAGTTGTGGGTGTATATGCAAATTTAAACTTGATCACCGGTAATATTGGGATTGAAGGTGGTTCCATTGGAAGGCAAGGTGGCCATCAAGAAGCCATATTAAATGGAGTACCTCATCCGATTGCAGATTCAAAAGAGCGCCCAGATGTTTGGGATTCAGTTGTTGATAACAAAGTAAAACTACTTTGGGTTATTGACTCGAATCCTATGTCAACAACACAAAATGTAAATGAATTCCGAAAAGGTTTAGAGAAATTAGATTTTATGATTATAAATGAAATCTATGAAAATGAAACATCAGAGTTTGCTGATGTTATTCTACCTTCAGCTGCATGGGGAGAATGGGATTATTTAAGAGTGAATCTTGAAAGACGATTAAGAATGTACTCTAAATTTATGGATGCACCTGGAGAAGCAATGCCTGACTGGAAAATTATTGCGATGGTAGCCCAAAGGTTAGGTCAAAAACATGGCCTAATTGACGATAGCGAATATCAATGGAAAGATAGCTCAGAAGTTTTTGAAGAATATAAGATTACAGATGACGGAAAATATTTGGGTCTTGATTTAGTTGATTACGAATGGATTCGTGGCCTTGGAACGAGTGGAATTCAAATTCCGTTAGTTAAACAAGGTAGTGAATTAATCGGTACACCGAGACTTTATACAGAACAATTTGAAACAGGAGATAGAAAAGCTAGGTTGCAGCCCTACGATCAAGATTGGGAAGGAGATCACCCAACATTTCTACCAGCAGAAATTCTTCCAAATGGTGAGTATCCATATTACCTTACAACCATACGGCATAATGTAATATGGCAATGTGGCTATTCGTTCAGATGGATTCCGCATCTTGTTAATCAACTACCTGAAGTAGAACTCCAAATTCATCCTGATGATGCTAGTAAAGAAGGCATTCAATCAGGAGATTGGTTAAGGCTTTATAATGAGTTAGGAGAACTAGAGGTTATTGCAGATGTCACTGATGTTGCTTCAAAGGGTGTACTTGCAGTTGTATTTGCTTATCCATTTAAATACATTAATCAACTACAATCAAGTGTGCGTTCTAAACGTAATGGTGCCCATTATAAAAACACTCATGCTGGAATTATGAAAATTGAAAAAGAACCTTTTAAAAACAAAACAATGGTTGAAAGATATTAAGGAATAGAATGGTATCTTCATGGTTACTAATATTGGAGTATCGGGATAAACTTTAATCTTGGTTATTGTTTTAATATTTTTTGAACTGAAGGAAATCCTAAAAAAATAGAAAATTAGGTTAAATAAACTGAATAAAAAGAAATAAAAAAGGTTGCTCGGAAGAGGACCTTTTTTATTTGTGAATTTTTTCAGTATTTTATGTGCTTTTTTATATCCATAGTAATCCCTATTTATATATTTATAAAACCATTCAAAATTGGGGAAGGAGAGGATTTTAAAAGTGAAAATTCATTTGTTTTTCACAAATGGAAAAGGGTATATTCCCTAATAAATGTGATACGTATGCACTTTATTTGATGTAAGATTATTCCCTACAAATAAAAAGCAATTTACTGACAGTAATTTATTTAGTTTTACATGAAAATAAAATCAAACAAGAAAAGGAGGTTTTTTTATGGAAACTCATTTGCTTTGGGATTTCAGAATAGCAATTGACTTATTCCTTGGAGGAATCGGGGTAGGCGCGTTTTTGTACTCTCTCTATCTCTTATTTGTTCATAAGGGTAAGTATATGAAACAAGTTCTAACAGGTTTTATTTTAGGTCCGTGCTTTGTCGGACTAGGAGTTTTAGTACTACTTACCGAGTTAGGAAGACCGCTTAGAATGTTATCCACATTTATAAATGTTAACCCAACATCTGTTACGAGTTGGGGAGGGTTTTTACAATTCATTTTTATTGTCATAGGGTTAATCGCAGCTTTTCTTACAATCAAATACGGTAGACAATCTTTGGAAAATACAAGTTATTCAATAGTTGTACTAACTGGCGGAGTATTCGCGATTGCAGTTGGTTTTTATCATGGCTTGTTATTAACATCTGTAGGTAACCCTATGTGGATGAATGGATTATTGCCAATTCTGTTCTTCATTTCGTCTCTCATATGCGGAAGTGTCTTTGTATCACTAATAGGGAATCTCGTTGGGAATTTAGTTGGGAAAGTTATTGGTGGTTCGGCTTATGCAGAAGTTGCTGCTGCAAACGATGAGGCTCCGTTGAATCCTATTAAGGTTGTAATGGGCTTGTTATTTATTGAATTAATCATATTCGGATTATGGATCATTTCAACAAACTATATTGGCTTAGATGGAAAAGAAGCTTTTGCAAATATGATTAGTGAGTATGGAATATACTGGTGGACGTTAGTATTAGGAGTAGGAATCATCCTACCAATCATTATTTCATTCTTTGTTACAAAATGTGAAAAGGTGAGCAAGACTATCATTTTTGCTTTACTATGTTTCATCCTAATCGGTAGCTATTCGATGAAACATATCATCCTATATGCAGGTCAAATTTTATAATAACTAATAGATTCGGAGGTGTAGTTAAATGAACATTACACGTAGAACATTTATAAAAGCCACTTCCATTACTGGTGTTGCGGCTGCAGGATTTGGGGCTCAAAAGCCAATCTTAAATGCTTTCTCTGAAAGTACAGAGTCAAGTAAGGTGGAAACTGGAAAATGGCTTTCGTCGACATGTCAAGGATGTACATCATGGTGTCCGGTAAAAGTATATGTAGAAAACGATCGGGTAATTAAGATTAGAGGGAATGAAAATTGTAAAGGAAATAATGGGAATATTTGTCCTCGCCCTCACCTTGCGATTCAACAAATGTACGATCCAGATAGAGTAAAGGTACCAATGAAGCGTACGAATCCGAAAAAGGGAAGGCACGAAGATCCTCGATTTGTTCCAATTTCATGGGATGAAGCACTCGATACAGTCGCTGATAAGTTAATGGAGCTTAGAAAAAATAATGAAACTCATAAATATGTTTTAATGCGGGGTAGATATACGGGGCAAGCCGATCTTTTCTACAAGCATTTTACAAGTATTTTTGGTTCTCCAAATAATATTTCGCACAGTTCTATTTGTGCAGAGGCAGAGAAAGTCGGTCCTGGCTTTACAGAAAATTATTTTGATTACCGAGATTATGATCTTAAAAATACACGTTATGTGATTATGTGGAGTACGGATCCAGTTGCTTCCAATAGGCAAGTACCGAATATAATGAATAAATTTGGAAATTTATTAGATTATGCAAAAGTAGCAGTAATCGATCCAAGACTTTCAACTACTGCAGCTAAATCACATGAATGGTTACCTGTTGTTCCAGGTGAGGATGGTGCACTTGTTTCAGCAATGGCCCATGTAATTTTATCTGAGGAACTATGGAATAAAGATTTTGTTGGTGATTTCAAGGATGGAGTTAACCAATTTATAAAGGGTAAACAAGTTGATGAAGCTTTATTTGTAGAAAACAGAACGAACGGCTTAGTAAAATGGTGGAATCTCGAATTGAATGATAAAACACCAGAGTGGGCCTCAGAGATTGCAGGGGTTCCATCAGAACAAATATATAGAGTAGCGAGAGAGTTTGCTGCAGCCGCGCCTAGAGCAATCTCTTGGGTTTCTCCTGGAACTGCAATGCAAATTAGAGGTGCATATGCATGTATGGGAGCACATGCTCTAAATGGTTTGGTTGGATCGGTGGAGAATATTGGTGGGACAAATCGTTCGAATAAGGTACCACTTAATTCAGCTCCTGATAGTGAGGAGTATATGGATGAAATAGCAAAGAATGGAAAAAAACAAAAGAAAATCGATCAACGTGGTACTTTACAATTCCCTGCTATAAACAAAGACGGACTCGGGAAAGGTGTTATCACAAATAATGTTGCTGATGCAATCTTGAATGAAGATCCTTATGATGTCAAAATGGCTATTGGTTACTGGAACAACTGGGCGTTTTCTTGTACAGGAGCTCAACGATGGGAGAAAGCAATGGCGAAGCTACCGTTCTTTGTTCACATAACAACGAACGCAGCTGAAATGACTCAATTTGCTGATATTGTTCTTCCAGCAGCATTCCATTTATTCGAGCGATGGTCAAATGTGAACTCTAAGCAAAATATGTATAGCTTCGTGTCTATTCAGCAACCTGTAGTAAAACGTATTTGGGATGTAAAAGCTGATGAAACAGAAGTAGCATGGCTACTGGCTGAGAAGCTAGCTGATAGAGGCTTCCCAAATATATTAAATTACTATAAGAATGAATTTGCTGATCCTGAAACAGGTAAGAAACCAACTACTCCAGAGGAATTTGCTTTGTATAATGTAAAACAAGCTACTCATCCAGTATGGGATCCAAAAGCCGAGAAAAAAGGCGATAAGATGTCAAGTTGGGAAGAATTTGTTGATGTTGGTGTGTGGAATACAACAAGACTAGGTTATAAGAAGAATTGGGACGATTTCGGTACAAAAACTGGGAAATTTGAATTCTATAGCGAAACATTGAAAGATTTCCTTTCAGAACATGCTGAAAAACATGAGGTTAGCATTGATAAGGTAATGGAAGCTGTTAAGTATAAAGCACGTGGGGATTTAAGCTTTGTACCACATTACGAGGAGCCATATCGTCATGGTGATGAAAAAGAATTCCCACTCATTTTTTCTGAGCATCGTTCCCGATTAAATCGTGAAGGTCGTTCTGCAAATACAACTTGGTATCAAGAGTTTAAAGATGCAGATCCAGGGGATGAGCCTTGGGATGATGTATTGAAAATGAACCCTAAGGATTGCCAAAAATATGGAGTGAAAAATGGTGACAAAATTAATGTAACATCTGTTCAAGGTACAATTACTGTTACCGTAAAGGAATGGGAAGGTACGCGTCCAGGTGTGGCAATAAAATGCTATGGACAAGGACACTGGGCATATGGCTCTATTGCTGCAGCAGATTATAAAAAGCGTCAGCCACGCGGAGGAAATAATAATGAAATTCTACCATGTGACTATGAACGTATTAGTTCTGCAACTGCAAGACATGGTGGGCTTGCCAGAATAAAAGTTGAAAAAATATAGAAAAAGGGAGGTAGTATTTTATGGCTAAATACGGCATGGTTATAGATTTGCATAAATGTGTTGGATGCTCAGCATGTCAAATCGCATGTAAAAATGAGAATAATGTAGATACAGGGATATTTTGGAGCTGGCATATAACTAAGACAGAAGGTACATTCCCTGATATAAGGCATGAGTATATACCTACTTTATGCAATCATTGTGAAGATGCTGCATGTGTGAGAGTTTGTCCTACCCAAGCTATGTATAAAGATGAAAATGGTCTTACCTTACATGATCCGGAAAAATGTATTGGATGTAAAAGCTGTGCGATGGCTTGTCCATATGGAGTTATAAGCTTTAATAAGAATGAACCACATCGAAGATGGGACGAGACAACTGCTATTATTGAAGGTGGAACAAGCTCTCCAAAAGATGTTGTCAATGCAACAGGAGCTCCAATTCCTTACTATAATACCGACCGTGAAAAAACTTATGAAGGTATTAGATCAAAGGGCATTGTTGAAAAGTGTACAATGTGTGATCACCGTGTTAATGACGGAAAGGATCCTTACTGCGTAGTATCTTGTCCAGCAGATGCAAGGATTTTCGGAGATTTAGATGATCCGAATAGTCAAATTAGCAAGGTGCTGGCAAAATATGGAGGAAATCAACTCCTTCCACATAAAGGAACAAAGCCAAAGGTTTACTATGTGAGAGGATATACAGTCTGAGGAGGTTAATATGTCATGGAAATGGTAATAGATAATGTCAACTATTATAAATTGCGTGCGACTTCCTACAAATTGTTTGCAAATTTATTTCAAATTCCTCAAGAAGGTGTTATACGCGATTTAGAAACCCTTCGAGAGGTTTTACTAGAGTATTCAGAAGAGTTTTCAGATAAAGACTTTCGATTTTTGCGTAAAGCCAAATATTATAATAAAAATTTGGATTTGTTAAAGCTTGACTACGCAAAGTTATTTGTTGGACCATTTGAAATGTTTGCACCTCCCTATTCGACTATTTATTTGGAGAATACCCAGGAAGTAATGGGGAGAACATCTATGAGAATACTAAACTATTATAAAAATGCGGGTCTTAGCATTGGTGATGACTGTAAAGTCCCAACCGATCATATTACCTTACAGTTAGAATTTTTGTATTATCTTTCATTCAAATATGTTCAAACAGAACTTGAATTTTACGAACAACAATATTTGAGTTTTTTAAATGAAATTTTATCTGTTTGGCTTCCGAAGTTTACAGAGAACATAATCACCTATGCTCAAACACCTATTTATAAAGAACTTGCTTATCTGTTATCAAAGTTTGTATTAACTGAATGGAATAACCATTTTGGATAAAACTGTACAATAGTGGGAGTGATGGACGTGCTTCTTAATATGTTGTTGACTAGATACTTAGACAGCACTAAATTGGATATCCGAGTTGAAAGATGTGTTCTTTCTAGAAATCGTTTTTCGTCCTGTAGAAACTGCATGGAACACTGTCCATCCTCCGCAATAACCTTTGATAAAGAAATCAAAGTTAATACTGAAAACTGTACTGAATGTATGAAATGTACTCGAATTTGTCCAACAGAGGTCTTTTCTGATAAAAAATATTCAAGCAAATTAAGTCTAATTAGTAAACAAGATTCAATTATTTTTTCGTGTAATAAGCATGAGACGAAGAGTAGAAGTATTCAATTAAATTGTATAGCTGATATTGACTTGCAGATGTTATTAATGTGTCATATCTCTCGTAAAAAAGTATTTATCTTAATAGATGATGAGCGCTGTACAAAATGTAAAGAAAATAAAGATTGTGATGTACAAAAAACTGTAACTAAAACACTCATCAAATATAATGACTTAGTAGCTAATGGTGTTGAAATCAACTACATTAATAAAGATATACAACAGGATGCCATTTATACTAGGCGAGAGTTAATTCAGTCATTTACAAAGAAAATATCAGATGATTATGTTATGCCACTAATACCTGAGTTAACAGAAAAGGAAAGATTGTTAAATAAACAAACTATAGGGTTAAAACATAATTTAAGAAATAATCTAATAAAGCAAATTATGAAAGAATGTAATCATGAAATACATCAATCAACTTTAGGTATATTGATGTTACAAAACAATAGCTCTTGTAATGGGTGTAAGAAATGTGAAGCAGTATGTCCTACAGCTTCTCTATATGTGGAAGAAGCAGGGAATCGATTTATTATGAAGCAAATTGCATCAAAATGTGTTGGCTGTCAGGCATGTATAGAAATATGTCCGACCAAATCTCTTTCTACTAATAAAAAGTACTTACTTTCCATAGGGGAATATGTGAGTAATCAACCAAGAAGTATATTGGAATTAGAAGTGGGTATTTGCAATGGGTGTGGAGAGCAAACTTTTGGAACTATTCCTATGTGTGAAGCCTGTAAGTCAAAAGAGTATTTTATTTCTGAGGATAACTTGTGGAATTAAAAAGTTTTCTAGATGAATGTATCACCTTATAAAAAATTAGTTGTCTTGCAGTGATAGAACAAAAATAATTTGTAAGATTAGTTAGTATGTATTGAACTGTTAATTAGTTTCTGAGCACCAGCTTTTGGTGCTTATTTTCAACTATTTTTGTCTTTATTATGTTGTTTCTAGGAATTATCCAAATGTAAAGTAAAAGAGCGTTATAATGTGGTTAACTACTTTGATTGAATGATGATTGGGTGAGATAAAATGAGAAATAGAACGATTATCGTTTTAATACTAATGTCCCTGATCTTAAATGGTTGTCAGATGAGCAGTCAATCTTCACAGGTAATTGTTCTTTACACGTCTAAAGTAGAAAAAGAACTCAAAATTAAAGATAACAATGATTCCGAAAATAAGATTAGAGTTGCGCTTTCCTCCGTAATATCCCCTAGGGCTTCCTTATCTAAATACAATTATTTATTGGACTATATTGGGAAAGAAATGGATGTCTCAATTGAAATAATTCAGAAGCAAACTTACGAAGAAGTTGACAAAATGTTAGAAAGTGGAGAAGTCGATATAGCTTTTATTTGTTCACTTTCTTATGCCATTGGGACAAATGGTCAGTATATTATTGATGTTGCTGCTCCGGAAATTAAAGGTAGGGCTATTTATCAGTCTTATACGATTGTCAATAAGAACAGTACATATGAAAGTTTAGAGGAATTGGAAGGAAAGAAGTTTGCCTTCACAGATCCTTATTCCTATACGGGAAGGCTTAGTATTTTAAGTCAACTTTATCAAAAAGGAAAGAATCCAGAAGAATATTTTAATCACACCTATTTCACTTACAGTCATGACTATTCCGTTAATGCTGTTGCACTCGGTATTGTTGATGGGGCAACAGTAGATGGAGCTATGTTTGATCAGTTACAAATTGAAAATCCAGAGCTAAGCTCTCAAATAAGGATAATCGGGACTGGTGAGGAAGCGGGCACACCTCCTGTAGTAGCATCAAGAAAAGCAAATCCGACGATGGTTGCAGAATTTACGAGGCTGTTACTAGACTTGCAAAACAAAGACAAAGGGCGAAAAATCCTCGAAGAATTAGGTGTGGATCGATATATCCCAATTAATAAAGAGGATTATAAGGTAATACTAGAAAATTTGTTTTTAATGGGTGAAACGGAATGAAAAATATCAAAAAAAAGTTAATAGATTTCTTATCCAGCGTCTCGATAGAGTTAAAAATATATGGAATGGTTTTAATTGTTGTTCTTATGGTAACAAGCATAAGTTTAATTGTTGTGCGCTTATCCATAACCGATACTCTTACTTTACAGATTGAAGATCGAGCAAAATCTATTAGCAGTGATATAGCATCAAGAAGCGTAGATCCCTTATTAACACATAATATTTTTGCCTTGCAAAGTTTAATTAGCGATACGATAAATAGTTATCAAGATATAGAATATATTTTCATACTTAGTAAAGAAGGAGAAGTACTTGTTCACTCTAATGAGCAAGGTTTTATTTCAAAGGAGCTTATTCAAGCAAATAATGTTAAAAAAGAAAATGATGTACAAATTACGAATAGTAAACAACTTTTAACAGACAAAGACTTTATTGTTGATTCTGCCACACCGATACTACCAGAGCTTGGAGGAACAGTTAGAGTTGGATTAACCTATTTATCTTTAGAACAGGCTTTATTAAAAGTAACTAATCAAATGATTTTCACGATGATAGGGGTTATGTTTCTATCAGGAATTATTGTGTTTGGACTTACAAAAATCCTCACAATTCCCATTACTAATCTTGTTCAATTAACGAACAAAGTTTCATCAGGGGTTCTCTCAGAACGGATTAATACTTATCCGAAGGATGAGATTGGTAAGTTAACGTTATCATTTAATAAGATGCTTGATGCACTTCAAAAATCCGAAAAGCAGAAAATAGTATACATTGACAAAATTAATAATCGAAATAAGGAACTAACACTTTTAAATGTTTTATCTAAAAACCTAAAAAATTATGATGAATTGAAAGAAGTGCTTCAGCTTTTTGTTAAACAGCTAGTCAAGGATCTAAACTTAAAAAGTGCTGCAATAGAAGTTGGATTTGCTGGATCAACAGAAATTTTCTTTGACCATTCATGCGTTGATGCAATTAATTGTGTTCACTTTGACGATAAGTATCTTACTTGTAATCTTGAGCAAAAAAAGATCTATTCCTTCCCATTAGAAAAGTTTGATGGAACTTCAATCGGTAAAATATCCATCTGTAGCTTGAAAAAGCTAGATGGAACTTTTATTAATATTTTAAAATCTGTCGCAGCACAATTATCCGTTTCCATAGAAAATTTAGAGCTTTGGAGAGAGGTAAAAAAGAAAGAAGAAGTCCGTCTGATGTTACTGGAGAAGCTCATTCATGTCCAAGAAGAAGAGCGAAAGAGAATATCAAGAGAGCTTCATGATGAAACAAGTCACTCACTATCATCGATGCTAGTAGAGTTAAAACTACTAGAGGAGGGTAACGGAGAACTTAAAAAGAGTTCAATTAATCATTTAAGATCACTTGTCCGAAAAACAATTGAAGAAGTGCATCAAATGGCTTGGCAGCTTCGACCAAGCATTTTAGATAAATTTGGTCTTAAGGTTGCTATTGAAAGACATATTCAAGAATTTCAGCAATCTACAAATATTGAGACAGATTTAATAATAAGTGGTCAGCAAAGAGTCCTTTCACCTGAACTGGAAACTACAGTTTTTCGGTTAATACAGGAGTCATTAACGAACATTACAAAATATGCTAAAGCAAGTAGTGTGAGTATAATAATTCTATCCACTGCCCAGCAAATGTCAGTAGTTATTGAAGATAATGGAATTGGTTTCGATGCAAGTACAGTTTTAGGAGAAGAGCCTTCAAAAGATCATTTAGGACTTGTTGGAATGCATGAGAGGATTGCTTTATTAAATGGTACACTTCAAATAGAGTCTGAAATTGGTAAAGGAACTACCATATTAGCAAAAATTCCACTTACGTTAGATAGGAGTGAGACATGTGTCAGTTAGTTTATTTATTGTGGATGATCATCCAGTGTTCCGTGCAGGTCTAAAAACCATTTTAATGAGTGAAAGTGACTTTACTATTATTGGAGAAGCACAAACTGGAGAAGAAGCGATACAAAAACTAAAAACAATTTCTCCTGATATCGTGGTCATGGATATAAGTATGCCGGGAAAAGATGGAATTGAAACAACTAAAGAAATTAGGAAAGAAAATCAGACCATAAAAATTCTCCTCTTAACAATGCACTCAGACGAAGCTTATTTAAGAGAAGGGCTAAAAGTAGGTGCTCAAGGTTATGTGTTAAAAAGAGCCGTTGACACAGAATTAATTACAGCAATTCGTATGGTCTTAAATAATGAACATTATATTTATCCGACCCTTGTTCCATATTTATATAAGGCTATAGAGGAGGAAATTGAACCACAGTCATCTAATGAACCTCAATTGAGTCCGAGAGAAACTGAGGTATTAAAACTGATTGCTCTTGGTTACACCCAAAAAGAAATTGGTGAAAAATTATTCCTTTCTCCCAAAACAGTGGATACTTACAAAACGAGGATAATGGAGAAAATTGGTGAAACAACGAGATCAGCCCTTGTTAAATACGCCATTAAACAAAATTTAATATCACACGATTAATATTTAAGGATATTTTTTTAAATGGAACAAATGACTCAATTGTAATTAAGAGACTTGAAATTTAAATATAAGTGTTTTATTATATAATTAAATGATTATGTACAGGAGAATGCGATACGTTTTTCTTGTAAGTGATTATAGTGAGACAGTATCATTTGCTACTCTTAGTCACATCATTTAAATATAAGTAATATGTAATATAAGTATTTAATAATGTTTTAGAAGGAGGGTAATGAATGGATAAGTTGGAGCGTATGGCTAATCAATTAAAGGCTGTAAGTGATGTAAATAGGTTGAAGCTTCTTGCTTGTATAAAGCAAGGGGAGGTATGTGTTTGTGACCTTGTGGAGGTCTTACAAATATCACAACCCGGTGTAAGTCAACAATTAAAAAAACTAAAAGAAGCGGAAATTATCCTTGAGCGAAAAAAAGGTACATGGAAACATTTTAGATTGAATGAAATACAAGAGCCTTACATTCAATCGCTCCTTGATGAATTAGAGCCTTATTCAATCACCAAATGTTCTTCCCAATGCTAATATACTAGGAGGAAATAAGAATGGCAGAAAAAAGTTTGACAAAAAAGCTTTCGTTTCTAGATCGATACTTGACGCTATGGATTTTTGTTGCGATGGGTTTAGGTATCTTAGTAGGATTTGCTATTCCAGGCTTTAAAGATATCTTGGATAAATTCACTGTGGGTACAACATCAATTCCGATTGCTGTTGGGTTGATTATCATGATGTATCCACCACTGGCAAAAGTGAAATATGAGGAAATGTGGCGTGTCTTTAAAGATTGGAAAGTGTTATTACTCTCATTATTTCAAAATTGGTTAATAGGACCTTTCTTAATGTTCTTTTTGGCCATAATATTTTTACATGATTATCCTGAATATATGGCTGGACTAATCATGATTGGGTTAGCGCGCTGTATCGCGATGGTCATCGTTTGGAATGATTTGGCTCGTGGTGACCGCGAATATGTTGCTGGATTAGTTGCATTCAACTCAATCTTTCAGATTGTGTTTTATTCGGTATTTGCATATTTCTTCTTAAATGTATTGCCAGGTGTCTTTGGGCTAGAGAACATGACAGTTTTTATTTCCATGTGGGAAATTACAAAAAGTGTACTGATCTATTTAGGAATACCATTTGCTGCAGGTATTCTTACACGAATGATTGGACTACGAACAAAAGGGAAGGAATGGTATGAACAAAAATTCTTACCGAAAATTTCCCCTCTTACACTTATTGCACTATTGTTTACCATTATCATGATGTTCTCTTTAAAAGGTGACAAAATTATAGCCTTGCCAATGGATGTCATTCGAATTGCGATTCCGTTACTAATATATTTCCTAATCATGTTTGTGATTTCATTCTTTTCATCTAAGAAAGCAGGGGCATCTTATCCTGTAACAGCTTCCTTATCCTTTACAGCGGCAAGTAATAACTTTGAACTTGCGATTGCCGTGGCAGTGGCAGTCTTTGGTATTAACAGTGGAGAAGCTTTTGCTGCTGTTATCGGTCCGTTAGTAGAAGTACCTGTCTTAATTGCACTAGTGAGTGTTGCATTAAGATGGGAGAAGAAATATTTTAGGACAATTAAACTGTAAGGATATTCCTTAAGGGGGAGAATTGACGTTTATGACACAACTAAAAACCATTTACTTTCTATGTACAGGGAATTCGTGTCGCAGCCAAATGGCTGAAGGCTGGGCAAAAAAGTATTTAGGTGATAAATGGAAAATATATAGTGCAGGGATAGAAGCTCATGGATTAAATCCAAATGCAGTAAAAGCTATGAAAGAAATAGGAATTGATATTTCAAATCAAACATCTGATATTATCAAATCTGAGATATTAAATAGTGCAGATTTAGTGGTTACATTATGTGGAGATGCAGCTGATAATTGCCCGATGACTCCCCCTCATGTGAAGCGTGTACATTGGGGATTTGATGATCCAGCAAAGGCTGAAGGCACAGAAGAAGAAAAATGGGTATTCTTCCAACGTGTTCGAAATGAAATTGGTGAACGTATCAAACTCTTTGCTCGTTCGGGAGAATGATTAATCAAATAGCCAAGGTTTCTTTTGGCTATTTTTTCAACACTATATATAAGTGTTTGCTTATTTGGGGAAGAATCATACCAATATTTATAAGGAGAGGTTTAACATGAAACAAATTCAAATTTTTGATCCAGCTATGTGCTGTTCAACAGGCGTTTGTGGTCCATCCATTGATCCCGAATTATTACGTGTTTCCTTTATTGTCAGTAACTTATCCAAAAAACAGTATCCGATTGAGCGCTACAATTTAGCGACAGATACGGAGCATTTCATGAAAAACACCAATGTCAATCAATTGTTGAATGAAAAAGGTCCTTCTGTCTTGCCGATTATTTTAGTGGATGGTCAGGTCGAGTCAACAGGAAAATACCCATCTAATAAGGAGTTTGAGCAGTGGACAGGACTTTTGGTGGAAGAATTGATTCAAAAACCAAAGGTGAGCATATCTCTTAATACGAAGAAAGAAGGGAACTAGGGTGAAACGTTTCATTAATGAGTATTTTCCAACCACAAAGTTTCTATTTTTCACGGGTAAAGGAGGAGTTGGTAAAACATCTGTCGCAAGTTCGCTTTCTTTGACACTATCCAAACAAGGAAAGAATGTTCTATTAATCAGTACAGATCCTGCCTCTAATCTACAAGATGTATTTGGTCAAACTTTGACGAATCATCCTACTTTGATTAACGGAACCAGTCGACTTTATGCACTGAACTTAGATCCTGTTCAAGCAGCAGCGGAGTACAAGGAGCGAGTCGTGGCCCCATATAAGGGAAAGTTATCTGATTCGGTTCTTGCTTCGATGGAGGAGCAAATGTCAGGTGCGTGTACTGTTGAGATCGCGGCATTCAATCAATTTTCGTCGCTTTTGACTGATAAGAAGATTACTGACGAATATGATGTCATTGTGTTTGATACAGCACCGACAGGTCATACCCTTCGCTTGTTGCAATTACCGATGGCTTGGTCGGGATTTCTGGAAGACAATACAAATGGTGCGTCCTGTTTAGGTCCATTAGCTGGTCTTGAAAGTCAAAAACAGATATATAGTGAAGCCGTAAAGGTTTTGTCCGATGCAAAGTTGACTACACTTTTATTGGTCAGCCGTCCGGAAGAAGGTCCTTTACGGGAAGCAGCAAGGGCTTCAAGTGAACTAAAGGAAATTGGAATTGGTAATCAGCAAGTGATTGTTAATGGGTTATTTGAACAAACGGCTTTGAAGGATCATTATGCCAAAACGATGTATGAAAGACAACAGACAGCTTTGAAAGAGATGCCCATGGAATTACGGTTGTACCCACTCTTTTATTTGCCATTGGCTCCATTCTCCATTACGGGCATCGAACAAATGGAAAATTGGTTCAGTCATAAATTAGAGTCTTCATCGCACGTTGAAAGGGAAAAGGAACATATCTCTTACCAATCGATCCAAGACTTACTGGATTTTTATGAAGAACATCAACAACGGGTAATTTTCACTATGGGTAAAGGTGGCGTAGGCAAAACGACGATAGCATCCCTTATAGCACTAGGGCTAGCAGGAAGAGGGAAGAAAGTTCATCTAACAACAACAGATCCAGCTGCTCACATCGCTTGGACATTTGGAGAAAATGGATTGCATGAAAACTTAACAATCAGCTCCATTGACCCTAAAAAAGTAGTACAGGAATACAAGGATGAAGTAATCTCCAAGGCTAGCGAGACCATGGATGAAGATGGACTATCTTACATCAAAGAGGATCTTGAATCACCATGTACAGAAGAGATTGCTGTATTCCGTGCATTTGCCGAAGTGATAGCTGAATCCAAGGATCAAATCGTGGTGATTGATACAGCACCTACAGGCCATACGCTTCTGTTATTAGATGCATCCGAGGCGTATCATAAAGAGATTTCACGTTCGTCTGGAGAAATTCCTGATTCTGTAAGGAACTTATTACCGAAGTTGCGTGATAATTCCTACACAAGTATCATAATTACCACTTTACCAGAAGCAACACCTGTCTACGAAGCCACTCGATTGGAAGAGGACTTGAAACGAGCAAACATTGCTATTCATTGGTGGATCATTAATCAAAGCTTCTATATTACGGATACAAGGGATCCAATATTGGCACAAAAAGCACAGGCAGAAATCTATTGGATTCAACGAGTAAATGAATTAGCACGTGGACAAATGGTCATCATCCCATGGAGTGTGCATGAACCAAAAGGAATAGATGGATTAGAAAACCTTTTAGAAACTAAATAAAACCAATAGGAGGATTAGATATGAACATATCAGAACAAGCAAAAAAATACATTCAACAAGCAATGAAAGATAATAATGTTTCAACATTACGCTTTTATGGAATCGCTGGATGTTGTGGTGTTAATCTAGGTGTAGCATTACAAGATGCTGAAGAAAAAGATTTTGTTGAACAAATCAATGGAATACAAGTGGCCATTCATCCAGATGTAAAAAGTCAGTTGGCAGGTGTTACAGTCGATGTTGAAGAAGAAAATGGAGAAATGGGCATCATCTTAAATGGCTATAACAATAATTCTTGTTGTTAAGCCTTCTTTGACCGTTTATGTAGCGATTTCAAAGTATAACCCTTTTCAGTTTCAATTTAACTTGGAGAGGGTGGGTTTTTTTGAATAAGAATTTGCTTGTCTTTGGCATCATTTTCGTAATAGTACTAATGTTGCTGCATGTGATCGTTGTGGCCAAAAAGAATCGAATGGACGACTACCTTTTGATCCTATGGTTTATATCTGTTTTTTTCACTGGGCCTATTGGATATGGATTATTCTTTGTAATTAAGAAAAGAACACAAGAAACCAAAAACAGCAAGAATTGGATAGAATAAAATACATGAGTGATTAATAAGAGTTATGGTAAAATTAGGATATGGGAAGCCTAATGGTAAATGAGTATTAATTGTTGTTTCCGAATTGTTGCGTATAAAAAACTTATTGCATCTAACATTGGTCGTATTGCCAATATAATTAAAGGAAGATCAGATATCGTAGATTCAAAAATAAAGGAGTACGTTGAAGAATACAGTAAGTAAAAATTGAGGAAAACAAACCGTTTCTTAATAACAATTTTTGTGGTAATGAACGTATCTTTAGTGGCGCTTGCTGACATTAATAATCTTTAGATTCTGCCTAGAGTTAGTCAGTTTGGGTGTGAGTATGACTATCTAGATTATAAAGACAAACAATATTCTTAAAGATAAATAATGGTATTATTAGTTATGTCCGTGTCCAATTAATGTTATGAAGGTTTGCGTAAAGGATAGACTGGAAGTGTTGTTTCCAACTTTTTTTCATTTGTAGCTTTCTTCAATATCATACCGTTTCCAACTTTATTTATTTTTGATCAAAAATTATGTCCATCAAAGCATTAATTTTACACATTATTTATTTCCAACTTTTTTTGGTGTATACATCTGCTGATGTTGATTTGAAATAAAGTCGTACTGTTTGTAAAAAAGATGTACCGTTTAAAACAAAGATATACCGTTTATAAAAAAGTTGCACCGTTTTACCCTTTGATATGCTCCCCACTAGGTAGACAGATGAAAAAAACAAAATCTGTTTATTTAATGGGGAGTATTTTTATGTCAAAAAGTAAATATTCAAAAGATGAAAAAATAGCAATTCTAAAACTATGTGATTGCTGAAGTACATATGATGGATGGGGAACTTTACAATATTATTGAGGTTGAGCGTGAAAAAAGATCTTTGACAACACTCATTTTATACTCTCCCTCTATCAAAGATTGGGGTACAATCATTAAAACTCTCCTTGTTAATCTCGTCAATGCGAGTGGCACTTGGACTAGTAAGTCATTAGCTTACTTCCGAAATCGAGGTATTAAAATAGTGAAGGCAAGACATAGTAGTAAGGGAATTGAACATAGGTCTACCATTTTACTATCAAAAATTTCATGATGTCTCTTCTTTAAAACTTTACTAACATGAATGAATGTTAATTATTAATACAAATTCTGAGGTGATTAGATTGAGCAAGATACTCTTAGTAGATGATGAACAGGGATTATTAGATCTACTAACATTTACTTTAAGAAAACATCATATAGAAAATGTTCTAACTGCAACGACAGCGAAAGAAGCCTTAAATATTATAGAGCGTCATGAGATAGCATTAATTGTGTTAGATATCATGTTACCAGATGGGGATGGTTTCCAATTGTGTGAAAAAATAAGGACTATGACAGATGCTCCAATTTTATTTTTATCAGCTAAAAATCAAGATGTTGATAAAATTAATGGCTTTAGATTAGGTGCAGATGATTATATTACAAAACCCTTTAACCCTACTGAGATTGTAGCTAGAATTCAAGTACATTTAAGACGGTATAAAAAGGTTGATAATATAAATAAGTCAGTTTATGATTTTGGTTATTTTAAACTAAATAAAAAAAGTGGACAATTATTTGTTAAAAACAAAGAAGTTAAATGTGCCCCCATGGAGTTTATTTTATTAACCTTTTTTTGCGAAAACATTAATCATATCTTTTCAGTGACTGAGCTTTATGAAAAGGTATGGCTTCCTTATCAAGAAGGGGATGAAAAAACCGTAGTAATACATATTTCAAGATTAAGAAAAAAAATAGAACCAAATCCTAAATCTCCCCAATTCTTAATAAATGTGAGAGGGCTTGGTTATAAATTAGTAAGGGCACAAGGTATTAAACAATGAATATTTTATATCGTTCCATAATATTTTCCTTTCTTTTTCTTTTACTAGTGTTTCTTTTATTAGGAATCAGTGTTGTGCTCATAGTAATAGTTCTTATTTTTTTAATGCAATTAGTTCCTTTTTTGAACTTAATAGACATAAAGATATATTATTTGATTGTTATATTTTTAGTCCTAACTATGTTCAGTTACTTTATGGGAATTCTATTAGGGAAGCCAACAATTGCAATTATTGAATGGTTAAAAGACTTGTCTAAAGGTAATTTTAATAAAGACGATTACATGGAGAAATTTTCTTTTTTATGGAATAAGAAAGGTAATATAAATGTTTATTACCTGCCCTTCAAAGAGATTATTTTATTTCTATCTGAACTAACGGTATCTCTTCAACAAAACAAATTACAGAATGAAAAGATAAATGAGACAAAGGAACAGTGGGTAGCTGGAGTTTCTCATGATATCAAGACTCCTCTTTCATACATCAAAGGGTATCTAGATATTATCGGCAATGAAGATATAGAAATGACAAAAAGCGAACGAAATTCAGCTATGGATCTAATAAAAAAGAAAGTGGCTGATATTGAAGCACTGTTAAATATGTTCCAAATCAAACAAAATCAAAATATCCTTCAAAAGGTAAGAACTGATTTTGTAAGTTTTCTAAAGACGATTATATTAGATGTTGCAAATAATCCTAAAGCATCTAATTATAACTTTTCTTTCGAAACGAATGTATCATCGTTCAATTATTACTTTGATCAAAAGATTCTAAAAAGAATAATGCAAAATTTACTAATGAATGCAGTTTTACATAATTCTATTGGAACAAATATTACAATAAAGTTAGAAGTAACGGCAGAAAAAGTTAATATTAGAATTATAGATGACGGTGTTGGAATTCCGCCCTGTGTTGTAAAAAATGTGTTTGCCAAGGAAAGAGTAGCATCAGGTAGTCATGGCCTTGGTCTAATCGTAGTGAAGGAGCTAGTAGACAAGCACCAAGGTAACATTGATATTTATTCAAAACCTACACAAGGTACAGTTATCAATTTAGATTTTAAAAGAAGTGAGTAATTAAAGTTGTTTACCCTCTGTTTACTTTAGAATTGTAATCTAATATTAAGGAGGGATAGGAAATGAACAACTATGTACTAGAAACAGCAAAATTAACGAAAGCTTTCGGTGAACAAATCTCTGTAAATAAAGTAAGTTTACAAGTTCCAGATGGCTGTGTATATGGTTTTCTTGGACCTAACGGTGCAGGAAAAACGACTACTATTAAAATGATTCTTGGCTTAGCGTCTCGAACTTCAGGAGATATTAAAGTATTTGGAAAACCATTTTCAAAGGAAAGGATTAATATACTCAAAGAGGTAGGGTCACTGGTTGAATCGCCATCTTATTATGGTCATTTATCAGGTTATAACAATTTAAAAATATTTGCAAAGCTTTATGACGTGCCTGAATCAAATATTCATGAAGTTTTGAAGTTAGTTCGTTTACAAGAAGCATCTAAAAAAGCTGTTAGAAAGTATTCATTAGGTATGAAACAGAGATTAGCTATTGCAATAGCAATACTGCATAAGCCAAAGTTGCTGATATTAGATGAGCCTACTAATGGTTTAGATCCATCAGGGATTCAGGGAATGAGAAAATTAATTAGAGAAATGCCAGAGAAATACGGTATGACTGTCCTTGTTTCCAGTCATTTGTTACATGAAATAGAACAAATAGCAGACTACGTAGGTATAATTAATGAGGGGCAATTAATTTATCAGGGGTCTTTGAAAAATTTACAGGAGACGAAGCCTGAGCAATCATTAGAAAGAATATTTATAGAGATGACTGGAGAAGGTGGATCCTTATGATTAACCTTCTACATGTAGAATTTTTAAAAATTAAACGAATTTGTTTATGGATACCTGTGGTCGCAGCTTTCTTTTTGCTCTTTATGACTGGAGGATTTTGGTATATGAATTACCGTGAAGGACCTGGAGGGCTATTTTCTGCTTTTTCGGTAATGTACTTCTTCCTTGCCATTATCTTTTTATTGAGTGCAACTATAATTGCCAGTATTCAAGCTTCTAATGAACATGAAAATAATATGTGGAATTTATTAAATGCATTGCCAGTATCAAAAATGAAGATATATCTCAATAAAGTTATAGTTATTTACTTATTATTGTTATTCGAAGTATTATTAATTATTTTAGGTACATCTATAATATGGATGTTAGTCTCTGACGATCCTGTCCCTTGGGATATAGTCATTAAACAGCCCTTATATTGTTTTTTGGCGTCTTTAGCAGTAATAAATTTACAAATATGGATTTCAATTCGTTTTGTAAACCAGTCAGTGCCAATCGGAGTTGGTGTATTTGGTTCAATAGCTAGTCTGTTTTTAGCTAGATCAAATTTTGAATATTTTAAATATCTCCCATGGAGTTATCCAGCACTATCTACTCCATTAATACCTGACCATTTTCAGTGGGTTATATTCGGTATTTTAACTGGAGGAGTACTATTAATATTAGGCACCTTACATTTCACAAGGCTAGAATGGTAGAGGGGGAGATGATATGAAAAAATTAATATCGGCTGAATTTATTAAAGTACAGTGGTGGTTGATTATATTTCTAATCTTATTAGATTTAGTTGTAAATGTCTTATTAGGGATTAGTGATTTCAATATGTTAACGGAGTATTACGAACCAACATGGTCCAATTTTTTTATGTATACTTTGAACTTTCACGCAATGTTTTTTTATCCATTGTTCTCGGGTATTATTGCAGCATTAATTTGCTCTTATGAGCATAGATCCGGGGGATGGAAACAAGTACTGTCTTTACCATATACCCGTACAAGCATATACTTATCGAAATATATTATGTTACTTCTTATTTTGGCGTTCATTCACATCCTCTTCTTTGTTGTTACCATAGCAAGTGGATACATTGTTCAAGTAGAAGGGACAATTGATTGGTTTTTTGTATTAAAGAGTCTGCTATTAGGCTGGATAAGCGTTTTTCCCTTGACAGCAATACAGTTATGGTTTTCTACAACGTTCAAAAGTTTTGGTATTGCTTTTAGTTTGAATATAATATTTGTCTTACCAAATATTATATTCTCAGGTATACACTCATTAATAGGTATGTGGAATCCATTTATACTACCTTTTTATGCGATGATTCCTCAGGGAGCCCCTTTTTCTCCAAGAATTGAGAATGTAAGCTTATCTATTTTTATTTTATTGAGTTCAATTTTATTTGTAGTTATTGGTATTAAATATTTCAAAAAAAGGGAATTCATTTAATTCAGGAGAAGTCTTTCTTGTTTAGTAAAGTGAATGCTTTTTGATCAATCCTTTTCTTATACTAAATCTTGTGGGATTTGCTGCAACAATTGTTACAGGGCAGTAAATGATTGATGAGAAAAAGATTAAAATACAGCAATATCCTAATTCCGCCAACAGCACACAAGAATACGTACCGATTGCTGATATGCCAGATTATGTTTGGAAAGTATTCATTGCCATCGAAGATCATCGCTTTATGTCACATTTCGGAGTTGATCCGGTAGGCTTCACCCGTGCTAAATAGGAAAATGTTAAAGACCAAGATTTTGTGGAAGGCGGTAGTACCATTACGATGCAATTGTTTCGTAATTTGTTTTTGACACATGATAAGACAATTAATAGAAAGCTGAAGGAAATAATTATTGCCGTGAATTTAGAGTTTGAATATACCAAAGAAGAATTGCTAGAAATGTATGTAAACGACATTTACTTTGGGCACGGAAAGTTTTGGACAGAACAAGCATCGAACTTTTACTTTGACAAAACTGCACATTCCGGTGATCCACAGAAAGAGACAATTAACTTAAGTGAAGCAGCAATGCTAGCAGGCTTGTTGAAAGCACCCGAGCACTATTCTCCTAAGAAATACCCTGAAAAGGCAAAGCAACGCCAAAGAGTCGTTTTAATCCGAATGGGTGAACTGGGATGATTTCTAATGAAGAATGGATACGGCTGTACAGAAAAATCTTTCCTTATTTCGAGAAAAAGCTGTGTCATCTTAATCTCGAAGTAAAAAACATGTGGGATGTATATTAAGCTCTTATTGAAGATATTAAAGTTCTTTACTTTACTGGCTATTGTTATGAGAAATCACATCAGCAGAATTTTTTATTTGTTTCTTTTTGGAGAAAGACGTGTAAAATTCAAGATAATGACTAACGAAAGAGAGCATTACTTGCTTTTTAAGCCTGAATTTTTAAAAGGAGAGATATGGATTGGAAATTCGTAAATTAAATCAAAATGAACAGCCACCAATGGAACTGCTCTTATTAGCGGACCCTTCCAAGGAGCTTGTTGAAGAATACATCAAAAGAGGTAAATGTTATGTAGCTTATTCAAATGACGAAATAATAGGAGAATATGTTTTACTGCCTACAAGACCTAATACAGTTGAGTTAGTTAATGTAGCTGTTGATGAAAGTTACCAAGGTAATGGGATTGGTAAAGAAATGGTCAATCATGCTATTAAAAATGCAAGATCATTTGGCTTTAGGACAATCGAAGTTGGAACTGGAAACTCTGGTTTAGCACAACTTGCTCTATATCAAAAGTGTGGGTTTAGGATGGTCGGGGTTGATGAGGTTTCTTTTTAAGGAATTATGATAAGAAACTATATAAAAACGGAATACAAGTTATGGATATGGTTCGTCTGGCTTGAGCCGAAGAATTACTGACAAACTGGTATGTCCTATGGCAGAATTTAATTATTAGAATTTGAATGAACTATACCAATTTTTATAAAGAATCAATACTGAATAGACATCAGCTTCAACACGACTTTAAAATGATAAACTTTTTCATAATAAATGTATAGTATTTCACAAAGAACTAACTCGTTTTGATCAATCTTTTTTTAAAATGAATTCTTCTAATTTAACGCAAAATGTGGGATTTAGAAAATATTTTTGATCAAACTTTAATTCAAAGCTACAGCTGAGATTCTTGTTTGAGGATGTAAGTGTAAATAAAACAGATCCTAAATTATGAAAGAACATAATTTAGGATCTGTTTTATTTAGAGTCTACTCAATATTTCAATGCTGTATTTGCATTCTTATTTAGGTTCTTTTTAATGTTGTCAGAAATTATTGTTGAGTATTTTTATCAGTTATTTCTTCCAAAATTTCAATAATAATTCTATTTTGTTTCGATTGATCTCTTAAGTATAGAATTATCGTAAATATACCTGAAATTATTATTATCAACAGTATATTTATCATTTTACACCCCTCCATAAATTTTCTCTTAATATATAACTATATTTTATATTACTTCTTGTAAGAACACGGTGTTTTTAAGAAAATATTACAATTATGTAAAAAAGCTATAATTGCTGGTTTTTTCCAAATATTGTGATATTATTGAACCGAATCAATAGATTCAAAAAAATGGTAGGAGGAATTAAGAAGTGAAAAAAAGTTATTTGTTATGTTAATGACAGTAGGTTTATTTTTCTTAGCTTTAAATGATGGTACTCATGCTCAAGCAAGTGAATTGTCAGATTCTTTTATCTCAATGCCAATCGATATTGAGAGTGAAGAAGCTAAAGCGAAGGAAGTAGATCAAGATGTCGTGATTCAAGATTACATGGACGCATTTAATGTAGACCGAGAAACAGCAATAAAAGATTTAGGTATTAGTGAAATTGCCCCTCAAGAAGATAATCCATCCTGCTTCACAAAGTGGTACGAATACTCCACAGGAAAATATGAAATTGACAGCTTGTCTAAATCCTACTTAACTCTCTATCCATATATTCAAATTAAAGATTGTTCTAGTACTAATATTAGAATTGCTTTGAGTGTTTCTCCTAACATTCGTGCTGAAGTATCAAGTGGCTTGACTTCCAATGCTGTTGAAATTGAAGCAAGAGAAGCTATGATAAGAACAAATCAAACTGTAGTAGACACTAAGGCCTATGGAAATATTAGAAATTTTTTAGGTATTAAACTAAGAGATTGGCAATATAAGGGTGCTGTAAATACTAGAGGTACTATAATTTGGCAATTCTAATTGAAGTGCCATATTAATATATAACTAAGCACATATATTAGATTTTTTAATCTAATATATGTGTTTTTTGTAGATTTAAAAGAAAGATGTACCGTTTTACCCCTTTGGATATGGTTATCAAATGGATGTTTTTAAGTGAAAAGGGAAAGACATTTTAATAAAAAGTTCGATTAAGGGCCTGTTGAGTGACAATTAGTTGCTCCGTTAAAAGGCCATATTGTTGAATATGAACTATAATTATCATAGCGGTACTTGTAGACGATTGATAAAGGAGAAAATCCATTATGTTTAGTTTTTTATATAAAGCAAAATTAAAAAAAGATGATTTAAAAGGTATAGCAAAATTAATGTATCAGGATGTATCAGATGATTCATGGGATAAAGAAAACCATACTAAAAGAAATTTAGACTTCACTATTGAAAGCGTTCGTTATGTTGATATCTATGTAAAAAGATTAATGAATACGGAGTTTGGTACTGAACTGTTAAATAAACATTTTGATAATTTAGTGAATCGTATAGGTGCGTATATTGGCGAGGTTATAAAAAATAATATTAATCAAGATTTTTATTGGTTTGAGTCTGATTCAGTACGTAATTATTCACCCAATCTTAAGTTTAATAATAACAACTCAAAGAGTGTTCTTTATTCCAAAAAGAAGGATATGGTGATATTACCTTTAAATGTGGTATCAGAATTTTTGAAAGGGAGTTCCCCCTACAGTAATCTTCTTACTTACGTAGAAGAAACTATTAAGCAAAATAATTAAAAAAATGTTACTCCACAAAACCAGCCAATAGTTGTCAACATTTTTTAATAAAAAAATTAAAAATATCATGTTATACTAAATTTGTGTATACCAAATAACCGTCCAAATACTGTGTTTGGAAAGTTCCGGTTAACTCGGTTAAATTGTTAAATCAAGCTAAATCTTGGAAAGAAGTTTTGCTTTTTAAAAGTGCATAAATCCAATGTAGGAGTTTGTTTGCACAAGCTATCACAGCTACTCTAAAAGGTTTTCCTTCTTCCCGTTTTTTATCATAAAACGCTCGTAATCTCTTATTACGAGGAAGGATTTCATCCGTTGTTTTCTGTTTGCGACAGTCACGAATAGCACATTTAACAGCCATATACAAAGCTTGACGTAGTCTGCTAGAGCCTCTTTTGGTAATTCGATTGTAAGTACCTTTGAATGTGCCAGATTCAAAGACACTTGGATCAAGACCGGCAAATGCGACTAGTTTCTTAGGATGATTAAACCTTTCAATTTCCCCAACTTCAGAAATAATCGTGGCTGCGATTTTTTCACCGATACCGGGAATTGATCGGATAATCTTAGATTCTTCAATACTTTTTGCTAAAACATCTATCTCATTTTCAAGCATGGATAGATGTTTTTTGTATTCAAAGAGCATATTAATAAACATATCTAAGCTCAGGGCAAGACTAGAGTATAAAACCTTCTGAAAAGGGTTTTGAGCTGCGGCAGTCATTAGCTTTTCAGCCTGTTTGTTTGCCCATTGTAGTGAACGAGTATTACAGAATTCTTTTATTTTAGCTGTTAATGTTTCAGTATCACCTTTCAAGACATCTTCTGAAGTAGGAAATGCTTGTAATGTCTTTAAAGAAACGTCCGAATATAAATCTCCAAAAACCTTACTATATCCAGGAAAAACTTGATCCAAAACTGCTTGAAATTGTAGTTTGGTTTGTACAAACATGCCTGTGATATTATCGTGCTGTCTCGTAAGATGACGTAAGTTCATAAGTTGGATACCACGCTTTTTATAAGGCTCTAAATCCTCTTTATAATACAGCTCGCAGAGGTGATTGGCATCAATGATATCTGTTTTTACCTTTCGCAAACTAGAACTTTTTGCTTTATAGGAGATGAGTGGATTTACGATAATAATTAAATAGCCTTTGTCCTCAAAATATTGAACAACCGGTGTATGATAATGACCCGTTGATTCCATTACAAGAGGGGGACGTTCTCCTGAAATATCTTCTATCTCTTTAATAAAATCTAATAAACTAGCTAACCCATCAAGATCATGTTTTACTTTGAAACTTTTTTTGTAGGGTTTCTTTCTCTCCAAGTATGCTTGAATCTGACTTTCACCTTTTGCCACATCCAGACCAATGACTGGATTCATTATAAACTTCCTCCTCCAAATATAATTACCGGTACCCCTAATCCTTCTTGTAGTGTCATAGCTTCGCTTGTTATACGAGATCATTGTCCCAACCAGCCTCAAACATGTTTCTACAAGTAGGGGGCGAACTGTTTTGCGGACGGGGTCTTAGGGGTCTTAGCCCCACGGGCGCGAACGTTCTACCCCGGCTACCGTTATCATATATCGATATAAAAAATGGTCAACCAAAAATATTTTCTGGCTGACCTAATAATACGATAGGGCGCGATAGTGGAGCAACACTATTATGAAATGATCAAACTATTTTATAAAAACGAAAACTAGGTCTGCTGAGAAAGAACCCATTTTGATCAATCTTTTTTAAAAATGGGTTCTTCTTATTTACCGTAAAATATGGGTTTGTGAGATACTTTTAATCAAACTTTTTTTCAAACCAACATTCAGTCTGATCTATCCCTTTCCTCACAAAATAAAACTGACGGTCTTTGTATAGAATTAAAGGGAATTACCTTTGTCGATGAAAAGGAAGCCAATGAAGCTCTTAAATCTATTATTAATTCAGAATCCTCTTTAGGTGAAGAAGAAGTAACAATTGGCAGATATAGAGGTTTAGATGTATTTATAAGAAAGAATGCATTTAATGAGTCTTGTATTGGTTTAAAAGGAAAGAGTCAATTCGAAGCTAGGTTAGGAGACCGATTAAATATACATAAGCTAGAAAAAATAATCGATGAGTATACTTTGAAAATAGAGGAATTGGAAAAGAATATTGTTCAAGTTCAATCACAGATAAAAGTAGTAGAGTTAGAATTAAAGAAACCATTTCGCTATGAAAATGAACTAAGAGATTTAGTAAAGAAACAATCTGAAATTAATTTAAAAATGGAGTTTAAAGAGGAATTAAAAGACGAAAAGGCTAACAAAAATTCAGATGAACCTTCCTTGAAAACTAGTAGAAATCATCGGAGTAAATCCAAAGGTTTGGATTTGGATTTTTAAATTTCTAACTTAATTTATAGTCACTCTGTTGACTTTTATGCTCAATCAAAACATTATAATAGTAACAGAACCCACCACGCCTCTTAAAAATGCGGACCAAGGTGGGTCATTTTTTTATTCAAGAAGAACAACCAACAAAACGCTGAAAACATAAGCTAACTGTTGGTAATACCCCAATGTCTAAATCTTTAATAGCATTTCAGATATCCTCTTCATATTCTTTGACAAGTTTATAAAAGGTTGTCTTTTTTAGTCCTAACACTTTCATTGCATTAGTTGCAGTGATCTCACCGTCTTTCCACACTGTATATACTTCATCAAAGTTATCAGGATAAGTACTTTTTGGGGTAGTGTCAGGAAAACGAGGTTATCTTAACTTCGATGTGAGAACTATTGGAATATCAAGAGGTCTCACATCGTTTACATGTATTTAATGTAAGCATAGGTTTATATAAAGTTGGATTGTTTTATCATGTAATATTAAATTAATGGGCTTAACACGATTCCGTAATTTACTGAACTTTATTTCGTATTATTCATCATGGCTCTGCTTTTTTAAAATCAACAGATTCAGCTTTATACACTTTTCCATCCCAACCATATTTAACTTTTAGACTGCCTATATCTGCTTCGGGAATTGATACAAATACAGTTGTATAGCCATAAAGCACACCCTTTTCAGGCTTATAATCTTCCATTGATCCCACCCCGGGAGGGGCATCAGATGGTTGATAACCAAATTTCAAATAGTCCACTGAGTATTTCTTTTTACCAATTTGAACCGTAATTTTATTGCCTTTTCGTTCCATCTTTACAAGTCTTTTGACTGCATCATTAATGGATTCAACTGGAACTTCTTCATATCTTCGATAAGGGTCATGTACTTGATTCAAAACATGAATTTCTTTTGTAGAAATTCCAGAACCCGCGCCAGAAATCAATGAGACTATAACATCTCTTAGTCCATCATCATTAATATCTTCATAAAATAATTTAGGTGCGAACTTATCATTATACCAATGTGGAAAATTGTATAATAATTCGCCCCCAACACTGTCCACTCCACCGCCAACTTGAACAGTAAAGTTTTTAGTAGCCATACTATCTACCTTGTCTGCAATTAGAAATATGTTTTCATACCATACATCAGATATAATGTGCGATGTTACCACTCTCTGTACAGCATATACTTTTCCTATAGGACAAACTAAAAACATTATAAATAAACCTATAAAAAGTTTTTTCATTGTTTTCACTCCCTTTTTATTTATAATTTCCCAATAGAAGTGATTAACAGGTGCTTTGTATGAAATAACTACCCAAATTTTCTTAAACTAGCGTTGCCGCAATAAGAAAAAAGTTTTATTCTCAAAATTTATCGTAGACCATGCCACGTAGTTTCAATAATTCATCCTTAAGACGTTTATTTTCTTCTTCCAGTTTTTTAATTCGGTTATTTTTAGCTACGATAAGCGCATCTTTACTGGCATCCGTCATATTACGTTTTATGGTTTGCGGTGAAATAAGACCTTCTTGCTGCTTTCGTAATCCATCTATTCGGTTTCGTATTTCTTGGTTGTTATAGAGAAATGCCTTAGATACACCTGATTCCATCGCAACCTGATTAAAATTAATTTTAGCCTTCGTTTTGATAAGACGTTGTATAGCCTGGTCTACCTTTTGTTCGGCCTCTTGGCTTTTCAATTGTGCATGTTTTTTCACACCTTCGGTATTTCTGATATGTTTACTTTTCATGATTGCGTTCCTCTCCAATATATTCGCGGCCTTTTTTCTCGGCTAAATGATGAGTTGTACCACTCTTCAAAGTTTCTAGAATAGGCTCTAGACGGTCTAAAGAAGTTTGATTCTTATCTATCCAAACTTGTCGCCCTAGAGCCCTGCCTCGCTCAATTACATTTTTTACTTCCTTAATTTCCATTTCAAATTGGGGTATGAATTCGGGTGTTGTACAGAAATTGCGACAGGATAGACATGGATTCGCTTGAGTAGGGCATGGCTGCTTAATTGGTTTCATACAATATCCAAGCTCCATCTTTACAGCGTCTAAATTATGGCGAATATATTCCCATTCAATGATGTCTTCATTCTCAATATCTGTAAGTTCAACTTTAATTGGTAGTTTATTTTCAATGTCAATCCGAAAAATACCTTGTTTTGTAGCTTCTTCCCAAGATTTACGCATGGTAGTATCGAGAACTTTTGCATAATTTAAGGTCATTTCAGGGGAAGCGTGGGCCATCCATTTTTGAACATGCAGTATATTCATTCCGTTATTAAGAAGTTCTACACCTTTGGTATGCCGAAAGGCATGATTTTTGATAAAAAAGGGATTCCCTGAATCGTCAACTATATTTTGTTCTTCAGTAAAGCGCTTCAAACTTCTGCGAATGTCATAATAATTGTAAGGTCTGCCCCTCCGGACACCTTCTAGCCGTACGAATAAATAGTTTTTAGGATTATTAATCGTATTGCTTTGTTCTTTAGTCACCTTTATTACAGCTTCTACTATCTCTGCTACTTCTTTTGTAATCGGTACACGATGATTCATTACTTGAGTTTTTTTAATATCGCCGCATAAATACCATCCTTGCGGTGTTTGTTCTAAACAATTAACGTAACGTAGATTAAGAATATCTGATATTCTCCAACCAGTAGCCCGGAGTAATACAATAATCGGTATGTATTTTGATGGTTTTAAGAACTCTAGTTTTTCCTCAATTTGTTGAAGAACCCCTTCAGGAATGTATTTTATATCATTTTCCGACTTTCTAATCGGTCTAGGGATATCTTCTTTAAACAACAATAGGTTCACAGGCAAAGCAGGCGCTTCATCGAATTGCAGTTTTTCAATAGTTTCTAGGAACACATTTAGGACAATTAAATAACTTCTCTTTGACGGTATTTTGTCATGAAACTTCTTATTATGAAATATAAGATAATCTTCGATATCTTTTCGTGTTAGGGCGTTTAAATCCTTCCAAGAAGGATTCTTATTATGTATAAATGTCAAAAATAACTTTAATATTCTAACGTCAAGATTACATTGGCCAAGAGATAAATGACTGATTCTAAATTTTATATATCTTTTGGCTAAAGGGAGAAAGGGAACAGGGATATCCTCAAAATTCAGGACATGTCTTGATTCATGATCGGGAAATCTTACACCAGGAATATTTCTAACATCCCAAATATCTTTTTCAAATTCATCCCTTGTATCATAGAAGTCTTTATAAAATAAAAATAAACGATTTAGTAGATTTTCATAATTAGAAAGCTTTCTTCTCCCAAATTCGTATGCTCAAACCTAATTCACTTAAATGAGATCTTAACTGCATCAAAGCCCTATTTATTTTTAAATCTGCAAAGCTATTAATGTTGGGATAAAATTTCTTAAGGAATTTAGAAAGCTGCTTAAAACATCGGGCATAATTATGTATAGCCGAGTACAATTGCAGATCATCTTTTTGAATACGGGTAAGAATAAAAAACTTAACTTCATTTTTAAGTTTAGATGGAAATACCGAAAAGTCCATTTTACGATGGGTTTTCCCCCATTCCGATTTTCTGAAATGATTAAAAGCTGGTTCATCTGCATCCCAAATGTCATTTTCAAAGTACCCAGAGACTTTTTTTGTTATTTCACTCACTTTATTTGCTGGTAGTACGTATCCCACTGGTAAGTTCATTCGTCATTCTCCTTATTTTCTTTGTTGATTTTCATTCTTTCTTGAGCTTTTTCCCAGTCTTTTCGAATATCTTCATCCGAAGGATGGATATACATCTGCATTGTTGTTTGTATATGAGCGTGGCCAGCCCGATTCATTAAATGCTCATCTTTCCAGCCTGCTTTTCTGAGCTCTGTTAGTGACGTATGACGCAACATATGTGGAGTGAAATAAATGCCTGTTTTATCACGTAGACGTTGGACCAGTGCTATGACATCGGTATATTCTAACGGTTGTCCTTTATTTTCTCCGATCAATTTTATAAAAACATGATTTGTATCGACTTCATCAGTATGAAATTCCGCAATATAATCAAAGTACATATTTATTAGATCCTCTGATACATCAATACTTCGGGGACTACATACCGTTTTAATTTCAGCTAGATTAGACAATTCACCCCGATCACGTATATGAATTCTCTTCGCATCAACCTCGAAATCCTCAAGCCATAAAGTAAGTGCTTCGCCAATACGCATAGAGCTTTCCCATAGGAGATGTATCAAAAATAGATCTCGCATATTTACACAAGCATTCATAATTAATGCAATTTGGTCTTTTGAGAGTGTTTTCGGCGGCTGTTTAGGCACTTTTAATTTCAAAATATGAGAGCTAAAGGATTTATTTTTGCTTATATGGTGAAGAAAACTTTTAAATCCCTTGCGGGAACCAGATACTTGTTTTTTTAAACGTTCGGTCAACTGAATACTATAGTCTTCATGTCTCATGAGATAGTCATAGAATCCAAGAACAGTATTGATAATGATATTTACTGTTTTTGCTTTTCTAATCGGCGGGTTAGGGAAGATAGGGGACACCTTTACATCCTGGTGCGGGTTTTGCAACCACCGTATAAAATCCGCCATTTCATCTATTCCAATATCACGGTAATCCTTGTTTATCTGTTCTAAGAATTCAAAGAAAAGCTTTAAATGATATGAGAATGACCGTAAGGTATTACGTGAAGCTCCACTGTTGTCCTTAAACTTTAAATATTGTAAAACTGGTTGGACCGGCTCATTGTTATGATCTAGTAACATGTACCGAGTCTTTCCTTCTTTTGTAGAAAGGGTAATTACTCTCATAAATTCCTCCTGTTGAAATTGTTCATTTATTTATTCTAGAAAGCTCTCAATCTCTTAATTTTAGATAATCTTCCTCCTTTCTTTATTTACTATAAATACTATAAAAATCAGTGTGGTTAAATAGACTATAAAGAAATAAAAAAACGGATAACTTTACATTGAATACTGTAAAGTCATCCGTTATGGATGGTTAAGATAAATGCAGATTTATAACGTTAAGGGTTTTGAAACAAGTCTAATGGGACACTATAGCCTTATTATCCGTATTACTTACTTCATCTCAATAGATTAGACCCTACTGATACAATTCTCATATCCCTTGATATGATTGAGTTTACATCCTTATCGTTGTAAATTGTCAAAATCCTGACGCTACCCCTTATAGAAAAGTATTCATTTTGGAAATATTTGCTATATTTAACTCCAAAGTGTATACTACTAATATATTTTATAGAAAGCGAGTGATTCATTATGATAGTCAGTTCTTTCCATACATCTAACAAATTTGAGGTGCGGAAGGATTAATAATCCAAATAAGTTCTTCCGCATATAAAATCGGAGGAATTGAATTGTTTAGTTATTATAGTAGTCTAAGTACGGAGCTTTATGATTTTACAAAACCTGTTGGCCATTCAGTACGTGGTGACATTGAATATTATCTAGAAAGATTAAGAGGTACTAAGGGGAAGATACTTGAAGCAGCAGTGGGTTCAGGTCGTTTTTTAATTCCTTTACTTGAGAATGGTTATACTGTTGACGGCATTGACTATTCACCCCAAATGTTAACTTCTTGCCGTGAACGTTGTAGAGAAAGGGGATTAAATCCTAATTTATATGAAGGTAACCTTTGTAATTTTTCATTACCTTCAAAATATGAAGCGATTGTCATACCTACAGGTTCTTTTTGTTTAATTGAGACATTGGAGAAGGCTAAAGAAACTCTAAAATGTTTTTATAGTCATCTGATTACTGGGGGACGAGTAATAATCGACCTTGAAATACCAAATGGTTGGCGTACAGGAGAAATCTCAACTTCAACTTTTTCTTTATCTGAAGAGGAAGGTATTTTATTAGAAAACAAATCCGTTGAAATTAATTGGATTTCTCAATATACCTTATCTCACTTGAAATATGAAAAATGGAGAAAAGGTAAGTTAGTGGACACAGAATTACAAAAGTTTAAAATGCGTTGGTATGGACTTGAGGAATTCAAATTCATATTAGAAAGTATTGGTTTTTCTGAAATAACTTGCTCTGCTGAATATAATTACAAAAAACGACCGTTAAAAGAAACTCAACTGATTACATTTGAGGCTGTACGAAAAAAATAGTTGAGATGCCTTCGAAAGAGTTGAGTGTGGACTTTACTCAGTTCTTTTATCTTAATAAACTAAGGGGAGCTTTAGTTTATTAAGAAATTATTAAACTTTTTTATAAAAATTCTAGCTGTACTCAAAACTGTAGAACCCATTTTGATCGTTCTATTTTTCAAAATGGGTTCTTTTTATTTAACGTAAAAATAGTGTTTATGAGCTATTCTTTATTTCAAACCAACAAATAGTATTTCATATATCTTCTTCATACTCTTTGACAAGTTTATAAAAGGTTGTCTTTTTTAGTCCTAACACTTTCATTGCATTAGTTGCAGTGATCTCACCGTCTTTCCACACCGTATATACTTCATCAAAGTTATCAGGATAAGTACTTTTTGGACGGCCAAACTCTATTCCATTCTTTAATGCAGAATCAATCCCTTCACGCTGACGAATTCGAGTTTTGATTCGTTCCTCTTCAGCCATCCATGATAAAACTTGTAAGACAATATCTGCGATTAAAGTACCTAAACTATCTTTATTTTTTGTTGTATCTAATAAAGGCATATCGAGTACAACAATATCAACTTCCATTTGTTTCGTAAGTTCTCCCCATTCTTTTATAATTTCATCTTTATTTCTCCCGAATCGGTCTAAGGAGTGGACATATAAGATATCCCCTTTACGCAGTATTCTTTTCATTAATTGATAGTTTTCTCGTTCGAAATTTTTCCCTGATTGTTTATCTGTAAAAATATCCCTTTCATCTATTCCTACTTTTAGCAAAGACTCCCTTTGACGGGCCACATTTTGCTCCTCTGAACTAACTCTTTCATAACCAAATTTTTTCCCAGTCATTTACATTCACCTTACTTAATAAATTATTCCCAATTATAACAAAAAACGTTCGTAAAACTATGTGCAGTTTCACGAACGTTTATTTATTAAAAAAGGACATTTCCGAACGGTCTAATCGTTGATTTTTTTCTTACTTTTATTTGTTCGTATAAGTATTCTTTTTAGAACGCTAAAAATTGGTAAAAACATCTTTTTACAAGAATGTGTAGATTTAAAAGAAAGATGTACCGTTTTACCCCTTTGGATATGGTTATCAAATGGATGTTTTTAAGTGAAAAGGGAAAGACATTTTAATAAAAAGTTCGATTAAGGGCCTGTTGAGTGACAATTAGTTGCTCCGTTAAAAGGCCATATTGTGTAAAAACACAATTATGGTATTGTGCTAAAATTAGGATTGTAATTAAAGTAACGGTCAGTTTAGTTATAAAAGAGACTAAATCTAAAAGGTATTTTTATAGAATAACTGGAAGATATAACTTACAATTAAGTATGTACTATACTTATTTAACTTTTAAAAAACGGAGGGATTATGAAAAGTTTCGAACTTGAATATCTGAATTTTTTGAACCTAAAACCTGAACAACCATCTTTTCATTTTTTAGAGAAGATATGTTCATCACAATTAAATACTTTTCCTTTTGAGAACATTAGTAAGTTAATATATTACCATAAAGGTGATTTTAATGTTTTTAAAGTACCACCTATGGAAATTTTTTTACATAATTACAAAGAATATAACTTTGGTGGTACTTGTTACACTTTGAACTTTAATCTGTATATGTTATTAAAGCAATTAGGATTTAGCTGTTATCTTACAATACTTGGTAATCAACACATGGCTATTATTGTGGACCTCTATGATGATAAATATTATGTAGATTGTGGGGCTGCAGCACCTTTTTTTCAGCCACTACTTTTACAAAAAGAGAATAATAAAATTACTAACTTTGGAAATGATCGAATTCATATATTGAGTAAAAATGAAAAGGCCTATGATTACGTACGTATTACAGATGGGAAACAAAGTGGTGAAACTTGGAAGTTCAACCCAGCAGTCTCTAATGAGTTAGCTGATTTTAATTCCGTCATTGATAAATCAAATACACCAGGTTCTACCTTTATGTTAATTTTAAGATGTCAAATGTATCAACTTAAAAAAAATAGAAGTATTTCATTAGTAAATAATAAATTTGGAATTCGTTATGTAAATGGCAGTACAAAAATAACTACTTTGAATTCTCCAGAAGAGATTATTGAAGTTATTACCGAAGAATTTATGTTACCTAAATTACCAATCCTTGAGGCAATTAATGTACTTAAGGGATTTAATATTGATATCTTTTCACAAAATAATGAATAAAAATACTGTATTTTTACTAAAGGTAAAAACTAGTAGATACAGATATATTTTTTGAATCTATATACAGTTGAGTGAGATTACGAACCAGCAGGTGGAGGGGATGAAGAAGGACTAGTTTTCCATTTTTTTAGGATTTCTTCGAAGGATGAAGTTGAACTTATTCAAGGTCACGGAGATGAAAGCGTCTTTCCTCATGAAAAGGGCCATATTACGGAATAAAAGCTTTTATGAAATGTTACCTAACGACGCTTTGGGGGGCTTTTTTTCTTCAACGCAGCAGCATTCCTGTAATAACTGAAAATGAGATTTGAACAAAAAAAGACCTCTTGATAAGATGAATGTGTCCTGAGCTGGCCAGCTAAAAAGGACAAAAAACATCTATTTGGAGGCCTCACAATGAATTATAACCAAAATTAAAAGATCTCTCAAATCACTTCTAAAACCTTAATTGTCGGCGTAGATATTGCCAAGCTAAATCATGTCGCGAGAGCACAAGATTTTAGAGGATTGGAACTAGGTAAAACGTGTTTCTTTGAAAATACGAAAAAAGGATTTCAATCGTTTCTAGATTGGATTAACCGTCTAGTTAAAGAATGTAAGTTAAACAAAGTGATTGTAGGCATGGAGCCAACTGGTCACTACTGGTTAAATCTAGCTCACCTACTGAAAGAGAATGATATTAAGTTCGTATCTGTCAATCCATTACATGTTAAACGAAGTAAAGAATTAGATGATAATTCGCCTACAAAGAATGACGTGAAAGATGCAAAAGTCATCGCACAATTAGTCAAAGATGGAAGATACGCCGAACCAACAATTCCACAAGGAGTTTATGCAGAGCTCCGAGTGGCTAAAAAACTACGCGATCTCCTCAATGTTGACTTACAAATTGTTCAAGGACAAGTTCATAATTGGCTTGATCAATACTTTCCAGGGTTTTTGACAGTATTTAAGAGCTGGGAAGGAAAAGCAGCTATTCAATTTCTAAAGCTAGAAGCCTTACCTCACGAACTCGTAAAGTATACAGAAGAAGAGCTATTACTCTATTTACGACAAGTGGTAAAGCGCAGTATCGGTATGAAGAAAATACGAGCATTAAAAGAAGCAGCCAATCGCTCGATTGGCATTAGGCAAGGATCAGCAATGGCGAAATTAGAGTTAAGAGCTCTAATAGAGAAGTATGAATTTATTCAATTGAAATTCGAAGAATTAGATCAACAATTAGATCAATTGTTAGATCAAATCCCAGGCGTGACTCAAATGTTAGATGTATGTGGGATTGGTCGAGATACAGTAGCAGGTTTTTTCGCAGAGGTCGGCGACCTCGGAGACTATCAACATCCTCGCCAAATCATAAAATTAGCAGGTTTAAGTTTAAAAGAAAACACATCTGGAAAACACAAGGGCCAGACCAAGATTAGTAAACGGGGACGAAAGAAGTTAAGGGCCCTCTTATTCCGAGCAGCCATGATACTAGTGGCAAAGAATAAAGCATTCAAAGTTCTTCATATCTATTACACAACACGTTCTCACAATCCTTTAAAGAAAATGCAATCTCTGATTGCCTTGTGCAACAAACTTATTCGAATTCTGTTTTCAATAGGTAAAAAACAATTTACGTTTCAAGAAGACAAGATGTTAAAGGATATCCCTCATATGGCAACCTTTGTGGAGCATCTAGCAGTCGCATAAGTTTAACGAATTTAAGGTTATACAATCACTTCATTAGTCACAATCATCTACAAGAGAAGCACGGATTAGTCGGCAAAGCAACTAACGTAAGGCTTAGATCCTGTGGAGCAGCATGACCGACATCCACCTCATGGAAAGGTTGAACGAAGGAATGTAGGAGCATCGACTCTGTGAGGCATGGGAGGGTTGACCTCCATGAGACATGTGGATATCCAAAAGTGCGATCATAACAATACTAAAACCAATTTTTTCCTATGATTGGCTAGTTTAGTATACACTTTTTTCGGTAAATTCCTAACCTTGAGGAGCATTGCTGATCTTACGTAGATAATGGTTAATGATATGGTTATGAAATCTTAAGAATTCTAGAGCAATCGTGAGATTGTGATTAGTTTATTGAGGGAGGTTAGTTGAAGAAGGATAACAATTTATAAATATTGTTGAGTAGTGTAAAAAAAGAAACATACTAACATTAGTAGTACAAACCAAGGCCATGGTTTGTACTACTAATGTTAGTATGTTTTATATGATATCTTTTTTAATTAAATATATATATTTCATCAGTTCTTCGATGCCTTTAAATTGAAGAAAAAGTTGTTCATTTAGATTTTCCAAAGCAAGTTGAAGAGAGCGTTCGATTTGACCATAGCTGTGTGTATCTAAATCATGTAAAAGCATCTTCATATTTTCAATATAAAAAACGGTTTTTCTCAAACTGCTAATGACTAGTATTTTACGTAGTTCAGGCAGTGTGAACATCCTATAACCGTTGTTTTTATTTCTTTCTGAATGAATTAACCCTTCGTGTTCCCAATGACGTATAGCTGAAGTATTTACGCCTGCTATCTCTGCGACCTCTCCAATACTCATAAATTCTTTTAATTTTATTTTATTAAATTGGGTAAAATCTGTAGTTTGAATCATAGTGAGTATTTCTTCCACTCTTTGTTTCTCTACTTGTATATGGAATAGTTGTTCATTTACTAACCAAAGAGCTGTATCAAATTTTTCTTTCTTAATCATTCTCATTACATCATAAACCATGGGGATTTCATACCCTTTTAACAAAGTTCTAATAGCATTAAATGCTTGGAAATGAACCGATGTATAGATGCGGTGATTACTTTTCGTTCTTGGAACCTCTGGGATGAGATCTTGTTCTTCATATCTTCTCAAGGTTGTAGTGCTAATATTTAAAATTTCCGCAATGTGTTTTGGGGTGTATTTATCCATTTTTAATACTCCTTGTTTAAAGTAAAAGATTAAAGTGCTACAATAACATTTTTTATTTAAAATCCTATCATTAAAGGGAAAATAACTATAAAACCGAAATATTGCATGAATGTTATATGATAGTAGTTAAACAAATTAGGAGTGATTAACATGGAGAAAATCATAAAACTTATGGATGAAACAGAAATAAAAGTTGGTTTAGTTGGAAATCCCGATTTTAAGATAATCATGCTGCCAGTAGCTAAAGAATCTGTTTATGGCCAAGAAGCCGAAAATTTAAAGTTGTGGGGAGTTGATCCTGAGCAAGGGAAACACTTTATTGAAGGACTGTTAGACGAGTTTCAAGTTTTATATTTTGACTATGAAGGACATCGATTGCAAAACCCGAATCCAGAGAATCTTACACCTAATAACATTGTAAATGATTTGATATTAATTGCTGATGAAATGAACGTTAATAAGTTCAGCTATTATGGCTACTCTTGGTTGGCTTTAGTTGGCTTACAATTAGCCTTTAGGACAAATCGATTAGAAAGTTTAATTATGGGTGGTTTTCCACCATTAGATGGCCCATATAAAGAAATGATGGTAGTTACCAATAAAACGTACCACCAGGCTTTGGAAAATCAAAATTCTCCTGTTTTCGATGAACAAGAAAACATTGAAAGTCCAGAAGAGATCGATTGGGATAACATAAAGTTGAAGATTGACACGAATCAAACCAAACAATTTGTAACGATGTACAAAAATTTATTGGATTTTGATGATCGAAAAATTCAACATCGATTATCTATTCCAAAACTGACGTTTGCAGGTGAAAAAGATACAATTGTTTATGGGGAAAACTTTGGGAATGTTACAGTTGATATTGTAGGTATCTTACAGAAAAATAAAGAAGAATTAGAACACTGGGGATGGGATGTAGAAATAATAAAGGGAAATAAGATGGATCACACCAAAGCAATGCAACCAATATCAGTTCTGCCATTGATAACGGCTTGGTTAATTGAAAAATTAAAATAAACTCATTAAACTATATTTTTCTTATTGACAGGGGCTTTAGTTGAAAAACGATCTTCCACAATCGGGCGCTTTAATTGAACAACATAAGCAAAAAATAATCAAACTTTTTTATAAAAATTGTATAGTGCTTCACAAAGAATGAACCCGTTTTGATCAGTCTTTTTTAAAATGGGTTCATTTTATTTAACTTGGAGCCTTATCCCTTTATCAAGCATTAATATAAGATTTCTGTTCGTCGTGCCAAGATTTTTTCCACGTTTCCTCCAGCCCTTACCTCACGATAAGTGCCTTGCGCTTCCTTAGTGGTTGGTCGATGTGTACCCCCACAGTGGACTTTCACCACCTAGATAGTTGTCATGCCTGACACACAAGCAAAAAGGCTGCAGCCCTTGAAATACAGGCGTAGCCTTCCTTGTTTATTCAGCTTTTTGCTCTTGATTAAACCATTCCTCAACGGAGGCTTTGGAAATCGCATAAGCCCAAGTGCTGTCCGATTGGAACAGCCAGATCTGGCAAATATAATTATTGCAAAAATACATTAATCTCATTGCGTTAAATGGATACTTGGAGAAATTCCTCCTAGGATACATCAATTTTCATCCAAAAACACAATATCTCCCTCAAACAGGAGAAAAAGATGTACAATCGCAACAATTTTCGTAAATTTCGTTTTTAACCAGGGATTTGATGTATATTCGCAGTGTTTTGCGTTGTGATGGCGTTACGAATACCACGAATGAGATGCAAATCGACCGAAAAAAGCAGGCTCCTGAACAAAGGGAGTATCGACAAAGGGAGTTATTTCTACAATAAAGCGGTGCGCGCTCAATGACCCCAACCTTTATATTTTCAAGAAGAAACGGTTGACACCGTTACATCACGAACGAAGCCGAAATGGCGTCTAACAGCACATTTCGGCTTTTATCCTCTCCAATATTCTACATACCAACAAGACAACATAATACGCTTTAACCTACCGGAAGACCGGATTCCAATTTGCTCAGTGCATCCAGAAGCAGCTCTTTGAAATCTGATTCAGGATGCTGGGCGTAATGAAGCATGACTGAGGCACAGACACCCACTACCGCACCCGCCAGTACCTGCACTCCCCAATCATTCTTGTTCCGTCCAAGCCGTTTAGCTACTTGATCGGTAATCATATTCATCGTCGTCAGCATATTGTTTACTGAAGCAGCGCGCAATTCCGGAATCGACATAACGACCTGGATCCGTTCTCTCATCGTCTTAATTTCCTCTTCAGTCATATCATCTACGCCGGAAATAAACGCATTGCGAATCGCATCCAGCGGGCTTAGCTCAGGCGGCTGCTTTTCAAAAGCTTCAATCATGATCGGATCATAATTGTCGATGATCAGTACATCTTCCTTCGTGGGGAAATAGCGAAAAAAGGTGCTCTGCGAAATTTCCGCCGCCGCGGCAATCTGCTCAACGGTTGTCTCCTGGTAGCCATTCTCACGAAATAATCGCAAGGCATGCTGCTGCACTGCAGCTATGGTTCTTGCCTTTTTACGTTCGCGCAGGCCAGTAGACGGCTTTTTATTTGGAGGCATCTCAGCTCCCCCTTCTTCATAGTTTACATATCCAAGTCTCCTGCACCCGCATTCAGCCCCTTTTTACTCCGTAAAAAAAGGACGGCGAGTAACAAGCCCACTACAGCTATTATACAGCATAACCAGAATAAATGACTCATTCCGCCTATAAAAGCATTGCGTACCTGTTCAAGCAAGGAAACTTCGTTCAGCTGTTTGGCGACAGCTACGCCTGCGGCAACATTGCGCTGCACCGCCTCCGCGGCTGTTTCCGGAAGCCCGCCGATATCCAGTCCATCACGATAAGATCGGCTAAGCACCGTACCTAATACGGCAACGCCAATGGTTCCGCCTATATTACGCAAGGACATAATGAAGGCAGACCCGACCCCGCTTTGCTCTGCTGTCAGCGCAGACATCGCCAGGTCCATTGCCGACGGCAGTACAAAACCAATTCCTAGGCCGGATAAAGTAATCCAGACCGCTACAACCCCGTAGCTGTCTGTTATCGTTGTATTTGCTCCAAGCGCAAGGGAAAATGCAAGAATAATAAAGCCGAGCGCAATCGTTAGCCAAGCTCCTGCTTTTTGTTGAAGGCCATCCGCAATTTTGGAACCGATAATCAGTCCTCCTACTAGCGGCAATAAGCGCAAGCCGGCTCCAAGGGCGTCCGTTCCTTCTACGCCTTGGAAATATTGCGGTAACACAAACAGCAGGCCGAACATGACAAATGAGATGATCGTAGCCATGACCGAGCCCCAAGTAAACGCTGTCGAGTGGAACAGCCGTAGATCAACGAGCGGTTGACGGCTACGGCGCTCCCACCAAACAAATCCGGCCAACAGCAATACACCAAGTATGAGCGTTGACAAAGCACCTATATGGTTCCATCCGAGTTCGCCCGCTTCAATAACCCCATACGTAATGCCGATCAAGCCGATGCTGGATAGCAGGATGCCTACATAATCGACGCGTGTACGAACATCGCCGCGCGACTCCTTCAACAGAAGGCCGATTGCGGCCATTGCAACGACGACAAATGGAATATTAATCAAAAATACCGAACCCCAAGCATAATGGTTCAGTAGCCAGCCGCCCACAATCGGTCCGAGCGGAATACCAACAGCATTCGCCATAACCCAGACGCCGATAGCCTTCGAACGCTCCTCTTCGGCAAACAATACCGGAATGAGTGCCATGGACAGCGGTACTAACAATGCAGCGCCGAGACCCAGCAGTGCCCGCCCCACAATTAATGCGACAACTGTGTCCGCATATGCACAAACAATTGAGGCAATACCAAACAGCAGCAGCCCAAGCAGCAGTATTTTTTTGCGTCCAAGCCGGTCGCCAAGCAGTCCAGCAGGCAATAAAGCTGCGGCAAAGACAAGTGTGTATGCATTTGCAAACCATTGCAGTTCACTATTTCTCGCTTGCAATTCCATTGCCAATGTAGGCAAAGCCAAATTTAAAATCGTCATGTCCAGTCCAACAGCAAGTAGCCCAATGGCCAGTGCAGTAAGCACCCACCATTTGCGATTCCCGCTTCTCTCCATCCTCTTCTCCACCTCTCGATTAATATGACAGTAACTTTCATTTGATAGTGTATTTCATTTGGTAGTTGATGTCAATATTTTCTTCCACAAACTATTTTCACGCTTGTGCAGTCTAACCTTATAGAGTGACCGGAAAAACGGCAATATGTCAAACAGAACGGGGTGAGAGCGTGAACGACGATTTGGTGGACAGAGTTACACTAATCAGGCGGGCAAGCAAAGGCAACGATGCTGCCTTCACTCAACTGATGAGCGGAGAGAAGCATAGGCTCTACCGTATCGATTTTGCCCATTTGTAGAACGAGCTTGATGCACTGGAAGCCATCCAAGAGACGACGTACCGTGCTTATAAATCGAGCAGCAAATTGGTGAACCGAGGTTTTTTGGAACTTGTGTCACTCGTATCTTGTTGAACTATTGTACGAGTTAAAGCGCCGGAAGCGTATACTTATCAATACAGAGCATACGGGCCGAACTCTGGACGGATATGTCTCCGCTTCAACGGTCGATTCTTTAGGCAGAATGTTAGGAATCGCAGCCTCGAATTCGCAATTAGACTCGCAGGCGGTGGTGATACGACTAATGCTTGACCAACTTCAGCCACATCCTTCATCAGCGTTTCCCCCTGTTTATATGCATGGAACGTTTGCTGATTTGTTGTTGCCTTACACGTTTCAATGGTTTTGATGAATTGCTGCCTGTTTCTAATGTAGTTTTATAAAAAAGATTGATCATTTAAAATAAAGTTCGATTATTAAAATTAAAGATTGATTAAAAACCTTAGTTGATATACAGGATTTTTTCATGTTCCACAATTGGGCCATTATGTTGAATAAAAGGATAGCTTTTTAGCAATCGAGAAGAATTCTTTATCGTATGAGTGAGGAAGCAAGGACAGCGTTGCAATATTGGATATGAATATAGCCTTGCATTCTGTGAAGAAATTTTTAGATTTTGAAATTCAATCTGTGATATGTTACCATGTCGGCTTATGTCAAGATAACGTAAAAGGTCAACTGTAGCATCTCGTTAAGGAAATGGAAAACGACTAAAGTAAACGCGTTTGCTTTAAGACGTTCAAACGTAAATCAGATCACTTGTGTTCTGGTATAGCGAGGGTGGTCTGATTTATCTTCTTTTCATGACCGACGATAATTGGATCTAGGCAATTGGAGTTGGTCAGGGCTGTGTTTTAAACTTTAATTGCGAAACATCATCAATCATGATAAAGTGCAATTGTCAGAAGGTTCAGCACAAATGTAAGGCTGGGCCCGAAATGACTGAACTAAAAAAATAAAACCATAATGGAGGTATATAGTTATGCGGCAATTTAAAAGAACAGGAGCGGAAATCAATATGAGAAATGAAAAGAGGATATTACTGAATGAAAATATTAAATATAGGGATCCTTGCACATGTCGATGCAGGGAAGACGACCCTTACGGAGAATATTCTATATGAAACAAAGGTTATAGACGAGCTTGGAAGAGTGGATAAAGGCAATACTCAGACGGACACCATGGAGCTGGAGCGGAGAAGAGGCATCACGATTAAAGCTTCGACGGTATCTTTCACAATCCAAGATCTTAAGGTAAATCTATTAGATACACCAGGGCATGCTGATTTCATATCAGAGGTGGAGCGATCTATGAGCGTCCTTGACGGCGCAATACTCGTGATCTCAGCCGTTGAAGGGATACAGGCGCAAACCAAGATCCTGATGAACAGTTTGATGAAGCTAAAAATACCTACTCTGTTGTTTATTAATAAGATCGATAGAAGTGGGGCCGATTCTTCTAAAGTTATCCAAAATATTGAGGAGAAATTAACTGATCGAGCTATCCCTTTATATACAGGAGTAAATGAAGGAACGGATACTGCGCAAGCTGAAAGTTATGACTTCGGTAGTGAAGCGTTCGTAGAAAAATGCATTGATGTGCTGTCGATGAATAATGAGACGGTGCTTGAGGATTATGTAAACGGCAAGGTGCAGACTGAGGAAGCCTTAAGACATGAGATCAGCCAACAATCGAAAGAGGGAAAGGTTTTCCCCGTATTCATTGGGTCTGCGATAAAAGGTATCGGTGTCAAAGCGCTGATTGACAGTTTAGAAGCTTTCCTTCCTGTAAATTGTGGTCGGGATACAGCAGGCGATCGACAAGCCCTTTCTGCGGTGGTTTTTAAGATAGAAAGAGAGCGTTTGGGAGAAAAGAAAGCCTATGTCAGGTTGTTCTCAGGTGTACTTCGAGTTAGAGAGGAAGTCCTTGTCAGCAGGAGAAATAGTAAGGGTGAGCTGGAGACATCCACGGATAAGATCAAAATGCTCAGCGCGATTCGAGAAGGTAAGACGCTTCATGCAGAAAAGATTGAAGCGGGAGACATCGGGATTGTTCATGGCATTAAATCTCTTAAAATCGGCGATGTCCTTGGAGAATGGACGGATTACATCAGAAATGTATCCTTTGCTGAGCCGAATATGGAGACGAGGATAGAGGCTAATAATAGCGAGGATACTCAAAAATTGTATGAAGCGCTAACTTCTATAGCGGAGGAAGACCCGCTTATTAAAATATCTAGGGATGATTTTAATCAAGAAATCTATATCTCGCTTTTCGGTGAAATACAAAAGGAAGTCATTAAAACGGTGCTTCAGGAGCAAGATAATATAGAGGTTAGTTTTTCTGAAACGAGGATCATATGTATAGAGAAGCCAAAGGCTGCTGGAAGTGCGGTCGAGGTCATGGGAAGTAGCGGGAATCCATTCTATGCAACGATAGGATTTAAGGTTGAACCTAGTGAGCAAAATAGCGGGATCATTTATAAGCTCGGTGTGGAATTAGGTTCCCTTCCCTTATCGTTTCAAAAAGCAATAGAGGATACGGTGTATCATGTATTGAAGCAGGGTTTATATGGTTGGGAGGTGACGGACGTCATTGTGACGCTGACACACACTGGTTATGCTAGTCCCGTAAGTACTGCCGGGGATTTTAGAAACCTGACGCCGCTCGCTTTGATGGAGGCTTTGGCAAAGGCCGGTACAGAAGCTTATGAACCCATTAACAGCTTTGAGCTCAGAGTGCCAGCACAAGCTTTGAGCAAGGCCATATTTAATCTTTCAACAATGAAGGCGGATTTTAATGATCCTATATTAAAGAATGAATCAGTTCTCATAACAGGAAGCATACCGGCCGCAACAACTGAGCCATTTAAGACCGGTCTTCACTCCTATACGGAGGGTGAGGGCGTCTTTATCGCTAGGCCGTCAGGCTATAAAAAAATTGATGGAGAGATACCAACAAGAAAGCGAAGCGACTATAATCCCCTGAATAAAAAAGAATATTTGATGCATGTGCAGAATGCTGTGAGAAAATAGAAGCTGGCGCCAGAGCTGGTTCGATTTAAACAATCGTGCTACTAAGCTTTTCATGAAACATAAATTGTGCTAACAAATAATATAGTTGTTTAAAAAATAAAATAGTTGTTTAAATATATGTGTAATTTGCATCTGTTTGCTTATAAATGAAATAAGCGAACGGATGTTTTTTGTTTTGGGATGGTCATTGACATTTATCCAAATGAATCATTGCGTTTTTTTCATTGTTTCCCCTTTTTGTACAAGCTACAATAATCACGGGAATGATAATCATTTTCAATTAAAGGTAAGAAGGAAAGGGGCAATAAATGTGAAGAGACATCTTGGAAAGCGAATTATACTATGGGGAGGGAGTTTCCTCCTGTTATTGTTGATATTATCGGCATGCAATAATTCTAATGGCAACGTGTCTGATGCGCAGGTAAAGGAAAATAAGAAAACAACTCAATCTGATGTGCAAGCAGAGGAAAGCGAGAAAACAGTTCAATATACAACGATTACAGGTGAACAGGTTGAAATACCTGCAAATCCAAAACGAGTCGTTTATATTGGTCAGACAATTGGTGATTTCTTAGCGATGGGTATTCCAGTTGTTGGTAATAACCTTCCCCAGGATCCTCCTAGTTACTATGAAGGTAAAATTGAAGAAATTGTTGATGTTGGAAATCCTGGTAACTTAGAGACGATTCTGACTTTAAACCCCGATCTGATTATTAATGGTTATTACAAGGCGGATGCAGAACAGAATGAGGCATTGTCGAAAATTGCCACTACTATTCCCTTCAACCCAGCTCTTCCTTATACAGAACGTGTAAAGGAGATGGGGAATATCTTTGGCAAACAGGAAGAGGTAGCTCAATTGATTGCTAAGTTTGAAACACAGTCGAAAGAAATGTTTGATATGTTTCAATTAGCAGAAGGGGAGACAGCAACAGTTTTCTACCAGTTAGGTAAAACGCTTTATGTTATGGGCAATCGTAGCTTTGGTGCCATTATTTATGGAGAGAATGGCTTTGCTGTCCCACCAGCTGTACAGAAGAATATTATTGATGTAGAAGGCGTGTCTTTCGTTACGATTTCAGAAGAGGTGCTTTTAGAGTTTGCTGGTGATCATTTGTTTATACTTGTACAAGATGATGATGAAAGTAAAACAGAAGCTGACCGACTGCTACAAAGCCCGGTATGGGGAACTCTACCTGCAGTCCAAAAGGGAAATGTCTACGTTGTTCCCAATGAATGGAATACGGATAATTTGTTAGCTTTGGAGCAATTGTTTGAAAAGCTGCCACAATGGATGCATCGACAGTAAGAAATTGTATCTGCCCATTAAGTTCTTTAAACCGTTCGTTTTCTAAAATAGCGCATACTCGAACTATAGTTGAAAGTGGGTCATTATATGCTATAATGGTGATAATGATAATCATTTTCAGTGGTTGGAGAGTTGCTTATGAATCTAGCAGCCCTGTATATTAAGCTGCAACACTATAATAGGTTTCAAGTTGACCAGACGATACCTGCGAGTAGCCATAATGAGGAAATAAACAATAATGAAACAAATTTATGCACATTATTGATAGCACTCAGTCATGGCATCCGGCTGTATGTAGACAAAATTGCTAGCGATCTGCGACAAGGGAGCTGCATTCTAGTTTTACCTGTACAAAGCTACACGGTGGAATCAAGTAACAAAGAGGCACAGCTTGCGCGCTTTACCTTTGAAACCTTTAAAGTAGAAGGAATGACTTTGAATCCGGTTGCTCATCCACCTTTGCTGTGTGGTTATCCCTATAATTTGTTATTTTCTCAAGTCAAGCGAGTATTAGGAAATGAAGCATGGATAAGTAATCTATTTTGTTCCTCTCTATCCACATCAGAAATGGCTATGATGCAAGGTAGACTTCAGCTTATTCTAGGGATGATGGCCCAGTTAGATAAGCAAGCTGCCCATTCGCAGAACAAAGAAAAGATAAAAATGATACAACTTACTGTACAGTATATGGAGCAACATTATGATGAGGATTTGACAGTTGAACAACTAGCTAACATGGCCGGAATAGTTAGATGGCAATATAGTCAACAATTTAAAACATTGACCGGCAAAAAGCCAACTGATTATTTGGTCCATTTACGTATAAAACATGCAAAGAAACTTCTGTGTAATTCTACCGAGCCATTGAGCAAAATATCTCGACAAATTGGGTTTAAGGATGAATACTATTTCAGCCGGTGCTTTCATAAATTAACTGGACATACTCCGCGTGAATATGCGAATATCCATCTTCATACTCAGCAAAGAATAGTTATCGATTCACTTGGCAGAAAGGTTCATGTTCCTAAAGATGCAACACGTATTGTGACTGATGGCAAATATACCCTTGGAGAATTACTAGTTCTAGGCATATCTCCTATAGGAGCTGCCATCTCTATCATGAAAGATAACGTGATTTATCACAATAGGCTGCGAAATATTCATAGTATCGGGTATTGGGCTGATCCGGATAAAATAGCACAATTACAGCCAGAGTTACTATTGCTTAGCTATTTTCATCCTGAACAAGATTTGCAGAAACTAGATGCGATTGCTCCTACTGTTATACTGAACAGTAAGTTTAAACTATTTGAACGGTTACGGTATATCGCTAAACTATTTGAACGGAGTAAAGCGGCGGAGAAGTGGATTACTACATATGAGGACAAAGTAAGACTGATACGTAGGCAATTAGCTGATGCTTATGTTGCTGGGGAGACGGCTACTGTTTATCTCAAGTTAGGTGCAAGATTTTATATTATGGGTCAGAACGGATTGGCTGCAAGCTTGTATGAATCTCTTGGCTTTCGTCCCTCTGCCAAAGTGATGCACCTAATCGAGCAAGGACAAGCATGGATAGAAATTCAGCAACATCAAATCAATCACTATGCTGGAGAGCGCAATTTCATCTTGGCTTCTCGCCAAGAATTGCCAACTATTGCTCACTGTCCACAGATCGCCACTTTAGCCGAGTTAACTCCCGGTAAGACTCATTTTGTAGATTCTATATGGAATCATTGTGATCCCATCACACGTGAACGGTTGTTAGGGGTGTTACCGTCTATTTTTAAAAAGAAAACGATGTGATTAGAGACTTGATCTGCATGGTTTTCAGAAAATGGTAGAAATGAAGAACGAGAATGTGTAAGAAATAGTATTATTAGAAATTAAGCTATTTGGAATGATGAAAGATCCATATTAGGAGGAAAGCGGTATGACACAGGCGTTGGAGCTTTATGATATTACGATCATTGGAGGGGGACCTGCCGGGTTGTATGCGGCTTTTTACAGCGGCATGCGCGATATGAAAACCAAGCTGATCGAAGCGAAAGAGGAACTGGGTGGGCGGCTGTTGATTTACCCGGAGAAAATGATCTGGGATGTCGGCGGGGTTACGCCGATTCGTTGCGAACAGCTTATCAAGCAAATGATTCAGCAGGCTCATACGTTTGAACCGACCATTGTATTGGGGCAACAGATTAGCGGACTAGAGCAACTCGAGGATGGGACAATGCTTCTAACTGCCGTAACGGGGGAGCAGCACCATACACGTGCGCTTGTTTTGGCACTGGGATATGGTGTACTGAAGATGGCGAAGCTAGATATTGAAGGGGCTGAGCGTTATGAATTGACGAATTTGCACTATACCGTACAAGAGCTCGAAGGCTTCCGCGGCAAGCGGGTGCTCATTTCTGGTGGAGGTGACTCCGCAGTCGACTGGGCCAACGAATTGGAGCCGATTGCCGAAAGTGTCACTGTCGTACACCGCCGTGAACACTTCGGCGGACATGAGAAGAATGTGAAGCGGATGAAGGAATCATCCGTTGATGTTCGTACGCCGTATGCGGTGGCTCGGCTTCATGGCAACGAAAGCGGTGACGCCATTGAAGCGGTATTGATTGCTCGGGTGAATGCAGAGGGTGTTTTAATGGAAGATACGGAACAATTAAAGGTAGATGCTGTGATCGTCAATCACGGGCTTCGTGGTGACTTCGGTTCAATTGTCGATTGGGGTATGGATATGGGGCAATGGAATATTAATGTGAACGAGAAACTCGCAACCAATTTGCCCGGTATTTTTGTGGCCGGAGATACGGCAAACTACCCGTCTAAAGTGAATCTGATCGCCGGAGCGTTTACCGACGCAGTGTTGGCAGTCAACAGCGCCAAGTTGTACCTAGATCCAGCGGCATCAAAGGTCGCCTATGTTTCTTCGCATAATGCCAAGTTCAAGGAAAGGAATAAAGCGCTTGGCGTGGCGGAGGAAGATGCGTAGAATACTTCTATCAAAATAGGAAAATGGCAAACCTAATCGAAGAAATGGGACGCAAAACTACGGGTTTTCTGCACGGGTGCAAAGACCGCCTAGTTACCCTCTCGAACTTTCTATCAGGACAAGGCACTACCTTAGGGGTATGTGTCTTTTTGTCGTAACAGAAATGAAAACTCGATTTTTATACCATATTTACTTCTTACCCTCATAAAAAAGTAGGAAAAGTAAAAATAATGCATAGGTATCATTCTATTCTTTATTCAAATCGGACATTTTCTGAAATTTCTTCAATTTTACTCCATTTGATAATTTGAATCGTTTCGTCTTTCCGTCGGACAATTCCTTCATCTGACCACTGCTTTAATACCCGATTTAAATGTCGCTTGGTTGTACCAATAAGTGAAGCCACTTCATCCAATGTATTTGTCATAATATATTCTTTAAAGCGTGAAGGGGATTCTGTATCTTATCGGCTTAAATGGCCCATAAATAAAAAAAGACGCGTTTCTATATAAACGTGCCCTTTTATGGAATAACTAAGAAATGGTTTCCTTAAAATAGATTAATTCTCGCAATTCTTATATATCTTTTGATTTCTGTAGACTTTCTAATAAGGAGATTCCTATTTTTTCATCATCATTTCTACCTAATCTATAATTGGCCAAAACTACGGAGGCAACTTTCTTTTCCTTATCAATCCCTAAAAAAGAACTAAAGCATCCTGTTCCACCGCCATGTAATATAACATTATTACTGTTTTTCTTTAATAGCCACCATCCAAGACCCATATCATACTTCTTTGTTCCATTTCCATGTTTTTGATGACAAAGAGACAAATATGGTTTATCTTCGTAAATATTTATTTTTGCATATTTAAGTAAATTTTCAGCAGTTGAACTTATTGCACCCGCAGGTGATGCAAGATTTTCTTTGTTCCATTTCCAATTGCCGCAATCATTATTTCTTCTATCAAACCCGTGTAAATGATTATTTGATGTGCCTAAATAAGTATCGCTTAGTTCAAGCTCATTATGAAGAAAGTCATTCATAGTGTCCCAATATCCCCTGCCTGATACAAGTCCCAACCCATATCCAATAAGCGATATACCGAAATTTGAATATTTCCAAGAATAATTCACTTCTTTTAATTTATTTTTTTCAATTAGCATTTTCATTTTGTTTAAATCCATATCTAACGGGTTATTCTTATTCAAATCACCACCGCCACTTATTAATCCAAAAAGTATCTTGAAATATTCCCGCTTATTTAATGGCAGTGTTTCGGAATAGCCAGAAGAGTGGGTTGCAAGACGGAGTAATGTAGGATAATACTGGTCTTCCTCAAGTTCTTCAATATATTTTTGGATTGAATCGTTTAATAACATCTTGTTTTCAAAGACATATTTTGCTAGTAAAGATGCGGTGAAAGTCTTTGTAATAGACCCGATTTCATAATGATATTTTCTTGACGAATCAAGTTCACCGTTTTCGTTATATATTTTTATGACAGAATTATTGTTTGTTAAATAGCCAATAGTTAATTTTAAATGTGTTTTTCCTCTACAGGTCTTTTTAATTAATCGTAATGTTTCATCATTGATTTCAAACATAATGATTACTCCCCATATCCTTCATTTTAAAAATGTTGCAAAAGATTAATATAGATTCAAGATAAATTAGCAGATCCAGTTTATTTTCATTTTTTATTTCCCCGATTAATTGCTTGAATTCTTCGTTTCTCAAATTCCTTCATTACTCTCATTTGTAATTCATTGTTATCTCCACTTAATTTTAAGTTGCCCTCTTCCTCAAATCCATCGTGTTCCTCACCGTCAAAACGATAAAGTTTCTTTAAAAGGCCCCACATTGTTTCCAATTCTTCAGTTGATAAATTTTTAAAAAGTTCTTCCAAAAGGTAGATCCCTTTTTCCGCAACAACAAGTAATACATCCTTTCCATTTTCGGTAATTTTTACATTAACCGCACGTTTATCTTTTTTACTGGGAACTACGTAAACATATCCCTTATTTTCAATAATTGTAATTAACTGTTTTGTGCTCTGTTTTGTTGTACCTAATTTTCTAGCAATATTGTTCAAAGTCGTTTCATCTTCAGGTAAATGCGTAATTGCCACCATTGCCATATACTGTCTTGATGTTATAAGTTCAAGGAACTTGTCACCTTTTACCTGAATTTTATTTGCAAGAGAAAATAAGGTAGCGTAAGTTTGCTGCATTAAAAATAGTTCTCTGTAAATATCCATATTTACCCTCCATTTTAGACATTATAATGTCTAAAATAAGTGTATCACATTCTTCGTGTTAGTCAATATATTGTCTATTCTATCTTATCTTGAAATTAACGTTTTTTTATAATACTGCCGTTCTTAGCAGCTAGGAAAATACCCATTAATATTAGAGGATGCTGCTGTTTCGAAGATGAAGAATATGGCTACTTTTGCTGACGTGGGAATGAAGATTTAAAAGATAGAGAAATCTTTTCAGGTTAATGAATAACCATTTAATATCAAAACAGGTGTTGTTCAAGGAATAGCACCTGTTTATTTTTATTGAAAAAAATGTTTGTTGACTTAATGTCAACGATTTTTTTAAAAATACATGCACTTTTGTCAATTTCATTTATACAATGTAAAAATGGGATACGAAAGTTACAAATTAAGATGGGGCTAAATATTTTGATAGCTGTCATTTGTTTCCTCATGAGTATTGCGGGAATTTCATTTGGACTTTGATTATCAAATATCATTCCAGGGATGTTTCCGGATCACGCAACTCCGAGTATGATTGCTTCCCCAGCTTAAATGATAGTGTTGACAAAAAGTCAACGCTGGTCTATATTTCTAAATAGCATAAACCTACTAACTTACTAACTAACTATATAGGTATTTTTGGCGCACTTTCATTAGGATTATTATTATCCCAAGTATCTGGAGAATTTTAGTGCGTGGGTATTCATTTTCCCCACTGTCTTAAAGAAATCCTTATAAAGTTAGGAGAATCAAAAATGTCTGAAAAAATAAAGAGTAATAACCTTGGTTTACTGTTAAAAGAAATTTTAATGGAACGGTCATTATCGATGCGGAAACTTAGTGAGCTCACAGGAATTAATACGGCTACGATCTCACGAGTCATAAGCGGAAAACGAAAAGCTACTCCCGAACATTTACAAAAATTCGCCGACACACTTGATGTTCCTGTTATAGAGCTTTTTATAGCTGCCGGGTATCCTATTGAACAAAAGGTGAAAGAGCAGCAATCAGATAATCATGCCTTTGTTGACAGTATTAAAAATTTACTCAAATCCCCTAACCTATTTGATAAGCAGTTTACGATTGAAAGCGTTGAACAGCAATTATCTAATTATGGTCAATATATACTGACAGAGGAAGGGGAAAAGACGATTCTTAATGACTTTGAGGAAAAGATTCAGAAAGTGGGAGGCATAGGTCCATTCATCAATCATTTGAAGGATATGTATGAAAGATTTCGATTAAAGAAAGGTAATTCGGTTGAACTCGCCTTAATAGGGAGTGCACTCCTTTATTTTATTTTTCCGATAGACGTGATTCCTGATTACATTTTCCCGATCGGTTATGTAGACGATGCAATCGCTGTACAAATTGTCTTAAACTTACTAGAAAAAAGAAATTAGAGGAATGTTTAATTTAAGTGATTGGTGATGTTGATATGAAGAGAAGTCAGACGAGTAAAAGGAAATTAATAAGAAATATTTTTTTATTAGCTGCTTTTTTAGGAATCACCATAGCAGCTTATAGTATCTATCAATACAATCAAGGACTGTCTATAGCAAGTGACGGTCAGTTCAAGGATGACGGTGCAACGTTTGATTCGTTCGAAGGACCGGAGCCGGAATTCGGGGAAATTAATATTCTCATAATTGGTAGTGACACAAGAGGGGAAGAGAATGGCCAATCAGATGCGTTAATGATTGCTCACTATAACCAAAAATCTCATCGTTTAAAAATTGCTTCCATAATGAGAGATACATATGTTGATATCCCTGATTACGGAAAACTTAAAATAAATGCTGCATTTGCCATAGGAGGACCGGAGCTAGTAAGAAAAACAATTAAGCAGAATTTTGATATCGATGTTAATTATTATGCTGTTGTTGACTTTGAAGGGTTTCCAAAAATTGTGGATATTGTAGCTCCTAACGGAATAGAGGTAGACATCCCATATGAAATGTCGTATGGAATTGGGATGACCTTGCCTCCAGGGAAGCAAATTTTGCATGGAAATGAATTGCTTGGTTATGTTAGATATCGACACGACCGCTTAAGTGACTTCGGACGGGTAGAGAGGCAACAGGAGGTATTGTCCAAAATCAAGGAACAAGCTACCACAATTCATAGTCTGGTTAATCTCCCTAAGATGCTTGGGGTTGCCGATCCATACATTGATACAAATGTAGAAGCTAGTACAATTCTTGCAATTGGAAAAGGTCTAATAGCGGGAAAATCCAAACCGGTAGAGACAATACGTATCCCTATAAATGATTCCTATGTGAATGAACGTGTCAATGTAGGAGCAGTTTTAAAAATTGATTTCAATAAAAACAAACAAGCTTTAACAGACTTTTTAGCTGAAGATACCGACAGTAATTTAGAGTTGGAATAACAAAAATTAATAACTTAGTTGTCCGAGAACAGTTGTTGTTAACGAATAATAAAATAGTTTAAAAGATAATAAAGTTATTTAAATATAGTAGTTCAACATCCGTTCGCTTATAATAAAAATAATTGAACGGATGTTTTTTTATTTAAAGGAGAAAAAGACAGGAGTATTCAAGATAATCATTATTCTAGTTTAATAGATTATATATTGCCTCCAGGGGATGGGAATAGGAATAAGCTGAATTTCCGCTGACTCCTGATCTCGGCGAGGCGAGTGATCGAATGATGAGAGGGATGGGAAAATGAGCGATACCAGGACCAAATTGATGCTGGATTTGCAAAGAATTGAGAAGGATGAGTATCAGTTACGCGAAGGTGAGCAGCATCAAGATTTCTTACCTTTGTTACTTCAATATATTGGCGATCCTCAGCCAGAATTACGGGATAACCTGATTTATCCGATGTTTTATATGTGGATTAAAGAAGAGAATAGGTTTAGTGGAGAGGAGTTGCGTAGCCTCTTAACTATTCTGACTGATGAGAACCATTTGTTCTATAATATTGGCAGCGAGGAAGATCAGTCCGTTTTTACAAGGACGTTCTCTTCCTTGCCTATAGCGTTGATTGTGCAACGCCACAGACAGAATCCATTTCTCAATCAAGCGGAAATTGAGCAATTAATGTATGCAATGCTCCGTTATTATAAAGAGGAGAAGGATCTGCGAGGTTACCTTTCAGTAGGAGGCTGGGCTCACAGCGCATCGCACGGTGCGGATGTTTTTGTCGAGCTGGTGCAGTGCGAGGAGAGCAGCGTAGCAATGCTGCGTGAGGTTCTTGTCGCTATTTCTGGTATGCTTCATAACGGTAGGTACATTTTTAGCGATGAGGATGATGAGCGGTTGGTCAACATCGTGGATACGATGATTGACAAAGAGTTACTTCCCAATCAAGAAATCGCTGATTGGATTAGCGGCTTAGCGCAGTGCTGCGATTTGCCGAGAAGTCGCAGTCAGGTGATTGCTCGCGTGAACAGCAAGAATTTTATACGCAGTCTCTATTTCAGAAGGGGACAAGATAGCCGAGGGAATGAGCTTAACACTGTCATACTTGGCACTGAGGCAAAATTGAACAGGTTTTCTATCAGTTAAAGGATTAGAGGGGCTGTCCCAAAAGCCATGGAGAATTGGCTCAAGGGATTGCCCTGTTTTCCCTTTGGATTGTATAATATTTTATGTGTTTTTAATTAGAAGGAAGTGAATTCATGAGTGATTTAGAAAAAATTAAACTCGTGAAGCCACCATTTCCCAAGCTACGATGTTTTTCTTTCAAACCTATAATTAACTAGGAGAGGATTATTTTGAAGAAAAACATCGGAAACAAAACACCTAGCTTATTATTACTAATTGTATTAGTAGGTTTCCCGCAAATTAGTGAAACTATTTTTAGCCCATCATTACCTTCTATCGCAGAAGCGTTTGAAACTTCTATGAGTGATGCACAGCTTACGATGAGTGTGTACTTTATCGCCTTTGCCTTCGGAGTATTTTTCTTTGGGCGTTTATCCGATAAAATCGGTCGTCGCAAGGCAATGCTTTATGGGCTGTTTTTGTATTTTGTTGGCAACATACTTTGTTTAGTAGCAAATGAAATGGTGGTTTTATTAGTCGCACGTTTTATTCAAGCGTTTGGTGCAAGTGTTGGCTCTGTCGTGACACAAACGATTTTACGCGAAAGTTTTTCTGGTGTTGAGCGTCATAAATTGTTTGCGCAAATTTCGGCTGCCCTTGCCTTCACACCTGCCATTGGCCCGTTAATCGGTGGCTTTACCGATTATTATTTTGGCTTTAAAGTCGTATTTTTGGTGTTAGTTGTGATGAGCGTTATTGTATTTTGCTATGCGTTTTTACGCTTACCTGAAACAGCGCTTACTACAATCGAAATGAAGCCTCTACTACCAATAGTGAAGCGCATGATTACAAATGTGCGTCTATGGCGCTACGGCTTATTAATTGGCGGTATTAACGGTGTATTATTTAGCTATTATACCGAAGCACCATTTATTTTTACGCAATACTTTACACTAACAAGTGCGATGTATGGTTTTTTAGGCATTATCGTTGCGCTTGCTTCTATCGCAGGTGCGATGCTATCTAAACGACTCGTTAGCTACACAAAACCTGAGAAGATAATCGTACGCGGATTAGCCATTATGCTCATCGGTACATTGCTCGCGACATGGGTACATTTTTTACCGATTTCATTACAAATGCCAACCATGATTGTTAGTGTGTTCATTATTTTATTTGGGACAGGTACTGCTTTACCAAACTGTTTAAGCTTAGCGCTTATTGACTTTCAAGACGTCATTGGTTCTGCAGGTGCGATATTTAGCTTAGGGTATTATTTACTCGTCAGCGCTACAGTCTATGGTATGAGTGTTTTCCATAACGGAACAGTCCTTGCGATGCCACTCTATTTTTTAGTATTAGGGATTGTTATGCTTTTAATAAGCTTACCTTTACTTTATAAAAAAGCTGCGATGTTTTGAATAATGTCGCGATGCGAAAATAACTTTAGGCACCTAGAAAGTGATTGAACTTTTTTATAAAAACTAAACTTAAATCTGCTGGGTATGAATCCATTTTGAACAATTTTTTTCAAAATGGATTCTTTTTATTTATTGCAAAATGTGGATATATTAATACCTTGTTCCTACCAATATAAAATTATATTTATATTGGTAGGGCTGGCGTATTGCAAGAATTGAATCTCATCGCTGGGCAGCTTAACGGAGAAATCGTACACGGTTTTTAAAGAAATGATCCCCGATAACTGCTTTCATAACCACCTTATCGTAGTCCCCGAAACATTTTATGAAAAAAGAAGCATTTACATAAATATCATATGATATATAATAAACGATATAGAACAATTGATATATATAATAAATATTCGGCAGAGGAGAGAACAGATGGCACCAAAAACAAAGTTTACGAAAGAACAGATTGTTGATGCGGCGTTCGAAATTGCGAGGACGGAAGGAGTTGATTCAATTACAATTCGAAAGGTAGCGGAGAAGCTGGGGAGCTCAATTGCCCCGATTTATGTGAATTTCAAAGAGGTTGGAGAGCTAATTGAAGAGGTGTACAAGAAGACTTTTGAGGTTAGCAGGCAGATTTTGATGGAGCAAAAATCGGGGCATCCGTTCCACGATATCGGGGTGGCCAGCATCCGGTTTGCAAGGGATTATCCGGTTTTGTTTCGCGATCTTGTGATGAAGAAGAACGATCAAGCGAAGCAAAATGAGGAAGAGACACAAGGCTTCATAAAGATGATGAGAATGGATCCCGATCTTAACGGATTGTCTGATGATGAATTGCAGGCAATTTTGCTAAAGATGAAGATTTTTCAAGTTGGGATGAGCGTGATGGTGGCGAATGAATTGCTGCCTGGAGATTTTACGGAAGAACAGATGATTCAGCTGATGAACAGCGCGGCTGAAGATGTAATCAGCACAGCGAAGCGTCGTAAGGAACAACAATAATCAAGAGGGGATGTTAGAAATGTCAGCGGCAAGAAGAAAGTTTAGTCTACTATTGTTCATTGTTGTGGTGTTAGCGAGCGGTTGGATTGGCGTGTTGGTAGATTCGAAGCTTCCGGAGCAGCCAGCGGAGGATTCATTAGGAATGGGATTATGGCTTATATTGCCGATTATCGCAATGCTCGTTCTAAGGCTTGTGAATCGCGATTGGAAGGATATTGGCGTTCTACCGAATTTTAAAGGGAATATGAAGTGGTATGGCGCAGCGATTGCGATCTATCCGGTTATGACTGTTATCATTGTCGGTCTTGCATTGCTGTTTAATAGCGCTAGTATTTCTGATGTTGAACTAAATTCAATCCTATCACTTATTGGTGTTTCGATCGCAGGAAACTTTATTAAGAACATCTTTGAAGAGTTTGCGTGGCGCGGGTATTTGACTCCAAAATTGATTGAGCTGAAGCTTAATGACTGGATGCTCTATCTCGTATCCGGACTTGTGTGGGCGCTGTGGCATGCTGCATATTATATGGTGTTCCTGCCGGACTCCTACTTCGAGACGACTTTGAGAATGAGCTTTCTCTTAATAGGCTGTGTGCTAATGGTAGCATGGTCGATAATGTACGTTGAAATTTATCGGCTTACGAAATCTGTATGGCCATGTGTGTTGATGCATGCTTTGGAAGATGGAGTGCCTACTTTGCTGTTGTCAGTAGCCGGGGTAATTACATTAACAAAAACAGGCGAACTCTGGCTCAGCCCAACCACTGGCATCATTACAACGATCTTATTCGTCAGATTCGGATTGTGGCTCAGGTCGATAAGAATAAAGAAGGAGAGGATCGTAAATGCTGGGGTTTTGAACGATAACAATTCTGTTAAAATTTAGTAGAAGAATGACAAATATAACAGATTTTGCAATTAAATACTTTTCCATTTGAAAATATTAGCAAACTGCTATATTTTTGAAGTCAAAATTATAACAGCTTTAAAATACCTTCATTTGAACTATTTATTATCTTTATCTGATTTGAGTTTAAGATAGATGATGATTATTTGACATATTATATTCCTTGAAATGCCCATCTACCAAAAAGTATTACATCCCAATCAAACAATTCAAAATGAAATTTAAACATATTGATAAAAGTGCTTAGTATTCCTATTAACTAAGCACTTTTATATGTTTCTGTTATAGAAGCGATGATTAGTTTTAGGATAAGATAATTTCACAAAAATTATTTTATATTAAAAGTCACCAAAAGCTATCTCCATATGTGTTATATGTGAAAGGAGTTGAAAGAAGTTGGAACAATCAGTTTGGTCGACTGAACTAGATATAGAGCGAATGATTGATAAATATGGCAATATGCTATTCAGAATATGTCTGGTTATTCTCTGCAATGAGAATGATGCAGAGGATGTTGTACAAGACACTTTTATTACATATCTGACTAAATCTCCAACTTTTCATGATCCAGAACATGAGAAAGCATGGTTAATTACTGTTGCCACTAATCGATGCAAAAATATAAGAAGGTTTAATATTATGCATAAGCATACAGATATCAGTGATTTGCAACTCTATTGTAAGGATGTAGAAACCTATGGTTTGCTCGACCATCTTATGAAATTGCCAAATAAACATAAGATTGTGTTACTACTTTATTATGTAGAGGGCTATAAAGTAGATGAAATAGCAACTCTACTTAACATTACTACGTCAGCTGTCAAAAAGCGATTGCAACGCGGAAGAGATCTTATTCGAGAAAGATATCGAAAGGAGAATAAATGATGGATTTTAATAAGATTAAAAATGTTGTTAATTCTATTGAAATGTCAGGTACAATGAAAAATCGTATTAAAGAAAATTGTCATACTATAGAAAAAAAGAGTTCGGTACAATTAAATTCCAAAAGGTGGATGATAGTAGCTTTTTCATTTGGAATCCTGTTGTCAATTATGATAGGCATTTCACTTTTCAATAAGAATGGAAACTTGCAAGTCGCAAATTTTACAATCACCGCATATGCATTCAGTGACGATGGTAATCAGCTGAATACAAATCTTTCATCAGAAAAAGCTACTTTTCAATTATCAACTGAAGAAAGAATGGGCGTTGTCAATAGTATACGTGGTTTTGGAGCTAATTTAACTTTTACAGATATTATGCTTCATATAACTGGAGAACATATTGACTCCATCACCTTTGCCATAAATAAAGGCAATTTTATAGAGGATGTTACACTTACAGAAAAAGAGGTTGCAGACAAAGACTGGTTATTATCAGAAAAGATAAATATTATTTATGGTGAGCCCGATTCAGATAAATATCAGGGTATAAAGGAAATTGGGAATACCTATACGGTTAAGTATAATGAACAGGATCAATATAAATATTCACTTGCAATTCCACATGATGGTAAAGGTGTAGTCGATGACATTTTAATCCAAGCAATTGTAAAATATACAGATGGAAAATCTGAACAACAAGATATAGTTGTAACTCAAGAATCAAATTCTATTTCATTCAAGCTCAATTAAATTATAAGTACGTAAATAGAACACACCATTTAGGATGTTTTTTAATGAAGCTGCCTTTACAAACGGCAGCTTCATTACGTTAATTTACCTATTACTAACGGATTTATTTGACATAGTTGGCAAGTGAAATGTCGCCCTTTGCTAGTTACAAGGAAACATTGGATAGGTAAAATAATATCTATCCCGTCAACAAGGCAGAACGCAATCCCAACCAAAATTAGTGAATGTGTAGATAGCTAAAGGAGGGCCCATGATGACGTCTCATACTCGTATTAAAATCCCGGCAGGATTTTGGGCAGGTTTACATCAATTGGGGATTACCGCCCATGACGTGGTTCGAAAAGCACGACTGCCGCTCACCATTATTACTGAACCAGTGGTCACTATCGCCCAATATTTCGCGATCTGGCAGGCTTATTCCGATCTTATTGATGACATTGCCAAAGGAATCATCAAGCTTACGACCATTTTTGAAACAGCGCATTATCCACCAACCGTCTTAGCGACTTACCATGCTCGTGACTATCGTGATGCCCTAAACAGAATGGCCCGATATAAACAATTGTGCCCCCCTGAAAGCTTACGTATCACCGAGGAAGGTGAGCACTGTACAATCGAACTGGATTGGTTGCATACCGAGCAACCCGGTCCGTCGCTGTTAGTTGGTATCACGCTGGCGTTTCTCCTTGAGCTAGGGCGCCGGGGCACAGGTCAACCTTTGAAGGCTAGGTTAGTCGAATTTTCGCACCCAATGGGCGACTTACAGGCACTTGAAGCTTACTTCGGCTGCCGTATCCGGATCGGTGCAGATTGTAACCGATTGACGCTACATCGAGGAGACCTAGACCGTCCCTTTGTCTCGTACAACGCAGAGTTGCTGGAGGTTCTAACTCCTATACTGGACCGATCGTTGGATGAGCAACAACGCTGCCGCACAATCATCGAGATGGTTAAATGGATCATGAAACGTAGCCTAACAGGAGGGCGCCCGGACATTCAGACTGTCGCGAGCGAGTTGGGGATGAGTGATCGTACCTTACAGCGTCGACTTACTGACGAAGGCACGAGCTTTAAGCATCTGTTAACACAAGTCCGACATGAGCAGGCACGAGATTACTTGGCAGACCCCTCGCTCGATATTAAAGAAGTGGCTTTCTTGATTGGATATGAAGACCAGAACTCGTTCTACCGTGCCTTCCGCATTTGGGAAGGTGATACTCCTTCAAATTGGCGTACTCAACATCTAGGAAATTAAAAGGGGAAATGTATTATGGATATGGGATTAAACAATAAAACAGCTTTAGTTACAGGATCAACGAAAGGAATAGGTAAGGCAATTGCAATTGAACTTGCCAAAGAAGGTGTTAATGTACTAATTAATGGACGAAATTATGAAGAAGTAGAAAGAACTGTAAATGAGATTAAATCAGATTTCCCTTCTACCTATCCTCAAAATGCTACAGCCGATATTGTTGATATTCAACAAAGAGAAGCTTTATTTGAAAAATATCCTACTATTGATATTTTAGTTAACAATATGGGCATTTATGAAATTATGCAATATGACGACGTTGACGATGAAGTATGGGAAAAATACTTCCGTACGAATGTTCTTGCTGCAAATGGATTGTCAAAATTTTATTTACCTAGAATGTTGAAAAATGATTATGGTCGCATTATCTTTATTGCGAGTGAAGAAGCCATTATGCCTTCAGGACAAATGCCTCAGTATTGTATGACAAAATCAATGCTCTTATCATTGTCAAAAAGTTTATCTAAATTAACAGTAGGAAAAGAAGTTACAGTCAATACGATCATGCCAGGACCAACCCTTTCGGAAAATGTCCATCAAATAATTGAGAGTATATACCCTAATGAAGATATGACTTTTTCAGAAAAAGAGAAAGAATTCATGACTACAAACTTACCCCAGTCTGAAATACAGCGATTTATCAGGCCAATTGAAATAGGCAGGCTAGCTACATTTGTATGTAGTCCTTATGCATCTGCATTTAAAGGTTCTCCAATCCGTATGGATGGGGGAATGATACCGACTATTTTTTAATATTTTTCTGTTTCAAATATTAGAACCTCACTTCAAAGATCAGATTGGATTATTGGAATTGGCCTCGGGAGACAGAGCTTATGTGAAGTTACGGATATGAATGATTTAAAAGAAAAGGAAATGGACTTAAAGATGATCGTTGGTTTGTAGAAATAAGTAGAGAAACTGTCAAATTTATTTCATATGGACAGTTTCTCTTTTTTGTTGTTTTATCGTTATTTTATTACACATAAAATTGACGATCTTTCCATTATAATATTTTATTTATAAAGTCAAGTAATCGCAAGCCAATATTTATTTGTAAAAGTTCCTCGGGATTTTCAAAATCAATATCTGCTAGTTTAATGAGCCGTTCAATTCTGTATTTTGCTGTCTTGGGATGAATGTATAACTCCTCAGCAGTTGTTTTGAAGTTTTGGTTATGGTCTAGGAAAACCCTTAAGGTCTTATTAAGTTCTGGGTTGGTTTTTTGAATTTCTAAAATTTTTTCAGGTACAAATTTTATTAAATTATCAATATTATTTGTTTCCAAAAATAATTGAACGATTCCTAATTCTCTATAGGAAACGATTTTATTTTTTTGGTTGGTTAATTTTAATATTTTTAATACGTTGTTCGCTTGTTTATTTGCCAAGTGTAAATCAGATACATTTGATTTGTTGCTGATCCCTGTATTAAAGGATAAATGTGAATAATAGGATAAGGAAGTAAAAGATTGGATGGCTGCAGTTATCTTTTCGTTAAATTCTTGATCACTATCTGAATCACAAATAAGAAAGATAATCTTATCTTTTTTCACCAAACTCACAAATTTTTTCCAATGAATCGTGATATAATTCGATAGGGTTTTTACGATAAATTCCGAATCCTCCCGCTTTACTTTATTTTTATTGCATTCCACTGAAAGATCAAATGTAACGAGATGGAAATTGTCTTTCTTGTCGAAATGTAAGAAATTTAATATCTCTGCTAATTCTTCCTCTGTTTGATATCGCGCATAGATTAAATCATTAATAATTTCATTTAGATGACTGAGATTCTGTTGCTGTAGTGCATACTTTTTTAGTAGTTCCATTTGAAGGGAACTTACCGTATTTTCTATAGCCATAAAATCCTCTTCAGTCGTTTTTTGATTTAATTCATGGATAATCAATCGATAAACATCCGTTCCCAGAGAAGGGATATCTACCAATAACTGAGAATGTTGTTGAGCTGGAAAATCTGAATGAGCCACCACTTGTCTTTGATATTCAAAATTTGTGTAGCGCTTTTTAGACAGCTTGGTAGAATCAATAACTTGAAAGTTCCCTAATTTCAGATTTATATTTCGATAAATAATGGATTTATTTTCAAAAAAACTGACGGGATTAGGGATAAGGTCCTCTAATAAAGAAAGTATGTCTTTTAATCGTGGCTCTTTAAGTGCCATATTCGTGAATTGATTGCTAATCATATAATAGCGGTCAAGCAGAACTTTATTTATATTTATTAACGTTTCCATGACATTCAAAATAATGGTCTCGTATTGTGTTTCTTTTTGGATTATTATCAGGGGTATTTGATACATATTGCATTCCTCAATGAAATACGCTGGAATTTGCTTTACTAAACGATCTAATTTTACAATGAAAGCTGCGATCCCTATTGTATTTACTTTCACAAAAAAATCTTTCGTTTCAGTTAAAGAAAGATTTTTAAGCGCAAAAAAGCTGGTTAAGCATACTTGTCCAAATTTTCCCCACTCTTCAATATCGGGAGCTTCCATAACCATGATACCAGTAACTTCTTTTTGTAAGCCTTTCATTCCCGCAATTAACTCCGATTCATATAAAGACTCAAAGTCAAGTATATCTCTAACGGTTAAGGTCATATCTATCCCTCCTATCTAACTTAAAAGTAGTTTACATTATACTAAACTAAAAAAAATATAAAAATACGTACAAAAAGTTTAGTCCCTTTGAGATAAAATTCCGCTATAGACTTTATACATAGCGGATAATGACGAATATAATTGATAACGTTTACAATGAAGTTGGATCATCATAATAAAAATTATTCCCAAAAGTTTGGATTTCTTGCGGATATTTCTTAATGATATGAAGAATGGTTGGTATGACAATTGATCGTTTGAAAACACTGCTCAAGTACTCAGTTTTGTGATCACTCTCTTATTTACTTTGTTTCATAGGTAGATACCATTCTTAAAAGAACGGAGGTTTTATATTTAAAAGAGAAAATAAATGAGAGTACGTTTTAAGATCTAGCAGAAACAGGGGAAACCATTTGACGCCATCATTATAGAAATGGGACCATCGTAGCCGGGGAATTAAATGTTGTTCGTGAAGCAGCTTCAAGATTATTGGGAATGGATGATCTTTCTAATTGTGAATGATATACGAGTAATGAACCATGCCCGATGTGGTATAAATGCAATCTAATTAGAAAATACTTTTAAAGTATATTTTTGAATTCCAATGATGTACAGAATATTTATATTATGATGAATTTAATATTCTTAATCTTTTTTTTTCTTAAAGAAAACTTGAATACAGGTGTACTATTATCATTTTTAACTTATATCAAAACATCAATAATGGAGGTCTCTAAATGGCACTTAAAAAGCGTAATCTTTATTCTATAATTGCCGCCATACTATTTATGCTGATATCTGGATATCAAGTATTTGCAGAAGGTGTTGGCGATCCTGAAATTGCTACTCCTACTGGCTTCAAGGCTGTTTTAGTAATTGTTCCAATCATATTAATTTTAGTCCTTTTATTCTTGAAAGTGGACATGCTTGTTGCTGGTCTTGCTGGCGGTGCATTAGCTATGCTGATCGGTGGTATTGGGATTGCACAGGCTAACGAAGAGTTTTTAAAAACAATCCCGCAAATGCTTTCTAACACTGTTCCTGTTGTAAACTCAGCTATTGCGATGGCTGTGTTCGCATCTGGAGGTTACACTGCTGCTCTAAATCTTGTTCGACGTAAAATAGGCAATAAGAATGAATATATGGCTGTCTTTATTGTTATTCTACAAGCTGCTGCAACATATATGTCAGGTGTTGGTGGCGGAACTGCGATGGTTATTGCTCCGTTAGCCTTTGCTGCTGTAGGTGCGATTCCTGAATTGATTGCAGCGATGTCGATTGCAACTGCTGCTGCATTTACAACTTCACCTGCGTCTCTTGAATCAAGTGTTGTCTCTAAATTATCAGGTATCCCAGTAGCTGAATATGTTGCAACAATGAGATGGGTTACTTTGTTATTTGTTGTTTTAGCGATAATTTTAGCGTTTTATGGAGCGAAAAAGAGAGGAAGCCTATTCAAAAGCGAAGAAAGTGAAGAATATGCAGGAATGAGCAATGGTCAGTTATTTAAAATTACCATTCCTGCCATCTTCATGCTATTAGCGATTATTGTCGGTCCATTCATCAATAAAGCAATTGGATATTCACTTATTAATCCATTTGTTTATACAGTCGGAACGGTAGCATTAATCTTTTTCTGCACGAAATTTGACTTAAATAAGACGACTACTTCTTTAATTGATGGATCTATTTATATTCTTACGAGATTATTTCAAGTGGGTATTTTCTTGGCATTCATCAATCTAATTAGTAACACTGGTGCATTTGCGGTTATTGCTGGTGCAGCAGGAAAAGCGCCGCTTGCATTAGTAGTTCCTGCGGCTGTATTAGCAGGTGTTTTAATTGGGATTCCTGCAGGTGCATTTGTTGGTTCCATTCTCGGATTAGTTTTGCCTATCGCTATCTCATTAGGTTTCTCACCTTTAGCAATAGGATTTGTCACAATCGGTGTTGGTTTAGGAAGTCAATTAAGCTTTGTTAATATTACGATGCAAGCATTATCTGCTGGTTTCCGACTTCCTATTATTGATGTAGTTAAAGGTAACGGTAAATGGGTTGGAGCTGCTATCGTATTACTTCTTGTTTTATCATTTGTTGTAGTTTAATAAATTTGTGTGGGGGGAATTAAAATGGATATTCTAATTAAAAAAGCAAAACTTAAAGAAGGTTCAGAATTACAAGATGTTGCAATTAAAGATGGTAAAATCGTGGCAATTGAACATACTATTGATGCAGCTGCGAAGCAAGTAATTGAAGCAAATGGCAAAGTATTAGTTCCTGGATTTATCGAAGGTCATATTCATTTGGATAAAGCGTTGATTGCTGACCGTCTTCCAAATAAATCTGGTACTTTAAAAGAAGCTATTGAGGTTACGGCAAAGCTAAAGCCAACATTTACAAAGGAAGATATTTTTGACAGAGCAGAACGTACAATTGAAATGTTGGTTGTAAACGGTACGACTCATATTCGTACACATGCTGAATTTGATCCTGCACAAGGCTTCACAGGTTTTGAAGCAATTATGGAATTAAAGGAAAAATATAAGGATTTAATTGATATGCAGGTCGTGGCCTTCCCTCAAGAAGGAATTTTTAAAGCACCAGGAACAGAAGAAATGATGTTTCAAGCGATGGAAGCTGGAGCTGATGTAGTAGGAGGAATCCCATACAACGATTCTCCTGCAAAAGAACATATTGATTTGGTATTTGAAATAGCGAAGAAATATGGCAAACCAATTGATTTTCACCAAGACTTCAAAGATGATCCAGAAGGAATGACAATTGACTATATTTGTGAAAAAACAATTGCAGAAGGTTATCAGGGCCAAGTTTCACTAGGACACGTAACAGCATTAGGTGCAGTCCCTAAAAATCAATTAGAACCAATTATTGAAAATTTAGCTAAAGCTCAAATTAGTATTATGTCCTTACCAGCTACTGATCTTCATATGGGTGGACGTAATGACGAGTATAATGTTCGCCGCGGTCTTACACCAATTCGTGCATTACGTGATGGCGGAGTGAATATGTGTATCGCGACAAATAATATTCGTAACGCGTTTACTCCATATGGAACGGGTGATCTTGTCCAAACAGCTATGCTAGCTATTCCGACAGCACATTTAGGAGGCGCAGCAGATTTACCAACTGTTTTACCAATGATCACAACGAATCCAGCTAAAGCCCTTGGTATAAAAGATTATGGTATTGAAGTAGGAAATACGGCTAATGTCGTTTTACTTGATACAGAATCTGTGACGAATGCCATCATCGATCTACCAACACGATTATTCGTCATTAAAAATGGACGAGTAACAGTAAAGACAGAAAAAATTGTAACACTTTATCGTTAATAAAAAATTCCATGAGTCTCTATTTGTTGCATGAACAATTAGAGACTTTTTTCGAATTTTAAAATCCTATTCATGTAAAAAAGTAAATTTTCTCACAACTTATTTTTATCTATTAGAGATAAGATACTATAGTTAATTTTATCTTCATATCACGATGGAAACACTTTCATTTAACTTTATGATTAATACTAGAAATGGAAAGGAGAATACTTATGCTACACACAATTATTAAAGAAAATAGTTATCAAGATTCCATCAATTTAATGTTATTAACAAATTCAGTTAATGGCTTAGAAGGTGTAAATAAAAGTTCCATTATGATGGGAACTGACGCAAATAAAGACATTTTTAAAAATTCTGGATTACTTACACCAGAAGCAGAAGCTGCCAAAGGTAACGATATGGTGATTGTTGTTGATACCGATGATGAAGCTGTAGTGAAACAGGTTTTAGCAGAAACTGATCGATTCTTAAATAATCTCTCCGTGACGAAAGAGTCAGACGGTTTAAAGAGTGTGAAAAATTGGCAGAGTGCGCTTGAAGCACTTCCTAATGCGAATTTAGCCTTATTCTCAATTCCTGGTGAATATGCAGCTAGTGAAATTGAAAGAGCTTTAGACTACAATCTAAACGTTTTCTCTTTCAGTGATAATATTTCGATTGAAGATGAAGTAAGACTTAAAAAGAAAGCACATGAAAAAGGCCTATTACTAATGGGACCTGATTGTGGAACTGGAATTATTTCTAGTATCCCAATGGCGTTTACAAATGTAGTAAACCGCGGAAATATTGGCGTTGTTGGAGCTTCAGGAACAGGTATTCAAGAAGTAACAGCAATGATTGATAAATTAGGCGGTGGGGTTGTTCACGCAATCGGAACTGGTGGTCGTGATTTAAGCGATAAAGTCGGAGCTATTACTGTGAAGGATGCCATTGTAGGTTTAGAGCATCATGATGCTACAGAAGTGATCGTAGTTATTTCTAAGCCACCAGCTCCAGAAGTAAGAAACGAAGTTGTTCAATTACTTCATGATGTAAGTAAGCCGGTAGTGGCGATCTTCCTTGGAGAAAAGCCTGATCACCATGAAGGAAATGTATACCTTGCACATACTTTAGAGGAAACAGCAAGAATTGCTGTTGACTTGGCAAAAGGCCAACCTGTGAAAGCAAATTATTACGGACCAGCTGCTCATAATGTGGAACATACATTACCATCTGATAAAACTGTAAAAGGACTTTATTCAGGAGGTACGTTAGCAGCTGAAGCAGCAATGTTAATTTCTGAAGCATTAGAATTAGGCGGATTGGTTAAACAAGAGGGCTATATCTTGAAGTCACATGGTTTTGAAGTTATGGACCTTGGTGATGACATGTATACACAAGGTAAACCACATCCAATGATTGATCCTGAAGTAAGAGTCAATAAAATTAAAGAATACGCAACTGATTCTTCAACTGGTGTTATCCTACTTGACTGTGTACTAGGGTATGGAAGTCACCCTGACATGGCTTCTGCATTAGCTCCAGCTATTAAAGAAGCAATTGCAACAGCAAAAGCGGATGGCAGAGACTTGCATTTTGTTGGAACGGTTGTTGGAACAAAACAAGATCCACAAGACATCAATCAGTCAGTTGCAACTTTAGAAGAAGCAGGTGTCATCATTGAAGAAAGCAATGCAAAAGCTGTTCAATTAGCACTTAAATTCATGGGTAAAGAATTAGTTGAGGAAGATAAGGCAGTTGTTCCTTATACAAAAGAGAAAAATCCTCTACCTTTACTAAGCGCATCTGTTGATGAGCTATTAAATACAATGCCTCGGGTTATTAATGTTGGTCTTGAAAGCTTTAACGAACCAATCATTAAGTACGGCGGTCAAAGCATTCAATTCAATTGGAAGCCTGTTGCTGGAGGAAATAAGAAACTAATCAAGATTTTAAACGCTATTCAGAAAAAAGAAGCAGAAATCAACGCAGCAAACGAAGAAGTAATCGAAAGAATGAAGAATTCTCAGCCATTCCTTGTTGATGTTGTATCAGCAAAATCAGTCATTCCAGAACTAAATGGGAAAGTATTGCTTCATGCAGGCCCACCAATCACATGGGATGAAATGACCGGTCCAATGCAAGGTTCATGTATAGGGGCTTCATTATTTGAAGGTTGGGCATCTACGGAAGAAGAAGCAAAAAAACAACTAGAATCTGGAGAAGTTACGTTTATGCCATGTCATCATGTTCATGCAGTTGGACCGATGGGTGGTATTACTTCAGCGAACATGGCAGTGCTAGTTGTAGAAAACAAAGTAGATGGCACGGTTGGTTATTGCACAATGAATGAAGGAATCGGAAAAGTTCTGCGTTTCGGTGCTTATTCTCAAGAAGTAGTAGATCGCCTACACTGGATGGCAAATGTTTTAGGACCAGTTTTAAGTCAAGCCATTAAACTTAAAGGTGATGGACTCAACCTAAACGTTATGATTGCAAAAGCCATTACAATGGGGGACGAATTCCATCAAAGAAACATTGCGGGATCTCTAGTATTCCTAAAAGAAATCAGTCCATCTATTGTTAAGCTGGATATTGAAGATACTACGAAGGAAGAAGTTATTCAATTCTTAGCTGATACAGATCAATTCTTCTTAAATATCATGATGGCAACAAGTAAAGCAATCATGGACCATGCAAGAAAGATTGAAAGCGGCACAGTTGTTACAACTTTAACTAGAAATGGTAAAAACTTTGGTGTTCGTATTAGCGGAATGGGCGACCAATGGTTTACTGCCCCTGTTAACACACCAAAAGGATTATATTTTACTGGCTATTCAGAAGAAGATGGAAATCCTGATATCGGTGATAGCGCGATTACAGAAACGGTCGGCGTTGGCGGTATGGCAATGGTAGCAGCACCAGGAGTAACTAGATTTGTTGGGGCTGGCGGCTTTGATGATGCATTAAGAGTATCAAATGAAATGGCGGAAATCTGTATTACACAAAATCCTAACTGGAGTATTCCAACTTGGGATTTTAAAGGAACTTGTTTAGGAATTGATATAAGAAAAGTTGTGGAAACAGGAATTACTCCACTTATCAATACGGGTATTGCTCATAAGCAAGCAGGAGTAGGACAAATTGGAGCTGGTACAGTAAGAGCCCCTCTGGCATGTTTCGAAAAAGCACTAGAAGCTTATGCTGAAAAATTAGGAATTATAGTTGAATAAGTCATTAGAAGTTGAATATGGGGTAAAGAGCAATTATTTACCCCATATTTTTTTTGAAAACTCGCTAGGGAGAATTCACAGTATTTTTCAAACCAGCTTTAACATTGTCATTCAAGAGCAATTAGTCCATTTCGGCGCTCTTGGAACACCTTTGTCGGCTTTTGGAGTGAATATTCCAAGTAATAGTCTTGAGCGGATAATGAAATTGATCGAAATAGGGAATTCAGTTTTATATCAGGATGGGAACGTCATCATTCATACTACTTATTATGAAGTGATTATTAAGCTGGATAAGATATTGGAAGTAGATTTGCGATTAAATCGTCTCCCTATTGATCTTCTTAAAAATAATGAAATTTTCAGACTTATTAATGAAATGGATTTTATTAAAAATTCAGGTGTGATTCATTCTGTAGTTGAATCAGATTTAATCAAAGAAATCATCAATGCACGATCGGATAATAAGCAGGTTATTAAAAGAGGTATAGCGCATTTTTTGGGTAGAGGTATCGGGCTTACCCCAAGTGGTGATGATTTTATTTCGGGCTTGATTATGGTTGAATCATCCTTTTCAAATCATTCATTTTGGCAAGATGAGCTAAGAGACTACTTAAAGAGTCATTCAACAACGGATGTCAGTTATAGTTATTTAAATTGTTTACTTAACGGCTATGTTAGTGAAGGTTTTAGAAATTTGCTAATTAATTTATCTGTAACAGTTGAAAAGACGAAAGCAATAAGAATTGTGAACAATATATTAGCTTACGGTCATACTTCGGGGATCGATACATTATTTGGTATACAAGTAGCTTTAAACCAGTTTGCAAACAACGGCAAGCTTAAATAAATAGTAACTAAGAGATTAGGAGTTGTTATATAGATGGGTAAAAAAATCGTCGTTGCACTTGGTGGGAATGCGATCTTAACAGATGACCCCACAGCAGAAGGTCAAAAATTAGTATTAAAGGAAACAGCTAAAAAGCTAGTAGCCCTAGTAAAGCAAGGACATGAGCTTGTCATAAGTCATGGAAATGGTCCACAGGTTGGAAACTTATTGAACCAACAAATGGCTGCTGACTCTGAAATAAATCCTGCAATGCCATTAGATTCCTGTGTTGCCATGACTCAAGGTAGTATCGGATTTTGGTTGCAAAATGCGATGAATGAGGCATTGAAAGAGGAGAATATTGATAAGCAGGCAGCATCTATTATTACGCAATGCTTAGTTAATCAAGATGATCCTGCTTTTGAGAATCCTACAAAGCCAGTAGGACCATTCTTAACAGAAGAAGAAGCAAAGGCTGCTGCAGAGCATGATGGATCTGTCTATATGGAAGATGCAGGTAGAGGTTGGCGTAAAGTTGTTCCATCACCAAAACCATTTGAAATTATTGAATACCCATTAGTGGCAAGTCTTGTGAAAAACGGCTATATTACCATTTCAGCAGGCGGCGGCGGTATTCCAGTCATTCAAACTGAAGAAGGAATTAAAGGAGTCGAAGCAGTAATTGATAAAGACTTCGCTGCAGCAAAACTTGCAGAACTTGTAAAAGCAGACTACTTAATCATTCTTACTGGTGTTGACTATGTATTTATTAATTATGGTAAAGAAGATCAGAAGAAGCTTGAGGACATTGCACTTTCCGAATTGAAGGAATATATCGCTCAAAATCAATTTGCTGCAGGAAGCATGCTACCAAAAGTAGAGGCTGTTGTTAATTTCTTGGAAAACAGCCCAAATGGAAAAGCTGTAATTACTTCATTAGATAATATCGCTAATTTAAAAGATGAGCTTACTGGTACAGTCGTAAAGAATAGCAGCTATTAATTATTAAATTGTTTAGTTCCTGGGTAGGCAAGAAGCCAATAAATAGATTGTAAATCTGAAAAAGTTTGATCAATATTACCCAACGCACCCTTATTAGGAGAAAAATATGAAAAAAAGAATGAACATAACCACTCAGATTATTTTAGCGACTATTCTTGGCGTATTTTTTGGTGGATTCTTTGGGAATTTCATGACATCAATTGATGTCTTTGGAAAAATATTCTTACGGTTGATTCAAATGTCAATTATTTTACTAGTCATGGGACAGATTATTGAAGCTGTTGGTGGTTTAAACCCAAAGAAATTGGGGAAATTAGGATTAAAAACGGTCTTTGTTTTTATCTTTACATCTTTCCTAGCTGCCTTTTTTGGTATGGTAATAGGACTGCTATTTAAAATAGGGAAAGGGATTGATTCAACTTTACTCTCAGACAGTCCACTGCCAGAAATGGGTCAAGCTAGTTCTATAGAAGATACGATTCTCAATTTTTTCCCTACAAATATCATTAGCTCTATGGCGCAAGGATCCATCGTACAAGTTATTGTTTTTGCAATTATTTTTGGACTAGCATTAAGTTATGTAAGGCTAGATGACAAAGAAAATAAAATTTTTCAAGGAACAATACAGTTTAATTCAGTCATATTAAAATTGGTTACCTTAATTATGAAGGTTGCACCAGTGGGAATATTTTTTATCATCGCCTCTACTATCGGTAGTATGGGTTTTCAAGTTTTACTTCCATTGGCAAAGTACCTATTAATTTATTGTTTAGCAACTTTTATATTTCTATTTCTATGGTTTCTATTTGTATCATTATATTGTAAAGTAAGTATGGTTAAACTAATCAAAAATATGACCCAAATGTCTGTTATGGCATTAACTACGACATCCTCTGCTGTTACCCTGCCTATTGCTTTAAAGGATGCACAGGAGAAGCTTGGAATCGGAGAGAGAATTACTAAATTAGTTCTTCCACTAGGAATGTCTTTGAATAGTAACGGGTCGGCCATGCATATGGCCATTACATTAGTCACTATTTCACAGATTGCTGGAATTTCTTATTCTGGTGGAGAATACTTTTATATTGTTATTTTAGCTACTTTAGCATCCCTTGCAAATGCTGTTGTACCAGGTGCGGGATTAGTATCATTATCGATTGTCGTTCCACAATTGGGATTACCAATGGAGAGTATCGCTTTATTTGCTGGCGTAGAATGGTTTATTGGAATGTTACGTACCATTTTAAACGTTGATTCTGATACTTTAAGTGCACTTGTTGTTGCTAAAAGTGAAAATGAAATTGATTATGAAGTTTTTAATCAATAAATGACCTTATATTAAGTAAGTTGTACGCTGTTAAAAGTAAGATGTCTCTAGATAATCTAAAGGAATGTCTCAATTTTAGAGGCATTCCTTTTTTTCTTACTATAATATATAGTTGAATTCAATAAGAATAAACAAAACAAAAGGACCAATACACTAACATTTTTTAATAGATGAAAGAATTCAAAATAAAGTTTTAGAATAAAATTAGAAGAAGAGAATTTGGAGGAAGGAAAATGAAGATATTAGAACTACCAATTGAGTTTGAATTTAATGGACAAAAAAATTACCTTTATCCTAGCTTAATTATATTGAATAATGAATTAACCTTGGTCGATACAGGATATACAAATTTTTTACCTTTAATTGAAAATGAAATTTTAAAAAAAGGATATGAAATAAAGAATTTAAAGAATATAATCATTACTCACTATGATGATGATCATATAGGTTCCTTATATGATTTTAAAGAAAAGTATCCTTGGATTAACATTATAGCTAGTGAAATTGAATCAAAATATATTAGTGGTGAAATGAAGTCAGAGAGATTGGTTCAAGCGGAAGAAATGCTAGAAAATATGCCAAAGGAAGAAATTGAATTTGGTAAATGGTTTATACAGCAATTAAAGAATTTGAAGCATGTTCTAATTGATGAAAAGGTACATGATGGTGATATGATTTTAGATAACAAATGCAGAGTAGTAGCAACACCAGGCCATACTTCAGGGCATATTTCATTATATTTTCCAAGTTTAAAAAGTGTAATTACAGGTGATGCAGCTGTTCATGAGAATCATGAATTGGTCATTGCTAATCCACACTTTTGTTTAAATGTTGAGAAGGCGCAACAGTCTTTAAGAAAAATTAAAAATTTAAAGGCTGAAGCGTATTATTGCTATCATGGTGGGAAATTTACTTTATAACTAGCCAGTACTAGAATTGTTTGGATGTATTATTATTTATATTTAAGGAGTTGATTTATATGGAAAAGGTTACACCATTCTTAATGTTTCAAGATGGCAAGGCAGAAGAAGCGATGAATCATTACATATCAATCATCGACGATTCAGAAATAACAAGTATTGTTCGCTATGGAGCGAATGAAATTGGAGATGAAGGAACTGTCATGCAGGCTACTTTTACCTTAAAAGGGCAAGAATTTATGTGTATTGATAGTAATGTGAAGCATCAGTTTTCCTTTACTCCTTCATTCTCCATTTTTGTTACATGTGATACTGAAGAAGAGCTTGACAATCTTTATGAGAAACTCATCATAGATGGGCAAGCTCTTATGCCGCTAGGTGACTATGGTTTCAGTAAGAAGTTTGGCTGGCTGAATGATCGGTTCGGTGTCTCATGGCAACTAAATCTTCCGAAATAAATATATGTTTGGAAAGGCACGGAAAAAATTTTCCGTGCTTTAATTATTTGTCATGTTCTCAGGATAAATATGATCGATAAAACACCTTCATTAAATTAAACAATCAAGCATGATTATATTTACTTGTATTGGAAGTTTCGCTAACTTATTGCAAAAATGGGGGTAAGTTGAAATAATAATGAAACAGTGACTAAATAAGGGGATTGAAAAATGCGATACTTTAAAGGGCGTTGTTTGTTTATCACTTTCACCTTGATGTTAACAGGGTATGCAGCTGTAGATAAGGAAAAACACTCATCAAATGCGAAAATAACTATTGAACCATATGACTTAAGTGAAAAAGAAAGCTTGCTCATTAGTAAAACAGGTGTAGAGCAAATTGAATTTTTTAAAATGGAAGGCGCTTTGAAGGAAGAGGATGATCTTCAATTTGCTGTGGAGGAATATGTAAATGGAAAACTTAAAGAAGAGTTGCTAACCACTTCAAATGAACCGAATGAAAAATTTAAAGACAGCTTCATTTCTTTTGGAATAAGTAACAGTCTGGACGAAGATCATTCTTTAAAACTGATAGCTGGTATACCTTCTGGGCTTGCTACAACGATGTATCCAAATAACATGACATCTTCTTCATTCAGTAAGCTAGTAGGAGAAAAAGTTACTTTAGAGAAAAATAAACCGGTTTATTTAGCTGCGTGGCTAGGAACTACTCAAAACAGATTACGTTCTGTTGGAAGTGAAAATGGAGAACTACCCCAGGGTATTAAAGAAGCTGAGCTTGCACTTCTATTCAGAGTATTATGGACTGATAAGTAAGAGAAAATAACCTTAAATCAACGTGGCAGGATGGATGAAGAAGGATTTTATTTTTATTTCTTGAATTTCTATTCTAATCGAAAAATTAATGAAATTAGAGGAGTGAGGAAGAAAATTATGATGATAAAAGGTTTCGGGGGAATATTTTGGAGGACTAAAAATCTAGATGCTATAAAGAAATGGTACAGTGAAGTGTTGAAGATTGAAATAGAAAATTGGAATGGGATTATTATTAAACCCCATTCAGGAAATGAAACGATCTTTTCTTTCTTTCCTGAAGATGACAGTTATTTCCCAACAGAACAGCAAGTGATGTTAAATTTTCAAGTTTATAGTCTAAACGAGACTATTAAGCATCTTGAACAAATTGGTGTACCTCTTGTAAGGGAAAAAGAGATTAGTGAATTTGGTAAGTTTATTTGGATTGAAGATCCTGAAGGTAGACTGGTTGAGCTATGGGAGAAATAACGTGTTGTCATTAACATATTTTGTTGCACAAACAGGATTTTAAAAATAAATATTTTTTCAATTTGAATGTAATTAATAGACAGACAATTGGATACTTTACCATTAATTGTTATAATATAGTAGAATAATATTAATTGCACAATGATTTAAGGGGAGTCTGGACATTGAAAAATATTTATTGGGTTTTAGGAGGTATTTTAGTATCTCTATTAATAAATGCTTTTGTTTTAGAAACGACTATCTTTAAACAATATCATGAAATTAGCAACGATTTAATCTTCTTGTTTATTGGATTATATTTATTATATTTCCATTTTACAAAAAGATTAAAAGGCTTTATTTCATTCACTTTTCCAATTATCTTATTCTGTTTAACACCTATGATTTCAACGATACTGGGCAATCTTTTAAAGGATAACTATACTCTATTTTCTATTTTTGCAAATTTCCTAGCCTGTATTTTATGGAGCTTCATTCTATTAAAATTAACAGGTAAAGTTACGTTTAATCAAAAAGCAAGCAATAAAAGTGTTATCATGTCTCTGTCATCAATTGTTATTTTTTTCATTTTTTTCAGTCTATTTTTACAAACATATAAGACACCAATAGAGAATGCAACTGAAGAATTATGGGAATATTCATACGGTTTATTAGATTTTAACTTGTTAATAAATGCAAGTTCTTTTCTAATCGTTTCATTTGTATTATTTTTAATCTTCCCATCTAGTTTATTCAAGAGGGTGATTCATGAGGTAGTCCATTTAGATAAAATAAAAGTAGGATTTTTCTATTTATTAATTATTTATTTTATTTCTAATGGTTTTGTTCTTGGAGTAGAACTGCTTTCAAACCAACCCATTTCTAGTTTGATAGCAGAAATAGGCGTTTTAAATTTAGTTGGTTCATTTATAGGGTTGGTATTTGGGGTTGCTCTCTATGAGGAAGCAATGTTTAGACTTTTTTTACCAGTTCTACTTGTTATACTATTATCAAATTACTTGAAAAAAAGGCATGCCATCTTTCTCGCTATGCTAATAAGCTCGGTATTATTTGCTTTTGTTCATACAATAACAGGTTTTGGTGGCTTTGACCAATTAGATTATGCAATGGCTATTAATCGTCTTTTTGGGTTATTTTTAATGGGGCAAATATTTATTTATCTATATGTCATAACAAAAAATTTATGGATACCGATTATCGTACACACATTGAATGATTATGGACTTCCTTTCTTTTTATTTGTTGATTTTTCTAATAATTCATTTGTAAATGTAATATGGGTAATTGTGTTTATCTCCATTATTTTAATTCAGCACGAGAATGGAACTTCAAGCAATAAAGATAACATATTAACCGCAAATTCAATGAGGAATGAGGATAGTAAACCTGTTTACAAATAACAAATAGGGATTGTGGTAATGATAGATTGTGCTTTTGAAAAGATTCTACTTATATTTCGAGCAGGTTAATTGAACTAAGAGTAATGAAAGGATTGGGTTACTCTAAATGAAAAAATTAAGATCTATAATACCATTATTATTTGTAATTATATTTATTCTTTTTATAAGTGGGTATAGATTTACCGCGATAAGTGCTGCAAATAATCATAGTTTCTTAACAAAAGATGATGAATTAGTTGACAAATTTGATACAGGAAAGTCACAGATTTTTTTATATAAAAATGAGAAGGAAGGGATATACCGAACAGTTTTAACTGAAAGAACAGTTTTTTTGTATTATAGTAGCTTTTCAACTTTTATACCCATGACCACAAATCCAGTTCGAACAATTGGTGGAATGAGTGTTACAAGTAAAAATGATGAGTTTTCTCTACTAGTTGTTGAGTCTTATGATGATGAAGTAGCATACATTGAAGCAGGGAAAGAAGATAATCAAGTAAGGAAAAGTATTAAAGAAGGGGAACGAATTCACTTTCTTTTTCCTTTTAGTATGCAAATTGACTTCCTGAATGCAGTAGCGACTAATGAAGAAGGTGAGACGCTTTATTATTTTGGATATCCTGAAGGTGCAACACATAATTATCTAAACGAAGATTTAATCTGGCGTAAAAAACAATAAGACTCATCTTATCCTTTCTAAATTATGCTGCACCTCATACAGACCGTTTGACGAGGTAAATGAAATTACAATTATCGTTTCCGGGAACGCTAAGCTTTGGGATGTTGGTTTCAGTGAAATGAAGCATTGGTGGGAGTAAAGGACAAACAAGCAACAAATGGAAATCACGAAAATTGTGGAAAAGGCTGTAGAGAAAGTATTGACAGCCTTTTTTCTGAAATATCTAACTATCCTAATCATACAAAAGGCTGCTTGTAACTCTGCTCTTAACGGGGCAGAGTTTTTTTATTGTAGTAAGTTAATAAATGAAACCAATATGACAGAAAGTCAAAGCTCCTTTGTGGCTTTTAAATCCTTTCCATTTTACAGTTGTGACCGAATATTATTGCAACTGTATTCTGCTATTTGTATCCGACCAAGCCCATCATGCATAATTTAAAAACAGTATAGAGGGAATGGCGATTAACCTTGTGAAAATTTTGCAATCTGAATGGGTGATGATTAGTAAAAACAGAAGTTTGAATGAGTAAGAAAAGGATGGATGTGAGTGAATAATAAAGATGGCGTTTCCCATAATTTGAACAATTTTTCCAAACCATATACCAATCTTAGTAAGGAACAAAATCCTTCAAAAATAATTCTCTCTAAATTTAAAGATGAACTCCCTATTCCACCTATTTTAAAACCTCGACGGAAAGATCAGTTTTCCACTTATTACGAAGTAAATATGACTCAATTCAAGCATTCATTTCATAGTGAGCTAGATGACACCACTGTTTGGGGATTCGAAGGCGGATACCCCGGACCTACAATTGATGTTGAAAGTGGAGAAAAAGTGTTTATTAAATGGAACAATAATCTTCCAGACAAACATCTCTTCCCTATCGATTATACGGTTCATGGCGCTCACAAGGATGTGCCTGATGTAAGAACGGTTGTACATGTACACGGTGCTTGTGTTGAATGGGAAAGTGACGGATACCCGGAGGCTTGGTTTACTAGGGGATTCAAACAAGTCGGTCGTTTTTTTAGAAAGCAAGTATATCAATATGATAATTGTAATAGTGCCTGCACCCTTTGGTATCATGACCATACCCTCGGAATCACGAGGCTTAATGTGTATGCTGGATTGGCAGGATTCTATCTTGTCAGAGACCAACAGGAACGTTTATTGAATTTACCAAGTGGGAAATATGAGATCCCTCTTATGTTTCAAGATAAGACTTTTAATAAGGATGGTTCGCTTTATTACCCGAAGCAGCCGGATAAACCAATTCCGAGTTTAAAAACGTCTATCGTACCTGAGTTTATTGGGGATACCATTATCGTGAATGGCAAAGTACATCCCTTTTTGAAAGTGGAACCACGTAAATATCGATTTAGGCTGCTAAATGCGTCCAACACGCGTTTCTTTAGGATTAAGCTTGATTCAGGACAACTGATGTATCAAATTGCGACGGATAGTGGATTCATGCAGTACCCTATAGGAATAAAAGAAATCGTGTTAGCACCTGCAGAACGAGTTGAGGTTATCATTGATTTTACAAATCTTGAAGGAAAGAATATTGTCGTGACAAATGATGCCCCCGTTCCTTTTCCCAGGGGAGATCCGGTTAATGAAAACACTGGTACAGTCATGCAATTTAGAGTGACTCTGCCGTTGTCTAATGTGGATACGAGTGCTATTCCGGCTTTTATGATCCCTTTTCCTAAAATAAAGGAACAATCAGCAGCAAAGGTACGATACTTAACATTAAATGACAATATGGATCAGTATGGTCGTGAATTTATGCTATTAGATAATAAACAATGGGATGCTCCTATAACAGAAAATCCAAAATTGGATTCGACCGAAGTATGGTATTTACTTAACTTGACAAAAGACTCACACCCGATTCATCTTCACTTAATTGATTTTCAAGTCTTAGACCGGAGAGATTTCGATGTAGAAACATATAAGAAAGATAAAATTATCCAATATACGGGTCCGGCGACTTCTCCAGAGCCACAAGAAGAAGGATGGAAAGATACCGTTCGAGCTAATCCTCAGCAAGTTACTCGAATAATCATGAAGTTTGGTCCATACACAGGGTTGTATGTATGGCATTGTCATATCTTGGAGCATGAGGATTATGAAATGATGAGACCGTATATTATTATTCGATAATAGACTAGGAAAATGTTTTTTTTCTTAAAAAATCTTAGGATCTATCAAAAAGGACAAAAATAAGAGCTATGAACCACATTAGACCCGACACCTAATGTGGTTTTATTAGCCGAAGGATAACCAAGCATTTCACCTGATTTCCCTTCGATCTTGACTATTTTTTTAAAATAAAAAACACACTTTGTCTTGGATGAATCATATCTAGAAAGTTATTTAGTAATTTTATCTATCCTATTTGTCCATATATACCCCTGATATCCTTCTGGAATTTTTTCAAGGCTTTCTTTTGTATCGAACCCTTCTGACCATTTCCCATTTCCCTCTACGATTACGACACACGTATTAACTGATTCCATTCTACCAATAAATTTATTGGGCAACCCCATAAGTACTTCGCATAATTTAAGGGTAAATGTAGCTCCATATTAGGAAAAGCCACAAACACGGCATCATACCAAGCCTTTGCCACGAAATGGATAACTTTTTCCATTATCAGCTGTATATTGATAGCCAATATCTAGTTTCTTCAATTTATTCATCATATAATCTTCATGGTGATGTTGAAGGACAAATCCTTGTGGAATGGCAGTCAAAATGTCCTTCAAAGTGATGTTGAAGGACAAACTCTCGAGGAATGGCAGTCAAAATGTCCTTCAAAGTGATGCTGAAGGACAAACCCCCGAGGAATGGCAGTCAAAATGTCCTTCAAAGTGATACTGAAGGACAAACTCTCGAGGAATTGCAAGTAAAATGTCCTTCAAAGTGATGTTGAAGAACAAATCCCCGAGGACTTGCTATCAAAATGTCCTTCAGTTCACTTTTCCCATCTGTCCGATACTCTAAAGTGTAATCATGAAAAACAGCTAATATTTGATCCTTCGTTAACTGAATATCTAATTCCACTATGTCTGCACCATGATCAAATGCTGCTTTCATAGAAGGAATTGTATTTTCTAAATAAGGGTGCTCAGGTGGATAAATGATTTCAGCTCCAATCAATAGGTGCAAAAGATCAACTTTGTTCTTAACTAAGCCTATGGTTTAAAAAAGAATTTTTCATATTTTGATAGATATCCCCCATGTACTTCCGTAATAACAATAGAATGGCCCTTTTTGGAGGTAGAAAATGAAAATTATAGAAGACAATGTAGTGGAGCAATTGATCGCAAAGAATGAAAAAGCACTATTTTATATAGTTGATCAGTATGGAGGGATCATCAAGGCGATTACCAAGAAATACTTAGGCAATTTAGAAATCATTCAAGATGAATGCTTTGATGATGTACTCCTCTTAGTTTGGCAAAACATTACTTCTTACAACAAGGATAAAAATTCATTGAAAAACTGGATCGCCGCTATTACAAAGTACAAGGCGATTGATTATCAACGACAATATAAAAAATTTCTACTTCAACGTGAATTAGAAGACTATATGTTAGTAGATCCCAATAGAGCCGAATAGTCTATAAAATGACGAATATTTCTGAGGATGTGTTCTTTAAAATAGAGAATGAACAAGGAGAAGGAATACAAGCGTTAAATGGACAACAATCCCACTATTTAAACTATAATCGTTTTGTGGCATTAAAAGGCGGTAAGATTAAAATTATTCCAGTTAGTTATAAGGAAAGAAATCAGGAATACATTCATACTAATGAAATAATCGAACTAGACTTAGACGAAAAGATAAGAGAACAGGAAGGAAATTAACTGCTGTGAATGGAATAACTTTACTTTAGTGGTTTACTATCATTTCAGTGCTGACTCATAGGCACTGATTTTTTTATATTTGTCACAATTTGATTTGTAAAAAACTTAGTTTCCAATAGGCACAGTAACCATTCTAAGCCCAAGTCATACACTATGAAAAAGAATTTTCCCTCAATAATCCCTTAAAAGAGGAGCGTAGTGATGAAAAACCGAACAATGAATCAAGCAACTGGGAATGTGCCTCAACCGATCCGAAGTGATGGAGCCGGAGGGGTTGACTCCGGACCGCGGAATATTATGCGGGATCTTCAAAATCCAAATATGCTCGTCCCGCCAATTACAGATGCAGGCTTGCTCCCGAACCTGAAATTTTCATTCTCAGATACTTCTATGAAATTAGATCACGGGGGATGGTCTCGCGAGATCACCATAAGGGAACTTCCTATCGCCACAACCCTTGCAGGAGTAAATATGAGTTTAACGGCTGGCGGAGTACGTGAACTCCATTGGCATAAACAAGCAGAATGGTCTTATATGCTGTTAGGTCGGGCGCGTATAACTGCAGTTGACCAGCAAGGTCGAAATTTCATCGCCGACGTTGGCCCAGGCGATCTTTGGTATTTTCCTCCAGGTATCCCACATTCGATTCAAGGGTTGGAACATTGTGAATTTCTGCTTGTCTTCGATGATGGCAACTTTTCTGATCTTTCTACCTTATCCATTTCTGATTGGTTAGCACATACCCCAAAAGATGCTCTGTCTGCCAATTTCGGAGTACCAGAGAGTGCTTTTAACTCCATTCCTTCTGAACAAGTATATATCTATCAGGGGGAGGTGCCAGGTACATTGGAAAATCAAGAAGTCCAGTCACCTTACGGAGAAGTTCCTTTAACTTTCAAGCATGAGCTGTTGAAACAAACACCAATGAAAACGCCTGGTGGTAGTGTTCGAATTGTGGACTCCTCTAACTTTCCGATATCAAAAACAATCGCTGCAGCTCTCGTTGAGATTGAACCAGGTGCAATGAGAGAACTTCATTGGCATCCTAATAAAGACGAGTGGCAGTATTATTTGACCGGAGAAGGGCGAATGACTGTGTTTGCTGGAAATGGTGCGGCGCGTACTTTTGATTACAGAGCTGGTGATGTCGGATATGTACCATTTGCTACTGGACACTATATTCAAAACACCGGTAATGAAACATTATGGTTTTTAGAGATGTTTAAAAGCAACCGCTTTGAAGACGTGTCTCTGAATCAATGGATGGCATTAACTCCTAAAGAATTAGTTAAGAGTAACTTGAATATTGGATCAGAATTAATAGACTCACTACGCAAGGAGAAATGGCCTGTTGTTAAATATCCCGGGTTTTCCTACTATCCAAAAAAAGATAAATAAACTGGACTTTATTCCAAAATATTCAATTTTATCAATTTTGTAGAAGGATTTCATAAGTATTTGTCAAATGTCCCTATTAGAACAAAATAGAATGGGGGAGAAACAAATGGAAACGCTGATTATTGAAAAAGAATCATTTAAAGTAATAGGAATGACATTAGAAACGCTTCTTAGTGATGAACGAGAACAGAGAAACATCCCAACATTATTTGAAGCATTCATCAAACGTATTCCAGAGATTAAAAACAGGCTCAATGACAACTCGATTGGTATTTTTATAGACCCTCCCAATTATAATTATAAGACGGACAAGTTTAAGTGGATATCAGGGGTTGAAGTTTCAAGTGTCAATGATATTCCCGACGGCATGGAATCTTTCATATTTCAAGCAAATACCTACGCACGCACAACCTATATCGGTCCTAGAGATAAAGCCTATACGGCATATGATCATTTATACAATTGGGTTAAGGGATCAGAATATGAATTAGCTGACACTTACGGTATTGAATATTATCAGCAAAGTCATGATGATAATCACACTGTCATGGATTTGATGTTCCCGATTCGAAAAAATAGTTGATTTAAAGCTTAATTCTTTAAAACTCTTTTGACAGCATTCGCTTATCATGCTAATATGATTATCAAATTCAAAAAATTATAAAATATTAAAAACTCTTATTCAGAGAGGCGGAGGGACTGGCCCTATGAAGCCCGGCAACCATTTAACGATTTGTTAAAAAGGTGCTAATTCCTGCAAAGCATATGCTTTGACAAATAAGAGAGTAATCCATAGGTGATGAAGACCTCTCTATTTTTAAATAGGGGGGTTTTTAGTCTTTTGAAAGACATAAACTAAGAGATTGTCTTGCTTCAATGCTTTTCTTATTAAAATTTCATACAAAATGCTTCAGGTGCTGTGTGAATCATTTACTCAGCTTAAAAGGGAAGACCGGTGAAATTCCGGCACGGTCCCGCCACTGTTATGGGGAGCAACTTATCATTTGACCACTGTTTCATATTGAAATGGGAAGGGATAAGAAGCAATGAACCTAAGTCAGGAGACCTGCCTGTTGTATGCGCTTGTACCTACGGATGTATAGGGGGGAGTGAGGAATACATGTTGAGAAAAACAAAAGGTCTCAACTCTAGTTAGCATGTGTATGAATCTCTCTTTTCTATTTGAAAAGGGAGATTTTTTGTTGAGGACGAAAATACAAACGGATAAGGAGTGGAAAATTATATGAATAAAGTAAAAAGCTCGAATGTAGGTTATCCAAGAATTGGTGAAAAACGCGAATGGAAAAAAGCGCTTGAACAGTTTTGGGCAGGTAAATTGGAAAAAGAGGTTTTCTTAAAACAAATGGAGGAGATTCGCTTGCAGCATCTTCAGAAGCAAGCGGTTCAGGGCATTGATTTGATCCCAGTTGGAGATTTTAGCTTATATGACCATGTACTTGATACAGCTGTTATGTTTGGCTTAGTCCCGAAGCGCTTTGAATACGGCGGAGGTAAAGTATCGCTTGAAACATATTTTGATATAGCTAGAGGGACTAAAGGTGCGGTTGCAGCTGAAATGACAAAATGGTTTAACACAAACTATCACTATATTGTTCCAGAACTTAACGAAGCAGTTCCTACTCTTGTCGAAAACCGTCCACTTCAATTTTATAAAGAGGCGAAACAAAAACTTAATATTGATGGAAAGCCTGTTATGTTAGGACCTTTAACATTTGTAAAACTTTCAAAGGGCTATGAGGAGAGTGAATTGGAAAAAGTTGTAAATCAATTTGTCCCTCTTTATGCGGACATTTTACGCGAATTACAACAAGAGGGAGTCGAATGGGTACAAATCGATGAACCGATTTTAGCAACTACGATTTCAAAAGAAGAGGTTGCATTCTGCCATAATATTTATCAAGCATTGCATGAAGCAGCACCAAAAATAAAGGTGATTTTGCAAACGTACTTTGAGAGCATCGAACATTATGAAGATATTACTTCACTTCCTGTACAAGGAATTGGACTTGATTTTGTACATGATTCTGGTCAGAATCTTGCTGCTTTGAAAAAGTATGGTTTTCCGAAAGATAAGATACTTGCTGCTGGAGTTGTTGACGGGCGTAATATATGGCGTGCAAATCTTGATGATAGGTTCTCTATTCTTACGGAGATTGCAGAGGTCGTTTCAAAAGATCAACTCATTGTACAGCCCTCATCAAGCCTACTTCATGTGCCTGTAACAACAAAAAACGAAGAAGCGCTGGGGGAGATTTTAACAGATGCATTAGCTTTTGCTGATGAAAAATTGCATGAAATTGTTGTACTTACAAAAGGACTGAACAAAGGGAAAGAAACGATACAGGTAGACATTGCTACGAGTATAGAATCGATTGAAGCATTAAATCATTCATCCGTTCGAAACAATAAAGAAGTTCAGGAGGCTATCCACAAACTGCATACGTATAATGCGGAGCGGCAAGAACTGTTTAGCGTACGTCAAGGATTGCAGGAGGAGGCCTTTCAATTGCCACTTCTCCCCACTACAACAATTGGAAGCTTCCCACAAACACAAGAAGTCAGAAAACAGCGTTTAAAATGGCGGAAAGGCGAGCTAAATGCTGCAGACTATGAGAAATATATAAAAGCAGAAATAAAAAAATGGATTGAAATTCAAGAAGAACTTGGTCTCGATGTGTTTGTACATGGAGAATTTGAACGTACAGACATGGTTGAATATTTCGGTGAGAAATTAGCGGGCTTTCAATTTACGAAATTCGGTTGGGTACAGTCATATGGTTCACGATGTGTGAAGCCGCCGCTTATATATGGTGACGTGTCCTATCAAGAACCAATGACAGTCGAAGAAACTGTATATGCCCAATCCTTAACAGACAAACCTGTAAAGGGAATGCTGACAGGTCCAATTACCATCTTAAACTGGTCGTTTGTACGCGATGATATTCCACGTTTTGAAGTAGCAAATCAAATTGCGCTTGCGCTTCGACAAGAAGTTGAAACACTTGAGAAAAATGGAATCCGTATGATTCAAGTCGATGAACCAGCCATTCGTGAAGGGCTGCCTTTAAAATATGAGAAGCAAAAAGACTATCTTGATTCTGCAGTTTATGCGTTCAAACTGGCAACAACGTCTGTCAAAAACGATACACAAATTCATACCCATATGTGTTATTCAGACTTTAAAAATATTATCAATGCTATCAAAGCGCTCGATGCCGATGTCATTTCAATTGAAACATCAAGAAGTCACGGGGAATTAATTCATGCCTTTGAAGAAAATACATATGACAAAGGGATCGGTCTTGGTGTCTATGATATTCATAGTCCACGTGTCCCACAGCTTGAAGAGCTGACAAGAAGCATTGATCGTGCCCTTCAAGTACTGGATCCGAGGCTATTCTGGATCAATCCTGATTGTGGTTTAAAAACACGGGGTATTGATGAGACGGTTGCAGCACTAAAGGTAATGGTTGAAGCGGCAAGGCAAACAAGAGACAAGCTGCTTGTGAAAAAGGGATAGGGATCTAGGGAAGGAAATCTGCTTTTTTGGAAATCCATAATTAAATGGAGTGATCATGATGGAACAAGCTTTTTCAGTAGAACGCTCAAGAACAATCCAGACAAAACTAGTTCTTCCACCAAATACTAATCGGCTCCTGGACGTAAGGAGCTTAGAAAAAATAGAGCGATGATTCGATAGGATAGCAGAAAGCTTGAACAAAGAGAAAGAGCAGTTTTGAGTGTGATCAAAACATGCTCTTTCCACCATTCCTACCCAATTAAAATGTTCAAAGGAATCCCTTTTATTTTGTACCACTCGCACCAAATCCGGATTCCCCTCGTACAGATTGAGATAATTCATTTACTTCTGTAAGCTGAATGAATGGAACCATTTGAATAACGATTTGAGCTAAACGCATAGATTTCTCGATTACAAAAGTTTCTTTTCCGTGATTAATCATAATAACGCCAATTTCTCCTCGATATCCTTCATCGATCGTCCCAGGGCTATTCAGTACCGTCACACTATGTTTTAGAGCTAGACCACTTCTAGGGCGTATTTGTGCTTCCGTTCCTTTTGGCAATTCTATTTGCAGCCCTGTTTGAATTAATCTTGATTCTCCAGGTGGGATCTCAACCATTTCAATTGAATACAGATCCATTCCCGCATCCCCTGGATTTGCTTGCAAAGGAAGCTTTGCATCAGCATGAATTCTCTTGATTTTTACTTCTAAGTTCATGTTGCTTCTCCCTATCTAATCAATTTCTCTCTAATAAATTTCGTCTTGACGAAATTGCGCCCAGATTTTATCGAGCTTGCTCGATAAACTTCCTTTGAAAATCTGAGGCATCCGCCGGAGGCTTTAACTTTATTCAGCATGAGCTTGGACACCCACTAAATTAGATACTCAATTCGCATTCATCTCTCACTTACATTGTTAAGAGAATTCTGCTGAAGAAAGTTAAAATTAAAGGTGTCATCTGTTATAGGAGCTACTTTTGCTTTCGAGTAAGTAGCGCCCTTTTGTGAAAAGAAATCATATGTCGAGCCTTCATTGCGAATGCCATTCATAACAATTGGATTAATCTCTTCCTCTGGAAACATTTGCTCGAAGCCGACATTCATTAACGCTTTATTTGCGTTATAGCGGACATATGCTTTAACCTCTGGTGACAAGCCTGTTTCAGCATATACATCATCAGTATATAACATTTCATTTTGATACAGATCGAGTAATAGTTCATAGCCCCATACTTTCAATTCATCCTGCTTTTCCTTCGTAAATTCCTTGAAAATATTTTGCGCAAAAAAACCAACAGCCACACCATGGATCGATTCATCTCGCAAAATAAGCGAAATAACCTCTGCGCTATTACGCAGGAACCCTTGTCCACCTAAATATAGTGGGTAGAAAAACCCTGAGTAAAACAAGAAGGATTCAAGCATGACAGACGAAAATAATGCTTTCCATAAGCTTTCCGGATTTCCTTCTTCAATACTGTTATAAACATCGCCAATTTTTTTTGATTTGTATTGCAAATACTCATTTTTCTTTACCCAGTCAAAAAGCTCATCAATTTCATTGTTCGTACAAAGTGTCGTAAAGATATAGGAGTAGGATTTCGCATGAATCGCTTCAAAGGCTGCAAAAACTGTGAAAACAGCCTTTTCCTGTAAATCAGGTGCATAATCAGCAATATGATTCATGCCAATATTTGTTTGAACTGTATCAAGTAATGTCAACCCAGCAAGAACTTTTTTATACGTATCCTGGTGTTCAAAGCTTTGCCACTGTTTAACGTCTTTGCTTACGGCAATTTCCTCTGGGAACCAAATTTGCTTCCATTGCTGATCCCAAAACACTTGAGCAAGTTCACTTGTTGGCTTATTCCAGTTGACCGCCTCATAGGTTAAATTTGACATGCTACGCACTCCTCTAATGTTTGTAATCGTTGACGAACATAATAAACTGACTTAATGCCCTTCATCCAAGCATAAATATAAATTTTCGCCAGTTGCTCGGTTGTCCAATTGTCAGTGACATAAAGCGTCATCGAAATTCCTTGATCGACATGTTTTTGGGCAGCAGCATATAAATCAATCAAATCATATGGATTAACGTCGTAAGCTTCTACATATAAATGTGTATTATCATTTGTTAAATGGGGCATTGGATAGATCGTGCGACTGTCAGCATAATCACGGATTTCAACACGCTCCGTACAAGGAGCAATGGAAGCAGTACAGCTACGTATATAGGAAATACTGCCCGTTGGCGCTATCGCTAAACGGTATGAATGAAATAAGCCATATTGCATGATATCTTCCTTTAATGTCTGCCACATCTTTTGAGTGATGAGTGGTATATTACCGAGTGCTTTTATCACAACAGGTGCTAGTTCTTGGTCCATTTTATTCACATATGAATCAAAATAAATTCCTGATGCATAATCACTATCCTCAAAGCGATAGAATGATTTGCCGCGTTCTTTAGCAATTTCCATTGATGTTTTCAGTGAATAATAGTTCATTGCTTCCATAAAGCAGTCGATAAATGCAATTGATTCCTTTGAACCGTATAGAATTCCTTGTGACACAAGATGTCCGTGTAAATTCATCACACCAAGTCCTACAGAATGCATTAATTTATTAGCCTTGCTAACAGATGGCACATTTTTGATGTCGGTCATTTGCGAAACATTCGTTAGCAAACGCATAGCTGTATCAATTAATTTTTCAAAATCCTTTACCTTACTAGCTGTATGGATATCAATAGAGCCTAAATTACAGGACACATCTAAGCCGTATTCGTTTGGTTTATCTTGGTCAGTAATCATGCTTGTTTGCTGTACTTGTAAAATTTCCGTACATAGATTAGACATTTTCACACGGCCCATTTTTTTGAGGGGATGGACGTCATTGACATTATCATCGAAGATTTCAAACGGATAGCCAGATTCAAATTGTGCCTTTTTTACTTCTGTATAAAGCTTTCTTGCATTAAGCCGTTTGATTTTACGGATATTAGGATTATCTAGTAATTCGTAATACATCTCTGTAATTGAAATCTCAGACATTCGTTTGCCATATTCTTTATAAATATCGTATGGACTAAACAACACAATATCTTTATCTCTTTTCATTAGTTCGAAGAATACATTCGGAATAATGATCCCTGTTGATAGTGTTGCCAGGCGAATTTTATCATCGGCATTCGGTTTTTTCGATGAAATAAAATTTTCGATATCTGCATGAAAAATATTTAAATAGGCCACTCCCGATCCGTTTCGTTGTCCTAGCTGATTAGAATAGCTAAATGAGTTTTCTAAAAGCTTTGCAACAGGCAGCACCCCGCTGGCACGGTTTAAAATGCCTTTAATCGGGTCACCTAATGGACGCAAATCGGATAAATTCACCCCAACCCCGCCGCCAAGACGTGATAATTCCAAACAATATCCGATATTTTCTGCGATGCTATTCATCGAGTCATCCATTGTTAATTTAAAACAGCTAACTAACTCGCCGCGTGCTTTCTTCCCGCTGTTTAAAGCAGTTGGGGTAGCAGGTTGATAAGCCTCCATCATGACTTCCACTGCTCGTTCTGCTAGCTCCGTATTGCCTTGTGCTAAATACAAGGCAATGATCACAATTCGATCTTCATATTTTTCTAGAATTTCCTCCCCGTCACGGCTTTTCATGGCATAGCTATCATAAAACTTGCTAGCACTCATAAATGATGGAAAACGGAAGTGATAATCATAAGCTTTTTTATACATGTTTTTTATAAAATCCATGTCATACATGTTAATAAACTCTTTTTCATAGTAGCCTTCATCTACTAAATAACGAATCTTTTCTTCAATATCAATAAAGTAACGTAGACGTACATTTACATATTCTAAAAAGTAACGCCTTGTGGCTTCACGGTCTTTTTCCAACTCTAATTGTCCTGTTGTGCTATAACGATTAAGGACATCATTATTTAGCTTTAAATATGTTTTCATCCTATCACCCTCGTTTCATAAAACTGTTGAATAGTTTCATAATCAGCCTGATATCCTCGTAAATCTAATTTGCGCACTAGGGGTATATGATACATCGTGGCAATCTTATCGCCGGCACCGCCAAATACCGTATGACCGAAGTTACTATTTCCACTAACCACTACACCTTTACATAAGTTTGCGTTTTGTTCTAAAAAACGGACAACCTTTACAGGAATTTCACCTAACCCATCGGTATAGGTAATTAATAGGTAAGGCTTATCCAACATTAATTCCTCAGAAATCTCAATGGATTCGGCCTGTAATTTGGAGGTAATATATCGTACATTGCCAGTTCGACTGGCATAAGCAATCATTGTGCAATCAGCTCAATTTGGGATATAACTTCCTTAATATCACCGTAAAACTTTCCTTCGAATTCAAGAACAGGAACAGTCAAGAAACCTGCTTCCATAATTGTTTGCTTTGCTTGTTCATCTAGATCAATATTAATGATGTCTGCTTCAATCCCCACACGTTGTAATTCGGATTTTACCCAAAGACATTTAGGACAAATTGTTTTCGTATAAAGTTTCATGTAATCCCTCTTTTCGTAAAAATAAAAAAGCTACCTCTATGGAAAGAGATAGCATAAAATGGAAACGTTCAGAAATAAAAAAATGGTTACGTCTCCATTTCTCAATCCCCGAAGAAATGATACATCTGTTTTATATAGGCAGGTCTCCTGGCTTTGCTTCATTCTCCGATTCCCTTCCCATGCGAATGCATAGTGGCTTTGAATCATCGTCAGCTTCACAGTTGCGGGGACAGCGTCGGTATTGCTCCGAACTTCCCTATTAAACTACATCTAGTAGTACCTTTATAAAACGAATACCATATATTGTTTTTCGATAGTTTTAAGTTTATCATTCTTCAAATCAAAAGTAAATCTATTAAATATGAACTTTAATGGAGCGGAAGTCCTAAATCTAGAAATACGAACAAAAATACTTATATCATTTTCTGTCCAATTGCAAAGTAATTAAATAATGCTTTTCAGAGAGTGTTAAAATACTTAAAGTAAGGGATAAAAAATGATGTATGGATTTAAACCAAAAATTTGCGAAGTATTTATGATCAAGCTTTAAAGAAAACTTTTTTGTGGACTTGAGTGATCATGCATTGTAAGATTTATAGAATTATGCAAAAAGGAGTGAGCGAATGTTTCCGATATTAGAAACAGAAAGACTAATCTTGAGAGAACTAATAGAAGATGATGCACAAGGTGTATTGGATTGTTTTTCAAATGAGGATGTATTGCGTTACTATGGGCAAAACCCATTAACAAGTATAGAACAAGTTAAAAATATAATTAAGAATTTTTCAGATAACTACAGGGAAAAACGTGGAATTAAATGGGGGATTGCCATAAAAGAAAAAGAAGGAATTATTGGGACTATTGGATTTCATGATTGGTCTTCCGAACATAATAGAGCTGAAATTGCATATGCACTTTTACCTGAACAATGGGGAAATGGATATGCTACTGAAGCGGTTTTAAAAGTTATATCGTACGGATTTAATGAACTTGATTTAACTCGTATTGGGGCAGTTGTGTTTACAGAAAATGAGGCATCTAATGTATTATTAACAAAATTAGGGTTTGAAAAAGAAGGCGTTCTTAGAAATTATATGTATCAAAATAATGTTCCATATGATACGAACGTTTACTCTTTGCTTCCAAGCAATTCTCAGGGTAGGAATACTTCGGAATAGCGTAGATTCAAATGGCTTTTCGATACATAAGAGTTGAAATAAAAAACGGGGCTGTCCACTTTTGGGACAGCCCGTTTAGGTTTTAATCCTAACTTGTGTGGCGTATATTGCTCCAGTACCAAACGAATTATTCAATCATCTTTTCCCAAGTAAGATTGAAAGCTAGTTTCCATAGAGCAGCTAAACAAATGATAGCAATTCCCATATATAGATAGATTCCGAAAGTGAACAAAGTGCTGATAAAATGCAGACCAGCAAACAATGCAACAATGAGCATTAAACCGAATATAATGGCACTGTTGCTGTTTTGATTGTACTGATCAAAAGGCTCTGAGAAGGGAATAGATTTTTTAAGTATCATAAAACAAATGACAGCATAAATGCAGGCGTTTAAAAATACAACGATAAGATCTGGCAAAACTCTCACGCCGAATAATCCAATAAATCCTGCACTTAAAAGCAAGTACACGGGTAAATACAACTTAAAGATAAACGCCTTTATCGTACCACTAAATATCGGTTTCGGTTGTTGTATCGGTGCAACCCTGTAAATCCACGCCCCTTTATATTTTCCAGAAAACTTCAGCAGGATTATGATGGTTGGGATGATGATCAAGCTAAAGTAAATTGTTAAATATGATTTGCTAGTCGATAGATGTTCAAAATTGGTGTCAAAACCATTTAAGATAAAAATAAAAGGAATCACGATAGAAAAACCTAAAGATGGATAGACCTTCAATTTAAAATCTCGTTCATTTTTCATCATGGAACTGGCAAATCGGAAAAAGACCCTTTCTTCATTTGAGCGACAAATAATTTTAAGGAACAAATGACCAAGCTTACTATGTTTCTTTTCCTTTGCTTTCCCATGATAAGTAAGTTTTTGAAGATTTTGTTCAAAAACATGATTAAATTTCATATAAACCCAAATGGATAGGAGAGGAATTAGGATTCCTAAAGCTGAAAATAATAGGTGAAACAGTTGATAGGCACCATTTATCATCATTTCCATATTTGCCCCATACCACATTGGAAAGATAAATATTTGCCACCATTGCGGTTCAAGCGAAACGGTTATGTCAATGAGCTGAAATGAGCGAACAAGTAATTGATACCCAATCATGATCATAAGTGACAGCCCAATTTGGACATAATTAATAATATCTTTTAATTTTTCCCCATCAAAGAATCGTAAGATAACTAAATAGATAAGGGCGGTTAACCCAACGATCAACAGGTCAATGAGGATGATATTTACAGCTGCGAGTAGGAAAAACATGAAACCATTTTTAACAAGCCCAACAATCAAAGGGAGACTGACAAGCGCTATCGTAAGGAAAGAGAGATAAATGACAACATGCACCATTTTTGCAGTACTAATCGTTTTTCGATCAACCGGCTTCGGAAACAGAATGTTTCGATCACGGATGTCTAGTAAAACAGTAGAAAAATCGGCAATCATGGAGGTCATGACAAAAAAGGTAAAGATCCCAAAGAAGAGACTCATTTGGAAAAGATAATTGTCACCCATAAGTACAAATGGAATCAGAAACAGACTAAAAAACACATAAATCCATAAAGATTTTATGTACTGATTGTTCTTTTCCTCTTTATTTTTCCCATTTTGTGAGAAAATAGTTGGTACACGACGGCCGTCCATTGTTAATTTAACTTGTAAAATTCTTCTCATAATCTTATAATCTACGCCAAAGCTGATAAAAACTTTCTCAAAACGATCTAATAGTTTCAGCGTCCGATAATCTTGCATTCTTACATCTCCCCTACGACCGATACAAATCTTGCACCAAGCTCTTTATGTTCATTAAATCCTGTAAGTTGGTTAAAAATTTGTTCAAGTGACCCCTTAGTATTTTGCTGCTTTAACTCTTCAAATGTACCATCTGCAGCAATTTTACCGTCATGAAGGAGAATGATGCGGCTGCTTATTTTTTCGACCACATCCATAATATGAGAAGAGTAGAAAATCGTTTTCCCTTGTTCGGAAAGCTGTGTCATGATTTCCTTAAAAATCATGACGCTGTTTGCATCCAAACCATTAATAGGCTCATCAAAAAATAAAAGCTCCGGATTATGTAATAAGCTCGAAATAATTAAAAGCTTTTGACGCATTCCTTTTGAGTAAGATGCGATACGAGAATGATAGACTTCGCCTATCCCAAATAGTTCCATTAAGCTTTTTGCCTTATAATCAGCGAGGTCAAGGCTGAGGCCATACAATTCGCCAATAAAGGTTAAATATTCTTGGGCGGTTAAATTATCGTAAACCTCGGCAATTTCCGGTACGTAACCGATTTTTCTTTTATATTCGATATTTCCATCAGAAATATCATGACCGAAAATTTTGATCTCGCCGGAATAATTGTCTTCAATGCCAAGCATGATTTTAACTGTGGTACTTTTCCCAGCTCCATTCGGTCCAATATACCCAATGATTTCTCCTTTTTTCACTTGAAGAGAAACACCATTTAGTACTGACTTTGGACCATAATTCTTTTTCAAATCAGTAATTTCTAATATAAATTCTTCCATCATCTTAATTCTTAAGCCTCGTTTCTGGATTTTATACCCATTTATTCTATTTCTATTGTAACATTAACTCCATTGCTTACTAAATACCAAAAAAAACCAAGCAAAAACAATTCAATCTTGTAGTAAATTTCGTTATAATTCAAATAAAGGGGGTGCTTACAGATGGACAATCACTTAAGAATGTCCCGTACTTCTTCCACTCATGCAAAGCCTATTATTGGAAAGGCGATACTTTGCATGGGGCGAAACATTTAACTTTATCGCTAAATAAGCTTTTCTAATATTTGGCTTTGCACCTTATTTTTCTCAAAATCAAAATAAGGGGCGGGCAAAATTGAAATATATGAATGCAAACAAAGTTTTACCTGAAGAGCTAATTGAGGAAATCCAAAAGTATGTCCAAGGGGAAACTTTATACATCCCCAAGCCGAAAACGGAGCATCTTAAATGGGGAGCCTCAAGTGGTGGGAGACGAATACTGGATCGTCGTAATGAGGCGATTAGAAATTCTTTTATTGATGGCAGCAGTGTCCATCAACTAGCCGAGGAATATTATCTCTCAATCGAAACCATTAAGAAAATTGTCTATTCACATAGAAAGTAAACGAACAGCACTGGTGAAAATCCTTCATTAGTGCTTTCTTATGTAAAAAACACTTCTAAGTCATTTTCTCCATTTTAGAAAGTTCCTGCTTTTTTTATAATAAGTGTAAAGAGACGACAAAAAATGCTGGGAGAAACACGTATGACTGAAAAATTTATTAAAAATGAACAGATAAATTTTATTAAAAAACAGATTGCATTAATTAAAGATTGCACCAAAAAGAACGTACCACAAAACGTATTGGCAGCTGCGATTGATTTAGCCAATGCCAAGATCATGGACCTCTTTCCAAACGCTTCATTGGAGCAACAAGATATAATTAATATTTCAAGATTGAAAACGGAAAAAGAGTATGATCAATATATTCAGGATCTTTCGGTCTATGTGCTGCCTTTTCCAAAAATCACCGAGCAGCAACTGAAAAAAATGTTTCCGAAACATAAAAAATTAAAGCTGCCTGATTTATCAAATATAGATCATAACCAGCTAACCTATTTAAGCTGGAACGACCTAAGATCCAATAAAAAATTTATCGTCTATGATCTTGAGGGGAAAATGGTCGGGATTGAATGTGAATTCACACCGACTAGTAAAAAAAATATTTGCTCCTTCTGTAATTGTTTTGGTGAGGTTGCCTACTTTTCTACCGTAACAAAGGCAAAAAAATCTAAAAATCCAGATTATTATAAGTCCATCGGCAATCTTATTTGTGCGGATAGCAGTGAATGCAACAAAAAAATATCCAATGTTGCCTATTTAACAACTTTTCTAAAAGACTCTCTAGGAATATGAAATTTTTGAAATGGTTCCTATCCTTAATGAGGCTGTCCAGAAAGTCCATTTTTGCGTTAATTTTTTAAGATGCTATTATGATGGAAAACAACTTATTGGACGGCCTCGATAATAAAATTTAAATATTATTTTTATATCAAATTATTAATAACTTCCTCAATCTTTCACTGCTTTCATTTCGTTACTATCTACAGTTAATCGGAGCTCTTTTCATTAATTGTCTGATCATCCAAAGCGTCATAAAAATAATGATTATGATACCTATAGCAGCAACCACCATTGGAATTTGAATGTCTAAGAACATCGCTACAGGGGGTAAATTTAATAGAGTTCTTAACAAAAAGTCGTACAAAAAGATGATAACAAAGGAAACAATAATGGACACTAATCCAACAGCGCGTAAACGGTAAAAGCTTGTGCTAATAAACCAGCCAATCAAATAAAAGAAAAATAAATTTAAGGCTAATACGAAAACCCCTAATAGCCAATGGTCAGATAGACTTACAGAAGGAGGGATAACGACTGATATAAAAACATTCCCAATAATATTATTAATCGGTCCTCCAAAATCCTCTGATTCTACTAAAAACATAGATTTTTCTACTGAAAAATTGATGTTCACCATTTTAATAATCGCAAATTCTAGCAAGGATATGAAGCTTGTTACAACGGGTATTGATAGTGACAGCCCTATAGATGCGAGTGCAGCCCCTTTATAATAATCTTTTCTAGTCACACCATTTTCAACATAATATTGAAGAAACCCGTAAGTAGAAATAATCCCGATAACGAGCATAAAAATATTTGAAGTTACATACACACTTGCAAAATAGGGATCAACTCCATCATTATTGATTAAGGAAGCAACTATTTTAACGATATGTATAAATAACATAACCCCTAAGTAGCCTAGAGCCCAAAAGAATTGAATCCGAAACATATCAGCAGCAATTTTAGGATAAATAAGTTTTTGCATGTTAATCAATTTCCTCCTCAGTTAAATATATAAATAAGTCTTGAAGGGAAATCGTTCCAATCTCCAGCCCTTTATAATGTGCTGTTTCCCGATCAGCCTCACTTATTTCTCCATAAACCATGACTGATTTCGTACCACCTAGCTGTCGGATATTCAACTGTATCATAGATTTAACAAAATCATCGACATCTTCTGAGCTACCCGTTACGGAGGCTCCTTTCGTTACAAGCGTATCAAACTCTTCTTGTAGAAGTAATTTCCCTTTATCGAGAATAAGTACTTCATCAAATAAATAATCCATTTCTGATACAAGATGAGTTGAAACAATCATCATTCTCGGATGCTTTTCTTGGTCTTTTAGCATTTCTTGATAAAAAATTTCTCTCGTTGGAGCGTCCATCCCAAGATAGGACTCATCAAAAATCGTAATGGGGGCTCGACAAGCTAATCCGATCGTAACGTTTAAAGCAGACTGCATTCCCTTTGAAAAATTTTTAATCTGCTTATCATATGGCAATTTAAAACGTTTGGCTAATTCATTTGCGTAATCCTTATCAAAATTTGGTCGATATCTGGAAACTCCTTCGAGTGCAGCTTTTAATGTATCAGATTCTTCTTTATAATTCTTATTGTAAATAAACGCCACCTGCTGCATAATTTTTGCATTTTCAAAAGGAGCTTCACCTGCTATTTTAATAGAGCCTTTCGTTTGTTCCCGAAATGAAGCAAGGATGGACAATAACGATGTTTTCCCAGCTCCATTTCTCCCTAGTAATCCATAAATTTTCTCCCCGCTCATCTTAAATGAAATATCTTTTAACGCCTGCTGAGTTCCATAATGGAGGCTAATGTTTTTCAATTCAATTTCCATTGTCACTTTGCATTCTTCCTTTCACCTGTTTAATGTATTCAACGATTTCACTTTCACTAATCCCTAGTTTTTCAGCCTCGAGTACCAATTCGACAATAACAACATCCTTAAATGTGGCTTTCCGTTTTGAAATAAGCTTTTCCTTAGCTCCTTCTGCTACAAACATCCCAATACCCCTTTTTTTGTAAAGTATCCCTTCATCAACTAATTGATTAACCCCTTTTGAAACAGTAATGTGATTAATCTTATAAAAAGCAGCGAGCTGATTAGTTGATGGTGCTTGCTCTCCTTCGTGTAGCTGATTATTTACAATTTGATCTTCGATTTTTTCTCGAATTTGAACATATATTGGTTTTTCTTGATTAGACAAACTATTCATCAGATAACACCACATTTCTATTTCATTGAATACAACTGTTATGGTTATATACTTTTGTATATGACTATAAGTGTAGTTTAGTAAACTGTCAACAATAATAATAAAAAAGTTCATCATGTAAAGAACTAAGCTGATTCAGTTTTCTTAAACAAACTACCTATCCAGTTTATTGGCTGTTCCTATTCACGTGATTAAACAAAACTCTCCAAGTATTACTTATTGACCTTTATCACGATATCTTTTAATATCCATTTAGCAACGGAAAATACATTATTGGCAATATAATCGAGCTATTATGAAGAGTTTGTGGGAAGGTAAGGTTTTTCTCTCCTTATCCGCATTCCTTTTGTATAGTTTAAAGAAAGTAGGAGTTGGTAGGATGTCTTTCTTGTGGAAATTTCCAGAAACACCCATAAAAATTTTAACGGTGGGATTGCTGATTATTCTCATAGTTTATTTAATTCGAAAATCTATTAATCTTTTCTTTTACAAAACGAAAATCTTGGATGAAAAGAGAGAAGAGACATTAAAGCAATTCGCCAAACAGGTAACAAAGGTATTAGGATTGGTCTTCTTCTTTATTTATGTGCTTAGCGAATTAGGCTTAGGACTGGAAAAGCTTTTCACTGGTTCGGTTGTTTTGGCGGGTGCCTTCGCATTGATCTTCCAGCATATCATCCGGGATTACATTATGGGGATAACCTACTTGTTTGAGCGCCAGATCGAACACGGGGATTATGTCATTATCAATGGAAATCGTCAGGGGAAAATCGAGGAAATCAGTATGCGCTACTTGAAGATCCGCCAGTATGACGGATACCTTTATACGATATCCTACAGTAGCATTACAGAACTTCAGAACGGAAATCGGAGAATGCGCCGAGTGAACGAAAACCTTGTCCTCAACTATAGGCAAAATCCGGACGCTGCCTTCAAGGTAATGGAGGAAGTCGCACAAACATGTAACAAGAAATACAGTGAATACTTGTTGAAGGATGAGAACGGCGTTCCTGTGGAGAGTTTCAAATTCAACCAAATCACTGAACTGAACGTGGATTTCAGGGGTCACCGGTATTCAATATCAGGTCTTGTGAAGGAAGAGGATTTCACGGAAGCAAGCAAAAAAGTAAGGTATGAACTGGCGATAGCTGCCTACAAGAACGACTTGATGATGGCTGATAGCGGGGAATTGGAAGCCATGAAGGCTGGTCCTTTTCAACCAGAAAATAAACAAATCGTTAAGGAAAATAAGACGCAAATACCGTTGGAAAAGCAATTGGCTGTAGAAGATTTATAGTTTATGTATCCCTTTCTTCAAAAAAGCAGACTGCTATTTAAGTAGTCTGCTGGTAACGTATTATTACTTCAACATTAAGTTTGTTTTTTAAACTGGATTTAAATAACTGGCGCCATCTCTTGATAGTATTTCCTTCTCCTCTTTTCTACTACTCCATGTCACAATTATCTGCTTCCCTTTTTTCTGCTTTATTTTGTATGACGATATATGGTTTTCTTGAAGACGAGAAATAAATTAGCATAAGTCCAGAATATTTCGTATATTAAATAAGAGTCCAAATAAGGCGTCTATTCCATTTTTGATTCGCTTTTTACTTAAGGGTGACATATTAAAAAAAAGGGGGGCAATCCAGAATGGAATTCAAATTTGGAAACAGTGCTATTACACTACCACCTTTACACATTACGCTTATCGCAATAATAATTATTTTCTTTTTAGTAAGGTGGAGCAAGCAATTAGAAACACGTCGCTTTTCGGTTTTCTTTTACTTTCTCATTAGTACTTACATTGCTCCAATTTTTTCTTATAGTACAAAAGAAGGTGTCTTTCAGCTATGGATTCCCTTGGGGTTTATAGGAGTTTTTATTTACTTGCTTCGTAGCAAAAGAAACCATCCACCTAAAATGAAATCAAGTATTTTAGGACTTTGCCTAGCATTATATCAGTTAATACTTAAATATGTCGGGTAGGGAAAAAATCGAAATGGGGGGTGCTAATGAAAAAAATTAGATTAACGATGTTCTTACTAGCCATTCTGCTCATTACTTCGGGTTGTATGTCAGAAATAAAAGGTCAAAAAATAACTGTTCAAAAAATGAGTGATGACGGAATTTTTGAAGATTATAGAGAAGTCACACATCGTAAACAGGTTCAAAAAGCAATGGAGATAGTGAAACAGGCTAATTGGCAAAATGCAAAAGTAGAAATGATACGCCCTCCTGACTACCAATTTCAATTTCCTTTTAAAAATAGCGGCGAAACCAAAATAGCGTCTTATTTACTATGGGTTAGCCCAAATGGTGAAAATTTAGAGATTGTTACCGATACCGATAAATATGTGCAATTAACAAAACAAGATTCAGCAAACCTATATGAAATTTTAATTGGGAAGCATGAATAAAATAATTCCCTGTCTTCGCTGGCTGAAGGCTCAAACCTTGAAGATGTAGCAGATATTCCTATTTTCAATCGGATTCGTGAGTTAAATAAACGAGAGATGATGGCAATTTATCAATACCTTGAGCAAAGAAATTAAATTAGGATTTTAATCTATTTGATTAAAGAATGAATAGAGAAAAAAGGAAGAGGTTAATACATACATACATGTCTAATATGTATGTATTAACCTCTATATTATTAGGCTTTTACGCTTGTCGGCATAGCTCTAGTAAAATAGTTAAACCTTCTTTTAACTCTTCCAATGAAGCGTAGGCATAGGATAGACGAATATGATGTAAATCCCTTGTTTCATAAATATACCCTGGGTTAATCAACACATTTTGATTAAGTAAATTTAGAAAGAGTGCTTTATTGACAATGGGTTCATGAAACCTAAGCCATATATAGAAACCACCCTCAGACTTATTCCACGTAGCAATTTTTTGAAATCCCTGTTCTAATATTTCCTTTACAAAAGAAGCCCTTCTTTTTAATTGTTCACGAAGTTTAATCAAGTGCTTTTCATATAAACCAGTCGATATCCAGTGTGCGACAATTTCTTGAGAAAAGGCACTTGAACCATAATCCGTTTGCATTTTTATATCAGCTAATCGTTCAATAACAGGTGAAGGTGCAACAATCCAACCAATTCGTAATCCGGGACTAAGTGTCTTGGATACACTGCCGATATAAAGGACTTGCCCTGATGTATCAAACGACTTTATGGAAGGCAAAGATGGTTCAAATAACAGTTCGTGATACACATCATCTTCAATAATCGGGATTTGCAGCTCTTTACATGCATTGTATACACTTTTCTTTTCTTCCATCGACCAATTATACCCTGTCGGATTATGTAATGTTGGTACACAGTAAAATAAAGATTGTCTTTTTCTTTTGAGTGACCGTAAGTTTTCTGTTAAATGGGCATCCCGTGAAACTGAAATCATTCGCATTCCAGCTGATTGAAAGGGATGGACAGAATTTAAATAGGAAGGTTGTTCTTGGAAGACAATGGATTCTTTTTCTAATAATCCAATTGCAATCAATTGTAGTGCTTGAAGTGCACCTGAAACAATTAAAATGTTCTCTGGTGCTGTTTGAATACCACGCTCTTTTAAATAATTGCATAAAATTTCCCGAAGCCTTTCACTTCCTTGTGGTGATGAATAGCCAATTGCCTTTGATTCAAGTGAAATTTCTTTTAACGACTGTTCGATTTGTTTTGTTGGGAGTAATTCTGGTGATAGTTCACCTGTTCCAAGTCGGATGACATGGTCCATTTGCTCATATTCATTTATGAGCTGAATCGTATGGTAGTTTGGCTTATGAATACTTGATTTAATATGTTGCTGCCAATTCGGCTGAGCCCTGTTCAAAAGCACATTCCATGAGTTATTAGCTACAAATACACCTGATCCCACTTTTGATTCGAGTAAACCATCTGCTCTTAATTCATCAAGGGCAAGTTGCACCGTGCTTCGATTCACATTAAATAACGTTGCTAGTTGACGTTGTGTTGGAATTTTTGTGCCAACAGTCCAATCCCCTCGTTCTATACGAGATTTTATCCAATCTACAATTTGCTCTTGAATGGTTAAGTGAGAATGACGATTTGGTTTCCAATTCATCCAATCCCCCATTTCTAAATTGGGTGGATATAAAACCATCCAATTGGTTGTTTTCTTTTAGTTGTATCATAGTACGATAGTAATTGAAAGGGAGTTGACTACATGGAAGCCATTCTTCATGGAATAATCTTAGCGTTCGGTCTCATTTTACCTTTAGGGGTACAGAATGTATTTGTATTTTCCCAAGGAGCGACACAGCCCAAACTACTTCGAGCACTTCCGGCGACGATTACAGCTGCACTGTGCGATACCTTTTTAATCCTCTTAGCTGTCTTTGGGCTATCCGTTATCGTTTTACAATTTGAATGGCTGCGGATTAGCCTCATGATTGCAGGGATTTTATTTCTACTTTATATGGGATACGCTATTTGGCGCTCTAAACCAGCAACAACAGAAACGAACAAAGCATTGCCAATCCGCCAACAAATCATCTTCGCTTTATCCGTTTCTTTATTAAATCCTCATGCTATTCTAGATATTGTCGGTGTGATTGGGACAAGTGCATTAAAATATGTCGGAATAGAACAAGTATTTTTTACAATCGCCTGTATTACAGTCTCTTGGATTTGGTTCTTTGGGCTAACGTTGGCGGGCACAGTCATGAAGAAGTTAGATGGTACAGGAGGTTTAATGAATATATTCAATAAATGCTCCGCCCTGTTCATTTGGGGAACTGCCATTTATCTTTTTATTGGCTTAATAACGTGAGGTACATTTTAGGGTGTAATATGATTTTAATCTGATGAAAAAGAATCCATTTTGATCAATCTTTTTTCAAAATAGATTCTTTATCGTAATAAACTTCACAATTTAGCTTTTAATGTCATATTGACTTTTAAATTTGAAAATCTCATCAACAGCTTTGTGATACCCACCAGATTTTTGAAAGGATTCTCTAATGTTTGCAATAGCCTTATGGTAGGAAGAGTGGTGTAACACATGATCTGCAGCTTCATATAGATGATTGGCTGTTAAACTTTGCATTTGTAATTGAATGCCTGCTCCGATATTGACAACTTGATTGGCAATTATCGGTTGATCGGCACTTTGAGGGATTACAATTAGCGGAACCCCGTAATAGAGACCTTCATTGGTACTATTCATTCCACCATGTGTGATAAATAATTTAGTGTATTTTAGTACTTCGGTTTGTGGAACATAATTTTTTACAATAAAGTTTTGCGGGATCTCTCCCAATTCATCTAGTTGAGTTTGTTCCCCAATCGTCATGACAATGGTATGCTCAGTGTTCTCGAATGCCTTAAAACAAAGCCTGTAGAAATCAATGGCTCGGTTAAAGACAGTTCCCAGTGAAATGTAAATGGGGCTTTTCCCCTTGATTGCAGTAAGGTCGAAGCTTTTTTCTGTTAATCGTGAAGAGATGGATGGACCTACAAATTTATATTTTTGGTCGAATGCTTCTCCAAAAGGTTGAAATTCTCTAGTTGTATAAACAATTGTAAGTGGTGCAGGGTTGCAAAAAACTTCATAAGGAGAATGGACTTCAACCTCATATTTTTCTTTTATTTTTGTTGTCAGGTCTTGAAAATCATCATGTATCCTGTTCAAAACTTCTGTCGGGATATTCTGTGAAAGATGTTCTAATGTTCTATCAAATGATCGTTTCGTCTCGGCAAAAGAGGTACAAGAATTGATAGCGGGCAGCTTAAGAATTTGGGCAAGTAAACGTCCACAGCCAAACATAGAATCGTGGATGATGTAATCAAAATGCTCACCTTTAATCTGTTCAAGAATGCTTGGTATGACGACATCTGCCGTATGTAAAAGACCGTTGACTCTTTCGAGTAAATGATTTCTTCCACCTGAAATAAAGGCTTTAATAAACTTTTGACCGTCAAATGTTCGTACCGTAGCTCCCGTCTTCTCAATACGCTCTCGAAAAGCTTCTATCGTAAAGTATATGACCTCTTCTCCACGCAAAATAAGTTCTTGCACAACGCCAATCGTTGGATTGACATGTCCTTCTGAGCCACCATTAATAAATAAAACACGTGCCAATTCTATCACTCCTTAAGTAAAGAGCCTTCCGCTTTGAAGCTTTAGTTTTTGATGACCCCAATTACATAGCCTTCATACAGATCTTGAACGTCATTTCCCCAATTAAGAACGACCTTCGCTAGTAACTCAACGTTTTTGGCTGGAAACTTCCCTGACCTCGAACCGAAACTAATCACTTCAAGATCAATTTTCTCTGGCTGCGGATCATATACTGCTTCCTTGTTATTGACTTTAGTTATTAAACTTTTTATAGGGTCAATTTCTACGAACAGTTGTAGGTGAATCTTAGAGTTCTTTGTTTGAATTTCACGGAAAACTAGTTTTTCCTTATCGTGACCTATTGATTCACCATAAGTGTACAACACTTCCCCCGTATCTTTGTCCTTAATGTCAACAAAGATGTATTTATCTGTTGTTCTTTTTGTGATTTTTACATTGTGTTTTTGATAGGGAATCTCCACATATAGATCGTTTAGAGCCACTTGGTGAACAGTTAATCCCGGAGGATCTATATATTCGGATACAATACCTTCTGATTGAGTACGATTTTCCAGTATACTTTCAGAACTAGAATTCTTATCAGCCATTTGATTAAAGGTTAGAACAGATATAAAGATTAGGGCTGCAATTGTTACCGCACCTAAATATACTCTTTTCATAGCATTCCCCCACTTTCTTTGTTTATTGTATTTATTGGCGGAAATTTGAATGTGATCAAGCATTTGCTTTTGTTTTTCAGCTGTCAGGACGGGGTGGGGGAGTTCTTTTAACTGTTGTTGGACAACTGTGTCTTTTTTCTCCGACATTACATAAACCTCCCTTTATCATTTTGTAAAGCCTTTATTGCTCGGTGGAAGGTGAGCCTAACCTTCTCTTCTTTCCAGTTCAAAATCTCTGCCGTTTCCTTAATGGACAGCTCTTTTATTCCTCGTAGAACAATCACATCCCGATAATTCCGATTTAATTTCTGGATCGCTTGGAATAATTGTTGATTTGTCTCATTAAGTTCGAGAACCTTTTCAGGAGTTTGATCGTCAAACGGTCGTTGTTTTTCTCTTAACAGCAGATTTTTAATTCTTCCTCTTTGCTTTCTTCGAATTTCATCAATAGCCAAATTCCTAGCAATGGCGAAAAGCCAAGTTTTTGGAGTGGAGCTTTCTTGAAAAGAGTTTTCGTTTTTTATGGCTCTGATAAAAACCTCTTGGACCAAATCCTCTACATCAGTGGAGCCCAAGTAATAAATCAAAAACTGATAGACATCATTGCTGTATTGATAAAACCATTCACTTATCCTGCTGTTCGTCATTTTTTCAAACTCCCCACTTCTATAACTACTCATTAGTCGAACAACTCTTTCATTTGTTTCATTTTCTATTTTATTTTTTTAAAAAATTTAATATAGCCTCATTTTTTTCTCTCTTCAACGAGCCTGTTACGTGTGTTTAATATAAGGAAACAAAAAAGAGCGTTGATCCTGCATGGATCAACGCCCCTATTAGTAAGAAACAGTCAATTTTTCTTTCTTAGAGATCGGCATCTCGTTTAATCGCTATACTTTAGCGTGACACTTTTGGTGGTTGACACACGTCACATTTGCGTTGGTGATTATTTTTAAATTTCGTAAACGTTTTTTCAAAGTTGTTGCCACATGCACATTTTAATAGTAATTTTTGCGAAAAACCGTGATATTCTGTCGTAAGCAACTTACTATCCGAATTGTTCTCAACAAATTCTTTAATTTTTCCAATCGTCCATCGTTTGTTCAATCTCTTACACCTCCATATTTTATCTAGGCGGAGGCTTTTATTGGCATCCGAAAATTATGAGTAAAGATGTACATATCTTAAGTTACTCATTATAACATGAGCAACTAAACGTGAAAACTATTCATTGTTTTTCTTTTTTTCTAGCGTTTCTCTATGCTTCTCTCCCCATTTACCCATATTTGTTAGTATTGGGAGAAATTCATGTCCTTCTTTTGTTAAGGAGTATTCCACTTTAGGTGGGACTTCTTTATAGACTTCTCTATGGACCAGTCCATCTTCTTCCATTTCCCTTAATTGTCTCGTTAGAATTCCTTTTGAAACACCTGGTAAAAGCTTTTGGAGTTCGTTAAAGCGTCTTGTTTCTTTGCTCAAGTGCCACATAATAACTAATTTCCACCTTCCAGCAATTAATCGTTGCGTATACGAGACAGAACAATTATTTTCGGGTAAGTTTGGATTTGATTTTTTATTTAAGCTCATGAAAAGTGCCTCCTTTATACAATAGTTCTCTTTTTGTGACTATGTTATAAAAATGTTACTACTTTTATAAATGTTCCTTTTAATATAATATATGAATAGGCCTTAAAAAACCAGCTGGTATATTGAAATAGGGAGTTGAATAGTATGTCTTCATTGGTAATGAATGCTATTAGAGTACATCAATATGGAGATATTAATGTTCTGGAACATGAAAGTATCGAGCGCCCAGAACCAAAAGACAATGAACTTCTTATTAAAGTCCGATATGCAACTGTCACTCCTTTTGATTGGAAAATGCGTAAAGGGCTTTTGCATAGTGTGTTTCCAAAAACCTTTCCATATATTCCTGGAGGTTCTATATCAGGAGTCGTTGAAAAAGTAGGAAGCGGCGTAAAGAATTTTAAAGTAGGTCAAGCGGTATTCGGTACTACTTCTAATGGTGGTTATACTGAATATACGATCTCCACTGAAGAAAATTTATTGCTTATGCCAGAAGGATTGACATATGAAAGTGCTGCTACGATTACAGCAGGTGCTGCTCCTGCATGGAAGGCGTTATTCAGTGAAGGAAACTTACAACCGGATCAAAAAGTGTTGATTCACGCTGCTGCTGGAGGAGTTGGACAGTTTGCAGTACAACTGGCTAAGTGGCATGGAGCAACAGTTACTGGTACAGCTTCAACCAATAATATTGAATTTGTAAAATCTTTAGGTGCAGATGAAGTAATAGATTATAAAAAGACAGCACTTGCAGATATTGAAGATGAATTCGACTTAGTTGTTGATGCAGTTGGTGGAAATACGTTGGAGCAATCTTGGAAAGTCGTGAAAAAAGGTGGAACATTGGTTAGCCTTACACAACCGCTTTCTTTAGAAAGAGCAGAAGAAATGGGCATACACGTACACTTTAATTCAGGGCAAGCAACGATGGACAATATAAAAACCATTGCTACATTACTTACTGACGGAAAAATTTCATCTGAAATTGAGAAAGTTTTTCCATTGCATGAAGTGAAAAAAGCTCATGAAAAAAGTGAAACAGGACATGCTAGAGGAAGAATATTGTTGGAAATGAATGTAATTTAAAATATAGAATTAATTAATAATACTAGGAGACGATGAATATGAACGCTAGAGAATTAAGAAATACAATTGCTGAAACATGTGAAAAATATGATAGTCAATATGCTAAGCTTGTAAAACCGATTAATCAACTATTAATCAATGTAGAGGCTTCCATTAGTGAAGAGACAGCAAACAAAATCATCGAGAATTTAAAGTTATATCATAGCGGAGATAAATATATTACAGAATGTCACTATGACGAAAGCCAAAACTTCTTAAAAGACGGAATTGAGTTAATTCAAAAAGGTGATTTAGCAAATGGAGCATTACAAATTTATGGTGCTGGTCTGAACTTTGCGAGTTATGCTACAAAGGTTTATGGTCAAAAAAATGTGAATCCTTACAAAGATTTCGAAGAAAATTTTGCATTAATCATGAACTCACTAAAAAAGTAAGATAGTTAGATTATATAGAACACGAACAAATGCATTTAATGCCAGACTACTTGAAACGGTGGCATAGAATATTAATTATCAATCTTTATTTAAAAATGGTATGAAATTGGACTTTCATACCATTTTCTTTTGTTTTTTTGTACAATAAAAAAGTATGAATATTTCAATAATGAAATGGAGGTGTATTGATTTGCAGCCAATCCATATTAGTGAAATTCCTAATGAAATAATACAATATGTTAGTAGAATTAGTTCAATAAAATTCCCACCGCAAGGCTGTACATCAGATGTAGGAATAATTGAAAACGAAGGAAGTATTTTTGCACTTAAAAGAACAAAAGAACCGTTATATCGTACATGGCTAAAGGAAGAAGTTTCTGTATTAAATTGTTTGGCTATCCAGACAAAATTGCCTGTCCCTAAAGTGATAAAATATGTTGTTGAAAGTGGTAAGAATCAGTCATGGGCTCTAATGGAGTTTCTTGAGGGAGAAACAATGAGAACAGCCTTATTCAATGAGAAAAATGAGAAGAAGAGAAAAGAATTGATCTTTAATTTTGGAAAAATCTTATCTCAAATCCATTCAACTCCTTGTCCTGCTGAGTTGATACACGAAATATCTTGGATTGAAGACATGTTAATCAAGGCAGAATACAATTTAAAACACTACCAGGTTGATGGAACGGCAGAACTACTAAAAAATATCAAAAAGAATAAACCAAATGAATTTAAGCAAACTTTAATTCATGGTGATTTTACAATTGATAATGTATTAGTCCATAATGGAATCATTTCAGGGGTTATTGATTGGGCTGGTGGAACGTATGGAGACCCAAGATATGATGTTTCTTTAGCTGTCCGCCCTAAACTTCATGCATTCGAAAATGAAATAGATAGGGAAATTTTCTTCGAAGGGTACGGGGAAAGGATAATTGGTAACAAAGAATATGATTATTTTGTGAATGGTTTATATGAGTTCTTTTAATGAGAATATTAGAAAAAACATTGCTTCCCCCGTAAATGTGAGTCTAGAGTCACATTTACGGGGGAGTTTTGTAGCCTGATGATTTTAGATGGAAAGATATGTTTGTTAGAATGGAAATGTTAACCAATAATATGATACTATTAAAATATAAAACCGACAGACAGTCGGTCTATAGGTAGGAGTTGTAGACATGAGAGTTATAAAAAAAGCCGAGGAGCGCAGGAACGAAATACTTGACGCGGCTGATGAGCTTTTCGGTCAGAAGGGCTTTGATGGTACAAGTACAAACGATATTCTCGAAAAGGTCGGAATTGCGCGGGGAACGCTGTACTATCACTTCAAGTCAAAGGAGGATATTATGGACGCCCTGATTGAGCGGTATACTGTCCTCATGTTAGGAGCGGCGCAGGAAATTGCCGCAGATAAGAGTATACCTGTAGTTGAACGCATTGTCCGCGTTGTCATGTCACTGAACATAAGTGGTGGAAGCAGCAAGGAAATTATGGAACATATTCATAAGCCGCAGAATGCACTTATGCACCAAAAAATACAAAAAGTTATCATCAACGGTGTTCCATCCATTCTTGCAGATATAATTTGCGAGGGCATTGAACAAGGGTTGTTCAGTACACCATATCCGTACGAATGCATGGAAATGGTTGTGATCTATGCGAATACTGTTTTTGATGATGATATGGTTCATATGACGAATGAAGAGCGTGTCTCACGTATACAGGCGTTTGTTTTCAACGTAGAAAGGCTGCTCAGTATCGAAAGCGGAAGTCTTATGCATATGATGAAGATATTTGACAGTGGAAACGGAAACAGCCATGAATAGTACGGAATGTTATTCGGAAAATTCCTTTTTCTTTGGTTTGGTGGTTATAAGCTTGAAAACAGAGGTGACTTATGTATTACAAAATAATCCGAAATGACATTTCAAAAAGTAAACTGATAACACTGACAACAACCATATTTGTCGCTGCTGCGGCAATGCTTGTTTCGCTCGCGGTTATACTTGTCATCAATCTTTCGGGTGCACTAAATACGCTTATGACACAAGCAAAAACCCCGCATTTTATGCAGATGCATTCGGGTGATATCGATACTGCACGGCTTACATCCTTTGCGGAGCAAAATAGCAATGTCGATGATTTTCAAGTAGTTGAATTTCTTAACATGGATAGTGCACAGATTATTTTGGGTGAACATTCGCTGGCAAATAGCGTTCAAGATAATGGCTTAAGCACGCAGAGCGAAAAATTTGATTATCTTCTTGATCTTGACGGTAACATTATCAACGTATCAGACGGGGAGCTTTATGTTCCATTAAGCTATATGAAGGACAATATGACGAAGGTCGGTGACAAGGCAGTAATAAGCGGGAAGGAATTTACTGTTGCGGGATTTCTCCGCGATTCGCAAATGAATTCAACGCTTTCCGCCTCAAAGAGATTTCTTGTTAGCGAAAATGATTACGCAGAAGTAAAAAAGCTTGGAATTACGGAGTACTTGATTGAGTTCAGATTAAAGGATTTGTCACTGCTTGGTGCATTCGAAACAGCTTATGCATCCGCAGGACTTGAGGCAAACGGACCAACAGTTACAATAACGCTTATCAAAATGCTGAACGCAATTTCTGACGGGATGATGATTGCGATTATCCTTCTTGTAAGCATCCTTGTCGTCGCCATCGCATTTATGTGCATACGCTTTACACTCCTTGCGAAAATAGAAGACGATTACCGTGAAATTGGCGTTATGAAGGCAATCGGACTGCGTGTTTCTGACATTAAAAAGATTTATCTTGCAAAATATGCAGCGATTGCGATGGCCGGCAGTATTTTTGGGTTTATTCTTTCAATTTTGTTCAAAGATATGCTTCTTGAAAATATTCGTCTTTATATGGGTGAAAGCGATCATGCTTCTTTTTCTTATGTCATAGGAATTATCGGCATACTACTTGTATTCCTTGCCATTATCGCCTATGTAAGTGGAGTGATGAGACGTTTTCGAAAAATATCCGCTGCAGAAGTTATTCGCTTTGGTACTTCACAGGAAAAACACATAGGTGCAAAGCGTTTTACTCTGAGCAAAAATAAGCTGTACCACACAAATATTTTTCTCGGTATGAAAGATGTTCTCGCAAGGAAAAAACTTTATGCTACTAGCTTAGCGGTTCTGATAATTTCGGCATTTATCATGATTGTTCCGCAAAACTTGTACAATACGATTTCCTCAAAAAGCTTTATTAGTTATATGGGAATTGGAAGCTATGATATGCGCTTGCAGACGGATAATACCGATAATATCTCTAAAAAAACAGCCGAAATTGTTAAGACGATGAACAGTGATCGCACTATTTCAAAGGCTGCCGTCCTTACAACAAAAACATTTAAAGTAAAAATGGAAGACGGATCTGAGGAAAATATTAAAATTGAACTTGGCGATCATTCGATTTTCCCTATTCAATATTCTGAGGGTAGAGCACCTATAGCTGAAGATGAAATTGCACTGTCAGCTATAAATGCTGATGAGATGGGCAAAGGGGTCGGGGATGTTATTACGTTAGTAATTGAGGGGAAAGGGGAAAATCTCTTAATTAGCGGAATTTATTCCGACATTACGAACGGCGGCAAAACGGCAAAGGCTGTATTTACCGACAATTCGGCGGCGATCATATGGAGCATTATTTGCGCTGAACTTTCGGATAAATCTCTTGTTGATGGAAAGGTTTCGGAATATGCAAATAGGTTTGATTTTGCAAAGGTTGCTGATATTGATGAATTTGTTAAACAAACCTTTGGCTCGACTATAAACGCTGTTGCAAAGGTTTCCTACGTTGCTATTGCTGTTGCAATCATGATTACTATCCTAATTACACTGTTGTTTATGAAAATGCTCGTTGCAAAAGATAGATACTCCATTGCTGTCATGAAAGCAATCGGTTTTACAAGCTCAGATATTCAGGCTCAGTATATTTCACGTTCAATGTTTATCTTAATATTCGGCATTGTTCTAGGAACACTTCTAGCTAACACTCTCGGGGAGTTGCTAGCGGGCGCGGTGATCTCCTCCTTCGGAGCGTCGACATTTCAGTTTACGGTAAATCCGCTTTCTGCCTATTTCCTTAGTCCGCTAATAATGATCAGCTCGGTACTTATCGCAACAATAATTGGCACCTTAGGTGCAGGACAAATAAAAATTTTCGAAAATATAAAGGAGTAGGCACATGAATAAGATGATTATCGGTGATCAGATTGTAAAATCTTTCGGCGAGGGTAATGAACAGCGCATTGTTCTCGACGGCGTGAACATTGAAATAAATGAGGGCGAGTTTGTTGCGATTATGGGCCCTTCAGGCTCAGGAAAATCGACGTTGATGTTTGCGATAAGTGGAATGGACGGGATTGACGGCGGTAAGGTTTCTTTTGACGGCAAGGATTTATCAGCACTTAATGAAAAGGAGCTTGCCGACATTCGCAGAACGAAAATGGGGTTTGTTTTTCAGCAGCCGACATTGCTTAAAAACTTGAATATTCTCGATAATATTATTCTTCCTTCCATGCGAGATCATAGAAAAAGCGCTGCAAAGATGACCGAAAATGCAAGAGCACTTATGAAAAAGGTTGGCATTGAGGAACTCGCAGAACGTGATATTACCCAGGTTTCGGGAGGACAGCTCCAACGTGCGGGAATTTGCCGAGCACTTATGAGCAGCCCCAAAATAATCTTCGGAGACGAGCCAACAGGGGCACTTAACTCAAAATCCGCACAGGAAATTATGAGCATATTTTCTGAAATTAATGAGGAAGGTACTGCGATTATGCTTGTAACCCATGACGCAAGGATTGCGGCACAAACAGAGCGCATTATGTTTATGCGTGACGGAAACATTGTAAGCGAAATACGGTTGAAGAAATTCAGTGGCCTAGATCTTGATGACAGAATGAAAAAAGTCACCGCAAAGATGAGGGAAATCGGAATATAGTTTGTTGTATCATAGTCAGGAATTTAAATATAGTTGGAAACCGGATAGGATGATTATCAAGAAAAGTCATGGATTTTTGCTTGCCGCCTACGTTACGTCATATGCTAATCTGAATGTACAATTATGATGGAAGGGTGCATTATATGGAAAATCAAGTACCAACTTTTACGATTAGTGAGTTTGGACGGCGAGCAAGAAAAACGGTAAGAACATTGCGATTTTATGAAGAATTAGGGCTGCTGAGCCCAACTCAACAAAATAGTTCTGGTCACAGGTTGTACGGATTGGCAGAATTAGCGAAGCTTCAACAAATCCAGTCCTTAAAGTTCATAGGATACTCTTTACAGGAAATTAAGAGTTTAATTGAGGATGATTTGGAGGATTTTACTCAATTAGAAGCGTCATTGTCGTGGCAGCATAAACTCTTGACGAAAAAAAGAGATGAATTAAACCGAGCACTAGAAGCTATAGAACGTGTGCAATTTCTAAAAAGAGAGGGCAAGCCAATCACGTGGACAATATTAAGTGCACTACTTTATCAGATGGAACATGAACAAGACCAAATAGAGTGGGCGAAAGAATACTTTTCAGATGATTTTGCTAATCAATTTTTTACACTTTCGAAAGACCAACGACTACAAATGGACATAGAAATGTTAGACGTGTTAGCAACGGTAAAAAAATTAGTGAAAGATGGTGCTTCTCCACAATCACCTGAAGCGTTTAATGTTCTTGTAAAACTAACTGATATAGTGACCAAACATGTTGAAGATAAAGAAGAGTTTGCAGAGCAAATGAAAAGAGCAATGGAAGAAATGGAATCAGACGTAATAGACTTTCAATTCCCTAACTTTTTTACTTCAGAGGAAACAGCCTTTATAGAAGCTATAGGGAAATCGATGGAAGCATTATACAGGGAAAATGAAGAAAGATGAGATGAAGCGAACAATATTTTATCGTTTTGATTTTTTAAAAAATAGATTAGAATTTTATTGTTGAACCGACAAACTTTCTAGATATTCAAGCACTTGAAGCACTCGAGCGTTTCATAGCTGCATATACAGGAACAGTAATCTTCGTATCACATGATAAACGTTTCATAAAAAATGTGGCAGACATTGAGTTTTCTATTCAGGATAAAAAATTAATTCACAGGTAATGCTAGTATAAGGTGCGATTCTTCACTAAAGAAGGATTGCACTTTTTTTGTATGGGGGAACTTTCCGTGTGATTCATTAAAATGATTTACACGAATAAATGTCAAAAATATAATTGAACATAATGATGAATAAAGGATGATGTCATATGAATACGCAAATCGTAACCAAGTTAAAAATAAACAAACCAGCTCAGGATGTTTTTGAAGCAATCGTATCTCCTGCAGAGATTGGCAATTTTTGGTTTTCCAGCTGCTCGGAAAGATGGGAAAAAGGCAAGAGGATTGTATTAAGATACGATGAGTACAATGCAGAAGGTGTTATTCATATACTTGAAATGAATGAAAATAAATCGATCGTGTTCACTTGGGGAGAAGAACATGGTGAAGGAACAGTGGTCTCAATTACACTGACAGAATTTGAAACAGGGACAATTATTGAAGTAAATGAATCAGGACTAAAAGAAGATGACCCTGAGATTGTGGCAAAGATGTTAGGGCAAAAAGAAGGTTGGGTGTATACATTAACATGCTTAAAGGGGTATTTAGAAAACGGAATCAATAATTTAAGAGCTTCATTAATTCATTACTAAAAGAGGAATTAACCACACTTCTCGTAGATGATGTCGTTCATCAGAACACCAATCAGCTGCACGATGAAGTCTTATATGAGCAGGAATTTAAGATGAAAATATAGAATATATGTTCTTAACTACTTTTAGGAGGTTAAGAACATGAATATAAAATCACTTGCGATAAATAAACAAAGTTGGGATGAAGTAGCACATCGATTTTTTGGCAGAAATCCCCTCCCTGAATATGGACCCCTTGCACCTAATGAGGAAGAATTAAATTTATTTGGTAATGTGAGAAATTTAAAAGTATTAGACATTGGTTGTGGCAGTGGGCATTCCTTAAAATATATGGCTCAACATCATGCTGGTGAATTATGGGGAATAGATTTATCCAAAAGCTTAGCACGTACATCAATACATTAATTAAACATGGGTTTCATATTGAGCGAATCGTTGAGGATATTTGTTTAGCAGAAATAGATATTCAAAGACATTCAAATAGCTGGTATTCTTACGAAAAAGCGCAATCCCTTCCCACGACCCTTATTATTAAAAGTAAAAAAATATAGGTTATGTGGAGATATAATATAATATTTTTACGTAATCTTCTTTTTATGCAGAAAGAGAATATTTAGATTTTAAAGGATAGAAAGTATTTTAATAGAATTAATATAGAATACTTTTCCGTGAAAAGAATATATAGAGAATAGGAATCTAAGTATACACTTTTGGGTGAAGGGAGAAATGGCATGGATACTTTAGTAAATGAGTACCTGTATGAAACGAGGAAAGACTTATTAAAGGAAATTACTTTATTAAGTGATGTGCAATTTAATAGTAAGCCTGACTTGAATAAATGGAGTATTGCGCAAGTTTGTCATCATTTATTTTTAGTGGAAACATCAACTACAAAGGCGATTGCATGGGGTTTAAAAGAAATAAATAGTACTCCAAAGGAACGTAAAAATGTTCACCTTATATTATTGGATAGAACGACAAAGATAAAAGCACCAAAAATTGTTGAACCAGCTGTAGAACCATTTGAAGTTCAACAAATGGTTGATTTATTAAATGATTCGAGAGAAAAATTGATGACTTTTCTTAATACGATAGCAGATCATTCAATATTGGCAGAAAAATCAGTGATGCATCCTGCTTTAGGTGATTTGCCTCTTGATCAATGGATTGAACAAATATATGTGCATGAACAGCGACATATTGAACAAATTAAGGAGATAAAATTACTTTTAGATGTGAAGGATTAAACTTTAGCTATTAATAAATTCTTATCATTAAAACTGTTTAGCTCCACTTTGCTTGATTTATGCAAAATGGAGCTTTTCTATTCGCTGATAATTACCTCAATATTTTCTATACAATCAATGTTGGAGGTGTTTCTTATGACTGAATTGCAAAGTATATTGGAAAAGAGCAACTATACATATGATATCATTCAACATGAAAAACCAATCCTTTCTAAACAAGAAGGGATTCAATATTTTGGGATTGAAGCAGGGCAAACGGCTCCGGCGTTAATATTAAATACTGATAAAGGGTACATTGTTCTCATTGTATCCGGAAGCCGTAGTAAAGTTAATTTTGAGATAATAGCTGATTTGTTAAGCTGTAGTTATGCAAAATTAGCATCCCCAGAGGAAGTTCAGAATGTTGCAGGATTTCAGGTAGGAAGCGTTCGAATAATAGGCCTTGATTTGCCTTGTGTAATCGATAAACGCCTTTTTGATTACGCTTTTATTTATGGAGGGACTGGACATTCAACCTATACTTTAAAAATTGAACCACAAGCTTTAAATGAACTAAATGAAGTGATTGCCACCTTTGAATAATAAAAAAGGTTCTTCGGAAAATGGGCAAACGATTGATTGAAAATGATACGATAATTTCTAAATGAGAATTCACTCTGACCAAACTAGCTTCAAAGAGGATTCTTTTTATTTTCCATAAAACAAAGACTTCTAGTCAAACTTTTCTGATCTGCTATTGACCCTCACACAATGTCATCCTTTATGATGGATTAGGAGCTATGTTAGGGGGAGCGGTAATAAGTTTAGTTTCCATCCATTTTGTCGGTTTAGCAAGCGGCATACTTGTCAGCATAGCACTCGTTATTTTTATCTCTATCTATAAAGGTATGTGATCTCTAATTAAGGAGTGAATGAACTACTATTCTTTTTAAAAAGAAAGATATGTTATAATTAATTAAATTCCAATAATTGGTTGTAAACTATTAGAAAAAATAGAGGTGGAAGAATATGAGTAAGCCAGAATTATATGTAACTTTACTAGTTGGGCCTAACTGCGATACGAGTGCTTTCGCTATACGTTCAACGCTAGAATATTTTGGTGCTATGGTTACAACGCATTGGATCGGAAGACCCAATGATCTAATTGATGTGTTATCTGGTGAAGAGCTAAATAATAGATGTGATTATTTAATTTTAAATTTCCATGGTGATGAGGGGAGATTTTGTATGCCAGAATTGGGTGAGGATGTTTATGAACCACATGAACCAAGAGGCGAGTTTTTTGATTATGAAGATGTAAGACGATATGCAAATTTAAAAAATATAAAAGTGATAGCAGATGGTTGTACATTAGGCGAAGAAAAATTAGCAAAAGCATTTCTCAATTGTGGCTGTCACTCATACATAGGCCCTGATGATTATATTGTTGGAAATTCTTCCTTAATGTTTGTTATAAAGTTTATGTACGAGGTGATTAATAATAAAAAAAGTCAGCAAGAAGCATATGAAATAGCGAAGTCCATTGATGAAGAAACCTCAATGTATCAACTATATTTATCATAAATTATGAGTACTTTAAATAACTTCAGCTATGATCTAGAAACCTGGTTTGTCACTTTCAAACCAGGTTTCGTTTTTAATCTATTTGTAAGAATGAACCGTTTCATTGTTTACTTGCTCATTTTCTCCTAGTTTAGCGATATAATCAACCAAAAAATGCAAGACAATGAGCGGGATAATAGAATCTAAAATGATGTAAAGAGAAGAAAACAATACGCCAAAGAGTGTTGTTCTAAAAACTCCTGACCAAAATCCTTGATAAGTATGTCCTAATCCAAATAGTAAAGCTGCAAAAAGAATGACTATCCAAATAGATAGGTTCGGAAACAAAGAGGAAAGGACGAAAATCAAGAAGCCTCTATAAATGATTTCTTCTGTTATACCAGCTGTTAACGATACATAATTCCAAACTTTTTTCTCTTCTTTTGAAACGGGGAGGATTGGAGAGACAACAGACTTCTCCCATCCTTCTGTTTTCTTCTTAGTTAAGTTTTGCCTTATTTTTTCGCTAAACTTATAACCAATGATATAGTATAGTACTAAACACATATATAAAGCACCTAAGGCTAATAGAATATAGCTTGTCATAGCTCCTAATGTAACTGTATTTATTGTTGGGGTTTTTAATCCGATCTGTTCGAAAGAGATCTCAGTAAATAAAATGAAGCCGAGTATAATTAATGTTGGAACCCATAGACTGATGATAATCTTATAATAATACTTGATTTTTTCATTTCCCTTTGTGTGAACAGTCTTTTTAAACTTTTGGAAATCTCGATATCCAAATATCGGTTCATAAAGCAGCAAATATAAGATAAAAATCCAATATACTATCTCCATATGACAAATCACCCTTCCTCTTTTGATGAGTTCAGATTATCATATGCCGTAGCGTGAGGTGCAAGTGACATCGCCTCTGTTTACTGAATAAACCCCCAGCAATTTTTAAGTAATTGCGTAGGGGCTTTCACTTTTTTCAAAATGGGTTATATTTTACTCTATGATAGCCGGAATAATATATTCCTTAATCAATGTCCATCGATCACGGGGTTTCATCATAAATTCTGATGCAATAGAGACGACTAAATCTTTATCTGGTATGCAGCAAATAACATTACCACCATCGCCAAGAGCTAAGAATGCAAAAACGCCGTCCTCTTCGCGTAACCACCAGAGATAGCCGTATTTATTCGGGTTCATGGCTGTTGAATCACGGGCCCACTCCAGTGGAATAATTTGCTTATCGTCCCAAGTGCCGTTGTTTAAATATAGTAAACCAAAGCGGGCCATATCACAGGGAGTGAGCGTAAGTCCCCAACCACCTGTAGAGTTCCCTTTTGGGTCATTCACCCATCCCTTCACATTTTTTCCGAATAAATCTTCAAACCCAAATGATTTCATTTCGAAATCTGGAATTTCTTTCATGCCGATATGCTTAAATAAATGTTCGTTGGCAAACGCTCTTGCACTTTTTCCAGTGCTGCGCGTAATGATGGCTGAAAGCAGATGGGCCCCTGCAGTAGAATATTTAAAAGTGCCAATCTCTCCTTTTTGGCCAAGCATATCAAGAGTATACTTTATCCAATCAGGCTGTATACACAATTTATCAAGCGGTTCGTGCCAGTCCTCGAATGGATAGGGAGCTGTCATTGTGAGAAGATGGCGTATAGTGATTTCTTGTTTTTGCCTATCAGTAGCTCCGAGGACATATTCTGGGAAAAAGTCCAGCACCTTCTGGTCTACGTCTTTAATATATCCTTCATTGATCGCAATCCCAATGAGAGCAGATAGGATGCTTTTCGTAACAGAGGCCATATGGTGTGTATCATCTGGGCCATAGCCATGAAAATATCTTTCATAAGCAATCCTTCTGTTTCGCACAACAACCATACCATTTATATTACTGTATTCAGATTCTATGATGGCTTCAAGCTCTGAAAGCAATTTAGCGTCCATTTTTAAGGCAGCCGGGGCTACAGTTTGCCAATCTGTCGTTGGCCAGTAGTTTCTTTGCAAAGCACAAACCTCCCATTAAATGTTTTTGTATTGTTCAGTTACTTCTTTCTTATTGGAAAGTAAACCTCTGTAATAAGTTCCTCTGGGATGCTAGCTTGTTCGGGATCGGTGACATATATTTCATATGGTGGTTTCGTCAATTCATATTCTTCTTTTTCGATCCATTCCATCAAATTAGCATAGACCGATGTTAATTCTGGATAGGGACCTTTTAAAATCGATTTCGCACAAAGATCACCAGGGAAATCTCTCGTTCCTTTTACAGCTTCTTTAATTGGAATGGCAAACTCTGTATCATTGCCAGCAGGATTATATTCAGGGCTGTGATAAATCGTCATTGGCTTACCAACTAAAGTAAGTTTTTCGATAGCGATCTTTTCATATAGACTGCTAAAATATTTCCCATAACCTAACAAGTAGTCATCACTGCTCATCATCAGACGCTTATAAAGGATATTCATTGGCTTCATTTCAACGAGTTGAACTTCAATATGGTCAAGGTAAGACATTATCGGCACGCCTTTTTCTAAATTTAAAATATCATGGCTCATTTGCTTAAGGGTATACCCAATCGCATGCATCTTTTCCTGTAAGTCCTTTTTCTTGCGAGAAAGGGCAGAATATAGCTTCTCTTCTGATAAATCCCTTTCCATTTCCAAAAAAGCTTTAATTTCTTCTAGAGAAAAATGATACGATTTTAAACGGTTGATAAGGAGCAGTTTTTTTAGCTGATTGATGGAATAATATCTGTAGCCATTTTCAGGATTAATTTCATCAGGATGAATTAATACAATTTCATCATAATAACGTAACGTTTTTGTAGATACTCCACATATTTTCGAGAATTCACCAATCGATAACAAAAGCCCACCTCCATTATTCCTATAGATTAAATGCTTTAAGTATCGATACTATTCCATTCATTTATACACCTTCCCCTAAGGGAAAAGTCAACGACAAAAAAATGCTTCATTCGAAGATTCTTATCTAAAATACCTTGTATAACATCATGGCAACCGTAAGTTGACAAAGTGCAACCCCTACATGGTAGAGCCGGAAGCTGTGATTTTTTAATGTATAGAGAGTAAGCAGAAAGGGGGGCGACCTGCCTCGTTTAAACGGAATCCAAAAGTAAGGAAGTAAGCTGAATGAATACTCAGAAACAATGAGGAGGAAAGAAATGATGAAAAAAGTAACGATCGTCGGAATTATTTGTGCCGTGATGATAAGAAATAACAAAAGGAAGGGTAAACAATGGATCGGATTTTAGAAGTACATAACTTAAGCAAAACGTATTCAAATTCTCAATTTGAGTTAAAAGATATTTCATTTTCAATTCCATATGGTTCAATTGTTGGGATTATTGGTGAAAATGGCGTAGGAAAAACGACAATAATGGGAGCCATATTAGGAACATTGAAGAAAGACAACGGGTCCATAAAAGTGTTTAATCAATAAATGAACCCTTCTAATCCAAAAATGAAAGAACAGATTGGTGTCGTCTTTGATCAAAATGAATTACAGTGAATAGATCCCCATGTGATGGTGTCTTATCGCAATAAAGATGATATGCTGGAAGTACTTGTTTCAGAAAAAGATAGAATATTTTTAATTATATCGAATTTGATATCAATTCATATTTATAAAAACAAGGAGTTCTAAAAGAACAATTTGTGAAAGGAGTTCAACGGAAGTGACATTCGGTGAAAAACTTTTTAAATTGAGAAAGGAAAAAGGACTTTCTCAGGAGGCATTAGCCGAAAAATTAAATACGTCAAGGCAAGCCGTTAGCAAATGGGAAAATGGTCAAGGGTATCCTGAAACTGAAAAATTACTTATGATTGGAAACATTTTTGAGGTTTCGCTGGACTATCTGTTAAAGAATTCTGTGGAACCTAACAATGATAAGGAAGCGGGATATTATGTTAGCAAAGAAATGGCAGAAGGGTACTTGCTGTCTGCACATAGAATTTCTAAGTATCTCGCATTAGGGATTTTCCTAATTGCTTTATCCTTTATCCCTTATTCCATCTTTAAACAAAATCTAGGGATATTTATGATCCCGACCATCATTTTTGCTACATTAGGAATGGGGATGTTTGTGTCAGCGACATTTTTAGAAGAAGATCAATATAAAATACTAAAGACAGAGCCTTTGCTATTTGATGAAAAATATCTCAAAGAATTAACCATAAGTTACGAAAATATGAAAAAAAAATATTTCATTATAAATTTAATAGGTTCTTGTTTATTTGCTGTCGGGCTTTTAGCATTGGGAATAGAAAGAAAGTTTATTACTTCCGAATTTTTAGTGCCCTATTATCCAGTCTGTATTGGGTTGATCGCAATTGGTGTCTACATTTTAACGCGAACGTCATTTCCGCTTGAAGCATATAAACTATTGGTAAGAAATGAAGAGCATATTAATAAGCTAGGTTTTAAACTAAAGAAGAAAATGATGAAAAAGTTGAATGATCTTTAATAAATATGTTTCGCTTTTCTAAATCTTCCTCAAAATGACACACTAATGTCCTAAAATGGTTACAAGTAACAGTAGGAGTAATGATACAATGGACGCTGTTGGGGATTATTGGTGTAAATGCCAATTTGCTTCCTTTGCTTCATAAGTGGATTGATAGATAACAGTTCTTTATTATACCACTCAGTGCTTGAAGACGAGTCGGGCCCCCATCTAACTTAATAATGATCATACGTTATGATATGGGAGTGGTAAGATGTCTGTTGATTCTTTATTAGTTATTAGTAGTTCATCCCTATACTTTTCATTTATTGTGTACTTAATCGCAATTGTTCCGTTTGGGGCAGCTGTAAAGTCTAAGAAAAGCATTTATACTAAATTAGCCATGTCTTTGACGGCTATTGGGTTTTTGGCTCAGTTAAATTACTTTATTTTAAGATGGATTGCCGCTGGCCACGCACCGGTGAGCAACTTATACGAATTTTTGACATTCTTTGGAATAATGCTAGTGGGCAGCTTTTTTGTTATTTTTTATTTATATCGTCAAGCGATAATAGGATTATTTCTATTACCGATTTCGGTATTAATTATTGCATATGCAAGCATGTTCTCTAGGGAAGTATCTCCACTTATCCCGGCATTACAAAGTCATTGGCTGACGATTCATGTGTTAACGGTTGCAATAGCGAGCGCCGTATTATCAGTATCATTTGTCACGGGCTTAATTTATTTACTCAAGTCTGTAGATCCGAATAAAAAGGATAGCAGATCTTTCTTTTTAGAACTCATCATGTATTTCGTCATTGTCGTGATTGGATTTATTACGATTACCTTAACATTTAGAATCATGGATTATCAGGCAAGCTATCATTTTGAAAATAAAGATGGTCAAGCTCAAGTATATAACTATCATTTACCTGCTATTGTGATCCCGAGTGGGGCAACACCAGTCAATTTAGCTGATAAAAATACGAATACATATGAACCAGCCGATCATTATGAAGGCATGATTACCGTTCCTCCTATAATTGAAGCTGCTAAATTAAATACGGTCATTTGGTCATTCTTAATCGGTTCTATTATGTATAGTTTAATTCGTTTAATAGCTAGGAGAAAAATTTCTCAATTATTGCGTCCGTTGACTAATAAAGTAGACTTAACTTTAATGGATGAAATTTCCTACCGTTCAGTTGTCATTGGATTTCCTTTATTTGCATTAGGCGGGCTTTTCTTCGCCATGATTTGGGCGCAAATTGCATGGACTCGTTTCTGGGGCTGGGACCCTAAAGAAGTGTGGGCACTAATTACATTCCTATTCTATGCTGTGTTCCTCCATCTGCGGATTGGAAAAGGGTGGGATGGAGAAAAAACAGCTTGGCTAGCTATTATTGGCTTTGGGACAATTATTTTTAACCAAGTATTTGTGAACTTAGTCATTGCCGGGCTGCATTCATATGCTTAGATTTAGTTAATTTATTTGTGATATAAAAATTGATGTGAAGCTGACTAAAAAGGTCGTTAATAACAATTTTATTTGGCAAAGTTCATCCTAATTTTTGCGCTGAGTTGATTGGAGTGGAAGACGCGAAGACTCCTGCGGGAAAAGCTGACAGGTGAGACCCCGCAGGAGCGTGAGCGACGAGGAGGCTTACCGCTTGCTCCAAGGAAAGCGAAGCGTCTGGAACGGAAATCAACGGACAAGTTAAGAGAGTGCCCCTAAAAGTTATACTTTTGGGACACCCTCTTTTTCTATTAACCTTTTAATAATAAACGATCTTTCTTTCCGTGTAAGAAAAAGTAAAGAATCATGATAATAAACATAAAAATTCCTAACCAAACATATAGCTGGCTATAACCGAGAGAGGGAACTAAATATCCTAAGAAATAAGGACTGAAGCCAAGACCTACATCTAATCCGATAAAATATGTGGACGTAGCTAATCCCATATTTTCAAACGTCGTTACTTTAATGGCAAGGGCTTGAAGAGTAGAAGAAATATTCCCATAGCCAATCCCGATAATAGCCCCAGATAGTAATAGAAGGAAGGTGCTATGCGAACTACTTAAAAGCAGTAAACCTACTCCAAATAAAAGGGCACATGGATAAATAATATAGTTGGCTCCTTTTGTGTCGATAATGCGACCAGTAAATGGACGTGTCAGAAGAATTGCGATTGCGTATATAAAGAAGAAAAAGCTTGATGCGCGAACTAAATCACGTTCTTCCGCGAAGAAGTTAAGAAATGAGATAATGCTTGCATAACCTAGAGCAAATAATAACATGATGATGGCAATTGGGAGTGCTCGTCTATCAATAAACTGTGAAAAATGGAAGCCTTTCTGATCTTGTACTTTACTTACTTCACTTTTCGGTATTTTGGTAAAGAAGGCACTGATAAGAGCAATGATGGCCAAAAGCATACATAACATGAAAATAACATAATAAGTAGTATATTGACTTAACATGAGTCCGAAGAAAGGCCCGATCGCTGTACCAAGTGTTGTACTCATACTATAGTAACCAATTCCTTCACCTCGACGAGTGTTCGGTAAAATTTGTGCTACGACCGTACTTGTAGCTGTCGAGGCAACCCCAACAGCAATTCCATTTACTAGTCTGCTTATTAATAACACGGTAATCCCAGCTTGAATGAAGTAAAAGGACATAGTTAAGGCAAATAAAATTAAGCCGACCATTAAGATTTTTTTCGTGCCTACTTTTTGAATAATTCGACCTGTCACGACCCGTCCAATTAATGCTCCGACAATATAAATACCTGAAACGAGTCCGGCTTGTGAAACGGAAGCGTGATATTCTTTCACAGCGAAGGAAGCCATTGTCACCATTAATAAATAAAAAATAAGCATAAGATTAAAGTTAATGACGGACATGATAATAAAATCCTTCGTCCATAATTTTTCTCTTGTATTAGTATTACTCACTTAATTGTTCGCCTGCTCTCTTAATTAAATTTTGTTGAATTGTTTTTAATGTACTGTACATGCTGCGCTGTTCTTCTTCTGAAACTCCCTCTAACAGCTCTAATTCAAAGACGTTAATAGACGCTCGTAATGTGTGAAATAAGGTATATCCTTTTTCCGTGACTTTAATATTTTTTTTACGCCCATCACTTTGAGAGGGGGATAGTTCGATGTAATCTAACTCAACAAGACGTTTTATCGTACGTGTAACATTCGGTTTATCCATCCCTAATAGTCTGCCAATTTCAACTAAACGAATATGTTCATCAAGCATAAGGTAATACAAGATGGCCCACTCGGTACGATGTATATGATATTCCATTAGTTGTTCATTTAACTGTGTTTCAAATGGCCGAGTTGTTAAAGTCAACTGATGAAACATTTCTTGATATAACGGTCTCATAATTAACCTCCTATTTAGTTATCTTTGATAACTATTTTTGCACAAGGGTTATTATACGCTTATTTTTAAAAATAGCAAATGGATAAGTTTTATATGTTACATTAACAGTATTAATCTTTATTAGCGGGGGGAAAAATGAACGAGGAAGTTTTAAAAAAATTAGAAAAGAAGCTAAAAAAAGTAAAAATCGAAGGCTTCATTATTAATCAAGGGAACGAGAGAATATTCGAGTACTTTAAAAGTAAGAAAATAAAAGAAAAGCCGACCAAGGTTTTACTCGATTACAAAAAGTATTATTTCGATGTTAATCGAGGATTTTAGTGGAAAAGAAGCAACTAAACATTCACACTCCTATCCATCATTATTTCCCTGAAATGGGTAATAGTGTTGCGATTCAGAAAAAGGATATAACATTATTTCACCTTCTTACGATGACTTCCGGTTTAAAGGTAGTTAATTTCCAAGCGTCAAAAAACTGGGTTACGTCAATATTGAATCAACCTGTTATCAATGAACCGGGTTCAACATTTGAATATAATTCGGGAAATTCACATCTCCTTAGTGCCATAATCCAAAAAGTTTCCGGAGAGACGACCGCTTCTTTTGCAGTGGAAAATTTATTCAAGCCACTTGGGATTCATAAATATATTTGGGTTGCTGATCCTCAAGGTATACATGGTGGCGGCTTTAGTCTATCCATTCATATTGAAGATATGATGAAAATCGGAAAAGTTTTGCTTGATGAAGGTGTATATATGGGGAAAAGAGTTATTTCACCGAATTGGATTAGCGAGTCACAAACCCTTTATAAACAAGTAAGCGAATCAGAATATGGAACTTATGGATACGGTTATCAATTTTGGATAGCTAAGAGTAGTAACCATCCTAATTACTTTTATGCAAACGGTATATATGGACAAAATATATTCATCGTCCCAAAGTTAAATTTAGTGGCAGCTGTCAAAGGCCAGCTAGATAGCAAAAATCAATCACTACCCAACAGCTATTTTGAGGCATTTTTACGGGAGTATGTAACGAAGAATTAAAGGTAAACAAAACAGGTGGGTTGACCTATCAGCCTGAAATTACCGCAAAGGAATCATTTCGATTGTCGGAAGAGCTTACGCACTCCTATTGGAAGACGTAAGAGCGACATGGTATAAGAACTGATGGGGAAATTGATAATACTTTTTCACCTTCATGGCGAATTTATTCTGCCCTAGATGCTATAAAAAAGCATTTAGGGCTTTTTAATTTAAAATAAACGTTGAATATGGGTGTAAACAATGATAGACAGTGTATTGCGTACTTACACATGTTCATATAATCAAAACGCACAAAACATAACTTAATCATACAAAACATAACTATATTTAATTAAATCAAACTAAATATAACTTTTATCACAGATGTGAAAATAATATTCTTTTATAATGAAAATCGTAGAATTTCAATTGGGTAATTTTACATAACTTAGTGAGTATTTAGGATTTGATTGCTCCTTACACCGCTATAACAATGCTGGTGAACCTACAATCATGGGAAAGGATAAGATTTTGGAAAATACGGTTTTAATCACAACATGAAGGAAAGAGTGAAGCTTATGGGTAGAAAAGGAATGTTCTTTTCAAACGCTAGAATACTCCTTTTCATCTTAATTTTGTTTAGCCTCTCTATTGGGCAAATTGCTTCTGCTGAGGGTGGTACAGGTGGCGGAAAAAATGAGCCGCTAACTTTGAGTTCATCTTCTATCAGCGATGGTGCTACAGGGGTTTCGCTAAAACCAGAAATCGTACTTACCTTTAGTAAAAATATCGTCAATATGAAAGTAGTTGAAAATAATAAGAAATGTTTTTCGTTGCAAACGGAAGACGGAGTAAAAGTCCCTATCAACCTATTTCTTGCAGATGATCAAATTGAATTCGAAAAAAGAAATGATGCCATCATTACTCCCGTTGATAATCTTACTCAAGGCACCACTTATTTTATTGTCGTTAGCGGATCGCTCACTTCGAAAAGTGGAATATCAACAGGGAAGGAAACGAGGATTAGTTTTACAACTAAAGGAGAAAAACCAGAACCTAACAATGATGGTCTTCAAGAGGCTACACCGCAATCCGAACCATCTACTCCAGTGAATAAAGATACACCGAAAAGTGAACCGGTTGTTTCTAAAGATTCTCAGACAACTAAACGAGAAAGTAAAAATAAAACTGAAAACAAAAACACTGCAAGTACAACAAGTAAGGTAGATGAGAAGCCAGCTGCTGAACAGGCACCATCCGAAGAAGCTGAGGAAAATGTATCAGATGACGATAAACTAGATGCTAATCAACAGCTAGATGAAGATAGTGCTGAAAGCGAGCCGACTATTGCATCTGAGATAGAGGCGGCGAAATCAGTGCCATACGAAAAAGCTTCAGCACCAATTGTTGAGGCTGCTGAGACTCCATCAAGTAATAAAAATACATATATATATTTGCTTGTAATAATCGGGGTAGCTATGATTGCCTCCGTTATGATTTATTTTTATAAAAGAAAAAAACATGTAAAGCAGTAAACTTCTCTTCTATGTAAGCAGGTGAAGGAAATTAAGAAAAAGTTAATTTATAGTAGCTTAATCGCTGGGCCGTTCATTTGTATTTTTGTCTCCCTTTTATTAGGGAGATATCCATTGGATGTGGCTACTGTTTTTGCTGTCATTTTAAATAAGCTTGGCGTCACTAGCTATAGTACTGGGGAAATGGCTGCTTCAATTGTTTGGGATATTCGTCTACCCCGTGCATTATTAGGCGTTTTTGTAGGTGCAAGTCTGGCTGTAAGTGGCGCTGCTTTCCAAGGGGTATTTCGCAATCCATTAGTCAGCTCTAGTATTTTGGGTGTAAGCTCGGGCGCAGGATTTGGTGCAGCACTGGCGATTTTATTCTTTAATCAGACGATCATGATTTATTTGTTTGCCTTTGGTTTTGGTATTTTAGCCGTTATTTTAAGTTATTTTATTGGCAGAACCTATAATACTACTCCTACTGTCATGCTCGTTTTGGGTGGAACGATTGTATCAAGCGTATTTTCATCACTTATTTCATTACTTAAATATATGGCAGATCCGTATGATCAATTGCCAAAAATTACATTTTGGTTAATGGGAAGCTTAGCTTCTGCTAGCTATAAGGATATTATGATTGCTGGAATGCCCATGTTAATAGGGATTATCGGGTTAGTTTTGATAAGATGGCGAATTAATATACTCTCAATGGGTGATAAAGAGGCACGTGCATTAGGGGTTAATCTTCGCCTATTGAAAGGAATATTAATTATCTCCGCTACTTTAGCTACTGCAGGGGCTGTTTGTGTAAGCGGTGTTATTGGCTGGGTTGGCTTGATTATCCCACACATAAGCAGGATGCTCGTAGGAAATGACAATCGTTTACTAATCCCAACTAGTATTTCAATTGGGGCCTGTTATTTAGTCATGGTCGATAATCTATCAAGAAGTTTAACAGGGTCGGAAATTCCCCTAGGTATTCTAACGGCAATCATTGGTGCTCCATTCTTTGTTTACCTATTAAAAAGAAAAGCAGGGGGATGGTCATAATTAATCCAGTCCTTAAAATAGAAGATCTAAGCTTCGAGCATGGAAAAACCACAGTTTTTAAACAGATTAGCTTTGAACTGACAACAGGAGGAATTTTCTGTTTGTTTGGCCCAAACGGCTGTGGAAAATCGACGTTAATCGAATGTATCCTCGGCTATTTAAAGCCTTCAGGTGGACATATTCTTTTAAACGATAAACAAATTAGTAAAATCAAACCGGCTGATTTAGCAAAAAGCATAGGCTACGTTCCACAAAGTCATACGAAGAATTTCCCTTACAAAGTAATTGATATCGTTTTAATGGGGAGAGCAGCATACTCTCGTACGTTTTCTTCTCCTTCTGCCGATGACTTGGCAATTGCAGAATCGGCGTTAGAAACTCTAGGTTTAATTCATTTAAGGGATAAACCTTATACACAATTAAGTGGGGGGCAAACCCAGCTAGTAATGCTAGCAAGAGCACTAACGCAGGAAACCCCTGTCATACTAATGGACGAACCGACTGCGCATTTAGATTTTAGACATGAGTTAATTATTTTAGAAACAATCGTTAAGTTAATAAAAGAGAAAAACATTTCTATTATTATGGCAACCCATTTTCCTAATCATGCCTTCTATTTTGAAAATAGTGGTGTTAATACACAGGTTGCCTTAATGAATAATCATGTTTTTGAGGAGATGGGAAATCCAACAGACGTATTAACCGAAGCGAATATGCTAAGTACCTTTAGTATTTATTCGAAATTAATCTCCTCTATAACGATGAACAATGAACAGATTAGAGGGCTTATCCCTATTGAAGTCGCAAAATGATATACATGGAAAAGGTGATTAACATAGCATGAAGCTAAAAAAATATTACGTACCTTTTTTCATTTTATTGTGTGTCATAGTTTTAACAGCTTGTGATGATAAAAGTCGAATTCAAACGACCGCAAAGAATGAAAACAGCGACGAATTAATAGTCATTGATTACTTGAGTAGAGAAGTAGCTATTCCTAAAAAGATCGATCGCATTGCTTGCTTGTATGCGTATACTGGGCATGTTGTGACCATGTTAGGAGATGGAAATAAAATTGTTGCAGTCAATAATGGACTAAAACTCGATCGATTATTACATAAAATAAATCCTGTGATTAAGGATGCGGTTGTTCCAAATCAACAGACCAAAATCAATATTGAGGAGCTTGCTAATGCAAATCCTGATCTCATATTAATTCAAGAGGCTATCGCACAAGACGAAGGAGAAGTGAGAAAGCTTGAAGAAATGAAGATTCCCTATCTTGTCGTGAACTTCAATTCGATGAAAGAGCAACAACAATCCATTGCCATGATCGGTAAAGTACTTGGGAAATCCGAGAAGGCTAAACAGTTCAATGATTTTTATAATGAAATGATAGCTTTAGTGACTGAAAGAGTGAAGGATATTCCTGATGAGGATAAAGTGAGAGTTTATCATTCTGTCATGGAAGCTACGAGGACTGACCCTGCTGGCTCTTTACCAGCTGAATGGATGAAAGTCGCTGGTGCCATCAATGTTTCGGTTGGAGAGGACTTAAAGCTAGTTGAGAAAAAATACTTTGCAAGTATAGAGCAAATATTATTATGGGATCCCGATGTCATTCTTGTTAACCAAGATGGTGTTGCAGATTACATTCTTGATAGTCCACAATGGCAAACATTAAAGGCAGTCAAAGCGAATAAGGTGTTCCAGTTACCAAACGGTGTCTCTCGTTGGGGGCATCCAGGTGGATTAGAAACTCCGCTTGCTATTATTTGGACGGCTAAAACCTTGTATCCAGATCGATTTGCCAATGTTGATTTAGCTGAAATAACGGCAGAATTCTATGAAAACTTCTTTGATTATACATTACAACCAGATGAAATGAAGCAAATCCTATCTGGTAAAGATATGCGCGCACCGAAGGGAAATTAATTTAGGAATGAGGAATGGCAATGAAAGTTTTTATATGCATTGATGATACAGACAATATTGATAGCAAAGGAACTGGGGAAATTGCGGTTGAAATTGCAAAATCAATCGAATCCAATTATGGGGGGACATGCCAAGGTGTTACTCGCCATCAGTTGTTTATCCATCCGGATATCCCTTATACGTCACATAATAGTTCTATGTGCTTTGAGGCGGATATTAATAGCAACGACCTTGAAAAAGTCATAGATGAAGCAATCCATATTTTACATACAGAAAGTGCAGAAGGTTCTGATCCAGGACTTTGTGTATTCGTTCCAGAACGATTAACTCAGCACCAGCATCAAGAAATTGTTTATTTTGGACTTAAAGCAAAGCAAGAGGTTTTAACGAAAGAAGACACATACAAGTTAGCTAACTCTCTTTCTATTCATCTATCAGAGCATGGTGGTACTGGACAGGGTGTAATTGGAGCATTAGCAGGTGTGGGTCTACGATTAACAGGAAATGATGGACGCTTTAAAGGGAAACACAAGGTGAATTCTAACAAGAAAATAGCTACAGTCAAGGAAATACTTGAGGATACAACGATCGATATCGTTAGAACTGAGGCTGGGTTTATTCTAGATGACAATGAGTATATAACGTTAGGAGACAAGCTAAAAAGTGTGTTCCTCGATCATAAGTCTGTGCTTCTAGTTGAGTCAGTTAATGTGGATGGAAATGATAATTGGGTGCCTTGTGCAGGTAGTACGCTTAAAAAATATTAATCATGTTAGAAAAATAATCGAGGTATGTATGAAAAATACTTATTTGAGAGTACACAACGGAGTTGCAACGTTTTCTGGAAATGCGGATTGTAAGGAAGTATTTAAGGCAACGGTAGAAATGGCAGAAAGCTGCCAATTTTTTCAAATGGATGTAGAAGATGAGATTGTTTATGACAATCAGACGACTTGCTACAATTGTCGCTATCGTCGCTGGACTGCGGAAGGCTTCAGCTGTTACAAAGATTTCCAAGATATTTTATAACTGGGAGGAAAATGAACATGAACAAAAAGTTATTTAAATTTTTATTTACAGGAATATTAACAATCGGGCTTTTATTCGGTAATATTGCCATAACACTTGCCGCTGGTGGCGGGGGTGGTGGAGGCGGTGGAGGCGGAAAAGGTGGCGGTTCTGGTTCCGGTGGTGCTTTTGTAGGCGCCTATTTAACGACTATTTCCGACAATGCCTCAACAACAGGAAAAGATATTAAGGATAGCCAAGATGTAGATACGAATCCTATAATTAAACTAATCTTTAACAAAAATGTAGTGAGCTCAATAGTATGGGAAACGAATAAACAAGCTATTACTTTAGCTGATTCAGAAGGAAGCTCAATTGCTATTCAAGTAGATAGAATTCCTGATGAAGGAGAAAATGCTAACGAAGATGAGAAACGTCATATTTTTATTCGTCCTATTGCGCCTTTAACAGACGGAAAAACATATACATTAGTGATTAAAAGTAAGCTAACGGCAAACAATGGCACGGCATTAGGGAAAGAAGAAACGATTATGTTTACTGTAGCAGCGGCAAAAAAATCTCAAGATGCGGTAAAGGTTGTCGAAGACTTAATTACTAATCTACCAGCAGTTTCAGCTTTGAAAATTGAAGATAAAGCAGCGGTAGAAAAGGCTAGAAAAGAATACGGAAGCTTAGCTAAAGACCAACAAAGCTTAGTAGCAAACATTGAGAAGCTAGTAGAATTAGAATCTAAGCTTGCCGAATTAGCGCAAGCAGGGGCAGAACTTGAAGCTGTGAAAAAGGTTGAATCCTTGATTACGAATCTTCCAAAGGCTCAAGCACTTACAATGGCTGATAAAGCATTGGTAGAGGAGGCACAGAAGGCGTATGATGGTTTAACAGCTACTCAGAAGAAATTAGTTAAAAATGACAAGAAATTAGCTGAATTAGGGATAAACCTTAATGAATTAGAAGCTCAACCTATTGTTAAGGGTAATCAGGATAAAACAGTTCAAAATACAGAGCAAAAGACAGAACAAAACACTACAGGTCCAACAGATGACTCAGCTAAAGGTGATTCTAATAAACTCCCTAAAACTGGGGACTCATCTACAGTTTGGACAAGTCTATTCGGTTTAGTATTATTAGGAATGGGACTAGCCATGCTGAGAACAAAGAAAAGAGAACAAACAGATATTTAATCTAAAGAATGAGGGAGAATGGCTTCGGTTCTCCCTTTTTTAAAACTTGTGAGAGATGGTGAAGAAATGAAAAAGCGAATTTTGCCTATATGTTTAATAGTGATAGGGCTTATCTTTCTAATTACTCCAGCTATTAAAAACTATATGGTTTCTTCTCTATCTGAAAAATCCTATGAAAATCTTACAATCGAGCCCAAACAGGAATCAATCATAGAGCAAAGCAAGTCCATTGCAGATATCGATTTTGCAAATGATCAGGATGTATTAAAAGCCATGTTTTCTGATACTAAAAATAATGTCGGCATTGGCCTACTAGCGATTCCATCCGTAAATTTAAAGCTACCCATTTTTCGTGAGGCTACAAATACAAATCTATTAAAGGGTGCTGGGATGATGAATGAAGTATTTCAAGGATTTGATGTTGGGAATGTTATTTTGGCTGGACATCATATGAAAAAAGAAGGTCTTCTTTTTCAACCGCTTACGAAATTAACGGAAGGCGGAAGTGTCTATATAATGAATCATGAAAAAGTGTACGAATACCAAATGGAAAAGCCGTACATCGTGAATGAAGAAGATACTTCTGTTTTAACTGAACCGTTTGATGGATTAACGCTTATCACTTGCGATGTTCCAACACCAACAAAAAAGAGACTGATTTATCAAGGAAAACTGGTGAATATAGTAGAGAAGCATGAAATGGAGGAAATATTCCATTAAGAAAATGCTTTTCTAGATTTTGTAACTAATAAAACAAGGATTGATAATTAATAATATGGTGTGCATAAAAAACCTCTTTGGGTAGACGACCGTAAGAGGTCTTTTTGTGTTTTTTGGAAAAAGTTGTTTTCTTTGCGTATTGATGAAGATTTTTTTAAAGTGGGTGAAACAATGTACGAAGATACCCTAAATAGGCAAGCGTCGAAATAATCGGCACTTTTCTTACTGGTTCGTTCAATATTCACATTAAAATGACCCTTTTTGATATAATAATTGAAAACTAAAATATGAAAATATAATAGGTAGCATGGTGACAAAATGGAATACACAGCAACTTTCCAAAAAGTGATTGATTACATTGATGAACATATTCAAGAAGCCATATCAATAGACGACTTAGCAAAGCATATTAGCTATTCTCCGTTTCATTTCTTGCGGATTTTTAAAAACGTGGTTGGGGAAACACCTAGAGAGTATGTGACGAAACGAAAGCTGCAATTTGCTTTAAGAGATATGAGTCAACAGGCAAGCATCAATGATATTGCCTTTCATTATGGCTATGAATCGTATGCAGGTTTTTCAAAAGCATTCAAAAAAGTGTTTGGTGTATCACCAGCTACTTATCGCATGCATTGTCCAAATGCAGAACCACCTGTTATCAATTTAGAAGAGCTAAAGGTAAACAAAACAGGTGGAATGATCTATCAGCCAAAAATTATCACGAAGGATTCATTTGCAATAGTGGGAAGATCCTATGAAATCCAATTGGAAGATGTCAGAACGACAAGAGATGCACCAACCTATTGGTTTTATAGCGGATTAACGGATGGTGAAATTGAAAAGACCCTTTATGATACGTTCTCACCTTCGATCCATGGTGAATTTTGTTTAAATCGAGCGAATGAAAAGGATTGGTCCACGTTCACTTATTTTTTCGGAGTGCTTGATGACATGATTGATCGGCCGATAGGAGACAGCTTCCAAAGAATCATCATTCCTGCTTCTACCTTTGCTGTTTTCAGCACGCCTCCCGTTCAACCAGATGACTTTGTTGATTCAGTTAAAGGTACTTGGAATTATATCTTAAACTATTGGTTTCCGATGTCGGGCTATGAGATTGATGAGACAAGCTATGATTTTGAATATTACGATGAAAGATGTCATCCATGGGAATATGAAATGGTGATGATGGAAATTTATATTCCGATTAAGAAAAGCGCAAGCGCCTTGTTCAGCGACGTATAAACTGGACTGACCTCGACTGAGAAAAAGGAAACACGACGAGTGATAAGATTCGCAGGCTAAGATCGCCACGTCCTGTGGCAACGCCTGCATCTTTGGGCTTTAGCCCTTAGAAAACACAATCAGGCTTAGCGTGACTAGCATGTCCTTATGCGTCGGAAGTTTACTAGTCGCTAGTCGCTGGAGCTAGACACTCATCTAACTCCAAAGATATAAATTCTTGTATTATCAAAAAAGACGAGAGACTAATTTGTCTCTCGTCTTTAATCAGTAAGCGAGTAATCTTTTATCGATTAATTTCTAATCAGATAATCAAATGCGCCTAACGCTGCATTTGCACCTGATCCCATTGAAATAATGATTTGTTTATACGGGCTGTTTGTACAGTCGCCTGCTGCAAAGACGCCCGGTATGCTCGTTGCTCCACGACTGTCGACAACGATTTCACCCATTCTTGTGCGTTCAACATTGTCACCTAGCCAATCTGTATTAGGGACAAGACCGATTTGGATAAAGACGCCAGAGATGTCAATCTGCTTCACTTCTTCCGTATCACGCTCCATGTAAGTGAGTCCGCTGACTTTATCAGTGCCAGTGATTTCTTGTGTCTGCACATTCGTAAGGACTGTTACATTTGGCAAGCTGTACAGACGATCTTGGAGGACAGAATCTGCTTTAAGCTCAGGACTGAATTCAAGCACGGTTACATGCTTAACAATACCAGCGAGATCAATTGCTGCCTCGATGCCTGAGTTACCTCCACCAACAACAGCAACATTTTTTCCAACAAATAACGGACCATCACAGTGAGGGCAGTAGGCAACACCTTTATTTTTAAACTCTGCTTCGCCAGGCACTCCTATATTGCGCCAACGAGCACCAGTTGAGAGGATGACAGATTTACTCTTTAGAACAGCACCGTTTTCTAGTTCAATTTCAATCAGGTCCTTCTTCTCTAAACGCTTGGCACGCTGTAAGTTCATCACGTCGATATCGTACTCTTTCACATGTTCCTCAAGGCTTGCTGCTAGCTTTGGACCTTCAGTGGACTTCACACTAATAAAGTTTTCAATGCTCATCGTGTCCATAATTTGACCGCCAAAGCGCTCAGCGATAATACCTGTACGAATGCCTTTACGTGCAGCGTAGATGGCCGCACTTGCACCGGCAGGTCCGCCTCCAACAACAAGGACATCAAATGGATCCTTATTGGCGAATTCGGACGCATCTGGGGCACTGCCCATTTTTGCAAGGATCTCTTCTAGTGACATGCGACCGCCGCCGAATGATTCTCCATTTAGGAATACTGTTGGTACAGCCAAAATATTTTTGCTCTCCACTTCCGCTTTAAAGGCTGCCCCATCAATCATCGTATGTGAAATGTTAGGGTTAAGAACGCTCATCACGTTGAGTGCTTGAACGACATCCGGACAGTTGTGGCAGCTTAGGCTAACATATGTGTCGAAATGATATTCGCCCTTAATGCTTTTCACTTGGTCAATCACCTTTTGATCGACCTTTGGAGCCCTTCCACTTACTTGCAGTAAAGCCAATACTAATGAGGTGAATTCATGGCCAAGAGGGACACCAGCAAAAGTGATCCCAGTGTCTTCACCGATACGATTAACACTAAAGCTTGGAGTTCTCTGTAATTGTGTGTTTTCTACTTTAATTCTTGGTGACATTGTAGCTATTTCATCAACTAGAGCAAGCATATCACGAGAAACTTCATCGGATCCTGCGCTAACTTTGAGCAGCACATCGCCCTCCATCATTTGAAGGTATTGGGCTAATTGTGCTTTAATATCTGCATCTAGTACCATTGGTTCTTCTCCTTAAATCTTGCCTACAAGATCAAGGCTTGGTTTAAGTGTAGAAGCCCCTTCTTGCCATTTTGCTGGGCAAACTTCACCTGGATTGTTGCGCACATATTGTGCAGCCTTAATTTTGTTAACAAGAATGCTAGCATCACGACCGATGCCACCTGCGTTAATTTCAACAGCTTGCACAACGCCATCTGGATCAATGATGAATGTTCCGCGATCTGCAAGTCCTTCTTCTTCGTCCAGTACATCAAAGTTGCGAGTAAGTTTTTGTGAAGGGTCGCCAATCATAATATATTCGATTTTGCTTATAGCTTCTGAATGATCATGCCATGCTTTATGTGTAAAATGTGTATCTGTTGAAACAGAGAATACTTCTACTCCAAGGCTCTTTAGTTCAGCATATTGGTTTTGAAGGTCCTCAAGCTCAGTTGGGCAAACGAATGTAAAATCTGCAGGATAGAAGCAAACAACACTCCATTGTCCTTTCATGCTTTGTTCAGTAATTTCGATAAAATCACCGCTGCCAGCATCATAAGCTGATGCTTTAAATGGTAAAATTTCTTTTCCGATTAGAGACATAATTAATCTTCCTCCTAATATGGTTAATAAATGATAAACAATTTTTAGTTTGGACAGAAATCCAAACGATAATTAACAAAAAAATAATTCCTCTGTTAATTATAATAATTCTAATACGATATAAATTATTATATACAATTAATTTTTTGTCAAACAATATACTCTTTATTTTTATAATTAATTTTTTAATCGAATTGTATAATCTTAAATGTAATAAATTAACTGAATAGCCATGAGCTGATTAGGTAATTCGTTATTTTACTATAAAAGAGGCTATAATAACATTTTCAATTACGAATAAATTTTATCACTTAATAGGTAAAGGTGAAGCTTCTAGTGCTTCCAAAAAAATAGGAGATTCCAATTTAAAAAAGACGGGAGACAAACTAGTCTCTCGTCTTTGATAATTTTTGAAAGATAAATAAAACAGGTGTTAATAGGAAAGCACTTACAGCCAATCCAATCTTTATCGACGAAAATTGGCTGATAAACCCCGGTACTGGCCCACCCGCAATTTGGCCAATGGCATCCACTTGCCCTTTAAACGAGAAGAATGTGGCCCGTTTTGAAGAATCTGTGATTAATTGATTTAACCATATCGTTTCAAAAGTAGACGTTACATGCCGTATGACTTGAATGATTAAGAAAAAGATGATGAATCCGATTAAATTTGTTGAAAAGGCAAAACCGATTAACGCGATAATCAGAATGAAATAACTTAACCGCAACACTCTATATAAGCTAGTAAAATCAATCTTCTCCGACATTCGATTTAAAAATTGAAAAACGATAATCGTTACAAAAGATGTAGCAAATTGGAGACCTCCGACAAGGAAAATCATATTTTTTTCGGATAAAGCTCCCTCGATGCTATTCGTTATATGCGAAATCCAAAGCCGATCAAACCCTTCACTGTAAATCCCAACGATCAAGGCAATTAATAGGACATAACGTAATATTTGGTTCACTTTGAATGAAGAAAATACGCTAGTCAGCATTGATTTCATATCATGGATAAAAGATAGTGATTCTTTTTCCTCGCGTTTTACTACCTTGGTTTCAGTCATCGATTTCCGTAAGTAAAAAGATAAAAGGAAAAATCCAATCCCGCCAACAACGATGGAAGCTTGTAATGCAAGATAGCCAATTCCAATGGCAAGTAAAATGCCGAATAAAGTACCTACATTTTCATACTTTGCACTATTAATAAAAACCTTATCTACTTTGTTTAATCCAACTTCATCTGTAATCCATGCTTGCAATGCCCCACTAATACATGTATAACCAATTCCCCAAATGACTTGTGCAATCAAAATCATTGTGAATAGAGGGAATAAACCTTCTATAAGAAACCCTATTCCGATTAAAAAATAACCAAGTACAATGGAGAATTTCCTCCCCTTATAATCAGCAATAAGGCCAGTTGGGATCTCACAAATAAAAATGGTTAGTTCCAAAACTGTACCCGCTAGTACAAGTTGCAAGGCATTCATGCCGACAATTTGAACCTGGTATAAAAGGTTGACAGCGAAAACAGTCCAAAACAATAATTGTGCTAAAAAAGCTTGCGATAAATACAGGGAAGCAGGCCCCTTCTGTCTAATCATGTAGAACAACTCCTCTCATACATAAGCTTAATCAAAAAAGGAAAGAGATACCTATTCCAAAATTGCTATAGTTTACAATGTGAGAGAAGATTGGATAAAATCGGATATTCACTAAACGTTTGTTTCGGATTGCGATATGATAGTTATATAAAGTGAAACCCAATCATTGAGGGGTCTTACAGCCTGTTAATACAGGATAAATAAGTAGGTGGTGTTTAGGAAAATGGGCTTGATTCAACTAACCAAAAAGACGATTGAACATGAACACATATGCTGCGCCTTAGGTGCAAAACAATATGAAGAAGCAGTGAACGCGAAGAAAAAATGGTTGACGGAGCGAATGGATGAGGGATTAGTTTTCTATCGTTTAAACGAACGTGCAAAAGTATTTATTGAATATTTGCCTGCCGAAATGGCTTGGCTCCCTATTCATGCACCTAATTATATGTATATTAATTGTTTATGGATTTCAGGAAAATATAAAAACAATGGATATGGAAAACAACTGCTCGATAAGTGTATAGAAGATGCTAAAGCTCGAGGGATGGATGGAATCGTTCATATTGTCGGAAAGAAAAAATATCCTTATTTGAGTGAGAAACGTTTTTTTGAATATATGGGATTTGAACTCTCTGATCAAATGGCCCCTTATTTTGAGCTAGTTACATTATCGTGGAATGACCAAGCTATTAGACCATCGTTTAAACGGAACGGAAAATCTCCGGTTCCACAAAAAGGAATCGTTATTTATTATACAGCTCAATGTCCCTTTGCAGTAGGTGTCCTGGAAGACTTAAGGGCAATAGCAGTGAATCATGGTGTTCCCTTTACTATACATCAGTTGACAACGAAAGAAGAAGCCCAGAACGCCCCTGCGGTTTGGACAACCTTTAGTCTGTTTTATAATGGAGACTTTATTACACACGAGATACTGAGTGCTAATAAATTCGAAAAAGTATTAACGAATTTACTGCAAAACTAGTAAACTCCTTTAGAAATGAAGGACATTTTCTAGCAATCCATCTGGGAAATGTCCTTCGCCATCACCATGAAGGACAATTTTCAGCAATTCCTATGGGAATGTCCTTCATCATCGCTATGAAGGACAAATTCCAGCAATTCCTCTGAGAAATGTCCTTCATCACCACTATGAAGGACAAAGCAATCCCTCTGGGAAAAGTCCTTCATCATCGCTATGAACGACAAATTCTAGCAATTCCTCTGAGAAAAGTCCATCATTTATTCAGTTGGGGACGGGGCAGTCGAAAAACGCGGCGTCCTGTCGGAACGTTTGCACTAGCACGACCTGTGCATCGAAAAACCCCACTGAATGAAGTTTCTCTTTATTTATGAAACAAGTGAGCTAATTTGCTTTTTTTTAGTGACTCTACACCTTTCAGTTTCCCATCGACAACAATAGGAGGTATAGATTGAATACCATAGGCAGAAGCTTTTTCTTCGCATCCAGGGGGAACACTTTGTTTATTTAAATCATAAACAATTACCTCAGCCCTTTTACATACAGCTCCATTTACTTGATTAATAACGCCCTCACATAAATACGTTCCAGCCGTAAAAATCTCTATTTTCTTAGCTATTTTCTTCCACCCTTTCAGATAATATTTTTAGCAAAGGACATGATTCTTTAGGAGGTGGCAGTTCGGAAACTGGATAATCCATGGCATTCTCTAATAGTGATTTCAAATTGTTTAATTGGTTAATTTTTCCATCAATTTCTAGCATTTTCATTTTGTCAAATTGATACATTTCCTCTGTTGGAAAATAATCCTCAATCTTATAAATTAATATAAGTTTTTTGATTTCCTCAAGCGTAAATCCTAAATCTTGTGCATGTTTAATCATTTTAATATCTGCAACAGATTCTTGAGAAAACATTCGGTATCCAGATTCAGTTCGAGAAGGCTTCGCGATTAGCCCTCTTTTTTCATAATATCTAACGGTTGCAACCTTAACATTAGATGCCTTTGCCAATTCACTAATTGTTAAATGATTCATTTCCTGCCCCCCCTCATTTTATTATGAACCCTTAACTAAGGTACGGAGTCAATAGATTAAGTGAGGTTATTTCAATAATGTAAAATAATTCAATTCAAAGCTTATTTTCAGTTTTCCTTTATCTAAGTCGAGGTCAGTCCAGTTTATACACCGCTGAGCAAGGCGCTTCCGCTATTCTTATCTTTCTAGATTCCAGATACTTTAACAGGACCCAAAATAACGGTTTGCGATAAAATCCGTGCCACTTCCTCTGGTGGCCGATCCATCCCGCATTCGAGCCAATGTTGAATAAGACCTAGATGAGCAGAGCTGACATAAGCTAATAAATAATCAGAGGGAACCATCATATTTTCTTCTTTTAATAAATGGGAAAATCGGTGGAGGAGATTCTTTTTTATGACCTCTTTTAAACGATTCTGAAAAGAAGGATTTCCGTTTGGTCCTAAAATAACTTTCATAAAGATAAAATTCTCTCCCATAAATTCATATAACTTTATTGTTAAAGGTAGTAGATCATCAATTTTTATCACTTTTTGAGAATCATAATTTGCATTGTTCCAGAAATTAATGACGATTTTTTCCAGTCCGTCAAAAATTTCATTTTCGCTTTGCTCCAGCAAATCATATTTATCTTTGTAATGTTGATAGAATGTTCCTCTATTAATGTCAGCCTTTTCGGTGAGATCACTGACTGTTATTGCTTCAAATCCTTTTTCCTCTAACAATTGTGTAAAAGCATCCATGATCATCCGTCTTGTTCGCAGAATTCGGCGGTCTGTTTTCTTCAAAGTCATTTTGACACCTCTAATTTTTATGTTATTAAACATAATTATTCTATTTGTTGAGTACTGAACAACTTCATTACGATTGATTATTGATATTTATAGTCTGCTTATTATTATAATGAACATAAAGATTGATAATCAACAAAGTGTTCGTTATTTTTTGGATAATTGGAGGGAACTAAATGGAGCAGCCAGAAGCTTTAAGTCGGATTGCATTTGAATTAGGACCAATAACTGTTTATTGGTATGGCCTCATTATTATTACGGGGGTCATAATCGGTTTATGGATAGCTAATAAAGAAGCGATAAGAAAAAATTTGCGTAATGAAACAATATCAGATTTGGTTTTGTGGGCTTTGCCGATAACGATTATTACTGCAAGAATCTATTATGTCATTTTTAAATGGGACTACTACTCACAAAATGTGGGCGAGATTATTAAAATATGGGAGGGCGGAATTGCGCTTCATGGTGCTTTAATTGGAGGAGTAGCAACCATTATCGTCTACTCTAAGAAAAAAAATCTATCATTCTGGTTGCTTGCCGATATACTTGCTCCCAGCATAATCTTGGCTCAAGCAATTGGAAGATGGGGAAATTTTATGAATCAGGAAGTACATGGGGGACCAGTCTCTAGGGAATTCTTAGAGGGGTTAAAACTCCCTGAGTTCATCATCAATCAAATGTATATAGATGGCCGCCACTATCATCCCACCTTTTTATATGAGTCCGTATGGAATGTCATTGGTTTTATCATTTTAGTTTTCCTTAGAAGAGCCAATTTAAAAACCGGAGAATTATTTTTAACTTACTTAATTTGGTACTCCTTTGGTCGATTCTTTATTGAGGGGTTAAGGACAGATAATTTAATGTTAACAGACACGATTCGTATGGCACAGGTCATTTCAGTTCTAATTATCTTGATAGCCATCGGTTTCATTTGGTTTCGACGTGTAGCGAAACCTGAAAAGGTAAGGGCCTAAAAGAAAGTGCCCGTAGCTTGTATTGTTTAAAAGAACACTAGCAAACGATGTTGACAAAAGTCGGAGGGATTATATTGGAACAGAATCAGAAAATCGCTATTATCGGTGGTACAGGAAAGGTTGGGAAGCATATAGCTAAAATAGCAGTAGAACACGGCTATAACGTTCGTTTACTCATTCGAAATCCAGAAAAAGTGACCTTTCGTGATGATCGCATAGAGATTGTACAGGGAGATGCAAAGGACAATGCTGCTATTAAAGCTTTACTAGAAGGGTGCCAAATCGTTATCAATACATTTGGTCAACCTGTGAAAGCGGAACAGCTTTATAGCCGTGTAACTGAACAGATCCTAAGTGTGATGAATGAATTTGGCATCAGTAGATATATAGGAGTTACAGGTGGTTCACTCACTGTAGCAGGGGATCAGAAAAGTATCATCAATAAATTAGGGGCAAAACTATTTGAAGTACTCTTCTCTAAGATGATGATAGATAAGAAAAAGGAACTACATGCATTGGAAAAAAGTAAGGTGGAATGGACGCTTGTACGTCTGCCTTTTGTTGTTGAAGGTATGGAAAAGGGGATTATAAAAGAAAATTTATTCGATATGCCAGGCAGTACGATTACGAATACAGATATCGCTCGTTTCTTAATTCGGCAAATAGACGATAAAAAATACTTGCGAAAAATCCCTTTTATCGCGGGTTAGCAGCTTACGTTTACTAGAATTAGCGATCGGACAATTTAAGGAGGATTGGCTTGCCTAGATTTTTATTAACCGAAAGATTATTACATTCCAAAGTGGTCTTTCACATGTTAATCGCCATAGTCGGACTTATCAGTGTGCTATTACATATTCTTTTTTCTCCTGCACCATTCGTATCCATGACGAAATTCACGATTCATTCGAATATCATCGTCTCCTTGACTTTTACGGCTAGCGCACTTTTTATATTAATCAAGAAAAAAGAAAATCAGTTGCTTGATCTTAGTAAAAATGCAGCACTTATCTATATGTTTGTTACTTTTTTTACTTACCATTTTCTGCTCTCTAGTGGTGGAGAATATAGTGGTTTACGAATCATGACAAACTTTAACCTGCATTATTTAATCCCATTGTTTTAATGAACTGGCTGATTTTTGAAGAGAAAAAGGTATACAGTTATAAATCTGTTGTCTATTGGTTAATTTATCCGATTTGTTACTGTGTCGTTTCTTTAATAAGGGGAGCTTACGATGGTTTCTATCCGTATTTTTTTCTAAATCCAAATGGTTCTATTCCTGTTGGAGTTGGCAGCTATACAAATGTAGCTTTATTTATAGCAGCCTATACTCTTGTGTTTTCCATACTTGGATTTTTGCTAATCTTAGTGAATCGAGTGATTGTTAGCTATAAAAAGGCAGGCTTATTAAAAGATGATATAACTAATAAATGGGGGATGTTTTGAATAAGAAAATCGTAGGTTTGGTTAAGTAAATTATTAAAGGGAAGAATACCCATTCCCGAAAAGAGTGAACGTCCACTATTTCGGGAACCAAACCGGCTAACCAGTTCCCGAAAAGAGCAGGTCCCCACTGTTTCGGGAAACAAACAGTCCAACCCATTCCCGAAAAGAGCAATCTCCCGCCGTTTCGGGAACCAAACAGCCTAACCAGTTCCCGAAAAGAGTAAGCCTCCACCGTTTCGGGAACCAAACCGGCTAACTAGTTCCCGAAAAGAGCAATTCCCCACTGTTTCGGGAATCAAACCGGCTAACTAGTTCCCGAAAAGAGTAAGTCTCCACCGTTTCGGAAACCAAACCGGCTAACCAGTTCCCGAAAAGAGCAGGTCCCCGCTGTTTCGGGAATCAAACCGTCCAACTGATTCCCGAAAAGAGCAAGCTCCTCACCGTTTCGGGAATCAAACCGGCTAACCAGTTCCCGAAAAGAGCAATCCCCCGCTGTTTCGGGAATCAAACCGGCTAACCAGTTCCCGAAAAGAGCAATCCCCCGCTGTTTCGGGAAACAAACAGCCTAACCAGTTCCCGAAAAGAGCGAGTGTCCACTATTTCGGGAATCAAACAGCCTAACCAGTTCCCGAAAAGAGCAAGTCCCCACTGTTTCGGGAAACAAACAGCCCAACCCATTCCCGAAAAGAGCAATCCCCCGCCGTTACAGGAATCAAACAGGCTAACCCATTCCCGAACCGAGCAAGCAATCACCATTTCGGTAATCAAACGAGTAGAACAAACGTGAACAAAGTATTCGCGAATCCCTCTACGGTAGTCTCGTTCCAGAGATGAAAGCAAAATGCACAAGCTTGTTTTTACAAGCAAACCAAATATTGACACGCCTATTGTTTTACATTCAAGACTTGCTCATAAACAGGTCTTCTTTATTTTGAAAATTTCCCTTGACCTTCAAGTTACTTGAAGGTTTAACATTGAATCAAGGGGGTGAGTTCGTTTGAAGAAGTTCATGACGATACAGGATTTTTCGGAAAGAACGGGTATATCCAAAAGTACATTACGATACTATGAATCCATAAATTTATTATTACCAGCAGAAAGAAGTTCAAATGGGTATCGAGTTTATTCGGATAGTCAAATAGCAACAGTGAAGTTAATATCAACTTTACGTTTAGCTGATGTTTCGATAAACGAGATTCAAAAATATTTGCAGGAAAATGATGAGGCTGCTCGCCAAAAAATGATGGAAGTATGGATTCGAGATATAAAAGAGAAGCGTGATCTCTTAGATGTCAGCTTACGTTATTTAGAAAGTAATTCTATTCAGAATCAAGTTTATTTAATTGATAAAAGTGATGAGAAAATTATTTGGTTTCTGGCTGAATCCCAAACAGGGAAATTTGGAGAGCATTTTATGAAAAAGGCAAATGAGTTAAGGAAGTTAAACATGCGGATTACAAGTTATTATTTACATTATTTATCAGGTCAAGATTTAATCAAAGCACGAATAGGGTTCGGTGTGCCAGCTTCTATACACATTCATGATTTAGCTGAAATTGACGCTATAGAGCATATGCCTCCTTGTATATGCTTAGCATTACCATTTAAAGAACCTGTGACAAAAATTAAAGACGGCTATCAAAAATTACTACGATACGCAATTGAGCACCAATGGGTTCCGATCCGATCAATATTAGAATGGTATCGCGGAGAGGATTTTACAGAACTAGATCTATTGTTGCCAGTTATCCAAATGGAGAAAAGGAGTGAATGATAGATGAACGAAGAGTTAGTTGTCAAACTGGTAGATTTAAAAGGTAGTCATTATCAATTTGGTTTAAAACAAAGCAAAGAAATCCTATCATCAGCGCTTTCTAAGCAAATGGATTTTCTTAATGAGTTAACGATTGCCTCCAATTCGCAAATAGCTCAGCAAGTACTGCAGGAGGTTTCCCCAAACATATTGCAAGAACTGGAAGGTTTGGCGTTTGGTCTAAACATGCCGCTTCATAAAATTATTCAATTATTTAGTGGGTACGATATTATGTTTCCTGAAATGGGCTGCACAGCCCTTGTTCATGATGGATATTATGTGCGCAATTACGATTTTAGTCCGGATATGTATGATGCCAGACTTGTATTTTCGAATCCGCTTGATGGCTATGCAAGTGTCGGATTTAGTCAAAGCGTTCTAGGAAGATTAGACGGAATGAATGAAAAAGGGTTAGTTGTTGGATTGCATTTTGTAAATAATGAGCATAGAGGTGAGGGTTTTATCGCCCCAGCGATCGTTAGAATGGTGTTAGAGCAGTGTGAAAATATTGAAGAAGCCATCGAATTCATGACAAAGCTCCCTCATGGCTATTGCTACAATTATTCTCTTACTGATCGAAGTGGCAAGGGGATAGTAGTGGAAGCTACTCCTCGGAAGCAAGTGATCCATTCTGATTATCCACAAGTTTGTACGAATCATTTTGAAGCAAAAGAGTTAGTAGAAAAGAATAGGGCATTTATCGAGGGCTCAATGAAACGGAAAGAGTATGTTAACAGTTTATTATTGGAGAACCTATCTGCTCTATCTGCCTATCACCACTTTAATAATGGAGAATCCCCCGTTTTTTTCAAACATTATAAAGAATACTTCGGTACGCTGCATACCGTTCTCTATTCCCCAAAAGACTTAGAGATGATCGTTGGAATTGGAGAAAATTGCGAACCAATGAAATTTTCGCTTAAGAAATATATCAAAGGTACACTCATTCTTCCAGAATATATAATGGGACGAATAAATCAGCCAACATAAATTTCTTTCATTCCGACCTCCATTTTATGAGCCTCCAACATTTAGTGCTATATTAATAGTAGGACTAGTTTAGTATTTTGTTTGAAATCAGCCAAATAATCGTTTTCAACTGCATATACATTAATTGATTAGCCAAATGAATAATCATCGCTTTTTTTTCTTTTACTAAAAAATTGAAATCGAGGCATCGTATAAAAAATTAATGAGAAGGAGTAAATAGGATGGGGGATAGAAGAAAGGCGTATATCGCAGCGATTGTATATGCATTCATTATTGGGCTTTCATTTATGTTTGTCAAAATAACGTTAACTGCTGCAAGTCCATTAGATGTACTTGCACATCGGTTTACGGTTGCATGGATCGTTGCTACCATTTATGTACTGTTGAACAAAGGCAAAGTAAAGATTAGGTGGAAGGATGTACGACAAATTTTTCCTTTAGCACTCTTATATCCGATTCTTTTTTTTGCTTTTCAAGTGTTTGGATTAGCACGTACGACGTCTTCAGAGGCTGGAATGATTCAAGCGACTGTTCCTATTTTTACATTACTATTTGCCAGTCTAATTTTGAAAGAGAAAGCAACTCGCGGTCAGTTTGTTTTTGTCACTTTATCGGTGTTTGGGGTCATTTATTTACTCGTGATGAATAGTGCGGGAGCTAGCTCGACGAACTTAATAGGGAGTGGGCTCATATTACTTTCTGCTTTAGCAGCCGCACTTTATAATATTTTTGCAAGAAGGCTCACACAGCAATATTCCTTATTGACATTAACGTATGTAATGACATTATTTGGTTTTGTTATATTTAATATTATGGCGATTAGCAGTCATATAATCGATGGAACAACGAGACAATTTTTCCAGCCCTTCATGCAAGTTGATTTCATTCTTTCCATTTTGTATTTAAGTATTCTTTCATCCCTTTTGACTTCATTTCTAGCCAACTATGTGTTATCCAAAATAGAGGCAGCAAAAATGAGTGTTTTCAGTAATTTGGCTACGCTCATTACGATCCTTGCAGGAGTTATCTTTTTACGAGAGGAATTTCATCTCTATCATCTAATTGGAGCAATTATCATTATTATAGGGGTTGTTGGAACCAATTATTACGGCAGTCGGAGTATACAACGTAAAAAAATATAGTTGGATACGTAAAACGTTTATAAGCTAGAAAGAATGTCATAGAGTGCAAGTCAAAGTATATTCAGATTGGATGCTCTATTTTTGAATTCCTGACTTGCACTAGACATTTTTAGCTTTATTATTGATTTTATATTTTCCGATGTTTAACCATGATAATACTCTGCTAATGCATTTGCGGCTATAATTGCTTGATACACATCATCAGGGGTTACGGGATGTGGCATATTCCCCATTGTGTCGCCTTCAGCACATGCGTCCTCCGCAACTTTTCGCCATTCTTCTTCTTTAAATTCATCAAGACCTAGATCTTTTAATGTTAATGGTAGACCAACTTCTTTGATAAAATGAATGACGGTTTCAATTTCCTCTTTTGGTGCACTTTCTAAAACAAGTTGTGTTAATAATCCAAAGACTACTTTTTCACCGTGTTGTGCATGGTGGAGTGATGGAACGGCAGTCATTCCATTATGAATAGCATGGGCAGCAGCTAGACCACCAGCTTCAGCACCAACACCACTTAAGTAAATAGTCGCTTCAATTGTATTTTCAACAGCTGGAGTAGATATTCCATTATCAACAGCTATTTTTGCTTGAAGGCCATATTCTAAAATGGTGTCATAGCACATTTTGGCTAAACCTAATCCTGAAAGAGATGGTTTCAAATTGACTAAATTGTCTCCGTTTTTGCGGTAACATGCGCGCGCCTCGAAATAAGTAGCAAGAGCATCCCCGATTCCAGCTACAAAAAAGCGAGTTGGAGCAGCTGCTAAAATTTTCGTATCAGCTAATACAATATCTGGATTTGTTGGTAAGAATAAATAACGATCAAATGAACCGTCTGTATTATAAATAACAGCAAGTGCTGTACATGGTGCATCTGTTGAAGCAATGGTTGGGAAAATCACAACAGGTACATGTTCATAATAGGCAGTTGCTTTAGCTGTATCTAATGTTTTTCCACCACCAATGCCGACAATAACATTCGCCCCAGATTGTTTAACTGCTTCACGGTGCCTGTCGATTTCTTCTTGCGTAATTTGTAAATTAAATTTAGCAAATTCACTTTTATGTCCAGCATCATCGAATGATTTACCAGCTTCATTTTTTGCGCGTTCAAGAATGAACTCATCACAAATAACATAAGCGTGGTCGCCATATGTATTGGTATAAGTAGACAAGTCCTTTAATAAGTTTTGGCCGACAATGAATCTTTTCGGTGTTGTGATAGACTTTACAGATTTTGTCATTTTATATAAGCTCCTTTTATTGATCTACCTCCTTTAGTATCTACACGAAGCAACTTGTTATGTAATGATAGTGAGTAACTAAATTTTCAATAAAAGGTTTTAATGTAACATAGTAAGTTATCAAGTAGCTTCGGCTGCTTTTTTATTTTTGGAAAATAATCAGTAGGGCTCTTGTTGACGGGGATTGTAGGTATATTTCCCAAGTGGAAACCTCGTTCATCTGTAACAATGATTGCTTTAAAATGAAAAGATGACTAATAAAAAATAAAAAGGTATTATTCTAGGGTAGAGCGAAATTAGTTGTTGGAAATAAACCAAATTGTTTTAAAAAAAGTTGTGAGTAAGTAGGTTATAAAGAGAGATAGGAAGCTAGTATTTGTTGTTTAACTAGAACTTACGTAGAAAGGGGATTAATATGAAAATTCGTTCAGTAAAAGGTTCAGACTATTATACAGTATCTCCACTAATCAATGAGTGGTGGGGAGGAAGGAATATGTCTGATATGTTACCAAAGCTGTTTTTTGACCATTTTACGAATACAAGTTTTATTGCCGAAAAGGAAGGAGAACTGATAGGGTTTCTAATTGGATTTTTATCTCAATCTAAACCGAATGAAGCTTATATTCATTTTGTAGGAGTTCACCCCGACTACAGAAAACATAATATTGGAAAACAGTTGTACGACCAATTTTTTGAGGTAGTTAGTCAAAATGGGCGTAATATTGTACGCTGTGTAACGTCTCCTGTGAATAAAGCTTCTATAGTTTTCCATACAAAAATGGGATTTGAAATTGAAGAGGGAAATAAAAATAAAAATGGTATCCAAGTTAAAACTGATTATGACGGAGAAAATCAAGATAGAGTACTATTTGTGAAACATTTATTTTGATGGCTCTAACCATTCCGATTTTATAATAAAACTCCATGTCTTAAATAACCTTTACTTCTTTTCATTCCATTAGATTCTAATAGTAATGGTTCATTTAAGCATGGAGAAGAGAAATGCTTATCCACATTTCAGTAATCTATTACTTATAAATTAGTCATTGTTAAGGATTTTTTCTAAAATAAAGGAGACCGTCACAATTTATTCATTATCGTTATTGTTTATATTTACTATAATTAATCATGTGAAGAGATAAACAAAAGGAGCTAAAGTATAAAATATGAAATCGAAAAATAAACGTAGTTCTAATAAGGGTAGAATTATTGCCATAGCTTTAGGTCTTGTCACGTTAATCGGAATAATATTGGTGTTTACTTACACCCCTGAACCTGATAAGGAAAATGCTAAAACACTTAACATAGAGGGGCAGCCAACCATAGGTGAAAAGGATGCAAAGGTGCAGATTGTTGAAATGGGAGATATAATGTGTCCGGCGTGTAAGGCTTGGAGCATGAATTACTTTCCGTATATTAAAGAAAAATACGTTGACACAGGAAAGGTGAGCTTTTCATTTACAAATGTTTTATTTCATGGAGATGAGTCTAAGCTAGGAGCTCAAGCATTTGAGGCTGTTTATGCTTTATATCCTGATTATTTTTGGGATTATCTACACAATCTTTATGAAGTGCAGCCGGAAAATACTAACCATGACGAAGTATGGTTAAATGAGGATGTAATTATTGATGTTGCGATTAAAACGATTCCTAATTTCAATCAAGCTGAATTTATTGAAAAAATGAACAGTGAGGAAGTTTTAGAGCAAATAAATATTGATCAAGCATTAGTCGAGGAAACAGGTCTACAATTAACACCAGGTATTTTTATTAATGGTGTTGAATTAACAGACCCATTCGATGGAGACAAAATCATCGAATTAATTGAAGAGGGGTTAAAGTAATGAAGACGTCAACGTCAAATTACAATGTATATTATTATGCAGCTGCCCTAGTTGTAGCGATTGCTGCAACACTCGGAAGTTTATATTACAGTGAAGTGAAGAATTTTGTTCCGTGCAGCTTATGCTGGTATCAAAGAATATTTATGTACCCATTGCCGGTTATTTTAGGAATTGCGGTTTATTATAATGAAGCTGTCATAAAAAAATATATTTTATCCATCGCATTTATTGGATGGTTCATTGCTCTTTATCATGTTTTACTTCAAAAGATCCCAGCCATGAAGGCAATTGAACCATGTAAGCAAGGGATTCCGTGTTCTGTCGATTATGTAAACTATTTAGGATTCATCACGATCCCAATGCTGTCTTTAACGGCATTTACCTTAATTATCATATTTGTATGGCGTGTAAAAAAGTAGCTTCGGCTGCTTTTTTTTATTTAGAAGAACAGTGCTTGTCATCGCCTGTTTTTTTGAGTGTAAGAAAGTAAAGAATTGATAATCAATCTTTCCTTTAAAGAAGATAATTTTCTCTTCTCTCATTTTTATATCATGTATAATCAAACTATACTGTATTTTCCACGAAAGGGGTTTTGTTTGGCAAATTAGTCGCCAAACAACAATATGAAAAAACGCTATCTTTTTTTGTCACTCATCTTATTTTTGGTCTTTTTATCAAGTGTAAGGCTTTTTTGGATGGACACATTTTGGAATGAGAAACAACTGAAGATTGAACAAGGGAAACTAGATTTACGTCATTGGGATACTGAAGCTGGTGATATTCTTGTACTTGATGGAGAATGGGAATTTTTCCCGCATCAATTTCTGAATAATGGAAAAGGGAGAGAATTAACGAAGGAGAATCCGCAGTTTATTCAAGTTCCTGGACAATGGAACCATGAACTGCATCCTGAAGAGCCAGATCCATTTGGCTTTGCTTCGTATCGCCTGCGCCTTTATGTTCATCCCGACAAGGATTTAACATATAGTATCCGCATTTCAAGCATCCGAAGTTCTTCTGAGATATACGTAAATGGGCGATTACTAGCAAAGTCAGGACAAGTAGCAGAGACAAAGGACGAATATTCTGCGAAAAATTTACCGTATTCTGCGTCGTTTACCGCTGATGAAAACGGGGTTATAGAAATTGTCGTTCAAGCGGCGAATTATGTTGATGTACGAAGTAGCGGTATTATTCGTTCTATTAAATTCGGTACAGAAGCAACGATTATGAAAGATATAAAGCTATCTTCTTTCATGCAGCTGTCAGCCGTAATCATTTATTTGTTACATTCTGTTTATGCACTCATTTTGTTTATTCTAGGGAGTCGTGAGAAGAAACTACTCTATTTTTCTTTGCTTACATTCTGTATTACCATTACAAGCATATTGAGTAATGATGAGAAATTATTCCATGAATTATTTTATATCGGGTATGAGTGGGATTTCCGCCTAACAAACGCAATGCTTATTATTGGCTCTTATGCTTTATTGCAGTGTATAAATCACTGGGAGCTACAGTACTGGCGGAGATTCATTCCTTTTTATACAGTTGTCAATTTAGGTACTGCTGGGATTACGTTGTTTTTGCCCCCTCACCAGATAATTGCAATTTTTCCTGTTTATTATCTTTTAGTCGCTATTGCAATGGTTATTACAGTAATAGCAATTTATAAAAAAATCATCAAAAATATTCAAGACCATCCTTTACTGCTTTTTTCACTAGTAGCCTTTATCCATCATTATCTTTGGGTTGTCGCTTGGAGAGAGATGGGTGTTAGTGTTATTCACTATCCTTTCGATCTAATTATTTCACTCGGATGCTTTGCATCTGTTGCGTTCAAAGATTATTTCGACATGCATGCGGAGACAAAGAGGCTTGCTGCTACATTGCAGCGTATAAATGAGACGAAGGATCAATTCTTGGCAAACACTTCGCATGAGTTTAAAAATCCGCTTCATGGTATGTTGAATATGTCACAATCTGTTTTACAAAGAGAACGGCATTTGATCGAAAAGAAAAGTATTAAAGAGCTCGAAACAGTTTTATCTGTTGGACGGCAGATGACATTAATATTAGATGATTTGCTTGATGTTATGAGCTTACGTGAGGGTAATCCCCGCCTTCAAAAACGTGCTATTCTCATCCAGCCGATTGTCACAGGAGTAATCGATATGCTACAGTTTAGTATTGAAGCGAAGCCTGTGGATATCGAGATGAAAATTTCTGAAGATTTTCCTCCTGTTAATGCTGATGAAAATCGCTTAATTCAAATCGTGTTTAATCTTCTTCATAATGCTGTGAAATATACAAATGAAGGAGAAATAACCATCAAAGCTTTTATAAAAGAAGGCAGAGCATATATCGTGATAGCCGATACAGGAATTGGGATGGATGAAGATATGCGAAAGCGTCTCTTTCTTCCGTATGAACAAGCGAATGATCGTGAAACGATGATTGAAGGCGGCTTTGGTCTTGGGTTAAGTATTACGAAGCAGTTAGTGGAACTTCATGGTGGAACGTTGGAGGCATCCTCTGTATTAGGGGAAGGGTCACAGTTTACATTTTCGCTAGAGCTTGCCGATGATGGAATGAAGGAAGAAAAGATTTTAAACAGAAATGAAATGGTTCGTACGAGCTCCCGAATACGGATAGAAAATGAAGCACGATCATTTTTAACTTCTTTTGAGCAGATGTCATTGCAGACAATGACACGTGCAGAAAAAGCTGATAGTAAGGACGAGCTACTTTCAGAGATGATAAGGAATCCTATTTTTATAGATGGCAAGCGTGAATGTCCACGTATATTAGTAGTGGATGATGATCCTGTGAACTTGCACGTGCTTGAAGCCATCCTCCCACCGGACGAATATGAGGTTACGACAGTAACGAGCGGAAAAGAAGTACTCACTTTGATTGATAAGTCGGAATGGGATTTGGTTATTTCTGATGTGATGATGCCGCAAATGTCTGGCTATGAGTTAACAAGACAAATTCGTAAACGATTTACCTTAACAGAGCTGCCAATCTTACTCCTTACGGCAAGAAGTCAGCCGAAAGATATTCAAAGTGGTTTTTTAGCAGGAGCGAACGACTATGTAACAAAGCCAGTAGAACCAATTGAAATTAGGTCCCGGATTGAGGCATTAACATTGACTAAACAGATGGTTCAAGAACAGCTTCGATTAGAAGCTGCGTGGCTGCAAGCGCAAATTCAACCTCATTTTATCTTTAATACGTTAAATGCCGTTATTGCCCTAAGTGAAATTGATGTAGAGAAAATGCAACAGTTACTAGAAGAGTTTAGTCATTTTTTAAGACATAAATTCGAATTTCAAAATATGGATGAACTTATTCCGATCGAAGAGGAGCTAAGTATCGTGCGTTCTTATCTTTATATTGAAAAGGTTCGATTTGATGAACGGCTTCACGTTGATTGGGATCTTGATGAGTGTGATGAACTGAGAGTGCCATTTCTCTCCATCCAGCCTTTAGTCGAAAATGCAATTCGGCATGGCATTATGAAGCGAGCTCGGGGCGGTACGATTACGATTCGTATTTCTGTTGTTGATACAATTGCAACAATAGCTATTGAGGATGACGGAGTTGGAATCGATCCTGTCAAATTGCAAAACATTCTGGAAAGAAAGTCGAATAGTAGAGTAGGAGTTGGACTGATCAATACTGATCAACGGCTGAATCGTCACTTCGGCACAGGACTGCATATTCAAAGTGCAGAAGGGAAAGGAACAAAGATATCGTTCACAGTAAGACTAGAAGAAAATGCAAAAGTAAAATCAGATATGAAAGCTGATGATTTGGAGAATGGTGAAGTAAAAATGGTATAGCCTCATTTCTAGCAAAATGAGAGATTTACCAAAACAACAAGCACATTTAGTAGGAATACCAATGGTTCTAAGGCAAAAATTCCTTGTTCAATTAAAGGTAAATAAATCCATTGACATTGCACAAAGATGTTTTTATAATTTAATGGAATTTGATTATTTAATAAAACCTTTTTAGGACGTGGATTTTTCTAGAGAATACTCTATTTTCGCCACACAATTGCTGATGACAATTGTGTGGCTTTTTTATTTGCCCGCATTAACGGGTTTCACTTTAAGAAAGGGGTTAAACAGCATGAAAACTTGGCATTATGCATTCATTGTTTTTCTAGGTGGATGCTGTTACGGATTATTATCGACATTTGTTAAATTTGCTTACCAAGCAGGTTATACGGTGACAGAGGTCGCAGGCAGTCAATATTTATTTGGAACATTGCTTACTTGGGTACTGGTTTTGTTTACAAAAAAGCAAAAGTTATCTATAAATCAGACTATTAAATTACTATTATCGGGAATTCCATTTGGCTTGACAGGTGTGTTATATTATCAAGCATTACAAACACTAAATGCTTCACTGGCCATCATATTCTTATTTCAATTTGTTTGGATTGGTACACTTTTTGAGTGGATATTTAATAAGAAAAAACCAACAAAAGGGAAGTTGATTTCGATAGCCATTCTTCTTATTGGTTCTGTTTTAGCTGCAGGTGTTGTTTCGGAAGGTGGAGTCGCACTATCATGGGAAGGCATGGCTTGGGGTCTACTTTCAGCCTTTACATTTACAACCTCTATTTTTCTTAGCGGCTCAGTTGGGAAAGATACGCCGCCTGTACTGAAAAGCGCCCTTTTTACCACTGGTGGTTTGACAGTTGTCTTTTTATTATTGCCTCCCATGTTTCTATTCGATCTACCTGTATTAATGGGAGTTGCGCCGTATGGATTACTTCTAGGTTTGTTGGGTGTATTATTGCCACCACTTTTGTTTTCGATTGGCATGCCACATATCGGACCAGGACTTGGAACAATCTTAACAGCTTCTGAGCTTCCGGTTGCCGTTTCAATGTCAGCATTCGTTTTAGCAGAACATGTAGGCTTGCCGCAATGGATTGGTGTTGTTCTTATATTAATCGGGATTGTAGTTGGGAATGTATCGCGTTCAAAAGGTAAAATCAATTCCTTACATGCGCAAAAAAAGTATGTTTCGTAATGATTTTTGTATGAACAAATTATTTTTGCTACCTCAAAGTAGCTTGCTTAGTAAAATAACAAGCTGCTTTGTTTTTCTATTTTCAGCTTATCCAATATCAAACAAATGCCAAATTAATCTTCCAAACCCTCTTAGGAACCAAAAAGCTAATCTAAAAGGCAATAAAATCAATTCTGGTAACCAGAGTAGCAGATCTAAAACGAAGTCCCAAAATGTATAATTCTCGGTTCCCTTCTTGCTTTTTCTCGTTTTTTCTTTTTTTCTAATCCACCATTCTTTCATGTTTTATTCACCCTTTTTTAATGAAATAAGCTTCCGTTTACTAATCTCTGACAACCGCATATTTTATAACTTTATTACTATCATCGAAGTTGATAACTAGCCATTCACTATCAATCGAAATCAGTCCTCGTTCGTTACCGAGATAGTAGACAATATTATCATCATGTTTAAAATAGCTTGTTTCAGTTGGTTCACCTAATAATGTCGTCACTTCATCTATTGTCATTCCGTTTAAATTATATTTTTTAAATAAATCATCAACTATATAGACTCTTTCTGTCTGATTGCTCAACCATTTTTCAACAGAGAAATATGATTTGTATTCATTCATCCCTAAAAGGACTGTACAGTATAAAGGCGGTACGATACTAAGAATGGTAATAGCTCTAAACTTTCTTTTTACCTTCCGTTCGCTTTTTAATTGAACTGTTGTGTTTTTCCATAAAATGAGTTGAAACAATAGCAAAAGAAAATAAGGTAATAAAATAGCTGGAACACTAATAACACTAAACGAAGAATGTAAAACATGAATGATTAGGTTATAACAGAGATATAGAAATATATACATAAAAGCATAAATCCAGAAGATGCTCCATAATAGCTTTTGGTTAGAATTCAAAATTATTTGCTCCTTTAGAGTTATAAATCAGGCTTAGTGTGACTAATACGACCTGTATGTTGTAAGATCCCGCTGATTGAATTTCGCTTTATATTAATAACGTGGCTAATTGCAAAAGGTTTCAAATAATCCTAATTTTACCTGTATCTGGATATTGTTTTTTTATGAGCACCCTTAAACCCTTGCAAAAAAATGATTTTTTCCCAATATAATTAAAGAGGATCCTTTAAAATGCATAGAAAAGGATGCGGAGCTTCCTCTCTTTAGATATGATAGTTTTAAAGATGTTGTATGTTCAAAAGAACGTTTGAAAAACCAAATTAAAGTTCGAGGTATAGAGTATGAATTCGATTTTAGTTGTTGAGGATAACGAGGACTTAAATCATGTTTTGGCAGAAGCATTAACGGAGTCGGGGTTTAAGGTAACATCCGTCTATACGGGAACGGATTGTCTCGTAGAAATAAAAAAACAATCGTATGATCTAATATTGCTTGATATTATGCTGCCTTATAAAAGTGGCGACGAAATTCTTAAAGAGCTAAGATTATTTTATGATGCACCTGTAATCATCATATCTGCCAAAGATTTGGTTAGCACAAAAATTGATTTGTTGAAGATTGGTGCAGATGATTACATAACAAAGCCATTTGATTTGAACGAGGTTGTGGCGCGGGTGGAGTCTAATTTGCGGCGATCCAAAAAATATACCGAAGAAAGAAAATTATATCGGTATAAGAGTTTAGTATTAGATGATCAGTCAAAAAGTGTGGCGGTTGGCGGGGTCGATCTCGAACTAACGGCAAAAGAATATATGATATTAGAATTATTACTTAAATCAAGTGGGAAGGTTTTTACAAAAGCAAATGTATTTGAATCTGTTTGGAAAGAGGATTATCTTGGGGACGATAATGCGGTCAAGACGCATATTAGTAATTTGCGAAACAAGCTGAAAAAGGCTAGTCCACAAGAAGAATATATTGAAACGGTATGGGGGATAGGCTATCGCCTGTACAAAGATAAATTATCACTTTCTTGACACTTTTCGCTGAAATCTTAACCTTTTCTAAACCTTTAGTCATTACGATAAGTGATGAAAGGAAAGGTGAACAAACATGATAGCTCCTGTTTTGAAAACAAATCAATTAACAAAAAGCTATAAAAAAGTGAAATCTGTAAATAATGTATCCATCACACTAGATGTAGGCAAGATTTACGGTTTAGTTGGCCGAAATGGCGCTGGAAAAAGTACTTTAATGAAGTTAATTTCTGGACTAAGTTATCCGACGAGCGGAGCGATTGAGCTTTTTGGGCAGCAAGGTGATAAAGCTTTGCAGGCTGAAAGAAAAAGAGTCGGCTCCATGATAGAAACGCCTAGTATTAATCTCAATTTGACTGCAAGTGAAAATATGAAAATGCATCGGATTTTAAGAGGCATCCCAAATAAAGAAGTGGAGAATGAATTGTTAGAGCTTGTCGGTCTTAAAGATACCGGCAAAAAGAAAGCGAAAAATTTTTCATTAGGGATGAAACAGCGTTTAGGTATTGCGATAGCTCTATTAAATAATCCGGAATTTTTGATTTTAGATGAGCCTATAAACGGGCTAGATCCACTAGGTGTGATTGATGTACGAAATCTTCTTAAAAAGCTTTGTGAAGAAAAACAAATAACTATCCTCATTTCGAGCCATAATTTACCCGAACTATATCATGTGGCTACTAATTATATTTTTATCGGAGATGGCAAGATTAAGGAAACACTTACTCGTGAAGAGTTAGATGAGCGCTGCAGCCAGAGTATTCTCATTAGCTGTGATCAACCAGAGAAATTAGTCAGCATTTTGGAAATGAAATTAAATACAAAAAAATTCAAAGTTTTACCTGATAAATCAGTTAAGTTGTTTGACTACCTGAATGAGAAAGAAAAAGTAGCAAGGGCCATATTTGAAAGTGGAATTATGGTTACAAATCTTTCAAATGAAGGGGATACTCTTGAAGATTACTTTATTTCTATTGTAGGAGGTAGTCGGAATGTATAATTTGATTTTAGCTGATTTATATAGTTTAAGAAAATCATTAACTTTGAAGGTATTATTTGTTGCTTCGCTCCTGTGTGCTAGTGTCATGACCTATATTTCGAATCTTGTTACACAGGGAAAGATCGGGATCGAAATAAGTGGAATTGGTTCTTTTTTTACCGACGTTCATATGACGGCACTTCTAGGCTCAGTAGTAGCAGCTGTTTATATTGTAAATGACTTTGAAACGAAAACGATACATGATGCGATTTCGTCTGGTTCCAGCCGAAGTATGCTCGTTATTAGTAAGACCTTCGTCTATTTCTTCATAATCGCGCTCATCGTATTGCCTTATTCAATCGTCATAAATATGGCTATTATCACAGATAATATGCTTTCACCTGTATTGCCGTCAGCGTTTCTAAATATTATGGCGAATGAACCTCATTTAACATATACTGCAGCTCTATTTGTTAAGATGATGGTCATTACGTTAACCATTATGATTGTTTACGCATCCCAGTTAAGTTTCTGTGTGCTGATTGCATTCGTCTTAAGGAAAAAAGTGCTTGTTATCATGATTGGTTATGCCATCATGTTCATAAGTGGTCAATTAATAGCATTGCGTGATAAATATTCTATTTTAGATACCATTCTTTCTTATACACCATATGGGGTGAGCTTTTCTCAGTTCGTCATTGATGCTGAAGCAGGGGTATTTATAAAGGCGATTGTCATTAGTGTCCTATTTAGTGTCCTAATGATAGCTATCACATATGTTTCTTTTAGAAAATCAGAAATTAAGTAAGAGTAGGTTGGTGTTATTCATGTTAATGGTTGTTGTCGTTTTGACTAGTATCGTTATTTTATTCATTGTGTATCATGTCATCCTTCAGCGACAATTACATAATATGAATAAACAGCTTGATAAGAGGCTGGCGAAAAATACGCGTCAGCCTCTTAGTATTGAATTGTTTAACAAGGAATTAAGCAATTTGGCGATTAATATGAATAAATGCTTGAAGGTAGAGGAAAACCTTCGCCTAAATAGCATTCGTGAAGAAAAGCGTTTTAAAGAACTGATTGCCTATATTTCTCATGATTTGCGAACACCTCTCGCTGCGATTAAAGGCTATCAGCAGCTAATTGAAAAAGAGGGGCTTTCAGAAGAGCAGCATAAAAAAATGAAAACGGCCCAAAAACACGCTGATGAGCTTGAACGCTTGATTCATCAATTTTTTGAGTATTCCTACCTCTTAAACTCAGAATCAAAACCGAATCGAGAGCGAATAAATATAACTAATTTTCTAATGGAATGTCTTGTCACATCAATAGCAGTGTTTGAAGAAAGGAAGCTATCCGTCAAGTTTGAAGAGCAAAAACCAATTTTTGCTTTTGCCGATAAAGAAATGCTGACAAGGATTATTCAAAATTTAATCAGCAATTGTACAGCACATTCTAGTGGTGATATTGTCGTACAGGTCATTGCTGAAGAAACCGCAGTTATTTCATTTCGTAATCCGCTAAGTAACCCTTCCGAAGTTGATATTGGACATTTGTTTGATTGTTTCTATACAGCAGATAAAGCACGGAGTAAAACGACAGGGCTCGGGCTTACAATCGTAAAAGAACTTGCTGAGCAAATGGGTGGTCAGGCAAAAGCGATCTTACAAGAAAATATGCTGGAAATTCGAGTGGAACTTCCATTGTATGGTCATCATCATTAATTTTTATTGTACTCCCCGATTTTCATCATACTCGCCAATTACAATCCCTCTGTAAAGTTGTGATAAATATTATTGTTTATAATATGGATATGACCAGCATATTTTTAAAATATGTGTTCACGTGCGAAAACTTTCCTTAAATACAATTAAGAGGTGTCAAATGTTAATATCTAAATTAGAAAGTGCAAAACTGACAGATCATCAGATGACTAGCCTATTATTTAAAGGAATTGAAGATAATAAAAAAGATGGCGATTGTATCTTCGTTGCTGGCAGCAGTGCGGCAGTTCTTTACCGTTTGCCGAAAGCAGTGCAGCTTTATCAAGAAGGCAGGGCGAAGAAAATATTATTTTCAGGTGGAGTTAAATGGGAGGGAAGCCATGATCCAGAAGCGATCACATTAAAGAATGAAGCAATTGTACAAGGTATACCGGAGAAAGATATATTAGTTGAAGATATATCCTTACATACAAAGGAAAATGTACTAGCCTCTCTTTTAGTATTGGATCGGGCATTTTACTTACATAATATTAAAAGGCTATTAGTTGTAACGACTTATTATCATATGAGGAGATTACATTTAACTTTAAAAACATATATGCCTCATTGGATTGACTTTACCTTATGTCCTGTTAATGACAAGGTGACAAGAGAAGATAATTGGTTTCTTAGCGAAATAGGCAGAAAACGAATTGAAACAGAATCCAAAAAACTTATTAACTATGTTAAAATGGGCGTTCTCATTGATGAAGATATTGATATGTAAACGAAATAAACAAGTTCAAGTTTTGAAGTAAAAAAACTTAAATTCACACGAGCAAAATGGAATTTATCATTCAATTTTTGCTCGTGATTTTTTTTCAATGAAGAAGAAACTAGATAAGCACTTCTTTAATATCTATTCATTTTCTTTATTAATTTCCAGGTTATAAGTAAAACGTAATGTTAGTGCCCAAAATAAAAGAGCAAAAGCGCTGACAGAAGCACCTAATACACAGACACCATACCATCCAAAAATAGCATAAATATTTGTTGATGCAATGGATCCTACTGCACTTCCAATGGAATAAAAGGACATATAAGCAGCCGTAAGTCGACTTCGCGCTTCAGGGCGTACGGTAAAAATCATACTTTGGTTTGTGACATGCACGGCTTGCACAGCAAGGTCAAGAAGAACAATCCCAATGATTAATATGAATAGAGAGTAATTGATAAAGCTAATAAAGAACCATGAGACTAACAGTAAAGCAAGAGCTATACCTGTTGTTCGCTGCCCTAATCCTTGATCAGCTAATCGACCTGCTCGAGCAGCAGCCAATGCTCCCGCAAGACCGGCAAGACCGAATGCTCCAATAGCAGTATGTGAAAGGGAATGTGGTGCTGCACTTAGAGGCAATACCAATGAAGTCCACAAAATACTAAAGGAAATAAAAATAAGCATTGCCAATATTCCTCGAATTAGTAAAAGCCTTTCTTGTATGAATAATAAGAGGACAGATTGTAATAGCTTTGGATAGGACATAGATGTTTGTTTTTGCTCAAGATTTGGTAATTTCCTGAATAATAAACAAATGATGAAAAGCATGAGTACTGCAGAGGTAAGATAGACAAATCGCCAACCACCTATATCTGTTACAATGCCCGCAAATGTTCGTGCTAGAAGAATCCCTATTACAATGCCACTAGTTACAAATCCTACGATACGTCCTCGCTCTGCCGGTGCAGACAATGTCGCAGCATATGCGACTAGTGTTTGGGTAACGGTAGCCACCATTCCAACCATTGTCATCCCAATAAAAAGTACAGTACTTGAGGGAGCTAAACTAATCACAACGAGAGCAGTAACTGATAACAGCATTTGGCCAATAATTAGTCGCCGTTTGTTCAATAAATCACCAAGTGGAACGGAAGGAGTAATCCTAGCGCATAGCTGACTTGAGTAACAGTAATAATAAGGCCAATTGTTGAGTGGGTGATCTTGAACTCATCAGATAGAGAATCAAGCAATGGGTGGGCGAAGTATATATTAGCAACAGCCATCCCACAGGAGATTGCAAACAATAATGCCATAAAGCGAGACATCGTTGTGCTTGTTCTTGATTGCAACGGATCATTGCTCTGCTCAGCAATAATTACGTCTTTTTCTTTTAATATCACCATCATTTATCCTCCTTTGTGTACTTAATAGTATAATATACCGAACGGTACGAAATGATTATTATAAAATATAACGAATAAAAAGTTATGATGTCAAGTAATATTTGCCAACTTTTTTAGTTAGGGTTTTGAAAAATATTAAGATTTGACAAAACAATATGAATTAAATCATACTAAATGGTACATAAAGAATAGTGATTTAAATTTGGAAAAATGGAGGGATGTAATATGGTTCGACAGCGTGAATTTGATGAGGACAGGGCTTTGGATGATGCTATGCAGATTTTTTGGGAGAAGGGGTATAAAGCTACTTCATTAAGCGATTTGACAGCTACGATGGGAATACAAAGACCAAGTTTATATTCAGCTTTTGGAGATAAAGAGAAATTATTTGAAGCCGCATTACGCAAATACACAAAGATGCATGCTACCTATATACGAACAAAACTTCAAAACAATCAATCTGTTAAAGAAGCATTTCGCACTTTTTTTGAAGAGTTGGTGGAAGACGAGTATAAAGAAAGTCCGAGCAAGGGATGTTTTTGCATTAATACAATGGTTGAACTTGCCCCACACGATGAAAAATTTGAAATTCTTACAAGGGAACATCAGATGTATCTTTCAGTCATATTTCAAGAAACGATTGCCACAGGGATTAGCTCAGGTGAGCTAGACAGCAGCCTAAATGCAAAAATGTTAGCACAGACACTAGTCGTTTCATTAATCGGACTCACAGTGTTATTGAAATCTCGTCCGGATCGTTCATTTGTAGATCATTCTGTTTCGATGACATTATCATTATTAAAATAAATTCTTTTTTACAAGACCCTATATATCGAGGCGGCTGAGTGCTTCGCTCAATAAAGTGCAAACCTTTTCTCATGAGCGTCGTCAAATGAGTAGAGGGGAGGAACGAAAGTGGATGAATTGACGGTAGAATGGATTGCTGCCGAGAAATTAGATGAAACAATTCATGAAATTATCGGTCGTTATGGTCAGGGAGTTTTGCAGCTTGTCTATTCATATGTCGGAAACAAAGCGATTGCTGAGGACTTGACGCAAGAGATTTTTATTAAATGCTATCGCTCCTTACATACGTATAAAGGTCAAGCACAGTTGAAAACATGGTTGTGGAGAATTGCGATTAATCATTGTAAGGATTTTTTGAAAAGCTGGTACAACCGAAATGTGATCTCTACGGATAATCATTCGGTATTAGATTCTTCTCAGAAGAGAACGGTAGAGCAATCAATCATTCAAAAGGATGATGATGCGAAGTTAGCATTTGCTGTGATGAATCTGCCTATTATCTATCGTGAAGTAATCCTTCTCCATTATTACGAAGAACTAGCAATTAAGGAAATTTCCACAATTTTAGATGTGAAGGTAAATACGATTAAGACAAGATTGCGGAAAGCGAAAGCACTTCTGAAAGAAAGCTTGGAGGAATAAACCGATGGAAGAGCGTTTAAAACGATTACGGCAAGCAATGAATAACAATCCCTTTCACAGCCTTAGCTTTACAGAAACACATGAAAAACAAATTTTGAAAAAAATAAATGACATGGAAAAGGATGAGGAGCTCCTTTCTGCAGTTTTGCAGCTCCTCGTAAATGAGAGGACTGGTTATGAGTTAGCTAAGCTTTTGCGTGCTCGAGGATTGAAAAGCTTTGAGAGCAATGAGGGCTTTTTGTATACATTCGTTCATCAATTAGAGCAAAAAACATACTTGCAATCTCGTTGGGACGATTCAGGGGCTAAGTTGTATAAGTTAAATAATAATGGGAAAAAGCTTTTGCAATCTCTGTCATGTGAATATGGAAAAAAGCCGCTTCCATTCAAGGAATTGCTGGGAGGTTGGAGGCAATATGAAGGACAGAAACTTTAATCAGCATGAAAATGGACAGGTAAATGTACGATGCTGAGCAAGGGACAATCTTACATAACAGAAGTGCTCGAACAAATTAAATCAAAGGAAGCGAAGAAGTATGTTGCTGCTGAACTAGGCTATCATTTAAAGGAGACGAAGCATGCCCTTATGAAGGGTGGATTAACAGAGGAAGAAGCAGATGAGAAAGCGACTGTCCAAATGGGGAGCCCGACGAAATTAGGGATGGAGCTTAACCGGCTTCACCGTCCGCTAGTTGATTGGTTCATGCTCACAATTCTGTTCGCTACGTTCATCTTTAGCTATCTCCCAATGCTGACAATTCCAGCCGTCATGAATGGCGGTATTATTGTTGGCAATTATTATATTGTCAATAAAGCCATTATCATCTTCCTCGGAATGGGTGTAGTCATTAGCCTTATGTTCTTTGATTATCGGAAGCTGAGAAATTTGCAATGGGTATTCTTCGGACTTGCTATTGTTGTCTTACTATTACCTGTTTTCATGCCAACTACTTATATGCTTGGGGTTCCAAGGCTTAAAATCAGCCAAGTGACGAATCAACTAACGATTGAAAGCTCAATGGTCTTACCATTCCTTTATCTTTTTTGGGCAGCATTTTTGAAAAATAAGCATGTGAAATTGTGGCAAGCAGGATTGATTTTTACTGTATCCTTTTTTCTTTTGCAATTTTTAGGCTCCCCTACGACATTGCTTATATACGTCTTGATGGTTATTTCGATGGTTGTGTGGAGGCTGAGGAAAGCAGCTGGACCGTTGATCGGTATAGTAGTATTTGTTAGTTTACTAGGGATTGTCCAACTATTTTCTACTCGTGGTTACTGGCTAGAAAGGGTGGTATCCTTCATGCATCCAGAACGAAATAAGGACAATATGTATGAGCAAGTGAAAGAGTTAATGAACAATGCAGGCTTGTTTGGCAATGCTGCTAAGATTGATTTTTTGCCAGAGCCACATACGGATTTTGTGTTTGTTAATTTTACTTACCATTATGGCTGGGTTTTAGCAGGCTTGCTTGTGCTCCTATTAGCATTGTTATTAGTACGTATGGTTATGAATTTAGGGAAAATTACCGATCCGTTCGGAAGCATACTGATTATTGGTGGGGCAGTCATTTTTTCTGTACAATTCATTTTCAATATCGCGATGACAATCGGTCTATTGCCAATGACAGCTATGTCACTGCCGTTTATTAGCTATGGACTAATGCCAACACTCTTAAATTCGCTTATCGTCGGACTTTTCCTTAGCATTTATCGCCGGAAAGATATTGTACTTAAGGAGGAGTATGGCAATACTTCTGTGTAGTTTTCCATTTTATGGGCGGGTTGGCTGATAAAAGACCAAATTCGGCTGATAAACAGACGAACTTGGCTGATAAATGATCGAATATGGCTGACAAACGAGCTAGTCCGGCTGATATGGCTCATTTGTTAGCTTTTTTCGCGGAAAATTAGAAATGATTTTCCTTTTGTTTTCCATAAAGTTAGATATTCTTATACGTAAGGGTGTTCAAATTATTAATCTAGGGGTGATGAGATGTTCCTAGCCTTTTTTGGCTAATAGGAAAGTTAAAGTTTATTAACGTGCTAATGTAATATTAGATTCAAATAAATTACTACTAATAATACCGCATAAGAAAAGCTAAGGCATTCGCTGAAAGACTTGGCGAATGCCAAGCTTTTCTAATCACTTTTATATATGTATTTGCATTAGCTCTGTTCTAAATATCCTTTTTAAGATGACGAAAAAGACAGATTGGCTTATGACGCTTGCCATTAGTATTATTTTTTCAATGATCATACCGGCTCTATTTTAAAAAATAATGGACGACTATCAAAAATGGAACCATTTATAGAGAAATATGGCAAATGAACGGGACTTATCCATCCAAAGGGATCGAGTGTATGGGCTACAAGGAAGAGATCTTTGATGAAGGTAAAATGCAGGAGAAATTCGGTTTATCGGAGAATTGAAATAATAATAATAATAAAATGGTGCCAGGTACCGAAAGGGTTTTCGCTGAATCAAATTAAATAAAAAGGTGGCAGAATGGGCATGAAAACAATCGGTCTAATTGGTGGAATGAGCTGGGAATCTTCCGCCGAATATTATCGTATTATTAACGAAGAAATCAAGTCGGTGTTAGGGGGCCTGCATTCTGCTAAATGTATTTTATCTAGTGTCGACTTTAGTGAGATTGAACATTACCAATCGATGGGAAATTGGGAGATGGCAGGTCAGCTATTAACAAATGTCGCGATAGGTTTAGAAAAAGCAGGTGCTGATTTTATCGTTATTTGTACGAATACAATGCATAAGGTCGTTCCAATTATTGAGAAATTCATTTCCATTCCTATCCTTCATATTGCAGATGCGACTGCTGCTGAAATTAATAAGCAACATATCCAGAAAGTCGGTTTATTAGGTACGAAATATACGATGGAGCTAGATTTTTATAAAAATAAATTGATCGAACAAGAAATTGCAGTCATCACGCCATCAGAACAAGAACGAAATGAAGTAAATCGAATCATTTTTGAGGAATTATGTTTAGGCGATTTACAAGTACAGTCTAAGGAATATTATAAACAAGTCATTACTGGCTTGATTGAAAAAGGCGCACAAGGAATTATTTTAGGCTGCACAGAAATTGGACTATTAATTAAAGAACAGGATGTTTCCATCCCTATTTTTGATACAGCTATTATCCATGCGAAAAAAGCTGCCACTATCGCGGTAACAAATAGCTGAAACGAACTATTTTTAAATAACTAACTCGCTGTTGTTAATGGGAATATCTTTTAGTGCAATTGGAGTAGTAGCATCTTTAAAATTGAAATAAGCCCTATTTTTGTGTATGCTTGTTTAGAAGTATTTATCTTGTCATTTACAAGAAAGGAGTATTCAACCATCATGAAAAAAAGAACGTTAAAATTTTTATCTAGTGGAATTGGATACTCGACTGCTGTTTTTTTCTAATATTCATTTTTACGGGTGAAGTGTGTCTAAAAATGAATAAAATAACAGCAGAATATTAAAGTGGCGAGGTAAAGAAAATGGAAAGAATAACGAGGAAAAATCCTGTAGGAATTCCTGAACCAGTCGGAAACTACACACATATTACGAAAATTCCGCGGAATGCTGAGCTTTATGTTACATCTGGTCAGATTGGAATAGATCAAGAAGGCATATTCCCAGAAAATATGAATGAACAAATTAGCAATACGTTTCAAAATATTAAATCAGTATTAGCTTCTGAAGAATTAACTGCTGAAAATATTATTAAAGTAAATATTTGGGCAACTGAAAAAATAGATTGGGATTACTTGGATATGAAATGGGAAGAATTATTCGGTCATGAATATCCAGCAATGACGATAGGCTATATTTCTGAATTAGGACTCCCAGAAATTAAAATCGAAATGGAACTATGGGCGGCTAAAATCTAAAATCACTCACTTCATCCATATCCCCACAAAAGTCATAAGCTGTTTGGCTTTTGTGGGGATTTATATTTAGTAATTTCAATTGGGAATGTTGATTGAAGCGAAGATCGACAACTAAATTAAATAAAGCCATTATTAAAAAAACGTTATAAGGATTCGTATTAATAATTTTTTATTAATATGGGTTTTTTATTTTTGTAAGGAAAGCAGTCATTCCATTTGTAAATTAATCTGTTACGACGACTATCCAAAGTGATTATATCAAAATATCAACAAACTGGATTCCAGTATATATGGAGAAGGCTGCTTTAATATTCCTAGATGATCAGCTAACAGTAGATTTTTGTTCAAGTGGATTTTTGATTAAAAGCACAAACCAAATATATGGTTATTCAATGCGAATAGAAAATGAACAAGACCATTTTGTTTAATGAGATTGAAAACAATAACGCAGTTTTAAAATGAGAAATGTACATCTATTGAATGGCTATCCTTTCATTAAGGAGATGTTAAAGCGATCAGGTTATGAAAACGCTCATCATTAGGTTCCTCATCTGTAATTTTTATATCGATAAGACTTCCTGGTGTAGCTGTAATAGAAATGAATACATTCTCAAGCTCTAAAACAATGGAGACTAAATATTCACTTTGATTATCCATAAACCCGTATCCCTTCACTTTTTTAATTAATTTATCTTTATGAACTAAAAAACTTGAGCCCATTACAATGTGTTTTTGATAGGGGTGATCTATTAATTTGTAATCAAGTGGGTCAGGTGTTTCTTGTTCTTTAAATATAAGTAAATCATCTCCTAAGTCATCTTCTACCGACTCTAATTTCCAATACTTCTCTTCGGCTGAATTTGGTTTTCTTATTTCTATAATAGGTTCGGTAGAGAGAAGGAGAAGGTCTTTATTCTTTTGTAGTATAGTAAATCTATTGGAGTAAATACCTATTAACAAACATCCTTGAGCTTCCTTTAAAATATCCCATTCTTTTTTCATAGTAAGTGCTGATCCTTTTCATATTATTGACGTACATTATATTCAATAAAAAGAGCATTAATCCTTTCGTAGATTAATGCTCTTTATCGTCATACATAAATACTCGCCCCTTAGAATATGTAAGTAAATTACTATTTTAACAGGAGGCTTTAGCTTTCGATTAAACTCGTTCCAATTTTTTATATGGCTTTGATGGGAATGTAATACGAATTGAATCACTAGGTTTTACTTCTCCACTTTGTAAGACGATACCCATTATTCCTGCTTTTCTGATGAGATTCCCTTTAGCATCCTTGTCTAATACAGCCTTTAAAAGACCAGGTTTAAAATGATCGATTTGCGCACAAGGATTTCGCAAACCTGTTATTTTGACGATTGCTGTTGTACCAATGTACATTAATGTGTCAGTAGGTAAATCTAGAAGGTTTATTCCAAAGGTTGTAATATTTTCGCCCATTTGTCCAGGTTCAATCGTAAATGCGTCTTTTAACTCATCGAACAACTCACTATGAATCAAATGCACTTGTCTTAAATTAGGCTGATTAGGGTTTTGTGCGACTCTTGAACGATGTTTAACAGTAGACCCGAAATGAGCATCACCTTCAACCCCAAACCCTTCAACTAAGTTAATACTTTGTTTATTTTCTTTACTAAATAAGTGTTTGCTACTCGAACTAACGGCTACAACTTTTCCTAAAATAGCATTTTCTTCATTCATTTTTCCTCACCTCGGAATTTATCATAGCACTTATTTTTGCGTTTTTATCAAAGCTGACTTATTTAAATAAAAAGAGATCCCACAGCAACTTAGCGCTTAATATCTTGTTTAATCACTTCATAAAAAGAAATAATATTGTCTTCGATTCCATTCATTAACCTTTTACGAACTTTATCAATTGGGGAAATTCTATTTTCGCCATCTTTAAGATGAATGATTTCTCCATCACCAAATACATCCTCTTCAACCCAGCATAATGCAGGATTCACTGTTTTTTTAACAGTTGACCTAAATAGCTTCCCCATATTAAAGACAAGGAATAAATTTGATTTTCAGTTGGCATGGTTTTATTTTCAAGGGCACTATCCTTTAAATCATTTGAATAATAATCTAGTATCTCATCTAAATGTTTAATATCTTCCTCTGAGTAGTTAAAAACCTTACTGAAAGATTTAGCCTATTCAACTGCTCTGCTGCTCATATGTTGTGTGATTTCTTCAATCGTTTCTTGCATCGTTTTCTCCTTTAGAAAATACATTTATATTTTGGATGATTTTTTCCACAAGCATAATCCGTTTTTTTAATACTTGTTTATCTCGTAAGCTTATAAGAAAATCTAGGAAATTCGCTTGTGTTGGAAAATCTACTATTATATGAGGAGGTTTACTTGAATTCTTCTCGTCTGTATAGATTTCTAAAGCATGTATGACTGTTACTTCATGCTTTTCATCTAGCAGGGTCCACCTTTTTAAGTCAGCCCATGAAAAGTTTGATTTGACGAAGAGCTCGTCCCAGCCTTCTGTCACAGGAAATGTAAGATGATTTTCCATCCATGGGATGACATCTCTTGAATGAAAATCCATGAGATGGACGAGAGCTTCATAGCCATTTATCTTTTTAGTAGATACTTGCTTAAGATAATCAAATACTAAACGTAATCCCTCATCCTTACTCATACACATTGATGTGAGGAAGGAACGTAATCTAGCATCCATAGCATTTTGTTTATTTTTCCATAGACTTCTAACCCAAGTCTCTGCGTCTTTTCCAAAAATTCTTCCGATTATCTCACATATAATCTTTTGTTCACTAAATGCTTCCTTTTTGCTTAATTCTTCTAAACAGAAGTCAAACAACTCTTTTCGATTAAACTTCTGGAGAAGACTGAGTGTTTCGCCATCCAGACTATTACGATAAACAACAAAAGCTATTAGTTGTTCCATATTATTTTTCACATCATTTAATGTAGTCTCTGAAAATGATGTAAACCAATGTTTCCACTTTATTGCTGCAGGACTTGACGTTACTAAGCCTACGTTACTTAGAAAGTATTCAAATTGCCATTTCTCACTGCCAATACACCCTAGTTCTGTGATCTTTAATAAATAATCAATAAATGAATCTGCAATATATGTAACGGTATCTTCTTCATGATCCCAATAAATTACTGGTTTCTCTTCGCTCTCAACAGACATATCAAATGCATACACATCGCCATTTCCAGCATGAGAAAACTCTAATTTCCCTCTAAGTGTCTTTCCATAATCTTCGCCATCTTCCATCAGATCGTCTGCTAATGCTTCTAAATTTTGAAGGTAATCTATATCCCAATTAATCTCTCCAGAAAATATTTCATTAAATTCTCTTGGAATCATCGTATCTTCAGAAAAGGAGTAATAAAATGAAAGTGATTTTCCGATGTTTTGTAATATGTATTTATACGAAGGTGGTAATGAATATCCTAACTCTTTTTCTTTAGCTTCTATCTCCTGTATCGTTGCTTTTTTTCCTATTTTAATTGGATAGACACTACCGTGATTGTTCTGTAATTTTTGGAGAATTTCCTCCCAGCTTGTTAAAAGAAATTGACAATCCACCATATTTTTCTTCACCTCTACTTATTGTTACTCTGATTAATTTGTCTAGCTATCTTTCTAATTTATACTTAATAGACAATGAATGAGATCTCGATTTTCTACCCATAAGGGAAACTCTTACTTATCAAATTACCGATAAATAACCTTTAGTATGATTAAATGGCATTGATAAAATGGTCTTTATGCAAAATTGGAACTGTTTGATAAACGTTTAAGCGGCTGCAATGTTTTACATCATCTTCAAATCCTCGTTCACGTAATTCCCGTCCACTTCCACAGTCCCAAATGAATTCATTTAATTTTTGTTTCGCACTTTGAAATGCACCAATACATACTTCTACTTCAGGTGATTTTTCACCCTCTAAGTTAGAAAGGATAGCACCAGCACCTAGATAATCTTCAATGGAAGGACGAAGAATATCTTCATATTCTCTTACATCACTCCATTGTTCTCCACAGGGGACAACCGTAATATTTACTTTCATTTTTAATCTTAATTGATTTACATAGGAAGCAATTGATGAAGCATTAAGAAAAGAACCAATGAGGAGAGCAGGGACTTTAGCTGCGATCCAAGTACAAAATGCACCATTAAGTGAAGTAAGAACATACTTCTTTTTATAGTGTTCTTGATTAAAAGAAACAGGGGATAACGTCGGTTTTCCTATTTTAGCAGCTTCGGCTCTTCCTAAGATATATTCAGCACCAATTTTTTCTGCAAAATCTTTCCCATTTAAATGGGGAGGGGAAGGATATATGATTGCTCCGTAGTTTAAAGCTGATATGACAGTTGATGAAAAACTAAGGACATCAACAATTATGATAATGTCCCCACGTTCAGCAGCTTCTCTTGCCCCGCGCTTTCCCCATTCTACTCGACAAACATAAGGAGATTGATTTAACATAAAATCACCAAGCCTCTATAAATTTTTTACATACTATTTCCATCTCTTAAAGGATAAATCCTTCTATGATTTGACTTCACTGTGAATGGAATAATATAGTTGTAGCTTGTTTTATGATAGAAATACTTGTTTATCCATTTTATGGGGGCTTTGGCTGATAAAAGGCCGAATTCGGCTGATAAATAACCTAACTTGGCTGATAAATGAATGAGGATGGCTGATAAACTAGCTAAATTGGCTGATAAAACGATTAATATGTATTTCAATCAAAATTTGCCTATTAACGGTTTCAATTTGTGATGTTGGCCCTCCTATTATTTAGTACAATACAATTAGGATATTGATTAGAAATGATAAAGGACGGTGTTACTTATTAGTAATCGATGTGCATGGGTAAAAACTAGTGAGCCCCTCTATATGGAGTATCATGATAAAGAATGGGGAGTACCTGTTTACGATGATAGGCTCCTGTTTGAAATGCTAATCTTGGAAGGGGCACAAGCGGGGCTTAGCTGGTGGACGATTTTACAAAAAAGAGGAAATTATCAAGAAGCATTTGATCAATTTGACGCAGAGAAAATTGTTACGTACACAGAAGAAAAATTACAGTCATTACTAGAAAATGAAGGTATTGTGCGTAATAAATTGAAAATCCATAGTGTTGTTGCGAATGCAAAGGCATTCTTAAAAATTCAAAAAGAATATCAGTCATTTTCTGCTTATATATGGAGTTTTGTCGACCATAAACCAATAGTGAACAATTGGAAAACTATACAGGATGTACCGGTATCAAACGAAATCAGTCTTAATATGAGCAAGCAGTTAAAAAAAGATGGATTTAAATTTGTCGGCAGTACAATCTGTTATTCTTATATGCAAGCGGTAGGGATGGTAAATGACCACACGTTAGATTGCTTCTGCCATCCTTCTAATCATAGTGAGTCCCAGGCATCCAATCAATCTTGATGCCACAAAGAAGAAAAGTGATCCGCAACAAGCCCAAATTTTTTAATGGCGTGCTGCGGATGTCACTTACTCAATTGATTAACTCGAATGGTAATTTTTAGAGCAATATGTGTGTCAGCGCAAATGTTGTTGAGGCTCTATAGACAATTGATAGCTACTAACGGTTATTAGCGAGTTGATTATGTTTAGCAGTTCGCTCAAAAGCAAATAATATCATCGCCATTAGTAAAGCAAGAACGATAATACCAGCTCCCATCCAACTAAGATTTAATATAGATGAATGGTTTATAACTAGACCTCCTAAACTTGAGCCTAAGGCGAATCCAAATTGGATGAAAGATGTGTTCACACTTAAGGCAATATCAGGAGATTTCGGTACGAGAGTGACTAAATAGAGCTGCTGGGCTGGAGATGTACTCCATGTAGCCAACATCCAAATCATGATGACGGTAATAATGCCAACTAAACTCCCACCAATACTCGTTAGAAAAAGTAAGGTTAAAACTTGTATGGTTAGCCCTGTATAAATTGTAAACTTAGGACCTTTTTTGTCCGCTGCAAGTCCCCCGACCCTTGAGCCTATAAAACTGCAAATACCCGCCAACAGCAATATGGCGCTAATTTCCGTTATTGTAAGGCTTGATGAAGCTTGTAAAAAGGGTGTTAAATAAGTGAATAACGTGGAGTAGCCTCCTACGTATAAAAGTGTCACAATAACCGCAATTACAATTCTTTTGTCTCTTAAAATGAGAAGTTGCCTACTAATCGTGACAGGTTCTTGCTCCTTAATCGTAGGAACGCTTTTATAAACAACGATAAGTGGAATAAGTGTTAATAAGCTAATTAAGATAAATAAGAATTTCCATCCGATGATATCACTAAGAAATGTTCCGATCGGTACGCCAAAAACGAGGGAACTGCTTAGGCCCATTAAGATAATCCCAATAGCATTTCCTCTTTTTTCTTCCTCAACTAGTCGAGTAGCGACAGCCATTGCTACAACGGTGGCAACTCCTCCGCTTAATCCCTGTAGGATTCGTGTAAAAAGGATCATGTCATAAGAGTTACTAAAATAGGTAATCATATTGCTCAGGATAAAAAGGGTAAGCATCAATAGCAATACTTTTTTGCGATCAAAGTTAATAGTCAGAGCGATGACAATAGGGGATCCTATTGCTGCCGAAAGAGCAAATGAAGTAACAAGAAGACCAGCAACAGATGTAGATACACTTAAATCTGTTGCTATCATCTGAATGATTCCTGTAATAATATATTCAATCGTTCCGATTAAAAAAACGGCAAGGGCAAGTAAATAAACAATCGTTTTGTTTTTCAATGAAACATCTCTCCTCAAGTGTAATGGCAACGAATTGGAGGAATGTAACCAAAAAAGTGAGTCTCGTTTTATTACAGATTAATCGGAAGTAAGAAGCCCACTTCAAGAAATTAGCTTACTTTATGGCTCAATCGGAATTTGAATTTCGATCACGCTGCCTTCTTGCTCCTCAGACAAAGGTAAATATACTTCTCTGCCAGGTTGATCTGCTTTTATCCGATAGCCATTTTTTTCAATCCATGTGGCTAAATCGATGCAGGCTGTTTGAGCAAAGGTTGAATCAGAACGAAAGAGAAGCGTGGCCATTGCTGCTTCGGCCGGCAAATCACGCAGATGAAGTTCTTTTGGAAGGGAAGAAATATCTCGCTTGATTGAGTATCCGACTTCAAATTCAAAGTCTCCCTCTTTTTCAATTGATTCTCTCCATAAAACGATTTGAGGCCCTGTTATCAATGTGCGGTTATGTTTCTCTAGCAATTGATCAAGCATCTGAAAGAGAGAAGGGATGTCTTCTACTGCACCATGAGAAGCAAAAGAAATGAGTTGCTTGCTTTCAACTGATTTAATAATAATTTCTTGTTCTCTTTCTACACAGCCTTCTCTTTCAATTAGCTGCATGCGTTCTTTAATGCGAGTCAGTTTTGCTTGCTCTCTATTTAGTAACTGCTGAATCTCACTTTCTTTAAGTCTAAACATTCCCCGAATCTGCTCTGAAGATATTTCTTCACGAAGGAGCTGAGAAATTTGTTGTAAAGTAAAACCTAATTCTTTGTATAGAAAGATTCGGTTTATTTCAAGAAGCTGTTCTGCAGAATAATAACGATATCCAGTATCCTTGTCGGTATTCACTGGCTTTAATATTCCAATTAGATCGTAATAGCGTAAAGTTTTTACAGGAACCTTACTTAGCATAGAAAATTCACTGATTTTGAACAACTGAACCCCTCCAATTCGTTTGCTTGCTTGAGTATAGACCCTCCAGTATACGGGAAAGTCAAGATGTTGCATTTCATAAAATAGAATAACCTTGAGGTGCTTCATTTCCTCAAGGTTATAGTCATGTCCAAGTTTATCAATTTGTCTTTTAATAAAAAGGCTATGTTAAACATTGCTGTTGATTTCCGCTGCAGGCATTCGCTTTCCGCGGGCGATCCGGGAGCCTCCTCGTCGCTGTCGCTCCTGTGGGGTCTCCCTTTGACTCGCACTCCCGCAGGAGTCTCATGCCTTCCACTCCAATCAACAAGATGGAAATATCAACAATAAACTTTAACAAAGCCAATAAAAATGCTCAAGCTTTTTTCCGTTGCTGATGGCGGGTAACTTTCTCCCGATTCCCGCATATTTTCATTGAACACCATTTACGCCTACCACGTGTATCAATGAATAACAAGACACAATCTGGATTTGCGCATCGACGGATATGGCTTAATTGACCCGATGTAAATAGTTTTAAGGTATCGAATGCAATTAATGAAACGATTGCATCTGCAGGCTTCCCGATTGGAACCGGAATTAATTGATCATCCAGCAATTGAAAAGAAAAGGGGGCTTGTCTAATTAATAATTCTAAATGAGTGCTCCAATTAGATGGCAGCTCTTTTCCATCCGCCATTTTTTCAAAAAATTCTCGAAGAAATGAACGTACTTCACGTAGAGCTGGCAGTGCTTCTTCTGCCCAGTCCTCTATAACCTCACTAAATTGCTCTTTCATTAAAATGTTCTCTTTCGTTAACGTGTGAAACCATGCGATGACATGCCCTGGATTTACTAATAAATCATGTCGGGTTCCATGTCGAACCACATTTGTATTTACTAAATCGAGAGAAATTTGTCCTGAAATGAGTGGAAACTTTACTCCATCTGCCACTTAAATCATCTGCCTTTTTATTTTTAACCTATTATAACACGATTGACAGGTTAAACATAACAAGTTATGATTTAACTACTAAATACCATTTTTAATGGTTAATTTAAAAGGAGGTAGGTTCTATGCGACAATCTTTTTTAGGTTCAAAAATTGTGGTAGTTACTTTCTTAACGCTGATGGGCGCATTTGGCTTAAATTTAACAGCAGGACAATTTTTTGCTCCGTTAAATGATACATATGGTTGGGATTTAACGGTTTTGAGCTTAGCCGTTTCACTTAATATGATCACTTGGGGAATCTTTCAGCCAGTAATGGGGAAATTGATTGATCGATTTGGGCCGAAATCTGTCATTGCAAGTAGTGCAGCTTTAATGGGGATCGCGTTTATTCTTTCAGCAACAATTACGCAATTATGGCAATTCTTTCTTTATTATGGAATACTGACAGCTATCGGTTTCGCTGGTTGTGGATCGATGGCAAACTCTGTATTAGTTTCTCGCTGGTACGTTAAAAAACGAGCCAACATGCTTTCGAGAAGTTCTATGGGAATGAATATTGGTCAGCTTATACTGCTGCCGCTAACAGGATTTTTAATCGCTAGTTCAGGTTTTCAAACGGCTTTTATAGTACTCGGGTTAATCATGCTCGTTATTGTCGTTCCATCCGTATTAATTGTCATAAAGAATAATCCGATAGATGTTAATCAAATGCCAGATGGAGACTCTACTTCTTTATTTACGGCTACTAAAAGTGCTTCATTATCAGAAGCATTAAGAAGTAGGGAGTTCTGGATTGCTACCTTAGGATTTGCTACTTGTGGATTTACTTTATACTTAGTAGCTATGCACCTTCCTAATTTTGCAGTTGACTTAGGGGGAGGAAAATCACTTGGTGGTCAGCTACTGGGGATCGCCGCCTTGGCAAGTGCATTTTCGATGTGGATTACAGGTCAGTTGACACGTGTGATGGGGAAAAAGAATTTACTCGTTATTCTGTATATCGTTAGACTTCTAGCTTTTATATGGCTTGCTGTGTCACCGGGCATTTGGCAACTGTATGTTTTTGCTGTCGTATATGGAATCTCTTCCATGCCGATTATCCCACTTGTTACGGGCGTAATTGGTGATAAATTTGGGAAAAACGCAATGGGAAGTATTCTCGGATTTAGCTGGTTCATCCATCAAATATTTGCAGCATTAGGGGTATTTCTAGGTGGTTACTTCAGATCATTGACAGGAGAATATTCTTCTGCATTTTGGATGGGCGCAGCATTATTAGCAATTGGAGTAGTATTAACAACATTAATTAAAGAGCACCCTATATCTGAGGAAAGTACAATAGTGGTGCAATAATAGTTTATAATTTAACTAGGTGATGATCAGTGACTATACTATGCAAAAAATTTATTAATATACAAAATAACCAAAGACTGTATTGTAAATATTCACGGAAGGGTGATCTGAGTGTTATTTTCATTGCTGGATTAGGTGATAGCTGCGAGACTTGGAATGAGATTCAAGATAGGATATCGCAGGAAGCATCAACCCTTTCCTATGATAGAGCGAATATTGGCAAGAGCCAAAAAGCGCCTGTCCCACGAACTTGTCGAGATCTCGTCGAGGAGCTTTCCGAATTATTACTAGTGCTAGATTTAGAACCTCCTTATATATTGGTAGGGCATTCTTTTGGTGGTTTGATCGCTAGATTATATGCAAGTCTTTATCCGCGGTTCATTTCTGGGATCGTACTTGTTGATGCTGCTCCTGAATATAAAGAGTTTGCATATGAAAAGGTTTTACCTGAAAAACTAGTTGCAGGAAATAGGGAATATTACGAGAACCCAATGCTAAATAGTGAGAAAATCGATAAGATTCAGAGCTATAAGCAAATTGTAGACCATTTCCAAGAAAGTGATATTCCTCTTTCGATTATTACAAGAGGTTTGCCAGACATGGGTGAAGGGGAATGGCCTTCTCAAGAGATATTAGAAATTGAGCAAAGGCTGCAAGCTGAATTCTTACGGCTATCGACCTCCAGTAAGCAGCGAATAGCTGGACGCAGTGGACATTATATTCATCATGATGAACCAGAAATGGTGATTGATGAGATTATGGCAATGCTGGAAGCAAAATAAAGAAAAAATTACTGCATTATTTTTTAAAGTTGTTTTATCAATTTTAGAAGGACAAGTACTAGATTCATAAACTCCTAAAAACAGGATGTCCTTTGTCGAAAAGTCTACATTGGGCATCACTTGTTCTAATTCAAATAAGCAACCCCAACTTTCTTCAAAGTCTGCTTGATCTTCGACTTTCCTCAATAAATATTGAAAATATGGAGATTTCCCCCTTTTTATTGCAACCTCTTCACTAGAACGTATTTAAACATTAAATTCTCCTTTCGTTGCACTATTCAACTGTTAGTTGAGCAACTATGTTTCCTAAGCTTGCACAATTATTTGAGAAATCGATCTTAAATTTGATGAACGCAGGTGAAGAAACAAAAGATGAAGCAAGTGCCTCTAATGAGATGCTATTAAACGCTATTGCTGAAAACAAGACAACACAAGCCACACATTTAATTAATGAAGGCAAAGCAAATATTGAAAAACTAGTTTCTGTTGCACCGATTGTAAAGACTAGTACATTAGATGAGTGTCAGAGGGACTGGAAGAACAGTACCTAAACTTAACTATTTTGACACAGCTCGCTCCCTTTATTAGTCAAGAAAGCTTGTTCAAAAAATAGATAGCGACAAGTTAGAATGGGACATTATTTCCTCCATTGTACCGTTTATTGGTCAGGAAACATTATCTTATCTTGTCAATCAATCGATTGATGGAAAACTTGATGCAGATCGGTTAGGGGGATTAGCTCCTTTTCTATCGAATGTAGATTTAGAAAAACTATTGAATGCAGCATTACAGGGGCAAATAAATATGGAAGTGATTGCACAGCTTGCTCCCTTTCTAAAAAGTAAAATGCTTGAGAAATTTATTTAGATTTTAAAAAGATATAGATCTAGTTAAGGTATTCATCTCAATAGTAGAAAAAAGAGGAATACCTTATTTTATGTTTGATGTGAGAGAAATGAAATGAATAATGTAGCAAGATTTCATTTTATAGTAATCAGTATTTATTTTAACTAAATTTTATCTCAATTATATATGTAGCGATAGTATTTTTACTATTCGAAAAATGAGAATAGTATTAAAGAATAAATTGTGAATATTATCCAAATAATCTTTTTTTTGTAAAAACTAAATGTTACGATAGGCTTGTACTTAATAAGGAAGTATTTTACAGAAAAATTATCTGATTAATAAGAAAATACTTTCCGCAAGAAAAGAGGTGAAATTCATGACAAACGTAAAGGAGTTACCACTAGAAGTTATGCAAGAATTACAATCTTGTGCTTGTGCTTGTGGAAGTGTCACAGGAAAAGGTAGTGGAGCATAATGAATTTATATTTTCTTCAGAAAAGAGGTGAAATTCATGACAAACATAAAGGAGTTACCGCTAGAAATTATGCAAGAATTACAATCTTGTGCTTGTGCTTGTGGCGAAAAAATTGGAAGTGGTGGCGGAGCATAAGAGCAAAATAATATTGTCAAATTCCAATTAGCTATACTTTATTAATTACTACTATCTACAAGATAGTAGTAATTAATATTTATATTTGAGGGGGAGAAGAAAATGAAGTTATCAAACGATTTAATAGTTATCAATAAGAATCAAGATTATCTAGTATACAATTCTGAATTCAATAAGGCTCTAATTATTAATGAAATTACATATCATAATCTATTTTGTGAAGATATAAAAGAGTTTACTGGTAATCAACTAGCATTTTTAAGTAAAGATGAAATTGAAGTTATGATTAAAAATGGTGTTTTAATAAGAGATGAATTTGAATATGAAAAACATAAATTTGTTGAAATTCTTAATAATAGAGATACAGAGGTAGGAATTAAAGTTGTGTATTTTCATGTTACTCAAAGATGTAATTTAAAATGTTCGTATTGCTATAACAAAGAAAATTTAAATAAAAAAGATTTATTATCTACAAGTGAAGTAAAAGAGATTTTATTTAATCTTGCTGAAATGGGAGTAAAAACTATTAATTTTACAGGAGGAGAAATCTTATTAAGAAGAGATATTGTAGAAATTTGTAAACACGCAAAATCATTAGATTTACGTACTTATATTTTATCTAATGGCATGTTGCTTAATGAAAGAATGGAGTTATTAAACTATGTAGATAACTTTATTATCAGTTTAGATACTCTAAATGAAAAAAATAATCTAAGAGACGGTTTAAACATTCCCTTTCTTTTGAAAAATTTAGAAGATATTCCTTTAGAACATAAACATAAATTCTCGATACGTTCAGTTTCTTCAAAAAGTAACGAAAATGATTGGAAAGATGTAGAGGATTACACACGAAATATTTTGAAAATGAATCATATTTTAGTACCTTTCATTCCAAATAAATTAGAAGAAATGCCATATATACCGGACTTGAGTTGTTTTCCATTAGATGGTGAAGATTGTTCATTAAATAGTAGTCTTTGTGGCGCTTCATTTAAAATAATTGCTATTGATTCCGACGGTACTATTTATCCATGTCAAACTTTAATAAACTCCAAATATAGAATTGCTAATATTAAAGAAGAAAATTGGCTACAAAAGTTAAAAGAATCATCAATTACTTCTCAATTTCAAAGGAGAACAGTTCTAAATATTAAAGGTTGTGAAACTTGTAGTATTAAATATTTATGTGGTGGTGGTTGTAGTGCTATTTCAGATAATCTATTTGGAGATATTAATGTAAGTAATGAAGTGTTATGTGGTTTCCAAAAAAGAATAGCTATGAATAAATTAGAAAATATTTTAGTCAAGTATGCATAAAGATATTCAAAATCTTCTTGAAAAAAACTATTTACATACTTATCGCTATTCTGAAATAAGTGACCCTATTCATAATATATTTTTTCAAAATGATAAATATTTGAAAATCTCCTTTGATAAAAAATATTTTTGGAATATTTTCGACTTATTAGGCATTGAATATGAGATAAAAAATACGGGGCTTCATATAACTAGAAATAATTCCAATTATAAAGAAGTTATTGAAAACTCTAAAATTATATCAATAAATAATAATAATAATGTGTTACAAGAACTTATTTCTCCAAGAGATTTTTATGAAGTTGGTTTAGAAACAGAAAAAGGAGTACAAAGAAATATTACTTTAATGAGTCCTATACTTAATAACGAGTATATTCAAAATGAATTTAAATTTGTAAAAAAAAATCTCTTAATTAAGCTACGTGATCTAAGTGATATAAGTTTTTTAGATAAAATATTTAATCAAAATAATGAAACAGAGTTACTAGTAATAGATTTGAGGGATAATCAAGGTGGTTCTTTTATCAATGCTATTAAATTTTTAGAGTATTTTATTTCAAAACAAAATATTATTCTATTTTTAAAGGATAGAAATAATAATAAATATAAAGTAACTTCAAAACAATCTGAAAAAATAGGTTTTAAAAAATTGTCAATTTTATGTAATAATAATACTATAAGTTCTGCCGAAGTAATTATTAAATCTTTGTTTACCGCATATCCAAATAGTGTTTTAATAGGTGAAAAAACAGGTGGAAAAGACGTTGTAACGAATGTATTTTCTTTAGGTAAGTACTTTATTAAAATACCTCAATACAAATATATATTTAATAATTATTTAGATGAAAATCCATATGTGGCACCGTACTTTCATTATAAGAATGTGAGAATTAGGGATATTTTGAAGGGAGTTGAGTTAGAAGTTGAAGAGTTTGATTAAAAATAATATGGGTTTCGTAATTGTTACTTTCTCTTTGACTCTTTTTACAGCTCTATTAACGGTTTCTGTTCCATTATTATTATCTAACGTTTTCAAAGAGAATTACCAATTGAATTATCAATCTTTAACGGTAATTATTATATTTATGTTTTTTACATATGCTATACAAATATTTATGGTGATTATAAGAGAAAATTTTGCTAAGAAGTTCAATGTTAATTATGCTAAAAACCTATATGGGGAACTTCATAAAATGAAATATGATTCGATTCTCTCAAAAGAATCTACTTATTTAATTGAAAGAATAGGACAAACTATAGATTCTTTTTACATGTTTATTTCTAACAGTTTAGTTGGGATTATTAGTAATATTATTATTATTATGGTATCTCTTTTTCTTATATTTGAAATCAACATACTATTAGGATTTATGTTATTGTTCCTGATTCCCCTAAATTATTTAGGATTTAAATCTATTAACAAGAAATTGCATATGAAAAGTATGATAATGCAAAAGGAAACCGCACAAGGTTATAAGGAGCTCATTTCTGTTTTTAAAAATGTGGATATGATAAAACAAGAGAGCGATATCGAGCGTATTAATAGATTAATTGAGCCATCATTGGAAAGAATTTATCATACGAGGGCAAAGGTTAATAAATTTGGTCAAAGTAGTAGTTTGATAATTAGATTAATCAATAATTTTGTGCAAAATTTATTATTCTTTATATTAGCCTATATGATTTATACAAATCAAACGTCTGTTAATGATTTAATTATTGTTAGTATTATACTGCCTATCTTTTTTATGGCACTTCAAGGTTTTACAAATGTAAATTTAGAATTCAGGGATATACAAGTTTCTAAAGAATTTATTACAGATGAATTATTAGCAGAAAAAGAGCTGAATGGTGAGACAAAACTTGATGAAATTAATTCAATAGCACTCCATTCTATTGTTTCAAATATAGGAGATAGGCATATTTCTTATAATATTAATAATGAATTTAAAAAAGGAGATGTTGTATTTGTAAAAGGTGCTTCAGGGGCAGGGAAAAGTTCTTTAATGAAACTACTGTTAAAGTTTCGAGAATCTGAAGGTATTTTAATAAATGGCACTCCTATAAGAGATATAAATAATTACAGTCTAAGAGATAAAATTTTCTATCTTTCACAGGATACAGCAATTTTGCCTTTTACAATAAAAGAGAATATTTTATTTGGAAAAGAAGGTTTGAATATTGACTGGAATAAAATAGAAAACTCTAATTTATTAAAATCTATTTTTAAAAATGATAATACATTAGATATGAAAATATATGAATATGGTACGAATTTATCCGGAGGAGAAAAACAAAGATTAATGCTTTCTAGACTGTTAGTAGAAGATTTTGATGTAATCATTTTAGATGAAGTAACAAGTAATATTGATAAAGAGAGTCAAGAATTGATTTACAAAACATTATTAGATGATTATAAGGAAAAAATAGTGTTTATTATATCTCATGATCTATACAATGAAAATTACTGCAACAAGACAATTAATATAAACACTCAATACGCATTAAGTAACTAGTATAATAACCATCTATCTGGTTGTAGTCGATAGATAGTCATAATTGACAAGTAAAACGGAACAATGAAAGTTTAATATTTTTGTAAAAGTAATTTACGTAAAGTGAAAGAACTACAACACTATTTATAAATTAGTCCAATGAATTTAGATTTGGTGAAACAATTTATGACTGCGTAACAAAATCATAATTAATATCCAAAAGAAGGAAATGCCATGAGCGTTTCTTTTTTTGAATACAAAACTATACGAAAATGTAAGTTATTAGTGTGTAAATAAAATGCTTTTATTTAACGATGTACACAAGAAATCTTAAATTTAATGGAGGATGCTAGGACTTCCTTTCTAGTAAAACTGCACGATCTGTTGCTTGAACTTCTATGTAAAGACACAACGCTCTCTTAATCATGTAGGTTCTTCTCTTAGCATTAGTTATATTCTACTAGACCTTAATAATTCCGTCCATTTAGGTATAGCATATCCACTTTTATTTTAATTGTTTATTTCGAATTGATTATAAAATAATTAAGAAAACAGTTTAATTATAAAATCTGGATTTTTTTAATCTCTATTAAGATGCTCCTTTGAAAGTAACGGTGCTTGCTCCCTTTTTAACAGGTAAAATGCTTGAGGAAATTATTTAGAATGTAAAGATTGAACAACAATAAACGCCTTTTTCTCCATCACATAAGATAGGAGAGGATGGAGTTTTTATCTTATAATCATATTTTCATAATGTACGCTTTAATCGAGATCATTCTTAAATTAAAATGATTCTTGAAGAGGTTGGGGAAGAAGCTACTTTAATCATTCGATCTGTAAAACAAACTGGCCTAACGATTAATGAACAGCCGGAAGTTAGGCTTCAAATTACCTTTTCCTATCGGTTTGAAACTATTGAAAAAGAAATTAAAATGATTGCTAATTTACTTGCACCGCCACAAGTTGGAGATTGCATTCAGATTATTTATGATTCAAATGATAAAGTTTATTTGCTAGAGAATTGAAGTGCTGTACTAGCTAACTGTCAATCATTCGATTAACAATGCATTGCTCTCTTAAAAAACGTTAAATAATCCCAATTCTAGTTGAGTTTGTACATCCGTTTGTCTATGATTGAGAGATAGGCGGGGGTTTTTTTGTTGCTCCAAACGACGGCATGAACATCGTAATCGAGGTGAATTTTTTATTCATGAATGAAAAGATAGAGAAAAATAGATTTGTTAAAAAAGCAACTATTGTTGTTTGGGCAGGAGGATTGTTCGGAATCATTATCCTAATCCTCTCAAATATCCTTCATTACCCAATTGGAACTCTTGCTTTACTAGGAATAATAAATTTAATTGGATTTTTAGTATATCGCTGGGTTTCTTCCTTTTCAAATAAAAAACTGCCTTTTGAGTCATTAATGAAAGACGTTGAATTTCCTGACATTATTTTGAAAATGAAAGAAATTGGCTTTGAACTTGTTTTTGCACTGTTATTATTGGCAATTGGCATTGATCCGTTAAAAGATTTGACTGAACTAAAAAAACCGACCTTTTCAATCAATTATCTATTTTTAGATTTAGCGATCATATTTGTCTTTTTATCGATATTACCGATGATTGGATGGTACATTTATCAAAAATATAAGAAGATAGAATGAGTTTTTATCATAGAACTTTGGGGTGAATGGGGATGCCATTTTGTAAAGTGAATCATGCTAATTTCTACTACGAAGATTTTGGGGTTGGGAAGCCGATCATTATGATACATGGGTTTTCTCCAGACCATAGATTAATGAGCGGCTGTATGGAACCGATTTTTAAAGAACGGGATGGGTGGAGACGTATCTACATTGATCTTCCCGGAATGGGTCAAACGAAAGAATATGAACAAATAAATAACTCTGATGAAATGCTAGATGCTGTCATAAACTTTATCGAAACGTTAATCCCAAATGAACCGTATTTAATTGCTGGAGAATCTTATGGGGGTTATCTCGCAAGAGGAGTCATAAAGAAACATGAAGAAAGAGTTTTAGGTGCTGCCTTTATTTGCCCGATGATTTTACCTAGAAAAGAAGATAGAGTGCTTCCAGGACATACAATTATTTATTCGGATGATGAGTTTTTAACGAAATTAACGAAAGAAGAAGTAGAGGCTTTCAGTTCAAATCAAGTTGTTCTTGATGAATATAATTGGGAGCGATATTCGAATGAAGTATTAGCTGGCTGTCATATAGCTGATCAAGAATTTCTAACTAAAGTCCAGAAAAAATATGGCTTCTCTTTCAGCTTGGATAAGGTTACGTTCGATAGACCTAGTGTATTTTTGCTAGGAAAACAAGATTCTGTAGTTGGCTACAAAAATGCGTTTGAAATTCTTGATCATTTTCCAAGAGCCACATTTGCTATTTTAGATAGGGCTGGTCATAACTTGCAAATTGAGCAATCAAGCTTGTTTCATGCCCATATGAATGAATGGTTAGATAGGGTGCTAGAATACTTGAGATTAAGTTGAGTTGGATGTGAACAGATGCAGGAATGGATTCTCACTTTCCTAGGGACAGTAGATCTACGATTAGCCGTTGTGATCAGTATATTGCTCCAAGTAATCATAGCTATATTAGGGATTGTCCCTTCCATTTTTATTACGGCGGCTAATGTCGCCGTTTTCGGTGTGATGAATGGATTTATCTTATCAACAGTCGGTGAAGTTCTTGGTGCACAAGTGACTTTTTATCTTTATCGTTACGGATTTAAACAGCCACTTCAGAAGCGTATTAACAATCGCTGGTTCGAGCGCCTTTTTAATCACCGTCAGAATATAGGTTATGCAATCATTTTACAAGGAAGGCTTATTCCTTTTATTCCATCTGGGTTAGTTACGTTTTACGCTTCTGTAAGCTCAATCAGTGGGTTGCATTTTTTTATAGCGTCCACACTCGGAAAACTCCCAGCTATGCTTCTAGAAGTGTTAGTGGCTTATGGGGTGCTGCAGTTGGATGCTATGTATCTCATAATTTGTTTAATCGTTGTTGTTTTTGGGATTTTCCTTTGGACAATAATGAAACGCAAATCAGCTTGAACCAATGGGTTTTAGTTTAATAAAAAAATAACCTTATGCAGGAGAAGTTGTACAGCTTCTCCTGCGTAAGGTGTTAATTATGACCCTTTAGTATTGTCATTTAGAGCGAATGTCACTTCTGCTTCACATGCGATTTCGCCATCTACAGTCGCAACAGCATTAGCTTTAGCAATGAAACCGCGAACTCTTGTTATTTCGACTTCAAGACGTAGCTGGTCACCAGGGTGGACTTGTTTTTTAAAACGGCAACGATCAATACCAGCAAATAACCCAATCTTTCCCCGATTTTCATCCTTCATTAACATAATCACGGCACTCACTTGTGCTAATGCTTCAACAATTAGAACACCTGGCATTACTGGGTAACCTGGAAAATGACCATTAAAAAAAGCTTCATTAGCAGAAACATTTTTTATTCCGACTGCACGTTTTCCTTCCTCTACTTCGAGAATTCGATCAACTAATAAAAAAGGATAACGATGTGGAATTATTTCTTGAATTTGTTGCGTATTGAACATGAATTTCTCTCCTTTAATAATTATTCTTAAATTCCATTATTTACATTATGAGTCATTGACATTAATTAAGACTTGATACTGATATTAAATCATATAATCAGGTATAAACATAGTGAAAAGTACAAACATATGCTATCATGATCGGCTCTAATACGAAGTTTGTTATGTTTTATTTCACTTAAAAAAACGTGCAGAATCCGGATGCCTCATCCAGCTACTGCTCGTGCTTTTTAATAAAAATAGAGATTTTACTAGAATTATAAATTTATCTAATCATGCCCTTGATAAATGTTATCTCAATTCTTTTGAATAGTTTTCCGAATTTGATAAAATAAAAACTGATACTAAAAATAGGGAGGAAAAATATGATTAAAAGATTAAAGGAGAAGAGTAGATGACGGCAAAGAAAAATTCTTCAATTAAATTCATCGTTATTATTACATTATTTATTTTTGCATCTTTGACTGCTCTCGTTATTTTAAATAATAAGAGCACAGAAAAGAATAATGATATTAGCTTTAATAAACAACCATCTCTAGAGGGACAGCCAATATTAGGAGATTTAGATGCACCTGTAACGGTTGTTGAATTTGGTGACTATAAATGTCCAGGATGTAAATCATGGAGTGAAACGCATTTTCCACAATTAATGAAAGATTATGTTGATAAAGGAGATGTTAAATTTTCGTTTGTCCACGTACTTTTTCATGGTGATGAATCGAAAGTGGGCTCTTTAGCTGCTGAAGCAATTTATAAACAAAGCCCAGAAAGCTTTTGGATCTTTAATAAAGAGCTATTTAAAGCACAGCCAACAAATGCAAATCATGATGAGCCATGGTTAACGATGGATAAGGTTAATGAGATTGCAGGAACGATTCCTGGGATTGATCTAGAACAGTTGAAGAAAGATATGCAGGATCAATCAGTAATCGATGAAGTAAATAGAGACACGAAGCTAGTGGAAGAGTTTGATGTTCAAATGACTCCAAGTATTATGGTAAATGGTACTATGCTCGAAGATCCATTTGATTATAATAAGATAAAAAGTCTGATAGAAAAAGCTTTAGAAGGTAAAGACAAGTGAGGAATAGAAATCAAATATATTTATATATAGCTTGGATCGTTTCAATTGTAGCGACACTTGGAAGTTTGTATTTTAGTGAAATTAGAGGTTTTATTCCTTGTGAGCTTTGCTGGTATCAACGAATTTTAATGTATCCTTTAGTTCTCATACTTGGAATCGGAACATTCCAAAGTGATTTTTCGATTAAAAAATTCGTTCTGCCGATGGCACTGATAGGCTGGCTTATTTCTTTCTATCATTATTTAATACAAAAGGTGCCTGGCTTTGCCGAGATAAAGCCTTGTGTGAATGGGGTCCCATGTAGTGCCCAATATATTAATTGGTTCGGTTTCATTACGATTCCTTTTTTAGCCTTAACAGCATTCACTATTATCATCATTTTAATGTTTCTTTTGAAGAAATCATCAAGCAAGTATTATTAAAAACGAACCGTTTGACACATAAGAAAAACGAAGCATCTGCTAAGAGGACTTGGCGAATGCTTCGTTTTTTTAATAATATCAGAATTTATATATTTAAAGTTTGAGAATTGTCTAGCATTCGAAATAAATACGGTAAAACCGCCATTCTTAGAGCCGCATCCTATACAAAAGGTGGTACAGCTATACAACGTGCTGGCATGATTGGTGGACATAAACAATAGCTCTCGTAAGAGAGCTATTGTTCTTTGCGTTTTAAACGCTTATAAAAAAAACCGACTAAAGTCGGCTTTTCTTTCTCATCTTCTCTTTTTCTAAATTAGTTTCTGCGAAGAGTTTATTTTTTCAAACTCTTCTTCTGAAATTTTTACTAATTCCTCATAACCGCAATCTGCACATTGTCCAAACTCAGTTTCTTCTTGTCTACCTTTGCAATTTGAACATTTATAAAATTTCATTTTACATTTTTCCAATCTTTTTAGGTTTTTCATGCTGATCCACCGTGAGTTCTTATATCAAAAATTTGCTGTGGATTTTAAAAAAAGTCGCGTTGTTTGTAAAAAAGTCGCGTTGTTTGTAAAAAAGATGCGATGTTTAAAATAAAGTCACGATGTTTATAAAAAAGTTACGAATCTTTGCCTATTAGAATGTAATTTGTCTGATGAAAATGAGGTAGAAGCACTTTCTTTTAGGAGAGTGTGTGTTTTTACTCTTTGATTAGAATAGGAAATGGATTTAAGGAAAATTTCATTTTAAATAGGAAAAACAGACCAAGGTAATAAATCGGTCTGTTTTTTTATCTATCAAATCTGTTTTTCAGTAATGTAAGTTTTTACAGTTGGTGGTTCATATGTATTAAATTTATCAAGTATCCCTTTTGGTTCACTATCTACTAGTGTCATTGTACGGTACTTTTCATGTAAAAACTGTTCGTCTGACATATGATTAAATAACGTAATAAGAGGATCATAATAATGATTAATATTTAAGAGCCCACATGGTTTATTATGAAGTCCTAATTGAGCCCACGTAAAAATTTCAAAGAACTCTTCTAAAGTTCCTGGCCCACCAGGCAAAGCTAAAAATCCATCTGCCAAATCTGCCATTTTCGCTTTTCTCTCATGCATAGAATCTACGATGATAAGCTCTGTTAAGTTTTTATGGGCTATTTCTCTATCATCTAGAAAACTAGGCATAACACCAATTACATATCCTCCTTCTTCTAAAACTGAATCTGCAACAGCACCCATAACTCCAACACTCGCTCCACCATAAACAAGTGCAATATTTCGTTTTACTAGTTCTTTACCAAGTTTTTTTGCAGCTTCTATATAGATATCAGATGATCCATTACTTGATCCACAAAATACGGCTAACCTTTTCAATATATTCCCTCCTAAATCATAACTATTAAATATTATATAAAACTTTCAATTTTTTGTTAAACTTAAGATATTAAATTGGGGGTTAGATGAAAATGAATGTCACTGAATTTCAACAATGGGTAAAGGAGTATTATGAAAGTAGGGGCTGGTCTGAATTAGACATTTTTATTCGTATTGGTTTTTTAGCAGAAGAAACGGGTGAAGTTGCACGAGCTATAAGAGCCCTTGAGATAGGTAGGGATAGACCTGATGAAATTAAGGGATCTTATGAGGAAAATAAACAAGAGTTAACTGAAGAATTAGGGGATGTATTAGGTAATTTAATTGTGATTGCAAACAAGTACAATATCCCTCTAGAAGAAGTTTTTCAATCGCATAAAAAGAAACTATCAGAACGTTATTCAAATAATTAGTAGTATAGTGGAGTATCTTACTTTAAAAAGTAAACAACTATTGTGGCTTTAAATAAAATTATTCGATTAGTTTGAGCGAAAGTTTCAATCAATCTTTTTTATAAAAATCAAATTAGCAATTAGAATAGAGGCAACCATTTTGATCAATCTTTGTTCAAAATGGTTGTCTTTCATCTACCACAAAATAAAGCTTCATCCAATCTTTTTAATCAAAATTCTTTCATTCTTCTTTTATCAATATTCTGATGTAAATATGATTTTTCAAAAGCATTTAAAATATTTGTATTCCTTACATTTGCATCAAGTGATAGTGCAGCTGCCTTTGAGGGTGTTACATCTGATGTGGCGCATTTTGCCTGCCCTCCCTCTCCCTACGATAAGTCAACATCAACTCGTTTTACTCGTTTTGTTTCCTTTACGTCGCTGGGCAAGGCGCTTGCGCTTTTCTAATTAAAAGCGTCTTTAATGCCATTAAATAGAATATTGACAGATTCAATGAGAGATTCCTCAATTTCCGCCAGGCGATTATGACGATAAAAATGTGTATCTAATACATGAAAATAAACCGTTACAATTAAATCTGCAATTAAAGATTCATTAAATGTTTTTGATTTTTGTCCAGCTATTAATAGATCTTTATAAATATTTGACAAATCTTTTCTATTCTTCAATTCAAACTGATAAACAGCTTCTCCACCTTCTGAAATCCCTTTTAAGGCGGTTTTTGCATCGAATTCAGATTTTTTGACTAATCTTATATCCTCTAGCAAAACGGCGATAATTTTTTCCTTCGTACTCATAGATGGAGAAAGCTTGTCAGCAAATTGTTTCAATACGATAGCTTGATTACGGCCAAACTTTGCAAGGATATCTTCTTTAGAGGAAAAATAGTTAAAGATCGTTCCTTTAGACACACCTGCTTTTTCGCATATATCCTGCAAAGTTGTATTAATAAAGCCTTTTTCTTGAAAAAGACTCATACCCGCTTCGAATATTTTTTGTTCCATTTGATATTTTTTTTTAGCAGCTCTCCCAACAATCATCTCGATCTCACATCACATCCCGTTAATAAATTGTTTATTTAACTATACCAAATTTCAAGTGACTATTTTATGAATATTGATAATATATTTTTAGCATAAGGAATGTATCACAAGTTCTAGGTTAGTAGGAAAGTTTATTAACGTACTAAAGTAAAATAAAGTTAAATAATAGTAGCGTTTCTAATTTAAAAACGTTTTTTTATTAGCTGTTTCCTTCTCTGCAAGCCATAGTTGGATATGGGAAACAATCGTATATAGAAGGAAAAAATTCATTGCCCATATATTTATAAAAGGTCCAAGCCCGCCGATTTCAATCGTATGATAGCCCTTTATGATGACAACTATGTATATCTCTATGAAAACAAGAAAAAATCCTCCAATACTTGCAATCGCAAATCGAACCATTTTCCATCTTCCTTTTTAAATTTATTTTTATCATTTTGCTACTATCACAAGTTGTTTGATTAGAGTGAACGGAGTATAAATTGTGTAGACAATTTATACTATATTTATATAATATAAACAATTTAGACGGTGGTCAATATTTAATTCGTTTTTTATTGTTTTACCTTACTAAAATTTGCAAGATAGTTTAGAAGAGAATTTTTCTTCGTAACGAAGTATAATAAGTATGTGTAATTTGAAAAAAAACAATAATAGTCGAATTGTAGAGGAGTAGAAAGAGTGCAGGTCATAAAAGGCATAATTGATTTTATCTTACATATAGATAAACATTTATTAGAAATTGTAAGTCAATATGGTACTTTGACATATCTTATTTTATTTTTAATTGTTTTTGGTGAAACAGGATTAGTCGTGACTCCTTTTCTTCCAGGAGATTCACTATTATTCGTAGCTGGTACAATTGCAGCACAAGGCTCCCTTAATATTTGGCTACTGTTAACTATTTTGTTCGTTGCAGCTGTCATCGGAGATACGGTTAATTATTGGATAGGGCATTATATTGGACCAAAAGTATTCGAAAATAATCGGTTTAAATTAATTAATAAGAAGTATTTACTGAAGGCCCAAGATTTCTATGAACGAAAAGGTGCGATCGTAATTGTAATTGCTAGATTTATTCCTATCATTAGGACGTTTGCACCGTTTGTAGCTGGCGTAAGTAAAATGAATTTTCGGGTATTTGTCATTTTTAATATTTTTGGAGGAGCTTTATGGGTGCTTACGATGACATTAGCTGGATTCTTCTTCGGAAGTATACCGATTATTAAGGAAAATTTTAGCCTCGTTACGATAGCTATTATTATCGTTTCACTCATTCCGGTTATCAAAAGCGTTATTGAAATGAAAACTAAAAAAGAATAATAGTAGGGACAATGGGTTTGACCTAATGTTTTTTACTAACGAAAGAAAAGCCATCTGATCCATAAAGAGGGCTTTTTTCATGTGTTTATTAAAGTGTTTAGCTAAATTAAGCCTAATAGGGAATAGATATGCCGAGGGAAAATAACAGAAAGTATCCTTGTAAATTTGGAGTTTTAGGGACACTTTCCAGTTTACTTGTTCCTTCGCCACTGGGACTGCCCCCGTGGCCTTTATAGATTTTCCATTAAGCGTTTTGCGATTTTTGCATATACATCGGGGTCGATTCCGGGGGCAAATTCCTCAGGTAGATTATCTAAATTTGGAATGGGTGCTCCTTTTGGTGCACCTTCTTTCACAATGAGTGGATTACCGCTTTCTGGATTCTTCCCCTTCCATATTTGCCGAATATCAACGTAATCACCGACGTCATTCCAAGTATACAAAACGTCTGCTAATCCCTGTTCTTCAAATTTTCTAGTATGGTCAAACTTTGTATTTGATAAATCAGGAATTGGAATCATTTTCTTTACATCTACACCTGTGGCAATTTCTAAAGCCTTTGCATAGGCCAACACATGTGTTCCACCACGAACTAATAAATACCCAATCATTTCTCGGGCAGTTTCATGCTCGGTCATTTCATATACTCTCATCTTATGTGTGCGAGCGCCTATCTCTAAGAAGAAGTTATGAAGTAAATCTAACACTAAGTTTCCACTATTAAACACATTGTCCCCAGTCCAAGGACGTCCCATCGAATCCCCAGCTAAAGCGGTTTGTGCGGTTGCAATGAAATGATATGTACTTCGATTATCCTTTCCTTCTCGTAATGGTGCAACATCTGGATCACCCGTATAGAATGTATTGCCTCTCGATAACAAGTTGATTGTATTGGCAACTAGCTCCACATGGCCAAATTCCTCCGCTGTAATACTTGCGACAAGATCATAAAAAGGCTTCAGCTTATCTTTTTGGCGGAAGTTAAACGATTGATACATATAATTATTCAACGTAGACATTTCTCCGAATTTTCCGCCTAAAAGCTCTTGAACGGCTGCAGCTGCATTCGGGTCTCCATGATCTGGAATTGGAAGGTTGATTAACAGGCGATTCTCACGTTTAAACATTGAATTTACCTCCTATCCTTTAGGAATAACCCAGACAATTTGTTGTGTGCGAATAAAGAAAGAAGATCCACCTGATTCAACGATAATGTGATCAGGCATAACAGATTTCAGACTACCTGAAACAGTCCCCTTTGTTGTTTCCACGATAACCATCGATTTGATAATACTTTGAAGAGTATGATACACGTAAGGATCAATATGACTCACATAAGACGACGTTTCTTGATTCATGCTCATGTCACTCCTTTTTCTGAAAAAACTTAACCAATTCAATATATGAGTTTAGGATGAAAGTTATGTTAAAAGTGGTCTCTGCTGACTATTTGGTTCAGTTGGAACAGATTTAATTGTTATGTATTTTTCGAGTGTTAAGAAAAACTCCCCTAATTTTAAAATTATAGTAAACTTCCCCTGTTTTTTTAAAAAATGTAGTCGTAAATGTATACAAGTGTGCTAAAATACTCTTAATATTCACACTTCTATTTTAGGTAAAGGATTTGAGACTAATTTGTACAGAATTGCTATAGAACGGGAAGATGATGTATACATGGCAAGTACAATAGGAAGAAGAGTGGCAAAAGAGTATGACTTAAATAAAAGCCAACAAACTAAATTAATTGTTTCTATTATGGAGCTAACCCGAAACATTGTGTTTTATGCTGGTAAAGGTGAGCTTCAAATCAATCCAATTCCTCCCTATAGCATTGAGATCATCGCCATTGACCAAGGTCCAGGGATTCCAAACCTAGACCAAATTTTTACTCAATCATTCACCTCTAAAACTGGTTTAGGGTTGGGTCTATCTGGAGTGAAGCGCCTAATGGACGAATTTGAAATTACGAGTATCATGAACAGTGGCACGAAGGTGAGAGCAGTAAAATGGCTCAATAAGGGAGGGACCCAAAAACGATGAAATCGCCTTCCTCAAATCAAGTTTCATACGGAATGATTGAACTCAATCCTGAAGGAGCCATTCAAAAAATAAACAATGAAGGAAAAAGACTATTAAGTTTAGATGAGAGTGACTCTAGTTATCTATTTCACAGAATAACAAATAATGAAATTAAGACAAAGCTGCATGAATGTTTTATGGGGAAATGCAATGAGTTTATCGTGACCATTGATACACAACCGCACTTTTTTTTATTTCACCGTACATTTAAAGAGCAACGACTAGACAAGATTCATATATACATATTTAATGTCAGTCATATACAAAGCTCTCATGAACATAACAACTGGAATAATCAATTATTATCCTCCATTGGTGAAATGGCAGCCGGAATTGCTCATGAGGTGAGAAATCCTTTAACGGCAGTAAAAGGGTTTCTTCAATTAATGGAACAAAGCTTTAATCAAGAATATGCTCAAATTGCTAAAAGTGAATTGGACAGGGCAATACAAACGTTAAATGATTTAATGAGCGTATCGAAGCCAGAGTTTTCTCAAGAAAAACATTCTACCTTCAATATTTGTTCAGAAATCGAAGCAATTTTACTTTTATTTCAAAACCAGCTTTATCATATAAATTTAATTAAGAAGTTTGAACATGAAAATGCTATGATCAGCGGCAGAAAGGATCAAATAAAAAAAGCGCTGTTTAATTTAATAAAAAATGCGATTGAAGCGATGGCCGAAGGCGGTACGTTAATCTTTGAACAATATGAAGATGCTCATGGTGTTCATCTTAGCATCTCTGATTCTGGAATGGGGATCCCAAAAGACAAGCTGCGTTTACTTGGCACTCCCTTCTTTACATTGAAACAGGATGGAAAAGGAATGGGTCTTGCACAAGTTTTTAATGCGATACAAAGCAGCAACGGAAAAATTAGCGTCTCAAGTGAGACAGGTCTTGGAACGACCTTTTTTCTTTCATTTACGAAAACACTGCAGCATTCAAACTCATATACAGGGGGTCATTCGATGATACAATCAGTCAATACAAAGAGGGAATTAGCACAGTTTTTAATCGACAATTTAGATTTTTATAAAAAAGAATGGATTCAATATATACATACGAATAAAAGCTATTTAACATCTTTATTAAAAGAAAGCGGCCTTATAGAAGAGTATGAAGAAGAAGGGAATCCGATTATTAAAGTTGTAACGGAAAATATTCTTGAGCTAAAAACAGAGGAAATTATGGATCAGGCAAAGGAAAGAGGCTATAGAAGTGCAAAAAAAGACTTTCCAATCCATTTATCCTTGGAGCTTTTCCAATCAGCCCGTGGGATCATTTGGAATGCCATCAAGGTATTTTATGTTGAGTCCAAACATGCTCTTAGCATGGAAGAGTTTTTTGCTTTAACGTTATGTAAACGATGTCATCGATTTATTTATTGATTCGTATACGGCATATTATGTAAATTATAAAAATGAATTATTAAAAAGCCATCGTGAAACCGTAGACGAATTATCTGTTCCGATCATTCCGATTGCTGAGAGAGTGAGTATTCTTCCAATAGTGGGCAATGTTGATACATATCGAGCAAAGAAAATCCGTGAAAAGACGCTGCAAAAGGTAAAAGAATTAAAATCCGAGCAATTAATCATTGATATTTCAGGTGTTCCTTTTATTGATACATCTGTTGTTAATCATTTATTTAAAATTGTCAAAGGTATAAAATTATTAGGCTGTTCAACCATTTTAACAGGGATCAGCCCTGATATTGCAGATACGATGATTGAACTCGGAATTGAAATTGATAATGAGTTAAAAACAAAGTCTGACCTTCAGCAAGCATTACAAGAAATAAAGCATTAACATTTTCAAGTGGTAACAGGCATTTTTCTAAAACAGTGTGATTTAAGAAATTAGATCATGCTGTTTTTTCTGTGTAAAAACAAAATCGTCGTCGGAATCATTGAGCAAGCCTCGCCGTGAACGAAGTAGTCGCCAAGCGCAGTGAAATGAAGCCGACGACATTTTACATTGAGGGTTGAGAGCAGATGTTTATGACTGTTTTTTTATATTTTTATGGATTTATCTGACAATTGTTGTATAATAAGTATGAAAAGTATAACTAATCATACTAAAATGAATTATAGGAGGGAATTTCAATGAAAGGACCAGATGGAAAATACATTTTTGGAACAGTAAGGGTAGGAGAAAAAGGGCAAATTGTCATTCCAAAAGAAGCGAGAGATGTTTTTAATATTAAACCCGGCGATACATTGCTTTTATTAGGTGATGAACAGCAGGGCATTGCAATCGTAAAAAATGAGATAATGTTCAAATTTGCGCAAGATATTTTAAGTGCACAAGAAATACGAGAGGATGAGGAATAATTGGAAGCAATCATATTAAATCATTTGACGAAGAAATATGATGAACATCCTGTTGTGAACGCTCTTAATTTCTCGATTGAAAAAGGAGAGTTTTTCGCTTTGCTTGGAGAGAATGGTGCTGGAAAGACAACATTAATCAATATGCTGTGCTGTTTATTAACTCCGACAGCTGGTGATGCTCTTGTGTTCGGGAATAGTATTCGTACTAAAGTTGATGCGGTGAAGCAAAAAATTAATATTTCCCCTCAAGAAACAGCAGTTGCACCGAATTTGACGATTCGAGAAAATCTTGAGTTCATTGCAGGTATTTATGGCAGTTCCAAGATGGAAGCGAAAGAAAAAGCGACGGAAATGCTTCAAACATTTGGACTTGCGGAACGGCAAAAGGATAAGGCAAGAACATTATCTGGTGGTATGCAGAGGCGATTAAGTATTGCGATGGGGCTAATTACAAATCCTCATATCCTGTTTCTTGATGAACCGACATTAGGGCTAGATGTTCGCTCAAGACGTGAATTGTGGGCGACGCTTTCCAAATTAAAAGGAAAGATGACGATTGTCTTAACGACACATTATTTAGAGGAAGCAGAAGCACTTGCCGATCGGATTTGTATTTTACAGAAAGGCTCTGTAAAAGCGATCGGCATTGCAAAAGAAATGAAAGACAGTACAAATACAACATCATTTGAAGACGCGTTTCTGGCTATTTGTGATCGCGAGGTGACATATGAGCATGCTTAATTTTGCAGAAAGAAATCGAAAAGAGATTTTTAGGGATCCACTTTCTATTATTCTCGGAATAACGTTGCCCTTGCTGCTTCTTATCGTTTTTACAACGATTGAAAAAAATGCTCCACTCGATACATTTAAAGCGAATAACTTAACACCAGGCTTGATTGTATTTAGTTTTGCCTTTTTAACGATGTTTTCGGCAGTGTTAATTGCGAAGGATAAGCAAAGTGCATTTCTAACTAGATTGTTTGCCTCACCATTAAAGATAGTGGATTATATAAATGGCTACGTCTTGCCGCTAATTCCACTTGCCTTTTTACAAGGAATTATTTGTTTTATTGTAGCCAAATTCCTCGGATTAACGTCTAATCTAATAGAAGTTCTGCTGAGTATGTTAACTCTTCTACCCATTGCTCTTATGTCCATCTTCTTTGGACTATTTTTAGGTGCGTTGTTTACGGAAAAACAAATTTCTGGTATTGGTACAATTTATATTACAGCAGTGTCTTTCTTAGGAGGGGCATGGATGGATATAAGTATGCTAGGCGAGACATTTGAAAAAGTGTGCAATGCCTTACCTTTTGTCCATTCTATTCAATTAGCTCGTGATGTATTAGCTGGGAGCTATCATACATTTCATGTTCATTTTTTGTGGAGCATTGGATATGCTGCACTCGCCCTACTAGTTGCTGGATTAGCATTTGTTCGTATGTGTAGAAGATAATGTTGCTTGAAAAAGGAGGGAAGTCTAATGAACTCAGGAATAGCAGTCATGGCGTTAGTTTGTGGGATATTAATGATTTATTTTTTAACCCCGTTAAAACGGGAAGCGAGGATAGAATCTCAACAACATTCTAAAATGAACTTTTCCATCGCTTTTAAGAAGAGTTTAGTCAAAACTACATTTCACATTAAGGCAATTTTTGCTTTTCTACTGTTGCTGCTTACCTTGATAGCAATTTGGTGGTATCATGTCGATCTTGAATGGTATAACAGGGAACATGGAATTACTATGTTGATTGATCCAACTGCACAAGCATTTCGCTATATGATAGCCGTTACAGCATATGCAGGGCTAATCTATTTTCTTTTAATCGTAAGAAGATCATTTATTCTATTAAAGAAGTCTCTTTAAGGATGAGGGGGAGAAGCTTTGGAACTTGGCACTATGACACATATTGCGATCATGATGGATGGGAATGGAAGATGGGGAAAGCAGAGAGGACTTACAAGAAGTCAAGGTCATTATGCTGGTTCTAAAGCAATGGAAAGATTAATTGAGGCTGCATTAGAATTGGGTATAAAAACTTTAACATTATACGCATTTTCGACGGAAAACTGGACGAGACCAAAAGAAGAAGTTAATTATCTTATGGATTTACCTGCACAATATTTAACTGAAAAGTTACCAGAATATAGGCAGAAGAAAATAAAAATTTGTATTTCTGGTGATGTAGAAGGACTTCCGAATCATACACGAAAAGCAGTCATGACTGCGGTAAACGAAACAAAAAATAATGATAGATTAATTGTTAATTTCGCGCTGAATTATGGAGGAAGAAACGAAATATTGTTTGCTGTTAAGTCATTAATAAAAGATAGTAGTCATACGAAAATAACAGCTGAAGATATAAATGAGGAGCTTTTAGAAAACTACCTTTATACAAAGGGATTGTCCGATCCTGATATTATTATTCGAACTGGCGGAGAAAAAAGGCTTAGTAATTTTCTGTTATGGCAATCTTCTAAGTCGGAAATGTGGTTTACCGATACATATTTTCCTGACTTTAACAAACATATGTTAATTCAAGCAATTAATGAGGTTAATCAAAGAAAAGTGATGAATAAAATATAGGTACTATTTCTTCTGATTGGATAGATTTTATTTGTCCAAGCAATAAAGATAGGGGCAAAGAGATGAAAGCTGTTTTATTTGATTTGGATGGCACTTTACTAGATCGGGATGAATCGATAAAATCCTTTATTGCTAAGCAATATGAAAGATTTAAAATATATTTTAACCACATAAAAAAAGAAATGTATTGTAAAAGATTTATTGAACTAGATCATCATGGCTATGTTTGGAAAGATAAGGTGTATGAACAGCTAATAGATGAATTCGACATAAAGGGCATATCTCATGAACAGCTATTGCATGATTATCTTGAACAATTTAAATATCATTGTATTGCATTTAGCAATCTTTACGAGATGTTAGAAAAATTAAAGGATATGAATATTGTTTTAGGAATCATCACGAATGGTAAAGGGCCATTTCAATTAGATAATGTGAAGGCATTAAATATAGAAATGTACTTCGATGTCATTTTAGTATCTGAATTAGAAGGAATAAAGAAGCCTCACCCACTCATCTTTTCACGAGCGCTTGAAAGGTTAAATGTTTCACCATCGGAATGTATTTTTGTTGGTGACCATCCTGAAAATGATGTTATTGCTGCACAAAGTGTAGGAATGGTGGGCGTTTGGAAGAAGAATGACCATTGGAGTGGGGTAAAGGCTGATTATGTGATTGATGATTTAGGTGAGTTATCATTAATCATTAGAGATCTATACAATAAAGTTAGTAACAAGTTCTTATGATACATTTATATGTGAAATGAAAAAACACAATTCGGTTGGTAGTCCGGATGCATTAATTTAGTAATGTCAGTAGCCTTCCCCTCCTCGGGATGTCCATCATTTCATTGAAATTATTAGAGGGGGGAATCGTTATGTCATTAACGATTTACTATGATGGCCAGTTTTGGATTGGAATTATTGAAGTTGAACAAGATGGAAAATTAAAAGCATTTCGTTATGTGTTCGGAGCTGAACCTAAAGATATTGAAATCCTTAATTTCATCCATAATAAGTTACTGAAGATTATTAATAATGCTCATCAAGCAGGGGTAGCTTCAAAAGAGCAACCGATTAAAAGGATAAATCCTAAGCGTTTGCAGCGCCAAGTAGCTAAAGAAATGAAAAAAGTGGGTATTTCTACTAAGGCTCAAGAAGCGTTGAAGCAAGAATATGAAGAGAGAAAAGAGGAAAAGAAAAAATTTAATAAACAGTATTATGATGAAATGAAGGAAAAGAAATATCTTATTAAAAAGCAAAAAGCGAAAGCTAAGCATAAAGGAAAATAGATCAAAATAATGTAAAAAAAAGAACCGTTCAAAATAATTGAGCGGTTCTTTGAATGTTTCTGCATCCATTAATATAATGTGACGAACAAGAAAAGTAGGCTAAACATATTTATAATTCTTTAGTGAGAAAACATAAATCATGTACATGCTTAAAGCCGATCTTCTTGTATAAGCTAATGGCTTTATCATTACTTGAGTTGACACAAAGCGTTATGGAATTAATCTTCTCAAATGTAAAAAGCCATTTAAGCGCAACTGTCAGCAATTTTCCTCCAATTCCTTTTCCTCTTTCAGATTCTCTAACAGCAAAAAATTCTATGCTCCCTTCCCCAAACTTTGGTTCTGCCTCTACGTAAATATATCCAGATAAATCATTTTGATTCGTAAGAATAAATACTTTTCTGTTTGAATTTATTCTATGAACAATTTGGTCCCCGTTAAAATAAGTATGAGGAAATACTTCGTTATGCAATTTTTTCATTGCCGGAATATCCCTTTTACTTAATTCAATCATCTCTATATCTGCTAATTCATTCTTATCTTCTTGATGGAAGGTTAGGATTGTTTGTTTACTTTGTTTACTAAAGCTATGATATTTAGCAAAATTTCGGGCATTATGATTTTTGATGTTAGGAAACATACTTAACGAACGAATGTCAGAAGGAAGCAAATTGCTCATCTTTCTCCATAAAGCATGAACCACATCCCATTTATCTTCATGAATAAACGGTCCCCAAATCTCAGCACTATTATTTTCAAGGCATGCATCAAAACCTAACAGACCGATTAATTGATTTTGTTCATATGCCCCAACAAAGCTATCCGTGTATTTAATATCTGAAAGATCATTAAGTAAGGAATTCGCAATTTCTTTGCTATCTTTACCACAATAACCGATATGTGATTTCTCTTTATTGTTTAATTGCGAAATAAATTTCGAAATGATTTCAACATCTTCTATTTTCATTACTTTTATTTCCATTTATACTAACCCCCTGTACGTACTAAGTCATCAATATTATTTAAACATAAGATTCAAAAAATTGATAAAATATCTTAGAAAATTCCAAATTTATATTCATTCACAAAGCCTATGGGGAATGAGATGAAGAATTGCAGCCCATAGGCTTTTTAATGAATGAGGTTTTATTTTATGGATAATAACCGGCGTGCTAGAGCCAATTTCCGCGATTTGTGCGCGTTACTCTAATAAGTTGCTTTATTTTCAATACAAAAATGAAGGTAAAATAGAGAATAATAAGGACAATTCAATTAAAAATAAATAAATTGATTGACTCTCCCCTTGGGGGAGGCTTTAAATTATATTTTGTAGGTAAAAAAAAGGGGTAGAGTAGCATGAAGAAACACAACATAATGTTAGGTATCGTATTAATGAATTTATTCATTGCTTTTTTAGGGATTGGTCTTGTTATTCCAGTTACTCCTACAATTATGAATGAGTTAAATATATCTGGGACAGTTGTCGGTTATATGGTTGCAACTTTTGCTCTCGCACAGTTAATTGTCTCGCCTATAGCAGGTCGCTGGGTTGACCAATTTGGACGTAAAAGAATGATTATTATAGGTCTAATCATCTTTGGACTTTCAGAGTTTTTATTCGGAATCGGAAAAACAGTTGAGGTGCTTTTTATATCGCGGATGTTAGGTGGAGTTAGTGCGGCATTCATTATGCCAGCTGTGACAGCGTTTATTGCAGATATTACAACCATTGATACACGCTCAAGTGCACTCGGTTATATGTCAGCTGCGATTTCAACAGGATTTATTGTTGGACCTGGTATTGGCGGATTTTTAGCGGAATTCGGCTCTCGTGTACCGTTCTTCTTTGCCGGCATTCTTGCTGTATTTGCGGCAATCTTATCCACCATTTTATTGCATGAGCCAGAAAGAAATCCAGAAAATGAAAAAGTGGCAGTACAGAAAACAGGAATTAAACGTATTTTTGCTCCAATGTATTTTATCGCTTTTTTGATTATCTTAATTTCGCAATTTGGTTTAGCCGCTTTCGAATCGTTATTTGCCCTATTTGTCGATCATAAATTTGGCTTTACACCGAAGGATATTGCTATCATCATAGCAGGCGGCGGCATTGTTGGAGCCATTTTTCAAGTTGGATTATTTGCTCGTTTAACAAAATGGATTGGTGAAATTCGTTTAATTCGGTATAGCTTAATTGTTTCGACCATCCTTGTTTATTTCACAACTATGGTGAATTCATACTTTAGCATTTTGCTTGTTACGGTAACAGTATTTGTCGGATTTGATTTAATGCGACCAGCAGTGACAACGTATTTAACAAAAATAGCAGGCAATGAACAAGGCTTTGTTGGTGGTATGAATTCAATGTTTACAAGTATTGGAAATGTATTTGGTCCAATAGTTGGCGGAATGTTATTCGATATTGATTTAAACTATCCTTTCTATTTCGCAACGGTTGTTTTAGCAATTGGGATTGGATTAACACTTGCTTGGAAAGAGCCTGCATATCGAACAGCAAATTGATCAGAAAAGAAGCTGACCCAGAAGGTCGTTAATTAATATTAGCGTTTATAATACCGCATAAGAAAAGCTAGGGCATTCGCCGAAAGGACTTGGCGAATGCCGAGTTTTTCTAATTAAAGTTCATTCTAATTTTTGCGCTGAGTTGATTGGAGTGGAAGACGCGAAGAGTCTGGAATAGAAATCAACGGACAGATTAATAAGAATATAAAAAAAGATAGTGCTCCTAAAAGTTATCCTTACTTTTGGGACACCATCTTTTTTACTAGTTTCATGTAGGGGACGTGATAGAAATGAATGAGAAGCTTTATACAATTGGTGAAGTCTCTAAGCTAATGGATATATCCATTAAAGCCCTTCGTTATTACGATAAAATCAACTTATTTAAACCTGCTTATGTCGACCCTGAAACGAACTATCGCTATTATGAAGACTCTCAAATTTACCAACTAATTTTAATAAAATCATTAAAATATATTGGTACTCCATTAGAAGAAATAAAAAAAGTATACAAATTAAAGGCAGATGATTTTCTCGCATTTCTAACAGAGCAAGAATTACTCGTAAGGGAAAAAATAGATTCCTTATTAGAAGTGGAACAAATTATCTTGAATGCTAAAAAGGGAATTCAAAGACAAAAGAAATATCCTCCACTTGGCGAAGTATTTCTTTCAGATGAAGAGGAAATACAAATTATCCAATTAAAAGTCGAAGGAATTGGGCCTAAAAACATTATTAATGCCTCTTACAGTCGATTAATGAAATTTGCTGCACCAACAGAAGGATTTCGCAATAATGGCTACGGTACGATCTTTCCATATCAGCCTTATTCACATATTGATGAGATTACGTATCAATATTTATTTACCCCCGTTTTAACAAAAAAACAAATTTCGTTGCTTGCACAAGATACTGAAGTCGCGATCATTCCACAAGGTAAATACGTTTGCATTACCTTTAGTAGCCTCTCACATGAAGATTATTTTTCGAATTTACAAAAACTAATTCATTATGTGGAAGAGAATCAATTAACGGCTATTAGTGATATATACGACTCGATTGTACATATTCATTATTCTCCAAATGGATATGAAGAATGCATGCTTGAATTGAAAGTACAAGTGAAAGATAGCACGGATAACTTGAAGTAAAAGGGATAAAATGGTTATTAAAGGGATTTAGTGCCTAATTGAAGAATAGTAGACATATAAAGCCTTTTGGAGGTATTTATATGTCACTGTCTATAACGTCAATACATGAATTATGCTCACTCTGGGGTTTGGGAGAAGTGGAAGCGAAAAAACTTTCAGAGCGAGCGACTTTATTGGAAACGGAAAATGGAGAAAAATATATTTTAAAGCTAAAGGCTAGTACAGAGAATGCAGCAAAAGAAATTGAACTATTGAAACAAGTAGATAAAGTGCTAAATGTTCAGTTTCCGCTATTGAAAAATAATGAAGAATATATTGTTACTTATAAAAATGAGAATTACTGTCTCTATCAATATATTGAAGGAACGGTATTGACAGCAAAAGTTGTCATTACAAGTGATCTTCCTCCTAAATTGTTAGGCAATTCGTTAGCTATTTTACATAAAGCGATGAATATACCCGAACTACATGTGAATTTCCCTAGCAAAGTTTTATATGAACAAGTTTACAATTGGGCTATTCATGAAATCTCTTCATTAAGTGAAAATGACCAAATTACATACATTTTTTCTAAATTGCACTTAGAATTAAAACGACGTATTGAGTGTTTGCCTACACAATTAATACATAGAGATGCACATATCCATAATTTCATTTTTCGAGAAGATGAATTTTCTGGAGTTATTGATTTTGACCTTGTAGAGCAGAACGTGCGTATTTTGGACTTATGCTATTGTTCCACTAGTGTTTTGAGTGAAATATTTCCTGATGCACTCTTAAGGGGATCTTGGATTAAATTTGTTGGCAATTTGTTTAAACATTATGATCATGAAAATCCTTTATTAGAAATGGAGCTTGAAGCAGCATGGTATGTAATGTTATGTATTCAAGCGATTTTCATGGCTTATTTTGTGAAGTATCCATCTATATTTGAAATAAATAAAGCTATGTTTATATGGATATATGAAAATAAAGGAAAGCTTGAAAACGAACTAGCTCAAATAAAATTAAACACCCTCGATAAAAGAAAAAATTAAGTACCTAGAGGGTGTTTTTTGAATAATATTATAGTTTTGTTCCCTCGAATGAGAGCGATTATAATTTGAATTTTCCGATTAAAACATTAAGTTCGTCCGCTAATTTTGTTAAGTTTTCTGCAGCGGATTCGATTTCGATGGTGGAAGCTAATTGCTCTTCTGTCGAACAAAGGACCGATTGATTTTTTTCTACTGAATCTTTGGCAACTTCTTCAATCGATTGAATGAATGTCACTACTTGACCAGTTTCAGCCGCAAGTTCATTTAAGTCTCTACAGACGGTGTTGATTTCTGCGACAACATCCTTAATAGAGACTTCTATTCTTTCAAAGGCATTTCCAGCAGTTTTTACAACGTCAAGTCCTGCGCTTACTTCTCTTGTAGCAGAGTCCATAGAATCAAGTGTTTGTTCAGTTTCAAGCTGAATCATTTGAATTAATTGATTAATTTGTTCTGCAGAGTCTGCTGATTGCTCTGCTAATCTACGCACTTCATCTGCCACTACAGCAAATCCCTTTCCATGCTCACCAGCTCTTGCAGCCTCAATGGCAGCATTCAATGCAAGCAAATTTGTTTGGCTGGAAATGGCCGTAATAACTTCATTAATGTTTCCAATTTCTACAGAGCGCTCATTGAGACTTGCAAAAGCGTGGCTTAATCCATTGACATTTTTTTCGATTGTATTCATCTGCAGTAGAACCTTTTCTATTGATTGTTTCCCATTAATGGAAACCTCCGTTGTTTTGTGGGCACTTTCTGTCATATGTACTGCATTCTGTGAGATTTTATTAGCGTAATTGGCAATCGTATTCATGGTGGTTTTACTTTCTTCTACACTATAAAGCTGTTGCTCAGAACCTCTTGTTATCGATTGGATGGAGTGGGAAATTTGCTCACTTGCTTGTGTACTTTGTTCTGAAGTAGCACTTAATTGCTCCGCAGAGGAAGCAACTAATTCCGATGTTTCGTTCACCGTCTCTATGATACCCCGTATTCCATGTATCATGTTATTAAAGGAAGATACGAGCTGACCGATTTCGTCTTTGGAAACATAATCTCCCTTTATGGAGAAATCCCCATCTTCAGCCTTGCGCATTAACATACGAAGGTGTTTAACGGGGTTAATAATTATTCTTGTTATATACAAACCAACTAAGCATGAAAGGACAATTCCAATAAGAATAGTAAAAACAAGAATAGTCATCGTTGATTCCATTTTTTTTAAATTCTTTTGATACATTTTTTCGGCTGATTGTTCATAAAAAACTTGAATATCGGTGACGGTTTTGTCAAGCACTGCTCTTTTTTCAGCAACCACATCGGAGTAGTACTCATAGGCTTTCTCTCTTTTATTTTCTTTAGCTAAGTCTAAAGCTATTTGCCTTGCATCCTTGTAATCTACTATCACTTCACCATATGCCTCTAAATCTATGATTTCCTTTGGGAAAAGCTCAGGTTTCTCCGCTCGAATGTTTTGCTGCATTTTCTCTTCAATCTTTTCCATCAGCTGTTGATACACAGCAGGTTTGTCAGTAAGGATCGCCTCTAATGTATATGAATCGATAGAGTTATTATTAGCTTGCATATGGCCCAATGTTTGAATAGACTTCAAATATCTTTCATAGATAACATTAGTGTCCCGTATCATATCATTCATATTTTTATAGCTGACGAATCCAATAACCCCAAGTAATAGAGTAGAAAGAATGGATAATAATAATAACTTTTGGCTGATCTTTAAATTTCGTAGCATTCTCATTTTAATTAGCTCCCCATATTTTTTCCATTTTTATTCAGGCTGTTTTCGATTGTTTTATGGACGAAGGAGATCAACCAATTCTTGGGTTAACCTCCTTTTTAACTATATTGTTATATTGTGCTTCTAAAAAGTGGTGGGAAAAGGGACCTGTCCCCTATTTTGTTCCGAAGAGGCGGTCTCCGGCATCACCTAGTCCCGGTTCGATGTAGCTTTTCTTGTTTAGTATTGGATCGATGGCTGCAAGGTAGAGATCAACATCTGGATGTTCTTTTTGAATGACGTCAATGCCATCTTGAACAGCACAAATACACATTAATTTGATGTTTTTGGCATTGTGCTTTTTGAGAGCTGTGATGGCTGCTGCTGCTGAACCGCCTGTTGCTAACATGGGGTCAAGCACAATGAGCTCACGTTCTTCGACGTCTGTTGGTAGCTTTACATAGTACTCAACAGGAATTAATGTTTCTGGGTCATGATAAAGGCCTATGTGTCCAACCTTTGCAGATGGGATAAGCTTAATAATTCCTTCTACCATCCCAAGTCCAGCACGCATAATAGGGATGATTCCTAGTTTCTTTCCTGAGATGACATGAGATTTAGTTGCGCAAATAGGTGTTTCAATCGTTGTTTCTTCCAGCGGAAGCTCTCTTGTAATTTCATAAGCCATGAGGGCTGAAACTTCGTCGACTAATTCGCGAAATTCTTTCGTGCCTGTGTTTTTATCACGAATGTATGTTAGTTTATGCTGGATTAATGGATGATTAAGTAAGAAAACTTTTCCCATAATACTCTCCTTACAAAATGTATTTAGTAGAAGTCTTTCATCTTTTCCTTCCCCTCATTATAAAAAAGCGACTACCTATATTCCTTATCACTTGTTTACAATTTTTTTGCTAGTTTTCGGCAAAAGTTTACAAACGCTTCTTTCACTCGAATCGAGTCAGTCTATAAAAAGCTAGTCACAGTACAGGTTACAGTGGCTAGCATGGATCCATCTTTTAAAGGAGTTAAAAGAAAGAGAAGGCTCCTAAAAACTCTCTAAATTATTTGTGTTAAGATTATGTCGAATAAAATAACTTTTTCTTGGGAGGGGAAGAAAGCAATGCAGACAACAGTAGAAGAAATATTAGCCTTAAAAGGCTTTGAGGATGTAAAAAATGTTGCCGGAGAAAAAGGGCTGTCACGGGTTGTAAACAATGTGTACTTCATGGAGGTCCCAGATATATTTGAATACGTAGATCCGGACGGTCTTTTAATTACAACCTTATATCCCATAGCAGATGATCAAGAAGCAATTGAGAAGTTTATTCCAGAGCTTGTAAACAAAGGGATTTCTGGAATAGCTGTGAAGCCAGGTCGTTTTATTGAACAGATTCCCGAAATTATGCTTGAGCAAGCAAATGAATATGATTTTCCGATTTTCACACTCCCGATTAGTGCGAATCTATCCGAATTGAGTAACAAAATTCTCGATCTTTTATTAGGGAAAAAAAACAGTACGCTTCAATTTCGCGATGAGCTTCATAATAAGCTGATGGCGCTTCTGTTAGAAGGGACGAGCTTAGATCATTTAGTTCAGTCATTAGCAAGCATGATTCGTGCTCAAGTCGTTCTAATCGATCGACATTTGGATGTATTAGGCAGCTCTTTTAAGAATAAGGAAAAAATAAAAATACAAAAAGCAACACGAAAACCTCATGCTTTGTATACTGTTGGGAATCAATTAAAGATTAATATTAACGGCCAGGAATTTGATAGATCACACTTATTTGTGAATCCTATTACCGTCGGTGGAGAGTGCATGGGTTATTTAATTGCTTTGTCAGAGGATCGTGATTTCGATTCGAATACGATTATTGCTATTGAACAAGCGTCTATCTTAATTGCAATCGATTTTCAAAGGGAAAGAGCGATTCAGGAGAAGGAAAGAAATTATCTTGATTCCTTTATTAGAGATGTACTGAATCGTAAATTCCAATCTCAGTTTGATGTGATTCAGAAGGCAAAGATCTTTAAATGGGATCTTGATTTCCCAATGGTTCTATTAAATATCAAAATGCTAGAGCAAGAGGATGAACAAAAAAGAAATGTTTACACAGAATTAATGGATTCCCATAATATCGGAAATCTTATCGCGGAGAAATTAGATATATCTCCGAGAAAATGTAAGGTTGTCTATTATGATGATGCACTTATCTGCTTTATGAGTGTGGTGTTTGAGGCTAGTAGGGAGGAGCGTCTCGACAGAGTATGTAGCTATTTGCTTCGGTATTTCAAGAATAAATACAAAATTGGCATCGGTATATCCGATATGATCACTTCTGTGCAACAGCTATCAAAGGCTGTTGAGCAAACACAATTAACCACTCAAATTTCTGCGTTAATCTCAAAGGGGAGTCCCTTTGTTAAGAGGTATCATGAAATCGGAGTTTACAAGCTTCTATATCAAATAAGAGACGAAAATATTTTGAGTGAGTATGTACAAGAAAAATTAGGTAAAGTAATCGAGAACAGCAGCAAGGATATGGATTTACTCGAGACGTTAGCAACGCTCATCTCTAATAATCTGAATATCCAGAAGACCGCAAAGGACTTATTCTTGCACTACAACACATTACGCTATCGTGTAGAAAAACTTAAAGAGCTTGGGATTAACCTGAATAATGGATTTGAGTTAGGTGAACTGACGATTGCTTATCAAATCTATCTTATGCAGCACCGCAAAGATTAGAGAGAAATGTTTTCTAAAGTCATAAAAATTTGTAAACGCTTTAAAGGTTGATTTAATCGACTTTTTGCTCTCGTATTATGAAGTTTTACTAATCATAACTCTTTTTTTTAGCGAGTTGTGACAATGATTCGTTCATTCAACGATGATACGATAAGTGTGCATCGAGCAAGTACATTATCCGGATAATAATGTTAGAAAATGAGCTCACTGATCCGAGTGAAAAAAAGTGAGGGATAGCGATGCTGCAACCACAAGTAAAGTTATGGACAAAAGGTGATATAGATGGCTTTTTTGGCCTTTTCACTAATAACTTAACAAATCTCCTTGTTATGGGAGGATTGTTGAATTTATCAATTGGCTTACCAGCAACACTAGTATATGGAAGGATCATTCCAGCTGTCGGTCTCTCTATTTTCCTAAGCAGTTTATTCTATACGTATATGGCGTACAGGTTGGCACAGAAAGAAAATCGGCTCGATGTAACGGCTTTGCCAACCGGAGTAAGTGTACCCCATATGTTTCTAATTGTGTTTCTTATTATGGGACCTGTTTATTGGAAGACAGGAGATCCACATTTAGCCTGGATCACTGGTCTTACATGGTGTTTGATTAACGGGTTAATTGCTATGAGTGGTTCGATTATCGGTCCGAAACTTAGAGATATTCTTCCAAGACCTGCGATGCTTGGAACTTTGACTGGTGTATCGTTAACATTCATCGTAATGACACCAGCAATGAATACTTGGGAAGTGCCTTATATAGGATTTGTTTCCTTTGTCATCATCCTACTGGGATGGTTTGGAAAGGTAAAAGCTCCATTCCATTTACCGATTGGACTTGTAGCGATGTTAATTGGTACGATTATTGGCTGGACAACTGGCTATATGGATATAAAGCTTGTTGGGGAGTCTCTTGAGCAGGTGAAACTATCCTATCCTACCTTCTCTATTAGTAGAATTGTAGATGGATTTCATGTAGCTCTACCATTCCTTGCATCAGCAGTTCCATTAGGAATCTATAATTTTATGGAAACAATTGATAATCTCGAAAGTGCATCGGTGGCGGGTGATCATTATAATACTCGCCAAGCACTTGTGTTGGATGCAACATCCACGATTACTGCAAGCTTATTTGGAAGTCCTTTTCCGATTGCAGTCTACATCGGACATGCAGGTTGGAAAGAGGCTGGTGCGAGAATAGGGTACTCATGGATGACTGGTGTCACTATTTTGCTACTTACCTTTTTTGGGATCACGTCTCTCTTATACACCGTTATTCCGTTAGTTGCTATTGTCCCAATCCTTATCTATATAGGGTTAGTAATAGGAGCACAAGCCTTTCAATCGACAGATAAAAAATATGCACCAGCCATTATATTAGCGATGATTCCGTGGATCGCCAACTGGGGACAAGGAATTGTAGATAATGGCTTAAATGCTGCTGGAACAACAGCTCATGAACTTGGCTTTGATTCTATCGTCAAAGCAGGATTGAATTATCCCGGTATGGTCAGTCTAGGTGCCGGAGCAATTATTGTTGGAATGATATGGGCAAGCATTCTTGTCTTCATCATCGATAGAAAATTCATGAATGCAGGTATAACAACTATTATTTCAGCGGTCCTTTCGTTTTTTGGTATTATCCACAATGAAGCTGTTAGCTGGGCTGCTGGTAGTGAAATGGCACTAGGTTATTTTCTCATTAGTATCATCTTTATGATGTTACACATAAATACTAAGCGACAATTACTAGGAGGAATAAAACATGAGTAACACACTATCCGTTGAGGCAAAGCCTTATAATTTTGAGTTTAATCCAGAGACAACAGCATTGGTCATTATCGATATGCAACGTGACTTTTGTGCTCCAGGAGGATTCGGAGAAAAGCTAGGCAATGATATTTCTTTAACTCGTGCTATTATCCCACAGCTACAAACGGTACTTGGGAAAGCGCGTGAGGCAGGATTAACGGTTATTCATACTCGTGAAGGTCACCGTCCAGACCTATCTGACTGCCCTCCAACAAAGCTGAACAGAGGTCGTATTCAAGGTGCAGGAATCGGTGATGAAGGGCCAATGGGAAGAATTCTAGTTCGTGGAGAATATGGCCATGATATTGTGGATGAACTAAAGCCAATTGAAGGCGAAATCATTATTGATAAGCCAGGAAAAGGTGCTTTCTACAAAACAGATTTAGAACTTATTTTACAGAATAAAAGAGTCACACATTTATTTATTGCAGGAGTTACAACACATGTATGTGTTCAAACAACTCTACGTGAAGCAAATGACCGTGGGTATGAGTGCCTGCTATTAGAAGATTGTGCAGCAGCATTTGACCCTCGCGATCATGAAGATTCTATCCGCATGATTCACCAACAAGGCGGGATTTTTGGATGGACAGCACCATCTAAAAATTTACTTGATGTGCTGTAAGCCAATAAGGAGTGAAATACAATGAACGCAAAAGCTGGAACACCTTGGTTTGTAAAAGGTGACTTAAACGGGTTCTTTGGTTTATTTAGTAACGTTCTAACCAATTTTTTGGCTGCGATTGGATTACTAGTATTTGCCATTCAAATGCCAGGAGATATTGTTTATGGACACATCGTTCCTGGGACTGCTGTTGCGGTAGGTCTAGGTGGTATTATCCTTGCTATTCAAGCAAGAAGAAAATCCTTAAAGGAAAACCGTAATGATGTCACAGCGATGCCATACGGAATCAGTGTTCCGCACTATTTCGTTGTTGCGTTTGCCGTTATGCTTCCTGTCTATGCACAGACTAAGGACTGGACACTCGCGTGGTCAGTTGGTATCGCTTGGAACATCGTTCAAGGAATTGTTATGACGATTGGTGCCTTTATTGGGCCATTCATTCAAAAATATATCCCGCGTTCAGCGATGCTTGGCTCGCTCGCAGGGATTGCCTTAACTTATATTGCAATGAACCCAATAGGTGAAGTGTATTCAACACCATATATCGGTTTAATCACACTTGTTATCGTTATCGCAGGTTGGTTAGCTCATAAGAAGTTCCCTTTCAATATGCCGGCAGGATTAATGGCCATTATTATTGGGATGATTATCGCCTGGGCAACAGGCTTTATGGATATGAACGAAGTGAGAGAAGCAGCTAAAGGTTTCTCAGTTGCATTTCCAAGTGTAGCGATTGGCCATATTGCTGAAGGATTTGCTTATATTTCACCTTTCCTTGCTGCTGCTATTCCACTTGCCATCTATGACTTCTTAGAAAGCTTAGATAATATTGAGAGTGCTTCAGCAGGTGGGGATCATTATCCTACAACGATTACAATGCTTATTCCAGGTCTTTTGACATTATTAGGAGCAGGATTAGGAAGTGTATACCCAACTATTATCTACATTGGTCATCCGGGTTGGAAAAAAGCTGGTGCAAGAGTAGGATATTCAATGGCAACAGGTATAGGAGTCATAATCTTAGCATTCCTAGGATTGCTGCCACTTGTGTTAAAGATTATTCCACTTGTTGCGTTGCTACCGATTCTTGTGTATATTTCAATGGTTATCGGAGCACAGGCCTTTGGAGAAACAAAGCCAAAGCATATTCCGGCTCTTATCATCGCCCTAATGCCCTTTATTGCAAGTTATATTGTTACTCAAATTAAGAATGCACTCGGGGCCATAGGCACGACTCCAGCAGAGGTTGGTTATGACGTCCTCGCTGAAAATGGTATCCCATTCTTAGGATGGCAAACATTAGGGTCAGCGGATATATTAGTATCAATGCTACTAGCTACAATCGTCATTTATATCATTGATAAGAATTATAAGCTTGCAGCTGTTTATACGTTAATTGCTGGTATACTTGCTTACTTTGGTATTATACACGGGGTTGCAATTGGTATTGGAGTTGGATTGAAGGTAACCATTGGATATCTTGTAATGTTCGCTGGACTTGTTGGACTTCACTTCTATCGCTCTCATGAAAATGAGGATGGCGATCCAGTAAAAGAAGAGACAGTCTAATGTGTGCACAGAGGCTTTTCGCTGAGAAAATGGATACAAGCTTAGCGATTTGGCTTACCAATCAACAACATGAACCTCCCATAATTGCATATGTACACAGTGTCTTTGAGAAAGTGATAAATTTCATTTCAGTGGATCAGAAGCGGCTATTCTCAATTGGAAATGCGGCTGTAATGATGTCGCCGCAAATGATAAAAGTTAGGGAAGTGTCAAACTTTCTGTGGTTCGATGAATCTATAAATCCTAGTAAACCGATTTATTTAATCGATAATAGATTAGTGATTGTTGATACGTTGGAACTTTATTTTGAGAAAGCGGAAAGATGGAATGGCTCCATTTACCGCTTTTCTCCTTTTCCATTTAGTCGTCTTATTTTGCTAAAAATCATTCAGGAAATAACCTTGGTGATTGAACAAGAAGGAAAAGACGGTGGGTTTAGGACGGTTTGGCTTTCTTTTATGAAAAAAAAGAATCTCCCAATGACTCATACACATGAGCGTGAAATTGCTAAAAGGTTTGAGAGACTATGCTCCTTGACAGATGAAGAAAATTGGGAAGCTGTCTATGGTGCTGCAAAACAGTTCGGCGGACTCGGACTTGGCTTAACACCCTCGGGAGATGATTTTCTTACTGGCTGGCTTCTAACTTTGATGGCGTTTGATCATCCAATCATCACGATTTTTATGGAGAAAAAAGAAGAATGGTTGAGATTTTTGAAGGATCGAACAACTGACATAAGCTATTTTATGCTTGAGGCAGTGATGAATGGTCAAGGAAATGAGGCCGTCATCGAATTGCTCCAGCGACATACGGAAAAGGAAGCTATCATTAAAAAGCTATTGCGCAAGGTCCTTTCTTTAGGTTCAACCTCAGGTACAGATATGCTCGCTGGGATTGGTTTTGCTCTAGAGGTGATGTTAACTACACGAAGGAGGGAATTAAATGACATCCAAGGTCATTATTAAGAAGAATTCATATTATGATTCAGTCACGTTAATGTCTTTATCAGGAAAAATGAAGCAGCTTGAAGGTGTTGAGGAAGCCATTGTTTCCATGGCAACGGTCATGAACAAGGAGCTTCTTGAAAATGTTGGAATGTTAACAGAGGAAGCAAAAAATAGCTCAGAGAGTGATTTAATCATTGCGGTTAAAACTGAATCGGATGAGCTTTTAGAAGAACTTTTGCAAACAATTGATGAACAGCTAAATGCAAAGAAAACAAGTAAGAAAAAAGGAGGGAGAGATGTAAAGACACTGAAATCTGCTCTTGATGAAATACCTGATGCAAATGTTGCTGTTATTTCTGTGCCTGGAGAATTCGCAGCTCGTGAAGCAAAACAGGCGCTAAAGCAAGGCTTGCATATTATGCTATTTAGCGACAATGTCTCTATTGAAGAGGAAAAATCTTTAAAGGAATATGCTGCAAAAAACGACTTATTCGTTATGGGACCTGACTGTGGGACAGCTATTATTAACCAAGCCGGTCTATGCTTCGCAAATGAAGTAGCGAAGGGAAGCATTGGTTTAGTTGGGGCTTCAGGAACAGGGCTTCAAGAAGTATCCGTACAAATTAATCGTCTAGGATCAGGGATTTCACAAGCGATTGGAACAGGTGGCCGTGATCTTCATGAAACAATTGGCGGTATTATGATGCTTCAAGGCTTTAGAGCACTTCAAGAGGATGAAAATACAAATGTCATCGTACTTATTTCTAAGCCGCCGGCTTTATCTGTTCAGGAGAAGATTTTTGCTGAAGTAAGGAATTCGACAAAACCAGTTGTTATTTGTTTCATTGATGGCGATGCAGAAGAAGTTGAAAAAACAGGTGCAGCTTTTGCCCCAACCTTACATGAAGCAGCTAAGCTTGCTGTGAAGCTTGAAAACAAATCCTTAACCTTGCCGGATGAAGGAAGTGAGAAGCTACAAGCATGGGCAGATGAAGCAAAAGCTAAAATGCAATCTTCTCAAAAATATGTAAGAGGTTTATTCTGTGGCGGAACGTTAACCTCTGAAGCACTTTCCATTTTGAGAAGATATACAAACGAACTAAAAAGCAATGTAGCCAAGAAGAAAGAAGAAAAACTTAAAGATGTTTCTATGAGCATCGGAAATACTCTTCTTGATTTAGGTGATGATGCCTTCACGGTTGGAAAGCCTCACCCAATGATTGAGCCTTCTTTACGTAATAGCCGACTTCTACAGGAAGCTGCAGATCCAGAAACAGCTGTTTTACTTTTAGACTTTGAGCTTGGATACGGATCACACGAAGACCCAGTGGGTGAAACATATGACACGATCAAAAAGGCTCAAAAATTAGCTGAAGAGGACAATCGATATCTTCCAATTATAGCATATATTCTTGGGACTTCAAAAGATAAACAAGTATATGCAGAGCAAGAAAAACGACTACTTGAGTTAGGTGTCTATGTTACAGTGAGCAACGAGGAAGCAACTGTTCTTGCAGCCATGTTTTTAGACAAGGAGGGTAATAATGAGTCAGTTATTTAATCAACCATTGAAAGTAGTCAATATCGGGACATCCAAATTTAAAGATGATCTCGAACTACAAAGAGTAGAAACAGTTCAGGTGAATTGGCAGCCGCCAGCTGGTGGTAAAATAGATCTTGTTAAAGCTTTAGATGTAGTTTCAGATAATGAAGCAATTGATGCAGCAAACGAAGAGGCTATTCGAAAAATAAAAGAGGCCCATCCGATTTTAGTGGATATCGATCATGCGCTAAATGTTGTACCAGGCATGCACCCTAAAAAAATCCTTCATGCAGGCCCTCCTGTAAAATGGGAAAATATGTGTGGACCCATGCAAGGAGCGGTTATCGGAGCACTTATTTATGAAGGACTAGCTTCTGATGAAGAGACTGCAAGAAAGCTAGCAGGATCTGGAGAAATAGAATTTTCTCCATGTAACGAACATTCTGCAGTAGGGCCAATGGCAGGAATTGTTTCTCCATCGATGCCAGTGCATGTGATTGAAAATATTGTCCATGGAAATAAAGCTTACTGTACGGTGAATGAGGGGCTAGGAAAAGTACTACGATTCGGTGCATTTTCTGATGAAGTCATTGACCGTTTAAAGTGGATTGAAAAGACGTACATGCCTGCTTTGAAAAAAGCATTAAAGGACAGTAATGGTATTGACGTAAAATCAATCATTTCTCAAGCGCTACATATGGGAGATGAATGTCACAACCGTAACAAAGCAGCGACAAGCCTGTTCCTTCGTGAAATTTTACCTTATTTCCTTGAAGCTGATATTGAAAAGCCTGTCTTAAAAGAAGTGCTCGGCTTTATTAAAGCAAATGAGCACTATTTCTTAAATCTATCTATGCCTGCATGTAAGGTGTCATTAGATGCTGGACATGGCGTGAAGCATTCTACCATCGTAACAACGATGGCTCGTAACGGTGTGGAGTTCGGAATTCGTGTAAGTGGTATGGGTGAGAAGGAATGGTTTACAGCACCTGCAAATTATGTTGAAGGACTGCTTTTCCCAGGCTTTATAATGGATGATGCAGCGCCAGATTTAGGTGATAGTGCGATAACAGAAACGATGGGAATTGGTGGTTTCTCAATGGGAGGAGCACCTGCGATTGTTCAATTCGTTGGTGGTGTTGTAGAAGATGCCATTGAATATAGCACGCAAATGTATGAAATCACAGCAGGAGAAAACTCAAATTATTCACTTCCTCCACTTGACTTCAGAGGTTCTGCGTTTGGTATTGATATTCGTAAGGTGATTGCAACAGGAATTCTACCAGTCATTAATACTGGAATGGCACATAAAGTAGCTGGTGTTGGTCAGGTTGGAGCTGGTATTGTTCATCCACCAGTGGCGTGTTTCGAGAAAGCACTGTTAAGCTTTGAAAAGTTATACGTTCAGGAGAGTGGCCAAGGTGAGTAAAATAATGATCGCGCTTGGAGGAAATGCATTAGGCAATTCACCAAAAGAACAGCTAGAGCTTTTAAAGGAAGCAGCAAAACCTATTGTAGACCTTATTGAGCAAGGTCATGATGTGGTGATTGCTCATGGAAATGGTCCACAGGTGGGAATGATTAATATGGCATTAGAGCTTGCCTCAAAAGAAAATCCATCTATCCCATCCGTACCAATGACTGAATGTATTGCGATGAGTCAAGGCTATATTGGCTACCATTTACAAAATGCCATTCGTGAGGAGCTACTCAACCGTCAAATAAATAAAAATGTTGTATCGTTAGTGACTCAAGTAATTGTCGATAAAAATGATCCGGCATTTGAAAATCCAACCAAGCCAATTGGAATTTTCTATTCCGAAAAGGAAGCGAAGCAGATGCAGGAGAATGGGATCCCAATGGTTGAAGACTCTGGGAGAGGGTATCGTCAAGTTATCGCTTCCCCAACCCCTTTGAAAATTGTAGAAGCTGATTCTGTCAGAGCATTAATGAACCAAGGCTATGTAGTAGTAACTGTCGGTGGTGGTGGAATCCCTGTAATGGAAGAAGGAGATGCTATTACAGGAGTAAAAGCGGTTATTGATAAGGATTCAGCAAGTGAAAAAATTGCTGATGAGCTTGATATGGATTATTTGTTTATTTTAACAGCTGTTGAGAAGGTTGCCATTAATTTTGGCAAGCCAAATCAGCAAGAGCTTGATGTTATTACCGTTGATGAAGCAAACGCATGGATAGAGGAAGGCCAATTCCCTCCAGGTAGTATGCTGCCGAAAGTACAATCTGCCATCCGCTTTGTCCAATCGAAGAAGGGAAGAAAGGCCGTTATTTCTTCATTAGAAAAAGCAAAAGATGCCATTATCGGCAAAACAGGCACGACAATCGTAACAAACAATCAACAATAAGTAGAATCGAGTAGGAGGGGGGATTAACACCCGACCTCTCATACTACCGTGCATACCGTTCAGTACACGGCGGTTCAATTAAGTATGACGTAAATATTCATATCGTTCATATAAATTTTTGGCCCTTGGCTTTTCCAATAGGAGATGTCAAGGGTTTTGTGTAGGAGTGGACTATTTGAAATTCTCCAGTACTCTTTCGAGCATTTCCCCATTCATAAGCTTTTGCTCTGGATCACCAAGACCAATTAGATGGACTACAGCACAGGCCCAAATAAAGATGCCTTCCTCGTTTATCGTGCCTACGCATCTTTCAAGGTTGATCTTCATAAAATAAAAATATATCATACTGACAGAGGAACGAGTTAAAAAATAAACTGCTTGACGACCCCCTAGAAATGTTTAATATTCAACGATCCTTAAGCATGAAAGGCTTCCTACATGACAATCCAGTGGCTGAAACAACATTCAAGATTATTAAAACAGAGTTTGTTAGAGGAAATCCAGTTGCCACTTTTTTTAGTAAATTATTATATTATTTAAAATTCTATAGATAGCAAAACTATCATAGAATATTCTTTAATAATTATATTATGAACTGTATTTTTAGTTTTTAATTATACTCTTAAAAAAATTATCTAAAGGATGTGTTCAATATGAAAGCAATCATTTTCGATTTTGATGGGACTTTAGCGAATACGTTGCCAGTATGTTATTTTGCATTTAATCAAGTTTTTAAAGAATTTGATCATAAAGATCTTTCATCAGACGAAATAAAGGCAATGTTCGGGCCATCTGAAACAGGGATTATTAGAGAGAACCTTTTGAATCAAAACAAGGAACAAGCGATTGAATTATTTTATAAAGCATATTCGGAAAATCACGAAAATCTAGTTGAACCTAATAAAGACATTAATGAACTAATCACGTACTTGAAAAATAACGGCGTAAAATTAGGAATTGTTACAGGCAAAGCCAAAAGGAGTTTAGACATTTCATTGAAGGTATTACAAATGGAAAATCTTTTTGATGTCATCGTTACGGGTGATGATGTAATCAATCCGAAGCCACATCCTGAAGGGGTAATCAAGGCTTTATCCACTTTGCAAATTGAAAAGAATGAAGCCATATTTGTAGGAGATAGTGATGCTGATATCCAGGCAGGTATGCAGGCGAAAGTTTATACCGTAGGAGTTCAATGGCTACCTGACTATCAATCATTGGAATTTTCGATTGAACCTGATGCAATCTTCAAGAGTGTTGCGGAATTCCATGAATCTTTAAAAATAGGTGAAGAAAAAAGTTTATAGTTGCTATCTCGGGAATAGAAGTATCTAGTGCCTTTCATAGATGTGAAAGGCACTTTCTTTTCATTTGAAGGGCTTGAGTCTATTCTACTCTACGGAAATAGTAATCTCCCTTTTTCGCTTTCATTTAAAGGAGGTATTTCATTTACGAAATAATCTAACCACTCTCTTTCAACATCTTCAATCAACCATTTTTGAAAGGAGCTTAGCAAATGGTTCCTCCGACTTCGCGAATGTCTTCCCCCTCGTTTGCTGCGGTAATCGCTGCAATTTCAAGTGCTTTCACAATCATATCCAAACTTAGTGAAGGTGCTTGATTATGAATCGTTTGTTCTGGAATAAAAGGAATGTGAATAAAGCCCCCACGGACGGTTGGTGCATTTTTAGCTAAATAATTCATGACTCCGTAGAAGAGATGATTACACACAAATGTTCCAGCTGAATTAGACACAGCAGATGGAATGCCAGCTTCCTTCATATTATGAACGATACGCTTAATCGGCAATGTTGACCAATAGGCAACAGGTCCATCTGGAATAATCACTTCATCAATTGGCTGATTTTGTTGATTATCTGGAATTCGTGCATCATCAAGGTTAATTGCAACGCGCTCGGGAGTTATTTGCGTTCGTCCACCAGCTTGGCCTATACAAATAACAACATCTGGTTGATGTACTTCAATGGATTTTATTGCTACTTTTAATGATTCATGAAAAACAGTCGGTATTTCCTCTGTTACGATTTTTACATGCTCAAACGTCTTTTCATTTATTTGTTTAATCGCCTCTAAAGCAGGATTAACTTGATCCTTTCCAAATGGATCAAATCCTGTTATCAATACTTTCTTCACTGTTTTCCCCCCTTTGCACTTAACTTACAGGATTATCTTAGGAAATGATAGTGCCTATGAATAGGTATATTATTTATCGAGAAAATAAAGGACAAATCCCAATGGAAAATGCAGTGAAGTGTCCTTCAAGGTGGTGAAGAAGGACAAATTCCAGTGGAAAATGCATTGAAATGTCCTTCAAGGTGGTGAAGAAGGACAAAATGCCAGTGTAAATGCAGCGAAATGTCCTTCAAGGTGTTGCTGAAGGACAAATCTCAGGGGAAAATGCAGTAAAATGTCCTTCATCGTGCTAATGAAGGACATTTCTCTGACGATTATTGTGTAATATTTCTTGTATGGACTTTTTCGCCTTGTACCCACACTTCGCGAATGTTTTCTGGTCGAGCAAGATACATGATCTTTTGGAAGATATCATGTAATTCTTCATCTGTATGATAAATGGGCAGCTTTGCAGACGCTATTGTCGTATCGATAATTTGAACATCCCAAGCATAGTTTTCGGTTAAACGACCAATTGGTAGGCTTAAGCTTTCTCCTCCACCAGCAGTTGCAAGGTAGAAGGCTTCATCGATTGTAATGCGTGAATTTGGCACCCCGCGTTCTTCCGCTGGTAAAGCCGTGTTTACACCATCTTCTAACATTCTAGATGAGATGACAGCCTGTCTTACATTATCGAAAAGACTAGGGGAAAAGCCGCCCGAAATGTCTGAGCCTAAACCAATTTCCACTCCTTTTGCATGCAAATGAGCGATTGGAATGACACTATTGGCAAAATAAGCATTTGAGATGGGACAATGACTAACAGCAGTTCCTGTTTGTGCAAATAAATCTGCATCATCATCATTTAAGAAATTACAATGCGCCATGACAGACTTATCCCGCAATAATCCAAAATCATGTAAGGCAAATGCATCGTTTTTATTAAAGCGATCTTGCACATAATGATGCTCCCAATCACTTTCACTGCAATGTGATTGGACGTATGTATCATACTTAGCCGCTAACTCTCCTAAGCCTTTTAAAGCCTCATTCGTACAGCTTGGGATAAAGCGTGGGGTTACGACGGGATAAACCCCTTGTTTAGTTGATTTGGCTAAGCCTTTAACAGCTAAAATAAACTCCTCCGTATCCGCTAAGGCGGTTTGAGTATTAGCATCACGATAATATTCCGGATTTTGTTCAGGATTATCCATGACTACTTTGCCGACTAATCCACGCTGTCCCTTTTCAGCACATATTTCTGCTAGTAATAAACTAGCTTCTTTATGAATCGTTGCAAAATAGAGTGCTGTCGTTGTTCCGTTTGCAAGAAGGGTGCTGACAACATCTTGATAGATATTTTTCGCAAAATCCAAATCGGCAAATTTCGACTCAATTGGGAACGTGTACGTATTTAACCAATCATAGAGCGGAATGTCTAATGCAGTTCCAGCTTGAGCCCATTGTGGTGCGTGAACATGCAGATCGACAAAACCAGGTAAAAAATACTGACCATCAGCTAAACGATAAAAATTCTCTTCGTTCTGATACATATTTAGTAATGCATCATAGTCAGCATCTTTTGGACCAATGACCTTTTCAATCATTCCGTTATCATTAAGACAGAAAAGACAATCTTTTAATATTTCGACTTCTTTTGGTGACTTGCTGGAAAAAGCAGTTCCTTGAAAAATTTGCGTATATTTTTTCATATATTACACCTTATTGTTCGTGTTTTTAAAATCATATTTGCTATTATAAAGTATCTTAACAGCTGGATGCAATAGGATAACGACAGTAGCCCTCCTCGCTTTACTTCGATTTTTTACAGTTATAAAATTAAAGAATAGGGTTGAAAAACGAAAGGAGACATAAACATGCTCGCAACAATACAAAAGAGTGGTACTGGTTATATTGCACGATTTGAACGTCTTCTAAATCATTCGGTTGAAAATGTTTGGTCGATGTTGACGGATAATGAGAAATTAAAGAAATGGTTTTCCGAGCTCCGAGTCGAGGATTTGCGAAAAGGTGGAATCATTTCGTTTGATATGCAGGATGGAACTTTTGAAGAAATGGTTATTACTGAGCTAGTAATGAATTCTATTTTGGAATTTACATGGGCAGAAGACATCGTTCGCTTTGAATTATTTCCAAATGCAGACGGCTGCCTCTTCGTTTTTAGTGAAAAAATCAATAAAATAACGAATCATACACCTAAGGATTTGGCAGGCTGGCATGTATGTTTAGACGTTATTCGTGAATTATTAGATGGGAGGACAATGGAGTCACGAGAAGCTGAATGGAAAAAGTGGTATGTGAAATATGTTGAGGCTGTTGAAAAAGTTACTGAAAATCAAAAATGACAGAAGAAAAAATTTAATCCAGTCCCTACCTTTTCTTTTGGAAGAGGTAGGGCTGGACTATTTTTGTTAAGAGGAAAGGTTTTAGACTAATTTATGCCCACAATTCGAGCAGAAGTTTGCTCCCTCAGTCTTTGTCCCACAGTTAGGGCAGAAGTTCGGTCTTTGATTACCTTGAGCAGGATTGTTTGACTGTGTATTTGATTCTTGATTTTTATTCATATTTTTCATCATCTCATTTGCGATGTTCATGCCCATCATCATGCCAGCCATATCAGAAGCTGCTCCACCTCCTTTAACTTTTCCTGAAGCTATCCCATCTGTCATCGAGACTTGCTGGTACTTGCTTAAATCACCGATCATTTCATAGGAGGCCGTTTTTGTAATCATATTTTGAATTTCTTCTGGATAGTTGAAGCTATTAATATGAAAGCCTGTAATTGTCATGCCGCTATCGATTATTTCCATATCAAGATCTTCACGAATACCTTTTGCAATATCAGAAGCATTCGCCTGTAAGTTAAACATATCCTTACCTTCTCTTGAAATCCACTTCATGAGCAGCTGGTCAAGAACAGAAGTAATCCGAATTTTTATATCCTCGACGAGATAACTGTTTTTAACGCCTGCAATTTTATCAATGAGAGCTATATAGTCATTAACTTTAAAATTAAAGGTTCCATTCGCACGAACTGGCATGCCTCCTGGCAGCTGTGGAGTTGGGATATTTATCGCGTTTTTCGTACCCCATTTGACGATAAACTCTTTCGTATTTACAAATAAAACTTCTACTCTCATGCCGCTGTTGAATCCGAATTTAAAGCCTTTTAGCGTTGATAGGAACGGGATAATATCAGATTCAATATTATAATCACCTTCATCCTCAAAAATCCCTTCAATTCTCCCGTTATTAAAAAAGACCGCATCTTGACCAGAACGAATAATTAACTTACTTCCTTTTTTTATCTCCCGATTGCTCCACTTCCAAAAAATCATATCATCTCTGAATTCTTCCCATTCCACAACGTTCGCAAATTGATTTTTAAAAAAGACCATTTATCTTCATTCCTCCCAATATAAATTTAGATTTCATTTTGCACTAAATAGGACAAGGAATCTGTCCCTTAAAATTTCCCTCTGCTGCCGCTATGGGAGTGACCGCCGCTTGATATTCCGCCGCCGAAGCCGCCTCTGCTGCCGCCGCCTCCACTGTTATTATTCGTTGGTTTTTTGCGGCGTGTAGTGGTTGTTCTAATAAAGTTGTCTCTTCTTTGTCGGACTCCCGATGTATCTGCTGCGTGGTACGTACGAGCTGTAATTGTTACTTTGCCGCCTGAGTGATAGGCCATTATACCGACAACGATTCCTGCGAATCCAAGTGAAGCCAAAATTTGAAACCATAGATTGAATATAGGGTTGTCAGGATTTACTCCTGGCTTTATTCCCATATATTTATAAGAAGTAATAATAAAAGTTTTGAATGCATCATAATAGTTTCCATTTGATAAGTCTGGGGTAATTTTATCTCGAACACGATCAAGCCGTCCGTCATCCAAATATTCTTTTCCTTTATAAAAACCAGCTAAGTATACATCCCGCTCCTTCATATCAAGCGTAAGAATCGCAGTATTGCCATGTGGTTTATCATATCCTAAAGCATTTTCATCATAAAAGTCTTCCATATACGGGATAATGTCTTTGCCTTTCGTATCATTCGTCGTTAATATAATGAAGTCGGTCTGTCTCTTCTCGCTATATTTATAAGCAAGCTCTTCAAGCTTGATGATTTCTTCTTTATTTAGAAGACCAGCAAAGTCATAAACGAGTCGCTTCGAATTTTTTGTAGCTGCTTCTCCTTTAGTTGTGGCAAAAGGAAGAATGAGTAGGAAAATAAAAAAGAGCAATAATCCTTTTTTCCAATTCACCAAAACCCACCTCCCATGAAAAAGGAGATTAGTTTTAGTGTAACAAACGAAGTGCCAGCAATTCCCGTAAACCACATCGCGACTTTCCCAAAGCTAGTTGGCGGCTTGCCAACAACCTTGCCTGTTTGTCCGTTCATAGCAAATGTATGCTCTGAATGGTCATAATCATAGTAAACCATCCAAACAGGTAGCAACACATAATGAGCATGGATTTTTCTTGTATCAATTAATTTGTTGCGATAACTAACTGTGGTGTAGCCTGAAATAGTAGAACGAATATATGAATCGATAAAATCACTAATTTTAGCTTTAACTCGTGGGAAAAGCTCCTCATCATTATAATTATATTTTTCAGCTATATAACCTGCAAGATAAGGTGTTTTAAAGCTTTTTAAATCTTTATATTGATAAGGTTCTAGTTTATCCATAATTTGATCATTCATTTTTTCAGACGCATCGACAGGAACCTTTACATAATTTAAATTAATATCTCGGTACACATCATAATGATTTGTTTCTGTGTAAATATAATCCCCTTTCGTATAGGTCCTTACTTTCGTACAATTCGCTTCTACTTGAATTTGACTATTTAAATCATATAACCAAAAAGGAACATAGATGCCTGTAATCCCTTTAATCCGATCAGCTGTCATAAATCCCTTTGGGGTAAAAAGGCCATTTTTACACCAAGAACGAAATTTTCTCATTGCTTCGTCTTTACTAATTGTAAAGGGAATGACCTTTGTCGGAGCCATTACTCCGGAAAGGCGATCTCCTAAAACGACACCTGCACCGCAAAAGCTGCATGTCGTAGCCGTTGTTTCTGCTTCGGTCATAATGATACCGCCACAGTTATTACAATGGTATTCATGTACTTCATCCCCTGAAAAAGTGGCAGAAATTAAGTCTTCTGCAAATTCTTCAATATTGTCTTCTCTTCCGCAGCTATGGCAGGATAATTTACCTGTATCACTATTAAAAGCCATATCGTCACCGCAGTTTGGGCATTTATATTGGATGACCATGATTTATTCACCTCTCTTTTCAAATCAAATCTGTCTTGGCATTATGAAGGGGCAGTCTTGTTAGTCAGTTTTTCGACTAAAAAGATGCCCCATAAGCATGTTAAAAATGTTGATATGCATTTTATCTAATCGTTTTACTCTTTATTTTTTATCTTCTCTTTAAGTGCGGCAAGCTCATCCTCTACATCTGAGCGCTTGTCATACTTAGCCGTTAAGTCTTTCATATCATCTTGGGGAGGTGTATTTAATTCTGCCATTGCATTGGCCTCATCTAAAGCTCTATTCACCTTTTCTTCCATTCTTCCGAAAGCGGACATAGAATGACTAGCACCTGTAAGGGAGGAACCGATTTTATTTACTCTTTCTTGTGTTCGAGCTACGGCCATTTTTCCTTTCAGCATTGTTCTTCGCGATTCTAATTCTTTAATATCGGAGACAAGTTTATCATGCATTTGTCTCATTTGAACAGTATTTGAAGAAGCGAGTTCATAAGCTTGTTGTAATTCCGTTTCTTTTGTTGCTAAAGTTGATTTCTTCTCTAAAAATTTTCTAGCATCGCCTTCATTGCCTGCTTCCAATGCTTTAATGGCGTAGCTTCCCATTTTTTCAATTTCTGATTGGCATTCATCTAATGTCCGTTTGGCTCTTTGTTCTTCGGCCATAATTGAAGCTGTTTCGGATTTTACTTTCCCTAAATCATAATTCAGATTTCTTAAGTATTGATCGATCATTTTCTCTGGATTTTCAGCCTTATCTAACAGTGCGTTAATATTACTTGCCATAATATCTTTAAACCTGGTTAAGATACCCATAACGACCTCCTGTTTATCCTTTTATAAATATATACTTTATTTATGAAAAAAAGGATTCAATTTTTCTAAATTAATTTTAGCTAGTAGGAAAGTTTAAGTTTATTAACGTACTAAAGTAAGAAGAGGTTCGAATAATGTTAGCATTTACAATACCGCATAAGAAATGCTAAGGCATTCGCCGAAAGGGCTTGGCAAATGCCAAGTTATTCCAATCATATTGAAAAAGTTGGTCTCGTGCAAAAAATGTTTACGAAGTCAAGAAATGGTGTTAATATATTTAAAAAAATAAACAAATGATTTTACATGAAAAATTAGGTTAGCGAGAATAATTGAGATTAAGGAAGGTTTTAGGAGGAACAGTCATGGTTACTCGGTCAGATGAGGAGACAGAAGAGCGTGGTTGGTTAAAGCGTAGTGCGAGTGTGAGCTTAGAAGAAGTAAACAATACGGTTAAGATTCCGAATAAAGGTGGCTTCTGGCGTAAGTTTTTTGCCTTTGCAGGCCCGGGTTCTTTAGTTGCAGTTGGATATGTTGATCCTGGAAACTGGGCAACATCTATTGCAGGAGGAGCACGGTTTGGTTATACATTGTTAATTGTTATCTTAGTAGCGAATTTAGTGGCGATGCTGCTTCAGTCGTTATCAGCAAAGCTTGGGATCGTTACGGGAAGAGATCTTGCTCAAGCAACGAGGGATGCGACTGGGAAGAAAACAGCTATGATTCTATGGGTTTTAACGGAACTTGCTATCATCGCAACAGATTTAGCAGAGGTTATCGGTTCGGCAATCGCATTGAATTTATTATTCGGATTGCCTTTATTAGTAGGAATTGCGATCACTACATTAGATGTGTTGCTATTGCTTTATTTACAAAAGAAAGGCTTTCGTATTATTGAAGCAATTGTTATCGTATTAATGGCAACGATATTTGCTGTTTTTGCATTTGAAGTGATTATTTCAAAGCCAGAAATATCCGCATTGTTCAGTGGATTTATTCCAAGAACGGAAATTGTCACAAACCCGGATATGCTGTTTATTTCTCTCGGTATTTTAGGGGCAACGGTGATGCCGCATAATTTATATTTACATTCTTCCATCGTACAAACGAGACAATATAAAAGGACGATAGAAGGGAAAAAAGAGGCACTAAAATTTTCTATCTTGGATTCTACAATCTCTTTAACATTAGCTTTTTTTATAAATGCTGGGATTTTAATTCTTGGAGCTGCTGCTTTTTATGGAACAAACCTAGACGTATCAGAACTTGAAGCAGCCTATGAATTATTAAGTCCAACATTAGGTGTAGGAATTGCAAGTACATTATTTGCGGTTGCTTTGCTTGCTTCAGGACAAAATTCAACCATTACGGGAACGATGAGTGGGCAAATAGTGATGGAAGGCTTTATCCAATTGCGAATTGCCCCTTGGCTTCGTCGCTTAATTACACGATTGCTTGCAGTTATTCCCGCGTTCATCGTAACATGGCTTGCGGGCGCTAAAGGAACTGGTGAATTATTGCTCTGGAGTCAAGTTGTTTTAAGTCTTCAACTCCCGTTTGCCGTCATCCCTTTAGTGCTATTTACAAGTGATAAGAAAAAAATGGGGAAATTCGCTAACAAGTTACCGATCAAAATTACCGCATGGCTATGTACGGTCGTCATTGTGATTTTGAACATATTTTTAATCGGTTATATTGTTGTGACAGGTCAAGATATTGGCTAAATCGGAGGATAGTATTTTGCTATCCTCTTTTATGAGCCTGAAACATTGTTATTTTACAATTTATGGAGGCGTTGGCTGATAAACGGGCATATTCGGCTGATAAATGATTAGAACGCGCTGATAAATGATTAAATATCGCTGATAATATTCAAAAATAAAGGAATTCGTTGCTTCATGGCGAATGAATCTAATGGAAAAGGAGTGATATTTTGATAAAGAAAGCGAGAAAGAAGCCTATACAGCTTAAAAAATTGGCCGTTCTAAAGAAAAGGCTGCACATTAACCATCCTAAATGGCAATTGGTCTCAGAAAATTTAGCTAAAAGTGAAGCAGGATTTCGTGGTGAAGTGGCACTAGATTATCAATTATCTTTTTTACCTGATAAAGATCACTACATTTTTCATGATTTGAGATTAAAAGATAATAAATTACGTTATTTTCAAATGGATACCCTCATTATTTCGCTAAAATTCTATTTGCTCCTCGAAATAAAAAATATAGTCGGCACTTTATTCTTCGATCAAGAATTTCATCAACTCATAAGAACATATCAAAATGAAAATCAAACATTCCCAGATCCGTTACTACAAATTAGACGACAGCAAAGGCAATTACAATCTTGGATTAAACAAAATAAGCTGCCACAAGCCCCGATCATTCCGTTCGTCATCATCAGCTCACCCTCCTCAACGATACAAACTAATTCAAAATCTCCCCATTTACTACGAAATGTCATTCATTCAGCTGCACTCCCATTTAAAATAGAAGAATTAGAAGAAAAATTCCATAAATCGCTCTTCACGAAAAAAGAATTGAATACTGTGACTAGAAGACTATTAAAAACTCACGAGCCGTATAATCCTAACATTTTGGAAACATATCAGCTAAGTAAAAAGGATATTATTAAAGGGGTTTACTGTGAAAAATGCTCGTCTTATTCAATGAAAAGAGAACGTGGGATTTGGCGGTGTCCGATCTGTTGGACAACCTCAATGAATGGACATCTATATGCCCTTAATGATTATTCATTATTGTTTGGACAAAAAATTACAAATGCTGAGTGTCGCGATTTTTTAGGAATTGAATCTGAGTCTATTGCGAGAAAAATCCTTACCATCATTTGTATTGATAGCGAAGGGGAAAATAAAAATAGAAGTTATATTCTTCCTATAGACGATGAAGGCTAATGAAGGGGAGTGCGCTGATAAATTGGCGAGGTAGGCTGATAAACAATTAGAATTGGCTGATAAACAATTAGAATTGGCTGATAAACAATTAGAATTGGCTGATAAACATAAATATTTGGCTGATAAACAATTATATTCGGCTGATAATTGAGAAATTTTCTCCAGTAGCTCAGGTCAGTGGCCTACTGGAAAATAGCCTAATCATCAATCGATTGAATAAAGAAATCCAATTATTATTTAAATTAAAGCAAGCCTTTGGATGTGGGGACAAACAGTTTTTGAATAAAGCCTATCATCAATTGACTAATCATCTGGAAGTACTTCGTCAGGAAGAAATGGAGATTCATAATCGAAGAATTCAATTGCAAAATGAAATTGAAAAAATAAGGAAATTGATAACTTAATAGCTATGGAATAATAAAATTAAAATCTTTTGCTCAGAGCGGAGGATTTTTTTTGTTTACCTCTTTCATCTTAATTGACATAAAACCGTCCAGACGGTACAGTAAAAAGAAAGATAAAGGTAAGGAGCTAAAGCGATGGAAAATCAAACTTCGAAAAGAAAGCAATTGCTTATTTCAGCTTCAACGATTGTAAAAAATGAAGGGGTTCATAAACTAACTTTAGAGGCAGTGGCAAAAAAAGCAGGGGTTAGCAAAGGGGGATTACTATATCATTTTCCATCGAAGGAAGCGTTAATTAAAGGGATGGTAGACGAGCTGACAGCTAATTATGTAAGTGAAATGAATAAATTAGTTGAAACGGAAGAGCAACTAAATGGAAAGTGGACAAAAGCGTATGTGAAATCAACATTTAATGAGCTGGAAGATGATTTTGAGATGAGTTCTGCCCTTATGGCAGCCATATTTGCAAATCCTGAGCTATTGAAAGACTTTCAATTACAATATGAAGATTGGCAAACGAAAATTGAAAATGATGGTCTAAATCCAGTGCGCTCAACCATCGCAAGGCTTGTAGCAGATGGTTTATGGTATGGTGAAATATTTGGATTAGCACCATTGGAAAAGGGGCTTAAGGATGAAATTTATAAAGAATTGCTTAGCTGGACTAGAGAGGGGAAGAACTAATGGCGTATGTATATTTAGCATTAGCAATCATATTTGAACTTATAGGAACGTCACTGTTAAAAGCATCTGAGGGCTTTTCGAAGCTAGTCCCTACTTTAGGTGTCGTAATTGTTTTTACCCTATCCTTTTTCTCACTTTCATTGTCTTTAAAAACGATCCCATTAAACGTGGCTTATGCTCTTTGGTCTGGTTTAGGAACGGTCGCAACGGTTATCATTTCAATTTTAATATGGAAAGAGAAAATTAATGCGGGAAGTATTATTGGGATAGGGCTCATTATCATAGGAGTTGCTGTCTTAAATCTGTTTGGTCCAGGACATAGTGATTCGGCTCAAGTTGATATACCTGTTCAGGAAAATAACCTGTCGAATTAAAATGGAAGCTGGAAAAATTCATAACAATGAGATGAAAATGCTTGGTGACATATCTAACTCTGTCGGGGGCAAGATTACGTTGTCAAATCTTTATAGTTCGGGTTAAAAAGAAGAAACGGCTAGCTGCTTATGAATGCTAACACGCTTCTTCTTTTTTTATAATTGTTTTTTGTAGCTTTATGATGCTTGATTTACCACTTTTTATAGGGGAGGAACTTTCCGTTCAGTGTAATAACGACGCGATCGCCTGCTGGGTCCTCTTCTTTATCAATATCCATCTTAAAGTCAATCGCACTCATAATGCCATCTCCAAACTTTTCATTAATGATGGCTTTAATGGTTGTCCCATACACTTGAGTTAACTCGTGAAAACGGTAAATCAATGGATCAACAGGAACCCGTTCATCTAAAGAGCCCTTTAATGGAAACTCTTGCAAGGCAGCTGAAACGGATGACTCCACACCTAATAATTCCACTAGTTTATCTGCTTCTTCAGCATTCATTGTTGCTTGTCCCATAATGGCTGAAGCTACCCAAACAGGATGGCGTCCAACGACCTCAGCGATTTCATCAAACGTTAGTCCCTTTTCTTTTTTAGCGAGTAAAATGATTTCAGTTGCTTGCTCTCTCGTTATTTTTTGTGAAAAACTCATTTTTCTCTCTCCCTTTTCATCATATTAACAACAATTCAAGTGTATCATTTATTTGGTTAATATTAGGTGATATATAACATAGTTAAAAATTCAAAACTGAAACAAGTTCGTTCGAAATGCTACAAGGGTAGACGATATTCTCCACGACTTGATGTTTTCCTCTTCCACACCAAATTCAAAGAGTTAAGTTCGTTTAAAAGGGAATATTAACGATATTGGGTAATGGTTGGAGAGGTGCATGATGAAAAATATTTTCTACATCTATCAAACAGATATTAAAAATATTGCCAAGAATTGGACGGCACTTGTTGTTATACTCGGGCTTGTATTTCTACCATCCCTTTATGCATGGTTTAATATTTTAGCTTCATGGGATCCGTATGGGAATACAGGAAACATAGCTGTGGCTGTAGTGAATGAAGATAAAGAAGCTATTTTTAAAGGAAATAAATTGAAGATCGGGGATGAAATCATTTCACCTTTAATGAAAAACAAGAACATTGGCTGGGTTTTTACAGATGAAGCAGACGCATTGAGAGGTGTAAATCACGGGGACTATTATGCAAGCATATTAATTCCAGCTGATTTTTCGAAAAACATATCAAGTTTTTTAACGGACACTCCGCAAAAAGCAAAGATCATTTATACCGTGAATGAAAAGATTAATGCAATTGCTCCAAAAATTACGGCAAAAGGTGCAAGTGGAATTGTGGAGCAGGTTAGAAAAAATTTTATTGAAACGGCAAATGGAACGATATTTAAGATTTTCAATGAAATTGGTCTTGAGCTAGAAAAGGAAAGACCAACAATTGAAGAGGTTTCTAGCCTTATTCTTAAAATAGAGGGGATGATACCTGAAATTAATGATGTTGTAAATGTATTAGCTAAAGATATGAAGTTAGCTGACAACTTAATTTCGAGAGCACAGTCAAATCTAATAACGATTGCAGAAGAAACGAAGAGGTATCAAGGAATAGTCAATCAATTAGGCATTTGGTTAGATGAAGGATCGGATGTATTCGCATCGACCGCAGGCCCCCAAATTAAAAATAATCTGATGCTAATGAAGGAAACATCAAGTGCAATTAATACGTTAAATACAATGATAATGGATAAAAACATTGACCCTACCGTTCTAAACTCAGCAATTGATCGATCGCAGGACCATCTTTCCAATGAAATTCGTGATATTCAAATTTTGACCGAACTTTTTGATCGACTAAACCAACTGGCAGGGGAAAATAAACTTGCATTTGTTAAGGAAAACTTGAATAAGCTTAATAGGAATCTTACGCAACAATTGTCATTACTTAACAATACTAAAGATAGTATAGCTCGGGGTAAAGATCTATCACAGGAGTTAATGACTGAGCTAGATCGGTTGGCGAAAACATCAGATGCTTTGTTAGAGGACCTAATCCAGCGTTATGATGACGAAATTATGCCTAGAATTCTACAGGGATTTAGCGTGGTTAAATCAACAACGAATCATGCATTAAAGATTTTGCAGGATGTAAATCATGATATGCCAGATGTCCAGAAAATTGTAACGGATGCCAAAAAAGGATTGACGATCGGAACGAAGGAACTTCATACGATTCAAAAGAGACTTCCTATAATAGAAGGGAAGATGAAGAGTTTAGCAAGTATTATAAGAAAGCTGGAAAAAGAAGGGACCCTCAATCAGCTTATCGATCTGTTGATAAACAATGCAGAAAGAGAGGGGCAATTTTTTGCAGAGCCGGTCACACTCATAGAAAATAAACTATTTCCAATTCCGAATTATGGCTCTGCGATGTCACCGTTTTTCACTACATTATCATTATGGGTAGGAGCCTTGCTTTTAGTTTCGTTGCTTACCGTTGAAGTTCATGAAAATACGAGGAGCTACAAAAGCTTTGAAATCTATTTAGGCCGATTTCTTATCTTCTTATCATTAGCAATACTGCAATCATTTTTTATCACAATAGGTGATATGTTTCTTTTAAAAACGTATGTTGTAGATAAATTATGGTTTGTCCTATTTGCCATGCTCCTAAGTTCTATTTTCATGTTAATTGTTTATACCCTTGTCTCAGTCTTTGGAAATGTAGGAAAAGCCTTGGCAATCGTGCTTCTTGTATTACAGCTTGCTGGCTCAGGAGGAACTTTTCCAATACAAGTGACACCACCTTTTTTTCACATGATTTATCCGCTCCTTCCATTTACTTATGGGATTAGTTTAATGAGGGAAGCAGTAGGAGGAATTCTATGGGATGTCATCAGCCATGACCTTCTATATTTGTCTGGTTTTGTTGCAGCCACGCTTTTACTTGGCCTCACGTTAAAGAATATTGTCAATCGTTCAACAGAAAAATTAGTTAGAAAAGCAAAAGAAAGCAAGCTCATTCATTAGCAAGTAAATATTGGTTCTAGCCAGGCGAAAGCGACAGAACGTGGCGCTTTGAGCGTAATTTTACCCCAAATTAATGTACTTATTCCGAAATTTGGTATAATATGTTTGTCAAAAGAGGAGAAATGGAGAGAAATAATGTCAAGTGAATCTGTTTTAGGAAAGAATCGAATTGTTACGTTAGATGTTATTAGAGGGTTTGCTATTTTTGGGATATTTTTGGTGAATATGCCGTCGTTTAATGGCAGTGAATTTATGGTTTATACAGGAGCGGATAAAATAGTTCGGCTGTTGTTTGATATGTTCATCCAAACTAAATTTTATACGATTTTTTCGTTTCTATTTGGTCTCGGATTTTATATTTTTATGACAAGAGCGGAAGCGAAGGGAGAAAAGGTATTTCGCCTATTTTCGAGAAGATTGTTGGCTTTGCTCCTATTTGGGATTTTGCATCTCGTATTTCTTTGGCAGGGCGACATTCTTCATACATATGCGATTATGGGCTTCTTCTTATTATTATTTTATCGCCGCAAAGCAAAAACGGCTCTTATTTGGGGTTTAGTCCTTATCATCTCGTTCCAATTTCTTATGGGAGCTTCAGCAATATTGACATCTTTCGCTGAAAAATTTGATGATTCCATGAATTTCACAGAGTCAATGCGTGAGGAAACATTAACACAAGGGAAAGAATCGATAGAAGCTTATACCACTCTATCATATACGGAGTTAGTAAAATGGCGGATACCTAATGAATTAAATGAAGTGGTATGGAATATTCCATTAACTTTGCCTGATATCCTTGGGATGTTTTTAGTTGGTTTATTTGCTGGAAAAATCAATTTGTTTCGAAGAGTAGCAGAGTTGAAGCGGAAACTTCGCATCACTCAGCTGATTACATTTATTATTAGTGTTCCTCCGCTAATAGCAATTGCCTGGGGCTATTCACAGCATGAAGAAGTTACGTTCATGTACAGTCTAGGAAACTATTTTTTCGTTCATTTTAGCGGCTTTACGCTATCAATATTTTATATTGTGACCATTGCACTTCTGCTAGAAAAAGAGACATGGCAGCGTATATTAAAGCCATTCCGTTATGTTGGACAAATGGCGCTTACGAATTATTTATGTCAAACATTTTTCGGTGTCATTGTATTTTATGGCTTCGGTTTGTTTGGTCAAGTATCCTTAGTAGAAGGACTCTTGTATGCCGTTATTTTCTATTGTGTGCAAGTTGTCTTCAGCTATCTTTGGTTAAAGAAGTTCCAGTTTGGCCCATTTGAATGGTTATGGCGAGTTATGACATATGGTAAGGTTCAGCAGTTCAAAAAAGAAACAAGTAGAGAATAACTCATTTTTAATAGCTTACTTACAAACATGAAAAAGACTAGACCTAATGGAGGGCTAGTCTTTTTTTCACATAGATTTTCTACAGATAAAGTTTAGCATTTTATTAAGAAGGAGGGAGATTTTGAGAGTAGCATATTTACAGTTAGCTTTATCCATGGCTTTTGTTGGAGCTAACGTAGCAGTTGGGAAAATCATTGTTGAAGAAGTTCCGATCTTTCTTTTTTCTGAAATACGCTTTTTAATCGCTTTATTATTTCTAGTTCCTATGTTAGTCATTAGTCGGCCACAAGTGGTGCGACTGGAGAAAAGACATGTTGGCTATTTATTTTTACAATCGTTTTTTGGTGTATTTTTATTTAGTGTTTTAATGCTTTATGGCGTTCGTTTCACGTCTGCTGCTGCCGCGGGAATTATTACAAGTACTGTGCCAGCCGTCATTGCTTTATTGTCATTTTTCTTTTTAAGAGAAAGGATGTCCAGTGCACAATCATTTTCTATATGTCTTGCTGTACTAGGAATATTGATTATTACATTGCAAAAGTCCCCATCAAATATTGATAGTTCTCCAATGGTAATCGGGAATATTCTTGTGTTCGGTGCAGTTGTATCGGAAGCACTATTTACCATTTTTGCCAAAAAACTATCGACAGTGTTTACTCCAATTCAAATGGCGACTGCTGTCAATGTCATTGGCTTTATCTTATTTCTTCCTTTTGCAATAAAGGAGGCACTATCTTTTGATTTTATAAATTTAAAATGGTCAATTTGGTTTCTTATTGTCTATTATGCGATTACTGCGAGTGTACTGTCGTTTATTCTATGGTATCAAGGAGTTAAAAAAGTAAATGCAAGTCTTGCTGGAATTTTTACGGGATTTATTCCAATAGCAGCAACATTAGTCGGCATTTTTTTATTAAAGGAATCTTTTGGATGGCATCAATTCTTAGGAATTTTGTGCGTATTAGGAGCGATCTTCCTTGGCACAAGAGGAAAGGCAATAAAAAAAGAGGAACCATTACAGCAACATATTTCTTCCTAAAAATAACAATAAACAAGCTTAATATATCAGAAAATTCTTGATATAATAGAGTACATGAGGAATTTTATAAAGGAGGATGTAATATGGAAAATTTCCACTATGAAATTGTAGAGATTCCTGCTTATCGTGGAATCGGATTAAGATGGGATGGAGCTTACACAGAAATTAGTAGTTTGAAGGAACTGATTAATCAGATGAGTAGTAGAGTAGGAGAGTTAGAAGATGCTGTAGATCCTAAGCTTCAATTAGGATTATCCTATCATGTAAGAAGTGATGGATTTGTTCATTATTCTGTTTATGAAGTTAGTGAAGAACAACAAATTCCAAATGAGATGATAGAAATAAACATACCAAAGATGACTTACTTAATGATCAAGCATAATAAGGGTCAGGACATTGGGGAAACGTACGGAAAGATTTATCAATGGTTTAAGGAAAATGATTATTTGCCATATAAAGAGACGAATGTTGAATATTACGATGATTTGCCAATCAAACACGAAAGATATCCGAATGATCGTGATCTAAATGATCCCCATTTTGATATATTCATTCCGATTACAAAGAAATCATAAGCTTGGAGACTTATCCAAGTATTGTCATAATGAAAAAAGGATTAAGCGGTAGCTTGGCGTATCATGGGTCGAGCCCCTCTTAATCCTTTTTATTAGTTTAAACTGACATAGTTTCGTTATATGTAAATTTATGGGACCGTTGGCTGATAAAAGCGTGAATTCGGCTGATAAATTGCTAATTTGGCTGATAAAAAGGCGAGGATGGCTGATAAACAAACGAATATGGCTGAAAAGTCAGTTTTTAGTTAGAAGACTAGGTTTCGCTTATTAACTATGTGTCTTAATCAATCGATTGAATGAAATCGGAAACTCTCAATAATAATGTTGAAAAGCAGCATTCTTAGGATGGCTGCTTTTTCTTTGGCTACTAGTCTATTTTCCTCTAATTATTATTACTGGATCAATTGATTGTTCCAAAAGTTTTCTGTAAGAAGAACCGCAAAAGAAATCAAAAAATGCCTTTTTCTATTTGTTATTCTATTCATGAGAGGAGGGAACAGGCTGTGGGCTATGAAATTATCCTTCAAAAAACAATTAGCTATATTGAAGAACGTTTGCATGAATCGGTGACGATGGAGGATATTGCGGGGCAGGCGGGTTTTTCAAAATTTCATTTTCATCGAATTTTTCAAGCGGAAATTGGGATGTCTGTAACAGAATATATTCGGATGAGAAGATTGGCCAATGCTTCAGCTACTTTGCTTTATACAAATGAGCGCATACTTGATATCGCCCTTCATTATCAGTTTGAGTCCCAGGAAGCTTTTACAAGAGTATTTAAAAAGTATTATCATTTGCCACCTGGCAAATACCGCAGACTGATGTCAACGGTACGAAAAAATAAGGAGGAGAATCATATGGATAATCAAATGAAAGGTTGGTTTTTAAGTGGTTCAGACCCATTTAATTATGAAATGGGGACTGATCGTGAAGTGGTTCATCAAGGGAAGGCATCAGGCTACCTGAAATCTAAAACAGTGCTTGACGCGACAAATTTTGCGACGATGATGCAACAATTTAAAGCAGATAAATTTATTGGTAAGCGTATTAGATTATCTTGTTTTCTGAAAACAAAAGATGTGGCTTTTTCTAGTATGTGGATGAGGGTTGATAATGCTTCAGATGATGTCTTGCAATTTGATAATATGAGTAACCGTCCAATCGTCGGGAATACGAACTGGAATCGTTACTCAATTGTTTTGGATGTTCCTACAGGAAGTTCAATGATTGCCTTCGGAGTTATTTTGTCGGGCCAAGGTCAAGTATGGGTCGATCAATTCACCTTTGAAGAAGTGGATAAGTCGGTTGAAACAACAAATTTGGAGATACAATCGGAGTTACTGGATGAACCAATTAATTTATCTTTTGAAGAAGAGATTGGGTCCTGACAGCTTAGTAGAAATAATGGACCACATCATAAATTGAAATCGGATAATTTCTTTGCATTACCGAGCTTCAATCAATTTAAGGATTAAGCGAAAATAGACGTTTCAGACGTTTGCTTCGCTTAGTCCTTTTTTTGCAAGGAGCCTGACCTGTTTTTAAGTAAAATAGAATTATCAAACAAAAAAAGCTAAACTTATTTCAAAAAACAATGAACTTTCTTCCACAGTCAATACTCTTATAGGAGAGAGGTGAGGGCATGAATGTTGTTCGGTTAGTGAAAAAGGCAAAAAAGGGCAGTAAGGAGGCGTTGCTTCAGTTAGTTATGGTTGAAAAGGATGCTTATTATAAGCTTGCTCTCACTTATATGGGGAATTCGCATGATGCGATGGACGCGATGGAGGATATGATTGTAAAGCTATATGAAAATATTGCTCTGTTGAAGAAGGAGGAAGCGTTTTACAGCTGGAGTAAAACGATTTTGGTAAATGGTTGTAAAACGCTGCTTCGAAAACAAAATAAATTAGTGCTTATGGAGCAATGGCATTCCGCGAATGAGAGCGGAAGTGATGTTGCTTTAGCTGGCAGTCTAAGCGACCCATATAAAAATAGTGAACAGCAAATGGATATTCAAGCAATGCTATTGCAGGTAAATGAGCAGCAAAGAGAGGCAATCCGACTAAAATATTTTCATGATCTGGATTATGAATCAATCGCAAATATGACGAATGTTTCGGTAGGAACTGTTAAATCAAGAATCTTTCAAGGATTAAAAAAGCTAAGAAAATACTATGGGGGTGATGACGGTGAATAATGTTGAGGAACGATTACTTGAAGAGAAGAAGCGTTTAGACTCTATATCAGCACCCGAGGAGTTAGAAGAAAGATTAAGAAATGCACTAAATACAGCTCCGAGAAAAACAAAACGAATAGCCGCCATTTGGAAGATAGCAGTGGTAGCCTTATTTTTTATCGGGATAGCGAGCTATCAATATAATGCCTTAGCTTTTTATGGCAAGAAACTATTTGGTTTTGATGATGTGATCACGGGTACGTTAAAAGAGCTAAATGATCAAGGAATGGGCCAAATGGTAGATAAAAAGATGAAGCTCAAGAATGGTGCTGAGTTGACGATTAACGGAATTTTGACAGATGCCAATCAATTAGTGATGTATTATACGTTATCGAATCTAAACGGGCTCGATGAAAGTTTTAGTTTGAACCCTTCAAGAATAACCGGTTTTTTAACAGAATCAAACGCCGTTAGTGGTACGTATTTAATGAATGAGGATAAAACGGAGATGAAAGGGATGCTGTCCTTTGAACCGGTGAGTCCATTTTCGAAAGAATTGACACTGCGTTTTTGGGAGAATCCACAGAGCAACTCGATGACAGAAGGAAGTATTTCATTCTCTTATAATCCAAATAAAGCGATGCAAACAGAGATTAAGCAGTCGATAAGAAAGACGCTTAGTGTTGACAAAGGTAAGATAACTTTCCAGACAATAACAGCTACACCAACATCGACAGTCATCACTGGTGTAATGAATGTGAAGAATTTTGATCGGGTTCGTCTTGGGTTAGATGGTATTCAGTTACTTGCAAATGGAAGCCCAGTTCCCATAATGGGCAGTGGCATTCACTCTTCTATTAGGGGTTCAAAGTTTGATATTCAATATGATTCATTACCAAAAAGGCTTGATTCACTTGAACTAGTCGTGAAAGAATTTGTCGGTTATGAAAAGCTTAACGAGAAGATCTCCCTCGCTTCAATTAGTGAAGAGTCCATTCATATAGGAGGGAAGGAATTGTGGGTAAAAACAGTAGCAAAAACGTCACAAGGAATGGAAATCACAATCGCTACAGATGAGGATGTCTTGCTTGATGGAGTATCGATAGCAGCGCAAAATAAGAAAACGCCTTTAAGAACGACTATTAATCAAATTGAAGCAAAGGGGAAAAATGGAAGGATCCTAAAGGAGCGCACCCTTTTATTCGATTCAATGGCTGAGCCAGAATACCTTTTGATTGAAGGGATGCACTATATGAAGCCTTATAATAAAAAAATTGTTATTCCCGTTCAATAAGAAAAAACAATGGTTATCTTGTTAAAGGACGTTACCAGTCAGTTAGACAAAGGGGTGTAAATATAGTAAGATGTTAATTGATAATGATTATCAATTCCGCTTCCTTTGAGGTAGTAAGATATGGGGTGAGTAGAATCCAATCTATAGCAATCTCCACTGACTGGTGGATCGATCAAATCACTGTTAAGCTACGTTCAATAGAATATTTGGAACAAGATAGTGAACAACAATCCGTTCATCAGCTCATTCAGTCCCATGCCTTTTTTATCATGATAGAAGGTGAAGCTCTTTTAGAAATTGATCAGGAGCGAATCGAAGTAGGAAAAGATATGGCGATTTCTTGTATGCCAGGTCAAACGATGGGACTTTTACAGGCAAGTGAAGATTTCAAAGGATATGTGTTTTTCTTCGGATTATTTGTAGAAGATAAAAATCACAGTTTACAATTGAGTGAAAATATTTGCCTTTTTTCAAATGAACATCGACTTACTATTTCAGAAAAGGTTGCTATTCTTTGTCATAAGCTTTATCAAGAATGGAAGTCTGATGAAAGCTTATGTAAATTTCGCTGTCAAATTGATTTTCAAGAGATGATGTTTTTAATTATTGCTCATTCTTCAATTGAAAAAGAAAAGATGTACTTATCATTAGTAGGTGTAAAGCAATATATAGAGGCAAATTATAAGAAAGACATAACGATCCAGCAGCTGGCTAAGCTGGTGAAACTGAGTCCGAAATATTTTGCAGATTTATTTAAAAAGAAATTCGGAAAGACTGTGATGGACTATGTTTCAGAGCTCCGTCTACAAGCAGCTAAGTGTTATATGCATAAAGGAAAGATGAAAATTCGTGAAATTGCACACGAAGTAGGATATACGGACGAATTTTATTTTAGTCGGAAATTTAAGAAAGAAATTGGTCTTACCCCTTCAAACTATATGAAGAATTCCAAGAGGCGGATTGTTGCTTATTCAACAAATGTGTTAGGTCATTTATTGCCAATGAATTTGATCCCGTATGCTGCACCACTTCATCCTAAATGGACGTCCTATTATTATCAATATTTTCGCAGGGAAATTCCAGTCCATTTAAGTGCGTATCGGATTGATGAGGATTGGCAAAAGAATATTACTTGTTTAGAGAGTTTTGATGCAGATATTATTATCGCCTCAGATACAATTCAAGCTTGCGAAAGGGAGGAGCTTGAGCAATTAGGAAGAATCATTTACATTCCCTCCAAAATGACATCTTGGAAGGATCAGTTTCTATATACTGCGAATCAGCTTCAAGAAACATGGTCGGCAGAGCAATGGTTACAATCATATGAATTAAAGGTTGAGGAAGCACGTGAAAAACTTCATCAAAGCAATGAGAATAATCGCATTGCAGTTGTCCGTATGGTTGGCAATCAACTTTATTTGCAATCAAACGACCGACTTGTCGATTTTTTATTCAAAGATTTGCAGCTCTCACCAGCTTGCTCGTTGAAAGTAGCGGATTATCAACAAGTTTCCTTAGACGATCTTTATGCTTTACGAGCAGATTGTTTATTTATTCTTATTCGACAGGATAATCTGACGAGATCATATTGGCGGGCATTACAAAAAGAAGATCGATGGAAAAGGCTTCATGCAGTTCAAAGACAAAATGTTAAAATCATTACGTCTGATCCGTGGCTGGAAAATTCCCCACATGCCTATTTAAGAAAACTCGAACAAATGATGTCCTAATATTCGCCGATCATCCAGTTAAATATCTGACATCGGTCCATGTTTCTTTCGTAAAGGAGTCGATACAATATAGTAAACGATTGCTGGAGGGAATAAAATGTCAGTGATAGAATGTCAGCCTTTTCAAATTCCAGGGGCTTCGCAAAGGGTCATTCGAAGTAAGGAAGGAGACACCTACCGCATTATGTTATGGAAGCCACAAGGGGAAGCCCCGCCAAATGGCTTCCCCGTATATTATATTCTAGACGCGAATGCCGTATTTGGAACGATAACGGAAACGATTCGTTTACAAGCAAATGGACCGAGAAAGCAAGAAGCCGCGGTTATCGTAGGGATTGGCTATGATTCGGATTTGCCACTAGTCACTGCTCGACGCTTCTATGATTACACGATAGAAGCAAGGAAGGAGGAGCTCCCTGAACGGAAGGATGGAACAGATTGGCCGAAAACTGGTGGGATAGAAGCTTTTCTAGCCTTTATTGAAGAGAATCTAAAACCATTTGTTGAGCAAGAGATTCACATTAATCAGGAGCGGCAAACTCTATTTGGTCATTCACTTGGTGGGCTCTTTGTCTTATATACATTGTTTACGAGGCCTAATTCTTTTCACTATTATGCGGCAGGAAGCCCTTCTGTCTGGTGGAAAAATGAGGTGATTTATCAGTTTTTAGAGCCATTTATTATGAATCATCAACTGGATCAAATCGGAGAAAAAAAGCTGTTTATCGGTGTAGGGAGTGAGGAGCGTCAAGATATGATTGAGGGAGCTGAAGCAATTTATAATCGTTTAAAGGCAGCGAATATAACGGGGCTAGATGTTCAGCACGAATGCTTCCAAAACGAAAATCATATCTCTGTATTATTGCCTTTTATCTCACGTGTAGTCCGAAGCTTTCGAATTGAAAAGAAATACTAAAAGAAGCTGACCAAAAAGATCGTGAAAAACGACTTTTTAGGGTCAGTCTTTTTATTTGGAATAATTACCCTTTTTGTCAAAGTCCATCCTAATTTTTGCACTGAGTTGATTGGAGTGAAAGACGCGAAGACTCCTCGAAAATGCATACGCTTTTTCTCGTGCGGAGTTAATTCCGAGATATTACTCAATGTCCTGCTGGAAAAGCGGACAGGTGAGACCCCGCAGGAGCGTGAGCAACGAGGGAGGCTCACCATTTGCCCCGCGGAAAGCGAAGCATCTAGAACAGAAATCAACGGGCAGGTTAATAAGAGTATACAAAACAGGGTGCCCCTATTTAAATTGGGACACCCTCTTTCTAAGCTTTCGCTTTAAATAGTAAGTAGACAAAATAAGGTACGCCAATAATGGCAATAACAATGCCAACAGGCATTTCTGCAGGTAAGACAATTGTTTTTGCGATTAAATCTGCCATAATGACAAGTGCTGAGCCAATGAGCCCGCTAATTGGCAAAATATATCGATGGTGAACACCGACAAGTCTGCGCGCAATATGGGGAGACATGAGCCCGATAAAGCCAATGCTGCCTGATACGGATACACAGGTTGCAACTAAGGCTACACTTGTTAATAGTAAAATAAGCTTCTGCTTCTCGGTTTGGACTCCAAGACTTTTTACGGCTGTTTCTTCAAGCTGAAAGATATCAAGTAAGTGTGACTTTAAAAATATAATCGGTACAAATAATAGAAACCAAGGTAGAATAGTCATAATAAAATACCAATTGGCATTCCAAATTGAACCGGTTATCCAAACGGTCGCCATTTCAAAGTCTGATGCTTTCATTTTCAAAGATAAGAAAAGTGAAATGGCTCCTAGTCCGGCTCCAACGGCAATTCCTATTAAAATGAGGCGCTGCGGGTCTAGTCTTCCATTTTCCCATGCTAATAAAAAAATAATTAGCGACGCACCGATACCACCAACAAAACCAAACAATGGCATTAGAATGGCTGCTGCCCAACCATTAACGGCCGTTTGTCCAAGGAAGAAAAACATGAAAACAACAATCGCGAGACCTGCCCCAGCATTAATTCCAAGGATGCCCGGGTCAGCAAGTCCGTTTTTGGAGATCGCTTGGATAACGGTTCCAGCAATTGCTAAGCCAAAGCCAACTAAAGCTCCTATTATGATTCGCGGCAAGCGAAATTCTAAGATAACAAGGTCAAGCTCAGCGTTTGTCTCTATTCTAAATAACGTATGCCAAACATCTGCTAAAGAAATGGAATATGTTCCACTAACAAGACTTATATAACTGAATAGGATGCAAAGAAGGAACAAGCTTGTGGCAATCCAATAAAATCGTGTGCGTTCACGTCTATACATGACTTTTCCCTCCGTTTCGTTTAATTAAATAAAGAAAGAAGGGAATCCCAATAAACGAAGTGACAACACCAATTGGTGTTTCAAATGGATAGTTTAAAAATCGGCTGCCTAAGTCAGAGAGTACGAGAAACAATCCTCCAATTATGCCAGAGCATGGAATAATCCATCTGTAATCTGAACCGACAAGAAACCGTGTCATATGTGGAACTAATAATCCGACAAAGGCAATTTTTCCAGCTAATGCGACCGCTATTCCCGTTAGAATAGAAACCGTTGCCATCGTTAAAATTTTGATCGTAAGTGTTTTCTCCCCTAAACCAATTGCAACTTGTTCCCCTAAAGAAAGAATCGTAATGGATTTAGATAAATACAAGGCAAGTAGAATCCCTACAATGGCAAAAGGAATGCTAAGCTTAATAAGTGTTGGATCGAGCTGATGAAGTCTAGCATTATACCAAAAGCTCACATTTTGTGAGGTTTGGAAATAAATTGAGAAAGCAGATGCCAAACTGCTTAAAAAAGTGCCAATAATCGTTCCAATAATCGCAAGGCGAACAGGTGACAGTCCATTTGGTAATAATGAGGCAAGCCCAAAAACGATTGAAACGCCAACTGCTGAACCGATTAAGGAGAAAAAGATTAGCTCTAGAGAAGAAGCATTTGGTAAAAAAACCATGCAAAGTGTAATAAAAAACGCCGACCCATCTGAAACCCCCATAATAGAGGGGGAGGCAAGATAGTTTCTTGTCATCCCCTGCATGAGTGAGCCAGAAATGGCTAGGAAAGCACCGATTAAAAATGTTCCGACGGCTCTTGGAATACGAGAGTGAACGATAATTTGCTGATCTGAATTATCACGATCAAATGAAAAAATAGCATGGACAATTGTTTCAATAGATATCGATTTTGCCCCGAATAATATTGACAATGCTGCAACAAGTAAAAAGGCGAAGGGCGAAAGAATGAGTATAAGTTTTGCAGTTGAAATCTTTGAAGCATTCATCTAAGATTCACCTTCAATTACTGTGCGAACTTTTCAACAATAGCTTTTAATAGGGCCTCTCTACTAAAGAGTGGACCGCCTTCAAGAATCGGGTCAATTGTATTAACATATACTTTATCTTCCTTCACGGCACGCAAGCTTTGCCAGATCGGATTATTTTGCAAATCTTCAAGTGCGTTTCCATCATCTGTATTAGATGAAGTTTCAAATTGTACAAAGATCCGGTCTGGATCCATTTCCGTAATTTTTTCAAGTGGAATCATTTCTTGAGCTGGTGCTGCTTTTACTTCTTCTGGTATGGTAAAGCCTAAATCATGATAGAAAACGGTATTTAGGAAAACATTATCTGGATAAATAAAGAGGTCCCCGCGGCGAATACGGATTGCCAATACTTTTTCATCCTGAATGGCATCACTAATTTTTTCTTTTGCTTCAGCTAAATTTTTTTCATATGTTTGTAGAGCTTCTTTTGCGATATCTTGTTTCCCAGTTAGATCAGCAAGTACCATTAAATTATCTACTCCATGCTCTGATATATGGGAGATCGGAATCATTGGAGCAAGCTTTTGCAATTTTTCTTTCGTTTCATCAGGGAACTTCGTGCTTACTAAAATAACATCTGGTTTTAACTGTAAAATCGATTCTAAATTTGGTTGCGTTTTTTCTCCAATGGGTGTGGCATCGCTCAAAACAGTGGAGAAAATCTCAGGGAATTCGCCTCCTGTCGTATTCGCCCCAATTGGTTTCACACCTAATACCATAGAATCTTCCATTGCCTCAATTGCCCCGACAATAACAATCTTTTCAACTTTTTCAGGTACGGTATATTCACTACCAAGATGGGTAATGACACGTGTTCCATCACCAGATGCTTCCTCTTTTCCTTGTTCTTCCGTCTTGACTGCTTCAGTCTCTTGTTCTTCCTCTTTTGCATTTTCTTTCTCTTTACTCTGGCATGCTGTTAGAGCAAGAAGGAAACAACAGACTAGAAATATTGAAAATAGCTTACGCATACGAATTAGAGCCCCTTTCACATGTTTAATTGATAATCTTTATCAATTAAGAGTATAACGAGATTTTACGGTGTGGAACATGGACAATTTCCTGTTTCTATACTGGACGAAAGGTGGGCATTGGATTGCTCTAAGCTCCGCCTTATTAATGGTTAAGCTATAATAAATTTGTCGATATTTAGGAAACTAAGTCGTAATACCTATTTAATTGTAAAAATAGTATGATAAAATCAGGAATGGATTCTTTTGGTAGATGATCCAATGAATAATAGGGATATTAGGAGGAACTTTTTGAATGAAACGTTTAGTATTAATGATGTTCGTACTATGCATGGTGTTTAGTACAACAGCAGCTGCGGAAGAAGCTGAATTTGAATGGATTGAAGGAGGACAAACGGTTGAACTAGGGGATATAGCTACCATCGACCTTGATCCAGAATTCATCTTTCTCGATGCAGAAAATACGCAGAAAATGAGTACATACTATGGAGATCCAGTTACGGGACTTGAAATCGGGACCATATTCCCGATGGATGAAAACGAAACTTGGGCGGTCTATTTTGAATATGAAGAGTCTGGTCATATTAAGGATGCTGAAAAGGAAAAAATAGATGCGAAAGCGATATTAAAAAGCTATAAAGAAGGTACAGAAGAAGCGAATAAGGAACGGGAGCCAGGAAATCATATTTTCGTAACTGGCTGGGATGTTGAACCGTTTTATAATGAAGAAACAAATAACCTAACTTGGTCTATGAAGGTTGAAGATGAGAACAAGGACATTTATTTAAATTACAATACACGAGTTCTGACAAGAGTCGGAAATATATCAGTTGTGCTTGTAACAAGTCCAGAACATCTTGAAGCAGATAAAAAGATGATGAATGACAAGATTATGCCGAAGTTAAACATAAAAGAAGGGAACAGATATGAGGACTTCGACAAATCCACTGATAAAGTAGCGGATTATGGGTTGTCTGCGCTTATTCTAGGTGGGGCTGGTCTAGCTGTTGCTAAAAAAGCAGGATTGTTAGCTGTTATTCTTACCGTAGGGAAGAAATTTGGTGTCTTTATTGTCGCAGGTATTGTGGCATTATGGGGCATTATTAGAAGGAAGAAGAAAAATAACCAACCAACTGAATCAAATGAAGAAATAAATCAGTAATAAATATAGACAATTAATAAAGTGAGACTGACTCAAAAGGTCGTTAATAACGATTTTTTTGTCAAAGTTCATCCTAATTTTTACGCAGAGTTGATTGGAGTGGAAGATGCGAAGACTCCTCGAAAATGCATACGCATTTTCTCGCGTGGAGTTAATTCGGAGATGATTACTCAACGTCCTGCGGGAAAAGCGGACAGGTGAGACCCCGCAGGAGAGCTCTTCGACGAGGAGTCTTACCGCTTGCTCCAAGGAAAGCGAAGCGTCTGGAACGGAAATCAACGGACAAGTTAATAAGAACATAAAAAATGAGAGTGGCCCTAAAAGTTATACTTTTGGGATACACTCTTTTTTTGAATATTTATTTATCAAACTGTTGACAATTATCCGAATAAAATGGTAATCTTCAATAACACTAAACAATTTTTTACAGGTAGATGAAAGGGGATGTGGACAATGCGAGATCTTGTTTTGAACGTTAATATAATAAATTCCATATATTGTCCATACCGATTGTCTGTCAAATAGTGAATTTCTAACATGATGAAAGGTATTGACGCGATTTCTATACCTTTTTCGAGATGATGCATGCTCCTTTATGGTATGCATCTTTTTTGTTGGAATCGTTTAGTGAAAGGGGGATCTTTCCCGAGGTAAAAGGAGTAGATGAAGGATGAGCATACAAAAAACATTAATTTTCAAAAAGGAATTGCTAGACAGTGGGTAGCAATGTTTTACAGATGGGAAAGAAAGAAGGTTTGATAGATGTTTGATGTATTAGGAAAATTGAGCTGGTTTTTTAAACAGTACTGGAAACAATATACAATTGCGATTTTTTTATTGATGGTTGCCAGTGTGTTGGAAGTCGTTCCACCTTATTTACTAGGATCTGTTATTGATATTTTAACAGCAGGTGAAATGACTAAAGCTGTATTGGGACAATATATCCTTATATTTATTGGGATTATAGTTTTCGGCTATTTATTAAATTTTGTTTGGCAATACCGTTTATTTCAAGGAGCTATTAATCTCGAAAGAATCATGCGCCGTAAATTAATGCTCCAATTTTTAAAAATGACTCCGACCTTTTATGAAAAAAATCGTACTGGTGACTTAATGGCACGAGCAACAAATGACTTAAATGCGGTTTCATTAACAGCAGGATTCGGGATTATGACGTTAATTGATTCCACATTATATATGAGTGCGATTATTTTTGCGATGGGTTTTATGATCTCATGGAAATTAACATTGTTTGCCATGCTGCCAGTTCCCATTATGGCTATTTTAATTCAGTATTTAGGCAAGCTTGTACATGAAAGGTATATGAAGGCACAGGATGCATTTGGAGAATTAAATGATAGTGTCTTAGAATCAGTTGCCGGTGTGCGGGTTATTCGCGCCTACGTGCAAGAGAAAAAGGATGAAGTGAATTTTGCTAATATGTGTGAGGAAGTTTATGAGAAAAACATGCATACAGCCAAAATAAATGCTTTATTCGGGCCAATTACAAAAGTAGGAACAGGGATAAGCTATGTTGTTGCTCTAGGTTATGGTGCATTTCTCGTATCAAACGGTGAAATGACTGTTGGACAGCTCGTTACCTTTAATGTGTATTTAGGGCTTGCTGTTTGGCCGATTTTTGCGATTGGTGAATTAATCAATGTGATGCAGCAAGGGAATGCTTCACTTGATCGTGTACAGGAAACCCTTAACTACGAGGCTGACGTTCAAAATACGGATAAACCGATTGCCATTGGAACACCAAATGCAATTGGCTTTGATGACTTAATGTTTCAATATCCAACGAGCCAAGTGAAAAACTTACAGCAAATCTCACTGAAACTAATAAAAGGGGAAACACTCGGGATCGTTGGAAAAACAGGTGCAGGTAAAACGACATTCCTTAGACAATTGTTACGGGAGTATCCACTCGGTGAGGGGCAATTGAATATTGATGGTATTGATATTGCTGCACAAACGAAGGAGCAAATTCTTGATTGGATCGGGTATGTACCTCAGGATCATGTGCTGTTTTCACGTACGATTCGTGAAAACATCTTATTTGGGAAAGAGGATGCAACAGCGGAGGATTTACATGAAGCTGTTCGCCTTGCTGATTTTGAAAAGGATTTGAAAAACTTGCCAATGGGGTTAGAAACCCTTGTAGGTGAAAAAGGGGTATCTTTATCTGGAGGACAAAAGCAGCGGGTATCCATTGCTCGTGCGTTAATTAAAGATCCGGAAATTTTAATTCTTGATGACTCTTTATCAGCAGTTGATGCGAAAACAGAAGCAAAGATTATTAAAAACATTCAAAAAGAGCGAAGCGGTAAAACAACGATTATTACAACACATCGTTTATCTGGTGTGCAGCATGCGAATCAAATTATTGTGCTAGACGAGGGCCAAATTACGGAACAAGGAACACATGAGCAGCTTCTCAAGTTAAATGGATGGTACAGAGAACAATTTGATCGTCAGCAGCTAGAGGGAGGTGTGTCATGAGTACGGGTAAAAGATTAACGAAATATGCTTTGTATTTTAAACGGCCAATTTTTCTTGGGTTATTTTTCTTATCAGCTGCTGTTTTTACAGAGCTTGCTGGTCCATTTATTGCAAAGTATATTATTGACGAGCATATGATAATTGGAAAAATTAAAATTGAGCCGATCGCTTGGTTGCTTTGTTTATATTTAATCTTAGCGATTGCCACAGCGATTTTACGCTACTTCATGTATATATATTTGCAAATGGGCGCGAACCGGGTTATCCAGAAGCTGCGTCAGGATGTGTTTGGTCATATTCAAACATTGCCAATTCAGTATTTTGATAATCTGCCAGCTGGTAAAATTGTTGCCCGTGTAACGAATGATACAGAAGCACTTAGAAATTTATATGTACAAGTGCTTGCTAACTTTGCGACAAGCTTTATTTCTATTGCTGGTGTATATATCGCATTGTTTATCTTAAATTGGAAAATGGCTATGATTGCATTAATCATGATTCCAGTTATTTATCTTTGGATGATCTTATATCGAAAATATGCTTCAAAATATAATCATGTGATTCGCAGGAAGATCGCGGATCTAAATGCGATGATAAATGAATCAATTCAAGGCATGACTATTATTCAAGCCTTTCGTCGTGAAAAGCAAATGACGAAGGAATTCGATGAAATGAATGAAGAACATTATGCCTATCAGCGGAAATTATTGTTTTTAGACTCGGCGACATCATTTAACTTAGTGAATGTGTTGCGTCTCATCATGTTTACGATTTTTATTGTTTATTTTGGAACAAGACAAATAGCGACAGTTGAAATTGTAACCGCAGGTACTTTATATGCTTTTGTCGATTATTTAACGAAGCTTTTCAACCCGATTACGAATGTCGTTAATCAGTTTTCACAGCTTGAACGCTCACTTGTTGCAGGAAGACGCGTATTTAAAGTATTAGATACAACCGGGGAACATGTGTCTGAAGAGACGATGCCGAGATATGACGGACATGTCATATTTGAGGATGTTTCATTCGCTTACAAAGACAATGAATATGTTTTGAAAAACTTGAATTTTACAGCAAATCGCGGGGAAACAGTGGCACTTGTTGGACATACGGGGTCTGGAAAAAGCTCCATTATGAATTTGCTATTCCGTTTCTATGATCCTTCTAAAGGAAAGATTTATATTGATGGTGTAGACGTAACGGACGTACCAAGACAGACAATCCGTCAGCATATGGGGATTGTTTTGCAAGATCCATATCTATTTACAGGTACAATTTGCTCGAATGTTAGCTTAAATGACCCTAGTATTACGCGGGAAAAAGTGAAGGAAGCATTGGAAGCAGTTGGTGCTGAACGTGTTCTTAAGAATTTAGAAAAAGGCATTGACGAGCCCGTTATTGAAAAAGGCAGTACATTATCCTCTGGTCAGCGTCAGCTTATTTCATTTGCTCGGGCACTCGCATTTGACCCTGCAATCTTAATATTAGATGAAGCAACATCTAATATTGATACGGAGACAGAAGAGATCATTCAGCATGCAATGGAAGTATTGAAGAAAGGACGTACGACGTTTATTATTGCTCATCGACTTTCGACGATTAAAAATGCTGATCGCATTCTTGTATTAGAACGCGGTGTTATTAAGGAACACGGTACTCACGATGAATTATTAGCACAAGGCGGTATTTACGAGCAGATGTATCAAATGCAAGCGAAATCACTGCAAATTTAAATTGGAAAAACTGGGCATTCGCTAAGTCAGAACGTTTATAACGATTTTTTTGTCAAAGTTCATATTAATTTTTGCGCTGAGTTGATTGATTGGATTGGAAGACGCGAAGACTCCTCAAAAATGCATACGCATTTTCTCGTGCAGAGTTAATTCGGAGATGATTACTCAACGTCCTGTGGGGAAAAGCGGACAGGTGAGACCCTGCAGGAGTGTTCGCGACGAGGAGGCTTACCGCTTGCTCCAAGGAAAGCGAAGCGTCTGGAACGGAAATCAACGGACAAGTTAATAAGAACATAAAGGGAAAGAGGGTGGCCCTAAAAGTTATACTTTTGGGATACCCTCTTTCTTTTTACGCGATTTCTTCGCTTTCGCTAGTTCGATTTATTCTTGTTTGACGTATTTTATAAATGACGATTAGCAATATAAACCAAACTGGAGTGATGAATAGGGAGACACGTGTATCTTCCGCAAGTGCAAGTACGACAAGAACGAATGCTAGGAAAACAAGAATTAAATAATTTGAGAATGGGTAGAGCGGCAATTTAAATTTATTCTTTTTCGCTAGTTCTGGTCTTGTTTTGCGATATTTCAAATGGCTAATAACTGTAATGCCCCAAATAAAGATGAAGCATACGGTAGAAACACTAGTAATTAACGTAAATACACCTTCAGGCATAACATAGTTCAAAATAACAGCAATTAAAATAACGACTGTTGAAAAGTATAATGCATTAGCAGGGACCTTGCCCTTTGTAAGTTTAGTCATTGGAATAGGCGCATTTTTTTCTTTGGCAAGAGAATATACCATCCGGCTCGTACTGAAGATCGCGCTATTACATGCAGAAGCAGCAGATGTGAGAACGACAAAATTGACAATACCAGCTGCGGCAGCAATCCCGACTGCCATGAACACTTGTACGAAAGGGCTTTCAGATGGGTTTATAGCATTCCAAGGATAAATACTCATAATGACAATAAGTGCGCCAATGTAGAAAATAATAATCCGAATTGGGATATTATTAATAGCCTTCGGAATAACTCTTTCTGGATCTTCTGTTTCACCGGCAGTAAGTCCAACAAGCTCAATTCCAACAAATGCAAATACGACCATTTGGAATGAGAGAATAAAGCCGTTTAAACCATTTGGAAACATGCCACCATGGCTCCATAGATTGGTGAAACTAGATGTACCCGAATCTGTAGAAATGCCTTTGATGATCATAAAAGTTCCGATAACGATTAGTGCCAGTATAGCAATAACTTTAATTAATGCGAACCAGAACTCCATTTCGCCGAACAGTTTTACAGTTGCAAGGTTCATGAATAGCAGGATGACTAATGCAATTAATCCTGGAACCCACTGTGGCACATTAGGCAGCCAAAACTGGGTATATAAACCAACTGCTGTTAAGTCGGCCATTGCAATTGAAATCCAGCAAAACCAGTAGGTCCAGCCTGTAATAAAGGCTGCCATATTACCTAAATAGTCTTGTACAAAGTCAACAAAAGAATGATAATTTAAATTGGATAAAAGCAGTTCTCCAAGTGAACGCATTATTAAAAAGCAAATAACACCTGTGATCATGTAGGCAAATAAAATGGATGGTCCTGTTAAATGAATAGATTTACCTGCCCCTAGAAATAATCCTGTACCAATTGCCCCCCCAATGGCAATTAACTGTACATGTCTGTTCTTTAATCCCCTTGATAGTTGTTGTTCCTGCATAAGATCTCCCACTTTCTACTAAGTTTAGGTTGCTTGCAGTTTTTTGTCGATTTAATATTTTAATAATATATTTAAATCAGACAATTTTAAATTCTTAAGTAAGCTTAACACATAATTTGTCGATTCGAAAAGTAGTAATTGCTATCTATTTTGGTAAATTGTTAGTATTTGTCGTTTATTCAGTTATTATGATAATAATATTGCAAAATAGTATTCACTTCTACATGTCTTTATGTACCAACATATTTAGCAGTTGAAAGGGATGGTTTCTGTTTTAGTTTAGGAATGTTGGCACGATTAATCGGAATAGGCATTTACTAGTTTTCGATAGGCTCAAAAAAATACCGTAACTTCTGTCATGAAGGGTTTACGGTATTTTTCTTTTTTGTTTGAAAATGGATAAAATTTCTTGACTTTGAATGTAAAGCAGTATTTAATAAAATTAAACCGACCGTCGGTCTAATTTTGAAGGAGGATATAAATGAGTGTCTCAAAAAAACATGAAGAACGTAGAAATGAAATTGTAAATATCGCAGAAATGCTTTTCAGTACGAAAGGATATACAAAAACAACAGTAAATGACATTTTAAAATCTGCAGAAATAGCAAAAGGGACATTCTATCATTATTTTCAGTCAAAAGAAGAGGTGATGGATGCAGTAGTTATGCGTTTTATTGCTAGTGGGGTAGAAGCTGCGCAAGTCATTGCGAGTGACCCATATCTCAATGCACCTGAAAAAATATTTCAGATCATTATGGCTCAAAACCCAGAGGCTAGCCGAAAGGAACAATTGATTGAACAGCTGCACCAAATAAACAATGCCGAAATGCATCAGAAGAGCTTAGTGGAAACGATTCTACAGCTAACGCCTGTTTTAACAGAGGTTATTGAACAAGGAATAGAAGAGGGCAAATTTAAAACCCCCTATCCAAAAGAAACGGTGGAATTTTTATTAGTGTCCTCCCAATTTTTATTTGATGAAGGTATTTTTCAATGGGAGCCACAGGAGCTTATGCAAAAAGCTATCGCCTTCACCCATATTTTTGAAACTTCGTTAGGAGCTGAGAAAGGAAGCTTTAACTTCTTGCTTCACAAGCTCATGCATAGTGAAGATGGAGAAATGTATGAGTGAACATATGATTTTTTGGAAATACAGATGGAAAAATTAAAAAGGGTGATGACATGGAAAAGATCATTGAAGTGAAAAATTTTGTGAAACAGTACGGTGAATTTACAGCTGTTGACCATGTTTCCTTTGAAGTAGAGCGAGGCAGCATTTTTGCTTTTTTAGGCCCTAATGGAGCAGGTAAAAGTACGACAATTAATACTTTATGTACGATCATAGACAAAACATCAGGTGTTTTACGAATTGATGGAAAAGATGTAAGTGAAGAGAAAGACGCTGTAAGAAGTGTCATAGGTGTTGTTTTTCAAGAATCGACTTTAGACAATAAAATGACAGTTGAAGAAAATTTGAACATGCATTGTACTTTTTATGGCTTGCCGAAGTCTATTTTTCAAGAGCGAATTCATTTTGTTCTAACATTAGTTGATATGTTGGCATGGAAGAAAGCGATGGTAAGCAATTTATCGGGTGGGATGAAAAGACGTATAGAAATAGCAAGAAGCTTGCTGCATTTTCCTAAAGTATTGTTTCTAGATGAACCGACAACAGGTCTTGATCCACAGACAAGAGCAAGTATATGGGCGTATATAGTAAAACTCCAAAAAGAAAAAAAGATGACGATTTTTTTAACAACCCATTATATGGAGGAAGCAGAAATTTGTGATCAAGTAGCCATTATGGATCAGGGAAAAATTATCGCATTTGATGAGCCGAATGTATTAAAGCAGCAATTTACAAAAGATAAAGCTCGTATCGTAAGTGAAGAAGGACATGAGCTAGAAGCGTTATTTAATAAGTATTCACTTCCTTATGAGCAAGAAGTTGGCGCCTATCTAGTGGAGTTCGCTGATTTAGCTTTATTGATGGAACTCCTTAGCGAGCATAAGTCAGCGATTAAGGAGTTGGAAATTAAAAAAGGAACATTAAATGATGTTTTTCTTGAGATTACCGGAAAGGACATAAGGGGGTAGAATAAATGCGAATCATCGGTGCACTTTGGTTAAGAAATGTAAAGCTTTTTGTCCGAAATCGAGTTCAGCTCGTTTTAATAATCATTATGCCATTTTTCTATTTGTATTTATTAAGCACCATTTTTAAAAGTACGGCTGTCAGTAATCCAATCAATTATGTATTAGCTGGGATCGTTATTATTGTTGTTTTTCAAACATCTTTAAATATTGCGACCTCGACGATTGAAGATATTGTTTCCGGCTATATGAAAGAGGTGCTTGTCAGCCCAGTAAAAAGAATCCATATTTCTTTAGGGCAAATACTCGCATCGACCACGATTGCTACTTTTCAAGGCATCATTATTCTTATCGTAGGCTATTTTATTGGAATGAAATATTCATCCGTGATTACTCCGTTTGCCATTATTGGTTTTATGATTTTTGTTGGTCTTGTCTTTTCAGCTTTTGGCTTATTTTTAGCAGCGGTCGTAAAGAATTCACAAACCTTCCAAATTACTTCAGTAGCAGTTACGACACCAATTACCTTTTTATGTGGCGTCTATGTACCTCTTAGTCTACTTCCAAATGGGTTACAATATTTAGCGCTATTAAATCCGATGACATATGCAACAGCGTTTTTTAGAACGATTAGCTTAGAAAAATTCTCATTATCGACTGATGAATTACTGGCAGAGCAGCTTGCATTTAAAATCAATCAGTTTATTATTACCCCGCAAATTAGTGTCCTCATCATTTTTCTTTTTGGAATCATCTGCCTATTCCTTGCTACATTTGCCTTTTCAAAGGTTGATTTTTCTAGAATGAACCGTACAAAAGCGGCGAAAGATATTTTTCAACAATAAGGGGCTGTCCGATAAGTGCCTGGCTCTCTCCACACAACACAATATATAGAGTAGCTTTAACTACTTTTTATCTATATAAAGTGTTGGAGGTGCCAGGCTCTTTGTTCGGACAGCCCCCTAAGATTTTTACAACTCTATTACATCCCGATGCTATGCTAATGATGAGGTGATTTTTGTGGCGACGATTTTGATTGTTGAGGATGAAATTCCAATTAATGAATTGATTAAAAGAAATCTCCAGTCGGTTGGACATATATGTATTTCTGCTTTTGATGGCTGGGCGGCAATTAATGAGCTCCGACAGCAAGCAATAGATCTCGTATTATTGGACATTATGCTGCCGGAGATGGATGGGTACGAGGTTTTTCAGCAGCTACGAGGGACGCCTACGATTTTCTTGACGGCACGAAGCAGTCTAACTGATAAGGTAAAGGGCTTAACCCTAGGTGCCGATGATTATTTAGTTAAGCCATTTGAGATGCTTGAGCTGTTGGCACGAGTAGATGCTTTGTTAAGACGCACTAAAAAGGATGATAAGGGATTTAAATTAGATGGGATCAAGATCGATTTTGAGAGCAGACAAGTTTACCTACATGAACATCCTGTTGAATGTACACCGAAGGAATTTGATTTGCTTGAAGTGCTGGTGAATAATCGCAATATTGCTTTATCACGAGACAAGCTGCTCGAACTTGCTTGGGGCTATGATTATCTAGGAGATACAAGAACGGTAGATGTTCATATTCAAAAACTAAGAAAGAAACTAAATTTGGAAACTAGAATTAAAACAGTCTATAAAATGGGCTACCGTTTGGAAGTGTAGAAATGAAATTACGGACTTTTTTACTCACACTTACTCTTTTTATTTTGTTTTTTTACAGCGGCATTTTACTCATTTCTTCGATGACGCTAATAAGCAATCTCGAAAGTTCTAAAGAGCGCAGTTTAAGAGAACATTATTTTATCGCATCATCGTATGCGAAGGATTTACATGCATTAGAAAATAGAGGCATTTCTATTGATAATGGAGTCGAATCTCTTTATCGATCTTATTTTAATTTTTATAACAAGCAAAAAGTAATATTGACGATTTCAAAGGATAGCAAGCAACTTTACACAAATGTAATCGGAGAGTCTAATAAGCTTCCTAAAATGCCAAATCATATGAAAGTAAATGAACGGCTTATTTCAATTGAGAAGTTTGCAGATAAGGATTACATCAGAGTGACTGGCGCCTTGCCAGCACCCTATGATTCATATACACTTGCCTATTATTATCATGTATCTGATATCATTTCTTCATGGAATAAAATGACGATTATGCTCTTTCTAATCGGGATGCTACTTTGTGGATTGTTGGCAGTAAGTTTGTTATTCGTGCTGAACCGTGTGTTTAAGCCCCTGCAGCTCATTTCTTCTGCTTCCAAAAGTATTGCCCAAGGTCAGTACCGAAATCGGATTGAGGTGAAAGGAAATGATGAGCTTGCTGAAATGGCACATAGCTTCAATCATATGGCTGAGGAAATCCAAAGTCAGATGCAGCAGCTAGCTATGGCAGCGGAACAGAAACAACAATTTGTAGATAATTTAGCACACGAACTTAGAACACCTTTAACATCGATTTATGGCTATGCAGAATATATTCAGAAGGTCGTTCGTACAGAAGAAGATCGGCTGTTTGCAACGAATTATATTATGTCAGAAAGCCGCAGACTGCAAAATATTGCGAATCGATTGCTGGAGATGGCAACTCTTCGCACAAGCGAAAGTGAGCGGAGAAAAGTTGAAATGAGCAAGCTAATTCATGATGTTGAGCAATCCTTATCGCTGAAAGCAAAGGAACAACAAATTGAGATTTCCTATGAATATCATTTTAATACTCTGTTCTGTGATCCAGACCTCATGCATATTTTACTCATTAATTTAATTGATAATGCACTCAAAGCTTGTCGTCCAGGCGGGTTTATAAAACTCATTGCCTACATAGAGAATGAACATAAAGTGATTGCCGTCCAAGATAATGGAAAAGGGATGTCAAAGGAGCATCTCCTTCATATAACAGAAGCATTTTACCGAGTAGATCCTTCTCGTAGTCGCTCAGGTGGAGGAGCGGGTTTAGGTTTAACACTCTGCCAGCAAATTGCAGTTAACCATCATGCAGAGCTAAGCTTTTTATCGGAAATAGGGAAAGGGACAACAGCTAAATTAACTTTTACAAGTTCATAATAAGTTCGTGATAGTTTGATAATCTTCTGTTTTTATACTAATAACGGTGAGAACACCATACAACTAAAAACGAAAAGGAGATTGAATGAGATGAAAATGGCAAAAGGAAATGAAATGAAGAAGCTTATCTTTGGTTCTGTAGGAGCAATTACTGTGACGACACTCGTATTTTGCGGAATAAGTCAAAGTGTTAAAGCGGTAGAAGTCAATAAAACACAGGTAGTTCCTACTAGCTACAGTATCCCTTATGCGAATACAGATAATAGCAGAGTACCGAAGGACTATGTCAAGAAAGATTATAAAGTTGAACTAGTTGGGGAAGACAAACCAACAGTGAACGATTTAAAAATGGAAGAGGCAGCTGAGCTTGCAAGTCAAAATTTGTGGGAGGTTTTCAAAGTTGATTTAAATGGTAAAACATTGAAAATGACTTATAATCCAGCTAGTTCAACACAGCAGCGTGCTATATGGGAGGCAAATGTTGAAATCAATGATATGCTGTCATACGCTTTTCAATTAGATGCCGTAACGGGAGAAAATCATATGATAGCAAAATGGATTTACCATAAGGAAAAAGATATTCGTGAAGGCATGGATATAAATCTATTGAAAAATAATGAAGAATATCAAAGTTTAGCAAAAGAAGCAGTCGAAAAATATCAATTATTATCAGGTAAAGTGACTTCTGTTGAGTATAGTGGACAAGGGTATCAAGAAAACAAACTAGGAGGCAAAAATACGGATATTTTCTTCCGTGTACGGTCAGATGAAGGTGAGGCTGTTCAAATCGGTTTCTCTAGATATAATAAAGAACTCCTTACGGTTGGGTATAACAGCTGGATGAAGGAAACGGAGCGACATGAAAAGCAAATAGAGCAAGAAATGAAAGAGAACACGTCAGATTTAATCCTGACAGACGAAATGATTAAGAAAATTGAAGAAAGTGGAACACCACTTCTAATAGAATTAAAGAACTAAGTAAGGGGATAGGTTCCCTAATCTCTAAACATTGGGACAAGGGACCTATCCCTTTGTCCCGAAAGCAACGATTATTAATGCCTGTGCATTCATTGAATAGTCATCACGTTTGAAGTTTCCATAAAGATAAACCGTTTGAAAGCCGACTTTATTAAGTAAAGGAATTAGTTGTTGGGACGTAATTGGATACAACGGTACAGTGTTGATGATCGAATCCTCGCTAGCAGCCAACTTTGTTGTAAAAAGGATTTTTTCGTCTTTCTTTTCATATTCCCTTGTAAATATGAAATCTTCTTTCTGTATGACAGGAAAGGAGAAATGTTGATTAGAAAGGACGTGATCATAATTCACAGTTTGCAGGATGAGCTTACCATTCTGATTTAGTTTTTTATAGCATTTGCTTAAAAAGCCTTCAATCTCCCCTAAATTTTGCAGGTGGGCGATTGTATTTCCAATACAGTATATGCCGTCATAATGCTCTTGTAATAAATCGATCTCTTCCATAGATGTTGTGTTAACAGCTATGTTAAGTCCGCTTGAAACGGCTTTTAAGCGGATTTGTTCTGCCATTGTTTCTTCAGGTTCTAGCGCTGTTACTTGTAACCCTTTATCAGCGAGGGCAATAGCCATACTTCCTGTACCAGCACCAATATCGAGGACAGCTTCTCCATTATGGAAATAACTTGATAAGAAGGAACATGCGAGCTGATTTAATGGAAAAATTCGATCATAGTAAGGTGATAAAGCTTCGTAAAAAGACATGACTTCTCCTCCTTGTTTTCCACACATTTCGGTCTCTTCATTTGAAAATGGTGTCTTCCAATTTCTATCATAATTCCCATCATGATGAGGGGCAAGCAATCCTGTCAATTTACTTTAAATATGTAAACGAATCATTTCAAACTTGATAAAAATGAAAGAAATTTGTCACTTATTTAAACGATGGAAGGAAGATTATTATGTATAATTTTATTTGAGAGGATCATTGTGAATATTTTCACAAACAGATTCTAGTTTGACTCAATTTCAACATAATTGACTGGAGGAATTGGCTATGCGTTTACATGAAAAAGTGGCAATTATTACAGGAGGAACGTTCGGAATTGGCGAAAGTACAGCACTATTATTTGCTAAGGAAGGGGCAAAGGTAGTTATTGCAGCCCGCAATATGGAAAAAGGAGAAAACGTTGTAAACCGAATCAAAGAGCAGGGCGGAGAAGCTATTTTTGTTCAAACAGATGTCTCGAACGAAGAAGATGTCGCAAATCTCGTTAGGGAAACAGTAGATACATATGGAAAATTAGATATTTTATTTGCCAATGCCGGTGTAGGCTCTATGGGTGATATTCATGAAACGAGTGTGGAAGATTGGAATAGAATGATTAGCATTGATCTTACAGGTGTATTCCTTTGCAGTAAATTTGCGATTCCTGAAATGCTAAGAAATGGTGGAGGATCTATTATTAACTGTGCATCCATTTTAGGACATGTTGGGCAACCATCAGTGTCGGCCTATGCAGCTGCCAAAGGTGGGGTTGTGAATATGACCCGTTCTGCAGCTGTCACTTATGCACATAAAGGAATTAGAATTAATGCTGTTTGCCCAGGTTATATTGATACACCAATGTTAAAGGATCTTGATGAAGCAACGAAAGAACATCTGATATCCTTACATCCAATCGGACGTCTTGGCAAACCGGAAGAAATCGCGAATGCCGTGTTATTCCTTGCGAGTGATGAGTCCTCTTTCATTACAGGTGCCAATTTATTAGTAGATGGAGGCTATACAGCGCAATAAGTAAATTTGCTTAGCGATTCAAGGTTGGAAAAAATATATTATCATCATATATAAGAGCGTGTATGAGGATTTTCTTTCAAGCACGCTCTTTTTTCGTGTTAAAATTCCGCATTTCTCCCTCGCATTCCCACTATTAAGCTTTATTTTCCTGAATTTATAAAAATTTGATACACTTTAATGTGTAAGCTAAAATTGAATCATTTTACATAAGCATAATACAATGCTACACGCTTGCATAACTGGATAAAAAATAATACTAAAAATAACAATACTCCTAAATGATGGGGACGGAGAGGTCATATGAACCGAAAAAGAAAATTATTGATGATTGAAGATGAGAAAGACATTGCTCGGATTGTTCAAGATTATTTGCATGTGAACGGGTTTGAAGTAGTGATTGCGGAAAGTGGCAAGGATGGGAAAAGGCTGATTAATGAAGTACAGCCTGACTTAATTATTCTAGATTTAACTCTTCCAGATATGGATGGTATTGAGCTTTGTCGTCAAATCCGCGATGAAAATGAAACACCCATCCTCATTCTTAGTGCAAGAAGCAGTGATACAGATAAGGTGTTAGGGCTTGGTTTCGGTGCGGATGATTATATGACAAAGCCATTTTCCTTTAGTGAGCTTGTTGCAAGAATTCATGCACATATTAGAAGAAGTGAGCGAACAGAGCAGCAAAAGATAAATAAGCATGTATTGAAGTTCAATCATATTGTCATTGATAAACAAGCTTATACCTTAACAGTTGACGGTGAAGAAATCTCATTATCTGCTAAAGAATTTGACCTGCTCTTTTTCTTAGCCGATCATAAGAACCAAGTATTTTCAAAGAGCCAGTTATTGGATGCGGTTTGGGGGTATGCCGAATACGGTGATGAAAATACAGTGACAGTATATATTCGTAGATTAAGAGAGAAATTTGAGATCGATCCTTCCAATCCGACATATATTAAAACGGTTTGGGGGATTGGATATAAATTTAGTTTAGAAAGCGAGTGAGCTAGTGATACATATGTATTTCAAAAGTTGGATGAAAAGATGGCTTACCCTTGTTAGTAGCTGTGTACTAATCATGATGGGGTGCGGAACGTATTTATTCATCAATGAATTCTCTAATAAGAAGGAGACAAATCCTTCATATGTCATTAATCAAGTTCGTGTAAAAGTAAGTAGTTTGATGTATTATTTAGAGCAAAATTATGCTGATATTTCAATGAATGGGCGCGTACGTAGCACTCTTCATGAGATGTGTGAGGAGAATGAAGTTGACTTAACCGTTGTAAAGCTGGATGGAAGCATTCAGTTTACTTCTTCTGAAAATATACTTGAGCAAAAATTGGATGTTAAGCATTCAGTTCATTACGATCTATATCATTCCATCGTTGAAAATGATCGAATCAAGATTGCGTTTCCGTTAGTTGATGACCAAATGGGAGTTCAAATAGGGAACGCCATTTTTTCGATGCCTACAAAATTTATTATCGTTGAAAAATCGAACACCTTAACAATGCTTGCTTATATCATTCTAGTCTTAACGGCACTCGCATTATTTGTTTTATTCAAGAAATTAAGAAACAAAATAGATAATGGAATGCTTTTGCCAATTTCTAAATTAAAAGATCATTCAGAGGCCATTCTTAAAGGGGATTTTGAGCAAAAGCTAGAGTATACAGAATTGGATGAAATTGGTGAAGTCTATAGCATGTTTGATCAAATGAGAATTGAAATGAAGCATCTCAATGAAAAAAGAGATGAGCAAGAGCGTGCTCAGAAGGAACTGATTTCTTCGATTTCCCATGATCTAAAAACACCACTTACAACTGTTAAGGCTTATATTGAAGCGATCCTCGACGGGGTGTGTCCTAATCAAGAAGCAATGCAAGCTTATATTGAAGTGATGAGCGTCAATACGGATAAAATGACAAGATTGATCGATGATTTGCTGCTTCATTCGTTAAGAGAATTAGGGCAAGTTTCCGTTCGTCCTACTGAGCAATATAGTAAAAAGGTCTTTTCACAAATACTGAAACCTTTAAGTCATGTTGTTCAAACAATGGGGATTACGTTTATGGGCCCGAAAGAAATTCCCAATGTATTAGTAAATATAGATGTCAATCGATTAGAGCAGGTTATCGCTAATCTTGTGGCCAACGCATTAAAGCATACTTCTTCAGGGGATTCAATTTCTATTCAGATCAAGCAGGAGGAAAAAGTATTACGAGTAACGATTGCAGATACAGGGGAAGGAATTCTTCAAGAGGACATGCCGTTTATTTTTGAACGCTACTATAAAGGGCAAACGAGTTTCATACAGGCAAAACAAAAAAATGAAGGAAATGGTTTAGGGCTATCCATTTGTAAATATATTATTGAAGCCCATCACGGAACGATTTCTTTTTCAAGTAAAAAAGGTCAAGGGACTACTTTCTACTTTACTCTTCCATTAAGTTAGAAGCGTTTGGATCTCATAATATCAGAATTTATATCTTTGGAATTGGATGAGTGTCTAGCTCCAGCGCCTAGCGACTAGTAAACTTCCCTCCCTCTCCCTACGATAAGTCAACATCGACTCGTTATCACTCGTCGTGTTTCCTTTATCTCAGTCGAGGTCAGTCCAGTTTATACGTCGCTGAGCAAGGCGCTTACGCTTTTAATTGTAATAATTTATTAATAACTTCATAAGTGTTGTGAAAGGATTGCCCGTTACACTAAAGCTATCATATGTTCAGGAGGGCCGAAGATGTCAAGAATGACTATTATTCATGGGGCAAACCTTTGTAAAACTTATTCAACTGGGAGTGAACAGTTCCACGCCATCAAAAATCTCGATTTAGAGATATACGAAGGCGATTTCACCGTTATTATGGGGAATTCGGGATCGGGAAAATCTACGCTTCTTTATCTATTAAGTGGACTAGATAATATTACAGCGGGTGAGGTGTATTTTAATGATACACGCATTGATCAATACACTGAAAAGGAAATGGCGGAGTTTAGAGCGGAAAAGATTGGCTATATTTATCAAAATATTAATCTCGTTCCTGATTTAACGATTTTCGAGAATATCGCTTTGCCAGGTTTTATTGCGAATGGACGAAAGCAGGATGTTAGGCAAAGAGCGTTGTCGCTTATGGAAAATATGGATATTGCGCGCTTAAAGAATCGTCTCCCTTCCCAGACGTCCGGCGGCCAACAGCAAAGAGCCGCCATCGCTCGGGCTCTCATCAATTCACCTGATATTATTTTTGCGGATGAGCCGACTGGGAGTTTAAATTATGATCATGGTGTTGCAGTATTAGATATTTTAACGGAAATGAATCGCAAAGGGCAATCTGTTGTGATGGTTACACATGACATCAAGGCTGCTTGTCGAGCAGATCGGCTTATTTTAATACAGGATGGAAAGGTTGCGGGTATATTAGAGTTTGAAAAATATGTGGATGGCGGTACTCAGGACAGAGAAAATCTTATCTTTTCGTTTGTTTCTGAGAAGAGGTGACAAAAATGTATGCGATTTGGTTGCTTTGCTTATCTCATTTACGAAAAAAGAAAATGCAAAATGGGTTAATCTTCATCTTAATTATGCTATCAACTCTACTTCTTGCCACCTCAATCACTGTAATTGTAAATACTGAAAATTCGTTTGAAGAAATGCATATGAAAACAAATGGATCTCATCAGCTTTTGAGCATTGAAAAAGGATTGCATGACCCACAAATCGTTCATTCATGGTGGGGGGATCAAGAGGAAGTTAGTGCCACTGAACTACTACGCTATCGAAACCTTTCTAAAGTCATGTATAAAAATGAAGAAATTCCGAATTTATATTTGTACATGATGGATACACCGACAGTGCCAATGGCCGTAGATGAGCTTATTTTTGCGCAAGGGGAGGAACAAGCTAATCCATTAGTGGGCTCGATTTGGATCCCGACTTCGATGGCAAATTCAAATGGAATTTCAGTTGGCGATTCAATCCAGTTTAATACTGGCAAAATCGTATTTGAGCTCCAGGTATCTGCTATTGTTGTTGATATTCCTTATGTAGCCCCATTTTCAAATAGTGCTCGTATATGGATGAATAGTCAAGATTATGAAGAATATATAAGCACAATGCAAGGTGAAGACTTATATATGATCGGACTCAGGTACGATGATTATCGTCAAAATATGAAAATTTGGAATGATTTTGAGGAATTTCTTGGCACACCTTATCTCGAAACCAAAAGGGATTTCGGAGAAATATCATCGTTTTACCTCATCATTAATAAAATGATTGGTTTTATTATGATTTTTCTAGGAGCGGTCATGATGGCTGTTGCCTTATATACGGTTGGTTTTACGATTTCTGATGCCATTTTAGAAAGCTATAAAACGATTGGAGTACTTAAATCACTTGGTTTTTCGTCATTTCGACTTATTAGCACATATATAATCCAATATGCATTCCTTGCTGCTGTTTCAATTATTCCAGGCTTATTATGTGGTCGCTTTATTTCCCAGCTAATCGTGGAAAGTTCGTTATCCAATCTGAAGACTGACAAAACAGAGGTTATCATAAATGGAATAAATTCATCCGTAGCTGTCGGAATAAGTGTCCTTGCCATTGTCATTTTTTCTGTGTTGTTCTATGCAAATAAAGCTCGTTTTATTGAGCCGGTACAGGCGATCAAATTTGGGATGTCAGAAATAGACCATACGAAAATGACAAAAAGATTACGCTTTAAAGAGAAGGATACATCCGAATTTAAAAGTCGTTCAATTTATTCAATGATTGGACTTAGGAATATTGCAAAAAATCGTAAAGGTACCTTGCTAATGTTTGCATTAACGGCCATTTCTTCGGGAGTTCTCGTTTTTGGTTTTAACATCATTACAAGTGTTGTATTCATTAATCAGACTGCACCATTGTGGGGATATGATGCTTCTCATATTGCAGTAACCATTTTTAACAAAGATACCTTTTCACAGGAAGAGTTTGAGAATGATGTATTAAATGATGACAGAGTGAAAAACATTGGCTGGTTTGGTGGGAAAAACGGAGTGATTCCTTCTACAGGGAAGACGAAATCCGAAAATCACATGAAGGAATCGATGAATATAAGTCTAGAGGTGATTGAAGGGAATTTTGATGAGCTGGGATTTGCTACAATACGGGGACATAATCCCACAAATAAAAATGAAATTATCGTTGGTGTCAATGTAGCAAGAGCGGCCCAAAAAGAAATTGGAGATATAGTCGAGATTTATATTGATGGTCATCTGCATTCGTTTACCATTACCGGTATTTATCAAGCCATTTCAAACAAGTCCTATTCAGCAAGAGTACCTGCTGATGCACTGAAGGAGACATCTACAAACAATGAAATGGAAATATGCTATATTAATTTGCACGACGTACAGCAGGCAGATTTAATTGTTGACGAGCTTAATGAAAAATATAAAACTTCGGTTACAGCGTACACACAGCAGACGTTATTAGATACTGTGTTTAAAGAAGCAGTCGCAGTTTTAATTGCTCCAATGAGTATGATGGGATTATTATTCCTTCTTGTCACAGGCATTATTATTTATAGTACTTGCCGTATGAATATTCGAAAAGAAAATAAAACATATGGCATTTATAAATCAATTGGAATGCCATCCTTTAAAATAAGATGCTCCATCACAGGAGGTATTATTATACTGTCCTCGCTTGGAGCTGTAGTAGGGATTTTTGTTGGAGTGTACGTTCTACCACTTACACTTGAGCGTGTACTTTCTGAATATGGAATTGTCCAGCTTCCACTAATCTTAAATTGGCAAGGGATTATCCTCCTTGCAGTCGCAAGTATTGTTTCAGCAGCTCTCGGTTCTTGGGTTTCATCGAAGGTTATTAATAAAACGTCCCCAAGGATTTTAGTTTCAGAATAAAGGAAGTAAGGAATTTCTTGAAAAATAGAAAAAGAACTGATAATATGAAATGGAATATTTAGGAGACGGAGGTGGGGAATGATGTGTAATCAGGCTGTTTTAGCGAACGGTTTTTGGAATGAGTTTTTACTTCTTTGCCGTTCAAAATTTGCTGTTTTGGCTGCTAACGGGATACGTGTGTCCATTTTTAGCAACTTAATAGTAAGGATAAAACAGCAGAAACATCTCTAACCCACCAATTATGATTTAGCACGGTTGAAAAGAGGAGCTTTCATGCTCCTCTTTTTTATATTCAAAATCAGCCAATTAACAGCCATGGGGAGTGTTGTATTCTCTATGGCTTTTTTGTGTGTATTTATTGAAGGAGGAATATCACAATGATTGCTTGCAGTGTGAATCAAGTAAAGAAATTATACGGAGGAAATACCATTTTTGAAAATATATCATTTGAAATTCAGGAAAAAGAACGGGTTGGTTTAGTCGGTCGGAATGGAAGTGGCAAAACAACATTGTTCCGCCTCCTTTCTGGTGAGGAATTACCTGATTCAGGTCAAATTCATTGGAAAAAAGGATCTCAAATTGGCTATCTGGAACAAATTCCAGATATTCACAATGAATTAACAACGAAGAATATTTTAAAGACAGCTTTCTTCGATCTTTTACGAATGGAAGAAAAGATGAAGGAGCTTGAAATGGATATGGGTAGGAGTGAAGACAATCTCGAAAAATTAATGAATGAATATGGAGATTTGCAAGATCAATTTACATTAAAAGGCGGATATGAAATCGATGCAAATATCGAAAAAATGGTTAATGGATTAAATATAAATAGCTTATTAGAAAAACCTTTTTTCACTTTAAGCGGTGGAGAAAAAACAAAGGTGAGTCTAGCATACATTCTTCTTAAAAATCCAGATTTTTTATTGCTTGATGAACCTACGAATCATTTAGATTTGATGGCAGTAGAGTGGCTAGGTGATTTTTTACAAAAATATAGTGGGACGGTTATTGTGATTTCACATGATCGCTATTTTCTAGATGAAGTGACAAATAAGATTTTGGATTTGGAGGACGGGGAAATTGAATGCTACCAAACAAATTTTTCAGGATTTGTAAAAGAAAAAGAGGAGCGTCTCCTCAGAGAATTTCATGCCTATGAAGAACAGCAGAAGAAAATAAAGAAAATGAAGGAAGCGATAAAACGTTTACGAGAGTGGGCAAATAGAGCCAATCCCCCGAATGAAGGGCTTCATAAACGAGCAAGAAATATGGAAAGAGCCTTAGAAAGAATGGAAAAGCTGAATCGTCCCATCATAAATCGAAAGAAAATGAGTCTAGAAATGGGGGCTTCGGAGCGAAGTGGGAATGATGTTATTATGCTCCAAGAAGTGGAAAAACGATTTGGGGAGCAGCTACTTTTTCAAAAGGTTAACATGCATGTACATTATCAGCAGCGAGCAGCAATCGTTGGAGAAAATGGAACGGGAAAATCGACTTTAATTAAATTGATTCTTCAACAATTACATGCTGATGAAGGGACAGTAAGAGTAGGTAGTAATGTGAAAATTGGCTATTTATCACAACATATTTTTTCCGATATGGTTGATGAAACGATTATGGAGGCGTTTCGCAATGAAGTAAAGGTGACAGAGGGAGAAGCGAGAGGAATTTTGGCGAGATTTTTATTCTATGGGCATACCGTCTTTCGCAAAGTTGCTCAGCTCAGCGGCGGAGAAAGGATGAGACTTCGCTTAGCACAGCTCATGTATCAAGATATGAATTTACTTATTTTAGATGAACCAACGAACCATTTAGATATTGAGTCGCGTGAAGTTTTAGAAGAAGCACTTGAGGATTTTAATGGAACGATTTTAGCTGTCTCACATGATCGTTACTTTCTTAACAAATTATTCGAAAAGATTTATTGGATTGAAGCCAAACAAGTGCATGGCTTTGAAGGGAATTACAATTGGGCGAAGGAGAAAATGGCTGAAAAGAGGATGAATCAGAAACAAAACCAGCCCGCGGTCAAAGGAAAAGATTTAAATAATCAAGTACATGATAAAAAAATTGATGTGAAAACGAGAAATCTAGAGCAGAATTTAGAAGTAGTCGAACAAAAAATTGCCAAGCTCGAGAGATTGTTAATGGAAGTTGAAAATTTGGACCAATTACAGCAATTGTATGTTGAAAAAGAGGAACTAGAGAACGAGTGGGAATGCCTCTATATTCAACTAGAAAAATAATCATGAGCCCCCATTTTAATTTAAAGCGGGGGCTTTGCCTTATTCATTTTTTCCGGGAACATAGTTAGTTGGTTCTAATTCACTACATTAATGTAGTGTGTGTCAACTGGGAAATGTAAAAATAGTGGAAGAATTGGAAAATGGGCTTTTAAATAGGTGATTGACTGGAACCTTAGGGGTTCGTTTACTATTAAATATATCATCTGAAAATGAGGTGCCTACAATGCGAATAGGTGAAGTGTCAAAACGCTGTAAGTTAACGAAGAAGGCAATAAGCTATTATGAAAAAGAGGGATTACTTGAGAAGAAATACGATTCGAATGGCTATCGAACATATGATGATATTGATGTGATTTTATTAAAAAAGGTTTTTATCCTTAGAAAGCTAGGCATGGGTGTTTCTGATATTAAAGCTATCATTCTTCACGGTGATATGCATGCTGCTTTACAAGCTTTTCAAGAAAAGCAAAAATTTCAAATCTCTCAATTAAAAGCCCAACATGACTATATATTGTATTATTTAAATCATTCTCTTTCTGTTGATGAGGCATTCAATGATATTGAACAAAAATTAGATCATTATATGTTAATTAAAGATAAATTATTGCAATGCTTTCCTGGGTATTTTGGTAAATACTTATACGTTCACTTTGGACCGTTTTTAGAGGGAGAAATAGACAGCAGTGAGAAACTGGCTGCATTTAATAGAATTGTTGACTATCTTGATAATGTCAAAGATGTAAGCTTTCCACATGATATCCAAGAGTATTTAACTGAGCAAATTGGAAGCCTTACTGAAATAAGCAAGATTGATACAGGAGTGTGTGAGGCATTAAAGGACTATGATCATTTCAAAATTGAAAATGATGATTGGATTAGAGTGTACTTAGAGTATCGGAATTCAGAGGAGTATAAATTAAGTCCTGCCTATAAATTGCAGCAGCTTATGATAAATTTCCAAAAAAATAGTGGTTATTCCGATATTTTTATTCCTAATTTGAAAATATTAAGTGAATCTTATAAGAACTATCATGATCGACTAAATGAGTTTAATGAGAAATTTATCGCAGATTATCCAGAGGCAGAAAAATTGCGGACTGAATAATCTCAAGTAATAATTTTCCTTATTATACAATAAATTACTATACTTATGTTATGCTTTATGAAAGGAGGATGATCGTATGATTCGTTATCAAATGTGAATGCTCTAACTAGATGTCCTTTTTCCTTTAACTCATACAATAAAACTAGTAAATAGGACATTTAGGAGGAATTTAAAATGAATAGTAGAGAATCAATGAGTAGAATAGAAGAAGTACAAGAGAATATACAATTTTCAGGAACGTTCTATGCAAAATCAAAAGAGAAAGTTTTAACAGGAAGCTATGGCTTTGCTAACCGTTCAGAAAAAAGTGATAATCAAACAAACACACGATATTCAATTGCTTCAGGTTGTAAAATCTTTACATCAATCGCGATTTGTCAACTTATTGAGGAAGGGAGAATCTCCTTCGATACGAAATTAAAAGAGTGCTTAAATATCGACTTTCCTCATCTTGATGAAGAAATCACAATCCACCACTTACTAACTCATACATCTGGGATGCCGGATTATTTTGATGAAGCTGAAATGAATGATTACGAGGAGCTCTGGATATCAACACCAATGTATCATATTCGTACGTTAAAGGATTTTTTGCCGTTATTTAAAAATAAAAAAATGAAAACAAGCGTAGGTAATTCTTTTCACTATAATAATTCTGGATATATTGTTTTGGGTCTTATCGTTGAGCATATTAGCGGACTCGTTTTTAGTGATTATGTTCAAGAATTCATTTTTCAAAAGGCAGGAATGATTGATTCTGGATATTTTGAAATGGATGAATTGCCTGAGAGAGTCGCACTTGGTTATATTCAGAAGCCTGACGGAGGCTGGAAAACGAATATTTATTCGCTTCCTGTTAAGAGTGCCTCTGATGGAGGAGCTTATGTGACGGCAAAAGACATGGTTACTTTTTGGGATGCACTTATGAATCACCAAATACTTACGAAAGAAATGACGCAGATTTTGTTTATCCCCCGTACAAAGGTAGTAGCAGATATTTATTATGGATATGGGGGATATATGGAAGTAAATGAAGATAAAGTTGTAAAGTATATTTTAATGGGCTATGATCCTGGAGTGAATTTTCGCTCAGTGTATTATCCAGATTCATGTCTTACTATCATTGTTTGTTCAAATAAATCCGATGGTGCTTATGAAATGCTCAAAGCAATTGAAACTGTAATGTTATTAAAATAAGCGAGCTAATCGGGATTTTCGGACTTAGTCTTTTCTTTAAAAAAAGATAAAATATGAAGGAGAACACAAATGACTTGTTCTCTGTGTTCTCCTTATAAAATTTAGAAGGAATGGCTACCTAGTATTGGGCAAAAATTATTTTTCCTGTGAACTGGATTTTATAACAGCTTCACCAAATTTTAAACATTCACTACAGATGGATACACCAGGTCCTAATGCTAATTCTCCAACTTCTTCCTTACTCTTCCCGCAAAAAGAACAAGTCTGAATATATTCATTGTTATTTGTCATGTTTTCACCCTCTCCTCTTGTAACAGCCGTGTAAAAATGCTCGATTACATCATGATCGGTGTAATCAAAATAACCCTTTAGCTTGAGTGCGATTGACATATAGGCCATTGACATTCCTTCGTAAAAACGTTGTCTATCTAGTTGTTCACTGGTTTTTACCTTTTCTTCACATAGGTGGCTTAAATTTTCTAATTCTTTAATAGTGTCTTCAATTTTTGCACCTCGAAATAGCTTTTTTCGAAAGTCTTGTTCCATTCCACATCACCTCCATTTCTTAATCATGTAAACAATTGTATACATGATCAATAATATATATTCTCCAAATGGATAAATGTTCCTTTATTTTTAATAAATTTTGGATTCTAAATTTTATTAATAAAACCACTTTTTGAATTTACAAATTGTAACAACTCAAATATAATAGTAGAAATATCTTAAAGGCATTGAAGGGAAAAAGTAAATTGAAGTTGTTTTTTACAGAGAGCCTCGGCAGCTGAAAAGGGGTAAAATCACTCAATTGAACAATGGTCTCTGAGCCTCGGTCTGAACGTTTCGAGATGCTGAAATCAGTAGGATGCGACAAGTGTTGGCACTTGTTATCAAAGCCACAGTATAAGGGTAGAAACCCTTTGTACTTGTAGAGACTAATAGTGTGAGCTATTAGTAAAGTAAAGTGGAACCACGAATGAATACCTCGTCTTTATCAATTTTGATAAAGGCGGGGTTTTTTATTTGAAATTATAGGCTCTGTTAACCTAGGCTGTTGATTTCCGCTCCAGGTTGCTTAGCGATCGCGGCGGTCCGGAAGCCTCCTCGGCGCTATCGCACCTGCGGGGTCTCCCTTGTCCCTTCCTCCCGCAGGAGTCTCGCACCTTCCGCTCCAATCAACAGGTGCAAAAATCAACAATTCCCTTTAACAGAGCCAAATTAAAAAAGGAGTGGTAAACATGGGTGTTTTTATAGGTGGAGCTTGGCCATATGCAAATGGTTCTTTACATCTTGGACATATTGCAAGCTTATTGCCAGGAGATATTTTGGCGAGGTATTTTCGTATGAAGGATGAAGAGGTTCTCTATGTATCAGGGAGTGATTGTAATGGGACACCAATTGCAATTAAAGCAAAGCAAGAAGGCGTAACCCCGAAGGCAATTTCTGATCATTTTCATAAGGAGTTTAAAGAATGCTTCTTAAAGTTAGGCTTTACTTATGATTGTTACACGAGAACCGATACAGTAAACCATCATAAAACCGTACAAGGGATTTTTCTTACACTGCTTGAAAACGGTTATCTTTATAAAAAAGAAATTGAACAAACGTATTGTGATAGCTGTGAGCTGTTTTTACCGGATAGATATGTAGAAGGAAAATGTCCCCATTGTGGCCAATCAGCAAGAGGTGATCAGTGTGACGCTTGCTCCAATATTTTAGATCCGATCGAGCTTTTGGGGAAATCTTGTAAATTATGCGGAAAAACGCCATCTATCAAAAAGACAGAACACTTTTATTTTGCTTTGAGCTCTTTCCAGTCAATGCTTGAGCGCCTTGTAAAACAAGCAAAAATAAGTGGGAAATGGCGTCATAATGCCATTCAATTAACGGAACGATATTTAAATGAAGGCTTACAGGATCGTGCAGCATCAAGGGATTTAATAAATGGTGTTAGCATTCCGGTAAAAGGATACGAAGAAAAGAAAGTTTATGTATGGATAGAAGCTGTTTCAGGCTATTATTCAGCAAGTAAGCAATGGGCAGCAGAACATGATCAAAATGAAAATAACTTTTGGAAGGAGGGAACAAAAGCATATTATGTTCATGGGAAAGATAATATCCCTTTTCATACGATTATTTGGCCAGCCATTATAAGTGGCACGGAATTAAAAGGATTACCGACCCATATTATTTCGAATGAATACCTTACAGTTGAAAAAAAGAAGCTATCAACAAGTAGGAATTGGGCAGTGTGGATCCCTGACATAGTAGAGCGATACGATCCAGATTCAATTCGCTATTTTCTAACAATCAATGCTCCTGAAAATAGAGATACTGACTTCTCCTGGAAGGAGTTCATTTATAGTCATAATAGTGAACTACTTGGTGCTTATGGGAATTTTATTAATAGAACATTAAAATTTATAGAAAAAAATTATCATACTATTCCAAAGGGAACTATCGATGAAGAAATAAAAGCTAGCATCATAGAATTGTATGACCGTACAGGCAAAAATATTGAAGCCGGACATTTTAAACAGGCGCTAGAGGAAATTTTCACCTTTGTTCGCTATGCAAATAAGTATTTTGATGAAAGAGAGCCTTGGAAGGATATAAAGATAAACCCAGAATCATGTAAGAATACCATATCAAACTGTGTACTCATCATTACAAATTTAATTCAACTATTAAGTCCTTTTTTACCTTTTTCAAGTGAGGAAGTAAAGAAGCTGTTAGGGCTTAAAGAGCTGAAATGGCAGTTTATTCAACTAGAAAATGCTCAAATAACCAATGTAAACCCATTGTTTGAACGAATTGATGTGAAACAGATTGAGGAAGAACTTGCTAAACTAAATCAAGCAGCAAAGTGAGAGTTCATTCCGTTGAACATCTAATAATTTATAATCGTGCTTATAAATAATGTGATTAAAATTAAAAATATATGAGCGGGCTTAGTCGGGGAACTGAGCCCATTTCTACTAAAATCGAAAATAACTCCGCAACAAATAAGAAATCCATTTGCATTGAGGATGATTTCGAATGTTTTCATACAGCCCTTTCACGATTGCTGGGCTGAAATTCGGATCAAGCAGCTGTTGATTTAGGAGGATTAATGACTCCTTCTCAATCGGTTCTTCAATTTCTTCGATTTTTTCTTTAATTAGGTTAACGATTTGTTCCTTTGGTATTTCTTCATTCATTGGTTGCTTATACATTTGGATAAGCTCCTCTGAAATAAATGGTAAGGTCGTATGCTTCGCAAGCAAATTTGTTTTTTCTACAAGGGATTTTGCTAGTAGATCCAAATCTAGTGGTAACGTAGAAAAGAAAAATAATTCGGTATACGTATTCATAAATCCCTTAATGCAATAAAGTAAATCAAATTTTGTTTCTTCTACAGTTTCTCCATATAGACGATCAATCATGGAAGAAATAATATTCTCCATTATGCTATTGTAATAGCGAATTTTAATAAGGAGTTCCTCATTATTACATGACTGGGTTTGCTCCTTGACGAAAACTTTGGCGAAATCTGAATGCTTATGGAATGACTGGAAGGTTGTGTAATAAAATTTATATAAAAGCTCATCATCATCCTTCATGTTTGCGACTTGATAGTCAATATCTGAGATGATTTGCATCATGAAGTAGTCAATTAAGGCTGTAACTAGCTCGTCCTTTGATTTGAAGGACAAGTAAAAAGCTCCTTTCGAAATGCCGCAATAATCGGTTATATGTTGGACAGGAGTGGCTTCAATCCCTTGCTTCGCAAAAAGCTCCAAAGCCTTTTCCATAATCAATTGTTTTTTATTCATTATTTGATATCGCTCCTACCTCTTATTGTTTGACAAATGACCAATCGGTCATTATTATAAGAAATTGAGTTAGAAAAGTCAATAAAGGGTAGGTGTCATAGTGAACGGTCTAGTCAATTTTGTCCTGAGAAATAAATTAGCAGTATGGTTGCTGACGATTATTATTACTGTGTCAGGTATTTACTCAGGCACACGAATGAAAACAGAAACGATCCCGAATATATCGATTCCATATTTAATGGTTATGGGCGTTTATCCTGGAGCAACTCCTGAGAAAGTGATGAATGATGTTTCAATGCCTTTGGAGAAGGCGGCAGAAAACCTTGAAAATGTAAAAGCTGTTTATTCAAATTCATATTCTAATATGTCAAGTATTCAAGTGGAATATGAATATGGCATAGATATGGATGAGGCAAAGCGTGCATTACAATCTGCATTAGATAATGTGACATTACCGGAAGGAGCTCAAAAACCGACCATTACCGCAATTAGCATGAATATGATGCCAGTTGTTGCTCTGAGTGTTAGTAGCTCTAAAGAGGATATTGTTGAACTAACTTCGACTGTAGAGGATGTAGTACTTCCAAAAATCGCAAAAATCGACGGGGTTGCATCTGCAACCATTACAGGTCAGCATATTGAAGAAGTTCAGCTCGTCTACAATGAAGAGAAAATGAAAGAGCTTGGTTTAACTGAAGATACAGTTAAACAAATGATTCAAGCGAGTGATTTAGCTGTTTCCCTAGGTCTTTACGAGTTTAAAGACGGTGAGCAGGCTGTAGCGGTTGATGGTAAGTTCATGACAGCTGATGAATTAAAAGGAATGCTTATCCCTGTAACACCATCAGCAACCAATCCATCTCCGTTTGTGAAGCTTAGTGATATTGCTGACATTGAAGTAGTTGGGAAGGTTCAATCTGTTTCACGTACAAATGGCAAAGATGCCATTGCGATTCAAATTGTAAAAGGACAACAAGCAAACACTGTTGATGTTGTGAACAGTGTGAAGGATTTAATTGATGAAGAACAGAAAAAAATCGATGGTCTGAAAATCGATGTTTCCCTTGACCAAGGGAAGCCAATTGAAGATTCGATTAGTACGATGATCGAAAAAGCTTTATTTGGTGGTTTAATTGCCGTATTAATTATTTTGTTATTTTTACGAGACTTTAAATCAACCATTATTTCAATCGTATCTATTCCAGTTTCGCTCTTTATGGCTTTATTGCTATTAAATTGGCTGGATATTACATTAAATATGATGACACTCGGAGCGATTACAGTTGCGATCGGTCGTGTCATTGATGACTCAATTGTCGTAGTTGAAAATATTTATCGTCGACTGCATTTAAAGGAAGAGAAGTTATCAGGTCGTGCACTTGTTCGCGAAGCGACAATTGAAATGTTCCGACCAATTATGTCTTCAACTTTAGTAACGGTTGCCGTATTTGCTCCACTTATTTTTGTAGGTGGAATGGTCGGAGAATTGTTCATGCCGTTCGCATTAACGATGTCGTTTGCGCTCGGAGCTTCATTAGTTGTTGCAATTACAGTTGTTCCTGCACTATCACACTTCTTATTTAAGAAGAAATTATATAGTGAAAAGACGGAAAGCAGCCATAAAGAAGCTGGAAGATTATCTAAATGGTATAAAGGAGTTCTTGAAAAGACACTTAATCATAAAGTGATTACTTCCCTCATTGCCATTGTATTACTAGGTGGCAGTTTGGCGCTAACTCCATTCATTGGTTTCAGCTTCATGGGCAGTGAAGAAGATAAAGTAATGTATTTAACCTATACTCCAGAAGCAGGTGAGCTACGTGAGGATACATTAGCCAATGTTCATGAGGTAGAAGAGAAATTATTGAAACGCGACGATATTGATATCGTACAAGTATCGGTTACAGAGAAAGGCGATACATCATCTGCAATGATGGGTGGTAATGGAGGCGGTGCATTAATGTACCTAATCTTTGACCCAGAAATGGATAACTTCCCAGAAGTACGTAAAGATATTGAAGATTATGTGTTCAATATTGGGCAATCAGGCGAATGGAAGAGTCAAAACTTCTCTTCAATGGGAATGTCGACAAACGAGTCAAGCTACACATTCTACAGTGAAGATTTAGACAAACTAAATGAAGCTGTAAAGATGGTAGAAGATGTCATGAATAAAAATGACGGCATCGAGGATGTTTCTTCAACTGCTGAAGATGCATATGTTGAATATACCTTCAAAGTTGCCCAAGATGAATTATTACAATATGGTTTAACAACAGGTCAAATCATTATGATGTTAAACCCGAATAAGACAAAAGAAGTATTAACGACAGTTGAAAAAAATGGAAACTCTATTGATGTGATTGTTCAGCAAGAACAAGCAGCACAACCGAAGTCAATAGATGATATTTTAGCAACAGAAGTACCGACAGCTTTAGGTACGAAAATGCCACTTTCTGAACTAGTCAAAGTTGAGAAAGGGACAACATTAAATACGCTTGCACGTAGTAAAGGTGAATATTATGCAACGGTTTCAGGGAAAATCATCGGCAACGATATTTCCAAAGCAACTTCTGAAATCGATAAAGAAATTGATAAGTTAGATTTGCCTAAAGGTGTTACGGTTGGAGTAGCGGGTGTAGCTGCAGATATGAATGAAACCTTTACACAGCTAGGTGTAGCGATGCTGGCTGCAGTAGCGATCGTATACTTCATTCTTGTCGTCACATTTGGTGAAGGGATTGCACCATTCTCCATTCTATTCTCCTTGCCGTTTGCGGTCATTGGTTCATTTGTCGGATTATTAATCGCTGGTGAAACCATTTCTGTTTCGGTCATGATGGGGTTATTAATGTTAATCGGAATCATCGTAACGAATGCCATCGTATTAGTCGATCGCATCGTACGGATGGAACGAAGTGGTATGGGCATGCGTGAAGCCATTCTAGAAGCGGGGGCAACACGTTTACGTCCAATCCTTATGACAGCTATTGCAACTATCGGAGCGCTTATTCCATTAGCACTTGGAAACGGCGGTGGAGGTCTAATTTCGAAAGGCCTTGCCATTTCCGTAATCGGCGGATTAGCAAGCTCAACATTATTAACATTAATCATCGTTCCAATCGTTTATGAAGTATTATCGAAGCTCTTTAAGAAAAATCGTAAAGAGATAGAAGAAAACTAATAGGGACAGGTTACTCGTCCCAGAATAAATCAAATCGCACCTAAAAGGCACTCACTTTGTAGTGAGTGCCTTTTTATGTGCGAATGAGTCTCAAAAAAATCAAAGTAGATTTCAATGATGAAGTTAGATAAATATCCAGTTTTTACATTATCACCCAATGAATGTCACTTTTCTTACTTACAATTGCTTTGACTCTCCATTATAATGAGGTGGAAATTTGTATTTTGGTTGTTTGCCATGGCATCTTAGTTCATTACGAGTTGAAGGATAAAAAACATCTTATATACTTGGAGGGAGAATGATTGATTATCCATTTGGAAGAGCTTGCTAAGCAGCAAGAATTAGAGGTAATTGTGAAATATACGCAAATGAATGATACGGTTCATCAGCTTATTACTACCATCAAGTCACATGACAAACGAATAAATGGAAGTTATGAGGATAAGCAGTTTCGCATTAAAGCATTTGATATTTATTATATTGAGAGTGTTGACAAGAAGACATTCATTTACTGTGAAGATAGTGCATTTATTAATAGAGAAATAGAAAAAAACGCCCATAAGAGGAATGGAAACTCGGAAAGGGGGCTTCCGGTATGAGCTCTATTATCACAACACAAAAGATTATAAAGAAGTTTAATAACTATGAGACCATTCTGAAAGGGATCGATTTATCGATTGCCGCGAATTCCTTTACCGTTATATTAGGCCCGAGTGGTTCTGGGAAAAGTACTTTGCTTAATATTATGTCTGGGCTATTGCAGCCAACTTCTGGTTCTGTCCTTTATAAGGGTCAAGAGATAACGAAGATGAATGACAAAAAGCTCGCATTATGGAAACGTAATGAAGTAAGTCATATTTTTCAAAACTATTTATTGTTGTCGAATTTAACTGCAGCGGAAAATATTCGGCTAGGTTTGTCTCCTAAAACAACCCCATTGCCTTATAAGGAGCTGACAAAAACGCTGGGGATTGACACCATTCTTGATAAGTTCCCTTCACAATTATCGGGGGGTCAGCAGCAGCGGGTTGCTATTGCGAGAGCTGTCATTAAGAAACCCAATCTATTATTTTGTGATGAGGCAACCGGTTCACTTGATGAAGAAAATAGCAAGGGAGTTATTGCTCTTTTACATGAAATAAAACAGCAATATGGGGTAACGACGATTTTTATTACCCATAATTTACGAATTGCCGATACAGCAGATCGCGTAATTACGCTAAAGGATGGGCTTGTTATTAAGGATGAGCATAATGAGAACCCAATAACTGCACATAAAATGGTGTGGGGGTAGATAAAGATGAAGCTTTTATGGAAGCAAACATTTAAAAATATGTATCAAAACAAGAGCTATGTGATGATCTTGTTTTTGCTAACTAGCTTGACATCCTTTATGTATTTTTTTGTCCGTTTTTCGATCGATATGAATCTTCCAGCGATAGAGCAGCTGTTGCAAACGGGAGTTGATTTAAGCGAGAATCAACAAAAATATGTAACAGCCTTACAATCAAACACGATTTTAGCCAATAATTTTTTAATTGTGTCGTTACTATTAAGCGCGTTTGTTTTTTATATGTTTTATAAGCGTTACTTTACACTGCATCAAAAAGAAATCGGCTGTTATAAAGCTCTCGGATTCACAAATACTGAAATTAGTCGTCTATTTGTCCTCTTTTCGTTCATGATTTGTTCAGTAGCTACGCTAGTCGGACTAATAGGGGGCTGGTTTGGCTCAGATATTATGATTGATGCCAGTAAAGCGTCCTATAATATTGAAGAAGTACAAAAAGGAATAAATCTTATTAGTTTCTTTTACGGTGTTTGTTTAGTCATTATTGTATTAGCTGTCATTACACTTTTGGCGTGTAGCCAATTTTTCAAAAAGGATGCAGCACTCCTGATTTCAGGTAAAGATAGTCAAAAGGAAAACCGAATCATTATCGCCATTTCAAACAAGCTGGCAAATTTGTTTCCAGAGAAAAGTCGATTTTCAATTAGAATAGCGCTGAGGAAGCCTATGACAATTCTTCTAACAATTACTGCTGTTGGAGCTGTTACGACATTATTTATCATGAGCTTTTCGTTAAATTTAAGTAGTCAAAAGGTATTTTCCTCGCAGACGAAGGGACATCATTATAACTATAATACAAGATTCGATTCTTACCAGTATGGCAGTCTTGAGGATAGTGAAATCGTCTATTACTTACGAGCCCCTATTGAGGAAGAAGCAAAAACGGGCTTAAGGCAAGTGATTGGGGTAAATGCGACTGGTACACTGCTTGAACTAGAGAGCATGAACAATGAACGGTTAGCCATTCCTAAAGGGGAGTATGTCATCATTAACCCAGCACTCGTGGAATTATACGGATTACAGATCGGGGATACGATGACGTTCATGATTAATGGGCAGGTAAGAATAGCCGTTATAAGCCATATTGCCCAAAATGCAGAAGCAGATACGGTTTATATCTCAAAAACACAATTAGCAAAATGGTTGAATGTCCCAAATGATGCCTATTCGGGGGTGTGGAGTAAAAAGCTAATAAAAGGCGATCACGCAAACGTGATCACAAAGGAGCAACGGTTGGATGAGCTTGATCAAGCAGCCGTATCCAATCGGATAAGCGGGGTCATCAATCAAGTGATCGGATGTGTAATTGGCATCCTATTAATCTATCTCGTTCTTCTCCTTAATTTTCAGGATAGCTTGAAAGATATTTTAGTTTTGAATCTGCTAGGTTATTCACCAAAGAAAATAAATAACATGCTTATTACTGTTTATCGTCCCATTATATGGATAGCATTTATTATTATGCTCTATCCAAGCATTTGGATGGTGAAATCTATCCAAAAGGGACTCTCAATACAAACGGAAGATTATATGCCATTTCAGACGAATCTATCTATCATCCTAGCGGTATTTCTAATAATCAACATGATTTATTCGATTGTTCAGATCTTTTTCCATAAGAAAATAAGAAGGATTGTGAAGCAGGAAAAAACGGCTGATTATGTTAATTAAGATTACCTATTGTTTAAATTATTGACTCGATATGCATATGAAAAGAGGGAGTGCCAAAAGTATAACTTTTGGCGCGCCCCTCTTTGTATAATCCTATTAACTTGTCCGCTTTTCCCGCAGGACGTTGAATAATCATCTCCGAATTAACTCCGCACGAGAAAATGCGTATGCATTTTCGAGGAGTCTTCGCGCCTTCCATACAATCAACTTAGTGCAAAAAATTTCATTTTATTTCGCAAAAGGATCTTTATGATCAAAGCTATTATTGTGAATCGTCTCGGACATGAGATATTCGTAAACCTCATCAACAATCTCAATTCCGTTTTTATCGCTTTCCATTTCACTTATTGTATTAATTTGACCAGGGTAGAAAACTTGCTTGAAGCCTGGCGCTGGTTTTATCGCTGTTAAATCACTCATTGTTTTTGTGATATTCTCCATAAAAGCTGTTGAATTTGTAAAAAATGCTGGATTTATGACGATCAGAAGCTGCCCTAAGTTTCTATCTTCAGTTAGATCATGATACATGGAAGTTACTTTATTGCCTGAAGGCAGGCCAAGAAGTACACCTGCTAAAATATCAACCATCATCATTAATCCATAGCCTTTAGGTCCGGCTATCGGCAATAAAGAATGTACTTGGAACGGGTCTGTTGTAGGTTCGCCATTTTTGTCGACTGCCCAGCCTTCTTCTATCGGGGTATTTTTCGAGCGGGCATGTAATACTTTCCCCCAAGCCTGTACAGTTGTTGCCATATCAAAAATGATATTCTCGCCATTATTGCCTGGTGCTGAAAAAGCAATTGGATTTGTACCGTAATAAGGTTCTGAGCCCCCATAAGGCACGACCATCGGATCAGATTGGCAGACGGAAAGACCAATTAATTTTTCCTTTGCAGCCATTTCAACATAATAGGAGAGAGAACCACTATGACCAATTCTTCTTACCCCAACAATCGCAATGCCATTTTCCTTTGCCATTTTTATAGCTTCTTCCATAGCTTGTTTTGCTGCAACATGTCCAGCTCCATTGTCACCATCAAAAATGGCAGAGCATGGTCCAGTTTTTTCAAAAGTAAAATTTGGGGCTGTATTTGTTCCGCCCTTTGAAATTCTTTCTGCATAATATTCAACACGCATAGCTCCGTGTGAGTGAACACCTCTAGCATCAGCATGGGCCAGCACATCTGCTACCACAGCTGCATGCTCCTCTGTTAAACCTGCACGGTGAAGTTTCGTTGTCATTAAATTCTTTAATTCTTGTCTCGTTACCTTCATCTTTATACTTAATCCCCTTTGTTTTCGTTAAATTCTTCTTGCTGTCACTATCTTTAGAATATACAAGTTAAAGCTCTTCATCCCGATTGCAATCTTTCGAATAAACATAAGTTAAGTTTTCTCTTCCAACTGCGTAAGCTGCCTGCTGTACATAAGCGCCCATAAAAATATAATCCCCTTTTTTCACAGGAATCCAGTTATTATCTAGGTTGTACATTCCTTCACCTGATAAAAGATAGGCACCATGCTCTTGGACATGTGTTTCGATAAATGGATGGCATGCAGCCGGATCGAATGAAAGGATATGGAAATTCATATCAAATGTTAGCTCCGTTGGTAACAAGTCCTTCATTCCAACATTGTGCATGTCATCATATTGTCTAAAGGCAATGTTATTCGCATGGTCAGAAACAACCCAAGGCTTTGAGCCATCAAGTGGACGATACTTTCTCTTATATAGGAAAAGCTTCGAATCACTATCATGAAGATTCTCTAAATACATTTTTACCCCTGGTGGACAATATAAGTATCCGCTTTCTTCAAGCGTAAAATCCTCTTTCCCTGCCGCAGCCTTCACCTTTCCTTCAATGACATATACGAAGGTTTGGATATCAGCTTGACCGCCAAATCCAGTAAGATTCTTTCCGCCTTCCTTCATTGTCACAATATAATCGACAAAGTTAGCTCCTAGCTTTGGAGAGCCAAGGATTGAAATGAGGCAATTTTCAAATCCTGGTATGACATTGTTAACTAACCCCTCAGGTGCGATGAGCGCAAATTGCCCATGCTTAATAATCGATCTACTTGCTAATAAATCTTTTGGATAGCCCATATTCCCATTCCCCTTTCGATTTAAAAATATCCTCCTACTAGAAATTTTAAACTTTAAATATGAGTACGTCATTATTGAAAATAGCCAAAAAACTTATCATATTTTGTCTATTTTGAATAAAGAATTAGGCTACCATAATTATTTTCTAGGATTGATTTAACATTCATTAAAGAAAATTTGCACAATCTTAATGAATCTTTACCTTCTCTTAAATTTTCGTTAATAGACGAGAGATACAATGAAATACTGCACAACATGCAGTGAAGAATGCTAAAGCTGATTATCGTTAACTAAAAATGCTTCGTTTCGGGAGGAAACTGTCATGAATGTGAAGTTAAACAATCTTTCGATGGAATTTCAAGATGTTATGGCTGTTAAGGAGTTAAATTTATTAATTGAAAATGGAAAACTAGTCTCCATTCTAGGTCCAAGTGGTTGTGGGAAAAGTACAACACTGTACATGATTGCAGGCATTTATAAACCAACAGATGGCGAATTGTCTTTCAATGAAAAAGTAGTGAATGGTCTTGAACCAGAACAGCTGTCTTTGAACCAGAAACGGCATATTTAGCTAGTAAGCATTTATGTGAGCATGATTTTCTCGTTTATTTGCCAGAAGAACTAGAAGGCAAGAAGAAGGAGTGGGAAAATCGTTTAAAGTCGATTAAATGGATAAGGAAGCAAGAGCTTATTCAAAACAGTCATTTATATTTTATTCAAAGCAGTTATCGTAGAATTCTTGAACTACTCGACTTCGAAGGGAAGAAGGGCCTATATATTCATTCGAACGGTGTTCCACTCGGAGATTTTGATCCGAGCTACTACCGGATGGAACAATTTCTAGAAAAGCTTTCTTTCGAAAAAATATCCATTTCTTGTTCTGGTCACGCAGCACCGAATCATCTTCAATGGATTGTGAGTGAAATTGATTCGCCTTATCTCGTTCCCTTACATAGTTTTTTCCCTGAAAAGCTAAAGAGTCATAGTGGAATTCAATATCTACCAGAGTATGGCAGTGTATATATATTAGATGAACATGGCAAATTGCAAAGTGAGCAATCATAAGCTTCCTTTGTTGACTTAACATGCTTCACGAATTTTGAAGTCTACTAATTGAATTTATCATGATTCATTCGTTAAAATAAGATATGCAACTTATTTTTATAAGATGGAGTGATAAATATGTATCGTAAAGTGGAGGATTTTTTAGAGGATTGGACAAATTCGTCAGCAGGAACATTAAATGTCATGAAAGCTATCACAAATGATAAATTGGATCAATCGATTGTTGAAGGCCATAATTCACTTGGGTGGTTAGCATGGCATTTAGTTGGGGCAGCTGGTGCATTTGGTCATTTTGCAGGGCTGTCCATTCCAGGTCCTAGCCGTGAACAAGCAGCTCCAACAGATGTGCAGGAAATTGTGGAAGCCTATGAAAAAGCAATGGAAGCGTATAAGAATGAAGCAGCTAAATTAACAGATGAGGCATTACTTGAAGAAGTATCTGGATTTACAGGCCCAACTGCTCGCGGCAAGCTTTTACGTGCTTTAATTGATCATCAAACACATCACCGTGGACAAATGACGGTATTGCTTCGTCAAGCTGGCTTAACAGTTCCTGGTGTGATGGGACCGACAAAAGAAATGGCATAACTTATTTCGCCTCCTCATGAGCGCTCATGAGGAGGCGTTTTTTTATTTATATGTTCCATGTTCATTTAAAAAAATCAGCTTAATATGTAATTTATAATTTACATAGAGGAATATATATGTTACATTAATGACGGAGGGGTGGCAATGAAAAACTATGTAAAGGTCGCTCGTGTAAAAGCAGATTTAACGCAGCAGCAGCTTGCTGATGCGGTTGGGATTACAAGACAAACTGTTAGTTTAATTGAGAAAGGGAAATATAACCCGTCATTAAAGCTCTGTTTACAAATTTGCTATGCCGTAGATGCAAAGCTAGACGAAATATTTTGGGTAGAGAAGGAGGATTTTCAGTGAAAAAAATAACAGATGAAAGACTGATTTTAAGGAACTTACAGCATATTCGAATTGCTTATATTGTACAAACGCTAGGGATCATATGTATTCTAGGGTACGAATTCTATCGTGGTGGACTAGATGGAATGCGTGAAAACCCACTATGGATGGTATTCATGGTAACAACTATCGTGTATTTATATTTATCAATGAGTGTTAGTGTAGAACATGAAAAGGAATTAAAAAACCCGAAGAAATCATTTATTATTAGTTTAGCCGTACTCACTGTCATTGTCCTAGCGGTTGCCTATTTAATCTCCATTACCCCAAACTTTGGTTGGACAGAGGGTCTAATACTAGGTGTTGTATTATTTATTTGTGGACTTATACCAATGTATTATGTGTACAAATTAAGGATAAAGCAGGAACAGGATTTAGAAGATGAATAATGGAAGAACTTTAAAGCATCCCTAAGGAAGAGAAGGTGATGCTTTTTTTATATTTTGGCTTTGCTAAAGGGTATTGTTGATTTTTGCACCTGTTGATTGGAGCGGAGATCAATAGCCAAGGTTAACAGAGCCTATATTTTAATACGAAATCGAAGTAGTTTAATTAAAATAATTAATTATCAAATTAACTTTTTTAATTAAATAAATAAAAAATATTAATAAAATTAATTTATATATTGACTCCAGAGATTTACGATCATATAATTAAGTCAAATCTTAGAAAGGACTATTTTATGACATATACTGCGATAACAAATTGTCCCGTTTGTAGTCATTTGCTTCATATTACGAAGCTACAGTGCTCTTATTGCCATACGACAATTGAAAACAAGTTTAAATTGTCAAAGATTGCTTCCTTGTCTCAGGAGCAGCTTGAATTTGTTGAAACATTTCTCATTTGTCGAGGAAGCATTAAAGAAGTAGAAAAAGAACTTGGTATTTCTTATCCAACTGTTCGCGGAAAATTAAATGATATTATTTCTGCTCTTGGATATGAAACGGAAGCAGCGAAGAAAAATGACCGAGACGAGGAAAAAATCGTTTCAATGCTGGAAAATGGTGAAATCACACCAGAAGAAGCCATTAAATTATTAAAAAATGAATAGGGTGATCAGAAATGAAAGAAGAAATTGCAAAAGTATTAACGATGGTGCAAGAAGGAAAAATTGATTCAGAAAAGGCAGCTGAGCTTATTGATGTGTTAAAAGAAAAAGATTCGCCACAACTAGGTTCGACTTCCTATTTAGATAAAACATTAAAAATCAGAGTTAAATCTGAAGAAAATGATAATGTAACAGTAAATTTACCGATTAAACTCGTGAAAGCTGTATTAAAAGCTGGCCACGGCATCGCCTCAAATGTACCACAAGCTAAAGACTATGTAAAAGATTTGGATATTGATTTATTAATTGATGCGATTGAAAATGAATTAGATGGAAAAATTGTCGACATTCAGTCTGCTAACGGTGATACTGTAGCCGTCGTTATTGAATAGGTTATAACAATGATAAAAGTAAAAGTTCAAACAAGTAATAAACGACGATTTACGATTCCCGTCCCCTATGTTTTTCTCCACCTTTGTCAGTCGTTTCTTACTTCCAACTTTCTTTGGGAGCAAATAAATAAGAAGATACATGAGCAGTCCAAAAAAAAGGCGTTTCCAAACATCACGATAAATCCCAAGATAGTAAAGCATTTTCTTACTCCAATTCTCGAAGAAATCCAGAATTACAAAGGCCTTGTCATTGTTGATGTTAAATTAAAAGACGGTACCGAAGTCATGGTCAAAATATAAAGAGAATTAGAAGAGGGTGTCCCAAAAGTATAACTTTTAGGGACTCTCTCATTTTTTATGTTCTTATTAACTGTCCGTTGATTTCCCGCAGGACGTTGAGTAATCATCTCCGAATTAACTCCGCACGAGAAAATGAGTATGCATTTTCGAGGAGTCTACGCGTCTTCCACTTCAATCAACTCAGCGTATAAATTAGGATGAACTTTGACAAAAAAATTGTTATTGACGACCTTCTTTTTCATACAAATCATATTTAGTTGACAATGAAAATCATTATCGACTAAGATAGGTAGTATAAGTATACGGATTGGAGTTGTGTAGATTGTTCGTTCAAATTAAGAAAATAGTTGTGACAGAGGGAAATGCTCATAAAGTTGTTGAACGTTTTAGTGGTGAGGGAATTATTGAACAGCAGGAAGGATTTATTGACTTAAGTGTTATGGTGAAAAAAGTCCGTCGTGGAGATGAAGAGGTTCTTGTCATGATTCACTGGGAATCAGAAGAATACTGGAAAAAATGGGAAACAAGTGAAGTACATATTGCCGGACATAAAGCAAATTTAGGAAAACCAAAGCCTGAATATATCGTCAGTTCAGAAGGCGGATTATATGATGTGAAGGCTGTCAAGCAATCAGTGAATTAAAATTTATAGTATTTAGTTGAAAAGTAAGAAGCTGCCCGAAGCGATTAATGGGTAGCTTCTTATTTTTTAGGGAGATTCCTTTTTCACTACAATCACCTTTAAAATGTATTGAAGTCCTACCTGAAAGATGTTAATGTTTCTTTGTGTATGTTCTGAATTTTTTAATAGTAAAAGAAAAAATAGGATTACTTGAGTATTTTATATAGAAAGTAGTTGTGAACATAATGAATAACAATAAATGTAGAGCGATCTTAGAAAAGGAATTAGTCGTTGCGCTTGGCTGCACAGAGCCAGTTGCGATTGCTTTAGCAGCTGCAACCGCAAAATCACAAGTAAGCGGGGATATTCTCGAAGTTACTGTGAAGGCTAGCGGCAATATTATAAAAAATGCCAAGTCGGTTGGAATACCAGGCATGTCAGGGAAAGGACTTGATTTCTCTGCAGCACTCGGAGTTGTTGCTGGTAATCCAGAGAGAAAGCTGGAAGTCTTAGAAGGGCTTACAGAGAAGGATGAATCTTTAGCTTTCAAGCTGCTTGAAGAAGGAAAAGTAAAGGCTAGTCAAGCAGATACGCCGAAAAGATTATATATAGAAGTTTTCGTGCAAACCGATCAGCAAAATGCAAGAGTTGTCATTTCTGATAATCATAGCAATATTACGTTAATTGAAGTAGATGGGAAAGCCATTTTTCATGGCGGATGTGAAAATATTGGAATTCAAACGGCAGAGGAAGATTTAGACAAGCTTACATTGGATGAAATTTATGAGTGGATTTTACAAGTAGATGTGAAGGATTTAGGACTCGTAAAAAGAAGTATTGAATTAAATCGAATAATTGGATTGGAGGGCCTTTCAGGCAACTACGGTTTAAATGTCGGAAAAACAATTCAAGAAAACATAAAAAAAGGAATATTATCAGATGATTTAGCAACTGCTGCTATGTCGCTTGCGGCTGCAGGCTCAGATGCTAGAATGGCAGGCTCGACATTACCTGTTATGGCGAATACTGGGAGCGGCAATCAAGGAATTGCGGTTACATTGCCGGTGGTTGCTGCGGCTGAAAAGCTTCAAGTATCAGAAGAGAAAATGATTCGGGCAGTCGCACTTAGCCATTTAGTGACCATTCATATTAAATCGAAGTTTGGCCGACTATCGGCCTTATGTGGTGTAACGGCAGCAGGGATGGGAGCGAGTGCTGCCATCGTATATTTGCTAGATGGGTCACTTCAGCAAGTGAAGGCTGCGGTTCAAAATACAATTGGCAATGTTTCCGGAATGATTTGTGATGGTGCTAAAGCAGGCTGTGCCATGAAGGTATCTACATGCTCAAATGTCGCGGTTCAGTCAGCTTTATTAGCGATGAGCCATCAAGAAATCCAATCGACTGATGGTTTTATACATTATGATGTAGAGAAGAGCATCGAGGCGTTCTGTACCCTGGGGAATGAAGGAACGCGAGTAACAGATGAATGGATTTTAAAATTAATGATGGAAAAATAAATAACGAGATCGTGTTTAATGCAAATCAAAGATGCTGACCCAAAAGATCGTAAAAAACGATTTTTTTGGCTAGTAGGAAAGTTTAAGTTTATTAACGTATTAAAGTAAAATAAAGTTCAAATAATATTAGCGTATTATAATACCGCATAAGAAAAGCTAGGGCATTCGCCGAAAGGACTCGGCGAATGCCGAGTTTTTCTAATCAGAGTCCATACCTATTTTTTCGCTGAGTTGATTGGAACGGAAATCAACAGACAGGTTAATAAGATCATACAAAAAATATACTAATGTTAGTATGTTTTTTATTTTTGAGTTTGACAACATTTATTTTACTTAGTATACTAATGATATACTATATAAAAGGAGAGTATTTTTTTGGGACGACAAAATAAGAAGGAAAGTGTAGCAGCCCTTCACAAAGAAAATATTATGCTTGCGGCAGAACAAATTTTTTCTGAAAAAGGATTTCAGGCTGCAACAATTGCGGATATTTCAGAAGCCTCACAATATAGTAGGAGAACGTTGTACGCTTACTTTGAAAGCAAAGAAGATATTTTATATCATGTCATTTTGAAAGGTTTAAACATATTAAAAGCAAATATTGAAACAGGTTTAGCCACCCATCATGATTTTTTTGCCCAATATAAAATGATTTGCGAAGCAATGAAAGATTATCAATTAAATAGCCCTCATTCATTTGCTTCCGTTAATAATATGAAAAACAAAGACATGAATATGGAATCCATTCCTCCAGTTGTCATGCAAATTTTTACAATAGGGACAGAAATTAATCAAATGCTGGCCAGTTTTATTGAAAATGGCAAAGCAGAAGGCATTGTCCGGCCCGAAATAAAATCCATGCCAACAGTCTATATCTTATGGTCTAACCTTTCCTCTTTAGTATCCCTCGTTCAATCAAAAGGACCATTTATTTCACAAGAGTTTCATACAACTGAAGAAGAATTTTTAGCATACGGTTTTAATCAAATTATTAACTCTATTTTGAAGGAGCGGATTTAATGGATAAAAAGCAATCAAGTATAACTGCGTTAATATCATCTTTTGGTCGAGCTTATCATGCACAATTTGATGAGCCAAAAATTTTCCATGACATGAAAGCACGAGAGCTAATGAATGATGAAGAATACAATCGGATTAGCGGTTATATGATCGGGGGGATTAATTTTTTTGCTCCTGATAAAAAAGCTGAATTTGCAAGCGCACATGAGGCATTGAAATGGATTGTCCAAACACAGATTGCGCCAACCCCACTTGCTCGGGCAAAATATTGCGAGCTTATGTTAGAAAACGCTGTTCAGCTTGGGGTTACTCAATATGTACTATTAGGGGCTGGCATGGATACGTTTGCGCATTGCAATGATGAACTGCTTGAGAAGATTCATGTTTATGAGGTCGATCATCCGAATACACAGCATGATAAAAGGGAAAGAGTGAAGGCTGCCGGTTGGACGATTCCTGAACATTTACATTATGTTCCGATGGATTTTACGAAGGATAGCTTGCAGGATGAATTAAAAAAAGCAGGCTTCGATTTCAGTAAGCGTACGTTTTTCAGCTGGTTAGGAGTTACTTATTATTTAACGAAAGAGCAAAACAAAAACATGATCAGTTCGATTTCATCCTTTGCTCTTAAAGGAAGCAGCTTGATGTTTGATTATGCGGATGAGTTGCTTTTTGAATCGAATGTGAAGAGGGTTCAAAATATGCTTACGATGGCACAGGCTGGTGGAGAACCAATGAAATCCTGCTATAGCTATGAAGAATTAGAAAAGATGCTGGAAGAATGCAGATTCCTCATTTATGAGAATTTAACGACAGAAGATATTGAGCAGCAATTTTTCTCGAATCGAGATGATGATCTCCATGCTTTTGAAAACATCCATTATGCATTGGCAGTAGTAAATTAGATTAATAGCTTTACGATCATTATGTTGATCACATTGTATATGGAATATTGGCAAAAGAATGGAAAGGTGCTTTATAAGCACCTTTTTTCATTGTTTAATTCATTTCAGTCCTCACACTGAATATAGATTATTGTTGTAATTTTTTTTACATATATACTTGAATCGCACGTTACGTGTTGTTTTATAATGGAGGAAATTAAAGGGGAGGGAGGGATAAAAAGTGTTTACAATTGGGCAAGTGTCTAAAAAAACGGGTGTTACGGTGAGAACATTGGATTATTATGATGAGATCGGCTTAATCACACCTTCTTCTACTACAAGTGGAGGCCATCGATTATACGATGAAAGCAATGTAATGCGATTAGAACAAGTTTTGGCTTTTAAATATATGGGCTTTACATTAGATGAAATTAAAGAGATGTTAACGGATTCAACAGCGACATGGAAAGAATCAATTGAACAGCAACTGATTGCGGTTAGGCAGAAACAAAAAATTTTGCAAGCGCTCGAACAGGCGCTTGAAGGAGTGTTGTATTCGATTCAATTCGAGAAAGAAGTGAAGTGGGATAAAATTTTTAACATTATCCGAATGTTTCAGGAAGACCCAGAGGTGACCTTGCATATTTTTGAAAAGTATTTTTCAGGAGAAGAATTAAATAGTGTTTTATTTCGAAATGAAGAAATACCCAAGGAAGAACTTATTGCATACGGTGACATTATTATAGAAATCCGCAATCATTTGCATATTGACCCAGGCTCGGAAAAAGCACTGCAATTAGTACAAAAATGGCTTGATCAAGTTCATCGAATGTTCGGGAATGATGAGGCATTACTAGATAAAATGTGGGGGCTGATTACCGATCATAAGGACGATATGTGCTTTTATCCAATGGAAGCGGATGTGATTGAATTTATCGAGCGTACAATAGAAATTATTCAAAAAAACGAAGGATTAAAAGAATAACAAAAGGATGAACAGCATCCATTAAATGATAGAAAGTTGGAGGGGAAACGATGATATTACACGTAGAAGCGTTAACAAAAACGTTTCGTGGTCCGAACAAGACAAAAATAGTGGCAAATAATGACCTTCATTTTCAATTAAGAGAAGGTGAGATATTTGGATTATTAGGGCATAATGGAGCAGGAAAAACAACACTCGTAAACCAAATTGTAGGCTTGCTAACACCTGATGAAGGGGAGATTACTTTATTAGGCAAGTCAGTTTTACAATCACCTACTCGAGCAAGAGCCATTTGCTCTGTACAACCGCAATCTCAAGTTCCGTTAGGCTTTCTAACCCCAAAACAAGCGGTTTCTCTTATGGGAAAACTGAGAGCAGGAAAAAAGTTTGATCCGAAAAGAATGGATATGCTTTTTGAAAGACTAGATATGGGGAAATGGGTGAATATGGCAGGCGAAAAGCTTTCTGGTGGTGCAAGACGGCTCGCTGCATTTTGTATGGCCATCATCGTTCCTGGGAAACTAGTCATTCTAGATGAACCAACCAATGACATTGATCCTGTTCGAAGACGCTATTTGTGGCAAGTGATCCGTGAACTAACAAATGATGGAACATCAGTCATATTAGTAACTCATAATGTAATCGAGGCTGAAAAAGCAGTAGATCGCCTAGCCATCCTGCATCAAGGTAAATTCCTTGTTCAAGGCACACCTGCAGAAGTGAAAAGCTCTGTTAGCAATCAAATGCGTGTAGAGATGAGTATGACAAAGCACGTATCAGAAGCAGATCTACCTGAGTGGGCGCTTTCTTCTCATTTTCAAGGTACACGCTTAGTGTATTCTGTTAATCCAGCAACCATCCCTGCAACGATTGATTGGGCAAGAAGGCAAGTTTCAGCCGGGGATGCGATTGATTATTCGATATCTCCTGCCACCATAGAGGATGTATATGTAGAATTAACTTCGGGGAAGGAGCTCACCCATGAATGTATTTCATCAGTATAAGTATATTTTTCAAATGCAGTTTCTAAGAAATTCAGGCTTCTATATCTTTTTCATGCTTATTCAAATATTGATTGCTATTGGGATTGTTATAGGCTTTACTTATTTAATCCCAACCCCTGATAAAGGAACCATTCTTTACTTAGCTACAGGAGCACCCACACTTATTCTAATCATAACGGGATTAGTTATTTTACCTCAACAAATTGGAACGGCTAAGTCTGACGGTTATATGGAATTTATGCGAACTTGGCCAGTGAACCGAGCTGTTATTCTCGGAGCAGATACAACACTATGGCTGCTAATCGCAGTTCCAGCTATTGCGGTTGCATCGATCGTTGCACATTTTATGTTCCAACCAGGCTATGAGGTATCTTGGACTGTAATTCCAGCCATTCTCATGATTGCTCTCACATCAATTGGCGTCGGATATGGCTTTTCATATGCACTTTCTCAAACTACTTCACTCGCAATCTCACAAATCGTCGTATTTGGTGCACTTATGTTTTCTCCCATTAATTTTCCGATGGAAAGACTGCCAGAATGGCTGCAAACCCTCCACATCGTACTGCCAATTTACTCAATGGCTGAAGTGATGCGTGCTTCATTAGCTGCATCGACCTTTACGGCAAGTGCCGGGAACTATATTAATTTATTAATCTGGTGTATTGTCGGTTTTGGAGGAGCTATTGTGATTTTGAATAAAAAATAAAGACCAATACAGTTTGTTAAAAGAAAAAGCTGATTCGAGAAAGCTAGGTTAGAATCAGCTTTTTTAAGATATTTGAAAAGTTTAGTCATTTTTAAGCGTAATATATACTAAAGCGATAGCTTGATAGGTTACGAGACGAAATGCATCAGGAAGTCCATTCCAAATGCTGTTCATCCACATTCCAAACCATTCTCCTGCAACAACTTGGAACCCAAAAAACCATAATAAGCAGCAGGCTGTTAAGCCTAAAATGCCTAATTTTTTTGCTTCATGAAACTCATCTGCACTGGCATTCGTTTTCCTTAGCATATCTATACCGCCTTTAAGGCAAAGGAACATAATTAACGCTTCAACTAAAATAATACAAATATATGAGAAATGTTGAAACCAAACACTGCTAATGGCACGATAAGCAATGGTATTGTCTTGAACTTTATCGACATTATCCATACTTAACACATGTTTGATAAATTGGAAGTTCGTATTATAGTCTGTTGTATTTCCAATAACGACAACTAAAGCTAATAAACCCACTGTTAAGACAATAAGGGCTTTAGAAATGCGTATTGTTTTTGACGTTGTTAAACTCATTTTCACTTCTCCTCCAATAAGATATTTTTATAAAATGCGAGCGAGTACTCTCTTGCATCTACAAAATATCATAGTAATATATGGAAATCAATACAATTTTATTAAATGCTCAATATTTCACAAATAAGTAACATATCATTCATGAATTGATTATTTTTGTTAATTCATGTAATGATAGATAGTAGATCAACATAATGGAGAGGATTGTATGTCAACAAAAAAACGCATATTGAGCAGTGCTTTAAAGGTGTTTGGGGATAAGGGTTATACCCGTGCAACGACAAAAGATATTGCAAAAGAAGCAGGGATCCATGAGAGCACTTTATTTCGCCATTTTGAGCAAAAGCAAAAAATTCTATTAGATGCTTTAATTGAATTTTCTCTTAATAAAAGCGATACACCAATCTCCTATTGTGAGGATATTGAAAAGGATTTGTATATGCTTGGGAAAACTTATATCGAGCAGGCGCTAAATAATGTTTCATTAGTTCGAATTTCCCTTATGGAGTCTCCAGTTAATCCAGAAGTGGCAAAAATTATTTATGAATATATTAATGTACGAGAACAAAGATTAGTAGAATACTTTCAAATGATGCATGAGAAAGGGAAAATTCCTGGACAAAATTTTTTGATTTTAGCTACCATGTTTTATGGTGTATTGTATTCGTATGTTTCATCTAAAGTGAAGTTTGAAGAAATTGGTGCCACTTATATTGAGCAGGAGGAATTATTGAAGGAAACGGTTATTCTCTTTACGAAATATTTGAAGACTTCAGGATAAAAGTCGGCTTGAAATAAGGAATATATTTTATTAAATAAAGAAATAATAACCTTGTAAAATAACAAGGGTGTAAGAAGATGCCTTAATTGGCAAAAGACAATAAAAAGAAAATTAATGTCGAATTTCATTAGTTTTAAAAATTGATATAGAAGTGTTTTACCACCTCGATAAAAGCCATGATTTTTCGTGTAATTACTAAGATAAAGGAGGTTTTTATAATGAAGAGACGAGAAAACGAGAAAAAATTATTAAGTGAAGATTGGGATACAGATGCTTCTGCAAGTGACAATGAATCATATGAAATTGAGATGCTGCAGGATGATTCGATAAAGGCATCTTCAAAGAAAAACTCGCCGGAAAATAAATGAGCAACATAGTAATTTACCTAACACCGTTCCTTAATCGAACGGTGTTTTAAAATGGTGTAAATCAAGGACAAATTATTCTAAATTCGGACAACAAAATTATTTCCCGGACAATATTATCCAAATTCGGACAAGAAAGAGTTAAAATGAATAATATCACATAAATAGAGAGGAAACTGATGATGCAACAAAACGACATACAATACTTCATTACGAAATTAGGGTTAGAACCGCATCCTGAAGGTGGTTTTTATAAAAGAACCTTTGCCTCTGAGGCTGTTATATCCGGCCAAAAAATAATAAGGGATGATAAGGAAAGAAAGCTTTTTACGAGTATTTACTTTTTATTGCGCTCCCAGGATATTTCTCATTTTCATCGCTTAAAATCGAACGAGCTTTGGTATTATCATGGCGGGAGTTCATTAACTATACATGTTATTGATGAGAATGGGGAATACAATGAAATGAAATTAGGACTAGATCTTGAAAACGGGGAACAACCACAAGTTTTAGTACGAAAAAATACAATCTTTGGATCATCTGTAAAAGAGGAGAATACATTCTCACTTGTAGGTTGTATGGTGTCACCAGGCTTTGATTTTGAAGACTTTGAACTTTTTAAACAGGAAGAATTACTACAAACATATCCACAGCATAAAGAAATTATTATGAAAATGGCCTACCGTTAACATTTTTTGGATAGAGGGTAATCATATGAAGCAAATCATTTATTTAATTAGACATGGGGAGACAGTGTTTAATACGGAAGGAAGATACCAAGGAGAGCTTGATTCTCCATTAACGAGAGATGGAATAGAGCAAGTGACAAATGTTTCTAGGTTGTTAAAGGTGTATATTGAAGATCCTCATGAGTGGGATATTGTTACAAGCCCATTAGGAAGGGCAATAAAAAGTACAGAAATCATTTGTGACATATTGGGATTTGAACGTCAAAAGGTGAGGATAGATGATCGTTTAAGTGAGGTGTCAGTAGGGAACTGGGCGGGTTTAACGACGAGTGAAATTGAAAGGTCATGGTCAGAGCTTCTTCAACATACAAATAGCTATAATTGGTATTTCAATTCTCCAAATGGCGAGAGCTATCAAGCCGTTGTGGAAAGGGTATCCGATTGGCTAGAGAGTATTAAAAACCAACCGAGAGTCATTGCTGTCTCACATGGTTTGACAGGAAGAATATTACGAGGTGTATATGCTAATTTAAAGAAAGAACAAGCTTTAAAGTTAGAAGTATCTCAAAATACGTTTTTCAAATTATCAAATCAAACGATTGAACGCTTTTGCTGTGAGTATGATGAATTTTAACTGGAGAGAATGATTTGAACAATTATCGCAATATGCTAGTAGCTTTTTTCTTTTCGGAATTTAGTGCAACCGTTTATTTTATTACGATAACATGGATTCTTTATGAGCAAACAAACAATGCTCTTTATACAGGCGTGCTCGTAAGTATCGGTTTTTTACCTGGGCTCCTTTTAAATTTATTATTTGGTGTTTTTGTTGATCGCTTTCAGCGCAAGAAACTAGCTATCATTGCATTATCATTTGGTACGGCTGCGATTGCAGCTTTATTATTAGGCAGCTTGTTATTTGGCTTCCTCCCATTCGTTATCATTGCTGTGCATATGGCTGTTCAAGTTTCCGGCTCTCTTTTTCGCCCTGCTGTCCAAGCGTTAATTGCTGAAGTTTTTCAGAAAGAGGATTTGCCAAAGGTTTTCTCCAAAACTTCTTCATTTTCAATTATCGGAGGTATTGTAGGTGCGAGTATAGGTGGGTTTTTATTAGCTTTTATCGGTGGTCATGCTACTTTAATCATTGTCATAATTGGTTATGCAATAGCGATAATAGGGTTGATGTTTGTACCTTATGATTCTACAAAAATTGAAAAGGAAGATACAAAAACAAATTCTATTTTCATAGACTTAAAAAATGGTTTTCAGTATTTGAACCGTCATCGGTTTTTATTATCTCTGTTTTTTGTCATGTTTAATGGGCAATTAGTTTTCCATACAAGTCTAGGATTTTTGTCTGTTTATACGCTGGAGTATTTAAAGAAAACAGCCACGACATATGGCTTTCTAGATGTATGCTTTTCTTTAGGCGGTGTGCTGGCAGGAATTTTTGGTTCCTTATGGTGGTCAAAAACAAAAAATAAGTTTGCTGTGTATGCGCTCATGATTACAATGCTGGGGCTAGGAGCTATCGGCTATTCACGTTATGTTTGGGTTTCCTTCATTGGAGTATTTTTAGTAGGGATAGGCACTACTTGGATTCGAGTTTTAATGCAGGCTGTTCAACAGATGGCGACGGAAAAAGCTTATCATGGAAGGATGGCAAGCTATCGAATGATATGCAATCAAGGGGCAGTTGTCCTTTCAGGGCCAATATTAGGGTGGATTTCCGCGAGCTATGGCTCAAATATTGTTTATGTTTCATTAATGCTGCCTATCGTTTTATGCATTTTATTTGCCTATTATTTAGCTAAAAATGAGCATTTTAAAGAAATAACCTCTAGGTGAAGCTTGAAGATAGAGTATGAGGTGGATGAGGCTGCCGCTTATCTATCTTCACTCACCCTGTTGTTTTTTTATCTTTTTTCCATAACGATGCTTACCGCGCTTAGATGTTCTTCATATTTCCTAAAAGTCGCACGCATAGCTTCGATGCGCTTTCTAGCTCCTACATTTGCAGCAATATTTTTTATCATTTTGACAAAACCCTTTACACCTTCATCTTGAATCATGCGCTTTTTTTCTAATAAATGCATCGGGCGTATTTCAATGACGGTAACATCGAATCCGTTATTTTCGAAGAGTGATTTCCACTCAATTACAGTTAAGGGCTTTGTATTTACCCGAATGACTTCTGCTAAATCACGGCGAATCGTATTTTTCAACTCTTCATCCATTTCATTCGGTTTTAAGCAAAGCTCATGAACTGCATATCTGCCGCCCTTTTTTAAGATCCGGTGAGCTTCTTCAATAATTTTTTCCTTTTGTTTTGGGGATTGCATTGTCAACATTGCTTCCCCATATAATACATCTATTGATTCGTTAGGCAGCTGCGTATTTTGTGCATCACCAACAATACATGTTCCTCGATCTTTAGGTAAATACTTTAATACTTGTTTGGCTGCTTCTTCGTTTTGTTCAATGGCAATATAGGATTTTGGCCCTTTTTCTAGTACGATTTTTGCAGTGACTCCAAGACCAGGAGCGAATTCTGCCACATCATCTTCTTCGCATATATGTAAATGTTCAAGCATTTTTTCTGTTAATTCAATTCCCCCAGGACGTAGAACTCGTTTGCCCATTTTAGCTAACACCCAATGACCAGGCATTTTAGAGAAATCAGTTTGCAAACTTATAGTCAAAAATGGTACCTCCTTATAATTGATAATGATAATTATTTTCAATTAGATTATAAAGAAAAGAACTCAGCTATGTCAAGTACTGCCTGAATTGTTATGAAACATTTGAGCTGTAAAAACGTATATTTTACTAATTAATTCAGTGAATAGATGGAGGTATATGATGGATAATTATTATCGTCCAATATTAAAAATAAGAAAATCAAAATCCGAATGGGTATGGGATATGATTGGTGGAGGATTGTTTATTGGGGCCATTGTTTATTTAGTCATTTCATGGAGTCTAATTCCTGAGCAAGTGCCAGGACATTATAATGGTGCAGGTGAGGTCAATAGATGGGGTTCAAAATATGAACTATTTATCTACCGATTGTCGGCTTGTTTTTATGGATCCTTTTAGGTGTTTTGGAAAAATTTCCACATGCACATAATTATCCTGCACGACTGAATGAATCGAATGTAGAAGCCTTTTACAAGAACAGTAGAAAACTATTAAATTCTTTAAAAAATATCTGCCTCATCACATTTGCATATATTATGATTCAAAGTATTCGTGTAGCCGTCGGCGATTCACAATCACTTGGACTTTGGTTTTTACCGGTATTTTTACTTGCTATAGCCATTCCAATAATTAGAGGGATAATTATAAATACAAAAATTAAGTAATTCATTTTTCAATAGAAAGTTAAATAGTTAATGTTATAAAGAATAGAAAGTATCGCATAAGAGAAACTAAGCATTCGCCAAAAATATTTGGCAAACGCTTAGTTTTTTTATTATTTATTGTACAGCAGTCGGAGCAGCTTGTTTGCTTGAAGCTTTTATTCTACTCTTTATCGCAACAGCGCTGAATGAAATGACTAATGTTGACCCAATTATTATGCCTAGTGAGCTGATATTATTGACAATGCTTTCACTGCTCCCACCGAAGATAATGGTATAATAGCCATCCGCACCATATGTTGCAGGGAAAAAAGCAGCTAATTTACTATAAAAATTAGATAGCATTGTTGTTGGAACGAGCACACCGGATGTAACGAGCTGGAGTGACAGGGCCAAAATATTGAATATCATACCAAGATTGCCGAATATCATCACAAATACTTGTGCTAAACATAAAAATGCCCAAAACATTAATGACTGAAAAAGATAGATTGTTAACAGTGATTGTTCACTTGAAATATTAAAAATATTCATAAGCCCAATTGTTAAGAATGGAAGTAAAAATGCAACTCCGATATTAATAAGTTGCCTAGCAAAAAATAGTTGCCAGCTCGAGACAGAAGGATTCACTAATTGAGTTGCTTGCTGGTGCTGCATAATCATAATCATTGCCCCTGCAAATGAAGAAATAATGACCATTAATGGTACGAAATTTGCGGCAAAACCTTCAACATCATTTGTTTTTATAATGGATGGCTGTATTGGTTTGTCTTGCATATTACTTATAGTGGAAACGACTGCTTCTTTAATGACAATAGATATCTCTTGTTCAAGCGGGAATTGCTCGAATTGCTGCGAAAAACCTTGGATTACTTTTTCTTGCTGAATAGGGTACATGTTGTGATTAATTTCCTCTGTTACTTGTTTGGCCACTCCCTCCATCAATGATTTTGAGAGACTTGCATTTGCTTGATTAATCCAATAATGAATCGTTGCTTTTTTTCCATCCTGAATTTGAGCTGTGAAATTAGCGGGAATTTGGATAATCATATTTACATTTCGTTCATTTAATTCATTTTTGGCTTTATCAATTGAATGATATGTTTTTACATGAAACGGTAATAATTCATCCAATTGCCCCTCTAGCTCCTTGCCAATGGCTGTGTCTTCACTAATTAATCCTACATGTAAGTTTTCTGTTCTTTCATTCACTCCAGCATAAGCTGTCATCCAAATGGTAAAGAAAATTAATTGAAACGCAATGGTTGCAAAAATACCTATATACGTTTCACGAATGCGAAATAATGCTTGTAACCCTTTCATGATTTCCCTCCTAGTTAAGTAAGTGCTTACTTGCATTTGTAAGAAAAATTTTTTCTAGGGAGTCAATCCCCTAGAAAAAATAGAAATACTCGTTTTGAAAAACTCTTCAGTAGGCAGCTGTGAAACAGTTGCGCCTAAGCGTGCACGTGACAGGAAATAACCAACGTTTAGCGCAAGTAAAGACAATGCAGTTGCCTCATAATTGACCTCGATTATTTTCCCTTTCCTTTGCATTTCTTCGAAATAATGCATTAATTCCTTTTTGATGAAAAGCGGGATATTTGCAATTTCCTCACTGATTTCGGGAAATTGAATCGATTCTTTAAATCCAATCATGATGAAATCTTTAATAGACATCATATATTCAAAATAGTTTTTTGAAAAGCTTAATAAATCTTTCTCTAAGTCCCAAACAACATTTTCACGAATTGTTTTTTGCAGGATCGGATTATAGGAGAATTTGTCAATAATGGCTTTTAATATTTCATGTTTACAGCCAAAGTGACGGAAAATCGTCACTTCATTGACCCCTGCTAATTCAGCAATTGCTTTCGTCGTTGCAGCGGTATAACCCTTTTCACTAATTAATTGAAGTGCAGCTTCAATGATTCGATCAGAAGTCTTTTTCGCCGTCATGTGAACACTCCCTTTCACAGAATGAAAGTAATCACTTACATGCTAACATATCGAAGAAGGGCGTGCAACTAAAACTAAAAATTCAGGTAGTCTAAGTTCTAATTAATAAGCGATAAACATAATTTTTATAAGATTATCTATGCGCTAGCCAGGGGACAGATAGCTGTCCTACATTGGAAAGGAAAGGGGGAGGGAGTTTCATGATTTATGCAGTTTTGCTAGATAGTCAAACGGGATGGAATCTTCCTTTATTAATCGGACTTGCTTGTATAGCAGCTATATATATAAAACTAACTTTAAATAGGAAAATTCATCATAAATTTCCTTTGCTATTTTTCCTAGGCTTACTCTTATTGTACATGACAATTGGCAGCCCTTTAGCGACTATGAGTCATCTTTCATTTAGCACGCATATGATTCAAATGAGTATTCTCTATTTTATTATCCCTCCAATCTTAATATTGGGAATTCCCCTTGCGTTTTTTCAGACGAAAAACATCATTCGCGTTTCCTTAATGCCTACAATTGCCTTATTTATATTTGCTTTCTTATTTTTCATGTACCATATGCCAGTCATGCTACATGTTTTGTCGCAAAGCCAACTACTGCATAATGGGTATTTATTATTGCTGTTTGTTCTTTCATTTGGCATGTGGTGGCCACTTGCTGCTCCTAACTTACAAGCGTCCATTTTCGATAACAATCGACGGAGAAACCGATTTGCTCATTTAAGTGGACTAGTTATCATGCCTGCCTGCCTCGTATTCATTGTCAGCGCGTTTTTCGGGGGAATGGAGAACCCTTTCATGACCCATGCTGCAGCTGAGCTATGTCTGCCTCCACATATCGATGCCATGGATATAGTACCACCCATCTTTAATTCAAAACTTGATCAGCTGCTAGCTGGCATCGCCATGCTTGGCCTGCATAAATTAGGGATTTTCATGACCCTTCACATCGGAAAGATAGTGAATGACGAATAAAATCCATTTTAGTAGACTGATACAAAAGCTATTGAGACCATAGCTCTTCATAAAATCTCCAAGCAGTGGTCTCAAACCTACTCATTGAGACCATAGTTCTTCATAAAATCTCCAAGCAGTGGTCTCGAACCCACTCATTGAGACCATAGCTCTTTATAAAATCTCCAAGCAGTGGTCTCAAACCTACTCATTGAGACCATAGCCCTTCGAAAATCTCCAAGCAGTGGTCTCAAACCTATTCAATTGAGACTATAGCCCTCGAAAAATCCACAAGCAATGGTCTGTTAGCTTACTCTTCCTTTTTTAAGAGTAAAACGGTAGAAGTTTTCTTAGCCACGGAATCGCTCTTAAAGCCAGTGTTAAAGGTCGATTTTAAGGGAAGTAGTCACAGAATCGCCCTCCAAGCCAGCGATAGAAGTCGATTCTACAGGAAACAGTCCTAGAATCGAACTTTGCCAAAGTAGGGTTATCCACTAATTTACTTCTAAAAAATACTAGTCGCTAATAGAATATAAAAAACAAATAAAGTGGTGAGAAATGCAATGGAAGTGACAAACTATTTGGCGATTAAAGGGATGCATTGTGCTGCTTGTGCTGTAAGAATTGAGAAGGCTGTTGCAAAAATCGATGGCGTCACAGACGTTAATATAAATTTAACGACGGAAAAAGGTCGTGTTATTTTTCAGGAAGAGCGGACAAGCATTGCAGAAGTTATGAAAAAAATTAATAACATCGGCTTTGAAGCGAATGAAATAAAGGTAGAAAATGTCCCATCAGATGATGAAAAGAGCAAAGAAATACAAATGCTTCAAATGGAATTTTTTCTTTCTGCTTTGTTTACTTTCCCTTTAGCATGGGCAATGTTCGCTCATTTCGAGTGGGCAACATTCATTCAAGTTCCCAAGCTTTTTCTTAACCCGTGGTTTCAATTAGGCATAACCATTCCGATTCAGTTTATCATTGGTTTTCAGTTTTATGAGCGAGCTTGGAAGGCGATAAAAAACAAAAGTGCTAACATGGATGTACTAGTCGTATTAAGTACATCCGCTGCTTTTTTTTATAGTCATTATTTAACCATTACTTCTTTTTTAATGGGACAGCCCGCTCATTCTGTTTGGCTTTTCTACGAAACGAGTGCATTTATTATTACCTTTGTTTTATTAGGAAAACTATTAGAAGCAAAGACGAAATTGAAAACAACTGAGGCGATTAAAAAGCTCTATCAGTTACAAACGAAAACAGCAACATTGTACGCAAACGGGAAAGAGTCTACATTACCGGTTGAACAGCTTTCAATTGGAGATGTGATTATTATCAAGCCTGGAGACAAAGTTCCGATAGATGGACAAGTTGTGAAAGGGAATTCTTTTATTGATGAATCATTGTTAACGGGTGAGAGCATTCCTGTCGAAAAAGAGGCAGGAAATTTCGTTTATGCTGGTACCATTAATCAAAATGGGAGATTAGCGATTAAAGTTACGAAAAGAAATGCTGAAACGACATTATCGCAAATTATCCGCATCGTGGAGGAGGCTCAATCATCTAAAGCTCCTATTCAGCATATTGCTGATAAAATTACCGCAGTCTTCGTCCCTATCGTGATGATGATCGCACTTGTAACCTTTATTGCATGGTATTTTGTCTTTTTGCCAGGAGATTTTTATGAAGCTTTGGAAAAGGTCATTACCGTATTAATTATCGCTTGTCCATGTGCACTCGGCTTAGCAACACCTACTTCTGTTATGGTAGGCAGTGGACGAGCTGCTCAATTAGGCATTTTGTTTAAGGAAGGCAAGTTTCTTGAAATGCTTTGTAAAAGCAATGTTGTTGTTTTTGATAAAACAGGAACGATTACGAAAGGAGAAGCAGATGTAACAAATATTTATGTCGAGCATTATAGTGATAATGCATTTTTGGAAATAATTGGTGCAGTAGAGAGTGCCTCCAATCATCCTTTAGCAAAAGCAATCGTGAAAAATGTGAAAAACAAAATAAAAAACTTGCCAACTGCTCATCAAGTACAGAACATACCTGGGTATGGGGTGAAAGGTACGGTTCATGGGAATGAAGTTGTCATTGCCAGTCCAAGGTATTTTATGAAAAATAATAAAGTCATACCTCTAAAAGCAATGAAGCTTGTGAATGAATTTGAGAGTGAAGGGAAAACGGTTATGGTTGCCACGATTAATTCGCGCTTTGCAGGGATGATTGCCGTTGCGGATGAACTAAAACCAACATCTCAACAGGCTATTTCTCGTTTGCAGCATGCTGGGTTTGAGGTGATTATGCTGACAGGCGATAATCAAGCTTCGGCAAGAACCATTGCCAAGAAGGTTGGAATTAAAAAATTTCGTGCGGAAGTCACACCGCAAGAAAAGGCAGAAATCATTAAACGTTTGCAAAAAAACGGTAAACGAGTTGTGATGGTAGGGGACGGAATTAATGATGCCCCTGCATTAGCTGTTGCGAATATTGGAATCGCAATTGGAACAGGTTCAGATATTGCAATTGATACTGGCAATATCACGATTATGACAGGGGGTTTAATGAGAGTTGTTGATGCCATTGCGATTAGCAAAAGAACAATGGTGAATATAAAACAAAATTTTCTATGGGCATTTTTTTATAATATTTTTATGATTCCTTTTGCTATGCTTGGGTTTATGGCACCTTGGCTGGCTGGAGCGGCGATGGCGCTGAGCTCCGTTTCAGTCGTATTGAATGCGTTGAGATTAAAACGAGTGAAGCTTTATTCGTTTTGACTGCGGGCTTTTCGCTGATAAATGAGCTAGTTTGGCTGATAAATCACAAAACTTGGCTGATAAATGATCAAATCCGGCTGATAAAACAACAAATTCATTTCTCGTTGACAATTTATTGTCAGATCGCGTAAGCTTAAGATAATTATAAATCGGAAGGGTGACCCAATTACATGAAGTACTAATCCTATTTTTCGAAAACATTAGATTGAAGGCAATGTTGTTAGCAGATACTATATTTGCTTTAATTTTGTTATGCCATCAATCGCCGTTTTTCAGAATAGGATTGGCTGATTGTAGTTGGACTAAAGGGAGCAGTCTCTTTCGCCCAAAATAAGAAAACATTCATTTATCAAGGTTAATGAATGTCTAGCTTTAGCGTCTAAGATAAAGGATAACACTTACGTATGTTTATTACTCTAAGTTATCCGCGGGCGCGATCGCTTTTCTTATGCACTTATGCCTCCTATTCTGAAATGAATAGGAGGCTTTTTTGGTAGTAGGAAAGTTAAAGATTATTTAATGTGCCTAAAGTAAAATTACATTCAAATAATTTACTGCTTATAACATCGTATAAGAAAAGCTAAGACATTCGCCGAAAGTACTTGGCGAACGCCAAGTTTTTCTAATCTTCATAAAAAATAAGAATGGAGATGAGTTTGTGCTATTATTAGAAGCTAATCAGCTTGAACTATATATAAAGGATCGATTATTAATTAATATAGAAAAATTGCAAATCCATCAAAATGACCACATTGGCTTAGTTGGGCGAAATGGCAGTGGCAAAACAACTTTGTTAGAAGTTATTGCTGGCAAGAAGCATCCTGATAGCGGGGGAATGACCGCTTATACTTCATGTGAGCTTTTGCCACAAATAAAAAAGACGGACACAATGAAAAGCGGTGGAGAGGTTACACAAGAATATATTAATAAGGCACTTATTAGCCATCCGGGTATTCTGCTTGCAGACGAACCAACTACAAATCTTGATACGGAGCATATTGAATGGCTTGAAAAAAAGCTCGCCAATTGGCAAGGCGCATTTGTCCTTGTTTCTCATGATCGAGCATTTTTAGATGCTTTATGTACGACGATTTGGGAGGTTAATGAAGGAAAAATAACAGCGTATAAAGGAAATTACTCTGAATATGCGGAGAAAAAGGAGCTTGAACATAAACAGCATGAGGCAGCCTATGAAAAATATGAGAAAAAGAAGAGACAGCTTGAAGAAGCATTAGTGTTGAAAGAGAAAAAAGCAGCAAGGGCAACGAAAGCACCAAAAAATCTCAGCTCTTCAGAAGCTAGAATTACTGGGGCGAAACCCTATTTCGCCAAAAAGCAAAAAAAGCTGCAGCAAACAGCAAAAGCCATTGAAACTCGCTTAGAAAAGCTAGAAAAGGTTGAGAAGCTTAAAGAACTACCTGACATTCAAATGAATTTACCGAATGAAGAAACAGTAATAGGGAAGATTGTGATTCGTGTTGAGGATGTGAAGGGAGTTATCGGGAACCGTATCCTTTGGCATAACGCTAGCTTTTCTGTACGTGGTGGCGATAAACTTGCCATTATCGGGTCAAATGGGAGCGGTAAAACAACTCTTATTAAAAAAATCATCAATCGAGAAGAGGGGATTTCTGTCTCACCCTCAATAAAAGTCGGTTATTTTAGTCAGAATATCGATATTTTAAATACGGAAAAAACAATAATCGAAAATGTCAGCTCCACTTCGAAGCAAACGGAAACCTTCATCCGCACAGTACTCGCTAGACTGCATTTTTTCAGAGAGGATGTTTATAAGAAAGTAGGTGTATTAAGCGGAGGTGAACGGGTAAAGGTAGCATTAGCTAAATTATTTGTGAGTGATGTGAATACATTAATTCTGGATGAACCGACGAATTTTCTTGATATCGAAGCGGTTGAGGCATTAGAATCGCTATTGCAATCCTATCCAGGAACGATTGTTTTTGTTTCCCATGATCGTCGATTTATCGAAAAAATTTCAACTCGTGTTTTGGAGATCAAAGAGTCTGAGATTCACCTTTTCGATGGAACATATCGAAACTATAAACAATATGTACCACGGGAAAAACGTGATGACCTAGAAGATGAAATGCTCATTTTAGAGACAAAAATCTCTGAGGTGCTCAGCCGCCTTAGCTTGGAGCCATCTGAAAAATTAGAAAGAGAGTTTCAAACTTTATTAGCGAAGAAGCGGAAGATGAAACAAGAATAAGTTGAGATGGTCCAGAAAAATGACCCAGAATTTCACCTAGCTTGCTGGTAAAATTCTGGGCCCATTTCAAAGGAGATTTTCCTATAATGCACTTATCTGAATATCGCCCACTTTTTATACTTCATTCATCAATCTTCACTATCTAGCCAAATACCCTCCACATGCCTTTTCTTTTGTTGTTTATTTATTTTGCGATAGTCTTTCGACTTGAAAATAATGTCGAAGTCATAATGATCTGGATACAAATCCTTCCCTTTAATATAGAGCTTCAATCGTTTATGATTTACGGTCTGCTTCGTATCTTGGATTTGCACAATATAATGACCGTTTACGTCTGGGCCTTTATAGACAATTCCCATTTCATTTGTTTCAGTTAACAGGACATTATCTCCTTGTTCAAAAAGAGTATGGGTTTTCGTTTCCTGATGAGGAAATGGTTTCTTACTTGTCTTTCTTGCGTATTTATTAACAATGATTTGTTTTTGATAATTTGGCTCCTTTAATAAATTGATGTCGAGCTCTTGACGATAGTCGCGTTTATGTTTATACGTAATTTCATGTGCCTTTTCGATTAATTCTGGATGCATGCCTAGTTTTAGCGCAATATCGAATGCTTGACTGTGTCCGCTTTGTCCAAGCATAAGCCTATATGTTGGTCTTAGCGTATTTAGATCAAATTCCATCATCCCATTGAGAAATCCGCTTGTTTTTTCAGCAAACTCTTTCATTTCGCTATAATGGGTCGTAGCAAATAAGGTGGCTCCTTTTTCGTAGAGCTGTTCTAGAATGACGATTGCTAGTGCCATGCCCTCACTAGGATCTGTCCCTGAACCTAATTCATCAAGTAAGACAAGCGAACGATCATTTGTCACTCGCAAGATTTCAATGATATTCACAAGTCTTGAACTGAAGGTGCTTAAGTTTTGTTCAATGCTTTGTCCATCCCCGATGTCGACAAAAATATGTTGGAAAATAGCAATCTCACTTCCGGGATTCGCTGGAATAGGCAATCCTGTTTGCGCCATCATGGTGAGTAAGCCGACCGTTTTTAATGTGACTGTTTTTCCGCCAGTATTGGGCCCAGTTATGACTAGGGCTCGATGTTCATCACCGAAACGGACGGATAATGGTACAGCCTTTTCACCAAGCATCGGATGACGTGCTTCCTTCAAATGAATGAGATAGTCTTCGTTTAGTAACGGTATGGAGCAGCCTTTTTTGCGGCTATAGGCTGCTTTCGCAAATAATACGTCATAATGGTGCATCGTTTCGATCGCGATATTTATCGTTTGCTCATACTGAAGTACCTTTTCGGTTAATTCGTATAAAATCCTTTCAGTCTCCTGCTCTTCTGCCATCCGCAATAGCTCAATTTCCTCTTGAATGGCGCTAAGCTCAGTTGGTTCTATATATAGTGTAGAGCCTGAAGCAGATGTATCAAGAACGGATCCATTCACCTTTGTTCGATATTGTCTTTTCACTGAAAGGGCAATTCGGCCATTTCGTTCAACGAGAACAGAATCTTGTAAATATGCTGCATATCGTTTTGATTTCACAAGCTGGTTTGCTTTCTCCTTTAGCTTATCTGCTTGGATGGATAGCTGCCTTCTCAAATAAGCTAAGTCATTTGAGGCATGACTATCCACTTGACCATGTCGAATGCAGCGATTAATTTCTTCCTCCAACGGTCGTACATCACCAATCGATTCAGCATATAAACTAACATTTGGTGCTGCATACTGCTTATCCTTCATAAACTGCTTCAATTTCGAACAATGGTTCAAAAATGAATGGACATACGTAAACTGATCAGCGCGAATATAAAGTCCTTTTTTTGCCTGAGTTAAATAAAGCGCCATTTCATCGAGCGTGTGTATAGGGATACTGCTGCTCATTTTAATGATTTCTTCAGCTTCCGCCACTTCATTTAAAGCATGCTCGATTTTCCGTTTATCCTGTAATGGCTTCAATGATTGAAGGGTATTCTTTCCTCGATTTGTTTTTGCAAATTGAGCGATTTCTGCTAAAATCTCCTCAAACCCTAATACATCAATTGTTTGTTGATTCATTTTGAATCCTCCTTTTTATTTTTGATAAGAGTCTGTTAAATTTGGCTGTTGATTTCCGCTTCCATCAACAGGTTTTAAAAATCAACATTTCCTTTTAACAGAGTTTTTGATAAAAAAAACCGCCATGAACATATCGCTCATGACGGTTAGAAGAAAATGTAAACATGCAGTGACACCTTATTTTGCGTACATTAATAGAAACGTGGAAATCCATCGTTCTTTTCATTTTTTGTACACAAAAAAGCTATGACAAAACATGCCATAGCTGGTTCACGGATCTTCTATGCTATGATGCTTGTTCTTAACATCCTTGAAAAAAGTGCAAACTTAATAAACCAGCAGATATACCGGTTTTTTGCTGTAATCAAGGCCGTATGAAATTACGGTTTAGTTAAGAACACTCACACTCATAAAACAAACTCCTTTTGAGTTTACATTTTTTTATACATATCCAGTATACTGTTTCGTGTTCCAATGGTCAATATAAGATAATGCTCATATAGGGATTAAAAATATAGTGCAAGCGTTTGCAACATAATTGGAAAAAGTTTAAAATAATGCCAAATACGTACATAAGGTGGTGGGGAAATGACTCAATTAAATGAGCCATGGTGGAAACGGAGTGTCGTTTATCAAATTTATCCACGGAGCTTTATGGATTCTAACGGTGACGGCATCGGTGATTTACAGGGCATCATTTCAAAGCTTTATTATTTAGAAAAATTAGGTGTTGATGTTATTTGGCTAAGTCCAGTCTATGATTCTCCGAATGATGATAATGGCTATGATATTCGAGATTATCGCATGATTATGCAGGAATTTGGAACAATGAATGATTTTGAAAGATTAATAGATGAAGCGAATAATCGAGGGATTCGAATTGTGATGGACCTCGTCGTTAATCACACTTCAGATGAACATATATGGTTCGTGGAATCACGTTCCTCCAAAGATTCTCCATATCGTGATTATTATATTTGGCGAGATAGTGATGATGAAACCCCTCCGAATAATTGGGGCTCCGTTTTTTCTGGATCTGCTTGGGAGAAAGATAGTCTGACAAACTCTTATTATTTGCATTTATTCTCAAAAAAGCAGCCTGACTTGAATTGGGAATATGAACCACTAAGAAATGAAATATATGACATGATGACCTATTGGCTAGATAAGGGCATTGGTGGCTTTCGGATGGATGTCATTAATTTCATTTCCAAAGATGAACGATTACCTAATGGAGTCGTCCACCATGAACAATTGTATGGGGATGGGAGTCCGTATTTTATAAATGGACCGAAAATCCACACGTATTTACGTGAAATGAATGAGAGGGTATTACGTCATTATGATGTGTTAACAGTGGGAGAAATGCCTGGAGCAACGACAGAGGATGCACGAATTTATACGAATCCGGAAAATGAAGAAGTGAATATGGTCTTTACATTTGAGCATATGAATTTAGATAATGGTCCATATGAGAAATGGGATATTCAATCATTGGATTTAGTTGAATTAAAGCGTAACTTTGAGAAGTGGCAGCATGCCCTTTATCATACCGGCTGGAATAGTCTTTATTGGAATAATCATGATCAACCTCGGATTGTATCACGATTTGGAGATGATAAGCAATATCGCGAGAAGTCTGCTAAAATGCTGGCCATTTGTCTACATTTCCTTCAAGGAACACCTTATATTTATCAAGGGGAAGAACTGGGCATGACAAATGTAAAGTTTGCCGCCATTAGTGACTATCGAGATATTGAAACACTTAATATGTACAAGGAAAAACGGAAGCTCGGAGTCCCGCATGAAACCATTATGTCAAGCATTTATGCGAAAGGTCGAGATAATGCAAGAACTCCGATGCAATGGACTTCAGATGGGGGATTCACGACAGGAACACCTTGGATTCAGATGAATCCAAATACTATAGACATTAACGCCGAACAAACACTTTCCGATCCATCATCTATTTTTTATACGTACCAAAAGCTCATTCAATTAAGAAAGAAATATGACATTCTGACGTACGGAAGCTTTCAATTATTATGGCCAAATCATCCACATCTTTTCGTTTATAAGCGAATAATCAAGGAAGAGGAATGGTTAATCGTTACTAATTTTTCAAAGCATACAGAAAAAATTGCTTGGGATGATTGTGAAGTGAATAGTCAAAACATACATATAATAATAGCAAACTATGAAGCTCCATTAATAGGTGATGAGATAATAGAAGTAAGACCTTATGAGGCATTTGTGTTAAGAATATATAAATAGGGGGATGTCAATTGAAGAAAGTATTAGGTGTTGATATTGGAGGAACGAAAATCCGTCTTGGTGTTGTCAATGAAATTGGTGAGGTTCTAGAAGATAGAACGATCCCTACAAAATTGCCGTTATATCCTTATTTGGAGGAACAGATTTTAAAAGTAAAGGCAGAATATCCTGAACTAGAAGGCATTGGAATTGGTACGCGAGGAATGGTTGATGCGAAGACAGGTGTCGTTACTTTCGAAAAAGAGCTGGAAGGCTGGCAAGGGACGCCGGTTAAATCTCTATTAGAAAAGGCAACTGGAATACGTGTTGAAATTAATAACGATGCGAATTGTGCAGCTCTTGCTGAAGTCGTACTCGGGGCAGCAAAAGGCTTTGAACGGGTCGTTTGCTTGACAATCGGAACAGGGCTTGGAGGAGGATTAGTATTTGACGGTCAAGTGATGAACGGTATGCATGGAGGTGCTGGAGAAGTTGGGCATATGATTTTGTATCCTAATGGACTTGCCTGTGGTTGTGGAAGAAGTGGCTGCAGTGAACAATATGTTTCGGGGACGGCATTAAGAAGAATGATTCAAGAGCAGCAGATTATCGATCCGAAAACAGGAGAACTCGTATTGCCACAAAACATCTTTCAATTAGCAGAGAATGGTGTCTCAAATGCAATTGCTGTTCGTGAGCGCTTTCTTTCAGATTTTGCGATTATCATCGCTTCTCTGCAAGCAGTATTAGATATAGATTGCGTTGTTGTCGGTGGGGGTGTTTCAGAATCTGCAGATGATTGGTGGGAAATTCTTATTAAAAAAGTCGACCCATTAAAACTTAATCCTTTACAAATAAGGCGTGCGGCTTTCGGAAATGAAGCGGGAATGCTAGGGGCGGCAATGCTTGTTAATTAAAAAAACAGAATTGTGAATAAATTAAAACTTGTTATTGCTTGGGCGGTATGTTAGGATAAATTCAACAACTTTTGTGCAAACGTTTTCGCAAAAACTTTGCATTCTTTTTTGGGCTAGTAGGAAAGTTAAAGTTTATTATCGTACTCAAGTAATATATAGTTCAAATAATTTTAGCGTTTGCAATACCGCATAAGAAAAGCTAAGGTATTCGCCGAAAGGACTTGGCGAATACCAAGTTTTTCTAATCATTTGTGCAAACGTTTTCACAGATAAATGATAAAAATTTAATTGGCTTATCACTCGCACTCCTTGTAACAGCTAAATTAAAGACGAATAAAGCATTGCGTACGATTTTCTTTATGCCGAATTTAATCGGAGGATTAATCCTCGGGTTTATCTGGCAATTTATTTTTATGAAAGCATTTGATGGGTTTGGTGCTATGATCGGGATGGAGAGCCTGCAAGGATGGCTGTCAACGCCTCGAACTGGCTTTTGGGGACTAGTCATTGTCATGAGCTGGCAAATGTCTGGCTATATTATGGTCATTTATATTGCTTATTTGGAGGGTGTTTCAAAGGAATTACTTGAATCAGCTGAAATTGACGGTGCAAATGCCTTTCAAAGATTTCGCTATGTTGTATTTCCACTCGTCGCCCCAGCGTTTACAGTTAGTATGTTTTTAACGCTTTCAAACACATTTAAGCTATACGATCAAAACTTGAGCTTAACTGGTGGAGGCCCTTTTCATTCTACACAAATGGTGGCGATGGAAATATTCAATACTGCATTTGGTCGCTATGATATGGCATAAGCTCAAGCAAAAGCTGTCATATTTTTCATTATCGTTGCCGTAATTGCATTAGTTCAAGTGTATATTAATAAGAAACGTGAGGTGGAAATGTAATGCGAAAGCCGTATCGCATCCTTCTAGAATTAATCGGAATTTTTTTAGCGCTTGTTTGGCTTGCTCCCTTTTATTTAATGATCGTGAACTCTTTAAAAACAAAGCGTGAAATTTTCGAGGATACATTAAAACCACCAAGCACTGTAACATTTGATAACTATGTGCAAGCATTTGTGGAATTCGATTTTCTGAGAACATTTGCAAACTCATTAATCATTACGATCATTAGTGTCGCCCTTATTATTATTTTTTCGGCAATGGGAGCTTACGCGCTCTCACGTGCAAAGAGCAGGATTAGTACGATTATTTTCTTTGTGTTTGTGGCGGCAATGCTCATTCCTTTTCAATCGGTCATGATTCCACTGATAACGATTTTTGGGAAGTTTGAAATGCTAAATCGTTCAGGTTTAATCTTTATGTATTTAGGATTTGGTGCGAGCTTATCCATCTTTTTATACCATGGTGCTTTAAATTCAATACCACGCTCTTTAGACGAAGCTGCTACAATTGATGGAGCGAATAAATTCCAAGTTTTTTGGTATATCATTTTTCCAATGCTCAAACCTATTACAGTAACGGTGGCCATTTTAAATACAATTTGGATATGGAATGACTACTTATTACCGTCTTTAGTGATTAATAAACAAGGGATGGAGACGATCCCATTAAAGATGTTCTTTTTCTTCGGAGAATATACAAAACAATGGCACCTTGCATTGGCTGGACTTACAATAGCGATTATTCCAGTCATTATTGCCTATTTCTTCGCTCAACGAGAAATTATTAAAGGTGTGTCTGAAGGGGCCATAAAGTAAATTAGTGAAAGGAGGGAGTCTTAGTTGGCTGTTACAATCATCGATGTGGCAAGAGAAGCAAAGGTCTCACCATCTACGGTCTCCCGTGTTATCGCAGATAGTCCGCGAATTAGTGAGCAAACGAAGCGAAAAGTAAGAGAGGTAATGGAGCGCTTGGAATATTATCCAAACTTTCAAGCGAGAAATTTAGCTGCCAAAAGTACAAAAACGATCGGCGTTATTATGTCGCATTCGACTTCAATGGCATTTCAAAATCCGTTTTTTCCAGAGGTTATTCGGGGAATTTGTGCAAGCGCTCATTCTAGTCAATATGGAATTTATTTATCAACAGGTGGGACTGAGGAAGAAATTCATCAAGAAGTTGTCTCAATGGTCCAAGGGAGAAAGGTGGATGGGATTATTCTGCTTTATTCTCGTGTAAATGATCGGACGATGAACTATTTAAAGGCTGAGAAATTTCCGTTTACAATGGTAGGCCGTCCTTATAAATATGAGAATGAGATTACATATATTGATAATGATAATCGAAAAATTGCTCATGACGTCGTGAATTATCTTTATCAATTAGGTCATCGGCAGATTGCATTTATTGGAGGAGATCTCGATTTTGTCGTTTCAAGAGATCGTTTAGAGGGTTATAAACAAGCATTAGAAGATGCAAATCTTACTTATTCAGATGCGTACTTTATCCATGATCAAGCATTTAAAGCAAAGGAGAATGAAGAGTTACATAAAATGATGCAGCTTGCGGCGGCGCCGACAGCTATCGTGGCACATGACGATTTGATCGCCTATGAAATTATTCGTTGTTTAGAAGAGCTTTCTATTCACGTTCCGAATCATCTTTCCATAATAAGCTTTAATAATCACTCGTTATCCGCATATGTGAGCCCACCATTAACTTCTGTCGATATTTCGATATTTGAGCTTGGTTTTGAAGCAACAAACTTTCTATTAGAAAAAGTCCGTGATCCGAATGCAGCTGTTACTCATCACTTTGTACAAACGACTCTAATAGAACGGGAATCTTGTAAAAATATTTAAAACTTCTGAATAGAAGAAGGAGGCCAATATGGAGAGAATATGGTGGAAGGAAGCGGTTGCCTATCAAGTTTATCCCCGCAGCTTTCAAGATTCTAATGACGATGGAATCGGGGATCTGAATGGACTGATTACTCGTTTAGATTATTTACAGGATTTAGGGATTGATGTCATTTGGATATGTCCAATGTATCGATCACCTAATGATGATAATGGTTATGATATTAGTGATTATCAGGAGATTATGGAAGAGTTCGGAACAATGGATGATTTTGATTTGCTCCTAAAAGAAGTGCATCGTCGAGGGATGAAGCTCATTATTGATTTAGTGATTAATCATACGAGTGATGAGCATCCATGGTTTATTGAATCAAGATCTTCCAAAACGAATGATAAGCGTGATTGGTATGTTTGGCGAGATTCTGTAAATGGTGAGGCTCCAAATAATTGGGGAAGTATTTTCGGGGGTCCAGCTTGGGAATTTGATAAAGAGACGAAGCAATATTATTTGCATTTATTTTCAAAGAAACAACCAGATTTAAACTGGGAGAATGAAGAAGTCCGACAGGCCTTGTATAAGATGATGAATTGGTGGCTTGATAAGGGTGTAGACGGCTTCCGATTTGATGCCATTAGCCATATTAAAAAAGACCCTACATTCACAAGCATGCCGAATCCAACTGAGATGTCTTATGTCCCTGCTTGGGAGAAGTATATGAATGTCCCAGGTATTATGCCGTTTTTAGCGGAAATGAAGCAAGAAACATTTGCGAAATACGATATTATGACAGTCGGTGAAGCAAATGGAGTTGGTGTGGATGAAATTCATGATTGGGTAGATAGGAAAGACGGAAAATTCGATATGATTTTTCAGTTTGAGCATTTAAGCTTATGGGATGTTGAAACGAAAAAGCTGGATATTCTTAAGCTTAAACGAGTATTAACAGAGTGGCAGAAGGCATTAGAAGGAAGCGGCTGGAATGCCTTATTTATCGAAAATCATGATAAGGCCCGATCTGTATCAACATGGGGAAATGATGAACGGTATTGGCGAGAAAGTGCAACAGCATTGGCAACGATGTACTTTTTTATGCAAGGTACACCATTTATTTATCAAGGCCAAGAATTAGGAATGACAAATGTTAAATTTCCTGTGATTGAAGATTATAATGATGTAGCGACGAAGAATCTATACACGAGCAGATTAGCACAAGGCGATTTACATGAGCAAGCGATGGAAATGATTTGGGCGACAAGTCGAGATAATGCCCGAACGCCGATGCAATGGTCTGCAAGAAAAAATGCTGGATTTACGAATGGAACACCATGGATCGGTGTGAATCCGAACTATTCAAAAATAAATGTAGAAGCTCAAGAAAACGATCCAAACTCAATATTGAATTATTATAAAAAGATGATTCAGCTGCGCAAAAAGGCTGAGCTCTTCACATATGGGATTTATGATATTTTGCAAGAAGCTCATCCTTCTCTTTATGCGTATACTCGTACTCTCGGAGATCAAAAGGCCATTATATTATGTAATTTATCTCCGGAATCGGTTACGGTTGATAAAGTAGACGACATTGTTTACAAGCGTTCAGAACTGATTCTTTCAAATCTTGAAGTGGTGGATCATGAACAAACGGAAACCCTTCAGCTTTCTCCATATGAAGCTAGGATTTACGCTCGCATAATCTAAAAAAGGATGAATTTCAAAAAAATAATAACGGCTAGGGCTCTCACTGAAAGGATTTGGTGTTTGCGCTAGCTTTTCCAATTGGATTAAATTTGGATGTTGATTTCCCCTTCAATCAACAAAAAATGTAAAGTACACTTGACTTTTTGAAAAAAGATTTGTAAAGTATACTTAACATAAAGTTTGTTTTCCTTTTTGAGTAGGTGAAAAATGAAGAATAATATTAAGCATTTTCGAGTGAAATATAATTTCACGCAAGATGAGTTAGCTGAGAGATTAAATGTATCACGGCAAACGATTATTTCATTGGAAAAGGAACGCTATAATCCATCCATTACACTTGCTTTTAAATTGGCGCGATTATTTAATTGCCAAATTGAAGATATATTTGTTTACGAGGAGGAATAAAGAATGAAAAAGGCAAATCAAGCAGTGACGAATCGTTATACGTTTCTTTTTTCTGCTATCTTCATCACAATAGTTTCTATGTATACGATGACGACCGATCTTTTACATAACCGATTTCCAAACTCCATTATGCTGTTTGCACTTGGATTAAATCAATTTATGATGGCTTACCTTTCTCCCCATCTATACCCAAGTGATGAGCGTTCAAAATCCATTGTTGGGAAAGCGATGTTTATTAACTATTTTGTATTATTTGGAACTCTGCTTATATTAAGCTATTTCACTTTTTCATTCAGTGCTATAACGCTCACATCCTTTCAAACCATTATCATAATCGGCAGCGTTATTAGCTTTTCTGTCCCTTTCACAATGGTGATTTATTCAAAGTTGTTATAATGTAATTGTTTATTATAAAAATAAAACAAAATCCCGTAACAAAATGCACCCAAAGATTAGCCGAAACTAATGAGCGGGTGCATTTCATTTGTGAAAAGATGTTTTCTATTGTCTTTAAATTTTATTTAGAAACGGTGAAATCCTCAACTAACATTTCCAGCTCCCCAGCTAATACATTTAAGCCTTCAGAGGAATCAATTAAGTTAGAAACGCTATTATGATGGTGCTTAGCATTTTCAGAAATATTATTTGAAAAAGCAGTGTTCTCTCTAGCAATATTTTTAAGCTGCTCAGCCGTAGCTGCAATTTCTTCGGCACTTGCCGATATTTCTTGAGCAGAGCCAGATACGTCTATGATGGTAGTTGAAACATCCTTGGAGCAGTTCTTTAATTTGTTAAATATTTCTCCAGAGTTGTCAACAAGCTCTGTCCCTTTTTGGATTTCAATATTGCCTTTTTCCATCAGTAAAAAGGCTTCTTCTGTTTCACTTTGAATTTCATTGATCAAGCTTGCAATTGAGTTAGCTGATTGATTAGACTCTTCTGCTAGCTTTCGAACTTCCTCAGCTACAACCGAAAATCCTTTTCCAGCTTCTCCTGCACGTGCAGCCTCAATAGCTGCATTTAAAGCTAACAAATTCGTTTGCTCCGCAATACCTGTAATAATATCCAGAAGTTTTCCAATTTCGATTGAACGACTTTTCAATGTTTGGATCGAATTCGTTGTTAACTCAAAGCGAGTTCCGATGACTTTCATTTGCTCTTCAAGCTTTTGAACAGATGCATTTCCTTCTTCTGTTATGTTATCCATATCGATAGAAACGGCGCTAACTTGTGTTGAGCTTGAGGCAATGGATTGTATAGCTTTCGTTACCTCATCGATGGCGATCGCAGTATCGGTAATGGAATTCTCTTGATTTGTTATCGATAAAGACATTTCTTCCGTCACTAAAGTAATTTCGGAAGAGTGCTTATCGGTTAATACCGCTGTTTCATTCAGAACGTCAGAAGATGTTTTTATTTTTTCAGCGGACTCTTTTACCTTTAAAATCATTTTATTAACACCTTTAACCATTTCGTTAAAGGATTGATTTAGTCTTCCTAATTCATCAGTACCTATATTTGTTAATTGAACAGTAAAGTCTCCACTGCTTACTTGATTTAATCCACTCATAAGCTCTCGAAGAGGACGGAAGCCTCTTCTTGTAAAGAAGATTTGTAGGATAATCGCTACAATTAACCCTGGCAGAAGAATGGAAACGCTAACCATAATTAACTCATGTTGTGAAGTTTTGATTAAGCTTGCATCAAAATCGATGCCGAAATAAGCAAATACTTCACCATGTTCATTTTTCAGAGGATATAATTCTGTCACCCAAGTCCCGATATCATCAGAATAAATATCAGTCGATACGAGTGTTTTTTTCTCCACTAACTCTTTGATTCCTTGAACAATTTGTTCTGGCTGTGGAAAAGGATCTGCAACATTCACTCCCTCTGATGTTAAATACTCCACTAAATGTGAGGGAACAGCATAAACAGGAGTATAGCTTCCATCAACTAGTTCGGTGCTAAAGATATACCCTTGAGCAACTTTTGGATTGTTCGCTGAAATCGAATCAAAAATTTCTGTTAGTTCTTGCTGAGAGGCTGTGGTGAAATCTTTGGATCTCATCGCATCCAAAACGACATCCATTTCGAGTGTTTCACCCCAGGATGTAGCGAGTGTTTTAGCTTCATTTAGAATAGACGACTTCATCGTGTTTGTTAAAACAAAGAAGCATGAAGCTGTAATTAATAGGCCGATACAAATAATCATGGTAATTGAAATAAACAAATTTTTAAAAATAAAGGATTTTTTGTTAAACATTTGATTATATCTCCCGATTAATAAATTGACTAACTACAACTATTTTACCATAATGAATATTGGATAAAATGTCAATTTTTGATGGATTTTGTAAAAAAATAAGGAGAAATGTAATGAGCTATAGTCAAAATAGTTTTGATCTATCATATGTACCTAGGACTAAAGGACTATACAAAAATATGAATAACAGTGAAAAATGGTTCTCAGGTCAAACGATTGTAGACAGGTTTTACGAGCAAGTGTCCAAATTCCCATCTAGAATCGCTTTATCAAATCAAAATCAGCGACTAACTTATGCAGAACTGAATGAATATTCTAATGGGGTGGCTTTAGAGTTACTTAACAAAGGTGTAAAGAAAGGAGATTTTGTCGGCGTTTTTTTGAACAGAAGTATAGAAGCTGTGATGGGATTATTAGGTGTGTTAAAGACCGGTGCGATTTATGTTCCAATTGATCCAGCTTATCCTGCAGAACGAATTGATTATATGATCAGTAATACGAATTGCGCAGTTCTTCTTACTGAATCAGAAGTCCGTAAGAAACTGCCGATTTTAAAAAATGATCCAATCATTATTGAAGTGAATGATATGAAATGTGTAAAAGAAAATATGACATGCAAGGAATTGGTTAATGAAGATATCGCTTATGTCATCTACACATCGGGATCTACGGGAACGCCAAAAGGAACATTGCTAAAGCATGTTGGAGTGCTCAATTTAGCTGAATGGCTCTCAGATCATTATCAATTCCATGAACATACCGTCATATCTGAATTTGCTTCCTTTAGTTTCGATGCTTCCATTATTGATTTATTTCAAGCGTTGCTTAACGGTGTTCAGCTCCATCTCTTATCTGAAAAAGCAAGAATGGATCATGCAGCACTATTGGAAGAAATTCATGCGCATAAAATAACAAATATGATTTTGCCTACTGCCTTTTTTAATAACATGGTTCCGATGCTTGAAAAGGAAGCAATAGAAAAGCTTTCTTCCCTAGAGGTTTTAGCATTAGCAGGTGAAGCATTGACTGGAGAAATGGTGCGAATTTGGCAAGACAAATTTGGACTGTCTCCAATGTTGAGTAATTTCTATGGACCAACTGAAACGACTGTTATGGCAAGTTATTATGATTTGAATTTTCAGCTGCCTAAAAATGTGGCGAATGTTCCGATCGGAAAGCCTATTCAAAATGTGAAGCTATACGTCGCTAATGAGGAGGGTCAGTTATGTTTGCCAAACGAACCAGGTGAATTAATTATTGAAGGTCCTGGTGTTTCTATTGGCTATCTTAACCAGCCTGAAAAGACGAATGAGGTTTTTATACAGCGAAATGAAACAAATGCTTACTCTCTCTATAAAACTGGGGACATTGTAAAGCTATTGCAAGAAGGGACAATCGAATTCCTCGGAAGGAAGGATGACCAAGTAAAAATTAGAGGTCACCGTGTCGAAATAGGTGAAATCGAAAATTTCCTGCAAGGGTTAGACTATGTTCATGAGGTAGCAGTCGTTGCTAGGGCAAACAATGGAAATAAAGAGTTGTATGGCTTCTATAAGCTTAAAGAAAATGTAGATGTTTCGAAGCAATGGCTAGAAAGCGAAATGAAAAAGGCTTTGCCTGAATATATGATCCCTGCTTATTTAATTAAGCTTGAGGAAATGCCGATTGCACCGACAGGTAAAATTGATCGGAAGAAGCTAGAGCATATTGATATCCAGTCATTTTTTATGCAAGATATTACAGGTCCTCGTAATGAAACAGAAGAAATTTTAGTAAAAGAGTTGGGTACAGAGCTCTTGTTAGAGATGTTCGATATTAAAGAGGATATTTTTACGATTGGGGCAAGCTCGTTTAAAATATTAAATGCACTGGCAAGATTGAAGCCGCATTTTCCAATGTTAAGTATTCAAGACTTTTATCAAAATAGGACCGTTGAGAAACTAGCCCTATACATAAACGAAACAAAAAAATTAGAAAAGAAACAGACAACAAAGATCGCAAAAAGCTTGAAAGAGTACCCGGTTTCAATAGAACCAAAAAGCGGGTATTCTACATACAAGCATGAGAAAAGTGAAGAGCAAATTTTGCTGACTGGATCGACTGGCTTTCTAGGAACCCATATATTGCTTGACTTACTGAATGAAACGAATGCAAAAATAATTTGTTTAGTCAGAGGGAAAAGTGAAATTGAAGCAAGAGCTCGTCTTTTCGATAATCTTGCTTATTTTTCAAATGAAGAGATCGATATGACAAGAATTGAAATTATGCTCGGTGATCTCGGAATAGATCAATTAGGATTGACTAACGAGATTCATACCAAACTAAAGAATTCCTTAGACCGTATCATCCATTGTGCGGCTGATGTTCGCCACTTCGGAGATGAAGAGCATTTTCATAATGTCAATGTAAAAGGAACTCAAAGATTATTAGACTTGGCTTACGTAAATAAACATATTCCATTTACGTATATTTCAACGATCGGGATACCAGAAGAGCTTGCCGAAGAAGGGCTATGGGAACATTATTGCGAAGTGCTTCCATCTGCGTTTTCTACTTGCTTAAAAAGTGTTTATACAAATAGCAAATTTGAAGCGGAAAAACGAATCCATCAAGCAATGGAGGATGGCATTCAAGCAAATGTTTTCAGAATCGGTAATTTAACGGGACATTCTACCTCTGGGGCATTTCAAAAAAATATTGATAGTAACGCATTTTACCGCATGATTAAAGGAGGAATACTCCTTGGTAAAATGAAACAGTCAAATGCAATTGTTGACTTGACGCCTGTTGATATTGCAAGTCATGCCATTTTGAATATTTCAATGAATGAACAGTCCTACGGAAAGACCTTTCATATCGTCGATCCGAATCCACTTAAATATAATGAATTTATTCAAGCATTAAGAAAAGATGGATACTTCATTGAGCAAGTAAGTGCAGAGGATTTTTCCAATTGGGTATTTACGAATGAATTATCACAGGAATCAAAGCAATTAGCCATTTCAATCATTGAAGGTGAAGGCATAAAAGATACATTATGGGAATGGGATTGTACGCAAACGAGGCAATTTGTACGTCAATATGACTCTTACTTTACGCAGCGTGAGGAATACATCAAAAGCATCATAAAATACGGACAAGAGGTAGGATATTTCCCACTGCCCAACCATGTTTTTGCTTAATTAAAATGCCTACTTATATGACAAATCGATTTAAGGTACACACAAGCTGTGTATTAATCAAAAAAGTATCGATGGAACGTTTTTCCTTGTTATTGCAGGAAATGACTCCATTGGAACGTGATGAAATTTATAAGTATAAATATTTTCCTGATCAATTTGCAGCGCTTCTCTCATATTATGAAGCAAAGAAAAGTGTGAAAAATCATTTTGCACATACATCAACGCTTTCTTTGAAAAAGGATCATCAAGGCAGGCCATCGTTAGAAGGGTGGTCAGGAGATATTAGTCTCTCACATACGGAAGGCTGCATACTTATAGGGGCTGTCAACCAAGGGAAAATAGGCGTTGATATACAGAGAATTGAATCTATAAACGATGGGGTAGAGAATTTTTTCTTATCTAAGAGAGAAAGAGATTATCTCTATTCATTGCCAAGTGAAGATAAGCAGAAGTACTTATTTACAATCTGGACATTAAAAGAAGCGCTTCTTAAATGGCAAGGCTCAGGCTTTTTAGTTAAAAGCCCGATAGACATATCCTTATCATTGAATCATGCTTTTAAAGAGGTATTGGCTATTGAAGGAATGGAGCAGATTCAGGTGAAATTTAAACTGTTTACACTTTTTAATCGTTACCAAGCGGCCATTTGCTATAATGATTTGGAGGGTGTAGCAGGAATTTCTACTTTTGAAGATGATTGTCGTTTTACATGATGATATTAATATCGAGTTTATAGGGAGTTGCATAAGTTGAATTCCGACTTTGTGACGCCCCTTAGTCTATAAGGCAAGAAAGTAAAAAATTGTGATGCACAATTTAATGGATGTGATTTATAGACAATTAATCAACAAATTTGAAAATAAATGGTACTATATAGAGAGAAGAAATGGCTTATTGTACAAATTAAATGAAAGTTTAGGTGGGGAATATGGTTGTTAAGAAAAGCTCAATCCATTTTGCGTGGCCTTGCTTATTATTGCTTGTGTTGGCTTCAAATCTAACTCTCTATCGTTCCTCTTTTGGAATTAGTCATTTACCTGAAAATCCGAATGGAATTGTAATCGCCTCAATCATTGATTTAACGATAGTGGCTCCTCTTTTGTTTTTAGCGTGGAAGCGTAAAATGAACTGGAAGAATCTTATCATCTTAATGGGTTTGGGATTAATATTGGCAAGATTCATTATCCCGATGGAATATTTCGCTCCGTTCAAGATGGTCACATGGGTTGGGTTTGGAATAGAGAGTGCAGTTGTTTTATTGGAACTGCTATTGCTAATCACCCTTTTTAAATATTTGCCTGAAATTATTCGAGAAGTAAAGAAGAAAAGTCAAATCCCACTCTTATTTTCCTTTTCGTCAGCTGTAGAGGAGAAGGTGAAGAAACATCCAATTATTCAAGTGATCTGCTCCGAACTGCTCCTGTTTTACTATGCTTTTGGAATGTGGAGAAAGAAGCCGCAATCGAAAGAAAATACGTTTACTCTTCATAAAAATTCTAGTTTAATTGCTTTTCAATTGATGCTCATTCATGCGATTGTCATTGAAACGATCGGCATTCATTGGTGGCTTCATGATAAAGCTTTTATTTTATCGATCATTTTGCTCGTGCTAAATATTTATTCAGCCATTTTGTTTTTAGGTGATATTCAAGCAGTGCGCTTAAACCCTCTCCAAGTTGAGCATGATCGCATGTATATTTCTCTAGGTTTAATGAAGCGAATGGAAATACGGTGGGATGATATTGCCGAAGTTATAGAAGAACGAGAAATATTAGAACAAAAGCTTTCAAACAATACGATTGATTTCGTTGCTCGTGATTTAGAGAAAGTTTATCCGACTGTCATTTTAAGATTAAAGCAGCCTGTTAAAGCAACATTACTGATGGGAATAAAGAGAGAATATGAGCAAGTGGCAATCAGAGTAGATGAGGCTGGAAAATTTAAAGAAGTGCTGCAGGAAAAGCTCGGAAAATTTAGTTGAAATGAACGAGACTGTAGATAAATCAAAAAATGATTATTCTACAGTTTTTTTACACGGAAATGGTATAGAAAAGAATAAAAAGCATCCGAATAGACGTATTCGGAATGCTATTTGTTTGAAGGCAATTTTATCATGCTATTATTATTGGGAGAAATAATAATTAACAATTATACTAGTAGTAAAATACTTATAACCAGTCACTGGGTGCTATGTCCATAAAACGGGTATCACCTTCAAAAGCCAATATAACTAGTTTCTTCTCATAGTAAACCTCCTTTAAATTGCATTTTATATGATTGCTTAATTATCTCAATGTTGATAATCTCGCAAATTATCGATTCATTTCTTGTTTTCATTAAATAAACTTACCTAACTTCTTCAAATTACTTATTTTAATGTAAAATATGTTGATAATCATAACCTTATACTGTTTGTTGGTGTTCTTCATACAGACTTATTTCAGATTCGATAATTTTTACAAGTTCTGTTTTATCATCAATCTTAAATATTTCAACTGACTTTTTCCAAAAATGTAAACCAAGTTGCTTATTTCCCTTTTTAATCCAATTACGCCCACATTGATAGTGAAGTTCTGCATATAAATACATATCCTCATTTAACTTACAAAGCCTTATTCCGTTCTCACATAACAGTAATGATTCATCATATTGATGAATATCTGTATATAATTTTGATAAATTATAGCTAATTTTCGTAAACAAGCGATCCCTATTCGTAAATGGAAAGTCTTTAATGGAGTTTAAAGCTTTTTCAAAGTATAACTGTCCTTCCTCGTACCTTTTCTCATTTCTGCAAATAATCCCCATACTATTCAATATCTCAATTTCTAAATCTGAGTATACGGCTTCGTTTAAGTCTAGGGATGAGTTTAATAATTTTAAAGCAAGCTCGGCATTTCCATGTAAATGGTATGTAATAATTCCCCTATGCCAGTTCATATAATCTATCATATACTTACAATTAATAATGGCAGGACTATTTGCTTCTTGTTTAATGATTCGTTCAATTTCTAAATAATTTCTCTCTCTGCGATTTCTTTCTAATAGTTTCTTTACTGTTTCTTTGTAATCATCCCTTACTGAATCAGTAGTATGATTGAAATAATCGATAGAAACCCCAAATTTCATAGCAATTTGCTGTAATATGTAAGAGGATGGATTGATTTTGTTATTTTCGATTCGACTAATTTCAGATTGTGAACAAATATTTTTGCATAAGTCTTCTTGTGACATTCCTCTTTTTTTTCTTAAATTTTTTATTTTGTCCCCAATATTTTCAATCCCCATTATTTGCCCTCCTATGATTATTTTCATAAAATAAGCGTCTTATATAGAAGATAACATATAAAACAAGAAATATAGTCGTTAATAGGCTATAAATTCTAAATATTCCTTTTTACAACAAATAATAACTAGTATAGGATAATAGTATCATCTAATTTAAGGAGGAGTAAAATGAAAAATAGTGTTATTAAATTATTAATGCTTTTATCGTTTGCTTTCGTATTAGTTGGAACTCCAGTTGGAGACGCTGACAACAATCCAATTAGAACATTAGATATACCAGACCAACACTAATCAATCATTTTTAAAGATTAGTAGTAATTGAGTAGCTTTGAACTGTGAAAAGTATAAGAAAAATTAGACATAAAATGATAAAGGGTATTCCGAATATGTTTATTCAGAATACCCTTTCTTGATAAACGAAGCTCTCTAAGCAGAGAGCTATTTTTATTTACAAATTACTCTTTCTCATCCTTTCTTTCATTTCGTCTCCTTACTGTAATGATTTCTTTTCATATTTTAATCCTCCAAATAGCAGGCTTGCTCCAAATAATACAGTTAAAGTAGCACCAACTAGAGCATAATGAAAGCTATTTGTCATCGTAGCCAACATTCCAGCAAGTGAGGGTCCTAGCAGCTGCCCGAGCGCATAGCTAGCAGTTAAATAGCCGAGCAAACGATGACTATTAATAGGAGACATTTGTTTTGCTAAAGTTGTAACAAGCGTCGTAATTCCCATAAAGGTCACACCAAACAAAAATGCACTTATAAAGAGTAATCCCGCTTTCTCTTCGAATATGGGTAGCACGATCCCGATTGCTTGAAGGAGCATAGCAATCATTAATGATTTTATAAATCCAATTTTTTCCCCTAAATAGGTCCAGATGATGCAGGAAGGAGAGGCAGATATTCCAACAATAAGCCAAACTGTCGTTGCGTCTCCCTGAAAATGTGCAGAGCTTTCAGCAATCGAAACAATGAATGTACCTGTGACGATATAGCCTAATCCTTCTAACCCATAAGAGATAACAAGCCATATTATCCAGCTACTCGGTGGAGCAGATGTGTGCTGCAACGGTAAATGACTAGATGAAGGCTTGGGATTTGCGTCTTCTCGAATGAAGAACCAAATGATTATAAACAATCCACTGCACAATAAAGCTAGACCAATCCAAGTACCATTCCATTGAAATAATTTGTTTAATTTAGAGACAACGAGACTGCTTAATATGATGCCTAGTCCTACACCTGAATAAAATAAACCGGATAAATGTAATCGATTTTCATATGCAAGTCGATCTAGGACAATGCTGGAAATGAGAACGAAAATATATGCACTTGCAACGCCTGAAAGAAACCTTGCCATATACCATATAGGGTAAGATGGGAAAATGCCGATCATAGCAGTAGTCATAATGCTAATCACTAATCCAATACGGAGCAAGCGTACTTTATGACATTTCGTGGTGATTTTACTTGCCAGTAATGCTCCGAAAAAATAGCCTAAATAATTACAAGTAGCTAAAAAGCCAGCGGTCAAGTTTGAAAATGAAAAAGCATCCTGCATAAAAGGAAGAATAACGGTATAGGAAAATCTCCCAATGCCCATTGCAATGATTAAAGCGAGAATGCCTCCAATAACATATGGATTGGATTTTGTATTCATCTTCCACCCCTTAGTTAAGATTTCAAAAATAAAGGTGAAGCAGATAGTCGATACACTAATTTTACTAGTAAGTTTGGTATCAGGAGAAATACATAAATGTTATAATTGATATCAATATTATTGATGGCAAGAGGTGGAGAAATTGAACATCCATGATTTATATGCTTTTAAAAGTGTTGTAAAAAATGGGAGCTTATCGAAGGCGGCATTAGAGCTGAACTATGCACAATCAAATATTACGATGAAAATTCAAAGCTTGGAAAAGCTCTATAATACTCAATTGTTTTACCGCCATAATCGCGGGATTACTTTGACACCGAAGGGTGAATTATTATTTGAAGAAGTGAATAAAATGATTCAGCTCTACGAAGATACGTTGAAAATGATGGGGGACAGTGAAAAAGCGAGCGGTCCATTACGAATAGGCTCAATGGAAACGACTGCTGCGATTCACCTTCCACCATTATTAACAAAGTTTCATATGGAAAATCCTGATGTAGATATTGTGATTTCTACTGGCCCGACAAGAGAAAACATAAAAAAGGTAGAAGACTATGAATTAGATGGCGCCTTTGTGGCAGGGCCAATCTCTCATTCTCATCTACAATCTACAAAGCTCATTGTCGAAGAACTAGTGTTAGTCACCTCATTCATGCATGCTCCTATTCATTCATTGGAAAATTTAGCAGACTGTACATTAATTGTTTTTCGAAATGGCTGCTCCTACAGAGCATTATTTGAGCAATGGCTGCAAATGGATGGAATTATTCCGAGAAAAGTAATGGAACTTGGTACACTGGATGGACTTTTAGGCTGTGTATCTGCAGGGCTAGGAGCGAGTTTACTTCCATTATCTGTGGTGAAGAAACAGGCTAAATATCACCAAATTCAATACCACCGAATTCACGAAAAACAATCGCTTATCCCAACATTGTTTTTATACCGAAAAGATGAATACCAATCTAAAGCACTTGCCCATTTTTTGAATGTGATTGAGAGCTATCATTACTGAAAAATAAACTTATGTGGTGTGTGAATTTCAATTTAATTGGAATCAAATGGAAAGATTTTATACTACTGTAGAAATTTAATGAGCTAAAATTGAAAAATGACGGGTGATGTAAAATAATTATTTATCGAGAAGCACAATTAACTGATTACGAAAATTTGCAACCGTTATTCATGAAAATGGGACTTGTATTAGAAGAAGGGTTAAATGAGCGCTTCAATAATAGTATAAAAAATAAAGATTACTTCATTCTAATTGCAATGGTCGATGAAATAATTGTCGGGTATTGCCTCGCACAAGACTTTGGTTTTCATCTCCGCACAGGTAAAAAAACATGTCGGTTACATGATTTATTTGTAGATTCGGCTTTCCGAGAAAAGGGAATTGCGAAAAAAATAATGGAGCATGTGTATACATGGTGTCGAAAAAGAAATACGAGTTGGCTTCAATGGAATTCAAGCAAGGATGCAATCCAATTTTATAAAAAGATCGGTTGTGAAATGCTAGATTTTGATAAAGACCATCCAGAGTTTGAAATGGAGTTTCAATACGAAGAGAGAAAGAGAAGTAAAGAAGATTAATGATTGGAAAGGAGCGACGTTTATGGGGATTCTGAATTTTATTCTTCTTTTGTCATAGATGAAACGATGACTAGGAGGAATAAATAATGAGCCAATCATGGGTAAAAGATTTTTATAAAAATCAATTTGAAATGTTGAACCTTAGGATAGATAGTGAGATGGAACGTGAGCTTACTATTCAGGCAGAAGAAATAATAGAGCAAGTCGGAAGAGAATTTCATAAAATGCTAGAATTAGGAGCTGGCATGGGAATATTAGCTCATGCTTTGACACAATTAGGAGTCAGTGTAACGACAATAGAGTTAGTTCCTGAAAAGTAAAGAAAAAATAATTTCGCAAGAAGGGGCACAAATCATGAGGAGATTTGTGCTCTTCTTAATATTTTCTTAAGGGAGAATGGCGAATGATCTTACTGGAAACCCTGAAGCTTTTTCAGGCTTCGGAACAATATTGAGAATAACGGCACCTTTAGGGGGGACTTGATCTAAGTTTGTTAGAAGCTCTACTTGATATGTATTTTGTTCAAGTACGTAGTATTCTCCAATGAGCGAACCATTTCTTTGATAATCAATACTTGGATCTGTATCAAAGGTTTCATGCCCTACGGCTTTAATTTTTCTTTCCTCGAATAAAAATCTCAGAGCGGAAAAAGACCAACCTGGTGCATGATTATTTCCATCTGCATCTTTATTATTGAAAGCGTCCTTGTTTGGCCAGCGTTTACTCCAGTCTGTTCGCAAGGCAACGAAAGTACCTGCCTCTATTTGACCATGCTCTTTTTCAAAGTCCAAAATATCATTCACTGATAAGGTGAAATTATGATCAATTTCCGCTTCTTTTGACTTATCAATCACTACGAGTGGTAAAACGAGTTCTTTCAATTCAATTTCATCTAAATATCGGGTATTTCGAACGAAATGAATGGGTGCGTCAATATGTGTTCCGTACTGTCCAGGGAATGTAAAGCTTTGTGCAAAAAATCCGTCTTCATGGGTAAAAAGTGTTTTAAATTCTGCTGACTCGAAAGCTGAAAAGTGTGGGGAATCCGGTCCAAAAGTATGGGTCAAGTCAACCCAGCGTTTTTCTTTTAACACGTTAATGGCATTGATTAATTCGTTCGTCATCATACATTCTCCTTTTGATTTAATTAAAAAAACCTCTTCTTAAAAATAAGAAGAGGTTATAGCACCGCTACGATTATCCCTTCTTATCTTCAAGCATTTTGCTTCTGGAATTAGCACAGTACTGCTAAACAACGCCTTGGCGAAGTTATAAGTCTGTTGCTGAGGCTTCAAAGGGCCAGTCCCTCAACCTCTCTTGATAAGAAAATTACAAATATTTAATTTAATGTTTATTCTATCCTGTATCTTGATCGTAGTCAATCCTAAAAAACAAAAAGAGCTTTTGGTTATACAGTTAACCAAAAGCTAAAAAATTTGTATGGAACTTACCACAAATTCCATACGCGATAATTACCACAATTACCTTATGCTACGAATAAATAAGACTTACTTAGATTGCACAGCATTCTCCATTAACGCTTTCAAATATTGCTCATTAACTGTGTCCCAATTCACTAGGTTCCACCAGTTGGTAACAAATTCAGGACGGCGATTTTGATACTTTAAGTAATAAGCATGCTCCCACACATCAATGACAAGGAGGGGAATTAAGTCATCTTTCAGAGGAGTATCTTGGTTCGGAGTGCTGATGACCGATAGGTCTTCACCATCAAGGACAAGCCATCCATATCCACTCCCAAACCTTCCAATTGCAGCCTTTGATAATTCATCCTGAAATCGATCGAATGTTTGGAAATAATGATCAATGGCTTTTGCAATATCAGCAGTCGGTTCTCCACCGCCTTTTGGGCTCATGACTTCCCAAAAGAGGCTATGACAATAATGGCCTCCACCGTTATTTTGCACTGCTGTTTTTACCTCGACAGGCAATTGCTCAAGATTCTTTAATAATCCTTCAAGCGGCCTTGACTTTAGCTCTTCATAGTTTTCCAATGCGACATTAAGATTGTTTACATAGGTCGCGTGATGTTTACTATGATGAATTTCCAATGTACGAGCATCAATATAAGGCTCTAGTTCATCATAAGCATAGCCAAGACTTGGTAAAGTAAACGAAGACAAGCTATCACCTCCAATTATTTATTTCTCTAGGTAAATAAAGTTTACCTAATGCAACTTTAATGAAAAATTAAAGAACTGTCAACTCTTATTAGGCTAAATCATTCAAATTAAGAATAAAGAACGATCCCTTATTAAAAGTTGGGAGTAATTTAGAGGATAAAATCGATACCTTCTTTTTGTGCTTTACACCCTAACTCCATGTTTCGATAAGCCTTAATCATAGTATGGCCTTCAATAGCAACTTGTAAGGTAGCCTCTCTTCCTATTCCGAATTGGCTCCTGTATCATTACGATGCGATCCTCTTAGCTTTTTTTTGAGCTCTTATATTTATATTTGGCAAATCATCAATATATTTCCATACGGATCTTTAATAGTAAAATAATGCCCATTATCCTCAAGGTGATTTACAATTTCAATGCCCTTATTTTTCAGAAATTGATAAGCTTCGTGAATATTATCAGTATTAAAATGAAACATGGGCACCTGAAAGCAGAAAAATTGAAGAATGCTAATGATAAAAGTTAATAAAATAGAAAAACTGGTCTGTTTAATACAAACCAGTTTTTCTATGTCATAGCATATCGATAAAAACCTCATACTCCCCAATCAATAATGTCTCCATGTCTTTCGTTTTTTCATAAAAAATATCATTTAATAAAATGCCTTTTCTTATTAAGGAATCGAATTGTTTCATGATTTCAATGAATTCATTCGAGGCAGATACATATAGGAAAATGCGTTTGTCTACAGGTAAATTTCTTTTCTTGCGAATATCTTGAACTGTCCGGATAAAATCTCTAACAAGTCCTTCCTGTACCAAATGATCTGTTAAAGTTGTGTCTAAAAATACGGTAAAAGCTTGATTTGCTGCTTCTGAGAAACCTTGCAATGCGGTCTTTTTCTGTACAAGTATATCTTCTTCTTCTAACTTTACGGTCTCTCCATTTTCTAATTGTAAGGTTAAGGCTCTGTTCACTAGAAAATCATCAATTTTCTCAGGTGAAGCATTTTGGAGAAGTTGATTAGCATTATTTACATGTTTTCCAAGTTTAGGACCAGCTGTTTTAAAATTTAGTTTGAGTTGGTGGTCAATTAAATGATTAGAGGAATCCGCCCACTCCAAAGATTTAACATTTAGCTCATCTTTAATAATTTCCTCAAAAGGTACTAGTGTATCATGATCCAAGAAATTAGAAATCATGATCATTTTAGCTAACGGCTGCTTCGTTTTTAGCTGCTCACTATGGCGTACACTGCGTCCTAATTCGACAATCTCTAAGACGGCCTGCATTTGTTCTTCGAGTAATGGCTTGATTAACTCTTCATTCAGATTAGGGTAATCAGCTAAATGAACACTTTCACCTTCTAAGGAATAGTAAATCGCATCTGTTGTAAATGGGATAAACGGTGCTAACAGCTTTGATATATTCGTAAGCAGCGTATACAAAGTATGAAAAGCAGCAGCTTTATCTTCAGTCATCCCTTCACTCCAAAATCGTTCGCGATTTCTTCTAATATACCAATTGCTTATTTCTTCAACTAGCTGCCCAGCTAATCTTGCTGCATTTGTTAGCTGATACTCATTCAATTCTTTTTTCATTTGTTTTGCTGTAGTAGCCAATCGAGAAAGGACCCATTCATCCATTATGGAGAGCTTGATCCCTTTACTTGCATGTGGGTTGAACTCATCAATCTCTGCATAAAGCTGATAAAAATAAAATAAACTTATCATTGTATCAACTAGCTTGGACTTTGCCTCTTGAACATTTCGTTCTGAAAATCTTTTCTGATTCCATGGGGCACTATCCTCGACAAGCGCCCATCTAAGTGCATCTGCACCGTATGTTTTAATTAGCTCAACAGGATTGAGGGCATTTCCTTTACTCTTTGACATTTTTTGTCCATGCTCATCAAGGACATGTCCTGTAGCGAGTACATTTTTGTAAGGAGCTCTCCCTGTATATAAAATAGAGACTGCAAGCAATGAGTAAAACCAGCCACGGGTTTGATCAATGCCTTCGACCACAACGTCCGCAGGAAATTGATTGTTCAAAACATCATTGTTTTCAAATGGAGTATGATATTGGGCAAATGGCATTGAGCCACTGTCAAACCATACATCGATAACCTCAGAAGTTCGATGCATCACTCCGCTACATGAAGGACAATGTAGGGTAACTTCGTCGACATATGGCTTATGAAGCTCAAGATCCATGAAAGGTTTTGCGGCTAACTCCTTTAATTCATGCATGCTTTTTGGTGCGTATTCTTTTTGACAAGAGGAGCATATCCATACATTTAAAGGAGTTCCCCAAAAGCGGTTTCGACTAATATTCCAATCGACTAACCCTTCAAGAAAGTTGCCGAAGCGTCCATTTTTAATATGGTCTGGAAACCAGTTTACCTGCTGGTTCTTGGCAATAAACTCATCCTTTAGAGCAGTTGTTTTAATGAACCAGCTGTCAGTTGCATAATAGAGCAATGGAGTGTCACATCTCCAGCAATGTGGATAAGAATGTTCATATCGTTCTTTATGGAATAACAGCCCTTTTTCATGAAGCAGCTTAATAATTTCGACATCACAATCTTTCACAAACTTTCCTGCGAGGGGAGTCACAACATCTATATATTTTCCTCTTTCATCAACAACATTTACGAAACTGAGATTATGTTCTTGAACGAGACGATAATCATCTTCCCCGTAAGCTGGTGCGATATGGACAATTCCTGTTCCACTCTCTTCGGTTACGAAGCTAGCGCTGACAATGTAATGCCCTTTTTCTACTTCAATAAATTGGAAGGGAGGCTCATAAGCGAGTCCGATTAATTCCTTCCCTTTCACTGTCTCGACAATCTCACCATCTCCAGAAAAAATATGCTTCGTTCTTGAGGCTGAGACAATATAGATGTCGTCCTTTACTTTCACCTTTACATAATCGAAATCTTTATTTACGGCTAGTGCTACATTGGCAGGCAGCGTCCAAGGAGTTGTCGTCCAGCCTAACACATATTCATTCGCTTTATCTTTCAGCTTAAATTTGACCGTAGCACTTAAATCCTTTACATCTTTATAACCTTGGGCGACCTCATGGGAGCTTAATGACGTTTGGCAGCTCGGACAGTAAGGTGATACACGATGCCCTTTATAGAGCCAGCCTTTGTCATGAATCGTTCCGAGGATATGCCAGACAGATTCAATATAATCATTACTCATTGTCATATAAGGATTATCCATATCAACCCAATAGCCTAAAGCATTTGTAAACTCCCGCCATTGCTGTTCATAGGAAAAGACACTTTCCTTACATTTTTTAATAAAAGCCTCTACCCCGTACTCCTCGATCTCCTGCTTTCCCGAGATGCCTAAAGCCTTCTCCACTCCTAATTCAACAGGCAATCCATGTGTATCCCAGCCTGCTTTCCGAATCACCTGCTTGCCTTGCATCGTATGATAACGAGCAATAATGTCTTTAATTGTTCTGCCAAGAGCATGGCCAACGTGAGGAAGGCCATTTGCTGTTGGCGGCCCTTCATAGAAAACAGAGGACTCAGCATTTTCTCTATTCTCAATCGATTTTTGAAAAATATGCTGCTCCTCCCAAAAATGTAGGACTCTTTTTTCACGCATTGTCGCTGTTTCCTTTTGCTCCATTGATTCTTCCTCCTTTTATATTAGAAAAACTTGGCATTTGCCAAGTCCTTTCGGCAAATACTCTAGCTTTTCTTATGCGGTGTGATAAATGCTAATATTATTTGAACTTCATTTCACTTAAGTACGTTAACAAACTTAAACTTTCCTATTAGCAAACAAAAAACACCCGTCCCTATGAAAGGGACGAGTGTTATACCCGCGTTACCACCCAAATTCTGCTGCAATAATAGCAACAGCACTTTGCCAACGTACAATCATACGCGTTCCTTGTAACGGCGGAATCCCGTCAAGACTTACTTGTAAAAAGGCCATCAGTATGGAGTGCAGTACACACGCTCACTGATTCGTTTCACTCTATCGTTCAGTCTCGCATCTCAGAGATGATTATTCCGTCAGGCCTTCCTCGCTGGCTTCCACCATCCCCAGCTCGCTGTAGAGTATCTCCAAAACGTACTTGTTCTCTTCATTGATTTGTATTTATTTAGGATATTTCAGTTATATTAGCATGAATTGATGGTGGAGGCAAGGATGTAATGAAGTATAAAGGAATTTTTAAAAATAAGATGCCGAAATATGTATGTTTGGACTTTTTTGGCTAATAGGAAAGTTTAAGGTTATTAACGTACTAAAGTAAATTTACATTCAAATAAATTACTGCTATATAATACCGCATAAGAACAGCTAAGACATTCGCCGAAGGACTTGGCGAACGCCAAGTTTTTCTAATAAGTTTTATGTAAAGCTCAATGATCCTAACATTCATTCCGCCATGAGGATGGTATAATAAAATGTATTCGGAGATTTTTAACTATTTAAAATTTAGGAGATTCAAATGTTAAATATTCAAAAAGTAACGTTAAATCCAAATCGAAGAGTTATTATTATATCTGATATTCACGCTAATTTATCATTATTTAAGAGACTATTAGATAAAGTAAATTATTCAAATGATGATTATTTGTTTATCAATGGTGACTTATGTGAAAAAGGAGCGAACAGCTTAGAGGTTGTTCGCTATGTTAAGAAGCTTATGGAACAAGCGCCCGATGTTTTCGTGACGAAAGGAAATTGCGATGTTTTGTATCGCTATGTGTTTGAAGGAAATGAAGATATTTTAAACTATATGAAAAAGAGGAGAAATTCAGTATTAAATGAGCTGCTGGCAGAGCAACAACAATCTGTAGAAGATTTTCGTGATGTAAAACAGCTTGCTCAATTTTATAAAGAACATGCTCAAGAGATAATTGATTGGTTTGAATTTTTGCCTATTGCTTATGAAACAGAGGACTTTATTATCGTTCATGCAGGAATAGAGAATCGTACCGATTGGGAGCAAACTTCTGAAGGGAATGCGTTAGCAATCGATTCATTTTTGAACAAAGGACATCAAGCAAAGAAAAATGTAATTGTAGGACACTGGCCAGCCGTCAATTACCGTGATAATGTCGAAAGCTCGAACAACCCACTCATTAATTTGGAGAAAAAAATAATTGCGATCGATGGTGGAAACCAGATTAAAGCAGATGGCCAGCTGAACGCACTAATTATTGAACAAAATCAAATTTCATTTCAGTTTGTTGACGAGCTATTAGAAGAGCGTACTGTGAAAAGCGGTTATGTAGATCAAACAAATCGCGTCGGCACCGTAACCTATCCAAATTACAAAATGAGCGTGATGCTTAGTGAGCGTTATTTTACACTCTGCAAAAATATCACTCTCGGCATCGAACAATGGATAAAAAATGAATATTTAGTTGAAAAGGATGACGCTGTGTACTGTAAAGATGATCTAAGCACAACATTTTTATCGGTCCAGAAGGATGAAGTTGTAAAAGTGCTGGATGCACAGCAATCTGGCTATGTACTAGTTAAAAAGCAAAATGGTCTTGTAGGATGGGTGCCTGAATATGTTTTATAGGTGGCGTTTATTTTTTAAAAAATTATCTTTTTGAGACCATGGTTAGGTGAAACTGAGTATCTGGTGGTCTCAAAGTAAGTGAATGCGACCACAGCTCAGAGAAAACTGTGTACCTAGTGGTCTCAAAGTAAGTGAATGCGACCACAGCTCAGGGAAAACCGAGTCCCTTGTGGTCTCAAAGCAAGCCAAAGCGACCACAGCTCAGGGAAAGCCGAGTATCTGGTGGTCTCAAAGCAAATGAAAGCGACCACAGCTCAGGGAAAACCGAGTCCCTTGTGGTCTCAAAGTAAGTGAATGCGACCACGGCTAAGTGAAAACCACATATCCGGTGGTTTCAAAGAGTACCACACAGTAAACTGCAACCTAGTGTACTCAAAATTTCTTAATTATTAGGAAGAGTAATTTTGCTCTGCCCCTTTTTCTTGCTAAAAAATGGAAAATTGAATTAAAATTGTTAATAAGTTGGAAGGGAGATGAACCTATTGAAAAAAGTACTAGTGTTAGGTGGAACTAGATTTTTCGGTAAAAAGCTTGTGAATCTTCTATTAGAAAACGGACATGATGTAACGATTGCAACGAGAGGGAGAACAAAAGATCCTTTCGGAGATAAGGTAAGTCGGTTGAGCATTGATCGAGAGGACTATCAATCTTTAAAATCAGCAGTTGGAGACACAAACTGGGATGTTGTTTATGATAATATTTGTTATACATCAAAGGAAGCTAGTGAAGCATGTGAAGTTTTTTCCGGAAAGGTAAAACATTACATATTAACTTCAACTCTATCAGTATACGAATTTGCAGATGGTAGTAGGAAAGAGGAAGATTTCAATCCTAATTCTTATCCGATTAAAATTGGAACGAAAACGGATTTTTCTTATGGAGAGGGCAAACGCCTAACAGAAGCGGTCTTTTATCAAAAGGCGGATTTTCCAGTTAGTGCTGTCCGTTTTCCGATTGTTCTAGGGGTAGATGACTATACGAAGCGACTACATTTTCATATTGAGCAAATAAAAAATGGCAAACCAATTGGTATTCCAAATTTGAATGCATTACTCTCGTTTATTTCTTCAGATGAGGCAGCCTCATTCCTTAATTGGCTCGGTAATCAACAAATAGAAGGGCCAATAAATGCTTGCTCCAAAGGGGAGCTGTCTTTGCGTGAGATCCTCTCTATCATTGAAGAAGCTGTTCAGAAACAGGCAATTGTTGAACAGCAAACAGATGAGGAAAATCAATCTCCTTTTGGCGTTCCTGCTGATTGGTATATGGATACAGCGAAAGCAGAAGCAGCAGGCTTTCAATTTCAAGATTTGAAAAAGTGGTTCACGAAACTTGTTCAGGAAATTTCAAATTAATTGGACATTATATAAGTTGATTTAGGAACCATTTTCCCCTGTTCTTTCGTAAAAATGCGTATCCGTTTTTTGCTAAACACGAAAGAATCATCTCATACAATACCCATTGAGATCGATTCTTTTGTTGTTATTCAGAGGAAATCACTTTTATTAGGTTGTGCGAGACCGTTTCTATCGTATGATAACTGAGAATCGCCTTTAATAATGTCAACGAAGTCGAATCTTTTGTATGAATCTCTCAAATCGACCTTAATCAAGTGACCGAGGTCGAATCTTTTGTATGAGTCCTGTAAATCGACCTTAACAGTTAGAACGAAGCCGATTCTTTTGTATAAGTTCTGCAAATCGACCTGAATCAGTTAGAACGAGGTCGAATCTTTTATATAAGTCCAGTAAATCGACCTTAATCAGTTTGAAAGAGGTCGATTCTATCGTTGACTTCTGCGAACCGACCTCAATCAAGCCGAACAAGATCGTTTTTCATTAGATTCCCGTGAACCGCCTTCATCCACACTCTTTTGAGAGAATTATTTCCATTGAAAATGATCTAATTCTCAAAATCACATTCTTTCAATGGAATGAGCTTTGTTTTATGTTTGATTTTATAACTAAGCCAAACAATTAAGAACAGTGGTAAGCCGATATAGGCTGCGATAATGCTGTGCCAATCAATTGTTCCATCTGTGAAGGCTTGGAAGTTTTGGCCTAAAATAATAATGATACATAGAATTAATGCGAATAATGGCCCGAATGGGAACCATTTTGCACGATAGGGCAGTTTGTTTAGGTCACCGCCTTGAGCGATATAGGCTCTGCGGAAGCGATAATGACTAATGGCAATACCTAGCCATGTTACAAATCCAGCCATCCCTGAAGCATTTAATAACCAAATATATACTTGACCATCGCCAAAGATCGTCGTTAAAAAGGCAAGGGATCCAACTAATGCTGTAACGATTAGTGCGTTGACAGGTACGCCTCTTTTATCAAGCTTTGCTAAGAATTTCGGTGCGTTTCCATCACGTGCTAAGTCCCAAAGCATTCGGGTTGACGCATACATGCCTGAGTTACCTGCAGATAATACAGCAGTTAAAATAATGGCGTTCATGACGGACGCTGCAAAAGCAAATCCTGCACGTTCGAAAACGAGTGTGAAGGGGCTCACGGAAACAGCTTCACTTAATAGCCGTTCATCTGTATAAGGAATAATCATGCCGATGACAAATATCCCTAAAATGTAAAACAGTAAAATTCGCCAAAATACGGAGTTTATCGCTTTTGGAATTGTTTTTTCAGGATTTTCACTTTCTCCAGCAGCTACCCCGAGTAATTCTGTTCCTTGGAATGAGAAGCCTGCAGCCATAAAGACACCAAGAATGGCAAAGAAGCCTCCATTAAAAGGTGCATCTTCAATAGTGAAGTTCTTAAAGCCAATGGTTTCTCCCCCCATAATGCCAAAAATCATGAAAAATCCAGTAATGATAAAAATAATAACCGTTACAATTTTAATAAGTGCAAACCAAAACTCTGCCTCTCCAAATCCTTTAACAGATAAATAGTTGAAGCCGAACATGAGCAGGAGTGCGAGGCCACTCCAAATAAATGAAGGACTTTCAGGAAACCAAAACTTCATAATTAGCACAACGGCTGCTAGTTCAGCGGCAATAGTAATGGCCCAGTTATACCAATAATTCCAGCCAATCGCAAAGCCAAATCCTGGTTCAACGAATTTCGTTGCATACACTTTGAATGAACCAGCAACTGGCATATATGCGGCCATTTCAGCAAGGCTTGTCATAAGAAAATAGACCATGATTGCTACGGCTGCATAGGCAGCTAAGGCACCTCCTGGTCCAGCTGTATGTACAGCTCCTCCACTTGCTAAAAATATCCCTGTCCCGATCGATCCACCGAGAGAGATCATCATAAGATGACGTGCTTTCAGTGTTCGTTTTAATTGTGTAGGGTTTGATGATGTTGCTGTTTTTGCCAACTTGTACACTCCTTTTGTGTAACACATAATTTATCATTTTGAAGTGAGAGAGCTATTTAGCAATTGTTCTTAAAATGTATCGGAGGCACATTCGTACAAAAAATAAAAACAGCCGTCGAAAAAGATCGACGGCTGTTGAATAGGTCCGTTAAATCCTTCCGAAGATAGCTCTCCACGTGAAAAACGTGACAGTGGTGTTCCTGTTCGAAAACACCCCCAGCAAGGATATACAATGATTTATCCAAGCTTCGGCAGCTTATCCTTTCAAAATCGGAGTCATCAATTTCATTGAATCTCGTCCGCTTTACTCTTATAAGCCGCAGCCTCTACCCCATCGGTGAATGGGAATATTATATTAATATATTGAATTATAGTAAATTATTGGCCAACTTGCAATGGATAAATTTGTCTTATTCGTGCGAAAAAATGTATAAAAAATAGTATTTACAATCCGTAATTACAGGAGTATTATAACTAACAGTTTCATATTTCACATTCAGTGAATGACTGCATGCAACATGTTGCCACAAGTCTTTTGAGTGTAATCACATTCACTGATGGTAGTTTCACTAATTAAATCGCTGAAACCTTTGGTGCGGGGGAACCGAACTTATGGATTATGAATAATCCAAGGGGTGAATCCTATTTAACTTCATTCAGCAATTGCTTCGTGTGGAGAAGGGTGTAAAGTTTTTACTTTACGCTCAGCTGAATAAGGTTTAAGCCTTTGGCAAATGCCTCAGATATGTAAAGATATTCGTAAAAATCTGGGAGGCATAAATACGCTAAGGCAAATTTGATAGGTAGGGCTACTCACAGGTCCGAATCCGACAGCTAACCTCGTAAGCGTTATATGAGAAGGAAGGTGGAACTTGTATGACTTTAAAAAATTAACGTCTACAGGTCTATTTGCTAATGGCTTGAAGGCGTTTTTTTGATCCATGAATTGGGGCTTTTATGTTTTTTAGTTATCTATTTCGCCGATCGTGTCGTTTAAACAAGTGTGAACGCCAAGTTTTTCTAAGTGGAATTGACCTAGGCATTTAAAGTCAAACTAAGTTTTACTACATTATTTTTTAAGAGGGTGAATAGCATTGTTGTCTTCTATCAAACGTTTATTAATCGGACGTCCATTAAAATCAACGGAATTAGGCGAGCAGAAACTTAATAAAAAGAAGGCATTAGCAATACTTTCTTCTGATGCTTTATCCTCTGTAGCCTATGGTCCAGAACAAATTTTGATTGTGCTAGTAACAGTTAGTACAACAGCATTTTGGTATTCTATTCCGATCGCAGTTGGTGTACTCATTTTGTTAACCGCTTTAATTTTATCCTATCGGCAAATTGTTTTTGCTTATCCACACGGCGGCGGAGCTTATATCGTATCGAAAAATAATTTAGGCACTAATGCAGGCTTAATCGCTGGGGGCTCACTTTTAGTAGATTATATTTTAACGGTGGCAGTTAGTGTATCAGCTGGTACAGATGCCATTACATCTGCCTTTCCGATTTTACACGATTATAATGTAGGCATTGCCATTATCTTTGTCTTTATCATTACAATTTTAAATTTAAGAGGAGTTACGGAGTCAGCTTCAATACTAGCTTATCCAGTATATTTATTTGTCATAACATTATTTATTTTAATCGGAGTAGGGCTTTATCGGATTATGACAGGCCAAGTTTCTCCTGAATTGCATACTTCTATCGGAACACCAGTGGCAGGAATAAGCTTATTCATTTTACTAAGAGCATTTGCTTCAGGAAGCTCTGCATTAACAGGAGTAGAAGCTATCTCCAATGCGATTCCGAATTTCAAAAATCCTGCTCCTAATAATGCAGCTAAAACATTAATTGCGATGGGAACTTTGTTATGTATTTTATTTTCTGGAATTGTATTTTTAGCTTATTATTACGGCATTGCGCCAAGTGAAAAAGTAACCGTCGTTTCACAAATCGCAGAGGGCGTATTCGGTAGGAATACCATGTATTACTTCATTCAAGGTACAACCGCATTAATCTTAATTCTTGCGGCTAATACGGGCTATACAGCTTTTCCAATGCTTGCCGTTAACCTTGCTAATGATAAATTTATTCCGAGAATGTTTAAGATTCGAGGGGATCGTTTAGGCTATTCGAATGGAATTATCATTCTGGGCCTTTTCTCCATTTTGTTAATTATTGCTTTTGAAGGAAGGACGGAACAGCTTATTCCCCTATATGCAGTAGGGGTGTTTATCCCGTTTACCTTATCGCAAACAGGAATGATGGTAAAATGGATTCGAGAAAAACCAGCTGGATGGATACCAAAGCTTATCGTGAACACAATTGGTGCATTCATAAGCTTCACAGTGACAATTATCTTCTTTATTACGAAGTTTACGCATGTATGGCCAGTACTCATCTTTTTGCCAATAATTATTTATTTGTTTCATAGAATACGTAAACATTATGAAGCAGTAGGCGAACAGTTGCGTCTGACAACAAGTGAACAATGTGAACCGATTGAAGGAAATGTCATTATCGTGCCTGTAGCAGGCATTACCCATGTAGTAGAAAACTCGTTAAGTTATGCGAAATCTTTATCTGCTTATCAAATTATTGCTGTTTATGTTGCATTTGATCGAGAAGAGGAAAGAAAGTTTGCAGAGAAGTGGAAAAAGTGGCAGCCAGATATAAGACTCGTTACGTTGCATTCACAGTATCGTAGTATTATTCAACCATTAACTAAATTCGTGGATACGGTTGAACATAAAGCAAACGAAGCGAATTATAAAGTAACGGTCGTGATTCCACAATTTATACCAAAAAAGGGCTGGCATAATATTTTACACAACCAATCAAGCTTATTAATACGCACATTTTTGCTATATCGAAGAAATGTCGTGATTACGACAGTACCGTATCATCTTAAGAAATAACATGTTACGATTGCCTGTAGGATATGTGAGTAGAATGATGTTCTATCATTAGGAACAGCTTCTGCTCGTGTGTCCTTCAGGCTTTTTTGGTATGAAGGGAAGGATATTCATACAGTAACAAGAATTAGTAATATGTAAACTAGTTTGTAATCTTACTTTGAGATGTGTGGAGGACATAATGAAAACAGTTGAAAATGAACGAAATGTCAAGGTTCGTACAGGTCAATTAGATGATGCTGAATCGATCTTACGTATTCAGCGAGAGGTTATTTCAGAAAATGATTTTTTGATTTCAGAGCCAGAAGAATTTACTAATACGGTCGAGCAGCAAATTGATTGGTTGAAAAATATTATTGCTAATGATAGAGAAACAATCATTGTAGCTGAAATAAACAGTAAAGGGATCGGTTGGATCGTATTTCAATCCCATACTCGTAAAAGATTATCACATACGGGCTCATTCGGGGTCATGATCGATAAGGAATATAGAGGATTAGGGATGGGTAAATTGCTTATTCATGCACTACAGGAGTGGGCAGAAAAGAATCCTTTAATTGAAAAGGTAAGTTTAGGCGTTTTCTCAACTAACCATAGAGCGATCGCATTATATAAGAGTCTTGGATTTGTTGAAGAAGGCCGAAAAGTGAATGAAATCAAAATGAATGACAATGAATATGTTGATGATGTTTTAATGTATAAGCTTGTTTAACGATCTTTAGAAAAATAAATTCATAGAGACGAAGTGAATTGGTCTTTTTCTACTTTATTGTGCTTTAGGAGGAATAATAATGGAAATTGAAAAACTGAAACAGGTTATTACTGAATTGCCGGAGGAAGAAGCAAAATCTTTGTTGTTTCATTTCCTTCTTAACGTTCAATTATTGTCTGAAAAACAATACTCAGAAGCAGAATTTATCACTAAAGTTAAAGAAATGTCCAAAATGGTTTTTGAACTATCAGATAAACGAAAAGTGATTGAAGATAAACATACGTATAAAATGATTCATATTTTATTTGGAGCTTCTCCCGCGGGAAGTTTAAAAGTAGCGCTGAAAGAATTGGGCGTTAATCATGAGGAAGCGGTGATCTCGTTTTGGGACATTTTTTCCGTAGGTCCTATTTGGCAGCTGCATAAGAAAAGTGGTATGGAGGAAAGATTTGCTTGGAAGAAAAATAGCATGAATGATGAGTTTGACGAACTGGATGAATACATGAAAGGCTTTAGGAAAACAGTTGATCAAATCGAAAAGATTCCAGAAGATGTACCTGTTACGATATGGGTTGCGAATAATGCTCATGAACAAACGGGGCTAAGATTTGCTCTATATCTTTTAAAAAATAAAGCTCATAACATCAAAGTTATTAATTGTGCAAATATATTTGTTCAACAATTTTATCAACCTAATATAGAATTCTTCCCCTTACATGCAGGTGAAATCTCTCCTGAAAAGCTTAAAGTGATTTTCGAGCAGGGCAAGAAACAGCCTCTATTATCACAGCTGGAAAAAGAGCAATATGTTCAAGAATGGCTTCAACTTTCAACACATCAAGAAACATTAAGAATTTGGGAGGACGGAAAAGTCAGGTTTGTGTCTGAAGATTATTTTGATGAACTTCTGATTTCAACAGCACAATACTTGCATAGTCAGCAAGAAGTGAAGGACTTCATGAAGTCAGCTAGACTGATTGGTGAAGTGTTAGGACATATAGAGCAATATGTTGGAGATGAATTTTTAGAATATCGGGTAAGAAAGCTGATTGAAAAAGGAATTTTCGATGTAGAAGGCAGTTTAGAAGCAATGAGATATTATAGTGTGAAACTAAAATAGGAGAGAAGAAAATTGAGTTCTGGATGGGGAATGAAAAAGAGTCAATAGCCCACTTGTAATGGCAAAAAACTGAGCAAATTGAGTATGAAAGAGTCAATAGCTTGCTTGTAATGGCAAAAAACTGAGCAAATTCAGTTGAAATAGGTCAATAGCCCACTTGTAATGGCAAAAATCTAAGCAAATCGAGTAAGAAAGCGTCAATAGCCCGTTTGTAATGGCAAAAAGTTGAGCAACTACAGTTAAAAAGCGTCAATAGCCCGTTTAGCAAATGCAAAAAGTCCTTTACACACACAGAACGAAGCAAATTCTCATAACCAAATAGGGAAAATAACCTTAAAAACAGAGGCTATGCTACAATAAAAGATACATGTAAAAGGACCATAAAGAAAAACTTTATGTTTTTTGAAAGAATAACCGGAAAAGGATAAAGTTTTCCAAGGATTAGAAAGGGTTATGAATATGAAAGAAAAGGGAGAGTTTTTTGCCCGAAAGAAGCGTGAAATCGGCGTTTTTTTAAATGAAACTCAGCAAAAGGCAGTTCTCGAAACGGAGGGGCCACTCCTATTATTAGCTTCACCAGGTTCAGGGAAGACGACAACGATCATTATGCGGATTGGGTATTTAATAGAAGAAAAAGGTGTTAGTCCTGCAAAAATCAAGGCGATTACCTTCAGTCGGGCATCTGCAAATGATATGAAGATAAGGTTTAGTCGGTTTTTTCCCGATCTTCCACAAGTCAATTTCTCTACCATCCATAGCTTTGCATTTGAAGTGGTACGAGACTATTTTCGAAAAAAGGCGATCCCTTACCAAATTATTGAGGGAGGCGTCGATTTAGAGGAAAAAGAAGCACTAGGTGCAACCGAAATCCCATTACATAAAAAGCTCATTTTAAGGAATCTGTATAAAACGATAGTTGAAGAAAATATAACCGATGATCAAATGGAGGAGCTGACGACTTATATAAGCTTCATCAAAAACAAGATGATTCCAACGAGTGAGTGGTCAACCGTTCGAATCGATGTTCCTAAGGCAGAGGAAATATTTTGTGAGTATGAGACGTTTAAAAAGTCTGGCTATCATAAATTGCTCGTTGATTTTGATGATATGCTAACACTGGCAGACGAAATACTTAATGAGAATCCCTCGCTTCTTCAGAAGTACCAACAAAGGTATGATTATATTTTAACGGATGAAAGTCAAGATACTTCATTAGTCCAGCATAAAATTATTGAAAAGCTGGTAGCAGAGCATAAGAATCTCTTTGTTGTAGCAGACGATGATCAATCGATTTATAGCTGGAGAGGGGCGGAGCCCTCTTATTTGCTCAATTTTAAAGAAGTTTATCATCATGCGAATACTTTATTTTTGGAGCAAAATTATCGCTCCTCTAACAATATTGTCAACATCGCGAATCAATTTATTAAGCGAAATAAAAATCGCTATAACAAAAATATGTTTACGAATAATCCCCCGAGTAATCCAATAGTTTTGAAGGAATTTGCTGATTATATTTTTCAGGCAAAATATTTAGTTCAAGAAATTCGGAGGAAAGACAGCTTAACAGAAATCGCAATCTTATATCGAAATAATTCATCCTCGATTGCGCTTATCAATGAATTTGATCGGGCTGGTATTCCTTTTTATATGAAAGATGCCGACAATCGCTTCTTCTCTCATTGGGTAGTAGCGGATATTCTCAATTTTATGCGCATGACTTTTACAGATAAAAGGCCAGATATTTTGGAGAAAATACATCTGAAGCTTCATGGCTATATTAGTAAGAAGCAAATGGCTGCATTAAAAGAAATTAAGAATCATGAATCCGTTTTTGATAATTTGCTCAATCATATTGAATTACAAAGCTATCAAATAAAACAAGTGAATGAAACGAAGGAAACTTTTCAGCAAATGAAAGGAATGCCGCCATTGCAGGCTATCGAAGTGATTCGTGAAAAATTAGGGTATGAGAAGGCTCTTGAAAAGATGTGTGAGCGACTAGGATTTCGCAAAGACTATTTAATTGGGATTTTAAATACATTGGAAGAGATTGCAGATACATTGGAGACGATGGAGGAGTTTGCGAGCAGACTCAAACATTTAGAACATGTACTTAAAACATCGAAATCTAAAAAAGGTCAAAATGCGGTAACTTTTTCTACGTTTCATAGTGCAAAAGGTTTAGAATTTGACCATGTATATATGATGGACTTAGTAGAGGGAGTAATCCCATCCTCTGATGATGCTGGTTTGGGAGAAGGGGATGCACTTGAAGAAGCGACTAGGTTATTTTATGTTGGCATGACGCGTGCTAAGAATCATCTAGAGCTTCTCTCCTATGGGGAGCGGGATGGTAAAAAAGCAAGAAAATCACGATTTGTGACAGCTGTAGAAAATATGATGGAGCCGCCGAATAAAGTTGAAGAGCTTGCTTCTTCACAGCATACACCTGTAAAAGGTATACAAGAAAAAACGGTTGAAATCTCCTATAATCCTAATGCACTTCGAAATAAGGAAGAGCTCGTTATCGGTAGATTTGTGAAGCATCGAGTTTTTGGCACCGGAATTATTACAAAAATAAACACGGAGCAAATTTGTCTTCAATTTAATAAAAATGAAAAAACATTTTTAGTTTCAACATGTTTGGAGCTAGGATTGTTAGAGCTAGTATAATATAGAATCATTTTTCTAAAAAAAGAAGGTTGTTTCCAAAGCCGTAAAGGCGAGGGGACAACTTTTTTTGTTAAAAAAGAGTTTTAAAGTTTTGCAAGTTTTCGTTGAATGCTACTCATGTTGTTTTCAACTTTGTCATAATTTAATTAAAAAATGGTTTTTAATGTGATACATTATATACAAATGAGTATGACACATTTATAATGAATTCATAGAATATAACACACTTATTGTCGTAAAGAGGGTGGTAATAATTAAACTATCCAATCGTCAGGATGAAATCCTTCAGATTGTAAAGCGAAATGGACCGATAACAGGTAATGAAATTGCTAAGAAATTATCTGTTTCGAGAGCTGCGTTAAGACCAGATCTTGCGATTTTAACAAGGACTGGAAATATCGATGCAAGGCCTCGAGTTGGTTATTTTTATAATGAAGAATATCAAACCATGTGTCAGGCTGAACAGTTTGTCCAACAAACGGTGAATGAATTTAAAGCACACCCGATTGTCATCGAGATATCAACGTCAGTTTATGATGCGATTGTTCAGTTGTTTTTAGAGGATGTTGGAACGCTTTATGCAGTTGATGCAGAAGGATATTTAGCTGGTGTTGTTTCACGGAAGGATTTATTAAGAGCCTCGCTCGGAAATAAAAATCTTCAGGAATTGCCAGTAAGTGTGATTATGACGAGAATGCCAAATATCACGACCATTAAACCCGATGAAACGTTGCTAGAGGCAGCCAAGAAAATGATTAATTATCGAATTGATTCCTTACCTGTCGTAAAGGAAGTGAGAGGCAAGAAAAATACGTACTCCCTTTTAGGAAGAATTACAAAAACGACAATAACGCGAGCGTATTTGGAAATGATAGAAGGAAAATAAGACTCAGAGGAGTTGCGCATAATTTGGAACGAAAAGAAGTGGTCTATGTAGTTTCTGACTCGGTTGGGGAAACAGCTGAGTTTGTTGTAAAAGCAGTAGCAACACAGTTTAACGGCAGCCAAATTGAAATTCGCAGAAGCTCATATGTTGATGACATGGAAGATATAGAAGATGTCATTATGCTGGCGAGTAAAGATCATTCAATCATTGCTTATACGATTGTCATCCCTGCTTTAAAAGAATACTTAGATAAAAGAGCACAGGAAGAAGGGATTTTTGCGGTTGATTTACTTAACCCGTTAATGAATGCGTTTGAAACTAGGTTTAATAAGGAGCCATACCATAGTCCAGGTTTAATGCGTAAATTAGACGAAGAATATTTTCGGAAAATCGAAGCAATTGAATTTGCAGTGAAATATGACGATGGCCGTGATCCAAGAGGAATCACGAAGGCGGATATTGTGTTAATTGGTGTTTCAAGGACTTCAAAAACACCTTTATCCATGTACTTGGCACATAAACGGTTTAAGGTTGCAAATGTTCCATTAGTTCCAGAAGTGCCGCCACCAGATGAATTATTTCAAATTCCAAGAAAGAACTGTGTTGGCCTAATCATTTCACCAGATAAATTAAATGAAATTCGCATCGAGCGGCTAAGGGCATTAGGCTTAGGCTCACAAGCAAATTATGCAAGCCTTGAGCGCATTTTAGGTGAACTGGATTATGCAGAAAAAATTATGAAACGTGTCGGCTGTCCAATTATCAATGTTTCAAATAAGGCAATTGAAGAAACAGCAGGATTAATTCTAGAAGCGTTAAATAAAGAGAGGAGCTTTTAATAATGGGAAAATTCGTTTATTTATTTCATGAAGGTCAGGAGAATATGAAAGAACTATTAGGAGGGAAAGGGGCAAATCTAGCAGAGATGACTAGAATTGGCTTACCAGTCCCATATGGTTTTACGATTACAACAGAAGCTTGTAATGCATATTATGAAGCAGATAAAACCATCCCTACAGCAGTTGTAGACCAAACATTTGAAGCTCTAAGCCGTTTAGAAGAGAAAATGGGCAAAAGATTAGGAGATTCTGAGAATCCTTTACTCGTTTCTGTCCGATCAGGTTCTGTTTTCTCGATGCCAGGGATGATGGATACAATATTAAACCTTGGTATGAACGATGAAACAGTTGTCGGAATGGCGAAATTAACGAATAATCCACGCTTTGCATACGATTCTTACCGCCGTTTCATTCAAATGTTTAGCAATGTCGTTCTTGAAATTGATACTTATTATTTTGAACAATTATTAGAAGAAACTCGTGAGCAAAAGGGCTATTCCTCTGATACTGAATTAACGGCTGAAGATTGGCAAGAGGTGATTGTAGGCTATAAGGAACTTGTAAAAAAGCACACGAGAAAAGAATTTCCACAAGATCCAAAGGAACAGCTTTTCCTTGCGATTAATGCAGTGTTTAATTCGTGGAATAATCAACGTGCGATTGTCTACCGCCGTCTGAACAAAATTCCTGATCATCTAGGAACAGCTGTTAATATTCAAAGCATGGTTTTCGGAAACATGGGAGATGACTCTGGTACTGGGGTTGCTTTTACAAGAAACCCATCGACTGGTGAATCCGTTCTTTACGGTGAGTATTTAATTAATGCCCAAGGCGAGGACGTTGTTGCAGGTATCCGTACACCTCAGCCAATTGCTACTTTACAAAAGGAAATGCCGGATGTTTATAAGCAATTTACAGATACATGTCATCAGCTTGAACAGCATTATCAGGAAATGCAGGATATCGAATTTACAGTGGAACGCGGAAAATTATTCATTCTTCAAACACGTAATGGTAAGCGTACGGCACAAGCAGCCATTCGTATTGCAGTAGAGATGGTGGAAGAAGGCCTTATTGATAAAAAGACAGCACTCCTTCGTGTTGATCCAGATCAATTAAATCAGCTCCTTCACCGCCGTATTGATGATTCTGTTGAAAAGGAAGTTTTAGCAAAAGGGTTGCCAGCATCTCCAGGTGCAGCGACAGGTCAAGTTGTATTTGATGCCGATGAAGCAGAGCAATTAGCGAATGAAGGTAAAAAGGTTATCCTCGTTCGTCCTGAAACAACGCCAGATGATATACATGGAATTGTAGCGGCTCAAGCGATTTTAACAAGCCGTGGTGGAATGACTAGTCATGCTGCAGTAGTTGCCAGAGGAATGGGGAAAGCTTGTATTTGCGGCTGTGAAGCTATAAAAATTGACTTAAGAGAGAAACAATTTGCAGTCGGAGAAATCGTTGTTCATTACGGAGATCTGATTACAATTGACGGTTCTACTGGACAAATTATTCTTGGAGAAGTACCAATGATTGATCCGGAATTATCAGATGAATTCCAACGTTTACTTAAATGGGCTGATGAAGAGCGCAAAATCGTTGTCCGCGCCAATGCAGATAATCCAGAAGATGCGAAAAAAGCATTTGAATTTGGGGCTGTTGGAGTTGGACTATGCCGTACGGAACATATGTTTATGGATAGCAAGCGAGTACCAATTGTGCAGAAAATGATATTAGCCGAAAACTTTGCAGAACGAAAAGCTGCGCTTGAACAGCTATTACCAATGCAGCAAGACGATTTTGAAGGAATTTTTGAGGCGATGCAAGGATATCCAGTGACAATCCGTTTATTAGATCCACCGCTTCATGAGTTTTTACCACATAAAGATGAGCTTCTAGTTGAGGTAACAAAGCTGCAAATATTGGAGCCACAATCAGAGGAATTAAAGGAAAAAGAATTGTTGCTGAAAAAGGTCCGTCAATTGGATGAGTATAACCCAATGCTTGGCCTACGCGGCTGCCGTTTAGGCTTGATGTATCCAGAAATTTATGAAATGCAGGCAAAGGCGATCTTCTATGCAGCAGCAAAGCTAGCTGAAAGAAACATCGACGTACAACCAGAAATCATGATTCCACTTGTAGGTCATGTAAATGAATTAAGACAAATGCGCCAAGTAGTTGTTGAGGCAGCAAATCTAGTACAGGGAGAAACGGGAAAAACAATTGCATACACGATCGGAACGATGATTGAAATCCCGCGTGCTGCACTGACAGCAGACCAAATTGCTGAGGAAGCCGACTTCTTCTCATTCGGAACAAATGATTTAACCCAAACAACATTCGGCTATAGCCGTGATGATGCAGAAGGTAAATTCCTACAAGCATATGTTGAAAACAAAGTTCTTCCAGAAAATCCGTTTGCTGCACTCGATCAAACAGGAGTCGGAAAGCTTGTTGAAACAGGCGTTAAGCTAGGCCGCACAACAAAGCCTAAATTAAAAGTCGGAATTTGTGGAGAACATGGTGGCGAGAAGAGCTCAATTGAATTTTTCTACAAAACAGGCTTAGACTATATCAGCTGTTCACCATACCGTGTGCCACTTGCTCGCCTAGCGGCAGCACAAGCAACGATTCGCCATGAACTGAACAAGGAAGAAGTTTATACAAACGCATAATTTGATTTTGGCAGGGGGCTATCTCATTTATATGGGAGCCCTTTTTCAATTGGGTGAGAATGGGGGATTTTACTTGAGTGTGGTCAATAGCCAACTTCTATCGGACGAAAAAGCGAGAGAATTTACTGAAAGAGGTTAATAGCGCATTTCTATCGGTGGAAAAGCGAGAGAATTTACTCGAAAATGTCAATGGCGCATTTCCATTGGTCAAATAGAGAGAGAATATCTATAAAAATGGTAAATAGGGCATTTCTATTGGTCAAAAAGTGAGAGAATATTTATGAAAGTGGTCAATAGAGTACTTCTATCGGTCAAAAAGCGAGTGAATATCTACGAAGATGGTAAATAGGGCATTCTATTGGTCAAAAAGTGTGTGAATATCTATAAAATTGGTATATAGCGCATTTCCATCGGTCAAAAAAAGAAATCTCATCCCTAAAATGACCAATAGCCCGATCTTTTCAAAAAATCAAACACGAAAAACAAAAACGAGGTTGATTTTTGAGCGAATCGTAAGAGAATCAACCTCATTGCTAGAGATAAAGGTAGATATTCATATGAAACAGAAGAGAATCAACCTTATTGAGTATTAAATATCTCGTTTAAATCCTAAGTATCTTGTTCCTTGAAAACTTAAAACCCCATAATCTCCTTCTGCGAGCTGTCCGTATTCTTGACCAGACATATGAAGTTCCATACGATCACCGCTTTCGAATTCAAATGTGGCATAATAAGATGTTGATGTGCTGTGAGTATGGTGAGTATTATCATGGTGGTGTGTATGTCTACTGACATTTGTTCGCTTCGTTTTTACAACGGCTGGAACGGATAGTCGTGGGGATTGCTCATTTTTTTTCCACTGTCTAATATTGCCGAAGACTCTTACAATAATGGTTCCAAAAACAATAATAAAGCCAATGCCGATGATTATTGGCACAAGTGTAAACATAAATCCCCCTGAATCAAACGGATCAAACATGTTCTTCCCTCCATTCTGAGCTGTTGTTTTTTTTACGAAAAATAGTTGCAAAAGGTTTCGTCATTTGTTGTAAATATATACGGTACTATACCATAATTTGCTTCTTTCGTGTGTAGTGAAAGTTAATTAAAGGAAAATGACGATTTGTGCAGAAAAGATTAAGGAATCGTTTAAAAGGATGTAAAGTGTAAAGGAGAGAGTTAATTGAAGGTTTATAAAGCAACATTAATAGATTTAGAGCATGTTTCTCAGTTATTTGATTTATATCGAGTGTTTTACAAACAATCGTCTAATATTGGAGCTGCTAAAGAGTTCATTCGGGAACGAATGGAGAAAGAGGACTCTGTTATCTTTATTGCTGTTGAAAATGGCAGTTATTTAGGATTTACGCAATTGTATCCTTCCTTTTCATCAGTGTCCATGAAACGACTTTGGATATTAAATGATTTGTATGTTACGAGAGAAGCTAGAAATAAAGGTGTCGCAAAAAAGCTGTTAGACGCAGCTAAGCAATTAGCCATCGATACGCAAGCGAAAGGCTTAAACTTACAAACGGCTCTTGACAATCTTGCAGCACAATCGCTGTATGAAGCTGATGGCTGGGTGAAGGATGAAGCTTTTTATTCCTATGAATTAATCTTATCACAGATTAATTGATTTCAATTATTGTAAGTTCTCGATTCGTTCATCTAATAGCGAGACCTTCTAACATATGCTATACTTCTGAAAGCGTTCACTGCTTGAAGATTTATAGGTTCGCCAAAAAAATAAGATTAACAGAAGACTAGAACAAGGAGACAGCAATGGAGATTAAGTATCATTTAACAGAAGAGGATTATATAAATTTTAATATGTTTCACATTAGAAACTCGAAAACGGCTATGCGATCATTAACGATCCAAAGATTTATTGGACCGATTATATTTATTATTTCTTCGTATGTGTTTTCTAAAATTGGTGATGTGCCTTTTCTTGGGCTATTTATTACTTTTCTCATTTTAAGTATTTTATGGGTGATCTTTTATCCGAAATATTTCTATAGCCACATTATTCGCCATGTGAAGAAAATGATTAAAGAAGGGAAAAATGACGGTTTATTAGGAGAGCATCACATGATGATGACTGAGGATGGAATTGTAGATTCAACAACTAATGGCGAGACAAAGGTTAATTGGTCTGGCATTCAACAAGTCAAGGAAAATGAAGATTATTTCTATTTATATAATAGTTCTGTAAGTGCATATATTCTTCCGAAAAGAGAGTTACATAATCTTGATGAAATAAATAGTTTTTTAAAATCGAAAATATAAAAATAAGACAAAAACCACTAATGGCTTATGGGAGTAAAATCCTATAAGCTTATTTTTTATTTGTATTTACTATCAATTTTAAGTCAATTAAATAAGTTTAATTTCTATAAATATATTAAAAATTTTTTGTGACTACTGTGTTATTGATCTTTAGCAGCAGTATAATGGAAGGGAATTTGATTTTTTTGTCATTATTAGTAAAAAGAGATATTGAACGGACGTGTTGACGTGATTAAGCGTAGAATTTTAGTTTATTGCTTACTTTCGATTCTTTTGATAAGTGTTTTTTCAATTTCGGTCTTCAACTATCAATCTACGAGAAAATATATTTCTGCAGCTGTGGAAAGAGAAACAAGTGAATTACTATCAAGCTTTACAGCTGAAGCAAAGAGGTATTCAAATGAAAGGGTCGTGGAGCTCGAGTTAATTGCGGGACATTTGGCATTACTCCCCAATAATAAAAATGAGATTGTCTCATTTCTTCATGTACAAAATAATAAAATGCCATTTTTTACGGGGCTTGGATTTATTACACTGGAGGGCGAAATTTTCGCTGCCGATGGCTCACGTATTCCGGTTAAACAAAGAGAGTCATTTAAAAAGGCACTTTCAGGGGAAACGGTGTTTAGTGAAATATTTCCGTTGTATCAAGACTCGGCACAGAAAGTAACTGCCATTTCAATACCTGTCCACAAGGATGGAGAAATTATTGGCGTTCTATCTGGTGTAGTCAATATGGCAAACATCATTGGAGGGCTTTATGAAGAATCTCGTTTACCAGGGACGGTATTTTTATTAAAAGGAGGCGAGGTTGTTTTTTCTTCATCAAGTGAAAGGGAAATTGAGGATGTAATCCCGAATGTCGAAACTCTCCTGAAAGAGATTGATCAATTAGATGTTGGCAACTGGTTAATTAATAGCAATTCAGCTCATTATGTCATGTACCAACACATATGGGATGATTGGATTGTTGTTGTGGATTCAAACGCTAACCCTGATACAAAAACCATTTCTGATACTTTTTGGCGAAACACATTATTCGTTTTAATTACATTGTTTGTCATTATCCTTGTATTATTGTATGTTCACCAGCTAGAGCTGCGAGAAAAAAATATGCTCAAGAGGGATTTATTGACAGGCTTAGGAAATAGAACACAACTTGAAGAAGATTTAGAATTTCAATTACAGCATTTTCCGCAAAAAAAGTTTGCCTTACTATTTATTTGCTTAGATCGTTTTATAGAAATAAATGAACGTGTAGGCTATCAAATGGGTGATCGAATTGTATTTGCCTTAAGCAAAAAGTTAAAGCAAATTGCTTCAAAGGAAAATTTGTATCGTGTTGATGGAGATGAGTTTGTCTTTATTTCATATACAGAAACTGAACAAGAGCAAAGGAGCATCGCCTCAAAAATTGTCCACTTGATGGAAGTGCCTATTCCAATAAATAAAGAAGGTTCTGTATGGGTAACGGTTAGTGTTGGGGTTCGTTCCTCTTTGGAATGTGATGAGGCAGATTTGATGATGCAAGATGCAACATTCGCTGTTCAGGAAGCAAAGAGGAAGGGCGGAAATCAGTTTGTATACTTCACCGCTCAATTGGCCATTTTAAATGAGCGCCACCGACAAGTGGCAAATCACTTAGATAGTGCGCTTGAAAATAAGGAATTTTATTTAGTTTATCAGCCGATCTATCGTTTTTCGTCACAGTCCGTCGTTAGCTTTGAGACACTACTACGATGGAAGTCCCCTATTCTTGGAGAGGTGGGACCAGTGGATTTTATTCCGTTACTTGAGGAAAATGATCTTATTATTCAAACGGGACGTTGGTTAATTCGAGAAGTTGCATCCCAAGTAATCCGTTGGGAAAAGGAAGGATACAAAACTTTCGTTGTTACATTAAATGTTTCCGTAAAACAGCTGCTGCATCCGAATTTTTTAAGTGATGTCTATTCGATCATTAAAGAGACAGGTGTCAAACCTGAAATGCTCGTATTTGAAATTACGGAATCGATTGTCGTGCAAAATATCGAATTGGCTTCGCAAATATTATTAACGCTTAATTCGCTAGGCATTCAAACAGCCCTTGATGATTTTGGAACAGGCTATTCTTCCTTTTCAATTTTGAAAACATTGCCAATCCAATATTTGAAAATTGATCGTGCATTCGTTGTTGAAATTGAAAGTGATGGTGGAGTATCGAAGAAGATTTTAAAAGGGATAGTTGACATTGCAAACGGACTCAACTTAACTACGGTTGTAGAAGGAGTTGAAACAAATGAACAGCTAGCTATTTTAAAGGAGATGGGTGTTCATCGAGTCCAAGGGTACATTATCAGTAAGCCAGTCATACCAGAGGCTGCCATCCAAATGGTGGAAGGAAAGCGATAGAGTGCAAAATGCTCCGTATTGAATTTTGGATTACTTTATGGGGTTTGAACATTCATTGAGGATTAAGAATCGACGAGTACTATTTATCATAATAATAGCTTGTCGGTTTATGAGCAAAAAGAGGAACTACGAATGAATAAGGGAACTTTTAGTGGAAATAGCCAAACTTCTTATTGTTGTGAACAAGAGATTTGGCTTTCTTTTATGCACGTAATAGTAGGATCTTTAGTCGGCAGGTCTAGGTCCAGCAGCCATTCCAGAACTTTCAACTGTCATGATTGGACGAACGGTTATGTCACCATCTACAAAAATTTGGCAGGATAAACGCAAATGATCTTCAATTCCTTTATCCGCAAATGCATTCCTTTCTTTTTTAGTCACTTCATAATAGTCACCTGCTAAAACCTCTATTCTGCAAGTCGTGCATTTTGCCTTTCCTCCGCAGCGATGGAGAATATTTACACCGTTATCCTCTAAGGCTAAAACTAGTTTTTTTCCTTGTTCTACTTCAAATGTTCCTGTCCCTAAAACCGTAATAATCGCCATGTTTTTCCCCCTTTACGAAAAAATAAAATGAAAATGTTATATCCATATTATCGCCTTTTTTAGTCAATTATAGACTGTCAACGGACTTCTGTTGATCATTCCTATCCATCCTTTAATAGATGAATAAATTATGCTCATGTACACAAACTGAAAATAAAGGCAGAGAGTGGTTTGAAAAAGTGAGGAGTGTTCCAATGGATCATGCGAATTGCGATTTTTCTCCAATGAAACAATCATTGAAGGAAGATATTCGCCACGTTATAGATGAGCTTCAATATAGCTTGGAAACAATGGATAATGAAAACAACTGTCTACTTGGAAGCTTTGAAAAAGTAAAAAATGAATTTGTATATATTGAAATGAAGGCTGCAACTTTTTATTTAAATTGTTATTTGGCGCCATTTACAGATAAGTACCCAGAAATATCCCTCTGTGTACAAAATATGTCGGAGCGAAGACACGGAGGTTTAATTATTATTAAGCGTGAGGATGCTCTTGAATCTTTCATTCATCCCGGCATTCCCATTGGCGCAAACTTGAGCCATTCTTTATTAGAATCGATCTTTTTTCCGGGGAATCCATTGCATGATGGTGCTGTGATGGTCAATCAAAATCAAATCGTTTCCGCGGCAAATGTTCTGCCGCTTTCAGATAGATTTACAGGTGATAAGAAATTAGGTACACGTCACCGTGCTGCACTAGGCTTAACGGAACGAAGTGATGCCCTTGTACTTGTTGTCTCCGAGGAAACAGGAAGAGTTTCCTTTGCCTTAAATGGAAATTTACATCCCATTACATCACCTGAAACTCTGTAAAATAGGAGGGTAGACATCCATTGTCTACCCCATTTCATTTTATCGAATTTCATTTTGAATATATAATATGGAGAAGGGCGATTAGAAATAGCAGAAATGGCCCTAGATTAATTAAATTAAGAGGAATTCAAAATGAAGAAAAAACATGTTTGGTTTACTGCGGCAATCATCTATTGTGTCGCCATATTTGTCACAACGGCATCGCCTGCTTCTACAGGTGGAAATACGTTTTCCCTATTTGTAGATTTCATCCACTTATCAGAAGAGCAGGCAGCCGTTGTCAATTTACTATTTAGGAAATGCGTGCATTTATCAGCATTTGGCTTACTTGCTATCCTATTTTACAATAGTTTTGAAAGGAAACCATTTTTTCTCGCATGGCTATTGACGACAATTTATGCAGCAACAGACGAGTTTCATCAATACTTCCTTCCGGATCGGACTGGTTCCATCATCGATGTTGGCATCGACTCGATAGGCGCCTTAATTGCTTTGCTTCTATTAAAGTTAATTCACCTTCGTAAACATCGAACGCATCAGCAAAGCCATGCGTAAATGAAGAGAGTTTTCTGAGTCATGAACAGAATAGTTTAACATATCTTCACATTTTGCAATTCGATATTTAACCGTATTGCGATGGACATATAGCTTCTTTGCTGTTATGGCAATTTCGCAATTATGATCTAAGTAGACGATTAATGTGTTTACTAAATCTTCCTCATCCTTCGATTTCGGATAGGACAGTGAGCGTAATGTGTTTTCATAAAACTTTTGTAAATTTTCCGCAGGGATGAGACGAATAAGCTCTTTTAACTGCTTCGTTTCATAGAAATTGATAAATTTATGATGGTAAATATCAAAGCCATGCTCCCATGCCTCAACCGCTTCACTATATGTAATCGGAATATTCGTTATCTCATTGACGAAATGGCCGACACCAAAGGAAAGTGATACGGTTAAATTAGAGAAAAACTTTTGTTGAAACTCCTTTAGCCTTTCCTCGATAACACGTTTAGAAGGCTCTTCCATTTTCGAAGGAAACTGCAACAGAATGACAAAATACGCATCCTTCAAAAAGACTATATTACTTAATGACGTTTTCATAAAGGTTCTTTTCACATATTCGCTTAAATAGTCATAAATTCTGTTTAAGATTTGGGAGCTTTGTTCACCATCAATTTTGCAGACGATACAAACATATTTTTGTTGATCAATTAACCCGTGCTGTTTTCCACGATGAATTATTTCCTGCCTTGTTGCAATATTGCCATCGACGAGTGAGCTGAAAAAGGTATTTTCTAGCATGCGATTATTCTCTTTAATCGCTTCGTTTTTGAGTATAGTAAATGAAATAACAGTTGATGCCTGTTCGATAGCTAATTGAGATGATGGATATGGCAGCTTTTCCGGGTCGAATATGATTAACAAGTATGGGTAAGGATTCATCGTTTTGACTGGGAAAATATGCAGGGAAACATTTCTATCCTGTTCATTTGGATGATGAATGGTTAGCGATTTTTTATCACGGTATGCATGAATGTCACCTTTAAACAGTTCAGCAACATTTTCTTTCATATTTATCATTTGCTGTTTTTCAAAATACTGAGAAAAAGAAGTAATATCTCCTATTGGATTAAGGAGTAGGACAGGACATTGCAGCAAAGAGCTAAGATTTTCAATGAGGGAGTGCAAATTATATCCCTTCATCATCATATTCGTAAATTTTTTATGAACATGAATGGCATAAAACAATTCTTCAATTTTATTGTCCCATAAAAAGCCTAATGATTGATGGGAGACTTCTCCTAAAGTTAATGATTCCGGTATTTGAATAATGGGAAATTGTAATATATTTGCTAGATCGATAACCTCTTTCGGTATCTCATCAATAAATCGCTTTAATTTAATTGCCATCCCTGCACATGGTCTGCCATTAATCTCAGAAATGAATTGGCAAAGCTCTTGAGGATTATCTTTAAAGGCATATCCTGTCGTTAAGACTAATGAATTTTCAGCCATAAAATGAACAATATCAGGTGTTTCAGTAATTTCAATTGTATCGACTCTTCGATTTAACCCTGCATGTCCAGCAAGTATTTTCGCTTCTTGGAATACATCGACAATAAATAAATCACGAACACGTTTCATTCATACACCTCACTCTATTAAAGATAGGCAGATTGATATATATATAATTGTATATAAAAAGAGGCTGCAATGGAATTGCTGTTTGTTGAAAATCAACAAAAGTGAATAATATCTTTGTCGATTTGTCATAATGACTATTCTGTCGATTATCTTTAAAATTTTAAGGAGGAAGACAATTCAAGAAAGCAGGTGCGAAAAGATGAGAGTAACGAGGCAAGAGCTTAAGGATTTAATGACAAAAAAGCTTCACCGTGCAGGCTTAACAGAAGAGCATGCAGAAGGTGTTGCAGACGTACTAGTTCATGCTGACGCAAGAGGTGTTCACTCACATGGCGCAATGCGCGTAGAATATTATGCTGAAAGAATTGCAAAGGGCGGTACAAATACAAACCCTAATTTTACTTTTGAAAAAACAGGTCCATGTTCAGCTATTTTTGACGGAGATAATGGTGCAGGTCATGTTGCTGCAAAATTAGCGATGGATGAAGCCATTAAAATCGCAAAAGAAAATGGAATCGCTGTCGTTGGAGTTAAAAGTATTGGCCATAGTGGTGCCCTTTCCTATTTTGTTGAAATGGCTGCTAAAGAAAATCTTATCGGTATTTCAGTTTGCCAATCCGATCCAATGGTCGTTCCTTATGGTGGTGCTGAACCATATTATGGTACGAATCCGATTGCTTTTGCTGCTCCGGGGGAGGATGGCAATAATATTCTTTTTGATATGGCTACAACTGTACAAGCATGGGGAAAAATTTTGCATGCGCGTTCTAAAAATGAACCAATCGGTGAAGGTTGGGCAGTAGATAAGAATGGGGAACTAACAACCGATCCATTTAAAGTAAATGCACTATTGCCAATCGCAGGTGCAAAGGGATATGGACTCATGATGATGGTTGATATTTTATCAGGTGTTCTTCTAGGGCTCCCTTCAGGAAATAAAGTCACTTCTATGTATCATGATTTGACTGAAGGCCGAAACTTAGGACAGCTCCATATTGTGATTAATCCTGAGTATTTCACCGGATTAGCTACATTTAAACAAAGCATTTCGACGAATATGAAGGAAATAAATGAGCTAAAACCAGCTCCAGGCTTCGACAAAGTATCATATCCTGGACAAAGAAGTGCGAAAAGGGAAGAAGAAAGCGAAAAGAATGGCATTGAAATTGTGGATGATGTATACAATTTCCTTGTTTCTGATGTAATTCATAATAATAACTATGATCATAAAGATCTTTTTGCCAAATAATTAATAATAAATAGGAATGATTGGAACAGACTAGAATTTTTAGTCTGTTTTTTTGTCAGTATATGTGAAAGAAACTTATATCGGTGGGGAGCTTGTTTTTGAGCCAAAAGAATAGTATTGAGAAGGTCTGTTTTTCATAGGAAAAACAGGCTTATATTTTGTTTATGAGAGACATATAAGTATTGCTCATACCATGACATCTAGCAAAATAACAATAGTTACTTACCAAAAACATGGGAAGGGTTCCAAATATTGATAGATTGCGATACAATCGGTGTTAACATCGTTGAAGGAGTCTTGATATTAAGTGAGAGTTCCAATTTTGTATGAAGACAATCATTTGCTTGTCGTTCAAAAACCGGTGAATGTGCCGGTTCAAGAGGATAACACAGGGGATATGGACGTACTTACCTTTTTAAAGAATGATTTAAAAATCCGATATGAAAAGCCAGGCAATGTATATTTAGGGCTCGTCCATCGCTTAGATCGTCCAGTTGGAGGAGTGATGCTATTTGCGAAAACATCAAAGGCTGCCTCTCGACTATCTGATCTATTACGCAGGCAATGCATTGACAGGGAATACCTCGCAGTTGTTAGGGGAAATCCTCCGAAAAACGAAGGAACATTGGAGCACTATTTAGTCAAAAACACGAAGGAAAATAAAGTCTATACGCTGCCTGCACATCATAAAGATGCCAAACAGGCCATTCTTACATATAAAACAATCGAAAAAACGAAAAATATGAGTCTTGTAGCGGTCAAGCTTCTAACCGGCAGATCCCACCAAATTCGCGTTCAGCTTTCTGCAGCCGGCTGTCCGCTTTATGGAGATCAAAAATACGGATCGAATGTGAATCGGCCAGGCCAGCAAATTGCTTTATGGGCACACTCGATTCAATTCGAGCATCCTACGAAAAAGGAAATAATCAAGATTAGATCTAATCCGCCGATGGAATTTCCGTGGAATCAATGGTCGGCTCTGTTTACGGATCAGCCTCAATCGGAGACCGGCCGATATAAGAGGGAATCGACCGATATATATAGTAGACCGGCCGATATAAATGGAAAAAGACCGATATAATTGCAGTTCGGCCGATATAAGAGGGAATCGACCGATATATATAGTAGATCGGCCGAAATAAATGGAAAAAGACCGATATAATTGCAGTTCGGCCGATATAAGAGGGAACCGACCGATATATATAGTAGATCGGCCGATAAAAGTGGAAAAAGACCGATATAATTGTAGTTCGGCTGATATATCTAGAAAGTAATGACAATTTCATTGAATAGAATTATATCTCAGTAAGATTATTTTTATATTCTTGTAGTAATGGGCTCAAATGATAGATTCGCCTTTTATTTGAACCAGAATTAGGTAAATTTGTAGAGCGAAGTAGCTTTTTTGCTATATTTTCTGAGGAAAGTTGAAGAAAATTGCGGAATTTCTGGTTAGAAATTGGTGAGTCAAATAAAAGCAGGTAATCAATTAATGCTTGTTGATGGGCAGTTCTATCTTTTAGCTGACAAATTGTACAATACCAAGTTCCATGTTGACGTTTCATTGGCAGAGCACAGCAATTTCGACATTGAACACCAGTGAAGATATCCTCTTGACGTATTTTATAGAACTCAAGTATATTGATTTGCTGATGAATGTGCTTCTTCAAGAGATGTCTTTTTATTTTAGTTATTTCCTTAAAAGATAAAACTTCCTTGTTTAATTTTTTTTGAATATGAGCGATTTTATCAAATATATTATGAGCGTGTGTTACTCTTTTGAGTGCCTCGAAATTATGTTCGTTTGTTTTTATGATTGTGGAAGGATTGCTGATGACTACTAAATAATCAATAGGAATTGAAATCTCCATTGAATTAAGCCATTTTCTAAATGCATTTTTTTGCTGTTGCGCTTGTGAAAGCGGGTCAAGAAAACCTTCCTCATTGCTATCATTCATCCTGAGGAGTTGCTTAAAAGTGGAATCGAAATAGAGGGTACCCTTTATATTCTTAATTTCAAGAATAAGAGCAAAGGTAGAGGATATGATTAAAGTGTCTAACTGGAAAAAATGTCCTCCATTACGAAGACGAAGATCGTGGAAAATGGTGAATTCTTTATCGGGGAGCCTATTTACATAATAGTCTGAGGCTTTCTCACCAGCGTATCCTGCTTTTCTTTTTGCGAGCTCTTGTTCAATTAGGGAGCGGTTTGCATAATTTTGTGGCAGTCTCTTTAATAGGGCCTCCATTTTTAATAATCTGAGTGGAACAATTCGTTCCTTCGCAATCAACATAATCCCTCCTTTTACGGTTATGAATAGCTAGTTCAATTAAAACAAAAGAAATCCCTGCATATTTTACGAATTTCTTTCATCATTTTCATATAATACATTTTTATATAAAAGTTGAAAGTATATTGGGAAATGTTTGAAATTCGAAATATGTACAGTCTAAATGCCGCTATTTTTTGTCTTAAAGCAGTATTCGTTTACTTTAGTCAATAAACTTAGTTTGATGGGTGTTATACATCTAGATGATAAATAAACAATTCCCCTTTTGACCCCATTGCCCGAATGCCTTTGTCGATAAATCCGCATTTTAAATAAACTTGCTGAGCCACTTTATTCGTTGCGTTTACTGCAAGAATGACTTCATTTATTGAAGAAAAATGCTCTTTCACAAATAGCGGTAATGATTGAAGTGATTTTTTGGCAATCCCATTTCCTTGAAAAGAATGATTGACAGAATAAGCTCTTAATAGGAGTGCATTCTTGTTGTCCCAGTATTCCTTGACACCTTCCCATCCATGGAGAACAAAAAATCCTGCTGGTTCATGATTAAATAAAATGACAATCGGGTAGCGACTGTCATCTAATTCACATTTTTTGATAGCGTCTAAAGGCAATCCGGTATAGTTTAGTTGCTCTTCGGGTAAAAAATAGTTTTCTAGTGGCAATTCATATTCTTGTTTATAGAAATCTAAAGTTACTATATGATTATTTTTCATTCGTAATCTCCTTCAAAATCGGTTATAATAATATCGAACATACGTTTGAAGTTATTATAATCCTATCTAATTATTTTTGCAATTTTAAACATGAGAAATATGAGGAGGCGTTATTTTGGCATTAGAACAGGAATTAATTATTTTGCACTATGAGCAGTCGATTGAAAGAGTAAAAGATTTAAGAAAGCTATCTGAAGAGCAGTGGAGAAGGCCGATTGATGAAAATAAATGGACGATCGCTGAAATTATTGGTCATTTCATTCCATGGGATGAGTTTGTGTTAACAGCCCGTTTACCATATTTTTTTCAGGAAGGCAGCTTGCCAAAAGGACCAGATGTACAGCAAATAAATAACGAAGCAGCTAGTAAAAGCAGAAATCAAACGAAAGATAAGACAATCGAAGAATTTATTGAAATAAGAAGAAGGCTGATAAATGCTCTAAATGATTTGGATGAAGAAAGATGGCAGCAAGTATTTTATATTGGTACGTCAGAGCTCACATTATATAAATATCTTTCTAATATGAGAGAGCATGATGACCATCACTTTGAGCAAATTCGATATGCATTACAAGAGCGACCAAACTGAGTACATCAGCCATTGATATGTTCACTAATAAGGCTTGTTTAGACGGTAATAGAAAAGAGGAGACTCTGATGTTAATAAAAACCGAGGACGATATTCTTTCGTTAATACGAGAAGATAAGTGGATGATGGACATTTTGCAGACTGCGAAATTATTAGAATTACCTGATTGGTGGATTTGTGCTGGATTTGTACGTTCGAAAATATGGGATGCTTTACATGATTTTAGTGAACGAACACCTCTTCCCGATATTGATGTTATTTATTTTGACCCTGTCAATATAGATGAATTCTCTGAAAAAAAGTATGAAGAACGACTAATGACCCTTCTTCCTCATGTTCCTTGGTCTGTAAAGAATGAGGCAAGAATGCATATGGCAAATAATTTTCCACCTTATGATTCTTCTGTTGATGCCATTTCGAAATTTCCTGAAACCGCCTCAGCTTTAGGCATAACAATTGATAGTGAAGATAGCTTGATTTTGGCTGCCCCATGGGGAATTGCCGATGTTCTCCATTTTGAAATAAGACCAACTCCTTTTTTTGCAGAAACGAAAGAGCGGTATTTCATGTATGAACAACGAATAAAAAACAAGAATTGGTCATTTATTTGGAAAAAGGTTAAAATCATTCAGTAAAATTATGTAAAATGTAAAGGGTCATGAAATGAATATAAATGTTGATTTTCCGATTCATGTTGCCGCTATTTTTTCTGGACTTTTAAGCTGGATTGTCATTGGCGTGTTGGCCTATCGTTCATTTGCTTGGCTCGGCTTTTTTAGTAATTTTATTTTCTTAACAGCAGCCTTCATAACCATTCCTGTACAACAGGCTATTTATCCCGAAAATAAACTAGCTAATATATTTCAACCTTATAATATATTTGTTGCCGATATCGCACAAAATAGCTAGGACATTCGCCTAAATAACTTGGCAATCGCCCTAGCTTTTCTAATCATCCTCTTGTTCTTTTTTCTCTTTCTTTCCTTTTTCTCCTTCTTGTTGTTTAATAGTCACTGCTACTTCTTTTGAAAGTTCATCATTGTTTTTGACAAATGCTGGCTCAGCTTTATCGGTTTTTACATGGTTCTCCTTCTTTTTCTGCTCGATATCGTCTATTTTTTTCTTTGGTTGCTGAAGGGTGAATTTTTTAGAAAGGAATGTTTTCCGAGATTGTACATCGTACGTATCAATTGCTCGATTGAAGGCAAGTAAACCGATACTAGCTTCTTCATCACTCCATGTCATATATTTTCGACAAATATGACCAACAACGTTTATAATATAAGGCTGATAATGACGAATGAGCCTTTCTCTAGCAAAATCATCTCCATTTGCTGCTCTTGGAATATGATTATGTAAATCTGTGTCGTGCATGATGTTCCCCCTAGAAAACGTTCGTTCCTTTAATAGATTACGTTTTTTCGACAAGGGGGTAAAGGAATATTTTCCAATCCTAGAAAAAATAATTAAGAGTGTAAAGCCTTGTATTTATAAAGGGGGATCTTCTAAACGAAGTTAAAGTATAGATTCCGCAGGATCAATATTATCAATTTCTTTAAAATAGTATGATTCAGTTGAAGCTTGATCTTCGTTATAAAATAAAACAATTTGTTCCTCTAAGGAGAAGTGGATGATTCGGCCATAAAAAGTTCTCCTACCTTTCTTTTGAATGACGACCGTTACATATAATAATCGTTTTTCCTCCATCCATATTTCAAACATTTTACTGATTTTATCCATATTGCCAACTCTTTCTAAAAAATTCTTTTTTCACGTTGCCAGCGTAAAACGGCTTCAAGCGAAATATTCATGTTCGCGATTAAATCCTGAATAGTTGTATGAAGATGTTTGCAGATATAATTTGTCACACTTTTAAAGTGTTCGAAATCAGCTTCAAAACATTCCTTACAAGTAGTAGCATATCCATTTTTCTTAATAAAAATCTTATGACAGATTTCGCAGTTTTCCAAAGTCAATTTCAACACATCCTATTGCCCGTCATTAATATGTATTTCATGTTCAATTCAAGCATCTCCCTTTAATAAGATAATCTTTCTAGCTAATAAGTACTACTATTTATACGGGAGTTTGTCGAATTTTGAGAGGGGATTTGGAAAAAGAATAAAAAATAATATTTTTTGTCATATTAATACAATAGAGAGAGGATTGTTGCTGATGATACGACCGATTACAACTGGACAGGCGATCATGATATTAATGTTATCGATGGGATTAATGAATCATGTGATTGTACTGCCATCGATATTAGGTGTGGCACATAGAGATTCTTGGATTAGTGCTATTTTTACAGGGGTCATTTACTTACTATGGATACCGTTAGTATATTACATCATAAAAAAAGCAAACAAAAAACATTTAATTGAATGGTTGAAAGAAAGCTCACATCCGATCGTTGCCATGATTGTAAAGATCATATTACTTTGTGTATTGCTTTTAAGTACGTTTGTAACTCTTTTTAGTACATTCACATGGGTAAACAGTTCATATATGCCACAAACACCAAAGCTCTTTTTAATTATTCCGTTCATCATCATTTGCTTTTTTGCTGCAGAAGCAGGAATAAAAACAATCGCGGTAATGGCAGGCTTGTTATTGCCTTTTGTTATCATATTCGGCTTCTTTATTATGACTGCCAATATTCACTATAAAGACTATTCTTTGCTTTTTCCTATTTTTGAACATGGTTTTGGGCCAACATTAAGAGGGGCTATTTACTTAGGAGGGGGACTTGTAGAAATTTTTTTCCTTGTCTTAATGCAGCAGCACGTACGGACAGAAATAAAATTTAGCGGGATCTTATTTTTAAGTCTTTTCATTATTGGGATTAATTTTGGTCCAATTGCCTCAGCAATCGCTGAATTTGGTCCACAGCAGGCAGCTGAATTTAAAAATCCCGCCTATACACAATGGAGAATGTTGACGATCGGGAAGTATTTAAATAGATTAGACTTTTTGTCTATTTATCAATGGCTTTCAGGTGCGTTTGTTCGTGTATCTATATCATTATTCCTAATAGCAGATTTATTGCAAATAAAATCCAAAAGAAATAGGACGATTTTTTTAAGTATCATTTCAATTGGATATATTATCGCGAATGCTTTACCGATAAACGATCCTGCTTTCAAATCATTTTTGAACACATATTATTTTCAAGCAAGTCTTATTGGGATCGTATTTATTACTTTTTTCATTTCAATCACCACCATTTTAAAGAAGATTGTGAGGACGTGAAAGGGGTAAAAGGCATCTATGAGTGAAAAACAAGAAGCATTATTCAATATGAATGTTCACTATTTCAAATCACTTTTTTCGAATAGCTCAGATGTGAAATTCGCAAACCATTTTTTTACGTCTGATCATAGTAATGATGTGATTTCATGTACCATTTTTTATTCAAATGTAATGATCGATTCGGAAAGGCTAGCTGAAACGATTATTAAATTGGAAGATTATTTTCTAAGACAAATGAAAATGAAACGAATGAGAGAGTGTTTCGAAGAGGATTTACAATTTACTTTAGTTCCGCCAACAACTGATAAGGAAGAGATTGCAGAGAAACTTTTTTCTGGCTATGTGTTTGTTCTTTTTGAACATTTAGGAGCCTTATTTGCTTTCAACTTGCAAAAAATCCCGAATCGTCAAACAGAGGAAACAGGTTCAGAAGTCTCTTATCGAGGGCCTCGAGATGGCTTAGTTGAAGACATCTGTACGAATATCGCTTTAATTAGAAAACGTTACAAAACCTCAACACTTGTAAATGAATCATTTGAACTAGGCAAAAGAGGAAAAACGAAAGTTTCACTTTTATATGTAAAAGATGTAATAAATAATAGTATTGTCGAGGAAGTAAGAAGAAAGTTATCTTCGATGGCTGATGTTAATGTTGTACTAGGAACAGCTGAATTAGAAGACACTTTAATTGAACATAAGTTTTCAATAGTTCCTCTTTTAGATTATAGTGGTAGACCAGATTTTCTCGTTGCGAGCTTAGACATAGGAAGGTTTGTCATATTAGTTGATGGCGCAGCAAATGCCATTGTTGGGCCTGGGAATTTAACCCATCTCCTATCAGCGGCAGAAGATCGTCATGTCCCATACTATTATGTTAATTTTGAGATGATTTTAAGATTTCTTGGATTGACTGTATCGGTACTTTTACCAGGCTTTTATATTTCTTTAGTCTCCTTTCAACTGGAGCAATTGCCTTTTCCGTTTTTGGCGACAATTACGATTTCTAGGCAAGGGCTGCCATTATCGCCACCATTGGAAACTTTCCTTGTTTTAACTTTGTTCGAGCTTTTTCGAGAAGCAGGGATTACTTTACCGCGAGCTATTGGACAAACCCTTGCAGTAGTAGGCGGATTGATCATTGGCGATGCAGCAATAAGAGGGGGGCTAACTTCGCCTACCATGTTAGTTGTATCTGGTGTGACAGCTGTTGCAACTTTTACACTCGTTAATCAATCTTTAGCCGCTTCCGTTAGTATCATGCGTTTATGGATATTACTTCTTTCATCGATTTTAGGACTTTTTGGTTTTTTTCTAGGTATATTTTCAATTGTTCTGTACGTTTCAAGATTGCAATCATTCGGGGTTCCATATTTAGCTCCAATCTCTCCTATTTTTTTTAAGGATTTATTTACAGGTGTTTTTATAAAACCGTATTTATTAAAGAAAAAGCGTGCAGACATACTTCGAACGAAAGACAAGACAAGACTAGAGGATAAAGGATGATGAAAAGGTTTGTAAGCTGGACGATAATCATTTTTACAACCTTAACGTTATCTGGATGCTGGGATGCGAAGGATGTACAAAATTTACTCTATATTTCAGCTATTGGGATTGATCATGAAAATGATCATTACGTTATATACGGTCATGTTATGTCATTTTCGGGAATCGCGAAGCAAGAAGGGGCTCAAGCTGTTCCTACCCCAGTATGGGTGACGAAAGGATATGGAAAAACAATCAATACAGCAATGAATGATTTTTATCAAAAATCAAATCAGCCCATCTATTGGGGCCATATTGCGGTCATCATTTATTCTGAAAAGGTTTTGAAAATGGGGATTCATAAAGTGAATGACAGTCTTTTAAGATTCCAGCAAATAAGAGAGACCGCTTGGGTATATGGTACAAGTGAACCGATGGATAAAATCCTTTTAGTCACTAGTTTGTTTGGTTCACCTTCCCAAACGAGCCTCTACAATCCAAGAGAAGTTTATAAGCTCCATTCCTATTTACCACCGTTAAGAATTCAACGATTTTTTGTAGACTATAATGAGCCTGGCATGACGGTAAAGCTGCCATTACTAAAATTAGAAAAAGCTGTGTGGAAGGGTGAAAAGGAAGAGAGGAATACAGCAAAGCTTGATGGAGTTTATTTATTAAAAAATAAAGAACTAAAAGGCAAGCTTTCAAGTAAAGAAATGGTTGGTCTTCGCTGGGTTACAAAGAAAACAATAAGAGCGCCCCTCATCTTAAAAGGGGAGGAACATCAAGATGTAGTCGTATCTATTACGAGGCCTAAAGTGAAGATTAAACCGGTTTTCTCAAATGGAGGCGTTCGATTCAATATAAAGATAAAAGCAAAAGCGAACGTTGTCAATATGGAGGAAGATGTCGCTTTATCAACATTGAATAAAGAAATTAAGAAGCGAGTAAAGAAAGAAATAAGAGACTCCTTGACATACGGAATTCATAAGGGAGCAGATGTATATAATTTAGAGGAAGTCGTTTATCGGAAAAATTTTAGAAAATGGAAAAAGCTTTTTGAAAATCAAACCTATCACTTAACGCCTGAATCAATTCAATCAATAGATGTCAATGTTAAGATTTCCCATACAGGCGATTTTAAATTTAAACATTTTAAATAAAAGGCTAATGATATGAATGAATGGCGATACTTCAATAGGAGGTATCGCTTTTTCAAAAGTTAAGGTTTAGTTCGTATGACGCAGACCAAGGCGCTTTGGCTTTTATGATGTTTAAGAGAAGTTTAAGAAAAATTTAAGAGGACTGCAAGTATAAAATTATATGATAAAAGGCAATAGGTAAATATAAATATAACAGCAAACGGAAGCTATAGATCATTTTATGATATTAAGGAAAAGATGAAACCATAGGGGGTACGATGGTGGAGCAACATGACTTTTTTGATACTTTAACAAATAAAGAACTACAAATAGTTAATCAAGCAATAAATCAGTTAATCATGCTCATTTTGCTTGATGCTGAAGGACAAATCTTGAGAGTGAACAACTTGTTTTGCAACACGCTAATTTACTCCTTCGATGAATTAATGGAACAAGATTATAAAGTGCTGCATTCGGGCTGTCACACTGAAATCTTTTATCAGGAAATAATAGAAAAAGTTAGCAAAGGGCAAAACTGGACAGGGGAAATATCGATAAAAGGTGGGAGGGGAGAGGTGTTTTGGGTAAATGCTACTATTTACCCGCTGCTAGATGAGTCAGGGATACCGTATCAATACTTACTATTTCTAACTGATGTAACGAAGGCTCTAAATGCCGAAAAATGGAAGTATATGGCGTTGCATGATGAATTAACAGGTTTGTCTAATCGTCGAAGGTTAAATCTTGCTTTTAATTCATCCATTTTATTCGCTAATGATAAAAAATCAAAGTTTGCTGTTTTATTTATGGATATTAATCACTTTAAATATATTAATGACAGTTATGGACATTTAGTAGGGGATAAATTATTAAAAAAAATCGGCTCGCGATTAAGAACTCTTTTTCCTAATAATGATTGTGTATTTCGTTTTGGCGGCGATGAATTTGTCATTCTGCTGGAGGAAATCGAAAAATTAGAGGAAGTGGCTGAATCGATTATCGATTTGTTTAAAAAACCGTTTGTGATTGATTCACACCGATTTCATGCTAGTACGAGAATAGGAATTAGCATTTACCCTGAGCATAGTATTTATCAAGATCAGCTAATGAAGTTTGCAGATAGCGCTATGCTTTATGCAAAAAAACATTCGAAAAGCTACCAAATATATTACTTTTCAATGGAAAATAGTGAATAAAGGAGGGTGAGAAGATTAATACATATCTCATCCTCATATGAATTTGTGCTTTTCTAATTTAACAAATTGAATCATAAAGAGATGTAGTAGAACTGTCAGGAGAAATGCCAAGTTCCTGTTGTAAAAGGGTTGAAAATTCTTGATAGACTTTCACAGCCTCTCCACGATTTCCTAATTCAATATACATGAGCATTAATTGCTTAAGTGCGTTTTCAGAATAAGGGCTGTATGCTAAAAATTTTTGTAAATATTGTATGACTTTGTAAGGTTCTTTCATAAGTGTATAATGATCAATTGCTTTTTGAACAAGCTGAAGATGAGCTTGATTTATTTCTTGTTTTTTCTTTTCGGCCCATTCATATCCATTTCGTTCCAAATACATACCCGTATATAATTGAATCGTACTTTCGATCTCATTAATCGTAAGATTTTGGAGATTATGAATGGATTTTTCTAATTCAATCGCATCACAGTAAAAGTGATCGATGTCTAACATATAGCTTTGGTTTGAAAATTTTAGCGCTTGACTATAGCCTTTGGAATCTAACGCTTTTCTTAAATGAGAAATAGTCGTATGAAGTAGGATTTTTGCTTTATTATAATCAAGCTCTGGCCATAGTGAATGGATAATTATATCTCTATTTACATATGTGTGAAGATGTGTAATGAAAAAAGCTAAAAGCTCCTTTACTTTTGCAGTCTTCCAGTTAACGGGTTCCTCCTGACAATAAACAGTAAAGTCATTAAAACAAAGTACATTCATTAGAGGAGGAGTGATTTGTTTTTGCAGAATCGGTTCCTTTTGCTTCCTTTCAATCGCTGTTTGGATTCGACTAATTGTCTTTTCAAGCCGTTTCTTAGAAACGGGCTTTAGTAAATAATCGATTGAATGCAGTTCAAAGGCTTGAACGGCATAATCCTTGAATGCGGTAACAAAAACAATGTGAATATTGCTATCCCATTCCTGAATGATTTCAGCTAGATCTAGACCACTTAATCCAATCATTTCAATGTCTAAAAAAACCGCTTGAAAGTTAAGCTCTTTTAGTTCATTTTTTACGGATTCTGCATCTGAAAAGGTTTTAATAATTTCTACTCCGCCTACTTCTAAAAGTCTCCTTTCCATAAGCTCAAGCGATATATTTTCATCATCTACGAGAATGGCTCGGATCATAATAGAACCTTCTTTCAAAAATAGTAATCTATTATCTTTTATTAGGAGAAATGGACTAATTAACAATAATTAGTAATGTGTATACAATCGTAGTATTAGGGATCTTATTTGTCAATCGTATAAAAATGACCCATTCATTTTTAAAAATATAGGTTGTGATTCATTTTGTCGAGGAAAATATCAATAATAGGATCCATTTTTATTTTTATCATTACCATTTTTAGTTTAATCGATTTTCATACGGTATTTAGCCCGAATCAACCTACAGCTAAAGATGGTGTTATCGATTTAAGCGCTTGGGATTTTGATGAAGATGGGACCATACAGCTTAATGGAAGCTGGACTTTATACCCTGGAAAGTTAATCATTCCAAATGCAAGCGATGAAAAACTAAAGGTAGAAAATATTGATGTCCCTGGAAATTGGAATAAGTATATTTCTAGTAACCATCCATATGGTACATATCATCTTTTGATTGAAGTTCCTGTTGATTGCACATATGGCTTAATGGTCGGAACCATTCGATATTCTAATCGAATATATATTAATGGGGTTGAAGCTGGAGCCAGTGGGAACCCAACAGAAGACCGAAATGCTTATCGGTTTGGTGATACTAGATATATGGTGCATGCGGAAAGCATTAATAAACGTATTGAGGTAGTTATTCAAGTTGCTAATTATAAATATCCAACAGGAGGCATTGTTAACTCAATCATTTTTGGCAAAAATGATCAAATCATTGCCAAAAATGATTTAAATAGATTGTTAGATGCCATCCCTATTTCTGGTTATTTATTATTGTTCATCATTAATTTTTCCGCTTATTTCCAACAAAGAAAGAGCTATGAATTATACTTTAGTATTTTTTGTCTATTGTTAGGATTATATGGGTCTATTATTAATGAGAAATTATTACTTTCATTATTGCCTCATTTAAGTCCGATATTTCAAGTGAATTTACAGTTGTTTTTGATTCATACTGCAGTATTGTTCTTGCTGTTATTTATTAATAGCTTTTTTAAGCCTTATGCGAATAAAAGGGATGTTACGCTTATATGCATCATGCTAAGTATTCAAGTTTTCCTTTTTGCTCTACCAAAACCATTTAGCTTTGATAGCATTCCATTAAAATATATCCAAATTGAAATTGTGTTTGTTTTAGTCATTAGCTATATTTATATCCTTTCGATCTTAATAAATGCTCTCTTAAATAAGATAGAGGGATCTGAATATGTATTTGTTATCGTTACGTCTTTTTCATGTTATGGGGTTTTACTTGGCATGAATTTTCTTTTTGATACTGATATTGGCATTATTCCATTTTTCTTATTTTTAACGACGGTTGTTAGTATATCATCCCTTATAGGTTTCCGTTCTCAGGCTGCATATAAGAGGGGAGAAGAGCTTTCCAAAGAATTGCTTTATTTCGATGAACTGAAAGATGAGTTTTTAGCAAAAACTTCTCATGAATTAAGAACGCCATTGCATGGGATAGTAAATCTTTCACAGTCGTTAATGGAAGGCGCTGAGGGGCCACTTATGAGAAAACAACAAGAAAGTGTTTTGTTAATTCATAAAGTAGGAAGGCGACTAGCTAGATTAGTAGAAGATCTTTTATATGCCAGAAATAGTAAGAGAGGAGAAGTTCAGCTTTTCCCTACACCTGTTAACGTTCATATCGTAGAGAATATTATGAAAGAAATGTCATATTTGCTGCCTAATCGTCATACAGTCAAGCTAATAAATAACATACCACAGGATCTGCCGCTTGTTTTTGTAGACGAATCTCGATTCAATCAAATTTATTTTAATCTTATCCATAATGCGATTAAGTTTACGCTATTCGGGGAAATCATCATCTCTGCAGAAGTTGTTAATAAGGAAATGCAAATCTCTATTAAAGATACAGGAATTGGAATGGATAAAGGAAAGCTTGAGCGGATTTTCTCTGCTTTTTATCAAATTGAAAATAGTGAATTCTTAAAAACGGAAGGTCTAGGGCTAGGCTTAAGTATTACGAAACAATTAGTTGAACTTTCGGGCGGTCGAATTTGGGTGTCCTCTGAAGTTGATAAAGGCTCCTGTTTTACGTTTACTCTTCCTTTAGCAAATGAGCAGCAATTAGCAAATATTGAAAATGTCCCATTAACGAGACAACGTCCACTTATCCAAATGGATAAAACTGATAATGAAGCTGTACAGTTAGTCCTTCCGCAAAAAAGAGAAGGGAAACGAGGGTTTACTATTTTAGTAGTTGATGATGAACATGCAAATTTGAAGGTTATTCTTAACGTCGTAAGTTCATTAGACTATACAGTCATTGCCGTTGAAACTGGAGAAGAAGCTCTTGAAATAATAAAGCAGGAAACGATCGATTTAATGATTATCGATTTGATGATGCCTGGAATATCAGGCTTTGAAGTGTGTAAAAAAATTCGCCAAGACTATGACCTTGTTGAACTTCCGATTTTAATCTTAACGGCTGCTGGGCAAATGTCAGACTTAATTACATCCTTCCAATTAGGCGCAAACGACTTCTTACAAAAGCCCATTAATATGGAAGAAATAAAAATGCGAATAGAGTCGCTTTTATTAGTGAAAAAGTCTTCGCAGGAAGCGATAAATTATGAATTAAGCTATTTTAATGCGCAAATTACGCCTCATTTTTTATACAATACATTAAATACGATCATTGGACTCAGCTATAAAGACGAAGAAAAAACACGAGAAGCATTGCAATATTTAGCGATTTACTTCCGAGCGAAGCTAGATTATAAAAACCATCATAGTCTCATTCAGCTAGAAGATGAGTTGGAATTAGTTTATGCCTATATGGCGATTGAAAGAATGCGGTTTGGTGAAAGATTAACAGTCGAGTATGACATAGATGAGACGATTGAAGGACTTATCCCATCGATGACGATTCAGCCTCTTATTGAAAATGCTGTTCAACATGGAATTGCTAAAAAGAAAGATGGGGGCACTGTCCGCTTATCTATTAAAAAGCCCAAAAATGATATTGAAATTATCATTGAGGATGATGGGGTAGGAATCCCTCTTGAAAAACAAGTTGAACTGCTGAACGAACGTTATACTCGGATTGGATTCACAAATCCTTTTAGAAAATTAAAATTAATCAAAAATGCGACATTTGAGCTTGAAAGCACTGAAGGGAAAGGCACGAAAATATTAATACGATTGCCCGAGGTGAAAAGTGGATGAGAGTGCTGTTAATTGATGACGAATTGCTTGCTTTAGATGTGTTGGAAAGGCAATTGATTAAAATGGAAGGCATTGATATCGTTGGAAAATTCCAAGATCCGGAGCTTGCCTTTCAAAAGATAGAAAAGTTAGAAGCGGAAGTTATTTTCTTAGATATGAATATGGGAGATGTTCATGGAATTGAATATGCTGAAAAAATAACGGCAATATACAGCCATATTGAGATTATTTTTGTCACAGCATATCCAGAATTCGCATTAGAAGCTTTTGAGGTTAATGCGATTGATTATTTATTGAAGCCTGTTCGTCTGGATCGTTTAAAAAAAGCAGTGTTAAAGACAGAAGAAAAGCTTGCTTTAAATAAAGCAAAAAAAGACTTAACACCGCAAACAGCGAAGACATTATACGTTTATACGATGAAAAGCTTTCGACTGATTGATTCTATGCAGAATGTCGTTAAATGGCGAACTAAGAAGGTGAAAGAGTTATTTGTTTTCCTCTGGCATTATCGAGAAAGTCCTGTTCACAAAGATCAAATAATAGAAGAGCTTTGGCCAGAAATGGACATAAGCAAATCGATGGTATTGCTTCATACAACTGTCTATCACTTGAGGAAAGTATTGAAAGAAAATAATGTTGAGAACCCAATTAAATTAGTAAATGAATGTTATATTCTATCTGTTCCTTTTCATAGCGATATTTATGAATTAGAAGAAATAGTAAAATCTACAGAAATTAGTTCTGAATATGTAAAAAGAGTTCTCGAAATATATAGTGGAGATTATTTAGAAGAAGAAAACTATGCATGGGCCATTAAAGCTCAACAACGGATCAGAAAGTCCGTCCTCCATGCCCTTGAAAAATATGTCGAATTAGAAAAGTATGTAGATGATCAAAGCCCATTGTTAGAGGCAAGCTTAGAAAAAATGTTGGCGCTGGATATTTATAATGAAACATATATGTACGAGCTTTTGGCGCACTATGGCAAAATGGGCAGCCTCCAAAAGCTTGAGGAACTATATGAACTAATTAGTGAAAGATTAATCAATGAATTAGGAATTATCATACCTGATAAAATCGAACAGTTGTATAAACGTTTACTTAAAAAAATGGCAAGATAAGCCTTCTCAAAGTTCATACTAATTTTTGCGCTGAGTTGATTGGAGTGGAAGACGCGAAGACTCCTGCGGGAAAAGCGGACAGGTTATGGTCATCTTACAGCTAATTAAAGGGAAAATCGATAGGAGATACCGCTTGGCAAGTCCAAGCTTTTTTGCTATTAGGAAAGTTTAAGTTTATTAACGTATTAAAGTAAAAATGAAATTCAAATAAAATTACGGCTAATAATATCGCATAAGAAAAGCTAGGGCATTCGCCGAAAGGACTTGGCGAATGCCAAGTTTTTCTAATGTTTAGATGTTGTTTATTTTAGTTGTTTCGTATAAAAATAGTAATATGAACATAGGGTTTTCTAACAAAAAAATGATAGGTGAAAAATATGAATAACAATCATGCAAAAAAGGATTATGTTCAACCGACTGAAAACTCGTTTAATGAAAGACAAATGAAGGCATTTTTTAATGTCTTAAAAGCGAATGTTGTTCGCTCTCGTACGACCATTACGGCTATCTTTCTTACTGTTTTTGACGAAGTCGTTTTTAATGAAGATGATGTCAATGAAGCAGAAAAGGGAATAACCGGATTTTTACAAAAGATGACTAGACAAACAGATGTTTTATACAAATTACCAAACCGACGATTGGAATGGTGCATTTTCTTAGCACTAAGCGGAGAAGAAGAGGCTAATGCCTTTTTCCAAAGGATCTCTGCAGCTAGAAGCAACAAGAATATTCCACTATTTGAAAAATATGAAATAGCCTTTTCTGCAAGTATTGCTGAAATAGGGAATGGAAAGGTAGAGTTAGAGCAATTAATCCTTAATGGGCAAAGAGCACTGCTCGCTTCTCGTAAAAAAGGTGCATGGAAAGTTGAATATATCGTAGAACATAAAGAAAAAGAACCGGAAAAAATAAAAATTAGCATTATTGAGGAAAATGAGATTTTTCGTCAAGTCCTTCATTCATCTTTAGAAAACTTAGCAGTCAAACATTTCAATCTCGTAATCAAAGCATTTCAAGATGGTTATGAATTTCTTCAAACAGAGTGGTTTACCTCTAGCCATACTCATATTATCATCATGAATGATATTCTCCCGCGAAAAAATGGTTTAGACATTTTGCATAGGATACAAAAGCTCCCTAATCATGAGCGATTCCATATTTTTATGATGACGAAGAGAAAGTCTGAGGAGGATATGATTTATGCTTATGAAAATGGGGTTGATCATTATTTAATTAAACCATTTAATTTACGATTATTTGAAGCACAAATAAAAAGAACATTTGAAAGGCTATGGTCATAATGATTATCTCTATTAACATATTGATAAGGGTAATTATTTCGCTAATGATTATGCTAATTGCCTTTAGTATGTATATGGCCTATAAGCGCATAGTGGAAGGTTTTCATACAAAGCAAAAAGAGAGCTATATGAATGCAACAGAAGACAAATGGTATCGCTATTTCCGCGGTACAATCGAATTCGCGCCTGAATTTATTCCAAAAAATATATATGAAATTGCTGGGGTAGAAGAAATTTTTCTTGCCTATTTAAAGAATATATCCAATGAGGAAATTCAAGAAAAAATTAAACGGTTTGCGAATCAATATTTAAAGCTGCATTATCAAAAGCTGCTTACACATAGAAGATGGAGTGTAAGAATGAACGCATTATATCGAATTATTGATTTCCAGATGACAAGTCTTAGTCATGAATGTGTAAAGCTTGAAGAAAGGCGGTTATCAAAAGAAGAAAGCTTTCAACTATTGAAAATCTACTCCTTGCTTCAGCCAGAGCGGCTTTTGAATAAAGTTCTAAACTTATCAGCAACCTTTTCTGAATATGAATTTAAAAAACTGCTTATTAGTGTAAATAATCGAACTCTCCAAAAACTGATGAAGTGTATGGAAGAATTACCTTTGTCATGTCAATATTCAATTATTGACCTATTAGGTGTCAAACGGGATGCAGAGTATCTGCCCTTTTTAGAATCACGGTTAGAGCATGAAAATGCTGAGATTCGTATTCGGGCATTGAAAGCGATTGTGCAAATTGGCTATATTGAAAAAATGGACAAGTATTTACCTTTTGCTTCCTCGCCTATTTGGGAGGAAAGATTAATGGTTGCGAAGTTATTGGGGAATTTACCGCTCTCTAATACATTTCCAATATTGCAAAAGCTGCTGCAAGACGAATCATGGTGGGTCCGTTCACATGCAGCGAAAACAATCGGAAGCGGCAAGGATGGGAAGATAAGGTTGCAGTCCTTTATAGAAACAGCAACAGATCCATATGCAATCGATGCTGCATATGAGGTGCTGGAGAAGGGGCGTCATATAGAATGAATACAATATTAAATTTTTTCATGCAGTTTTTCGGGGGCTTCATTTTTTTCTATATGGTCATTGTGATTTTGATATATAGCAGTATGCTAGTCTTTGCGATTGCGCGATTAAGAAAGCAATATTTACTCGATAAAGAGGAGCTTGATGAAGATTATATTGATGTGATCTATACGAAGCCTGTTTCGATTATCGTTCCTGCCTATAATGAAGAAGTTGGCATTATTGACAGCATTCATTCATTAATTAGTCTGCGCTATCCACAGACTGAAATTATTGTTGTAAACGATGGTTCGACAGACCTTACTCAGCAAACTGTTATTGAGCAATTCAAAATGAAGTGGATAAATAAAACAGTGAGAACGCAAATAACAGCGAAACCAATTAGGCAAATATTCCAATCTGAAATTCACCCTAATTTGTTTTTAGTTGAAAAGGATAATGGCGGCAAAGCGGATGCGTTAAATGTAGGGATTAACATTGCTAAATATCCTTATTTTTGTTCCATTGACGGGGATTCTATCCTAGAAGAAAATGCCCTGTTACGAGTGATGAAGCCGATTATTTTATCAAATGAAGAAGTGATTGCGGCAGGTGGAAATATTCGCATTGCGAATGGGCTTAATGTTAAGCTCGGTGCCATTTTTGAAACAGGGCTGTCAAAAAATTACCTTGTGGCCATGCAGGTTGTCGAATATTTGCGTGCATTCCTGATGGGAAGAATTGCGTTAAGCAAATTTAATTTAATTCTGATTATTTCAGGTGCCTTTAGTGTGTTCTCGAAAAAATGGGCTGTGGAAGCAGGCGGCTATTCGCAGGATGTGATTGGTGAGGATATGGAATTAGTTGTTAAACTCCACCGCATGCTTAAGGAGAGGAAGCTTAAGAAAAGAATTGAGTTTGTTCCAGATCCAGTATGCTGGACAGAGGCGCCGCAAAATTTTGCTGTTTTAAGAAAACAGCGTAGACGATGGCATCAAGGCTTAATTGAAAGTTTATGGACGCATAAAAAAATGACGTTTAATCCGAAATATGGGGGAATCGGAATGATTGCTTTCCCTTATTTCTGGCTTGTTGAGTGTTTTGGTCCAATTATTGAATTGGGCGGATATGTGTATATTGTTATTGCTTATTTCCTCGGAGATATTTATTTTGAGTTCGCAATTTTATTAATTTTACTGTTCGTCTTGTATGGGTCTGTTTTTTCTGCAGCTTCCATTTTATTGGAGGCATGGAGTATGAATAAATATCCGAAAATCCGTGAAGTATTTCGCCTACTCATATTAGCTTTGTTAGAAATCTTCTGGTATAAGCCTTTAACTTTATTATGGAGATGTGAAGGAATTATTCGCTTTATGTTTAGAAAGAGGGAATGGGGCAATATGCAGCGAGCAGGGCTTTCCAAGAGAGGAATGTCATCATGAAACGCTTCTATATCTATGGAATCTGTTTACTATTAATTGTACTATTACCAATAATTATATGGGCTATTGAGCCAGAGAAGAAGCTGCAAATGGCGATTATCGATAAAACAGTTCCAGATGAAACGTATCGGGAACATTTAGGGATTACTTGGTTATTAAATCATTTTAAATATGATAATAACGAAAAAAAACAATACCAATCGAATGTGGATTACTTCGGCTTTGTTCCAAAGATGAAAGAGAAAGACTATGAGATTCGTACTCTTCCGGAAAACTATGATAGATATGATGTGATTTATTTAGCTGATACTTACGGAGTATATGAAGAGGATTTTCCATGGATTGAGAAGTCTCGTGAAGGTGCACGATCAGGGAAAATATATGGCGGGCTTGAGGCAAACGAATGGTCTGCGATTGTTGATCGCCTAAATCAAAAGAAAAAAAGCCTGCTTATTGCTGAATACAATACATTTGCTTCTCCTACGAAGGAAAGTGTAAGGGAGAGTGTCACCGATTATTTAGGAGTTGATTGGTCAGGTTGGACAGGACGTTATTTCAATGAATTAGATCCAAAGAAAAATACGGAAATTCCGAAATGGATCATGGATGAATTTGGTGAATCATGGTCATATAGCGGTGAGGGCTTTCTGCTAGTGAATGACTTCAGCTATGAAGTTGTCGTGCTAGAGTTGGACAAGCATGTAACGAGTAAAGGCATTAAGCTCTCATTTACGGAGGAGGGGAAGAAGCTCTTTCGCATAGCTGATAGCACCGTTTATAAATATTGGTTTGATATTGTTGAGCCGAAAAGTACATCAACAGTGCTGGCTAATTATGATTGGGATTTAACGAAGGAAGGCAAAAGATTACTACAAGAGCATGGGATTCCTCAGAGCTTTGCCGCAGTGCTAACGAGTGAGCATGGTGCAGCAGAAAGCTATTATTTTGCAGGAGATTATAATGATATTGCGGGAGCTCCAAAGTTTTTTCAATTGAGTGGGTTAGCAACATTCTATAAATATGCACAAAAGTTTTCGGATCATGCTTTTTATTGGTCGGTGTATGTGCCAATGGTACAAACGATTTTGGAGAAATTTTCTGAACCGCAACAAGAGGAGAAGAAGGCTTCAGCAACTGGATTGAAATACAATGCACGGATTGAAAATGATTCGTTTGAAATTTTAAAAGACGGAAAATGGACAAAAATGACGATTAAAGGTGTCAATATTGGGATGGCGAAGCCAGGCCATTTTCCTGGAGAAGCGGCGATTACAGAAGAGGATTATTATCGATGGTTTGAAGATATTGGGAAAATGAATGCGAATACTATTCGTGTATATACACTCCATCCACCAGGATTTTATAATGCCTTAAAGCGTTATAATGAAACACATGAGGAAAAAATTTATGTGTTCCATGGTGTATGGATTAATGAGGAAGCATTAGAAGAAACGAAGGAAGCCTTCAATGAAGAAACGATGGCTGATTTTCAAAATGAAATGAAGCAAATGGTTGATGTCATTCACGGTAACAAAATTGTTGAAGCTAAGCCTGGTCATGCTTCTGGTGTATATCGCGCTGACATATCTGAGTATGTAATTGGTTGGATTCTTGGGATCGAGTGGTACCCCCATATGGTGCTGAATACGAATGAAGTCTATGCTAATATAGGCGATTATAAAGGAACATTTTTCGAAACGAAAAATGCAACGGCATTCGAGCATTGGCTGGCATTACAAATGGATGCGATTACAAAATATGAATGGGACCATTACAATTGGATTCGCCCGATGAGCTTTACGAATTGGGTGACGACTGATATTTTGGATCATCCGGCAGAGCCAAATAAGGACGAGGATTTAGTTAGTGTCGATCCGAATGTCATTTATACAAAAGGAGAAGCGAATAAAACGCAGCAATTCGCTTCCTATCATATTTACCCGTACTATCCTGACTTTTTTAATTTTGAAGATTCCTATCAAAAGTTTGTTGACCATCGTGGTGAGCATAATAGTTATGCCGCATATTTAAAAGAATTGCATGAGGTTCATCGAACACCCATTTTAGTTGCTGAGTTCGGTGTGCCAGGCTCTCGTGGATTAACGCACGAAAATCCTTTCGGTTGGAATCAAGGCTATTTATCTGAGCAGGAGCAAGGGGAAATTGTCAGCCGCCTATTTGAAGACATTACCGCAGAAAAACTATTAGGCGGACTAATTTTTACATGGCAGGATGAATGGTTTAAACGAACATGGAATACGATGGATTACGATAACCCGAATCGACGTCCATTTTGGTCAAATGCACAAACGAATGAACAGCAATTCGGTTTGTTAAGCTTTGATCGTCATAAAATTAAAGTAGATGGCCATGTAGATGATTGGAAGAACGGACCACTTTATGAAAAGCAAGCGGGAGATTTAAAAGCCTTATATGTTGATCATGATGAACGTTATTTATACATTCGTCTCGATATGGAAAAGAAAACAAAAGGCTATCCAATGCTGCTATTAAATATCGTTCCGAATCAAGGAAATCACTTTATGAGTGGCAATGATGATCTAACCTTTGAAGATGGGATTGATTTCATCGTTAATTTTGATGAGAAAGAATCCCGCGTATTGATTGACAATTACTATGACTTTTTTACGTTTCAATATGGCTATGAATTGAAGCTTCTTCAAGTCGACCCGATAAAGTCTGAGAAGAACAGTGGAAATTTCAAACCGATCGAATATGCATTAAACAAAGAGCTAGCTCTGCCACAACAAGGCACTACTCTCCCTTTCAGCGCTTATGAAACAGGAAAGCTTAAAGAAGGAAATGGAAATCCTGCTGCAAAGAACTATGACTCATTAGCTGATTATTATCTAGATAAGCAAGGACTACTAGAAATAAGAATTCCATGGCTATTAATTCAAGCAAAGGACCCAAGCCAAAAGGAGTTTATTGGAGATATATATGAAAATGGGATGAACGCAAGCACAATTGTCGATGAAATCTATATTGGTGCACTTTATTTTAATGAAAAAGATAAAGTGATCGATACTTTCCCTGTCATGAATAGCCATCATTTAGACAAGCTGAAAGGATATTCATGGGAAAATTGGGACTTGCCTCAATATGAGGAACGGCTTAAGCAGTCATACTTTATTATAAAAGAGCTGTTTTCCCAGTATTAAGCTATTTACATTGAACTAATCTACACGTACTAGTTTGTGATAAGGAATATTGTTAGGTTAGGCCTAATTTGACATTATTTATAGTGCTAACGAAGGATATATGCTCTCGAAATTGATGAAAATCAATTTTTGAGAGCTTTTTTTGTTCAGAAGTTGTTCAGTATGAAAATATAAACTAAATTAGGTATTTCTTTACAGCTATTACAATGGCACTAAATTTACTAGAAATACTATTACTTAGCCTATTTTTAAACTTGATAGAGAGAGAAGAGATAGGAGGGGAGATGATCCAAAACATAGACTGGAAGAGAGTTTTTCATTTACGTCTTGTAGCTGGCCTTGTTTCCGTCATTGTAGGTTTGATTTTGGTTTTTTATCCTCAAATTGAAAAAGAAGCATCAGATGTACGACAAGAAAAGCTTATTCAAGCTTTTCAGCAACTAGGTGATGAAAATTTACAAGAAAATGCTGCACAAATGACAGAACTACAAGTAAACGATAACCAGCTACAGATTTTAGATGGAGCAAGAGGAGTTATCCGGATTCCAAAAATCGATTTGGAAATGCTCATTTTTGAAGGTGTAGAGGAAACATCTTTAAGTAAAGGAACAGGCATAATTGAACCGGAAAAGGAATTCGGGGTTCATAATGTCGGGCTAGCAGGACATCGTGGAATTGTTTATGGAAAACAATTTAATCGATTAGATGAGTTAGAGTCATATGATGAAATTGAAATTGAAACAAAAACGGGTAAATATGAATTTGTCATTGTCAAAACTTCTGTTGTTAACCGTACAGAAGTAGGAGTTCTTTCAGATAAAAAGGAACCATATCTTACTTTAGTTACATGTACACCAATTGGCAAAAAAAATCCGGAAGATCGGCTCATCGTCCAAGCAAAGCTTAAGCAGAATGGTGGATAGTAAGGAGGTTTCTATGAAAAAGTTAAGTATTATTACGTTAATGGTTCTATTAGTATTAAATAGTTTTCTTGGATCATTGCAAGCAAGTGCAAATACAGATGTTAGCAGCCAATCATTTACATTAGGCGAGGCACAAATTGATGCAGGTGCAGCTGACGAAACGAAAGTAAAAGTAAAGTTTAATTGGCTGTTTACAGCAGGTGAAAAAGAAACTGAGGAGATCTATACATTTCATCTTCCATCCGAAGTGAAATTGGAAGCTGAGCAATCCGGAGATTTAACAATCGATGGAGAAAAGATTGGTTCTTATAAAGCATCTCTTGATGGCACGATTACTGTTACGATTTTACCAGGAAAAACAGTAAGTGGTGTGGGGAGTTTGGAGTTTCTTGCTGTTAAAGCAATAGCTGCAGAAAAACAGATTGAAGAAGAAGCAACAAAAACTGAAGATGAAACAGAAGCAACAGAAGGAAACAAAGCAGAAATAGAAGAAGGTAAAACAGAATTAGAAAAAGAAACAGATGTAAAAAAGCAAACGAAAGCGACTATGCAAGCAGCTAGTACAGAAATAACGAAAAATATTTTAACTGATGCTGTATTAAGCTTCGAGGATAAGAACGGAAATCCAATTACTGGTGTTGACCGAGAGTCGATTATTGCAGTGAACTATAAATGGGCTCTTGAAGATGGTCATGGTTACAAAGCTGGTGCAACATTTAAATTCAATTTGCCACCTGAGCTTAAAGTATATGAAGAGGTAACAAATGAACCGCTTAAATTTGGTGCTGATACTTTAGGAACGTTCACTGTAAATAAAAATGGACAAGTAACGGTTATTTTTAATGATTTCATTGAAAATCACTCCAATATAAGCGGTACGATGGAAGTTCTATCAAAAATTAGTGAAACAGTCGTTGTAACAGAAGACAAAATTGTTAAAGTCACACCCATTCAAGATGGAGTCTCTAAAAATATTCCGATTATTTTTCATCCTAACGGTTCAACCATTGATAAAAATGGGATTCCGAACAGAGCGTATAATACAGAAACAATTGAGTGGACAGTTAATTTCAATAAAAGCTTAGAAACAATCAAAAATGCAGTATTAAGCGACCCTATTCAAAACGGTCAAGAATTGCGAGCAGGATCAATAAAGGTTTATAAGTTGATTACGAGATTAGATGGAAGTGTTACATTAGGAGACGAGCTAACAACTGGATTTACTATTGGGAAGACTGATGGTCAAGATTTCGAAATCAGCTTTGAAAATGATATTTCTACCGCTTATCGTGTTGTTTACACAACAGAGATTACCGATCAAAATGGAACAAAGTTTGATAATAAAGCGATTTTATCAGGTGCTGGTTTTACGAGTAAAGAAGCAACTGCTTCAGTAGGTGTGAAACGTGGAGTTGCCTTAGCAAAAACATCAGCACATTATGATGAAGCAAAACAAACAATTACATGGGAGATCAAATACAATTACAACGAAAAGTCGATTGTAAAAGCAAATGCTTTATTAAAGGACTACTTTAATAATACGCAGGAGCTTGTTGACAATTCCATTGAAGTAAGGAAAATAACGATTGATGCTGATGGGAAAGAAAGTGGCCCAGGTGTAGTGGTTTCGAATTATACAGTGACACAGAAATCTAAAGGCAATCAAAACGGTTTCGAGCTTCAATTCAATCAAGATATAGAAGAAGCGTATAAAATTACTTACAAAACGAAAGCCATCAATCGTGTATTTGATGGAGTAACAATAACGAATGAAGTTGAAGCAGTAGGGATAGAAAAGACGACAGGTACAAGGGATATTTATCAGCAAATCCTTTACAAATCTAATTTCAAAGACTATCCAAAAACGGATTATGGAAAGAAAACGACAACTTGGGGCATTTCTTTCAATGTTGACAGCTACTTAATGAAAAATGTGAAGCTAGTCGATACATTTCCAAATAAGGGTCTTACATTAATTCCTGAAACTTTAAAAATCACTTCTCAAGGCAAAGAGCTAGTAGAAGGTACAGATTATAAGTTTACGAATAAAGGTGAAAATGGTTTTGAAATTGAGTTTTTAAATGACATAGATAAACCACACTATATCGAGTATCAGACAAACTTTAATTATGATCTTCGAGATGATAAGAGTACAAACTTTTTAAACAATAAAGCAAGTATGACATGGATGGATGAAAGTAACTCAACAAAGTCCAAAGAATCTACTGCTACATTTACACCAGATACTTACACACAGGCAAACGGCTTCAAAAATGGTTCATACAATGCTGTAACAAAGGAAATTACATGGAATATAGGAATTAACTATAATCTAAAAACGCTTGAAAAAGCTTCTGTAGTGGATGAAATTCAAGGCGATCAAGTAATGGATAAAAATTCCTTAAAAGTGTTCAAGATGATTTTAACTGGTGGAGCAAATGGTACCAAGCAGGAAGAGGCAGTTGAAAATAGTGATTATGAAGTTGTCTGGAATCCGACAGGTCAGCCGGGCTTTAAAGTCAACTTTCTGAAAGAAATTGATTCAGCTTATTTAATCGAGTATCAGACAAGCCTTAAGGATCAACTGATTGTTGATAAGTATGCTAATAAGGCAACTTTATACAATGATACAGAAAAAGTTACAGACTTAAATGCAAGTGTTTCGGTTCCAAATGGAGGAAAGTATACGGGGAAATCTGGGGAGCAAAAAGGGAAAATTATTGATTGGGCGGTTAATATCAACTTCGGACAATCAAAAGTGTCAAATGCGAAAGTCATCGACAAGCCTAGTGAGAACCAATTGCTTCTAGAACAATCCTTCCATCTTTACTCAACAACTGTAGCAAAGAATGGAACAGTAACGAAAAGCCTTGAATTAAAGCAAGGTGAAGATTATACACTTGAGTTTATTAATGATGGTTTTGAGCTTGCTTTCAAAGGAGAGATTGACAAACCATATATTTTAGAATATCAATCTCTTATTTTAGCAAAAGTTGGTGATACGGTTAATAATGAAATTCATTTTACTGGAGACCAAATTACGACTGAAGTAACACAATCAAAATCAACACTAACGGTAAAAAGGACGACAGGACTTGGAACAGGAACTGGTGAAGTTGGGAGTCTTGAAGTAAATAAGGTTGATGCTAACGATTCCGAAAAGTTCCTAGAAGGTGCGACATTCACATTAATTGATGAAACAACTGGGGTAATTATTAAAACATTAACGACAGGTACTGACGGAAAAGTTAAATTTGATAAGCTCCTTTACGGTGAATATGTATTAAAAGAAGATAAAGCGCCAGAAGGATATGTTGTTGGAATTGATAGTACGAATCCACTGATAGTCAATGTAGGGGATCCGAAAATTACGAAAGATAAAGTAACTTCAGTAACAATCAAAAATGCAAAAATCCATCAAGCAGTCGAGTTAACTAAACTAGACAAAGATGACAAGACTCTTTTCTTACAAGGAGCAGAATTTGAGCTTCAGCGTGAAGATAATGGAGATTTTGTTAAAGTAAGTACACATATGACGAATGAAGATGGAAAGATAATCATTAATAACTTAGAGCCAGGCGATTATCAATTTATCGAAACAAAAGCACCAGACATTACTTATTAGATAAGAACCCAGTAGCTTTTACAATTGTCGCTAATCAAACGGCTATTGTAAAAGTAGAAAAGGACAATGAGAGAGGAAATGGTAATCTAGTCGTTGTTAAAGTAGATGGTTCTACTAATAAACCGCTAGAAGGTGCAGAATTCGAGCTTTATAATAATAAAGATGAGAAAATTGCTACCAAAACATCTGACAAAGATGGGAAAGTGATTTTCGAAAACTTGCCTTACGACAATTACAAACTGAAAGAAATAAAAGCACCTGCAGGCTATGTCATTCAGAAGTCTTCTGAGAATATTTCGGTGAAGCTTGATGAAGTGGAAAAAACGGTCACCGTTAAAAATTATCGACCAGGAAATCCAGGAGGACCAGGGGAACCAGAAGAACCAGGTAAACCAGGAGAACCAGGCAAACCAGGAGAGCCGACAGAAAAGCCAGGAGAACCGGGAAAACCAGGTGAACCAACAGAAAAGCCAGGAGAACCGGGAAAACCAGGTGAACCAACAGAAAAACCAGGGGAGCCAGGTAAACCAGGTGAGCCAGGTAAACCAGGAGAGCCGTCAGAAAAGCCAGGAGACCCGAATAATCCAGGGAATCCGAATAAGCCAGGAGACCCAAATAATCCGGGTAATCCAAATGGCACAGGCAATTCAAATAATCCGGGAGATCCGAATAATGCTGGCAACCCGAATAGCGATCATGCAAATAATCCGGGTAATACAGCTGGCCTAGGAGATCCAAACAAACAAAACAAACCAGGCAAACAGTCAACAAATGTATTGCCGCAAACAGGGGAAGAAGCAAATGCTGCTTTACCATTAGCAGGGCTTACATTCATTCTTATTGGAATTTGGATGATATTTAAACGAAGAAAAGCCATTTCATAAAAAAGAGTGAGGCTGTCCGAAAACAAAGAGCCTGGCACCTCCAACACTTTATATAGATAAAAAGTAGTAAAAGCTACTCTATATATTGTGTTGTGAGGAGAGAGCCAGGCACTTATCGGACAGCCTCACTTTTGTGTTTCACTTATATAGTTAGTAGATTAAGATATTTTCAGTGAACCTTTTGCACCTGTAGTTTTATTCGTATAATTGAGTTTATTGTTTTCAATATAAAGATCGATAGAGTGAATTTTATTGAGCTGCTTTTGCTTCGAACCGTCGATATTCGAGCGATATAAGTAGCCTCCATTTGAATAGTTACTAAAATAAATAGCTTGATTCGTAACGACAAAATATGGTGAGCTCACATTAAGTAATTTTGTTTTCCCGCTGCCATCTTTTTTCATTCGGTATAGCTTATTTTGATCCTTGCTGTTTGAGTAGTAGTAATACGAGTTTAATTCTTTAACTGAAAAGAATTCTTGAAAATACGCGTATTTATTGCTCTTTGCTTCAGGATACAGTTTCTCATTCCATGTATGATCTTTTTTTAGAACAGAAGCAGGAACAAGAAAATATTGATAGCTTATCTCTCCAGCTCTATTCGGAACGGGATCATCCCAAGTAGTATCAATATAGAAATATTTTCCATCCACTTTGACTAAATTCCATGCATGATCCCCTTCTTTGGCCTTGCCAGTAACATAGTGGGTTTCAATTCCGACTTTTTCTAGTAATAGTTTCATTGTTTTGGAATAGCCTTCACAGACAGCCATGCCATTCATTAACAGTCCATATGGAGTATACGAAGCTTCAGGCACTTTGTTTTGATTATAATTTTCCCAGTCATAGGCAGTATGCAAGATAATATAATCATGAATTGCTTTCACTTTATCAAAATCAGAGAAACCTGATTTTATCGTATCTTTAAGAATACTATTTATTTTAGCATCTTGATTTTTTACCATTTCGTTTATTTTACTAGTAGAATATTTATATTTCAGTTCAATTTTGCCATCGGAATAGATTTTTGTTCCGTCATGCTGAAAATAAAAGATTTCAGGATGATCAGCAAGAACTTCATTTATGATCGAACCAACATCCTTATAGGAAATAGATTGAGAGGGAAAAGTAGCCGTGCTTTTGTAACTAGTAATAGCATCTAAGAGATTTTGATAAGTTACTTCATGAGGATCAAGCTCTTTTGCAGAAGTATGTGAGCTTAGTGTAAATAGAAGTGTAAATAAAAATGGAACGACAAAAAAACCTTTCTTGAACATATTGAATCTCTCCTTTACGATATAATTCTTTGCAGAATTAATACGGTAACCCAGCCATCCTAGCAATATTTTGCCTTAGACCTGTGGCTTTGCGTCCCAATTTTTCAATTGGTTTGCCGTTACTATTATTATAGTATATTGAGAATTTTGGGACAAGGGGGGCAGGACTCTTGACCTAGACGAATAATTCATGTAATAGGGATTTAGATTTCAAAAGAATTTATTTTGCCTATTATGATTAAGAAATGATATTATCTCAATAATAATGATAATGAAAGGATGAAGAGGATGTCGTTGGAGAATGTGAAAACGCATTTTAAACAGTGGAATCGAGATAAAGATATAATGGAGTTTGATGTTTCAAGTGCGACAGTAGAACTAGCGGCAATTGCCATCGGCGTGATTCCAGCTCGGATTGCCAAAACTTTATCCTTTCGGGGTGAGGATGACAAAGCGATCTTAGTTGTTGCAGCTGGCGATGCAAAAATTGATAATAAAAAGTTTCGCCAAATGTTTAATCTAAAGGCGCGGATGCTGTCACCAGAAGAGGTTTTAGAGCAAACGGGACATGCAGTTGGGGGTGTTTGTCCATTTGGATTGGCCAATGAATTGGATGTTTATTTAGATGTATCTTTGCAGCGCTTTAAAACGGTTTTTCCTGCATGTGGAAGTGCAAATTCAGCTATCGAGTTAACATGCAATGAAGTGTTTGAATATTCATACGCTAAGCAATGGATTGATGTTTGTAAAGGCTGGGAAGAAGAACAGATGAGAAAAGCAGCTGTAAGTGAGGAAATATGAAACTAAAATAGGGACAAGGGATCTGCTCCCTTGTCCTTTATTTGATTGAATGTTCTTTATGATTAAAGATCGGTTCTTGTTGATCGGGTAGAAACCATTGAGTTTCAATTGGAATTTGCTGTTCCAGTAGAAGTTTCTTCAGTTCTTCCATAAAAACACCTCTTGTCATGTCACAGGAAGGGCTGCTTTGAATTCCAAGAATGCCTGTTATTTCATATCCGCATCTTTTGTATTCCATTAATTGTTCGATAATGGGCTGTAAAATTTTTCGGCAATGCAAACGATATTTTTCATGATCATATTCTTCGTATGTCATGGGTGGCCGATCAAGTCCAAGAAAAGTGAATTCAGGGCATGGCAGCTGAAGGACTCCTAAGCCTTCAGTTTGAATCCAATCGACTGCTGATGAAATGGCTCCTAAGCTCCGTGCCTCTCCTTCAATAACAGTGTTTTGGTTCATGATGCAATGGGAAACAAGAAGGATTCTTTTATTACGCAGCATGGTGATGTTTTCCTTTATATACTTTTTGGAAAATTGGCAGCTTAACAATGATAAACATAACAAGTAAGCAAGTAGTAATTTTATCGACAATATTCCCTGTAATTCTAGAAATAAAAGTAGAAGCAAAAACAGTTTCACCAGATGCTCTTAGCCATAAGACAACTACATCAAAGCCACTTCCATTTAATCCCTCGAAGAGCGCAACTGCAATGGGTGTTCCAATAAGTGGTGCAACAATTGATAGAATTAAGCCTGTTATGAGTGCAATATACCATTTAGAAAAATTAAATCTTCTTGCCATAAATCCAACGACAATTGCGATGGCGACATTGACTAAACCAAAGAAAATAGCTGTAGGGCTCGTTGTCATACCTAAAACAACATTCGTTAATAAGCCTGTTAGTGCCCCCCACCAAGGACCAAACAAGACAGCCATTAAAACCGTTCCGATCGTATCAAGAAATAATAGTGGGATTTTCAAAGCGGAAATAACCGTCCCAAGCACGACATTCATCGTAATACATAGCGCTCCATAAGTTAAAATGACCGTTTTTCGATTACTCATACTAAATTTCCTCTCCTTATCCAATTTGCAAACAATTAATTAGTATCATGATCGTTTTATTAGCGGGAATGACATTTATCACGAAAATGACTAGAACTTCTCTTGTATCGAAAAAAACTATAAATTCTTATTTATATTATCGATATATAAGATTAAAATAGATTTTTTTATTGAACCCTACAGAAGTTTAAAAAGATATGTGTTGTAATGGCTATCAAAAAATGATAAATATATATATATTTGAAAGGATGAGGATGTTTTGGAATGAAAAAAAGGATAGTTGATCTTAGTTTTATCACAATTGGTGCTTTGCTTTTTGCATTAGGGGTTAATTTGTATATTATTCCCAACGAGCTTGGAGAAGGCGGTGTTACGGGGATAACGATTATTGCCTACTACCTCTATAAGTGGTCGCCGGGATTAGTAAACTTAGTTCTTAATGCATTTTTATTAATTGTTGGCTATAAATTTTTAAGTAAAATGACAACGATTTATACGGTCATTGCCGTCATCCTTAATTCCTTGTTTCTGCATTTAACAGAGGGCTGGACGATTTCATCAGATGAAATCATTATCAATGCGATTTTTGGTGGCGTCTTTGTCGGGATGGGCATAGGTTTAATTATCCGTGTTGGTGGTACAACAGCAGGCACGACTATTTTAGCGAGAATTACAAATAAATATCTTGGCTGGAGCATAAGCTACGGATTATTGTTTTTCGATTTAATTGTCGTTTTCTCATCGTACTTTATTATCGGTGCTGAAAAATTGATGCTGACGATTATGATGCTTTATATCGCGACGAAAGTAATGGAATTCATAATAGAAGGCTTTAACTCAAAAAAAGCAGTGACGATCATATCACAGGAGCCGGACAAAATAGCACAGCAAGTAAATGAAAAAATGAATAGAGGAGTAACTGTATACGAAGGGAGTGGCTACTATACAAAAACACATAAGGATATTTTGTATATTGTGATAAGCAGTCAAGAAATTGTGAAATTGAAGAGAATTGTGAAAGAAGCAGATAAAAATGCCTTTGTTGCCATACATGATGTTCGCGATGTATTTGGAGAAGGATTTGGAGAATTATCGAAAAACTGAATATGAATAATTCGTTGAAAGATGTTTGAAGTAGTGAAAGAATCACAGCTCCAAACATCTTTTTGTATCCTCTCGTAGCATTTTCTATCACCAACGATAATAACCTAATATAGATGAATATTTTTTCAGGGGGGAAAACAGTGGATAGCAACGAGAGAGTACAAAATGTAGGGGCATCAGGAGGAATGTTTGTAGCGCGGTCATTGGATGAAATCCGCTTTTGGTCAAGAATAATGAAAGAGCATTCCCTATTTCTACGCCTAGGTTTTAGATGTGATGATACACAATTAATTCAGGAAGCGAATCAGTATTATCATTTATTTGAGCAAATTGAACAAAAATCGCATTCCTTCACAAACCAAACAGATCCCGAGCAAATAAGAAGATTCAATTCAGAGGTTCAACAAGCAGCAACAGGGATATTTGCTTTTAAACGAAAGGTTCTCGGCTTAATCCTCACCTGTCAATTACCAGGTGCAAATAATTTTCCTCTTTTAGTTGACCATATTAGTCGGGAAGCAAATTATTTCAGAAAACGTTTAATTGAATTAAATGAAGGAAAATTAAAACCACTTGCAGATGCGATTATTAAAGAGAATGTTTTCTTTTTGAGAATAATGGCCGATCATGCTAAATTTATTGGTCATCTTCTTGATCCGTCAGAGAGAAAGCTTGTTGATATGGCGCGCAATTTTAGCAATGATTTTGATCAGTTAGTTTTCCAAGCTGTCGATTTAGAAGGAATGAAGCCACAGTCCCAAACAGTCCCTCTCCTAGATCAATTTTTAGATCAAAATCGTGTCTCAGTTGCATCTTTGAAAGATTTTAAGAAAACAGCTAGAGATTTAATAGAAGAATGTAAGATTAAAAGTATTATCCATCCATTACTAGCCGATCATGTTTTCCGTGAGGCTGAAAGATTTCTTGCCATAATTGATATGTTCGAAGCACATCTTACAGGGATGAAAGCACAGCCAAGATCATAAAATGTAAATGACAGTATGAGCCGCGTTTAAAAGTAGAATTATTATTCATTATAAAACGAAGCATTTGCCAAAAGAACTTGGCAAAACGCTTCGTTTTTCTATTTTTCTTCGTGTAAACAAACTGTAAAGAAATCAGCAAAACCCAGTAGTGATAATACTTCACCCCTGTAACAAACTGTAATGGAATATTTTGCATCAATTGAAGCCTTTGCTTGTTTGTTATAATCGGACCATACCATAAAAACAGCAGGAGGTAACAGATGAAAAAAATATTAGTTACAACTACATTAGCAGTCACACTTGGTTTTAGCTCAATAGGAGCAGTTCCAGCTTTGATGAATCCGATTGAGGCGCAAGCCGCTACAGTAAATGCTTATAATAATCAAGCAGCAGTCGAAGCGAAGGCAAATCAATTAATTCAAACAGCTAAAAGCTTAATAGGGAAAGCAACATACAGCAATACGGTGTACAAGTCAACATACCCATATAAATTTTCATGTGCCACTTTCCTTATGTATATCTTTGAAAAAAATGGAGTGGATCTTGCTACATATAATGAAGATTACATGATGAAGCAAGGGACTTATGTCCCAAGAAGCCAATTGCAAAAAGGGGATCTTCTTTTCTTTGATAGTAAAGGAGGTTCGGTTCCAAATCATGTTGCCATGTATATCGGTGATAATAAAGTGATTCATATGGCAGACCCTAAACAAAATATTGTCATTTCTGATTTAAATAGTAAGCCATATTATAAAGACAGTTATATTACGGCACGACGAGTATTGCCAACATTGCTCCCGGCAAACCCATCAACAAAAGGGGATAAAATTGTTGGACTATCCTATGATTTAATGAAAAAAGCGAAAATGGGCAGTGTAAATAATGAAGCGTCATTGAAGTTTACGAGCACAGGCTTTGTTAATTACATCTTTAAAAAGAATAGCGTAAATTTAGGTACAACAAGTGTGAAAGAACTAATGAAGCGAGGCACAACCGTATCAAAAGCAAACTTGAAAAAGGGTGATTTAGTCTTCTTTAACAGTGTAAAGGGATCTAGCACTCCATCATTAGTAGCGATTTATGCTGGCGATCAACGAATTATTGTCCCAACATCTTCTGGTATTCAAACACGCGTGCTTTTAGTAGATTATTATAAGCAGCATTATATTACAGCAAAACGTGTCTTTTAATTAAAAGGGGCAGTTCATAATTCACTTGTTGATTATGAACTGCCTTTTACTTACTCTAATATGCAAAAACATTGAATTGGCCGATAAACCCTGAAAGTGACCGATAAAATTGAAAATTAGCCGATAAATTCGAGAAAGTGACCGAAAAATCCAGAAAATCGACAATATATCTAGAAAAATAGTACATTTAGTATTGAAAAAAGCTTTCTATCAACAAAAAATTGTGTTTCTTTACTTATTCACTTTTAAACCATTCGCAAAGTCAATCATTGAGCGGCTAGACATAGGACCTTTAATAAGTAGAATGGTATTATTATCAAGGAGGGGATCTAAAATCTCATGTACGCCTTTCACATCTTTAAAGGAATGAACATTTGCTTTTGTTCCGTCAGCAATAGCTTGTCTCGCAATTTCTTCTGCCTTGCTCCCGATTGTTATTAGAGTATGGATTTTTCTTTTCGCAACGAAGCTGCCTATTTCACGGTGGTATTGCTTTTCAAAATTACCTAATCGTTTAATATCACCTAAAATAAGAATAACTTTTTTGCCCTTGCCAATAGAATCAAGAACCTTTAATGCGGCTTCAACAGATGTCGGGTTATTTGTCCATGTGTCATCAATAAGCGTGCTTCCTTTAATCCCTTTCGTAAACTCAAGATGCCTAGTCATATTCTGAAAGGTTGCTAGACGAGATATTGCTTTCTCTATATTTATGCCAATTTCGTTTATAGCAGCAAGTGCTGCAAGTGCATTGAAAACTTGATGCTCCCCATACCCAGGTACGAATACATTATATTTTTTATTGCCTACATGTAGGAGGAAGCTCATTCCTTTTTCTACAAACATAATGTCGGAAGCTCTGAAATCAGCCTTGTTGTCCAAGCCAAAATAAATAATTTTTCCCTTAAACGAACTAAGGGAGATTTTTTTCGTATTTTTATCATCGGCATTTAGGATTAGTGTTCCACCTTGTTTAATACCATCAACAATTTCTGCTTTCGCTTTAATATACCCATTTAAATTTTTACAACCATCTAAATGGTGAACACCAATGGTTGTAATTATCCCGATCGTTGGCTGGTAAATCATGCATTGATGTTTAATATTACCGGAATTCCCCAATCCGTGCTCAAATACAGCGGCATCCGTGTTTTTATCAATCCCCATTAAATATGGAAATGACCTTCTTGGCTCATTTTTGCTGCTTTCAGAAGCATGGACATTTAGTTGTTTAGTTAACATATGCTTAATCATTTCTTTTGTTGTTGTTTTTCCACATGTTCCTGTAATCGTGACGACAGGGATATTAAAAAGATTACGGTAATACTCAATGAACTTCCAATAAGCTTGAACTAAACTTTGAACCCTTATGATTGTCGTATTTTGAAGTGTTTTATTAAGATTTGAGGAAGGAATATCGGTAATGACAAGGGAGGGCCCCTTTTGATTAATTTCATTCCAATCGATCATCTCGTGTTTACTTACAAATAGAAGCGTATTTTTTTTGTTAAACTCATGTCGTTTATAATAAATGGCATTTGATACTTTCCAAAGTTCTGAGCCGCAAATTAATTCGCCATGCAGCAGAATTCGAATATCTTTAACTAATAAAGGCTGCAATACGATTCCTCCTTTCTTCTTTCATATTGTATGAAAGTGAAATTCACATTGTTTGGGTAATCATTCATTTTGATTTTATGAATTAAATAATGAAAACTCTCGACAGAATTAACCGAGAGTTTCAAGCTATTAAACTTCTTGACAGCCTAAGGCAATAATGGAGCCTTGATCAATTGGAGCGGCGCCAGTTTGGTTAAAGAATCCAGTGATTTCAAAAGCTTGGACTTCATCAACTTCACCTTGGCCAACTTGATCTCTAAAAATAGCTTCAAAAGGAAATTGCATTCCATTTACGATTCCAGTACCTGTTACAGTAATACTGCAGTTTTGTCCTTCTGGCTTACATATAACAGAAGTGATCGCATTGGCGGTAAACGTGAAGTTATTAAGATTAGGCGTTTCTGTGTCTTGAAATCTTAATGTTAGAGTTGAAGATTCGAGTGTTGTTACGCAAATTCTTGCTTTATAAAATATATTTCCAGTTATTGTCCCCGTTTGACCTTCAAATTGTACGTTATTATTATTTGAAACCGCCTCATTATTAGGATTTAATGGATTACGGACAATAACGCCACAAGGGCACATAACACCCATCTATATCACCTCCTTTCATTAAGATTTGCTTTCTTTCGATAGATTCATATAGATTGTTTTATCATTAGCTCGAAAAAACATAGAGAGATCTGGCTGATAATTCCCTTCGATAATCCAAATCTCTCCATTAAGTGTAATTCCTACATCAAATCCAATGATTGTGATTCCTTGTTTTGTATTTTCAAGCACCTTCGCAGCAGTTAAACAAATACTTTCAATTTTAGCTTTAAGCATTTTTTTATTGAGATGAGCAATGTTCGAAGCTTGTAGAGCGTTCATAATTGACAGGAGCTTTTGGGCTGCATTTGTAATGATGAAGTCGTTTGCTGCAACTTTTACGATTTCTCCTGTTATCATCCATAACTTTCTCCTTTTTTGCATAAGGATTCTAACATCCATCGGACAATTATTTATAGTAGCTAAAAGTAATTTTGGCTGAATTAGATAATCCTTTTTAAATAGATAGATTTTTTGTATATACTGATAGGTTTCGGCAAAGCTTACTATCGTTTTTTTGTTTCTTCCAGCATGAATTTCGAATGTGACGGAATCAATTTTTGTAATCTGAACAATGCCAGTCCCTTGTTGCCCTTGACAAGGTTTAATAATGACTTCTTTAAATTGATTTAGAAATTCATACATTGTACTATGGGTTAATAGTTTCGTTGCAGGAAGATAGGGAGAAAGTGTTGTAGCTGTATTAAGTGAATGAAATTGGCTCCATTTACTAATCGGTAAATGTAAAACGATATCCTGAATCCAAATACATTCGTGGATAGTGTTTATTTCGAACACGATTGTATTGCAATCAGGATAGCTATTACTTAATTTTTCGGCTGTCAAGATGGAAAGATGATGAATTACTTGAATGAATGGTTCAGAAAGTTCTTGTTGGAAAAGGGAGTTGTTTTTTTTTATTTTCGATACGATCGTCCATTCAGCGGAATGAGCTTGTCGATGAGCGGTAATCAAATAGTGGAAAGGATTCGAATGTGATTGAGAATACAATATATTTGGCTGAATAATATAATGAGTCTGCTTTAATTTATATTGGATTAAATAGTCATAAACTTTTTCTTTGTTTAGTGCGGTTAATTCTCCCGTTTCAGAAACAATTTTAAACCGAGTATTTATCGAAAATATGCTAATCTTACTCGGTCCAAATGCAGGCTTGATAGTAACTGATGAATATTTCTTTAAAAAATAGAACAGTTTTGATTTTGAGAATAATGTTGTTTCTAATAGATGCTTTGAAATGTATTCATCAGTTTTTAATTGTTGATATATACTTAGTCTGCCTCTACTGGCCTTCAATTTTGCCAGCCTCCTAATGGGTGTTCGCGTTCTTTCATATTAAAACATTCATTTACTGACAGCCTTTTGCAGCGATGGAACCATTCGGAACGGATACGATTCCATTTTGATGGAAATATTTCTTTATGACGAATTTCTCGATGATGTCTTCTTCATCTTGAGCTTGGTTGTCAATAAATATTGCTTCAAAGGAATATTGCGTATTGTTAATCATTCCAGTTCCTTTTACTGTGACGATACAGCTCAATCCTTCTTGTTTGCAACAAATGGAAGTGAAAGCATTCGCCGTGAATAAGAAACTATAAATTTCTCCTTCTGTTTTTTTATCTTCATATTTTAATGAGAGTGTGGAGATTTCCAATGTGCTTGTACAAAGATCGGCCTCATACGTTAAGTTTCCACTAATAGGTAAGCATCTTTGAGCGAATTTTACTTTCTGATTTTCCTTGAAAGCATGAACATTAACGCCACAAGGACAAATAACGCCCATATTAATTTATCCCTCCTTTCATATAAAGATAGAAATAGTATATGAAAGTCTTTTAATAAAGCCACTGTGTTTGTCCTATTTGACTTCGCGCAATTTAGCAGCTAATTCGAAAATAGGTTTACTGTACATATCTCCTTTAATCAGAATAATCGTATTCTTATCTGCAATTTTTTTAATCAGGTCATAGACGCGAATACTGTTATTAAATACATAAGTTTCCGACTTTGAACCAAGCTTCTTCGCGTGTTGAGCCATGATGCGAGCGTGGTAGCCGATCGTAATGAGTACATTTACATCTTGCTCATAAATTAGTTTCCCTGCTTGTTCATGAATAAATTGCCCCCAAGCACCCACATCCGTAATGGTCCCTACTATAGCAATTTTCTTTTTCCCTTTACCTATTTCATTTAATACTTTTAATGCTGCCTCAAGTGAAGTAGTTGTCATACTCCACGTATCATCAAGAATAGTCGAGCTATTTATCCCATCATATAATTGAAGATGCTTATTTAAATTTTGAAATGTTTTAAGGCGATTCGCAATTTCCTTTAGATCTAACCCGATTTCGGATACTGCAGCAATGGCAAAAAGGGCATTATACACTTGGTGGGTCCCAAACCCAGGTATGAACATAGAGTATGTTTTTTTCTCGAATTCAACATCAAACTTCATCCCATTTTGACTGTATTTAATATTGCTTGCTCTAAAATGACAGGATGCACTTTGACCAACAACAATAATTTTTCCGCGAAATCTTCTCAAGTCTATTTTTTTTGTGTTTTCATCTTCTGAATTAATAATAAGCACACTTGAGTTGTCTAATATATCTACCATTTCCGCTTTTGTTTTTAAATATATTTCTGGGGTTCTACAATAGTTTAAGTGATGTTCTCCAATATTTGTAATCATTCCAATGGTAGGCTTGAAATATTCCCCAGCCTTTATAATGTCTCCTGGTGCTCCTACAGCTGTTTCAATAACTGCAGCTTCAGTTTTTTCATCAATACTAAGAAGATATTGTAAATGTGCGGTGCGTGAATTATTTGTGCTATTTGTGGCCGTAATGTTTTTATCAAATGAGAGAATATGTCGAATCATTTCTTTTGTTGTTGTTTTTCCTGAAGTTCCTGTGATCGCGATAACAGGAATTTGAAATAGGCTTCTATAATATTTGACAAATTTCCAAAATGCCTCCTCTACATTATTAACTTTAATGACAATCAAATTACTTAATTGATCATTTGGGCTAAATGCCTGCTCCGTTACAAGGATTAATGGAAAGTAAGGATGAAGTTTTTCCCAATTGAAAATGACTTTTTTAGAGAAAAAAACAGTATTTGGATGTTTGATTTGTTTTAGTCGGTAAGCTCCATAATGTACTACTGCATCATCAGACCCTTGGATTAAATTGCCGGCAATGATCGTTCTTATCTGCCTAACTAAGAGGGGCTTCATAAATGTTTACACTCCTTTCTGTTGTATTATATGGAGTTTTTTTCATTGTGCTTGTACAAAAATGAAACATGAGCAATTAGATTTTGACTTGTTAATATTGGGCAATTTGATTTTTTCTTGTAAAGATACACGTCTATACAAAAGGTTGTTTACGTCATAAACATATAACTAGGTATTTAATTGAATCAAATGTTAGGAGTGAACCTTTTGAAAACGATCATCTTTATTGGTACAAATAAATCAGGCTCCAGTAGAGAAGCCGTTAAAGCAGCAGAGAAAATGGGGTATTTTACTGTGCTGTTTACTAATAATATGAAGCAAATTCAGCAAAGGGAGCAGTATTCAGATGTTCATGAAATGATTATGATTGATACACAAAATGTTAATAAGATGAAACAGGAAATAAATAAATTGAAGTCAAGGGGGAATGACATAAAGAGTATTGTTAGCTTTGTGGACGCTAATGTGCATATAGCGTCCATTTTATGTGATGAATTCTGTAAAAATTACGGATCCTCAAAGGCTATTTATGTTATGGAAAATAAAGAAGAAACAAGATTAGCACTTAAAAATCATTCCTTTACCCCAAAATTTTCAATTATTAATCCAGAAGAAAAGTTTAATGCAAAGCAACTTCCGAGTTCTTTTCCGTTAATTGTTAAATCCCCTACTTCAACTGGTTCAAAAGATGTATTTTTGGCAGAAAATAAGGAACAGCTGAAAAAGCATCTGATGAAGCTACAAGAGAAAAATGAAAAAGAAGCTGTAATTGTTGAGGAATTTGTTGAAGGGGATCAATATTTAGTAGAAGTCCTTATCCATAATCAAAAACCATTAATAGCTGGAATTATAAAACAGGAAATTACGAAAGGAAAAAGATTTATCATCACTGGCTATAGTGTATTAGCAAAAACCTCAAACACATTAAAGAGTGAGATTGATGAAGTAATAAACTCAATCATTACATCCTTCAAAATTAAGAACGGAGCTCTACATCTTGAAATAAGAAAAACAAAAAACGGTTGGAAACTAATTGAGATTAATCCAAGGGTTTCTGGAGGAGCTATGAATAAAATGCTGTTTGCTGCATTTGGATATAGCTTAGTAGAAGAATCACTGAAATTATTTTTGGGAGAAACTCCATCCTTAATACCGAAGCATCGACATTACGTATTTACGCAATATGTTATTGTTTCAAAAAAAGGAATTTTAGATCGGGTAACTGGAAAAGGAAGGGCACGGAAATCTCAAGGTGTCGTAGAAGTATATATTAAGCCAAAAAAAGGAACAAAGCTAACCCCTCCCTACTCAATGGGACATCGATATGCTTATGTAATTGCGAAAGGAGAGACCGCAGAAGAAGCGCGACGTTTTGCTAAGGCTGCAGCAAATGAGATTACCTTTCATATGACAGAAGAATAAATAGAAGGACCTTGGCTTTTGTTGCCTAGGTCCTTCTTTAACTTTTCTATGCAAGACGCTTCTAATATTTTTATAACCTGTCCGATCTTTACTAATAAATAAACGGAATTGAAAGGATCATTCACTTTTTTTTTTCAAAAAGGAAAAGGCTGATAATACATTTTTCTCTTTTTGAGTTACTTGGGAAGACTCAGAAGCATGGCGTTCACTGCCGTGGTCTTCAGACTTCGTTTCAGTAACAGGTGCTATAGGATTAACGGAGTTGTTAAAGCTAGTTACATTCGTATTGATGACATTCGTATTTTGGTTCATTTGCGGTGAAAATTTGGGGCTATGCGATTTATTATTATTCATATTTGAGGTCATATTAATTCTAGATGCATTTTGCAAATCTCTGAATGTATACGATGATTTTCTTATTCCATAATTTACGGGATTCATAGAAGGAGGAACCGCATTGTTATTTTTTATTATGAAGCTTTGGATGTCTGTTAATTGTTGCTTTAATTCTAGGAGCTCATCTGTCTCTGCTTTCGGCTGTTTGCTTGGAGCGTGATTAATTTCTATTGGCTTATTCATGTTAATGGTTTGTTCATCACGTAGTGTTAGCAGCTCATTTTGAATAGCTTTCAATTCTACTTTCATACTATTTATTTGATTTGTTAATTGCTTTAAATTTATTTCAGCTTCTTCATATAACTTCTTTACCATTTCATTTTCTTTATTCAATATATTTATCACATCCTCTTTTTCAGTTAATAGCTTTTCTAAAATAGCTATACTCTCTGATTCTCCAGATTGGTCAGATCGTTCTTTTTCTTTTTTTTCATAGAGCTCTAATTCTCGTTTGTATTTCTTGACACGCATCTCTAATATTCGAATATAATTTTCACGATTTTTATCGGCGATGCTCAGTTACATCTCCCCCTTTACAAAAAAATAAATAATGATAAAGCATTATATGAATAGGTTAATTCGAATGTGAAAGAGGAATGACATGTTGGGTACGCTTCATGATTAATAGGGAAAACACCCAATTTCATATGATAATCGCGTAAATATGCACTTGTCCTATTTCCGTTTTCATGTACAGAACATAGAGTAAAAGTGTAATAAAAAAACAGCGAAAGGAGAAATGGAGATTGGATAATAAACCATTTCAACAGCCAACCGAGCTTCTATGTATTAACACAAACAAGGTATATGACTGGATTTTGGAGGAGACAACAGTTTCGCAAACCGTTTTAGCTGCGACTTTAGCATTGCCAGCCGCGATTGCAGCTGTATTATGTCTTCCAGCAGCATTAGTTAAAATTACACCAATTGTTACGGATGCAGCGGGAAACCCACTTCCTTTAAATTCAGAGGTAGATGTAACAGAATCTTTACCGAGAGTTGATCGCCAATTTGAAGTTGATGGTGCATTAGTTACTCTTCAAAGAGTTTCTTTTACAAAAACAGTTTTCGTCGTCTTAGAGATTTCTGGTGTTATTCCGGCTACTGGTATCCCATTCTTAGTGAGAACTCCTGTTATTCCGTTTTCAGTGAATGAATCAGCTTTCCTTTGTGCTCCAGCTGGAACTGAATTGCTAGTAAGAATATCTGATTTTGAAGCACAATCGATTGTAAACTGTGATGCAGCAGGCGTTTTCGTTAGCATTGGTTTGTCAATTGTTGTTTGCCAAAGCATCCAAACAGTTACACCAGTAACACTTGAATTGACAGCAGGCTTCTGTAGCCCACGTGAGCCTTTATTTGAAAACTGTCCATCACCAACAATTCCACCACAATGTCCTGTTGTTTTTCCAGGGTAATAAAGAATGTTCTTAAGGAATAAAAATGAATGAGGGAGCACTGCTCCCTTATTTATCTTTATTCAAGGGAAGGTGATAAAGTGTATTCACATATTGAGGAGATTCGAAACGTATGCAGTCAAATAAAAGATACTCACACGGAAAATATACATAGGATTGAAGAAATCCTATTAAAACACAATTCATCTAGTAAAAACTGTCTAGCTTATTTTACGAATTCAATTTCTATTGCACCTCGTTCGAATGAAGAAACGATTATTATTGGGAAATTTCATATTGTCAATTTGGGACATGCAGCCATTCATAAACCAGTTATCCTTTTTACGATTAAAAGTGACTCAGATATTAAATTCTCTGGAAAATTTGCTAGTGAGGGAAAAGGGTCTCTAGGTATGTTTGAATGGGAGAGAGTGAAGACGAAAGGAGACGCTAAGAAGGAATATTGCTTTAAGTCATTGAAATTTGAAGAACTTCCTTCAGGTGAAAAAATGGAGTTTCCTGATTTTCAATTGAAATTTGTACATCGCAGCAAAACAGCCGTTTCCATGGAGGGCTTCTTATATTATGAAGAAAATCCTGAAGGCATAAAATCATTGAATTCTATTCATATAACAACATAAAAAAGGGAGGTCATAAAATATGAAGGAATGGGAAGAGATGCTTCTCATTAAAATAGATGAAATGTTGAATAGCATTGTGAGTGGGGAAAGAGGAAGGCACCCTCATAGCTCTCAGCTTGATTTAATGCTTCTTTATTTAATGATGCGGGTAAAACAATATGATACTAGCGTTTTTGATGGTCAAGAGGAGCAGTTAAAGCAGGTTCTAAATGAATTGAAGGAGTTTCAAATAGAACAGGAAGGAAGCTTTGCACGTATTCTTCAGGGAGGTGATAAAAAGTGAACAGATGGAATAATTCTAGTCTTTCAAATGAATCATCAGGAAAAATAAAAAGAAAGCAAACTAGAAAAAATGTAAGAGTGCTTTCATCTGGAGGATGTATGTGTGGGAAGTTAAGAAAAAAATAACTTAACGAATAAGGGGCTTCTCAAGGTTCGATATGGACCTTGAGAAGCCCCTTATTATACGGTCATTATTGAAATGTTTGATCAATAAACTTTACAGTTTCGAACATATTTGTCTTGCTTGCACCCTTAACTAAAATGGTATCATCATTTTTAATGATCTTTTTTAGTAAATTATGCAGATGGTCTCTATTTGTGAAATGATAAATATTTTGAGAAGGAAACCCTTTCAATTTTGCTTGTTCCCCGATTTCTTCTGTGCGAAATCCGTAGGTGATGAGAATATCAATATTTTTTTCCTTTACATATTCTCCAACCTTACGATATTCTGCCTCCCTCAAATCACCTAATTCCCTCATTTGGCCAATTATGGCGATTTTTCGTTTCTTGCCAATGTTTTCCAGAACATTGATGGCAGCCTTTACTCCTTGTGGATGGGAATGAACAGTGTCATCAATTAAAGTAATGTTGTTACGGCAATGATAGATTGTTAATCTTCTCGGCGGCTTTTTAAACAGAAGCCCTGCTTTTATTTCCATCGGGGAGAATCCTAATTGGTCAGCAACTGCTATCGCATTTAGGGCATTATACACATGATGTTCTCCTAAAATAGGGATGAATAAATTTATTTCTTTTCCTTGAAGGTTCATTGTAAAACTCATGCCATCATTTTCATATTTTATCCGATATGCCTTGTAATCAGCGGCAGATGTGATGCCAACTGTAATAATCTTTCCTTTGAATTTTTTTGTTTCTAAATATCTTGAATTGGCGTCATCCTTATTGATGATGAGTAAACCTCTCTGGTCCATTCCATGGATTAATTCTGATTTAGCATGTGCAACTCCTTTAATATCACTATTAAAGTTTCCGACATGTGCCAGTCCGATGTTTGTAACAATGCTAATATTAGGTTTAATAATGCTGCAATGTTCAGTGATGACACCCGGATAGGCCATCCCATATTCTAACACAACCGCTTTATGCTTATCATTAATCTCATCAGCATGCTTCTTCGTATGCTCAGTCGTATTCCAATAGTCTTTTGATTCGAAAATATTCCATTTTTTCGCTAAGATGGAGGCGAGGAATGCTTTAGACGTTGTTTTCCCAGCACTACCTGTTATCGCAATAATAGGAAGAGTTCCTTTTTCCTTCAATTTTTTCTGCTTTAGCTCCCTGATTTTTGCTTTAATAGCCTGCTGATTTTTCACTAGAAAAATAGCATATTTTATCGTATTAATAACGACATCAAGCTCAAGGTAAAAAGCAGGGGGGCATCCAGGGCGCCAATTGATTTCATAGATCCATATTTTATGGTTTTCATCTAACCCGATATCAACGCCAATCTCATCAACGATTTCTCCGTATTGGATCATTTGCAGTTCATCAATATGATTTGCTAATGCTAAGGAGAAATGCTCTAATGTTCGTCTAATATTAAAGGCCTCATCTTTAAACTCTTGTTTTAAAAAAGGGTCTAAATAGTTCGTAAAGCCTCCATTATTAATATTCGGTATGATGGAGCCCTTCGGAGCAACACGTGGATAGATTGTCGTAATAACCCATTTACCTTCGCCATTTTTTTGGATGTGAAGCCTGAAATCGAATATTTGCCCTGACTTTGTAACGGATTGGATATATGGCTGTAGAATGTGGGTGCCATTTGAAACCATTGTTTTAATCAGTTGCTCTAGTTGCTGCCTAGAGTAGTACGCGACATTAGAATCCTTTATTACTTCGTAGCCGTCCCCATTTTTCGAAATAAAAAGAATTCCTTTCCCCTTTCTTCCATCGATCGGTTTAAAAACAACCTTTTTGTAACCAGAAACAAATTTAAAAAAGGTTTCGGTGTTTTTAATGATTTCAGAAGGAATAATATAATTAGAAAATTCTCCTGCCTCCTTTAATCGTTCACTCATATTCCACTTATTTCCGATAGAATGGGTCGTAAAGGGGATCTCATTTTTTAATTTTTGAATGATATCTTTAGATTTCGCGAGTTTTTCTGGGCTTCCTGCATTGTATATGACATCTGGAAAAGGCATGACTCTTGAAATCCATTTTCCATCTTCATATACTTGTCCTCTAATTGAACGATTAGTAAAGTTTACGGTTCCAGGGGAGAAATAGAAAAATTTTGCTCCTTCTGCTTGTGCAACTGCTGCATACGCATATGATTTAATGACAGTTGTCGGATCTTTCCGATGGTGTAGCATTCCTATTAATGTCATAGATTAGTCTCCTTTTTATCTCTTAATTTAGTAAAACTCTTTGCAATCCCTATGTATATTACATTCAAGTAAACAAGTATTTGATACGGACAAGAGTTTAGATTCATGGAAATAAGCGAAATAAAAAAACATTCACCGAAGGAATCGACGAATGCTTTTTTTTATCACTGTTTAGATAGAAACTAATTACCATTTTGGTTCGATGACAATTTGTCTTTTCAATAATTCCGTATCCAACGGCTGTATAGCACATATGCTTGCTAAATGGACATCTGTACAAATGGAGGTTTTGGTGAGTTTAATAACATCACTTAGCTTCGGATTTTGATCGCCTCGTAAATTTAATGGACGGAGTAATGTGATGTGGGCACTGCCTCTTTCTTCATCAATTGCTTCAATTCGAAAGAATGTTGTTTCGAAGTACTCGATTTTTCCGTTATCTTCATTTATTTCTGTCCCTTTATGTGAAAGAAGTCCTTTCTTTGTCAATAAGAGAAAGGGAATCGTATCAGTGCCTACTAATTTAGCTAGTAATTTTCCGAAGTATTTAGTTGAGTTATTTGATAAAAAGTCCTGTAATGATTTCAACTCGAAGAGTGCTTCACATAAACAGTGACTATGCTCCTGCTCCTTTTCTTTATCCATTCAGCCATCAACTCCTCTCTTCTTTCCCTAATTAAAGAATGGGCTGTTATCTCCCACTTTAAGCTATATTTATAGGATATTTGAATTCTGAGGAGTTTGTGCGAATGGCGAGGAAATATAGACTTGGCCAATTCACCCATTTAATCAAAAGGACATCAAATTTTAAAAAGCCTAATGAAAATATTGAAGGCACCTATAAGAGACTTAAAAAGGTTCTAAATAAAATTTGATTTCCATTGCTGCCGCTAATGCGCTTGATTTCGCCTCTTCTGGAGAAGTGGAGGCAGCGATAATGCTGGCATAGCGATGTCCCATTGAAAACGGAGCAGTCATGATTCTTCCTTCGAGTGGTTTGATATAAACATCTTTCACATTTTCATGCTGTAATGCGATCTCTTTTCCAATGACTTTTAGTAACTTGCCTCGAGTATTAATGGTTAAATATCTTGCATATACATGATACATTTTTGTTTGATTTAGAGATGGTTCTTCTCCCAAATGCAGCTTTATAATTTCTTTTATTAAATTTATCCCAGTTCCTTCATTGATTATTCGATTCATTACGCCGCCTGACATTCTCGGATTAATCTCGATTAGCTTCCACTTTCCATTAACATTCCTCATTTCTAAATGACAAGAACCATTTAAAAGACCAAGCTGACTAGTAATGTCCCGAACAGATGCAATAAGACTTTGATGCTCTTCTTCACTTAACAAAGCAGGAAACTGATAGCCGATTACGATAAAGCGATCATCCTCAGAAAATTCCTGGGCAACAATACCGATAATATTCAATTCATTATTATGTGTTAATACTTCGATTAAATATTGTGGACCAACTAAATATTCTTCAACTAACAATGGATGTTTTGGATGTTTCTGTTGAATTAAATGAATGGCGTTGCTCATTTGATTAGCCGTTTCGACGAGGAATATATCTTTTGATCCATTTAAAGCGGGTGGTTTTATAATTAATGGGAGAGAAGAGCTGTGCATTTCAATAAACAAGTCGACAGGTTCATCATCATGTAAGATTGTAAAAAAAGGGGAACTAGAAAGGTCTTTCAATTTTTCACGAAACGTTATTTTATTTTCCATCGCAATTAGAGCATCAATGGATACTTCCTTTAAGTTGAAATGCTTTGCAAGCTTTGCAGAGTAAGAAATATATGGATCGATAAAGCTGAGACATGCACAAATTTCATGTCCCTGCTCCTTTAGCATGGATATGGCATCGATGCTTTTTTCGAAGTCCATTAAATGATTTGTATAAATACATTTGTCGACAGCAAAGAAATCGTGTTTTTGTTTATCAGTTAGCAAAACAATGTAATAGCCCATTTCTTTTGCAACCGTAAGTGCTTCATTACTAGTTCCAAATTGATTGCTGCCTATAAAAACGATTGTTCTCATTTATCATTCATCCTGACTTAATTCCATCATTTCGTATATATTTTATGAAACTGCTGATGGAATGCCCCATTTTTCAGGCAGGAAAAAATTAATGATAGTGGGAGATTGTGGAATGAATAATTTTACTTTATAATACGATCATCATTATAATTATTATAATTAAGAAAACTTAATAGACGATAAGTGACGAATACATCCAATATGCCGTAACACCTTCACTGATTGAGTTTCACTCTATCGCAGATTAACGGGCTGTAAGAACCCCATTTTAAGAAGTTAGGTTAAAAAAATTCTAAGTGGGGGATTAACAGCCCGTAAAGGCCCGATTGGTTCAGCTAACAATCAGTGCAGACTAAGTGAGCGACGTTCTGTCGCAATATCTGCACTAGCTACATCCTTGAGCATCGGAAAACCTTGACTGATTGAGTTTCACTCTATTTGAAAGGGAATGAAAAAAGTCGTTTCGACTAAGCATATGTCAATCAAAAAAATCATTTTTATTGTCATAATATTTTTGTTCGTTCTGACGGGTTGTCGCTTATTATGGATGAATTTTTTTACAACTCGTGAGCATCCACATCCTGTTCAAGGCGAGCTGGATTTACGGGAGTGGGAAGATTTATCGGAATCCTCGATAACACTTGATGGCGAGTGGGAATTCTATCCACAGACTTTTTTGATAAAGAGTCAGTTACATGGTGATGATTTACTCAATCATGAAAAAGGTTATATTCAAGTTCCAGGAAATTGGGCTGAGTCCAAAGAGGATGCAAGTACATATGGTTTTGGATCTTATCGATTGAAAATACAAGTGGATCCGGAAGAGGATAAAACTTACGGACTTTACATTCCGTATATTGCAAATTCCTCAGACGTGTATGTGAATGGGAAGCTACTATCAAGTATCGGGAAACCTGGTGAAAATAAACAACAATATACACCATTAAATGCTCCTAAGACGGTATATTTTACGTTGGAGGAAACGAACGAAATCGAACTTATTATTCAAGCCGCAAACTATGATGATCCATTAAGTGGTGGAATTGTTCGTTCAATGAAATTTGGGTTGGCAGATCCCCTTTATAAGGATATTGGGTTTGCCACGAATATCGTGCTAGTTTCTATTATTATTTACTTATTTCACGCCTTGTATATTTTTATCTTATTTTTGATGGGCAATCAAAATAAACTATTACTCTATTTTTCTTTTATGACCATTTGTATTATTGTGGGGACTCTCATTGGTGAGCGTTTATTATTTGCGTGGTTTCCCTTAAACTTTGAATGGGGAATAAAAGTTATATATTTAACGATCATTACCGGGGGATATTTATTGCTGCAATGTATAAGAGAACAGCTGCCGGTCATATTACGTATAAAAATAATTAAATGGTACGCTGTTCTATGTAGTATTGCCGTGTTCATTATCTTGTTATCCCCAGCTACTCTTAATATAAAGCTTACTGCATTTTATATCTTTGTCATGCTCATTCCGTGTCTATTAGCACCGTTCGTTATGTATCGTGCAACTCTTAAAATAGATAAGGACAGCATCTTTTTATTGTTAGCATTAGTCGCTTCAATAGGTAGTTTGATATGGCTCATCATCATTTATTTATTACAGTTAGACATCGTTTCTTATCCATTTGATCTAATGATTGCGATTATTTGTTTTTCCATGTATTGGTTTAAGAAATATTTTCGCGTACTTGGGGAATCTCAAAAGCTGACGAAAAAGCTGCAAGAAGCGGATAAACGAAAAGATGAGTTTCTAGTAACGGTTGCACATGAGATGAGAACACCTCTTCATGGCATAATAAATATTTCACACTCAATTATGGAAAAGGAACATGCGCTACTTGATAAAAAAAGTGTTCAAAGCTTAGATTTAATTATGACTGTAGGCCGTCGAATGTCACTCTTATTAAATGATTTGCTTGATTTAGCAAGATTTAAGGAAAATCGCATCACGATACATCCGAAAGACGTATCCGTTCACAGTGCTGTAGAAGCAGTCATTGCTATGCTAGTGTCAATGTCCGAAGGAAAATCGATTAGGCTAGTCAATCGAATTCCAGTTCACTTTCCACTTGTACAAGTAGACGAAAATAGGCTGACGCAAATTTTATTTAATCTCCTATATAATGCTCTAAAACATTCACATGCAGATGAAGTGCTTGTCGAGGCTGAAATTGAAGAGGAGAAGGCGAAAATATCGGTTGTAGATAATGGGATAGGCATAGAAGAGGAACATTTGGGTAAAATTTTTGAACCGTATGAACAAGCCTCTAATCGAAATACAACATCGACTGATGGTGGTTTTGGATTAGGATTAAGCATATGCAAACAATTAGTCGAATTGCATGGTGGGGAGCTAGCAGTTAGTTCAAAAGTAAATCAAGGTTCAGTGTTCACATTTACCCTTACATTATCTGATATTGCTGCACAGCAAAAAGGAATTGAGGCATTTACAGCAAATGTAATTGAGCAAAGTGCTTCCGCTGAAGCTTTCGTTTCGAATAATCTCGTTAAACATCAAGAGCTGAATTCAGAGTCTATTCACATACTAGCTGTTGATGATGATCCGGTGAATTTAAAAGTGTTAGAAAGTATTTTTTCAGTACCACCTTATCAAATTTCCACGACAATAAGTGCGGAGGAAGTACTGTTAATGTTAAACATCGGTAAATGGGATTTAATCATTGCGGATGTGATGATGCCGAAGATGTCGGGGTATACATTGACTTCGCGGATTCGAGAACGCTATTCCATGTTTGAACTTCCGATTTTGCTATTAACCGCCTACAATCGTGATGAGGATATCGAAACAGGGTTTCGATTGGGGGCCAATGATTATGTTACAAAGCCCATGAATGCGGTAGAACTGAAATCTAGAGTGAAATCATTGACGAAACTGAAAAGATCAGTAAGTGAACGATTACAAATAGAAGGTGCATGGCTGCAGGCGCAAATCAAACCACATTTTCTAATCAATACATTTAATGCAATTGTTGGCTTGAGTAGAACTGACTTAGATAGAATGGATGATTTGATCGAAGAGTTAGCAAATTATACACGTCTAAGTATTGATTTTCAAAATGCGGATGGGGTCGTTCCCTTGAAGCATGAACTTCAACTCGTTCGTTCTTATTTGCACATCCTAAAAGAACGCTTCGGAAATAGAGTGGAAGCAATATGGGAAGTAGATGACAATATTCAATTAGATTTACCTCCGCTAACTATTCAAACACTTGTTGAAAATGCTGTTAACCATGGAATATTAAAGCGTATGAATGGTGGAGAAGTTTATATTTGCATTAAAGATAAGGAACAATTTGTTGAAATATCTGTAAAAGATAATGGTGTAGGAATGGATGAAGAAACACTTAAACATTTACTTACTAGAGGGGAAAAATCAGACAAACGGTCAGGGATTGGTCTGCTTAATACAGAACGACGCTTGAAGCAGCTTTTTGGCAACGTATTGAAAATCGAAAGTAAGCTAGGGGAAGGTACGACAATTTCGTTTACGATTCCAAAGACGAGATTAAGTGTTTAAACAACGAAAGAGTAGCCATTTTTTAGGGCTACTCTTTCGTTAATGAATTATATAAAGGGAAACTTCTAATTTTGAAGATTAGTTTGATTTTGTTTCATCATTTGCCGTTGCTATTTGTTGACCGCTTTCTTTTTCGTCGTCTATTAGCCCTTTAGTTGATTTTTTGAATTCTTTCAATGTTTGTCCAACTGAACGACCTAATTCTGGCAGCTTCTTAGGTCCGAAAATAATAAGAGCGAGAACGAGAATAATAATTAATCCAGGAATACCAATGTTAGATAGCATAGTCAAATCTCCTTTTTGTTACTTTAAATTTGTCTAACACCTTTATGATAACGCTCTCTTCATTCCATTGGTATGCTATTAGTCACAAAAAGCAGCAAAAAGATGGCATTTATTTCTCAATATCATACGGCCATTGATTCATGCCTGTTGTTAAATTATATACGTTTTTAAAACCATTATCGATCAATATTTGGGCAGCTTGACTTGAGCGGTTGCCACTCCGACAAACGAATAAATAGGATTTATCCTTATCTAATTCAGAAATACGTGCCTCTAGTTCATTGAGCGGTAATAATGTAGCAACTGGAATACGACCTTCTGCAAATTCCTCTGCTGTTCGAACATCAATAACTTCAACTTTATGATCTTCAATCAGTTTTTGAGCTGTTTCATTATCAATATCTTCATATGAAGCTTTGCTTGAACATGCAGCGAGTAACAATATTGAAGCAAATAACAAAACAAGATATTTCCTCATTCTACACTCTCCCTATATTTTCTGTCAGTTCAGCTAGTCGCTTTCCTATATTGATTATAGATAATGGCAATAAAAAAATAAATGAACACAATTCGAAAATACTGCCCATAAAAATACAAAAATAACATAAATAGACAAATATTTTCTTTCGCTTTTTTTAAAACTTCTTAAATGTTTTAGTTATTTTCGAAGTATTTGTGAAAATATTCACAAACCATTGTTTGTAAAAATACTTCATTCTATCATAAAAGTATGAAAGTGCTGAAAAGAGGAGGTGAAATAAAGTGAATAGCAGCACAATATATGAATGTTTTTATGAGGATGTATATGAGTATATTTTTTTTCAAGTAAAGGACGCTGACATTGCAGAAGATTTGACACATGAAACATATTTAGAAGCATTTGAAAAGGGGATGAATCTTCATTTTATCAAAAAGGAAAAGCTTATTGGCAGGCTGCTAGCGATAGCTCAAAGCTTATGCAATAAATATTTGGAAAAACAAACGGATAGCCCATCTTTTGATGAAGCTATGAGTAATACTAAATGGCCTTATTTTCAAGATGAGAGATTAGAAGAAGAAGAACTCTTCCAATTTATTAGCAGAATCATTAAGAAGATGAAACATGAATATCAGCAAGCAATCATTCTTCATATTTTCAAAAAAATACCTTATAAGGAATGTGCAGAAATATTAAATATTTCCATAGAAGCATTTACTTCCAGATTGAAACGAGCAAAACAAGCGTTTATTCATCAGCTTATAAGAGAGTTATATCCAGAATATAAAAAGGGTCAGCTTGAAGAGGATGAAATAAAAATCTTGATGAAGTGGTTTCATTTACTTGATAAACCAAAAGATCTTTCCGAAGCAATCTCCCGTATTTCAGCAAATTTTTTCAATGGAATGCATGACTATTACAAGACTTTTAGATTGGACACTTATCCATATGGTTTAGATGAATTCTTATTAACAAGAATTCCGTTAAAGCCTCATTATATTTGTGCAGATTTTGGTTGTGGCAACGGCCATTTATCGATAAAGCTAAGCTCAAAAGTTAGGAAAGTGTATGCAATTGATAATTCGAGTGAAATGATTTATTCCTTGTCAAACATAGTTGAAGATAGAAATTACAATAACATTCAGCCCATCTTTGCGAATGTAAACGACTTAACAGAGTTGAAAGAAGATATTGATATTGGCTATTGTAATATGCTGTTACACCACATCTTTGAACCAGAAAAGGCTATTAGGGAAATGGCCAATGCTTTAAAGCAAAACGGTCAGTTAATAATTGGAGATTTACATAGAACGAAAGATAACTGGCTATATAAAGAAATGCATGATTTCTGGTCAGGATTTGAGATAAAACAACTGCAGGAATGGTTTGAAAAAGCAAATTTAGAAACGCTCTGCCTTGAGAAAAGCAATGAATATATTTTTAATTTCCGCGATACAAAAAAACCGCACAAAAGAATCAGTGTTCCGTTAATCTTTGCACATTGTATAAAACGTTAATGATCCTTATTAATAAAACGGGGTGGTCAAAAATGGCTCATCAAGATGGGATAAAACAAAAAATAACAAGAAGAACATTCCTAAAAGCATCGGGTGTGGCAGGTACTTCATTAGCTACAGTTGGTGTTGTAGGCACGACAAAAAAAGTGATGAATTCTCCTGAAAAGGTTCTCGCAGCAGAGAAAATAGACTATGAAACATTTCGATCTACGTGTGCAATGGAATGCCTTCACTGTAATTTAACAGCTTATGTTCATAAAGGAAAAGTAGTCAAGGTTGAGGCTAGTAAAGATTTTAATGTTACTGGTTGTTTAAGAGGAATTAGCCGCTCCCAATGGGTTCATAATCCGAATCGTCTTAAAGTACCATTATTGCGAACAGGAAAAAAAGGTGAAGGGAAATTTGAAGAAATTTCTTGGGATCGTGCATTAGATTTAATCGTTGAAAAGATAAGTGAAACGAGACAAAAACTAGGAAATAAAGGGATTCTATTCGAAGCCGCTTCTGGAAATATGGACTCAATAAAAAACTCAATCGGTGGAACTTTCTTTAATTATCTTGGAGGTGTAACAACACCATCTGGAAGTCTCTGTTGTTCAGCAGTGAGTGCAGCCATGAATCCGATGGTCGGATTTAGATACATTGATACGAGAGACACGATTAAAGATAGTCGCTATATTCTTTGCTGGGGAAATAACCCCGCTGTGACGATGCAAGCATATTTCAAGGAGTATGAGGAAGCGAAAAAGCAGGGTGCTAGAATGGTCGTCATTGATCCTAGATACAGTGAAACAGCTGCTAAAGGGGATGAATGGATTCCAATTGTACCGAGCACAGATACGGCATTAGCATTAGCGATGTTAAACATTATTATTAAAGAAAAGCTTTTTGACCGAGAATTTCTTATCAATCATACGGGTGCAACATATTTAGTCGATAAAAAGGGCGACTTAGTAAGAGAAAATGTAGAGGATCCTGATTCTTACTTAATCTATGACTTACATACAAAGTCAGTAAAAAGGCACGATGCAGAGGGTGTGATGCCACTGTTAAGTTTGATTGATGAAAATATACCTCATGAATATATTACCGTATTCGATTTAATTGCTAAAGAGGCAGCGATATGGACGGTTGAGAAGGCAGAAGAAGAAACAGATGTACCGAAAGAAACGATCTTGAGATTAGCTCGAGATTATGCAACAACTAAGCCAGCCATGATTATTCAAAATATGTCTGGCGCACAACGCACAGAATATGGAACATACACGGTAGCGAGTCAGTTTTATCTTGCTTTATTCACTGGAAACATCGGAAAAGCAGGTGCTGGTGTATGTGATGCTGGTGGTGCAACACAATTAGCTAAGTTTAATTCAGCTATAAAAGTGCCTGAAGATGTTGCTAGTATGCCGCATAATCGAAATTTCAATTTAGAAACAGCAAAGATCCCACATTGCCATCTTGGAAAAGCGATCGTGAACGAGGATCCAGTGAAAATAGATTTTTGGTATATGATGACCTGTAGTCCAATGACACAAGTTCCTAATACGAATTTAGTGAAAAAGGCATTAGAAAAGGTTTCATTTGTAGTCGTTGCCGATAATTTAATGACTTCTACCGCCATGTATGCCGATTTAGTTCTCCCAGTTACAACGATTTTTGAAGATACAAGCTTAATGGCTGGCACTAGAAGTCACTACGTACAATTAATGGAGAAAGCGGTAGAGCCTCCAGGTGAAGCAAAACCGGATTACTGGATTTTTAGTGAGCTAGCAAAACGATTAGGATTTGGTGAGGCATTTGATAAGCCAGTAGAAGAACATATTAGTGCCGTTCTTTCGGATACAAATATAACGTTGGATCAATTGAAGAAAGGGCCTATTAAGCCAGTCGAAACACCATATGTTGCATTTGACGGCGGTCATTTCCGAACATCAACAGGCAAAGCCCATTTATATATTGAGGAATGGAAAGAACTTAATTATAAACCGATTGTTACGTATATACAGGCAGATGAATTAATCAAAAATAAATCAACTATGCTCGTAAAAAAATATCCGTTAATGGCCGTTCAAAGGAAATTAGCAAGAAGCATTCATTCTAGCTTTAGCACATTGCCGTGGATAAACGAAGTTCATACTAGTGAGCCTGAGGTGATGATTCACCCTAATGATGCAAAGAAAAGAGGAATTAAAGCGAAGGATTGGGTCATTATTTTTAATGATCGTGGTGAACACCGAGCAAAGGCAGATGTTACTTCACACATAAAAGAAGGGATTATCAGCTTAGAGAATGGCTGGTGGGAGCAAAGTGGAGGAAGCAGTAGTTATGTGACGAATGATAAGGTTGAGCCTCTCGGAAATGGACATGCATGCAATAACACATTAGTTGAAATAAGAAAGGAGTCTTAAAGCATGGCAACCCAATATGGATTTTTAATAAATATGGAAGACTGCTACGGATGTAAAACATGTGCGGTTGCATGTAAGTCAGAAAATCAGACGCCAACTGGTGTGCAATGGCGACGTGTAAGAGAATTTACGACCGAGGGACCAAACTCAATTTCATTTCTTTCAATGTCATGTAACCATTGCGATGAACCGCAATGTATGGAAGTTTGTCCAGTATCAGCTTATTCAAAACGTGATGATGGCATTGTCATTCAAGATCATGATCGTTGTATCGGCTGTCGAATGTGTATAATGGGTTGTCCATATGGTGCACCTCAATATGATCCAGTAGAAGGAAAAACAAGTAAATGCAATATGTGTGTTGATCGTATTGATAATGGACAATTGCCGCGATGTGTAGAAGCATGTCCAGCAAAAATCATTAAATTTGGTGAGATTAGTGAGCTTAGGAAAGAATATGGCGCTGATCTCCAAGTCATTGAGGATCGATTTAACTTCCCAGATCATACAGTAACAGGACCAAATATTGTTATTATCCCACCAAGATGTTAAGGAGGTTGTAAAGAGATGGAAGAGTTCGAATTACCATTAGTATTTTTCACCGTTTTTAGTCAATGGGCGGTAGGTATTGTTTTAGTCATTACATTATTAGAGTGGATTAAACCAGAGTATCTTGAAAAATATAAAATAGAAATTTTCCGAAAGCCAGCTTTAACCGCATTTCCACTTGCTGTCATTGCTACAGTCACTTCAATGCTGCATTTAGGCTATCCGTATAAAAGTTATCTATCCATTACAGGTTTACAACATTCATGGTTAAGTAGGGAGATTATTGCTGTGATTGCTTTTAATGCTGTATTAGCAGTATTCACATGGATTTGGTGGAAGCATATCAGTCATTCTTCTCTAAGGAAATGGTTCGGCACATTAAGCTCTGTCATTGGAGTGGCCATGATTTTTGTATCTGCTCAAGTATATTATCAAATGCCTATTCATCAGACATGGCATTCTTGGACAACCATTGCTAGTTTTATTCTAACTGGTGTAATGATTGGGACAGTTTATATTTATTATTTTATTAGCCGTACTAAAGAAGGTGAACATCCGCTTCAATTATTTTCTATCCTCATTAGCGGTGTATTAATTCTGATGATAATCGTCTTCGGCGTTTATAGCCAAAATTTATTTAATGGGATAGAAGCTGCTTCAGCAGCTAGTCTTACCCTTAGCTCTAGTTTATTTTGGGTAAGAATAGTATTCAGTTTAATTGTACCTGCCAGTCTTTTGCTCTATTTATTTAAATCAAAGAAACCAACTCATTCAAGGTTTGCATTCATGACAGCACTGCTCGTTATAGTTGGGGAATTTTCTGGAAGACTATTATTTTACTACACTGTCATGAGTCAGCAGCCTTGGTTTTAAAAAACAGATCGGAGTGTGATTGCAGATGTCATTATTTACGAAGTGGATCGAAAGCCTTGCTGAAACAGTCGAAATCAAGGAAACTTGTTTACGCAAGATTAAGTCCTTTTAGTAAATGTACAAAATGCATAAATGTTTGTAATGACGATGCAATCTCCTTCAAAGAAGTTCAATTTACATTAATTAGGCTGAAAATGATGAGGACTAGCAGATGAAGTCTGCTAGTCCTTATTTAAATATTACTGTTTCGTTAATATAATCCAATACCATTTTCACATTGCTTGCTTGACCGAAAAGAGTGGAGTATTTATAAGGAGACTTCTCATAATCTTCTCTGCACATGTCAGGTAAATTAGAAAGCTGTTGGTAATTGTCTTTCACATTTTTCTCTGCAGCCTTGGAAATTTTTATTTTGCTTATATCCTTTTCGAATTGATCATAAATTTGATAGATCTCCTTACTTGTTGGTCTTTCTGGAAGAGCTTGCAAATGTTCATATAAATTTTGATAAGGCTTCTGAATGGCTTGTAAATATTCTTCGTATGTCACAATCCCCTCTGAATCTGACCGGGAAAAAACAAGGATGAAACAAGCAATTAATAAAATGAATCCCGCTAAAAGCAATTTACTGCGTTTATTTAGAGTAAGAATATACTTCATTCTCCATCTCATCCTCATCAAGTAGTAGATTATTGTTTATGCTCAATATTTCACATGAATGCATATTGATGAATTCGTATTTTAAGGAAATTATATAATGGATCATAGAATGATGATGACATAGCTTTCAACTATTTTATGAATCTTTTTCACAAAGTTTCATAATGTGTTCAAGTATCGCCGCGTTTATACCGTTTTTTTTATTTATACTATTTTTAGAAATGTGTAATGGAATAAAAACAGCGGGAAAAGGATTATCGATATGAAAAACATGACAATCAAAAAACAGCTAGCGATTATTTTTATCATAATTACACTCCTTCCCATTAGTTTGCTAGGAATTTTTCATAGTATCGAAATAACAAATTTTATTAATCAGTCCTCTAAAAACCAAAAATATGCGACTCAACGCCTTGCAGAAGCTGTTGAAACATATGTAAATTTTCATGTTAACTATATCGAGTCGATCAGTTTTAATCTCTCACAATCTCAAAATATGAGTCTCGATTATATGACGACGCTATTAAAAGGGGGAAAAATAAAGCTCCCTGGCTTTATTGAATTATATGTTGGAAATCGTGAAGGGAAGGTTATAGCGTCTTATCCCCGCAATAGCCAAGATGGTGAATTCCAATTAGGTGAAGATATTAGCGGTCGTAATCATTTTAACGAAATAAAAGCGACAGAACGAACTGTTATTACTCCTATCCTCTTAGGGAGACATTCGAAAAAGCCGCTCATCATGATTGCAGCCCCTATTTTATATGAAGGTCAATTTAGAGGCTATGTTCTTGGAACATTAGATTTATCAGCCCTAAAAAAAATTATTATTGATTATGACTATGGAGCGGGGGCTTATCCTGTTGTGGAGGATCAAGATCATAAAATCATTTACCATCCTGTTCTCCCATTAATAAGCAAAAACTATGAACTGAAAAATTTTAAACAGCAATATCATTATGAAGACCATCTGCTTGGTGATGGTGAGTTTTATTCAACAGTCCATCATCGTTATGAATATGTAAACTTCGAAACAATCCCATCATTAAACTGGAGTGTTTATGTTTCAAAGCCCGCTTCAATAAAAACGGAAAGCATCCGTAATGCGATGATTCTGCTAGTTGCTGTGTTAATTGTGACACTTATTTTTACGCAATATTTATCAAGATTGCTAGCCCAAAGAATGCTGGAGCCCATAAATGTTCTCATTGATTATTCAGGAGCGATTGAGCGAAAATCCTTTTCGTTAGAAAATTTCGATCGCATACAAATGACGAATGCAGCGAAGGAATTTAATTTACTGTTAAACCGTTTTTATGAAATGGGGAAAAATGTGTTTCGAAACCGAGAAGAGCTTATGAAGCTTAATCACGATTTAGAAAAACGAATTGCTGAAAGAACAGAAGGGCTTGTAAAGGATATAACGAAAGAAAAAGAAATGGATCAATTGAAAAATCAACTAATCTCGTTTACTTCACATGAATTCAAAACACCGATAACAACATTAAGTGGAAGTATTGAGACGCTTTTGCGGAAAGATGTTGAATGGGATGAGGAGTTTGTAGATGAAATTTTGCTTGGGATGAAAGATGATGTTCAAAGATTAGAACAGCTGACGAGTGATTGGATTGATATTGTAAAAATCGATTCTAACGCTCTCGTCCTAATTAATGAGCAGATGAGGATCGGTTCATTTATTGAAGGTGTGCTTCAAGGGTTAAAAAAACCTCCTTATCATATGGCGAAGATTATCTTTAAACGAAGCGAATCATCAGAGCATATAGTAGCATTCGATATTAAGAGGCTAGAACAAGTAGTAAGAAATATCATGACGAACGCAATTCGCTATAGCAAGGCGAATCCAATCATTTTTATTAAGGTGTATGAAGATAGAGAGTACATATATATTGATTTCAAAGATAATGGGATCGGAATGGCTGAAGAACATCTTCCGAAAATATTTGATAAGTTTTACCATGTTGATGCTTCACGGACGAGAAAAACAGGTGGGACGGGCCTTGGTTTAGCAATATGTAAAGGGATTATCGAAGCCCATGGCTGGAAAATCAAAGTGGTAAGTGAAATCAATAAAGGCAGTACGTTTACGATCGTTATTCCAAAAGGTGAGGAGGAAAAGGGATTATGAAACAAAAAATAATTGTAGTGGATGATGAGCCGAAAATTTTAAGATTTGTTTCAGCAAATTTACGGGCACAAAAATATGATGTATTCACTTATGCGAATGGGTACGAAATGCTCGGAGAGTATGATCGCATCATGCCTGATTTAATCCTTCTTGATATATTAATGCCTGAAATTGATGGATTTGAAGTACTTGAAACTTTACGGTCTTTTACGAACGCTCCCGTCATTATGCTATCTGCTTGCCATGATGCTTCTGATAAAGTAACAGCCTTGGATCTAGGGTCGGATGATTATATGACGAAACCGTTTACGTTAGAAGAGCTTTATGCTCGCATACGTGCTGTGTTAAGAAGGACAGGGAATCAGCTTCAGCATACAATTATTGCTACTTCAAAAATAATAAAAAACTTAGAAATTGACTTTCAAAAGCGAAGAGTTTTTGTTGAAGAGAAAGAAACGGATGTTTCTAATACAGAATATAAGCTCTTTGCCTATTTATGCAGCAATCAAGGGAAGGTCATTACCCATGAAGAATTGCTAACACAAATATGGGGTCCAGAATATCGAAATGATATCGACTATTTACGGGTTACAATTGCAAGACTTAGGCAAAAACTAAGAAAACCAAATGGCGACAATAAGATAGAATACATTGTTACTTATCCAGGAGTTGGATATATGGTTGAATAGAAATGAAGAGGCGTCTCCAAAAGGAGGTGCTTTTTTTATGGATGAGAGAGTACATTTTTTTGAAGTTAGAGAAATGTCCAGCTCCAGCGCCTAGCGAACTTCCCTTCCCCTCCTACGATAAATCAACATCGCGAAGCACAGGATGTGCTAGCGCAGGCGTTGTCACAGGACGTGGTGTAATTAGCCTGCGAATCCTGTCACTCGTCGTGTTGTCTAGCTTCGAGTACCATCGGCTCGAGTTCACAAGCCAAATTCTCACAGATAGGCAAAGAACGCCTTTCCGTGATGATCGTCTTGTGCTTGTCGCCGATAAGCAGGCACTCTCAGCATTTCAGTTTTCCTTTATCTCGTTGGGGTCAGTCCAGTTCGTACGTCGCTGAACAAGGCGCTTGAGCTTTTCGGATTGTGACAGCTTTTTGACTGTAATGTTTTTGTAAGTTCTTTTTCAGGTGCTGTTATGAGGATGTAAGTAGGAATTGATTATGATACATACATATAGTAAATTGTGAAAAAATTCACAAATAGGAGTGTCGAAAAAATGGAGGAAAAAATGGAGGAAAAAACGACTCGTCTTGAATTATTAAAGAAGGGAGCTGCTGTTTGTGTTGCATTAGCGGCTGGAGGACTTATACCTGTAAAGGTATTTGGCAAGGTAAAAAATAAATCTGTTCAATCTTCAAGTCGTTTTCAATATGACGAAATATTTGATGTCATCGTTGTGGGGAGCGGATTGTCTGGAACAGTGGCAGCCATTACAGCAGCTGAAAAAGGAAATAAAGTTGTAATGGTAGAGAAAATGGATTTTTTAGGTGGCAGCACGATGCTGCAGGAATTTCATTTTGCTTGCCCTGAAAGTAAAGAACAAAAACAAAAGGGTATAAAAGACAGCCATGAAATACTCGTTAAGGATGTGCAAAAAGTTGGAGAGAACTACGGCAATCCTGTATTAGTGACGGAAATGGCAAAGAACAGTATTCAGTTTTATCATTTATTAGAAAAATTAGGATTGAAATTTGATTTACTGAAAGAGCTAAGAGGACACTCTGTATCTAGAACATTATGGGTGAGTGGCGGCGGGAAAAAAGTGATTGAAAAAATGCATGCCTATTTAAATGGAAAGTGCAGCATTCGCAAGCAGGTCAAAGTTGATGAAGTATTACTAGATAGCAATGGACGCGCTGTTGGCGTAAAGGTTCGAGAACAATATGTTTGTTCAAATGAGCAAAATGATGACTTCGTAAATAAAACGGGGATTGAAAAAGTGTATGGAGCAAAAAAAGGCGTGATTCTCGCAAACGGAGGATTTGCTTTTGATAAAGAATTTATTTCAGGAGAAGCAAAATATTTTGGTGGATTATCGGAAATGTCTACTAGTGCCCATCCTGGCTCAACGGCAGGATTGTTAAAATCAATGATTTTAAAAGGTGCTCATCCTGTAAATACTTCACTTTATCATTTCGCCTATCCGCTTTATGAACGTGATTTTTATTTTAGCTTAATGGTTGATGCTGATGGTGAAAGGTTAGCGGATGAGGGAAATCCAAATAAGTTTGGTCGCATTGCCTATAAATCAAAAAACAAAAATGGGGGGAAACAGCCAATATGTATATTCGATCAAATAGGCTTCGAGCAAGTATCTGATAAGCAAAGAAGAGACGCAGCATTGCAAGCTGGAATACTTATGAAATTTGATTCGCTCGAACAGTTAAGTAATGAATATGGGATTCCATTTGCAGCACTGACAAAAACAATTACCGATTATCATCAGGCAATTGAAGCGAAGAAAGATGAACAGTTTATGAAAATGCTTGATCAGCTGAACGGAGCTGCGATAAAAAAAGCACCATTTTATGCAATAAAAGTAGACCCAGAGCTTAATTATACAACAGGTGGTCTTAGAATTGATAAAAAAGCTAGAGTTTTGAGAATGGCTGATGAAACTCCGTTTAGTGGATTATTTGCAGCTGGAGAAGTAACAGGTGGCATTCATGGTGCACAAATATTAGAGGGAGCTTCTACACTTGATTGTGGTGTATTTGGAATAATCGCTGGTGAAGGGGCTTCAGCTATGGAAGCGGCAAATTTGATTTAGCAAGGAGGGACAAACATGAAAAAACTATTAATTGTACTTGGTGTCATACTTGTAGCTGGCATTGCATTTTTATATGAGGGGATGAATACAGCGGAGAATAGTAAAAAAACAGATGTTAAAATGCCCGCAACAACACTTGCTGCCGCTGATTTAATTGAACTTACGAAAGACTATCCATCCAATAATGATGAACATAAAAAACTCGGGTTTGATTGTGTTACTTGCCATGGTGATTTTAAAGATCCGAATGAAGTTATGCCGTTGCAAAATGAGCAATGCTTAACTTGTCATGGTGATTATCAAAAAGTAGCAAAGAGGACGTCATTTTTAGATGAAAATGAAGTAAATCCGCATGATGGATTTCACCATAAGGAAGATTTAGATTGTGCTGATTGCCATCGTGAACATAAACCATCAACAAACTATTGTGCAAACTGTCACGATACAAAAGTTTGGATGAATGATACTCCGTAAGGAAAGGTGGTCTATCGATATGAACGAAAAAAAAGGATTGAAGATTCGAAAATATTTTAAGGGAAAAGCAGGACTTTATACGACAATGCTTATCACGTCATTTGCTACGATTCTATTTGCGTTTCTGTTCACAGAAGTTATTCATGCAACGGGAAAGGTTGAATTTTGTAGTAGCTGTCATGAGATGGGGACGTTTGTAGAAACGTATGAGCGGGATACTCACGGAGGAGCTAATAAAGTCGGCGTAAAAGCAGATTGTACAAGCTGTCACTTGCCACAGGATTCACAAATTGATCATGTAGCAACAAAAGTCGTGTCAGGTACGAAGGAAGTTGTTATGCATATAACTGGCAATTATTCAGAAAAAAAATATTATGACAATCGCAAAAATAGAGAGGATTTCGTCTACTCTAGTGGTTGTATTTCTTGCCATCAGGAAATAGAAAGCGGCAAAGTAAAAACGGACAACGAAAAGGCTAAGAAAATGCACACATATTACTTAAGTAAAAAAGGGACAGATATAAAGATAGAGTGTGTTTCCTGCCATACAGATGTTGGGCATAACGGAGAGCTGCGCAAAGAGCTAATAGATATGGATACATATCCGAATGAGAAACAGAAGGAGGAAGAATGATGGACCGTCGCACCTTTTTAAAGGCTAGTGCTATCTCTGCAACTGCAACAGCTCTCTCGATTTCTAGCTTTGCTCCTTTAGTCGATGCAGAGGAAAGTACAGATGTTAAGTTTGATGAAGTATTCGATGTTATTGTTGTAGGAAGTGGAATTGCAGGAACAACCTCAGCGATAACAGCGGCAGAGCGTGGAAATAAAGTGCTTGTTGTTGATAAAATGAATATTTTAGGTGGAACATCTTTAATTAGCGGACTAAATTTTTCATGTGTCGGCAGTGATGAACAGAAGGCTGAAGGAATTGTGGACAGCCCTGAATTAATGGCTCAAGACATGAGGAAAGTATCGGAAGATTATGGTGATCCTGAATTAGCTCTTACAGTTGCCACCATGACGACAAGATTCTATCATTTTTTGAAGGATAGAGGGATCGTTTTTAAACAATTTAAACAGCTTGGTGGACATTCTGTTGCTCGCGCTGTGTGGGCAGGAGGAGGGGCTTATGTGATCAGACCTTTACATGATTATATTCGCAATAACCTTCAAGATAAGCTTACAATGCGTAAACGCTGTAAAGTAGATGATATTGTTTTTAAAGAAGGTCGAGCCATCGGCCTTAAAGTAAGAGAAAACTATTACTTTAACTTTGATGATCCTGAGCGTGATGATGAAACAAATCAAACAGGCAAGGTGAAATATATCGGTGCTCGCAAAGGGATTGTATTCGCAAGTGGTGGATATTGCCGAGATAAGAAATTATTAGGTGCTGAAGCTGACATTTTAGCAGAGACGAATAGTGATGCGAATCCTGGTGCACGTTCAGGGACATTAAGAATGCTGATGGCACATGGCGCGCAAGCTGTAAATTTATCATTATTCCGTTTAGCCTATCCAATTCCAACAGAAGATCTTATGTGGGGAATGTTAATAAATCCAGACGGCAAGCGGTTTGTGAATGAGTTTGGTAATCGGAATACGATCGGAATGACGATTTTAAAAGAGAAACAAAAGTTTGAAGGAAAAGCCCCACTGTTAATATATGATCAAATGGGTGCAGATAATTTCCATGACAAACAGCGTTTTGAATTAAGCATGGAAGCGAAAAATGGGTATGAAGGGACGATGTATAAATTTAATACACTCGAAGAAGTAGCGAAATTTTTCGAATATGATCCAAACGTATTGAAGAAGGCAGTCGATGATTATAATTCAGCACATGATAGTGGAGTAGATAAAGAGTTTGGAAAGGATTTTTCTGAAATGAATGGAGCGGCATTGAAGAAGGCCCCTTTCTATGCTATGCGCTTAACACCTAAGTGTACATATACCCCTGGAGGAGTGAGAATAAATAAAGATGCACAAATGATTAATAGTAAGACAGGAGAAGTGTTTGAAGGATTGTTTGCAGCGGGAGAAGCAACAGGTGGCGTTCACGGAGCCATGCGCTTAACAGCTTGCTCAATGCCAGATTGTGGTGCTTTCGGGCTGATTTCAGGAGATAATGTTTCAGCAATGAACCCTGTAGAATTATCAATAAAATGAATGAAACAATTAATCAATCGATTGAGACCCTTTCAACCGATTGATTAATTTTTTTTATCCAAGTATTGAATCGAATGCAAGGAAGATGATTAGATCATTTCAATATATAATTCGCCAAGGATTTCCTTCGCTTCATAGTTGACGCTTTTTAGCTCTTTTTCTAAAAATAAAGGCACCTCATTTTTAGTCAGACCATACATTTCTTCGATTTCTTTTGAGAATAAACGCACCTCTTTTTTGAGAAGCTCAGCTAAAGGAGGCTGGGAAACCGGCAGAAGCTCGTCAGTAGTGGACAAGGCTTGCTTCAGTCCATTCACATAGTAATCTAATGGCCGTGCACCAACAATTTTGATCCCTTTGTTTTCTTCATTTACCATAATGATGGTCGGAAATCCCCGAACTCCGAGGCTTCTAGCAAGGCTGAAATCTTCATTCAATCGTTCTTGACCAGTAGGAAGCTCTGCCTCTGCCATGATTTTTTGTCCATCTAGACCAAGCTGATTGACAATATCGATTAATACCTCATCCGTTCCGATGTTTTGATTAAAAACAAAAACAGCTTCTCTAGCGCGGCGTAAAAATTCTTTTGCAAACTGTTCATTTTCCTTTTGGACCACTTTATAAACACGTGATGGGATATATGATGATTGAACAGGATTAGTAAGCCAAAGAGATCCATCAATCGGCATTCGAGAATGCTCCCCAACTTCTCGCCAATGAGCAGCCACATCAGAAGGTGATGAGATGCCATTACTTACATCTGCAAAGCCGTCCCAACTTTCCAAAAGCCCCCCCATAACTGTATGGAAATTGAAATAGTGGCCATATTGTTCTTCAAAACGGCGAAGAACGGGTTCAAGTGCCCAGCAGTGGGAGCAGATCGGATCTGTTACATAATAAAGAGTTATTTTTTTCTTTGGTGCATTCAAATCAATGAATTCCATTTCTTCGTCGCCAGCTTCTCCACAAATGCCTGTTTCTAAATCACAAATCATATTATTCTTCATCGATCTATTTACAGCTCCTTTTCATTATTCATTAAATGGCATGGCAAATGACTCCCCATAAATTTCAAAGCCCATTCTTGAACAGGCTGAAGGGCAGAAGCAAGTTCTTTCCCTTTTTCTGTTAATTCATACGTTATCGTCACAGGGGTAACTCCATTTACTTGTTTTTCGATTAATTCGAAGTCTATTAATTCAGTTAGCTTTAATGATAATGCCTTCGGTGTAATATTTGGAATGTCTCTTCTCATCTCTGTAAACTGTGATTTACCATTTGGGCACAGAGATAAATAGTGAATGATTAGTCCATTCCATTTTCGGCCAAGTATTTGAAAAGATACCTCTAAATACGGACATACTTTAATAAAGACCACCACCTATATGCGATATAAAAAGTATATCAGATATAATTATTATACTAGTTGATTTGATTTTCGCAATAAATATGTATTCACTTTCGAAGCTTAAAAAATAGACTTCAAGAATAGGATAAAATGGAGTGATTTTACTTGATAAAGGTCAATAGCTGATGTTTATTGAATGTTAGAAAAAGGAAAAAGGGGATATACGTAGAATCAATTCTTTAAGGATGGTGAAAATAAGATGAAAAATATGCAAATATTAAAACGTCTATTCTAGGACCGAAATCGCAAATGCTTTTAGAAAAAAGGAAAAAGTTCGTTCCACAAGGAATTAGCAATGGCTGTACAGTATTTGTTTTTTAATGCCATCCACGATTACCGACGAACAGCTTGAGGAAGGTCTATCCATTTTAGAGGAAGCGGTTGAAGCTGTTCTTGTTCCACAATACAATTAATATTATTTTATAAAAGTATGAATGTAAAATTGGTGCTGAGGTAAATGAAAGTATTCGATTTTTTTAGCTATATGTGAAAGGAAATTGAGTAGAGAGGTGAGAAAACGGTGGAAACGATTAATATGAAAAATCTGTTGAATAAAATGTATATTGATGGCAATTGGATAGGCGAGCATTGTGAGGCATTTATTCATGTGACAAATCCTGCAACAAATGAAATTGTCGGGATTGTTCCAAAAGGGGGTGCCGATGAGGCTAAACAAGCAGTTGATGCAGCCTATGCTGCATTTAAAGTGTGGTCAAAGAAAACGGCAGAAGAACGCAGCCGTTTGCTAATGAAATGGTTTCAACTTATTGATGAAAATAAGGAAGAAATCGGAAAAATCATGACGTTGGAACAAGGAAAACCATTAAAAGAAGCAATTGGTGAAGTCGCATACGCAAACAGCTTTATTTCTTGGTATGCAGAAGAAGGAAAGCGTATATATGGAGAAACGATTCCGTCGAGTCATCCAAATAAACGGATACTAATTCGTAAAGAGCCAGTCGGGGTCATTGCCGCCATTACCCCATGGAATTTCCCAGCGGCCATGATTACCCGTAAAGTTGCACCAGCCCTAGCAGCTGGCTGTACAGCTGTTGTAAAACCAGCCCAACAAACACCCTTAACTGCATTAAAACTTGCAGAGTATGCAGAAAAAGCTGGAATCCCGAAAGGAGTAATCAATGTCATCACTGGAAAATCAAAAGATATCGGTGATGCTTGGTTAAACGATTCCCGAGTAAGAAAGCTTACCTTCACTGGTTCTACTGAGGTTGGCAAACTCCTGATGAAGGGTGCAGCTGAAAATGTGAAAAAGATTTCACTTGAACTAGGTGGCAATGCCCCATTCATCGTCATGGATGATGCTAATTTAGAAAAAGCAGCAAAAGGATTAATTGGTTCGAAATTTCGTAATGCAGGGCAAACATGTATATGTACGAACAGAATTTATGTACAGGAAGCTGTACTAGATGAGTTTGTTGACATCTTTAAACAGGAGCTTCGTCATTTAAAGGTAGGCAATGGACTTGAGGAAGGAACGGATATTGGTCCATTAATTGATCAAGATGCTATTGATAAAGTGGAGGAACTACTGACTGATGCCGTTGCAAATGGCGGAAAAATTGTTTATCAAGGCAATAAACCCGAATTGGCTGAGGGCTATTATTATGAGCCGACAATTATTACGAATATTAATGAAAACATGCTATGTGTTAATGAAGAAATATTCGGTCCCCTCGCACCAATTGCGACGTTTAAAACAGAGCAAGAAGTCATTGAACGTGCGAATGATACAAATTACGGTCTTGCCGCCTATGTATTTACCGAAAACCTAAGCCGTGCCTTCCGTATAAGTGAGGAGCTTGAATATGGAATTGTCGGAGTAAATGATGGATTGCCTTCAACAGCGCAAGCCCCTTTCGGCGGATATAAAGAAAGCGGTCTTGGAAGAGAAGGCGGCCACCATGGAATTGAAGAATATTTAGAAATAAAATACATTTCAATTGCATTAAATGAGTAATTTTTGGGCCTGCTTTTATTTTTGAAGCAGGCTTTTTAAATCGGGGTTGAATTTATCGAACTAAGCCCCCATTTTTACCGTCATACTGGATAAATCTATCTTTTGTAAATACATATTTGTTAGCATTCTCGATATATAATGGCGAGTTTCTAGATAAATCAGCGAGTTTCAGAAGATATCGGTCGATTACCGGAAATATCGGTCAATTACTGAAAATATCGGCCAATTTCGAAAAATATCGGTCAATTACTGAAGATATCGGTCAATTTCGAAAAATATCGGTCAATTACTGAAAATATCGGCCAATTTCGAAAAATATCGGCCAATTACTGAAAATATCTGCCGATTACCGAAAATATCGGTCACGGACGATTGTAAATGCAGGACGATAGTCAATAAGTAGCAATTACCTATGCTTACATTGAGCAAATTGAGCAAACGTCATAAACGAAGAAAATTTAAATAGGCAACTTCTCGAAAACATGAAAGATGGGACGGTCTAGAAAGACAATGTCGATTACCTTTTAAAGACTGTCCCACCTATTTCAGTTAAAATATGAATGTGAAAATGAAATTCGATTTACATGACTGTGTAAGGCAAAAACTTCTCTAATATACTATTTCATACTTAATTCTGATTCTACATAAACAGTTGAATGCTTCTTTCTTTTCCTATATATCAAAATCAAAATGGATGGAAGGAAGATTCCTCTTATTAAGAAAGTATCAAGCAAGATCCCGACTGCCATTGTGAAGCCGAATAAAAATAATTCTTGCAATGGCTGTGTCATAAGGACGGCAAATGTTGCAGCAAGAATTAAGCCGGCGGAAGAAATGACGCCTCCTGTCACTGCGACCCCTCTACCAACTGCTTCTTTCCAAGGAAGCTTCATGGCTTCTTCTCGAATCCTTGAGACAAGCATAATATTATAGTCGATGCCAAGGGCCACCATGAAAACGAATGTGTAAACAGGCAAACGGTAGCTTATCGCGTCAAAGCCCATAACATGTTTGAAAATCAACCAACTAAAACCAAGTGTTGAAAAATAAGACACTAAGATCGTTGCCATCATGAAAATTGGCATAATGATAGAGTGCGTTTGAAAACCTAGAATAATCGTTAGCAAAATCGTTACAAGTGAGAATAAGACTATCATATCACGCTTGTTCATATCGTTTACATCGACCTGATGAGCCGTTTGGCCAGCAAAATGAAGATGGACATCACTTGTTGAAAATCCACTGTCTTTAATTAGCTTTTCTTCTGAATCCCGCAGCTTCTTAACAATATCGATTGCTTTTTGTTCATATGGATTGCTGTTTAAGATGAGCTGCAGCCGAACTGCTTTATGGGAATCAGCTAGAAAGTTTCGTGGCAGCATCTTTTGTTCCTTCATTGCTTCTTTTGGAATGGTCGGTGTAACGGAATCAACACCATTCTGTTCAGAAAGCTTTTCTGTTAGTTTATTTATTTTATTAAAAAAATCTTCATCAAGTTCAAATTTCTTGTTTGCTTCAATCAAGATTGTCACTGGCGCCAATTGCCCCGCTGGATAATGCTCTTCTAGCAGCTCAAAGCCTTGGCGAGAAGGCATGTCCTCTGGAAATGATTTTAATAAGTTAAATGAATATTGGATAGATGTAAAGTTAAAGATTCCAATTAACAAAATGACCAATAAGCTTCCTGCTAATAAAGCAGGTTTTTTTATTACTTGCTTACTAATTTTTACCCAAATGCGATTTTCGCTTTTATTTTCTTTTTCAACTTTTGGGATAAAAGGCCAAAAGGCTTTACGTCCCATTAAGGCAAAAATACTAGGGATGAGTGTTAGTCCAGCCATGAGAATAACGACTACAGCTACTGAAAAAACAGGAGCGAAATGGTTGTAAGGTTTAAAAATGGTAACGAATAGTGTCAGCATCGCTAGAATAATTGTTCCCCCACTAAAAACGATTGGTTCGGAAACATGATGAATCGCTTCTTGCATGGATGAATATTTCGATGCTTGTTTTTTTAATTCTTCCCGATAACGTGAGAAAACAAAGAGACTATAATCGGTTAATACCGCAAAAAGTAAAATAAGCATGATAGAAACGGCAGAACTATCAATCGTAAACCAATCATTTTTTCCAGCTAGGCCTAGTAGGCGATCAACCACTCCATATACAATTCCAGCAATGATTAACGGTGTAATGGCGAGTAATGGCGAGCGGTAAATAACAATTAAAATGATAAAAATTAATCCAACTGTTGCAAGCATTAGGACAAGATCGGCACTTTTAAATAAAGAAACTGTATCAGCAGCAATTCCTGCGGGACCAGTTATTTCAAATTTCATACCATCCATATCAATCGCTTTCACTTTATCCCTAATTTTGTCCATCGTCGCAAGTGCTTCATCAGACTCTAAATTAGGATCCATTAATAAATTGATTAATAGAGTTGATTTATCCTCTGAAAACATTTGCTTTTGTACGGTTTGTGGAAGCTCATGAAATGGCAGTGCACTTATTATATGTTCAGGCTTTGCCCCAGAAGAAAGCCATTCACTTAACTCATTTATTTTTTCTATATCTTTATCTGTTAGTTTTTCATCATGGTGGAAGACAAGTAAGGCAGGCAGACCTTCTGTAGACGGAAACTGCTCCTTCAATAGTTTGTCAGCCACTTCAGAGGGTGTATTTTCTTCTACACTCCCTTCATTACTATTCACTTTATAATCATTTGCAGATGGGGCAAATAAGCTGAAGAGAATGACTGCTAAAATCCAAGTCATCACCGTGAATTTTGCTCCTCTTGAACTGCTTGTATATTTAACTAATTTGCGAAAAGGCTTAAGCATATTGATTCAACTCCTTATTTTTTCCCTGTCCTTATTGTAAAAAGTGATTGTGAACGGAGAATGAATGCAATATGTCAATATTAGAGGTTTAAATATTGAAAATATCCTTTTTGTTTGGACAATTTGTTGAATGTCCTGTACAATATAAAATGAATGATAGTCAGTCATTAAGTTGAAAGGATTTTGATCATGGATAAAAGAGAGAAAATTATTAAAGCGGCTATAGAAGTTTTTAAAGAAAAGGGGATTGAAAAAACGAAGATTTCGGACATTGTGAAACTGGCAGGAATAGCTCAAGGCACTTACTATTTATATTTCCCTTCGAAATTATCGGTTATGCCAGCTATTGCCGAGGTAATGGTCGAAAAGACGATTGCAGCGGTAAAGGAAGAAGTACATGATGATGCTCCTTTTTCAGCAAGACTCGCTCAAGTCGTTGACGCCATTTTTATGATTACGAGAGATTATCGTGAAATTCTTGCACTTATATATGCTGGGCTCGCCTCAACTGAGCATATTAAAGAATGGGAGACGGTTTATGAGCCTTTTTATTCTTGGATCAGTCAATTTTTAAGCGAGGCGAAAGCTTCAGGAATCATTCGTGATTCAATTCAGGTTGAACGAACTTCTAAGCTGTTTATCGGTCTTGTTGAATCAGCAGCAGAACAAATTTACCTTTATGATAATCGACAGGATGATCAGGCTGAAGTACAGAAAGCAGAAGTATTAGATTTTTTAACGCATGCCCTTAGGATTCAAGAATGATAAGCGAGAGAATTCCAACGTCATGCAAATAAATGATTGAAGGCAGTCATCAGGAGGATTATACAATGAATAAGGCTTGGATTTATGTATTACTAACTTGTTTTTTTGAATTAATTTGGGTTTATGGATCTAACAAGGCTACAACATGGTGGCATTGGTTGATTGTGATAGCGGTTATTATTATTGACTTTTATTTCCTTCCGAAAGCCTGTGAAACCCTTCCAACGGGAACTGTATATGCAGTCTTTGCTGCAGTCGGAACAGTTGGAACGGTGTTAATGGATGTGTTTTTATTTGGAGGAAGCTTTAGCATAGGGAAACTTTTCTTCGTTGCCGTTTTAATTACTGGTGTTATCTGTTTGAATATTGCTGATAATGTTGAGGAGAAAAAAATGGTAAAGGAGGTCTTGTAAAATGGGCTGGTTACTCGTCTTTTTTGCTGCCTCCAGTGAAATTGCAGGTACGATCGGGTTGAAATTGTATAGCCAAAAGAAAACGTTAAGAAATGGTCTTCTTTATGTAGGAGGATTCGGTGCTTCGTTTGTTCTTTTATATGAGTCTTTCAATTTCTTGCAAGTCAGTATTTCTTATGCGGTTTGGATTGGAATCGGAACGGCAGGAGCGGTCTTATTGAATATGCTCTTTTTCGGCGAATCAAAAAGCTTGGGGCGCATCGCTAGTGTCTTGTTAATTGTCATTGGAGTCGTAGGATTGAAAGCTTTATCATAAAAACAATAGAAAAAGCTTGTAGGTCTTTAGCCTACAGGCTTTTTCTGCTGAGAAGATATGGTAAAATATAGCTATGAAAGTTGATAATATAATGTTTTACAACATGTTAGGAGGAAATGCTATCTTTGCCTTTTTTATGCGACTATTGTTTTTTCTAGGCTTATGGGCTGGCTTAATTGTTTCTCCTGATCCTATGGAAATGAAGAAGCTATCTTTTTTGCTGCTGCTTTGCGCTGGAACGATCATTTTTTATTTTTTTATCCCAATCTTTAAAAAAAGGAATCTTCTTTTTTCGCTTATGCTTACCCTTGTATTCGTTTCAAGCTTTTTTATTGACCAAATAGGCTTACCCTTTGTGGAGCTGCTTTTTCTTTACATTATGATAGAAGCTGTTTTCGTCATTCGTCATCATTCATTCTATTTAATTTTAAGTATGTATCTCTCTTTTTCGCTTATCACAATGTATTTACACCATCAATTTAAAATGGAGTTTGTATTATCGCTTATTTTAACAAGTGCTTTGCTCTATTTAATGTGGAGAAAGATTGTGGAACGAGAAGACTTGCATTTCGTATACAATGAAGTGGTTACAGAATACCGACATCTTAAGCGCAAGGCGCTTGAAAATGAAAAGATGGTACGATTAGAGGAGCGAACTCGAATTTCTCGGGAAATTCACGATTCTGTGGGACATAAATTAACAGCTGTTCTTATGCAGCTTGAGATGATGTCAATGGAAACGAATGACCCACGAATTGAAACGATTAAGAAAGAAGTTCGCGCTAGTATGGAAGAAATAAGATTAGCTGTTCGAACATTGAAACAGGATGAAGCAGCTGGTTTATCTTCTGTACTTCAGTTAATTCGCAAGCTTGAGGTAGAAAGTCATATGTCGATTCATTTAACGACAAAACATGGTGTTTTATCTATAAAGCTATCAAATGAGCAAAGCATCGCTTTATATCGCGTTCTACAGGAGGCACTAACGAATGCGATGAGGTATGCTTCATCAAATGAAGTTATTGTTATTATTGGCAGAACAGCTGTCGGCGATTTTCATATTATTGTACAAAACCGGATTAAAAAAGCAAAAGCTTTCCAACTCGGCTTTGGCTTAGAAAATATGCAGCAAAGACTTGCGGAAATTGGTGGTGCGGTGAATGCGTATCAAACAGAAGATCAATTCATCGTTGATGCGTCCTTTCCGTTGGAGGGAGATGACATATAAATGAAGCGAATTTTACTCGTTGAAGATCAAGTGATCGTACGTCAAGGAATTAAAATGATGATTGAGCAAGAGAAAAGCTTGAAAGTCGTAGCGGAAGCAGGGAATGGCATTGAAGCGATTTCGAAAATGGAGCTTCATCCAATTGATTGCATAGTGATGGACATTCGAATGCCAGAAATGAACGGAATTGAGGCAGCACGGCTCATTAGACAACGATGGCATGACGTGAAAATATTAATGTTAACAACCTTTAATGATGATGAATATGCGCTGCAATCGTTAAAGGATGGTGTTAATGGGTTTTTACTAAAAACGACAGAGCGGGATGAGTTAATAAAAGCAATTTTAAGCTGTATGGATGGGGGCATGCCTCTTGATAAAGAAGTAACGGCAAAGGTGATGCCGCGCCTGCTGCACCAAACAAAAATCAAAGCACCAGATATCCCTTTAACCCCGAGAGAGTTGGCCATCGTCCAACAAGTTGGAAGGGGGATGACGAATAAGGAAATTGCAGAAGGGCTTCACTTATCGATTGGAACGGTAAAAAACCATCTAACAACCATTTTACAAAAGCTCGAATTACGCGATCGAACACAGCTCGCGATTTATGCTGTTAAAAATGATATTTGCTAGAAAAGCCTATCCAAGCATTGTTGCTTAAGATAGGCTTCTTTTGCGTTTCCCTTCGGATAATTTATTCAAAATAGATTTGGAAAGTCAGTAAAGATGGCTGTTACCCCTGCCTCTTGGAGTGTCTTTGCAAGCTTTACATCATTTACCGTATATACCCATTAATCTTATTCTAGTTTATAAATATAAAGTGAATATTAATGAATTGTCTTCATTTGTTAAACCTCTGTAAAAATGACGGAGGTCATAGTGAGTAGATTGATTTTGTGACGGAGGTTAGTTGGAGCTTAAAGGTAATAAGAATATGATTAGGATAACAAGGAGAGTGAGTAAAACATGCTAGAAGCTATTAATATTACGAAGCAGTTCAAAAAAAATAAGGTTGTTGACGAGCTTAATATGTATATTGAAAGTGGTGAAACGGTTGGTTTGCTTGGACCGAATGGGGCAGGGAAGTCGACGACCATTTCAATGATTTCTTCATTAGTTGCTCCAACTTCTGGTGATATCCGTTTTCAACGTGAAAGTATATTAAAAGATGCGCAAGGATTAAGGCGTGTTCTCGGTGTAGTTCCACAGGAAATTGCCATCTATACAGATTTGTCTGCACAAGAAAACCTGCTTTTCTTCGGACGAATTCATCGATTAAAAGGGAAACAGCTTCAGAAGAAGGTGGATGAAGTACTTGAGCAAATTGGCTTAACTGATCATAAAAAGGAAGTTACTAAACATTTCTCTGGTGGGATGAAGCGCAGATTAAATATTGGCGCAAGTCTCATGCATAATCCAGAAATGATTATTATGGACGAACCAACTGTAGGAATTGATCCACAATCACGTAACTATATTCTGGAAACAGTAAAAAGATTGAATCAAGAAAAAGGAATGTCGATTTTATACACGAGTCATTATATGGAGGAAGTTGAATTCCTTTGTGATCGTATTTATATCATGGATAAAGGACGGATTATCGCTGCTGGAACGAAAGAAGAAATTAAGAGCATTATGTCTGCAGAAAAAACGGTCGTCATCAAGGTAGAGCATACAAAAGAGGCTTTCATTGAGCGTATTCGCCAAGAAGGAGTCGTAAAGGATGTTCAAAACTCTGGGCAAGTTATCTCGGTCGTACTCCCGAAAGCCGTTAATTTCTTCACCCGCCTATTCCAAATAGCTGAAGAAACAGAAACAACGATTATTTTGACTGAAGCAAAGACTCCGACACTTGAAGATGTATTCCTGCATCTAACGGGTCGAGCCTTGAGGGACTAGGAGGGATTCGTATGATCGGAGCATTTTTAAAAAAGCAATTACTCGTATTTGTACGGAATCCACAAGTAATCATTTTACAGCTTGTCATGCCCCTTGTGTTAATTTCGATATTAGGATTTGCTCTCAAAGGGATGTTCGAGGGGGAAAAATCACCCATTGAAGCGAGAATTGCTTATGTTTCACATGGAAATGAAGAAAAGGATGTTGAGTTATTTCGGGTTGAGCTTCAGAAGAGTGAATTGCCGGCAGAGGTAAAGGGAGTAATCGATAGTGAGCTTGAAAAAACGCTCCCTCTGAAGCTAATGAAGGAAGCAGTATTTACAAACAGCAAAGTTAGGGATTTTATCGACTTTGAAGAATTACAGCCTCAGAAATTAGCCGCTTTAAAAAAAGATAAAGATTACGCTGTCATTATTGAAGTTCCAGAGAACTTCACTTATAACCTATTAATGACTGTATTTTTACCAGAACATAAAGATAGTGTGAAGTCAGAGCTCACTCTTTATCATAATGAAGATCAAGAGCTTGCAGCTCAATTAGTTGCAGAAATGACTGAACAATTTCAGCATCAATACACACTACGAACTGTTTTAGGGAAAAAGGGAATAAATTTGGATGAAGCAGTTCAGCAAGAAGTGGGAATGACCATTTCAAAGCAGGCCATATCTGCTGTTAAGCCTGTTTCTGCAATGGTATATTATTTGATTGGGATTAGCATGATGTTTGTTCTCTATGTTGCTTCTGATACAGGAACATTTGCCTTTGCTGAAAAGGAATCAAATGTATTTATTCGGATTATGTTATCTGGCGCTTCAAGTTTCTCCTATTTACTCGGTACATTTTTTTCTGCCGTACTTATTGCCTTATTTCAATTATGGATTATTTTTGGCTTTACCCGAATTGTCTATGGGGTTGTATGGGATGATTTTGCAGGATTTTTCGTTATTACATTATGTATCGCAATCGCGGTTGGAGGATTTGCTGTTGTTGTGACAGCGTTAAATTATCGCTTTCATTCACAAGCAGTTTCCAACTTTTTCTCCTCTGTCGTTGTGACAATTTTAGCATTGTTAGGTGGAACATTTGTCCCAATGAAAGCTGTATCTGAAATCATTGCGACGATCGGAAAGTATACGCCTAATGGTGCAGCAATGAATGCGTATTTGCAAGTGTATCAAGGATATGGGCTTCATTCTGTTACTTCGCAGCTTGTGACGCTTTGCATCTTTGGAATCGTGTTCATTATGATCGGTGCTTTTATTTTTCCGAAAGAGGTGAGGCATTAATGGGTGGACTGCTTTTAGCAAAAATACAAAGGTTTGCTCGCAATCCATGGTTGTTTGTCTCCATGGTTGCCTTTACACTTGTATTTGCTTATTTAATGGGAGGAAATAATAGTTATCGTACGATCCCGATTGCAGAGGATGGAAAAAAGCTGACAGATTCCTTTCTAGAGCAATTAAATACTTCAGATGACCTTGTTTTTGAGCAAAAGTCTAAGGAAGAGCTGCTTGAAATGGTGCGGGGCAATGAGGTAGAGGCAGGGATATTACTTGTAGATGATGGGTATAAACTAGTGTATACCGTAGAATCACATAATATTAGTTTAATAGAACAGAAGCTTTCAAAATTAATGATGAGCCAGTATGAAAAAGAGCAGCTCATTAATGCCGGTTCTCATCATGGATTAACAGAAAATGACGTTGATGAATTATTAACTCAGGCAAACAAGGAACCAATCTTTTCGCTTAAATCAGCCATGTTTGAAGCAGGAAAATCATTTACCTATGATAGCAGATTGCATAGTATTTTTGGTTTTTCGCTCTTTTTTGTTATTTATACGATTTCGACCTTTGTGTCGGAGTTGTTTGTCGAAAAACAAATGGGCATTCGTGATCGCATTATTTTATCTCCAGTTCGGAAATGGGAGATGTACGGTGCGAACTTAATTTACAGCTTCGTTCTCGGTTATATTCAGCTCGTTCTTATTTTCCTCTTTTTCCGATATGTAGCGGGGATTGATTTTTATGGTGGAATAGGGAAAGCGTTAATCGTGTTAATTCCTTATGTATTTACCATTGTTGCACTCTCCATGTTTATTACGGGGTTAGTGAAAAGCAATCGGCAGTATAATGCGTTCATTCCACTTGTTTCTGTTAGTATGGCGATGCTTGGAGGAGCTTACTGGCCTATTGAAATTGTCTCATCCCCTATTCTACAAGCGCTATCGAAAATTTCCCCGATCACATATGGGATGGAAATATTAAAGGGAGTGACAATTTATCAGATGCCACTTTCAGACCTGCTCTTTCCAATCAGTATGCTTATGTTGATTGGTGTTGTATTAATGGGAATCGGAATCAATGCGATGGAGCGGAGGTAACGAAATGAATAATGAATTACATGTCATTGTTGGTACAGGTCCACTTGGAATTGCATTAATGGAGGAGCTGAAAAAAAGGAATAAACAAGTAAGAATGGTAAACAGAAGTGGGCAGGCAAACATCTCTGTTGAGGTTGTTAAAGGTGATGCGACTTCTTATGAAAGTATATTACAGGCTTGTACAGGAGCGAGTGTGATATATCATTGTGCAAAGCCTCCTTATTCTCAATGGCCTGAAAAATTTCCCCCAATTACAAAAGGATTAGTGGAGGCTGCTTCAGCGATTAACGCGAAATTTGTTTATGCTGACAATCTGTATATGTATGGACCGACTGAGGGAGTTTTGACAGAAAATCTAAAATATAATGCGACAGATCAAAAAGGTAAAACGAGAGCGGAAATGGCTGAATATGTTATGGAAGCTCATAAGAATGGAAGAGTAAGAGCGACAATTGGAAGGGCTTCAGATTTTTACGGACCAGGTGTTTTAGAGTCTTCTCTAGGGATTCAAGTAGTAAAGCCCGCGATTGAAGGAAAAACGGCATCTTTTTTAGGTAAAATGGATCTTCCTCATACGTATACGTATATCCATGATTTTGCTCGAGGTTTAGCCACATTAGGTGATAGGGAAGAAGCATTAGGCGAAGTTTGGCATATTCCAAGTGCTGAAACGCTCACGACAAAGCAAATGATGTCACTGATTTATAAAGAGGTTAACAGAGAACCAAAGTATAGAGTGGCTTCCAGAGGACTTGTTTCATTGATTGGATTATTCAATTCATCCATGCGTGAGCTCAAAGATACCTTTTACCAAAATGAAACTCCGTTTATCGTTGACCATCGTAAATATGAAAAGGTTTTCGGAAGTGAAGTAACGCCACACGAGAAAGCTATAAAGGAAACGGTTGAATGGTATAAGAAATATTTAGCAATGTAATCCAACCCCTTCTACTTTTCAGATAACAAATTTATTTGTTATCATAAATGTGAAACTTAATCACTCCTGTTTGGAGTTTTCACAGGGAGAAACATAACTTGCGATAAACAGTAGCTTTTTGTTATGAGGAAAAGGAGCATTGCTAGTATGGGAAAAAAAACGGTTGAATTTTGGGAGTTTATCTCTTCATATGAAAATCTAGAGGATATCGGGATTTCGATTGGTATTTTCCTGCTGTTTTTAATCTTTCGAAAAATCTTTACGAAATATGTGTTTGCCCTTCTATTGAAAATAGGCAGAAAAGCGCCAGGGGATTTGCTTTCACAAGTATTGCTCGCATTTGAAAGGCCCCTTCAATGGTTGTTCGTTGTTATCGGGATATACGTATCTGTACAATACTTTCCACATTTTGATGAGAAAAATTTGTTATTCTTAAAAATTGTCCGTTCATCGATTATCATTATTATTACTTGGGGTTTGTTTAATCTTGCTTCCGTATCATCCATGCTTTTTGCGAAAATAAATGAGAAAACGAATATTGAAATTGATGAAATTCTTATTCCGTTTTTATCGAAGACATTACGATTTATTATTGTAGCCATTAGTATTAGTGTAATCGCACAGGAGTTTAGTTATGATGTGAATGGGTTTGTCGCAGGATTAGGCCTTGGTGGACTTGCTTTTGCCTTAGCTGCGAAGGACGCGCTTGGTAATTTATTTGGCGGAATTGTCATCATTACGGAAAAACCCTTTTCAATTGGCGACTGGATTAAAACACCTAGTGTTGAAGGAACAGTGGAGGATATTACGTTTCGCAGTACGAAGGTGCGGACATTCACGCAAGCACTTGTCACGATGCCAAATGCAACACTGGCGAATGAAGCAATTATGAATTGGAGCAAAATGGGGAAACGGCAAATTACCTTCAATTTAAAAGTAAATCATGAAACGTCAAAGGAAAAATTACAATCGATCATCGAACAAATCGAAAGTCATTTGAAAAATCATCCTGGCGTCCATCAAGAAACGATATTTGTTAAATTCAACCAATATTTAGACAATGGCTTAGAAATTTTCGTATATTTCTTTACCAAAACAACCAACTGGGGCGAATACCTCAAAATCAAAGAAGAGATTAACTTCGAGATGATGACTATCCTTGAAAAGGAAGAAGTGTTTGTTGCCCTGCCAAGTCGAAAAATTTATCTTGATTCTGAAGCAGGAGCACAAAAGAAAGCTGAAGAGTTGCGGCAAAAATCATAATGTTAAATTGAAAAAAATGCTTTTTCCAAAGTAATATATACGTGGAAGCAGCGTTTTTTGTGTGTGAGTAGTGAAAACTATTTGTTGTTTATATAATCTTGTGTCAGAACAGTTTATTTACTATTAAATGGAGTCAATTTTTGAGGGAAGAAAGGAGGAATCTTCCTTAGAGAACATGAATAAGGTCGATTCTGGAATTGAAGAATGAAAAAATCGACCACAAAGAACATGAATAAGTCGATTCTCGAATGAAGAAAGCAAAAATCGACCCAAAGTGCATGAATAAGTTCGATTCTCGAATGAAGAAAGCAAAAATCGACCCAAAGTGTATGAATAAGGTCGATTTTCGAATGAAGAAAGAAAAAATCGACCTCAAAGTACAAGAATAAGGTCGATTCTTCTGTTAGATGAAAGATTAAGAGTTATTTCCGCTGAGCAGCTAAAAACACTTCTTGCGCCGCTTTCACGCCTGCACCAGCTTCAAAGGAATATGAGAAGTCTTGCAGCCCGGCCTCCATTAAGGAAACAGCCTGAAGAACATCGCTTGGGAAGCAATAGCCCATATGGCCAAATCTGAACATTTTTCCTTGCAAATGACCGAGACCGCCAGCGAAATCAAGATGATATTTTTGTTTTAAGTGACCCATGTAGTCTACAAGATTAATGTCTTTTGGTGCGAGAATTGCAGTAATCGTTGGGGAAGCATAGTCGTCACTTGTCAGTAAACCAATGTTCAGAGCTGTCATTGCTGCACGAACCATGTTTTTCATTAATTCATGTCTTGCAACAGTTTGGGCAAACCCGCCTTCTTCATCAATTAAATCACAGACAGCCGAAAGTCCATAAATGAGTGTAACAGCAGGTGTATTAGGCGTCATTCCCTTTGCAGCCCAATCACGATAGCTTAATAGATTTAAATAATAGGCAGGTGTTTTGTTTTCCTCGATTACTTTCCATGCACGCTCACTTACGCTTAATAAAGCAAGTCCTGGCGGAAGCATCATCGCTTTTTGTGATCCGGTTACGAGAATGTCGATACCCCAATTATCCATTTCAGCTGGTGCCCCACCAATACAGCTTACTCCATCCACAATAAATAGCGCATCTGTTTGTGAGTGAACAACCTTAGCTAGTTTTTCGATTGGATTTAGAATTCCTGTTGATGTTTCATTGTATGTAGCAAAAACGGCTTTTACATTTTTCAATGGCTTTAAAAACTCAGTTAAATCTTCTTCTGTACAAGCTTGGCCCCATTCCTTTTCAAGCTTATGGACGTTGAAGCCGTATTTTTCACAAATGGAAACGAAATAATCTCCAAATGCGCCAACCGTTATGACCACTACATTTTCACCAGGAGAAACAGCGTTAACAGCTGCGGCTTCTAATGCAGCTGTACCACCAGAAGGAAGGAGTAAAATATCCTGTTCCGTTCCAAAAAGCGGCTTTACTCGATTTGTCGTTTCGTGGTATAGCTCAACAAATTCTCCACTCCGGTGACTAATAATATCATGACTCATCGCCAGTTGAACTTTCTTTGGAATTGGAGTAGGGCCAGGATGTCTTAAAATATTTAGATACATATTATTTCCCTCCATTAATTATTGTTGTGAATTGGTAATTTTTTAATTTTCTAACTATAATAATAGCATATTCGTTATCATTAAGACGAATTGTATAGATTGATATGGAGGGACAATAATCCGCAATAAGATGGTGAACGAATGAAAATAAAAGGAATAAATCATTTATTATTTTCTGTATCGAATTTAGAAAAGTCGATTGCTTTTTATCAAAACGTTTTTGAGGCAAAATTGTTAGTCAAAGGAAGAAATACAGCCTATTTCGATTTAAATGGACTATGGTTGGCTTTGAATGTGGAGAAGGATATTCCTCGTGAAGAAATTCAGCAATCATATACACATATTGCATTTACGGTTGAAGAGAAAGACTTTAACGACTTATATAAAAAGCTTACAGAGTTAAATGTAAATATTCTATCAGGCCGGCAAAGGGATGAAAAAGATAAGAAATCCATTTATTTTACTGATCCTGATGGACATAAATTTGAATTTCATACTGGAACTCTACAAGATCGTTTAAATTATTATAAACAAGAAATGAGTCATATGGAGTTTTATTAGATCAATACTTTAGGGTGATAAAAAATGGACAAAGATCTGTTGAAAGCTGTTGAAAAGTCGATTGAATTTATGAAAAATCATTTAGAGGAAGATATAACGTCTGAGGAATTAGCTGCAAAGTATGGCTATAGTACTTATCATTTCTTAAGAGCTTTCAAGGAAGTAACAGGTATAAGCCCTCGACATTTTTTATCAGCATTAAGGATTGAAGCGAGTAAACAAATATTAATTCGACCCTCAAACTCGATACTAAAAACCTTGTTAAGTGTCGGCTATAAAAGTATTGGATCTTATAGCTCCAAATTTAAACAATTTGTTGGACAATCTCCAAGAAAATTTAGAATAGAATACGAGTTATTATACAAATTCATTAATCATTACAAAAACAAGAAAAGTCATCAAACGATAACGACTACATCTTCAGTTATTACATGTCAGATTAAGGCGCCCTCAAAATTTAAAGGGCTCGTATTTGTAGGACTTTTCCCTCGACCCATTCCGGATCAAAAGCCTATTGCAGGTACAGTTTTACATAATGGAGGGATTTGTACATTTACACATATTCCAAAAGGCACTTACTACATATTAGCTGCAGCTATCCATTGGAGTAAAAATCCTAAGGATTATTTCATCTTAGATAAGGCATTACGAGGAAAATTTGAGTTTCCCATTAAAGTAAGAGATGACGCAATTATTGAAGTTGCGATTGCATTAAGAGAGCCAGAACCATTTGATCCGCCTATTTTAATTAACTTACCGAAGCTTCTTTTTGAGCGGGACGGAATATAGCAATCTAGAAGAAATAGACTGAAAGGAAACTCGATATAATAATTTTACATAAAGGAGGAGAATGCTATGTTAAATAAGGTTTGTGTCCTTACTATTCGTGTTCCTAATCTAGAGGAAGCGATTGACTTTTATTCAAATGTATTGCGTTTCAAAGTTTCGAAGTATTATGGTGCAAATATTGCCAGTCTTCAACACGGTGATATACCTATTGTGTTGGAAAAGAGTGAAGGGGTTTATCAGAAGCCGCAGCAAAATGTGTTGCTTGGAGTTATCTCAACCGATCTTGATAAAGATACTGTTTATTTTAAAGAGAAAGGAGTTACTGTTTTGTTTAACGAAGCAAGACCATGTCCTCCAGGACGCTACAATATTATTGAGGATCCGGCTGGAAATCAAATTGAAATAGTAGAGTTTACTAATTAAGGGGAAATTCCATCTCTATTCATTTGATTATAGTTTCTGTAAGGAGGACTTAATAAGTTGATATACGAGGTAACGTTTCAGATTCGAGTAGGAGATATAGTAAAAGCCCAAAAATGGTATAAAACGTTGTTAAATCGAGAACCAGAGTATATTCCACACGAGGGCTTTCTGGAATGGGAGTTGATTCCTAGCTGTTGGCTGCAAGTAGCTAAAGGGACTCCTTCAGCAGGGGGAGGACCTGTTCGACTCGGTGTAATGAGTATTGAAAAAGAGAGAGAAAGGTTAATGAAAGAATTAAAAATTGTTCATTTTGAGATCTGTGAAAGAGATGAAGTTCCTGTAAAATGGGGGACATTTCATGATCCGTGGGGAAATCAGATAGGTTTTTTCGAATATGAGAATGAGAGCGAAAAGCGTAGAAAAATTCAATCAATCCTAAGTTAATAAAAGAATAGGGATTTTATAAAGAATCGATTTCGATTATTTTTTCGAAACAGATTCTTTTTTTGTGTAAAACAAGATTGTTTATCCAACGTGGATGAAATAGCAGATTAGTAAAAGAACGATATTGTGGTTTTGATTGTTAAATATATATTGTAAAATGTAATATATATATTGCTTTTTGATTATAATATTGTACAATGGGAATATATAGGTTTGAGGGAGGAAATAAAAATGGGTTTGTTTCGAAAGAGAAAAAAAGTAGCTGATGAACGGATTACGCATATTCAAAATAAAATTTATCGAGAAATTTATCATATTGTATCGGCCATTTCTTTATTATCAATCATTACAAAATTTTACTTATATGAAATAAATATAAAGCTAGTGATAACGGAGCTAATTATTATATTTATTTCAAGTATTTATTACTTTGTTCGTGCTGCAAACCTAGGAATATTCTCAGATGAAATTGAGATTCACGATCGCCAAAGCACAACACCGATGAGTTCAAAAAATATTTATATTGGAATAGGTTTAGGGGTGGCGGTTGGTCTATTCTTTGGCGTTAGAAGCGCCATTATTTATGGTGATGGCTATGCAAATAGTATGTTTACCTTTGCGATCGTCTTTTTGGCATCCATTATGATTTATTTACCGTTTTTTCTTGTCGTGATCTGTGTTCCTTATTTGGCAGCAAAAAAAGCAAGCTTGAAGGCAGCTGAGAGAGATTTAGATGTCGAATCGTAAGTGAGGCAAATGATGAAAAATTTAAAGCTAAAGGTGGCAAGGGTTGAAAAAGATTTATCACAAGATGATCTAGCAAAAGTTGTCGGCGTTTCAAGGCAAACCATTGGGCTGATTGAAGCAGGAAAATACAACCCGAGCTTAAACTTATGTGTTTCAATTTGTCGGGCGTTAGGTAAAACATTGGATGAGTTATTTTGGGATGAGGGAGAAGAGTGAGAATAGGAGGAAAAATGCTTGGAAACGATACTTGAGTTAAAAAATGTGAAGAAAACGATTAATGGCAAGGAGATTATTAAAGGATTGAGTTTTGCGGTGCAGAAAGGAGAAATATTTGGCTTTTTAGGGCCAAATGGAGCTGGGAAAACAACGACCATTCGCATGATTGTTGGACTAATGAGAATAACTGACGGTGATATTATTGTGTGCGATAAAAGTATAAAGGATAGTTTTAGGGAAGCAATTAGTCAGATTGGGGCAATCGTTGAAAACCCAGAGATGTATAAATTTTTAACAGGCTTTCAAAACCTACAGCAGTATGCACGCATGCAAAATGGGATTTCTAAAGAAAAGATCCGTGAAGTTGTTGAGCTTGTCGGTTTGTCAGAACGGATACACGATAAAGTTAAAACGTTTTCTTTGGGAATGAGGCAAAGACTTGGATTGGCTCAATGCTTACTGCATGATCCGAAGCTTTTAATTTTAGATGAACCGACAAATGGACTTGACCCAGCGGGAATAAAAGAAATTCGCGAGTACTTAAGGAAGCTTACGCGTGAAAGAGGGATAAGTGTAATTGTTTCAAGTCATTTACTATCTGAAATGGAAATGATGTGTGATCGGATTGCGATCATTCAAAATGGGGAATTAATTGAGGTTCAGGAAGTGAAAAATTTTGTTTCTGAAGAGAAGCAAGTCGTGTTCTTCTTCGAAACAGGAGTTATGGGGAATGCGACAGCCCAATGGCTTGAAAATAAATATGAAATGAGATTGGTAGAGACAGGTTTCACATTAAAATGTGTACGAGAAGACATCCCAATTATTATAAAAAAACTAACTGAATCTAATGTAGCAGTATTTAGTGCAAAGCCAGTTACAAAAACACTAGAGGATCGCTTTTTAGAAATGACTGCGAAGGAAGGAGGAAAGTGAAAATGGGGAAATTAATTATCAATGAATGGATTAAAGTGTTCAAGAGGATCGGGACACTCGTTATGATTGCATTAATTATCCTCTTTGTCATCGGCTTTGGGGGATTGTCTAAAGTGCTAGAACAGCCAAATCCTTCTCAAGTGAATACTCAATGGAAACAAGATTTAGAAAAGCAAATCATTAATGATAAAGCGTCATTGGAAGACATGGGTCAAAGAAATTCTAATTTAAAGATGTACTATGAAAGACAAATTGCCATTAAAGAATATCAAGTGGAACATGATATTCCTCCGCAAACAGAAAGACATATGTGGACATTTGTGAATGAAGCCCAATCTTTAATTTCGTTTGCTGGTTTATTTACGATTATAATAGCTGCCGGAATTGTAGCATCTGAATTTTCCTGGGGAACGATAAAATTACTTTTAATCAGACCTTTTGGCAGGTCTAGTATTTTATTATCAAAGTATGTAACAGTTATATTATATGGCTTGTTCTTTTTAGCTATTTTATATGCTTTATCCGTTCTCGTTGGATTCATCTTATTTGGTGCCCCGTCAGAAGAAGTATCCCATCTTGCGTATGTAAATGGGGAAGTCATTGAAAGAAATATCGTTTTTCATTTAATTGGTCAATATTTATTAAGCTCGATCGATGTTCTATTAGTTGCGACGATGGCCTTTATGATCTCCACCGTATTCCGGAATAGCTCGCTTGCCATTGGATTATCATTATTCCTTCTCTTTACAGGGAATACCGTGACAATGCTGCTTGCAAGTAAATTTGCATGGACGAAGTATTTTCTATTTGCGAATACAAACTTAACCGTATATTTTGACGGTGTTCCACCAGTAGAAGGGATGACATTATCCTTTTCAATCATCATGTTAATCATATACTTTGTCGTTTTTCATTTGCTTTCATTTTTAGTGTTTCATAAACGGGATGTAGCCGCCTAATTTTATTCTGAGAAAAGAAATGCCCTGCTCCAACACAACATAGTTGTTTAGAAGGAGCAGGGCTATTTTTAAAAAGATAAGAAAGTATAATATTTTGAAGTTAGAGAACTGTCTAGCTCCAGCGCCTAGCGCCTAGCGAACTTCCTTCCCCCTCTCTACGATAAGTCAACATCGATTCGCTTCCCTCGTCGTGTTTCCTTTATCTCATCGGGGTCAGTCCAGTTCGTACGTCGCTGACCAAGGCGCTTATGCTTTTATAATAAAATCACTTTCTTTTAAGCCATAAAAATATAAACGATGCAAAGGCCGCGTCATCGCTACATAAAGGAGTTTAATATCAAGCTCAGAGTCTTTAGAAAATACTTCATCAATCGAAATGATGATGACGGCATCAAATTCTAATCCCTTTGCTAAATAAGTTGGAACAATGACAATTTCATCTTTTGGAATTTTCTCTTGTTCCTCAAGCAGCTTGACTGGCGTGTTCGCATGCTTCTCGCAGAGAGAATATAGCAGCTTACAATCCCTCATCGTTTTTCCGATAACCGCAAATGTTTTAAAATTGTCTTTTTTTAATGAGTCAACATGAGCTTCGATTTGCTGAACAAGCTCTTTTCCTGCTTTTCTTTTCATAAATATTGGACTTTCTCCGTGGCGAACAACTGGCTCAACCTTAGGAAAAGAGTAGGGAAGGATCTGTAGCAATTCGTTAGCCCTTTCCATAATTTCAACGGTTGTACGATAGCTTTTTTGCAGCTCTGTATATGTGGCGCGTGGGAAAATATACCCTAGCACCTCGTCCCAAGATGTCAGTCCGCGATAGGAATGAATTCCTTGAGCAAGATCGCCGACAAGGGTGAACATATCTGTATCAAGGGCTTTCTTTAATGAAAGTAGCTCCATAAAGCTGTAATCTTGCGCCTCGTCAATGACGATATTTTTGGCTTTAAGTTCCTTATCGATTCCAAATAAATGTACTTGTAAAAACAGCAATAATGCTAAATCTTCTCTTTCGAAATGTTTTTTCTGCCGGTAGGCCTGCTGATATGCACATAAGCGCGCTGCTTCACTCTCTGTCAGTCTTCCTTCAGAAAACTGGCAAAGTCGTTCTGGGTCGAGAAACAGCTCCTGATAATATTGAATAAGTGATTTTTTTGGAAATTGCTTCATATAAGCAGGCACGGCATTCCGAATGGCTTTCTTTATTTCTGCTAAGCGTTCTGCTTTTTTATCAAGGGCTTCGGAAACATATTGCTTTCGTTTCTCAGGATCTTTTCCGTGATAAATTGCTCGCTCAATACGCTCATCATAATAGTCTTCTATTTTTTTGATCATGTTTTTCTTTTTTTTAGCTAAGTCATTTTGTAATATTGCTTTTAGTTTTTCAAGTCGCTTAAATAAAGGGAGATAGCTGTAATCATTTTTAAAAAGATGAATGAATTTTTTATGCCCGAACAAGCGAAATTTATCGACTGAAAAATCTTCTTTCGGAAAAAAAGTTTCATAAATAAACCGAATGTAGTTGGATAAGATGATATGAAAGGCCGCCGAGCCTTTAATAGAAGAAAACCATGCAGCATTTTGACTTGCATCTTCTGCTGAATGTTCAAGAATTTGAATTAATTTAGTATCTTTTTGCAGTTTCAGCCTTTGCCCGAGACAAGCCTGAACATATTCTTCATACGTTGTTTGCCGGACTCTTTCCACTCCAAGCTCAGGAAGCGCTTCTGAAATATAATCAATAAATAGCCTACTTGGAGCGAGGATCATAAGTTGCTCAGGAGCAAAGTTCTCTTTGTATTGATAAATAAAGTAGCTAATCCGATGAAGAGCAATCGTTGTTTTTCCGCTTCCAGCTGCTCCCTGAACAATAATCGGTTTATGCAAGTCAGCTCGAATAATTTGATTTTGCTCTTCTTGAATCGTTGAAATGATTTCAGTCAGCCGATTACTAGAGCTTTTCGCGAGCGAATCTTGCAGCAGCTCATCTGTCGTTGTAAGGTCAATATCACGTATTTCTTCCAGCTCTCCATTTTCAATCATGAATTGTCTCTTCAGTGATAAATTGCCGCGAAAGCTTTCTTCGTACGATTCATAATGAACCTCACCAAGTCTGCCTTCATAATAAAGGTTTGCAATTGGTGAACGCCAATCGACAATAATCTGCTCTTGATTTTCCCTTGAGTACAACGATGTTTTTCCTATATACAAAATTTCTGTTTGGTCGAGACCATCTCTGAGGAAGTCAATTCGCGCAAAATAAGGTTTAGTACGTGAGCGTTTAAGACTATTTAATTCATCCCGCGACATTTCGAAAAACCTTGCATTTGTTAAAAGGGATGTATAGCTTAAGCTTGAGTCCCCCCAATCAACGTCTTGAAAGGTTTCCATCATGTTTTCTTGAAATTGATCCTTACTTGTTTCAGCCGTTTTAATGACGACATCCATATACTTTTTTGTGAAAGATAATCTTTGAATTTCTTGTTGAAAATCGGGGTGCTGTTGTTGTGATGGCATAACGTCTCTTCCTTCCATTTCATTTTCAGCCGCAATGTGGAAGTGCTAAGGAGCGTGAGTGACAAGAAATTTATATTATCAGAAAAATCGGGCGAATGCAATACTCGAAATTCAATCCTTTGCAAAAAAATAACCTCTTGCCTTTTCTTTGGAATAGGAAGAGGTTATTCATATTTTGAAACATATTTTTAGTTGATCATTTGTTTCAGCCGTATTTTAATCCCGCAACTCAGGAAGATTGTTCATAATATCAGCCATTGCAGCTTCTCCTTTTGTCCACAAGCAGTGGTCTCAATCAGTGTCACTGAGACTACAGCTTCCCCTTTTGTCCACAAGCAGTGGTCTCAATCAGTGTCACTGAGACTGCAGCTTCCCCTTTTGTCCACAAGCAGTGGTCTCAATCAGTGTCACTGAGACTGCAGCTTCCCCTTTTGTCCACAAGCAGTGGTCTCAATCAGTGTCACTGAGACTGCAGCTTCCCCTTTTGTCCACAAGTAGTGGTCTCAATCAGTGTCACTGAGACTACAGCTTCCCCTTTTGTCCACAAGCAGTGGCCTCAACCGGAGTCAAGGAGCCTCCATTTTCCTTTTTTTCACAAGTAGCAGTTCCAATCAGGCTCCTTCTATTCGTTTTATGCCCAAGTACAACCCCAATGCGCTCCTAATTTCCCCTTTATCCACAAGAAATAGGCCCAATCCACACCATCTTGCTGCATAGGAATAGGAATAGCGGTAACTTTTATGTTATCTTCACTTGCAAAATACAAAAATCCATAGTATAGTACATTACAACAGTAATGCACTATGTTGGAGGAGGCGGTGACGATTCTTAATACAGACGGAACAAAGCCTATATATGTTCAAATTGCTGAGTGGCTTGAGACAGAAATAATGAATGGCCATTTCAAATGTGATGATAAAGTATATTCTCAATATCAATTAGCCGAGATGTACACAATTAATCCTGCGACTGCTGCAAAAGGGCTCAATCTGCTCGCTGACGAAAGTATTCTCTACAAAAAAAGGGGATTAGGTATGTTCGTTTCAGCGAATGCGAAAGAGCGGATTATGGAGAAACGAAAAAACCAAACATTAAAGCAATTAGTGATCGATGTCGTGTTAGAAGCAAGAAGGCTGCAAATAAGTGATGATGAATTAATTCAAATAATTAAATCGATCCAGCTTAAGGAGGGGGAACTATGAAGGTAGTTGAATGTCGTGATTTGTCAAAATCATTTTTACGAAAAAAGGTGCTGAAAAATCTTACTGTATCTATTTCAGAAAATAAAATAACCGGTTTAATTGGACGAAATGGGGTTGGGAAAACAACATTTTTGAAAATTATGGCTGGTTATATTAAAGCAACTTCCGGAGAGATAAAGGTCTTCTCGGAAAGACCATTTAATAGTTTACTCGTATCTGCTAATTCGGTATTTATAGATGATCAAATGAGTTTCCCTGCTGCTTTGCAGCTTGAGGAGCTATTGGAAGTAGGCGGAAACTTTTATCCGAATTGGGATGCGGAGTTAGCGAATCGATTATTTTCCTATTTTGCTTTTGATCCGAAGCATTATCATCAACGGTTATCAAAAGGAAAAAGAAGCACCTTTAATGCGATATTTGGCATCGCTTCACGAGCACCGCTCACTATTTTCGATGAGCCGACGACAGGAATGGATGCGGCTGTTCGTAAGGATTTTTATCGTGCCTTATTAAAGGATTATCTTGCCTTTCCACGGACGATTATTTTATCAAGTCACCATCTGGAGGAAATTGAAGACTTATTAGAAGAAGTCCTGATTATTAAAGACGGAAAAAACTGCTTGCATATTGAGATGGAGGAATTAAAGGAGTGGGCAATTGGATTTAAGGGAGCTAAGAGTAACGTACTAAATTGGATTGAGGGACAAGAAGTTCTCTACAAAAATCATTTTGGTGCCGACTCCATTTATGCCGTCGTCAGAAATAATTACTCAGAGAAAGCACTTATTGAGGCGAGAGAAGCTGGTTTAGAAGTATTACCAGTTCGTCCTAGTGATCTATGTGTTTATTTAACAGATGAAACGAAGGGTGGAATTGATGATGTCTTTTATGACCGCTAATCCGATAGAAACGGTGAAAAAGCAGTTTGCATTTAAAATGCGTGGAAATATTGACGCATTTAGTTCGCTAATGGGCATTCAGCTGCTCGGATTATTTTTCTCTGTTATAGGAGGAATCGGTTCGGTCGGATCCTTATCTAGTAGAATGATGTTTGAAGCAAAATATTATTCGGCGGATTTAGTCATTTTCTTCTCGATTATTTGGGGCTTTGTTACAGCTATCACCATCACAACGAAACCATACCGGAATCATGATTTTACTTATATAACGAATCGAGTAACTAGTAGTGTGGCAAATATTCTCTTTCTGTTGACTGCTAGCTGCATTGCAGGTTTGACCGCGATGCTTTCTAAGTATCTTTTATTTTTGGCTCATAACTTATTATTCTCACAGCCATTTTATGGTTCTGTATCGAGCGGTAAAGAATTCTTTATCGGTTTGGTTGCGACTATTCTTTATATATTTTGGGCAAGCTCTATCGGCTATTTAATCGGGACATTTGTTCAAGTAAATCGAATGTTTGCCTTTTTAATTCCTGTATTGTTTTTCGGTGTATTGTTTCTAGACTTTATCATGAAGAGTGAACCATTTAGTCAAAATTTGCTTATGTTTTATACGATGGAGCCCTCATTCATCCTATTTAGTTTGAAGACTGTCATTACCACGATATTACTATTTCTTGCCTCTATAAGCATATTAAATCGCATGGAGGTGAGAAAATGATAAAAATATTATTACCGATTTTTATTATCTTTATTTTAATCATCATCCCGATTGTTTTTGTGAAAAAGAATAAAGTAAACAAACGAGTGACAATAAAAACAACTCATTGGCTCTTTTATTTATATTTTAGTATTTTGCTCCTTTCCGCATGCTTCGCGTCTTTTTTTGTTAATGATATCGTGGAAGGACGAAAAGTTTCTTCCGAAACCGAAATCCATGCGAAAAAGTACGAATTTCGAAAAGCATTAAATGAGGGGAAAATAGAAACGATTGCTAGTGAAAATTTGCTTAAACTAAGTAGTTTTCCTTATGAAAAGTCCGCTTTGAAAATTTCTTATGAAGGTCCAGGTTATTCCGATTTATATGTGGAAAGAAAAAAAGTTGATGACGGTACGATTGAAGCTTATGTTTTTGCAAATGGGCTCATTGTCGGAGGGTATGATTTTACAGATCAACTTCAGCCCTTAAATTTTGCAGTATCTGAGGTAGACGAGCAGCTAACGATTTCAAGTAGTATGGAAAGAAAAGAATTGAAAATAGCGCTAATGAAAAAAGAATTTCCCATTAATCAATTTTATGATCAAACAAAATTCTTCGATATTAACATACATGATGAGCCTGTAGTATACTTGAGAATTCCAAAAGATGTTCATGTTGTTGAAAACGAAGAGCTGTCTCTTAATTATGTCGGGGGAATTCGTTAAGTGACGGGATATAAAAAATCATGGGCTTCGCCTCGCCCATGATTTTCTTTTTCCCTTCATGGTATAATGAGCCATGGAGGTGATTATTTTGGAGCATAAAGATCAGCCTAATTCAAAAATTACACTTGATGAAGAAACACTTTTTATCGTTTCACAAACTTTTAAAGCTTTAGCAGATCCAACCCGAATTCGGATTTTACACTTGCTTTCAGATGGAGAACATTCCGTGAATGAAATTGCAGAAAGGCTTTCATTGCTGCAATCAACTGTCTCTCATCAGCTTCGTTTTTTAAAAAACTTACGACTTGTCAAATTTAGACGTGAAGGAACTTCTTTATATTATTCCTGTGATGATAAGCATGTTATGGATGTATTAAAACAAACGATTGAGCATGCCAATCATCATTAATTGCAGTTTCCGTGATGGTTCGGACAGCCATGCTCTCTTTTTTCTACTTGAATGGTACTGTGCTCAATGCCAAATTGATCATGAAGAATGGATTGGGCTTTCTGTAGAGTGGTGTCATGGATGCCGGAGTCCTCGATCGAAATATGACAACTCAACATTGGCATTCCTGATGTGAGTGACCAAATATGAAGGTCATGAACCTCGGCTGCATATGGAATCTGTAAGAGTGCAGCTTTTACTTTCTCTGTTTCAATGTGAGCGGGTGTTCCTTCCATTAAAATATGAAAGGATTCTTTCGTAACTCGAAAGCCGCTAATGATGATGAGAATAGCGACGATAACACTTGCAATTGGATCGGCTATTCCCCATCCGAAGAAGATCATGAGCAAGGCGGCTATGATGGCACCAACGGAACCAAGCATGTCTCCGATGACATGAAGGAAGGCGCTCTTAACATTTAAATTATCATCCTTACCCCCGCGCATTAATATCCAGGCAGCAATAATATTGACAAGTAATCCAATGGATGAAATGATCAGCATGCCTCCACTTTGAACCTCAGGCGGATTTTCGAATCGCTTAAAAGCTTCATAAAAGATATAGAGAGAAATTAGGATTAACGTAATCCCGTTTAAAGCTGCTGCAATAATTTCAAAGCGCTTATACCCAAATGTTTTTGAAGTAGAAGCTTTTCTTTCCCCAAGTTTAATAGCAAAATAGCTTAATCCAAGTGCCGCCGCATCGCTTAGCATATGACCCGCATCCGATAGAAGAGCCAAGCTATTCGTTATAATCCCACCAACAACCTCAACAATCATATAAGATGTGATTATAACGAAAGCTAATAATAATGCTTTTTTGTTATTTGAATGCCCGTGTGAATGGCTATGTCCATGAGAATGTCCGTGATGATGTCCCATAATATATTCCTCCTATATTAGTATATGCATATGTGTTCATATATATTATGTTACATGTTAATGATTTGGTCAACAGTTATTTCTTCAAGTGGAAGATTAGATTGTTTTTTTATGTAGTATGGATAGCGTTTTCTGAAAATATCCTCGTTGTTCCTCTTGTTTTTATTAAAAATTTTTATAGGAGATGTGAAGTATGTTTATTAAACCCCGACTTGAGCCACTTGAATTACTTATACTTAGAAGCCTCAACAATCGAATGGAATTACTAGATAAGGAAAAAAACTATTATAATAACGTTGAAAAAGGGTTTTCCGGCGAGAAAAAATTCGATGAATGGATGGAGGAAATTTTAAATGAAGAATGGCTTGTTTTAAATGATTTATTACTAGAAAGCAAAAATTCAGTTTTCCAAATAGATTCTTTGCTAATAACTGCTGATAAAATTTACCTATTCGAAATCAAAAATTATGAAGGTGATTTTTATATTGAAGCGGATAGATGGTATACACTAGCTGGAAAAGAAATTTTGAATCCGGTATCTCAATCGAACAGATGTGAATCGTTATTCCGATCATTGCTTCACGATTTGGGTTATAGCTATGTAATTGAATCATCCGTTGTCTTTATTAACAACCACTTCTCTTTATACGAAGCACCCCGAAACCTCCCGTTTGTTTTTCCAACACAGCTTCATAAATTAAGAAAGAAATTAATCACGAACAAAGGCATCCTAAACAAAAAACATTCGAAGCTGGCTAAACAGCTATTATCTCTACATTTAAAAGAATCCCCCTATAGCCGTTTACCTCCATATGACTATAATGCCCTTAAAAAAGGGGTGACGTGTTATTCTTGTCAGTCTTTTTTGGAACTATCAAAAACAAAGGAAGCAACAGTACAATGTCATAAATGTGGTAAAAAAGAGGGAATCCATACGACGATTCTTCGAAGTGCAAAGGAATTTAATATGCTTTTTCCAGAGAGGAAAATGACAACGAATGAAATATACGAATGGTGTAAAGGGATTAGATCGAAAAGGCTCATTAGAAAAATTCTTATGGAAAAATATAAACTAAATGGGCTTGGAAAAGGAGCTTATTTTATAAAAAATGAGGGAGAATAGTACAAATTATTTTTTTATATCAATTTCTTCCATGAATTGGAGAGAACGAAAACGAAACTCTTCTACTCCGTAGTATTAAGGTATATTCTAGGTAAGGTAGTAGAAGAATCGCCTTTAATGCGCCTCAATAATGTCGATTCTAGGTAAGGTAGTAGAAGAATCGTCTTTAATCCATTCAATAAGGTCGATTCTCATCATGACAATGCGAAAATCGACCTTACAAATTCGAGGTATAAAAAACAATCATTGTTTTTAGACAAAAAAGTTTAATGTGACTAGTTTTTTCTATATTTCGTATTTGAATTAGTTATTTCCCCAGTTCCCTCCGCACATAATCCGAGTGCTGCATAATTAGGAGTGTGTTGTCAATTTTGGTTTTCATGCCTTTTGTGTTTTTCGTTTTCTTCATTGTTTTTCGGTTATATAAATGTGCAGGGTCTTTGGCGCTAGGAGATGTATAAAGTGTTTTATTGCTAATAAAGGATCCACCTGGCAAGTAATAGCGCATGCCGAGTAAGTTCTTCTTATATTGAAAAAGATTGTGGCCGATCATTTGTGCGTTATGCTCGATTCCTAGCAAGTTTAATAAAGTTGGCATCAGATCGATTTGGCCGCCGAGGCGGGAATAGGATTCGCCAGTAAAAATGCCTGGTGCCGTAAACAAAACAGGTACGACAAAACGGTCGTGTAAATTGTATTTATGGCCTAATATTTCCTTTAAAATCTTTTCATCCTTTTCGGTTACTGGCGCGCCATGTAATCCTGAATGGTCTCCATATATTAAGATAATCGAATCCTCGTAAATCCCTAGTCTTTTCAAAGAATCAATAAATACTCCAATTTGTTCATCCGTATATCTGACAGACTGAAGGTAATTGCCAACGTAAGTGCCTTCATAGTCTTCAGGCAAATGAAGATATTCAAATTCTGCGGGCATTTCAAAAGGCGTATGACTAGTAAGCGTAATGATATTTGAGTACATCAAATCATGCGCTGCTAGCTGCTTCGGCAGTTGAGAATCTACAAAATCAAATAACACTTCATCAGCTGGTCCAAATCCAATTTCTTTTTCCTTCGGAATTTCTTCGCTCGTATACATATAGTCAAACCCGAGTGCAGGGTATAATTTATCTCTGCTCCAATACGTTATGTCATCCGCATGATAGGTCGCTGTTCCATATCCATGTTTTTGCAACGTACGAACGAGGGAAGGGAGCTCGTTGCCGTCAATGACATTAACGGTCGGATCCATTCCTTCTGGATAAAGGGATGTATGCATGAGCCACTCTGCATCTGATGTGTTCCCTGCTCCAATTTGCTGGTAAATATTATTAAAATAAGCACTGTCCTTTAAAAGAGCATTCAAGTTCGGCGTAATTTCTTGTCCATTCACTGTTTGGTTAATCACAAACTCCTGCAATGATTCTACTTGAATTGTAAAAACATGACGATTTTTTGCTAACCCGAATGTGGAATGTTCAGTAAAGGGAACATAGGTATTTCCTTTTAGCTTTGCTAATTCTTCATCTGTTAAATATTCATTTTGGGCAAAGGCTGTTCCAAATCCGCGTTCAAATACTTGCACGAATTGGGACTGAATATAGCCATGCTTTTTCGCGAAGTAAGAAACATCGACTAAAGGATAGAAAAACGCAAGAACCGTTGTAGCCAATCCGAAAATACTAAATCGAATCATCCATATTTTTGCGTGGGCAAAGGAATGCCCATGCCCTTTTGAAAAAATCCAAATGAACGGGAGAATCAGGACAACATCTAAGAAAAATAAAAAGTCATACGGAGTTCCAAGTAGGGCAACCGTCCCACCAACTGAGTTTGATTGATAAATTTGTTTCACATCATAATAAGATGGAACTGTCGAGAAGTAACGTGTATAAAAAATAATGACAATAAATAGGGCAGATAAGCATAAATTGAACACCCAAATAGCGAGCCAAGTCCTTTTTTTGCATAGAAAGATGGTAATGGTTAAAAGGAGTGCCCACATAGGAAATTCAATAAAAAGAATATGTGAGATTGATTTATTATCGAAAATAACCATTTGAAATGCAAAGATTTTTATAAATAAAACAAGCATGATCAAAGTATATGGGTGGGAGGAATAATTCTTCCATTGCAAAAACAAGTTTTTTTTCATTGAAACTGACACCTCTGACTAAAAATGATTCAATTTAAACTTATCAAATAGCCTGTGATCCTTGCAACCAATATATAACAAATTTAAGAAAGTTATGAATGAAAAAGTGTTGCGGAAGATAGAGGTCTCAGATTTTTAGGAGGATATTCCTAATAAACAGAGAAAATACTAGGAAAAATTTCGTTTGATTTCGGGACTAGTAGAAACCTTTTATATTATACTTTCGTATATAAAGATACATAATCTAATAGAACGGAGTGGTGAGTGTGAAGACGGCATTATTTGAGGAGAATGTAGAAATACTTCGACGTGCAGTCGGAAATTGGATGGACAGAAGACTTGTCATTATGACAGCGGCGCAATTTACAGCGAAAGGAAAGCAAATCGATGGAAGTGCCTTTCTTAAAGTTTCAGACTCCTTGAAAAAAAGTGCCTCTTTCTTCTCGCCCTTAAGAAGCATTCATTTTCCAATGACTGGGCTCATATTGACAAGTGAAAGAATGCCAGATGACGAGATTGCCCGTCTGCATCGTAATTATGAATTGCTTCGCACATCAGGATTAAGGAGCTCAAACTTTACTTTTATTGCTGCCTTTTTAATGGAAGAGAGCATGGAGATCGGGCGCATTAAAGCAGCTCATGATGAAATGAAGAAGTATCACCGTTTTTTAACCTCCTATGATGATTATCCTGCAGCTACTATCATCGCGAAGCAGGAAGGGAATGTAGAGGAATTAATAGCAGCGTCAGAACAATATTATGTCACGCTTAATCAGAATGGTTTTTATAAGGGAAATGATCTGCAATTTCTTGCCAATATGCTCGTAATGGACGTAGGATTTAACAAAGGTCTCGTGAGTGAAGTCATCTTCGCAAAGGATGAGCTAAGCAGAAGTGGACTTAAGGTAAAACAGATGCACTATCCTTCCCTTGGCGTAATCGCTCTCTCAGGAAAAATTAAAGAAGCGATCGCTTATGGGCTTGAGCTTAGAGAACAGAAAGCACTAAAATGGTATAAAGATATGGCCATTGCAGCTGCAGCCGTATTCGTTTCACAGGAATTTATTGATGCCTCCCCAGGATTAACAGCTGCAATCCAAGCAATGATTCAAGCTCAACAAGCTACAGCTGCGGCGGCAACGGCGGGAGCAGTAGCTGCTTCGTCATCGTCAGGGAGTTCATAATCAATATTTTAAGAAAGATACCTTGGGCAAGATCGTCTGAGGTTTTTTTTATTCAATGGAACATTGAAAACGGGCATTTAAACCTGCTATATGTTAAGGTTTTACACAAAACGACCAATTAAAATAATTATTGACAGAACATTCCCAAAATATTAAGATATGTCTAGACATATAGATATATTGGAGGATGGATGTGATGCCACAGAGAGAACTTAAAGAAGTACTTCGTGCGAATTATAATGAGGAATCAAAGGTGCCAAAATATTTAAAAATAAGGAGCTCCATTAGGCACATCATCGAAAAAGGGCTTGTCAAGGAAAATGAAGCTTTACCAACTGAAAGTGAGCTTTGTGAAGTTTTTGATGTTAGTCGTATGACAGTGAGACAAGCCATTGATGAGTTAGTAAGAGAGGGGTTCCTTGAAAGACAGTCAGGGGCTGGTACATTTGTGAAAACCCTACGATTAAAAGGTCGGCTTAGGACGATCCAAAGCTTTTCTGGAGAGATCGCACTTATGGGAAAATCGACGAATGCCCAATTAATAAGTGTGGAAGTAGTCGCGCCAAATGACGAAATCAGCAATAAACTTCTATTTACTAGTGATATGAAAGCGCTCCTAATTAAACGAGTTCGGTTTGTAGATGAGGAGCCTATTGCTTTTCTAAATTCATACTTGCCTTTCCACATCTTTAAGGATTTATTAGATGAAGATCTAAATGATCCGTCATTGTATGATTTAATTTCAGAAAAATACAATTTCACCATGTCCCACGGCGTAGAAAATATTCAAGCAATAGAGATGCCGCGCACAATTGCGCCCTATTTGAATTGCCTCCCAGAATCCTCCTGCTTCCATGTTTCAAGAGTTAGTTTTGTGAAAGAACTTGATTTTCCCTTTGAATATGTTGAAACCATTCTCAGAGGAGATAAATTTATCTTTACGAATGAACTAAAGTATTAATAAATTATTGGAGGTAGTTTTATGGCTGAGTTGGATCGAAAAGAGTCTGTCAAAATTAAGAAAGGGTTTTGGACACCAAAGAGAGTAGCTCGAATTGCTATTTTGATTGCTTTAAGTGCTGTCGGTGCCTTTATTAAGATTCCTTCGCCTACTGGGACTGTTGCTCTAGATGCATCTGCAGGATTCTTCAGTGCGGTTGCATTTGGTCCGATTGATGGTGCCATCGTTGGAGGGCTTGGACATTTGTTTACCGCAGCAACGACTGGATTTCCGTTAGGCTTGCCACTACACATATATGTCGCTTTTCAAATGGTGTTATGGACGATCATCTTTTGGTTTGTTGCAACGAAAGTAAATCTTTGGGTTGGAGTCATTGTTGCGATTATTTGTAATGGAGTTGTTTCAGCAGCGCTTCTTATTCCAATTGGAGGGACAGGGATGTTTGTCGCAATGGTTCTCCCACTTCTCGTTGGATCTGCTGTCAATGTGATCGTTGCAGCACTTGCTTATAAGATTGTGAAAAAGAGTAATATTATTTAATTTAGAAGGAGTTCGCTGAAATGGTCTCATACATTCATGATCCCGTCAAACAGCTGAAAAAAGTTCGGGATTTAACCATCATGGCAATCAATGATAAACAGTCTATCGTCATAGCTTGTGATTCGGATGGTGGAATTGGGAATAAGCCGCAGGATGTCGTAAAAGTAAGTGAGGAAACAATTGCCCATTTTGCGACACGAGTTCCACTTTTTGAAGTTATTGCAAGCGGTGCTTCCCCATTTCTAATTATTAATTGTTTATCTTTTGAAATGGAGGACGCTGGTCGGAAGGTCATTGCAGCTATTAAAGAGTATGTTCGCGAAGCTGGAATGACGGAAGATATTCAAGTAACTGGAAGCACCGAAGATAATGTCCCTACCATTCAAACAGGGATTGGCGTTAGTGTATTAGGCTTAGTAGATAAAAATAGTTTTTTTGCTGGCACCTCTTTACCCGGAGATCAACTTGTATGTATAGGCATCCCAAAGAGCGGCCCTAAATATGAGATTCGCATTGATGATCCAGAAATTATTTCATTAAAGGAATTATTGAAGATTCGAACATTGCCTTATGTTCACGATATTTTGCCGGTAGGTTCAAAAGGGGTTTTGCATGAAGCACAGCAATTAGCTGAAAGCAGTGCATTAATCTATTCTCCTATTAATTATGACGGAATCGATCCCGAGCAGTCTGCTGGACCCTCAACTTGTGTGTTAGTCTCTGTTCCTTCAAAAAATATAAATGAACTAAGAGATGAGATTCAAACCCCAAGCTTTGTCATTGGTGAACTAAGGAAGGAGTGAGTGTATTGGTTACAGAAGCGGCCATTCAAATTAAGAACTTGAACTACACCTATGAAAAAGCTGATAAACTGACTCTTACAAATATTAATCTTTCTATTCCTAAAGGGTATTTTACAGTTGTGATGGGGTCTGCAGGAGCGGGTAAAACAACTCTACTATTAACCTTAAATGGGCTTATTCCACAATTTATGGAAGGTGAGTGGGAAGGCTCCGTAAAAATCGGTGAAGACTACACAGATGAAACCCATATTCAGCAGCTTATTCAAAAAATTGGCTTAGTTATGCAGGAGCCTGAAACGCAAATCTTCGGGTTGACGGTCGGAGAGGATGTAGCTTTTGGACCTAGTAATTTAGGAGTTTCCGTCGAGGAAATTAATGAGAGAATCGAAGATTGCTTGTTTAAAGTTGGGCTATCAGGCTACGAAGAGCGTTCCACAGAATTTTTATCCGGCGGTGAGAAGCAGCGGCTTGCTGTTGCAGGGATTCTAGCGATTGGCCCTGATATTATCGTGTTAGATGAACCAACATCTGAGCTAGATCCTGAGGGGAAAGATGCCATTTTTCAAATTGTAAAAATCTTACAAAAACAACGTGGGATGACCGTTGTGATGGCAGAGCATGAATCAGAGAGAATTCTTGCTCATGCAGATCATGTGATCGTTCTTAAAGAGGGATCGATCATATGGGATGGTGACCCACAGCAATTGTTCGCAGAAGAAAAGTTAGTTCAATTGTTCAATTTGCGTCCTCCAGAAGTTTCAAAGGTTTATTGGGAATTAAAGAAAAAGGGAATTAAACTAGGCGAAAAATCGCCGAGAACTGTCGAAGAGCTATATGAATTATTAAAAAGCCAGCCACTAGCATACTCAGCCGCAACCTCGACAACGTGTCTGGAAAAAGAAAACCATTGTCACAACACCTCAGAACCTATCCTTCAAGTAGAAAACTTAAAACATGTATACCCAAATGGACAAGAAGCATTGAAAGGAATAAATACAACGATCTATCAAGGAGATTATATCGCCATTATCGGTCAAAATGGTGCAGGAAAATCTACCTTTTGTAAGCATTTTAATCGGCTATTATCGCCAACTGATGGGAGGATTTTGTTTAGAGGAGAGGATATCTCTAACAGATCGACTTCAGAGCTTGCTCAAAGCATCGGATATGTTTTCCAAAATCCCGATCATCAAATCTTCTCGCCGACCGTTTATGAAGAAGTAACATGGGGGTTGAAAATTAGAGAAGTGAGTGAAGAAAAACAAAGAAAGCTTGCTCATGAAGTACTTGAATTTGTTGGACTGAATGAATACGCGACCAAGCATCCTCTCTCTCTTAGTAAAGGTTTACGACAGCGATTGGCTGTTGCTTCAGTGCTTATTCTTGAACCTGAGATACTAATCATTGATGAGCCGACAACTGGTCAAGATTGGCAAGGAACACAGGATATGCTCCAATTAATAAATCGTTTGCATGAAAGAGGTCATACCATCATCATCATTACCCACAATATGTCGTTAGTGACAGACTATGCCAAGCGGATATTTATTATGGGAAAGGGGCAATTACTAAAGGATTGTCAGCCGAGTGAGACATTCAATGACCAAGAAATCCTGAAACAAGCAAAAATAACTCCTACCCAGCTCGTTCAATTAGCAGAAAAGCTGCATTTAAGCGATAGCGATATGACGGTCCCGACAATGGTAGAAAAGCTTCTGGATAGGGGGCATTCACTTGCTTGAATTTATTCAGAGTAATAGTTTTATTCACAGACTTGATGTAAGAGTAAAAGCCTTAGCGTTCCTGCTGCTGACGATTATCTCATTTATTTTTAATCATCCGCTTTTTAACGCTAGCTTTGCGATCGTCATTACGTTTATTTATGTCTATATGAAAATCCCATTTAAGCAATTGTGGAAGTTATTGAAGCCGTTGCTGCCCATTTTCATCGTGATGCTTACGATTTCCGGCTTTACTTATCCGGCGAGTAAGTTTAGTAGTGAGCTAGGACAACAAGTTCTTTTTTATGGCTGGTTTGATGAACGTCTTCCTTTCTTATATGGTGGGCTTTTCTTCGGGCTAACATTGGTTTTTAGAATCTACACAATGGTTATTTTGACATCTTTGTTTACGGCTTCAACACCATTGGAAGATTTTATCCAGTTATTGAATGTCATGAGGCTTCCTCAGCCGATCACGTTTATCGTCGTTACAGGTATTCGATTTATCCCAACGATGCAGAAAAAGGTTAACCAAGTTTATGATGCACAGAGGGCGAGGGGGGCTAAGCTTGCAGAAGGTGGATTTCTAAGGCAAATAACTACCTTTATCCCAGTGATGATTCCCCTTTTCGTTGACTCTATCCGAATGTCTGAAAAGCTTGCAATTTCAATGCTGAATCGTGGCTATGGGGCCACGAAAAAACGGACAGCCATGAAAACCTTGAAGCTACAAAACATCGATTATTTATTTTTAACCTCTAGTATAGCTATAATTGGCATGCTGCTTTATATACGAATATTAGGGTATGGAATCATTTAAGACAGCTTAAAGAGAAAAAGTAGAAGGAGTTGCACATACATGTCATTACACAAGGTTGTTGGTAGTTTAGTTGGTGTTGCCTTAGGAGATGCGATGGGAATGCCATCAGAACTATGGTCAAGAAGAAAGGTAAAGCAACGTTTTCAGCGAATCACAGAATTTCTCCCTGGACCAGACGACCATTTTATCGTGAAGGGGTTTAGAGCTGGGGAGTTTACAGATGACACTTCTCAAGCGATTAAAATCTGTCAATCTATCATTGCTAATCATGGAGTCGTGAAAGCTACACCTATCGCTAATGCAATCCTAGAGTGGGCAGAGGAACATGACGCATTTAATAAAAAATATTTAGGACCAAGCTCCGAAAAGGCACTAAGAAGCATCCAACAGGGCATTCCAGTTGAAGAAGCAGGCGGAATGGGCGATACAAATGGTGCAGCCATGAGAATAGCCCCAATCGGAATGATTAGTAAGTCGGAGAATCTTCAAGCACTAGTTGATAATGTAGAAGAGGCAAGCTTAGGTACACATAATACAAATATTGCGATTGCAGGAGCAGCGATGCTAGCAGCCGCAATTTCAACGGCCATTGATACCGATGATTGGGAATTGATTCTAAATAAAGCCTTTGAGGCTTATGATATTGGGTTTGAGCGTGGAAATGACTATTTCGGTGCCTCATCAAAGGAGCGGCTTAAGCTTGCTCTAGAATGGATTCGCAATGGGGAAGAAGAAGAAAAATTAATGGATAAACTGTATAACATCATTGGAGCGGGTGTTGCTACAACAGAAGCGGTTCCTACCGCAATTGCCCTTGCCTACTATGCGAAGGGAGATCCTATAAAAGGAGCCTTGCTAGCTGCAAACCTTGGCGGGGATTGTGATACGATCGGTGCGATGGTTGGTGGACTATGTGGTGCTTATTCAGGAATAGGTGCGATTCCAATGCAAATGGTTGAGCAGTTAGAGGATGTAAACAATGTGAAGCTCCGTCATATTGCTGAGGAACTTTATCAATATCGATATTAATTAAAATGGGTATGATAAAAAGTTCTCATCCAAAACAAAATTGCTGAAGTTTATCTATTCAAGTCCCAGGTGAAGATGACTCACTTGGGACTTTTTTGGTTGAAAAAATGCTGAATGAATCACCCCCCCTTAAAGGTAAGTGATTATTTTTGTATTAAACCTTTAAAAAGACTTTAATATTTTGTAAACGGACTCTTAAATGAGTAATATAAATATATAACTGAATTTTTTTACTAAGGGGATCGATTTATTTGGAAACAAAACGGGCGTTACCTATATTATTCTTAGTTATGTTCCTAGTAATGGTAGGCTTTGGAATTATTATTCCGGTGATGCCTTTTTATGCTGAGGAAATAGGAGCAAATCCGACAGAGCTTGGTCTGTTAATGGCGGTTTATTCCTTAATGCAGCTTATCTTTGCACCAATGTGGGGGAGAGTTTCAGATCGCATTGGACGGAAGCCAGTCATTATGATTGGAATTGGAGGATTAGGTGTTTCATTCCTTTTAATGGGCATTTCTAATCAGCTATGGATGCTATTCGCTGCCAGAATCATTGGCGGGTTTTTATCTTCAGCAAATATGCCCACGATCATGGCATATGTCGCAGATATTACGACACCAGAAAATCGTGCAAAAGGAATGGGGATTATTGGAGCTGCAACAGGCATGGGCTTTATTTTTGGTCCTGCCATTGGTGGTGTATTCTCAAAAACAAGCTTAACATTGCCTTTTTATATAGCAGGTGTGTCAGCATTCATTACCTTCTTTCTCGTCCTGTTTATTGTAAAAGAATCATTATCACTTGAAAGCAGACAGGGACATACTCAACATAAAACATCCATGCTCAAACAATTTACTGGGGCTGTGTCCATGTTATTCACATTGCAGCTGTTTATTTCCGTATCATTAGCTGGTCTGGAAGCAACATTTGCTTACTTTGCTGCGAAGAAAGCTGGCTTAGGCACTGTTCAATTAGGATATATTTTTATGATAATGGGACTGGCAAGTGCGATCGTTCAAGGTGGTTTAATTGGGAAATTAACGAAAAAATTTGGAGAGGGCACAGTCATACAAGGAGGAATTATTGTTTCAGCTATTGGCTTTGGGCTCATTTTGCTTGCTGATAGTTTCGTTACCTCTGCTATTTATTTAACGATATTTGGGATTGGCAATGGAGTCATTCGCCCAACTGTTTCCGCATTAATTACGAAAACATCTACAACTGGACATGGAAGCTCAACAGGATTGCTTTCTTCCTTTGACTCGCTTGGCAGAATAATTGGTCCGCCTTTAGGGGGATGGCTGTTCTCCATGCAAATTGGACTTCCATATATTTCTGGGATGATTTTATCGGCAGTAGCATTTGTCTTATATCGAACTTATCTAGTTAAATCCAAAACATTACAAGCAGCATGAAATAATCCAATGGATATTTCTCGAAAATCTAGGAGCCTTCCTTTTGGGAAGCGCTCCTTTTTTTGTTTAAAAATGACAAATTTTATGTTATCTTTACAAGTGATATAAAGTAAAAAAGGGGATTTTGATAGTTTGCTGAAAAGCTAGGGCATTCGCCGAACGGATTTGAAGAAAGCTATGCATTTTCAATGCAAATTTTGTGGATTGGGGATAATAATTTGGGACTTTTTTCAAAAGGGAAAAAAAGGGGAAGTTCGTTCGTAATAACATCTGCAACAGTAAAAAAAGAAGTTTTTATTAAGGTAAACAAAGGTTCTGATGTATTAAAACAAATTGAAATGATGAACCTCACACTTGATGATTTGTGTATGATTCGAACATTTCAACCAGTCATTGAGCAACATTTAACTGAAATAGTTGAGCAGTTCTATCAAAATCTTGAAAAAGAACAGTCTTTACTAGACATCATACACCAGAACAGTACATTTGAGAGGCTTAAAAAGACGCTCCGTACTCATATCTATGAAATGTTCAGTGGACAGGTGGATGAAGATTATATTAAACAGCGCTATATGATTGCTCATGTGCATGTGAAGGTCGGGCTTGAGCCAAAGTGGTATATGTGTGCATTTCAGGGGTTGCTGCAGTTAATATTCAATATCGTTGAACAACATACTGATAACACGAATGACTATAAACATGCAATACTAGCGATAACAAAAATAGTCAGCCTTGAACAGCAAATGGTTCTTGAAGCTTATGAATTAGAAAATGCGCGAATTAGAAAAGAAGCAGAAGAAGTTAAAAATCAAATCATGCTTAAAGTTAATCAAAATGCAGCAGACTTAGCTGCGATAAGCGAGGAAACAAGCTCTGCTATTCTTCAAATGACTGGGAAATCGAATCAAATAAAGGCAGTCACTCAAAAAGGGTCTGAAATTGCCATAAGTACAGAAAAAAAATCAGAAGAAGGAATTGAACGCTTAAAAAAGCTTGAAATGATCATGAATGAAACAGAACAAAAGGTGAAGAATATTTCAAGGGATATGGGACAGTTGGTCGACAATACGAGGAAGATTGAACAAATGGTTGTGCTTGTCACGTCCATAGCTGAACAGACGAATTTGCTCGCATTAAATGCAGCGATTGAAGCTGCTCGTTCTGGGGAGCATGGAAAAGGTTTCGCTGTTGTAGCTGAGGAAGTGAGGAAGCTTGCAGAAAGTACAAAAAGTTCGGTAGCAGAAGTATCACAGCTGATTCATGATATTTCCTTTACAACGACGAATATGTCATCCTCTATACTAGGGGCGTCTGAAGGAATTAAAACAGGAACAGAGGAATCACATAAAACAAATGAATTCTTTGATCATATCTTACAATCGATGAGTCAAGTCAAACAGCAAAATATTAAAATTGATGATGAGATTAGTGATTTCAATCAAATATTCGAAGATATAAATAAAGCTGCTGAACAAATTGCCATAAGTTCGGATGAGCTAACGAATATGACGACATTATTATAAAAAACAAATCCCGAATCAATTTACATAAGACTCGGGATTTGACTTCTATCATCTTTATTCGTACTTCGTTTACCTTAAGCAGCTACATTCTTTTGGTTGCCTTCTTTAATGAATAAGACAGAAATTGTACCAATTACAAGAAGTGCTCCAGCAAAATAGAATCCAGCGTTTAATGATCCAGTTATGTCTACTAACCAGCCAGTAATATATGGTGCTAAGATAGAACCACACATACCGATGAAGTTATAAAGACCGAACGCTGTACCTAATGCGTGTTTAGGAGCGTTATCTGCTACAACTGCAACAAGAACTGGGTTTGTACTAATTTTACCGAAAATACCGTAACCGATTAATGCTGCATATAGAACCCACATACTATCAAATGCAACGATTGAAACGATTGCGATAATTGAAAGTGGAAGCATAACTAGTAATACAGGACGACGTTTACCCATTCTGTCAGCGATCCAGCTGAATAGAATAGAAGCAGGAATAGCAGCCCATGGAACAAGTGAAGATACGACTGCAACTTCTGTTCCCTCGATTCCACGTGCATGCTGCAAATAGTAAGGAATCCATGTAACAACTACGAAGAAAGCGTAAATTGCACAGAAAATGGTAATGTAAGCAAAAATTAAATTTTTGGTAAATAAGTCTTTCATTTTAAGCTTTTCGGCAGGAGCAGCCTTTTCTGAACCAGTTTGAGCTTTTGCTTTTGGATTTTCTTTAATAACCCACCACATTGCTAAACCGATAAGAACAACTGGGATAGCAATAATGTAGAATGGAGCTCTCCAGCTCATTCCAAGTGTATCAACTGTGTAGCTAGAAATGAAGTAGCCTAAAGATAAACCAAATGCCATACCATTGTTAATAATCGCACTACCTACAGTAATATGTTTCTTAGGAATGGCTTCAGTTGAAAGTCCATATTGTGGTCCATAATAGAACCCTTGGAAAATACCTACTAATAGCCAAGCAATCATGAATAGTGCGAATGATGGCATCATACCTGTAACTGCTGCCATAATACCAAACATAATGACACCTGGTACAAGTACCTTTTTCTTACCGATCTTATCTCCCAGCATTCCAGAAGGTACGTTCATCCCTGCATAACCAATGAAGAAGATACTACTGATTAAACCGAGTTGTGCACCAGATAAGCTAAATTCTGCTTGGATATTATCCATTACTGGGTTAAGAATTGCACGAGTTGCATATAATGCGATCCACCCTAAAAAGAATACGGTTACAACTTTGATCCAATAGGGTATTAGCTCTTTTTTTTCAGAACTTGGATCATTCTGTTCCATAACTTTTGCCATCTTGTTTTCCTCCTAATTTAATTTATTTTCTGTGACAGCAAAGGAAAAATGTAATTATTTCAACCTCATACAAACTATAAAATATTAGGCATTGCAGTCGAATAAAAATGAAAGGGTTTACATTGCAAAAAGATTAAAAAATCATAAAAAAATCCCGCACGGCATTAATAGCAGGACGGGAAAAAATGGATTTGTTTTCTTGTGTCTCAGTCATTCAGTGCAATCAAAGACTTATTTTTTTGCAACACTTTTCAGCATATATCCGAGACCAGGATAGGTGACAATATATTCCTCTTTATTTTTAATGGATTCTTTAATTTTTCGGCGAATTCTTGCAATTCCAACCCGTAAATATTCAACATCGTCACGATATTGTGGTCCCCAAACTTCCGATAATAATGTTTCATGCTGAACTACTTTATCTAAATTAAGCGCCAATATTTCCATAACTGAATACTCGGTCTGTGTCAGCTTAAATTCTTCATCATTAATCCAACAACGCTTACTGCCGAGATCGATTGAAAATTCGCCTGTGCGAATGACAGATGACTGTGTCACAGAAGTGTCACCTGAACTTGCCATACTCCTACGCAAAACAGCATTTACTCTCGCGAAAAGTTCATCTAATGAAAAAGGCTTTGTTAAATAATCATCTGCTCCAACATTTAATCCTTGTACTTTATCTTTCGGGTTGCTTCGAGCAGTTAGCATAATAACAGGAACATTCGAGAACTTACGCAGTTTTTCTAATACGTAAAAGCCATCTTGTCCTGGCATCATAATGTCAAGCAAAATTAAGTCAGGTAAGACAAGATCGAATTTCTCAAATAGCTCTTCTCCAGAGCTCATCGTTGTCACTTCATAGCCAATAGACTTTAAGTTAGCAGAAACAAAACGCAAGATTTTTGGTTCATCATCAACGATACATATCTTTTGAACTTTCATTTTCACTCTCTTCCTTTCTTTATAGGAAAATAGAGGATAAAGGTGCTACCTTTCCAAGTCTCACTAATCACTTCGATTTTCCCTTCATGTGCTTCCATAATGCCAACGCAAATGGCCAGACCTAAACCTGTTCCGCCTGTTCTTCTCGTGGCTGTTACATCTACTTGATAAAAACGGTTAAAAATTTTCTCAATATGGTCTTTTGAAATGCCTATTCCATTATCGGTAACAGAGATCGTCACATAATCTTCTTCCATATCTAAAGTAACATCAATTTTCTTTACGGCTGAATCATTATAACGAAGACCATTCGTAAATAGATTGATCAATACTTGATGAACACGCATTTTATCAGCATAAAAAGTGAAATCCTCACTTAAGTGATTATGAAATTGTAGAACAGCGTTTTCTCTCAATGACAGAGGTATTTGTTCCATTGATTTTTTAATGACGTGATCAGCTCGAACCATATCACGCTCCACATACATCGTGCCTGACTCAATTTTGGATATATCCATCCAGTCATTTACGAGATGAAGGATTCTTTCAATATCTTCATGTATTCCTTCTAATAGCTCAAGCTGAAAATCCGGCTCCCATTCTACCTCTTGACGGAGCAATGTTTCAACACTGCCTTTAATATTCGTAATCGGTGTTTTAAACTCATGTGAAGTAAGGGAAATTAAATTATTTTTTAGTGTGTCAATTTCCTCTTCCTTTGTAATATCACGTAATAACAGGCCTTCACCAATCGTATCATCATCTAATATAACTGAAAATTTATGAAGGATATAAAACTTTGGCTTCTTTAATTTTTGTGTATGTTCTAGTTTTAGTTCACCTTTATCATTCGTAAAGAAGGCGGAAAGCTCCTCACTATCGACATCAAAAAGCTCAATGAACTTTTTAAATACATCATCTAAGCTAGATAATTCTTGCTCATTTCCGTTGCAGACGACATTTAGGAAAAATTCATTTACATATTCAACTTCTTTTTGATTGTTTACGAGCATTAAGCCTTCTGACATACTTTCCAAAACGGCTTCCAGCACTGCATGTTTATTGCGAATTTGTTCAAAGAAAAACTTGTTTTGCAGCATTACAGCTAATGAACGCGCAAATGTGTGAAGAAATTCCTGGTCGCTTTTCGTAATCGGTTGATCACATGAAAGATCAACAATTAAAAATCCTTTATTGTCTTTTTCAATTTGAATCGGCTCCATATATTGTTGGTCTCCAACCATATTCTCTCTTAAATATTCAAGTAAATTTTGATTTGTATAAATGGTTTTGTTTGTAACGGCCAAGTCATGAAAGAAAATATGAATAGAATAGTCCATTAACGGTTCAATCTTTTTCAAGCAATGCTGAATAAAATGAGCTAAATCTTTATTAGAAGAAACGGAAGTAATTAACTTATTCACAGCTTTAAGCTCCAAGTTTTTATTCCGTAAAATAGCTGTTCTTTCCCGGACTCTTCCTTCAAGCTCTTTATTCAAGTTAATTAAGCCTTTTTTGTTTTCTTCCACTTCATCAATCATTCTATTGAAATAATAAAAAAGTTCTTCCATTTCCTTCGGACCATGCCGTTTTTTTGTCACTGTATTTTTCTGTTTGATTCCACTTGTATAGTCTTTAATATAGTCAAGCAAGTGGCGCAGTGTTATTTCAAGTCGATTTGATAAGAAAAGGCTTACACCGACCATAATGATAGCCGTGCCGATAAGAAAGATGATAATTGTGATGATCGCCTTTTTATACGTATTTGTAATGGCCTCAGTGGGCTTAGCCACCCAAACAATCCAGTTAAATGATTTAACTTTTTCGTAAGTTATATATACATCTTCTTGCGGATTGTCTAGTTTAAAGAAGCTACTGCCTTCTTCATTGCGATTTTTACTAATATATTGGACAATTTCAGAATCGGAAAGGTTAACAAACTGTCTTTTTGTGTCAACATATGGGTGAACAATGACATTCTTATCTTGATCAATTAAAACAGCATAGCCTTCATTCCCGAAACTGCGGTCTTTAATATGCTCACCTAAGGCATTTAAATCTAAAGCTCCGAGGACATATCCAATTAATTCTCCTTCATCATCCAAAATAGGAGAGACGATAGCCACTAATAAAACATCTGTCCCACCACGTCCATGATAAACAGGAGAAATGACGGTCGATTTTGTTTTTACAAGCTCTTTGTAATAATAACGATCACTAAAATTAAGATTTTGTCGTTTGGCTCCATCTGTATAGACTTCCGGGTAAAAAACAATCGATTGTCCGTTACTATCCCCGACATACATATTTACAAAGCCAGGATAATTTAGTTTTATATCCCTAAGCTGTTTTTGAATCGCATTTTGATCACGTGCTTGAAACGCATCTCTGACACGCAGCGCTTCAGTTTGAATCGCCTTTTTATGGTCTAAAATATAATTGCCAATGAAATCAGAAAGGTACTTTGTTGTTTGTGCTTGATATTTTTGATTTTCACTAATTAAAGAGGACAATTGATAAATTTGAAAAACGCCAAGAAATGCGATCGAAAAAAAGGCAATTAATAAAAATGAATAAATAAGTTCTTTTTTAAAGGAGCGAGATTTTCTCATATGTGTTTGTCCTCCTTTCCTGTCTATTTTAAAAATGGCATCTGCTCAAGCTTAAATATAAAACAAAGCAAGAGTAGATACCATCTAAAAAATAAGGCTCTTTTCGCATATATTGTTGTTTTTGCCTTCAAATTTTGCACGTTGATTTCCGCAGGAGTCAAGTACCCTCCGCTCCAATCAACTCAGATAACTAAACAAAAATTACACTAAAAAGCAATAAACTTACAAAAACAGCCAAAAATTGATTTTATTTTGTTACATGTGTACCTGCTTGACCTTCCATTGCAAGATCTGCTTGATCTAATGAGCAAATGATAGCTCTGCCGCCTTGCTCAGCAAATCTGATCGCTGCTTCCATTTTAGGTCCCATACTTCCTGCAGAGAATTGGCCTTCGGTTACATATTGCTTCGCTTCTTCAAGTGTAACATGAGTTAAAGCCTTCTGATCAGGCTTTCCGTAGTTAATATACACATTTTGAACGTCAGTTAATACCATGAAGACATCAGCTTTCACTTCTTCAGCTAATCTAAAACCACTGCGATCTTTGTCAATAACAGCTTCAATTCCAGTAACGGTACCGTCTTCGTTTTTCACAACTGGAATTCCGCCACCACCAGCAGCAATGACAATGACATTATCGTCTGTTAATTTCTTAATGACATCTGAACCGTGGATTGATTTAGGCATTGGTGAAGCTACAACACGTCTCCAGCCACGGCCTGCGTCTTCCATCACTGCCCAGCCTTTTTCTTCTGCTAATTGCTTTGCTTCTTCCTCTGAGAAGAAAACGCCGATTGGTTTATTTGGATCTTGGAATGCAGGGTCATCTTTAGAAACTTCTGTTTGCGTTAAAATGCTAACGACAGAATTAGTTAATCCCAGCTTTTGTAATTCGTTTTTCAATGTTTGATCCATCATATAGCCAATGAAGCCTTGTGATTCAGCACTACATACATCTAATGGGAATGGAGGAACAATGTCTTTCGCTTCCTCATTTTGACGTAAAATGTTGCCAACTTGTGGACCGTTACCATGTGTAACAATAACACTATGGCCATTTTTAACGATACGAGCAATTATTTCACTGCTTTTACGAACGTTTTCTAGTTGGTTTTCATATGTTGCTTCCTGTTTTGGTTGTAAGATTGCATTTCCACCTAAAGCAATAACTACTTTTTGTGCCATTAATCAATTCCTCCAATTTGTAAGTTAAATAAGTTGTAGTGTTTAAGATTGTGGGACTTCGCGCTTTAATGCCAATAATCCAATGAGCATGCCAAAGGCTGTATCGACACCTGAGCTATGACCCATAGTGAGTAATTGTCCAAGTTGTTTTTTTAATTCTAGTTGATGATTCTCTTCTTGTAAATTATTTATTATATTGACGACTGATGAACTGAATTCTCCCTTTAATGCATACATTAAATACTCTTTTCCAATATCAGTTGTGACGGATTCAAGCTCAATGATTTTCTGTAGTGTTTGCAAAAAAACGGGACTAAATACGTTAAAGACTGTATGAATAGCCAATAAACCGACGAAATGGTCATCACCAGAAGGTGTTAATCCTTTTCCTCTTCCTAAAAAGTAGCGAATCACGCTTTCTATTTTATTGACATCATTAGAAAATAGAGCGTTCATTAAATGATAAAGCACAACAACCGTTCGATCATTTTGTTCAATCTGTTTGTCTGATAAATAATCAATGATAAATTGTCCAATATCAATATCTAACCCTGTTTTTTCTCCATTTGTTACGAGAATATTGATAAACTCTTCTAATTGAAGAGGGGACAATTTAACCTTATCTGATTGCTTATTGATTAAGTTGGAATAGGGAACACCACTTTTTAAATGAACAATCATCTTTGCATTTTCAAAAAACAATTCTTCTGTTGCTTCATTCCAAATAACAGTAGAAGAGGGACGAATAGAACTTACTAGCATTTTTACGTCCTTGCTCTGTAGATGAATTCCGAATGGGAGGCGGCCATTATTCGTCGTACCGAGAAAAAATAAACGCTCTCCCATTCGGATGTTCATCCCATTATTAAAAATGCTATGAACAATACCGATTTTGTTATTGATAAGGAATAGAGGAATATTTCGCTCATATTCCTCTACAAAAATGGTTTTATTTAGCAGCATTTGTGTTTTTAAATAAGGCCAAGCTTTGTTGCATATGCTTCAAGCGCTTTTTCAAAGCATTCTTTAGGAGCACGAACAGTACCAGCACCAACTTGTCCTACTCCAGCATTTTTATGGGCAATCCCAGTATTGATCACAGGCTCAATCCCTGTTTCTACTACTTTACGAGCGTCGATTCCGAGGCAAGCCCCTTGGAAATCCCAAGTTGGAATCGTAAAGTTACTGTTTTGGTCGATACAAATTTCCATCATTTCATTACTTGTTGCTAGAGCGTCATTGAATCCGCCAGCACCAACGAAGCGTGTAACACCAGGAGCTGCGATCATCGCCATTCCACCAACACCGAATGTTTCTGTAATAGCACTATCTCCGATGTCTGGGTTTGCATCATCTTGAGAATAGCCTGTGAAGAATAATCCTTGTGGTGTATTAACAGGTGCAGTAAACCACTCATCACCCATTCCGCTAATACGAATACCGAAATCTTTCCCATTACGGCACATAGCTGTTACAACAGTACCTTGTTCAATTGTTCTTGCACCATCAAGGACAGCTTTGCTCGTTGCCATTGCAATATTTAAGAAGAATTGGTCTGTATCAGCTAAGAATTGGATAACATCTTTACGATCTTTTTCATCCATGTCTAATTGAACAATTAGAGGGCTGATTTCTTTTAAGAAAATTAAAGAAGCTGCAATGTTACGTTGGTGGAATTCATCACCCATTGTAATAGCCTTAGCGATCATAACGTTAAGGTTTAGACCACCATCAGATAATTTCAATGCTTTTGAAATCGTTGGTCCTAATATGTTTTGCATCCATTTTAAACGAGTGATAACTTCTTCAGAGTAAGCACCGAAACGAAGAACTTTTCCGATACCTTCGTTCATAATACAGTATGCTTCATTTCCTTCTGAGCGGTTTTCAACTACGAATACAGGCATATTTGCAGAAGTAATACCACCCATTGGGCCAACAGCATTTACATGGTGACAAGGAATAAATGTCACTTCACCATTTTCAAGCATTTTCTTTGCTTCTTCTTCTGTTTCAGCCCAGCCTTCGAATAAAGAAGCACCGATACATGAACCTTGCATTGGGCCAGTCATATCATCCCATTTAATTGGTGGGCCAGCATGAAGCAGAACCTTGCCTTCATTTAATTCTTTAATTTTGTCTTTTGCAGGAACTACATCTACAAGGAATGGTGCTGAACCTGAAATCTTGTCAATAACCGCTTTATTCGCTTCATCCATCGTATTGAATTGCATGTGAATCCTCCTCATATTTTAAGTATTGTTGTTTTTGCCTTCAAATGTTGCCCGTTGATTTCCACTTCGGTCACGAAAACAATCTTATTTTAATAGGGCTAAAATCTTTCTCATTTTTTCGTTTCCACCAGCAATTGGTCTCCAATCAAATTGAACGACACGGCCACCATATGCAACGATGGAGTCTGTGAAGCTCTTTAAGCCTACATTAATAACGCTTGGTTTTTGATTGACTAAATCTCCCATTTCTTTTGAAACAGTTAAATCAAATGTTTTTGCAGGTGCTGTAACTTCAACATGTGTTTTTTCAACATCATTCACTTTTAAGCCAATAATCGCAAGTGCTGTTCTTACTGCTTCATTATTGCTGTCTTTTACAATCACTCCAGCTTCAGAAAGGAGCTTCTTCTGTGCATGATAATCTTGTGGATCACTTACAGTTCCACAAACAGAAGCAACGATTGGTAATGTACGTCCTTCGCTATTTGCGTGAGCAACAGCCTTTTTAATAGATGGAAGTAGAGCAGTTGCCATATCATCATGTGAACCATAGCCTAGAACGAAGTCAAGAACGATTACTGCAGTTTTTTCATCTGCACCAGCCTCTTCAATGAATCGAGCTCTTGTTTCAGGGTCGATCATTGGGTGAGGTTTCCCTTGTGTATACTTGTCGTCTCCTAAGTCTACAACTATATGACCATCCTTCTTGAACACATAGCCATCTTCATTTGTAATTTCTGAGCCAAGTCCTAATGCGTCAGAAAGTAATACAGCTGCTTCAGAAGCTAAAGTACCACCAGAGAATAATCCTTTAATTGTTTTTTGATCAGGTTTTAACTCGATATGTTCTACATCATAATTACCAGAGTTATAGTTTGCTTTAATTTCATTTCCTTTAGCTAAGTCAACCGCAATAAGAGCAGTTTCTTCTAAAGTATAAGCTTGGTAAACATTTCCTTCATATTGTGTTGGTTTTTCACCTAAGAAAATCGCTACAACTGGCTTAGACACACTTTGAAGTAAATCAACAACTTCATTTCGTACTGCTTTTGCTGGCGGTTTAGAAATAACACAGATAACTTCTGTTTGAGCATGGTTTTCTAATGCACGAATTCCGTCCATCATCGTAATCGCACCAACTGGTTCTTTAAGATCGCGGCCACCAGTACCAATTGCATGGCTTACACCTTCACCAAGTCGATCAATAATAGCGGATACTTCTTGAATACCAGTTCCAGAAGCACCTACAATTCCGATGCGTCCTTTTTTAATAACGTTAGCAAACGCGACAGGAATACCGTCAATTATGCCTGTTCCACAGTCAGGACCCATTACTAGCAAGCCTTTTTCATGGGCTTTTTTCTTTAAACGCACTTCATCTTCCATAGGCATATTATCACTGAAAATAAACGTATGAAGACCTAGGTCTAATGCTTTTTCTGCTTCTTCAGCTGCATATTGACCAGGTACGGAGATTAAGGCAAGAGTTGCATCCGGTAACGCTTTTTTTGCTCGATCCCATGTGCGAACTGTTTCATAATCTTGACCTTTATTGCTGATCGCTTGATTTTGTAAATATTCTTCAACTTTTTCTAGCACTTCGTTCACTTTGTTTTCATCATCTGTATCAATTACGATAGCCATATCATTGGATTCTGCTGATTCCAATTCTGCTGTATATAGCCCTGATGCTTTATAAATATCTTTATTCGCAGGTGTTCCCATCATAATTTGGGCTTTATTTACACCTTCCGTGGCAGAGATTGCATTCGTTAATAACATTAAGTTAATAGAGTCTTGATAGGAGTTCTTTTTAATAATTGTAAAAATCACTTTCCATTCACCTCGGTTTTTATTTTTTACTTCTTTGTGTGCCAAGCTTCAAAATGGCTATTTTTAGCACAACTAAAAAAACAAGTGACGAATGCCTTAACCTCAAATGCATTATAGATAATTCGGTATTGCAATCGAATAAAATTGAAAGGGTTTACATTGCAAAAACATAAAAGATTTTGTTCTTTACATTATATATTTGAATTGTGTACTATAATTCTAATTACCCAACAATGCCTTTTGATAAGGAGTAAGTCATGAGGATTTTGTACAGATGATTTACTTAAATGAAGGGGCTTTATATAGCAGTTCAAATAGATAATACATACTAGATGGAAAGGGTGGTCATCGTGAAACAGAAAATTAGAACAAAGCTAATCGTCATTACTGCCATTTTGTTAGCGCTTCCAATCCTTGTTATCGGGGCAGTCAGCTACAACTTAGCAAAAGAAAGTCTGGATGGGTTAGGTGCTATAGGGTTAAAAAATAATACAAAGATGGCAATACAAATGATAGACGTATTGAATGGAGAGGTAGAGAAAGGGAATCTCTCATTAGAAGAAGCTCAAGAAGAAGTGAAGGTAAAGCTATTAGGAAAAATGCAAGCTGATGGAAAAAGATCGATTGATACAGATGTAGATATGGGTGAGCATGGGTATTTCTTTGTATTGGACAAAGAAGGTATTGCAGTTGCTCACCCGAATAGAGAAGGTGAGAATTTATTTGGATCGCAAACACCGAAAGGAATTTATTCAACTCAAGAGCTTATTAAAATAGCTGAAAAGGGTGGCGGATATTTAACCTTTGACTTTGCTGTCCCAGGTGATTCTAATCGACTTGCCCCTAAAATCAGCTATTCTGAACTTGATCCGAACTGGGGCTGGGTGATTGTTGCTGGTTCATATTTAATGGATTTTAATAGTGAAGCTAGTCATTTACTCACTGTTTTGTTAATCGTCTTAAGTGGCGCACTTATTATTGGAAGTGTAATTATTATATGGTTTTCAGGTCATCTTTCTAAGCCACTTAAATTAATTACAGCTAAAGTTGCTGAAGTGGCTAACGGAGATTTAAGTACAGAACAGGTAACGGTAAGAAATAAGGATGAAATCGGTCAATTAACCGACAGCATTAATCAGATGACAAGTAACTTAAAAAATATGATTTTAGAAATCTCAAATACGTCATTACAAGTTGCTGCAACATCAGAGGAATTATCAGCAAGTAGTGAAGAAATGAGTAGATCAGTAGAACAGGTAGCTGGTTCGATTCAAGAACTTGCCACAGGAAATGATGACCAAAAGGTAAAAATGGTCGAAGCTGAACATTCTTTCTCAATTATTTCTGATGAAATTACGAGTATTGTAAAAAATGTAGATAGTGTAAACAATATGTCCCAGCAAACTTCTCTTGTCGCAGAAAATGGCAATGAAGTAATCAAGCGAACAATTGATCAAATGGTCATCATTCAAAATCAATCTGATTTGACAGGGAGTATGATGGATACGCTAGGCAAAAAATCAAATGAGATTGGAAAAATCGTTACGCTTATAACAAGTGTATCTGATCAAACCAACTTGCTTGCGTTGAATGCTGCTATTGAAGCTGCAAGAGCAGGAGAACATGGGAAAGGATTTGCGGTTGTAGCTGACGAAGTACGAAAATTAGCAGAGCAATCTAGGGAGGCGGCTAATCAAGTTAGCCAGTTAATCATTGGGATACAAGAGGATATTAATCATTCTGTGTTGGCGATGAATGAAGGCAGTCAATCTGTTGAAGAAGGAATTCAACTCGTTAATGATGCTGGACAATCCTTCCAAAAAATTGAGGAAGAGGTAAAAAGAGTTTCTCTCCAAATTAATGAGGTTTCGGCAGCGGTTCAAGAAATTTCAACAGGAGCGGAAACGATGGAGGTCGTCATTGATGATACGACAAAAATCGCTGAAGAATCAGCAAATCATTCTCAAAATATAGCAGCTGTTGTAGTAGAACAGAATGCATCGATGGAGGAAATTGCAGCTGTGTCGGTAGAACTAGCGAAAATGGCTGAAAAGCTTCAAAGTACGATTAGAACGTTCAAAATCTGATTGAAGACTTGATTAATGGCGAACTGCTTTGTTAGATTAAATAATGAAGCGGTTCGTTTCTTTTCTATCATAATGGAAGAACGATACCAATTCTGTGATCTAGCGCATATTATTTTGATTATTGTTTTGAAATAATATACAAGGAATATAATTTTGCAAAGAGAAAGTGGTTTATTATGGAAATACAAAAATTACGAACGCCATGGCAGCAATTAATTTGGTTAATGGTATTATTAACGATTTTATCTGGCATTATTTTGCGAGTATTATATCTTACCCCGATCGGAAAAATTAATTTTATCCATTTAATGCATGCCCATTCCCATTTAGCGATTTTAGGCTGGATCTTTCCTGCCATTATGGCGCTGTTTCTAGCGATAATACTTAATGGCAAACAAATTTCTAAAGGAGCAACAATAATATTTGTATTCATACAAATCATTAACTTCTTTATGTTCATTGCTTTTGTTATTCAAGGATATGCATTGTATTCGATTATTTTTTCAAGCTTGCATCTTATTTTATCTTATATTTTTATTTTCTATTTTTTTCGGGAGCTAAATAGAAACCAAATTAAATTGAATACGACTGCAGGTTTATTTATAAAAGGGAGCATTTTTGTTCTGTTATTAGGCTCTCTTGGTCCATGGATTCTTGCTTATTGGAATGCGGCTAGTTTAGACAAAAATTTTGTTTATGATCTTCTCGTTCACACCTTTCTCCATTTTCAAATTAATGGGTGGATTACCCTTGCTATTATTGGCGTGATTTTGTTTATTTTAGAAAAAGAAGGTGGGGCAAAACGTAGAAGTTTAATTGAAGTAGGATTTTGGCTTTATTCCATCTCACTACTACCTAGTATTATCTTAAATGTCGATTGGACAGTAGCATCTTCCTCTCTTATATTTATAGCTATCATAGGCTGGACGTTAAAAATAGGCGGAATAACCGTCATTCTCTATGGAATTGTGAAATGTAAAGATTTGAAGAATAGTTTCACTGGCTGGGCGCGGTTTTTCCTTTTGTTCGGTATATTCGCCCTGTTTGCCAAAACGGCTGTAGAAGTTGGCAATACGATACCAGCTTTGATTCCTTTCTCGATGTATACGAGAAATATTGTTGTCGGTTATTTGCATTTAGGTTTAATAGGGTTTGCTTCCTTCACCTTGATGGCCTTGTTTATTAAAATAAAATGGCTGGAAACAAAGTCAATGAGATTATCTATCTTGCTCATAAGCTTTATCCTTTATGAAGTGCTACTATTTGGAGATGGCCTGCTTTCGTCGCTATTGAATAAGCCAGTTCCTCATATTCATTTATGGCTCTTAATTGTTAGTGCTACTCTTGGGGTAGCAGCCTTGTCGTTATTTATGAAAGCCCGTGTTAAAGTTCATTTTTGATGATGCTATTTTGTTGATTGGAGCGGAAATCAACAGTATGTTTAACATAATCTTTGAACAAGGAAAAACGATCAAATAATGGTGATCCTGTTTTTTTAAACAGGGTCTATTTTGTTATATCTTAATAACTTGTAGATGGAAGACATTAGAAATAGAATCATTTTGAAGTGAAGCCAAATAAATTTTCCTCTATCGTGCTGATATCGACAAAATTTCGAACAGGCGTTCAACATTACCTTTGCTAAAATAATGGTATACAATTTTTTATTTTGGGAGTTTGATTGCTTATGTCTTTGTTTACCAGATGGATGGAAAGTCTAGCTGAAACAATAGAGATTAACGAAACATGTTTACGCAAAATTAGCCCTTTTAGCAAATGTGAAAAGTGCCTAGATATTTGTGAAGATAAGGCGATTACTTTTGACAATGGCAAACCTGTAATTGACGAGGACAAGTGTACTTTATGTACAAAATGCATCACCGAGTGTGTCGTTCATGCGATAGAAGGGAATGTCCCGAAACGTGAAGTTATTCATGATACACTTATATATAATGATGAAATTGCCCCATCAAGAACGGAACTATTATACTATTACAAACAAGGCGTAGTAAAATTGGCTGTTGATGGTGAATTAAATAGGGCTTGGGCACAACATTTAGAAAGTGCCAATCTGTATTTGCAAGTAATGGATTTAGAGCCATTTATGATCGTAAAAGAGAAACCAGAGAAGTCCCCCGCAGAATATACAAGAAGAGATTTATTTCGTCATTTTGCGAAGGAAAGCAAAGATTTGGCAGTGTCCTCGTTCACGCCGGCAAAATGGAGATTTAACCATAAAGTCTTTTCCTTAAATAAAGCTTTTCCTGACTGGGACTTCTATGAGATTGAGATGGATAAAGAGAAATGTAATTTATGTGAAATCTGTATTAAGCTCTGTCCAGAGGATGTCTTCAAAATTCAAGAAGAAAAAATCATCATGGACTTGTCGAAGTGCAATGGTTGCATGCTTTGTCAGGATGTATGCCCTGAGCAGGCAATCAATGTTCGTGAATACGTCCATCCGAAAAAAGTGATAGAACAAAGACTTCATTCGTTCGTCTGCCGGGCGTGTACAAGAAAAGCGTTAAGTTGGAAAGAGACGGATAACCTTTGTTTTGTGTGTGAACGTAAAAAAAACTTAGGCTACTATTAATAAGACAATAAGAAAAGGGTTGATTCTTATATAGAGCCAACTCTTTTTTTTACACTTCCCTCTATTAGATTAAGTGCAATTTAGTTTTGATATATTTACGAATGCATCATAATAAGCAATTCCCTTTGCTCCAGAAATTTTATTTCCCATGTCTGTTTTTAAAACGGAAATTAAATCATTAACATTAACTTGTGAATCAGGGTACCACCCTTGATAAATCATGAGAATATCCTTCGGAACTTGAGTACTATAAACCGATTTGATTTCTATTACTGCTTGATCATTGAAAACCTTGACTACTTCTCCATCAAAAATGCCTAGCTCCTCCGCAACCTTTGGATGAATTTCCACATGGGCTTCTTGCACTTCGTCTAAATTCAAAAACTGAAATTGTGAGTTAAGAGCATACGGATGATGAGGGGTAATCAACCAAAAAGGATAATCTACTGTCGGTGATTTCCCTTTCACAAAGAGTGGCATAGCGGGAAAACCATTTTGCTCCGCTTCTGGAGAGTAAAATTGATATTTCCCTGTTCCAGTAGGAAATTGTTTGTCTTCCCATGCAACTTTTGAATGGGTTGATCCAGTAAACTCTTTTTTTCTTAAATCCGAAACTGTCTTTATCCCATATAGGTCAAATACTTTATCGTTAAATTGAGAATTAAGATATTCTTCCTCTGTTGAATGGTGGATAGGAAAAGAACAGAGATTAGGCTCAATTTCATTAAGCCTTACAGCCAGCTCCTTCATAATGCTCCATTCACTTCGACTTTCGTAATAAGGAGGAATAGCCTTTTCATTTAAAGCAATTTCTTTATGCCAATAGCTTGTGACAATATCTGTTTCTTCAAAGTGGGTTGTTGTTGGCAAAATCAGATTAGACATTTCGGCTGTAGGGGTCATAAATTGCTCGACAGTTACGATAAAAGGAATATTTTCTAGGTGGCTGCGATTTAATTGAGGATGTGGCTCTTGGGTTAACGGGTTTCTACATGAAATCCACATCATTTCTATAGGTGGTTGTTTTGCTAGTGCCAGACCTTGTTCAATCCAATCATTCATGTCAATGAGACGATTGTTAACATCTCGTTGCCCAGTATTAGAAGATAGTTGATTTGAAAATACTTTTGTTTCTCCACTGGTGAAAAAAACACCACCGCCTTTTTTTCCAATATCCCCATGAGCCGCTCCTAGAGCTTGAATGGCACGAACGTTTTGTCCTCCATTCGAATGCCGTTGTATTCCGATCCCCATAATTTGCGTAACAGCATCAGCTTCCTTCAACCAAGTCAACAATATTTTTTTTGCTTCCTCAGGTACGTCACAAATTCTCAAGTATTCTTGGATTTCGATTTTCTTAATCTGTTCGATAAATTCTTTAAAGCCAAAAGAATGTTCTTCGATAAATTGCTGGTCTAAGGCATTAGAATCAAATAGCTCTTTTAGCAAAATGTTGGCGAATGCACCATCAGTACTTGGACGAATTTGAATATATAGGTCTGAAAGCTCAGCTGTTTGTGTATATAAAGGGTCTATGACAACAATTTTTGCTCCTCTTCTCTTTGCTTCTAAAAGAATAGGAATCAAGTGAATGTTTGTTGCTGCAGGATTTCCTCCCCAAATAATGATGAGTTTGGCCTCTTTTATTTGTGAAGGATCAGACACTTTAAAAGCACCTATGTCATAATTTATAGCATCTTTACCTGCCGATGAACAAGGTGCTCCGATGATTCTTGTTGTTTGACCTATGCTTGAAAAAAACTGTTCTGTAACAAAATGCTGGACACCTTCATTTCCTGAATATTTATATAAAGCTGTGGGTAGGAAGCTGAGATGTCGTTTATATATATTCATTAATTCATTAGTTAATAGCGAATAAGCCATTTCCCAAGTAATCTGTTTGAATTTACCTGATCCTTTCGCCTTTTGATAGTAAGGAAATTTTAAACGATCAGGATGGTAATTTCTCTCAATATAGGAATATCCCTTTGCACATAATTTTCCTTTTGTATATGGGTGAGTCGTATCTCCATTTAAATGAACGATACGTTCGTTTTCTACAGTGGAAATCATCGTGCATGCACTATAGCAGTTTCTTGGACAAGCATGTTTAAACTGATTCGATCCAAGCTTAATCATTTGTATATCCCCCCATTTTGAATATGAATTTTTTGTTATCATTCGTATTTTGTTCACAATATATTTAACAAAAATTCATGAGGCTGTCGTTTGATTCTGAATAAAAATCTTTTAATATTATAAATGATAAATAATATCTATAGGGTATTATCTTTAAGTGGGGCTTCTGATCCATAATTAAAAATGGTTGCCTATTCTTAATTAAAGTTTTTGATAGGAATAAATCTAATTCTTCAATGGTTAGTCACATATATACTTGAACTTGTCGAAATAGCTGTTAAAGGATCACAAATGCAGCTATAGATGTATGTATGACTCTACACTCCTGATGTTCCATCTTATCATATAAAATAGATGTTGAAGGGAGTTCGTAAGGTAAGGAGTCGAATTACGAAAGTGATGTAAAACTGTTTATTTGTGATATACTTCACAAGATGGGGTTGCTCCTTCTAATTTGGCTATTTTATTCATGAAGAAAGGAGAATTTCTATGATGGAACAGATGGCTTTTTCCCTAGACCTTAATAAATGTATTAAGTGTAAAAGTTGTGAGATGGCCTGCAACGAATATAACAACCTCAGCGGAATACATCGGAGGAAATTGCTCTCCTTTGAATCAAAATGTTCTACATCCTCTATTTATTTATCCATTTCTTGTAATCATTGTAGGAATCCAGTTTGTGTCTTTATTTGTCCAGAGAATAATTTTTACAAACGCCAAGACGGAATGGTTATCCATAACCCTAGTAAGTGTAGATCCTGTGAAAGATGTGTGAAAGCCTGCCCGTTTCATGCTCCTAAAATAAATCCGAAAACAAACAAAGCGGATAAATGCAATTTTTGTATAGAACGGATTGACCAAGGTTTAAAGCCAATCTGTGTGGAAAACTGTCTTACTGGTGCTCTTAAAATAGTAAAAGTAAAAACAAATAAGCTCAAACAATATGCACTTAACAATAAGGGTACTCCTTTTGCCACCTATACGAACCCATCCCTCCTTGTTAATGAACAAGAAAGAGGACGGATCTTTTTAAGAGAAGGATGAATGATTTATGAAAAAATCAATTCAAGATTTATTACCCTTTTTTCCATTGCATCAATGGACCATTTTAACTTCTTTACCGAAGAAACCACTTTATTATGATACAGTTAATCAGCTTGTTCACGGTCATTGGCTTGAAAAAAAAACATTGCTAATAATTGAAACGGAAGTTGAATGTAAAAGATTGAATGAAGGAGAAACGGCTAAACAATTAATTCAAGATCCAAATCTTGTTTGCATCGTTTTTTGTTTTCAGAATCGTATACCAATCGATGAAGAAATTCTTTTATTCTTTCAGAAATGTGGGCTGCCATGTATTCAAGTAGAAAATCGTTCATTAGTACAAATCTTCTTTCAAAGTGATGAGCCTTTTTATTCCTATAATCAAGTAAGCATGGAACTTGCCGGTTTTAAAAATGAAGGATTTACAAAATTAGCTTCGAAGTGGGCAATAGCATTGGATACACCGCTTCTGTATTTAGATGAAGAAAAACAACTTTTATGGCAAACGGGGGGAAAAGAGGAGATACGGGAGGCGACTCGATGGTTAAATGCTCATCGTAGAATAATTGAGATGGGCAACTATCAAAATTCTAATATATTTTTAGTTGATAACATACTCGATATAAAAGAGCCAAGCCATTCATTTGATCTTTACTATATGAATATTACTGGCTCGAAGAACCATGCACTAGTGGTTTCAGCGGATCTAATGAGTTGGCAAAGAAAAATCATTGATAAACTAGTAGGGTTGACTGCGATCTCATTGCAAACGGAGGAGGTTCTTCAAGAACAACAGGAACGATTTAAAGAACATTTTATTTATGATTTGCTTTATCATAAGTTTGAATCAAAAAGGATGCTGGTAAAGCAAGGGAAGACTTGGGGTTGGAACTTAGAAAAGCCCCATCATTTAATTATTTTGAACATTGAATTGCCTAATGAATTAATGATAAATATGAATTGGTTTGATGAAATAAACCAATTTTTGCAATCTGACGCAGCTAATATCAAGGAAAAGACGATTGTTCTTCCATTTCAAGATCAAATTATTCTCTTAATTGAAGATGAAGAAGTAAAGGCTAGTTTTGCTAGAAAAAATGATGTTAAACAAATAATGGGTCAATTAGAAGAATTGCTTTCTAGTAAATGGCCAGACTATGCTTTTATTTTTGGCATTGGCAAATGGTATCAAGATACTATAGATCTAAATAAAAGTTATCAGGAAGCAAAAATTGCTTTACAATTTGGCCGCGATTGGTTTGAGAAAAGGAATATATTTCATATTAATGATTTAGGAATACTCAGTTTGCTTAGTCATGTTCACGGGGAACTTCTTTCAGATTTTTGTCTGGATTACCTATCTGGCTTAATAGAGTTAGATCAGGAATCTGAAACAGAATATATTAAAACGTTACAAGTCTTTTTTCAATACAATGGAATCATTAATGAAGTGTCTGACGTGCTCCATATTCATCCGAATACATTGAGGAATCGTTTAAAGAAGATTGAGGAAATTACGGGATTACAGCTAAATGATTCAAATGAGATGATGAATCTAACGATTGCTGTTAGATTGCTTTCTTTTATCAATCTATAACAAAAATAGTTTTTAGCAAGCCTAGCTTAAGTATTAAAAAATAAGCTGGGCTTTTTTTGGTCCATAATTAGAAATGTTCGATTATTCATAATTGAAGTTAGATAGGAGTCAATCTAATTCTTCAATGATCAGTCACATATCCCATTGAACTAGCCTTCAATAGCTGTGAAAGGATCACAAATCCAGCTATTGAAGACTGTAGGAATCCACATCCCTGATGTTCTAACTTATTGTATAGAATTGATATTGAAAGGACGTTCGTAAAGTAGGCAGTTTACGAATGGGGTTCTAAATGATCATGATTGTGAATCAATTCACAATCAATTGGGCTCTCCTTTTCATTAGCTAGTTTAATTCGTTGAAATAAGTGTATCTAGTAAAAACAGCTAATGCATGAATAAAAGCGAAATATGAATGTAAGACAAACTTGGAAGGGAGGCATCAATTATGGAGATAGTGATGGATAAGGAAATTTCTTTAAATAGTAAAGACAGAGAAACGATCTATTCATTTTTAAAAATTGTATTTGATAAGCCTTTAGCAACAGAAACCTTACAACTCTGGAAAGAGAATTTCTCATCTGAGTTCATAGAGGTATTAACGGAAGATAACAAAGATTTACAAGATTTTTTTACGGATTTAAAAAGAACTGATCTTCATTTCATAGAACAGCGGGAGAGGGAAGTATATTTGGCAACATTCAATATATTTAATGAAGCTGGAAAAATTCCTGCTCCGCCTTGGGAATCTGTCTATGTTACAAAAGATCAATCATTGTTTGGTGAGAATGTATTTCAATTAAGAGAAAAGTTACATCAATTTGGATTACAGTATAAAGATGAAAACTTAGATCCAGAAGACCATATTTCAGTTCAATTAGAATTTATGTCTTATTTAATTAACTATACTGGGAACGCATTTGAAGAAAGAAATGAAAATGATTTTGCAAGGGGAATTATTCATCAATATTGGCTGCTTAATAATCATTTAATGCAATGGGTTCGCCCCTTTACTACTGATATTATTTCTTCTACGACTAGCACATTATATCGGGGAAGCGCCAAGCTTCTATTAAATTTTATTATAGAAGAATATGAATATATGAAAGACTTAAAGGAGGTCTTAGAAAATGAGTGAAAACCTTTTTAAGCAAATTGCAAATAAAGCAATGAAGCGTCGTACTTTTTTAAAGTGGTCAGGTGCAGTTACAGCTCCAGTAATAGTTGGTGGTACTGTTAATTCAAAAAACCTTATTCTGAAAGCAAATGCTGAGACAACAGAGGCTGCTGTTGAAGAAGTAATTGTTCCAACTTGTAGTACGCTGAATTGTGGCGGAAAATGCCTAATTAGAGCTCATGTTAGAGATGGACAAATCGTTCGTATTTCTACAGATAATGACGAAAGAGATGAGAATGCGGACAATGAACAATTCCCGCAAATTCGCGCTTGTTTACGTGGCCGTGGTTATCGTAAACATGTTTATTCACCACATCGGATAAAAAAACCGTTAAAGCGCGTTGGAAAACGGGGAGAAGGAAAATTTGAGGAAATTTCTTGGGAAGAAGCAATAAAAATTATTGCTAAGGAAAATAATCGAATTAAAGAAAAATATGGTCCAGCTTCTCGCTTTAGCCTTTATGCAACAGGGCAAACGGGAACAGTAGGTAGTGGTGATACGGTCATTCAAAGACTACTTGCATGTGATGGCGGGTTGTTAGGACGCTATTCAAATTATAGCTCCGGACAGCACGGCGCTGCGACACCATTTACGTTTGGTACAAGCTCAGCAGGTAACAGCTGCCGCCCACTATTAGATTCAAAGCTGATCATTTTACACGGTATGAACCCTGCTGAAACAATCATTGGTCATTTTAATATGTACCTTCGAATGGCAAAAGCAAAAGGGGCAAAAATTTATACAATTGATCCGCGGAAAACGGATACAAATGTAGCTTTAGCAGATGATTGGTTCCCTGTTAAGCCGACAACAGATAATGCGCTTATAGCCGCGATGGCGTATGTCATGTTTACAGAAAATCTCCACGATCAAGATTTTTTAAATAAATTTTGCGTCGGTCATGATGAGGAGCATATGCCAGAAGGTGTTCCAGCTGGCGAATCTTACCGTAGTTATGTAATGGGTGAGACAGATGGAGTGCCAAAAACACCAGAGTGGGCAGCAAAGATTACAGGGCTCCCTGCGAATCGCATCATCCAGCTTGCACGTGAAGTGGCAACAACGAAACCGATGGCTTGGGTTCAAGGAAACGGCATTAATCGTCATATGAATGGTGAGCAGATGTCACGAGGTGGTTCTATGATCGCAGCTTTGACTGGAAATATTGGTATCAGCGGTGGTTGGGCAGGACCAAACTTTCCTAGCGGTAAGCTAATCAAATATCAAGATTTTCCAATCCCAGATAATCCAACGGGTATTTCAATTCCTGTGTTCAAATATACGGATGCGGTTGTACGAGGTACAGAAATGGGTGCAGAAGATGGGGTTAAAGGTTTAGAAGAGGGACAAAAATTGCCATCAAACATCAAAATGATTTTCAATATGGCGGGGAACTGTTTAGTCAACCAACATAGTGATATTAATGAAACGATCAAAATTCTTGAGGATGAGTCATTATGTGAGTTCATCGTCACATCAGATATTTATATGACACCATCTGTAAAGTATTCAGATATTATTTTACCAACTTGTACATTCTTTGAACAAAATGATCTCGTTCCACCATGGAGCTTTGGTCAGCAAATTTACCTTTCTCAGAAAGTTGTTGAGCCTCTATATGGTTCCAAGACTGAATATGAATGGATGGCTATGCTTGCAAAAGAGTTAGGTATAGAACAAGAATTTACAGAAGGCAGAACGCAAGATGAATGGGTGAAATGGATGATTGAGGAGTCTCGGAAAAAGGATCCAGACTTTCCATCCTTTGAGGAAATGAAGAAAAATAGTGTTTATAAGTATAAAGACAATCATATTGTTAATTTCAAAGAACAAATAGAAGATATTGAAAACAATCCATTTGATACGCCATCAGGAAAAATCGAATTATTTTCTAAAAAGCTATGGGATATGGATAAACAGGAAACGATTCCTGCTGTTCCGAAGCATGTGGCAGTTGCAGAAGGCCCAGAAAGCAGCGTTACTGACAATTATCCATTACAAGTGTTTGGCTGGCATGTGAAAAGACGCTGCCACTCAACATGGGAAACGAGCGAGTGGATGGAAGAGGTACAAACACAAGAACTATGGATCAACCCGATTGACGCTAAGAAAAGAAAAATTAACGAAGGCGACAAGGTAAAGGTATTCAATGATCGAGGAACGACGATTATCCCTGCAAAAGTGACAAGCAGAGTAATGCCTGGCGTTATTTGTATGCCACAAGGAGGATGGCACACACCAAATGATAAAGGTGTTGACGAAAGAGGTGTCATTAACGTCCTCACAGGTCTAGAGGCATCACCATTCCATTGTAACCCTCAGCATACGAACTTAGCACAAGTTGAGAAGGCATAAAGGAGGAGGATGAAAAATGACACAATTAGGTTTTTATATTGATCAGGCTCGTTGTAACGGATGCAATGCATGTGTTATAGCTTGTAAAGATAAGAATGATAATCCCGTTAGTATTAACTTTCGAAGAATATATACAAAAGAGTCTGGTGGTTTTGTACAGGATAAAGATGGAGCATGGATTAATAATGTTCAAGCCTATAATATTTCACTTTCATGCAACCATTGCGATGAGCCAGGCTGTGTTAAAGGTTGTCCAACTCAGGCAATGCATAAGCGTGAAGAAGATGGAGTCGTTTTAGTTGACCATGATAAATGTATTGGCTGTAGATATTGCGAGTGGAATTGTCCATACGGTGCCCCTCAGTTTAATGAGGAACTAGGGAAAATGACAAAATGTGATACATGCTTTGACATCCGTGAAAAAGGTGAAAAGCCCGCTTGTGTTGCAGCATGTATTATGCGTGCGATTGATTTTGGACCAATCGATGAGCTGCGTAAAAAATACGGAAATACAGCAGATATTAAAGGAATTCCTAGTTCTACTATTACAAAACCAAATATTGTTATTAATCCCCATAAGGATGCGGCGATCTAATTTAAAGGAGTGATTAAGATGCATGAATGGCCGTTATTAATCTTCACAGTTTGTTTACAGGCTTCTATTGGCGGAATGTTTATGTTATGGCTTTTCTATAAGAAGATTTCTAAAAACGGAGAAGAAGAAGTTTTTCGCGTAATGAAAGCACCTTTGATTGCTATCGTTAGTTTATCCATTGTAGGATTAGCTTCCTCCTTTACACATTTAGGAGCGCCAAGCAATGCTTTTAATGCAATTAATAATTTAGGTTCTTCTTGGCAGAGTCGAGAGATCCTTGTTACTGGGATCTTTATCGGAGCAGCATGTGTAACGACAGGATTAGCTTTTGTACAGAAAAAAGTGAATTATTGGCTATTGCTTGTTTCGGCTATAATTGGATTCATTGATATTTATTGTATGGGTGCACTTTATGCTAAGACACTTGTAAGTGGCTGGAATTCTATAAACACGTATACATCATTTTGGGGAACCGCAATTGTGTTAGGCCCTGTATTAGCTGCTAGTTTCATCATACCGAAGTTACGTGAAAAGCAAAGTGAAGTAGCACAAAGCATTGTCAAATCTGCTTTCATTATCTCAATCATTGGAATTGCTATTCAACTAATAGGTGTTTCCCTATTTTCGACAGCAATGCCAGAGGTAAATATGATCAGTGGTTCAAATGCTTTATATACTTTAGAACAATACTCTGGAATGGTCGCCCTTCGTTGGATCATTGAAGTAATTGGAGTCGGAGTTTTAGGATTTTTGGCTATTTCAAAAAATAAGAAAGTACCACTAACTTTCGGATATGTCGCTTTAGCCGTCCTATTTTTGGCTGAGGGCATGAGCAGATATGTATTTTATGTGTTAGTCGCGTAAGAAATGATGACAGCCTATGATTATTAGTTAGATAGTTTTAGCTTTAGCTGAAAATAGACGGGCTACTTTAATAAGAAGATCTCTGTATTGATCAGGGATCTTCTTTTTTATTGGCTCTGTTAAAGGACAATGTAGATCTTTGTACGTGTTGATTGGAGCGGAAATCAACAGCCATGTTTAACAGAGCCTTTTTATTAGATAACATGAGCCCCGTTCTTCATATTCATTTGTGGCTCTTAATTGTTAGTGTTATTCTTGGGATAACAGTGTTGTCGTTATTTGTGAAGAAGAAAAGTACGATCAAATAATGATGCTCCTGCTTTTAAACAGGGTCGATTTTTTTACGTTAATATTTCTAGATGGGAGACAGATTTATGAAGCTTGATCGCCTATTAACAATGACGATGACTCTAATAAATCGTAAAAAAGTAACAGCACAAGAGCTGGCCGAGTTATTTGACGTTTCGGTTCGAACGATCTATCGAGATATTGAAACCTTAAGCAGAGCGGGCATCCCAGTTATCAGCTATCAAGGAGCAAACGGTGGAATCGCTTTAATGGAAGGCTATCGAGTTGATAAGCATGTACTAACGAAAGAAGAGCTTTTAGCGATATCACAAGCATTAAAAAGTGTACTCACATCCTATGATGATCCTCATGCAGAATCATTGTTAGAGAAAATAATAGGAATTGCTGAAGAAGAAACAAAGCGGTCGTTTGATCAAATATTTGTTGACTATAGTCCTTGGGGGAAGAATCCACTTTTAAAGGAAAAAATAACTTTGTTTAAACAAGCGATTAAGACAACAACTTGTGTGGAATTCTCTTATTCAAATGGTGAGGGGCAAATAACAAATCGGAAAATTGAGCCTCACACACTTGTTGATAAGGGACGCTCCTGGTATGTATATGGATATTGTTATTCAAGACAGGCATTTCGTTTGTTTAAGTTAGTGAGAATGAAAGACGTTAAACTATGTGAAGAAACATTTATCCGCAAAGAAATTCACTTATCTGAATTGCCATGGGATCATGAATGGTTTCAACAAGAGAAAGTCATTACTTTAAAGCTAGCCTTTAATCCAAATATCCGAAGGGTCATAGAGGAAAATTTCGGATTAGAGAATATTGAGGATGACAACCCGATCGTAAAAGTCGATATCCCTGAAGATGAGTGGCTATATGGATTTATTTTAAGCTTTGCAGATAAGGTAGAGGTGCTGGAGCCTGTCTATTTAAGAGAGATTGTAAAGGAAAGAGCACTAGATATTTATAACTTATATAAGAAAAGTTAAAAAAGATGCCTTAAATATGACAAACAGCTGTCAAGTTAAGGCTGGTATATTAAAAACAAATGAAAGGAGTGATAATGATGGAAACAATTTATTGTCAAAGCTGTGGAATGCCTTTAACAGATGAGAAACAATTTGGAACAGAAAAAGATGCTGGTCGAAATACTGATTATTGTATTTATTGTTATGAAAATGGTGAGTTCAAACAAGCTAATATTTCGATGGAGGACATGATTGAAATTTGTGTTCCGTTTATGAAAGAAAATGGAATGAGTGAGAAAGAGGCAAGAACGATCTTAAACCAATCTTTGCCAACATTAAAAAGGTGGAGTATGAAGTAAAATGAACCAACCTGTCATAAAAGAAAAAGCTGCATTCAAAATTGTTGGGATAACGACGAAAACCTCAAATGCAAACGAAATGACAATAAATGCTCAAATTCCTGCATTATGGGGAACTTTTTTTGAACAAGAAGTAAGTGAAAAAATATTTGCTGTGTCAGACTCTCCTATTACATATGGGCTTTATTCTGATTATGTTAGCGATGTAAATGGAGCATACAGTATGACGATTGGCCGTGAAGTACATTCAGATGAAGCACATCAGAGGTTCGTCGTTAAAGAAATTCCTGCTGCAAAATATGCTGTCTTCACTTCAGAAAAAGGGCCAATTCCTCAAATTGTAATAGAAACATGGCAAAATATATGGACTTGGTTTGCGCACGCAAACGTTGAAAGAACATATACAGGCGACTTTGAAGTCTATGATGAAAAAAGCACAAATCCAAACGAGGCACAAATCGAAATTTATATTGCGATAAAGTGAAACTATCGAACAAGGAGAGCATTACTTAAAGAATAAAAAAGAGATTGAATCCTTTTTTAAAAGATTTGAAGACTGAATGCTGAACGTTAAATTCAGAAGAGTTTGAAAGTAATCTTTCCATATTAAGTGGATAAGTATAAGGCTGCATATCACAGAAAATCTATATTAAATATGTATCGTTCAATATCGAAGGTTGACTATGCTAAATTAGTCAGCCTTCTTTTTTTCATTCAAACAATTTTTAATCTAGTTTTGAATAATTAACGAATGTTGTTCACAAAATATCTATGATTTACTTTTCTCAGTAATTCATAAGGAAAGTCGAAAGATTTAATACATAAGTGTTTGAATGATATTTAACAAAATCCGATGCTTTAAGAAAGTAATGGTTAGTAAGTCTAAAACAGGGTTTTTACAAATGTTTTAGCAATGTAAGGAGGTTTCTATGGATAAGGAGAGAAGGAAGATACCCTTTTGGTGGAAAGTGGTTGCGACCTTTACCATCGGATGGGTGCTCATGTATGCAGACAGGACAATTTTAAACCCTGTTATGCCTCATCTAGCTAAAGAATTTAATCTTACAAATGCAGAGCTAGGGCTAGTAAATAGTGTTTTTTTCATTGCCTATGCAATAGCTCAAATTCCATCTGGAACACTTGGTGACAAAATTGGCCGCAGAAAAGTCCTCGTTCCAGGTTTTGTTCTTTTCGGCTTGCTCACAGGAGCATCTGGACTTGCGACGACTTTCTTAATTTTTCTCATCATTCGGTTCGTAACCGGTTTGGGAGAAGGAACGTATTTTGGACCTGCTTATGCAGTTTCAACAGATAATATCCCAAAGAAATACTTAACGATGGGCACAGCTATTATTAACAGTGGCATGGCTTTGGGAATATCACTTGGTTATCTCTTGTCCAGTTATTTTACGCTGGAACTGGGTATGTCTTGGCGTATCCCTTTCTATCTCATGACCATCCCAACCCTTATAGTCGCGGGAATAATATGGCTGACCTTACGCCCGCGACCTGAATTAAAGGATATAACAAAAGAGCCTAGCACAGAAAAAGTTAACATTTGGGAGCAACTTAAAAATCGTAATGTCATTGCCATCTTGATTATGGTTTTCTGTTCTTTATACGGATTTTTCATGATTATTACATGGCTTCCACAATATCTTCAAGTTGAAAGAGGATTTCTGGGCAGTGAAGTTGGTTATATCTCCTCGCTTGTTCCATGGGCATCTATTCCTGCAGCCATTTTGTTTGGCATTTTTTCAGACAGGCTTGGGAGAAGAAAGCCTTTGATTATTATGCTCGTTCCTGTAGCAATTGTTTCTGTCTGGGCAGTTGCCTTTGTGGATAGTAATGCAGTTTTAATTACGGCACTTTTAGTCTATGGGTTTACCGGAAAACTAGCTCTTGACCCAGTTTTAATTTCGTTTATGGCTAGCAATGTTTCAAAACGAGCCTATGCAACGATGTTTAGTATATACAATTTTGTTGGTATGCTCTCTTCGATTTTAGCACCCTATATTACTGGCTATCTTTTGGATGTTACAGGAAATATGGCAATAGGTTTTATTTTAGCAATGATTATGATGGCAATCGGCCTTTTGGCCATTCTTTTTACAAAGGAGAAACAGGTTGAGGCAATAGCCTAACTAAAAAAGAACGCTTATTCAAACTCGATTAGGAGGAAATTGAATGTCAGACAGTGCAATTAACAACAAAGGTGGTACTCCCTATTGGTGGAAAATTGTAGTAGTACTTTCATTAGGTTGGGTATTTATATATGCGACAAGGACAATTCTTAACCCAGTCATGCCAAACATTGCAGAGGAATACGGATTAAACAATGCGCAACTCGGTATTATTAATAGTGTATTCTTTCTAACGTATGCTCTAGCCCAAATTCCCTCTGGAGCTTTAGGAGACAAATTTGGAAGAAAATATGTGCTTGTTCCAGGCTTCATTTTATTCGGATTATTTACCGGAATCTCAGGGATGGCCACGACTTTTGCAATCTTTATGTTTGCACGCGCAGTCGCAGGTCTTGGGCAAGGTACTTTTTATGGACCTGCCTATGCCATTTCGTCTGATGCCATTCCCCAAAAGAATAGGACAGTTGGTACGGCCATCATTAATAGTGGTATGGCGGTTGGTACTTCACTAGGTTATTTGACTTCGAGTACGTTGACACTGGAAAGGGGTATGAGGTGGGAAACTTCTTTTTATGTTATGACAATCCCAACAATCATTACAGCCTTATTAATCTGGTTTGTAGTCAAGGAAAAAAGAGGAAAGGCGGGAACAGTAGCCACTGCAGATAGGAGTGGACAAACAGCACCGGTAGAAACGTTAGGAGCACCAGTTAAGAAAGTAAAAATCAGTGAATTATTGAAAAGTCGTAACTTAATTGTGACATTCATTATGGTATTTTGTTCTCTATATGGATTTTTCATGATTTTGACATGGCTTCCGCAATATCTTCAAGTTGAACGTGGTTTTAAGGGTAGCGATGTTGGGTTTATATCCTCACTTATTCCATGGGCATCTATACCTGGAGCTTTACTGTTTGGATATATTAACGATAAATTGGGAAGGAGCAAACCACTCGTTTTTATTCTTGTTCCATTAGCAGCGTTATCGATTTTCTCTGTTGTCTATATTAAGAGCATCTCACTGATGATTTTCTTTTTAATTTTGTATGGTTTAACAGGGAAATTGGCACTTGATCCAGTTCTAATTTCCTTTGTATCAAAAAATGCCCCTCAAGAAGGGTATAGTACTGTATTTGGTCTTTATAACTTTATCGGGATGTCTTCTTCCATTATCGCACCTTATGTTACCGGTTATTTATCTGATAAAACCGGCAGTATGCAGTCAGGTTTTTTTCTTGCAATGATCCTTTTACTTATCGGTTTTGTTGCCATGCTATTCGCAAAGGAAGAACGGACAAGGAAAGCTGTCTGATTATATATACAAACTTTCCTAAGTTTAATAAGGATTGATAAAAAGGCTTTTAGTGAAATCGGACGGTTGATATATCGTCTTCGATGAAACTAGAGGCCTTTTTCTTGATAAAAAGAGTTTGGTAATAATCCACTTGTAATTCCAAAAGATCCTGATTCCTTTTCGCTTAAATGTTGTATAATATCTTGCATGGTTGCGCATTTCTGTGTCAATATCTATATATTGAAGAATTTCGTTTGGAGTTGAGAAGTTTGAATAATAAGGCAGTCATTTTAGGTTGTAACTATTATATCGGTTTAAGTACCATTCGTTGTTTAGGAGTAAATGGAGTACATACGGTTGCTGTCGATTATGATGAACATGACAGGTATGGTGCCGAGTCAAAATATTGCTCTGAAAGATTAATTGCTCCTTATTATAAAAAAGACCCACAAGGCTTTGTCCAATTTTTAATAGATTATGCGAAGAAACAAAACGAAACCCCAGTTCTTATTCCATGCCATGACGCATATGTAGAAATAATTGATGAATATTTGGATGAATTAAAAGATTGCTATCTTTTCTCACAGACACAAAAAGGGCTGGCTACAACGGTTATGAACAAGGAAACATTGCACAGTTTAGCTGTTGAAAAGGGAATGGCTGTTCCAGAAACGGTTAGACTAAATGATGAGGACTTTTTCGAAAAAATCGATACGATCATTAAATATCCATGCATCGTTAAGCCAACGGATTCCCCTACCTTTGTGGCAACCTTTAGAAAGAAGCTGTTTAAGGTTCATAATCAAGAAGAATTGAAGGAAGCTTTGCAAAAGGCTGCAAGCAAAGAGTTAGAAGTCATTGTGCAAAGAATTATCCCAGGTTTTGATGATCATATGTATACATTTGATGCCTATTTAAATCAGGATTCAAAAGTAACCCATTGGACAACAGCTCAAAAGCACCGCCAATATCCGATTAATTTTGGTGCTTCTGTTTACACAGAGCAAAGATATGTACCTGAATTATATGAAATCGGTGCAAAATTTTTGGAAGAGATCGGATATAAAGGGTTTGGAGAAATTGAGTTTAAAAAGGATGCTGAAACAGGAAAGTTCTATTTAATCGAAATCAATGCCAGAATTACGAATTTTAACACGATGCTGAATAAGGTAGGCTTGAATTTCCCTTATATTACTTATCGCGAATTAATTGGATCACCTCTACCACCAAAGGCAGTGAAAGAAGATAAAAACATCGTATTTTGGTATGCTTATGAGGACTTATTAGCGATTCGCGGTTATATTCGAACAGGTCAATTAACGAGAAAACAAATATTTTTATCATTATTTAAGAAAAAGGCGTATGCGATTTGGGATTGGAAAGATCCGAAGCCTGGCCTTATCTTTTTCAAAAAAATTGCACGTAAATTTTTAAAAAGATAGCCTTGTTAAAGGTCATTGAAAAACGCCATGTATGTTTAATATAGCCAAAAAGATAAGAAAAAATGTTGTCGCAGAAATGAGGTAGGGACAAATAATGAAACTTGAAAAGCTCCTTTATTCAATAGATGTTCAAAACATGATGAATGATCAAGATGTAACTATTCGCGGGATATCGTATCACTCCCAAAAAGTAATGACTGGAGATTTATTCGTCTGTGTTCGCGGGTATAAAACAGACGGACATAAATATCTTTCACAAGCAGTTGCGAACGGAGCGATCGCTGCAGTTGTTGAGGAGTTTCAAGAGGAGCTTAAAATTCCACAATATCTTGTTAAAGATGGGCGCCTGGCACTTGCCCAATTAGGAGCAGCTTTTTATGACAATCCATCAAAAAAGATGAAAATGATCGGAATCACTGCGACAAACGGGAAAACAACTACGTCTTATATAACAAATGCCATTCTTGAAAATGAAGGTCTAAAAACAGGACTCATTGGAACGGTTTCGATAAAAATTGATGACGTTTCGATTCCATCTGAGCTTACCACGCCAGAGTCATTAGATTTACAGTCATACTTAAATCAAATGGTTGAATGTGGAGTCTCTCATGTGAGTATGGAGGTCTCTTCCCAGGCGTTAGAAATGCATCGTGTGGAGAATGTTGCATACGATATTGTCACGTTTAATAATATAAGCCGTGAGCACATTGACTCACATGGCACGTTTGAAAAATATTTAGAAGTCAAATCAAGCCTCATTCGCAATGCGAGTGAAAAGAGCTATGCTGTTTTGAATTTAGATGATCCTTACTCTGCGTCTCTTGTCAATAAAACGAAAGCTCAAGTCATCACATTTGGTGTTAATAGCAAGGATGGCCATATTCATTGCAAAAATTTAGACTTAACGACAGGTAGAGGGAAATTTACTGTTGAAATATTAAAGGCTTTTAAAGTGAATGATACCGAATATATTCCAGGAGAATTTGATATTGAATTGTCTGTACCTGGCCTTCATTCAGTGTATAATTCAATGGTAGCCATTACGATTGCATTGCTTTGTGGTGTGTCTGTCTCCACGATTCAAGAAACATTGAGAAATTTTGCTGGTGTTGAAAGACGTTTTGAGTTTATTTTTGAAGACGACATTAAAATAATTGACGATCATTTCGCTAATGCAGGTAATATTAATGTGACTTTAGGAACGCTGAAATATATGGCCTACAAGAGCCTACATATAGTGTATGCGATTAGAGGAAATAGGGGACCAACGGTGAACCGGGAAAATGCTGAAACGATCGTGAGCTGGGCGAAAAAATTAGGTGTAAGCGAACTGATTGCAACGAAAAGTGTTTCTCATGTAACGGAAAAGGATACTGTTTCTGACGAGGAGCAGCTTGTTTTCGAAGAGGTTATGGCCGAAGCAAACATTAAAGTTCACTTAATTGACGAACTTCCTGAAGCGATTGCAGCAGCACTTAACAAAGCAACAGCTGGAGATTTAGTATTATTAGCTGGCTGCCAAGGGATGGATTATGGTGCAGAAATTGCTTTACATCAGCTCGAAAAAAGGAAGTTAAATATTTCTAAAGAAAAATTATTCCTTCCACTGCGTAACCGTGTTGCTGGTCACTCAGAAAAGGAGCTTGTAGGTAATCACCTCCAGGAGTAGATTTGTGTGGCAAGAGTCGTCCTATCGGACAAAATGGTGGGCATTTTGTAGTCATTGACCAAATCCACGGTTCTATCGGAAAATCAGTGAGGGAATCTGCAATTGTTGGTCGATAGAATGGTTCTAATGACCAAATTTATTTGAAATGCGAAGAAAACGGTCGATAGCCTAGTTTTAATGACCATAATTAAATAACTAGCAATAAAAAGTTGTCAATAGCCCCGTTCTAATGGTCTTATTTCCTGGGCTATCAACAAAAGAGCGTCAAGAGCTCGGTACCAGCGATCACAAACTGAAAAGTATCAGCAATTGGCGGTATGTATTTTCCGAATGCTATGTAATAGACGAAAAGAAGAATATTTAACGAAACTTATTATAAAGGTGATAATAAAATGTGCGGTTTTGTTGGTTTTGCTCATCCAAATCAAGAAATAGATAAAGTAAAAATCATTAATGATATGATGGAAGCGATCATTCATCGAGGACCTGACAGTGGCAAGCATTATACAGATGACAGTGTCGCATTAGGCTTCAGACGTCTCAGCATCATTGATTTAAAAGAAGAATCTGGTCAGCCGATGTTTAATGAAGATAAAAGCTGTGTCCTCGTTTTTAACGGAGAAATTTACAATTATCAGCATTTAAGAGAAGATTTATTAGCGAAAGGTCATATTTTTACGACAGAAACAGACAGTGAAGTGTTGCTTCATGGTTATGAAGAGTACGGTGTTGAAATTTTACAAAAGCTAAGAGGAATGTTTGCTTTTGCTATTTGGGATACGAAAAAGGAAACAATGCTTCTTGCAAGGGACTTCTTTGGCATTAAGCCCCTCTACTATACACAAAACACAACAGATAACTCCTTTATCTTTGGTTCTGAAATAAAATCATTCTTGAAGCAGCCTGCTTTTAAAAAGGAGCTAAATAAAGAGGCATTAAAGCCTTATTTAACCTTCCAATATTCAGTTCTTGATGAAACTTTTTTCAAAGGTGTGTTCAAGCTTAAACCTGGTCATTATATGATTTACCAAAAAGGTGAACTAGACATTAAACCATATTGGGATCTTCAGTTTAACGAAAAAGAAAATAGCTTAGAGCATTATGTGAATGAAATTAATGAAACGATGAAAGAATCCGTAAATTACCATAAAATCAGCGATGTAAAGGTTGGCTCCTTCCTATCAGGTGGGGTTGATTCAAGCTATGTAACAGCCTTATTAAAGCCAAATAAAACCTTCTCAATTGGTTTTAAAGATTATGAAGGCATTTTTAATGAGACAAACTTGGCGGAAGAATTATCTGGAATTCTATCCATCGAAAACTTTAAAAAACTAATGAATGCAGATGAATGTTTCGAGGCATTGCCAACGATTCAATATCATATGGATGAGCCGCAATCAAACCTATCATCTGTGCCGTTATACTTTTTATCTAAGCTAGCAAGTGAGCATGTAACGGTTGTGCTTTCAGGTGAAGGGGCAGATGAAATATTCGGTGGGTATGTTTGGTATCAAAAATCAGAGAAACTAGAACAATACGAAAAAGTTCCTTATTTTATCCGTCGCTCACTTTCGAAGCTTGCTAGTGCCTTGCCACATAATAAAATTTCAACATTTTTAGTCAAAGGTGGACAGAAGATAGAAGAAAAGTTCATTGGACAAGCTAAAGTGTTTGAGGAAGAAGATGCGCTAAAAGTATTAAAGGCTGAGTATAAGAATGGTCCATCTGTACAAAGTATAACAAAGCGTGTTTTTGACAAAGTGAAAGGGAAAGATGATACGACAAAGATGCAATATCTTGATCTTAAGCTTTGGCTGCCTGGTGATATTTTGTTAAAGGCTGATAAAATGAGTATGGCTCATTCTATCGAGCTTAGAGTACCATTTTTAGATAAAGAAGTAATGGCAATGGCTAGCAACCTTCCAAGTTCATTGCGTGTGAATCGAAAGGATACGAAGTATGCATTGCGAGCCGCTTCAACAGAAGTACTTCCAGATGAATGGGCAAATCGTCCGAAGGTTGGCTTCCCTGTTCCAATTCGCTATTGGCTCCAAGAAGAGAAATATTACAATATTGTAAAAGAAATGTTCGAATCAGAGATGGCAAAGGAGTTTTTCGATACGGAAGAGCTCATGAGATATCTTAATGAACATTTTACGAAGAAGCACAATTATGCACGTTATATTTGGACAGTTTATGTATTCCTTGTTTGGTATAAGAAATTCTTTAAAGAATTATAAATAGGGGTATAGGATCAAATTGAAGAAAATAATCGGTATTTCTACATTCGTTCTTGTCATAATCGTTGTTTTTTCCTTTAGTAAAAATCGATTTTTTATAAGTGAACAGCTCTCGTTTATAACTAGTAGAGTCTCCGATGTAGCTGTAAGAAAAGAAGAAGCAGGGAAGATTGCGATTTTGAATATGGATCAGAAGGCAAACCTTCCCATAAAAGATACAGAATTTACGATTATCGATATGGAAACAGATGAGGTTATTGCCCAATTAATAACCGATTTATCAGGCAAAGTAGAAACAGAGCCACTCAAAAATGGCCGATATAAAATTATTCAGCATCAAGTGATAAAACCGTATAAATTGAACAAGGAAGAATTTATTGTGGATGTGAGCAGCGGAACGAATGAGGTTAAGGTGGATAACAATGTAGTGAAGCATGTACTAAATTACAAGAGAACAGACGAAGGCAAAGTTCAAATAACCGAAGTTCTTATTCCAGTCGCTCCACTTTTGCAATTGCCTGAACTGCCAAATGGCTGTGAAATCACTGCCTTAACTGCTGTACTAAATTATTATGACTATCATGTTTCAAAAACGGAAATGTCTGATAATTTTTTGCGAAAAGAACCATTTATTAAAAAGAACGGCAAGCTTTACGGAGCAAATCCGTATAAAGCATATGCTGGAAATCCAAGAAGCAAAGATGAAGGTTATTTCACGTATACTCCGCCAATTCTTGAAGCGGCAAATCAATATTTCAAAACGGTTGATGGAGATGACTACACACTTGATATAAGTGGCAGCTCAAGAGAAGAGATTATGCAGCGCTTACGCAGAGGTGTTCCTGTTCTTATTTGGGTAACCCTCGATCTTGGCAAACCAAAAATAAAGTATTCTTGGTATTTCCACGACACTGGGGAAAAATTTGATTCACCGATAAATTTACATGCTGTTGTGTTAAATGGTTATGATGGGAAAAACGTTCATGTCATGAATCCGCTTGTCGGTCAAATGAAATATAATGCAGATGCGTTTTTTAAAAGCTACACAGATCTCGGAAGTCATGCTATGGTTGTCGTAAAAAAAGAACAAGTAAAGTCGATTGAATCATTAATGGGCAATAAGAAATCAATGGGGAAATAAACAAAACAAGAAGGTTGAAATATGGAAATGAAGAGTTTAGGTGTTATCGGTGGCATGGGACCGTTAGCGACATCCGTTTTTTTTGAAAGGGTAATTGAAAATACTGTGGCAAATGCTGACCAAGACCATATTAATATGGTCATTCTGAATCATGCTACATTACCTGATCGAACGAATGTGATTTTGAATAAGAAGGAAGATACTTTTTTACAAGCAATAGAAAAAGATATTAAACTTCTTGAGCATGCAGAAGTTGCAAATATTGCCATTCCTTGTAACACATCACATTATTTTTATGAGCAAATGCAAGCAATGACAAACATAAATATTATTAACATGGTCGAAGAGACCTGTAAGGAAATCCAGAAGAGGTTTGGGGAAAGAAGTAAGGTTGCGATTTTAGCTACAACGGGAACCGTGCAAAGTGGGGTTTATGCAAAAGGCTGTGATCAATACAAGATACAATTGCATGTTCCTAATGAGGTCTTTCAAGACGAGGTCATGAATACAATTTATAGTATAAAAAGTGATTTGCCTGTAGATGTTAGTGTGATAGAAGGCATCATAAGAGAACTAGTAACGAAAGAAAATTGCAGTTGCGTCATTCTTGCCTGCACCGAATTATCGTGTATGAAATTGAGTGAGGATGTAGAAAAGTTTTGTATTGATGCGATGGATGTTCTAGTTGAAAAATCTATTAAATATTCTGGTGGAATTATTAAAAGATAAGCACTATATAGGGAGGGGTAATGTTGACGTTTCATGAAGCGGAAAAGTTCAAGGAGTTTTTGGAAGATTGTTTTGGTGATGGGGTTACGATTAGAGAATTACGGCTATCTAATGAGGAAACCGAATATATTAAAAAAGTCTATCCAAAGGCGAGCTTTAATAAAAAACAGCCAACTGAAACTCCAGACGGAAAAGCTTGGTATAAAGTCATACTCCAACCCCCTGCTAAAACTAGAAAAAGTCAATCAAGTGCCAAAGAAATGGCCGTGATCAAACAGGAAAATATCCAGCTAAAGCAAGAGCTTGAAAGATTAAAGCAATCCATACAAAAAAATGCTGACTAATAAGCAATAGTTTCTAAATAAGCAAATACAACTCTAATGTCATTCAATGTAATGGCATTAGAGTTTTTTTTGTTCTTCGACAAATTTCTCCTTAATTGAAATATAAATGTAATATAATTTCGAGGCCTTTTTTCAAAATCCGATGTTATAATATAAATTATGTGAATATATACCAGCATATGACTGACATAGATTAATAGAATATACATAAATTTGGAACTAGTATCTAAAAGCTACCTTCTATAAAAAGTATGTTGACGAATAATAGAAAGGAGACTTGTTTCATTGAAACGGAAATTTCTTATTATAGGTGTGGGAGCAATTGTCTGTTTAGGCAGTTTATTTCCACCAGTGACAAATACGGCTCATGCGGTAGGTATGAAACAGCTCGAGCAAAAAAAGAAGGACTTACAAAACAAACGCTCAAATGTCAAAACAGAAATAAATGATGCGAAGCATGAAGTTCAAGAAATTAATGAGAAACAGGCTGCTACGCAAGCTGAGATTAAGCGACTAGACAAAATCGTTGAAGAAACGAATAGCCAAATTCGTGAAAAAGAAGCTCAAATTGAAGAAGCAAATGAAGAAATTGCACGACTTCAAGCGGAAATAGAAGTTTTAAAGGAACAAATAAAAAAGCGTGATGCTCTTCTAAAGGAACGGGTTCGTTCTCTACAAGAAAATGGTGGAATTATTAATTACATAGATGTATTGTTAGGTGCACAAAGCTTTGGTGATTTTGTTAGTAGAGTCAGTGCGGTCACAACATTTCTAGAAGCAGATCGCGACTTAATTCGAAAGCACCAAGAAGATAAAGAGGCTCTCGATAATAAGGAAGCAGAAGCTCAAGTTCAACTAAACGAATTGAATAAAAAGAAAGCTGAGCTTGAAGCATTGCTGAAAAAATCTGAAGAGCAAAGTAAAGAAAAAAATAAATTATTGAAAGTATTAAATGAACAAGAAGAGGAAATGCATGAAAAGCTTCATGATCTTGAGGATGAAGAAGGCATCTTAGCGGATCAGATAAAAGCCGTTGAAAAAGAACAAGAAGCTGAGAAAAAGAGACAGAGAGAGTTGGAAGAAGCGCTTAAGAGACAAGCTGCTAATAACAACAATGTCGGAGCGCTGCCAACGATTAATAATGGGACATTTATGAATCCTACAACCGGTAGACTGACATCTAACTTTGGCATGCGCTGGGGAGCCTTTCACTCTGGCATCGATATCGGGAAAAATGGCCGTACCGGAGCAGTGCCGATTGTTGCTGCAGCTTCAGGTACAGTAATCAGAGCCAACTATGATCGAAGCTATGGTAATGTCGTCATGATCACGCATTATATAGATGGAAAAGTGATGACAACTGTATATGGACATATGGAAAGCTTAAGTGTTTCCGGCTTACAGTCTGTGGAAAAAGGTCAGCTGCTAGGCTATATGGGTAGTACCGGAAACTCAACAGGTCCACACCTCCATTTCGAGATTCATAATGGTCCATGGAATGGAAGCCGAACCAATGCCATAAATCCGCTAAAATATGTATCATATTAATATAATAGGCATTTCACCAGTTTTTTAGGTGAAATGCCTTTTTATTGTCTAAAATAATGATTAGAAGTTTGTTCATTTAATGAGAGAGCAGATATGTAAAATAGATGTTCAATTCATGTAAATAAGGTCGATTCTCGGGCGGAAGAAAGAAGAATCGCCAACAATAAGGTTGAAAACAAAATATTACATGTAGAAACAGTAATATTTCTATATTTCTGAAAATGGTATAATGAAAAAAAGATAGATTCGGGGGTTGCAGCTTTGGATATTCAAATGATGACGAAAGATCCTTTAGAGATTCAAGGAATTCGCTGGGTGATCGAATCACATTTCACAGGGGTGAAGTTAACGGTCTTGGATTCGGTTAATGAGTTAGGTGAGGTGGTGCAAAGGCAAGGCTCACATTTTGTTATTCTTGATATGGATGAGTGGGGACAAGAGTTTGAACAGCTTTGCAGCCTCCTCCAGCAAAAAAGAATTCGTTGGTTAGGCATATCTTCAGAAAGAATATTTCAAACGGCTTACCGAGCGCTCACGTTTCGGGCAGAAGATGTGTTATTCCGTCCCTTTTCGCCAGATGAACTAATTAAGCGCATTCAGCAAATTCGTTTTCTGTTAAGAAATGAACAGCCTTTTTCAGTAGCTAATTCAACAAACCTAATCGATACATATGCCATTGATTATCCGAATTTCTTTTTAACCGAACAGAACGCAGCTGTTCCTATCATGATGGTTGCCTTATTGACACCAAATGTTGAAACACTGCAGCTTCTTTATCATGCATTGCAACGATATCCTTTTCCAGGCAACTATAAAATGTTTGTACTATCAGAATTTATCCTTTGTGTGCAGGAACCGCAACGGATTGAAACGATTCGTGAAGTGTATAATTCCTTTCTCGTTAGGTGGAAAGAGCGGATGGATGAGCCGCTTGCGATAGTCATTAATATGGTGCCGCAGGAAAGCTCTGTTAAGGAAATCTATCAGCAAACGAAGCGGCTGACGAAGAGAATTTTTTTCGAAGGATATGATGTAATTTTAGCAGAACAGGACCAAGCTCCATCACGCGAAATGGATCCATTTTTAACGCCGCTTGAACAGCGGGAGTGGATAGAAATGTTAGAAAAGCATGATATAAAAGCAATTAAATTATGGGTGGAGCATGAGTTTCTCACATATGAAAGGCCATATCCCGATCCGGAAATGATTCGAATCCGCATTACAAGTGTTCTTGCCCAAATTCGAAGACATATGAAATCATATCATCTCCAAAACTCTAGTCTAGAAGCTGCTTATCATGAAGTATTTCACTTTATCGTCCATAAACCGGTCATTCATCAAATTGTTCAAAAGCTGCTAAAGTTTACAGCTAGTTTACTTCAACAAGTGCAAAAACAGCAACAGGAAGGGACACATAGCCTTGTCGAAAAAGTAAAGGAATTAATTGAATTAAATTATTGGAATGCGAGCTGGAATTTAACGGCATGCGCAGATGCCCTTCGGATGAATAAAAGCACGCTAAGTCGCCGCTTTTCCGCAGAATCAGGCCAATCCTTTCGAGTCATACTTCATGAAGTGCGCATTCGTGAGGCAAAGCGTCTCCTACAAGATACAGATCAGCCATTAGAAGAAATTGCTCGTTTAACGGGCTATTCACATCAAACGTATTTTAATGCAAAATTCAAGCAGCTGGAAGGCTGCACACCGTCAGCTTTTCGGAGTGGGATGTAAATTAGGGTATTTTTAAAACTTTGACCGTTTACTTAGTGTACAATCATTCGTAACCACTGTAATTGATTTAATTGTTTCAAATAGATTTGCCGTTTTTAGCCTAATGCACAATGCATTTAGGTGAAGCATTCATTTTATCACTTACATATTTGTATCCAGAACCACGCTTTGCATGGACCGCTTAGAGTGGTTTTTTCATTTTCAAGATTGTTTTTCCAAAAGAAATCCTATCACCTTCACATTATAAAAAAGCTAATTGTTATTAAAATCAATATTTTATAATAACAGAAATAAATACAGAGATTTATGAAATATTTCATAAAAATATCACTAAACTATAAATTATTTTCAAAACATTCCTTATAAAATGAAAATATAAATTAAAGGAGGCAGATAAAATGGAAACGATTTCAAGTGAAAAAGTAGTTCGTTATCGTGGAACAGATTTGAATACGAAAGGGTGGCAGCAAGAGGCAGCACTTCGAATGTTAATGAATAATTTAGACGCGGAAGTTGCGGAAAGGCCAGAGGATCTTGTCGTATACGGGGGAATTGGCAAGGCTGCTCGTAACTGGGATTGCTTCGATGCGATTGTTAAGTCCCTGAAAGAGTTAGAGAATGATGAAACACTATTAATTCAATCTGGTAAACCGGTCGCTATTTTTAAATCACATTTAGATGCCCCTCGTGTATTACTAGCAAATTCTAATATTGTTCCTGCATATGCGAATTGGGATACATTTCATGAGCTTGATAAAAAAGGTTTAATGATGTATGGACAAATGACGGCAGGAAGCTGGATATATATAGGTTCGCAAGGAATTGTTCAAGGAACATATGAATCATTTGCCGAACTGGCAAAGCAGCATTATCATGGCTCATTAAAAAATACGATTACCGTAACGGCTGGACTTGGCGGAATGGGTGGTGCTCAGCCATTAGCGGTCACTATGAACGGAGGAGTTTGTATTGCCATTGAGGTTGATGAAACACGAATCGACCGCCGGATTGAAACACGCTATACAGATGTAAAAACAACTTCACTTGATGAAGCGATTCAATTAGCTAAAGAAGCAAAACAAGCAGGAAAAGCTTTGTCGATCGGGCTATTAGGAAATGCTGCAGATGTGCTGCCTGAAATGATTGCAAAAGGCTTCATTCCAGATGTATTAACAGACCAAACATCGGCACATGATCCGTTGAATGGCTATATTCCGTCAAAAATGTCTTTAGAAGAAGCGGCAGAGCTTCGAATAAATGATCCTGAACAATATGTGAAGCTCTCAAAAGCGTCAATGGCGAAGCATGTTCGTGCCATGCTTGAAATGATGGAGAAAGGTGCAGTTACATTTGATTATGGCAATAATATTCGTCAAGTTGCCAAAGACGAAGGTGTAGAAAATGCATTTGCATTCCCAGGCTTCGTTCCTGCCTATATTCGTCCGCAATTTTGTGAAGGAAAGGGTCCTTTCCGTTGGGTAGCGCTTTCTGGTGATCCTGAGGATATTTATAAAACAGATGAAGTGATTTTACAAGAATTTAGCTATAACACTCATTTATGCAACTGGATTCGTATGGCACAGGAGAAAATTCAATTTCAAGGTCTGCCTTCACGTATTTGCTGGTTAGGCTATGGTGAACGTGCTCGCTTTGGAAAAATTATTAACGAAATGGTGGCAAAAGGTGAACTGAAAGCACCGATTGTAATTGGGAGAGACCATTTAGATTCTGGATCTGTTGCCTCACCGAATCGGGAAACTGAAGCAATGAAGGATGGATCAGATGTTGTGGCAGACTGGCCGATTCTTAACGCAATGATTAATGCTGTTGGGGGAGCAACATGGGTATCAGTACACCATGGAGGCGGAGTCGGAATGGGCTATTCCATCCATGCTGGAATGGTGATTGTTGCCGATGGCACGAAGGAAGCAGAAGCACGACTTGAGCGTGTACTGACAACGGATCCTGGTATGGGAATTGTACGACATGTTGATGCAGGCTATGAATTAGCAGAGAAAACAGCTCGCGAAAAAGGGGTAAATATCCCAATGCTGAAGTAATAATGAGCGTTATTGCCAATGGAAATATAGTAGTTGAAAAACTAAGGCATTCGCCGAAAAACTTTGGCGAACCCCAAGTTTTTTAATAAGAGGGAATGAATTGACATGACAAAACCAATTTGGATTAAACATATTACACAGTTAGCTACTCTAGCACAAGAGAATAAAGATCCTCGTTCAAAAGAGGCGATGTCAGAGCTTGGGTTAATTGAAGATGGAAGTTTGTGGGTAGAAGGCGGAATGGTTCAAGCTGTTGGAACGACGAAAGAGCTAGAAGAATTATTTTCTGCAAGAGCGGATGAAGCAGAGATTGTGAATGCAGCAGGTCATTTAGTAACGCCTGGGTTAGTTGATCCACACACGCATGTTGTTTATGGAGGCAGTCGAGAGCGGGAGTTTGAAATGCGTCTTCAAGGTGCCACCTATATGGAAATAATGAATGCTGGTGGTGGCATTCATGCGACAACACGCATGACACGTGAAGCGACAGATGAAGAATTGATTGAACAAACATCACGAAGGCTTGATTCATTCCTTCAGCATGGCGTAACAACGGTTGAAGGAAAAAGTGGATATGGCATGAATTTAGAAACAGAGTTAAAGCAGCTGCGGATTATGAAACTTCTGCAAGACATGCACCCTATTGATCTCGTTCCGACCTTTATGGGAGCACATGCAGTTCCTTCCGAATTCAAAGGAAGGGAAGATGATTTTGTACAACACTTAATTGATGAGATGCTGCCTATTGTTGCGAGGGAGAAGCTAGCAGAATTCAATGATGTTTTCTGCGAAAAAGGAGTTTATACTCCCGAGCAATCTGAGAAAATTTTAGAAGCTGGGAAAAAACTCGGTTTAATACCGAAAATTCATGCCGATGAAATTGAACCATATGGGGGTGCAGAGCTAGCGGCAAAAGTTGGGGCGATTTCAGCAGAGCATTTATTAAAAGCTTCAGATGAAGGAATTCAAGCGATGGCAAAGTCAGGAACGATTGCCTGTTTACTTCCGGCAACCGCGCTCTATTTACGTGAAGAAGCAGCTGCCGGAAGAAAAATGATCGACGAGGGTGTTGCTGTGGCAATTTCCACCGACTGTAATCCTGGTTCTTCTCCAACAACCTCGATGCCGCTTGTGATGAATTTAGCCTGTATTTCGATGAGATTAACACCTGCTGAAAGCTTAACAGCAGCAACGTACAATGCAGCATGTGCCATTAATCGTCAAGACATAGTCGGCTCACTTGAAGTTGGCAAACAAGCAGACATTGTTTTATGGGATGTAAAAAACTATCAAGAGCTACAATATTTATTTGGGGTTAACCATGTAAAATCAGTATGGAAAAAAGGCATTCAGGTGGTGTGAGATCATGAGGGGAAATTGGCTGCAAAAACCAGAATGGTCTTGGAATCAAGTAGAAGGGGAGCCTACTTATGTTCATCAATGGGTACGTCCCCTCCACGAAATGAAAGAGCAACCGGAGCTTATCCTTTACGGAGCTCCAATTTCACGCTCATCGATTAGTGTTTCTGGTGCTTCCTTATACCCTTCTGAATTTCGAAGGATGTGGAAGGGATATGCAACCTATAATTTGGACGAAGAGGTCGATTTAACGACGTTTAAAGTAGCGGATGCAGGGGATATTGCCATGCACACAACAGATATTCTGTTATCCCATAAGCGGATTGAAGAGACAACAGCTGCATTAGTAACAAGTTATCCACAAGTATTGACTTGTATGATTGGTGGAGATCATTCCATAACTGCTTGTTCTATCCGAGGAATTAAATCAGTCTATCAAGCTGAAACGATAGGAATCTTACAGCTTGATACACATCTCGATGTAAGAGACCCTGCTGAATTAGGTCCAGCGAACGGGACGCCAATTCGGCAATTAATTGATGGTGGCATTGTTAAAGGGGAACATGTCATCAATATCGGGCTACATGGCTATTTTAATGCAAAGCCGTTAATTGATTATGCCAGAGGCCACAATATCCAAATGGTAACGTTAAAGGAAGCGCGTAAGCAAGGGGTTGTAAAGACGATTCAAGAAGCACTCAATCAGTTAGCTCCGACAGTTGATCGTATTTACGTGACAGTTGATATGGATGTCCTCGATATTTCTGTTGCACCAGGGGTTCCAGCATCCACTCCTGGAGGAATGACGGCTCTGGAATTATTCGATTCATTACTTGAGATTGGCAAGCATCAAGCTGTGAAGCATATTGACTTTGTTTGTTTAGATCCAAGCAAGGATTCCAATGTTGCCGAAACCGTTAAGACTGGTGTTTATGCATGGCTACAATTTATTACTGGGAAATCTATAAAATAAAATACGAACAATAAAGGGATTGGGAAGGAGATTTAATATGAATACGAATCAAGAGGTGAATAAGCAACATCAAGAAATCACGACAATGACATACGAATCTCCTGCAATGTGGAAGTTTTTTATTTATAGTTTTATTGGTGCCTTCATGTTTTTCGTTCCAGTAACGATTGGTGAGAAGAATTCGATTATGCTTGATCATATCGTCTCTTATATCCAAACACATGCTGCATCTGCCTTACCTTATTATGGCTTGCTCGTTATTGCAGCAGGCTCCATATATCCATTTTTATCTGGGACATGGAAAAAGTCGACGGTAAATATAATCTTTTCTTTTTTTAAAGTAATTGGTTTAATAGTTGGAATCATGCTTGTCTTTCATTTTGGACCAGCATGGCTCTTCGCTCCAGATATGGGCCCATTTCTATTTAATAAACTTGTCGTTCCTGTCGGATTACTCGTTCCGATCGGTGCTGTTTTCCTAGCGTTACTCGTTAGTTATGGTCTTCTTGAATTTATTGGTGTATTAATGCAGCCAGTTATGAGACCGATGTGGAGAACGCCGGGGCGCTCTGCCATTGATGCAGTCGCTTCGTTTGTTGGCAGCTATTCATTAGGATTATTAATTACGAATCGGATTTATAAGGAAGGAAAGTATACAGCAAAAGAAGCAGCCATTATTGCCACTGGCTTCTCAACTGTTTCCGCAACCTTCATGGTCATTGTTGCAAAAACTTTGGGCTTGATGGAAATGTGGAATAGTTATTTTTGGGTGACATTAGTTGTTACATTTTTAGTCACTTCGGTCACAGTAAGAATTTGGCCGCTTTCTAAAATGAAGGATGAATATTATGAAGGATCAACCCCACAGCCAGAAGTGAAAGTTAGTGGAAACCGCCTTGCCATTGCGTGGGATGAGGCTAAATCGACAGTTGCCACTTCTCCAACATTACTTAATAATATTAAGCTAAATTTAAAAGATGGCTTGTTAATGGCGATCGCGATTCTCCCATCCATTTTATCGATCGGTTTATTAGGACTAGTTCTAGCTGAGTTTACACCGCTGTTTGATTGGATCGGTTATATTTTTTATCCATTTACAGCACTTCTGCAATTACCAGAACCAATGCTCGTTGCAAAAGCAAGTGCACTTGGAATTGCCGAAATGTTTCTGCCTGCATTGCTCGTCACAGAATCTGTTTTAGTTGTTAAATTTGTGATAGCGGTCGTATCGGTATCGTCGATTATCTTTTTCTCTGCTGTTGTTCCATGTATTGTCTCAACGGAAATCCCAATTTCTATTCCAAAGCTTGTCGTTATTTGGATAGAGCGTGTGATATTAACGATTATTTTTGTCACACCGATTGCGTATTTAATTTTGTGATAGATAGGAAAGAGTCATTCAGAATGATGAACTGAACCCCAAAAGTTAGACCTGAAAAATCTAATTTTTGGGTTTTTTTTATGGCTAATATTCACTGACATTATTGTGGGTTATTTCTGTAGCAAAATCAAACATTGCTGCTTTGCTCCTATATTTTATTTAACAGCTGGCGGTTATTTTATAAGGGAAATTATGATGGTAAACTAAGAAGGTGTATTCTTTATGTTTTTATTGTTCATATTTGTGTTACTATTAGTTATTTTTCCGATGTTACAGAATTTTTCTGTAAAGCGTCCATTCACTCTTATTGTTGTTTTTCTCATTTCACTTATTTCGACAGTTAGTTTATGGTTTAATTATCAAGAAATCTTCGGGGAACAAGATGGAATTGCTATTTCAAAATCAAATTAGTTATTGGATAATTATTGACGGAACCCAATGGTCTTGGAGCTTATTTTTCGATCACTTTATTTACTCTTTAGTTGTTTCAATCCTTATCGCTTTACTTATTATCATTAGTTTTTTCACTTATAAACGAAGAAAGTCCAAGTAAAAGGAGTGGTCGTCGTAATATGACAATGACACAATTAAATGACTTAACTCTGAACTTAAAAGAGTATGTAACCAAAACGAATGAAGATCAGTTTAACCTATTTTTATTTATACAAGCTTTAGCATCAAAAGATTTCATTGCAGAAGATATTAATAAAATATATTTAGAAAAAGAAGTAGAGTATTATGAGGCTTCTCAAAGAGGGATACAATTTAAACATTCAGCCATCAGATATCCATACATGAGAATGCAAACGCTACGCAGATTAGCAGGAATTGTCTATTTTGAGCTTGAACAAAATGAATTTACAAAAACTTTGACTCTCATAAAAAAAGGTGTAAAACCTATATGGAATTACTTCAAGCTGGAATCTATCTTTACGATCCAATCGTATTTTACATTTCAGAAAAAAGGTTACTCCTATGATGAAGAATCCATTTTATTTGATATTGCAATGGCTAAATTCATTAGTTTTCACGCCCCAAACCTTGATTTGAGCATATCTGGATCCAATGTAATGAAAGAATTAATTCATTTAGGTGAATATAATCGTGTTGAAGATTATTTTCAATTCCAATTGCATCTTTATCATATTTGTATAGGTAATATCGCTGCTCCTCTTAGTTCACCTCTGGATTTGAAATCATTAATTGAAAAAATCTCTAATAAAAGACTGGCTCAAATGATTCAGGAGCTTAGAAAAGGGGCTAATGGTCACGAGGGCTATATAAAATATAGCCTAGATAATGATAAAAGATATAGAGCGATTATTGCTAAGTATTTTGACATCAATAAAGAACTTAAGAATGAGTGGAGTAAATCGATTAGTGTTAAAGAACAATTACGTATCGAACAATTAATTACGGATTTTTTAGAAGTAAAAGCGGGAAATGGAGTAATTTCCGAAGATGAGCTATTGGATTACTGTCATTCTCAAGATTTTTTATATCAAATTTTCGGGGAAATTGTAAATTTATCTCATAATCAAGGTGTTCAACTGACAGAACTTATGAAAGTAAATCAATTTACGAAGAAAACATGGGAATCCTTGTTATATATGTGTGTAAGTATATCTGAAAGTCTGAAATTGTCTGAACGTGAACAAATAATCTTATTTATTTTTGTTTTATATACTCAATATATCATTGAAGATTATTCACAGTTAGAGCAGGTCGTAACTGATGGTTCACATGAGGGAAATCTAGCAAAAGTGAATAAGTTGTCTAAAGAACTAGCAAAAATGAATAGAGAATACGAACAAGAAAAAGCTGCCTTCCTTGCGAAAGAAAGTAGTTATATTCAACAAATCAAAGATCTCGAAACACAAGTGAATTCCTATCAAAAGCAATTAACACAGAATGAAGATAATAACATGGTTCAAGAATTAGAGAGCGAAGTTGTCGGATTACGGAAGTACATATTTACAAGGGAAGAAGAGGTACCATCATCCATCCCTTTAGAGGAAATGATCAAGGTAATAGCCAAAAAGAAAATCATTATAATGGGTGGACATCAAAATTGGCAGCGTAAAGTGAATGAAGTATTGCCATTTGTTGAACTAGTTTATGTCGATTTAATCAATCGAGATTTCAAAATTATTTCTGGCTATGATTATGTATTCGTCAAGACGTCTGTCTTAAGCCATGGATTTTATTCTAAATTAATGAAAACACTTGGAAAAGAAAAACATAAACTCCGTTATTTAAGTGGCAAAGTGAATATTGAAAAGACAATTGAAGAGATTTATTCTGCCATAAAATAGAAACCTAAAAGGGGATAAAGAGAATGAACAATGAATACTGGCAAATGGTTGATGAAGGATTACATGGAGAATCACCATTAAAACTTATTTTGAAGGGCTGGGTAGAAGATTCTGTTGGTGTAGTCGCCGTAGTATATGCATCCACGAACCTTGAGAGTACTAAGGAAAAAATAAAACAACTTGCAGCAGATAATAAAGATGCCTATTATATGGTCTATAGTGTGCCGTTAGATACGGATTTAACTACAATTGTCCACTACCCTTCTATCGCTATATCAAAGGAAGATTTTGAGTAGAGCTGTCTGAATTAATATAAATATATTGAAATCGGAGAGGAAAATTTCCTCTCCACATTCCCGCTGGAATAAACCCCAATTTTTAGAACGGAGTTTTATCCATCTGGGAGACTGTTGCCTCTAGAGAGCGCTCCATTCGCTTTTTAAATTCTTCGGAAATATCACTATTGTTTAAATGAGTTTCTACAGGAAGAATACGGTATGTATATTTGGATTCTCCTGCTTCCTTATGGCGATATACCCAAGTTGGAATATATTCCACTTGCTGAATGGTTGTTTCATTCGTTTGGTTGTTCTTACGAATATCGAAATTGACGATGATTCCATCTTCTGTCAGCTCATTGTCTATGGTTTCTTTTCGTTGATTCGATATGAAATTACCCATGGAATAGATGACGAACGTTTTTTTGTCTTTAGCTTCGATCTGCTCTGACTTTTGAATGACATGGGGATGGCTTCCTAATACGATATCTACACCTTCATTTGCCATCAGCTGAGCAAATTCAATTTGCTTCGCATTGGGCTCTTCCTTATATTCATCGCCCCAATGCATAAAGGTGATGATAAGATCTGCGCCAAGTTTCTTCGCTTCCTTAATATCTTCAATGATCCTCTTTTTTTCCATGAGATTAATCATCGCGTTTAAATCATCAGCCGGATACTGATTCCCCAAACCATTCGTGCTTTCTGTATAAGAAAGAATGGCAATTCTAATTCCTTTAACTTCCTTCATTAAAACGTGTGAATCCGGCTTTTTATGATAGGTTCCTACTGTTTCTATCCCTTTCTTGTTCAATGTTTCAACTGTGCGCTTTAGTCCATTACTGCCTGTATCCAAGCTATGGTTGTTCGCTGTTGTTAGGACATCAAAGCCAGCATATTGAATGGCATCGATTACTTCATCTGGTGAATTAAAAATTGGATATCCCGTATAAGGGAGACTTGACCCAGCTGTAGTAGTTTCAAAGTTTGCGATAGCTAGATCGGCGGCGCTTATGATCGGCTTTATGTCCTCGAAAACAGATTTGAAATCATATGTTTTCGTTTGTGCTTCATAGGCACTTTCAAGCTGTGTAGCATGAAACATAATATCACCAGCGGCAGCAATTCGAATAGTTGTAAAGGTGTCGTCATCTGCTTTAGGATTCGCTGGATTCGATTTATTTAATTGATTACTAGTTATGGGTGACTGGACTTTGTCTTTGCCTATATAATAAAGACCGCCAAGCAGACCAATAATCATTATGAGCATGATAAATGTTCGGAGCTGTTTCCTAGACTTGCTTCTAGTTGCTCTCATGATCCATATCCTCCTTATTCGTTTAAATATTCTTCATAAGTTAATTCACTTTTGTAAACGTCGGTTGCCAATTGCACCCCGATATAGCGAATATGCCAAGGTTCATACATATAGCCCGTAATTTGCTCTTTCCCTTTTGGATAACGAATTATAAACCCATATTCATGTGCATGTTCCCGAAGCCACTTTCCTTCTTTCGTTTCTCCAAAACTCTCGACAAGCTCAAAGTTCACGCTTTCGCTCGTAACATCCATAGCAAGTCCTGTTTGATGTTCACTCTGGCCAGCTTTTGCACTATAACGATTAGCTGCCTCTTCACCATGCTTAGCAGAATAATTCTGAAAAAGCTGAGCTTGAGTTTGGTAAGAGCGATAACCTGAACGGGCATGTAAATAGATGTCTGCTTTTTTTGCTTCAGCAAACATTTCCTTTAAGGCAGCAGCAGCTACTTGTCTTAATTGATTGATCTCTGGATTCTCTAACACGGTTGGAACATCTACTTTCACCAAATCATCAGGTTCATATGTTTTATCTAAGCTCAGCTCTTTATTGACAAGGGCATATAAAGTTGGATCTTGATTATATTTATTTGCAATTCCTTTAGACTCCTTACTTGTTTGCGCTAACGAGTCAGTAGCCGTCTTACCTTGTGGTACAGTTTGACTATTATTTAAGGAATCAGCTTCTTCTGGAGAATTTGTACAAGCTGTTAGTCCGATAGTAAGTATGCTAGCTCCGAGTAAGCTAATCCATCTGTTAGTCCTCATTTCATTCACTCCTTTATCCCGCATCAACGGGCTGTAAGCCCCCCACTTCAAGAAGTTGTGGAAACAAAAAATTCTAAGTGGGGGATCTAACAGCCCCTAAATGCCCGATTAGTCCAACTAACAATCAGTGGGGGATGGGGCAGACTAAGAACGCGACGTCCTCCCAAATGCTTCTCATTTGGTCGTGCGATGTATCGCTGACGAAGCCTTCCTTGTCCTGTCGCAACGTCTGTTACTAGCACATCCTGTGCATCGGAAAACCCCCACTGATTGAAGTTTCACTATATACAAATTAGTTTAGATGTCCGATATATGAGAAGTTAGATGAAGTTGTAACGAAGTTGTAAAGGATGAATCTCCCCCTCTTAATAATTATGATTTTGTGATTGAAAAATATGACTTTTGCTATAATTGACATTGCAATATTTACAAATAGATGTTAGTAATAGGCATATATCGATGAAAAAGGAGGGGAACAATGCCCCTTGAATAAGCGAATATTAATCGTTGAAGACGATGTCAATATATCGAAAATAATTAAAATGAATTTAAATCTAGTGAACTACGATACTGTGGAGGTATTTGATGGTTTAGTAGCTTTGGAGCTTATCAATAAGGAGAAATTCGATTTAATTTTGCTGGATGTTATGATTCCGGGCTTGGACGGCTTCGCTTTAATGGAGCGAATCAAGAGCTATGACATTCCAGTTATTTTTCTAACAGCTAAAAATTCTGTATTTGATAAAGTGAACGGACTCAAACTTGGTGCTGAAGATTACATGGTCAAACCATTTGAAGCGATTGAACTTTTAGCACGGATTGAGACGGTACTTCGAAGATTCGGAAAGGGAGAGAAGCTCTTCCAAATTAATAATGTCAAGCTGTTTTTACATAAAAGAGCCGTTACATTAGATGGGGAAACTATCGAGCTAACACCGAAAGAATACGACTTGCTTCTTGTTTTATTGAAAAATAAAAACATTGCACTGTCACGTGAGCAGTTACTTGATCGGGTATGGGGAGATGCCTACTTTGGTGAAACAAGAACTGTAGATATGCATATAAAATCTTTGCGCAAAAAGCTGAATTTACATGATCATATAAAAACGATCTATAAAATTGGCTATCGGTTGGAGGATTAGTTTAAGGATGAAATTTTGGCAAAAGATTTATTTATACTCACTTCTAACGTTTGTACTGATTTTTAATCTGTCGTCCATATTAATTATTGAACGCAATCATAGTAAGATGCTCGATCAGGAAATCACGAGCACACTGAACGAGAATATGAATATTCAAACGAGTGTCAATGCGATTATGCCGATTATGCATATTTATGATTCTGATGATTACGATCGGACTGTATTAGAACAAATCGCCAATGAGTTCATCTTCCAAAATCATAATCAGAAAATTTACATCGAAATTAATGATGAAAATAACCTACCAATTTATAGAAGCAATGAAAATCTAACATTGCCTAAGTTGCGAAAAGAGTCTGAAGGTATAGAGACTGGAGAGATACGCTATATTTTACGGGATGTTGAAAACCAAACATTGCTTAGTACAACGAATTTAATTGAGGTCCAGAAAAAAACATATTTGTTTACATATACGAAGGATATTACACATCTCTATCAGGAAAGAGTAGAACAATATCAGTTCTTTCTTAAGATGGATCTTGCTGCTTGCTTAATATATATGTTAATCATGGTCTTTATTAGTAAAGGGCTGACAAGACCGATTGATAAATTAATTAAAACCGTGAAAGTGATTGCACGGGGTGATTTTACAGAGCGAGTATCGATTCATTCAAAAGATGAAGTTGGAATATTAGCTAATAACTTCAATGTGATGGCCGAAGTTGTGGAGAAAACGATTAATGAGTTGGAGTTGCGTAATAGTGAAAAGGAACGATTTATTCAGAATTTTACGCATGAGATCAAAACGCCATTAACTTCAATTATGGGCTACGCGAATTATTTACGTTTAACGAAATATGATGAGGAAACGTTTGTAGATGGTTTGAGCGTGATAAGCAGTGAAGCTAAACGGCTTGAATCGCTTTCTTTTAAGCTGATGGATTTGATTTTATTAAAAGAGGATCAATTTCAAATGAAGATTCATGATTTAAAAGAAATGGTAGAGGAAATATTGCCATTACTAATAATCAACGCACAAGAGAAACAAATTGCGATTAGGATGGAATGTCAAAGCTGTAGGCTTCAGTTTGAGAGCGATTTAATGAAATTGGTAATTATGAATTTAGTTGATAATGCCATTAAAGCATCACCAAAAAATAGTCTAATCGTGATTCGAACGTATTGTGAAGAGAATCGGGCTGTGCTAGAGGTGATTGATCAAGGAGTAGGAATTCCGAAAGAGCATTTTGATAAACTATTTGAACCATTCTATATGGTTGATAAGGCTCGGACAAGAAAACATAATGGTGCAGGACTCGGTTTATCTATTTGTCAGAGCGTAGCGAATTTACACCATGCTTCTATTGAGGTTGAAAGTAAGGAGAAACATGGAACGACGATCCGAGTTGTATTTAAACTTCAAGAAAGATAGTTATTTAGGGAGAGAGCTAATGAAGCAGATTATTCGAGTTGTACTAGTAGGCATTGTCATTTTACTGCTGGCAGGATGTTCAGGTTTCTATCACTCTATTCCTAAAGATACAGTAATGGTAAAGAAGCTGAAAGCTAAGCAGGAATTCAATGTAAAGAGTGACACCGTTCTTTCGGAGGAAGCTATCAAGACATTAAGCTTAAATGCTATTGGTAAGTATTATGATCATCATCTAAGCATGGATAACGTCGAAATCGAATTGAAGAACATTGATTATAATCAGCTGAAAACACTATTATCCAGTGCAATTAAAGATTTAAATTTAGAACAGGAGGAAGTGGATTCCTATCTATTGCAGCTGAATAAAGCTTCCAGCGGTCTATATTTTGTTAAAATTACGAATATATTTAATGAATTTGACATGTATACTGTTGCCATAAATCCATTGAATGGTGAAATTCTTGGTGCTGCCAAGAAAAAAATTTACACGAAATTAAAAATTAATGATTCTGAACGAATGACTGAAGACGAGCTAAAACAATTTGCTAAGCAATTTATCGAGAAGAAGGAAATGATAACTGTTCCTATTGATTCAAGCAGAATAGAAAAGCGAAGTCTTGAGGAGATGTTAAGTGAACTGCATTATGTGAGTGAGGATAGACAAGTTTATTGGCAAATGACCATCAATCAAAATACACAGGAAGTCCTTGATTTTTCTAAGGACCTAATGGCAGTTTTCGAGATCGCTGCAGGAAAAGATGAGTATAAAGAGCGCTAAGTGTGGATTTGAAATAAAGTTGTACTGTTTATAAAAAAGTCGTACCGTTTTGAAGAAAGTTTAACCGTTTATAAAAAAGTTTAACCGTTTATAAAAAAGTTTGAACAAAACCTCTATATTAAAATGTAATACGGGGATTCTATTTACTTGCTTATTTAACAATCGGGCCATATTGTTGAATATGAACTATAATTATCATAGCGGTACTTGTAGACGATTGATAAAGGAGAAAATCCATTATGTTTAGTTTTTTATATAAAGCAAAATTAAAAAAAGATGATTTAAAAGGTATAGCAAAATTAATGTATCAGGATGTATCAGATGATTCATGGGATAAAGAAAACCTTACTAAAAGAAATTTAGACTTCACTATTGAAAGCATTCGTTATGTTGATATCTATGTAAAAAGATTAATGAATACGGAGTTTGGTACTGAACTGTTAAATAAACATTTTGATAATTTAGTGAATCGTATAGGTGCGTATATTGGCGAGGTTATAAAAAATAATATTAATCAAGATTTTTATTGGTTTGAGTCTGATTCAGTACGTAATTATTCACCCAATCTTGAGTTTAATAATAACAACTCAAAGAGTGTTCTTTATTCCAAAAAGAAGGATATGGTGATATTACCTTTGAATGTGGTATCAGAATTTTTGAAAGGGAGTTCCCCCTACAGTAATCTTCTTTCTTACGTAGAAGAAACTATTAAGCAAAATACTTAAAAAAAATGTTACTCCACAAACGGCGCGATTGCTGAAGATCATAGGATTAAAATGATCAAACTTTTTTATTAAAAATGCATACTAATTCATAAGAGAAGAATCCATTTTGATTAATCTTTTTTCAAAACGGATTCTTTTTATTTGACCTAGAATGAGTTTTTGCGGAATACATTTGATTAAACTTTATTCCAAAGCTACACTAAGTCAAACGTTTTACTCCACCAAAAACTAGTTCTAAATAGATAAGAAAAGGTGTATAGTACCTATTATCCTACTTATTGCACCTTCATAATTGTTAATCTTTTGTAAAATGTGATGAATTTAACACTATATAGAGAGATAATCAATTATAATAAAGAGATGATTTATAGGACTTTAGTTATAGAAAAGGTGGTTTGACTTGAAAAAATCAATACTTTATCGATTGATTGTCATTGTTGCTGTTGTTATTCTTCTTAGTTTAGCGATCATTTCATTTGCAAATAATAGAATGACTTATTTAAAGGTTAAAGAATCTGCTGGAATGGAGCTTTATGGGTGTGCCAATATAACGACTGGACTATTATCAGTCGATGAAGTAAATCAGCTTAATTCACTTTCTCCAGCGAAGGCAGAAGAAGTTGGCAAGAAGATCGATTGGACAACAGAAATGAAGCCGATTTTCGAAAACCAATATATTATTTCTTCAGATGGAAAAGTTCTGGTTGCAGACACGAAATCACAGTCACAAGGTATTAAAGTAGGTGATCAAACACCTATTGAACTTGATAAAATAAAAGCTCTTTTAGATACAAAAGAACCGGTATTCTCTGAAATATATGAATACGCAGGCATGAAGCGTTTAACAGGTTATGCACCTATTTTTAAAAATCATGAAAGAAATGGTGAAATTATTGCCATCAGTGCGATTGATTTTAATGCAGAAATTATTACAGAAAGAACATGGAGCATGTCCTCCTCAACGATATTTGTTGGGATTGCCTCCCTATTAATTGCCGCTCTTATTATCATTCTTTTTGTAAGGAGAACAATCCTTCCATTAAGACGTTTGACAGAATATACGAAGCAAATATCACAGGGTGATTTAAGTATTGAAATGCAAACAATAAAAGCAACTGGGGAAGTTCATACATTAAATGAAAACTTCAATGCAATGGTGACAAACTTAAAAAGTGCGCTACAACAAACTTCAGCGACATCTAAGGAATTAGCGGCTTCGACGGAAGAGTTGTCTGTTGGTTCCTCAGAAATTACGAAAATTGTTGATGAAGTATCTAAAACATTTCAAGATATTGCAGAATCGGCAAATGATCAATCGAAAGAAGCGGAAAGTATTCAAAATGTGTTCCAAAAAATAACGGAACGAACGAATGAAATGACAGAAAGAATCCAAATTACGTCACAAGATTCGTTAGAGGTCTCATCATTTGCAATGAAGGGCAATACGATTATTGTAGAATCAATGGAGCAAATGGGTCATATTCAATCAAGTACAGAGGATATTGCACTGACCATGCGCGAATTAAAAGGGAAATCAAACAGTATTAATGATATATTGAACATCATTATGAATATTTCCAAACAGACTCATTTATTAGCCTTAAATGCATCAATTGAAAGTGCAAGAGCTGGTGAGCATGGAAAAGGCTTTGCGATTGTGGCGGAGGAAATTCGTAGTTTAGCAGAGGAAACATCGAGTAGCATCGAAAGCATTAAATCAATTATATATGAAATCGGAAGTAAAACAGAGGAAGCAGTCAACCTGACGGAAAAAGGAAACCGAATCGTCCATGAAGGAATCGAAAAAGTAAAAAATGCGGGCGACTCCTTTAATCAAATTAAAGAATCTACCAAGAAATTAAGCGAAGACGTAGTGACAGTTCTAAACGCTACCGTTAGCATTAAAGATGAAATTAAGGAAGCGAATCATCAAGTGACAAATATCGCCTCCATATCGAAGGATATTTCGAATCAAATGCAGAACGTTGCTGCCTCATCAGAAGAACAAGCTGCTTCCATGGAAGAAATATCAGCAGCAACACAAACACTTGTCAATATGGCAAATGATATGGAAAGCTTAGCGAATCAGTTTAAGCTTGACTAATTTTCTACCTAAAAGGCTATCTCGAACTGGGCAAAAATAACTGCCCAGTTTTTTTATTGGATAGCTTTAAACGTATAATGATAGGTTAACTTATAATGAATTACAGTCAAAAGAAAAAGGGATGGCAGTGGTCTCAAAGAGTGCAAATGAGACCCCAGGTTGCAGAAAAAGAGGTAGCAGTGGTCTCAAAGAGTGCAAATGAGACCATAGGTTGCAGAAAAAAGAGATAGCAGTGGTCTCAAAGAGTGCAAATGAGACCATAGGTGGCAGAAAAAGAGTTAGCAGTGTCCCAAAGAGTGTAAATAAGACCATAGGTTGCAGAAAAAAGAGGTAGCGGTGGTCTCAAAGAGTGCAAATGAGACCACAGGTTGCAGAAAAAAGAGATAGCAGTGGTCTCAAAGAGTGTAAATGAGATCACAGGTTGCAGAAAAAAGAGGTAGCGGTGGTCTCAAAGAGTGTAAATGAGACCACAGGTTGCAGAAAAAAGAGATAGCAGTGGTCTCAAAGAGTGCAAATGAGACCATAGGTGGCAGAAAATGAGATAGCAGTGGTCTCAAAGAGTGTAAATGAGACCATAGGTTGCAGAAAAAGAGATAGCGGTGGTCTCAAAGAGTGTAAATGAGACCATAGGTTGCAGAAAAAGAGGTAGCGGTGGTCACTTGCAAAATCCATATCGATAAAAAAGAGGAAAAATCTTGTGAAAAATGATGTTTTCAGGCAAATTAAAGTTATGAAAAAAAGCGAAAAGAGATGATTACTTTGTCAGCAGAAATAAACGGTAAAAATGTAACTGAGAAAAAACTATATTATAAAGATCCATACATAACCTCATTTGTGACAAACTTATTAAAGCAAGAACAAGATGAAGAGGGAAGATGGTATGCTGTTTTAGAAAAAACGGCCTTTTATCCAACTGGTGGTGGGCAGCCGCACGATACTGGTACCATTCATCATACGGAAGTTCATCAGATGGAAGTAATTGATGTTGAAGAAATAGATGGGGAAATCCGTCATTATTTAAAAGAGAAAATCCGCGATGTGACCAAAGAGGTATCAGGTCAGATTGACTGGAATAGAAGATTCGATCATATGCAGCAGCATGCTGGACAGCATATATTAACAGCGGCCTTTGTGGAATTATTTGATATTGCAACAGTTTCCTTTCATTTAGGAAAAGAAACATTAACGATTGATCTTGATATTGAGGAATTAACGGAAGAGCAAGCTCAAGCGGCTGAAGACTTGGCGAACCAAATTATTTTAGAAAATCGCCCTATCCAAACAAAATGGGTTTCACAAGATGAATTGTCTCAATACTCCCTTCGTAAGCAATTAAGTGTAACGGATAATATTCGCCTTGTCATTATACCTGAATTTGATTATAACGGCTGTGGTGGAACACATCCAAGATCGACAGATGAGGTTGGGACGATTGCGATTTTGGGCTGGGAAAAGCAACGGAAGAATACGCGAGTTCAATTCATTTGTGGGAATCGTGTTCGGAGCCAGTTTCACGAAAAGCATAAGATTGTTAAAGAATTGACGGGGCTGTTAAATGCTCCAGAACAAAAAATTATCTCTACTGCAAAACGATTACTTGAAAATGGGAAGACACTCGAAAAGAATATAGAAGAACTACAAGGAATGCTCATTGAATATGAAGCGAAAGCTTTACTTGCGAATGCGCTGCAATCTGAAAAGGGAATCATTGTCAGCAATGTCTTCCAAAACAGAAGTATTCAGGAAATTCAAAAGCTCGCCCGAACTATTACGACTCTTTCTAATGAATCACTCGTTTTCTTTATAAATGAAGCGGATGAAAAGCTGCAATTTGTTTGTGCAAAAGGTTCAATGCCGTCGTTAAGCATGAAGAGCATTTCAGCCAATATTCTTCCATTAATAAATGGAAAAGGCGGAGGAAATGACTTGTTTGCTCAAGGCGGAGGAGAAGCCATACTGACAGGCGAGCAATTGCTTAGTCATATGCTTAAGAAAATAGATTGAAACCAATCAAAAAACTTACGGTTAATTAAATATTTAGAAAAATCCAATAAAAATGTTGTCTTGCTGTCCCTGTTGTATTACAATTCATTTAAGGGCTATGCATTATGATGAATGTTTATGTTATCCACATGAATACCTCTCGTAATATCCTTGCTCTGCAGGAGGCACGCTATGTTTCAGGAAACGACTGTTTATATTGTCGGTGACAGTAAGACCGCATTAAACAATCCAATTATGCAAAAATATAATAGCTTCTTTATCGGACTCGTCATCGATAGAGAAACAGATGAAATCGTTGATGCAGAGTGTTCATCGACTATTAATTTAACTTCTTTGTTCATAAGATCATTATTTAAAGGGAAGTCAATTATGGAAGTCGATAGGATGCTTGAGGAAATCGAGCAGCGTTACTTCGGTTCATCACAAAAGGCTTTGATGGTTGCTTTTAAAAATGCAAGTATTAAATATACGCAATTAATAAATAAGTAAGCTGCTTTTTCTGTTTGACGCAGATAAAATCCAGCTGTTGGAGATGAAACTTTCCCCTCTGACAGCTGGATTTTTTATTTGTGCTAATCGGAAAGTTATTTTGGTACATACTTGTCATTTTTAGAAAAAGAAGAACATTAAATAGAAATATAAGGGGGGCAAGCAAGAAATGAAATTATATGTATCAGTAGATATGGAAGGAATTACAGGTTTAGCAGATTATACTCATGTTGATTCTTCAAAGCATAACTATGAGCGCAGCCGTCTTATCATGACAGAAGAGACAAATCACGTGATTACCGCAGCATTTAATAGTGGGTGTAAGGAAGTTTTAGTAAATGATAGTCATTCGAAAATGAATAACCTCTTAATTGAGAAGCTTCATCCAGAGGCATTGCTCATTACAGGTGATGTGAAGCCGTATTCGATGGTGCAGGGGCTGGATGCGAGCTTTAGTGGAGCTATGTTTGTTGGTTATCATGCAAGGGCTTCAATGAGAGGGGTTATGTCCCATTCGATGATCTTTGGTGTGCGAAATATGTATGTTAATGATGTTGCTGTTGGAGAGATGGGCTTAAATGCGTATGTTGCTGGCTATTATGGCGTTCCTATTCTGATGGTGGCTGGGGATGATCGAGCAGCACTGGAGGCTGAAAAGCTGATTCCTCATGTAACAACGGCGATCGTAAAAGAAACCATTACCCGTTCAGCTGTTAAATCGCTCACTCCTGCAAAAGCAGGTGAGCTTTTAAGAGAAAAAACAGCTGCTGCATTAAAAAATAAGCAGCTTGTCGAGCCGCTTATTCCTCCGAAAGATCCACTATTAAGAATTGAGTTCGCCAATTACGGGCAGGCCGAGTGGGCAAGTCTTATGCCTGGGACAGAGCTTGAAGAAAATACAACGATCGTACGCTATCAAGCAAAGGATATTCTTGAAGCCTATCGCGCCATGCTCGTGATGGTTGAATTAGCAATGAGAACTTCATTTTGTTAGGAAGTGTTATGTAAATGACTGTTTATGTAGTGAAACGACTCATTGCCATGCTGATTACACTTTGGCTTATTATTACGTTGACATTTTTCCTTATGCACTCTATTCCAGGTTCTCCTTTTACAGATGAAAGGGCGACAAGTGAAGCGGTGCAAAAAAACTTAGAAAAATTTTATCATCTTGATCAACCACTCTATGTTCAATATGGCATGTATTTGAAATCAGTCATCACTTTTGATTTTGGCCCTTCGATCAAAAAATCATCGCAAACTGTGAATGATTTGCTCGGAAGGGGATTTCCAGTTTCCTTTGAGCTCGGAATTGTCACCCTAATCGTAGCGGTTATTTCAGGAATAACGCTCGGTGTCATTGCTGCACTTAGGCATAACGGGTTCATTGATTATCTAGCCATGACGATTGCGGTTCTCGGAATTTCCATTCCAAACTTCGTGATGGCCACTTTATTAATTCAACAGGTTGCTGTTAACTGGGGGATACTTCCAGTTGCCACATGGGTAAGTCCAAAGCATATGATTCTTCCAACTTTAGCTCTAGCAACAGGGCCAATGGCGATTATTGCTAGATTAACGCGAGCAAGTATGCTTGAGGTTTTAACCCAAGATTATATTAGAACGGCAAAGGCAAAAGGACTATCTCCGGTAAAAATTGTTTTTAAACATGCATTAAGAAATGCGCTTTTACCTGTAGTTACCGTACTGGGCTCATTAGCAGCCAGCATTTTAACTGGAACGTTTGTCATAGAGAAAATCTTTGCCATTCCGGGAATGGGTAAGTACTTTGTGGAAAGTATTAACCAGCGTGATTATCCCGTCATCATGGGGACTACTGTATTTTACAGTACGATCTTAATAATTATGCTCTTTTTAGTCGATATTGCTTACGGTCTCCTCGACCCACGAATAAAGCTACATAAAGCGAAAAGCTGAAGCGGCTTGAGCAGGGGCGACAAGCTTAAGCTGTGCTGATAAGGTGGCTGTAGTTTAGCCTCATGTCAGCATGGCTTAAGACCTCGAGCCCCTAGCCGCTGAAGCTAGACAATGAAAAGCTGAAGCGTCTTGAGCCCCGATTCATCGAAGTAAGAAAGGAGGGGAATGAATGGAGTTAAGAAAAGAAAACGAACGAAATATTGCTCCAAATATTCCAGATGAATGGTTTACTCCAATCAATAAAGACAGTGCTGGTGCGGAAGCGATTGTTAGGCCAAGTTTAAGCTATTGGCAAGACGCATGGCGCCGCCTGCTAAAAAATAAATTAGCCATGCTCGGATTGATTTGTCTTATTTTATTAACAATAATGGCCATCTTTGGGCCGATGATGTCACCTCATCATGTTGCAGAGCAAAAGCTTGCTAACCAAAATCTCCCACCATCAAGCGAATATTGGTTTGGGACAGATGAATTAGGGAGGGACATGTTTTCTAGAACATGGCTTGGTGCCAGAATATCCTTATTCGTTGGAATTGTTGCGGCCCTGATTGATTTTGCAATTGGTGTCGTTTATGGAGGGATTGCTGGTTACAAAGGTGGAAATACGGATCATGTAATGATGAGAATTATTGAAATCCTGTATGGATTGCCGTATTTGCTTGTTGTTATTTTAATTAGTGTTGTCATGGGACCAGGCTTGTTCACGATTATCTTTGCCCTTACTGTAACGGGTTGGGTAGGAATGGCGAGAATTGTAAGGGGGCAAGTACTGCAAATTAAAAACTATGAATTCGTTTTCGCTTCAAAGACATTCGGAACAAAAACAGGAAGAATTATCCGAAAAAACTTACTTCCAAATACAATGGGCCCAATTATTGTGCAAATGACGTTGACGGTTCCATCCGCTATTTTTGCAGAGGCATTTTTAAGCTTTCTTGGACTAGGCATTCAACCGCCTTTAGCAAGCTGGGGTTCAATGGCAAGTGATGGACTATCAACCATTCTTTCAGGACATTGGTGGCGGTTATTCTTCCCTGCATTCTTTATTTCACTCACAATGTTTTCATTTAATGTACTAGGGGATGGATTGCAAGATGCACTTGATCCGAGGCTAAGGAGGTAAACAAACATCATGGAAAAAGTTCTTGAAGTGAACAATCTTCATGTTGCCTTTCAAACATATGGGGGAGAAGTGAAGGCTGTCCGAGGTGTTACGTTTGATCTTTATAAAGGAGAAACATTAGCAATTGTTGGTGAATCAGGCTGTGGGAAGAGTGTTACTTCGCAAAGCATCATGCGCCTAATTCCAAACCCACCAGGAAAAATTACAAATGGTTCTGTTTTATTTAAAGGAAGAGATTTAACAAAAATAAAAGAACCGCAAATGAGAGATATTCGCGGTGCTGATATTTCGATGATTTTCCAAGACCCGATGACGGCTTTGAATCCGACCATTACTGTTGGAGAGCAAATCGTTGAAGGAATTTTGCAGCATAAGTCAATATCAAGACAGGAAGCCCAAAAAAAGGCTTTGCAAATGCTTGAACTTGTCGGGATTCCAGATCCAAAAGAACGCTTAAAGCAGCATCCACACCAGTTCAGTGGTGGAATGAGACAGCGGATTGTCATTGCTATGGCACTTGTTTGCCAGCCAGAAATATTAATTGCAGACGAACCAACGACAGCTCTTGATGTTACGATTCAAGCTCAAATTCTTGATTTATTTAAAGATATTCAGAAGAAAACAGGCGTATCCATTATTCTGATTACCCATGATTTAGGTGTAGTTGCACAAGTTGCCGACCGAATTGCAGTCATGTACGCGGGGAAAATCATTGAAGCAGGATCAAGGAGAGAGATATTTTACAACCCGCAGCATCCTTATACAAAAGGACTATTAAACTCAGTTCCACGACTTGATCTCGAGGATGCAGAGCTTATCCCAATTGGGGGCTCTCCACCAGATTTGTTTTCGCCGCCAACCGGCTGTCCATTTACAGCGAGATGCAGCTATGCAATGGAAGTTTGTGAAAAAGTTTATCCTTTTAGAACAGAGCTGAGTCACGAGCATTATGTTGAATGCTGGCTTCAAGACGAACGTGCTATGAATATGCTGGCAAAAATGACGTGAAGTTCTTTTCTATCAGCAATGCTCATATAGCTGAAAATAAAAAAATAAGGATGATAAAAAAGGGGGAAAGAAAATGAAGAAGATTTTATCTCTGTTGTTCGTAGGGTTGTTAGCTGTTGTGCTTAGTGCGTGTACGGCCAAACAGGATGCAGGGACTGAACCGAAAAAGAATGATAATGAGAACAAACAGGAGGAAGGGACGAAGGAGGATGTAGAAAAGGTTCTATATTTGAATAATGGGATGGAACCAACATCATTTGATCCACCGATTGGCTTTGATTCTGTTTCTTGGAGCCCATTAAACAATTTGATGGAAGGTTTAACACGCCTTGGGGAGACACATGAACCAGAGAAAGCAATTGCTGAAGGCTGGGATGTGTCTGCTGACGGGAAAGTTTATACATTCCATATCCGTGAAAATGCGAAATGGTCTAATGGGGATGATGTGACCGCAGGTGATTTCGTGTTTGCTTGGAAAAGGCTATTAAATCCTGATACCGGCTCTCCAGCCGCATTTCTAGGTTATTTCATTGAAGGTGGAGAGGCTTACAATAATGGAGAGGGAACGGCTGATGATGTGAAGGTAAGAGCTGTAGATGAAAAAACATTTGAGGTCACATTAATAAGCCCACAAGCGTATTTCTTAAGTGTTATTACGAATCCAGCTTTTTTCCCAATCAATGAAAAAGTGGCAACAGAAAATCCAACGTGGTTTGCTGAAGCAGCAACATTTGTTGGAAACGGGCCATTTAATTTAACTGAATGGGAGCATGATAGCCATTTTGTGATGGAGAAAAATGAGCAATATTGGGATGCGGCAAATGTGAAGCTAGACAAAGTTCATTGGGCTATCATTGATGACACAAATACAGAATATCAAATGTTTCAAACAGGAAACTTAGACACTTCTGGCATTCCAGCTGATTTAAGTGAGCAGCTCTTTGAAGAAGGAAAAGTTCAAGTTGAAGATCAAGCTGGTGATTATTTCTTTAGATTCAATGTCACATTGGAGCCGTTCCAGAATGTAAATATTCGTAAAGCATTTGCAATGGCAGTTGACCAACAGCAAATTGTCGAATATGTAACGAAAAAAGGGGAGAAGCCTGCATACGGATTTGTTTCATACGGATTTAAGGATCCTTCAGGGAAGGATTTCCGAGAAAAATCAGGTGATTTAATCAAAACAAATGTGGAAGAAGCAAAAGCATTATTAGCAAAAGGAATGGAAGAGGAAGGTTATGATACACTCCCTGAGGTCACATTAACATATAGTACAAGTGACTCACATAAGAAAATTGCGGAAGCTCTTCAGCAAATGTTTAAGGACAATTTAGGTGTAGAAGTAAAACTAGCAAACATGGAATGGAAGGTATTTGCTGAAGAACAAACAGCATTGAAATTCCAGCTTTCACGCAGCTCCTTCTTAGCAGATTATGCAGATCCAATCAACTTCCTAGAAAACTTCCAAACTGGACTTTCTATGAACCGCACCGGTTGGAGCAATGCTGAATATGATCAATTAATTAAAGATGCAAAGAACGAGGGAGACGAAACAAAGCGCTACGAATTAATGTACAAGGCAGAAAAGATTCTATTTGATGAAATGCCGATCTTCCCGCTTTATTTCTATAATCAAGCATACTTGCAAAATGAAGCTGTTACAGGGATTGTTCGTCATCCAGTTGGATATATCGAGCTGAAAAATGCGGATAAAAACTAGTTAAAGCTTTGAATTAAATGTGAATCTTGTAAAATTCGCTTTTGAAACTATTGAGGTCGATTCTCAGCAGAGCACCAAAAGAATCGACCTCATAACCAAGAAGGTATGTAAGATGAAAACGATACTATAGTATTTTACAAATTTTGTCTACTTAGGCTGATAAATGTGTATAATCGGCTGATAAATAGCAAAACTCCGCTGATAAATAGCTGAATTTCGCTGATAAAATGTAAAAAGTTGGATATCGCTGAAAAATGGGGCATAAACTAAAGTTTAAATAATGTTAGCACCTATAATACTGCATAAAAAAAGCAAAGGTATTCGCCGAAAGGACTTGGCGAACGCCAAGTTTTTCTAAAAGAATAAGAAAGAAAATTTATACAGCTACAGTCCTTGATACTATCGTATTTTACATTAAAGTTCATATCTTTTTTGCACTGAGTTGATTGGAGTGGAAGACGCGAGACTTCTGTGGGAAAAGCGGACTGGTGAGACCCCGCAGGAAAGTGAGCGACGAGGAGGCTCACCGTTTGCCCCACGGAAAGCGAAGCGTCTGGAACGGAAATCAACGGACAAGTTAATAAATAGTTTGCAGTGGCTGAATGGCTTGTCAGAGTGCTTGCGCTTTTTTAAAGACTTTCAAGAAAATAAAGGGTGTGACAGCATGTTAGTGAAACCGAAGCGACTAAAAAAAGGAGATACGGTTGGCATAATCGCACCTGCAAGCCCACCGAATCAAGAAAATTTACAGCGTTCCTTCGCATTTTTAGAAGAGTTAGGTTTAAAGATAAAGGTAGGCAATCATGTTTATGCACAATATGGTTATTTAGCTGGAAGTGATCAAGATAGGTTAGCCGATTTACATATGATGTTTTCGGATCGAGAAGTAAAGGCGATCATTTGTGCAGGTGGGGGATATGGCACAGGGCGAATTGCTTCGCAAATTGATTATGCTTTAATTAAGAGAAACCCAAAGATTTTCTGGGGCTACAGTGATATTACTTTTTTGCATACCGCAATTCGACAGAAAGCAGGTCTTGTCACCTTCCATGGTCCGATGCTTGCCTCCGATATTGGAAAAGTAGATGTGGACCCTTTATCTAAGGAATGTTTTAAGCAGCTTTTTGAGCCGATGTTCATTGAATATACGAATGAAATTTCCCCTTTGGAAGCCTTAATAGATGGAAATGTAATAGGGGAGGTAACTGGTGGAAATTTAACTTTATTAGCTAGTTCCATTGGAACATCGTATGAACTTGATACGAAAGGAAAGCTGCTTTTAATTGAAGATATTAATGAGGAGCCGCGTTCAATCGACCGGATGCTGAATCAACTGCATATGGCTGGAAAATTGACGGACGCAGCCGGCTTTATCATTGGTGATTTTAATAATTGTGTTCCTGAAAGAGAGCTCTCCTTAAGTCTTGATGAGGTAATTGAACATTATATTTTTTTAGCGAATAAGCCGGCATTAAAAGGCTTTAAAATCGGACATTGTTCACCACATATTTCAATTCCACTCGGTGTTAAAGCGGAATTAAATACGGAAGAAAAACTACTAACGATCGAAAGTGGGATTCAATAAAGGGTGGTATATATGAAAATAGCAAAAATCGAAACTTTTAAAATCGCAATTCCACTTAGGAAGCCTTTTAAAACAGCATTACGGACAGTAAATACGGCGGAGTCTCTTATCGTAAAAATTACATGTGATAATGGGGTCATCGGCTGGGGAGAGGCACCACCAACGGTAGTTATAACGGGTGAGAGTCTTTCAAGTATTGAATCAGCCATACATGACGTATTAAAACCATATTTGGAAAAACAAAATTTATTAAATTACGAATCTATTTTTCAAGGGCTTCAAACGAATCTTATCGGAAATCCGAGTGCAAAAGCAGCGATAGACATGGCTTTATATGACTGTTTATCACAGCAATGCAATCTCCCGCTTTATCAGTTTCTTGGTGGGCATAAAAGTGAAATTGAGACTGATTTTACGGTTAGTGTGAATGGTCCGGAGGAAATGGGGGAAGATGCTGTCTCTTATGTGCAGCAAGGGTTTGATGTGCTGAAAGTAAAGGTTGGGAAGGATGATATTTTAACAGATATTGAGAGGATTCGTGAAATTAGAAAACGGGTTGGGAATAAAGTAAAGCTTCGTCTTGATGCCAATCAAGGTTGGAAGCCGAAGGAAGCTATACAGGTTATTCGAAAAATGGAGGAGCTGGATTTACAGATTGAGCTGGTAGAGCAGCCTGTTAAAGCATGGGATATTGCGGGGCTAAAGGAAGTCACTGATCATGTGGATACGATGATTATGGCTGATGAGAGCGTTTTTTCGCCAAAGCAGGCGTTTGAAGTGATAAAAACGAGAAGTGCGGATTTAATTAATATTAAATTAATGAAGTCTGGCGGCATTTATCAAGCCCAAATTATAAACCAGCTCGCAGAAGTTTGCGGTATGGAATGTATGGTCGGAAGCATGATTGAAACAAAAGTTGGCATTTCAGCTGCAGCTCACTTTGCTGCTAGCAAGAAAAACATTACCCGCTTCGACTTTGATGCTCCTTTAATGATGGCTAAAGAACTTGTCGATGGCGGCATTAAATATGAAGGTAGAAAAATTGTTCTCCCAAAGGAACCGGGTTTAGGAATTCGCAATGTTCAAGTAAAGAATAACCATATGAGTGTCTGAGGCGAAAACTTAATCGCAGATTAACGGGCTGTAAGACCTCCACTTCAAGAAGTTGAAATAAGAAAGAAATTCTAAGTGAGGGGCAACAGCCCGTGGCCCGATTGGTTCAACTAACAATCAGTGGGGGATGAATGAAAACCCCCACTGATTGAAGTTTCACTTTATAAGGGAGGGGTATACTTGGAGATTAAAGAAAAATGGCTTATCAATGTTCCAGTTGCAACTTTATGGACGTCATTTGATTCTGCAAGGGAAATTGATAAAGACGCGATCACTAACCCTGCTCATATTGAAGGTTGGCTGAAAGATTTATCCTATGAAACGAGTCTCGAGCTATGTAATAAAAATTTAGTCCAGTCGCAACTATTATATGGAGAAGAAGTAATAATTTTAGAAGAAAAGGGGGATTGGGTACAGGTAGCGATACCGACTCAATCCTCATCAAAGGATAGCAGAGGCTATCCAGGCTGGCTGCCAAAGGAACAAATAATGCTTACGGTAGGTTGGAAAATAGAGAGTAGTCCAATTGTTGTCATAACGGAAAAGCAGACGTCACTTTATAACTTTTCCAAAGAACCCCAGCTCGTATTAAGCTATCAAACATGGCTTCCGCTTATTAATAGAGAAGATCAATGGATTCAAGTTCAAACGCCATCGGGAGAGGGTTTTTTGAAAGCGGAAGATGCTGCTGTGTATGAGTCGATAAATCACTTACCGAAAGGCAATGGGAAGGATATCGTATCAGAAGGTGAGCGCTTTCTCGGTTTAGCTTATTTATGGGGTGGAATGAGCAGCTTTGGCTATGATTGCTCCGGTTTTAGCTATTCAATGTGCAAAGCAAATGGGTATATGATTCCTCGTGATGCACATGAGCAGGCTAAAGAAGGAGCTGACATTGTATTGGATAAAATACTGCCTGGGGATCTCTTGTTTTTTGCTTATGAAGAGGGAAAAGGCAGTATTCATCACGTCGGGATCTATTATGGGGATGGCAAGTTGCTGCATTCACCAAATACAGGAAAAAGCATCGAAATAATTGAGATGAAAAATACAATTTATGAAAAGGAGTTATGTACAGCAAGACGCTATTGGCAGGAGATGGAGGAATAGTCATGGCAAATGATGCATTATTACAGGTGAAACATCTTAAGAAACATTTCGCACTCGGAAAAGGACATATTTTAAAGGCGGTTGATGATGTTTCCTTTCAAATCAAAAAAGGAGAAACGTTTGGGATTGTTGGTGAATCTGGCTGTGGAAAATCTACAGCTGGCCGCACAATTATTGGACTGTATGATCGGACAGAGGGTGAGGTCCTGTATGAAGGGAAAAATGTCCATGAAATGACGGAAAAAGAAAGGTTTGCCTTTCACCGAAAAATGCAAATGATCTTTCAGGATCCATACGCTTCATTAAACCCTCGCTCAACCGTACAGGAGATTATTTCTGAGCCGATGGAGGTTCATAAATTATATCCAAACAAAAAAGAAAGATTGGCACGAGTGTATCAATTATTGGAGGATGTTGGCCTTAATCGAGATCATGCTAATCGCTACCCTCATGAATTTAGTGGCGGACAAAGACAGCGTATTGGAATTGCACGTGCCTTATCATTAGATCCAGATTTCATTATTGCTGACGAGCCTATTTCTGCACTAGATGTTTCTGTTCAAGCACAGGTGGTCAACTTACTAAAAGGTTTGCAAAAAAAGAAGAATTTAACGTATTTGTTTATCGCCCATGATCTTTCGATGGTTAAGCATATTAGTGATCGAATAGGGGTTATGTATTTAGGGAATCTCGTCGAACTTACCGAAAGTGCAAATCTTTATCAAAATCCACTTCACCCCTATACGAAGGCTTTGCTATCAGCCATTCCCATTCCTGATCCAGATGTTGAAGATGAACGTGAAAGAATCATTTTGCAAGGTGAGCTTCCAAGCCCGATTGATCCACCAAGCGGGTGTGTGTTTAGAACACGCTGTCCATATGTAATGCCTGCCTGTTCAGTAGAAAAGCCTGAGTGGAAAGAAATCGGAGAGAGTCATTTTGTTGCTTGTCATTTATACGATCAAAATATAACAGGCGACCCGAATCGTCCCGAGGTAGCTGTAACAATTCGAGGGAGAAAATAAGATGAGATTCTCGACGTTAGAAAGAGAAGTTTTAAAGCTGATAGATGCCTGTGAAGGTAGGGTTGGGCTTGTCATTGCAAGCAATGATGGAAAAATCGAAATCAATCATGATGAAAAATTTCCATCAGCAAGCTTAATAAAGCTCCCAATATTAATTGAAGGATTTCGTCAGTTTGATAGGGGGCTGCAAGATTTACATGAATCGATTCCAATTTCACATACTGATAGAGTAGAAGGATCGGGTGTTATCCACGCATTATCATCTGATTTAGATTTGAAAATAATTGATTTAATGACTTTAATGATTATTGTCTCAGATAATATCGCAACAAATTTATTAATTGAGCGGCTTGGAATGGAACAAATAAATAAATGCATGCGGTTCATCGGAATGAAAAATAGTCAGCTTAATCGGAAGATGATGGATTTTGCGGCTTTGAAAAATGGTGTTGATAATTATACGACAGCAAATGATATGATAATGTGCTTAAAAGCGATAGCTGAACGAGAATATTTAACTATCGAAAGTGTTGAACAATCATTGCGAATGATGGAAAAACAGCAATTTAAAGATAAGCTTGCTGCGACAATTAGCGATGAAGAAATGATTGTTGCTAATAAGACTGGCGGGTTGCCTGGGGTTGAACATGATTGTGCGCAATTTCGTTATAAAGACGAAGTGATCTATGCAGCGGTATTAATCGATCGGCTCCCATATCAGTCAGCAGGTCAGCAAACACTGTCAAGCATTGGAAATTTAATCTCAGCCTATATTAAAAAAGGAAACTAGCCTTTGAATGCATTCTATCGAATATGTGAAAATAGATGTGAGGCTTGTTAACTTCAAATATTGCTCAAAAAATAAATCCAAGCTATTTGATAGGAAACTCTTATCAAACAGCTTTTTTTTGTTTAGCGTACAATGCCAAATACATTTTTCACTTAGAAGCCATATTTAAAAATTAATGTTATAAAAAATGTTGATAATGTTTTTTGATTTGGTATACTTGAATAGAACATTGAAATTGATAATCAATATCATTTATTTTTATGTTGTCGCTGTGCACTATGTAAAATCGAGATAATTTTATTTAAATTGCTCATAAAAATAGAACATTGATATTAATTTCATCAATTCAATACTCTGTTTGTCTATTAAACTTACATATAAGGAGAGAGGTATAAGAAATGGGGAAGTTTAAATTAACTGTCATTATGGCAATTTTTGTTTTGATGTTGGCAGCTTGCTCAAATTCAAGTAATAAAACTGGTGAGACTAAAACGGATGAGAAAGTAAATGATTCTACTGAAGTTGCAACGGTTGAAATCACTGATGCCCATGGAACTGTTACTGTTCCTGTAAACCCAAAGAATGTCGTTGCTTTGGATAATAGAACGTTTGAAACTTTAGCTGATTGGGGAATTGAATTAGCGGCTGTTCCAAAGGCTGTAATGCCAGCGGATATAAAATATGTAGATGATGAGTCAGTTCAAGATATTGGAAATCATCGTGAACCAAATCTTGAAATTATCGCAGCTGTAGACCCTGAACTTGTAATTGTCGGTCAAAGATTTGCTAGCTATTATGAAGATATAAAAAAATTAGTGCCAAATGCAGCTGTTATTGATCTTAATGTTGACGTTTCTGAGGAAGCTGAGACACCTGGAGAAAACTTAGTAAATGGACTTAAAGATGCTACAATCGCTTTGGGACAAATTTTTGATAAAAATGAAGAGGCCAAACAATTGCTAGCTGATTTTGATCAATCTATCAAAGATGCTAAATCTGCCTATAATGGAACGGATACAGTTATGAGTGTTATCGTTTCTGGTGGAAATATTGGTTTTTCAGCTCCTCATACTGGACGTGTTTGGGGACCAATGTATGAAATTTTTGGATGGACTCCGGCATTAGAAGTTGACAAAACTACTTCAGATCATCAAGGTGATGAAGTTTCTGTTGAAGCTATTGCAGAAAGTAATCCTGATTGGCTTTTCGTACTAGATCGTGATGCTGCAGTATCTTCTACAACTGATGCTGTTCCTGCTAAGGATGTTATTGATAATTCACCTGCTCTTCAAAAAGTTACTGCTGTTTCTAAAGGACAGATCATTTATGCACCAAATGACACTTATACAAATGAATCAATCCAAACTTATATAGAGTTATTTGAAAACCTTGCAAATACTTTAGCTAAGTAGTGTAAAGGAGTATAACATAGTGCCGAAAAATGTCATTACCGGGGTTGAGAAAAATTCTCAACCCCAGCTTTATAACCACAATAAGATATGGACAAAACCTTTTATATTAGCGATTATAGTTGTTATTATTTTAGGCATTATATCACTGTTTACTGGAGTTTATGATATACGCGGACAAGAGGATGGAATGGAAATGTTTTTCATAACTCGTGTTCCAAGAACAGCTGCACTAATGCTTACTGGAGCTGCCATGTCAATGGCAGGACTCGTAATGCAACTTATTACACAGAATCGTTTAGTTGAACCTACCACAACAGGAACTATTGAATGGGCAGGTTTGGGCCTTCTTTTTGTTTACTTATTATTTCCTGCACCAACGTTAGTACTAAGAATGACTGGTGCAATCATTTTTTCTTTTATAGGAACGATGATTTTCTTTTTATTTTTAAGAAGAGTTAAACTTCGTTCGTCTTTAATTGTCCCGATTATTGGGCTGATGCTTGGAGCAGTCATTTCTGCAGTTTCTACTTTTATTGGCCTCCTTTTTCAAATGACGCAAAATATTGAAGGTTGGTTTGTAGGTTCTTTTGCGGCAGTTCAAGTTGGAAGATATGAATATTTATGGTTAATTGTTATCATTACTTTTCTTATTTTTATTTATGCTAATAGATTGACTTTAGCTGGACTAGGGGAAGATGTTGCAACAAGTCTTGGAGTAAATTACAATAGGATCGTTCTTTTAGGGACTGGTCTTATTTCTATTGCTGTTGGAATTGTTGCAGCTGTTATTGGTAACTTACCTTTTCTAGGTTTAATTGTCCCAAATATTGTTTCAATGTTTAGAGGAGATGATCTTAGAAGTAATTTGCCTTGGGTATGTGTGATAGGAATGGGTACTATAACTGTTTGTGACATCATTTCTCGAACAATTATAATGCCTTTTGAGGTACCTGTCTCTTTAATACTTGGAACAGTGGGGTCAGTCGTATTTATTGCTATTTTATTGAGACAAAGAAGACCAAGGAGGCTAAGATGAACGCATTGGAATATAGACATAAAGAAAATGTCGAAATCGATTCTAGCCTTGGTAATGAAAATAGATCAGCTAGAGCTTTTCGTTCTAAGCAAGATGAAAAACGTTATTGGATTTTGCTCATAACATTGATTGTTTTGGGCGTTCTTTCTGCGTATGGACTTTTAGTTTATAACAATCCGGTTCCAGTAGATTCACCTTCTTTTATCCCAGTTGTTAAGAGAAGGATAGTAGCTCTTGTTGCAATGATTATTGCTGCAATTTGTCATAGTTTGTCGACCGTTGCTTTCCAATCGATTACGAATAATAGGATTATTACTCCTTCACTTTTAGGTTTTGAATCACTTTACTCAACAATTCATACTAGTACAATCTTTTTCTTTGGTGCTAGTGCATTGATAAATTTTACTGGTATTGGATCATTTCTATTTAAAGTTATTGTAATGGTCTTGATGAGTTTGATTCTTTATGGATGGTTGCTTTCTGGAAAGTATGGGAATTTACAGCTTATGCTTTTGGTTGGAATTATTATTGGAACTGGACTGAATTCTGTGTCAACTTTTATGAGAAGACTTCTTGCGCCGTCTGAGTTTGATATTTTACAGGCAAAATTGTTTGGTTCTGTCAATAATGCGGATGCTGCATATTTCCCAATTGTCATTCCGATCGTAATCATTGTAGCATTATTACTTCTTGCTTATTCTAAGAATTTAAATGTATTGTCACTTGGAAAGGATGTCTCTACTTCTTTTGGAGTTAAACATCAATCTAGTATAATTTTTACACTTATATTAGTTTCTGTTTTGATGTCCATTTCAACGGCTTTAGTTGGACCACTTACTTTCTATGGCTTTTTAGTTGCAACTTTGAGTTATCAAGCGACTCCAACTTATGATCACAGATATATTTTTCCAATGGCCCTTGCTATAGGATTTTTGATCCTAACGAGTGCATACTTTTTTATGTATCATGTATTCAATGCTCAAGGTGTAGTTTCAGTTATTATCGAACTGTTTGGTGGTATAATATTTTTAATTGTAATTTTAAGGAAGAGGGCTCTATGATAAAGATTGAAAATGCTAGAAAGTTGTATAATGATAAGGTAAAAATAGGACCTTTGAATATTGAAATACCAAAAGCTGGTTTTACTTCTTTAATTGGACCAAATGGTGCTGGAAAGTCTACGACACTTTTGATGATAGGTAGACTTTTGGATATGGATGAAGGTCAAATTATGGTAGCAAATATGGATGTTTCTGACTGTAAATCAAAAGACTTAGCAAAAATTGTGACTATTTTGCGACAAGAAAATCATTTTGTAACAAGGCTTACTGTTAGACAACTAGCTGGATTTGGACGTTTTCCTCATTCAAAGGGAAGATTGACAAAAGAGGATGAGGCGATTATTTCTAAATACATCGATTTTTTAGACTTGACTGATCTTGAAAATAGATATTTAGATGAGCTTTCAGGTGGTCAAAGGCAAAGGGCATATGTTGCAATGGTTTTGTGCCAAGAGACTGAATATGTACTTTTGGACGAGCCTCTGAACAATCTTGATGTTGCTCGTTCTGTTCAAATGATGGAACATTTGAAACATGCTGCTAATGAATTTGGAAGAACAATTCTGACTGTTATGCATGATATAAATTTTGCAGCCAAATATTCTGATAGAATTTGTGCTATGAAAGATGGACAAATTGCCGCTTTTGGAACGGTAGAAGAGATTATGGACCCAAAAGTTTTGACGGATATTTTTGAAACAAAAATAGAAATTATCGATGGTCCTTATGGGCCAGTAGCGATTTATTAATTATAAAATTAAAAAAAGAAGCTTCTCAAAAAAATGAGTATGTCCAAGAAACCTAATGTAAATTAGATTATTTTTTGTATTCGTATTTAAAATATCTCTTCGATGATAAGGTGACCGTAGAATTCAACTCTAGCGTTGAGATTGATATAGAGATAAATAGTTGATTAATAAGGAGAAAAGCCGTCTAAAAAGATGGCTTTTTTTCTGTCATTATGCAGCTATACGAACCAAAGATAATAAATAGTGAGTATTTAAATTATACATATGTTGACTTCTTCTACTATCTTCTAATCCTTCATTATAGTGTTTTCTCTATAAATACTTGTTTTATGTTAATAACTAGAATGATATTGTGAAGACTATTTTCCACACATATTTAAAATAATGTTGGTAATACTACTTATTGCAGGGGGCTTTTTCCATCATTTCCAATTAAGGCTAGGAGAGAACGAGAGATGACATTAGAGAAACGAAAAGGAAGCAGTGATAATGATCAAAAAATGTCACTGCGAAGTACACTTACATCTGTTCTGTCTTTAGGTATTTTTGTGCTTTTATGTTGGCTAGGGACATGGGCATTATATTTAACTCGTCTTTAAGATGAAGAGAGGGATCATAATTGAAAATACATAAGTTTGAAAAAATCTGGCTTACCTTTGGAACAGCAACCTTACTATTTTTTTTAATTGTCATCGGTGTGAGTGCCTTTTACTTAGGAAATCAACCGCCTAGCTGTCTATTAACGATTGATCCGGAAAAAGTAGAACAAACGGCGCCATTTAATCAGCCTGGACTAAAAAAAATTGGAGAGAATGAATATAGATTAACAGTCGTGGCTTCAGCGTTTAATTATGATGTCGGTACTGATAATAAAATCGTTCAAGTTCCAAAAGGCTCAACTGTTCATTTTTATGTGACAACGAAAGACGTTGTCCATGGCTTTGGGCTAGCTGGTACGAATGTTAATATGATGCTTGAGCCAGGCTATATTAGTACTTATACAAATACCTTTAGGAAACCAGGCACGTATACGTTATTATGTAATGAATATTGTGGGGTTGGCCATCATTTAATGGCTGCAACCATTGAGGTGACAGGATGAAGACAAAAGGATTCGGCAGTATTCATCAAGGAGATTCAAAGGTCGCAATGGCCCATTTATATGTTGCCTTTATCGCCTTATTTATCGGAGCGACAGCAGGTCTATTGCAGACGCTAGTGCGTTCAGGGAAATTAACATTGCCTGCAGGCATTGGCTATTATCAATTGCTCACTTTACATGGGGTTGTGCTGGCACTTATTTTAACGACATATTTTATTATCGGCTTTATCATTGCAACCCAAAGCAAAACAGCAGGAGAATATAGCAATGGGGAGCGAAAGTGGTTATGGATTGGCTATATAATTATGACGATCGGGACTGTCTTAAGTGCAATTCTCATTCTCTTAAATGAAGCAACCGTCCTTTATACGTTTTATGCACCACTACAAGCACATCCTGGATATTATATTGGCCTTGCACTCGTTATTGTTGGTAGCTGGATGAGCGGATTCGTTGTTTATCATCGACATGCTAGATGGAGAAAAGATCATCGGGGAGAAGTATCTCCGCTATTAAGCTTCATGAGTGTGATTACTATGCTGTTATGGCACATAGCCACTTTAGGTGTTGCGGCTTCCGTTGTTATTCAATTTATCCCTTGGTCTTTAGGATATACAGAACGCATTGACGTATTAATTAGCCGTACACTGTTTTGGTATTTTGGCCATCCACTCGTTTATTTTTGGCTTTTGCCTGCTTATATGTGCTGGTATGCGATGATCCCACAAATTATTGGCGGCAAAATTTTCTCTGACTCACTGGCGCGTTTTGCCTTTATTCTTTTATTATTGTTTTCGATTCCAGTCGGATTTCACCATCAGCTGACTGAGCCAGGTATTGATCCGGCTTGGAAGTTTTTACAGGTTATTTTAACTTTTCTCGTTGTTATTCCATCGTTCATTACAGCCTTTAGTCTTTTTGCAACGTTTGAGAGAAGAGGACGTGAATTAGGGGCAACAACCCTTTTTGGCTGGTTAAAAAAAATGCCTTGGAAAGATGTTCGTTTTCTTGCTCCATTTGTCGGAATGTTTTGGTTTGCTTTTGCTGGAACGGGGGGAATTATTAATGCCTCACACCAAATGAATCAAGTTGTACACAATACGATTTGGGTGACAGGGCATTTTCATTTATCGATTGGGGCTGCTGTTATGCTGACCTTTTTTGGGATTACATATTGGTTAGTTCCTTCGATTACTGGACGAAAATTAACGAAGAAAATAAATAATCTCGGGATTGCTCAAACGATTACTTGGTCAATAGGAATGCTTTTTATGTCAGGTTCAATGCACTGGCAAGGATTGCTGGGAGCACCAAGGAGATCGAGTTATTCAACGTATATGGGAAATGCAGATACTCAATCATGGGGAGCCTATCAATTAGCTCAAGCTGTTGGAGGTTCAATCCTCTTTATCGGAGCGATCCTAATGTTAATTGTGTTTGTAAATCTTGTGTTTTTTGCACCAAGAGGGGAGGAAGAATTTCCTGTCGGCAAAGCGGCTGATGAAGCCGAACCAACCCCGAAAGTATTTGAAAACTGGAAGCTTTGGATTGGCTTATCATTTGCACTAATCTTATTTGCCTATACAATCCCATTTATAGATATTGTGCAAAACCTTCCGCCAGGTTCTAAAGGATTTCGCTTATGGTAATACGAACGTGAATATGTAATGAGAAGCAAGATGAAAAGCCTGTAAGGTATACGGTTAGATAAACAATCTATTACCGATACCGTACAGGCTTTTTTGTTATGATACATTTTTCTCATGATGCTGGCTCTACTATGTGATATTAAACACTGACTTTTTTTGGGAGTTGTATTATTCTCCTAAGTAAGAAGTAAGCATCCAAATATGAAGATCAAGCTTAGCTACTAAACCAACAGCAAGGTCGTTAATACTATCATTATCTTCGTCGTCAGCAAGCTCTGCTAAAGCTTTAAGCTCAGCTTGAAGCTTTTTATAGTCAGCCAGAAGGCTTGAAACCATATCATTTGCATTCAATTTGCCATTTTCTTCTTCGATTGTTGCAACATTCAAAAATTCTTTCATTGTTGCAATAGGAGTTCCACCGTTAGCTAATAATTTTTCTGCAACCTCATCAACGACATCTGCGGCTTCATTATAAAGCTCCTCGAATTTTTCATGAAGAGTAAAGAAAAATGGCCCTTTAACAAACCAGTGATAATTATGAAGCTTTGTGTAAAGAACACTCCAGTTAGCGACTTGTACGTTTAATGCTGCATGTAATTTTTCCATTTCTAATTCCTCCTTATAAATAACTTCTATCTTTATTATACCAAAACTAAAATTAAAATCAATACTAAATTATAATAATTACTATTTAATATTAAATATAAAATCAACCCAGCTGATATGAACCGGGTTATAGGATGTCACAGTATTATTTATTCTTTTTCTTTTTACGGATAATTATGTAGAGTATATAAATAATAATCACGAGAGCACTGCCGATAAATGTTAATAAGGTAAAGTTCTCCTCTATAAATGGCTTTGCTTGTGCTCCGAGAGCCATGATGATAATTGCTTCTAAAAAGAAACGTGCACCTCTTCCGATAATCGACCAGATGACAAGAACACGAAGTGAAATCTTGGATATACCTGCAAAGATTGTAAACACTTTGTACGGGATTGGTGTAAAAGCAGATATTAAAATAGCCAGAGGGCCATATTTATTAAAATAATGTTCAACCTTTTGGATTTTTTCTTCTGAAATAATTAATCTTAAAACAGGTCTTCCTAATTTTTTTCCGATAAACCAACCGAATATTGCCCCGAGAACAGATGCGACTGTCGTTAAAAATGCATACCAGAGGGCACTATCGGGATTTGCTATGCTCATTGGTATTAATAAAACATCCGGAGGAATCGGAAAAAAAGAAGAATCAGCAAAGGACACAAAAAACAATCCAATTAATCCATATTCCATGAGCCATTCTTCAATTGAGTGAATTAATTCAGACATTATTGTATGTTCTCCTTTACACACTTCACTTAATAATACAAAAGAAGTATAGCATTAATCATCTCGATCGTCATGCAGAAAGAAAGTTACTTGGAAAATTCGGAGTTAACTTAATAAATTTGACAAAAGTCTTGCAAAAAAATAAATGAGTAAGCATTAGAGGGAAAAATAATTTACAATGGAGGAAGGCCATAAAAGTTAGGAGTCTTTCTATGTTATTAATTTTATTTTTTTTATTAGGTGCTTGTATTAGTGTATTATCTGGTTTCTTCGGTGTTGGTGGGGGCTTTATTTTAACACCCTTGCTCATGCTGTTTGGGTTTTCGCCAATTGAAGCAGTAACGACAAGCCTATTGTTTACACTCGGGACATCATTTTCTGGTATTACGACTCATATACGCTATAAGAATATCCTTTGGAAAAACGGAATTATTCTTGGCATAAGTGGAATTGCAGCTACACAGCTAGCTCGTCCATTCGTGCTCTATCTTGAAAACAAAGGTTTAGACGATATAGTCATTCCTGTTTTTTATATTATTTTACTTTCGTATTTTGCCTTGACGATGTTTAAACAGGGAAAGAAGACAGATACGACAGATAGCAGCAGTACTTCTCCATCGTTAATTAAAATGATTTTTATTGGGGCTTTTGCCGGTTTTGTCTCGACAACATTAGGGGTTGGCGGAGGTTTTATTATTGTACCGCTCTCAGTTGCTCTTTTAGGATTTGAACCGAAGAAAGCGATTGGAACGAGTTTGTTTACGATTTTCCTTATCGTCCCAGTAGCCTTTTTATCATATGCTTTTACGGTAACGATTAATTATAAAATCAGTTTACTGCTCGTTGCAGGTGGTTTAATTGGTTCTTCCTTTGGAGCAAAACTCACTAGGTATTATGAAAATAGGGAGATAAGCCTCCTTTTAAGCGGCATTTATATTGCCACATTAATAAGTGTCATCCTGAAGCTTGTTCATTTAAGCATAGCAGGGCTTGTCTTATTAGGCGTCTTTATTTTGTATTTTCTCATAAAATCAATTTTGCGAGTTCGAAGCTATAAGGACAAGAAAGTGGAGCCTGAGTGATAAGAAGAAGGGGCTATCTCTAAATCAGTTTGATTATAGAGATGCCCCTTTACTATATAATTACTTATTAACTCCCTTGTTTTGCCACATATTTCGAATCTGAAGCAAACATGTAATTTTTATGATGATATTTCATTCCAAATATTAATCCCATGGCCATCATATTCCCCATTAAAGAGCTTCCCCCATAGCTTATAAAAGGCAGTGGAATGCCTGTTATCGGCAATACTTGAATCGTCATCCCGATATTTTGGAATACGTGGAATGTGATCATACTAATAATCCCTACACAAATATATGTATTAAAGGGATCTTTCGTATCAAGTGCTGTTTTCGTTAAATGGTAAATGAGGAGGAAGAATAAACTAATCACAATACTTCCGCCGATAAAGCCATACTCTTCCCCGATAACACTAAAAATAAAATCTGTATGGCTGTCAGGAATATAGACTTGTCTGCCGCTAAATCCCTTACCCGTAATCAATCCTGAACCAATGGCTTGTAATGATTTATATAGCTGTAGACCTGCACCTTGCTTGTGGCCGATCGGATCAAGCCAAGAATAAATCCGGAAAAATTGATACGTATCGACTTTCAAATATTTTACGAGTATTTCTGGTGCGCGAATAACGAGATAAAGAATAATCCCCGCGAATGTACCGCCTAAACCGTATATAGGCACGATAATCTTCCAAGAGATTCCTGATGCTAAAATAATTCCTGCTAAAATGGCAATGATAACGAGTGCAGTACCTAAATCTCTGACGATAATGAGTCCTAAAGGAAGGGCGGTTACCAATCCTAATTTGATTAATAAAAAGAAATCTGTTTTCAATGTTTTTTCAATAAACTTTTCATGGTGGCTTATAATGACTTTACTTAAAGCAATGATTAGAAAAACCTTCACAAATTCAGATGGTTGAAATTGCCCAATATAAGGAATAAGATACCATAGCCTTGCTCCCTTTTTTTCAGGAACGAGACTTTCGGGTGCAACAAATAAGCCGATTAATAGTAATATTCCAAGTCCATACAAAACCCAAGAAAGCTTTTTTACTTGCTCACCATCAAAATACATTACGACAGCAATAATAAAAATGCCAACCGCGTAATTTTTTATTTGGCTTAGCACAAAATTGCCAGTATATTGTCCAGACGCCTGACCACTATAGATGGCAACACAACTAATAACGAAAAATATAAATAAAAGAAGAGCTAGTGTCCAATCGAATCTGTCCGTTCCCCTAATAGGCTTTTTCATACAACATGCACCTGTTTCTATTTCTATTCTCTTTCTATCGTTAAAAAAGTGTGAATTTCTGAGTTAGTTGAGTTTCTAGCTCTAACGTACGAGACATGTAATCACGCATAATAATCGTAACAAAGAAAAAATACCCTTTCAACTGCATTCCTACACATTATTAGACGTACTAGAATGCTGGATGGTTTCGATAAAAATTCGTCATTAAAAAGCAAAAAGCACGGAACGATAAACGCTCCATGCTCTACATTAAATAATTGATAAACATAGTGGCAATTCCGAAATACGTTACAAGAGAGAAAATATCATTTAATGTCGTAATAAGTGGTCCTGATGCAACAGCAGGATCAATTTTGAAATGGTACAAAATAAGTGGAATAATCGTCCCAGCCAATGTTCCGATGATTAGCGTAAAGAAAAGGGAAGAGCCTACAACAGCCCCTAGAACTGCATTGCCTTGCCAGAAAAATGCAATTAATGCAATAATAATTCCGCAAATTAAGCCAATAATTAAACTAACGCCAAATTCCCGCAAAATGAGTTGAATAACAACTTTTTTATCAATATCATTTGATGCTAGCCCTCTAACAACGACTGCGAGTGATTGAGTTCCAGTGTTTCCAGTCATGCCTGAAATCATCGGCATGAAAAAGGCCAGTGCAACAACCTTTTGTAATGTATCCTCATATCCACTAATAATACTGCCTGACAAAATACCAATAAATAAAAGCAAAATAAGCCAAGGGAGCCTTCTATAGGCAGCGACAAATGCTTTCGTTTCAAAATCTATTGATTTACCCGAAGCTGAGAGTTTTTCGATATCTTCATTTGCTTCCTGAATGACAACATCGATGATATCGTCAACAGTTGCAATTCCCATTAACACATTCTCTTCGTTTACAACGGGAATGGCGAGAAAGTCATATCTTTCAACAATTCTAGCAACTTCCTCCTGATCCGTATCTACGGTGACGGAAATTACCCGTTCATACATAATCGTTCTTATGACTTCATCAGGATCTGCAATGAGAAGGTCACGGTATGAGACGACTCCTACCAGCTTCCGATCTTGATCAATTACATATAGGTAATTAATCGTTTCGGCAAATTCAGCAAACGATTTCAGTTTATCAACAGCGTCTGTAACCGTATAGTAATCCCTAATCCAAACAAATCTATTTGTCATTAACCGCCCAGCTGTCTCTGGTGGATAATTCATAATATGCTGGACGATTTGTGACTCGCTTTTCTTCATTCCAGAAAGAAGGGAAGCAATTTTATTCGGTGATAAATCATCAAGAAGAACGGCTAAGTCATCATTGTCCATTAAATCAAGAACTTGCCCGGTTTTTTCAATTCCTAGTTTATTTAATACGTCAAGCTGAGCATCTTTGCTAAGCTCTTGAATGAGATCCGCAAGAATGTCTATGTTCATAAAAAGCAAAAAACGTGCTTTATGCTTCTCTGGTAGGTCCTCATATATTTGTGCAATATCATAGGGATGCAATTCATCAAGAATCGTTTCAAATTCTTTTTTCTTATTTTCCTTTAATGTTTTAATGATGTGAAGAGAGATTTGATTTTCTGTCATGTTATGAATCAATGATCTCACACTCCTTTCGCTGGAATGAGTTGTCTCTTATCGCAGGTTAACGGGCAGTATCCCCCCACTTAAGAAGATCTCTAAGTGAAGAATGAGCAGCCGCAAACGCCCGCCGATGGACAGGAAGTCCAAAACATGCGAGAACCACGTGTGGTGTTTTGAGCGTGTGATTGCTTCAACTAAGTATCATTGGGTAGACAAGCCACTGATGGAAGCTTCACTTTATAGTATCATGCCATGTTCATTATAAAAAAATTAACTACAAATTTAAACGAAAAATCTTTTTTTCTTCATAATTAATTTTTACATGCTTTTTACATTAGATTAATCTTCATAACATGGTAACAAGTTACGATGAGACTAAATGAATATGAAGGTGGTGCGAATATGAAGATAGAGTTGCATTGTCATACAAGAATATCAGACGGTTCTTCAACGTTTATGGAAATTTTGGAATTGGCAATGGAGCAAAGGGTCACACATATTGCGATCACAAATCATGATACGACAAAGGATTTAAAGGAAATGATGGAAATAGGGAAAGCAAGTGGAATTGAGATTATTCCAAGCATCGAAATTTCCGGCTACGACTTTAAAAGAAATCGCAAAGTTCATATATTAGGCTATTTTATTGAGCCTGATCATAAAGCACTTCATCATCTATGCGACCCATTTGCCCAAAAGCGTCATTCTGCATCGAGAGAAATGGTCTATCGTCTAATCGAAGCAGGATACAGAATCACTTGGGACCGCTGTCTAGCTATCGCTGAAGGGAGTACTGGCGTATTTAAGCAGCATATAATGCTTGCTCTAATGGAAGCAGGCTATACAGAATCTATTTACGGAGAGCTATATAAAAAACTATTCAATCGTGGGGGAAATGGTGAACAGCCAGGACTTGCCCTTATTCCGATTGAATATATAGATGCTCATTTAGCAGTGAAAGCAATCATTAATGCTGGCGGTGTGCCTGTGCTTGCCCACCCAGGACAATATGGAAATTTCGAAATCGTTCCAGAATTAGTTGAATTAGGGCTTCAAGGGATAGAAGTTTGGCATCCATTACATACAAAGGATGATGAGCTTACGGCGATACAATCTGCGAAACAATATCGTTTGATTATGACAGGTGGTTCTGATTTTCATGGGACATATGGGGAGCATGCAGTCTTACTTGGAAGCAAAAGCCCTGGTATTGAATGTTTAAATGCGTTGAAAGCGAGAAAAGAAAAGCTGCTGAAATTAATAGTATAAAGTGAAAAGTCCTAGTCAGATGATTAGGGCTAATTTTATCGAGCATAAATGGACGCCCGCGGAAAGCGGTGCCTGAAACACAAATCAACACCCCGCTCTAACAGATTCATTTTATTAGAAAGGACTGCGAGATATAAATGGATGAAAAAGCTATGTTAGTAGATGTACTTACTTTAACAATTAATGAGGGTGTATATAAACCTAACGAAAGACTCCCATCAGAGAATGAACTGGCAGACCAATATAAAATCCCAAGAATAGTCGTAAGAAAGGCATATGAACAACTTCAAGAGCGTGGACTTGTCTATGCAAAGCAAGGAAAAGGAAGCTATGTTCAAGCTAGGAAGCAACAGATTCCGCTCATTCTAACAGGTAATGTAAGTTTTACGGAGAAAATGAAAGAGCTCAATTTTAGGCTCGTAACGAAAAATATATTTTGTAAACAAATTCATTATGATCAAAGAATTTTCCAAGCTTTGCAAGCAAGTGAAAATGAACCCGTTTTTAAAATTGGTCGATTAAGAATATTAGATGATTGTCCAATTGCCTTTCATACATCTTATGTATCTCAATCAAATTTTCCTCATATTGAAACAGAAGGTCATTCCATTACCTCCATATTTGAATTTTATAAAAATAAAGGGTATGAATCATTTGCCTCAACAGAAAGTCATTTAAGTGTTCTTTTTCCGAGTGAATATGAAAGGGAATTATTAAATTGTTCAAGTTTAATTCCTCTTTTGCAAATTGAAGCGGGCTGTATGGATAAAAGAACTGGCACGATTTTAGAGTATTCGCGAATTCTTTATCGAAGTGATCGTTTTATGTATGTGATTTAACTTTTATCGTAAAAAATGACTTTACAAATAATCAATGCTTTTTACAGTTATTTAACATTCATAAAGTTGGCAACAAGATAAATTGAAGATGACAAAAACAAAGCGGAGGTCTATAGATGAATCGAAAGCGAAGGACGGAAATTTTAATCAATAGCCCTTTTGAAGTTGCAGAAGCATTCGCACAGGAAATTCAAGGAAGCTACTCAATTACACTTATTCAAAAGCCAGAAAGTGGTCTCGTCATGTTAAAGATGCGTGAGACTGCAAAGAAGTCGTTGTTTTATCTTGGAGAGGTTTTCGTTACTGAATGTAAAGTGCAAATCTATAATTCCATCGGAATCGGCATTATAAAAGGAGATAAGCCTGAGCTTTCTTTTCATCTTGCGATCATTGATGCGGCATATGGTGCAGGCTTGATGGAAACGAAAGCATGGACCTCAATCCTTGAAGAAAAGGAAGCGGAGCTATTCAAGCAAAGACGGAAGCGAAATCAAGAAATCATGCGAACAAAGGTAAGTTTCGAAACAATGGATGTGTAACTTCATCCAGCATTTACGCCAAAGACAGTGCGGCAAATTTTAAGCAAAGGTAGGGGAATAGCTTGAAGCTTGATATTGTTCATGATCTTCAATCTGTATACAGGGATATTGTGAGTTCGACTGCAAGACCGGGTACTCTTTCAAACTTGGAAAAGTATGCAGAAAAGGTTGAGGTTTTACGAGAATGCCCAAAAAGTATTGTTCTGCTAGCCTTTACATTGCTTGATCAAGAGGTCACCTTCAATGTTTACTCAGCACAGGAAGAAATAATTAAACGACAAATGAATCAATTTACTTATGCAAAGGCAGCTGCTGTTGAGGAAGCGGATTATATCTTCGTAATGGGAGATGCCCCAACCGGATCATTGGAAAAGGCCATACAACAAGCAAAAGTGGGATCATTGCGAAACCCTCATGAATCTGCAACGGTTATTGCCGAGGTAGAAATGATTACAAATGAAGAAATGCTTTATCTTAAAGGACCTGGTATTCAGGAAAGGAACCAAATTTCTGTAAGTTCTTCTGAAGATTGGGTAGCGATTCGTGAACGGAAAAATGCGCAATATCCTCTCGGGATTGATCTCCTTTTTATAGATCGTCAACATAAGCTTCTATGCTTGCCACGCACAACCCAAATTAGGAAGCAGGTGAAGGATGAATGGGCTATGTAGCTGTTAAAGGTGGAACAATGGCAATTGAAGAATCTCTAAAGCGCTTGAAGTTTGAAAGGCTCCGAAAAGGCTCTGTACTGGAAATTGAAAAAATTGAAGCAGGCTTGCGTGGCCTTATTGATCAAGTAATGTCAGAAAGCAGTCTGTATGATGAAAGACTGGCAGCATTAGCTATTAAACAAGCAGAGGGGAACCCAGAAGAAGCAGTATTTCTCTTAAGAGCTTATCGCTCTACATTGCCAAGAAAGCATTACTCAAATGTGATTGAATCAAATGAAATGATAGTAGAGAGAAGAATTTCGGCAAGCTTTAAAGATATTCCAGGTGGTCAGCTTCTAGGTGCTACGACTGACTACACACATCGGCTCCTCGATCATGCTCTTATAAAGGAAAGTGAACAGGAGGCTCTGCAATGGCTTGAGAAGTTTCATGAAGACATTCGTTTACACTCAACAGAATTAAATTTGGAACAAGTGAAATTTCCGAAAGTACTTGATTATTTAAGAGCGGAGAGCTTAATTTCCCCATGTGAAAATAATGATGGAGAGCCTGACGATGTGACAAGAAAAAGTTTGGAATTCCCTTCGAGCAGAAGTGAGAGACTGCAAATTTTAACGAGAGGGCAGACAGGAGCTGTTACATCTCTCGCCTATGCCTCCATTCGTGGGTACGGCTCTGTACATCCAACAGTAGGGGAGCTTCGTGTTGGACATTTGCCCATTCATATTAGTCATCCGTTTGAGGTTGGCGAAAAAGAGGATGACTATTATATTGGCGAAGTAAAAGTGACGGAAATCGAGATGCTTATTCCGGCTGCAGTCGAAAAAGAATACGGCGATAAAGAGCTTGATTTTGAAATCGGCTATGGCATCAGTTTTGGACAAAACGAAACAAAGGCGATTTCGATGAGTATCCTTGATTATAGCTTAGAGCATCCCGACTATGATTTTCCGAGTCATAATGAAGAATTTGTCCTGTACCATATCGACTCTGTTGAATCGACAGGTTTTATTTCACATTTGAAAATGCCTCATTATGTTACTTTTCAGTCCAAGCTAGATAGTGTAAGAAAAACGAAATTAATGCGGAACAAGAATGAGGTGAGTGAAGTTGAATGAAGCGTATAATTTTGCCTTTTTCGATGAAGGATCAAAGCGGGAAATAAGAAGAGCAACCTTGAAGGCAATTGCCATCCCTGGCTATCAAGTGCCCTTTGCTTCAAGAGAGATGCCGATCGGACGAGGATGGGGAACGGGAGGCTTGCAGCTGACTCTTTCACTTATTGGAAAGGAAGATGTGTTAAAGGTTATTGATCAAGGTTCTGATGAATCAGTTAATGCTGTTAGCATTAAAAAGCTTGTGAAAGATACAACTGGAGTCAAAACGACTGAGCATACGAGCGAAGCAACCTTAATTCAATCTAGACATCGAATTCCTGAAGTTCCGTTAACAGAGGAACAGATAGTTGTGCTGCAAGTACCTATACCAGAACCTCTTAGAATGTACGAACGAAGTGAGCATGAAACGAAGAAGCTTCATGCAGAGAAGGAATATAGTGGAGCATGGCTTATGCTATTTGAACAAATTATGAGATATGGCACGATGACAACCGCTGCTGACCATCCTGTTATCGTTCATGATCGATACGTCATGGCTCCGAGTCCGATCCCACGATTCGATAATCCGAAATTAAATAATAGTACAGCATTAATCTTATTAGGAGCAGGCAGAGAAAAGAAGGTATATGCGGTTCCTCCCTATACGAAAGTTGTTTCACTTGCCTTTGATGACTATCCATTTCAAGTTGAATCCTTTGTTCATAAAAGCTGTAGGCAATGTGGAAATGAGAATGTTTATTTAGATGAACTGCTCGACGAGGAAACGGGAGAAACGTATTATCTTTGCAATGATACGAGCTATTGCCTTGAAAAGCTAAATGAGAACGAACTGGCAGGAGTGGAGTAAATGGCAAAATTTGAAGGTCCAGTTTTAACTGTTAAGCATGTAAATAAGCAATTTGGTGGAGGCTGTTCAAAATGCAAGGAAAGAAGTTTTTTAATGAAAAATTACTGTTCTGCTTGTGGAACGGTTTATGCATGCCAAGACATTTCCTTTGATGTCTATCAAGGTGAAGTAGTGGGAATTGTTGGAGAAAGCGGGAGTGGAAAGTCTACGCTCATGAAATGCTTATATTTTGATCAAGATGTGACAGATGGAGAAGCTTATATATCAACATATGAAAACGGTCAAAGAAATCTTTTCCAACAATCGGCGCAAGAAAAAAGATATATTCGCAATCATGTAATGGGAAAAGTGTATCAAAATCCTTTTTTAGGTTTAAAGATGGATTTCTCTTCAATTGGCAATATCGCAGAAAAGCTTATATCTGCTGGCAGCCGCCATGTATCACAAATGGAAGCAAGGGGAATGGAGCTTTTAGAGAAAGTGAATATCCCAACCCATAGACGTAAGGAAGCACCGAAGAACTTTTCTGGTGGTATGCAGCAACGAGTTCAAATTGCGAAGGCACTTTCTAATCGTCCCCCACTTCTTCTTTTAGATGAAGTGACGACAGGTCTTGATCTTTCAGTTCAAGCTAGTGTTCTAGACTTGATTAAACAATTGCAAAGAGAATGGCAAATTAGCATTGTGCTCGTATCACATGATTTAAGCGTCATCCGTATGTTAGCTGATCGAACATTCGTCATGCTTGAAGGGAGAGTAATTGAAGAAGGGCTGACAGACCAAATACTTGAGGATCCACAGCATCAATATACACAGCAGCTTGTACATTCAATGCTTTAAGCGTATTTATGAGAAGCTTGCCGATTTAAATAGTCCAATACAATGGAGGAATTGCTTTTGTATTTAATTACAAATGGAAGATTAATTACAGAGGAAGCTGTTTTAGAAGGATTTGATCTTTTAATCATAGATGACAAGATTAATAGAATCGCGCGAAAAGGGGAAATGAATGCGAATCCTACTATCGAAATCGTCGATGCATTAGGAGGCTATGTTTCACCTGGCTTCATTGATATTCATTCTGACTATATCGAACATATGGCTGCCCCGAGACCAACTACTTTAATGGATTTTCACTTAAGTATACGAGAGTCGGAGAAGGAGCTTATTACACATGGCATTACGACAATGTTTCACTCACTTTCCCTTTATAAAACGACTGAATACACGTATAAACCTATTCGCGAACCTAATAATGTTAAAAGATTAATCGATATTATCGAAGCGACGCATTATGAGAAGCATTTAATCCGTCACCGTTTTCATGCCCGCTTTGAAATAGATAATACAGATGGATTAGATAATTTGAAAGAATATATTTCTGACAAAAAGGTTCACCTCGTTTCATTTATGGACCATTCTCCAGGACAAGGCCAATATCGGCATCTCGAAATATATCGTAAGACAGTGAAAAGCTATAACAATATGAGTGATGAAGCGATTGATGCGATTATTTACCGTCATCAGGTAAAGGATAAAATTTCGGCTGATGATATGAGGGAAGTAGCCCAAATGGCGAATCGCAATGGAATTGCGGTTGCCTCACATGATGATGATTCAATGGAAAAACTTGAGCTAGTAAAGAGCATCGGCACGACGATTAGTGAATTTCCAATTACGCTTGAGATTGCCAAAAAAGCGAAGGAGATGGGGATGTATACGATTGCTGGAGCTCCAAATGTTCTCCTTGGCGGGTCACATAGTGGAAATTTAAGTGCAGAGGAAGCGATTCGAAATGGCGTGATTGATATTCTTTGCAGTGACTATTATCCAGCAGCTATGCTTCATGCAATCTTCAGTTTAACTGAAAAGCAAGGACAGAAACTAACGGAAATGATTAAGCTTGTCACGTTAAATCCAGCGAAGGCTGTCAAGATGGAGCAGGAGATTGGCTCCATTCGAGAAGGAAAGAAAGCGGATTTACTCATTATTGAAAAACTAGCAGACGGTTTTCCAGTTATTACAGGAGTTTTTGTTGATGGCAAACTAATTCAAAAGACAAATTATCGAATTTGATTCTTACGAGTGGAAGTGGGTGAGCATGTGGAGCATTTATTGGAGATAAAACATTTATCCAAAACCTTTACCCTTCACAATCTTGGTAAAAAAATTCAAGCGGTAACGGATATTAATCTTGCAATCAAGCAAGGGGAGTTCGTCGGGATAACTGGAAAGAGTGGCAGTGGAAAATCAACGATTTTAAAAAGCATTTATGGTACGTACAAAATTCAAGAAGGCAGTATTTTATACCATTCGAAAAAATTTGGCCCGATTTCTCTTACAACGGCTTCAGCAAGGAAAATGATCTATTTGCGTAAACATGAGATTGGCTATGTGTCGCAGTTTTTAAGTGTAATGCCAAGAACGACTGCGAGAGAGCTAGTGAAGCAATCTCTATTAGAAATGGGAACAGCTGAGGAGCAAGCTTTTCAGGAAACGGAAAAAATACTCAAGCATTTTGAACTGGATCAAGAGCTTTGGGATAGTTATCCTGCAACATTTTCAGGTGGGGAAAAGCTTAGGCTAAATATTGCTAGAGCAATGGTAAAAAAACCCCGCCTTCTCCTCCTCGATGAACCGACTGCTAGTTTAGATGAAGACTCAAAAAGAAAAGTAAAAATGTTAATTGAACAGCTTATGAAAGAAGGAACAACCATGCTTGGAATATTTCATGATCTAAAGTTTATGGAGCATTTATGTGACCGAGAGTACAGTATGCAGGATGGAGTTGTTTCAAACTCTATTTCAATTCATTCCTAAATATTCATAAATTTTACAATCTCTTAACTTATTATAACGTGAATTTAACAGTTCCTTTATTTTCAAATTGTATAGTTAGTAACGGAGATGACAAACTATTTTGGAAATGAAGTGTACTATTTATTGAGAAGGAGAGTTGGAAATGAAGAACACAATTTTGTTAATGATTTCGTTAATCATGGTAGTTGTTTTTGCGGGTTGTTCAACTTCTGCAGGATCGAAGGAAAAAGATACACTTATCATCACATGGCTGCCCAATGAGTCAGGTGCAGATTTAGGAGAAACACGTGAAGCTATTGGAGAAGTTCTCGAAAAAGCAACTGGCAAGAAAATTGAGCATAAAACAACAACAGATTATCTTGTCGCAATTGAAGCGGTAGCGAATGGAAATGCTGATCTAGCATTTTTAGGTGCACAAGGTTACATAGAAGCAAATAAAAAGAATAGTAAAGTTCAGCCATTAGTTGTTCCAAGTGGCGAGTCTGGTACACTCGATGATGCCGTTTATTACAGTTGGTTAGCGGTCCAAAAAGAAAATGCCGATGAGTATAAAAATGGCAATGATTACTCAATTGATCAAATTGCCGGAAAGAAATTCTCTTTCGTATCAAACAGCTCTACTTCCGGTTTCAAAGTTCCATCAACTGGAATTGTTGATTATTTCAGCAAAAAGGATGAATTCAAAGATTTAACAGCTGATGACTTGCTTGAGGGTGGAGGAGATAAGTTTTTTAGTGAAGTATTGTACGGAGGTTCACATCAAGGTTCAGGGGTTAATCTTTTAACAGGGAAGGTAGATGTAGCAGCGTTTTGTGATACATGTGTGAGCAATTATGTGGAAATCGTAGAAGGGGAAGAAAATCGCCCAGGTTCTATTTATAAAGTAAGTGATGGGGCAGCAGAACCGTTTAATACGGTTATTGGAAAGGAGTTTGCACTAATTTCAGTTACGCCTGTATTAAATGCCCCATTTGTCGTAAATACAGAAACGGTCAATGAAGAATTGCAAAAGAAGCTGCTCGACACATTAACTTCAGATGAAGTAGCAAATAATGAAAAAATCTTCGTTCCTGCAGAATCCGAATTTAAAGGTTTATTTAAGAAAAAGTCTGGAAATGAACGGTTGGTTAAAGCGGAAGATTCTTGGTTCAATCCGATTCGTGAATTGTCTAAATAATAGACACGAATATGTTTGAAAGGAAGTTAACATATGACAGCGTTACTCGAAATAGCCCATGTATCGAAAAAGTTTGGCAATGATACGAAAGCGTTATCCGATGTTAACTTCTCTGTGAGAGAAGGAGAGTTTGTTTCCATTATTGGTCCATCTGGGGCGGGAAAATCAACTCTCCTTCGATGTATTAATCGTATGATTGATGCTTCAAGCGGAGAAATCAATTTTGATAACGTAAATGTCCTTAGCTTAAGTAAAAGAGAGCTAAAGAAAACACGGACTAAAATTGGCATGATTTTTCAGCATTATAACTTAGTGAATCGACTTACTGTCATCGAAAACACTCTCCATGGCAGACTTGGCTTCAAATCTACCTTAGCTGGTATGCTTGGTTTGTATTCTGAAGAAGAAAAACAACAGGCGATAAAAATATTAAAGGTACTAGGCTTAGATGAACAGATCTTTAAACGTTCAGACCAATTAAGTGGCGGACAAAAACAGCGAGTTGGTATCGCTCGCGCCCTCATCCAAAATCCAAGAATGCTGCTTTGTGATGAGCCGATTGCCTCCTTAGACCCAAGTTCTTCAAAAGTCATTATGGATCATCTTAAAAATATTTCAGAAAAGATGGGTATTACCGTCCTCGTTAATCTTCACCAAGTTGATGTCGCATTGAAGTATTCAGATACAATTATCGGAATTAATAGTGGGCAAGTCGTCTATAATGGCTCACCGAAAGAGATTACTCCAGATGATATTCACCGCATTTATGGCTCTGAAGCTGGAAAACTTATTTTTAATACGGGTGAAATTCATGCGGGTTGACATTTTTAGGAAAAAGAAGCTTAATTCTGCTGGTTTAATCCTCTTAGTCTGTGTGGTTACCTTTATTGCGATAACAATTACTGAATTTAGTCTAGCAAAAGGATTTGCAGCTGTCCCGAAAGCAATCCAATGGTCATTTTCGAATTTTTATCCGACGAAGGATTCGGTAACGAAGCTACCGGATATATTCGCTAAATTAATTGAAACCTTGCTCATTTCTGTTGCAGCAACAACTGTTGCTGCTTTGCTCGCGATGCTATTTGCGGTGCTAGGCTCAAATACGACGAGGGTGAATGCTTTCTTTGGCGGAATTTGCCGAGCGATCGCCACGATCTTTCGTAATATTGACATTACTGCTTGGGCGATGATTTTACTGTTTTCATTCGGACAAAGCTCATTGACGGGCTATTTCGCCCTATTCTTTGGGTCATTTGGATTTTTAACGAGGGCATTCGTGGAAACGATTGATGAGGTGAGCGGCAGTTCGGTTGAGGCATTAAAAGCAACAGGAGCAGGCTATTTTTCAATTATCTTTCAATCTGTCATTCCTTCTTGTATACCACAAATCATCAGCTGGGTGTTGTTCATGGTTGAAACAAATATTCGCAGTGCTACATTGATTGGATTGCTTGCTGGTTCAGGAATTGGATTTGCTTTTGATCTTTATTATAAAAGCTTAAATTATAATGCTGCTAGCCTTGTTGTCATTGTCATTGTGATCTCCATTCTATGCATTGAGTTTGTGTCAAACTATGTGAGGAGGGTCATTTTATAATGGAGATAGATAATAAACTCGAAAAATTATCGTCTAAGGCATTGTTAACGAATACTCCTCCAAAACGAATCCGAATAAGACCATTAACGAAAGCAACAATCGTATTGCGGAGTACACTTGTTGTTTTAGCCATTTTGACCGTTTATGCTTTTTATACGCTTGATTCGAAAGATGTGAGCCTTGTTCAAGGTTTGGTTGCAACGATTCAAAATATTAAAGTGATGTTTTTGGAGCCGCAATTTAATCACTTTACCTTTACACATGCATTGAAACAAGTGATGGTTACATTAGGGCTTGCGTTTTTAACAACGATATTCGGTGCGATCATTGCTGTCGTTTTAGGTTTATTTGCAGCGCAAAACTTATCTTCAAAACGTGTGTCCGCTATTATTAAGGGATTTGCTGCATTTATACGAGCGGTTCCTACTGTCCTTTGGGTATTGATATTTGCCGTTGCAGCAGGTTTAGGAAGTGTTGCCGCTGTCATCGGAATGACCTTTCACTCGGTTAGTTATTTAATTAAGGCATATTCTGAATCATTCGAAGAGCTTGATAAAGGTGTAATTGAAGCATTGCAGGCGAGTGGGGCAAGCTGGTGGCAAATCGTTTTTCAAGCGGTGATCCCTTCATCGATTACGTATATGATTTCTTGGACATTTTTAAGATTCGAAATAAACTTTGCTGTTGCCATTGCTATGGGAGCTGCAGCTGGTGCTGGCGGAATAGGCTTCGATATGTTTATGGCAGGTAGCTTCTACTATGACATTCGAGAAATTGGCACTGTCACCTATTTTATTTTAACTGTTGCGATTTTGCTCGAATTACTTGCAACCCAAATAAAAAAACGGTTAAAAGTAAATATTTAGTTTTTTCGAAAGAGTCGGCGGAATTTTCATGCTGCCTCTTTACATTTGTATTAAATTATTTTAAAAGGAAGCAATTTTATATTATTTTTGCTAGAATAAGGGGAACTTATATCATACAGATGAATGCTTAGCTTATTTTAGCTAAGTGGAAAGTTTGAGTTTATTAACACACTAAAGTAGAATGAAGTTCAAATAATATTAGCATTTATAATACCGCATAAGAAAAGCTAGGGCATTCACCGAAAGGACTTGGTGAACGCCAAGTTTTTCTAACTTTTCGGAGGTTTCAAAGTTGAAAAAAAGGAACCATAATGTTCGCGATATCATTTATATCCATTTAAATGAACGTGAGCAATACGTCGTTACATATGGAATTGAATTTGTAGAGTTTGCGGAATCTTTATTTGAATCACTAAACAATTTACTATTGTTAAAGCACCGCTTTGATGATGGTGATTTTAATATGCACACTTTGCATGAGTATGTTCCGAGGGAAAAGCTAAGCAAGCTGATGGAAGAGGATGTATATGGGTATGGTGACTTTTGCTGGATCGATTTTGAGGAGGAAGAATCCTTAAATGAACTATCGGAACAAGGAATTGCTGAACTTCTTTATCTCGGTCATATGAAAGAACATTTGAAGTCGCCTTTTTATAATCAATTAAGCAATCGTTACGTATATTTAGCTCATGATGATGGCTTTATAAACAAAACATATTACCGAAATTATAATAATTTTTATAAAATGCTCGGGACAGTAATTCCAAGCAAAATAGACCAAATAAAGGTCGAAAGATCCCTGTTTAGTTTCAAAAAACCAAAACCATATCCACCAATTCCAAACGAGATTTTCACCTCATTGAAATCTTTTATGAAGGAAGGCGTTCTTCTTTCCATTAAGGATGCAGAGCAAAGCCGAGTAAAAATGGAAGTTCCCATTTGGGTAATCGGTGATTTTGCTGATATGGATGATATGTATGAAGAATATGAAAGCGTTGTAAATCAACCTTGTGAAGCAAAGCTCGTTTTTGATAAAAAATCGAGAGTGTGGAAAATTATTAGTTCATAATACGCTATTCTGCTAAATTATCGTGTATAATCGAAATTAGCGGAAAATTTCATATATAAGACTAGAATGGGTGTCTTCGTTTTTGAAGACTTAAAAGGGAAGTTGGTGTAAATCCAACGCGGTCCCGCCACTGTAAATGGGAGCTTGCTGCAATGGCCACTGTACTAAAAATGTATGGGAAGGCGCAGAAAATAGCGATGACCATGAGCCAGGAGACCTGCCTGCTTCTACTAGCACCATCAAACCTACGAGGATAGGAGGTGTTTGACAGGTTAGATTTCCTTTGTTTTTCTAATTTACCTATGCAAACATCTCCATTTCAAGTGTGGAGATGTTTTTTTTGCTAGTACGAAAATTTAAGTTTATTAACGTACTAAAGTAAAATAAAGTTCAAATATTAGTCGCGTTAATAATACCGCATAAGAAAAGATAGTGCATTCGCCGAAAGGACTTGGCAAATGCGAGTTTTTCTAATGAAAAATGTTAAATGTGAAGGATTTAAGGAGGAAATAAAAAAATGAAAAAGCTTTATTCATTATTATTTGCACTTCTACTAGCAATGGGGGTATTGGCTGGTTGTGGTGATAATGCAGACAAACCGAAAGACAACACAGAAACAGAACAGAGTACAGGAGCAGATGAAAAACAAGATGCAGAGAAGGAAGCAGCTGCTTTTCCAGTTACGATTAAAGACGCTCTTGATAATGAGGTAGTTATTGAAGCGAAGCCAGAAAGAATCGTTTCTTTAATTCCAAGTAACACGGAAATTGCTTTTGCGTTAGGATTAGGCAATGAGGTTGTTGGTGTGAATGATTATGATAATTACCCAGAAGAAGTGAATGCAATAGAAAAAGTCGGCGGTATGGATTTTAATGTTGAGAAAATTATTTCTTTAAATCCTAACCTCGTTCTAGCTCATGCTTCAAGCGCACATAATTCAGAAGCAGGTCTACAACAATTAAGAGATGCTGGAATTACTGTCCTTGTTGTGAATGATGCGAAGAACTTCGAGGAAGTCTATGATTCAATTAATATGATTGGTACAGCATCAGGAGAGAAGGAAAAGGCAGACAAGCTTGTGGCTGACATGAAAGCAAAGCTTGATGAGTTAAAAGCAAAAGCGGAGGAGATAAAAGCAGAAGACCGTAAAACGGTTTTTGTTGAAGTATCCCCAGCACCTGAAATTTATGCGGTTGGTGTAAATACGTTTATGAATGAAATGCTAACGATGCTTCATGCAGATAATATTATTACTGAAGAAGGATGGCCGAAAATAGATCCTGAAGCGATTATTGAAAGAAATCCGGATGTTATTATTACAACTCACGGATATTATACTGAAGACCCAATTGCAGATGTATTAGGAAGAGATGGCTGGCAGGATATTTCTGCTGTGAAAAATAAACAAGTGGTAGATGTGAATTCAGATAAGGTTACCCGTACAGGCCCAAGGCTTGTCGAAGGAGTAGAGGAACTTGCAAAAGCGATTTACCCTGAAACATTTAAATAATAAGTTTATTGCTTATTTGCTTGCTGTGGCATTTCTTTTTACGGCAATGCTGTTGGGCATTTCAATTGGAACAGTTGCTGTTCCAGCGATGGATATTATTAACATAATCGGTGCTGAAATCTTCCGCTTCTCACCAAATGAAAATATTGATTCTATGTATGCGAATATAGTCATGAATATTCGCTTACCTAGAGTTATACTAGCAGGTTTAGTAGGGGCATCTCTCGCGATAGCGGGGGCTGCCTTTCAAGGATTATTAAGGAATCCTCTCGCAGACCCATATACACTAGGAGTCTCATCTGGTGCCTCTGTGGGAGCAGTCATTACGTTATTCTTCGGTATTTCCATTCCATTTGCCGGTTTATTTACACTCCCATTGTTAAGTATTCTTTTTTCATTTATCACGATTTTTCTCGTTTTATTATTTGCCCGTCAAATTGAACGCTCGATGAAAGTGGAAACGATCATTTTAACTGGAATCATTTTTAGTTCTTTTTTAGGTGCTTTAATTTCACTTATGATTGCTTTAACAGGGGAAGAGCTGCGACAAATTATTGGCTGGCTTCTTGGCAGTGTATCGATGAGAGGCTGGGCTTATATAAAAATTATTCTGCCATTTTTTGCGATTGGTTCGATTATTCTTTTGCTGAATAGCCATGAATTGAATGCGATGTCTTTTGGCGAGGAAAGGGCTCAGCATATCGGTGTGAATGTTCAAAAGAGAAAGATGATGATTTTAATAGCAGGTTCAATCCTAACTGGTGCTGCCGTAGCGGTATCAGGAACCATTGGATTTGTTGGTCTAGTCATCCCACATTTGACAAGATTGTTATGGGGTCCTGACCATAAGCATTTATTGCCACTATCCATTTTTACAGGAGGCGGCTTTTTAATTCTAGCGGATCTTGTAGCAAGGACCATTATCTCACCGACAGAGTTACCGATTGGAGTCATTACCGCCATCATTGGAGCACCGGTTTTTGCCATAATCTTAATGAATAGACGAGCGGAAAGTAGAGGATAAAGGATGCTTAATGTTCAACAATTATCGGGTGGATATTTTGGTTCATCCATCTTAAAAAATGTGAGCTTTCAATTGGATAAAGGGGAGCTGCTCGGAATATTAGGTCCGAATGGAAGCGGGAAAACAACATTGCTCAAAATGCTAAGCGGGATACTACCTTTTTCAGATGGAGAAGTTTTATTGAAAGGAAAATCATTAAAAGATTTTTCCGCAAAAGAATTAGCAAAAATCATTGCTGTTTTGCCGCAGCATTCTAGTGAGGCCTTTTCTTATACAGTGAAGGAAACGGTTGGGCTTGGCAGATATGCTCATCAAAAAGGCTGGTTTCAAACTTGGTCAGAGAATGATGAGCAAATTGTAAAAATGGCGATGGAGCAGACGGGTGTATCACATTTTGAAAATCATTATATTCATGAACTTTCTGGTGGAGAAAGGCAGCGTGTTTTTCTCGCACAGGCACTAGCTCAGGAGCCTGAAATATTATTGCTTGATGAACCGACGAACCATCTTGATCTTTCTTTTCAAAAAGATTTATTGGACTTATTAAAAAGCTGGACAAAGGATAGAGAACTGACTGTCATTTCAATATTCCATGATTTAAATTTAGCGGGGTTATATTGTGACAGACTTATCCTTCTTGAAGGCGGCGAAATTAATATAAATCACACTCCAAATGAAGTGCTGCGCGAGGAAAGAATTCGCTCTGTATACAATACAAAAATTAAAAAACAGCCACATCCGATTGTTGCTGCTCCACAGATGGTGCTTTTGCCCGAAGAATTTGCGGATAAGAAAGAGACATATTATATTGATACAAGTTTTCTGGAAATGTTTGAGTCTCATTTCGTATTGCGCTCTCCACTTCCGCTTAGAACAATGTCTTCAGGTGTAGTTGGTTCAGGTACAGGCTGGCATCATACATTTGTGAATCGCCATGTTAATAAAGATTATGATTGCACAGATCATCGGCGGGAAATGGTCGATTATTTAAAAGCTCACGGATTCGAACCGACTGAAACTGTCGGCATGATGACAGCCGTTATGCTTGATGATGTTAGCTTTCAGTTTTATAAAGAGGAAGGCTTTGCTGTTTTTGTCGTTGTAACAGCAGGAGTGGGCAATGCAATTGATGCGACAAGAGGGATAGAGCATCATTTTCAAATGGTACCAGGCACAATCAATACATGGATTTTCATCAGTGGGGATTTGACGGAGGAAGCCTTTATCCAAAGTATTATGACAGCTACCGAGGCGAAAGCAAAAGTGCTCCATGAATTAGAAGTGAAAGATCATGTAACAGGTACAATTGCGACGGGAACATCTACAGATAGTATATTAATTGCTTCTACTCAGAGAGGGAAAAAACTCGATTATGCTGGAACGATTACTCCGTTAGGAAAGGTCATTGGAAAAGGTGTTTCGGAATGTACGAGGGATTCGATCGTAAAAAGTAGAAAACGGGTGAAAAAATGATTGTTAGTCACCTAACTGCGCTTACACTCGCTGTTCTTATTGATCTTATTATCGGCGATCCTCCGAACTGGCCACACCCTGTTAGATGGATGGGATCTCTTATTGCAAAACTTGATAAAGCTTTGAATAAGGGAAAAATGAAAAAATTAACTGGAATAGTAATGGTTCTAATTGTTTTATCTATTATTGGTAGTCTTGCTTTTCTTATTGTAACGTTCTTTTATTCGCTTCATATAGCTGCTGGGATTTTTGTAGAGGCCATTCTTATTTCATCAGCTATCGCCCAAAAAAGCTTGAAGGAAGCTGCAATGACCGTTTATGAACCTTTAGAAAAGGGGGATATGGACGAGGCGAGGGAGAAGCTTTCTTATATTGTTGGTAGAGATACAGAGTGTCTCGATGAGCCTGAAATGGTTAGGGCAGCAGTTGAGACAGTCGCTGAAAATACGAGTGATGGGATTACAGCTCCATTGTTTTGGGCGTTGATCGGGGGAGCACCGCTTGCCCTAATTTACCGAGCGATTAATACTTGTGATTCCATGGTCGGTTATCGAAATGAAAAATACGAGAATTTTGGCTGGGCTTCCGCTCGGCTCGATGATATTGTGAATTGGATTCCGAGCAGAATGACGTCCATATGTATACTAGCTGGGAGTCGCCCTCTATACGTAAGCAGGAAAAAAGCGAGGGAGATCATTTTGCGCGACGCCATCAAACATCCAAGTCCCAACTCAGGCTGGGGTGAAGCAGCAGTTGCAGCGATTCTAGGTGTTCAGCTTGGCGGAATCAATTATTACAAAGGAATCGTTTCTAACCGCGCGACAATGGGAGATCCGCTAGTCAAAATGGAAAAAACCCATATTTTAGAAACGAATAAAATTGTCTCGCGCACGATTCCGATCTTCTTATTATGGCTTTGGCTAGGAGGAATGTTCATTGAATTTGCCAGCACATGGTTCTAATCCCCAATATTTATTTAACGCGTTGAATATTCCGCTCCCAACGAACAAACTCGATTTTAGTGCAAATATTAATCCACTTGGTCCTCCACCCTTATTAAGAGAAAATTGGGAGCAGCTCTATGAACTCGTATCTGATTACCCTGATCCAAATGGATATAAATTGAAAAAATTGCTTGCTCAGAGAGAAGGTATTGAGGAAAGCCAATTATTACTTGGCAATGGTGGCGCTGAAATTATTTCGCTTATTGGTCGTTTGCTTGCTAAAAAAAGAGTCACGATCATTCAACCGACATTTACAGAATATGAAGAAGCTTGTCTGATTAATGGCTGTACAGTTACTTATCATCAATTAATCCCTGACAATTGGGAATTGAGAATAGAAGATATTAAAGTGAAACTGCAGAATTCCGATGCCTTATGGCTATGTAATCCATGCAATCCAACAGGTATCTATTATTCAAAATCGATCATGTTTGAATTGCTTATTGAATGTCAAAAACAAGACTGTCTCCTTATTATTGATGAGGCGTTTTATGATTTTCTGTCAAACTATGAATCAATCGTTCAGTATATAAAAGAGTACGAACATTTGCTTATTATCCGTTCGATGACAAAAATGTTTGCGATCCCAGGGCTGCGTCTCGGCTATTTAATGGCAAATCAGTCTATTATTGAGCAGCTATCTGCTTTTCAACCGCAATGGAGTATGAATGCACTTGCGTTAAAGACAGGTGAATGGTGTCTCGAAAGTGAATTATATATAGAGGAAACGAGAAAATTAATCGAAATGGAACGTGAAAGATTAGTTTGTTTTTACAAGGAAAAGGAATTTATTGTTTCTCCTTCATGTGTTAATTTTTATTTAGTAAGAGATCGTACAATGACGAATCAAATGCCATTCTTTCAGTTTCTCCTTGAAAAAGGAATTATTCCTAGGCATACACTGAATTTCCCAGGTCTTGATGGGAAGTGGCTGAGATTTGCTATTAAAGCTCCACAGCATCATAACAAACTGATGGAGGCGGTAACAGAATGGCGGAATCGTCGATAGTCTTTATTAGTGGGGGAGTTCGAAGCGGAAAAAGCAGCTTTGCTGAAAAGCTTGCTGCCGAAAGTGCCAGAAAAATAAGCGGGCATCTTCATTATATTGCTGCTGGACAAAATAGTGATGCTGAAATGGCAGAAAGAATTATACGCCATCAAAAGGATCGCCAAAAGAGTGGGCTCGCTTGGAAAACGTGGGAGCAGCCTATCGAATTAGCTGAGATTGCAGCCGTTTTTTCCAAAAAAGATATTGTGCTGCTCGATTGTTTAACGACACTACTAAACAATGAATTTTTTAAGCAAGAAGAGCAATGGATGAATAGTGATTTTCAAAATAGTGTTAAGCAGTCCATTTTAGAAGGAATTGAATTGATTTCACAGCAATGTAATCAATTCATTATTGTTAGTAATGAAGTGTTAAATGAGGTGCAAGGAAAGAATGAGCTTGTCTTCGTTTATGGAAAAATGCTAGGAGAGCTCCATCAAGAAATCGTTGCGAAAGCAAGTCGGGCATTTCTAGTCGAGGCAAGCATTCCCCTTCTCATGAAAGGAGCCGAAAAAGCATGAATGGAATTATGATTCAAGGAACAGGCTCAGATGTTGGAAAAAGCTTAATTGCCACGGCATTATGCCGCGCATTTGCCAATGAAGGGTATAAAGTTGCCCCTTTTAAATCACAAAATATGTGTAATTTTTCATATATAACGCATGATGGAAAAGAGATTGGCAGAGCGCAAGGGCTTCAAGCAGAGGCAGCGAAAACGATGGCAAGTAAATGGATGAATCCCATTTTGTTGAAGCCAAGACGTAATCAACGTTCAGAAGTTGTTTTACTAGGAGAAGTAGCTGAAACGATTTCTGGAGTAAACTATCGCGACTTATTTTATGAAAAGGGTTTGCAAACAATCAAAACAGCCTTACAGAAATTATATGAGGATTATGAACTGCTTATTTTGGAAGGAGCAGGCAGTCCAGTTGAGATAAATTTAAAAGACAAAGAGCTCGTTAATATGAAAGTGGCGAAGATGGCAGATGTTCCGGTCATAATTGTTGCTGATATTGAGCGGGGTGGCGTCTTTGCTAGTATTGTCGGGACATTAGAACTGCTCACGAAAGAAGAAAGAAATAGAGTGAAAGGACTCATTATTAATAAGTTTCGCGGGGATGAAAAGTTATTCGCGGATGGGGTGAGCTGGATTGAGGAAAGGACGAATCTTCCTGTACTTGGCGTGCTCCCTTATATTGAAAATCATATGATTTCAGAAGAGGACTCATTATCTGTTCGTCATGCCCCTTCACCATCTATCCCACATGAAATAGATGATAACAAATATGATGAACTGGCCACACGCTTATTAGCACATCTTGATTGGAAAAAGCTAAAAGAGATTATGTTCTGTCGAGGAAATACCAATGAGCTGGTTTAGAGGTTTACTCATTAATCTTCAGTTTTTTACGTCAATTCCGATTCGGATAGAGCTGCCTATGGACAAAGCCCATCTTGAAAAAACGATTAAGACATTCCCAATATTAGGTCTCATTCAAGGTGGAATTTATACATTAATTGTCTATGGTTTTCTTCATTGGACACCATTTTCGAATTTGGCCGTGGCTTTTGCTGTTTGGCTAGCGGGGATTATTATCACAGGTGGTATTCACCTTGACGGCTGGATGGATACTAGTGATGCCTTTTTTTCTTATCGTGATAAAGAAAAAAGGCTTGAAATTATGAGCGATCCGCGTACAGGTGCATTTGGTGTTCTGTCAGTTATCGTTTTATTAAGTGCCCGTTTTCTCTTTATTTATGAAATCATTTCGCTAATAAATCCATTTTCATATTTGTTCATTGCACTGCTGCCCTTCTTTAGCAAAATGGTGATGGGTGTATTGCTTTTACAAGTGAAAGAGGCAAAAAAGACAGGATTAGGCTACTTATTCAAACAAGCTGCAAAGAAAGGAACACTTATCATTTACCCGATCTACCTAGCTGTTTTAGTCGGAATTGCAGCTGTTGTCATTCCTGAAGCTTTATTAGGGATTTTCTGCTTTATCGTCGTATCAGTACTAGTTCTTTTCTTTTTACAGAAAAAAATTATTTCTTCATTTGGCGGAATGACAGGGGATGTGCTTGGTGCAAGTGTGGAAGGGACGGAGGTGCTTCTATGGATGACATTGTGGCTATTACATTATTTCGTCATGGGTTAACAGAAGCGAATAAGCGTCACGCCTATCTCGGCTGGACTGATTCACCTCTTTGTCCGCTTGCAAAGGAAGAACTTAGGGAAGTCTCAGCTACTTATCATTTGCTTTTTTCCAGTGATTTAGAAAGATGCCTTGAAACAGCGAGAAGGATGTTTCCAAATGCTGCTCCAGTTCAAATGCGTGAGCTGCGTGAAATGAACTTCGGTTGTTGGGAAGGAAAAGTTTATGAAGAGCTGAAGGATGATCGAGAATATCAGCAATGGCTTAATGCTCCAACTTCTATTCAACCACCATATGGGGAGTCCTTTACTGAATTTTCGTTCAGAGTTATGGATGGTTGGGAGAAAATGATTAATAAGGTATTAGCAGAAAATGTGGAGAAAGCGGCCATTATGACTCATGGTGGAGTCATTCGCTTACTATTAACAAGGTTTGCTCCAGAGGTAAAGGACTTCTGGGATTGGACTCCTGCTCATGGAAAAGGTTATAAGCTTATTTGGAATCGGAAGGATTTAAGGAGGGGTGAGCGATGCACTTTGTTACAGGAGGTGCCTTTAATGGCAAATCCAAATGGATCAATGAATATTATCAATTAAGAGACACTCCTCATGTATGGATTTCAGGCTACCATGAAGCGGCTATCCCGGAAAAACCTCCGACGGTGGAAAGCATCATTGTGATGGAAGGGATTGAAGTATGGCTCAAGTTTTGGACAGAACAATTAAATATTCAAGAAGCTCGTGCCAGATGGCAGCTGTTTTTGCATAGTTGGCTGCAGTGGGAAAAGGAAACAGTGAAACGGAAAATAGTCTTAATCGGAACAGACATTTCGAAAGGAATCGTTCCAATGCTGCCTGAACAACGGAAATGGCGTGATATGACGGGATGGGCTTATCAAGATGCTGTGAAAGTAGCGGAACGAGTGGATTTAATTTGGTATGGGATTAATCAACAAATAAAATAAAAGGAAAAGCCGAGGCGATTTGCCAAAGCTTAAGAAAGGGGTAAGGAAAATGAGAATTTATACACGTACAGGTGATAAGGGGAAAACAAGCATTATCGGCGGCAGAGTAGAAAAGGATGATATTCGTGTTGAAGCATATGGAACAGTTGATGAGGTGAACTGTTTCGTCGGTCAGGCGATGGCTCAGCTTGATCGAGAAAAATTCGCAGATGTTTTGGATGATTTAGAAAAAATTCAACATGAACTTTTTGATTGTGGCGGCGATTTAGCAAATGTCTTAAAAGAACGCCAATTAAAACTGACAAAGGAAGCAGTTGAATATTTAGAAAAGAAAGTTGACGCCTTTATTGAAGAAGCACCAAAGGTGGAACGTTTTATTTTACCTGGGGGCACAGAAGCTTCTGCATCGATTCATATTGCGCGTACAGTAACAAGAAGAGCAGAAAGATTAGTTGTCTCTTTAATGAAGGCAGATCCTGAAATTTCTGAGATTACTCTACAATATTTAAATAGGTTATCAGATTATTTCTTCGCATTAGCGAGAGTGATAAATTTCCGATTAAACGAAAAAGACGTAGAGTATGTCCGCAGTGCAAAAGTATTTCGTGAAGGAAAGCGGAAGGAAGATAAATAAGAATAGCGCTAGGCGCTGAGGCTAGACAGTTCTCTAACTTCAAAAATTATTTCTTTTCTTTTAAAATCATGAATGCTTGCTCAACCGGGAAGGAGTTTTAATAAATGAAAAGGGTGAAACTGACTTGGATGGCGCTGCTCGTTGCACTTACAGTAATCGGTGCAGCCATTAAAGTTCCTGCGATCATTGGCAGTGTTGCTTTAGATGCCTTTCCTGCATTGCTAGCGGCCGCCATTATGGGTGGACCAGCAGGTGCGATCGTAGGAGCATTAGGGCATTTACTATCAGCTCTCATTAGTGGAATGCCAATGGGTCCGTTCCATTTCATAGTAGCAGCAGAGATGGCGATTTTGGCTTTTCTCTTTGCTGTTCTTTATCGAAAAGGGAAAAAATGGCTGGCGGGAGGATTCTTTATTCTAGGCAATACGTTTGCCGCCCCTTTGCCATTTATGTTTTTGATTAGTAAAGCATTTTATTTAACACTCATTCCTTCTCTGTTTATCGGCTCTACAATCAATACTGTAATCGCGTTCATCGTTATTCCTAGATTAGCCCGTATTATGGAGCCGACCTTTTCTAGAGTGAGTATGAAATAATATGCCATTTTGGGTCAGCAAGGGCTAAAAAGTGGGTTGCTTGGTTCTAAAATTTATGAAATGAGACCACGGTAAGTGCCAAAAAGCGTGCAGCGTGGTCTCAAAGCAAGAGAATGAGACCGCAGCAAGTGCCAAAAAGTGTGTAGCGTGGTCTCAAAGTAAGGGAATGAGACCATAGCAGGTACCAAAAAGCAAGTAGCGTGGTCTCAAAGCAAGAGAATGAGACCATAGCAGGTACCAAAAAGCACTTGCTGTGGTCTCAAAGCATAAGAATGAGACCACAGCAAGTACAAATAAGTCGGTTGCCTGGTCTCGAAGCTAGTGAAACAACCTCAATGCAGCCGAATAGAGTTATTTTTTATACTCGCTAAATAAGATAAGCGCTGAACCTAGAGATTAATCATATTTTTCTAGAGTAATTGTAGACGCTTTTAATAGGAGTGGTCGTTTGTATCATTTATATGTTATCAGGCATGGAGAAACTGAATGGAATACGGAAAAAAGATTTCAAGGGCGTCTTGATTCTGATTTAACGGACAAAGGAAAAACGGATGCGAAAGAATTAAGTGAACGCCTGAAAGAAATTGAGTTTGAGCGAATTATTTCATCCCCTAGCAAGCGGACAATGGAAACAGCTAAGTTCGTTAAAGGGGAAAAAACGACGAATGTTGAAACGGTAATAGATTGATGGAGATAGATTTAGGAGAATGGCAAGGGTTGAGAGAAGAAGAGATTAAGAGTCGCAATCCAGAGGAATTTCATGCTTATTGGAATGAGCCCTCTTCTTTTGAAAGTATTGGTGGAGAGAGTTTTATGGATGTAAAAAGGAGAATCTCTGAATTTTTGCTTGAGCTTGAGCAAACAAAGCCAACTGGAAATATACTTGTTGTCACACATGGGGTTGTCATAAAAGCCCTCTATCTTCTTTGCAGAAATGAATCTATCGAACATATTTGGAAGCCGCCATTCATTCACGGTACAAGCTTAACGATCATTCGTGTAGAAGCTGGAATCATGGAATTATGTCTTGAAGCATGCACGAACCATTGCAGCTAGAGCTATCTTTCAAGGAGCTCTAGCTGTTTTGAAGTTAAATTACTTTGCTTTTTGCGCTTCCCATTCTTCTCGGAGGACACCCATTCGAATAGAATCATAATATTCACCTTGATAAATGCGGCATTTTCTCATTCTGCCCTCAAGCTTCATTCCAATTTTTTCAGCAGCTTTCATCATTCTCTTATTTCCCGACCAAGTTGTAATTCCAACTCGGGCAAGCGGAAGAGCGGAAAAGAGAAAATCTACCCAAAGGGTAAGTGCTTCTGTTCCATACCCACCATTCCAATATTCAGGATCATAGATGGCGATGCCTGCTTCGAGCCAATTGGATTCTTTATGCTCCCAATAATAACTTATCGTTCCAATTATTTTTCCATCTGCTTCTATGACCATTCTTGAAGGTGGTGTATTCTCAGCTGATTGGAGAAATCCTTTTTTAAAAACATCAAACTCTTCAAAAGTAAGTGGAAAGTAGGGGGCATCCCATTTTTTCCACTCGGGATTTTCTACACCGTAAATGTAGTTCCATAACGTTTGCAAATCTTGCTCTTCTATTTTACGTATAATGACCTTATTTCCAATAAGTCTTGTTTCTGCTGTCATTCCATCTTCTCCTTTTATCGTATTCTTTCATTTTATCAGAAAAATAGGAATACATCATAAAAAACAATCATGAGCATCTGCTCTCAATCCTATGTAAAAAAATGTCATCGGCTTCATTTCTGCGCTTGGCGACTACTTCGTTCACGTCGAGGCTTGCTCAATAATCCGACTATAATTTTCTTTACACAGAAAAAGGATAATGACCATTTTTCGAGAAATATAGAGTAAGAACTTAACAAGCTTCACTTGAAACTTTACACAAATCCAGTAAGAAAGAAGGAATAAATCATGAAGATGAAAATGGGTTATGTCATTTTGTATGTGGAGAATTTAGAAAAGACGAAGCACTTTTATGGGGAATTATTAGGTTTGGAGCTGAAAAATGAATTTGGAACTTACATAGAGTACGATACAGGAACGACGATTCTATCTTTTAATACGAGAGAGGATGTACGTGAGTTAACGCAGTTGCCAATTCCGAATGGAAAGCGGAATGACCAAACTTTTGAGCTAGGCTTTGTAACGGAGGAAGTTGAGGCCGTTGTAGAAACGCTGCGCAGTGCGGGGGTTCGTATTTTAATGGAGCCTGTCGAAAAGCCATGGGGCCAAAAAGTAGCCTATGTTGAGGACCCAGATGGACATTATATTGAGATTTGTACACCGATTGGTTCATAAGTTGGTAATCACATTTGTCAATCGTTAAAGGCTATAAGAAAGTATCTTGATGACAAGGTATTTTCTTTTTTTGTTAATATATCGTATAATACGATATAAAAAGGTGGAGGGATGAAATTGTCAATGAAAGCCTCTTTATTAAATCAATATTGGACCGATATATATTATCATCTACATTATCCACATAAAGAGAAAATTACGCATCAAGTCATTCGGATTCTTCAACATGTTGATAAACAAGGTAATGTTGGGATTAATGAAATTGCTGAGTATATCAATGTTTCCCAAAATACAGCTTCTGAACATGTTAAACGTATGATGCAAAAAGGATTTCTTGAGAAAAAAAGAGATCGTCTTGATGAAAGAAGGGTAACTCTCCATCTAACAGAGCTAGGGAAGGAGATTCTCTTTCGTAATACGAGTCTTGATGAAAAAAAATTAACTAAAATCTTGGATGAGCTAAGTGAGGATGAAAGGCTCATCGTTGAAAAATCGTTAAAATTATTAAGTGAGCGTGCAAAGAAATGTATGTAATTGTGAAGATTATCGTTTCCGCTCTTGTTATTGGAATTGTAACCGAGTTGGCAAGAAGATTTCCTACGTATGGGGGAATCGTTGCTGCGCTTCCGTTAGTAAGCCTGCTTAGTATTATTTGGCTTTCTGTTCAAGGAGAATCAAAAGCAACCTTAAGTAAATTTGCGTTAGGAGTCCTTTCGGGTTTTCCTGCTACAGCTGTTTTATTAATCGTTGTTTTTTTATTATTAAAGCATTCCATCTCCTTATATGTCTCTATTGGCCTTGGAATAGCAGCTTGGCTATTATTTATTGTTTTGCAGGAGGCATTTCTCAAGCATTTTAACATTTCTATGTTTAGTTAAAAATAAGCATAAAACAAAAAAATGGTTTCAACAGCCTAGTCTTTTTCATACACATAATATATGGGCTAAATTAACAAAAAAAATCCTGAATAAACACTCCTTTATCACTCCCATTCTTAATTCACAAAGTGGTAAAATAGGTAAGTAAGAGAATGGAGGACTAACATTAATGATGGTTAAGACAAAAATTGGATTATTATATGGCGGAAAATCAGCTGAACACGAAGTTTCCATGCAAACAGCGCTTGCTGTTATTAAAGCATTAGATTTAGAGAAATTCGATATTTTTCCTATTCATATTTCGAAGAATGGACAGTGGAATAAAGGACAACAAATAACAGGTCCAGTTGCAGATGTAAAACAGCTGGAGTTTTCAAACACGAACACTTTAACTTCTAATGTAATGGCTCCAGCTTTATTTAAAGCGGAGGAGGAGCATGCATTTGATGTAATTTTTCCTTTATTGCACGGGCCAAATGGAGAAGATGGTACTGTACAAGGGATGTTAGAGCTATTAAATCTTCCTTATGTTGGAAATGGTGTTCTCGCTTCCTCAGCAGGAATGGATAAAGTCATTATGAAAAATATTTTTGCGCAAGCAGGATTAGCACAAGTGAAGTATGTTTGGTTTATTCACAGTGAATGGGATCGTGCTAAAGAAGAGGCATACGAAAAGGTTGAAACTGAAATTGGCTATCCTTGTTTCGTGAAACCGGCAAACCTTGGATCAAGCGTAGGAATCAGTAAATGTAATAATCGTTCTGAGCTTGAAGCTGCTTTTACGGAAGCATTTAAATTTGATCGGAAGATTATTATTGAAGAAGGCGTGACAGCGCGGGAAATTGAAGTCGGTGTCTTAGGAAATGATCAGCCAGAATGCTCAGTTGTTGGAGAAATTGTACCGAAAACGGACTTTTATGATTATAAGGCAAAATACCAGGATGGCAATACGGCATTAATTATTCCTGCGGAAATTACGGAAGAAGAATATAACGAATTAAAAGAAATGGCTATTCGTGCATTTAAAGCACTTGACTGTTCTGGATTAGTGCGAGCTGACTTCTTTTTAACAAGAGATGGAAAGCTATATATGAACGAAGTGAACACAATGCCAGGGTTTACCCCATTTAGTATGTTCCCATTGCTTTGGAAGCATACTGGAGTAGAATATCCACAACTTATTGAACGTCTTGTCAACCTTGCGATTGAGAGACATAAAGAGAAGCAACAAATAAAATATACAATTGAATAGGGAGGTAACCTGTGATTAAACGAACGCTACAAGAATTGTTTGAAATGATAAAGGTTGAAAATGATCTATCAGCATTTAAAGATACAGTCATAAGTGGCGTCAGTATAGACTCAAGAAAAATAGAAAAAGGGAATTTATTTATCCCGTTCAAAGGTGAGCATTCTGATGGTCACCAGTTTGTTGAGAATGCGATAAAGAATGGTGCAGCAGCCGCTCTTTGGGAAAAGGATGTGCCGAATCCTCCTCTCCATCTGCCGATTCTAGTTGTTGAGAATACATTGCTAGCCTTACAACGGCTTGCTACAGAATATAGAAATACGCTTAATGTGAAGATTGTCGGCGTAACTGGAAGCAATGGAAAGACAACAACGAAAGATATGACGGCAAGTCTTCTTTCCCTCCAATATAAAGTACAAAAGACGGAGGGGAATTTTAACAATGAAATTGGTCTCCCATTAACCATTCTTGGTCTTGAAGAGGATACGGAGTTTGCTGTTCTTGAAATGGGCATGAGCAGTAAAGGAGAAATTGATTTTCTGACGCGGCTTGCACGACCCGAAGCGGCTATTATTACGAATATCGGGGAATCGCATTTGCTAGATTTAGGCTCGAGAGAAGCGATTGCTGAAGCAAAACTAGAAATAGTGAATGGCTTATCTGATAGTGGAATAATTGTTTACTATGGGGATGAACCATTGCTTCATGAGCAAGTGCCAGTCATTAAAAGCAATGTGATTCGAAAAACATTTGGAAGAAGTCCGCAAAATGACCTTTATCCTTTAGAAATTGAGCAGAATGACTCAGGAAGCACCTTTAAAGTTAATATAACCAATATTGAATTTGTTCTTCCTGTTTTAGGTACACATAATGTGTTAAATGCTTTAGCTGCGATGGCGGTTGCTAACTATTTCCAAGTTCCATTTGGAAAAATGAATAATGGCTTTGCGGAATTAAAGCTCACAAATATGAGGACAGAGCTGCTTAAAGGGAAAAAGGGCGAAAAAATTATTAATGATGCTTATAATGCAAGTCCAACCTCCATGCATGCTGCAATTGAGCTAATATCAGAGCTTACAGGGTGTAAAAATAAGATTCTTGTTCTCGGTGATATGCTTGAATTAGGTCCGTTAGAAGAGGAATTTCATTTGAAAATGGGAGAATCTATTGACCCAGATAAAGTGAACTATGTTTTTACTTTTGGTAAGCTTGGTGAATTTATTGCAAAGGGTGCTAAAGAAAACTTCTCTTCAAACAAGGTATTTTCTTTCATGGAAAAGAAGCCGCTCATTGAAAAATTACAAACTCTTGTCGATGAACAAACCATTGTTTTAGTTAAAGCCTCAAGAGGTATGAAACTAGAAGAAGTGGTAAAAGGATTGCAATAATCCTTCTGCTTGATAAAGTTAAATTTGTTATAAGATGGCTACGCATGAGTTCGGTATATATCGGACTCATGCTTTTTTTGCCTTCCTTCGTTGCTCACTGTCGCTCCGTATTTATTATGTATTAGTCGCTCCCGATTTTTAAGAGTCTTCAAAATTCAGTAGTTGTTCAGAATTTGTTCAGTGAGAAAATAGTAAAATTATTAGGTATTTTTTACCGCTTTTTAATTTATACAAAGTTCAACTATTCTCCTTATGTGGAATAAGTTCAGCATAGACGATTAGGATATAATGGTAGAAGGCAATAATGTTATGACAGGAGGATTATAATGAGTAATTGTCCTTTTAAGTCTCTGCTCGGGAATGAAAATGGAGCGTTAAGCTTATTTAATAGAACGGCACGGAAAAAAGAAGGATTGGAAGATGAAAAGTTCAATTCGTTAGAGGAATCTGCTAAAAAAAATTTTAGGAAATTAAAGGGTGCAAATGAATATTCACAAATCATGTTCATTGGATTATCAGAGGATGATATTTCAAACCTAGTGAGCATTCGCCCAATTATTGAGAAAAATGCAGTGCTAATTGTTGATAATTTTTATGGACGAATCCAACAAATGCCGAATTTAATGGGGATTATTAAGAGGAATTCGACCATTGAGCGATTAAAACAGACATTTGTCCAATACTTGCTTGAAATGGTTTCGGGAGAAATTGGGGAGGAATATGTTGAGCGGCGCAAAGTGGTTGGCCGTGTTCATAATCGAATAGGCTTATTTCCACAATGGTATATCGGTGCCTACACACTTCTGCAACATGAAGTGCTTGCTGTCTTAATGAGAGAGGTGAAAGATAGTGAAGCCAGTTTTGCTTATTTTACCTCGTTTCAGCGGCTTTGTTCCTTTGATATGCAAATTGGAATTGAAACATATATCGAATCTTACACTTCCTCAATGATGAAATTAAATGAAATCGAGGAATTTCAAGCTAGTTTACGAGATTCGTCTGCTACGTTAGCGGCAAATGTAGATGAAACGACATCGTCAATTGCAGATAAAGAATCAATTGTAGAACAAATGTTATCAGAAATTACCGATATACAGGATACATCTCAAAAAATGATCACACAGGTTAACGAAGGCAAAACAGATGTCACCTCATCATTAACGAAAGTAGACAAAGTGATAGAATTAATTGAAACGACAAAAGTTTTAACGAACGAGCTAAGTGAAAGTTCCTTGCAAATTGGTCAAGTCGTCAATACGATTCGAGGGATATCGAATCAAACGAATATCCTTTCGCTGAATGCAGCAATTGAAGCCGCGCGAGCAGGTGAGCATGGGAAGGGATTTTCTGTCGTTGCTGGGGAGGTTCGAAAACTGGCAAACCAAACTGAAACAGCTCTTGATCATATTCAAAGCCAAATTAGTACTGTACAAAAAACAATTGAGAAGTTTGAACAGAGCTTCCAACATATAGTGGAAGAAACGAATATGTATCGAGAAACAAACCAAAACATTATCCGAATTTTGGAAGAGTCAACAGAGAGTGTTCAGTCAACTGATTCTAAAATTGGTCAATTTAGCGATTATGTAAATGATTTTAAAAAGGCGTTTGCTGAGATAACAGAAGCATCACAAGAAATAGCGGAAATGGCTGGACAATTGAATGAATTAAATAATGAACTAGCTTGTCGACTTAAAAGCTAAGCAGTTCGGAGGACATTCCGCAATTATTATTAAATCCATATCTATTATAGGTATGGATTTTTTGTTGAGTTTTTGCTCTTGCACACTTTTATTAAGTGTTATATAGTGTGTATATAGATATAAACAGTATAATAGTCTTAAGGGAGGACTTGTCATGAATGTATGGAAGCAAGCACTATGGTTATCAAGGTTTGAAGTGAGAGCTTCGCTAAAATCATTTCTTATCTTATTCATTATTGCTATTTTCTATGGATTATTCTTTTCGATATCTTTCGCCGAATTCGATTTTTTTGTAAATGATCTATTCTTTATCTTTATTTTTTGGTCAATGTCTAATGTAGTAAGACCAAAGGTATTTACATTGCAAAAGATTTCCGATGGAGTGTGGGCAGCTCCATTCGTTGTTATGCTTAATCAATTACCAATTCAAAAAAATGTGTTAATTATAAGCCGTTTTATCACCTATTTTATCTTTTCAATTCCGTTTCATTTGTTAATGCTGATTTTTATTTATACATTCTCAGCTGATTTACGGGAGATAGTCTCTGCTGGTTCGTTCATTGCCTTCTCCATTATATGGATATGCTATGGGGTTGCTTCCGGCTCCATGTTTCCAGCAAGTGAAATAGGAGATAAAGCCCCGAAAAACAACCTAGTCTTATCTGCATTGGGCATTCTGTTTTATGGGGGAGTATTAGGGATTATTATTGTCATTAATATATTTTCAAGTAGAAGTATAGTTAGCTGGTCCATCTATGCTGTGAATGAAAGGCCGTTCGTGTCATCATTCCTCTCTTGTGTGATAGCCATCCTAGTTGTTGGTTACTATACGAGGTATATGCGTAAAAAAATGGATAAAATTGATTTTTTAAAGTAAGAAGCAATAGATAATGCCTAGCTTAAGCATTTTACTGAAGGAGGGGAATTCATGGAACTTCCAATTCGCTTATCAAAGGATTCGAGAGAGCCGATTTATCATCAGATAGAAGAACAAATGAAGGCTTTAATTGCAGGGGGGCAGCTGCCAGCTGGAACACCGCTTCCATCCATTCGTGCGTTGTCAAAGGAGCTTGAAATAAGTGTGATAACAATTAGAAGAGCTTATTTAAATTTGGAGCATGAAGGTTTTATTTTTACGTTGCAAGGAAAAGGTACGTTTGTAGCTGAGGTTGAAACGAAAAAAATGAAGGAAGTGACAACATTGTCTGTATACCAAGCAATTGAAAAAAGCATTGTAACGGCGTTAAGACATGACTATACATATGAGCAAATAGAGGAAGTTTTTCACGATGTAATAGCAACTATGAAAAAGAAGGGAGAGTCTGATCATGCTAGAGATCGAAATGAACGGCGTAAGGAAGAAAATTGATGAATTTTCACTTGGTCCAATTGATTTAACTTTTGAAAAGGGAACGATTACTGCAATTGTTGGCAATAATGGTGCTGGAAAAAGTACACTGTTGAAGCTCTTAATGAATCTAGTAAAAGCGGATATAGGAGAGATTCATATATGTGGGCAATCTGTTAGTGGCAAAGAGGAGAATTGGAAAACGAAAGTTGCTTATTTGCCACAAACAGTCATTGGTTGGGAACTTTTTAATGGGAAAGAACTACAAGAACTAGTCGCTAAATGGAATCCGACTTGGGATCAAAAGCTGTTTGAGCAAATCGTCGAGAAATTTCATATTCCGCTCAATAAAAAATACAGCAAGCTGTCACAAGGAATGCAACAGAAGCTCAATATTGCCTTACTTCTTCCAAGAGATACAACGATTCTTATCCTTGATGAGCCGACAGCCCATATGGACATTCCATCTAAACAACTGCTTTTGGATTTATTTGTAGAATGGATGGAGCGAGGTGATAGGCTCATGCTTATTTCTAGCCACCAAGCAGAGGACATTCGTAAGCTAGCAGACTATCTCGTTATCATTAAAGAAGGAAGTTTACTAGGGAAATTTGAAAAAGATGAGCTGGTAGAAAGGTATAAACGCTACTGGATGGTGGAGCCTCTGCCTAATGAGATCATCCCCGGCGAAATCACTCGTAAAAATGGTCGAATCATCATAACGAGCAATCCAGAGGAAACAGAAGCGTTTTTCACAAGGGAGCAGTTAAAATGGCTGCAAGCAGAGACTTTAGATTTAGAGGAAATTATTACACATATGCTGACAAATGGAGGGGTGCAAACAGATGGGTAAACCAATTCTTACAGTGAATCAAATTGGAAAATCATTTAAGGATAAGAAAATTATTGAGAATATTTCTTTCGATGTTCGCCAAGGAGAAATTATGGCCATTCTTGGCCCAAATGGAGCGGGGAAATCGACGACCATTCGAAATATTATGGGCATTATGTATCCAGATGAAGGCTCGATTACCTTTCATCATCAGGCTGCTGGAGATATTCCACGACATATCATTGGGTATTTACCAGAAGAAAGAGGACTATATAAAAAGGCAAAAATAATGGATATTCTCCTTTATTTCGCCGAATTAAAAGATTATCCACAAAAAAAAGCACGCCAGCGCGCCTTACACTATTTAGCAAAGTTTGGTCTTGAAGGGAAAGAAAAATCAAGCTTAGAGGAATTATCGAAAGGGATGGGGCAAAAGGTTCAATTTATTGCTTCCATTATTCATGAGCCTGAATTATTGATTTTGGATGAACCATTCTCAGGTTTAGATCCTGTCAGTCAAGAAGTATTTAAGCAAGAAATAAAAGATTTAGCTGCGAATGGGACTGCGATATTATTATCCTCGCATCAAATGAATCTAGTAGAAGAGCTATGTGACAGGCTTTATATGATTAATCGAGGCAGGATGGTTTTGCATGGCACATTAGAGGAAGTAAAGAAGCAATATGCAAACTTTAAATGTACAATCCACGGCGGAAACGATAAGAAAGTACTAGAAGAGCTTTCACATGTTCAGCGGGTTGAATATAAAGGAGAGCATGCGATTCTCTATTTAGATGCACATGTAAAGCCCACTCTTTGGTTGAAAGCAATACCAGATTCTCTCGATATTAAAGAATTAGCACTTAACCGTATATCATTACATGAAATTTTTATCGATATCGCAACGAGTAATCATGGATTAGTGAAAGAAGGAGATAGACAATGCGAAACAGCATGAAAGTAGCTAAATGGGAGTTTAAACAAAATATGAAAAGTAAGTCTTTCATTATTTCCCTGTTTTTAACTCCGCTTTTTTTCATCGCTTTTTCTGTGTTACCTAGCCTTTTTGATAATTTAAAAGGTGATCCTGAGCCAATTAAGGTTTATGTTTATGATGAAATGGGTATATGGAAACAAGCTGAAGAATTTCTAAAATCTCAAGGTGTCAATTGGAAGACGGAGAATGTATTAACGGATGTTGAAGCGGTAAAGGATAAACTGATGGATGAGGAGAATAGTGCGTTTATCAGCTTTACTGAAGATATTTTTCAAAATGGTGATGTAAAGATTTATATGAGTGAAAAAATGAATGAGGATTTCGAAACACAAGTTCAATTACTTAAAAATCCGATTCAGCAATTGCAGATGGAGCGTCTTACTCTTACAGAAGAGGAGAAAGCGGCATTAACGAAAGGGATCCAAATAGAGGCGCTCACAGTGACGGCAAAACAAGATGATTTGGCGGGGAAAGACCCATTGGTACGACTCGTGCCAGGTGTATTTGCAGGAATTATTCTTTTTTCGATTGTTTTAACAGGAATGATGATTTTTCAAAGTGCGAGCCAGGAAAAAAAAGAGAAGGTTGCAGAAATTGTGCTATCCTCCTTAACTTCCACTGAATTAATGCAAGGGAAAATAATTGGCTATTTTGCACTTGGGATTACACAAGTATTTGTATGGGTTTTGACCATTATTCCATTTGTCATTTGGAAATTCGATTTTCCCATTATCGAATATTTATTTGTCCCAGAAACACTTTTATTCTTATTCATTGCCATTGCAGGATATTTAATGTTTGCGGCCATTTTTGCCGGCATTGGAGCTACTATTGAAGATGTGAATACAGCAGGAAATTTCCAAGGGTTTGTCCTTCTTCTCCCGTGGCTTCCACTCATTTTACTAAAGCCTGTTTCAGCCGATCCTGCAGGATTAATTGCACAAATTGGATCTTATTTTCCGTTAACATCTCCAGGAATATTGATTATTCGCTTATCCATGATGGACAATTGGCCATGGGTAGAACTTATCATTTCACTCGTTATTTTAATTGTGAGCATTTGGCTGCTGATGAAGCTAGCTGGCAAAATTTTTAGAACAGGCATGCTTATGTATGGGAAAAATGCGACACCACGTGAGATTATGAAGTGGTTAATGCATTAATATCACAACGCGCTTGTACTAATATATACCATGCGAATTTTTAATGCAAAATAGGATAAAGGGTGTATTATAGTATATAATTACACTTTTGGTGGTGGTTCAATTGATTGGTTGTTTATGTATTCATGGATTTACTGGGGCACCATTTGAAGTTGAGCCTCTTGTCCATTATTTAAAGGAACGGACAGATTGGGAAATTGCTGTTCCAACTTTACCAGGTCATGGTGAAACTTTACATTTAAAAGGGATTGACTATCATAAATGGATTGAACATGCTGAGAACGAATTGCAGCAGCTTATAGAAAAATGTGAAATCGTCTATGTGATTGGCTTCTCTATGGGTGGGATGATTGCAAGCTATTTAGCAGCACATTATCCAGTTGAAAAACTAGTGCTGCTCAGTACAGCTGCCTTGTTTATAAGCCCTAAACAGCTTACAAAAGATGTGGCGGATATTATAAAGGACGCGTTTAAAGGGCGTTTATTTCAAAATGAAATGTATCTTAGATATAAACGGAAAATACAAGAAACCCCCATTACAGCAACACTTCAGTTTCGCAAGCTTGTTACTTCTATCCGTCCCATTTTGAATGAAGTGAAAATTCCTACGTTCATTGCCCAAGGAGAATGTGATGGGGTTGTTCCTGCAAAAAGCGCCCGATATTTATATCAAAACATTGGGACAACTGCAAAAAAGCTTTTATATATTAAGAAATCCAAACATTTAATTTGCTATTGTGATGAAAGAGAGCGTCTCTTTTCACAAATCTTCTTTTTCCTAAAAGCTATTAAATAACGTTAAAAATTATTTTTTATATGAAAATTTTGAAGCTTTGTTACTAATTCTAATGTACCTTATAGTTAACTTTTCAATAAGCTTACCATTTAGGCATAAACGATGCTACATTGCATTCAGCGTGCGAAAATGATAAAATAAATAGTAAATACTTTTGAAACCCTGGACATACTCCGCTTGGAGAATGTCCTTTTCACTTTAATTATTCACTTTGATTTGACTATCAACAAGGCATGGAGATTTCATTCCTTTTCAATATAGAGGCGCCTCCTCTGAACATATAAAGGGTTTCGAGCGAATTTGAGTAATTTTTAGAAGGAGAATGAACACATTGACAAAGTTTCAAGATTTAGGTATCAGCCCAGCAACAATGAAGTCCCTAAAGCGAATGGGATTTGAAGAAGCCACACCAATTCAAGCACAAACAATTCCTTTAAGCCTAGAAAATAAAGATTTAATCGGTCAGGCACAAACCGGAACTGGAAAAACGGCTGCGTTCGGTATTCCAATGATTGATAAGATTGATTATGAAAAAGAAGTCATTCAAGGAATTGTTATTGCACCAACTCGTGAGCTTGCCATTCAGGTCTCAGAAGAGTTATACAAAATTGGGTTTGGAAAAAGAACAAAGGTGTTAGCTATTTATGGTGGACAAGACATTAATCGTCAAATTCGTGCTCTAAAAAATCGTCCACATATTATTGTCGGTACTCCAGGTCGCATCCTCGATCATATTAACCGCAAGACATTACGTCTTGAAAATGTTCATACGGTCATCCTTGATGAGGCAGATGAAATGTTAAATATGGGCTTTATTGAAGACATTGAAGCCATTTTAGGGCAAATCCCAGAAGAGCGTCAAACCCTATTGTTCTCTGCGACGATGCCTGCACCAATCCAACGAATGGCCGAACGGTTTATGAAGGAGCCGCAAATCGTTCGTGTAAAGACAAAAGAAGTAACGGTGCCGCTAATTGAACAGTATTATTTAGAAGTGCAAGAAAGAAGTAAATTCGATATTTTAACAAGGCTGCTTGATATTCAATCCCCTGAGCTAGCGATTGTATTTGGACGGACGAAGCGAAGAGTGGATGAGCTATCAGAAGCTTTAAACTTAAGAGGCTATAATGCAGAAGGCATTCACGGTGATTTAAGCCAAGCAAAACGCATTTCTGTTTTGCGCAAGTTTAAAGAAGGTTCCATTGATGTTCTTGTAGCAACAGATGTGGCTGCCCGCGGACTTGATATTTCAGGTGTAACACATGTGTATAACTTCGATATTCCGCAAGATCCAGAAAGCTATGTTCACCGTATCGGACGTACAGGCCGTGCTGGAAAAGCGGGTGTAGCGATGACGTTCATCACACATAGAGAAAAATCCTATTTACAAGTTGTTGAAAAAACAACAAAACGGAAAATGGATCGAATGAAGCCGCCAACTTTAGATGAGGCGCTAGAAGGACAACAAAAAGCAGTCATTGAGCGGATACTTCAATCTGTAGAATCAAATAATCTTCAATACTATAAGCAAGCAGCAGAAGAATTACTTGAGCAGCAAGATGCAGCAACCATTGTACAGGCTGTATTGAAAATGTTAACGAAGGAGCCTGACACAACACCTGTAAAACTTACTGAAGAAAGACCATTGCCTGTGAAAAGAGATCGAAAACCAGTTGATCGCAACCGCACATATGGCAGTAAAGGAGACAGACAAAGGGCTCCTTACAAGCCTCGTCAAGGCTCAACAGGAAAGCGTCATAATCACAGCAACCGAGACAATTCGAATAGTTACCGCTAAAAAAGAGCATTCATGCTCTTTTTTATTTTATTCACTTTTATTCGCTGGCTTGGCATGAATTTATTTACTATACTAAAAGACATATAGATTGATTTAGGGGGTACTCTACATGAGGGAACCGCAAAGTAGGATATCGGAAAAAGGGTTAAAAGTATGGCGGATTTCTGGAATGATTCATACATTGTTTTCATTTCTTATCAGTAGTGTTGTGATTGGCTTAACAATATTTTTTGCTTGGCCTTTTTGGATTATCGGGATTGTAGTGATCTTATTTGTCATAGATGCTTATTTAATGATTTCGCTTATTCCAACTTTAAGATGGCGGCGCTGGCGATATGAAGTGCGTGAAAATGAGCTTGAGATTCAACATGGTGTCTTTATTATGAAGAGAACGTTAGTCCCAATGATTCGGGTACAGCATGTTGATACTCGCCAAGGTCCGATTTTACGAAAATATGAGTTGGCGACAGTGGCGGTGTCTACTGCGGCAACCGTTCATGAAATTCCCGCTTTAAATGTTGATGAAGCGGAAGAGCTGCGTTTTTTCATCTCGAAGCTAGCAAGGGTGGCTGATGAGGATGTCTGAACCGAGAAGATTGCACCCGATAACAACAGTGATCAATTGCTTGAAGGCATTAAAAGATTTATTTTTTCCTTTTCTTATTTTTGTCGTATTCGGCAGCAAAAACGGTTTTTTTCAGTTGGGAATGTCAGCTATCATTATCATTATCGTATTAATTAGTGGAATTCTCTCTTGGCTGCGATTTACATACCGTCTGGAAGAAGGGGAGCTGCGGATAGAATATGGAGTTTTTGTAAGGAAAAAGAGATATATCCCATTTGAAAGAATTCAAAGCCTTGACTTATCAGAAGGTATTTTTCAACGGCCATTTGGGCTTGTGAGGGTAAATGTAGAGACTGCGGGTTCTAGTGGATCAAGTGAGGCTGAGGCTGTATTAACAGCTATTTCGAAGGAAGAAGCGGAGCTCATTCAACAAACGATGTTTTCTGCAAAAGTAGAAACAGAATCGGCTTCAGGTGAAACGGTAACAGAAAAATCGACAGAAGAAATCATTTATCGAATTTCATCAAGAGAGTTATTGCTCCTTGCTTCTACATCTGGTGGGGCAGGGGTCGTTCTGTCGGCTGTTATTGCATTTGCTTCTCAATTTGAGGAGATCATCCCATATGAAAAGGTATTTCGAGGACTTGCGGATTTTCTTTCAAATGGGATCGTTTTCGTCAGTATGCTTATTTTTATCGGGTTTTTGATTGCTTGGATTGCTGCACTTATCGGAACGATGATTAAATATGCTGGTTTTACAGTAAAGAAGTCGGGTCATGATCTCATTATTTCAAGAGGTTTACTTGAAAAGCGGCAGCTTACGATTCCGTTGCATCGAATTCAAGCGATTCAAATAAGTGAAAACATCATTAGACAGCCTTTTGGCTATAGTACTGTTTTCGTTGAAAATGCAGGTGGTTCAGCATTGAATAATGAAGGTGCTCGTGTCATGCTCTTGCCAATTATTAAGAAGCAACAGATGCTGGATATTTTGTCGCCTTACTTACCTGATTATCAATTTGATATAGCTATTAACCCAGCACCAAAAAGAGCACTAAAACGATATATGATAAGAGGCCTATTAGTGACTGCGCCTTTTGTCATTGTTCCGATCGTGTTTTTTCGACCATGGGGATATTTATCCCTCCTTTTATTGCTGCTTTCTCTCTTTTTTTCTTATTTAAAATATAAAGATGCAGGCTGGAAAGTGGATGAGCAACAGCTCACATTGCGCTCCCGTTTTCTCATTAGAAATACTATTTTAATGAGAAGGAATCGCATTCAATCCCTACGTACTCAAGAAAGCTATTTTCAACGCAAAAAGCAGCTGGCTACTATCGGCGCCGTTGTGATGTCAGGGTCTGGAGGTTCAGGAGGAGTTGTTGTTGATTTAGAGAAAAAAGATGTTAGCCAAATATATGAGTGGTATTCATATACGAAGCACTCAAACGATCTACTCTAAATGAATTTAACGTAGGAAGACGAACTAAAATGTTTGGAAAATAATGAAAATGTCCTTATAATAGATGGTAGTAAGAAAGAACTAGTTTATGCATATGTGATAATGGAGTGGATGTAGATGTTTACGACTAGAAAGAAAAGTATGGAGCTAAAAGAGGAGAATGATCAGCTAAAAATCCGCTTGAAAACAATCTTTGAAAAAGCTCAACAAAAAGAAGATTACTTAAATGAATTTATTAATAGTTTTAATAGTGAATTAGATAAAGCGATGCAGCAGCATGAATTAGTGAATGGACAGCATGATCTGCTTGCAAACATTGTCGGTAAGATTATGGAACGCTTTGAAAAAGTAAATGTCATTAGCCAAAACTCTTATGATAAATCACTAGGATTACATGAAAAAGGCCAAATTTTAATTGAGTCAACAGTTGAAATGGTGAAAATTTCAGAAGAAGGAAGAGATTCTGTCAGTAAGGTTGAAGTCCTTATTGATAAATTAGGCGAGCAATTAAGTGAAACATCGGTAAAAATGAATCAATTGAACGAAAGATCGAAAGAAATTGAAATGATTGTAAAGGTCATTAAGGAAATTGCCGACCAAACAAATTTATTAGCATTGAATGCTTCGATTGAAGCAGCAAGAGCTGGAGAACATGGCAAAGGCTTTGCCGTTGTAGCTGAGGAAGTTAGAAAACTAGCAGAGAGTACAGCTGAAAGCACACATAATATTAGTATTTTGACGCAAAATATTCAACAGGATATTGATGCCTCCTTGCAATCAACAACAGAAAGTACAGGTTTAATAGATGAAGGTATTCAATTAAGTGCGAATACAACGAGTAAGATCAATTATATTTTGAACGTTATTAATAATGTACAATCTGAAGTGAAGGATGTTATTAATACAATTAAAGAACAGCGGGATTTCTCGAATGATGTGATGAATGAAATTAAGGAAACAAAATTAATTTTTGAAGATGCAAATGAATTAATTTTGCAGCATATTAATGATGCAAGTATTGTCGATGAAAAGCTTGAAGGCGGAATGAGGCAAATATCTGAATTAAGTAATTGGGGCAATGAAGCTCTAGGCAATCATGAAATCGTCAAAAAATAATTAAGGTGAGACCCCGCAGAAGCGATCTTCGACGAGAAGGCTCACCGTTGGCCCCGTGAAAAGCGAAGCGTCTGGAACGGAAATCTAAGGACAGGTAATAAGAACATGAAAAAAGAGAGTGCTCCTAAAGTAAACTTTTGGGACATTCTTTTTTATTTGGTCATGTCGTTAGTTTCAAGTGCATGTAGCTCAAGATCAAAAGCAATGACTGTCGAGACATGTTATTAAACATAGCGCTTCCGTATTCCTAAAGCACCGAGAAGAAAGCCGGCAAGCAAGCCGAATAAATGCGCCGTGATGTTAATATTCGGTTGTAAAAATGTCATAATTACCCCAATAATTGTGATTGTAATAATAATTTGTGAATTATTTTTAGAAATTAAGTCTTTTCTAAACTTAACAATGGCCATGAAATAACCGAATAGTCCAAAAATCGCTCCACTTGCACCTACATGAATATATGTTAAGGGTTCTAGTAATAATGTGGCAATGTTTGCTAAAATTCCTGTTGTTATATATACGAAGATGAATTTTGCTTTTCCGAGGATTTGTTCTAAAGCAGGACCGAAAAGAACGAGTGAAAAGCTATTAAACAGCATATGGGAAAACCCCGCGTGGATGAATATAGGCGTTACAAGTCTCCAATATTGACCATCTACAATATATAGGTTAACTCCTGCAAATTGTTCAAACAGCCATGAGCCTTTCATGAATGGTATCTCTACGAGTAAATATAGTACAATATGAATAGAGATAATAGCAGTAACAACAGGATAATAGCGAGTAAACTCTTTAAAGCTTTCTGTTCTTGTAAACATAATTAGACTCCTTTATCACAATATCAGTATCGATTACATTTATTGTACATAACTGTTGCACTTTAGTGCCAAATGTTTATTTAGTAAAAAATGTTTGAGTGACTTTTCTAAAGACTAATGCCAGAGGATTCAGAATGAAGTGTTGTCTAAGTTTACGTGAGCCTTGATGTGGCTATATTTCATTTGAGATTATCTATATTCTACAATACTGTTGTATGCATAAGCTAAATTAAATAGAAGGAAGATGAAAAATGATTTCTGGAATCGGAATCGACATCGTCGAGCTAGAAAGAATAAAAAAAATTTATGAGCGGCAGGATAGGTTTGTTGACCGGATATTAACGCCTGCTGAAAAAAAGATCTTTCAAACACTTACAGAAAACCGCAAAACGGAATTTCTTGCAGGGAGATTTGCTGCCAAGGAAGCTTACGCAAAAGCAGTAGGAACGGGTCTTGGGGAAAACTTATCCTTCCTTGATATTGAAATTGCAAAGGATGAAAAAGGAAAGCCATTTATTACGAAACCAAGGAAAGAAGGCATTCATCTTTCCATTTCTCATAGTAAGGATTACGCTGTTGCTCAAGTTGTTATCGAAGAAATTTAACTTAGGTTATTAGTTGAAATTTGCTTAAGTGAATTTATTAAGTTTGTCTTCCCCCTTAGCATATTCTTTAAGGTTGTCTCATATATTCATAGTGCAATAGGAGAGACAAGGTTAGGCGCGGAGCATAGAACTGCTCGGTTAGACTGTCTGCTTTTTATCTCCTCCAAGATAAGTGCGGGTGAAAGCCAATGGCTCCGTGCTGCGTTGGATATAACGACGAATGAGACAAAAGGGGTTGAAAGAATGAGGAGAAAGTGGTTGACGCTGCTAGCCGGACTATTGGTAGTCGTTGCATTATCTGCTTGTGGGGCGAAATCACAGAGTGATGTAACGAAGGAGCTAAACAAGAAGCTTGGGGAGATTAAAAGTTATAAGGCAAATGCAAAAATGACTTTACAAATGGGAGCAGAGCCGCAAACTTATGAGATTGAGGTTTCGCATAAAAATCCTTCTTATTACCGAGTAAATTTGAAAAATGCGCAAAAAAATCAAAGTCAAATGATTCTCCGCAATGATGAAGGAGTTTTTGTTTTAACTCCAGCATTAAATAAAAGCTTCCGATTTCAAAGCGACTGGCCGAAAAATAGCAGCCAAGCCTATTTATACGAATCTTTAATAAAGGATATTGTTGAGGATAAAGAAGCTAAATTTTCGGCAACAAAAGAGCACTACGTCTTTGAGACAAAAACGAGATATCAAAACAATCAGCATTTCCCTACACAAGAAATTAAACTGAAAAAATCAGATTTAACGCCAGTTAGTGTCCATGTTATGGATACGGATAAAAATGCACTCGTTAAAGTAGAATTTTCTGAAATGAAATTCAACGTTAATTTTGATAAAAAAGAATTTGATATGAAGAAGAATTTAACTGGTGCACAGCTTGAAGTCCCTGTCATGGCTGAGCTGGAAAATGAGGAGTTTTCAACTAAGTACCCATCTGAAATGGCTGGTACAGACTTAATTGATGAAAAAGAAATTGCAATAGATAATGGACGACGTGTCATCCTAACTTATGAAGGAGGAGAGAAATCTTTTACACTCGTACAAGAAAAAGCTATTGTCACACCGGTTTCCTCTTTAACGACTGTTCAAGGTGACCCGGTTGATTTAGGATTTACCATTGGCGCGTTATCCAATAATGCGATTTCCTGGAATTACCAAGGGGTTGAATATACACTAGCATCAAATGATTTAACAGAGGAAGAAATGGTGATGATTGCACGCTCTGTGCAAGGAGGAACAGTGAAATAAGGCTCTGAATAGGAGCCTTTTTTTCTTTTCATTTACTGAAAAAAACAATTGACAATGTGGAAAAGGAGTTTGATAATCGGTATTAATATAATGAAAAAGGGTGTTTAAGGTGGAGAATTTAGAAGAACGTCATGGGGGTTTTTATAGAGATACTTGGGCAGAAATAAACTTGGACAACATTTCATATAATATAAAAGAAATACAGCAGCTTATACACAAAGATGTGACACTAATTGCTGTTATAAAGGCAAATGCATATGGGCACGGTGATATAGAAGTAGCTAAAATCGCATTGGAAACAGGTGCTTCTTATTTAGCTGTGGCTTTATTGGATGAAGCATTGTGTTTAAGAAAAAATGGAGTTTCAGCTCCGATCTTAGTATTAGGAGCCTGCCGACCAGAGGATGCATCAATTGCAGCAGAAAATAATATAACCTTAACTGTTTTTCAAGAAGAGTGGTTAAGAAAGGCAAAAACTTCGCTGACCTCCCAATTAACGATTCATTTAGAACTTGATACAGGGATGGGAAGATTAGGAATTCGTAGTAGGGAAACATTAGAAGAACTTGAGAAATTAGCGAAAAACGATCCTCGTATTTATTTAGAAGGTGTCTACACTCATTTTTCCACGTCTGACGCACTAGATACTACCTATTTTGAACGACAAATGAGTTGTTTTCAGGAAATGCTTACTTGGCTAAGTGAAAGACCTAAATTTGTTCATTCAGGAAATAGTGCTGCTACCCTTAGATTTCCAGAAACGCATTTAAATGCAGTTAGAACGGGCATTTCGATGTTCGGATTAACACCATCACCCGAAATAACATCACTTTTACCTTTTCCACTTAAAGCGGCATTTTCACTTCATACTAAACTCGTTCATGTTAAAAAGATCCAAAAAGGTGAAAAAATTAGTTATGGTGCAACATATGAAGCTATGGAGGACGAATGGATTGGCACGTTGCCAATTGGTTATGCCGACGGATGGCTACGGAAGCTTCAAGGGCAGGAAGTGCTTGTAGATGGCAAAAGAGCCCCGATTGTTGGGAGGATTTGTATGGACCAATGTATGATCAAGCTCCCATCACAGTTGCCGGTCGGAACAGCCGTTACGCTAATAGGGAAGCAAGGGAATGAAATGATTACGTTAGAAGAAATAGCGGAAAAGCTTGAAACCATTAATTATGAAATACCTTGTATGATTACGAGCAGAATTCCGCGAGTATACAAAAGAAATGGGAAAGTCATTAACATTATGAATCCTTTATGTTAAGAGAGATTTTTAACTATATTTTTATTTTCATCATAACCATGAATAAAAGACCGATTTTTAGGCTGATAATACAGAAGAATTGATAAATCTTCTTTGCTTTAAGCTTGAATGATGGTAATATAAAAATTGGTAGATATAAAATGGTGTGTAGTGATGGTGGAGGTGTTCGTTTGTGTCTGAGTCCAGCGCAACAACAGAGATTATGGTGAAATTACCGCAACATCTTGTAACCGAGTTAGATGGCTTTGTAAAGCAGGAAAACGTAAATCGGAGTGAATTCATTTATCAAGCAACCAAAATGTATTTGCGCGAGCGGAAGAAGAGACAAATTCGTGAGTCTATGAGACGCGGCTATATGGAGATGGCGAAATTAAACTTGACGATTGCATCTGAGGCATTTCAAGCAGAATTCGAGGCAGAACATACAGTTGAACGTCTAGTAAGCGGAGGGTAAACCTTTGAATGTGAAACGTGGTGACGTTTATTTTGCAGACCTATCCCCAGTTGTTGGTTCAGAGCAAGGTGGAGTCCGTCCAGTACTTGTCATCCAGAACGATATCGGGAATCGGTTCAGTCCCACAGTAATAGTTGCAGCGATCACTGCTCAAATCCAAAAAGCTAAGCTCCCTACTCATGTTGAAATTGATGCGAAACGTTATGGCTTTGAACGAGATTCGGTTATTTTATTAGAGCAAATCCGCACAATTGATAAACAGCGCTTAACTGATAAAATTACCCATCTCGATGACGAAATGATGGAAAAAGTGGATGAAGCCGTACAGATTAGTTTAGGTCTTATTGAATTTTAATTTTCATATTAGCATACGGATTTTTTAAACTGGCAAGCATATTATGCTTGTTTTTTTTTGTGAAAAATCTTTGACCACTATATTAACCTAATGTGAAACTTCTATAGGGTTTTGGTAATATAGAAAGTAGGTCGTAAAAGTTGGAGGTAAGATTTTGGACAAAACGACGGTAAATCAAGAGCAAATTTTAAAAATGATTGCTTCTGAGCAATCTTTATCACTAAAACAGGTAAGAAACACGATTGACCTTCTCGAAGAGGGAAATACAGTCCCTTTCATTGCACGTTATCGGAAAGAACATACTGGTGCACTAGATGAGGTCCAAATTCGTGATATTATGGAACGCTGGCAATACATCCAGAACTTAGAACAGCGTAAAGAGGAAGTTATTCGTCTAATAGATGAACAAGGAAAGTTAACAGAGGAATTAAGTAGTCAAATTCAAAAGGCTGTTAAACTGCAGGAAATTGAAGATTTATATCGCCCATACAAACAGAAAAGAAGAACGAAGGCGACAGTTGCGAAGGAAAAGGGATTGGAACCTTTTGCTGAATGGCTGCTAACCTTTCCGTTTGCAACATCTCTTGAAGAAAAGGCAAACGAATTTCTTTCAGATGAGAAAGAAGTACTTACGGCAGAAGATGTAATAGCAGGTGCGAAGGACATTATTGCAGAATGGGTGTCAGATGACGCAGATACTCGAAAGTGGGTTCGCTACGAAACAGCCAAAAAAGGCATGATTGAGTCAACCGTAAAAGATGCTTCAAATGATGAGAAAAAAGTATTTGAAATGTATTATGAATACGAAGAGCCGATCGCTAAAATTGTACCTCATCGAACGTTAGCATTAAACCGTGGTGAAAAGGAAGATATCTTACGAATTGCCATCAAACCAGATATCGAATTTATCTTGAAATACCTCCACAAAAAGTGGATAAAGAATGAACAATCTCCTGCTGCGGTATTTGTAAAAGAGGCATATGAAGATGGCTATAAGCGACTAATTCAGCCATCCATTGAGCGCGAGATTCGCAATGAGTTAACGGAAAAAGCAGAAGAGCAAGCGATTATGATTTTTTCGGAAAATTTACGAAAATTATTATTGCAGCCACCTTTAAAAGGGAGAGTGGTGTTGGCAGTCGATCCAGCATACCGGACTGGTTGTAAGCTCGCAGTAGTTGATGAAACAGGGAAAGTTCTCAAAATTTCTGTCATTTATCCGCATCCGCCTGTTTCTAAAGCGAAAGAAGCGAAAGCACAAATCATTGAAATTTTAACGACATTTAAAGTGAAAATGGTTGCCATTGGAAATGGAACAGCTTCTCGAGAAACAGAACAGTTTATTGCTGACATTTTGAAAGAAATGAAGGACGAAATTTACTATTTAATTGTCAATGAAGCAGGAGCGAGTGTTTATTCCGCTTCAGATTTAGCAAGAGAGGAATTTCCTGAGCTTCAAGTAGAAGAAAGAAGTGCGGTTTCTATTGCCCGCCGTCTGCAAGACCCATTGGCAGAATTAGTAAAAATCGATCCGAAGTCTGTTGGTGTAGGACAATATCAACACGATGTTTCTCAAAAGCGACTCTCGGAATCATTAACATTTGTTGTAGAAACAGCTGTTAACCAAGTAGGAGTAAACGTTAATACGGCTTCATCATCATTGCTGCAATATGTAGCAGGGTTATCAAAGACGGTTGCGAATAATATTGTAAAAATGCGTGAAGGGGAAGGAAAGTTCGAAAATCGTAAGCAACTTAAGAAGATTCCACGCCTTGGAGCGAAAACATATGAGCAAGCAATTGGATTTTTACGAATTATTGATGGGACAGAACCATTAGATCGGACAGGAATCCACCCGGAAAGTTACCCGGAAGTAACAAAGCTGCTTAAAAATTGTGGTTTTAAAACAAAAGATTTAGGTAATCAAGCATTAAAAGACGCACTCTCAAAGCTCGATGTTTCAGAAACTGCGCAAGAACTTGGAATTGGTGAGTTAACATTAAAGGATATTATCGTTGCATTAGTAAGACCAGAACGGGATCCACGAGATGATTTACCAAAACCTCTTTTAAAGAAAGATGTACTCCAATTAGAGGACTTGCATGCTGGGATGGAGCTTCAAGGAACCGTTCGTAATGTGGTCGATTTCGGTGCTTTTATTGATGTTGGTGTCAAACAAGATGGACTTGTTCATATATCTAAATTAAGTCGTCAATTTGTGAAACATCCGTTAGATGTTGTTTCAGTTGGCGATGTTGTAACGGTATGGGTTGATTCTGTTGATAAGAATAAAGGAAGAGTAGCCTTAACGATGCTCTCCCCGACTGAATAAAGGAAATACGGATATAGGTAGGTTGTCTAGCTGCGAGTAAACATTAAGTTCATGCTCGCAGCTTTTTTCTTTTCGGTGTTGTTTTATACGTCGCTGACCAAGGCGCTGGAGCTTTTCTATGAGCAATGTTTTTTTCTATAGAAAAACCAGCATTGATTCAATAGTTTTATTTGAGAACGATCTTTTTCCAAAAAAGCACGTTGAATTTGATTTTGGAACCATACAGGCATTTTGAGTACCTCCCTGATGTTAATCAAATAAAATGGCACAGATATCACTTTACCATTGATATATGTTCGTTGTTTTTTACTGGGCAACCCGTTTGGAAAAGCTTACTTGAATGTGAGTGCAAGCACGAATTCAAAAACACTGCCCATTATTAAGGGTATATATAATGTATGCTATAATAGGTTGTCATGTTCGCACTATTAATGAAGGGAATAGAAAAAGATGGATGATTTGGAATTGCAAAGGCTTGTTGAGAATATCTCTATGAAGAGCTTTCGTAAGCAATTTAGACATAAAGCATATTTCAATCCGAGACTTCGTTCTACAGGCGGGCGCTATATGTTAGACACCCATCATATTGAAATAAATAGGAAGTATTTTGAGCAGCTAGGTCATAATGAATTATGTGGTATTATTAAGCACGAGCTTTGTCATTATCATCTTCATATAGAAGGAAAAGGATATAAACATAAAGATCAAGACTTCAAGTTTTTAATGAAAGAAGTTGGAGCACCACGTTTTTGTTCGGTTCTGCCTGATCAGCCTAGAAGAAATGTAAGTCGTAAAGTAATCTTTTATATTTGTAAAGACTGTGGACAAGTCTACAAACGAAAGAAAAGAATGAACACGCAAAAATACGTATGCGGGAAATGTAGGGGGAAATTAATGATGAAACAGGAATTAACGATAGGATAAATATAGATGTTTGCATTTAAAAAATAATGTTATTCCAGTGTAAGATTTTTTAAAAAAACATTCTTGACTTTTAATAGGCAAGTTTTTATAATTGGAAGAGTCGAAAAGATGATAGTTATTCCGCAGTAGATTGCGGAAGCTAGCAGTTCAGAGCGATTCTTCAAAGAAAGGCTAGCTGTAGCAATCTGCGACAAAGACCGTAGGGCTTTGGAGCACAACTATTACTACTAGTTAACTTTAAAAGTTAACATTAACTATTCCGCAGTAGCTCAGTGGTAGAGCATTCGGCTGTTAACCGAACGGTCGTAGGTTCGAATCCTACCTGCGGAGCCATTTTGGGGAAGTACTCAAGAGGCTGAAGAGGCGCCCCTGCTAAGGGTGTAGGTCGCGCGAGCGGCGCGAGGGTTCAAATCCCTCCTTTTCCGCCAGAATATTCAAAAAATACGGCCCGTTGGTCAAGCGGTTAAGACACCGCCCTTTCACGGCGGTAACACGGGTTCGAATCCCGTACGGGTCACCAGATACGCTATGACACCTTATTTTAGTGAGGTTAGTATAGAACCAAGGTGTTATAAACTAGACATACTTAATTGGTCCGGTAGTTCAGTTGGTTAGAATGCCTGCCTGTCACGCAGGAGGTCGCGGGTTCGAGTCCCGTCCGGACCGCCATCTTATAATGAAGTTCATTTCCGGATTTATTTTAAATATCGACAATTGAAGATTTATTATTTATAAATATGTCTGCGGTAATTATTTATTGGGCTATAGCCAAGCGGTAAGGCAACGGACTTTGACTCCGTCATGCGCTGGTTCGAATCCAGCTAGCCCAGCCATTTTTTTATTTTATGATGAGCCATTAGCTCGGTCGGTAGAGGATTTTAAAAGATTACAGCTACGAAGCAAATCTTCAGTGAATGGTAAGCTTTTAAAATCTGCAACAAATCACAAAGGGATTTGACGCACGTTTATTACCGCAAATAAAGTTTAGGAAACAATATTTTATTAGAGCCATTAGCTCAGTCGGTAGAGCATCTGACTTTTAATCAGAGGGTCGCAGGTTCGAATCCTGCATGGCTCACCATTTTTTTTGCGGGTGTGGCGGAATTGGCAGACGCACTAGACTTAGGATCTAGCGCCGCGAGGCGTGGGGGTTCGACTCCCTTCACCCGCACCAATAATTACTAGTTGAATATCATGCTAATTAATGATATAATGAATTTCGTCGCTTAATTATGCGGTCGTGGCGGAATGGCAGACGCGCTAGGTTGAGGGCCTAGTGGGGGCAACCCCGTGGAGGTTCAAGTCCTCTCGGCCGCACCAAAAAAAACTGTTGACAATTTAAACAGTATGAAATATACTAGATAAGTCGCTTTGAGAATGCGCCCGTAGCTCAATTGGATAGAGCGTCTGACTACGGATCAGAAGGTTATGGGTTCGACTCCTTTCGGGCGCGCCATTTTAAAACGCAAACGCGATTAGTAACAACTTAGAAAAGACTCCTCATATTAAGCTCGGGAAGTAGCTCAGCTTGGTAGAGCACTTGGTTTGGGACCAAGGGGTCGCAGGTTCGAATCCTGTCTTCCCGACCATTTAAAATATTTGCGGGTGTAGTTTAGTGGTAAAACCACAGCCTTCCAAGCTGTTGATGAGGGTTCGATTCCCTTCACCCGCTCCAAATGAAATTACAAGCAATGTTTAATAGTTATTGGGTTTTCTTCATTAAAAACCTTGCTCCTGCGCCGTAGCATACCCGAGGAAGTGACTCCTCACCTCGTCGCAAAGCTCCATGAAGTTATTCGTGGAAGGTTATTCATGAAGATAAATCATAGAAGTAGCTTTGTTCTTTGAAAACTGAACGAACAAAAACGTCAACGTTAAATCTTTAGTCTTTTTTGAAAAGACAATTTATGAGCTAATCAACTCGCATCTTATCGCGTATTAACGCGCAGTAATATCCTTGCGGATAACTGCCCGTAAATACCCGATTGATTCGACTAACCATCACGGGGAAAAACACTCCGCGAAGGAAGTCTCATCTTATTGGAGAGTTTGATCCTGGCTCAGGACGAACGCTGGCGGCGTGCCTAATACATGCAAGTCGAGCGAACTTGCGGGAGCTTGCTCCCAAAAGTTAGCGGCGGACGGGTGAGTAACACGTGGGCAACCTGCCTGTAAGACGGGGATAACTTCGGGAAACCGGAGCTAATACCGGATAACTCTTTTCCTCCCATGAGGAAAAGCTGAAAGATGGCTTTAGCTATCACTTACAGATGGGCCCGCGGCGCATTAGCTAGTTGGTGAGGTAACGGCTCACCAAGGCAACGATGCGTAGCCGACCTGAGAGGGTGATCGGCCACACTGGGACTGAGACACGGCCCAGACTCCTACGGGAGGCAGCAGTAGGGAATCTTCCGCAATGGACGAAAGTCTGACGGAGCAACGCCGCGTGAGTGATGAAGGTTTTCGGATCGTAAAACTCTGTTGTTAGGGAAGAACAAGTATCGGAGTAACTGCCGGTACCTTGACGGTACCTAACCAGAAAGCCACGGCTAACTACGTGCCAGCAGCCGCGGTAATACGTAGGTGGCAAGCGTTGTCCGGAATTATTGGGCGTAAAGCGCGCGCAGGTGGTTCCTTAAGTCTGATGTGAAAGCCCCCGGCTCAACCGGGGAGGGTCATTGGAAACTGGGGAACTTGAGTGCAGAAGAGGAAAGTGGAATTCCACGTGTAGCGGTGAAATGCGTAGAGATGTGGAGGAACACCAGTGGCGAAGGCGACTTTCTGGTCTGTAACTGACACTGAGGCGCGAAAGCGTGGGGAGCGAACAGGATTAGATACCCTGGTAGTCCACGCCGTAAACGATGAGTGCTAAGTGTTAGGGGGTTTCCGCCCCTTAGTGCTGCAGCAAACGCATTAAGCACTCCGCCTGGGGAGTACGGCCGCAAGGCTGAAACTCAAAGGAATTGACGGGGGCCCGCACAAGCGGTGGAGCATGTGGTTTAATTCGAAGCAACGCGAAGAACCTTACCAGGTCTTGACATCCTCTGCCAACCCTAGAGATAGGGCTTTCCCCTTCGGGGGACAGAGTGACAGGTGGTGCATGGTTGTCGTCAGCTCGTGTCGTGAGATGTTGGGTTAAGTCCCGCAACGAGCGCAACCCTTGATCTTAGTTGCCAGCATTCAGTTGGGCACTCTAAGGTGACTGCCGGTGACAAACCGGAGGAAGGTGGGGATGACGTCAAATCATCATGCCCCTTATGACCTGGGCTACACACGTGCTACAATGGATGGAACAAAGGGCTGCGAGACCGCGAGGTTAAGCCAATCCCATAAAACCATTCTCAGTTCGGATTGCAGGCTGCAACTCGCCTGCATGAAGCCGGAATCGCTAGTAATCGCGGATCAGCATGCCGCGGTGAATACGTTCCCGGGCCTTGTACACACCGCCCGTCACACCACGAGAGTTTGTAACACCCGAAGTCGGTGGGGTAACCTTTTGGAGCCAGCCGCCTAAGGTGGGACAGATGATTGGGGTGAAGTCGTAACAAGGTAGCCGTATCGGAAGGTGCGGCTGGATCACCTCCTTTCTAAGGAAAATGAAGTGGAAACTTCATAAAAAGACGTCATTTGTTCGTTCGGTTTTGAGAGAACAATCTCTCTTAATTGTCTTACGTAAGTAAGATGAAATAGCTGCTTAACTTTATATTAATTCGTGAATGTAAAGAGTATTTGCTCCTGCGCCACAGCATATTCGAGGAAGTAATTCTTCAGCTCGTCGCAAGGCAGCACGAAGCTTTATCTTAGAAGCTTATTCACGATGTGATTGAAGTCAGTAGCCTCGTTCCTTGAAAACTAGATAATGAAAGAAGAAGAAAAACCGAGTAATCGCCATTTTAGTATTTCTCTCTATTATTTAATAGAGTAAAAACCAATCACGAGCGTAATTGCTAGTTAAAACTAGTCTATTTACAAACCGTGAGGGCAATGAGAAGCAAGCAGATCGAGGAATCGAGTGAGGAAACACCGGAACGTACGTAGTTTGTACGTGAGGATGTTGACGAGTGAAGATGACGAAGAGATGCGCAGCTTATCATTGACCGAACAAGGTTAAGTTAGAAAGGGCGCACGGTGAATGCCTAGGCACTAGGAGCCGATGAAGGACGGGACTAACACCGATATGCTTCGGGGAGCTGTAAGTAAGCTTTGATCCGGAGATTTCCGAATGGGGGAACCCGCTGTTCGTAATGGAACAGTATCTTTACCTGAATACATAGGGTAGAGAAGGCAGACCCGGGGAACTGAAACATCTAAGTACCCGGAGGAAGAGAAAGCAAACGCGATTCCCTGAGTAGCGGCGAGCGAAACGGGATTAGCCCAAACCAAGAGGCTTGCCTCTTGGGGTTGTAGGACACTCTACACGGAGTTACAAAGGAATGAGGTAAATGAACAGGTCTGGAAAGGCCGGCCAGAGAAGGTAAAAGCCCTGTAGTTGAAACTTCGTTCCCTCCAGAGTGGATCCTGAGTACGGCGGGACACGTGAAATCCCGTCGGAAGCAGGGAGGACCATCTCCCAAGGCTAAATACTCCCTAGTGACCGATAGTGAACCAGTACCGTGAGGGAAAGGTGAAAAGCACCCCGGAAGGGGAGTGAAATAGTTCCTGAAACCGTGTGCCTACAAGTAGTCAGAGCCCATTAACGGGTGATGGCGTGCCTTTTGTAGAATGAACCGGCGAGTTACGATTACATGCGAGGTTAAGTTGAGAAGACGGAGCCGCAGCGAAAGCGAGTCTGAATAGGGCGAATGTAGTATGTGGTCGTAGACCCGAAACCAGGTGACCTACCCATGTCCAGGTTGAAGTCCAGGTAACACTGGATGGAGGACCGAACCCACGCACGTTGAAAAGTGCGGGGATGAGGTGTGGGTAGCGGAGAAATTCCAATCGAACTTGGAGATAGCTGGTTCTCTCCGAAATAGCTTTAGGGCTAGCCTCATGTAGTAAGAGTCTTGGAGGTAGAGCACTGTTTGGACTAGGGGCCCCCATCGGGTTACCGAATTCAGACAAACTCCGAATGCCAAAGACTTATCCATGGGAGTCAGACTGCGAGTGATAAGATCCGTAGTCAAGAGGGAAACAGCCCAGACCACCAGTTAAGGTCCCAAAGTATACGTTAAGTGGAAAAGGATGTGGAGTTGCTTAGACAACCAGGATGTTGGCTTAGAAGCAGCCACCATTTAAAGAGTGCGTAATAGCTCACTGGTCGAGTGACTCTGCGCCGAAAATGTACCGGGGCTAAACGTATCACCGAAACTGTGGATGGACACCGTATGGTGTCCGTGGTAGGAGAGCGTTCTAAGGGCGTTGAAGCTAGACCGTAAGGACTAGTGGAGCGCTTAGAAGTGAGAATGCCGGTATGAGTAGCGAAAGATGGGTGAGAATCCCATCCACCGAATGCCTAAGGTTTCCTGAGGAAGGCTCGTCCGCTCAGGGTTAGTCGGGACCTAAGCCGAGGCTGAAAAGCGTAGGCGATGGACAACAGGTTGATATTCCTGTACCACCAAATTACCGTTTGAGCAATGGGGGGACGCAGGAGGATAGGGTAAGCGCGCTGCTGGAATAGCGCGTCCAAGCAGTTAGGCTGATAATGAGGCAAATCCCATTATCGTGAAGGCTGAGCTGTGACGGCGAGGGAAATAGAGTACCGAAGTTCCTGAATCCACACTGCCAAGAAAAGCCTCTAGCGAGGTAACAGGTGCCCGTACCGCAAACCGACACAGGTAGGCGAGGAGAGAATCCTAAGGTGAGCGAGAGAACTCTCGTTAAGGAACTCGGCAAAATCACCCCGTAACTTCGGGAGAAGGGGTGCTCATTTGGGTGAATAGCCCGGATGAGCCGCAGTGAATAGGCCCAGGCGACTGTTTAGCAAAAACACAGGTCTCTGCGAAGCCGCAAGGCGAAGTATAGGGGCTGACGCCTGCCCGGTGCTGGAAGGTTAAGAGGAGGGGTTAGCGTAAGCGAAGCTCTGAATTGAAGCCCCAGTAAACGGCGGCCGTAACTATAACGGTCCTAAGGTAGCGAAATTCCTTGTCGGGTAAGTTCCGACCCGCACGAAAGGCGTAACGATCTGGGCACTGTCTCAACGAGAGACTCGGTGAAATTATAGTACCTGTGAAGATGCAGGTTACCCGCGACAGGACGGAAAGACCCCGTGGAGCTTTACTGTAGCCTGATATTGAATTTCGGTACAGCTTGTACAGGATAGGTAGGAGCCTAGGAAGCCGGAGCGCCAGCTTCGGTGGAGGCATCGGTGGGATACTACCCTGGCTGTATTGAAATTCTAACCCGCGCCCCTTATCGGGGCGGGAGACAGTGTCAGGTGGGCAGTTTGACTGGGGCGGTCGCCTCCTAAAGAGTAACGGAGGCGCCCAAAGGTTCCCTCAGAATGGTTGGAAATCATTCGTAGAGTGTAAAGGCACAAGGGAGCTTGACTGCGAGACCTACAAGTCGAGCAGGGACGAAAGTCGGGCTTAGTGATCCGGTGGTTCCGCATGGAAGGGCCATCGCTCAACGGATAAAAGCTACCCCGGGGATAACAGGCTTATCTCCCCCAAGAGTCCACATCGACGGGGAGGTTTGGCACCTCGATGTCGGCTCATCGCATCCTGGGGCTGTAGTCGGTCCCAAGGGTTGGGCTGTTCGCCCATTAAAGCGGTACGCGAGCTGGGTTCAGAACGTCGTGAGACAGTTCGGTCCCTATCCGTCGTGGGCGCAGGAAATTTGAGAGGAGCTGTCCTTAGTACGAGAGGACCGGGATGGACGCACCGCTGGTGTACCAGTTGTCTTGCCAAAGGCATAGCTGGGTAGCTATGTGCGGACGGGATAAGTGCTGAAAGCATCTAAGCATGAAGCCCCCCTCGAGATGAGATTTCCCATAGCGCAAGCTAGTAAGACCCCTGAAAGATGATCAGGTTGATAGGTTTGAGGTGGAAGCGTGGTGACACGTGGAGCTGACAAATACTAATCGGTCGAGGACTTAACCAAAAACGAAAAGCGGAAGTGCCTTGCTTAGGGGCGACAAGCTTAAGACGAGACGGCGAGAAGGTTGTACTTTAACCTTCTTGACGGATTGGCTTAAGACCTCGAGCCCCTAGGCACTGGAGCTGGACACGCTTTAAGATTACTCTTTCTTCTTCTTATTATCTAGTTTTGAGGGAACGAAACCTCAATTTAATAAAAAGTTTAGTGGCGATAGCGAGAAGGTCACACCCGTTCCCATCCCGAACACGGAAGTTAAGCTTCTCAGCGCCGATGGTAGTTGGGGGCTCTCCCCCTGTGAGAGTAGGACGCCGCTAAGCTTTTACAATTTTTTATCAATAATATTATCGCGGGGTGGAGCACGATCGAATATGCTTCGAAGGAAATTCTTCAGCGCACCGATTGAGCTGCTACTTGAATAATCTCCCTGAAATCGGGGCGGTTTAACGCATAATTAAAGCATGAACAAGTTTTTTAAATAATACTATCGCGGGGTGGAGCAGTTCGGTAGCTCGTCGGGCTCATAACCCGAAGGTCGCAGGTTCAAATCCTGTCCCCGCAATTTGGTCCGGTAGTTCAGTTGGTTAGAATGCCTGCCTGTCACGCAGGAGGTCGCGGGTTCGAGTCCCGTCCGGACCGCCATTTTTATAAAGTCATTCAAAACGAAACGATGTTTCGTTTTTTTTATTGAAGTAAATGGTAGGATTTTTCTACTGTAAGGATAAAAGAAGGCATCCAGAGGACTAAATTCGACAGGGAAATAGAAGAGCCCGTCATTTGACGGACTGATAGGTTTAAACCAATTTTTTCTCTTCTACATTAATTTCAATTCCAAACTGATCTTGTAATGCTTTTGTGCCTTTTTTTGTGAGATGGACCGCCCGATTCTTTTCTGTTTTTGTAATCCATCCATTGTTAAAAAAACAAGTGGCTATCGTAGATCCTAACCAACCGGAAATATGATAACGTCTTTCACTCCAATCGAGACAGGGTTTTGCAAATGTCCTCCTTTTTGTATTTGCCTCTTCGATATTGATTCCAAATTGAAGAAACCATTTTTTCCCTTGTTCAGTTACAACATATTCCTTATCTTTTAAAGTTATGAATTCCCTATCAAGTAGTACCTCAGCAACCTTCACACCAAGTTCCCCAGCTAGATGATCGTAACATGTCCGAGCATGGCGAACTTGTTTTAGTTGATCCGACTGACGCAATGAGCGAACTTTAACAGAAGGTGCGATTGTCCCCAATTTTTCGAGAACTTCAGCTACCTCTTCATTAGCAAGCCGGAAATATCGATGTCTACCATGTTGTTCCACAATAATTAGATTACCTTCGACCAATTTTGAAAGATGGGAACTAATGGTTGGATGTGACACTTTTGCTTTATAAGCTAATTCACTAGCCGGTAGTGCTTGACCATTCATTAAACAATCCAATATGATTGCTCTTGTTGGTTCACCAATTAGTTTGGCAATATATGAGATATTCGGATATACATTCATATTTTGATGATACCCTAAATGTATTATTGATACAATTACCTTGAATCTAATTCAAGGGGGAAATAATGATGAATGCAATTGATCTGACGATATTGAACTTAAAAGAAACACGTCGACGCTCTATAAAATTATGGGAATCACTTCCTGATAGCTGGATTACTTGGAGACCAGATAAAGAGGCGTTGTCCTTTGGGGAAATGATTCGTCATGTATGGAGTGCAAGCTTCCATTATCATATGATCTTAAAAAACAATGGATCTGTTAAAACAGAAGCACCTGCTCCATACGATAAAGTGCCTATAACTACTATTAAAGAGGAGATAGAATTATCAGAAATATATTTTGCCGATTTTATCGATTATATTCAATCTCTCTCTTTAGAAGAGTTAGAGTCAAGACTTATTGATCGAAGTGATGTCGGCTATCAGCGATATTTAGGCGACATGCTTTTACGGATTGCCTACCATGATGCCGTACACGCAGGTCAATTTTTACAATACTTAAGAATGATTGGTTTGGAAAGACCTATCATATGGGACTAAAATTGAAAAGAGTCCCAATGAAAAATACGCTAACCTAACCTGGACAAGTCGATAATTCCTTGAGGCTAAGAAAATTATCGGCATTGTTCTCGTTCAGAAAGTCATGTTTTTCTAAACATTTTTTGTTTTTTTGCTCATCGATTTAAAATCATGTACACTATAAACTAGATGATATTCCTTAGGAATAATCCTAAGGTTTTTTTAGCTAATCGGAATATAATGATAAAATTGTATTAGCATTACTAGGGCATTCCCCGAAGAACAAGATGATGCCAAATTTTCTAATTCTTAAAGAATAATTGGGATATTGATGATAAAAAGGTGATTAATAGATGGAGCAATTTGAATTTTATACAAATGGACCTGAAGAAACATTTCATTTTTCCAAAAGACTCGCAAGCTTGCTTGAAGCAGGCGATGTGATCGCTTTAGAAGGTGACCTTGGAGCGGGGAAAACGACGTTTACGAAAGGTTTGGCACTGGGCCTAGAGATAAAAAAGAATGTAAATAGCCCAACCTTTACGATTATAAAAGAGTATCACGGTCGACTGCCGCTTTATCATATGGATGTCTACCGAGTGGAAGATTCGTTCGAGGATCTTGGGTTTGAAGAGTATTTTGAAGGTGATGGGGTAACAGTTGTTGAATGGGCTCATTTAATTGCGGAACAGCTGCCTGAGGAGTTATTAACCATTTACATATATGCTCGTGGGAATGATGCGAGAAAAATTGTTTTAAAGCCAAAGGGTAAGAGATATGAGGGGTTATGTAAGGAGCTATTAATATGAAGGTACTATCCATTGATACATCGAATTATGCGTTAGGTGTAGCTCTAATAGATGGAGAGCAAGTGAAAGGTGAATATATCACAAATTTAAAGAAGAACCATTCTGTACGTGTGATGCCTGCCATTGAAACATTGATGAAGGATTGTGACATCCAGCCGGCAGAACTTGAAAGAATTGTTGTCGCAAAAGGTCCAGGCTCCTATACGGGAGTTAGAATCGGGGTTACAATTGCGAAAACATTGGCGTGGACATTGAATATTCCATTAGTTGGTGTATCCAGCTTAGAAACATTAGCTGCTTCTGTAGGTCGCTATTTTGATGGAGTTGTTTCGCCGCTATTTGATGCGAGGAGAGGACAAATTTATACAGGACTTTATCAATTTCAGTCAGGAAAAATAATGACATTAAAGAAAGATCAGTTGCTTTTATCTAGCAGCTGGTCTGAAGAATTAGCCATGCAGGATGCAAAAATTTTATTTATCGGGAATGATTTGTCTCTTCATCGTCCTATCATAAAAGAGAAGCTAGGGGATCAAGCTGTTTTTGCTGAAATGACAGAACAAAATCCACGACCAGCAGAGCTAGCTTTATTAGGAATGGATAGAGAACCAGAAGATGTCCATTCGTTCGTACCTAATTATATTCGGTTAGCAGAGGCTGAATTCAATTGGTTAAAAGCGAATGAAGAAAAAAAGCAAACACGATAAGGAAGTAACAAAATGAATCAATCGCTAACTTTTCGATTTTTAAATGAAAATGATATTGATGAAATTCTAGAAATTGAGCATGCATCCTTTACACTGCCATGGACGAAGCAAGCTTTTCAAAATGAATTTTCTGCCAATCAATATGCTGTTTACGTTGGTATAGAAGAGGAAGGGAAAATTATTGGCTATTGCGGGGTTTGGATTATCATAGATGAAGCACATATCACGAATATCGCAATATTACCGCAATATCGTGGGAGAAAGCTTGGGGAAGCATTAATGCGAAAGGTCATGGAGCTTGCGGTTGAAAGAGATGTAAAGACAATGACACTTGAAGTTCGGGTGACAAATCAGATAGCTCAATCTTTATACCGCAAGCTCGGTTTCCAAGACGGAGGAATTCGAAAACGGTATTATACAGATAATCAAGAGGATGCGTTAGTAATGTGGGTGAATTTACAATGAAAAAAGACCAATGGATAATGGGAATTGAGACAAGCTGTGATGAAACAGCCGTAGCCATCGTCAAAAATGGCAGGGAAATTGTGGCCAATATTGTTGCTTCCCAAATTGAAAGCCATAAAAGATTTGGGGGTGTCGTTCCGGAGATTGCTTCTCGCCACCATGTAGAACAAATGACGATTGTATTAGAAGAAGCATTAAAGCAGGCTAATGTTAAGTATGAAGACTTAGACGCGATTGCAGTAACAGAAGGTCCAGGTCTTGTCGGTGCATTACTAATAGGTGTGAATGCGGCAAAAGCGATTTCATTTGCTCATAGCATTCCTCTAGTTGGTGTTCATCATATATCTGGGCATATTTATGCGAATCGTCTTATATCAGAAATGGAGTTTCCCTTGCTTTCTCTCGTCGTTTCGGGTGGACATACCGAATTAGTATACATGAAAGAACATGGACACTTTGAAGTCATCGGAGAAACAAGAGATGATGCTGCAGGAGAAGCATATGATAAAGTTGCTCGTACATTAGACTTGCCTTACCCTGGAGGTCCACATATTGATAAACTTGCTCAACAAGGAGAGCCTTCTATTACCTTGCCGAGAGCTTGGCTTGAAGATGGATCATATGATTTTAGTTTCAGTGGATTAAAGTCAGCAGTTATTAACACCGTCCACAACGCAGAACAGCGTGGAGAAGTGATTAAGCCTGAAGATTTGGCTGCAAGCTTTCAACAAAGTGTGATTGATGTTCTTGTTAGAAAAACAATTAGAGCTACAGAAGAATTTAAGGTAAAGCAAGTTTTATTAGCAGGTGGGGTAGCAGCAAATAAAGGATTGCGCTCAGCTTTAGAAGAGGAGTTCGCAAAAATTCCAGATGTAAAGCTCATCATACCCCCACTATCACTCTGTACAGATAATGCAGCGATGATTGCAGCTGCAGGTAGTGTTTTATTTGAAAAAGGAGTACGGTCATCGCTCGCATTAAATGCGAATCCAGGATTAGATATTACTATCCACAACTAATGAAAGATAGAAGAAAGCTCTCATTCAAATTGAGAGCTTTCTTTGTGGATAAAACGGTCATTATTCACTTTCATTGTTAATATTGTGGATAACAATGGTGTTTCATTGTGGATAATGTGGAAAAACATGTGGAAACCTTATATTTAAGTGTTTTTATTGTGAATAACTATGTGAATAACAATTAGTTGATTCTGCTGCTATTCACTTGCCAATTCTGTCCATTCTTCTACTAAATGTTCTAGTTCTGCTTTCGCATTATTACTTTTATTTGTAATCTCAAGTACTTTTTCATGGTCTTGATAAATTTCCGGCTCGCATAAAAGCTGCTCTTGCTCGAGGATGAATTGTTCTAGTTCTTCAATCTGCCTTTCCACTTCTTCTAATCTTCTTTGTTTTTGTCTTTCAAGTCTCTTTGCTTCTTTCTGAAGCTGATAATTGCTTGTTTCCTTGTTTGTATCGTAGTTGGTAGAAGAGCTTTCTTCATTTTCTAAAGCTTTAAGCTCAGCTTGCTCCCGCTTCTTTTCGACATAGTAATCATAATCACCAAGATATTCAGTCGCTCCATTACTGCTAAGCTCTATGACCCTTGTTGTAATTCGATTAATAAAATAGCGATCGTGGGAAACAAATAGAATCGTTCCCGGATAATCAATTAAGGCATTCTCTAAAATCTCTTTACTATCTAAATCAAGATGGTTTGTCGGCTCATCAAGAATTAAGAAGTTTGCTTTTTGCATCATGAGTTTTGCTAAAGCTAAGCGTGCCTTTTCTCCTCCGCTTAAAGTTGACACGGTTTTTAAGACGTCATCACCAGAAAATAGAAAATTCCCAAGCACTGTTCGAATTTCCTTTTCAGGCTTTAGTGGATATTCATCCCATAATTCATTTAACACTTTTTTATTAGATGAAAGCTCTGCCTGTTCTTGATCATAATAGCCGATCGTTACGTTAGTCCCGAGCTGAAAACTACCAGATATTAGTGGTAAACGATTAATTAATGTTTTTAATAAGGTAGATTTTCCGATCCCGTTTGGACCAACAAGAGCTATGCTTTCACCACGTGCAATTCGAATGGAAATCGCTTGAGAAACGGCAAAATCATCATAACCAACAGTTGCGGAATGAATATTTAATACTTCATTTCCTGATTGTTTCTCGATTTGAAAGCCAAATGTTGCTGACTTTTCATCCCCTTGTGGACGGTCAAGAAGCTCCATTCTTTCAAGCTGTTTTCTTCTGCTTTGAGCCCTTTTCGTCGTTGAGGCACGAACTAAATTTCGTTGAATAAAATCTTCAAGCTTAGCTACTTCTTGTTGTTGCTTTTCATAAAGCTTCATATCGCGCTCATAGTTTGCTGCCTTCAGTTCGAGATAAGCACTATAATTTCCGATATATTTCTTTATTTGTTTTCTTGATAATTCATAAACTTGCAAGACGACCTTATCTAAAAAGTATCGATCATGGGATACGATTAAAATAGCACCGTCATATCCTTGTAAATATTGTTCTAGCCACGATAAAGTATCAATATCAAGATGGTTTGTCGGCTCATCCAATATTAAAATATCAGGTTTTGTCAGTAGTAGCTTACCGAGAGCAAGCCTTGTTTTCTGCCCACCGCTCAATGCTGCTATTTTTGTATCATAGCTAAAGGATTGAAAGTTTAAACCATGGAGAACAGAGCGAATATCTGATTCGTATTGATAGCCCCCTTGTTCTTTAAATTGAAGCTGTCGGGTGTCATATTCAGATAAAATTCGCTCATATTCTTTATGATTGGCAATTAAATCAGGATCTGCCATCTTTTCTTCAAGCTTACGCAGTTCTTTTTCCTGCTTTTTTAAATGAGCGAAAACGGTTAACATTTCATCCCAAATAGAGCGATCTGATTCTAATCCTGTATGTTGAGCGAGATACCCAATTTCTACTTCTTTTGGCTTGATAATTTCACCCGCATCATAAGAAACTTGTCCAGCAATTATTTTTAATAGGGTAGACTTACCGGCTCCATTACGGCCGACAAGAGCAATTCGGTCTCGATTTTGTACTTCTAGCTTAATATTCGTTAAAATAGAATCGGCGCCGAAGTTTTTTTCTAGCTGATTTATTTGTAATAAAATCATTTCTTTCACCTCTATACTCTAGAGATAGTGTAACCTATTCATATATGTAGGGCAATAAAGGGATGCCTGCGGGTAAAAAAAAAGATATGTGAAGAAACATACATAGCTTTCACAATTGGATAAAAATAGTGTATGATTTTAAAGAGAGGGGTTTTTATATGGCGGATTTTACACATTTTAATCAAGAGGGTAGAGCTAAAATGGTAGATGTCAGTGCTAAGCCTGAAACATTCCGAACCGCAATAGCTTATTCTAGTATTACTGTAAATAAAGAGATCTATGAAAAAATTACATCAAACAAAATGAAAAAAGGCGACGTTCTTGCGGTTGCTCAAGTAGCTGGTGTCATGGCTTGCAAGAAGACATGGGAGCTAATTCCAATGTGTCACCCAATCCCATTAACAGGTGTGGATATCTCCTTCTCATGGGAGCCACGTGAAGAAGAGTATAAATTGATAATTATGGCATCCGTGAAAACAAAAGGAAATACTGGTGTGGAAATGGAAGCGCTAACAGCGGCTTCTGTATGTGCTCTAACAGTTTATGATATGTGTAAAGCTGTTGATAAAGGGATGATTATTGGTAAAACCTATTTAGTAGAAAAAACTGGCGGCAAGAATGGTGATTTTAAAAGAGAAATTCTTTAATAAAATCAGTGAGAGAGGTTTATTTTGTGCTCAAGAAAATAAAACTCTCTCTCAAAACGATTGAAGAATTTAGCTTGTATGTAATTGAAGGTGAAGATCTGACGGAATTATGCCAAGGCAAACTTATTTTTCAACGCTGCATTTGGGAGAGGGGAAAATGGAATGGCAAACGAGACAATTAAGATTCCACAAGCGACAGCAAAAAGACTTCCACTATATTATCGTTTCATCAAAAATTTGCATGCATCAGGCAAGACTAGAGTTTCATCTGCGGAGCTAAGTGATGCAGTGAAAGTTGATTCAGCAACGATTCGAAGAGACTTTTCATATTTTGGTGCACTAGGGAAAAAAGGCTATGGCTATAATGTCAATTATTTGCTATCGTTTTTCCGAAAAACATTAGCACAGGATGAACTTACGAAAGTGGCACTTATTGGGGTAGGTAATTTAGGAACAGCCTTTCTAAATTATAATTTTCTTAAAAACAATAATACAAAAATTGAAGTAGCATTTGATGTATCTCCTACTAAAGTTGGTACAACGATCGGGGATGTACCAATCTATCATATGGATGCGCTAGAAAAGATTATCGCTGAGCATCAAATAGAAGTAGCGATTTTAACAGTACCAGCTCTAGCTGCCCAACCGATTGTTGACCGAATCGTGCAGAGTACGATTAATGGCATTTTGAATTTTACACCTGCACGTCTCTCTGTACCACCTACAATTAGAATTCATCACATTGACCTTGCTATTGAACTTCAATCACTTATCTATTTTTTAAAGCACTATCCTTCAGAAAAAGAGAATTAAAAAGCGCAAATTTCATGATAAAGGTAGTAAATGGTAAATGATTTTCCCATATAAAAGAAGAGGCTGGGACATAACTAAATTTCCACTTTGTAAAACCGAATGATATTTTAAGGAACAACGTACCAAAAAAGTAAAAACCGAACTATTACGAAGTACTTAATTGTCTTTTCGTAAAATAGTTCGGTTTTTTTATAGGCTAAAATATTTTTGTCCCAGCCTCTTCATTTTTTTTGTTGATCATGTTTCATTCTAAAATGCAAAGCGATCAAGCGCAAACCTGAACCGATATCAAAAGTTGCCAGGATAATAAGAAAATAAGTAAAAATCCCCCACCCTTGCTCTCTCTCTATGTATTGAATAGCAATATAAGTGAAGAGGATGCCGAGTATAATATAAAAAATACCTGAAACTAATGGTGACCTTCTCATAAAAATCCTCCAATAAAGGCTTGAAATTGTTCCATTTTCTTTAACCAGTTTTCAATTTTATCTTGATTAAACTGAATCAAGACGACGAGCGTATTCATTGCTGTATGGGCAAAGATTGGCACGATAATCCGCTTTGTTCTCACATAAAGGAAAGCAAACGTAAAGCCCATCGCAGTGTATAGAAGAATATGTTTGAAATCAGTGTGGGCAATAGCAAAAATAATCGAGCTAATAAGTCCTGCAAAAAAGAAATTTAGTCGTTTATATAATGTACCAAAGATAATTTTTCGGAAAACAATTTCCTCTAGAATTGGCCCGATGATCGAGCTGACTAGAATGACAATGGGAGAAGCTTCAATAAGTCTTAAAATGTCTTGCGTGTTTTCAGAACCCATTTCAATCCCAAGCAATCTTTCAATATTGGCGGCAACCAATTGGGCTATCATCGCTAGAAATACACCGCCAATTGCCCATGCAACTGAAGTTAACGGAGAAGCTGAATCTCTCATTAAGTCTTTATTCGTCATTTCCTTACGGAGCAATAGCAATGTAATGATTAATGTAACGGAAAAGCTGAAAACGATCCATGCTGTAGCAGCAAATAATCTCATTTCTTCAGGATTTTGACCAAAAAAGGCGCTTACAAAAATAATTAGTGGCACAGCGACCAAACTGGAAAGATGCATCGCAATATAGGCAATGAGAATAATCCAATAAACTCTTTTCAATGTTTGTTCTCCTTACAATAAAATCAAATTTTCTAGGCAAAAAAACTAATGAACTAATCTTTATCACAGATTAACGGGCTGTAACACCCCTACTTCCCACTGATTGAAGTTTCACTCTATTTTACTCATAAAAGGGCTTTTGTTTCAAATTGTAAATACTGAAAAAAGGAGGATAAGAAAGTTTTTACAAAAAATTGAGCTTCACCCTTGCAAATAAATGTGAGATTCATTAATATAATAATTGTGTTAGCACTCAAGTCATTAGAGTGCTAATAATAAAAATTACATATTAATTGAGGAGGTTGTTTCACTTGTTAAAGCCACTAGGTGATCGAATTATTATCGAGCTTGTTGAAACTGAAGAAAAAACTGCAAGCGGCATCGTATTGCCGGATACTGCTAAAGAAAAACCTCAAGAAGGTAAAGTCGTTGCTGTTGGAACTGGCCGTGTTCTTGAGAATGGTGAGCGTGTAGCCCTTGAAGTTGCTAACGGCGACCGTATTATCTTCTCAAAATATGCTGGTACTGAAGTGAAGTACGAAGGCAAAGAATATTTAATTTTACGTGAAAACGACATTCTTGCTGTTATCGGTTAATGCCGCACAGTGTTAAATTCCTAAACTAAAAACGTAGTTCAAATATTTCGAGGAGGTTTTTATTTATGGCAAAAGAGATTAAATTTAGTGAAGATGCTCGCCGTTCAATGCTTCGCGGTGTAGATGCTCTTGCAAATGCAGTAAAAGTTACTCTTGGACCTAAAGGACGCAACGTGGTTCTTGAGAAAAAATTTGGTTCACCATTAATTACAAACGATGGTGTAACAATCGCGAAAGAAATCGAATTAGAAGATGCTTTCGAAAACATGGGTGCAAAGCTTGTTGCTGAAGTTGCAAGCAAAACAAATGATGTTGCTGGTGACGGTACAACTACTGCAACCGTTCTTGCTCAAGCAATGATCCGTGAAGGACTTAAAAACGTTACAGCTGGCGCAAACCCAATGGGTATCCGTAAAGGAATCGAAAAAGCGGTTGCTGCTGCTGTTGAAGAACTAAAATCTATTTCTAAACCAATCGAAGGAAAAGAGTCTATCGCACAAGTTGCTTCTATCTCTTCTGATGATCAAGAAGTTGGTCAATTAATCGCTGAAGCAATGGAGCGCGTTGGCAACGATGGTGTTATTACAATTGAAGAATCTAAAGGCTTCACAACAGAACTTGATGTTGTAGAAGGTATGCAATTCGACCGTGGATATGCATCTCCTTACATGGTAACAGATTCTGATAAAATGGAAGCAATCCTTGATAATCCATACATCTTAATCACTGATAAGAAAATTGCAAGCATTCAAGAAATCCTTCCAGTTCTTGAACAAGTTGTTCAACAAGGCAAGCCATTATTGCTTGTTGCTGAAGATGTTGAAGGTGAAGCACTTGCTACACTAGTTGTTAACAAACTTCGTGGAACATTTAACGCAGTTGCTGTTAAAGCTCCTGGCTTCGGAGACCGTCGTAAAGCAATGCTTGAAGATATTGCGATCCTAACAGGTGGAGAAGTAATCACTGAAGAATTAGGACGTGACCTTAAATCTGCGACAATCGAATCATTAGGACGCGCTTCTAAAGTTGTTGTAACAAAAGAAAACACAACAATCGTTGAAGGTTCTGGAGACAGCGCACAAATCGCTTCTCGCGTAAACCAAATCCGTGTTCAATTAGAAGAAACAACTTCTGAATTTGACAAGGAAAAATTACAAGAGCGCCTAGCTAAGCTTGCTGGCGGAGTAGCGGTTGTGAAAGTTGGAGCTGCAACTGAAACAGAATTGAAAGAGCGCAAGCTTCGTATCGAAGACGCATTAAATGCAACTCGTGCTGCTGTCGAAGAAGGAATTGTATCTGGTGGAGGAGTTGCTCTTCTAAACGTATACAATAAAGTAGCTGCACTTGAAGCTGAAGGCGATGTTGCAACAGGTATTAACATCGTATTACGTGCAATCGAAGAACCAGTTCGCACGATCGCTCACAATGCTGGCTTAGAAGGCTCAGTCGTTGTTGATCGCTTAAAGCGTGAAGAACTAGGTATTGGCTTCAACGCTGCAAGCGGCGAGTGGGTAAACATGATCGACGCTGGTATCGTTGACCCAACTAAAGTTACTCGTTCAGCACTTCAAAACGCAGCATCTGTAGCAGCAATGTTCTTAACAACAGAAGCTGTTATCGCTGACAAGCCAGAAGAAAACAACGCACCAATGATGCCTGATATGGGCGGCATGGGTGGAATGGGCGGTATGATGTAATTTGAACAAAAAAACCTTGATTTATCAAGGTTTCCAGTGACAAAACATCAATTTTGATGCCATTTTGGTGCCAAGACTTTTAAATTATACATTTTGAGAGAGGTTTCTCATTAGTTCTCCGAACTTTTGGGAAGCCTCTTTTTTAATGTATTTTGTCAACGTATATGTCCATAGTTGTATTATCTGAATGGCCTAAGCGTTCCTGGATTTCTTTTATGTGTACGTAAGCTTCAATCAATAGAGAAGTGAGAGTATGTCGGAATGAATGAGGGGTTACTTGTTTCTTGATAGATGTTTTCTTAAGAAGTCGCTGCATCCTTATGGCTAAATGCTTTATAGTCTTTGGATAACCTTCATTTGTTGAGAAAATGAAATCATTATCGACATAGAAAGGCTTGTTGTCCTTCATTACTTTTTATTGCTCTTCTTTATGTAGTTGGAGTAAGTTTTAATGACTCTTAATATATGCTCGTCCATATCAATGTCAGACCATTTTAAAGCTAGCATTTCCCCTATCCTTAAGCCAGTATAGGCTAATATAGTGAAAGCGAGCAGATCACCCTCCAAGCCTTCATTTTTAGCCACGTTTAAAAACTCCTCTAATTCTTCTTTTTCGAGAAACTTCTCATTTATTGAATCATTTTCAAGTTCAGAAACAGTTTTTTATATTTAATTTTTAACCCCAAGTTCCGTTAGAAAAATAATGAAACCAATGGCCATTGTTGTAATACACTTCTAAACATTTTTCCTTGGCATTTCTTTTCACTTTCACTATGTCTGATAAAGTATATTTTTTTCTTTCCTCAAGACCCATTGAGCGACTATGACTAGCGTAAACAATTAATAAAAGTTTCAATCCGAACCAGTCGCTGATTACAAATCGTTAGAAATTAACGAAGAAGTAAATGGCGACTTTTCTCTTTCTTGTACTTTTATAAATAGCGAAAATAATAGTCATGTTTGGGATTTGATAGAAGAGGAATCTATCATTGAGCATGAGAAGCATGAGTATCGTATTAAAAAGATTGTTAAGGGGATTTACAACAAACAAATTCATGCCCCTCATATCTTTTTCGATTTAACTTTGGTGGGGATAATGCTTTATCGTTGATTCGCAAAGCATGTAATGCTTTTGAGTGTGAAATAAAGATTGAGCCAAACAAACATTTAAAAATCTATAAGCAGAATGGTAAAAATGATGATTACCAACTTAGGTACAAGCATAATATCAAAGCTATTAATGAGACTGTGGACACTACTAAACTAGCTACTGTTATCCGTAGTTACGGAGGTAATGGCTTAGTAGTCACTTATCGTTTCACCTAATGTTGCTGTTTTTGGAGAACATCATGCAGAGCCTATTCGTGATGATAACATTATCGAAGCAACAACGATGACCGAAAGGCTCAAACGAGAGCTTATTGATACTCCTCGTATAATGCGTTAAGCGTCATCCACAATCACCAGCAGCAGTCACAGTGGTCTTAGGTAACCGTAAGCAAACTTTATCCAATTTGCTCACTGAAACAAGGGCTGAGATCAATGAAAATGCGACACAATTTAGGTCAAGGATAGAGCAGACGAATGATCGAATAACGCTAGAAGTTGAATCAGTTAATGATTCTATAGCTACCCTTGAGTTAAAAGTAGACAATATCCAGTTAGGCGTTACTCAATTAAACGGCCACATGGGAAATGCTGAGTCACAAATATCAATTCAAGCTGGCCAGATCAGTCAAAGGTAGTTATTCCGAATATAAGGGCCCTACTGTTACATCGATGATTACACAGGACCCTTATTCAATATCCTTAATGGCTCAAAATCTTAATATGCAAGGGCTTGTGACGTTTACGAACCTTAGCACACCTGGTCAAACAAGGATCGACGGGGGGAACGTGTACATGGGAGCGTTTTGTAGTGGGGAACGGCACAGGATCAACTTTAACCATGACTTCAATATATGGCTCACACTCTTTGCATTCCAATGATGCTAACGGCTTCCGGCTTAGTAGTAATGGCTCAATATCACTAGCTACTAGTGGTGGTTACGGAATCTATACCACTGGTGCACCAATAGTCGCTCAGTCAGGATTTAGGGTTGATTATGGCTCAAGTCAATTTAACGGTAATCGTAACTGTTAATGCGACTTTAAATGCCAGCTCGTTACAAGTGCAAGGCTATCCTGTTGCTACTCAAACATGGCTGCTAACTTAATTAGTGGATTAGCAACTATAACTTATGTAAATGATCAACTACGGCTAAAAGAAAGTCAAATCGTAGCATGGGCCAATAATAAATTCGTAGCAAAATAGGAGGAGTAATAATGAGAATAGTATTTAACGTTGTTGAAGGAATTGGAGTTCCAGCAACACAGTTAATAGCAGATGTTGAGGATTTTAGTTCAGAGGATTTCGCGAAAAAGTTAATCAATCCTCAACCCCAATTTATTTCTATTGGTAATAATGGTTTTGCGAAGACGAATCTAGTTAGTTGGAAGGAAGTACCTTCTGAAATAGTGGAAGAAAAGCAAATAATTACTCAGTTATGACAAAATTCGACTTACGTCTTTATAGTTGTATTTTTTATGACTTGAAATATCAAAGGATTAATATTTTTTTGTCGAATCTTCACCTGTAAGTATTTTTAAAAGGTGGAGATTTTTTGTTTGAACAATTAAAAGAATTGTACTACTTTATACCAATATCTACTAATGCTGGTATTCTGGTAGGTTGTATGGAAGGGGGCGAAATAACGAATACTTCGGCTAAAGGGAGAATCATTATAGCTGGAGATAATGTTTTTAGTGAATTAAGGTTGGCTTTAGAACAAATTAAGGAAGTTGATGAAAGACAAGATTTAATACTATTAGTAGATGATATGGAGAATTCCGTAGGTACACCTACTTTTAACGAAAAGTATAAATGTTTTATGTCAAACGCTGCGAATCATTATACTCTGCTATCACCGTTGTTGACTAAATTGATAGAATTTCTAATGTGAATGTGTATGTCGATAATTCGACTTGACTTGATGACTTCAGACTGCTCCGAACCGATCGGGGCTATTTTTTTGTAGAAAAAAGGTAATCTTATGGAGAGGCTAATTTTTTCAGATAAGTTTGCTGCATCGTTAATTGGTGCTTTTTTTATTCCTTTATTTGAATTTATGTTTGGGACGGGTGAAGTTGTAATGTACACCTTGACAGCACTAATTTTCTTTATCATCATGGATTGGATAAGTGGTGTACGAGCTGATAAAAAAGATAAAACATATGCAAGCAAGTCCGGAATCGATGGGATTTTCCGTACTTTTTTTATTATCTTGCTCCCAGCTGGCGGGCATTTCTTGAATATGATCTTTAATGCTTCTGGAATCCTTTTCGGGTTTTTGGCATTCGGGGTTCTATATCACATAATCCAATCCATGACGGCTAACTCAATCCGTGCTGGATGGGGTGCGTGGGTGCCCGATTGGATTTTAAACAAGCTAACGGAGTGGGTGTGTGGCCGAGCATAGGTCGTGTCATATAGCGGGTGGGATTCCCGTCGAGTCAGAACTAGCCATTCGCTCGTAGCGAGTCTTGGAGGGCTAAAGGTAACTTTAGTATTTAAGAGTAGACAGCAGTTAGGTAGCGTGCCGAAAGCCAAATGGTTGGAGGGATTGAGCTCCATAATGTTAGTAATTCAAGAGGGCTGATGCTTTACCTGCAGCAGAAAGCTACATTTCATTCTTCGTAAAAGGCTAGAAAAATGAAACCTCTCTGGGGTCAGATACCTTGGCACGTTATACATTGATATGATACGGCAACTCGGGAGACCCTATCGGTCTTTTCTTTTTTTTAGAAAAGTATGGTGTACAAGCGATACAAAGTAAGGAAACCAAATGCCGATTAGGGAGTCGGATAGTAGCGTAGTACCAATGAAGTTGGGTAATGCCGATGGAGGAAAGGCTAGCTACCAGTTATCACCCTTACTAGGGAAACATTTACTACACGCAGAGGTAGGAATATTAAATGGAAAAAAAACTACTAAGGATAGCAGAATTAGCAAAATCTGATCCTAAAATGAAATTTACATCTCTTGCACATTTATTAGATGAGCAATCATTAGTTCAATGTCATCATGAGTTACCTAATAAAAAGGCAACAGGGATTAATGGTACAACTAAAGAACAATACAGTGAAAATCTAAAAGAAAACATAGAAGGCTTAGTAAATAGGCTTAAAAGCAAAAGATATCGTCCTGTTCCAGTAAGAAGAATGTATATCCCAAAGCTCAATTCAGATAAGAAAAGACCATTGGGAATACCAGAACATGAAGATAAAATTGTACAAAAAGGCATTACAAAGATACTAAATACCATCTATGAGAATGATTTTCTGGACTGTTCCTTTGGATTCCGTCCAAACCGTAACTGTCATAATGCTTTGAAAATACTGAACTATTACATTGAAAAGAGGTCAGTAAATTATATAGTAGATGTAGATATCAAAGGATTCTTCGACAATGTTGACCACACTTGGATGATGGAGTTCTTAAAACTGTGAATCTCTGACCCTAACCACCTAAGATTAATTAGTAGGTTTCTTAAAGGTGGATATATGGAGGAAGGAAAGAAATACAAGACAGAAAATGGCACACCGCAAGGTGGAGTAATATCTCCGATGTTAGCCAACGTTTACCTCCATTACGTCCTCGACCTTTGGTTTGAGAAAAGGGTTAGAAAACAGTGCAAAGGACAAGCGTTTATAGTGAGATATGCAGATGATTTTGTTTGTTGTTTTCAATCTAGAAGTGAAGCTGAACAATTCTTCGAATCATTAAAATTGAGATTAAAGAAGTTTAACTTAGAAATAGCCGAGGATAAAACTAAAATTATTCCCTTTGGAAAGTTTGCGGAGAAAGATGTAAAACAAAAGGGAAACAGTAAACCAGCAATCTTTGATTTCCTAGGTTTTACACACTATTGTGGGAAAAGTAAACAAGGTAATTTCCGAGTGAAACGGAAGTCAAGCAGAAAGAAAGTCCAAGGCAAACTTAAAGAATCTAAGGAATGGTTGAAGATTAATAGGAATAAAGATATTCATATAATTATGGATAGATTTAGATGCTCTCTTATAGGCTATTACAATTATTATTGCCTCACAGATAATACTCAAAGTGCAAACAAATTCAGAGACAAAATCGGATACTTACTGTTTAAGTGGCTCAATAGAAGAAGTCAAAGGAAATCATTTACTTGGGATAAATTCAGACTCTTTCTTAATAAATACCCATTACCATATGCAAGAATTAAGGTTAACATATATGACTTAAGAAAAGAAATTAGCTACATTATGTGAATGGTAACTAGGAGGAGCCGTGTGCGTTAATTGCGCAAGCACGGTTCTGTGAGGGGGGAGGAATACAATATACCGTGAGGTAGAAAGATTCCCTTCTACTCGACTAAGTCAGAGCTTGAAAGTAAGTTACAAAGAGCTGCTAGTCGAAGAAATGAAAGAGGTGAGGGTAAATGATCTATCAATTTCAAAAATTGCCTAAATTAGTTGACTTAAGAGGAAAGACGAAGAGAAAAGGTTCTTATAATGATTATGGAGTAAACAGCAAAACAGATATCGCCATACACTATTCCCTTACAACAGGTGGGGATTTAGCTACGTTCGCTCGCTATCACGTCGATACGAATGGATGGCCGGGTGTAGCATATCATTTTGTAATCTTAAAAAACGGTACGATTGAGTGGAATCATAATTTAGGTGTCTTATCTTATCATGTGGGAAATTCTAATAGATTTGCTGTAGGAATCTGCGTAGTTGTTGACTTTAGAACAGAAGAACCTACTCCAGCGCAAAAGCAATCCTTGTATTTACTTATCGAAGCATTAAAAAAGGATCTTCCAAAGTACAAACTTACTTGTGGTCATAATGAGTTTCCAGGATATGCATGGAAGGCCTGTCCTGAATTTGACTATCGAGCAGTGTTATCGGGTACTGGATTAGACAAGCCTAGTAAGATAATTGATATTGATCCAACGGTTGTGTATTGGGATGATATGATATTCTGAAAAGGGCAGATTGGACGTATAACAATCTTAAAACCTATCAATCTGTGGTCAGATGATTCAAATGGAAAAAACTTAAATTCACTGGAAGAATCCTGCAACCTAAAGAGCGTTTTAGAGTTTATAGTTATCGTGATAAACATGGCGGTTAATACGATGTGGGTGCTGGAAACTGGATTATTAAAATGGATGGGATATGTTCTTTACGAGACTCCTAGCAAGCACTATTAGCAAAGGCCGCAGAAGTATATAAATAAACGTTAAAACTGGAAATAACCTTGTGATATGAAAGATGTGGAAATAATCGAAGGCGTATGCAATGCCAGATCATATCCATATGTTGGTGAAAATACCACCAAAGATGTCAGTTTCGTATTTCATGGGATATTTAAAAGGTAAGAGTTCTTTAATGTTCCATGATAGACATGCAAATTTAAAATACAATCATGGTAATCGAACATTTTGGGCAAAAGGCTATTATGTAAGTACGGTTGGCTTAAACGAAAAGACAATCGCAAAATATATTCGAGAGCAAGAAGCTGTGGACCGTTTGCGAGACAACATGAGCAAGCGAGAATATACTGATCCATTCAAAGATAAGTAGGAGAGTAAACGGTTGACGGTCAATTTTAAGGCTCCTTTAGGGGCTTCGTTGGTAAAGTGCCCTTATAGGACGAAATTAAAACCGCCGGTTCTACCGGCGGATACTTACTTTAACAAAAGATTAGTATATAAAGACTACCCTTATAATAAAAATATAAATAGTTTAAAAAATATGAATGAGGTAACAATTCTTATTAAAACTTGGAGGGTATCAAAATGAACAAAGCATTAACAATTTTAATATTATCCAGTATTTTATTAGGTCTTTCCTATATATCTGAAGCGAAGGGAGTAATTAACTCAACGGATATTAAGAAAGAAGATGCACTTTCAGATGATTGGGAGGTTGTGTTAAGTAAGGAGGAATCAGCCAAACCTGATCTTTATAAAAGTTATATGATAATAGTGAAAAATAAAAGTAATGAAACAAAAGATGTAAAAATTGAAATAGAACAACCAGTATCAGCAAATTCAAAGTTTTTTTCCGAACCTGTAATCTCTGAGCTAGAATCTAGTGAGTTTGTCGAATTAGGTAGATATTTTATACTTAATAATCACCCTAAAAAATTTAATGTTATACTAACCTGGGAAGAAAATTCAATAAAGTACACAGAATCATTGGTTCTAGAAGATAAATAATATTACTATAAAGGTACCGTAGCATTTCTTAATTTATGAATTATGCGATGAAATTAAACTTTAATCGTGGTTTTTAATCAAACTTTATTATAAAGCCACACAAAAGACGAGGCTGGGACATAACTAGCTTCAAATAGCGAGAAAGGTGAATTTGAGGATCCTCAAATTCACCTTTCTCTATTTTTGCATATAAATTCTTCTATTCCCTTAGTTAATGGCAGTGAATTTTCTTAAATTCACTGCCATTAACGCAAAGCCCATTTCGTTTTCTACCTTCGATTTTCCTCGTACAGAAAATCGAGCGAAACGCAAATTAGCCTTCAAGAATCCAAAAACTGGTTCCACATCGATTTTACGTTTACGATAGATGGCACTTGTTTTCTCTTCTGAAAGCTTTGCTCGCACATATTCTTTTTGTTGTTCCCACTTTTCATTCACCATTAACTTTCGATTATTACCTTCTTTTGCTTTCGTACATGAAGAACGGAATGGGCAGTCCGAACAGTCTTCACATTCATAGATTTTAAACTCTCGTTTGAAGCCTGTTTTATCCGTACGTACAGAATGATATTTATATAAAAGGCGTTGCTGGTTCGGACAAATGTACGCTTCGTTTTCTTCATCATACTGCCAGTTATCTGGATTGAATTCGTTTTGTTTATATTTTTTCTTTTGCTCTTTCAAGTACATATTATACGTAATTAGCGCTTCTCGTTTACGATTTGAAAGGATATCATCATAATTTTGTTCACTGCCATAACCTGCATCTGCCACAATGTGTTTCGGTAATTCAAAATAACGTCGCTCGATCTCATCTAGGAACGGAATTAACGTTCGTGTGTCTGTTGGATCTGAAAATAAACTATAGGCAAGTGCGTACTGTCCTTCCGTTGCGACTTGTACATTGTAACCAGCTTTTAATTGTCCGTTTTGCATATAATCATCTTTCATCCGCATAAATGTCGCATCCGGGTCTGTTTTAGAATAGCTATTACGTGAGCCAAAGATTTCAAAGTCTCGTTGATATTTCCGTTTTCGTAAGACAAAATCAATCAACTGTTTTTGCACTTGTTTCGGGTATTTACGTTCACTTCTTAGAGTTTTTCGCTCTGGAATGTCTGATGATGCTTCAATTTGTTTATTATAATCGGTTACGACATCGTTCACTTTTTGAACCATTTGAGTGAGCTCATCCATTGATAACTGTTCATCGCTTTCACGTTCAAGTTCAGGGATGATTTCGTTCTTAAGGAGTTCATCGTATAGCTGGTTTGACTTTTCAATTAAACTTTGATGATATTTCTCAATTGATTTTTTCCAGACAAACGTAAATTTATTCGCATTTGCTTCAATTTTTGTACCATCAATAAAAATCGCTTCTTGGTCAATCAGATTTTCTTGTACTAACTGGCAGCGGAATTGAACGAAGCATTGGCGGATTAATTCTTTTACCTCCGGTTGTACACGGAATCGGTTGATAGTTCGGTAGCTTGGTTCATATCCTTGAGCTAGCCACATCATACGGATACTGTCTTTTAATAGGGCTTCAATTTTGCGCCCTGAGAAGACAGATTGCGTGTAGGCACATAGGATAATTTTAAGCATCATGCGTGGATGATAGGCAGGGCAGCCCTCATTTCGAAGAAATGGTTCAAAGGCTTCATGAGGGATACTTTCAACTAAATGATGAACATGGAGGGCAATATCATTATTTTGTAATTTTACTTCTAAATCTAAGGGCAAAACGATTTGATTCATGTTATAATGTTTAAACATAAGGACACTTCTTTCTGATTTGATTTGGTGTGGTAACTTAATTTTATCAGAAGTTGTCCTTATTTTATTACAAAATAATCAAAGCCGGTGAAATTTTACTCGTCGTAAAATTTCACCGGCTTTTTCATCTTAGAGGTGGGTTTTGTCCCAGCCTCGTTCGTTACTTGATATAAGAATTCGTAAAAAGTCTTGATGAATCTCTGATGATCAGTTTCTCTACACTGATAGTATCAATCCTAGCTTTGTCATATACTTTTTCTAAAAAAAGCAAAACGCCCCTAAGCGCTGATACACTTAGGCGATTTACCGTTTTAAATGTTGCTGATTGCCTTTGAACGATCCTATTTTATTGCAGACCGTTTGATGGTAGCAGCCATTGAACGGTCTTTTTAATATATGCTGTTTCAACCAATAGTATACACTACTAGCTTTGTAATATATACTGTTGTATTTTTGAAACAGTGGGTATTCAGGCAAATTTCGTGCTTCCTCATTTTAGTTAATAGTGAAAATAGATTGCTATTTTGAAAAATCTACTGTATTTGACCAAGCATCGCCAAATACATATATTTTATTAGAAAGCTGACCTGTTAAAGTTCCACTTACAACGGATTCTATTTTACCACTTGATGCCGCAGGAGATAAACCACGAGTTGGATGAACTGTATTTTTAGGTACAGAATAAAATTCACTCCATGCATCAGGTGCTAAATAATAATCATTTCTAAACCAAGTCATATCATAGTATCCATTTACAATAAAATCATCTACTATCCATGCTGTTATCTCACATTCAACTCGTAATTTGACCTGTTTACATTTATTAGTTGCAAATCCCCTTAAATTCGTTTTTTCTAGATCGCCTTTTTTCTCTAAATCAATAAATAAATCCTCTAATTCTTCCTCTGAGTTAGCTTCAGTAATAGCATTTTGAATTTCCGTATTTAATTCACTAGTTTTAAATTGTTCCATAGAAAGTTCCATGTTTTCGTTTTCGAGGAAAATTAATTGAATATTACTAGATTCCAATTCAGATGAAGAAGCAAAACTTGTTGAAGGGATAACACAAATTACTAAAAATGATAAAAATGAAATAAGTAACCTCTTAGTTTTTAACAAAATAAATCCTCCCTTTTATAGTTATTCGTTATATAATTTCTATATAAAACCAAAAACTCCTGTAATATTTTGGGGAAAAATGAAATTATATACAAAATATTGGAGGAAATAAAATAAAGGAGTGATTAATATGAAACCTACAAATTATATTAAATTAATTTTATCATTCGAAAATGGTGTTTTTGTATCACAAAATCCCGAAGGAACTTTAGTTGAACCTGATATAGTGTTAAATCAATTGGTTCATGATTATGAACTAAACGAATCAAGGAGCATATTAAATTTGAAAACAAAAGAATATGAGGAAGTAAAATTACAAGACATGAAATCTTTATATATAGAGTTTAAATAGATTTTTTCGGTTGATTCGATCCAATCAAAAAGCTATCCTACAGACAAGGTACGGGTAGTATTTTTTTGTCCTCCGGTACTCTTTGCTCAAAAAGATTCCACCCTTTATCCCTTGTCTTATACGGATTTTTGCAGGTGTAGCCTTGTCGCTATGTCGAACATACCCAATACGAGGTTTTCAGGAGTTCGGCTTGTAGGCCACGATACCTGCCAAATCGCTCATGATGCCGTCCAGTGAAGAATGATTTTTATCAAACCTTATTAACTCTACATTTTTAACTAACTTTGATTAGCTTTTCCACCATAAAATATGTTCCGTACATGTAGATAAGCATGCATTAGTGAAAATAATATTAAGTAAAAATTCTTTTATGATAAAAGATTTCCAAAGAAGAAAATAGGGGGTAAATGGTATTTTCCTGTTAGGGCATGAGGATATTATTATTAAATGGATTCATGAAGAGTAGAAGTAATAATAATATTATTTGAGCGGTAAATACTAACTTGAAATATTAGAAGGTGGCTATATATTGAAGAGATTTCAAGGAGAAATAATAATCACTGGTATAAGTTTTAGTTGGATATGAAGTTTCAGTTCCTGATGGATTATCTGAATTTTTAAATAGAGCTGGTGCTTGGAAGTATATAGAACAACTTGTTCGATTGAAGAAGATAATTCTTTAAAGGATTATGACCGAAAAACAGTTCTAGAAGATGGGGATTTAAGAACTTATTTATCCTATAAAGGTATGAAATGAAAATATTGTAGACTCTAGACATATGGTTTTTTATTTTATTTTTTTGAAAAAGTAAAAGCATTCCTTGTGAGTGCTTTATTATTTGTTCATGCTCATGTTTAAAAGTAGCTAATTTTACTAAAAGGGGAATTATAAAAGCGTTGATATAATCGCTTTTTTAAGACGTATTTCTACCTATTATATAGGTACTTTGATGGGCGGAATGATGTAATCTGCCCCTAAAACCCTTGATATGACTGGGTTTTGTAGTAAGATGAGAGTGGTTTGCTAACATTGAGGAAACTAACAGAGGCTTCTCATGAGTTCACCAAACTTTTGAGAGGCTTCTTTTTTCATTTCTTGGGTAACGTGTAGATAAACGCTTTTCGTAAAAATTGGTCATCGGTATGACCAAGACGGTCCATGATTTGTTCAAGTGACACACGGGCTTCGGCAAGTAGTGATGTATGGTTGTGTTTTAAACTGTGCGGAGTCAAATCTTCATTTAGGCCGGCTATTTTAAGTAGCCTTTTCATTCGGTCTCGCACATTTTTAATCACGATGGGATATCCTTATTGCCGTTGCATCTTGGCGAAACTAAAATCTTGGTTCTAGTAAGCATCTCCTAACCGCTTGATGACCTCATCTTGAACCTTTTTATGCTCCTTTAAAGCCTCGATGACATCTACATCCACAATGATTCTCCTTCGTGATTTTCATGTCTTTGAGTACCCAGTTGATATTTCAGCGCATTGTTGTTTGGATTGTAACCCGTTTTCGTGATGCTGATGGTGTGATTCACAAAATCAATATCCTTCCACTTGAGCGCAATTAACTCCCCGGCCCGAATACCTGAATAGGAAAGAATGAGAAATGCCAAGTAATCGTGTTCTAACCCCTGTTCCTTGGTTGTTTTTAAAAACAGAGCAAGTTCTTCTTTTTCTAGATGTTTTGGTAGTTCTTCTTCCTCTAACTGTTCAATGGTTTTCTTATCTTTTTTGAGATAAGAAAATTCCGTTGGGTCTTTTTTGATCAGTTCGAACTCCAACGCTTTTCGGAAAATCATTCTCCCAATCCGATGAATCCCTTCTCGCGTGCTGTCAGAATATCCTCTCCTTTAAATCATTTAAGCATTCTTGATATCGTTTTGGGGTAATGTCCTTCAACTTTAACTGACCAAAGTAAGGAAGCAACTTCCTGATTTCATGAAGACGTACTCGAATGGTTCCGGGTTTTACATCTTTTGTTTCACTGTAAATAGGTAACCATTCTTTCGTAAAATCACTAAAGGTCTGACAGGATTCCTTGATGTAAATCCCTTGTTCTAGTTCATGAATCAAAGCAGTAGCGGCTACTTCCGCCTCCTTTTTTGTTGGGAAACCGCTTTTGGTCTTTTGCATTCGTTTGCCGGTTTCTGAATCAATCCCGATATCAAGGACAAAATCCCATTTGGAGCCACATGAGCAATTTTTCTTCTTGCAGGTACAGCCCCGTCTGTAGAAATGACGTTTCATTTCATTGAATGACCTCGCTTTCCAATGTATTTTGTAACAAATATTCATTATGTCCGATTTTCTTTTAAATAAATCGTTTAATTTGGTTTGAATTAAATTGTGGAAGGAGATCATTTTTCTTAGCTCTTCAACACTTTAATTCTGCTAAAATAAAGTTACGGTATAATTTAACCTATAGTCCAATGTTTAAAGGAAATTTGACTGGAACATGGAACACTCACTATCAGCTTAAATAAGGATAGGTGTCAGTTATGATTAAATATCTCAAAGATTTTACCATTGGTGTTTTAGCTTCTCTATTTGCTACACTTTTAACTACATACGCTGTTAATATAGTGCTACTTGGGAAGGCACTTAATTTAGTAGAATTTTCAAGGGTAGTTGTTGATTATAAATTTGTAGTATATTGGATATTATTGTTAATATTTATTATGGTAATTCGTTGGTTTATAAGGACTAGAATTGATAAGTTGCAGGCAGTATATCCTATGGTTATGAGTATTGGAAGCCACTATGATTTAGAATATAGCGGAGAAGGATATGGATTTAAGTGGAAGATCTATGCGGATGCTAAACGTAGAGATCCAATCACGAATGAGATTTTGGATATCAACGTAGGGAGGGTAGACGGGCCATATTGTAAGAATGATTATAGAAAAATGAAAGTATCAAGAACTTACTTTGGTAGGTATAAATATAAATGTCCTAAATGTGGTTATAAGAAAACCTTATTGAAAAATATTTGGACACTAGAGTGTGATATTGAGGATGAGATTGAAGCAGAATATAGGGCTAAAACAATTGCCAAATTATAATAACTGAAAACTGGTCTATTTTATGTAGGTTGAAAGCAAAATGCTTTCATTTTACTTTCAAATAAGATTGTTCATTAATTTACTAAATTTATCAGAGGCTTCTTTCTTCATCTCTTGGGTTACATGAAGGTAAACTTATCTCGTTACTTCGTCATCTTGGTGTCCTAGACGGTCATAATCTCTTCTATTCCCACGCCAGCTTCTGCAAGAAGGGAAGTATGGGTGGCGAAGAGAGTGTGGAGTAAGTTCCTGATTCAGATCGACCTTCTTTAGAAGACGGGCCATTCTAGTTTCAACAAATTTGATTAAAACAGGATAACCCGGATGACGGTGGACATTAGCAAACACAAATCCTTGGTCAGGATAAGAATTCCCCAAGCGCTGTATAAGCTTGTCTTGGGTTTCCTTATATTTTAAAAGTGTATTGATTACTAGTTCATCTACAACAACCTCACGTCGTGATTTTTTTGTTTTAGGCGGTTCAAGTTGATATTTAAGGGTATTGTTGCCAACATTTTTGTATGTTTTGGTGATACGAATAGTTTGCTTTGTAAAGTCAATATCACTCCATTTAAGTGCCACAAGTTCTCCAACACTTATACCTGTGTAGGCTAGCGTTATGGAATATAGCCTCGTCCATAAAGAGTCCTTTCTCAGTAAAAGTTTTACTGGTGAAGGTAATAATTGATGATGCCAATAATTTAGAAAACGTGAAATCTCATTCGGATATTCGAAAAGCTATGTTTGAAAATAATTTGCTTACGCAGAGGATTGTGGAGTATATGGGCGATGAGGCGTTAATGGTGCAATTTGATAACAATGTTAATAAAAACTGATTTAAATTATTAATAGAGGTACCCTCAAAGAAATGTTGTGGGTGCAATGACATTACCAGAGGTAAAGTTATTGCACCCACAGTATTTTTTATATCCTGAAAAATTAACTTTTGTTTGCAACCTATAGATTCGGTAACAGGGCTGGAGTTTGTTTTTAAGATGTATGATCTGAGATTTGGAATTTTGTAGGAAAAGCAGGAAATATGTAGGTTTATGTATAATTCTCATAGAGGAGACTTTTAACCTAATTTTTTTACATATTTTAAAAGTTATAGATATTTAATTTATTAACAAGTAAGGAGTTGACGGACTTTGGTGAATCATAAGGAACCTAATAGTAAGGAGGCTAGATTAAAAAATACTCATGTGCCTGACAAAGTTTATGCGTATTCATTACAAGTAAGGCATGCGCTTTTTGAACTACTAGATTGTACGGATTCTGAAATAGTAAGTATAGAGGTTTTTGATGACATTGCTATAGAAAAAGATGATGGAAGTATTGAAGCAGTGCAATTGAAAAGTGTTCTTTCAAATAATAATCCAATTTCAGATCGAGCTGTTGATTTATGGAAAACATTATACAACTGGTTGATAGCTGTTCAAGAAGGAGAACTGGACCCGGATAAAACTATTTTTAAGTTATTTATTGCGGCAGATAGAAAAGGGAACATTGTTAAACTATTTAGTAATGCAAACTGTTCCACAAAAGCAGAAGAAGTGTGGAAAAAAGCTAGAACTGAATTTTATGATGACACTGGAAATGAAAAAAGTATGGGTGATCAATATTCACTTTTTGTTAGAGGTTTTTTTAATCCAGTAAATAAATCATCTGCATGTAATATAATAAAAAATTTCAAACTAGTTACAATTGATAGTAGTCATACTACGGCTTTATACAATAAATTCTGTCAGAAAGCAATAATTCCTGACGAGCTTTTAGAATATGCATTTGATTATATTTTGGGGTGGATTGATAAAAAAACTGCAAAATTAATAGAAACAACTCATGTTATGTCTATAAGCTATTCAGAATATAAAGCTCAGCTTGTTGCAATCACTCGAGAATTAAATCAAAAACTAAGTCTTAAAGAATTAGCTCCAAGACCTTCAAAGGAAGATATAGAAAATGAATTAGTTATTTTGAAAAATTACTTGGGACAATTAGATCTTATTGAATGTGATTATACAGATAAAATTGAAGCAATTAGTGATTATTTAAGAGCATCAATAAACAGAACAATATGGGCGAGTCATGGTGATATAAGTGAGAGTAATTTATTAATTTATGAAGAAGAACTAGTAAAAAAGTGGAACAACAAAAGAAAGATTATTAATCTTACAGAAAAAAGTTTATCTCCCGAAGAAAAAGGAAATCTTCTATATTTGCGGTGTAAAGATGATAGTTTAAATATTGATTATTTAAGTGTACCGGGATTTTTCACACCAGGCTGTTATCATGCATTATCTGATGATTTGATAATTGGTTGGCATCCTGAGTACAAAAAATTATTCAAGATTGGATGCGAAAAAGATGGGACATCTGAGTAAAGAAGTAAGGAATATTCAAAATCCAACTTTTGGAGGATTTGTTATTTGGAATTTTGTACGTGGATATTACAGTAATAATTCTTCATTTACACCTTTTCCACTACTGTTCATTATATTGCCTATGGTATGTAGAGAAGATGTTGTTGAAGTATTAAATAGTACCAATAGACCATCTGGATTACGACAATTTGCTGATAAATTTCTGACTACTAAAGTATCAAAAAATGATATGTTATTGCAGATACATAGTGGAAGTTCAAATATGAAAGGATTAACTCTTGACTCTATAAGGGTTGCTTTATATTCATCTTTGATTTCAATGGATTATGAAAATGCCCTTGTTTTTCCAATTACAACAACTGAACATAAGAGCGAACCCAAATCAATAATTAAGTTTGGAAAAGCTTCAGAAAAGCTAGGATTCTGGTGTTCTCAGCTCACAATGCATGAGGTCTCACAAATTTTGAAAGTGAGGTTTTAATATGAATTTTCAAATAAAGAAATTAATATTATGGCCCAAAAAACCAAATTTCAAACCCAAAGAAATTGAGTTTAAACTCAATGAAATCAATATTATTACTGGAGCTTCTAGAACTGGAAAATCTGCAATTATTCCAATTATTGATTATTGTCTTGCTTCAGGTACTTGTTATATTCCTGTAAAAACTATAAGAAATGCTTGTAGTTGGTTTGGTATTGTGATTCAAGCGGAAAATAAGCAAATACTTCTTGCGAGACGTGAACCGGGTATACAAAAGTCTACTGACGATATGTATATTGCGGAAGGGGTAGATGTTGTTACACCTGAATTACCTGTTAAAAACACGAATAAAAATGTAGTAAAGAAATATTTAGACGAATTGGCAGCCCTTTCCTTTTTAGATTTAGAAGCAGACACAGATAATAAATATTTTGGAAGGCCTTCGTTCAGGGATTTAATGGCATTTTGTTTTCAACCGCAAAATATTGTAGCCAATGCTAATACTTTATTTTATAAAGCTGATACTACTGAGCATAGGACAAAATTAATTAATATCTTTCCATATATACTTGGGGCTGTTACACCGGAAATCATTGCTAAACGACATGAAATTAATGTTTTGTTAAAAGAATTAAGACGTAAAGAAAAGGATTTAGCAAAATTAATAGATGTGGCACAAAAGTGGAAAACAGAAATGGGCGGTTGGCTTGCTGCTGCCGTTGAGTATGGGCTATTAAAAACAAATGATGATTTGACGCAATTAACATTTGAAGATCAAATTGAGTTATTAGCTTCATTATCTCAAAAAAAAGCATCTGATGCTGGTGTTTTACGTGAAAATATCGAAACATCTTCTCAGGAAATAGTATCACTAAGAAAAGAAGAAAATAAGATTTCCCTTATGCTAACATCCTTTAAAAAAAGATACACCGAAATGACCCAATTAATGGAAAGCGTAGAAAGTTACAGAGAATCATTAACAATCCAAGTTGAAAGATTACACGTTTCAAAATGGTTAAGAAGTCTTAGTAATAACGACGAGACTTGCCCTATTTTCGGAAAGATAGATAGACATCCCAAAGAATTAATTGAAAAATTCTATACTAGTTTAATTCAATTGGAGAAAGAATCAGCATTTACAGAAAGTATACCCGCTGCATTTGAACGAGAATATGAGAATGTTAAAACTGAAATAATGAAACTAACAGAGCAACTAGTAGCAATACAGAAGAGAATCAATATTCAAAGTAATATTTTAAACGCTTCTGCTGAAGAAAAGTATACCATTGAAAATATCTCGAGATTTTTAGGTCAAATTCAGTATGTGAGTGAAACATTTAAAACAATTGGATTAGATAGTGATTTATCAACAGAGATAACTGAAATAAATGATAGACTAATAAGATTAAGGTCCCAAGTTAATGAATTTGCTATAAAACAAAGGATAAATTCAGCATTAAGAAAAATTGAAGGTTTTACTATCAAATTATTGCCTCACCTTGATTCAGAAAGACCAAATGATCCTGTAGAAATGGATTATGAAAATCTTTCTATTAAGGTTAGTGGTGAAGATGGCCGTGATGATTACTTGTGGGAAATTGGCAGTGGATCAAACTGGTTGGCATATCATATTTCTGTAACGCTAGCTTTCCATTTGTTTTTTAATAGTCAAACCCATTCTTCTGTTCCTAATTTCATGGTTTATGATCAACCAAGTCAAGTATATTTCCCGCAAAAATTATCAATTAAAGATTCAGGAAAAGATCTAGATCCTAAGTTAATTAATGATGAAGACCAAATCGCAGTAAAAAAAATATTCTTAACAATGTCAAAAGCATTGAAGGATTCAAACAATGGTTTCCAAGTAATTGTTTTGGAACATGCTGATAGTAGTATTTGGGGGGATATAATTGGAGTACATGAAGTATGTGAATGGAGAGGCGAGAACAATAAGTTAATTCCAGAAGAATGGATTAATTAAATTGGTTGTAAGGGAAAGAACAAATTTAAAAAGAGTAAAAATGAGATTTGAAGTATGTACAAATGATTAGGTTGGTAATCAGAATGGATTCAAATATTATTGCTATATTGGTCGGAGTAAGGGATGGTGTAACTTAATGGAATTTTCGTCTTTAAAAATCAAATGTTTTAGAAATTTTGAAGAAATTGACATACAATTGACAAATAAAAATGTAATTTTTGGATTAAATGATATAGGAAAAACTAATTTTTTGAGTGCTTTAAGGTTTTTGTTAGACCGAGATTATAGGAAATACGGACTTATTGATACTGATTTCTTTAATAAAAAAATAGATAGTGAAATATTTATTACTTTGGAAGTTAATATCGAAAATGAGAATAATGATGATAACAAAAAGATTTATACTGCTATGAAGGGAGCAATTTCATCTGATGCAAACGTAGTATATTTTCAACTCAGGGCTAAATATGATACAGAAACTCTCAGGGGTGAGCCTGAATTGTTTTGGGGGTCAGACCTAGATAATTTAGAACCAATTCCAAGTAATCAATCATTTTTTGAGATCGATAGATTGTTCAATGTAGTTTATATAGACTCGTCCATAAAGTTAGAAAATGAATTTAAGCGATATACAAAAGAAATTTTAAGAAGCGATACAAGTTTAGATGAAACTGAGAGAAAAAAGGTTAATTCTCATATTACAAAGTTAAATAAAAGTATTGGTAGTTTAAAAAGTATTAAGAAATTCGAAAACGATTTAGTAAGTGAATATAAAAATTTTCGGGATGAGAAAAATCTTAAAATTACAATTCGCTCAGAGATTGAGTTAAGTAATCTTTATTCAAAGTTGACACCGTATATTTTGAATAAAGATGATTCCGAAACATATCCAACAGGAGGTGATGGAAGAAAAAAGATTTTAGCATATACACTATTAGCACTAGAAAACAGAAGAAATGAAGATAAAAAAATCAATATATTTTTAATTGAGGAATTAGAGAATCATCTACATCGCTCTATGCAAATTGCGTTATCATATCAACTATTTAGTGATAATATTTTTAATTATTTATTTATTACAACCCATTCTTCTTTAATAGTTAGCCAAATGGATAATGTAAACCTTATAAAACTTTATAAAGATAAAAAAATTAAGGTTAAATCGTACACATATATAGTTCCAGAAGATTATAAAACTGTTAAGCAAAAATTAAATGAAAATTTATCTGAAGCTATTTTTGCAGATGTCGTATTACTAGTTGAAGGACCATCAGAGAAGATACTTTTTGAAAGAATAATGAAAGATAAATATGAGAGATATGAGAGTAACGGAGGATACATTCTACAAGTAGATGGAATAGATTTTAGTGAGTATTACAAGGTTTTGACTAGATTAGGAATAAAGGTAATTGTAAAAACTGATAATGATTTAAAACTAAACAAGACTAAAGGTGAATGTAATCTATTAGGATTGAATCGTGGTTTAAGACTAGCAGGGATTCCCCAAAAACCTAACATAACTGGAATTGATGTAGCAAAATATGAAAATGATCCTGAATATAAAAAAACATTACAAAAAATTATCTATGGAATAGATTACTTTGATGATTTTAAAATTTTGAAGGAAAAAAATATTTATATATCTCGCATAGATTTAGAAAATGATTTATACGAGATTGTTCCACAATTAATGGATCAACTTGCAAAGGAGCGCAATAGTAGCAAGAGTGGTATAGATTTTATGCAAGATGCAAAAATGATTAACATGATTGAGTTGTGTAGACTATTAAATATTAGAAAGTGCAATTCTATTTACAAACATGAATTTTTTGATTGTATAAGGGAGTTGAAAGAATCATGTACCCAATAGATATCGATATTCGGGAAAAGATACTGAATACGTCTGGAAATATTGTTGTAAGTGCAAATGCGGGAACAGGAAAAACATATACAACTGTAAAAAGAATAATACAAGATGTTAATAAAGTAACAAATTACCAAACATTTGCTGCAATCACTTTTACACGTAAGGCTGCAAAAGAAATAAAAGATAGATTAGGGTTATTCAGAGGTTCTGGTTTTATTGGTACTAATGATAATTTTGTTCTAACTGAAATTATTCAACCCTTCATGTACGATGCTTATGGTATAGATTTTAAAAAAGAAATCTTCCCAGACTATTCAAATCAAAATACAATTAACGATTTTAATGAAGGAATTGATAAAATAAGATCAAATGGCTTTATGTGTAAATATAGAGATAATCATAAAAACTTTGCCTTTCAATTAGGATTGGATATTCTTAAAAAATCACTTTCAGCAAGAAGATACTTAATGTCTAAATATTTTAGAATTTATATAGATGAATATCAAGATTGCGATGTTGATATGCATAAATTATTCATATATATATGTGATTACTTTGGAATATCATTATTTGTTGTTGGAGATATCAAACAATCAATTTATGGATGGAGGGGTGCATATAGTGATGGATTCAAAAATCTCATGATAAGAGAGGGATTCAGTACTTTTAACCTATGGCATAATTTCCGTTCAAATAAAGCAATTCAAAATTATTCTAACATATTTATGGCAGAGGCAAGGAGCAATTACAATGTTGTTGAATTTAAGAACGAGGTGCAATTAGTAATATACAACGAAGAAATGGATGCAATAAACTATATTGAAAAATGGATAAATAAAGAAACTAGCTGTTCTTTTTTGAACTATAGAAGAGATTCCGCGGAAGAATGGAGCAATTTATTGCAACAAAAAAATATTGATTTTGTTTATATTCCACATTCACCACTTGAAAATGGAGATATTGAAAGTGAACACGTTTGGATATCTCGCGTGATAGCATCTTATCTTTTAGAAGATAGGTACAACGAATACGATGTTTATTTAGAAATACCAATGCCGGAATCTTTTGAATTGAGAAAGATTAAAAGCTTATTGTTAAGAGTTGAGAAAAACAAAGAAGATGCAACTAAGTTCCACAATAGTTGTTTGGATTTATACTATTATTTAGGATACAGTTCAATAAATAGTAAAATAAATAATGAGATTAATGTATTATTTAGCGTTGTAAATGATCCAAAGTATATTCCATTTTATAATGCGAGTAAATACAAACTAACTACCTCTACAATTCATTCATCTAAAGGGCTTGAATTTGAGCAGGTAATAATAATGGGTAATGAATACAATTTCACCAATGATAATGATAGATTTTTGCATTATGTATCTGTTTCTCGACCCAAAGATAGGCTTTTAATATTACTAAAAAATAACTATAGGGGCCAAAAGTATCTAGAAGAAATTAGGAATGTTATAAATAAAACAAAAGAAATGGGATTCGAACTTAAATCTTCAGATGTAATAGAAGTTATCAATTTTACTTCAAATAAGGAGATTTTTTCAAACAGTTAAGATTTTGTATACTGTAATAATCTTGTAAATAATATTATCTAATTGATGGGGATCATTTTTTATATTGATTCTTCAATCAATTCTATTGGGAATAAAACTATAAATATTATTCTAATAAAAATGAAAATATGAAGATGAGTTTTAGCAAATATAGAAATTAAAGTGTTTTCAAAGAATTTGATCTCAACTCTTTCTGGTTTCATTTAAAAAGCAGATATAGGTAAAACCGAATCTGAAATAAACCTAAACTCCCATATTGCAAATGACCAATACTGGTATTTTTATATAATTTATACGGATATTTCTTATAATTTAATCTTTTTGCAATGTATCTCCTTACAGTTTTATTCGCCTGCAATGCCCTATATTTTATAGTTAAAGTTGCAAGGTTTAGCTATTTAATAATCCTTGCATTTTTACAGAACAAATCATTTTTAATGGTTAGACCGGTTTTTTCGGTGCGAAACATGAGTTTATACATATATCCATTAAAAAATTTAACTAAAAGGGGAATACTTTCATGAGCGGATATAACGCAGTATTAGCAAGAAATACAGAAAATGCTCCAAACGGTAATGGTCTATATTCACAAACTGTAGCTTTCTCTCATTACAATAATCTTTCAGCTCAATTACCTATCGAACCGAAAACAGGTAAATTGGTAGCTGGTGGTGTAAAAGAGCAGGCTGAACAATGCTTTAAAAATATTAAGGCAATTGTAGAAAGCATCGATCATGTTATGAGCGATGTTGTTAGAATCACTGTATTCGTTAAGGATATCCAAGATGTTGACGCTGTAGATGAAGTTTATAAAACATTCTTCCCAACGTATGTTCCTACACGCACGACAGTTGCAGTGGCAGCCTTACCTATGGACGCTTTGGTGCAAGTTGAAGCACTTGTTACAAACGGTGAAGGTACAATTCCAAACGCACCACAAGCAGGCGACCTTATTAAGCTTACAAATAACACGACAAATGCACCAACAAGTGCTCTATCTACACAAACTGTTTCTTTCTCTCATTACAATAATCTTTCAGCTCAATTACCTATCGATCCGAAAACAGGTAGATTGGTAGTTGGCGGTGTAAAAGAGCAGGCTGGACAATGCTTGAAAAATATCAAGGCGATTTTAGAAAGTATCGACGTTCCTTTTGATGATATTGTTAAAATCAATATTTTCCTTAAAGACTTGTCTGATACTGAAGCTGTAAATGAAGTTTATTCAACATTTTTCCCAGACTCAGCTATCGCGAGAGCTGTAGCCTATGTCCCTGCACGTACAGTAGTTGCAGCTTCAGCATTACCTATGGATGCTTTAGTACAAATTGAAGCAGTGGTGTCACACGGAGATGGAACACCTCCACAAGCTATTGAAGACAGACATGGAATCGTTATCTGGGCAAACAACACTGAAGATGCACCAAAGTGTTCACTATCTACACAAACTGTTGCGTTTTCTCATTACAATCACCTTTCAGCTCAATTGCCGTTGGATCCAAAAACTGGCCAATTGGTAGCTGGTGGTGTAAAAGAGCAGGCTGAACAGTGCTTGAAAAATATCAAGGCAATTGTAGAAAGCATCGACCACGTTATGGAAGATGTCGTTAAAGTGAATATCTTCGTTAAAAATATTGAAGATATGGATGCTGTAGACGAAGCTTACAAAACATTCTTCCCAGGCGGTACTCCTGCAAGAAGAACAGTTGGCGTATCAGCTTTACCTAAAGACGCTTTAATCCAAATCGATGCAGTTGTATCAAATGCTGAAGGAACACCTCGAAAAGCATAACAGGCATTTGTAAATACAGTAACGATCAAAGTTGCTTGTTAATGCCGATGCTGAATGCGAAATTGCATATCCTATTATAAAAAGGAGCTGTCTCAAAAGATAATTGAGACAGCTTCAGTTTTTTAACAGCGCAGCTTACTTCTCACTAATTGAGCAAATTTATGAGAAGTCTTTTTATTCATTTCTTTCGTAAATGCAGATAAACGTTCTTAGTAGTTTCAACATCACAGTGACCTAATCAATCCTCTAAGCCTCTATCGCTTTTTCAAGTAACAATGTATGAGTATGGTTCAAAGTGTGAGGTGTCAGCTCTGAATTTAATTTTGCTAACATCAGTAATCCCAAGTAGGAATCTTTCGAGTAGAATGGGAGAGCAGGCTAACAGTAATGTTCCAGAATTATTATTAAAAACAATGGTAATTATTGCTATAAAACATAATAATGGTATACTAAATATAGAGAAATATGGAAGGTGGAATTGGATTTGCCAACATCTTTGTAATGGTTAAATAACTAAATAGTACATTTCTTTTTTGAACATTATTGTTCAGTGACGGGAGAAGTGTGCCTATTTTTAGCCATTACAGGGAACGCAGGATAGTCAGTTGTTTTAATTCCAGCGGGATACCTATAAGGGTATTCTGCTTTTTTAATTGGGAAGTCTTTCTCCATTCAACCGTTTTTTTTTTTGCGTTCCTCTGAAAAAATAGGAGGAACAGGTTATGAGTTTTAATAATATATTTACTTATGAGATCATTGCTCAGGAAACACCTTATATAAAAAGAAATTGTAGTAAATGTAAAACGAACACAGAATTTTATTGTAGTGAAAAATTCAGGGTAAATGCGAATCAGAAAATAGTTGATATTTGGCTTATTTATAACTGTATACATTGTGAGGGAACTTGGAATTACCCTATTTTATCGAGAGTAAATATTAATAAAATTGACTCTATGTTAATTCAAAAGTTTATGAATAATGATAAAGAGACAATCTGGTACTATGCTTTTCAAATCAACAAATTAAGAAAACTATGTAATGATGTAAATACAGATATACGATACGAATTAAGAAAAGAAAAGCTCGATTCATTATCTAACGAGGTTACTATTAGACTTTGCTATAAATATGATTTTGGTCTTAGAATAGATAAATTAATAGCAGAAATTTTTGGCATTTCAAGGTCAAAAGTAAATAAATTGTCTCAGAACGGGACTATTTCACTAAATCCAAACATTAATATGAAGAGCAAAGTTATAGATAATTTACAAATTACAGTCAAAGGTGATTGGTACAAAGTTGATTCTTCGACATAAAAGTCCACTATCATTGTTAAGGCTATTCTCTAAGGGTTTCGTAATTTCAAAGTTTTGACATAGTTATTTGCGATTGATTCGTTAATCGCTGTCTTGATGGTATTCAAGCGTTTCATAAAAGTTCAGCGTCAATAACTCATTAAAATAAAAAATAGAAATATTTAAAAAGTTGATTGATCCTTGATTTAAGGGATTTGATCAACTTTTTTGTGCTTAAAAAGAAAAAAGTCCTCTGTATGCATTAGTATGACGATACGATGTGTATGAAATAATTCATATCCAAAACCTCTAATTTATATTACAATAGAACTAGTAGATATTTCCTGTATAAGGTACATTCTGTCAGATTAGGAATTATCATGTGTTTTTGAAATAAATAATTTAATACAAATGCGGAGTATGTAAATGGGAATTATTATAAGAGATATTATAGTTATCATAGCGATCTGGTTATTTGGTAATGAAGCACAGAAAGAAAAACAAAGAGAAAGCTTTAAACTTGCAGGGGTAATATTACTTGTATTTATCGGGCTACCAGCTGCTATTATTATAGGCATCATATTATGGCTTGAATTCTACGCCTAAACTAGATAAAAAATTTTAATACACATGCTAGTTTATTTAAACGGTTTCTAGCGATTAATTTTTGAATTATTAGAATTAGGGGGAAATAATGGAACAAAATTTTTGTAGTCAATGTGGAAATGAGCTTACAGTAGGATCTATATTTTGTGATAAATGTGGAGCTAGACTTGGCGATAGCAATAATCAAGTTGCAGCAACAATTCAAACTGGAACGGATCCTAAGATTAAAAAATACATATTCAATACGCTTTTAGCAATACTTCTTATACATTTAGCAGTATTTTTTGCTATAGGACTATTTTTATTCGCGACGATAAACAAAGCGATGTATTTTATATTACCTGTTCTCCCGATATATTTCGCAATACTTATTGGTTGTCTTGCCGCTGTTTATTTGTATTCCCGTTACTTTCCAACATCAACAATATCAAAATGGTTAGTAAAAATCTTTTTCTCAGGTTGTATTCTTAGTACAATTTTACTAGCATTAAATTTAATTCCATTTGGATTTGAATTTATTTTTATTGATAATGTAATTGATAAATATAATGCAGGTAACTATTTTTCAAGTTCTGATTTACGTAAAGTAATTTTAGTAGGAATAGTCATAGTGTTAATCACAATGGCAATTATTCTAGGATTCATTTCTTTAGTAATGAAAAGATGGTTTAAGAAAAATAATGAGACCTTTAAACAAGGGATTAAAAATTTATTTAAACCAAAATTCAACTGGAGATTAATGATGAAAATTATAAAAGAAGTACAATAATTTGACTGTAGACGAATTAAAAAATCCTACTGACAGGATGTAGTAATTTTTTAAGAAATTAAATGTAAAAATGGTAAATTCCCAATAAAGAGGCTGCACTTGAAATTTGTAAAAAACTGGTATTTTCGTACATATCGTTAAGATCGGTATACACTTTCATTTCACATGTAATTTATCTCCGAGGCACAGAGACAGGAACTTTGTCCCACCTGGGTAAAATAAAAAGACTTTCACATTAACGAATGTTGATGCTGGGAGTCTTTTTTTGTTGGATGCGTAGCAGAAGTTACAGAAGGAGGTTGGTTTTAATGGACAAATAGGGGAGTGCGCAGGGGGAAAAATGGTCAATAGAAGGTTCTAATAGACAAACTGGCGAGTGTACTGGGGGAAAAATGGCCAATAGAAGGTTCTAATGAACAAACCTGTGAATGTACAGGAGAAAAATGGTCAATAGGATGGTTCTAACGGACAAACAGGGGAGTGCACAGGGGGAAAAATGGTCAATAGAAGGTTCTAATAGACAAACTGGCGAGTGTACTGGGAAAAAGTATCCAATAGGATGGTTCTAACGGACAAACTGGCGAGTGCTCAGGGGAAAAATGGTTAATAGAAGGGTTCTAATGGACAAATCAGCGAGTGCACAGGGATAAAGTGTCCGATAGAACAGCTTCTAATAGAAAAAACAGCCAACATGTAGAGCGTAAATTGCCATGCACGATTCGACAACGCCTTAACCCTATTAAATTCTGTCATTTACTGTGAAAAATGATTATATTGCAATGGGATTATTAAAATGATATAAATGTTAATCAATATTGTGTTTCGGAATCAAAATTTTTAACTATTCCCATTGATTCGTTATAATGGGGATATATATGTGGTTCGGGGGTGTAAAAGATGTACATGTTTCTTACATATTTTGTTTCCCTTATTGTCATTATGATATCCGTATTTATTACACTTTTTTTCAAGAACGAGCTAGAGCGAATGTTTGGCGAAAAAAAAGACGTGCTCGCTTTTCATATATGTAATGTGATTATTATTTTAATGGTTTCTTATGGGGCGCAAGCAGTTATGATGATTTATGTAGCTGGCAAGGAATTCAATTATCTATTGCAATTCGTCCTCCTCCTATTCATGTGCCTGCCGATTTATTTTTTAGGGCACCGTGCTTTTGAAAAATATAACTCAGTTTATCGAAAATACGAACCTGCTGAAAACGGGAAAGTGATTGTTCTTAACGAGAAGTACTTAAAGAAGAAAAAACTGCCTTCAAAATTAAGAAATTATAATGAGGTTTTTAAGGAAAAATAAATTAATGATTCCTTAACAGAGTATAAACGACGTGCTCCTTTTGCAAAAAAAATACCATCATATACAAGCATTGACTAATTACTTGTATATGATGGCTTATTTTTTCTGTTCATTCACAATGGCGTCTGATTTTAGGAGACACTATTTCCATCACTCATTATCTAGTTATATCTAAAATGGCCACCGGTGAAGTGAAGCTCAATCAGTGGGGGTTTTCTTCATCCCCCACTGATTGTTAGTCACACCGAGCCTGATTGACTTTTCTAAGGGCTGAAGCCCAAAGAAAAGTCTTATTTCACTAATCACACTCAAAGCGCACGTCCTGTGGCTTTGCCTGACTAGGACATCCTGTCCGTCGTCGGGCTTTTACGGGCAGTTGATTCCCACTTAGAAATTTTTATTTCCCTCTATTACTTGAAGTGGGGGTCCTACTGCCCGTTAATCTGCGATAACCTCTCTGGTGCAGCATTGCGCAAAAAGGGGCTCGGTTCGCCTACACTGTATAGCTGCAAGTAGTGCATAGCTCTAGTACAGGCAGTGTAAAACAATCTTCGTAAGCTTTCATCACCGTAACTTTGAGCCGAGGCGTCATATATGATGACGGCATCGAATTCGATTCCTTTCGCCAAATACGCTGGTATGACGACAACCCCTTGCTCAAATTCAATCGAGTCCCTCTTCACAAGCTTTATTTCATCGAAACGGCTCAAGGCGTCGTATGCGGCAGTGCTTTCTGCAGCTGATTTGCATATGATGGCGATCGTATGATACTGTCCCTTTTGCAAGTCTTTTATTTTGGAAGAAATGGCGTGGTGCAATTCGGTATGATCGGATAGTTGTGTGAGTACAGGCATTTCACCTTCACGTTCAAAAGTGTGAATCTGTTCGCCACCAGGTACAAGTTTGCGTGTAAATTCAGTGATCGGTTTTGTTGATCTGTAGCTGCGTGTCAAGCTGATTGTATCTGTTTCATCCGCTCCATATAAGCTTGTAAGAGTATAGAAATCAGCCATTTCACTAGCATGGGCAAATATCGCTTGGTTAAAGTCCCCAAGCACAGTCATTTTTGCTGAAGGAAACAAACGTTTCAAAAACTCGAATTGAAACGGAGAATAATCTTGCGCTTCGTCTACAAGCACGTGTCTGATTGAGCTGTTTGTCTGAAACCCTTGAATCAGCTCTTTCAAAAATAAAAACGGAGTAGCATTTTCATAGAGCAGTTTTCCATCACCTAGCACTTTCAGTGTTAACTGACAAATATCCTCCCATTCCTCAGGCTTGTTCCCGTCAATCCATGGATTCATTCGCTCTGGATCAGTGAAAAGCTGCTGGTATATTCCCGTAATGTCGATGAAATGAAGTGCTCGAATCCATTTGCGCAATGGCTTCAACTTCTTTCGTAAAATCATCCGCCCGAGCCATCTACTTTCTCTTTCATAATCTCCAAACGAATCTTCCGAAAAGCCTCGTTTTTTCTGTAATTGGGAATAAGCCTTTTGATATTCTTCTTTACTGAGCAACTCGATTTCATCCTCTACCCAAGGCTTGTTCAGCTCGAGTTTTTCGGTTTCATTTATTCGCTCATTCAGCCATTCTTTCAGCTTTTCAATTCTGTTGTGAAAGCGGAGTGAGGTGTCAATCGTGTAAAACCTTTCTGTGATTTGTTGGGCGGTGACAATCGGTCTTCCTCTGAATTTAATTCCTTTGAATAGCATACCTGATAACTCAAGAGACTGTCTGTAAGCTTTAATCGTTTTGAAAAAATGGGTTGAGGCCTTGAAGCGGAGGCCTGCTAATCTAGTCTGATAAGACAGGTCGTCCGTTTGAGTTAACACATATTCCAGTTGCTCGTAAGGATCCTCGACGTAAAATGCATTGCCTAGCCGATGGTATAAGTACTCCTGAAATGTAACCTGTTGCATATTTTCTTCACCTAGTTCAGGCAATACATTGGATACGTAGCTATTAAACATTGTATTAGGCGAAAACAGAATGATTTGATCGGCTTTTAACCATTCACGATATTTGTAGAGCAAGTAGGCAATTCTCTGCATGGCAGCAGATGTTTTGCCACTGCCAGCCGCACCTTGAACAATGAGCAGCCTCCCACGATCATGGCGGATGATCTGGTTTTGCTCCCTCTGAATGGTAGCCACAATGCTGTGCATATGTTTGTCTGTTCCTTTGCCAAGTACCTGCTGTAAAATCTCGTCTCCAATCGTGAGACTCGTATCGAACATCGATTCCATAACGCCGTTGCGGATTAAGTATTGCCACTTTTTCTCCAGCTTACCGCTAATCACTCCTCCTGGCGTAGTGTATTCTGCTGGTCCTGGCGGGTAATCGTAGTAGACACTTGAGACCGGAGCCCGCCAGTCATAGATCAAGAAGTTTTCTCCGCTTGAATCTGTAAGTGTGGAGACGCCGATATAGATTTGTTCCTTAGTAGAAGTTCCTTCTTCCGTGAAATCAATTCGTCCGAAATAAGGAACTTCATGCATTCTTCGCAGGGCAGATAGCCGATTGTACGCATGTCTGTGGGTGCTTTGGCTGACGCTTAAGTCTTGAGCCTGTTGTCTTAAGCCAATAATCGTCTCCAAATAATCGTCAAAAGTGTCGATATTAACCTTGACGTCATCCCAAAAGTGTTTACGAATATGGACCACTTCTTTACGTCGCTTGCCAGTCTCGTCTTCCAGCTTGTCAATTTCCGTTGTAATGGTCTCTATGACGCTGTCTAATCGTTCTTGCTCCTGCCGAAGTTCTCTGTTCATATCAAGCACTCCTTTTAAAAAAAATGAAAAATGGGGGTTGACTCAAAAGGAATCTATAGTGTATAATTAAAATAGGGATAAATATACACTATAATAATAAAGATATGCATCTATATAAATTTACCATGTTTTTGTACTTAAATCAATGTTTTTTGACATTTTTACCACAGTCTTTTCGGCTGTGGTATTTTTATTTTTGTAGTGAGAATATTTTAAACTTTAGGGGAAAGTTCAATGGGCTCATTTTAATGGAGAAACATGTAATCCATAGGTAATAATTGAGTGAATGTTCATTCATTTTATGATAAAATCAATAAAAACAGAGAATAGTGAAGGAGGGATAATCCATGCTACTTAAGAAGGATTTTGAAGAAAAAACGATAAATGGAGTTCTGATGGGCAACGGAACCATTTCTTTTAAAAATGTAAAATTAAATGTGTATAGTTTTTTTATTGATGGTGTCCTCATTGATACTGGAGCTAAAACTTTAGAGAAAGAATTTAAACCTTTTTATAAGCAACTAGACATTGATCAAGTCTTAATCACACATTTTCATGAAGACCATACAGGGTGTGCAGCGTTTTTACAGAAAGATCTGAAATTACCGCTTTTTATGAGTGAAATTATGATCGACAATTGCAAGAAGAAGGCGGATTATCCATTGTATCGTCAGTTGTTCTGGGGCAAGCGTAGACCGTTCCAAGCAGCCGCAATCGGTGAAACAGTAACCTCTTCAAATGCGGCATGGAAAGTAATCAAAACCCCAGGGCATGCCATCGATCATCTTGCTTTTCTAAATGAGGGGACAGGTCAGCTTTTCACTGGCGATCTTTATTGTCAAGAGAGGACAAAGGTTATTCTCCGGGAGGAAAGCATCCCGACCATTATTGAATCATTAAAGAAAGTGTTAACGTATGATTTTGAAGATGTTTTTTGCAGTCATGCAGGTTACTTGGATAATGGGCGCACAGCTCTAAAGCGAAAGCTGGATTATCTCCTTAACCTGCAAGGAGAAATATTAAGGATGTTTGATGAAGGGAAAACGCCTGAACATATTACTTCTGCAATGTTTCCGAAAAAATATCCAATAACACGATTATCTTCGGGTGAATGGGAATCTATTCATATTGTGCATTCAATTCTTCGTGAACAGCATAAATTTTTTGCACAAAAATAGTATTATAACGAGTTTGGTATCTAAAAAGGGTGGGATTGTTAATTTCATGTAGATTTTCAAAAACATTATAAAACATATAGGTTTGATAAAATTAGAAAAACCTTTTCATTTTTCTATGGGTATTATTGATTTTTAAAAAATGGAAGTCCGAAATAGTTAGAGTAATGGAATATTGATATAACCAGCATCCGTATAAGGGTGCCGTTTTTTTGATCTCAGAAACACTAAACTTAAATGAACATCAGGTAAAAAGTGGTTAGTAACAAAGTCCATTTGTGTTAAAATTTTCTTTTGGGGATTACTTAATTCTCTTTAATTCACGTAATTCTGTTTCTTGTTCAATTGAACGGAATGAAAGTGTTTGAAGTATTTTTTCCTGGCGTTCTTGATTTTCTTTGAGGAGGCTTACATCGCCTTTAATGTAGTTAACATCTTCTGACAAGGATTTTAATGTAGCATTCGTTACTTCTTGATTGTAGCGGATGGCTGAAATCTCCTCTTTCATACCATCCTGGCGCATCTCAATAGCTCCTAACCTTTTTTCAATACTATTAAATCTGTTGTCAATACCGTCAAATCTGTTGTCAATACTGTCAAATCTTTTTTCTATTGGCCGCAAACCTTCCTTTAATATAGATTCAAGCATCATTTTTAACTCACTGTTCATTCGTTATTCTCCTCTCTACCCTTTTGGGGCGAATATTTCTGTATGGAATAATACCTCAGCATGGATTGTTTATAGTTTCATTATAGATACAAGCTGTATCAAAATAAAGCAGAAAATATAAAGTGGATTGAAAGGTTGATGGTGATACTGAATTAATAAATGAATGATAATGATGAGAAGTCTTTTTTGTTAAAGATTCCTCTGTGGAATTTTCTGTGAATTTTGAGTGGATATTCATTCGTTTCTTGTTAAGCTGAAAATATTTCAGCATTAACTTGTTCGGGTGTTTTGCCTCCATCATCCAGCTTAATTACTTCTTTTGGGGGACATTATTATAAGTATAACTGAAGAGTTCGATTTCCTTTAGTCAACTAACTGATTTTTTACCGCATATAGAGCAGCCTGTGTGCGGTCGGCGAGCTCAAGCTTTGCTAGTATGTTGGATACATGAGTTTTAACCGTTTTTTCGGTGATAAACAGGGAGGAAGCGATTTCTTTATTGCTTTTTCCTTTGGCAATTTCTTTTAACACATCAAGCTCTCTTTTGGTTAGTTCCTCTGTTGCCTTCTTCCCTTGTTTTCCTTTATTGGACAAATTATTTAATAGGTGAGAAGTTGCTTTCGGATGAAGATCATTTTCTCCTCTCATCATTTTCTTCATGGAATTTACAAGCTCATCAGGCTGGATATCTTTTAACTGGAATCCGGAGGCACCTGCTTCAAGTGCAGGAATCACATGATCTTGATCGGAAAAGCTCGTTAACATCATAATTTTTATATAAGGATGTTCCTTTTTGATTATTTTTGTCGCCTCGATTCCATCCATTTCAGGCATGACTAAATCCATCAGAATAATATCAGGCTTTAGTGATTCAGCAAGCTCTACAGCTTCCTTCCCATTTGCAGCTTCCCCAACAATATCGAGATCCTTTTGGGTTCGAAGAAAGAGGACAAGCCCTTTTCTTACAACATGATGGTCATCTACGATTAATACGCGTATAGTCACGAACTATTCCCCCTTAGAGCTGAATTTGGATTTTGATTTCCAACATTCAAACAAATATACTTTAAAGCCTAAAGCGGAATCTGAATTTGAATTTCTGTCCCGCTTCCAAGCCCACTTGTTAACTGAAATTGACCATGCAATGCTTCTGTACGTGTTTTCATATTCCTTAAACCTAATGAAAGAATAGAAGGATTTTCTTCATAATGGAAACCGCAGCCTGTATCCTTAATGCTCATCACTACTTCATCTTTGTCAGCGTGAAATGTTAAAGCCACTTCTGTTGTATCGGAATGCTTTTTACAGTTGGCTAGAGCTTCTTGCCCGATTCGCCACAAAGCTTCCTCTACTTTTCCAGGAACATTGGTAGCTCCGGATACCTTCGTTTCTATGCATAGTCCGAGCATTTCAGCATAGCTTCTCAATGCACTTACTAAACCATTTTCTAGTCCAAGTGGCTTCAATTGCCATATTAATGCTCTCATTTCTCCAAGTGCCTGCTGAGCTAAATCTTGAATATAGCTGAACGTATGTTTAACCTCATCGTCAGGTGTCATTTCAACACCTGCTCTAGCTGTAAGGCTAAGAGAAAATAAGAGTTGGTTAACAGAATCATGGAGATCCTTTGCGAGGCGATTTCTTTCAGCAACGAGTGCAGTCTCCTGTTCTACTCGGGTTAACTTGATTCTCTTCAATGCTGTTCCAATTTGGTAAGCAACTGCTTCAAGCAAAGCGAGCTCATTCTTCTGAAAATGTGTCTTGTTTGGTGAACCGACATTTAAGATGCCGAACCGTTCCTGTCCAGCACGGAGCGGAACGGTAGCATGATGAGTCAGCCCACAAGTATCCCCAGCATTTTCTAACATCGCATCTTCAATTCGTTTACATTCGATAATATTTGTAGCCTTATGCAATTTTTGCTTTTTGTATTTATTTACGCACCAGCAATCTCCTTGGCACATTCTCCGCTTATTGTCATTAGCTAAAGCAGGAGGCAGAGCGACATCCGCAACAAGCTGATGCGAGCCATTTTCATCGATTAAAAAAATCCAGCCAGTATGCAAACCTGTCACATGAAGAAGCTTTTTCAAAACACCAGAGAGAATATTAGTTGTGTCTGTTCCTTCGTTCAGGAGCTCGGCAATTTCTTTTAAAATGGTTAATTCTTCATATTTAGCCTCTTCAGACATGCCTGTTCTCCTCCACGGACTTCGTATTTATTGTTATTATAACTTATTTCCAATCTTAAGGAACTCGATGATTTCTTGATTAGGCCCCTTATAAAAAACAGTTTCCCAGCCATTTTGCAGCTTATATGGCCCCTCGAGCTTGCGATTACGATCCATCAGGTGAACCACATCAAGAAGATTATCAACCTCGAAACAGATATGAGTTGTTTTAACGTTTTCTGTGGTTGCGATTAATTCAAGCCTGAAATTGTCCGAGGCTAGAAATGTGATTTCCTCATTCATAAAAGCAAACTGGCTTTCAATCTCTAAACCGAGAAGATTTTTGTAAAAAATAATGGCTTCCTCTAGATCATCAACTTCAATTGCATAATGATGAATACGCATGTGAGACCCTCCTATAAAGTGAAACTTCAATCAGTGGGGGTTTTTTGACGCACAGGATGTGTTAGTACAGATTAGCGATAGGACGTCGCGTTCTTAGTCTGCCTCATCCCCATTGATTGTTAGTTGAACCAATCGGACCTTTACTGACAGTTGATCTCCCACTTATGCTGCTTTGTTCCTCGCACCCTTGAAGTGGGAGTCTTACGACATACAGGACGTATTAGTGTCGACGTTGCCACAGGACGTGGCGTTCTTAGTCGACCTGCGAGTTAATAGTGAGATACAATTAAATTCATGTCCCCGAATTCATGCCATAAATAGCGTGATTGAATAGCTTCATCATATGCTTTTTGTAAGTGCTCTTCAGAAACAAAGGCTGACAGCATATCTAAGTGGCTTGCTTTCGGTTCATGAAAGCCGGTAATGATTCCGTCAACGATTTTTAAAGGATACTGTTGATGAATATAAAGGTTTGTCATCCCTGAAAGTGTATTATTTTGAGCTGCACTTTCAAGCGCGCGAACAACGGTTGTTCCGGCAGCAATTACTCTATTTCCAGCAGCTTTCGTCTTAAGAATCTTCTCCATTGTGTTCTCAGAAATATGATACTCCTCATGATTCTCTTCTGGTGATTGTTCAAGCTCATCATCGAGTAAATAACTTAGCCCAGTATGCAATTGAATATAGTCGAATTGAACGCCTTTTTGCGTGAGCGTAAATAGCAGTTCCCAGCTAAAAGCTCGACCAGCCGACGGCATTTCAACTGAACCCGGATGACTGGCAAATACGGTTTGATAATAATCTAATGCCCAAGGATGATGAATATATTCATAGCGAATCGGTTCGCCAAGATTATAGATAATATTGAATAAATCGGTTCCTCTTTTCGAAAACTGAATTGTTTTTAATGGTGAAGGGCCATTGTTTTCGATGATAGTGGCAGAAAAGTCTGGTGAAAATTGTAGGGTATCTCCAGTTTGAACATGGGCTGCAACGATTAATGCCTCCCATGTATCCTCATTTAAGCGTCTTGCCAAACGAACTTCCACTTGTGGTGCCAATTGTTCTAGTCTTCTTAACCATTTCCCTTTTAAAACGGCAGGGATTGTTCGACTATTATTCAAAATGACTAAATCCCCAGGTTCGAGATAATTCATTAAGTGATTGAATCGGTCATGACGAATGTCCCCTGTTGTGCGATTGAGTACCATCATTCGAACGTGATCTCTTCTTACACCTCTTTTTTCAGGAGGGTGGGTAGCATTTAATTCATCAGGAAGATAAAAATCCAATGCTTTAATGGCCATTATGACTCACCTTCTGACTGAGCCTCAAAACGCTGCCCGTTAATCGATTCAGACTTAGCCGAGGCTAAATATAAAAAGATATCTACAACATCCTCAGGCTTAGCTAAAGAATAATCACAATCAGGGACGGCTAATTTATGCATGTCTGTGTCCATTTCACCTGGATCAACCATGTTTACTCGTACATTCGTATGACTTAATTCATCTGCCCAAGTTTCGGTAAGTCCTTCAACAGCAAACTTGGAAATGCCGTATGCGCCCCATCCCGCATAGCCTGTATGGCCCGCTTCAGATGTCACATTAATAATGGAACCTTCGTTTCGCTCAAGCATGCCAGGAATCACTCTTCTCGTCACTAAAAATGTCGAAAAGACGTTGATTCTCATCACATCGATAAAATCCTCTTCAGGATAGTCGAGAAGCATAGGCATCGGACTTGGTCCCAATATCGAAGCATTGTTGATTAAAACATCAATAAATCCATACGCCTTCTCCGTTGTCGCAACGAATCGCTCGACATCCCGTGAGTTCGCTACATCAGCGGCTATAGCCAGCACTTCCGCTCCCAGCGCCTCAGCTTCTTTCTTCACCTTTAGAAGACCTTCTTCAGACCTCGCACAAATCGAGAGCCTTGCCCCTTCCTTCGCAAAAGCCAATGTCAATGCCCTTCCTAAACCTCTAGACGCTCCTGTAATCATCACAACTTTATTCTTCATTTGTTTTCTCTCCTTTTATCCTTGATAACTAAAGTATATAGATGACTTACAGTTTTTCCCTCGTAGAAAAGCTTGAACTTTTCTACGACTTTTGATGGAGGAGATGAAATAATGATGTGTTTTTTATCGTGGGAAATTGCGGACCGTGTCGGTGTGGGAAGGAGGGAGCGTCATGAAATAAAAAGTGGTGAGTGAGTGGTCTTGTAAGGAGTGAATGAGACCATGGTTAAGGTAAATTGGTGTGTTGAGTGGTTTCAAAGTGAGAGAATGAGACCGTGGTAAAGGTGAATTAGTGTGTTGGGTGGTCTCAAAGAAAGGGAATGAGACCGTGGTAAAGGTAAATTAGAGTGTTGGGTGGTCTCAAAGCGAGAGAATGAGACCGTGGTAAAGGTAAATTAGTGTCTTGTGTGGTCTCAAAGCGAGGGAATGAGACCGTGGTAAAGGTAAATTAGTGTGTTGGGTGGTCTCAAAGCGAGTGAATGAGCCCATGGTCAAGGTAAATTAGTGTGTTGAGTGGTCTCAAAGCGAGAGAAAGAGACCATGGTAAAGGTAAATTAGTGTGTTGAGTGTCTCAAAGTGAGAGAATGAGACCACGGTTAAGTAAATTGGTACCTGGAGTGGTCTCAAAGAAAAAGGAAGAGACCATCGTTAAGCCAAAAAGAAGCACGCTAAAAATAGGTTACTTTAAGCTCCAAAACATACTTGCAACCGAAAAAGATTGGTACTATTTAAAATAAGGGAATCACGAAGAAGAAGTATTCTTTTGTTCCTTTGATTCTTCAAGATTTGAAATTAATTCATTTTCATCTTTAATATTAAAATGGTTGAGAAGAAGATTTATTTTGCGGTTTAAAACAGAAAGCCGATAAACGACGTAAATGATAAAGGTTGATAGAGAAACAATGGCAAAAATCCATAAAAAAATAACGGTATATCGATCCATAAAGACACCATTCCTTTTTTTATCATTATAGCAATCTGACAATTAATTGGGACAAGATTTCTAACCCATATCCCGAAGCTTAAACGAAAAAGGTAGAAAAAAATCTTGTCTTTTTGGTGAATGCCGATTATAGTTAGGAGAGTAATTACACCTGTCAAGACAACGGAGGTTCATGATGGCAGAAAAAACGATTTCTCAGCGAAAGCTTCTTGGCATTGCAGGACTTGGATGGATGTTTGATGCAATGGATGTCGGAATCCTTTCGTTTATTATTGCAGCATTAAAGGTAGACTGGGGTTTGTCACCTCAACAGATGGGGTGGGTTGGTAGTATAAATTCTATTGGAATGGCAGTGGGTGCTCTCGTATTTGGTTTATGGGCAGATAGGATTGGCAGGAAGAATATATTTATTATTACTTTGCTATTGTTTTCACTAGCGAGTGGTATCTCTGCATTTACAACAACTTTATTTGCCTTTTTAGTTTTACGTTTCTTTGTTGGTATGGGACTCGGTGGAGAATTGCCAGTTGCCTCAACACTCGTTTCAGAAAGTGTGTCAGCAAAAGAGCGGGGACGTGTTGTCGTACTACTGGAAAGCTTTTGGGCATTTGGCTGGCTAATTGCTGCACTTATTTCCTATTTTGTTATTCCGTCATTTGGCTGGCGCGTTGCCCTTATTCTTACTGCTTTGCCAGCTTTTTATGCGATATATTTACGGCTCAACCTTCCAGATTCTCCGGCATTTTCACCTAAAAAAGTTGAGAAGCGAACGGTCGGACAAAATATTCGTGATGTTTGGTCGAAGAAAAATGCCCGCTCCACTTTTGTGCTTTGGGTTGTTTGGTTTATGGTTGTTTTTTCATACTATGGCATGTTCCTTTGGCTGCCAAGTGTGATGGTCATGAAAGGCTTTAGTATGATTCAGAGCTTTGAATACGTATTGATTATGACGTTAGCTCAGCTGCCAGGCTATTTCACTGCAGCATGGCTCATTGAAAAAGTAGGAAGAAAGTTTGTACTTGCGACCTATTTGTTAGGGACGGCAGGGGCTGCTCTCGTTTTCGGTCATGCTGAAACGACAGTAATTTTAATTGTATCAGGTATCTTACTATCCTTCTTTAACCTTGGGGCATGGGGAGCTTTATATGCATACACGCCTGAACAATATCCAGCGGTTATTCGCGGTACTGGCGCTGGCATGGCGGCAGCGGTTGGTCGTGTAGGCGGGATACTAGGACCACTCCTTGTAGGCTCCCTTGTTGCTGCAGGTTATTCAATCGGTTTTATTTTTTCACTGTTTTGTATAAGTATCGTCGTCGGTGTCATAACTCTTATATTTTTAGGAAAAGAGACACGGCAGATCGAATTAACATAGAATGCAGTAGGTATGAGAAACATAAAGTCGCTGAAGGACAAATCCGCGTTGAAAATCGTTAGAAATGTCCTTCACGAGGTCGTTGAAGGACAAAATTCTATTGAATCTCGGTAGAAATGTCCATCATGAGGTTGCTGAAGGACAAAATTCTATTGAATCCCGATAGAAATGTCCTTCATGTTGCCGTTGAAGGACAAAATCTTGTTAAAACTAGGCAGAAATGTCTTTAATGATTACTTGGAAAAGCATATGTGAATTGAATCGAGAGTTAAGTAATGAAAAACTTTCGAATGATAGAGAGTACATGTTTTCCCTTTTTCGCAAATGTCGCTAAAAAGTAATCAATTTATTAACTGCCAAAATAATGTTTGAATGAGCCTCAGAGTCGAGCGACTCTTCTGGAATGAGTATGAAAGAGCAGTTATTACTTTTTAAATAACTATAAATAATTTGAGCTTCGTCGATTTCATCTTTGCTAACTTCAATGGATGAAAGGCTGTCCTGATTTTTGAAGAAAGTTAGGATTGAAGATTTTATTTTTTCAGCCAGCAGATCTACGTCTGCTAGTGAAAACTGCTGACTGAAAAGGACAGTAGTTCGTTTTATGAGAAAAAGTTTCATCATCTCTTCGTTTAATTTTTCGCTGATGACGAGATTATGATTTTCTTCAGTGAACTCAATTACTTTTTCTTTTTTTAAAAGAGCATTAACGGCTTGAATACAATCCCTATATTTTGAGGCTGTTTCAAAATCATAGTTTTCAGAAGCGTGTTCCATCATTTGCTGCAAATCTTCGAGTATGCTCATGTTATTGCCTTGAAGAAAATCGATAAATTTCTCGATAATTTCATTGTATTGTTGAACGGCTGGGCCACCAAGGCATATGCCAAGACAAAGGCCTAAAGAATAATTCAAGCAAGCTGTATTCTTCTTAGTAGAATGACTACAGCATAATTTAAAGCACTCCTTAACCCCTTGAACCGCTCTTTCCACATGATTCTTACTAGTAAAAGGACCAAAATAAAGAGAACCGTCGTTTTTATCGATGCTACTAGTAATCTCCATTTTACGGTACCCATTGTCAATCTTGAACACGATATAAGTAAACGACTGTGGATTTTTCATCATTCGATTATATAATGGCTTATATTCCTTAATTAACTGACATTCTAACAGGAAAGCTTCAAATTCTGTGTCGGTTACGATATAGTCAAAATCCTTTAAATGCTTTTTTAGTTTGTTAATCTTTGGAGAATGCTGTTTCGAATTTTGGAAATAGGACTGAACTCGATTTTTTAAATTCTTTGCCTTTCCTACATAAATGATGTGACCAACGGAATCTTTCATTAGATAAACACCTGGAGATAAAGGCAGTTTTTTTACCTTTTCAGTTAGAAAAATATACAATCAACCCTTTGCTGGATACTATGTATCTAGTATTTTATCATGAGATGATTATGTTGTTTGTTTTTCAGTGTAAAAAACGTCGTTGGATTTTGTGAGTAAGACTGAGCAATGCAAAGGGTCAGGCTTGAGAACCTGACCCTAAAAATTTATATTAATCGTAAATTCCATTCCTTCGAAAGATGCTTTAGCATATGAACGCCAGCGGTGCTATTGCCATGCTTATCAATGGCAGGGCCGTAAAGACCAATTCCCCAACAGGTTGAACGATTGTTTGTCATTTTCGCGCTTGGAGGAACAGCAGCCATAATCCCTCCGGAAACACCACTTTTTGCAGGAATGCCAACGAACGCAGCAAATCGACCAGAATAATCATACATCCCACATGTGAGCATCAACGTTTTTGTTAAACTGGCAAGCTCTGTCGAAAAAATCTGTTCATTATGCTGAGGATGAACACCATCATTAGCTAAAATGACCCCTATCTGAGCCAGTTCAGAAATGTTCAATTCGATAGAGCATAATTTTAAATAAACTTCCATCGCTTCTTCCACTTCACCAAGAAGATATCCGGTTTGCTTGAGCCAATAAGCAATGGAACGATTTCGGTCCGCCGTTTTCCACTCTGACCAAAAAACCTCCTCATTGATGCTTGGCTTTCGGCCAATCATTTTTTCAATAAAAACGAGTAACGCATCTACTCTCTCTGCTGGGGAGTTTCCTGGCAGCAACGAAGCAACCGTAATCGCTCCAGCATTGATCATCGGGTTGAATGGCCGACCTGGATGACTTAGCTCTAACCGAAAAATCGAATTAAACGCATCACCTGTAGGCTCCACATCAACATATTCTAATACATTATTAATACTCCGCGTTGTACAAGCGTAAATGAAACTAATCACCTTTGAAATACTTTGCAGTGTAAAAGAATGCTCTGTATCTCCAGATTTCAAAACCGTCCCATCAGATGAAATGAGGCAAATCCCAAGAGCATTTGGATCCGCTTTTTGTAAAGCGGGAATATAACTAGCTGTCGCCCCACTTGTCGTAAACTTCTTATATTCTAAAATCCAATCATCAAGCTGCTGCTGCATGGAGTTTGTTTTGTTTGTTGGGTTCATTGGTTTATGTACCTCCGAAATATATTGTTGTCTTTCCAAAGTTCTATCAGTTACTGTATGGTCCTACGAAGAATGTTTTATTCCTCTTAAAAATACCATTTCTGAAATGGATATAGTAGTTAATTCTCTAAATTATCTATAACTAAAGTTAAATCCGAAAGAACAGCTATCATCCTGTACTTTCGGATTTTTGTTTTCGCCAACTTTTCTGTCCTTTTCCGAATTCAACAGGAGACTTACTGTAAGTGTCTCGTCAAAACACTGGGGTTCACGCAAAAGGTATAAATCAGTCCCAGCAAATTTCCTCACATATACATATGATTGAATCTTAAGATTTTTAATTAAGTAACTAAAAGGGTGATGATATGTTATGGGAATCATAAAACCAACTTGTAAGGTGCTCAGGCATGAAGCAACAATAGACATTGGACAACCAGCTGATTCATTTGTCTATTTCACGGATTTGACCGAAAATCACTATAAGGCACTGATCGACGTAAGCCTTGAAAGTCTGACCGGTGCACCTCTAAACGCACAACTTATCGTGACGCCACGAACCGGAAATCCCACCACTATCGATTTCACTGGGGCAGCTGCCATTCAAATAGAAGATGCTCGATCTGTAGCTTTAAGTTCTCCTATTGGATTTACAGGAGTTATTAAGATCATAAAAGACTTTTGTATTTGTTGTCCAAATTTTGGTGAGGTTCATAGACATGAAGATACTGTTTCCTTTAGAGATCAAAATTCCTTTTTACGGATTTGACTGAAAACCATTATAAGGCAATGGTAGTCGCCAAAGGTAGACAAGGGGGACAAGTCGTTGTGACACCACGAATGGGAAATACTCCGCCTATTCCAATCCCACCCCTTGGGCAAAGTGTCATTCAAATAGAAAATGCGCAAGCTTTATCAGTTACGACTGGTGCTACTCCTGAAGGAGCTCCAAATACTGTCCAGATCATAAAAGACTTCTGCATTAGCTGTCCCTAGGTAAGTTAGTTTTACTCTCCTAACGATTAAGTGAAAAATACAAGATAAAGGTTGATTTGTACTAAAAGTCGAAGAGGAAGTATATTTATAGGGAATTAATATGATGGCTGTAGCACAAAGAAACGAGCGGAGAGCCAGTATGTAATGCAGATTTAGCATATTTTACTGAAAATAAGTGTTATGTTAGAATTTAGTAAAATTGTACTATAAAAGTGACTGTCCCTTGATGATGTATAGTTGTTATACATAATTGGGGACAGATACACTATTCCTAAGGAGCATGTCATGAACAGTAATCTACGCATAAGCCTTCTAAAAGTAATGAGTGAATACCTAACTGCGAAAACAGAAAGCTTTGGCAGTCATCCACTTGGGGCATTTGTGAGAAGAGAGATTCCCAAAGAATTTACAACCCTCCCATTCATTGATGCAACAAAATATATTGTGACTGGATCTGTTGGGCAAGGAAATTGGGCTTCTGTTCCTTGGATCGCAATTATGAATCGAGTTATAACCGACTCTACACAAAGAGGGTACTACATTGTCTATCTTTTTAGCGAAGATATGAGTAGTGTATATTTGACTATTGCACAAGGCGTAACGGAAACGTCCAACAATGAAATGTTAAGGATTAAACTAGAAATCAGACAATCTATCCCAGATTCTAGTAATGTCCAAAAAGATGATAGTATCCTACTAGGAAAAAGCAAGAAAGCAAAGGATTATGCTTATTCTACGGCTATTTTTATAAAATATGATTTTGATAATATGCCAGATGAAAATATACTAGTTTCTGATTTAAAAGAAATGATCGATATTTATGAACATTTTATTAGTCTCAAGGAAGGAAAATCAACAATGAATTATGAGGAAGCTAATAGCAATGAAAGTATGGTCATTGAGCAGAAACCTATATACATAGCATACAAAGATCTCATCACCCATATTCACACCTACATAACTACTAAAGGATTCCTCTACACCAAAGATGAAATTACAAATCTCTTTCTATCGCTTAAAACAAAGCCCTTCGTCATCTTATCTGGGATTTCAGGTACAGGTAAAACGAAAATGGTTCAATGGTTTGCGGAAAGTGTGGGGGCAAATGAAGACAATGGCCAGTTTACAATGATTCCGATCCGTCCTGATTGGAACGATGGAAGCGATCTATTAGGCTACAAAGATATTAAAGGTGAATTTATTGAAGGGCCATTAACGAAGGTTATTAAGAAGGCAAATGAGCATTCTGATAAGCCTTACTTTGTTTTATTGGACGAAATGAATTTGGCCCGAGTGGAGTATTATTTTAGTGATATTTTGAGTGTGATGGAAAGTCGGAAATGGAAGGATGGGGAAATCGCTTCCTTGAGTTTACTCACAGAAGAAACAGCGGGATTTGATCTTAAGCTGCCAAATAATCTTTATATCATTGGAACCGTTAACATGGATGAAACGTCTCATCCTTTTAGTAAAAAAGTGTTGGATAGGGCTAATACGATTGAACTCAATGATGTTGATTTAGGGAATTTTACTTTTTTAAATGAACGTGAAACGTTAGAACATAGGAAGATTCCTCATGAAAGATTTGCATCAAACTATTTGTATATAAAAGATATGTTTCCAAAGCACAAAGAAGTTGTAGAAAAGGCGACGGGTGCGTTATTAAAACTTAATGAGGCTCTTCAAAAGATGCATGCACATGTTGGTTATCGTGTTCGTGATGAGATTTGCTTTTACCTTGCTTATAACGAAGAAGCTGAGCTTTTTACATTTAATGAGGCGTTTGATTATTGTGTATTGCAAAAAGTTTTACCTCGAATTGCTGGAAGTGATACGCGTGTTGAAAAAATGCTTCAGGAGCTTTATACGATTTTTACAAATAAGGCATATGAAGATGGGCAAGTCGACGTTGTAACTGACTTAACAAGCGCGAAGTATCCACGAAGTGCTGCAAAAGTTGCTGAGATGCTAAGGAGGTTTGAGGAAGATGGCTTCACTTCCTTCTGGGTCTCGTGAGGATGTAGAACTCGTACTGATTGAAACTGAACAATGCTCACTCGTAATCAAGGGGAAGCCCTATCATGAAAGATATGAAGGATTGAAGCAGTACCGAACGATGGATTTTAACGATTTGATGAACTTCGATGTTCGTGGTGAAGGAATTCTTGAACAGAAGGTATTAGATATAAATGAAGGGAAGCTAGTTACTTCTGATAAAGTACGGCCTACCTTTTTTGAAAATGGAATCTATCAGGTTATTGTTGTTCCTAAAGTGGAAGGAGAATTTTCTTTCTACCATGAGCATCCGATATTGAGACAAGCTGTTACACCAGTAAAGATAGGAAAGCAAAAGTTATTGATGGGAAATCTCCAATTTCAGAATGAAGTGGGGTATACCACTTTTGAAATTCGTTTAGAGAAGCAAACGATGCTTGAAGTGACCTTAGAAATTTTCCCAACGAAGCTTGATTATAAAGAGGACTATAAGAAGCTACTAGAAGAAGTAAATGATGAGATATATAATTTAGCCTTTCATTTCATTAGAAAAACATACTTAGGAGCTAGCTTGAAGTCTAGAGCAAATCCTTCGAAAGCGGAATTCTATCGGTTAATAAGCAAGCATTTCCTGCAATTCACACAGGCATTGCAACGAATCGAGCAACAACCCCATCGACAGCTTCAAACGACTCACGAAAAAGTGCGAGGGGATCAACTCAGCAAGCTTGATTATACAAGTCGTAGTTATTTACGAAAGAGAGCAAATTTGTTTGTCGAAGTGAAAAATGGAATCAAATTAGGCCAAAAACAAGTTATGCCAATAGAAGGTCTCAGAATTAAAAAAGAGGTCACAAGCGATACCCTTGAAAATCGTTATGTAAAATGGATGATCGAAAGGTTGATTTACAAATTAACCGATTTGCTAGATTCGATTCAAAAAGAAAGTAAGAGATGGAAGGATAGTTCTGATTCTGAAATCATTGGCCAAATTGAGAATATGAAAAAGCAACTAAAAGGCAAATTAAAGCAAACTTTTTGGAAATCGATTGGTCCGTTAAAACGCTCTGTTATGAGTTTGGTCCTACAAATGGCTCCAGGCTACCGAGATGCTTTCCAAATATATTTAACAGTCTCGAAAGGATTAATGCTTCAAGGAAAGTTTTATCAAATGTCTGTTAAAGATGTAGCAACTTTATATGAATATTGGACATTCCTTAAACTAGGACAAATTCTAGGCCGTAAATATAAAATGATTAGCCAAGATGTGATTAAAGTGAATCGGGAAGGACTGTATGTAAATCTTGAGGCAAACCAATCGGCTAGTCGTATTTTTCAACACCCAGTAACCGATGAAAAAATTATCCTCGCCTATCAGAAGAGAGAAAGGAATCTCCCAACTGTTAATCAAATACCGGATACGGTGTTAAGCATAGAGAAGAAAGGAAGGAATTATGCTTTCAACTACATTTTCGATGCGAAGTACCGGATTGATTACGCTCAAAATGGAGGCTATTATCATTCACGTTATGATAAGCCAGGTCCGATGGAGGACGATATTAATACGATGCATCGCTACCGAGATTCAATCGTAGCAGCTAATCAAGGTCCTTATGAACGAACTGCTTTCGGAGCTTATGTTCTTTTTCCATGGACTTATGAAAAGTTATATCAAGAGCATCATTTTTACAAAAGTATTAATGAAGTCAATATTGGAGGACTGCCTTTTCTTCCTAATGCAACGACGATGGTGGAACGATTTGTCGAAAGATTAATAGAAAAGAGTCCTGAAGAAATCCAGCGAGAAGGCATTCTACCAAGGGGAACACTAGAAGAATGGCAATCTAGCCTAGATGAAAAAGTATTAGTTGGACTTGTTTCAAGTGAGGAAGAATATGTTCGTTTTATCCAAGAAGGCTATTATGAAATTAGTAATTCTAGCTTGAAAAAAGGCTGGCAGGAGGCAAAATATGTAGCTCTATATGTGAAGTGCGGTGTTTTAAAGGAGAATGGTGTTATAGTTTATGGAAAAATCAAGGATTTAATGTGGATAAATGAAATAGTCCAATTTGAAGTTGAGCATTGGAAAAATCTTCAGACCGTTATCAAACCAGTAAACTATGGAATTGCTAGTTATATAATGACAACAATTACTAATCTTAACGAAGCAAAAGAGCTTCCTGAGCTATTCTTGAAATCTAAGGATGAACTGACCCTTTGGAAAATGCTTAGAAGGGTTTCAGATCGAATAAAGCTTGATTTAGATACTGTTAATATCGATGAGGCTGTGATGATAAAAGAATATCATATTAAAGGTATCAAAATAAATCTTGAACAGTCTAGGCAAGAGATGGTTTTTACCAATGGGAAAGAACAAAGTATTATCCCAGTGGAAAAATTGACGACAAATCCAACGTTTGTTTTTAAGATGTTAGTGGAGATGTTGACGAAATAGAGTGAATTATGAATTGTATCAGACACTAAGATTTAAGCATGCTGACCTGGTATCTTTTAAGGAAATTTAGCGAGCAATCTTACGCGTAATTCGCAAAAAGATGTAGTTCTTGAGAAGGAATTTTTCAAACTTAAGTAGAATTACTATTAGGCAGTCCTAAAAAATGCTTGGAGGTCATCTTTTGTTACTTTACAATTGATTCATATCATCTTTCTAAAAGTTAATATAAATTAGGAGAAGATGATGATATACAAAAACGCACTTGATGGTATTACTTCTGATATGTTAAAAGGATTTTTCGTGGATTGGCCTAATCCACCTAGTCCAGAAACACATTTGAAGCTGTTAAAAAACAGCAGCAAAGTGGTTATTGCGTTAGATGAGGCTACGAATCAAGTTATTGGATTTATTACAGCCATTAGTGATGGTGTTCTTTCTGCCTATATTCCACTTCTTGAGGTTTTACCAGAATACAAAAATAAAGGAATAGGCAAGGAATTAGTCAATCGGATGCTCAAGGAACTTGATAGCTTCTATATGATTGATTTATGCTGTGACGACGACTTAGTTCCTTATTATGATAAGTTCGGAATGATGAAGACGAATGGAATGATCTATAGGAACTATAAAATGCAAGCTGGAAACTAATAATGTGAAGCTAAGAGCGCTTGGGGGTTTTTTTGCCCAGGCGTTTTTGTGCTTTTGGTGGCCATTCATTCGGTTAGAAGCAACCGTTGAATATTAGAAAAGTTGTACAAATAAATACGAATAAATGTTCTATCTATGGTATAATCATGTATAACAAACCAAAAGGATGTGGTAAACTAATGGTAATTAATTTCGTATTGGAACAGCCTCCTGAGTATGGGTCAGTTGTTGATTATGATGGACTTTGGAAGAAGTTAATTTACGAATTGTTTGAGGAATTTGTCTTATTCTTTGCTAGCGATTTGTATGAGGATGTTGATTTTTTAAAGGAGTCAGAATTTTTGCAGCAGGAGCTTTTTCAAGAAATTATTCAGGAAAAGAAGGGAAGACAAGTAGCCGATCAAATTGTAAAGGTTTGTTTAAAAAATAGTGAGGAGAAATGGGTTCTCATTCATATTGAGGTACAAGGAAGCCGAGACCCGGACTTTTCAAAGCGGATGTTTCGTTATTATTACAAGATTTTTGATAAGTATAATCATGATATTGTTGCCATTGCCCTTTTAACCGATGACTCTAAACATTTTCGTCCCAGTCAATATCAATCCTCTTCCTACGGAACGAGCCTAGTATATAACTTTAATATGTATAAATTTAGCGATCATGATGAGGAAGAATTACTGAATTCCAACAATCCATTTGCCATCGCCGTCTTAGCCGCAAACTATGCCAACGAAGCCAAGCATGATGATTTGAAACGCTACCGATTTAAAAGTAAGCTTATGCGCCTGCTCTTAAAAAGAAGCGATTATCCCCGAGAACAACAACGTATTCATATTTCTACACTTATATACTTCATTGATTACCTATTGCAAATTCCAAAAGAACTAACTGAAAAGCTAAGAGAAGAGTTTATTTTAACAAAGGAGGACATCGATATGTTGTACATTGATAGGAAAAATCCACCGCCTACTTGGGGTGAAGTGAAGAGAATGGAGAGAAAAGAAGGAATTGTAGAAGGAATAGAAAAAGGCATCAAGAAAGGTAATGAAGAAGCAAGGAAAGAAGTTGCCAAAAAGATGTTAAAAGAGGGCTATTCCATTGAAATTATTGCGAAGTTGACGGAATTACCTGTAGAAGACATTCAAAATCTTAAGGAATAATAACTAGCATGGACCGCAAAACTCAATAAAAACCTCCAAACCATGATTTGGAGGTTTTTATAAGAAAAAAATCCCTCCCACCTTCCCCAAAACATTCTAAATCTTCCCTACTGAATTCCCCCACCCACTCTAGTACAATAGTAGTATCAAAAGTAAGAAGAAATGTAGGTGAAATTTCAATGGATACGATAAAAAGCATGCTTGCTGCCTTCAAGAAAAAAACAATTGCGCTCGCTGAACTTGAGCACATGTTGAAACCTTTTATTCATACATACGAAGAATTTGCTAACATGATTCTCACATTGGAAAATGAAGAAATTTTAACGATGGTGAAAGCGAAAGGACGGACAAACCGCACACCTTCTTTAGCCTTTCAGTATCGGATTAATAAAAGCGAGCTCGCTAGTGATTATCACAAGGAATTGCAGCGTTATCGAACGATCTTACATCCTGGTATCAATCTTGATGATTACTATTGTGACGACCTAGCCATTTGGGCGGAACACTTACCTTTCTTGTTAAAAATAGACGAATATGTGAAACAAAATGGATTTCCGAAGGACGAAGTACCAGCACCTGAACGCAGCTTTGAGCTAGTTGGCGATGAGAAATGGATAATAGAAAAGGGTGGAAAGGCCATTCTCGAGAAAACGGGGCTCTTTTCAGCATTTCATATTATTCCCGTTTCGGAACCCCTCATGTTTGCGATTAATCCCTTAAACATAAAGGAAGAACAACAATATCATCTCATTGTCGAGAACAAGACGACCTATCAAGGTTTACTTCCTGCCTTAAAAGAAACACATTTTTCCACCTTAATTTACGGTTGTGGAAAGGCTGTCATTAAGAGCATCGAGCAGTTTCCCATGCAATATCCAGTCTTAGCCAACCATCAGTTCTTTTATTTCGGTGATTTAGATAAAGAAGGGATTTCTATCTAGGCCTCATTGAATGAAAGAGAGGCTGCTCATCTTGCTCTACCGTTTTATTTAGCATTTTTAGAAAATGTTCCAGCAATCGGTAAAGAATATCAGCAGGAAAGAACTGCCGCAATTGAACAATTTCTCTGTTTCTTCTCATTCAAACAGCAGGAGCAAATTAGCAATCTGCTTGAGAAAGGAAAATATTATCCACAAGAAACGCTAAAATCAAAAGAATTACAGCAAATATGGAGGGAATCGGATTGGACAAGCATGACTTTAAAGATATAACGAACGGCTACCGTGAACGAATGCGACGCCTTGCCCTTTTCGATCCCTTATATGAATTGGATAGGAAAAGAGAACACGATCTTGTCGAAACGGTCATTGATATGAAGGGACTCGGCCTCCTTTCTTTGCTTTTCTTTTTCGAACAAAAGCTAATCAGACAATATAAGACGGGAGCCAAGCAACTTGCAACCTTTTTAAAACAGCTAACAGAAGGACAATACAGGCTAGATGAGGCAAATGTTGAAAAAATCGCCCGAACGATTATTCAAACGTTTCGGCCAACAACAGGGAAGAAACGAAGCTATTCTTTTTTCAATTGGGAAACGAATCAAGTTGAAATCATAGAGTACTCGATTTTAAAAGCAAATAATTTCGATATGAAAACAAACACACAATACTATACCTTGGATGAGGACGGCCTCGAACTAGTCTTTGCAACGAAAGAATTCTACAGTGAATTCCAGCTTTCGATTAATCAATTAATGTTAAGAAAACAACTCGATAAAGGAGAGTTCAAAGGTGCTTTAAGACAAATCAATGAAATGCGCATCGATGTCGAAAGCTTAGAAGAAAGAATCATGAAGCTTAAATATGAGATTCAACGGAGTATCGTTTCCGAGGAGACGTTTGAACGGTATAAGCAGCTTCTTGAAGATATTAATGGGCGGCTAACGAGAGAGGATGAGGAATTTAAAGAGCTTCGGCAGTTTGTGAAAGAAACACGGGAACGCCTTTATTCGAAAGATGTTCATAAAAAAGAAAAAAAGACATATGATCTGATTCTTTCAATAACACGAGAGCTAGAATCGGTTCACTATGACCATTCCCGTCTCTTAGAGCAAACATTTGCCTTAAAGAATACGACATTATTGACTGCACAGGAGTCACTCTACTATACAGGGATACAAGCATTTAACTTTGATCAGGATCTCGTTTCCAAGATTATCTCCATACCTCTGCCTCTTGAGGCGATGATCGGCGTACTTCATCCATTTTTCAAAGTTGAGGAAAATCTATTATGGTCTCCTTTAACAGTATTAGCAGTGCAAAATATAACGGAAGAGCGGGAAGAAAGAATAGAAAATAGTTTTGTCGAAGTGGAGAAGGAGCATCAAGATAATCCATATCGATTAGCACTAATAAAAAAGTACAAAGCATTGATGCAGTTATTTTTACAAGCATATGAGCTTAATAGAGGGAATACGCTCTCTCAATTTATCGATTATCTTGATGAAATGGGAGAAGCAAGCATATATGAGCAAAGATATTTCTATGAATTTTGGCTTGTTCTTCACCAACGTACTCCGATTGTGAATGGGGAAGTGAACGAGGAAGAAGGGAAAACGTTACTTGGTGAGGCATTCTCACTGCTAAGGAGTCGCACGTTAATTGTTCAAGAAGGTATCGGAGTCTTAAAATGCAATAAGCGTTTTTCGATGCAAGAGCTCATGATGAAGCTAGAGGGGGAAGAGGATGAATTACGCTGAACAAACGGTCATAAAGGCTTTTCAAATCTATACGACATTGGCTCGTGACGGGGTAGCTGATAAGGATGCTGTCCAGCAGTACCGAGCTGATGATGAAATCCGCGGACTACTCGATGCCTTTAGTCGCGAGGTCGATTGTGTCATTGTCGGTACGAGTGAACAGCTCTTTCTCATACCGGAGACGAGACTTTCTCAGTTTCATGTGAGCAATGATTGGATTAAACGAAATTATTTACGTTCAGGATCAACAAATGGAGATATTTATTTGCTTTATTTTTCGACCATTATCTTATTTGCTAGCTTTTATGATACATATCAAAGTGAGGAGCCGACAAGGCAGTTTTTGCGGATGGAGGAATGGGTGCGTTCTATCCAAGAGCGGATTGATCAATTAAAGACGCATGAGGAAGAAGAACTAAAACAATTAGAAAAAGAGTTCTCCTATAACTGGAGTTTAATTATTGAAAAATGGGAAGACATGGATGATATAAAGGAAACAGCGAAAAAGCAAAGTGGAAACACGATTAGCCGTTTTAGTTTCATGGATATGGTAAAACGATTTCTTGCTGCTCAAGAATTAATTCAAGATATTGGAAATGATGAGGTTGCACTAACGGAAAAAGCAAAAACGATCATTCAACGGTATTTTATGGAAGTCGAATATAATAAAGGCATTTTTGAGTTCATATTTGGCTTTGAGAGGAGGAATGACGATGCCGGCCATTAGTAAAGTACGGTTAACAAATGTCGTATATGAAGAGGGAAACAAGCGCTACAATGATGAAGTGTTTTTATTTGATGGGCATAATGGTGCGATTTTATTAGAAAACGGCGGAGGAAAAACGGTATTAATCCAAACTGCTTTGCAAGCGATTTTGCCGCATACCGATCTCGCCGATCGGAAAATCAAAACGACGCTTATACTAGAAAATGCGCCTGCCCATATTGCTATTGAATGGATTACAAATGATTCCCCGCGTCGTTATGTGGTCACAGCCGTTTCACTTTTTACGACGAAGCAGGGTCTAGATTCCTTACGCTATGTGTACGAATATGATGCGAATGATGCAAATGGTATTGAGGGCATTCCGTTTGTCCGGGAAGGAAAGGAAGGAAAACGGACGGCTGAACGAGGGGAAATGGTAGATTACTATGGGCAAATGCGAGATAAAACGTTTAGTGCTCAGACGTTTCCAACGATGAAGGAATACAAGGCTTATCTTGAAGAACAATATCATATTATTTCAAGTGAATGGGAAAGCATTGCGAAGATTAATAGCTCAGAGGGCGGAGTTGAAGTATTTTTCGATGAATGTAAAAGCACAAATCAACTGTTTGATAGACTATTAATTCCGACCGTCGAGAGCTCCATCGTTGGTCATGATACTGAGATGTTCGTGAATATGTTTGAACAACAGCATGAAAGCTTTAAGAATTATAAACGGCTCAAAGATACGATTGAAGAAAATAAGCAGATTAGCCAACAGCTTGAGGATTATGCAGGCACTTACGAGAAGCTCCATAAGCTCGAAGAGGAATACGAAAAGACAAAGCAGCGGGCAAAGGGAGCATGGAACGAAACGATTAGCGAGAAACAGAAGTTTATGGAAGAACAAATGGCGACCATTGAAAAGCATAAGGAATGGGAATCAAGCTCAAATGCCTATCATGTTAAAGCTGCTTCCTATGAAATTTTTGCGGATGACATACTGTTTAAGCATTTAGAAGCTGATTATTTAGAAGGTTTAGCTGAACTAACTGAGCATGAGGAAATGTTGAAAACATATAGCAAGGACTATTATTCTTTAAAGTTAGCGGAATTAAGGCTAGTACATAAAGAGCAAACTGATACATTGAGTCAAGTAGAAGAAGAATTGGATAAAATTGCGCAAACGGATGACGCTGTAGATTATGAAAATCAGTTAGAAGAATCGAAGCAAGCACTGTTAGGTTGGTTTTTGTCCAAAATGGAGGGGCTAGAAAAGGACAGGCATGGGCTAAGGTTTCAATTAAATCCGATTCTACATGAGATTCAGCAAGCTGAGAATAGCAACAAGGCATTGGCAGAGGAAGAAAAAACGCTGCGTGAAGTGCTTTCGAAATCTGTTAGTGTGATTGATACAAGAACAAAGGATATAGAAAGGCTGAAACAGCAATTACTCGCTAATCCTGATCAAGAACAGGTGAAAGAAGAATGGAATAAGTGGCAAGTACGGACACTGTTTCTTGATGAAGAAATTATACGCTTACAGCAGGAGTTAAAGAGGTTCACGCTTGAGGAGCAAGAAGCAGAAGGACGACGAGACGAGCTTCACAACGCTCAATCGAAAACGGTAATAGAGATGAATAAAACCGTTAATGAGCTTTCGAATAAGGAAAACGCGGAGAAGCTTTTAATTGAAAAACTAGCCACACTACGTCCGCAATGGCTGAAGCTAGAAAACATTCACTTATCACAAGACTCGGTTGAGAAAAGACTCATTGAGACGATTGATAACTTTGTGAAGGAAAAGAATAAGCTACTACATCGTGAACGTGTTGCGTATCGCTTTGAAGATGATTATGGAGAACAAGCTACCTTCTTCAGTGATCCTTTTCTTGCAAAACAGGTAGCCTCATGGAAAAACCAAGTTGATTTTCTTGCTACCGGTGTCGAATATGTTCAAATGCTCGAAAATAGCGAAAAGGAAAAATGGCTACAGTATCCATTATGGCCGATCACCTTAGTCACAACGAATAAAGCAAAGATGAAGGTGATCGAGAAGCTGAAGCATGTATGTGATCAGCTACAATTCCCTATTCAAGTTATTTCGACAGAAGAAGCTCTATCCATTCATAAAGAAGCTTCGTCAACGTCAAATCAGTGGATTTCTCCAAGACATTGGCACAACAATATGGATTCCCTTTCATTCGCTGAGTGGAAGGAACAAATTGGAGCATATGCGAAAGAAATGACCTTATTAAGGGAGCAAAAGGAAAAAGAAACGAAGCAATGGGAAGCGGTCTTACATGCCTTTGATCAATTTTTGACTACTTTTCCATATGAGCAAATAACAGTTCTTCAAGAAAAACATACACAATTGAAAAATCAACTTGCTGAACTAAAAGCAGCTGAACAAAAAGAAAAGGATTTAATAGAAGAATTTCGTCTAAAAAAGCTACGCAATCAGCAAACTTCAGAACAATACCGTGATGAAAAACAAGGATTAGATGGAAAAATAGAAAAAGGTATACAGTACTTCCAAATAGAAAAAGAAATAGAAGAAGAACAGAAAAAGGCAAATGAAGTGAGTGAGCGGCTTCAGGTAATAACGAGAGAGCTTACAGCATTAAAACGGCAATTAAAAAATCTAACAGAAGAGCGAAATCAGCTTCAGGAACGTGAAAATAACATAATTGCTCAATTGAGCGTAATGAAGCAAGACGAGGAATACAAATCACTAAACGGATTGACGCCCATTTTTACAAATGAGAGCAGTAAAAGCATCAAAGATAAAATCCTTACGACAGAAATGAAGCTTCATAAAATTAATATCGCACAAGGTGTATGGATTACCAAATGGGATGCAGCGACAGAAATGATTAAGCAGTTGAATTCCCAAATGAATGAACTGCAGAAAGAGCATAGCTACATTGATGAGGCGAGAGACTTTCCTGGCGATGGAAAACAACTGTTACAAACAATATGGAAACAAATAACGACCGCAAAAGAAAAAATTGATAAATTAACTACTGCTGTGAAAGAAAAGAGTACGAAGCAGGATAAACAAAGAGGTAAATGTGAAACAAAGATCGAGCAATTTAAACGTAATTTTCCAAATACGGAAATCGTCCTCTTTAACGATTCGCTAGAAGAGATTCAAATTGAACTAACAACAGAAAAAGAAAGCTTAGCACAGAGAAAGGATTACATTACTCAGGAGTTAAGAAGAATTGAGAAAGAACTGAAAGCAGTAGAACAAGCAAAGCTTGGTTTGGATCTTTTCGTAGAAGCACATCACTTCAATGCACCTTATGTCGTTCCACTTTCTGTACATCTAGAGGAAAAACTAGCCTTTACCTACAACCGGAAAGCTTTTGTCGAATCGATTACAGATGAGCTAAAGAGAAATAAGACACTCGTTGAAAAAGAACGAGTCAAAGTTGAGCGGGCGAAAAGGAAATTTCGAGATTTTTGTCTCAATCACATTACCGATATGAAGCTACAGCAAATGGCTATTAATGGCGTTGAGCATAAGCAGCAATATGAAGATATTCTTGATTTTAAGAAAAATATGCTATTGCGCATTGAGAAAATAACAAACTATGCAAATGAATATATTCGAAAAAGTGATGAAGACTTGCAGCTTTTCATCAACCAAATTCATTCACATCTAATGAATCTAGTCGAAGAGCTCAAGCAAATTCCGAAAAAAACAAAAGTGAAGGTGCTAGATGATTGGAAGCAAATCTTTTCGTTTACAATTCCAGAATGGGATGAAGAAGTTGGCAAGATGAGAATTCGGGATTATATTGAGTGGATTTTACAGCAATTAGAGTCCGAGCGTTTTATGAATGAACACGGAGTGCAGGATAACAGCAAAGCTCGAAAAGAACTCGAAATGTGGCTCCATTCGAAGCAGCTCCTGCGATGGGTAATGAATAATGAAGTGATGAAAGTGAGTTGTCGAAAAGTAACGAATGATAATAAAGTGACAACCCGTTCTTACTCTTGGGAGCAAAGCAACGTCTGGTCCGGCGGTGAGAAGTGGAGCAAAAACATGACCCTCTTCCTAGGAATTCTAAAGTTTGTTGCCGAGAAAAAGAAGCACTCCCCGTCCAATATGAAGCGTCACCGTTCGGTCATCCTTGATAATCCATTTGGAAAGGCGTCGAGTGGTCATGTGCTTAGTCCAGTATTCTTTGTCGCCGAGCAATTAGGCTTTCAAATCATTGCCTTAACGGCCCATGCAGAAGGGAAGTTTCTCCAAGATTACTTCCCAGTCATCTATAGCTGCCGTCTAAGAGCATCAGCAGATCCGAGCAAGAAAGTGATGACAAAAGAAAAATGGCTCCACCATGCCTACTTCCAAGACCATGAACCGAAAATACTTGACCGGTTAGGAGAGATTGAGCAACTTGCATTATTTGAGTAGAGACATGAGTTAGTATATTTGTTCCAATAAAATAGCTAAATATCGATTACACCAACATTTTGAGCGGAAAGTCTTCAGTATAATAGAAGGAATCTTCTAATTTAATTAGAATTACTATAGTGAGAAGTTCTAAACGCTTGAAGCAACTTATATTGAAGAAACAAGGGAAGGCGCAGCTCAGTCCCCTTGTTTCTTCTTATTAATTATTAGTTAAAACCCATACTCCTCATCCTTCCTCGCCCGAATACTTGCAAAAGTCTCAACCAGAATAACAGTATCTTCTACAAGACGCTCCAAACGGAAGATGATATCATCATTAACGATTTCCTTTCGTAAGAAATCTTTTTCTTCAATGAAGACATAGGTTGGGACAATATGTGCTTTCATATACGATAAAATGGGTTTTAATTGCTGTTCCACCATTAAATAATGTTTCGCTGTACCAGCGGTGACAATTGTGCTGACGACCTTATCACGGAATGCATTAACGGGTAAAAGGTCAAAGATGTTTTTTAATGTAGCGGGAATGGAGGCTTGGAAAACGGGCGTCCCGATTATAAGCGCGTCAGCAGACATGATCATTTCCGTTACATATTTCGTATCACCCTCATATTCAAAGTAATTGCGGCCATCGCTGAATGCCAAGTCGTAATCAGCAAGGTCAATTAAGGTAATATCATGGTCAGGATAACGACGCTTTGCAGCTTCCACTGTATAATTGAGTGCTGTGCGTGTTTTAGATCCGACTTTTGAGCATGAAAGGGCAACAATTTTCATCGATCTCACTCCTTCTATATGAATGTATTCGCCTTGGACTGGGCGAAACCGAGTTAACGTAATGAATGGAACCTATTTGTGTCAATTAATCATGTCAAAATGATAGTGGGTCCGAAAAACATGTCGTAACTGGTACAAGGAACCTTTCCCCATGTCCCTCCCCATGTCACTCTTATTTCGCAGTATGCTTTTTAATAACTGGCAAAATCTCAGTTGCAATTAATTCGATATTTTTCATAATTTGTTTAAATGGGACTCCTCCAAAGTCAATTTGTGCCATGAAGCGTTGTTGACCATATAATTCATGTTGATAGAGCATTTTTTCAATAATTTGCTGTGGGCTGCCGACCATTAGTGCATCACGGTAGTCTAAGCTTTGAGCAAATTGCTGTTTCGGATAGCCGCCTCCTCGAAGTGAAAGAAAGCCTGTATTAATATGTGGATAATATTCACGGAGGGCGTCCTGTGAATTTTCCGCTGTATAAAATAAACTTGTTGTTGCGATTGGCAATGTCTTAGGGTCAAAGCCATTTTGTGCCGCTGTTTCGCGATAGGCATCGACTGAGATTTTGAAATTCATAGCAGGTCCGCCAAGTGTCGTTAGCATCATGGGAATGCCGGCATTGCCTGCCTTGATTGCACTTGCTGGTGGACCGCCAACTGCACGCCAAATGGGTAATGAACCATTTTTCGGCTGTGGATATATTTCCGCTTTTTTCAATGGAGGGCGGAATTGGCCTTCCCAAGTAATACGTTCCTCGTTGTTTAGCTTCACTAATAATTCAAGTTTCTCTTCAAAAAGTTCTTCATAATCATTTACATCATAGCCCAATAGATCATAAGCCCCAATACGTGAACCGCGTCCAGCGACAATTTCTGCTCGTCCATGTGAGATTAAATCAATAGTGGCGAAATCCTCATATACACGAACAGGGTCTGAAACACTCAAAACGGTTGCGGAGCTAGCGATTTTAATATTTTTTGTAGCCTGTGCGATCGCACCAAGAATGACGGTGTGCCCTTGTGAGACAAAAAAGCGTTGATGGCTTTCGCCAACCCCAAATACATCGATTCCCGCTTCGTCTGCTAATTTGCTTGCCTCAATCAACTCATGAATACGCTCCTCAGCACTAATTCGTTTTCCTGTTAATGGATTTAATATATGATCGCCGAGTGAGTATAAGCCAAATTCAAGTCCTTTTTTCGGATCAATTCGATAGTTTTCCATTACTTTCAGCTCCTTAATCTAATGGTTCGAGCACAGCTTCAATTTCAGCTCGCTTTCCTTCTAAAAATGGTGGAAGACTGAGGTGTTGACCTAATTCTTCAAGTGAAGAGTCAGAAGTAAATCCAGGTCCATCTGTTGCGAGTTCAAATAGAATGCCGTTGCCGTCTCGGAAATAAAGGCTTTGGAAGTAGTAGCGATCGATAACTCCGGATGAATGCAAGCCTCGATTTCGAACTTTTTCCTCCCATTCATGAAGCTCCTCTACATTATTTACACGTAATGCTAAGTGGTGGATGCTGCCACGACCTGGTTTCTCACTTGGCCCCTCTAGCTGCTTGATGACAACTTCTCCAAAAGGTTGCTCCTTTACAGACTGAAGAAGTGCTTCATCCCCTGTCTTTGATATAACCGCAAAATCAAATAACTCTGTTAACATATTGACCGTGCGATTGAGGTAACGAACAGTTATTTCGATCGTACCCATTCCAAGTATTCGATGATTCTCCTCAACAGATGAATCTAGCCATGCTTGCCAAGCGGGTGGTGTTTCGGCATGGTTATGATTTAGCAGCACAAGTCTTAGTCCTTCATAATCCTCGAAGAAGAGTGCGTCACGCCCAGCATAGGTTGTGATTTCACTATGCTGCACATTTAATGAAGCAAAGCGATTTTTCCAGTACATTAAACTTTCATATGAGGGAACTAATAGACCAATTTGTGTGATTGCATTTGTTCCTCGAACGGTACGTCCTGCAACTGGCATTTCAAAGAATGTAAGCTCTGTGCCGGCACTGCCTGTTAAATCTCCATAAAATAAGTGATACATGGATGGGGCATCTTGATTTACCGTCTTTTTCACACGGCGTAAACCAAGAACTTGTTGATAAAACTCATTATTTTGTTTTCCGTTTTTCGTTAACATTGAAATATGGTGATGTCCTTTAATTAGGCTCATATGATTCTCTCCTTTTTTGATTAACTTGACTAATCAAGTGATAGGGTAAAAAAATTAGTCTTTTATTTTTTTCAAGTGACTATGTTTATGAACACGCGTGATTAATGAATACAAAGTTTTTAATTCCTCATCAGATAAAACTTCATTGAAAAAGGAAGATTGAAAGGCGAGCTGCTCTGGCAACGCTTCGTCAATAACAGAATGTCCCTTCCTTGTTAACTTTATTGTTTTTGTCTTCCAATCTTGCTCGCGCTCAATAAGACCTTCTTTTTCAAGGCGGGCCAGCATCCGAGAAATTCCCCCCTGTGTGACGGTCACTTTTTCGGCAAGCTCTGTTTGTGTTAAAGGTTCATATGTTTTTACTTGAACGAGCACATCAAATTGTGCTGTCGTTAAATCAAACTGTTTTAAAAAGTCATTTGACAGCTGATTACTTTGATTAGTGAAGCGCATAAGACGCAACCAGATGAGTGAGCCAATAGTATTGTTACGCAACTTACAATCCCTCCTTTGTTTAAAAGCTTACTATCACTTTACTACGCAATTGATAATAACGCAAGTAAAATATCTTGAATTAAATATATTCAACAAAAATGATTTCAGGCAATTAAAATGGGATAAAAATTTGTAAGTATTTTTTCCTGTGGGTAGAAAAAGATTTGTACTATGATAACGCTTTCAAACATAAAGTGAACTAATCTATATTTAGTTCACTTTATGTTTGAAAGGGGAATGGGAATGAATATTTTACTATGCTGTGCAGCGGGGATGTCTACAAGTCTACTAGTAACAAAAATGGAAAAGAGTGCTGCTGACCAAGGGTTAGATGTGACGATTTGGGCGGTTCCCGGGGATGCTGTCAGACATCATATTGATAAGGCAGATGTCCTCCTCGTTGGACCGCAAGTAAGGTATATGCTTCCACAATTGAAAAAGTTAGGAGGTGAGAAAGGGATACCAGTAGATGTCATAAATACGGTTCATTATGGAATGTGCAATGGGGCAGAGGTGTTGAAATTTGCAAGACAGCTAGTCACTAAATAGGAGAGTGATAGGGATGAGCAAATTTAATCATGTTTTGGAAAACAAGGTGATGCCAGTTGCAGCTCGAATTGCTGGACAACGACACTTACAAGCGCTGCGTGACGGACTTATTTTAACGATGCCTTTAATTATTGTTGGATCGATATTTTTAATATTAGGGTTCCTCCCGATTCCAGGATATGCGGAATTTATGGCAAGGACGTTTGGGGAAGCTTGGCTCACAAAGCTATTATATCCTGTTGGGGCGACATTTGATATTATGGCGCTTATCGCTGGATTCGGTATTGCCTATCGCCTAGCTGAAAAGTATGGAGTTGATGCGTTATCGGCTGGCGCCATTTCGGTTGCGGCCTTTCTACTAGCAACTCCATATCAAGTTTCATTTTTAGCAGAGGGGGCTACAGAAGAAGTACTCGTTGGGGGAGCGATTCCAGCTGCACTAATGGGGAGTAAAGGCTTGTTCGTTGCAATGATTATTGCGATGCTGTCTACTGAAATTTATCGATATATTATTCAGAAGAAAATTGTTATCAGAATGCCTGAAGGAGTTCCACCAGCAGTTAGTAGGTCCTTTGTTGCCTTAATACCAGGTGCTATTGTCATCACCGTTATTTGGCTTTTGCGCTTGCTTGTGGAGCAGACAGACTTTGAAAGCTTGCATAATATCGTAGCAATTATTTTAGGGAAACCACTCGGCGCTCTTGGCGGAAGTCTTATTGGAAGTTTAGTAGCTGTATTTCTCATTCAATTACTCTGGTCATGTGGATTGCATGGGGCTTCAATAGTTGGAGGGGTAATGGGCCCAATTTGGTTAGCATCAATGGATGCGAATAGAATTGCCTTTCAAGGCGGTGCTGAGGAACTGCCGAACATTTTCACACAACAGTTTTTCGATATTTTCATCTATATCGGCGGCTCAGGAGCGACATTAGCATTAGTTATTACCATGCTATTATTTGCTCGAAGTCAACAAATGAAGCAATTAGGCCGCTTAGCAGTAGGTCCTGGCCTATTTAATATTAATGAACCCATTACATTTGGGATGCCAATTGTTATGAACCCACTCTTGATTGTTCCGTTCATATTAGCTCCGCTCGCAATTACCGTCATCACTTATATTGCGATGTCAACAGGCTTTGTTGCAAGACCTTCAGGAATTGCAGTTCCATGGACAATGCCGCCAATTATCGGAGGCTACTTAGCTGCAGGCAGCAAGTTTTCTGGTGCTATTTTACAATTTGTCAACTTCATTGTTGCTTTTCTGATTTATTATCCATTTTTTAGAATGTGGGATAAACAGAAATTAGCTGAAGAGCAAGGAGCTGCTAAATAAAGAACTTCTAATGATGAAAAAGAACAGGAGGCTATAATGTCGAAACTAGTAATCAATGCAGATGATTTTGGCTATTCAAAAGGAGTTAATTTAGGCATTATCGAGGCATTTCAAAATGGAGTCGTTTCTTCAGCAACGATGATGACGAATATGCCTGGAGCGGAGCATGCGGCTGCATTAGCTCTAGAAAATCCAAAACTAGGAGTTGGAATTCATCTTGTTTTAGATTGTGGAGTACCCGTCAATGGTAATGTCCCCTCTCTAGTTGATGAGGAGGGCAGATTTCATAAAGCAGAAACCTTACTTCATACAGCGAAGCTTTCAGAGGTTGAGAAAGAGTTCATTAGTCAAATTGAAAAATTCCATTCATTTGGATTAGTTCCAACTCACCTTGATAGTCATCATCATATTCATGGACACGATAAAATATATCCAGTTGTTGAGAAGATTGCTGCGCTTTATCATCTACCAATCCGTAAAGTTTCGGCTGATCCGAATCATTCTAGCAACCGTCTTTTACAAACTGTGCAATTCTTTTCTCATAAATTTTATGGGGACGATTTATCTATTTCACTTTTCTTAGATTTACTAGAAGAGTTTGCTGGCTATGAAACAGTTGAATTGATGTGCCACCCTGCTTTCATTGATGAGCCTTTACTTGCAGGAAGCTCATATGCTCTCCAGCGTGTAAGAGAATTGTCTATTTTAACAGATCCATCTATTCGTGAAGCAATTGCAGCTAAAAAGATGAAACTCGTTACGTATAAAGAAGCGGTCAATGTTTAATTTGAGGGAGGGATAAGATGGAAAATCTGGAGCAAATAATCTTTCACATGATTCTTCATGGAGGGAATGGGAGAAGCTCGGCAATGGAAGCAATCGCTGCGGCAAGGGAAGCTAATTTTGTAAAGGCAAAAGAAAAATTGCAGGAATCTGCAGAGGCTATCGTGGAGGCACATAAAGTTCAAACTGCTCTTATTCAGGCTGAATTACAAGAAGAAAAAGCGATGATTTCTTTATTAATGGTTCATGCTCAAGACCATTTAATGAACGCGATGACGATTAAAGACTTAGCTGCTGAATTTGTTCATTTATATGAAATCGTTCAAGCAGAAAAGTAATGGGAGGTAAATGATTTGGCGAAAGGACTTAAGGTTGCCACCATTGGAGGAGGTTCAAGCTATACCCCTGAATTAATCGAAGGTTTTATTAAAAGATATCATGAATTTCCTCTAAGTGAGTTATGGCTTGTTGATATTGAGGAAGGGAAGGAAAAGCTTGAAATTGTCGGAAACCTCGCGAAACGAATGGTTCAAAAAGCAGGGCTTCCCATTAATGTGCATTTAACATTAGACCGTAGGGCAGCTTTGAAGGAAGCCGATTTTGTGACAACTCAATTTCGTGTTGGCTTGCTGGAAGCTCGTGCAAAAGATGAAAGAATTCCGTTAAAATATGGGGTTCTTGGTCAAGAAACGAATGGTCCCGGTGGGTTATTTAAAGGGTTGCGTACGATTCCAGTCATATTGGATATTTGCGAAGAGATGGAAGAATTATGTCCTGAGGCATGGCTAATCAACTTTACAAACCCAGCTGGCATGGTGACAGAAGCAGTCCTTCGCTATTCGAATATTGATAAAGTGGTTGGGCTGTGTAATGTTCCTATCGGTATGGAAATGGGAATTGCGAAGCTGCTGAATGTTGAACATTCGCGAATTCGAATCGACTTTGCCGGTTTAAACCATATGGTATATGGACTGGATGTATTTGTAGATGGAGTAAGTGTCAAAGATAAAGTGATGAATCTATTAACAGATCCGAAGCATACAGGCTTTGTCAAAAATATCCCAGGGTATGGATGGGAACCAGAATTTCTTCAGGCACTCGATGTCCTTCCATGCCCATATCATATGTATTATTACAAAACAAAAACGATGGTGGATAAAGATATTGAAAATGCAGAGAAGGAAGGCACACGTGCTGAAGTCGTTCAACGATTGGAAAAAGAATTATTTGAGCTGTATAAGGATGAAAATCTTGCCATTAAACCTCCACAGCTAGAAAAGCGCGGAGGCGCCTATTATTCTGATGCTGCTGTTCGACTCATTACTTCTATATATAATGATAAGGGCGATATTCAACCTGTTAATACGATGAATCGAGGGGCGATTGCAAGTATTCCTTATGAATCAGCAGTTGAAGTGAGTTGTATGATTACAAAAGATGGTCCTAGACCGATAACGGTGGGTGCTCTACCTGTTCCTGTTCGGGGGCTCGTCCAGCAAATTAAATCATTTGAACGGATTGCGGCTGAGGCAGCAGTAACAGGCGATTATAATACGGCATTACTCGCTTTAACCATTAATCCACTCACTCCGTCTGACAAAATTGCCAAAGCAATTCTTGACGAAATGCTGGAGGCGCATAAGGAGCATTTACCGAAGTTTTTCACGGTGCTCAATTGAATATAGATATAAAATATACGATAGAAGAATAGAATACAAGGGGCTGTCCGAAAACAAAGAGCCTGGCACCTCTAACACAATATATAGATAAAAAGTAGTTAAATCTACTCTATATTTTGTGTTGTGAGGAGAGAGCCAGGCACTTATCGGAAAGCCCCTTGTGTATTAATCACTTATAATCTCAAAACCGTTTTCGTTTTTTATTTGGCAATTTCGGCCAATATGGATGTGGAACATATTGAAGCATTGTTTTGAAAACAATTGCCCATTGCCTTTCATTAAGTGTTCCAATCGGGGTTTCAATACTTATCTTTAAGCTTCTTCGCAATTGCTTTAATTGCGGTGATGAAAATATCCCTCGTAAAGCTGCATTAATAGGAGCAGAAGCATTCCTGAATGCGTATTCTATCAGTCCAAGGAAAGCAAAGTAATCTTTGTTTGGAATAAACGGTTCCTTTCTTCTTACAATTTTAATCATCGCTGACTCTACTTTTGGCGGAGGAGAAAAATGCTCTTTTGCAATTCCTTTTACATAATAAATATCAAACCACATTCTCCAAACTAATATATATGGGTCCTTTATTGTTTTAGAGGTAAATCGTTTTGCTGCTCCTTTTTCCATGATGATGACTCCCCTTTGAAAGCGATTCGCTGGATTACTCAGAAGCATTTTCATAATGGGTGTCGTAATGGAATAGGGAATATTGGATACAACAATAAAATTCTCTTTGGGCAAATGGATTTTCATAATGTCTTGATGGATAATTTTCGTATTATGATTTTGTACTGTTTTTTCTCTGAGAATGTCAATAAACCTCGCATCATATTCCACTGCTAAAACTTTTCCAGCTTTTTTAGTTAATATGGTAGTTAAGGCGCCTTTGCCAGCACCTAATTCTAAAACCGTATCATTCATGCTTATATTTGCTTGTGCAACAATTTCATGAAGCAGTTTTTTATTATGCATTAAATGCTGTCCAGAAAAATTGGGAGGCTCACCACGACTTAATTTTTTGTTACTATACTTATGAATTTTCTTTGTCATCTTTATCATCCCTTCAAAATAAAAAAACACAGGCAATCTGCCTGTGATAGAGAGCAAAGGGAAAAAGCCCAACCATTTTATCATGATGGTTGAGTGAATAAAGATAGTTCACCAAATAAACCTCTCCTGAAAAAAGGAAAGTTAAAAAAGGGCATAAAAAAGAAAGGCAGCATGAGCCGCCTTTCTTCACTTTTATACTTTAATAATAAGATAGAATGAAGGTTTATTAAAAAAGGGCAGACTTATCCCGTTTACTCTGCACACAGACAGAGACTTTAAGCACTATTAAATTAGCGGCAAAAAGTACGAAAACGAAGTCTAATAAAATAAATCATCCCCATTTTTTAACAACCCTCCTTACGTTATTGAAACCCACTATTTATTGTACATATAATTCTAAAAAATGTCAAAAGACGGTTTTAAACGCCTTTCCAACTATGTAACCGCTTCAGCAATTTCCACCGTCCTTTAATAGAATTACCAATAGTCTTAGGAAGGTAGTTTTAGAAACATCTGCTCCAATTCAAACGAACTAAGCATCCTGCAAAAATCGACAAATATAAAAAATGGGTTTTTGTCCCAAAATGATAAAGATGTACTACAAAATTTAACATTTGTAATATTAGAAAGCTGAAAATAGCTATTTTATTTACAGTTGATTCAAAAAATGACTAATGGACCCCATTCATTTTAGTTCGTTACTCCTAATTAATATTTTGGCTTCGAGATAATTGCAGGAATTATATAACAGACATTTTTCGACATCGTTTTTGGGAGTATTTGACCAAATTGTGAACGGGTGGTAGAAAATAGATAAGCAACATAAATATTAGTGGATTTGTATAAAAAAACCATTTCATGTGATTTATGGGGGAATACATTGAATGTTGGAGTCAAAAAGGCGTGCATTTATATTTTTATCCATTTCATTACTATTAGCAATTATTGCAGGCTTATTCTTTCTACAGAAAATCAAAGAATTAAATAGCGAGTTAGGAGGAATGACGAAAATCTATGTGACCGCGACAGATATTCCATCACGAACATTGGTTCAGCCTAATCATGTCAAACAAGAAGAAATTCCAAACCGCTATGTTAATAGTTCTCATGTTACAAATGTGGATGATTTGATCGATATGGTATTGGTTGTACCGCTTGTTGAAGGAGATATTATCACTAAATCAATGCTTAAACCTGTCTCGAATACAATCGACGAGAACAATAGATTAGTTACTTTAATGCAATCTGATCGAATCCGATTTGACGAAGAATTAGAAGGATTAGATCGAATTGATATTATCATTTCCCATACATTTGATGGGAAACCAGTAACAGAAGTATTTATGAAGGATGTTTTAGTAGCAGGTGTTTTAAAAAGTGAGCAGCAGTTTACTGGAATTGCGGTAGAAATACAAGCAGACGCTGCACCTAAAATAATTCACATGCAAAATTATGCTGACTCTATGAGAATATTAAAAGCTAATGTGGGTAAAGCTGCTCGAGCTGCCGATGAGGAGGTAGAAGAAGTCGTTCAAGAAGAAGCGAATGAAATGACAGAGACATCTTCTCAAGAAGAAGCAGAGAAAAAAAATGAAAATGCAGAGAGTGAAAATGATAAATAGGTTGAACCGAATTTTGGAGGATGCTGATGAGTACTGAAATAAAAGTTTTACTCGTTGGGGAACATGAACAGTCAATAAACCATATTAGAGGCATTTTAAATAGTATGGATAAGATTGAAATTCTCTCATATTCCGATATGAAAAATGAATTGGATCGATTAGCACCAGATTTAATATTTTTAATTGAAGCAGAAAATGAGTCTCCAATCGATGCATTGGAATTTATTCTTGCAATTAACCCTTTAGCTGTAGTTGTTTTTATAGCTTTCTCTCAAGACTTCGATTTGCTAAAAAGTGTAATGAGAGCAGGCATTTCAGACTTCTTTGTTTTACCTGATGAAAATTCCATGCTTTATGGAAGATTAGACAGCATTACACAAATGGTCGTTAATCGAAAAAAGCAATTGGATGAAACAGCAGCCTCGAGTCAAACCTTCAAACGTGGAAGAGGAAAAATCTTTTCTTTTTACAGTGGAAAAGGTGGCTCAGGAAGAACACTAATTTCAAGTGCGTTTGCCCAAACATTAAAGTTCGAATCAACAGCTCAAGTCATTTTAATTGACTTGAATTTACAATATGGCGGGACAGAAACATATTTATCTATTGCCTCGAATCGCTCATTTGCGGATTTATTGCCAGTCATAAATGAATTAAATGAAAGTCATATTCGCAACGTATCTCAAATAGAAAAGCTATCTAAATTAGAAGTATTGCTTAGTCCAAGGGATGCGGAAATAGCAGAGCAATTGCCTGAAGGCTTTATCGCAAGATTATTAAGAACATGTAGAAGAAGCTATGACTTTGTGATTGTTGATTTGCCTGTAGCAATGAGTGTACATTCTTATGCGGCACTTGAAGAATCTGACAAAATTTTTTACGTATTAAATTTGGACACGCCATCGATTACGACATTGAACCAAGCCCAAGAGTTATTCCAAAGACTCGGAATTGAAACGGAAGGGAGATTAGAAATTCTCGTTAATAAAGTAGGCAGGGAAAATGAGCTGAATCCGAATGATTTAAAAAATATTTTAACGTACCCGATTGTTGCGAAACTCCCACGGGACCAAAAAGGTGTACAAGCGAAAATTAATAAGAGCGAACCTTTTAGAAAAGAGTCTAATGAAAAAAAGCTTGTTCCATTTGCTAAAGGAATAAGAAAATGGGTCATTCAAATGGTGGAATAAATCTTTAAAGGGATTGATGACGAAAATGTCATTGTTATTTGAAAGAAGGACGAAAATAAACAGAGAGCATCGAGATATAGTTGAAAATCATTATATTAATGAATTAGTTGATCATTATAAAACGCGAATTTTACGTGAAGCGAATTTAGAGAACTTAACAAGTCTTCCTCAAGGTGAGCTGCGCTTAAGAATTGAGCAATTAATCAGCCAATTTATGAGTGAAGAAAAGGTCATTATTCCGAGAATGGATAAAGATAAGCTCTTAACGAGAATCATTGATGAATCAGTTGGCTATGGTCCATTAGAACCGTTCTTGGAAGACCCGACAATTACAGAGATCTTAATAAATGGCTATAAAGAAATCTATATTGAAAAACTTGGCAAATTACAGCTAGCTCCAGCTTCTTTTAAAGATGATAACCATGTTCGACATGTTATTGATCGTATTGTTGCCCCATTAGGGAGAAGGATAGATGAAAGCTCGCCAATGGTGGACGCAAGGCTGCCAGATGGAAGCCGGGTAAATGCGGTTATTCCTCCGATTAGTTTAATTGGTCCTGTTGTTTCCATTCGGAAATTTCGGAAAGAGCCATTTCAAATGGAGGATTTGCTTCAATTTTCTTCCTTAAATGAAGACATGTCGATATTTCTAGATGCAGTTGTTCGAGCGAAAATGAATATTCTCATTTCTGGTGGGACAGGTAGTGGGAAAACAACTTTATTAAATGTGTTAGGAAACTCGATTCCTAGTGGTGAAAGAATCGTTACAATTGAAGACTCTGCTGAGCTTCGTCTTGATAAACCGAATGTCGTGGGATTAGAAGCAAGACCACCTAATGTTGAGGGAACAGGTGAAATTACAATCCGTCATCTAGTTAAAAACTCTTTACGGATGCGTCCAGATAGAATCATTGTTGGAGAGGTCCGTGGAGCTGAGGCATTCGATATGCTCCAGGCGATGAATACAGGTCACGAAGGTTCGATTACGACTGTTCACGCCAACACACCTTTTGATGCATTACGTCGTGTTGAAGGTATGGTCGTCATGGCTGGGATGGATTTGCCAACTCATATTATTAGAGAATATATCGTTGGTGCTTTAGACATTATTGTGCAAGGGGAACGTTTAACAGATGGAAAGCGAAAACTAACATCAATATGTGAGATTCATCGAGAAGATAGCGGAGAAATCGTGATTAAAGAAATATTTAAGTTTAATAGAACTGGAATGAAGAAAACGGGAGATGTCGAAGGTTATTTTATGCCAACGGGTGTCATTCCGAGATGTGTAGAAAGAATAAAAATGTTTGGAATTGAACTGCCAGACAGACTGTTTCAAACGAAGTGAGAGTTTTCTATTACATGTTGTTTTCATTTTTGCTTAATAGAGCGGATGAATGATGGGGGTGAGTACATTGGAAGTAGCAGTCATTTGTGGTCTTGCCGTATTGTTTTTCATTTGGGGTGCTTACAATTTATTAGGTTATCGAAAAGAAAAACGAGAAATCACGAAAAACTATGAAACGATGTTTAAAAGCGGCGAAGGAAGAGATAGCTTTATTTCTACGCTAGGAATTCGCTTTGATCGAACACCTTTTGCGAAAAAATATCGAAACAAATTATTACAGGCTGGTATTCATCTGCTTCCATCAGAGTTTTTTGCCATCATATTGCTTGGCTTGTTTGCCATTACTTTTATCATGAAGAATTTCTTCAAACTATCATTGCCTCTAAGTGTAGGAATTTCAATTTTAGTTTGTATTTTAGCGTATTGGCTCCTCTTTTTATTAAGACGAAACAAGTATGTGGATAAATTCAATAATCAAATTTCTGAAGTTTGCCGCCTGCTCGGAAACAGTACGAGAGCAGGATTAACGATAAGTCAAGGAATTGAAGTCGTTGCTGCTGAAGTGGGTTCACCTGCAAGAGAGGAATTTAAGGAGCTTGCCTACAATTTACGATTAGGGGTTAATTTCGAAAGTGCCTTAAAGGAAATAGAGAAAAAAGTACCGACTCGGGAAGTAAAGTTATTTGTTGCGGCCTTGTTAATTCAAAAAAAGGCTGGCGGTAATTTAACTAAAGTGCTAGAAGAAATGGCCAAAACGCTTGAGGAACGAAAAATACTTAGGCAAACGGTAAAAACAGCAACGGCTGAGCAGCGTTTTGTCTCTTATATTTTGCCGATCATGCCAGTCGTTATGATCTTAATGTTAAACACGACGATGGATAATTTCCTTCAACCGATATTGACCGTCCCAGGTTTAATTTTAAGTAGTGTCTTTATCATTGGAATGGTCATTGCATTTATTCTCGTGAAAGCTATTACGAATATTAAGGTGTAGACGATGGATGGAATTATATTAATCTCAATTATATTATTTTGGGTCTTTCTACTATTAAGCTTTATAAATATTTACAGCTACACGAAGGAAAAAGCAGCATTAAATATACATCTTAATGAGCTCATTGTGACAACACAATATGTGAAGTCAAAGCGGAAATCGTTAGATGAGCGCATAATACGGTATTTAATAAAGTATGCAAATGATTTTTCTACCTTAGGGGAAAGAATTAATTTCTATAGCGAAACGGATGATATTGAAGTATTGCTTCAAAAATCGGGGAATCCGTATCGTTTAACGACTTCTGAGTTTCAAGGAATGAAGATTGTCGGAGTTATTATTGGCTTTGGAATGGGCGTAATCTTTTTCTTCCTAGGATTGCCGTTGGCAAATGTTTCAGTCATAGCATTACCGATAATCGGGTTTTTAGCACCTATATATCTATTAAAACGAACAGCAAGAAATAGACAAAGTTTATTGCGAAGGGATTTGCCCGATTTCCTCGATACGATGAGCATAAGCTTGCAGGCGGGCTCAGGATTGGACCATTCAATAAAGGAAATTATCCATTACTATCCAGGCCCGATTGAGGAAGAATTTTCACGCTTATTATCAGAAATTGATTTAGGGATGCCGAGAGAAATTGCCTATCAGCAGCTCATAAATCGTAATGATAATGAAGATTTCCAATACTTTATTAAGGCCCTTGTTCAAGCGACAAGATTAGGTGTACCGATTTCACGAACTTTCAAGGAGCAAGCAGATGAAATTCGGGCGATCACATTAGAGCAAGTGAAGGAAAAGGCTGCTAAGGCGTCTCCAAAGGTGACACTCGTTATTACGTTTATCCTTGCCCCGTTAATTATGTTAATGGTTCTAGGGCTTGTCATTCTTAATATGATTTATGGCGAAAACAGCATCATAAATTTATTCAATCAATAATTGTCAGTACAACTAGACATTCATCTAACTTTTATAGCGGTTTTTGAAAGGGGTGATTGCCTATATGCCAAGGAAACCTATGTGACAAATAAATGTTATAACGTATCAAATAGCTTTTAGAATAATACGATTAAAAATATTGGAGGTAATAAAGAATGAAAGCAAGATTCAATACGATGGTAGGAAAATTTAAGGGGCTTTTAACGAATGAAAGAGGAGCGACAACATTAGAGTGGGTAGGACTTGCATTTGTGATTTTAATGCTGATGTTTGCAGTATCAGAAGCTATGTCAAATAATGGGGATGGCTTAGCGCAATCGATCGCAGGTAAAATTGCTGAACTAGTAGGAAGAGTTGGCTCAAATTAATTTGAATCCATAAACTAGGAAGGTTTGATTATGTTATGAAAATGCATCAAAGACTATTCGGAATTATGCTTATTTTTCTTCTCTTAGTTAGTTGTTCACAAAAAAAAGAGCAGGCTAATCAGCCTGCTCCTTCTGAAAAAAGTGAACAAACCACTGTGAGTGAGCAAGCAGAAGACAAGGGGAATGAAGAAAAGGTGGAGGTACAGGATGAGCAAGATCCTTTAAAGGCGCTTGCTTCAACACCTTTACCACAAACACTGGAGGAGATTGTCCAATATCCTGTCGGTAAATTTTCTTCCATGAATGAACCAGGAGTAGATGAAGCGTTAAATAAAGTACCTAAGCTTCCTGAGAGTATAAGTGAGGAGGATGAGGAGACATTATTAGCTTATTTATATTCTTTAATTAAGAAGGAATATAAAATGCCTGAACAAGCTTTCGCAGGTATTAATTCTATCGACGGTTCTAATCCTGATAAAACGGAGGAGAAAGAAACGTTCAATGTTGAAATCATTCTCGATGCGAGCGGAAGTATGGGGAAGAAAATTGGACAGAAAACGATGATGGAAATTGCGAAGGAAGCGATTAAGAAGTTTGCAGCTGACCTTCCAGAAGAGGCAAATGTCGGATTGCGTGTTTATGGACATAAAGGGAGCGGCTCAAATGCTGATAAAGCCATTTCCTGTGCCTCGAATGAATTAGTTTATCCGATTCAGCCGTACAATGAAGCGAATTTATCAGCGGCACTTGCAAAATTTAATCCAGCAGGATGGACTCCGTTAGCGCAAGCAATTATTGAAGCAGAGCAAGATTTAGCACCATATAAAGGGGAGCATCATCGCAATATTATTTATTTAGTAAGTGATGGAATTGAAACTTGTGGCGGGAATCCAGTAGCAGCTGCCAAAAGCTTAAAAGATTCAGAGATTTCCCCCATTGTTAATATTATTGGTTTTGCCGTGAGTGGAAAGGATCAGCAACAACTAAAAGATGTTGCCGCAGCGGCAGGTGGGACGTATGTGGATGTTCGCAATCTTGAACAGATGAACGAGCAATTTAAAAAAACAGTTGAGGAATTTAGTAAATGGATTGGCTGGAAGATCGAGGAAGAAAAATCAGTCATTCAAGAAAGAAATGAGCAGTTTTCCATTGCACACCAATCCATAATGAACTGGGGAGCAGATTTACGCCAAGAGCAGTATTTAATTCAAGGTGCCCTCATAAAGCTACAATCTGAAGGTAAAATCACAAATAAACAATTGAATCAAATTTATGATCGAACGACGAAATATTACCGTGAGCGGCATGATCAAGTAAATGAGTTAAACAAGGAATTAAGGGAAATACGAGAAGGAAATTTTGACGAAAAGCTAAAGAAAATTAGAGAAATGTACAAAGGAAAGTCTACAGATACAGATTAACTAAGAGAGGTAGATGGCGAAAGGGGGATTAATAAGAATGTTAAAAAGGTGGGTAAAAAATGAACGCGGGTCAGCCACAATTGAGTTTCTTTCAATGATTCCCCTTATTTTACTCGTGATGATGATTTTTTGGCAGTTTCTTGTGGCTGGCTATGCCGTGATCATTACGCAATCTGCCGCAAATGAAGCGGCAAAAATTTATTCAGTGACCGAGAGCAAAGAGCAAGCAACAGAAGCTGCCAATAAGATTGTTAGTACTTCGGGTGATAACTTAAAGCTACGTACGGATTATGAAATTATCAATCGCAGCTCTGGCAGCAGGGATTTTACAGCAACTGTAACAGTAGATATGAGGTTACAGTTTTTACCGAAGAAAATTCTCGGTGTCCTTCCACCAATTACATTCAATAAGGAAATTAGTGGAAAGGTGTTGAAGTAGTGGACAAGCATATTCGTAACGAAAGAGGCAATACGACCATCTTCATCATGGGAGCACTTGGAATTATGGCATTAATGTTCACCATTATTGGAAGCTTTGCAAACATATTTATTACGAAGGAGAGAGCATCGAATAATGCTGAACAGGCAAGTATTGTTGCAACAGGAGAAATTCTATTAGGGCTGGAAAATGCAATCGCAGCCTATGACAAATATCAATTTGACTATTATTCTTCAACAAATAATCTTGGAGAATATTATCTTGATTCAATTTTAAAAAAACTAGGTGATGCTAAGTCTGCTCTTTCAGGGCAAGGCTATTCACAAATTGAGATCGATCATCTAGCTAGTAATGCGGTCATAAAATCGAATTTACCAGGACTTCATAGTAATTTAAAAATGAATGTAGATATTGAACTGAACAGTGCAATTGGCAGAATTCACTCTGCTGTTGAAAATAATATTAGAGAAAATAAAGGGGAGCTTTCAGGGACCATTGTAAATATATTTAATAAGAATAAAAGAGTTGAAGTACAAACATCCACAAATTATAAAGCATTAAAATATGACCATCTTTATCCAGATGATAAACGAAAGCTGAAGCAAAAGGGAGAAGGATTGAAATTCGATTTTCTTGACAGCTATGGTTCTTTCAGCAGGCAAATTCACTTCCCTTAATTAGAATGAAAGGACCGAAAAAATGAATAGATGTTTGCGAGTTTTATTTGCGTCGATTGCTATTTTTGCGCTATTATTTGTTAATTTTGGCTCATATACAATTCAAGCATTTGCGAACGGAAGTGGCTCGTCTGGAGGCTCTGCACCGAAATGGGAAAAGCCAGTATGGGAAAAGCCTCAGTGGGAGAGGCCGAAGTTAGAAAAACCTCAATGGGATAAAACAGATTGGGAGAAGCCTAATTGGGATAGACCAGAATGGGAACAACCAAATTGGGAAAGGCCAGACTGGGAGCAACCAAATTGGGAACAGCCGGAGTGGGAGCAACCAAATTGGGAACAACCAGACTGGGAGCAACAAGATTGGCAGCAGCCAGATTGGAATGATCCGAGCGGGAATCATGACCCAAATATAAATGGCAGCCAAAATCCAAGCAACCCGACAAATCCATCACAGAACGGAACGAATGATCCAACAAATCAAGGTAATAATAGCCCGAATCAACAGCCAGGCGGGACAACAGATAACGGGGCTAATGATGATCCTTTTATAAACTGGAAACTTCCCTCATTTGAGGATGGCAGCAAGCATTTCTATAAGGATTTTATAGTCAAACCTGTTGAATTGCTAATGAAAGATTTAGACGGTACTCTTACCGATAAAGATATCGATAAATCAATAAAAAATTTATATAAAAATGGGTTTAAGCTTTTTACAAAGGATGACCCAACGATTAGTGGATTATTTGATGCCTATGATTTTGGAAAGAAAACGAAGGAATACTTTGATAAGGCTAAAACCTTTGAAACGTATAAAAAAATTAATGACTTAAAAAAAGCTGGAAACATTGCTGACGCAGCAAGAGAGTTGGAAAACTTAAGACAGGCTGGGAAGGCTTTTTCAACTGGAAATGCAGTCGTTTCGGCACTGACAATGCCGTTGACCATAATGGATACAGTTAATAATGTTGATAAGTTTAAAAATGCAACTACCTCGGAGGCAAAAGAAGATGCGGCGTGGGGACTTGTAGATAATGCGGGCAGCTTTTTAACAGGAGCAGCACCATTTGTTGCTATGATCCCGGGCGGACAGCCAATTGCTGCTGGAATGGTCGTTGTAGGAGTAGCTCTTAGTGGGATCGCTTTAGGTCGGAAGTTATGGAAAAACCGCGAAAAAATTTGGACTGATGTAAAACAAAAAACGAAAAAAGTCGTTGATACAGTTGTGAATACAGGGAAAAAAGTTGGAAAATGGTTTAAATCGATATTTGGCTAAAGGATGGGTTCAACAATGATCAATACAAAACCAACTCCAAAACATTTAGAAACGATACAAGAGTATAAAAAAATGTTTGAAAAATGGGACATGTGGGACTTCGCTTATTTTGACGGCAGTGAATATTATTTCCTCACTCTTTATAACCAGCCAATTCGAGGAATAACTGGATATCTCATTCTGAATCAGGCTGGTTTTGCCATTCCATTTTCCGAAGCCAAGCATCCAGCCTATTGCTTAATTAGTTATAACACCCTTGTCCATTTTGCGATATCTAATATTTTGCCACAAATACATAAGGAAATGGCTCCATATAAGCAGTTTGTTTCCTTATTACAAAAGCACCGGGCAGTAATACTGGCTGAATCACCCAATATGGGGGACTCTATTCATAAAATGATTACTTACACAGAGGATGCTTTACAGAATAGTGATAAATTAAATGAGATTATTCGTTCACTTTCTTATTATCAAGATAAAATTACAAAAGAAGTTGGGTTTTTCGATGACACCCTCCTAGCAAAGATGCAGGAGGAGGGTGCCAAGTATAATGAGATCATGTACGTGTATGGATTGAGGGAACGGGAAATGATGCCAGACTATCAGCAGCTCATTGATTTCATCCATTCAAACGCCTCTTCTCGTATACCGCGAATGGATAAATGGAAGTTGCTTCACTTAATAAAGGCAGCCATGCAATCAAATAAAGGTGCACTTGAAAAGTCACTTGCAGGATTTGAGCAAGATGAGAATGGCAATCGTGTAACGTTTGATTTAAATAATATAAGGGAATCACTTCAAAAGCAAAGAACGGCAGACGGTGTAGTGGCATTTAATAAAAAAAGCATTCCACTTATTCGGAATCAAAGATAATGGCGGGGATTACTGATGAAGAAAATTTTAGCTAACTCTCTTTATTTATACTCTAGCAAATTTTTACCGCTTATTTGCTTGTCATTATTAACGTTTGTGCCCTTATTATTATTGCATACAATTATCGTAAACTATATTTATCAAATATCAGCATTTATGGAATATCCAGGTGTCGTCGGGGATGCGGCCAATGGTATTTTTATGCTCATCTTTTTAATAATAGCTCAAGTGCCTTTTATTAAATTCACGATGCTTTATCATGAGGATGAAGACTCCTTATTTCGCAAATCATTAAGTTTCTTGCTTGATAAAATGATGTCCATTTATATATTTGCATGTCTATATGCAATTATCGTCTTTATTGGGGGTTTATTGTTTGTCATACCTGGCATTATCGCTTTATTACTATTCTATTATGTCCCCTATTTCATTGCAGATGGAGTAAATAAATATCGAACGGCGATAAGGAAGTCCGTCGAGATGATTAAGAAAAATGCAATGATTACAATTATGACGATTATTGCATTAACTTTGATTCAATTGTTTTTCGAAAATGTTCTTTTACTATTTATCTCACTCTATACTGATTCATATTTTGTGTTTTTAATAACAAAAATCATTCTGCAAATGCTGTTTTTGCCTTTACAAATTATTATTGTTACGAATGTTTTTATTCATATAAAAATGGCAGCAATTCATGAAGTTCAGCCTCGTATGGACTTTAAATATTGAGTTTAATTTAAAAAAATGCCGAGAAAAATTAGTAGAGGAGCTTGTTGTTTTATGTTCAAACTAACGTTTAATCGAAATACAAAAATAATACTCCTGCTTATTGCTGTTATCTCGGTTTTATTTTTAATGATAAATGGAACGAAAAATGCTGCGAAGGAAGCTCCTAAGGCGAATGCCATCGTTGAAGATGAAGCTGTCATGAGTGAGCAGGAGCGTGCTGATGAGCTTCGGATGAAACAATTAAATGTTGAGGAAATTATGGCAAACCTGCCTTCGACCTTGGAAAAGGTTGACCAAATCGTGAAATATCCAGTTGGCCCGTATTCAGGACGAAGCTATCAAGAGCTGACAGATGCTGAAAGAACGGAAATATTGCAGCAGTTTGAACAGCTGTCACAAATTGATGAAGCAAGCTTAAAGGGTCGATTGGAGTTAAGCAAGGAGTTAGAAGCGTATTGGAGACTTTCCTATTCATTGTTTCATGAAAACTATCCTGGACCAGATGAAATTTTAAAAGAATTAAATACGGTTTTATTTGGACGACCAGATCATGATGACGACCGGTACCGTTTTAAGGAGCATTTAAATGTTGAAATTATTCTAGATTCAAGTGGAAGTATGGCGAAGAAAATTGATGGGAAATCCATGATGGATATGGCAAAGGATGCAATTCGTGAATTTACTTCTGAGCTTCCAAAAAATGCAAAGGTTGCCCTCCGTGTATATGGTCATAAAGGGGGTGGCTCTGAAAGTGATAAAGCAATATCGTGTGCAAGCAATGAGCTTGTTTATGATTTGACAAAATACCGGCCAGCAAAATTGAATTCATCCCTCCGCAAGTTTAAGCCATCTGGTTGGACCCCGCTTGCAAAGGCAATTGAAGAAGCTCAAAAGGATTTAGCGCCGTATGACGGGAAAACACATACGAATATTATTTATCTCGTCAGTGATGGAATTGAAACATGTGGAGGCGACCCTGTTAAAGCAGCAAGTGAAATTGCCCATTCGGAAATAACCCCAATCATCAATATTATTGGATTTAATGTCGACAGTGAAGGGCAAAGACAGCTTAGGCAAATTGCTGATGCTGCTAAGGGAACCTATACAACAGTATTAAATCAGCAAGGCTTATCAGATGAATTCGACCGTTCGAAGGAAATCGCCAAGAGATGGGAGGAATGGGTCAATAGTGCCGTGGAGGAACTAGATGTTGAAAATGACCAGCAATGGGATAATATTTTCAATGCGGCAAATACATGGCTCGAAAAAAATAAGATGCAGCGGGAAAACATTATCGCTGTTATAGATGATTTACATAAAAGTGATCAAATCAGTGAACAAGCTGCAGATTTTCTTAAAAGAAAGGCCAATGATCAATCAAGAAAAATATTAAAACTAAGTACGGATTTAAGAGATGGACTTTGGGTTCTCAAAGACAAACAATATGTTGAAGTGAAGGAAGAAATCGAGAAATTATTTGATGAAAATGTAACGAAAATAAATAAGAAAAGGTGATCCTTGCCAGTTATTAAACCTTTCGTAAATCATGATGATACAAACCTTGGTTGGCGGAGTACCGCTCAAGGTTTTTTTGCTGATCAAGTTTCGATTACTGTTACAGTAGTGACTTTAGATTGTATTTTCTCTAATTATATGTAGGGATGTTGCTGAGAGTTATAAAATGAAGTCCGAGTTTCGTAGTAAACGGACAAAGTATAGTCTCAAAACCTTCGAGTGAGACCAAATATAGCAAAAAAACCACTTAATATGGTCTCAAAGCCCCCGAATGAGACCATGCAAAGCAGAAAAACCACTTAGTATGGTCTCAAAGCCTTCGAATGAGACCACGCTCCGCAGAAAAACCACTTAATATGGTCTCAAAGCTCTCGAATGAGACCATGCAAAGCAGAAAAACCACTTAATATGGTCTCAAAGCCCCCGAATGAGACCACGCTCCGCAGAAAAACCACTTAGTATGGTCTCAAAGCCCCCGAATGAGACCATGCAAAGCAAAAAAACCACTTAATATGGTCTCAAAGCCCTCGAATGAGACCACGCTCCACAAAAATCCAATCGAACATGGTCTCAAACCGAATATTTAAGCACTTCCCAAGACTATCAATATAAAAATTAGTTGAAGAAACCTTGCTCGTGAATAAACAAAGAGTTATTTTCCTAACCTAATCGTTTCACCTAATTTCAAAATCTTTAGCTTTTCCTGCTCAATATTTGCTCGTTCCCAGCTTTCATTTAGTCGGTCTAATGCTTCCCTAGGGGTATCATCTGCCAACCGAAAAGCATCATAATGCATAGGGATAAAGTAATTTGCACCTAATTCTAGGTGAATTTTTACCGCTTCCTCTGGTGTAATATGTTGGTTGTTCATAAACCATTCGGGCTCATAGGAACCAATCGGCATCATGACATAGTCAATGCTGAATTTGTTAGCAATCTCATTAAATTCGTCGTGATAGCCAGTGTCACCGACGAAGTAGAGTGTTTTTTCACAGCCTTCCAACATCCAACCGCCCCAAAGTGATTGATTTAAATCAGTTAAGGTTCTTCTCGTCCAGTGTCGAGAAGGGATAAAGGTAAACTTGATTCCTTCATAGTCGATGCTTTCCCACCATGATAACTCTTCTACTCTTGAAAATCCTTTTTTCTCAAATTGTTTTTTCAGCCCTTTTGGGACGAAATAAACTGGATGGCCTGGTAGTTTTTTTATGGAAGGGTAGTGTAAATGGTCGAAATGGCTATGGGATATAAGCACGACATCAATTTCAGGCAGTTCAGAGAGCTGTAAGCCAGGTTCTGATAATCTTCGTTCAAACCCCATTTGCATGGCCCATACTGGATCTGTCATGATATTTATGCCACCGAGCTGAATTAAAAAAGTCACATGTCCATTCCAAGTAATGGATGCTTCTGTGCGATTTTCCTGGAGAAAAGTGTAATCCACTTGTTCAATATGAGGAACGGAAAAACTAAAATCCTTCTTTTTAAAAAAGCGTTCATATCTCCATTTAAAAATATCTCGAAACCGAGGATTTTCAACAGCAATAAATTTTTTCTTCTTTTCTGTAGAAATGATAATCACCTCTAAATCAACAAAAATAGTTCAATCTCGTTTTAACTCAGCTTGTTTCGTTACTTTCACGATAAATAATTAAATATGCTTCGTTGTATTTTCTACGATACACAAGAAATTTAGTTTGGTAAAGAAATTGAACAGAGCAAAACATTTTTTGTGTTTGCACCTGAATGAATCCACTTTCTTATAACTTTGACGAATAGGATTCAATTCAAATATGATGGAAGCAAATGTTCATGAAAAAAAGATGTTAGGGTGTTTTTGATGAAAATTTTATTAGTAGAAGATGATAAAACGATTGCCTCTGGATTGGAATATTCCTTACAGCAGGACGGTTTTGAGACAATTATTTGTTTCAATGCAGAATCGGCAAAAAAGGTTATTTCTGAGCAATTAGGCGTCATTGATTTATGTTTATTTGACTTGTCCTTGCCTGATGGCAGTGGTTATGATTTATGTCGATTAGTTAAACAGCAAAGTGATAAGCCGGTTATTTTTCTTACTGCTTTAGATGATGAAGTCAATGTTGTAATGGGCCTTGATATGGGAGCAGATGATTATATTACGAAACCGTTCCGAATTCGGGAGCTGTTTTCACGAATTAAGTCTGTATTACGTCGCTACCATAAGCAATCGCACACACAAACGAAAACAATGATTGAAATTGAAAATATTCGTATTAATCCATTGGAAGGCAAAGTTTATAAAAATGGGGAGGAAGTGCTCGTAACCGCATTGGAATATCGGCTATTATTAATTTTTGCTAATCATATCGGACAAGTTTTAACGCGAAATCAGCTGCTCGAGCGGATTTGGGATGTAGCCGGAGACTTTGTCAATGACAATACGCTCACTGTTTACATCAAACGATTACGGGAAAAGTTAGAGGAAAATCCACAGCAGCCGACAATTATAAAAACAGTACGCGGTATGGGTTATAAGGTTGGTGACTAAGTATGCTGCGCAATCGTGAAATTCAATTGCTTGTCTTGATTCTAGGAATCATTTGTTTAGTCGCTACTGGCTTAGCAAATATTCTCCTATCATCACAAGCGGCTTTGTTCGTTTTTATCACTTTGATTGTGTTTATTAGCTGCACGTTAATATTTACAAGATGGCGTTATCAAGAGATGGCAAAGCTTTCTGGCTATTTGCGCCGTATTAGTAGCGGAGACTATATGCTTGATGTTCGTGATAATTATGAAGGCGAGCTAAGTATTTTAAAAAGTAATATTTATAAAGTAACTATCATGCTTTCAGAGAAGAGCAATTTATTGCAGCAAGAAAAAATAAGATTAACCGATGCGATTTCTGACATTTCACATCAGCTCAAAACACCACTTACCTCAATGATGGTGATGACTGATTTATTATCTGACCCGAAGCTTAATCCGACAAAGCGAGCAGAGTTTACCCATAATGTAGGTGTGCAATTAGAAAGAATGGAATGGCTTGTTTCCTCACTATTAAAACTATCGAAAATTGATGCAGGAACTGTAGTCTTTAAGAAGGACAAGATTCCCGTTCATAAATTGATTGAGAAGACTGTAGAGCCGATGTTAATTCCAATGGATATTAATGAGCAAACACTTAAAGTGAGTGGAGACCATCATGCTGCATTTGTTGGTGATCTTAATTGGACGACTGAAGCAATGATTAATCTCCTAAAAAATAGTGTGGAGCATACTGGAAATGGTGGAGAGATTACAATTTCTTTTCATGAAAATGCTTTATTTACTGAAATAATAATTAGAGATAACGGAAAAGGCATTCCGAAGGAAGATCTCCCCTATATTTTTAAGCGGTTTTATAAAGGGAAAAATGCAGATGAAGACAGTGTCGGAATCGGTCTAGCAATGGCGTATAGTATTATAAAAAATCAACATGGTGATATTGAAGTGGTGAGCGAATTAGGAAAGGGTACACAGTTTACGATAAAATTTTACAAACAAATCATCTAGACTTTGCTTTCTTCAATTTCCATTTATCTTTATATGAAAAACAAAATTGTCGTTGGTTTTATTGAACAAGCCTCGACGTGAACGAAGTAGTCGCCAAGCGTAGAGAAATAAAGCCGACGACATTTTCATACTGGATTGATAGTGAAAATTTCAATGATAGCTTTATCCCACTCTTAACTGGCAGTAAGACTCCCACTTCATAGATGCGAGGAACAAAGCAGCTTAGGTGGGAGATCTACTGCCAGTAAAGGTCCGATTGGTTCAACTAACAATCAGTAGGGGATGAAGGCAGACTAAATGCGCGACGTCCTGTCGCAATGCCTGCACTAGCACATCCTGTGCGTCGGAAAACCCCCACTGATTGAAGTTTCACTTTATGACTAAACTGTCACTTTAAAGTCACTTAATAGTCATTTTAGGCAGATATACTAAAAACCAACATGAATGCTATGGAGGTATAACAATGAATATTTTACAAATAGAAAATCTGTCTAAAGTTTATGGTAAGGGAGAAACGGCAGTGAAGGCGCTTGATAATGTTTCTTTCTCCGTTAAAAAAGGAGAATTCTGTGTCATTATCGGGCCTTCTGGTTCAGGGAAATCGACTTTATTGCATTTATTAGGTGGCGTTGATCGGCCGACGAGCGGGAAAGTTCTTGTTGATAATACTGATATTTATCAGCTCAATGAAACACAGCTTGCTATTTTTAGAAGAAGACAAATTGGTTTAATTTATCAGTTTTATAACCTTATTCCGATTCTAACGGTTGAAGAGAATATTACATTACCTGTGCTGCTGGATGGTCATAAGGTCGAACAAAAGCAATTTCAAGATATCGTTTCCATTCTAGGATTAAGTAATCGGTTATCTCATTTACCGAATCAGCTTTCTGGCGGTCAACAGCAGCGGGTTTCGATTGGCAGAGCTTTAATTAGCAATCCAGCAATCATGTTGGCTGATGAACCGACAGGAAATTTAGATAGCAAGAATAGCGGCGAGATTATGGAATTGCTGAAAATGTTCAACAAAACATACAATCAAACACTTATTGTTATTACCCATGACGAACGGATTGCTATGCAGGCGGATCGCGTCATTTCAATGGAAGATGGAAGGATTGCCAAGGATGAGGTGATTCGTCCATGAATATTATTAACAGACTGACATTACGTCATTTAAAGGAAAATAAAAGAAGGACACTTGTAACCATTGTTGGCGTTATTATTTCAGTCGCCATGATCACAGCGGTTGCCACACTCGGTGTATCTTTTATGGATTTAATGAAAAGACAAACAATTGCCGAGAATGGTGAGTGGCATGTTCAATATACGAATGTTAACGATGATCAGCTTACAGAAATTGAAAAGGATGAAGCAACGAAAAGACTCATCATTTCAGATGAGCTTGGCTATGCAACACTACAAGGTTCACAAATTAAAAGTAAGCCGTATTTGTTTATACAAAGTTTTAATGAGGTAGGATTGAATGAATTTCCGATTGAATTAAGTAAAGGACGTCTTCCACAAGCTGAAAACGAGATTATTATTTCCGAAGAGATTGCAGCTAATGCGAAAGTAAACTACAAAATTGGTGATCAAATAACAGTTGATATCGGTGACAGACATGCTGAGGGAGAAGAAACCCCACTATCACAAAATGATCCACTGCAAATGTCTGAGGAAGATGTGAGTGAAATACTGTCAACTAATCGGTCAGAAACGTTTACAGTTGTAGGGACAATTAAGCGACCAAATTGGGAGCCCGCTTGGTCGCCTGGGTATACAGTTATTACTTATGTTGATCAAAGCTTGCTGAAAGAAACGGATACGGTCGATGCAATTGTTGTTCTAAATAAAGTGAATTATTCTCTTTATAAGCACGCAGAAAAACTTGCTCAGAAAAATAATATTGAAAAAGTCTTTTATAATAGTGAATTACTTCGTTACTATGGATTAACGAATAATGATAATTTTAAATCGACGCTCTTCTCCTTAACAGCCATTATTATGTTAGTCATTATTATCGGGTCTGTATCTTTAATTTATAACGCCTTTTCGATTAGCGTCTCTGAACGATCCAGACATTTAGGGATGCTTTCTAGTGTAGGAGCCACGAAAAAACAAAAGCAAAATTCGGTATTTTTTGAAGGTGCCGTGATTGGTGCGGTTAGTATCCCGATCGGTATTATCGCTGGTCTTGCAGGAATTGCCATTACATTTATGTTTATTAATTCCATTATTTCAGGTGCGCTAAATGTGTCAGAGAAGCTTGAAGTTGTTATTACACCAATATCACTCATAGCAGCATGTGCCGTCTCGATCATTACGATATTTATTTCCGTGTACAGTCCAGCACGAAAGGCTTCCAAAATCTCGGCCATCGATGCCATTCGGCAAACACAAGATGTTAAATTGTCTGGAAAAATAGTAAAAACATCAAAGCTCATCCGGAAAATATTCGGGATGGAAGCAGATATCGGTCTGAAAAACTTGAAAAGAAATAAAAGAAGATATAAGGCTACTGTCTTTTCACTTGTCATTAGCATAATCCTCTTCTTATCTGTGTCGTTTTTTACAGGAAATTTAAAAAAATCAATCGAATTAACACAAGATGGGTTTAACTTTGATATACAAGTATCTAATTTTAGTGGAAATACAGCAGAGCTAGAGCCGCTAAAGAACCTTGAATATGTGACGAAATCAAGTATGATCGAGCAAATACACTTTTATTCATGGATTAACAAGGAAGCTCTTCCCGACATACTGAAAGAACAAGTGAATATAGATAAGCAGCTCCTTCAGGATGGAAAATATAACTACATTGTAAATGTGTATGCATTGGATGAAGAAAACTTTAAATCATACGCAAAAGAGGTAGGGGCAAATCTTCAAAAGCTTCAAAACCCAAATAGCTTATCTGCCATCATCATTAATAAGCTTACCTATGAAGATAAAAATATAGGCAAAGTTGTTGAAACAAAATCAGTCCATATGAAACCTGGAGAAAAAATTGAATTATATGATACGTATGATGAAATCGGAAATCAAAAGTATTTAAATGAAGTGGAGATTGACACAATAACGGATCAATTTCCAATGGGGGTTCGCCCTGCTGAAATCGGCGGAATCAATATCATTGTCTCTAAAAATACTCTGGATCAATTAGTTAATGAAGAGATGGATTATGGGGTTGGAGCATATTTGTACTTGAATAGTTCTGATCCAATGGCAACGCAAAAGGCCATTGAAGAAGTGAAGGATGCAAAGGTAAGTGTGTTTAACGTATACCAAATGAGAGAACAAGATGAACAGACAATTATGCTTATGTCAGTATTTACGTACGGATTTATTGTCTTGATTTCATTAATATCCATTGCGAATATATTCAACACGATCTCCACAAGTATTTCTTTGCGTAAGCGTGAATTTGCCATGTTAAGATCGGTTGGCATGACACCAAAGGGCTTCAATAAAATGATTAATTACGAAAGTGCTTTTTACGGAATAAAGGCTTTGTTATACGGACTGCCAATTAGTATCGTAACCATGTATTTTATTTACTTTTCACTGCGAAACAGCTTTGAATATGGATTTGCACTTCCTTGGCTGAGCATCCTTTATGTCATTGCGGCAATTTTTATCATCGTCAGCTTAGCGATGCTGTATTCAATTAAAAAGATTAAAAAAGAAAACATAATAGACGGATTGAAACAAGAAAATATTTAAAGCATTTTGCCAAGATGAATTAAATAGTAAGATTCTGTTCAAAAAAACCATTCTGATTTTCAGGATGGTTTTTTTATGGTGCCTTTACGGTGCCAGGCACCGTTCGTGGACAGTGTGATGGTTTTGTCATTATGGGGAGGACAGTACAATGGAGAGTGGCTGGAATTCTCCATTTTTTCGTAAAATTGAAGAAAATGTGACATTATTGCTTAGACGCTTTAATTCATTAAAAATAATAATTGTATCCTCTATTACAGTTATGTTACTATCGAAATATTATAAATAATTGAAAACATAGAAAATTTTAGAGAGAAAAGGGAGAAGAGGTTAATGAAGAAGTTTATGTCAGTCATCCTTTGTGTAGCATTGTTAATGCTTGCTGCATGTGGATCGGGGACAAAAGAAACAAGCAATGCTAGCGATAATAGCAACAAGGACGAATCGAAAACAATAAATATCGGAATCATTCAGCTTGTGGAGCATCCTTCTTTAGATGGAGCGCGTGAAGGCTTTATCGAGGCACTTAAAGATGCAGGCTATGAGGAAGGAAAAAACTTAAAAATTACTTATCAAAATGCCCAAGGTGATGTGAATAATAATTTAACAATTGCCCAAAACTTTGTTTCAGATAAGGTTGATTTAATTCTTGCTATCGCAACATCAAGTGCACAAGCAGTTGCTCAATCAACAAAAGACATTCCCGTTTTATTTACTGCCATTACTGATCCTGTTGGGGCCAGTCTTGTCAAAAGTCTTGAGGAACCTGGTGGCAATGTAACAGGTACATCAGATACACATCCTGAAGCGATTAAAAAGACAATTGGCGCGATAAAAGATTTCATTCCTGATGCTAAAAAGGTCGGAATCATTTATAATTCTGGGGAGCCTAACTCTGTTGTAAACGTTCAAAAAGCAAAAGAAGCGATTGAGGCGAATGGGCTAGAAGCGGTTGAAACAACCGTAACGGCTAGCTCTGAAGTAAAACAAGCTGCTGAATCACTAGTTGGAAGAGTGGATGTATTCTATATTCCGAAAGATAACATGGTCGTATCCGCTCTAGAATCAGTGATCACAGTTGCGAATGAAAAGAAAATTCCCACGTTTGCCGGAGAAGGTGATTCAGTAAAACGTGGAACATTTGCTTCATACGGATTTGAATATCATGATCTCGGATATACAACAGGAAAAATGGCAGTCGACATTTTGAATGGCAAAAAACCAAGTGAAATCCCAGTTGGTTTTCCTGAAAACTTAGAGCTGTTCATTAATAAGAAAGCGGCGGAACAAGAAGGCATTACATTAACGGAAGATATGCTGAAGGATGCCAAGGTCGTTGGCGAGTAACAGTTGCCAAACTAAAATAAAAGAAGGGCTCTCATAATGTCGAAATCGTCGACTTGAGTGACAGCCCTTCTTTTATTGATTATATAAAACTTAGGCAACTAACATGACTGAGCTTGATTTAATAATCACTTTCACATCAGAGCCAACAGTCAAATTTAAATCCTCGACAGCAGATATTGTAACGACAGAAGTCACTGCTTGCCCATCAATATCAACAGTCACTTGGGTGTTGACAGCCCCTTTTTCAATGGCAGTAACTTTTCCTGTTAATTGATTTCGAGCACTTATTTTTGCATCCCCAACCATTAGCATCGTAGAACTAGATTTAACGATTGCTTTTACATGTGAGCCAACTTCCAATGCTAGATCTTCGACAGCCGTTATTGTAATGATAGAAGTAATGGTTTGTTCACCTAATTGAACAGTGACCTTCGCATTTACAGCTCCTTTTTCAATTTCAGTAATTTTTCCAGCTAGTTGATTACGGGCACTTAACTTCATATAAATATATCCTCCCTCGACAAAATTTGACTTCTTTTGACATTGGTTACAATTTCAATATAAGAGGGATTTTGGGGCAATGTCAATTATTACGAGGATAAAATATCCAGTTAGTAAATGTTCAGTCAATCGTATTTGACTGTTTCGCAAGAGCTGCACGTTGTGGCAAATGCTTACGAATGGCGAAAATCAATTCCACAATGAAATAAAGAACAACAAATGGCGACAGCCAAATCCAGTATGAAGCTATTTGTCCATACATAGACGCAATGACTGGATGAATCCATTTCAGACAAATGACGGCTAAAAAAATCCAGCAAATTGAAAAGGATACACATATATGCCCATGAAACTGTAAGGGCAGCTTTGAATAATCCCACCATTGACGATGAAAAAAGGTTTGCAGCAGAAAGCCACTTACATACTCAACGACAGTAGGAATGAATAAACATAAAAGTAATATGAAGAGCCAATTTGTTTCAGGTGTAATCAAATAAACTAACATAACTGGAGCAAACCCATACATTGGCTTAACAGGGCCCCATAAAAAGCCATCTTTAAAAAATTTCCTCGTTGTTACAAAGCTATAACTGTTTTCTAGCAACCAGCCGAAAAATGAATAAATCGTAAAATAAAAAATCACTGCTGCAATCCCTAACATACTGATCATTTTTGAAAACCCCCATCATATAATAAAGCTTGATGGCTTAGGTTAGGCAAAATCTAACTGAAGTATGCAAAATTTTCCTGTTTTCAAAATGAGGAAAAAGTTTCTGCAAAAGTTCAACTCTAATTCGAAGGAGTATTGCTCTTAATTAACGCTGTTTCATTATGTAAAAGTTTTTCAATCTTGTCTGCTGGTAATGGTTTACTAATTAAGTAGCCCTGAATGCCATGGCAGTGATGGCGCTCTAAAAAATGAAGCTGTTCCAATGTTTCAACCCCTTCGGCTGTTAAATCAAGCTTTAAATGATGTCCAAGCGTAATGATTGTTTCGACAATTGCTTCATTATTCCTATCCTTTAATAAATCCCGAATAAAGGATTGGTCAATTTTTAGCTGGTCAATGGGCAGTTGGTGTAAGTAATTAAATGAACTATATCCCGTACCAAAATCATCAATGGCAATTTGCAGACCAAGCTCCTTTAAGGAATTTAGCATTGGAATGGCACGCTCAACATTCATGGCTAAGCTTTCTGTTATTTCTAGCACTAAAAAATGCGGTTCAAGCTTTGTTTTTTTCAATGCCTGTGCAATTGTATCAACTAAATCATCCTGAAAAAATTGTCTTAATGATAAATTGACCGAAATTCGTAAATGACTAAGCTGATTATTATGCCACTCCTTTAGCTGCCTACAGGCTTCATTGAGTACCCATTTACCAATTGGAACAATAAGACCGGATTCTTCTGCTAAAGGGATAAAATCCCCTGGTTGAATCAATCCTTTTTGAGGATGAACCCAGCGAATTAATGCTTCAACACCTACTACTTTCCCCGTTTTAATATTTAATTGTGGCTGGTAATGTAAAGTTAATTCATTTCGCTCAATGGCGTGATGTAATTCGTTTTCAAGAAGAATATTTTCTAATCTTGCCACATTCATATTTGGATGATAGCTTTTTAATGGCTGAGCGAATTTTTTTGCTTCATGTAACGCGATGTAAGCTTGCTGTAATAGTTGCTCTTCATTCGCAACATCTTTCGTATAGGTTGAAATGCCGATGGTAACATCAATATAAAAGGTAAACCCTTTTGATTTCATTGGCTCTTGTAGTTGCTTAATAATAGCTTTCGCCAAGTCATCAACGGAATTATTATCTGAATAATCCTCTAATAAAATGGCAAATTCATCACTTGCTAGTCTAGCAACTATCTTATTATCTGACTTTGTAAACTCTACTAGTCTATTTGCAACAGTTTGTAGAAATAAATCCCCAACATCGTTTCCGAGCGAATCATTAATGTTTTTAAAGCGGTTAATATTGATTAATAAGATGGCTAGCTGCTTAGCGCTACGAGGCTTATAAAAACTTTCGATTAATCGATCCTTAAAATAATTTCGATTCAGTAAACCAGTAAGCTCGTCATGATAGGCTATATACTGATTTTTTTCCTGTGCTTTCCTAAGAGCTTTTTGGGTTTCCTTCTGTTTTAAATAAGGTTCCTCAATCGTTTTTGAGTAAATTCCTTTTAGCAAAAAAAAGTAGCTAATGACTTTAAAAATATGGCCTAATAAATTCTCAAAATCATAGACCCCACTGTAGATGGTGAAAATAAATTCAGCGATTAATCCAAATCCAAAAGCGGCTATTAATGCTAAGTAGGATGAATTTTTATTGTTTTGATAGCGGTGAAATACGATTAGCAAGGAGATAAATAATAAAATACTAATGATATACTCTATCGTTACTTTCAAAGAAGTTAAACCAATTCCCTCCATGATTAAAGGCGGAAGGGAGGAAGGAAAAGCTAGAATAATGATGCATACAACTGCTGCAAAAATAAGTGAAATTGAAAAGAAAAGACCTCGCGTTTTTTCCCTAATGCTTCGATCCTTTACTACGAGAATAATGAATAATCCTAAAGCTACTGTTAATCTAGCCATAATCCAAAACCAAGTCGCAGTCTGAATAGAGCTTTCGACAAGAAAAAATGGCATTCCATCATATGTAAGAATGTGAAATACATCTAAAAGACAAACAGCTAAAAAAATGGAAGATACAAATAAACGATGAAGTGATAAACTATGGGGGAAAATAATCCAACCTTGAACGATAATGGAGAAAGCAACCGCCACACTAAATAACTCCAGCAAAATGTGGAGGGAGAGGAAGTTTTCAGGGTTATAAAATGAGTAAATAAAATCTTGAAATCGATGTGCGAATATTAATACAAAAAAGCCTATTAACAGCAAACCAACTGTTTTTATTTCGGCAGCTTTACCCATTCGAAAAACTCCCTCTAATGACAGTTTCACTTTATTGCTAGTCTATATTACCTGTATTTTATCATACTAAAAATTATGGCAATTACAATAACTTAATGCCCGTATTGAATTTTACACCATGATAATAGTGGAATTATTGTAGGCTATATTATAATGGGGGAATGAGTCGAAATTCGTTTTATTTTTACGAAAAGGCTTTGTTTTTTACAGGATTTCTCAATAATCTATCGAATAGAATAATATGTGAAGTTTGGAAAAATAAGATGAATGATCATATTCATTATTGAATGTTTAATAGATAACAGGAGGTTCTTTATGATCTATGAGCAAATGCACCCTTTAATTGAAAAAGTTTTGAATAATATTGAGAAAGTAATGATAGGAAAACGGAAAGTAGCTGAATTAAGTGTAATTGCCTTGCTTTCTGAAGGGCATGTCCTTTTGGAGGATGTACCAGGTGTTGGAAAAACAATGATGGTCCGGGCTCTCGCTAAATCTGTCGGGGCAAATTTCCGAAGAATTCAGTTTACACCAGATTTGCTGCCATCTGATGTTACCGGTGTTTCCATATATAATCCGAAGGAAATGGAATTTCAATTTAGGCCTGGTCCAATAATGGGAAATATTATTTTGGCAGATGAAATTAATCGAACTTCGCCAAAAACCCAATCTGCTTTGCTTGAAGGAATGGAAGAAAGCAGTGTTACGATTGACGGGGTTACACATAAGCTTGAAAAACCTTTTTTTGTTATGGCGACTCAGAACCCGATCGAATATGAAGGAACCTATCCTCTTCCAGAGGCACAGCTTGATCGATTTTTATTAAAAATGAAAATGGGCTATCCAGAAATGGCAGACGAATTGGAAGTATTAAATCGCGTCCAAAAATCAAGTCCGATTGAAGATTTACAGCCAGTCATTAATTTAGAAGAGCTTAGAGCTTTACAAGCCCAAATTAGAGAGGTTCGCGTAGATGATACCATTAAATATTATATTGTTCAGCTTGCAAACCGAACACGCACTCATAACAGTGTTTATTTAGGAGCAAGTCCAAGGGGCTCCATTGCATTAATGAGAGCGGCTCAGAGCTATGCATTCATGTATGGCAGGGACTATGTCCTTCCTGATGATATTCAATATTTAGCGCCAGCCGTTTTTGCCCATCGGATCATTTTAAAATCAGAGGCGAAGTTTGAAGGTATTACCGCTGAGGAAGTGGTTGAACATGTAATTGCTAGAACGCCTGTACCTTTTCAAAGGCTCGTGAAATAAAATGAAGCGTTTATTTGGCAAAATATTAGGAATATGGAAATTAATTATCCTATTCTTGCTTATATTGATTACTTTTTCTTATGCAATGTTTCAAGGTGGATTTGTCAGTTGGTTTTTGTTTTATAGTTTTTTGCCATTTGCACTGTATGCATTGATCATTGCCTTATATCCTTTAGGTTCTTTTTCAGTTAAGCGAGTTTTTCTGAAGAACGAGTATAATGCGGGTGAATCTTTAAAGGTTACGTTAATTTTAACTAGAAAAACAGCTTTTCCATTATTGTTTATAGTAATAGAAGATTGTGTAGGGAGCCAATTGAATTTTTCCAGACAAAGAAACACAGCGAAGTCACTCATATTTCCCGGCTTTCAAAAGGAAGTTGTTTACGAATATGAAATTGCTCGTCTACCAAGAGGAGAGCATTTCTTTCAGGCAGTTCGCTTAAAAACGGGGGATCCGCTTGGATTAATAGAAAAAGAGAAACATATTTCCATTCAAGATAAGATTATTGTTTACCCAAGCTTTGAGGAAATGATTTATCGTCCTCTAGAAAGTCAATATGACCAAGGGATGACTACATCTAAAGAGCGTGTTCAAAGGGATACGTCGATGGCGATCGGGATAAGAGAGTACCAGCCCGGCGATCGCTTTTCTTGGATAAATTGGAAAGCAACAGCAAAGCGTAATGACATAATGACAAAAGAATTCGAACAGCGACAATCCCATGATGTGTATATTATCATGGATTGTACATCGAATAGCCGCTTTGAAGCGGTTGTTTCATTTGCAGCCTCTCTCACTAGGGCAATTATTCGCAAAGGTGCCCAAGTCGGTTTTCTTGCTTCATCTGCAGAACGAATCGCCATTCCGATTAGGGGAGGAGCGAATCAGCAGCAGATGATCTTTTATCAGCTCGCAAAGGTAAAAGATGATAGCCAAGTTCCATTAGAGAGGATTTTAAAAGTTGAGGGAATATCTGTGCTGCAGAGTAAAAATCTTATGCTAATAACAGCAGAGCTTACTAGTCAGCTAATTGATGGAGTAGCCTCGAGTGTTGCAAATAAGAGTGCTGTTACGATTTACCTTGTAAAAAATGAAAAAGAATCACTGTCAAAAGGCGAGATTGCGCTAAAATCAGCGGCAAATGCTAGAGGATTGCGAGTGTTATTAGTTCATGATGGTCATTTCTCAACTGTTTTTAGTGGGGAGGTGGCAAAATGAGGGCTCGAAAAGTACAAAGAGATTTTGCGACATTTCTATTGTATGTGTTTGGCTTTCTTTTGCTTTGGGAATGGCTTAGACCTGTAGAACAACTAACCGATACTGCGAATTTATTTATTTTCCTTTTGTTTATAATCGTCTCATTTTTGTTAGCATATGTAGGAGCTCCGGTTATTTTATCAGTTTTCATTAAATGTTTATTCATTGTTTATGCCTTGCGCTATTTATATTTTGAAGAACCCTTTTTTCAATTTGATTGGTTTAAGGCTTTAATAGCTGATACGCTTGAAAATTTTACTTTCGTAATCGAGCGGGATTGGGAAAGCTTGAGCAATATTTTTCGCAGTCTTCTCTTTTTTGTGCTTCTATGGCTTATGACTTATTTACTTCAATATTGGTTGATTGCACGCAGACAATTATTCATTTTCTTTTTTATGACGTTAGTATATATAACGGTTCTTGACACGTTTACGGCTTATGATGCTGGATTTGCGATCATTAGAACGATCGTGTTGGGTTTTATGGTTATGGGAATGCTGACATTTTATCGATTGTTAGATAGGGAAGCGATTGTAAAGACAGGTTTATCACGAAAGTGGATGGCTCCGTTAATGATTTTGATCGCTTTAAGTGTTGGGATTGGATTTATTGCCCCAAAGGCTGAGCCAATATGGCCTGACCCTGTACCTTATCTTAAATCGTATGGGAAGGAAGGCAGAGGAGGAAGCGGCGGTATTCAGAAGCTTGGATATGGAATGGATGATTCCCGTCTTGGTGGTCCGTTTATTCCAGATAATCAAGTTGTGTTTAGTGCAGAAGTGGAATCGCGCCACTATTGGAAAGTAGAAACAAAAGATGTTTATACAGGTAAAGGGTGGATTTCATCCTTTTCAAGGGAAGAGAGAACATCATTTGAACTTGAAGATGAGGTTCCGATCGTTTCATTTAGTAATTCAGATGCAATAGAGAAGAAGTTGGAAACAGGTACGATTACAACCTTCCTTAATTATCCTCATATTGTATATCCGTTAGGAATTCAAAAGATATTAGTGCCACCGACGGTTTCTTTTGAATTAGAGGACGCAACTGAAAAAATTCGTACAGTCGAAAATGGAAATCCTGTTTCGTTAAAACAGTATGCACTTCAATTTGAAGTACCAAAGTATAGTATCACAGCTCTAAAGGAAGCAACTTCTGATGAAAACAGTCTCAATCAACAGTTTATGGAAAGATACACACAGCTGCCAGGTAGTTTGCCGCAACGAATTCAAGATTTAGCATTAGAAATTACAGCAGAGAAAGGCACCGTGTATGATAAGGTAAAAGAGCTCGAAAGATACTTCAATCAAACTGGGTATATGTATGATCAAACAAATGTTGCTGTTCCTGAACCAGAGGATGATTATGTTGAGCAATTTTTATTTGAAACGAAAAGAGGTTATTGTGATAATTTCTCCACTTCGATGGTTGTCATGGCAAGGTCAATTGGCATTCCTGCTAGATGGGTGAAAGGATATACTGAGGGAGAATATAAGCGACTTGGTAATTTTGGGAATAGTATTTATGAAATTACCAATAATAATGCCCATTCTTGGGTAGAAGTATATTTTCCTGGTATTGGGTGGGTTCCTTTCGAACCGACAAAAGGATTTACAAGTAATGTTCTATTTAATTATGATGTGACAAGTGATGATGCCCTTCAAGCCCCTGTTGTCGAGCAAAAGAATAACGACAGTACAAAGCCTGAACTAGATGAAGGTAAGAGTGAGAAATCTTCATCCTCTAGCTTTTCTTTTAAAAAAATCATCGCTTCTGTAAAAGAGTTCTTTGTGAAATCGTGGAAAAAGCTAGTCATAATTGTTCTAATCATCGCAGCTATGCTGTTCTTTATGTATCGAGTTCGAGGAAAATGGCTCCCACATTACTTAGCTTGGCGATTTAGATGGACAAAGAAGGATGAAAACTTTCCAAAAGCTTATTTGCTCTTACTAAGAGAGCTTGAACGCTTTGGCTTACCTCGTCAGGAAGGACAAACGCTAAGAGATTATGCAGACTATGTCGATCAATTTTTTCGAACAAAAAAAATGCGCCAGCTGACTTCACGCTATGAAGAGCTCATTTATCGTGGAGAGCTAGAACAAGGAAGTTGGGAAGAAACAAAGGAATTGTGGGAAAATTTAATTAAAAAAACTATTGCTTGACCAGAAATTTAACCTGTTGTTACAATAGGTTCGTTAAGTGAGATTATAAAATAAAAACTGAATGCAACCTTCATATATCCTCGATAATATGGTTCGAAAGTTTCTACCAGATCACCGTAAATGATTTGACTATGAAGGCAGAATAGTTTCTTTAGTGTTATTGTATGAACCAGGATTCTGCCTTCATGATTTTTGTGGAGGAAGAATTCTGTTTTTTTATTGGATAAATCAGAAGCTAATGCACTTCCGTAATTTCAATAAAATTACTATTGAGATTATCGTATGACGAAAGGATGTAACAAAAGCTTCATTTTTCTAATATTTTTTTTGCAAAGGTAAACAATAAGGAAAATATCGTTAATTTTCATTCAGTAGAAATTAAATCCAATGAGGTGAACCGTGTGACGGGGAAAACAGAATGGCAAAATCAAGAGAAAATTATTGTGCTTGACTTTGGAAGTCAGTATAACCAATTAATTACACGAAGAATTCGTGAATTTGGGGTTTACAGTGAATTACATCCTCATACAATTACAGCTGAGGAATTGAAGGAATTAAATCCAACGGGAATTATTTTCTCTGGTGGCCCAAATAGTGTGTATGAAGAAAATGCATTTCGTTGTGACGAGAAAATCTTCGAACTAGGCTTGCCGATCTTTGGAATTTGCTATGGAATGCAATTAATGACGATGCATTTCGGTGGAAAAGTAGAAAAGGCAAAGCAAAGAGAATATGGGAAAGCAGTCTTAAAGGTCGAGAAGCAGTCGAAGCTATTTGCCGATCTTCCTAACGAGCAAACTGTTTGGATGAGTCACGGGGACTTAGTTGTGGAAGCACCAGCTGGATTTACTATCGATGGTACGAATCCATCTTGCCCAATTGCTGCGATAAGTAATGAAGAGAAAAGCATGTACGGTGTGCAGTTCCATCCAGAAGTTCTCCATTCAGTTTATGGAAATGATATTTTGAAAAACTTTGTTTTTGGTGTATGTGGCTGTAAAGGCGACTGGTCTATGGAAAACTTCATAGAGGCCGAAGTTGAGAAAATTCGTCACACTGTTGGCAATAAAAAAGTTATTTGTGCTTTGAGCGGCGGTGTTGATTCTTCTGTAGTAGCTGTGCTTATCCATAAAGCAATTGGAGACCAGTTAACATGTATTTTCGTTGACCATGGGTTATTACGTAAAGGTGAAGCTGAAGGAGTTATGAAAACATTAGCAGACGGCTTCCATATGAATGTGATTAAAGTTGATGCACAGGAGCGTTTCTTAGGAAAGCTTGAAGGAGTTAGTGACCCAGAGAAAAAGCGGAAGATTATCGGAAACGAATTTATATATGTATTTGATGATGAAGCAGCAAAACTTGAAGGAATTGAGTTTTTAGCACAGGGAACGCTTTATACGGATATTATTGAAAGTGGTACGGCAACAGCTGCGACTATTAAGTCACATCATAATGTCGGCGGACTGCCTGAAGATATGCAGTTTACATTAATTGAGCCTTTAAACACTTTATTTAAGGACGAGGTTCGTGCTCTAGGAACAGAGCTTGGCATGCCTGATGAAATTGTTTGGAGACAGCCATTCCCAGGACCAGGTCTTGGCATTCGCGTTTTAGGAGAAATTACGAAGGACAAGCTTGAAATTGTGCGTGAATCTGATTATATTTTACGTGAGGAAATCAAAAAAGCTGGATTAGATCGTGACATTTGGCAATATTTCACGGTACTTCCTAATATCCGCAGCGTAGGTGTAATGGGAGATGCCCGAACGTACGATCATACGATTGGTATTCGTGCTGTAACTTCGATCGATGGAATGACTTCTGACTGGGCAAGAATTCCTTGGGATGTGCTTGAAGTGATTTCAACAAGAATCGTTAATGAAGTGCCACATGTAAATAGAGTTGTTTATGATATTACAAGTAAGCCACCTGCAACGATTGAGTGGGAATAGCAGTTAAATACGAACAATACAAAAAACGAACGGAAAAATGTTCGTTTTTTGTATTGACGCCTGCAAATTATGCTGATAAACTAAAAATGAAATTAGTTCATGTCGTATTACGTCGTATAATCTTGGGGATTTGGCCCAAAAGTATCTACCGAGCTACCGTGAATAGCTTGACTACGAGGTAAGTGTATGAATGCGAGTTTAATTATTTTAGAAAAAGGACTTTAGATAAGTTATATATAGATGATAGATTTCATCTATATTTATGTATACTTAGTTTAGTACTTTCCTTTTCTTAATGTCTCGTTTACTTTTACGCTTAACTTGTTGTCAACGCTCCGGTTATAAACCAGAGCGTATTTTTATTGTTATCGGTGTAAAACTAGTAAAAAGACTTTAGGGGGAAAAGTATGAAGAAGTATTTTCAGTTTGAAGAGCTTGGAACAAACTATCGTCGTGAATTTTTAGGCGGTTTAACAACGTTTTTGGCGATGGCTTATATTTTAGCTGTCAATCCAATGACATTAACTCTTCAGCATGTTACGAATTTTCCTGATGAATTAAGAATGGATTATGGTGCTGTATTTGTTGCGACAGCTTTATCTGCAGTAATTGGCTCAGTAATAATGGGACTTGTTGCGAGGTATCCGCTTTCCCTTGCACCAGGATTAGGGTTAAATGCTTTTTTTGCCTATACAGTTGTGCTTGCTAATGGAAGCCCTTGGCAGCACGCGCTTGCAGCAGTTTTTATTTCTGGGGTATTCTTTTTGCTTTTAACACTTACAGGATTGCGTGAAAAACTTATTAATGCCATTCCAATTGAATTAAAATTAGCAGTTGGGGCCGGGATTGGTTTGTTTATCGCATTTATCGGTTTTCAAAATGCAGGAATTATTGTCAATAATGATGCAACACTAGTAGGACTTGGTGATTTAACGAATGGAAATACATTGCTTGCGATTTTCGGAATTGTTGTTACTGTCGCATTGATGGTAAAAGGAATTAAAGGCGGTGTGTTTTATGGAATGATTATTACTACAATTGTCGGGATGATTTTTAAATTAATAGATGTCCCTGAAAAAATTGTAGATAAAGTTCCAAGTCTTGAACCAACATTTGGTGCATTATTTTCTTCTTTCGGTGATAGCTCCTTTTATACAGCAACAATGCTCGGTGTTATTTTAACTTTTCTTTTTGTAGATTTCTTTGATAACGCTGGAACACTTGTAGCAGTTGCAAACCAAGCTGGGTTTGTGAAGGATAATAAGCTTCCACGTGCAGGGAAAGCGTTAATCTCTGATTCTATTGCGACTATTTCTGGCTCGATTTTAGGAACATCAACTGTTACTTCTTTCGTAGAATCAACGGCAGGGGTTGCAGCGGGTGCTAGAACTGGATTTGCATCATTAGTTACAGCAGGATTCTTCTTATTATCTATGTTCTTCTTCCCATTATTGGCTGTCATCACGCCAGCTGTAACAGCACCAGCTTTAATTATCGTTGGTGTATTGATGGTTTCTTCTCTAGGGAAAATTGATTGGACAAAACTTGAAATAGCTGTTCCAGCTTTCCTAACGATGATATTTATGCCTCTTTCTTATAGTATTGCGACAGGCATTGCCGTTGGATTTGTTTTCTATCCTATTACAATGATTGTAAAAGGAAAGGCGAAAGATATACATCCGATTATGTACTTCTTCTTTATTATCTTCATCCTATATTTTATGTTTTTAAGCTAATGAAAACGGAGTCCTACAGTCATGGGGACTCCGTTTTTTGTATGCTTAATAAAAAATGATTTAAAAACTACTATTTTTTATTGACGAGTGAGGTGTATGATGTTATTATAGTAAAACAGTCATTGAGAGGTTAACGACTTTGTGAAAGAAATAAAAAAGTTGTTGACATCAAGATTGTTAAATGATATATTAATAAAGTTGCTTTTGAGCGACGTATTAAAAACTATTAAAATTATTTTTTATGAAATGCAGTAGCTTTGTTCTTTGAAAACTGAACGAACAAAAACGTCAACGTTAATTCTTTAGTCTTTTTTGAAAAGACAATTTATGAGCTAATCAACTCTTTATTGGAGAGTTTGATCCTGGCTCAGGACGAACGCTGGCGGCGTGCCTAATACATGCAAGTCGAGCGAACTTGCGGGAGCTTGCTCCCAAAAGTTAGCGGCGGACGGGTGAGTAACACGTGGGCAACCTGCCTGTAAGACGGGGATAACTTCGGGAAATCGGAGCTAATACCGGATAACTCTTTTCCTCACATGAGGAAAAGCTGAAAGATGGCTTTTGCTATCACTTACAGATGGGCCCGCGGCGCATTAGCTAGTTGGTGAGGTAACGGCTCACCAAGGCAACGATGCGTAGCCGACCTGAGAGGGTGATCGGCCACACTGGGACTGAGACACGGCCCAGACTCCTACGGGAGGCAGCAGTAGGGAATCTTCCGCAATGGACGAAAGTCTGACGGAGCAACGCCGCGTGAGTGATGAAGGTTTTCGGATCGTAAAACTCTGTTGTTAGGGAAGAACAAGTATCGGAGTAACTGCCGGTACCTTGACGGTACCTAACCAGAAAGCCACGGCTAACTACGTGCCAGCAGCCGCGGTAATACGTAGGTGGCAAGCGTTGTCCGGAATTATTGGGCGTAAAGCGCGCGCAGGTGGTTCCTTAAGTCTGATGTGAAAGCCCCCGGCTCAACCGGGGAGGGTCATTGGAAACTGGGGAACTTGAGTGCAGAAGAGGAAAGTGGAATTCCACGTGTAGCGGTGAAATGCGTAGAGATGTGGAGGAACACCAGTGGCGAAGGCGACTTTCTGGTCTGTAACTGACACTGAGGCGCGAAAGCGTGGGGAGCGAACAGGATTAGATACCCTGGTAGTCCACGCCGTAAACGATGAGTGCTAAGTGTTAGGGGGTTTCCGCCCCTTAGTGCTGCAGCAAACGCATTAAGCACTCCGCCTGGGGAGTACGGCCGCAAGGCTGAAACTCAAAGGAATTGACGGGGGCCCGCACAAGCGGTGGAGCATGTGGTTTAATTCGAAGCAACGCGAAGAACCTTACCAGGTCTTGACATCCTCTGCCAACCCTAGAGATAGGGCTTTCCCCTTCGGGGGACAGAGTGACAGGTGGTGCATGGTTGTCGTCAGCTCGTGTCGTGAGATGTTGGGTTAAGTCCCGCAACGAGCGCAACCCTTGATCTTAGTTGCCAGCATTCAGTTGGGCACTCTAAGGTGACTGCCGGTGACAAACCGGAGGAAGGTGGGGATGACGTCAAATCATCATGCCCCTTATGACCTGGGCTACACACGTGCTACAATGGATGGAACAAAGGGCTGCGAGACCGCGAGGTTAAGCCAATCCCATAAAACCATTCTCAGTTCGGATTGCAGGCTGCAACTCGCCTGCATGAAGCCGGAATCGCTAGTAATCGCGGATCAGCATGCCGCGGTGAATACGTTCCCGGGCCTTGTACACACCGCCCGTCACACCACGAGAGTTTGTAACACCCGAAGTCGGTGGGGTAACCTTTTGGAGCCAGCCGCCTAAGGTGGGACAGATGATTGGGGTGAAGTCGTAACAAGGTAGCCGTATCGGAAGGTGCGGCTGGATCACCTCCTTTCTAAGGAAAATGAAGTGGAAACTTCATAAAAAGACGTCATTTGTTCGTTCAGTTTTGAGAGAACAATCTCTCTTAATTGTCTTACGTAAGTAAGACGAAATTGCTGCTTAACTTTATATTGATTTGTGAATGTAAAGAGTGTTTGCTCCTGCGCCACAGCATATTCGAGGAAGTAATTCTTCAGCTCGTCGCAAGGTAGCACGAAGCTTTATCTTAGAAGCTTGTTCACGATGTGATTGAAGTCAGTGGCCTCGTTCCTTGAAAACTAGATAATGAAAGAAGAAGAAAAACCGAGTAATCGCCATTTTAGTATTTCTCTCTATTATTTAATAGAGTAAAAACCAATCACAATTCTTGCGAATTGTGAGGGTAATGAGAAGCAAGTAGATCAAGGAACCAAGTGAGTGAACCCCGGAGTGTGCATCAGCACATGAGGAGGTGAACGAGCGCAGGTGACGCAGAGATACGCCGCTTATCATTAGCCGAACAGGTTAAGTTAGAAAGGGCGCACGGTGAATGCCTAGGCACTAGGAGCCGATGAAGGACGGGACTAACACCGATATGCTTCGGGGAGCTGTAAGTAAGCTTTGATCCGGAGATTTCCGAATGGGGGAACCCGCTGTTCGTAATGGAACAGTATCTTTACCTGAATACATAGGGTAGAGAAGGCAGACCCGGGGAACTGAAACATCTAAGTACCCGGAGGAAGAGAAAGCAAACGCGATTCCCTGAGTAGCGGCGAGCGAAACGGGATTAGCCCAAACCAAGAGGCTTGCCTCTTGGGGTTGTAGGACACTCTACACGGAGTTACAAAGGAATGAGGTAAATGAACAGGTCTGGAAAGGCCGGCCAGAGAAGGTAAAAGCCCTGTAGTTGAAACTTCGTTCCCTCCAGAGTGGATCCTGAGTACGGCGGGACACGTGAAATCCCGTCGGAAGCAGGGAGGACCATCTCCCAAGGCTAAATACTCCCTAGTGACCGATAGTGAACCAGTACCGTGAGGGAAAGGTGAAAAGCACCCCGGAAGGGGAGTGAAATAGTTCCTGAAACCGTGTGCCTACAAGTAGTCAGAGCCCATTAACGGGTGATGGCGTGCCTTTTGTAGAATGAACCGGCGAGTTACGATTACATGCGAGGTTAAGTTGAGAAGACGGAGCCGCAGCGAAAGCGAGTCTGAATAGGGCGAATGTAGTATGTGGTCGTAGACCCGAAACCAGGTGACCTACCCATGTCCAGGTTGAAGTCCAGGTAACACTGGATGGAGGACCGAACCCACGCACGTTGAAAAGTGCGGGGATGAGGTGTGGGTAGCGGAGAAATTCCAATCGAACTTGGAGATAGCTGGTTCTCTCCGAAATAGCTTTAGGGCTAGCCTCATGTAGTAAGAGTCTTGGAGGTAGAGCACTGTTTGGACTAGGGGCCCCCATCGGGTTACCGAATTCAGACAAACTCCGAATGCCAAAGACTTATCCATGGGAGTCAGACTGCGAGTGATAAGATCCGTAGTCAAGAGGGAAACAGCCCAGACCACCAGTTAAGGTCCCAAAGTATACGTTAAGTGGAAAAGGATGTGGAGTTGCTTAGACAACCAGGATGTTGGCTTAGAAGCAGCCACCATTTAAAGAGTGCGTAATAGCTCACTGGTCGAGTGACTCTGCGCCGAAAATGTACCGGGGCTAAACGTATCACCGAAACTGTGGATGGACACCGTATGGTGTCCGTGGTAGGAGAGCGTTCTAAGGGCGTTGAAGCTAGACCGTAAGGACTAGTGGAGCGCTTAGAAGTGAGAATGCCGGTATGAGTAGCGAAAGATGGGTGAGAATCCCATCCACCGAATGCCTAAGGTTTCCTGAGGAAGGCTCGTCCGCTCAGGGTTAGTCGGGACCTAAGCCGAGGCTGAAAAGCGTAGGCGATGGACAACAGGTTGATATTCCTGTACCACCAAATTACCGTTTGAGCAATGGGGGGACGCAGGAGGATAGGGTAAGCGCGCTGCTGGAATAGCGCGTCCAAGCAGTTAGGCTGATAATGAGGCAAATCCCATTATCGTGAAGGCTGAGCTGTGACGGCGAGGGAAATAGAGTACCGAAGTTCCTGAATCCACACTGCCAAGAAAAGCCTCTAGCGAGGTAACAGGTGCCCGTACCGCAAACCGACACAGGTAGGCGAGGAGAGAATCCTAAGGTGAGCGAGAGAACTCTCGTTAAGGAACTCGGCAAAATCACCCCGTAACTTCGGGAGAAGGGGTGCTCATTTGGGTGAATAGCCCGGATGAGCCGCAGTGAATAGGCCCAGGCGACTGTTTAGCAAAAACACAGGTCTCTGCGAAGCCGCAAGGCGAAGTATAGGGGCTGACGCCTGCCCGGTGCTGGAAGGTTAAGAGGAGGGGTTAGCGTAAGCGAAGCTCTGAATTGAAGCCCCAGTAAACGGCGGCCGTAACTATAACGGTCCTAAGGTAGCGAAATTCCTTGTCGGGTAAGTTCCGACCCGCACGAAAGGCGTAACGATCTGGGCACTGTCTCAACGAGAGACTCGGTGAAATTATAGTACCTGTGAAGATGCAGGTTACCCGCGACAGGACGGAAAGACCCCGTGGAGCTTTACTGTAGCCTGATATTGAATTTCGGTACAGCTTGTACAGGATAGGTAGGAGCCTAGGAAGCCGGAGCGCCAGCTTCGGTGGAGGCATCGGTGGGATACTACCCTGGCTGTATTGAAATTCTAACCCGCGCCCCTTATCGGGGCGGGAGACAGTGTCAGGTGGGCAGTTTGACTGGGGCGGTCGCCTCCTAAAGAGTAACGGAGGCGCCCAAAGGTTCCCTCAGAATGGTTGGAAATCATTCGTAGAGTGTAAAGGCACAAGGGAGCTTGACTGCGAGACCTACAAGTCGAGCAGGGACGAAAGTCGGGCTTAGTGATCCGGTGGTTCCGCATGGAAGGGCCATCGCTCAACGGATAAAAGCTACCCCGGGGATAACAGGCTTATCTCCCCCAAGAGTCCACATCGACGGGGAGGTTTGGCACCTCGATGTCGGCTCATCGCATCCTGGGGCTGTAGTCGGTCCCAAGGGTTGGGCTGTTCGCCCATTAAAGCGGTACGCGAGCTGGGTTCAGAACGTCGTGAGACAGTTCGGTCCCTATCCGTCGTGGGCGCAGGAAATTTGAGAGGAGCTGTCCTTAGTACGAGAGGACCGGGATGGACGCACCGCTGGTGTACCAGTTGTCTTGCCAAAGGCATAGCTGGGTAGCTATGTGCGGACGGGATAAGTGCTGAAAGCATCTAAGCATGAAGCCCCCCTCGAGATGAGATTTCCCATAGCGCAAGCTAGTAAGACCCCTGAAAGATGATCAGGTTGATAGGTTTGAGGTGGAAGCGTGGTGACACGTGGAGCTGACAAATACTAATCGGTCGAGGACTTAACCAAAAACAATGATTACTCAATTTCTTCTTCTGATTATCTAGTTTTGAGGGAATGAAACCTCAACATAATTTGTTTATTAATAAATTATGCAATACATAGCACATTGAATGTTTGCTCCTGCGCCGTAGCATAATCGGAGAAGTAACTCCTCAGCTCGTCGCAAGCCAGCAAGGAAGATGATTCAATGATGTAGGCTTAGTGGCGATAGCGAGAAGGTCACACCCGTTCCCATCCCGAACACGGAAGTTAAGCTTCTCAGCGCCGATGGTAGTTGGGGGCTCTCCCCCTGTGAGAGTAGGACGCCGCTAAGCAAAATGAAGAACTGCTGAATAAGCTGTTCTTTTTTATTTAGAGATGTTCGTAAGAACATCAAGTAAGTAAATACGTGTGGGATATAAAATTTAGAGTAGAAACCCGAGGGTTTGAAGAAGCAAGGAGGTCAAGGAAGCAAAGGAGTGACACCCGGAATGTGCGACGCACATGAGGATGGAACGAATGCAGCTGACGCAGAGATCCGCCGCTTATTCAAAGCCGAGGGCAGCGCCGATGGTAGTTGGGGGCGCCCCTGTGAGAGTAGGACGTCGCTAAGCAAATGGAGAACAGCTGAATGAAGCTGTTCTTTTTTTATTTGAAAATGTTCGCAAGAACATCAAGAAAGTAAATACGTGTGGTAATAAAATAGAGAGCAGAAACTCCGAGGGTTTGAAGAAGCAAGGAGATCAAGGAAGCAAAGGAGTGACACCCAGAATGTGCGACGCACATGAGGATGGAACGAGTGCAGCTGACGCAGAGATCCGCCGCTTATTCAAAGCCGAGGACAGCGCCGATGGTAGTTGGGGGCGCCCCTGTGAGAGTAGGACGCCGCTAAGCAAAATGGAGAACAGCTGAATAAGCTGTTCTTTTTTCATTTCTTGATGTTCGTAAGAACATCAAGAAAGTAAATACGTGTGGTAATAAAATAGAGAGCAGAAACTCCGAGGGTTTGAAGAAGCACGTTTGAATATGCACCCTTGAAAAAGCTTCAGCGTACCGATTGAGCCACATCTAGCATATGCTTTCTGAAATCGGGACGAGGATATTGATGCATAATATAATTATAATCAATAAATAAATAGGAATGTGCGACGCACATGAGGATGGAACGAGTGCAGCTGACGCAGAGATCCGCCGCTTATTCAAAGCCGAGGGCAGCGCCGATGGTAGTTGGGGGCGCCCCCTGTGAGAGTAGGACGCCGCTAAGCAAATGGAGAACAGCTGGATGAAGCTGTTCTTTTTTATTTGAAAATGTTCGCAAGAACATCAAGAACGTAAATACGTGTGGTAATAAAATAGAGAGCAGAAACTCCGAGGGTTTGAAGAAGCACGTTTGAATATGCAACCTTGAAAAAACATCAGCGTACCGATTGAGTGACATCTAGCATATGTTTTCTGAAATCTTGAATAAGAACCTAACTTACAAGAGATTTATCGGACTCAAAATTATTTACAATAATAAAGTATTATAAGGCAATATGACAATACATTAAAAGATAAGTCAGAATGCCTTTTTTATTCCGCAATCTAGTCATTAAAGGGAGTCAATCTAACGTTTCCTTTAGAAACAGTTAGATTGACGAAAGAAGTTTATTCACTCGTATTTCTTTAAAATTATAGCTGCATTATGACCCCCGAAACCAAATGAGTTAGATAGACCAGTATTTATTTTCACTTGGCGAGCAATAGAGGGTACATAATCGAGATCACATAATGGATCAGGATTTTCTAAGTTAATTGTTGGAGGAATTATCCCTTCCTTTAAACTAATTGCTAAAGCAATGGCTTCAACTCCACCGGCTGCCCCCAACATATGACCGAGCATAGATTTATTAGCTGTTACTGGAATCTGATAAGCTTGTTTGCCAAACAGGCGCTTAATAGCCATCGTTTCGGAGATGTCCCCCACCTTTGTACTTGTTGCATGAGCACTAATAACATCAATTTCTTCAGGCGATATATTGGCATTTTTTAAAGCTGATCTCATTGCAAGATAGGCCCCTTTACCTTCCGGATGTGTAGCTACGATATGGTGTGCGTCAGAACTTGCCCCATATCCAATGACTTCTGCATAAATCTTTGCCTTTCTACGTAAAGCATGAGTTAAAGATTCTAAGATCAGAATTCCAGCTCCTTCTGACATGACAAATCCATCTCGATTTTCATCAAATGGACGACTAGCTTTTGTGGGATCATCGTTTCTAGTTGATAATGCTGTAGCATTACCAAAGCTTGCTATTGATAAGTCTGTTATCGCTGCCTCTGTTCCACCTGCAAACATAACGTCAACTTCTCCATAACGAATTAGTCTAAAGGCTTCTCCAATAGCTGTATTTCCAATTGCACAAGCAGAAACTGGTGACATAGAAGGTCCCATCGCGTTCCACTTGATACTAATTTGTGCTGCCGCAGCATTAGAGATCATGGCAGGTACTAGAGTTGGACTGACTCTTTTTGGTCCCTTCTGTCTAAGCACATCAATATTTTCGATCAGGGTTTCAATTCCCCCTATACCTGAACCTACGTATACACCTAACCTTTCAACATCTATCCGATCGAGATCTAACTCAGAATCTTCCCAAGCTTGTTCAGCTGCGGCCAAAACAAATTGAGAAAAACGATCTAACCGTCTTGCTTCTTTCTTTCCTAACACTTCATCCGCATCAAAATCTTTGGCAATACCTGCAATTTTTGCCTTATGACTAGTAACATCAAATGTATCAATAGTGGATATACCAGATTTCCCGTTAATCAAGTTGTTCCAAAATGTTTGGATGTTGTTTCCTATTGGGGAAACTACGCCCATACCGGTAATCACAACTCTTTCCACTTTTCATCCCTCCAAATTAGTAATTTACTAGTATTTTACTTCTTTTTTATCCTATTACAAGGGATAGTTTATCCTGGTATAATTACTACTAGGTTAAATTGATATGATAAGGAGTTTTTAAAAAATGAATGATAAAACTAGACTTGAAGCTTTGTCGACATTCTTAAAAGCTAAGCGTGCCCAAATTAAGCCTGAGTCTATTGGTTTGCCTGCCGGAACCCGGAGAAGGACTCCGGGGTTACGAAGAGAAGAGGTTGCACAATTAGCAGGTGTAAGTACCACTTGGTATACATGGCTAGAGCAAGGAAGGGATATAAAAGTTTCTTCAATCGTACTTGATTGTATTTCTACAGCTTTGCAATTAAATAATGATGAAAGAGGCTACTTATATGACCTAGCATTAGAGGCAAAACCGGAAATTACAAATCCAAAAAAAGATCAATCAGAGCTGAGTCCTTCTTTAAAACGAATACTTGCTGAACTAACATATTGTCCGACTATCATTACGGATCGACATTGCCATATTGTGGGCTGGAATCCTTCAGCTGCTTATGTTTTTTTAGATTTTGAACAAATACCGTATGATCAAAGAAATTTGATTCGTTTAGTGTTCACTAGAAAAGAATTAAAAGCATTGGCCGTCAATTGGGAACATTTTGCGAAAGGTTTTCTTGCCATTTTCCGTACCTATTATGGACACTATTTAGGCGATGGATGGTATAACCAATTTATTAAAGAAATGAGTCATTCACATTCAGAATTTCAGGATTTATGGCAAGAAAGTCAAGTAAGTAAGGCTCCAGAAATGATAATTGAATTCAGGCATGCTAAGGCAGGCAAAATGTTGTTTAATTTAACTTCTCTTCAGGTTCAAGGTGATATGGATTTACGGTGCAGTATCTATACACCAGTAGAGGAAACAGATACAGAAAATAAGCTAAAGCGATTAATGAAGAGGGTTTCCGTAGAAAATTATTAAAGTAATTTCATTACACTAGGTACAATAATATTGATTTCTGCTGCTGTTGCATATTTGATTAAAAGTCAATTGTAATTAAAGCATTGAGGGTACACTATAACTATTAATGAATGAAGGAGATTGTAGATTATGATTAAACCTTATTTGATGTTTAACCGAGAATGCAAAGAGGCTTTTCTTTATTATCAAAAAGCTTTTGATGGAGAAATAGTAGCTATGCAAACATATGGGGATATGCCTCCAAATCCTCAATTTCCTGTTGAAGAACATGATAAAGACCTTGTGCTACATGCGGAATTGAAATTAACTGAATCAGGTTATTTGATGGGATCAGATGGAAAAAGGGAATTACAGGATGCTGAAAAGGTGTGTATTAGTGTAGAGCTACACTCTGAAGAACGTGCGGCTTATGCTTGGAATGTACTTAAAGACGGTGGAACAATTCATATGGAGCTTCAACCAACATTCTTTTCTAAACTCCATGGTTCTGTAAAGGATAAATATGGGGTTACCTGGATATTTACAGTTAGATAGGGAGGAAATAAGGAATGACAATCGCAGTCATATATGGAGGCACCCGTCAAAATGGTAATGCAGAGGTACTTACAGAACATGTAATAAAAGGAATCGCTTCTGAAAAAATTTACTTAAGTGATCATACGATCCAACCAATCATAGATATGCGTCATTCACAAGAGGGATTTCAGGAAAGAAATGATGATTATAACTCGATCATCGACCGTATATTACCGCATAACATCATAATCTTTTCTACGCCTATTTATTGGTACAGCATGTCAGGAACGATGAAAAACTTTATTGATCGATGGTCCCAAACATTAAGGGACGCAAACTATCCAGATTTTAAAAATAAAATGGCTTCAAAAAAAGCATTTGTTGTTGCAGTTGGTGGAGATGATCCACAAATAAAAGGACTGCCAATGATTCAGCAGTTTAACTATATTTTTGATTTTGTTGGAATGAATTTTGGAGGCTATATACTTGGAGAAGGAAATAAGCCTGGAGATGTCCTTCAAGATCAAACAGCATTATTCGCAGCTTCACAACTTCATAATCAGTTAAAAATGATGTCATAAACAATTCTATATTCGAAAAAGACGACTCAATTTTTTGGAACAAAATGAGTCGTCTTCTTCATTTCATTTTCTCCTGCCAAATAGAAGTTGTACTTATGTTATCATTTTTATTATAGATGGTTAGAAAATATCGTTTCTATCGCAGATTAACGGACTGTAAGATCCCCACTACAAGATATTTAGGAAATAAAAATTTCTAAGTGAGGGATGAGGGTGCCCCCCTCTGATTGAAGGTTCGCTCTATTTTAAAGAAGGAGAGATGAGATTGTTAGAAAATAGTTTTATTATGGTTATTATTATTTTGACGATTAACATTATCTATGTATCCTTTTTTACGATAAGAATGATTTTAACATTGAAGGGAAGGCGGTATTTAGCCGCATTCATTAGTACAATTGAAGTTGTTATTTATGTTATTGGGCTAGGGCTCGTACTCGATAATCTTAATGAGATTCAGAATTTGATTGCTTATGCAGTTGGTTATGGAATTGGTGTAATTGTCGGAATGAAAATTGAGGAAAAGCTTGCTTTAGGGTATATTACGGTTAATGTCATAACGAAAGAATATGATAAGGACTTACCCAAAATGCTTAGAGAAGAAGGCTATGGGGTAACGAGTTGGGCTGCAAATGGATTAGAAGGTGATAGGATGGCCTTGCAAATTCTAACGCCGAGAAAATATGAGTTAAAGCTTTATGCGAAAATAAAAGAGCTCGATCCGAAGGCATTTATTATTGCATATGAACCAAAAACAATTTACGGAGGATTTTTAGTAAAATCCGTGAAGAAAGGAAAATTGTCTTCATGAGTAAAAGTAAAAAGAAAATGCTTTTTGAGGTTCATGAAAATGAAACAATTGATCATTGTCTGGAGCGCATCAAAAAAGCAGGATATACGCCAATAAGAAGAATGGAAAAGCCCATTTTTAAAGAAATAAAAATAGGTCAATCAGTGGAGTATGAACCGATCGGCAGTCAGATCATTTTTGAAGCGAAAGTCATTGATTAGAAAAACACGAACATTAAATATGGACTATATTTATAATGTTCGATTTTTATAGTTGACAGAGGTTCATTATCCTTGCTAAGATGTGACTAGATACTAAAAAACTAAATAACTACCCCCTCGTATAATAATGGGAATATGGCCCATAAGTTTCTACCCAATGACCGTAAATTATTGGACTATGAGGGAAAGCTATATGCCAGGAGCGGTGAAGAATAATTATTCTATGAGGATTATTCTTTTTTTCCTATGGTTATTATTGCCCGGACAAATTGCTTTCTCTCAACAAGAAGAAAGCTTTTGTGCGGGCTTTTATTGTTGGATTCTGTTAAAGGACAATGTTGATTTATGCATGTTTTGATTGGAGCGGAAGGTGCGAGACTCCTGCGGGAGGAAGGGACAAGGGAGACCCCACAGGTGCGTTAGCACCGAGGAGGCTCCCGGACCGCCCGCGGAAAGCGAGCAACCTGGAGCGGGAATCAAAAGCTAAAAGAACAGATTGTTAAAGTAATATCTATTAAATGGAGGCTACGAATGAAGGTACAAGTTGGCGTAATAATGGGAAGCAAGTCCGATTGGGAAACAATGAAGCATACGTGCCATCTCCTTGATGAACTTGAAATTCAATATGAGAAAGCTGTTATCTCAGCTCATCGCACTCCAGATCTAATGTTTCAATATGCACATGAAGCTAGAAATAAAGGGATAAAGGTAATTATTGCTGGTGCCGGTGGAGCAGCACATTTGCCAGGAATGGTTGCTGCCAAAACAACACTCCCCGTTATTGGTGTACCGATCCAATCTAAAGCTTTAAACGGTCTTGACTCTTTACTCTCTATCGTTCAAATGCCTGGCGGTGTACCCGTTGCAACAGTTGCCATTGGCAAAGCTGGAGCAGTTAATGCTGGACTGTTGGCCGCACAAATATTAAGCACATTTGATGTGAATATTGCTGAGCGGCTAGAACAAAAAAGAGAGAAGACGAAACAAGAAGTGTTAGAAAGTAGTGATGAGCTTGTCTAGTCGTGTTATTTTGCCAGGACAAACAATTGGAATTATTGGCGGCGGTCAGTTAGGACGTATGATGGCACTGTCTGCGAAAGCACAAGGATTTAGAATAGCTGTATTGGATCCAACTGAAGATTCGCCATGTGGACAAGTTGCGGACTACAAAATTATCGGGGAATATGGCAGTTTAAGCGCAATTAAGGAATTGGCCAATGTAAGTGATGTGATCACATATGAATTTGAAAATATTAATGCCGAGGCATTGAATTGGCTTTGTGAAAATGCTTATGTGCCACAAGGTACGTCATTACTTGAAATTACTCAAGATCGAATAACTGAAAAAACTGCCATTCAAAGAGCAGGTGCTGTCGTGGCACCATATGCCGAAATCCGAACGATTGAAGATATTTACGCTACTATCGATAAACTTGGATATCCTGCAGTTCTTAAGACTGCAAGAGGTGGCTATGATGGGAAAGGGCAATTTGTCATCAATGATGTGCAATTAGTTCCAGAAGCTGCTGAACTTCTTGAAAAAGGGGTTTGTGTTCTTGAAAAGTGGATTCCATTTTTCAAAGAAATCTCCGTCATTATTTGTCGGAGTGTTTCCGGGGAATCAGTCGTTTTTCCGGTAGGGGAAAATATTCATCAAGAAAATATCCTTCATCAAACGATTGTTCCAGCGAGAATATCGCATAATGCTCAAGAAAGAGCCATTCAGGCAGCTAAGCAGCTTGCGAATCACTTAAACCTAGTAGGAACTTTAGCTGTTGAGATGTTCTTAACAGAAGATGAGGATTTATATATTAATGAGCTTGCTCCACGGCCCCATAATTCAGGCCATTATTCAATTGAAGCTTGTGAAACTTCTCAATTTGAACAGCATATAAGAGCTATTTGCAACTGGCCACTTGGAAAAACAGATCTATTAAAACGAGCGGTTATGGTCAATATATTAGGAGAGCACCAAGAAGCATTGATAGAAAAAATTCCTTCTCTAGTCGATTGGAACATTCACTTATACGGAAAAAAGGATGCAAAACATAAACGAAAAATGGGTCATGTAACGTTGTTACGAGATTCAATAGAAGCTGGTTTAGAAGAAATTGAAAATAGCGGTATTTGGAACAAGGGACCTGTCCCTATGTTACACGATCGGAGGATAAAACATGATTGAACGGTATACACGCCCAGAAATGGGGGCGATTTGGACAGAGGAAAATCGTTTCCAGGCATGGCTTGAAGTGGAAATTTTGGCATGTGAGGCTTGGGCAGAATTAGGTGATATTCCAAAAGAGGACGTTCAAAAAATTCGTGAACATGCTACTTTTAACATTGACCGAATTAAAGAAATTGAAGAGGAAACAAGGCATGATGTTGTTGCTTTTACGAGAGCTGTTTCTGAAACACTTGGCGAAGAGCGTAAATGGGTTCATTATGGCTTAACTTCAACAGATGTCGTTGATACGGCACTTTCATACTTAATTAAACAAGCAAATAAAATTCTCCTTAATGATATCGAAAGCTTTATTGAAATTTTGAAAAATAAAGCGATTGAATATAAACATACGGTTATGATGGGACGTACACATGGTGTTCATGCAGAACCAACTACGTTCGGGTTAAAGCTTGCTCTTTGGTATGAAGAAATGAAACGTAATCTTGAGCGCTTTAAAGAGGCAGCAGCTGGGGTTGAGTTTGGAAAGATTTCAGGAGCGGTCGGCACTTACGCAAATATCGACCCATTTGTCGAAAAATATGTGTGTGAAAAGCTTAGCCTGCAACCTGCACCAGTCTCCACACAGACACTGCAGCGGGATCGGCATGCACACTATATGGGTACGATTGCTTTAATCGCAACATCCATTGAGAAATTCGCAACTGAAGTGCGTGGCTTGCAAAAGAGTGAAACACGTGAAGTGGAAGAGTTTTTTTCTAAAGGTCAGAAGGGTTCCTCAGCAATGCCACATAAACGAAACCCAATTGGCTCAGAAAATATGACAGGGATGGCAAGAGTGATTCGTGGCTATATGATGACGGCATATGAAAATGTTGCATTATGGCATGAACGCGATATTTCTCATTCCTCTGCTGAACGAATTATCATTCCAGATGCGACAATAGCATTGAATTATATGTTAAATCGCTTCGGAAATATCGTAAAAAATTTAACTGTTTTCCCGGAAAATATGAAACGAAATATGGATCGAACACTCGGTTTAATTTATTCGCAGCGTGTTCTATTAGCACTTATCGATAAGGGGCTAACTCGCGAGGAAGCATATGATACTGTTCAACCACGAGCAATGGAAGCGTGGGAAAAGCAAGTTCCTTTCCGAAGCCTTGTTGAACAGGACGAGACGATTTCAGCAAAGCTAAATACAGATGAGATAGATGATTGCTTTGATTATCATTACCATCTCAAGCATGTTGACACAATTTTTGAACGATTAGGATTATAAAGGGAAAGAGCAGTCTTTCCCCTGTTTATTGGTTTAAAATTCCCAATCTTCCGAATTAAAAGGAGTGAGACTATGGAAAAAGGAAAATTAATGTACGAAGGTAAAGCAAAGCGAGTTTATGAGACAAATAAACAAGAAGTCGTTTGGATTGAATATAAGGATTCCGCTACGGCTTTTAACGGAGAAAAGAAAGCGATGATCGCTGGAAAAGGCCGTTTGAATAACGAGATTACGAGTTTACTATTTGAGAAGCTGAAAGAGCGACAAATTGAATCTCACTTTATTAAAAGAATCTCGGAAACAGAACAGCTTGTAAAAAAGGTAAAAATTATTCCGCTTGAAACCGTCGTTCGTAACCTCTCAGCAGGGAGTTTTTCGAAAAGAGTAGGGATGGAAGAAGGAATCTCGCTACTAAGACCGATAGTTGAGTTTTACTATAAAGATGATGAATTAGGAGATCCGCTTTTAACTGAAGATCATATTGAGATTTTGCAGTTAGCTAGTAAAGCTGAGATTGAAGTTTTAAAGGAAAAAGCACTAAAAGTAAATAATGTTCTTTCGGAATTATTCGCTGAAATTGGCATCCGCCTTGTTGATTTTAAGCTTGAATTCGGTAAGCTCAGCTCAGGAGAAATCGTCCTTGCGGATGAGATTTCACCAGATACTTGTCGCCTTTGGGATATGGATACAAATGAAAAGCTTGATAAAGATGTATTCCGCAGAAACCTTGGAAGTTTAACAGATGCCTATGAAACTATTTTTGCTAGATTGGGAGGAAAATCGCATGTATAAAGTAAAAGTTTTCGTCACGTTAAGAGAAAGTGTATTAGACCCGCAAGGTACAGCTGTGAAAAGCTCGCTGCATTCATTAAATTACAACGAAGTTACAGACGTTCGCATCGGAAAATATATGGAATTAATGATTGAGAAATCGGAGCGTAATGTAGAAGAGATTATCAAGGAAATGTGTGAACGCTTATTAGCCAATGTAGTGATTGAAGATTATCGTTATGAAATCGAGGAGGCTGTTGCAAAGTGAGATTTGCGGTCATCGTTTTTCCAGGGTCGAATTGTGACATAGATATGTATCATGCTGTGAAAGATGAACTTGGATCTGAAGTTGAGTATGTATGGCATGACGAGGAAAGCTTAGATGGATTTGACGGAATTTTGCTTCCAGGAGGTTTTTCATACGGTGATTATCTTCGCACTGGTGCGATTGCTCGTTTTAGCAATGTGATGAAAGAAGTTATAAAAGCAGCTGAAGCTGGAAAGCCAGTATTGGGCGTCTGCAATGGTTTTCAAATTTTACTAGAGGCTGGACTTCTTCCAGGTGCGATGAGACGGAATGAAAGCTTGAAATTTATTTGTCGACCAGTCCAGTTAAAAGTAGAAAATCATGAAACGTTGTTCTCCTCAACATTTGATAAGGACGAGGTTATTACGGTTCCGATCGCCCATGGTGAAGGAAATTATTATTGTGATGAGGAAACACTCGCAAAATTAAAAGAAAATAAGCAAATTGTCTTTACGTATAACGGCTCCAATCCAAATGGAAGTCTAGAAAACATCGCAGGAATTATGAATGAAAAAGGCAATGTACTTGGCATGATGCCGCATCCTGAGAGAGCAGTTGATCAACTTCTTGGTGGAGCGGATGGGTTAAAGATTTTTCAATCAATCGTGAAAAAGTGGAGGGAAGCAAATGTCGTTAATGCTTGAACCAAATCCAGAGCAAATTAAAGCAAATAAAGTGTATACAGAAATGGGATTAACGGATGAAGAATTTGCGATGATTGAAAAGATTCTAGGTCGCTTACCGAATTATACGGAAACAGGTCTCTTTTCCGTCATGTGGTCGGAGCATTGCAGCTATAAAAATTCGAAGCCAGTTTTGCGCAAGTTTCCGACAAAAGGTGAAAGAGTGCTCCAAGGACCAGGAGAAGGAGCGGGAATTGTAGATATTGGTGATGAGCAGGCAGTCGTTTTCAAAATTGAAAGCCATAATCATCCATCAGCGATTGAGCCATACCAGGGGGCAGCAACAGGTGTCGGTGGCATTATCCGCGATGTGTTCTCCATGGGGGCACGACCAGTAGCAATGCTAAATTCCTTACGCTTTGGCGAATTGGACAATGCACGTACGAAATATCTGTTTAAGGAAGTCGTTGCAGGGATTGCAGGCTATGGAAACTGTATCGGCATCCCAACTGTTGGCGGTGAAATTCAATTTGATTCGAGCTATGAAGGGAATCCGTTAGTGAATGCGATGTGTGTCGGATTAATCGATCATAAGGATATTCAAAAAGGTCAGGCACATGGCATAGGCAATACCGTTATGTATGTCGGAGCAAAGACTGGTCGGGATGGAATTCATGGAGCAACATTTGCTTCAGAAGAACTAACTGATCAATCAGAGGAAAATCGTCCAGCCGTTCAAGTGGGCGATCCGTTCATGGAAAAACTTCTACTTGAAGCTTGTCTTGAACTAGTAAAGTCTGATGCACTTGTCGGTATTCAAGATATGGGGGCAGCGGGACTTACAAGCTCTTCAGCTGAAATGGCAAGTAAAGCAGGCTCAGGAATTGAAATGAATCTTGATCTTGTTCCACAAAGGGAAGCAGGCATGACTGCTTATGAAATGATGCTTTCTGAATCACAGGAAAGAATGCTGATCGTTGTCAAGAAAGGAAGGGAGCAGGAGATTGTTGAGCTGTTCTCCAAATATGATCTTGAAGCAGTAGCAATCGGCAAAGTAACAGATGATAAAATGCTCCGCCTTGTCCATAAAGGAGAGATTGTTGCTGATGTACCTGCAGATGCACTTGCAGAAGAAGCGCCTGTTTATGATAAGCCTTCAGAAGAGCCAGCCTACTTCCGTGAGTTTCAAGCGATGGAGAATGATATCCCTGTAGTGGACGATTATAAAGAAACATTACTTAACTTATTGCAGCAGCCGACCATTGCTAGCAAAGAATGGGTTTACGATCAATATGATTATATGGTTCGGACGAACACAGTCGTTGCACCAGGCTCTGATGCGGCAGTCATTCGAATTCGCGGTACGAAAAAAGGGTTGGCTATGACAACAGATTGCAACTCTCGCTATTTATATTTAGATCCGGAAACGGGTGGGAAAATTGCTGTTGCGGAAGCAGCGAGAAATATCGTTTGCTCTGGTGCCGAGCCATTGGCTATTACAGACGGGCTAAACTTTGGAAATCCAGAGAAGCCTGAAATTTTTTGGCAAATTGAAAAAGCGGCAGACGGTATAAGTGAAGCTTGTCTCGCACTTAATACACCGGTTATTGGCGGTAATGTCTCTTTATATAATGAAACGAGTGGAGAAGCTGTTTATCCAACGCCGATTATCGGTATGGTCGGTTTAGTAAAGGATCTGAAGGATGTAACAACTCAAGCTTTTAAAGCAGATGGGGATTTCATTTATCTTTTAGGAGAGACAAAGGATGAGTTTGGTGGTAGTGAACTGCAAAAGCTCACATACGGAAAAATCTTTGGTAAAGCGCCTGAAATAAATCTTCATGTAGAAGAAAAGCATCAGAAGCAAGTATTACAGGCTATTCAAGCAGGACTTATAGCCTCAGCCCATGATGTAGCAGAGGGAGGTTTAGCGGTAGCACTAGCGGAGAGTCTGATTAGTTCAAATAATCTTGGCGCAAAAATTTCGATTTCGGGTAATAACGTTTCAGCATTATTTAGTGAATCACAGTCTCGTTTCCTCCTTTCTGTTAAAAAGGAGCATCAAGCAGAATTTGAAAGCTTAGTAGCTGCAAAGCTAATTGGAGAAGTAACAGAGATGCCTGTTCTTCATATTACTTCAGAAGATGAACTTGTTTTAGTTGAAGACGTTGCAGAGCTTGAAAAGGCTTGGAAAGGAGCTATCCCATGCTTGCTGAAATAAAGGGCTTAAATGAAGAATGTGGTGTTTTTGGCGTATGGGGCCATCCAGATGCTTCACAAATTACTTACTATGGACTCCATAGCCTTCAGCATCGTGGTCAGGAAGGAACGGGAATCGTCGTTTCAGATGGGAAAAAGCTTACGGGAAAAAAAGGCGAAGGATTAGTGACAGAGATTTTTACAGCTGAAGCAATTGAGGAGCTTCACGGGAGATCGGCTATTGGGCATGTACGATATTCAACTGCAGGTGGAGGCGGCTATGAAAATGTCCAGCCTCTACTATTCCGTTCGCAAACTGAAAGTCTTGCATTATGCCATAACGGCAATATAACAAATGCCACGGCACTCAAAACACAACTTGAAGGTCAAGGCAGTATTTTTCAATCAAGCTCAGATACTGAAGTACTTGCCCATTTAATCAAGCGTGGGGGATTTTCCTCGTTAAAGGATCGAGTGAAAAATGCGTTATCAATGATTAAAGGTGCTTATGCATTTCTAATAATGACGGAAACAGAATTAATGGTGGCACTTGATCCAAATGGCATGCGCCCGCTTTCCTTAGGTAAAATTGGTGAAGCTTATGTGATTGCCTCAGAAACATGTGCGTTTGACATTGTGGGGGCAAAATTTATTCGCGATATTTTACCAGGAGAGTTATTAGTAATCGATGATAACGGCCTCCAATCTGAAATGTTTGCCCATGCTTCTAACTTGGCTATGTGCACGATGGAATATGTGTATTTTTCCCGTCCTGACAGTAATATTAATGGGATTAATGTTCATACAGCACGGAAAAATCTTGGCAAACAATTAGCACTTGAAGTGCCGGTTTTAGGGGATGTTGTGACAGGTGTGCCTGACTCAAGTATTTCGGTTGCAATTGGTTACGCAGAAGCGACAGGTATTCCATATGAAATGGGCTTAATCAAAAATCGCTATGTCGGGAGAACCTTTATTAAGCCGTCCCAATCGTTAAGAGAGCAAGGGGTAAAAATGAAGCTTTCTCCAGTTCGAGGGGTGGTGGAAGGAAAAAGAGTCATTATGGTTGATGACTCGATTGTGCGTGGAACGACAAGCAAACGAATTGTCTCGATGCTAAAGGAAGCGGGAGCAACAGAAGTGCATGTTTTAATTAGTTCCCCACCAATTGAGCACCCATGCTTCTATGGAATCGACACGTCTACAAAGGAAGAACTGATTGCTGCAAATTATTCGGTTGAAGAAATAAGACAGATCATTGGCGCAGACTCTTTAACCTTTTTAAGTGTTGAAGGGATGGTAAAAGCGATCGGGAGAAAATCTGATCATGGTTCTTGTGGACAATGCTTAGCCTGCTTTACCGGAAAATACCCAACAGAAATTTATCCAGCTTTGGTAGATGAGAAAGTTCCGGTCATTTAAGAGGCTTCGTATTTTAACTGTAAAAGGTGATTTTTTGCACCTGTTGATTGGAGCGGAAATCAACAGCCAAGTTAACAGAGCCTATAAGAATATAGCTCTTATTAAGAAGAATGTTGAATAAGCAGTAATAAATAGGAGGAACGGGAATGGCAAATGCTTATAAACAAGCAGGCGTGAATATTGAGGCTGGCTATGAAGCGGTATCTCGCATGAAAAAGCATGTGCAGAAAACAATTCGTCCTGGGGTGCTTGGCGGATTGGGCGGTTTCGGCGGCATGTTTGATTTGTCTGTCTTGAATTTGAAGGAACCTGTGCTCGTTTCAGGAACAGATGGAGTCGGGACGAAATTAATGCTCGCCTTCATGATGGATAAGCACGACACGATTGGAATCGATGCTGTAGCAATGTGTGTCAATGATATCGTCGTTCTGGGTGCTGAACCGATTTACTTTTTAGACTATATTGCTTGTGGAAAAGCAAATCCAGCCACAATTGAAGCCATTGTTAAAGGAATTGCAGAAGGCTGTGAACAAGCGGGCTGTGCATTAGTAGGCGGAGAAACAGCAGAGATGCCTGGCATGTATAAGGAAGAAGAATATGATCTTGCTGGTTTTTCCGTAGGTGCTGTTGAAAAAGCAAACATCATTAACGGGGCTAACATTGTGCCAGGAGATGCGTTAATTGGCCTAGCATCAAGCGGTATTCATAGTAACGGCTATTCGCTCGTAAGGAAGATTTTTTTCGAAAAAGCAAATATGGCTCTAACCGATCATGTTGAAGAATTAGGCTGTACATTAGGGGAAGAACTACTTCGCCCGACAAAAATCTATGTAAAATCCATTTTGTCCGCTCTAGAAAAATTCAAAATTAAGGGAATCGCTCATATTACAGGTGGTGGCTTTATTGAAAATATTCCCCGCATGCTTCCGGCTGGCTTAGGTGCTGAATTAATAGAAAGCAACTGGGAAATTCCAGCTGTATTTTCATTAATGGAGTCAATTGGTCAGCTTGAGCGCAAGGAAATGTACAATATTTTCAATATGGGCACGGGCATGGTATTAGCAGTCGATAAAGACATCAAAGATGACGTTATTGCCTATTTTAATGCTGTCGGTGAAAAAGCCTATCCTCTTGGAGTAGTAGTTGAGAACATTGGCGTTGAAATTAAGTAATTGTTTTTTGGTGGAAAGACCGATAAATCGCAAAATTGGCCGATAAAATTGTAAAAAAGGCCGATAAATCACGAAATTGGCCGATAAAATTGCGAAAAAGGCCGATAAAATCACAAAAAAGGCCGATAAATTGAAAAAGAGACCGATAAATCGGGAGAATCGCCGATATTTCTTCCAAACTAACCAATTAGAATTGATATATCCGAAAACTAGCAGATTAGTTTAAAAATTGTTCCAATTAATCGGATGAAACCGATGTTTTAGGGGGAGCCCATGAAAAAAATTGCGGTATTTGCTTCGGGAAGCGGTACAAACTTTCAAGCTATTATTGATTCCGTACAAGCAGGCAAGCTTGATGCAAATATTAAGCTACTAGTGTGTGATCGTCCACAAGCTTATTGTATTGAAAGAGCTGAGAAAGAAAAGATTCCGACTTTTGTTTTTTCTGCTACAGATTATGAGAAAAAGCAAGATTATGAACAAGAAATCTTACAAAGATTAATAGAACTTGAGATAGATTATGTTGTATTGGCAGGGTATATGAGGTTAATTGGCTTTACCCTACTCCAACAATTTGAAGGTAAAATCGTCAATATCCATCCATCCTTATTGCCAGCTTTTCCAGGTAAGGATGCAATCGGACAGGCGCTTGAAGCGAACGTAAAAATGAGTGGGGTGACCATCCATTTCGTCGATGAGGGAATGGATACGGGACCGATTATTGCCCAGCAGTCAGTTCAGCTTAGCGAAATAGAAACAAAAGCAAGCTTGCAGGCAAAAATTCACCATATTGAACATGAGCTTTATCCATCTGTTTTGCAAAAATTATTCAGTGAGATAAGTTTACACAGTCGCTGAAACTGACAAATTTTTTTCGAATAAAGTGGACTACATTTCATGATAATGTCGCAATGTCACGATTAAATCAGGAGGAGAATAGATGAAAAGACGGGCATTAATCAGTGTTTCCGATAAAACAGGAGTAGCTCTATTTGCACAGCAGCTAAGTGAGCAAGGGTTTGAAATTGTTTCTACAGGAGGAACAAAACGAGCGTTGGAAGAGCAAGGGATACCTGTTATTAGTGTGAGTGAGGTGACAGGCTTTCCTGAAATTTTAGAAGGACGTGTAAAGACGTTAAATCCAATGATTCATGGAGGATTGCTAGCTAAATTCAATGAGCCGAGTCATAAGCAGCAGCTAGAAGAGCATCATATCCAACCGATTGAAATGGTTTGTGTAAACCTATATCCTTTTCAGCAAACGATTGCTAAACAAGATGTATCAGTAGAGGATGCGATTGAAAATATTGATATCGGTGGACCTGCCATGCTTAGAGCTTCAGCTAAAAATCATGAATATGTAACAGTTGTTGTCGATCCCGTTGATTATGAAATTGTGCTTACCCAATTAAAGGACAATGGTGAAGTAGATAAGGAAACGAAACGTAAGCTTGCTGCTAAAGTATTCCGTCATACAGCTTCATATGATGCGATGATTGCCGAGTATATGACTGAACTTGTAAACGAAAAAACACCGGAAAAGCTAACGGTCACTTTTGAGTTAAAGCAGTCATTGCGTTATGGAGAGAACCCACATCAAACTGCAGCTTTTTATAAAAAGCCATTAGGCTCAAAATCGTCAATTGCTTCGGCTAAGCAATTACACGGGAAGGAGCTTTCCTACAATAATATTAATGATGCGGATGCCGCACTTCAGATTGTAAAGGAATTTGCTGAGCCAGCTGCGGTAGCGGTTAAACATATGAATCCATGTGGTGTTGGAACTGGAGAAACGGTATTTGCGGCATTTTCAAAGGCGTTTGCTGCCGATCCGGTTTCCATATTTGGTGGAATTATTGCTTTCAATCGAGAGGTTGATGCTGAAACGGCACATAAGCTTCAAGAGATTTTTCTTGAAATGATTATTGCACCATCCTTTTCAGAGGAAGCGACAGCGATATTGACAAATAAAAAGAACCTTCGTTTATTAACGATCCCTTTTGAAGCTCAGAAGCAAAATGAGGTGAAGTTAACTTCTATTGAAGGTGGATTACTTGTCCAAAGCTATGATCAATTTACATTAGAGGATGCGACTGTTTCAATTCCGACTGATCGAAAGCCAACTGAAGATGAATGGAATGCATTGAAGCTCGGTTGGAAAGTCGTCAAACATGTAAAATCAAATGCCATTGTCGTTACAAATGAGGAGATGACTTTAGGAATCGGTGCAGGGCAAATGAATCGTGTCGGAGCAGCCAAAATTGCACTTGAACAAGCTGGTAAACGGGCTGTTGGGGCCGTGCTTGCGTCAGATGCCTTTTTCCCAATGGATGATACAGTCGAAGCTGCGGCAAAAGCAGGGATTAAAGCAATAATACAACCAGGTGGTTCCGTCCGGGATGAAGATTCCATTAAAAAGGCGAATGAATATGGAATCGCAATGGTCTTTACAGGTGTACGCCACTTTAAACATTAGTACGTATGGGAGGTGTAAGTATGAAAATATTAGTTATTGGCAGAGGCGGACGAGAGCATGCGATATGTCGCAAAATAAGTGAAAGCCAAAACGTTTCTCAAGTGTTTGCTGCTCCAGGCAACAGAGGGATGGAAGATGTAGCAGAACTTATCGATATTCAAGAAAATGAACAGGAACGCCTCATCCAATTTGCATTAGAAAAGGATGTAGGGTTAGCGATCATTGGACCAGAAGTTCCATTACTGGAGGGGCTTGCAGACCGTTTTGAAGAAGCTGGTTTACTTGTTTTCGGTCCGAAAAAAGCTGCGGCTGTTATTGAGGGCAGCAAGGCTTTTTCAAAAGAACTTATGAAGAAATACGAAATTCCAACAGCTGAGTATGCTGTTTTTTCCAACTATGAGGAAGCGAAGGCTTATTTAGATAAAAAAAGTGTCCCGATTGTTATAAAAGCTGATGGACTGGCTGCTGGAAAAGGGGTTACCGTAGCCCTGACAAAAGAAGAGGCGGAAAAAGCTTTACAAGAAATGCTTCTAAATGATAGGTTTGGCGAAGCTTCCTCAACTGTTGTTATTGAAGAATTTCTAGAAGGAGAAGAAATATCTTTAATGGCATTTGTTAATGGAGAAAATGTCATCCCGCTTGAGATTGCTCAAGACCATAAGCGAGCATTTGATGGCGATATGGGACCGAATACTGGTGGAATGGGTGCCTATTCCCCTGTTCCGCATATTCGGAAAGAAATCATTCATGAAGCTGTAGAGAAAATAGTAAAGCCAACGGCAAAAGCTTTAGTTAAAGAAGGAAGACACTTCTGTGGAATATTGTATGCTGGCTTAATCATTACGGATGCGGGTCCAAAAGTGATTGAGTTTAATGCCCGCTTTGGTGATCCAGAAACACAAGTAGTCCTTCCGCGAATGAAGTCAGATTTAGTAGAAGTGATCCTTGCTGTTTTGAAGGGGGAGACTCCTGAAATTGTCTGGCATGAAGAGGCAATGATTGGCGTTGTTGCTGCATCGATCGGTTATCCAAATGAATATGAAACAGGCTCTGTCATACAAGGATTGAATGAAATTCAATCTGATGTTTTCATCTTCCATGCTGGTACAGATAAAAATCATTTAGGTGACTATGTTACAAATGGTGGTAGGGTCTTTCTTGCTGCAGCGAAGGCGACAACGTTAGAAATAGCAAAAGCAAATGTATATTCACAATTAGCAAATATTCAATGTGATGGGATTTTTTATCGAAAAGATATTGGGAATAAAGCTATCGAGCGCGTCCTTTCCTAGACTTTCGTAAAAAAGCATAAAGTAAAGCAACAATCCCGCCAATAAGGATGATTAACACAAAAGACATATCAGAAAAATATTCCCAAAACATCTCGTTCATCTCCTTTCGCCCCCAAATTGGGGGCTATTTTTTATCTTTAAAATTGGATAAGTGTCTAGCTTCAGCCTGCACTTTTCTTAAGTTGGATTATGAGGAATAATATCATGAAGATTTAATCCTTCCTCGTTATCCTTTTTCATCTTTACACCATTTTCAAACAGTGCGGTAATCGGACAGAAACGAACAATCCCTTCTCCTACCTTCATGGCACCACACATTGCCATGATTATATAAGATTCACGCAAAGGCATTTTTACAAACTTTGCCGTGCTCCAAGATAAAATGGTTAAACCGATTGTAATTCGAATTAATGCATTAACGATGCCGATATTCGGTTTGCAGCTCATATTCTACACCCTCTCCATTAAAATTATATTAAACTTTTCCTTCTTTACTGCGCTAAATAATGAAATGTGATACGATTAAAAAAACTGTGAAAAGGCTTTCTTTTTCGAATTAGATGCGTGTTAGCTTCCGCGCTTATCTACTTTATGTTTTTCTTTCTTAATTCAAAATCAACTTGGTTGTGCTGCGCAAGAAATCGTGTACTTTGTCGTTGAACTAAAATCAAGGATATTTCAGTCAAACACAATAGAATTAAGTGCATATAAATTTAAAAAAACCAAAACAAATGAGGAGGAGGGATTATTCGTGCTGGAACAGCGTTATCGTTGGAAAAATAAGCACTTGCGTGAGCATGTTTCCGTATTAGATGGAAAATTGCCACCAACAAAATTATTGAAAAATGCTCGATACTTAAATCAAGCATTTCGCAAGTGGATGACGGCAAATATTTGGATTTATAATGATCGCATAGTTTATGTAGGAGAAAAGCTTCCTGATAACATAAATCAATGCGAAGTCATAGACTGTGAAGGCTTTTTGCTCGTTCCAGGCTATATTGAGCCCCATGCTCATCCGTTTCAATTATATAATCCCCAATCTTTAGCTAGCTATGCATCCCAATTTGGTACGACAACATTGATAAATGATAATATGGTTCTCGCTTTACAGTTGGATAAAAAGAAAGCGTTTTCCTTTTTGAAGGAAATGAGAGCAATCCCTTCAACCATGTATTGGTGGTGCCGTTTTGACGCACAAACAGAAATACATAATGAAGAAACAATTTTTTCCCATAGTAATATTAAGGATTGGCTGGAGCATGATGCAGTTCTACAAGGTGGCGAATTGACAGCTTGGCCAAAATTATTAGCTGGTGATGATTTAATGCTCCACTGGGTGCAAGAGACGAAACGGATGAGAAAGCAAATCGAAGGGCATTTTCCAGGAGCATCTGAGAAAACTTTAGCAAAACTAATGTTGCTTGGGGCTAATTGTGATCATGAAGCCATTACAGGAGAAGAAGTATATAATCGTTTATTGCAAGGGTATATTGTTTCGTTACGATACTCATCGATTCGTCCTGATTTGCCTCAATTATTAGATGAAATGCATGAATTAGGCATCGATCAATATGATCATTTTATCTTTACGACTGACGGCTCATCATCTTCTTTTTATGAAAAGGGAATGAATGATGAGATGATTAGAATTGCCATGAAGAAAGGTGTACCCGTTATGGATGCCTACAATATGGCCACGATTAATATTGCGCGCTATTATAATATCGCTCATTTGCACGGGAATATAGCGACTGGTAGGGTTGCAAATATTAATTTCCTGGAAAATGAAACAAATCCAACCCCTATTTCTGTACTTGCAAAAGGAAGATGGGTTAAAAAAGATGGAGCTTCAACAGATGCCTATGAACCGATCATGTGGGACAATAGTGGTTTTGAACCGTTAAATATTAACTGGGATTTAAATATGGATGATTTACAATTTTCGATGCCTTTCGGGATTAAGATGGAGAATGCTGTTATCACGAAGCCTTATTCTATATCCTTAGATGTGACAGGCTCCGAATTATCAACCTCTCACGATGAATGCTTCTTCATGCTTATCGATCGACATGGGAAATGGCGCATTAACACTATCTTGAAAGGCTTTGCCACTCATTTACATGGCTTGGCAAGCTCTTTTTCTAATACTGGGGATATTATCTTAATTGGGAAAAATAAGCTAGATATGATGAAGGCTTTTAATCGGATCAAGGAATTAGGCGGGGGAATTACTGTTTCTGAAAATGGGGAAATTGTTCAGGAGATCCCACTTACATTAAAAGGAGTTATGTCCCAGGAAAAAGTAGAAACCTTAATTAAGCTAGAGAAACAGCTTTTGAAGTATTTGCGGGAAAGAGGCTATCTTTTTGCTGATCCAATTTATTCTCTCTTATTTTTTTCTTCTACACACTTGCCATATATTAGGATTACACAACAAGGAATGTTCGATGTAATGAATAAAACAGTTCTCTTTCCAACGATAATGCGTTAAAATATAAAAGGAAGGTAGAATAATCAGGGGTGTCTTATGATAAAAAAATGGATGGCGGCTTCTGTCGTGTTGCTCCTTCTCGTAACGGGCTGCAGCAAGAATGAGAAAACAGCCAACGATGAAAAAGATGATGAAATTGAAGATGTAATATCTGAAACAGATGAAGAAGCAGAGCTTCCATTCCAATATCCATTAACAGGAGTTGGTACTGAGGTTAAGGCGAGCGGTCGAGCTGTAGCGGTCATGATTAATAATCATCCTCAAGCACGTCCTCAATCAGGATTAGGGCAAGCAGATGTTGTATATGAATTGCTTGCTGAAGGAGATATCACCCGTTTTTTAGCAATTTTCCAAAGTGAGCAGCCTGAGAAAATTGGTCCCATTAGAAGTGCACGTGACTATTATATTGAATTGGCAAAAGGATATGATAGTGTATATATTGCACATGGCTATAGTCCAGATGCGAAAGCTATGCTTGATAAGGGCTACATCGATAATTTAAATGGAATGAATTACGATGGTACACTTTTCTATCGATCAAATGATCGGAAAGCTCCTCATAACTCCTATACTTCTTTTGAAAATATTTTAAAGGGAGCGGAGAAGCGAAATTATGAGATGGAGAAAGCTCCTGCTTCACTTGTGTTTTTAAGCAAGGAAGAAGTAGAAGATTTAAATGGAGAAAAAGCTCACTCAGCGATGGTTACCTATTTTACGAACAGCATCTTTAATTCTATTTATGAATATGATGAAGAGCTTGAAAAGTATAAGCGCTATTCAAATGGGGAATTAACAGCTGATAATGATTCTGGTAAGCCAGTGTTGCTGGATAATATCTTTATGGTTGAAACAGATCATAAAGTGATTGATAGTGCTGGTCGACGTTCCATTGATCTAACTTCTGGTGGCAGAGGTTATTTATTGCAAAAGGGTCAATGGAAAGAAGTGAACTGGGAGAATATAAAGGGGAAAATTCTTCCTGTCTCAAATGGGAAGCAAGTCGGGCTTGTTCCTGGAAAAACGTGGATAAATGTTATTCCTACTAATCCTGGATTAGAACAAACGGTTTCTTTTGATGTAAAGTAATCATTTTTCTTATAAAGGGGAATATAACATGCAAATTGATAAGTTAAGAGGAAAAGAGCTTGATCAATTATTCAATTCTATTTTGGCTTTAAAGGATTTAGAGGAATGCTATTTATTCTTTGATGACCTTTGTACTGTAAACGAAATTCAGTCACTTGCACAACGGCTTGAAGTTGCACGTATGCTCCGTGAAGGAAACACTTATCATAAAATAGAAACTGAAACAGGTGCGAGTACAGCAACCATTTCTCGTGTGAAACGAAGCTTGAATTATGGAAATGATGCGTATGAAATTGTGCTAGAACGAATTAAGAAAGAAAAAAGCTGAATAATTAGGCACTGAACAACTTGCCGTTTTATTTAAGAAAGTCACAAATCTCGAGGAGATTGTGACTTTTTTTGCTTAAAAGAGATTAAAAGCTCTCTGTTACAATGTGAATACTGTTTCGTTTCTGTATAGATAAACAAAGAATAAGTCCAACGATCACTACCGAAATTACCATCACATTAACATATTTACAAATAATGGATGTTAAGATCATCACATACTAAATGGATTAATTCGCTCACTAGCTTGCATTATTTGCTCATCCTACAGTTAATAGGAAAGTAACTCCAATCACTTGATCTGTTTTTTCTTACCATGACAAGTGATATAATATTGGAATGGAATGAATGATAGAATGGGGGAAGTATGGTGTACGATATTCACAAGTGGCGACATGTGTTTAAGCTTGATCCGAATAAATATATTTCTGATAATGATTTAGAGAGAATTTGCGAATCTGGAACAGATGCGATTATTGTTGGCGGGACAGATGGCATTACGCTTGAAAAGGTCCTCGATTTAATGGCAAGGGTTCGAAGATATACCGTTCCTTGTGCACTTGAGGTTTCAACCATTGATTCGATTACCCCAGGGTTTGATTTTTATTTTATCCCGACAGTGCTGAATAGTGAAGAAACAAAATGGATGACAGGACTTCATCATGAGGCAGTAAAAGAGTATGGTGAAATAATGAATTGGGAAGAAATTTTTGTCCAAGGCTATTGTATTCTTAATGAAGATTGTAAAGTAGCAAAGCTTACAAATGCAAAAACATATTTAACCAAAGAAGATGTAGTGGCTTATGCGATGATGGCAGAGAAAATGTTTCATTTGCCTATCTTTTATTTAGAGTATAGTGGAGAATACGGTGACCCTGAGCTCGTGTCGGCAGTGAAAAAAACACTCAAAAACACGACTTTATTTTATGGTGGGGGAATTGAAACACCTGAACAAGCAAAGGAAATGGCTGCAAGGGCAGACGTCATAGTCGTAGGCAATATCATCTATACAAACATCGAAGCAGCCTTAAAAACAGTCTAATCGGTGCCATCTAATTGGTGCCAGGCACCGGTCGTGGACAAAAGCCCTGTTTTTGTATGTCTGTGGTGGACAGTTTTAAATTAGTTCTAACTGTAATGATCGATTGAATAGAAGACGAAAAAGAGTTAAAATAAATAAAGAACATATGTTTGTATGGCGGTGAATATTAATATGAATTATTTAACGGATAAACTGTTAAATGGATTGAATTCCGAACAGCAAAATGCGGTTAAAGCTACTGATGGTCCTTTATTGATTATGGCTGGAGCAGGCAGTGGAAAGACGAGAGTATTAACCCATAGAATAGCGTATTTAATGGTTGAAAAGGGTGTAAATCCTTATAATATTTTGGCGATTACATTTACGAATAAAGCCGCACGTGAAATGCGTGAAAGAATTGAACGGATGATGGGGGGAGTAGCTGAGCAAATTTGGATTTCAACCTTCCACTCTATGTGTGTACGGATTTTAAGAAGGGATATTGATAGAATCGGCTATAACCGGAATTTTACCATCTTAGACACGACTGATCAGCAATCTGTCATAAAAGCTATTTTGAAGGATAAAAACCTCGATCCGAAAAAGTTTGATCCTCGTGCGCTTCTTGGCGCAATCAGCTCTGCTAAGAATGAGTTAATGACCCCTGAGGAGTACAGCAAAACAGCAGGTGATTACTATCAACAAGTGACAAGTGATGTTTATGCTGAATATCAAAAAAGATTAAGAAGAAATAGTGCGCTAGATTTTGATGACCTTATAATGATTACAATCCAGCTCTTTCAGAGAGTCCCCGAAGTCCTCGAATATTATCAGCGTAAGTTTCAATATATTCATGTTGATGAGTATCAAGATACGAATAGAGCACAATATATGCTCGTAAAGCTTCTTGCAGCACGTTTTCGTAATCTTTGTGTCGTTGGTGATTCAGACCAGTCAATTTATCGCTGGAGAGGGGCTGATATTGCGAATATCCTCTCATTTGAAAAGGACTATCCGAATGCACAAGTCATTTTACTTGAGCAAAACTATCGTTCCACGAAGAGAATTCTCCAAGCAGCGAATCATGTGATTAGCAGGAATATGAATCGGAAGGCGAAAAATCTTTGGACTGAAAATGCCGAAGGAAACAAAATATCCTATTATCGTTCTGATAGTGAGCAAGGAGAAGCACAATTCGTTGCTGGTAAAATTAAAGAGTTAACAAGAGATGGAAATCGAAAGTCGTCTGATATCGCGATTCTTTATCGAACAAATGCCCAATCTCGTGTAATGGAGGAAGTTCTGTTAAAATCAAATATCGAATACTCCATCGTCGGCGGCATAAAGTTCTATGACAGGAAAGAAATAAAAGATATGCTCGCTTATTTACGTCTAATTGCGAACCCAGCCGATGATATTAGTCTGCAGCGCATCATAAACGTGCCAAAAAGAGGAATTGGTTCTGGTTCAATAGATAAACTTGCTAATTTTGCCAACCTTCATGAATTGACAATGTTTGAGGCGCTTGATTCAATTGAACTAGTTGGACTAAGTCCAAAAATTACGAAATCGATTGCTGAGTTTAGAGATTTAATCAAAAATTATACGCAAATGCAGGAATATCTTTCTGTTACAGAGCTTGTTGAAGAAATACTTGAAAAATCGGGCTACAGGGACATGCTTGTTGCTGAAAAGTCAATTGAAGCTCAAAGTCGTTTAGAAAACTTAGAAGAGTTTCTCTCTGTCACAAAAAGCTTTGAGGATAGCAGCGAGGACAAAAGTCTAGTTGCATTTTTAACGGACTTAGCGCTTGTAGCCGACATTGATAAATTAGATGATGACGGAGAAAAAGCCGACGCTGTCGTATTAATGACACTCCATTCGGCGAAAGGACTTGAGTTTCCAATCGTCTTTTTAATCGGGCTAGAGGAAGGCGTTTTCCCACATAGCCGTTCTATAATGGATGATGCCGAGATGGAAGAGGAACGCAGACTTGCCTATGTAGGAATAACAAGAGCGGAAGAAGAGCTTTACATTACGAACGCGCAAATGCGTACATTGTTCGGCCGTACCAACATGAATGCTCCTTCACGTTTTATCAAAGAAATACCTGAAGACTTATTGGATGGATTACAGCCAGCTCAAAAAGCGGGAGCGTCATTCGGTCATACGCCATTCGGAACCTCGTTTCAAAGACAGCCTCAGAGAAAGCCTGTCATTCGACCAGCAACAAATGCAACAGGTGGAGATGAACTCGGTTGGAAAGTGGGCGACAAGGCTGTACATGGAAAATGGGGAACAGGCACCGTTGTGAGTGTTAAAGGAGAAGGAGAAGGGACTGAGCTTGACATTGCTTTTCCAAAACCTACTGGCATTAAACGCTTGCTTGCGAAGTTCGCACCTATTACGAAAGGATAGAAGGGGTTGAATAAATGGATCTTCAAACGGCTGAAAAAAAAGTAGTAAATTTGCAAAACCTCCTTAATCAATATAATTATGAGTATCATGTACTTGATCGACCTTCTGTTCCTGATGCAGAATATGATCGGCTTTTGAGAGAACTGCTCGAATTGGAAGAAGAATTTCCAGCGTTGCGAACAGCTGATTCACCGACACAGCGGGTAGGTGGAGAAATTCTTGATATGTTCGAGAAGGTTCGGCATGAATCACAAATGCTCAGTCTCGCAAATGCATTTAATGAGCAAGATTTAAAAGATTTTGATAGACGGGTGCGACAAGCTGTCGGAGATGCTATTTCTTATGTGTGTGAACTAAAAATAGATGGTTTAGCGGTCTCGCTTCGCTATGAAGCTGGTTTATTTTCACTAGGTGCGACACGTGGAGATGGAACTACTGGAGAAAATATTACGGCTAACTTAAGAACCATACGTTCGATTCCGCTTCGATTACAAAAAGAAGTTTCACTTGAGGTACGTGGAGAAGCATTTATGCCTAGAAAGTCATTTGAGTCTTTAAATAAACGTAGAGCAGAGAATGAAGAAGAAGCATTTGCAAATCCGAGAAATGCGGCGGCTGGTTCTTTACGACAGCTCGATCCGCGAATCGCAGCCTCCCGTAATCTTGATATTTTCTTATATAATATCGCAGATACAAGAAACATAGGGGTTACCTCTCATAGTGAAGCACTCAATTTCCTTGATTCACTCGGTTTTAAAACGAATAAAGAGCGAAGAACATACTCAAATATTGAAGAGGTTATTGAATATATCGAGTATTGGACGAAGGAAAGACCTAATCTTCCATATGATATTGATGGAATTGTCATAAAAGTAGATTCACTAGATCAGCAAGATGAACTAGGAGCTACAGCAAAAAGTCCTCGCTGGGCAATTGCCTATAAGTTTCCTGCTGAGGAAGTCATAACAACTTTAAAGGCAATCGAATTAAGTGTTGGAAGAACAGGTGTTATTACACCAACAGCTCTCCTCGATCCGGTTAAGGTTGCTGGGACGACTGTTGGGCGAGCTTCTCTTCATAATGAGGATTTAATTCGCGAAAAGGATATTCGCATTGGCGATCAAGTTGTTGTGAAAAAAGCCGGAGATATTATTCCGGAAGTTGTCAATGTGCTCGTAGAGCGTAGAACAGGAGAAGAAATTGAATTCCAAATGCCAACTCATTGCCCTGAATGTGATAGCGAACTAGTGCGTTTAGAGGAGGAAGTTGCGTTACGTTGCATCAATCCGAAATGTTCTGCACAAATTCGCGAAGGGTTAATTCATTTCGTTTCTCGTAATGCAATGAATATTGATGGTCTTGGTGAAAAAGTCATTAGCCAGCTATTTAGTGAAAACTTAATAAAAGACGTAGCGGATTTGTATAAGCTCACATATGAGCAGTTAATTCAGTTAGAGCGAATGGGTGAGAAATCTGTTACGAATCTTTTGCAAGCCATTGAAAACTCAAAGCAAAATTCTCTTGAAAAGCTTTTATTTGGTTTAGGGATTCGTCATGTAGGTGAAAAAGCTGCGAAAACACTTGCACAGCAATTTGAAACTTTAGATAAACTAAAGAGTGCCACACATGAAATGTTAACAAACATTAATGAAATTGGTGAAAAAATGGCAAGCTCCATTGTCACTTATTTCGAACAGGATGAGGTACAGGAACTCATCAATGAGCTTATTGCAGCAGGAGTGAATACGGAATACAAAGGGCCGAAGCTCGTATCTGTTGAGAATATTGATTCAATTTTTGCAGGAAAAACGGTTGTTCTAACTGGCAAGCTAGAGCAGCTGACAAGAAACGAAGCAAAAGAAAAAATTGAAGCATTAGGTGGAAATGTTTCTGGCAGTGTTAGCAAGAAAACAGATCTTGTCATTGCAGGAGAAGATGCCGGTTCCAAACTTGCTAAGGCTAGAGACTTAGGCATTGAGATTTGGAACGAGGAGAGGCTAGTTGAGGAATTAACTTAATTTTGATTTAAATAAAAGGTGGAAAAAGCCGTGAAGAAAATAATTGTGTTAACGTTATCTCTTGTCTTATTGCTTTCAGGCTGTGCACCGAACTTTAATAAGCAGGAAGAAGTTGTGCAGAACAAGGAAGATTCGAAAGCGAAAGCGATCATTCCTAACTATAAGATCTCAGATAAATATTATCATACCATTCTACATGATAAACCTGGGGAACCGAGTTATAAACCTGGGGAAACGAGAGGTCTTGTTGTTCAAAATATTAATACAAGAATTGACATAAATGAGTTTGAAACTGGATTGATGCGGGTTGCTCAAAACACATTCAGTACTGATAAATATATGTTTCAAGAGGGGCAATTCCTAAAAAGGGATGTAGTTAAGCTCTGGTTAAATCCGAAATTTACTAAAGAAGAAGTAGAAGCTAGAGGCTTAAAAGAAGAGCAAAACATCGGACTAAACCCGCTTGATAATGCTTCAGATGGAAAAAAGGAGTATTTGGCCCATATTCTGGAACATAACTACTATGCTAAAAATGATGATGGTAATTATAAATTAGCAGGGGCTGTGATAGGTTTAGCTCTGAACTCGGTTTACTATTATAAGGATGAGAATGACATCATGCGTGAAACAAAAATTAAACATGCTGAACTTGAAAAAGAAGGTAAGCAAATTGCGGAAGAAGTCCTTCGTCGTGTAAGAAATATAGCTGACTTAAAGGATATTCCAATTACCATTGCCTTATTTGAGCAGGAAAGCAAAACATCGGTTGTGCCTGGGAACTTTTTTGCCTATGCGAATGCAGGAAAGGAGAGTTCAAAGCTAGGCAACTGGGAGAAAGTTGATGAGAAATATTACCAATTCCCTTCAAGTGCTGCAAATGAAGCACATCGAGATGATTCAAATTCATTTTTGAATTTTAAACAAGATGTGGAAACTTATTTTCCAAATTTTAATGGTGTCATTGGCAGAGCTTTATATGCTCAAGGTCAATTACAGGAGTTAAACATTAATATTCCGATTCAGTTTTATGGAAAGGCAGAAGGAATCGGTTTTGTTCAATATGTAACAGGACTTCTTGTGCAACATTTTCCTGACTATATTTCTATACAAGTAAGCATTACATCTGTTAACGGTCCAGAAGCATTAATTGTTCGTAAAGCAGACCAAAAAGAACCTTTTGTTCATATCTATCAATAACTCGAACAATTTCCTTATTAAAATGGAATTTAAAAGCTAATTCGGAGTAATGATAAAGGGGATTCGATTCTAACTTCGCAATTTTTCGACGTTTGAAGTGATTTGACGATTCATGTTAAAATATGATGGGTACGGAAATATTATTAATATAGCAACAAGGAAATTTCTTGTTGTTATATTAGATACATAGGAGGATGGAATAATGGTACAACCATACAAGCATGAACCATTCACAAATTTTAAAGTAGATGAAAACCGTCAAGCTTATTTAGCCGGTTTAAAAACAGTTGAAGGTTATTTAGGACAAGATTATGATTTAGTCATTGGTGGGGATCGCATTACAACTGATGAGAAAATTGTATCGTACAATCCTGCTCATAAAGAAGAAGTAATCGGCCGTGTCTCAAAGGCAAACAAAGAGCTTGCAGAAAAAGCGATGCAAGCAGCGGTTGAAGCATTTAAAACATGGAAAAAAGTAAAGCCGGAAACGCGTGCAGATGTATTATTTAAAGCAGCTGCGATCATCCGTCGCCGTAAGCATGAGTTTTCTGCTCTATTAACAAAGGAAGCTGGAAAGCCATGGAATGAAGCGGATGCAGATACAGCAGAAGCGATCGATTTCTTAGAATATTATGCACGTCAAATGCTGCGCATTAAAGACGGCCAACGTGTGCATAGTCGTCCAAATGAATTTAACCGTTATGACTATATTCCATTAGGAGTAGGAATCATCATTTCTCCTTGGAACTTCCCACTTGCGATTATGGCGGGAACAACGGTTGCGGCGATTGTAACCGGAAATACGGTTCTTTTAAAGCCGGCTTCAACAACACCAGTTGTTGCGGCAAAATTCGTTGAAGTGATGGAAGAAGCAGGGCTTCCTGCAGGTGTGCTGAACTTCGTCCCAGGAAGCGGTGCGGAAGTAGGCGACTATTTAGTGGATCATAAAGATACTCGTTTCATCAGCTTCACAGGTTCACGTGATGTCGGTCTACGTATTTTCGATCGTGCTTCAAAAGTGAATGAAGGGCAAATTTGGATGAAGCGTTTAATCGCAGAAATGGGCGGTAAAGATACGATTGTTGTCGATAAGGAAGCTGATCTTGAATTAGCAGCTACTTCTATCGTCGCTTCTGCATTCGGATTCTCTGGCCAAAAATGTTCTGCATGCTCACGTGCTGTCATCGTTGAAGATGTGTACGATCAAGTGTTAAACCGTGTGGTTGAGCTGACAAATGACTTAACACAAGGAGACCCAGCAGACCAAAACAACTATATGGCAACTGTGATTGACCAAAGCGCTTACAATAAAATTATGAGCTATATTGAAATTGGCAAGCAGGAAGGAAAGCTGATGACAGGTGGAGAAGGAGACGATTCAAAAGGCTACTTCATTAAACCAACTGTATTCGCTGACCTTGCGCCAAATGCTCGTTTAATGCAGGAAGAAATTTTCGGACCAGTCGTTGGTTTCTCAAAAGCAAAAGACTTCGATCATGCGATTGAAATTGCGAATAACACAGAATACGGCTTAACAGGTGCGGTTATTACAAACAACCGTGCAAACATGGAAAAAGCACGTGAAGATTTCCATGTTGGAAACCTATACTTCAACCGTGGCTGTACAGGTGCGATTGTTGGCTACCAGCCATTCGGCGGCTTCAATATGTCAGGAACAGACTCAAAAGCAGGCGGCCCTGACTATTTATTGCTTCATATGCAAGCTAAAACAACATCTGAAATGTACTAATTTTTGTAAGAGTGGTTTGCCCAGTGGGGGGACCACTCCTTTTTTTGTTCGAAGAGTATGCTAATGAAATATCTAGATAGAAAGAGACTGTCCTATTTATATAAGCAAACAGAACAGTCTCAGAATAAAAATAATGCTACATAGCAGATCAAAAAAATCACGAGTAGAAATCATATTAAAAGGGCGATATTAGTCCTGATAACGATATCTCAACAATTAACTATACTGAGGACGCAGCTTCGCCCGTTTGTTAACATGCTGCTCTGCACTTAATGCTGCAACAGCACCATCAGCAGCAGAAATAACGGCTTGCTTGATCGGAGTTCTTCTCGCATCTCCTCCTGCAAAAACACCCTCTACATTTGTACGTAAAAGCTCATCAACCATGACATAACCTTCTTCATCTCTTATGACAAAGCCTTTTAAGAAGTCTGTGCCTGGCTTCATTCCGCCAAGATACAAGAAAACGCCATCAATCTCCCAAACTTGTTCTTCTTTTTTATCAGTCAAAATGACAATTTTCTCAACACTATCTGTCCCTACAATTTCTCTAAGACGATGGCGTTTATAAATTTCTACGTTCGCAAGAGATTCAAGACGAGAAAGATCAACATCCCCTTTTAAATTCTCAGTTGGTATTAAAAGCTTAACTGTATGACAGTATTTTGCCAGTGTTTCCGCCTCATGAATCGCTTCTTCATTATCACCTACAACCGCAACAACCTGATCTTGGTAGAACGCAGCGTCACATGTTGAACAATAGCTCACACCACGTCCAGTGAATTCCTCTTCGCCTTTAATCTTACTAGATGGAGCTTTTGCTCCAACCGCTATAAAGACACTTTTTGCTTTAACCGTCCCTTCGGCTAATTCAATTTTTTTAATTTCGTCTGTAAAATCAACTGAAAGAACCGTCGATCGAACGAATTCTGCTCCAAAATCATATGCTTGTGCTTGCATTCTCTCTAATAGTTCAAGCCCTGTAAGCTCTTCACGTACTCCTGGATAGTTGGCAATTTTATGTGTTATGGCAAGTGTACCCGCTTTAGGTGCTTTATCAATAACAAGCGTTTTTAATTTTCCTCTTGCCGCATACACTGCTGCCGAAGCCCCCGCTGGACCGCCACCAATTGTAACGAAATCATATACATCCTCAAGCATTTTTTCACGAACAGATTGAAAAATAGAGTGAGCAGCTTCATTGTTTTGTTCAGCATTTACTGTAGTTGCTGCTGCACGAACCGTTTCTTCAGTTAACCCAAGCAGTTTGAAAAACTTTTTTTCTTGAAAGCCTAGAACTAATTTTCCATCAATATATGTAGCAGGCGTACCGAAAACTTTACGTTCTTTTAATTGATCAAAATACTCTTTATGTATGGAAGCATTACGTTCTTCATATTCAAAACCCCATTCTGTTAGGGCAGCTTTTACTTTTTCACAATAAGGACAGCCAGTACTACTATAAACAATGATTTCCGGTTTAGCCATTAGATAAAACCTCCAAAATGTATTGTACATTTATAAAATACTATCTATTACAATCATAATATAAATACTAAATAAAAGTCAAACTCATTTAATAATTATTATAATTAAATTGATGAATTATTTACATTTTCTTCTGATTAACTGAGAACGGAACATGAAAAGTTTCATAGTACGATATGAGGTACAACTGTTGCTGCAAAAAGGTAAATTGATGTCCATTTTAAATTTTCTAAAAAATGGGTAAAAAAGTGTTTCATTTCACAAACTTCTGTTATATAATACAAATTAGTGAAATATATTGTATTATAACAACTGTAGTAAACATCATGATAACAGCTGAAACAAAATGCAACGGCACCTAATGATTTCACTTCAAGTATTTTTTGAACAAAGGAATTAATAATTGAGGGAGGAATAGTTTCATGTCTGATGCAAGAGTGCAACAACTAAAGGAAAGCTGGGAATTGGATGGACGATGGAAGGGGATTGAACGGCCATATAATGCGGAAGAGGTGATTAAGCTTAGAGGTTCGATTGATATTGAACATACATTGGCACTTAGAGGTGCGAAAAAGCTTTGGAAGCTAGTGAATGAAGAGGATTTCGTTCATGCATTAGGTGCTTTAACAGGAAATCAAGCCGTTCAACAAGTGAAGGCAGGCTTAAAGGCAATTTATTTAAGTGGCTGGCAAGTTGCTGCGGATGCGAACCTTTCGGGACATATGTATCCAGATCAAAGCCTCTATCCTGCAAACAGTGTACCAAGTGTCGTTAAGAGGATTAACCAAGCGTTACAGCGTGCAGACCAAATTCATTATTTGGAAGGGGATTCCACAGTCGACTGGTTTGTGCCTATTATGGCAGACGCGGAAGCAGGCTTTGGCGGGCAGCTCAACGTCTTTGAATTAATGAAGGGAATGATTGAAGCAGGAGCAGCAGGTGTCCATTTTGAAGATCAGCTATCATCGGAAAAAAAGTGCGGACATTTAGGTGGAAAGGTTCTGCTTCCAACGCAAACAGCAGTGAAGAACTTAATTGCTGCAAGACTTGCTGCAGACGTTATGGGGGTGCCGACATTAGTCGTTGCAAGAACGGATGCGAATGCGGCAGATTTAATTACGAGTGATGTGGACCCTTATGATGCACCATTTATAACAGGTGAACGTACACCTGAAGGATTTTTCCGAACGAATGCTGGTTTAGAACAGGCGATTGCGAGAGGATTAGCTTATGCACCATATGCAGATCTCGTTTGGTGTGAAACGGCAGAGCCTAATTTAGATGAAGCAAGACGGTTTGCCGAGGCGATTCATGAGAAGTTCCCTGACAAGCTGTTAGCTTATAATTGTTCACCATCCTTTAACTGGAAGGCAAAGCTTGACGACGAAACCATTGCCAAATTCCAGATTGAGCTTGGAAAAATGGGCTACAAATTCCAATTCGTTACACTTGCTGGCTTCCATTCATTAAATCACAGCATGTTCGAATTAGCTAGGGGCTATAGAGATCGTGGCATGGCTGCATACTCTGAGCTGCAAGAGGCTGAATTCGCAAGTGAGAAGGATGGATATACGGCAACACGACATCAAAGGGAGGTGGGGACAGGATATTTTGACCAAGTTTCAATGACCATTACAGGTGGGACTTCATCAACGACAGCGTTGAAAGGTTCAACTGAAGAGGAGCAGTTTACGGCTGCTAATTAATTATTACTTGCTTTAATGTCAGGTTCCATTCTATCGTGATTATTTTTTCTCCTATTATGCACCTCTCTTCGTTTGAAGAGAGGATTTTTTTGCTTACTTAGTAACATACTAACTTAATACAAACAAGTAAGAATAAAAGTGATGATATTTGCACCCTATGTTAAAATGAATCATACATAATTTATAAACGAAGTGTGTTAGGAGGTTGAAAGGTGTCAAATAACATCGACGACTATCTTCAACAAGGGATTCATGGTCAAAAACAAACAAATCCGGATGAGAGACGGAAATTTTTAGGGACAATTAGAGAACGAATTGTTATTGCCCTAACTCAATCACAAATTCGTGAAGCAGGAATTTATCCACAAGTAAGCGAGGCCTTTAAGAATAACAGCAATGCACATTTATATTTAAATGGAAATATGAATTACGCTGAGCTATCAAAATATACAGCTTTAGCGAATAAATATAAGATTGATTATACGATGGTAACGAATAAAGAACATAATTCTGACATCGGCCTTGCTCTTGCTTACGATTATGCGATTGATAAGGAAGAGATTTTTGTAACAAAGAAAATAGAAAAGAGAAAACTTCCGAATGAAAAGAAAAAAAAGGGAATGTTAAGCATCTTCTCGAAGGTTTTCAAGCGAAGAAGTCAAGAATGACTTCTTTTTTTGAGAAAAGAAACAAAGTGATAAGATTTCAGCTAGACGGTAAGTCAGATTAGAGTAATAGCAACCACTTTTCGAATATACTGGTCAGTTTTGAGAAAAAATCAGCGGCTTTTCCGATATACCGGCCAGATTTGAGAAGAAATCGGCCATTTATCGGAAATATCGGCCAGTATTGAGAAGAAATCGGCCATTTATCGGTTATATCGGCCAATTTTGAGAAGAAATCGGCCATTTATCGGAAATATCGGCCAGATTTGAGAAGAAATCGGCCATTTATCGGAAATATCGGCCAGATTTGAGAAGAAATCGGCCATTTATCGGAAATATCGGCCAGATTTGAGAAGAAATCGGCCATTTATCGGAAATATCGGCCAGTATTGAGAAGAAATCGGCCATTTATCAGTTATATCGGCCAATTTTGAGAAGAAATCGGCCACTTTTCGAATATATCGGCCAGTTTCGAGATATATCAGCAAGTCCCCAGATATTCCCCACTTCATTCCAATTAAACTTAATACTAAGAGAAATCCAATTATTTGGTGGTGATAGAATGAATCTAGTCGAATTAAGGCCGAAAAAACGCTCAGATTTTAGAATCCAAGTAGGCAAGTGGTTCTATACAATGAAGCGATATGTTGAATGGATGACAGACGGAAAAAAATATAGTCAGAATAGAAGCGAAAATCTTTTCTCGTATTCATTGTTTAGGCATCAAACGGTTTTATTAAGACAGCTAAAAGATGTCGATATGATATTACAATATAACAAGATTACTAATTTACAGATAGCAGTTCCACAATTAAATAAGATCATTGTTCATCCAGGAGAAACCTTTTCCTATTGGAAGCTACTAGGAAAAACAACATATAAAAAAGGTTATGTGGACGGGATGGTTCTTCATTACGGGACATATAAAAAGGGTGCTGGAGGAGGATTATGCCAGCTCTCCAATTTAATTTATTGGATCACTTTACATAGTCCATTAACTGTTACGGAAAGGCATCGCCACAGCTTTGATGTGTTTCCGGATACTAATCGGACTCAGCCATTTGGAAGTGGTGCCACATGTTCCTATAATTATCTTGATCTACAAATAAAAAATGAAACGAATCAATCTTATCAATTGCATCTTTATTTAACTGATACTCATCTTGTTGGTGAATAGAGGGGAGAAGAGCCGCCGCTTTATTCGTACGAGGTTTATGAAAAACAGCATGCAATCACACCAGCATATTGGGGAGGGTATCTTCGCCACAATGAAATACATCGGAAAGTGTATAATCGACAAAATGTCCTGCTTGAAGATGAATATATCACTGAAAATCATGCCATTATGATGTATGAGCCACTACTAGAAAGTAAAAATATAGATCGTTTATGAAGGAAAATATAGATTGTGGAAATCTACGACGGTGAATATATTTTTACCTTCATTCGAGAAACTGATGGAAGTTTCAATTTTGTGATAAAATAGCAGAGGAAATGGTTTACGTACGATATTTCATATTGCTTTAACGTGAGAAAGTTTGATAAGATTTAACTATTGTGTGATGGAACGAACATATTTGGAGGTGACGATCATGTCAAGAATTTCGATTGATCAAGTAAAGCATGTCGCGAACTTGGCAAGACTTGCAATAACAGAAGAAGATACAGAGAAATTCGCAAAGCAGCTCGATGCGATGATTTCTTTTGCTGAACAGTTAAATGAAGTGGATACAGACGGTGTAGAGCCTACCTCCCATGTATTACATATGAAAAATGTGATGAGAGAAGATATACCGCAAGTAGGATTGCCTCAGTCTGACGTACTGAGAAATGCACCAGATCATCAGGACGGGCAAATTAAAGTACCATCGATTATGGAGTAAGGGGGGAAGCGTCATGAGTTTATTTGATCATAAAGTATCAGACCTTCATGAGCTTTTACATAAGAAAGAAATAAAGGTGTCTGATCTAGTTGATGAATCATACAAACGTATTAAAGAAGTCGAGGATAAAGTACAAGCATTTCTAACATTAGATGAAGAAAATGCTCGTGAAACAGCTAAAAAAATGGATGAAAAGCTCGGAACGGAAGAGTCCAGTGGATTGCTGTTTGGAATGCCAATTGGTTTAAAGGATAATATCGTTACGAAAGGTCTGCGAACAACGTGCGGAAGTAAAATTTTGGAAAAATTCGATCCGATTTATGATGCGACCGTTGCAGGCAAATTACATAATGCAGAAACAATCACAATTGGAAAACTGAACATGGACGAATTTGCCATGGGATCATCCAATGAAAATTCAGCTTATAAAAAAACGCACAACCCTTGGAATTTAGACACGGTCCCAGGAGGTTCGTCTGGTGGATCTGCTGCATCAGTTGCGTCAGGTGAAGTATTGTTCTCACTAGGATCTGATACAGGAGGATCGATTAGACAGCCTGCAGCATACTGTGGTGTTGTTGGTTTGAAGCCAACATATGGCCGTGTGTCCCGTTATGGTCTTGTTGCATTTGCTTCATCCCTTGATCAAATTGGACCTATTACGAGAACGGTTGAAGACAATGCTTATTTGTTGGAAGCCATTTCAGGACTTGATCCGATGGATTCTACTTCTGCTAATGTCGCAGTTCCTAGCTTTGCTAACGCCTTAACGGGTGATGTAAAAGGAATGAAAATTGCTGTACCGAAGGAATATTTAGGTGAAGGTGTTGGAGAAGTCGCACGACAATCTGTATTAGATGCATTAAAGGTGCTAGAAAAGTTAGGAGCAACATGGGAAGAGGTGTCTTTGCCACACTCTCAATATGCGCTTGCGACTTATTATTTACTATCTTCTTCTGAGGCTTCAGCAAACCTTGCTAGATTTGATGGTGTTCGTTACGGCTATCGAACTGAAAATCCCCAAAATTTACTTGATTTATATAAAAAGACGAGAGCTGAAGGGTTTGGCGAAGAAGTGAAACGCCGGATTATGCTTGGAACATTTGCATTAAGCTCAGGCTATTATGATGCTTACTACAAGAAAGCCCAAAAAGTTCGGACATTAATTAAAAACGATTTTGATGAAGTGTTTTCTAAATACGATGTTATTATCGGACCAACTACGCCAACGCCTGCTTTCAAAATTGGCGAAAAGATTGATGACCCATTAACAATGTATGCAAATGATATTTTAACCATTCCAGTAAACCTTGCAGGTGTACCAGGCATTTCAATTCCTTGTGGATTTGCTAACGGCTTGCCGCTTGGTCTGCAAATTATCGGCAAACATTTTGATGAAAGCACGATTTATCGTGTTGCCCATGCGTTTGAGCAGGCAACAGACTATCATAAACAAAAACCTGCACTGTAAGGGGGGAGAAAGAATGGAATTCGAAACAGTTATAGGATTAGAAGTACATGTGGAATTAAAGACAGAGTCAAAAATATTCTCAGCAAGCCCGAATCATTTCGGTGCTGAACCGAACACGAATACAACAGTCATCGACCTTGGTTATCCAGGTGTATTGCCCGTTTTGAATAAAAAAGTTGTTGAATATGGAATGAAGGCTGCGATTGCACTTAATTGTGAAATTGCCCCGGTAACAAAGTTCGATCGAAAAAACTACTTTTACCCAGACAATCCGAAGGCATACCAAATTTCTCAATTTGATAAACCGATCGGTGAGCACGGCTGGATTGAAATTGAAGTAGATGGTTATAAGAAAAAAATAGGCATTACCCGAATTCATTTAGAAGAAGATGCTGGAAAGCTTACACATGGTGACGGTTATTCACTCGTTGACTATAATCGTCAAGGAACACCTCTTATTGAGATTGTGTCTGAACCAGATATTCGCACTCCAAATGAAGCATATGCTTATTTAGAAAAACTAAAATCAATTATTCAATATACAGGTGTGTCTGATTGCAAAATGGAAGAAGGCTCATTACGCTGTGATGCGAATATTTCCATCCGTCCAGTAGGTCAAAAAGAATTCGGCACGAAAACGGAATTAAAAAACTTAAACTCATTTAACTTTGTTCGTAAAGGACTGGAATATGAGGAAAAGCGCCAGAAGGAAGTAGTTCTTTCTGGAGGGGTGATCGGACAAGAGACACTTCGATATGATGAAGCGACAAATACAACGATACTCATGCGTGTAAAAGAAGGGTCAGATGATTATCGTTATTTCCCTGAACCAGATTTATTAGATGTTCATATTGATGAGGAATGGAAGGCGCGCGTTCGTGCAGAAATTCCAGAGCTTCCAGATGAACGGAAAAAACGTTATGTAGAAGAGCTAGGTTTACCTGCCTATGATGCGGCTGTTTTAACTGTAACGAAGGAAATGGCTGATTTTTTTGAAGCGACAGTAGCCTCAGGTGCAGAAGCAAAACAAGCTTCAAACTGGATGATGGGAGAAGTATCTGCTTATTTAAAGGCGGAGCAGAAAGAGCTTGAAGATACGGCTTTAACTCCAGCTGGTCTAGCTGGTATGATTAAGTTAATTGAGAATGGTACGATTTCCTCAAAGATTGCCAAACAAGTTTTTAAGGAGCTCATTGAAAACGGTGGCGATGCCGAGAAAATCGTCAAAGAAAAAGGCTTAGTACAAATTTCCGATGAAGGTGCTCTATTAAAAATTATTACAGAAGTATTGGATAATCATCCGAAAATTGTGGAGGATTATAAAAACGGAAAAGAAAAGGCTGCTGGTTCACTTGTTGGTCAAATTATGAAAGCAACAAAAGGACAAGCAAACCCTCCGTTAGTAAACAAGCTGTTATTAGAAGAATTGAAGAAGAGATAATAAAGGAAAGGGCTGTCCGATAAGTGCCTGGCTCTCTCCTCACAACACAATATAGAAAGTCGCTTTAGCTGCTTTTTATCTATATAAAGTGTTGGAGGTGCCAGGCTCTTTGTTTGGACAGCCCCTTTTAAAGTTGTTTTTTTCGACAGCGCCTTTAAATATTTCCCAGGAAAAGATACCGTTTTACAAAATTGGACAGGCATTAATTCATTTATGAAATTTGCTATATTTACTAATGTTAATAAGGTGATTGTCAATGAGTGTTTTAATCATTAAAGAGCTAGAAAAGCATGATGAATATACGATAGTATTTCCGGCTTTTAGTTTGGAAATTTCGGAGCATGAAGTAGTAGCTGTACATACGAGCACAAACGTTAGGTCTGCATTAATAAAAATGTTTATCGGTGAGCTTCCGATTGCGAATGGTGAAATAACTGTAAAAGCAAAAAGTCTTAAGCTTTCAAAACGAGATTATTTTTCTCACGTCGGCTTTCTTTTTCTCAATGAAGGACATTATGAGAGGCTTAGTGTAAAGGATAATTTTTCGTTTTTTAAGAAGCTGTATAACTCTCCTCTTTCTATTGCTGAGGCAATGAGTATTGTTCAGCTCGAAACGAAGAAAAATAAACGACTAAGCGAATTATCCTACTCAGAAAAGAGAAGGCTTCAAATGGGAAGATTGCTATTTCAAAATCCATCATTATTTATTTTTGAGGAACCTGATCAAAATGTTGATTTAGAAACGAAGCGGATATTTATAAAGCTACTGAGAGAACTAAAGGAAAAAGGAAAAGCAATCTTAATCATAACAGGTAATTTGGAAAGTGCAGTAGCTGCAACGGATCGGGTTTACCGTCTTGATGAAACTGGATTGCATCCTCTTGATATCCATCAGGAAGAGGAGGAGCCTTTTAAGGAACATACAGAAGTTGAAGAAAAAGAATTAGTGGATGAAACGAGAAAAGATGAAGAAATCATCGTTCAGCCAGTACGCTTCGAAAAAATTCCAACGAAGATAAATGATAAAATTGTGTTATTTGATCCACCAGAAATAGATTATATTGAAAGCAATGATGGACAATCAACGATTTATATTAACGGTGAGCTGTTTCCAAGTGTATTTACAATGAATGAACTAGAGAAGCGGCTGAATCCTTATGGATTTTTCAGATGTCATCGCTCTTACATTGTTAATCTGCAGAAAGTTCGTGAAGTCGTAACTTGGACGAGAAATAGTTTTACATTAGTGTTAGGCGATGCGAAAAAGTCATCTATCCCATTATCAAAAACAAAAATGACAGAATTAAAGGAAATGTTAGGGTTGAAGTAATCTCCATTCTACTTAAATAATGTACCATTCATCCTCAAAATAACTCTTTTCACAGAGAAAATAATGCGGCGATTCATAATGTCTAATACGATTAAGTCAGAAAAGCGAAAGCGTTTGGCTTAATCGCTGTTGTGAGACAAATCGATTTGGAGGATAAAAATGGAGAACATTATCGAAGTAACAAGATTAGCGAAAATGTTTGCAAATCAACCAGCATTAAAAGACGTTTCATTTAATGTGAAAAAAGGGGAGACATTTGGTTTTTTAGGACCTAGTGGTTCTGGAAAAACGACAACAATCAAAATATTAACAGCTCAGCTCGCACAAACAGATGGAGAGGCACTTTTATTCGGGGTGCCAGCTTCAAAGTTAAAAGAGGCCAATTTTCGGAAAAGAATTGGCGTATTGACAGATAATAGTGGGCTATATGAGCGCTTAACTGTATATGAAAATTTAAAGCTTTATTGTGATCTGTATGATGTAGCATATACACGAATCGATGAAGTATTAGAGATTGTCAATTTAATAGAAGCAAAAAAGAAGGCTGTTTCAAAGCTTTCTAAGGGAATGCTGCAGCGTGTAACTTTAGCAAGAGCATTTTTGCATAATCCAGATTTATTATTTTTAGATGAACCGACATCGGCACTTGATCCAGTAAACACAAAACATATTTATAAAGGTTTAGAAAATATGAAGGCGCAAGGAACGACAATATTCCTGACTACACATGATATGAATGAAGCAGAGGAACTTTGTGATCGCGTAGCTTTTTTAAATAATGGGGCGATTCAATTGCTTGATTCACCAAAAGCGCTTCGACAAAAATTTGCGGATGATACGCTAACAGTGGAGCTGACAGATGGGACGAAGGAAATTATTAATCGAGGTCCTAGCGGTGCAAAGAAAATGTATGATTTTATGTCAGAAAATAAAGTTGTTTCTATTTATTCTAATGAGCCTACACTTGGAGATATTTTTGTTGAAGTTACAGGGAGGAAACTATCATGATTTTTTCATTCAAACGTTCGATTGCGATTCTTCAGAAAGATTATAAAGATATTTCAAAAAACTTATTTGTTTCCTCATCGATTTTCATGCCGATTCTTCTAGCTTTTTTTTACGGTCAATCGGGAGTTGGAACGATTTATGAGCATTATATGGTTATCAATCTATCATTTTGCATAGTAGCTGCTTATATTCAATGCTCACTTATAGCCGAAGAAAAAGAAAAGAATACATTGCGCGGATTAATGCTTTCCCCAGCAAGCACACTTGATATATTAGCAGGCAAGAGTTTATTAAGCTTCATAACGACCATTCTTGTGATTGGGGTCTGTGTATATTTGACAGACTATAAACCTGAAAACTTGCTTATCGTTTCGATTGCGATTATTTTATCTACACTTTTTTATATCGGTTTAGGAACAGTGCTCGGGTTAGTAACAAAATCAGTCATGGAAGCATCCGTTATTATTTTGCCGTTTTTGTTCTTCTTCTCTTTCGGATCAATCTTAATAAATTTTGCTGATAAATACCCTATTTTAAAATTAGCTGAGTATTTGCCAAATGTCCAAATTATTGAATTGGCAAATGAGGTTCAACTAGGTGCTGGATTTACGGATGTGTGGTTTAATTTAATGATTATTGCTGCTTGGGTGGTTGCGATATTTATACTTGTAGTAGTCGTTTTTAGAAAAAGGATGATGGATTAAAAAGAAAAGCGCTAGGCGCTGGAGCTAGACAATTCTATATCTCTACACAGCAATAAGTAAAGCCGGTGTTGGCCTTATTCGAAAGTGAAACGAATAGGACATACCGGCTTTTACACTAGGCTAATCAATTTTTATTTTTCAGCTAATGCTCTTGTCAAGTTAGGAACGATTTGCTTTTTACGTGATACGACCCCTTTTAAAAGGGCGCTGTTATTTTCAAGTGTAACATCATATGCCTCTTCAACTGCTTTTGTTTCATTCCCAATTGCGATGACAACAGAGTCGCTGTTTAAAATATCTGTTAGGACAAATAGGAATAAATCTAATTCTTTCTTTTTAACGACTTCAGAAAGAATGGCCTCAAGTTCTGATTGACGACTAAGAACATCATTTAAATCAATGGCGTTAACTTGAGCAATTTCCGTTTTGTAGTTGCCCATTTGGAATTCTTTCGCATCAAGAGAAATTAACTCTTCTAATGATTTATCGCTTAAGTCTGCACCAGCTTTTAACATAGCAAGTCCATATTCTTCTGCATTTACTCCAGCAATTTCAGCAAGTTCACGAGCTGCTTTCACATCTTCTTCCGTGCAAGTTGGTGATTTAAAAAGTAATGAATCCGAAATAATTGCTGAAAGCATTAGACCAGCTGTTTCTTTACTAATTTCAATATCATTTTCACGATACATTTTTTTCAAGATTGTTGCCGTACAGCCAACTGGTTCAGCGCGATAATATAAAGGATCACTTGTTTCAAAGTTAGCAATTCGATGATGATCAATAACTTCAAGAATTTTTACATCACGAATATCATCTGCACTTTGTTGAAATTCATTATGATCAACAAGAATAACTTCATCAACTTCCTTTGATACTGCTTCAACAAGGCGAGGCGCAGAAGCTTTGAAATACTCTAATGCATAGTTTGTTTCACCATTTACTTGGCCTAAACGAATAGGTTCAGCATCAACACCTAGTTTTGTTTTTAATTGTGCATATGCAATAGCCGAGCAAATTGAGTCAGTATCAGGGTTTTTGTGTCCGAATACAAATACTTTTGACATAATCTTTCTCCTTAAATAAATAAAATAATAATGATCGTAACCTGTTGTTATTTTACCATATAAATAATCATGGGAAAAATCAAATTGCCTTGTTTTTTGGCGGAATACGGTCATCTTTCAGGTGCTTGTCATTTATTTTGGGTTCTTTTTTGTGAATATAATTATTGATGTTTGAGCGGTGAAGAAAAATTAATAATAATAGAAAAAGAGAAAAAATAAGTTCATGCCCTTGACCGGGTGTAAAAAATGAATAAATAAGCAATGAAACGCCAACTGACAGAGACCCATAAAAAACATATTTAGTTAAATAAATAATAAATACGAAAGAAAAATAGGCTACAAAAAACATCCAAATATTTGAGACAAGTAAGACGCCTGCTGTTGTAGCAATAGCTTTCCCACCTCGAAAGCCTGCAAAAATGGGAAAACAATGTCCGACTACCGCAATAAGTCCCGTAAACAATGGTTCGACTCCAATGTGAAAAAGGGCAGGCAATGATGCAGCAAGCACACCTTTTCCAACATCGACTAGTAAAACAAAAATAGCTGCTTTTTTTCCAAGCACTCGAAGGGTATTTGTCGCGCCGGGATTATGGCTTCCATGTTCCCGGATATCAATATTATAAAGAAATTTACCAACAAGAAGTGCAGTAGGAAAAGAACCGATTAAGTAAGCAAGCAGAAATAGTAATATTGTCATCAAATCATCCTTTATCGCAGATTAACGATCTGTAAGCTCCCCCACTTCAAGAAGTTGAGTTAAGGAAAAAATTCCTAAGTGGGGGATCAACAGCTCGTAAAGGCCCGATTGGTTTAACTAACAATCAGTGGGGAATGAAGGCAGACTAAGTGCGTTACATCCTGTCGCAACTCTGCACTAGTACATCCTGTGCATTGGAAAACCCCACTGATTGAAGTTTCACTTTATCGCAGATTTAAGATCTGTAAGCTCCCCCACTTCAAGAAGTTGAGTTAAGGAAAAAATTCCTAAGTGGGGGATCAACAGCTCGTAAAGGCCCGATTGGTTTAACTAACAATCAGTGGGGAATGAAGGCAGACTAAGTGCGCTACATCCTGCCGCAACATCTGTACTAGTACATCCTGTGCATTGGAAAACCATCACTGATTGAAGTTTCACTTTATCGCAGATTAATGATCTGTAAGCTCCCCCACTTCAAGAAGTTGAGTTAAGGAAAAAATTCCTAAGTGGGGGATCAACAGCTCGTAAAGGCCCGATTGGTTTAACTAACAATCAGTGGGGAATGAAGGCAGACTAAGTGCACTACATCCTGTCGCAACATCTGCACTAGTACATCCTGTGCGTCTGAAAACCCCACTGATTGAAGTTTCACTTTATCGCAGATTTACGAGAAATATTATCGATATTTTATCATAAAAAGTCTAGTATTGAGAGTTCCTAATAGGAAATACAAATCGTTTGTATCTTTATTTTAAGTTTATAACTATAATAAAGATATATAACAAAGAAAATGAAGGTGTTTAAAATGACAACTGCTATTATTTTAGTTATCATATTGACGCTCGCCTCAATTATATTTACACTTCTTTTTTTACGAAAAGGAGATCAAAATTATAGTAATTCTGCTAGACGAAACACGACGAATCTTACTGTCATATATGCTATAGCCATTTTTTTATCACTAATAGCTCTAGCTATATATATTCGGATATTTTAGTTTGTATACAAGCTCTTTTTTCATTGTAAAAAAATTTTTAAAAGAATGCTTGGGATTTGCTATTATCTCTCTTTTTGATAATAGCATTTTTGATCTCAGGCTTTTTTTTCTGTTCTAAAAAAATTTTTTAAAAAAATTTTATTTTATGTGTAGGGGAAAGTCATTTTATTTTCGTCTATTATGATGGAAGCTGTCAGAAAGGGGGAGAGAGTGATTAGCGACCAAGATCTGATCCTAAAAATTAATCATGGCAATGATCATGCTTTTCGTTTATTAGTCGAAAAATACCGTAATGATTTGTTCCGGACAATTTATGCGGTATTAAGAGACAATAAAGAAGCGGAAGATGCCACACAAGAAGTGTTTATTAAGATTTATACCTCTCTCTCCCAATATGAGAATCAAGGCTTTAAAACATGGATAACGAGAATTGCTGTTAACCATGCAATCGATGTGAAAAGAAGGAAGGATCGCAAGCAAGAAGATATGCTTGATTCAGTCCAATATGATACTATCGGCTCAGAAAGGGAAAGTGTTGAAACAGAAGTAATAAATAATGAGCGTCGAAACCTCGTGCGTAAAAAGCTTCACGAGCTTCCAGAAAACTATCGAAATGTCATTTATGATTTTTATATCGCTGAAAAAAGCTATCAGCAAATCGCTGAAGAGCAAGAAGTTCAAGTAAAAACAATTGAAATGAAACTATACCGCGCCCGTAACTGGATTAAAAAGCATTGGAAGGAGGAAGATTTTTCATGAAACATTATTCTTATGAAGAGTGGATGACATATGTGAAAAATGAGGTAGACAAAGAGGCCCGCGTGGCATTTGAAAACCATCTTTATAACTGTGACCAATGCTTAAATAGCTATCTTCAGGCGGTTGCGGAGGTGGAAAATGATTTACCGATCATTGAAAATGAAGCAGAATTTACGAATCTTGTTATGGCACAAATTGCTGAAAGCAAGCTGCCATCCCTTAAGGATAAAAAAGAAAGACGGAAGACTGGAAAACCATTTTATCAAACGGCTATTTTCCATTATTCAGTCGCAGCAGCAATGACGATTCTTTTAATGTCGACTGGGGTGTTTCAGTCGATTACAAAATATACTGAAAGTGTGCAAATGCCAAGCTTCCACCAAAAAGAGCTATCTGTAACGGAAGGGCTTGTTGATAAGACATTTGCTTGGATGGATTCATTAGACAAGAAAAGTAAGGGGGCAAAAAAATAATGAAAAATCCAATTATTGCATTTCTGCTGGGATTTTTCCCGGGAGGGGGCTTGCTATATTTAGGAAAAGTATTACGTGGGCTTGGCTATCTGTTCGGTGAGTTTGTTCTTATCGCCATTACCTTTTTGATCGTCGTAGATGGGGGTGGAGATATTGCTTTAATTGTCGTGTTCATCGGTGTAGTACTTTATATTATTAGCTTAGTTGATACGGGGATTACCGCTTCAAAGCTTCTTCATCCTAAGCAGCCTGTGCTTCAGCCAAATGGTATTGAAACAACGAGCGAAAACGACGTTGAGCGATTCCGGACAATTCTCCTTTCATTTATCCCAGGAGTAGGCCATTTTCAACTTGGCTTAATGAATCGAGGCATCACGATCTTAACTGCATTTCTTGGATTAGGTGTGATGGTATTTTTCGTAGCCATTTTGACACATAGAAGTGAGTTTTTAATATTTTGGGCTATTTTGCCCGTCATTTGGGTGTACGGTTTTTTCGATGCAATCCAGCAATTAAATTTAAAGCAGCGTGGTGAACAATTAGTTGACCGCACCATCTTGGAGGATTTCGAATCACGTCGAGAAGAGGGGAAAAAGAGCAAAGCAATTGCAACATTTCTATCGATTTTCCCCGGTGCAGGACATCTGTATCTCGGAATGCAGCGTAGAGGAATCCAATTAATGGCAGCATTTCTTTTCTCAATCTATATATTAGATGTATTGCGCTTAGGAATTTTCTTATTCTTCATTCCAATTATTTGGTTTTATAGCTTCTTTGATGGATTGCAAAGAGCTTCTAAATATGGGGATGAAGAGTTGGATGACACACCTATCATTTCTTATTTAATTAATCATCAAAAATGGCTAGGGATCGGGTTTGTTTTGTTAGGCTTGTATTATTTAACGACAAATATTCTTCTTCCGATTATGTCGCCAATGCTGGCCGAATTAATTAACATTGATCTCAGAAATTGGTTTGAGCGTTATTTCCAAACAGCTGTTGTGTGTGTACTGCTAATAGGTGGCGGTTTGAAGCTGCTTTTAGGAAAGAAAGACAAGAAGATCGAAGTGCCTGAAGAGTAGGATGGGCAGTATGATGGAACAGACAATGATCCATTAAATAAAAATGAATCACATAGAAAGGTGGTTTTTACATGAGAACGTGGCGGGTTGGTACTTTTTCAATGGGAGCCTCGCTCCTTTTTCTCGGTATCTTTCTTCTATTATCTCAAATATTCGGCTTTAAACTCGTACATGTTATGATGTCATGGTGGCCAGTCATTTTAATAGTTCTCGGACTTGAAATATTAATTTTTCTTTTTCTATCACGCCAAGAGAAGCCATTTTTAAAATATGACTTTTTTAGTATCTTTTTTGTAGGAATATTAGGAATGGTTGGGATTGGGTTTGCGATCGTCAGCTCGACTGGAATTTTAGACAAAATGGATGAGGCTTTACAAAGGGAAGAAAGAACGATCGATCTTCCTGAACTTGAATATAGCATTAAGAACACCGTACAGAGAATTGTTGTGGATACAGGTGACTATCCGCTTGCCATTGAAGGTACTTCAGATAATGCTATTTCTCTATTTGGAACGTACAGGGCTAACGCTGGGAAGAAAGAAAAGCTCCTTTCAAATGCAAATGATTACGTTTTAATTCGTGAAAAAGGCGATACGCTTTATGTGAGTATAAAAGGCCTCCCTAGTGAATCAGTCGGACCATTCAATCGATACAGCAGTAGCAGTCTTTCAGCGACAATTCTTATTCCGAACGATATTAAACTAGAAGTTACTGGAAATGATAATTCGATTGTGTTAAAGCCACGAGCCTTAACGAGCGATTGGACAATTGATCGAGCTTCGACCCTTTCTGTACAGATGGAAAAAAATAGTGATGTAATGGTTTTGGCAAAAGGGTTACTAGAGATTCAAGGTGATCAGACTAATTGGAATGTGACACGTGAGCAAGTAGAAGATGTAGAAGAAGTAGAAGAAACATACTCCGATGACGAGGTTTCGGAGCAGCCGATTAAACTAGCTACATACCAAACAGGTCAAGGAACTCACAAGCTGCAAGTCACGAATAGCTATCGGGTTGATGTAAACATAGTTAATTAAAGAAAATCGGTGTATATTTTGAGTAAAAGTCCAAAAGACGCGGTATTAAAGTTAAAAAAACACTAATTTCTTTGAGGGCTTCCGATTCGGAAGTCTTCTTTTAAGCCTATTTATCGTAATAATGAGAATAGGTTATGGATAAGGAAAAAAGTGGGTAGGCTAAATGTGGATTCCGATCGTTGAAATCCGTAAAAATTGCTTCCATTGAGGGTTTTCGATATGATGATTAAAAGATGGAATAAGGATATTAAGTTGACAAATAGGATGATGGGGAATGAAAAGAGCAAGAATTATTTATAATCCAACTTCTGGACGTGAGATTTTTAAGAAGAATATAGCGGATGTGTTACAAAAACTAGAAAGAGCTGGTTATGAAACATCTTGTCATGCAACAACTGGTGAGGGCGATGCGACAACAGCGGCTCGAATTGCAGTAGAGCGCCGTTATGATTTAGTGATAGCTGCAGGGGGAGATGGAACAATTAACGAGGTTGTGAACGGATTAGCCGAACAAGATTATCGTCCTAAGCTTGGGGTTATTCCTACAGGAACGACAAACGACTTTGCGAGGGCTCTCCAAATTCCACGTGATATTGATGCAGCCATCGATATTATTGTGAAGGGCGATACGATCCCTGTTGATATCGGCCGCATAAATGATAAATATTTTATTAATATTGCTGGCGGAGGAAGATTAACAGAGCTTACTTATGAAGTTCCGAGTAAGCTAAAAACGGTGATTGGTCAGCTCGCTTATTATTTAAAAGGGATTGAAATGCTCCCTTCCATTCGCTCCACTGAAGTAAGCATTGAGTATGACGGAAAGATTTTTGAAGGAGAAGCTATGCTATTTCTCGTCAGTCTTACAAATTCAGTCGGTGGCTTTGAGAAACTAGCTCCTGATTCTTCGATTAATGACGGAATGTTCTCGTTGCTAATTTTAAAAAAGACGAACCTTGCAGACTTTATCCGTATTGCAACATTAGCTATTCGCGGAGAACATGTAAACGATGCAAATGTTATTTACACTCAAGCGAACCGAATTAAAGTGCAGTCAAGCGAAAAGGTTCAGCTTAATCTAGACGGTGAATTCGGAGGGTTTTTACCTGCTGAATTCGTGAACCTTTATCGACACCTTGAAGTATTCGTACCAATTGACCAAATCCGTGAACAGGACTTGCCGAGAGATTGGGAAAGCAGCAGTAAATCATAGAATGAAGCTCGTTCCGATGAGGAGCGGGCTTTTTTAGTGTATTTATATAGAGTTGGGCAAAAATAAATGAACGTATATAGCTGATAATTTGGGTGCCGGCCAATGAGGTCGATTCTCTGGAAAGACGGAAAAGAATCGGCCTCAAAGGGTGCGAATAAGGTCGATTCTCTGGAAAGACGGAAAAGAATCGGCCTCAAAGGGTGCGAATAAGGTCGATTCTCTGGAAAGACGGAAAAGAATCGGCCTCAAAGGGTGCGGATAAGGTCGATTCTCTAGCAAGATGGAAAAGAACCGACCTCAAATAGTGAGAATTGATTCAGATCTCAGCAGTAATAATGAAGGAGATTTCGTATTCTTTCTCAGAATATGCTACAATTTCTTTTGGCTAGTAGGAAAATAAAAATTTATTAACGCACTAAAGGAAAAAACATTTAAATAAAATTAGCGTTTAAAATACCGCATAAGAAAAGCTAAGGTATTTGCTGAAAGTACTTGGCGAATTCCTAGTTTTTCCAATTAAATAATTTGGTGGGGAAGTAAAGAATGAATAGAACATTACCAGTGCAAAAAAATGATTATATAGATGTTATCGTTGAAGATTTAACGCATGATGGAGCAGGGGTTGCGAAGGTTGATGGCTATCCACTATTTGTCCCGAACACGCTCCCAGGTGAAAAGGCAAAAATAAAAGTGATCAAAGTAAATAAGGGGTATGGTTTTGGTAAGCTTATCGAGATTTATGAAGAGAGTCCATATCGAGTTAAACCTTCCTGCTTAATTTACAAGGAATGTGGAGGCTGCCAGCTTCAGCATGTAAGCTATGAAGGACAGCTGAAGGCGAAGGAGAAGCAGGTTCGTGATGTGTTAGAGCGGATTGGCAAGCTTGGAAACGTGAAAGTCCATCCCGTTCTAGGAATGCAAAATCCATGGCGCTATCGCAATAAGGCCCAAGTTCCGATAGGTGAACAAGAGGGGGGACTCATTGGCGGTTTTTATCAGCAACGCTCCCATCAAATCATTAATATGAAGGAATGCATCATTCAGCAAGAAAAAAATGATGAAGTGGTGCAAACGGTAATCGACATTTGCAGCCGTTATGGTGTTCATGCATATAACGAGGGAAAAAATAAAGGCGATCTTCGCCACATTATGGCACGCTACGGACTTGTAACGGGTGAGGTAATGGTCGTTCTCGTTACAAGAACGGCTGATTTACCTCACAAAAATAAAATGATTGAAGACATTATTTCACAAATTCAAGGGGTTAAATCCATTGTTCAAAATATAAATCCGAAGAAGACGAATGTGATTTTCGGTGAGGAAACGAAATTATTATGGGGAGAAGAAGTCATCTACGATTTCATCGGTGACATTAAATTTGCTATTTCTGCGCGCTCCTTCTACCAAGTAAACCCAGAGCAAACGAAAGTTCTTTATGAAAAAGCGTTAGAATACGCTAATTTGACAGGTGAAGAAAATGTCATCGATGCCTATTGTGGAATTGGTACAATCTCCTTATTCCTCGCCAAAAAAGCGAAAAAGGTATTTGGGGTAGAAATTGTCCCTGAAGCGATTGAAGATGCCAAACGAAATGCAGAGCTTAATAGTATTTCAAATGCTGAATTTGCAGTTGGAGAAGCAGAAGTCGTTATCCCGAGATGGTTTGAGGAAGGGAATGCTGCTGACGTTTTAGTTGTTGACCCGCCTCGTAAGGGCTGTGATGAAGCTCTTTTGCAAACCATAATTGACATGAAGCCCAAAAAAGTAGTTTATGTCAGCTGCAATCCGGGAACATTGGCAAGAGATTTGCGAATATTAGAAGATGGTGGATATAAGACAGTAGAAGTGCAACCGGTCGATATGTTTCCGCAGACGATGCACGTCGAGTGTGTCTCGCAACTCGTTTTAAAGATGTGAATCATAATAAACACTTCGCAGTAATAATAGACATCCATAGTGAGAGGATTTGGATTTGACATGATAGATAATTTTTGGCGTGATTTACCACGACCATTTTTTGTACTTGCACCAATGGAAGATGTGACAGATGTTGTTTTTCGTCATGTAGTAAGTGAAGCCGGTCGACCGGATGTATTTTTCACAGAGTTTACGAACTCGGATAGCTATTGTCACCCAGAGGGCATGAAAAGTGTGCGTGGCCGTTTGATTTTTACAGAAGATGAACAGCCAATGGTGGCACATATTTGGGGGGATAATCCCGAATATTTTCGTCAAATGAGTATTGGCATGGCAGAGCTGGGATTTAAAGGCATTGATATTAATATGGGTTGCCCAGTACCGAATGTGGCTTCAAGAGGGAAAGGGAGTGGCCTTATTCTCCGTCCAGACGTTGCGGCAGAACTTATTCAAGCAGCAAAAGCGGGCGGACTCCCTGTCAGCGTGAAAACACGACTTGGCTATAACGATGTAAATGAGTGGGAGAAGTGGCTGACACATATTTTAAAACAGGATATTGCGAACCTTTCTATTCATTTACGTACAAGAAAGGAAATGAGCGAAGTAGATGCGCATTGGGAGCTAATTCCGGAAATCAAAAAATTACGTGACCGTATCGCACCAAATACGCTTCTAACTATCAATGGTGACATTCCTGACCGTCAAACTGGGCTGCAGCTTGCTGAACAATATGGCATTGATGGCGTGATGATCGGGCGAGGTATTTTTAAAAATCCTTTTGCTTTTGAAAAAGAGCCAAAAGAGCATAGCAGTAAAGAATATCTTGATCTATTAAGACTGCAGCTTGATCTTCAAGATCAATATGCGGAAGTACTGCCGCGCTCAATCACAGGGCTTCATCGCTTTTTCAAAATTTATGTCAAAGGATTCCCTGGAGCTGCAGAATTAAGAAATCAATTGATGAATACGAAATCAACAGATGAAGTGCGTGCATTGCTTGATAACTTTGGAAAAGAATGTTGATGGGCGTGGATAGTAGTTGCGAAGCTTGAATTAATGTTGTAAACTGAAAAAACTCTTTCGATAAGAAGCAATCGTTTATTATAAAAAAATACATGGCAACTAACCGACAATGGCAGTTGCCTTTTCCTTTTTAATCAAAGATCTAATATGCTATAATTTGAGACTAGCTTACATATGGAGGAGGATAATCATGACAAGAAAGGCTTATGATGCGAAAGGGACGGTTGCTTCAGGACCGTATTCACATGCAGTAGATGCAGGGGAATTAGTATACTTTTCAGGACAAACGGCGATGAACTCAGTTTCAGCAGAAAAAATGAGCGGGGATATTACTGCTCAAACGAAGCAATGCTTTATTAACTTATTTGAAGTCTTAGAATCAGCTGGCCTGACACCAGATGACGTCGTTAAAGTGAATGTATATTTAACGGATATGAAATACTTTTCTGAGATGAATGAAGTATATAAAACACAGTTCTCTGAACCATATCCTGCTAGGACATGTGTAGCTGTTTTAGCATTGCCACTTAATGCGGATGTAGAGATCGAAATGATTGCAAAAAGACCATAACTTCTAGAAATTTAGTAAATGACTCCGGTATGCGTATGCTCCAGAGTCATTTTTTTCATATTTTAGCCTAAGTATTCTTGCTTGCTTCTTAAATATTCAGTATATTTTAATTAACACTACTAACGATTGAAAAAAAGATTCGGATATGAGAGATAATAGTCATGATGAAGGGAGGAAAGCTATATGTATGAACTTAAAACGAAGGAAAATGATCATAATGTCATTGAATTTATTGAAAAAGTTGAAAACATCAAAAAGCGGAAAGATGCCTATGACTTGCTAGATATTTTTTCTGAAGTGACAGGATTTGAGGCTAAAATGTGGGGACCTAGCATTATTGGATTCGGCTCTTACCATTATGTATATGCGTCAGGGCATGAAGGGGAAGCACCGTTAGTTGGCTTTTCACCTCGTAAAGCAAAAATCAGTCTCTATTTTACAATGGGGGAGAAAGAGCGAGAAACATTGCTAGAGAGTTTAGGAAAGCATACAACTGGCAAAGCTTGTGTTTATATTAATAAACTTGCGGACATAGATGTAGATATTTTAAAGAAGCTAATTGTCCATTCAGTTAACTACTTAGAGCAAAAATACTCTAAGAACTAATTTAAAAAAATGCTAATTATTCTATTGAGATTTAACAAAATTTCAATATATCTATTCAAAAATTTATTTCATTACAGGAGGTTTATTATGGGAAGAGTCGTTCATTTTGAAATTCATGTTAGTAATATGGAACAAGCAAAAACATTTTATGGAGAGGTATTTGGCTGGACGTTTGAAGACTGGAGCGGTTATGCAGGAATGCCGTACTTTGGAGTAAAGACAGGAAGTGAAGATGAGCCTGGAATAGATGGTGCTTTAATGCAACGGCAAAGCGCCTCACCTGAAGTAAATCAAGCCTTAAATTCATATGTTTGTACAATTGGCGTGGAAGATTATGATACAACGGCGGCTAAAATCTTGAAGCAAGGTGGTCAAGTGGCCATGCCTAAATATGCTCTCCCTGGAATGGCGTGGCAAGGCTATTATTTAGATACTGAGGGTAATATTTTCGGGATTCATCAGCCTGATGTGAATGCTAAATAAAGTAACATGATTGTCTAAAAAAGCTCATCCGATTCAATGGTTGAGCTTTTTTGTATGATATTTAAATGATAAATTGCTAAAAACGAATTTCTATAAACTAGTTCCTATGTTCAATAAAATTTTGTGCAAATTGATAAATATTATCAGATGGTACAGCCAAATTTAAATTTTGACCTTTATCAAATCCTGCTGTTATGAGTCCGACTAGCCTTCCATACATATCTAGCAAGGCTCCACCAGAGCTGCCATCAGAGATAGGAGCCGTAAATTGGATCATCGACATATTTCGAATTTCTCGGAAACCGGAAACAATGCCATCGGAAATTGTATTAAATAATCCTAACGGGCTACCAATTGCAACAATTTTCTGTCCTCTTACTAAATGACCGTCCGTTTTAACAGGAAGTGAAGAACAGTTTTTATTCACTTTAATAATCGCTAAGTCATGTTGCTGGTGATATTTAATGAAATGATCTGTTACATATTCATCCGTTTCATTTTCGTATAGTACTGAAAAATGATGTCCACCCTCAACGACATGTAAATTTGTTAAAATATACCCTTGACTATGAATAACAACACCAGATCCATAGCAAATTACATTGTTTTCACGATCATAGTTCTTAATCATTACAACCGAGTTTGATAGACTGGCCAGTTGTTCATAGCTAAGTTCTTCTGTTATAGGCAAGATTTTCCTCGGTTTTTCCATATTGGGTATCTTCGGCTGGGGAGCAAGGTTTGGCGTTGAAGACAAAGAAGCATTCCCGATAGTTACTGCAGGTGTGAATTCAGGGATTGATATGTGCTCCGTATACAGATTGCTACACTTATATAGTGTCGAGTATTTGTTAATTTCAGGATCTAAATCAATAATATCCCCTTTTGGATTCATATAGCATATATCACAGCCAAGCTTTGATAAAAAATATAAAAATAATAATTCATGATGTTTCATATCCCCGATAAAAACGACCTTTGGAGATAGGCTAGTAGACTTAAAAAGTTTTGGTAAATAGATTTCCATCCAATACAAAAATTTAATAACAAAGTTTTTAAATTGAGTAGCATTGGAAAGAGGATGAATTTTTTTAAACATTGAAAGAATTTGTTGAAAGGCAAGCTTTTTCGTCCATTCGAGTGTATCGTTATCTAGTTGTGTACACAGAGGTGTTTGATAAAGTGAATAAGAATCAGTTTGTGATTGATGAACAGATGTTTGCCAAAGATCCCAAATATTTGATAATCTGTTAATATCATTTATACTTGATATTCTTTCAAGCCGATGTAACCGTAGATAGGGTGGAGCTGACATGTTTAAAGAAAAACTTTGATCGATTTTATGAATATGCTCTATGTAAAGTTTAATAGAATTTGGTATACCAATATATCTCACAAATAGAACTTTTTTTGTAACAGAATCATTCTTATTTCTATTTAAAAGCATAAAATCCTCGAGAGGATTATCTGTTTCAATCAATTTAATTTTTAAAGGTTTTGTTTTTACGATCATTTCGATTCTCCAGTTAAAATTATTTATCTATTCCAATTATAGTTAAATTTTGAACGAGTGCCTAGTCAGATTATTTTTAGATTCATATTTGGTCGGTATTATGATTTAGTAAGCAGATTAAAAGCGAATATGTGAGAAGCGAAAGGGATGATAGGAAGATGAGTAAAATAAGTGAAAAAACAAGATTTGAAAATAGATTCACTGAAAATGTAATCGAGATTGCTGCTGTTACTGGGGCTTCAGGGACTGGAGCGGGAAGAGCAGGCGGTGACATAATGTGGAATGCCTCTATTGACTTGATTGCTTGGAGAAATTTACATAACAATGAACCTATTATAATAGAAGAGATGAGGCTAGAATGGTTAGTTGATGATAAAGAATGGGAAAAATCACGAGAGCTATTACAGAAGAATACCGTTGTGAGATTACAAGTACGTAAGTCAGAGAATTCCATGATGCTCGTTAAAGTTCTCGAAGCAAACTATCAAGATGACGAGCTGGAATTAATCTTGCAGGACTCACTGAAGCCAGTTTTTTATCATGATGAAATACTTGGCAAGTTCGAACTTGATAAGAGCATTAAACTTTTTGAAAAGGAAATTTCTTGGGCTGGAGAAGAGGGCACGTTATATTTTGATTGGGATGAAGATGAAAATACGATGAAGTCTGCATTGAAAACGGCTTATACACTTTTCAACGAGCAGGATGACTGGAATAGAAAAATTAGAATGTTTGCCTCTGAAGAATTGGTAGACTTAGCAAATGACTGGTTGCAAGATAATGATGAGGCAGAGATCGAAGAAATTACGAAGGAAATGTTCGTAAATTTCATGGAATTAAGCAGTATTTCAGTTTATCCAGATGGCGAGTTTGAAATCTTCTTTTTTGATGGAGATATGTTTTGGGGACATTCAATCATAGTCGATGGGAATATTAACGGAGAAATCAGCTCAGCTCATATTGCAGGATAAAATGAATAAGAGGATGTCCCAAAAGTATAACTTTGAACTGCACCCCAAAAGTTAGAGTAAAATCTGACTTTTGGGGTGCAGTTCACTTTTTGGGACACCCCTCGCAAAAATTAGTATGAACTTTGACAAAAAAATATTATTCACGAGCTCTTTAGGGTCAACTTCTTATAATCTTAATCTACATAAAAAACTTGTTTACTCTCAACATCTAAACAATTCAACCGTCCACCATATGCACAGCCACCATCTATTCCAATGATGTTATTTTTCCCAAAATAAACATCGTTGCTATCATGTAAGTAATTTGTTGGTGTATGCCCGAATACAACAGTCTTTTCTCCTTTATATCCAAGGTGGAATTCCTCACGAATCCAAACGAGTGTATGAGGATCTGTCGACCTTATTGGTGTTTCTGGATGAACTCCGGCATGAACAAAGATGTGAGTGTCTGTTTCATAGAAGAATGGAAGTTCTTTTAGAAATTCAATATGTGTACGAATGTCATCATTGATTTGAATAAGCTCAGGCATTTCATCCGTTGTATACCAATAGTCCGCATCGTCCTTGTCAATGTCATAGCCGTAATTTTGAAGCGTCTTAATTCCGCCGTTATAATACCATCTTTTCAAGCACATCGGGTCACCTTGAAAAGCTTCAATCATCATTTTTTCATGATTGCCAATTAAAGCAATGGCTCCCTCTGTCTTCAATTGTATGACCTTATTTAAAACAGCTCTTGAATGGGGACCTCGATCGACAAAATCTCCTAATAATAAAAGCTGATCCTCATTTTTGTCATATTGAACAAGCTCTAAAAGTCTTTCGAATTTTTCTAAATTCCCGTGAATATCACTAATAGCAAGCATTCGCTTCAACTGTCCCACATCCTTATTTACACTGAAAAAATAGTTCTTTTTATTCTAACATATTTATATTTAGATGATTGATAGATAGGCACATAAAAATATTCCTAATCTTTCCTCATATGTGAAAATGCCTAATGATTGCTATAATATTTATGATTATAAACGAAAAGAACGGAGCCATATGAGACAGATGAAAAAAACAATTGGGATCTTAGCACATGTTGATGCAGGGAAAACGACTTTTTCCGAACAGCTGCTTTACTATACGAAAAGTATTAAGAAGCGTGGACGAGTTGATCATCAAAATGCCTTTCTTGACAATCATGAGATTGAAAAGCAGCGTGGTATTACGGTATTTGCCGATCAGGGAATGTTTGAGTTTGGGGATACTACCTATTTCTTAATTGATACACCTGGACATGTCGACTTTTCTCCAGAAATGGAGCGGGCCATTCAAGTAATGGATGTGGCAATTATAATAATAAGTGCGGTAGAAGGGGTAGAAGGCCATACAGAGACAGTTTGGAGTCTATTAAGAAAGCATCGCATTCCAACTTTTTTCTTTATTAATAAAATGGATCGAACGGGTGCAGATATAAACCGGGTTTTAGCTGAAATTCGCAGTACTCTAACGAAGGAGGTTTGTGATATTTCGACGGCATTTATTGATGGAAAAATGGAAGATGAATTAATAGAATTTATTGCTGAGCGGGATGAAAAACTTTTGGAGCATTATATGGAAAAAGGGTATGCCCCTGATGTATGGCTTCAGAAAATGCAAATGATGATTCAATCTGCTCAAATTTTCCCCGCTTCAAGCGGATCTGCTCTACAGGATGTAGGAATAAATCAATTTCTAGAAAAACTGGAATTATTGTCGGCTACTGATTTTCCTACTCGTGATCCTTTTGCCGGAAGAGTTTATAAAGTGCGTTATGAAGAAAACGGTACGAGAGTCACTTTTATAAAAGCACTAAGTGGTGTGTTAAAAGTGCGGGATGAAATGACGTATGGGGATGATATGACAGAAAAAGTGACACAAATTCGCCGTTATAATGGAAGTCAATACGAGCAAATCAATCAGGTAGAGGCAGGTGAGCTTTTTGCGGTTACGGGATTTTCTAACGCTCACATAGGGGATGGAGTTGGTGCTTTGAAGGAAAAAGCGATATACGAAATGGTCCCGACATTGCGTTCGAAAGTGGTGTTTGAATCTGGAGTAAACATGAAAGAGGCTTTACGACATTTTCGTATGCTAGAAGCAGAGGACCCTTCACTAAATGTTGTATGGGAGGAGCGTATGCAGGAAATCCATCTGCATGTCATGGGGGCCATACAGCTAGAGGTTTTAGAGCAAATGGCCTTAGAGCGCTTTCGGTTAAAAATAGGCTTTGAGAAACCAGAGATCCTGTATAAAGAAACGATTCATTCAGAGGTCTTTGGATATGGTCATTTCGAGCCGCTTCGTCATTATGCAGAAGTCCATCTGAAGCTAGAGCCTGGAAAAAGAAATAGTGGTATCGTTTTTGAAAGTGAGTGCCATACTGATGATTTATCACGTGGATTACAAAATCTTGTTGGACAGCATTTTGTTGAGCGGGAACATCACGGTTTACTGACTGGATCGCCATTAACTGATATGAAGGTTACATTGTTGACAGGCAGAGCTCACAATCAACATACACATGGCGGTGATTTTCAGGAAGCCACCTACCGTGCATTAAGGCAAGGATTGGAAAAAGCTGATAACATTTTGCTTGAGCCATATTATCAGTTCAAAATAAAAGTAGATATAGACCAGATGGGGCGGGTGTTAGCAGATATCCAGACAGCTTTTGGACGTTTTCATCCCCCAGTTACAGAAGGAGAAAAGGTCATGATAACAGGGATTGCTCCTGTTGCGACCTTTATGGATTATAGTACAGCACTTGCCTCTTTCACCCAGGGAAAAGGGCGAATTAGCTTAACGTATGCAGGCTATCATCACTGCCATAACGAGCAAGAAGTGATCGGAACAATCAAGTACGATAAGAATGCCGACCCTGATTATACTTCTTCCTCGATTTTTTGTACAAAAGGCCAAAGCTATACTGTCAAATGGGCTGAGGCTGAAGGAATGATGCACTGTTTAACGCAAATTAACAGGTAATAAGAGAGCTTCAAGATGTTGAGGAAACTATAAAAGCAGACGATTTAACAGATGCAGAAAGTGATGTTCTGTTATAACGTCTGCACTCGCACATCCTAATCGAACTCAATATGAAAAGTCTTGCCATCAACTAATAAATCATGAGAACCCCCATCTCGTATGTCATCTGTCGTGAATGTGAAAGAGCTTAGTTTATTCATTGATGTAGCTGATTCATTTAATAACGCAAGCACTCCTTTTCGTTCTTCATTTGGCTCATAATCAACACGACTAACACTTTTTGTTCCCATTAAAGTATCTTCAGAATAAATAAAGTTTTTTTCAGGCACATCATAGATCATGTTGTTATTAAAGGAAGCAGTTTGCATACTGAAGAATTGAAGTTCTTTAGAACTCGTGTTTTCTACAGAGTAGGAAATTTCATAATAAGTAATGTCCTTGTCAATTTCTTTTCTTGATAAGGATACTCGATCTTCTATTTCTTCGTAGCTTAAATTTTCATCAGAATATAATTGAAAAATTTCTGTTTGATCTAACCCAGTGAAGCTCTGTAAATACTCCTTTGTCTGTTCGGTCATTTTTGATAAGTTAATCACTTTTATTTCATGGATCGTCAATTTCATTGGTAAAATATCAAATGTTTGATTGATTTTATATAAATGTAAAAGAGTAAATGTCCCCCAGTCATTTTGTCGGACATTTTGTCCAGCTTCCGTAAGGTAAGTTCCTCCGTAATCATCAACCGTCATTATTTCTTCTACCTCTTTTATTTTCCCTACTGGTTGATTTGTCTGCTGTTCTTTAGGTGAATCTTTTGGAGAAATGGCGAGATAGGCAATCGGAATCAAGCTTATGAAGATAAATGCCGATAAAGATATAATAAGTTTTTTCTTCATTATTGAATTAAGTCCTCTACTGTGAAATATTTAAGGCCCTCACTATAGTATCATTTTTAAAAGTATTTATAAAAATAAAATTACCTACTCGTTGAATAGGAGAAGTATTTTCAAATGGCAGAAAAGAATCTAGAAGCATGACTCAGAAAATATATTGCCTAAATAAATGATAAAAGTTAGAATAGATTCACTATTGAAAAGGATTAGAGGAAAAAACACATGACTTCATTTAGAAACTTGCATCCATTAGTATGGAATATTGTGATCGGAACGGTTTTTGGAAGAATGGCAACGTCTATGAGCATTCCCTTTTTAGCGATTTATTTAACGAAGGTAAAAGGGGTTTCAGCAACTGAAACAGGCATCATTATTGCGGTTAGCTCATTTGTCGGAATTGCGACTAGCTTTTTTGGCGGTTATTTTTCCGATCGATTTGGACGAAAAAGAGTTTTATTAATCTCTATTTTTCTTTGGTCATTTGTATTTATTGGTTTTGGCTTAGTTGAAGCGGTTATCGGTTTCTTTTTTATGAATGCGTTAAATGGCTTTTGCCGTTCTGTATTTGAACCTGCTTCACGAGCATTGCTTGCTGATTTAACAGAAGCAAAAAATCGTTTGCTTATTTTTAATCTTCGATATACGGCGATAAATGTCGGTGTCATCTTTGGTCCGCTGCTTGGCTATTATTTAGGATCATCTGAATCAACCTATGCTTTTTTTATCGCTGCAGGTGTTTATGCTTTATACGGTTTCTCACTCCTATTAACTTATCAAAAGACATCTATTAAAACGACCCCAATAGAAAGTGAAGATAATAGTAAGCGAGTTACAATGAAAGAAGCTTTACTAATCACGAAATCAGATACGATCTTATTGTGGTCTTTAATCGGCTTTATTTTAACCATTACGGGGTATTCTCAAATGTCATCTACCTTGCCCCAGTACTTATCGAACACGTCACTTATCGAAAATGGGGCAAAAACCTTTTCAATCTTATTAGCCTCGAACGCAGTGATCGTCATTCTCATTCAATATCCGCTCTTAACGATTGGAAAAAAGTATTCCCCTCTCCTTTCGATTATGTGTGGCAGTATGTTGACCACTGTAGGTCTACTTGGCTTTGGTTTAGCAAAAGGGATGCCATCCTGGTTTTTGGCTATGTTATTGTTTACGGCTGGAGAAGTGTTAATGTTCAGCATGACAGATTTATTCATGGATAATATTGCGAAGCCCCATTTACGCGGCACGTATTTTGGGGCGATGGGTTTTACACAGATAGGGAATGTCATTGGCCCTGCACTAGGCGGTTTTTTACTCGATTTCTATGGGTATGATGAGCCTATTTACGTATTTGGCTTATTAAGTTTATCCTCCTTGCTGGCGATTCCAATCTTATTAGGGGTCATGAAAAGGATGAAAAAGCAGAAGGAACATGCGGTTCATACTTCTTTGTAAAAGTGTTATAGATTTGATAAAAAGGTGGGGAAGCTGATCACAGGATAGCTTTGCCGCCTTTTTTGTTTTTTCGAAAAGAGTAGGAAACTTGTGGAAATAGTCAGGCAAACCGATTCCCGAAAAGCTCCCTCAGCTTGTGTAATGGGAATTAGTCAAGCCAACTGATTCCCGAAAAGAGTAGTCACCTCGTGGTACGGGAATTAGTCATGCTAACTGATTCCCGAAAAGCGTCCTCACCTCGTGTAACGGGAATTAGTTAGGCCAACCGCTTCCCGAAAAGCGTCCTCACCTCGTGTAACGGGAATTAGTTAGGCCAACCGCTTCCCGAAAAGCGCCCTCAGCTTGTGTAATGGGAATTAGTCAAGCCAACTGATTCCCGAAAAGAGTAGTCACCTCGTGGTACGGGAATTAGTCAAGCCAACCGATTCCCAAAAAGCGTCCTCGCCTCGTAGCATGGGAAATATAATGAGCCAGATGACTATTTTTAAATAGAGCAATTAATCATGCTTGTTTAATGTGTTCAATGCATTTTTATTATAAAATTGTATTGATAAATGATAAAAAGAGGATGGCAATTGTTTGAATACTGTTATATAATTTAATCATAAAATTAAATTTGTTATATAACAACCCACAAAAAAATCAATGAAGGGAGCAATAAAACATGAGCAAAACGGACTCGATTGCACGGAGAATATTAGGGTGGAAGTTAAACAGATGGGATCGTTGGTATGATCGTGAAAAGGGTGTTTTCATTCATGATTCAGAGTTTCAGCCGGAAGAAAATCTTGAGCATGCCATGCTAATAGTAGAAAGATTGGAACTGCTTGGGTTTAAATATACGACAGATGGGTCTTTTGAGGTTGCCTTCAATGATGTGAAAGAAACTGGTGAAACGTTAGCTCAGGCCATTACGAATGCTGCTTACACAATTATCGAAAATAATTCAGTAACAAGTACAAGTAGAATGTGGTAATCTTTGTTTTTCATAGATACATTTTTTATGAGCACAGACAATATGTCTGTGTTTTTTTATATTTCTAAACATTGATTTTACTCGATAATACAAAATATTACAAAAAATCACCCTATTTGACTGTACTATTTTTCGTATGTCTGTATAATGGATGTTACAGAATATTTTCCGTTAAAATCCAAAATAGGGAATAATAGAATTTTTTGCTATTTTAGATGATTGGAATAAGAATAAAACCTTTTGTTTGCTAGTAGGAAAGTTTAAGTGTTTATGAACGCACTAAAAAATACTCTTCAAATAATACGACTGCTAGCAACATCGTATAAGAAAAGCTAGGGCATTCGCTGAAAGGACTTGGTGAATTTCAAGTTTTTCTACTAAAAAAGGTGCAATAAAGGGGAGTCAAAATGAATAAATCGATTATCATCCATGAGTTTAAAATGATGAGTACGAGTAGGAAAAATATATTATTTGTCATTTCTTTAGTTGTTTTGATTTTGAGCTATTGCTTTTTAATTCTTCCAAACCAGCAAACATCTGATTCTTTTAATCCTAACGAGGTAAAGAAGGAGCTTGAAGATCTAGCTGCTATTCAGAAGGGAAAAGAGTCGAGAGGGGCAACAGGTTTTAATAGTATGTCTGGACAATCCCCGTATGCAGAAAATGCATTAAAGTATAATATTCAAAGCAAGCTTGTTACGGCTTTTGAAGACGGAGATTTTGTTCGATTCACCCATTTGCGGATACAAGATTTTTCATATTACGGCATTATGGAGACAATAGGAGGTACAAACTATTTTACATCCCCTTTTCCAGCTTTAGATTATAGTCATGTGAACACAAAAACCTTTCTCCGTTATGAAGGATATTTAAATGAGAAGCTGCCTATCACATATGAAATGATTGAACAAAAAACCGCATTGCAAACGCTCCAGAACTTTATTTTAGGATCATTTGTATTAGCGATTATATTTTGTGCCATCTATTTCAGCAGTGATATGTTGTCAAAGGATAAACAAAATCAAACAATCTTACAGGGGCTACCAATATCTTGGTATAGATTAATAAATTTAAAATCGCTTGTAGCCTTTACATATACAATGGCCATATTAGTCGGTTTATTGTTACTAACGGTTGGTGTTCTTACGCTATTAAATGGGTTTGGTTCTTTTGACATTCGTATTCCGGTTACCCTTAAGAAGAATGAAGAAATATTTCAATATCTTCAATATGATTATGACACAATTTCAATGGCAAAATTTCTTTTAATGGCATCTGGATGTGTAGTTATTCTTGTTTTTCTTTTTACAAGATTGAATGCGATTTTAAGCCTACTATTCAAAAATACTTGGTTAGTTCTCATGGTGAGCACGATTATTTTGTTTGCAGAACGGATTTATTTTTCAAGAACAAAAAAAGCCTTATTTAATTTCGAAATAAGTAATTATCCGCAAACGTATTTTGAATTTGGCAAAGTCATTACTGGTGATAAGAATTTCTTAGTTAATTTAGAGACGATCACCTTTGAAAAAGGGATGCTTGTCTTACTGGTTACACTTCTTATTATAGAGATTGTTCTTTTTGCCGTTTCCCGAATTGTTAACAAGCGTCGCTTCTATCAAGGTATTTAACATCATTCGGCAAATAATTACTTATGACAAGAAACTGCAGAAACGGAAGTCTAAAATTCAAAAAAATGAGCTGAATATAAATATGTAAGGCGAATTTTCTGCCATTTCACAAAGAAAGGAAATGGAATATGTTCTGGAAATATACACATTTTGAGACTAAGTTATTATTGCGTAATCGAAAAAACTGGTTTGTTGCTCTATTTTTGCTGATTTTTTATTTAATCTATTTTAGTTATCCGAATCAAGAAGAGCCGATTTCATTAAAAGAACAAAAAAGACAAGAAGCAATGGAAATGAACGCTATGTTTGAATATATTCAGGATGACCGTAAGGAAGTTCCTGAAATTGGTGAAGTCTACGATATTCTCACACAGCAATCTTCATTAATTAATTTTCAAGTGTATTTTTTAGGGATGGGGCATGATAGTGAGCAATATATTGAAAATGGCTTAGAATTAAATCAATTGCGCCTTAAAGTCCATGAATTAGGGAATAAAGGTCTACCAAAGCATTTCATTAAACCAAAGGAAGAAATTTTAAAAGAGAACGCCCTTTTACACTATATTAAAGAAAATCAGCTGCCGATTGAAACGAACTCATTTGTGACAAATTTTTACTTTGTCAATGCTTTGCAAACGATGAGCGGGCTCTTGTTTCTATGTATTATTTTAATAAGTGGAAGTGAATTATTAGTTTTTGAACAACGGCATCGAACTGTTGTGAAAGGCTTCCCTTTATCTTTTATGAAGAAAATCCATAGTAAAGTAGCAGTCCATTTTATTTACATTTATACATTTTTGGTCATCGGGTTTTTTGTAGGGGGAACTTATGCTGCACAGAAGCTTAATGCGGGGGATTTTTCTTTTCCAATTTTAATTTATAAAAATGGAGACTATTTAGCAGTTTCTACAATCCAGTATCTTGTTTATATTTTCATCGGATTAGCGATTGCAACGATTCTACTTCTCTATTTTTCTATTTTGCTTAATATGTTGTTTCGAAATGCATTTGCCAATATTCTTGTTGGTTTAGGTGTTTTTATGCTTCCGGATTTGCTTATGGCCTCTGGCATAAAGGCTAATTTTTTATCCCCGATTAAATATATCGATCTCGTAAGTGTGTTATCAGGTGACCTTGCCATCAAGTTAGGAAACAATCACTTAGATTTTTATTACTCGCTGGCATGGTTAGCTGGTTTAACACTTCTTATCATTAGTATCATTTATTCAATTAATCTGTATATGTATCATCGAAAGCCGAAAGATTTACCACTAGAAAAAGCATTTTAGAATTGGTTTTGGTAAAGCTTATGTTTATTTTGTAATGATGTAGATTGGAGCGGAAATTGATTCGTTATACAGAACCTCAATAAAAAAAGGAGATGAGGATACCCATGATTAAATTAAAGGATGTCTCCGTTGCTTATAAGGACAAGGTCGTATTAGATAAATTATCTTTAACGGCTGAAAAAGGAGAAATCATTGGCTTGGTTGCTCCGAATGGAACTGGAAAAACGACATTATTCAATGTGATGGCTAATTTTTTGAAGCCTAATAATGGCGCTGTCATATTTAATGGAAAGTTCGGGTATAAATCGGAAAAAAATGAGCTCTTTATTCGTAAACAGCTCGCAACTTTTCCAGATCAAGATGATTTATTTGAAGAACTGACAGGGATAGACCACATGAATTTATACGGGAATATGTGGAAGGGTACAAAGAAGCATGTACCAAAAATTATTGAACGATTAAAAATGAGTGGGTATGTAAAACGAAAAGTTAAAACATATTCGTTAGGGATGAGGCAAAGATTGTGCTTTGCAATGATGGCTGCTGCCGACACACCGGTCATGCTGATGGATGAAGTAATGAATGGACTTGATGTTGCCAATGTAGCGCTTATCTCAGACTACTTAATGCAAATGAAGAAAGAAGATAAGCTCATTTTTGTTGCTTCCCATTTACTTGAAAACTTAGATCTATATGCTGATCGTGTGCTTTTTCTAAAAGACGGAACGATCATTCATCAGCAGCATTTCAATGAATCGACAAATGATTATCTTAAAGTAGAAATAAAGCCAGAACAGTATAAACAGCTTTTACGAGATTTCCCTTTACCTGAGGGGCATTATTTTATTGCTGATTATTTATGCTGCATCCCTTTAGCGCAAATGGATGTACGAGAAAAGACGAAATGGATTGAACGTTTACTCGCATATAAAGGCAAGGAGCTAACGATTGGCCCTCTAGGGACGATGGAATACTATGAAAAGTACTATTATGAGGCTTAAGATATGAAAAAGGCTATTATTTCTATGTTTATTGTGAGTCTAATCGTCTTAACTGGCTGCCAACAGCTCTCGGAAAAGGTATTAGTTTATCAAGAAAACTATGAGATTATTGGAACCGAGAGAGAAGAAATTATTGGCGAGGTAAGTGATACGATTTATGAATCGATCGATCGAAGTAATTCGGCAGCAACTAATGTATTTATTGAACCCATCTTACAGGAAGGAAATGATCTAACTCTTCCTGAAGGTAGATATGAAATTACGGCCATGATGGCAGGGAATGTATTTATTCGTGATGAACATGGAACATTGTTATTTCATGATATTATTGCACGCTCTCCATATGGTGTAGAGAGGATCACAGTTGATGTTAATGGAAAACATATTATCCATGTGGATGGGTTTGACAATGTAATGATAACCCCAGTATCGACACAATTATCTAATGAGCTGAGTCCTGGAATTTGGGAAGTTGGCAAAGATATTAAAGCGGGGAATTATACTGTAAAGGGGAAGGGTCTTGGGTATTTGCAAATTTTTGAGCAAGGACAGTCTCCTCAAGTGTTTGAGGTTATTGGATGGGGAAGTGAATCTGTAAGTGAGATTCAGTTAAAAGATGGACAAAAAATAAAAATTACTGGTGCACAAACTGTACAATTTAATACGAATGATACTTAATAAGGTTCATTTTGAGAAGGAGGCTGTCCCGTGAAAATAATTTACGGAACAGCCTCCTTCTAGATTATTATTCCAGTTCAAAGTTTGCTTGACCAACACCGAGATCAGTATTAACAGTAATGATTACATCCGCATCTTCGTATGCTTCATTAACATAGACGCCATTTCCTTCAGAAATAAAGCCTTTGAAATTAGACTGGCCAATTCCTTTAGATGCTTTGATTTTTACCCCTACATCTCTCGGGAGAATGATAGTAGACTGTCCAACACCCATATCTAAATCGACATGAAAGCTTTCCTTCCGTTTTCCACTTAAATCAATCGTAATGTCGCCTACTCCTGCATCAACAGTTAACTTACTTAGTTTCACCCCTTGTAAATCAAGATTTGTTGCTGAGGCTCCTGCATTTACTTCAAGATTTATGGGAACATCATTTGTAAGCTCGAGATCCCATCTATTTTTAATATTTCCCATTTTTAGACCAGAGAAGCTCTTTTTCGTTTGCTCAATTGTTACTTTTCCTTTTTTGCCTGAAAGCTTGTATTTCACTTTTGGTTTAAGCTCATCAATATTGTATTCAATTTCTCCTTCCACCCATTCCTTTGCTCCTCCAGAAACATTTAGTTCCCCGACAGCAGTATTTAAGGTCACATCTAATTGTTTCGCTTTATCTTTCTCAACAAAAACTTCTGAATCCTTTTCTTTTCCTATAACAAATGAGTTACATCCTGTTATCCATAATAAGCTGGCTGCCATAATTAATCCTAAAGCTAATTTCTTTTTCATTGTTATACTCTCCTCTAAATTTGTTTCTGTTAATCCTATTGTAAGGCATTCACAGAAAAGTTTACATCGGCGTTGGAATGAATTCCCACTAAGTCTTAAGTCTTAGTTATATTTTTGATAAAATAACAGGAAATTTTTTTCAATCTCATCGTTTCATGTCAGGCATTGCCTGAATAACCGCTTCACAGCCCTTTTATTATGGGAAGAATGGCATATGCAGCTAAGCTTGATGGAGAAAAAGGAATTAGAGCGAATAGTGTTGAAGATATTATAGAAATAAAAAAACAGTTGACCTTCCGATCATTGGGATCATTAAAAAGGATTATGAAGGCTCTGAACTATACGGGAACGAGATTAAAGGATATATTAGAAAGTAAGTTCAAGATACCAGTCAAGGTAGAAAATGATGTCAATGCAGCAGCCCTTGGTGAAAAGCATTTTGGAGCAGGCAAAGAATGTAAGGTGGAAGTTATTTCACAGCTTTATTTTTTGGATTTACTTTATTTTGAGTATTTTATCAGAACAAATAATGAGGCTGCAAACAACCAAGAGCTTACGGCAAAGGCTGTTATTGAGAAGCTGCAATAATGATCTTGATTCGAAGGAATGGATGAAATGGACAATAAAGTTCTTTTTACAGATATTCAAATATATTCAGAAGCTGGTATGATAGAAAAAGGGTTTATTAAAATAGCAGCTGGGAAAATTGTTGAATTAGGTTCGATGTCTGAACTTATTTATGATGAAGAATATGAGGAATTAGCTCATGCTAAGCACTGTACAGTTATTCCTGGTCTGATTGATGTCCATATTCATGGTGTTGACGGAGCAGACGTAATGGATAGTACGAAGGATGCTCTTGATACGATGGCAGCTGCACTCCCTAAGGAAGGAACAACAAGCTTCCTTGCTACTACGATGACCCAATCAGAGCAAGCAATCGAAAAGGCATTAATGAATGTAGGAGAATATATTGAAGAACAGTCATTTAACAATAAAGCAGAGGTCCTTGGAGTTCATCTCGAAGGACCATTTGTCAATAAAAAAATGGCAGGTGCCCAACCGATTCAATATATCATCAATCCACAAGTAGATTTGTTTGAAAAGTGGCAGGAAATTGCAAAGGGCTATATTAAACTTGTGACACTTGCGCCTGAAATCGACGGAGGACTTGAGCTTATCCGTTATTTAAAAGCAACGGGTGTCATTGCCTCTATTGGCCATTCACAATCAACTTTTGAAGAAGTGAGTGAAGCAATTGAAGCTGGTGCAACTCATGCTACCCATCTTTTTAATCAAATGAGTGGTTTGCATCATCGCGAGCCAGGCGTAGTTGGGGCTGTATTTTTAAGAGATGAATTAAAAGCAGAGCTTATTTCCGATGGGGTACATGTCAAACCAGAAGTTGTGAAATTGGCCTATAAAATGATAGGGTCTGATCGAATCATCCTCATTACTGATTCGATGAGGGCAAAATGCTTAAAGAATGGTACATATGATTTAGGTGGACAAAATGTAATGGTTCAAGATGGAAAAGCGACGTTAAAGGATGGAACATTAGCTGGAAGCATTTTGAAACTTGGGGATGCATTGAAAAACATGATGTCGTTTACAGAATGCACTCTTTCGGACGTTGTTCAAATGGGAGCAGTCAATCCAGCAAAGCAATTAAATGTATTTGATCGCAAGGGAAGTATAGCCATTGGAAAGGATGCCGATCTCGTTGTTTTGGATAGTCATTATAATGTGTATATGACATTCTGTAATGGACGGCTCGCTTACGATAGAGGAGGGATACATACTCATGAAAATCATAAAAGTAAAAAACTATGAAGAGCTTAGCAAAGAAGCAGCTGTATTCGCCATAGAAAAAATTCGAAAATCCCCGAATATGAAGCTCGGTTTAGCAACTGGCGGAACACCTGAAGGGATGTATGAGGAATTGATTAAGGATCATCAGGAAAATCATACTTCATATGGTGACATAACGACCTTTAATTTGGATGAGTATATTGGGCTTGATGGGAAACATGAAAGCAGTTATCGCTATTTTATGAACCATCACTTATTCAATCATATCGATATCGATAAGGCAAAAACACATATTCCGAATGGAAATGTGAAGGACAGTACGGTTGAATGTACTCAATATGAACAGCTAATTAAAGAAAATGGCGGGATTGACCTTCAATTACTCGGCATTGGGGCCAATGGGCATATCGGCTTTAATGAACCGGGCTCGTCTTTTCAGTCTAGAACTCATATTGTTGAACTGACTGCCACGACGCGAAACGCAAATGCCCGCTTCTTTGAGAAGCTTGAAGATGTACCTACACATGCCATCACAATGGGCATATCGACAATTATGGAAGCGAAAGAAATTTTGTTGCTTGCTTCAGGAGAAGGAAAACAAGAAGCCATGAGGCAACTTTTATCAGGCGAAGTAAGTGAAGACTTCCCGGCTTCCATCTTAAATAATCACCCAAACGTCACAATCATTGCCGATGAAGCCGCATTGGCCAAAACAAAATAGTATTTTAGTAGTTTTATAGCTGGTTAATGAGACCACCGCTAAGTGAAAACTAGCGTATCTGTGGTCTCAAAGTGAGTTAATGAGACCACCGCTAAGTGAAAACTAGCGTATCTGTGGTCTCAAAGTGAGTTAATGAGACCACCGCTAAGTGAAAATAAGCATGTCTGTGGTCACAAAGTGAGTTAATGCGACCACCGTTAAGTGAAAATAAGCATGTCTGTGATCACAAAGTGAGTTAATGCGACCACTGTTAAGTGAAAACAAGCATGTCTGTGGTCACAAAGTGAGTTATTGAGACCTCCGCTAAGTGAAATCTAGCGTATCTGTGGTCTCAAAGTGAGTTAATGCGACCACTGTTAAGTGAAAACAAGCGTGTCTGTGGTCACAAAGTGAGTTAATGAGACCACCGCTAAGTGAAAACTAGCGTGTTTGTGGTCACAAAGTGAGTTAATGAGACCACCGCTAAGTGAAATCTAGCGTATCTGTGGTCACAAAGTGAGCTAATGCGACCACTGCTAAGTGAAAACAAGCGTATCAGTGGTCACAAAGTGAGTTAATGAGACCACCGCTAAGTGAAAACAAGCGTATCTGTGGTCTCAAAGCGCTTCAAGACCATCATTCTATAACAAAAAAAGGATCAAGTAGATGATTATCCATCTGCTTGATCCTTTTTAATAGTATAAATTATCGAATTCTTACTTCTGTTTCGGCATCAAAGAAATGAACTTTGTTCATATTAAAAGCAAGTTCAATTGTTTGGCCGCCTTGGAAGTTAGTATCTGCATCTAAGCGGGCAACAAAGTTTTGGCCTTCAATATTCGTATAGATCATTAATTCTGCGCCTGTTAGCTCTGCAACATCAATCTTCGTCGAAATGGCAGCTCCTTTTGCGGAGGCGATAAAGCTAGAATCATTGCTCACGTCTTCAGGGCGAACACCCATAATAATTTGTTTGCCGACATAGCCTCTGTCACGTAAAACATTCATTTTCTCTTCTGGAATGGTAAGCATCGTATTGCCCACTTTAAACCCTGTATCTTCAAGACTGCCAGAAATGAAATTCATGGCAGGAGAGCCAATAAATCCACCAACAAAAACGTTTTCAGGATTATCATACACCTCTTTTGGTGTCCCAACTTGCTGAATAAATCCGTCTTTCATGACAACAATCCGTGTTGCCATTGTCATCGCTTCAGTCTGATCATGTGTTACATAAATCGTTGTCGTTTGTAATCGTTGGTGCAGCTTAATAATTTCAGAACGCATTTGTACACGCAGCTTCGCATCAAGATTTGAAAGCGGCTCGTCCATTAAAAATACTTTTGCATCACGTACGATGGCTCTTCCTAAAGCAACACGCTGGCGTTGTCCACCAGATAATGCCTTCGGTTTGCGGGATAAATATTCATCAAGACCAAGGATTTTCGCTGCATCTTGGACACGGCGGTCGATTTCAGCTTTAGAAAATTTACGCAGCTTTAAGCCAAATGCCATATTATCATAAACGCTCATATGTGGATAAAGGGCATAGTTTTGAAAAACCATCGCAATGTCACGATCCTTTGGCGGTACATCATTTACCCTTTTCCCATCAATATAAAAATCGCCCTTTGAAATCTCTTCAAGTCCGGCAATCATACGTAATGTTGTTGATTTACCACAACCAGATGGACCTACGAAAACAATAAATTCTTTATCATGAATATCAAGATTAAAATCTTCAACAGCTGTTACTTTATTATCATAGACTTTATAAATATGCTCGAGTTTTAATTCTGCCATTTTTACAGCCCCTTTTGTTTATATCGCTAACTTCATAAATATATTGTAAACAAAAGAGCGATTATCTGAATATGGGCGGGCTGCACAAATTTTTTCGCGAAAATTTAGGCGATGCTTCTATGCGGCTACTGATAATCCAGTTGTGATAACAGACATGCAAGATACACGGTTATTGAACTATGAAAATCCTTTAAGTTTATACCTGTTTTCTGTGTAAACTTATCTAAGCGGTATTGCAGTGTGTTGCGGTGAATATAAAGCTGCTTTGCTGTTAATGTTGCATTTGAGTTATTCTCCAAAAAGCTCATAACTGCCTTTAATAGTTCAGGTTCATCGGCAATCTTGGAAAGTAATTGGGACTTGAGCCATTCTTGTAAATTCTTTGGCAGCTGCTCAGTAAGCATAAAAGGAAAACACATTTCAAAATTATGAAAAGATTGAGATGGCATGAGGCGGACAGCCTGTTTAAAGAAAAACTTATCAAGCTTTAATTGTTCTGGCCACTCTTTTGATAATAGTTGAACCTTCCCACAATAAAAATAAGCCTTTATAAAAAAGTCGCTTTCAAGCATTTGACTTAAGGGAGGAAAGAGCTTTTCATTCGTCTTTGGATCTGGATTATGTTCAACAATTACCCCGTAATCTTGATTTTCCCAGAGGATAATAGAATCATCATGAAAAAAACCGTAAATGGCTTCCTCGAGGTCCATTTGTTCCCATGCCATACCTTGGAATTGAAAAAGAATAAGGCGATAGCTTGAATCATCCTCACTTAATGGAAGTTCTCCATTTAAAAAAAGAAAATCATACCACTGCTGTACTTTTGGGTTGATGGAAACAGGCAATGTTTCATAATGAAATAACGTCTTCAGCAAAGAAAGCTCCTGTATATGAACAGCATCAAACGGAATGCCAAGCCACTGGGAGCTATGATGATCTTTAAACCAATGGAAATTAGCATAAAAGTTAAAATTAGGTTTCTCATTTAATAGTAATGAATGACGGTAATAGGTTTGTAATTTTGCAAGCATAGGAAATCTCTCCGATATATTAGAAGTATCCTTACATTATTTAGTAATATATAAGTAATCGTAGTATTTTAAGGACTTTATTGTCAATGGAAGTGACAATTCCTTTCAAGTAAAATAATCTATTTGTTATGCAACAGTTTTTTTAAAAAAAGTTGTATTATAAAAAATGTTGACAGGTAGGAATTAAACGACGTATTATTTATGTAATCGATTACAATTAAAAATCGATTTTCTTATATTTCATTGTGTAACGGGTTACACAAATGAATAAATTATTTTTTTGTTTAATATGTAACGGGTTACATGTTTTATGACCCATAAGTATCAGCAGGATATTCGAGGGCTAAATAGAGGTGACCAAGTGAGTACTAGTACCATTAAAGATGTAGCAAAAGCGGCAGAAGTTTCTGTTGCGACCGTTTCAAGGGTTTTAAACAATAAGGGCTATGTGAATGAAGAAACGCGAAAACGAGTTACAGAAGCAATCGCGAAGTTAGACTATAAACCAAATGCGGTGGCAAGAAGTCTGTTTAAGAAGCAATCAAGAACAATCGCACTCATCGTACCGGACATAAAAAACCCGTTCTTTCCAGAGATTGCAAGAGCTGTAGAAGATGTGATGAATGATAAGGATTATACGTTAATTCTTTGTAACTCAGATGAAAATGAAGAAAAAGAGAAGAAGTATCTCGATATGATGAAGCAGAAATATGTTGACGGCGTCATTATCGTCACAAGTACACTGGCCCCAAAACATATTAAAGATAATGGAATTCCGATTATCGCTTTAGATAGACCCATTGAGAACAATATCCCTTCAGTGACTGTGAATAATTTTGAAGGTGCTAGACAAGCTGTGCAATATTTGAAAGCTATTGGCTGTCAAAAAATTGCTCATATCCGTGGTCCGAAAAATGTCATGAATGCTGATGAACGTTATAAGGGTTATTTAGCGGAAGTTGGAAATGATTCGTGGTTTCAGAATGATTATATTGTAGATGGAAACTATAATATGGAGCAAACTACCAAAGCAACAAAAGTATTACTAGAAAAATATCCAAACATTGATGGGATTTTTGCTGGGAATGATTATATGGCTGTCGGTGTCGTAAAAGCTGCTACACAAATGGGAAAAAGAATTCCAGAAGATCTTTCTATTATTGGTTTTGACGGCATTGAATTAGGGCGATTAACGAATCCAGAAATTACAACGATGTCTCAGCCGATCTATGAGATAGGGACGGAGGCGGCTAGACTTTTGTTAGATTTAATTGAAGGTAAAAAGGTGGACAAAATGCACCATCAATTTCATGTAACTTTAAAAGAAGGCCAATCAACGCAAGCTTTGAGGTGAGGAAGTTGTCAAGCAAGAAAATTACAGTAATCGGTAGCATTAACATGGATTTAGTTACAGCAACAAAGGTAATCCCAAAAGTCGGTGAAACAGTTCTCGGTGAATCATTCCAAACAACCCCTGGTGGTAAAGGTGCGAATCAAGCAGTTGCGGCAAGTAGGTTAGGTGCTGATGTGACGTTAATCGGTTGTATTGGTCATGATGCTTTCGGCAGAGAGCTTCCAGAGTATTTAAGGAATCAAGGCATTAAGATTGACTATATTAAACAAATAACTGATGTTTCAACAGGAATTGCAGCCATTACTCTAGCAAAAGGCGACAATAGTATTATTGTCGTTCAAGGCGCTAATTCCTACGTTACTCCAGAAATGGTTGAAGAGCATGAGTTTGTGATAGCCAATAGCGATATCCTCCTTCTTCAGCTAGAAATACCAATAGAAAGTGTAGAAATGGCAGTTAAAATTGCAAAAAGAAATAATGTGAGGGTCATATTAAATCCGGCCCCCATTCAGCCTCTTCCAAAGACACTATTGCAAGAGGTTGATTATGTAACTCCGAATGAACATGAACAAGAAATTTTACTATTTTCAAATGATTGGTCTGAGGAAGAAAGAAAAGAATTATTAAAGAAGTGTATCGTGACGAAGGGCTCAAAGGGAGTGACCTTTTTTCAAAATGGTGAAACGGAGATTCCGTGTTTCACAGTAGATGTTGTCGATACGACTGGTGCAGGAGATACCTTTAATGGTGCATTTGCCTTTTCACTATGCAATGGTGCAAAGCTTGAAGAAGCTTGCCAGTTCGCTAATGCAGCAGGCGCCTTGTCGGTGACGAAGCTGGGTGCTCAAAGTGGAATGCCAACATTGGACGAAGTGAATGAACTTCTTACACAACAGAAAGGACGAATCATTTGAAAAAACATGGGATCTTAAACAGTCATATTTCAGAGGTTCTGTCTAAGCTCGGTCATACGGATATGATTGTCATTGCGGATTGTGGGCTGCCGATTCCTGATGAAACCATTCGTATCGACCTTGCCTTGAAAATAGGGAGTCCAAGTTTTATGGAAACACTTCAAACGGTACTTGAAGATATGGCTGTTGAAAAAATTACGATTGCCAATGAAATAACGAAACATAATTCAGAACTTGAGAAAAAAGTAGCTGACCTTTTTACTAATACTCCAATTCATTATTGCAGTCATGAAGAATTAAAGGAACAAACAAAGCGTGCGAAAGCGGTGATTCGCACAGGTGAAGCAACTCCATATGCAAACATTATTTTACATGCAGGAGTGATTTTCTAATGAGCGTACAAGCTGTAATCGAAATGAAAGGGATAAGCAAGTCTTTCTCTAATAATAAAGTGTTGGAGAATGTTGAGTTTAACATTTTACCTGGGGAAGTTCATGCGTTAATGGGGGAAAATGGAGCAGGAAAATCAACGCTTATGAAAATCTTAACGGGCATATATGAACGTGATGCTGGGACCATTGTAGTAAAAGGACAGGAAGTTCATTTTAAAAATGCGAAGAAAGCTGAAGATGCAGGGATTGCTGTCATCCATCAAGAGCTAAATATCATTCCGAATTTAACCGTTGCGGAAAATATGTTTCTTGGAAAAGAACTCTCTATTAGTCCAATTGGAATAACGAAAGATAAAGAGATGAAACAAAAAACGAAGGAATATTTAAATCGTCTCGGTATTGATATCGATCCTTCCATTGAAGCGGGACAGTTATCGGTCGGGCAGCAGCAGATGATCGAGATTGCCAGAGCAGTCGCTGCTAAAACCGAAGTTTTGATAATGGATGAACCGACTGCAGCTTTAACTGATCGGGAAATTGAAGCTTTATTTAAAGTAATTGCATCTTTAAAGACACAGGGAGTCGGTATTGTTTACATTTCCCATCGGATGGAAGAAATTTTTCAAATTTGTGATCGAATTTCTGTCCTTCGAGATGGAGAATTTATCGGAGTAAAAGCAATCAAAGATACATCCTTTGATGAAATTGTGAAGATGATGGTCGGCCGCCAGCTCGGTGAGCGCTTTCCAGATCGGGATAATGAAATTGGTGAAGAGCGATTTAAAGTCGAAAATCTCACAAGTAAAGATAAATTCTCGGATATTAGCTTTTCTGTCAGGCAGGGAGAAATATTAGGAATTGCTGGATTAATGGGCGCGGGTAGATCCGAAATAATGGAAGCAATTTTTGGATATCGTTCCTTAAGCAACGGGAAAATGTGGATTGATGGGGACGAGGTTACAATCAAATCCCCGTATGATGCGATAAAACGAGGGATTGGATTTATTACAGAAGATCGTAAAAGCAAAGGATTAGTTCTTCCTTTGTCGGTTAGGGAAAATTTTTCACTTACAAATCTTCTTAAAATATCTAAAAACAGTATGATCTCGATGAAAAAAGAACAAAGCTTCGTCAATGACATGATTCAAAAGCTCCATGTTAAAACGTCAAGTAGTGAGTTAGCAGTCAGATCCCTTAGTGGTGGGAATCAACAGAAAATAGTGATTGGAAAATGGCTTGGCATTGAGCCGAAGATTCTTATTTTAGATGAACCAACACGCGGAGTAGATGTAGGAGCGAAGAAGGAAATTTATCAAATTATGAATGAACTTACAAAGCAAGGGGTTTCAATCATCATGGTTTCATCGGAGCTTCCTGAAATATTAGGAATGAGTGATCGAATTGCCGTCATTCATGAAGGCCGATTGACAGCCATACTCGATAAATCCGAGGCAGATCAAGAAAAAATTATGCAAGCAGCAACAGGGGGGAATTAATATGAAATCTACAAGCTTGTTTTCAAAACAGCTTCAAAAAGTAGGACCGCTTATCGGTTTAATTATCCTAACTGTTATTTTAGCCATTATTAGTCCTAGTTTTTTAAAATTAGACAACATCTTTAACGTCTTACGCCAAGTATCCATTAATGCATTAATTGCGTTTGGGATGACTTTTATCATTTTGACGGGAGGAATTGATCTCTCTGTCGGTTCAATGCTTGCTCTTTCGTCAGCCTTAACAGCAGGCCTCTTAGCAAGTGGAATGGATCCAATACTAGCGATACTTCTTGGATTACTGGCAGGTACAGCGATGGGAGCCCTTAATGGATTTATTATTACAAAAGGAAAAGTAGCTCCGTTTATTGCCACACTGGCAACAATGACCATCTTCAGAGGTTTGACTTTAGTTTATACCGATGGTCGTCCAATTACTGGTCTAGCGAAAGAGTCTACTCTAGTTGAAATGATGGGACGTGGTTATGTCGGATGGATTCCAGTTCCTGTAATTTGGATGCTTGCTAGTTATTTTATTCTATATTTCATTTTGAAAAAGACAACTTTTGGTCGTAAAGTTTATGCCATTGGTGGAAATGAAGAAGCTTCGATTTTATCAGGCATCCGTGCTGATCGAATAAAGCTTTTAGTATATTCCCTTACAGGTACATTATCGGCTTTGGCTGGAATCATTCTTGCTTCACGTTTAAATTCTGCACAGCCAACAGCGGGAACCGCCTATGAATTAGATGCGATTGCCGCAGTCGTCCTCGGCGGAACAAGTCTTTCAGGAGGAAGGGGCTGGATTTTCGGAACATTAGTAGGGGCGCTTATTATTGGGGTATTAAATAATGGGATGAATTTAATGAATGTAAGCTCCTTTTATCAACAAGTTGTTAAAGGGGGTGTTATTTTACTCGCCGTATTGCTAGATAGAAGAAAAACCGCTTAATGATTGCAAATAGGAAATTGTTTCGTCCATACGTTAAATTAAATTTGAATGAGGAGGATGTATCATGAAAAAGCTATTCAACGGATTTTTAATCATGACAATCATGATGGTGATTTTAGCAGGGTGTTCAACGAAAGCACCAGGCACTGATAAAGATAATGCAACTGAAGGAAATAATGCAGCTAAAGGTGAAAAAGTAAAGATTGGTCTTTCTATTTCAACTTTGAATAATCCATTCTTTGTTTCATTAAAAGATGGTGCTGAGGCTGAGGCGAAAGCACAAGGTGCTGAACTAGTCATAATTGACGCACAAAATGATTCTGCTAAGCAAGTAAGTGACATCGAAGATTTAATACAAAAAGGCATCAGTGCTTTAATCGTAAATCCGACTGATTCTGCAGCTGTCGTATCTGCTATTGAATCAGCCAATAGTGCTGGTATTCCAGTAATTACTGTTGACCGTAGTGCTGAAGGTGGAGATGTAGCCGCACATATCGCTTCTGATAACGCAGCAGGAGGGAAAATGGCTGGAGACTTCATTCTTGAGAAATTAGGAAATAAAGGGAAGGTTGTTGAACTAGAAGGAATTCCAGGTTCTTCAGCTGCACGTGAGCGGGGAGAAGGCTTCCATAAAGCAGTCGATGCTGTGGCAGATATAAATGTTGTGGCAAAACAAGCGGCAGACTTTGACCGTGCTAAAGGTTTATCGGTTATGGAAAATATTTTACAAGCAAATAAAGACGTTCAAGCAGTATTTGCACATAATGATGAAATGGCACTAGGTGCACTTGAAGCCATCCAATCAGCAGGCTTAAAAGATGTCATTGTTGTCGGTTTTGATGCAACTGATGATGCAGTAAATGCAGTAAAAGAAGGAAAAATGGCTGCTACCGTTGCCCAAAAACCTACGGAAATTGGTAAACAAGGTGTAGCGACAGCTGTGAAGGTTGTTAATGGGGAAACAGTTGATGAATTTATTCCAATTGAGCTTGAGTTAGTAACGAAATAGGATTGAACATAAATGGGAGTTGCCATGTTTGAATGGCAACTCTTTTCCTTTTTATTTTGTCTTGTTTCGTTTTGGAGTTACCTTTACAATAATAGGTAATATATGTAAGGTGTTGATAATGTGCAAAAGGATCATCTGGTTTTATCGTTAAAAGGCAAAAATATTTTAATTACAGGGGTAAGCAGACCGAAGGGGATTGGAGCGGCGATTACAAAAATATTAGCTGAAGCGGGTGCAAATGTTGTAACACACGGCTTTTCAAGCTATGATGCAGACTTACAATATCCTGATGCAACCGCTAGTTTTGCCAATAATTTAGCAAATGAGCTGACTGCAAAAGGCTTATCTGTAACAGCATTAAACCCATCTGACCTTTCTCTACAACATACTCCAGAACAAGTGATGGCTCAAGCAGGGGAGAAATTAGGTTATTTAGACGGTCTTGTCTTAAATCATGCTTACTCTGTTTGTGTACCGATCGGAGAGTGGACAGCAGAGCATATTGATCATCATATGAATATTAACGTCAGAGCTGCCATGCTATTGATTCAAGCTTTCGCCAAACAAATACCAGCGAATAAAAACGGTGCGATCACCATGTTTACGAGCGGGCAATATTTAGGACCGATGACAAGAGAAATAGCCTATGCAGTTTCAAAAGAAGCGATTATCGGTTTATGCAAGCAAGTTGCCATAGCTCTCGCACCTCAAAAAATTCGGGTGAATTGTGTGAATCCAGGTGCAACCGATACAGGATATTGTGAAGGGGAGCTCTATCAGAAAGTTGCGAGCATGTTTCCCTCAGGAAGATGGGGGACTTCAGAAGATGCGGCGAAATTAGTTCACTTTTTACATAGTGATTATGCCAACTGGATTACTGGTGAAGTGATTGCAAGTGAAGGTGGATTTAGAAGAGATATCATCATAGATTAAATGATTAATGGAAGAATATCCTGCTTAATAATGGATCTACATACGATCATTTAAAGTCGAACTTTATTAAGCAGGTGTAGATATTTGAGCATTATTTATATGAATTTATGAAATTGACGTCCTTTTTTATCCGTGAAGCATGTGTTGCTCTTTATTCGTATTCTTCTTTCGATAAAACTCAAACACTATAAATACGAAAAGAGCAAACAATAGAGTCAATATAGCTGACATGACATTCGTATCCGGAATATATACGTCCCAGAATGAATTAATGAAGGCATGGAAGATTATACAAAGAAATATACTTTGTGTGGCCGTGTAAATGACTGTAAGTAGAAAAGATAGAGCTAAGGCACTTATCGTGAACCAGAGAAAATTCATGCTCACTTGGTTTGAACCTAATACAAACCATAATGGCAAATGCCACACTGCCCAAATGAATCCGACAATAAGTGTGCTTGTAAATCTTGACCATTTCTTCTGCAATGTAGGCTGTAAATACCCTCGCCAGCCAATTTCCTCTACGCCTCCTCCTATTATCATTATTGGAAATAATATCAAGGCAAGATATAGAGGATTTTCCATATGTGCTCCGCCCCAAAGCGTTGGTAAAAAGCAGGCTGCAAAGGCTAATCCAATTGTAAATAGATACCATGTGAATGGGTGCTTTGGATTTTTTGCATTCTGAATAAATGCTTTAAAATCTTCAGTTGAACTGTATTTCTTTTTTAACAAAATTTCACTTATAGCAGGGGTAACTCCACCTAGAATAAATAAGATCATGGACAAAGGAGTTCCAAACTTCAATAGGCTTAATTGTGTTAATATTGCTAAACCTCCCCATATTATCCAAGAAGAGATGAAGGTGTATCGTAAAAATCTACTTATTTCTTTTCCCATATGGAACCTCCTTATTTAGAAGCTAACAATAACAATACAGATTTGCACAATGTATTCATTAATCGAATTTCATCAAATTGAACTTGTCCTTCCTTGAACATTCCATAACATTTCTGTAAAACAACATCTTTAACAATGCCATCAATTGATGTCATGATAAATGTTAATAAATCTTCCGGAGAGACTTTAGGTTTAAACCTTCCAATTGAAATCCCTTCATTAATTTCGCTAAACAGCTTCTCCACTAAATATTGTCCGCTTTCATTTTCTCTAATGTTCGACAAGATTTTTTCTTGTCTTTCAGGATTGTTTGCAAATAAAATTGTGAGTTCAAATTGTATTTTCCCAACTGTCGATAAGTTGTTTTTTATGTATTCTCCGAGAAAGGCAAACAGTTTTTCGATAGACTCTCTAGGAGAATGACTATTTTCAATAATCGCATCGACATCTTGCTTATAATCAGCATTAGCATTGGACTGATTAATGAGTGCTACAAGGATTTCATCCAGATCTGAATAATAGAGATAAATTCCTCCTTGACTCACGCCTGAAGCTTTAATAATATCTCTCATCGTTATTTCATGGAGCGGCTTAACTTTACATACTGATATCGCGGCCTCTAAAATAGCTTTTTTCTTTTTTAGAACGTATTCATCATTTACTTTTGGCATTGCAACCTCCTTATACATTAAAAATGACCCATGTGTCATTTTTAAATGTATTCTAATTTAATGACATTGTCAATATAAAAATGACACTATTGTCATTTTTTATACTTTCTTACAAGGCGACGAGCATTATTGTCTCTTTTCAAATAGAGCAATGTTCAGTTTCTACAGATAAATTAAACGCTTTTAGAAACATTTGACTTACTTGCTAATGAATAGTATTTTTATATAGACCGTTCGTTATAATTTATTGATGGAGTGAGATTATATGCCAAGATCAACTGATACGAGATTAAAAATATTATCAACGGCTTCAAAGCTGTTTCAAATTCAAGGCTATCATGGAACTGGAATCCAGCAAATCATAAAAGAATCTGGTTGTCCGAAAGGTTCACTTTATTATTATTTTCCGGAAGGAAAGGAACAACTAGCTGAAGAAGCCATTAATCGCCTTTTAGAATTGGCTTTTATCGAATTAGAACGATTTTTTCCACCTTCTGAACATATTATTGATTCCCTTGAACATTATTTTTCGATCCTAACAAATTTTGATTTTGACTTTGACCATGAAGGATTTCCGCTTGCATTAATGGCTTTGGAAACTTCTCATATGAGTGAAAGATTGCGCCTTGCTTGTCAAGAAGCTTACGAGGCAATCTTACAATTTTGGGAGAGGAAATTCATAGAATCAGGTTGGCCTCAAAAAGAAGCAGAAGAAATCTCATTTATTATGTTCACAATGATGGAGGGGAGCAGTATATTTGCCATTACGAATAAGTCCAATGAACCGTTGAAGAAAATAAGCGAAAGCTTTATGAAAATAGTTAGATCCAAGCAAAGGGAGTTGACGGATATTGAGTAATAGTATGAAAAAAGAAAAATATGAATATTTAGTGGATGATCCAAATGTGAAAGTTTTACCCATTATGTTGTCTTTAATAATTGGCGCTTTTTTTGCAACATTAAATGAAACACTGTTAAACATTGCCCTTACTACACTCATGAAAGAATTTAGCATTCAATTAACGACAGTCCAGTGGATGACAACGGGCTTTCTATTAGTGATGGGCATTGTCATTCCGATTTCTGCCTTATTGCTGCAACGGTTTACAACTAGACAGATGTTTTTAAGTACGATGCTTGCATTTACGCTCGGAACGATTATTTGTGCATTAGCACCGAATTTTTATATCCTTTTGGCTGGACGTTTTTTACAGGCTGTAGGAACAGGGCTGTTAACCCCGATCATTTATAATGTGTTCTTATTAATATTTCCAGAACGTCGGGGAGCAATAATGGGAACAGTTGGATTGGTTTTTATGTTTGCCCCTGCCCTCGGCCCTACGTTATCCGGGCGTTATTGTTGACTATTTAGGTTGGCGTTACTTATTTATTATGGTCATTCCATTTGCATTGTTTTCTATTTTGTTTGCCTATAAATATTTAGTCAATGTTTCAGAGACGACAAAACCAAAAATTGATTATGTATCGGTCGTCTTATCGAGTGTTGGTTTTGGTGGAATCGTTTATGGGTTTAGCTCGGCAGGTGCTGCGGAGGCTGGATTTATGGCCACATCGGTTTATGACTCTATTCTAGTAGGTGTCATTGCTATTGTACTCTTTGCCGTTAGACAGTTCAGGCTGGAAGAACCGATGCTTAATTTAAGAGTGTTTCAATTTCCTATGTTTAGCCTAGGTGCCATAATCTACGTCATTATTATTATGGCCATGCTATCTTCAGAAGTACTCTTACCTATGTATATGCAAGGACCTTTAGCTATTACAGCAGCAACAGCAGGACTTATATTATTGCCGGGAAGTATTTTAAATGGGGTCATGTCACCGATTATGGGTTATCTGTTTGACAAGCTTGGACCTCGTAAACTACTAATCCCAGCCACACTTATATTAAGTGGCACAATGTTCATATTAAGTCGAGTTAGTTTAGAAACACCGATTTGGCTGCTTGTTGTTTGCTATATATTATTAATGCTTACAATTTCAGCTATCATGATGCCCGTGCAAACGAATAGTTTAAATGAGCTACCGAAGAAATTCTATGCACATGGAACAGCCATTTTAACGACTTTAAATCCAGAGCAGGTGCAATTGGGGTATCCGTATTTACTGGAATCTTAACAGCCCGACAAACTAGTTTAATAGAAAAGGCCACTGATTCCACAGCCCCAAAAGTAATTCATGAAGCTTTTGTAGGTGGCATGGAACTTGTTTAACTTCTAGCATTAGGCATGGCTTTACTTGCTTTTGTTATTTCACTTTTCGTATATCGGGCATTGCCGAAAGAAGCTGCGGCTGAGGAGAAGTGATTTATAGAAAGACATGACTTTTTTTGAAGGAAAGTGAGAAGCATATGCGAATAACTATCTAGATGCATTAAATATTTATTCTTTATTTTGATGGTGTATAGTAATGCATTTAATGCTTGCTAACTTCTTAATATGTGACATAATCGAAGTAAAGAAAGAGGAGATTTTCAAAGGAAATCTATAATAATTTAGCTAAAGAGAGTAACAATCAAATCATTATTAAGTTAAAATGATATTAGTGCGAATGTGAAGCGAACATGAATTTCGTGGAGCATTCGCACCAAAAATTATCATTTTATTTATAAACTTCCCTATTTAATATACTTATTTCTTTAATTTATAAAGAGAATAGCGATTATTTTGAGTGAGATTTGACATTTTTAAGTGAAATCTATCAAAAATCGCTGTCGCACTCTACTTGAGTGCGTGGATTGAAATAGTTTTTTACTGTCCCTATCCATCGAAAAAGATTTGTCGCACTCTACTTGAGTGCGTGGATTGAAATATTTTATACTTTAATGAATGGTTAAGGGTCTATAGTCGCACTCTACTTGAGTGCGTGGATTGAAATGACCATCCGAAAGAAGGAGTGAAAAAGAAGTTATGTCGCACTCTACTTGAGTGCGTGGATTGAAATATCCGAATAAGGTCGTACTGGCTCCATTAGTAAACGTCGCACTCTACTTGAGTGCGTGGATTGAAATATCGATCTTCTTTACATACATATTTTTGTTTGGGTCGCACTCTACTTGAGTGCGTGGATTGAAATATTTAAATGGAATCCACGATATGATGCGTCAGGATGTCGCACTCTACTTGAGTGCGTGGATTGAAATTCAAACGCTTGGGATTTTGCTTCTGTCCCAAATAGTCGCACTCTACTTGAGTGCGTGGATTGAAATCACGATATGGTACAAATGATGGAACGCCTAACAAGTCGCACTCTACTTGAGTGCGTGGATTGAAATAGAATGCGGCAGCTCGTCACCTTGAACATGAAAGTCGCACTCTACTTGAGTGCGTGGATTGAAATTTTAACATTTGTAGTCTCACTAAAAATCTCACGAGTCGCACTCTACTTGAGTGCGTGGATTGAAATAATAACTCCTCCAAAGCTTAATATAACATTTTCAGTCGCACTCTACTTGAGTGCGTGGATTGAAATAATTTATCTAAATCATCTGTTTCGTTATTTCCTCGTCGCACTCTACTTGAGTGCGTGGATTGAATTAAATATGTATTTGGTGGAGACGGAGGGAGTCGATGTCGCACTCTACTTGAGTGCGTGGATTGAAATGATAATTCGGTTACCCTTTGTGCCCACCAACAAGTGTCGCACTCTACTTGAGTGCGTGGATTGAAATAAAAAAATCACGTGCCATTGTTAGTGGTTTTAAAGTCGTACTCTACTTGAGTGCATGGATTGAAATGTGAATGTCGTAATTGTGGCTTAAAGAAAAGAATGTCACACTCTACTTGAGAGTGTGGATTGAAATTATCAAAGTAAGGATAGAACGGCAAGAACTTTTGGTCACACTCTACTTGAGTGTGTGGATTGAAATACGTTTTTCAAATCGAGTCTGACCGCTTCCAACGGTCGCACTCCACTTGAGTGCGTGGATTGAAATAGTTAGGAGCAAATTGGAGCAATCAGAACAGGTGTCGCACTTGCGGGTTTAAATAACTCGTATTGTAACAAGTGAAGTTCGTTTTAGCGTCGCACTCTATATGCGTACGTGTATTGAAATATGATAAAAACAGCTTGCTAGATTAGCAAATTAATGTCATACTTTTCATGATTACATGGATTAAACCGATTCTTGCCAACCTATCAAACTTTGAAAGACGGACACTTTAAATTAAGACAAAACATTCATAAACTTTAGTTCTCATCTATAGATGAAGATTTTTTACTCAAAAAAAAGAAACAGTAAATTTACTATCAAATTGTTACAAAGTTGTTGAATATCTATTAAATCTGGAGATTCTTAAGTTCCTTATGGAACCATAGAATCTCTTTTTTGTTATAATTTAGTAAATATTCAACGGTATTTTATACTTTTTGGAGGTATTTGATAATGTATATAGCTCATATTCGTGAAAAGGATAAACAAATTCAAACGGTTGAAACTCATTTATTAGAAGTAAAGGAGATCGCAGAAGGTTTTGGTGAAAAAATTGGTGTGAAGCATATTGCTGGACTTGCTGGTATGCTGCATGACATGGGGAAGTACACAAAGGAGTTTCGGGATTACATAAAGTCAGCTGTTTTTAATCCAGAAACGGCACCTGCCCGTGGTACAGTCGATCATTCCACTGCTGGTGGAAAGCTACTCTATGACTTATACCATACAGAAAAAATAAAAGAAATTCCGGCTAGGTTAGCAGAAATCGTTGGCAATTCCATCATATCTCATCACTCCTATTTAAAAGACTTCTTTAATGAGAACTTGGAATCTCCATATTTGAAAAGAGTGCAGAAAACGGACTTACCAGAGTTTTCCCATACTAAAGAAATGTTTTTTCAATCAGTAATGAGTGAAAAGAATTTTGCCAATTATGTTGAAAAGGCGGTTGCTGAGTTAAAGGTCTTTCTTGAAAAAGACCAAACGAAACCAACTGAGCAAAAATGTATGTTTTTAACAAAATTTATTTTCAGCACATTGATTGATGCAGATCGAACAAATACAAGATTGTTTGAAGAAAATAAGTCGTATCACTCTCCAGAAAACCACAAGCAAATATTCGAATCTTATTATGAAAAATTAATGAGGAAAGTAACTTCTTTTCAACAGCATGAAAATGCAAATACACCAATCAATGTATTACGCAGTAAAATGTCCGAGCAGTGCGATGCATTTGCGGAAAAGCCATCAGGTATTTATACACTATCCATACCTACGGGCGGTGGAAAAACATTAGCAAGTTTGCGATATGCGTTGAAACATGCTCAATTATATAATAAGAAACATATTATTTATGTTGTTCCTTTTACAACGATTATTGAACAGAATGCAGAAGAAGTTAGGAGGATTTTAGAAGACGATGGAAATATATTAGAGCACCATTCTAACGTCATTATGGATATGGATGAAACTGATGAAGATGAAAATCATGATGGCATTATGAGTACAAAGGAGAAGTTGAAACTAGCGAAGGATAATTGGAATTCACCGGTTATTTTTACAACGATGGTACAATTTTTAGATACGTTCTATGCGAAAGGAAGCCGAAATATTCGTCGGCTTCATAATTTGAGTGAAGCAGTTATAATATTTGACGAAGTACAGAAGGTGCCAACTTCGTGTGTGTCCTTATTTAATAATGCACTTAATTTTCTAAAAACATATGGAAACAGCAGCATAGTGCTTTGTACGGCAACACAGCCAGCACTTGATTTTGTTGAGTATAAATTAGATATTGCCCCAGAAGCAGAGATGATTCTGAATCTTGATGATGTCATTACAGCATTTAAACGTGTAGAAATGATAGATATGGCCACTAGGCGTACATTTAATAATGAGAAATTAGCTGAGTTTGTGGAAAAGCGGCTGGAAACTAGCAAAAGTATACTAATCATATTAAATACAAAAGCGGTTGTAAAAGATTTATATGAAAAACTAAATGATAAATTGGAAGGTATCCCAATTTATCATTTGAGTACAGCAATGTGTGCAGCACACCGTAAGCAAAATTTAGGGACAATACGGGAGCATTTAGATAAGCAGGAACAGGTCATTTGCATAAGCACCCAGTTAATTGAAGCTGGGGTGGATGTTAGTTTTTCCTGTGTCATTCGTTCAATTACAGGATTAGATTCTATTGCTCAAGCGGCTGGACGCTGTAATCGCCATGGGGAAATGGGCATTCAAAAAGTTTATATCATCGCTCATGAACAAGAGAACTTGAATCAATTACAAGAAATTCTGAAGGGCAAGGAAATTACGAAAAAGATATTAAAAGATATACAGTTACATCCTGGCAGTCACGGAGGACAATTACTTTCACAAAAGGCAATGACGAGGTATTTTCAGGAGTTTTATGATGAGCTTTCTCCTAATCTACATTATTATGTGAAAAAAATTGATAAGAATTTGACAGACTTATTAATGCAAAAGCGAACAAAAAACATCTATTGTCAAGCATACAAGCATCAATATAAAAGAGAACTAGCGTTATTTCTCGTTAATAGTTATGGAACAGCAGCACAATACTTTCAAGTAATCGATCAATTGACAACTTCTGTGATTGTTCCATTTGAAGAAGGTAAAGAAATAATCGCAGATTTAAATGGAAACCAGACAATTGAAGATCTAGGGAATCTACTCAGAAAAGCTCAGCAGTACACAATAAACTTATATAAACATGAAATGGATAAGTTAGTGGAAAACGATGGGATCGAAACAGTATGTGATAATCAAATATATGTTTTGAAAGACGGAGCTTATAATAACGTTTATGGAGTAGACGTGGAGAATGAAAGCGGATTCGGAGTAGAAATATACTAATATATGAATATTTTGTATATTAACTCCTAAATATGTTGAAACTGGAATCTGGAAAAGCTAGGATATAAGTATATGTAATAGTAAAAAAGTAGGAGGTGACTTTATGCGAAATTCAATAGAGTTTGAAGTTTATGCACCTTATGCCTTGTTTACAGATCCGCTCACAAAGATGGGCGGAGAGAAGATGACGTACAATGTACCTACATACCAAGCGTTGAAAGGAATTGTGGAGAGCATTTATTGGAAACCAACGATTATGTTTATCATTGATGAACTCCGAATTATGAATCAGATTAAGATGGAATCAAAGGGAGTTCGTCCGATTGAGTATGGTGGCGGTAATACATTAGCGAATTATACATATTTAAAGGATGTTCGCTATCAAGTAAAGGCTCATTTTATCTTTAACCCACACCGACCTGATATGGCATTTGATCGCAACGAACATAAGCATCACAACATCCTGAAGCGCTCATTGCAAGCAGGAGGCAGGCGGGATATTTTCCTCGGTGCCCGAGAATGTCAAGGATATGTAGAACCATGTGCATTTGGTTCAGATGAAGGGTATTACGACCATTTAGAAGAAATGCATCTTGGCACAATGGTACATGGGATTAATTATCCGGATGAGACAGGACATAATCAAATGGAAGTACGTTTATGGAACCCGGTAATGGAAAAAGGTATTATCCGCTTTATAAGACCAGATGAATGCACAAATGTTCGTGTCCTGCAAGAAATGGAACCGAAAACATTTGACAGTTCCAATATAGAAACAGTGGATATGCTTTGGCAGCAATTAGAAGATGGGAGGTGAAAACGATGAGCTGGTTGCTTAACTTGTACGAAACATATGAAGCAAATATTGACCAAGTTGGAATTATTGATCAAAAGCCCAATGGACAAAAATATACATTGCTACCAGTATCACATACAACTCAAACAGCACATATTGAGGTCAGGGTGACGCCGGGTGGTGATTTCCACTCAGCTGAGGTAATTACGGATAAAAATAATGCCGTAACGCTTATTCCAGCTACAGAAAAGTCAGCAAGCCGTGCTGGAAAGGTAGTAGCGCCATACCCTTTACATGACAAACTCATCTATGTCGCCGGAGATTTCACGAAATATGGAGGTCAAATCAAAACAGATGAACATCCCTTTTCCTCCTATATTCGTCAGCTGAAGAAATGGGCGGAATCTTCTTATGCGACTGATAAAGTAAAGAGTATCTACATTTACTTACAAAAAGGACAATTGATAAAAGATTTGGTAAACGAGAAAATATTGTGGCTTGATTCCAATGAACAGTTGCTCGAAACTTGGAATAAAAAAGAGGAAAAACCACCAATTTTTTCAACTGTTACAGGTGGACAGGAGAGTGCTTTTATACGTTTTACCGTCCGTGATGCTGAAGAATTAGTGGATAAAGTATGGGAAGATCTCGATATGTATCAGTCATTTATCCAGTTTTACAATGAAATGCTCGGTAATGAGGATGTTTGCTATGTAACGGGGAAATTACTACCGAGTACAGAAAGACATGCTAATAAAATAAGAAATGCTGGTGATAAAGCGAAGCTGATTTCTGCTAATGATACGAGCGGCTTTACTTTTCGTGGACGTTTTAAAGAATCTGCACAAGTAGCAAACATCAGCTATGAAGTGTCACAAAAGGCACATAATGCGCTGAAATGGCTAATTAATAAGCAGGCAAAAATTGTTGACGGTAGAGTGTTCCTCGTTTGGGGCAATGATTTAAAAGAAATTCCAGACATCGCAGAAGATAGTTCGATTTTTACTCAGGACGAGACGGCAGATGAAACTGAGGGGAAGAGTGGAACTGAGAACACCCTTAAATATTATGCAGAACAAATTTCAAAAGCCATTGCAGGGTATAAGGCAGATTTAAAGGCAGGAGAAAAGGTACAAATTTTAGTGCTAGATTCTGCAACGACTGGAAGAATGGCAGTGTTATATTATCGTAGTTTAGATAAAGCTTTTTATCTAGATAAGTTGAAAGAATGGCATACAGGCTGTGTTTGGCTACATCGTTATCGTAAAGATCAAAATGGAAAAACAAAAATGTTTTTTGGGGCTCCAGCACCTCGTGACATTGCTTTCGCAGCATATGGGCCAAATGCAAGTGAGAAGATTATTAAGGGCCTAATGGAGCGAATCATTCCGTGTATTGTTGATGGTCAGAAAATTCCGTTAGATATTGTGAGAAGTTCTTTTCATCGTGCTTCAAATCCAGTAGGAATGGATAATTGGGAATGGGAGAAGACGTTAAGTATAGCTTGTGCATTAATTAATAAAAAGGAGGAGGGATACACAGTGACATTAGATCAGGGAACGAATGATCGTGATTACTTGTTTGGTAGATTGCTTGCGATTGCAGATGTTTTGGAACGGAATGCCTTGGGAGATGATAAACGTGCAACGAACGCAAGAAGATATATGAACTCTTTCGCCCAGCATCCAGCTAGAACATGGTCAACAATTCAGTCAGCACTACAGCCATATCAAGCTCGTTTAGGAGAGAATGTCTGGTATTATAATAAGCTTTTGGACGAAGTTGGCTCAAGAATTGAGATAGATAACTTTAATAATAAGCCACTTTCAGGAAGGTATTTGTTAGGTTTTTATAGCCAGCGACATGATTTATATCAGAAAAAGGATAAAAAGGGAAGTACGGAAGTAACACAAAATGAGGAGGAATAATAAAATGACGACTTTAGATCATAAAATTGATTTTGCAGTTGTATTTTCGGTAACAAAAGCAAATCCAAACGGAGACCCGCTGAACGGCAATCGTCCGCGACAAAATTATGACGGTCACGGTGAGGTTTCAGATGTAGCCTTAAAACGGAAAATCCGCAATCGTTTATTGGATATGGAAGAGTCCATTTTTGTTCAATCTAATGATAAAAAAGCGGATGGTTTTAATAGTTTAAAAGAAAGAGCGGATGCCAATGAGGAATTGGTGACTGCCCTAAAGTCAAAAAATAATGCTGCTGAATTATATGCGGACGCTGCTTGTAAAGCATGGTTCGATGTTCGTAGTTTTGGACAAGTATTTGCTTTTAAAGGTTCAGGTAATAAAGGGGTTTCGGTAGGAGTTAGAGGACCAGTTTCTATTCATACAGCAACAAGTATTGATCCAATTGATATTACAAGTATGCAGATTACAAAAAGTGTTAACTCGGAAACTAGTGAAAAGAAAGGCTCCGATACAATGGGGATGAAGCACCGCGTTGATTTTGGTGTTTACAAATTCTATGGCAGCATTAATACACAGCTAGCTGAAAAAACGGGCTTCTCGAATGAGGATGCTCTCAAGTTAAAAAATGCCCTTATTACTTTATTTGAGAATGACGCATCTTCATCACGACCAGATGGCAGCATGGAAGTGCTAAAAGTGTGCTGGTGGGACCATAATTCTAGACTTGGGCAATATTCTTCGGCCAAGGTGCACCGTTTACTAGAGGTTAACAGCCTTAAAGATGAACCGAAAGCTGTTGCTGATTATGAAATTATTGTCCATGAATTAGATGGATTAAAAGCAGAGATTATTAATGGTTTATAATGATGAAGAACAATATTTGATGCTATCCGGCATTCAGCATTTTCTATTTTGCAGACGTCAGTGGGCGCTGATTCATATAGAACAGCATTGGGAGGAAAATGTCCGAACAGTAGAAGGGAAGCATCTTCATGCAAAAACGGATCAGCCTTTTATCCGGGAAAAGCGTGGCGATAAGCTTGTTGTTCGAGCAATGCCGGTTAAGTCAAATGAATTGAAAATTTCCGGTGTATGTGACGTCGTGGAATTTATTCGTAACGAACAGGGAGTAGAACTGTCTGGTATGGAAGGGAAGTTTCTAGCTTACCCAGTAGAGTATAAGCGTGGAAAGCCCAAAACAGATGAATCGGATATTATGCAGTTAACCGCACAGGCACTCTGTTTAGAAGAAATGCTATTATGTGATGTGAACACAGGTTATATTTTTTATAATGAAATTAAGAATCGGGTTGAAGTTCCCTTGACTGCTGAACATAAAAGCAAAGTCAAAAAAATAGTTGTAGAAATGTATGATTATTATAAGAAAAGATACACGCCGAAAGTGAAAACGGGAAAGTTTTGCAAAAGCTGTTCCCTTCAACATATTTGTTTGCCCACTTTAATGAGTAAACGATCTGTTAAAAGCTATATTGAAGGGATGGTCGGCGGATGAAAAAACTTCTAAATACACTGTTTGTTACTCAGCCTGATTCTTATTTATCGTTGGATGGAGAAAATATTGTCATTTTACAAGACGAAGTAAAGAAACGGATACCGCTACATAATTTGGAGTCAATCGTTACTTTTGGATATACTGGTGCTAGCCCAGCACTCATGGGATACTGTGCCGATGAAAATATTCCAATTATCTTTTTAACTTCTAGCGGGCGTTTTCGCGCTAGAGTAGTTGGTAAGAGCAGAGGCAACGTAGTTTTACGGAAAACCCAATATCGTCTATCAGATAATGAGATAGAATCGGCCCGAATAGCCAGGAATTTCATTACAGGAAAAGTATTTAATCAAAAGTGGATGTTAGAACGAGTAACGAGAGACTATCCAATAAGGGTAGATACTGCCAAATTTAAAGAAGTATCCGCACAATTGTCAGACCTTATGAAGGAAATTAGAGTCTGCGACGATTTAGAAAGACTAAGGGGATTAGAAGGACAAGCAGCCATCAGCTATAACAAGGTATTTAATCAAATGATTTTACAGCAAAAGGAGGATTTCTATTTTCATTCTCGTTCACGCCGCCCCCCTCTGGATAATGTCAACGCAATGTTGTCTTTTGCATACACATTGCTTGCAAATGATACTGCGACAGCATTGGAAGGCGTTGGTCTCGATGCATACGTCGGATTTTTGCATCGAGAGCGTCCTGGTCGGATATCGTTGGCATTGGATGTAATGGAAGAATTACGTGGTATTTATGCGGATAAATTTGTTTTAACATTAATTAATAAGAAAATATTTAATAAGGATGATTTTGTAAAGAAGGAAAATGGTGCTATTTTGATGACAGATGAAGCAAGAAGGAAATTCCTGTCTGCATGGCAAAATAAGAAAACGGAAAAGATTACCCATCCATATTTAGGAGAAAAAATCCAATGGGGTTTAGTCCCACATGCCCAAAGTTTATTACTGGCGAGATATTTACGTGGTGATTTAGATGAGTATCCACCTTTTCTCTGGAAGTAGGTGTATCGTTTGTTAGTATTGATTACTTATGATGTAAGTACTGTTACGAGTTCTGGACAAAAGCGGCTTCGCAAAGTCGCTAAAATTTGCCAAAATTATGGACAAAGAGTGCAAAATTCAGTGTTTGAATGTATTGTAGATGCAACACAATTTACAACTTTAAAATTAGAATTGCTTTCAGTTATCGACGAATCAAAGGACAGCCTAAGATTTTATCAGCTGGGAAATAACTATAAAACGAAAGTAACACATATAGGGGCTAAAGAATCGGTAGATCTTGAAGGACCATTAATATTTTAGTGCGAATGCCAAGTGCACATAAATTCCCTAGGACATTCGCACCTGTAAAAACAGCAAGAAAGTAAGATAAACATACAATATAACTACTGTTCCTTGAATATATAAGGAAAATAGTGATTTTTTAATAGGAAAAGGTGTAATTTTTCTTTTTTTGTATAAAAATCGCTGTCGCACTCTTCATGAGTGCGTGGATTGAAATTGGCGGGAAGTCTTTAGATTGGATGCTACTGAACCGTCGCACTCTTCATGAGTGCGTGGATTGAAATAATTTGTTGAGCAAAGAAAGCGACTTCGTTACCTAGTCGCACTCTTCATGAGTGCGTGGATTGAAATCCGATTTTTATTGAGTTTTTGCTAAAACGAGTAAATGTCGCACTCTTCATGAGTGCGTGGATTGAAATAAAGTATTAAGTACGTCCCAGATAGACATCTAAAGTCGCACTCTTCATGAGTGCGTGGATTGAAATTTTTATATCGTAAAATATCCATACATTACATATCAGTCGCACTCTTCATGAGTGCGTGGATTGAAATTGAACGATCAAATACTCCTGCGATAAAAAGAATTTGTCGCACTCTTCATGAGTGCGTGGATTGAAATTTCGCCCTTCTCTCGGCTTAGTAAATCGGTATACCGTCGCACTCTTCATGAGTGCGTGGATTGAAATAATTTGAGACATTCCATTAAATTCCATTTAAATCACCGTCGCACTCTTCATGAGTGCGTGGATTGAAATTTTATGAGCAATAATAAAGCTGTTTGTTAACTTGTCGCACTCTTCATGAGTGCGTGGATTGAAATATTTGTACCCCTCCAAATCATTAGCACTCCTAATCCGTCGCACTCTTCATGAGTGCGTGGATTGAAATCAACCTTTATGTTGCTAAACTATAAAATTAATAATGTCGCACTCTTCATGAGTGCGTGGATTGAAATCTGTTTTTAACTCCACGATATCAATGAGCCTTCCAGTCGCACTCTTCATGAGTGCGTGGATTGAAATTCGTTGCTACAGGAGCTCGTATAGGCGAAATTTGCGTCGCACTCTTCATGAGTGCGTGGATTGAAATTGTTGTACCAGCTGCTTCATTGCGTGTAGTCTCGAGTCGCACTCTTCATGAGTGCGTGGATTGAAATATCAAGATAAAAACTCTGTCCACTGTCAATTACTTGTCGCACTCTTCATGAGTGCGTGGATTGAAATTCGCAATCTGTTACCAAAATTTTTTCTGAACTCGTCGCACTCTTCATGAGTGCGTGGATTGAAATGCCTAACCATTTACCCCACTCGCCGTGAGGAATCGTCGCACTCTTCATGAGTGCGTGGATTGAAATAACAACTTCGTAATTGAGTCCCTTTGTCCAGGTGTCGCACTCTTCATGAGTGCGTGGATTGAAATTCTAATGCAGCTTGCATTGAGTCTTGTAATAGACGTCGCACTCTTCATGAGTGCGTGGATTGAAATATGACATATCCTCCACTCTCTGTTTTCATCTCACGTCGCACTCTTCATGAGTGCGTGGATTGAAATTGTGGGATTTAGAGGGGCGCTGAGTGAGAAAATTGTCGCACTCTTCATGAGTGCGTGGATTGAAATTAATTATTAATCCTACAAATATAGATATACTTAAGTCGCACTCTTCATGAGTGCGTGGATTGAAATAATTTCTTGTTGCTTTAAATAAAATGTTGAATTTGTCGCACTCTTCATGAGTGCGTGGATTGAAATAACATCCGCACTTTGCTGTTCAGCTTCCAATTCGTCGCACTCTTCATGAGTGCGTGGATTGAAATATCAACATTGAGAAACGATTTTATAATGTACTTTGGTCGCACTCTTCATGAGTGCGTGGATTGAAATTAGTAAAATACAAACAGTTTAATAGTTTAAAAAGTCGCACTCTTCATGAGTGCGTGGATTGAAATAGCAATCACAGAATTCCCTTTACAATCCGTTAGAACGTCGCACTCTTCATGAGTGCGTGGATTGAAATAGCAAGGTATACATCACGCATTCCAGTCTCTTTATGTCGCACTCTTCATGAGTGCGTGGATTGAAATAATCGTAGGGTTTGTGATTCCTTGTACATTAGCTACAAGTCGCACTCTTCATGAGTGCGTGGATTGAAATTCTGCTTGGATACCAAAGGCTATCATATTACGAGTCGCACTCTTCATGAGTGCGTGGATTGAAATATAGATTTGCGAATAAGCCAGGATACATGCTCGTCGTCGCACTCTTCATGAGTGCGTGGATTGAAATTTGTTGTATGCCCTGGGCGATGGGTAGAATAGTGTCGCACTCTTCATGAGTGCGTGGATTGAAATACTTCCTACATCAGCGAGCTCTTTTAAACCATATGGTCGCACTCTTCATGAGTGCGTGGATTGAAATATCAGATGAATTGTCATGGTAGAAATTAAATCAGCGTCGCACTCTTCATGAGTGCGTGGATTGAAATTTTGTAACCACTACACCTGATCTCAATCCAATATAGTCGCACTCTTCATGAGTGCGTGGATTGAAATTTATGTCGGTTTAATTACCCAAACAAATATCGACGTCGCACTCTTCATGAGTGCGTGGATTGAAATACTTTTTTTATTAGCTTGACATGATATCCCATTTACGTCGCACTCTTCATGAGTGCGTGGATTGAAATAGAGGGTATTATCAAAGAAATAATTGCGTCTATTAAGTCGCACTCTTCATGAGTGCGTGGATTGAAATTTAACGGCGATTGTAAGACGTGTTTTTCTTTTAGTCGCACTCTTCATGAGTGCGTGGATTGAAATAAGATTGTGATTTTTATAGAATGATCGAAGAAAAAGTCGCACTCTTCATGAGTGCGTGGATTGAAATATTCAGAGCAAAAATGTTGGCGTTACCTACAAAGGGTCGCACTCTTCATGAGTGCGTGGATTGAAATACGCTAAACTAGAAGTCCAGGAAATTGAACTAGGTCGCACTCTTCATGAGTGCGTGGATTGAAATATTTTCAGTTTGTGTCCCTGCATCTCCAGTTAGAGTCGCACTCTTCATGAGTGCGTGGATTGAAATCTCTTCGTCATCTAAACCATTTGTAGTGTGAAACGGTCGCACTCTTCATGAGTGCGTGGATTGAAATCTAAAGTCATCAGCCCAACTTTGCAAATTAGCCTGTCGCACTCTTCATGAGTGCGTGGATTGAAATCATCCATATCTTTTACAGGTGAGCCAGGTCTCCACCGTCGCACTCTTCATGAGTGCGTGGATTGAAATAGATATTTGCGGCCAATGATTTTGAATAACTCCAGTCGCACTCTTCATGAGTGCGTGGATTGAAATATCTGTTGTTTGTTCGAGAGCAGCGCGATAGTAAGTCGCACTCTTCATGAGTGCGTGGATTGAAATGCAACAATTAATCAAGGTGACTTAGTAGCGGCAGGTCGCACTCTTCATGAGTGCGTGGATTGAAATGAGCTGGTCTTGAATTACGAGAAGTGTTGTCAAAGTCGCACTCTTCATGAGTGCGTGGATTGAAATGCCAATTGTGTTAGCTCCCAAAGCTAGATCTGTAAGTCGCACTCTTCATGAGTGCGTGGATTGAAATGATGGAACATCGCTTATATTTCTACGTCCAGCAACGTCGCACTCTTCATGAGTGCGTGGATTGAAATTAGTTTCTTCTGTAAGTACTTCGTACTCTTCAACGGTCGCACTCTTCATGAGTGCGTGGATTGAAATCCGTCGCTGTCCTCCACAGTAATGGTCGCTAACAGTCGCACTCTTCATGAGTGCGTGGATTGAAATCTGCTAACTCTATTAACTCGCTTGAATGTGGCAGCTCGTCGCACTCTTCATGAGTGCGTGGATTGAAATCTTGCTGGCGTGAAAAGTCTAGCAACTTATTGTAGTCGCACTCTTCATGAGTGCGTGGATTGAAATAATTTCCTATTTTTTCGATGCTTATAGGTTAAAGGTCGCACTCTTCATGAGTGCGTGGATTGAAATATTTAAAATACTATTGCTCACACTCGTAAGATTTTGTCGCACTCTTCATGAGTGCGTGGATTGAAATAACTCATGTAACAAAAAATACTAATAATTACATCACGTCGCACTCTTCATGAGTGCGTGGATTGAAATAAATTATGAGCTTTTTAATTAAAAAGTATACGATTGTCGCACTCTTCATGAGTGCGTGGATTGAAATATGACATCAAGAAACCACTCTATAAAGCCAATAGGTCGCACTCTTCATGAGTGCGTGGATTGAAATGATAAAAGAAACCAGGCTTTTTATATTTTTCATGTCGCACTCTTCATGAGTGCGTGGATTGAAATCCCGCACGAACTGATACTAAATGGTGGCATGAATACGTCGCACTCTTCATGAGTGCGTGGATTGAAATAATCATGCGTTGATTATCTACGTGCGTGGGAACTTGTCGCACTCTTCATGAGTGCGTGGATTGAAATTGAGAAAGTTGAACAAAAAAAGGCACAATACATTGTCGCACTCTTCATGAGTGCGTGGATTGAAATTTGGGAAATTTCGATTTGTCCAATTACCTCGGCGTCGCACTCTTCATGAGTGCGTGGATTGAAATGAAAATTGCTGCGCGTGAGTACGGGGATGCCTCGCGTCGCACTCTTCATGAGTGCGTGGATTGAAATATACTCGAACAATCCCATTGTGTCATATCGGTCAGCGAGTCGCACTCTTCATGAGTGCGTGGATTGAAATATAAATCTTATTCTAATGAAACCAAACTAACACTGTCGCACTCTTCATGAGTGCGTGGATTGAAATCAACGCTGTGCTGCTTCTGCAACAGTCATATTTGTCGCACTCTTCATGAGTGCGTGGATTGAAATCGTTCTTTAATGCCTGCGGATAAAGGCATAAAAAATGTCGCACTCTTCATGAGTGCGTGGATTGAAATGAGTGGTTTTATTCAGGAGCATATATTGCAACATGGTCGCACTCTTCATGAGTGTGTGGATTGAAATTTATATAAATGTTAATTGTACAACATTTATATGTCGTCGCACTCTTCATGAGTGCGTGGATTGAAATCAATGTTTTGAAACATACGATAAAATGATTTTGGTCGCACTCTTCATGAGTGCGTGGATTGAAATTTCTTCCACATTCGCTTGATCAACTGCGAAGAAATGTCGCACTCTTCATGAGTGCATGGATTGAACAAATGGCGGGAAATCCGAGGCGGGGCGCTGCGATTAGGGTACAAAAATAAAGCAGGTAGAGAAAGGCATTTATTCCTCTACCTGCTTCGTTTCATTTCTATTTGCTTTAATACTCTCAAAAGTTTTTGTCACAAAATCTTTGATGTGTGTTTGCGGAAAGGGTGCCAAATTTTCTACAGCCTTTTTTGCAAACTCATATGCTTTATTCCAATTGTTCAATTCATCATAACAAAGTGCCTTGTATGAGTCCATTACATAAAAGAGCGATAGATCGAATGGATGATGTAAACTTGTTGGGATGTTAATCTTTTCAAGCCATTCGAGTGCTTCTTCAAAAAGCTTAAGACCATACAATGCCTTCCCTTTTTCAAGATAGAAATGAGGTTTGTAACTATCAGTCACTTTTGAATCGGCTAAAAACTGCTCAATGGTTTTGAGCGCTTTTTTGTAATCTTGCTCATCAGCAATCAAGTTCTCTATTTCCATAAGGTGATAAAATAAAAAAGAATGAGTGTCATCAGCAAATTCTCCATATTGCTTTAACTTTTTTAAATAGTACTTATTTTTAACTTTATCCTTTTCCATCATTGCATGGGCAGCAGCAATTCGATAGAGATCATCAATTAAATAAAAAATTCGATGCTTCTTTGAAAAATCGATGGCATTTTCCATTACACGAGTTGCAGAATTTGTATCGCCGACAGCAAAATGAAAGATCGCTTCATGATAATCTAGATCAAGCTTTGTCATTGGGTCAATATATGCTTCATTCGCCTCAATTTTAGCACGTTCACTTAAGAAGATTTGGAGGGATTGTTCATAGTCATGCTCGATAAATTTCTCATGTGTACGAAAGATCCCAATTTTAGCGCGTTTTGATGTTATATTCAGCTGCTCGTAAAGGTTTGCCGCTTTATTCGCAAAATCTCGCCAATTTTCATTTTTTTCCTCATAAAGACAACGAAAGTAAATGTCTAATAATCGTGCTGATTCATACCCTCCTGTTAAGTTTGCAAGATACGGATCAATCAGTTTGATTATTTGCTTCGTATTCGTTTTTTTCATATCAGTCTCTGAATTGTATAATTTTTCAGCTTCCTCCAGAATATCTCTTAATTCCTGTGAGCTAACATCCTCTAATAACTCAGACATTTCTACATCTAGTTGCTGGGCAATATAAGCTAGACTGTCCATTGAAGGCTTGGCCTTGTTATTTTCAATTAGGCTGAGCATGCCTTTTGTCAGTTCTTTTCCTGCAAGAGCTTCTAGTGTCATTTTTTTCTGTTTTCTTAATTTTCGTATTCGTTCACCTAGCATTTCCAATAGACACGCTCCTAGTTTTTATGGTTAGTTTAATTATATTAAACTTTTTCTTGAAATGGAAGTGCTTAACATGCTATGATTTGTTTAATTAAATTAAACTTTCCTAAAGGGTGTGTTGAAGTGGAAGAGGCATTGAAGCTAAAAAGGGCGACCTATCATTTATGGACGTTTACAATTAGTAAACTAATTTCATCTTTTGGTGCGCAAGTGTATTCGTTTGCGATTAGTTTTTATATTTTACAAATGACAGGCTCTGCAACGAATTTTGCAGCAAACCTTATTTGTGGAATTTTGCCGCGGGCGCTTGCTGCTCCGTTTGCTGGATATGTTGCAGATAATTATTCAAGGAAGAAAATCGTCATTTTTGCTCAAGTCGGAACAACCATTGCCATTGGTGGACTTCTGATTGTAAGTCTTAATTATGGTTTATCACTGATAGCCATTTATACGACAACATGTGTTTTATCGCTAACATCAACCTTTTCTGGGGTAGCGTTTACATCGTCCATTAGTGGACTTGTAGATAAAGAGAGAATCCAGAAAGCAATGTCATTGAATCAAATGTCGATTTCCTTTGCTTCAATCGGGAGTCCTGCAGTTGGGGGCTTATTATATGGAACAGTATCCATGCCAGTATTCCTGATTATTTACATGTTTGCATCAAGTATTGCGATTATTCTTGAATCAACGATGAATTTTAATCTCTTTGCCAATCGGAAAGAGAAGGTTGAAGGAGAACAAAAAGAATCAATGTGGCAAAGCATGAAAGCGGGACTGAATTATTTGAAATTTCAGCAAGTATTGATGGCAATTATTTGGATTGCCTTACTAATAAATTTCTTGTTCGGTGCCTATCAAGTAGGTTATTCGTTCATCCTCATTGAGAAAATGAAAATGGATCCTACTCATTTCGGAATCACTGAAGGTGCCTTCGCAATAGGAATGTTATTATTATCAATTTATTTCTCCACACGAAAAGAAGTTAAATATCCTTTACTCGTTTCGAAGCGAGGAATTATTGGAATGGGAATTTTTATGGGGGCGATTGGTTTTCCTCTATGGATTGCGCTGCCTTATAGCTTTATGTTTGCTTATTATGTAATCATAATGTTTGGTTTCGGCGGTTTGATGATGATTGTAAATACCCCCATTCAAGTCATGTTGCAGAAGCGAATTGATGATGATTATAAAGGTCGGGTTTTTTCTATTCTGGAAACGATGTCTATTGCGCTTATGCCATTGGGAATGGTGATTTACGGATTCCTCTATGATGTTTTTCCAGCCCAGTTCATTTTGTTATTGTCGGCAAGCCTCCTTATTATTGTCGTGCTTATTCTTGCGAGACCATCTGTCCTAAGAAATGCACATCCTGAGCTTTCAAAGGATAAACATGTCAAGGAAGAAGCCGCGAGAAGTTTTTTGTGAGGAAGTAAATAGAAGGTTAGAGGAATAATTATTTCGGATGTCGAAATAAGAGGTGGAAAGTATTTAATAGGGGAGGGGATGGATTATGTCAATTCAAGCGACGATCTTATTTGCCAGTGATTCACATATTCAAGCGAATCCATCAATCAAGCAATTTGTTGAAAATGGTACGGCGGATTTTACATCTTTGTTTCTTGGGGAAAAATTATTAGTTGTTTTGAAAGAAATGAAGGAAGATAAGCAAACTTATGAAAAAATTCGCATGGTGGCAGGTACGGTTGCGCGTGAGCTAAGCGGACGGAAAGTGGACATAGCTATCATTCAAGCTGAAGGATTGAAGGCAGCCTTTCCAAAACTGCACAATGGTGGAATCGTAACGGCTTTTGTAGAGGGTTGGCATTTAGGTGCCTATAAGTTTCTCACGTATAAATCAAAGAAATCTGCTTTTCGGACGGAATTGCAAGTTCTTGGAGAAGGGGATGTAAAGCCATTCATTAAAATGGGGAAAATTCGTGCGGAAGCGACTGCTTTTTCGCGCGATTTAATGAATGAAGTGCCAAATGTATTAAATCCAGAAACATTTCCAACTGTTTTACAAGAAGAATTTGCTCATACAAATGTTAAAGTCCATGTGTTTTCTAAAGAAAAGCTTGAAGAAATGGAGATGAACGGGGTATTGACTGTCGGACGTGGCAGTAAATATAAGCCTTCGTTTGTTGAACTTATCTATAGTGGAGACAGCTCAAAGCCGCTTGTGGCACTTGTTGGAAAGGGCGTTACATTCGATACAGGTGGAATTAGCTTAAAAAGCGGGATGGATTTAAGTACCATGCGTATGGATATGGGGGGAGCAGCTGCAGTTGCTGGCGCGATGAAGCTATTAGCAGCAGCACAGGCGAAGGTAAATGTTATCGCATTAATTCCAATTGTAGAAAATTCCCCTGATAATACGTCCGTACTTCCAAGTGAAATTATCCGTTATAAAAACGGGCATACGGTACAAGTAGGAAACACAGATGCAGAAGGGCGTCTTATTTTGGCTGATGCATTAATTCGCGCAGGGGATTTGAAAGCGCAGTATGTTGTTGATATTGCAACTTTGACAGGAGCGATCGTGAATGCCCTTGGTTCGAAAATAGCGGGTGTGTTTGGAGATGAGCAGCTATCATCCGAAATGAAGCGAATTGGCAAAGAAAACGGAGATTTTATTTGGCCAATGCCATTAGTCGATGAATATGAAACATATTTAAATAGTGATTATGCCGACTTTAACAATATTAGTTCTAGAGGTGAAGCAGGGTCTATTACAGCTGGATTATTCCTTCGTCGCTTTGTACCAAAATCATGTAGATGGCTGCATGTCGATATGGCTGGAGTCATGCAAAGTCCTGAGACGGGCTATTATCCAAAATCAGCAACAGGCTTTGGTGCTAGATTGCTAGCTGATTTTACCGTTCACATATCAAAGTAATATATCTGAAATAGAGAAGCCAATATGAGCTTTCCAAATCTCATATTGGCTTCTTCATTTTGTTATTATGATAGTATGCTCTCCTTGTCAAATCCATTATTAATCTTTTGGTCCACACCATCAGGGTCAACAAAATTTGTACATGAAAATCCTGTTGACGTGACGATGCAAGCCCCAAAATTTCTTGAGCCCCCTCCAGATGGTTCTTTTATAGCTGATTTTGGAGAAATGGATAAAGAATTACCAAAATTAACGACTCCGCCGGAAACTTGCTGGATTTGTATTTCTTTAAAATTTGAGGTCATCGTACACATACACCCTTTTCTAATAAATATCTTTCATTCATTAATATATTCTTCATGTATGTTTTTGAAACTTGCTTCCTTTTAAGTGACAAAAGAAGAGTTTAATAATAAATTATGTTAATATTATATAGAGTGTGGAAAATGACTAAATGGTTTTTAGATAAATGAATTTTCCCGACCACTTTTTTGGGGGAGATATTTGATGAACAAAGAAGGAATGGTTTCATCACATAATGCTGGCAAAGCTGTAAGTGTAAGCGAGCATAGTATGCCAAGCTTAGTTACAGATTTGAAGTCATTATTAAAACTAAATGTTTTAATTGCAAATGTACTGCCTGTTTTTACTGGCTTTTGGTTGGCTCTTTATTTTACTGGTGTATCTTTTAGTGCACACTGGGCTCTTTTTTTTCTGACGATGCTAGGAAGTACGTTTGTTATGGCAGGGGCACTAGTTATTAACAATTGGTATGATGTTGATATTGACACAATTATGGATAGGACGAAAAACCGTCCAACTGTAACAGGTCATATATCTTTGAGGACGGTATTAATATTAGGGTTTTCTTTATCAATCCTTGGGTTTATTTTCCTTTTTTTTACGACGATTGAAGCAACTGTATACGCTTTCATAGGTTGGTTCACATATGTTGTGCTATATACGATGTGGTCAAAACGCAAGTATACACTTAACACGGTCATTGGTAGTGTTTCAGGCGCAGTTTCACCTTTAATTGGATGGACCGCGATTACCAGTGGTTTTCAATTAGTGCCAATCGTGCTATTTATGATTTTATTTATTTTTCAAATGCCCCATACGTTTGCAATTGCCATTAGAAAGCATGATGAATACAAGGCTGCAGGTGTAGCGATGCTTCCTGTCGTCTATGGTTTTGAGATGACAAAACGGCAAATTTTAGTATATGTCGCTTGTTTGCTTCCGTTGCCATTTTTCATAGGAGTACTCGGTACAACTTTTCTTGTCATTGCCACTTTGTTAAATGTAGGTTGGATTGTTCTAAGTATAAATGGATTTTTTGCAAAAGATGATGAAAAATGGGCAAGGTGGATGTTTCTTTATTCTGTAAATTATATTGCCATATTATTTATATTGATGGTGCTCGTGACTTTTTAATTAAATAAGTTTCCTTGCTTTAAGCTTATTGTTGTCAGGATGTTTCATTTTATTTGATTGTCCTTCTTCATGTTTGTGAGGTTGACAGATATTTTTTGTTGTTGTAGACTACATGTAACAATTTAATAAGACCTCACTTTTTACTAGTGAGGTAGAGGCGCGGTATTTAACAGTCTTTCGTGGAGCTTGAGAAGCTTTGATACGTTAGAGAAGGAAATATCGCCGAAGCTTGTAATATTCTCAGTATTGCTTGCTGGGTCTGCAGTGAATAATTGCAGGACTGTCTCAATAAACTTCCCGGTTTATTGAGTTGTGCTATCTCATGGAGGGAAAGTTGAGGACTTCTGGGCATCTATATATTTCGAGACCTGAGTTTACCTCAGGTCTCTTTTTATTTTGTAAATTGCCGGAATATAATATTAATTTCGTGCATGTTTGCCCTGATTTTCTAAGCTTGCTTAGGTCCATCATTCTACTTATATGACAAGTGGTTGTCATACCTTATTGAGTGGAAAAATATATTTAATTAACATATTTAAAGGGGAGAATTCGTAATGAGACAAAAACTATCAATTTTATTAACATTATCATTATCTATGATTCTGCTATTAGCTGGATGTGGTACAAGCAAATCAGAAAAAACATCAGGAAGCGGAGAGACAGAGAAAGATACTTTTAAGGTTGGAATGGAAGCTGGATATGCACCTTTTAACTGGACCCAAATGAATGATTCAAATGGCGGAGTGAAAATTGATGGCAATGCTGAATATGCCGGCGGTTATGATGTAGAGATAGCAAAGAAAATTGCTGAAGGATTAGGAAAAGAATTAGTGATCGTGAAAACGGAATGGGACGGCCTTGTACCTGCATTAACTTCAGGGAAAATTGATGCCATTATTGCAGGGATGTCACCAACAGATGAGCGTAAACAAACAATTGATTTCTCAGAGAACTATTACACTTCTCATTTTGTTATGGTTGTAAAAAAAGGTGGACCTTATGAAGGTGCAACCTCTATCCAAGACTTCAATGGTGCAAAAGTAACCGGACAGTTAAATACCTCTCACTATGCAGTTATCGATCAAATAGAAGGTGTAAAGAAACAGCCTGCTATGGATAATTTCCCTGCCATGCGTGTAGCACTTGAATCAGGAATGATTGATGGATATGTGTCAGAGCGTCCTGAAGGAATTAGTGCATCTTCAGCTAATCAAAATTTTACCATGATTGAATTTGCTGATGGCTTTAAAGCAGATGAGGCAGATACAGCAGTTGCTGTTGGACTTATTAAAGGCAGTGAATTAACGGAGAAAATTAATGAAATCTTATCAGGTATCTCTGAAGAAGAGCGTCAAACCATCATGGACACTGCAATAAAAAATCAACCAGCAGCAGAATAATGATGAGATTGATACCGGCTGCATCTAATGGCAGTCGGTTTTTAGATTTAAATCAGAGTCCGAGGCGCTTCAGCATTTCTATTTGTCTAGCTTCAGCGCCTAGCCCCTCGAGGTCATAAGCCAATCCGTTAAGAAGGTTAAAGAACAACCTTCATAGCGGCTTGTCTTATGCTTGTCGGGGCTGCCCAAGGCGCTTCAGCATTTCTATTTAGGGGGGAAAGTATGAGTTTAGAGTATATTTTAACGATGGTTGCAAACAATTGGCCGATGTTCCTTCGGGGAGCAGGGATGACACTTTTTGTCGCGATTATAGGAACAATTATTGGAGCCATTATCGGCTTATTGGCTGGAGTGATTCGTACGATTCCCGTGCCAGAACGAAGAGTAAAACGAATATTTTTAAAAGTGGTTAATGCTATTTTATCTATTTATATCGAATTTTTCCGAGGAACACCGATGATTGTGCAAGCAATGGTTATTTATTATGGCTCTGCCTTAGCTTTTGGCATTGATATGGATCGTACGTTTGCAGCAATCGTGATTGTCTCCATTAATACTGGAGCATACATGGCAGAAATCGTTCGCGGTGGTGTTATTTCGATTGATAAGGGTCAATTTGAAGCGGCTCAAGCCATTGGAATGAATCACGTTCAAACGATGCTGAATGTCGTATTGCCGCAAGTTATCCGCAATATATTACCTGCGACAGGAAATCAGTTTATTATTAATATAAAGGATACATCTGTGCTGAATGTTATTGGTGTAACGGAATTATATTTCCAAACAAAGACCGTTGCAGGCATTAGCTTTAAATATTTTGAACCATTCTTTGTTGCGTGTATTTTGTACTTCGTGATGACATTTAGTGTGACATTAATTTTACGTTATTTTGAAAGAAAATTAGATGGACCAGAAAATTATAGCATGAAAGAACAAAAGTCTCTTTAACTTTGCAATGGATTTTTAGTGAAGGCTGTTTTCGTAAAGTTTGTTGGTTTTTAGTGCAATTTTTGTTTAATTATCTGAGTTGTTTGGAGCGGAGGGTACTTGACTCCTCGAAAATGCATTCGCATTTCCTTCGTGCGATGTTCATTCAAGGATGTTTATTCAATGTCCTTCGGGAATGGAGGGAAGCGTGAGACCCCACAGGCGCAAGCGCCGAGGAGGCTCACGTCCCTCCCCGCGGAAAGCAAGCGCCCGTAGCGGAAATCAACGGGCAAAATTTAAATGCAAAAACAACAATATATGCGAAAAGAACATTAGTCAAAAGTGCAAAGGTAAGTATGATTAGCAGAAGGAGGAGCACATTGGAAAAAGTAATCGATATTCAGCATTTAAGCAAATCCTTTGGAACGCATGAAGTATTAAAAGATATAGATTTTTCAGTAAATAAAGGCGAGGTTGTATGCATTATCGGCTCATCAGGATCTGGTAAATCTACTCTTCTTCGTTGTATAAATCTATTAGAAAAACCAAGTGGCGGTCAAATTATTTATCATGGCGAAAACATTTTGGATGATAAGCATGATATTTATGAGTATCGAACAAAGCTAGGAATGGTATTTCAACAGTTTAATTTATTTAATAATCATGATGTTTTGAGCAATTGTATTGTTGGACAAATAAAAGTATTAAAGCGTTCGAAACAAGAGGCTGAAAAGGTAGCGATGAAATATTTGAAGATTGTCGGAATGGAGAAATATGTGAATGCAAAGCCGAAGCAATTATCAGGCGGTCAAAAACAACGAGTTGCTATCGCTCGCGCCCTTTCGATGGAACCAGATGTTATGTTGTTTGATGAGCCAACCTCAGCTCTTGATCCCGAAATGGTAGGAGAAGTGCTCAAGGTCATGGCAGAGCTGGCTGAAAGTGGGTTAACGATGTTAATTGTAACGCACGAAATGGGCTTTGCAAAGGAAGTATCTGATCGGGTTGTCTTTATGGATAAAGGGGTTATTGCTGAAGAAGGGACACCTGAACAAATATTTAATCATCCAACACAGGAACGAACGAGGGAATTTTTGAAGCGAACATTAACACATCACTAATGAATGAAGAGTCAGTTTTCTTCAGTATTCTTTACTGGAGGAGACTGACTTTCTTTATGATTAAGCTGGCTGAAAAGGGTATTTTATGTTCAGTATTGAATAAATACCTATATTAACGTTGGAAGGTGGGAGAAGGAATAATGACATTAAAGTTTCAGAAGAGGGAAGAATGGTTTAAGTTTAGCGATAATCAGGGAAACTTGATTAAACGTAAAACGGAGATTCGAATTTGCCCAGTGACAGGGGAGACGTCGCGAATTGTGTTTGATGGGGGTCTGGCTCCCAAAGCACCAGATTATACGAAGATAGCGGAGGAAACAGGTGGGGCTAAGTGTCCGTTTTGTCCAGAAAATGTCTTAAAAATGACACCTCATTTTCCAAAAGAAATTGCTGAGAAAGGCAGGATTTTTAAAGGGGAAGCGACTGTTTTTCCGAATCTTTTCCCATATAGTAAGCATAATGGCGTTGTCATTTTTTCGGGCAAACATTATATTCGTTTAGAGGAATTTACAGTAGAGTTGTTAAAAGACGCTTTTTTAGCAGCACAAGACTATATTCAAAAGATCATAGAGACTGACCCAGAATTTCGCTACGCATCAATCAATTGGAATTATCTCCCTTATTCAGGTGGGAGCATCCTTCATCCTCATATTCAGGTTATTGCGTCGGACGCTGCAACAAACTATCAGAAGCTTATTGAGGAAAAGCAAAAGGCTTATGAAGGAGACTTGTTATTAGCCCTATATGATGCGGAAAAAACGATAGGAGAAAGATGGATTGGTGAAAGAGGAAATGTCGCTTGGATGCATGCATATGCACCAAAGGGTCAAAACGATTTCATGGCCATTTTTCCTCAAAAATACTCCATCTCTAGTATTGAAGAGCAAGATTGGGAGAACTTTGCGGAAGGGCTGTTAGGGGTTTTCTCTTCATTAATAGAGCAAGGATTTGCAAGCTTTAATATGGCACTAAATGTATCAGTAGATGAGGAATCGAAGCAGTCTATTCATGCCCGCCTCATCCCGCGTTTTACGTTCGGAATGCTTGATACGAGTGATATTAACTTTTTCCAATCTCTTCATCAAGAGCCCCTTACGTACAAAGCACCGGAAGATATTGCACTAAAAGCACGAATGCATTTTAATAAAAATAACTAATAGTGAAATCAAAAAGAAAGGTTTAAGGATGAGGAGCATTCCAAATTCTTAAACTTTTTTAGTTAACAGGGAAATCTAAGTGTATAGAAAAGAGCTTATTCCTCAAATGGAAGAATAGGCTCTTTTTTTACTATGGACAATATCCGTTGAGGCTTTTAATATTGGTATATTTTTATAATGACTGGAAAAGAATAACTTTAAAGTATTTATTACGAAAGTGGTGATTGAGAAATGAGTGAGCAAAACTCAAAAGATCAAATGTCCCGTCGAGACTTTATTCGTAAAGGAAGCTATGTAGCAGGAGGAGCAATCGGTGGTGGAATATTAGGAGGATTAATTACACAGCAATTTATAAAACCGAATACAGGGACAAAAATAGGTGGAAATGTAGGGAATGGCCAAGTAGAACGCTATTCTCAAGCGTTAATGTATTTCTCCAATCCCGAGGACTTTAAAGTTCTATCACAAGCAACTGAACGAATTTTTCCAGCCGATGATCTCGGTCCTGGGGCTATTGATTTAGATGTTCCTTATTATATTGACCATCAATTAGCAGGGACATGGGGCAATAATGCAAGGGATTACATGATGGGTCCTTTTTATAAAGGGTTAGATACACAAGGCTTTCAGTCCCATTTAAGACGAAATGAAATTTTTAGCCAAGGAATTGCAAAAATTCAAAGCTATAGTCAAGAGAAGTACAAGAAAAAGTTTACAGAGCTGACTGATCAAGAGCAGGATGAAGTTTTAACTGCTTTTGATACAGGAAAAGTGGACATGCAAGGGATAACCTCAAATGATTTCTTTAAATTGCTGAGGATGTCCGTTCTAGAAGGTGCTTATGCAGACCCATTATATGGTGGCAATCTCGATATGGGGGGCTGGAAAATGAAGGAGTATCCAGGAAATCAAATGACTTATTTGGATAAAATCGAGGCGAAGGATTTTCTTGTCATTGAACCAAGCAGTCTTCATTCTCATATGCCATCTCAAAGTAAACAGCAGCCATAAAAATACCGTAGTGATAAAAGTAAAAGTTAAGAAATCAATTTAGTTAAGGGTTAATACACCATTCTTTAGTAAGAGAGGAAGGTTAATTTGGCAAAAACATTACCAAAAACGGATGTCGTAACAGTTGGTGTTGGTTGGGCTGGGGGGATTATTGCAGCCGAATGTACGAAGAGCGGATTAAAAGTTGTTGGTCTTGAGCGAGGAGGAAACCGAAATACGCAAAATTTCGCCATGATTCATGATGAACTAAGATATGCAATCCGCTATGATTTAATGCAGGATGTTTCGAAGGAGACGATTACGTTTCGGAATAAACTCGATCAAAGAGCATTGCCAATGAGGCAATTAGGTTCATTTCTATTAGGTCAAGGTGTTGGCGGGGCAGGCGTTCACTGGAATGGACATACTTTCCGCTTTCTCCCATATGATTTTGAGATTAAAACTAAAACAATTGAACGCTATGGCAAATCAAAAATAAAAGATGATTACTTAATCCAAGATTGGGGAATTACCTATGATGAGCTAGAGCCATACTACGATAAATTTGAAAAAACATGTGGAATCTCAGGTGAACCAAATCCGCTAGGGGGAAAACGCAGCAATGATTACCCAACTCCCCCATTGAAAAGTACAGTGATGACGAATAAATTTAGAGATGCAGCAACAAAGCTAGGATTACATCCATTTGCCATGCCAGCTGGTAACGTATCCGAGGCATATACGAATCCAGATGGAGAGAAGCTTAATGCCTGCCAATATTGTGCTTTCTGTGAACGCTTTGGCTGTGAATATGGGGCTAAATCAGATCCGACTGTGACCGTTATTCCAACTGCTACGAAAACAGGAAATTTTGAGCTGAAAACTCATGCAAATGTTATTGAAATCTTGCATAGTGGAGGGAAAGCGACAGGTGTAAGATATATTGATACAATGTCTGGAGAGGAAATGATCCAGCCAGCAGATGTTGTTGTCTTATCAAGTTATGTATTGAATAATGCCAAGCTTTTGCTTGTTTCGAAGCTTGGAAAGCCATATGATCCAAAAACAGGAAAAGGAGTTATTGGCAAAAATTATTGCTACCAGCTCAATCCAGGTACTACTGGATTTTTTGAAAAGGAAAGATTTAATTCCTATATGGGTGCTGGTTCACTTGGTACAGTAGTAGATGATTTTAACGGTGACAACTTCGATCATAGTGATCTTGATTTTATTCACGGAGGATCCTATGTCGTTACTCAATCTGGGGCTCGTCCAATTGGCACAAATCCTGTCCCCTCCGGAACACCGCTATGGGGGAAGGAGTTTAAACAGAATTCTATTAAATATTTTACTCGGACAATTGATTCTTGGTTTGAAGGAGCTTCTATGCCACATAGAAACAATTATTTCGATTTGGATCCAACATTCAAAGATGCCTACGGTGTTCCATTGCTAAGAATGACCTATAATTTTACTGAGCAAGATCGGAAATTAAATGACTACTTAAACGAGCAAAGCGATAAAGTAATGAAGGAAATGGGTGCTGATATTATCGAGAATTATGGTAAGCTTGCCGATTATAATATTGTACCATACCAAACCACCCATAATGTCGGTGGTGTTATAATGGGAACTGATCCAACAATATCAGCAGTTAATACGTATTCACAAATGTGGGATGCAGATAATGTCTTTGTTGTCGGAGCGTCCTCGTTTCCACATAATAGCGGCTACAATCCAACAGGGACTCTTGGGGCATTAGCGTACCGGGCAGCAGAGGGAATTATCAAATTCAGTAAAAGCGGCGGGAAGCTTGCTTAAAATGAGAAAGCTTCTTATAGGCTATGACCTATGAGAAGCTTTCTTCTAAAATAACTTAAGCTCTCCGATTCGCTTTACAGCTTCAACAATTCTTCCTTCATCCACTAACAAGCCTACACGGATATATCCTTCTCCATAATCGCCAAATCCTTTACCTGCAGCTACTACTACGTTCGCTTTTTCAAGTAAGTAATCAGAGAATGTCTCACTTGTAAAACCGGATGGAATTGGGAGCCATGCGAAAAAAGAACCTTTCGGAGCTTCAACCTTCCAGCCAATTTTTTGGCATTCCTCTATTAGCACATTTCGTCGACTTTCATATCGGGAAACAAGCTCTTCGACACATTGCTGGTTAGCAGTTAACGCAACAGCTGCTGCTTTTTGAACGGCGGGAAAGAGGCTGCAATACATATGATCTTGAATAAGGTTGAGCGCTTCAATTATTTTTGGATTTCCTACGGCAAATCCAACTCGCCATCCAGCCATATTATATGTCTTCGATAACGTATACATTTCGATTCCTACTTCTTTTGCCCCTTCAACTTCGAGAAAACTGACAGGTTTTTTGCCATCAAATCCGATCGCTCCATAGGCAAAATCATGTAATACGACAATTTGATTCTCTTTTGCAAAAGCGACTGTATCTTCAAAAAAAGCAAGATCAGCAGTAGCACCTGTCGGGTTGTTCGGATAGTTAAGATACATCAGCTTTGCTGCTTCTCTTTGCTCAGTTGGAATCGCTTCATAGTCTGGTAAAAAATGATTTTCTGCTTTTAATGGGAAGGTTTCATACTGAACATTTGCTAATACAACACCTGATAAATAATCAGGATAGCCTGGATCGGGCAGCAGCATTAACTCGCCTTCATTTAACAAACACATTGGCAGCTCAACAAGCCCAGTTTTCGTTCCAAATAAAACGGCAACTTCAGTGGCGGGATCAATCTGAACATCATATTGTTTTTGATAAAATGCAGCTGCTGCTTCTTTTAATTCTCTAATCCCGCGAAATGGGGAATATTTATGTGTTTTCGGATCTTCGGCAGCCGTTTGTAATGCTTTAACGATATGGGGAGGTGTGGGCTGATCAGGGTTACCTTGCCCCAAATTAATAATGTCACGTCCCTCTTCGATAGCTTTGCTAACTTTCTCAACAAGAGTTGCAAAAAATTGAACGGGAAGTTTTTTTAAACGCTCTGAATATTCCATGATAAACCCCTTTCCTAAAGGCTCTGTTATACGTTAATGTTGATCTATGTACCGCCTTATAAGCACGCGTGTTCTCTACGTTATTCGTACCGAATAAAACCCGTTCACACATACACATAAGGCAAGAATCAACAACATTCATTAACACAGCACTCCTAAAAAATAATCTATTATTGATATCTAAGCGAGATGATATTGATTGCGAATTAATTCAAAATTCTATAGTCTTTAGTTAAAAATGTCTAGGGGGAAGCAAAATGAAAATTGCTTGTGTACAAATGAATATCGTATTTGCAGATCCAGAGAAAAATTTTTTAACCGTGGAAAAATATGTCGAAGAAGCCGCAAAAGCTCAGGCGGATACCGTAATTTTTCCCGAAATGTGGAATTCGGGCTTTGCGCTTGAACAATTAGCGACATTAGCGGATGAAAATGGTGAGAAAACAAAACAATTGTTATCATGGCTTGCGAAAGAATATCAAATCAATATCGTCGGCGGTTCGGTAGCAACGAAAAGAGAAGCTGGCTTTTTTAACACGATGTATGTTGTGGACCGAAGTGGAAAAATCTCGGCACAGTATGATAAGGCCCATTTATTTAAATTAATGGATGAACATTTATTTTTGCAGCCAGGACAAAGTGATAACTTGTTTGAATTAGATGGAATAACTTGTGGAGGGGTCATTTGCTATGAGCTCCGTTTTCCAGAATGGTTTCGCACCCACACATTAAAGGGGGCAAAAATTATGTTTATTCCTGCCCAATGGCCGAAGCTGCGGATTGATCATTGGCAAACACTTTTACAAGCTCGTGCCATTGAGAATCAATGTTATATTGTTGCAGTTAATCCTGTTTGTACGAATCCAAATAATGAATTCAATGGGCATTCTATGGTTATTGCTCCTTGGGGAGAGATTCTTTTAGGCAATCAAACAGAGGAAGGTCTTTACTATGCAAAGCTTGATTTAGAAGAGGTGGAGCGTGTAAGGAATACAATACCTGTTTTCCAAGATAGACGGACTGACTTATATAATAAATAATAAACAGATAAACAATATTAAAAAAAATTATAAAATCCATTATTGTAGCGGTTTAATTGGGATGAAAGCATCTTCCAAGGAAAGAATAAAGGTTTAAATGATTGACAAGTTTGAAATAGGTTTGTATTATCATAGTTATTAATTTAATCATGTAACTTATCCAGAGAGACCGAGGGACTAGGCCCTATGACGTCCGGCAACCCCCTTTAATGGGAAGGTGCCAATTCCTGCAGAATGTGTTTCATTCTGAAAGATAAGTCGAAATATGTAGCTTTGTTTCGATGCCTCTTTCAGTTGAAAGAGGCTTTTTCTATGTCTGAATACTTATTTATCGCAGAAAAAAGAGGTAAAACGATGATTGACATTCAAAATCTTTCAAAAGAATATAAAACGAAAAATGGCACCATTATTGGAGTGGATCATGTTTCATTAACGATTCAAAAAGGAGAAATCTATGGAATTGTAGGTTATTCAGGAGCTGGAAAAAGCTCGTTGCTCCGCTGTATTAACTTATTAGAGAGACCTACTTCAGGAAAAATTGTAATAGACGGAAGCGATCTTACGTCTTTAAAAGGAGAGCAACTGCGCTTAGCCCGATTAAAAATCGGCATGATCTTTCAACATTTTTATTTAATTAGCCAAAAGACAGTATTTGATAATATTGCTTTTTCATTAAAAGCTGCAAATGTTCCCAAAAAAAATATTAAAGCTAGAGTTGAAGAATTACTTGAAATGGTTGGACTTTCTGATAAAAAAGATGTTTATCCTTCTCAACTTAGTGGGGGGCAAAAGCAGCGAGTTGCAATCGCTAGAGCACTTGCGAACAATCCGAATGTTCTATTATGTGATGAAGCGACATCTGCACTAGATCCAAAAACGACAAAATCGATCTTAACTTTATTAAAAAAAATAAATCAAGAGCTCAATATTACGATTGTTTTAATTACACATGAAATGGATGTCGTGAAGGAAATATGCAATCGAATGGCAATCATGCAGGGTGGAAAGGTGATCGAGGAAGGGGCAGTGTATGATATTTTCGCTAACCCTAAGGAGGAGCTTACGAAAGAGTTTATTGCAAGTGTTGTTTCCTTTGAAATACCTGCAGTTATCTTGAAGAATTGTGTGGGACCGATAGTGAAGGTGATGTTTAAAGGAGGAATCGCTGGTGAAGGCGTTATTTCAGACATGCTCCAGAAACATAATGTAAAAGGCAATTTCCTTCATGGTTCCATCGAATATATTCAAGAAATGCCGCTCGGAATTTTTATTATGGAGCTGAGAGGGCTGCAAGAAGAGGTAGATGCGGCTCTTCATTATATTGAAACGAGAGCCGTGCAAGTGGAGGTGCTGCGAGATGGGATTTGATTTTGCTCACTTAATGGAGTTAGTGCCAGATATTAATAAAGCGTTCATTCAAACGATTTATATGATTTCAATCTCATTAGTTATCGCCATTATCATCGGATTGCCGATGGGCGTTCTTTTATACATTACGGATAAAGGCTTATTTTTAGAAAATCGGATTATCAAAAATAGTTTAGGTTTTGTCGTTAATCTCATTCGTTCTGTCCCATTCATTATATTGTTGGTAGCTTTGCTTCCAATTACCGGTTTTATTGTCGGTACAACAATTGGCCCAACAGCTGCAAGTGTTTCTCTTTCTGTAGCTTCCATCCCTTTTTTTGCTCGTATTGTTGAATCAGCTTTACGAGAAATTGATAAAGGGGTCATTGAAGCCGCGATTGCTGCAGGTGCTACTCCAAGAATGATCATTAAGGATGTGCTTCTGCTTGAAGCAAGATCTGGGATTATCTCAGGTATCACTTTAACACTAATAAGTCTAATAGGGTTTTCCGCGATGGCCGGAACGGTTGGTGGCGGAGGAATTGGTGATTTAGCCATTCGATTCGGCTACTATCGCTATGACGATACAATCATGATTACTACGGTTGTCATCTTAATTGTTTTAGTTCAGTTTATTCAACTTTTCGGTGATTTTATCGCCAAAGTTGTAGATAAAAGATAAAAAGTAATAAGAAAGTGGGAGAAATTAATGAAAAAATGGTTTGTTGCAATTATTTTATTAGTTGTGGTAGGAGCACTAGCTGCATGTGGCAGTTCTTCAAGCAGTGATAAGACAAGCTCAGATTCAAAGAATATTAAATTTGGTGCCACTGCTGGACCATACAGTGATATGTTGAAAAAAGCGATTATTCCAGGCCTTGAAAAAAAAGGCTATAAAGTAGAAATAGTAGAATTTAGTGACTATATTCAACCGAATAAAGCTTTAAATAATGATGATATTCAAGCAAATCTATTCCAGCACTCTATTTACTTAGAAAATTTTGCGAAAGAAAATAAGATGGATTTAACAGCCTTAATTGCTGTTCCAACTGCTCCAATGGGTATTTATTCAAATAAATTTAAATCTTTAGATGAAATAGCAGACGGAGCAACAGTAACCATTCCAAATGATCCAACAAATGGAGCTCGTGCATTCAATACTCTTCAAGATGAAGGCTTAATTAAAGTGGATGAAAATGCAAATCCGCTGACTGTTTCTGAAAAGGATATTATTGAAAATAAGAATAACCTCGTATTCCAGCCGATTGAGGCAGGTCAGCTTCCACGCTCAGTAGATAGTGCAGATCTAGCTGCAGTACCTGGTAACTTTGCATTAGCTGCAAAAATGGATTTACTTAGTGCATTAACACTTGAGAATATGCTTGATCCATATCGCAATATCGTAGCGGTAAAAACAGAAAACAAGGACGCTCAATTTGCTAAAGATATTCAAGAGGTAATCGAATCAGCAGACTTTGAAAAAGTAATCGATGAAGAATTTAAAGGCTTTGGCAAGCCTGAATGGATGAAGAAGTAATTGCTTAGAAATGAGGATTGAAAATGGACACAATTACTGTTCATGGAGCGCCGAGTGAATATATTCTACAAGAAGGAATATTAGAACAGCTAGAGGTAAAGCTATTAGCGCGAAAACTTCAGAAGGTTCTTATCGTTCACGGACAAAAATCATGGAAAGCGGCTAAACTATTTTTTCCGAAATTTACTGAAGTATCATCTGAAGAATATACGTATAGTGGAGAATGTTCTTTAGAAGAAATTGCTGTCATTGCGAAAATGGTTCATGATCAATCATTCGACGCCATTATCGGGGTTGGCGGTGGAAAAGTACTTGATCTTGTAAAATCTGTTGGTGAAGCAACAAATCGCTCATCAATCCTTATTCCGACGCTCGCATCCAATTGTTCTCCGTGGACACCAGTAAGTGTAATTTACGACGAATTCGGGAGATTTTCACGGTTTGATATTTATCCAGTTGGTGCAAGTCTTGTGCTTGTAGAGCCAAGAATATTACTCGCTGCTCCATTAAATATGCTTATTGCAGGGATTGGTGATACGCTGGCAAAGTGGTATGAAGCAAATGTGCAGATGGAGAGTTTAGAAAATAAGCCGGTTCCGCTGCAAATATCTTTTTATACGGCGAGACAGTGTAAGGACTTACTTCTTAAGCATTCAGAAGGAGCTATTAGTGCTGTCAAAGCAGGGAGATTAAATGATGATTTTATTAAAGTAGTTGAGACGATTATCGTACTCGGGGGAATGGTAGGAGGATTTGGTGATCGTTATGGAAGAATTGCAGGTGCACATTCCATTCATAATGGACTAACAGTCATCAAGGAAACTCACCACGCTTTACACGGGGAAAAAGTTGCATATGGCATTTTAGTTCAACTTGTTCTAGAAGAAAAGTTGGATGAGATTCAGCAATTACTCCCTTTTTATCGCAAGCTGAAACTACCAGTATCGCTAACCGATTTAGGTGTTGCCAAAATCGATAAAAACGTCATTGCAAGAATTGCCGAAAAATCAACTGTGCAAGAAGAATCAATCCATGTCATGCCACTTGGACCAATCACACCGAATCGTGTAATGGAAGCAATCACTATTCTTGAAGAGTCTATTTCCTATTAAGGAAATAGGCTTTATTTTTTAGGCTGTATTCGTAAAGTTTCTTGCCTATATGAAAGTTTAAGTTATTAACGTGCTAAAGTGATTTGAAGTTTAAATAATAGTAGCGTTTACAATACCGCATAAGAAAAGCTAAGGCATTTGCCGAAAGGACTGGCAAACACTAAGTTTTTCTAACTTTTTAGTGCAATTTTTGTTTTGTTATCTGAGTTGATTGGAGCGGAGGGTACTTGACTCCTGCGGGAATGGAGGGAAGCGTGAGACCCCACAGGCGCAAGCGCCGAGGAGGCTCACGTCCCTCCCTGCGATCGCTGCGTACCCGAAGCGGAAATCAACGGGCAAAATTTAAAGGGAAATCAACAATATATGCGAAAAGAGCATTTTAAAAAAGCTGAAGAATAGCACTTGAAAATATACCCATTGCTATTTTTCCAATTGAAGTATCATAATAAAAATAATTATGGATAATGTGATATTTCTAAAATAAAATTATTACTAATATATGCTATAATTATTTTGAAAAAATAACAGTTAGGGGTTATCGCTATGTTGAAAGATCTATTTATGGGCCTTTCCCAAAACCAATTTCTTAATAGTGCAGCGAAAAAGTATGGCTTAAAGCTAGGTGCGCAAAATGTCGTTGCGGGAACGAATATAGAAGAAACGATCCAAAGTATTAAAGAATTAAATGCACATGGAATCTCATGTACAGTTGATAACTTAGGTGAGTTTGTCTTCAAAAAAGAAGAGGCTACAGAAGCAAAAGAACAGATCCTTGCCGTAATTGAAGCGATTCATGTGCATAAAGTCGATGCTCATATTTCACTAAAACCAACGCAATTAGGGTTAGATATTGATTATGACTTCTGCTTAAGTAATTTAGAAGAAATTGTTGCAAAAGCAAACAGTTATGATATCTTTGTTAACTTCGATATGGAAGACTATGGTCATTTACAGCCATCTTTCGATATTCTAGATGATCTTTCGAAGAATTATGATAATGTTGGCACTGTTATTCAAGCTTATTTCTATCGAGCTGAAGAAGATATTCAAAAGTATAAAAATTTCCGTCTTCGCATTGTTAAAGGTGCATATAAAGAGCCGGATGAATATGCATATCAAGATAAGAAAGACATTGATGCAAACTATATTAAGTTAATTGAGTGGCATTTGCTGAACGGAAAATTCACATCAATTGCAACACATGACCATAATATTATTAATCATGTGAAAGAATTTGTGAAAAAGAATCAAATTCCAAATGATAAATTTGAATTCCAAATGCTTTATGGTTTCAGAAAAGAACTTCAATATAAATTAGCAAGTGAAGGCTATAACTTCTGCACATATGTGCCTTTTGGAAAAGACTGGTATGGCTATTTCATGCGCCGCCTTGCTGAAAGACCACAAAACTTAAATCTTGTTGTGAAGCAAGTATTTAATAAAAGGACGAATACAGTTATCGGTGTAGCAGCTGGGGCTTTTGCACTTGGAAGATTATCTAAGAGAATCAAAAAGAAGAAATAATTAAATTAACGATTTTTATGTCAAAGTTCATCCTAATTTTTACGCTGAGTTGATTGGAGTGGAAGACGCGAAGACTCCCGCGGGAAAAGCGGACAGGTGAGACCCCGCAGGAGCGTAAGTGACGAGAGGCTCAGCGTTTGCCCCGCGGAAAGCGAAGCGTCTGGAACGGAAATCAACATACAGGTTAATAAGAACATAGATAAAGAGAGTGCCCTAAGTTATACTTTGGGATACCCTCTTTTTTTGTGTTCATGAACGAGCAAAAGAAAGAAGTGACAAAATTTTTAATAAACTTCGAAATAAAGATTCCAATTTAAATAAAAATAGTTAAAATCGATAATAGGAGGAGATGAGAATGAGTTTAACTTATAAAAATATCATCGTAGCAGTTGATGGATCGGATGAAGCGGATTGGGCTTTTAAAAAAGCAATTGAAATCACAAAGCGAAATGATGCGGAATTGCATATTGTACATATTTATGAACTAAGAGTATATCCATCTGATGCTGCCTCAATTAAAGCAAGAGCCGAAAAGTTTGGCAATGAACTTTTACAGCGGTATTTGAAAAAGGCTAAGGAGGCTGGACTTCAAAAGGTAAGCACCTTATTGGAATTTGGCTCTCCGAAAGCAGCGATTACGAAGAAAGCTAAGAAAGTGATTAAAGCGGATTTGATTATATGTGGAAAAACAGGCTTGAATGCTGTTGAGCATATGTTTATCGGGAGTGTGTCAGAAAATATTGCCCGGTCCGCACATTGTGATGTATTAATCGTAAAAACACAAAAAAATGAAGAATAATGCGGATTTAAAACATGCAAATCATGTCGGTTCAATATTCAAAAAATTCTATTGACAGCGTTTTCAGTAGCTAGTATACTTCAACTAACAAGTTAATAATTTGTGACGGAGATTTGGAGATTCACACAGTTTAGCCTTTAGAAAAGGTTTATTCTGTTGTGGATCTCCTTTTTTGTTGCAAAAAGCTTCCAAAAGGGAAAGGAGAAAAAATATGACAGCATTTATGGGTGAATTAGTAGGAACGATGATTTTAATTGTTTTTGGGGGTGGAGTAGTTGCTGGCGCCAATTTAAAGAAAACATATTCAAATGGAGGTGGGTGGATTGTCATTACGCTAGCTTGGGGTCTAGCTGTGACAATGGGGGTATTTGCTGTAGGTTCAATTAGTGGTGCTCATTTGAATCCAGCTGTTACATTAGGTCTTGCGATCAATGGTGATTTCCCATGGGGGGATTTGCCGAGTTATATTCTTGCCCAAATACTCGGTGGGTTTTTAGGGGGAGTTATTGTCTTTCTTCATTATTTGCCACATTGGAAGGCAACAGATGATCAAGGCGCAAAATTATCTGTTTTTTCAACAGGTCCTGCCATTCCTAACCCATTTGCCAACTTATTAAGTGAAATGATAGGTACATTTATTCTTGTTCTTGGCCTTCTTTTCATTGGAGCGAATCAATTTACAGATGGCTTAAATCCGATAGCTGTTGGATTATTAATCGTTGTCATCGGGATGTCGCTGGGTGGAACTACCGGTTATGCCATTAATCCAGCCCGTGATCTTGGGCCAAGAATTGCTCATTTTCTTCTTCCGATACCAGGAAAGGGAAAATCAAATTGGGGTTATGCTTGGGTTCCGATTGTTGGACCGATGCTCGGTGGATCACTTGGAACCATCTTTTATCAAATGGCTTTCTTAGGAAAATTCACAAGTACGACTTGGATTGTATTAGGCATAACGGTCGTAGTACTATTTTTAGTATATGTAGTTAGTAAAAATAAATTTAAAGATACAGACACATCGAAAGTCGCAGCTTAGCTTGTTCCAAGAAACTAAAAAAATTGAACGGGGGAGAATAATGGAAAAGTTTATTATGTCTTTAGATCAAGGAACGACAAGTTCAAGAGCTATTCTTTTTAATAAGAAAGGTGAAATCGTTCATATTGCCCAAAAGGAGTTTACGCAGCATTTTCCGAAGCCAGGTTGGGTAGAACATAATGCGAATGAAATATGGGGTTCCATTCTTGCGGTTATTGCAAGTGTTCTTTCTGAGTCAGGCGTAAAGCCAGAACAGATTGAAGGAATTGGGATTACGAATCAGCGTGAGACGACGGTTGTTTGGGATAAGGAAACAGGTGTACCAGTTTATCATGCAATTGTATGGCAATCTAGACAGACGAATGAAATTTGTGAGCAATTGAGGGAGAAGGGCTATAACGAGCTATTTCGTGAAAAGACAGGATTATTAATTGATTCTTATTTTTCTGGCACAAAAGTAAAATGGATTCTTGATCATGTTGAAGGAGCAAGAGAGAAGGCAGAGGAAGGAAAGCTCTTATTTGGAACAATTGACACATGGCTAATATGGAAGCTTTCTGGAGGAAAAGCCCATGTAACTGATTATTCCAACGCTTCAAGAACATTATTATTTAATATTTATGATTTGAAGTGGGACGATGAGCTCCTTGAAATCCTAACGATTCCAAAGGCGATGCTTCCAGAAGTAAGACCATCTTCGGAAATATACGCAAAAACAACTACTTATCATTTCTTTGGACATGAAGTACCCATTGCTGGAGCGGCAGGCGATCAGCAGGCTGCTTTATTTGGTCAGGCATGCTTTGAAAAAGGTATGGCAAAAAATACTTACGGAACAGGCTGTTTTATGTTAATGAATACGGGAGATAACGCAGTACGATCAAAAAATGGTTTGCTTACAACAATCGCCTGGGGCATTAATGGAAAAATTGAATATGCTTTAGAAGGTAGTATTTTCGTTGCAGGATCTGCCATTCAGTGGCTGCGTGATGGATTAAGAATGTTGAAAAATGCAAAAGATAGTGAAGGCTATGCAGAAAAGGTGGAGTCTACTGATGGTGTATATGTCGTACCAGCATTTGTTGGATTAGGAACACCTTATTGGGATAGTGATGTAAGAGGAGCAATATTTGGTTTAACAAGAGGAACGTCAAAGGAGCATTTTGTCCGCGCAACATTAGAATCACTGGCTTACCAGACGAAGGATGTACTTTCTGCAATGGAGGCTGATTCATGTATCGAATTAAAAACATTACGGGTCGATGGTGGTGCAGTACAAAATAGCTTTTTGATGGCATTCCAGAGCGATATTTTGAATGTGCCAGTTGAAAGACCAGTAATTAGCGAAACAACGGCACTTGGTGCGGCTTATCTTGCTGGCCTTGCTGTCGGCTATTGGGAAACTCAAGAGGAAATTCGAACACAATGGGCGATTGATCGAGCATTTGAGCCGGTGATGACAGAGGAAACTCGAACTTCACTTTATGACGGCTGGAAAAAAGCTGTTCAAGCTACAATGGTTTTTAAATAAGACCTCTCCCTATTTTTTCGAAACAAAATTATGATATAATATAAGTAAGTTAATAGCTCGGTAGGAGAAACGGAGAGACCACAAAATCATTATCGCCCAATCGATAGTGAATTTTGTGGTCTTTTTGTTCTCCTGCCTTTGAATAGATTAAATTTTTAATTTAGAAGAGTGTTTAGCTCCTATCCATAGCAATTTATGAACTTTCTTCATACATTGCTAAATAAGGTGCTTGTGCTTTTCTTAGAAAGAAGGAGATGTCATTGATCAAGTTTTCGAATAAAGATCGCAATCAGCTTATTACACAGTTAAAAACGATCCATCATGATCTGCTAATAATTGGGGGTGGCATTACTGGTGCAGGTATTGCTTTAGATGCAGCAACTCGTGGAATGAAAACAGCACTTGTCGAGATGCAGGACTTCTCAGCTGGGACGTCAAGCCGGTCAACAAAGCTTATACATGGAGGTCTGCGTTATTTAAAACAATTTGAAGTGAAAATGGTTTCCGAGGTTGGGAAGGAAAGAGCGATCGTTTACGAAAATGGCCCACATGTGACAACACCTGAATGGATGCTCCTGCCCTTACATGCTGGAGGGACCTTTGGGAAATTCAGCACATCGATTGGCTTACGAGTGTATGACTTTTTAGCCGGCGTGAAAAAGACAGAGCGGAGAAAGATGTTAACAGCTGAAGAAACATTACAAAAGGAGCCGTTATTAAAGAAGGCAGGACTAAAAGGCGGCGGCTATTATGTTGAATATCGCACAGATGATGCAAGACTGACAATCGAAGTCTTAAAAAAGGCGGTAGAAAATGGGGCGCTTGCATTAAATTATGCCAAGGTTGAGGAGCTACAGTACGAAAATGGCAGACTTATTGGTGTGCTCGTATGTGATCAATTAACAGGTGAAAAATATCGTTTGACTGCAGAAAAAGTTATTAATGCAACAGGTCCCTGGGTTGATACCATTCGTGAATTAGACAGTTCGAATAATGGAAAAACATTAAAACTGACGAAAGGTGTGCATATCGTCATTGATGGCTCACGTTTTCCTCTTAAACAAGCCGTCTATTTTGATACACCAGATAAGCGGATGGTATTTGCGATTCCAAGAGAGGGGAAAACATATGTTGGAACGACAGATACTTTCTATGACATTGATCCGATCAGCCCGAGGATGACGGCAGAAGATCGTGAATATCTTATTTCGGCCATTCACTTTATGTTTCCTGAAGTAAGAATCACCGATGATGATATTGAATCAAGCTGGGCTGGAGTAAGACCGCTTATTTGGCAAGAGGGAAAAGATCCGTCGGAAATATCTAGAAAGGATGAAATTTGGCAATCTGAATCAGGTTTAATCACAATCGCAGGTGGAAAATTAACAGGCTATCGAAAAATGGCTGCAACGATCGTAGATCTCGTTGTAAATCAGTTTAAAGAGGAGAAAAAAATGGCCTTTAAGAGCTGTCAAACGAGAGATTTACGAATTTCTGGTGGTGATGTTGGAGGTTCAGCAAAATGGCTAAACTACATTGCAGAACAAACAAAAGCAGGTCAAACAGTTGGCTTAACAGAGGAAGAAGCGAATCATTTAGCAGCATTATATGGATCAAATGTCCCTGTTGTCTTTCAATTCATTGAAGAAAATGCAACGAATTTGGAAAAAAGCGGCTTGCCAAAAACTCTTTTTGCCAAGCTTCATTATGCGTTAGCAGCAGAAATGACGGCTACACCAGTCGACTTCTTTTTCAGGAGAACTGGCGCTATCTTATTTGATATTCAATTAGTTCAAACATATAAAGCGGCTGTCATTGACTATATGAGTAATTATTTTCATTGGGATGAAGAAACAAGAAATATACGTGAAAAAGAGCTTGAGAATGAACTTGCTATGATCCGTTAATTTCATTTGGAAGAGGACAATAATGAACAAAGCCTGTATTGTTTGATATAGTTAAGAATAATTGGAAAAAATAGAGCTTCACAAAAGGCGGGCGACAAGTTCATGCAAAAATTAACGGTTATTGTTCATCGGAATAACGGGCTACATGTTAGGCTTGCAGCTGCACTTATCACAATGTTGAAAAAGGAAATAAAAGATAGTGAAATATTAAAAAATATTTTTGTTGAATTTCGTGGAAAACAAGTGGACGTAATAAACTTACTATCATTAGTCTCTCTAAAAATTGGGCAAGGTGAGCAGTTTACGATCTGTTTTGCCAAGGAAGTTGCAGACTCTATTTTATATAAAATTGAACAGTTATTTGAACAGACTGAACTTGAAGATTATCGTTACACGGAAACCGATCGGCTTCTTATGGAGAACTCTGTTATCCTTCAGGAGGCCATTGCAAATTTACCGAATGGGATGATTGTTGTTAACAAAGAAAATATGATTATTTTTGTGAATGAGGCTGCTGCACAACTGTTTGAAATGCCAGCTAGCAAGCTATTAAACGAACGTGCAGATGAAGTGATTCCACACTCGAAGCTCCATGAAATACTTCAATCAGGTGAAACGCATATTGCAGAAAAACAAGTATTAAAAAATTATACCATTCTCGTAAATCGGGCCCCGATCTTTTTTAATTCAATGATTATTGGGGCTGTTTCCATTTTCCAAGATATCTCCTATTTAGAAAAAGTTCATTTTGAGTTAAAAAGAGAAAAGGAGCTACAAGAGCGCTTGAACCTTGTGCTTGCCTCTGTTTCTGAGCTCATTGCTTTAACTGATAAAACAGGAAACTTTATGTACATGAATGAACAGATGGATTTTTTTCTTTCACAAATGCACATAAAAAAATCGATTGAAAGCTTTATGAGCAAAAAGGATTGGAAGAAGTTAAAGGAAGAGAAAAAAACCGTAAATATGATGAAGAGATTTTCAAAAGAACGTTTATTTATTTTAACGATGAATCCAATTGTCATAGAACAGGAGTTTCAAGGAATTGTCCTCTCATTAAGCCCCTATAATGAAATGAAGGCATTGTTGGAAAAATTAGACGTAATGGAAAAACGAACGGAGTATTTGGAGAAAGAATTATCAAAGCATTTACAGCTAAATCATGCTTTTCACTCAATCATTGGTAACAGTGAAATATTACTAGAAAGCTTAACAATAGCGAATAAAGTGTCAGTGACAAATTCAACTGTTTTAATAACAGGTGAAACAGGTACAGGCAAGGAGCTTGTCGCAAGGGCTATTCATGAATCAAGTAAACGGAAAAAGGAACCATTCATTCGTGTTAATTGTGCGGCTATTCCTCATAATTTAATTGAAAGTGAATTATTTGGCCATGAGAAAGGTGCGTTTACTGGTGCGATCAAAACGCATCAAGGAAAATTCGAGCTTGCCAATAATGGAACGATCTTTCTTGATGAGATTGGGGATCTAGATTTAGATTTACAGTCAAAGCTTCTCCGAGTTCTTCAAGAAAGAGAAATTGAACGTGTAGGCGGAAAGAAAATTATAAAGTTAAATGTACGAGTCATTGCAGCCACACATTTAGACATTCAACAGTTAGTCGATGAAGGGAAGTTTCGGGCAGATTTGTTTTATCGGTTAAATATTATCCCGATCCATTTACCACCACTTCGGAGCCGGAAAGATGATATTCCGTTATTAGTCGATCATTTTCTAAAAATATTCAATGCTCAGTTGGGAAAAAGTATCAAATATTATGAAACAGGTTTTTTAGAAGCAATGGGGCGCTACCACTGGCCAGGAAATATACGAGAGCTGCAAAATATTGTTGAGCGGACGATCGCATTAACAGAAGAGCAGACGCTTTTTATGAAAGATTTGCCTGATTATATTAGAAATGGTGGACAAGCTTCACCTAGTCAGCGAATCAATAATGAAATTTTGCCTCTAGCCCACTATGAAAAACAAATTTTTGAACAGGCTGCACCACACTATCCTAGCTATAATCAGTTAGCTCAAGCACTTGGAATAACCCATAAAACGGCTGCAAGTAAGCTAAGAAAATATCGATTGGAGCATTTACTTGGGAAAAAGTATCAAAAGCTTGAGAAAAATTCCCCGAAAATGAGTAATCTATGAGCGCAACTCTAAACTTTTTGAGTTGGCATGATATTTGCATAAATATTTAGTAGTAAAAACAACTAGGAGATCTTTCATCAACCTTAGCATAAAAATTAGAGGAGGATAAAAGATGAAAAAACTAATTAATCATCCTGATCAAGTTGTGCAAGAAATGGTTGAGGGTTTTATAGCAGCATACCCGAATAGGCTTAAGCAAGTTCCAAATACATCTGTCATCGTTCGTGCTGATGCACCAGTGCAGGGAAAAGTTGGGATCGTCAGTGGGGGAGGCAGCGGGCATGAGCCTGCACATGGTGGATTCGTTGGCTTAGGTATGCTAGATGGAGCGGTAGCAGGCGAAGTATTTACTTCACCAACACCAGACCAAGTGTTTGAAGCGATTAAAGCAGTGGATGGTGGAAAAGGTGTCTTACTCATTATTAAAAACTATACTGGCGATGTCATGAATTTTGAAATGGCTGCAGAATTGGCGGAAGCAGAGGGCATTCAAGTTGCAAAGGTCATTGTAAACGATGATATTGCTGTTAAAGATTCAACGTATACGATCGGAAAAAGAGGAATTGCCGGAACGATCTTTGTACACAAAATTGCTGGAGCAAAGGCAGAACTTGGAGCTTCTTTAGAAGAGGTAGCAGCTACAGCGAATCATGTAATTGAAAATCTCTGCTCAATGGGAATGGCTTTAACACCATGTACAGTGCCAGCTGCAGGGAAGCCAGGTTTTTCAATTGGAGAAGATGAAATCGAAATTGGCACTGGAATTCACGGAGAGCCAGGAATCGAAAGAATGGCGATTAGAACAGCAGATGAAGTGACAGACATTTTATTATCAAAAATAGTAAACCATTTACAATTAGTGGAAAATAGCAAGGTTGCCGTCTTGATCAATGGACTCGGCTCTACACCTTTAATGGAGCTTTATATTGTAAATAGAAGACTAGCTCAAGTGTTAAAAGAGCGTGAAATCATTGTACATGAAACCTTTATTGGGGAATATATGACTTCAATTGAAATGGCAGGCTGCTCCATAACACTTCTTCGACTCGATGATCAATTAACTGAGCTGCTGGACGCGAAAGCAGATACAGTAGCTTTTAGAAAGTAGGGATAACCATCATGGGATTCGGGATAAATGAAACGAAAGCATGGATTCAACATGTAAGTGAATCGTATGAAAAGCATAAAGCCTATTTGACAGAGCTTGATCAGGCAATTGGCGATGGGGACCACGGCATTAATATGTCAAGAGGGTTTAAAGAAGCAGCACAAAAAACGGCGCAAGCATCATATGTAGATTTAGGTAGTTTATTTAAAGATATTGGGATGACATTATTAGGGAAAATTGGAGGGGCATCAGGTCCATTATATGGTACGGTCTTTTTAAAAGCAGCTTTACCGTTGAAAGACAAACAAGAGATGACGATTTCAGACTTGATTGAGGCTCTTTCAGCTTCTCTAGAAGGCCTAAAGCAAAGAGGGAAAGCGGCTATTGGAGATAAGACGATGATCGATGTATGGGAGCCAGCCATCCATTTTCTTGAAATTCATAAAGATGAATTAGATTGGGAGGAGTTTACCGATTTTGTAGAAGAAAGAATGCTAGATACATCCCATTTAGAAGCGAAAAAAGGACGCGCATCTTATCTTGGTCCACGTTCAGTTGGTCATATTGATCCAGGTGCAGCTTCATCTTATTATTTCTTCAATGAACTAGCAAACATTTTTAAAGGAGCAAGAATATGAGTTATGTTGGGATCGTACTCATTTCACATAGCACCGATCTTGTCAACGGGCTAGCAGCTTTACTGAAACAAATCCAAGCTGATGTACCACTTGCTGTTGCAGGTGGCACGGCAGAGGAAGAGATCGGTACAGATGTATTCAAAATCAAAAGCGCCATTGAATCAGTCTATTCTGAAAAAGGGGTAGCGATTATTTTTGATCTAGGTAGTGCACTTCTTAATGCAGAAATGGCGCTTGAGATGCTAGATGAGAGCTGGCATATAAAAATTGCTGATGCTCCTTTAGTAGAAGGTGCTTATGCGGCAATTGTTGAATCAGGCGTAGGCGGTGACTTAGCTGAAGTAATCACTGCAGCAGAAGGTGCAAAAGGATTGAATAAATTAGGATAGGCAGCATATAGTTGAGGTGAGCATAATGATAGAAAAAGAGATAACCGTTACGATAGAAAAGGGACTTCATGCCCGTCCTGCCGCTGAACTTGTTAAAAAACTAAATGGATTTCAAAGTATAGTAGAGTTTCATGTCGGTGGAAAAACATATAATCCGAAAAGTGTTTTAAGTATGATGACAGCCTCGATCGGACAAGGAGAGACGATTCGAGTAGTGATAAATGGCAGTGATGAAGAAGAAGTAATCGAACTATTAACTAAATTTTTATGAAAGGTGAGAACATGAGCTTTAATGGTCAAAGAATTATCCCAGCTGTTAAAAACATGAAACAGTTTGAAACTTTTCTTGACAGCAGTTATGAGTATGGTATTTTTCTAGATACTCATATTGCTCAATTAAGACAGGTCTCACAAATGTCAAAAGAGAAAAAGAAGAAAATTCTGATTCACTCTGACCTTGTTCAAGGATTAAAGAATGATGAATATGCGACTGAATACTTATGCCAAGAGATAAAACCATTCGGGATTATTTCAACGAGATCGAATGTCATTTTGAAGGTAAAGCAAAAGGGATTAATTGCTATTCAAAGAGTTTTCATTCTTGACTCTCAAGCACTTGAAAAAAGCTATATGATCTTGAAAAATTCAAAGGCAGATTACGTTGAAATTCTCCCTGGGGTGATTCCTAGCGTCATTAAAGAAATGTCACAAAAGATAGAAATTCCGATCCTTGCAGGCGGACTTGTGCAAACAATCGATGAAATGGCCTGTGCTATAAATGCAGGAGCACTTGCCGTAACCACATCAAGTAGAGAACTTTGGAAAAGAGCTGAAAAAATAAAATAGGGACAGAGGGATAGATTCGTACACCCAGTAAAAATGAAATGGGATAATGAATCTTTTCCCCTGTCCTGCTTACTTAATTGCAGATAAAGCTAATTTTTTGATTGTCATATCGTCCATCGGGGGGTTATGCAAGCCAGCTCTTACATCCCGATAATATCTTTGTAAAGGATTGCTTCGCTGAAGACTTTTGGCGCCGACAATTCTCATTGCTTTATCAACTATCGAGATGGCAGAGTTCGTAACAGCATGTTTGACAGCACCGAGTTCATTTGTAAGATATACTCTTCTTTCTTCATCATCATAAGCCTCTGCAACACTATAGAGGAAATGTCTTGTTTGCATAAGCTCTAAATCAATTTCGCCAATCAATCGCTGTACATTTTCCAACTGGCTAATTGGCCCAGCAATACTATTCGGAGAATGATGATTCGCAAAATGGATGGCATAATCTCGTGCGGCTTGGGCAATGCCTAAATAGCAAGCCGGAATATGGAGAAGCCAGCCATTCAATTCATTCCCTCGTGGCCCTTCAAAAAGTTCAACAAGCATGGAATTAGGAACTTTTACATTTTGGAGAACAAGGTCATGACTTCCTGTACCTCTCATAGAGATCACATCCCATGTTTCTTCAATATTTAATCCCTCTACATTTTTGGATATGAGAAAAAATCCGGTTGTTTGTTTTTTTTCAATCCATGCTGACGTTAGAAAATGTGTTAATACTGGAGACATTGTCGTAAAGTTTTTTCGTCCAGAAATAATCCAATAGTCGCCCTGTTTAATCGCATAAGTTTCAGGACGGCCGCCTCTAGTTGGACTCCCAGTTTGCGCCTCACTCACAGCTCGGTTCACTAAAGCTCCTTTCACAACTTCTTCTGCAAATAAGCTTAGCTGCTGCTCGTTCCAACGCTTATTTTCATAAATCTCACCAACCCCACCAACATGCCAGCCGATAGAAAGTGCCGTATTGGCATCGAAACTTGCAAGTGTTTCTTGGAAAAGAATCATATCATATACTTTCAAACCTTCCCCACCATATTCCTCCGGAAGTGTAATTTTCGAATATCCTAATTTTACCAATTCATGAATATTTTCTTTTGGAAAGATTGCGAGTTCATCCACTTCAGCTGCACGATTTTTAAAGCTTTCTTTTTTACTATGCAGCTTTTCTATCCATAATTTTTGAGTTTTTGTTTTTACAAATAAGCTCCCCAACATTTTCCCCTCCAAAAATGGTTTGAAATCAAAACGTTCTATTTATCATATTCAAAACAATTAATTCCGAGTAGTTTTATTGGAATAAATAATAACGAAGCAAAGTTTGATTGTCAATAATATTTCCTAAAAATTGTAATAGATATATTACGATTGTTAATTAACGATATATCGATTATAATTATCGATATAAAAAGGGGGATTGAAATGAGAAAACGGAGAGGGTTTGTGCAACTGGCTGTTTTGCATTTATTAAAGGAAGAATCGATGCATGGCTATCAAATTATGAAGCAGTTGGAGGAACGATCGAACGGTGCTTATTCAGCAAGCGCTGGAACAGTCTATCCTGCACTTCAAGAATTATTGGAACAACATTTGATTGAATTACATATTGAATCTGATAAAAAGGTTTATTTTATTAATGAAAATGGAAAAAAACGGTTAGATGAATTAAGCAGGAATATGGAAGGCGATTTTTGGACTGAATGGAAAGAGAAGATGATCTGGAAAAATTCCGAAGAGTCGCTACAACTGAGAGCAGCAATGGAGCAGTGGGAAAAAGAATTTCGGAAAGCTGTGAAGCAAGCACGGGGCAATCGTGAAAATGTCCTTGAGTTAATCGCCTTTATCGAAGAAATGACCAATCGTTTAAAAGAGAACAGCAATAAGTAAGGGGAAATTTAATGAAGGCCATAAAAAAATTACTACCATATATGAAGCCATACACCATTTTTGCTATTTTAGGGCCGCTTTTTATGTGTATTGAAGTGGTGATGGATCTTTTACAACCAACGATTATGCAGAAGATGATTGATACAGGCATTGCTAGTCAAGATAATGGCTATGTCATAAAACTAGGACTTTTCATGCTAGTAAGTGCAATCGTTGGATTAATTGGCGGGGCAGGAAGCTCTATTTATGCTGCGAAAGCGGCTGTTCATTTTGCAACAGATATTCGCAAAGATGTGTTTAAAAAGACGGAGCAATTTTCAAATCAAAATATCGACTCATTTGGAACTGGAAAATTAATCACCATTTTGACGAATGATATTACGACGATGCAACAGTCTGTGATTATGACATTACGTATTTTTGTAAGGGGACCATTGTTGTTTATCGGATCGGTTGTAATCGTGTGGATGACAGCTAAAGAGTTATTTCCTATATTACTCGTAGCAATTCCTATTCTGATCTTATTAATCTATTATTTTTCTGTAAAGTCAGGGAAGCTTTATTTGAATGTCCAAAAAGCAATGGATCAGGTGAATACGAAGCTTCAAGAAATGTTAGCCGGTATTCGAGTGATCAAAGCATTTAATCGCCATGATTATGAGAAGAAGAATTTTAAAATTGTAAATGATTTGCTTACGAAACGAAATATGAAGGCTGAACAGCTTATATTAACGTTAATGCCTATTATGATGTTCGTTGTGAATATAGCGATTATCGCGGGACTGTGGATGGGAGCGATAAAGGTAGATGAAGGCACACTTCAAGTCGGCGTCATTTTAGCCTTTATTAACTACTTAAACATTATGATGAATGGATTAATGAGCAGCAGCCACGTATTGATGCAAATTGCGCGTTCTTTTCCTTCCGCTGGGCGAATCGTCCAGACACTTGAAACGAGTATTGATATTACAGAGCCTGAGCATCCTTCTATAAGAAGTGATATACGAGGGGATATAGAATTTAAACAAGTAAACTTTAGCTATAGTAAAAATGGGCAGTATGTGCTTAAAAATATTTCGTTTAAAGCGAGTGTTGGACAAACGATTGGGATTATCGGTTCAACTGGGAGTGGGAAATCAACGCTAGTGAAACTCATTCCGCGCTTGTATGACCCAGATTCAGGAGATATTTTCATAGATGGAGTGAACGTAAAGGAGCTCCCGCTTGAGAAACTCCGTAATGCGATCGGATTCGTTCCACAAAAAGCATTGTTGTTTTCAGGAGCTATCGAGGATAATTTGCGTTTCGGGAAAGAGGATTCAACTACAGAAGAGATGGAGCAAGCTGCACAATCAGCAGCAGCCAATGAATTTATTCATCGGTTCGATGATCATTTCTCTCACCTGCTTATGCAAGGGGCTACAAATCTATCAGGTGGTCAAAAGCAGCGGCTTTCAATGGCCCGTGCCTTTATCCGCGAACCGAAAATTTTAATACTCGATGATTCAACATCAGCAATTGATGCTTTGTCCGAATTAGCGGTGCAACAAGCTTTAAGGGAAGTATATGCCAATACGACTGTATTGATCATTTCATTAAAGATTTCCTCCATTATACATGCAGATCAAATCATTGTGATGGATGATGGGGAAATTGCAGCGATTGGCACACATGATGAATTACTTATACAAAGTAAAGAGTATCGTGATATATATGCTTCACAGAGTGGAAAGAAGGTTGAAAATGTATGAGTAAGTCTGCCGCACAATCGAATTCAAATATTATGAACCGAGTCCGTGGGCCGAGAGGGGTGAGCGTGCCGGTTACAAAGGCAAGGAATCCGAAAGGCACGATGAGACGAATTTGGTTATTTATGGGGAAACAAAAAGCGGCATTAATTGCTTCTGTCATTTTTGTGATCCTTTCTACTTTGTTAGGGCTGCTTGGACCTTATATGATCGGGATGATCATTGATGAATACATTATTCCAAAGAATATAACTGGAACGCTCAAGTTTTTGGCTATACTTACAGCTGTCTATATCGCTACCGCCTTATTTACTTGGCTGCAAACATTTATGATGGTTCGAGTATCATTACAGACGATCAGAAATTTACGGCAGGATTTATTTAATAAGTTTCAAACCTTATCCTTGAAATTTTTCGATAAGCGCACACATGGCGACTTAATGAGCAGGGTGACGAATGATATCGACAGCTTGAATAATGCATTAAGTCAAAGTGTGATTCAAATCTTTTCGGCAGTACTGATGATTTCAGGAGTTACCATTGCAATGTTCTCACTTAATTGGGTGCTAGCCATTGTGACGTTGCTCGTCATTCCATTAATGATGTATACGACGAAAAAATTAATTACGTACAGTGGTAGCCATTTTATAAAAAGACAAAGAGATTTAGGCGAATTAAATGGATTTATTGAAGAAAATATTTCGGGAAATGAAGTCATAAAGCTTTTTGGAAAAGAAGAAAAAATGAATCGCCAATTTTCGGATGTAAATCAACGATTACGTCAATCCGCCATGGCCGCAGATACTGTTTCTGGATTTCTAGGACCTGTTAATAACTTTATTAACAACCTCGGACTTGGACTAGTAATTGCGATTGGAGCTGTACTGACCATTCATGAACTAGCTACAGTTGGAATTATTGCCGCTTTTGTCATTTACTCTCGGCAATTTTTTAGACCAATCAATCAGCTTTCAAATCTATTAAATATGTTTCAGTCAGCGATTGCTGGTGCAGAGCGGGTATTTGAAATTATGGATGAGACGCCAGATTTACAGGATAAAGAGAATGCTATAGCCGTTCATTCTTTCAGAGGCGATGTTGAATTTTCACATGTCTCCTTTCGGTATGAGGAAGGCATAAATATTTTGAAAAATATCCATTTCCAAGTGAAAGCAGGGGAGAAAATTGCCCTTGTCGGACCAACTGGTTCAGGGAAGACAACGATCATTAATTTGTTAATGAGGTTTTATGATGTAACCGCCGGTGAATTGAAGGTAGATGGTCATGATATTCGTGACTATCAATTAAGTGGGCTGCGGAAAAAAATCGGGGTTGTCCTTCAAGATACGTTCTTGTTTTCAGGAACCATTATGGAAAATATTCGCTATGGACGTTTAGAGGCAACAGATGAGGAAGTTATAAATGCGGCAAAAATGGCTTCAGCTCACCAATATATTCAACATTTACCTGATGGTTATCATACACAAATTACTTCCGGTGGAGCTAATTTAAGTCAAGGTCAGCGTCAATTACTAGCCATTGCGCGGGCTATTTTAGCCAACTCAGACATTTTGATTCTCGATGAAGCAACATCTAGTATTGATACAAATACCGAAATAGAAATTCAAAAGGGAATTATTCGCTTAACCGAAGGGAGAACAAGCTTTATTATTGCCCACCGCTTGAAAACGATCGAAAATGCCGATCGCATTCTAGTCATTCAGCAAGGGGAAATCATTGAGTCAGGTACACATCAAGAGCTTTTACAGGAAAAAGGGTTTTATTTCGATATGTATGAGAGCCAGTTTAATATTTGAGGGAATAGCTAGTCTATTTCAGTAGAAACTAGCTGAAACGTCCTTGTATTGCGTTAAAATCATTTATCCAGTTTAAACTAATCTCTCTACTCTAACACAGTGAAAGAAATGTATAAAACGCTTTATAGGTAAGTGTTTTCAAACCTAGTATCAAGAGGCTGCTCAATCATGGTGGTGCTGAAGGACAAGTCTCGTTGGAATTCGTAGTAAAATGTCCATCAAGGTGGTGCTGAAGGACAAATCCCGTTGGAATTCGTAGTAAAATGTCCTTCATGGAGATGATGAAGAACAAGTCTCGGAGGATTACTATAAAATAGGGCTGCCCCAAAGTCATTGAGAAATGGCTTTCGGGGCAGCCTTTTTTTATCCAGTAATAAAGTTTTACTGTCTCCCATACTAAAGCAGGTTTTCAGCTTTAACTTAGTGCAAGCCAAATTTTTCTAATAATATTTAGCAAAAAAGGGAATTTTATTATCAATTGAGTTCGTATGTGGGGAGTGAAGAACATGTATAAAAGACAGGAAAAATTGTTGGTATGGACTGCTTTCACGGTTGCTGGCATTTTGCTGCTGTCGTTGTTGGGAAGGATTTTTGGTAGTTAAGGAGGTGAGGTGGTTTGGGAAATGCGGACGCCGTTTTTTATAGTCGAGTACTAACGGAATTGACATTATCATTCCATATTATTTATGCAACGATAGGTGTTGGCGTTCCATTAATGATTTTCATTGCCCAGTGGATCGGGATTAAAAAGAATGATGAACATTACATATTGCTTGCAAGAAGATGGGCGCGGGGCTTTGTTATTACGGTGGCAGTAGGAGTTGTGACTGGAACAGCGATCGGTTTGCAGCTGTCTCTCTTATGGCCTAACTTTATGGAGCTTGCTGGCAATGTTATTGCCTTGCCATTATTTATGGAGACGTTTGCTTTTTTCTTTGAAGCGATATTCTTAGGGATTTATCTTTACACATGGGATCGGTTTGAGAACCAGAAGAAGCATATGCTGTTGTTAATTCCCGTCGCGGTTGGTGCTTCTTTTTCTGCTTTTTTTATTACGATTGTCAATGCGTTTATGAATGCACCTCAAGGCTTTGATGTAGTGAACGGAGAACTCGTGAATGTGCAGCCGCTTATAGCGATGTTCAATCCTGCGATGCCGACAAAGGTTGCTCATGTCATTGTAACAGCTTATATGACCGCTGCGTTTGTGTTGGCAGCTATTGCTGCTTTTCGCATGCTGAAAGGGTCTGAGCATATTTATCACAAAAAAGCCCTTTATTTAACGATGAAGCTTGGAATGATTTTTTCACTTGTATCAGCGATGATTGGGGATTTTTCGGGAAAATATTTAGCTGAGTATCAGCCGGAGAAATTAGCAGCAGCGGAGTGGCATTTTCAAACAGAAGAGAATGCGCCCCTTATCTTATTTGGGATTATGAAGGATGGCGAAGTGAAATATGCGATTACAATTCCTTATGCATTAAGTATTTTAGCCCATAATAATCCGTTTACTGAAGTTATTGGACTTGACCAGTTTCCAGTTGATGAGACACCACCACTCTATATTCATTATTTATTTAATATTATGGTTTTCATCGGCATGTGGATGGCCTTATTATCTGCCATATTTGTTTATGGATCGATTATTGGCTGGTCTTTTATTCGTTCCAACTGGTTCCTTCGTCTAATTGTGTTAGGAGGCCCCCTAACGATCTTAGCCATTGAAGCTGGTTGGTGGCTCGCTGAGGTAGGTAGACAGCCGTGGATATTGCGGGGATATATGAAAACCGAAGAGGCTGCGACTTCGAGTGGACAGGTTGATCTCATGCTGATGTTGTTTGCAGGGCTATATCTCATATTAGGGATTGGCACTGTTGTCGTATTAAGAAGAATGTTCAAAAGAAACCCTGTTGAAAAAGAATTGGAAGATCGGCGTGTAGGAATGGGTGGTGAAATTCATTGACATTAGAAATCATAGGAATCTCCGTTTTGTGGTTGTTTTTGTTCGGATATGTCGTTGTCGCCTCAATCGATTTTGGTGCTGGAGTGTTCAATGCCTATCATACTCTTTTTGGAAGAGAGCATATACTAACGAATATTATTCAGCGCTATTTATCACCGGTCTGGGAAGTTACGAATGTTTTTCTCGTTTTTTTCTTCGTAGGAATGGTTGGTTTTTTTCCGAAAACAGCTTATTACTATGGGACAACATTGCTAGTTCCAGCGAGCATTTCCATCATATTGCTTGCTATTCGAGGATCGTATTATGCATTTGAGACGTATGGGGCAAGAGGGCATAAAGGGTATAGCTTTATGTATGGTTTGTCAGGTCTGTTCATCCCTGCTTCTTTATCAATCGTCCTCACAATTTCAGAAGGCGGTTTTGTTTCAATGGTAGATGATTCCCCTGTACTAGATTATTGGGCTTTATTTTCAAGCCCTCTCACATGGAGCATCGTTGTACTTAGTTTGACAGCGGTTCTTTATATTTCTGCTGTTTTTTTAACATGGTATGCCAATAAAGCACAGGATGAAAAAGCCACAAATTTATTACGAAAATATGCGCTCATCTGGGCAGGTCCGTTAATGATTACTGCGATTGGCATTGTTATAGAGCTGCGAGGACATAATCCAGAGCATTATTCACGCATGGTTGATTTATGGTGGCTATTTGGCACTTCATTATTGCTCTATATTGGAACCGTGTGGCTCGTTTGGAAAAGAAGAAATTACGGTCTTGCTTTCGGATTTCTTGCTTGCCAATTTGCGTTCGCTTTTTTTGCGTATGGCATTGCCCATTATCCATATCTTTTATATCCGTATTTAACGATGTATGACAGCTTTACAAATGAAGCTATGGCATTTGCGCTCATCGCTGCTTTCATTGCTGGATTATGCTTACTCCTTCCATCGTTATGGCTTCTTTTAAGATTATTCTTATTTAATAAGAGCTATGTGCGTGGGAAGAGCTAATCCTTTTTCTTAATATATTGAAGGAGATGACGTTTTTATGAAAAGTTTTATCATCTTTTTTGCACCATTTGTTTTTCTTGTTGGAGCCCTTGCAATGGCTTTTTGGGTGGGTCCAAATGATAAGGCTGTTCGAGCTGAGAAAGAGGAAAAGTGAAGTGAAAATCTAATTCTTTCTCATAGATGTTTGTCGCAATGAAGAATGATAAAATTATTTGTAAGTAAGGAATCACCAATATCATTTAAATAAAGATTATTTGAGGAGAAACAAATGGATGAGCGGTATATTGATGGATTATTAAATATCAAAACAGGTGAAGAACAACGGGGATTTCATAAGTCCTTCCACTATCATCGGTATGAGCCAACTCCGTATTCTGCTTTAGAATCATTGTTTAATCATTATGAATTAAAAAGTAGTGATCGGGTAGTTGATTTTGGTTGTGGAAAAGGTAGGATCACTTTTTATATGAATTATTTATTTAATGCAGAAGTTGTTGGTGTAGAAATGAATGAAAGCTTCTATCAGGAGGCAGTTGAAAATCGGATTAGATATTTGAGGAAATATAAAAACAGAAAAGATAAGATTCATTTCCAGTGCTGTTTAGCTGAAGAATATGAGATTAATCCGCTTGATAATCGTTTTTACTTTTTTAATCCTTTTACAATCCAAATTTTTCGTACGGTTATTAATAATATATTAGTTTCAATGGAAAATTGTAAGCGGGAAATGGAGCTGATTATCTACTATGGCTCAGACGATTATACGTATTTTTTAGACAATTATACTTCCTTCGAATTGAAAGAAGAGATCATGCTGTCAGGTTACGACCAAAATGTTTATGAGCGATTTTTAATTTATCGATTGGAGTAGAGAAACCAATGATAATTGCTTAATTTAAGAAAATGATAGAAATACTGTCTTGTTTTAACGAAAATTAATTCATATTTAAGATTTTTCTATTATTATATATTTTAATTAGTCAACTATTACAAAGAAGGTGTCTTTTTTGAAAAAAAAGTTTGAAACAGTTGTTTTACATAGTATTGAAAAAAATAAAAGAGCGATTCGCAGTAAAGTTACGCCGATTTATCAAACTTCTGCTTTTACATTCGACGATCTAGATGATTTGGAGCGGTATTACAAAGGGGAAGGCAATTACTTATATTCACGTGTCGGTAATCCAAATACAGATAAATTGGGACAAACAGTTGCAGCACTAGAGGGCGCTCCTGCAGGAGTGGCAACTTCATCAGGGCTTTCTGCCATTTTAGCTGCTGTCCTTGCTGTTGCAAAAAGTGGGGACCATATAGTCGCAGCTGATGATGTATATGGAGGAAGCTTCCATCTATTAAAAGAAGAATTAAATCGACTTGGAATTGAAACAACTTTTGTCTCCTTTATTGATCTTCACAAGGTGGAACAAGCCATCAAGCCAAATACAAGATTGCTTTACACAGAATCGATAACAAATCCGCTTTTAAGAGTAGAAAATCTTGAAGGAGTTGTCGAACTTGCAAAAAAACATCATTTAGTGGCAATGGTCGATAATACATTCGCAACTCCATATCATTGCATGCCTTATCAATTAGGGATTGATTTAATTATTCATAGTGCTACAAAGTATATTGGTGGTCATAGCGATGTTACAGCAGGAGTTGTCGTTGGCAGAAAAGAACTTGTTGAACAGGCAAGGGCAAGAGTTGTGAATTTAGGTGCAAATGTCAGCCCGTTTGAAGCTTGGCTAACATGCCGTGGACTCAAAACACTTGCGTTAAGAATGAAAACTCAATCCTCGAATGCGAGAAAATTAGCTGAAGCTCTGCAAGATAATCCCAATATCGCCCAAGTATACTATCCATTTGAGGAAAACGAATATGGGTTTGGAGCCATAGTCACAATCAAACTAGTGGGAAATATAAATATGAATCAGTTTTTTAAGTCTTTATCGTGGGTGAAAATTGCGCCGACTCTTGCAGGGGTTGAAACAACCGTTTCCCATCCACTTTCAACTTCACATCGTGCATTGCCATTGGAAGCCTGTGAAATATTAGGGATTACGAAAGAGGTTGTCCGAATTTCGGTAGGAATTGAACATCCTGATGATATTATTCTTGTTTTCGAACAAGCGATGGCAAACGCAATGAAATAAAAAGCAAAATAGGCAAATGTATGGAGCCAGTCTTCCGTGTTTTAATTGCGGCATAGACTGGCTTTTATTTCCATTTTTTACTTCCATTAAATAAAATAAAAAGTAAAACGAGCATAACAATGTCTAAACGTGCTTGAAAAGCAAATTGTTCAAAGCCTGTATGAAGGACAGGAACTTTAGTTAAAAGAATGGCCCCTATCATAATCGCGATAAGAGGAATAGACGAGAGTTTAACTTTTTTATTGATTAATATGAGAACACCACAAACTACTTCTAAAATAGCAACCACATACATGAAATAAACCGGAGACGGAAGCCCTAAACGAATAAAATGATTAGCAAGCTCTTCACTCATAAATTTCATTAAACCAGATGTAATAAACACATAAGCAATCATATAGCGAATCAGGCTCATGAATGAAAGAGACGTTTTCATAAAAATCCCTCCTTATAGTAAATATATGCCTGGAAAGGGACAAACAGTCCTTAGAATAAGAAGTCTAACTGCTATAGGTTGGAAGCAGGAAAAATACCTTTAAGTGGAGAATACAAATTTTATTCTCGATTCATAAGGACATATCGTTTTAGTAGAAAAGATTTTTTAGGAGTGGATTGATATAAAAAGTATTATTAGAAAGCTAGAAAAACATGAATTTCCAAGCTTTGTAGAAATTGTTGTCAATGCGTATCCAGGCTTTGCGCAAAACACTGTTGAATTTAAGGAACGGTATACAAACAGTCTTATATCAGTTCAGGAAAATGTTGAATCAATAGATTTCTTTGGGCTTTTTCGTGATGATAAGCTAGTCGGTGGAATGCGAATTCACTATTTTACAATGAATCTTTACGGAAGTATGGTTGCTGCCGGAGGGGTAGGGTTAGTTGCAGTAGATTTACTACATAAAAAAGAAAAGATCGCAAAAGAAATGATTGATTATTTCATTTCGTATTTTAAAGAAAATGGAGCTTCAATTGTGCTGCTGTATCCTTTTAGACCTGATTTTTATAAACAAATGGGCTTTGGTTACAGCACAAAAATGAATCAATACAATATCGAGCCTTCAAGCTTCCCAAAAGTGCTGAAGAAAGAAGGGCTAACTTTTCTTAACGCTTCACATAAAGAATTGATAATGAATTGTGCGAACAAATATGCAAAAGCGAATCACGGAATGATCTTGAAAACAGAAAATGATGTTGAAGTTATGTTCAAAAATCCTGACCATAAAATAGTTGGTTTTATTGAAAACGACATATTACAAGGCTATTTAATATTTACTTTTAAAAATGTCAGCCAAGATAATTTTTTAATCAATCATCTTATCATAAAAGAATTTATTTATGAATCACCAAAGGCGTTAACGCAATTATGCGGTTTTCTTAACAGTCAAGCAGATCAAATTGATCGTATTGTTTTGAATACGCAAGACGATGATATCCAGTATTTAATTCGTGATCCGAGAAATGGGAGCAATCATTTAATTCCAAGTGTGTATCATGAAACGAATACATCTGGAATCGGGTTGATGTATAAGATTATTAATATCGAGGCATTTTTCAAACAGCTTCCATCAGGTCACTTTAGTGATCTTACTTGTGAAATAGGCTTAATAATCCACGATACTTTTCAATCAAATCAGCCGCAAAAATGGCTGCTTTCATTAGAAAAAGGATGCTTATCAATAGAAGAGAATGATCAACATGAAACTGAAATAGAAATGGAACTAGATATTGCGGACTTCTCCTCTCTTGCGATGGGAACAATCGATATAAATAAATTGTATCAATATGGGAGGGTAAAGATAAGAAAACCAGAATATGTAACCATTATAAAGAAACTGTTTAACCATGTACAAAAACCTATTTGTACCACTTCATTTTAAGTACGTGCTATTAGTGAGCAAATTTCTATTTATAAATGACGTAAGGTATATTTTTATTTGGAAGATTGCCTTGCGTTTTTTATTTGTGAAAAAAATTCATCTAAGACTCAAGTCCTAGAAAAGATTAAGGTCTCAGACTATGGAGAGAATGTTATTTATCGTGTATTGTTATAAATAACAAGGAAAATTGTATATATTGAATGAATGAAAAGTATTCATAAATTGAAACCTGCTATTTGTTTATTCGTATATATAATTAAGGACTGAAGTAAGGAGTCGATTGATGATGAATCAATTTTTAGCATTTCTTATCCGAATATTAATCACCATACCTACAAGTGTAACGATTTGGCTAATAAGTTTTTTTGCCTTTGATAAGACCTTTTGGCTATCTGGTGCTATAGGGTTGGGGGGAGGAATTTTTACTTTTTGGCTAATCGGCATCATTTTGAAGTCACGCTATTTGAAAAGGCATCAGCTATCGAGAAAAGAATATCAATATATTAAGAAGAATTTAGATGAAGCAAAGCATAAAATGAATCGTATGCATAAAGCATTAATGTCGATTCGTCATCTTCCGACTTTAAAACAAAGAATGGAATTTGTTCGTGTTACTCGAAAGATATATAGGTTGACAAAAAACGAACCAAAACGTTTTTATCAAGCGGAACGATTTTATTTTTCCCATCTTGATTCGGCATTGGAATTATCGGAAAAATATGTTTTCTTATCTGGACAGCCGAAAAAGACATATGAGCTTGAGCAATCATTGAATGAGACTCGCCATACACTTTCAGAACTTATTCATTTAGTGGAAGAAGATCTATATAAAGTCATTGAAGATGATATTGATAATCTAAACTTTGAAATAGACGTGGCAAAGCATTCGATTAAAACAATTAAGGATTCAAGATTGAATAATGAAAGCAGGCGATTTAAATGAACGAAAACAATCCGTCTTTATTAAAAAACACGAGTGATGCAAACTTAATGGATGACTTGCTTGCCAATCCGTTTGGAGAAAGCAAAGAGTTGCCGAATATGACAACGATTAAGGAAGAAAAACCTGTTAAATTAATTGATGTGATTCCAGAAGAAAATAGGAAAAAAGCCATCCAGCTTGCGGAACAAATTGATCCCAAAAATCATCAGGCGATGATATCATATGGAACTCCTGCGCAGACAAAGCTATTATCATTCTCTGAGACAATGCTTGCCCATGTACAGAAGAAGGATGTAGGCGAAGTTGGGGAAATCATTAGCGAATTAATGAAAAAATTTAATGATGTAAATCCAGATGATTTAAGAGCGGAACCCCCATCCTTTTTGGCGCGGATGTTTGGCAAAATTTCAGGAACAATTCAAGAGACATTGTCCAAATATCAAAAAACGGGTGCCCAAATTGACAGAATCAGTGTGAAATTAGAGCGAAGCAAAAACTTATTATTATCTGATGTTGTCATGCTTGAAAAACTTTACGAGAATAACAAAGAATATTTCCACGCATTAAATGTGTATATTGCTGCAGGTGAAATTAAGTTAGAAGAACTACATGATAAAGTAATTCCTGCGATGAAACAAGATGCACAAGTATCTAATGATCAAATGAAATTTCAAGAAGTAAATGATATGCTTCAATTCGCTGATCGATTAGATAAGCGTCTTTACGATTTAAAGCTGAGCAGGGAAATTACGATTCAAAGCGCACCGCAAATTCGTTTAATTCAAAACACAAACCAAGCGTTAGTGGAAAAGATCCAATCATCTATCATGACAGCAATTCCGCTTTGGAAGAATCAAGTTGCAATTGCTTTAACATTAATTAGACAGCGTCATGCTGTCGAAGCACAAAAGCAGGTTGCGAAAACAACGAATGAGCTGCTATTAAAAAATGCTGAAATGTTAAAAACAAATACAATTGAAACAGCAAGAGAAAATGAACGTGGACTCGTTGATATCGAAACATTGAAGAAGACTCAAGAAAATCTAATTTCCACACTTGAAGAGACATTAAGAATACAAGAAGAAGGTCGTCAAAAACGTCGTCTGGCAGAACATGAACTTGCCTCAATGGAAAGTGAATTAAGACAAAAACTACTTGAAATTAAAGGATAACTGAATATTACTTAATTTTACAGAAGCTCTTTTACATATTAAGAAGGGCTTCTTATTTTTTGAGCAAATCTTTTTCAGGCTTATCTAAGGAGGAGAAAAAGATGGAAATTAAGAATGAGAATACCCCAATAATAATAAGAAGGGTGAGAGAAAAAAGAATAAAAATAAAACCTTTAACTATAGGATGGATGGGAGCTTCAATTGTTCTATTAATCGTCGTATTGTCGCTCTTTATTATTCAAATGCATTATTTATTGTGGGATCGTGGCTTTATTGATTTTACTGTAGGGACTCTTTTATTTATAGCAGCTGTTGTATTAATAAGCGGAGTCATCACACTGCTCTTACATGGAATGAAGAAAGTGCCGAGTCGCTATCTTTGGTTATTTTTTAGCTCAATTGTGCTTCTTTCTATTTGTTTCGTTGGACCTGTAACGGTTTCAATTACCGTTGTTCTGTCCATGATCATTGGGGTATCGATATGGGGTGCTTTATTCTATTTGTTTATGAAGGGGAGCTTTAAAAGGTGGACAAAATTAAAGAAAAATATAGCTAGTAGCTTATTTGTGACAATATCGATCGCTTTAGGTTTAATAGGTTACTGGCTTATTCAAGATGGTAACGCAGGCGTGGCTGGAGTGACAATTCAAGAATTGAAAACCAATTCGCGCTATGATAACCATTTTTTGAAAAGTCCGCTAGAGAAAGGACCTTATCAAGTTCAAACTATTACATATGGTAGCCAAAACAGTTACCGAAAAGAGTTTAATCAGCCTAATTCTCTCATAACAGAAACGGTCGATGGCTCGGCTTTTGTAGAGAAATGGTCCTCATTAAGAACGAAGACGGTTGGTTTTGGACCAGAAGCAATGCCATTGAATGGGACAGTCTGGTATCCAGAAGGCAGCGGTCCTTTCCCATTAGTTGTAATTGTCCATGGAAATCATAAGATGACCAATTATTCTGATCCAGGATATGATTATCTCGGGGAACTGCTTGCAAGTAGAGGTTATATTTTTGTTTCGTTAGATGAAAATTATCTAAATTCCTCACCATATGACGATATGTTTGTCATTAATCCTTTAGTGAAGGAAAACCCAGCAAGAGGGTTTATCATACTTGAGCATCTTAGAAAGTGGAAGGAGTGGAATCTTGATAAAGACACTCCATTTTATCAAAAGGTTAATATGGATCAAATAGCCCTTATTGGTCATTCAAGAGGGGGAGAAGGCATTGCCATTGCTGCTGCTTTTAATAAATTAAGTCATTCCCCTGACAATGGAAATATAAAATTTGATTATCATTTTAATATTCGTTCATTAATATCGATAGCGGGGACAGATGGTCAATACAAGTCTTCTGGGAAACCAGTTTCTCTAGAAAATGTGAATTTCTTGGCATTGCACGGAGCTCATGATATGGATGTAAGTACATTTGATAGTACCAGTCAATATCATCGAATAAGCTATACAAATGAGGAGGATTTTATTAGTTCCGCGGTCTATGTTTATGGAGCAAATCATGGACAATTTAATCGTCGTTGGAATCGGGGCGATGGATTAGGGGTGGGAAATCAGCTTTTTAATTTGAATCAAATTATATCGCGAGATGAGCAAGAAAAGCTTGCCAAAGTATTCATTTCTGCTTTCTTAGATGCCACATTGAAGAATGACAATGAATACAAAGATATCTTTAAGGACATTGGCTATGCGAAAGAATGGCTTCCAGAAACAATGTATATAAGCAATTATAAAGATTCGAAGACAAATTTCATTTCGACATATGCCGAAGATATCGACCTACAAAGTACAACGATTCCTGGAGGGAAGCTTGACGGAGAGAATTTACAGGAATGGAAGGAAGAAAAGGTGAAAATGAAATATGGTGATAGTGAAGTGAATGCTGTAAAGTTAGGTTGGGACCGTAGCAAGAATTCGGAAACTGCCGTCTACAGTGTTGTCCTGCCACAAGAAAGCATAACGATTACGGAAAAAAGTGCGATTGTCTTCTCAATAGCAGATAGTAGTGAACGTAATTCTGCTCCCTCTCTTGAAAATTTGGTCGATCTAACCGTTAAAGTCGAAGATGAAAAAGGGAATAAAGCTAGCCTGCCTTTAAGCCATATTTCAAAACTAGTACCGATGGTGGAAGGAAAGCTGTTAAAATGGCCATTTGCCAGTCTAGGAGAAACGAAGGAACCCATATTTCAACACTACAGCTTCGAATTAACTGAATTCAAACAGGTAAATAATCAGTTTAATCCAATGGAATTGAAGAAGGTAAGTTTTGAATTTGATTTAATCGAGGCAGGTACTGTCTTAATGACTGACATTGGAATCCGAAATGAATCATAATCAAAATAGAGGTGAAAGTAAAAATGTATTTAACAGTAGAAGAAACGGCTGAATATTTATCGGTTTCAGTATCCTATATCGAAAATTTAATCTTACAAGGTAAAATACGTGTTTTGCATGATGGTGATGGTGTTGTCTTAGTATATAAGGAACAGTTCAAAACGCATTTTCAGCAGCTTGAGAAATATAAAATGTTAGTAAAGGAATTGGAGAATGAACCAATTCCAGAAGATAAAGATATAAAAGATGAAGACTAGAAAGCTAGAATGAAAAATCCAGTCAGGGGATACAATACCATTGGATATTTAATGGCAAGTCACATTGTTTTACAATCATTCTTATGTAGGATACTCTATAATTAGATACATAATCAAAGGAGGATGAAACCATGTACGATATTACGATTATCGGAGCTGGTCCTGCAGGTGGAAGTGCAGCATTATTCGCAGCAAAGGCAGGAAAAAAAGTATTAGTCATTGATAATGAAAAAAGTGTTACGAAAAGGGCTTGGTTGGAAAATCATTATGGGATTATGGAAATTTCAGGTCCTGAGTTAATAGAAATCGGCAAGAAACAAGCAGCGAAATTCGGTGCTGAACTTATTGAAGGAACAGTTGCAAACGTTGAGAAGACTGATTCAGGTTTGACAGTTCAAACAGAAAAGGAAAGCTACGACACAAAGCATGTTATTTTTGCAACTGGCATGATGGCAGACCTTGCAGAAAAAGTTGGAATAACAACAAAGCCAGGTACTGAGCCACGAATCAAAACAATTATTGATGTTCAAGCAGATGGAAGAACAAATATCGATGGCATTTGGGCTGCTGGAACCATTGCTGGTGTAAGCATGCATACGATTATTACAGCTGGCGACGGTGCAAAGGTGGCAATAAATATCGTAAGCGAGCTAAACGGTGAGCGTTACGTAGATCATGATATGATTAAATAAACGACATCCATCCATAAGGCTAGTTTCTCCCTAATGAATAGGGAGGAGCTAGCCTATTTTAATGCAATCAAATTGTAATAAATATGCTTTACTTCCTGTGTTCTTTCTCCCTATTCCTTCAAATCTATGAAGAAATAGAAATTTAAGACTAGTAATAAACAGTAGTAATTTACCTTATTTGAATATTCGTAATAATATAATATTAATGAGAAAATAAATATTAGGAGGGATTCTATGAAAAAACCAATCTTATCTTTTGCTCTGGCAACGACATTAGCATTTGGAGCAATCGGCTCGCAAGCTGTAATGGCAAAACCAGTTCAGTCAGCAGAAAATCAAGCAGCGAAAGTGTTTGATCACAAAGTAATTAAGAAAATTCAGGCGGATAATATTTACAGTACTATTGCGAATCTATCAAAAACGCCAAGGGTAGCAGGAACAGAGACTGAAGATAATGCAGTACAGTATGTGAAAAAGCAATTTGAGTCATATGGTTATGAAGTAGAAATTCAACCGTTTCAATTTTACGGTTATACACCTCCACATACGACAGAACTTTCAGTAGATGGTCATACTAGCCTCAGCCCAAATCCATTTACATATACAGTAAGTGGAAATGTGAATGGTGAGCTAGTATACGCAGGCTTAGGAAAGCTTGATGAGCTTAATAGTTTGGACTTAACTGGTAAAATAGCGCTTATAAAGCGAGGGGATATTAGCTTCGCAGAAAAAGTATTAAATGCAGCTGAAAAAGGGGCAGTAGGCGTCATCATTTTTAACAATACAGCAGGGGCGGTAAATGGAACACTTGGTGAAGCAAACGATCACTATGTACCGGCAGTTTCTTTAACGAAAGCGGACGGTGAAGCTCTGCTGGACAAGCTAGTTAATGGAGAAAAGTTGAATGCAACATTGAAAATCGAAGGTGCAAGAGCAGGTGAAAGTACTTCGCATAATGTGATTGCAACGAAAAAACCGACGAATAAAAAGAAAGATACAAATAATATCATTGTCGTCAGTTCACACCATGATTCCGTCGAAGGAGCTCCAGGTGCCAATGATAATGCCTCTGGAACAGCGATGACACTTGAACTTGCACGTGTATTTAAAAACGTTCCGACTGATACAGAAATTCGCTTCATTACATTTGGGGCTGAAGAGCTTGGATTAATTGGGTCAACTCACTATGTGAACAATCTATCTGAAGATGAAATTAATCGTACAATCGCAAACTTTAACCTCGATATGGTAGGAAGCAGAGACGCGGGAGATCTCGTTATGCTTACACTCGATGGCCAGCCTAATCTTGTCACAGAGCTCGCACAAAATGCTAGTACAAGGCTAAAAGGGATAGCTACACCATATGGACAAGGTGGTCGAAGTGATCACGTTCCATTTGCAGAAGTTGGTATTCCAGCTGCATTATTTATCCATAGCCCGACAGAGCCTTGGTACCATACACCTGAGGATTCCATTGATAAAATTAGTAAAGAAAAACTTCAAGACGTAGCAGAAATTGTTGCAGCAGCCGTTTATGAACAAGCCCAATTCGATAATATGGGACCGAAACCGAAAAAAGGGAAGAAAGAAAAAGCTAAAGCTGATTTCTATCACGAAAAAGATGTAAGATAAATAAAGAGCCAGTCCTTCAGCATATTTGAAGGGCTGGCTTTTTACTTTCTCCATAACTCTATTATAATATAAGTAAAAACATAAGGTGCTATGAAGATGATAAAAGTAATGATAATTGAAGATGATAGTAAGCTTCGAATGATTATGAGTGAGTACTTAAATAAGTGGAATTTTGAATCAATCGTGATTAGTAACTTTGCAAGTATAGATAAGCAAGTTTTAGAAGGTAAACCTGATTTAATATTATTAGATATTAATCTACCAAGTTACGATGGCTTTTATTGGTGTAGGAAGATTAGGCAAGTATCTAATATTCCGATCATTTTTATTTCATCGCGTACAGAGAATATGGATATTGTTATGGCAATGAATGTAGGTGGAGATGATTTTATTCAGAAGCCGTTTTCTTTAGAAGTGCTTGTTGCTAAAATGAATGCTGTACTTCGAAGAGTAAATCAAAATACAAACAATGAGAAAGAAATGATTAAGGTTGGAGAGCTTGCCTTAAATCTTGGCAATGCGGTAGCAGCATACGAAGAAAAGGAAGTTGCCCTAACGAAAAATGAGTTTCAAATATTATTTTTGCTGATGAGAAAGAGTGGACAAATTATCTCTAGAGACGAAATCATGAGAGCGCTCTGGGAGGATGAGCAATTTATTGATGATAATACATTGACTGTCAATATAAATCGACTTCGAAAGAAGCTCGAGTCTGTTGGACTAAGAGATGTAATCTTAACAAAAAAGAGACAAGGATACATATTGCAATGACATTTTCATCCTATTTACGTTCGCAAAAATGGCTCATTCTCATGTATGTATTGCTGATGATTTTTTTTAAACTGGTTACGTTATTAGATCCAAATGTGTCTATTCATATTACGAATCTCCTTTACATTGAAGGAATTGCTTTAGTCCTTTTTATTGTGTACTGTTGCTTTGATTACTATCGGAAAAAAGCTTTTTATCAGGAGCTGCAAAGACGTAGTGAAATAGATAAGTATCTTCATTTTCCAGAAGCGGCAAATGAAGAAAATAAGCTGGTCATTCAATTATTAAAAAATCAACAAGAGAAGCATTTGCAAAAAATAGAAGCTATTCAATTAGAAAGAAAAGAATGGCAGGAGTATATGACTACCTGGTTCCACGAGATAAAAACGCCAATTGCGGTTAGCCGCCTAATTTATGAAACAGGCGGCAGCCTAGAGAGCTTAGAAGAAGAAATGGACAAGATTGAACATTTTATTGAGCAGGCACTTTATTTTTCGAGATTAAGTGATTTTCATAAAGACTATCTGATTCAGGAAATCGACCTTGAGCGAATCGTTAAAGAAGCAGTGAAAATGCATACGAAGACATTTTTAGCCAAAAAAATAGCCATTCATCTTGAAGTGCCGAAATTTGAAGTGCTGACAGATAAAAAAGGCATTCTTTTAATTTTGAATCAAATCCTATCCAATTCACTAAAATATACAGGAAAGAACGGTTCGATTTCTATTATAGTCGATAAACATGAGCGAACGTTGCGGGTTAAGGATAGTGGGATAGGGATTGAGCCTGAAGATTTGCCGAGAGTTTTTGAGAGGGGTTTCACTGGAAAGAACGGTAGAGAAGAGCATTCTTCAACAGGAATGGGTCTTTATTTAGCAAAAAAGACAGCAGAAAAACTTGGGCATGCCGTTTCGATAGCATCTGAAAAAGCTAAGTTTACTGAGGTTGTTCTTTATTTTCCAGAAACAGAGGATCAATTTTATCAAATCGAAAAACTGTAAAAAGGCGAAGAAAATCCCCATTTTCATGACAAAATGGGGATAAAGCTTTTGATAAGCGATAAACTATTTTCGGCATACGTAAACAAATGCAGGTGGAGTATTGAAAGGGACAAATCCTATTTTTTCAATAGTAAAAGCTTTAGCAAGCTCCTTCTTCATCTGTAATGAATATTGGAAGGCAATAAAATAGCCCCCAGGTTTTAATGCATTAACAACTTGAGTTATTAGTTTTTCTCTTGTTTCAGGAGGAAAATTAAAAAATGGCAATCCACTAATCACACAATCTAATTGTTCCACCCCATGTTGTTGAATATCTTCAGTTAATGTACATGCATCTGAAAAGCAAATAAATTGAGGATATTTTGCTTGCAGCATGCTGTTCATTTTATGATCTTTCTCATATAAAAATACTTTTGTAGATTCGGAAACACAAGATTCAATAGCTTTTGTAATTGCTCCAGTACCTGCACCAAGCTCAGCGATGGAACGAACATTGTTCCAATGTAAATATTGCACCATTTTAGCAGCTAAAAATTGAGAGCTTGGCCAAACACTCCCGATTTGCTTTGGCTGAAGGAGAAATTTTCTTAAAAAGAGAAGAGAACGTGATTTTTCCAAGTAAGTCAGCTCCCAATTATATTATTTACTTACAAGTTTGATATATTTTGATAATGTGACAAAGTAATAAGAAGAATACATCGCAATATAAATGCCAATCGTCAAAATAAATGAGCTTGTCATATTCATCTTTAAAAAGTTTGATAAGGCTGTAATTAAAATTGAACTATGTGAAATCGCAATGACTAACGGTATAAAGTAAATAAAGATTAGCTGTTTGGCAATAGAGCTTTTAAGCTGATTTTTACTCATGCCGATTTTCTTTAATATTTGATATCTTGGCTGATCAGTAGTTGCTTCCGTTAATAGCTTGTAATGCAGCATGCTTCCTGTAGCAAGCAGGAAGACAAATCCGAGAAAGGCACTAATAAAAATGAGCATTCCATAAACTTGGAAAAGTTTATGATAATTATAATAAAAACTGGAAAAGATATTTTCACCTTTTGTAGCAAAATCTGCAAAAGGATCTATATAGAAAAGGTCTCTAAGTTTGTCATCTAGCTCTTTAACTGACTTCTCATTTTTCAAACTGTAAATTTGCAGTTCCTTTGAAATCCCATCTTTTTTTAACTGCTCATAAAGCGTGTCTTTTACAACCATTGGGAATACGTAAATATCAAGATTTAATAAGGAATAGTCTTCATAAGCGGCAACTGTCACCGTAGCATCTCCTGTAAGGGACACCTTTTTTCCTGTAAATGGATCATTGCTTTGATCTAAATTCCCATCATAAAAAGTGATTGCCTCGTTTTCATTAAAATGTTCATTCGCTTGTTTTCCTAATTTTTTGGCGAGCAGTTGATAGGTTGATTCCGATAGAAGGATGATCGGAAATTCATTTGGCACCCTGCCAATTTCGGAAATATCGCCGCTAATTTGCAAGTAATCAACCTTTTTGGCAAACTTTATATTCTCTTGTCCATTTTCTTTAATTAAGTTCGCAATTTCTGCTTCCTTCTCCATATCTGGAACTGTATACATATAGCTATATGGAGAATATTGTTTTGAAATAGAATTCATATTTGAATACAAACTAAATGTTGTTCCTAATGCAAATAAAGTAAATGTACTTAATGAAGCAATAACAGATAAAATGAGTACATTTCCTTTAATTCGATAGAACAGATGAGTAATACTGATTAAATGAACACTTTTAAAATAAATTTTTTTAATTTTCGTCAAGTGATTTAGAATAAAGATGATAGAAGCACGAACAAATAAATACGTTCCCACAAATAACATGAAAAATGAACTAAAAATAGCTTGAACACCATATGTATTCCAAAAGGCCGCATCACTTGGTTGTAAGATAATGAAATAGCCAGTACTGATGAATAAAATAGCTAATAATGCTGCAAGCCATGAAGCTTTTTTTGATTTTTTCTCTGCTTGTTTTTCTGCCTTTATAAGCTGTAATAAAGAATTTCGATAAATGAGGCGAAAATTATGCCAAGATGTGAGCACAATAATGATCATAAAGCCAATCACTGTTTGCCATATAGCCTTAACAGATAATGTCAGCTTTGCGATTATGGAAATCCCCATCAGCTTCATTAAAATCATGGCAAATAGCTTAGAAAAAACGATCCCAAGTGTTAGCCCGATACAGAGTGCGCTTATTCCAAGAATTAAATTTTCATAGAAAAGCAGTTTGCCAATTTGCTTTTTTTCGATCCCAAATAAGGAATAGAGAGCAACCTCTTTTTTTCTTCTTCTCGTAAAGTAAGCATTTGAAAACCAAATAAAGGCAGCAGAAAAGAAAAATAAAAGAATCGAGGCTGTTTGAAAAGCAGGTTCGATTTTGTCATGAATGGTAAGAGACTCGATTATTTGCTTATTGTATTGTAACGAAGCAAAAATAAAAAAGATAACGATGCTAAACACCATCGGATAGAGATAGAGTGAATAGGCTTTTATATTCCTGCGAATATTTCTTTTCGCAAGGCTATATAATGTCATGATGACCACCGCCTCCGAGGGTTGCTAATATATCAATAATCTGCTTGAAAAATAATTTTCTGCTTTGTTCTCCTTTATAAATCTCTGTAAAAATCATCCCGTCTTTAATAACAAGAACTCGTTTACAAAAGCTCGCGGCATACGCATCATGTGTGACCATTAAAATGGTTGCTTTCTCACTTTCATTTAAGGTAGAGAGTGTCTGCAATAAGTTATGGGCTGATTTTGAATCAAGTGACCCTGTAGGCTCATCAGCAAATAGTAAACTTGGATTTGTAATAATGGCTCGGGCTGCTGCCGTACGCTGCTGCTGACCACCTGATAATTCATAAGGATATTGGTCGAGAATCCGTTCGATCGCAAATATTTCAGCAATATGCTTCAATCTTTTTTCTATTTCCTTATGAGAGACATTTGAAAGGGCTAACGGAAGTAAAATATTTTCTTTCGCTGTCAACGTATCTAATAGGTTGAAATCTTGAAAAATAAATCCGAGCTGTTCACGGCGAAAACGAGCCAGTTCTTCCTCTTCCAAATTCGTAATGTTTTTGCCGTTAATTTTGATATAGCCGCCCGTTGGTACATCGATTGTTGATAAAACATTAAGCAATGTCGATTTTCCAGCTCCTGACGGACCCATAATCCCAACAAACTCTCCTTCAGAGATTTGTAGATCTATATCTTTTAAGGCAATATGTATATTTCCTCTATCACCGTAAACTTTTTTTACATTGGCTGCTTCTAAAACGACCACGTTCATGTTCTCCTTTTCTTTAAATTCGTTATATTTACTATAAAAGACAAGTGAATGGTTATCCATAGCTTATCCTTACGGTTTTAGAGTGAAACTTACGTTTTCGTCACTTTAAGGTAATTAAAAAAATCGAGTATAAAATCTCTTTGATTTTATACTCGATTTCCTATGCAATACTATGCTAGGATAAAAATTCTTGCGGATTCAACCCAAGCTCCATACAAATTTCAGAGACAACTTGCATTTCATTTTGGTCAAAATGTCCATCAGCATATCCAATGGCAATACAGTAGCGGGCAACTAATCGAGCAATTTCTGGCTTAGAGCGAATTCGCCCTAATGCTCTAAAGGCTTCAGCACGGCCAATAATAGGATCATGTTCAATTTTTTGGACAAACATATTGAACTGTTGAATGACTTTATTTGTGTCAAAAACTCTTAATTCATCACTTTGGTGAACAAAATCCATCATTTTTTGGCGCTCAGAATAATCTAAGTGACCATCTGCGAGTGCGACAAGTGCACATGCTGCAACAACTGCATCAAGCACATCTTGGCTTTTATAACGCGAAAATAAATCCTGTGCTTTTCTTTTTTGATTATTTGCCCATTGCGCATAGTCTGTTTGGCTTGGAGACCATGAATGGCCACATTGGTTACAAGAAAAACGCAGCTCCTTGCTTCCAAGAAACCCCCCTAGTAATCCAACAGGTCCAAGAATTAAGCCACCAATTGCTGCTTTTCCGAGTCCAAAGCCTTTTTGTCCTGTTCGAACATTTGAAGAACCACAACGAGTACAGTGAATATCATCTCGATAAGATTGTGAAGATGAATACGGCTGTCTGTATGTAGGTTGGCTATAGCTAGGTTGATGTCCATATGATGGCTGTTGGTTAGATTGTCCGTATGCTGGCTGAGTATATTGGGATTGTCCAATATTGCCAACACTCGGTTGTCCATACTGTGATTGTTGATTGTTAAAGGGAGTTTGTCCATACGGCGGCTGCCCGTTATAGCTTGGTTGATTGTTATTAGCTTGCTGACCAACATAATTGTTTGATGGTTGCGTCTGTTGTGGGCTGCTATAAGCAGGGCTATTCGTTGGCTCGTCATCAACGGTTACACCAAAGTTTCGGCAAAGTGAAGCTAATCCACCTTGGAACCCGCTAGCAATGGCATTGAACTTCCACTCTCCATTATGGCGGTAAAGCTCAGCAGCAACGATCGCTGTTTCGACAGTGAAGTCTCTGCCGAGGTCAAAACGAATTAATTCCTCATTTGTCTGCTCATTAAAAATTCTTACGTATGCATTTGAAACTTGTCCAAAATTTTGGCGCTTCACTTGGGCATCATGGATTGTAATCGTAAAGGCAATAGCATGGATTGACTGTGGTACTTTGTTTAATTCAATTCTAATTTGCTCATCATCACTAGCACCTGTTCCTGTTCGATTATCTCCACTATACACGATTGAACCATTTCCACCGGACGGATTATTATAGAAAACAAAATCTTGGTCGTTTTGGACTTTTCCAGTAGGTCCTACTAGAAAAGCAGAGGCATCTAAGTCAAATTGTGAATGATTATGACTTACGTCCCAGCCTAGACCAACAACAGCAATTTGTAAACCGGGATGTGATTTCGTTAAATCTACTTTTTGTCCTTTTCGAAGACTAACCCCCACAATGCTCACTCCTTTAATTGAATCACATGAATAATTTTCGCTCATTTAAAAATAAATACGTATTAAAAGGGACTGAAGTTTCATCGTACTAAGTTTCATCGGACTATAAACTAATTATAAGCTATTCTAATGATTGGAAGTAAAGCATTTTTGTACAAGTTTCTAATATTGTAATTTAATAGAATCTCCTTAGTTTCGTTCTTGATTTCCGCGTCAATCAACGGTTAAAAAAATCCCTAAAACCTTTTGAAAAGTGAAGTGACCCCTAAAAGTTAGACACGGTTATCTCATTAGGCAGCGGATTGGGTATGAGTCCGATATTGTATCGGACTCATGCCTTTTAATTTAGCCTTAATTCGTTTGTTGTTATAGTACTCGATATATTTTTCTAGTTCTAGTTTAAAATGTTCTACACTTTCAAATTCTTTCAAATAGAGAAACTCTGATTTCATGATACCAAAGAAATTCTCCATAACGGAATTATCATAACAGTTTCCCTTACGGGACATACTCTGGGTGATTCCTCTTTTTTGTAAAGCCTGACGATATTTCTTCATTTGATACTGCCAACCTTGATCTGAGTGCATAAGTAGCTGGTGATCTTCCGGCAACCGTTCTAGTGCTTGTTCCAGCATCGTTGATACGAGAGAGTACGTTGGTCTAGAGCCAATCGTGTATGTGATAATCTCCCCATTGAATAAATCTAATACAGGTGAAAAGTAAAGCTTCTCTCCAAATAATTTAAACTCTGTAATATCCGTTACCCATTTCTCATTCGGATGATCCGCTCTAAATTGACGATCTAAAATATTGGGCGCAATTTTACCTACTGCCCCTTTATAAGATTTATATTTTTTCATGCGTACAAGGCATTTTAAACCTAATTCCTTCATGATTCTTTGTACTTTTTTATGATTCACTTTTTTACCACGATTCGCTAATTCATCACGAATTCGACGGTATCCATAACGACCTTCATGTTCGTCATAAATAGCGCTTATTTCGATTTTTAAATCGGCATCTGGATCGGGTTTATCCATTTGTTTTACATAATAATAGTATGTGCTTCTATGGATCCCAGCTAGCTTCACTAATTCTATCACCGGAAACTCATGCCTTAATTCATAGACTACTTGCGCTTTGTCTTGTTTGGTGATTTTTCCTTGTTTTGAACTAAGGCATTCAACTTTTTTAAATACGCATTTTCCATTTCAAGCTGCTTAATACGTGCTTCCAGAGCTTCGACAGATCCTTCGGCTGGTAATTGATTTGTTTGTTTCACAGACTCTTTTTTCATGGATAGACATCCTTTCTTCTTGGATTGAAGGGCATCTAATCCTTGTGTTTCAAATTGCTTTTTCCAAACAAGAATTGTGGACGGTGCCGCTATATTAAAGATAGCAGCTGTTTCAACAAAGGACGTACCGTGTTCAATCATATAATTTAGTACGTCTAGTTTAAACTGTTGTGTGTAATTTGTATATCGCTTTATAAATGCATCAACACCATTGTATTCGTATTGTTTAACCCATTTAAGAATTGCCTTATGATTAGTTCCTAAAGATTTGGCTATTTCATATGAACTCTCATTTCCATTTAAGTAACGACTAACTGCTTGTACTTTGTCTTCTGAAGTAAATTTAGCCATATAAAAACTGCACCTCCAATTGTTAGTTGGTGTCTAACAATTGGGGTGCAGTTCAAAGGTTCTAGGGATTTCGTTGCTGACCAAGGCGCTTGCGCTTTTCTAAATTGGGCGATATTCATGTACCCAAACTTTCATCTGCGGCAACCATGGCATTCCATTATGATAGGATAAAATCGCTTCCTTGTACTCTTCTACTGTTTCATAGCCCTCTTGTTTGGCGTGTTCGTCTGTTAACTCTCCAAGGGTTTGTGAATAAATCTTTTCAACTACAAATTCATGCCCATTTAACGTCATAATTTCTCCGATGTCTGCATAACGACCATTCCGTCTTGTAGCTGTTTTTTTTCCTGCAATTACCTTTTCAACATCTTCTGGAACAGTAACGAGACGTTCAATCGTACATGTTTTTGGAGGTAGGGCATTGTTTTCAGGTTGGATTGTCATCTTAAATTCCTCCCATTTTGTGTCATATCGTTATTATATTTTAAATGAGCTCTTAAGAGAAACAATACGATTAAAGACAAGCTTTTCATTTGTTGAATCTTTCGGATCAACATTGAAATACCCATGACGGAAAAATTGAAATTTATCTTGTGGCTTACTATCTTTCATATTCGGTTCGATAAAGCCATTTACAATTTCTAATGAGTTCGGGTTCACGAAATCTAGGAATGTTTTCTCTTCCGCATTTTCTTCTAAATCAGCCTCAAGTTCAGCATCGAGAATTAACGGCTCATATAAGCGGAACTCTGCTGGAATGGCATTTTTAGCCTCCACCCAGTGGATGGTTCCTTTCACTTTTCTTCCCGTAAAGCCTGTGCCGCTTTTTGTTTCAGGATCATACGTACAATGAATTTCGATAATATTTCCATTTTCATCTTTAATCACATCATTGCACTTAATGAAATAGGCATTTTTTAAGCGGACTTCATTGCCGGGGAAGAGTCGGAAATATTTTTTCGGTGGTTCTTCCATGAAGTCATCTTGCTCAATATAGATTTCTCTTGAAAATGGAATTTCTCTACTACCCATTTCAGGGTTTTCTGGATTAATTTCAGCTTCAAGCATTTCAACTTTGTCTTCTGGATAATTCGTAATTACCACTTTTAATGGATGAAGAACACCCATTGTTCTTGGAGAAGTAAGCTTCATATCTTCTCGTACAAAATGTTCTAGCATTGCTTCATCAACGGCTCCTGAACCTTTTGAAATTCCTGTCGCTTTCACAAATTCACGGATTGCACCTGGTGTGTAGCCTTTTCGTCTTAACCCAGATATTGTCGGCATGCGCGGATCATCCCAGCCATCAACAAAGCCTTCTTCGACTAACTGTTTTAATTTTCGCTTACTCATCACAGTGTTTGTGATGTTGAGACGGCCAAATTCGATCTGTTGTGGCTTGCTCTCCATTTCACATTCTTCAACAACCCAATTGTAAAGTGGACGTTGATCTTCGAACTCTGTTGTACAAATGGAATGAGTAACATCTTCAATCGCATCTTCAAGTGGATGTGCAAATGCGTACATTGGATAAATACACCATTTATCACCTGTATTATGGTGAGTTGCATGTGCTACACGGTAAATGACAGGATCACGCATATTAATATTAGGAGAAGCCATATCGATTTTTGCACGCAACACTTTGCTGCCGTTTTCAAACTCACCGTTGCGCATCCGTTCGAATAAATCAAGGTTTTCTTCTACAGAACGATTGCGATATGGACTTTCCTTCCCAGGCTCAGTTAATGTACCACGGTATTCGCGAATTTCGTCTTGTGTTAAATCATCAACATAAGCTTTTCCTTTTTTTATTAACAGAACAGCCCGATTGTACATTTCTTCAAAATAGTCAGAAGCAAAACGTAAATCTTCCCATTCATAGCCAAGCCAATTCACGTCTGCTTTAATGGAATCTACATATTCCTGGTCTTCTTTCAGCGGATTTGTGTCATCAAAGCGCAAATGTGTTATTCCGTTAAATTCATCTGCAAGCCCAAAGTTAATAATAATTGATTTTGCATGTCCAATATGTAAGTAGCCATTCGGTTCAGGAGGAAAACGAGTAATGATCTTTTTATGCTTTCCTGTTTCTAGATCGTCTATAATAATACTCTTAATAAAGTTCGAAGAATTATTTTCCAAAACGATATCAGCCCTTCTATAAAAATTAGTTATTTCTTATTGTACTTATATTAAACAGATAAATCAATTTGGCATTATGATAAAAATCCTTCATCATTGAAATACCTTTTATAATCAATCTATTAATATGACAAAAAAACTATTTAGTAAACGAAACTTATACTGAAAACAGGATTTCTTTGTACTTTCTGCGAATTTTTAATATAGAATATAAGTATTGGCATTTATTATATTCGTTTAGAAAATCAAATGAAGAATGATTTGTTAAAATAAGGGTAGAAAGCGAAGGAAAAAGTGAAATCTGAAAACAAGTTAGAACGGGGGGAAAATGAAATGGAAAAAGAACATCAATTAAATCAGAAATTGTATTATGAATCAATGATAGAAGGAAATGAACAGCATCCAATCAAGCTCCTCGGGAACTTGTATATGGCCGAGATGCAAAAAGAGGTATCAGATTTATCGTATATTCGCTTCTCACAAGGTGAGGTTTATTTTCATAATCATGATTATGAGGCTGCCATTTTTAAGTGGGAAAACATTAACAATGAACTTGATGCATGGGCGAAGAAAAATATAGCAGATGCGTACTTTGAACTGCAATTGCATTCAACAGCAGAGGAAATTTATAAAACAGTCCAAACAGACTCGGCTATGCTGCAAACTGAAGTTTTGCTCCAGCTATTTTCTCTTTATATTGAACAAGGCAAACATGAAGAAGCAGTGGTTGCGATTAAAAGGGCAGTAGACTTAAATCCAGATTACCCGGATGTAACAGTGCTGGCACGTGCCTATTTTGAAAAACATCATGATTGGGATAATGCAATTGAACTTGCTATTAATGAAGCAGTTCGTACTGAAGAGCTATCCTGGTTTAACATCCTTCAAACATATGTTGAGCAAGGGTATACAAAAAGGATGGAGCCAAATGTATTTAATCAAACTTTAGTTTCTTTATATAGAATTGATTATGCAAGCTTCGAAAGTTTAACGGCTGCATTATGGAATAGCTACAAAGTGGAAGAAAGTTATTTCGCTTGGCTTAAGGAAATAAATTATATTTTAATGCATTTAGAGAGAAGCAGAACTTATTCGTGGCAGCAATTATCGACTCTTTACAAAGATACATATTTTGAGTTGATAAATGGTAAGAATTTAATTAAGGAAATAAGCCATCTTATTCCGAACCATATAACGAACTGGATGAAGGTTGCAAGCAAGACAGATGCATTAATTGCTGCTACATCTACATTGGCTTGGTATGAAATTTTTATGTCAAATCTAGATCCTGAGATCGTCAATGAAGCGGAAAGTATAATTAGAAGTTCAGCTCGTTATGATCAGGGCTTAACAGATGGCTACCATCTTTTTACACTCATTAGCGAATGGGCAAAGAAGAATGGTGTTGAATTAGGGAAGCGCTTTGAATGGATAGTAAGCGAGCTGCTAGATACTTGTCAGCACCATTTATTAATAACAGGCGCAGGAGGCAATGGCAAAAAGGCGGTTATTCGTTCATTAGTCGGTGAAAGCAATATGAATGATTCCGTCACGACTTCCATTCTTTATAAAAATCATGATGAGATGGAATTGCGCGAAGTAACAGATGAAGGAATAAAAGAAATTTCGGCTTTAACAAATATTGACACTACATTAGAAGCGATTGTCTATTACCAAAATCGACTCTCCTTTCTAAAGGAAAACGGTCTTGCACTCATTGATACGCCGATAATTACAGGGCGTAATAAATTTAAAAACGGGGTGCTGCAATATTTGCCTCTTGCTGATAGCTTGTTATTTGTTCTAGATCGTGAGGAGCTTTTTTCTGAGAGGGAGCTTGATATCGTCGTGAAAATCCGAGAACAAGCACCAGGACTGCCTATTCATTTTCTAATAAATGTCCAAGATAGTGAGCAAGAACTATATGATTTGGCTGCTTCTAGAGTGAATACTTATTTTCCAAAAGCGAAAGTATTTGCCTATTCAGGTCAGCTCGGACAGTTGCAGGAAATGACTAAATATATGAAGGGTAATCGTAATTTGGAAGAAGAACGGACTTCTAAAGTATTACAATATATACGAAAAACAATTAAATTCCTACTGGAAAGACGAGTAGAAATTGAAAATGGGATGGTCGATTCAATTAAACGGAATGAAGATATGGTCGTAAAGCTAACAGGTGCGACAAATCAAGTTATTGACCTTGAAGAAGAAAAGGTTCGATTGATTAAAAGAAGTTTTTCTGAGATTAAGAATGAAATGAGAGAAGTCATTAATGAAGAAATTCCGAAATTACTCCACGATTGTTCAGCATTTGTAAATGAAGATAGTGACTTTGGAAAAGTGCATCTTCAATTAAATGATGAAATGAATAAAAGGGTTCAATCCTATATGAATGATTCGGCAATGCTCCGTTTCCATCGCAGCTTCCAAAATTGGATTGAAGAAGCAAAGGGAGAATTTGAGCAAGCTCAATATTTCTTAAGCGAGTTGAGTGGTGGCCTTAATGATTTGTATGAAGAAGAGAAGTTAATGTTGGAATGTGATTTTAAAGTACTCGATGATTGGAAACGTGATGCGGATCGATTGACGAGAGGAAACATTCATGTCGATAAGATGAATATTCTTTTGCGTTTTACGCCTTCACAATTTTTACTAAAAAGTGCTGGAAAAATATTTGGGGCGCTTCAACAAAATAAGGCTTTGCTTCATAAGAAATATAAACAGTATATAGAGAGCGAAGATTATAGTGAAGTGGCTGCTAGATTAGCTGATGAGTTTCTTCAGCCATATGTTTTATTCGAGAAGGCATTAGATCGAGATATTAACATCTTTTTTCAAAATCCATTGTCCATTTTGCAAGAAACGATTGACGCAACAAATCAAGAAATTAAATTAAGTAAAGAAGAATTACAGGAAATGAGAGTCAACCCAGAGTCATATCGTGATCCACTTACTTTATTCCAGGTAAAGCTTCTCCAGTTTGAATGGATGACGAAAGCAGGCAAAGAGGTTAAGCAGTATCGTTAGGAAGGTGATAATTCACCTTCTTTTTTTTGTTGAAAAAAAATTGTAGTCGGATTCATTGAACAAGCCTGATTGTTTAAATTTTAATCGTTAGAGACTTGTCTAGTTTTACTTCATTCATATTTTTTATTTTTTTCAGTAATTAATAATTGTAATGTTACATAGTTTTTGATAAGTTTATATTAAGTAACATTAGATTTTTATTTTGCCTCGACATCTAGCCCCTCGATGTCATAAGCAAATCCACCATGAAAGATAAAGAATCATCTTTAAGCAGGGTTTTCTTATGTTGTAAGGGCTAAAGCAAGGTGTCTCGGCTTTTAGTGTAGGAGGAAGCACGGTGGAGTATGTCAATCCAATTAAGGATATCGACAAGATTAATGCCATTAAACATAATTTACGGAAGCAATCATTAAGAGACCTCCTGTTTTTTGTTTTAGGTATTAATACGGGAATAAGGGTGCATGATTTACTTTCACTGAAGGTTAAAGATATTTGGGATGGGGACAATATAAAGGAATTTCTCTATATTTGTGACGCAAAAAATGAAGAGCAGAAAGCCCATTATATTAATAATCAAGTTAAAATAGTATTAAATAGTTTTTTAAATAGTCGCGAGTATAAAGCGGATGAATATCTTTTTAAATCGAAAAAGAACGATTTGCCGATTACTCGCCAGCAAGCTTACCGAATAATCAATCAGGCTGCGAAAGATGTGGGGATTACCGGAAAAATCGGAACGCATACACTTAGAAAAACATTTGGATACCATGCTTTTCGTAAGGGGATAGCGATTTCCATCATTATGTCGATTTATAATCACCAAACCCATGCAGAAACATTACGTTATATTGGAATTGACAAAGACGAAGCTCAGCTTATTAAAGTTGATGTGAATTTGTAAATAAGAAAAGCGCAGGCGCCTTGGTAAGCGAAGTATAAATAAATTCAAATGATAAAAAAACACTTCCATTCGCAACGGTTCGGATGGAAGTGATCGTAAAAAATTACTCATTATCATTATCAAGCGGCTCAGTCATGCGGACATTTTGAAGATTTTTGACGATGTCCTCACGAACATGAACTTGGATTGTTTCGTTATCTTTCATAAATTTAAAGACTCCATTATTAAAATCAGTGCCTTGGTCTTTAAAGAAAATGCCTTCATATTTAATGTGTTTCGTATGATTGAAACTTAATCGGTAATGTTCGCCTTCTGAAATAAGGTAGGCACGAACGCCTTTTTCAAAATGGCCTTCTTGATCTCGAAGTGAGCGGGAAACGGAGATAATGTGCAGATCGACAAAAGGAATTTCACGAAGGAGAGAGTTAATAATCGATCCCTTCGTTAGTTGTTCCCAGCGGCTTTGGGCTGTCTGTCCAAGAATGATTTGTGTAATATGCTTTTCTCGTGCGATTTCAGCGATTACTTTCGCGACAGGTCGCTTCTCATTATCCATTAAAATAAATGCTTCTGCACTATGCTGTTCAGCTAATTGCTTCCATCTCGTAATATAGTCTGATTTCTCTGCATCCAATTCATCAAAGGGGATAGGATCAATGGTCAAAATGTAAAGCGGGCAATCAAGCATACTCGCTAATCTACAGCCACGCTGAATCAGTCGTTCACCATTTGGTCCATAATACACGCAGACGAGGATGCCTTCGTCCATACGTCCTTTAACTTTTTTCATTTTCCATTCACCTCTAGGTTAGATGCGTAATACGGGATTTGTTCTAAATCCAAATACAACTTAGCATATTTGCGGTTAAACTATGTATGACTATAGCTCATGCACCATCTACAGTCAATAAGGATCTGGCTTTTTTATCGCAGGAAGTATCATTTTTATAAATCGATGTTTAGCAACAGCGCCTAGCAGGTCTTTCGTGTAAGTCATTCTGTCAAGACGGTTGAGAGTAACCTTCCTGTTAGCATGCCCTATGCATATCACTAGTCAAGGCGTTTGCGCTTTTCGTTTGAGGAGGTTTGATTGTGTCTTTAATACATCTCATGATATTTGTCCCATTTTTATTTGCTTTCATTGTACCATTTATTTACAAATTATTCACGCCACGAATCCACACCGGCTGGTTCGTTATCATTATTCCATTCATTATATTTCTTTATTTACTGCAGTATGTCCAACCTATTTCAGATGGAAATACTGTCCTCTCAGTTTTTCCATGGATGCCTTCTTTAGGAATAAACTACACCGTTTATATTGACGGGTTAGCACTTATTTTTGGTCTGCTCATTAGCGGAATCGGAACCCTTGTCATCTTATATTCCATTTATTATATGTCTAAAGAAAGAGAAGCATTGCATAATTTCTATGTGTATATTCTCATCTTTATGGGCGCAATGCTTGGACTTGTTTTCTCTGATAATATCCTCGTTTTGTATGTGTTTTGGGAATTGACTAGTATCTCCTCATTTTTATTAATTGCCTATTGGTATCAACGGAAAAATTCCCGTTATGGTGCACAGAAATCAATGCTTATTACGATCGCTGGTGGACTTGCGATGTTAGCAGGGCTGATCATGCTTGCGATGATAACGGATACTTATAGTGTTCGTGAAATGGTGAGCAACATGACAATGATAGCTGAAAGTCCCTTATTCCTTCCAGCAATGATATTACTATTATTAGGAGCTTTCACAAAATCGGCTCAATTTCCATTTAGTATTTGGCTGCCAGATGCAATGGAGGCGCCGACTCCGATTAGTGCTTACTTACATTCTGCCACGATGGTAAAAGCCGGAATCTATTTAGTTGCCCGATTTACACCGATTTTTGGGGGCAGTCCTGAATGGTTTTGGATTGTTTCTGGTGTAGGGTTAACAACGTTAATATACGGTTCTGTAATGGCGGTCAACCAGAAGGACTTAAAGGCATTATTGGCTTATTCGACGGTCAGTCAATTAGGATTAATCATGAGCCTTCTCGGGTTAGGATCAGCTTCCATGTATTTTGGGCAAGGTGATGAATCGACTGTCTATGCATTTGCCATCATTGCTGCAATATTTCATTTAATTAACCATTCAACCTTTAAGGGAAGCTTGTTCATGGTGATCGGGATTATTGACCATGAAGCAGGTACACGTGATATTCGGAGATTAGGCGGATTAATGAGTTTAATGCCAGTATCCTTTACTTTGACGATTATTGGAAGCTTTGCGATGGCAGGCCTCCCACCGTTTAATGGATTTTTGAGCAAGGAAATGTTTTTTACTAGTGTATTAACTGTAATGGAGCAGCCGGTGTTTGAGATCAAGACGATTGGCTTGCTTTTCCCAATAGTAGCTTGGATTGCCAGTGTGTTCACATTTGTCTATTGTATGATTCTTGTTTTTAAAACGTTTACGGGAAAGCCTCATCCAGAAAAACTAGATAAAAATGTACATGAGGCACCGATTGGAATGCTCATACCGCCGATCATTTTAGCCGTTCTTGTTATCGTCATCTTCTTCTTCCCTAATGTTGTGTCACAAAATTTCTTAAAACCAGCGTTACTAGCGATTTTGCCAAGTCTTCCTGATGGAGGAAGCAGCATGGATATAAATATCACCCCTTGGCATGGCTGGAATATGGAAATTTTTATGACAATAGGTGTTGTCGGAATCGGTGGCATTCTGTACGTATTTTTGAAAAAATGGTCTTCCATTTATCTGTTCTTTCCGAAAAAATGGACGCTTAACCATTTGTACAATTCATTAATTGAATGGATGGAAGTGCTTGCACAAAACGTCACAAACCGTTATATGACAAACTTTATCCGCGATTATTTAGCTTATATATTTGCGTTCATGATCATTGTTCTCGGCGGTTCACTTTGGTTGTTCAATGGAATGAGTTTCAATTTCATAAATGATGCCCCCATTACCATTTACGAAGCGGGAATTATTACGTGCATGATTATTGCCGCCTTTATTGTACTTTTTGCTAAATCGAGAATTACTGCCATCATTGCTGTTGGTGCGCTTGGTTATCTTGTTTCATTGCTGTTTGTCATTTTTCGCGCCCCTGATTTAGCTCTTACACAGCTAGTCGTTGAAACAGTAACGGTCGCCTTATTTTTACTATGCTTTTATCATTTGCCAGAGTTGCGCAAGGAAGTAAGCAGATTACGTTTTAAAGCAACGAACTTAATTATTTCTATAGGGGTTGGAGTGCTTGTTACGACAATCGCTTTAGCCGTAAACAATAATCGTTTCTTTACGACTATTTCTAGTTACTTTGAAGATTCATATACGCTTACAGGTGCAAAAAACATTGTCAATTCAATCCTTGTTGATTTTCGTGGAATGGATACAATGCTAGAGATTCTCGTTTTATGTATTTCTGGCTTAGGTGTATTTACGCTCATTAAACTTCAGCTCGTAGGGAGGGACAAAGAATGAAGCCAAATGATGTAATTTTGCATACGGTGACAAAAGCCGCTGTCGTTATTATCTTAACCTTCTCCATCTACCTATTCTTTGGAGGTCATCATAATCCAGGTGGAGGGTTTGTCGGTGGACTTAGCATTGCTTCAGCACTTGTTCTTCTCTTTCTTGCTTTTGATATAGAAACGGTGCGCGAAAACATTGTGATTGATTTTAAGAAACTTGCAGCAATTGGTGTTTTGCTTGCCATGCTGACAGGGATCGGTTCATTTATTTTTAAGGCACCATTTTTAAGTCATACATTTGGCGAAATAAACCTTCCGATATTTGGCCATACAGAGCTTGCTACGGCAGTCATTTTTGATGTTGGAGTTGCATTTGCGGTTATCGGAACGGCAATGACAATTATTTTAACGATAAGTGAGGATGGATCATAATGGAAACAATTATTTCTATTCTCGTTGGGTTGTTTTTTACAATCGGGACTTACTTAATTTTATCGAAAAGCTTACTGCGCATTATTTTAGGAACGTCTATTATTAGCCACGGTGTTCATTTGCTTATTTTAACAATGGGGGGATTGAAAACAGGAGGGCCCCCTTTGCTAGGGGAAAGATTTACAACATTTACCGATTCACTTCCTCAAGCATTAATTTTAACAGCTATTGTCATTAACTTTGGAGTTACAGCACTATTTTTAGTGCTTAGCTATCGAACTTATAAAACGTTAGGGACTGATGATATGGATAAATTGAGGGGAATGGATGATGAATAATATCGTAATACTGCCAATCATCATTCCGATCATTGCGGGATTGATCATGGTTATTTTCCGGAAAAATATCCGCTTTCAGAAAATAAGCAGCATACTTGCTCTATTAGCAATGGGGATTGTATCTGCATTTTTAATGGGTGAAATTAAAGAAAACGGCATTCAAACTTTGCATGTCGGTGGATGGAGTGCTCCATTTGGAATTAGCATTGTGGCAGATATGTTTTCTGCACTTCTCCTTGTAAGCACAAGCATTGTTGCCTTATTCACATTGGTGTTTGCCTTTCAGTCGATTGGCAAGGAAAGGGAAGAACATTATTTCTACCCGATGTTTTTGTTTTTAATATCAGGGGTGGCAGGTTCGTTTTTGACAGGGGATTTATTTAATTTATTTGTTTGTTATGAAGTGATGTTAATTTCTTCTTACGTCTTAATTTCACTTGGCGGTACGAAGATTCAGCTTAAAGAATCTATTAAATATATTTTAATTAATGTTGTTTCCTCGTTTTTATTTTTAGTAGCAGTCGCTTATTTATATGCGATGACCGGTACTTTAAATTTAGCGCATCTTTCATTAAGAATTGCCGAAATTGGCCAAGATGGTCTGATGACGACTGTTGCGCTGCTGTTTTTAATTGTGTTTAGCATGAAAGCGGCATTATTTCTATTCTTTTGGCTTCCAGGCGCGTATAGTGCTCCTCCTACTGCGGTTGCAGCGATATTTGCTGCTTTATTAACGAAGGTAGGAATTTACTCAATCTTTAGGATGTTTACACTAGTGTTCTATCATGAACCACAAATTACGCATTTGTTTATCGGCATTTTAGGTGCCTTGACAATGGTGTTAGGCGCATTTGGAGCAGTCGCCTACGGCGATATCAAAAAAATCCTCACCTATAATGTAGTGGTCGGAGTAGGGTTTATTATTGCAGGCTTAGCCTCATTTACGTTAATAGGTGTGACAGGAGCTCTTTTCTATTTAATCCATGATATTTTTATTAAAGCGCTGATTTTTCTGTTAGGAGGAACGATCATCTGTTTAACGGGTACGAGCAAGCTGAATGAAATGAGTGGCTTAATTCGAAATCATCCGTATTTAGGCTGGATGTTCTTCATTGCTGCACTTTCTCTCGCAGGAATTCCGCCGCTTAGCGGGTTTTTAGGAAAAGTATTCATTACGAGGGGAACCTTTGAAGCGGACTACTACTGGTTAGGTGCTATTGGTTTAATAACAAGTTTAATGGTGCTGTATTCCATTATGAAAATATTTATGAATGTGTTTTGGGGTGAAACAAATTTAAGCAGGGAGATGGAAAAAGGGACTACAAGAGGATTAATGTTCCCGATCGGTTGCCTAACTGCGTTAACAGTAGCACTAGGGGTTGGGGCAGAAGGAATTCAGTTGTATGTTCGCCTTGCTGCCGAAGGTTTAATGAATCCCGAATTTTACATTGAGGCGGTTTTAGGAAGGAATCCAATCCGATAGTATACAAGGAGGGTTACAATGCCAATTCAAGTGCTAACGAACCTTTTTATCGCACTTCTATGGATGTTTCTACAAGATGATTGGAGCATTTTATCCTTTATTGGAGGTTATTTTGTTGGCATACTCGTCGTCTTTAGCTTGAGACGTTTTTTTCCAACATCGTTTTATTTAAAAACAGTGTTTTCAATTATTAATTTGTTTTTAGTTTTTCTTCGCGAGTCGATTAGTTCAAGTATTTATGTGATAGGACAAGTGATTAAACCAAAAATTACTGTAACGCCTGGCATTTTTAAGCTAGAAACGGAATTGGAAAGCGACCTTGAAGTAACATTGCTTGCATTACTGTTAACATTGACTCCAGGTTCAGTTGTCGTTGAAGTAACGCCAAACAAAAAAGTGTTTTATATTCATGGCTTGAATCTTCCAGAATCCATCGATGCTGTTATGCAGTCAAAAGTTAATTTTGAGAAAGCGATAAAGGAGGTAACACGATAATGTTCGATCTGTTTCTATCAGTTTGTCTGTTTTTCTTAGTGATTTCCATCCTAACAGCCCTCTATCGTGTATGGAAGGGTCCTTCTTTGCCAGATCGAGTGATGGCTTTAGATAATATCGGCGTAAATTTGCTTGCAGGCGTTGCGATTCTGTCCATTGTGATGAGGACACATGCCTTTCTTGACATTATTCTTTTAATCGGGATTTTATCCTTTGTTGGAACAATTGGTTTTGCAAGGTTTATTGAAAGAGGTGTCGTTATTGAACGAAAACGTGTACATTGAATGGCTTGTCGCTGCTTTAATTTTCCTCGGTATCGTATTCAGCTTTCTGAGTGCAGTAGGATTAATACGCTTGCCTGACGTATATACTCGTGCCCATGCTGTCTCAAAAAGTGCTAATCTAGGTGTACTCTGTATATTATTTGGAACCTTTCTCTACTTTTTACTGACAGATGGGTACTTCAGTATCCGTTTGCTATTGGGTATTTTCTTTGTTTTCCTCACATCTCCAGTTGTGGCTCATCTCTTAAATAGAGCGGCCTACCGATCGAATGTACCACTTGCTGAAGAAAGCATTCAAGATGATTTACATGAATATTTACACGAAACGGAGACAGAGAAATAAGGAGAAGCGTATTCTTAACTGAATAGGCTTCTTTTTTTTGGCTTATTGGCAAGGTAATTATTATATGAATTTAACTAGTTTATGTAAAACGAAGGTACTCTTCCAATACGTTATGTCCACAGCATAAAGACAATTGTTCTCATATGAAGGAAAAACTCTTGATTATTTTCTGAATAAGAGTAAAATTAACTTTATCGCAGATTAACCGGCAGTAAGACTCCCACTTCAAGAATTTGAGGAAAAATTAATATTCTAAGTGGGAGATCTAACAGCCCGTAAAAGCCCGACGACGGACAGGATGTCCTAGTCAGGCGAAAGCCACAGGACGTGGCGCTTTGAGCGTGATTTGTTCAACTAACATTCAGTGGGGGGATGAAGGAAACCACCACTGAATGAAGTTTCACTTTATATTTTTGAAATTAGATAACGTCTAGCACATGCATCTTGTTCCCTCTAGTCCGTTATGGAAGTAGGGTTAGGCTGTTATGAAACAAAACAGGGTGTTTGTGCTTATCATATAAGGAGATGTGTGAATGAAGGTCGTTAAGTTTGGGGGGTCCTCACTAGCTTCTGGACAACAAATTGAGAAAGTATTTCAGATTGTTGTTTCCGATCCTAAACGGAAAATTATTGTTGTTTCGGCACCTGGAAAAAGATTTGCTGAGGATAGAAAAGTAACAGATTTATTAATTGAGTGTACGGAGCTGAGTTTATTAAATCTAAATCCAGAAGAGAGGCTCCAGTCAATTCTTGAAAGATATACTGCGATTGCAGATGAATTAGCACTCTCACCAACGATTATTAATGAGATCCAACAGGACCTATTAGAAAGGCTGAGTAGAGACAAAAGTAAGCCTGAACGTTTTATGGATGCGATGAAAGCAGCTGGAGAAGATAATCATGCGAAGCTAGTAGCAGCCTATTTTCGGAAGCGTGGGGTTGAGGCATATTATGTGAATCCAAAGGAGGCTGGGCTTTTCGTAAGTGCCGAGCCTGGAAATGCACAAGTATTGCCAGAGTCGTATGATAAGCTTTTTTTGCTTCGCGAACGACCAGGCCTTACCATTTTCCCTGGTTTTTTCGGATATAGTAAGGATGGAGATGTTTTCACCTTTTCCCGCAGTGGCTCAGATATTACAGGCTCTATACTTGCAAATGGAGTGAAAGCGGACTTGTATGAGAACTTTACAGATGTAGATGCTGTATATTCCGTCAATCCGTTTATCGTCAATCATCCGAAAGAAATTAAAGAATTAAGCTATCGAGAAATGCGGGAGCTTTCCTATGCAGGGTTCACCGTTCTGCATGATGAAGCACTTGTTCCAGCATTTAGGGCAGGAATTCCAGTTCACATTAAAAATACGAATAATCCAACTGCATCTGGTACAAGAATTGTAAATGAACGAGATCATATGAATGGCCCTGTGAGTGGAATTGCCAGTGGAGCTGGTTTTTGCAGTATTTATGTGAGTAAATACTTAATGAATCGAGAGATCGGCTTTGGTCGCAAGCTCTTGGAAATATTAGAAGGCTTCGGACTAAGCTATGAACATACGCCTTCAGGAATTGATGATATTTCAATCATATTAAGGGAAAACCAGCTTGATTCTGAAATGGAAAAAGAAATTAAACAGCGAATTGAAACAGAGCTGCATACGGATGAAGTTCTCATCGATCGTGGGATTGCACTTATTATGGTTGTAGGAGAAGGGATGCGCCACAACATTGGTACAACAGCGAGAGCGTCTAAAGCATTAGCAAATGCAGGCGTCAATATTGAAATGATTAACCAAGGTTCTTCAGAAGTAAGCATGATGTTTGGCGTAAAGGAAATTGACGAAAAACGAGCAGTTCAAGCACTCTACAATGAATTCTTCGCCCCTATCACCGTCTAAACCGGTGCCAGGCACCGCTCGTGGACAAAACCACCTATTTTGTCCGTCACCAGCGGACAACAGTAATGATTAAAGTAAAAAAAAGAGTTGGGACTTTAAGTTGTCCCAACTCTTTTTAGCTAGTAGGAAAGTTTAAGTTTATTAACGTACTAAAGTAAAATTACAGTCAAATAAATTACTGCTAATAACACCGCATAAGAAAAACTAAGCCTTCTTCGAAAGTACCCTCAGAATGCCAAGTTTTTCTAATGTGCAGCAAATTAAGCTTTTTCAATTAATTTATCAAAGTTCACTCGCTTATTTAAAGCATACATGACAGGTATTCCAACACCCATTACAACAAATTCCCCAATTGCAGTTGTAAGCCAAGTAAGCATGAACGGCCATTCAAATACAAGATATAGCTCAAGAGCAATAAGGAACATCGTAAAAGTGAAGACGATAGTGTTAACAGCCATCCCCAGCCAAATATTTTTGATAAAGCGACAACAAACAATCGTGATGAGTAAAGAAATAATCGTTTGGCCGACACCAAAAATAATGTCATAAGCAGGCATTGGCGAAAATAATAGATTTGCTAAAAATACACCTAACACCATGCCGTAAATATATTTTTTATTAAATACGACGAGGTGGTTGAACATTTCCGATACCCTGAATTGGATATTCGTAAACCCAAATGGCTGGATTAACATGGTGACAGCAATATATAATGCTGCCAAAATGCCATTGGCGACAAGTGTTCTTATTTTCATATTTAATTCGCTCCTTAGTTTTTTATCGTGGGATGGTTACGAACCACGTTGAGCAATCGCTCAAAGATAATATATTAATATATATTTAGAATCACGTCAATACATACATCGTTCTTCACTTTTCAATTTTTCGAATAAAATAAGCTTCTGTCACGATAATAAATAGAAAGATTAAATTTAGCGAATGACTCGGAGGATTGAACATATTGAGTGAGGTAGTAAAGCTAAGACCGTTGGAAAGAGAAGATTTGCAGTTTGTCCATAAACTCAACATTAACGCAAATATTATGTCGTATTGGTTTGAGGAACCTTATGAGGCCTTTGTTGAATTGCAGGATCTATATGATAAGCATATACATGATCAAGGAGAACGGCGTTTCATCGTGGAGAAAACTGGTGAGATGGTCGGGCTCGTTGAATTAGTGGAGATTGATTATATTCATCGGAGGGCAGAATTCCAAATTATTATTGATCCGAGGCATCAAGGACATGGCTATGCAAAGTATGCTACTCGTTTAGCAATGAACTATGCTTTCTCCATATTAAATCTATATAAATTGTATTTAATTGTAGATAAAAATAATGAAAAAGCCATCCATATTTATCAAAAACTTGGATTTCATTTCGAAGGTGAATTAATTGATGAGTTTTTTGTGGATGGTGAATATCATAACGCTATTAGAATGTGTATGTTTCAGCATCAATTTCTAGGAATGGACAACTATATGCAATAGTAGTCTATTCTTCATATAAGTAGGGTGAGGGGATGGAAAGGCTATACGATTCAAATGAAAGTAAAACCTTCTTAGCTCCTGCTATTTTACTTGACTTTAATTAATTATAGTATTATTCTAAATTTAGTGAAAATTATATTGGCGGATGACTTTTGTGGGAGAGAGCAAGTGTAACAGCCACCGAAGGAGCAAGTTCCAAAAAGAGACCCTTGGGACTAATCTCTCAGGTAGACAGAACCACAAAAGGACGCATCTCTGGAGAGCGCGTGTTAAATTACACGTCACCAAAGGGGCTCCCACATCAAATATGGGTAAACTCTCAGGTAAAAGGACAGAGAAGGGTAATTATTTAGCGATCCCTTTCTGTCCTTTTTTGTGTGGAAAAAATGATAGCCTACAGCTTTATCATGATTACATACGAGAATTTGTGAAGGTTTTTACATATAAAATTGGATATTTTGCGAAAAGGGGATGCAAATAGCAAATAAGAGTGAGCGAATCAAAGTCAAAGGGGAGAAGAAGTTGGGTAAAGAATACGATGTTGTCATTATTGGTGGGGGAACAGGTGGTTATGTTGCAGCTATTCGCGGATCCCAATTAGGATTGTCAGTGGCTGTTGTAGAAAAGGGGAAGCTAGGTGGGACGTGTCTTCATACAGGGTGTATTCCGAGCAAAGCATTATTACGTAGTGCCGAAGTATATGCGTCAACAAAAAAAGCGGATGTATTTGGAGTCATCGTACCAGAAGTAGGTATTGACTTTTCAAAAGTTCAGGCTCGAAAAGAAGAAATAACGGATCGTTTATTTAGAGGAATCCAACATTTATTGAAAAAAGGAAAAATTGATGTTTATGAAGGAAAAGGCAGGATTTTAGAATCGAGGAATGTCTCCGTTCAGTTAAATGATGGAGAGAATGAAGTTATTCTCAATCCAAAAAATATTATCATTGCAACAGGTTCAAGACCAAGGACACTTCCTAGACTAGAAGTAGATGGGAAATATGTCATGACTTCAGATGAGGCACTGCAAATGGAGGAGCTGCCAAAATCAATGATTATCGTCGGTGGAGGTGTCATAGGAATTGAATGGGCGTCTATGCTTGCAGATTTCGGTTTAGAAGTAACGGTCATTGAATATGCAGAGCAAATTATTCCAACTGAGGACAAAGAGATTTCAAAGGAATTACAGCGTTTATTGAAGAAAAAAGGGGTAAAAATGGTTACGGGCGCTAAAGTTCTTCCAGAAACATTAGAAAAAGGGGAACAAGTGTCAATTAAGGCTGAACATCGTGGAGTAGAAAAAGAATTCTCAGCTGACAAACTATTAGTATCTGTTGGGCGCTCACCAAATATTGAAGGCATTAGTCTTGAGAATACGACTGTCAATGTACATCGTGGTTTTATTGTTACAAATGAATATTATCAAACTGCTGAGCCTAACATATATGCAATTGGTGATGTCATTGGAGGTTTGCAGTTAGCTCATGTTGCTTCACATGAAGGAGTGATTGCGATTGAGCATATTGCTGGAAACAGCCCAACTCCACTAGATCCAACACTTGTGTCGAAATGTATTTACAGCAGTCCAGAGGTAGCTAGTATTGGGCTGACAGAAGATGAGGCAAAGGTTCAAGGACTAAAGGTTAAGACTGGTAAATTTTCATTCCGTGCAATTGGAAAGGCGCTTGTTATGGGAGAACCAGATGGTTTTGTGAAGCTAGTTGTAGAAGAGGAAACGAATAAGCTTGTTGGAGCACATATGGTTGGCCCTCATGTGACAAACATGATTACGGAAGCTGGACTTGCAAAAGTTTTAAGTGTAACAGCGCAGGATATTGCATCAACGATACATCCACATCCTACATTAGCTGAAGCGATTGGGGAGGCAGCTTTAGCTGTCGATGGGAATGCGATTCATGCTTAATAGACTCTTCCTTGCAAAACATACAACATGATCGGAGAGATGACAATGTCTACTAACAATCAATCAAGCAGAGCAGTCTTATTAATTTCATGTCCGGAAAAACTAGGGATTATTTCAGCTGTATCAAACTTCTTACTAGAACATCAGGCGAATATTGTCCGCTTTGATCAACATACGACAGATCCTCATGCTGGAAGGTTTTTTATGCGCATTGAATTTGAGCACGCTTCTGAAAATCTTGAACAAGATTTTCAAGTTTTGGCGAATGAGCATGCGATGGATTGGCAGCTCAGCAGTACAGAGAAAAGAAAAAGAATGGCCATTTTTGTTTCCAAAATGGATCACTGTTTGTTAGAGCTTATCTGGCGCTGGAAATCGAAGGAGCTGCTTGTAGATATTCCAGTGGTCATTAGCAATCACGCAAATTTAAGTGATGAAGTGGAGAGCTATGGACTCCCATTTTTTCATATTCCGTTGACACATGAAACGAAGCATGATGCTGAGAAAAAGGTGTTGGAATTACTGGATGGAAAAGTGGATTTTATCGTGCTGGCCAGATATATGCAAATTCTTTCGCCTAACTTTATTTCTCATTATCCAAATCAGATTATTAACATTCACCACTCTTTTTTACCAGCGTTTGTAGGTGCTAATCCATATGTAAGAGCATTTAACAGAGGGGTTAAGCTTATTGGGGCGACAGCTCATTACGTAACGAATGATCTTGATGAAGGACCGATTATTCAACAGGATGTCCAGCGGGTAAATCATCGCTATACGGCTGATGATTTGAAGACAGCTGGTAAGCATATTGAACGAATGGTTCTTGCTGATGCGGTTGCATGGCATATCGAAGACAGAGTAATTGTTCATGGAAATAAGACCATCGTGTTTGAATAGTTGAATATGGTTTTTGAAAAATAAAGAGCAAAGGGAGAGGTTATCAATGAAGAGAAGAAGATTAACGTTATCCGCTTTAATTAAGAAAAATAAAGAAGAAATAATGCAGGATAGTGCGCAGTTAAAAAAAATTGAGAAGCGGATTGATGACAGAATACTTAAAGCAAAATAAAGAAAATTTCTTTTGACAATGATTAGGGCTATCGATTATGATATAAATATAAATAGTTGAATAGTTCTCCTAAAGGGGAGTAGCTTTAACAACAAAGTCGTCATTTCGGAGTGCAATCTCTCGGCTTTGTTGGCAACATAACGTTGTTAGCAAGACCTTTACCTAAGAAGGTAGAGGTCTTTATTTGTTTTTTAGACCTTTACCAACAAGTGGTAAAGGTCTTTTTGAATTTAAGGAGGGGATGTTCTTAGGCGGAGCATAAAGGCAAGCAATGGAAGGTTAGACTAAAACGGCAATGAAACGAATGGAGGATAACACGATATGGAACTTTCAATTTTATTAGAATATGGCTGGGTATTATTACTCTTAGTTGGATTAGAAGGACTTTTAGCAGCAGATAATGCACTCGTTTTAGCAATTATGGTCAAGCATCTTCCTGAAAAGGAACGTAGAAAAGCCTTGTTTTATGGTCTTGCTGGCGCCTTTATTTTCCGTTTTGGCTCCTTGTTTGCGATTTCATACCTTGTAGATATTTGGCAAGTGCAAGCAATAGGTGCTCTTTATCTTTTGTTTATCGCCTTTAATCATATTTTTAGAAAAGTATTGGTGAAAAAGGGAGAAGATGCAGCAAAACAACAAGAAGAGAAGAAAAAATCAGGCTTCTGGATGACTGTTTTCAAAGTGGAAATGGCTGATATCGCATTTGCGGTCGATTCGATTCTAGCTGCAGTTGCCTTAGCGATGGCATTGCCGAGCTCAGGCTTACCGAAAATTGGCGGGCTTGATGGAGGAAAATTTCTTGTGATTTTTGCTGGAGGCTTTATCGGATTAATCATTATGCGCTTTGCAGCTAACTTTTTCGTTCGATTATTACACAAAAAGCCTGGCCTAGAGGTTGCTGCATTTCTTATCGTTGGCTGGGTCGGCGTAAAATTATTAGTTTACACATTATCTCATGAGGCTTTATCTATTTTACCAACAGGCTTTGCAGAATCGCCTGCATGGAAAATGACGTTCTATGCTGTTCTGATTCTCCTTGCTTTAGGAGGATGGTTTTTATCGAAAGGGAAGGATGAAGCAAGTATCGAGGAAAAAGCAAGTTAAACTGAAAAGAAAAAAATGCATTGTTAATGCTGTTTTTCTCATATTAAACTTCATATTTGCATGTTACTATAACAAATTTAGTTTTTGATTAAGAGTAAAAATAGGAACATACAAAAAAAAGAGGGGCTCCTAAAAGTTATACTTTTGGAACACCCCTCTTTACATAAGGTTCATTTTATCTGTCTATCTATGCTGAAACAATTTGGCCTTTATCTTTTCCTTTATTGAATAATTTTCTTAAATAAGGTGTTACATAGCGGTCAAGACCGAATTTACCAGCATTATAACCAGAAACAGCGATGAAGATTGCTAGCATAATATCAAATGGGTTACTAGATACTGTACCTGCAAATAAGAAAGAGAAGTTCATAACCATTGCGAAGAAAGCTGCGTAAGTTGTTAAACATCCTAGAATTAAACCAAGTCCTACTAAGAATTCTCCCCAAGGAATAAGAAAGTTGAATACTTCAGCGTTAGGTACAGCAAAAGATTCTAAAAACTTAACATATGTCGGATATACTAATGCTTCTCCTTTTGCAACAGGGTTTGCAACTGCACCTGCTAAAAATCCACCTGCGTCAAATCCACCTGTGATTTTCCCCCAACCTGCTGTAAGCCAATGCCAACCTAAATAAATACGAATAACAGTTAAAATTCCAGCGACAATGTTGTTTTCACGCAATAATTTGTTAAACATAAAACCCCATCCTTTCAAAATAAAAAATAAGATAATTACTACACTTAAAATGTACCATTTACGAAGGAAGTGTGAAATAAGCATGTGATAAAGTTCACATTCATGTAAAAAAGATATGGCGTACTTATGAACAAGTGGTTTAAAAAAAAGGAGTTTTTATGAAAGGGGATTTTGAAAAGCAGTTATATCAACGTTTTTCCTGCTACTTCATAAATATGTCAATTTTTAGCTATTGAGTGATAAAGATAACCGTTATCACTTGTTTTGTCTATTATGTTTTAATTTGTATTTTTCTTAGGAATACGGATAATTCACCTTAAGTAAAAATTTTTCTCAATAAATCAAAACTATTTATCGAAAATAAACGAATATATAAATATAAGCTTATAAAAACAGATTTGATGACTGGAAATGAGTGGTGAATAATGGACCGAGACTTAAGGCTGATTAAACAAATAAAGAAAAAAGGAAGTGAAGCGGCTGCAAATGAGCTCGTGTCCTACTATTACCGAGAAATTTATCATTATGTTTATAAACAAACTCTTGACGAAGAGCAGTCACTCGATTTAGCACAAGAAATTTTCATTAATATGCTTCAAGGATTACATCAATTCGAAGGAAAGAGAGCGAGTTTTCGGACGTGGCTTTATAAAATAGCGACTTATAAGGTTGTTGATTATTTTCGTTCTCGGTCTTACAAATTTCGTATTCTTTCAGATGAACTTGATGATAGGGAAATAGGAGAGAATAAGGATTTTACGAAAATGCTTTTGCAAAAGGAAGAATTTGCAGCAGTCATGGAAGTAGTAAACGGATTGGAAACATCTCATCAGCAAGTATTGCGTTTAAAGCTGTTTGGGGATTATACGTTCCAAGAAATTGCTGTGTCATTACAGATTCCTGAATCGACCGTAAAAACGAAATATTATCGTAGTTTAAAGCTAATAAGGAAAGAGGTAGAGGAGGTTAATGATTATGCATGAAAAAAGCCAAACTCAATTTCCGAGTGATGACATTATTGAACAAGAAATAAAAGTAATTGTGGCAAAAGGGTTGATAAAAAGAGAATCATTTTCTGCTCTTTTAAAAAATATGTACAAGCAGATCGGAATTCGTTTCATTCTGAGAGATTATAAAGAGATTGTGGCTGCTATATGTTTGATGGCAATCATCATGTATATGATTACGATGAATGGTCAAGAAACTATTGATGACTATACAAGTTTATACAGCATTATTATGGTTATTTCACCGCTTCTTTACTTTGTTCTTTCCTTATTTTCTTTTATAACAAGTAAGCTAAACGGGACATTTGAAGTTGAAATGTCATGTAAATACAACATCTATCAAATCGCGGCATTTCGCATGCTTGCATTTAGTGTGTTTTGTTTCCTCTTGAATACGATATGGGTGTTCACATTGGCACTGAAGTTTTCTTCTGTCTATTTTGTGCAAGCTTTTATGATTTCGACAACATCACTGCTGCTTTTCTCTCTACTGTTTCTATATGTGCTGTCCGTGTTAAAAACATTTGCAGTAAAGGCTGCTGCGCTGTTAGGCTGGGTGGCGATTAATGCTGCACTCCACATTCTTGATTCATCTATTTATCATCAGATGCTTGTTTCTGTCCCGTGGTATTTGTATGGAATCATTATTTGCCTATCAGCTTATCTATATGTGAAAAAATTAAAAGAGTTCATGATTCAAAATAAAAGAAGGGGAGTAAACGAATATGCTAACAGTGAATGGAGTTAGTAAGAAATTTGGAGACTTTTCCGTATTAAATAATATTCAGCTGGAATTCTCAAATGGTGTCTATGGGTTACTCGCTCCAAACGGTGCGGGGAAAACAACCTTAATTAAAATGTTAACAACATTGCTCTATCCGACAAAAGGCGAAATTTTATATGAAGGTAAAAATATTATGACGATGGGAGAAAGTTACCGGGATTTGATCGGCTATTTACCTCAACAATTTGGCTACTATAAAAACTACAATCCCTACCAATATTTACAATACTTAGCTGCGTTGAAAGGGATATCTAAGCAAAAGGCAAAAGAAAGAATCCCTGAGCTTTTAAAGCTCGTTGCTTTAGAGGATGCGATAAAAAAGAAAATGGGGAAATTTTCAGGTGGGATGATCCAACGAGTTGGTATTGCTCAGGCAATGCTTAATGACCCAAAAATACTTATTCTTGATGAGCCGACAGCTGGACTAGATCCGAAAGAACGTGTGCGTTTCAGAAATTTACTATCTGATTTAGCAAGAGACCGCATTGTTATTTTATCCACACATATCGTTTCAGATGTTGAATCAATTGCGAATGAAATCATTATGATTAAGAATAAACAGGTGCTTTATAAAGATAGCATTTCAGCCATTTGCCAGCAGCTTGAAGGCAAGGTTTTTGAAACAGAAATGAAGTTTGAACATGTTCAACCATTTCGTAAAAAGTATTTATCCCTTTCTGAAAGACAGGAAGATGGAAGAATGAATATTCGCTTTATTGCAGACGAAATGGATGACCCAAAATGGAAGCAAGTGAAATCCGCTTTAGAAGATGTCTTTCTTTATCAATATCAAGATGAAAAAGTAGGACAAGAATGATGAGGATTTTGCTGTATGAAATAAGGAAAGCATTTCTATCTCCTATTATCATAGCGCTTACTATCATCTTCATCGGTTTCAATTCCTTTCTTATTTATGAAAATGCTTATATTCAAAATGATTTACGCGATGTAAACGAAATTGCTGCTAAATACGGAACGGAAATTGATCAAGAAATGCTGGAAAAAATGAAAAATGATTACGAAGCGAAGATGAAAAAGGTAAATGAGGGGACAACTACCGTACTAGCAAAGTCTTATCAAAATATGAATGAGTTTTTTACAGACGGCTCCTTCTATCTTCCCGAAAAATTTTCTGAAAAAGAAATACAGTTTTTTAATGAAACCGCTTTGCTCGAATTTTACTATTTTACTAGTCAAAAGATCGATGAGGATTTTTTGGCATACGATCCGATTAAAATCGCCGAGAAGGAAATTTGGATGTATGGAATTGATGGAAAAGCAGCAGAGTTCATTAGAAGTCATTATGGTAAGTTTACGGATCGATATGAAGAAGTGTTGCAAAATAAGGAGTACAAGCAACTCTTTCCAGCCCAGGCTGTATTTGATACACATCTCCTTTTGTTTAAAACATTGTTTAAAGCAATGCTAATCGAAAGTGTAATCTTGACTGTTCTAGTCACTGCCTATGTTATGAATTATGAGTTTGAGCGAGGAACCTATTTACTTTCGTACAGCTCGAAAAGAGGGAGAACACTTTGGGTAGATAAGCTATTCGCTGTGTTAATCACAAATATTCTTAATTGGACAATGATATGGACGATTAGTTTAGTAGGTTATTTTACTGTGTTTTCCTATCGAGAGTTTTGGCATGTTCCAATCAGCAGTTTATTCAATGCAGGAAAAGAATGGTTTATGTCATGGTGGAATTTATCGTTTGCCGAGTATTTGGCTGCAGCTGTTTTACTTGCTTATTTATTAATTGTTATCTTTACGTTCATGACCGTCATTATGACAAGGTGGATCCGTAATAGTTATCTCGTATTTTTTACTTTTCTTTGTATGTTTGGTGTCATCTTTGTAAATCAAGCACTGTTTTCCACTAGTAATATTTTGTTTTTGTTCGGCTATTTCACTCCGATAAACCTTGTATTAAATTCATTTATTTGGTTTATGCAAAGAGCGCTCACATTTACTGCTTACTTCGAAATAATCACAATCACGATTTGGTTGCTCGTATTACTTCTAGGTGTCATGTATTGTGCAAAAAGCTTCAGAAAAAGTGATTTAGCTTAATAGAGGATAATTTGAGATTGAAGGAGCTGTGAGCTTTGCATATCGTTTTACAGGAAATGAAGAAAATTTTTCATCCAGTCATGTTATTGCTTTTAGTCGCAATAAACGGCCTAATGTATTATATTTTCATTGATTTTGATATTACAGTTTTTCCGAACGGAAGACCAGCTACAGATATGTATTACATTGGAATTGAAATGGTTGAGAAATATGGACATGAATTAGATGAGGCTGAGTTTGAAGACTTTAAGGCCGTTCTGGCGAGGGAAATGGCGAAGGCAGATGAATACATTCAATCTGATCAAGATTTTAGGAAGCTAGGAATTAGCAGCTATCAACAATTTCAAGAAATGAGAGATACAGATTCTGCTATTGATGAAGTAGCCTCAAGGGTAATATTTGATGAAGGTGTTGATTTATTTTGGGAGATTCCTGAGAGAGAACGTATTATTGAGGATATGGAGCATGTAAACGAACGTTATGGTTATTCATTCTTTGAGGGTAAGCTTAATGAGAAACAGGAGCAAAGGATTCAAGAAATTATCAATTCTGGAACAGTTAAGGCTATTTTCCCTTCCTATCCGGTAGAATACAACTTCCGAACGATTAGCAAATCTATTGCGATTACAATTTTAGTCAGTGTACTCTTTATGATTTCTCCAATTTTTATAAGAGATTATAAGAATAATATGATTGGCTTGCAGTACTCATCAAAGATTGGCAGAGGCTTATTTAGGAAAAAGCTCATAGCTGGAATGCTCTCTGCATTCTTGCTTACAACGGTTTTGGCGATTGTTTACTACAGCCTGTACTCAACAAATCAGATCGGCATGTTTCTTGAAAGTGGCATTAACTCATTTATGGGGGAGGCATATTGGTATGATCTCAGCTTTTTTCAGCTTATTATGATGACCATCCTCTTAACTTATGTACTAACATTATCAATGGGGTTGCTTGCTATTTTTGTATCAAGCATATGCAAAAACTATATTTCCATTATTGGCATCCTTCTTCCACTTTTCGTCGTTGCTTATTATTTAATAATGAAGCAGGCATTGCCAAATGAAGCATTTTCTATTTCACACTCACAATGGGAGTTTATCATTTTGTACAGCATCATCATTATTTTCCCGTTAGTCCTGATTTTCTCGAAAAAGAGAGTAGAAATGAAGCGGGATGTTCTTGAATAATATAGAAGGAAGCTGCAATGGGGATTTAGCCATTGCAGCTTTCATGCTTGAAACGTCATTTTTGCGTTTTATATTTGAAAACGATAATTATTCTCAATAAATTCAAGAATAACCCCAAAACTTCTGCTAATTTCTTGTAAAATAAAACAAGGAGGTTTTAATTATGCAGGAGATTAGTAATCTAGCTTTGTTTGTCATACTCTTATTTGTTTTTATACCCATTCTTATTTCGATGAATCAGAAGCTTGGAATGGGAAAGGACATATTATTTTCTTCTATCCGGGGATTTGTCCAATTATTATTACTTGGTTTATTTATTTCGGTCTTATTTTCATTGGAGAATATATTCGTTGTTTTCAGCTATATTTTTCTTATGCTCATTATTGCGTCGATAAATGCGTCAAAGCGAGGAATAGATCGAAAAAAGTCATTTATCATTCTTTTGGTGGGAATGACAATTACGGTGATCATGTGTATAAGTGTTTGGCTCACTTTTGGAATTGTTCCGTTAGAAGCACAATATTTAATTCCAGTATGTGGTATGTTTATCGGTAATGGGATGATCGCAGGTGCTGTTGTGTTGGAAGCGATGAAAAATGATTTGAAGATGGAAGAAGAGCTACTAAAAAAGAAAGCAATAAAGATTGCCATGATCCCGACAGTTGATATGTTAAAGACGGTTGGACTTATTCAAATACCAGGTACGATGACAGGAATGATATTGGCGGGGGCGGATCCATTTGGATCTGTGAAGTATCAAATTTTTATCATTTTCTCATTGCTCGTAGTATCATCGTTAACCGCGATTATTGTTTGTTTATTGAACTATAAATATGTTGTGTTAAAAAAATTACATAAAGGTAGTAGTGTTGAAAATGTGTAACAATATATTTCAGAGGCCAGAAGCGCTTTTCCTTTTTGATTCCTTCGCATTATTGCAGTATTTGCATGTTTTCTATTGAAATGGTTCATCCTTTAAATAATATATGAATTTTCAATCTGAAAGGATGATAAGGATGAGAAAACAGCGGAATCAAAATGAAGGCTTACATGAGGAAAAGGACAAGCAAAATGAGCGGCAGCTTATCAGTGATTTTTCAAATCCAGAAAACAAACAACCGGTTCCACAGCCTAAAGATTTCGAGGATATAGAGTATTAATCATTGTGCAATTGTTATTGAATAATTATTAAAAAAGCTTGTTTAGGGTAATGAATGCCCAAGCAGGCTTTTTAGTTTTTTGTTTAACACTTAGTATTAGTACCAGATATTAAAATAAGGTTCCATTTTTTCCGGAATTAATTTAAAATGGAGGTATAGAAAAATGGACTAAATTGATATGGTGGGGGATTCGTATGTTATATCATATATTTTGTAATATTTTGTTCGTTATTATTAAGCTATTTAATTTATTGAAAGTAAAAGGGAAAGAAAATCTGCCTTCTGAACAGCGATATGTCGTCACATGCTCCCATAAAGGCTGGGTGGATGTCATCATGCTCGCCATTGCGATGTATCCGATCCCTGTTCATTATATGGCAAAAAAAGAATTATTCGAGGGGAAATGGAAAAATCGCTTTTTTCAATCCATTAAAGCATTTCCAGTCAATCGGGAAAACCCAGGTCCAAGTACATTAAAAATACCTCTTAAATTATTAAAAGAAAATAAATGTGTGGGGATTTTCCCCAGTGGCACTAGAACAAGTGAAGATATTCCATTAAAACGAGGAGCTGTAACGATTGCCTTAAAGGCGAATGTTCCTTTAATTCCAGCAGTTTTTAAAGGACCAACTAATTTCTCACAGCTTTTTAAAGGGGAAAAATCAGTTGTTGAATTTGGCAAGCCGATAATCTTTCAAACAGATGAACAAGGGAAAAAAAGAGATGAGATGATTGAAGAATCTTTGTATCTATTAGAAAACGAAATGAAAAGACTTGAAAATCAGCAATAGCTTATTTTGAAAGGAAAAGGAAGAACAAAAATGTTCTTTCTTTTTAATATAAAATTTGGGAAGCGGCTGATAAATTCGAGAAAAGGCCGATAAACTCGGGAAGCGGCCGATAAATTCGGGAAAGTGGCCGATAAATTCGGGAAGCGGCCGATAAACTCGGGAAAAGGCCGATAAACTTGGGAAAGCGGCCGATAAACTCAGGAAGTGGCCGATAAATTCGAGAAGCGGCTGATAAAACCGGAAATTTGCTGATAAAGTTGTGAAATTCGCCGATAAACTCGGAAAGTCGCCAATAAATCAAGAGGCTAATAGACATTTAATAAGCGAAGTCCCGATAGGGGGAATTCACTTGAAGTGGAAACAGATTTTTTATTGCGTTATAATATGAGATGGTGAAAATCAGGTTTATTTTATGTATTGGCAACAATTTTCAATGATTACATTGAAAATATGTTGAAGTCTTTATCATTTTCGTATTAATATTTTCTTTGGAAAATAGACTTTTTAAGTAGAAAGAGAGTGGTCATCATGGGCCGTAAATGGAACAATATTAAAGATAAAAAAGCAGCAAAGGATGCAAATACAAGCCGAATTTATGCGAAATTCGGACGTGAAATTTATGTCGTTGCTAGACAAGGCGAACCTGACCCAGACTCTAATCAGGCTTTGAAAATGGTTCTTGAACGTGCAAAAACATATAATGTACCGAGAGCCATTATTGATCGTGCGATTGAAAAAGCAAAAGGCGGTTCAGACGAAAGCTATGATGAGCTTCGTTATGAAGGCTTCGGTCCAAATGGATCGATGGTCATTGTTGATGCTTTAACAAATAATGTAAACAGAACAGCATCGGAAGTTCGTGCTGCGTTCGGGAAAAACGGTGGAAATATGGGAGTAAGCGGTTCAGTCGCTTACATGTTTGATGCAACCGCTGTTTTCGGAATCGAAGGGAAAACAGAGGATGAGATTTTGGAAATATTAATGGAAGCTGATGTCGATGCTCGTGATATTTTAGAAGAAGAGGATATCGTGATTGTCTATGCTGCACCTGATCAGTTTCATGCCCTACAAGAAGCATTCAAAAATGCAGGCATTACGGAATTTACAGTTGCTGAACTGACAATGCTTCCACAAACAGAAGTTACTTTAACAGATGATACGAAAGCACAATTCGAAAAAATGATTGATGCATTAGAAGATTTAGAAGATGTGCAGCAAGTGTATCATAATGTTGATTTAAGTGAATAAAATAAGGAAATGAATAAAAGCTCTTCTCATTGGTGAAAAATAATGCCCAGTGAGAGGAGCTTTTATCCTATTAAAGTGATTTTGACTGTTATTTTACTTTTAATTTCACGTCTTTATGAATCGTTGCTGGATAATCTAGCAGTTTAAGTCTAATTGGTCCTTGAACGGCTTCTTCAGAAGGATATGGGACATGATAGGTAACATAATTATTTACGTGAGAGCCTCCAGCTCCAAATGGTTTTCCGTCTCCGATGATGTTTCCATTTAAATCTTCTGCATACATGAAAATTTGATTGTTAAGAAAATCAAAATTTGTTTCTACTTTTATTGCTAGCTCATCTTTTCTTAAGAAAACCCCTGATATTTTCCCGTCTTTCGGGGCTTTAAGAATTTTTCTCTGAACAGGGTCAATTTCAACCCATAGTTCATCTTTTTCCACTGCACGAATGCTGCTAAACCGTAAATACAATTCCATAGGATTAGAAAAATAAGGACTTTCTAACTGAAGGATTGTTCCTTTTTCATTATCGAGATTGAAGGATTTATCCTTATAAGGACGCCACACTCTTCCAGACCCATCCGTTAGTTCTAAATCATTAAACCCAAATAGTCTTTTACTATTTTTTTCATCATATTCAAGATAGACTTCTGCCTGAGAAGGGTAGAGAGTAAGTTCTTTTACAGTAATTTTTTGTCCTTCTACAGAAATCGTTTCATTAAGTTGATAAACTTCCTTTTCTGCAAATTTTTCCTTATCAATTGAAAAAGCAACCTCATGGGCACGATCTAACATTTTTACGTTCTCACTAAATTCAAAAGATGCGATAAGCTTATCAGGGAGCTCTTCATTTTCTTTCAAAGGAAATTTTGCCACTTTTAAAGATTCTCCATCTTTTTCTAACGAGGAAAAATCAGGGCTGTTTGGGAGAATTTCTTTATCGAGCGTGAGCAGATTCATTTTTTCTAGAAAGAAATCATGGTCTTTGTTTATGGCTTCATACTGAAAAAACACCATTAAATTTCTTTCATCATGGATAATGGAATCAATAGTAACTTTTATACCACCATGCTCATCTGAAATATTCACTTTTTGGAAGTAATCATTTTCGGCAGCTGCTAGCAATCCTTTATCCTGACGAATAAACTTCACGATGGTTTCCATCCCTGGAATACTAGCCATATAATCAGCCATCGCTTCAGAATTTTTGATCGTCGTTATAAACGCAATGATTAGAATACTAGCAATAAGTAACAGTTTAGTTGGAGCGAATTTCTTCTTCTTTGTTTCCAAATTTCTTGCTCGTTTCATTCCTTCAAGAATTGCTTGATTTGCTAAATCATCTGATATCGTATGCTTCTCATATAATGTTTTTGATTTTTCTAATTCAATTTCTTCTTTTTTAAATTCAAGCATTGAGCTCTCCCCTTTCTTCAAGCTGCTGTCGCAATGACATAAGCCCTTTGTAAAGCCAAGTTTTAATTGTACTCTCAGGTCTCTCTAGTATTTCCGCAATATCCTTTATTTTTAAATCATGATAATATTTAAGAATAATGACTTCTCGGCAGTCCGGATCTAATTTTTGTAATGCTTCTTCAACGGCTATGCCATTTGTATAATCTACCGTTTCTGAAATATTTGCGTCTACATCTGCATAGACAAGCCGATTCTTTTTCTTAAACTGGTCGTGGCAATAATTGAGCATAATACGAATAAGCCATGTCGAAAAGTATTCTGGCTGCTTCACTTTCTTCACAGCCTGATAAGCTCTAAATGTTACTTCTTGAAGTGCTTCTAATGCATCATCCTCATTTCGCAAATAAGAAAGTGCAATTTTTAATAATTGAATCTTATGTATTTGCATCAATTCATAAAATGCACCATCATCTCCTTTTTTTGCTTTTTTCAATAGTCCTTTTATTTCCAAGGATATTCAGCCCCCTTTTCTATGTTCTAATCGTTAGACTAGCAATGGATGTAAAAAGTCTTAAAAAAATTAAGAAATTATTAAGAGTTCCTTTTTTTAATAGCTTACATTTGACTGGTAAAATGTAAGTAATGACTATGATATGGAACAGGTGAGATAAATGAGCGCGAATATTTTAGTGGTTGATGATGAAAAAGAGATTTCTGATTTAATTGAGTTGTTTTTACTGAATGAGAATTATACCGTTTATAAATTCTATCATGCGCAAGATGCGATTCATTGTATTAATAATGTGAAATTAGATCTTGCTATATTAGATGTAATGCTCCCTGAGACTGATGGTTTTACAATTTGTCAGCTAATTAGGGAAAAATATAATTTCCCCATTATTATGTTGACGGCGAAGGATGAGGAAACCGATAAAATCACTGGACTAGCATTAGGAGCAGACGATTATATGACCAAACCGTTTCGACCGTTAGAATTAGTTGCTCGTGTAAAGGCACAGCTAAGAAGGTTTACAAAATACAATGCCGATTCTCAGCAAGAGGATGAAACCATTGTTTTTTCAGGTCTAGTATTAAATAAGAATACGCATGAATGTTATTTAAACGAGAAGCGGATATTACTTACACCAACAGAGTTTGCTATCCTCTGGATATTAAGTAAAAACAGAGGGAATGTAATCAGCTCTGAAAGACTTTTTCAAGAAGTTTGGGGAGAAAAGTACTTTAGTAGCAGCAATAATACGATAATGGTTCATATTCGTCATTTACGCGAAAAAATGGGTGAATCGGCAGAAAATCCAAAATATATTAAAACAGTATGGGGAGTTGGCTATAAGATTGAAAAATGATTTTGGCAAATTAAAACAAAAAATCATTATCCAAGTATTAGCTATTGCAGTAATAACAGGGATACTTGGCTATTTTAGTACGAAATTTTTGATTGATGGCTTTTTGCAGGCTCCTTTTGCTGATTGGTTTATTTCTTTCTGTAAGAATGTCTTTGACATCGATTATTATGCAGCAAATAATCTTTATCAAAAAATATTTCGAGATCAAAAAGGCACCATATTATCGGCTGGCTTTTTTAGTTTATTACTACTCGTTTTTTATTTCTCAATGTCTAGGTTTCTTCGTTACTTTAATGAAATTAGTAAAGGAATTGACAAGCTTGCAGAAGAATCTGAACAAAAAATTGCACTTAGTCCGGAGCTTCATTTTATGGAGGCAAAGTTAAACTCAGTTAAAGAGACATTAAAGAATCGAAAGAATGCAGCATTGGAGAGTGAACAGCGAAAAAATGATTTAGTTGTATACTTGGCACATGATATTAAAACCCCTTTAACATCTGTCATCGGCTATTTGAGCTTATTAGAGGAAGCTAAAGATATGCCAATTGAGCAAAAAGCGAAATATGTAAAGATAACACTAGAAAAAGCAATTCGTCTAGAGTATTTAATTAATGAGTTCTTTGAAATTACAAGATTTAATCTCCAAAGTATTCCATTAGATAAGGAAGAAATTAATCTTTCCTTTATGCTCATGCAGTTAGCGGATGAGTTTTATCCCATTGTATCTCCTCAAGAAAAAGAAGTGAAAGTATATGTTGATGAGGAACTTCCTATTTATGGAGATCCTGATAAACTTGCAAGGGTGTTTAACAATATATTAAAAAATGCGATCGCTTATAGTTTTAATCAAAGCGTGATTGAAATAACGGCAAAAGCGGAAGACAGTCAGACAATTATTCAAATAAAAAATAAAGGTAAAACCATTCCACCGCAAAAACTAAATACGATTTTTGAGAAGTTTTATCGTCTTGATGGAGCACGCTCAAGCAATACAGGGGGAGCGGGTTTGGGGCTTGCAATCGCGAAGGAAATCGTCAAAGCGCATGATGGAAACATTTTCGCGGAAAGCGCAGAAGAGATCACGACCTTTACGGTTACTCTGCCAAGTAAACATTAAGAGAATCTTAAGATACTAATAAGGAATTAATAAAGTATAACTTTCTTCCCTATGGTTCAATAATTGTATAGGAAGGGAGTTGTATAGTAATAATGAGAAGAAAAAGGGAAAGAAATAGAGGAAAAAGCCGCTTTATCGTCCTTATTATGTTATTGTCTTTAATAATTGGAGGATTTTATATTCTTGATGAGGCTGCTGCGCCTTTAACAAATAAAAAGGATTACGTGTTTGAAAATGAAATAAAAAATGAAGAGAAAAATGAGGATTTACTTAATGTAGATGCCCTCATAGGGATTGAGCCGACAATTTATAGTGCGAATGCCATTTTAATGAATGCAGCAAATAATGAAATTCTCTTTGATAAGGGGAGTGAGGAAAGAATCTATCCTGCTTCACTCACGAAAATAATGACGACTATTATAGCGATTGAAAACATACCAAATTTACAACAGAAAATACGATTACAAGCAAACATGTTTCAAGAGTTATATGCTGCTAACGCCTCGATGGCAGGGTTTAAGCCAAATGAAGAAGTTCCAGCTTTCGATTTATTATATGGAACGATGCTACCATCTGGGGCTGAAACTGCAGTTGGCTTGGCAATGGCTGTCTCAGGTTCTGAAAAAAAATTTGTTGACTTAATGAACGAAAAAGCAATGGAGCTTAATATGAGTAATACTCACTTTATGAATGTGACAGGTCTACATCATGATGATCATTACAGCACTGTCAAGGATATTGCAATCCTGTTAACATATGCTTTACAAAATGAAACGTTTCGGACGATATTTACAGCTAGCCGTCATTCAACAGCCCCAACAAACTTGCATCCAGAGGGGATTACGTTCCATAGCTCGATGTTTCAAGAAATGGATACAACTGAATTCAATGGTGGAAAAATAATCGGTGGAAAAACAGGCTACACAGAGAAAGCAGGCTTATGTTTAGCGAGCCTTTCCAAAAAGAATAACCAAGAATATATTTTAGTGACAGCAGGTGCTGCAGGCAATCGTCAAACTGAACCCTTTCATATTCTTGATGCCTTTAAAGTTTATAATGAGTCCTTTTAAGAAATAGACAATAAGAAGCCTTCACTCGTTTAGCATGGCTAAACAGGTGAAGGCTTCTGTTGTATACTACGTATGTGTTTGTTACTATAATTATTTTTTCTCAATTCTCTTAAAAGACCATATAATTCTTCATAGTTTTTAGTTAAATTAGCATAAGGAGATGAAAATTTTGTGAAAAAAATAAAAAGTAACAGTTGGAGGTACTAAATGCTCTATCATTTTAGTGAAGAAAATAATATCGCCATTTTTAACCCAAGAGTCTCAAAATCCTATTCAAAGCCTGTTATTTGGGCCATTGACAAGGAGCATGCACTTCATTATTATTTTCCACGTGATTGTCCAAGAGTTATATATTGGAAAACAAAAGCTGCGAGAGAAGAGGATCTCGCTTATTTCTTTCGCCATGGTCATGCTAATAAAATCATTGTTGTCGAAAACGGCTGGCTTGAGAAAATTCGAAATACGAAGTTATATATGTACACATTTCCCTCATCAACCTTTCAGTTATTTGATAAAAATGCGGGGTACTATATTTCAACTGACGAAATCGTCCCTATCAAGGTTGAGCCAGTCGATGATTTATTAGAAAGGATTTTAAGTGAGAATGTAGAATTAAGATTTACCCCAAATCTCAATCCAATTCGAGACCAAATCATTTCCTCAACGCTCGGTTTTTCCGTTATTCGATTTAAACATGCGAAAAGAGAATGAATTGAAAGGGGAAATCCACAATTTTCATTACTGTATCGCGATTTTATGTGTCTTTTTCCTGGAGTATAAAGAGCTTTTGAATTTTTTCATTCGCATTGATTGTGATGCCATTTCTGATTGCGTGTAATAATTCATGAAAAACGGGTTGCAGCCCATAAAAACGACGAACTCGCTCATAAATAGCATGAGCAGGTTCTGAGCCAGTATAGTAGGATAATATTTTGCGCGTAAATTCTGCTCCAAAGTCCCAGTAAAATCCTGCAAAATCGAAGGCAGGATCACTTAATTGGGCATCGGTAAAGTCGATTACACCCGTAACGAGTTGATGAGTCGGATTGTAGAGAATGTTGGCCTTCGTTAGATCACCGTGGATCACACAATTTCTTGTCGCATCATTGCGATATTGAGAGAAAAAGTGTTGAAACAGCTGCTCAATTTTTTGTTTGTAAGCTTGTAACAGCAAAGGAAATATTTCTTTTTGAATAGAAGAGTAAAAGTCATACCAGTAAGTAATCGTATGGATAGCTGAAATAGAACCTTGTTTGAAATCTGAAGCTTGAATCGTATGTAGCTTTGTCAAAAAATCCCCGAGAAGCTTTGCAGATTCATCTATATTCACTAAATTGTTCAAGTTTAATTGCACTCCAGCGATATATGGATGGTATGTACAAATAATCTTTTTATGTTTATTAAATAGGAGAGTATAATTAGGAAATTGCAATAAAGGTTCTTTTGTTATTAAAAGATCTAAAAGCTGTTTTTCCATCCTAATTTTATGAGCTATTTCATCGTTTTTAGGAAAGCGAAAGACAAGTTGATGATTCACTATCATAATTTCATTATCCCAACCATGATTATTTTCCTCTATATGATGTATTTCTAAATTAGGTAATGATGTTAGGATAAACTGTATTTTTTCCTTTTTATTCATATTATGATCACCTCATATTGTTAATCTTCATTTTATCGCAGATGATTTAAGATGTTAATTTTTTGTAATTTAGTAGGGAAGCTTTTGCCACATGATCATTCGATGAACACTTTACTATATTATGCACAGTAACTCTCGTGAAAGAAAAAATAGAAAGAATTCATACCTTTGCAAAAAAGCGCACTCTTTATTCGTGCTTTTTTTTACGAAGGTATGAAAAACTGAAACGTTTTATATCGCCCAACTATCTAACTAGTACAAAGGAGAAAGGAGGGGCAGTTATTTTGGCAAATATTAAAAAAGTCCAAAAGGCAAAGAAAGGGAATCATAAAGCTTTCCAAGCGTTAATAGAAGAAGAAAAAAATAAGCTTTATAAAATGGCCTATATTTATATGAAAAACGAAGATGATGCATTAGAAGTTTTTCAAGAGACCGTCTATAAAGCGTTTATTTCGATTAAGAATTTGAAAGAGGAACAATATTTTTCGACTTGGCTAACGCGTATTCTCATTCATACAGCTATGGATCAATTAAATAAGAAGAAGCGAGTTATCCCAATGGGTCGAGAGATTTTGGAAAGCAAGGTTAGCCCTTATACACATACTGAAAATCATTTTGATTTACTAGAAGCGCTTAAAGAGTTAGATGAAAAATATAAAAGTGTGTTAATACTTCGATATTATAAAGACTATTCTGTGAAGCAAATTGCTGAGACTTTACAATGCCCTGAGGGTACGGTCAAAACAAATATTCATCGTGGGTTAAATCAGTTACGAGAACAAATGAAGGGGGATCATGTAAATGAGTGGCCAATTTCCGGAATTTAAAAATGAAATGGATAAAATATCGGTGCCAGATGAGAAGTTGAATTCAATTATTATGAACACCATTAAAGATAATCAAGGAAAGAAGCAGAAACGAAAAAAGGTTTTTTATTCACTAAGTGCAGCCGTTGTAGGGTTTGGGTTATTTATGGGTTCAGCACTTGTTTCGCCTGCAATGGCGAAGGTTGCCTCCCATATTCCACTTGTAGGGAATTTTTTCAATGACTCTAAAGATGAAGGATTAAGAATAGCTGGGCAAAAAGGGTTAACACAAGTGATTGAGCAAACTTCAAAGGATAACGGAATTACGATAACGATGAATGAAGTATTTTATGATGGTACACGCTTAACTTTTGGTTATACACATGAAGCACTGCTTGCAATTGGTGAGCTGGAGAGGCCAACGATTGAAGTAAATGGGAAGGAAATTAATTTCAGTGCTGGCTATTCAGGCGATTTTATTACCCCATTGAAATATAAAGGAATGATTGACATTGCGCCAACAGAAGAGCTGCCAGAAGAATTTGAGCTGAAGATGAGGTTTGATGCTGTAGGGCTAATTGCAGGGAACTGGGAATTTGCATTTCCTGTTAAGCAATCAAATACAGTTACAGTGATTAGACTAACCGGTGTTAAATCAATTGAAGAAGCAGAGGTTACAATCAATTCTTTGAAGCTCGGACCCGCAGGAACGAATCTCACTGTGAATGTTGTAGCAGCTGAAGGGCAAAAGAAGCTGGACCCTTATAGTTTGCATTTCTATATTATAGATGAGAATGGCAATGTATTAGATTTAGTGAGTGGGAGTGGCACTGGGGATGTGAAAAACGGCAAAGAAACAGTCCAACTTGATTATCTCTTCACTCCTTTAAAAGAAAAAACGAAAAAAGTAAAAATAGTCCCTTACACAATTCCAAAACCTTTTGCGAGCAAAAATGAGGGAGATGTTGAAGCACGAACGGAATATGCGGACTTGGATAGTGCAAATCTCCCGATTATGCTTGATCAAGGTGACTTCGGAAAGGTTGTCGTTACGGATATAGAATATGTACATGATAAGACAATCATTCATTTTGAGGTTGAAAGTGATTTTATCATCGATAATCACTCATCAAGAAATCCGATTTGGCTAGAGGACGCAAACGGAAAAAATTTGTTTTCCGAAGACAAGCCACTTCCTGAAAGAATCGAAGGAAACCGCTTCAAGCAGGAATTTGCAACGGGTAAAAGCAAAGGCTTACAGTTGAAAACGTATAAGCTCTCGAAGCCAGACATGTATGATGCTTTTGAAATTGAAATCCCATAAGATGATACAAATTGGCCGCTTCCGTTAGAGGAGCGGCTTTTTGATGATTCAATTGAGTTTATTCCAGCATTGTGAATTGATCATTATTTCAATAACCTTACATCCCCTTTTGTTTGTTAAATTAATGCAATTTTACTTGTTTTCTTCCACTAATAAAGTTACCATTGTTTAGTATCCGTTAGGAGGGTCATATCAATGGATAAACGTGTCTATTTATTAGCACTCATCTCATTTGTTGTTGGGATGGTTGAGCTAATAATTGGGGGTTTACTAGATTTAGTTGCAAATGATCTCAAGATCAGTCTAGGGCAGGCAGGTTTTTTAATTACGATTTTTTCATTAACATTCGCCATTTTAGCCCCGATTTTATTGACCATTACGCAAAGAATTGAACGAAAGCTGCTTACAATCATTTCATTAATTATCTTTTTAATCGGAAATATAATCGTTGTATTTAGTCCTTTTTATTCGATATTAATTGTAGGAAGGGTTATTTCAGCTGCAAGTGGCTCTTTATTAATTGCACTATGCTTAACCATTGTGCCAAAGGTTGTTACGGAGCAATATCGTGCACGGGCCATTGGTGTCGTTTTTATGGGAATAAGCGCTTCTCTTGTTTTAGGTGTGCCAGTTGGCTTAATACTAGGAAATGCATTTAGCTGGCGGGCTCCATTTGTGATGGTATCAATCTTAACATTTGTTTCAATCATAGGTGTCCATTTCTTTTTAGAAAAAATGGCGCCGAATCCTCCCATTCCACTTATCAAGCAGATTAGAACATTGAGGAGTAGGAAAATTTTATTTGCACAAATGATATCTTACTTCCATTTAACAGGGCACCTAACATTATATGCTTATTTAACTCCATTTTTAAAAATGAAAATGGGGCTTGATGGAACATGGGTGAGCATTGTGTATTTAATATTTGGGATTGCTGCCGTCGTTGGTGGGGGGCTAGGAGGAATTTTGGCAGATCGATTTGGAGCGAAAACGACAATTCTATCGCTCCTTGTCATTTTTGCCTTATCCATCTTTGTCATTCCATATACGACTGGAATATTACCATTATTCCTCCTAGTATTGATCGTGTGGAGCATGATAAGCTGGTCCATATCACCAGCAGTGCAAACCTATCTAATTGAGCTTAGTCCAGAAACAGCCGGAATTCAGCAAACTTTAAATAATTCAGCTGCCCATTTAGGGATAGCCTCTGGCTCTTTTATTGGTGGGATTGTGATTGAGCAGGCTTCAGTCGAACTAAATCCTATGATTGGCGGATTGATTGTCATTTTGGCATTAGGAGCAGCTATTGTTTCAATGGCGAAATCAAGTAGAGGTGTATATTCTCCTCAGGAGAATGCAAAGTAATAAATAGGACAGCCTAAGTGGTTAGTTGCTGTAACAGAATATTGCCGCAATCGAATGTTTAACCGTTTTCCTAATAGGAAAGCGGTTTTCTTTCATATCATATTGTTTTTTGTAAAATAACAAACCGTGTCAATAAGAAAAGACTTTATTTAAATAAAAAACCTATACTATAATAGTAGTCGGTTTATAGAGCTAAAGTTTAAAATTTATTGCATAAATGTGGTGTCGAATATGAACAAATGGTTTTCATCCGTGACAGTATTTTCTTCTGTCCAATGGTTGTTTTTTATTTTTGCCAATACTGTTATGATTCCAATTTCTGTCGGCAATGTTTTCCATTTACCACCAGATACGATGGCAATGATGTTGAAAGCATCACTAATCTTTACAGGACTTGCTTGTATTTTCCAAGCATGGAAAGGGCATCGTTTTCCTTTATTAGAAGGACACTCTGGATTGTTATGGGGACTTATCTTAAATTTAGGGCTGTCTGCTTCATCATTAGGAGTGAGTTTCGCGACGATTGGTGGAGGAATTGCTACTGGGTTTCTATTGGCTTCACTCGCAACCATTATTCTTGCTGTGTGTAATGGAATCCCACTACTTCAATCCATATTCAGTCCAATGGTCATGACCGTTTATTTATTTTTACTAACTTTTCAGCTCGTTTTTATTTTTTTTAATGGAATGCTGAAAATAACAGAGCAAGGCACCCTTGATATTCCTGTAAGTTTATTTTCACTTTTTATTGTCATTTTTGTTAGTGTACTAAAGTTAAAAGGGAATAAAGTGATTAGTAATTTTTCCATTTTAATTGGTTTGATTTTGGGCTGGATTGTGTATGATTTATTATTTCCCAACAATCTAGAACAGATGACACAAGCAGCAAATCTATCATTTACATTATTTCCTTTAGGAAAACCTAATCTTGAGTTCGGAATTGTTGCAGTCGCTTTTTTTGCAGGAATGTTGAATTTAAGCAATACCGTTTCTTCCATAAGTGCAGGAGAAAAACTTTACAAACGTAAGACAACAAAGAAGGAATACCGTAATTCAATCTTTGTCACGATTACTTTTTCAATTATTGGCACAGGTTTTGGACTTGTTCCATTTACACCATTTACATCATCTATCGGTTTTCTACAGAGTACCGGAATATTTGAACGAAAGCCGTATTATATCGGAGGAGCTTTACTAACGTTAGTAGGACTTGTTCCCGCTTTAGGGCCTCTCTTGTCGACGATGCCTATTACCGTTGGAAATGCGGTCTTATTTGTAGCTTACATGCAATTGTTTGGCACTTCTCTGAGCAGCTTAAATGGGAAGGAATTTAACTCGAATACAATATTTCGTCTAGCAGTACCAGTATTAATTGGTATAAGTTTAATGAATGTTTCCCCAGCGCTATTTAAAGATCTACCAGTTCTTATTCAACCATTTATTTCAAATGGATTAATTATGGGTATACTCATTTCAATTATTTTGGAGAAAATGGTTAATTGGTCAAAGCTGGAAAATGTATAAACAAAATGTATCGATAATGAAGATGTATTAATATTGAACGTGGCTGACCCAAAAGGTCGTTAATAACGATTTTCTTTAAAAGTTCATATTAATTTTTGCGCTGAGTTGATTGGAGTGGAAGACGCGAAGACTCCTGCGGGAAAAGCGGACTGGTGAGACCCCGCAGGAGCGTTAGCGACGAGGAGGCTCACCGTTTGCCCCGCGGAAAGCGAAGCGACTGGAACGGAAATCAACGGACAGTTTAAAAAAAGAACATAAAGACGAGAATATAAGTTTTTACGATTCTTCTGTTACGATTCTACGTTTTCTCCCAAAAATATTTACAACCATGACACCAAATATCGCAATGACTCCACCAATGATAGAAAGTGTACTCGGCCATTCATTCAGCCAAATCCAAGCAGCGATAATGGCCACTACTGGTTCAGCATACAATACACTTGAAATGGAACTGGCTTTTCCCATCGAAAGGGCAATTGCCCAAGTGATATAGCCAATTCCAGCAGGAAATATCCCCGCATAAAGGGCTGATAAATGTGCTTCTAATGTAGCATGTTGAATATCCTGAAGAACTCCTGGCGCAAAAATGAAAAATGGCACTGTTCCGATCCAAGTAAAATAAGCTGTTAATTCAATCGCACTATAGCGACTAAGAAGTGGTTTTTGAAAAACAAACAGGACGGAAGTTGCGACCGCAGACATTAACAATAAGAAAATTCCTTCAGATATTTGCAAGGAAGGTCCAGTTGTTCCTAAAGTAATGATGATAATGCCTGTAAAACCAACACTTAGGCCAATCCAACCAATAAAGCCTAGTCTTTCTTTTAAAACAATGACAGCTATAATGGAAGTGAAAATAGGTGAGGAGCCTATAATCATTCCCGCCGTACCAGATGAAATAGTTAGTTCTCCAAAGGTTACACCTATATGATATATGCTTATCCCAATAAGTCCAATAATGACAATTCTCAGTAAGTCTTCTTTTTTGGGAAATCGAAATTTCACCCCTGGCCATAAAGCGAGGATGATGAAGAATATCGAAGCAATTAAATAACGAACAAGCACTAAATGACCAGCAGAATAGCCTCCATGTAAGCTAGCACGAATCGCTGCAAATGTTGATCCCCATATAATGACGGTAAAGGCTGCTAATGTAAAAGCCTTCGTGTTCAAAAGCATTCCCCCTTTTTCATAAACCAAAGGTACCATGAAAAATAGCGAGTTGCCAAATGAAAGTTTAAGAAATAAATATAGGCTATTTTACATACTTATGCATAATTTGGTGCTTAAGTCCTATTTTTTATTGTGGTATTGATAAGATATTGAGTGTAATTTATGTTATATTTGATTGAAGATATTGTGATATTTTTTGGGATTATACGCTATTGTTTGGAGGAATATGGTAATGAATCTAAATGTAGGGAAGAAATTGATCTTAGGTTTCGGAATATTGTTATTATTAATAGTACTTTTTGCTGGTGTTTCAATTGAAAGAATGTACTCTATGCAGGGGAAAACTACGTCAATCGTAGATACATGGCTTCCAGGTGTAGAGCAGATTAATAGTATTGGCTACCAAACTGAGCATGTTTTGACTCTGACACTTAGATATATCCAATCAAATGATGAGCAGGAAAAAAATATGCTCACGAACGAAAGACTTATTTACATAAAAAAAGCAGAGGAAACGATGCAAACATATGCAAACAGAATGTCTTTGAAAGAGGATAAAGATAATTTTGCTGATCTTGAATATAAATGGAAATTTTTCTTAAATGTCAATGATAAATCAATTCAGCTAAGTGATAAACATAAAGAAGAATTTGCATATTTGTATTTTAAAAAAGGGGCAAAAGCGTTTGATTCGATGAAACAAAATCTTGATGAGTTGGTCGTTTTAAATAAATCTGAAGCAAATCACGCAGGCATCTCTTCAAAAAAGGTATATGAGCAAACGTTAATCATCATCATCGTCTCCATTTTCTTCGCATTAGTCATAGGGATTATTGCGACTATTGTTATAACGCGAAATATTGCGCGGCCTCTTCGTTTAGTAACTGAACGAATTGATGAAATTGCCAAAGGAAATTTATCTGTTGAAGAAATTCATATAAAAAATAAGGATGAAATCGGTATACTAGCAAAATCAGTAAATGAGATGAAAAATGGCCTTCAATCTATTGTGACAAAGGTTGTGCATATCTCAGGTATAGTTAACAAGCAAAGCAATGAGCTTTCCACTTCATCGAATGAAGTGAAAATCGGCAGCCAGCAAATTGCGAATACGATGCATGAGCTTGCCGGTGGCACAGAAGAGCAGGCAAGCTCATCAGTAGAGGCTGCGAAAGCAATAGAGATGTTCAATGTTGAAATTAATGAAGCAGATCTTGCTGGTCAAAAGCTTAAAAATGCTTCCAGCGATATTCTTGATAAGGCTCAACAAGGGAAAGATTTAATGGATAAATCTGTACAGCAAATTGAAGAAATTAGTCATATTGTTTCAGAATCAATGGAAAAAGTAATGAATTTAGATGAGAAAAATGAAGACATATATGGACTTGTGAATGTTATTCAAGATGTATCAGCCCAGACAAACCTGCTTGCTTTAAATGCAGCGATTGAAGCAGCAAGAGCTGGTGAGCATGGAAAAGGGTTTGCAGTTGTAGCTGATGAGGTGAGAAAGCTTGCAGAGCAAGTAACAAAATCTGTAAGTGATATTACAGTCATTACCCAAGGAATTCAAAAGGAATCTAAGCTTGTTGTTGAAACTCTGCAAAATGGTGTAAGGAAAACTGAAATTGGAAATCAGCAAATTAAGCGAACGGGAGAAACATTCGGCAATATTACAGAATATGTTTCTGCGATGGTTGACATGATCGATCAAGTTTCAGCAAATTTAAACAAAATGAAGCAGGAAAGTGAGAAGTTGACATCCTTTAGTGAGGAGATTTCTGCAGTATCCGAACAGTCTGCAGCAGGAGTCGAGCAAGTATCTGCAGCTGCTGGACAGCAAGCATATGCAATGGATTTGATTGCTCAAAGCTCAGATGCACTTAAAGAGCTTTCTCAACAATTAGAAAAGCTCGTACAGCATTTTAGAATATAAATAGATCGTTTACAAGGGAGAATGATTCAATATGAGAAATATCCTTTTAAAGCGGGTATTCATAACAATGCTTTCTATCGTGATGCTTTTAACTGGATGTTCTTCTGGAGAAAAGTCTACAGAAGCAACGGAAGCTAAGGAAGTATCTTTAGAAAATGTTCCAGAACTATTTAAAAAACCTCAAGATGTTAAAGTTAAAGTCATTCGAAAAATTGGCGGCGACGACCATACTGAACAGTTTTTAGCGGGTGCAAAAGAAGAAGGGGAAGCACTCGGAATGACAGTTGATGTATTTTCTGCGGATGGAGATAACGATAAATTCCATCGTGAGATTAAAAAAGCACTTGATGAAGATTATGATGGTTTCATTATTTCACATGGGGAAGATCCAGAAACAGTTGATGATGTCAAAATGTTAATTGAAAAGGGAAAAAGTGTTGTCACATTTGACTCTCATATGGATCTTGTAAGTGTGAAAGGAGTTACGGTTACATCACAAGATGATGAGGCGTTAGCAACACTTGCACTTGAACAGCTAATAGATGATTATGATGGCAAAGCAAATATCGCTTATCTTTGGGTTGATGGATTTCCACCAATGATAAGGCGGAATGTGATTTATCAAGATAAACTAGCGAAAAATCCTGGGATTAAGGAAATTGGCCGCTTTGGGATTGCAGCGGCAGATACCTCGGAACAAACTGAACAAGCTGTTGCAGCTATGTTAAGTCAATACCCGAAAGGGGAGTTAGATGCTATCTTCGCTACATGGGACGCATTTGCTATCGGTGCTGTCCGTGCGATTAAAGCTGCGGGACGAGATGAAGTGAAGCTTTATGGTATTGACGTCTCTAACGGAGATCTTGAATTAATGAAGGAAAGCGGAAATCCGTGGAAGTATACAGCTGCAGTGGATCCAAAGTTAATTGGCGCTATAAATATGAGACTTGTTGTAAAAAAGCTTGCTGGGGAAGAAACACCGCAACATTATAATTTAGAAGCATATTTAATAGACCAAGAGGAAATTCAAGCCTCTAAAGAGCCAGTAACAATGGGGAACTTAGGAGAGGTTCTTCCTGGCTGGGGACTTTCTACTGAACTTGAAGAAGATTGGATGAGAACTTTAAAGTTATATAATCAAAGTAAATAAAAAGAGCCGGAATTAGCTAGTTTAACTAATTCCGGCTTGTTTTTATTTCAGAACTGCTTCCTTACATAATTCAATTGTTTCAACAATAGCTGCTCTAACATCTGCTTTATTATATTTTAAAATAGGCATCGTGTCGTTCGGATCGACATAGGCATCACGGTTTTGAATATCTGCAGTCATTGCTAAGTGAATGCCATGTTCTTTTCCAGCTAAAGCAACTTGCTCGTCATGTTGAGCTAAAGCAGGCTTCATTTGTTCTAGTGGAACTACTTGAATGACTGTGTCCTTTTGACCAAGAATAGTAGCGATAAATTGGAAAAACTCTTGGTGCTTCATGTTTGTATTTGAAATCGCATATTTTGCCCCGTGTGTTCCGAATTCGAATGCTCCGATTGTTGCTTCAGCAACTTGCTGAACCGTTACCATCGCTGTTCCACCACCTAATACTGGTACAAAATCTTTTCCTTGTATTTGTGGTAAAAACATTGTCCAGAGCGGGGTTCTTCCAGGCATCGTTCCAAAAATATATGGTAAACGAAGAGTCATCACATCCATCTTGCCCTCTCCTTCAAGGATAGCGACTTCTTCTTGTAATAGTCTTGTCCGTGGGTATGCTTGGCTCTTTAAATCTAAATCTCCCCATTGTTCAGCAAAATGGGCAAAGTAGGAGCCGTAAAGTACGAATTTTTTAATCCCTGCTATTCTAGCAAGACGTGCCATTCGTTGTGTTGGCAATACGTTAGCTTCATAGAAAAATTTTGCTGCTGGAGCTTCCGGCACAACACGTTCATCCTGGCCAGCTGCATATATAAACATATCTTTTCCTTTAAGAAGCTTTAATACTTGTTCATCAGACATTTCATTAATATTGCCAAGCTGGCAATCAACTTCGGGTGGTAGTAAGTCTGCTGCTGGCATTGGGGGAAGGGAAACGGTTGAAACCTTATATTCTCGTTTCAATAATTCCTTTACAGTGTGATATCCTAAAAGTCCAGTGCCACCTAAAATGAAGACGTTTTTCATAAGTAACTCCTCCGATTGTGAAATAGTGAACAAACTTTACACTTTGATTATAGGATAGGAGGGTAAATATTGTAAAGGGAATGGCGAGATCATAAGCTATAGATTTGAACCTTTTGTTAACAATGTTCTTTCGGTTCTATTATGATATTTATTTTGACATACTCCTGACATAATGATCTGTTATATAAATTAAATAATAGGAATCAGAATGAATAGACAGTAAATCATGTTATGGTTATCATAAATTTAGTTCAAACATTTCTTTAAATGCTCGTTTTTTTGCTAGGGAGATGAAAATGAATGAAAACGATTTTGATTGTAGAAGATGAACTTCCAATTAGTCAAGTGCTGAAAGTATACGTACAGAAAGCTAATTTTAAAACAGAACAAGTTTTTAATGGCAATGAAGTAATAGAGAAGTTTGAACGAACGAAACCGGATCTTGTTCTCCTTGATGTCATGCTGCCAGGTAAGGACGGATGGACCATTTTGAAGGAAATTCGCCAAAAAAGTACTTGCCCAGTCATTATGCTAACTGCTTTAGGAGATGTGAATTATAAGCTCTCGGGCTTAAATGGCGGAGCTGATGACTACATTTCAAAACCATTTATTGCAGATGAGGTCGTTGCTCGAATTCATGCTGTTTTGAGACGAGCTCAAACAGATACAAGTCCTCTTAAATGTTTTGGACAACTCCAAATTGATACGAAGTCACATCGAGTAACGATAAACGATAGAGAAATTGAGTTAACACCCCGAGATTTGTCAGTACTCTTATTTTTAGCGGAAAATCCTAACCAAACCTTTTCAAGGGATCAGCTTATTGAGCATGTTTGGGGATGGGAGTATGATGGCAGTGACCGAGCGGTAGATTTAGCCATTAAGAGGCTGCGAAAACAACTTCAAGAGTGGCCAGAATCTGAAGGAGAAATTAAAACACTTCGTGGATTGGGGTATCAATTCTGTGTTTACAAAAAATAGTAAAAGAATAACATTATTGCGATATTGGACAAGCCGTTACTTACTTACATTATGTATTGGCTTAGTAGCTGTGGCGATTATTTCTGCATTATGGATTCGTCATACAACTTTGGAGCATCGCTTAAATATGTCAAAGCTAATGGCAGAAGAAATTGCCAATCGCTTTGTAGATTTAAGTGAGGGACGTCCGATTCCGAGAGAAGAGGTCCCGGGCACATTAACTGACCGTGGGAAAATGATCAATCCTAATGGAAACCCACTTATTTATATTGTTGATACAAATGGAACAATTCTTTCGAGTAATCGCCCTCCCGATCGATTTCTTCGACAGTTTCCTCAAACGATTCTCCAAAATGAGGAGAATGTTCAAAAGTTAAAAATGGATGGTGAGAAGGGTAGTTTCTATGTTGTAAAAGCGCCAATCGCAACACAATATATCGCATTAGGATGGGTAGTTATTGTCGAGACTGAGGCTAATTTAACTGAGGTAAATCAAGAATATATGCAGCTGGCGATTATGATTATTAGTTTGGCCCTTCTCGGATGGGGAGCGATTTATTTTCTTTCTCGCCGTCTATCAAACCCGATAAAGGATGTCGCTAGAGCGGCGAAGCAAGTTCAGGAAGGCGATTATAAAATTAATCTTCCAGATGATATTAAAGAACAGGAAGTGTATGAGCTCGTTTCTTCGTTTAAGGATATGGCTAATCGACTAGAAAAACTTGAGTCTCTTCGTACAGAATTGCTTGCAGGGGTAACACATGAATTAAAGACACCTGTTACTTCAATTAGCGGTCTTTTACAAGCATTGAATGATGAAGTTGTAACGGGAGAAGAGGCAAAAGAGTTTCTCTCCCTTTCATTAATTGAAACAGCAAAAATGAAAAAAATGGTTGAAGATCTTCTAGCCTTTAATTCATTTGCAGCTAACGCTATTCCAGTAACAGATGAGATTCATCTAATACATGAGTTATTATCTAAATACCTTTATCAATGGGAAGTAGTACATGAGGATGAACAGATCGAAATCTCTTTAACGTTACTTTCGAACAACATAAAGGTAAAGGTTGATTCGATCAGACTTCAACAAATAGTGACGAATCTACTTAATAATGCGAAACAGGCTATGAATGGCCCTGGAAAAATCAAACTCATTTTGACTGAAACAGTCGACCAAGTTATGTTGGATGTTAAAGATTCGGGACCTGGAATCCCGACGAATGAACAAAAACTCATTTTTGAGCGCTTTTATCGTGGTGAAGGTAAAAAATACAAAGTTCGGGGGCTAGGGTTAGGTTTACCATTAAGCAAAATGATTGCTCACTCACTTGGAGGAGACCTTATGCTTATCGAAAGCTCTTCAGAGGGAACAACATTCAGGTTGATTTTGCCTAAAATAAAATAGGAATTGGATGAACTACTGCTCACATGAGTCAGTAGTTTTTTTGTTAACAGGCTAGTTTTACAAAGTCTTTTGAAAAATAATAAATAATCGAGTGTCTCATAGTTTGACATCTTCCTGACATAATGGCCGTTTAAAGTAAGTCTTGTAGAAAGGCCAATTAAATGATGAAAGTAGGGTTTATAAATGGAAGACCAAAATCGAGAGATTGAAATGAAGGATATTCAACCTAATACAGATAAAAAGTCATCAAAACTAAAGAGTTTTATGACTACTGTTGCTGCTGGTGTCGTTGGGTCAGCATTGACACTTTCAGCTATGCCATATCTATCACAATTTCAGGATGAAACGCCAAAGGCAGCAGTTTCACAGGATCATGTTCAAACGACAAATAAGGCAAAAGATTTAGATGTCAAGAAAATGTCTGCCTCTGCCACATCTTTACCAGATACGATTGAGGAAGCTTCAAAGGCAGTCGTTGGCATTATAAACTATCAACAGCAAACAGATCGTTTTCATCGCTCTAGTATTGAAACTCAAAGTGGTTCAGGTTCTGGCGTTGTTTTTAAAAAGAAAGATGGAAGTGCCTATATTGTTACAAATAATCATGTTATCGAAAATGCAACAAAAATAGAAGTATCACTTCAAAATGGAGAAAAGGTACAAGCAGAACGAATTGGCAGTGATTCTTTAACGGATGTAGCTGTATTGAAAATTCCTGACAATGCCTCAATATCCGTTTTGCCATTCGGTGATTCTCAGAAATTAAGAGCAGGTGATCAAGTATTAGCGATAGGCAATCCACTTGGACTCGATTTATCTAGAACGGTCACACAAGGCATTGTGAGCGGGATAAATCGCTCAATCGAAGTATCAACCTCTTCAGGAGAATGGGAGATTGAGGTTATTCAAACGGATGCAGCAATTAATCCTGGAAACAGTGGTGGTGCCCTTATTAATACAGCTGGCGAATTAATTGGAATTAATAGTTTGAAAATATCTGAGAGTGGGGTTGAAGGGCTAGGATTTGCCATCCCTAGCAATGAAGTAAAATCAATTATTGAAGAATTGATGCAACATGGACAAGTGATCCGTCCATATGTTGGAATTGCTCTTGCGAATCTTGAGGATCTTCCTCAGTTTTACATGCAAAAGCTCCCTAATAATATAACAAAAGGAGCGATCATTACATCGGTTGAACCAAATTCGAGTGCAGCAAAAGCAGGTCTTCAAGGAGAAGATATTCTTATATCTATCGGTGGCAAGGAAATTACTAACTCTACTGATTTTCGCAAGTATTTATATAAAGAATTTTCAATCGGGGATAAGGTGAAAGTAGAATTTTACCGCCAGGGTGAACGGAAGACGGTAGAACTGACATTAGCAAGCAATAAACTTAATGAATAGGAGAGGGCATGAAGCAGAAAACAGTAGGCAGGATGGAGCTAAAGTATGCCATTACAAAAATGGATTGTTATTTGCTTAGAAATAACCTTAAACATTTTATGAGGCCAGATCTCCATGCCAAACATGATGGAAAATATTTAATTCGCAGTGTATATTTCGATAACTTTGAAAATAAAATTTTAACCGAAAAAAAAGAAGGGTATCTTAATCGTGACAAATATCGAGTAAGGCTCTATAACTATCAGATGGAATATCTTAATCTCGAGAAAAAAAGCAAACGAAATAACCAAACGTTTAAGCAAAAATGCCGGATAACATCAAATGAATATGAACGTATTAGGTTTGGAGATTACTGCTGGATGAAAGAAGATGAACGTCCACTAGTGTGTGAGCTTTATATGCAAATGAATTTATATCAGTTAAAACCGATTACGATTGTTGATTATAAACGGGAAGCGTTTATTTATAAGTATGGAAATGTTCGAGTAACCTTTGATAGCTCAATAAAAACGAGTTTTCGCAACAATGATTTACTTAATCCGAATATAGGGATGGTGCAAACAATGGATCCGAATCTTGTTCTGCTTGAAGTGAAATACGATGAATATTTACCAGACGTTATTCGCAGCCTCCTCCAAATGATGGATCGGAGAAAGGATGCTTTTTCAAAATATCAGCTGAGTAGAATGTATGGCTAATGGAAGGAAATGATCGAATGAATACAGTGACATTTAATGATATTTTTAAATCAAATTTTTTAGAAAAAACCGAAAGTTTTTCGCTTGTAGATTCTCTTATTGGACTGCTCGTCGCTTTTGCAGTTGGGCTTTTTATCTATATTGTCTATAAGAAAACCTTCAGTGGGGTTATTTATTCTCATTCCTTTAATATTTCATTAATTGTGATGACAATGGCGACGGCGCTAATCATCATGGGAATCTCATCAAATGTTCTCTTATCACTTGGAATGGTTGGTGCATTGTCAATTGTTCGATTTAGAACACCTATTAAAGATCCGATGGACCTTGTCTATTTATTTTGGGCAATTATTGCTGGGATTCTCTGTGGTGCGGGCTTCATACCGCTTGTCATTATCGGTTCAATCTTAATTGGACTCGTTCTAATCCTATTTGTAAATCGAATTACGATTGAGAATCCATATTTACTCATTGTGAAATATTCGAATGCTTCCATAGAAAAAACAATTGAAGAAATGATCAGCAAGCAATCGAAAAAACATCTGTTGAAATCGAAGTCTGTGATGCCGAATAATGACCTTGAAATGACTTATGAAATTAGAGTAAAGGAAAATAACACAGCATTTCTTAACACTCTCACAGAGATTGATCATGTTGAATCGGCTATCATGTTGAGCTATGATGGCAATTTTACTGCCTGATTAAGGTAGTAAAAGGAGAAACAGGATGATAAAAAATCGATACATTATAGGAGTTTTAAGTTTATTGCTTGTACTTTTCTCAATCTCTTTAGTTGTTCTACCAAGAATAGGGATAGAATCTATTAAAGTAAAGCATTCATATGTTGAGCGGGTATTTAATCAAAATAAAGTGACAAAGGTTGATATTAAGGTAGATGACAATGATTTGCGATCGGTATTAGAAAATCCTGAAGCTGAAAAATATGTTGAAGCAACGGTTGAGATTGATGGAACAAAAGTAGAGAATGTTGGCCTCCGCACGAAAGGAAATTTATCATTACGATCAGTTGTGAACATAGAAGATTCAGAACGCTATAGTTTTAAAATCGATTTCGATCATTATAATAGTGACCAGTCTTTATATGGTTTGAAGAAATTAAACTTAAATAATAATTATAGTGATTCAACGCAAATGAGAGAATACTTATCTTATAAATTAATGGAGAAAATGGGATTGCCCACTCCTGCTAATTCGTACATGTATGTCACGATAAACGGAAAAGAATGGGGTCTTTACTTAGGGATCGAGCAAGTAGATGAAACCTTTATTAGTCGGAACTTTGACAATAGCATAGGAGATTTATACAAACCAGATGGAGTAGGCAGCGATTTGCAATGGATCAGTGATCAAATAAAAGATTATCCAGGTCTTAATTTAAAAACAAATAATGGCACATCAGACCAAACGGCAATGATTGAGATGTTAGCAGCAATTAATAAGGGTGAAAATATTGAACAGCATATTGATGTTGATGAAATGCTCCGATATTTTGCTGCAAATACTGCTTTAGTAAATCTTGATAGCTATCAAGGTCAAATGAAGCATAATTATTACCTATATGAGCAAAATGGAATATTTTCTATTATTCCATGGGATTATAATATGTCTTTTGGTGGTTTTGGAGTCGGAGGATTTGGTGGGGGTAGAGGAGAGGCGAATAATGAACCTGTCTTTAATAAAGAAGAGAAAGCAGCTAAAGGTGAGGAAAAGAGAATTATTGGTCCTGTGGGAGGAGAGTTAATAAATGAAAAGAATATTAACCTCAGTATTACGACACCTGTCACTGGAACAACGATGGAGGCTCGACCACTATTAAATGCCCTTCTATCAGTGAAAGAGTATCGTGAAAAATATGAGGAGTATCTTGAGGAAATTGCGACAACCTTTTTAACAAAGGATCATATTGAGTCGATTACGACACATGTTTCGAAACTAGTTCTACCATATGTTGAAAAAGATCCAACAAAGTTTTATTCAACTGAAGAATTTTTGGCGGGTGTTACAGGTGAAAAAAGCTTGCCAGAATTTTCGATTCGTCGGGCAGAGTCGATAATAAAACAGCTTTCTGGAGAATTAGTTGTAGAAGCTGAAATGGAAGGTCAACCCGAGCGATTACCTCCTAATATGGATGGGAATGAAAAAGGAGAAAATTGGCAGCCGCCACAGAAGGGCGAATGGAAGGGACAGGCAGAGAGAGGAGCTCCTAATTTCAACAATGATAAAGTTTCTCGTGAATTTGGTATGCCTGGTCAGCAAGGAAGCAACCAGCAATCTCCAATAAGCGGGGAGATATCCACTAGAAACATGATTGTTTCAGCTGGCGTATTCATTCTATTAATAGCGGCGATCATTTTTGCATTTTTATTCAAGCGAAGAAGATAATGAACTGGCAGTCACCTTATAAATTAGTGGGGGACTACCAGTTTTTTTGCTAAAAAGAAGAATGCCAAGATTTTCTTGTGAAGTGGAATATCTCATCACACATAAAAATATCATTAAGTAGTATGTGTGAAATGAGGCGATTAAGGTGAGTCATGCGATTCATTTAATTACAGGGGATATGCTATCTCGCTATCAAGAGCTTAATCAAAAGAAAAAGGAAATTGAAGAACAATTAGATGAATTAAAAAAGGTATTCAATCATTATTTTGATATTTCTGTTGGTCCAAATGTCAAAGGTGAAATAACAATTAATGATTACAAGCTGCAAAGACAAATAAGGACGACAGAAAAATATTTACAGGAAGAAACAGTAAAAAGATTAGAAGAACTAAATTTAATGGATCTTATTCAAAAAAAGCCAGATGAAGGAAAAATAAAATCTGCATTAAACTTAGGTCTTTTAAAAGAGGAAGATCTAAAAAAATGTAAGATGATTAATTCCACCCAAGCGATTTATGTTAAACAGCTAGCCTCCAAATAGCTATATTTCATCAGCTACGAAAAAGGAAATTTGTTCGAAGGTCAGTTCCTAAAAATTTAGGAATTGGCCTTATTTTTGTATATACATAGAATTTTAAATTGGACAGAAATGGAATAGATACAATGCAGAAAACGGTGTAGAATTAACTGTAACTTAAATGAGATTCGCTTATGAAAGGTGTGCAAAATGAAAAGTATTTCAATTGTTTCGCTACTAGATGTGATTGGAGAATTGTTTTCTGATGAAATATCGATCGCGGTTTCGAATACGAAGGAATATATTTACTATCGACCTAGTAAACGGATTGATTTAAAAATAAAACATGGAGATCCATTGAGAGAAGGGACGATTGCTTATAAAGCAATAGATACCGAACAAAAGGTGTCTGAATTTATTAATCGAAGTATGTTCGGTGTTCCCTATCATGGAATGGCTGTACCTTTTCATCATAATGGGGTTATAGAAGGATGTGTATTGGCTATTTATCCTGCATTAACAGATGGAAAGACAGTTGTGACAGTGAAAACACATGATGGTTGGACACCCATTCCATTTTCAAACGTTGTTTATATAGAAGCAAAAGATAAAAGGACTTACGTACATACGTTAGAAACATCTGGAACACATAAATATTCACTACAAGAGTTTGAATACATGTTGCCGAAAGATAGCTTTATACGCTGTCACCGCTCTTATATCGTTAATGTAAATCATATTAAGGAAATATATCCAGATACTCATTCCACCTTCTTACTTTTAATGGACAATCATTCCCATGTAACAGTTAGTCAATCTTATTCTAGTTATTTTCGAAAACTTCTCGGATTTTAAAAAATTCTGTTTTGGTCACTATTTTCCCTGTTTTGTCCGAACTTTTTACAATTTAATCTAGAAAATCCTATTTCCTGCTTTTTCATAGGTAAAATGATTATAAAGTCAGTTTAGGGGTGGGATAACACAATGGTGAATAATGTAGTACGGATTAAACATCCTCGTTTACTTGACCGAGTTGTTACTCCGGAAAAGGCGGCCTCATGGATTCAAGATGGGATGACATTAGGCCTAAGCGGCTTTACACGTGCAGGGGACGTGAAAGCAGTTCCATTTGCTTTAGTTGAAAGGGCAAAAAAAGGGGAGTCCTTTAAAGTAAATGTTTATACAGGAGCTTCATTAGGTTCAGATGTAGACAAGCTGTTTACTGAGGTTGGCATCTTAAATAAGAGATTGCCATTTCAGGCTGACCAAACGATGAGAAATGGAATTAATCAAGGAGATTTTTTCTTCGTTGATCAGCATTTATCACATACTTCTGAGTATGTACGGGCAAATGTAATGGATTCTATTGATTTCGCAATTTTGGAAGCGGTTTCTATTTCGGAGGACGGCATGATTATCCCAACAACCTCTATCGGAAACTCGCTTACGTTTGCCTTACATGCAAAATCAATTATTGTTGAAATCAATATGGCACAATCAACTGAGCTAGAAGGCTTGCATGATTTATACGAGCCAGGCAAGCAAGGGGAGCGTGAACCGATTCCTTTAACTAAAACAGATGATCGTATAGGTGCAAGGGGAATAAAGGTTGATCCTGCGAAAATTAAAGGGATCGTCTTTACGAATCAAGAGGATTCACCTTCGACAATTGTTGCTCCTGACGAAGAAACAGTGATCATGGCTCAGCATTTAATGAGGTTTCTCCGAAAGGAAATAGAAGCTGGCAGGCTTACCAAAAGGCTAGCACCGTTACAAGCAGGTATTGGTTCAGTTGCAAATGCTGTTCTTCATGGAATGTTAGATTCTGAGTTTGAAAATTTAGAAGTTTATTCAGAAGTGCTACAAGATGCCGTTTTTGATTTAATGGATGCGGGAAAAGTTCGCTTTGCCTCATGTTGCTCTATTACGCTTTCTGAGGAGAAAATGAAAGATGTTTTTGCGAATTTTGAGAAATATCGTGATCGTCTAATCATGCGCCCACAGGAAATATCTAATCATCCAGAGATTATTCGCAGGCTTGGATTGATTTCCATTAATACCGCTTTAGAGCTTGATATTTATGGAAATGTGAATTCAACACATGTGCTTGGTACAAAAATGATGAATGGGATTGGAGGATCTGGTGATTTTGCGAGAAATGCCCGTCTTGCTATTTTTGTAACGAAATCAATCGCAAAAGCAGGCAGCATCTCAAGCATTGTACCTTTCGTATCACATGTTGATCATACAGAGCATGATGTTGATGTCATTGTTACTGAGCAAGGTTATGCAGATTTACGTGGTTTGGCTCCAAGAGAGCGTGTGAAGCCCATCATTGAGAACTGTGCGCATCCGATGTATCGTGACCAGCTTCGTGAATATTATGAAGAAGCTCTCTCAAGAGGGGGGCATACACCACATGTTTTAGAGAAGGCATTTTCGTGGCATCTTCATTTTGCTAGAAATGGGACAATGTTGAAAGAATAATGGAATGGGTTAATTGAATATAGATTGCAAAAGCTCTAAGTGGGGGACTTAGAGCTTTCTGCATCTCATTAAATAGGAAAAAAGAATCCTCCTGTTCAGGAGGATTCTGCTAATTATTCACTCTTCAATAAACGAACACTTTCATCAAATTCTTTGTCAATTTGTGCATTGTGGCGGTAAGTGACTAAGCTAACGATAACAGTAAGAATTAAGTTAATCACAAAGCCAGGAACAATTTCGTATAATGTGACACCAAGCCCAGTGTTTTTCCAGATGATAACAGTTAGAGCACCGGCAATCATCCCAACGATTGCTCCCCAGTTCGTCATTTTCTTCCAATATAAGCTTAGTATAATAGTTGGACCAAACGCAGCCCCAAAGCCTGCCCATGCATATGCAACAAGCCCTAGGATTGTATCATTTTGTTTAAAGGCAAGGAAAGCAGCTACAAGTGAAACGACTAGTACAGCCATACGACCAAAGAAAACATATTCTTTATCAGTGCCATTTTTTCTAAATATTACTTTATATAGATCTTCAGTCAGCGCACTCGATGTAACGATTAGCTGTGAGGAAATTGTACTCATAATCGCAGCGAGAACAGCAGCTAATAAAAAGCCAGCGAATAAAGGATGGAAGACAATTTGACCTAAAGTAAGAAAAACTGCTTCAGGATTATCTAAAGTAAAATGTGGATTTTGACGGAAAAAGGCTAATCCAATTAAAGCAGTGAAAATCGTTCCAATTAAAGAGAAGATCATCCAGCCGATCCCGATGCGGCGTGCGCTCTTTGTTTCTTTAACAGAGGTGATTGCCATAAATCGAACAATAATATGAGGCTGTCCAAAATAACCAAGCCCCCAAGCCATGGCGGATATGATCCCGATCGTTGTTGTGCCTTTAAAGAAATCAAGCAATGTCGGGTCGATCTCACGGATTGTTTCAAATGTGCCACTGAATCCGCCTACTTGTGATAATGCAAAAATAGGTACAAGTAGTAATGCAATGACCATCATTAATCCTTGAATGAAATCTGTATAACTAACGGCAAGGAACCCACCGAATAATGTATAAGCGACTGTAACTCCTGCAACGATAAGCAGTCCGGTATGATAGCCAGTCCCAAAAGAACTCTTAAAAAATACGGCTCCTGCGACCATTCCAGAGGATACGTAGAAAGTAAAGAAGACCAAAATAACGATTCCAGAAATAATTCTTAATAATTTCGTTGTATCCTTAAAGCGATTTTCTAAATATCCGGGAATGGTAATAGAATCATTCGCTACTTGTGTGTAAGTCCGCAATCTTGGTGCAACGAGCAGCCAGTTTAAATAAGCACCAATCGTTAATCCGATTGCAATCCATGCATCAGCGAGACCGCTTACATAAATGCCCCCCGGTAACCCCATTAAAAGCCAGCCACTCATATCGGCAGCACCTGCACTTAGAGCAGTTACTGCTGGTCCGAGTGATCGACCACCTAGCATGTAATCAGTAAGATTGCTTGTTTTTCTGTAAGAATACCAGCCGATGAAAAGCATAGCTCCCATATAAATCCCAATAGCTACTAGCTGAAGTGTTACATCAGACACTTACATTCCCCCTTCAATCCGTCATTTTTTGAAAAAAACGATAATTGCAATAGCTCTAATACTGAAAATATTCTAACATTAATCGATAAAAAATGCGATAAGAAATTTTTCCAAATAATTTCTAGTATGCTGGATTCAATTTAAACTTTACGTGATGTAGTCTACACAAAAACAGTGAATTTCATTATGAGAAATTCACTGTTTATCTTTATTCGACTTCCTTTAACATGTTTTCAATATTCGTTAAGCGATTATTCAATTCCTTAATAGCTAACATTTGCTGTTGTTGAAAGGAGACGTTTTCTTTGTCTAATTGAAGACGTTCATCTGCACGACGTTCCATTCTTCGAACAATTCGTAAAATAAAAATGATCACAATGATTGTTACAACAATCGGAATAAGAACCATAAATAAACTAACAAGTTGAAATATCATATCTCCTACATTAACCTCCATTAAATCATCTAAACTCCCTTCAAATTGTCACAATTGAAACGTTATCAGCTAATCCTTTTTACTTTTGACAGAAAGGCTTGCAACAGCTTCTGAAATTAGCTCGGCATTTAGAGTTAATTGAAAAGCATTCAGTTCATAATATTTCATTGCTTTTCCAGATTCAGATATTTCATGCTGTCCCTTGATTAAATTCGCCTCCTCCAGCCTTTGTAAATGCAAATAAAGCAATGGCCTACTAATTCCAAGTATTCGTGCAAGCTGACTTACATATTGCCTTTCACCATGAAGAATGCTGATAATTTTCAGCCGATAAGGATTAGATAGAGCCTCCAAAATGACTAACAGTTCATCACCTAATAGATTATCTTTCATATGTAATAAATTTATTACATGTATAAGAATATGTCAACACTATCATTTTATTATTAATCATAAAAATAGCCGATAAATCAGCAAATCAACTGAATTATCGGCTATTATGTTTATTATTTAGGGGAGGTTTAAACAATACCTTGGACAATCATCGCATCAGCAACGCGGGTGAAGCCAGCGATATTGGCCCCAATGACAAGATTACCTGGATAACCATATTCATCTGCAGCTTTCACACTAGAACGATAAATATTTGTCATAATGGAATGTAGTTTTTCATCAACTGTTTCAAAAGACCAGGAAAGTCTTGCACTATTTTGAGCCATCTCTAATGAGGAAACAGCTACACCTCCAGCATTAGCTGCTTTTGCGGGGGCAAAAAGAATATCGCTTTTCAAAAATATGTTAATTGCTTCTAATGTTGAAGGCATGTTGGCACCTTCACCAACGGCCTTTACACCGTTAGCCATAAGCATTTCAGCTGCACATTTATCAATCTCATTTTGTGTTGCACATGGGAGTGCAATATCACAAGGAATGGACCATATCCCAGAACATCCTTCAACATATTGAGCATGAGGGTGTTCATTTGCATACTCATAAATACGCTTATATTCGACTTCCTTCAATCGCTTTACTGTCTCAACATTAATTCCATTTTCATCAAAAATATAACCATTTGAATCACTACAAGCAACAACTTTAGCACCGAGCTGAATTGCTTTTTCCATCGCATAAATTGAAACATTTCCAGAACCTGATACGATAACTGTGCTTCCTTCAAAGCTAAGACCTTTATCGGCGAGCATTTCCTCTACGAAATAAACAGTGCCATAGCCAGTAGCTTCTTTACGTCCTAAGCTACCTCCGTAGCCAAGCCCCTTTCCAGTCAGCACGCCGGCCTCATATGCACCACGAATACGTTTGTATTGACCAAACATATAGCCGATTTCTCTTGCACCAACACCGATATCCCCTGCAGGAACATCAATATCAGGTCCAATATATTTGCAAAGCTCGGTCATAAAGCTTTGTGTAAAACGCATAATTTCACCGTCAGACTTATCTTTCGGATCAAAATCAGATCCGCCTTTTCCTCCACCAATTTGTTGCCCTGTTAAGGAATTTTTAAAGATTTGCTCAAATCCGAGGAATTTTATGATGCTTGAGTTAACCGAGGGATGGAAGCGAATACCGCCTTTATAAGGACCAATTGCACTATTGTACTGAACACGGAAACCGCGGTTTACCTGTACTTTCCCTGTATCGTCTGTCCAAGGCACTCGAAATGAGACAACTCTTTCAGGCTCAACGATTCTTTCAAGAATGCCTTGCTCCATATATTTTGGATGCTTCGAAAAAACGGGAATTAGGGAATCGAAAATTTCATTGACGGCTTGGTGAAATTCATATTCGAATGGGTTGCGTACTTTCACCATTTCAAACACTTCGTTCACATAATCAACCGCAGCTTTCGTTTCTTTATTTTTCACATCCTCCAGTGTTTGCATATTTGATCAACCCTTTCTATTAAATTGTCAACTGTTTAATAAATTTGTACAGAAATGAATAGATAATCATGGCTTTTCTAATAAGAAAATTTTATAATGAAAAAACAATCTAAACAATATGGATAATAGATAAGATTAATGCCGTCATGAGATGAATTGGGGGAGATGAGTTTTTTGGAGCTACGACAAATCCAATATTTTATTGAGGTTGCGAAGCGTGAACATGTAACAGAAGCTGCAACTGAGTTACATGTTGCACAATCTGCGGTAAGTAGGCAAATTTTTAATCTTGAAGATGAGCTTGGTGTAAATTTATTTATTCGGGAAGGAAGAAATGTGCGCTTAACACCAATTGGGAAAATATTTCTTGAATATATGCAAGAAGCGATGAGCGTGATCGATAATGCTAAGAGGGAGATTGAAGAATATTTAGATCCGGAGAAGGGAACGATCCACATCGGTTTCCCGAGCAGCCTAGCAGCTTACACATTACCTACCGTCATATCTGCCTTTCGAAAGCGTTATCCAAAAGTGAAGTATCAGCTTAAACAAGGGTCCTATCATAAGTTAATTGACGGTGTCATAAAGGGAGAAATAGATATGGCATTATTAGGTCCTGTTCCTCGTGATGAAAAAAAAGTAAAAGGAAACATTTTATTTACGGAAAAAATCGTCGCCCTATTGCCTAACAAACATCCACTTGCCAATAAAAAAGCATTGAAGCTAAGTGAATTGCGGGATGATTCTTTTGTCTTGTTTCCGAATGGCTATATTTTACGTGAAATTACAGTGAACGCTTGTCAGCAGCAAGGCTTTCAGCCAAACGTATTATTTGAAGGAGAGGACATTGACGCGATTAAAGGATTAGTATCGGCTGGTCTTGGAGTTACCGTCATTCCTGAAATTACATTATTTGATAGCTTGCCAAGGCAAACAGTAAAAATACCGCTCATTGATCCTCAAGTCACAAGAACGGTAGGGGTCATTATCCCGACCGACCGTGAAATGCTCCCGACCGCAAAACTCTTCCACGAATTTCTCAACGAATTCTTCAACATGCTCGGCCATTTCCAAAAATAAAGTGGTGCCAGGCACCGTTAGTGGACAGTTTTATTGGTTTTGTCCTTTTGGGGTGGACACTCGAACTTGATAAATGAAGCTGGCAGTTCCTGAATGTATGGAGCTGCCGGCTTTTTTCAATTGCTCGTTATTGTAAACTAGTTAATGTTTTCGTAATGTTGTAGTAATTTCACAGTTATTTTCCAGCGATATAATAAATCTGCTAATAATGGAAGTTTGACCTATTAAGGAGGTTTATATATGAAGAGATTGCGTTTACTTGATATTTTACGAGGCTTCGCCATTTTAGGAACGCTTGGTACGAATATTTGGATTTTTGCATCTTTAGGTGAATTTGATTTAGTAGGTGGTGGAAATTCAACTGCAGCAGATATCAAATGGTGGGAAAGTATGGATACTACTATAATGGTCATATTTAATTTTTTCACGAACGGAAAATTCCTTGCATTGTTAACGATCTTATTCGGTGCAGGGTTGGAATTAAAGCGAAGAAAGCTCCAAAAAACAAAGGGATTATGGCCTTGGGTTTATATTTGGACAGCAGTATTGCTATTACTTGATGGGTTTATTCATTTTCTCCTCGTTTTTGAGTATGACATATTGATGAGTTATGCTGTTACAGCCATCATTGTTTCTTTTATTGTAATGGCTAAAAAGAAAGTCGTTAAATGGATCATAGGAATTTGTGTGTCCTTGCATTTATTAATTGTTGCTGGACTTTCGATATCAACACATCTGATGATTAACGACCCTGAGCTCAAACAAACCTTCATTGAGGAAATGGCTAACATTTCACAGATTTATTTATATGGTAGCTGGTTTGAACAAGTGCAAATGCGCTTCACTGGGTTTTGGGGACTTCGATCAGAAGCCATTTTTGTTATTCCAATGAATATTCTTTTATTTATGTTAGGTGTTTGGTTTGTTCGTTCAGGCATTTTTGCAATGGATGAAGAGGGGAAAAGAAAGAGAAAAAAACTTCTCGTTATTGGATTAGCGCTGGGAGTGCCTTTAAATGCTCTTACCTTTGTTCCTTTTGAGTTTCTTGGTGTTATCGTTCGATACTTATTTGCGCCATTATTATCTATTGGCTATCTTGCACTTTTTGCGATAATTCTTGAAAAAGCAGAAAACTCTATGATTCTTGCCCGTTTAGAAGAAGTGGGGAAAATTGCTTTAAGCTGTTATATTCTGCAAAATATTGTCTCATCCATTTTATTTTACGGATGGGGATTTGGGTTAGGCAAAAACTTTAGTGGGATGAAAACCTTCATTATTTATATAGGCATTTGCTTATTTATGGTTCTCTTTGCAAATATATGGCTGCGGTTCTTTAAATTAGGTCCTGTTGAATATGTTTGGCGTTCATTAGGAAATTTACCACTAAGAGGAAAGAAGCAGGGAACTGAACAATTTAAAGCTCAATAATGAAAAGAAGTAGATAAATAGGTGGAGGAGAAGTAAGTGAAAGAAAAAAACGACTTTACTGACTCGTGGTGGTTCCTTATAGTATGTGTTTTTGCAGTAGGGATGCTCGCCATATTTGGCAGTTAACGTCTATTCGAAATCAATATTATTCAAAAGGATATTTTGATAGAGCTGTACAATAATAGGCATTATTGTACAGTTTTTTTATATCTAACATGAAGTATCTAGCTTTTGAAATGTCTGACAAATTTTTGTATGAATCCGAGAGTATTGTAACTTCTTGTAGCTTTTTGTAGAACAATTTATATGATGAAATAGAAAATATAAGGAAATTCTAACGTTACCTTATATAACCTAAAAAGTTCCGCTTAATATTGTGGAGTTTTTTAATTTATTTATTTGTGAATATGTTCACAAATAAACATGGCAGAAAGCAGGTGAATTTTTTTACACTGAATCATTTTTAGCGCGAACAGTTTTTTGCTTTAGAACAGCAAGGCTGATTAATCATTTCTAAAAATTCTCGAATTGATTGGAGGTAACACGTATGTTTTGGCTGCAATTTTTGATCTTGCTAGGCTGTATTTTTATCGGTGCCCGATTAGGAGGTCTAGGTTTAGGGGTGATGGGGGGAGTTGGACTGGCAATTCTCACATTTATATTTGGTTTAGAGCCAACCTCCGCACCTATCGATGTTATGCTGATGATTTTAGCTGTAATTACTGCAGCTGGTGCATTACAGGCTTCTGGAGGAATGGAATATCTTGTCTATTTAGCAGAAAAAGCATTACGGAAAAACCCTAAATATATTACTTTTATAGCACCTATCGTTACTTATATTTTTACATTTTGCGCAGGAACAGGTCATGTAGCTTACTCAGTATTACCAGTCATTGCTGAAGTTTCAAGAGAGTCTGGTATCCGGCCTGAAAGGCCAATGTCCATTGCGGTCATTGCCTCGCAGCAAGCAATTACAGCAAGTCCAATTTCGGCTGCAACCGTCGCATTATTAGCTTTGTTAACAGATTTCCAAATTACCTTACTAGATATTTTAATGATTTGTATACCGTCCACATTTATAGCATGTATGATTGCCGCATTTGTCGTTAGTAAAATGGGGAAAGAATTGCCTAACGATCCGATTTATTTAAAACGATTAGAAGAGGGGCTTGCACCAATCAAAAAAGATAAAAAAGAATATGTCGCTACAGCAGCTTCAAAACTATCGGTTTCATTGTTTTTATTAGCAGCAGTATTAGTTGTCCTTCTCGGTTCATTTGAAAATTTACGGCCTAGCTGGATCATTGAAGGAGCAGTTACTCGGATGTCAATGCCAGTTGCAATTGAAATAGTCATGCTGACAATTGCTGCTCTTATCATTATTATTTGTAAACCTAAGGTTGAAGAAATTGTTTCTGGAAGTGTGTTTAAAGCCGGAGCCGCAGCAGTTGTGGCTATATTTGGGATTGCATGGATGGGTGATACCTTTTTTAAAGGGAATGCAGAATTTATAAACGGTTCGATTGCAGATCTTGTAACAGCAGCACCATGGTTGTTCGCTATTGCTTTATTCGCGCTATCCATTTTACTTTATAGCCAAGCAGCAACTGTTCGAACGCTTATGCCTTTAGGGATAACGTTAGGAATAAATCCAGCGTTATTAATTGCCATGTTCCCGGCGGTAAATGGATATTTCTTTATTCCAAACTATCCAACTGTCGTAGCAGCGATTAACTTTGATAGAACAGGAACTACCCGAATCGGTAAATACATTTTGAATCACAGCTTTATGGTGCCAGGGCTAGTAGCAACGTTTGGCGCAATTGGAATCGGTATATTACTAAGTACTATCTTACTATAAAGAAAACATATAGATATGTTCGCCCTTTTCAACCTGATTTGAGGATGAAAAGGGCTTTTTGTCTTCACATTTTCTACGAATGATTGTTGATTAATTATGACAAATTAATCTAACATTGTGCTGTAAATGGAAAAACAACAAAAGTCAGACTTCTTACACCTATGGCTTCATTCATTTTGTCAAGGAGAAGCCGTTATCGTTAAAAGATAATAGCTCCTCCCTTACGTATTTATAAGATGGAATACCTACATTTGTGAATGTTTTCACAAATGTAGGTAAGCTTAGTTGTACTTTACGCAAATTGCCCTCCTATTTAATTATCGAATCTTTAGCTTCTAAATAAAAAACTTCAATAAATTTTTTTATGTTCAATCTTGAAGGAACATTGCATGTTGCTTTTCCATCTAACTCCAACATCTTCATTCGCACTTGGGAAAAATCAAAAAATTTTGATGCGTAATTTTCAAATATCGGATTCCCATAGTCAGTTAATCCAATAGAGGCAAGATTATTTAATGCTTGGTGTATAGCTCTGCGAACTCTTTGTTCACTCGCCTTTGCTTCTTTATTAATACAATTACTATTATTGAATGACTGGCAATGCTCATAAGCAACTTGTTTAAAAAGCTGTTTCAGAGAAGGAAATTGAAATTTCCCGTCGCATTGATTCTCCAATTCAAATAAATATTCAATAATATTTAGTAAGTCATAATATCCACTGTCACCAACAATTCCTAATTCCATTAATATATTATTCCCATTATGTATGATTCCAGATGAATGAACTTCCTGCTTCGGTTTCGTAATCGTATTCGACTCAATCGATTGCTCCACAACGGTTCCATGATGAAAGTCCGTTAATGATATTAATGATTGTTGAATGTTTGCAATAGATTTTGCTCGTAAATAATGTTTCGTTTCATTTTGAATGACACTAACAACCTCATATTTATTAATTGGCTTCGTTATAAAATGGGCAATTCCGAGTAAGTAAGCCTCAGCAACTGTATCCTTTTGATCAACTTGCGAGATCATAATAATTTTTCCTTTAAACTCAGGCGCTAGTGCTCGAATCGTTTCTAGCCCATCTCTTTCCTTCATTAACAAATCGATAAGCAGAATATCGATTTTTTTATCTCTTAGAAGTTCCTTGCTTACTTCAATTCCATCTTCTGCTTCTCCTTCAACCGTCCCTAGCCCTTCTGAATAAATGATTTCTGATAGCATTGCTCTAATGGCAAGAGAATCATCTACAATGAAGAATTTCATCGTTTTTTCACCCAATTTCATTGATGGTATTTATTGGAAGACGTATGTCGAAAGTTGTATTTTGAAGTTTTTGATTAGAACTTAGTCGAATCTCTCCATTTAATCTTTCAATCACTTCTTTTATATGTGACAAGCCTATCCCGTTAGACGCTATACCAGTATGGTCATATTTAGTTGTATAGCCAGGTTCAAAAACTAATGACTGTTTATTCAGTGGAATGCCTGGTCCATTGTCTTGAACTCGAAAACTAATCACATCTTCATCTCTTTCGACACTCACTAAGATCAACCCTGTTTCCTTGATTGCCTCGATTGAATTCGTTATTAGATTATTAATGAGTGAGAGTACAAGAAAGCAATTATAACAGGGATGGTCGCCTAAAATATTGACTTTAAAATGAATAGACTTTCCAAGCATTTTTGCATATCGGCGATTACATTCGATGACAACATCCATAATCTCTTCTATTTTCATTAAATCTGTTGATAGCTGTTTTACTTTAAGTTTCGATAACCCCGAATAGATTCTTTGATGATCTTTCTTTATTTCGTGAATTTCACCTGCAATAAGTAGTGCAGATTTAGCAAATTGACTCTTATTTATCATTAAATGGCGATAAAGATCATAGCATGCTTTAGTCGTATTTTCTGCGTTTTTCATCGATTTTTTTAATTGCACCATTTCTACAAACAGATCGGAAACTAGCAAGAGCATTTCTTCATTTCTTTTCCTTTGAAAGGCTTCTGTAACATTTGCTTCTCTTAATAGAAAAAAATTAAAAAATCCTAAAACAAAAAAGCTGCGGAAAAAGCTAATAATAAATATGACGAGAAATGTTTCTAAAGAAACCCAGTCCATTGAAAAATAATGCCTAAAAAAAATTTCCGTTACACTTGCCAGATTCTCAATTATCATTCCAATGAAAGCAATAATAACAGGTTGGTTGTAGAATGATCTTGTTTTCAAGAAATAAAAACATGTACCATACACTACATAATAAAAAAAGACAGGAGCATAATGTAACAGTTCATCAGTCCAACTAACTTGATCAAGTCCTATCATTGATAGACATGTACGAAATATAACAACAGATATTCCAACAAGAACACCTGCCTGGATAGGCTTTATTTTTTTTGACCATAGAAGAAAAAAGAAAAAGATGGGTGTCCCTAAACTGACACGAAAATCAATCTCAACGGGATAAAACTTAAACTCTCCTCCGAAAGATACTGCGATTATTAAAATAGTATAGATGAATACTTTATTTCTCATCTCGATCTTCCTTTAAACGCCTTTATGACTACATAAATACCTTTTTGAATTTCGTCTCCTTTCTACTAATCTATTCCACCACTAGTGTAATAGTTTTCCATTCAATGTTGTGAAGAAAATTATGACAAATTGATGTAAACCGATTCTTGTCTGTTACTTTTTGTAGTTTTTAGTAGGTCACTCTTTATGATAAAAACAACATAAATAACTTAATCACATCCATTTATGTTAAGTATTTCACAAGGGTGGTGAACCAATCGTTAAAGGTTGAGGGTGTTCAGGCTTCATGGTATCAGAATTAGTTCCCGTTATCAGTGAGGTATGTATCAGCATCTTATTAAAGTACGGTTGTGCGCTTAACTTGTTCATGCAAACAAAAATATATGGAGATGATGAAAATGGCAAACACTAGTCAATTTAGAATTGAGAAAGACTCATTAGGTGAAAAGGAAGTACCTCTAGAAGCATACTATGGAATTCAAACTTTAAGGGCAATTGAGAATTTCCCGATTACCGGTTATCGAATTGAAGAAGGACTCATTAAAGCGCTAGGGATTGTAAAAAAATGTAGTGCTCTAGCAAATGAAGAGATTGGCGAGTTAAATAGTGAAATTGCCAAAGTAATTATAGAAGCTTCTGAGGAAGTAATAGAAGGAAAATTATCAGAGCAGTTTATTATCGATCCGATTCAAGGTGGAGCTGGTACTTCCATTAACATGAATGCGAATGAAGTCATTGCAAATCGGGCACTTGAATTACTCGGGGAAAAGAAAGGTACATATAGCATCATTAGTCCGAACACACATGTAAACATGGCTCAGTCTACAAACGATGCTTTTCCGACTGCCATGCATCTTTCCGCCCTATTTGCTTTAGAACAGCTGCTTGAAGTAATGGAGGCGCTTCAAGCAGAATTCTTAAATAAAGCTGAAGAGTTTGATGGGGTTATTAAAATGGGACGTACGCATTTACAAGATGCTGTTCCGATCCGTCTTGGTCAGGAATTTAAAGCATATGCTCTCGTTCTGGGAAGAGATATTAAACGAATTCGTTCAACAAGAGAACATCTTTATGCTGTTAATATGGGGGCAACAGCAGTAGGAACAGGTTTAAATGCAGATAAAGAATATATAAAAAAAGTAATCGACTATTTAGCAAAATATTCAAAGCTTCCAATTACCGGAGTTGAAAGTCTTGTAGATGGTACACAAAATACGGATAGCTATGTTGAAGTATCTTCAGCTCTTAAAATTAGTATGTTGAACATGTCAAAAATTGCTAATGATTTAAGATTAATGGCTTCTGGACCACGCTGCGGCTTTGGAGAGATAAACCTCCCATCCCGTCAACCAGGCTCATCCATTATGCCTGGAAAAGTAAATCCTGTCATGGCAGAAGTAATGAATCAAAGTGCTTTCCAAGTTGTCGGCAATGACTTGACCATCAGCATGGCTTCGGAAGCAGGGCAATTTGAACTGAACGTAATGGAACCAGTCATTATTTTCAATCTATTACAGTCTATTAAAATAATGACGAATGTGATGAATGTATTCCGTGAATATTGTATTCGTGGGATTACTGCTAATGAAGAAAAACTAGAAAACTACGTAACGAATAGTGTTGGAATCATAACAGCCATTAATCCACATGTTGGGTATGAAGTTGCTTCAGAAATTGCGAAGGAAGCCATTACAACAAATAGACAAGTAAGGGATATTGTGCTTGAGAAAAAGGTTCTAACAGAAGCTGAATTAGACATGATTTTAGATCCGATTAATATGACAGAACCGGGAATTGCCAAGAGAGAATTAGTTGGGGCACATTAAGAAGTTCATTTTTGAAGTTAATCAATTTTACTAGAGTGAACGAGGGAAAGAGGAGGTAAGCTTAACCTCCTCCACACTCTTCATCTATTTCTATTTAATAGATAAGGAGGATATTTTGATGCTGAAATATGATGTAGTTGTAGTTGGTGCTGGTGGGGCTGGAATGATGTCTGCTCTTTATGCGAGTAAAGATGCAAATGTAAAGGTTGCTGTACTAAGTAAGATTTTTCCGACGCGTTCTCATACTGGTGCAGCACAAGGTGGTATTAACGCGGCAATGGGCTACCGTGATTCTACTGATTCCGTTGAAAAGCATTTCCGCGATACGGTAAAAGGGAGTGATTTTCTTGCTGACCAAGATGCCGTAGAATTTTTTACGACAAAAATGCCTGAGCTCATTTCTGAACTTGATTATATGGGGGTTCCATTTTCTCGAGATGAACATGGTAAAGTAGCTCAACGTCCTTTTGGAGGAGCTTCAAGTCCAAGGACTTGCTATTCTGCAGATAAAACAGGCCACGTTATTCTCCACGCCTTATATGAGCAATGTTTGAAAAACAATGTCATATTCCACGATGATTGGTTTTTGCTTTCACTGGCAGTTGAAAATAATATTTTTCAAGGATTAGTAGCAATGGATATGCGTTCAGGGAAAATTCATCCTATTCAAGCAAAATCAGTTGTCCTTGCGACAGGTGGTTTTGGACGTGTGTACTGGAGCCGGACGACGAATGCGTATAACATGACCGGAGATGGTACAGCTGCTTGTTTTGATATTGGAATCCCTCTGAAAGATCCGGAATTTGTTCAATTCCATCCAACGGGGCTAGCCTCAACAGGTGTCCTTTTATCTGAAGCATGCCGTGGTGAAGGTGGGTACTTGATTAATAAGGATGGTGAGCGCTTTATGGCTCGCTATGCACCTGAAAAAATGGAATTAGGGCCTCGCGACCTTGTCTCTCGTTCGATCGAAACAGAAATTAAAGAGGGACGTGGCTTTGGTACAGGGATGGAATCGTATGTCTTAATGGACTTACGTCATTTAGGCAAAGAGAAAATTATGGAACGACTCCCACAAGTTCGAGAGTTAGCGATGGATTTTGAAGGTGTTGATTTAATTAAAGATCCTGTGCCAATCCGTCCTAGCTGTCATTACATGATGGGAGGAATACATATTATTGACTATCAAACATGTGCGACACCAATTGAAGGCATTCATGCTGCAGGGGAATGTTGTTCTGTTTCGATTCATGGAGCAAACCGTTTAGGGGGAAACTCCGTAGCAGATGTAGTTTTGTTTGGTAAATATGCTGGCATAGGTGCTCGGGAATATGCGAAAAAACGAGATCTTCTTTCCACATCAAAACTAGAAAAAGATGCAGAACAATGGTGCGAAAAATTTCAAACGATACGTAGTAAAAAGACCGGAATAAACATGTTTGAGATCCGCGATAAAATGGCGGAAACAATGTGGAATAACGTCGGTATTTTCCGGACAGAGGAAGAGATGAAAAATGCTTATCACACAATAAATGTTTTACTTGAACAATATAAGGACGCATATATAGGTGATTCCTCAGAATCATACAATATGTCATTCATTAACTATGTAGAAATTGGCAACCTGCTAAAACTTGCGAAGGCTGTCGCAATAGGTGCAATTAATCGGAAAGAAAGCCGTGGCTCCCATTCAAGAGGAGATTTCCCAAATCGTGATGACGGAAACTTCCTCAAGCATACGTTAATTTATAACGAAGGAAAAGAATACCGTCTGGAATATTTGCCTGTCACGATTACGAAATATGAACCAGAGGAGCGAAAATACTAATGAGAACGATACAATTTACAATTAAACGATTCGATACAAAAAAAGAATGGTATCAGGACTATCTTCTACCTTATGAAAAAGGAAAAACCATTCTTTCGATCTTAACAATAATTCGAGAGCAGCTTGATCCAACCTTCGTATTTACATCTGCATGCCGCCATGCTATTTGTGGAAGTTGCGCCATCCAAATAAATGGAAAGTCATACTTAGCATGTAAAACTTCTCTAGATGAAGTACTTGATACATTTAAAACAGACAATTTAATCTTTGAGCCATTAAATAATTTTGAAGTGATTAAAGACCTTGTTATTGCTTGGGAGCCAAAGATGGAAAAAATGAAGCAAGTCAAGCCGTGGCTGTTGCCGGCAAATACAGGCAATATCGAAATGGGATTTACTCAAAGTGAAGAAGATTTTCATAAAATTGCTTCCCCAACAGACTGCATTCTATGTGGTGTTTGTACTTCAGAATGTAACCAGCTAGCTGTGAATGATGGAACATACTTAGATCCATTTATCTTGAACCGAGCTTATCGTTTCTCAGTTGATTCTCGAGATCGTTCACCTGAAGAGCATATTCGTCCAGTATATGAAAATGAACTATGGAAATGCATGCACTGTATGCAATGTATATCAAGCTGTCCGAAAGGAATTCCATTGACAGACCAAATTGCTTATTTGCGACAAGAATCGATCAAAATGGGTGAAGTTAACAATCAAGGGGCAAAGCATGCATTTGCTTTCCATGATGACGTTCGAAACAAGGGGCGATTAAATGAAACGATGTTACCGATTAAGACGGACGGACTATTAAAAACGGCTGCAACAAAAATACCTTTTGCCCTCCGGATGATTAAAAAGGGAAAAATAAATCCGCTTCATATGCCAAAAGCAGTTGATGGAATTAAAGGAGTGAAGGAAATTTACAAGTATGCTGAGGAGGTTAGAAACTAATGAGATACGCATTTTTTCCGGGATGTACATTAGAATCAGCTGCAGGCGAACTAATGATTTCCACAAAGAAAGTAGCTGAAGTATTAGGGATTGATTTAATCGAAATAACGGGGTGGACATGCTGTGGAGCAAGTCATATTCAAGATGTAGATGATTTTTTAGCTACTAGCATCAACGCTCGTAACATCGCTCTAGGAGAAAAATTAGAGACTACAAAAATTTTGACTGTATGTAATACATGTACACTCATGCTACGAACTTCTAAGGCTAAGCTTGATAAAAATGAAAAGCTGCGCAATCAAGTAAACGAAGGTTTATTATCTGCTGGATTACAATACAAAGGGTCGACAGAGGTCACCCATTTATTATGGGCTTTAATTGAGGATTATGGCCTCGAACGCTTAAAGAATAAAGTGAAGCGTCCACTTACAGGTTTAAAAGTGGCCAACTTCTACGGATGTCATATTTTAATGCCACCTAATCTTATGGGCTTTGAAAACCATCGAAACCCGTATTCGATGGAAATGGTTGCAGAAGTCCTTGGAGCAGAAAGTGTTGATTTTGCGCAAAGACTTGCTTGCTGTGGGTTCCATTCTGTTTTCCCAGCAGAAAAAGAAGTGATGAGATTAACAGGCGAAAATTGTCTATCTCCAAAAAATTCGGGAGCTCATTGCTTAGTCACGCCTTGTCCTTTATGCCAAATGCAGCTTGACGCTTATCAACCGGATGCTCAGAAATTTTTTATGGAAGATATTACGCTGCCAGTGCTACACTTGCCACAACTAATCGGTCTTGCTTTAGGTTTATCACCTGAAGAGTTAGCCATTCAAAGGCATGTTGTTGATGCGATTCCAATGTTAAAAGATAGCTTGCAACTTGTGTAAAGCGAGTAATGCTAAAGGGGATATTTTCTGTGAAATATACCTATCAAAAAAAGGCTAAATTAGTCGGGGATGTTGGTAATGGGAAGCTATGGCTTATAAATTGTAAGGATGATTGGATTCATGATCAGTATGGGGAAAGCTATATTTATTATGGAATAATCTATAGTCGTACTCCATTTCATCCATTATCGCTCTCAATTAGCGGCTATTTTCAAGAATGCGATACAAAGAAATGGATAAAAGTTAAAAAAGGGGCTGCTTTTTTCCCAGTGTGTGAAGTTGAGCAAGCATGGCATGATCATATTGAAGATTTCATACATGTAGAAATGAAAACAGGTGTTTATAAATATTATAAAAAAGTTTAACGATCTTATTATTTATTAGATCCTCTAAATCTAATACAAAAATTGTTAATGAAAATGTGGTAGAGGGTGTAGAAGTATCAAATGAAGTAATCAAGAAGTTTCAACAAATTCTGCAAAGTACGGAACTAATGACCCACAAAAAAGAAGAGGTTTCTGCAACAGCAGAACAGATGTTAACAGCTGGTACAAGAGGGCACAGCAGCTGCAGATAGAATCTCTATCATTGCCCAAGAAAATGCATCCATTTCACAAGAAGTCGCGGCAACAACGGAGGAGCAGCTAGCATCAATGGAGGAAATTGCGACTTCCTCTCAATCACTTTCAACAATGTCGGAGGCATTATTAAGTGAAATATCAAAGTTTAACTATTAATCTATCGAGAAAAACACGGTGAGCATTCATCGTGTTTTTCGCTAATATTCGACTTTTATATAAGACTTATAATCAAATGAACATGAAAATCGATTGCCCGAATCATCCGCCTAAAGTATGAAATTTTTATTTTTATTGACATGCTCCTTTATTTTTATTAAATTTTATTTATATTCTAACAATTTAGAATATGGTTAAAAAGGGGGATGGGTAGATGGCAAATTCGGCAATAAAAAAAGTGAATGAGAACAAAAATAAAGGGGTGGACTTTGAGGGGATTGTTAGTACAAAAGAGTATAAGGCATTGGTCGTAGCCAAAAAGAAATTTTTAGTGCCTTCGGTTATTCTTTTCTTCGGGCTCTATTTATTGTTTCCTATATTAATTTCGTATACGGATGTATTAGACGCTCTGGCAATTGGGGATATTTCATGGGCTTGGATTTATGCACTTCTTTTATTTGTAATGACATGGACACTTGCGACGATTTATATGAAAAAGGCAGCCACTTTTGATCATATGGCTGAGAATGTTTGTAAGGATGATGAGTTAGGGAGGAGAAAAGGTTAATGAGTGCCACAGTTATCATTTTATTTCTCATCATCGTTGGGATGACATTAGCAATTACTTACTATGCAGCTAAAAAGACGAATACAGCAAGTGAATTTTACACGGCTGGAGGGGGATTAACAGGTTGGCAAAATGGTCTTGCAATTGCTGGTGATTACTTATCTGCAGCTTCTTTTCTTGGGATTGCAGGGGCCATTGCCTTAAATGGTTTTGATGGCTTTTTATTTAGTATCGGTTATTTAGTTGCTTATTTAGTCGTGTTATTTATTGTGGCAGAACCACTTCGAAATCTTGGTAGATATACGTTAGCCGATATGATTAATGCTCGTTTTGATGCGAAGAAAGTTCGAGCAACAGCTGCATTAAACACGATTACGATCGTTATCTTCTACATGATTGCTCAATTAGTTGGTGCTGGAGCTTTAATAAAATTATTATTTGACATTGAATATTGGGTAGCGGTATTAATTGTTGGGATTATGATGACGATTTATGTTTTATTCGGTGGAATGACAGCGACTAGCTGGGTGCAAATTATTAAAGCTGTTCTTTTAATGCTTGGAACGATTATCATTTCGTTTTTAGTTCTGTCTCGTTTCCATTTTAATATTTTTGAAATGTTCAGTACGATGAAAACAGCAACTCCTCTCGGAGAATCCTATTTAAATCCAGGGGTAAAGTATACCGTCCCATTGGATACAATCTCTCTTATGATCGCACTTGTACTTGGAACAGCAGGACTTCCTCATATATTGATGAGATTCTTTACCGTAAAGGATGCTAAGACAGCACGCAGCTCTGTCATTTGGGCAACTTGGATTGTTGGGATTTTCTATGTGATGACAATTTTCCTTGGCTTTGGAGCTGCTGCATTTGTTGGAGCAGAGGCGATCAAAGTCAGCAATGCAGCAGGAAATATGGCTGCCCCATTGCTTGCTCAAGTATTAGGCGGAGACGTCTTAATGTCATTTGTTTCTGCGGTCGCTTTTGCGACGATCTTGGCTGTTGTTGCAGGTCTTGTTTTATCAGGAGCCTCTGCCTTCGCCCATGATATTTACGGACAAATTATTAAAAAGGGGAAAGCGACCGAGAAGCAGCAAATGTTAGCAGCAAAATACGCTTCACTCGGTGTTTCTGTATTCTCTATTTTACTTGCGATCTTTGCTCAAAACTTAAATGTTGCTTTTCTCGTTTCATTAGCCTTTTGTGTAGCTGCAAGCGCAAATCTTCCGGTCATTATATTCACAATTTATTGGAAACGTTTTAATACGACTGGAGCAATGACAGGAATGCTTTCAGGGCTAATTTCTGCATTAATTCTTGTGGCAATCAGCCCGAGTGTCATGTCGCCTGTAGAGGGTGCAACATTAATAACAGGCAATCCGATTTTTCCATTAACAAATCCTGCCTTACTTTCTGTACCGATTGGATTTATTGGCTCGGTCATCGGAACACTTGTATCAAACAAACAAGATGCAAAACGATTCGCCGAAGTAGCCGTAAAAGCAAATACAGGCTACCACCTATAAGGTGCCAGGCACCGCTCGTGGACAAAATAGGGGTATTTGTCTTTTTAGGGTGGACATTCATATCTTCTAAAATAAGAAAATACGCTAGCACCCGTTGGAGCGCCAGCGTATTTTCTATTTTATAGTCCTTCGATGATGACTTCTTTAGCTGGTAAAAATTCCTCACCAGTATCTAAATAAGTAATCTTCACTTTGTCTCCTTCTCGTAAATAGATCGCCATTGGGCTATTTTCAGAGGAGATGATAAAATTTTGACGGTTATCAAGCAAAATAGAAATGACTGTGAATTCACTAGATTTTTCTTTATAGAACCTTACGACCGTTCCACTTACTTGTTTTTCTTCAGCTTTCGAGCTTCCATCAACCGTTCCTCCACCTCTTTGCAAGGCTGTTTTATAAAGCTTTAATGCTTCTTTTGGTGTTGTACCAAAAACAGAAATCTCTGGATTTGCTGCAGAAACGATGAAGTAATTTTGGAGAAATCCATTTGAATCAAGGACAGGCGTGAGCCAGCTTGCTTCACCATAGAAATTATAGATGACAGGCATTTGGCCCTTCCATTTCTTTTCAATGAATTTCTTCTCAATGATTTGCAGCGCCCCTTGTGAATCCATGTACGATTCCTCTTGATTTCCAGTATAGTATGTTGCTTTACCAGTTCTTGAGTTCGTTAATGAATAACCAAGCATTGAATCGACCCCTTCTTTCGGGCTCGTAAAATCAGTGAAATAATACATATCCCCATTTTGATCGAAAATGGGACTTACATTTGCAACGGTTCCTTCATCAGAAGGAAGCTTTACATCTTTCTTCCCAAATTTACTGTTCCAGAATCCATGAATATAATTTCCATAGTAGCTGTTTTGCAAACTGACTACTTCTGGAGCAACTGCACCATCGATAAACTCTGGTACATCTTTCAGCGGATAGGATGTTGTTTCACCTGTTTTCGGATCGACCATAACGATTCCTTTCACAGCAAACCCATTTCGAGCTGAAATATATTCTCCGAATGAACGAATATAATAAGGTTTTCCATCATCATCAATTTCTAATTGTACATCTCCATAAAAAATCGTTTTCGGGTATTTCATCCGAATATGGCGGTTAACATCCTTATTGAAAAATGAAGATGGTGTGTAAACCATTTCTTCCTTTATAAATTTTGGATTGGCGGAAGAATCTGTTGCACTAATTGTAAAGTATCCAGGTGTTTCCTTCCCATTAATCCATTTAAAAAATCCTGAAAATTCAACTGGTGCAATATAAACGTATTCACCGTTCACCTTCTGAATTTGCAAATTTCCAAGCTCATAATAACTTGTGTTTGGAACCTGTCCAAATGCTTTTTTCATTTTATTGCGTGCGAATTTTGGCGGTACGCTAGCTGGAGTCTTCGTTTCATCAAAGACTTCGATTTCCGTTTTTACTTCCATTTTTGCCTGCTCATATTTATCATTGGCATTGAAGAGGAAGGCAGAAAGGAAGAAAATTCCTACAAAAAGGCTGCATAAGAACAATACTGCCTTCAACATTCTCTCTTTGCCTGTAGCAAAAACAGCGCCTGCTGCAGTAACAACAATGGCGAATGCCCATAAAGAAGTTAGATTTTGATCAAGATTCGTAACATAATAAAATAGGAAGATAATAGCGACTAAAAGCACTAGAGCTGCCAACATCACTCTAGATTTAAGTCGCTTTCCTTCTTGCTCATTGCCTTTTTTGTTATTGGAAAAGGGAATGAGCACAAGTGCCGACGCCAATCCAACGATGAGTGAAAATAATAACATATTCCCCATAAGATCGCTCCTTTAAAATATTGTTAACCATTAGTACGGTTGAGCAATTGAAAAAGTTTCGCATAATACATGTCACAAATATTCAGTTTTTTCGACTGATGATATGAAAGAGAGAAAAAGGCAGGTGAAGAGGAAATTGAATAAGAGCAAGGAAGAACTTTTACTGGAATGGTATGAACAATACTATGAAGATGTTTATCGCTTTGTTTTTTTTATGCTTAACGATAAGCAAAGCTGTGGAGATTTAGTTCATGATACATTCATTCGTGCTTTTACAGCTTTTGATCGCTTTGACGGCCGTTCAAGTATTAAAACATGGCTTTTTAGTATTGCGAAGTATACAGTGATCGATGAAATTAGAAGGAGAAAACGAAGAAGTCTATTTGGAGTCATCCCTTTAGAAAATGAAGTCGCTTCTGCTTTTAATATTGAACAATATGTAGAAAATAAAGAAATGGTTCTCCAGCTTATTGAAACAATACACGGCCTTAAACCAAATTATCGATTAGTTATCATCATAAATAAAATTGAAGAATTCTCTACGAAGGAAACAGCGGTTATCCTTAATTGGTCAGAAACTAAGGTTCGCAAAACATTGTCGAGAGCAATGCTAGCATTAAAAGAAAAGATGGAGAATAAAGGTGGTGAATATTTTGAACGACTACAATAAGGCAGACTGGAAACAATTAAAACAATTTCGTCCAAGTGAACATGAGAAAGCTGAAATTCGAGAGCGGCTTTGGAAATCCATTCAGAACGAAACCTATGATCAAGCACCCAAAAGAAGCTTTCAATGGAAAGTATTATTCACTACTTGTTTGTTCGTTCTAATTTGTAGTGGATTTATTTATAATATGATTCAAAACGCACATGAAGCGGAAACAGATGTGCGACAACTTGGAGAAGGTGAAGAAATCAATTGGGAGTTTAAGAATGTTGTAACGAAAAAGATTTCTAACGGTTGGGAAATCTATCGTAAAAATGGCGATCTCCTAGTTGGGACAATTACTCTCGTTTCAGAAGAGGAAAAGAATAAGCTAATTGCAGAATTATCGATGTTTGTCAAGACAGAGCTGGAATCATTCCCTTATAAAACGAGTATGAATATAGAGCATGTGAAGACGATGGATACGGTGCAACGTTATCATTTTTTCATCACGCTTGGGGAAGAGAAAATTGCCCATATTACATTTGATTATCCGAAGCTAGAGTATGCGGAGATTTTTCATGCGATGGAAACTTTGAAGATTGAGGGATTTGAAGCAAAAAAAGAGATTACTCAGCCATATGTGAATCATGGCTATGGAAGCTTGCTATTTCCTGTTGGGTTAGAGCCAATATCGATTTCTCATGAAGAAGAAATTTATCATTGGGAACAAGCTGATTCCACAAAATTCAAAGCTTATTTAGAGAAGATTGCTGGAGGTCCTTTTTATCGGAAACAGGAATCTGAATCTATAGGAGAAACGGCAACCTTTATATCAAGTAATGAAAAGGAGATAGTAAAAATTACTTTAGAGGGAAAAAGGCTCATTTATGAATTCACTTATTTTTATGACGAGGAGTAAGGTAAATCGCCCATCTTATTAAGGTGGGCGATTTAATTTTTGGTCGTAATGGTCCTATTTGCTTGGAAAGCTGGAGCATACTCCTCAATATATTTTTCCTCAGCGGGGAAATAGCGGTTTTTATATTTTTCTTTAATGGCAAGGTCATCCCCAATATAAGTATCCCGTTTAAGCACTCTTTGGAAACGTTCTTCCTTTGGCACATCCATATAAATCATGTAGTCAAAATAACGATTTAGCTCGGCTCGCTGCAAAAAGACACCTTCAATTACTAAAATCGAATCTGTATACATTCTCATATTTTTCAAAAAGTAATGATCTGTTCGTTTATCATAAACTTCGATTTGCTTCTTAATGGCACATCCTAATTGGATAGGCGCTAAGATTTCCTTGATCAAGTAATCATATCTCCATTGTATATAGTAATAGCATTCCCAATCTGCTTTTGAGAGGTTATAACGAATTTGTCTAGGATGAATAAAATCATCAATATGTAAAATGTCGACATGAATTCCTTCATTTTTAATGGAATTTTCAATTGATTTAGCATATGTTGTTTTTCCAGACCCACCTAAACCATCAATCCCTAATACAAATATTTGCTTTTGCTCTTTAGAATAATAAGAATTCAATATTTCATTAAGAGGCATACAACCCCAACTTTCATATTTTTACACTAATATTTAGATGATGGAAAAAGCGTACTGCTTCATAATCGGTTGAAAGATTATGAAGCAGTATGTGCATGTTTTTTTAGCTTATTCTTCGTTATTTGGTATTGTGCAGCCTTCATCTGTACAAGTAGTACCTTCTGCACCGTCTAACTTAAGCTCTTCAAACTTTGGTGTTGAAGTTTCTTCCTCCCACACTTTTTGCAAGGCATTTGCAAATTTATCAGTTGGTTGAGCACCTGAAATCGCATATTTTTGGTTAATAATAAAATAAGGCACACCACTTATGCCATACTGTTTAGCAATCGCTTCATCAATTCGCACATCATTTGCATAAGCATTCTCATCTTGAATAATAGTTAGCGCTTCTTCACGTTCCATTCCAACTGAATGAGCAATATTGGCTAAAGTATCATCATCACCTAAATCAATGGAATCGGTAAAATAGCCATGAAGAAGTTTTTCTGTTATTTCGCGCTCTTTTCCTTTCGTCTTAGCAAATTTCGCTAGGCGATGAGCTTTAAAAGTATTACCAGGCTTCATCTCATCAAAATTGAAAGTTAAACCAACAGATTCTGCCTGTTTTCCAACACCTTCATTTGCTTGTTTTGCTTGTTCAATACTCATCCCATATTTAACAGCGAGAATTTCATGAATGCTCTTTCCATTATATTCGGGAGAATTTGGATCGAGTTCAAAAGCTTTATATTCCACCTCGACCTGCTCTCTATGAGGAAACTGAGCAAGTGCCATCTCTAATCTGCGTTTCCCTATATAACAAAAAGGACAGACAAAATCCGACCAAACTTCTATTTTCATAAAAACACCTCATTCATTAATTGATTTACTTTATAGTAGCATACTTAATTATGAAAGCTCACAACACACGCTCAAAAAAATGAGAAATAGTTTATTCCTTGCTGCATAAGGAAAAAATAAGAACATGGCTCATTTTTCTTCAATATACTAATTGTAAGGATAAAATCATAATGTGGTGATATTCAATGAGAATAGGTGAGAATAAACAAGAAATGTTTCAAAATCTTCAAGAGTGTTCTTTAACTTTTGAACAGGTTTTCTCAAGAATTCTTAAATTCATCAGGAGAAGTCCTTGCGGAAATTACCGTTTAATGATCGGAACGGATTCTCAAGTCCATTGTGATTGCACCGTTTTTATAACAGGGATTGTGATTCAAAATGAAGGAAAAGGTGCATGGGCTTGTATAAGAAAGGAAGTTGTTCCAAGGAAAATGCTTCACTTGCATGAGCGAATATCATATGAAACTTCATTAACCGAACAAATCGTTTCATTATTTACAGTCGAGAAAAAAAACGAAATGATTGATATTGTGCTCCCTTATATTTACCAAGGAGCGACATTTACGATGGAGGGACATTTAGATATCGGTATTGGCAAGAAAAATAAAACGAGGGAATTCGTTAAAGAAATGGTAGCAAGAATGGAATCAGTCGGAGTAGAAGCGAAAATAAAACCAGATTCCTTTGTTGCCTCAAGCTACGCGAACCGCTATACGAAATAAAGCAGAACTCTTGGCCATCTGAACAAGAGTTCTTTCCTATTTTGTGGTGCCAGGCACCGCTCATGGACAGTATGCTGATATTTGTCCATGTGGGGTATACAGCGAAGATGCCGTTAATGGAACTAAATTTGTTCTATACAAACTATAACAAATTTGTTATAGTTTAAATAGAACAGAATGGAGGGATAATCGTTGATTATACAAATAGAGCCCGAATCTGATGTTCCTATTTATACGCAATTAACGAATCAAATTATTGAAGGGATAGCTAGAGGGTATATTGTTCCTGGAGAGTCGCTTCCTTCCGTTAGGGCATTTGCTTCTGATCTAGGCGTGAATATGCATACAGTTAATAAAAGCTATCATGAATTAGAAAAGAAAGGCATTATTCGAATTATCCCTAAATCTGGGGCAGTGATAAATGCACCATCAGAAATGAGTGTATTTATCAATAGACTTTCAGAAGAGTTTAAACCAGTAATCGCGGAAGCACTTGTGTTAGGGATGGAGGATGCTCAAATCCAAGAACTCGTTTCTGAAATTATTCAAGACTTACTGAAAAAATCATAGTTCTATAGCTATTTCTAATCATAAAGGGGAGAGAAAACATATGGGTTTTCTGCTTTTTTTAACAATCATTATATTTTTAATTTTACTGGAAATGGCGATTCCATTTCTCGTAAAACGCACGATTGTATTTGGCGTATTCATCCCAGACGAATTTGTTTCCGATCCAAAGCTATTATCCTATAAAAAGAGGTATGCATTGCTAGTTCTTATTACTGGTGCTGCTGCAGTTTGTCTCTTTTTATTATTGTCGTTAAATGGAAATTCAAAAGAAGCGCTTCAAGTATTATACGGAATATCCATTCAATTTAGCATCTTATTGATAAGCGCAGCTCTTTATTTTTATTTTCATGCGAAAACATTACAGCGGAAAAAAGAGATGAAGTGGGGGGAAAACCTTAAGCAAGTAAAAATGACAGATTTGTCAGTTCGTTCGCGAGACATGATGCTTTCTTCCTCTATATTTATAATTCCAATGATTGTAACGTTAAGTGTAATAGGTTATACGGCTTTGAAATACAATATGCTTCCAGAACAAATCCCTACTCATTGGGGAGCTGATGGGAAACCAGATGCGTTTACAGCGAAAAGTCTATTTTCTGCCCATTCATTGTCACTCGTATTGTTAATAATGCAATTAATGTTTCTCGGCATAAATGAAACGACAAAACGTTCTGGTATAAAACTAAGTGCTACAAGACAAGAAGCTTCTCGAATTCGTCAGCTGACATTAAGAAAATATTCAAGCTTGTTTCTGTTCATAATCAATGTCTTAATTACACTTCTTTTTTCTTTTTTACAATTGCAAATGATTCATCCAAATATTTTAGATGGAGCAATTGTTACTGCAATACCGTTGCTGTTTTTACTAATTGTTTTAATTGGGACGGTTATTTTCGCGCTTAAAGTAGGAAGAGCCGGGGAGGGAGTAGAGTCCTCACTAAAGAGTGGAATATCAGATGTAGATGATGACTCATTTTGGAAGGGTGGCATCTTCTATTTTAATAAAAACGATCCTTCTATCTTTGTTGAGAAACGGTTCGGTGTTGGCTGGACGCTTAATTTAGCTAACCCAATTGGTTATTTAATTATCTTTGTCCCGCTTATCATTATTTTATTAATAGCTTTTTGGGCATAAATGAAAGGAGAACATATGAAAAAAATATTTATTCTTCTTTGTGTAATCATTAGCTGCTCTATCCTAATACTAGGTTGCAGCAAGAATGATAATAAAAGTTCAGAGATAAACGAAAAAGGAGGGAGTTCATTGGAAAGTATTGTAGGAAACTGGGAAGGATCGATTAATATTCCGAATCAACCGCTACCATTTCTTATTCAATTTTCAAGTGAAGGAGGTACGATTAGCATTCCTATACAAGGGTTGAATCATTACCCGCTGGCGAGTGTAAAATTAACTGAACAAAGCTTGTTTTTTGACATGAAAATTCAGGGGCAACAGATTACATTTGATGGAAAGGTTGATAATGACAAAATAACGGGGACATTTTCCCAGCAAGGTCAGTCATTTCCTTTTGAATTAACGAAAACAAATGAGCAGGAGCCAGAAGAAGATGGCGAGACTGTTCAAATAGAGCTTCAGGACGGTACGATGAAAGCCACATTAGAAATGCCACAAGGTGAAGGACCTTTCCCTATCATGATCATTATCGCTGGTTCAGGTCCAACCGATAAAGATGGAAATTCACCTCTACTGCCTGGAAAAAATAATAGCTTGAAAATGGTAGCGCTGGATTTAGCCGCACATGGTGTTGCAAGCATTCGTTATGATAAAAGAGGGGTTGGAGCAAATGCCAGCCTACTTGAGAAAGAAGAAGATGTAAGCTTTGAGCATTTCATAAATGATGCCGCTTCATGGGTGCAATTCGCTAAAGAAGATAAGCGTTTTTCAAAGGTCGGGATTATAGGTCATAGTGAAGGGTCTTTAATTGGAATGGCTGCCGCAAATAAAGGCGGCGCCGATGCTTTCGTTTCCATCGCCGGGGCAGGAAGACCTATTGATGAAGTGCTGCTTGAACAGTTAAAAGTGCAGCTTCCGACGAATTTATTGGAAGAATCAAAGACGATTCTTGAGAAATTAAAAAAAGGCGAGCAAGTGCAAACAGTGAGTGCTGAAATACAGAATCTATTCCGACCATCTGTTCAGCCATATATGATTTCTTGGCTAAAAATTAATCCACAAGAGCAAATTCAAAAATTGGATTGCCCAGTTTTAATTATGAATGGAAATCAAGATATACAAGTACCTGTTACGGATGCAGAGGCCTTGTATGCAGTGAAAAAGGATGCTAATTTCTTCGTCATTGAAGGGATGAATCATGTTTTGAAAGAAGCGCCTGAAGATCGAGAAGGTAATCTCGCAACATATTCTAAGCCTGATTTGCCTTTAGCAAAAGGGCTAATGGATAATATCATTGAATTTCTAAAAGAAAATGATTTCTTGGCTAGTAGGAAAGAGTAAGTTTATTGAGATACTAAATTAAAATGAAGTTCAAATCATATTAGCGTTTATAATACCGCATAAGAGAAGCTAAGGCATTCGCTGAAAAGACTGGCGAATGCCAAGTTTTTCTAACAAAAATAAAAAAACGGGAGCATTTCTCTACTATGAGAATGCTCCTATTTTTCTTATCTGAGCCATTTTTTGGAGGAGTTTAGTATTAGAATATAGCTATTTATGAAAAGCATGAAATGCACGAGAGTATGTTTGAGTTATGAATGTACCTGGTAGTTTTCTTCGATTTTAGCCCCAACAGCTTCCGTTAATTCTGCAGTCACTTCAGGAAGTGAAGCATTCAATATTGTATTCGCCATTTTCGCCATCATACCTTCAGCTTTAATATCTAGAAATCCTGTAATAAGGCTTTTGGAGTTCGTTAGTGCTTCAGCAAGAAAATATCCATGACCGTCTAGTTTTTCATTCAACCCGACTAAATTAAAGGTTACCTTTGTAGGTTCTTGCCAACTCGTTATTTTCACTTTCAACTCAATTTTTTTCTTCATAAATCCAATATCGCTTTTAAAACTCCAAGTTGACTCATTTTCATTTAATATTTGGTGATTCATATAACCCGGTACGAGAGGAGCCCAATTATCGATATTGCTTACAAATTTCCATACCGAATAAATAGGTGCATCCACCTCGAGGTGATGACTATAAGATGGCATTTCTTTACCGCTCCTTTATATGTTATTCGAAAATGCATACTTCACATATGTATGCAAAATAAGGCAGCGGTATTCCAAAACAATTTATGGTGAATGTTACTCTCACAGTCCGCCACAGAAGGACAGAAATGAAGAAATGTCCATCTGTGGTGCCTGGCACCATTGTCGCCTGGCACCATTGTCGCCTGGCACCATTGTCGCCTGGCACCATTGTCGCCTGGCACCATTGTCGCCATTGTCGAATTTTGTGATAAATAGGAAAAAGGTTTCAAGGGAAGAACACGTAAGTTACAGAATATTTATAATGTTACATAAAATTGTAGAATGCGCTCGAATCGAGGTGAATGAACAGCGCGCTTGTGAAAATAAAAATTAAATAAAAAGGGGCTGTATGTATATATGCCGAAACGTTTTTTTAAATCCTTTCTTGTAGTGCTTACACTACTGTTGGCTTTTTCACCTATGGGCGCTGAGGCTGCGAATAAGCCAACTAGCACTGAAGCTTTAAAGCTTCCTGAATTAGTTGGTGAGTTTAATTTTTCATCGACAGAACTTACAAGTGTAATTGTAGAATTAGCTGAGCCATCCATTGTAGAGGCAAAGCATAAAGGAAAAAGCCAATCAAAGGCAAATCTTTCTAAAGTTCGCAATCAAGTAAAATCTGAAATTAGTAAAGCTGTAAAAAGTTCAAATATTAATCGTGAGTATGAGTATGTATTTTCCGGTCTTTCTGTCGAATTAGTTGAAAATGAAATTCCGGCACTTTTATCAGTTGAAGGAGTTAAGGCTGTCTATCCTGATGTAGAATATCAGACAACAAGCATTGGTGAAGGCGAATTCATTTCGGCCGAAGAATATAGCCCGAACATGTTAAATAGTGCACCACATATTGGTGCTCAGCAAGCATGGGAATCTGGATATACAGGAAAAGGTATAACGGTAGCCATTATTGATACAGGAGTAGATTATACACATCCTGATTTAATCCATGCATTTGGAAATTATAAAGGTTGGGATTTTGTCGATAATGATGCGGAGCCACAAGAAACACCGAATGGCGATCCGAGAGGGGCAGCTACAACTCATGGGTCCCATGTAGCTGGAACAGTTGCTGCTAATGGATTAATTAAGGGGGTAGCCCCTGATGCGACATTACTTGCATATCGCGTATTAGGTCCTGGAGGAAGAGGAACAACCGAAAATGTAATTGCAGCTATTGAAAAAGCTGTCCAAGACGGTGCAGACGTCATGAATCTATCATTAGGGAACTCGCTAAATGATCCTGATTATGCGACAAGTATTGCTTTGGACTGGGCAATGGCCGAAGGTGTTGTCGCTGTAACATCGAATGGAAACAGTGGTCCGAATAACTGGACAGTTGGTTCTCCAGGAACAGCTCGTGCTGCCATTTCTGTAGGTGCTACCCAACTGCCGTATAACGTATACAATGCAATGATTTCTACTCCGGAAGGAACAGGCTATCCTTCTGCAAAAGTAATGGGTTTTCCAAATGATGAGGAGCTTTTAGCTTTAAATGGAAAAGAATTTGAATATGTTGATGTTGGCCTAGGTATTCCAGCTGATTTTGAAGGAAAAGATTTAACAGGGAAAATTGCATTAATTAAGCGAGGAGATATTGCCTTTGTTGATAAAGCAACAAATGCGAAAAATGCAGGTGCAGTAGGTGCTATTATTTATAATCATAGTCCTGGTGAACAACCAGATGTACCAGGAACTGACATTCCAACAATCAAAATTTCTTTAGATGATGGTGAAAACCTTCTTGCTGATTTAGAAAAGGGAAATAATAAGGTCTCATTTACAATTGATTTTTCTTATCGTGTAGGAGAATCAATGGCAGATTTTTCTTCACGTGGGCCAGTTATTTATACGTGGATGATCAAGCCAGATGTTTCTGCACCAGGTGTTAATATTGTAAGTACAGTCCCAACGCATGATCCAGCCAATCCTCACGGATATGGTGCGAAGCAAGGAACAAGTATGGCCTCGCCTCATGTAGCGGGTGCGGCTGCTCTTATTTTGCAAGCGAATCCGCATTGGGGGATTGATGAAGTGAAGGCAGCCTTAATGAATACGGCTGAAAATCTTATTGACCCTGCTACAGGTCAAGCATACCCACATAATACTCAAGGGGGAGGGAGTATTAAAGTAGTAGATGCCATTCATGCGAAAACACTTGTCACTCCTGGTAGCCATTCTTTCGGCACATTTTATAAAGATAAAGGAAAGCAAGTGGAAAAACAGCATTTCATCATTAAAAATTTATCTTCAGAGCGCCAAACGTATAGTTTTGATGTGAGTTTAAAAGAAGGTGCAAATGCGATAAAAGTGATGACAAGTAATAACTTAAAAGTAAATCCTGGTCAATCGCAAAATGTAAATATGAATGTACAAGTTGATGCAGGCCAACTTACTCCTGGTTATTATGAAGGAACTATTACGATTAGCAATGGTAAGGAAACCATTCATGTCCCAACCATTCTTTTCATAAAGGAGCCAGACTACCCTCGTGTAGAATATTTAGGTGTAAGTCAATTGGCTGACGGGAAAATAAATATTGATGGATTTTTCCCAGGTGGAGCAGAGGAAGTTGAATTATTTGTTTATTTATCGAATAAGGATGGCCAGCCTTTAGCCTATTTAGGTGATATTGCCTTATACAAAAATGTGAAAGCTGGTTATACGACATTCGAATGGGATGGAAAATTAACAGACGGTTCTAAACTACAACCTGGTTATTATTATAATGTTTACGCATATGCAACCTATCTTGGTCAAAAAGATTTAGCAGGTGCAAACTTCCTACTTAAATAATACTGAAAAAAGAAAGTGTCCCAAAAGTTAAATTGGCACCTAAGTCAAGGACACTATAAAAAAAGAGATTAACTAACTAGAAGATGATTCCTATATTGAATAGGGGTCATCTTCTTTAAGTTCCACTGATATCGATAATTGTTATAGTAAACCATATAATGATTTATTTTCATCTTTAATTCTTTCAATGATTCAACGGATTGATAATCGACTTCATCTTTTAAATGACCAAAGAATGACTCTTGAGGAGCGTTATCCCAACAGTTCCCTCTTCGTGACATAGATTGGCCGAGGCCATATTTTTTTAATAACTTTTGATATCTTGGGCTGGTGTAATGACTTCCTTGGTCCGAGTGGATAAAGGCCTCCCGATGCAGAGTAATTTTCTTATTATTGATTAATTTATGGATCGTTTGAGTTGCGATGTCCAAAGTGATACGATCAGAAACATGATAAGCCAAAATTTCGTTAGTAGAGGCGTCTTTTATGGTAGACAAATAAGCCATACAATTCCCGTTATATGGCAAATAAGTAATGTCCGTTAATAATGCTTTTCCAGGGATTCCTTGCTTAAATTCTCTGTTTAATTTATTTGGAACAACCTGATGCTCTTTTGTTGCTTTAGCGATCTTTTTATAAGGATTCGGCCTTCTATGAGGGCAAACTATTCCGAATTTCCTCATGATTCTCTGTATTTTTTTACGACTATAGATAAGGCTATAGTCGTTTTCCAACATCATTTTTATGGAACGTGACCCTTTCTTATATCCTCGACGATTAAACGCCTTTAAGATGATTGCCTTCGCTTTTAAGTCTGATTGCTCTCTTGCTTCCCGGACAGTGGTTGCCTTTAGATAGCTATAATATCCAGAACGGGAGACCTCTAAAAGATCACAAAAATACTTGGTCATTCGCTTAAAATGATTTTGTTCAATGGTCTCATAAATGAACTGATATACTCTATTTGGATCTAGATTTTCGCTTGCGTTTAGCAGCCTCCTTTCTGTCACTTCTAGCTTTTTTAATAGCTCCACCTGTCCCTCCAATAGCTTAATTCTTGCTTCCTGTCTTTCAATCACTTCGGTTGGTGTAAGTTCCCGTATTAATGGTCTGCCAGAACCTATTTTCCTTGAATCTGTAAGCCCTATTAATCCATTCTTCTCATAAGCTCTCTTCCACCTATAAGCTGATTGTTCAATTCTTTTAATTCCTATAACGTCCACATCGAAACCGTTCTCTAAAAAAATTTGTCGAGGGAGTCTCCCATTCAGATACTCATCCATAAATCTATTTTTAAAGGAGTCGGTATAGGTAATAGCTCGCTCGCTAACACGTTGTACATTTGGATTATTTTGAAGTGTTTTTATCTCTTTAGTTGAAAATGTTATTTTACTCATGATGTCTCCTAATCCCATATCTTGAAATTCAAGTATATAAAAAAATACCTGTAGATAGAACACTCTTTTTCAAGTGTCTTAACTACAGGTACCATATTAAGTATAACATTCAGGGACACTTTCTTATTTATGTTCCTACTAGCCAAAAAAATCGTTATTGAAATGAAGTTTAACCTTTATAAAATTACTTCACTATAGTTGCTTTTTCATTCAATCGCTCAAACCATTTCCTCGTTGTATCAGTTTGTTTATCATTAATGAAAATGTTCTTGTTAGGAAGTTCAATGTAAATGTAAGGAGATGAACTTTTTTGGATAAATAGTAGGCTGCTTCCATATCCTTTCACTTTAAAATGTCCTTTTGATAAAGTCGGTAAACCAATCCCATTCGTTCTCATTGTAACTTCGGGCATTTCGTCCATTAATTCGACTCTTTTAATATCTTTAATACTCCACTCATCCCCATACATACCTGTTACTTCAAAGCTATTCTCCTTCACACGTAGTTCATAGCCTTGATAGCTTGTTACACTCAGAGCCGTTATCGAACCAATAACGATAATAAAAAGGGCAGTATGAATTAAGTAGCCTCGCTTTCGTTTATTCTCGACTTCATATTTAGTTAAATAAATAAGTCCCCCCATTAAATAAATAAGCATAAAACCAAGCTGAATTTCGAATCTAAATGTATAAGACGTAAAATTAAGTGGTAATAAAAGCAATACAATGCCGGCAGTTGTGAGAAGCAGGGACCCAATTTTTTGCGGGAATCCATTTGCAATCAGCTGCTTTTTTTCCTCCTCAGGTCGAGAATCAAAGCCAGAAATCAACGAATACATTTTTTTGTAGCGAATGATCCAGCCGAGTAAACCAAAAATTACTATTAAAATGATTTGTGTTATCATATATCCCCACATAGCAAGCCTCCTTTTAGTTGGAAGATGGAGCTCATTTTTATATCCTATCAGAAAAAATTTTTATGTTCAGCACAAAAAGACAGGCATTTAAAAATGGGTGCCTGTCAGTGATTAATCTTTAATATTTTAATGTTATAAAGTGTTATGTTCATAAAGTTTTAAATTTGTATAGATCGTTTCAATAGAATTTGCTCGTATGCCATGAGCTTCCGCTTTTTCTAGCAAGTAGCCGAAGAAATGGTCAGCTTCAATCGGCATTTGTTTTTCTATATCTTTTAAAAGAGATGCCTTCATTTTATAGCCGAGGTTGTTGATTTTTTCTAGCAGATTTTCTTCAATGTTTTCTAATAAAGGTGCGTTCATCGCTCTCATAATTTCGGCAGCTTCCTTTAAGACTGTGCGAATCGTATGCAAGCCATATTTTTGTTCACGAATCGGCCCCATTGGTGAGCGGAAAAGGGAGGTAACACCAGCAACTGTCGAAATAAATAAGTATTTATGCCACATGTCTTGTTCAATATTTTCTGAAAGCCTAAAGTTCGAGGTTGTACCTGAAAAAGCCGTTTGAAGGTTCAAGATTCGTTCTGTCTTCTCTCCATTTCTTTCACCATACACAAATTCTTGAAGTGCACTCGTTTGAATCACTTTTCCTGATTGATCTAGGGTTGATTCAATTGTACACATGCCACCAATTACATGCTCTTCACCGAAGGCATTAATAAGTGTAGCAATATGTTCTATGCCATTTAGGAGTGGAAGAATCATCGTTTGTTTTTTTACATAAGGTCGAAAGCTTTCGATCGCTCCTTCTAAATGATAGGATTTTGTTGAGAGAATTATGACATCAAAATCCTCAGCTTTTTCCCCCGTTAAAAGGGTTTTTACTTTCAATTCCATATTTCCGTTGACACTTTCAACAATTAAGCCGTTCGTATCAAGCTGTTCCTTTCTTTTTTCACGAACGAGAAATGTAACATCGGCACCTTTTTCTACAAGCCTTCCTCCAAAATATCCACCGATTGCTCCAGCTCCAACCATTAATATTCTCATTATTATTCCCCCTAGAGTCCATGATTAAGGTTAATGTTAAGTCATAATCTGCTTTTTATGTAGTTTGACGTATGGACTTATTCTACTTTGTTCAGTATTTTTCCTGCTAGAGGAACTTCCTGTTAGTTATTATTAGTAGGTGGGGGCATTAGCCCAGGATTATAATATTGTGGAACTTTACCAGGATGAAATAAATCACCAACTTTTACTTGATTGGAGATTTCAATCGGTTCTTCTTTTAAAGGAATAATAATATTCATATGAACTTTCACATTTATATAGACTTCTAGATACGTATTGTTAATCCCTGATGAGATAATTTTTGTTTCTACATTTGATGTAACATCTCCAAGTATTTGTAATCTCACTGGAATGTCGGGACCTAAATTTGAGAATAATGTCATTCCAGTAGCCATTCCGAGCGGTATATGATACACAATCCCATTCGAATTTTTTGTATTCTCCTTATCAATGTTAATGTCATTTTTGAAATTCTCAAGCTGCTCTAATTGACCTGCTTCTACTAAATCTAAATAGTTTTGCACTCTTTTTGAAGCATCCGAAATGACTTTATTATAGACTTGAGGATTGAAGCTGAAGGCAGTTTCGTCAGCGTTTTTATGTTTCACGATAAGTTCATTAATATCTACACTTTCAGAGATTTTTTTAGCGATGGCATCATTTATGGCTTGAGCAGCAAATTGACGTGCTCTCGTTTCTGCGATACTCATTAAGGATGGCTCAAGCTTCTTATTTATGATAATCAAGCTAATGATCGTTAAGACATTAAAAATGATGAATGAAATGAGGAGAACATATCTAAATGGAAGTGGACCTTTCGTAATCCATTTTCTTCTCTTGGCTTTTTTTATTCTCATTTTATTTTGTTTAAACACTTAAAAACCTCCTGCCCCTATCATCTAAGTGCGGATTTTATGGCTAATAGAAAAATTTGATTTTACTAACGTACTAAAGTAAAATTTAATTTTTATAATATTACTGCATATAATACCGCATAAGAAAAGCTAAGGCACTCGCCGAAAGGACTTGGCGAATGTCAAGTTTTTCTAATAAAACCTTTGTACAAATATATGTCTGTACCGAAGGAATTAAAACGGAGTTCTTATCTCTTTTTTTAGCGGGGAGGGTTTAAATAAAAAAAGACACACAAATTGTGCATCTTTTTCATCAATTATTATTAAAAATAATTTCTTTATTAAGAATAACTTCCTTAGGTGGAAATTCCATTGGTGCAGCAAATGGTATTAAGGCAAAATCAATATGGCTTAAGTCATCAGGTAATCGTGGTGAAACGGTGAATTGCAATTGTGTATGACCACCACCTCCACGCGCACCATTCTTTCTCACTGTGAAATCGGCTGAACCCGTTACTTGTAAGATTAAATGGGGGATAATATTCCCAATATTTTCGTCATTATGATGTTTATAGTTGATCTCAAGGGTAACAATGCTCGCATGCTCATACTGCATGGAATGGGTCAATACATAATCAAAGTCATCTAAAGTTGATTTTTTCATGATTTGCAAAACCCCAAGAAGTTCTCCAGGTACATCAGGTTGGTAAAAGAGTCCCCTGCTATCATTAAGCTGATTGATGAACCAGCTAATCTCAGAAGTCTCCATTTCAAATTTTTTAGCCCATTCTTCCATTACTTCTACCGTAGGGAAAAAATGCTTTCCTTTTGCTAAAGCTTTTCGTTTATGTATTAGCTTTAATACTTCTTCGTCCACCAATTTAAATTCTTCATTGTAGTCATTTTTTACGCGTTCAAATTCTGCCCATCCCACATTAATCCACTCCTAACATATTAGCTATTCTAATATGAATTTACCATAGAATGACAAATGTATCTAAAATTTAATACATCTACCAAGGAAATAGGTGAAATTATTGTGAATTCAAACAATTCCGAAGTATGATAGAAATAGACTTGTTGTATTTAAAAATTATTGAGGAGTGATGGAATGAAGGCAATTATACATGCAGCTAAATCAGGCTTTAGTGGATTATCTTATGGTGAAATGACAGAAGTGAAACCAATGGAAGGGGAAATTAGAGTAAAACTGAAAGCAGCAGGACTTAACCATCGCGATTTATTTGTTCTCAATCGCCACCTCCCATCAGATCCACCATTAATTATTGGTTCGGACGGAGCGGGTATTGTAGACGCGATTGGTCAAGGTGTAACATCTGTTCAAATCGGTGATGAAATCATCATTAATCCAGGCCTTGGGTGGAAAAAAAATAGTGATGCACCTCCAGTGGGTTTTGAAATAATCGGGCACCCATTCCATGGAACATTTGCTGAATATGTGATTATTCCAGCTGAAAATGCGGCTCCAAGGCCAGAGCATTTAACATGGGAAGAAGCGGGCGTACTGTCATTAGCTGGATTAACTGCATACAGAGCATTGTTTACGAGAGGAAAAGTACAGCCTGGAATGAAAGTGTTTATTCCAGGGGTCGGAAGTGGAGTCGCAACATTTTTAGTGCAGTTTGCGAAGGCTGCTGGGGCAGAAGTTTATGTTAGCTCACGTTCGAAGGAAAAATGTGCGATGGCAATCAAGTTAGGAGCAAACAAAGCGATTGATAGCCACTCAGATTGGAATAAAGCACTTGAAGGTATGAAAATGGATCTTATTATTGAATCAGTTGGAGCTGCCACTTTTAATAAATCACTCGAGCTTCTTCGTCCAGGTGGGACAATTGTTACGTTTGGTGCATCTGCTGGAGATGAAATTCAACTTAATCTTCGCACGTTCTTTTATGGGCAACAAAATTTGTTAGGCTCAACATTAGGAAGTGGAGAAGAATATGCTGAAATGCTTAAGTTTATTGAGATGAACGCAATTAAGCCAGTCGTTGATCGAGTGTTCCAACTGGATGAATTTGAACAGGCATTTAATAGGATGGAACGTGCGGAGCAGTTAGGGAAAATCGGCTTCCGTATAGATTAGCTTTGTTCAACAATAGATGTTTTTTCAGTTGTTTCCTTTCAAGCTGTAAGTTTGAGGAAAGTAGAATATAATATACATAAAGATGAAAGAACATCTAGTGAAGGGACAGGAAGATATGATTGTAAAAAATGATGAAGAGTTAGCAGGTCTGAAAGAAATCGGAAAAATTGTTGCAATTATCCGTGATGAACTAATCGAACGAACAAAACCAGGCGTTACAACAAAAGAATTAGATGATTATGCAGGAGAGCTTTTTGAAAAGTATGAAGCAATTTCTGGACCAAAAGGGGAATATCAATTCCCAGGATTTACATGTATAAGTGTGAATGAAGAGGTAGCACACGGAATACCTGGAAAGCGTGTTATTCAGAAAGGTGACTTAGTAAACATTGATGTTTCTGGTTCAAAGAATGGATATTTCGCAGATACGGGACTATCCATTGTGGTTGGAGAAAATGAAAAGCTCCAGCATCTTTGTGAAACTGCACAGAAAGCCTTTGAAGAAGGTCTTAAGAAAATTAGAGCAGGTGCTAAGCTTAGTGTGATCGGAAAAATTGTTAACAGAACAGCCAATCAGAATGGCTACACGGTGATTAAAAACCTCACTGGACATGGGGTAGGGCGTGCTCTTCATGAGGAGCCAGACCATATATTAAACTATTTCGATCCGTGGGATACACAATTGTTGAAAGAGGGAATGGTGTTAGCTTTCGAACCATTTATTTCAACAAGTGCAGAAGAAGTTATTGAACTGGGAGATGGCTGGACTTTTGTTACTCATGATAAAAGCCTTGTTGCTCAATGTGAACATACATTAATTGTGACAAAAGATGAGCCGATTATTGTTACTCGATAATTTTGCAAACACACTATCTAGAGGAGATTTCATTTTTAGATGGTGTGTTTATTTTTTATGGCTTAAATATTTCGATAGATTCTATTATTTTACCTAAATCAGTTCAGTTAAAATGTTATAATGATACGGAGTAAGTGAGGAGGTGAAATAGTGGACAAGCAATTGGAAAAGCAAATTCTATCTGCGCTGGAACAAATTAATTTGAAGCTTGATAAACAAGATAAAACCCTTTATACCCATGGAGAAATGCTTAAAGAACAGGGAGAAATACTTAAAGTTCATGGAAAAATGCTTAAAAACCATGGGGAAGTTCTTAACATCCATAGTGAACTCCTTAAGGCACATAGTGAACTGTTTAAAACACAAGGTGCTAAGCTTTCAAATTTAGAAGAGATGCAACGACAACAAGGTGCTAAGCTTTCAAATTTAGAAGAGATGCAACAGCAACAAGGTGCTAAGCTTTCAAACATAGAAGAAGTGCAGCGACTACAAGGTGAAACACTTAAAGAGCATACCAGCTTAATTAAAGCATTAATAAATGGTCAGGAATCCTTGAAGGCTGAATTAAGTGAAATGAGATTACAAAATGCTAAGGACTTCGGTGAAATTAAAGGACAAATAAAAGGAATTGAAGACAGTATTGATTTATTGAAGGAAGATATATGGATGAATAAGAAAGACATTCGCAGAATCCAAAAAACGATGGGAATGTGTTAAAAAGGATAAACACCGTTTGGATAGCACTCATATTCCCCAAAAAATGCACAGCTTATTAACCCTCATTTGATAAAATTCCTTAAAAAATAGCCTTCCAAGTAATTAAGGAAGGCTATTTCTAGTAATAAATCCTAAGAATATTACCTTGAAAAAATTTTAAAAGATATGTTTACTTTAGGAATTTCACACAAACTGGTTCAGGAACTACAATATTTTTCTGCAATAAAGTTAGTTTTCCAGTAGCTTCATCTCTCGCGAATAAAACAAGATTCCCTGAATTTTGGTTAGAGGCGACAAGAAATTTCTCGGTAGGGTCTAATGTAAAATCCCTTGGCCAATCTCCTTCCGTAGAAGTATGGTCAATGATATGAAGCATTCCTGTTTCTTCATTAACTTGGAAGATAGCAATGCTATTATGACCACGATTGCCTGCATATACAAAATGGCCGTCAGAGGAAATATGGATGGCACTTCCTTGATTGTTCTCATCAAAATTTTCAGGAATGGTTGATATAGATTGAAGCTGTTTGAAGCTTCCATCTTTCTGATCATAACTTAAGACAAGAACTTCTGAGCTAAATTCAGTCATGACAAAAGCATGTTTTCCGTTCGGATGAAATGTAATATGTCTAGGTCCACTGCCTGGCTTTACTGAGAGAGAATTTTTTTGAGCAAACTTACCGTTTAATAATTCATACGTAATAATTTTATCAATACCAAGCTCTACAGCTATAACGAATTTTTTATCTGGTGTAAATCCTGCATAATGGGTATGTGGCTTTTCTTGTCTTTTATCAGGCCCTTTTCCTGTATGTACAATAATAGAAGTTGGAGGAAGAATCGCCCCTGTTTCCTGATTCAAATCATGTGCTTCTATCGTGCCTTTATGGTAGTTGGCGCTTAAGACATAGTTTGATTTATTGTCTATGCTTACATGACATGGAGGTGCGCCTTCTGAAACATGGCTGTTAATAAAAGTTAATTCACCATTTTGGCTATTAACACGAAAAGCAGCGATTCCACCTAATTCTCCATCCTTCACAACCGAATATAGAAAATGATTGTCATGGCTTAAAGCTAAATAGGTTGGATTATCAAGTTCAGCAACAAGTGCAGCCTCAGCTATTTCCCCTTTTTTTGTATCTAAAGTGAAAGAATAAATTCCTTTACTCTCCCCTTTTGTATAAGTGCCGATAAGTCCGACGAACTTATAGTTATCCATAACGACTTGCCCCTCCCATTCACTTAACATTCTGTTTCTTTTACTTTATCATAGAATTTCAGGATAGCAAAAATGGTACTATTTGTATTGACATTCGTCATGCAAGTTAGAAAATTTTAGAATTGGAGATATAATGGGGAATTTTCCTTTTCTATATTACTAATATCAATTAGTTCAACTACCAGTGGGGGATGGGGCAGTCTAAGAACGCGATGTCCTGTCACAACGTCTGCAATAGCACATCCTGCGCGTCGAAAAACCCCCACTGAATGAAGTTTCAGATTAATTGTCGTCTCCACTATCGTTATCTTCATTATCTACTTTATAAATATGGAGTCCAGGCTTTGCATCTTTGTCAATTTTGACTTGGCAACCAGTAATAAGAAATAACGAAAAAATAAGTGATGTAAAAGTTAAGAATTTCTTATTCTTTATGAACATTAAAAATCTTCCTTTCTAATTTTAGTATTAGTGTATTAGTTGTATAATGCACTAATACGATATAGGGAGTCAATAATTATGAGGAGGTATGATGAATATGATTAAGACATTGCGACAAAGTATCCCTTTTCTACAGAATGCCATTGAAATTGAAATCATTCATAAAGGTTTTTCCAGTGATGTAAAGTATGTTGTCTATTTCAAGCAAGGAGAAAAATATTTATTAAGAACAGCTGATCTGAACCTATTTTCCAGAAAAGCGGAAGAATTTCATCTGTTAAGTACATTACATAAAATGCAGGTTAATTCGCCAAAACCGATTAAGATCGGAGAAGTAGCAGAGTTAGAAAAATGCTATTATTTGCTTTCATATATTGAAGGTGAAGATGCACGAGATTTACTCCCTTTTTATCGTAATATAGTTCAATATGAAATTGGCCTGGAAGCAGGAGCTGATTTAAAGAAAATTAATTCAATTCATGCACCTATCTCAATAGGTCCCTGGTATGAAAGGAAAATGAAAAAATATAAAGCGTATTTAGAAACGTATAAAACATGTGGGATTAAAATTAAAGAGGATCATAAACTGATAGCGTTTATTGATAAGCATGTACATTATTTGAAGGAGCGGCCTAGTCAGTTTCTTCATGATGATTTCCATGTTGGGAACTTAATTGTTAAAGATGAGAAGTATGCGGGAGTAATCGACTTTAATCGTTTTGATTGGGGAGATCCCTATTTTGAGTTTATTAAAGTAGGTTTGTTTAGCAGGGAAGTAAGCATCCCTTTTTCAGTCGGACAAATTCAGGGCTATTTTAACGATAATATTCCGAATGATTTTTGGCAGCTTTACTCAGTTTATTTAGCAATGGAATTGTTATCTGCTGTAGTTTGGACAAAAAAAGTAGTTCCAGAGAAATTAACTGATATGTTTGAACGGATAGAGATGATTTTAGAGGATCATAAAGGGTTTGAGCTAATTATTCCGACTTGGTATAGCGAATACAACAAAGAAAGCGATATTGAAATATCAAACTAAATCATATTATTGAAAGACTATCATATTGACACCAAAATAAAAAGCTGTTCCTTGATCATATGAAATGACAAAGGAACAGCTTATTTATGAACAAACAAAATGGCTGAAAAAGGGAAAGATTTATGCAGATTTCCCCACTACTTCTGTTTTTGGATGGCGGTTCAGTGCAGCTAATAAGATTAATCCACTTATAATAAGCAGCATACTTGTTGAAATGAACACGGCAGTAAATCCAAAATAACCCGAAACAATGCCTCCCATTGCAGGCCCAATTATATTCCCGAAGAAACGTAAGCTCGTATTATATCCGAGTACTTCGCCTTGCATCGCAAGCGGGGCTTCCTGCCGAATATAGGCAATGCGAACAGGGATGATCCCGCCAATTGAAATTCCCAGTAAAAACCGAATGAAGACAAGCTGCCATATATTAGTGACAAATCCTCCAGGTAAATAAAAGATCCCAGCAATAAATAGTAAGATGATCAAAATTTTTATATAACCATAACGGTCAGCAATTTTCCCCCATTGTCTCGCCATCATTAAGTTCCCTAGCCCGGCTGCTGAAAAAGCTATTCCTGCGAAGAAAGCAAGATTTTCAGGTCCATGTAATTCACTGACATATAAGGATAGAATCGGTTGAACACTAAAATGTGCCATTTGAATAAGGGATGAAATAAGGAGTACCGTTAGTAAAATAGGGTGTCGAATGATGTGTAATAGCACTTCTTTACTAGAATATTTTGTTCTTGTATTTTCGTTACTCGATATTTTATATTCTCTTGCAAAGATGACGAGAAAAGCAGAGATAAATATTGAAATTGACGTCCATTTAAATGTATCTGCGTAGCCGAACGAATCTGCAAGAATTCCACCAAGCAAAGGTCCCATTAAAGAGCCGGTTATACTTCCTGTTTGAAGTGTGCCCATCACTTTACCAGCAATTTCTTTTGGTGTTTGTGTCGAAATAAAGGCTTGTGACATCCCAATAAAACCTGTAAAAATCCCCATTACGAGGCGGAGGATAAATAGCTGCCAAACAGATGTAACAAATCCCATTAGGAAAATAGAAATCCCCATCCCAATTCCAGAGAAAATAAGGATTTTTTTTCTTCCGTATAAGTCTCCAATTCTTCCCCAAATCGGTGAAAAAATAAAGGCCGTAACAAATGTAACCGCAAATGTCCAACCAGACCATTGCTGAACATAAGTCGTTGAGTATTTTCCGAATGTCTCAATATATAAAGAGATAAACGGTAAAACCATCGTCATGCTTCCAGAAATAAAGAAATTTGCGAACCACATGATAGATAAATTGCGTTTAGCTTCCCGAGTCATTAAATATACAGCTTCTTTCTGAACAATTATTTCGGAACCCTAAATATATTATAACGAAATTTTCGAAAATATAAAATGAAATAACTTATAAGAGAGGAACTGTACATTTTTTTCTAAAAGTCATAAAAATACTAAAATGTATCTGTATAAAACCAATAAAAAAATTGTTGTATTATAACAAATGGTAATTTTTAAATGTCATTAAGGAAGAGAAATGATATTATCTGTATTTACTTGTAATATAACAATTTTATTTGATTTAAATTTTGCTATAAAAATGATTTTTAAAAATAATAATTGTTTTATTTTTACGCTTGTTCTATAATTCTTAATAGGTAAAAGATTCAGAATATATAAAAAAGGGGGAATTTTGTTGGAGGCTTTTGTAGGTTCATTGAATGATATTTTATGGAGTACACCGGCAATCTATGCTTGTCTAGGTATTGGATTATTTTTTTCTTTACTAACGAGGTTTTTACAAGTAAGACATATTAAAGAGATGGTTACCCTTATGTTCCAAGGAAAAAGTTCTGAAGCGGGTGTTTCATCTTTCCAGGCATTATCTATCGCTCTTTCTGGCCGTGTAGGAACTGGTAATATTGCTGGAACTGCAACTGCAATTGCAATGGGGGGACCAGGAGCTGTTTTCTGGATGTGGGCAATTGCCTTTATTGGTGCAGGATCGGCTTATGTTGAATCGACATTAGCACAAATTTATAAAGTGAAAAAAGATGGGCAATATCGTGGCGGCCCGGCCTATTACATAGAAAAAGGAATCGGAATTAAATGGTTTGCTGTCCTTTTCGCTATATCTGCTTTACTGGCAATGGCAGTCTTAATGCCCGGAGTTCAATCCAACTCAATTGCAACAGGGATGGAAAATGCATTTGGTATTAATAAAGCGGTTACAGGATTCATTATTATTTTTCTATTAGGTTTAATTATTTTTGGCGGAGTAAAGAGAATTGCTTCTGTTGCACAAATTACTGTACCATTTATGGCGTTAGGTTATATGTTAGTTGCTCTTATCATTATTGGTTTGAATATTAGTGAAGTACCAGCAGTAATTTCTTTGATTTTTAAAAGTGCATTTGGGGCTGACGCTGCATTTGGCGGAATTCTTGGGAGTGCAATCGCATGGGGAGTAAAACGTGGAATTTACTCGAATGAAGCGGGACAAGGAACTGGTGCACATGCTGCTGGAGCTGCGGAAGTTTCCCACCCTGCAAAACAAGGATTAGTTCAAGCGTTTTCTGTATACATAGATACGCTATTTGTATGTTCAGCAACAGCATTCATGATCTTATTTACCGGCATGTATAACACAGTTGATGAGAAAAATAATGGTGCAGTCCTTTATGAAGGCTTGGCAGGAGTTGAAGCAGGTCCAGGATACACACAAGCTGCAGTTGAAACAGTCTTGCCAGGCTTCGGCTCAGGATTCGTAGCGATTTCTCTTTTCTTCTTTGCTTTCACGACGATTATGGCTTACTACTATATTGCAGAAACAAATGTTGCCTATTTATTTAGAAACAGTAAATGGCCGATGTTTTTCTTGAAGCTTATATTGCTTGGAGCAACATTCTACGGTGCAGTCAAAACAGCAGGTCTAGCATGGGCATTAGGGGATGTTGGCTTAGGTTTAATGGTATGGTTGAACTTAATTGCCATTGTCATTCTCACAAAACCGGCCGTAATTGCTTTGAAAGATTATGAAGCACAAAAGAAACAAGGACTCGACCCTGTGTTTAACTCGACAAAGCTCGGCATCAAAAATGCTGAGTACTGGGAAAATGGTTATCAGCTTGAAAGTGAAAAAGAAAAAGTATCTTAACAAAGAATTGAAAAAATGCTCGGCTAAAGCTGGAGCATTTTTTCTTGTTTACATGTAAGATTACTCACATTCTTATTGTGAGCTACTTAAAATGTTTATGATGAATTCGTTTGCTGATTTTCGATTCGATATTGTAAAGAAGAAAAAGTGATTTTCATCATCATAAGTCATAATATATGGTTCTTCGTCTTCAGGGTAAAATATAATCATTTCATCAACGAGGGAGTCCATCCATTGATTTTTAACATGAATCATTGGTTTAATCGGAATTTTCATCATAAGACCTTTTTTAGGAATAGGATTAATTTTTTTGTAAATATCATGAATATCATTAAGAATATTCTCTGCTTTAGCTTGGATCATTGGATTTGACGGTACGCTTTTAATGACGCTCTCTTTTTCGATATCAAAAACTTCAATTTGATTCATTGTTTCTGCATGAATAGGAACATTAACCATTAGGAATGAAATAAAAAAAAGAAATCCAATTTTTCGAATCAATCTAATTCACCTCAGTAATAATATGACCAAGTTGGATTTTCTTTATAAAAACAATGAATGGTAAAGACTAGACATCATTCTTTTCATACGATAGGATCATTAACAGTAATAATGACGTTTATATTGTTAAAACATAAAGGAGTTACCTATGACACATTCGTTAATTAATCAACTAAAGCCTTTTTTACAAGAAGGATGGAAAAAATCTGAATTTCAGCAGCCAACAACCATTCAGATGAGAACGATTCCAGCTGTATTAGAAGGAAAGGATGTTATCGCAGAATCGCCAACAGGAACGGGGAAGACGCTTGCCTATTTATTGCCAATACTGGAACGAATTGACCCAGAAAAAAAAGCCGTACAGGCTGTTGTCATCGCACCTTCTCAAGAGCTCGTTATGCAAATCCTTCAAGAAATTCAGAACTGGACTGAAGGCAGTGGTATTCGAGCTGCTTCATTCATCGGAGGGGCCAATGTAAAACGGCAGCTCGAAAAATTGAAGAAGCATCCGAATATTGCTATTGGGACACCAGGAAGAATGCTAGAGCTAATTAAACAGAAAAAGCTAAAGATGCATGAAGTAAAAACAGTTGTGCTTGATGAGGTTGATCAATTATTTGTTCCAGAACATTTAGATACGATTAGAAGTATTGTGAAGTCAACATTAAGTGAGCGCCAAGTTATAATGGTATCGGCTACTCTTCCGATTGCGGTAGAAAAAATAGCTAAGGAATTAACGAATGCTCCCGAAGTTATTAAAGTGGAGACGGATGATACCATTAATGCTGAGGCTGTAGAACATATTTATTTCATTGTTGAGCAAAGGGACAAAATAAAGCTGCTTGAAAAAATTTCACGCCTTGAAGCGATCAAAGCTCTTGTATTTGTAAAGGATATTGGGAATCTTACAGTAATCGCTGAAAAATTACAATACAATCATATCCATTCTAGCTCTCTTCATAGTGACCTTAGCAAAGTTGAGAGGCAAAGTGCTTTAAAGGATTTTCGAGCTGGAAAGACAAATATGCTTCTAGCAACAGATGTAGCTGCGCGAGGATTAGATATTAAAGGTGTGACCCATGTTGTTCATGTTGATTTTCCAAAGGATATGAAGCAATATATTCACCGTTCTGGAAGGACAGGTAGATTCGGAGCGAGCGGAACAGTTATTTCTCTTGTGACAGAGAGGGAAGAAAGAGAATTGAAGAAGTTTACAAAAGAATTGGGCACACAAGCTAATAAAAAAGTAATGCGAGGCGGTAAGGTTGTTGACCCTACTTAACAGGATTATCCTGAATAATGTGTGCATATTCGCCCATACTACATTTGAAAGAAAGCACGATTGATAAAAGGAGTAGAGGCGAATATGGGTAGAAAAAAACTAGGTAATGCAAATGCACAACGAAACAATAACGTAAAAAAAGGCAATCGCACAAGCTCTGAACTAGTCGAATTTACGACTGGAGCAGACAAAAATAATACTGCCAATAAACAATAACAGGTGCCAGGCACCACTCGTGGACAGAGTGGTGCCTTTTGTCTTTTTATGGTGCCTGGCACCGTTTTAAGACACCGTTTTAGGCACCGTTTTATTCCAATTCAACTTTTCTTAACGGCCTTTTCGTTGGCCCGTTAAGTACTTCTCCATTATATGAATAACGTGAGCCGTGACAAGGGCAATCCCATGTTCGCTCTGCGTCGTTCCATTCAGTTTCACAGCCAAGATGTGTACAAGTCGTATCGACTAAATGGAGTTTGCCTTCTGTATCTCTATATGCTCCCGCTCTTTTCCCATTGACCATTACAACAGCACCTTCATCGTTTGCAACTTCACTTGGTTCTTTCGGGACAAGCTCAAGTTTCCCTTTAATTAAATGACCTGCAACATCAGTGTTGATTGAAATGACCTTCTTAAGGCTAGGGTCGGCTTGAAATCTTGAAGGATTGAATAAATCACGATAAGGGTTGTCTTTTTCCATAATGATATCTTTCAACAATAGAGCGGCAGCGGTCCCATTCGTCATACCCCATTTTCGATAGCCAGTTGCAACAAGAATCCCATGCTTATTTGCCGTAATTTGGCCAATATAAGGTACTTTATCAAGAGTGATTAAATCTTGTGCTGACCAACGATATGGATAATCGGTGATTTTTAACGTTTTTTCCGCAAATTCCTCTAATGCCTCATAATGCTTTATCATATTAATTCCTTGACCTGTTTTATGGCCTTCTCCTCCGACGAGGATAAGCTTATCTCCATTATAAGGAGTAAATCTTAATGAACGAGTTGGCATATCAGCACTATAATACATACCACCTGGAAAATCTTTTTCCGTTTTCACACCAAGAACATAAGAGCGGCTAGCATACATTCTTGCAAAATAAAATCCCATCATATCGACAAATGGGAAGTGTGAAGCAACAATAACATGCTTACAATTTACACGATGTCCATCTCTCGTTATGACGACAGGATGATCACCTTCTCCAATGTCGGTTGCAGTCGTATGTTCATAAACCATCCCACCTGCTTCAGTGAAACGATCAAGAAGTTGGCGTAAATATTTTAAAGGATGAAACTGAGCTTGGTTTTTCATCACGATTACTGATTTTGTTTGAATATCGAAAGGAATGCTATCAGCCGTTGTACTAGCAATTCCAAGCTTAGCGTACGCATCCATTTCTGTTTCGACTTTATGAGCATATTCATCTGTTGTTGCATAAATAATGGCATCTTCATTGCTAAAGTCGCAGTCGATTTGTTTTTCTGATACGGTTTGCCGAATGAAGTTTAATGCACTATTTTGTGCCTCATAATAAAGCTTTGCTTTTTCCACGCCAAAGTGATTGATTAATTCGTCATAAATTAACCCATGCTGTGCAGTAATCTTTGCAGTAGTATGACCAGTCGTACCGGTTAAAACGCTGCCTGCTTCTAAAATCGTGACTTTATAGCCTTCCTTCACTAACAGTAAACCCGCGGTAATCCCGGTTATTCCACCACCAATGATGGCAACATCAGTCGAAGTATGTTCAGTTAATTTTCCGAATGTAGGCTGCTCGATTTCTCTCCAATAAGATTCAGGGGATTTTGGCATTTTTGAATTAGATGTCATAATGTTCCTCCAATAAATATTCTTATACATAATTTTTCCAATTGAGACAGTTTGTATACAAGGTTCTCTTGAAAAGGAGGATTATCACAATTGCTGGTGAATAGTTTATATAAAAAACAAATGGAGGGATTGTCAATATGAATATGAAAACAGCTGATTTATGTGATGAATTTAAAAGTGAATTAACTGTTTGTCAGTTAGAGTTTAAATCCTATGGAAAAAGAAAACGTTTTTTTGGAAAAATATCAACCGTTAAAGTATTCGAGGACAATGTCCTGGTGAAAAAGGCATTAGAAACGATTCCAGAAGGAAATGTACTGATTGTTGATGGAGGGGGGTCAAAAAGATGTGCGCTATTAGGTGATCAACTAGGTGAAATTGCTGTACGTAGAAAGCTTGCTGGCGTCATTATTAACGGATGTATCCGAGATACAGCTGAGCTTGCTGGCTTAGACGTTGGCATTTTTGCTATTGGCAGCAATCCGTTAAGGAGTGAGAAAAAAGGAAAAGGTGATCAAGAAATCACTGTAACATTTGGTGGGATTACATGGAATCCGGGTGATTACGTATATGCAGATGAGGATGGAGTAATCGTCAGTCCTAGAGCACTATAAACAAAAGGCGAAGGGAAAATAAAATCCCTTCGCTTAAAACCTGACTTAATCCATTGCCTCCTCAGCAATATGTATTTCCTCTGGAAGCATTTTCGAAGCTTCTGGTACAGAACGAGGCTCATAGTCGATTTCATCGGAGGAATAAATCTGAATAACCATTTGTCCTCCAAAGACTTTTGCACGAATGAGGATCGGAAGGCTATAAATGTTTTTAAAACGATAATCTGGTCCATTCCAGCTTACTGCAGCATCTCTACCAGGTGGTACATACGGAACTTTTTTTGAATGGGAGTAGCGTGCTAAAATTTTCATTCCAGCACGATCTGTTGCATTAAATAAAGTTGACGACACTTGGCAGATCCCGCCACCAATATCCTCTGACAGCTCTCCTCTAACAATGACAGGTGCTTTCATATATCCTCTTTCCTTTGTTCTTTGTCCAACAATTCGATTAAATGAAAAGGTTTCCCCAGGAAAAATAACATAACTATCGATTGCTTGAGCAGCCAGTTTAATATTATGGGTTCTTGCTCGATTTCTTTGATTAAAAAAAGTGACATATTGTCCAATTTGTTTCGTCCGAATATGAATTAATAAATCACGGTCTACTTTCGGATGAATTGGGAGCATAGGCAACTCTATTTCCGCAGCAGTTGAATGATAAAAAAAAGAATAGAATAGATCAGTGAATGCTTTTCGATATAATCTTCGTCCGAACTCCCCCTCTCTCACTTGTCCTGCATGATCAATATAAGCATTTTTTGGTTCCAAGTATGTCAAATTGTCCAGCTTAATCAGAAGTTGATTATATTTATCTAAATCAATGAGAGGAACTCCTGGAATAGGCGATTCATAAGTAGAACGATCAATATTTGCTATCGTTTCCCCTTGACTTTTAACTGTTAAGCTGTCAGGAAGATTGACTGGCTGAATAAATAGCAATAATCCACATAACCAAGAAAAGCTCATGAACTTCAACACCTCCCAAACTTAGTATGGTTTTCATTTGAAATTTCAAACCACATATCTACTTGTACTCCGTCTCAAGTCGTAGTTAAAAATAAAGCTCTAGCTCGTTATGAAAATTTGGGAATCTAGGTAAGATGGAATCAAGAAAGGAGGAAATGAACATGAAGAAATTCGGTTTATTTTTAATAGGAGGGCTAGCAGCGTTAGTCTTACTATCGAATTTAGGTTCGATAATTGGTTTAGCAATAAGCATTTTAATTTTATACCTCGTGTTTAAACAGTTTTTGAAAGCAAACTCAACATTAGGAAAAATTGCCTGGGGCATACTTGGGTTAATCATTCTCGCAACTTCTGCAACAAATGTACCAGCGATTCTAGGTATTGCAGCTGCCTATATTCTTTACTTAGTATACAAAAAGTGGAATGAAACAAAAGCAGCAGAAGTAAAAGTAAAAGTTGAAGATAATGACCCATTTGTCAATTTTGAAAAACAATGGTCTGAATTAAATCGAAACTAAAATGATGGTAAGGAGAGATTAAGATGGGAAATTTATTTACTCGCATTAAAAACACAGTATTAGCAGATATCAATGAGGCTTTAGATAAAAAGGAAAATAAGAATCCAATAAGTTTATTAAATCAATACTTGCGGGAATGTGAAGTTGAAACAGAAAAGGTTCGTAAGTTAGTGGAGCGCCAATATTTACTGAAAGAGGAATTTGCACGTGAATATAATCAAGCGCAAGAATTAGCTAACAAAAGAAAACGCCAGGCGGAAATTGCTGCTCAGGCAGGGGAAACGGAATTAACTTTATTCGCCTCTGACGAGTATGAGCATTATGAAGAACGTGCTTATCGTTTGAAAGAAGCTTTAAATCATGCTACTTCTCAGCTTGGAGATTTAGAACGTAAATATGAAGAAATGAAGCATAAGCTAAAAGATATGCATATTCGCAGAATGGAGCTAATGGGTAGAGAGAATGTGACAAGAGCACAAAATAGAATAAACAAAGTACTCGACAATAACGATCACTCAAACAACTCTTATTCACGTTTTCAAGAAATTGAAACATATTTAGACCGATTAGAGCATCAAGTTAATAGCTCTTATCATCGCAACACAATTGATGCAAGAATCGCTCAATTAGAAAAAGACATGAAAAAAGAAGAAACTCATTCTATTTCTTAAGGGAAACATGGTATTCTTAAAAGGCGTACATAAAGTTACGCCTTTTCGGGCTAATAGAATCGTTAAAATTTATGCAGATACTAAATTAAAGCTGAAATTTCATACATTATCGTCTGATTAGAAGGGAGGATGCCCAATGTTAAATAAAGTGAAAAGTGAATACATTAGTTGGATATTTTTGCTAGGGATTATTATACTTTTCTTAGAATTTACTTTTTTTAACAGGGGATTAATTTTCTCCCTTTTAGTAAATATCGGAATGATTTATGTAGGAAGAAAATGGATGCCAAAAACGATAGGAAAATTATTGTTTTGGTTTGGGATTGTATTATTAATTATTAGTATATTTAGTATGATAACCTTTAGGTTTTTCTTGCTTGCTATTTTAGTTCATCTCATCATGCAATATGCTCAATCAAAACGAAAGCCAGCACATATTCGTCCTGTTATAAAAGATGAGATGGGTATAGTTTTGGATAAGGAACCAATTCATAAGAAGGAACCACTTTTTGCTAATCAATTATTCGGTCAGTTGAAAACACCTACTCACAGCTATGAATGGCGAGATATTAATATCCAAACAGGAATTGGCGATACCATTATTGATTTAAGCTATACGGTGCTGCCAAAAGGAGAAACGGTCATGTTCATCCGAAACTTTATCGGCAACATTCGGATTCTTGTACCATATGATATCGAGGTAAGTGTGAATCATTCGGTCATTACTGGCACGACTGAAATTTTTGAAATGGAAGAATCAAAAGTTTTCAATCAGACAGTGCACGTTCAGACTCAAGGCTTTGAAAATGCTGAACAACGCATAAAAATTTTCACCTCTTTGTTTATCGGTGATCTAGAGGTGAAACGTGTATGAATACTGTTCAGCGACAAATTGTTTGGGGAGCAAGTCTAGCAATAATAATATGTACCATTTTTATTATCTCTTTATTAATAGGATTTCCCGTTATAAGTTGGAAGGAATTATGGGATACGAATGTGATGGATATTCCATTCGTTCTTTTTGTTCCAAGCGTTAGTATTGTTATGGGTCTTTTATTTGGTCTATCACTTGGCGTAAATTGGAAGAAACAGTTCCAATTAATTGATAGCTGGCTTCACGAAATTGAAGAAGGTCGGCAATTAGAAATAAAAGAAAAGAATTCGAGTACAGAGCTTCATTCAATTGCGACTAGAATTGAAAAAATTCAAAAGCAAATCGTTGATCAAGCAAAACTCTCACAAAAATTGGCAACGGAAAAAGCAGAAGATATTGAAATGAGGATGCAGGAAATTATTTCTCAAGAAAGAAATCGATTAGCACGTGAACTTCATGATTCCGTCAGTCAGCAGCTGTTTGCTGCCTCTATGTTGATGTCTGCAATAAATGAAGCAAAATCGTCAACAGATGACAGGGAGACAAAGCAATTGAAAATGGTTGAAGAAGTGATTCATCAATCTCAACTGGAAATGCGTGCTCTTCTTCTTCATTTAAGACCTGCTGCTTTAAAAGGCAAAACATTGCAAGAAGGTATTGAAGAACTGTTAATCGAATTATCACAAAAAGTAACGATGCAAATCAAATGGAAAATCGAAGATATCCCTCTTGATAAAGGGATTGAGGATCACTTATTCCGTATTCTTCAAGAAGCAGTTTCAAACACTCTTCGTCATGCAAAATCGACTATGCTTGAAGTGCTTCTTATTCAGCGAGATGAGTATGTTATTTTACGAGTCGTCGACGATGGTGTTGGTTTTGATGTTGAAGAAGCGAAAGCAGGGTCCTATGGGCTGCAAAATATGTATGAACGTGCAGTTGAAGTTGGTGGGACAATTAAAATTATTAGTTTAAAAAATAGCGGAACACGTCTTGAAGTTAAGGTTCCGATGATATAGAAAAGCTAAGGAGATTCGCTTATAACCTCGAGTCCCTAAAGCTATTACAGGATAAAGAAATGCCGAGAGGGTGAAGGCGATGATCAAAGTATTGTTTGTTGATGACCATGAAATGGTGAGAATTGGGGTCTCTTCCTATTTGTCAGCACAGCCTGATATTGAAGTAATTGGTGAAGCAGATAACGGAAAAACGGCTATTGAGCTTGCATTAAGTTTACGACCGGATATTATTTTAATGGATCTAGTCATGAAGGAAATGGATGGAATTGAGGCAACGAGAAACATTATTGAGCAATGGCCTGAAGCAAAAATCATTATTGTAACAAGCTTTCTTGATGATGAGAAGGTGTACCCTGCCCTTGAAGCAGGTGCAACAAGTTATATGCTGAAAACTTCTAAAGCAAGTGAAATTGCTGATGCCGTTCGTTCTACTTTCAAAGGTCAGTCTGTTTTAGAGCCAGAAGTAACGGGCAAAATGATGGTGAAAATGAGACAGAAAACACAGCAGCTGCCTCATGAAGAGTTAACGGGAAGAGAGATGGAAATTCTTCTTCTCATGACAGAGGGAAAAACGAATCAAGAAATTGCTGATGAACTTTTTATTGCTCTCAAAACTGTAAAAACCCATGTTAGTAATATCCTTAGCAAGCTTCAAGTTCAGGATCGTACACAAGCAGTTATTTATGCATTTAAACATAAGCTTGCAGGTAATGGCGGAGAATAGTTTTAACGTAATCGTACGTTTGCTCTAATATTCAATGTTATGAACCGCGCTAGCTCTGTCATAAGCCAAGTACCTTTGTTCATGTGATTCGTCGTAATGGGCATATAAACTGGGCTATTTGGCATGCTCGAATTTTTCCTCAGTTGTTGTTATATTTTGACTGTAAACTTTTATAATCTTGTTTTTAATAAATATTAGCAGCTATCTGTGCACCCTCAATTAACAATCATTTTTTAAACGAAATTTAAACTTGTTCGCCCGCAGTTTTAACCATGTCTTATTAAAATATAGATTAAGGTTAAAAAACAATAAAATAATCTCATAACTTGTCTCATATCTTATATAAAATGCTAATCACGATCATGCAGATATGCTCGTTGCAATAGGCATACATATAAGGAGAGACAAAATGAATAAATTTTTCAAAGGAACGTTATTACTTGCATTGGCTGCTTTTGCAGGGGAATGCCTCGAGTTTTTAGTAAATATGATATTAGCTCGGGAGCTGGGAGAGAGAGGGCTCGGAATGTATATGTCTATTCTTCCGACCATTTTCTTAATTGTTTTACTTGCAAGCTTTGAGCTTCCAATCTCGATTTCTAAATTTATTGCAGAAAAAGATAAAAAATATCACCAAAGCATGCTTAACCAAGTGATCAAATGGACGGTTATTTTTACTGTTATTCTATTGCCAGTAGCCATTTTAATCATCCCTTTTGTAGGTGTATTTGATCAATATCACCCATACTTAAGGTGGGTCGTTATTATCTTTATTCCAATTGTTTCTTTTTCATCCATTACACGTGGGTTTTTTATGGGAAAGCAACAGATGGGAAAGATTGCTACATACAATTTTTTGCGTCGGATGATCCAACTGTTATTACTAGTTTTTCTTTATCAATTTTTTCAGTTTAATACAGAAACAGCCGTCTTTATTGCTTTATGTACACTAATTGGCAGTGAGATCGTTGTCTTTTTATATTTGCTGTATATGTTTATCATTCAGTATCAATTAATAAGAAAAGATTCAAGTGAAAAAATGAACGGTAGTAAGGTTCGGAAGAGCTTGCTTGCTGTTTCCATTCCTACGACCGCACTGAGAGTATTTCACGCATTAACCCATGCAGTAGAGCCGTTTTTAATAAAAGCTGCCCTTTTACAAGCAGGAGTAAGCGGTGTGATAGCGACAGAGCATTTCGGAATGCTTGCGGGAATTGCGATGACAATTGGATTTTTCCCAGCATTTATCGCCCATTCCTTCTTAATTATGCTCATCCCGACGGTATCAAAGGCTTATGTCGAAAAAGATACAGAGCAGCTTCGAAATCTCCTTCAGCAAGTGTTTTTCATTACGATTTTATATGGAGTTCCAGCTGTTGCTTTCTTTTACTTTTTTGCAGAGCCTTTAACAAGTAAGTTTTTTCATTCTATTGATGCCGCTGTATATTTACAAATGCTATGGCCGTTTTTCTTGCTTCACTACTTTATTATTCCGATGCAGGCATATTTAATTGGTTTAGGGCTAATGAAGGAAGCACTTTATCATTTTATCTGGTCAACTATCGTTTCATTCTCTCTTATGTATGTGCTTGGCTCGATGCCTGTGTTCCAAATGGACGGAGTTATAATTGGAATGAATGCCGGAGCAACTATTTTGTTTCTAATGCACTATTTAACCATTTGCCAAAAAATAAATGTCAGTATTTTACTAGCACCTAGCAAGCGATTCAAGTTAAAATCATAATCTTTTTCTAAAATAAGAAAAACTGTAGGGGTTAACAGTTTTATTTTCGTCTATTAAGATGAGTACGAATTTTAATGAAGGAGTTAATAGAAATGCATTTCTGTGAGCAATCGCAATCCAAACAAGTGATTGATCAATACTTTGAAGACTGTGTAAACGAGTATGGCAAATCACTTTTTAACTATATAAAATTTAAGGTTAGACATAAAGAACTTGCTGAAGATATATATCAAGAAGTGTTAATTTCAGCTTATACTGCTCTTCCATTTTTTGAAGAAAGGGCAAAGCTGAAAAACTGGCTTTTTAAAATTGCTATTAATAAATGTCGGGATTACTGGAGAAAGGAAAAGTCTGCCAATCGTTTTTGGGAAGAAAAAGTGTATACATATGTTGAAGATACCAATCCCCTGCAGATGCCAGAGGAATCCATTGTTGCTAAATGTACAAAAGCAGAAATGGAGGATACTCTCCAGGAACTTCCAAAAATGTATCGTGAACCTTTAATATTATTCTATTATCATCACAAAACATTGATGGAAATTAGTACAACGACAAAAATACCACTATCTACCGTAAAAACAAGAATGAGAAGAGCAAAGGATCAGCTTCGGCCAAAAGTGGAGGATCTTGTTGGAAATGGATGAATGTAGGCACAGGATAATAAAATGATTTCTATTAACTTATCCATTGAATTCTGTTCCAGCCGCTTCGCCAACCGGTAAGTCTCCTTGGCGGTAAAGCTCCTGCGGGGTCTCCCCCTGTCAGTTTGTCCCGCAGGAATCTTCGCGCTCGGCCTTCCACTACAATCCAACTTAGTGCAAAAAAATAACCTTCCCACACTTCATTCAGGTGATGGTAATATAGTTAGCTCGTAAATCCAAATGTTTTGGCTCTGCCAATACTAGCAGTACGTCTTCTTTTACGAATATCAGCTCGTTCTTTTGCTGAGTTATATAAGCTTTTTTCTTCATCCGTTTCAGGAATAACGGCAGGCACAGGAGTCGGCTTTCCGTTCTCATCAATAGCGACCATTGTTAAAAAAGACATCGCACAAAGATTTTTTTCCCCTGATAATAAATCTTCAGCGATAACTTTTACAAATACTTCCATCGATGTTCTTCCGGTATACGTGACAAATGATTCAACATATACGGCATTTCCTTGATGAATGGGATGAAGAAAATCAACAGAATCTGTAGAAGCTGTGACTGTATTTTTTCTTGCATGACGCATAGCTGAAATGGAAGCTACGTCATCTATATAAGCCATTAGCTTTCCACCAAATAATGTCCCATGAGAGTTCGTATCAGGTGGTAGGACAATACTTGTTTTGACGATAAATGATTCCTTGCAAAATTTTGACTCACTCATTAAAATTCCCCTTTTCACAATATAAAAATTTTTCGTAGATTCCCAAGCCTTTATTTTAACTTAGTTTCACCGAAATTTGTTGTAATATCCAAATCTTGAAATTTTGCAAAAAAATGAATGATAATTCATTTTTAAGCAGGACTTTTAAGTGTAAAGGTTGAATAAAATCATTAATTGCAGTATTTCAGTTTATTTTCACAAATAGGGGGTAAATATATGTCAGTAAAAACCGAACTTTATCAGTTAGCAGAAAAGATGAACACAAATCCTGAGCATATACGAGACGAAAAGGATCGTATTTATCAAGTGAATCTAAAAGAGAGTGGTTCTTTCCAAATTGTACTGAAAAATGGCAAAGTAGACATAATAGAAGGAACTCCATTTGAATCTGAAGTAACGCTTATCCTATCTGACGAGAATTTCTCAAAATTATTAAAGGATAACTTAAACACAACGATCGCATTTATGACTGGAAATTTAAAGGTTGAGGGGAAAATGGGATTAGCATTAAAACTTCAGGAGATTGTGAAGAAATATCAATAAAGGTGCCAGTGTAAATAGCTAGTAGCAATCATGATCACCGATTAAACTGGTGATCATGGTTAAGTAATAATCGGTTTAGAAAAAATTAGAGAAACAAAACCATATGCTCCTCATCAAAATACTCATCACCAATTTTTAACGCTCTTTTTTCTTCTCCATATACTTCAAAACCGAAAGAGGAATAAAGTTTCCTTGCAGCCGAATTCTTTTTTTCAACAGCTAAATAAACTTGTTCAATGTTATTTAGCTCTTTTGCCAGCTTTATTGCTGTAGATAGTAATGCATTCCCAACGCCTTGTTTCCGCATAGAAGATGAAACATACATCCCAACAATATGTGACCGGTGCTTTAGTTTGAGCTTTGTTTCTTTAAGTAATGTAACCGTTCCAATTAAATTCTCTTGCTCGAAAGCGCCAAATGTGAAAGAATCCGGAGATTGAAATCGCTCTCGATAAACAACAGCTGTGTATTTACTTTCCTCCTCAAAGCTTGAAGAAAATGCTTCAGGGTGCTCGGATAATGCTTGCAATCTAATTCTTCGGTAGGCATCAGCATCTTCTGCTGCTAAAAGTCTTATATTCATTTGTCTCCTCCTAATATGTAATGAATAGTTGAAGTATTCATTTAAGTATATAATACCGAGACTGATTGCGTAATCACTAAAGCCTAAACAAATTGGCAATAATATTTCCAATACATCTAGAAAAGATTTGGAGAATAAATAGATGAAAAAACGCAGAATAGAATTTTTAATTGCTCTTATTTTAATTGTATCTATTTCTATGTTTTTATTTAGTCATTTGAGCTGGCCATTAAAAGCTATCTGTTTGCTTTTTTATTTCTCTTCGCTAATGGTGAGTATGTACTCATTAATGCTGGAAAACCGTTCCCCCCAGAATACTTTGCTTTGGATATATGTGCTTGCGTTTTTTCCTGTATTTGGGTATTTATTTTATCTTTTTTCAGGTCAACTTTATTTGAAAGGGTATCTATTTAAAAATAAACGTAAAAAGGATAGGGAGGAATGGAAAAGATTATTAAAGCTAGATAATTCACCAGATTTATCTTTTCTACAAGATAGTCAGCTATCCTTCGCTAAATTTGCGGGGCAAGCTTCTCCAACTCCAATAAGTACAGCGACTCGTACATTTATTTTGAAAAATGGCGAAGAAACTTTTTCGGAGATTATAAAAAATCTTAAAAAAGCTGAAAAATTTATTCACCTAGAGTATTACATTTTTCGCTCTGACAGTCTTGGGAAAAAAATTATGAATATTCTGATGGAAAAAGCACAAGCAGGTGTCGAAGTTCTCTTTATTTACGATGCAGCTGGAAGCCGAAAAATCGCAATTGAGGATTTAGAAGCAATGAAGACTTCGGGGATTAAAGTTCAGCCATTTTCACCATTGAAATATGGCTTTTTTAATCAGAAAGTTAATTTTCGCAATCACCGGAAAATCATTATTATTGATGGGGAGGTAGGCTTTGCTGGAGGCTTAAATGTTGGGATTGAATATGTAGGCAAGGACGAGGAGATAGGTTTTTGGAGAGATACTCACATGTTATTAAAGGGTGAAGCTGTCTATTCACTCCATATGGTCTTTTTGCTTGACTGGGAGTATGTGAGTGGAGAGAAGGTAAAGCATAAACATTCAACCTCAAAAACGGTAATTGATGATGGAGTATTGGATGGAGCTGTACAAGTTGTTGCAAGTGGACCAGATACACAGCAGGGGCTGATGAGTGATTTCTATTTTTCCATGATCGCCTCAGCGACAAAATCAATTTGGATTGCTAGCCCTTATTTTATTCCAGATGAATCGATTCGGACTGCCTTGAGGGTGGCCTCAGCGAAAGGAATTGAAGTAAGGATTATCGTCCCCGAAATTAATGATGGCTTTTTAACACAGTATGCTAGTCAATCCTATTTTCCGGAACTGCTGCGATATGGAGTTGAAATTTATGCTTATAAAAAAGGTTTTCTACATCAAAAAGTGATTATTATTGATGGAAATTTAGCTACGCTTGGAACGGCTAACATGGATATGCGCAGCTTTCATCTTAATTTTGAGGTGAATATGTTCTTATATGGAACGAGCTCTATTCGTGATCTCGTCGCACATTATGAGGAAGATATGGAGGAAAGCGAGAAAATTAGTCCAGTTCAATTTTATAAGCGTGGCTTTATAGAAAGGTCTAAAGAATCCTTTGCACGTTTATTTTCCGGTGTTTTATAAAAGTGGCTATCCGAAAACAAAGAGCCTGGCACCTCCAACACTTTATATAGATAAAAAGCAGTTAAAGTACTCTATATTGTGTTGTGAGGAGAGAGCTAGGCACTTATCGGACAGCCCCATTTTTCATTTGCGAACGCGCAAATGAATTTTTTTTATCCTTTCCCATATATATTGCTATAATGTCGCAAAGTAGAAAATTAGGAAAAAAGTGATATAATAGTAGTGTTTGAATAATTTGAAAATATAAAAATAAAGGAGGTCCCTTGATGTTTTCTAAATCTGTCATTGAAGACGTCTTAACTGCTGCCTTATCAACAGGAGGCGATTTTTCTGAAGTGTTTGTTGAGGATCGCTATGTAAATAATCTTACACTTCAAGGTGGGAAAATTGAAAACAGTTTATCAGGTAGAGATTTTGGAATTGGTATTCGTGTATTTAAAGGGCTGCAAAGTGTATATACATACACAACAGATGGAACGAAAGAAGGGCTATTAAAAGCGGCAAGAAATGCTGCTCACGCAATATCAGGGGAGACCATTATTCAATTAAAGCTACTAGAAAAAGAAATGATTACATGTGCACACCCAATTGCGATTAATCCGTTGGAAACGGAGAAGGTTCAAAAAGTAAATGTTATGAAAAAGGCATATGAGATTGCCAAAAACTATCATTCTCGCATTGAACAAGTCATTGTTCGTTACTTAGATGAGGAACAAAATGTGCTAATCGCGAATAGTGAAGGGAAATATGTTGAGGATCGCAGAGTTAGAAGCCGATTAGCGATCCAATCCATTGCATCTGATGGGACACAAATTCAACCAGGCTTCTATGGTCCTGGAGCACATAAAGGATTTGAGTTTTTTGAGAACTTGAATCTTGAACATTATGCTGGAGAAGCGTCTCGAATTGCGGTTGCAATGCTTGGTGCAGATCCATGCCCTAGCGGGAAATTCCCAGTCATTATTGATAATGAATTTGGTGGTGTTATTTTCCATGAGGCTTGCGGACACGGATTAGAAGCAACATCTGTCGCAAAAAACAACTCTGTTTTTGCGAATCGTATCGGGGAAAAAGTAGCTTCAGACGTCGTTACTTATATAGATGATGGAACACTGGAAAATGAATGGGGATCCATTACGATTGACGATGAAGGTGAAAAGGCACGTAAAAATGTGTTAATTGAAAATGGGATTTTAAAAGGATACTTGATTGATAAATTTAATGGGCGCAGAATGGGGATGGAATCTACTGGTTCGGGCAGAAGACAGTCATACCGATTTGCACCAACCTCTAGAATGACGAACACTTATATAGCGGAAGGAAAGTCAACTCCGGAGGAGATTATCGCCAATACAGAGCATGGTATTTATGCAAAATATATGGGTGGTGGTTCAGTTAATCCCGCGACAGGAGATTATAATTTTGCTGTTATGGAGGCTTATTTAGTTGAGAATGGCAAGCTTGGTAAGCCGCTTAAAGGAGCAACACTTGTCGGCAACGGACCTGAAACCATTAAGCTTGTTGATATGGTCGGAAATAATTTAGCACACGGTGCAGGTATGTGCGGCTCTTTAAGTGGAAGCATTCCTGTCAATGTGGGACAGCCGATGATTCGAGTAAGTGAAATGACTGTCGGCGGTAGTAAGGAGGCTGAATAGAATGAGTATTTATGAATTCCAGCAGAAGCTATTTGAGCTTGGAGAGAAATATGGTTTTACTGATATGGAACTTTATTTTGAGAGCGAGGAAAAATTCGGCTGTGGGTTATTTAAAGGTGAAATTGATTCTTATGAAACTTCAGAAGTCGCAGGTGTATCATTTCGCGGGCTTTATGAAGGGAAAATGGGCTATGCTTTTACAGAAAAAATAGAAGAGGATTCTATGTTATTTTTAGTAGAAAATGCTAAAGAGAATGCTCAATATATAGAAGATGAGGTTCAAGAAGAAATTTTTGCTGGGAGTGAAAGCTACCAAAACGGAAGCTATTATTCTAATGAATTAGAAAAAGTGACGATTCCTGAGAAAATTGCGCTTTTAAAAGCAATAGAAAAGGAAATTTATGCGTATGATAACCGAGTAGCGGGAACAAATTATTTCATGTTGGAAAGTACGGATTCGGAGCGGGCAATCATAAATAGCAAAGGGCTCTCCATTAAAGAGAGAACCAATCATATTGGAATGTATATTTCGGTTATTGTGAAGCAAGCAGACGAAACGAAAACAGGTGCGTATTTTAAGGTTACGCGTGATTTTACTCTTTTCAATCCAAAGGACATTGCCAAGTATGCTGTAGAAGAGGCATTGTCAAAGTTAAAGGCACAATCAGTAGAAAGCAAGAAATATCCTGTATTATTGAGAAATGATGCAGCTGGAAGCTTGCTAGAAACGTTCTCACCGATTTTCTCAGCAGAGATTGCCCAAAAAGGCCAATCACTTTTAAAAGATAAAGTGGGAGAAGTGATCGCAGTCCGTGATTTACAAATCATTGATGATCCATTTTTAGAAGAGGGAATTTCTAGTCGAACTTTTGATAGCGAGGGGGTCGCTACCTTTAAGAAGGAAATTGTGAAGAATGGAAGCCTAGTCACCTTGCTTCATAATCGAAAAACAGCAGGCAAAGCTGGGGTTGAGTCTACTGGAAATGCTTATAAATCTTCATATAAGGGCTCTTTAACTGTTTCACCTGCTAATTTTTATGTCATGCCTATGGATAAGAGTTTCGAGGAATTGATTGCCTTGATTGGAGAAGGAATTATCATTACACATTTAGCAGGTCTTCATTCTGGAGCTGATACTGTTTCTGGTGACTTCTCCCTTGCTGCCAATGGATTTTTTGTCAAGGATGGAAAAGTCGAAAAAACGGTAAAACAAATGACCATTGCCGGTAATTTCTATGATCTATTAAATAATATTGAAGAGATCGGTTCTGATTTGCAATTTTTCATGTCAAATGTTGCCTCACCGTCCTTGTTGATTAAGGAATTAGCGGTAACCGTCGAATAATGATTGTTCATATGACTGTCTCAAAAGTCAGCTGTGGCTTTGAGGCAGTCTATTTTGTTGCGAAAACTTTTTTTCGCGAAGAGGAAAATGGTAGAATGGAAGTATAGGATATTAATGGGATAGTGGAAATGGGGAATAATAAATAGTGACAAAGCCTGAGCATATTTTACTAGTTGATGATGAAAAAGGGATATTAGAGCTGCTTGAAACGACATTAAGAAAAGAGCGCTATATGAGTATCACTTGCTGTGAAACAGCTCATGAAGCATTATTCCAAATAAAAAACAAAAATTACGATTTAATTGTCCTTGATGTCATGCTTCAAGATATGGATGGTTTTGAATTATGTCGCACAATTCGCCATTATACGAATGCCCCTTTAATTTTTGTCACGGCATGTTCTAGCGATTTAGATAAATTAACAGGATTAGGGATTGGTGGAGATGATTATATTACAAAGCCCTTTAATCCACTAGAGGTAGCAGCAAGAGTTAATGCACAGCTAAGAAGAAGGCGTATAGATTCACAGCACCATTCAGAGAAGACGGTAGAAAAGATTTATGATTACGGCCGCTTTTCTCTTCATATAGAGGAAGCAAAGCTATTAGTGAATAATGTACCTGAAGTTTGTACGGCGAAGGAATTTGAGCTCCTCATGTTTCTTTGCAGGCATCCAAATCGAGTTTTTACAGCTTCTCAATTATATGAACGAGTTTGGGGAGAAGATAGTTTTGGAGATGATAAGACGGTCGTTATGCATATTTCAAAATTACGAAAGAAAATAGAAAAAGATCCGAAAAATCCAGAGTTTATCTTAACTTTAAGAGGGATTGGGTATAAATTTGTACCGAATGGTAAAGGTGAAAGATGAAAATAAGTTTAAGATTTACCCTTCATTTAATTATTAGTTTCATGATTGGCCTTGCACTTGTTACATTTGGAACGATTCTGCTGATAGATTTCATTTTGCCAGCAGTGCGTATGACAGAAAATAATGGTTATTATGATTTAATTGTTGTCGTTTTTTTTCTGCTGATTATTTTTTTGTCTGCCATCGTATTTGGAAGGTTTTTTGGTAAGCCGCTTATTGAAATTTTGACATGGTTGCAGCTTTTGGCAAAGGGGAATTATCAATTTCCATATACTACAATTAAGAAAAGAAAGGGAAAATTAAGCTGGCCCTATAGTCTTTACGAAGAAGTTATTGTAGGGCTGAAAGAGCTTACAATGAAACTAAAACAAGCCGAAGAAAGTAAAGAAGAGTTAGAACGGTTAAAAAAAGAGTGGGCAGCGGGTATATCTCATGATTTAAAAACGCCACTTACATATATTAATGGTTATTCTGCTTTACTTCTTCAAGATAAAGATTGGAGTAATGAGGAGAAAGAGAAGTTTTTAAAGGAGATTAATCAAAAAGGTCTACAAATGGAAGAGTTAATTAAGGATCTCAACTTTTCATTTAAAATGACGGCTGCTTCCTTGCCTGTTCTTTATAAAGAGCACTCAATCGTTGAATTTGTTAGGAGATTGATTGCCAATATTTTGAGTGATTCCTCTATCGTTGATAATGAGTTCACACTTATCGCTTCAGATTCAGAGATAAAAGGTTTCTTCGATGATAAACTAATGTACCGTGCAATGGAAAACATTTATATGAATGCAATCATTCATAATCCCCCAAAAACAACCATTCAAACAACCATTCAATCAATTGATGATATAGTGATCATTATGATTGAAGACAATGGAAATGGTATGGACAAAAACACGGTAGAACATATATTTAATCGCTATTATAGCCAAAACAACATTGAGAAGAATACTGATGGTACAGGTCTAGGAATGAGTATTGCAAAACAAATAATAAGTGCACATAATGGCACGATTGTAGTTGAAAGCGAACCAAATTTCGGAACGAAAATGATAGTTTCATTTCCCCTTACCGTTCAAAAATAGGTGATAAAAAAGATTGCTCTTTTTATCACCTATTTTTGTCGGTTATGACTAAAAAATGTTAAAGTATTAATCGGTCTGTACTAAATAGATATTTCCACTGCTAGTTGCCGCTTCAATTTTCATTTTTGCATGCTCTGTTAGATGCTCTACAATGTTTCCTCCTCCTTTTTCCTGTACGACTAAATGGGCTGTGAATGCTGATTCAATTTTTCCTGTTGCTGCCTTTAAGCTAATATTCATATCATCAGGTTTATCTAATAGTTGAATGGTTACATCCCCGCTATCAGTTTGGATGTTCCTCACAATGCTTTTAGCCTTGAGAATAATTTTTCCTGAAATCGTTTCAATCTTTATTTTTTCATATATTTTTTCTGGAAGCTCAACTTTTAGTTCTGGCGTATGAAAATTTACTACTTTAGATGAGGCTTTTGCTTCAATATAAAGGCTGTTTTCTTTTTCCATAATTTCAGGCTTTTCCCCACCGGTAACCGTTATTTTCACTTCATTACTAGTGGTCGTTATCATATTTACAGTTTGATTATCTGCTGTTACGTATATCTCTTCCATTTCTTTTGCGGGAATTGAATTCGTTATCTCTTTCTTCGCATCTTTTCCACAAGCGGTAAGGACTGTTACAAAAAGTAGAGGGATAAAAAAACCGAACAATATTTTTTTCATGATTTTCTCCTATTTGAAATTTTTTTGAGTTTCACATTATCTTAAGCTAGGCTTTCTAATCACCCCGACATATGCAATAGCTAGTAAAATAATCGTCATAGCTGAATACATCAGGGGTGCAGGTGTAGCAACACCTGAAAAATCAACATAGCTCATGCCATTAACAGGACCTAAATACCACCAAATCATATAAATCACCTCGAACATTTTCTCTGAACTGCTCCAAGCACCAAGAGCGGATGCGAGTGCAGGGATGAAGAAACATGCGATGAGCCAACATAATAATTGAAGATAGTCACCAGCTATTAAAAAGCGAATGATGACTCCGAGTGAAACAATCGTAGTGATGCATACTCCACTTACCCAGGCAGCAAAAAACGGATAGATAGGTGAGCAAGTTGTTCTTAATAGTTCTATTACTCCATATCGTTTTTCTTTTACATTAATGAGTGACCATGCTGAGAGCGGCCAAATCATAATGACAGGCAGCCATGCCTTCACAAAAGACATAGGTGCGAATAGACAGAAGAGAATAATGGCAATGGTTACTAGATGCCACCATAAGGACATTTTTTTGATTAAGAAAAGGATTTCATATTGTACTACTTTCACAAAGTTAACGCGATTTGTCCTTACAATACTTGTCAACGAAATAGACGGCACTTCGAATCTTTGATTTCTGCTATTCTTAGACTCTCTTAAGAACAACCAAGAGCTAGATTTATTATTAGGCGGAAACGCATTAAACATGGCTGTGGAGAGCAGGGTTAGCAAAATGGCGCCTACAATCCAAAGTCCCCGCTTGAAATGTTTAGTCAAACTCCAATCAATCCCTTGCCATTCAAAAGTAAGTGCTGGCTGATTCATCGGATAATACCCGAAGCTCCCACCGTCATTTCCATTTACCATTTCACCGTAAACGAAGCTTGCTTCTTTGACCATATCTGAACGAATGACATCTATACCGAAAATATCAATGAAGCTATCAGGCTTTTCCAGTGACATCACACTTAAGATGAGCCAAAGAAAAAAGAATAGTATATTCCCCGTTGTCCCTTTTAAGCCAGGGGTTGTATCAAATAAAATGGCTATCGCTGAAAGCATAGCAAAGGAGGGAATGATGAGATAGATAGTGGGACCAATATAGTCCAAAATCTCAATAAGATAATTTTCGCCTCTTAAAAGCTGCATGATAAGAAAGGAAGCCATTAAAATAATATGAATCGTCATAACGATGAAAAAATTGCTGAGAAACTTACTGCTGAGATAGGTTAAGTTTCTAACCGGTGAAGAACTAATTAATGGCATTAGCTTATATTGCGAATCATTTGTGACTCGATTTTTAAGCATATAAAAACCAAAAAGCCAGACAAAAATAGTAGATAGCATTGTTCCCATGCCACCTAGCCAAGCAGAATTATACTCTCCTCTCACACCAGAAATATAGAAAACTTGGTAGCCTGCTGAGGCAGCTGGTACTGCTAAATATGCTAGAAATAGGATGAGGCTTATTAAGATGAAAAAACGACTATTGCGCATATATTTAATGGTCTCGATTGAGACAAGTTGGAAAAAATTAGAAACTGCTGCAAACAAATGAATTCCCCCTTAATTAAGAAAGATGAAATAAATAAGCTTCTTCTAATGTTGCTGAAACAGCTTTGCAATTATTTCCGGGATTTGTATTAGAAATCATTCTTATTTGAATTCCATTTCCTCGATGAATGGCACTGCTAATTTGATACATTTCTTGAATAGCGGAAAAGTCTTGAGTAGGAATAAGTTGCTCCCAAACTTTATTTTCAGCTGATTTTATTAATTCCTCAGGTGTCGTCATTTTTGTCATCTGTCCCTTTTTCATAATGGCAAGGTTAGAAGCAAGAGCTTCAATATCTGATACAATATGGGTTGAATAAATGATCATTCTGTCACTTGCTAATTGAGATAGTAAGTTACGAAACCGAATTCGTTCTTCTGGGTCTAAACCTACTGTTGGTTCATCAACAATTAATAGAGCAGGATCATTTAATAATGCCTGTGCAATCCCTACGCGCTGAAGCATTCCTCCTGAAAAACCTCCTAATGGCTTTTTTATAGAGTCGGTTAAATTAAGTGACTCTAAAAGCTCAAACATTCGCTTTTTAGCTGAGTTTGGCTTCAGCCCTTTCAAAGCTGCCATATATGTTAAAAACTCAATTGAAGTCAAATTTGGATAGACACCAAAATCTTGTGGCAAATAACCGAGCTGTTTTCGCAAGTGCTGAGGCGTTTTTGCAATATTACTTCCATTCCAAGAAATTGTCCCACTATCAGCCTTTTCAATGGTTGAAATGATGCGCATTAAAGTTGATTTTCCTGCACCATTTGGACCTAAAAGTCCTAATATTCCGGACCTAAGCTGTAGACTAATTTGATTGAGGACAAGGTTTTTTCCGTAAGTCTTTTTTACTTGTTCAATATTTAGTTCCATTTATAACTCTCCTTAACTAATTTAAAATTAACTTTAAATGATGAAAGTAACAGGAAAGTAAAATGAAAACCAAGAGAGAGTAAAATGAATCTTTAGAAATGTGGGATACAGTTTATGTAGAAATAGAAATAAAAGATGACCTTGGAAATAGCTATTCTGGAGAAGGTAACGGTGGCAGAGGAAAAGATTCATACAGCATGAATTGGAGTAAAACAGTACAAAAGCTAGATCCGAAAGTCAAAGTTCATAGTAACTCCTCATGTTGATTTAAGAAAGCTTGGACCTAATCAACAAGGTAAAGCAGAAAAAAAGAGTTGTCCTCAAGTCGTTCATTGACTTGGAGACAACTCTTCGTTTGTTACTTGTTAAAGCTCTTAATCTCTGCTCCCTAATATTCCAAAAATCCGCAAAATATTAATGAACAAGTTAATAAAATCAAGATATAAATTAAGAGCCATTAATGGAACTTCTTCAGCTGAAACGCCGTATTGCTTCATGCGATTGAAATCAAAAAGAACATAACCGCTAAATACGAGTACGCCAACAAATGAGAAGGCGAGCATTCCAGTAGAGCTTAACGGCCAAAAAATATTAAAAATTGAAATGGCAATTAAAGCAAGAAGTGCTGCCATTAGCATGCCGCCTAAAAAGGTGAAATCACGCTTTGTTTTTGAGGCATAGATAGCAATACCTGTGAACACAGTTGTTGTCGTTGCAAGTGCAAGCAAAACTGGATTTGGCCCAATTGTTGTTAGATAATGAGAAACAATTGGATACGTTGTAATCCCAGAAATAAATGTAAAAGCAAAAAGAAAAGGATAAGATATTGCTTTTTTACGGCGTAAGAAAAAAGCAAAGATGAGCATTCCAACCTCAAGAATAACGAGTGGAAGGAACATTGCTGGTGGAACAAAGACACCTACCATTGTACCGATAAAGGCAATGCCTAAAGATAAAGCAAAAGTTCTTAAAACAGATGGTAAATATCCATTTCGATTAACTGTTTGTTGTGATTGTGCATACATTTTAGTTATTTTCACCTCATATTTAATTAGCTTATCCTTTTATACGAGCTTACAAGTAAAAAGTTTCAATCAGTTTGATTTTCCCCGAACTTTTTGAATATCTTCTTTCAGTAAGTCACGAATTTCAGATAAAAGAGCTTCCTTCTTATCCACCTCAACTGGTGCAGGCTTCTTTTCTTCTTTCTTTCTAAAACGTTCATTGATCACTTTAATGAAAATAAAAATTGAAAAAGCAATGATAAGAAAGTCAATAACAGTCTGAATAAATGAACCGTATTTCACTTCAGCATCATTGAAAGTAAAAGAAAGAGCTGTAAAATCAATCCCCCCTATAAGCAGTCCGATAAGTGGCATAATAATATCATCAACAAGTGATGAGACAATTTTTCCGAAAGCAGCTCCGATAATAACCCCGACAGCAAGATCTAGAACATTTCCTTTAAGGGCAAACTTCTTAAATTCATTCCACATTCAGTTCTAACACCTTTCTATACAAAATTAACGTTTATTATACTATGTTTAAAAGAGTGAAAGCTAGTTAAAATAGGCGTGTTTTTCAATAAAATCATTGTTAATACCGTATTTATGTCTATCGAATCTAATAACTCATATGTATAATAGACATACTACGAAGTACAGAAGTGAAATGATAGGAAAATGGATAAATTTTTAGATTTGTAGATTTCGCTTCTATTTGTTACAATTTTAACAAGAAATATTTCAATTCTATTACAAAGAGAAAAAATGATTTACTTACTAGGGAGATTTTATGAAAAACTATTTATATATACTATCTTTAATGTTGTTTTCGGGAGCTCTAGCAGGATGTTCCAATGAAACAATTGCTTTAACAAATGCAATGCAGGATAAACAAGAAACACAAAAAGAAGCCAAAAGAAAACAAGCGATCATGTCAGAAGGAAAAGAGCAAAAAGATACAGGATGGCTGAAGGAGAATTCTCATTTTCAATTCGAGGTAAAAGACGGTGAATTTATTTATACTTTATTCCTTTTTGCTGAGGATGAAATGAGTAAACTTGTCCGAAAAGAACAATATTATTCAGGTCATTATTCTGTCTATTTAGCTGAAAAAGACTCGACAGTCGCCTATAAGCAAAATATTCTGCAAGAAATGGAAGAATTAACTTTTCATTTTTCTTCTGAACAAGTTTATCCATTGAATATTGGGAATAAAACACTTATTGGAATTCTACAGCCTCAAGATGCAAATAATTCAACTCCTTTATTATTAGCAGTAAAAGATGGAGAGGTAAAGATTGTTCAAACTGCAGATATCTTACCATCGATTTATGGATATGAGATGAAGGCAATAAATCAGAAATACTTGCAAACGGCCCATATTCAAACGAATAATGAATGGAAATTTGTTACATGGGAATATGATAATGATGCCATGAAGCTAATAAAAATAGATGAGTCTGATTTGGCGAAAAGCGATCAGGCTGAGCTTTTTGATCAGGATTGGTACAGTCTATGGAGTGAAAAAAGAGAGAATTATTTTCCTTACTTGAATCTAGAGCTAAATGGGGATGTGATTGAGAAAGCAAAGCAAGGCATCCCGTTGGGAAGTCCTTATCCAATTGGCACAAATATTTCTAATATAAAAAAGGCTGCCCCGAATTTTATGATGGAAGGAATTCAAGAGGGAGTTCCATTTGTCATGTATCCTGAATTTACTTATTTTTATAATGAAGCATCAGGAATTGTAACAGCTGTTTCGATCCCTGGTGAGCGAATGAAGATGACAATGGATGAAATCATCCGTTTGTTTGGGGAACCTGATTTTGAAGGTTATGATGGGTTCAGCCAAAATCGAAAGGCTATTTATGTTGCAGACAAATATACAATTGAAGTGAAGACGAATGTCAATGAAGAAGTAAACAGTATCGATTTACAAAAAAAATAATAGAAGAAAAGCCATTTCACATCGCATGATGTGAAATGGCTATTTTTGATCCTCTAGAATGCCCAGTCTCCATTGCGGAAGATTGGCTCCACTTTCCCATCTTTTGTTACACCATCAATGTCCATTTCAGCAGATCCAATCATAAAATCAACATGTGTTAAGCTATCGTTCAAGCCATGTTCCTTTAATTCTTCGCTAGACATTTGCTTGCCACCTTCAAGACAGAAAGCATAAGCACTGCCGATTGCCAAATGGTTTGAAGCATTTTCATCAAACAATGTGTTATAGAAGAGAAGGTTTGACTTGGAAATTGGTGAATTGTAGGGAACTAGTGCCACTTCTCCAAGATAGTGAGAGCCTTCATCTGTTTCAACAAGCTGTTTCAGAATAGCTTCGCCTTCTTCAGCTTTTACGTCGATAATCCGACCATCTTCAAAGGTAATTGTAAAGTTATCGATAATATTGCCGCCATAGCTTAACGGTTTTGTACTAGAAACGGTACCGTTCACACCTGATTTTAATGGAGTTGTAAATACTTCCTCCGTCGGCATATTGGCCATAAATTCGTCGCCTTTTTCATTTATGCTTCCAGCACCACACCATAGGTGTTTTTCAGGAAGCTCAATTGTAAGGTCAGTGCCAGGAGCTTTATAATGTAATTGTTTATAACGTTTATTGTTTAAATAGTCCACTTTTTCATGAAGTGTTTGATCATGTTTTTTCCATTCTGTGATCGGGTTATCTACATCCACTCGTGTTGCTTTGAAAATAGCGTTCCAAAGCATTTCTACTCTTTCCTCAGCTGGAGTGTTAGGGAATACTTTATCAGCCCATGCCTGTGACGGAGCAGCGATAACAGTCCAGCTTACTTTATCCGACATCATCATTTTTCGATAGTTCGCCAGAGCTTTCCCTGCTGTTTTTTGGAAATTAGCAATTCGTTCTGATTTTACTCCTTTTAGCAAATCAGGGCTTGAAGAAACGATAGACATAAATGCAGCACCATTTGCAGCTAATTCTTCAACCTCTTGTGCACGCCATTTAGGATATTCTTTAAAAGCTTCATCAGGAGCAAGGTCATATTTTGCTCGTGAAACAATGTCATCACTCCAGTTCACGACAACATTATACGCACCAGCTTCATAAGCATTTTTAACGATTAAACGAACGAGCTCAGCTGAGTCAAGTGCAGTATTAATAACAAGAGTTTGGTCCTTTTGAATATTAACACCAACCTTAACAGCAAGCTCAGCATATTTTTCTAGATTTTTTTGAAAATTAGTCATTATGTAGTCTCCTTTGTCAGAGTTTTCCTATTTATTGTAACTTTTTCATTTGAAAAAAGAAACTTTTAAGTAAAATTTCTTATATGGATTTTTTATTTATCGCAAACTTATTTGGTTTTTCTGAAATCAGATTGAATGACTTCATTTGTATATACAGGAATGAGCAGCTAATACTCTGCAACAATAAATAGAAGGAAGGGGATATCTCGAAAGATAACCCCATAGTCTTTTACTTGGTCCATGGAGAAAATGTCGAAAATTCAGAATGTTAATTTTACAAAATATACGTTATTGTAAGAGATGTACTAGTTCAACTGAAAATTGGTATAAACTTCCGAATCATTTGATTATAAGGAATACTTTGGAGATGTCGCTTACACTTTTCAATCTACGGTAAAAGCTAAGTATAGTGATGGGACTACGTCGGACGATTTGAATTATGGTTATCAATGGGGTAATACCGTTCAATAAAAACAGAAAAGAGTGAAGGAATACGAAGAAATTAGGGTTAGTCACTTCATTATTTATGTAGTTAAAGTAATACTACTCTTGGCTCTAGATTTAATGTTTCATGGAGTACCTATAGTTATCATTCAAATGATGGATTTGCGACTGCAAAATATAGTTTAGATACAGTTCATTAGTTTCTAAATTAAGGGAGGTAGAGAGTTATGAAAAAAGGGGTTATTTTAATAACCGGATTAGTTTTGCTATTACTTGGAGCAAGTGTTGGAACAGCTAGTGAAAAAGGGTTCTTTGCTTTTGAAAATGCTTTAGAAAAACCTTTGAGTATTGAAGAACAAAAAAAGAAAGAGATTGTTGATAATGCAAATAAGCAGTTTTTGGCAGAAGTTAATCAGGATATTCAAAAGTCATTAAATTTGGATGTTAAGGGTTTTGAGGAAATAGAATTGAGTGTTTTGTATACTATTGAAGAATATAAAGATCTCGGACGTTTGGTTATGGAAGTTATGGATAAACTAGAAATTGGTGATGTTCAACCAACACTTTATAAAAATGAAGATAAGGTCCTGATTATGTATAAGAAAGCAGATGGTTCAAATGTTGTACACAAATATAAGCTCGACAATGAAACGGAGAAGTGGGAAAAGACCCAAAAAGATGGTGCTAAAGGAAGAAGTATTGTCCATCCATTGGATAGAGTAAATGTCCCGCCAGCTGAAAGTAAAAAATAGTTTTTTAGTAAATGAAAGAAGGGGAGTATTTTTGCTCCTTTTTTAAAGTATGGGACAAAAGTGAAATAAATAAAGCTGAAAAAGATATTCAGCGGAATTTAGATAAAAATGATCTTCAGGATTACACCCTAAAAATAAATGAAAAAGAATAATATCTACAATAAAATTAATATCCTCTTAGAATAAATTAGATATTATTGAAATAGAGAATAATGAAACAATAAATATTTGGAAAAAAATAAAGGGATGCTCTATAAGTGATATGCTCCCTAACTTATCAGATTTGGCATCAATTCATATTTCAGATGGATGGGTCAATTATACTAGAAATTAGATTATAGTGTAGTGGTCTTTAATGAAGTAAATGAAGCCTGATTTCTCACAAGTAACACAGAGAAATTAGGCTTTTTACTATTTGGAATTCAAAATGGTTTTAGTGCATTTGAACTAATTTAAATGATTAAAGCCCTGTTTAAGAAAAATAAAAAGAGATGGGAAACAGAAGAATAAGAATTAGGGAATCCAAAGATTATATTCAAGTTATGGAATATAAAGAAGTTATTAATCATTTGGAACGGGAACACCAAAAGGTAATATTAATTAACGCTTCCCCGATTTCATTTTTTAGAATATTGCTATCATACTACTATTGTTTTAAAAAAAACAAGATTTTTTAGAACGGCTCTAACCTTCATGTAAGGTTAGTTTTTAAATAATTATTCATATATAATGAAAGGAAGTCGGGAAAATAAATTGAAAAGAAGAACCGAAAGGATGTTTTTATTAGGTGAAGAAAAGTGTAGTTATTGCTGAAAAGCCTTCTGTTGCACGGGACATTGCTCGTGTATTGAATTGTCATAAAAAAGGAAATGGCTATCTAGAAGGAGATAAATATATTGTGACGTGGGCATTAGGACACCTCGTGACATTAGCGGATCCAGAGAACTATGATGTGAAATATAAGACATGGAATTTAGAGGATTTGCCAATGCTGCCTGAGCGATTAAAGTTGACCGTCATCAAACAGACTGGGAAGCAGTTTCAAGCGGTTAAAAGCCAACTAATTAGAAATGATGTTGGCGAAATAATCGTGGCAACGGATGCAGGAAGAGAGGGTGAATTAGTCGCACGTTGGATTATTGATAAAGCGAAGGTGAATAAACCGATTAAACGGTTATGGATTTCTTCTGTTACAGATAAAGCGATTAAAGATGGCTTTGCCCATTTAAAGCCCGGCAAACTATATGAAAATTTATATGCTTCTGCAGTTGCACGTTCAGAAGCAGATTGGTATATCGGCTTGAATGCGACCCGTGCACTAACGACTAAATTCAATGCTCAACTTAACTGTGGCCGTGTACAAACTCCGACTGTTGCGATGATTGCCGCACGTGAGGAAGAGATAAAGAATTTTAAGCCACAAACATATTACGGGATTGAAGCAGTAACAAATACAAAATTAAAGTTAACTTGGCAGGATAAACAAGGAAATAGCCGCAGCTTTAATAAAGAATTGGTCGATGGCATTGTCATAACGCTCGGTCGTAAGGAAACAATCGTAACAGAAATTGAACGCAAGCCAAAAAAATCATTCGCGCCAGGCCTATATGATTTAACAGAATTACAAAGAGATGCAAATAAAATCTTTGGTTATTCAGCAAAGGAAACATTAAACATTATGCAAAAGCTATATGAACAGCATAAAGTTTTAACATATCCTCGTACAGATTCGCGCTATTTATCGTCAGACATCATAAATACGCTGCCAGAGCGCTTAAAAGCATGTGGGATTGGTGAGTACCGTCCTTTAGCAAATAAGGTTTTAACAAAACCGATTAAAGTAACGAAATCCTTTGTAGATGACAGTAAAGTAACCGATCATCACGCCATCATTCCGACAGAAGGCTACGTGAATTTCTCAGCCTTCTCAGACAAGGAACGCAAAATCTATGATCTTGTCGTCAAAAGATTCTTAGCCGTTTTATTTCCTGCATTTGAGTATGAACAGTTAACTTTACGAGCAAAAATGGGCGAGAAAAGCTTTGTTGCACGTGGAAAAACAATTTTACATCTAGGCTGGAAAGAAGTGTATGGCAATCATTTTGAAGAGGAAGAATCAACAGATGATTTAAAAGAACAGATTTTCCCTCAGATTGAAAAAGGGGATAAATTAAATGTAAAGCTCATCACGCAAACATCAGGACAAACGAAGCCGCCTGCCCATTTTAATGAAGCAACTTTATTATCTGCAATGGAAAATCCGACGAAGTATATGAAAACGGGTGATAAGAAACTGGCAGATACGTTAAAATCAACTGGAGGGTTAGGGACGGTTGCGACACGAGCTGATATTATTGATAAACTGTTCAACTCATTCATGATTGAAAAGCGTGGAGGCAAAGAAATTTTCATTACGTCTAAAGGTCGCCAATTACTCAACTTAGTACCAGAGGAATTAAAATCTCCTGCCCTTACCGCAGAATGGGAAATGAAATTGGAGCAAATTGCAAAGGGACAGTTAAAAAAAGAGCGATTTATTAGTGAAATGATCAATTATACGAAGGAAATTGTTGCCGAAATAAAAAATAGTGATAAAAAGTATAAACATGACAATATTTCAACGAAAACTTGTCCTGATTGCGGAAAACCGATGCTAGAAGTGAATGGCAAAAAAGGAAAGATGCTCGTATGCCAAGATCGTGAATGTGGCTACCGAAAAAATGTTGCACGACTTACAAATGCTCGTTGTCCACAATGCCATAAAAAACTTGAGCTGCGTGGAGAAGGGGATGGGCAAATCTTCACATGTAAATGTGGTTATCGTGAAAAGCTATCTGCTTTTGAAGCACGACGGAAAAAAGAATCAAAAGGAAAAGTAGATAAACGTACAGTCCAAAAATATTTAAAACAGCAAAAACAAGAAGAGCCAATTAATAACGCATTGGCAGAGGCATTAAAGGGGTTCAAGTTAGAATAAGTAAATAAAGTGATGACTATCTTTAATAGAAAGCTGTTACTGCAATAAAATTCCCTTTAGCCTATTAACAATCTAATAATCTAACTTGTTAAAAATTGTAAAAGAAAGATTGACAACTGGTTAAATAAAAGCATAAGATTAATTATATTCGGAAAAATTCCTAATAGGGTTGATGAAGATGCTAAATCATGTTCGAATGGTAAATAAAATGAACAAAAAGGCTGAGTTTCAAACGTTTGTTTGAGACTCAGCCTTTTCTTTATCTCACTAATGTATTGAGGAGGAAGAAAATGGTTGTATTAACTGGACAAACACTAACTTTAAATGAAGTAAAAAAGGTACTGTTCAATATGGAAGAAGTCGTTGCTTCCGAAGAGAGCATGGAGGCAGTAAAAAAGAGCCATGCTGCTGTTACAAAAATCGTAAAAGAGGAACGAGTTATTTATGGAATTAATACCGGATTTGGAAAATTTAGCGATGTATTAATTAATCAAAAGGATGTAAAGGATTTACAGTTGAATTTGATTCGCTCCCATGCGTGTGGAGTTGGCGAGCCATTTCCAGAGTCTGTTTCACGGGCAATGGTCGTTTTGCGAGCAAATGCTTTATTGAAAGGTTTTTCAGGTGTACGACCTGAGCTTATCGAGAGATTGCTTGAGCTTGTAAATAAGCAGATTCATCCCGTTATTCCACAGCAAGGATCGCTTGGAGCAAGTGGTGACTTAGCACCACTATCCCATCTTGCATTAGTTCTCGTTGGGGAAGGAGAAGTATATTATAAAGGAAATCGAAGACCTGCACTTGAGGTTTTAACAGAAGAAGGATTGACCCCTCTTACTTTAGAAGCGAAGGAAGGGCTAGCATTAATAAATGGTACCCAGGCTATGACTGCCATGGGCATTGTTGCCTTTTTGGAAGCGGAAAAGCTTAGCTATCAAAGTGAGTTAATTGCAGCTGTCACGATGGAAGGTTTAAATGGAATTATTGATGCTTTTGATGAAAAAGTTCATCGGGCAAGGGGCTATCATCAGCAGGTCGATACAGCAAGAAGAATGAGAGAGTATTTGGCAGATAGTAAATTAATTTCTAGGCAAGGGGACATTCGCGTTCAAGATGCTTATTCAATTCGTTGCATTCCCCAAGTTCATGGTGCGACATTTCAAGCACTAGATTATGTAAAGGAAAAGCTAGAAATTGAAATGAATGCAGCAACAGATAATCCACTGATTTTTGATGATGGAGAGAGTGTCATTTCCGGTGGAAATTTCCATGGCCAGCCAATTGCACTAGCAATGGATTTTATGAAAATTGCGGTCGCAGAGCTTGCGAATATTTCGGAAAGAAGAATTGAGCGATTAGTAAATCCACAGCTTAATGATTTACCGCCATTTTTAAGTCCAGAGCCAGGCTTGCAATCAGGTGCAATGATTATGCAATATTGTGCTGCAGCATTAGTTTCCGAGAATAAAACATTGGCACATCCAGCAAGTGTCGACTCCATTCCTTCCTCGGCAAATCAAGAGGATCATGTGAGTATGGGTACAATTGCAGCAAGGCATGCCTATCAAATCATCCAAAATGTCAATAATGTTCTTGCGATCGAGCTTATTTGCGCCTTACAGGCAGCAGAATATAAAGGTTATGAGAAAATGGCTGCGACAACGAAAGAGTTTTATTTAGAAGCGAGAAAAACAATCCCTTCTATCTCAAAGGACAGAATCTTTGCTAAAGATATTGAAGCTTGTTCAGCATGGCTGAAAGCTTTTGATATGGCATCTCTAACACGATAGAATAGAGCAGGGTCTAGCATTTTGGTTTCTAGACCCTGCTTTCTATATTTAAGCTGACTCTATTGAATCATTATTTTTCACGAAATTCAGTTCCATCATGACCTTCAATGCGGTTTTTAAATGCCTCTTGAATAACAAGAAATTCTTCATCTTCTTGTGCTTCAGTTGCTTTTCCTTCGATTACAGCATTTTTAGGGAAATTGCCAGGATGCTGCTTTTTTTTGTGATTAAAATTTTCTCCACGAGACATGTTATACGCTCCCTTCATCATTCTTTTAGTAGCTTACCCTTTAATAAAATTCCTATGTAAAAAGCTCTGCATGAGCAAAGCTTTTTAATCCTTTTTTTCATAATCGTTTTCTGTTTGTACTTGATTAAGCGTATTCTTATCGGACTGCCTTGATCTTCTTGGAGAAAGTGGCTCTTGATAAAGAAACTTTTCCATTCCAGCAGCAATCACTTCATTAACTGCCTGACGAATATCATCCTCACTATATTTTTTCAAAAGCTCATCATCCCTTCTTTTCCTTTATATAGCATACGATTTTTAGCGGAGGTTTGACTTAGACGAAAGCATATTCTAGGAAAGCAGAATAATTAGGAATGTCACCCTTCAGATGTTTGTCATACGATTAAATAACGGCAAACGAAGGGTGATTAAATTGAAAAATGAAGAGATACCTATTTATAAGTTGTTTATTAACCCAAAAGATCTCATTGATTTGAAGAAAGATATTTGGTCTGATAAATCTGTAATCGGGAAATTAAATATAAATCAAAAAAAGCATGATATCGATATTAAATATAGAGGATATTATGTTCGGGAGTTTAAGAAGAAATCGTATCATATCCAGTTTTATAAGCCTAAAACATGGAATGGTGCAAAGGAACTTCATTTAAACGCGGAATATAAGGATCATTCTTTACTCAGAAATAAGCTTTCCTTTGATTTCTTTTCCTCCATTGGAGTTATGACGCCAGCTGCAGAGTATGTTTTTCTAGTGTTAAATGGAAAACAAGAAGGCGTGTATTTGCAGTTAGAATCTGTAGATGAATACTTCTTTAAAAAAAGAAGTATTCCAGTCGCATCCGTTTTCTATGCGATTGATGGTGATGCCAATTTTTCGTTAATAAGTGAATATGATAATGCCCCAAAACGCTCTCTAGGAATGGGGTATGAAATAAAATACGGATTGGACGAAGAAATTTTGTTCTTACAAGAATTTATTTTTAAAGCAAATACACTATTAAGAGAAGAATTTGAACGAGAAATTGGAAATTACATGGATGTGGAAAAGTATTTACTATGGCTTGCAGGGGTAGTATGTACTCAAAACTTTGATGGGTTTGTCCAAAATTACGCCTTGTGTAGAAATGGAGATAGGGGCTTATTTGAGATTCTGCCATGGGATTATGATGCAACATGGGGGAGAGATGTTCATGGGGAAATTATGGAATATGACTATGTACGAATAGAAGGATTTAATACGTTATCAGCGAGAATTCTCGATGTCCCTTCTTTTAGAGAAAGATATTATAATAACTTGCTTCAAATCCTCAATCACCAATTCGCAGTCGACTTTATGCAGCCTAAAATAATGGAATTACACTCCCTTCTTCGACCATTTGTGTTAAAGGACCCTTATAAAAAAGATCATATTGAACAATTTGATATGGAACCAGAGTTTATTTGTGATTATATTGCAGATAGAAATAACTATATGAAAAGTGAACTTAAAAAACTTAGCTATCCCTAATTTAGGCGAATATTGCTTGATTATTGATTAAAATGGGCGGTTTTCTCTAGGTGGTTGTCCATACAAAGCGACAGTGGGAGCATATCTTATAGTAGTCAAAAGAAAGGAGGGAATGTAAATGTCTATGTCCCATCAACCAGAACACGACGGAAGAAGACGAGTCATTAATGCTGAAGAAGTGAATATTAATGCTAACAGAGTAAATGTATTCTCAAATCGGAGAACTGATCGGAGAACTGATCGGAGAAGTTGTCGTAGAAGTGATCGTAGAAGACGTAGTGATTGTTGCTGTAGAAGACGCAGAAGTGATTTTTGTTGCAGAAGAAGAGGTTGTTTCTTCTTCTAAAATAATATTGTTGAAAACTGACTAAGCAAAACAAGCAACAGTCGTATGAAAGCTAATGTGTATACAGTTTTCATAAAAAGTGACGAACAAAAAGACAGGGGTATGTAGCCCTGTCTTTTTTTCGTGCGCCCAGCATGGGTGCAATCTATAGGGTGAAAGTCCTGAACTGTGAAGGCAGAAGTAGCAGTAGCTTAACGCAAGGGTGTCTGTGGTGACGCAGAATCTGAAGGAAGCGGGCGGCAAACCTCCGGTCTGAGGAACACGAACTTCATATGAGGCTAGGTATCATTGGACGAGTTTGCGAAACAAAACAAAGTCCTTTCTGTCGAAGGTGATACAGAGTAAATGAAGCAGATAGGTGGAGGGAAAGATTGCACTCTTACCTGGGGAGGTCTGATGAGAACATGAAGTACCCTTCATAACCTACTTGGCGACAAGTAGCTGAATCATCAGAAGTCAGCAGAGGTCATAGTACAAATGGGTCTAGAACCATTTGGAAGGACTGAACAATTAAGAGAGAATAGCCCTTGGCATGCCGTTCTGGATGATGGAACACAGAAAACAGAGAAACCTCACATGATGAAGGTAGTGGTGAATCCCATGAGGTGCTTCATGGAGGGTGTAGTTCAGGCGGTTATAAGAAGACAAGTTATTCACGGAAAGGAACGAAATGGTGAAATTGAATCAAATTTTAGCACGACTGAATATGATACAAGCACTCAAGCGAGTTGAGGCGAATAAAGGAAGCCATGGAGTAGACATGATGCCCGTAAAATCCTTACGAGAGCACATCCTCGAAAATTGGGAATCCATTAAATCGCAGATTCTAGCGGGAACCTATGAACCGCAACCGGTGCGTCGTGTCGAAATCCCGAAACCAGACGGCGGTGTGCGTTTACTAGGTATCCCCACCGTGACAGACCGTTTGATTCAACAAGCTATATCGCAGATATTATCAGAGGAATATGATCCAATATTTTCGGATAATAGCTATGGATTTCGACCAAATCGGAGTGCCCATGACGCTGTCCGAAAAGCGAAAGGTTATTTGAAAGAAGGATATCGATGGGTTGTCGATATGGACTTAGAAAAGTTCTTTGACAAAGTCAATCATGACCGCTTAATGAGTACATTAGCGAAAAGAATTCAAGATAAGCCATTACTCAAACTCATCCGAAAATATCTCCAAGCCGGTGTCATGATAAATGGAGTGATTTCAAGTACAGAAGAAGGAACACCACAAGGTGGTCCACTCAGCCCGTTACTTTCAAACATCGTGTTAGATGAGCTCGATAAAGAATTAGAGAGACGAGGTCATAAATTCGTTCGGTACGCAGATGACTGTAATATTTACGTGAAAAGTAAACGTGCAGGCGAACGTACGATGGCAAGTGTACAGCGATTTATTGAAGGAAAACTACGACTTAAAGTAAATGAACAAAAGTCAGCAGTAGACCGACCGTGGAATCGGAAGTTCTTAGGGTTTAGTTTTACCTACCATAAAGAACCGAAGGTTCGTATTGCGAAAACAAGCCTACACCGAATGAAGAAGAAAATACGAGAAATTACCTCAAGAAAGATGCCATTTCCAATGGAATATCGCATTGAAAAACTAAATCAATATCTAACTGGCTGGTGTGGTTACTTCGCGCTCGCAGAGACACCAACAATATTTAAATCTTTAGACAGCTGGATTAAAAGAAGATTGCGAATGTGCCTTTGGAAGAATTGGAAGAGCCCTCGAACAAGAGTCAGAAATCTCGCTCGCTTTAACATTCCTTATGGAAAAGCATATGAGTGGGGAAACAGTCGAAAAGGCTACTGGCGAATTTCAAATAGCCCCATATTACACAGAACCCTCGGCATTTCCTACTGGGAAAAGCAAGGGTTAAGAAGTCTGCAAGTTCGTTACGAATCTTTGCGTTACTCATCTTAATTGAACCGCCGTATACGGAACCGTACGTACGGTGGTGTGAGAGGTCGGGGGTTAATCACCCCCTCCTACTCGATTTAAGCACGCCGAAAGACCCGCCGAAAGCAAGTTTTTCTAACAATTAATAGATTTGTTCTAAAGTTTATAAAAAAAATGTCGAAATAAGAAAGGAGTATTCATTTTTTCTAATACAAAAATTTAAAGATTTTTTAAGATAGGTGAGGGCAAAATGGATAAAACATCGATAATTGGTTTGATTTTAGGAATCATTGCAGTTGGAGTAGGAATGTTTTTAAAAGGGGTTAGCCCTATGGCTATAATAAACCCTGCTGCGTTATTAATTATTGTTCTTGGAACAGTTGCCAGTGTGACAATTGCATTTCCGACAAGTGAGATTAAAAAGGTTCCAAAATTGTTTGGTATTATTTTTAAGGAAAAGCAGCAAATGAATCCAGTTGATTTAATTAGAATGATTTCAGATTGGGCACAGTTAGCTAGAAAAGAAGGGCTGCTTGCACTTGAAGCGAAGACGAATGAAATCGACGATCCTTTCTTGAAAAATGGACTTTCTCTTGCTGTAGATGGGCAGAGCGCAGATTACATACGTGATATTTTAAATGAAGAAATTGAGGCAATGGAAGAAAGACACTCAGCTGGTGCGCAAATTTTTTCCCAAGCGGGTACCTATGCTCCTACTCTAGGAGTTCTTGGTGCTGTTATCGGGTTAATTGCAGCACTAGGAAATATGAATGACACTGACGCACTTGGTACTGCGATTAGTGCGGCATTCGTTGCAACATTATTAGGGATTTTTACTGGGTACGTTCTATGGCATCCATTTTCAAATAAGCTTATTCGAAAATCAAAGCAGGAAGCAAAACTAAAAGTCATGATGATTGAAGGTATTCTGTCTGTTCTAGAAGGAGAAGCGCCAAGAATTATTGAACAAAAACTAGCTTCATATCTACCTGCTGGGGACAAAAAGTTATTCCTTGCAGAAGGTAGTGTGAATAAAGATGAGTAGACGTAGAAAGAAAAGTAAAGAAGAGGGACATATTAATGAGTCTTGGCTGCTTCCATATGCAGATCTTTTAACTTTGCTTTTAGCTCTATTTATCGTTTTGTTTGCTATGAGTTCTGTTGATGCACAAAAATTTGAAGAGCTATCGAAAGCTTTTAATGCTGCATTCACTGGAGGAACAGGGATTTTTGAATTTCCTAAGCCTATGCCTGAATCAAAAATGCAGACAGGCGACAAAGCACAACCAGAAAAAAAGGATGAGAATAGTTTAGATATTGACAAAAGTTTACTTCAGCAGGCTGATCAAAAGGAACTTTCAGTCATTCAGCATAAAGTGAATTCCTATATTAAACAGAATGAACTATCTGGAAAATTGGATACTTCCTTAACAGATGAAGGGTTGTTAGTGTCAATTAGGGATAATGTTTTGTTTGCTCCCGGCAGTGCAGATGTAAGGGAATCAGACCTTAAAGTGGCTAATGAAATTTCAGATCTTCTTGTTATGGAGCCACCAAGAAATATTATTATTAGTGGTCATACAGATAACGTTCCAATCGGTAATGCTCCTTTTGATTCGAACTGGGAACTAAGTGTTATGAGAGCGATTAACTTTATGAAAATAATTTTGAAAAATGAAAAGCTTGATCCTAGTATGTTTAGTGCTAAAGGATTTGGTGAATTTCAGCCAGTAGCACCAAATAATACAAGTGAAGGAAAAGCAAAAAATCGAAGAGTTGAAATTTTAATTTTACCAAGAACAGCAAGCTGACCCAAAAGGTCGTTCATAACGATTTTTACGCTGAGTTGATTGGAGTGGAAGACGCGAAGACTCCTCGAAAATGCATACGCATTTTCTCGTGCGGAGATAATTCTGAGATGATTACTCAACGTCCTGCGGGAAATCAACGGACAAGTTAATAAGAACAAAAAACAAGAGAATGCCCCTAAAAGTTATCCTTTTGGGACACCTCTTGTTTTTTTTATAAATAAGTGTGTGCACTTTTATGAGATTTTAGTTTCAGATTGAACGAGCTGTTGTCGTTTCGAATCCTTATTACCATGAAGAAGATGATAGGCAACTAAAGCTAGCAAAATAACAAAAGTGAGCATGAAATAGAGTGTTGAAAGGCTAGTATGCACGGCTATCATTCCAAGTACATAAGAACCGAGACCAATTCCAGCATCGAGCATAGTAAAATATGTTGACGTTGCAAGCCCTCTTTTTTCAGGAGCAGCATTTTTGATTGCGACTGTTTGCAAACTCGGTGTAATGGTTCCGTAGCCTAATCCGATAATGGCTCCTGACAGTAGAAAGGTAAGCGGATGATGTGCTTGACTTAACAATAGCATGCCAATTGCAAAAATAATAATGGAGGGATAAATAAGTTTATTTTCCCCGTAAAGGTCAAACCATCGACCAGTGAAAGGTCTTGAAGCTAGGATAGCTGCTGCATAAACGACAAAGAAGAAACTAGCAACTTCAAGTAGACCAAGCTGTTTGGCATAGATGGAGATAAATGAAAGAATTCCAGCGTAGCTGAAAGCAAGAATTCCAGTCACCAAAGCGATTGGAATAGCACTTTTTTCGAATAGACTAGCAAATGAGACTTTGCTAGCTGTTTTTTCCTTTTCATGTTTACTTTCAGGAATCGTTGCAGTTGCTGAAAGGAGAAAAGCAATGAAGGCTAACACTGCACATAGGATAAATAGCCAATTAATAGAGGCATATTGCAAAATGGTTAAGCCGGTAAATGGCCCAATGACCATCGCTAAATTCATAAATGTTGCGTAATAGCCTAGTCCTTCCCCTTTTCGTTCATTTGGAATAATATCTGCCACAATCGCTCCTGTCGCCGTCGTTGCCATGCCAAAACCAATCCCGTTTAGAAATCGAAGTCCTAGTAAAAGAGGAAGTGAATCTGCCCAAAAATAAAAAAAGGACGAAATAGAAAATATGCTCATGGCAATCAGCAATATCTTCCTTCTTCCTATTTCATCAACCCATTTTCCTGTAATTGGTCTGCTTAGAACAGCAGCAATTAAAAATATAGAAACAATTAAACCCACTTCCGTTTCATTTCCGTGCAAATCCTCTAACACATAAATGGGTAAAGTAGTTAGTAAAATATAAAATCCTATAAAAAGAAAAAAGCTAGTGAAAGATATACTCAAAAAATCCTTTGTCCATAATGGTTGTTTTTTCATGATGTAATAAAAGACCACCTGTGTGAATAAATTAACTTTCTTACTATATAATATTTTACATAAAATGTCTAGAAAAATATTTCGGATTCCGAATTAATCCCACTAATTTATTTACCCAAACGTTCAGCTACTTCATTAATTCCCCATAGTAATTTCAATATTCTTTCACAATTTTTTGCTAGATTAATGGTGCAATATGCCATTCAAGTTTTGGAAAGTTTGCAAAGGGTGTGAATTATGAGTGAGTTGATAAAGGGGAGACGGTTTTATCTAGCTGTATTAGTTATTTTCTTAATGATTTCATCAAATGCTCGTGTTTTGGCTGCCGAGAAAATGGTCAAATCTGGCACCACATTGCAGGAAATGATTAATAATGCACAGGCTGGAGATATCGTAAAAGTTAAAAAGGGGTTATACAAGGAATCAATCGTTATCTCTAAACCGTTAACGCTTATTGCGGAAGAAGGCGTCATTATTGATGGAGATGGAAACGGGAGTGTTATCACAATAACTGCTGATGGTGTAGGTGTGAGCGGATTTGCAATACAAAACAGTGGTAAAGCGAAAGATGACAGTGGAATTGTTTTAAAGGGTGTAAATGGGGCCTTAATTGAGGCTAACAAGATGACGAATGTTTTATATGGAATTTATTCAGAGAATAGCTCAAACAATACGATTAAAAATAATGAAATTTCAAGTTTTCCTACCCATTTTTCCAAACGGGGAAATGGCATTCATCTTTATAAGGGAAAAGGAAATCTCATCGAGAATAACAAAATTGTCAATGTTCAGGACGGGATATACTTTGATTTTACGACGAATAGTCAAATTCAACAAAACATAGTTAAAGATTCAAGGTATGGCTTTCACTTCATGTTTAGTGAAGATATTATAGCTGAAAAAAATTTAATTCAAAAAAACATAACAGGCTTTATGGTGATGGATTCAAAAAATCTTCAGTTCATTCGGAATGAAATAGTTGATCAATTCCATTTCAGAGGGGTAGGAGTTCTTCTTTATGATGTAGACAACATTGTACTGGAAGAAAATAAAATTAAACAAAATAGCGCAGGTCTTTATTTTGAAAAAGCGAGATACACGCATATCAAAAGAAATATTATAGCGGCAAATCAAGTAGGCTTACAATTTAAAAGTGAAAATGAAGGAAATATATTAAGGGAAAATAATTTCATTGGAAATGTCGTTCAGTCGAAAATTGCTAATCACAATATGCGGCTTGATGACAATGAAATGGGAAACTATTGGGATGATTACACTAGCTTTGATTTAACGGGTGATGGGATTGGCGAGATTCCGTATAAAGCAGGTTCAATCTATGATCGAATTTTGCAAAAATATCCTCATTGGCAATTTTATTTTGAAAGTCCTGCGATAAAAATTTGGAATAAAGCAGAATCTATGTTTCCGTCAATTGGAACAGTAAATGTATATGATGAAAAACCGTTAGTTGAGCCAGTGAAATTGGCAGAAAATATGAAAATGAAAGAAGCTAAAACGACAATATCCACATTGTTTATTGGCCTGCTATTAATCGCTTCTTCATTATTCATTATCGTGAAGGGGAGACGAATGGGATGAAAAGAATTATTTTGCTAGTACTAGGTGTCATGTTTTTATCAGGTTGTGGCAGCGATAAATCCTTTGAGCCAGTAGAAATAAATACTGAAATTGATGTATGTGAAATATGTAATATGGGAATTGCTCACGAGTATTATGCAACAGAAATCATTTCAACAGATGGGGATGTATATAAATTTGATGATATCGGCTGTATGCTTGAGTTTTTAGAGCGTGATCAGAAGATTTCGAACGATAAGGTTGCAAAACAATATGTGAGAGATTCAGAGACAGGTGAATGGGTCGAGCTTGAACAAGCTTATCATGTTTATCATCCTGATTTTTGGACACCAATGGCAAATGGAGTTGTGACGTTCAAGGATAAGGAACAGGCTGAGAACTATATGAAGGAACAAGGAATGGGGGAGTTATATGACTATGACAGACTATTAAAGCATCAATGGGGCTGGGAGCAATGACGACTTATCAAATAGCTAGACAGCAGTTAACACTCATATTAAGAAGTAAATGGTTAGGTAGCTTTGGCATTTTGTTTGCTTTATTAGCTGTTTTTGTTACTTTCTTCGGTCATTCAGGGCAAACAGGGTATAACGGGTTCAGCCGGATGTCGGCAAGTCTCTTAAATTTAAATTTATTATTAATTCCTTTAATTGCGCTGCTAATTGGCAGTTTATTTCTCGCCGGGGACAAAGAAGACCAAGGACTTATGCTGTTATTAACGTATCCAGTATCGATCAAGACGATTTTAACCGGTAAATATGTGGGGCTTTTTCTCGCAATATGGTCAGTCATTACGTTTGGCTATGGCGCGGCAGCGATTGTTATGTTTATCGCAAATGCCGCATCCTCGATAACAGTTTTGCTATTATTCTATTGTCTTTCGCTATTATTAGCTGTCATTTTCTTAGCTTTATCAATGCTGATTGGGCTATGGTCCAAAACCCGTTTTCAAGCATTAGGATTAAGCTTAATCATATGGGCAATCAGTGTATTATTTTATGAGTTTATCGTTATGGGAATTAGTTTATTTATTACAAAGGATTGGATATTGCCAATGCTTTCAACATCTATTTTTCTTAATCCCGTTGAATTAATAAGAGTGTGGGCCATTCTATCATTAGATGGTGCATCTGTTTTTGGACCAGCATTATATGATTTAACTGTGTGGGCAAATGGCTGGATCGGAAAAAGTTTATTCATAATGGCGACTGTTTTTTGGATTAGTGTCCCCCTCCTATTTAGCCACCTTCTCATCAAAAGGAGAATCGGACATGAATAAAGATGTTTTAATCGAACTAGCCAATATAATGAAAAAATATAATGAACATAAGAGAATTGGTGAAATTTCTTTTACGGTGAATAAAGGAGAAATCCTTGCTCTTTGTGGTGGAAATGGAGCAGGTAAAAGCACACTTATTAAAATGTTGACAGGGATTATGAAACCGAGTGCTGGAATGATAAAAATCGCTAATAAACAGGCTGACACGATGAGTATGCAATATAAAGCGTTTTTTTCATATATGCCTGATGATATGGTTTTTCCAAAACAATTAACAGGTTTGGAAATCCTTAAATTTTTTGCTGTATTGCAAGGGATTGGTGAAGAGCGGGTAGAGGAAAGCTTAAGGAGGGTCGGCTTATTCGATGATCGAAATCAATTCATTAAACATTATTCAAAGGGAATGCAGCAAAGACTCTCACTTGCCCAGGCACTTCTATCAGATGCCCCCCTTTTAATTCTGGATGAACCGACGAACGGGCTTGATCCGTTTTGGGTTTTTCGTTTTAAAGAAATGATGAAAGAAGAAAAAGCAAGCGGCAAAACGATTCTTTTTTCTTCTCATATTCTTTCGATAGTTGAAGAAATTGCAGATTCTGCCGTTTTTCTTGAGGAAGGAAAGCTTCTGTACTATGAAGAAGTGGCAAAGCTTACAAAGATGAATGGAGATTATACGCCACTTGAAAAAGTATTTTTCGAAAAACAAAAAGCTGTAGGCAGATAAGAAACCGCTGCGAATGACGCAGCGGTTTTCTATATAATGTATTAAATTAATGACTGTCTCCTCCATGCTCCTCATCATGATCATCACCATGCTCATGGTCATGATCATGATGGGCGTCGCCATGTTCACCATCCATTTTCTTATATCTTTCATTAGAAGTTTTATCAATCTCATCCCAAGTGGAAATGGCGAGATTCATATTGCTATTTTCGCTAATAAATGTTTGAGCACTGTCTTTTGTTTCAAAGAAAGCAAAGCCGTATTTCATCGGTGTATGTATGTCACCATATACAGGGACAGCTTCTTTAGCATTGATCCATTCCTTTGTTATATAATCACGAACCCACATTTTCTTAAAAGCTTCACCTGTTTCTCGTTCATAGTTCAATAAACATCCAGAATCATCGAAGAAGAGGTGCTTTCCTTTTGAATCAATGGCTTGTGCAGTGAAAACCCCCATTTCTTCTTCTTTTGTATAAACTTTCATACTGCAAAATGCGCATACATCGTCTTTTGTTGGCTCGATCGGTTCGATATTTGCTGTCTCATTTGCTCCATCTGTTTGCTCTTTTTCATTAACCACTTTCTCATTTGTACTGTTACTTCCACAAGCAGATAAAGCTAAAACAAATAAAGCACAAAAAAATAATAAACTTAATTTCTTCATTTCTTGTCCCTCCACTTTGTTCTCAGTGTATCAAAGGTAGTCTACTGAATAAATGTGATTAATTGATGAAAAATATGAGTGCAAAGAGTGAGATTTAATCGGTATTTTTCTCACAAAATAAGCAAAGGGGTTCTTAAAACAGTTGCTAAATAATAAACAAAGGTTTATTATATAAACATAAGTTTGTTTTTGTTTAATGACTGTCATATAGGTAAAAGAGAATTTTTTGTATAAGGGCTGAATCTTTATGAATGAAAAAGAACAGTTAATATTGCAGCTTATTAAAGAAGATCCGTTTATATCGCAAATTGATCTTGCTGAAAAAACAAAGTTGTCAAGATCAGCGGTAGCTGGCTATATTTCTTCTTTAACGAAAGGAGGAAAACTGCTGGGACGTGCATATGTTCTTCCAGAGAAGAAGGAAATTTTATGCATCGGTGGTTCAAATATCGACCGAAAGATACAAGTATTAAATAATCTTCAATATGGAACGTCTAACCCTGCTGAAAGCACACAGTCGTTCGGGGGAGTAGCCCGCAATATTGCTGAGAATTTAGGGAGACTTGGAGTAAACGTTTCCCTTATGACAATTGTCGGCAAGGATAGTGAAGGAGAATCTCTTCTTGATTATACAAAATCTTTTGTAGATATGAATCCTTCACATGTTTCACCAGATATGGCAACAGGTACGTATACAGCAGTTCTAGATAGTACTGGTGAACTTTCAATAGCTCTTGCAGATATGTCCATTTACGATTCTGTTGATATTGAGTTTGTAGAAAAAAAATGGGGTTATGTTGCAGCTGTTGAGATGGTTGTGATTGATACAAATTTTCCAGCAAATGTTTTGGAAAAAGTAATTAATCGTTGTCATGAGGAAAATATACCACTATGCATCACACCTGTTTCTGCACCGAAAATAAAAAAACTCCCACAAAAGCTACATGGTGTTACTTGGCTCATTGCTAATAAAGATGAAGCTGAAGCCATGTCTGGAATGACCATTAAGAATGATGATGACTTTTTTAAAGCGGCAGAGCTCATCATGAGCAAAGGAGTCGAAAAAGTGGTGATTACTCGAGGGGATAAAGGATTGATTTATGTTACAAAGGATGAATCAGGTAAACTGCGCCCTCCTCATGTAACAGTTGTCGATGTAACAGGTGCAGGTGATTCACTCGTTGCGGGAATTATGTTTGGTCATTTGAAAGGGTTGAACACAGAAGACTCATGTAAAATTGGAATTTCATGTTCTAGCCTAACCCTTCAGTCACATGAAACAGTTAATCCGAATTTAAATGAGATTCGATTACAAGAATTATATAAACAATACTATTAAAAAGGAGCTTTCACATCATGTTAGAAAACTGGTTACATTTTTCCGATGAGGTACTTGAAGCAAAAAAACAAAACAAGCCTGTTGTTGCACTAGAATCTACGATCATTTCACACGGAATGCCATATCCTCAAAATGTGCAAACAGCGAAAGAAGTAGAAGAAATTATTCGTCAAAATGGCGCTGTTCCCGCAACAATTGCGATTATCGATGGAATAATTAAAATTGGTCTGTCAAACGAAGAATTAGAATTTTTAGCTCAAAGTAAAGATGTTGAGAAGGCGAGTAGACGTGACCTTCCTTTTTTAATAGCTAATAAGAAAAACGGTGCGACAACTGTTGCCGCTACAATGATTTGCGCAGAGCTTGCAGGGATTGAAGTGTTCGTTACTGGAGGAATTGGCGGCGTTCATCGGGGGGCAGAATTAACGATGGACATTTCTGCAGACTTACAAGAGCTTGCAAAAACGAATGTTGCGGTTGTTTGTGCCGGTGCAAAGTCTATTCTAGATATTGGCTTAACATTAGAATATCTTGAAACACAAGGAGTTCCTGTCGTCGGGTTTGAAACAGATGTCCTTCCTGCCTTTTATACGAGAACAAGTCCATTTTCGGTAAATTATCGTGTGAATACAGCAGAAGAAGCGGCTGCAATGATTCGAACAAAGTGGGAGCTTGGTTTAAATGGTGGAATCGTTATTGCGAATCCAATTCCTGAGAAAGATGCATTGGAGGAGAGCTTAATCACATCCACAATTGAAACAGCATTAAAAGAAGCAGAAGAAAATAATATTGGTGGTAAAAAAGTAACACCATTTTTATTAGGGAAAGTAAAGGAATTAACGAAAGGGACAAGCTTAATTGCAAATATTGCACTTGTTAAGCATAATGCCGAAGTTGGAGCTAAAATAGCTGTATCCCTTCAACAAAAATAATATGATAAAGGCCAAGCTCTGTCACGATGTTGCATTGAGTGGCCTTTATTTTTTTAATCAATATTTCGACTCCTATTCTTAAATTTAACGAAATCTAAATAATAACTAAAATCCTCTTTTGTAAATCCCTGCTGAATTGCTTCATTTACAAGTTGAATCCATTCCTGATCAATGGTGCGTTTTTCTATTTCTTTCCTCCTTTTCTTCTGTTCTAACAAGTCTTCTACATTTGTATCAAGAGTTTCAGCTAGTCTTGAAAGAACTTGTAAAGATGGATTCTGCTGAATCCCTCTTTCTATGTAACTTAAATATGATTTTGAAACACCGGCTTTATCAGAGAGTTCATTAATGGAATATCCCTTTTCAAGCCTCAATCGTTTTATACGGTTTCCTACCATTTATTTTTTCCCCTCTGTTTATATTCCATGTTTTCATTATAACGAACAAACTGTTCAATAAAAAATACAAAAAATTAAGATAATTAAAGTAAACGAGAGAAAACCTGAGAAAATCGTTCTTTAAAACGAAAAAATGACTGAATTTAGAATTTTAAAAAATAATACATCTGGACTATACTCAATTTGAAAGTTCGTTAAAAAGAACGTTTTAAAGGTGGTGCTCAATGTATCAAAAAAACTGTGATCGATGTAACCGCCCGTCATTTAGCAGTAGTGAAATGGGAAAATGGATATGCCCAGTTTGTGGACAAGACTTGACAACATACCCTTTCTTTAATGCTATGACAATGGAACGAATTAATGTAAACTCATTTCCTTTTCAAAAGAAAATGAAGTGTTATCAAAACAATGAATATGTGACTGTTCAAAATAATAAGGAAGAAAACTAAAATGGAGGGAAAATTTGTGCTTGAAACAACATCAAATATTTCCGAATTAGACGTAGAATGGCTTCAATTAATAATCGAAGCAAGAAACCTTGGAATTGAGAAAAAAGAAGTATTAGATTATTTAATAAATAACGGAATGAACATAGAGAATATTGAAAAAGAAAGTTTTTAGAGAATTAATTAAATTTTCTTAGTGAGATTTATCACTTATTTTGTCTGTTTCTTCCAAAAAAACGACTTCATTCAACAAAATTTTTGGCGTATTTCATGGTGATTAAGTACCGGCTACCTATTTTCAATGATTGTAAAAGTAAAGTTATTAAGAAAATTGTAGAATAATGTTAAATAATCAAAGAAAAATTGGGCTTGCTAATTATTTGAGTAGACAAAAAGTAACACAATAAAAATATGAATACGATTAAAATTTGAATAGTAAAAGGATTATTAGTACATAGAAAATCATATTCATATTGTTTATGGCTAATGGGGAAAGACAATTGAGATGACAACAGTATTCATATGGCTAGTTTTGCCTAGAATACATTCGTATTTTGGGGGGAGAGACTGTGGTTGAGACAAAGGAAGTACATAAAAATGAGGAAATGGATAGGGAGTGGCTACAGTTAATAATGGAGGCAAAAAATATAGGGATTAAGAAAGAAGAAATTAGGAGATTTCTTTTTAGAGAGCATGAGGTTCTTGTAGAAGGGCGATAAATATAATAGGTTTTAGGAAGTATTCCTTGGAGGATGTTAGTTTTAGGGAATGCTTTTTATTTTCAGAAGCAATAAATGAGTGCCGCAAAAGCGGCACCTCCATTTCTAATTCGTAGCACAATGGGCTTGTTTTAAGCCTGAGGGCAAATGCAGCAGGTCAACAATGACATAAGGGCGTGATATTCTATATAAGCAATCCTTTTGTTAATCGCTTTTTTATCGTTGCTCTATTTATTTTGATCAATTCTCCATTTATTGAATTCGAGAAATTCACGAAATTGATCTTTCGTCACACCAGAATTCATTGCTTCCTGCACGATTTTAAGCCAATCGGAATCTAATTCTTCAGTATTTGGTTGTTCATGTATTAAATGATCAACTGGCACATTAAGCACAGCAGCTATTTTTTCAAGAAATTGTATTGAAGGATTCGTTTGCAAGTTTCGTTCAAGTGAACTTAAATAAGACTTGGCAACGCCAGCTTGTTCTGCAAGCTCGGATAACGACATTTTCTTTTCTTTGCGGAGTAATTTTACTCGTTCACCGATCATCCAATCTCACACACCTTATCATGTTATCTACTTTAATTATAACAATATCAATGAATTAGTTCCATATTAAGAACATTATAATTAAAAAGATATTAATATTTTAACATATAATATCATTGAGAATTAAATAAATATACATAAATTTTAATAATTTTATTCTTTTTTCAAGCTGAAAAGCACGATTCTATCGTGTTTTGATTTTTCTTGATTCAATAATTTTCATGATTTCTTCAACCGCATCATCGCTATTTTTTACTTCTACATGAAAGAAAGGGCCGTCGTACTCCAGCTGTTTATAAGAATAACGAGGGTCATAATAGTTCTCTAAAAGAGTTTTAATGAACAATTTATAGTTTTCAAATGTTGCAGCCTCATCAAGAATAGAAATAATTTCTCGATCCTTTATTCGTTTTTTTATATAGGAAAAACGTTCAATTACCTTCTCCTGGAACCAAACTTCATGGATGTAAGGCATTACGTATTCATGATAAATCCGTTCCACTCGAGAATTCAATGAGGCTTGAAGATTAATATTTATACCTTGCTGTTTTTTGTGAAATAGTTCGTCAGGTTGGACAACTTTGCCTATTCGTTTACTTTCTGCTTCGATAATGAAATATGGTTTACCATTTATTTCAGTTAATGTTTGAAATAAAAGTGCATCAAAGTTTTTTTGATTGTTTCCCGTCTCTAATCCATACGTACCAAATATAGACCCGCGATGCTCAGCTAGTCCTTCTAGATCTATGATAGGAAATCCCTTTTTGCCTAATTTATGTAAAACCTCCGTTTTACCGACACCAGTCATTCCATGAAGCGTAATCGCTTGATCGGGGATCAATTCTGGAATTTTTTCCAAAATATATTGGCGGTAAGCTCGATATCCCCCAATTAATCGTGGAATGGAAATGCCAGAGAAAGATAAGAAGGTTGCTACTGCTTTACTTCGCATTCCACCTCTCCAGCAATAAATAACCGGATGATGATTGTCTGCTAGTAAATCCTTAATTTTGCGTAATAAATCTGGGATTTTTGGTGAGACAATTTCCATTGCTCTCCATTTCGCTTCGTCAGATCCAATTTGTTTATAAACCGTTCCAATTTCAACACGTTCTTCATTAGAAAATAACGGAATATTTACTGCTCCTGGAATTTTGAACTCATTAAATTCTTCAGGTGATCTCACATCAACAGGAATTGCTTTCTTTAAGTTGATAAACTGTTCTATATTGATTTCTCTCATCTGCTATTCCTCCGAGTCTGTATCCTTATAGAGGATATTACATAAATATTATTTTATCCATTAATGAAGAGATTGAAAACCCACTGAAAAAAATAACACTATTAGCAATTTATTAATATAAAATATTACTCAATTTATGAAATGTTTATGAAATAGTGTAAATAGTTATTGTTAATATTGTCAATTCTTGTAGAATTTTCTTAACGGGAAGGAGATGGTTGTGTGAGGCGATTATTAGCATTGCGACTTGGTACAAAGTTTAATATTCTAGTTGTTTCGTTGTTATTATTATTTTCAATTTTCATTTCATCTATTTTAAATATTTTCGTAACAGATGTTATAAAAACGACAGCGACAGAAAAAGCGAAAGGTGACCTGCAGCTAGGGTATATTGCGCTTGAAGCAAAATATCCAGGGGATTGGAATGTAAAGGACGGCGAGCTTTATAAAGGTTCTGTTCTCGCAAACAATAATACTGAAATGGTTGATTATATTGGTGAGCTTACAAACGGAACAGTCACGATTTTCCTTGGTAATAAGAGGGTAACCACAAATGTAATAGCGGAAGGGAAAAGAGCGATAGGTACGGAGGCTAGTCAAGAAGTTATTAACCATACGTTAGTGAATGGCCATAATTATTATGGTGAGGCAAATGTAGTTGGTCACACGTACCAAACGGCTTATCAGCCAATAAAAGATAAAGATGGTTCGATTATTGGAATGTGGTATGTGGGGGCTCCGATTAAAATGGTTGGAACTGCCTTAAAACAAGTAAATACCGCACTATTTTCAACACTAATCATATTTATCATCGTAGCAACAATCGTTACTATTATTTTTTCAAATCGAATAAAAAAACGTCTTAAACAAGTTGGAGCGGCTTTGGAAAGCGCAGGAAAAGGGGATTTTACATTTACAGTCAATGATCGAACAGGAGATGAAATATCGGCTCTCGCAGCTAACTATAGTACGATGAGGGAAAATCTTATTCATCTCGTGTATAAAATGCGTGAATCAGCTGAGACACTTGCTGCTTCATCAGAACAACTATTCGCAGGTGCTGAAGAGACAGCAAAAGCAAGTGATCTGATTGCTGCTTCATTGCAGGATGTGGCAAATTCAGCAAATGAACAAGTGGCATCGACAGATCATTTAAATGAAACGGTCATCCAGATGACTTCTGGAATTAAACAAATATCAGACAGCTCAGTAGAAGTTCAACAATCAACTGCAAACAATTTACGGGCTTCCGAGCAAGGAATTGAAATTGTTGGCAGAACACGAAAACAAGTTGAGACGATTGATCAGATGACAAAAACGACATCTAATAATATTGTTCAACTACATGATAAATCGAGAGAAATTGGTATGATTATTAACATGATTACTGAGATTTCCGAACAAACGAATCTGCTCGCTTTAAATGCTGCGATTGAAGCAGCAAGAGCTGGTGACCAAGGACGAGGATTTGCAGTAGTTGCTGATGAAGTAAGAAAACTTGCTGAACAATCGAACTTATCTGCCAGTCAAATTAAAAAATTGATTTCTGGAATACAGACAGATATCGAGCTGTCAGTAAACTCTATGGAAAGTGGAAGATTAGCTATTGACGAAGGATTGCAGCTAGCAACAACAGCAGAAAAATCCTTTAGGAACATCAATGAAACCATTCAGCTTGTTGATAAACAAATAAATACGGTATCAGAAGCAGTACAGGAATTGGTTAAAGGTACAGAAGAGATCCATGATTCATTAGACAAGATGACAAACAAAATTCATAGTACTTCTAATTCTGCGCAAAACGTTGCAGCAGCAACAGAAGAACAAAGTGCTTCAATGCAAGAAGTATATGCCTCTTCACAAGGTTTGAGTAAATTGGCTGAAGAATTAAGAGATGCTGTACACACATTTAAAATATAATAATGATAGCGCCTTCTAAACAATTTGACATTGATTGTTTAGAAGGCGCTTTCTTTAAGAGAACTCGTCGGGGTCAGTCCAGTTCGTACGTCGCTGAACAAGGCGCTTTCGCTTTTCTCTGTAAAAATTCATATAATTATCCTATTTAACAAGCTAATCCATGAGTTTATTTCGGTATAGTGAGGAGGGGTGACGTTTTATATTATGAAAACAAAATGGTACTTTTTTATATTGTTACTCATTACAGCAAGTCTCCTTTTCAATAATCTCATTAGCAAACAAGAACAATCCCCGATAAAAATTGGGGTAGTAATGATTGGCGATAGTAGAATAGAAAAACTTAAAAGCTTAAAAAGAGGATTGGCGGATCTCGGTTATGAAGAGAAGTCGATTACATTTGTTGTTATAAATGCAAATGATGATGAAACAAAATTAAGAAAGGAAATTGATGAGCTATTAAAAAATAAACCGCAAATAGTTGTAACGCTCGGTGGAGTAGAAACATTAACCGTGAAAGAAAAACTAGAAAAACATCAAATGAAGATTCCTGTCGTTTTTGCGGGTGTAGCTGCTCCAAAGGAAATTGGTATTATTGAAGATTACCGTTCACCGGGAGGGCTATTTACAGGAATCAATAATTATCATACAAGTATATCAGGAAAAAGATTGGAGCTTTTGCATGAGCTCGTCCCCACTTCAAAAAGATTCCACGTTCTTTACGACAAAAATACGAAAGTAAGTGTGCTAAGCCTTGAAAATGTAAAAGAAGCAGCAAATAAGCTTTCCTTACAAATCAATCCGATTAATGTTAGTGAGCCCGATTTTCTTGTTCAATTAAGCAAAACGGTGCAAGAAAAAGATGCCTTGCTCATGTTGCCAGGATTTCGGATAGAATCACTAACAGGTGAAATTGCCAAGTTTTCTAGAAAATATAAAATCCCAACGATGGGTGTATATGGTACAGAGGTAGAAGAAGGGATATTGGCTAGCTATGGAGTAAGCTTTGCTGATCAAGGATACCAAGCTGCAAGATATGTGAGCCTAATCATTCAAGGAAATTCTCCAAGTGATATTCCTGTTGAGCTTCCAGATACGATCCGTTTTTATCTTAATCAAAGTGTTTGTAATGAATTAGGTGTAAAGCTTAATCAAGAGCTAATCCCGATTGCAAATTTTATCTATCCACATGAGGAGGGACGTTAGCAATGAAAAACGGGCTGACTAATTGGCTTTCCTCCCAACCAATTCGGATAAAGGTTCTTGTTTTTGGTATATGTATGTCTACACTGCCGCTCTTACTGCTAAGCTTTTATTATTATTCTCATGTGAAGGCTGATTTGGAAAATAGAATAATGGATAAACAGACATTACTTCTTCAAAATTTATCGAATGAAATTGAACTAGAATTTAGTCAAACATTTCAACAGCTTCAAATTGCTTCGACTCTTAATAAGCAGTCAAAACAGCAAAGCGTATTTTATGAATTGTTACAGCAAAATGAATCAATTGAAGAGCTTGTTATGACAGATGAAAAAGGATTTGTAACGAAAAAGCTTTCTCGTTACAACTTAAATATTCCGAACGAAAATGAACAATGGTTTTCTAATGAAATGTGGTTTGATTTCCAATCAAAGAGCAAAATTTATGGGAAAGTCGAGTTTAATCAATTTGGGCAGCCGGTGATGAAGCTGACAATCCCTTATATAGAGGATGAGCAGCAAAAAGCGATTGGCGTTATCATTCAGCTGCAAAAAATAATTGGAAAAATCTCGTCGTTAAGACAAGAGTTTTCCTCCTATTTATATTTATTAGATCAAGATGGGAAAGTCATTGCACATCAAGATTATAGCAAGCTTTGGCAAAAGCGTTCAGAGGCAAATAAATTAGAAGTACTTGGTGTTCAAGCAGAGATTAATAATTTAGGGTGGACATTGGTGATGGAGCTTCCAAAGACAACCGCCTATAAACCGATTAATGATATGTTTCGAACTGGTTTATATGCAGTAGCACTTGTAACACTTATTGTCAGCCTTATTAGTATTTATGCAGGGTTATATTTTACGACACCAATCGTTGATTTAGAAAAAGGAATGAATCATTTAAAAGCAGGGAACAGACCAGCTCCCCTGAATGTAAATCGTCATGATGAGCTAGGTAAGCTTTCACACTCCTTTAATGAAATGAGTGAAGAGCTCCAGGAAAAATCATTGAGGCTTGAGCAAGAAAAAGAAAGGTTAAGTGTTGTCGTCAATGGAATTGAGGCGGGACTGGCACTTGTGACGAAAGATTATCAAGTATCATGGATGAATCCAATGCTTAAAAGCTGGTTTAACCTAGAGAATTTCCATTTCCCATGCTATGAGTTAATAGGTGGGAAAAAACAGGCGTGTCAAGAATGTCCGATTACTTGTCCAGAGCTTGAAGGGAATGGAGACACAGTCATGCGGATGAGGGGGAAGGGCGGAGAGGAAAGGCTTTTTCGTCACCGTGTCTTTGCGCTAAATCATGCTCTAGAAGGAGAAGGAGAATATCTTGTTGTGATTGAGGATATTACAGAGCAAAAGCAAATGGAGGAAAAAATGATTCAAACAGATAAATTAAGTGCACTCGGTTTGATGGCCTCAAGCTTTGCTCATGAAGTAAATAACCCGCTTGCGACGATAAATGTGTATGCGGAGGACTTAATTGACCGTATTGAACAGCATGATGAAGAATTAAATGAGGAAGAAATGGCTTTTTACTTAACGAAAATAAAAGAAAATACGGAAAGATGCAAACGCATTACGAGCAATCTATTAAACTTCTCAAGAAAGACGAATTGGACAGTGGCAAAAATTGATATGAACGAAACGATCCAAAATAGTATTAGTCTTGTAGAAGCATCATTGAAAAAGAAGCAAATTCAACTAGAAGTCGATATCGAAAAGAACTTACCCATTTTTTGGGGCGATAGTTTAAAGCTTATGCAAGTTCTTGTCAATTTAATAAATAATGCAATGGATGCTATCGAAAACAATGGTTTCATCTATATAGTGGCTCAAGTTGAAGAAGAGCATATTTGCATATATGTAAAGGATAATGGCTGTGGAATGACTAACGAGACACTTGGAAAGGTATTTGATCCTTTTTACACAACGAAGCCTGTTGGCAAAGGAACAGGACTTGGATTATCGGTATGCTACGGAATTGTTGAAGAATTTGCAGGAACAATAAATGTAGAGAGTAAACGAGGAATGGGGACGACTGTAAAAGTCCAAATCCCGATTAGCAGAACATAGATTGATATAGGAGGGGATTATAAATGAGTAATACTCGGCTATTAATTGTTGATGATGAAAAAGATTTACTCGATCTTCTCGTAAAAAGATTAAGTAGAAAAGGATATATAGTAGATGCGGCTGAAACTGCAGAAGCTGCTTTAGAAAAATTACAACAACAATTTTATGATATTGCGATTTATGATATTCGTTTACCGAAAATGGATGGAATAACACTATTAAAAGAAACGAAGAAAAAGGTGCCTGAAACAGAAATTTTAATGCTGACTGGCCATGGAACAATTGAAACAGCCATTGAAGCGATGAAATATGGTGCATTTGATTATTTAACAAAGCCTTATAATTTATCAGAGCTAGAATTAATTATTCAAAAGGCAGAGGAAAATAAGAAATTAAAAGAAAAAAATGAAAGTATGAAAAAAATCATTAGACAGCACAATGATTTTCAAATAATAGGGGAAAGCCCGATATTCCAGGAAGTCATTGAACTGACGAGAAGAATCGCTAATAGTGATGTGCCTGTCCTTATTCAAGGTGAGAGTGGAACAGGTAAAGAGCTGTTTGCTAAAGCTCTACATTACTGGGGAAATCGAGCAGACGAGCCTTTCGTCGCGATAAACTCAGGGGCTCTTCCAGAACAATTGCTTGAAAGTGAATTATTCGGTCATGTAAAGGGCGCATTTACAGGTGCAAATCAAGATAAAAAGGGACTTGTAGAAGCAGCAGATGGAGGGACATTATTTCTTGATGAGCTAGGTGAAATGCCACTTGCGTTGCAAGTGAAGCTTCTTCGGTTTTTGGAGCTAGGCGAGTTTAGAAGAATTGGAGATATTAGAGAAAGAAAGGTTAATGTCCGCAGCGTTGCAGCGACCAACCGAAATATTGAGAAGGAAGTTGAAGAAGGGAATTTTCGTCAAGACTTATTTTATCGATTAAATGTTGTGAACTTAACGATTCCACCTTTAAGAGATAGGAAGGAAGATATCCCTTTACTTGTTGAATACTTTCTAAGGCAAGGGAAATTTTCAGGTAAAATGCTATCACAGGATGCGTTAGTTCAACTGCAAAACTATCATTTTCCTGGAAACGTGAGAGAACTTCATCATTTAATTGAACGTGGACTCCTATTATCGAGCGGAGATACTATTGAAGCTCATGATATGCTTCTACCATTAAGAAAAAATGGGGAAGCTAACGAGCATTTTGAGGATTTTTGCTCATTGGAGGAAATAGAAAGGGAACATATTGCTGCTGTATTAGAAAGTATGGGCTGGAATAAAACGAAGGCAGCAGAAGTGCTTGGGATAAGTGTAAGAAACTTATATCGGAAGATTGAACAATATCATTTGAAGAACATGACAAACTGACATATGCCATAATGTCTTAGTTGTGACATTTTGGCATGATTATTTATGCAGCAAAGGGTGCTCCCTTTTGCTGCATTTTTATTTTTTTTGCAAGAAAAAGATATTGGACCCCTAGTACTATCAATACTTTTCTATCATATTTTTGCTTAATTATAAACTTCAATTGTTTTGGCACGCAACTTGCATTAATAACAGTGTAATAAATAAATGCAGAGGAAGTGGCAAGATGTTATCAAATATTGGAATTCCGGGTCTTATTTTAATCCTTGTGTTGGCATTAATTATTTTTGGACCGAAAAAACTCCCTGAAATTGGCCGTGCAGTAGGACAAACATTAAAAGAATTTAAAAAATCTGCTCGTGAGCTGACAAATGATGTCGCAGATGATGTGAAGAATGAAATTAATGATGTAAAAAGTGAAATAAAGGACGTAAAGGAAACAGTATCAAAATAGAAAGGAGTTTTCGCAATGGTTCTTATAAAAAGAGGCGGTTTAAACCCAGAAGATTACGATCAACTTGCCGATAATTTTGTACCTGATGCAGATAAAGTACTATCAAAAAGCCCTTATGATTCACAACTAGGTGTAAATATGGCACGGGATGCAAGAAGGGTTATTAATGGAAAGTTAAAAATTGAGGACTTCCATAAAGTATATTCAGCATCGTTAATAAAAGAATTCGGTGATCATTATGCAGGCGATGTCCCTAGTAAAGATACAGGAGAGAAAAAAGGAAAAGAGCCGAAATGGGGCATGGTAATCGATTTAAAAAAATGTGTAGGCTGTGATACTTGTACAGTCTCTTGTAAGTCTGAAAATAGAACACCTCCAGGAATGTCCTATAATATTGTGCTTGAAACAATGAAGGGGGATTTCCCGAATATTTCATTAGTAAACTTGCCAAGACCTTGTATGCAGTGTGATAAGCCGCCTTGTGTTCAAGTTTGTCCAACAAGAGCAACATATAAATTAGAAAATGGGATTGTCACGATTGATAATGATCGCTGTATTGGCTGTCGTTATTGTATGGTTGCTTGTCCATATGGAGCGAGGTCATATGATTTTGGTGATGGCTATGATCAAGAAATGTTAGGCTATAACGATGTGACAAGCCCTGAATATGGCATGGAACGTGGAGAAAGAAAGAAAGGCAAGATACCGGAAGAGACTGTTCGAAAATGCAGCTTCTGCTATCATCGCTTGCAACGTGGGGAAGAGCCAGCATGTGTCGAAACATGTATTGGGGATGCGCGTTATTTCGGAGATATGAGTGACCCGAATAGTGTTGTTTCCAAGCTTGCGGCAAGCCCAAGAGCATTCAGGTTAAAGGAAGAATTAGGGACTCAGCCTAGAGTTGTATATTTACGATAAAAATTAGAGCTTTCACTAAAGGAGTGGTTTAAATGATTTCGAAAGCGAGTATTGACAAAGGTATGCTTCCTTCCCAGCAATCGGAAAAGGGAGGAATGATAGAGAAGATTTGGTGGGCAGCTTTAATCATCGTGTTTGGAATCGGTGTTTATTCGATAATAAGTGGATATTTTCTTCAAGGGATGTCATCCACTAATTTATCTAATACCGTTCCATGGGGTGGATGGATTGCCTTCTATATTTATTTTATTGGTATGAGTGCAGGGTCATTTTTATTATCAACATTAATTTATGGCTTCGGCATGGAAAAGTTTGAGAAAATTGGTCGCTCAGCTTTACTATCTGCAATCGTTTGTATGATTACTGCGATAACATTTGTTTTCTTAGATATTGGTAGACCTGACCATGTAATGAATGCAGTTATTTATTGGAATGTTTTGAGTACGATGTCTTGGGAGATTCATTTCTATATTGTATATATCGTATTGCTTTTGCTAGAGCTATATTTCTCTATGCGTAAGGATTTAGTGAAAGTAGCAAAAGGTGATCATTTTAAAGCGAAATTAGCGAGAATGCTTACTTTTAATAAAAAGGAAATAACGGTTGCAGAACAGGCTCGCGATAAAAAGCGGCTGAAAATCATGGGGATTATCGGTATTCCTTTGGCGATTTTTGGTGTTCATGGAGGAACTGGATCCATCTTTGCAGTTGCGAAGGCACAGCCATATTTAAACTCTGGACTATTCCCGCTCATCTTCATTTTGTCGGCATTAGTATCTGGAACAGCATTATCTATTGCTATTTATGTGATTAAAGCAAAAGTAAAAAAACAGAAAATAGATGTTCCAATGGTTCGTTCACTTGGCAGCATGCTTGCTTTATTTTTAGGAATTGAATTTGTGATGGTATGGTATGAGTTTTTAATTGGCATATATGGACTAGGTCATGAAGAGCTTGGAACGATTAAATTATTGACAGGCAGTGTTTGGTGGTGGAGCTTCTGGATTTTCCAAATGGGCTTAGCGATGTTCTTCCCGCTCATTATTCTGTTTGTTAAGAAGACCCGAGAGTCAGTAGGCTGGATTTTATTTGCCTCCATTATGACGATCATCGGGGTAGTTGGGGTTCGTTTCAATATGGTTATTCCAACATTAATCATGCCAAAGTTTGAAGGGATGCCAGTAGGAAACTATTATCCGAATTTGTCTGAATGGCTGACAACATTCGGTCTTATCGCAATGTGTCTCATCATCTATACAATTGGTGAGAAGTTGTTCCCAATTGAGGAACTAGATTCAGATGATAAAGAGGTGAGCGTACATGAGTAAGGACAAAATGAATCGAAGAGGGTTTCTTAAAGCGCTAGGAACTTTTGGAGCAGTTGCCATCGTTGGTCCTGCTTTTGTCGGCCCAGTTAAACAAGTGATGAACGGTGTTTGGACAGATGATGGTCATGGAATAGGGACGAGCTATCAAGACTACTCGGCAGAGGATATTATTTTCACTTCATGCCAGCAATGTAATGCCTCATGTACGATCAAAACGTATATTGTTTCAGGTAATCCGAACAGTCCATATTCATCCATTATTCGTAAAATTGCTGGTAACCAATACAGTCCAATTGGTATGGTGCCATTCGGTCATATGAACTATGATACACCACTAGAAGAAGCTATAAGAGGAACAGGAGATATTGCACGATCAGGACGCTCACATCGCGGAGCGAAAACATGTCTAAAAGGGCAGGCTGGAATCCAAACAGCTTATGATGCATACCGTGTTCAAAAGCCATTGAAGCGTGTTGGCGAACGAGGGAGCGGTGTTTGGAAGTCGATTAGCTGGGAAGAAGCTTATAAAGAAATTCTCGAAGGAAGCAAAGATATTGGAACACCTGGCTTAAAGGAGATGTGGGCATTTGCTTCTGAAGAAGCCGTAATGGCTGATTGGGAAAAGTTGAAGAATGAAGAAATGTCGAAAGCCGAATTTGAGGCAAAATATAAAGATATTTTAATTGATACAGATCACCCTGATTTCGGGCCGAAATCCAATCAGATAGTCGTTATGGCAGGGCATCGCCGCGAATTTATTGAAAGGCTTGCTGGATTTAGTCTCGGTACTGCCAACTACTATGATCATGGAGGCTACTGCGGAATTACAAGTGTAATGGGAAATGTTCGCTCACATGATGCGACGAAACAGAAGAAGCGGATGATTCCGGACTATGAAAATGCTGAATTTGTTCTCGTTTGGGGCACAAATCCATTAACAGCCAATCGTGGTCCGACAACATTTGCTCCGCAAATAACAAACGCAATTGATCGAGGCATGAAAATGGTTGTGATTGACCCTCGCTTTAGCAAAACCGCCGAAAAGGCTCATATGTGGGTTCCGGTTAAGCCTGGTGGTGATGGTGCATTAGCGCTTGCGATGTGCCGCTGGATTATCGAAAATAATCGATTTGATGAAATGTATTTACGCAATCCAAATGGAAATGCCGCTGAGTTAGATGGAGAAGTGACCTGGAGTGATGCGACTTACTTAGTGAATGTTGGCGAGAAGAAGCGTCCTTTCTTAAGAGCAGTAGACTTAGGTTTAGGTGAGGAAGAATTTATCGTCTTAGAAAATGGCAAGCCTGTTATTCATACAAATGCAACACAGGGTGACCTCGAAGTAGATACAGAAATAAATGGCGTGAAAGTTAAATCGGTGTTTACAATTTTTAAAGAAAAGGTAATGGAAAAATCTCTTGATGAATATTCGAAGCAATGTGATATTTCGATTGAACAAATCGTTGAGATTGCGAGAGGATTCACTTCCCATGGAAAAAAAGTCGGCATTCATTCCTATCGTGGACCAGCTATGCATACTAATGGCTATTACAGTGTCCGTGCGATTAATATGTTAAACCATCTAGTCGGTAATCACGACTGGAAGGGTGGAGACACAGCAATGGGTGCGAAATTTAAAGCTACTGAAGGTAGGTATGATTTAGCAGCAGTTCCAAATGCAAATAAATCATGGGGAATTCCATTGACAAGACATAAAGTTCCTTATGAAAAAACTTCCCTTTTTGCTAAAGACGGGTATCCAGCTAAACGTCCATGGTATCCAATTGGAAATAAACTAATTCATGATGTATTGCCAAGTGCTGCGGAAGGCTATCCATATAAAATTCGTGCGATTATCGTGAATAGAACCTCGCCGATTATGTCAGGTCCACGATCTAATATGCAGGAGAAATTCATCCGCGATCCGAAAGTAGTGGAATTAGTTGTTTCATCTGATATTGTCATTGGTGAAACAACGAAATATGCTGATTTTATTTTACCTGATTTATCGTATCTTGAAAGCTGGAATGCAGAAGATATTTTCCCGATCTTAAAGTATAAATTTGCTGGACTTGTTCAGCCGGTAACAAGGGTAGTTCCTGATGCACGGGCAACCGAACAAGTATATATTGATTTATTAAAAGGAATGGAACTTCCAGGGGTTGGAGATCATGCATTTGTCGATGGCTCTAGTCTCCATTGTCCTGAGGATTATTACATTAAACGTGTTGCCAACATCGCCTTTGATGGCAAAAAGCCTGTCCAAGACGCGAATGCCGAGGAACTTGCGATTTTTGAAAAGGCAAGGAAAAAGGCACTTGGCAAATATTTCGATATGAATGTATTGAAAAATGCTGTAAAGCAGGATGAATGGAAAAAGGTTGTTTATGTTTTGAACCGTGGAGGAAGATATGAGCCTCAAGGTGATGAATATGCTGGCAATCATATAAAATATCAATTTAATAATCTAGTCCATTTTTACGATGAAAAAGTGGCTGGCTTTAAGAGTGCCTTTACTGGGAATTTCTTTGAAGGTGTGCCGATTGTTGATGAAATCAGGCTATATAATGGTGAAGTGTATGAACCGAAAGATCCATTCCAATTTATTAATTGGAAATCAAGAAATGTCGCAACACATCGTACAGAAAGCAATGCATGGCTAAGAGAAATTCGCCCAGAAAACTATTTATGGATTAACCCGGCTGATGCGAAGAAAAAAGGCATTAAAACGGGTGACACGCTCTTAATTTCTTCCACAAGTGCAAAGGTAAAAGGGACAGCACTTGTCACACCAGGAATAAAGCCAGGTGTACTCGGGGCAAATTATAGCTTCGGTCATTTCGCATATGGTGCTGATGATGTCAAAATTGACGGCAAAGTCATGAAGAAATCAGAGAAATATGGACACTTGCCATTTGATACAAATGTGCCGTTACATGAAGAAAGCGGCTATGCAAAAGCACGTGGTAAAGGATTCTCTGTCAATGCTTTAGCTGATAAAGATCCTAGCTACTTTGAAGGTTTCCTAGCTGACTTAATTGCAGGCGGCCCTGCTCAGCAAAATGTTTATGTTGATATTAAGAAGGTTTGATAGAAAGAAGTAGATTTATTCTGTCATTTAGCAGGGATTCTTCCCTGCTGAATAATAAGAAAGAGCGGGAGGGAAATAAACATGCAGACAATGGAAGAATTGAAGGGCAGTTTAGCATTAGCAAATATTATGTCCGTCATTTGGCTAGGGGATTGGGAGCGCTATGAGAATATATTTGCGGAAATGCCTATTGAATTGAGAGAGCAGTTTCCTTTTCATCAATATTACACACACGATGAAGTTGCCATTTGGCATGAGAATCACTTTTTCATTCCTGGAGAATATTTCATTTCTCCCTATTTCTCATCTTACACTAGCAATAGAGGGCAAGATGTAGAGGAAAGAAGAAAAAGCCTACTTTGTTTAATTGGCCATTACGAGAAGATGGGTTTTTATTTTCCATTAGAAAAGCAACTCTATCCCGATCATACTGGCTGTATCATGGTATTTCTAAGTTCCTTATTGCAAGAGCAAATAAAAGCAAAGCATGATGCGGATGAGGAGCTATATTTCCAATTGGACGAATTGAAAAGTGAAATCTTAACCGATTTTATTGAGCCTATCTTAAGTCAGCTGCAAAAAAATTCGCTTAACAACGCGAAACATCCGTTTATTAATGAGTTTCTGCAGTATTTTTGTCGTTCACTAGATAAAGAAGAAATTTTCTCCCTCGTATAAAATGAAATGAGCGATTTTTGAGCTAAATCGGCCATTTTTCGAATATATCGGTCACTTTTGGAATAAATCGGTCATTTCTCGGATATATCGGCCATTTTTAGAATATATCGGCCATTCCCGAATATATCAACGACTTTCCTATATATCGCATTTGCTCACAAAATAGCCGAATTAAGTAAGGGTGTCTAGAAAGTCAAATTAGTTGACTCACTGGACACCCTTTATTAACATGGGCATAGATTGACGGAGCTATCTCTGCATTTACTTATTTTTTCTTAAATTGCCTAATTCTTCTGCCAATGCTTGCATTTCATTTGGGCTAAAAGAGTTCTTTTTCATGACGAGTTCGTAAATATCCTTTAATTCCTCATACATTTCTTCATCAAAATGTGAAGGTTTTATCGCTCCAAAATTGAGCACCTTAAGTTTTTCTTTAATTTTTTCAATCATAAACTCGACGTTTTCAGTTGATTGTTCTGTTAAATTCATCTGGCTTCCCCCTTGTTAGTAAAAATTTTTAGCTTTTCTAAGTATCATCATCTTTCCATGTCGATAAGTAAATGTCAACTAATTAAATAGCTACCTTCAATATATATGTTGCGCAAATGGGGAATATTTAAGAAAATGATGACAAGGAGGAGATATTTATGATTCATGTCCTGTTTGTCTGCCTCGGGAATATTTGTCGTTCACCTATGGCTGAAGCAGTGTTTCGTGACTTAATAAAAAAGGAAGAGCTGGAAGATAAAATTACGGTTGATTCAGCAGGAACGGGCAACTGGCATATCGGGAGTCAGCCTCACGAAGGTACGAGAAATATTTTGGAAAAATACAATATTCAAGCTGAAGGGTTGAAGGCTAGACAATTAACGGTAGATGATTTAGAGCATTTTCACTATATTGTGGCAATGGATGCCTCCAATGTGCAAAATATTAATAAACTTCAATCTGAACAACCACATGCAGAAGTTGTTAGACTGCTTGATTACATCGATGAAATGGAGAAGAAAGATGTACCTGATCCATACTTTACAGGTGATTTCGAAGAAACATATGAACTCGTGAAAAAGGGCTGTGAGCAGTTTTTAAAAGCTCTTTGCATAAAGCATACTATTTAGGAAAGAGAGTGAATGAATATGGGGAAATCATTATTTTGGAAAGGCGTGTTCATCGGCGCGATTGCTGGAGGAGCGTTAAGCTTAATTGATAAAAACACGCGTGAATCTGTTTTCTCAAGCTGTAAAAAAACAACAGACAATGTTTCGTATTATGTGAAAAATCCACGTGAAGCTGTAAATCAAGTGAAAGAAGTTACAAATAAAATAAAATCAACCATCGAGCAAGTAAGTGAGGATGTTTCATTTATTACCGATAGGGTAGAGGAATTGAAGGAAGGCGCTCCTCAAGTTTCTAAGCTTTTGAGCGACACAAAGCAAAGCTTTTTTGAAGAAGAAGAGTTAGAAGCGGAGTAAAGAATGCTTCTTATACAGCTGCTCCAATAATAGCTAAAAAATTGAGGTGATTGGAAATGAGACGCTCCTTTCTATTATTGATTTCGCGATTATGGAAGAGGATAATGGAAGACGATTTATTCGGTCTAGCTGCGCAATTAGCGTACTATTTCCTGCTCTCACTCTTTCCCTTACTTCTTTTTTTAGTAACATTGCTTCCATATTTACCGATAACAGAAACCGATATTCTTGCTGTCGTTAAAGATTTTGCACCACAGGGAGCCTTTGAATTTATAGAATCGAATCTACATGAGCTGACAACAAAAAATATTCAGCTGCTCTCATTCGGAATCATTGCTACCATTTGGTCTGCTTCAAATGGTATTAATGCAATTGTCCGTGCTTTTAACAAAGCATATGAAGTTCAAGAAAGCCGTTCTTTTCTAGTTGCACGTGGAATGGCGATTTTGTTTACTTTTGCTATGCTGTTTGTCATGATCATCGCATTATTATTGCCTGTATTTGGAAAGATAATTGGTGTTTACTTATTTTCTAAATTTGGACTATCAGACGATTTTCTCGCACTGTGGAATACGTTAAGGTGGCTAGTTAGTTCCATTATCTTATTTATTGTCTTCACAGGGCTTTACTGGATTGCCCCAAATAAAAGGCTGTCATGCATTAGTATTATTCCTGGTGCACTTTTTGCAACAATAGGTTGGGAATTATCGTCATTAGCTTTTTCCTATTATGTAACAAATTTCGGTAACTACTCTGCGACATATGGGAGTATTGGAGCGATTATCGTTCTGCTAATTTGGATTTACTTAACGGGGATAATTATTATTATTGGCGGAGAAATAAACGCGTTACATAGTAAAATTAAAGATGAAAATTGTTAGCTGTTCATGACATATGTTTCCTTCAATAATTTGACCTTTCTGATAAAGACTAAGATAGGGGAAAATGAATATGAGCTTTTTATAAAAGGAGGCGTCTATCTATGTCCAAGAAGGCAAATAAAGATGGTGGCACAAAGCAAAAAGGTAAAAATAAACCAAAGCAAAAGACATCTGGATCAGCTAACGGTCAAAACGGATATCATTAATAAAGTAGAAAAAATCCTGGGAACAATGACATCCCAGGATTTTTGTGTTTTATGAACGTAAAAGTCTTAAGCTGTTCAAAATCACTAATATCGTACTGCCTTCATGCGCGATTACCCCGAAAGGAAGATCGACAAATTGCAGGAAGTTAGACGCAATGAGCAGCATAATAACGGTAATTGAAAAAACAACATTTTGCTTAATGATGCCATTCATTTTTCTAGAAAGATTGATTGCTTCTGCAATTTTAGGCAAATCGTTTTTCATTAGAACGACATCGGCAGTTTCAAGAGCAACATCTGTTCCTTCTCCCATAGCAATACCGACATTTGCCGTTGCTAATGCAGGTGCGTCATTTATTCCATCGCCAACCATGGCAACCGTCTCATAGCTGTTTTTCAATTCCTTCAGATGTTCGACTTTATTTTCCGGCAGACATTCAGCAATATAATTATCAAGATGAGCTTCTTTTGCAATGGCCATTGCTGTATTCTGACTATCTCCTGTAAGCATAACTGTATATATTCCTTGCTTTTTCAGGCGATCAATCGCTTTTTTCGTTTCTTCACGGACAACATCTTGCAGGGCGATAATCGCTGCGATTTCATCATTTTTTTGTACATATACAACTGTTTTGCCTTCCGCTGCCATTTTTGCTGCTGCCCCATCTGCAAAGCTTTGAGCAGCGTCAATGCCGACAAATTTTGCTTTTCCAATTTTCCATTCATCTTCATCAATTGCTGCTTTTACTCCCCAGCCTGCAACATCTTCAATACTTTCTGGATGAATGAGCGGTTTTGTTAAGTGTTCTTTTGCATATTTCACAATAGCACTAGCTAATGGATGTGTTGAATGACTTTCGATGGAAGCAGCTTTAAGCAGTACATCATTTTGATCAAGACCTTCTGCAACAATTAAGTTCGTTACTTCTGGTTTTCCTTTTGTCAGTGTTCCTGTTTTATCAAAGGCAATTGCTTTTAAATGGCTTAAGTTTTCTAAATGAACGCCACCTTTAAAAAGAATGCCATTTTTAGCTCCATTTGAAATAGCTGATAATGTGGCTGGCATAATAGAAGCAACGAGTGCACATGGGGAAGCGACTACAAGAAGCACCATTGCTCGATAAAAGGTTTCCGTCCAACTCCATCCGAAAAGGAAATGGGGAAGAATCATCATTAACCCAACAAAAACTAAAACCAATTTTACATAAGTTCCCTCAAATTTTTCAATAAATAGCTGTGAAGGTGATTTTTCACTTTGTGCTGATTGAACGAGCTGGATAATTTTTTGAAACAGTGTTTCATTGTTTGGCTTTGTAATTTCGACAGTAATGGATCCATTCAGATTAACGGTTCCAGCAAAAACCTGATCATCACTGCCCTTTGTCACGGGAATAGATTCTCCTGTAATTGCCGCTTCATCTAAAGTTGTTTGTCCTTTTAAGATTTTTCCATCTGAAGGAACTCTTTCTCCCGGTTTTACTAAAATAAGGTCACCAATGACTAATTCTGATACGTGAACCTTCTCTTCATGTCCATCGTTCACGAGTAAGGCTTCTTCAGGCTGTAATTCCATTAAGGAAGAAATTTCTTTATGGCTTTTATTCATCGTATATGTTTCTAAGGCGCCGCTAACGGCGAAGATGAAAATGAGAATGGCACCTTCAGTCCAATAGCCAATTAACCCAGAGCCAATCGCGGCAAAAACCATCAACATTTCAACATTTAATTCTTTATTGGCAATCGTTTCTTCAATACCTTCTTTTGCCTTGGCAAATCCGCCGATGACAAAAGCGAGAATATAAGCAGATACTGAAGCATTCGCTAAATCGTTTTTGTCCAAAATCCATCCTGTCACAATGAGAATCCCACTTAATAATGCTGCAATTAATTCGGCATGTGGCTTTATTTTTTCGATGAAGCTAATATTCCCGTTTATTGAACTTTTTGATAATGCTTTAGAATCTGTACTCATCCCATACCCCTCCTTGAAATTGGTTTTCAATTACATTTTCTAATTGAGAAAAATAATCAACATCAATACCCCTATTAAACAATGAAAGCTGTCACCATGTAGGTGACAGCGGAAAAAACAATAGAAAATATAAGATTATCCAACGATTATTTATAGTTTACTATATAAGCTATGAAATAACCAGATAAATGTTCAACTTTTATAATGATTATTTAATTATAATTTTTATATATAAATGAGAGTAATTATCATAAATAGGATTCATTCTTTTCCGTAGCTTGTTTTTGTCCAAATAACGTAACGGTCAGGAAGAGAAGGAAGAGTATCACACTAATAATATTGAAAAAACTAATCGATTTAAAATATTGGATGAAAACACCACCAATATAAGGGCCAGTAAGACTTCCGATGCTAAAAGCAATTCCACATAGCAGATTTCCTGTAGGCAGAAGGTTCCTTGGGACTAAATCTGCCATATAGCTAATTCCTAAAGAGAAGGTCGAGCCAACAACCATTCCTGAAATAAAAAGACAGATGGCTAATACGGTCAACTGCCCTTCGAGAAAACCAGCAGCCATAAAACTTAAAAAACCGGTAAATAAAATGAACATTAAAATGTTTCTTCTTCCATATTTATCACTTAGAACACCAAGAGGAAGCTGGAAAACAATCGCTCCAACAGCAAAGGATGTTAAGAGAATGGAAACTTGTGATATTTCGAAGCCAATCCGTAGTGCATAAACGGGGAAACTTCCATTCAAGGAGGCTTCAAGGAATCCATAACCTAATGGGGGAAGAAAGGCAACCCATGCATACTTTGTCGCTTCTGAAAAACGTTTAATCGTTTCTTTAAATGAGTTCACTTCAACTGCTTGTTCTGGAAAATCATTTTTTAATGTAAATAAAAATAACCAGGCAATAAAACATAAAATAGAGGAAACGATAAAAGGCAGTGCTTCATTAATATGAATGAGCGGCGCCATTAAAGGCCCGACAGCAAAGCCAATTCCAAAAAAAAGACCATATAAAGAAATATTTCGTCCTCTCCGATGCTCTGGTGAAAACGAGGTGATCCATGTTTGTGTCCCAAAATGAAGTGAATGATCACCAATTCCAATCAAAAGCCTAAGAATGAACCAAAACCAAAAAGATTTCCAAAGCGGAAATAACATTAGTGCAATAATGACAAGTGCTCCTCCAATGATAATAACGGGCTTGTATCCATATTTTCTCAATGGATATTCCATAAAGGGAGAAATAAGCAAAATGCCTATATACAAACTAGTTGCATGAAGACCGTTTAAACTTGAAGAGACACCCTCATTTTCAAAAATAATCGCAATTAATGGCAGCAGCATCCCTTGACTAAATCCAGAGATTGCAACAATACTGACTAAAATCCAAAACTGGATGTTTTCTTTTTTCATTATTTTACCTCAATTTCTAGCAGAACCACTTCTCTTATTATTCTAACTATTACATGATGGTACACGATATGAAGGAGAATTGACAAGAAAAAATGTTTTGTATTTTTGGCTCTAGGGAAGAATAGGAGAAATGCTGGAAAGGAGAATTCTGTGAATGAATAAAGTATTTCTAATCCTTGTTTTAGTCGGTGTTCCGCTTTCAGTCATAGGATCGCTTATGCACTGGTCGAATGTAATCCTATTCATCATTTATTGTGTAACCATCATTGCGCTTGCAAGTTTTATGGGGAGAGCAACAGAAAGCCTTGCCATTGTAGCTGGGCCAAGTATTGGTGGCCTATTAAATGCTACATTTGGAAATGCTGTCGAATTAATTATTTCGATTTTTGCTCTTAAAGCAGGTTTAGTTGGGGTTGTGCTTGCATCGCTGACTGGATCTGTTTTAGGGAATTTGTTATTAGTTGCAGGTCTATCCTTTTTTGTGGGAGGAATAAAATATAAACGCCAGTCTTTCAATGTTTATGATGCAAGACATAATTCAGGTTTGCTTATGTTTGGAGTCATTGTCGCTTTTGTCATTCCAGAAATCTTTTCGAAGACGATGTCAGAGACTCGAACCTTATCTTTTAGTGTGGGTATTTCAATTATATTGATTACGTTGTATTTGGCTGCTTTATTTTTTAAGCTCGTTACACATCGAGGGGTGTATCAGTCTGAAAAAGAGAAAAGCCATCATCATAATGATGAGGTCGCCGAATGGGGGAAAGGGAAGGCGATTGCGGTTCTTGCTTTGGCAACACTTGCTGTTGCCTATATTTCCGAAAACTTAGTACATACGTTTCAAGCAGTCGGTGAAACATTTGGTTGGTCAGAATTATTTATTGGCGTCGTTATCGTAGCTATCGTTGGCAATGCGGCTGAGCATGCTTCAGCCATTTTAATGGCTTATAAAAATAAAATGGACATCGCAGTAGAAATAGCTGTTGGGTCTACTCTGCAAGTGGCCATGTTCGTTGCCCCATTGCTCGTATTAATTTCATTAATGTTTCCAACTGCCATGCCTTTAGTTTTCACACTGCCAGAGCTCATATCTATGGTCACAGCGGCACTTCTGATGATTATTATCTCGAATGATGGGGAGACGAACTGGTTTGAAGGAGCTACCTTACTTGCGGCCTATTTAATTATGGGAATTGGCTTTTATTTATTGTAAGAAGCAATAAATAAAAGCCTTTGGAATAAGCGTTACAGAAAGTGAGCAAAGGATAGAACACGATCTGCTTGGCATATCCCAAAGGCCATTTTGAATTATTTATTACTTAGAAAAAGGATGTAAATCTACTCGCTTTTCGGCATTAATCACCAACCTTTATGGGGTTATTTGACGATAAACCTTTGGACAGAGTGATGACTACATTTCAACTATTTTTTCATCCTCCTTATTTAAAAAAAGCGAATTGACTTAGCGGCCCTCCTTTATTAAGAGTAAGATCATTATACACCATAGATTAATATTTGTAAATATTCAGATTATTAAAAAGTGTTTTGTTTCATGTAATCATTATTTTAAAGTTAAGAGTTATCATGACATTTTGATCTCCATAATTAATACGTTTTCTGTCATGAGATGGATAATATGACTGAACTCCGAAAAAACTAATAATAAACGTAAATGATAGCAAGTTGGAAGGAGTTATACATCATGAAAAAATCAATATCGCTATTTGTGTTAAGTTTATTATTCATTTTCTTCGTTCAACAGCCAGCATTAGCGGAAAAAGAGCAGAAAAAGGTTGAAAAAGAACCTGAAGTTATAGCGATTCCGAACTCAGTTTTGAAAATTACGAAGGAAAACACTTATCCGAATCCGACTCAAGATATACCGAAGCTCCAACCGAGTGAGCTAACACAAAATTTAATGGATTCATCGAAAGTAAAAATTGAAAACCCTGATTTAATTCGGATGCTTAATGAATCATCAGTAAATGGTACTCCTTTTGCTGTAGGATATCGTGCAATTATTTATTTAGGGCAATGGCCGTTAAATTATGAATCAACTGAAACGTCGGCAAACTGGGAATATCAAAAGATTAATACGAATTATTTTGACAATCGAGGTGGAAATGCCCCTTATGCGATTCACTACGTTCAGGAGACTCAAAAAATTGTTCGTGGGGGTTTAACCGCTAAAGTCCCAAATACAGAGGAAGTAAAAAAAATGATGCTCTTAAAAGCAATGGAGAAATCTGGTCTGCCTCTTGCTTTTGATACTATCATTGGGGGTGGGACGAAAAAAGATCATAGGTACAATGTTCCGCCTAAACGGTTAGGCTACTTATATGGATATGCGCCTGCGGTTAATGAAAAAGGAAAAGTGACTTATGGTGAAGTGTATTTAATGTTAAAAGGCAATAAAAAAACGATTATTGTCAAAAATGTTACGTCACAAGGTGTCGGAGCATGGATTCCAATTCAAGACCATGTATCATTTAGCTTCTTTGCGTCAGAACGACCGAGATAAACATAAATGGCAGCGAACCCCAAATTGGGGGAGCTGCCATTTTTTTATGTACCAATATAGGGAAATTTTACATAAAACCGTATGAAGAGAATGCCATTTTTATTCTTGACGGTAAAGTTTAGAAGTTGTAATATAACACTATTAACGACTATTTAACGACAATTTTAAATAGTCTAAAAATAAGTAAGAAGAACTAAAATTAGCGGAGAGCTGGGGGAAATGTATGAAAAAGGAGATGTCGTTTAAGGTAGCTATTATTCCACTTATCGTCATGATTATTGTGATGGCTATTACAGTAATTAAACTAGAGCAAGGGCCGCATATTCCATTAATTGTCGGAACGGCAGTAGCTGCACTCGTGGCATGGCGATCAGGTTATAAGTGGAAGGAAATTGAAGAAGCAATGTATAAGGGGATTCGCCTTGCATTGCCAGCCGTCGTGATTATTATGCTTGTTGGGTTGACGATTGGAGCATGGATTGGCGGCGGTGTGGTTGCGACAATGATTTACTATGGTCTGAAAATAATTACTCCTTCTCTATTCCTCGTATCCATTTGTGTTATTTGTGCCATAGTATCACTTGCCATTGGCAGCTCTTGGTCGACAATGGGGACGATCGGGGTTGCAGGGATGGGAATAGGCTTAAGTATGGGGATTCCTGCTCCAATGGTAGCTGGAGCGATCATCTCAGGTGCCTATTTTGGAGATAAAATGTCACCGCTTTCTGATACGACAAACCTAGCTGCAGGATTGACAGGTACAGACTTGTTTGTGCATATTCGGCATATGTTTTACACAACGATACCAGGGCTTGTGATTGCATTAATTGTATATGCTTTTTTAGGAAAAAGCTTTGCGAATGAAAATATTGATGTTGAAGGAATTAATCAAACAATCTCTGCTTTACAAGATAATTTTGTCATTTCACCTTGGCTATTAATTGTGCCATTATTAGTCATTGTTTTAGTAGCTAAAAAAGTACCCGCTATCCCTGCTTTAGTTATTGGAATAACACTAGGCTTTATCGCGCAAATCGCTGTTCAAGGTGGAACGTTTGTAGAAGCTGTTACAGCTTTGCAAAGCGGATTCGTCATTAATACAGGAAATGAAATGGTTGATAAACTCTTCAATGGTGGCGGTTTAGATTCGATGATGTATACCGTGTCTATGACGATTGTCGCCATGACATTTGGTGGAATCCTTGAAAATACAGGAATGCTTCAAGCCATCGTAAAGCAAATTTTGAAGCTGGCCAAAACGGCAAAAGGTTTGGTCGCTTCAACAGTAGTTTCTTGTTTTGCAACAAATGCGACATGCTCTGAGCAATATATTTCCATTGTCATCCCATCAAGAATGTATGCTCAAGCCTATCGTGATAAAGGACTGCATTCGAAGAATCTCTCTCGTGCACTTGAGGATGGAGGGACATTAACATCTGTCTTTGTTCCGTGGAATACTTGTGGAGTGTTTATTCTCGGAACGCTTGGAGTTCATACGTTTCAATATGCACCTTACGCCGTCTTAAACTTTATTGTTCCGATTATTTCTATTATTTTTGCGATGACCGGTTTTTCAATTGTAAAATTAACAGACGCTGAAAAACAAGCACTTAAAGAAGAGGAAGAAACAGCGATAACGAGCTGAATATGTTGGGGCCGTCTTGTAAGTGTATCTTTTAGCTTAATAGACTGCCCCATTTCGATAGTAGATTAATAATAAATGGGGATATTTAATGCATATAATGCTCGAGGACGTCCTTGTTGGTAAGTCATTTCTTCCCCAACAATAAAAGCATATTTATGGTCGACTAGTTTTTTTATCATTCGTTCCGATGAGCGGCGCGTAATGAGTAAGTAATCAGCTAAATCAGCGGATGTGAATTCGTTTGATTGTCGAGATTTTATAAATTGAATGATTTTAGATAGATTGGCAGGGCTTAATTTTGCTTTTTGGGCAATTTTAAATAATTCAGGGTGATTGTTTGTTAGACGTTGTTGATGGTGTTTTTTTGGCAAAGGTCCATGCAGCTCTTTTTTATCGTCTAAAATAAAGGCGCTGCTATGATTTGTGTCTTTCTCGGCAAATTTTAACGCAATTTTAGCGTTCTCCATAGCCTCTTTCAATGTTTTGCCATAGCCAAAACCAATGGTAATTTCATTCGGCCACTTTGTGAAAATGTTATGAAGCAAGCCTTCCTTTATCAGTGCTTCGACATCACCACGAGTGCTGAAAATAGCATTCAGCCCATTTTCCAGCTGTTGAATCGTGATTTGCTGATGTCTTGCAAGTTCATTTAAATAGTCAATAATTTCGCGTGAGCTTTCTTTTAGGGAAAGATAAGTCACGGCAACTTGTGATAATTGACCTTTCACAAACTGTGCCTCTGCTTTAGCAGCTTCCAGTCCCCTGATGAGCGAGTTTGGTGGATCGGTCATTCTCATCGCAGGAATGCCAAGTGAGACTAATTGATCATATACAGCGTGTACACTCGTTAATGCTAAATCGATTGCTCCATTTTCCCAAAGGAAGCGATGAAAGGAAACGAGCTTTGCCATATCGAATTGATTTTTATTCAACATGCTTTTATAATCGATGACATTAGCAGGGAGAGGAGAGATATTCGCTGCCTCTAAAACATTTTTGACGATTGCCGCATCCATTAAGTCAATGGAAAGCCGCTGTAGAGAGATTTGTTTATGGTGTAAAATCGTCAGAAACGAAGATGAAACCGTGTAATCATCTTGGGCTAAAAAAACAGATGGAATCGGCAGACTTTCTCTTTCTTTCTTTGAAAAATAATAAGGCAATGCCCCTGAAAAAAACACGACATCACATGGCTTTAATTGTGTTAATAGCTTTGCTGCCTCCTGGGGGCTATTATACGGATACATATTCAGTTCAATATTCGTAACTTTAGGAGCAACAGTCTTGATTTTTGTGATAAATTCAGCTGATCCGAGGACCGCAATTTTCGTAATCATTTCTTCAACTCCTTGCAGGTTTGGCGCTCGCGCTTTTCTAATAATATTTAATGTATCACTTTGAAGTTAGATGAGTGTCTAGCTTCAGCGCCTAGCGACTAGTAAACTTCCCTCCCTCTCCCTACGATAAGTCAACATTGCGACGCACAGGATGTGCTAGCGCAGGCGTTGCCACAGGACGTGGCGATCTTAGCCTGGGATCATATTATCACTTGTCGTGTTTCCTTTATCTCAGTCGAGGTCAGTCCAGTTTATACGTCGCTGACCAAGGCGCTTACGCTTTTCTTTTAACCGTCTATTTACCGACAACTATATCAAAAATTTTGAATCATTGTAAACTAGAAAGGAAATCTCTCTTATGAAAATCACGTCTATTAATCTATATGTTATTCATTTACCACTTCACGTTCCGTTTATTGTCAGCTATCAGACATACGATTATATGCCATCTGTTATTGTTAGAATAGAAACAGATGAAGGAATTATCGGGTATGGGGAAGGTGTGGCAGATGAGCATGTAACAGGTGAATCAGCAGAAAGTGTCTTACAAATTCTGAAACATACGATCGGCCCAGTATTGATTGGACAAAATCCAATGGAAATCGAAAAAATTCATGAATTAATGGATCAGTCCACTTATCACGCACCAACGGCAAAGGCAGCCATTGATATTGCTTGCTTTGATATTATTGGAAAAAAACTAAATCAGCCTGTCTATCAGCTAATTGGTGGTAAATATCATCAGGAGTTTCCGATTACTCATGTGTTAAGCATTGCTGAGCCTGAAAAAATGGCAAGAGAGGCAAGGAATATGCTTGAAAAAGGATATCGTTCTTTTAAAATGAAGGTCGGGACAGATGTCAGAAAAGATGTGGAGCGTATTTCTGCTGTGCGTGCTCAAGTTGGCGAAGAAACGGCGATTCGTGTGGATGTGAATCAAGGCTGGAAAAATAGTGCGACAACCCTTGTAGCTTTAAATCAATTGCGTGACTGCCATTTAGATTGGATCGAGCAGCCTGTCGCAGCGGATGATATTGATGGGATGGTGGAAATTAAAGCAAAAACGACTATTCCCCTCATGATTGATGAAGGTTTAAGAGGACAAAGAGAAATGCTTGAAATCATTCAAAAGCGAGCTGCTCATAAAGTCAATATTAAGTTAATGAAGTGTGGAGGAATCTATCCAGCCGTTAAGCTTGCCCATCAGGCTGAGCTAGCTGGAATCGAGTGTCAAATTGGCTCAATGGTCGAATCCTCAATCGGTTCTGCAGCAGGATTTCATGTTGCTTTTTCCAAGAAAATCATCACGAGTGTGGAGCTGACAGGACCTTTGAAGTTTTCAAAGGATGTTGGGAATCTGCATTATGACGTTCCATTTATTCGGTTAACAGAAAAGCCTGGCTTAGGAATAGACGTCAACGAAGAAGTATTACGGGAGTTAACGATTGCTGAGGAGCTTGTTCGTTAAGGGGGAATTGATGATGGAGCGATTATATGAAGGAACACTTAAGAAAGAAGAGGAAACACAATATTTTCATGTGCAAATATTAACGAGTGAGCACTTGCAGGAAATTTTACAAGTGCAAGCTGAAGTTGTTTCAAAACTTAACAATCAAAGTACTTTGCAGCCCTTAACGGAAGAAGAGTTTCAATATATTTTAGATGGTCATGGACTTATGCTTGGAGCTTTTGTTGGCAATGAGCTTATTGCGTTCAGAGCATTATTAGCTCCGATTATTGATGACGAGCATTTAGGACGTGATATTGGTTTAAAGGACGATGAACTGCCTAGTGTAATTTATCAGGAAATTTCAAATGTTCTCCCTGCCTATCGGGGGAACCAGCTTCAAAAAACATTAGCCATTCTCATCATGGAGGAATTAGCAAAACAGGAGCACAGCTTTCGATATGTTTGCTGTACGGTCGCCCCATTTAATATTCCGAGCTTAAAGGATAAGTTTTCACAAGGCATGCAAATCGCTGCATTGAAAGTGAAGTATGGTGGAAGTTTACGGTATATTTTTGTGCAAGATTTACAACATACGAATCATCTAGATTGGACAGAAACCGTCTATATATCAATGGATGATACATCAGCTCAACAACTTAAGCTTGCGGAAGGCTTTCGCGGAATTGGAATGGAAGAGCGTGATGGGAAGCTAATCGTTAAGTATGGTAAGGAGTAGAGAGTTGTTTGTATGATAAATAAGAATTGATCAAGTAATGAAATTTATTTGGGAAAAATAATATTGCGAAACAATAATTTTTTCAGGTAAGATGGTAACGAGACGAAAGGAGAGAACAGCTTGGGAAGTCCTATACAAGATAAGAATGGACAAGTTTCTTTCTTGAAACAACGGTTAAATATGTTTCTAGGAGTACTTGATGCCATGGAACCAGAAGAAGTAGCACTTGAAGATATTGATCGCTTAATCGAAATGATCGATGAGTTAGAATCAAAATGTCGTGAATTTAATCATCGTGACTAAAATTAGCTACGAGTGAAAGTTAAACTTAAGTATTGTATGAGAGCCTTTTTAGGGCTCTTTATTCGTTTATTGATAAATTTTCCATGAAAGATAGTGTTTTTCGTTCGGAGAATAAATTATAAGTATTCTTGTAACCGATTGCGGTCAAAATCTTTCTTTACTATCATGTTCGGAGTATAATGATATACGATCATATTATCATTTTTAAATAGCGATAAGGGGAATACAAGGGGAAAGGGGAATAACAATGAATCTCGACAAGTTTCAAGAAAGTATGTATAAGCTAATTGTAGAAACATCTACGAATCTACCAAAAGATGTTCGCCGTGCGATTAAGGTAGCAAAGGAAAGAGAAAGTGCTGGAACAAGATCAGCCATGAGCTTAGCAACGATTACGAATAATATTAAAATGGCTGATGATAATATTTCTCCAATTTGTCAGGATACAGGACTTCCAACCTTCAAAATTAAAACGCCAGTTGGCGTGAACCAGCTCGTCATGATAGATGCGATCAAAAAGGCGATTGCTCTCGCAACAAAAGATGGGAAATTGCGTCCAAACTCAGTTGACTCGCTTACAGGTGACAATAGCGGCGACAATCTTGGGGAAGGCACCCCAGTAATTAAATTCGAACAATGGGAAAAAGACTATATTGATGTTCGTCTTATTTTAAAAGGGGGCGGCTGTGAAAATAAAAATATTCAATACAGCCTTCCATGTGAGCTTGAAGGACTAGGCAGAGCAGGCCGGGACCTTGACGGCATCCGTAAATGTATTATGCATTCTGTTTATCAAGCACAAGGTCAGGGATGTAGTGCTGGCTTTATCGGTGTTGGAATCGGTGGAGACCGTTCAGCAGGCTATGATTTAGCAAAGGCTCAGCTATTCCGTTCCGTTGAAGATGTTAATCCGAACGAAGAGTTACGTAAAGTTGAAGAATATGTGATGGAAAATGCGAATAAGCTTGGGATCGGTACAATGGGCTTTGGAGGAGAAACAACTCTTCTTGGCTGTAAAATTGGTGTAATGAATCGAATTCCTGCAAGCTTCTTCGTCTCTGTTGCCTACAATTGTTGGGCTTTCCGCCGTCTCGGTGTGGCTGTGAACGCTGAAACAGGAGAAATTAATGAGTGGATGTATCAAGAAGGCGACAAAATTGACTTCGGTGCAGAAGAAGCAGAGAAGGAAACAGCAGCAGCTTCTGAAACAAGCAGTAATGTCATTACATTACAAGCGCCAATTACAGAGGAACAAATCCGCAGCCTAAAGGTAGGGGATGTTGTTCAAATTAATGGAAGAATGTATACAGGCCGCGATGCGATTCACCATCATTTAATGAGCCATGATGCACCGGTTGATCTAAATGGTCAAGTGATTTATCATTGTGGCCCGGTTATGTTGAAAGATGCAGAAGGAAAATGGCATGTGAAAGCAGCTGGCCCAACGACAAGTATTCGTGAAGAGCCATACCAAGGCGATATCATGAAAAAATTCGGCATTCGTGCTGTAATTGGTAAAGGCGGAATGGGACCGAAAACATTGGCAGCACTTGAAGAACATGGCGGTGTTTACTTAAATGCAATCGGAGGAGCAGCTCAATACTATGCAGATTGCATTAAAGAGGTTGAAGGTGTTGACTTAATGGAATTCGGAATTCCAGAAGCAATGTGGCATTTGAGAGTAGAAGGCTTTACAGCGGTCGTCACAATGGATTCTCACGGAAACAGCCTTCACGCAGATGTTGATAAATCATCATTGGAAAAATTAGCTCAGTTTAAAGAACGTGTGTTTTAATTTATAAAGGGACCTTAACAGGTCTCTTTTTTTTGGGGGAGTGTGGAAATATTAACTAAATTTTATTGAAAATATTTACAGTCATTTAATTCTATTTTTCACAAACAATAAAGAAAAATAGAGGAGGAGTGCAGATGAGAAGTTTAAAATATTATGTACTCTTGACTGCGTTTTTAATGATTTTTCCTTTAATGACAAATGCAGCGCACAGCAATTCACCGATTCATTGGGGCTTCAAAAAAGGGGCAAATGAGGAACAGGCAGACGCAGGTAAACCGCTCGATGATTTGTTAAATCGACTAGATGCATATTACAAGGGTGATCCGACGAAAAAGGATATTTATTTAACATTTGATAATGGCTACGAAAACGGCTACACAGGCAAAATTTTGGATGTGCTAAAAAAAGAAAAGGTACCGGCAGCATTTTTTATTACCGGCCATTACATAGAAAGCGCGCCTGAGCTTGTAAAGAGAATGGCCGCAGAAGGCCATATTATTGGCAATCATTCATGGCACCATCCAGATATGACAACCATTAGCAATGAAAAGATCGCAAAGGAATTGGAAATGGTTCGTGCCGGTACAGAGCAGCTCACCGGAATAAAAAACATGACATACTTACGCCCGCCAAGAGGGATTTTCAGCGAAAGAACGATTCAAGCAGCAAGCGAGCAAGGGTATGTTCATATTTTTTGGTCATTAGCCTTTAAAGATTGGATTGTCGATCAACAGAAAGGCTGGAAATATGCATACGACAATATTATGAAACAAATCCATCCTGGAGCGATTCTCCTTCTTCATACCGTTTCAAAAGATAATGCAGATGCACTCGAAAAAGCCATTCAAGATTTAAAAAGCCGCGGCTATACATTTAAAAGCCTGGATGACTTTATGCTAAGTAGAGTATTTGACGATGTGATGCTTTATTAGGCGGTTGCTGACGGGGAGTGGCCGATGAATTTAGGAAATTGGCCGATATAAAGGGAAATTGGCCGATATAAAGGGAAATGGCCGATATAAAGGGAAAATGGCGGATATAACGGGAAGTGGCCGATATAATTGGAAATCGGCCGATATAAAGGGGATATGGCCGATATAACGGGAAAATGGCGGATATAACGGGAAAATGGCCGATATAATGTGGAAGTGACCGATATAACGGGAAAATGGCCGATATAATCGGAAATCGGCCGATATATTCGGGAGATGGCCGATATAATGGGAATTGGCCGAAATAATCGTGAAATGGCCGATATATGTGGAAAGTCGCTGATATATGTGTGAAAGTCACTGATACATGTGTGAAAGTTGCTGATATAAAGTGAAAGTCGCCGATATAAAGTGAAAGTCGCTGATATAATCGGAAAGTCGCCGATATAATGAGAAAATGGCTGATATAATCGTGAAAGTGACCGATAAAATCGGAAAGCTTCTAATATATCCAGAAAAGTCGCTGTAATTCTGCAAAGATACCTAATAAATTGATAAGTAGCTATCAATTTAATTGACATAGCTTCCTCAAATTACTATTTGACAATATCAAAAAAAGGGTGTAAAAATAGAAAGAAAATAAAATACAGTCCTTTAATACAATCCTGTGAGGTTGAGAAGGAAGCGGAAAATGTACAGTACCCTTTTTTTGTTCAAGTTTGCTAAGGCGAACTTAAATAGAGGTATCTGTATTTACTTGAGCCTTCTTATCTTTTTAGGTAAGAAGGCTTTTGTTATTCTTCCATAGATTGTGACTGTAAAATCAGGAGGAGGAGTAATAATGAACATATCTACAGAAGTAATGGAGGAGTCAAAATCAAAAAGGTATAAAACCTTGCTCGGTTCAGTTCTTGGTTATGCAGTAGAAGGTTTTGATATGCTGCTCTTATCATTTGTACTCGTATTTATTTTAAAAGATTTCAATTTAACAGAAGTAGAAGGGGGAAACCTTGTTTTAGCAACAACCATCGGGATGTTAGTAGGTTCTTACCTTTTCGGTTTCCTTGCTGATATATTCGGTCGAATCAAAATATTAGCTGCAACGATTCTCTTATTTTCCGTTGCAACAGCCCTTATCTATATCGCAACTGATTACTGGCATTTACTATTTCTTCGCTTTCTAGTTGGAATGGGTGTTGGAGGAGAATTTGGGATTGGAATGGCGATAGTAACTGAAACATGGTCAAAAAATATGCGTGCCAAAGCGACCTCGGTTGTTGCACTAGGATGGCAATTGGGTGTGCTTGCTGCCTCTATTCTCCCAGCATTAATCGTTCCACATTTCGGATGGAGAGCTGTTTTTTTATTCGGGCTCATCCCTGCATTATTAGCTGTTTTTGTTCGAAAAAGCTTAACAGAACCAAAAATGTGGGAGCAGAAGAATCAATATAAAAAAGAGCTACTAATAAAAGAGGCAAAAGGAAAATTAACTGAGGAAGAAGGAAAACAGCTTAAAAATTTAAAAGGGTTCCCTCTAAAAAAACTATTTGCCAATAAGAAAATCACCATTACAACAATTGGCTTAATCTTAATGTCCTTTATCCAAAACTTCGGCTATTACGGAATTTTCACGTGGATGCCAACAATTTTATCTCAAAAATATGGCTACACATTAGCAAAAGCGAGTGGCTGGATGCTCATCTCGACTATCGGAATGTTAATCGGAATCGCCGTTTTTGGGATATTAGCAGATAAAATTGGACGCCGGAAAACGTTCACGATGTACTATATTGGTGGAACGGCAGCATGCTTAATCTACTTCTTCTTACTAAAAGATGAAACATTATTACTATGGGGGAGCGCGATGCTCGGATTTTTTGCAAACGGAATGATGGGTGGCTTCGGAGCGGTATTAGCAGAAAACTATCCTGCTGAAGCCCGTTCAACTGCTGAAAACTTCATTTTCGGAACAGGCCGTGGATTAGCAGGCTTCGGACCAGTCATCATCGGTTTACTAGCAGCTGGAGGCAGCTTACTAGGAGCATTATCACTTATTTTCCTCATCTATCCGATAGGTTTACTCATTATGCTTATCTGTATACCAGAAACAAAAGGGAAAGTTATACATTAACATTATAAATAAATGGTCTGATCAGGGTTGTCCTATTGTTTATAAGGGCAACCCTTTTCGTATGGGAATGAAACGGAGCATAATGATTCCATTTTGTATGAATCGGAAAACAGTGGTGTTTCGATTCCCGAAATTAAGGGCGGGGTAAGTAATGAGAACGGGTTCGTTAACTTGATTCCTGAAATGATGGAGTTAAGTAATTATCGGGAAAAGGTTGGTCAACTTGATTCTCGAAACGAAAGGGTGAGTAATTATCGGGAAAAGGTAGATCCACTTGATTCCCGAAACGAAGGAGTTAAGTAATTATCGGGAAAAGGTTGGTCAACTTGATTCCCGAAATGAAGGAGTTGAGTAAAAATCGGGAAGAGGTTGGTCCGCTTGATTCCCGAAATGAAAGGGTTGAGTAAAAATCGGGAAAAGGTTAGTCCACTTGATTCCCGAAACGAGAGAGTAGAGTAAAGATCGGGAAAATGTTGGTGAACGTGATTCCCGAAACGAAAGGGTTGAGTAAAAATCGGGAAAATGTTGGAGAACTTGATTCCTGAAATGAAGGAGTTGAGTAAAGATTGGGAAAGGGTTAGTCAACTTAATTCCCGAAATGAAAGAGCAGAGTAGTTATCAGGAAAGGGTTGGTGAACTTGATTCCCCAAACGAAGGAGTAGAGTAAAGATCGGGAAAAGGTTGGTGAACTTGATTCCCGAAATGAAGGAGTTGAGTAACTATGGGGAAAATGTTGGTGAACGTGATTCCCGAAACGAAAGGGTTGAGTAAAAATCGGGAAAAGGTTAGTCCGCTTGATTCCCGAAACGAGAGAGTAGAGTAAAGATCGGGAAAATGTTGGTGAACGTGATTCCCGAAACGAAAGGGTTGAGTAAAAATCGGGAAAAGGTTTGTCAACTTGATTCCCGAAACGAAAGAGCTGAGTAGTTATCGGGAAAAGGTTGGTGAACTTAAATCCCGAAATGAAGGAGTTAAGTAATTATCGGGAAGAGGTTGGTCCGCTTGATTCCCGAAATGAAGGAGTTGAGTAATTATTGGGAAAAGGTCGGTCCACTTGATTCCCGAAACGAGAGAGTTGAGTAATTATTGGAAAAAGGTTGGTGAACTTGATTCCCGAAATGAAGGAGTAAAGTAATTATCGGGAAAAGGTTTGTCAACTTGATTCCCGAAAAGAAGGAGTTGAGTAATTATCGGGAAAAGGTTCGTCACTTGAATCCCGAAATGAAAGAGTTGAGTAATTATCGGGAAAGGGTTAGTCAATTGATTCCCGAAACGAAAGAGTTGAGCAGTTATCGGGAAACAGTTCACCCTCTTAATTTTCCCAAAAAGCTTTTCAATCCCACAACAATATTAATTATTGTCTCAAACTATCCCTGCTTCAGCTGTTTCTTAACCTCAAATGTTCATCATTTCGTCACAATTATTTTTTCTCACATGTCCTCAAGGCATCTCTTGAAAAACATAATTAACTTTTTAAACTAAAAAGTATAAAAAGTATGATAACACCGCCATTATCTCATTTTACATTTAATCCCACCCGAAAAAAATGTCGATTAAAACCATCCTTCATGTCGGAAAAATCAAAAATATATGTGATACAGTTCACTTTGTTGAGAACGGTTCCCAACTATGATGAAAGTGAAAAAACTAATAGGGGGGATAATGATGGGAGTTCCAAATCCAAAGGACAAAAATAAAAGGGATACAGAATCAGTAAAGGGGACTATTTTTTCCGTAGGTGTTGTCGGGGCAGTCATTCTTATTACGTATTTCATCATGTATGGACTTTATATGGTTAGAATTTAAGGGGGGATTAAGATGAAAATGCATCGTTCGGAAAAAGTGTGGCTCATAATAAGTTTTGGTATGATTATGGCTTTTATGTTTCTTACAGGCTACCAAGCATTTGCACTCGATATGGCGCCGCCAAGTGGAAGTGAAAGAATTGATTCATCAAACGTCGATAATATAGCACCATTTGATAATCCAGGTGTGAAAGAAATCGGCGAAAACGAATATGAGGTTGTTATGACATTGCAATTATTTAGTTTTACACCTAGTGATATTGAAATTCCTGCAGGGGCAACCGTTCACTTTATTATGACATCTAAAGATGTTGTACATGGCTTCCAAGTAGCAGGCACGAACCTCAATGCAATGGTAGTACCAGGATATGTACAAAAAATAACGCAGAAATTCGATAATCCTGGAGAATATTTAGTGTTATGTAATGAATATTGTGGGGCTGGTCACCAATTAATGGGAACGACCATCACGGTTAAATAAAGGGGGGATATTCAGTGGAAACAGCTATCTCGCATAAAGGAAATACAAAAATAATAAATCAACAAGCAAATAAAGTCCTTGGTATAAGCCTTGAAGATGCTAAACTTTCGAAATCATATTTATCTGTTGCTTTTATCGCATTGCTTATCGGTGGAATTTTTGGTTTATTACAAGGGCTAAATCGTGCAGGTCTTTTAGACTTACCGACATGGCTTAACTATTATCAAATATTAACAGCACATGGATTATTACTAATCGTCGTGCTATCGGCTTTCTTTACAGTCGGATATTTCTACGCTGGGATGTCACATGTTTTAGACGGACTTCTTCCGAAAGTAAGGAAAATAGCTTGGATCGGCTTCTGGTTGAAAATGATTGGCTTAGTACTCGTTGTTGTCATGGTGTTAATGAATGAAGCATCTGTCATGTTTACATTCTATCCGCCAATGGCTGCACATCCAGTCTTTTACTTTGGCCTAGTGTTTGTTGTCTTAGGGCTTTGGATGAACTGCTTAGGCTGTTTCATTCAAGTGGCTAATTGGAGAAAAGCGCATAAAGGGCAGCACCTTCCCATTTTAGCTTTCTTTGCAACAGGTGTATTTGTTCTAATCTTAGGTGCAACCGCTTTTGTAGCAGTTGAAGTTCTATTCATGATTATCCCTTGGACTCTCGGCTGGGTTGATACGATTAATGTTATGGTAGCGCGAACATTATTCTGGGCATTCGGTCATACAGCCGTGAACATCTGGTATTTAACAGCCGTCTCAGCATGGTATAGTATTGTACCGAAAATTATTGGTGGTAGACGTTTTAGTGATACATTAACACGGGTTGTCGTCATTGCACTTGTCATTATGAATATAACAGGTGGATTCCATCACCAAATCGTTGACCCTGGTATTTCACCATCCGTTAAATTCATGCACGTATTTATGAGCTTAGCAATTGGTTTTCCTTCATTAATGACTGCATGGGCCATGTTTTCAGTATTTGAAAAAACAGGTCGTAAAAAAGGTGGGAAAGGACTGTTTGGTTGGTTCAAAAAATTACCTTGGGGCGATGTTCGTTTCTTAGCACCATTTATTGCAATGGCAGCATTCGCTCCAGCTGGTGCAGGCGGGATCGTTCAAAGCACAAACCAGTTGAATCAAGTTGTTCATAACTCTATGTGGGTTGTTGGACACTTCCACTTAACTCTCGGAATGTCTGTAGCCTTAACATTCTTTGGCCTAAGCTACTGGCTCGTTCCATATTTATCAAAACGTGTATTAACACCAGCCATGAACAAATTTGGTGTCATCCAAACGATTATTTGGACAATTGGGATGATTATGATGTCTGGAACTATGCACTGGGTTGGACTACTAGGCTCTCCACGCAGAACATCTTATTCAACTTATGCAGACAATGCAACTGCATTAAGCTGGGATCCGTATTTACTAGTATTAGGAGTAGGCGCAACCATCCTTCTAATTGGAGCGATTATGCAAGTATATGCAGTATTCAATCTTATGTTCTTTGCACCTAAGGGAGAGACAGAATTCCCTATTGCAGAAAAAGAAGAAGGAGCTTCCAAAACTCCATATTGGACAGAACGTTGGGGCGTTTGGGTAGTGTTAATGATTATCGTAGTCGCCATGGCATATGTTATTCCATTAGTTGATTTCATTGTCAATGCACCACCAGGATCACCAACATTTAAGACTTGGTAATAACTGAAAAGTAAATAGCGAAATGAAAAATAAATAGGAGGTAGCTTACTGTTAGGCTATCTCCTTACTAGTAAAGGAGGGGATCTCCTTGAGTAAAAAGCGCCGAAATTCCATTTCATTACTCATCGTTCTGCTGTTTGGAATTGGTTTATTTTATACAGGTACTGACGGTTTTACCGCTTTTACCGCAGAAACAGCAAGGGTAAGCAAACTTATAGATAATAAACCGTTATTTCCAGAAGTTGTCATGGAGGATAGCTTCGGCAGAAAATATTCGATTGATGAATTTCACAATAAGTACGTATTTATCACCTTTATCTATACATCCTGTGCAACAGTCTGCCCGCAATTAGAGGTAAACATGTCACAGGTTTACAATAATATACCTAACAAATTTATTGGAGAAGATATTGTTTTTCTTACACTAAGCTTTGACCCAGAAAGAGATAATCCTGAAACACTAAATCGTTATAAGGATGCTTTTCATAGTGATGGAGAAACATGGAGAATGGCAAGAATACCGGATAAGGAAGAACTAGATTCTTTGCTAAAAAAATTCGGAGTCATAGTAATTCCTGATGAAAATGGCAACTTCGCTCATAATTCTGCCTTTTATTTAGTTGATAAAAAAGGTCGCTTAGTGGATGTCATGGATTATACGAAAGTTGATGAAGCCGCTAGTAAGGTTACGAGCATTCTCGAAAAGGAGGAGGGATAAAGATGAATCAGCAAATATTTGGGTTATTGTTATTCATTTTCTTAATCTTCCCTCCGGTTTCCAATTTAATGGAATCGGTCATGATCATTCACATGCATATGCAAATGCCGATGCTCGTCATGGCAGGATTTTTTATGGGAAAGTTTGTTTTAAGTCGATTTCCCAGCTTTTTTGAAAAATGGAATCATAACGGTGTACCTGGAATTATATTATTCGTTATTATCTTAGTTTATTGGATGCTACCGCGTACGATGGATGAAGCACTAAGTTTGTATAGTGTTGAATTATTTAAATTTATAAGCTTACCTTTTTTAGCGGGGATTCCACTCAGAGATAGTTGGAAAAAATTAAGCACAGCCTGGAAAAACTCCCTTATTATTAGTTTTACCGTCTTGTTTGCAGGAATGGGCTTATTATATATCATTTCTCCAGTGCAATTATGCAATAACTACTTGCTTATTGAGCAAATCACATTAGGCTGGGGATTTATAACGATGGGCATTGGTCTCGGTATTTATTTACTGTATGATGCGATTGTGGATCGTTCGCAATATGAATAGGAGTAGCATGGAGAGGTCGGTAAAATCGAAGTGCTCGAAATAAAGTTAATATATTTTAGGAAACCCGAATTCAGTAGATGTTCGGGTTTCTTTTCGTGAAGGATAGATAATCATACCTGTTGCTTTCCGCTGCAGGCACTTAGCGATCGCGGGCGGTCCAGGGGCCTCCTCGTCGTTAGCGCTCCTGCGGGGTCTCCCTTAGACTCGCTTTCCCGTAGGACGTTGAGTAATCATCTCCGAATTAACTCCGCACGAGAAAATGCGTATGCATTTTCGAGGAGTCTCGTGTCTTCCGCTCCAATCAACAAAATAGCAAAATCGACAAAAAATTCAACATACCTTTGAGAAAAAAGACAAGCCTTAGAAATACATGCTTAAAAAATGCTATAATACGGAAAAATGGTTAAAGGACGGAGTCTGCTTGGAAACAATTCAAATAATCGGACCGTATAATTTTGATCTTGTGTTGGACAGGCTTTCGATCGATCCACTGAATGAAGTCGATGTGGAAAATAGGTTAGTAAGAGTGCCGCTTTTAGTAGACAAGCACCCTGTTGTTGCTGAAGTGAGAGCGGTTGGAACAACTGAGAAGCCTGAATTTATCGTTACCGAGATAGATGAACGAAATAAGGAAAAGTCACTTGAAAGATTAGCAGAAATTTTTCAATGGAAGGTGCCACTTGAAACGATTCATACTCATTTTTAAAAAAAGAATCTGATTTAAAGCATATTTTCGGAGAGCATTTCGGAACCCCATTAGTACTAGATTTTTCTCCGTATAACTGTTTACTAAAATGTATCATTCATCAGCAGTTGAATATGGCATTTGCGATGAAACTTACAGAACGTTTTGTCAAAACATACGGCTTTGAAAAAGAAGGAGTCTGGTTTTATCCGCAGCCGGAAGTCGTTGCTGCGTTAACGGTGGAGCAGCTTCGTGAGCTACAATTTAGCGGAAGAAAAGCGGAATATGTCATCGGCATTGCGCAAGAAATCGTAGCTGGAAATTTAAATTTCACAGACTTAAAAGAGCTGTCAGATGAAGAAATTTTTAAACAATTAATCAAATTGCGAGGAGTCGGTCCTTGGACCGTACAAAACTTCCTGATGTTCGGGCTCGGCAGACCAAATCTCTTTCCTGTCGCAGACATCGGCATTCAAAACGCCTTAAAAAAGCTTTATCAATTAGAAGCGAAGCCAACCTTAGAGCAAATGGAGCAATTTTCTAAAGGCTGGGCACCTTACTTAAGCTATGCCTCCCTTTATTTATGGAGAAGTATTGAATAAAATGAAACTTCTATCAGTGAGGTGCTCTTTCCTCACTGATAGTTAGTTGAGTTAATCACGCTCAAAACGCCACGTCCTGTGGCTTCGCCTGACTAGGACATCCTCTCCGTCGTCGGGCATTTACGGGCAGTTGAAACCACACGAAGAAATATTTGTTTATTGCTAATCCAAAAGTGGGGTCTTACTGCCCGTTAATCTGCGAAAATGGAGTTGAAATAACAACATGAAACAAGAGCAAGCTGTTGAAATAAAACTAAAGCAAACCTTTCCATTAACGATCAAAAGACTGGGCATTAATGGGGAAGGTGTCGGCTATTTCAAAAAGAAAGTCGTCTTTGTGCCTGGGGCTTTGCCTGGCGAAGAGGTTGTTGTCGAGGCAACAAAGGTGCACCCAAAATTCACCGAGGCAAAAATAAAGAAAATCCGCAAAAAATCCGAATTCCGTGTTCAGCCTTTATGCCCAATATATGAGCAATGTGGCGGCTGCCAGCTTCAGCACCTTCAATATAGCCAGCAGCTGAAGGAAAAACGCGATATCGTCATTCAAGCATTAGAACGCCACACGAAATTAAATATTAATGAACTAAAAATAAAAGAAACAATCGGCATGGACGACCCTTGGAAATATCGCAACAAAAGCCAGTTCCAAGTTGGTATGAAGGATGGAAAAGTGTTAGCTGGCTTATATGGGATGAATTCACACACGCTTATTAACATTGACCAATGTGCTGTTCAGCATCCACAAACAATAAGGGCAACAGAAACGGTCAAGAAAATTCTCCAAGATCTACAAATCCCAATTTATCATGAAAAAACAAGAAAAGGTCTCGTGAGAACAATCGTCGCTAGAATCGGCATCCAAACAGGAGAGTTGCAAATTATCTTAATCACAACAAAGAAAGAGCTGCCGAAAAAAGCTTTAATAATAGAAGAAATTAAGAAACGCTTACCTGAAGTAAAATCAATTATCCAAAACATTAATGGTCAAAAGACCTCTTTAATCTTTGGGGAAGACACAGTTGGCCTAGATGGGAAAGACTTTATTCAGGAAACACTCGGAGACTTAAGCTTCGAGCTTTCAGCTAGAACCTTCTTCCAGTTAAATCCTGAGCAAACCGTCAAGCTATACAATGAAGTGAAAAAAGCGGCAGCATTAACAGGCAAGGAAAAAGTCGTAGATGCGTATTGCGGTGTTGGCACAATCGGATTGTGGGTCGCGGGAGGCGCAGCGGAAATTCGCGGCATGGACATTATTCCTGATTCAATCGAAGACGCAAAGAAAAACGCAGCCCGAAACGGAATTTCCCACGCCAAATATGTAACCGGAAAAGCCGAAGAATGGCTCCCAAAATGGGTGAAAGAAGGCTGGAAACCAGATGTTATCATTGTTGACCCACCGAGAACTGGGTTAGACGAGCAGCTTATAAAAACCATTTTGAAAGTAAAACCGAAGAAGGTTGTTTATGTTTCGTGTAACCCCTCTACATTGGCGAAGGATCTTAGCGTCCTAAGTTCGAAGTATATGGTGGATATGATTCAGCCGGTGGATATGTTTCCGCAGACAAGTCATGTAGAGTGCGTGGCGTTGATAGAGCTGAAATTTTTAAATCAATAATAAACTCCTGCTTCACATAACAAACCCATAGCATAATCAAAACAAAGTTCTGATATTCCTGTGGAAAAGGTGTGGGGAAATGCAGGAAAGAAAAGCATGAAAGAAAGGGTGGGAACAGGAATCCCATCCTTTTTAATTCAGGAAAAAGGTGAGAGGAAAAGAAGGGAAATCCTTATCCTTGACCCTAAATTCTGTTCCATGTCCTATTACATTATTTTTAAAAAATAATAAAGTTGTGGGATAAAAAGTTGAGAAGAAATTTGTGAAAATGAGTGAGTTGTGCAGGACTTTATTTTAAATGGTAGAAATTAGGGAACGTAGGAATGCGGGTTTGATCGGGATGGAGTAGAAGGAGTTTATTATTACTGTACATAGTTAGAACAGTTTCAAGAGAAACAGTAAAAATAAAAAAATTTTAGGAATAGGGTAACGCTCTGTTTCTCTTTTTAGGGGTTTTAGGGGAAAGGGAAGGAATAATAAATTATCTTGATAAAAATAAACAGAAAGTTTATGATGTAATTGTAAAAAATTACAAAAAAACAGGGATGAAAATAATATGACTACATACAGTGGTATTGTAAAAATTCCATATTCTATACAATGAACGCTCAGTCTTAGGACTGGGCGTTTTTCATTGTGTTTGAAACCAAACGCTATTGAAGGGAGTGATGAAAAAGCAGGAGACTCTTAAACGTGGATGAAGTGAGTTTTGTAGATGTAATCAACAGGTTTCATTACTACTTAAGGAACATATGAACAAGGAGGATTTAGAATGAGTAAGGGATTTCAGCAGGAAAAAGATATTGAAATAACCGAATTGGTGGAGGTTCTATCACTTGATGATGAATTAGAGTTGGACAATAATATTCGTGTATGGTTACAGACTAAGCCTGTTAAATTGCAGGATTATGGATTTGTAGCGGACAGGGAAGAAGAATATTTTGCAATACTAAATGAAATATCAGACTACTACCTGGAAGAGAGGTGATGATAGAGCGGTCACTAATAAAGGGGGAAGGTTTAATGGAACAAGATTGGAAGGGGAAATTGAAAACAGAACTCCTTGAGGATATGAAAAGAGAAGCAATTCGTAAATGGACAGAAGAAAAAGCCAGAATTTTAATGGATGAAAATTGGGATGATGACAAGATTGCATAAATTCTTGGGCTTAATATAGAAAAAGTCCAACGAATTAGAGAAGACTATCAAAGGTTAGAATTCGCAAAACAATTAGAGATAACGGAAGAACCAGCTTATATTGAGGAGGATTTGATTTCTAAGTGCTTATTAAAAGACATGTATTTAAAGAAAGGGAGACTGGATGTGGCAGAAAATATGCTGTTACTCAGTTTACATGCCACGGGATTGAAACGATTTATAGAGATTATTTCCGATGAAACTAAGGAAACCTTGCGAGAGATGTTAAATAAACAAGAATGGATGTTTAGAGGGAGGATGAAGAGTGAAATACTATCAAATGTTAGAAAATTTGCATGTTGTTTCTAATAATAAAGATAGGGGTGATGTGAACTTCTGGTCACAAGAGGTATATAGCCATTCTGATATTGTAGAAGCCTGTTTAGATACCCAACTACTTATAAGTAAAAAGATTTGTAGACAAGTTGAGTGGGGAAAAGAACAAAATGAAGAATGAGCAAGAAATACCAAAAGAATGTTGCCCATATTGTAGCAATAATTTGATAAGGGTTCTCTCGGAACAAGAACAAAAGAAATATAATCTACGTTATGTGAATGAGAAAATCGGTATTTCTAATTGGGATTCAATTTTTGCCTGGAAATGCCCGTATTGTTCAAAAACGTGGAGGAGGTAGTTATGACCCTATGTTAATCCCAAAAATAGAAGCTCAGCCGATTAATTATAAGATTTACGAAGAATATACACCAGGGGAAAATAAGTTAGAACTCTGGGATGGTGTTTTTCTTCCTTTTAAAAAAGAAAGACAGAAAATGTTGATGCTGTGCTTATTCAATATGGGCTTACAGGAGTTTATCCGTATTCTTCCAAAAGAATCAAAAGAAGAATTATTTCATTTGCTTCAACAAGAATTAAAAGATGATTTAACTCTTGCAATTTTCCTGACTTACTTTTAGTTTAATCAAAAGTTTGGTAAAATATAGTTTGCCGAGCTTTCGGGGGTAGGTTCATAAAAGGTTATTTTTTTTTGAGAACGACCACCCTTTTTGCTTTATGAAACAACCACTTCCTTTGTTTTGCAAAGTCTTGAGGTGGTTGTTTTTATTAGTTGTTGTATCAATCCAAAGTATATATCATTTAATATGATTATTGGTTCTGTTTAATCTTCCTTTTTGATTTTTGAACAGTTAGGACACGTAAGAATTTGAGCATTTTCAATAATTTTATTTCCAATTTTAACTGTTTGGATACAATTAGTAAGTACTGTCTTACATCGATAACATTTGTTGTGAAATGATTGATAATTCCGAGCATATTTCCATTGTAAAAAATCATTGCTTGTCATTCGGTATAACCTCATTTAATTATACAAATCAACATTTAGCAATAGCAGGGGCATTCTCATAAAAAATCCTCAATTGAATCCTCAAATTTAAAGATTTCAAGTATGGAGTAGTTCTTTTTGGAGATATTAATTCCATATTCAGGAGCACTTTTTTGCCCTGGTTTATCATAATTTCTATCAACGAACATTTCATTCGGTACTTCCCATGCTTGTGCTGGCATAAGGAAAATATCTGGCATTTCCCCAATATTAAAAATTAATAGAGCAAGGTATAGGTTTTTATTAGTAATGTCGAATTTGCTTTTCTGCATAAACACATATCCTGTTCCTCTAAGAGATTTAACTTGTATCTCACAGAACCGACCATTTTTATCTTTTATTATAAAATCTACGCCATGGTCATCTACTTCCGAAGTGTAAACATCACATCCGTATGAGGCAAACTCCATCTTTGCATAATACTCTGCATATCGCCCCATCTGTAAGGAATTTAGTATTGTCCAATCAGTATTTGGCATTGCTTTCCCTCCGTAAATAATCCTCATTTTAAACAGACTTTCTCAATACCAAATAATAACATAAAATAGTAGTATGTTATTTTGAAAATAAAAAACTAAGGATATAAAGAAAGGTAGATACGATGGAGAAACAATATTTTAACCTCATGCAATTCTTCGAGGGCTATGTACGTAATTATCGTAGAATGAACTTTATTTATAATTTAAAAATCTTGTTATAAGGAAAATAAGGAGGTAGTACAAATGGAAACTAATGAAAAAGATTTAATGCTCGTGAGTCGTGAAGCTGTGCTAAATGAAATAGGAGTTGAAAGTGAGGCTGAACTTGCAGAAAACAAGAATTTCCTGAAATTTTTAGGTTTAACAAATAAGATTGATATAAATGTTTTAGAGAAAATGCTCCCAGCAATTCCTAATGTGACTAATCTACTTAAGCAAAATCAGGATTTTATATTAAATGGTATTAAAGATCAAAAAGAAGTTTCTGTAAAAGCACTTGAAAGTTTTAATAAAACAAAAGAAATTATTGCTGAAAATTTAAAAAAGGATAACCTCACACCTGAACAATGGATAGAACTTATAAAAAATGCTCGATAAAACTGATGATAGAGTCGAAGATATACAAAAGGAAACGAAAAAAAGTTTTGGTGAGTACATTCAAAAGGGAATTAAATATGGCGGATTTATTGCTCTTGGAATGTTAGCTGTAGCTCTTAAAAGTGGATTGGATAAAAATAAGGAATAAAAAAGTAGGGTCATCGAAATACCAATTTGGGAAAGGGTAACGTATCTTAGAAAGTAGTGGGGAGACAAGCTGTGCTATTAGTCTATACTGAAAATTCGTATTAGAGTATTTTGTGGAAATTCCCTCTCCAGAATCGTTAAAGGAACTGAAAGATTTGTTTAGGGAAAACGGATAGAATTGTTAGATTTTTTTGACAAAAATATTTGTAACCAGACAATCAATAGTATAATAGAAGATACAAGAGCAAAGTTTTCAAGTGGTTCACAAGGGTGCCACTCACTGTACAAGTTGGACTTTATGGGTAAGTGAATTTAAAAAGGTATGAAAGAATGTTTTTATTGAAGAGTAATATATAGATAAGATTTGGGGGCTGGGTTATGAGTTTTTTTGATACAAAAGAACTTTTTTTAAGCTGTCGTACTGATAGTGATTTTTATGATAGCTCATTAGCAACATATAAAAGAAAGATAGAAGTTTTTTTTGAGTTTTTAACTGCGGATTATGGTGTAAATGAAAATAATTACAAAGAAGTGCTAAGAGGAATTGATAACATTGCAATAACCAAGAGTATAGAATTTTATGTTAAAAAGTATAGCATTTCTTTTAAGAATACTATTGATTTATATATTTCCGCTATAAAATCTTACTTTGAATTTTTGAATAAAAACTTGGATATTAGAAACGATAACTTTGACAGTGCTATAAGTTTTTCAGCAATAAAGAATTCGATAGATAATAAAATTATTGAGTTAGGATTAGAAACAACCGAACTTAAATCCCCAATTACAGAACAAGCTTTCACTAAAATTTTGAATAGATGTGATGGAATTTTAAATACTTACACTCTATATTTCCTATTGGAAAATAGAGGTAAGTCCAAAAAGAATCCTGTGCAAATATTCACTTCTGCTATAGTCACAAAATTAGTCATGCTTACAGGAATAAAAAACCAAGTAATTGATACCATAAAATTGAAAGATTATGATTCAGAGTTAAATATAATTACAATAAACAACTTTTCTATTCATTTACCAAACGGTCTTGGAAAACAAATGAAGTTATATTTGGAGTTAAGGAATTGCATAGTTGATAATAATGATGAAAATTACCCATTATTTGTTAAGAAGGATGGGACAAGTATTGGGATTGCGTATGAGTATATTTTTAAAATCTTGAAAGATACTTTAGGTAGTGCAAGTGCAGAATGTGTAGCAAAGTACACAATAATGCAAATGATTAAAAAAGGAATGAATCTTTATTTAATAAAAATGCTAACAAAGTTTGGGATTGAAAGTTGTTTGCATTGTCAGGAATTAGTTAATGACGAAAAAACAAATGAGGATATAACTTCTCAAAATAGATATATTGATTCAAAAATTAGAAGCATGGATGTGTTTGATTTATTGTAAAAGTAAATAATATGGTTCTCCGACCTCAAAAGATTTGAGTAGTGGTTATAAAAATTGCTCCTTTTCCCATAAAATCTAAACCCTGTTCTTCTATGTTAAAGCAAAATTGAGTTTTTTCCAAGGCGAATAACTTCTTCTCTTGGTCAAATAAGTTGTTCCCTAAAACGAGTGGAAATCGGAGGATTGTCTCCTGTTTTCCTCGTTTTTTATGTCCAAAAGCATGGAAACGTACCGTTGGTACGTAAGCAAGAGGCAATTAGACGATTGATACAAGCTCGATAATCCTTGTCATATTAAGGTTTTCGGGAAAGGAAGCATGAGAAAAAGAGTGAAAAAAGTTAGGGGGAAAAGCAGGAGAAACCCCTCGTTCCTAATCCCTTCACCCTGTCTTTCAGGGAACAACTTATTTTCCTAAAAAAAAGGATTCTGACAAAAAACAGGAGAAAAAAGGAGTGAACGGGGGAACAATCAATTTGACGACAGAAAATGGGGAAATCGGAGAAAGGCAGGAATGACAAGGGTTTGTGAGAAGGAGGGAGTTACCATTTATGGTTTGCAACTACATAGAAGGGCAGGGTTTTTTGAATTTAAATCTAAGATGATTTTGAAATTTGTAGGGGCAAGGGGTTAGGGATAGCAGAAAATCTGGGTGGAAAATTGTTATAATATATAAAAGGTGGTGAGGAAAATGAAAGCTGATGAAAAATTGATAAAGGAGATGGAGGCGTTCGATGATGCCTTCCCTGACGAAGTCTTTGCGATTCCTCGAAATCCCAAAGACCCAAGAGTAAAAGTGAGGTCATTGTTTGAACATTGTAATAAGCTGGGGATTCAACCTGGAGATTTAAGCGAAGAAGAAATGAAACAATTCCTTGTTACTAAATCAAATACCGATAAAAATACATAAGAAACAGGAGGAATGAGATTCCTCCCTGTTGCAGTTGTAAAGTAGTTATTGAATCCTTATGGATATTATTTCAATTAACCTCTTGGTGGATAAGGGTCGTTTCCGTAGCTGTTTTTTTCTCTGATTCTACCTTTTAGATTATGAATAACAAGTTCTGATTGCTGATTTTTTGCAATTTCTCTACCATATGAAATAGCTTCACGTTGAGTATTAAAAACTTTTGTAGCTCGTGAATTTTCTGCACCTTTTACTTGAAATCCACCACCAGAATGTGGTGTAACATGCTGATTTTTGCCCATATATACATCACCTCTTTAGTTAATATGTGTGGGAGGCGAACGTAAGTCTTCTTTTATGAAAATGAAATTTATTGTAATATAGACGTGGATATAAAAATCTTGGCTCTTATTTGTTCTGCAAAACAAATAAGGGCTTTTTTATTTAAGCTTCCTCTTTAGCTCTCGTTCGAGTTTTTGCATTTCTCTTTTTACTTGTTTATCTACTTCTCTATTTAACTCTCTAATTGCTCTATTTACTTGAGACGTATTAATTCGTACTCGCACCATTTAGTTCACCTCCTTGTCTGTAATCTTGGTAATCGCTTGTCTACCCCCACAATTAAGAATTATAGCATTATTTTCCATAATAAACAATATGTAGTATATGTTTTATTTGTTAAATACTATATATTGTGTTTGATTGCTGTATTTTATTTTTTGTCAAATGCGAAAATATTAGAAAACTTGAGGATACTCATGAATATTGTAGAAAATGATAGAGTTTCAATAATTTCTACTCAATTTCCTCATTTGCAATAATTGTTTCAATCATCTTTCAGTGTCCATTATCTACTTTTTTCCTTCGTCTTAATTATCTTTAATACTTCTCTACCCAGTCCTGTCATCGAATATTTTAACAAATGGAATCTATAATATAGTAAGTTTCAAATAAATAAGGATTCTTTTTAGAAGCTATTAATACAGGGAGTTCTAATTCGATAACGGATTAGGCAAATTGAACAGGAGGAGAGAATGAATATGCATGGAGATATTGTTAAAGTGAAGGGGAACAGGGAGATTCCAAGAACGTTTTCCAAGAATCTAAACACTATCGCCTACAAAAAAATCTGACTTACAAACAATTAGGTGAGATGGCAAAAATAGACGCAGGGTACATTCATAAGCTCGAAAAAGGTATTAAACGTGCTCCGAGTTATCCAATAATCCGAAATTTCTCAAGGGCATTATATGTGAATATAACAAATTTAAGTGATATAGACCCTATTGAGGAAGACCTACCAAGAAAAAGTATTCAAGAAGTGCTTGTATATAACGAATATCTGATTAAAGGTAAATTGCCGACAATCGAAGCAAGGGAGAATCTATTAGCACTCATACAGACATTGATGAACAGCGAGTGGAAAGAACATAGCAAACATATGGACTCTGTAAAGATATTAAACAAAGTAGATACATTTCTTAGGGCATTACAGTAAAGCATCATTAACAAAGGCGGAAGGAGAACTATGAAAATGGAATCTGGACTTATCATTTAGTTAATGCAATAAGTGGAGCTGTATTAGAAGTAATCCATAGTTATAAATATATTACAGACAGATTATTGAAGGACTATCTTTCCAGTAGTGTAGATGCATATACTAAAGAAGAGCTTGGATTTAATCAAAATCCCAAAGCAATTCTAGAATCAAGCTATGAAAATATTATAGCAGAAATAAAAAATGAAAATTTTTAATACCTAGATGTCCACGTGTAGATCATTAAAAAACTTAAAGCAAGTGTAGTTAAGTTTTTGAAAAACTCGTCTTTTACTCAAGGGGTGAATGAATACCTTTCCTCCAAGGAACCAGTAGATCTTTATGACATCATTTTTGTCTACTCAAGGCATGTTGAGTACTGTGTGTCGCTATCGAGAAATTAGCATTTAAGAACCACTTTACCTGTTAGTTGAAGCCCGACCGTACCGGTTGGACTTTTGTTAGTATCATTGGGATAGTTTAAGCTGTCATTTTTTAGATATCTTTGTACCGATCTTTTGAGGGAAGTGTTGTAGTCTATTTCAGGAAAGTAGAGATTTCTGGGAAAAATAATTATATTATTTAGACATAGTCGTAGTCTTAATGGTTCTGGTAAGGGTGTGTAATGGGGAATTTCTATTTATCTTTGCTGGATCGTATAGTTGAGTTTGAAGCTTATCAAATTGAGTGCAGAGCAATAAAAGTAATTCATGAGTATAAAACAGCAATCGCTAATAAGAATTTTGTGATCAAAAAATTGAATAAATTAAGGAGAAATTATGGGAAAAATAATAGGTAAGTATATTCAATATGGAGTTCCAAGTGATCTCGCAGATAAATATGACCAATTCAATTTGCCGATAACTACTTTCCGAACACTTTCTATAGAAAAGCTGGGTCAATTTTATTCTATTGCTAAAGAAGAAGCCAAACTTGTTAAACGATATATTCAAAGACAGCCGATCGATTTTTCGACTCTTCAAGAGTTATTATACAATAACAACTATACTTGTTGTTGTTGCAAAGGGGTAAAATCAGATGCATATATCATTCATCATATAGAAGAATATGAGATATCTCGAAATAATAGCTATGATAATCTTGCAGTACTATGTCCTAATGATCATGATCTAGCTCACAGACCGCCAAGATTAACGAATAAGATAAACTCGGATCATATTCGTTTAAGTAAGTTAAATTGGGAAAAGGAAGTGAAACTAAATAATATCATTGCTTCTCAACATGGCGAGAGGCAGGATCTTATTTTCAAAATACCTAAATTCAGAGAGTTATCCGAAGAAATAAAAAATTTGCAATCTCAATTAAATGATAAAGAAAAGATTATTGCTAGAAGTGATGCTTATTTCGAATCAGAAAGAAATAATTTATATGAAAAAATTGCTGAATTAACCTCACAAATAGATTTTATGGAACAACAAGTGGTTAATACTGCTCGAAATATTCTAAATAGTAATTCATTGTCTTTTGTTTTTTCAGATGCAATATCTTTTTTCTTGGATGGAAATATTGACAAAGCTATTGAAGTGTTAAATAAAACAGATTTAGATCAGGAGTTAAATGAGATTGAAGAAATTGAGCGCAAAAACAATATCAAACTTAAAGAAAATGCAGATGCTAGAATCTTGAGAGCTCAGCTGTTTCTGTTAAATATCAACATTGCTGAAGCTTTCGAATCGGCTGGACAAGGCTTGAAGATATACGAAAAATTGGCTGACTGCGATACTGAGACATATTTGCCTCAGCTAGTTAATTGTTTCGAAAAAGTAGGTACCATATATTATAATCTTGGTTTATTTGAAGAGTCAGAGGCTTGTTTTGTAAGCGGAATTAATATCTGCAGACATTTAGAAGAAAAAGGTGATTATTCTCAATTCCCTTTGTATGCTCTACTACTTCAAAATGTTGGAGCATCCTATTACAGTAGGAACGATTATAGAACTTCTGTTTCTATACTAGAGGAAGCAAGAATGATGTTTAATTTACTTCAAGAAATGCTTGAAAAGTATCAAGATAGCTATCAAATCAGCCCTACAATGATTGATTTTCAACGAGCTCTTGTTACAAGCAATCTAGGCATGTCGTATAAAAATTTAAATGCAGACGATCCTCGTGCTTTAGATATGCTACTTGAATCTCTAAGGATCTACGAAAGATTAGTGAAAGAAAACTTATCAAATGAAAAATGCCAAGGCTATGTTATAGTGCTTAAAGGTCTGGCTTCTTTATACTTTCAGAAAGGTGAAATAGAAGCTGCGAATAATTTTTATAATTTAGCTTTATCAGAAAGTAGAAAATTAGTTCTTAAAAATCGAATATATTATATTAATGGTTTAGCTGATTTACTATTGGATATTGTCGCGATTCATGTACAAAGTGGCAAACTTCAGGAGTCCGAAATTTACTGTGATGAAGCTATTCAGATTTATAGACAGATAGGAATAATGAAGAAAATGAAGCGCAATTATCCGCAGCATTATTGTATAAATGTATAATGCATATAAATAGAGAGGAAAAGATTGAAACGTGGAAGCCGATAGCTCATGAAGTTGTGAAGTTATGCGAGAAATACCCCGATAATATTGATGCAGTGTCGTATAGTTCAACTGCACGCGTTCTTTTATCAAAAAATAAAATTGAAGATAGCAACTAGTCTAATGTAAATTTTTAAAACCCTGGTATGCGATTGTGAGAGTCGCATGATGCGTTCTAGAAGAGTATTGCTAACACTTCCTTTGAACTCAGTGCATAAAATTAATTCTCTTTTTTCGGCCGGATGCAGGGTGGGGATTAGTACGATAATACAATGTCCAATATTAAAGAGCAGTCGGTTTCATTCCTTTCTTGAGGAGTTGGGTTTATTATATAACGCTGTTTACAAAATCACAAAAGGACGCAACTTTGAGGTGCTGACAGTCAAACATAAGGAGTCTCTCCACAGGAATACTTCGTTGAACTGAATTCGACGGGCCATATGCGTCAGCACTAAAACAGCCGGATCACAGGTCAAGAGAACCTGAAGAAACTTAATTCCAAAGGGAGTTCCAAGTAACATGCAACGGCGAAATTTCACTTCCCTTCTCCTACAATCTACGCACTTCTTGCCACTATAACAGAAGCGATGTACCGCATACGGTGTATGTGGAATACAGTAAGTGTGTGTCGCTCGTGAGAACACAGTGATTTAGAACCACATTTTAACTATATCAAAAGCCCAATCCTTTGCGAGAGGGCTTTTCGTTTTGTAATAAGATGTATTAGCAAACGCAACAATTCAATCGAGTATCTGATTTCAGTTCGGATTTCCCATATGGATTATATTGGAATTATATGACGAAATTTTATGTTGTGAGATGTGGAAATAGTGATTCAAGGGATTTAGCAAAAAGATATCAGACGAATACAAAATAATTGAGTAATGGATAATAATTATAACGATTGTGATGTGATAGGTATGGGTAAGCAATTTAGCAAACTCTCTATCATTCATTCAAAAATGACGTATTATATACACTATTCAATAGCAGTTTAGGACATCAAATGAGTGATTACCTGAAAATTGTAACCGTCAACCCCAATTGAACATTTTTTGCTCATTAACGATGAACACTTTTTACTCGTTGAAAATCTTTTGCTGATGCTTCAATGGATGACTTTCGTTGTTCATATGAATTACTTCCACGCGGTGTAACAGACGATCTAAAATCGCTGTCATCATCCCCTGATTGCCCACCAACTCTGTCCATTCTTCTGGGCTACGATTGGATGTTAAAATAAGCGAGCTTTGCTCATACAGTTGGTGTACGAGCTGGAAAAATAATGTTGCCTCTCGTTGATCTAAAGCCATATACATGACATGATCGATAATAATCATATCGGATGCACGAAGGCGTTTTAATTGAATTTGAGAGCGATGTGTAAATTCCTCTGTTTTTAACAACTGAATCAATTCACCCATTGTCACAAAGTACACTTGAAATCCATTTTGAATAGCTTCAATGCCTAAGCCAACGGCCAGTAATGTTTTACCGGCACCAGGTGGCCCTAATAAGATTAAATTATAGTTTTGTTCGAGCCACTGAAATTCACGTAATTGTTTCATCTGACGCTCCGTAATCGCTGTCTGCTCATCTAAATGAAACATATGTAGCGGTTTATGATATGGGAAGCGCGCCCACGCTAATCGTTTTTCAATGCTTTTTTCTTCATGTCTTCTTAACTCTAATGTTGTAAGCTGCTCTTAGAATTCTAAGTAGGTCCATGAAACCTGCTCAGCTTGACGAAGAATCTATGGAAGCCCTCCGCCGTTTCTGTTAACCTCAAATGTTTAAAAGCTTGTTGAATATCTGCTACACTCTTACTCATTTCATTTTCTTCCCATATGGTAAATGTATTCTTGTAAATCCCTTGTTTGAACTGCTATTGTCACAGATTGGTTTAGTTCCACATCAACTGTTGGTCCAATATCAGTCTCTTGTTTCGTACGTTTAAAATAGACGACAACGTCACGAAATTCATTGGCACTATACAATTTTTCTTGAATACATTTTTCGAGAGCGAAAGAAATCCATTCTGGACTCTCCGTCGCAACTTTTTGGAAGAGTAATAGTTGGTCACGTCGATAACGTCCATATGTATGACAGACTTCCTGTATATATTGCGCTGCTCCTTCATAAGGAAATAACGTAAGCACATGTTGGTGTAACTTATCGAGCGACGTGGAACGAATCACGTCCGTGATTTACATTTTTAATCAACTTACCTTTTTCAAAACTTATCGTATGATCCGCAAGGATTTCACCAGTATGTGGCACCACAATCCTTAATATTTGTCCATTTGGAATCAAGTTTACTTGTGTGGATGCTTCGTATAGGTTCCTAACGGAACAGAGTATCGATTAGACGTATACCGAACTGTATTGTCCTTGTTCACATTCCTTGTTATAATTTCTGTATGGTTGCTTTCTGATAAAGAAAGCGGTGAGGAGACTTTTTTCAAGTGTTGCTTTTCCAGGAGAAACACTTCAAAAGGTCTCTTTTTTGTGGTGTTATGGACTTTATAATTCCCTGTCCGTTCTAGCCATTTTATAGCTCTTTCATTCCAATCCTCAAGGGTAGAATAAATACGATTTTTCGCAAAGTTGATTTTCACATACTTCACGACGTTCTCAATCTTCCCTTTGGACTCAGGGTCTGCTTTGCGACAAAGATACACTTTAAATTTACGGTCTTTTACATAACGCTGAAATTGCTTTGTTAAAATAAGATCTCCTGCATTTTCACTAACTGCGATTAAATTGTCCTGATCATATACAATCTCTTCTGTGAAACCGCGATAATATTGAAATGCCTTTTCATGACAAAGAATTGTATCTTGCGTAGTAAAAGGACGATCTTGCTATACCATATATTTCTGACGAGAATGTGCCAACACAAAAGCGATAAAACATAATTTCATTTCTTTACCATTCGCATTTCTTTGAATCGTTTGTCCCCAGTCAACCTGCATTTGTTTACCTGGTGGCTGTTCGTCTACAGCCTCAAATTCTCTTGGCTCTTCTGACTTATCAATTTGATAAATTTCCCGCATTTCATTTACATATCGTCTGACGGTACTTTCTCCAACCTCAATATCCGGAAAATGTTCCTGCAGCCAATCATAAACTTGTGCGCCACTTAGACTCGGATATTTACGTAGCCAATTGACAATCCAATCCCGATAGGGATCTAGCTTTTTCTTCCGTTCAATAATACTGAATTCATTTAAAGCTTCTTCGAATGTCATGTCTAAATATTTGTACACGGTGTTACATGAAATCTTAAGCCGTTTTGCGATTTGTGCAATTCGGAATCTCCGTTCACGTAGTTGATGTATTTCAATATATAACACAAGCTTCTCCTCCATTAGTACAGTCCCCCTACAAACTAGTATTTCTAGTCTATAGGAATCTATTAACTCGGTGAAAAAGTGTTCAATTGAAATGAGCAAAAACTGTTAATTATATTTTAGCGTTTACATACAAAACGCTATTCATATAAAGTGTTGTTAAATTCAATTGTTAATACATGTGTAAAATTAAAAGGAAATTATATATATAGAACTATCTTTAAAGATGATAGGAATGGATTCATCAAGAATATTTTAGAAACAACAGGATTTTATATAAAAGATCAAACAAGATGGGGGATTTCAAATACTGGTAAATCTGCAGGTGAGGGTGAAGTTGCAGTTGCTCTACTTATTGAAGAAAAGAATTCTCCATACTCAATTATTGAAGTTATGAATTAATCATCATTAGATGCAAATTATTTAAATCTCTATATCAATAAGATTTTTAAATATGACACGATCAGGCCTTCCATTTAATTTTATTATTAGTTATGTGAAGATAAAAAATTTTGGATTTAAATATAAAAAACATATCACTGAACACAAATATCCATGTGAATTAGAAACTACTAATTTTGGTATAGACAACGAATTTTATTATTAGGGGATAAAAATTGTATAAGGAATGGAATGGTAACTGGATTATATTATATATGTGTTAATATTATTTGGATAATATTAACGTGTAGACCTTAAGCAGCATCCACACGTATTTTGTGTTAAATTAATAACGAAAAAACTTGTTTTGGTATGCCAGTGATTTGATGAATAAAATGAAGTAAAGTTTTAGCACTTATTGTAATGCTTTTTATGTCATTAAAATATTGACCCAACTCTTTCTCATTAATTTCTTTGTCCTTTAAGTCATACTCATAAAGTACAAAATCGAAATACCTTAGAATGTCATAGTATGCATGAGGATTTTTTGTAATCCTCGAAATCATGTCTAAAAAAGCTTCATGATAGCTAGGAGGGGTTAAATTAATCGTTTGCTTTTTGGTAGGAATATTGAAATCCGGAACTTGTTGTTTAACTAAACTAAACGCTATCTTAAAGGAAGCATTGAGAATTTCATTTCTTTTTTTTATAGGAATCTCGCTTGAAATAAGACCTTCAGTAATTGTTTCACGTCTTTCTTCTTCAGAAAAATAATACACTTCCTTGGAAATATCAAGAGTAGCCAAGGTTAATAAACAAACTAATTCATATATCGCCCACCGAATAGCAGAAAGTTGAGATTCTTCTAGTGGCAAGCTAACATAAGATGATAAATCCCTTAATGCAGTTATACTTTTTTTGACTTTAGTGAAATTATCAAGATTCCAGTAATTACTTGTAATGAAAGATGTAATTTTTTTAAATGATTCATTGTTAGGAATACTAATTCTAGAAAAAGCTGTTTTTTTATCTTTCAAAATATTATAATCCCAGGAGCCGCGCCAATCAGAATATTTTACTCCAAAATCGGACTCAAGCTTGTCGATTAACCGAATATCAAGTATTTGTACTCCAGTTTTTCGAGCGTATTGTTTGGTAGCAAATCTTACATCATTTTTAACGAATATTACATCGTCAGCATTGAGTGTACTTTGAATTCCATGGATCCAGGTTAATCTATCATGTGGTCGTGCTTGGCCTGATTTACAATCAACCCAAAGTGTCTTTTTTGAAAAGTCTCTATGAATATAGATTCCGAAAACATCTAGATCAGTAATCGGGTCTGCAGAATCATCATTACTTGTTTTTAGCAAAACTCCAGTTTTAGTGAAGTATCCCATATGATAAAGTAATCTCTTCATCCTATATTCTAGTAAGTCTCCACTAGATATAGTTGGTTTATCATTAGGAACTTTTTTAGTTGAATTAGCTCGATTATTATGTTTTGTTTGACGATCATACGAAATCGTATTTTTTAATGGTATGGCTGTTAGTTTCTCTTTTTTATCAATAGTCTCTGGTAAGTCAAATGTTGGTTGTTGAACTTGTTCCGGTACTACAGTTGGTTTATCATTAGTTGGTATATCCGAATGTTTAGATTGTTCAGTACCATGTGTTTTTTCATCAAGACCAAAGGAATCCTCTTTATTTGAATTGTTCTCGTGAGACATGAAAGCACCTTCCTTTCTTGAATTACCAGTATCTTTCTTCAAATGTTACTCCTTCAATGTTACAAAATTTCATCTCTAAGGATCCTATTTAAATATTCTTCAGCTTCCTTCACGGGTTCCGGAGATTCGCCGAGATGAATTCTGTTTTCTTCAGGTGTTACAAAAGAACCTGTATCAGATAAAGATGAATAATCAGTAACATCGCTCGAAGAAGAAATATGATAATCCGGACTTTTGATTATATCCAATGCGGCTTGTGCGACATCTTTTCGAATTAGCTCAAGAAAATAGCCACTTTCATTTCTACCTCTATAATAGTTGTAGCGTGAACCATATGAGACTTTAATAATACCCTTTTTTTCTAAAAGCGTATAGTCAGTTTCGTTGGCTGGATGAGGTCCAATTCTACCTTGATCAATAAGAAAGCTAAGAAATCTTTCAGTCTGTTCAATTGTTGAATATTGGGTATAGTTTTCACCAAATCTGAGCGAAGCCAGCAGTAGCTTTACATCGTCTAAGATGTCATCTTCATATCCTGCAGAACTAATAAGTTCTGAACTAAATCCAAAATCCTTTTGAATTCCTCTACTTGAGATTATTGTAATAGGATTTATCATTCCAGTTTTCTTCGCAAGTATAAATAACTCATTATCAATAGTAGGCAATTTCTCCAGTGGGAAACCTTGCGTTCCTTGGATAAGTTCGATTATATCTTTTAGATTTTGTTTTTTGCCAAAGTCTAAGCTAGATATTGCCATAGCGATTTTTTTATGATTGGGACCCCAGACGTATTCATTACTGATAATAGCCTCCTGAGTTTTCGATTTCTTCAGCAGTTGAATTAGCTTAAATTGATTTTGTAAAGTAAGTGCTAACTGAATTTCTTGATCACTAAAGCCTTGCTTATTAAAAAGCTGAGTGAGTTCGCCCTGAAGGTAAGGGATTTTTTTTGTTGCATCCATCGTTTCGACAGTGATTCTTTCTATAGGAGTTGGACCAGATACTTCAAATACTTTACCAGTAATATCTAAAACATTATGATTAGTAAAAACGTATTCTGCGATACCTGTAATATCTCCAACACTATTTCTAATAATCTCAACTTGCTTGTCAGAAGCTTCTTCAAGCATCGGTAGAATAATTTTGTGTAGTTCTTTTGGGGATATGTTAACTGAGTTAGCCATTTTTTCTAGTTTTTTTATGTTATCTATTTCATTATTTCCTCGAATAACACCTAATAACCTTCCTGCTTTTCCAGCAGTATTTAAGGTATCAAATTCATCAATATTCGAACTGTCAGTTCTATAGGCTTTAAGATGTTTTTGTGTTGCAATGGACCAATAACCAGACTTTACATTATCATGTTCTGACATAAAATTGCCCCCGTGAGATTGTTGATAGTATTGGATAATATTTCTATATACATTATAATTTAAATTAGGCCATATTGCACTTGAAATTTGAGTTAATATAAAAAATGAAGATTGAAGTGAAGAATATTACTTATCATTATCCACCTGAGTTAATGGGGTTGCTAATACAAGTATTATCGTAACAGTTTCCTTTGCTGCTTATGCTGCCTATCTTCTTGCTAAATTGTTTTAATAGTTTTTGATAGTCGCTGATTGCATACTGGACACGAGTCACAACTCACCTAGAACTTATTTTCTAAGTAGAAACAAAGTCTCTTAGGTTAAGCCATTATAATTTCTCTCTTCTGTGATCTAATTACACTTTAATAATCGAAAACTGAATAAAGTTTGTTGCTACGATTTTGATAATTTATTGAATGATTAATTTAGTAAGATTAATTCTATAAAAATGTTAAAAAGTATGCTTCGTTATCTGCGAGTGTTTATTAATAAAATTTCATGTACGTAAAATCCCTACTTCATGTAAATTATATAGGGGATTTTTGTGATCTGAGTCGAATGGGATGTGTTTGAAAAAACAATTTATTATGTAAGTTTAAAAGCTTGGGAATGGGGGCTAATAATTGGAAGACTTAGAAATGAAAGAATATAGTTTTGAAGATTTGAAAAGTTCATTGGAAACAGGAAATTTAATCAAGTCAGCTAAGATAATAATGCAGTTATTTATGTTTCATAAAGATTTTAGGAAGGGACTATTGTTAAGTGGATGTTTACCTGAACCACTAAGTAGAGAATTTTCCCAAGAAAAATTAAATAAATTTCTTCGATTATGTCAGCATCTAGAGCAAGAGTTTCAGAAATTTGATAAAGAATTTGATGATGATAATGCAATAAGTTTTAAAGAAACCTATTTTAATGTCGTAGCTACTATACATTTTATAAATAAATTTGCAAAAGAAAATGAAAAGCGTCTTTTAAAAAATGATTTTTTAAGTTACCCATTTACTAAGCAAATACAAATGCTTTGCACTTTTATTGAAAATCAATCAAGGTACGCAGGTAAGGAAGTTAGTAAGAAAATTGTTGAAAAAGGTTACATTACGGGTCTAGAGCAAGCAATAACATCAGAAGAAAATCTATTGTCTATAGAAGATAACCTAGAAAATACTGTTGAAATCTTCGACACGCTTTTTAGGTTTTTACATTTTAATTCTAAAGGAAAAATTGAAAAAAGTAATTTTGAAGTTTATTCGGATATTTCTCCTTATAAAATTCCTAGTGTTGAGGAGTTGTTGTTGCTTTCATTACATAGAAATTCACTTGAATCACTTTGGGAAAAAGTTAAATACTCACAATGGGACTTTATTAAAACTTCGATAGAAGACAAAAGTGTCCTATATTTTATTCCTCCAAATGATGAAGCATTAAAAGTACAAATATCAGCTATTCATAGATATAAATATAAGGCTTTTATAAATATGGCTAAATTAATAAATAAAATTAATGAAGCTGAATATAAAACGATACAAAGCATTATAGATAAGTTTGAGTTTTCTTTGGAAAACCCTGAATCATTATTCAATATTAATACTGATATATTTATTAAAGTAGGAAAGATAATAGATATAAATATAAAAGGTTTATATGAAGATTTAAGTGAAACATATGGTTCAACAATTGTAAAAATGAAATTTGGAAAAAGTAGGAAGATTCCGGTAGAAGACTTTTTAAAAGGAATAAAGTTCTTAAAGGTATTTGCCTATATTTATAGTAATAAATCACATGATAATATTGATGATAAAAATGAACAGACTTTCTGCTATTTGGCTCCTGTGTTTGAATTAGATGTATTAATTAATAAATTTCTTGAAATCTTTAAATTTGGTAAAAATAAAGCTACAGAAATAATAGAGTTGTTAGTTTTTAAACCTAACTCTAAACTAGATGTATTCTCTCAACCATTAATATATGTTGGCAATAATCATGTTGTATTTACACCGTATTTGATTGAACAGTTAAATATAGCTCGAATGGTAGAACAGCAAATAATCTTTTGGAAGGTTAAAGACATTGAAAAAGGTATTGAATTTGAAAAAACTCTTCGTTTTATGTTAAGCGTTTTGCCTCATATTAATATAAACCCAGAGTCTATTGAATTTCAAGCATATGATGGAAGAGATGTAGAGTATGATGTTATTGGAACTTTTGAGGGCAGATTATTATTAATTGAAATTAAGAGTATAAAGAGGCAATTTTCACCTTATGAATTTAAGAAAAGAGAAGAAGATGTTTTAAATGGGGTAAATCAAGTAAATAGAAGGGAAAGAATTGCCAAAAAACAGTGGGAAGTTATAAAAGAAAGAGCAACAATCAATTTGCCTGAAACTTGTCCAGGTAACATAATTAAGATTGTTTGTTTGAATACTCTTGACTTTACTGGTAGTAAATATGGGGATGTTTATATAACTGATATATCAGCGTTAACCAAATTTTTTATGGACCCTGTAATAAAATATAAAACAATTCAACCCAATCATAAAGCAAACAATCAAGTGGTTCAAAGACTATGGAGTAGTTCGAAACCAAATATTGATGATTTAATAAGGTATTTGGAAAAGCCTGTAGCAATGAGAAATTATTATAATAATTTAGAGGAACTACCTAGACTAATAATGCAAATTGAGGAAAGTAAAATTGTATTAGCAATGAAGGATTATATTATAACTGAAGACCCATTTGAATATGAAGGTAATAAAATAAGAAAGAAAAAAAGAAAGAAAAAGAGAAGAAAAAAGCATAAAAATAAAAAGTGAATGTGCTTGTCAACTAAAGTGTGTAAGTCTTTCTAAATCCTTTAACACACGCTCTTTGAGATGTTCATGAAGGAGTAGTTGATTCATCACCATAGCCCATTGCTGAATACGGCCATCATTCCATTTATTTTCTAATTCTTTTGTCCGTAAATATAAGACTTTTAGTAGGGCATTCTCATGGGGGAATGCTCCTTTTTTTGTAACTTTCCGAAAGCTTGAGTGAATGCTTTCAACGGCATTGGTTGTGTACATGATTTTACGTATGTTACTACCATAATTGTATAGTTGTTCCACATGATGAAAGTTTCGTTTCCACACGTCCACACCTCTGGGGTATTTAGACCACTACTTTTCAAAGGATTCGAACGCACTGTTTCAAGCTTTAAGGCTTGGGGCTCCATACACTTTCCTTAAGGAAGCCGTAAAATTCTTGTTATACATAATGGAATTTCGAATCAAGTGAACAATACATCGTTGAACGGTCACATTAGGGAAAATCCGTAAAAAATCCGAAATTCGTATCCAGCCATTATGCCCAATATATGAGCAATGTGGCGGCTGCCAGCTTCAGCACCTTCAATATAGCCAGCAGCTGAAGGAAAAACGCGATATCGTTATTCAAGCATTAGAACGCCATACAAAATTAAACATGAATGAGCTAAACATTAAAGAAATAATGGTATGGATGACCCTTGGAAATATCGCAAAAAAAAAGCAGTTCCAAGTTGGCATGCAGGATGGAAAAGTGTTAGCTGGCTTATACGGCATGAATTCTCACAGGCTCATTAATATTGACCAATGTGCCGTTCAGCATCCAGAAACAATAAGTGCAACAGAAACGGTCAAGAAAATTCTCCAAGATCTACAAATCCCAATTTACCATGAAAAACAAGAAAAGGTCTCGTGAGAACAATAGTCTCTAGAGTTGGCATTCAAACAGGAGAGCTGCAAATTGTCTTAATCACAACAAAGAAAGAGCTGCCAAAAAAAGCATTAATAATAGAAGAAATTAAGAAACGCTTACCTGAAGTGAAATCAGTTATCCAAAACATTAATGGTCAAAAGACCTCTTTAATCTTTGGAGAGGAAACAGTTGGCCTGGGTGGGAAAGACTTTATTCAGGAAACACTCGGTGACTTAAGCTTCGAGCTTTCAGCGAGAACCTTCTTCCAGCTAAATCCTGAGCAAACTGTCAAGCTGTATAATGAAGTAAAAAAAGCGGCTGCATTAACAGGTAAGGAAAAAGTTGTTGATGCGTATTGCGGAGTTGGCACAATCGGATTGTGGGTAGCGGGTGGCGCAAAAGAAATTCGCGGCATGGACATTATTCATGAATCGATTGAAGATGCTAAGAAAAACGCTGCCCGAAATGGAATTTCCCACACCAAATACGTAACTGGAAAGGCCGAAGAATGGCTACCAAAATGGGTAAAAGAAGGATGGAAGCCAGACGTCATTATCGTCGACCCGCCAAGAACTGGATTAGACGAACAGCTGATCAAAACCATTTTGAAAGTAAAACCGAAGAAGGTTGTTTATGTTTCTTGTAACCCATCAACTTTAGCGAGGGATATCGCAGTTCGAAGTTCGAAGTATAAGGTAGAAATGATTCAGCCGGTGGATATGTTTCCGCAGACAAGTCATGTGGAGTGCGTGACGTTGATAGAGTTGAAATTGTACTAACCAAAATTCCCAACCGACAACATAATAAACATTTCCGATTTCTCCTTCGAGTGAGAAAAAAGATTTCGTAAAAAAGCGTGGGAAAAACAGGGCTATCCCTTACGGGATAAGCCTTTTTTCTTTTTATGGTCTCGGAAAACTTTATTCTAATTCGAGATAAAGAGGGGAAAAAAGCGTGAAAAAAGAACGGGGAAAAGTAAGTAAAAGAGGGAAAAGAGCGGGAAAAGCGGGAGATTTCGGAAAACTTTATTATGACAGCGAACGAAGGAATGCGGGTTTGCGTGGGGTAAAATCGGAAGGGAATTTTAGCAATGTACAACGATAAGGCTGGAAATCCTTAATTTCAAGGACTTTTACAAGCATGTGGTGTTTGTATCTGAGGGTGATAAAATCAAAAATAAAGAGTTAAGGAAGCATATCAATGTTTCAGTAGTTATCGACCTAGAGTGTGGGAATACAAGAGAAAAATTATGAAATCATTTATAAATGAATGATATTATGCTTTTACAGGCAGTTGTGAAATAAGAAATTTTACAACCGCCGTTTACATTTAAATAGTAGGATTTCGTAATCAAAGGGTCATTTATACATCTAGAAACTAGTGAGGGTACACAAATTGAATATAACAGCAGTAACCAATTTATTCAGACAGAATATTGAAGTTGCTGCGATCAATAAAAAAATTAGGAAAGTCCTTGTTATATTGAAGGGTTAGGACTCTTGCTGCAACTCTGACTCTGTTTTAAGCGTACAGCATATAAAGCAAAATGCTGTAATATCAAGGAATTTGGGAACATATAAAAAAAATGTGTGGAAAATAATAAAAAGTGCAATAAAAATGAAATTTGCACCTAATCAGAATTTCTGCTTGCTATCTGAAAATCAGAGATTAAATTTCAATATTCTTAATAGGGCGTTCAAGTCTTTGAACGTCTTTATATTTGTCTATTCACTTTTCCAAGAGACTCTAATGGTTTCAATCCACGTCAAAACCCAGTCAAAAGTTTCACTATTATAATTACCCAATTGGCTGTGAAACGGCACGATTTAAAACATCTGTAATATCATATATTAATGTTCTTTCAAAGCTAGTAATGATATTGTTTTTTGATAAAATATTAGTCATTTTACTCTGGCCAAATCGTTGACCAACGAGAATTGTAAAATGTATAATCATTACTTATTTAATTCTCTTTAGTACCAGATAAAATTCCTGCTTCATTAGCGTTCTTCTGGATTGCTTGCTTTTGGTCATCTGTAATTAACTCTAGTTTACCAAGACCATTTATTTCTAAAGACTTTATGTACTGAATAAACCAAAGTATTAACGCTAATACAATTAGCATTACCGAAATCGAATCAATAAGTGATTAATTTGATTTAAATCATTAAATTGTTTCTTACCTTCCCTTAATATACAATGAAGTTAATAACTAATGTTAGAAAGGGAAAATAATATGGTCTATACTGTCTCATCCTCAGAAAAATTAAGGAAATCTGCAGCCGATTCTGAAACAAAAGCACTACTTTATTTAATGAATTTCCATAAAAACCGTGATGAAATTCACTATTTTGTTGTAGATTTTTTTAATGATTTAACAGGGATGGATCGAATGGCAGGTAAACTTTGGGATATTCAATCTAAAGGTGTAAAAAATAACTCTCCAAAAGCACTAGGTAGAGAACTTGTAACATTATATAAAAACTTTGTTAGTTATTTTGAATTTGATAGTTATATTTTATTTGTTGGAGGAGTGTCGCCCACTGTTCGTATTGATTCAACAAAAAACATTTTTAAAATCGATAACATTCAAGAGAATGCGCAGAAAAAATTAAAAGAAGGATTAGTTGAAGAGGCTCAATCAAAAACCTATATTAATCCTTCTGATATTTCTGACAAAAGAATTGATGAATTTTTAGGCAACGTTCTTTTCGTAATTGATGATAAAGAACCTAGTGATTACGTAAAATCTATTATTAAAGACCATATTGCTTTGATACCAAAAAATGATGAATTAACAGCAATTTTTAATGAGATTCGGAAAATTCAATCAGATAAGAAAAACACGAACCCAGTGGAAAGTATTAGCATTACTTCTATTGACCAGTCTTTATACTACTATCGACATCTAACTAGTGGACAAATAAAAACTCTTGTAATAGGAAGATTAATTAATAAGAATCCATTTGAAAAAGCGTGTCCTGTTCCTTTTATAGATATCTACAGTTCTTTTCCACCCGAATCAAGAAAAGATGCATTAGAGGAGTGCAAAATAGCATTCTCAAGAGCTCTTTTTAATAAAAATTGTGCTGAAGAATTTTGGATATTGTTTAACGAAACATATAACAAAATACTTGATTATCCAAATAAAAGTGTAGAAGAAATATTTAATTTACTAGATAAAAATACAAAACAAAACTGTCCAGATTTTGATGTCTTGTCTTTAAAATATTTTATCGCAACTGTAAAAGAGGGTTTACAAAATGATAATTAAAAAAATTGCTGTAGGAAATTCATATGAAGCATATATAGAAAATAGATTAACAGAAGAACTAAATGTTATTTCGAGTGATGACAATAACAAAGGAAAAACTATTATTATACAATCCCTCATGTACTGTCTTGGTAGCGAACCTGTTTTCCCATCATCTTTTAAATTCGAAGAATACTATTATATTATTGAGTTTGAATTCAATAGCACTACATACATCATCTCAAGGAAAAAAGACACATTTGTATTGTATGTAGAAAAATCAATATTAATATTTGATAATACTTCTGAACTAAAAAGATACTGGACAAAAAATATATCTCCATTGCCTGAAATTTTAAAAGACGGAATCCCAAAAATTGTAGATCCTGATCTATTTAATCAAATTTTCTTTGTTGGTCAAGATAAAAAAGATTCTTCAAATATTTCAAATAAAGGGTTTTATACAAAAAAAGACTTTTACAATGTCATCTATTCTTTTGCTGATCTAGGAGAAAAAATACTAAGTTCGGAAGAAGTTTTACTTGAAAAAGCTAAATTAAAAAGATTAAAAGAAGAAAAAAAGGTTCTTTTGGAAAAAAATAAAATTTTAAATTCAAAAGATAAGTCTATCACTTATATAAGTAGACATAGTGATAGAGTAGCCTTGGAAGATAAAATAAAACAGATTGAAAATGTAAAAGATAATTTAGTGCTTTTAAAAAATGGCAGGAATCGAACAATAAATCGTCGTATAAAGTATGAAAATACTTTAAAAGAACTTAACTCTTTAAATAGAACAATATCTACAGGTGAATTGCAGTGCTTAGAATGTCATTCTACGCATATAGGATACTCTTCTAGCATCAAAAAAAGTTTTACTTTTGATGTTTCAACTAAAGAGGTTAGAAACCAAATTATTGAATCTATCACTGAGAAAATAAATTCATACACTGAAGAATTAGAAAAACAAACTAGTGAAATAAATATCTATCAACAACAGCTTCAAGAACTATTATCTGATGAGGAAATATCTTTAGAATCAATTATCCTTTACAAGGAAGATACAATTGATATTAATAAAATTGAATCAAAGTTAGAATCCTTAGAAAATCAAATTTCTGAAATAAGCTACTCTATTAAAGAAAGTGAATCGAATAGTAAAGAAACAGTTGATAAACAAAATTCACTCATGGAAGATATTTTAAAGGTAATGAATGATATATATAAACAAATTGATCCAAATGGGAATTTGATTTTTGACGACATATTTACTAAGAAAAATGAAGTTTTCTCTGGAAGTGAAGCCACTGAATTTCATTTAGCTAAAATTTATGCTCTTGCTAAAGTTTTGAAACATCCCTATCCTATTGTTATTGATTCTTTTCGAGCTGAAGATTTATCAACAGATAGAGAACAAATTGTAATTGACCTATTTAACCAGCTAGATAATCAAGTAATATTTACGACAACATTAAAAAAGGAAGAAATTAGTAAATATAATGATGTTTCTGAGATAAACCATATTGATTATAGTTATCACATGCCTAGCAAAATTCTACAAAAAGAATATGTAGATGAATTTACTACATTAACACAAAAATTGATGGTAGATATTTTGAATTAAAAATTTAATACCTTTAGAATTTCTAAAAATACTCTAATGGGGCTGTCCGATAAGTCCCCAAAATAAAACAGTTGGAGAAAAATGAATCGTTTTTCTCCAACTGTTTTTGTATTTTTTCGATATCCCTTTGGAAGTAGCTGGCGGATGCCTGCTACTTCCAAAGGGATATTGTGGGCTAATGCCCCAATTCCAAACTCAATATATACCTTGTTGAGACTCCGCAAGGAAAAACTACGGAACGACCAATTGCCTTTGATGTGATGTCAAGACGTTCAAAGCACATCTGCAACAAGTAGTTTCATCATAGAATTCATTTAAATGCAATTTCTCATTAAAATATTGTCATCTTAGGTATTCCCTCTTTTTAATAATTACCAAAATATCTATGCTATATTATCTATTAGAAAATGGAGTTTTAATGCTCCCCTTAGCTGCATCATATCTTTATTATAATCTTTCAGTAGTCTCAACAAGAAATTTAGAGAAATAGGTTTTTAATTAGTTAGCATTTAAATTAGGATAAATTAGACAAATCTCCCTAGCCTTTGGTGAATTTTGTTATAATAGGACATATATACCGTGTGTCTTAGGGATAGCATATAGGCCAATATGAGGGTTTTAAATATGAACAAATCAGCATAAAAGTAAAAAGCAAAGTTCTAAGAAATAAATAGGCTGGGATTTGAGATAGGAGGAAAGTATGGGAGAAACTAAAAAAAATAGTAATCAAAATAACTTTAATGGGATGACAAATTTTAATGGTCCAACACAAATTGCTGGAAGAGATATAATTAACAATATCTCGGATGATTCTTATCAAGAGGCTCAAGAGGCAAAATATACACCTGAACCAATGTGGCGAAGTCCGTTTACTATGGCTGTTTTAACGTGGATTAGCGTGGCTATTGGGGTACTTGGAGTGTTTCCTATTGGAAAAATATTAAAAAGTGTTGTGGATTTCTTCAAATCTCAGGGGGTAACATCTATCACTAATGTTCAACCATACACAATAATATTTATAATACTGACTTTATTATTTTTTGTTTTCCTCAGTCTTAGGAGAATTGTAAAAAGACAGACGAGACATCCTCTGCTTTTTAATTTTGCAATTAGTGGTTACGATGGAAGATTGACCATAGAAAAAATACATATTGATAAATGTCCTCAATGTGGTGGTAATATGAAATATTATAATAAGCCTGTAGAATGGGGAGAAATTCTTCGCAGTAACGGTAGCATTAAACGAGAAATTACAAAAAGGATTCCAGTATTAGAGTGTAAGCGTAATTCAGAGCATTGCTATAAAGTTGATCCTGCTGAAGATAAGCTAAAATAATGTAACTAAAAGTGAGAATGGAAAATCTACGTAAGAATAAGTAATATAGCTCTAAGAAGTAAGAAAATATATTTACAAAAATTGCCCAACATTAAGATGGAAAATTCACATTTCGTCTTATTATAGAAATGAAAACCCCTTGGGCGAGGGGTTCCAAAAAGCTTTTAGCTACGGACAAGAAAAAAACCCCAGTCGTACAATGAAATCAGGTCTAGTCAACCGACTTCTTACGAAAGGGGCTCCAAATGTATAATAAAAGTTTAACACATACAACATGGAATTGTAAGTATCACATTGTCTTTGCACCTAAATATAGAAGTTCCGGAAAACGGTATTCTTCTGGAAGATTGTCATCTATGGGAACATCTTTTCCGGTTACAACAATTATGCTCTTTTCATTAAGTACGGATTCTCCGGTTTTCGTAACTACACTTTCGTCGACGGCGGCAAAAGCAAAAGTAGTTAAAAGCGCGGTTATTGCGCTAAGTGTCATAACAATAAGTATTAATAATTTTTTCAACATGTATTTTTCTCCAAATTAATTATACATTTAGTTGACTTTGAACAGTGATAATAATAGTAGACAAAACTCAAATGAAACGCAAAATGGTGAAATCGTCTATGTGGTACGTAAGTAATTGCAGCAGGTACACAATCTTGTATATATCATATCCTGTCTATAAAATGTAATCACATTATCGGCTTCAATAAAATCATATAAATTTGAGCCTGAATTGAGCATGAAATAATACAATGTTACATTATGAAATACTTTATTGAAAAAGAAAGAGGGACATGGGGACAGGTACACTGTCCCTTGTTTGATATGGGACAAGGAACCTGTCCCCGCGTCCTATGATAAGCCTGTGGAAAATGTGTGTGGAAATGCAGGAAGAAAAAGCGTGAAAGAAAGGGTGGGAACAGGAATCCCATCCTTTTTAATTCAGAAAAAATGTAAGATAATTATTTTCCCTCTGTTCGATTTTGTAGTCTTTGATAACATTCTTCTAATTCGTTAATTTTGTCTAATATGGGTTTCTTAAAATAAGCTTTGTCCCCATGTTTCTATATAATGGACTTTTTCTTTGCTCAAAATAATAAAATTATACATTTTGAGTGTTTTTAATATTGAGATATACTATATTCATTATATGTTAGAAAATTATAGTAATAATAGAATAATATAGTAAGAGGGGCACTCGAGAGTGAAAGTATATATTACTGGTTATGGCATTAAAGCGCCAAAAATTCAGTCGGTTTCAGATTTTAAAGACGTATTGGAGAATGGAAAAGTTATTTCAGAAATTGTTAAATTTAAAAATGGGTTAAAACTAGTGTGTGGAATAATCACGGAAGATTTATCCGTGCTTTCTCCAAAAGTATTAAAAAGATATCCACGAACAGCACAAATGGCGATTGCAGCTGCTTACGATGCAATTGAAATGGCTGACCTAACAAATAAAATGGAAGAAAAAAGGATAGGAGTTATTATAGGAACCTCTGGCGGGAATATTACTGACGTTGAAAAGTGGAGTGTGAAATTTCATGAAAAGAATCAAGTTTCTCCATTATCTATTGGAAATATGAACGCAAATGCTCTATCAACCGCTGTGAGCTCATTTTTTGAATTACATGGGATGGCCCTAACATTAAGCAATAGCTGTACCGCCAGCACTGACGCGATTAACTTGGGGAAAACGCTAATCGAAGCTGGTCAATTCGACATTTGTATTGTCGGAGGCGTAGAGAGCACAATAACAGATGTGGTGGTGCAGGGTTTTTCAAAACTTCGTCTTGTAGCAAAGGACATAGATCCGGGAGTGGCTGGAGGTCCTTTTTCAGATGACAAGGGATTTGTCTTATCAGAAGGGGCCGGCGTGATTGTGCTCGAAAGTGAAAAATCCGCATTAAGCCGAAATATAGAAGTTAAGGGTTGGGTCGAAGGAGCATATATGAATCAAGACGGAATATCTATCTACCACTCTGATTCTTCTGGAGCCAGAATGATCGAAGCGATGCAAAGCTGTTTAAACGGGAAAATTCCAACCTACGTTAACAGCCAGGCTCTTGGAATAAAAGAGAATGATAGAGTAGAGGCTATCGTACACAGAACGATTTTTGGACAAAATGTTCCTATTACGTCAATGAAAGGAATGACTGGGCATTTCCTCGGGGCAACGGGAGCAATTCAAGCGATTGCCAGCTTAATCAGTATGGAATATCAATTTATTCCTCCAACGATAAAATGTAATTTGGTTAACTATCCGGATTTACCAATTGTGACTGAAACAAAATATAGAGAAGTAGATAAGGTTGCTATCACGTCTCATGGCTATGGCGGCAACAATTCCTGTTTATTACTCTCAAAAAAATTGTAGAAAGGCTGTTTTTATTGGAGTTTATATTACTGTTTTCCATTTCATTGATCCCTTTTCTCTGCGGACTTATCATCTTTTTTGGATATAGAATTCCCTTAGCAAGATCTTTTTCTGTCTTCTTATTTTTGCTATCCATTTGGCAGATGGATGTTGCTATTTTGTATACGGAGAGTTTTTTATCCAAACAGGTGATCGAGATACTTTTTAGAATCTTTCGCTTTGGGCCGATTATGATTATGCCATTGCTATACTATTATGCCTATTATATCTTCAAAACAGAAATGGTTAATCAAAATGAAAAGAGATATTATAAATACTTAGTTAATCGGTGGAGCCTTCTTTTTTTCATACTTTTTAGTGTCATTGTTTATGGTATTAATTTAACTCCTTTTGGAGTGGTAGAAATATATCAGACCCATCCCTATCCATCCTTTCCGGGTCATTACATCCCAAAGTATGGAGAGTTTAATTTTACTTTTTATCTTAATATTATTCTTGTATTTGTTCACTCCTGTTTACTCCTATTTTTATCTTTAAAAATTTCAGATAAAAAGATCAAGAGATTTTTTCAGTCGCTTGTTTTTGCCTCGTTATTTATATATATAAATGGAATTTTAAGTGGATTTTTGGTATTTCCTTTATTTTTCTCAGTATTAAATTCGTTTTTCACAGGGATATTTTTATTCATTACCTATTTCATTTTGCAAAATGCAACAATTGAATCTTTCAATCAGCAATTAAAAGAAGAAAGAAACTTTCTAGAAATTATTTTAAATATCTATCCTAACCATCTTTATGTTAAAAATAGAAAAAACGAATTTGTAAGTGTAAATGGAAAATTCGCAGAAATATTCAATAAAAATCCGAATGAAATGATTGGTTTAAATGAATTTGAAATCACCAAACAATTCATTTCAATTGAGGAAAAGGATGATTCAAAAGAAATAGTAATCACATTAAACGGGAAGCAGCAAATGATGGAATGGAGTTATGTTCCAATTTCATTTAAAGGAAATCATGATCATACTTTGTGCATTGGTACGGATATTACGATGAGGAAAAAGGATGAAGAAATGCTGGTGAAGTCAGAAAACTTAAGAGTTCTGGGTGAAATGGCCGCGGGAATTGCTCACGAAATTAGGAATCCACTTACATCGATAAAGGGCTTTGTTAAATTATTGGATCAGAGTATTTATGATGCAAATGAGAAGTACTATTTATCGATTATTGCGGATGAAATTGACCGAATCAATGAGGTAGTTGGAGAACTTCTTTACATTGCTAAACCACAGGCTCCTGTGCAAAAAGGGAACGAAGTATCGATCGATAAAGTGATTCAGGATGTGAAGACTCTACTCGATAGCACAGCACTGCTTCTCCAGGCTTCCATTGAGATCCAAACAAATGACATGATAAAAACCCACTCAATAGAAGAACGGCAAATAAAGCAAGTGTTAATTAACATTATTAAAAATTCCTTGGAAGCTGTATCGAATGATGGGAAAGTTAGAATTAAAACGGAAAGCATTAGCGAAAAAAAATCTAGAATTCGAGTCATCGATAATGGCAGCGGTATGCCTAAGCCGATACTCCAGAAATTAGGAGAACCTTTTTATACAACAAAAGAGCGCGGTACAGGTCTAGGACTTACGGTTTGCTTTAAAATCATCAGGGAAAATAATGGAGAAATTCAAATTAGGAGTAAAGAGGGCTTAGGGACGATCGTTGATATTGTTATGCCTAAATGATGCTTACTACTAGTAGAGTATATTATTACTTGATTGATTAATTAATTCAGGATGTTTTAGGAGAGCTGGGGCTGCTTAAATAGCTTCTAAGCATGCAGTTGTTGCAAAAATAGCTCTTTTTCTAGCATCTGATGAATCCAGCTTCGTGAATGGAACAGTTATTACAGGGGGCTCTGGTTGGACAGCAAACTAATAAACTAATTCGTAAATAGACCGTTAAGATGATATCTTGACGGTTTATTTATTTATAAGAAAGGATAAGAAGAAATTGTTTTACTCCTTTCTAAAAGTGAAATTTGGTTTTCTCTATCCACAATTCATCCATAGTGAAATTAACTCCAAAGTCTAAAAAAATAAATATATTCTTTTGATGAGGTTTTTGGGGAAGAATAATGCTGTATAAATTTGAGTGCAAAATGTGATATAAGAGTACGAAGAAAGGACGCTCTCATTTGTCCTTTTTATTTTTCAGAAAAAACATGTGAAATATTTCGCAAAAATAAACAAAGGCTGCCAATAGAATCGGCAGCCTTTCAATTAAGTAAACAGAGTCCCCATAAGGGGTTTATTATGTTTACTTTGAGTGGGTTTCACTCTTCGTTGCGTATTTTTCTCTAAATTCTCGTTTTGGAAAAAAATCCATCTACTGATATATCATATAGGGTGACAAGCTCATAGAAAACTTGGGTGCTGTCCTTTGTTTTAATGGCTTGGCCGAAAGCCTTAAAATCATATTATCTCTGTTGCGCTTTAATATATCACCTAATGGACTTTCGAATATTTCTGGTTTTTTGTTTTCTTTTTTAATGAATACAACGCTAGTAAACTTAACTCTTTTTTTGATTTAAAAATACGAAAAAGAAATCGATTATTAAGATTATTAACCAAATAAAAATAACGGTTACATTCACTTCACTAAAGTAGAACCATATTTTGTTGGATTTGAAAATATCCTGTATATTTTCAAAGTTTTTAGGTGCCTTTTCTAATCTGATAAAAATATTTAACACGATATGTGCTGCTAAAAAAACAATCAAATGTAGATAAAATTTTTGTTTATTATTCATTGAAATCACCTCATAAATATCTTGACATTGACGTCGACGTTAATGTCAAGATATTTATGAGGTGATTAGTTTGTATACAATTTCAGAAGTAAGCAAAAGATTTAATATTTCGCAGCGAACACTGAGGTATTACCATGAAATCAAGTTGCTTTTACCCAATGTTGATAAAAAGACAAACTACAGAAATTATGACGATGCTCATTTGATTGATTTACAAATAATTATAAATTTTAAAAAATTAGGCATGGGTCTCGATCAAATCAAAATAATGTTAGAGGATATTAAATCTAAGAATACAAATCAGCGTTTAGAAAATGCGATTAATCTAGAAATTTCAGTTATAGAGAAACAAGTTGAAAAATTAATGAATCGAAAGAGTAAACTATTAAGACTTAAAAATGGAATAGAAATAAACTCTAAAATGGTGTCTCTTGATATTCAAAGACTTCTAGAATATATAACGCATAATGATATAGATAAAGAGAACACTTTTGCCTCACAAGATTTCAGTTTAGAAGAAATAGAAGTATTGAAAAATCTCCCTAATTTAGATGATCCTGCTGCTATTCATTCAGATATGAAAGAACTTCTACAAATGATTAGCCGTGGTATGGAAAAATCAAATGATTTGCTTGAACAACAAATATATACAAAATACATTCAAGTCGTCCCACCATTATTTAATTATGATCGTAATCTAGAAAAAAAGTACTTCGAAATATTAGAAGAAAGCTTGTTAAAAGAACCGAAAGTTATTCCTTTTAATCAAACATTTTTCAATTATATCAATCACATCCTATTGCATTTTGACGATAGGAGGGAGTAAAGTGCCCATATTAACACTAATTATTATATGTGAAATCTTATTTTGGGTATTTGCAATTCTTGGTGTCTTTTTCAGATCAATCATTAAACTGCCTAAACTTGGGAAGTTTTTCCTCATCCTTATTCCTATAGACGATTTGTTACTAATTATTTTTAATATTGCCTCACTATTAATAGGTGAACCTTTTTCTTATAGTCATAGTTTGTCTGGTATTTATTTAGGTGTAACAATCGCATTTGGAGAAACGATTATTAAATGGTTGGATAATAAGATTAATCGAGTGAAAACAAACAAGAAAAAAGATTACCACTATGAGATGTTCCACTTTAAAAAATGGCTGCTTGCTGTACTAATTTATCTAATAGTTATGGGTGTTTTTTATATTATACTTTCTATAATCGGAGAAGGATATAATACCTTCGAAGCATTGCCTGGATTCGCGATTGTTACAGTTATTTGGTATGTAACAGGACCCCTATGGGTGAAAAAAGAGAATTAGAATTCTACATTTTATTTCGATGAAGTTTGTCCCATCGCTAAGAGTTTCAAAAAATTCTGTAGTGAAATTCATTTGGACACCAATTTTTACCAGTATTTATTTTGAAAAAACAATCAAAAATAAAAAAGTATTATATTGTTTCAAAGGAGGCGTTTCAATTGATAAACAAGAAAGTCAGGATGTTAATAACACCTATTATCGTGCTCGGTCTTGTTGCATGTAATAACAATGCAAATAATGATAACAAGGATCATAATATCTCTAGTATGGCTACATCGATGTCTAGTAAGGACTATCCTCATACGAAAGCGGTCTTAACCCAACAGGCGAAATACCAATTTGAGCCGATAGAGCATGGAGATGAATTTCAAGCGGAAGCCCCTAATAGTAATGACGGTCAATCGCCAAATCAATGGCAAAATCAAACGGGTTTACCACCGATTTCTCAGCAAGAACCACAATGGCAACAAAGACAAGCGACTCCATCACCAAATAATCAACCAGCACCAACTGAGCAGCAAGGACAAGTGACTCCATCACCAAATAATCAATCAGCACCAACCGAGCAACAAGGACAAGCAGCTCTACCATCAAATAATCAAACAGCACCATCACAGAAACAGCCAGAACAAACACAAACGACTGGTATTAGTCAAGCAGCACAACAGGTGATTGATTTAACGAATACAGAGCGGAGAAAAAATGGCTTGTCCGATTTAAAAGCCGATACGCAATTAAGTAGTGTTGCCCAAAAAAAATCTGAAGATATGCAACAAAAACATTACTTCTCACATACAAGTCCTACTTACGGATCTCCATTTGACATGATGAGGGACTTTGGTGTGACCTATCAAAGTGCGGGAGAAAACATCGCACAGGGACAACAAACTCCTCAAGAAGTCGTTCAAGCATGGATGAATAGTGAAGGTCACAGAAAAAATATTTTAAGTAATAATTTTACGCATATCGGAGTCGGTTTTGAGCAGACAGGTAAGAATTGGTCACAAATGTTTATTGGTAAGTAAAAAGCGAAGTTCGTTCTTCTGTGAAATAAGGAAAATGAATGATACATTTTCAAATTGTGTGATTTAAGTAAACATTTCCGATTTTCCATGTTATTTTATTGAAAAAGTGAAAATAAGTAAACAAAATTGTTAAAATAGATGATTTTGTCAACGGAATATCTTCACATGTATTTATTAAGCAATTCTCCATAGTGGGTATTGCTTTTTTATTTTGGAAACGTAGGGACGGACCTGTCGAAACATTTAATATAAAACGTCACGATATTACAAAACGTCTCATAGTCATCTATCAATAGCGGTGCTACTATATGAAATGAAGGGCATAGAAATATGAATATTCAATAAAATTAATAGATAGGGAGTGGTTCTACCTTGTTGTCTTGAGCTTGATTTCCGAATTTTCCTTTGGTAAAGCAACTTCATTAATTTAGTATTGAGAGGAGAAGGGCTTAAATGTTTTCTAGGAAATTGAAAGCTTGTTTGCATACCCTTTTAACGATCATATTAGTAGTCGGTCTACTAGTACCAGCCATACCACAAAAAGCAACAGCGTCAAACTATGCTTCTGATTTATTAATTTCTGAGTATGTAGAAGGGAGTAGTTTCAATAAGGCCCTGGAACTGTACAACGGGACGGGAAATATGATTGATTTAAGTGCCTATTCTTTAGAGTTGTATGCGAATGGCGCTGTGACTACCACTGCTAAATTAGCCTTATCAGGCAGGTTAAATAATGGGGAAACTTATGTAATCTATCATCGAGACGCGGCTCCTGAATTGAGAAGTAAAGGGAATCTAGAAAATGTATCGGTAATTAATTTTAACGGGGATGACGCCATTGTTTTGAAAAAGTCGGGTGAAGTAATCGATTCTTTTGGACAAGTTGGTGCGAGAACTAACTGGGGAACGGATGTTACGCTTGTACGGAAAGCTTCTGTAACTGAAGGGGATCGGATTGCAAATGATCTTTTTGAAAGGGATGCGGAGTGGCTTGTTTACCCAAAAGATACGTTTGATTATTTAGGATCTCATGAGATGGATGGATCTGGACCAGTAGAGCCGGAGCCGACAGACATTCTTTCAATTGCTGATGCACGTAAGCTTCCAGTTGGCGAAACGGTCACAGTTAAAGGGATTGTTGCAGGAATCTTGAAGAATACAATTTCTGTCCAAGATTCGACAGGTGGGATCGCTGTTAGACCAACCAGTTTGGATATACAAATAGGTGATGAGGTAACTTTAACAGGTAAATTGGCTGATTATCGTGGCTTGCTTCAACTGGATGGGACAACAATCTTGGAGAAAGGTGAAAATGTTGGAGTACCAACTCCGAAAGTAATCACAGGTGTAGAAATTTCTGAAGCGAATGAATCGCAGCTTGTAACGATCCATAATGTCGTTCTTTCTGATGTGCAGTCGGGTAGCGGTTGGGCTAATTATGTTGCGACGGATGGACATGAGTTTATAGTACGAGATGAAACGGCATCGCTAGATTTAGCTGTTGGTACTACATATGACTCGATAACGGGCATTGTTCAGCAATTTGATAATAATTACCAAGTCATTCCACGTTCGATGGCTGATATTGTTGTCGATAGTACGATGATTCAACCAGTCATTGCGAATCCAGGTAGTGGGACATTCATTGGTGGAACAACAATTACATTAACGACAAGCACAAGTAATGCGAAAATCTTGTATACATTGGATGAAAGGGACCCGATTGAAAACGGTGTAGTGTATACAGAACCAATTGTCATTACGGAAGATACAGTACTGAAAGCTGTTGCAAAAACGGAAGATCACCGCTTTAGTGAAGTGAATACGTACACATATGTAATCACTGAAAGTCTTCGCATTCATGATATTCAAGGGGCAGGTCATACTTCACCCTTTAACAATCAAGTTGTAGAGGGAATTGAAGGAATTGTTACGTATTCATTTACGTTAAGCGGTTCCACCTACTATCATATTCAGACACCTGATGCATTGGTGGATAACGATCCGAAGACGTCAGAAGCAATCATTCTTTACAGTGGGCGAAATGCTTGGCCAATCCAAATAGGGGATCTTGTCTCGGTTACGGGTAGGGTCAATGAATACGCCATTGACGGCTATGATGATCGAAACGAGACAGATATGAAAGTAACACAAATTAACGTCCGTGATGATCAAGGCGGAAACGTCGCTGTTCTTCAAAGAGGTGTGGCTTTACCTAAGCCAATCATCATTGATGAAGCAAATTTACCACAAGAGTTTATTGATAGTGATAATCTAGCAATTTTTAATCCAGATGTTGATGCAATTGATTTTTGGGAGAGCTTGGAAGGAATGCGTGTTCAAGTTGGACCTGTGAAAGCTGTTGCACCGCAAGAGCATGGTGATCTGGTTACAGTTCTTGAAAGTGCGGCAACAAACACGCTCCATGGTGGTTTGTTATTGGAACAGGATAACCAAAATGCCAATCGCATTCAGTTCCGTTTAGAGCCGAATGGTCCAGGACGAGATTTCGATGTAGCTACGGGTGACACATTTGCAGGACCGATTACAGGAGTTGTCGGCTATTCATTCCAAAACTATAAGATTTACGTGTCATTGGATGAAATGAAGGCAGCGCATAGAAAAGGAAATGCGACACCAGAAAAAACGACGATCGTTAAAGCAGAAGATAAATTGACGATTGCATCGTATAATCTTGAAAACTTCTCCAATAATACGAAAACAACAACGGAGGACAAAGCAAAGAAACTAGCAAGAGCTTTTGCGATAGATATGCAAAGCCCTGATATCATTGGTGTCACGGAAGTACAGGATAATAATGGTCCAGATGCAGGAGATTCAAAAGCAGCTGCGAGCTATGAGCGTTTGATTAAGGCGATTAAAGATGCCGGTGGTGTTCAGTATGAATACGTTAATATTGACCCGGTCAACAATCAGGATGGCGGACAACCAAATGCAAATATTCGAGTTGGCTTTTTGTATAATCCCGCACGTGTAACGTTAACAGAAGGGATTCCTCACGGGAATGCAACAACTGCGGTTGGCTATGAAAATGGTAAGTTGACACATAATCCGGGGCGAATTGATCCGAACAATGCTGCATTTAGTAGTAGTCGAAAACCGTTAGTGGCACAGTTTGAATTCCAAGGTGAATCTGTCATTGTTATTGCGAATCACTGGAATTCAAAATCAGGTGACACGCCATTATTCGGTTCGAAACAACCTCCTGTATATGGAAGTGAGGTACAACGAAAACAAATTGCAAACATTGTTTATCAGTTTGTTTCAGATATTAAGTCGAAGAATCCGGAAGCAAATGTTATCTCTGTTGGTGACTTTAATGATTTCCAGTTCGCTGATAGTTTAAAAATCCACGAAGGCAATTTAATGACGAATATGATCAATAAAGTGGAAGCAGCTGATCGTTACTCTTATGTTTTTCACGGTAACTCACAAGTACTTGACCATATTTTAGTATCAAATCATTTAGTTGATCAAACTGAAATCGACATTTTGCATATCAATGCAGACTTTACGAATATGTCTGGCCGTGCAAGTGACCATGATCCAGTGATGGTACAGATCGGTTTCGATACGCCTGTTGTTTGGGAACCCGTTCCTATTGGTAAGGAATATAGTTTGCTAAATGTGAAGAAGAAGCAAGTGGTTATAGCAGATCCAAGTGCTTCTGTTTATATGGATACTTCAACAAATCTGAAGGACGGCATTATTCTAAAGGGAGACTATGTTGAACTGATAGGTGAAGGTTTTAAAACGAATCGCGTCATTATGCAACCGAAAGAAAATGGCTTGATTGTTGACATCAGAGGCGCAACGCTAGGTCATATCACTGTCGAAGGGCCGAATAAAGTTGAAGTTAGGGGTGCAGAAAATATCCTGAAAATCGAATATGTGGCAGGGGCCGATTCGGACAATATCGCTTTCTATCATTCGAATGGAAAACGTATGTACAATCCTACGAAAAATGAAGCTCCCGTTGTTATAAAAGGGATTGACAACCAACGGGTGAAAATTGGTGAGACTGTTTCGATAGACCTATCTAACCATTTTGCAGATCCAAATGGTGACAAGCTGCTGTATTCAACAACAAAGGGGATAATCAATCTTTCAACTGATGTATTAACGCTTAAACTAGAAGAAGGCATTCATAATATTGTTGTCACAGCAACTGACAGAGATAAATCAGTCACTATCAGTTTTAGCGTAACGGTATCGGATGAAGTACCACCAGTTGAAGATAATTACTACAAAGATGTAATTGGGAAAGAAGGGCAGGTACTTAAAAAGTCCCTTCATGACATTATTTCAGAGCATAGGCAGCTAGATTATTCAGAAGTATGGGGAGCGTTAAGTGAAACGGATGAAGATCCAAACAATTTAAATAATGTAATCCTGTTTTATTCAAATGAGTCTCGTTCAAAAACGCGAAATGGTGGCAATGTCGGTGATTGGAATCGTGAGCATGTGTGGGCACAATCCCACGGTAACTTTGGAACAAGTAAAGGACCAGGTACTGATATTCACCATCTACGCCCAACGGATGTTCAAGTAAATAGTGCTCGTGGAAATCTTGACTTTGATAACGGTGGTACCGCTGTCAAAGGCTGTAACGGTTGCTACAAAACATCGAATTCATGGGAACCACCTGACCATGTCAAAGGCGACGTAGCAAGAATGCTTTTTTACATGGCGACACGCTATGAAGAAGGTGACCGAGTTGATTTGGAATTGAATGAAAAGTTAAATAATGGAACAACCCCTTATCATGGGAAACTTTCGGTACTGTTAGAGTGGCATGAGAAGGATCCAGTAGATGAGTTTGAACGAAATCGAAATGAAGTAATCTATAAGTGGCAAGGTAATCGTAATCCATTCATTGATCATCCAGAGTGGGTTGAACTTATTTGGGAGAAGACTAGTTCGACAGATTTCTTGATTGCTTCTTAATTAGGTAATAGATTGGGACGGGGAATCTGTTCAATGGCTCTGAAAAACTCCCGGTTTTTGAACGAATAACAGATTTTCATCAATATTTAGGCAACAAAATAAGCTAGCATCCTATATATATTAGGTCGTTAGCTTATTTTATTGTTTCTTTAGTCTAGTCTCATATAGCTACAAGAATGATATGTATATACCCAGCCAACAATCCCTTTACAAAATATCGTTGCAAGAACAGGAACAGCAGAAGAGGAGGGATAATCATTGAGATATTCATTACTGCTTGTATTTTTTTTCTTTTGAATATTTACTTTTAGCCATTAATAATACTCCCCATTTGATAAACAAATTTTATTTTTTAATCTGTTTACCTAATAGGGAGCAAAGGATTGACTTAAAACATTACCTTTCATTTTTCTATTTATAACAAAAGGGACTATATTAAAAGTCTCAAATATCTTGTGAGATATTAATAGATGTAATTGATAGACTACATTTTATTTCGATAAAGATTGTCCTATCGTTAAGAGTTTCAAAAAATTCTGTAGTAATCATAAGGGTATTGGATTAACGTGTGGAATCATGTTTTCGCAACCCTTCCTTTTTGCTGGACAGTGGTATTTGATATACTTATTATATAAATCTGATAAGGAATGAGGAAATTGAAACGATATCAATTCAAAGATGTTTTATACATGAAAAAAGGAAAAACGCTCACAGTGGAAAATGATGAAAAAGAGATTGTTGGTATCATCGAAAAGGCAGACATTTCTGGATGTGAGAAAGGGCATACTTTCTCATTCAACATTGACGGTGGAACACCTGTTGTGCTTGGAATTAAAAAACGTAGTATCAAAAACTTCCTTGTTGCTACCTATATCATAAAAACGGAAGGGAAGACCTATGCCCTTAAAGATAAAGTGGGGAATAGCCTCCTCTATTTTTGTGTTGAGGGAGAAATTGATGGTCAAAATATACGAATTGAAGAAAATTGGAGCGAGGATATTGAAGTAAAAGTAGATCAAACACTTATTGCTACCATTAAGGCAAATGAACTAACGTTTAAAACAACGGTATTCATCGAAAATAACATCAGTAAATCGTCTATCCTTTTTGCTGTCACAGTGTTGATGTACTTTATGTACAAAATTTACAAAAGTGAATCTGAGTTTATTGAAAATATTTTATTAGATTGATGCGTTATGCTACGAAAGAATGCGAAGCAGTCTGACGATTCTTTGGAATCGTCTTCAGAGTTGTGTTCACAAGCGATATTTTAGCATTAAAAAGTAGCGAAGAAGTACATGGAACCGGATGCCCCTTAGATAGCCTACGTTTCGTCCCATATTAACCGATTCAAAGAGAAGAACCGAGGGCTGGGTGCTGTGGAGGAAGAGGAATAGGAAGCTGACTACTTAAAAGGCAGCAGAATATGATTATGCTAACAGTAATAACGGCAAACATGCCGTTTTCTGTTATTAATGCAAGATTTTATTATCATCCATATTTGCTTGTATAACGTCCACCCAATTTGTATTATGAGTCATCTCGGAAGAATCCCCATGAAACGCCTTCATGGCTTCCTGATCATCAAGCAGCCAATATCTCATCCAAGCCGTTAAATAACCCCTGTGATTGCCGCCATTACCTTCAATCGCTGTATGAGCTGCCCCTTTTGCCATCCCCATCATAACAGGTGTGTTTGCGTTAGTACTATGCAAAGCTAATTGATTCGTTGATACCGGTGAGATTAGAAAATCTCGTGTGCCGCCCATAATGAGGAAAGGAACGGTAATACGTGCTGTATCGTATATATCTTCTGGATCACAATGCTTCAAATCCGGGAGAGCGATGGATACAATCGTCTTAATCAACGATCCACTTTTATAGTTGGTATGAGCATTAATGACCCCAGTAGACCCTTGAGAATGTCCAGCTACTCCAATATGTTCCATTTGTATTTTTTGATAAAACAAGCTGTTTGCTAGTTGGTTTTCATTTCTCAAATAATCAATAGCCTCCACAATTTCTTTGCCTGTTCCTGTTGTCTTGCTATAGGAATCTATTACAATGAATCCCCAGCTAGCAAGATGAGTTAAGAGCTCATCATAACGATCTGGCGTGGCACCTGTTCCATTCCCCCAAGAAATAATAGGATAGGATTCGTCTCCTTGAAATGCTGGGTAGTATATTCTAAATAATGCCTCTCCGATCGTACTCTTAACTTCTTCTACCTTTACACGATAGCTTCCTTGCTCTGCATACCGCTGCTCAATGCTTCCTTCTGCAAGTTCTGGTACATTGGAATGAATAATTATTTGCATGAAAATTGTAATTGGAACTGCAACGATAAGGACTAAAGCTGACAACCATAAAATCCATTTTCGTTTTTTCAAAACCGACATACACGTGACCTCTACGATAGTCTATAGGTTTCTCTATCGTTCTCTCTGTTAAAATATGAAACTAAAGGGATATACGTGAAAGATGTAATTATGTTTCATTATACAAGATGCTAGATTGAATAATAAACATCTACGAATCAGGACTGATTTCAGTTTCTGATTCAATATTATCCCGGATTTCCTCCAATACGAGGCCGGGTTTTTTCTGGTATAATTGAAATATCCTTTGCGGTATTATGTATTGAAAGAGGGCTTATTGAATGATGAATAAAGAGATATATAAAGATAAGGCCATTATAGAAAGAAAAATACGCTATGATTCAACCGTCGTAGATCATAATTGCTGGCTCTTAAAATCCGAAGGTCATAAGATAATGCTGTTACATAAAATAGAAGAATCATTTTCTATGATGATGGATCAAAAGGAAATAACTATCCAAAAAGGTAGCTATACATTTGCATACTATTGGGTTGATAAACCATATAATTTATATTTTTGGAGAGATTCTAACGGGAATTATGTAGGAGCGTATTTTAATATTGTCAAGAATACAATCGTAACAGAAAAGATGGTTTCCTTTGAAGATTTAATTATTGATATTTTTGTGCTTCCTAATGGGGATTACATTATTCTAGATGAACATGAGTTACCAGAACCATTACAACAGTTTGAGGATGGATTCGTACAGAATGCTCTGGATGTATTAATAGATGTAATTGATAGCCTAATTCAGAATGCAAAAGTAGAAACTGAGAATCTTTTTAAATCCGGTATAACAAAACAATTTTGACATTAGGAATGGCAATAAAGAGATATTTACTGAGAATCTCCCTGTAATTAAGTAGGTTTGATGAAACAGCTATAATATAAAATTATAGAAATGCGGGTTGCATTATGAGTACTTTCATTTATATGGTAAGACATGGAGAATCACCTAAGACGGAAGGAACTGAAAGAACAAGGGGATTGACTGAAAAAGGGAAGATAGATGCTTACGAAGTCACAGATATAATGCAGGATGAGGGGATTGAAGTTTTTGTTTCAAGTCCATACAATCGAGCAATTCTAACAATACAGGAATTGGCTAAACGTTCAGGCAAGGAAGTTTTAGTGTTTGAAGATCTTAAAGAAAGAATATTTTCAAACGATGGTGTTCGATTATCTGATAAGGAATTATACCCTTTGCTAACGAAGTCGTTTTCTGATCCAAACTTAGCTTTAATAGGCGCTGAGTCAAATGCTGATTGTCAAAATAGAGCGATATCAGTATTGAGAGAAATATTAACAACCTATCAAGGGTGTAAGGTGGCGATTGGCACTCATGGTGCAGTCATGACACTAATGATGGGGTTTTACGACAGTCAATATGATTTAAATTTTTTATTGAATACATCTAAACCTGATATATATAGAATGGAATTTAATGGTCATGAGCTGGTGGGGGTTAAAAGGTTATGGTGTGTGTAAAAAAGTCTCTCTGCTTGTAAAGTAGAGAGACTTTTTTTTGTACTGAATATGAAAGGCTAGGAGTGGAATTTATGGACCAACTAAATATAAGGCAAAAAAATATGCGGACGAATATAGGCATCAACATAAGTTTTATCACAGATTATCGGGCTGTAAGACTCCCACTCCAAGAAGTTGAGTAAAACAAAAATTCAATCAGGCTCAGCGTGACTAACAATCAGCGGGGGATGAAGGCAGACTAAGTACGCGACGTCCTCCTAAAACATCCGTATTAGTCGTGCGATGTATCGCTGACGTAGCTTTCCTTATCCTGTCGCAACGTCTGCACTAGCACGTCCTGTGCGTCGAAAAACCCCCACTGATTGAGATTTCACTTTATTTTTACAACACTTTAAAATACTTCGATGCGAAATAGGCTCTTTGATTAGTAACAGAGACCTAAGAAAAGCATATTTTGTTGAAGAGAGTACACATCGTAATTAATGATTTCGTTTACACAGAACAGGCTTTACTTTTCCACTCTCTATTCAAGTTTAATCCAAATAAAAAAATACAATGGGGAGGAAGAATGCAATATGTATTATAATGAGTTACAAGGGTTGGGAATCGACCCTTATCAAGTTGGTCAGCTAGTTCCTATGGATTTTCAGAGCCAGGATTTGGATATGATGAGCAGGCGTTGTGGAGGCTGTGGATTCCGTTGCGGCGGCTGTGGAGGATTCCGTTGCGGTGGCTGTGGTTTCCGTTGTGGAGGATTTCGTTGTGGTGGCTGCTTCGGTTTTGGTTGTTTCGGCTTTGGTCTCGGTTTTGGCTGTTTCGGTTTCGGTTTTATTTAATCGCAGATTAACGGGATATAAGACTCCACTTCAAGAAGTTGGGTAAAACAAAAATTTCTAAGTGGGAGAACAACAGCCCGTAAAGGCCTGATTGAAGTTTCACTATATTGTTTTGGTTTGAGCTGTTTGGCGCGCGGGTAATTTCCTAAAGAAAAAATTAATTTTGTGAATCAAAAATGCCCCTGTGTAATTTGTTGCAGGGGCACTTCTTAAATTTAAAGAAAATATTTAACTTTGACCGATAAACAGGATGCTTCCGCTTTTCTTTTTATCATATTGGACAAAAAATCGTACATAAACTGATAGTGCATAATTTGTACGATGAAAAATAAGGAGGAGCTGAATGAAAAAACTGGACTCGTCCTCACGTCTGAAGGTCAAAAGGGATACTTTCTTTCTTCCAGATCCAAATGGTGGTGTGTATTTTAGAAACAACTTAAGCTCATTCCGTATGGAAGGCAATACCATCTATCAGTGGATTGAAAGATTGCTTCCTATGTTCAATGGAGAGCAAACAATGGACGAATTAACTAATGGCTTAACTGCCCCTTATCGGGACAGGGTGTACGAAATTGGAGAAACGTTGCACAACAACGGTTTTGTTCGGGATCTGAGCAAAGAGGATCCCCATCAATTGAATCGAAACATTCTTGAAAAGTATGCTTCACAAATCGAATTTATAGAGAATTTTATGGAATCTGGTGCGTGTCATTTTCAAGAATATCGTCAGGCGAACGTTCTGGCTGTTGGGTCTGGCCCCTTTATGGTTTCATTGGTTTTCGCGTTAATCGAATCAGGTCTGCCCAAATTAAATGTCATGGTCACAGATTCCATTCCAACTAATTGGCAGAGGCTTAATGAACTTGTGAAAAATGCCCGAAACACTGATTCCGAAGTCGAGATAAAGGAAGTGCCCTTTCATAAAGACGCGGGGAGCAGTTTCTGGAGAGAAGCCGTTCAGCCTTATGATTGGATTCTATACGTCTCGCAGGATGGCAATATAAATGAGCTTAGGGACCTTAATCTGGTTTGCAAAGAAGAAAAGAAGGCATTTATGCCATCCATCTATTTAGACCAGGTGGGGCTATCTGGTCCATTTAATCACCCGGATACAGATGGAAGTTGGGAGTCGGCATGGCGCCGTATCCATCACTCAGCATTAAAAAAAGATCGGCAGCCTCAATCCTTTTATTCAACAGCCGGATCGATTCTGGCAAATGTTTCTGTATTCGAATTTTTCAAAAGGGCTACAGGGATTGCAGATTCCAATGGAAATCATCAAATTTACATGCTTGATCTTGAAACCCTGGAAGGATACTGGCTTGACTTCATTCCGCATCCATTGGGTACGGCTAAACGTGATATTCTCACTCTAAGACTGGTGGAAGATTTTGATTTATGCCTCAAACAGGAAAGGGACAGAAATGAATCATCGGGTAATCTCTTAGAGTATTTCAGTCGACTAACGTCAGAAGAAATAGGAATTTTCCATACATGGGAGGAACGAAATTTACCCCAACTTCCACTTGCACAGTGCTATGTTCAAGCAGTTAACCCCTTTTCAGAGGGACCGGCAGAGCTGCTTCCTGAAGTTGTCTGTGCAGGACTATCACATGAGGAAGCAAAAAAAGAGGCCGGGCTGACGGGGATTGAAATGTATGTTTCACAAATGATAAGTTCGAATATACCTGAGGAATTTATAGGAATTGGTGCTGGAGAAACAATCGCAGAGTCTGTTTGTAGAGGCCTTCAAGAATATTTAGCTGAAGAATTGAAGCAAAGAGAGGTCGATCAGCAGAGTACGGTTTATCGTATGAAGCTGGGAGCCTTAGATGATAAGCGATGCAGATTTTATTTAAATGCCCTGACCACCTTAAATGGTGCTCCAACAATTGGTCTAAAAGAGGATGTACTAGGGTTCCCAGTGGTATGGGTAAGGTCGAATAGCCGTTGGCATAAAAGCGTAGGATTAAATACAACATTGGCATTACGAGATGCATTGGAACAAGCACTTTTGGATGCTCAAAACCAAGTGATTTCCCCAGGAAAGCAAGAGATGGAGTCAACTGTTTTTCTAGGAAGAAACGAAAGCAATCTGGATATCCCATCTTGTGATGAAATGACTTCTCAGGAGTTATTACAATCGTCAATTCAGGTTTTGAACCGGAACCGCATGCGGCTAGTAATCTATGACTTAGCCTTTGAGCCGTTTTTAAAACAAGAGCTGGCAGGGGTGTTTGGTGTTCAGGTTCAAGAGGGGGGATCCTAATGACTGCTTATATACTTATAGATGGTGAGGGTTTATTAGCGGAATATGTCTATGATCAATTGTCCCCAAACTATCTTGTTAGACGCCAAAGCATTCTTGAAGGGGTTCCCGAAAATACAGAATTAGTTCTTGTGCTGCACGATACCTGGAAACCATCCGTTCATCAAACAGCAGAAGAAAGGTTAAGAGTCTTAGGCATTCCGTGGCTTCGGGCTTTCGTTTCGTTTGGTGAGGGAATCATTGGTCCATTTGTACGTCCTGATGTACCTGGATGTTCTTACTGTGCTGACATAAGACTTATGTTAGCTGGACCAGATCGCCAAGAAATGTGGGGGCTTCGGGTGAAAAGGGCAACAGGAGAAGGTTTACTGCGTGATGCATGGGCCTCACGAACCGGGCTATCGCAAATGGCGATCTTGATTAGCAACGAAGTGATGAAGATCATTCAAGGAGAACAAAGCTGTTTAAGAGAACGGGTGTTCATAACAAACCTGAAAACGTTAACGATCTCCAGCCACTTTTTCTTGCCAGATCCGTTGTGCCCAATGTGCAGTCCATTACCTACTGACACAGCTGAATTAGCGAAAATCACGTTAGAAGCTAGTCCTAAATTGGAGCCTTCTAGTTACCGATGCCGTTCGATGGATGAATTAAAAAACGTGTTAGTCCAAGATTATCTGGATTATCGTACTGGGATCATGAATGGGAAAATGCAGGATTTCAGCCTGCCGTTCGCTGATGTTTTAGTGAATATGCCGTTGTTTGATGGGGACGAGGGAGTAGCAGGTAGGTCTAATTCCTATGAAATGAGTGAGCTAACTGCCGTTTTAGAGGGTTTGGAGAGATATTGTGGAATCGAACCCCGCGGCAAAAGAAAGGTGGTTCGTGATAGTTATCAAAATTTGGCGGATAAAGCACTAAATCCTGCAAAGGTAGGTTTGCATGAGGAGGAACAGTATGCAAAGCCCAATTTTCCATTTCAACCATTTCATCCTGATATACCAATGAATTGGGTCTGGGGATATTCATTTTTACAAGAACGCCCTATTCTAGTTCCGGAGTTGCTTGCCTATTACAGTTTGGGATATGGAGAAGGATTTGTTTATGAGACTTCCAACGGTTGTGCTTTAGGAGGGAGTTTAGAAGAGGCCATTTTCCATGCCATTATGGAGGTCGTCGAGCGCGACTCCTTCTTATTAACCTGGTATGCACAACTCCCCCTTGCCCCTCTTGACCTTAGTTCTGCGAACGATAAAGAATTGCAGTTGATGGTTAACCGGATTCGTGAAGTCGCTGGTTATGACCTGCATTTTTACAATGCGACAATGGAACATGAGATTCCGAGCGTTTGGGCAGTGGCAAAAAACAGAAGATCTGAGGGTGCAAACATCATTTGTGCAGGCGCAGCGAATCCTGATCCTGTAAAGGCAGTAAAAAGTGCAATTTACGAGCTTGCAGGAATGATGTTTAGACATGATGAAATATTGGAGAAAAATCGACAGAAATATGAAGCAATGTTACAGGATCCGTTTGCTGTGCGTACGATGGTGGACCATGGCATGCTTTACGGACTAAAAGAAGCAGAGGAAAACTTGAGCTTTTTATTGGATGAAAATCGTCCTTTTCGTACATTTGATGAGGAATTTAAATGTCCGCCAGTGAATGCTGATTTGAAGGATGATGTTGAGGATCTTCTAAATAGGTTCCGAAGGTTAGACTTGGAAGTTATTGTGGTTGACCAAACATCACCTATCATCAAAAGGAATGGTTTATTTTGTGTAAAAGTATTGATTCCTGGGATGCTGCCAATGACTTTTGGACATCACCTTACACGAATAAAAGGTCTTGATCGGGTACTAAACGTACCTGTGAAACTTGGGTTTAAAAAGAACCCGTTAACATATGAACAGTTGAACCCATATCCCCACCCTTTTCCATAACTGCAAGAGTAGGAGGGTTTCAGGTTGGAAATAGATACATTCCTATACAATCTGCATTTTGACACTGATAAACTTCTTCCGGCGGATTGGCAACCGGATTGGGAAGACGCTCCACTTCCCTATAAACTATACCGTGGCTTACCAGAGATTCCACTTACCGCAGATGTACCGTTAACTCTCAAAGGGAGAGAAGCAAATTCAATCCCCTGCCTGGAGGAGGTTGGTTATTATTTATGGTATGTATATGGTCTTACTCGATACGCTCAATCTGCTTTCATTGAGGGCACCGAGGAAAAAGCTGATATAAGCTACGCTCAGTTTTTTCGCAGATTTGTTCCCTCTGGTGGCGCGTTATATCCCAATGAATTATATGTGTACTTAAAGTTGGAGGATGTACCAGAGGGAGTTTACCACTACGATGTTGCACATCATCGCCTTTTATGCTTGCGAGAAGGCAACTATGATTCCTATTTATCCAGAAGTCTTGGAAATCGTTATAATCTTTCAGACTGTTTTTGTACTGTTTTTGTATCGACGGTTTTTTGGAAAAATTTCTATAAATACAGTAATTTCTCTTACAGGTTACAAGGGTTAGATGCAGGCGCACTAATTGGGCAATCGTTGGAAGTGGCGGATAGGATGGGGTTCTCAACACGGGTCTGTTACCAATTTCTAGATCGTTCTATTAATCATTTGCTTGGGCTATCTGAACAGGATGAAAGTGTATACGCTGTAATTCCATTATCTATTTATAATGTGGACCAATTTAATCTAGAAAAAAATATTTCTGCAACGGAATTGTCCCGGGAAGTTCCAGTGCTCCAGCATATAACATATAACCGTTCAAAGAGAGTCATTGATTACCCAGTGCTGAAAGAGATCAATAAAGCCTCGCTGTTGGAAACAACAGATTCATTTGTGAACATAAAAAAAGATGATCCTCTTAACAATGCATTAAGTACAGAGTTAATCATGCTGCCATTTACTGAAGAAATTTCTTACGATCTGGCATCCATCTGCAGAGAGCGGCACTCTCCTGATAATGATTTTATAATAGGGAAAGTCAGTCTAACAAAAGTATCTACTTTGTTAAAAGAGACTTTTTCATTTTCATATCAAAAAGACCTTAACAATACACAGGGGAATCTTGATACAGGTTTAAATTTGTATGGCACTTTTTATAATGTGGAAAGTGTTCAAGATGGTGCTTACGCCTATGATAAAAGTGCTCATGCACTTCGGAGAATATGTAAGGGGGATTTCCGCGAGTATATGCAAAATGGTTTAACAATGCCCTTTGTAAATCTGTTTCAGGTTCCGCTCTCTCTACATGTTGTTGGAGACAAGGACCACCTCAAAAAGGAACTGGGCTATAGAGGATACAGAATTCAACAGATGGAAGCGGGTATACTTCTGCAAAGGCTGCTCTTGGTTGCATGTGCTCTAGAGATGGGAGGACACCCACTATTGGGATTCGACTCAAACCAAAGTGATGAACTTTACGGAGTCAATTCGCAAGAAAAAACAAGCCTAATACAAATCCCAGTCGGTCCATACCTTCCCCGCGTCTGGTTAAAAGGAAGTTTGAATAGCTAGATGAGACGAACCTTATTAAGGTTCGTTTTTTCTTTAGGTTATAGTCCTTACATAACAATATGAGAAAGGATGTTCATTAATTGATGGCTTTCTTTACTTTTTTTCCTATGAATAGTACGTTTTTAACTAGTTAAGATAAAAGTATTTTCCTGACGCTACCCCTTCTTAAGGAATTATCGACCTTGTGATCGTTCAGAATGTCATAAAAAAATAGACCGTCTGATGACGGCCCCTAATTACGAAAATACTTTAATTAAAATTCAAATAACCTATTATACTGGTACGCTTTATAATGTGGTAAATTTTTACTATGTGTACGAATTGAAATGTCGACATTCAAGTTAGTTATAGCAGCTATTAAATCAGCTGGGATTGTTACTGTTTTTATATAATCCCCCACATTAAAGGTGTAAACATCTAAATAACAATGCGCATCATACTCTTCTATGATTTTCTTTAGGAAAAACTTTTTTTCTGGTGTAAATAAGGAATTTCTCATTTGCATAAATAATTCCTCTAACACAAACATCTCTAAAATCTCATTGTAACTTGATTCATAGTATCCTCCATTCCTATAAATCCAAGATGAACAATAGGGGTTATCTATAATGCCTGTTCTTAGGTAGCCATTAGGATTATACGATTGTGTACTGAATGGAGTTACTTGTAAATTTCTTGTTATAACCTGGGGGTTAAAGTGATTACTCACCCCTTCACTATCTATGTACGTGTGAATTGTAAAAGATGTAAAAATCAACTCACTCATTCTATACTCTCCATCTACTGATTTATTTTCTATTCTTTAAAATTCTAATTAATCATAAAAGTCATATTATACATAACACAAGGGTAAATTCTTATTAAAGAATTGCTCACATTATTTGGAGAATGGATATTCAATTCAGACGATTTATTTATTGAATATTTCTTTTGTTCTATTTTCTTAACCTTTTTAAAGGTAATTAAAGAAAAAACTGCACAAAATACATACCAACCATTAAAACTATCATCATTAAAGTCATTGATAATATTCAAAATAACTCCTCCTTGTTCAAACCAAGAAGTCAGCTATATCAAGGGCGGGTTTTGCTTTCGATGGCAATCATGTCCGCCACTCCATGTAAAGTTGCAACGCCAAGTTTGGATGCATTACTATGTTCTTTCATTCTTCATTAGACAATAAGTTAGGGAGCAATTGGATAATATCCTGAGTTTACATTATAACCTGTAATATAATAAACTCTTGTACTTGTATGATAAAGATAGATATTTCCTCTCTTTATCCCTGCTTCATTTGATTGGAACATATTATAATGTTCGCTCTTTATAAAATATGCCATATAATTCCTGTAATTGTCAATTATTTCAAAAAAATAATATACTAATTTGACGAAAAAAGTATTTTCTCGTAAAACTTGTATATTGCTTGCTTTTAATAGGGGTACAGCCAACATTTCAGAAATATATTTAGTTGTTCTATGAAACTTATAATATATTGGAAGATTTGTTTTTGTTCTTCATAAGCCTTTATAGAGGCTGGGACAAAACCCACCTCTAAGATGAAAAAGCCGGTGAAATTTTACGACGAGTAAAATTTCACCGGCTTTGATTATTTTTGTAATAAAATAAGGACAACTCCTGATAAAATTAAGTTACCACACAAAATCAAATCAGAAAGAAGTGTCCTTATGTTTAAATATTATAACATGAATCAAATCGTTTTGCCTTTAGATTTAGAAGTAAAATTACAAAAAAATGATATTGCCCTCCATGTTCATCATTTAGTTGAAAGTATCCCTCATGAAGCCTTTGAACCATTTCTTCGAAATGAGGGCTGCCCTGTCTATCATCCACGCATGATGCTTAAAATTATCCTATGTGCCTACACGCAATCAGTCTTCTCAGGGCGCAAAATTGAAGCCCTATTAAAAGACAGTATCCGTAGATGTGGCTAGCTCAAGGGTATGAACCAAGCTACCGAACTATCAACCGATTCCGTGTGCAACCGGAAGTAAAAGAATTAATCCGCCAATGTTTCGTTCAATTCCGCTGCCAGTTAGTACAAGAAAATCTGATTGACCAAGAAGCGATTTTTATTGATGGCATAAAAATTGAAGCAAATGCGAATAAATTTACGTTTGTCTGTAAGAAATCGATTGAGAAATATCATCAAAGTTTAATTGAAAGTCAAACCAGCTATACAATGAACTCCTTAAGAACGAAATCATCCCTGAACTTGAACGTGAAAGCGATGAACAGTTATCAATGGATGAGCTCACTCAAATGGTTCAAAAAGTAACGATGTCGTAATCGATTATGATAAACAAATTGAAGCATCATCAGACATTCCAGAGCGAAAAACTCTAAGAAGTGAACGTAAATACCCAAAACAAGTGCAAAAACAGTTGATTGATTTTGTCTTACGAAAATGGAAATATCAACGAGACTTTGAAATCTTTGGTACACGCAATAGTTATTCAAAAACAGACCATGATGCGACATTTATGCGGATGAAAGATGATTATATGCAAAACGGTCAATTGAAAGCTGGTTATAATGTACAAATCGCTACAGAAGGACAATACGCACTTGCCTATAGTTTATTTTCAAATCCGACAGACACACATACGTTAATTCCGTTCCTAGATGAGATCGAGCGACGTTATTTTGAGCTACCGAAACACATTGTCGTAGATGCAGGTTATTGGAGTGAACAAAATTATGATGATATCCTTTCAAATCGTAAACGAGAAGCGCTAATTACGTATAACATGTAATTGAAAGAGCAAAAGAAAAAATATAAACAAAACGAATTCAATCCAGATAACTGGCAGTATGATGAAGTAAATGATGCATACACTTGTCCGAACCAGCAACGCCTTGTATATAAATATCATTCTGTACGTACGGATAAAACAGGCTTCAAACGAGAGTTTAACATCTATGAATGTGAAGACTGTTCGGAATGCCCATTCCGTTCATCATGTACAAAAGCAAAAGAAGGTAATAATCGAAAATTAATGGTGAATAAAAAGTGGGAGCAACAAAAAGAATATGTAAGAACGAAGCTTTCAGAAGAGAAAACGAGTGCCATCTATCGAAAACGCAAAATCGATGTGGAACCAGTTTTTGGATTCTTGAAGGCTAATTTGAGTTTCGCTCGATTTTTTGTACGAGGAAAATCGAAGGTGGAAAACGAAATGGGCCTCGCGTTAATGGCAGTGAATTTAAGAAAATTCACTGCCAACAACTAAGGTTATAGTAATATATACACGCAAAAATAGAGAAAGGTGAATTTGAGAATCCTCAAATTCACCTTTCTCACTATTTGAAGCTAGTTATGTCCCAGTCTCTTTCTTTAGGTTTTGACTTGAAAAAACCTTTATCCACCAGATACACTATTGATGATTATTCTTACATGACGAAGCAGTCATAAATATAGGTAGAACTAAATTATTTCATACCCATATGACAATAGAAATTAATAGTTGAAGGAGAGAAAAGATGAATACAAGTTTATTTCATTCATTGGAAGGTGAAAATATCAGCTTTAAATCACTAAGTACAAATGATGTTAATGAGATACATAATTATGCGTCAGATGAGGAGGTTTCACGTTTTATTGGCTGGAATTTAATGAGTACCTTGAATGAAACTCGTGAGCACATTGAAACAATGATAAAACGTGAGTCAGCAGGTACTCATCTATACGCCTCTATTGTTCTAAAATCAACCCAAGCAATTATTGGGACCGCTATGATTTTTAATTTTGACCATGAAGCAAACCATGCAGAAATTGGCTATGTTTTTCATAAAGAATATTGGGGCAAGGGTTATGGCAGAGAGAGCGTTAATCTAATGAGTGATTTCGCATTAAATTCACTCAATCTTCATAAGCTCCATGCCCGTGTAGTGGATGCAAATATTGGTTCTGCCCGTATCCTTGCAAAGAACGGGTATGAGTTAGAAGGACGACTAAAAGACTACTATTTTATAGAAGATAAATATTATGATGCATTGCTTTCGGTAAAATAAAAACTAAATAACCGGTATACCATTCACTTGTTTCATTTTGATATCTAGCACATTGATACTTATCAGTGTGCTTCACTTTTAATAGGAAAATAAAAAATATGAAAACCCTCCACTGTCGCACTAGGGTTAAAAGAGTGTGCTATTATGATAGTTACCATTAAGGTAATAATAGAGGGGGATTCGATGAGAACCTATAGTACTTCTGAAATTGCCAGACTAATGGGGATACATCCAAACACTGTTATGCTATACGAGAAATGGGGTTATTTAGCTCCTGTTCAAAGAAAGAAAAATGGCTACAGAGTTTACACTGAAACTCATCTAGAGCAGATGAAACTGGTAAGAATGGCATTAAGAAGTGAAAAGATTAAATACTATATGAGGTTTAAAGTTCAAAATATCATCAGAAGTGCAGCACAAGGGGATTTGCAAAAGGCATTAAAGCTTAGTGGGGAGTATTTGATTCTTATCCAAAATGAAAAGGATAGCGAACTAAGGGTTATGAAAGTAATTCAGGAAATATTAAAAAGTGATTCACTGGAAGAAAAGAATCTTTCATTAAGTAGGAAGGAAGCAGCAAAACTACTTGGGGTATCAAAAAATGTCATGATAAACTGGGAGAGTTATGGTCTTATTGAAGTAGCAAGAAGCAAAAATGGTTATCGTGTTTATGGGGAGGATGAAATAAAGTTATTTAGAGTCATTAAAACCTTGAGGCAGGAAAACTACAGTACACAATGTATAAGGAAAATGCTTAAAAAGTTGAAAACTATTGGCAAAATAAATGATCTGTCTTTATCCAAAGGATCAGAAGAATCGGCAAACTGGTTGTTGTCTTCCCTGACAGAGGCTGAGAGTAATGCACGAGAAATGATTAGTTATATAGGTGAATTAATAAGTGAAAAAAAACAGAAGGTTTAAAATGGTTTAATGAATGCTATGAATAGGAATAAAGATTATTGTAAAGGAGAATTTTATGACTCAAGAATATATAGAAATCCGTGGCGCAAGGGAAAATAACCTAAGAGATATAGCTTTACGTATTCCAAAGCGCAAAATCACTATTTTTACTGGTGTATCCGGTTCTGGCAAATCGTCAATCGTTTTCGACACGATTGCCGCCGAATCTCAGCGTCTGCTGAATGAAAATTTCAGCACGTTTGTCCGCACCTTTCTGCCGCGAGTTCCGCAACCAGATGCAGACGCGATTGAAAACCTTAGTATGGCGGTAATCGTTGACCAAAAACGCTTAGGTGGTGGTTCTCATTCCACGATGGGCACGATTACCGATATTTCTCCACTTCTCCGTCTTCTCTTCTCGCGAGTGGGTCAGCCCTATGTTGGACCTGCATCAAGTTTCTCGTTTAACGATCCGCTTGGCATGTGTCCGGAGTGCAACGGGATTGGTCGCAGCATGTGTGTGGAGCTGAGTAAGGCACTGGATATGTCAAAATCGTTGAATGAGGGAGCATTAATGTTACCGGGCTATTCGGTGGAAAGCTGGGATTGGTCGTTGATTGTGCAGTCAGGTCCCTTTGATCCCGATAAAAAGCTAAGTGAATATTCGGATGAGGAGTTAGAGCAGCTACTTTATGGCAAGGCAAGGAAAGTGAAGGTGGATTTTGCTGGTAAGGCAATGAATGTAACGATGGAAGGTGTCATTGAAAAGTTCACCAACAAGTACATCAAGCAGGATTTGAAGACGAAGTCCGAGCGAACACAGAAAGCTGTTGCTCCATATATTTCCGATGGCCTTTGCCCAAGCTGTCACGGTGCAAGACTCAGTCAAGCCGCACTGGGGTGTAAAATTAATGGTCTCAATATTGCGGAAATGTCCTCCATGGAGGTTGGACAGCTCATCAGTGTTATTCAGGAGATTAACGATCCTGCTGCCGCACCGATTGTCAAGGCGTTGACGGAGCGACTGTTGCATCTGATGGATATCGGACTTGACTACTTGACGCTGGAGCGTGAGACGGACACATTATCTGGTGGTGAGTCTCAGCGCGTCAAAATGGTAAAGCACTTGAGCGGTAGTTTAGTGGATGTTACCTATATCTTTGATGAACCTAGCGTTGGATTGCATCCCCGTGATGTACACCGATTAAATGGTTTGCTTCAGAAGCTTCGCGACAAGGGTAATACCGTGATTGTCGTCGAGCATGATCCTGATGTAATAAAGGTGGCGGATCATATCGTCGATGTTGGGCCACATGCAGGCAGTCGAGGTGGGACCATTGTGTATGAAGGAAGCTTCCAAGGTCTACTTAAGGCAGATACACTGACAGGCTCCCATATGAAACAGCCGCTCCAGCTGAAGCACGATTGCAGACAGCCATCCAACAAGCTATCTATCAAGGATGCTACACTGCACAACCTACGGAACGTGAGTGTAGATATTCCTACAGGAGTGCTGACCTTAGTTACAGGTGTCGCTGGCTCAGGTAAGAGTACGCTAATTAACGAAGTGTTCCTGAGTAAGAATCCGGATGCGATCGTCATTGATCAATCGGCAGTTGGAGTGTCAACTCGCTCGAATCCCGCAACTTACACAGGCATAATGGATGATGTACGCAAGGCGTTTGCTTCTGCGAACAAAGTTAGCCCTGGCTTGTTCAGCTTCAACTCCAAGGGAGCCTGCGAGAACTGTCAAGGACTGGGCGTTGTTTATATTGACCTTGCATACCTTGACAGTGTGAAGCTGCCATGCGAAGTATGTGGGGGTAGACGGTTCAAGGAAGAGGTGCTCGAGTACAAGCTGAACGGCAAGTCCATTGCAGATGTGCTCGAGATGACTGTCGAGAAAGCTTTGGATTTTTTTCAGCAAAAAGAGGTTGTGAAGAAGCTTCAGGCAATGAGTGATGTAGGGCTAAACTATCTTACACTTGGCCAGCCGCTCAGTACGCTCTCGGGTGGGGAATGCCAGCGCATCAAGCTAGCGAGCGAGCTGCATAAGAAGGGTAGCATCTATGTGATGGACGAGCCGACGACTGGCCTGCATATGTCAGACATCGGTCACCTTCTGGAGATCATGAATCGCCTTGTGGATGCCGGCAATACAGTGATTGTCATCGAGCACAATCTCGATGTGATCAGTCAAGCGGACTGGATTATTGATATGGGTCCGGATGGAGGCAGCAAAGGCGGTCAGGTAGTGTTCGAGGGAACACCTTCACAAATTATTAATGAGGAGCATTCGTTTACGGGCAGATATTTAAAGGAACATATAAAAGGTTAAACTTAATTATCCTCAACAAAGGCTGCCAGTAGAATTGGCAGCCTTTTGATTTCTAAAGTTGTTTCTTCTAAAACTGCACTTCTATCGGATTTCGCTCTACTATCTCTTCTACTTCCTCATATCCAGGTAAAAATGCAAAATTATAGCGGGCTGGCAAAGCAAAGACATACTTTTCATTTCGCGCCAATTCTTTCGGTCCGATTGGAGCAGCACCTATATGGAAGTTTTCGGACTGCATGGATTCCCACTGTTCAATGGTAAAAACCATGATCGGAATGTCTTGGCGTGGCTGCTCGTTGGTCCATTCAGGATGACGGATTGATAGTATTGGACCTTTTTCGGTCACCTTGCCATTCACTTCACCAACCCATTCGTCTTCAATGATTGAATAATCTTGCCAGCTAACCGGAAGCTTAAAGCGAAAGCCATATTGATCATTTTCATAGACAATCGAATCCCCATTTTCACCTTGATTGATTTTTACATCAGTAATTATCCACTGTTCCCCGACCTTTTCCACAAATAGTTGAATCGGTCTCCGAGCAGCAACCCCAGTACTTGTAACTTCAACAATTTCACCTTTTACTGAATATTTATTGTCTGATTGTTTCTGAATATCCGTAATGTCGACACGATCCGGCCATGGGCTGGATGTAAGTCTCCCTGGAGCATTTTGCGGATCTTTCAACCACTGCTCTATCAATTCTAGAGAAACGATGCCGCCATAATTTTCTTTCATGCTTTTTTCCAATTCCGTTTGAGGTTCTAATAAAGAAACGTTTTGGAGCCTATTTCCAAATTTTTCGACTAGGCTTACGATGAATTCCTCAACAGATTCATTTGTTTCTGCTGGGCTTTGTTCCTTATCGGATCGATCTTCATTTAAGCTTTCTTTACCCATACATCCGAATAAAGAAATGCTTAATAGAAGAAGTAAATAAATGAATTTTTTCATGAACTTCCCTCCAGTAATCCGTATATATTTATAGACGGTATGAATTATTTTTTGTTACTTTAAATTTTTAAGTAATCGATTAAATTTCATAAATTAAAACCTAAGTACGCCAAAGGTTCTGGGACGCAAAACAAAGGAAGAACTATTAACATGTGAAAATAAATCTTTATTCCATTGAGGGTCGGACCATTTGTTTAAAGAATTTAATATAACGGTATAATTTTAGTTGCATTTATGAACTAGTAGAGATTAGTTTGATAAAATTAATTAAAAACTAACTTCTAAGGAGACATATTATTTTGAATGCGAAATGTATTAAATTTTACGAATTTGGCCGGCCAGAAGACGTATTAAGAGTGGAATTTAAAAGTATAGCGTCTCCAAAAGACAATGAAGTTCTTGTACGTATGTTAGCTCGCCCGATAAATCCATCTGACTTAATACCGATTAAAGGAGCTTATGCTCACCGAATTTATTTGCCTAATATTCCGGGTTATGAAGGAGTAGGCATTAGAGAAGAAGTAGGGCCTTTAGTTTCTAAATGATGTTTTAATGGTTGATGCGTATGGATCTGCTATCGGACATATTTTTGCTCAATTATCGAAGATTTTAGGTTTTTCGATTGATTGCAGTGACAAGAAATAATAAATATACAGAAGACTTACTTCATTTAGGTGCATCTTATGTGATAGATACTGCTAATTTTTCACTCCACAAAACAGTTATGGAATTAACAAATGGAAAAGGAGCAGATGCTGCTATTGATTCCGTTGGAGGTTCATCTGGAAACGACTTGGCTTTTTAATGGGAACTTTTTAACTATTAGTCTTTTATCAGGGGTACAAGTATACTGGGCTGATATTGTAAATAAAGCTAAAGTGAATGCTAATATGTTTCACTTACGGAATTGGAACAATAATATAACAGTAGAAAAGTGGCAAAAAACTTTCAAGCAAAATTATAACTTTATTAAATAATAATAGATTAAAATTAATGAACATAAATTCTCACTTTGACTTGTTAAGATATTAAAAAGGCCATTGAGGTTGTTGAAGCTTCTAAAATGTCTAAAGGGAAAGTGCTCTTAACAAGTTATTGAGATAAATATTACCGAAGGCGATTGCATTCATGAGCAGTCGCTTATTTGTTCAAAAACATTAGAATATTGGGGTAAGGTACATATATTATTAATATGTTAAGACTGTATGAATCTTGGTAGAAGAGACTTAGGAATCTAAGAAACTGCACCTTTTTTATATCTTGACCAAGTACTTTTTCTTTACCAAAAGGTTAAACTTAATTATCCTCACCAAGGGCTGCCTGTGAAATTGGTAGCTTATCGCTTTAGTAAGTGGGATTTCTCCAGTCTTCCGGTGTTACCACAAACACTTCACAACTAAGAAATGTGGATCGGCTAATAGTAAACTAGACAACTTTTTTTAGGTTTTCAAGTTTGTAATCAACCGGACTTACATAACCAAGTGTCCCGCGAATTCTTATGTGATTAAACTAGTGAACAAAGTCATTCAATACTCTTGTTAAATTTTCTAATCTATCAGTGCCTATTTGTTACTAAAACAATATTATTTAACTAAAATTCAATGCTATAATATTAATGTTAGAAATTGGAACAGGAGGATAAATTATGGGCATAAAGGCACTAGTGATAGGGGTAAGTGATTATTCAGTTATAAATCAATCTAATCTTCCTTTTTGCATAAATGATATTGAGGCTGTAACTAATGCCTTAGTTGAGGGGTTGTTAGTAGAAAAAAGTAATATTATATCCTTAGGCACTAATGGATTTGTTAATAAATCAGATTTTCTTGGTGCACTTGATTTGTCGATGTTCAATTTAGAAACTGATGATACTTTTATCTTTTATTTTTCAGGACATGGAGGAAATATACCTTATGACCATCATTTATTATTTAGTGATGGCATAATAAGAACACAGGATATCATTAAAGTGTTTGACAATATTCCTACAAAAAATAAAATAATAATTTTGGATAGTTGTATGTCTGGAAATTTCAAAGTTGATGAAACTGCTAGACTCGCTATGGATACAAAAATAGCTGATTTTTTTGGAAAAGGTTATGTAGTTATTTCTTCAAGTAATGCCACCCAATATTCTTATGGACATCCAGCTAAACCAGTAAGCTTATTTACTAGTTTCTTATGTGAAGCTCTAAAAGATAAATTTTTAATAAAAAACGGAAACAAGTCTTTGTATGACATACAAAAATTACTTTTTCTCTATCTTGATATTTGGAATAAGAATAATCCAAATTGTAAGCAAGATCCTATTTTTAGAGCAAATATAGGCGGAACAATATTATTCCCAGTTGAGACATATATCCCGTATGAAACAAAAGAATTCTATTACAAAACAGACAATTTCATTATCTATGCAGTAGAACCAACGCATAGCTCAATTGCAAAAAGATTCTCTGTTAAAGTAATTTTGAAAGGACCTCTATCATTTAAAGAAATTTCTTCCATTAATTATGAAATAGTTGAAAAAGTAAAAAGTGTTGAAATATACAGTAGTAAACGGGAGGAATTCAAATGGGGAGGCATGAATGCTAATATTATATTTTGCTATTACGGCAAAGATGAAACTGATATGACAAATTCAAATTATATATGTCGTACAACATGGATAGATGAAACTCAAGACAAAAAATGGTGGTATAGGTTATCTGATAAGTCCGAAATTATAGATGATATACATTTTAATTTCCATTCCTACTATACAACTTTAAAAATATTTCAGCAAGAAAATACAGGCCAAGAAATAACACTTATATCCCAAACTAAGGAGATTATCAGTCAACTTGTTACATTAGCCGAAAAAGTCATTACCATATACAATGAATTTTTAAACGGAACAAAGACTGAACAACAATTTATAGATGAAATGAACTTGCTAGTGCCACTCATTGAAAAATGGTATTTTGCAGAAACAGAACTTGATCTTCCCCCGAAGGAAATTAAAGAATGGTGTTCCGCTTGTTCTGGACTTTCAGCAACAATCTTTGATTTTACTTTGTTTTATAATGAGAAAGCTATAGCTACAAGAAGTTTTGATAATAGAATTGCTTGTATGAATATTACCAAAGAAAGATATTATGAAGACTTAGAGAAATTGAAAATCGAAGAAGATCGTATGAATTCATTAATCAATGGTTGATATATAGTGTAGGATAAAAGAAAATAGATCAAATTCATTTTGAGATAAGTTTATTCTAAATTGTATATTATATTATGATAATAATAGGTATTAAGAATTCAAAATGATTCTATATTTGCAATAAGAGGTGTAACAAAGTAATGGATAGAGGTAGTACAAAATGTATATATCAAATATTAATATTCAAAGTTATAAGAACTTTAGTTCAATCTCAGTTGATTTAATGACTGGACAAAATAATGCTGGAAAATCGAATTTGTTGAGAGCCTTAGCTATAGTATTTGACAGCTCTTCTAGGAAACAATTATCCATCAATGATATTTGTATGAATTTACCCTTAAAAGAGTTAAAAGCTCATTCCCTAAAGTAAAAACGAAGGAAAGCTGAGATGGTTTCGGAAAATGATAGGCTGACTGTAGAACTTAGGGCTAAGAGTATGCGAACTTTTGAGAGGCTGGTTATTTTTGATATTGCAGGATGAGAGGTAAAAAACTATGCGAGACAGAATATACGGTTGGATAAAAGCTGAATGGATAAAATTGTCTGGGATAATGTTGCTTTCATTATTGAATATATTAGCCTTAAAACCAATATATCTTCTGGCTGGGTATGTTAATACGCTTTTTTTACTGTTCGGCGTAATATCCATATCCTTTTTTCTAATCAGAGAGTATTTAAAGTACCAAAAAATTTCAATAATATATGTTATAGGTATCAATGTTATTGCACTAATTAATTTTTTAGGATCTCCTGGCGTGATTTTTGGGATTTGCTTGTTATGGATTAGATTTATTATTTTTTTAATACCTGTAGTGCTTGGGCTATTTATCGTATGGAAAGCAAAAACAAAAATCGTTAAACATTTCCACACCTATTTAATACTTAGTTTATTTACGGTAATCTTAAATTTTGGTGGGCTTTACGAATCACTATACTCTATGTATTTTCCGTATGGTCAAGAAAACTTTAAGATTGATCAGGAAATGAGTTGGTCTCAAGTAGTAATGCCGATAGATTTTATTTATTATAGCTCAGATGCATTTTTTGGAACCAATATAAGTGATGTAAGTATTAAATATATTGATTATATGGAGTTGCACAATGATGAAAGTATTATGGCAAATCATAAAGACAAATATGAAGGTGCTATAAATATAATTCAAATTGCAAAGATACTTTCTCTGCTTGAATCCATCCTATTTATTGTTTATATCTCCATAATTGTTATGGGTGCAGAAGGAGTTACCTCGGAAGAGACTTCGTGATTATTCAATGACTCTTATTGAAAAAAATTTTATGAAAAATACAATTAAACCTAATGAGCAGATTGATGACAAAAGGGGTTCGGAATGAGATCATTCCGAACCCCTTTTGTCGACAATCTGGCACGTTGATACTTATCAGTGTGCTTTACTTCAAATAGGAAAACAAAAAATATTAAAACCCTCCACAGTCGCACTAGGGTTAATGGAGTGTGTATTATGATGTATAGCCGTATAAATCATATATCGAATAATTCATTCTCATTGTACTTGTCTAAATTAGTAATTTAAACACTCATATTCTAAATGAAAATCAAATCCTTTCTGTTTTAAAAAGGAAAAAGTAGAGAAGTATATTAAACTCACTACTAGTTAAATATTATTTCATGTTATCCCATACTAGCTAGATTTATCAAAAATGTATATTCCTACTCTCTCTTCATTTCCACAATGTGGGCAGGTGTATAGGTAGTCATTTATGAATTCTTCAGATACAGTCCCTTTGAAATTAAAGCTATTAGAGCATTCTTCACATGTCACTTTAATATGTTCAAGCACACTTTTAAAAGTATTGATAAAATCATCACTAATAATTTGAGACATTTTTAACAATTTAATTTCCCTTACATATTTATTAAAAGTGATAATACTTGTTTCAGGCTTTAAGATTGATTCAAAAATCTTTATAATTACTTCAATAGCAAAGTTCATAATTAATGGTATTTTTTGGTAATAAATATTCCAAAACTCTTGCCATATTTCATCATAAGCAAAAATAAAATTTAAATTACCAGCTTCTGTAGGATAGTTTTTATTTCCTGTAACTAGATGAATAGATTGATCCCATATGCTTGAAAGACCATATTCACAGTCCCTTTTATATATCAAGTTGTATAATATATCTTTCTCAAACTCATTTCCAACTAATTTGTTTGAACATTCTAATATGTCTTTTTTTCTACTTGCGCTTATTGAAGAAACATCATATTCTCTAGGATTTTGTTTCATTAAATTATTCATTAATTCTTGTCCATCAACCAGCAACCAACAAAGATAAAAAAGAGTGTCTTTTATTGGTTTTCGACATATTGTATAAGCTACTGTAACCTTCCCACGTTCAGAACAATCAAATGATTCATGCATATAAAAAATAAAATCTCTCAAAAGGCTAAAGAAAAGATGAGCCTTTAATGAGGAATATGCTTCATTTTCAAATCCATTATCCAGCATCCAATCAATTAAATCTTCATCTTTCTCAGGTAACTTTATATCTTCCTTTACACTAAAAGTGGTTTGAGATAGATTAAATTCATCTGCTTTTCTTAAAATATCTACTATTATGTCATTGTAATATAAAAGAAGTTCATGCCTAGGTATAAATTCTTTAGGTAAATAACTTGATAGATAAGAACTTGCCATTTAAACACATCCTTTATTACTATTTTATCATTATTTAGTTTTCAGTGATTTGATTAAATAAAGTTTATACCACATCACTTTATATAAGTGATATTCCCATAGCAATTAGAGCTACAACTAAAAAATTCAATCAGTTTAGAAAACCAATGCCTGAATACCCTTTGTTTTGTTGCGTATCGCCATAGTGGATCAGCATAAATGATGTTGTATTTCATATTCAAATGACATTAGAATTTCTAAAGATATTTACTTATTCTCATATTTCTAAAATGCTAATTAGTCTCTAGAAAATAATAGTAGGTTTAAATAGCTGAACAAATTATCATTTCAGCTACTGGGATTGTTAATTTCCTTTACAGTGGCTATTTTAGTATATAAGAAAAAAATTTAAAAAAAGTATATTAATAAAGCCTGAATGATTCATCATTCCAGCTTTGTGACTTATTAAAATCAGTGGCACAGTCGTGGCATAATTTATATCAATTTTCATGTTTTTATAGCTTTTGACATTTCCTGAAAACCTATCATATCAACGATATTGCACTATATTGTATTGAAGAAGTACTGAGTGGTAGTAGTTACAGGTGTTATTATTAGTGTCAAATGGGTATCATTTTGAAAGAAAATCCTTAGAACTTAAATAAAGGTTTCTAAGGTTCCTTTTTTCTTCCCGCTCCATTTTAAGCATACAGCATATAAATGAAAATGCAGCAAAATCAAGGACTTTGTGACATTACCTCTACGCCCTTAAGCTAAATTATTCAAAAATTCCGCCATATGTTTTATGATAGAACCATAATTTATTTAGAGATTCGAAATAAAATGTGAAATAGGGGAATTTAAATATTCAATCATTCCACTATACTTATAATGTTTAGTATGCAAAACACCGACGGGGGATTCTCATATGCGAAAGCTAGCACCATTTTTAAAACCATATAAAGTTGCGATAATGATCGCACTCATTTTTACGTTATTGGAGCTTGCAGTTGAATTAGTGCAGCCACTCTTAATGGCGAAGATCATTGATGAAGGGATTCTTGTGAAAGACCTTAGTGTTGTCCTTAAATGGGGAGGGGTGATGCTCCTCTTTTCGGCAATCGCTTTTTTGGCAGGGATTATCAATTCATTTTATTCTGCACATGTGGGCCAAAACTTTGGCTTTGATGTCCGGAGCAAGTTATTTGCGAAAGTACAATCCTTTTCCTTTGCCAACTTTAATTTATTTCCAGCATCCTCGCTCATTACAAGAATGACGAATGATATTACGCAAATTCAAAATACGGTTTTTATGAGCTTAAGAATTGCCTTAAGGGCGCCATTGCTTATCATTGGTGGGCTTGTGATGGCCTTTATTGTTAATGTGAAAATGGCTCTTATTCTCGCAGTGGTCGTACCGTTTCTTTTCCTTTTTCTCTTCTGGTTATTGAATAAGGGAGGCAAGCTTTTTAAAATTGTCCAAGAAAAATTAGATGGTGTTAATAATATTTTAAGGGAAAATTTAACTGGAATTAGGCTAATTAAAGCGTTTGTCAGAAGAAAACATGAAGAAAAACGGTTCGGTAAAGTAAACGAATATCTAAGAGACAAAACGATTCACGCTTTACGTATCATGGAATTAACGATGCCAATTTTGCTCTTAATCATGAACATTAGTATTCTTGCTATTCTTTGGTTTGGGAGTATTCATGTCGGTACCGGCCAAGTAAAAATTGGAGAGGTTGTCGCCATTGTCAACTATGCGATGCGAATGACGGCTGCATTTTCTGTCTTTTCGATGATTATTATGGTGTTTTCCCGAGCAAGAGCCTCCTCAAATCGAATTGTGGAAGTTCTTGATACGAAAATAGAACTAATTGATGCAGAAGATGCAAACGAAAAGAATAAAATCCATGAAGGAAAAATCGTTTTTGACCATGTTAGCTTTCAATATCCTGGGAGTGATTCACCTGCGTTAACAAATATTAGTTTTACGGTCATGCCTGGTGAAACAATCGCGATTCTTGGGGCAACTGGTTCAGGAAAGACAACACTCTTACAATTAATTCCTCGTCTTTATGATATTGAGAACGGGAGCATCCTGATTGATGGGACGGATATTCGAAAAATGAAAATGGAGACACTTCGGAGGAATATCGGCTATGTTCCGCAAGAAGCTTTGCTGTTCTCGGGAAGTATTAAAGACAATATTTACTGGGGCAAGGAAGAAGCAACAATCGAGGAAATAGTTGCGGCACTCAAAAACGCGCAAATTGAGGAAACAATCAATTCTTTTCCAAGAGGGTTAGACACAAATCTAGGCCAAAAAGGGGTAAATCTTTCCGGTGGGCAAAAACAAAGACTATCGATCGCAAGAGCACTCGTTAGAAAACCAAAGCTCTTACTCCTTGACGATAGCACGAGTGCACTTGACGTGAAAACAGAGGCAAACTTGCTCAAGGCATTAAAGGAATATGCCTGCACAACACTCATTATCACACAAAAATTAAGTACGGCTGTTAAAGCAGATCAAATTTTATTGTTTGAGGATGGTGCCTTATTAGCACAAGGAACACACGAGGAACTACTACGAACATCTGCCCTATACAAGAAAATTTATCGATCTCAGTCAGGGGATGGTGAACGTTTTTATGCTTAATGAATGGAAAAAGCCGTTTCAATATCCGAAGTTGTCGCTAAATAAAGAAAATAATCAACAACTGAAAGGAGCGAAGCGGAAACCGAGCAATGTTAAAAATACGTTAATAAGAATTTGGTATTTTCTCGCAGCAGAAAAAGCACTCTTATTTCTTGTGCTATTCATGGTTGTTATTAGCTCGGCATTAGGACTTCTAGGCCCATACTTAGTCGGAAAAACAATTGACAACTATATTGTCACGACGAATCATATTGGTTTGTTCAAGCTGTTTATCGGATTAATCTTTATCTATCTCTTTCACTCATTATCCCTTTGGCTACAAAATTATTGGATGATCGGGATTGCACAAAACACTGTTTTTACAATGAGAACAAAACTTTTTCACCATCTCCATAAGCTGCCGATCCCTTTTTTCGATAAGCGGCAGCATGGGGAATTGATGAGTAGAATTACGAATGATATTGAAAATGTCAGTTCCACTTTAAATAGCTCATTTATTCAAGTTTTTTCTAGTTTATTAACACTTATTGGGACTGTTTCTGTGATGGTCTGGCTAAGCCTGCCATTAACATTGCTAACGCTAATCATTGTGCCGCTAATGTTTATTGGCATGAAGTGGATTACGAAGCGAACTGGTCCTTTATTTAAAGAACAACAGAAGCATATTGGAGAATTAAATGGCTTTATTGAAGAATCCATTTCTGGACAGAGAATTATTAAAACATTTTCACAGGAAAAAAAGGTTATGGATGAATTTTTGGAAAAAGCGGAGCATCTGAAGAATGCGGGTTTTTGGGCACAAACATATTCAGGTTTTATCCCGAAGCTCATGAATGGCCTAAATAATTTAAGCTTTGTGATTATTACCGGAATTGGAGGGATATTTGCATTAAAGGGCATGATTTCTATTGGGGTTATCGTCATTTTTACTGAATATGCACGTCAGTTTACTCGTCCACTCAATGATCTTGCCAATCAGTTCAACACATTATTGTCGTCTATCGCTGGTGCTGAAAGAGTATTTGAAATTCTTGATGAAGAGGAAGAGTTTACAAGAAATAAAAAATTCATTGAATTAAATACGGTGAATGGCGAAGTTGCCTTTCAACATGTAAGTTTCGGCTATGAGGACGCTGCGAATACACTCAAAAACATTCATTTCACTGTAAACGCTGGGGAGACTGCAGCCTTTGTGGGGCCGACAGGAGCGGGTAAAACAACGATCATCAATTTGTTATCAAGATTTTACGAGCTTGATAGCGGTTGTATTTTGCTTGATGGACATGATATTGCAAACATGAAAAAAGAAAGCTTGCGCTCACATCTTGGCTTTGTTTTGCAGGATACCTTTTTATTTCAAGGTACGGTTCGGGAAAATATTCGCTATGGGAGACTGGAGGCAACAGATGAAGAAATTGTTGCAGCAGCCAAGCTAGCCAATGCAGACTGGTTTATTATGAGGCTGCCAGATGGCTATGATACAGTTTTGAATCAAGATGGAAGTGGGATTAGTCAAGGGCAAAAGCAGCTATTGTCAATTGCGAGAGCCTTTCTTGCCAACCCATCAATTCTCATTTTAGATGAGGCCACAAGCAGTATTGATACGGTGACAGAATTGAAGATTCAAGAGGCATTGCAAGAATTAATGAAGGGGAGAACGAGCTTTGTAATTGCCCACCGTTTAAATACGATTCAAAATGCGGATAAAATTTTCGTTATTGAAAATGGGCAAATGATTGAATCAGGCAACCATGATTCACTTCTTAAAAAGAAGGGATTTTATTATCAATTACACGGAAAAGCTGTTACGAGCTTTGCTAGTGGGGGCTAAATTTTTTATTCTAGTAATTTATTCATTATGTACAAAGGAACTTACAATTATTTACTGTGTAAATATTTTTTACTCAGCTATTGAAAAAACTTTATCAAAAGTGTTTAGGCAAGATCAATTGGAACCATTAGCCTTATTTGGCGGGTAAAATTTTGGACACGTATAATATTTGAGATTTAACAAGTAGTGAGCAGAACATGGAAGGAAGAGTATTTTTGAAAAACTCTATTGGAATTGTGAATTGGATCGAAATAGATAAAGCTTTGGAGGATTTATTAATTCATGAGAATGCTTTAGTTATTCAACCGTTGGATCATGGTTTTGAAGCTGAGGTTATGAAGATTAGTTCAACTAAAGAGAGTTTTGTACTTAAAGTTTGGAATAAGAGTTCTAAACCTGATATTCATTTCCAATATCGATTATTACAGGTCCTATTTGAACGTGGAGTGCCAGTATCAAAACCATTGGGGTGGGGTGTAAATCCAAACGGAGATATGGTACTTTTAACAACATTTGATGGGGTATCAATACGTAAAGTGAATGAGAAGAATATGAAAGAGCTTGCAAAGATTCTATCGAGTATTCATCAAATTCTTGTTAAAGAAATTAGGGGTATTCATCTTCCAAAGTATGATTTTATTGACTACTTTTTTCCTAGGGTAAGAGAACACCAAGATATTTATCATGCACTAATCGTTCTTGTGCAAAATGCCCAAATAAAGAAAGAACATATTATCCATGGTGATTTCCATTTGAGAAACATTTTAGAGAAAAATGATAGATACACTGTTATAGATTGGACGAATGGACAATTAGGAGACCAGAGATATGATTTTGCCTGGTCGCTTATTTTGCAAAAAATCTATGTTTCAGATCGGGATGCGGATGTATTTCGCTCTACTTATCTATTAGATCATGCTATTCAACAGGAAGAACTTGAGATTTTCGAAGCAATAGCTTGTCTTAGATGGCTCTTGCTAAATAGGAGTGGTGGTGTACCAAAAGGTCTTAATCCAATAAAAAATGTTCGAAGTTTAATAGCAAATAATTTATTTTTAAAGTTAGTAAAATTTGATGAGTTAGTATAAATCCGTGAAAATCGAGTATTCCATTTTCAATAAAAACTTTAAAAAGAAAATGTTGACATATAATTTTTAAGGTATTATAGTATTGATTAAATCTTACGGACAATTAAATATGATGATTTCTTCTTATCCAGAGAGACTGAGGGACAGGCCCAATGAAGTCTCGGCAGCGGGTTTATTATTTAACACCGTGCCAATTCCTGCAAATGTGTTTACATTTGAAAGATGAGAAGGAAGTAGTTTCTTTTAATAGTTGGGACCTTCCTTTTTTTCTTATCGATAAGAGAAAAAGGAAGGTCCTTTTTGTTTATTTTTTATATTGGGAGTTGAGCAAGTAATGATTGAATTTCAGAATGTAGCGAAAACCTTTAAGTTTGGTGATCGCGAAGTAAATGCAGTTAAAGATGTATCTCTTTCAATTCAACAGGGGGAGATTTTTGGAATTATCGGATTTAGCGGTGCAGGGAAAAGCACATTATTGCGGCTGGTGAACTTATTGGAGAGCCCGACGTATGGCACTGTTCAAGTACAGGGAGTCGATATTAATTCGCTCACACAAAAAGAAGTGAGAAAGCTGAGAAGAAGAATTGGGATGATTTTTCAAAATTTCAATTTATTCTCCTCAAGAACGGTAGCTGGAAATGTAGCATATCCGCTAAAGCTGGCTGGGGTCCCGAAAAAAGAAATAAATCAAAGAGTGACAGATCTTCTTAGCTTCGTCGGTCTCACAGAAAAGGCAAATGATTATCCTGAACAATTATCTGGAGGACAAAAACAACGGGTTGGGATTGCAAGGGCGCTTGCTACCTCTCCTGATATATTAATTTGTGATGAGGCAACGTCAGCGCTAGATCCAGATACAACTGGAGAAATTCTTCGTCTTCTCAAAAAGGTAAACAAGGATTTAGGGATTACCATTTTGTTAATCACACATGAGATGCATGTCATTCAAGAAATATGTGACAGGGTAGCCGTAATGGAGAATGGAGAAGTTATTGAATTCAATTCAGTTTTTGATATTTTTACGAATCCACAGCATTTAACGACCCAACGGTTTATTCAATCGGTCCAGCAAGATCGACCATCGGCGTCTTTATTAGAGGAGTGGAGAAAAAAGGGAGGGGAAAATTTATATCGCGTTATTTTTAAAGGAGAAATAGCGAGCGACCCTGTACTTTCTCGTGTAACAAGAAAATTTGATGTAGATGTAAATATTGTCTACGGTTCTGTGCGAGAAATTCAGGAGAAGTTTTATGGAAACCTGCTTGTCTCATTTGAGGGACAGAGGGATAAAGTTTCTGACGTTCTTGCTGAGCTTAAGGATGTTGTAACTGTTGAGGAGGTGAAAATTTAATGAAAGTAGATTGGACGACTTTTTGGCCGCGTATTTTAGAATCTACAGGTGAAACGATTGTAATGGTCATCATGACTCTTATTTTTGGTTCAATTCTTGGTATAACGATAGGTTTACTTTTATTTGTGACACGAAAAGGAAATATATTGGAGAACAGATTTTTGTTCCAATTGCTAAACTTTTTGATTAATATGATTCGTCCCATTCCATTTATTATTTTTCTAGTGGCAATCAGCCCGTTAACAAGAGCAGTTATTGGAACGACGATCGGGACATGGGCCGCGATTTTTCCAATGACAATTGCTTCGTCATTTGGGATTGCGAGAGTAGTAGAGAACAACTTAGTTAGCATTGATCCTGGAGTAATTGAAGCGGCAAAGGCAATGGGGGCGAGTCCTTTACAAATTATTTTTACAGTATTGATTCCTGAGGCGCTTGGACCACTAATTTTGGGCTTAACGTTTGTCACAGTAAGCTTAATCGATTTTTCTGCGATGGCTGGAACAGTTGGCGGAGGCGGTTTAGGTCATATTGCGATGACATATGGCTATCAACGCTTTGATGGAAGTGTCATGCTTGTTACCGTTATGATTCTTATTATTCTCGTGCAAATTGCTCAGTGGATTGGGAATAAATTGTCAAGAAGAATTATGCGACGATGAGAGGGGAACTTGCCAAACAATGTTATTACTTTAAATTAGGCTCTATTAAAGGACAATGTTGATTTTTGCACCTGTTGATTGGAGTGGAAGGTGCGTGATTCCTCGAAAATGCATACGCATTTTCTTCGAGCGGTGCAAATTCACGGGAGCTTACTCAATGTCCTGCGGGAGGAAGGGACAAGGGTGACCCCGCAGGTGCGATAGCGCCGAGGAGGCTCCTCCCGGATCGCCCGCGATCGCTAAGCAACCTGGAGCGCAAATCAACAGCCATGTTTAACAGAACCTAAATTAAAAACAACGAAAAGGAGATGGAATGATGAAAAAGTGGTTTAGTATTTTATTAGTTTTAACAGCTGTTTGGGCATTGGCTGCCTGTGGATCTGATTCAGCCTCAGGCAATGCGGAAAAACCAGTAAAGGTAAAGATTGGGGTAACTGGAACAGATGGAGAAGTATGGCCGATTTTAAAGGAGAAAGCTAAAAAGGAAGGGATTGAAATTGAACTTGTTGAGTTCTCTGACTATACATTACCGAATCATGCATTAGCTAATAAAGAAATTGACATCAATTCTTTCCAGCATATTGCGTTTCTAACCCAGTTTAATAAAGAAAACAATGTTGATTTAGTTCCGATTGGCGCTACAGTTATTGCTCCGATGGGAATATATTCAGAAAAAGTGAAGGATGTAAGCGAAATTAAGGAAGGAGACAAAATTGCTATTCCGGATGATCCTTCAAACCAAGCTCGTGCCCTGAGATTATTAGAATCAGCTGGATTAATTAAATTAGCGGATGATTTTGGTCTCTTCGGTGACCCAAGTAAAATTGTTGAAAACCCGAAAAACTTAGATATATTGCCGATTGTTGCCCAACAAACACCACGTGTATTACCTGATGTTGTAGCATCTGTTATTAATAATGGTGTTGCTGGACAGGCTGGATTTGATCCAGTAAAGGATCCGATTTATCTTGAGGATTCGAACGATCCGAATGTCTTGCCTTACGTGAACATTTTTGCTGCACGAGCAGATGAGCAAGATAATAAAACCTATCAGAGAATTGTCGAGCTGTATCATGAAGAGGACGTAACGAAAGCAGTTGAAGCTGATACAAATGGAGGATCCATTGTTGTAGATTTATCAAAAGATGAGCTAATAAAACAAAGCAAAGGATTATTAGGGGGAGAGTAATATGAGCAAAACGTTATCGGGGATTGAATTAATACAGGAATCAATTGAAACGAATCAAGCTTTGTATATTAAAACGAGCCAGACGATTCATGCCAACCCAGAGATAGGGAATCAGGAGTTTTTTGCGAGCAAAAAGCATGTAGAAATCTTGACGAATGCTGAATTTAAAGTTGATACAGCTGTTGCTGGGCATGAAACCTCCTTTTATGCGGTGAAAGACAGTGGGAAACCTGGTCCAGCTATTGCTTTTCTTGCTGAGTATGACGCGCTTCCGGGCTTAGGGCATGCGTGCGGCCATAATATTATCGGGACGACGAGTGTAGCAGCTGCGATTGCTCTTTCTAAAACACTGGATGAAACTGGGGGGCGTGTTATCGTTTTAGGAACACCAGCTGAGGAAGGCGGTCCGAATGGCAGTGCGAAGGGCAGTTTTGTCGCGCATGGCTATTTAAAAGGAGTAGATGCCGCGTTAATGATTCATCCAGCTGGTAAAACTTCATTAACAGGTGAAACACTTGCTGTCGATCCGCTTGATTTTCATTTTTATGGGAAAGCTGCGCATGCATCAGGATCTCCTGAGGAGGGAATTAATGCATTAGACGCTGTTATCCAGCTTTTCGTCGGGATTAATGCCCTGCGCCAGCAGCTTCCTACAGATGTTCGAATTCATGGAATTATTACCCATAGTGGAGATGCGCCAAACATTATTCCTGAATATGCAGCAGCAAGATTTTTCATTCGTGCGGAATCATGGAAAAAGACGGAGGAAGTTTCGGCAAAAGTGCGTGCAATTGCTGAAGGTGCTACGCTTGCAACTGGTGCAACTGTGAAAATTGAACGATTCCAAAATGAAGTGAAGGATTTTGTGCTAAATCCCGTACTAGATCATCTTTTGAAAGAAGAGTTAGAGGCAGTAGGTGAAAAGGTTTGGACTGTTCGAGGAAAAGGCAAAGGTTCAACAGATGCTGGGAATATTAGCTATGAGGTTCCGACAGCACATCCGCATATTAAAATTGGTCCAGACGATCTAATTGGGCATACGAATGAATTTAGAGAAGCTGCCAAATCTCCAGAAGGTGATGCTGCTCTAATAAAAGGGGCGAAAGCACTTGCATCAGCTGGCTACCGCTTATTAAAAGACAGTGATCTTTTAAACGAAGTAAAAGCCGCTTTTGAGGAAGCGAAGGCAAAAAAAGCTGAGACACTTTAATAGTCGAGTCGAAAGAGTTAATCAATCTAAGATTTGACTATGAAGCTACTAAATAGAACAGCTTTAGGCTCATGGCTTCTGATAATCACCCATTGGGGCTGTCTGATGAGACAGCTCCTCTCCTAATTTTGAAAATATTTTATACGCTGCGAAGGACAATTTCAAATGGTGTTATTACTTGGGAGTATGAGCATTCTCATATTGTTCTTATTGAAATAACTATGACCTTCGGCCTGTTTATATCTAAAACGTTCTTAATTAAGAAAGTTTTTTGTATTATTGCTTTTATTTTCAGAATATTATTGTATAATTTAATTAAAATGTAATGAGTTTGCAGCCATTTCATTTTTTTTTACCTCTATCGTTCTTTATAAAGAACTTTAGAGAGGATAAGAGAAGTATAAAATTAAGCAAATTTAAAATAAAGGGGGTTGGAAAATTATAGAGCAAATCTTTTCACTGAACTAAAGAACAGCAATGAACAACCGCTCAATTATTTATTACTAGAGGGGATTACATAAAGGTTTAATACTTTGGTAAGTGAATAGATTAATAATATCCGCCTAATGGTGGAGTAGAGGAGGAAAGTTCATTGGGGAAAAGAAAGTTTACAAAACTGTTTAGTAGTCTTCTAGCATTTATTATGGTGCTTTCACTTGTTTTGCCAGTATCGGCACAAACAGAAAGTACGGAACTAACTGATTTCAAACAAGGGCATCAAAATGAAAGAAATTTGCAGTTAAAGGCGGCAATTGCTGAACAACTTGAAGCCACTGAAGGCTTGCCAAAGCTCCATAAAGATTTACAAGATATATCGGGCAATGAAGAAGTACCAGTAATTATTAGCTTATCCGAAAATCCAGTAGGATTAGAAAAAGGAATTAATAAATTAAAAGGAAGTCAATTTACAAGTGCACAAGAAAGGATAGTTAAAGATAGAGTCATTCAACAACAGGCAGCTGTTACGAGAGATATGAAATTAAAAGGGATTTCCTTTGAAAAAGGATTTTCATTTGATACGGTTTTAAATGGCTTTGCGGCTAAGGTGAAAGCGTCTGATCTTAAAAAGCTTCTTGAAATTAAAGGAGTTGCTTTAGTCGAGCCAGACACAACTGTTTATGCGCTGGAAGACCCGAAGTCACCAGATTTCTCGTCAGATCTTGAAAAGATTGAAAAAAATGATGAATTTGAAGCAGCCATGAACACAAGCATTTCATTCCTTGGCATTGAAAAGCTGTGGAAGGAAGGCTATAAAGGAAAAGGCATTAAAGTGGCTGTACTTGATACAGGAATTGACCCAGACCACCCGGAATTTGCAGGAATCTACAAAGGTGGCAAGAACTTTATTCCAAATAGCTCAATGTATGCTCGCGAACGCGCTGATAACGACGCTAGAGAAACATCACCGAAAGAGCGTCCAGCTAGCCAGCCGGAGTTTAATGATAAAGGAAGAGCATTTTACACATCCCATGGGACACATGTAGCTGGTACGATTGCAGCAATCGGAGCAAATCAATATGGTATCAAAGGGATTGCCCCTGAAGTGGATCTCTATGCTTATCGTGTACTTGGCGCATATGGCAGTGGCTCCAATTCTGGTATCATCAAAGCGATCGATACGGCTGTTATTGAAAAAATGGATGTCATTAACCTGTCATTAGGGGATTCAAATAATTCTGAAACAGATCTCGGTTCCTTTGCGATTAACAATGCAATGATGGCAGGTACTATTTCTGTAGTTGCAACAGGAAACTCTGGTCCAGGTCGGTCAACGATCGGGACTCCTTCAACAGCTCGACTCGGCATTGCTGTTGGGAACACAACAAATCCCGAAATAACGTACAATGGAGAAGTGAATATTACAGTAGGCGATTACAATTATTCAAAACAACTAAACTTTATGGCAACAACCTTTGGACAAGAGCTTTCTGCACAGCTTGAAGGCGAGTTTGACTTAGTGGCAGTTCCAGGTGTTGGTAAAGCTACTGATTACAACGGAATTAATGTTGATGGAAAAGTGGCCTTGATTTCCCGCGGTGATATTGCATTTGTAGATAAGATTGCAGCCGCAAAGGAAAAAGGTGCGATTGCAACCATTATCCATAACTTCGATGGAGGAACAAATGCACCAAATCCATCTGACGTTTCCCTTGGAGATTCCTTCGCTTTCATCCCGACAATTGATATGTCCGTAACAGATGGAGCGGCTATTCGTGAATCACTTAAGAATGGCGTAGGAAAAGTCACTTTTGGAAAATTTGGTTCATCTAAAACTCTCGGAGATGAAGTAAATGACTCTAGTTCACGTGGTCCTTCCACTCCGAACTTTGATATTAAACCAGATGTAACAGCACCAGGAACGAATATCATATCTTCAGTTCCAGCTTATAAATGGGATTTCCCAGAAGCAAGCTATGAAGAGTCATACGATCGTTCTACAGGAACATCAATGGCAACCCCACATGTCGCTGGAATTGCAGCTCTTATTAAACAAGCAAATCCAGATTGGAATGCATTTGACGTGAAAGTAGCACTTTCGAACACAGCAAAACTTCTAGACAAGAATAAGTATGACGTATTTGCCCAAGGTCCTGGACGTGTTGATGCCTATGCAGCAGCTCATCCAAGTGTCCTTGCCTATGCTTTAGACAAGGCGAATAACAATGGAAAAGAAGTTGATAACGTTAAAGGAACGGTTACTTTTGGTCCGCAAAAACTCGACAAAAATATTTCAGTCACGAAGCAAATCCGCGTAAAAGACTTAAAGGGTGTAGGCGGAAGCTTCAATGTGAATGTGGAAGTAACGAAGTCATATGCTGATGCAAAATTAACAATTGACAAGTCGTCCTTTACATTAGCGCCAAATGGTGAGCAGCTCGTAAACGTAACATTAACAGCCTCGAAAAATACTGCAACTAGTAAGGCTGGGGATGAATATTTAGGCTATATTCATATTAATGGCGGCCAGAATCATGTATCCTTGCCGTTTGCAGTAGATTTCAGTGGTGAAAAACCTGTTGAAGTCCAAAATATGCGGATTACAGAAACAGACCTTTCATTTAATAATGATGGCGTGAAAGACGAAGCCATGCTTTATTTCACCATTACAGGGGATGTTTTAACGAACTATATTGAAATTTGGGATATTGAGAATCCAAATGGTGGGTATTATGGGGATGGCTATATCGGCTATTTGCATGCTGCTACTTCTCTAGGAGCGGGATCATATCAATTAAGAATCGCTGGTCAATATAGGCCATGGGGAGGAACTGGAGCTGCACAAATCCCTGATGGACTATACACAATTGACTTTACAGCAGAGACAATGGCAGGAAATATTATTGATGATTATGTTGGTCCAATTATTGTTAAATCAACAAAGCCTGCGATTGAAGGGAAGGTAGCGGAGAATAAATTAACAGGTCAAGTAACCGATAAGTATATCGACTACAATGATGTTCTTAAACAATACGGACTTCATTACGACCTTAATTCAAAGCTAAAGGCATCTTATGTTATCACTAGCGATGGTAAGGCAGGAAATGCTGTGCCATTAACATTAAAGCAGGACGGTTCATTTGAAATCGATTTAACTCAGGAAGCAGATTCAGTTACAGTACATGTAGAGGATGCTGCAGGAAATAAAGGGAAAACAGATTTCAAGATAGAAAAACAAGAGGAAATTACTTTAACAGTCGACCAGTCGGAAGTTTCGCTTGAAAAAGGGCAAACAGCAACACTAGTAGTAACCCAAACAAAGAAGGTTGGCGATAATGTAGTAGAAGAAGATGTTACAGACAAAGCGGTATATACAGTGGCAGACGAAACTGTCGCATCTGTTCAAGCTGGTGTGATCACAGCGAATGAAGCTGGTGTAACAACAATTACCATCACATATGGTGAAAACACGGTAAATGTAATGGTGACTGTAGTTGATGAACCGATTGAGAAAACAGTGAGTTTAAAGGCCGATAAAGAGCAATTCCTTATTAAGGAAGGTGCAACGGATAGTGTGAGGATCACCGAAGTAACGACAATTGGCGATAAATCAACTGAAGAAGATGTAACGGCAAAAGCAACTTACAAGGTGGCCAATGAGGAGATTGCAACGGTTACGGATGGAGTTATCCTAGGAAAGAAAGCTGGGATTACGGAAGTGACCGTCACATATGGTGATAACTCTGTGAAAATAACGATCGCTATTTCAAAAAATGATGATACTAGACCACCTAGACCAAAGCCAACCCAATAAGTAAAAAAATAAATGAAGAAGAGTCAGCATTTCTATTGCTGACTCTTTTTCAATGTCTTTAGCGCCTTGGAGGTCTTACTTCAAGATTTCCTTTATCCAAATTTGTCTGATCAATTCGTTCTTCGTCCTTTTTACTTTTGGTAGGAAGTTTAACTCTTAACTTCCTAATTTCCACTGCAGCTTCTTCTTTGGAAATCGTACCATCCATTCGTTTTTTATAGATAGCTTCAGCCCTAGTCCTTGCTTCCCCGTCTAAGTGGGAAAGAGGCTTAAGCATTTCTAGAGAAGGTAAGTTAATATTAAGTTTTTTAAGCTTTTCGATGGCCTCATCCTTTGTCATCTTACCAGCCGTTACCTTTTCCAACATTTCCATGATTACCTTTGCTTCCTCGTCAAGTTCCGCAAACCTTTTATCGTCAGTTTCCTGTTTAGGGATATGAATTCTTTGCCTTCTTATCTCTTTTGTTTCGTCCGATGTTAACTTATTTGCTTTTATTTTATCGATCATTTCTTCTATCTTTCTTCTAGTGTCTGCATCCAAATTTTCGATATAATCATCTTTCTCTGCTTGGCTATGAGGTGAAACCCCTAGTGCATTTAATTCATCCTTAATCTTTTGAAACTTTTCCTTTTTAGTTGAAAAATCTGCTGATACCTTCTCTTTATCGCTTTCTTGGGAAGTGTCTGCAAATGCCGATGGCCCAATCCCTCCAATAATCCCAACTGATAATATTCCGGTCATGACACAACTAATTAACTTTTTATTATACATTCATTCAACCTCCACTCAAGTTCTTAATAAAGAACTATTCTTTTTTATTTTAACAATAAATTCAAAAAATACAAGCCTGACAGAATGTTGAATCTCAATCAATCCGCATTACCTTTAGAAGTATGACTTACATGGACAGAAGTAAGGAGAAAGTAAGGAAAATGATAGTTTAAGATAAATGATAGTAATTTTTAATATATTTACAGAATCATGAGGAAATGAGAGGAAAATCGAGTTAAAAGCAGATAAAGAAAGTTTTATTAATGAATTTGCAATATTTAGACACTTTCAAAACTAGTAAATATAAACTATAATCAATTTATTACGTTCGTTAAAAAGAACGAAATAATGTAGTGATTATTCATAGGAACAAATAGATTATCTAAAAATAGTTGAAGTAAAAGGTGGTGCAGTGAATAGTTTTGAATGTAAGAAAACGACTATTTGGATTATAGAAGATTAGGGGGAGCCTAGTTTTGAAAAAAGTTTGGAAGATTATTAGCGGTCTTATAACAATCGTTCTATTTTTGAATTTAATTCTCTTGGCATTCGTAGTCATTTCATCAAAAGCCTCAGGTGGAGAACCTCAAGCATTTGGGTATCAATTTAAAAGTGTTTTATCCGGTTCCATGGAACCAACATTTCAAACGGGTTCTATCATTGTGGTTAAGCCTGTTGAAGGAGAAAACAAGAAAAAACTGCAGACAGGGGATGTTATTACTTTTGTGGATAGTCAAAAACGACTAATTACTCACCGTATTGTCGAAACAAAAATGAGTGGGCAACACATCATGTACGAAACAAAAGGTGATAACAACAATGCTGCTGACAAAGACCTTGTTCTAGCTGATAACGTTAGGGCATTGTACACAGGATATACGGTTCCATATATCGGTTACTTCATTAACTTTGCCCAATCAAAGGAAGGAAGTGCCATCCTACTTATTGGTCCAGGTGTTCTTCTCCTTATATATGCTGGCATTAGCATCACACAAGTGCTGAGAGAACTTGACGCAAAATCCAATAATAAAAATATAAAAGAAAAAGTCAGTTAACTTTTCAGCAGAAGTAAAGTCTCCGGTGAATGCCTCAGATTATTTAGGGGGTATGATCTCGAGTAAGCGAGATAAGGCGAACTTGTTTCGCCAATCGGACATTTACGGACAGAGTTCCTTAAGGAACATACTGACCGTTAATCGCGATAAAAATCTATACACAATTTCGCCGAGACGAATTTGATAGTGTTTGATCTCCTTGTTAAGTAAGGATCAAAATAATTAATAATACATACCCAAAAAGGGTAGAGGAGGAACACGTTAATGAGTATGAAGAAAAAATTAGGTATGGGAATTGCATCAGCTGCTTTAGGATTGGCACTAGTAGGTGGGGGAACTTATGCTTATTTTAGTGACACAGAAGTAACAAATAATACATTTGCAGCAGGTACATTAGATTTAGCTGTTAATCCATCCGTTATCATGGATGTATCGAACATTAAGCCAGGCGATATTATGGTTAAAGAGTTTCAATTAGAGAATAATGGTACTTTAGATATTTCTAAAGTAGATCTTACAACAGTATACAACGTAATTGATGTTAAGGGCGATAATACAGATGATTTTGGTAAGCATATTAAGGTGTTATTCCTTGAAAATATCGATAAGACAGGAGAAGGTTGGCTAATAGATGATTTTAATGATGTTATTTCCGAAACAACATTATATGATCTTCAACATATGACACCTGACGCTGTTGAAAACTTACAACATTGGATTACATGGTTTTTTGAATTAAATGGGGAAGAGAGCGGCTTAAAAGCAGGTACAAGTGATCAAATGTATGTAGCCTTTCAATTTGTTGATAATGGTGAGGACCAAAATGAATTCCAAGGTGATTCTCTCGAACTTGAGTGGACATTTACTGCATATCAAACTGAAGGGGAAGTAATAGAATAATAGGCTCTTTAATCAAAAGGTGGGAGAGAGTTCCCACCTTTTGTTAAAAACAGATAATAGGAAAAAGTTGATGATGGTTTTGATGATGAAACTATTGAAAATCCCGAAGCAATAAATGAGGCTGAGCATGTTGATTCTCCGTGATTATAAAATAGAATATTTTTCTATGGCTCGCCAATCGGTGAGTTTTTTTATTTCAAGCAACCAATACAAAGCTATACTTATTAATAATACAAGTATTCGTTACTTGTATACTAGACTAGTAAAAATTATTTCTGTTAAAATGGGGAAAATAATGATGTTTATTATATATTTAAATTGTGAATCATGGGAACAGTTAAAAAGAATTCAAAATATATTTTCACAAGGGGTTTAGTATGAAAAATGAAAAAAGAAATCTGTCACCAGAACAACGTGAGGAAATCCTTGCAACATTGAAAGCCCGTTTTGAGAAAAACATGGAACGTCATAAAGAACTAGAATGGGTCGATGTACAAGCCAAGCTAGAAACGAATACTGAAAAACTATGGTCACTTAATGAAATGGAAAGAACTGGTGGTGAACCAGATGTGATTGTTCATAATAAAGAGGCAGGCGAATATATTTTTTATGATTGTTCAGCCGAAAGTCCGAAAGGTCGAAGAAGTGTTTGTTACGATCGTGAAGCGCTGGAATCAAGGAAAAACCATAAACCAGAAAATAACGCTATTGATATGGCGGCTGACATGGGTATTGAGATTTTAACGGAAGAACAATACCGGGACTTGCAGAAGCTTGGGAATTTCGATTTGAAAACATCTAGCTGGGTGAAAACACCTGCTAATATTAGAAAACTCGGTGGAGCCATCTTTTGTGATCGTCGCTATGACACAGTCTTTGTGTACCACAATGGAGCCGAATCCTACTATGCTGCCAGGGGTTTCCGTGGCTCGCTAAGGGTTTAAATTTTGTTAGGGGGATAACTTAATACTTTTTTGGGTGCATGGGGTACTGCCTTTTAATTTTTACTATTATGCTCTTTCACAAATTAACAAAAATAGACTATACTGGACTAACTAGCATATTCAATAAGGAGGAATTTATTATGACGGAGAATAATCAATCCGAAGCACCAAAAAAGAAGATCAGCCTGCAAGAGGCAATGAGACAGCAGCTTGAAAACAAAAAGAACCAGTCTTCGACTGGTAAAGGAAATAAAAATGCCGATGTTTCAACAAAAAAAATGAAGAGCCAGCTAACGAAAAAACCAAGCAATACTCGTAGAAAAATGGGTGTTTAATGAGCGGACAAAATCGGAGTGATGTATTACCAGGCATGGATGTTGAAATTATTTTAAAAAAGGATCAAAAAACAGGAAAGCTTACTAGGGGCGTCGTGAAAGATATTCTTACAAAGTCAAGCATCCATCCTCACGGTATTAAAGTCAGATTAAAAGATGGACAAATTGGACGCGTCCAGAAAATTCACGCTAAATAAAAGAAGTGTAAAAGCATTCATAGGACAGTCCCCAGAATGCTTTTTTATCGCAGATTAACGGGCTGTAAGACCCCCACTTCAAGAAGTTGAGTTAAGAATAAATTTCTAAGTGGGGGATCAACAGCCCGTAAAAGCCCGATTGGTTCAACTAACAATCAGTGGGGAATGAAGGAAAACCCCCACTGATTGAAGTTTCACTTTATTATTCCAATTCACAGGATGTCATATTCTCGTTTGGGGTGCAGGGATTTTCGTCTTTTTTTATATAAGTGGAACGTGGGCTTGCACATGATTTAATTATTGTAAATAAATTCAAAAACTTTCGTATTAGAGTAGTTAAAATCTACAATCTCTTTGCGTTCACTAATCATCCAACCACTATCAGTGTTGATTAACTTATAATGCCACGGGTTTAAGGTTTCTTCTAATTCATAGTCCTCTCCTAATAAGTAGGAAGCTGAATTCATTATTAAAACTACGTTCAGTTCAACGCTTTCAATTCCATCTTCATTCCTATATTTAAAACTTTCTAAGTCGAATTCAGTGTACAAAAGTTCTCCTATAAAAGAAGCGTCTTCGGACCTAATATTTTCAAATCGCTCATTAAAGAAGTTCAGTAGATCTGGAGTAATATTAACAAAATATGAAGAATCTAGGGCATTATAGGCTGACATCCAACTAACAGCATAGTCATTTACAATTGTCATGATTTTTTCCTGGAACACAGGGTCATTTGCTTTTTCATTTTCTAATGCTTTCTTGATTTCTTCTTCTCTCTTTTTGCGTCGTTCTTCAAGAGCAGCAAGTTTTGATTCATGTATCTTTTCGAAGGTTTTGAGGTCTTCATTCAGCCAATAAGCATCAATCCCACTTTCCTTATAAGAAGTCAACTGGTTATTGATTGTACTCTTAAGCGCTTCAAAAGGGAGAGATTCCTTCAAAAATGAATATTTCCTCGCATCATACGTCTTAAATTGCTCAGTAAGTTCTTTTGACTTTTCAGTAGCACCACCATAAACTTCAATTGGTAACTTACCTAAAATAAAAATAAAATTTTCATTATCAAAATTATGCTTATCTATATTATTATCCATTTGTTTATATGAATTGGCTTGGACAATAGTCAAAAGGGAGAAAAGTTGTTTTTCCGTATTGTAGTGCTTATCGAAATCAACAAAAATAGGGTCCTTCTTTTTTATTTCTTTTACTTGGAGATAGTCTGTGTAGGTCATAATAAGTTCGACATAATTTTCATTCTTAAATGCCAAGTCAGCTATGTTTAAGAAAGAGGAAATTTCTTTACTAGTTCTTGATAGTTTACTGTAAGTTGCTTGATTTTGCTGATCTTTATAGAGAATCGAACCGTTGTCAATAGCATTCTTATATAAGGGTTCTGATTTAGCATATTGCTCTGATTGATAAAATTGCTCCGCCTTTTTAGTTACCGCTATTTTCTCAAGCCCCAGATAGCCTTTATATCCAAGAAATCCTAATGAAATGATAAACAGAAGAAATAGCACGTTTCTTAATCTTAAAGTATTTTTCATCCTTATATCCTTTCTAATTGATTACCATTTCCTTTTGGCTTCCATAATTTCTCGAGCGTATAAGATTATTGACCCTTTCTTTTGAGTGTTCAACTTCTTGGATATTGATCAATTCCAGCAGTTTGGATAACCGAAGGACTCTCTCTTTAGGCATATCTTCCACATATTTCATAATAAACTCTTCATATAGTATAAAGTAATGTTTCATTCGTAAGGCCGCACCAGCTACGTTAATTAATATTTCTTTAGAAAAATGTTCTAGAATCTGTTCTTCATAGGTAACAACATAATCTAATACTTTTTTATTGACGAGATTTCGCTGTACTTTCACAGCATTACCTAAATAGGTAACATATTCCTTGCTATACATATTAGGAACAACCGTGTCCATTTCTAAAGGCATATCTTTTCGAATAATAAATGAATTTAAGCATATTAATTTTAATTCCTTAATAGAATCATCATTCCAAAATAATCCTATGCTGCGTAAGATTTCATATGCATCTAGATAGGAGGTATGTTGTATTTTCTTTTCTGCAATTTTCTTATTTAATAGCAGACCTCTTTTTATTTTTTCCATATCAGTGGTTACTTGATGCAAGAGTATATGCTTACTCTCAGAAGAGCGGGTTAATAATTTGAAAATACTGTAGAAAGTAATAGCAACAAGTCCAAATGAGGCTATGATAGCTATTTTAACAAGAGAGAATGTGAAGATAACTGCAATGAACAATAGGATCATAAATAGTAAAATATCACTCTGAAATTTAAGTCGATATTGTCTGGAGATCATTTGGTTCATTGTATAGTAGCCTTTAAAATTGGAGCAATGGCTACACTTTTCTTCAGGCAGAAGGGTGTATAATCCGCAGGTTTTGCATATGTACAATTGGCTTGTCAAATTCTTCGGTGAAGGAAAATGATTAAGTTTAACAGGGATTTTATCCATCTGAATACTTATCCCCCTGTTTCTTATTTAAATAATCATAGATTAGTTTGTCTACATGTTTATGTTGTATATCCAATTTTTTGTAATTGTATAATTGATACGACTTCCATAGAAGTGTCAATGTGAAAATGAGTAAGGGTATATATTGCATAATCATAGGTACATCCTCCTTGGAATTTTGGTATAAATTTCAATAATATCAAAATTGAACTAATCTTTACAATAGCTACTAAATTAATTATAGTTAAAAAGAGCATAATTTACTATAAACATAACCATGATTACTAGACTATTTCGAATAATCTAGTATTGTCTATTTGTATAAGGGGGACCTTCCATGAAGATGGGTAAGTATATGGCTTTTTTCTTGTTCTGTTTATTATTTGTAAGTTTTCTACTTCCAGCTGGTTCTATTGCAGCAAATAATCCGGCTAAAGTTGAGCAAAAGATGGATGCTGTACTGGTTGTAGATGTCAGTAATTCCATGAAGACCAGTGATAAAAACAAAATTAGTTACGAGGCCATGAAAATGTTCATTGATATGCTTTCAATAGAGGGCAATAAGGTCGGGCTCGTTGCTTACACAGACCAAATTATTCGGGAAAAGGCCTTAATGAAGATTAGTTCAGATGCTGATAAAAATGATTTTAAGAAGTATATAGATTCATTGTCACTTGGAGCTTATACAGATATTACTGTTGGTGTCAGTGAAGCGGTTAAAATACTTGATTCAGGTAAAGAAGCTAGCCACTCACCGCTTATTATTTTACTAACTGATGGCAATAATTATTTAAATCCTAATTCAGGGAGAACAGCGGAACAGTCTAACAAGGAACTAAATGAAGCGGTAAGTAAAGCGAAGTCAGAAGGATACCCGATCTACACAATTGGTTTAAATGCAGATGGAACATTAAATAAGGATATTTTGGAAAATCTCTCCAAAGAGACGGATGGTAAATTTTTCACTACAACTACCGCGGACGATCTTCCGAAAATTTTGAGTGAGATCTTCGCAAACCATCTAAAATTAAAGGTAATTCCCATTACAAATTTGACGGGAAGTGGCCAATTTCAAGATATTATTATCAATATTCCGAACAGCAATGTAATGGAAGCAAACATTTCAATTACATCTGGGAAACCGATTGCAGTAAAGTTATTTTCCCCTGATGGGAAAGAAGTAGAGTTGCCTTCCAAAGACGTTTATTTTTCTAAATCAAAAGCTTATTCATTAGTTAAACTAATTAAACCCATTTCAGGTGATTGGAAACTTCAAGTTAAAGGTGTAGAAAAGGAAAAGATTGATGTAAATATGGTCTTTAACTACGATTTAGGGCTTCGTTTAGAGGAACCTATTCAAAAGAATTATAAAAAGGGAGATGTCATACATATCCAGGCATTCCTTGAATCGAATGGACAAAAGCTTCAAAGTCCAGAATTGTACCAAGAGATGAATTCAAAACTAATTGTTACAGATCTGATATCAAAGGAAATAAAGGAATATCCTCTAAATAATGATGGCGAAAGCTTTAAAGGTGATTTTACACTACAAGAGGAGCATAAATATGAATTAATGGTTGTAGCTGAAGATAAGAGCTTTTTTCGCGAAACCAATAAGGTCATCGTTGATGCAAGTGTATCCGCTGCAACTTCTGCTCCAATTAAAGTGAAAGATGAGAAAGAAATGGGAAAAAAAAGTCCATGGTTATTATATTCGATAATTGGATTAACTCTCATCGTCTTGGTGGGTCTTGCTTTCTATATTCTTACTCTCATTAAAAAGGCAAATAAAGGATTTATTGGGCAAGTAGTCGTCGAAATAAGGGATGAAAATACGGGGGAGAAAACAACCCCACAATATCGTAAGTTAAATGCATTTAAGGGGAAGATTAAGCTTCACCAATTGCTGCAGTTATCACCAGAATTTATAGAAACCGAATCTATCATTTTTATGCCAAGCAAAAATGACACACTTACGCTTATTAATAAGGGTGAATCAATCATTGAGAAATCTGGACGAGTGATCGATGCATCTAAAGGAATCACCATTAAAAAGAATGATAGGTTAAATGTAAAACTAAGCAAAGTTAATAAATTGATTTCTCTAGAGTATTTAATATAGGGGGAATACGGCATGAAAGCAACAGTTAGAGAACATATCCAACAATTAGACGTCTCATCAGGTGGTGGGATTGTAAGTGAAAAGATTCGTGTTGATACGATTGATAATCCAATGCTTGTGATTGGACTCGGAGGGACAGGGATTGATGCACTACTCCGCTTAAAGTATCAAGTGAATAGAAGGTTTAAGCTTCCCGCAGATCCAGTTTCTAAAAAGAAGAAGGAAAAACCAAACAATATTGAGTATCTTGCATTTGAAACGAATGAACAAGATCGTTTTAAGAAATATAAAGGAATCGGGCTGGACCCCGTAACTGAATTCGTACTGCTCTCTAATGCGGAAGTGGGTAGTCTTTTGCAAAACCGAAGTACGCTTCCCACTTACATTACAGATTGGCTTTCTCCAGAACTGCTAATTACAGATGGAATTAGTGGTGCTTCTGGAGTAAGACAAGCGGGGCGCCTGTTGTTATTTACAAAAATTAATCAAGTAGTGCAAACGATCGAAAAGAAAATAAAAGTTTTATCTGAAGGAACGAACAAAAGATTGTCAGTCTTTATCTTAACGGGTATTTCTGGAGGAACGGGTTCGGGATGTTTCCTAGATATCTCCTATATTGTGCGCGGAATTATGGAAAAAGAGCACGGCGCTGCAGGTATTGATAAAGTTAGTATACTAGGGTACTTATTTACCCCAGACGTCAATTTATCTAGTAAAAGTTTAAATACGCATACGAGTGAATATATCAAGAAAAATGGCTATGCTGCCTTGAAAGAACTTGATTATTGGATGAATGTCGATGAGCGAAACGAACGATTTAAACAGCAGTATGGAAATGTTCTGTCTGTTAATTCACCAATGCCTCCATACAATCTTTGCCATCTTATTTCTGCAACTAATCTAGATGGGAAAGCACTTGAAAATGCGTATGATTACACGATGAACGTAACGGCTGAAAATATTACTAACTTTATGGCGAACGAAGATAAGCAATCAGGAGAAGAATTCGCTATCCATGATTATATTAGCAATATCGGCACAAACATTAAGCAGATGCATAAAGCTTATACAGCTAACTATACATATAATATTCTAGGGGCATCATCTGCCATTTTGCCAGTAGAAGAAATGACAACCTACCTTGCCTTTAAAGTGTTTAAAAAGATGGAAAAAATGTTCCCGGCTGCACCTTCACAAGAGGAAGTTGAAACATTTGCCAATCGGATAGGGCTTGATATTGAATCCGTAAACCGGAAGTTTAATTCCCATGTTCCTGAACCGATTCCAGGTTATGAAAATAGCGACCGATTAAACTATAACAATGTTATTAAGCAGCAAGTGGTTAATATGGACCATGAGCTTGAACAAGGATATTTATCAAAGGCTAGAGAAAACTACATTAAGTTGAAAAAGCAATATCCAGCTGAGCTACTTGAGAACTTTAAAGACCAGATAAGACGTGTATTTTTAAACCCTGAACAAGGTCCGTTTTTTGTTTCTCGGCTTATCTATACTGCCAAAGGAAATAGTGTATTAAACTTGATTCAGTCGTATATAGAATTATTACAAGATCGAATTTATCGGAAACCAATCGAAATAAATGATGTTGCCCTGCAAGCTGCAGAAAGGATGGCAGATGCAAAAAGCGCATTATTCTCAAAAGATAAAAAGAAAAATGCTTACATTGCAACTAAAATTGATGAATATCATCTTCGCGCAGACAAAGAATGCATGGAGCACATGATTGATTTTTATCAAGATATCCATACGATGATTAATGATGAAAATAATAAAATGTATTCTGTTGTGACAGAGATATTAAATGCATTAAATCTTATCTTTGAGAAGAATGGCGACATTTTGACTCGTGGTGAGGAAACGCAAGATGGAATCGGGAACAAAACTTATTATTGGAATGTTGTAAGTGTTCCAGATATGGCTACTAAAATAGCGGAAATCATGGAAACGAAAGACGGAAATGATATGATCGCAGATTTCACAAAAGAGCTACTAGATCAATCAAACCGCTGGGTAAAAGAACAAGAATTAGATATTATCAGTTCCATATCTGATTTTCTTTCTGATAAATTTGGAGACCTAATCACGAAGTCGATGGAAGACTTTCTCGTAATGAAATACGGAGAAGAAGAGTCGATAGAACAAATTATCGAAAGAAAAATCGCAAAATCACTTGATGAAGAAGCTGTTCCAGTATTTCATTTAAATAATAGCGTTGGCAATCTTGTGTTTCCATCATGGGGATTTGTTTCAGTCCCTCATAAAGCACCAAGTATTCTGAAAGGAATAAAAGACTTTCAAAGAATGTCTATTGGGGGTACCCGTTTCACAGTCAAAGAAAGTGAAGTGAAAAACCGGATATTCTGGTTAAATACTAAAAACGGTATCCCGTTATTTGTCTATACACCGCTTACAAGTTATGAGCAAAGCTATGAACGAACGATTTTTGAACAAGAGGGAGTAGGACGTCACCTTTCTCAAACGGAAAAAGATAACTGGGCATATCTCCCGTCTCCGATTCCTGAAAAATCTTGGGGGGATATTTATGAAAATACGAGACTTAAAGATTATAATCGTCGGATAAGAGAGTTATTTAAAAGGGCAATAGAATTTGGTGTCATCAAGAATAAAGGGGAACATGTTAACACAAACAATAAGTTTGAAGTCAGACTTTCTAGTGATTTTCAACTTTCAGAAATCCTAAACCGTTACAATATGGATATTCAGTCTGATAAGCCGAATTTAGGTGAAGTAAAAAGCTGTATTACAGAACTTCGTCGACTTCTACAAGAACAATTGCCTGTCATTTCCAAAAAAGATATTTTTGGTAGTAGTAATGAAGGAGTTGCTATTGAAAATTTAATTCGTACACCAAAACTTGTTCTTTCTGTTAGAGAGGAAGTTCAAAAATACGAATCCATCCAAGAAGTACTCCATGAGCTTGAAACATCACTAAAATCCTTCCAGGATGAAGCTGAGAATGTCGATAAGTTTATTGAGGTATTATATACAAACACGATTACGAAAAAAGGTGCTGTCTTTATTTATGATCATGATAAAGAAGAAGAGGGATGGGAGCCATTTCTTAACTTAACGAAGGTCAATAAGTTTATTGAATTTGAACTTTACCAAGCGTACCGCGCTCTTGATGAAAAACGTAAAACCATTATTGATAAGAAAGCTGATCGAAGAAATAGACTAATGTCGACTGATGATAATACAGAGATTTTGATGAGTAGATTAGAAGCCTTAAGTGACATAGCCTTAGATACAAAATCATTGTTAGAGTACGATAGAAAAGAATTCGTCAATGGAGAAGAATTGTATTCATTCTATAAACAAATTCTTGAAAAGGTTAATAGTCTAGTCAAGGTGATTCGATGAACTTTTAAGGGGTCAAAACAGAATGCAAAAGTTAATTACAAAATTCACCGAAGATTATATCTTGAAGGCTGAAAACAACCAGCTTGGGAAAGATGAGAGACGAATAATCAATAATCCGATTGTTTATCTTTTTATTGGTGATGAATCCCTGCCAGCTCTTAAATCTATTTATAAGATAAATGAAAACAGGTGGGCTAACCATGAAGGGGTTCTTTATCTTCATGTCTATCTGAAAGAAACATGGGCAGCAGAAAATGTCTATTCATTTAAAGCTTCTGAATCTGATGAAAAAGGAAAAAGAAGCAGACCTTTCTTATATGACTCCTTTTATGTAGATGAGCAAAAGCTGGTTGATTTTAACCAGCTTTTGCGTCAAATAAATATTCGTTTTGCAGAGCTAGGAAAGAAGTTCCATTCCTTCCTAAAGGTCAATATATCAGTTATTACACAAATAAATGATCCACTGACAGTTATTTTTCCTGAATTAACTATATTGCTTGAACATTCCTTAAGGGATGTATTCACCATGACCTATTTAGATGCTTTCTGTTTACTAGAAGAAAGAGTTGCAGAAGAGGGAACTTCGGTGCTTGGCATAAGCTTTCTTCGAGAATTAAAGGATGTGCAACAGCAGTCATTTTCCTTTTCAAAGGAGATTCATGTAACAAAAGATAAGATTAAGATGCCTGTTACACGAAATGGTCCCTTATTTGACCTTGTGTACTTACTAAGTGATAAAAATGAACAAGGAATGTTTGCTGAAAATAGCATGACGAAAAACTATGAAATTATTTCTACGATTAATATGATGAAGAACAAGAACGTAAATGAAAATGAATATTTTAGCACCAATGAAATGTACAACAATGTTCATTTTTCAAAAAACATTCAAACTGAAGATCGAATACCAGCTTTTGTCACAGCGGGGTTTTCAAAAGTTAGCCGTCCAAATGAAGCCATTATCAATCATGTTCTTTATTCCTTTGTTAAACATTTAAACAACGTAATACGTGATCGGACAACGAATATTGAACAACAAAAGGTTTTTGAAATGCTCGAAATAGATGGTAACTCTATTGACAGAAAGGTTACTTCCTTTTTTCCCACTGAAGAAACGATTGAAGAAATGCTTGCATTAATGCCATCTGGATATAAGTATAGTCAATTAAAAAACGTAACATTAAAAGAAGCTGAAGATTTATTATTTGGGCGGTCAGCTGAGGAGTTTTTTCAAGAAAACATGCTGAAGCCATCTTTGGAAAGAATGAAAAAGTATCATTCAAAACAATGTTTGAAAGAGTTGCTAGAAAATAGGGTCGAGAATAATCCGAAATATGGGGTTTATAGTGCTTATCAATGGATAGATGAATTCGTTGTCCAATACCTGCAAAAACTTCGTAAGGAATATGTACATCAATCGGAAGTGCTCGAGGAAGAGTTGGACACAATTTACAGGGAATACGGAATCCAACAAGATTTCCGAAAAATCCCATTTTTCGAGAATAGGACAACAAGGAATTTTATTTCCCATTTACTGTTAAAGATCTACCAGCATAAGTTGAAAAAGGTAATCGTGAAATCAAAAATTGAGTTCATCAACGAGTATATGATGATTCTTGAAGAATGCCAAGGGGATTATAAATCTAATATTCAAGCACTTGAAAGCTTAGAGCAAGATTTACATCGACGGGCTACTGAATTAACATCTGGCTATCAAAATAAAATTAACCAAAATATTCCTGAGTATTATGAGAGAATGGTTGAATCAATTCTTTATGATATAAAAGAGAAACGTACAGCAGATTTCTACTTCGAAGAAAAGAATTTGGGAAGCTATTCGTTGCTTCTTAAACAAGGGATGTTTGCAGAACGAGTGTTAGAAATGTGTCAAAAGCTTATATTTGAATCTGGTAGTCTAGACCAATCTTTTGAACAGGAAATATTAGCTAGGAGTAATGTAAAGGTAGCTTATGGCGACCCACAGGTCATGACAAAAGAAGAGCTATTTAGCGAACTTTACCAACTCCTTGAAAAGGATTCAGCATGTAATATTCATTTACTAGAATTCGCACAAAAACATAGGTATGAAGAGAAGTACTACATCGGTGACTTTCAAAGTAGTTTTATCCAATATGCTTTAGGAATTGATAAAGTTAATCACTCTTACCGTCTTGGGTGCATTCATGAAAATAGAATGAGCGGCATTGAGAAGTTGAGTTTAATGGGTGGCTTTGCAATTGAAGACTTGAGGTTCTATCAAAATAATGTTCGATATTATGAAAAGTATCAAGAAAATGGGTATGAATTTCATCCTAAAGCAATTAATTAAATGATAAGAAAGTATAAAGTTTTCGAGTTAGATGAGTGTCTAGCTCCAGCGCCTAGCGTCTGGCGGACTTCCCTCCCTCTCCCTACGATAAGTCAACATCGACTCGTTATCACTCGTCGTGTTTCCTTTATCTCAGTCGAGGTCAGTCCAGTCCGTACGCCGCTGACCAAGGCGCTTCCGCTTTTCTAATTTTGATCTAAAGGAGAATCTTGATGAAGGTAAGAAATTTTAATGTTCTTCTTTTTATTTTTACAGCTATTGGAGGCGTTATTGGGGCACTCGTCGGCGAGGGATTGCTTTCAGAATTGAGAGGGCAGCTTCCAAATAGTATTCTCGTGGGACTCTATTTCGGCCAACTTGGCCTATGGATTGGTTTAATGGCATTAATTGCAGAAAAATGGAAACCAAGATTAAATGGTCGAAGATGGGCAGAACAGTATTCGCTCTTTTCAATGAAATTACTTATTCCAGTTATGGTGATTCTCCCATTTGTTGTGGGTACTATCCTTCAGTTTATCTATGAATTAGATGTCTTAGCTATTAAGCCTCCAGAAGATATTGTTCTAATTGTGGATATTTCGGGAAGTATGCTAGAAACTGACCCAGAGAAAAAAACAGTTGATGCCGTCAAAGATTTTTTAATGAAGATAGATGATAAACAGAGGAGTGCTCTTTTTGTTTTTAATAGTGAGACAAAGATGCTTCAACCATTCTCCTATTTGAAAAGCGAGAGCGCAAGAAAACAGGCAGGAGAAGAATTTGAAGAATTGCTCAGTTTTGAAGGTGGAACAGACATTGGCTTGAGTCTTTCTACTGTTATTGATTATATTAACAGTGAAAATACGGGCAGAAGTGCAATGGCTGTTCTTTTATCGGATGGTATTAGTGAAATGGATGTTAAAGAATCTGTTAAACCATATCAAGAAAAACGGATTGTTATTAACACAGTTGGTTTAAGTCAAAAGCAATATGAAGGTGCAAAGCTGTTAGCTAATATATCTGACAGCACTGGAGGTACGTATTATAGTGTAAATGATGCTAAAAACCTTACCTTGACTTTCCAAGCAATTCAAAAAGATAAACAAGACAGGCTTTTAATTGGCGAACGCCTTGGATTGGCACAATATGTAATTCTATATAAAGTGTTAAGGATTCTATTTATTACTTTAATAGGTACGTTATTGGGATTGGCTTTAGGTTTGATGTTTGACAATCGTTTCCTTGCAAGAAGCTTTGCTTGGGGTGGGTTAGCAGCTGGAGGAATTGCCGGCTTAATCTTAGAATGGGGATTCAGTGGACTTTTTTTCAATGGATTTTATATTAGGCTTTGGAGTGATATCGTTCTTGCTGTCATAGTGAGTTTATTTTCAGCAGTCGTCCCATATAAAATTTACAATACTGAAAGTGAAACGAGAAGGTCAGAAGTTACTTTGTATCGAGGGAAATCAATTGCTAATTCTGATAAGAAGGATGCAAGCAAAACTTTTTACTAAGGAGTTTTTATCATGAATTGGAGAATTGCTGAATCAGGTATGTGGATTAATGATCCAAGTGTAAGGATACTTGATAATGTTATTATTCTCTCCTGGCAATGGCCGAAGGATATAGAATTTGTTTATATTGTTAAAGCACTTGAAGGGCAAGAGCTTTCCTTTGGCGAGGAGAGCTCTCTTCCTATGAAGTTTTATACAAGGGAGGAATACAAATCGCATGCTGGATATAAAGATTATATACATTCTATTGGGAAAATCGTCTACAAAATATACCCAGCCCTTCGAGAGAACGGAAATATGATTATTCTTAATCAGGATAATCAGAAAAATGAAATCACCATCAAAGGACAAAAAGCAAAGATTTATTATTCGATACACTACAAAAAGGGATGGTTTAATCAACAAAAAAAGGTGAAAATCAACATTAATTCTGAATTATTCGTACCAAGAGAAACCCTTTGTTATGTTAAAAAGAAAGGGAGCATTCCAACGAGTTATGATGATGGGTCTATTTATCCCTTTGCCAATGATTTTGAACCAGGACGAACATACTTACCCGAAATCCAAGTAAATAAGGATGACTATATTCGCATCTTTTTTACAAATGGAAAACAGTACGGTGATTTATATGAACTCATACCAGAGTAGGAGGATACAAAAGTGCTTAGCAAATTTTTGAATCTATTTAAAAAAGAAGAAGTAAAAGTAAAGCCGCCATTTTATGATATTGTTTGTCCTTATTGCTTTGAAAGATACTCACCAGTTGATGTCGTATTCCGTGCCTCGCATCATAAGGAAGATGATGAGAATTTTGCGCTTCAAGAGGATGAAGAATTGAATAAGTATAGAGCAAAATTCGGGATGGACTCAGCACCAGAGATGGAAGCAGTTTTACATCCAAATCATATTCATGAAGAAGATAAAATGTTTGCTGACGGTGTGCTTATTGGTATTACAGATGCACATGGCATGGTTACTAGAAAACGACTATGCCCATCTTGCCATAATGAACTGCCTATTAATGCTGGTAAGGTGCCGAGTAATATTATCTCGATTGTAGGAGCCTCATCGGTAGGTAAATCTGTGTACATGACTTCATTAATCCATACACTTCAAAATACAACAGCCTATAATTTTAATGCAGCATGTATGCCGTTAAATGGTGAAATTAGCCGGAAGTTTAAAGAAAGATATGAAGAGCCTATTTTTGAATCTGGTAGAATGCTTCCTTCAACAAGAATGGAGTTACAGGAGCCCTACATATTTCAGCTTGTTTTTAAAAATGAAGAAAAAGCACCGCTTACATTAGTCTTTTTTGATGTGCCAGGTGAAGGTATGGTTGACCAAGACTTTTTGTCTATTTTTGCTTCTCACATCAAGAACTCTGCTGGAATTTTATTTTTGGTCGATCCATTACAAATTAAAACGATCCGGAGCCGCATGCTTGTCAATTTAGATGAACGAGGGGACTTAACGGAAAGGTATGCTGAACCTCGTGATGTAGTACTTAACCTATTCGAGAACTTTATTGGCCATCAAGATAAAGGTAAAACAGACATTCCGACGGCAGTAGTCCTAACAAAGAGTGATTTGTTAAACACTTTGGCGGAAGAAGACGGTGAATATATTCAGCCTAATAGCAATGTGTTTAAAAATTATGTACATACAGGAGCTCTAAATTTAGTAGAATTTGAGAATATTAATGGAGAAATTAGAAGACTTATTGAGAAAATCGACCGCCCTTTTAAAGATGCTCTAGATGTTTACTTTTCTAACACCTCCTATTTTGCAGTTTCGGCACTAGGGACAAACCCAGTAAATAAAGAGATTTCCGGGGTTGTAAATCCGATTCGAGTTGATGAACCTGTTATATGGTTATTAAACCAGCTAGGTTATATTGATGGAAAGGAATATTAAGTCATGTCACGAATTCAGCAGCATATGTACACAAGGGAACGAGAAGGTGTATTTACCTCATCTCCTGGATATGACACAATTGCCGTATCAAAGGGGCTAGATCATCTATTCATAAAAAATATTATCCATCCCCTTTGTACTTATTATCCTCCAAAAGAATTAACAAGTATTGGAGAAAGAGATGAAGGGAAATATCCGAAATCAAAGCTTATCACCATTACGGAAACAGGGGAATTGATTTTAGGACAAAGTGTATATAAAGATTCTGATTACACAGGTGAAAGAGAAACCTTCTTTACTCATAACTATATCGTACCAAAAGAAAGAGTATGTGATTATCTTTATTCAACTGAGGCTGTATTTGGAAAACTCTCTTTTCAAACAAAGTATGATCTCGCGAGTGGAAAACAGCTGGAGGAATTGGATAACTTACCGTCTGAAAAGATAACCTTTAAACCATTAAATTCTATATTAGCAGAAATACAAATTTCGCCTGAGCAATTTCAGCAATTAGTGTTTGCCCTGATCTCTTCTTTAACATCAAAGAAAAAGGTGTATGTGTCTTTACCTGGGAATGTAGTTAATAGTACAGAAATGGCCTTTCAATTAGCCTATTATTTATTTCAATGTGTACCGTTTGAACTTCGCAAGTCATTTGGATTCATATCATATTCAGCTGAACCGCAAAACAAAAAGAATATTAATCTAATGTTCGTTGAAAAAGGAAGCATTCGACCAAATGACAGTTTGATTAGCAAGGACTTTGTTTTCGATTTTGCTCAAGGAATCTACTTGAATGCGAAAGAAAATATTGAAGCACATCCTTTTATCAAATTTGCATATGAATGTCTGCAGAAAAATCCTTCTAAACTAGCGGAATTTTATGTGTTTGCGAAGAATGCACTATGTGAGAAAAAGGTTCTTTCACTCCAGACATACAATGATCTAGTTGCCCTTTACTCTATTAAAGATGGAAACTACAGTGAAACTAAATATAAAATATCTTCCCTTTTTAAAATCTTTCGTTCATTTTTAACGATTGATAACATTGATCAAAAGGTGGAATTATATGATCTATTAGTGAAATTAGTAAGTGACGAGATCCAAAAGATCACGGAGAATGCACTGCCAGATGACGATGCAATAATAGAGATTTTACACTTTTCCTCCCTTTTTGCTCAAAAGGACTTTGGTAAATTGACAAGTTATTTGGTTTACTCTTTGTACTATGGATCAAAGGACTTAAAGTATTTCAATCAAGTTTATCAGCATATAAAGCAGTACCCATCTTTATTTAAGAGAGTCAATGCAACCATCTTAAAAAATCCGAAATTGGTCCCAGCAATTTTTGAAAGATATGTAAAAATGAGATTCAATACGATTACTTCCTTAAAAGAGTTAGTAAATGAAGTAAAATTTATGTTAGACCATAACCCAGAAGTTGTGGGTAATTATGTTTTTGAAGATTTGACGAAACAAACATTTCTTTCCATTTTTAAAAAGGAAAGAGATCTCTTAAAAGCTTTTTACACTGTTAAAAGAGATCTAAGTACTGTCAGAAAGCAAGACGAGAGAGTCATATTGTTTATTAAAACCATCTTGAACATGCTGTCATTGGAAGTAATTAGAGGATTAAAATTGGAATCACTAGGTCCGGATGAATTTGAACAAGCTTCTCTTATAGTCAGCAATATCCCAGTAGAATTCAGAAATGGTGATATTAAAGAAAAAATTGAACTTATCGGTAATGTCTATGTAATTATGGAAAAAAGGCATTTCACTGAACTAGAACGCTTTATACAGAATTCGAATTTTGATAAACTTCAAGCAATTATTTTGAAATTACTACCAACTAGTCATTTAATCGAGCAAACTGAAAAGATAGCTTTTTGTTTTTACAACAAGGAACATAGAGTAGATACTATTTACCACTATGATAAAATGTTTTCATATGTTGATTCAAATGGCGGAATAGAAGCAATGAGAAATTTCTTGCAGCGGTTTACGAGGATGTGGGGAGGCACTCATTTTAATGATCCCGTTTTTAAACTTGCTGTCGGGCGCTATATAAAAGCACATGCGAAGGAAATTTTCTCGGAAAAAAGAGTGGTAAAAAGATGGGAAGTCATTCATCCTTATGTAAAAAAGGCAATGGAGGAAGTTAAATTTCAGCAGCGAAGTGCGATTGGTAAATTCCTTCATAAAAATATAAAAGCTGTAACACTCAGCTTAATAGTTTTCATGACTATCGTTATTATCGGAGGCGCAGGTGCGCTAGTTTACAAGCATTTAGAGGAAGAGAAGGCAGCAGAGGCTCTTGCTGCTCAGAAAGAGGCGGAAAGAAAAGAGGCCATTGCTGCTCAGGAAAAGGCCGAAAAGGAAAAAGCTGAAGCAGAACAAATGGCAGCCAAAATTATAACTCTTCAAGCAATGGAAATAAATTACAAAGATATTGATAAGGATGGTCAAGTTTCAATTTCAGATGTATTAACAATAAAATCTTCAGCTATCATTGATGATTCTAACCTATCTACGCTAGAGCAGCTTACAATTATTTATAAAGAAAAAGAGGCCTTCGAAATAAAAAATGTAACTGAAGGTGATTTGGAATTCAGTGAGCTAAAAGATAGTGTTGATTTAAAGATTACTGAAGCTAATTTAGCCGATGTTGAAGCTATAGTAGAAAAGGTAATTAACGAAGCCGAGGAACTTAATGAGTCATCGGAAATGTGAGCATAAAAATGATGATAAATGATATTCATGGGAGTAAGGTCAAATTCTCCACACCTTGCACCGGTACGAGCAGATTGTAGAGAGAATCTTTTTTCTCTGCAATCTTTTTTTGTATTTTCTCATTTATTGCTACTCTACAGGAAGCCTTGAAACGAGTGATTATTGAGGCCAAGAAATTAAGCTAATGCTTGAAAAGGAAGGAAAATTAATAAAGAGGTTAAATAAGAGACCAGTTTCTCTATTTCCTTTTAATCGCATTTCAAGTAAACTAAGTTCCATATGCTCCTAGAAAAGAAGGTTTAACGAGTGCCAAACGAAAATAACAAATATCAAAATCAATCATTGTTTAGTATTACATGGCCGCTTTTTATAGAAATTTCTCTGCATATGAGTGTTGGGATTATTGCGACGTTAATTTTAAGCGGGTATTCAGATAAGGCTGTTGCGGGTGTTGGGATAGCGAATCAGATTATTAATATTTTTATCCTCATTTTTAATGTAACTGTCATTGGAGCAATGATTTTAATTGGTCAAAATTTAGGTGGGAACCAATTGAAACGGGCACGCCAGCTTGCCCGCTCTGCTTTTGGGATAAATTTATGGGTTGGCGTCGCGATGACTGTCATTGTTGTATTGTTTGGTGATGGATTTTTACGATTTTATGGGCTAAGTGGGGAGATTTATGACTTTGCCCTTACATTTCTAACGATTACAGGTTTTTCGCTTGTTCTTGAAGCTATTTCCCTTGCATTAAGTGCGATTTTACGCAGCTATGGGCATACAAAAGAAGCCATGATGATGACGGTTATGATGAATATTATTAGTGTGACAGGTTACTTTATCGCGATTAAAGGCTGGTTTGGCCTACCGGTAACAGGAGTTGCGGGCGTTTCGTATTCTATCATTATCGCAAGGATTTTTCTCATATTAGCTCTTTTTTACTTTGTTTATAAAATATTAGATTTAAAGTTTACGATAAGAGATGTTTTTTTTATTCATAAAACAGATGTAAAAGAAATCTTTCACATCGGCATTCCATCAGCTGGAGAAAACCTTTCCTATCAGCTTTCACAAATTGTGATCACAAGTTTTGTTGCCATGATTGGAGACGATGCATTGGCGGCTCGCGTATATATAATCAATATATCCATGCTTTGCTTTTTATTCACAATGGCGATTGCTCAAGGGACTCAGCTGCTCATTGCGCGTTATATTGGCGCGAAGGACTATGATAGAACGTTAAAACGAGGACTTAAAACATTAAAAATTTCGATGGTTGTTTCGTTAGCCGTGTCGCTTGCGATTGCTCTTACTGGAGAGCCCGTATTAGCCGTGTTTACAGATGAAACCAGCATCATTTCGATTGGACTTCCTGTTCTCTGGGCAATTGTTTTTATTGAACCTGGCCGTGCAATGAACATTGTCCTGATGGGGTCTTTAAAATCCGTCGGTGACGTTCGATTCCCTGTTATTATCGGCATTATTTGCATGTGGGGAGTTGCAGTTGTATTTAGTTATCTATTTGGAATTATCCTTGGATTCGGGTTGCTTGGCATTTGGATAGCTCAAGGGTTTGATGAATGGATTCGTGGAATCTTTGCCTTAAGGCGCTGGTTATCTAAGCCGTGGTTAAAGAAAAACGTGGATGAAAAGCATGAAATTGCAGCAAATTGAGGTTAATAGCAAATGTGAAAAACGGGTGAATACACAATAAAGAAGGAGATATTCGCCTCCTTTTCTACACCTATCATAGGCAAAAAAATATAATACAATACCTTGACACAGAGGAAATCCCTGTCGTGTCAAGGTTTTTTGTTTTCTCAAAATAAGTTCCATTCTTGATATCTATTAAAAGTAATAAACAGGCTAGTGAATGATATACAGTTATAATAATAAAAAATTTCAGACAAATATAGATTATCAGATAGTTTTTTTAGTAGAATAATAAGTATGAAGAAATTTGCCTTTGAAACAAAGCATTACCGCATAAGGGGGAATTGCAATGGATTTAAAGGAACGTATTTGGAAAAGCTTTATTGCCGATGATTCGGCCGATCTAAAAATCCTTCCTAAGAATGTAGCGTATTCATGGCTGCATTGCCGCAATCAAGATGTTGACCCATATCGAAGAAAAAGTTTTTCTATTATCTCGAAATCGAAACTAAAGGAAAAGCAACAAAAAAATAAACGCATTATTGGACTTGTGGAGAAAGAACTTAAAACGTATCAACAATATTTTCAATTGAAAATGCCAATCTTCATATTAACGGATGCCGATGGCTACATTATTTGGCGTGATGGTTATGAGGGAACAAAAGGTTTAGCGAATGAAATTTCTTTTGTCGAGGGCAATCGTTGGCATGAAGAGGATGTCGGTACGAACGCCATCTCTCTTGCCCTAAAAACAGGTGAGGTGACGACTTTACGTGGCTATGAGCACTACGCCATTTCTTCGCATGAGTGGGAATGCACGGCCGCTGCGATCCATAATGAATTTGGAGATATTTGTGCCGTGATTGACATCTCCTCGCATTTAAACAATTCAGCAACACAGGTAGAAGTTCATTTATTTCTACAATTATTAGCGAGTACGATTTCGGAGAAGCTACACAATGATTATTTAACGAGTCATAAGCAGCTCCTCGACTATGCACATAAAATGACACGTCCAGGTATTGTCTGCAATGAACACGAGCAAATTATAACGATTTCAAAGGAGCTAATGCTCGATGAGGATGAATGGACAGGGCGCAATGTACAGGAGCTGCTCACCGCGCGATTTATTCACGCATTACCCGAAATGATTATGTTCGATGGACAGCTGATTGGTTATTATTATCCGATTTTACAAGCATCCCAGAAGCAAACGAACTTCTTCTATTTCGGTGTCCCCTCAAAAAATGTTGACTACCGCCAATTTATGAATCAAGTTGTAAAGGCGGCAGCGAGTATGTTACCGATTCATATTCATGGAGAATCAGGTAGTGGGAAAGAAATAATTGCTAAAACGATTCATCAAAATAGTTCTGCTTCAAGCGGCCCGTTGGTTGCAATTAACTGCGGGGCAATCAGTGAAAACTTATTGGAGAGTGAACTTTTTGGCTATGCCCCCGGTGCGTTTACCGGTGCAAGCAATAAAGGACACCAAGGAAAAATTTTGCAGGCAAATGAGGGGACACTGTTTTTCGATGAGATCGATAGCATGTCACTACGGATGCAGGCAGCGCTTCTCCGCGTACTCGAAGACAAAAAAGTGACAGCGCTCGGTAGCACAAAGGCAGAGACTGTATCGTTTCGAATTGTAACCGCAAGCAATCGGAATTTAAAAGCGCTAGTTCAAGAGGACAAATTCCGACTCGATTTATTTTATCGACTATATGTTTGCCCACTCTCCATCCCCCCACTTCGGGAGCGCAAGGAGGATATTTATACGCTGATGCAAGATTATTGCGACAAGCGACATTGGTATCCACATTGGATGAGCGCTGCATACGAGGTAGCGAAGGAGTATAACTGGTTTGGCAATATTCGCGAACTTAACAATTTTTTAGAACGTCTACATTTGTATTATGAACAGGACACACCAACAATTTCGAACATTCAGGAATTAATCGAAATTGGTTCCGTTTTCAGTGAAAAAGGAGAGCGCTTACAGCAAAATATAGTTCCTGTTCCTCTTGAGCAGCGAGAGCTTGAAGAATTATTAAAACGCCATCAATATAATATTTCACGGGCTTCAGAGGAGCTTGGGATTGCTAGAAGCACGCTTTATCGTAAGATGAAAAAATACAACTTAAAATAACCATGCTACAAAACGCTACAAACTGTTGCAAAGTTTGTAGCGTTTTTTTTATTGTCTTTTCTTCAAAACCGCATTATTACGCCTTTTTATCCCGCATTAACGGGCTGTAAGCCCCCCCACTTCAAGAAGTAGTGGAAATAAAAAATTCTAAGTGGGAGCTCTAAAAGCCCGTAAATGCCTGATTGGTTCAACTTACAATCAGTGGGGGATGGACAAAACCCCCACTAATTGAAGTTTCACTTTATAAGTTGGCACGGAACTTGCTACATACATGGTATTAGCACAATACAGAAGAATGGAGGGGAAGTTGGTGAAACAATTTGATTTAGTTGTTATCGGTGCAGGTCCAGGTGGCTATGTCTCAGCTATCAAAGCCGCACAGCTCGGTCAAAGTGTAGCAGTGGTTGAGCGTGAAAAAATCGGTGGCACTTGCTTAAACGTTGGCTGTATACCATCAAAGGCCTATCTGAAGCATGCAGAGTGGCTGCTATCAATAAAAGAAGCCAATCAATTTGGCGTTCAAAGTACAGTAGAAGCGATTGATTTTTCAAAACTTGTCGAGCGAAAAGACAAGGTCGTAAGCACATTGCAGGGTGGAATCAACCATTTATTTAAACAAAATGAAATCGCTTACTTTACAGGTGAGGCAAGCATTGCCGGAAAAACGGTAACCGTTAATGGTGAGAACTTAAGGTCCAAAAATATATTACTAGCCACTGGCAGTAAACCATTCGTGCCACCGATAGCAGGGATTGAAGAGGTTGCTTATTTAACGACCGACACTTTTTTTGAGTTAAGAAAGCTACCGAAACAGCTTGTCATTATTGGAGGTGGAGTCATTGCGGTAGAGCTTGCCTTTGCAATGGCCCCGCTTAATGTCAGTGTGACGATACTAGAGGTTGCCGAGGATATTTTATTAACAGAGGATCCAGAGGCGCGTGCCATTCTTAAAAAGAAGCTGCAGCAATTAGGCATAGTAGTGGAAACAAAGGTAAACATTCAAAGGGTTACAAAGAATTCGGTACACTTGCAGTCTGGTAAAACTGTACCATTTAAGCAATTGCTTCTTGCGGCGGGGCGAAAGGCAAACTTAGCTTTACCACAAGAGATTGGACTAGAGCTTGATGAGGCAGGACGGTTCGTGAAAGTAAATAAGCATTATGAAACATCCAAAAAAGGTATTTACGCCATTGGTGACATGATTGGTGGCTATATGCTCGCTCATGCAGCAAGTGCAGAAGGATTAAGGGCAGTAGCACATATGGCGGGCATCCCACAGGAACCGCTGAATCAAGCAAGTATCCCTCGCTGTATTTACACTACTCCAGAGGTTGCAAGTTTTGGACTTAGCGAAGCAGAAGCAAAGCAGAATGGCTATGATGTCAAAGTCAGCAAGCTGCCTTATAGCATTATCGGAAAGGCGATTGCAACAAATGATACTGAAGGCTTTGTCAAAATCATTTCTGAGAAAAAATACAATGAAATACTTGGTGCCGTTATTGTTGGCAGTCATGCAACAGAAACAATCCACACGCTTCTTGCTGTCAAGCAATCGGAGGGTCGCGTCGATGAACTAGCTAATCTGACATTTGCCCACCCTACTTTGTCTGAATTAACAGACGAAGTGTCCAATAGTATCATTTCAAGAGCCATTCACGGCTAACTAAAAGGAGGATTTATCATGCAAAAATTAGATATGAAGAAAGCCGCCTGGATTTATGAAAAGATGAATGATATTCGTAACTTTGAGGATGAAGTGCATCGTATTTTTACGAGTGGTGAAATTCCAGGATTCGTCCATTTATATGCAGGTGAAGAAGCTGTTGCGACAGGTGTTTGTGCGCATTTAACTGATGCCGACTATATTACAAGTACGCACCGCGGGCATGGTCACTGTATTGCAAAGGGCTGCGATCTCAATGGCATGATGGCGGAAATTTTTGGCAAGGAGACCGGACTTTGTAAAGGGAAGGGTGGCTCAATGCACATCGCTGATATCGACAAAGGAATGCTCGGCGCGAATGGTATGGTTGGTGGTGGTTTTCCGATTTCAGTCGGCGCAGGTCTTCGCAATAAATATTTGAAAACGGATAGCGTTGTTGTGTGCTTCTTCGGTGATGGTGCAGCCAATGAGGGCACATTCCACGAGGGTATTAACTTAGCTGCGATTTGGAAGCTGCCTGTCATTTTCGTTTGTGAAAACAATTTATTCGCAGAGTCAACACCGCAGAGCTATTCTTCTGGTTCTAAAACGATTGCACAGCGCAGTGTAGCTTACGACATTCCAGGAGTTACAGTTGATGGGATGGATTTAAAGGCGGTATTTCAAGCAGCTGGTGAAGCAATTGACCGCGCACGAAAAGGTGAAGGTCCAACGATTATTGAATGCTTAACATATCGCAAATACGGTCACTTCGAAGGTGATGAGCAAAAATATAAAGCAAAAGAAGGACCGGAAAAGGAGCGCGCAGATTTCGATTGTATTCAGGCATTCCGTAAAGAGGCAATTGCATCAAAGCTATTAACAAAAGAGCAAGCTGATGAAATTGAAGCGAATTCGGTAAAGGCGATTGTAAAAGCGATTCAATTTGCGCAGGAAAGTCCAATTCCACGGCCAGAGGCTTTATACGAAGATGTGTACGCAGACTAATAAAAGGAGTGAAGGATGATGACAAGAAAAATTACATTTATGCAGGCAATCAATGAGGCAATGGACCAATCTATGGAGCGTGATGAGCGTGTTATTTTGCTCGGTGAGGACATTGCAGGTGGCGCAACAATCGAACACTTAGGCACTGAAGGAGCTTGGGGCGGCGTATTCGGCGTCACAAAGGGCTTAGTTGAAAAGTACGGTCGTGAGCGTGTCATCGATACACCAATTTCTGAAATGGGCTATATGGGGGCTGCTGTAGGTGCGGCGGCAACTGGCCTGCGCCCTGTACCAGAATTAATGTTCAACGACTTTATTGGCTTCTGCTTCGATACTTTGCTCGCACAAGGATCGAAAATGCGCTATATGTTTGGTGGCAAAGCCAAAATTCCTATGACTGTGCGGACATGCCACGGGGCAGGTGCTTCAGCAGCTGCACAGCATTCTGGCTCTTACTATGGATTGCTTGGCTCAATTCCTGGTATTAAGGTTGTTGTCCCATCGAATCCATATGATGCAAAAGGACTTTTAAATGCAGCGATCGAGGATGATAACATTGTCATGTTCTTTGAGGACAAAACATTATACGGGATTAAAGAAGAAGTACCAGAGGAATATTACACTGTGGAAATCGGTAAAGCAAAGGTGAAGAAGGAAGGCTCTGATTTAACGATTGTGACAATCGGTAAAATGCTTTACGTGGCGCTCGAAGTCGCTGAAAAATTAGAAGCAGATGGTGTGAGCGTTGAAGTCATAGACATTGTAACAGTCGCTCCTTGGGATCAAGAGACGATTATAAATTCTGTAAAGAAAACAGGACGCCTCATCATTATTGATGAAGCAAACCCACATAATAATACTGCAACAGACATATCTTCGGTCGTAGCAGATAAAGCATTCGACTACTTAGATGGCCCAATCAAATGTGTTTGCGCACCGAATACACCAGTGCCATTTGCCGCAAATTTAGAACAGTTGTACATGCCAAATGCCGATAAAGTATTCGAACTAGCAAATGAACTAATTGCTGACTTAAAAAAATCATAAGGTGGTGATGACAGTGGCAACAAGCATTTTAATGCCAAAACTTGGTTTAACGATGACGGAAGGAACCGTCGAATCATGGTATAAAAAAGAAGGCGATGTCGTGAAGAAGGGGGATATCATTTGCACGATTAGTTCAGAAAAACTAACACATGATGTGGAGGCACCAGCAGATGGCATCCTACTCAAAATTATCGTAGAGGAAATGGGGGATATCCCTTGTAAAGAGCCAATTGGGTACATTGGTGAGTCTGGTGAGAAGGTAGTGGATGCATCTGCTCCTGCTAAAGAAACGACACCTACTGAAGATCAAGTACAGCAAGAAGCACAAGTAGTTGCACCTCCTACCTCTAGGGATAAAGAAGTTGAACGCATCTTTATTACGCCAATTGCTCGTAAAATTGCCGCAGAGCAAGGCATAGATTATTCAGATATCACCGGTACGGGTGGCAATGGCCGCATTACGCGCCGCGATGTTGAAAACTTCGTGCCTCCCATAAAAGCCGCTTCTGCCACAGTAACTGGTACTAATGCTGGTGAGGGCTTATCTGGTATGCGTAAAGTCATTGCGAAGCGCATGCATAATAGCTTGCAGCAAACGGCGCAAGTGACATTGCACCGTAAAGCCAATGTCTCACCGCTAATGACATTCCGAGCAGATATGAAGGCGAAGCTTGGTGAGCGTTTATCGGGTGGTCAACTAAGCATCAACACGCTACTAGTTCGTGCCGTCGTGCTCGCATTAAAAGATTTTCCAGAAATGAATGCCTCCTATGCCAATGGCGAGCATGCTGTTCACGAGGATATTCATATCGGCGTGGCCGTTGCAGTTGATGAAGGCTTAATCGTTCCTGTCGTAAAAGATGCAACGAACAAAACGTTAACGAAACTTGCAGAAAACATAACAAACATCACAGACGGTGCACGCAGCAATACGCTTAGCGGCGATTTACTAACAGGCTCGACATTTACGATTTCAAACTTAGGATATGCAGGAATCGAATACTTCACACCAATTTTAAATACACCGGAAATCGGTATTTTAGGTGTAGGTGCCATCGACTGCAAGCTTGTCTTCAGTGACAATAAGGAAATCGTTGAGCAACATGAGATTCCACTAAGCCTAACATTCGATCATCAAGTAGTGGACGGCGCCCCAGCAGCAGAATTCTTACAGCGCATCTGCTACTACTTAGAAAACCCATATCTATTACTTTTTTAGAATGTTTAAAGAAAACCATTTAAAAAAACTCCTATGCCACATAACAAACTCACAGTTAAATCAATATAAAGTTTTGATATGCCTCTAAAGAACGTGTGAACAAAGGCAAAAATAAACAGCAGGATAGAAAGGGTGGGAACAGGAATCCCATCCTTTTTCTGTTCTTAAATGTTAGAAAAATAGAGAGAAGAAAAGCAGGGAATCTTTGGTATAATAAGGATTGAAGTAAATGTAAGAAAGGGTTCTACGGACCTTAAAAATAGGAAGAAAACAGGGGAATTACCTTGTTTTATTGTAAATGGAATTAATTAGGGGACGTGGGAATACGGGGTCAGGTGGGATGGTGTAGCAGGAGATTAATATTACTGAACAGTGATTCAAAGGAGAAATAGGACAAATTGGCCCAATATGTAGTGGTTTGAGGAAAAAAATGTGAACTAAGTATATAGTATCTATAAAACTGGCTCAATGAGCAAACTACTTTAATTTAGGAGAGATTCAACCATGAGTATATTTGATGAGCTTGAATTTAAATCGTATTTATGGAAAGGTCAATTACATGAGGCTGTAAGTTATCTTAGTAAATTTCATGAAAAGAAAGATTGGTTTCAGAAGTATATTAATATTTTTGAAAATGAGCAATATTATAAAAGGACAGATAATAGGATTATTGGAGATATAGACAGAATCTATCAAAATTATTATAGAAATGTATTTTGGATGAATACACCAAACGAAGAAGCAAAAAAATTACTCTTCCAAGAATTAACGAATTTTTGTGGAGCAAAATCAGATTTGTTAAAGGATGATAGTATTGAAAATGAGATTGAAAAGATAGTGAAAGCGGAAGGTTATGAATATTTAGGTGGATATACATCGGGATTTTTTGGACCATATATTTGGAAAAGTTCCACAAAAGTAACGTATGATGTAGAACTGCCAAGTGGTATAGAACCATATACAATCATTATGATGGATGGGTTTATATCACGAAGTTGGTTGGACTTTATTTCTTTTGGGAAAACAGGAACTGGCGGTTGGGTTGGTAAAGATGGGACTTTATGTTGTGTCAGAAGTGTATACGATACAGAAAGTGATCAATTCAATATTTCATTTCTGAAGCATGAGGCGCAACATGCTTATGATAAGAAAAAATATCCAGATATAACAACCGTTGATTTGGAGTATCGGGCCAAGCTAGTGGAATTGATTTATTGGTCTAATGATGAAAAAATAAAGACAATATTTAGTGAGGCGGATAATACTAATCCTGATAATGGGCATTCAGTAGCAGCTTATAGGATTATTAATGAAATGTCACGAAAAATATTTGAGTGTGAATATATGAATGATGAAAAGGCTTGGGAGGATAAAGTAGATAATGTTAAGAAGTATGCTTCAGAACTTTTAGGGGAAAGTAGTAAAGTCTTGAAATTAGCAAGCGTTGTTTAACGCAGAAGTACTATTTTTTTACAATAAGAATAATGGACCAAGCATTTGACCTTTTAAATGAAGGAGAGACCCCTATCCACCATTCAGACCAAGGCCTTTTTCTTAATTGAACTGTATCTCCGTTGTTAGAATTGACTAAACAATGGAGGTACAGTTTTTTTGTATTCACTTATCCATTAATACTTTTACTAAAATGTAAACCCATCATGTACGTAACCATCCTCAATATCCTCATTCTCTTCTTTTAACAAAAATTAACACAAAATATCTTGTTTTTAATAAAATTTACAAAACCTTTACAAAGTTCGTGTAGAAAATTTACATTGAACATTTATTCTACTAAATGACAATATACGACAGCGAAGTCGCTAACATTATTATCTCGGAGGTAATAAATGAGCATTTTTAAAAAAATAACAACGGGCTTCTTGTTGTTATCTTTACTAGCTGCATTATCAGCATGTACAAGTAATAGTGATAGGAATACAGAAGCGTCAAATGGCAGTAGTTCTACAATCTCTATTTCAGGATCGACATCTGTTGGGCCGCTTGCTGAAAAATTAGCAGTAAAATATAAAGAGAAAGATCATACAAATATTGAAATCAACCAAATTGGTTCTTCTGCCGGTATTACAAACGCAATCAATGGTGTGTCAGAAATCGGTATGTCTTCGCGAGATTTAAAGGAAGAAGAAAAAGCGAATAGATTGAATGAAGTTGTTATTGCATATGATGGCATTGTCGTAGTGACTCATCCAACCAACAATGTTATTAATCTTACGATGGAGCAAGTAAAACAGATTTTTACTGGTGAAGTTACGAATTGGAGCGAACTGGGTGGGGATGACTTGGAGATTGTCGTCGTCTCTCGCGAGGATGGATCTGGTTCTCGCGATGCATTCCAGGAAATTGTAGGCTATCGATCTAGTGAATTAGTAAGGAGCGCCATTATCGCAAGCGGGAACGGAAATATTAAAACAACCGTTGCGAACAATAAACATGCGGTTGGCTTTATTTCTTTTGAATATATCGACCAATCGATATCAACAATTGATATTGATGGCGTAGAGGCAACGGCCGAAAATGTGCTTCAACAAAAATACAGTTTGTCACGACCATTCTTATTTGTCTACAAAGATGGGAATTTATCGAAAGCTGGCCAACAATTTATTGATTTTATTTTAAGTGATGAGGGCCAACTTATTGCAGCAGAAGCAGGGGCAATTCCTGTTAATTAATTTTAAAATGTTGAGCTCAATTCTTATTGATTGGAGCGGTAATAAACTGCATTTAACTGACCTAAATTTTAAAATGTAATCTTGGAGGAATACAGTTGTCTATCCCAACAAATCACAATGTAGAAATTGGCAAGGCCAATAAAAGAAAGTATTTTTTAGAGAAAGTATCAGCAAGAGTGTTCTTGGTTTGTGCTCTTCTCTCAGTCATTTCTTTATTATTAATCATCGGATTTGTTTTTTATAAAGGCTCACATCCATTTGTTGCTTCTGGCTATAGCTTTATGAACTTTATTTTCGGTACAGAATGGTTTCCAAGTGAAGACAAATTCGGCATATTCCCAATGATTGTTGCATCAACTTTTGCTACGATTGGGGCATTAATTATCGGGGTGCCTGTCGGCTTATTTACAGCGATTTTCTTAGCAGAAATAGCCTCAAAAAAAGTAGCCAAAATCATTTCACCTGCGATTCAATTATTAGCAGGTATCCCATCTGTTTTATATGGAGTGTTTGGACTTGCTATCATCGTTCCTTTTTTACAAAATACTTTAGGCTTAGTGAAAGGCCAAAGCTTATTAGCTGTTATTCTTGTACTAGCCATTATGATGTTGCCAACCATTGTGACTGTAGCAGAAACAGCGATTCGTGCTGTGCCAAACACCTATCGTGAAGGGTCACTCGCTCTCGGAGTGTCGCAGATCGGAACCATTTTCAAAGTCGTTGTACCAGCAGCTAAATCAGGGATTATGGCGGCAATCGTATTAGGATTGGGTCGGGCCATTGGCGAAACGATGGCTGTTATATTAGTGGCTGGGAATAGTTTAATCTTACCAACCAGCTTGACTGATAGTGTTCGTCCACTCACGACAAATATTGCGTTAGAAATGGGATATGCTGCTGGCACTCATCAAGAAATGCTATTCGCAACAGGAATTGTATTATTTTCATTTATATTATTATTGAATTTTGTATTAGCGAAAATTAGTGCGAAGGGCGGTAACTAGAGTGAGACCATTGAAAGATAACATATTACGTGGACTTTTATGGCTTTCAGCTTTTCTTTCCGTTGCTGTTCTCGTCATGATTGTTGGATTTATCTTCTATAAAGGATTTAATTTGATTAGTTTTGATTTCATCTTTGGTGATTATTCACCTACTGGAGATGGTGGTATTTGGCCAATGATTGTCACAACTATTTACACGATTGTTATTTCATTAATCATTGCCATACCAATCGGAATATTAGCGGCTGTTTATTTACAAGAATATGCTAAACAAGGACGATTAGTAAAAATTATCCGCTTTGCAACAGAAAGTTTAACAGGAATTCCTTCGATTATTTATGGTTTGTTTGGTGCGGTATTCTTTGTCACAACATTAAAATTAGGGATGTCCATTATAGCTGCATCGTTAACATTAACAATTATCGTTTTGCCTGTTATCATCCGAACAACTGAAGAAGCTTTAAAAACAGTCCCTGGTTCGTATCGTGAAGGTTCATTAGCGCTTGGAACAACAAAGTTTCAAACGTTATACAAGGTGATTTTACCTAGTGCGATGCCAGGAATATTATCTGGTATCATTCTCTCGATTGGACGAATTGTTGGTGAATCAGCTGCCATATTTTTAACTGCTGGAACAGTAGCTGCCATGCCAGAGAGTATTTTCTCATCAGCTAGAACTTTAACTGTCCACTCCTATTTAGTAACACAAGAGTCTGGGGATATTGAACTGGCTGCTGCTGTTGGTATTGTTCTCATCATTATTATTTTGGCTATCAATCTATCAGCAACATTTATATCAAAAAAATTAAACAAAGCAGACCAATAAATAATAAGGAGAATGTTTATGAGCACATCAGTAATGGAACGTGGCGAGATAGCGATTAATCAAAATCAAACAGGGAAGCTATTTTCTCAAATAGAAGAAGGTACAATGAAAATTAGTGTGAAGGATTTAAATCTATTTTATGGCGAGAAACAAGCCCTGTTCGGAGTGTATCTTGATATTTATGAAAAACAGGTAACGGCTTTAATTGGCCCTTCAGGATGTGGCAAATCGACTTTTTTGCGGACGTTAAATCGAATGAATGATTTAATTGATGGTGTGAGAATTATTGGTGATGTTGAAATCGATCATGAGAATATTTATAGAACAAATGATGTGATTAAATTACGTACAAAAGTGGGAATGGTGTTTCAAAAACCAAATTTATTCCCCATGAGCATTTATGACAATGTTGCCTATGGTCCAAGAATGCAAGGGATTAAAAATAAAAAAGAATTAAATAAAATTGTGGAAGAGAGTTTGCGTAGTGCGGCGATTTGGGATGAAGTAAAGGATCGTCTTAAAACATCAGCACTCGGCTTGTCAGGTGGTCAGCAACAACGTGTTTGTATTGCACGGGCGATTGCGATGAAACCTGAAGTGATTTTAATGGACGAGCCTACTTCAGCCTTAGATCCAATCTCTACGTTAAAAGTAGAGGAATTGATCTCAAATATGAAGAAAGATTATACGATTGTCATCGTCACTCATAATATGCAACAAGCTGCAAGAATTTCCGATAAAACAGCGTTTTTCTTAAATGGAGAAGTTATCGAATACGATGATACAGATAAGATTTTTTCTACACCACTCGACCAGAGAACAGAAGATTATGTAACAGGTCGATTTGGATAATAGGAGGTAACAAATGGTTATTCGTGAGAACTTTGAGAATAATTTATTGAAAATAAAATCAAAAGTCACTGAAATGGGAGAGCTTTCAATTGCTTCCTTAGAAAAAGCGTTTAATGCCTTAAAAACACAAGATGTAGAGATTGCTTTAAAAGTGATAGATGAAGATGCAGATATTGATAATCTTGATATGGAAATTAATCAACTTGTCATATGGCTCATGGCAAAAGAACAGCCGGTTGCAAGAGATTTACGTGTCATGATTGGTGTACTCAAAATCTCTTCTGAAATTGAACGTATTGCGGATTTTGCGGTAAATATAGCTAAAGCCACAATCAAAATTGGGAAAACAAATTCTTTATTGTCTATTACCCATCTAGAGCAGATGAAAGAAGTATCTATTCAGATGTTGCAAAAAGCAATGCAATCCTTTATGGAAGAGAATATTGTTCTTGCGAAAGAGGTTAGTGGGCTAGAGGACGAAGTTGATAAATATAATGGTGAAACATATAAAACACTTACGAATTATTTAAGCGAACATCCAGAAGAAACAAATCAGCTTGTACAATTATTATTTGTCAATCGTTATCTTGAAAGAACAGCTGACCATATAACAAATATTGCTGAAAGCTCAGCTTATTTGATTAAAGGAAAAATATATGATTTCAATTCATAAATCGACATTTTTAGGGAGTTAAGCTGATATGGCTTACTCCTATTTTGATCGTTAAAAAATATTATGTAATGCACAATAAGTAGAGCATGAAAAGACCCAAATGATTAAACTTCATTTGGGTCATATTAGAACTTTACGAAATATTCCTTTTATCTTTCTCTTTTGATCTTTCATACCCATTTGCCCAGAAATCAGCATTCTTAATTCCATATTTAGATGAATTGAATTCTGGATCTTTCCCTTGCTTAAGCTGCTCCTCATAATCCTTTAAAGCAATATTCGCAGGTTTAAATAAGAATAGAATCGCTATTAAGTTCAGCCATACCATAATTCCGAGTCCGATATCGCCCATTGCCCATGCTGTTGTTGCAGTTTTAACTGACCCAAAGAAAATGGCACCTAAAAGGACGAGTTTTAATGCGATAAAAGCAATTTTCCTGAATCTACCACGTATTAAATAGGCCAAGTTTGTCTCTGCGATATAGTAATAAGCATAAATGGTCGTGAAAGCAAAGAAGAATAGTGCAATGGCAACAAATCCTGCACCGAATCCTGGAATGAGCGTATCAACTGCCGCTTGAGTGTAGCCAGCTCCCGGTTCAACTCCCTGAATATTTTCCGTTATGACTCCTCCGGTTTTTTCATCGATAACATTGTATTGCTGTGTAAATAAAATCATCAAAGCAGTTGCTGTAACAACTAAGAATACATCTAAATAAATGGAAAACGCCTGTACAAGACCTTGCTTCGCAGGGTGGGATACCTCAGCAGCGGCCGCAGGGTGAGCACCAGTACCTTGCCCAGCTTCATTCGCATAAAGACCACGTTTTACTCCCCACATAACAGCAGAACCAATAATACCGCCAAACATTTCTTCAGCTCCGAAAGCGCTTTTAAAAATTAACCCAAATACTGTTGGTATATCTCCAAAATTAACTCCTATAATTGCAATTGCAAGTAACACATAACCGGCTGCCATAAAAGGAACGACCAATTCTGCAACCTTAGCAATACGCTTAACACCGCCAAAAATAGTAAAACCAACAAGTGCGACAACGATTAGACCAGTGATTGTTTGATCAAGACCAAAAGCGTTATGAACACTATCTGCAATTGAATTTGCCTGTATACCTGGCATTAAGAATGCCATTGCAAGAAGTGTTGCCACTGCGAAAATGACCGCAAACCATTTCCAGCCAAGCCCCTTTTCTATATAGAATGCCGGTCCCCCACGATACTTCCCGTCCTGCTTTTCTTTATAGATTTGAGCAAGAGTCGACTCTACATAAGCCGAGGATGCACCGATAAAGGTAATGACCCACATCCAAAAGACGGCACCAGGTCCTCCATAAGCAATACCTGTTGCGGTTCCAGCGATATTCCCTACGCCGATACGGCCTGATAAAGACATCGCTAATGCTTGAAACGAAGAAACCCCTGCATCAGAACCCTTCCCCGAGGTCACAAGTTTTATCATTTCTTTAATGTGACGAATCTGTAGGAATCTAGTGCGGAAACTAAAGTACAAACCGCATAAAACAATGAACCCTACCAATACAGGGCTCCATAGCAAGTCGTTAATGGTATTTACAATTTATAGTCTGAATTTTATAATTTCAATATAGGATAAACCTCTCTTCATCATTAAAAGACCTCAGCTTTTATCCCCATTTTAGGAGAAAATCTCTACTGAATTCAATCTGTTCCACGATGAATTTTATTATTGATTTGAAGCTTTAAAGAAAATTGACATTTAGATTCTTGGAATATATAGTTAAGTATAGTTAACTAAACTAAGGAACTTTAAAATAGGAGTTGAGACTATTGAGGTTGTTTGAGGGGATTTTAATTACAGTTCATATTTTATGGCTTTTTTCTTTTCTGTTTAGATTTGATGCAAAAGTAAAAACAATCACGAATATCATTGCACTTATTCTTTTGATTATTCATTTGGGGCTTGAGGGTTATCGATGGCAAATGGGATTTACCTATCTATTATTTATTCTTCTAACTGTATTCACACTGAAGTCATACATACAAAGGAATGCAGAAAAAGCCATACTAGAAAACGCGAAAAATAGAAGGAAGGCCACAAAGCTTTTTTTTATTTTGTTTATACTCATGTATTCGCTCTGCAGCTTTGGCTTAGTCACTGTCATGCCTGTATTTCAACTTCCAAAGCCTGCAGGTCCTTTTGAAGTAGGTATGAACTCAAGGCATTTGATAGATGAATCTAGACTTGACTCAGAACAAAAGGATCGGGAAATGATGATACAAATATGGTATCCAGCCAAGGTGAACGATGATGCGAAGGGGATTCATTATGAATTCTTTCCTTACGAAGAATGGTCGGGAACGATGGAATTCATTTTTTCTGTTCCGCGCTTTTTATTTGAGTATTTGAAGTATGGACAAACTAACAGCATAAAAGATATTGCAGTATCCAATCAAGAAGATAAATTTCCGGTTCTTTTATTTTCTCACGGATTTGGAAGTACAAGAATGCAAAGTTTTTCGCAAATGGAGGAATTGGCAAGTCATGGATATGTTGTTGTCAGCGTTGACCATACGAATGATGCAGCCTATACGAAGTTCCCGGATGGGCGGGAAATCATGAATCAGACAGATGCATATTCTTATTCCTTTGATATTGAAGACGAGAAAGATGTTACAACGCGATCAATAGATATGAGCTATGTCCTAGATCAATTAACAACAATAAATAATCAGGATCCTCAAGGGTTGTTTACTGGAAAGATGGACATGGATAGAATTGGTATATTTGGTCATTCATATGGAGGTTCAACAGCAGCTCAAGCATTGTTGGATGATAGCAGGATTTCGGCAGGAATCAATATAGATGGGCCTTTGCATGAACCGGTGGCCAGCTCAGGATTTGAACAGCCTTTTCTGTTTATTTTAGATGAAGATTATCTTTATATACCGGAAGAAGAAATTCAGTATACGAATATCACGCCAGAAGAATTTCAAAAGTATCATAATAAAATTACAGAGCTTGCTGATTTTCATTATAAAGAGGGAATAAAGGGAGATACTTTTATGCTTACTTTTATAGCAGGAGATCATTATACTTTTACAGATTTCCCCTTTCTCTCTCCATTATTGTCATGGAATATTGATGTAAATCAATTTCATCAAGTCATGAATCGGTATATTTTGGCTTTCTTTAATCATTATGTGAAAGGCGAAGAGCCTGATCCCTTGCTTAGGAAAGAGAAAAAAGAGGATAAGTTTTACTATTTTAAAGCCAATATTAAAAATGATTGATAGATTAAATGAGCATAGTCAATATGAAAAAACGGCACAATAGCTTTCTTTATAGCAAGTTTGTTTTCAATTTGTTTTCAAGTTCCGACAATCTTATTTAATGTTTCAAGAACATTTTTTAACTCTGTTAAGCTTGCTTTTGAGTAATACTTTTCTACAAGACTGTCGTCAATTTTTTTTAGAAGCTGATGAAAAGCTTGCCCCCTATCCCCAAGATAAATAAAGGTCTCTCGACGGTTGACTAAATTTTCTTGACGATAAATCATTTTCATTTCTTCAAGCTTTGCAATTACTTGGCTAACCGCACTTTTTGAAATATCAAAATGGTTGGCAATATCTTTCGCTATTACCGGCTCATTACGAATGATATAACACATGATAACTTCTTGTTGAGGGGTTAATTGAAAGTTCTCTAATTCCTCAACCTCTTTCGTTTCTTGTAAGACTAATAATTTGAACTGCTCAAATTTTTGATTGATTTTGTCTATCATTATTAAATAATCATGCACAGTTTTATCATCCTCATTCATTTTAAGTTCATTTTGCTTAACTATTATATATTTGTCAATAGACATAGACTTACGTACTAATAAGAAGTTTGCTATTCTATATATAAACCATTATTTGTAATATTTATCATTTGTTTAGTAAAACTTATTATCTGTCAGCCTTGAATAAGGGAGATTAAATATTCGAAGGTGCTAAAACAGTGAAATACGCCTAAAGGGGAGATCACGTTTATGATTCCAGCAAAAATAGATCCCATTCCTACCACTACAAATATAGACAAGGACGTGGACTCCATCTTCGGTTGGTTCGATCAGCATAAACAATCGTTCTATAAACTAGGTTGGTGTTATCTACGTCATCATCAGCAAATGGAGGAGCTTTTTTACCGCTCCATTATAAAAGCCCAAAAGGAATGGCCTCGATTTAAAGGGAGGGCACCATTTGAAAAGAGGATGACATCCATTTTCATCGATAACTGCCGGGAGCTTTCTCGTGATAGAAGCTTACAAGCTTCAGAGGAAAGTGAACCACGTCAGGGCTTCTTTAAAGCTCTCGATCAATTGAAAGAGGATGAGAAGGAAGCGATCGTCCTTACATATGTACAAGGATTCTCTCAGGAGGAAGTGGCACATCTTCTCCAAGTTTCAGGGGAAAAGATTAAAGAGCTTTTGTTTTCTGGAATCCAGTCACTTGGAAGAGAATGGGGGTCTGACACAACCATTCATGGTTGTAAGGAGTATCAAAAGGATTACATTAATTACTTAGAAAGATCCATGGATCGCCCGAAAAAGATTGATTTCGAAGTACATATTTATCATTGTCAAAAATGTCAGGAGGATTTGGCTGCGTTTCAGGATGTCATCTTAAATCTGACTGATAGAATGGAAGATTTGCATATCCCATCTGATTTCATGGCGAAGGTCAATGATAGGTTGATAGAGAACGAGAAGGATAGACAAAGGAAAATCAAAAAACGTAAAAAAATGAGACTTGTTTTTGTAAGTATTTTTGCATTCTTAATAGGGATAGGTTTTTTTACAGGAACGTTTACAAAGCTCTACTATACATGGACAGAAGAAGATCCTGAGTTGCGTGCCTTTCTCCAACATGACCTGGGTCAAAGGCTGAACCTTGAAGCGGAAAGTGATGGAGTGAAAATTAAGATTAAGAGTGTGATTGCTGATGATGTTCAGACACTTGTTTTTTATGAAATAGAAGATTTATATGAAGAAAACCAATATGAGATAAGTTATTATAATGGGGTTATGGTGGAGAACGAATCTGAAATCATGAGTCGTTCAGCATCTCCAATGCATTATCCCCCTGACTTTGAATCAGTTGTAAATAAAAATGAAAAGAACGTATTTCAAGGGAAGATGAGTCTGCCTCCACTTACAACGGATAATGGGACAATCAAACTCACAATCTTTAAGCTCCAGAAATTAATTCATCATTCCTCAGGGCGGAATGATGATTGGAGTTACGATGATACTGAATTTAAATCAGGGGGTTGGAACTTCGAGATACCAGTCACAAAAAAAACTTCCATTGAATATGCATTGGACGAAAAAATGGAAATAGAGGGGATTCCAGTTCGATTTGATAAACTAATCTTTGCACCAACAACGACGATTCTGCAATTTGGTATTAATAATGAACATCCAGAGAAACGGATCGATTATCTTATTTTTAACAATCTAGAAGTGAACAATAAAGAAACGAAAGTTGATTGGTATGGCAGCGCTTATTTGGATACACAGTATGATATGAATTGGACTACTTTTCAAACACATTTTGACCCTCTTTTTGGAGAAAAACCAAAAGAAGTGAACGCTCAATTAAACTCTGCTTATTTAACAATTGAAGACAATTTTATCATCGATTTTGACGATATTCTAGAGTATCCTTATTCTTTTGAATATGCAGGAAGTTCAATCTCCTTAGACAGGCAGGAAGTTGGGCAGAATACGAACATTGTCATAAGCAATCATGAAATTGAGAATCGCGCATATGAGATGCTTCGTTTCGATATTTTAGGTGAGGATGGAAATCAACTTAATTCAATAGGGATGGATTTTGAAGGAGTAGCTGTTGATAAAAATGGGGTAGAATACGATATGAATAAAAACGTATTCTCCTATAAAGAAATCGAGCAGCCCCGTTATTTCCATACCGTTCAAAACATTCAGTTACAAAATAACAACGTGCTGCCTTCAAAACTAGTTATTTATGAATATAATACAACGAAATATTTGGATGATGTTGTGAAGGTTACATTCGAATAAAAGTTTTGCAGAAAACTTTAAAAGAAGAAGCAGGTTCCCTAAAAAGGGGAAAACCTGCTTCTTTTCAAATGCGATTATAAACACATTTCTAACCTCTAACGAGTTTATTACGTACTTTATTTGAGATAAATTCAACAATTAAGATTAATATCATTAGTCCAATTAAAATAGAACCAACCTCAGACCATTTATAACCATTCATAGCAAAAATCAATGGAGCCCCGATACCGCCTGCACCAACTAATCCAAGGATAGCGGCATCACGTAAATTCATATCATAACGGTAAATTACAACTGACATAAACATGGCTGATAATTGCGGGATAATCCCATAACGGATTTTTTCAAAAGTAGTACAGCCAATGGATTCAAGTGATTCTAAGATGTTCACTTCTAAATCCTCAATAATATCAACAAAAAGCTTGGAAAGCATGCCAATCGATGTTAAAGCCATTGTTAAAACACCGGCAAACGGTCCAGGACCAGTAACACGGATAAACATTAAACCGTATACAATTGCTGGAATTGTTCGGACAAAAATTAAGAATAAACGAACGATAAAAGCAATTGGTTTTGGGACAATGTTAGATGCTGATAAGAATGCAAGAGGGACGGCTAGGATGGCCCCTACAATCGTTCCTAAAAAGGCAATGGCCATAGTCTCCACTAATAAATAGGGAACACCCTTTGTCCCAAATGTAAATAGCAGATCTGTATTTGGTGTTACGATCCCAAGTAAAATGTTTTTGGCAATTTCTAAGCCGTTATTACTAAAATTGGACAAATCAACTGCGGTTAAAGACCACATGATAAAGATGAATAATATAACAGCGGTGATCACATTTTGCAAAATACGCTTAGGTTCATTTAAAAGTTGTTTCTCGATTGAATTCATTGTGATCACCCCCTACATTAATTTCTTTCTGAAATATTCGCTAATGTTTTCGATAATAAATACTGTGACTACAAGCAAGAGTAAAATCATCCCAACATTGGCGTAATTACGCCAGCCAAGGCTCTCATTGAGCATTAGACCGATACCACCAGCTCCAACATATCCTAAAATGGCAGCATAGCGTACATTTCCCTCGAAACAAAAGATGGCATTTGAGAGATAGTTAGGCAGAATTTGCGGCATAATCGCATAGCGAAATGCGGAAATGCCTGAGTGTCCCATCGAGTGCATCGCTTCAAACGCTTTTAAATCAGCATTTTCAATTGCCTCATATAAAAGCTTTCCGACATAAGCAACTGTAAAAATAAAAATCGCAACAGTCCCCGCCATTGTCCCAATTCCAAAAATGAAAGTAGCGATTAATGCTGCAACTAAGGTAGGCAATGTGCGTAATAAGCTCAAAATAAATTTGCTTACTGCAACTACCGTCTTACTTTTAATCATATTGGAAGAAGCCAAATAGGCGAGAGGTAATGCAAAAATGGCTCCTAAAATAGAACCTAGCAAAGACATTTTTATTGTGTCAAAGAGAGGCTGCCAAAGTTTATTAAGATAGTTCCAGTTTGGCGGAATCATTTCGTCGATAATAAACCAAAAATTCCCAATTCTTTTTGCTAAAACCTGCATGTCAAAATTTGTGATCTGAACGGAATAATAGAAGCAAATGATCAAGATGATAATAATCCATGGAGCCTTTGAACGTTTAAAAGTAACGGTTTTTCCGTTTGGTAACGTAACTGATTTAGCTTTTAACATGTTCAATGACCACTCAGCTCCTCTTCAAGCTTCCCATTGTATATGTGCTCTAGAATTTCTTCTGAAACTTCACTTGCTGGACCATCATATACAATTTCGCCACTGCGAATTCCAACTACACGTGTTGCATACTCCAATGCTAAATCTACGTGGTGAATATTGATGATAATCGTCATATTCAATTCTTCATTTATTCTTTGAAAGTCTGTCATTACTTGTTTCGCTGTTATCGGGTCAAGTGACGCAACAGGTTCATCAGCTAAGATGATGCTGGGCTTTTGAGCAAGGGTACGAGCTAGCGCCACTCTTTGCTGCTGACCGCCGGAAAGCTGATCGACGCGGGTAAAGGCTTTATCCAAAATATTCATTCGGTCAAGCGCTTCTAATGCTTCAACTTTTTCCTGTTTTGTATATAAGCCTAGTACCTTTCGCCAAATAGGCATATCTGGAACAAATGAGACAAGGACATTTTTTAATGAGGAAATACGATTTACGAGGTTAAATGATTGGAAGATCATCCCGATTCCTCGGCGAAGCTTGCGAATTTCTTTCCCCTTCAGTGTTGAAACTTCAACATCATTAACCATTAGAGAACCTGTTGAAATATCGTGCATCCGATTGATGCAGCGGAGAAGCGTAGATTTCCCTGCTCCAGATAGACCGATGACGGCAACATATTCCCCTTGTTCAATGGTTAAATTAATATCCTTTAATGCGACATATCCATTGTCATATTTTTTGTGTACATCTTGGAATTTTATCACGCAGAAATCCCTACCTTTGCTTAAAAAGAGGGAACACATAAAATGTTCCCTCCTTTATTTCATTGTATTTAGTTAGAACTTAGTTCTTGAACGAGTTTTTGAGCTTTACGTTCATTATCGTAGTCAGAGTCTTTTGCGATTTGATAGCCATCGTGACTATAGATCGCGATAACCTCTTTCCCTTTTTCTGAGTTACCAATATTAATGAATGCTTTTTGTAAAGCTTCTTTTAAGCCATCATCCATAATGTCAGAGTTTTTGCTAACACTAATTGTATCGTTGTAAATAGCAGGCATTACACCAATGACATCTGTATCATCCCAGATCGTAGTAGCAGAACGTCCGAATTCAGAAGTCCACTTATCAGCAAAGTCAATACGAGCATCAGCATAAGTTACTAATACGTCTGTTTGACCTTGAGCTAGACGTGCAAATGCACTTCCATATGAATCAGCTTGAACCACTTTAGACAAATCTGTAATCGTTTTTCCATAGTTTTCATCTAACCATAATGCTGGATAAATATAACCAGCTGGAGAAGAAGTAGACATAACATTCCAGTTAACATTATCTAAATCTTCGAAAGTAAGTTCTTCACCGTTATTTACTTTTTCTGCAAGAGCTCTACCTTTTTCAGATGGACCAGCAATTAGTAATGCGCGATAAGAGTTTGCTTGTTTATCAGATTTTTCTGTAGGCTTATTCTTATTCCAATCTGCTGGATTTTCAGAATCATTGCTTAGTCCAGCACGAGTAGCTGTTAAAATCACTTCTGCACCATCATCATACAGCACATAAGTACCACCTGGAATTAAACCAATATCTGTTGTACCTGCAGATAATGCTTCCCCAACAGCTTCATAGTTTGTTCCTACTGTGATGTCGACTTCGCCAACATCATAACCTAAATCTTTTAATTCTGTTTTTAATAAATCTTTCAGTGGCTCTGTTGCTGTAATAATTTCGTCTGGATCACGAGATGGAACGAATGCAATTGAAATTTTGTCTAGTTTCTTTCCGCTCGCATCGTTACTGCTATTGCTATCAGATTTATTTTTATCTGAATTACATGCAACAAGAGAAATGCTTAGTAAAAGTACAAGCATTGCAGTGAATATTTTTTTCATGACTTACCTCCTAAAAATTTGCATACTAGACTAGTATAAATTAATTCTGTTAGAATTGGAAAATAAATATTCGATTTTTATATTTTTTTAATACAAAAATAGTAAAATATTGAGGTGTATCATGAAAAAAATTTCCGTTTTAGTTACTAGTGATGTCCATGGATATATCATGCCAACAGATTTTTCAGGTGATGTTGACTTGCCATTAGGACTAGGCAAAATGGCAACAGCAATTGAGGAAGAAAGAAAATGGAATCATGTTCTATTAATTGAAAATGGCGATTTTATTCAAGGAAGTCCATTAACTTACTATGAACAAAGTTTTAAAAGTGGAACGAATAATTCGGTCATCCGTTTAGCAAATGCTATGAAATACGATGTAGCGGTATTTGGAAATCACGAATTTAACTTCGGATTACCTGTATTAAATAGAGTAGTGGAGGAGTCCGATCATCCTTGGCTCGCGGCTAACATAAAATGGGAGGATGGAACCTATTTCACTCAACCATATATCATAAAGGAAATAGATGGGGTCAACATTGCAATTGTAGGCGTAACAACACAGTTTGTCCCAATTTGGGAAGAGGCTGATCGGATACAAGGACTTATTTTTGAAGATGCCTTTGAAGCCGCACAAAGAGAAGTTGCATGGTTACATACCAATCATCAAATAGATGTAATGATTATTGCCTATCATGGTGGATTTGAGTCTGATTTAACAACTGGAGAAAAGCTTGAAAATTCCCTGGAAAATGTCGGTTATCGAATATGTAAAGAAATTGAAGGGGTGAACGCAGTGATCACAGGGCATCAACATCGTGAGATTGCCCAGCATCTATTCGGAAAGGCCATTGTGCAGCCTGGCACTAAAGGGGTTTGCCTAGGCAAAATTGAACTGACCATAAATGATAACGGCCAATTAGAAAAATCCGAACCCTCCCTTATTTATATGGATAACATTCCATTAAATGATACGATAAGAGATTTAATCGCACCGATTCATAATGAAACGGAAAACTGGCTTGACCAAAGTATTGGGGAAATAGAAGGAGATATGCTCATTGATAGTCCTTTTATGGCGAGATTAAATGGTCATTCATATGTTGACTTTATTAACCGCATTCAAAATGAAGTGGCAGGTACTTCTATATCATGCATGGCCATTTTTAGTGATAGTTGCCGTGGTTTTAATCAAAAAGTTACAATGCGGGATATCGTAACGAATTATATTTATCCGAATACGTTAAAGGTATTAGAAGTAAAGGGTCAATATATTATCGAAGCACTTGAGCAATCCGCAACGTATTTTAAACTGGAAGATGGGAAACCAGTAGTATCCAAAGCTTTTCAAACGCCTAAAGCTCAGCCCTTTAATTATGATTTATGGAGCGGGATTGATTACACAATTGATTTACGTGAACCGGAAGGAAAGCGTGTAGCTGAGGTGCTTTTCAATGGGGAAGCTATCCAGCTAGAGGAAACATATGAGGTTGTCATGAATAATTATCGAGCCACAGGAGCAGGAAATTTTGATTATTTCAAGGACTGTCCAGTAGTAAAAGATATTCAAACAGATATGACAGAGTTAATAGCCGATTATCTCATTAACCATGGGATTGTGCAGGCGAAGCCAATGAATAATATGAAAATCTTATATTAAAGTAAAACGTTAAAAATGAGTATGATTCATTTTTGAATGATACTCATTTTTTGTTTTTAATCCCGCATTGCTCCCGCTTCTCTGGAAGTCATCGCACCTTGTCCTTCACTTACATCTTTATTAATTTCTCGTTTTACTTTTTGTGCATCTGTTCCAGCAAATCCTGATTTCATAGTAGAACCAGATCCTAAATTCCCTTTAGCTTGTTGATCCTGTTGCATACAAGTCCTCCTCAATTTAAGTATTAACATTTATATTATTTACAAATTCGCCTGAGCTATTCCGAAGATTTGCACCTTTACTAAATGGAAGAGGATCACCTTACTGGGCAACCATTTTAAGGTATAATATATCGATATTCATTATAATCACTATTATCTTTACTAGGTCGAAACTTGAAACAATCTTATAAGTAGCAATGACAAGGGGAAGGAAATGACAACAACGAAAATATATATGAAGGAATGGCAGCAAGCACTGCAAAAGGAGATTAATCATCTAAAAAAGTTTGGTGGGAGCCGCTATTCTGTCATAAATGGGAGGCTTTTATCAAACGATAGCTCATATAGCTACTATTTTGATACAGCTATCTCATTAAAGATACCAGTAGGTTCCTCGATAAAATTAGAATGGGGAACAATGAAAAGTAGTGGAAAGGTACTTTCCTCTGAGGGCAGGGGAATCATTCTTTTATTAGAGCAAAACCTAGGTGACCTCATTCCAGCTGCATATGTGCTGCATGACCCTTGGGAATTGCTTGAACAATTAATCGAACGACTGGATGAAATCAAGAAGAGCAAACAGAAGCGGTTGAGAGTGCAGAGGTTGATGAATCCTTCCATGGAAATGAAACATCCTAAGGAAAAGATTAAGAGCCATGTCCATGAATTGATTTTGCGGTCTAAATACAATCCTGCTACATTTGTCTGGGGGCCCCCAGGTACCGGCAAAACATACACCTTGGCCAGAACAGCGGCTAATAAATATTTTCAGAAGAAAAAAGTGTTGATTTTATCGCATAGCAATCAAGCAGTTGATGTATTGATGGGGGAACTGACTGATTTTATAAAAAAGAAAAAAAGGTTTCGAGAAGGTGATGTGCTTCGCTACGGTGGAAACATCGGAGAAACTTTATCAGCCCATCATGAAATTACGACGAATCTAATGATTGAAAAGCAGGACCCGCTCCTTGCCAAGGATAGAGAGAGATTAATTGAAGAAAGGCGCAACTTGAAGCAGGACTTGACCCGTTCTTTCAGTAAACGCGATTCGGATCATCTGCTGGAACTCGAAACAAAAATCGCCAGATTGCTGGAAAAGGTTCGGAAAAAAGAAATTCAAATCGTAAAGGATGCGTTCATTGTCGGCACGACGCTAGCAAAAGCGGCTAGTGACAGTGCTATTTATGAACAAAATTATGACCTCGTCATCCTCGATGAAGCAAGCATGGCCTATGTACCACAGGCAGCCTTTGCCGCAGCGTTAGGTAGGCGAGTCATTATTTGTGGTGACTTCAAGCAATTGCCTCCGATTGCCGCAAGCCGGGATTCGCTTGTGGCGAAATGGCTGAAAGAGGATGTGTTCCATAAGGCTGGAGTGGTGGAATGGTTGAGTGAAAAGAAGCTTCATCCTCAGCTTTTTTTATTAAAAGAACAACGAAGGATGCATCCTAATATTTCCGCTTTTACGAATCGGTATATTTATCATTCACTTGTTGGCGATCACGAAAGTGTCTATAAAAGCAGAAATAAGATTACTTGCCTTTCTCCTTTTAAAGAGCATGCAGCTATGCTTTTGGATACGAGTTTCACGGGCTTACATTGTGTAAATGATAAAGCAACTAATTCAAGATTTAATTTATGGCAGCTATTGCTGTCTTTTCAATTGATTCATGAAACAACCTTAAGTGGAGCGAAATCGATCGGGTATGTGACACCATATCGTGCCCAGGCTAATCTTATGGAGCTGCTTCTTGAAGAGATATATGAGAAAGAGCGGAGCCAAGCGGATATTATTGCGGCGACTGTCCACCGATTCCAGGGGAGTGAACGAGATGTAATGATCTTTGATACGGTTGATAGTGCCCCGCAAGATCGGGCTGGTATGCTACTAACCGGCAAAGATAGTGAACGCTTGATTAATGTAGCCATTACGAGAACGAAAGGGAAATTTCTTCACGTCAGCAATAGAAATTTTATCGAAAAGCACATTTATCAAGGAAAAACGCTGAGTCAACTTGTTGATCATCATGTCCGAAACAAACAAACAGTCACAACAAAAGAAATTGGTTCATGGATTCAAAACCAACACCCGAAAGTAAGATGGATGCATGCGCGAAAACTGGAAGCTGTTTTTCAAGACTTAAGTGCTGCAAAGTCATCAATTACCATCTCCTTGCCAGAGGGAACCATCGTTTCCGAAGAATGGACAAAGCAGTTAATTAATAGAAGAAAACGAGTGAAATTAACCGTTATGTCGAATCAACAGTGGAATGATTGCGATGTCTGGGTAGGTGAAAGTTTTCCATTTCCGTTTGTGATCCTTGACGAGAAAGTTTTGTGGTTAGGACTTCCGCTCGAAGGCGCTAGAGGAGTCCAGCCCCCTTATGTAGCAGCTAGGCTTCGTTCGAGTAAAGTGTGTGATTACTTATTAAAACAGATTTAGGTAATCTGTTTGCACAATCGCATATGTGGAGAGAATAACGAATATTTTTTGAAAGGCAACCCCATACTAGGCGTTGCCTTTTTTACTATATTTATTAGGTGAAAAGTCATATGTATTTGATAGATATATGATGATGTGACTATAATAATGAGACTAGAGATGAAAAAATAATTTAGAGGTGTTATTTATGGATTTAATAAGTACGTTATATCCGCAAGAGAAATTAATAACGTTGATGCAAACTATGCCAAATAATGAGCAGCTATCGATTTTCCCTTGGATAGATGATCAAATGATTGTATTGGATGCAAGTGGGAATACGCAAGGATTTATTATTGAAAATTTAGCTGGTCATAATGATTTTGCTTTATACAATGAACATATGAATTTTATCTCTTCAACAAATGAAGTATTTGATTTTACTGTATTACAAGATTTTTCTGGGAATGCTTTGTCGTTTGTTTCGAATAATGGCAATGGTGGATTTAGTGAATTCACATTATCGGGAGAGCAAATTTCTGCTTTTGGGAATGCATTTGGAGGATATGATATGTTTAATTCATCTTTTCAACAGATAGGGCAAAGTCAGAGTGCTTATGATCATATTCAATGGACACCTTCGCCAAATATCGATTCATTTTCCGACTATCTAACGAATCATACAATGGGAGATTTAGCTGATATACAAATTGACCATCTCGATTTTTTAACAAATGATGCGTTAGATTTTCTAGATTTATTGTAAGAGGTGTCTAAATTGCAATCAAAACCATTATTTGATGATTTTTTATTCGAACATCTATTTGATCTAACATATGAAACTGCTGAAATGGAAAGAAGTTTACTAGAAGATTTAGAGTTAATTGTACAGTTTGATGTAGAAAATTTATATCATATATTAGAGAAACCTTGGGAAACGTACGGCGAAAATATATCGAATTATTTTACTGCGATTCAACATCTTTCAAATAATAATGAAAGTAAACATATATTTAAAGAGGCGATGCAACATATTGCGCCGAATCGAATAGTAAATGTAATAGACAATACTTTTGATAAACGTTATTTTGCTAGTATTGAAGAGACATATAGGGATACCTTCTACCGGTTAACGAGCAATGGCTTAGGTAAAATTGCTGATCGATATCGGATATCACCGTCTATTTTTAGTCAGTTAGAGAAAGAGTTAATGGAAGATAGGCAGCTAATGCTAGAGCCTATTCAGCACTATTGTGATGCATATAAAAATATGATTAATGTATTAAAAACTTCTAATAACAACGGCGATGATCTGTTTATTTTCGGAGCGGGTATTTTAAGTTCTGTACTTGCAGGACCACTTGCAGGTATTGCAACGAGAACAGCGCTGCGTTCGATACAATCGAATGATAATGCGATAGTACGTGCTTCACATCAATTATTAGCTCGATTAATTGATGTTGATTCAACGCTTCGTGCGATATTTGCACGAATAAGCAGAAAGTTAGTTTATTTCTTTAGCCATACATATTACGGGCTTTATAGTCGGCTGAAAGATGATGCGAATGTTATTCAATTTGAAGTAATCGGAATGGATCCATTGAATAAACAAATTAAAGTTCGCAAACCGGCTCATTACGAATCTTCTAGCAATCGTTATTTTACTGACTGTGTGATGAAAATAAAATCAGGGCTAGAATCAAATAACTTCCAATTAGCTGATTCACTGAGTATGCAGCTTGTTCAATTTGCAAATGAAGATAGACAGTTTAGTGAACAACGTAGTGGAAAACACATTAGGGGTTATGAGGCGAATCTTATTCGTTACATTGTTTTAATAAAACAAATTGAACAAATTGACGATGTGAGTCATGATAGTATTCATTTCCACTATAGCAAGTTCTTTCAAGGTCTTTATGTCGGAACAAGCGATGTAGATTCAGTGGCTGGTATTTTGGTCCCAAATATAAATGAGCACATTGTACGTTATATTTTAAGTACGGAATATTTAGCGAATAATAGTACTGATAAAGCGAGTGCATATCGAGGTAGTACGTTAAGTCATTTACATACATATGTTAAAAACTTTTTATCAGTGGATCAGTATAAACGTGTTTATCGCTCAAATGAAGAAGTAATCCTTGGTGATACTTTAACAATGATACAGAGTTACGAGGACTTTGTGAAAACACTGGGTATTCAAGTTGAATCTGATTTATTAACACGAGTTACAGATGGGCGAAAATCGTATACATATGTGTTAAACACCTATTTTAATCGTTATATTAATCAATTTACGATGTTTTTAAAGCGTCAGCCAAATACGAATTCAGCTGTACCAGATTTGAAAAAGAATGTCGTATCATTTAAAGAACCGGAAAAGAAGTATAGCATTTTAAATTTATATTCATTTTACGAGTTATTAGAAAAAACAAATTTAGGTGAGATAGAAGATACAGAAGAGGGACAGGATGAATTCTTTCATTATAAAAAGGAATATGTAGATTTTCGTTTTAGTTTAATGGAAGCAAAAAATGGCAATGTTGATCAACAATATAATACAGGCCTTCATTATTACAAGGGAATGGGTGTTGATGTTGATGATGAACAAGCCTATTATTGGTTGAGCTTAGCTGCAAAGTCGGATCACTTACATGCAATTGACGTGCTAATTCACATGTATGGCTCAAGGCGTATATCTAAAAATCCACAGGTTGAGTTTCAATTGTATCAGAAATATATTGAAGAAATGAAGTATGACGATCCTAATTTACAATGGATACTCGGTCTATTTTATTTAGAGGGATATGGTACACAAGTTAATCCTACGAAAGCCAAGTACTGGCTTAACATCTCCGCGGAGAAAGGCAACAAAGAAGCAAAATTTGAATTAGCGAAAATGTATGAACAAGCTATTGGTACTGAGAAAAATATAAAAAGAGCAAATAGACTATATAATGAAGCAGCGGAGTTAGGTCATCAGGAAGCGATCATAAAAGTACAAGAAATTAATCGGAAAAAATATAAGAAAATTTTAAAATATTTTGTAGCACCTGTCGCTATTATTGCACTTATCGCATTGTCTATTAATACGTATATGAATAAGCTTGAAGATAAGCGGGTGCAGGCTGAAAGGGCTGCTGAAGCAGAAGCTGAATTAAAAGACAAACAAACACGATATAAAGAGAATGTACCAGAAGAATACACGATATATATTACGAATTATTGTGAAGGAATTGAAACTGAAAATACTAATTTCCCGACAAAAGAGTATCATTTTTCCCTTTACCCGCAAATTGGAGAAACTCTATATGATTTTCATGCTTATGAACAACAATTGAAATGTGTCGTCAACAAAATTGAATCGAATCTAACGAGAACTAATAATGGAGAAAATATAATTAATGGATTAAATAAAGATAACATAATAGAGGCATTTGAGAATTTATCAAGTAAATTGAAAAAGGCCGATTACAGTACGATCGATCACACAGAAGTTATAGACAACCATAGAGAAACATATGGTGAAGCAATTGATGAGTTTTTAGTATTGCTAAATACTGGCTTTACGAAAGAGGAATGGGATCATGCGGTCAATAAATTGAAAGAAGCTGAGGCCGCTTTGAAAAAATCGCTAGAGGAGAAGGATTTATATAACTATTATTTATCACTTTAACTTGTATAAGTAATAAATGGCACTTTTCTTAAAAAAGTTATCTTAGTGAAGCTGATAACTTTTTATTGAAAAGTGTCTTTCTTTTAAGGAAGCTCCATCCTTGCATTTCTAGCTAAATAATTTGTCTTTTGTAATAGTTGTTTTCATTAAAATACCTCCAATATCTTTTAGACACTTTAGTTTATAATTGGAATGTGAACAAAAAGTGACCATAAAAAATTATATTTAGTTTCTGTATTAGAAAGATGGTTAAAATATAGATGAGTTTCGGTTGGCTGAAATATTGAAAGGAGCTTCACTTTGCTTGAATCATTTCTCATAAACTTCCTTTTCTTACTTTTACCAGTATTGATTTTTTTGCTATATTTTGAAAACAGATTTTACCATTATAATAAATATATGATTTTACTTTTATCGTCCATTTCTATGATCCTTTGTATGGAATTCCCGATTAAATTGGAGATTGGTTATATTGTTGACTTACGCTATATTCCTTTTTTACTTTTTGCACTATACGGAGGATATAAATACACATTTGTACTTTATATCGTATTAAATGGTTGGCGGTTTTTTATTGGCGGCCAAGGATTTTATCAATCCTTAGCTTTCTCAACTATCATATTTATGTTGGTTCCTTTATTAAATAAATGGTTTATGAAGCAAACTTCGAAGAAGCGAATTCTGTTTGCGGTCATTGTTTCATTCTCGACGATGATCTTCTACCTTTTAACGCTTATAGCCTTTTTGCCAAATTTAAATAAGGAATATTGGGAGATGGCCTACAATACTTTAGCTACACATGCCTTTGTAATGGCTGTTATTATGATTTTGCTCGAGCAAATTATTGCAAATCGACATACCCGAGACTTATTATTTCAATCGGAAAGATTTGATGTGGTGAGCGATTTAACTGCAAGTGTTGCACATGAAATTAGAAATCCCCTTACTGTAACAAATGGATTTTTACAGCTTTTACGTCAATCACAGACGATCACACAAGAGGAGAAGAAGTATGTTGAGTATTCATTAATTGAATTAAAGCGGGCTGAAGGAATTGTGAGCGACTTCTTAGCATTTTCTAAACCCCAATGTGAAAACATGGTTTTTTCAAATCTTAAAGATGAGACAGAATATGTAGTAAATATTTTGACACCATATGCCAATATGTATCATGTTCATATTCACTTAAATTTTCATAACACATCGATGTTGAAATATGATAAAAATCAAATTCAACAATGTCTAATAAATTTATTTAAAAATGCCATTGAAGCAATGAAAGAAACAGGCGGGACCCTAGATATCACGGTGTCTGCGAATAAAAAAATAATTAACATCAAAATTAGAGATACCGGCATTGGAATGTCAAGAGAAGAGGTTACGCAATTAGGAAGACCCTATTATTCTACCAAGAAGGAAGGTACAGGTCTTGGAATGCTGATGGTTTACAGTACAATCAGTAAATTAAATGGAAAAATCCATGTAGAGAGTGAAAAAGGGAAGGGAACGACGTTTAATATTACTATTCCGGTCGTGAAAAATCCTAGTTGATGAAAAAGGCACTTTTCAAAAAATTATCTTGTTGTAAGTGATAACTTTTATAGAAAAGTGCCAATCTTTTTAAGAAAGTCCTATCCTTGCTTTTCTAGCTAAAAAATTCATCTCTTTGTAATAATTGTTTTTCACTAGCACATTCGGGCCAAGGCAGCGAACATGTGGACAGTGGCAATTTAAAGAGTGGGCTAAATCTGTATTAAGCCATTTATCAAAAACATCGACAAGTTTGTCAGTTTGGATATTTCCTAGTGGTGGTGTATCGCCAAAGTCAGTTACGATCACATCCCCTGTAAAAATATTAATATTTAGACGGGAGCGTCCATCTGGGTCGTTTCGGACTGTTACATTTTTTGCGGCATACAATCGTTTTAATAGGGCTAAATCCTCTTCTTTATCACTGCATGCGTAAAATGGAAGTGTACCGAAAAGCATCCATGTATTCTCGTCACGAATATCTAATAGATGATGAATCGCTGTTCGAATTTCCCCTAATGATAATGTTTCAAGCTGTGAAGCGAAATCAGATGGATACATCGGATGGACCTCATGACGTTGACATTTCATATCATGCACAATTTGATTATGGATGTTCTCGATATGAGGAAGTGTTCGTTTATTTAGCATCGTCTCCGCTGAAACGATAATCCCTGCTTTCGTTAATTCACTGCTATTGTGAATGATACGTTCGTAAAGAGTTTTACGCTGTTCTCTCGTTGGCTTTTTTTCCATCATCGCAAAGCCACCTTCGATAAAGTCCTCTTCAGTACCCCAATTGTGAGAAATATGGAGAACGTCCAAATATGGAATAATCGCTTCATAGCGGCTTAGTTCTATCGTTAAATTGGAATTTATTTGTGTTTTCACCCCACGATTATGGGCATAGCGAAGGAGAGGGGCTACATAATTCTCCACGGATTTCTTCGATAACATTGGTTCTCCGCCAGTAATACTGAGCGCTCGTAAATGAGGAACCTCATCCAAGCTCTTCAGTAATACATCAATTGGAAGGGCATTAGGGTCTTTTGGTTGTAGTGTATAGCCTACCGCACAATGCTCACACCGCATATTACATAAAACCGTTGTCGTAAATTCAATATTCGATAAGGTCAGCTTTCCGAATTGCTCAATATCTCTATATGCTTCCCACGCATCTTGAGCGGGTTGTAATTGTTTTTTTGTTGTTAACATATTGCTCACCTTTCAAAGAAAATTATGGATGATTTCATGTCTTACTTTAAAATACTATAATGGTGGACAATCTCAATTGTAAATCTTGTAAAGCAAATTGGCACTAGTTTATTCAATATAAAATAATTCAAACTTCACACAAAATTAGCATGATAGTTGAGACTTCTTAAAAAATCCCAATATTGACATAGGTTCGTATAAACCATAACATGATATTAATTTTAGAACAGAATAACACCAAAAATGGAAGGATGATTGTGATAAAAATGGATAAGCAGATGAAAGCAAGCCCCTCTTTTAAAGATAAAGCCGTTTCGTTCTTGCGACTTGTTGCCTCAGGGAAAGTAGATGAAGCATACAAGCTCTACATAAGTGCAGACTTCCGCCACCATAATCCTTTTTTTCGTGGCGATGCAGATTCCCTCATGCAAGCAATGAAAGAGAATGCAGAGATAAACCCTGATAAGACACTTGAAGTCAAGCATGTAATTGTAGAGGGAGAGATGGTTGTGGTTCACTCCCATGTAAAACAGAATTCTGAGGACCTTGGTGCAGCCGTTGTGCATATCTTCCGTTTCCGTGATGACCATATTGTTGAATTATGGGATTTAGGTCAACCTATACAAGAGAGTTCCCCTAATGAGAATGGCATGTTTTAACGATGGAAGAATAATTTGAGAAAGAAATATGTTTCTTAAAGGCTCTGTAAATACACTATCTTGATTATTACGCTGTTGATTAGAGCGGAAAGCGAGTGCCTGCAGCGAAAATCAACAACAAAGTTTAACTGCATCTCCTAAACAAAATGTGAATGAAAGATGAAGTTGCTATACAAATTGGCAAAGCCATAGGAGGTTTATTCATGGATAATAATGATATATTAATTAGATTAAGATATGCTCTAGATATAAAAAATACAGATATGGTAGAGATATTTAAACTTGGTGGCGTGGAAGTAACAAAAGCAGAAGTGCTAAAGCTTCTAACAAAATCAAATGACAGTTATGATGATGATGAGATTGCTGAAAATGATGAGAATATTAAATGCCATAATAGTATGTTAGATTCCTTTTTAAATGGTTTTATTATTTTTAAAAGAGGAAAACAAGATCCAAAACCAGGACAGCCTGATATACCAGAACCGTCTATAAAGAAAAATGCTAACGTTAATAATCTCTTGTTAAAGAAAATAAAGATAGCTCTAGCATTAACAAGTGAAGACATGCTTGATATTTTTGAAAAAGCTGGAATTATTGTAACAAAAGGAGAACTAAGTGCTTTATTGAGAAAAGAGGGCCATAAAAATTATAAAGAGTGCGGCGACAAATTCGCTAGGAATTTCTTAAAAGGATTGACTGTAAAATACAGGGGATAAGGCATTGAAAAATCCTACAGGTGATGAAATGATACATACCCACTTAGGTGAGACAATACGTTTTGATCTAAAATACAAAAAGCGGACATCCATTGGTATTACGATGGATCACTATGGAAATATTGAAGTCCAGGCTCCAAAAGAGACACCCAATGAAAGGGTAATTTATTTATTGGAGAACAACTGGGAACTGATTCAACAAAAATTAAGAGAACATAAGAAACGATTGCTTGGACCACAGGTGAAGGTTTATGAGCATGGAGAGAGATTTCTTTATTTAGGAAACAGCTATCCTATTAAGATTTCCCAAGATCTAAAAATTAAGCAAGACCATGTAGTATTTGAAGATGAGCAGTTATATATTTATGTAGAGCAGCTTGATGATGAAAAAATAAAACAGGCTTTAAAACGTTTTTATTATCAGCAATGTAAAGCTTTGATCGAGATGAGAATCCAGTACTTTCAAAACAATTTTAAAACAAAACCACGGTCTATCCGTATCTCTGATAGCAAAAGTACTTGGGGAACCTGTGATTCAAAACGACAGTTAACCTTTAATTGGAGGCTGGCAATGGCACCAATTAAAGTAATCGACTATGTAGTCGTTCACGAAATGTGTCATATGGTCCATTTGAATCACGACCGCTCCTTCTGGCGTCTTGTTGGAGGAATCATGCCCGATTATAAGGAACAAGAAAACTGGTTAGCATTATCAAGCTGGAAAATGACTGTTTAACTATAAACAAAGCATCTATTACAAATTGTAGAACTGAATTTAGACATAAAGGTAAGCGATTTTCTATCATGTTAGAAAGTCGCTTACCTTTATGAGCATTGTGGGAACTTCATAGATTCAGAGAATAATTGCACGGCTAAATATTTCCATGACGTCCCAGTTTACCTTTCACGAATTAGTTGGGGCATATAAAGAATATAAAACAAATAGTAAAAAGAGGCTGAAATCAAATGGTTGTAAAAAACGACTTTTGGTGTCAGCCTTTTCCCATTTGTACGGCTACTTTATTTTCTGTTATAGTACTAAAATAAAAAAATAATATTGTAATATATCAATAGAGTCAGTATAATACTATTTATTAGAAAGACAAATATCTTTCTGGAGTGGAATCAGGAGGAGATGTTTGTCAGTCAAACCTTAATCTAGAAATCATGGTACAAAATTATCCTAAACTAGTGGAGGAACATCGATGAAAAGTTTACTGAAAAAATGGAACCAAATAAGTCTAGTAAAACAAATAATAGTAGGCTTGATTATTGGTATTATCCTTGCTTTAATGATTCCAGATATAGCAAAACCAATTGTCATTTTTGGCTCTTTATTTGTTGGAGCCTTGAAAGCTATTGCACCTGTATTAGTACTCTTTTTAGTCATGTCAGCTATTGCTCAGCACAAAAGTGGTCACCAAACAAATATGAAATCCGTTATTATTCTTTATTTTTTAGGAACTTTTTTAGCTGGACTCATTGCCGTAATTGTTAGTTTTATTTTCCCAGTCAGCTTAACGCTTGCACAGGGTGCTGAAGGTGTGACGCCTCCGAGCGGTGTTGTTGAGGTTCTAAAAACATTGTTGTTGAATATCGTGGATAACCCAGTGAAGGCTATTTTTAATGCGAACTATATTGGTATTTTAGCTTGGGCTATCCTCCTTGGTTTGGCATTAAAAAATGCAGCAGATTCGACAAAAACGATGATTGCTAATTTTTCGGATGCTGTTTCTAAACTTGTTACATGGGTAATTAAGCTAGCCCCATTAGGAATTATGGGTCTAGTGTTTGAGTCTATTACGACAAGTGGCTTGGATGCTTTACTAGGCTATGGGAAATTACTTGCTGTATTAATTGGTTGTATGCTTTTTGTGGCATTAGTTGTTAATCCAATGATTGTGTTTGTCGTTATTAGGCAAAACCCATATCCGCTTGTGTTTAAGTGCTTAAGGGAAAGTGGGATTACCGCATTCTTTACACGTAGCTCTGCTTCGAACATTCCGGTAAATATGAAATTATGTGAAAATCTTGGTTTAAATAAGGATAGTTATTCCGTTTCTATTCCATTAGGTGCTACTATTAATATGGCTGGTGCCGCGGTTACAATATCTGTTTTAACTCTTGCAGCGGTCCATACTCTTGATATTCAAGTAGATCTTCCTACAGCCATTATTTTAAGTGTATTATCTGCGATATGTGCGGCTGGTGCTTCGGGAGTTTCAGGAGGTTCATTACTACTGATTCCTTTAGCGTGTAGCTTATTTGGAATCTCAGCTGATGTTGCGATGCAAGTAGTTGGTGTAGGCTTTATCATCGGTGTCTTACAGGATTCTTTTGAAACTGCACTTAACTCATCGACAGACGTACTTTTTACAGCTGCTGCTGAATATAAAGAGTGGCGTAAAGAAGGGAAGAAAATCGATATTCATAAAGCTGCATAATGAATAAATGATTATATTAATTGAACTGTATCTTCTTGTTAGAATCAACTTAACATTGGAGGTGCAGTTTTTTTATGTATAACAGCATTTAAACAAAACAATTTGAGCTTTTGAAAATGAACAAGTTTGATAATTGATCTACGTATATATATTAGTTCGTAATTTTCTAACAATATATGTTACTATTTACAATATATTGAACTATCGTGAATGATTAAACATCATAATATTTTATTTTTAAATGTGAAAGGGGTTGGAATATGAAAAGGTTCATTCTTATGATTGTTTGTTTAGTGGGAGTAGGAATCCTTGCTGGCTGTACGAATCAAACAAATGCTGTTGAAACGAATGAATTCGATGAATTAGAAAAGAAAATTGAGAAGTTATTAATGGAAAACAAATCTCTGCATAATACGGTGGAGGAGCAAAGGAAAGTTATTGAGGAGCAGATGAATAATAGTTCCTCCATTATTCATCCAAAGAACATTGAAAAATATCCGCTTTCACTCTATAAGACAACCACCCTTGATCTTAATCAGGATGGAAAGGATGAAATGATTGAATTATATGTGAATGCAGAGAAAATGAAAGATGGTTTGTTTGCTTGGGATGATGGACAGACATGGCTTTTGGTAGTAAAAGATGGAGAGGACACTTATCCGCTTTTTGATGATTACGTTCAGCTAGGGTCAATTAATTTTAGTACAGCAATGTTCGAGGGGAAAGCAGGCATTGTCGTATTAGAGACGTCGCATTCTAATAAATTCATTCATAAATTTGTATACGATCAAGATAAACAGGGATTTGTTAAGGAAATCTTGTATAAAAAGGAGAATATTTTTGAGCATTATAATCAGCCTGCTTCCTACGGATTATTTAAGGATGCATACGGATCAATGCAACAGGCTTTGACAGATAAAACAGTAAAAGCATTGGAAGCGAGTGAGAGCGATTTACAGAACCTTCAGAAGCGTGCTGCAATCTTTGGCCCAATCCAAGAGGAGCTTTGGAAAGCTGAACGATTGTTTGAAACTGCCGCCGAGTTGAATTCAGAGCTTACGATTTCTTTAACCAGCACACTTAATCTGCTTAGTCAAATGGTGGAAAAACCACCAACAGATCGGCAAATGCAGCAGTTAAGAAGTATTTATGAAGTATTTAAGGAAAATGAAGGCGACCATTTGATAATAGAAGAGGAGAATCAAATTCACCCAAATATTCAGGAAAAGTTTCGAAGAATGAATATTATTTTTAATGGAATAAAGTGATTTTTTATTAGATAAACTTATTTTTAATAAATGTTCTGTTAAACATAGCTGTTGATTTCCGCTCCAGGTTGCTCGCTAAAGCCTTAATTTTGAATATAATCGTTATCACTAGAATGGGAGGTAATGCGTGTGTCCCTTATGAATGGGAAATATATCGAAGTCGATTCAGGTGTAGAGTTGTTTGTTCAAGAGATAGGTAGTGGAGAACCGCTCATTTTCATTCCTGGCTTTACTTTTACAACAGAAGTTTTTTCAAAACAGATAGAATATTTTTCAAAGACACATCGAGTGATTGTCATTGATCCGAGAAGTCATGGGAGATCGACAATGTCTATCCATGGAAATGATTATGTTACTCACGGTTCAGATTTAGCCTCTGTGCTTCAAGCATTAAATGCAACGAACGTAACTCTCGTTGGATGGTCTTTCGGTTGTTTAACTGTTTGGGAGTATATAAAGCAAAATGGATTTGAGCATGTTAAATCATTAATTTTGGTCGATATGCCGCCAAAATCTCTAACTGTAAACGATGGAGAATGGGCGGAAGGTACATTAGATAATATAGCAGCAATCTATAACACATATTTACGAAATTCAAGTGGTCAAAGAGAATTTATTACAAATTATATTACTCAAGTGATGGTGCAAAGAAAGCTTGAAACAGAAGAATTAACATGGCTGGTTGAGCAATCTTTAAAAACACCCTATTATATTGCAAGTAATTTGTTTGCTTCTGGAATGTTTTCTGATTATCGTGAAGAAGCAAAACAAGCAAGCGGAACAGTTCCAATTTTAACCGTTGTGGCGGAGCATTGGGCTGACCTTGCTATTCGTTACACAAAACAATTAACAACACAATCGAAAGTAGAGGTTCTTGGTGGACATATGATGTTTTGGGAGCACAGTGAAAAGTTCAATGAGATTGTCGATAGATTTTTATCTGATCATTAACATAAGGGACATACATTAGAAGAAAACTACATGAATTTAGGTAAAGGTTGAAAAAAACTCACTTTCTTTATGAAGGGGTGTAGAAATTGGATAATATCGATAAGCGAAACAAGCTTAAAGAAAATGTTTTTTCCTATCGAACATCAAAAGATAATAAAGTCTTTATCTTTTGGAAAGGAAAACAAATAATGATATTAAAAGGGAAGGAAAGTGAAAAGTTTTTAGCAAAAATATCGAAAGCAGATAGTATGGAAGCACAGTTATTAATGGCAAAAATTACTGGTAATTTTAAACATGGAAATGAAAGGACTAATAAATAAGAAACTGCACCACAAACAGTAATTATTTAAGGGCCATGGACCAGTCCCTTTGTCCCATGTTTTTCAGAAAGCGGGGAGTGTGAATGATAAAGATTAAAAGATTAGTAGATTGTACGATACAAGAAGGGGTGGAGGCTTGGAATTCAGGCTTCGAAGGGTATTATTTTGATGCGACGATGACACCAGAAAAATTTATTAACCGTTTTACTTCTGAAGGCTTATCACCAAGCTTATCGATTGTCGCTTTTCAGGATCATAAACCTATTGGCATCGTTAAGAATGGGATTCGTGAATTTAATGGAAAAAAAATAGCCTGGAATGGAGGAACTGCAGTCGCTTCACAATTAAGAGGTAAGGGCATCGGAAAGCTGTTAATGGAAGAGACCTTATCGATTTTAGAGAAAGAGAATGTCCATTTAGCTACATTAGAGGCGATAAGTGAAAATCAACATGCTATTTCTCTTTACGAAAAAATGGGCTTTGAAATTGTTGATGAATTAGAATATTTGAGCTTAAATGGTCCGATGGAAACGGATAAGTTTGTTGATTATATGAAGGATATTACCATCGAGCGGTCAGTCCCACAGCAGGTTGGACATCTTCCTTTTTATCAAGGCATGCATCCTTGGCAAACGCAATGGCAAAGTGCGAAGGATGGAGAGGCGTTAATAATAAAGGATTCAACTAATGCCGCAATCGGCTATGCATATTTTCGAAGAGGATTTGATGACAAAGGCAAACATATCTCAACTGTTCTATACCAATGTGAAGCAGAGCCTAGCCATAAGGATTCTAAAAAGCTTATTAAGGTATTATTACATGAGGTTTTCGGCACTTTTGACGACAGTATTAACCGTGTTATTCCTAATATGCCGATTAGAAAAAGTGAACGAACCCATACGATTTTAAAGGAAATTGGCTTTCAGCATACAGCTAAACAAGTGTATATGATGAAAAAAATGCAAGAGTAACCCCTATTCTATCATTTTCGACGAATGGGCTCTTAATCAACTATTAGCAATCGTAATTAAAATGTAAATTACTAGTATTGGTAGTCCAATTATTGTTGAAATAATCATAATGACGGTCTTAACCCGATTGGTATTTTTAAAAACTAAGTAAAGTAATTTATAAAGAAGGATTCCAATTGCTCCGCCAGAAAAATTAAGAATAATATCATCAATATCACTAGCACCAATTCCAAAAACATATTGAATGATTTCGACACTAAGGCTAATAAGGAATATCGAAAGTAAACTTCTAGCTACTTTCATATTCCTTTTAAAAACATGAAAATAGATGCCTAATGGGATAAAAACCAATATGTTGCCAAAAACATTTGAACTTGCAACACTCCAACTTACATCAAAGCCGCCGAATAAATAGTTTGATATTGTATGGAACGGGACTAAATTAACGTCTCTCGTGAATGTTCTACTAGAATCAAACAGTTCTATTGGAGAGTAGTATTTAAAAAGCAAAAGATCGAGTAGAAGAAACAAGTAAAATAGAAAAACAAAATAAAGAATAATCGATTCTGTTGTTTTCAAAAATTTTGTCATTTCATTTATCTCCAATTCTAAAAATGTTCATATTATAAAAATACGCATTGTCTTCATGATAATAGACGAAATATAGCAACGAGTCCCTACACTTTTTTCAAAATCAGTTGCACCACAGATGATTAAATCAGTCACTGATACTGTGGTTTTTTACAAATTTTCGCTGTGTTGGCTGATAAATGTGCATAATCGGCTGATAAATACCTAAACTCGGCTGACAAATAGCAAAAGTCAGCTGATAAACAGTTGAATTTCGCTGATAAAATTTAAAAAACCTATTTCGCTAAAAAATGGGGGATAAACTAAAGTTCAAATCATGTTAGCATTTATAACATCGCATAAGAAAAGCTAAGGCATTCGCTGAAAGACAGCGGCGAATGCCTTAGCTTTTTCTAATGTCAGATCATGATCGCGGGTATTTTAATTTTGACAGTAAATTCTTCATCTTTATGGATGAAATCAAGAAATCCTTGATGGTCTTTAACAATATCTTGGATTATTTTTGTACCGAGACCTTCATGGTCACCTGTTTTTGTTGTTTTTCCGTATGTATGAAACAATTCATCCAAAATCGCAGCTGGGATTGGTAAACTATTATTTTTACAAATTAATAAATATAAACCACTTCTTTTATAAAACTGCAATGTAATGATTGCTTGTTTCTTATATTTGATTTGCCACTCTTGACATGCCTCAATACTATTTGATAGCAGATTGCCAATCAATGCGACCATATTTTGATCAGAGATGGGCATTGTTGACAATGGCATGTCAAAATCATAGACGATCGAAATTCCAGCGTCTTTCGCTTGTCGGTACATTTTATGTAAAACCGCAGCTACAATGCCCCGCTCCCCTTTAATGGATAAATTTGTTTCTTCATATCCGTCTACTAAATGATCGAGATATGATTTTGCTTCATCGTTTTTTCGATTTTCTAGTAAGTAATGAATGGCGGAAACATGCTTTAAAAAATCATGTCTTTCTTTACGAACAAGATGAAAGGTTTCATTAAATTGTTTATTCTGTTCTTCAAATTGTCCGAGCTTCTTAGAAAGTGGTGACAGCTCGTTTGCCCAACCTAATCGTATCGCTTCAATCCCGACAAACATGAAGAATGGAACAAGGTATATCCATGATGGCTTTACTGCAATATAAATCAAAACAAGTAATAGCTGCATGAAAGAAAAGATGCCATTCCACTGAATACTTATATTAGCTATCATAAGATGAACTTTTTTATAAAAATAATAGCTGATACTAACTGCTAAAATGCAAGTAAAGTAGACAGGAATTTCAAATGGAAGCCATCGTAGCAATGATTGCAGATGAACAATCAATAATAAAGCGATTACTGCCCAATATATTTTACTCATTTTCAAGTCCTTTCTACTTTTAAAAATAATATTCTTGTAAGAATTCCACTTTATCCTTCGTAATCATAGCTTGCTCCTCAATACCTTCGAATGTGACGATATAAGAATTTTTCGCATAGAGAGAAAAGTTCAGTACATAGTGAATATTAATGATAAACGATCGATGTGAACGGATAAAATCTCGTTCGCGAAGTTCCCCCTCTAATTCATTTAATGTTTGATATGTTTTAATTGGACCAGTTTTCGTATAGATGGTTGTTGATCTTCCAGATCTTTCAATAAAAATAATATCCTTCTTCTGGATAATATGGATATTGTTTTTTAATTTAATATAAAGCCTCCCATTTATTTCAGAGGATTTTGTTTTCTCCATGAGCCGTTCGATCGATTGGATTAACCTTTCCTTCGGGTAAGGCTTCATAATATAATCATGTACATTTATTTCAAAAGCATGAACAGCATACCCGCTATTTCCAGTTACGAAGATAACCGAAATATTAAGTGCATGGGAATGAATAATATCTGCTAATTCATATCCAGATAAATCTGGCATTTCAATATCAGCAATCAATAAATCGATCGACTCTTTTTTTATATGTTCATATGCCTCTTCAGCAGATGTTGTTGCAAAGATGATTTCGATACCTTTCATGCTTGAAATGATTCCAATTAATTTATCTAGATCAATTCTTCGATCATCGACAAGTCCAATTTTCATAACGAACTCCTTACATATAAGCTATATTCTGACAGCGCCTATACCCATATATTTTACCATTTTTAATAGGAGATTTGTCGTTTTCGCGACAATAAAAGGACTATTCGCGACATAGTTGCAGACCTATTATTTATTTCTTTGTATGATAAAAACAAGAAAGCAATCAGAAGGAGCGAGAAAGCCGATGATTCAAATTCATGAGGTAACAAAACAATTCAAGGATAAGAAGAAATATGTAACAGCATTAAAGCATGTCTCTTTTGAAGTTTCTAAAGGAGAAGTACTCGGATTGCTTGGTGAGAATGGCGCAGGAAAAACAACGTTACTGCGAACAATTGCGACACTGCTTACACCAACGAAGGGCAATGTCATTGTAGATGGATATGACACAGTGAAAAAGCCTGATGAAATTAAGAAACGAATCGGTGTGCTGTTTGGAGGAGAAACAGGGTTGTATGAACGATTGACAGCCCGTGAAAATCTAGAATACTTTGCAAGCTTATATGGTTTAGGAAAACATGAAACAAAGGTGCGAATCGATGATTTGACGAAAATGTTTGGCATGAGGGATTATCTCGATCGAAAGGTTGGGGGGTTCTCTAAAGGAATGAGGCAAAAAGTAGCGATTGCTAGAACACTCATTCATAATCCAGATATCATTCTTTTTGATGAACCGACGACAGGGCTGGACATAACGTCTTCAAATGTATTTCGACAGCTTGTCCACCAGCTTAAACGTGAGGGAAAGACGATTATTTTCTCAAGCCATATTATGGAGGAAGTATCCATGCTTTGTGAGTCTGTTGCGATGATGCATAAGGGTGAGCTTGTCTATCATGGTGAACTTGAAGCACTCTATGTTTCAGAAGGAAGCAAGGATTTGAATTATATTTTTATGAGTAAGCTTGTTAAAGGGGGAGAGCATTATGCTTCTTAAAATCTATTTGAAAGAAATGAAAGACTGCTTCCGTGATCGTAGAACTTTATTATTAACAGTGTTGTTGCCAATTATCATGATGACTGGGTTAACCTTGTTCTATGAAAAAATGATTTCACATGATGGAGCGGAAACATATGAGCTGGCTGTGGAGGAATCCTTTAGTATAGAGGAAGAAAGTCTATTCGCTAACTATGACAATATTGAATTTGTTAAAGCTGAAAATCCTGAAGAAGTTTTACAGGAAGGCAAGGCAGTTGCTGCATTAAAGTTAAGTCCTGAATTTTTCAAAAGCATTGAGAATGGAGAAGAAGCTTCTGCCACGTTAATCGGTAATTCCTTTAGCCAAAAATCTGCAACCTTGATGAATTTAGTGACGACAGCTTTAACGGCTTATGAAAAATCAGTTACTTCCGAGCGTCTCTTAGCTCTTGGAACAAATGCTTCCACTATCGAGCCTTTTACAATTAACCAAATGGAAATGTCAGATGAGGATCCGGGCATTAACATAGTTGCGATGCTCATTCCATTAATATTAGCTGTAGCGATTGGAGTAGGTGCAGGCCCAGCTGCTTCGGATTTATTTGCTGGAGAAAAGGAAAGAAAAACGATGGAGGCTCTCTTAATTACACCTGTTAATCGAGCTGTACTGCTTTTTTCAAAATGGCTGACGATTGCCTCTATTGGCGCCATTACGGGAATGATTACATTAATTGTCGTCGCACTAGAAATTGGCTTCTTGACTGAAAATCTTAAAAAAGCCATTTCCTTCGGAGACAATGCGATACTCATCATTGCGATTGCCGTCATCATTTCAATTCTATATGCGATGTTCAATGCATCAATATTAATGCTAACAAGTATTATGGGCAAAACGATAAAGGAAGCACAAAGTTACAGTACACCGATAATGATGCTTGCGGTGCTTCCATTAATGGTGATTTCAGGGATCGGAATTAATGAGTTAGGCTTTCAGCATTTTGCTATCCCAATCATGAATCTTTTCACGATATTAAAAGAACTATTATTTGGAATTGTTAATATTGAGCATATTTTAATTACGATTGCCAGCAACTTCATCTGTATGATCATTATCTTTATCATTGGGCGAATTTTATTTATGAAGGATAAGTGGGTCATGAATTAATGATAAAAAGTCCGTTCCCCGTCTACTAATTAGATGGGGAATATTTTTTTGAATAAAAAGCCTCGCTGTTCATAATTGAATTTTTCTTCTCAAAAGGAAAGTCCCTTACCTATTGCGAATAAGTATAAACAAGTATTTTTGTAAATAGGGGGGAAGAGATTTTGGAGACAGTTGTTATGGCAAAGAAAAAGCAAAGGGCAAAATGGAAAACAATTAGTTTATGGGCTATAGTGTCGTTAGTTTTACTTTGTCTCATTGTGCTAATAGGGGCCAATCTTTATTTAAATCGATCACTTCCAAAAATTACTGGTGAAATCACGATTGCGGGGTTAAATGAGCCAGTTACGGTCATCCGGGATGAAATGGGCATTCCGCATATTAAGGCAGCAAATGAGCATGATTTGTATGTCGCTCAAGGTTATATTCAAGCACAAGATCGGCTTTTTCAAATGGATTTAAGTCGAAGACAAGCTTCTGGCCGTTTAAGTGAAGTAGTTGGAGAGGCAGTGGTGGATCAAGATAAATATTTCCGTACGCTGGGATTACAGAGAGCAGCAGAAGCATCAGCTAATGTCTATTCCGATGATGGAATGGAAGTATTAAATGCTTTTGCAAAAGGGGTAAATCTTTATATTGATGAGTTACGCGAAAATGGGAAATGGCCAATTGAATTTACATTTCTTGGCTATGAACCTGAAGATTGGTCGCCTATTGATTCATTGACAATTGGGAAATACATGGCCTTCGATCTAGGCGGTCATTGGCAGGAACAAGCATTTCGACACTATTTACTGCAAGAGTTTCCAGAAGATAAGGCATATGATTTATTTCCAGAATACCCTGAAAATGCCCCATATATCATTAGCAAAAATGAACTCGACATGAGTAAGCAATTTGCTAATGTCATCATTCCACATGAATATAATGGGAGTAATAATTGGGTGGTAAGTGGAGAGAAATCAGTGAGTGGAAAGCCGCTTTTAGCAGATGATCCACATTTAGGACTTGCTACTCCGGCCATTTGGTATCAGATGCAGCTTGAAACAGATGATTTAAATGTAAGTGGAGTTATTTTTGCAGGAGTTCCAGGGATTATTTTAGGACATAACGAGGACATTGCTTGGGGTGTGACAAATACGGGACCAGATGTTCAAGATTTGTATATTGAAAAAAGGAATCCTGATAATCCAAAGGAATTTCTCTATAACAATAAATGGGAAGAAGCAGAAATAATTAGCGAGCCCATCAAAATTAAAGATAAACAAACATTAGAATATGAGGTTCTTATTACAAGGCATGGCCCCATTATTTCGGAGTTTGCAGAAGACATAGGTGCGAGTACCGTACTTTCTTTACAATGGACAGCGCTGCAGCCATCTGCGGAGCTTGAAGCTATTTTAAATATGAATAAGGCGAATGATTGGTCTGAATTTGAGAAAGCACTACAGCAATTTGAAACACCTGCACAAAATTTTGTATTTGCTGCTCAAGATGGAACAATTGCCTTTAAAGCGAATGGAAAAATTCCAATTCGTAAGAAAGATAATGGATTACTACCTGTTCCGGGCTGGACAGACGAATATGATTGGATTGGCTATATCCCTTTTGAGGAATTGCCAAAAACCGTTAATCCAAAAGAAGGATTTATTTCTACAGCTAATAATAAGGTCATTAACGATGATTATCCATACCACATAAGTCATGACTGGGCGCAACCTTACCGACAAATGCGGATTCAAGAGGTGTTACAGGCAAATGATAAGCTAACTGTTGAAGATATGATGAATTTACAAATGGATGAGAAAAATTTACAAGCGAAAGAGTTTGTGCCAAAGCTTATTGGATTATTGGAAAATATAAATGGAGATAGAGAGAAAGCAGTGTTAGAGAAATTAACAAATTGGGATTTTTATGACCGTAAGGAGGACGCAGCCCCATATATTTTTAATATTTGGATGGGGAAAATTAGTGATGTCCTATTAAGTGAAGAGATTAATGAGGAAATGTTAGAATTATTCTCTGGAAGAAAAGCGGCGGTTGATAAGCTTTTGCGCAGAGCTATTGAAGGAAATCCAGGCCCTTGGATTGAGGAAAAGGGAGGGATTGAGGCTGTGTTAATAAAATCATTACAGCTTACACTGTCACAAATTGAAGAAGCGGAAGGCAAAGACATGAGTAAATGGCAGTGGGGAAACTATCATCAAGTTCAATTCAAGCATCCATTATCAAGCGTATTTCCTCTACACTATGTATTTAATCGTGAAGGAAGTATTCCTGTTGGCGGCAGCAGTGTGACTGTTAAGGCGGCTGCCTATTTAGATACTGGTATCGTTGATCATGGGGCTTCATGGAGATTTGCAATCGATATGGCAAATACGGATGAGGCTTACCATTTAGTTGGCCCTGGGCAATCCGGCCATATTAAAAGCAAATGGTATCATGATCAGATGGATGATTGGGTAAAAGGAACCTATCATAAAACCGCATTAAAACAACCTGTCGGTGAAACATTAATGTTAATGCCTCTGGAAAAAGACTAACTTTAAAATCCCAAAATATTCACAACTCCTCCCATTGTCAAATTATACATAGCGGGGGAGTTTTTATATTATTTCATATATTTAAATATTATTATTTCCCCATATGGTTTAGATTTGAAATAATGGTAGAATACATGATAGAAAGAAATTATGATTCTTTTTGAAAAATGAACTAAGGGTGGAAATATTGACTCCGTTTAATGAACAATTATTACAAATAGAGGTTATCGATCAAGAAGGTATTAAAAAAATAAGAGAGCAGATTAACTCTCGCTATGAGACATTAACCTCTAAACAAAAAGCTAGTATACTAGCAAAAACGATTTATGACATGATTGATCATTCACTTCCGAATTTTTCAACAGAAACAAAAAAAAGGATTAGGATGGAGCTTTTGAATAAAAAGCTTTCTACAAATTCCTTATCTATTTCTGCTGACGATATTATTAAATCAAGTATTGCGTTTGCAACTCAAGAGGAATTAAAAAAAGAACTTCCTCAATGGGTACATAAAAAAGTAGATAATTTTTCAGATATAGCAGAAATATACATCGATCATTTACTAAATAACGATAAAGATGAAGTAAGTGCTACATATTCCAGTGAGGAAGCGACTCAGCCAACTATTCACTTAGAGGAAAAGGTTCTTTCTATTCATGAGCAAGAAGTTATGAATAAGCTGCTGAAACATAAAAGAATCATTTTTACAGCTGCCGCACTTATTATTGCTTTATTTTTCATCGTTCGGGAAATCGATTTTTCTAAACAAAAACATGTTAAGAATATAGCTGTTGTTGAATTTCCAGAAGCAGCTAATCAAGAAAGAATGTCGAATGAATTACCGATATACTTGCAATATGAACAAATTAATGAAGGAAAATTACGAGATTGGCTGAATGGCCGGAATTCATTGTTAGCAGATGAGCCCTATTTTACCACGATTATTGAAATCGCAAATGAATATAATATTCATCCATTATTACTGTTTGCCATTACAGGGCAGGAACAAGGATTTGTCTTAAGAGACAATAAGAATGCTGCAAAAATCGCAAACAATCCATTTAACGTCTTCCATAGCTGGGAAGATTTCAACACAAATATTTCCGATACGAGTCAAATTGCTGCCCGCACCATTGTTAATTTAAGTAAAGATCGCCCAGCGGATGTTGATCCGATTCAATGGATTAACCGAAAATATGCGGAAGACGAAAACTGGTGGCGGGGAGTATCGTCTATTTTTAAACAGTTAAAAACAGTTGTTCAGTGATGTTTTAGAGACAAGAGTTCCTTAAATATAGCAAACTTGAATGAAAAAGGTGGGAGAACGATGAAAAACAAAGTTTATATCACTCGGAAGCTACCTGATGAAATCTTGCATAAACTAGCAGTCCATTTTGAAATTAGCATGTGGAAAGAGGAATTCATTCCTGTACCAAGGGAAGTGTTAATGAAGGAAATAGAGTTTGTTGATGGGTTGTTTTGCTTGTTGACAGATATGATTGATGAAGAATTATTAAAACACGGAAAAAATCTAAAGATTATTAGCAATATGGCAGTTGGCTATAATAATATTGATATTGAATTTGCTGTTCAGCAAGGAATAATGGTTACGAATACACCTGGTGTTTTAACTGAAACGACAGCAGATTTAACCTTTGCATTATTAATGGCAACAGCAAGAAATATCTTTCCAGCAGATGCTGCATTGCGTAATGGAGAATGGGGTGCTTGGGCACCGATGCAATTTGTTGGCAGAGATATTTATGGTGCAACCATTGGCATTGTAGGATTAGGAAGAATCGGGCAAGCTTTAGTAAAACGTGCGAAAGGGTTTAATATGAATATTCTTTACTATAATCGGACGAGAAAACGAGCTATAGAAGAAGAATTTGAAATTGAATATGCAGAATTACATACATTGCTGCAGCAATCAGATTTTGTTTGTCTAATGCTTCCTTATAGCCCGGAAACCCATCATTTAATAGGCAAAAAAGAGCTATCTCTCATGAAAAAAGAGTCTATTCTTATTAATACGGCTAGAGGTGGAATCGTCGATGAAGCAGCACTTTACGAGGCATTAAAGAACAAGGAGATATGGGCAGCTGGTTTAGATGTGTTTGAAGAAGAGCCAATCCCGATTAATCATCCACTGCTTACTCTTAATAATGTTGTGACCTTGCCCCATATTGGGAGTGCAAGTATTAAAACAAGATTGAATATGGCACATTTAGCTGCGGATAATATCATCGAAGCTTTAAAAGGGAATGGTCCGATTACACCTATTTAGATACTAAAATCATTCACCTTCCAAGAAGTTTCGATTCTCGGAAGGTGAATTGATTGTGCTCGCTTTTATAAAGGAAAGAAGATTGGAATAACAATCATCATGACAATAAACATAACGATTTGCAAAGGAACGCCAATTTTTACAAAATCAAAAAATTTATAGTTCCCAGCTGTCATCACAAGTGAATTTGTTGGTGATGCAACAGGGGTGGAGAAGGCCATACTTGATGCAGAAGCAATAGCAATTAAAAAAGTATAAGGATTGGCATCCATATTAATCGCAGCAGTCATCGCAATTGGCGCAAATAGGACGGCGGTAGCAGTATTGCTAATGAATTGACCAAAAACCATTGTTAAGAAATAGATCCCAGCAAGCACCCCAATAGCTCCAAATCCACCTAGCAACTGGATAATTCCTTCTGAGAGAATAACCATTCCACCTGTTTTTTCTAGAGCGGTTGCCATCGGAAGCATTGCTGCTATTAAAATAATACTTTCCCAGTTAATTTGTCCGTATGCATCTTCCATACTTCGTAAACATCCGGTCACGATCATTAGTAATGCTCCGATTAATACAGAAATAACAGTTGGAAAAATATCGAATACCATTAGGATAATCATAAGCAGCATTATTCCGCCTGCAATGGGGGCCTTTCCATTGGCAGAGGCAATACTTGCATGTTCCTTTGGTTGCCCAACGACAACAACATCTTTCGTTTCTCTTGAAAGAAGCTCAATTTCATCCCAAGCACCTTGCACTAATAATGCATCTCCAAAGCGAAGCCGCTGTTTAGACATTTCTTTTAACACATATTTCCCTTGGCGATTGATGCCAATAATATTTAAGTTATACTTTTCTCGGAACCCAATGGTTCTAATGGTTTCATTGATTAAACTTGAATGGGGGGTTAATAGAACTTCTGCAATCCCAAGCTGCTTTGAAACGAGCACCCCAGCCTCTGATTCTTCTTCTTTAATCTTCAATTTATAGTCGCTGACAAATCTTTTTACATTTTCGTGAGAACCTTGAAAATAAAGGATATCATTTGCTTGAACCATAGTTGTAGGTCCTGCCATTTCTTGATAGGTAATCGGTAAAAGGTTGATACCTTCCATTGATTTACGTTGTATTTTCAATACACATAATTGATAGGTATGCGGAATTTTTAGTTCGGCCAACCGCTTTCCAATCATTTCGGATTCTTCTGGAACTTTTACTCGAAATAAATTACCCCCAAGATTGTAGTCGATAGCAAGTTGTTTAGGTGAGAGAGGGTGGCTCCCTTTAGATTTATTTCGTTTTTTCTCATTTGGAAGTAAAATATTTCGCGTTAATACTAAATAAATAATCCCCGTTATGACACCAACAATGCCAATAGGAGTAATTTCAAAAAATCCGAGCTTCTCATAACCATTGTCGACTAATAGCTGACTGACAATTAAGTTCGGAGGAGAAGCAATCAATGTCAAAAGGCCCGATAAACTGGCCATATAAGATAATGGGATTAGAAATTTCGAAGGACTGCTATTTATACTTATAGCAACACTGACAACGATCGGAAGCATTAAAGCAACCGTTCCTGTGTTGCTCATAAATGCACCGACCGAAGCAACGATGATGAGCAATAATAGAAATAATTTTCTCTCGTTGTTTCCAGAGGAGCGAAGAAGTATGTTCCCTGCCATTTTTGCAAGACCAGTACGAAAAATACCGGCACCAACGATAAATAACCCTGCAATCATAATGACGACTGAATTAGAAAACCCTGAGAGTGCCTCTGTCGGTGTTAGTATTCCTGTTAGGACGAATGCTAATAATGCCATCACCGCAACGAGATCAGCTCGTAAACGATTGCTCATAAATAAAATAATGCTAATACTTAAAATAGTAAATGTGACAATAAGCTGCAAAATAATCCGAATCCTTTCCATTGAAATGATGATCAATTTGGAACAGTATATATTATATAATAATAGTCTTTCGCTGATGAGATAAGGATGATTTGTTCACGATAAATACGAAAAATAATGGTTAAATTTTAGTAAACTTTATTTTAGCTAACAACTAGTCCGTTAATAAATGGTGTATCATTCTATTCTTATCTTCAAAAAACTGTTTCATAATGTGGTAATGGCTTGTCTCCTCAAGTGTTACTTCCTTTGCACCCTCTTCAGTAAATTCGATAATCTTCGCGTGTGGATATGACATAATGATTGGTGAATGGGTGGCGATAATAAATTGCGAATTTTCTTCGACTAGATCATGAATTCGCTTTAGCATGGAAAGCTGTCTAAGCGGTGATAGTGCAGCCTCAGGCTCATCTAATATATAAATGCCATTTCCATAGAAACGATTCATAAATGTGGCCCAAAAAGATTCACCATGTGATTGTTCATGTAGTGACACTCCTCCAAATGAATCGATAATACGTGGGCCAGAAGAAAGCTCGCGATCTAAACTCTCTATATTGGTCGCAACATTATAAAAGGTTTCTGCCCGCAGAAAAAATCCATCTCTAGGTTTTTCAACACCCTTTATGAGCCTTATATACTCATCCAAAACAGAATGGGAGTTATAAGTGGAAAAATTAAAATGAAATGATCCTCCTTCTGGATTAAATCCAGCCGCTACAGCAATGGCCTCTAATAAAGTTGATTTTCCCATCCCATTCTCGCCAACGAAATACGTCACATTTGGATGAAGGGATAGTTTTTCCAGCACTTTTATACTTGGTAAATGAAAGGGAAACGTATTCAAAGAAGGGATGCTTTCACGTTTCAGACTAATATTTCGGATATATTGAGTTTCTTTCGTAAGCTTCATTATACGTCTCTCCTCGAAAAGAAATTATTAATATTATTAGTTTAACAAACAATTGGAAAATAACTAGTAGCATGATTATTTTTAAAATTAACGGAAAATTTTAAACCTATTAACATACGGAATAAAATTACAACGAATAATGCATGGGAAAACGCCTATTTGATTGTAAATTCAGAAAATATTAATTAAACTTAGTTAAAATACATTAATAGGCTGGTGGTGAATTGCGAAAAGGCTGCACGAAAAAAGACATAAACAATAATTAGCTTCTACTTGGAGGATTAACATGAGAATATTTATGGCGATTGGCTGCTTTTTTATAGCCATTTCTGCGTTTTTATATGCTACGAAGCATATAACAGCGGCTATTATTAGCGCAAATATGAATAACACAAAAGCAAATTATTATGAAGGAGCGTATGAATTAGTTGGCTTTGGGATGTCCTTTTGGATAATTGCTGCGCTTCTTACAGGTGTTTCATTACTGTTCGTTGGTATATGGCCTTTTTTAAAAAATAAAAAGGCGTAATAAAAATCCAGATGTCCTCTACTGAAAAGGGAATATCTGGATTTTTTTGAACGGGTTTTTTAGAATAAAATTCCACTGCATTATGATTTTACGGCAACAACTCATCTCCCCACTGTTTGCGTACTACTAGACTCAGAGATGACCGATAACCATGGTCGGTTTCCTTGCCATTGAACTTGTACAGGAGTACAAAATGCCTCCGACAAGTAGGAATCTGTAATGATATCATGTTTTGGACCTGCGGCGATCATTTTTCCATTCTGAAGAAGGAGAACATGGGTGATTTCTTCTACAAGTTCTTCAATATGGTGGGTAACATATATTAAATGACAATGGCTTCTCGTAATTTCCTTTATGATCGCAAGTACTTCTTCTCGGGATAATATGTCTAATCCAGAACAAGGTTCATCCAAAATAAGAATGCTCGGATCACTCATTAATGCCCGGGCAATTAAGGCTCTTCTTTTTTCACCTTGAGAAAAAAACTGAAATGTTTTTCCCTTTAAATAGTTTAATCGAAGTCTGCTTATTAAAAATTCAGCTTTTTCCAAATCTGCTTTTGATACTTTCTCATATAATCCAACTGAGGCAAATAATCCACTTAAAACGATTTCCTCGATCGTTTGGAAATTTAATGTGGGGGAGAAGCGATCTAAAGAACTGCTGACAAACCCAATTTTCCTACGAAGCTCTGGCAAGTTTGTCCTTCCAAATGGACAGCCAAGCACTTCTACTTGGCCAGATGACGGAAATTGATACCCTGTAACAATATTTAGGAGGGATGTTTTACCTGAACCATTTAATCCGAGGACTGCCCAATGTTCATGTTTATTTATTTCCCAGGTTATATTACTCAAAATTTCCTGTCCAGATCGACGCCATGATACGTCCTTAAAGAAGATGATTTTATCCAAACGAAAAACCTCACTTTCTAATAAGCACATTTTTATACTATTTTAATCTGAAAATTCTTTATATCAAACCTAAAAATTAAAAAGTGTACTAGAAAGCAGGAATATTATTGTTTCCAAATAAACAATAGACTTCGGTTTAGTAGAACAATTAAGCCATAAATCCAAGCTAAATTTGTCCTCCCTTGGCTTAAAAGCAGCACGACAGGGAGGAGCAGGATGAACATTTCGACTAATAAATGAATCGAATCTGGCAGAGGGATGCTCGCTTTCGGTGAGATGAATAATCCCCAAATTACGGAGATTGTTAATGGGATGACGATTGCAAGACCCAGCTTTAGCAGTGGTGTGCTTTCAATTTTATATCCCCAATAGCTATAGATAGCAAGTCCAGTAAGTTCCAGCATAAAGCGAACAACGATTTATTGTTTTTAAACTTGCTAAAAGCATTAGCTTAATCCCTTTCCTAATTCGATTTCACATATAGAGTGAAGGCCTTTAATAAAAGTTTCGATTAGAATGGTAAGACTCTTATTCGAGTCAAAAGGGAGTCCAAAACCTCCTATTTGTTCAAGAGAGGCGAAACCGTGCAATAAACTTCTGAAGCTTCTTACCATGTGAATGGCTAGCTCATCATCTAGCTTATATACTTCTAACACTTGAATAGCAAGCTGGACAACATCTTGCTGTGCTTCTTGTAATTCTCTGTCATTTGCATGAGGAAATCTCGAAGTTGCTTCATAAAGACCTGGATGATTTCGAACAAATTGGATATATGCCTCACCAATAGCACGAATGGCGTCATCCCCTGAACGTCCTACTGCTGATTGAAGTAAGACTTCATTCAGTTTTTTCGTTCCGTAAATAGCTAATTTCTGCTTTAATTCTGTTAACCCGCTAATATGGTTGTATAAAGAAGGGGGACGAATTTGCAGCTTTTCAGCTAACATCCCGAGTGTAAGTTGATCTAAACTATGTTCATCAATTAATCGCGTGGCTTCAAGTAAAATAATAGGTAAATCTAATTTCATTCGACGAGACAACCTATCCTCACATCCTCATTAAATAGTATGATTAATTTTCAGCTTTCATAATGGCCTGTTTCATTAATTCAATTGGGTTTTCAAGTATTCTCCCATGACCAACTGCAAGTAGGCTAGGCTGATAGCTTACTAATTTCTTTGCACTTTCAAGAGCTGTCGCTTTATCCCAAGTGGCGAAAGCCGGAAACGGGAACCATGGCGTAAGTGTTCCTGAAACAGCTATTCCTCCTCTAGTTTGAAAAGCATCACCCACAATGATACTTTGATTGCGTGTATCAACGAGAGAAATGGAACCGGGTGTATGCCCAGGCGAATGGATGACTTCCAATGAACCAATACGATCTCCCTCATGAAGTAAAATATCTGGTTGAGTTTCAATCTTTTTCGGAATGCCTCCTCGAATCGGGACGTTTTTTTATGTGGCAACAAAGACGTGTCACCAGCTAACAATTTTGCGTCACGAATAGATATACAAACTTGGACTTCAGGTAATAATTTTTTCAACTCGTCTAAAGCACCGACATGATCTGCATGAGCATGTGTGAGGATAATATTTCTAATGGGTTTACCCATTTTCTTAGCAGTGTGAATAATACCTTTTGCGCTGTATGGCATGGCAGCATCAATAAGGGTCAGCTCGTTCTCTTCTTCGACAAAGTAACAGTTTACCGGAAACACTCGTGGCATAAATGCTAATTGAAAAACGGTATGAATCTTCGTTATCTTCATTTTTTATCATGCCTTTCTTTATAAACTAATCTCATTATCATTTTAACTAACACAATTAGTTTTTGGCAATCCCTTTTTTAAAAAAAAGAAAAAGAATCAGCATAATCATCTGATCCCTTTCCTTTAATTGTTCGGTCTTGTGAGGTAATTTTAAATCACATCTACATTCTTATTGTTCTTTCATTTGTTTCAAAAATTCTTTCATAAAACCTGGTAAGTCAGGCCATGCATGACCAGAAATAAGATTTCCTTGGACATGAAGATGGTCTTCAATATAAGTGGCACCAGCAGCTTCTACATCTGGTTTGCAAGCAATATAGGCTGTTAATTCTCTACCTTCTAAATATTGGCGAACAGTTGTTAAAATAAGACTAGCATGGCAAATGGCAGCAACAGGTTTATTTGCTTCAAAAAAATGTGCGACGATCCGAGGAACATTCTCATTCAAACGAATGTATTCTGGTGCGCGTCCACCAGGTATAATTAATCCATCATATTCCTCGGGATTCACATCTTCAAATGCAACATGGGCATCAATTAAGTATCCTTTACTCTCCGTATAAGTATCCCATCCAATAAAGTCGTGGACAACGGTCTGCAGCTTTTTCTTTGATGGTGCCGCTATTTGCACATCAAATCCTTCCTCAAGACAACGATAATATGGATAATAAATCTCTAATGCTTCAACAGCATCTCCTGCAATAAGTAATACTTTCTTTGACATTTAACCTTCCTCCTTTGAAAAAAATAAGGCGCCGCCTTTAGTTTATATATTCTGAATTGGAATTATATTCCCTTTATTTTTACATAAATTTAATAAACCTTCCTAATGCAGAAAAAATTATCATGAACATAAATCTAAAATGGTAGAAAAAACAGGAAGGGTTGTCAATAAGTGAATACTATGACACTATATAAGCATTAGTGAGAATAGATGGAGGAAATGAAATATGTCAAATTTGCCTAATTGCCCAAAATGTAATTCAGAATATACATATGAGGATGGTAGTCTATTAGTTTGCCCTGAATGTGCACATGAGTGGACATATGAATCAGAAAATGATAGTCATGATGATAAAAAGATTGTGAAGGATGCAAATGGAAATGTATTAAACGATGGAGATACAGTAACAGTCATTAAAGACCTTAAAGTAAAAGGAAGCTCATCTGTATTAAAAATAGGAACAAAAGTAAAAGGCATACGCCTAGTGGATGGGGACCATGATATTGATTGTAAAATTGACGGATTCGGAGCTATGAAGCTAAAATCTGAATTTGTTAAGAAAGTATAATGGTAGAGTTAAGTGATGAAAAAAGTGGTCTCAAAATATGAGACCACTTTTTCATATGGAGACGTAAACATTCGTTTTTTAAAAGTCTAGTAAATATTTACTTCCAATCATTAATTTTTGAAAATGATCGAGATTATTTCATCGGTTGTCATTCCGCTTTCGATTTCAAATATGCCAAGACGTAATTTTGTCTCTACACCTTTCTTTTCAACCTCTTTTGAAAATTTTACTGGGTCATCGATAATTTTTGCGCGCTTAAGTGCATTTCCAACATCAATGCTCGTCATTCCTGAAGAGACATTCAAGATCGTGCGGTATACAACCTTTTCCTTTGTGTCAGTTTTTTCTTTCTCTGTTTCTTTTTTAGGCTCATCTGTTTTCTTAGCGGCAGCAAGCTCATTATTCCACTCACTTTCTGTTTGAACAACATAGCCTTTGGAAGTTAATAAATCTTTCATTTCTCCTTCTGAAAGTTGTTTAGTTTTATGAGTGTTTGGTTTATCTACTGTTTCAGTATTTTTGGCAGCTTCGGCTGGACCATTGAAATACACAATGCCACATACTGTAGAGGCGACAATGAGCCCTGCTGCAAAGCTGCGAATAGAGTTTGGTGTCATTGGGCAAGCTTGCTCCTTTCACCTTTTGTTGTCATATAAGGTGCTAGTAGGCTTTCAACTTCATTTACGGTGAGTTCTTTTTTTTCTGCGATACTTTGTATGGCATACCCGCGTCTATGTAAATCAAGGATATCACGTACTAATATTCGCTGTTCATCTGTTCTTGATAATATTCCCGCCTCATGTGCAGAAATTTCTGCGTCGAGCTCAATATTGCGAATTTGCTTTTGAAGCTGATGAACTTCATTCATAATCGAAAAAGAAGTTTGATCTATTTGTTTTTCTAGTATTGAACTTGTTTGTTTCGTTTTTATAAATGATAGAATAAGCAGTACGACTGCTGTGCTTAACAAAATGGCTAACGTCCATTCCATAATCATAATCCTCCTTCAATATCTCCGTCGCTGCAAGCTAAATTATACTCTGATTAATAATAGATTTCGATTTAAAATAGAAAAACAACACTTTAGTCCTGTAAGATGATTGTTTAACAGGCAGATAGACCCCCGCCTATTAAAGCTATCTTTACTAAATTAGCACTGCTTTTTTATATTAAATGATTAGTAGATTTCCGAATTACTTATAACTCGTCTGCTATTCCAAGCAGAACAATGCCTAATATAACAACACAAATTACGGCATAATGTTTTTGACTCAATTTTTCCTTTAAGAAGATTCGAGAGAGAATGACGGAAAAAATACTATATGAAGCAATGAGTGGAGCGGCAATTATGGCATTTCCAGACATTGCAAATACATAGAAGAACTGTCCTCCCGTTTCTAAGATGGCTGCAAATCCTTTATCACGTTCTTTAAAAATATGAATCGTTTCTTTTTTGATAAATTTAAGGAATATGAAAGCAACTAATGCACAAATAAGAAAAGTAAACTCGTAGGCAAGCAGTGCGGCGTCTTCACTAATCAATTTCATTTCATCTAAATAGATTCCATCAGCAAAGGTCCCAAGCCCGTCAATTAGGCAGTATAAAAGTGGGAAAGTAATAGCTAGGAAGCCAATTTGATATTTTTTATCTATTTTTATTGCGCTTGCTTTCAATGCTTCAGTTTCCGCTTTTTTTTCTAAAATGGCAATTCCAATAACACCAATCGTAATGATAACAATACCTAAAATTTCAACAATTCCAAGGTCGTGTGTGAAAAAGATAAATAAGAGAATGGCTGTTACTGCACCAGATGAGTTTTGAATAGGAGAGGCAATAGAAAGCTCGATATACCTTAAACCGATATAGCCGATTGTCATTGATAATATATACATTGAGGATACAGGCAAATATTTAATAATATCTATCGGATCAAAAGTGATTCCTTTTAAAGACATATAGATCATTGCGTGAAGCCCCATTACGAAGCCAACCATCATGACAATTTTGAGATGACTGAACTTATCATTAGGGTTTGTCCCTTTTTTATAAAAGAGATCGGCACCACCCCATGCAAGTGCAGTGATGAGTGAAAAAACAAACCACATACATTTGTCTCCTTAAGATTGTTATTCAAAACCACTCAATTATAAACCTTTGCTCTGCTTTTATGTCAAGAAGAAAATAACGGAAAGCAAACTTGGCAATATTGATATTGATTGTTTAATCCTTCCAAAAAGATTAATATTATATCAGTACAAATTGGTCGAATGAATAGGAGGTGGATGAAATGATAAATCAAGTTGAGGAAAAGATACAAGCAGAAATCAATTTATTACAAGCTTTTGTAAAGATTGCACCTACTCTTCACAAACTTATGCAAGAGGATATGTCTATCAGTGTATATGATACTGAAAAACTGTTAATTTATGTTCCTGCTAAAACATTTAATTTAAATTTAAAGCCTGGAGAACCGTTAATTGAAGGTGATATTCTTTCAACAGCGATTAAAGGCAATAAGGAAATGGCTGCCATAGTCCCGAAAGAACTATTCGGAGTTCCATTTGCTTCAAAAGTTATTCCACTTCATGATGAGCAAGGTCGTGTCATTGGAGGAGTTGGTGTAGCAACGAGCATTGAGAGGGCGAATCAACTGCATAATGTTGCGGAAAGTTTATTATTAATCGTTGATCAAACAGTGACATCTCTGAAAGAAATCACAACTTCAGCAACGAGTTTAGCGAATCGAGCTAGTGGGGTTTCAGAGCATATGAAGGAAGTAAGTTCAGGTGCTGATCAAATTGAACAAATTTCCAAAGTCGTTAAAGGTGTGTCAGAGCAAAGTAATCTATTAGGATTAAATGCTGCAATAGAAGCAGCAAGAGCAGGAGAGGCTGGCAGAGGTTTTTCTGTTGTCGCTGATGAGATTAGAAAGCTTGCTACAAACTCGAAAGAAAATGTCACCCAAATTGATGAAATAACAAAAGGAATTCAGCAAGCCATTCAGAATTTAAATTCAGCGTTTGCTGGGATTACTGAATTTGCTGATAATCAAGTGGTCTCTATTCAAGAAATTTCAGTGATCGTTCAAGACATAAGTAAAAGCGCCCATCAATTATCAGAAATGGCGGGTAACAATCATAAGAAATGAGCGTATTTTTAACTTGTTTTTGAAAATGGCAAATGTTATGATTATTGTAATAATTATATAATTAATCACATGTTACTGATTCGACCAGGCATGGTGGTAAATAAAAGAAGCCTACTCTTTTATGTACCGCTATGCCTTTTTTAAATTCATTTATTATAACTCGAAAATAAAGGAGAACTGATCAATCTTGTTCAATTTCTTTAAAAAAACTAAATTGCAAATATATGCTCCAGTCTCAGGTCGTATTATTCCACTTGAGGATGTTCCTGATCCTGTGTTTAGCCAAAAAATGATGGGTGAAGGGATAGCGATCATCCCTTCAGGAGGAAGTATTCATGCCCCAATAGAAGGGACAATTATTCAAATAGCGGGAACAAATCATGCCATTGGCATTCTTGCAAAAGACGGAACTGAAATTTTAATTCATGTTGGTTTAGAAACAGTCGGATTAAAGGGAGAGGGATTTGCCGTATACGTACATGTAGGTGACGAAGTATCAATGGGACAGCTACTAATCGAAGTGAATTGGGAATACATTGAGGATAAAGCGAAAAGTATCATCACGCCAATTGTCATAACAAATAGCCATGAGGAAAATAAGCAATACATTTTAACAGAAGAAACAGTCGGAAAGCAGGGACAGACAGTCATCTTAACTGTTTCCACAAGTTAAAACCATTTTGAAGTGAAAACAGGGAGTGGTACGACTTGAAAATAAAGAAAATTCTGAATAATAATGCGGTTGTCATTTATGATGGTGAACAGGAAAAGGTTGCAATGGGCAGTGGCATTGCATTTGGTAAGAGAAAAAACGATCCCGTTAATAGCCATCAAATTGAAAAGGTTTTTGTTATGAAGGAAAATGAAAAGCTCCAACAGCTGCTAAGTCGCATTCCAGAAGAGCATTTTACAATTTCTGAAGAAATTATTACTTATGCAGAACAATATATTGGAATCAAGCTTAATGAGCATATCCATATTGCTCTTACAGATCATATTTCATTTGCAATTGAAAGAGTGAAAGAAGGCACTTTTTTGAAAAACAAGCTTTTGCAAGAAATTAAGGTTTTATATAAAAAGGAATTAGAGATTGGCCTTTGGGCCATTTCACATATGAAAGAAAAATGTAAGTTAGACATTCCAGTAGATGAAGCAGCCTATATTGCACTTCATATTCATACGATGAAGCCACAAGGAGGTGATATGCGTCAAACTGTTAAGCAGACGACGATTGTTAGAGATATGCTGAGCGTAATATCAGCTTATGAAAAGTTTGCAATTTTGGCTGCGAAAATTTATGAAGGATTAGGTGGAGATGAGAATGTTATCGCCGTAGATAACTGTACAACACGTTTAAGAATTGAAGTAAAGAACATGGAAGCTGTTGATCAGAACAAAATTAAGGCCACGGGAGTGCCGGGAATTAACATAGTCGGTCCCCAAAGCATACAAGTCATCGTCGGCACATCCGTCCAATTTGTCGCAGACGAAATCGAAAAACTCCACAAATAATAGCTGCCATTAAACGGTGCCAGGCACCACATATGTACAAATGACAGAGTTTTGTCCACCGACGGTGCTAGGCACCATTGACGTGTCCACCGACGGTGCCAGGCACCGTTGAAAGACAGATCTAATGGAAAAAGGAAGAAGTCTCTTCTAAGCAGTTGTAGAAGAGGCTTCTTTGTTTTTCTGATTAAGTTTATCTAGGACATATTGATTCCTGCCTGCACCAATGCCTGCGATTGTAAATAAAACTGAAGCAAAGATGAGCAGAATCAATGGCAGTGTCCAAGTATGGAATAAATCAAATAGGAACCCTATGACGAATGGACCGATAGCAGCCAGCATATAGCCGACAGATTGAGCCATTCCAGATAATTCTGAGGCTTGCCTTGCATTGACAGCACGTAAGCCAATAAGGGTTAAAGAGTGGCTAATAGCTGCCCCAAGAGCAATTCCAATCATAATGATACAAATGATAATGACGAATGGACTGCTTCCATAAAGAAGTCCGAGTAGTCCTATAATACATAAGAGCCCGATAGCAAGGGCAATCCCTTTTTGATGTTGAAGGCGATCAGCTAGAACAGGAATGATAAAGTTTGCTGGAAGTCCGGAGAATTGCATTAAGGTGACCATCCAACCTGCAGAAGCAATGCTAAATCCATAGCTAATAAGGATTTCAGGTAACCAAGCAGTAATGCTAAAGTAGACAAATGACTGCAAGCCCATAAAAAAAGTGACTTGCCATGCTATGGCTGAAAACCATAATGAAGAGTGCGAGTGAGTGATGTTATGGTGAGTTTTATGTACGTTTCTTTTTAGTTGCGGCAACCAGATGATTATGGCAATAAAAAGCAAGAGAACGTAGACAGCTAATGATATTTGCCAGCCCAATTGTAAATTTATTGCTAATGGAGTGCTAAGCCCAGGCGCTAATCCAGCCCATAATCCCATTGACAGTGTATAAACACCAGTAAGCAATCCGACTTTTCGTGGGAAATTTCCTTTGACAATCCCTGGTAAAAGTACATTGCAAATGGCAATTCCCGAACCAATTAAAACAGTCCCCATAAATAAGAAAATAATAAGACCTGTCGATCGAATGAGCAGTCCCAAAGATAATATGATTAGCCCAAGAAGAATGCTCCATTCATTGCCGAGTTGGCGGGAGATTTTGGGGATAAATGGTGAAAGTAATCCAAAGGCTAATAGTGGAAGTGTCGTAAGTAGACCTGCTGCCCCATTCGAAATTCCAGTATCTGCCCGAATCTCTCCAACCAATGGACCAACTGCTGTAATAGCAGGTCTTAATGTAAAAGCAACAAAAATAATTCCGATCATTAATAATGTATTACTCGTCTGCCTACTATTTGCTTTAAGGCTTGTTTTGCCCACTTATTCAATTCCTCCTATATTTAGTTATACTCTTCACAAATGGCTAAACAAACATCAGAAGAGTTTGAATTTTCTATCTATTATAAGGATATTTGAAAAATTTGTAAATAGTCATAAAAATATATATTCCCTTCATAAGCAAGATGAGTATAAGAGATTACATAAGACTATATTAATAATTTTTTCAATAGGCCGATAATACTTTTGTAATTACGAAAAGACATCTAATCAAGAGGGGAAATCTTACATGAAAATCAAAACAAAGTTAATTACAATCATCTCAATATTAGTTATATCACTTGTCAGTATTGGTGGTTTTTCTAATTATATTATTGAATTGACAGTTGAACAGAACAATATTTTGAAAAATAAAATGGAAATCCAAAAGAAGATTTTGAATATCCAAAATCACTTGGCTGGTCTTTCAAATGATGAAAGAGCACTTTTGATCTCAGGTGAGAAAGAGTATGCAGACGGGATGGAAAATAAAGCAAGTAATGTGAAGGACACTATTGCCGAAATAAAATCGATGATTGTAAATGATAAATATGATTATATATATGAGGAAGAAATTAACTCGTTAGACGAAAGCTTTGAAAAATTTTGGGGAATGAATCAACAAACTATTAAGATTTTTTATTCGAATCCAGAAGAAGCAAACAGAATCCATTTTGGGGAAGAACGGAAACTTAGAAAAGAAATATTAGATCCTGCAGTCGATCAATTAGTCAGCGAGCTTGAAAAAGACGTAGACAATTTAGTCAAAAAAATTAACACACAAAGCGACTGGAGTAAAGCAGCACTTATTGCTATAACGGTTGTTTCAACTATCATCGGCATCATTTTAAGTATCACTTTACTTAGAGCTATTCTCGTACCGCTTGGAATGATAAACAAACAATTAGATGAAATATCTAGTGGGGAAGCTGATTTAACAAAACGAGTTCGAGTAAAGGGAAATAATGAGTTCGGTCATTTAGCAGCATCATTTAATTCATTTGTTGATTCATTAAGAGAGATAATCGTCCAAATTGGCAGTTCTGCTGAACAAGTAGCAGCTTCCGCAGAAGAACTATCGGCAAGTGCAGAGCAGTCTAAGGCAACATCTGAACAAGTAACTGAATCAATGCAAACGATTGCCGATAGTAATAGTCAATTAAGTATGACGATGGGACATAATATGAATATGGTTAATGAATCCATTCAGGGCCTTATAGAAGTTTCTGCAAATTCTAACTCGGTTGCAGAAGTATCTTCAATGATGAAAGAAAAGGCAGAAGATGGAGCAGATTCAATTGAAAAAGTATTACAACAAATGCAAAATATTAATCAATCTGTTGAGCTAGCTGGGCACGGAATTCAGTCATTATTATCGAGTGCTACAGAGATTAGTGATATTTCTGCACTGATTACTGAGATTTCGAACCAAACCAATTTATTAGCATTAAACGCCGCAATTGAAGCAGCTAGAGCAGGAGAACACGGAAAAGGCTTTGCAGTCGTTGCTGAAGAAGTAAGGAAGTTGGCAGATCAAACAAGTGTTTCAGCAAATCAAATTCAAACATTAGTCTCGACTATTCAAACTGAATCTAATGATACGGTAAACAATATTAATCTCGTTAATGAAAATGTAATATCAGGAATCACTTTATCTCAGGAAACAGCAGTCAATTTTAAAGAAATTTTACTGTCAATTGAACAAGTAACATCACAAATCCAAGAGGCTGCTGCAGCGACACAGCAAATTTCAGCAAGTTTTGAAGATGTTCAACAATCGCTTGAAGAAGCGGCAGAAGGAACGAAGGAAACGTCGTCTAATACTGAAAGTATCGCTTCAGCGACAGAGGAGCAATTAGCTACGATGGAAGAGGTTACCTATGCAACAGAATCTTTATCAAATTTAGCTGAGGATTTACAGACGATGGTTTCGCGTTTTAAAGTTTAATTTTTAAGAATAACAGGCTAATAAAGGGTGAAACTGTCCATATGGAGGTAACAGCCCTTTTTAGCTAATGATAAAAGCAAGGATCCTCATGATTTGCCGCGTTTAATTTCTTCATTATATAGTTCTGTTCTTTTTATGTTTACACCTACAAATGACTCTAATATGGCTTGACCACCAGCAATGGCAAGAATAAATATTATATATTTAGCTAACGAAGGGAGAAATATATACAGCAAACAGAGAAGAATGGCAGACCAAATACCTGTGCACCAGTAACATGTAAGAAGATAACCGATCATTGATTTTGGCACTTTTTTGATTTCATGGTCTTCATTTTCTATTTTCTTAAGAAAAAGTTCCCTTATAGGTTCTGTTATTTTATCAAAAACAACTAAATGTGTTAAACGGTAGCTTGCCAATATGATCATTAATAAAGAAATCCAAGATAAATCCATTATCATCTCACTCCTTATGACTTTTATATTATCACCCGAATGAGAAGATATTATTTTTAATGGAATAACATTTTTCATCTATCTTTATTAAAAATTTTTATGAATCTAAATATCTTTTGTAGTATCCATTCATAATGTCAAATTATCTGCTGTGATATAAACCTCGTTTTTGTTAAGTGTTGAAAATTTGTCTAATTCTATTCAACACTTCGTAACAATCCCTCCACCGCGATCACACATATATCACATACTATATCAATATAGTAAGTAGGCACCATATTAGGAGGGATTTATTTAATGGAAGAACTTATTCTTGCTCGAATTCAGTTTGCTTCCACAACACTGTTTCATTTTATTTTTGTCCCCTTATCTATTGGCTTAGTTTTCATTATTGCCATAATGCAAACAATGTATTTGGTGAAGAAACAAGAAATCTATAAGAAGATGACGAAGTTTTGGGGGATTTTCTTCTTAATTAATTTTGCTGTTGGTGTTGTAACAGGAATCATTCAGGAATTCCAATTCGGAATGAATTGGTCAAGCTATTCAAGATTTGTCGGAGATGTGTTCGGTGCGCCGTTAGCCATTGAAGCATTACTTGCTTTCTTTATGGAATCGACCTTCATTGGCCTTTGGATTTTTGGTTGGGATAAAATTCCGAAAAGATTACATTTGGCAAGTATTTGGCTTGTATCAATCGGAACAATCTTATCCGCCTTTTGGATTTTGGCTGCTAACTCATTTATGCAAAACCCAGTTGGATTTGTGATTCAAAACGGTCGAGCAGAAATGAATGATATTGTTGCAGTTCTTACGAATCCAAAGTTGTGGGTTGCATTTCCACATACGATTTTTGGTAGTTTTGCAACAGGCGCTTTCTTTATTATAGGTGTCAGTGCTTGGAATATATTAAAGAAAAAAGATCTTGAATTTTATAAGCGTTCGATGACAATCTCATTAATTGTTGGATTAGTAGCTGGATTAGGCATAGCTTTTTCAGGACACTCTCAAGCAACATATTTAATGACAGCTCAACCGATGAAAATGGCTGCAGCTGAAGGACTTTGGGAAGATAGTGCTGACCCTGCTCCATGGACAGTTATCGCTAATATTGATGTCGATAACAAGAAAAGTAGTGGTCGAATAGAAATTCCATATTTATTAAGCTATCTAGCTTATAGTGAGTTCACAGGAAAAGTGGAAGGCATGAATACATTACAAGAAAAGCTTGTTGAACAACATGGAGAAGGAAACTATATTCCACCGGTAAAAACAACCTTTTGGAGTTTTCGCATTATGGCGGGAACAGGTGGTGTGCTGATTTTGTTAAGCATGCTAGGGTTATTCTTTACATGGCGTAAAAAAATAGAAAAGACTACTCGCTACTTAAAATTTTTAATTCCTGCTATTTTTTTACCGTATATCGGAAATTCCTTCGGTTGGATTATGTCTGAAATTGGTCGTCAGCCATGGGTCGTAAATGGATTAATGTTAACAGCAGATGGTATTTCACCAAATGTATCAGCAGGACAAATTTTGTTTTCGTTCATTTCATTTTCACTCATTTATACAGCTTTAGCGATTGTGATGGTGTATTTATTCATTAAAGTCATTAAACAAGGACCAAATGAGAAGCCAAAGGAAGATATTTCAGCTTCAGATCCGTTTAGTGCAGGAGGGATAACAAATGCTGCTAAGTGAGGTATGGTTTGTTCTTGTTGGCATCTTATTCGTCGGTTTTGTATTTTTAGAAGGCTTTGACTTTGGAGTCGGAATGAGTACAAAATTTCTCGCGAAAAATGAAATAGAAAAACGTGTATTAATTAATACGATCGGCCCATTCTGGGATGCAAATGAAGTATGGTTAATTACTGCTGGAGGTGCGATGTTTGCTGCATTTCCACATTGGTATGCAACATTGTTTAGTGGCTACTATTTGCCTTTCGTCATTTTATTGCTTGCATTAATTGCTCGAGGAGTTGCTTTTGAATTCAGGGGAAAGGTAGAGTCAGAGAAATGGACGAAAACTTGGGATTTGTCTATTTTACTAGGAAGTATATTACCGCCGTTTTTGCTTGGTGTATTATTTTCAAGTCTCATTAAAGGGCTGCCAATTGATGAGAATATGAATATGTATGCTAGTTTCCTAGATATTGTGAATGTATATACAGTTGTTGGAGGAATTGCCTTTGTGCTTTTATCCTTCCTCCACGGTTTAATGTTTATTTCATTAAAAACAACAGGTTCGCTACGTGAGCGAGCACGTAAAATGGCTCAAAAAATATATTTTGTCACTGGAGCTGTTATTGTTCTGTTTGTCGCATTAACTGCGATCTACACAGATGCATTTTCAAATAGAGGAGCAATTTTAATCCCAATGTATGGGGCCGCAATCGTGTTATATGTATTGCTCTTCCCGCTATTACGCAATAAAAGGGAAGGCTACAGCTTTACGGCAACTGGATTAATTATGGTCATTGTAACCGCATCATTCTTTATTGCTTTATTCCCAAATGTCATGATTAGTTCAATCGATGCGGTCTACAATATGACTGTATACAATGCAGCCTCTGGGGATTACTCATTGAAATTCATGACAATCGTTGCCGCGATTATGGTACCAATCGTTCTTGTGTATACCATTTGGAGTTATTATATATTCCGTAAACGTATTACAAGTAAGGAGCATTTAGAATACTAATGGATAAACAACTCTTTCATTATAAAGGCAGTAAGGGTCTCATGTTAGTAGTTGGCATACTTACGATTGTGCAATCACTTGCGATTATTTTTCAAGCGGTGTATTTATCTGAGGCAATTGTAAAAATGTATAAAGGGACTGCTTGGTCGGCAGTCCTTCCCTCTTTTTATCTTTTTATCGGAGCGTATTTGCTGAGGCATTTTCTTCAATGGGGGAAGGAAAGACTTAGCTATAAATTCGCCGATGAAACATCTCTTCAATTCCAACAGCGTTTAGTTAAGAAGCTTTTTGAGCTTGGCCCGCGAAAAATAGGAAAGCAAGGATCTGGAAATATGATTACGCTTTGCCTAGAAGGCATTCCAAAGTTTAGAAAGTATTTAGAGCTGTTTATTCCTCGGTTTATTGCAAACATCTGTATTCCAATAGCATTGCTTATTTATGTTGTAAAAGTTGATCTGATGTCGGCAGTTATTCTTGCTGTCGTTATGCCAATTATGATCATTTTTCTGATTTTATTAGGCCTCATTGCACAGAAACAAATTGATGCACAATGGGATACGTATCAATTGCTTTCTCGACATTTTGTTGATTCTTTGCGCGGACTCGTCACGTTGAAATATTTAGGGCAAAGCAAAGCACATCAAGGTGCGATTGAAACGGTAAGTAATAAATATCGCATTGCGACAAATCGAACTTTACGAGTCGCTTTTTTATCAACTTTTTCTTTAGATTTTTTTGCGAGTCTATCTGTTGCTATTGTTGCTGTAGGGCTTGGTTTAAGATTGATTAACGGAGACATTGAACTTGGACCGGCTTTAACCATTCTCATTTTAGCCCCTGAATATTTTCTGCCTGTACGTGAGCTCGGTAATGATTATCATGCAACAATGGATGGAAAAGAGGCGGGAAAGAGTATTCATGATTTGTTTGAAAAAGACAATAGCAAAATGAATCAAGAAAAACTCACCTCGATTCCTAAGTGGAATAACGTTAACACATTATCATTACATCATGTGTCAAAGCAGTCAGAGGATGAGGATCGATCATTACTAAAGGATATTAATTTTCAAGTAAATGGCTTCAAAAAAGTTGGAATTGTAGGGGTGTCAGGTGCTGGAAAATCAACACTTATCGATATATTATCAGGCTTCTCTCTTCCGACAGCTGGTGAGATTAAAATGGACGGAATCAATGTAGACCACTTTTCTATACCAGATTGGCAGGAGCAAGTAACATATCTTCCCCAGCACCCGTATATATTTTCTGGAACCGTAGCTGAAAACATTCGTTTATATGAACCAAATGCCCCCCACGAGAAGATAAAACAAGCTGCAACTATGACTGGTTTAACAGAATTAATCAAAAAGTTTCCGAATGGGTTAGAAGAAAAAATTGGGCAAGGGGGGAGAAGCTTAAGCGGTGGCGAGGAGCAGCGAATTGCCTTAGCCCGTGGAATAGTGCAGAACCGTCCAATTATGATCTTTGATGAACCAACCGCCCATTTAGATATTGAAACAGAGCATGAGATTAAGAACATGATCTTGCCATTATTAGAAAACAAGCTTGTCTTTTTTGCCACTCATCGCCTCCATTGGATGCGACATATGGATGTCATTTTAGTTTTGGATAATGGCGAATTGGTTGAGAGTGGAACACATGAGCAATTATCTCAGCAAAAGGGAGCTTATTATCGTCTTGTTAAGGCACATAGGAGAGGGGGGATGGCATGAATTTAGTTCAAACATATATATGGCCATATTTGAAGCAATATAAGCGGTTAATTTTCCTGACTATTTTTCTAGGAATTTTAACTGTGCTCGCTGCTTCTATGCTTACATTTACATCTGGATATTTAATAACGAGTGCCTCAGAAATGCCTGTTACGATTCTTCTCCTCTATGTTCCGATCGTTGCTGTGAGGACATTTGGAATTTCGCGAGCTGTAACACGTTATTTGGAAAGATTAATTGGTCATAATGCGGTGCTAAAAATATTAGCTGATATGCGGGTGAAGCTGTATGGCATCTTAGAACCGCAAGCTTTATTTATTCGGTCTCGTTTCAAAACGGGTGATTTGCTCGGTACACTTGCTGATGATATTGAGCATTTGCAGGATGCTTATATTCGGACCATTTTTCCGACGATAATTGGGGTGTTTTTGTTTGTTTATTCCGTAATAACCTTAGCTTTATTTGATTGGATGTTTGCCATTTGGATTGCACTTTGCTTGAGCATAATCGTTTTTGTCTACCCACTTCTATCACTATATATGTTAAAAAAGCACCAAATTCAATTAAAGGGCAAGCGCAGCTTTTTGTATCAAACATTTACCGATGCTATCTTTGGTTTAAGTGATTGGATTATTAGTGGCAAAAAGGAGCGCTTTATTAATCAATTCATGTCGAAAAGTCGGGAAAGTCATGCAATTGAAAAGAAATTATCCCATTGGAATCAGTCACGGGCTTTCCAATTACACGTAATATCAGGCTTAATTCTTATCATGGTTGGCATATGGGCAGGGTTTACTGCTCAAAATGGAGAAATTATGCCAACATATATTGCCGCTTTCACTTTAGTGACATTGCCGATTTTAGAAGGGATGCTCCCGTTATCTCAAGCAATTGAACGGATTCCCACTTATGAAGAGTCATTGCGGAGAATTGACAGCATTCGTCAATTTGTTCCAGAAAAAAATAGTCCTTTAATAAATAGTGGACTAAGCGCTAGTCCGGCAATAATGATACAAAATGTTTCTTATCGTTATGATCATGAAAAAGAAGATGCCATACATGATTTTTCTCTATCTATTCCATACGGTCAAAAAATTGCTATCCTTGGAAAAAGTGGAGCGGGAAAATCAACGTTATTACAATTGCTGCAAGGTGCTCTAATTCCTAAGTCAGGCTCTATCACAATTAGTGGAGGCAATCCGCATGATTTCGAGGATCATATATACGAAGTGATGGGGGTTTTAAATCAAAAGCCTTATTTATTCGCGACAACAGTTGAAAATAATATTCGACTTGGAAATCAAAATTCCACAACGGAAGAAATGAAGAACGTGATTAAACAAGTAAAGCTTGATCATTATATTCAGTCCCTTCCAGACGGGATAGAAACACAAATGGAAGAAAGTGGACAGCGATTTTCTGGAGGAGAAAGACAAAGGATTGCTCTTGCACGAATTTTATTAAAGAACACTCCAATTGTTATTTTAGATGAGCCAACAGTTGGACTTGATCCGATAACAGAGCTTGACTTACTTGAAACGATGTTTGCGAATTTAAAGGAAAAAACTGTTATCCTCATTACTCATCATTTGATCGGAATTGAAAAAATGGATAAAATTATTTTCCTAGATGAAGGGGAAATGGCGATGTGTGGAACACATGAACAATTATTAGCTACAAATGAACGGTATAAGCAATTATATTTATTGGACCGTGGGGAATAAAGGAAGTTTATCGCTTCCTTTTTTTTATTGTTTGTGCAGCCGAAAAAAGGTAACATAGAAAAAAAGAATTTTTTTAATTAAGACACTTGCTGCAATGGAGGGAAAATTATGAACAGTCTTATAAAAGTTGGTATTATCGGCTATGGCAATCTTGGTAAAGGTGTTTTGGAAGGAATCAAGCAATGTGCAGATATGGAGTTAGTTGGAATTTTTACAAGAAGAGAACCTGAAAGTATTCAAGTAGATGATTCAAATATAAAGGTGTTGCATATTTCTCAAGCTAAAAATTATCAAGATCTGATTGATGTTATGATATTATGCGGAGGCTCAGCAACTGATTTACCTGAGCAAGGTCCGGAATTTGCTAAATTATTTAATACGGTTGATAGCTTTGATACACATGCAAAAATTCCTGAATATTTTTCAGCTGTCGATCATGCTGCGAAAGAAAGTGGAAAGACTAGTATCATTTCAGTTGGCTGGGATCCAGGGTTGTTTTCGATCAATCGGTTAATGGCTGAAGCCATTTTGCCTAATGGGGAAAATTATACGTTTTGGGGTAAAGGTGTAAGTCAAGGGCATTCTGATGCTATCCGGAGAATAGATGGTGTAAAAGGCGGCGTTCAATACACTGTACCAATTGAAGCTGCTGTTGAAAAGGTACGCAGCGGTGCGAACCCCAAACTGACAACTGCAGAAAAGCATTTACGTGTTTGTTATGTGGTTGCAGAAAAAGGCCATGATCAAGCGAAAATTGCAGAAACCATTAAAACAATGCCAAATTATTTTGCTGATTACGAAACAGAAGTATACTTTATTACGGAAGAAGAACTACAAGCAAATCATGCCAAACTCCCTCATGGAGGATTTGTTATTCGCGGTGGGAATACTGGAAATGAGCATAAACAAATTATCGAATTCTCACTTAAGCTCGACAGTAATCCAGAATTTACTTCCAGTGTACTCGTTGCCTATGCACGAGCAGCATACAAACTAAACAAAGAAGGTCAATCTGGTGCAAAATCAGTTTTTGATGTAGCTCCAGCTTACCTATCTCCAAAATCAGCTGAACAACTGCGAAAAGAACTACTTTAATCGGGTACCTTTTAATCGGTGCCTGGCACCGTCCGTGGACAGTTTTGATTAAGTGTCCTCTCTGTATGAACAGTGGAGGTTAATACGTGATTTGATATAGAGGGGCTTATCATGGGTATGAATCATACCTTATGATAGAAGCCCCTTTTTTACGCTTTACTTTTTATTTTTTACTCTCTGGTTAGCTGCATTTGCTCGAGCTTGTGCTTCTAAATCAGCTTGGTCTGCGACCTCTTGTGAGAACTCAACATCAATTCCATCAGATTTCATATTTTCTGGTACTTGTGGCAGTGTAGCTTTGTTTTTGTCACGAGATTTTTGTCCGCGCGAACGACCCATCGAGAAAAATCCCCTTTCTATGTATTAATACGAAAACCAATTTATTGGTTTATTTGTATTGTTCACTATTTCAGTGAAAACTATTATGGGAAATTAAGGTCGTTCATTTCGATCCACATATCCACCTGCTCGGTCAGCCCTTTTGAACTCTCGGGAATACAGTACTTCCTGTGTAGCAGATAAAGATCGTTTCTTCTTGTCTTTTGTTTTCTTATCCATTTTGCCTGCCAGCCCTTTCATAATAAGGTAATGATTTACTTCCTTATTTTTCCCTTAAGTGAAAGGATTGATACAAATTATTTTTGAGCAATGCCCCATTTTTCTAATAGAGATGAAGCAATGCATCTTTTAACTGTTTAAATAAAAAGGGATAGCCAGATTTTATCAGCTTCTCTGGTAATACTTTTTGTCCTTCTAGTACGAGAATGCTCATTTCTCCTAATCCAGCTTTTAAAGCAGATGCAGGAGCAGGAATCCAATGAGGTCGGTGCAGAACTTCTCCAAGTGTTTTTCCGAATTCTTTCATTGTAGCTGGATTTGGAGCTGTAAAATTCACTGCGCCTTCGATAGTTGTATTCAGTAGTACAAAGTGTATGGCATTGACGACATCAGCAATGTGAATCCAAGAAAGCCACTGTTCTCCAGAGCCGACAGTCCCACCAACAAACATTTTGTATGGAAAGGCAATTCTAGGCAACGCTCCATCATGTTGATCTAGTATGATCCCAAATCGGCAATAAACCGTTCTGCACCCGAATTCCTGCGCTTTTTTTGCTTCAGCCTCCCATTGTTGAACCGTCTTAGCGAGGAAATCCGTCCCAGTTCGCTCCGAGCTCTCTGTCAATATTTCTGTGCGAGAAGTTCCATAATACCCAATTGCACTTGCATTTATCATTGTATAAGGCTTCTTCTTCAAGCTATTAATTATTCGTAAAACTTCTTTTGTTGCTGAAATCCTACTGTCTATAATTCGTTGTTTGCGTTCTTCTGTCCATCTTCCACTATTGATAGATTCCCCAGCAAGATTAATTAGAACATCAATCCCTTCTAAAGCTTCTTCTGGTTTGTCCCCATCATTTAACCATTGAAGATACGTAATTTGCTTATTGTTTACTTTGTTTTGAATACTTCTTGTTAAAATAAATAATGTATATCCTTTCTCGATGAAATCGCGAATAAGTGCTTGTCCAACAAAACCAGTACCACCAGTTATAGCAATTTTCATCAAAATCCTCCTTCATAAAATCCCTCATCTTATTCATTATATTTTCTCTATCCATACCTTAATCCCTCTTAAAATGTGGTAAATTAAAGAGGGAGAGGTGAGCGAGAATGCCTATTATAACGAAGATAGCGGTTCAGCAAAAGAAAAGCGATCGCTATAATATTTTTTTAGATGAAAAATATGCATTTAGTGTGGATGAAGATGTATTAATAAAGCACCAGCTAAAAAAAGGAATGGAGCTTGACGAATTTTCAATCGCTGAAATCGGTTATCAAGACGAGATTCGAAAAGCATATAATATGTCCATCCAATATTTATCGACAAAAATGCGATCTGAAAAAGAAGTTCGCCAATTTTTAATAAAAAAGGAAATAGACGAAGTAATTATTCAGGAAGTCATTCATAAATTATTTGAGTTTCGTTTTTTAAATGATAAAGAATATGCGCTTGCTTTCGTTAGAACACAAAAGAATACGACTGATAAGGGCATAGAAATGGTAAGAGCGGAATTGAAGGAAAAAGGGGTTCCAGAACCTTTTATTGAGGAGGCTCTGCTAGAATATCCAGAAGAAGATGAGTTTAAGAAAGCTTTCAATTTATGTGAAAAGTTTGTGGCAAAAAATTCACGTGACTCAGCTAAAATAGTAAAGCAAAAGCTGGAACAACTGTTAATGAGAAAAGGATTTTCTTTTAGTACGATGAAAGCAGCAATTGCAGAAACAGAAGTGGAAAAGACTGAGGATGAAGAGCTGGATGTATTGCGAGCACATGCAGAAAAAGCACATCGTAAATTCTCAAAGCTTCCTCATTTTGAATATGAGCAAAAAATGAAACAAACGTTATATCGTAAAGGATTCTCACTCGAAATAATTGACAGAGTATTAGAAGAATATCGAGAAATATAATAATCACATGGCCAATTTGACCATGTGATTTATGTTTATCCTTTTGATTCAATGATAATTGTTTTCTCATTTTGATGTTCATAAATAATCTTTGCGATTTCTGCAGCCGAGCGAAGTCCTGATTTATCTTTTATATGTGTGCTATTTTCCCAGAAAGGAGTATCCATTCCACCCATATAGACATCTTTTATCTCGAGTCCCGTATTTTCATATTCTTTTTGCAAGCTTTCGGTTAACCCTCGAACGGCAAATTTACTTGCAACATAACCCGTTTCGTTTACTTTTCCAGTTAGTCCTGCGGTTGAAATGATATTCATTAGAAGACCATTATTTTTTTCCTTCAAGAAAGGTAGTATGGCTTGTGTCATATAGATAGTTCCTAACACATTCGTTGAGATCATTTCTTCCATTTCATCTTGCTTTAAGTTTTCAAAAGGTCCGAAATGGCCAACTCCTGCATTGTTAATTAGACCGTAAAGATTAAAGTGATTGGCAACCTCTTTAATAAAGTTTTGGACGGATTTCTTATCTGTAATGTCAACTGTATATGAGTCAGCATGACCATTATTAGCTTGAATTTGTTCTTCGACTACTTTAAGTTTCTTCATTGTTCTTCCGATTAAAATAATATGAAAGCCTTGAGAAGCATACAGTAATGCTAATTCTTTTCCGAGACCTGAGCCTGCACCAGTAATTATGATTGATTTCAAATTGTTACCTCCCCATGAATGCGCCACAATATTTGCCTCATTGTCTTCTTTCATAAAATAACTCTCATTAATTGAGGTTTCACCTTATTGTAGCACTTACTCGAGGCTTTTTCCCTTTTCTTCATAAATAAAATTCAATATACTTAGTAGGGAGAAAAAATGTACTTTATTTGGAAGGTGAAAAGATGCAGCGGGATAAAAGGTATAGTGAAATGACTACATATGAGCTTCAGCAAGAAATAGCCAATCTTAATGAAAAAGCTAGGAAAGCGGAGCAATTAGGAATGGTTAATGAGTTTGCTGTATTAGAAAGAAAAGCGGTAATGGCAAAGGCTTATTTACTAAATCCAAATGATTTCAAGTCTGGAGACGTATATGAAATTGAAGGGGATCCTGGGGCCTTTTTCAAAATCGATTACATGAATGGTGTATTCGCCTGGGGATATCGATTGAACGGAAATAAAGCTGAAGAAGCACTACCGATTTCATTACTAAAAAAAGCACAATAAAAAAGAAAGAGGAAATAATAATCCTCTTTCTAAAGCATTTGGTTAAGGTGTTCTTTTTACAATGTTCTCTAAAATGATAAGAGATTGAGTTTGCTGACTTTGTCCATTTACTTGTCTGAATGCATGCTTTGGCCTGGCTGTTGGATAATCAAAAGGGCTAGAATATGAATTCTTTTCGACATTCTTTTTTGATTTGCCCATTCGTATGCCCTCCTCAGGAATTAATATTCTACTGTTCACGAGTAGTTGAAGCCCTCATCCGTTCTTGAGGCTGTGTATTAATCGTACCGTCTGCTCTTTTTGAGGCATACTCTGCTTTAGCTTGTGGTTCACCACCAAATTTACTTGTGCTTTGATTTGGGAAGTTCGTAACTTTATTTCGCATATGCAGCCTCCTCACTCAGATAAAAAAACGTGAGTAGCAAATTAGAAAATCGATATGCTTCTCACGTAAATATAGTATTTGTCATTCTGTGAACAGTATTAGCAAAAGAAAATGGGATTTTAACCAGGGATAAAATCAAGCTTTTTTCGCAGCTTCTCTTCACTAAAAATCCATCCTGTATAAGAGGTCATAATATTTAAGTCAGAATCGAGCTGAACGACAGCGACAAATGGGTAGTAGTCATTGCTTCGATAACGTAAATCGATAAAGCGGACTTCAGTATATTCATCATATTCATCGATTTCCCAACGATAAACACGAGAAAAAGATAAAAATGCTGATAAGTTCTCATCTTTTTTGGCTGCTTCCAGAATAGGTGTTTTCGGTTCAGGCACCCGATTGAACTGATCGATAATGTTAACAGTACGATTAACTCCACGTCCGACAAAAAATTGCTGTTTATTCATGACAGCTATTCTCCATTGTCGATATTTCATTGTCGGAGCTATAATGATATCTGTTGCATCGGGGATTAGCTTTTTCACTTTTCGCATTATTATTCGTTGTTCCCTAAATCGTAAAATATAATAGATAATCAACAATGCGTAAATCGTTAGAAAGGTGTATCCGGGATTTGCTCCAAATGCCCAAACAATAAGGCCGAAGACATGTAATGCAAAAATAAATGGATCAAATGTGTTTATCGTGCCTAAGGCAATCCATCTTGATGAAAAGGGTCTTAACGCTTGAGTTCCATACGCATTAAAAATATCTACAAAAACATGGAGAAAAACGGCAATAAATGTCCACAACCATAAATGAAATAGATTAGATTCTGGAAAAAAAGAATAAATGATTGCAGTAATCAATATTGGCCAAAGTAAAACAGCAGGAATCGAATGGGTAATCCCTCGATGATTTCGAATATAGACAGCATTGTTTCTAAGCTTTAATATGGTATCGATATCTGGTATTTGTGAGCCAATAATCGCTCCAATCATAACACTTGTTGTTGTAGCAGAGGTTTCAGCAACAATTGGGTCCAATGTTGCAATGCCTGCAAGTCCAAGTCCCATAACGATATGTGTACCTGTGTCCAAGAGCATGAACCTCCTTTAAAATGATTATTCAATTGCAAAATGATTTTGTCCTAAAAAATTTTCTTACACAATAATATTAAATCTATTCCGCTCATTTTAACAGAGATTTTTGTAATAGTTCAAATGATCGACAACAATATGAAATAAAATATTCCCATTTTGCTGATAAATTATCCAGCTAGGAGGAATTTACATGATGAAGACCATCAATCAATTACAGCAAATAAAAAATATAAATATAAATGAATTTCAGCAAGATTTAATTAGGTGGTTTGAAGCGGAACAGCGCGAATTGCCGTGGAGACAAGATCAGGATCCATATAAAGTTTGGGTTTCTGAAATTATGCTGCAACAAACAAGGGTAGATACGGTAATCCCGTATTTTAATCGGTTCATTGAACAATTTCCCACCATACAGGCTTTGTCAGAAGCTGACGAGGATAAAGTATTAAAAGCGTGGGAAGGACTTGGGTATTATTCCCGAGCAAGAAACCTTCAATTTGCTGTAAAAGAAGTGTATGAAAAATATAGTGGAATCGTTCCAAATAACCTTAAGGAAATTTCGACATTAAAAGGAGTTGGACCATATACAGCCGGTGCGATTTTAAGTATCGCATACGGACTTCCTGAACCAGCAGTTGATGGGAATGTTATGCGAGTTTTATCAAGAATATTATCAATTTGGGATGATATTGCCAAACCCTCAACACGAAAAATATTTGAAGAAGCCGTCAGACAGTTAATTTCCCATGTGAATCCTTCTTATTTTAATCAGGCGCTTATGGAGCTTGGCGCATTAATTTGTACGCCAACATCACCTAGCTGTTTATTATGTCCAGTTCGGGATCATTGCCATGCCTTTCATGAAGGGACAGAGCAGGAGCTCCCAGTGAAAACGAAAAATAAAAAGCAGCGCCATGTGCAAATAGTAGCGGCTGTTCTTGAAAATGAAGAGGGGAAAATTCTAATACATAAGCGAGATAATAAAGGATTATTAGCGAATTTATGGGAATTCCCAAATACGGAGGTTCATTTGCCAAATGTAAATGAAAAATCTCAACTAAAGGAATTTGTAAAAAGCAATTATGCTGCCACTATTCAGGTAGACGAGCTGATCGGGCAAATTGAGCATGTTTTTTCTCACCTGACTTGGAATATTAATGCTTATAAAGGTAGAGTTGAATCTATTATGAATGAAACGGAGGCGCTTAAATTCGTAACAGTAAAGGAGATGGAAAATTTCGCTTTTTCGGTCTCTCATCAAAAAATAATGGAGCATTATATTGCAAGTAAATAGTATTCTAATTGCCATCTAAAAATGAAAAAGCTAAAATGAAATGCAAAAGAAAAAAGATAGCAAGATGTTGCTATTAAAGAAGGGGATTTTTTCATGACTCAAAAAGTAGCATTAGTAACTGGAAGTAGTAGAGGAATTGGCAAGGCAATTGCCTTAAAATTAGCAAAAGAAGGCTATAATATCGTCATAAACTACGCGCGAAGTAAAACGGCTGCACTTGAAACGGCAGCTGAAATTGAAGCGCTTGGTAGAAAAGTATTAACTGTAAAAGCCAATGTCGGTGATGTTGAAAAAATTAAAAAGCTATTTCAAGAAATTGATCAAGAATTTGGTAGACTCGATATTTTTGTCAATAATGCTGCTTCTGGTGTTTTAAGACCAGCAATGGAGTTAGAAGAAACTCATTGGGATTGGACGATGAATATAAATAGTAAGGCCCTTTTATTTTGTGCCCAAGAAGCAGCCAAACTGATGGAAAAAAACAATGGTGGCAAAATAGTTAGTATTAGCTCATTAGGCTCCATACGTTATTTAGAAAATTATACAGCTGTTGGTGTTTCGAAAGCAGCGCTTGAAGCATTAACAAGATATTTAGCAATTGAGCTTGCATCTAAAAATATTATCGTTAATGCTATTTCAGGTGGGGCGGTTGATACTGAAGCATTAAAGCACTTTCCTAATCGAGAAGAAATGCTTGCTGATGCAAGAGCCAAAACTCCTGCAGGAAGAATGGTCGAAATTGAAGATATGGTAAATGCTGTGATGTTTTTATTAGCAGATGAATCAAGTATGATCCGTGGTCAGACGATCATTGTTGACGGGGGCATTTCTCTGTTAGTTTAACTTATTTAGCCGAAATGATTAAAAAGAAATGGTAGAAATTCATTCATTTAAATAATTTGTTCGTGTGATTTTTGAAATTTGAGGATAAAACTTCTGCGCTTGGATAAATTAATGAGCGTGGAGGTGAAAATGATGGCAAAACAACCAAACAAAAGTGCGGCGGGTACTAATGTTGAAGAAGTAAGACAACAAAATGCCCAATCTGCAGGTGCAGGTGCAAGTGCAGGTGCTGGCCAATTCGGCACAGAATTTGCTAGCGAAACAAATGCACAAGAAGTAAGACAACAAAACCAACAAGCTGAAGCTAAAAAGGCTACAAACTCAGGTCAACAAAACCAATAATGCACATGGAGGGCACTCAATATACGAAAGAGTGCCCTCTTTTTTATTTTTGGTGGTGACTCTTTGTTTTAAATTGTTAACGAAACCGTTATAATAATAGAATGTAGACTTAAAAGCCCGGGAAGATGAAAGTAGGGGAGAAACAATGGCTGTACCCATAGAAGGAGAACCAGTACAGATTCATAGTTACAAACATAATGGGCACATTCATCGCGTCTGGGAGGAAACGACAGTTTTAAAAGGGACACAAAATTTAGTCATTGGCGGAAATGATCGGACTATTGTAACCGAATCGGATGGAAGAACATGGATTACAAGAGAACCGGCAATATGTTATTTCCATTCTCAGCAATGGTTTAATGTAATTGGAATGATTCGTGAAGATGGAATATATTATTATTGCAATTTAAGCTCACCATTTATTTACGATGGTGAAGCTGTAAAGTATATTGATTATGATCTTGACATTAAAGTGTTTCCAGATATGACTTTCAATTTATTAGATGAGGATGAATATGAAAGGCATCGTCAAGAAATGAATTATCCAGAGCCAATCGATCGAATCTTAAAGTCAAATGTCAACCAATTAATCCATTGGATCCGCCAAAGAAAGGGACCTTTTGCACCAGATTTCGTTGATATCTGGTATGAACGATACTTAACATACAGACGCTAAATGAATGGATGGGAACCCCATATATAAACGCCTGTTGATTTAAGAAATGGTCAACAGGCTTTTATATGTTTCTTTCGCTTCCAGCATTTCAAGGAGGAGAAAAGGTTGGGCAGCATTAGACGTTACATGCAATTTGTTAAACCTTACAAATTCCAAATATTTGTGACGATCATGATCGGAATTATTAAATTTGCCATTCCATTAATGATTCCGTTGTTAATTAAATATGTTGTCGATGATATTATTGGAAATTCGAGTATAGATACTGCCGCTAAAACGGAGCAGCTATTAATCGTAATGGGGATTATGCTGGCATTATTCATTATTGTTAGACCACCAATTGAATATTATCGGCAATATTTTGCTCAATGGGTCGGGAGCAAAGTTTTATATGATATTCGTGATCAGTTATTCACCCATATTCAAAAGCTAAGCTTTAAGTATTATGCGAATACAAGAGCTGGTGAGGTCATTTCTAGAATCATTAATGATGTTGAGCAAACAAAGACATTTGTCATTACTGGCTTAATGAACCTTTGGCTTGATGTGGCAACGATTATTATCGCCGTAATTATTATGATGAAAATGAACTTTACGCTCACAATCGTATCTTTAATTTTGTTTCCTTTTTACGCATTTTCCATTAAATATTTCTTTGGGAATTTGAGGAAGTTGACGAGGAATCGTTCACAAGCACTTGCTGAGGTGCAAGGCTATCTTCATGAACGTGTACAGGGAATGGCCATTATTAAAAGTCTAGCAATTGAAGACTATGAACAAACTCAATTTGATAGAAAGAATAATAACTTTCTAACAAAAGCGATCGATCATACGAAATGGAATGCGAAGGCTTTTGCGGTAGTAAATACGGTGACAGATATTGCACCACTTCTAGTTATTGGTTATTCAGGCTATCAAGTTATAACCGGAAGCCTTACACTTGGGACAATGATGGCTTTTATTGCCTATATTGATAAATTATATGCACCATTAAGAAGACTTGTAAATTCATCAACAACTTTAACCCAATCTATTGCTTCAATGGATAGAGTATTTGAATTAATAGATGAGCAATATGATATTGATGATGCACCAAATGCGATTGAATGTAAAAACGTTCATGGAGATATCGATTTTGAGAATATAAGTTTTTCCTATAACGAAAAAGATAACGTAGTCCTCAAAAATATTTCACTTCGAGTAAATAAAGGGGAGACAATCGCTTTAGTCGGAATGAGCGGTGGTGGAAAATCCTCTTTAGTGAGTTTGATTTCACGTTTCTATGATGTGACAAAAGGTAGAATCCTATTAGATGGTAGCGATATTCGTCATTTCAAGGTACGATCATTAAGAGATAAAATTGGGATGGTTCTGCAAGATAATATCCTTTTCAGTGAATCAGTCAAAACAAACATATTATTAGGAAGACCTAATGCAACGGATGAAGAAGTAATTGAGGCAGCTAAGGCTGCAAACGCTCATGAATTTATTATGAATTTGCCTGATGGCTATGATACGAAGGTTGGTGAAAGAGGGGTTAAGCTATCTGGCGGTCAGAAACAAAGAGTGGCAATTGCAAGAATCTTTTTAAAGAATCCACCAATTCTTATTTTAGATGAAGCAACATCCGCTTTAGATTTAGAAAGTGAACATCTAATCCAAGAATCACTAGAACAGCTAGCAAAGGATCGAACGACATTTATCGTTGCCCATCGATTATCGACAATAACTCATGCTGATCGGATTATATTAATTGAGTATGGTGAAATAATCGAATCTGGTACACATGAGGAATTAATGAAAAAGCAAGGAAATTACTATAGATTATTTCAAGTGCAACAGCTTGATACTCAGGACTAACTCTGAAAAGGGTTAGTCTTTTCTGCTGTTTTAAGGAGAAAATTGTTTAATTTTAGCTCTATATGTCGGAATATGCGGAAATATCAGTATATTTGTATAATTCAGAAAATATATAGACTTATCCTTTCTTTTTTAATAAAATGATGTAAAGAATGGGAGATAAGCTATAAATTATTTCATAAAAAAGCGCATTCAGAAAGGAGTATCTTTGTGACTCAAGCTCCAGTGTTGGAGGTAAAACAATTAAAAACAACTTTTTTCACAAACGATGGGGAAATACCAGCGGTTGATGAAATAAGTTTCTCAGTAAAAAAAGGAGAAATTCTTGGGATTGTAGGAGAGTCTGGCTGTGGAAAAAGTGTCACATCCTTATCCATCATGAAATTAATTCCGAAGCCGCCTGGGAAAATAGTTGGCGGAGAAATTTTACTTAATGGAGAAAACTTAGTTTATTCTTCAGAAAAGAGAATGCGTGAAATAAGAGGGAATGAAATTGCGATGATCTTTCAAGAACCAATGACTTCGCTAAATCCTTTATTTACGATCGGGAATCAGTTAGTAGAAGGAATTTCGATTCATAAAAATATCAAAAAAAGAGCAGCTTTTCGGGAAGCGGTTGACATGCTAAAGCTAGTTGGATTGCCACGACCTGAGGAAATCATGAACGAGTACCCTCATCAGCTTTCTGGAGGAATGAGGCAGCGGGTAATGATTGCGATGGCACTTTCGTGTCATCCGAGGTTATTAATTGCCGATGAACCAACAACTGCACTTGACGTAACGATACAGGCCCAAATCCTTTCCTTAATGAAAAGTCTTAATGAGAAACTTGAAACAGCTATCATTATGATTACTCATGACCTTGGAGTAGTGGCAGAATTATGTGAACGTGTCATCGTTATGTATGCCGGAAAAATTGTAGAAGAAGCGAACGTTAGGGAAGTATTTAAAAATCCGAAACATCCCTACACGATTGGACTTCTTCAATCAATCCCTGATATTCGTGAAAATAAGGAACGTTTATATTCTATTCCTGGTAATGTCCCTCAGCCTGGTTCCATTCAAACAGGCTGTCGATTTGCTGCAAGATGTGAATTTGTCCATGATAAATGCCTTAAAGAAAATCCACCTCTTTATCAGATTGAGCAAACAGAGCATTATGTACGCTGTTTTTTACATCGTTCTGGGGGTGAAAAAAATGACTGATATTTTACTTGAAGTGAAAGGATTAAAAAAATATTTTCCCATAACCGGGGGGATATTCGGCAAAAAAATGGGCGAAGTGAAAGCAGTCGACGATATTAGCTTTTTCGTTCATAAAGGGGAAACACTTGGAATCGTCGGTGAATCCGGTTGTGGTAAATCGACTACAGGTCGGATGCTAATGCGTTTAATTGAACCGAGTGAAGGGAAAGTCATTTTCGAAGGAAAAGAGCTTACAAACTTAAATGACACTGACATGAGAAGAATGCGTAAACATATGCAGATGGTTTTTCAAGATCCTTTTGCTTCTCTAAACCCTCGCCATACAGTTGAGAAAATTTTGGAGGAGCCGCTTATCGTTCATGAAAAGATGAAAAAAGAGGAACGAAAGCAAAAAATAAAAGAAATGTTGGAGGTAGTCGGTTTAAGTAGCTATCATGCGAAAAGATATCCCCACCAATTTAGTGGAGGCCAAAGGCAGCGTATTGGGATTGCAAGAGCATTAATGACAAGGCCGAAGCTAATTATTGCGGATGAACCTGTATCAGCATTAGATGTTTCGATTCAATCACAAGTCTTGAATTTACTTGAAGATTTACAAAAGGAATTTCGGCTTACATATATTTTCATCGCACATGATTTAAGTGTGGTGAAGCATATAAGTGATCGAGTAGGGGTTATGTATCTTGGCAGATTGGTTGAGATTACAACAGCAAAACAATTATACGAAAAACCACTTCATCCATATACGAAAGCTTTATTAAATGCCGTGCCAGTTCCCGATCCCGATCTAAAGCAGGAAAGATCCCTATTAGCAGGAGATATACCTAGTCCTGCAAACCCGCCTCAAGGCTGTGCATTCCATACGAGATGTACAGAATGCTTGGATGTTTGCAAATCAGAAAGACCTCAATTAACGGAAATTGAACAAGGTCATTTTGCAGCTTGTCATTTGTATACGACTAATCTTAAGTGAATTGTGTACAGGGCTATAGTCTGCATTGTTGATAAAAAAACATCGCACCTGTTTAAGATGGTGCAAGCAAAGAAAAAGGGGGATAACAATGAGAAAGCGTAATGGTCTATTGCTTATCGTATTTGCGTTCTTATTATCGTTCGCATTAGTGGGGTGTGGCAATAAAACTACTACTTCACCATCTTCGAATGAAAATGAAGGAAGCCAAGAAAATGAGGCGGAAAAAGGGACTGAAGGAGAAAAAAATACGACTCTTGTATTCGGACGAGGTGGAGATTCAACCTCCCTTGATCCTGCAGCCACTACAGAAGGAGAAGCCTTTAAGGTAACTGTGAATCTTTTCGAAACATTAATTAACTTCGGGAAGCAGGACACAGAGATAGAGCCAGGACTGGCGACTGAATGGGAAGCAAGTGAAGACGGATTAAAGCATACGTTAAAGCTGCGTGAAGGAATTAAATTTCATGATGGAACAGACTTTAATGCGGATGCCGTAGTATTTAATTTTGAACGTTGGAAAGTCGGAAATGCTGAACAATTCTACTATTATAACTCACAGTTTGGTGACAAAATCAAGGAAGTAAAGGCGGTAGATGAATTTACCGTTGAATTTACGCTAAACCAAGTAATCGCACCGTTTTATAAAAATTTGGCGATGTCGCCATTTGGAATTGCAAGCCCAACAGCCATTGAAAAATTTGGCGATAAATTTAATGAAAACCCGGTTGGAACGGGACCATTTGTATTTAAAGAATGGAAGCGAAATGATCGAATAACCATTGTGAAAAATGATAATTACTGGCAAGAAGGCCTCCCAAAATTAGATACTGTGATTTTCCGATCAATTCCTGAAAATTCGGCCCGTTTAAATGCGTTATCGGCTGGCGAGGTTGACCTGATTGATGGGGTGAACTTTAGTGATGTTACCGCAATTGAAGGAAATGCTGATCTCCAAGTGTTCAATCGGCCCTCGATGAATATTGCCTATGTTGGATTAACAAATACACGTGGACCTTTACAAAATAAACTCGTTCGTCAAGCGCTTAATCATGCAGTTGATAAACAATCATTAATCGATGCGTTTTATGCTGGAGCTGCTGATCCAGCAAAGAATCCAATGCCACCTGTTATTGCTGGATATAATGATGAAGTTGTGGATTATGATTATAATCCAGAGAAAGCGAAAGAGCTGTTGAAGGAAGCAGGCTTTGAGAATGGCTTTGAAATGGAGCTATGGGCAATGCCTGTACCTAGACCATATATGCCTGACGGACAAAAAATAGCTGAAGCACTGCAAGCAAATTTTGAAGCAATCGGTGTTAAAGCAAAGATTGTTAGCTATGAATGGGGTACTTATTTAGATAAAGCAAAAGATGGGGAAGCAGATACATTCCTTCTCGGATGGACGGGTGATAATGGAGATGCAGACAACTTCTTATATGTTCTATTAGATGAAGACGCAATTGGATCGAATAACTATGCCTATTATAAAAACTCTGAAGTGCATGATCTACTTATTAAAGCACAATCAAGTACGGATGAAGCAGAACGAACTGAGCTTTATAAGCAGGCTCAGTTAATTATCAAGGATGATGCACCATGGATTCCATTAGTTCATTCTCTGCCTGTTTTAGCTGGAAAGGCAAATATATCTGGCTTCTTGCCGCATCCAACAGGTTCTGACATCCTAACAACTGTTGAATTTAAATAAGAACATTCATTTGAAAAGGGAGTTTCATTCACGAACTCCCTTTTCTATTAAACATAAAAGGGTAACAATCAAAGTCTTAGCAATGCCTTCTGAATAGAGAGGTGGAAAAATGCTTTCATATATAATTAAACGGATTTTTTCATTAATACCTGTTTTACTTGGTCTATCTTTAATTGTGTTTTTTATAATTCGGGCAATTCCTGGCAATCCTGCCCAAATTATATTAGGTCAATTAGCGACAAAGGAAGCAATTGCAGAATTAACAAAGCAATTAGGGCTTGATGAGCCTTGGTATATTCAATATGTAAAATATTTAGGAGGTCTTTTGACAGGTGATTTAGGAGATTCGATTCGCACGAAGTCAGCGATTAGCACAGAGATTTGGCCATACTTAGCAGCAACGATCGAATTGTCGTTTTGTGCTATGGCAATAGCGATTTTTATTGGTGTGAATGCTGGCATCATTAGCGCCTGGTTTCAAAACTCATGGTTTGATTACATTGCTATGGTACTAGCTCTCATAGGAGTGTCCATGCCTATATTTTGGTTAGGCCTAATGGAGCAGTGGATTTTCGCTATCAATCTTGATTGGTTTCCAACTTCAGGTCGCGAGGAAGTAAGGAATCCTATTACAGCCATGACGAATATTTATATGATCGATACATTACTACAAGGGAGAACAGATCAGTTTCTCGATGTTGTGAAACATTTAGTTCTACCGAGCTTTGCTTTAGCAACGATCCCAATGGCAATTATCGCAAGAATTACCCGTTCTACGATGCTGGAGGTCATGAGATCTGACTTCGTTCGAACTGCGAGGGCAAAAGGGTTAAGAATGTTTTGGGTTGTCTATAAGCATTCTTTGAAAAATGCCATCATCCCAGTAATAACAATCATTGGTTTACAAACAGGATTGCTGCTAGGTGGGGCTATTTTAACAGAAACCATTTTTAGTTGGCCTGGTATTGGTCGTTATATTTATGATGCAATAAACTATCGAGATTATCCAGTTGTTCAATCAGGGATATTAGTGATTGCTTTTATTTTTGTCATGATAAATTTATTTGTCGACTTGCTTTATGCAGTTATTGATCCACGGATTAAATATAACTAGAGAGGAGGCAGTTTTCGCTTGGAACTATTAACAAATAAAAATGTACAGCCTTTACGTAATAAAGAGGAAGAAAAAGCTGTTTCCCCTTGGTTAGATGCGTGGAGAAGCTTTAGAAAAAATAAATTAGCCGTAATTGGAGCGGTGATTGTAGTATTCTTCATTTTATTAGCTGTTTTTGCACCGATCATTGCCCCATATGGCTTTAAAGAGCAAGTGCTGGCAAAAAGATTGCTGCCTCCCTCAAGCGAGCACTGGTTTGGCACAGATGATTTCGGGAGAGATATTTTATCCAGAGTCATTTTTGGAGCAAGAATTTCATTATGGGTTGGTTTTTTAGCTGTTTTTGGATCAATCATGGTTGGATGTTTACTTGGAATTATTGCAGGTTATTATGGTAAATGGGTAGATGCTGTCATATCACGTATTTTTGATATTATGTTAGCTTTTCCTAGTATATTGCTAGCCATTGCCATTGTAGCTGTTCTCGGTCCATCATTGAAAAATGCGTTGATTGCCATTGCCATTATTAATATTCCAAACTTTGGACGGCTCATTCGCTCTCGTGTTTTAAGTGTTAAACAGGAAGAGTATATTATCGCTGCAAAAGCAGTTGGCCTGAGCAATAAACGAATCTTGTTTTTTCATGTGCTGCCAAATAGTATGGCACCCATTATCGTCCAAGGTACACTGGCCATCGCAACAGCGATTATTGAAGCAGCTGCCTTAGGGTTTATTGGGTTAGGGGCAACGGCACCAGAACCCGAATGGGGAAAAATGCTGTCTGATGCAAGACCATTTTTAATGCAAGCGCCATGGACAATGATTTTTCCTGGTTTAGCCATTATGTTAACTGTACTAGGATTTAATCTAATGGGGGACGGCCTAAGAGACGCGCTTGATCCAAGAATGAAAGGCTAAACAATAAGAAAAGCAGCTGATAATCAGCTGCTTTTACTCTTCCATAGAGACTTTACCGACTTTTTTATGGTGTGTTTGCAAACTTGTGATTAGTTTATCAAGATGTTCCACTTGCTCGTCATAATCAATAATTGCTGAAATAATTTGCATTGTATGGGTCAACGTCGCTTCATTTAATACATTCGCTTCTTTTTGCTTTGAAAAGAAAAGTTGAGCAAGCTCTTTTCTGTTTAAATAAATGTCGCCTTCTTCAAATGTTACTTGAGGACGTACTTTCCCGATAAATTTTAACATGACATGTTCATGGTAATGGATGAGACAATCAAGCTGTTGTTGGACAATGTTTTGGAACTCAGCTGGCATTTCTTGCAAATTGTTCTCAAAGCGATGCAGCTTTCTTAAAGTTTCTAATGATCGTTTCACAGTCGAAATCATTTGTCGATAAATTACAAGCTTTCTAGCCTTCTGCCAAGTATCTCTTTTTAAATAATTTCGTTCTTCCTTATACATTAAATATAAATGATCAAGACTTCGTACAGCCGCTTTCATTTTTCCAATATCATTCTTTAGTAGCTTATGCTCAGAAGCATGTCTAATTGTAAGCCTAATCCATTTCGTCGTTTCCTCTGTAATATTAGAGATTTCGAAATAAAGCTTTTTCTCATACTTAGGTGGTAAAAATACAAAATTTACGATAAATGCAGAAAAAACGCCAAGCATGATCGTAGAGAAGCGCATTAGTGAAAATTGAAAGAAAGTGTCACTAGGCGTTTCCATAATAACGAGCATCGTCACAAGTGATAAAGAAATGGTGTTTTCTAGTTTTAACTTTAGATTAATCGAAATGACAATAATGGCGGCTAATCCAATGATAAAAATATGATTGCCAAATGACAGCACAAATATCGCTGCGATGACGGCCCCAATGATATTCCCTTGAATTTGTTCAATTATCGATAGAAATGATCGATAAATGGTTGGCTGCACAGCGAATATTGCTGCGATTGCTGCAAAGACAGGGGATGGAAGTTGAAATAACTGTGATAAAAATAATGATAAAATAATTGCGATTCCCGTTTTAAGTATGCGGGCGCCAAGCTTCATACTAATTTTTTTCCTTTCTTGCAGAAGAGGCTTCTTCTTTTCTTTATGAATGTACTATACAGGGATCTTGAAAGAAGTACAATGAACATTTTATATCCTTTTATATGGTGAGTATGGATTAAGTTGTATTGTATATGTGAAGTGTTTCTTTTTTCAAGAAAAAAGGTGGAGGAATTATGTAAATCCGTCTGAATGGCTATGTCTTTCAGACGGATTTGGAGTTATTGATTATTCGTTTAAGGCTTCGAAAGCATTTTCGACTGCTTGAATAGTTGCATGAATGTTTTCCTCTGTATGGGCAATCGTTACGAACCAAGCTTCATATTTAGAAGGAGCAAGATTAATTCCTTGTTTAAGCATTAGCTTAAAGAATTTTGCAAACATCTCACCGTTCGTGTTTTCAGCTTGTTCATAATTGACGACTACTTCATTTGTAAAATAAATGGTTAAAGCACCTTTTAAACGGTTAATCGTAATGGGAATGTTGAATTTTTGCGCAGCTGCCGTAATTCCATCCTCTAAAATGGCTCCTAGCTTGTCAAGGTACTCATAAACACCTTTTTGTTTCAATACTTCAAGGCAAGCAATACCAGCTAAAATCGAAGCTGGATTTCCTGCCATCGTACCAGCTTGATAGGCAGGGCCTAATGGAGCGACGGTTTCCATTATTTCTTTTTTTCCACCGTATGCACCAATGGGCAAGCCACCACCAATAATTTTCCCCATAGCTGTTAAGTCAGGAGTTACTCCAAGCAGGTCTTGAGCACCACCGTACATGAAACGGAAAGCTGTAATGACTTCATCATAAATAACAAGTGCACCGGCAGCATGTGTTAATTCATTAACTTGTTCAAGAAAACCTGGTTTCGGTTCTACAATCCCAAAGTTGCCAACAATCGGCTCAACAAGAACAGCCGCGATTTGGTCGCCCCATTTTTCTAAGGCCTCTTTATAAGGCTCAATATCATTAAATGGAACCGTGATCACTTCCTGAGCAATACTTTTTGGAACGCCAGCAGAATCGGGTGTTCCTAATGTTGAAGGCCCTGAGCCTGCAGCAACGAGAACGAGGTCTGAATGTCCATGGTAACAGCCAGCAAATTTAATAATTTTGTCTCTACCGGTGTATGCACGTGCAACTCGTATTGTTGTCATAACAGCTTCAGTACCAGAGTTAACAAAACGGACTTTTTCTAAATTTGGCATTGCTTCCTTTAACATTTCAGCAAATTTCACTTCGTGTGGTGTAGGGGTACCATAGAGCACACCTGTTTCTGCTGCTTTTTTTATCGCTTCTGTAATATGTGGATGTGCATGCCCAGTAATGATTGGACCGTAGGCTGCTAAATAATCAATATATTGATTGCCATCTACATCCCAGAAATAAGCGCCTTGAGCTCGTTCCATTACAACTGGAGCGCCTCCTCCGACAGCTTTATAGGAGCGGGATGGACTATTCACACCGCCAACAATATGATCAAGTGCTTGGTTGTATATACGTTCAGAATTTGTAAACTGCATAGTAATCCTCCTTAATGAGATGAACAGAGCTTGATTTATTCGTTAATATTTTAACATGTTTAAGTGCTGCACTGCTCCGTTTAATAATTGCGACTTTTTTAAAGCAAGAAGACTGGGAAGCTTGTCATACTATATATGAAGAAAGCGTATAGATTATAAGAGCTAAATTAGGAGAGAGGGAGTAGCATGGTTTTTTATATTTCCCTTGTCATGATTGTTTTTTGTATGGTTATGAGCTTGCGGACTTTGTTTATTCCTCACCGAATTAAAGGAAAGAAAGTTTCCTTTGAAAACTTTATGTATTTAACTTCTATTTATGTAACGGTCATGATTGGATTTGGATTAATATATATTCTTCTTGAAATGAGAGGGTTTGAAGTTTTTATAGAGGACACTGCAGGGATGGATGGTAGTTTTGTTAATCGTTTAGAGACGGGATTTTATTTCAGTGCAGTGACCTTATTTTCAGTTGGATATGGGGATATTGCACCAATTGGCATTGGAAGAATGATAGCCGTTGTTGAAGCATTAATTGGCTATACAATTCCAGCAGCATTTGTTTTCATGGCTGTATTTGAAATGGAGAAATAGCAATAAGCTGGTAATCTCAAAACGAGTTAGTTGTATTTATGAATTAAATTAGATAGGCTTATGATAATAATAGTTTAACATGGAGGGATTTCGAAATGGGAGTGGAAATAGGAGAACTTGCTCCGGATTTTGCGCTTGAAGCAAGTAATGGCGAAACGATTAGGCTGTCTGATTATCGTGGGAAAAATATCGTTCTTTATTTTTATCCTAAGGATATGACCCCAGGGTGCACGACCCAAGCTTGTGATTTTAGAGATCACTATGAGAGTTTTTCCGAATTAAATGCTGTCATATTAGGAGTAAGTCCTGACCCGTTAGGCAAACACGAGAAATTTATTGAAAAGCATGGCTTGCCTTTTGTTTTACTAGCTGATGAAGAGCATGCGGCTGCAAAAGCATACGACGTTTGGAAATTGAAAAAGAATTTTGGAAAAGAATATATGGGAATTGAACGTTCGACCTTTATTATTGATAAGGACGGTAAAATAGTAAAGGAATGGAGAAAAGTAAAGGTAAAGGGGCATGTTGAAGAATCACTTCAATTTATTAAGGAAAATTTGACATGAATGAGGTAAATTAGTAGCCTATTTTTTTGTTTCAAGGCATTTGTCCATTCATCTGAACAAGTTTTGAATATCCTTTTATTAGGGCATACCTCCTCAGATATATTTTTGAAGCGAATCATTATAGATTCGCTTTTTCTTTTAACTAAGTTTTTAAGTTAAAAAGGAGCTTTTTTGTTTTTAAATGTATACATCATACATATAATATAATAAGAATGAACATCGTTGATTGGAGGAAGAAATATCTTTGGAGTTATGGAGTTTGTTATGTTGACAAAAGTGGCAATTAATTAGTACACTATTTATAAAGATTATAAAGTAATAATTCTTTTTAGAAAAGAGGTGCATGGCGGTGGCACAAATACAGTTAAAAGAAGCGCTGGAAACATTAAAAGATACCGGAGTTCGCATTACACCTCAGCGTCATGCGATACTTGAATATTTAATAAACTCAATGTCACATCCAACAGCCGATGATATTTATAAAGCACTAGAAGGTAAATTCCCTAATATGAGTGTGGCAACAGTTTACAATAATTTAAGAGTATTTCGTGAAGTTGGCCTTGTAAAAGAATTAACGTACGGAGATTCCTCAAGTCGGTTTGATTTTGTAACCTCACATCATTATCATGTTATTTGTGAAAAGTGCGGCAAAATTGTTGATTTTCATTATCCTGGACTTGATGAGGTTGAGCATCTAGCTTCTCATGTGACAGGATTTAAAATTAGTCATCACCGTATGGAAATTTACGGAACTTGTCCCGACTGTGCCAGTATAGAAGCCCATTAATGACGGCATGAAGTTAGAGAATATGTAAAAAACTCGACAAAAATTGCCGAGTTTTTTTATTTTAACTTTTTATTATATTTTTCATCAAATTCTCTGCCCTCAAGCTTTTTATCAAGTGTTAACGGTTCGTTGCAATACATACATAAATCTACACGACCAAGAATTTTCGTATATTTACCGCAATTTGGACAAACGACTTGTACCGTTTTTGTCGATAACATCCCTATCCAAAAATATACGACAGTGCTTGCGATAATGAAGATAGTGCCTAGTAACATAAATATTGTCATGACGATTGGGGAATTTCTAAAAAAGATACCGAAATACATAACAATAAAACCAACAAATATTAAACTAAGAGCAAAGGTTCTAATTTTATTAATTTTACTCGAATATTTTGCCATACTAGTCCCTCCTAAATGATAACTATACCATATCAATAAGTAGAAAATAAAAAGAAAGTTAGATAATCTTATCCTTTTCTTTTTCTTTAGGAGGATTATATTCAAAAATTGTCGAAGATATATTCCATCAATAATATGGAGGAATGAAGAAGATGGAAGACATTCTCCGCCCTATTTATCAGGAACGAGCAAGCCAGTCAAATACATTAGGTGTATTGGCAATAGAAAAAGGTCAAAAGGACATATCCGTCACAGATACGTTCGATGTAATCATACTTGTATTAGTAAAAGAAGCGGTATCCCCTATCTCTATAAAACATTATACATATCACGACAAAAAAGCTGCGCTTCATATCGTAACCGATCAACAATTAAAAGAATGGCTATTGCTAGGCTCGAATAAGAAAATTTTTGATTGGCTTTATAATGGGAAAGTCACGTTTGATCGCAATGAATATATTCAAAAAATCAAAACGGAATTAAAAGAGTTTCCGTTTTATGGGCGTAAATTAAAGATGGGATTAGAATTTGCCAAATTAATCCGACGTTATATGGATGGTAAAGCTCTATTTGAAAAAGCCCAATATCTAGATACTTATAATCATGTTGTTCATTCTCTTCACCATCTTGCAAGATTAGCCATTATCGAAAATGGGTTTCATCCTGAAGTGACCGTCTGGCAGCAAGTAAAACAAATTGAACCAGAAATCATAAAATTATATGAAGAACTAGTTACAAGCACAGAAGCATTAGACAAACGATTAGAATTGCTTTTTTTAGCGAGTGAGTTTTTGATTCATTCAAAAATGAAGAGTGGTGTTAGTCACTTAGTTAATGTTCTTTCAGAAAAAGAAGCTTGGTCTATTCAAGAAATAATTAATCATGAAGAATTGAAACTTTATTCTGTTGATTTAGAGATGCTTCTTGAATATTTAATTGATAAGCGAGTAATAGAAGTTATTGAGAAAGAAACGAAGGGACACGGTATATATCATCGATACTATAAGATCGGCAAAAAATTATTGTGAAAAAATAATAAAAAGGTATTGACCTTTAATTTAATACTTGGTATATTAATATCCGTCGCTGCAAAATGTTTGAAAAAACAAAGTGTGGCCGACGGAATATCCTTTAAAAAAGTATTGACAACGATAACAACACATGTTATATTAGAAAAGTCGCTGTTGAGGCGACTGGATGAAAAAACAGCTTACTAAAATCAGTTGCAGATCGAATAAAAACCTTGCTCCTGCGCCGCGGGTTACTCGGGGAAGTAAATCCTCAGCTCGTCGCAAAGCTGCATGAAGTAGATTCGAAGAGGTTATTCATCATGTGATTGAAGTTAGTTGCTTTGTTCTTTGAAAACTGAACGAACAAAAACGTCAACGTTAAATCTTTAGTCTTTTTTGAAAAGACAATTTATGAGCTAATCAACTCACATCTTATTGGAGAGTTTGATCCTGGCTCAGGACGAACGCTGGCGGCGTGCCTAATACATGCAAGTCGAGCGAACTTTTGGGAGCTTGCTCCCAAAAGTTAGCGGCGGACGGGTGAGTAACACGTGGGCAACCTGCCTGTAAGACGGGGATAACTTCGGGAAACCGGAGCTAATACCGGATAACTCTTTTCCTCCCATGAGGAAAAGCTGAAAGATGGCTTTTGCTATCACTTACAGATGGGCCCGCGGCGCATTAGCTAGTTGGTGAGGTAACGGCTCACCAAGGCCACGATGCGTAGCCGACCTGAGAGGGTGATCGGCCACACTGGGACTGAGACACGGCCCAGACTCCTACGGGAGGCAGCAGTAGGGAATCTTCCGCAATGGACGAAAGTCTGACGGAGCAACGCCGCGTGAGTGATGAAGGTTTTCGGATCGTAAAACTCTGTTGTTAGGGAAGAACAAGTATCGGAGTAACTGCCGGTACCTTGACGGTACCTAACCAGAAAGCCACGGCTAACTACGTGCCAGCAGCCGCGGTAATACGTAGGTGGCAAGCGTTGTCCGGAATTATTGGGCGTAAAGCGCGCGCAGGTGGTTCCTTAAGTCTGATGTGAAAGCCCCCGGCTCAACCGGGGAGGGTCATTGGAAACTGGGGAACTTGAGTGCAGAAGAGGAAAGTGGAATTCCACGTGTAGCGGTGAAATGCGTAGAGATGTGGAGGAACACCAGTGGCGAAGGCGACTTTCTGGTCTGTAACTGACACTGAGGCGCGAAAGCGTGGGGAGCGAACAGGATTAGATACCCTGGTAGTCCACGCCGTAAACGATGAGTGCTAAGTGTTAGGGGGTTTCCGCCCCTTAGTGCTGCAGCAAACGCATTAAGCACTCCGCCTGGGGAGTACGGCCGCAAGGCTGAAACTCAAAGGAATTGACGGGGGCCCGCACAAGCGGTGGAGCATGTGGTTTAATTCGAAGCAACGCGAAGAACCTTACCAGGTCTTGACATCCTCTGCCAACCCTAGAGATAGGGCTTTCCCCTTCGGGGGACAGAGTGACAGGTGGTGCATGGTTGTCGTCAGCTCGTGTCGTGAGATGTTGGGTTAAGTCCCGCAACGAGCGCAACCCTTGATCTTAGTTGCCAGCATTCAGTTGGGCACTCTAAGGTGACTGCCGGTGACAAACCGGAGGAAGGTGGGGATGACGTCAAATCATCATGCCCCTTATGACCTGGGCTACACACGTGCTACAATGGATGGAACAAAGGGCTGCGAGACCGCGAGGTTAAGCCAATCCCATAAAACCATTCTCAGTTCGGATTGCAGGCTGCAACTCGCCTGCATGAAGCCGGAATCGCTAGTAATCGCGGATCAGCATGCCGCGGTGAATACGTTCCCGGGCCTTGTACACACCGCCCGTCACACCACGAGAGTTTGTAACACCCGAAGTCGGTGGGGTAACCTTTTGGAGCCAGCCGCCTAAGGTGGGACAGATGATTGGGGTGAAGTCGTAACAAGGTAGCCGTATCGGAAGGTGCGGCTGGATCACCTCCTTTCTAAGGAAAATGAAAGGCTGAGGCGACTGTTCATCGACGTATAGACTGGACTGCTTCTGACGAGATAAAGGAAACACGTTAAGCGATAGCGAAACGATGTTGACTTATCGTAGGAAGAAGAAGGAAGTCTACTAGTCGATAGGAGCCGAAGCTAGACAATATGAAGTGGAAACTTCATAAAAAGACGTCATTTGTTCGTTCAGTTTTGAGAGAACAATCTCTCTAAATTATCTTGCGTAAGTAAGATGAAATAGCTGCTTAACTTTATATTGATTCGTGAATGTAAAGAGTATTTGCTCCAGCGCCACAGCATATTCGAGGAAGTAATTCTTCAGCTCGTCGCAAGGCAGCACGAAGCTTTATCAAAGAAGCTTATTCACGATGTGATTGAAGTCAGTAGCCTCGTTCCTTGAAAACTAGATAATGAAAGAAGAAGAAAAACCGAGTAATCGCCATTTTAGTATTTCTCTCTATTATTTAATAGAGTTTAAAACCAATCACAATTCTTACGAATTGTGAGGGTAATGAGAAGCAAGTAGATCAAGGAACCAAGTGAGTGAACCCCGGAGTGTGCTTCAGCACATGAGGAGGTGAACGAGCGCAGGTGACGCAGAGATACGCCGCTTATCATTAGCCGAACAGGTTAAGTTAGAAAGGGCGCACGGTGAATGCCTAGGCACTAGGAGCCGATGAAGGACGGGACTAACACCGATATGCTTCGGGGAGCTGTAAGTAAGCTTTGATCCGGAGATTTCCGAATGGGGGAACCCGCTGTTCGTAATGGAACAGTATCTTTACCTGAATACATAGGGTAGAGAAGGCAGACCCGGGGAACTGAAACATCTAAGTACCCGGAGGAAGAGAAAGCAAACGCGATTCCCTGAGTAGCGGCGAGCGAAACGGGATTAGCCCAAACCAAGAGGCTTGCCTCTTGGGGTTGTAGGACACTCTACACGGAGTTACAAAGGAATGAGGTAAATGAACAGGTCTGGAAAGGCCGGCCAGAGAAGGTAAAAGCCCTGTAGTTGAAACTTCGTTCCCTCCAGAGTGGATCCTGAGTACGGCGGGACACGTGAAATCCCGTCGGAAGCAGGGAGGACCATCTCCCAAGGCTAAATACTCCCTAGTGACCGATAGTGAACCAGTACCGTGAGGGAAAGGTGAAAAGCACCCCGGAAGGGGAGTGAAATAGTTCCTGAAACCGTGTGCCTACAAGTAGTCAGAGCCCATTAACGGGTGATGGCGTGCCTTTTGTAGAATGAACCGGCGAGTTACGATTACATGCGAGGTTAAGTTGAGAAGACGGAGCCGCAGCGAAAGCGAGTCTGAATAGGGCGAATGTAGTATGTGGTCGTAGACCCGAAACCAGGTGACCTACCCATGTCCAGGTTGAAGTCCAGGTAACACTGGATGGAGGACCGAACCCACGCACGTTGAAAAGTGCGGGGATGAGGTGTGGGTAGCGGAGAAATTCCAATCGAACTTGGAGATAGCTGGTTCTCTCCGAAATAGCTTTAGGGCTAGCCTCATGTAGTAAGAGTCTTGGAGGTAGAGCACTGTTTGGACTAGGGGCCCCCATCGGGTTACCGAATTCAGACAAACTCCGAATGCCAAAGACTTATCCATGGGAGTCAGACTGCGAGTGATAAGATCCGTAGTCAAGAGGGAAACAGCCCAGACCACCAGTTAAGGTCCCAAAGTATACGTTAAGTGGAAAAGGATGTGGAGTTGCTTAGACAACCAGGATGTTGGCTTAGAAGCAGCCACCATTTAAAGAGTGCGTAATAGCTCACTGGTCGAGTGACTCTGCGCCGAAAATGTACCGGGGCTAAACGTATCACCGAAACTGTGGATGGACACCGTATGGTGTCCGTGGTAGGAGAGCGTTCTAAGGGCGTTGAAGCTAGACCGTAAGGACTAGTGGAGCGCTTAGAAGTGAGAATGCCGGTATGAGTAGCGAAAGATGGGTGAGAATCCCATCCACCGAATGCCTAAGGTTTCCTGAGGAAGGCTCGTCCGCTCAGGGTTAGTCGGGACCTAAGCCGAGGCTGAAAAGCGTAGGCGATGGACAACAGGTTGATATTCCTGTACCACCAAATTACCGTTTGAGCAATGGGGGGACGCAGGAGGATAGGGTAAGCGCGCTGCTGGAATAGCGCGTCCAAGCAGTTAGGCTGATAATGAGGCAAATCCCATTATCGTGAAGGCTGAGCTGTGACGGCGAGGGAAATAGAGTACCGAAGTTCCTGAATCCACACTGCCAAGAAAAGCCTCTAGCGAGGTAACAGGTGCCCGTACCGCAAACCGACACAGGTAGGCGAGGAGAGAATCCTAAGGTGAGCGAGAGAACTCTCGTTAAGGAACTCGGCAAAATCACCCCGTAACTTCGGGAGAAGGGGTGCTCATTTGGGTGAATAGCCCGGATGAGCCGCAGTGAATAGGCCCAGGCGACTGTTTAGCAAAAACACAGGTCTCTGCGAAGCCGCAAGGCGAAGTATAGGGGCTGACGCCTGCCCGGTGCTGGAAGGTTAAGAGGAGGGGTTAGCGTAAGCGAAGCTCTGAATTGAAGCCCCAGTAAACGGCGGCCGTAACTATAACGGTCCTAAGGTAGCGAAATTCCTTGTCGGGTAAGTTCCGACCCGCACGAAAGGCGTAACGATCTGGGCACTGTCTCAACGAGAGACTCGGTGAAATTATAGTACCTGTGAAGATGCAGGTTACCCGCGACAGGACGGAAAGACCCCGTGGAGCTTTACTGTAGCCTGATATTGAATTTCGGTACAGCTTGTACAGGATAGGTAGGAGCCTAGGAAGCCGGAGCGCCAGCTTCGGTGGAGGCATCGGTGGGATACTACCCTGGCTGTATTGAAATTCTAACCCGCGCCCCTTATCGGGGCGGGAGACAGTGTCAGGTGGGCAGTTTGACTGGGGCGGTCGCCTCCTAAAGAGTAACGGAGGCGCCCAAAGGTTCCCTCAGAATGGTTGGAAATCATTCGTAGAGTGTAAAGGCACAAGGGAGCTTGACTGCGAGACCTACAAGTCGAGCAGGGACGAAAGTCGGGCTTAGTGATCCGGTGGTTCCGCATGGAAGGGCCATCGCTCAACGGATAAAAGCTACCCCGGGGATAACAGGCTTATCTCCCCCAAGAGTCCACATCGACGGGGAGGTTTGGCACCTCGATGTCGGCTCATCGCATCCTGGGGCTGTAGTCGGTCCCAAGGGTTGGGCTGTTCGCCCATTAAAGCGGTACGCGAGCTGGGTTCAGAACGTCGTGAGACAGTTCGGTCCCTATCCGTCGTGGGCGCAGGAAATTTGAGAGGAGCTGTCCTTAGTACGAGAGGACCGGGATGGACGCACCGCTGGTGTACCAGTTGTCTTGCCAAAGGCATAGCTGGGTAGCTATGTGCGGACGGGATAAGTGCTGAAAGCATCTAAGCATGAAGCCCCCCTCGAGATGAGATTTCCCATAGCGCAAGCTAGTAAGACCCCTGAAAGATGATCAGGTTGATAGGTTTGAGGTGGAAGCGTGGTGACACGTGGAGCTGACAAATACTAATCGGTCGAGGACTTAACCAAAAACGAAAAGCGGAAGTGCCTTGCTTAGGGGCGACAAGCTTAAGACGAGACGGCGAGAAGGTTGTACTTTAACCTTCTTGACGGATTGACTTAAGACCTCGAGCCCCTAGGCACTGGAGCTGGACACGCTTTAAGATTACTCTTTTTTCTTCTTACCATTATCTAGTTTTGAGGGAATGAAATTGTAAATTTTCCTCTTGCAAAAAGCTAAAAAATAGTTATAATAGAGTATGTCTTTGAAAATCTCTTAAATGAGAATATAAAGATATTGGTTTGGTGGCGATAGCGAGAAGGTCACACCCGTTCCCATCCCGAACACGGAAGTTAAGCTTCTCAGCGCCGATGGTAGTTGGGGGCTCTCCCCCTGTGAGAGTAGGACGCCGCCAAGCAGCTTTATTATTATCATTCCGCAGTAGCTCAGTGGTAGAGCATTCGGCTGTTAACCGAACGGTCGTAGGTTCGAATCCTACCTGCGGAGCCATTAGGAGAGCTGTCCGAGTGGCCGAAGGAGCACGATTGGAAATCGTGTAGGCGGTTTATAGCTGTCTCAAGGGTTCAAATCCCTTGCTCTCCGCCATTTACATAAATATATAATGGCCCCTTGGTCAAGCGGTTAAGACACCGCCCTTTCACGGCGGTAACACGGGTTCGAATCCCGTAGGGGTCACCATTTTAAGAAGGCATGCTAAATGCGCGACGTCCTGTCGCAACGCATGCACTCGCACGTCCTGTGCTTCGGAGGATTAGCTCAGCTGGGAGAGCATCTGCCTTACAAGCAGAGGGTCGGCGGTTCGAGCCCGTCATCCTCCACCATTAATATTATTGTCGCGGGGTGGAGCAACGAGCGTTACTTCATCGATTAAACTGCGAGTTGTACCGATTGAGCTGCTTTTTGACTAAGCTTCCTGAAATCGGGACAGTCCTAATGCTTAAAACAAGCATTGTGAAATCTAATAAATATTATTATCGCGGGGTGGAGCAGTCCGGTAGCTCGTCGGGCTCATAACCCGAAGGTCGCAGGTTCAAATCCTGTCCCCGCAATCTGGTCCGGTAGTTCAGTTGGTTAGAATGCCTGCCTGTCACGCAGGAGGTCGCGGGTTCGAGTCCCGTCCGGACCGCCATTTAAAAAAATGTTTGGCTCAGTAGCTCAGTCGGTAGAGAATTTTAAAAGATTACAGCGACAGAGCAAAACATCACCGAATGGTAAACTTTTAAAATTTGCAACAAATCGAGAAGAGATTTGGCGCACACTTTTTATCGCAAAATTAGTTTAGGAAGTAATATTTCATTTGGCTCAGTAGCTCAGTCGGTAGAGCAAAGGACTGAAAATCCTTGTGTCGGCGGTTCGATTCCGTCCTGAGCCACCATTTAAATAATGAATTAAAAATGAATATGCCGGCCTAGCTCAATTGGTAGAGCAACTGACTTGTAATCAGTAGGTTGGGGGTTCAAGTCCTCTGGCCGGCACTGTCTTGTATACGGTGGGGTAGCGAAGTGGCTAAACGCGGCGGACTGTAAATCCGCTCCCTTTGGGTTCGGCGGTTCGAATCCGTCCCCCACCACCATTTAGGGGTATAGTTTAATGGTAAAACGAAGGTCTCCAAAACCTTTGATGTGGGTTCGATTCCTACTACCCCTGCCATTCATTATGGCGGTTGTGGCGAAGTGGTTAACGCATCGGATTGTGGTTCCGACATTCGTGGGTTCGATTCCCATCAGCCGCCCCATAATATAATATTGATTATGAAATTAATACCCTTTCCATTCATTATGGCGGTTGTGGCGAAGTGGTTAACGCATCGGATTGTGGTTCCGACACTCGTGGGTTCGATTCCCATCAGCCGCCCCATATTTTAAGTAATATATATCAAATAAATTCGTATAATGAATAGTAATAATAAATTATTATTGGGCTATAGCCAAGCGGTAAGGCAACGGACTTTGACTCCGTCATTCGTAGGTTCGAATCCTGCTAGCCCAGCCATCTGCGGAAGTAGTTCAGTGGTAGAACACCACCTTGCCAAGGTGGGGGTCGCGGGTTCGAATCCCGTCTTCCGCTCCATTTTAATCTGGCGGCATAGCCAAGTGGTAAGGCCAAGGTCTGCAAAACCTTTATTCACCGGTTCAAATCCGGTTGCCGCCTCCAATTATTAAATATTAATCGTCTCCTTTTATATATGCCGGTGTGGCGGAATTGGCAGACGCGCACGACTCAAAATCGTGTTCCTCACGGAGTGCCGGTTCGACCCCGGCCACCGGTATCGTTAGAATAATTTACGTTCAATTTTTAAAAAATTAAATGCTGAGAAACCATTGATTTAGCAATGTTTCTCAGCATTTTTTGTTTTTCAGGAACACGAAGAAAACGATAAGATTTGAATTCATTTTACACAAAACTTACATAGGGAACACTTTTGATAACACTGATTTGTTAAGTTCAAAATGATAAGAGCTTAACAAAAAAAGCATATCTGAACAAAATCCAGATAATATGCATCAAGTCTCGTATGTTAATATATGAAGGGCTGCAGGGATTACTCCACAGCAATTTTCCGATTGGGTCAAAAAGCGTTGTCCTGTTCCAAAGAGGCTACAATCTTTAACTGAGTATTTTGAGATTGTGGTAAATTTAATAATCGATGAAAGAATTATTTACAAGAACTAACACAAGAAAAAAAGATTGATATTCAAATTTTTTTCCTTAATCAAAAGTTAGATAAAGGTGAGAACGAAGTTGAAAAGGAAGAGTATCGTGAGAAATTAGTTCTTCTTCAAACCGAAAAAGAGAAATATATCCCCATTAGTAGGTTTGATACTATAGTTAGTCAAAACAAGGAACAAACCCGCAGAATTTGCGAAACTTTCTTAGAAGAAATGGAAAACGGTAATATGTCTTACTTGAACAATTGTTAAATCCGAAGGAGTAAAATACGTGAGTACAGCTTTTCAAAACAATCAAAATGGTGAATATTTTGTCTGAAGAATCAAGGAGAAGGTGATTTTATGAAATCAACAGATAAATTCACAGATAAAAAACTGAGGTATATGCAAAATACCGTCCTAGTTATCCTCATGAATATATTGAATATTTAATCACTGAAGCTGGGTTAAATGAGGATTGCATTATTCAGATATTGGCTCGGGGACTGGAATATTAAGCAGGCAGCTGATTGATAGGGGATTTACTGTAATAGGTGTGGAACCAAATGATGATATGAGAACTGTTGCGAAACAATCGCTGATGCCTGATTCCCGTTTTATTTCGATTAAGGCAACGGCTGAAAACACAACTTTAAATGATAATAGTCTAGATTTAGTTACGACGGCACAGGCATTTCATTGGTTCGACAAAAAGAAGTTCAGATTAAAATGCCAACGGATTTTGAAACAGGATGCGAAAGTGAATCTTGTATGGAATAGCCGGGATGGGTCGAGCGAAATAAACAGGGAGAGTGCTGAAGTTTGCCAAAAATACTGCCCCAATTTTAAAGGTTTTAGTGGTGGGATAGAGGAAACTTCAATTGTCTATCAGCAATTTTTTAAAGATGGAAAGTATGATTTTAGAAACTTTCGCAATGATTTGCAATTTGATCTTAATGGATTTTTGGGCAGGTACTTATCCGCTTCCTATTCCCCAAAAAAGACCGACAAGGAGTATAATCTATTCATTGCTGCATTATCGAATTTATTTGAAAAATACAGCAAATATGGAAAAATAGTTATTCCAAATATACAAGAAGCTATTTGGGTAAAGTATAATTATTTCAAAATTCCTAAATCGGGCGCTTTCCTGCAAGGAACAGCGCTTTTTTCCATTTTAGGGTCATTTTGTAGAATAAATGTGGCATTGATTGTAAAATAAAATTAATTAAACTGATGAAATAGTAGCAGTTAAATGAGAAATTCATTGTTATTGAGAACAGAGGCATTCTATTCAATGACCTTTTGGTTTAATTTAAATAGTAGTGAAGAAGAGTACAAATCCCTTTAAATTACGTCAAAGTATATTGTAACCGGATTGATTTAGCAATGGGGATCTAATTAAAATGACTGACGAGCGGAGCTAAGATTATGTACAAGATATATATTGTAGAAGATGATATGGTCATTGCAAGAACGGTAAAGAATCACCTTCAGCCGTGGGGATTTGAAGTGGAATATGTTTCTGATTTCCAGAATGTCATGACACAGTTTGTTTCTTTTGATCCGCAACTAGTTTTATTGGATATCTCTCTTCCTTTTGTGAACGGGTTTACCTTGTGTCAAGAAATTCGCAAAGTATCTAAGGTACCGATTATCTTTATCTCTTCTGCTTCCGATAATATGAATATTGTCATGGCTATTAATATGGGCGGGGATGACTTTATTGCCAAACCTTTCGACCTGACGATTCTTACTTCCAAAGTACAAGCATTACTTAGACGCACTTACGATTTTACCGGACAAACAAATTTGCTGGAACACCGTGGGGCTATTCTAAACATAAGTGATGCAACAGTTACCTTTAATGGCCAGAAAATCGATTTAACCAAAAACGACCAAAAAATTTTGCATGTTCTTTTTGAAAATAAAGGGAAGGCTGTTTCAAGGGATGTTCTAATGATGCGGCTATGGGAAACGGACAGTTTTATTGATGATAATACACTAACGGTGAATATCAACCGTCTCCGAAAGAAATTAGAAGCAATTGGACTAAATGATTTTATTAAAACAAAGAAAGGAGTCGGCTATTTGGTGGACTAATATGAATAAGCATAAAGAAAATTTATTTCTCCTCTATTTATATAAAAACTGGAAACCGATAGCCTTGTTCTGCCTTTTTGTCCTATGCTTTACCATCGTTTTTTCGCTTAGCCACTACCCCCTCGATCCAATCCTCTACTCGATCCTTCTATGTTCATATATTGTCCTCGTCTTTTTTGTTGTTGATTTTTTAAAATTTATGAAGCAATACAAAAAGTTAAAAAACGCAGAAAAGACTATTATGGTACAAATCGATCAATTGCCTGTCCCAAAGAATGCAATTGAACAGAAATATCAAGAACTGCTGCATATTTTATATAAAAATAAGAACGAATTGACCGTTCAAGCTGATAATAAACAGAAAGATTTAGTCGATTATTTTACGCATTGGACCCATCAGATCAAAACACCAATTGCGGCAATGCGGCTCCTTCTCCAATCAGAGCAAAAGGAGCAAACAGCAGAATTGGAATTGGAATTGATTAAAATTGAACAATATGTTGAATTTGTTCTGCAATATCTTCGTTTAGAAAATATGTCCAATGATCTTGTTTTTAAGAAATATGAATTAGATGATATTATCAAACAAGCGATCCGAAAAAATGCCAAAATGTTTATACGAAAAAAATCAGCCTGAACTATTCGGATTTTAACCGTACCGTATTAACGGATGAAAAATGGCTGCTCTTTGTCATAGAGCAAATTCTATCCAATGCATTGAAGTATACAAAGGAAGGTTCCATTTCAATTTATAGGAAAAATAAAAGGCTGGTTATAGAAGATACTGGAATAGGCATTCAAGGAGAGGATTTACCCCGTGTATTTGAAAAGGGCTTTACTGGATTCAATGGTCGTGCCTTTAAACAATCTACGGGGATTGGTTTGTATCTTTGCAAACAAATATTGACCAAGCTATCCCACGACATAACCATTGAATCAGAGGTAGGAAAAGGAACAAAGGTTATCATTGATTTGGAAACGAAGGAAATCGGACTGGAATGATACCGGTAACTATTCAGCCTTACATTTTTGTAAGATTGAGCTCTTATTTGTAAGCAAAAGCTATGTCTGTGAAAATGAAGCCATTGCTATACTGAACTAGTAGTTACAGATGAAACGGAGGAATTTTTCATGACAGTACTAGAGGTGAAAAATCTAAAAAAAGTATACACAACTCGGTTCGGTGGCAATCATGTTCAGGCACTTACAGACGTTAGCTTTTCAGTGGAAGAAGGGGAATATGTTGCGATTATGGGCGAATCCGGTTCTGGAAAGACGACTCTATTAAATATTTTAGCTGCTCTAGATAAACCGACCAGCGGCGAAGTTTTACTGAATGACAAAGATATCGTATCAATTAGTGAAAAAGAAATTTCTGCATTTCGTCGGAAAAATCTTGGCTTTGTTTTTCAGGACTTTAACTTACTCGATACATTTTCATTGCAAGACAATATCTTTTTACCGCTCGTATTATCCGGCACATCATATAGTGAAATGAGTAACCGTTTAAAGCCGCTTGCCAAAAACTTAAGGATTAAAGATATTTTAACAAAATTCCCATATGAAGTTTCCGGCGGTCAAAAACAGCGGGCAGCGGTTGCGAGAGCGCTCATTACGAATCCAAAACTCGTTCTTGCTGATGAGCCGACCGGTGCGTTGGATTCGCGTGCTTCTGATGATTTATTGCAGATTTTCTCACAGATTAATCAAGGAGGCCAAACGGTTCTTATGGTGACCCATAGTACAAAGGCCGCCAGCCACGCGAGTCGCGTTCTGTTTATTAAAGATGGTGCCGTGTTTCATCAAATCTATAAAGGAACCTTATCCAATGAAGCGATGTACCAAAAAATCTCGGATACATTAAACATCATTGCAACGGGCGGTGATAGAAATGAGTAGATTTTTCTACACCAAACTTGCTCTAACTAATATCAATAAACACCGGAAAACGTATATCCCTTATATTCTTACATGTATCGGTACCATTGCTATGTTTTACATGATGCATTTTATGTCGGGTAATCCGGGTCTGAAAGAAATGTCCGGTGGTGAAGTCTTGATTATGATTTTAAATTTGGGCAACATTGTCATCGGGATCTTTTCAGTTATTTTCCTCTTCTATACTAATAGCTTTTTAATTAAACGACGAAAAAAGGAGTTTGGACTTTTCAACATTCTTGGAATGGAGAAAAAGCATATTTCCAAAGTGATTGTTTGGGAGACCTTTTTTGTTACTGTCTTCAGTCTTGCTATTGGATTAGCAAGCGGAATGATTATAGGCAAGTTAATGTTTCTGCTCTTAAATAATATTTTACATTTTGATGTGTCGCTTACGTATTTTGTTTCGATAAAATCAATAGGAGTTACATCGATCCTTTTTCTTGGCATTTTTGTCCTAACCCTTCTAAACAATTTAAGACATATTCACCTAGCAAAACCGATTGAATTATTGCGAGGCGGTCAGGTTGGTGAAAAAGAACCAAAAACGAAATGGGTTCTCGTTATAATCGGGGTGGCAGCACTTGCATCCGGATACTATATCGCACTAGTAACTGAATCTCCATTAGCTGCGCTTAATAAGTTTTTCTTAGCCGTACTACTTGTTATTATCGGGACATACGCATTGTTTACAGCCGGCACAATAGCCCTATTAAAATTAATGCGAAAAAACAAAGGTTTCTATTATCAAACTAAACACTTTATCAGTGTATCAGGCATGATTTATCGGATGAAACAAAACGCAGTAGGTCTAGCTAATATTTGTATTCTTTCAACAATGGTCTTGGTCATGTTGTCTAGCACGGTCTCCCTTTACATTGGAATGGAAGATGTGTTAAAAAGTCGCTATCCGAAGGAAATTGATATTTCAGCCAATAATATTTCTGAAGAGCAGGCACAAGAAGTAGAAAAAATGATACAGGATGAGGCAAAAAAGTATCAAATCAAAATAGAAAATCCGATTCATTATCGCTTCGCGGGCTTTCCGGTAATTAAGGAGGGAAACACATTCACAACAGACCGCATCACTATGGAATCAAATACGAATAAGTCTATGATAAAACTAGTCCCGCTTGATGAGTTCAATCAATTGGAAAAAAAGTCTGCTACACTGAAGGACAATGAGGTCCTCGTATACACGTTTAGGGGAGAGCCTGTTGAAGATACGATTTCAATCGAAGGAAAGGAATTTCAAATTAAAGGTCAGTTAAAAGACTTATCTTTCAATGACGATCCTTCTACCATGGTTTCCCTAGTAGATAGTTACTTTCTTGTTCTAAACGATGAAGAAACGATTAAATCTATATACCCTGTTGAGGAATTGGAGCAAGTAGTATGGAAGGATTTATCATATTTTTCAAGCTTTGATGTTAAGGGAAGCACTGAAAATGAAATTGCCCTAACAAAGGCATTAACCCAAAAGCTAAAGGAAACCTCCATCGATGGCTATGCAGAAGGGCGAGAGGAATCAAAAGAATCTTTCTATTCCGTATACGGCGGTTTATTTTTCCTTGGCCTATTTCTTGGCGCATTATTCATCATGGCAACCGTCTTAATTATGTATTATAAGCAAATATCTGAAGGTTATGATGACAAGGAACGATTTGCAATTATGCAAAAAGTAGGCTTGAGTAAAGAGGAAATTAAAAAATCGATTAAGAGCCAAGTGCTCGTTGTGTTTTTCTTGCCACTTGTCGCAGCCGTTATTCACATAGCCTTCGCATTCAAAGTGATCACGAAACTATTGGCTTTGCTAAACTTAACAAATATTGGTCTTTTTGTCATATGTACAGCCGTAACCATACTTATATTTGCTGTCTTTTATGCTTTGGTTTACACATTAACAGCAAGAGAATATTATAAGATTGTCAGTTAGAGTTTTGTATTTGCATGTTTAATTCCAATATTGTATGTAAAGATTAGGGCGGGCAAAGTAATTAAATATTGTCAGCATGGTATAGGCAGTTGAAGGGTAAGAATTTATAAGTCAAAATCCTGCGACTAAATGCTTGCAGAAGATAGGCTATCAATATTTTTTACTAGATGATTTAGTCAAGGCAAGGGATAGGTTCACCATCCCTCTGCCTTATGTCTTACTAAAGAAATGGGTTGTAAAATCGATTTCCATCGTGAAATGTGATGAATAGCGTTACTAATAAGATGAGAATAAATCCGCTAAGGACTAAATAGTCTAGCAGTTGAAAAGGTCGAGCACGGTACCATGTTCGTTTTTTATTTTTTCCAAAGCCTCGTAGCTCCATGGCATTGCTAATCATTTCGATTTTGTCTAAGCTTGATAAAATAAGTGGAACGATGATGGAAGCAGCATTTTTTATTCTTTTAGGAAGTTTCTCTTTACGAGACATGTCAATTCCTCGAGCCTGCTGTGAAAGGGAAATATTGCGAAAATCTCGTTGTATATCGGGAATATAACGTAAAGCGAGTGCGACAGAATAAGAAATGCGATAGCTTACACCGATTCGATTCAATGAAGCCGCAAATTCGCTAGGATTTGTCGTTACAATAAATAATATCGCTGCTGGAATGACGGTGAAATATTTAATGGTTACATTAAATTGATAAAAAATCTGTTCAGCAGTGAGATTGTAGCGTCCAGCCATTTCAAGCAACACATGGCTTGTACCGTAAATTTTTACTCCTTCCTGTGGTGAGAGTACATAAATAGCGATATTATTAATAAGTAAAAAGAGCAAAATAAAGATAAGGACAAAGGCAATTTCTTTTAGCTTTATTTTAGAGATGATGAAAATCCCCACACTTATTAAGAAAAGAGAGACAAGAATTCGTGTATCATAAGTGAGCATGGCTGCTGACGACCAAATAAGAAAGCATAGGAGCTTTGTTACCCCTGTTAATTGGTGGACAGGTGATGTTCTATCAATATAGGAAAGCATTTCTACTGCCATTTCTGTCTAACCTCCTGATCATAAGCGATAAACCGCTTAACAAACTCTCTTGGTTCATGGATGTCAGCTTGTATGGCCAATTCAAATAATGAAGTTTCCTTCAAGTTAGCTTCATATATAATCTCTGTATTTGTTAATATGTTTACAGCTGAATCATCAGCAATTTTTGCTCCTCCTGCGATCACGATGGCACGGGGTGTGTATTCGAGCATTAAATGCATATCATGGGTTATCATGATGATCGTTATATTATGTCGATTTAATTCAACTAGAAAGTCCATTATTTCTGTATAATGACGAAAATCTTGTCCTGCCGTTGGTTCATCAAGAATAATAACTTCCGGCTCTAATACTAGAATCGAAGCAATCGTTACCCGCTTTTTTTGGCCGAAGCTTAGTGCTGAAATCGGCCAGTTTCGAAAAGGAGAAAGTCCGCAAATCTTTAATGTTTTTTCCACCCGCTTTTTCACTTCATCTTCAGGAACTCCACGTATGATCAGACCTAAAGCGACCTCATCATAGAGCATATGTTTTGAAATCATATGATTTGGGTTTTGCATAACCATCCCAATGCGCATAGAGCGCTCTTTTATCGTATCTTCCGTAATGTCCTCGCCTCCATAAAGGATGCGTCCTGAACTTGGTTTCTCAAACCCACAAATTAATTTAGAAAGTGTTGATTTTCCAGCACCATTTTTTCCAACAATACTAACCATTTCACCTTTATTTATTGTGAAAGAAATATCAGCAATTGTTTGTTGCCCTGGCTTATAGCCAAAAGATAAGTGCTCTACTTGTAAAATGGTTGTTGAATCATGCTTTTTTGCAGGTGGATTCGTTTCTTCAAACCAATGAAATAATTTTTCTTTACACCTATCAATCGCAAAGGAGTGCAAATGGCTCGGCTTCATATCAGCTGTCATTTGACAGCCAGCATATTTTGCTGCCTTTACGTAAAGTGGCTCACGAATATAGCATTCTTCTAAAATGGGTGATGCTAGAAGCTCATCAGGAGTCATATCACTCACAATTCTTCCTTCATCCACAACAATAATGCGGTCAATACGGCAATGTAATACATCCTCTAATCTATGCTCAATAATGACGACTGTCGTATTTGTGTCTTTTTGAATGCGATCGATTAGTTCGATTGCATATTTTCCTGTTGCTGGATCAAGATTGGCAAGGGGTTCGTCAAATAAAAGAATGTCTACTTTATCAACCATGACTCCAGCGAGTGAAACTCGTTGCTTTTGCCCTCCAGATAATTGATGAAGGGAAGACTCTAAATAGTTATTCATTTCAACCATCTTCGATACATCTTCTACAATCGTAAGCATTTGCTTTTGCAGCTTACAGTCATTTTCAAGTGCAAAAGCAATATCCTCGGCCACTGTGAGGCCAATAAACTGACCGTCAGGATCTTGTAGAACTGTCCCAACCTTTTTGGAAAGGGAAAAAATGTCTAGCCCCTTTGCTTCTTCATTCAAAATTTCAAGACTTCCCGTTATATCTCCTTTATAGGAAAAAGGAACAAGGCCATTGATACAATGGCCTATTGTACTTTTGCCGGAACCTGAAGGGCCGACAATTAATACTTTTTCACCTTCATAGATTGTGAGGTTAATATTATTCAAAGTAGGCTGTGCCTGGCTTCGATATTTAAATGTATAGTTTTTAAAATGAATAACCGGCTTTTTCATATATATTCTCCTTAGAAAAACTTGGCGTTCGCCAAGTCTTTCGGCGAATACTTAGTTTTTCTTATGCGGTATTATAAATGCTGCAATTAGTTGAACTATATTTTACTTTATTAATAAATTTAAACTTCCTTATTAGCTAAAAAATAAGTGCGTTTTTTTTATAAAATTAAATTATCAAGTTAATCAAATTTACACTTCTTTACTTAGACTGTTACTTTTGCTTCGAGTTTTGGCATAGGTTAATAATAATAAAGTACCGATTACTCCTACTGTCACCATGTTAGCAACCCCTGCAATGACACCTTGTAAATATACTTTATTTGCTGGTTCAGCATAGATTTGTACGTCTAAAAATGGCGCAGCTGCGAACCATCCGAATGCTTGAACAATGATTTGAACAATATTAAAAAGAATGATTTTCTTTTTATTAAAAATACCTGATTCGATGTCAATCTTCTTCCAAGCAAACCCGATTAGCAAACCAACAAGTGCAGAAACGATAACCCAGCTCCACCATATAGAACCGTAGAAGATTAAATCTTTAAGTGCGTGACCGATTAAGCCAATTAATCCTCCGGCAATAGGTCCAAAAACAATCGACATTAATGCTAAAAAACCATAAGATGTTTCAATCGTTGTGTTTGGAATTCCTGTTGGAATGGATACGAACCTTCCTAAAATAACGAATACTGCTGCACCAATTCCGATGGCTACAATGGTTTTAATGGATAATACATTTTTAAACATTGCACATACCTCCTAAAAGTTTTTTTATAAAAAAATTAATTATAAATAATTTTCGGTGCTTTTCGGATAGAGATTTTCCATTGTGCACCTGTTTCAATATGGTATGCTTTCGCAAAAGACCCTTGATTAATTGCGACTCCGATCTTGTCGAGAGAATTAATGAAGAGAAGTGGCTCACCTAAATGACTGTCTGCAAATGAACGCCCAAATGTCATGATGTTTTTATAGACTTGACGTGTTTCATTTTCAATTGTTACTTCAAAAGAATCCCCATAATGGACGATTAGTTCTTTAAAGAGAGTGCGATCAATATTTGTCCATAAATTCCCAAATCGTACATCGAGAATATCAATATTTCCTGTTAAAGTGGCATTGTCAATATGAGCATTTGCTTTTTGCAGCTCAACAATGGAATCCACTGGAACTTCTGGTCCTACTTGCTCAAAAGTGATGACGCCAGCTGCGAGTCTTGCACCTGTAAAGGCATAAACATCTCGACCATGGAACGTATATGACTCTCCAGAATTTGGCAGGCGGTTGATTTCTTCGTCAATCATTCTGACTTCAACAATCCCGATGCTGTCTTTAATATGTGTAAGGGTTCCATTGTCAGGTGTAACAATGTATTGGTTTTTGGCAGTTTTGACAACAATGCTTCTACGTTCTGAGCCAACTCCTGGATCAACAACAGAAACGAAGACTGTTTCATCAGGCCAATAAGAAATAGTCTGATACAAGCGATAGGATGCCTCCCATATATTGTATTGAGGAATGTCATGGGTTAGGTCAAAAATCTTCAGTGAAGGTTCAACTGAAACGGCAACCCCATACATGGCACTGACGGCACCATCACTAATCCCAAAATCTGTTTGTAAAATTAAATGATTATTCATTATGAATGCCCTCCATTTGTAGTAAGTATTTATTAAGCATGATAAGAATTCTTTGTTTATTATTTTTCCTTCATTCCCCCTTGGAATATTAGAAATAACTTGGCGTTCGTCAAGTTATTTTGACGAATGCATTAGTTTTTCTTATGCGGTGTTATAAACACTAAAATTATTAGAACTGCATTTTATTTTAGTGTGTTAATAAACTTAAACTTTCCTTCTAGCCAAAAAAAACCACGTCTTTATCTATTGAAATAAATAGATAAGGACGTGGTTTATAACTCACGCGGTACCACCTTAATTTACTGTTTGCTCACACAAGACAGTCTCTGCAAGTACTTGAGCAAAAATATGCTCTTTATACTGTGGTATTGATAACGAGTACCAAATCTCGTCGAAGCCTACTGATATTGCCCATAATAATGGTCAATATGTTCAGCACGAAGCTCTGAGGCCATTTTTCGGATTAGTATTTTTGCTTCTTTTCAGCTACCGAAGCTCTCTGTGTAAAAATAACTTAATCGTACTTTCCCTCTTCATCGCTTTAAATTAAATATGCAACCTATTGATTTAAAATTGATTATAATCACTCCTTTTAGAATAGTCAAGAAGCTTTTATTAAATGATGAAAAAAATAAAAAGCCGTTGACACGTTCTTAATAATGAACTAAACTGTAAATGATTTAAAAAATAATGAATTTTTTCCTTTTGTTTAGTTAAAAATAGTGAATGATTCATTTTTTTATGAATAAAATGTTCTTTATAAAGAATTTGTGTTTTTTGTTATTTTCAAATCTAAAATAGCTTTATTTCTTTTTTTTGTTCGTGTTGTTCTATATTAAGAACTAACTATTCTTTTTAACGTTGGTGATGTCTCCTAACCACTATCAATGGAGGCACTCGGTCATGCTGTGGGTTGTAAGACCTTAGACGCAAGTCGTCGAAAGGGTGATGTGAGGGTGGGTTAGATGCCCATTATATTTAAAGATTTTAACGAGGCGGTTTTATGAGAACCGAATGGTTAAAGTTTTTAATAAAAACAAAAAGAAACAAAAATTCAAAGCAATTTGGTGAAATTAATTTTTGAAAGGAAGAAAGAGGATGCCATACCACCAACGATTACCGCTACTAATCATAATCGATTCATTATTCATTTTTTTAGCGGTAATAGCAAGTAATTTACTTTTTCAAGAACCGTTTATTATGTCAACACTCAGTAGTGCAGTAATTGCCCTCATAATTAGTTATCAATTTTTTTCCGTAAAATATAAACTTTATAAAAAAGTTTGGGAGTATGCAAGCATTGGAGAATTAATTACCATTCTTAAGGTTGTGACTCTTTCTTTTCTTATTGTCCTTATCCTCCAACTATTAATGATAAAGGATATTAATATTCGATTTCTATTAGTTAGTTGGCTGCTGCTAATGTTTTTCATTGGAGGGTCGCGATTTTATTGGCGGGTTTCACGTCATAAATTAATTAAAATGCAAGAAAATAGAAAGAGAGCATTAATCATTGGTGCGGGTTCTGCTGGGACGATGATAGCCAGGCAGCTCCAGAAAAATAATGATGTGCATATTCTCCCTGTTGCCTTTATCGATGATGATGTTAAAAAACATAATCTAGATATTCTTGGTATTCCTGTTGTTGGCGGAAGTGACATAATAGCACAGGCTGTTCGAGAAAAACAGATTGAAAATATTATTATTGCTATTCCATCTTTACATAAGAAGGATCTAAACAAAATTTTTCAAGAGTGTATGAAAACAGAGGCAAAAACACAAATATTGCCTATGCTCGAAGATTTAATTACAGGGAAAATTTCTGTCAATCAATTTCGTGATGTTCAAGTAGAGGATTTACTAGGAAGAGAACAGATCGTATTAGATACAGAAAGTATTTCTGATTATGTTATGAATAAAGTAATTTTAGTTACAGGTGCAGGTGGCTCAATAGGCTCTGAAATATGTCGTCAAATTATTAAATTTATTCCAGAAAAATTAATATTATTAGGACATGGTGAAAATAGTATTTATTTAATAGAGATGGAATTAAGGAATTTTTGCAGTAAACATAACATAAAATTAGTGACTGAAATTGCAGACATTCAAGATCAGCAGAAAATGTTAAGGGTGATGGAGCTGCATAATCCTAATGTCGTCTATCATGCTGCAGCACATAAACATGTCCCACTTATGGAAAGGAACCCAGAAGAAGCAGTAAAAAATAATATGGTTGGAACGATGAATGTGGCAATGGCAGCTAGCATTAATAATGTGTCCACATTTGTGATGGTTTCTTCTGACAAGGCTGTAAACCCTACTAGTGTTATGGGGGCGACGAAACGATTAGCTGAAATGCTCATTCAAGATATAAATAAAAAAAGCAAAACAAAATTTTTTACTGTTAGGTTTGGGAATGTGTTAGGAAGTAGAGGAAGTGTGATTCCCTTATTTAAAAAACAAATTCAAGAAGGCGGACCAGTTACGGTGACACACCCTGATATGGTCCGTTATTTTATGACTATTCCCGAAGCATCTAGTCTGGTCATTCAAGCAGGGAGCTTTGCACATGGTGGGGAAACATTTGTTTTGGATATGGGCTCACCTATTAAAATTGTCGAACTAGCTAAAAGCTTAATCATTTTATCTGGCCATACCGTTGAAGAAATCGGAATAAAGTTTTCGGGAATGAGGCCTGGAGAAAAGTTATATGAGGAATTATTTTATTCGAATGAAATTCATGAACAGCAAGTTTACCCGAAAATTTATATTGGCAAAACATCTGAAATATTTATCGATGAGATCGAAGAGATCTTATTAAACTTTTCAAGCTATGACAAGGAAGAACTTAAAAATATTTTATTAACTTTAGCCAATAAAGAGTCAGCAAAAGAGAAAGTCCTTTCTATTTCAGGGTGAATAACTAATATGTTCTAAATATTAGATTGGGAGTGGAAGTTGATTTTTATGAAAAGACTTATAGATTTAAGCATTTCATTAATTGGATTTGTTTTTTTGTCACCGCTTGTTTTTCTTATTGTAGTACTTGTAAAGAGCAAACTAGGCTCTCCTATTTTCTTTAAACAACAACGACCTGGTTTAAATGGAAAGCCTTTTTATCTTTATAAATTTCGCAGTATGAGTAATGAAACGGATTGTAAAGGAAAGTTATTGCCAGATAATCAACGTTTGACGCCTTTTGGTGTTTTTCTAAGAAAATATAGTTTAGATGAATTGCCTCAACTTCTTAATGTCATTAAAGGAGATTTAAGTTTAGTAGGACCGCGGCCACTATTAATGGAATATCTTCCACTTTATACAGAAGAACAAGCGAAGCGGCATCTAGTCAAGCCAGGGATTACGGGCTGGGCTCAAGTAAATGGACGTAATGTCATTACTTGGGAAGAGAAATTTAATTATGATGTTTGGTATGTGAATCATCAATCACTCCTGTTAGATTTGAAAATATTATGGCTCACATTGACAAAGGTCGTTCGCTCAGAAGATATCATTCATGATGAAGCTGATTTTCAAGGAACGAAGGTAAAAATGAAAGTGAGAAATGGGTAGAAATATTTAGTAACTAATATTTATCGAATTTTAGGAGATGAATGACATGGCAGAAGTACTAGTGAAAAAAAGAATCTCACTTTCCGTTCCTCATATGAGCGGGAATGAAATGAAATATATTAATGAAGCATTCGAATCGAACTGGATTGCTCCATTAGGACCGAATGTTGACGCATTTGAAAAGGAAATCGCCAGCTATGTAGGAGTCAAGGAAGCTGTTGCGGTGAGTTCAGGAACTGCAGCGATTCATTTGGCTCTTATTTTATTAAATGTAAAGAAGGATGATTCTGTTTTTTGTTCAAGCTTAACTTTTGTAGGCTCTGTAAACCCTATTTTGTATCAAGGGGCCCAGCCTGTTTTTATCGACTCAGAGCCAGAAACATGGAATATGTCACCGGAAGCATTGGAAAATGCTTTTGAGGAAGCAGTCCGAATGAATAAGCTTCCCAAAGCCGTGATCGTCGTTAATCTTTTTGGACAGTCTGCAAAAATGGATGAGCTTGTTTCGATTTGTGCAAAGTACAATGTTCCAATTGTTGAAGATGCAGCTGAATCACTAGGTGCTTTATACAAAGGGAAGGCTAGCGGTACCTTTGGCGAATTTGGAATTTACTCTTTCAATGGCAATAAAATTATTACAACGTCTGGTGGAGGGGTGCTTGTTTCAAATAATACGGAGAAAATCGCTAAGGCAAGATTTTTAATCACACAAGCAAAGGATCCAGCGCCATATTATCAGCATAGTGAACAAGGATATAATTATCGATTAAGTAATATTTCTGCAGCTATTGGTAGAGCACAATTAGAGGTATTAGACAGTAGAGTGAATGCTAGAAGAGCTGTATTTCAAAAATACGAAAATGAGCTAAGGTCTCTTACAGCCGTTACTTTTATGCCGGAATTAGAAAATACTTTCTCAAACCGTTGGCTAACGACAATGACGATAAATGAAAACTTAACCGACATAACAAGTTCTGAATTAATCGCTTATTTAGCTGAGGAAAATATTGAAGCGAGGCATGTATGGAAGCCGATGCACTTACAGCCACTCTTTCAAAACTGTCAATATTACTCACACGGTAAAAATGAAAGTATTTCAGATAAGCTTTTTCATACAGGCATTTGTTTGCCATCAAGCTCGAGTATGACGATAGAGGAGCAAATGCGGGTGGTTGACTGTCTAAAAATTAAGTTGGGGAACAAATGAATAAAATTTTAGTTCTAATCATGGCAATCATTTGCGTAACTGTTCTAGCTTATGGACAACAACATTGGAAACAAAAAAATATTGCAGCGAGTATTGAGGGAAAAGCAATTACAGAAAAAATGCGTAAAAAGGAGCAGGCAAAAAAAGAGGCATTAATAGAAAGTTTAGATCCAAAAAAAAATAAATCACAATCATTAATAGACTATCTTCAATATAAAGCTGTAACAGAAGATAAAGCTATAGTGGCGGTCTTTGGTAGTGATATGACTGCTGCAGCTTCTGCAAGCCATAATGGAGCAAAATGGATAGAACTTCTACGAAAAAGCATACAATCAGAAAATGAGCATTTGGCATCGCTTGTCTTCGTCAATCATGGATTCCCAGGGTATTCAACTGCGGATTTGTTAGCAGGGAAGAAAATGGACTTACTAATAGAAACGTACCCAAATTTAGTTTTGTTTGAAAACCCGATTTTTAATAATTTTTCGCAGTCGATCACAATTGAACAGACTTTGAAAGATATGGAAACCATCATGTCTAAACTTAATAAAGAACTGCCAAATAGCAAGATTATTATTATGAACCCTAATCCAATTATCAATCCACAAAATGAAAATAGTGTAGGACAAAAATATTTAGATTATATAAGTGAATCTGAACAATTTATTACTGAAAACAAATGGTTTTATATTAATAACATAAAAGAATTTGAAAAAAAACTCAAAAGGAACAATGGTTTACTTGTAGATATTTTAGCACATGATTATGTGCAGCTAAATGACAATGGGAATGTTTTTTTATATGAAATTGTAATCGAATATTTAAGTAAAAAAATCATAATGGATTAACATCAAAAATTCCATCATTAAAGCTTCATATTCGCCTTTTTTAGGACAATATGACTGGAGGTCTATATGGAAGAAACAGTCAGTTTAAAGGATATTTTCAAAATCCTGCAAAAGTCATGGAAACTAATTTTTACTTTTGTTTTCGTTGCAGTTTTAATTAGCGGGATATTATCTTTTTATGTCATAACTCCTGTTTATCAGGCATCTACACAAATTCTTGTTAATCAAAAGGACTCTCAGGATCAGCTTGATTTTTCTCGTATTAGCTCAAATATTGAGTTAATTAATACGTACAGTGTCATCATAAAGAGCCGAGCAATTCTTGATAAAGTCATTGAAGAGCTTGAGATTGAACATAGCGTTGAAGCGTTATACCAAAATATTTCAATTAATCGTGATCAAAATTCTCAAGTTTTTTCTGTCATTGTTCGAGATAGTAATCCGGGTCGAGCAGTCGATATTGCAAATGCAGTCTCTAAAACATTCCAAAAAGAAATTAAAGGAATTATGAATGTGAATAATGTTAGTATCCTAACTGAAGCAGTATTAAAAGATCATCCGTCCCCAGTAAAACCAGTACCATTAATAAATATTGCAATCGCCATTGTTGTAGGTTTCATAATGGGTGTAGGGGTATCATTCCTTATCGCATTTTTGGATAATACATTAAAAGATGCGAAAGATGTTGAAGCATATATAGGCTTGCCTGTTCTTGGGGATGTGCAAAAAATGACAAACAAGAAGGAAAAAAAACGTTTATCTCATTCAACAGTAAATAAAATTGGGGTTGAAGCACTTGAGCCGAAAATTAATAAATAGAAATAAACGTGCAGTCCCATTAATTGCACATCAAAATCCAAAGCTTCCTATAACTGAACAATATCGATTAATAAGAACAAATATTCAGTTTTCATCGATTGATAAAGAAATGAAATCTATTGTCATTACATCAGCTGAACCATCAGAAGGTAAATCGACAACAGCTGCAAACTTGGCGATAGTCATTGCACAACAAGGGAAACCTGTGTTATTAGTTGACACTGATTTAAGGAAACCAACTGTTCATTATGCATTTAATGCTAGTAATATGGATGGATTAACATGTGTACTTACGAAAAAAATGAGTCTAGACGAAGCGATTGTAAAGACATTTGTTCCGAACTTGTCCATTTTAACAAGTGGTTCATTACCCCCGAATCCTTCTGAATTATTGGCATCGAATGCAATGGAGACAGTATTGAATGAACTTAAACAGAAGTTTGATTATATTATCTTTGATACACCACCCATATTAGCGGTTGCCGATGCACAAATTCTTGCAAACAAATGTGATGGTGTTGTAATGGTTGTTGCTAGTGGAAAAACACATAAAGATCGAGTGATTAAAGCAAAGGAACTGTTAGAAAAAGCAAAAGCTAAATTACTTGGTGTCGTTTTAAATGGAGTAGAATCAAAGAAAAAAGAATATTATCACGAATATCATTGATAGAACAAGAGGGTTTATACAGTGGTTGATTTACATTGTCATATTATACCTTGTATTGATGATGGTCCAGGTAATTTGAACGATTGTTTAATAATGGCAAATAGAGCAGTCAGTGCTGGCATTACACATATTTTTGCAACACCACACCATCTAAATGGCCAGTATGAAAATTCGAAATGGATCATCTTAAAGTATGTAGATGAGCTAAACGAATATTTCAAAGACGAGGGTATACCTATTACCGTTTTACCTGGTCAAGAAATAAGAATTCATCGTGAATTTTTTCATTCACTTAAGACGGATGAATTATTAACACTTGCTAATGCAGGAAAATATATATTAATTGAACTGCCTTTTTTGGATATCCCATCATATACACATGAAATTATCTATGAATTACTATTAAAAGGAATTACGCCAATTATTGCTCATCCCGAAAGAAATAGAAAATTCATTGAAGATAGTAGACTATTAGTTGAATTGGTTCAAGAAGGCGCCTTAACCCAGCTTACAGCGGGGAGTATTATTGGGCGATTCGGAAAAAAGGTGAGAACGTTTGCTGAAACGATGATTGAACATAACTTAGCCCATTTTATCGCTTCTGATGCGCATAATGTTACGACAAGAGGTTTTTTCTTGAATGAGGCATATGACAAGATCACTAAATCATATGGAGTCTCACAAATGTTTTACTTCAGAGAAAATGCTCAATTGCTTTTAAATGGACAATCAATCCAAAGAGAAGAACCTATTCCAATAAGAAAAAAGATATTTCGCTTATTTTAAATAATAAAAGAACTAATAATGATTTTAGCTAGGTGATTTTATGAATATCTTATTTTTAACTTTAGCAAGCATGGAAAATGTATTAGAACGAGGAATTTATACGGATCTCGTGAGGGAATTGGCGAAAAAAGGAGAGAATATACATGTTGTATTTCCTAGAGAGAAGCGTGAAAATTTACCTACTGAGCTGACAGCGGTTGAAAATATCAAATTATTAAAAGTGAGGACTGGAAATATTACGCAAACAAACTTTCTCGAAAAAGGAATCTCAACACTTACAATCGAGAACCAATATTTAAGAGCAGTACGTAAGTATTTCTCTAATGTGCAATTTGATTTAATTATGTATTCGACCCCGCCCATTACGTTTGAAAAAGTAGTAAAGTATTTTAAAAAACAGCATAAAAGCAAAACATATTTAGTTTTGAAAGATATCTTTCCGCAAAATGCTGTAGATATTGAGCTAATGAAGGAAGGAAGCCTAATCTGGAAATACTTTCGGAATAAAGAGAAAAAATTATATGAAGTATCTGATATAATCGGTTGTATGTCAAAAGGAAATGCAGAATACATCTTAACCCATAATTCTTATATTAATAAAGAAAAAGTAGAGATTTTTCCAAATGCAATTGAACCAGTGAAAAGAATTAGCAATAGAAGTAAAAGCAGTGAATTATTAAATAAATACCATATACCTAAAGATTCAACACTATTTGTTTACGGTGGAAATTTAGGGAAACCTCAAGGGATTGATTTTCTCTTAAATGTGATTAAGAATTTTCATAAAGTAAAAAATGGATATCTTTTCATTGTTGGCTCAGGTACGGAATATGAAACAATTAGGAGCAAGATAGAGGACATACGCCCTAGCAATGTCCAGTTATTCTATAAATTAGCTCAAGATGAATATGACGATTTATTGAAGAGTGCCGATGTCGGCCTTATTTTTTTGGATTCAAGGTTTACGATTCCAAATATCCCATCGAGATTAATATCCTATATGGAGCATTCGATACCAGTTATTGCTGCAACAGATAAGCATACAGATCTAAAAGATATATTAGCGGAATCAAATAGCGGCTTCTGGTCTGAGAGCGGAAATATTGCCACCTTTCTTGAACATGCTGAAAAACTAACAAACGATGAAACGATGAGAATTGAAATGGGAATGAACGGAAGGAATTATTTAGAGGAGCATTTCGATATTCGAAAAACGGTAAATGTCATTACAAAGCATCTTTGAGTAAATTAAAGAGAAGGGGGTTTTGCAATGTTTAATGGTAAAACACTTTTAATTACTGGCGGAACAGGGTCATTTGGTCACGCCGTAATGGAGAGATTTATCAATACTAGTATTAAAGAGATTCGGATATTTTCCCGCGATGAAAAAAAACAAGATACTATGAGAAAAAAATATAATCATGAGAAATTGAAGTTTTATTTAGGAGATGTCAGAGATCTTGCAAGTGTAAAAAATGCAATGCATGATGTCGATTTTGTTTTTCATGCGGCAGCTCTTAAACAAGTACCATCCTGTGAGTTTTTCCCACTTGAGGCGGTAAAAACAAATATTCTTGGCACAGATAATGTTTTAACGGCAGCGATAGAGTATGGAGCAAAAAAAGTCATTTGCCTATCAACTGATAAAGCAGCCTATCCAATCAATGCGATGGGAATTTCAAAAGCAATGATGGAAAAGGTATTTATTGCTAAATCCAAAACGATTATGGAAGAAAAAACATTAATTTGCGGAACAAGATATGGAAATGTAATGGCTTCTCGCGGTTCCGTTATCCCTTTGTTTGTTGAACAAATAAAAAGTGGAAAACCTATAACAATAACAAATCCGAAAATGACAAGATTCCTGATGAGCCTTGAAGAGGCTGTGGAACTTGTCATTTTTGCATTTCAGCATGCAAAAACGGGGGACATGATGGTACAAAAAGCTCCATCCTGTTTCATTATTGACTTAGCTGAAGCACTATTGGAGCTCTTTCATGCGGATAATGAAATTAAAATAATTGGAACACGCCATGGAGAAAAGCTCTATGAAACCCTTCTCACTAGGGAGGAGTATTTAGTAGCCGAAGATTTAGGTGGATTTTTCAGAGTTCCAGCAGATACTCGGGATTTGAATTACGACAAATATTTTGTTGAGGGAGACAATCTATTATCAACCGAAGAATACAACTCCCATAATACAAAAATTTTAAATAAAGATGAAATTAAAGAAAAACTGCTTAAATTGGAATTCATTCAAAATGAACTTAAGAATATAAAGGTAATGTTATAAGGGGGAGCTGATAATAAGTGAAAATACTTGTTACCGGTGCAAATGGATTTGTCGGAAAAAATTTAATCGCAGAATTAAACAATCAAGGGTATAACGATATTTTCAGGTTCTGTAGAGAAACAGATGCCGCTTTATTAGATACTTACACAAAAGAGTGTGACTTTGTTTTTCATTTAGCCGGTGTTAATCGCCCGAAAGAGGAACAGGAATTTATGGATGGAAACTATGAATTAACGGGAAAATTATTAGGACTGTTGAAAAAACATGATAATAAATCTCCAGTACTTCTTACATCTTCTATTCAAGCTGAACTGAATAATCCATATGGAAGGAGTAAAAGAGCCGCGGAAAATTTATTGTCCTTCTACAGTAAGGAAACAGGTACAAAAGCATATATTTATAGACTTCCAAATTTATTTGGGAAATGGTGCAGGCCAAACTATAACAGTGTTGTCGCAACCTTTTGCCATAATATTGCCAAAAATAACGAAATCCAAATTCACGATTCGAATGCAGAACTTACACTATGCTATATCGATGATGTGATTGCAGAATTTATCCGTGCACTTGAAGGAAACCAGTCAATAAATGCGGATGGCTTCTGTTTTATCCCGACAACACATAAAGCAACGGTAGGTGAAATAGCTGAAAAGCTCCATTCCTTTAAGAATAATCGTGAATCGCTTATTATGCCTTCACTTGAAAAAAAATTTGATCGGGCTTTATATAGCACATTGTTATCTTACTTAGAGGAAGATAATTTTTCCTATAAATTAAAGAAAAATGTTGATAATCGGGGTTGGCTTGCAGAGTTTATTAAATCAAAAGAAACAGGGCAAATCTTTATTTCGAAAACGAAGCCTGGCATTACGAGAGGAAACCATTGGCACCATACAAAGGTAGAGAAGTTTCTCGTCATTCAAGGGGAAGCAATGATTAAATTTAGAAAAATTGATTCGGAGAAAGTACTAGAATATAAGGTAAATGGGGAAATGCCGGAAGTAGTTGATATACCAGTAGGATATACACACTCCATCGAAAACACAGGAGATGAAGATGTTATTACTTTATTTTGGGCTTGTGAAATCTTTAATCCTGAAAAACCAGATACTTATTTCGTGGAGGTATAGGAAACGTGGGAAAATTGAAAGTGATGACAATCGTAGGTACGAGACCTGAAATTATTAGATTATCAGAAGTCATTAAAGCTTGTGACAGATACTTTCACCATATATTAGTACACACAGGGCAAAACTGGGATTATTCATTGAATGAAATCTTTTTCGAAGAATTAGCATTGAGAAAGCCGGATCACTTTTTGGGAGTTGTTGGTAGTGATCTCGGCGAAACGATGGGAAATATCATTTCAGCTTCATACAAAATTTTGTTGGAAGAAAAACCTGATGCTCTGCTAGTTTTAGGTGATACAAATAGCTGCTTAAGTGTCATAGCGGCAAAAAGATTAAAGATCCCTATTTTTCATATGGAGGCAGGAAATCGCTGTTTCGACCAAAATGTTCCTGAAGAAATCAATCGCAAGATCGTTGACCATGTAGCAGATATTAATCTCCCATATACGGAGCATAGTCGTCGTTATTTATTATCTGAAGGAATTCGCAAGGAGCATATTTTTGTAACAGGCTCTCCGATGACAGAAGTCTTAACAAAAAACATGGAGAGTATTGAGAATAGCCAAGTTCTTGAGGATCAAAATCTAGAGGCCGGAAAATATATTCTTGTGTCAGCGCACCGTGAAGAAAATATGGATCATGAGGAAAACTTTCTAGGCTTAATGAACGCAATTAACAAGATGGCTGAGACATATCAGCTACCTGTTATTTATTCAATTCATCCACGCAGCTGGAAGAGGATTGAGGAAAGGGGCTTTCATTTCCATTCCCTTGTTCGTCAGTTTAAGCCATTCGGTTTTATTGACTATAACAAACTGCAAAAGAATGCTTTTATCGTTCTTTCAGATAGTGGGACACTATCAGAGGAAGCTGCCATACTTGGCTTCCCAGGTGTTTTAATTAGAACATCTACCGAACGGCCAGAAGTGCTTGATAAAGGAACAATCGTAATTGGAGGGATAATCGAAAAAGAAATCATTAACGCTGTGGATTTAAGCAGGTCAATGTGGGAAAAGGGAGAAAAGACGTATCTAGCTAATGATTATCATGATGAAAATGTTTCTGTAAAGATAGTGAAGATTATTCAGAGCTACACAGGAATCATTAATAAGGTGATTTGGAGGAAGTAATCATAATGCGTGTTCTACAAATCAATTCTGTCTGTGGAATTGGGAGCACAGGGAGAATCGTTACGGATCTAGATAATGTTTTGACAGAGGCAGGTCATGAGAGCTATGTCGCATATGGTAGAGATGCTGGAAGAAATTGCAATCATGCAATAAAAATAGGAAGAAAAATAGATAATTATATGCATGTAGCAAAAACTAGATTATTTGATAAGCATGGTCTAGGTTCAGTTAAAGCTACAAACGAATTCATTGAAACAGTTGATCAATTAGATCCAGATATTATTCATCTGCATAATATTCATGGCTACTATCTTCATATAAAACTCCTGTTTGATTATATTAAGAAAGCAAACAAGCCTGTTGTATGGACACTTCATGATTGTTGGCCTTTTACGGGACATTGCTCATATTTTGAATATGTAAATTGCAATAAATGGGAAACGGAATGCTGCAGTTGCCCATTAAAAAGCAGCTATCCAAGTAGCTTATTTATAGACAATTCACTGGAAAATTTTCTAATAAAAAGGGAGATATTTACTGGCGTAGACAACTTAACGATTGTAACACCCTCAAAATGGTTAGAAAGACTCGTTAAGTTATCTTTTTTAAAGAAATACCCTTTGACAGTTATAAATAATGGGATAGATCTAGATGTTTTTAAACCGTTAGCTAGTAATTTTAGAGAAAAAAATAATTTGCAAAACAAGTTTATTATTTTGGGTGTAGCAAGTATTTGGTCAGAAAGAAAAGGATTTAAGTATTTTTCAGAGCTATCAAAAATGCTTAATGATGATGAGGTCATTGTATTAATTGGGTTAACAGATAAGCAAATCAGAAGCTTACCTAATAATATGATCGGGATAAAAAAAACGAATAGTACAATTGAACTTGCACAAATATACTCGGCTGCTGATGTCTTTGTAAATCCAACTTTAGAAGATAATTTCCCTACAACGAATTTGGAGGCGTTAGCATGTGGGACTCCTGTTATTACTTTCAAGACGGGAGGTAGTCCTGAAAGTATTGATTTAAGTTGCGGCATGGTCGTTGAGAAAGGGAATATTGATGAACTAATGACTGCCATAAGACTTTGCAGGCAAAAGGACAGCACAATGTATCTAGCTAATTGTCTTAGCAGATCTAGATTATATGATAAAGAAGCAAAATTTAATGAATATTTAACGCTGTACGAATCTTTATTAAATAGAACGGTGGATTATGATGAAGAAAGTTTTGTTCTTAATTTATAAGCTTGTCGGGGGAGGTGCTGAGAAAGTATTAGTTGATATTGTAAATCATATGGATCACACATTATATGAAGTAACGGTCATGACAGTAGCAGACTGTTCTGCAGATGCTCATTTACTAAATAGCCATATTAAATATGAGTATATTTTTAAGGGAAAATGGAAAGAGGATCGTATTTTTTTTAAGCTATTCCATCAAGCAAGCCCACAATTTTTGCATGACTTGTTTGTCAAAAAAAAATATGATGTTGAGATTGCTGCTTTAGAAGGAATTCCAGCAAAGATTATTAGTGGTTGTAAACATCTACATACGAAGAAAATCGCTTTTATTCATGCAGATGCTAACAATATAGCCTGGCCATCGAAACGATATAAAAATTCGCTTCAAGAATATGAAAGCTATAATAGCTATGATCATTTAATATTTGTTTCAAACCATTCGAAAAAGAGTTTTATTGAGAAGTTTAATATAGAACTTAGTAAGACGGTTACATTATATAATCCATTTGACTTTCAGCAAATTAAAATGAAAGCCCTTGAACGAGTAGATGATTATAAAAAGACAACGAATTATTTGTTTTGTGCAGTAGGAAGATTAGATAAGGTAAAAGGCTTTGATAGATTAATTGAGGCCTTTCATATCGTTCATAAAAAGTTTAATCAGATGAGCTTAATCATTATTGGGGAAGGAAAAGAAAAAGATATCCTTCTACGAAAAATAGCCAAATATAAGCTGAATCATAAAATTACTTTATTGGGATATCAAACAAATCCATATAAATATTTAAAGATGTCTGATTGTTATATTTGTTCATCCTTTTCAGAAGGATTAAGTTCAACTGTCATTGAAGCCATGATTTTGGGTGTGCCGGTTATCGCAACAGATTGTGGTGGGATGGATGAATTATTAGGGGAATACAAAAACGGGGTAATTGTCAACAATGAAACAGAGGCGCTTATGAATGGGATAGAGCAATTCCTATCTGAAATTGGAGAAAGCAATGAAAAGGATGAGGAAGGAAGTATGCATCATTTACAGAAATTTTCCTATAATCATTATTTCGATAAAATCGTGAAAATGATGTAATTCATGATTAGTAAATTGGATAACTCTTAGTTTTGAAGGAGAAAATATGAAGAACATTAGTTTTCACCAATTACACGTAAAAAATGGTCAGAAGAACTTATATTTTCGAATTTTCTTGCTTGCTGTCATGATTGTGCTTAATATTTTCCTTTTGTTAATGGCTACGACTGCAGAGCAAAATAGCTGGATAAAAATAATAGCCATACTGTCCATATTGCAGCTCGTCATTAATGTTTTGTTAATCACTAAATTAGATGGAACTTTATTCTCGCTTCCTGTGCTGTTTTTATTATTTTCATGGATTTTCCATTTTGGGAATATTATTATTATCGGTTTTGATTTAAGTAGTACTTTAACAATATATAGAATGACAAATGTTGTTCCAGGTAATATTTTTAGAGATACAGTTGAATTTGCCCTTTATGTACAGTCAATTGTGGCATTTGGAATGTTTCTAGTTTTATTTTTCAGTAAAAAGTATGAAACTACTGAAGCAACCAATATAGAAGATGATAAAAACTATTTAAATTTAATAAAAAATATAGGAATCATTCTCTTTATAATAGGGATTGTTCCAACACTATATATTGATATCGGTAAGCTAATATTGTTTATGAATTCTGGCTATCTTGCTACTTATTCATTGGAGCAAAGTGGATCATTAATTGTTTTAGCAAGATTGTTTAAAGTCGGCATAATCATGTTGATTATTGGCAACAAAAATAAACCGAAATTGGCGACAGCTATATTTATATTAATTGTCGTTTATCAACTTTTCGCCATGTTATCAGGAAATAGAGGAAGAGCAGTAATTGAAATAATTGTTTTATTCTATATTTATACAAATATGATTTATCGAATAAGATTCAAAAATATATTACTTTATGGCTCACTTGGTTATTTGCTGATCATTATTCTGAATGCGATGAGTATTTTCAGATTAAATCAATCGCCTAACTTGGAAGGGTTCATGAATGCCATAACAGAAAGCTTGCAAACATCACCAATTATGCAAGTATTAAGTGAATTTGGTGCAACGGTCATCACTGCATGCTACTCACTCATGTTTTTTTCTGGGGACGAATTTATTCAATACGGGAAAAACTATTTATACTCGTTTATCACTATTTTTCCGAATGTAGGCGGAATATATAATGCCTTTTACGAAAAAACAATATATGTCATGAATTTTCCCGAATCTTATAGAAGGTATTTAGGTGGTTCTTATATAGGTGAGTTATTTTATAGTATGAAAAAAGGTGGAATCCCCTTTGCCATGATTATTGGCATTTTCATATCACTTTTTTCACAAAAAATAAAGCAGGCACGCATTCAAAAAAAATATATTCTATTAAGTATATATATGATTATTTTTCCTGACATAATCTGGTGGATAAGAGGATATTTTATTGAAATAATTAGATATCCGATTTGGATTGCATTCGCAATTTATGTAATTTATAACTTTCTAAATAGAAAATCAATAAGCTTTAAAATAGAAGCGAAAAAATTGTAGAGAGGATTATCTATTGATGGGCCTATTAGTTAGTGTTAATTGTATTACTTATAATCATGAAAAGTATATAGGTGATGCGATTGAAGGATTTTTAATGCAAAAGACTAATTTTGATTTTGAAATTCTAATTGGAGAAGATTGTAGTACAGATAACACGAAAACGATTTGTGAAAACTATGCTAAAAAGGCAAAAGGGAAAATCAGATTGATAACTTCAGATAATAATGTTGGTGCAAGAAAAAATAGTGAGAGACTCTTAGAACATTCAAGAGGAAAATACATTGCTTTATGTGAAGGGGATGATTTTTGGACTGACCCGTATAAATTGCAAAAGCAAGTTGATTATATGGAAAGCCATCCTGAATGTACTCTTTGCTTTCATGCAGCTAAGGTTGTTAATGAAAATGGAAAAAAAACAGGTGGATTATTCAGGTCTTATAATGAAAATTCTATAAGTTTAACAGAAGAGATTATTACGGGAGGCGGTGAGTTTTGTCCAACAGCTTCTCTTTTTTTTCCTAAAAAATATATAGAAAATCCACCTGATTTTTTTCAAAAAGCTCATATTGGTGATTATCCTTTACAAATGCTGTTAGCAAGTTATGGGTATGCCTATTATATTGATGAAATTATGTCTGCCTATCGAATTGGAGTCTCTGGGTCGTGGACAAATCAATTACATTCAGGAACAAATGTTATTCAAAAAATTATTCAAGCTAAAAAGAACGATATTAGCTTATTAAATGGGTTTAATCAGTTTACAAAGAATAAATATATAAACGAAGTTGAAAAAGCAAAGTTGAAACGGGAATTTGACATTTTATTAATACAAAACAAGATAAAGGAAGCCAAGGGGACAAAGTATTTAATTTTTTATAACAGCTTGAGTATAAAGGAAAAAACAAAAATATACTCTAGAGCCTATTTTCCTAATCTATATGCAAAAATGATAAAAATAAAAAAAGCAATCATGTAAAAAGATAATGGGTGAATATTATGGAAAATGAGCTACTGAAAAAAAAGACAGCTTCAGGACTTCTTTGGAGCTTTGCTGATATATTTGCTTCTCAAGGTATTCAGTTTATTGTTTTGATGGTTCTTGCAAGGTTGCTTGCACCCGAGTATTTCGGTTTAATTGGTATGGTGGCTGTATTTATAACGATAGGCAACTCTATCATTGACAGTGGGTTTACACAAGCTTTGATTAGAGAAAAGAACGTAAGCCAACAAGACTATTCGACAATCTTTTATTTTAACTTAATGATGTCTATCCTGTTATATTTGCTTCTTTATTTGACAGCTCCCCTTATTAGCCATTTCTACGGGGAAAAAGAGCTTATATTCATAATTAGGGTTTTATCGATAGGATTAATTATTAATTCATTTGGAATTATTCAAAGAGTGTTCCTAGTTAAGAAAATTAATTTTAAAACACAAACAAAAATTAATTTAATTGCTGCACTCCTTTCATCATTGGTAGCTATCCTATTAGCCATTCAGGAGTTTGGGGTCTGGAGCCTTGTTGCGCAAACATTAATCATGCAATTCACACGAACAATCCTTTTATGGATTATTAATAAATGGATGCCAATTTATTCTTTTAGCATTCAATCCTTTAAAAAGTACTTTGGCTTTAGCTCAAAACTATTAGTGTCAGGTTTAATCGATACTTTATTCAATAATGTCTTCTCAATTATTATCGGAAGGTTATATCCTGCCGCACAGTTAGGATACTATACGAATGCAACGAGGCTAGGAGATGTGATAACGAATTCAATTACAGGTGCCTTGCAGCGGGTGACTTATCCAGTATTAAGCAGCATAAAGGACGATGAAACTCGTTTAAAAAACAGCTTTCGAAAATTAATAAGAACAACCACCTATTTGATGTTTCCTATCATGATCGGATTAATCGCTATTTCTGATTCACTCATTCCGCTCATCTTTGGGCCAAATTGGTTCCAATCGATTATTTATTTTAAACTATTATGTATTTCGGGAATGCTTTATCCCCTTCATGCGCTAAATTTAAATATATTACAAGTTAAGGGCAGGTCTGATTTATTTCTAAAGCTAGAAATTATTAAAAAGACACTATTATCACTTTTAATCGTTGTTTCCTTATATTTCTCATTAGGTATTATTGGACTCATTGGAGCGGCGATTATAAGCTCATACGTATCATTATTTATTAATGCATACTATTCAGCTAAAGAAATATCGTATTCAATTACTCAGCAGCTAAAGGATTTGGCACCTACTTTCTTTATTGCAATAGTCATGGGTTGCCTAGTTTACATAATTGGAATTATATTGCCAGAAAATCTATTCGCAAAACTATTTTTGCAACTAATTAGTGGAGCTTTACTTTATCTCCTAATTAGTTGGCTATTTAAGATTAAAGAATTTGCAATGATTTTGGAAATGATTTTTCAATTTTTCACTAAGCTTAAACAAGGAAAGGTGAGGTCAAGAGGTGCATAATTCAGATGAAGGTTATTGAGGGTACAATTGAAGAATTTCAAGATGTTTTCCAAAGGCAAAATATTCATTTAGAATTGCTAAATAAGGAAGATTACGATGTTGAGAGAATGGTTGAGCTTTTTAAAAAGATGGACTCCAAATATTTATTTCCTACTGATAATGAGGAAAACTTAAGAGTGTATTTAACAAAATTAATTCGTCATGCATATAATTTTGTTTTGACTAGTCAAAACAATGATGATATTGCCATCATTTCAATTTATGCAAACGACTTTAAAACAAAAACATCTTATAGTAGTGCTATCGGTATTTTACCAACATTTCGTGGTGGAAATATTGCTACAAATATGGTAAAGTTTGCGCTGAAATTTGCGAAGGAAAAGGGTATGGACTACTATAAAGCTGAAATTAGTAAAAAAAATGCCTCCTGGCTTCGTTTTTTGGAAAGAAATGGGTTTCGAATTAAGGATGAAACTGAAAATCATTCATATATAGTGATCAAGGATTTAAGAAATGATGAATAACTATGAAAGTAGGGATGCATGATGAAAGGCATTATTTTAGCTGGTGGTAGTGGTACGAGACTTTATCCAATAACACAAGCTATTTCGAAGCAATTATTGCCTATTTATGATAAACCAATGATTTATTATCCCTTATCTGTTCTAATGTTAGCGGGAATTAAAGAAATATTAATTATATCCACACCAAAGGATATTCCGTTATTTACTAATTTACTTGGGGATGGTTCGGATCTAGGGATTAAACTTGAATATAAGGTACAAGAGCATCCGCGTGGTTTAGCGGATGCTTTTATTATTGGTGAAGAGTTTATTGGTGATGATAATGTCTGTCTAATCCTTGGAGATAATATTTTTTATGGAACCGGATTTACGCCTTTATTAAAAATTGCTGCTAGTTTAAAAGATGGGGCTATCATATTTGGTTATCAAGTAAAAGATCCGCACCGTTTCGGTGTTGTAGAATTCGATAAAGATTATAATGCAGTATCGATTGAAGAAAAACCGACTAATCCGAAATCGCCTTATGCCGTAACAGGTTTATATTTTTATGACAACAATGTCATTGAGATTGCGAAAAATATTAAGCCTTCGGAAAGAGACGAGCTAGAAATTACAGATATTAATAAAGAATATTTGCGACGAAAGCAATTAAAAGTAGCGAATCTTGGTCGTGGTTTTGCTTGGTTAGATACTGGGACGTTTGAAAGCTTCCTAGAAGCTAGTCAGTTTGTTGAGACGATTGAAAAACGTCAAGGGTATAAAATCGCTTGCCTTGAAGAAATTAGCTATAGAAATAAATGGATCACTGCTGAAGATGTTTTGGAAAGAGCGATGAAATATAAAAATGACTATGGTGCGTATTTAACAAATTTAGTGTATGGAAAGTTCAGCGATACATCTAGTTTGGTTGAACTTTCTACAAGTATTTAATGAGATTCACCTTATTATTTTTAATGGAGAGAAGAATATGAATTTACTTGTTACAGGTGGAGCCGGTTTTATCGGCTCTAATTTTGTTTTGTATATGTTAAAGCAGTATGAGCATATCCAAATTGTGAATCTCGATAAATTAACGTATGCAGGGAATCTGAATAATCTCCATAAAGTGATGAATGATCCTCGTCATACTTTGATTAAAGGAGATATTTGTGACAAAGTACTTGTCGAAAGTGTTTTCGAAAAGTATCAAATTGAAGGGGTTATTCATTTTGCGGCTGAGTCACATGTTGATAATTCAATAAAAAATCCACAAGTATTTATTGAAACGAATGTGCTTGGTACAACGATCCTTCTAGAGGCTGCTCGAAACTATTGGATGACAAATATCGGCATTTATAAAGAGAAGTTTAAACATGCAAGATTCCATCACATCTCAACAGATGAAGTATATGGTTCCCTTAAAGAGAATGGATATTTTACCGAAAACACAGCTTATGCACCGAACAGTCCATATTCTGCAAGTAAAGCTTCTGCAGACATGATTGTTCGTAGTTATTTCCAAACTTATGGGATGAATGTCGTTACAACAAATTGCTCAAATAATTATGGTCCAATGCAGCATGAAGAAAAATTAATTCCAACAATCATCCGGAAAGCGATGGCATTAGAAAAGATTCCGATATATGGGAATGGGGAAAATGTTCGTGATTGGTTATATGTAATGGATCACTGTCATGCTATTGATAAAGTATTTTTTTCAGGAAGATCAGGAGAGACTTACTTAATTGGTGGTCATAATGAAATGACAAATATTGAGGTTGCTGAAGTCATTTGTGATCAGCTGGATAAGCTAATGCCTGATCATGAAAATAAGAAAAAGATTTCAAGCTATCGACAATTGATTACATTTGTTCTAGACCGCCCTGGACATGATTTTAGATATGCAATTGATGACACGAAACTGCGACAAGAATTTGGTTTCCAGCATAAATACAAGTTTGAGCAAGGAATAGATAAAACGATTTTGTATTATCTAGCTAAGAATATAGAAGTGGTTTCGTAGTAATAAACCTAAAAGGGTGATAATATTTGAAGATTGCGATCATGCAGCCATATTTATTTCCGTATATCGGTTATTTTCAATTGATAAATGCTGTCGATAAATTTGTCATTCATGATGATGTGCAATTTATTAAGGCTGGCTGGATTAATCGAAATAGAATTTTAGTCAATCATCATGAGCATTTGTTTACATTTAGTTTGAAGAAGAATTCATCTTATTTAAATATTAATGAAAGATATTTTTCCGATAACTTTGACGAAGAGAAGAATAAGTTATTTCGGACTCTAAAAAACAGTTATGGAAAGTCCAAAAATTTTAAGGAAGTTTTTTCACTCATACAGGAAATTCTAAATGTTAATCATACTGACAAGGATATTTCGAAAATAATCACGCGAAGTTTGATCATGATTTGTGACTATTTAGAAATTCGCACACCCATTATTACTTCATCAGAGATGGAAAAGAATTCTGATGTGGCGGGAGAAAAAAGAGTAATAGAAATTAATAAGCAACTTAATTCCACCCATTATATTAATCCTATCGGAGGGGTAGAGTTATATTCTGAAGAGAATTTTCTGAAACATAATATTCAATTAAGTTTCTTGAAGTCAAGGCCAATCAACTATATACAAAATGGGGCAGAATTTTTACCATGGCTATCGATTATCGATGTATTAATGTTTAATACTACAGAAGAGATAATCGGAATGCTGAATGAATATGATTTCGTACAAAGCGCAAATGTTAGTGTTACTTAATTGAAAGGAGCAGCTATGAAAAGAACACCGCCATCTAATCATTTTTCAATTTATATTGGGGTGTTTTTTAAGAATTTAACAATAATCCTTTCATTTTTAGTCATTGTTTTAATCGTTGTTTGGATAAGCTTGCTGCAATTCCGAGCACCTAAGATTGTTCCAATAAATGGGGATATGAATCAGTTTTCTGCTGAACGGGCATTCGAACATGTAAGAGAGCTTGCGGTAAAACCTCATCCAATTGGAACGGAAGAGCATGATAGAGTGCGAGACTACTTAGTAAGAGCTTTAACAGACCTAGGTGTTTCACCTGAAACTCAAAAAACGAAAAGTTCTTATTGGGATTTAGAAGGCGATAAGATAGAGATAGAAAATATTATCGCTAGAATTCCGGGCAAGGATCATTCGAAGGCGATTATGCTTTCGGCCCACTATGATTCTGTTGAAGATAGCCCAGGGGCAGCTGATGATGGAGCAGCTGTTGCTGCCATTTTGGAAACAGTTAGAGTATTGTTAAATTCTCCATCGCTAAAAAATGATGTCATAATCTTAATTTCTGATGGCGAAGAATATGGACTTTTAGGGGCACAAAGCTTTGTAAATAGTCATCCCTTCGTTAAGGATGTTGGATTAGTATTTAACTTCGAAGCGCGTGGAAGTAGTGGCCCTTCCATTTTAATTGAGACAAATGAGGGGAATGAACGACTCATATCTGAGTTTATTAAAGGAACCCCAAATCCAGTGGCCCATTCATTTCTCTATGAAGTTTATAAACGGATGCCAAATGATACGGATTTTTCTATTTATAAAAACTCAGGAATAGATGGATTGAATTTTGCCTTTTTTGAGGGATTAAAAAACTACCACACGCTTGAAGATAATATTGAAAATCTAAGTCCAAATAGTCTTCAACATCATGGGGAATATATGGTTAATCTCATTCAGCATTTTGGCGATATGAATATAGTTGCCCAAAATGATGAAGGAAATAAAGTCTATTTTAATGTAATGGGCAAGCATATTGTGAGTTACTCGGAAAAGCTTGTCATTCCACTAATGGGACTAGTGATTATTTGCTTTGCTCTTACTATCATTCATGGATTTAAACGAAAAAAACTTACCGTTCAAGGAATTTACTTGGGATTTTTCTTTTTTTTACTTGCGATTTGTTTAGCTTATTTTCTAGGCTACGGCTTTTGGCATTACTTGCCTCTCATCATTCCGCAAAATAGTTCGTTAATGCAGTTGGATTTAAGGATTAGTCATCCATTATTTATTAGCCTAGTATTGATAACTTTTGCGATATTTTCTCTTTTTTATCAAGTAGTTTCAAAGAAAATTAATTTGGGCAATCTTACAATCGGAGCTTATTTTAGTTGGTTTTTATTAGTCATTTTTACGAGTTTTTTTATGAAGGGAACAAGCTATATCTTTATTTGGCCAACACTAATTGGATTAATTGGAGTAAACATTTTGTTTAGTTTAAAAGTGGAGGCTTCACTTAAGAGTAGAGTCATTACAACTATATTTGCTCTTCCTGTCTTAATCATAACAGTACCTGTGTTGTATTTAGTGTATGCTTTGCTTTCCTTGGAAAGAGTTGATCTATTATTAGCTTTTACAATATTGAATGGGGCATTTATTATACCGCTATTAAATAAGCCAAAACAATCATTTGCTTTTGAATTACCCGTTATTCTGCTTTCAGTCGGTTTATTAGTCTTCTGTTTTATTAAATGACCGTAATTTGAGTTACTTATGTAGATATAAGAGGAGAGCCTTTTATGAGAAAACAGTTAACTATGATCCAACTCTCACGGGCATTAGTACCGATTTTTGTCATGCTATTCCATGCAAATTCATTTATGAACTTTTATTTCCAATATGATTTTATGAGTTTAATTAATGTTGAGAAATCTGGTGGAGTCTATTATTTTTTTGCCCTTTCTGGATTTATGGTTTACTACCTACATCACAATGAAATGGGAAGTGGGAGTGGCATTAAGAAATTCTTATATAGTAGGTTTATCAAGATTTTTCCAATTTATTGGATTTGGAATCTTTGTATTTTACCTTTTCCCTTTCTTTTTTTTGGGATCATAACGAATGCTGACAGAAGTATTAGCTCCATTATTGCCTCATTATTATTGCTACCAAGAGAGGCAGCACCCTTATTAATTGTTGCATGGTCATTAGTGCATACAGTGTTTTTTTATTTGGTTTTTTCTTTAACATTTTTTAAAAATAAATGGTTATCAATTTGTATACCTGTAATATGGATAATTGTTTCGATTGCTTTCAGTTTCAATATTCTTTCTAGCTCTAACTACTATATTAATTTTTTATTTAACTCTTATAATTTAATCTTTATTTTGGGTGCTGCATGTGCATATTTTGTACAAAAAATTAAGTTGAACTCATATGTAGCCTCTTCCATTGCATGTATTGGATTACTCGGATTTCCTGTATCGTGGATAATGATTCAATATGGACTTATGGAAATTAATCTTGAACATATGACAACATTGTCATCGGTCTTGTTGATTCTAGGGTGTTCTTCCATTGATTTACAAAGGGATATAAAAATACCTAAATTTGCAAAGCTTCTTGGTGATGCTTCTTTCTCCATTTATTTGACGCATTTTTCGATCATGTCAGCTATATGTATTAGCCTTCGTTCCATGCCTTACATAAATATAAATGGATTTTTATTAGGCATATTATTAATGCTGATTTCAATTATTTTTGGCTGTTTACTATATAGATATGTAGAAAAACCGTTTCATAGATGGTTAAAAAATTTACTCGTTAGAAAACAAACGATTTTAGCAGCCAGGGAAATCTAAAAGTGAAAGGAGAAATAAGCGTGTACACAGTAAGGCGAACCGCTTATATATTACAAATTCATAAAAATCCAAACCAGGTTAACAAGTTTATTTCTCAGCTAATTTCGGAAGAACAGGCTGATGTATATATTCATATTGACAAAAGAAGTTATGATGAAATTTATCCAAAAATAATTAAAGTCCCGAATGTGAAAATTTTGAAACAAAGTATCCATTGTGAATGGGGAGATATTAGTCAGATTGATACAACGATCATGTTGCTAAAAGAGGTGCTCGCTTCAAAAAATGAATATGACTATGTTTGTTTAAGAAGTGGGCAGGACTTATTAGTGAAAAATGGTTTTAAAGATTTTTTATTGGAACATAAAGGGAACATATTTATGAATTATCGAAACGTTGGAAAAGAAAACATTGGGTTAATGATGATCAAATGGCCGAAGGTAATGAGAAGACGCTATACGGGTGTTCATCCAATCAGGATATTCAGAAGGATTCTATTAAGTCTTTATGGAAAGGGAATAAAGATTTTTGCTAATAAAAAAAGCTGGCCATTACAATATTCATTTTATAAAGGTTCACAGTGGTTTGCTGTTCCATTCGAAGTAGCAAACTATATGGTGCAATTTTTAGATGAAAATGAATGGTATTATCAATTTTTTGAGGATTCATTAATTCCAGATGAAAGTTTTTTTCACACATTAATTATGAATTCACCGTATAAGCATAAGGTGGTAAATAATAATCTATTTTTCTTAAAATGGGGAGAAACATTGAGCGAACGGAATTCCCCTCAAGATCTTACAAAAGAGGATATACAACTAATTGAGCAATCCGAACAGTTTTTTGCAAGAAAATTTGAAGAAGATATTGATAACAATGTTATTGAGTATTTTTCCGAAAAGGCAAAGTTTGCCAAGTGTAGAGTAGAGAATGTAGAAGTTGGTGAAAAAATTAGAGTTGTTCAATCATAATAAATTCAGGAAGACATGTCAGTTCGTTACAAACTGGGGTGTCTTTTTTGTTATGCAAGAAATACGGTTGACCAAAAGGAAAGGGAGTCATGGATATGATCACTATTTCTGAAACAGAGGATAAATCTAATGTAAGCAGTTTAGCAAATGTAATAGATTTTCAGACTATCAATAGAATTGAAGAGGAAAATGGTTCTTCATTTTATATTTTCGATGAAAATAAATTACGAGAGAATTATCGAAAAATCGAAACAGCTTTTAAAAGTAGATATGAAAACTTTATTATTGGCTACTCTTATAAAACAAACTATCTTCCTTATATGTGTAAGGAATTAGCTAAATTAGGTGCTTATGCAGAAGTTGTATCACGATTAGAGTATGAATTAGCCTTAAAGCTTGGGCAAGATCCAAAAAAAATCATTTTTAATGGACCATCAAAAGATAAAGAAGATATTTACCTTGCGTTAAATAATGAAAGTATGATGAATGTTGATTCCCTAAATGAATTACAAGTTGTGAAAGAATATTGTGCTAGTAATAAAAATAAGCAAGTGAAAATTGGATTAAGATTAAATTTTGATCTATCCGAAAATGGAGTTAGCCCACTTATAGATGGAGTTGAAATTAGCCGATTTGGGATATCTGTAGAAAATGGAGAGCTGGATCAAGGATTAGCTGAAATAAACAATGTTGAAAACCTTAAGATTATTGGCTTACATGGGCATTTTACGACAAGTAAAAGAAAGGTTGAAACGTTTAAGAGAATAACTAAGGTGCTCTGTACAATTGCGAAAGAAAAAGGCTTAAAGCATTTAGAGTATATCGACATTGGTGGTGGAATCTTCGGGGAAGTTCCGAAGACTCTAATTGATCATGCACCAACATTCGATGATTATGCAGAGGAAGTATGTAAAGTAATGAACGATGAATTCCGATCTGCGACAAATAAACCAACTTTAATAATTGAACCTGGAATAGCGATGGTGGCAAATACTTTTATTTTTATTGCCAAAGTAAAAGGAATCAAAAAAGTTGCCAATGATACTCTGATTCTCGTTGATGGCAGTGTTCATAATGTAAAGCCAACCATGCATAAAAAGAATTTGCCAATGAGGATAGTGAAGAAAAATAAAGATTTACATAATGTTAAAGCTAACTTTCATATCGTTGGTTATACATGCCTAGAGAAAGATTATTTGGCAAATGATTTTAACGAAATAATGCCTGAGAAAGATGATTATATCATTTTTGAAAATGTTGGCGCCTATACGATCGTTTTTAATCCGCCTTTTATTAAAGAAAGACCTGCCATTATCGCAATTGACGGCAATGAAATGACTGTTGCAAGGAAAAAAGAAACAATAAAGCAGTTTTTTAACGAAGAAATCTATCATTTTTAATCGTTGTTAAATGGGGGATATTTAGTGAATATTTTAATTTGTAGTGTTGGGCGACGTGTTCAACTAATTGACTATTTCAAGAAAGAGTTAAATAAAGTAAAGGGAAAAGTGATTGCTGTAGATTGTGATAATACTGCACCAGCCCTGTATCATGCGGATATTTATGAGATTGTTCCTAGAATCGATCATCCTGAATATATCCAACACTTAAAACGTATTTGCCAGAAGTATCATATTAAGGGCATTCTTACGCTAATCGATCCTGAACTGAGTTTATTAACTCGTTATAAGGAAGAGTTTAAAAAAGAAGGTATTCAAATGATTATTTCGGATAGAAAAGTGATTGATATTTGTTATGATAAATACTTAACTTTTCAGTTTTTGCAAGAAAATAATTTACCGTCGGTTCCAACCTATATAGATTTGAATGAAGTAACAGAAGAACTGAACAGTGGAAATCTCGAATTCCCATTAATCGTTAAACTAAAAAATGGGAGCGGAAGCATAGGGATTCATAAAGTGACAAATAGACAGGAGCTTGAAAGTCTTTTAACGCCAAATCATAAATTTATTGTACAGCCATTTATGCAAGGAAGCGAATATTGTGTAGAGTGCTATGTTGATATTATTAGTAAAAAAACAACTAGCTTTTTCAGTAAAAGAAAGTTAAATATGAGGGCTGGAGAAACAGATAAATCGGTTGTGGTGAAAGATCCAGTTCTACACATATTAACAAAAAAATTAATAACTTCATTGGGGCCGGTTGGACCAGTTGATATTGATTTCTTTAAGACGGAAGAGGGATATGTTATTTCGGAAATTAATCCGCGGTTTGGTGGGGGATATCCATATGCATATGAAATGGGGCAAAACTTTATCAAAGATATTATGAATAATTTAAATGGTTTTTCAAATGTTCCCTATGCTAATTATTTAGGTGAATATGAAGAAGGAAAAACAATGGTTAGATATGATCAATTTGTAGTTCTCACATAAGGAGGCATAGCTTGAATGAGAAAAAAATTAAACTTAATCCAGTTTTCACGGGCATTCGTACCGCTTCTCGTTCTATTATTTCATGCGAATGAATTTATGCTTGCTTATTTCAATGTAAATGTTTTAGGATTTGCAGTATATACGGCTTCAGGTGGAGTCTATTATTTTTTTGCTCTTTCAGGTTTTATGGTTTATTACTTATATCATGAAAAGTTTGGAAATCTACAAATATTAAAAGATTTCCTCTTTAAAAGATTCATAAGAATATTTCCAGTATATTGGATTATTACGATTTGTGTATTGCCCATTTTCTATTTCTCCTCAGGCTTTAGTCATGGAACAGAAAAAGAAGTGATTAAAATCATTACATCATTTTTACTAATACCAACAGGAGACGAGCCTATTTTGGGTGTTGCTTGGTCATTAGTGCATACAGTTTTTTTCTATTTAATGTTTTCACTGCTTTTTTTGAAAAATAAAACAATGATTATTGTTCTTCATGTTATTTGGACAGTCATTTCACTTTTATTTAGTATAGGTATCCTTTCAAGTTCTCACTTCTTGATTAATTTTTTGTTTAATTTTAATAATATCATTTTTATCTTAGGTATAGCCTGTGCTTATTTCGTGTTGAAATTTAATTTAAATCAATATCTTTCTTTCTTATTGATTATTTTGGGGATGAGCGGATTTCCGCTTGCTTGGTTTAATAGTAAATATTTGTGGGTTGATGTCAGTCTACAAGTCGTTACGACTATAGCCTCTACTTTATTAATAATTGGATTCGCATCAATAGACTTAAAAAAGGAATTTAAAATCCCTAAATTGGCTAAATATCTTGGTGATGCCTCATTTTCCATTTATCTTATTCATAAAGTAGCATTATCAATTATATGTCGGATACTTAGCTCATTCCTGTTCTTTACTACCCACTATTTAGTAGCAAATTTCATAATTATTGTTTTTGCGATAGCTGCAGGATGTATTGTGCATACATTTATAGAAAAACCAATGAATATAAGATTAAAAAAATTACTTTATCAAAAGCAACAGATTGCTTTATTTAGGTAAGAAAGGCTATTCCGTGTTCGGAGTAGCCTTTTTTTGATCCAAACATTAACGATGAAATAGAAACAATGGAGGTTATGAAATGCCAATCCTAATTACAGGTGGTGCTGGCTATATCGGGACTCACACATGTGTAGAACTGCTTCAAGCAGGCTATGAAATTGTAGTCGTCGATAATTTTTTAAATAGTAAGCCTGAAGCATTGAGACGTGTCGTCGAGATTACGGAGAAAGATTTTCCAGTATATGAAGTTGATTTATTAAATAAAGAGTCATTAATGAGAGTTTTTGCTGAAAATAATATTGAGGCAGTCATTCATTTTGCTGGTTTGAAGGCAGTTGGAGAATCGGTTGCCATTCCTCAACGTTACTATCAAAACAATATAATTGGAACATTGAATTTATGTGAAGTGATGGAAAGCTTTGGCGTGTTTCGGATGGTCTTTAGTTCATCAGCAACAGTTTACGGAATGTCAAATAACATCCCATTCATGGAGGAGCTCCCACTTCAAGCAACTAATCCATATGGAAGAACAAAATTAATCTGTGAGCAGCTTCTACAAGACTTATATATATCCAATCAAAAATGGAGTATAGCTCTATTACGCTATTTTAATCCAGTGGGTGCACATAGAAGTGGTCTTATTGGCGAGGACCCTAATGGAATCCCTAATAATCTTCTACCTTATATTAGTCAAGTTGCAGTAGGAAAGCTAAAAGAATTAAAGATTTTTGGGGATGATTATCATACACATGATGGAACTGGAGTTAGAGATTATATTCATGTTGTTGATTTAGCAGTTGGCCATCTGAAAGCTTTAGATAAAATTTATAACAGTCAAGGTGTTGAAGTGTACAATCTTGGTACTGGAAGAGGATATAGTGTTTTAGAGATCGTAAGAGCATTTGAACATGTTGCTGGTCTAGAAATTCCTTATCGAATTGTTGAAAGAAGAGCGGGTGACATTGCGGTTAGCTATGCAGATCCCCAGAAAGCAAAAAGAGAGTTATATTGGGTGGCGGAAAGAGGAATTGATGAAATGTGTGAGGATACATGGCGCTGGCAAGTAAATAATCCGAATGGGTTTGAAGAAGAGCAGAATCAATATAATATGAATAATTCTCTTATAATTGAATAAAAAATAATTCGACAAATTCCGCGAAAAAATCTTGACGAAACATAAAAAGGAGAGTATTATATAGTAGTTATCACATCAGAAACAAACGATTACAGGGAAACCTGTTTTATTTTTTTTATGATGATATACAATTTCTTGTATACTCTCCATGTGAATTTTATAACAAATAATACGCGGGTGTAGTTTAGTGGTAAAACCACAGCCACGAGCAAAGCTTCCAAGAATTTTCATCGAGTTGCCTCGACGCATTTACATCCTTGAATATGCTAGAAGAGGAAGAGGCATTTGCTCGTAAAGTAAAATTACTTAAAAATACAAATAATATGCGGGTGTAGTTTAGTGGTAAAACCACAGCCTTCCAAGCTGTTGATGAGGGTTCGATTCCCTTCACCCGCTCCATACATATCAACGCAGTGTTTCGATTCGAAAAGAACGAGGTGTTGCGTTTTTTTATTTGCCGGAAATGATTAAATTTTAGCTAAATGGAAAGAGGCCGATATAAACGGAAAGAGACCGATATAAACGGAAACTGGCCGATATAAACGGAAAGAGGCCGATATAAACGGAAAGAGGCCGATATAAATGGAAAGAGGCCGATATAAACGGAAAGAGACCGATATAAACGGAAACTGGCCGATATAAACGGAAACTGGCCGATATAAATGGAAAGAGGCCGATATAAACGAAAACTGGCCGATATAAATGGAAACTGGCCAATATAAACGGAAAATTGCCGATATAAACGGAAAGAGGCTGATATCATTCATAAAGTCGCTGATATATCTAGAAAGTCGCCGATAAACCAGGAAAAGTTACTATAAAAATGCAGGAAGTCGCAATTTTTTTTGTGAAGATTATGAAAAAAGGGTGCCAATCAGCACCCATTAATCGCAAACTCCCCTTCTCCCCCATGAACCTGTAAATACATATCCATCAACGATTTCACCATTTGCTTTGCTTCGTCTATATTTATGGACGGCCGCAAAAAGACGATTTGGACGGCATTCTTCGTTTCCTCTGTTACACAAGTTCTCTCTGAATCTACAAAAGGGCTACCGAACGGACCTTGTTCGTCTACATTAATGATTAAGCGGTGCAGTGAATTTGGTCTTCCATTTAAACCTTGATATTCTTCTCCTTCATCTCCAAGTCTAATGGTAATGTCTCCAGATAATTTATCTAAATCATAAATCCCAATCGGAATTTCATATTGCAAGGAAAAAAAGTTATTTAAATCGATGGAGCTGTTGACTGGCTGTAAGTAGTTTTGCTTTTTTACCCTGCGATATAAAGCTTCAGCTGAAAGGCGGTAACGGTTGGGGTCCTTTCCAACTGATTTGAAAATTTGTCTCCATTCTTTAATTCCTTCTAATTCGTTTACATTTTTATCTTCTAAATCAAAGAAAAGGGACTCCTGGAATAATTGCAATCGCCCCTTTACCATTTGAGGTGATTCGCCAACATGTATATTGTGATAATGGATAACCCCAACCTTAAAGTTAGGAACGAGTGTGCAAAGTTCCTGTGAAAGATGAATTTCCAACGTTTCCACCTCCAAATTTATTTAAATTTAGTTTATCATAATAAACAATGGTCTTTAAATGTAATGCAGTGATGATTAACTGCTAATATAGATGCGAAAAAAGTATTCTTTATATGATTTGCAGCAATTTTAAGGTTTTTTTAGAAAAGAAGGTGACAAATAATGAACTATGCTCAATTAAAGCAAGAGATTATTGAATATAGTAAAACGATTGGAATTGATAAAATCGGGTTTACGACTGCCGCCCCTTTTGATGAGATGAGAAATCGGTTAATCCGGCAGCAAGAGTTGCAATATCAATCAGGCTTTGAAGAAAAGGATATTGAAAAAAGGGTGAATCCAGCTTTATTAATGGAAGAACCTCGTTCCATAATTTCTATTGCACTAGCCTATCCTTCGAAAATGAAAGTAAGAGTGGTCAGTAAAAAGGGAGAGAGAAGAGGCATTTTTTGTCGGGCATCATGGGGAAAAGACTATCATCTCATTTTGCGTGAACGATTGCAGCAGTTAGAAGAATTTATTCAATTAAAGCTGCCTACTGCAAAGTGTAAATCAATGGTTGATACGGGTGAATTAGTTGATAGAGCTGTCGCTGAGAGAGCAGGCATTGGTTGGAGCGGGAAAAATTGTTCAATTATTACACCGGAATTTGGGTCATATGTTTATTTAGGAGAAATGATCACAACCATCCCCTTTGAACCAGATGAACCAATCGAAGATCGTTGTGGGACTTGTAATAAGTGTATTGATGCTTGTCCAACCGGTGCGTTAGTTCAAGGTGGGCAGCTAAATGCGCAGCGCTGTATCGCTTTTTTAACACAAACAAAGGGATATATTGCTGAACCATTTCGTGAAAAAATCGGAAATCGAATATATGGGTGTGACACGTGCCAAACTGTTTGTCCAGTAAATAAAGGAAAAGATTTTCATTTTCATGAGGAAATGGAGGCTGGTCCTGAAATCGTTAAGCCACTGTTAACCCCAATTTTGCATATGAGCAATCGAGAATTTAAAGAGAAATTCGGACATCTTTCAGGTTCTTGGAGAGGGAGAAAACCGATCCAACGTAATGCTATTATTGCATTAGCACATTTTAAAGATGAAACTGCAGTTATTGACTTAATTCAGGTGCTGACAAAGGATCCACGTCCAGAAATTCGCGGCACGGCTGCTTGGGCACTTGGAAAAATTGGTGGAGAAACAGCTCATTTAGCTTTACAACAACGTCTTAAAGAGGAAGATGATGAATCCGTGTTGTCAGAAATACATGGTGCCATAAGAGTGTATAATTAAAGTTTACTTATCAATCGTGTTGAATGAAAGCAATATCCTTTCATATAAATAAATGTGAAAGGAGTGTTTGCTTATGCGAGATCAGCTTCAACAATTATTGGAAAAACGTGTTCAACAATGTGTTACTCCCAATAAAGGTACTTGCACGAAAATTGAGCAGAAAAAGGAAAACTTAGGTAAACGTTCAGGAGATATTGTGAAAGCTCAAGCGACCGGAAAGATTATTTCAGTTGGTGATGAAGTAGCAGATATTCGTAATGTGAATTATCAAGTTCACTTTAAATATTTAATTAAACAAAAAGAGATGTTTATTATGGAAGAGGAAGTGGAAGAGCGCATAGCCGAGTTTTATAAAGGGGTAATCGTGGATGATATAGAAGTCAATCCATTTGAAGTCGTTAAAATAGAGGAAAAGCAAGAAAATGAAAATGTGAGAGAGGAAGAAACACTAGAAAGAATCTCATATGAATATGACCGTTTAAAGGCTGTTCAATATGCTGAAAGATGGTGGAATAGCTATAATCCAGCATATAAGACGTTTGAAGTAAATTGTACGAACTATATATCACAATGTTTATATGCGGGAGGAGCTCCGATGAGAGGGCATCCTAATCGGGGGCAAGGATGGTGGACGACAAATAGTAATTGGAGCTATAGCTGGTCTGTGGCCAATGCGATGAAGAATTATTTGCCACACTCAAAAATTGGTTTGCGAGCAAAAGAGGTATCAAGTCCTAAAGAATTATTATTAGGCGATGTCATCTGCTATGACTTTCAAGGGGATGGACGGTTCGATCATACAACCATTGTTACAGCAAAAGATGCTGACGGAATGCCATTAGTGAATGCAAACACTTATAATAGTAGAATGAGATATTGGGCCTATGAAGATTCAACTGCGTATACTCCAAATATTAAATATAAGTTTTTATCGATTGAAGACGTATAATTAAATATTCCTCTTATGCGCCGTCCTAATTCCTTTGCATAGTGATATAATAAATTATTATAGTTAAATTCTTTTAGAGGTGAAAGACGTGGCATTGCATGTTGTATTATATCAACCAGAGATTCCAGCTAATACCGGCAATATCGCTCGTACTTGTGCAGCGACTGATACGATTTTACATTTAATTCGTCCGCTCGGTTTTTCGACTGATGATAAAATGTTAAAACGGGCTGGATTAGACTACTGGCAGTTTGTAAACATTATTTATTACGATTCCCTAGAGGAATTTTATGAGAAAAATGATGGTGGGGAATTTTATTATTTAACGAAATTTGGGAGTATGCCTCATTCTACTTTTGATTATAGTGATAAGAATAAAGATTATTACTTTATTTTTGGAAGAGAAACGACAGGCCTTCCGAAAGATGTTATTGAGAAAAATAAAGATCGAGCACTCAGAATTCCGATGAATGGAAATGTCCGTTCATTAAATCTTTCAAATACTGCTGCGATCCTTATTTATGAGGCGTTGAGGCAACAAGATTTTCTTCATTTAAAATAGACGTTATCAAAGCTATCCTGATTGCTATGCATTTAGGATAGTTTTTTTGATTTTTAAGAGCTGTCCGATTGGAGAAAATAACATTAATCAGTACAATATGGTATGAAAGGATGGGAAAATATGAATGAAACGATAAATTTACAGAGGAATCATCGCTCTATTCGCAAATTTGAGGATAAATCTTTATCTAAAGAGCAAATTAAAACAATTGTTGAAAGTGCACAATCAGCATCCACTTCAAGCTTCATCCAGGCTTATTCGATTATCGGTGTTACTGATTACGAAAAAAAGGAAAAATTGGCACAGCTAGCAGGTAATCAAAGCTATGTTGCCCGAAATGGACATTTCTTTCTATTTTGTGCAGATTTCTTTCGTCATGAATTAATAGGAGAAATGGAAGGAAAAAATGTACAGGCTTCATTAGAAAGCACTGAGAAATTTATGGTCGCTCTTATTGATACAGCATTAGCTGCGCAAAATGCAGCTTTAGCAGCTGAATCAATGGGGCTCGGAATTTGCTATATTGGCGGAATCCGCAATCATCTTGAGGAAGTGTGTGAGCTATTAAAAATTCCTTCAAGAGTTTTGCCTCTATTCGGGCTAGCAGTTGGTTATCCCGAAAAAATGACTGATAAAAAACCGCGGCTTCCATATGAGCATGTTTATCATGAAAATGAATATGAACAAAATGAGGAAGAATATCGTAATCAGCTTGAAACCTATAATAAGATCATTTCTAACTATTATGCCGAAAGGACAAATGGTGAAAGAAAAGATACTTGGACGAGCCAAATGGCGAACATGCTCGAAAAGCACACGAGAATGAGTATGAAGGAATTTGTAGACATGAAGGGATTCAATCGAAGATAAAAGATGGAAATGAAAAAGCTGCTATTTTTTTAGCAGCTTTTACTTATGGATTAAAAATATGGAATACAAGCTAATTCCCGATTACATCTATCCTTTTGCTTACCCCTTACGAATCATTACGCTCCTGGCTTGTCTTCGTAGCCTGATGTGAAGATAGCTGCTAAAAATGCAACCATAACACCAATAATTAAAATAAGTTTCATTTATATGTAATCCTCCTTTGAAAATGATAACTAAGTATAAGCTTATTATAGCCCAATACATAAAAACTGTGAATAAAATCTATGGAGAATTTTTAACAGTTAAAAGTTGAAACCATTCTCTCGTTTGCATGTTCATTTACAGGATTGCATACAGTATATTAATCGTCTCTGATTAGTGATGAGGGGGAGGAACATATGGATATTATAAAGAAAATTGAGATGTACCGCCATGAAGAAGAAAAACTCAAATGGGAAGGAACCTTTAGGGAGTATTTAGAAATTATTAAAGAGAAGCCTTGGGTTGCCCAGTCAGCACATTCGCGTGTCTACAATATGATAAAGGACGCTGGTGTTGAAGAAATAAAGGGGCAGAAAAGATATAAGTTTTTCTGTAATCAATTGTTCGGTCTTGAAGAGGCTTTAGAACGATTAGTCGAAGAGTATTTTCATCCAGCAGCGAAAAGACTTGATGTAAGAAAGAGAATTCTTTTACTTATGGGGCCAGTAAGTGGCGGAAAATCGACATTAGTGACGATGTTAAAGCGAGGGCTGGAATCATATTCACATGATGATCACGGAGCTATATATGCGATAAAAGGCTGTCCAATGCATGAAGACCCGCTTCATATGATACCACATCAATTCCGTCAAAACTTCTATGAAGAATATGGAGTAAGAATAGAAGGAAATCTGTCACCTCTAAATATGATGCGGCTGGAGCAGGAGTATGGAGGAAGGATTGAAGATGTTCTTGTCGAAAGAATTATTTTTTCTGAAGACCGCCGAGTAGGAATTGGAACTTTCAGCCCGTCTGATCCGAAATCTCAAGATATTGCAGATTTAACTGGAAGTATTGATTTCTCGACAATTGCAGAATATGGATCTGAATCTGATCCAAGAGCTTATCGTTTTGACGGAGAACTGAATAAAGCGAACAGAGGGATGATGGAGTTTCAGGAAATGCTTAAATGTGACGAGAAGTTTCTTTGGCATTTATTATCATTAACGCAGGAAGGGAATTTTAAGGCAGGGAGATTCGCTCTTATTTCTGCTGATGAGTTAATTGTGGCTCATACGAACGAAACCGAATATCGTTCGTTTATTTCCAATAAGAAAAACGAAGCCCTCCATTCTAGAATTATTGTCATGCCTATTCCGTATAATTTAAAAGTCACGCAAGAGGAAAAAATATATGACAAAATGATTCGAGAAAGTGATGTATCTGATGTCCATATTGCTCCACATACATTAAGAGTAGCAGCGATGTTTACCATCTTAACTCGTTTGAAGGAGCCGAAAAAAGGTGATATTGATTTAGTAAAGAAAATGCGCCTTTATGATGGGGAAAGTGTGGAAGGCTACAATCAGGCAGACTTGAATGAATTGAAAAAGGAATATGCAGACGAAGGAATGAGTGGAATTGATCCACGATATGTCATTAATCGAATTTCTTCAACAATCATACGAAAAGAAGTTTCCTCTATAAATGCACTCGATGTTTTAAGGTCATTGAAGGAAGGGCTAGATCAGCATCCATCCATTACAGCGGAGCTAAAAGAACGATATTTAAACTATATTTCTCTTGCTCGAAAAGAGTATGATGATATTGCAAAGAAGGAAGTTCAAAAAGCATTTGTCTATTCTTATGAAGAATCGGCTAAGACACTGATGGATAACTATCTTGATAATGTCGAAGCTTATTGCAATAAATCCAAGCTTCGTGATCCATTAACAGGTGAAGAAATTAATCCTGATGAAAAGTTAATGCGTTCGATTGAGGAGCAAATTGGCATTTCTGAAAATGCGAAAAAAGCATTCCGGGAAGAAATTCTTATCCGTATTTCTGCTTTTGCCCGTAAAGGAAAACGTTTTGATTATAATTCACATGATCGACTTCGTGAAGCCATTCAAAAGAAATTATTTGCTGACTTAAAGGATGTCGTCAAAATTACAACCTCAACGAAAACACCTGATGAACAACAGCTTAAGAAAATAAATGAAGTCGTTGCTCGATTAATTGATGAGCACGGATACAATTCGACATCAGCGAATGAATTATTGCGCTATGTCGGCAGTTTATTAAATCGTTAACATCGTTAAATATCATAAAGATGAAAAAGGACTGACAAATGCTGTCAGTCCTTTTCATGTATATGTTTAGTTTAATAATCACTTTCTTTTAATCATCCAGTTTCTTCGTATTCGAAGCGTCATTTACTTCTGCATGGCAAGTTTGGCAAATCGGTTTGTCATGAATATAAATGGTATGATCATACATAGAAAGCTCACCACAGTTACAGCAACAAATGAGTTCACTCATCATCTCACCTCATTACTTAGAATAATACAGTGTATTAATCCTCGTAATAAATTATGATTTTCATTATAGGCTCAGTTGCAAGCTTGTCCTAATAATCCGATTGTCTTGTTTTATTATCTAAATAATTTGTAAATTATTTTGAGTTTTTGCATAGGATAGAGTAATAAATAGCTTTTCGATATAATTATTTTTCTTTATTTTCGGCGCCTCGATTCAAAGAGCGACACTCTTAATATCGTATGTTAGAAGGCTTAATGGGTGCGTAAAAAAATATTCATTAGGAGGGCTTATGATGACCGATGTTAATAACAATCCGTTTGTGATTTCTCAAGAAGATTGGTCCCTCCATCGCAAAGGCCATGATGACCAGCAGCGCCATCAAGAAAAAGTACAAGATGCGATCCGCAATAATTTACCAGACTTAATAACAGAAGAAAGCATCGTGATGTCGAATGGTCGAGAAGTAGTAAAAATCCCAATTCGTTCATTGGACGAATATAAAATTCGTTATAATTATGATAAAAATAAACATGTTGGTCAAGGAGATGGAGAAAGCCAAATCGGTGATGTTGTCGCCCGTGATGGTTCTGGTGGCCAAAAGGGAGCGGGTAAAGGGCAAGGAGCCGGCGATCAACCAGGTGAGGAGTATTTTGAGGCAGAAGTATCGTTAATGGAAATTGAAGAGGCATTATTTAAACAGCTCGAGCTACCAAACCTAAAGAAAAAAGAACATGATGAGCAAGTAATTGAAAATATTGAGTTTAATGATATTAGAAAAACAGGTCTCATGGGAAATATCGACAAGAAGCGTACGATGATGACGGCGTTTAAGCGCAATGCCATGACTGGAAAGCCAAGTTTCCATCCGATTTATCCGGAAGACTTAAAGTTTAAAACATGGAATGAAGTAGTGAAGCCTGATTCAAAAGCGGTTGTCTTAGCGATGATGGATACAAGCGGCTCAATGGGAATATGGGAGAAATATATGGCAAGGAGCTTTTTCTTCTGGATGACGAGATTTTTACGTACAAAATATGAAACGGTTGAAATCGAATTTATCGCCCATCATACGGAAGCAAAAGTTGTTTCAGAAGAGGACTTTTTTTCCCGAGGAGAAAGCGGAGGAACAATTTGTTCATCTGCCTATCGAAAAGCACTTGAGCTTATCGATGGAAAATACAACCCAAAAAGATTCAATATTTATCCATTCCACTTCTCAGACGGAGACAACTTAACTTCTGATAATGTTCGCTGTGTAAAACTCGTCGAAGACTTAATGAAAGTGTCTAATATGTTTGGGTATGGGGAAGTGAATCAGTATAACCGAACATCATCTCTCCAGAGTGTTTATAAGAATATTAAGGATGAACGGTTTAAGTCGTATGTTCTGAGGAATAAGGTAGATGTGTTTCATGCTATGAAGGAGTTTTTTAAGAAGGAATAAGATATAGTTGAAGTATAGGGGCGCAATTCCGCGGCCTTTTTTTATTAAAACAGGAAATCTCCTGATTAAGTGGTAAAATATACATAATGTAAATAAAATGAATAATAGTTTTATAAGGAGTGCATAAAATGAATTATCTATATCCATATCATTTAACAGAGGGGATAAAAAAACAGTGGAATAAATTCACAAGTCGTTTTAGAAATTGGCAGTCTATTAGCTTTTGTTTTCCTGCTGATGAAAATTTATTAAAAATGCTAGACGTTATGTATCATGTAAGTTTTGAAAAAGAGGAAGGGAGATACATAGTAGCTAAGGTTGCTTATATGGAACCAAGCACTAATTTAAGTTCTATACTTAATTTTTGTAATCCACCAATAGAATTAGAAAATGTTATTAAATTCGGTAAAAGTGAGATTATTCGTTTATCACCAGCGGTTAATTCAAGTACAAGTATTTTAGTGGTGTGTCCTGAAAATTTAATTATTAAAGATGGAAATTCAAATAATTTAGTTATATGGGGAGTTTTGTTTTTAGGAAATGAGTATGACAATTTATTAAATGGTAGAGCAGACGGTGCTTTGACCCCTCCATTTGTTCTTTCAATAGAAGTAAAGGAACCGGGTGAATTAATTATTTCTTCTAGTGGGGAGATATTCTGTAATTTAAATGGAGGAAAGTTGACTAATTCGACATTAAAAAATTTTGGAGAAGGATTAATCGGATTACACTTTTCAAAAATTACTGATCATTTATATAAAGATGTATGCAATGAACTTAAACTAGATAAATATAGTGAAGATGATTCGAATGATAGGCCCAAATCTCTCTATTATAGTACATTAAAGAATATACTAAGAATAATAGAAAAGAAAAAACATGGGGGAACTTTAATTGTTATTCCAGAGAATAAGGAACTAACTGAGGAATTTAAAGAATCAATCCACATTAAATACAGAATAAAAAGTCCTGAAATTTGGGAGAATTTAATAGATGTTTGTAAATTCAAGAGGTTGTATTTTGATGTTGTGTTTAAGAAAGGAAAAGAAATAAAAGATTATAAACAACAAATTGACTCTGATAAAAGTGCTGAACGAGCAAAGAATATAATATTTGAGCATGAAGAATTTATTGCAGCTTTATCTGGGGTAGATGGGGCGGTTGTAATTAATGAAAAGTTTGAAATTATCGGATTTGGGGCTGAAATCAGGTTACCCAATGATGGAATATCAACTGTAAGAAAAGCTAAAGATGCTGAGGGTAGGGAATATACAGATTTAGATATTACTTCTTTTGGAACTAGACATCGATCTGCGATAAGATTTTGTAATAACTTTGAGGATTCAATAGCTTTTGTTATTTCACAGGATGGTAAAGTAAAGTGTGTAAAGCGTAATGAAGGATTTATATATCTTTGGGATGATGTAAATTTAAAACCTTAATTTTTTTACTAATTTCTTTTCTTAAATACTGATAACATTTATGTGACTTCTATAAAAGGATAAGGTTCTCTAATAAAGCATGTTGGGTTTATTGAAATAAAGTGTATTTTAATTGAACATTTTAAGTAAAGCAAAACGCTTGGAAAAACCAAGCGTTTTTTGTACAAAGATTATTGTTATTTCATTGCTTTTTTTTCTTTATTTTCCAATACAATATTAATTTTTCACGTTACAATTACGCTACTAAAACTGAATTATTTACTATTGGAAGTGAGGAATATTTATATTTTAGTGAACAGTTCTATTTCAAATTGATCACGTCTAGTCCATTCTATTTTTCTTGTATAACACGCCTTATTAATTACAGACTTTAATAAATTATTTTTCCTTTGAATGTCATTTGACGCTTTATATGCAGGAATGATACTTCTAACTTTAGGAATAAATATAACACTTGCAGCTTGTTGTCTTTTTTCATACTCAATATCTTTCAGAGTTGAATTAATCCTTTCATTTAAAGCTTCTAATTTTTCTTTTATTACTTTTTGTCTCTGCAAAAATGTCTCAATATCGTAGACCTTCTTCTCTAGTAATTCATGGATACTATCTTTTTGTTCCTCAATATCTTTCTTTTCTTTTTCCATCCCGCGAAGTGCTCTCTCTTTAAGTCTAATAGAGGATTTAACTTTCTTTTGTTCTTCCTCAGGTACATCAAATTCAGTTATTAAATTCTCAAGAGTATCAAGAATACGCTGTTCAACCAGTGTAAAAGAAGCCCCTTTTTGCACTCCTTTACATCGATGATTCGTACATCTAATCGTATCGTTTGGACGGTCTGGACGTGGAAAACGTACCATTGCTTTACTACAATTTGCACAGAATAGCATTCCAGCAAGGGGATTAGAAAGCTTGCTGCTCTTTTTAAGAGGAGCTGGCCAACGTAATTTCGTTTTGCTGTTTATTTTATTAAAAAGTTCTTTACTAATTATTGCTTCATGAGCATTTTCAGTAATCTGCCAGTTCTCTCTAGGGAATATTCTCTTTTCATATTTACCATTAACTTTAGTGTATTTCACTTTCCCCCAGATAATTTTGCCTGTGTAAACTTCATTTTTTATTATTCTACCTATGGTTGTATGCTCCCACTGGTCAGACTCAGGAGGTTTAATATTTAATTGGTCTAATTCCTCAGCAATTGTTCGTTGACCAATTCCAGCTGCTGTTTTTTCGAAAATTAATTCAACTACCCAGCTTGTTTCTGGGTCTGGATGCAACTTTAAGTTAACATCTCTCAAGTAGCCATATGGTGGTTTTCTAGTGATTGATTTACCTTCTCTAGCTGATTGTCTTCGTCCACGTTGCATTCGCTTAGTGATTGCTTTTAATTCTTCCCTTGCAATTAATGACTTAATACTAAATGTCAGTTCTTGATTATCGTCCTGAGGGTCAATAATCTCTGTGGGCGTTACAATGATAGTTTGAGAGTTTCTAAATATACGGTATATCGTCCCTTGGTCAACCATATCCCCACGGCCTAAACGGTCTAAATCCATGCAAAGAACAGCATCTGCTTCACCGTTCTCAACACGTCTTAGCAGACTTTGCATTTCTGGACGTTCTGAAATATATTCCCCTGATTCCACTTCGTGAAGAATATCTATAATATTAATTTTCTTCAATCTGGCAAACTCAAGCAGCTGCTGACGGTGACGATCTAATGTATCGAAATGGTTCCCGATTTCGGCTTGTCGCTTTTCTTCTTCAATGTCTTTACGACTTTTCCTAAGATAAGCCAGGGCAGCCATATTAGACAAATTGCTGTAAGTCAAAGCTTCTCACCCCTTTACTATATGTTATTAGCTAATTTTCCCTTTCATGTTTCTTCTAATATGTTCAACTCGATATTGACAAATTTCCTCTGAAATTTTAAATAGAGAGGACATATCACTAACTAATGTTGGACTCTGCCAGTCAACTTCTTTAAGCATATGAAAGGGAACAGCAGCATATCGTGTAAAATGCTCACAATCCCATTCTTGAAGCTCTCTCCACGTTAATGGCATGGACCACTGATTTCCTGAATGTCGGAGTAGATGACACAGCTCATGATAAAACACTTCTCTTTGCATAACCTTATCTTGATCAATATTAATATTGATGATTTTAAAATTTCCTTGTTCAAAAGAATAATTTCTCTTCTCGGAATACTTCAAGTGAATCCCAAGCTTTCTAGCTATCACTCTTTCATCTATATCATCTGGATTAATGACACCAAGTACTTTAAATAATCTCGACACCCATTTATCCAGTGGAAATGGTTTATACACATAGGACAAAAGAATCACCTCGCTCACAATTATAAGAACAAATGTTTGGTTTTGCAATAAAAAAAACAGCTCTACTAGCTGTTCGGTTTTTTTAACTAACCATTTCTTCTATTTACATGTATTTACCATACTCTTTTTCTTTCATCTTAGTTCTTCTTCTTTCTACAGCACTATAATGCATAAGTAATCTTCCGTTCTTATCATAAATGTTACCACGGTGATCTTCATGACTGTAAAGAATTGATGCTCTAATCACGAAAAATAATCCTCGAATTAACATAAACGATAGTCCAAGTAATAGAAATCCTCCAACTATTTTAAGTAATCCTGTTGAAGATATTAATAAATCTGTTACATTAAAGGGTAGCTTTATGTCGGAAAAATCAATCATTTTTTCGACTCCGCCCAAACTTTTACCTTCATATTAATATTTGGCGAAAAATAAAAATATCCCAAAAAGAATTTTGGGATACTAAATAATCTATACTAAATTCCAATATTTTAATGTATAGTAAAATTATACTAGATCTATTGGAGGGGACAAATTGTTAGATTATGGTTTTTATGCATATATTATTTTTTGGTTCCTAATTATATTAATTGTCATTGCATTACCAATTATTATATTGGTTTGGGCATATAAAGATGCAATAAATAACGGAAAAAGTAGTGGTTATGCATTAGGAATATTATTCTTAATATTATTTTTTCCAATATTAGGTTTGTTAATCTATCTATTAATCAGGAAATCATAAGTCACTGAGAAAGAATTGTTAGTTTCAAACTAACTTTTAGCCCTATGGTCTCAGCCTTTAATAACTACCTACATAAGAATGAAAGGAACACTTTATAAGGATATTTTTAACTTTATTTATGAAAGCGAAAGTTAGCATATAAACGACCGAATCAAATTGTCTATGCTAATTTTCGTTTTTTTGCTTCTTCTTCTCTCCAAGGAACTAGGTGACTCTATTAAAGATAAAAGATTTTTCTCAAATAATAATGATAAACAAACTAGTTTGTAATAATAAAAAAGGCCAGATACACCGACCTTTACACTTCTGTACTACAATGAGTCGTAGTGTTTTTTCCTATATTCTTTTGTATCGGCCAATCTTCTTCTTTGAAAATTTCTGGCTCTCTTCATACCACCATCAAATTGCCATTTTGCACTTTCTCTTACCTCATACTCAAAATAATATGTCCGGCTAATCAAATAGATTACTTTAGGTGCAAAATGAAAAGCTAATCCCAAAAGTACAAAAACACCAACTAAACCTATTAATGCTGAACCTGAACTAAGTAAATCGGTGACATTGAAAGGTATACTTTCTTCGGAAAAATCAAGCATTTTTTCACCTCCGTCCATACACTTACCCTTATGTTAAGATACGAAAGAAAAGGAAAATATCCCAAAAATAATTTTGGGATACTAAGAGATTTTTTTTACTTTTTCTTTACGCCATTTATCTATTTTATCAAAGACATGTAGTCGGTTCCAAATCTCCATTTTAGTTGATTCAGAGAATTCTTTTGCTTTTTGTGTATAGCTACTTGTGGTAATAAACAACGTTCCATGACATCGGTAAAAATTTTTTCCGCCTTCAAGCTTTATTAAATCACTATTTCCAATTGCTGCTGTACTTTTATATCTTTTACACTGTACAGCAATTTTATGTCCGTCTTTTGGGTCAGTAATAACTAAGTCGACTCCGTGATCCCCTGACTTGGGAGTTGTTTCTGATTTAAAGCCTTTATCTTTGAAATATAAATAAACAAGTCTTTCAAAACTTTCTCCAGATAGTGAATCAATATCGGAATTAAGTAAGTCTATATCAGTTAATTTTTTATTTTGAGAAGATGATTTATTCTTTGTTGTTTTATTAGTTGTAGTATTATTCTTCTTAGGGGTTGTTTTCTTTGCGGTCTTACTATCTGGTAATAATCTTTCAATAACTCTTGAAGTAAAAAGTCCAACTACAATTGTGAATCCTATAAGGATATAAATATTATTTAGAAAAGGAACTAGTTCCTTTATATGGGTTTGATACATTATTATTATCATTGCAACAAATAAGCCAATTCCATTGGAAATTACCCTTTTTTCAGAAGGTTTCATTTTCCCCTCTCCTCTTTCGCTTTCCACTTCACATATTCAATATGACGTTTAATGTCATCAATTTCATCTTCTGTTAGACCATCCATATCAAAGAAAAATAAATTGCCCTTTTCTTCATCATCTTTAATTCCAGTTAATAAATAATCTACTGATACATTATAAAATTTAGCTAATTTTAATAGGGAATCATAATCTGGTTGTCTGTTGCCAGATTCATACGCTGTATAGGCTGGTCTAGTTATACCAAGAATCTTTGCAATTTCTTCTTGAGTTTTTTTATGTTCTTTTCTCAATGCTATTAATTGTTCTTTCAACATATAAATTCACCTCGTCTATATCTTAAATAATACAGTAACTATTAATTGCTTTTAACTTATGTAACAAAAAGAAACATTATTAAAAATAAACGCTTGACTATGTAACGAAACGATACTATTATAGGTTTATAGAATGTTTCATATCGTTACTATTCAAGGAGGGGAGTATTTGAGAATTTGGCTAAAACTGCACAGAGAGAAATTAGGTTTAACTCATGAAGATGTTGCAATGGATTCAGGAATAAAAAGACCATATTATACAATGATTGAAAATGGATCTAGGAATCCAAGTGTTGAAGTAGCGAAAAAAATTGCTAAAGTATTAGGTTTTAATTGGACATTTTTTTTTGAAAATTAATGTAACGAAATGAAACATAAAAATTAAAAATTCTATGCAGGAGGTTTTACTTTGACAAACACTATTCCAGCTGGTTTATCTCAAGATCGATATTGGGCTTCACTAATTTATTTGTTTAAAAATCACTATCGTCTTAATGATTGTTTCACTACAAATTTTTTCGATATGTCAGATGAAACAATCAGAATCCAAGCCTTGAAAAGAAATTCTGGCCCGTGGTCACAATCTGAAAAAATCATGTTGAATCTGGCACTTCATTTATTTAATGAAAGGAACAAGTTTAACCTTTCTGATTTAGATTACTTGGATGGTAACAACAAAAAACTTGCAATGGAAGCAATTAAAATTCGCTTTTTCTAGGGCAGTCCTGTTGTCTCCATTTCATATTAATAAACAGAGGAGGGATTACATGCCTAAAACATACACCTTTGGCAATACAACAGTTATTGTTCATTCACCACTGGCCCATATGACATCAGAAGAAAGAAGAGAGTTCTTTCGATCTGAATGGGAAAAGGGGAATCCAGTATTAAAGGAAATTGCCCAGGCTGCTCACGATTGTCTGAAAGCCTCTGTTCCAGAGAAATTAGCGAAATATTCCTAGTCTAAACATACCACTTTTAAGGGGATGAATTTGTCGATATGTGCTTAATTAATGCTGAAAATGTAGCAATTAACCAGTTGCAGGAGTACACAGAGAAAACAGCATTTTATTTACTAGATGCAATTCGTGAACAAGATTATGAATCTGCCAATCTTGAAATGGAAGAATTGAAGTTTTTAATGAAACGCTTGGAGGATATGAGGGCAAAGCAAAAAAGGTTTCAAATGCTTAAAAATGTTGTTACTGAAATGAAAGCACGGGGTATAAAAATAGATTTCGCCAAACGTGCTTTATTTTTGAAAAACAATGCAAAAAATGCTGTTGAAATTTATGAGAAAACAAATGAAATACACAAATTAAATAAAAAAAGGCAGCAAGCGTAAGCCTACTGCAAAAAAATTCTTTATAAAACACACACACTCAGTTTAACAAATAAATATTGGAAAGGAAAGAGCCAATGCTTGCTATGCAAAATGTAGAGGAATCAGTCGATTTAGCTCGGCTGTTTCCTTCCAGTCCAATTAAAGTAATTAAACTATTTGGCTATTCTTCTTTTAATAGAGAACAAGATTATAACAAAAGATATTCAAAAGCCAAACGTCCCTGTATGAAGGGATGGCAACAAATGGACAAGCCTGGTCTATCCAGTGAAGAGAGATCCTCATGGCTTAATGAAAGTGGATGGACAGGCTTAGTAATTCCTAAAGGATATATTGTAGTTGATATAGATGATCAGCATGAAGGAGAGCTGATTTATAAGGCTTTGCAGAAAGACCAGCTTTGCTTTCATGCAATAAAGACGGTTAGAGGCTATCAGTTCTTTTTCAAAGATAACGGGAGAGTAAAGACACAAGACGCAACAGTATTAATGTCTTGTGGCTGTGTGGGTGATTATCGGTTAGCGGAACGAGGTCAAATTGTATTACCTTCGCTTAATACAAAGGGGAGGGAATGGGTACAGCTGCATGATGGCGAACTGTCAGAAATGCCAATTTACTTCGAACGTTTGAAAAAGGTTGATAATGATAGACCTTTCCCTATCCCACTAGTTGAGGGTGGTCGTAATAATGCCATGTATGCCCATGCTTGTCGTCTTGTTGAGTTTGGATACTCTCAAGATGAAATTCATGAGATTACTAGTTTTACAAACAAGTATTTCTTTCTTCCAGCACTAGATCATTCCGAATACATAACAACTTTGAATAGTGCTTTGCAAAGGAAACAAAGTGGGAAAATTTACGGACAGCCCCCTGCTTCCCCTCCAACACAACAGCAACACGAGCATAGAGAACCAAAGTTTAACTTAACTGAAATGGGTAACGCTGAAAGGCTTGTATATCGTAACGGACAGAATTTGAAGTACTGTATTGAGTTTGAAGAGTGGCTTCTATGGAACGGCAGCACATGGATCGAGGATAAGAAGAGAAGAATTGAACGAATAGCAATAAAGACTTTCCGTGAAATGTATGGTGAGGCCAGTAAAGAAGAAGATATGAACAGGAGGACACAAATTGTGAAATGGGCGCAATCCAGTGAAAAGAGTTCTGTTTTCCTCAATAGTATAGCAAGGGCGCAAGCGATGCTTCCACTCACTCAAGATGAACTAAATAAAAATGGTATGTTACTTAATTGTAAAAATGGTGTTGTTGATCTTCAAACAGGTAATTTACTTGAACATGACCGAAAATTGCTCATGACGAAAAATAATCATATTCACTATGATGTAAAGGCTAAATGCCCAACATGGATTAATTTTCTTGAAAGTATCATGAAAGATGAAAAAGGAAATGTAAAGCAAGACTTGATTGATTTTTTACAAAAAGCAATCGGATATACATTGACTGGAGATATTAGTGAGCAAGTGGCGTTCTTTCTATGGGGAACTGGACGAAATGGAAAATCGACTTTCATTAATATCATCAAAGAAATATTAGGTGACTATGGCAAACAGACGAACAGTGACACGTTCACTTCAAAAGTAAATGATAACGGGATAAATAATGATATTGCTAGGCTTCATGGAGCACGCTTTGTCTCGGCTGTGGAATCAGAGGATGGGCAAAAGCTTTCTGAGTCCCTAATTAAGCAGTTGACAGGCGGAGAGCCAATCACTGCAAGATTTTTACGGAAAGAGTTTTTTGAGTTTCTACCCGAATTTAAGATATTTTTTACAACAAACCATAAGCCGATTGTCAAAGGTGATGACGAGGGTATATGGAGAAGGATTCGTCTAATTCCTTTTACGGTGACGATTCCGAAAGAAGAAGTGGACAAGCAGCTCCCTGAAAAGCTTCGTGCTGAATTGTCAGGTATTTTGCGCTGGGCAGTAGAAGGCTGCATGAAATGGCAGCAGGAAGGGTTAGGAGAACCAGAGGAAGTAAAGGCTGCTACTGACGAGTATAAAGAGGAAATGGACTTATTATCCAACTTTCTTGATGAATGCTGTGTAATCTTTTCAGAAGCTAAAGTGGCAGTAAATGATATTCATAAGGAATACATGAAATGGGCGGAGGAAAACGGAGAGTACCCAATGAAACAAAGGGCATTCAGTAACCGCCTGCAAATGAAAGGATATTCAAAACGGAAATCTACAGGGAACCGTACATTCTTCTTTGGTATCGGACTTTTAGCAGATTATAAGGATAAGTTACCTAACAGTTACCTAGTTACCCAAAGTGACTCATTTTCTAGTATCCCTCCTATAGAGAAAAAATTTGAGACGAACCTAGAAACAGGGTCACTAAAGGTAACTTCTAACTCGAAAAGTAACTCTATGGTAATTGAGGAGGAGATTTAATGATTTATCAACTCCTTAACACAATGTATCACTTAAATATACAAATAAAAGAAGTAGAACGAAAAACAAAGCTTGTTTATGACCCTGGACTATTAAACGAAAAACTAAAGGAACAAATTAGACTTCATAAAAAATCACTGATTCAGAGATTAGAAGAAAATGAGGGAGCAAAGAAAATAGGCTTTATTGTTTACAGTCATGGACAGCTTTATGAATACCGATATGGCAGAGGAGCGTTCTTGTATATTGAGCGCCTTCCAAACGGCCATGCAACAGCTTGGAGGGAGAATTATCTACCAGACCAAAGCACAGCATATAAAACGATAGTAATCGTTACTAATGTGCGTTTTGAAAAGGCATTTGAACAAGCTACAAGCTTCATAAATTGGCTAAATAAAAAGCGAAATAGGAAAGTGGGGTGATTGTATGAAACTTTTTAAAACCTATTTAAGAGAAGCCCAAGAAAGGCTAAAAGATAGTTTGATAGAAAGGTTGCTTGCCCTTGGAGTAACAAAAGTGAATGATGGAAGGCAACTTTACGAACTGACTTTGACTGAACTTACTAATGAATATGACTATGCTAAGAAACGCTGTAAAACGTGCAGTATTTAAATATAAATATATATTAAATTATGCACGCACTCCTATATAGCGTAAACAAGATGAAATTCAGAATTTATCCATAAGCAATTGAATCGAATGAAACTTCGGAATTGAATAATTTGAAAGAAATTATTATTAAATTTTTGGGGAGAATTTGATTTTTGTAAAAGTGAAAATTTCATTTTCTTCAAAATGAAATATTAGAAACTGTGAATTGTTAAGTTTAATAGAAAGGATGAAAAGACTATGAAAATTGGATATATAGAAAAGAATTTTCGAGAATCAAGCCTAAAGTTAATAAACCTTGCAAATAAAATCATAAAGGAATATCAAGATAAAGGTTATTCATTAACCTTGCGTCAAGTTTACTATCAGTTAGTGGCAAGAGATGTTATTCCTAATAACGAGAGAAGCTATAAAAATTTAGGGAATTTAATTAGTGATGGTCGATTAGCAGGATTAATTAGTTGGAGGGCTATTGAAGATAGAACAAGATATATAAGGAAAAATACTCATTGGGAAGATCCTTCCCATATCATTCAAGCGACGACATGGTCACTTAGATATGATAGATGGGAAAATCAAGACTACCATGTGGAAGTGTGGGTCGAGAAAGACGCTCTTGTTGGGATAATTGGGCAAATTTGCGAAAAGTTAGATATAAATTATTTTTCTTGCAGAGGTTATGTGAGTCAGTCTGAAATGTGGGGAGCAGCCCAACGATTGCAAAGAATCGGGTCTAAAACACCGGTCATTATCCATTTAGGTGACCATGACCCTAGTGGCATAGATATGAGTCGAGATATTGTGGAACGTTTGAGCCTTTTTGAAGTAGAGCCTATATTTGAACGTATCGCTTTGAATATGGATCAGATAGAAGAATTTAATCCACCGCCAAATCCTGCTAAGATAACCGACAGTCGAGCAAGCACCTACATTTCACGTTATGGTCGTGAATCTTGGGAACTAGATGCCTTGAAACCAGAAACTCTAGAAGAATTGATTAGAAATACTGTTGAATCATATTGTGATCAAGGCCTTTTCGATGAAGTGGAAGAAAGAGAAAACAAAGACAAAGAAATATTAAGAGTAGTTTCTGATAATTGGGCTGAAATTGAAAAGAAATATGGAACAGAACTTGAATAAAGATTCAGTCAAGGAATGATAGGAGTGTTTATCATGTCAAAAGAGAACATTGCTTGGTTAGGTTTTGGTCTTTTGCTCACAACTCTTTTTGTAATAGGAATAACATTAATATTTTTTGTTAAAGGGTATTTTTTAGCTGTGGGTTTAACAGTATTGAGTATTATGGGTATTTTTATAGTAGCTTCCGTTTATGATTATTTAAATGAAAAATACAATGGATTTGAGAAAAAAGAAATTCAATGATTGGAGATGATTAAACGAAAGGAGTGCGGCTGCTTTGCAATTTAGTGAGCTAGTTGATAGGAGTGATTCCTTAATATGTTTTTTTTAAAGGTCGCCTCAGCCTATTTTGTTGGAGTTATTGGCTGTTTAGCAATTTTATATATCATTAATCAGTTGAATAAAGTTAAAAGAAAAGATGAATTAGAATGATAGGAGTGTTTAACTAATGATCGTTCAGGCAATGGGATATAAAAAGAATGGGATAATGCACTGTTGGGATTTTCACAACAGGAACAAGGATGAGATCGAAACGCAATTAAAAGAGGAAGGCTGGACAATCGTTTCAATAGAGGAGCTGATTATATAAATGGCATTTTTAACGCAAGTTCGCTCAGGAGGGAAACAGTATATTTATCTGACAGAATATTGCGGAAATCAATTATTTACATCTAAAACAGATAGAACTGTTTACGCATTTGGCCCTACAAGTTTAGCCATATTACGAATGAAAAAATGGTTATGGAAGTTCGATAAGGAGTTTCCACAGGAACTGAAGGACTTAGGTTTTACAAGGCAAGATTTAGAATCATGGTTAAAACAACTCGAAACTGGAAGGACTCCACAAGGGCGATATTTCAGAGTCGAGAGGGAACCTGTGGAGCATTACAATATATATAATATATATTAAACTATGCACGAAATTTTACTTTATGTATTAGTTTTAGATAGCGATTTTCTAAATTAAATAATTATGTTTGATAGACAGGTGGGGATAAACTCACCTGTTTTTTCTATATTACCCCAAAATTTTTTTTGGGATATTTATAAAAATAGTTATTTAGTAATATCGGAAACAAGAGGTGAAAAGTATGAATGAGGAAAATCAAATATCGACTCCAACTAATGAAAGTGTAGATAATGCAACCGATTCAAGTGAAACAGTTGATACTAACCCTCCTGTTTCATCAACAGAATCTGGTTTTCCTTCACTTATATTTGACCCTAATTCAGATGTAATAGTGACAGCTCCAATTGATTTTAGAGAGTCTACTATTTTCTCAACAGAAAAGGGAGATATTCACGTCATTCATGAAATCACTCTTGGGGAAGTCATCATATCAACTCTTATCATGGCTATGTTAATATTCTCGCTTTTGGATCGAGTGATAAGGAGGTAGGGATTATGTATACAGTAATGGCATATACACCGAAGGATATATTTGTTACATATGTCATCATCGTTGCAAGTTGTGCCCTTCTTTATCCTATCGCAAGAGTGATATATACAGCTATTGAAAGAGGTGTCGACAGATGGAGGTAAGCACATTCGAGATTGGGGGCCTTGTTGCATATGCTCTAAAAATTGTGTTTGGTAATCCAGATGTCATTGTCTTGCTATTAGCGTTTTCGATTATTATTACGCTTGGGCTAGTAATCTTTAGGATTTATGAGGATCTATCGAGTTAAGGGAGTGAAGCTATGGGTGGTCTTGCAAATGTATTTGATTGGGATTTCTTTTGGGGAACATTCGGCTTCGTCTTGAAAATTGTAGCTCCTTTCGTAATGCTCATTGTCGCCATTATCGCAGTAGGAATTCTTCTTAAAAACATCATAGCAGCAGTAAGGCAGAAAAACTAATGCCAGCATATGAAGCGTTTTTAAGCGGAGAAAACTTAGTCAAGTTTTGGGAATTTGTCAAATGGATTCTTTTCCTTGTAGCTCCAGGAGTATTAATTTGGATAGCTGTACAAGCGATTGGGCATCTCGTGGATGTAGTAAAAAAATCAATAGCTGGTGAAGCGAACAAAGATGATGATGACTATGATGTTTATCGGTATTAACTACTAGCCTAGCTAGTAAAATATAAAAATTTATTTAGGAGGAATTATTCATGGGTGGAAGTGCAATTGATTTTTCAGGAGTATCATTACCTTTTAGCGTAACAGATTTATTAACTAGTGGTACAGGGCTGTTGGCAATTGTAGGGGGATTTGTTCTTTTAGGACTAGCTTTCCCACTAGTAGGCAAGCTAATTCAAGTTATCCGCCGTTCATTTGGACAAGGTGGAAAAGCAGCTTAATAGCTATGAAAAAGGGGGAGCAATCCTCCTTTTTTCTACTTGAAAGTGTGGTGTATTTAAAATAATGAAGAAGAAGGCAACAATGTTGCTGTTGGTGCTATTTTTATTAGTTGGGATGGTTAAACCGACATTTGCAAGTGGGTCATTGGGGAGCGTTTCTGAGAATAGGAATTATAACCGACTGTATCAAGAAATAGAAATATATTTTTCGCCGCAGGCTGATAGGGTGACAGTACAACTTGATAAAAGGGATTTTGGAGGAAAATTAGAGTCGCCAATGATGTTTGGGGGAAAACCTAATAGTTTTATGAAGTTTCGTTTCTATTGTGCTGCAGATGTGATTTTTTCATGGTATCGAATAGGTGCTTCAACTCATGAAAATGTCCAAACAATAAGGATAACACCACAGTTTATAAATAATTGTATGTGTGAGACTGCTACTAATACTAATTATCCTACTTTTCAACAGGGAATCCAGTTTCTTCCACAAACTAATTTTGACTGGCACTATCCTAGTGGGTTTGCTTCGTGTGGTTACGATGGTAGCCAAGACAAAGACACAGGCGGAAGCGGTGGAGATGGTGGTGATGGCTCGGGCGGTAATGGAAGCGGCGGAGATGGTGGCGGAGGTTCAGGCGGTAATGGAAGTGGTGGAGGAGGTAACGGAAGCGGTGGAGATGGCAGTGGAGGTTCAGGTGGCGGTAGTGGAAGTAATGGAAAGGTATCATTCGGTTGGAATCATGTAAAAAATCCATCAAAAGGAACTCCGAAAAGCTATAAAGTTATCCGAAACGGTCAAGTTATAGATACCATTCCTGGCTCAAGCAATTCTTATACTGATTCCACAGCTAAAGTAGGCGAAAAATATGATTATGAAGTAATTCCTGTGTATGAGGATGGAACGGAAGGCGATTCAATTGAAATAGGAAATGTTGAAGTTAAGGATGATAAAGAAATCGTAATTCGTGATGGTAAAGTCGTAGAAAAATGTGATCCTTGTAAGATTTTTGAATGCCCTGGATGGCAGCAATACATGGGGAAATTAGACCAAATTAAAGACTCTATTCCACCAACACCAAATTGGCCAGAAGTTGCTGACACTTTTAGGGATTCGATTGTACCAAAGCTAGTGGATGATGTGGGTAATCTACTAGGCAAAGCTCCAGAACCCCCTGCCCCTCCCCCACAGTTACCAGGACTAGATGATCGAGGTATTAAAAGTCATGAACCCGAAATGAAGGACGTACCAGGATTAAAAGAAGCAGGATTTGACGCAAATAAGATTAAAAATCAAGCACCTGTTATTTCAGAAAGAGACGATCCAACTGGCGGTTTTGACTTAGTAAAGAATCCAATGGACACATTACCTGACGCCCCCGAAAATCCAAAGCCAGGAGAAACAGACGCAGGGGAATGGGGGCAAAACAAACCGAAAGAAGAAGCTAATCCATTTCCTTTCCCAAAGGATAAAGGTGAGCCAAATGTCGGAACACCGCCAAAGCCTAGTGATAACGGAGCAAAACCACCAACACCAGGCGGAGACCCAGGAAGCGCACCTAAGCCCGGAGGAGATTTAGGAAACGGGCCAAGCCCAGGGGGAACAGAAGGCGATAGTGGGATGAAAGATTATAAACCAAATCCAAATGCACCAGATGGATCTGGGAGGGATATATGGCCGTGAGGAAACTGATTACAATACTAACAGCTTGTATAGCAATTATCATAATGCCCCTTGCTGCAAGTGCTTCATATGGATTCAAACAGGGCGATTATGTTGAGTTAAATGGATATAGGTTTATTGTGTTAGACCCTGAAACGAATTATTTATTTGCGGATTTTTATTTAGAGAATAGGGCGTTTGAGTCAGGCGGTACAAATATATATAATCCAACAAAATCAACTAATGTTGCCTATTATTTGAATAATACATTCTTAAATAATTTTGGACAATTTACGGAATACATTAAAAATCATAATTGGGAAATTGGGGGGGATGGAAAAGAATCTTCAGTTGTTGTATCTACAAAAATTGGAATGCTGTCATTTTCTGAGTGGAATAAATATAAAAATAAACCGCTAACTTTTCCTGTAGCAATGTTTTGGACAAGAACTCCGGCAGCAGCCAATACAGTTAATTCATGGAGAGTAAGAGTAGAAGGGAATCTTGAAGCTACTAGAGCATACGACAAGCACGCAATAAGACCTTCTTTATATTTAAATGAAGGTCTTTATAAGAAGGAAGGGTTAGGAGTAAGAGCAAGTCCATATGTAATGACGACGGAAAAGATAGAAATGTTATCTGACATTAAAGATCTATCTTTGGTAAAAACAACTCCAACTGAAATCACCTTAGTTTGGAATAATCCCACAGAATCAAATTTTTCACACTTAAATATTTATAAAAATGGTGAATTGATTAATTCTAATTACACAAAAGAGACATACAAGTTCACAAAGTTGAGTCCGTCCCAAAAATATACATTTACTATAAAAGCTGTTGATGAAAAAGGTATGGAAACAAATGGTATATCCATTGAGGTTTCTACTGATGCAATACCTCTTATCCCTGAAGTATTAAATTTAAAAGCAACAACCAAACATGATCGAATCAATCTGTCATGGTCAAATCCACAAAGTGAGTTTTTTAATCATATAAGAATTTATAGACGTTTAGATGAAACACATACGGCTACTATAAAAGAAAATCTGATTAATGAATTGTTAAAATCGAAAACAGCATTTGCGTCTGATACAGTTACCGATTTCGATCCAATGTTCGAAACAAACGGAACATATTGGAATGATCTAACAGTTCAAGCAGCTACTACCTATAGCTACAAATTAACAACTGTAAATATAGCTGATGCAGAATCAGATGGAATTATTGTACAAGCTACTACTCTTGAGGAACCAAAAACATCAATAGAAGGTGGAGGTTATGAAAAAAAAGAAAATGGTGACTTCCTTTACACTTGGACAAGCCCCACAACAGGCAAAGTAAAAGTCTTAATAGACGGTAAAGAATATAAAACTGTCCAAGCTTCATTAAAACAGATTCTTATTCCAGCTGCTGATATGAAATATGATATTTTCAACAATCCAAGGGTATCACTAGTGGCAATATCAGAAGATGGCAAAGAAGGAACACCAACCGCACCCAAACCAGGACAAAGCGGAGGAACTGGAGGGGAAACAGGGACAGTAAAAATTCCTTTCGATGTAAATGAGTTAGTGCAAACAGGTTTTGGTCTATTAAAGATAGTCGGCCCATTCGTTTTACTAGGTTTATCCTTTTTACTTGTTAAACCAATTAGAAATGTAATAAGAAAAGCACTCTTAAATTATAGGGAAAGGAGTATCCATAGATGACAGGATTAACTCAAGAAGTATTAAATATTATTTTCTCCAAATATATGGTTATCCTTTCCCCAATGATATTACTGTTAATGTCTGTTTTGTTTGCAGATAGAATAATAGACCTAATTCATAAAGCAGTAAGCCAAAGAAATAGAAGGTGGGATTAATGCAATTTTACACACCGTTCATGTTTGTTGCTGCTGGGATATTAGGTGACGCATTCGGTAAGCTTTTTAAAGTTATATGGGATGGGATTAAGTGGATAGGAAATTTATTTAAAAATCTATTACAAGGTTTAGTTGATATTTTCATAGGTTTTTTTAAAATTATTTACGCTTTGATTGATGGGATACTTTATTTTTCTATAAAGTCGGAGTATTAGTAGTTAAGCTGTTTACCCTTTTATTTGAAGTAGCAAAGCTTCTCTGGTCATTAGTAGTCGGTTTTGCTAAGACTCTTGCAAGCTTGGCATATACACCTAGAGGCACATCAGGTACAGGCTACAGTGACATGCTTGGTAAGCTTTTTAAAAATCTAACTGTCTTACAAATTGATGTAATTGCTTATATTTTGCTATTCGTCATATGGATGTTTACAGCAGTTGGAGCAATAAAACTATTATCCTCTATTCGAGTAGGGGGAGAATAAATGAATTTAAAAGAGAAAATAAAAGAGTTTTTAGATAATATTTTTGGCCCCGTGATGTCATTTCTTGATTTAGGAATCGAAAAATTAAGGAGTGTGCAGCTCGTTACAGCTCAGGGGTTAAACGTGGGGAAATATCTATCTGTATTTGGAGATATGCCAGCAGCATGGCAGTTGGTTATCTCCTCACTTTTACTATCAACTGTGCTGTTAGGTTCACTATTAATTTTTAGGTCAGTTATGCGCTTATATTATTCTGCTAAAGAAGGTGTGAAGTGGTGGTAATTGTATTGTTTTTATTCGTATCAATCGGGATTTTATATTTTAAGGACATTATGAATCTATTTAAAAAGGAGAAAAAAGCAAATGGCTGAAGCTTTTATTTATATGTACTTTGTCGGTGCAGGAACGGCAGCCGGAGCAGCTACAGTAGGCTTAATTACATGGAAAATTGTAAAAAAAACAAATGATAAAGTTGCAAAAAAGAAAAGAGGGATTGTCTAATGAGATTTTTCAGAAAAAAAGATGATGAAGAATTCTTCCCGGAAACAAATGATTTACTAATTATTTTTGACGATGAAAATAAAACAAGTGAGATCCATCGAATTAGTGAAATTAGAGAAGGTACTTTATATGTAACAAGTAAACACGCTGTGCCAATAGGTGATTGTGAGATTACGAATAGTATAGAAGGAAGAAACTTTTTTTATCGAGCACCTGAACAATCAATAAAAGAAACAGAAAGACTTGCAGCACTTGAACACAGTATTGTCTTAAATCAAATAACAGCATATCGTCCTCCTGTGCCACCAGCAGCGATGGATTGGACAAAAGGTTTATTGTTCGGATTAATATTCTTAGCATTTATTATTATTGGAATAAGTAGCTGTGGAAGTGGGGCGTAACTGTGCTTGAGAAAAGCTCTACAACGCAATTAACTATTTTAAATAAGGGAGTTGGTCATTAAATGCAAAATACGAATGCTGAAAAATTGCAAGCTGCTATATCAGATGATTTATTTCCTCAAGTACAGCACATAAGCGATGTTAAACAAGTGCTTGAAGAAATGAAAGGCAACTCCCAAAACTTACGGGAGCCTCAAATTAAAGCATTAATTCTACTACAAAGAATGGGAGATAATGAATACTTATATGGTAAAAAGAATCCTTATAAAGAACTAATAGAGTTCATTATGAAAGGGAAAGAATTTGTTGCAGACCCTCAATATTTCATTGATACAATCGAGGCATTGATACCAAAACCGCCAAAGCCTATCGTAATGGCTGAAAAAGTTGGGGGGAAACGCTAATGGCACATCATTTTGTAATTCAAGGCCCATTAGGTTCTGGTAAGACCTTTTTAGCTTCAACTCTTGCACACTGGTGGAAATTAAAAGTGGAACGAAATGGTGGGAAAATAAAACTCTTCTCAAACTATGAGCTTCATGATAGTTCACCAATGACACATTACACTGATTGGTATGAGGTAGCAAAAGAACAAGGTAGTATATGTGTTTGGGATGAAGCATATTTAGCTTTCAGTAATAGAAAATGGTCTAAATACGGTCAAGGAATATTAACTGATGTATTGATGTTAACTAGAAAAATGAAATCAGTACAACTCTACTGTACACCCTCTATTAATTTTGTTGATTCAAGGGTAAGACAAATTGCAGAGGTTTTAATCACTGCAAGAAAAATAGGGGACAAAGGTTTTCAATATCATTTTGTAGACTTCCAGACAGGAGAATTTATGCATAAACAATTTCTTCCTATGTATAAGGCTAAACAGATTATGAAATGTGGGCTATACGATACGGAGAATATGGTGCAATACTTCCCGATTCCTCAAACAGAGCGTGAAGGGGAAAAGTTTTTTGAAGAATTGGAAGTTATCCATAATCAATCAAGAGGAAAGAAAAGATTGATTGTTTAGGAGTGATTTTTTGAAAAGTTATTCATTAGTTCCAAAAGAGTATAAAGAGAAAGACCCTCGGCGCTTACCGTGGCTATATCCTACTTCTTTAAATCTTGTGTATTATGCAAAAAAAATGCAGGAGTTTTCTTTTTACCAGGCATTAGAGGTTGCAGAGGACTTAGCTAATAAACAGGGTTTTATTTTGCTACCTCACGCTTGCATTCATTGGCAGCGTGCTAAAAATTATGGCCATGATCGGAAAATTAAAATTGGTAGGAAATCGTTTTTCTTGATGAAGTTAAACGAACTTACTAAGAGTGAAAAAATTAAACTAGAAAAGCACCTGGAGGAACTGCATGAAAGTTAAGGAGGGATAAAGTGACATTAATATTGGACAAGGTCGAATTAAGTTTATTGATATTACACATGAACGTAATGAGAAACAACATTAAAAAAGGCTTTAAATCGAATTATGGGCGCATAGAAGGCAAAAGGATGATAAAGGTCTTTGACGATATAAAAGACTGTTTTAATAGCGAGTTTACAGGGGAAGAAAGAGAGTTATATGAGTTTAACTTTGAAACTGATGAAATTGATATGCTGCACTCCTTTATCGCCTGGTATGTACAAGAGATTAAGTTATCAGCAGAAATACAAGGAGCTGATATAGAAAAGGATGAACAAGTTGTTGTATTGGATAAATTAAATATAAAAATAAAAGAAATGGTGGAGACCACTACATGACATATTTACACGAGATTGCAGCCTATTTTAATATGCTATCAGATAAAGCAGATGAAATAAGAAAACTTGATAGAGATAAATATAAACATTATACAGATATGCAGATATTTGAAGAAATAATAGATGATAAGATTAAGGCTTTAAAAAATATAGTTGAAGTTTATCAAAAACGTTCGTTTTTAATAGAAAATGAGATGTGAGAGGAACAGGGGAAAAACAACTGTTTTTCTTTTACAAAATTATTATCAAAATCAAATTATCAAACAAACTATTAAAAATCCTTTTTGATAAGATTGGAGGATAAAAATGATTCAGTTATGCTAGAGTTTCAACTCAAGACCAAAATTTACAATTGAAACTGGATGCATTGCAAAAATGTTGGAGCTTTGAGATTTTCGAAGAAAAAATAATAGGAGCTAAGAAGGATAGACCAGCTCTAAATGAAATGCTTAAAATGCTTCGTGATTTAAATTTAACAGAGCCTATATATAAATAACCCATCTCGTTATGAGATGGGTTATTTGATTTATGCATAGACTTCTTTAACGAAATGATTATTTTCTAAATCTTTAATATGAGATATTAATTTTTGTTTTTCTTTTTCTCGATCATAAATTATCTCTGTTTTTTCCTCTATAAAGGATTCTAACATGTATAACAGATCATCTTTGAAGTAGTATTTATATTCTGCGTTTAATCCATTTTGAAGAATACAATGAGTGTTAGCTATTAAATATCCTCCAGCTTTCTTAAAATTAATTTCTATGTAATTTGATAAATTTAGGTTTGTTAAAAGTGTTTGTGGTGTCAATTTTGGAGAATATGTCTCATCGTAAAGCCTTTCTAAAAGTTCAAGCACAATTAATCCTCCTTTAGATAATATTTTAATTCATTTACAATAAAATCACTATATGTCTCTACCTGTTTTATGGCTCTTTCATAGTCATCTAGATCCCAGTCTTTTCTATTTTTTTTATTAAATTTTAATAGGGACATATTAAAGTACTTTCCTAAAGTTGCTCCATTATCATCCTTGTAATCATAAGGGAATTTATCTGAATTTGCAATAAAATGATGACGAATACGAGTTATCTCATTAGAATTTAGACCGATTTTAAAGTGTGAAATAATATCAGGGATTATTTCTTCATTAATTTTGGAGTTTAATAATGAACGAAGATTTTTTTGATATAAATCTGGTCTTAGAAGTCTTGCTGTTTCAGCGTCATTTTTCACATCCATTTGCCTGCTGAGGTTAATTGCTAATTCTTCCGTAATACCAAAATCCCTCATTAATTTTTTTATTCTTTCTTGTTCTTCAGCCAATCTAGATTCTCTTGCTGCAATTAAATCAGTATCCATAAAAGTATCAGTACTAGTACTATATGTACTTGATTCAGCAGTATTACCGAAATCTAAATCTTCCATTGGTGTCGTAGGTTTTAGTTTTCTCTCAATGTTATTATTTTTCCTAATTTCTTTTATCACGTTACTTTTCTCAATCTCATCCTTGTATCTAATCCATAGTTCATCTAAATCTAGCTCTTTATGATGTATTACTTGTGCAATATTGTCTTCTTCATTCACTTCGTATCCATCACTGAGTGAAATTGACCTTAAAACTCTTCCAATAAACTGTTGATAAGGTAAATCTGACTTGAATGGCCTAAAGATTGCAGCGATCGTCAAAAACTTATGGTCATAACCTTCTCCTAATAAAGCCACATTAACAACAACATCAACTTCATGAGTATCAATTTTATCAAATTCTTTATTTAGGTCTTTTTTATCCATTTTACTATGTACGATTGCAGCCGATAATCCCATTTGTTCATAGATTTTTTTTAATTGTTCTGCGTGCTCAATACTACATGCTACCGCAACTATTTTATGAGGATTATTATTAGTCTTTTCCCTTTTAACTTTTAACATTTGAATCGATCGTTCTACTACGCTCATATTACTTTCAAAAGACAAAGCAACGCTTCTACTTATCCAGTCCTCTGGTTTCAACTCCATAATTTGTTCTAACGTATAATACTGGTTATCGTTTTTGTCCAAAGTAAAAGACATTTTTTCAGGAACATGTCTAAATCGTTCTAGTGTTTTTACATATCCATTTGCCATTGCTTGACTCAGCCGATAACGGTACACTTCATCTCCTTCGATTTTGATACCATCACTTCTAAAGGGAGTTCCTGTAACTTTTATTATTTTTGCATCAGAAAAATATTGAATTGCATTCTTCCAAGTATGGGCTTCGGAATGATGCGCTTCGTCAATAATAATCATATCAAAGAACATAGGATCAACTTTTTTTAATAATGAGCTTTCAAGTCTTTCTTGCAACTTATGTACATTTAGTATTACTAAATCAGCACTATTTATTATGTCACTGCTTAGGTCCTTTGAGTATTCTATAACTGTAGGTAATTCATACTTACCATTAAATACCTTCGTTGTTAACCAAAAATTTAATGGATACATTGGATCTAGTGAACCTAGAACTGTATTCTTTACTACAGTTTGAGGAGTAATTATTAAAACTCTCTTTTTGGCTAATCCGTAGGGCGCAATTGCCATTAATCCTGTTTTTCCAGTACCTGTTGGTAAAACAACTAGTGAAGTTCGATTATTGGTTGTGTCAGAATAATGTTTTATCAGACTTTCATAGGCAAATAATTGTGGATCCCTTAAATTTACGTTTCCTCTAATATGTGGATTGGCAATTAAGTAATGATTCATCAACATATCCCCTTATACAATTTTTATTGAACATTTTTAATATGCATACTGAATTCAGTTCTATTTTACTATATTTATAGGAATTCATATACATAAAAGGAAATTTTTATATACAGATTAAAAAAATATCAATTATAATTATATTCTCAATTGCTTTTTACACCTATAAACTAAAAGATATTCCTTCTATTAAATACCAATTAGATATCGAAATTATATATTTGAATTATTTATTTCGTTTAAATAGAAGCCTATTAGTAAATCCGGTAATTGTGTGCTCACTTTTTAGGAGGCGTTTTTGCCGGCGTTTAAAGAAATAGAATCTGGTTTTAAATTACATATTTTTGACACAAGGACTTTTTGTCTATTTAGCTAATTATTTATGTATAGGAGTGTGATATTTAATGAAAAAGGAAAAAAAACAGATTTTAATGAGGTTTTTGTTTCAGAGTATGATTTTGAAGATGGTTTGGTTGTTGACGTAAGAGTGAAGGCTAAAGTAAAAAATGACTTAGAAACTACGCTTCTTGGAATCGAACAATTGATAAATTCTATTGACCCAAAACATGCTTGTAGAGAGGACCAAGAATTATATCAACAATCTATGGATGAGAATTTTATTCGCAGTCGCTGACAACTTGGGATTTATTGGAGACAACTATTATATTCTTCCTGATATTGAAGTTAGTATGATGAAGATGAAGAAGGTTATGTTTCAAATAAGGATAAAATTAAATTGCTTAAAATGCATTTAAATTTTTTAAACGAACGTATAGAATGAATACAGTATTTTAAATGTCATAAAAACAGAAAATTTCTTGGTAGGAGTTACTATGATTAAAGATTTTTTAATATATATCCCCTTAGGTTCTTTAATACTCATTCTTGTTTCTTTTTTATTTACCTTGCCTATGAATGATGTCTTAAAGCAAGCAAAATCAAATCTAAATAAAACTAATAATAAACCTATGGGTTTAATGATGTTAACTATGTATATTCTAGGGATTACATTTGGTTACTATCTGCTAAAGATAGTTAGTATTATTTTTATTTATCCAATATCAATACATTCTTTTTGGCTGCTACCTTCGCCCTTATCTTTCCCAATTTCTGTCCCTTTACTTATGTTTATATTCTTGCTGGTTCCTGTAGGAATTTATTTATATAAAAGAAGGGTTACTGAAAAGAAGGTAGATGATATTTATTATAAAACTGACAACTATGAACCAGATAAGAAAAAATATTTATCAAGTATCACTGAGGCAATGGGCAATATAATTATATTTTCAACAATATTAGGAATGTCTATCTTTATATTATTAAATACAGAAACTAGTCATGTAAATAACTACGTTGAATTTAATTTGATTACAGAGGAAATTAGCGATAACAATAATGAAAATAAAGAAAATTCAACTTCAATTACTCTAAAAACTACTGTAGAATCTAGCCTTTTAATTTTAGTATTATTTTTTCATATAGCATGTGTGTTTTTAACAAGTGGGAATATTTATTGCTACGGCGTTTTATGCAATTTTTCTAAATTTAACATAAAGTTAAAGAATAATAAATCTATATTGTGTTTCTTAATCGCAGAAAATGAAGGATACTATATTATTAAACAACCATATAAATCAGTAGAACTTATTCCAAAAGAAGAAGTACAATCATTGCAATTTAGAAATTAATAAATATTTCAATTTTGTTTTATTAAATAGTTATTCTGATTAAATGAAAAAATGAATGATATAGTTGTGTATATCCTGTCGAGTTAAACCAATACAATCGCCATTCCACCCTCATGTCAGCCTACAAAAACATTAAGCATGACAATTTCCGCTATTATATTCTAAAGCAAAAAATAGATGTGTTTCATGCAATGAAGAGCTTTTTTAAGAAGGAAGAGGAAAAGCTGGTTGTGTAATAAATAAAAACAACGCACAATTTTTTTATAAATGTGCGTTGTTTTTATTTTTATCCAAAAAAATTTGTCCTATTAATTGTAATTATCCCCTTTCAACAACAGTCTTTTGTTGGAGGAAAAGAGCACAAGGGGAATTCGATTTTGAGTACCTTTGAGTCATATATCGATATAAAAAATGTTAACCAGAAATAACTGGCTGACCTTATAATATTATCGGGCCATATTGTTGCGGAATCAAAATGGCAGGATATCTTAATAAGGAAAGCGAATTAAATTAAGTTTAAAGGCTATATTAAATTAGTTATCACTAGGGAGATGTCACATTGAAATTGAAAGAAGGAAAATTTGAGATTGTTTCAGAAACAGAGAGATTAGTAATAAGACCTTTAAAGAAGACCGACTATGAAAATTGGTTAAAAGAATTTGAAAACCGTTATCCATCCCAAAATCGCCACGATAAAGGGAAAATAGATATGAGTGAATGTACACGGGAGTGGTTTCATAATCTGGTAGATAAACATCAAGAATTGGCACTTACAGATACTGCTCACGTATTTGGTGTGTTTAGAAAAGAAGATGGTACACATATAGGTATGGTTGATTTTTCAACGATAGCAAGAGATGATTTCCAATGGGGAAGGATAGGATATACCATCCATAATCAGTATTGGAGAAAAGGTTATGCCAAAGAAGCAGTAAAAAAAGCTTTAAATATTGCGTTTAAACATTTGAAATTTCACCGTATAGAAGCTCATATAAACCTTGATAATACACCTTCTGTGAATTTAGCTGAAAGTGTAGGTATGGAATTCGAATGTATCCGTAAAGGGTTTATATACGAATTTGATGAATGGACAGATCACTTGGTTTATTACATAAACTCTAAGTAAAGCTTCACAACAATCGGGCCCTTTCCTGTAAATGATCTGATCCGTGTCAAGTAGTCACAAAAGCGCAATTAAGAATATTGACTTCTATATATTCACTAGGAGTCAGGTTGTTTAATTTAGTCTTTACAGCGAGACAACCAATATAAAAGACAGCGACACGTTTGAATACGGATCGCTGTCTTTTTGTTCGATGTGATTATGTCTGGCTTGGGATTTTAACGGCTTTTGCCATTTGGCGGATAGCTCCGAGATGATAGGCTGAGTGTGCTAATGATCCTAAGATTCCGTTTAAGGTCTGTTCATCTAAGGAGGTGAGTGAATGGATGTTTTCAAGAAGCGTAGTGTACTCGTTTTGAAGTTCGACTTTAAACCTTGACCAGGTGCTTTCATCCACGGATGAGATTTTCCATGATTCCGACCAATCAAGCTCTGGTTTATCACCTTTCATATAGGTGTTCGCCATCCACAGATAATAGCGGGTATGATCTATATGGGCTGCGATAGTGGCACCTTGGACGAGTATGGATGCTTCTTCTGCAGATACTTTTTCGAGCGTGCCGAAAAAACCGCTTCCTGGCTTTGATTCAGTGTACCAGCTTCCATTCTCACCAGGTCCATCAAATGTTTCCTTCAACAACACTTTGAAAGATTCCTTTAACATATCGTTCATCTCGTTACCTCCAAATTTTTGTTAAAAACTAAAGATATAACCATCTAAGATAATTTAGATGGTTATATTTTAATGGAGTTGAATATAACTGTCAATATAGTTTATGATGGTTATATGAAATGAAGGAGTTTTTACAATGACTGAAACAAACAAATATATGATGGTCGGCGAGCGGTTATGTCTCAATTTCGTAAATACGATCAGCTGGCGTGAGAGTGAAGATAAAAGGCGGGATTGGTTTACCAGTTACGATAAATTAGTGGACTGGAGCTCCCATGCTGGGATTCTAGAAGAGAAGCAGACTGATCTCCTTCTGAAAAAATCTGTACAAGATCCATCAGAAGCTGAAAAGACCCTTACACAAGCCGTTCAATTGAGGGAAGCAATTTATCGGATATTTCGTTCTTTCATAAAAGAGGAACTAATAAATCCGGAGGATCTGACGAACTTTAATAAAGTGATACGTCATTATTATCAACTAATGCATCTTGTACCGATGGAAAACGATTTTTCAATGTTTTTTGATATTCCAGAAGGGGCATTTGATCGTATGCTTCCTCCGATTATCCAGTCTGCAGTAGATATTTTGACCTCTGAAAAGGACCTGAAACGCGTTAAGCAATGTGAAGGCGATCCTTGTGGTTGGCTTTTCTTCGATACAAGCCGTAATCTAAGCCGTCGTTGGTGTTCGATGGCCGACTGTGGGAACCGTGCTAAAGCACGACGCTTTTATCAGAACAAGAAATAGTCAGAGAAGCTGCACTCATTTTCTTTTTCAAGCTTTTCAATAAAAAAAAGAAAGAGTCGTTTACTCTTCCTTTTTACTAAAGTTTAGATTATCTAATTTAGTGGAGATTTCTTTTAAAATCTGATTCCTCTCTTTTTGAGCGTTTATTAAGCTAATAATAAACCAAATAGCAAAACCTATAAGAGCTAAATAGATTAAAAGTGGTAGAAAAGCAAAAAGTGCCATTTCCATAGTAACATGACCATCCCTTATGTATAATTTTCTTATTATAGCATATTTGCAGAGTTTAATAGTTTAAGTTAGCAATTTACTTGATTTCAGATAGACAAAAGGTGGGAATCCAACCTAATTCCCCCTTTTTTGTTTTACAGTATGTCCAATCATTCACATGTTCAAAACCTACTAATATTTCACCTATATTCATTGTTAATTCATGGGCTGAATAATCTTTAGTCACGATTGCGATTCCAAGATTATTTGGCTCAGTTAATAGCTGCTTAGGAACCCATCCAACTTTATTTGTAGAAATTGATTTACAAAAAATCCAATTCGGAAACTGATTATCTTCATTTCCATACAAAACTTCTTGACCCTTATGTAAGACTATTGGGTCAGGATAATTGGAAATATGTTCTTTAATTACTTTGTATTGTAGCAAGACTATACCTCTCCCTTCGATAAGCAATAGTAGGATACACCTTAAATTTAAATTCGTCATGATAAGAAATATTATAATCAGTAATTTTCTTTCTCAACAAATGAAGTGGAGGACAATATATTGGCTAAGAAATTAATCCTAGAGTCACAGTCAATAAAATAAAACAAAGAAATATTATCGCTGTAATGACCGTTCTAAATAGGTTATAAAACTGTGTTGATTTATTAGTTAAAAAACTTAATTTAGAAAAACCAAATTTATAAATAGCTTCACATAAAACGACAATTATAATAAAAATGATCAGTTCAAACAACACGAAAAGCACCTCAATAACATATAATCGTACAATATTTTACGAATTGAACGTTTGATAAGTTTCATATTTTGGGAATAAGTTATGAGACTTTAGCTGTTAGAATGATGTTCCTACATATTATTTTGAAAGAATGATACCATGTGGATCCTTAAAGTAATTAAATATCAGAATTTTAATCGCTGTAACATCTACAGTTTTGGCTGGAAATAAGAAAAACAGCATCCTAAGATGCTGCTTTCTAAAAACTAGTTCTCTATTTCAAGAAATTCTTGTAAGTTCTTTTCTATATAGTCATTTATTGTTCTAATGGTCAATGGAGAAAGGTTTTCAAATATTTCATGCAGAGATTCAATGGACGCAAGGAGTTCTTTATTTTCGTCAAGTACCTCTCGTGTGACAGTAAAATGATCTAATGAATTAGGGTGATTATGTTTTTTTAGTACCTGTTCAATTTTCTCAAGAAGTGAAAGCATGGATTCATCCTGAAAATAGCCAATTCCAGCTTTGAGCGCAGACCAACTTTTAGGTTGTGCCATAAAATAAGCACTCCACCAATAAAATTCATAAATGGATTTACTGACATGATTGTAATAAGCATAAAACATAAATAATGCTCTTTGACCTTCAGTTAGTTGCTCGTAAAATTGTTCTTTCATTTGAGAAATGCTGCTAAAGTGAGTTTCTTCTGAGACTCGGTTTTTATAAATTTTTACTAGTGGTTCGAAGCATTTTTGACTCAAGTCAGAACATGTCTTCCAATCAAAACTTTGTTTTTTGACCCTTATTAGCAAATATAATCACACTCCTAACCAAATTATACAACAATTGGAAGGAAGTTAGATGAATTTTTACGAGCAGTATGAAATCTTTTTTAAAATTATTTATTAAAACCATCTTGAAACTCGATCGTTTTACTCGTACGAATAGCAGCTTCTTCGTCTATCAGTCTACTAACGATATGTAAAGCCATATTAATTCCAGATGAAACGCCAGCTGAAGTAATCATGTTTCCTTCATCAACGAATTTTACATCCTTTATTACTTCAATATCTGGGTAGGCTTTGGCGAGTAATCCTAATGCTGATTTGTTTGTAGTAGCCTTTTTTCCAGACAGAAGGCCAGTCTGTGCTACAAAAAATGCTCCAGTACAAACAGAGGCGATTAATTGATCTTCATAGGATTTAATCCAGTCTATTATTTCTTTATTAGTTGTTATAGTATGAATCGCTTTTAATGGTCCACCAGGGACGATGATTATATCGAATTTAGGACAATTGGAAAAACTGAAATTAGGAATAACTGTTAAACCATGATGAACTTTAATTTCCTTCCCATCTACTGAAACTGTATGTACTTTAAAGGGCTTTTCTTCTAATTCATTTGTAAGTAGTTTTTTTAGGTCTTCAATTTTGTACGTTGTCATATTAAAAACTTCATATGGGCCAGCAAAATCTAAAGCGTCAACATCATCAAAAAGTAAGATTCCTACATGATATTGTCTAGGCATATCTTATCCCTCCTTTTAAGTAAAAATATACCCTATGTAGGTATATTAAGCAAGAAGGGAGTTGTAAATCTTTTAGTATCTTATTTTTGAAATTGTGGATTTTCTAACACAATTATTTTTTCTTGTGATGGGATATGTGCTATTTGTTTAGTATTTTCTACTAATTCAAATATATTTTTAACGGATTTTTTTGCTCCCATTATTAATAATGGTACCCCAATACTATCTATTTTTAATCCCCGTGAGAAAAAACCTCCAATGGACATTGAAATCGGAACTGTAGGAGAGGTGTTAGAAAATATGATTCGCTCTTCTACTTTTAAATGCTCAAAAAGCAACAATCCAAAATTCGTCAGAGAAGGGATCACAAGCTTTTGAGATTTTCTACCTAATGTATAAACAGGGTGACCGTTATGATCTTTACCATGAAATATAAGCTTTCCAAAATCTTTTTTTGTCAATTTATTAAAAAAAGGAACAGCAAGAATTTCTTCCTTCGTTAAGGGGAAAGATGACGGCTTCAAAATTTGTAAATGAAGAGCGGCAGCTAATGATGTTGTATGAGTACCACCATAATCGTTATAGATATATATCATGTTCTCATCCCTTCCAAAAATCGCTAATAAATAGTTTAACCAATTATTAGGGATTCATGTGTTTAGGATGTTGTGCTAAATGAATACGGTACAGGAAATGCAGCTGCATATCTAATGTTAAAGTGGAAGATAAAGGAGTTTCTTGCCTTGAAATCGAAATAGTTTAGTACACATTTTTCTGGAAAGGTGGCGTAACGTCAGGTGAAATTAACAACGGATTTAGGGTTGGGTGTGTCACTTATTGATTTATTTGATTTAGGAAAAGAAAAAAGGACTGGCTCTTATGTTCTTCAAGGTGAAGATTTGACGATCATTGAGACGAGTGCAAGTCCGTCCATTTCATATTTATTAAAAGGGTTGAAGGAGCTTAACATCGAACCTACACAAATTAAGAATATTATCGTTACTCATATTCATCTTGATCATGCAGGTGGTGTTGGTTTATTGCTTGAAAGCTGTCCGAATGCGAAAGTGATTGTCCATGGGCGCGGGAAACGCCATCTTGCTGACCCTTCTAAACTTATTTTAAGTGCGAGGGCAGTATATGGGGAGCAATTTGAACGGTTATTTGATCCAATTTTACCCGTACCTGAGGATAGACTAGTTGTGATGGGAGATGGGGACACATTACAAATTAGTAAGGAACGTATCCTTACATTTATTGATACGCCGGGACATGCAAAACATCATTTTTCTATACATGATTCATTAAGTAATGGTGTTTTTACTGGTGATACAATAGGGGTATTTTATCCTCAAGCACTTGTTCAGGGGATGGAATTAATATTACCATCTACTTCGCCAAATCAATTTGATCCTGTGGCCATGCTTGAGTCCCTTCGAAAAATTGAAACACTACATGTTGAACGAATTTATTTCGGACATTACGGTATGACGATGAACCCAATGTATGTGTATGAACAAATAAATTTTTGGCTGCCGAAATTTGTAGATGCAGGGGAAAAGATATGGTTTGAAAATGAGTCAGTGGAATGGAAACAAAATGCGATAGCTGAATCACTGTATCATGAAATAAACGGTGTTTTAGCAGCCAAACAGATCGATTTAGACGGTGACCTTGCTGAAATTTTGAGACTTGATTTAACTGTTTGCGCAATGGGAATACTCGATTACTTAGCAAAAAGGGAAAAATAAGTAAATGAGGTAGTTGAAGACCAAGTAATATAGAGGCTTGGTCTTTTTTATTACACCTTTTACTTATACAATACTATAATTAATATAACTTTCTGTTCATAGCAGCTAATGGAGGTGTACAGTGGAAATTCAAAAAATTGCCCAAAAGCTTCATAATCGGAAACCGACGATATTAGGGAGTAAAGAATTTGCAAAGTTTGCTGTATTATTGCCTTTAATTAAAATAAATAATGAAATACATGTCCTATTTGAAGTACGATCCCTTCAGTTAAGAAGACAGCCAGGTGAGGTATGTTTCCCAGGTGGACGAGTCGATGTAAGTGATAAAAGTGAGCGGCATACAGCAATTCGTGAAACGTCAGAAGAACTTGGAATAAATGAAGCAAGTATTATGAATGTTTCCCCGTTGGATTTCTTAATCTCTCCTTTCGGTACAATCGTGTATCCTTATGTTGGCATCATAAAAGCTCCGAATGAAATTAAACCGAACCCGAGTGAGGTTGAAGAGGTTTTTACTGTTCCACTCTCATTTTTAAAAGAAGCAAAACCCGAAATATTCAATGTGCATTTTAAAGTAGAGCCTGAAAAAAACTTTCCGTTTAATCAAATTGTAGGTGGAGAAAAGTATAATTGGCAGGCACGGAATATGGAGGAGTGCTTTTACTATTATGAAGATAAAGTCATTTGGGGAATGACAGCAAGAATATTAAAGCATTTTATCGAGATTATTAATGAACAGGAGTAATCTAGTTTATGAAGAAAAAAATCGGATTTATTGGCGCGGGAAAAATGGCACAAGCGATGATTGGTGGAATGCTGCAATCACATGAAATTCTCTCAGAGCAGTTATTTGTCAGTGCAAAGTCACAAGAAACAGTAAATAGCGTGAAAGCTAGATTTTCTATTCAAGCTACAACTGAAAATCAACTTGTCGCCGAAGGAGCAGATATTTTATTTTTAGCTGTGAAACCAGCCGTTCATTCAACCATTATCGAAGAAATAAAACAGTTTATTAAGCCTAATGTAATCATTATTACGATTGCAGCAGGTATCAGTTTGTCATTTCTTGAACACTCGTTTAATCGGAAAATAAAAGCAGTTCGTTCGATGCCTAACACCCCTTCATTAATTGGAGAAGGGATGAGTGCCATTTGTATAAATCAAGAAATAACCGATGAAGAGTTACAGGATGTTCTCAAGCTTTTTTCGTATTTTGGCAAAGTAGAAGTCATTGAAGAGAGGTTAATGGATGCCATTCCTGCCATTAGTGGCTCCTCTCCAGCCTATGTGTATATGCTTATTGAGGCTTTAGCAGATGGTGGAGTGAGAAATGGACTATCAAGAGAACAAGCAAATAAATTGGCTGCTCAAGCTGTGTTAGGAGCGGCAAAAATGGTTTTAGAAACAGATAAGCATCCTGGAGAATTAAAAGATGAGGTTTGCACACCCGGTGGGGCAACAATTGAAGCAGTAGCGGAGCTTGAAAAAAATAGATTTCGTGCAGCAGTGCTAACAGCTATGCAAAGCTGTACGGAAAAAACAAAAGCTTTGCTAAAGCAAAATGAATCTTAATGAAAGAAAATCGTCAAGGAAGCATTGATCAAAAACAGGAAGAGCCACTTTTTGCTCCTCCTGTTTTATTTGCATTAAACGCCGTGCGTAATATTCTTTTTTTCTAATGATTGATTTAGTCCAGTATATAAATCTTTTATGTGAACCGTAACAATTTTAGCACCAATTTGGACGTGTACCATATTATCGAAAACAGCAGTTACAAGGCCGTTTAACGAAACCTTTGAACCAATGTTTAAGTCTTTTTTTATGTTTTTGTCCTTTTTATCATTAGTCATAATAGCACCATCCAATCTTGATTGAAATAATATAGTTAATAAAAAGTATATATGCTTCTTATTGTAAAATAAAACGAACGAATAAAAAAGGTTATCCACTATTTTTTTATCGACAAATTTTTTAATCTTATCTTTTTTTTAAGTGAAATGGAATAATATTAGTTTAATTCCAACTTGACTCATAGGAATACATGGAGTATTATGGTTTTCATAGTGAATTATTTTAACTTCAGGAGGGGAATTTGGTGACAACTTGGTTGGTCATTTTGAACATTGCCATTTTATTATTATTTATTATTGGCCTATTTCTTTTACAAAAGAAGCATGTTTCTTTTTCTAAACGTGTGTTTACTGCTTTAGGGTTAGGAATTGTCTTTGGATTTGCTTTACAATTTATATATGGTCCAACGTCAGAAGTAGTAACTAAGTCCTCAGAGTGGATTAATCTAGTCGGTGGAGGATATGTAAAGTTTTTACAAATGATCGTCATGCCACTCGTATTTATCTCAATCTTAACTGCTTTTACAAAATTAAAATTAAGCAGTAATATTGGAAAAATTAGTACGCTTGTACTTGGATTACTTGTCGGTACAACTGCAATTGCTGCAGCTGTTGGAATTGCAACGGCTATAGGTTTTAATTTGGAATCTGTGCAAATTACACAAGGGGATGCAGAGATTGCACGTGGAGAAATGCTAGAACAAAGGCATCTTGAAATTGGGGATAAAACAATGCCACAGCAAATTCTCGATTTGCTTCCGGCTAACCCATTTTTAGATTTAACAGGTGCTAGACCAACATCTACTATTTCAGTCGTTATCTTTGCGGCCTTTTTAGGAATCGCCTACTTGGGAGTCAGAAGAAAAGCGCCAGAACAAGCAGAACTATTTTCGAAGATTGTAGAAGCCATTCATACGATTATCATGCGAGTCGTAACACTTATTTTGCGATTAACTCCATATGGAGTTTTAGCCATTATGACAAAAACCGTTGCAATGAGTGATATTGATTCCATTTTAAAGCTAGGTAAATTTGTTCTAGCTTCATATGTCGCATTAATTGTTATGTTTGTCATCCATTTATTGTTACTTTCTTTCGCTGGATTCAATCCGATAACATATGTGAAAAAAGCTTTTCCAGTATTAACATTTGCTTTTACATCACGAACAAGTGCTGGGGCACTTCCGTTAAATATTAGTACGCAAAGATCTTTAGGTGTACCTGAAGGGATTGCAAATTTCTCTGGATCTTTTGGTCTTTCTATTGGGCAAAATGGCTGTGCGGGAATATATCCAGCCATGCTCGCGGTTATGATTGCACCAACTGTTGGGATTAATCCACTTTCACCATCATTCATTGTGACGGTTATTGCGATTGTCGCCATAAGCTCATTCGGTGTTGCCGGTGTCGGTGGTGGTGCTACATTTGCAGCTTTATTAGTACTTTCAGCTTTAAATCTGCCGGTTGCATTAGCAGGATTGCTTATTTCCGTTGAGCCGCTAATTGATATGGGGCGTACTGCTTTAAATGTAAGTGGATCGATGACTGCAGGGGTGTTAACAAGTAGAATGACTGGAGAAATTGATTCTAATGTTTATAATAATATGAACAAAAAAATTGAAGCTGAGGCTTAAAAACAGAAAGTCTTTAATTATTAAAGCAAATTGTTTATATTTGCACCTGTTGATTGGAGCGGAAATCAACAGCCAATGTTAACAGAGCCAATTATTTAAAAACGGCAGTTGCACTTGCAACTGCCGTTTTGATTTGAATCATATCGTATTCGTATAACTGTTTATTTAAAAAATTGCATTCAGTAATAAATAAATGAGACCCGCAAGAGTGGCTGAAATAGGTAAAGTAATAACCCAAGTAATAATCATTCTTTGTGCAGTGCCCCATTTAACCCCTTTTAAGCGATGGGCAGAACCTACCCCTAGAATAGAAGAAGAAATAACATGTGTTGTACTTACAGGCAAATGAATAAATGTTGCACCAAAAATTATCATCGCTCCAGTTAAATCTGCAGCAACTCCATTTACAGGCCGAATTTTCATTATTTTTCCACCGACGGTTTTGATAATCTTCCAGCCTCCAACAGATGTACCAAGTCCCATTGCAGTCGCACAGGCGAACTGTACCCAAAATGGAATGTCAGTGCTTGTCACATAATTATTTGCAATCAATGCCATTGTGATAATTCCCATTGCCTTTTGAGCGTCATTTGTTCCATGTGTATAGGATTGTAAGGCGGCAGTGAATATTTGGAAAATCCTGAAGTTACGATTTGTTTTTGCCAAGTTATTGTTTTTAAATACAATTTTAAAAATGCTATAAACAATATAACCAACTGCAAATGCAATTAGTGGGGAGAAAATTAATGCCTCTAAAATTTTTAAGAAACCTTGATAATGGATTGCTGAAAAACCTGCAGCAGCAATAGCAGCTCCAGCAATGGATCCGATAATTGCATGAGAAGAACTGCTAGGTATTCCATAATACCATGTAAGCAAATTCCAAAAAATCGCTGAAATTAAAGCAGCAAGAATAACTAATGACCCATTTTCTAATGTGAATGGATCAACGATATCCTTCGTAATCGTTTTGGCAACGCCTGTAAATGTCATTGCCCCTACAAAATTCATTGTTGCCGCTAATATGATTGCATGTCTCGGCTTTAACGCTTTTGTTGAAACAGCGGTTGCAATTGCATTAGCTGTATCATGGAAACCATTAATAAAATCAAAAGCTAAGGCCCCGATGACGATCAAGACTGTTACGATTAATACTACATCCATTTGTAAGGCTCCTTATGCATTTTTCATGATAATAGTTTCAAGTGTATTCGCTACACTCTGACAGCTATCTGCAATATCTTCAAGGTTTTCATAAATTTCTTTATATTGAATGATTCGAATCGGGTCTTTCTCAACTGAGAATAAATGTTTAATGGATTGACGAAGAATTCCATCACATTTGGATTCATAATCCTTGATTTTAATCGCATGGTCACGGATATCTAATAATTTTTTATTTGAAAGCAGGTCGATTGACAGCACAATTTCATCTGAACAATTTTTGATCGCATCAACAAAATTCAACATAAAATCATCAGCTTGTGTAATGGAGTACATTTCAAAAAGTGCTGCACAATGCTCAATTCCATCAATCACATCATCTAATGTCATCGCAAGATGTAGAATATCTTCACGTTCGATTGGGGTAATAAAGGCATTATTTAATTCTTTAATAACCTCATGAACAAAAGTATCTCCTTTTGTTTCGTAATCTTTCATTGTTTCAGAGAAGATTTTTAAATCACTAATATTTCGAAGTTTATAGTCAGCGAAATAATGAGCTCCTTCTTTCATATTTAATGCGATATCGGTAAGTAATGTACTAAACTTGTCTTTCTTTTTAAAAACCATTTTTATGTAACCCCCATAAAAAATATTACTTAAACAGAATAAGTTTAAACGAAAAATGTTGAATAAGATAGTTTTTTGCTGAAATCTACAAAAAAATTTGCTCTTTTTTCTTATTATGTGAGAATTATGGAAAAATATGTTTCCATTATTAATAATGGGCTAAACTAAGTTTGTGATATTTGTCACAAATAATTCAAAAATGATTCGTAAATAATAATAACTTTAAATATATAATAATTCTGAGATGGAAATTAGGTTAAAAAATACCATTATTTCCATTATCAATAAATGCTTGGGGGAAACTCTAATGAAAAAAATAAGCATATTTTTATTAGTTTTAGTACTTTCCATACTTGGAGCGTGCAGTAATAAGGAGGAAGCTGCTAAACCTGAGAACAAAAATGAAGATGCAGTAGTTGAAGAAGATGTAGTTGATAAAGAGCTTGAAGAAGCAAAAGCAAAATTTGAAGTCCTTGGTGCAATGTCAATTCCAGAAGATAATCCAATGACAGATGAGAAGATTGAATTAGGAAAACTATTATACTTTGATCCACGATTATCAGGAAATAATGTCCAAAGTTGTATGTCTTGTCATGCTCCAGGAGCCGGTTATGGTGATGGAATGGCTAAATTCATTGGTTTCGAGGGTTTCAATGGACCGAGAAATAGTCCAACAATTATTAATTCTGGTTATTACAAAGAGAATTTCTGGGATGGTAGAGCTGGAAGCTTGGAAGAACAGGCTTTAGGTCCAATCCAATCTGAAGTAGAAATGAATCAAAATCTAGATGAACTTGTTACTGAATTAAATGCTGTTCCAGCATATGTAGAAAAGTTTGACTCTGTATTTAATGAGCAAATTTCTGCAGACAATATTGCGAAAGCAATTGCAGCATTCGAAAGAACGATCGTTATTACGGATACAGCATTTGACCGTTATTTACAAGGGGAAGAGGATGCCATTAGTGCAGAAGCGAAGGAAGGCATGAAGCTTTTTGCTGGTAAAGCCGGCTGTATTTCTTGTCACGCTGGCCCACTATTATCCGACCATAATTATCATAATTTAGGGATGAGTGGGGATGATGGCCGCTCTGCAGTAACTGGAAATGAAGAGGACAAAGGTAAATTCAGAACATCTGGCTTAAGAGGTGTAGCACACACTGCTCCATTTATGCATGATGGAAGCCTTGAAACATTAAAGGATGTTGTTGATTATTATAATGTTGGTGGGGGAGATCATGCTAATAAGAGTGTATTAATGAAGCCTCTTAATTTAACAGATGGTGAAGTTAATTCTCTTGTTGCCTTTTTAGAAAGCTTAAGTGGTGAACTGCCGAAAGTAGAAACGCCAGAAATACCATAAGATAACAGAAATCACTACATAAACGGTGCCGAAATAAATCGGAGCCGTTTTTTGTTTTTTATAGAAAAAATTTATTGAAGAATGTATGAAAAAAATGAAATAGACAAAAGCTACAAAAAACAGTAAGGGGTGATAGTTTGTTTACCTTTCTTTGGTCATTAGTCATAGGTGGTATAATTGGTTGGATAGCTGGGATGATTGCAGGTAAGGACATTCCAGGTGGAATATTTGGAAATATTGTTGCTGGTTTTGTCGGTGCATGGTTAGGTCAATGGATTTTAGGCGACTGGGGACCTATAGTGGCAAATTTTGCAATTATACCTGCATTAATTGGAGCAGTTGTGTTAGTTTTTATCGTAAGCCTCATTATGAGAGCTTTTAGAAAAACAACTGATTAAAAACGAAAAATGAGTAATACCAAAAGATCAATATCTTATTGTTAAGAAAAAAAGCTGTCCTTTTGGGACAGCTTTTTTAAGTCATAGTTTATGAGACCAATCTTTAAAGAAATTATCCAAAATATGATTTTGAGTATGAGGAGCATAACAGCTTATTAATTTTTCTGTAAAAGGATGAGGAATTTGTAATTTCGCTGCATGAAGCGCCTGTCGGTTAATGATTGGTCTGCCACCATACAATAAATCACCAGCTAAAGGGTGGCCAATTGAGCTTAAATGGACGCGTATTTGATGTGTCCTTCCTGTATCTAATTGACATTTAATGAGTGAAAGATCTTCCTTTCGGAATGTTTCAAGTAATTCATAATGGGTCGTAGCTGGCTGTCCTGTTGGTGAAACCCGTCTTCTTGTCGGATGGTGCCGATCACGGCCAATTGGTTCCTGTATCGTTCCTTTTTTTAATGTTAATTTTCCATGAACGAGCGCCAAATATGTTCGTTTTATTCGTCTTTCTTCAAGCAATTTATCTAAAAGTGAGCCAGCAAGCTGGTGTTTGGCAAAAAGGACTGCACCAGATGTATCTCGATCTAGACGATGAATATGCTTGACCTTTCTAATTTCCCCTTTTGCGAGTAAATGAAAAGCAGCAGCATTTGCTAGTGTGTTCGTTTCGTCATGTAGTGAATTTGGATGAGTGTCCATAAAAGCAGGCTTATTAAAAACAATCATATGATCATCTTCGTACAGTACTTCGACCTCGTGATACTCTGGAATGACATCAAAATTTGCTTCCTGAAATAATTTTAGTTGAAATTTATCCCCTGCGACTAAAGGATTATGCCAATTTATTATCTCCCCGTTTACTTTTATTTGTTTTTCCATGCTCATGGAATGGATTAATTTTTTCGGAGCTGACCATTTTTCACGTAAAATTGAATCAATGGATAATCCATCCCAATGGGAAGGGACTATTATTTCAAACCATTCGCCAAATCTTTTCGTTTTTATCATTTGAAACTCCTTATTGTAAATGGATTTAATTTCCGAACAAAAGACCTAGTAATTATGCTATTATTTACATATATGTAACATACGTAATAAACTGATTGTACTTTATTTAGTGGTAGATTCCTACTTGATAAAATGGCAAGAAAAAGCAAAGATAATTCTACATTTATGGGGATGCAGACAATTGCTATGGATAAAATTGAATCCTTTGGCATGATCAAAAACTGGATTTAAATAAGTTAAGACGAAATTGAAAGTTAAAGGGGTAGGTATCAGTGAAGGTAGTATACGCTTCAACCCCCGATCAAGAACAAAAAATAAAAGAACTTGTTCGGAATTTTTATTCTAATATTTTTCCGCTTTATTTTCCAGATGTTAAAATTAAGGAGTTTGAGCAATTACGTGTATTACATATCTCTGAGAGGAATTTCAAATTATTTAGCACTTTAAAAGAAGCATATCAAGTAATCGTTAGCTTGGAAACGATTTCGGCCATTTTAGAAGCAGATATTTTTGAAGATAGATACGAATCGATCTTTAATAAAAATGTTGGAATTTTACAAAATCTCGGTTTATTCTTTCCGTTTGAAATGAGTTGTTTTCATGGAGATAAAATCGTGAGGAACGAGATCATTAGTATGTACACAAAAGCAGCAAATGAAATATTAGTATAATGAGAAAAAACGCCTCAAGTTGGGCGTTTTTTCTTCTTTAACTGATTGTTTGGCATTGTTCCATGTATAATAAGGAAACAGAAGAAGAGTTTTAATATCCTTAGAAAATTCATTCATGCAATTAATGCAAAAATCTATAATGAATAATAAGAAAGAAAAGAATCTTATTATTGCATGGTTATGAAAGGATTTATCTTTCTTGTATCGAAATCATTAATGACTCATTATACTGTTGGAGGGGTTAAGGTGAATTGGAAAACAAAAGCCAAACAATGGCTTGAATTTGAAGATATTCCTAAAGAATTAAAGTCTGAGCTACAAATGCTGTCTAAAGATGACAAGAGGCTTGAGGATGCGTTTTATCGTAACTTAGAATTTGGTACTGGTGGGATGCGAGGAGAAATTGGGGTAGGAACGAATCGGATGAATATTTATACGGTTCGCAAAGCGACTGCTGGGCTTGCAACATACATAGAGGAAAATGGTATAGAAGCAAAAAAACAAGGGGTTGTCATTGCATATGATTCCCGTCATTTGTCACCTGAGTTTGCGATGGAGTCAGCAAAAACTTTAGCAACGAGAGGAATTCAAACATATTTATTCGAGGAATTACGGCCGACTCCAGAGCTGTCATTTGCTGTTCGTTATTTACAGGCATTTTCGGGTATTGTCATTACAGCAAGTCATAATCCACCAGAGTATAACGGTTATAAAGTTTATGGAGCAGATGGAGCTCAGCTCCCTCCAAATAGCGCAGATATTGTTATTACGAAAGTGAATGAAATTGAGAATGAACTTCTTATACATGTCGAAGATGAACAAAAACTTATTTCACAGGGCTTAATAAAAATAATTGGTAAAGAGATTGATGATGCCTATTTAAAGGAACTAGTCACCATTTCTCAAAACCCTTCGCTAGGGGAAGAAGTTGATCTTACAATTGTATTTAGTCCTTTACATGGAACAGCGAACAAACCAGTAAGGAAGGCGCTCCATGCCTTAAATTATGCGAATGTTCATGTTGTATCTGAACAGGAACTTCCCGATCCAGAATTTTCGACTGTAAAAAGTCCAAATCCAGAAGAAAAATCTGCATTTGAATTGGCTATAAAGCTTGGGGAAGAAATAAATGCTGACCTGTTAATTGCGACTGATCCTGATGCCGATCGATTAGGAATTGCTGTTAAAAATCAATCGAATGAGTATGTACTTTTGACCGGGAACCAGACGGGAGCACTTCTTCTTCATTATCTCTTGTCACAGAAAAAAATAAAGAATGAACTTCCGAGAAATGGAGTCATGCTGAAAACAATTGTTACTTCAGAGTTGGGTAGAAAAATCGCTTCCTCCTATGGTGTTGAAACGATTGATGTCCTAACTGGCTTCAAATTTATTGCTGAAAAAATGAAGGAATATGATACAACTGGGGAATACAAGTTCCTATTCGGCTATGAAGAGAGCTACGGCTATTTAATTGGTGATTTTTCTCGGGATAAGGACGCAGTACAAGCAGCGATATTAGCTACAGAGGCGGCCGCTTTTTATAAGAAAAAGGGGATGTCTCTTTATGACGCTCTATTATCATTATTTGAACAATACGGTTATTTTCTTGAAGGACTTCGTTCCTTAACTTTAAAAGGAAAAGAAGGAACTGAATTAATTCAGCAGACATTAACCTCTTTCAGAGAGAATCCGATTAAACAGCTAGGTGAATTGAAAGTTACAGTCATAGAAGATTATTTATTAAAAAGTCGCAGAAAAATGAACGGAGAGACAGAAACAATAGAGCTGCCAAAGTCGAATGTAATAAAATATTATTTTGAAGATGGGACTTGGATATGCTTAAGACCGTCAGGAACTGAGCCAAAAATTAAATTCTATTTTGGCATAAATAGTCAGTCACTTGATGATAGTAAGCAAAAACTGGCTATGGTTGAAACTGCTTTTATGGAAGTAGTTAATCAAAGAATGAATGCAGCTGTGAACAATTAGCTTTCGTAACAAAAAAAGAGTGCACCTAAAAGTTATACTTTTTGGAGCACCCTTTTTTTGTGGAGCTTCTCGTTTTACGCATGAGCCTAATACATCGCATTTGTCACATTATCGCAGATTAACGGGCTGTAAGACTCCTACATCAGGAATTTAAGGAAATTATTAGAAAGCTAAGAAGGAGAGCCAACAGCCCGTAAAAGCCCGACGACGGACAAGGATGTCCTAGTCAGGCGAAAGCCACAGGACGTGGCGCTTTGAGCGTGATTAGTTCAACTAACATTCAGTGGGGGAGAAGTACCTCCCCACTGAATTAAGTTTCACTTTATCAAAAGATGATGCATTTGCATGATCAACATATCTGAGTAAAGAATATAAGTGTTTCTCAATAACGGAATAATCATTCTCAAACGTGTAGGCATGAAGAAAATGCTCTATTTTTTTTGAAAGAAATTGGTCATTCGTTCTCACCATGAGAATTAATAAATTATCCCATTCAGAGCGATGAGTATAAAAAAGCGCACGATCATAATCTTCTTTATTCATTCTACTTTCCTCCTTTAAGGAGTTGAATATAGTTTGCGACGTAACCTTAAATGTTTTCACTGTAAATGTTGGACATGTTGGTTTTAGTGGGTTTTCAACTATTACCTGTATAAATGAATGAAAAAATGGCTGAAAGCAAAAAATAAGTCGGATGACAACTATTATTGGAGGGAAGAAATAATGGTAAAAAAGCTCATGCTCTTATTCATGACAATTGGTTTGTTTTTGACGACGTTTTATTCAGTCTCAGCAAGGAATGAAAATCCTGATTATGAAAAATATGGTCGCATTGCAATCGCAGTTGTAAAAGAAGACTTTCCAGGCGAAGATGTTACTGAATACGAATATAAAGGGCGAGAAAAACTAACTGATACTGATGTTTTGGATACTTTTAGCTTTCAATTAAAGGAAAATGAACACCCTATAACCGTAACGGTAAAAATAGCCCACAGTTTAAAAAATAAAAAGCTGCTTAATTTAACGGTAGAGGAAAAAAAGGGGTAAGTTTAAAGAAACATATTAAGAATTAAAATCGGCAGCTATGCCGATTTTTTTGTTAGAGAAGCCGAAAACTTCCTTCTCTGTTGAACAGATTGTACATCAGAATCATAATGAATTCCTTTATCATTTCTGCTAATCTTATTTTATAAAGATAGAAGGGCCGTATTATTGGGAGGAATTTACTTGAATAAGGAATCTATTTTAGTTGTTGAAGATGAAGAAAAAATTGCTCGACTCTTAGAGATAGAGCTTACATATGAAGGCTATGCTGTTACGAAAGCAATGGACGGATTCGAGGCAATGAAAGCATTTCGAGCAAGGAAATGGGATTTAATCTTATTAGATGTCATGCTGCCAGGACTAAGCGGAATAGAAATTCTACGGAGGATTAGAATGAATGACAGCAACACCCCTGTAATTTTATTAACTGCAAAAGGTTCTGTTGAAGATAAAGTGTCTGGCCTAGATTTAGGGGCAAATGATTATATTACGAAGCCATTTCAAATTGAGGAGCTTTTAGCAAGAGTTCGTGCGACATTAAGAGTAAAGCATATTGAGCTGATTGAGAATGAAGAGACCGATTGGCTGACAATTGCGGATTTAAAATTAAACGAAAAAACACGTGAAGTTCTTCGTGGAGAAGAGGAAATTGACTTAACACCAAGAGAATTCGATTTGCTCGTTTATCTTCTTGTTAATAAACGTCAAGTATTAAATCGTGATCAAATTTTGGAGGCTGTTTGGGGCTATGATTTTTTCGGTGATACGAATGTTGTTGATGTGTATATTCGCTATGTCCGAAAAAAAATTGATACACCTCATAAACCTGCCTTAATTCATACAATACGTGGTGTAGGCTATGTACTAAAGGAAGCAAAATGAAACTAAGAAATAAAATTAACCTTTATACTTCTGTTTTATTCACAGTCCTGCTTTTATTAATGAATATTTCAATATATTATTTATTTAACAATTTGCTTGTGAATAGTGCGCTTGAAACAGCAAAAGGTGAAATCAAGAAGTCGGCTGCCGTTTTTAATGAATCATTAGGGACGATTGAAGAAAAGAAGCTTCTTCGTTCTTATCTTCCAATGGAAGGAATGATTAAAATTGTGGGTGCTGATAAGATATATACAACATTTACTACTACACCAAATGAAATAGACTTGAGCAAAATGAAGAACGAATTTTATGAAGGTGAAATTAGTAAAAAAATAATATTTCAAAAGCGTATATATGCCTTTAACTCAATGCCGATCATTCTTCCAAATGGGGATGTAGCTAATTTACAAATTACAAAGAGTATGGAAACAGTCATTGATAATTTATATACCTTAAAACTCGTTTTAATTCTCGTTACTTTACTTGCATTAATTCCAGTTTTTATATCGAGCAGGCTTTTGAGCAACCTTGTCATAAATCCGGTTATTTCGATGATAAAAACGATGAGTGAGATTAAGGAAAGTGGTCAGTTTAAACATCTTCCATTAGAAGAGAAATCGAAGGATGAGCTTTATCAAATGGGGAACACATTTAACCATATGATTGATTTGCTTGAGATGAATTTTGAAAAGCAGAAGCAATTTGTTTCAAACGCTTCCCATGAACTGAAAACACCACTAACTGTTATCGAAAGCTACGCAAGCCTTTTAAAAAGAAGGGGATTAAATGAACAAGATCTTTTCCATGAGTCTATTGAGGCGATTCATTCTGAGGCAGTTCGAATGAGGGACTTAACTGAGCAGCTGTTATTACTTGCTAAGCATAATGAGCAATGGAATATTGAATGGAAAGAAATAAATATCTCCGACTTTCTCAAACAGACGGTTAAAGCATTTCAAAATGCCTTCAATCGAAATGTTATCCTTGAGTTAAAAGATAATACAGAAATCATTGTCAAAACCGACGAGAAAAAGTTAAAGCAGCTTCTGTTTATTTTTCTTGATAATGCAAGGAAATATAGTGATAAATCGATTACTGTTACCGCCTTTACTGAAAATAATAAAGCTTTTGTACAAATTACGGACCGAGGGGTTGGAATACCCGAAAGTGATTTATCGAAAGTATTTGATCGGTTTTATCGTGTGGATCAAGCAAGAAGTCGAAAAAGTGGGGGATCTGGTCTCGGTCTTTCACTTGCGAAAGAGCTTGCCGATGCGATTCATGTTCATATTGAATTAAATAGTAAAGAAAATGAAGGGACAACCGTTACTCTTTCTTTTAGTTAATAGTTGTACGTCGCTGACCAAGGCGCTTTCGCTTTTCTTTTTTTCTCAGCTAATTCTCATTTTTATATGGGAAAATAGTTGAAAGTCATTTGGGGAGGTGTGAAAAATGACAAAAAAGCGCAAACGATGGATCATAATCGGTATTATTACCATAATCGTCCTTTTGTTCGGTTTTCAGAAATGGATTCCTTCATTAAATCCAACTGCTGAAATTCTATCTAAAGAAGAAGCTAAAAATATTGTAAAAGATCGTTATGCTGGGAAGGTAATGAATATAAGTTTAAAGGATGACCAGTATATTGTTTTAATGGCTAAAAATGAAATTCGTTATGAAATAAAGCTTAAAGCGGGGAATGGAGAAGTTGTTTCTTTCAGTAAGTTAGGAAATCCCCCGGTAAATTCAAGTGAGGATACTCAACAAGAAGAAATAGTAGAGCCTGAACCATCAAGCCCCAATTTACCAAGCTCAGGGCCTTTAACAGAGGAAGAAATAAAAAAAGCAGTCCAATTGGAAGTACCTGGAAAACTAACTTTATTTAAAAAGATAAATGAAAAAGGAAGCAGTTTTTATAAAGTAATTGTAACGAATAATCAGCAGAAAACCATTTTAAAGGTAGATGCTTCCTCAGGTGAAATCCTTTTTCGCAAAAATGAGATCGATAAAGAATCGATTGCGAAAATAACCGAAAAAGAAGCAGGTCAAATTGCCTTAAATCAAGTTCAAGGCAGTATTAATGATATCGATTTAGAAGATGAAAACAACCATGTATTTTATTTAGTTGAAATTGATACGCCTGATGACAAGGAAGCAACAATCCAAATTGATGCCATAACAGGTGAGGTATTATCTATCTCATTTGATGATTAACTAATTCTCATCAAATTTTAATCTTTTCTTCCTTATTCTCTAATTATCGAAGACTAAACTGTAACTGAAGTTAAAGATAAGGATAAAGGAGGAAATGGGATGAAAAATAAATTTATCATTGGAGCTGTGTCAGCAGCTATTATTTTAGGAGGAGCAGTAGCAGTAGGTGCGACAAAAAACGATTTGCCTAATGTGAGTTTACAAAATGTAGCAAACTCGATTGGCACAACAAGCAATAAAGAAATCCTATCGTATGATGAAGCTGTAAAAATTGCTTTATCAAAGGCAGAGGGAATCGTTGAAAGTGTCGAATTAGAAAATAAACGAGGTAAGCATTATTATGAAATTGAAATTGACGATATTGATGCAGAATATGAAATTCACATTGATGCTTATACTGGAGAGATTTTATTTTTTGATGAAGATAAAGATGATGATGATCGTGTAATTGATAAGGGAGCCACTCAACAACCTGCTCAGAATAAGTATATTTCTACTAAAAAAGCAATAGAAATGGCTGAAAAAGCAGTGAATGGGAAAGTGGTAGAAATAGATCGTGATGATGATAATGGTCTTGTCATTTACGAAATTGAATTAAAAACAAGCAAGGGCGAAGTAGAGCTTGAACTTGACGCTGTATCAGGAAAAGTATTAAAAATTGAAGATGAAGATTAAGAAATAAGCGAAGGCAGGAGAGAATAACTCCTGTCTTTTTATATGCCAATTGGACACAAAGTTTTTCTAAAACTGAATTTCCTCCTTACTCTCATCATTTTTATTATTTCTTCATAGATTGTGTTAAGAAGAAAAAGGGGGAGTAGCGGATGAATAATGATGATCAACAAGAGCTGCAATATGCCATTCAGGAAATATCAGAAATTGCGTCCGGCTTTGGTTTAGATTATTACCCAATGCGTTATGAAATTTGCCCAGCAGATATTATTTATACATTTGGTGCTTACAGTATGCCGACAAGATTTTCGCATTGGAGCTTTGGAAAGCAATTTTTTAAAATGAAGCTGCATTATGATCTTGGTCTTTCAAAAATTTATGAGCTCGTCATCAACTCCAATCCTTGTTATGCTTTTTTGCTTGATTCGAATTCGTTAATTCAAAATAAATTAATTGTTGCACATGTATTGGCTCATTGTGATTTCTTTAAAAACAATGTACGTTTTCAAAATACGAAACGTGATATGGTAGAAAGTATGGCAGCAACAGCTGAACGAATTAGGCAGTATGAAATTATCCATGGAAAAAAAACGGTGGAAACTTTTCTTGATGCCGTTTTAGCAATAGAAGAACATATTGATCCATCATTAATGAGACCGAAGCTCGCCTGGAATGTAGAGGATAGCGAATATGAGGAGGATGAACCAAATATTTCCTCTCCTTATGATGATTTATGGAATCTCGATGATAAAGATAAAAAACAGTATGACCGAAAAAAGAAGAAAAAGAAATTCCCTCCACAGCCAGAGAAGGACTTACTGCTTTTCATTGAAAATTATAGTAGAGAGCTTTCAGACTGGCAGCGAGATATATTAACAATGATGCGTGAAGAAATGCTTTATTTCTGGCCTCAGCTTGAGACGAAAATCATGAATGAAGGATGGGCCTCATATTGGCACCAACGCATTCTTCGTGAAATGGATTTAACGAGTGGAGAGGCGTTAGAGTTTGCGAAATTGAATGCGGGTGTCGTTCAACCATCAAGAACAAGCATTAATCCTTACTATCTTGGCTTGAAAATATTTGAGGATATCGAGGAGCGCTATAATAATCCAACGGAGGAAATGAAAAGACGAGGGGTTGAACCGAACTCTGGCCGCGAAAAAATGTTCGAGGTTCGAGAAATTGAATCAGATATTTCCTTTCTGCGCAATTACTTAACAAAAGATCTTGTTATGAAAGAGGATATGTATTTATTTCAAAAGCAAGGCAAAGATTATAAAGTCGTTGATAAAAAATGGGAAAATGTCCGTGATCAGCTTGTAAATATGCGTGTAAACGGGGGGTTTCCTTATTTAACTGTAAATGACGGCGATTATTTAAAAAATGGAGAGCTTTATATAAAGCATTGGTTCGAAGGAATTGAGCTTGACTTGAAGTATTTAGAAAAAGTCCTTCCTTATATTCATCAGCTATGGGGAAGAAGTGTTCATATTGATACGATAGTCGAGGGGAAGAATATGTTATTTAGCTATGATGGGAAAATCATTCATCGGAAATATTTATAAAGAAGCAGGAGGCTTATTAATCGCCTCCTGCTCAATTTTTTAGAAGTAAGTACAGTTGAATCTTGTGGAGAAAGTCAGCAATATAATAGAAGAACATACCTCACTTATATCGTAATCTTTAAGTGAGGTGAAGAGATATGTACATAAATATACTAAAAAATAATCGGAATGCTTTATTTTACTTATTAGGGGCGGGTGTTTCTAATTTAGGTAATGTCATTGCGGGGCTAGCATTTTTATTTTTAGCTTATGATATGACGCATTCTAGCTTACACACAACAGGGATAGCCATTTCACAGGTGCTTCCGTACCTTTTATTTGGATTAATTGGAGGAGTCATTGCTGATTGGGTAAATAAAAAAAAGTTATTGATAATGCTTGACCTTATAAGGGTACCACTTACATTGTCACTTATAATATTTCACCAATTTGAACTTTTGAGTTATTGGCATTTAATCATTGTCAGTTTTGCCATTCAATGCTTAGGCTGTTTTTTTAACCCTGCTCATCGAGCTATTTTACCCGTAATTACAGAGGACGAAGAAAGAACGTCTGTGAACAGCTTACTTGATACTGTTACAAGGGGCGTAACCGTACTAGGACCTATTGTAAGTGTTGGACTAATAAATACCATTGGATATATTCATTTTTTTACCATTGATGCGTTAACCTATCTACTAAGTGCGGTATTTATTTATAAAATTCAAGTTCAAGAATACAATAATGGAATTACTGGCAAAAAGAAAATAACTGATATATTTATTTCTATTAAGGAATTTGCTATTTGGGTAAAAAACCAGACTACAATACGAACTTTGTTTATTGTGACAGTCATTATGGTGTTTTTTAATACATGGGTATGGCAGGTTGGGCTTTTACTACAACTTATCGAAACAACGTCTAACGGTGAAAAGTTATATAGCATTCTTCAAGGTTGGTACGGTGCCGCTGTCATAGCAATAAATTTGTTAATCCCAATAATATGGAGGAAATTGAATTTAAAAATTTATTTAATTGGCTCCCTAATTTGGGGAATTGGTGTATTTATTTTAGGGTTTGCAAGCAACCTTCCCTTATATTTTATAGGAGTATTAATTGCTGCAATCGGCCTGCCTATATCTGGATTATCAAGGGTGTATTTGTTGCAGCAATACCTTCCAACAGAAAAATTAGGGCTAGGCTTTAGTTTTAATGCATTTTTATTATATTTATCTAATGCTATTTCCCTTGGAATATTTGGATTAATCTCTTCGTTCATTTCAATTCATATTTTATTTTGGATATGTGGGCTTATGATGATTATTGGTTCTGGTGTTTATTTACTAACCATTCTGCGGAAAGAACCTGGCGTTATACCATATAATCGCTTAAAAAGTTGATTGTAAACGGCAACAGAAGAAAAACCGCATTCAATTGCTATGTTTAAAACGGTTTTTTTGGTCCTTTTAAGCATTTCTTGACTACGGATAACCCGATATATTTGCAACCAAGAGTATGGTGATATCCCAATGATTTCTTTGAAATAATGGGCAAATTGAAACTTGCTTAAACTAGAAATATTCGCCATTTCATCTAAAGTCCACGGATGCGTATAATTATCTTTCATTGCCATAAGTGTTTTGTAGAGCTGTGGATTAATTGATTTATAGGTATGTAAATTAACATCTTGCATGTGAGTTCCAACCGCATTTTTTGTCAGCATTAAAGCTAACTGAGTGAAACTGTGGTCCAAAAAGAGTTCCATTGATTCAATGTTATCTTCTTTTTCAAGTTGTAAGTACTCCAAAACAAATTGGACCCAGTTAGTTAGCAGAGAATATTGCTGGGGACAGGAAGCAAATTGAATATCATAGTGAATTGGAGATAGAGATTTAGCAACTTGATTTAGAAAAGACGGTTTTAATTCAATCAAAAATTTTCTTTCATCCACTGCTAATTGTTTATGCTCATCTTGTGGATTAAACATAACAAATTGCTGCTTTTCAATAGTTATCTGAGTTCTTTTCGTTTGATATGACATAGATCCATTTACGGAATAAATAAATTTATAACAACTATCTGAGCGCCAGTTGCTTTCCTGGTTGAAATCTTTTTTTAGTAAAAAAACTCCGTTGGGAACTTCCAACAAAAATTTTGTTTTACACACGAAAATCACCTGCTTTGTTCATCATTTATAAAATTGTATCACAGTGTTGATTGGTATAGCATAAATAAGATAGGAGGCTTTATTTTTGCCTCCTAGCTTATTTTTTCTAAATGTTTAATGAATAGCAGATTTAAATCTACTTCCATGTGCTTCTTGAGTATCCATAATCGTAGTAAATGCACTTGGATCGATTTCTCCTATAATACTTTTCAGTTTGGAAATTTCTAAACGTGTTACAACTACATAAATGACTTCTTTGTCATTATCCTTAATTCCACCCTTGCCATATAGTTTTGTAACACTTCGTCCCAACCGTTCAATAATGGCATCTGAAATTTCCTCGTATGAATCAGATACAATAATCGCTGCTTTTGTATCTCCTTCTAAACCTTGGACGACCGAATCAATCATTTTCGAGGCAATATAGTATGCAAGGATTGAATACATAGCCTGTTCCCAGCCTAATACAAACCCAGCCCAGCCAAAAACGAATATATTAAAGAACATGACAAACTCACCGATTGAGAAAGGGAGCCTCTTCGTCAATAGAATGCCAAGAATTTCAGTTCCATCCAATGCTCCTCCATGACGGATCACTATTCCTACACCTGCACCTAATAGCAATCCACCGAATACAGTTGCTAACAATGGTTCATGTGTAAATGGTTTTAAATAATGCAGTTGTGATTCAACAATCGCAAGTGCGATAATACTAAACAGGGAAGAAAAGGTGAAAGTTTTGCCAATATATTTATAACCGAAAAATAAAAAAGGAATATTAAAGAGGAAAACGAGAATTCCAAAATTAATACTTGTTAAATGATTAACGATTAAGGAAATACCGATAATTCCACCATCGATAATTGAGTTAGGAATTAAAAATAACTCAATGGCTAAGGCAGCAAGTGTTGCCCCAATTAATAACATGATGTAGCGATAAATAAAATGTGCTTTTCCTTCAGCTTTATGATTCTTTACCATAATCCACCATCCAATCTTAAACTCAAAAAATATAATAACAAATTTAGAAAAAAAAAATCAAATAATAAGATATTTTTAACACTTGTTGATTGGAGTGGAAGGCAAGGAACTCCTGCGGGAAAGCAACAACAAAGTTTAAAGGAAACGATACAACAATTTGAAAAGACGCCGTATCCAAGCGTCTTATCCTTAACATCTCCATAATATAAGTTTCCAATCTAACGTAAATTAGTGTATAGAATTCTTCTTAAAGCGTCCGCCTCTTACCTCTGATATATTAGCAACTGCTAAAAACGCACTAGGATCAAGCTCTTCGACAATGGATTTTAATTTTGCCTCTTCCAGTCTGGTAATAACACAGAAAATAACTTTTTTATCATCACCTGTGTATGCCCCTTCCCCCTTTAAATAAGTAACACCGCGTCCAAGTCTCGCTAAGATCGCTTCTCCAATTAATTGATGGTTTTCACTAATAATCCATGCAGACTTCGATTCATCAAGCCCTTGAATAACAATATCAATCGTCTTATAAGCAATAAAGTAAGCAAGAACGGAATACATGGCTCGGTTCCAGCCAAACACAAATCCAGCAGTTGTAAAGATAAAAATATTAAAAAACATGACAATTTCTCCAACCGAAAAAGGCAGCTTTTTATTGGCGAGAATCGCTAATATTTCAGTTCCATCTAAAGAGCCGCCATATCGAATGACGAGTCCAACCCCTGCTCCCAAAATCATTCCACCAAAAACGGTCGCTAGGAGTGGATCAGTTGTAAAAACGGGAACATCGTGTAGAAAAGCTGTTGAAATGGATAAGACAGTAATTCCTAATAATGTGGAGAGGGCGAAGGTTTTACCTATTTGTTTATAACCAATATAAAAAAAGGGGATATTCAATGTGAAGATAAATATACCAAGCTTCATACCAGTTAAATGTGAGAGCATAATCGAAATGCCAGTGATTCCACCATCCAATATTTTATTCGGGACTAAAAATTCTTCAATCCCTACTCCCATCAAGGCAGAGCCAAGTATGATAAAGAAAATAATTTTGATTAATTTCCCTTTTGACAAGCTTTTATGAGAGGTTTGAATGATTATTTCCTCTGTAGTTGTTGGTGTTGGATTCATACGTTTTCCCCCATTATATTTCAGGCTCATACATAGTTAATATGTTTACTATTATACCACTTTATAGGTTTATTCCATTTATTGAAAATGAAAAAATGTCTAAAATAAAAACTTTTTAGGATTTTAGTGATGTAAATTCATTTTATTGAAGGGATTCAACGGAAAATATAGAACTTTTATCCTATAACAAGATATAGGAGTGATTTATATTGCAACAAGAATTGAAAGTGTTAATTTGTGATGATTCTGCCTTAATAAGAAAAAAATTTCGAAAGATATTAGAGGTTTGCCAATGTAAATATATTGAAGAAGCAGATAATGGTGAGATGGCTGTAGAGAAGGTAAATGAATTTAAGCCAGATCTTGTTTTTATGGATATTGTGATGCCTAAAAAAGACGGAATTGAGGCTTTAGAGGAAATTAAAAAGGAATATCCAACGATTAAAGTTGTAATGGCATCTTCAGCAGGAACACAATCACATTTGAAAAGGGCGCTTGAGCACGGTGCATATGATTTTATTCAAAAGCCAATTACACTTGAAGCTGTAGCTGTGTTGATTGAGAAAATAATGACAGAAAAGAAAGAAGGTAGTGCCCATGTTTAGTCAATATTTTGGTCATTATTTATTAAACAATGGACTCCTTACTTCCGAACAGCTCCATACCGCCCTTCAACGCCAGCAAACAACACATGTGAAATTTGGTGTTATTGCTGTTGATGAAGGTCTTTTAACCTCTGCACAGGTAGAGGAAATTCATGAAAAACAAAAGCAGCAGGACAAACGGTTTGGGGAGATTGCTGTTGACCTAGGCTATTTATCAAATGAACAGGTTGAAGAGATGCTGACCGCCCAAAAGAAAAATCATCTATTATTAGCTCAAGCGATCGTAGAGCAAAACTATATGACGATTGATGCATTTTCGAATGCGCTAACCGATTATAAAAATCTTCACAGTCTTTCTGATGAAAAATTTGCCGCCATTAAGGATGGCAATATCGAGGCCATGATTGAAAGTCTTCTTCAGTTAAATGAGGAAGAAAAACAATGCTACTCCGATTACTTATCTCTATTCGTAAAAAACATCATTCGCTTCATTGATGATCAAGTTTTTGTTGAAATAAGTTCTGAGCAAGATGAGTTGCGGGCAGAGTGGCTTGTATCCCAAGAAATAAAGGGGAAAGTACCATTATATACAGCCATTGCACTTGAAGAAAGTGTCTTTTTGCAAATAGCGTCTATATATGCGGAGGAAGAATTAACGGAAGCAAATGAATTAGCTCAAGCATCAGTGAGTGAGTTTTTAAATTTGCACAACGGGATCTATTTAGTGAATATGTCTAACAAAGGGGTTGAGTTAGATATGGACCCGCAAAAGATAGAAAAAAATGCTGTCATTTCAACACCGCCAGCAGCAGGTCTATCAGTAGATGTCCACACTTCAAAAGGAAAATTCCATTTAGTCATTTCTAAACTGCCTAAACATGTTAACGTTATTAGAAGTGTAGCTACTAACGAAGCCATTTAATAGGAGAAAAGAAGCCGCAAAAGATGTAGAGGCTTCTTTTCTCATTTTTTCGATAGGATAATTAATCCATTATATCTTCTTTTATTTTTTTTATTAATGTTTTCTTTTCCATATGCAATTTTTTATGATCAAGGTTTAAGTCTTTCAATAAGTCTTTATAAGACTTTCCCTCTTTCTTAAGCTTAATGAGCTCTGCTAAATCTTTATTTCCCGCTTTTGCGATTACTGCCGCGTGAATAAGAAAACGCAAAGGTATTCCTTCTTCAACATAGCCTACAATTTCAGCTTCGGTTTTCCCAGTATATTCTGCGACATTCTCTACGACTGTTTCTTTATTTTTCATAAGGAATTTTTCCAGTTCCTCATGACATTTCTTCTTTAACTCTTCCGTATTTAATCCGTAATGTTCAGCTGTCTTTTTCCATGAAGAATCACTTTCTTTATATGTTTTTAATACATCATCAATCTTTTGATTAGCAAACTTTGCTATATGTGCAGCTTTGTAAATATCACCTTTAGAATATCCTTGTTTTAAAAGACGGTTAAAATCTACTTCATTTATGAAATGGTGGTGATGTTCTTTAAATTCCTCCTCATTTGTTTTTTCTTCTGCATATGTAGGAACTGTTGTTGGTAAGAAAATGCTTCCGAATAGCAAAATACATAATGAACTAGCTGTAATAAATAGCTTTTTCATTTTTGACACTCTCCTTCTTTGTGAAAATTCAAGATACAATGATAGCATGTCCAAAAATTCTAAACTAATGTGGAAAAAAATAGGATGTTGCAGGATAATATAAGAGAAATAAGAGATTATGATTGAAAAACTAGCAAATGTTCGATTAAATTAAAGAAAGAACTAACTAGAAAATGGGGAAGGTAAAAATGAAAATTCTCGTAGTTGAAGACAACGAAAGCGTTTGTTCCATGCTTGAGATGTTTTTCATAAAAGAAGGCTATCAAGGTGTTTTTGTCCATAATGGTCAAGATGGTTTCGATCACTTTAATAAAGATAAATGGGACTTGATTATCCTAGATTGGATGCTGCCAATTATGGATGGGGTTACACTGTGCAGGAAAATACGTGAGCTTAGCCAAGTGCCAATTATTATGCTTACAGCGAAAGATAGCGATTCTGATCAAGTGCTTGGGCTTGAAATGGGAGCAGATGATTATGTGACAAAACCATTTAGTCCACTTGCCCTCATGGCAAGAATTAAAGCCGTGACACGGCGCTATCAAACGGAAGCAACTGAAAAAACGGAAGCTCATATTGTGACAAGCCAATATTTTAAAGTGAATAAAGATTCAAGAGAAGTTTTATTTAATGGACAGCCTGTAACAAATTTAACACCAAAAGAATTTGATTTACTCTATTATTTTGTAAAATATCCAAAACAAGCTTTTTCAAGAGAGCAGCTTTTAGATCGTGTATGGGGATATCAATTTTACGGTGATGAGCGTACAGTGGATGTTCATATTAAACGTTTAAGAAAAAAGATTAGAACTCCTGACCAGTCGTTTATCCAAACCGTCTGGGGCATCGGTTATAAGTTTGATGAGACGGTGTTCACAAATGAGGATTAAATTTTTTTATCAGCTTTTAATTAGCCATATTGGCATGTTAATCTTTGCTTTCATCGTTTTAAGCCTATCGTTTTCTCAATTTGTTCAAAATTATATTTTTCAAAACAAAGTAGAAGAGCTAGAGGCATATGGCGAGCAAATTTTAACAGATTTTACGATGCGGATTGAGGGAAATGAACAATTTCTTTCTGAGTACAGCCAGCTTCTAAATACGAGGCATATAAGATATTTGCTTTTTAATAGAGAAGGGTATGTCATCTATCCGCAATTGCAAAGCACTCCTCTTATTCAACTGACAGATGCGGAATGGGGAAAATTATTGAATGGTCACAAAGTCTCGGTAAAACATGACTTTAAAAGGTTTGGTCAGGAAGTGTCACTTGTTGCTATTCCATTTATGAATGGGGAGCAGTTAGCTGGAGGCATTCTTTTAATAGCTCCTATTACTGGAACGGTAGCAATGATTAGTCAATTGAATAAGTTTTTATTATATACAATTATTATTTCGCTTTCAGCGGCCATTTTGATAAGCTTATTATTCTCGAAAAGCTTAATTAAAAGAATTAAGGATTTGCGAAATGCGACATCAATGATTTCAACAGGCAATTATGATGTTCATGTTCCGTATAATTATCTTGACGAAATTGGTTTACTAGCAAAGGATTTTAATAAAATGGCGGTAAAATTAAAATCCTCGAATGAAGAAATTAATCGACTGGAAAATCGCCGGAGAAAATTTATCGCTGACGTTTCCCATGAATTGAGAACACCTTTAACGACTATTAGCGGACTTGCGGAAGGAATTAAAGATCAATTGATTCCTGAAGAGGATATTGAAAAAGGGATGATTCTCATCGATCGAGAAGCAAAGAGGTTAATTAGACTTGTGAATGAAAATCTTGATTATGAAAAAATCCGCTCGAATCAGCTAAAACTAAATAAAATGTCAGTGAATTTATTAGAAGCACTAGAAGTTGTAAAAGAGCAGTTAAGTATTCAGGCGAAAGAAAAGAATAATGATATATCGATTGATTGCCATGAAGAATTAACGGTTTTTGCTGATTATGATCGATTAATTCAAATTTTAGTAAACATCGTGAAAAATTGTAATCAGTTTACTGAAAATGGACAAATTCGATTAAGAGGGAAAGCAAATAACGATTTAACGATGATCGAAATAGAGGATACAGGTATTGGGATTGATCCGAAAGAAATCGAATCCATTTGGCTCCGTTTTTATAAGGCCGATGTTTCAAGGACTGGCAATGCTTTCGGAGAATTTGGCATCGGGTTGTCGATCGTAAAGCAGTTAGTGCAGCTTCATAACGGGCAAATTCAAGTTCGTAGTGAGGAAGGGGAGGGAACAATATTTACCATTACTCTTCCGAATAGCAGTGACTCGTAAAGGTAATGAATTATATAAGCTAGGCAATAAAAAAACCTACATTCCATCGATGGGAAGTGTAGGTTTTTATTTTTTACACGGAAGCCGCTTCCGCTTTCTATGTCTAGCTCCAGCGGCTAGCGACTAGTAAACTTCCTTCCCTCTCCCTACGATAAGTCAACATCGACTCGTTCCACTTGTCGTGTTTCCTTTATCTCAGTCGAGGTCAGTCCAGTTTATACGTCGCTGATCAAGCCGCTTCCGCTTTTCTATTACGAAACAATTTGTGTTTCTGTTAAGGGTAATGAGTTTGCTGATGGTTCAGTTTCAGGATTTTTTGTGACCTCAATATATTTAATATGATGGTCTTCCATATCGACAATTTTAAAAGAATAAGAGTCTAGGTGAATAATATCACCTTGTTTGGCCTCATAGTTTTCTGTTAAAATCCAACCGCCGATCGTATCTACGTCTTCATCATCAATTTCAAGATCAAGCAATTCATTAACTTCACTTACAAGTACTTTTGCGTCAATTAAATAGTGATCATCTTTAACTTTGCGAACTTCAGCTATTTCATCCATATCGAATTCATCGCGGATTTCCCCTACAATTTCTTCGATAATATCTTCAACTGTTACGAGTCCAGATGTACCGCCATACTCATCCATTAAGATTGCCATATGAATTCTTTCCTTCTGCATTTTCAAAAGAAGGTCATGAATCGGAATCGTATCAATAACACGAATGATTGGCCGTGTATATGAATGTAGTGTATTGGCTGTGACTTGTCTATTTTTAATAAGGTCAGTCATCACTTCTTTAATATTGACTAAGCCAATAATATGGTCTTTATCCCCATCAATGATTGGGTACCGTGTATATTTTTCTTCATAGACCGTTTCAATAAATCTTTCTAACGTATCATCTTTTGAGAATGATACAATTTCTGTCCTTGGAACCATAATTTCTTTTGCAATTCGATCATCAAAATCAAAAATTTTATTTACATACTTAAACTCTGATTGGTTGATTTCGCCACTTTCATAGCTTTCTGATAAAATGATGCGAAGTTCTTCTTCAGAATGGGCCAATTCATGTTCAGAAGCAGGCTTTAAACCAAATAACCCTGTAATTAGTCGTGCTGACCCATTGAGTACCCAAATGAAGGGGTACATCAATTTATAGAACAGAATTAAAGGACGAGCAGTCAAGATTGCCACAATTTCGGCCTTTTGAATCGCAAGTGTTTTTGGTGCCAATTCTCCTACAACAACATGTAAGAAGGTCATGATAAAAAAGGCAAACCCGACTGAAAGAATCTTGGTAACAGATTCAGGTATTGTTAGTTGATTAAACAATAAATGAAGTATGTGAGCAAATGTTGGCTCACCAAGCCACCCGATTCCAAGTGCTGTAACTGTAATCCCTAATTGACAAGCTGACAAATATTCATCAAGATTACTAATTACTTTTTTTACCGGTATTGCATGTTTATTTCCTTCTTCAATTAATTGATCAATTCTCGAACTTCTTATCTTTACAATAGCAAATTCTGAAGCTACAAAAAAAGCCGTCAAAGCAATTAAAATGGCTATAATAACCAAGTTAAATATGTCCAAATAAATTCCCTTAGCCCGAAGTTTTTCGGGTAAGGAGTCACCTCCTGATAATATGGAAAATTGTACTTCTTCAGCTTGTTAAAATTTAGGCTGAATGAAGTTGTGCCACAGGCAATTGCTTTAGATTTTTTAATAAATGTATTGGACAAGCCAACTAAAAAATCTATGCACAAATTCGCCAGGGCAAATTTGTACTAACTCGTTAAACTCATAAGAGATTTAATCAAGGATGAACCCTCTGAATTTAATTTTTTGGAGAGATCATCTTTCTGTTCTTCATCTAAACGATTCATTAGTGGAAGCAAAACAGATATTTCATTACGCAGCTGTCTAATTTGTTTTGACACTGCGTCAATCTGATTTTTTACCTCACCAGTATGCATATTCGTTTTAGATTTTAAATCTAGCTTTCTCTTAATCTCGTCTAATGGAATATGCATATTTTTGCACTCTTCAATAAATCTAAGATCAGACAGTGCCTTCTCCGAATATATTCGGTAATTGGATTCTGTCCGATCAGCTTGAATGAGCCCAATTTTTGTATAATAATCAATTGTTCTTTTAGAGACATTAGCTATGCTTGCTACTTCACCGATACGATAAACGACCCCATTCTATCACCCCTATTTTTCATTCTTGAAATTATTATATGTTACACAAAACCGTACAGTCAAACGTCTTAGTTTGAAAAAATGGATTATTTTAATTTTATTAGAAAAAAAAGTGAATATGAAACAAGATTTTAAAGTATTTTTCATTTTTCTTTCATACTTGTTGTTTCCGCTTTTTTAACCTCAATATATGAAATGTGATGGCCATCAATTTCGTTAATAATAAATTGATATCCATCTTCTTCAATAATATCCCCTTTATTAAGATCAAATTTTTGTGTTAAAAACCAACCACCAATTGTATCGACTTCCTCTTCATTTAAATTTGTTCCAAGCAAATCATTTGTCTCAGTAATGAGAAGCTTCGCATCTAAAATATAATGGTCTTTATTAATCTTTTGGATGAGAGGAAGTTCATCTATATCAAACTCATCTTGGATTTCACCAACGATTTCCTCCAAAATATCTTCAACGGTAACTAAACCTGCTGTTCCTCCATATTCATCGAATAATATGGCCATATGTGTACGTTCTTTCTGCATTTTTAATAGTAGATCATGAATAGGGATTGTTTCAATTACACTAATTACACGCTTGATATAATGAACGACTGGCTTGTCCTCTTTACATTTCTTTTGAATGCAATCCGTTAATAATTCTTTCACATTGATTAATCCAAGTATATTGTCTTTATCTCCATCTGAGATGACTGGATACCGAGTATATCTTTCATGTAGCACAACCTCAAGAACTTCATTAAGTGTTGCACTTTCATCCAAGCTTACGATTTCAGTGCGAGGCACCATAATTTCTTTTGCAATTCGATTGTCAAACTCAAATATCCGATCTACATATTTATACTCCGCCTGATTAATTTCTCCGCTTTTATAGCTTTCTGAAAGGATAATTCGCAATTCCTCTTCAGAATGAGCCATTTCGCTTTCCGATATAGGTTTTAATCCAAACAAGCTGCTGACAAACCTTGCAGAACCATTTAAGGCCCAAATAAACGGAAACATAATTTTATAAAACCAAATTAAAGGTTTTGCGAAGGCTAATGTGATTTCCTCTGATTTATGGATGGCAAATGATTTTGGTGAAAGCTCACCAATGACAACATGTAAAAAAGTAACAACCGAAAATGCGATGATGAAAGATAGAAATTTCGAGATGGATGGCTGTAAATGAAATAAGTCAAAAATAGGTAGCAGGAGCTTTTCAAAAGTTGGTTCGCCAAGCCATCCAAGCCCAAGTGATGTGATTGTAATTCCAAGTTGGGTGGCAGATAAATATTCATCCAGATTAGAGACGATTTTTTTTGCCGCATAAGCACGTTTATTTCCTTCGGCAAGCAACTGATCAATCCGTGATGTACGTACTTTTACCATTGCAAACTCTGAAGCAACGAAGAAAGCGGTAAGTAATATTAATAAAATGAGAAGAAAGATATTTAGTAGCATTTTTTTAAACCTCGCATATGTATAGGGATTATCTGCTCCCTTTAAATTTAACATTCCCTAAAATATAGTATTTTACAAATGGGATTGTGGAATATATTACGGTCGGCATAAGAGAGCATTCGTTTGTCGTTCCAACAAAAAGAGCAGTCAAGTGACTGCAATCATAATTTCTTTTAGAAATAAAATGATTAATTTTTCCAATCTCTAGCCAGCATTCCGTAAACAGCTAGATCATGGAAGTGATTATAAAGAAATTCTCCATCTCGAATGACTCCCTCTTGCATGAAGCCAAGTCTTTCAGGTATGGCACGGCTTTTCTTATTTTCAACCCCACATCTTATTTCAATCCTGTTTAGATTAAATTGGAAAAATGCGTAATTGATAAGAGCTTGTACGGTTCTTGTCATAATGCCTTTTCCCTCAAAGCCTTCCGCTAAATAATAGCCCAAACTTGATTGTTTGTTATTCCAATCAATATTATGAAATCCGATGGAACCAATGAGTTCACCGTTATAGCGAATTCCTGTATTAAAACCTTGATTATCGGCAAATTGTTTTAGCCATATAGGAATAATGGAATGATATTGCACAGGTGAAGTCATATTATCAACCCATGGCAGCCATTTTCGTAAATGATTTCGATTGTTGTCTACGAGGTAGAAAAGCTCCTCTGCATGGTGCAACTGAAATAGTTGTAATTCGATTTCTTGATCAACCTTTAACGTAAACATTGAAAAGCTCCTCTCCAAAATGTTTTTATCCATAATAATAAAGGGAAAAATCACAGAAGTATATGAAATTTATTATTTTTTTGGAAAAATAATTTAAAATGCCGACTCAGCTACTAAGTGAGTCGGCTTTCTTTGATGAAATTAAAGGATCAATTTTAAAGTTAGAGAACTGTCTAGCTCCAGCGCCTAACGACTAGTAAACTTCCCTCCCTCTCCCTACGATAAGTCAACATCGACTCGTTATCACTCGTCGTGTTTCCTTTATCTCAGTCGAGGTCAGTCCAGTTTATACGTCGCTGACCAAGGCGCTTCCGCTTTTCTAGTGATGAGCAATCGGAAGAGTGATGCTGAAAATCGTTAATTCATTTTTTGTTTGGCAAGTAAGTTGCCCTTTATGCTTTTCAATGATTTCTTTACATACAAATAAACCTAGTCCGGTTCCAAGCGTTTTTGTCGTTACGAAGGGCTCAAAAATAGTTTTGATTAAACTTTCCGGAATCATTGGTCCATTATTGGCAATTTCAAGCTTAATATGTGAATTTTCTTCACGGCGGCTAGTAATTTCAATTTGCGGATCTGATGAGTATCCGTTCAATACATCAATTGCATTAAAAATAATATTTATGAGGACTTGACGGATTTCATCGGCATAGCCATATAAATTTATATTTTCTACTAAATCCTTTCTTACGCTTACATTCCCATCTAAAATACTAGGATATAAAAAGATTAATACTTCATCAACCAACTCATTAACCGAAAAAGTCACTTTTTCTTTTCCGATTATTTCCTTTTTAGAAAGAAGAAGAAATTGAGATATTCGAAAATTCAATTGTTCTAATTCAATTGAAATGATGTCTAAGTAGCTCATTTCAGGGTTTTCCGCTTTAAGTAGCTGAATAAAGCCTTGTATAGAAGTAAGAGGATTTCGAAATTCGTGGATGAAGCTAGAAGTCATTTGCCCTAATAAAGTCAGTCGATCTTTATGGCTCATACTAATAAACTTAGTTTTTTCCTCTATAATTTGATTTTGTTTATTGCTATAGTGAGTCATTGAATAATATAAGAATTGATCAAAGAAATAGTGTATTCGCTCTGAAATATCTTGTAGCTCCTCTTTATTTAAGTCCATCTTCCAAATGGTTTTTTGGAAAAGCTCTCTTCCTAAATTCACGTTATACACAAATTCCCCAATATTACTTCCAGCCTGCACTCTTTGACTGGCAATGGAAATCGCAAACTTACGAATATTTTCAGTGAAGTTCTCTTTGTTATTAGAGAGGCTCTGTATAAATTGATTGAAAATCAAGTTTCCATTTTCTAATATATTGTCCTTAAAGCTGTCCCCAAGAGATATTAATACTCTTTCTTCCCATTCATTGACTAATTTCTCTCTTTCTTTTTGTAAGAAATCAACGGTATGATTGACTATTTGGGTAATCATATAAACCTCCATTCTGTTATGAACATAGAAAAAAGTGCTTTTACCATATACATTTCTATATTGTTTGTAAATTTCCTTTGTCGAAAAAAAACGAAAAAGTACAACTTTAGTGTGATTATTAGCAGTAGGGGTATTTGCACAATGGGAAGGAATTCCATTGTGACATATACGTGAAAAAAGTTGTGATGTGATTTTATTCACGGTTTTTTTATGATAAAATTGTTATAAATAGAGAGAATCATTCTCAATTAATCTTGATTTATGAAGAAATTAGGTGGGTACTGTGCTTGGGAAATTAAAAAAAGGCGAAAAAGCTAGAATATTAGACATTTCACAAACTGACCATTTAGTCCGAAGACGATTGCTTGATTTAGGCATCACTGAAGGAGCAGAAGTATGCATTAAATGCTTTATGCCATTCGGAGGCCCTGTAATGGTAGAATCTTGTGGACAATGTGTGGGTATTCGAAGAAAAGAAGCGATCCAAATTGAAGTGGAGAGATTATAATGGACATCGCCTTAATCGGTAATCCAAATACAGGAAAAACATCTTTGTTTAATACGCTTACAGGTTCATATGAATATGTTGGTAACTGGAGCGGAGTTACGGTTGAGAAAAAGGTTGGCATATTTAAAAATAACAAAGCAAAGCTAATCGATTTACCTGGAATATATTCCTTAAATCCATTATCTAAAGATGAGGGAGTTGTCACCCAATTTCTTCTATCAGATGATGTTGATAAAACAATTAATATATTGGATGCCTCACAATTAGAACGGAATCTCCATTTAACAATTCAATTAATTGAATATGGAAAGCCCATTATTATTGGGTTAAATATGATTGATGTTGCAGAAAAAAGAGGCATTCATGTCGATGAAGAAAAATTATCGACGGCAATTGGTGTGCCGATTGCATCTGTTATTGCGAGAACAGGAAAAGGCTGTGAGCATTTATCAGAGATAGTTACATCTGAATCGATGTCACAGTCGAATGTTCATTTTGTCCAATACGGTAATGAAATAGAAGACGCTGTCTTACAATTACACGAGTTATTAGACGGCAAAACGAATTTATCCATAAGATGGCTTGCCATTCAATTATTCGAAGATAATGAATATGTAAAAAAATACATTTACGATTGCCTAGACGAAAAAAGCGTTTCTGATTTTGTTCAAGCAGTTAAAAATACTGTACTAGCAAAATATGAGACTTCGCTTGAACAATTTATTTTTCAAAAAAGAAAAGAAAAAATTCATCAAATTATGGAGCAAGCAGCGATAACTCGAACTGAGGGGAAGACCCCTCTTTCAGAAAAAATTGATGCTGTTGTGACGAATAAAATATTAGGCTTGCCGATCTTTTTTCTCCTTATGTATTTAATGTTCATGTTAACATTCGATGGATTAGGAACGCCATTATCAGATTGGCTCGATGGATTTTTTGCAGGTACTTTAACAAATCTTCTAAATGGATGGCTAGATGCCGCGGGTGCTTCTGAATTTATTCATTCTTTAATTCTTGATGGGATCGTTGCTGGTGTTGGGGGAGTACTTGTTTTTGTTCCACAAATTTTCATTCTTTTCTTTTTCATCTCGCTTCTAGAAGATTCTGGCTACATGGCTAGGGTTGCCTTAGTAATGGATAGAGTGATGGAATCTGTAGGGTTAAATGGGAAAGCCTTTATTCCGATGATTATTGGCTTTGGCTGTAATGTTCCTGGGATAATGGCTGCGAGAACAATTGAAACACCTAAGGAACGATTATTAACGATATTATTAACTCCATTAATGTCATGTTCAGCACGCTTACCAATTTATGCTTTATTCGTAGGAGCATTTTTTCCAGGGAAAAAAGCTTTAGTAGTTTTGTCTCTATATATTCTAGGAATTATCGTTGCACTCATTTTGGCAAAAATATTCTCATCAACATTGTTAAAAGGGGAAACCTCCTTATTCGTCATTGAATTACCGCCATATCGCTTGCCTCAATTCCAAGCTTTATGGAGAAGTACTTGGGATAAGGGAAAAGGCTTTGTTAAAAAAGCTGGAACATTTATTTTTGCAGGCTCTGTTTTTATTTGGCTCCTTTCTTATGCAGGACCAAATGGGTTAAATGTTGATTTGGATGATAGCTATTTAGCTGTGATTGGAGGCATATTAGCTCCACTATTCGCGCCAATTGGCTTCGCAACTTGGCAGGCAGGTGCTTCACTAATTACTGGTTTTTTGGCAAAAGAAGCGATTATTTCAACAATGAATATTATTTATTTTGTTCCAGATGAGGCGACTCTTCAAGGTTTACTAGCAAATTATTTCACACCATTAGCAGCATATAGTTTTATGGTATTTATTTTATTATACATTCCTTGCTTAGCAACAGTTGCAACGATTTATAAAGAAACAGGCTCGAAGAAGTGGACAGCATTTTCAATTGGTTATGCACTTGTTATTGCGTATCTACTTGCACTTATTATCTATCAAGGTGGAAAATTGCTAGGCTTTTCTTAAATCAGAAGGAGTGAATGAAATGATCATCAATATCCTTATCGGTGGAATAATATTTGGCTATGCAAGTTGGGCTTTATACAAATTTCTTAAGAAATCAAAGCAAGGAAAATGTGCAGCATGTTCAATCAAGGATAGCTGCAGTAGTTCATGTAGCACTGTTGCTAGTGGGCATTCTAAAAAAGCAAATTAATCGTGGTTTACTACATTGCAAACTGTTGTCTCTTTAGAAGGCAACAGTTTTTTTAATGGAAAGTTTGGCAAATCTAAAGTTTTTCTAAAGATTGTTAAAAAGTATTATAATCTTTTATAATACATGTATAAGTGTAATAATACACGAAAAGATATAAAGGGATGAATCAATTTGACTCGTGAGGAGATTATTTTAAAAGTATCGGAAAAATTGCGCCTAATTCGGACAGAAGCGGGATATACTCAAGATAAAATGGCTGAAATTATTGGTATTTCTAAAAAAACGTTAGTTCAAATCGAAAAAGGAAGAGTGGAAGCAGGTTGGACGACAGTAGTTGCTGTTTGTGCCCTTTTTCGAGAAACAGAAACAGTTCGATTTTTATTTGGAAATGAGCCATTAGAGGTACTTGAAACGATAGCAAGAGAAGGAATTGACTATCGAAAAGAAAAAACAATGGGCGGTAAAATTTGGTGGAAAGAAATAAGTCAGCAAAATGGTTTATTGTTGCAGCAAAATATTATTAGTAAGCACTATCGAATTATTGATGAGGATCATTTCCGGATATTTAGTAGCTTTGATGAAGGATCTACTAAAGAACGATTCAATGAATTAGTGTTTGAAATAACGGAAAAAACTTGAAAAAAGTACGCCCAAATTTGGACGTGCTTTTTTAGCTAATAAGTAAAACTAAGGCATACGCCATAAGAACTTGGCGCATGCTAAGTTTTTTTGAAAATTCTTTTGAACGATTTTTAAACCTTATACGTCTTATGATTGCTACTAAGAATAATTGAAGAAGCGAGATGGTAGAAAGAAAGGACTAGAAGTAAATGGAGGATAAGGCTCTCATAAAAAATGCAAAACGCGGTGACAAACGCTCCTTTGCCATGCTTTTTCAAAGAAATTATCCATTCCTGGTCAAATATTTACTAAAGATCACGATGAATCCTGATACAGCAGAGGAACTTGCACAAGAAACGATGGCAAAATGTATTGAAAAAATTCATCTATATGAAAATAAATCAAAATTTTCCTCTTGGCTTATTTCAATTGCGACAAACTTATATATAGATAAGCAACGGAAAAAAAAGAGAGAAAAAAAGTGGTTGCAGGAAGAAGAGATTTTCCGGAAGTTAAAATGGCAAATTGAAAGTCGCAATGAGGAATGGAATGATGCGTTGGCGGCTTTAGGGAATTTGAAAGAGGACGTACGGATTCCGATTATTTTAAAGCATTATTATGGTTATTCATATGACGAAATCGGTGAGATGATGAAGGTGTCATCTGGAACGATAAAGTCACGAGTTCATCATGGACTAATTGCTGTTAGAAAGGAGTTGAGGCCGAATGAAGAATCAGAGGAATATAGTGGAAAGCGGGCTTCAAGATGATAATCTACTTGTAGTTATTAACGAAATTGAACAAAGTTTAGATTCAATCGAACATAATACTCCTATTTATACACCTGATCTAGACTGGTTCGAAAATATGGTTTTAGAAGAAAAACACAAATTAAGGAAAAAACTCATCTTCGATGTAACTGCTTTTGCTGTTGTTGCTTTATTTATCTTAAGCATTGTTTTGTTTTCATTATATAGAATGCCAATTATTTTCTTCGCCATTCAAGGATGTTTAACGATGATTATGATTGCATATTTTTCTATTCAATATGTAAAGCGGGTGAAAGAGACATGAATGAAGAAATCTCTCCACTTCTGCTTGTAATGACTGCATTTATTCTTATTTTTCAAAGCAGCTTTCTTTTTTTAGATGCTAGAAAGTATGGACATAATTATTGGCTATGGGGGATTTGGGGATTAACTTCAGCACCAATGCCAATTCTAGTTTATCTTGTTTGTATAAGAAAGCCTTGGCGGAAAAGGAAGAGTAAATCAGAACTAAAGGAATGAGGATGTATGGGGAAAATAAAACAATTGCTTTTAGTGTTAACAACAGTTGGACAAATAATCGGGATAGCTTTACTATTTATTAATTTTAAAATAGGAATCATCGTTTATGTGATTTCGGCTGCTTTACCATTAATCATTATTTTGTTGTTAATTGTTGAAAGAAAGAGAGAAAAAGAGGAGGACAATCGAAATGATTATTGTAACTACTGATTATATACCTGGGAAAGAAGTAAAGGAATTAATAGGATTTGTTAGAGGTGGTTGTATTCAATCAAAGCATATTGGTAAAGATATTATGGCTGGATTGAGGACAATTGTCGGTGGAGAAATTAGTGAGTATACGGAAATGATGGAAGAAGCAAGACAAAAAGCGATTGGAAGAATGGTTGAGGATGCGAAAATGAAGGGAGCAAATGCCATAATTGGTATGCGTCTGCAATCATCTGCTGTCATGCAAAATGCCTCAGAAATTATCGCTTATGGAACTGCTGTTGTTGTAGAATAAGAGGAATATGGTGAGCTCGAGCGCTATAACATTGAACGAAAATAGACAGAGCAAAAGAGTATTCCAAGGGCTTTTTCAACTTTTTGATCAATTGTTGGTTTTCTGTCACAGAATGTTACCAATTACAATAGGTCTCCTTCCTTATTATATGTTACTTTTTAAGTATTCAAAGGAAACATGTACATAGGAGGGGTAGAGGGATGGAACAACTAACAATTACATTAGCATTAGCAAGTATAATGGTACTTACTTTTTATATTGGCTATACACTTGTCAAATCTTAAACTGCATGCGATACGCATTGCAGTTTTTTTATCCCTTTTTATCCCTTTTTATCCCCCTGAAGTAAGATAATGTCCACCCCACACAAACATAACCATCAAAACTGTCCACGAACGGTGCCTGGCACTGAGTAATAAGTTTGGGGGTTTTAGGGTATAGAATATAAGGGAAGGATTGGCATATTTTATTGTTGAGGAGGGGTTTTATGACTGGATATCGGATTGAGCGGGATACGTTGGGCGAGGTTAACGTACAAGCTGATAAATATTGGGGAGCTCAAACACAGAGAAGCAAAGAGAATTTCAAAATTAGTTTTGAGAAAATCCCAATGGAAGTGATTTATGCACTTACAAAGATTAAAAAAGCGGCAGCTATTGTAAATAATAGGTTGGGACGATTAACAGCAGTCAAAAAAGAAGCGATCAAACAGGCTTGCAGCGAAATTTTATCTGGAAAATTCGATGAGCACTTCCCTTTAGTTGTATGGCAAACAGGTAGTGGTACACAAACAAATATGAATGTTAATGAAGTTGTTGCCCATAGAGCAAATGAAATATTGCGGGAAAAGGGTGATCTAGAAGCGAAGGTACACCCAAATGATGATGTGAACATGTCGCAAAGCTCAAATGATACTTTTCCAACAGCTATGCATATAGCAGCGTATCATGTCGTATCTGACAGCTTACTGCCTTCTCTTCAAAATTTGAGAAAGACCATTCATTTAAAGGAAGAGCAGTACAAACATATTGTCAAAATCGGTAGAACACATTTACAAGATGCGACTCCACTAACATTAGGTCAAGAAATAAGTGGATGGCGCGTCATGCTTGAGAAAAATGAACAGATGATAGAGGACGCCAAGCTGTACTTGCTTGATTTAGCAATTGGTGGAACTGCTGTCGGTACAGGCATTAATGCACATTCTTCGTTTGGATCTGAAGTTGCAAAAGAAATTGCTGAAGACACTACTTATCCTTTTCGAACAGCTGAGAATAAATTCCATGCATTAACAAGCCATGATGAAATTGTTCATATGCATGGAGCCTTAAAAGCGCTAGCAGCTGATTTAATGAAGATCGCCAATGATGTAAGATGGTTAGCCAGTGGACCAAGAAGTGGGATCGGTGAGCTGATTATTCCTGCAAATGAACCAGGGAGTTCGATCATGCCTGGAAAAGTAAATCCGACACAAAGTGAAGCTTTGACGATGGCTGTATGCCAAGTGTTTGGGAATGATGCAACAATTGGCTTTGCAGCAAGTCAAGGGAATTTTGAACTCAATGTATTTAAGCCTGTCATTATTTATAACTTCATTCAAAGTATTCGTCTTTTAGCGGATGGCATGAAGTCTTTTAATGATAATTGCATTGGTGGTTTACAGGCAAATGAAGAAGTAATTGAGGATTATGTAAATCGTTCACTTATGCTCGTTACAGCACTAAATCCTCACATCGGTTATGAAAAAGCTGCAGAAATTGCTAAGCTTGCTTTTAATGAAGACATTACATTAAAGGAAGCTGCATTGAAAACTGGCTATATCACGAGCAGCGAGTATGATGAATGGGTCGATCCGAAAAAAATGGTTTAAAGGAAAAAGGGACGAAAATTCGTCCCCTTTAAGCCATAATATTTAATTAGTGTGAAAATATTATTGGTGACCGCCAAGCTGTTGTTGCGCCATTTGTACAAGGCGTTTTGTGATTTCTCCACCAACAGAACCGTTAGCGCGAGAAGTCGTGTCAGGACCTAAGTTGACACCAAATTCACTAGCGATCTCAACCTTCATTTGATTGATTGCCTGTGCTACTCCAGGTACTAGTAATTGATTTGAGGAATTGCTTCTGTTTGTGTTATCCATTATGTCTTCATCTCCTCATTCTTTTTTTTGAGATATGGTTGGGTTAGCCGGAGTTGCACCGGAACAGCATTTGCATGTTACCACCAATATGGTTTAACCCAGTAGTTTTATATTTAAATTCAACTTTGCATTGGGTTGTTACATACTATTATGTTTAAATCTTTTATCTTTATTCTGTTTATTCTAGTGGCAATTATTTCCGTACTCAATTCGATGCTTTCGGAAAAACTAATGAACATAACTATCCTTCTATGAAGTACAGAATTTGAATGGAGATGTAAAAAAATGGCGATTTGTCCCATTTGTAATGGATTTGAACAATTCAAAGGAAAATGCTCTATTTGTGGAAATGAATTGAAGGATACAGGAAGAATTATGGATTACTATGATGGTTATAGTGCGTATATGCCGATTGATCAAATGAAACTGGAGGATGGTTATCAGAATGATTATGTTAAAAAGGAATGTCCTCACTTATTAACATGTCCAATTTGCGGTCAAGATGAAGTAAGGCTCATAAAAGAATAAATAAAAAAAACCCGCTCCTCATCGGGTTTTAGGTTGTGGAACTCTTATTCAGTCGTATTAATTGGGGGTTCTTCTTCGTAAAGGTCTCTAGCTTCTTCAATATTTGCATAACCTTCTCGCATATGAACTGATCCACCAGACATCCCTTCATTAATCATGCGATCAATATCAAGATAAGCATGATCCCTTCCTTCATGAAGTAAATCCTTTTCACGTTCTTTATTATCCTTTGACAAATGCAATCCCTCCTATGAGAATTGTATATTTACAAATGGGATGCGAGATAAAACTTCATCCAATCTTATGTTTCCAAAGATAATTTTGTTCTATGCGACAAAAAATGAAATAGCTTAATTGCTTTATTATCCAGAGTATTTTCATGTGTCTGAGGGAAGAAGAAGTATGTACGATATTTTAAGCAAGATAAAGGAGGAGAATGGAATGAAAAGCAAAAATTTAGCCCTAACTACTTTAGCATTAGGTGCCGCCTACTTATTAAGAAATGATAAATCACGCAAAAAATTAAAAAATCAATTTTTATCATTTGCTGGTCCTTCTCGAAGAGGATGGTAAACCAATTGGTACTAAGCCCGATTTCAATTTACTTGAAATCGGGCTTTCATTATTTTTAATTACTAACAATTCACAAATGGTTGTTTACCTGTATAATAAAAAAACAAAGACTGTTTTAAAATCGGATGTAAGAAGGAACTAAATTGCTTTAAGTACAAATAGAAGGTAGATGTTTAATTTCATGCAATAGTTACGACAATAGGATTAATGGTTATTAATTTTGCATAAGGCAATCACTTACTTTTCAAGCTTTGAAGGGAGACAACATATTCAACAGATGGCAGATGATTTCTTAAAAGAAAGAACTAAGCTTTTCCTTCACTAAAGTTGTATCGCCCTCGCAATGATTAGCATAATTTGTTATAGTAAATTGATTGCCCAAAAAAGGAGTGAAGAGGATGGCAGTTAACTTATATGATTCAGCTTATGAGCTTGAGAAAGCAATTAGACAAAGCAATGAATTCAACTCATTAAAGCAAGCATATGAAGAGGTAAATGCAGATCCAACTGCTAAACAATTGTTTGAGAATTTCCGTAATATTCAAATGCAGCTACAACAAAAACAAATGATGGGTCAGAATATTTCTGAGCAAGAAGTACAGCAGGCGCAACAAACAGTTGCTTTAGTTCAACAAAACCCGAAGATTGCAAGGCTGATGGAAGCTGAACAGCGTTTAAGTATGATGATTGGTGAATTGAATAAAATTATTATGAGACCGCTTGAAGAGCTATATGGGCCACTTGTGTAAAATGATTAGGTTACCAAAAATAACATAAGAAAAGTAATAAAGGAGGATGACTTCGAATTAGTCATCCTCCTTTCAAATATAAAAATGTACATTACTTATTTGTTGTTTTATGCATTTCAAACATTCGCTTTGTCCAATTATTAACCCTTTCATTTATTTCCTTGCGCTTGTCATCGATTTCTTTTTCCTTTTTCTGTCCTAATTCCTTATGTGTTTTTAAAGCCAAGTCAGCTTTAATTTGGGCTTTTTCCTTAAGAGCGTCATGTGCTTCACTTGTGATCATCTTTTCAGTTCTCATAATATGGAGTGCCGAATAAAAACGGCTTTTTTCATTTAAACCTGTATAATAAATTCTACTTGAAAGCTTCTCTCGTTCTACCATAAAATCATACATTTGTCCCCAATGCTTTATTAGTGAGTTTGATTTGCTCATAATTTCTGTAAAAGATGGGACCCATGTGTTTTGGATCGAGCTATTCAATTCCTCGATTGTTTTGGCAGAAATATACTCACCATTACCAGCATCGGCAATTTTCTTTAGTGAGTTCTCTCCTTTAGTATCAACGTCAAATCCAATGATATTTACTTGTCTACCAGGGTTTTCTGAAGCAAATGCCTGTGCCTCTGCAACTGGATCTCCATCGCAAGTTTCGGCACCATCACTTATAATATAAAGAGTAACATTATCTGTAGTCCCAGCCATTTTTTCACGTGCAGTTTTGATTGCCCCTGCAATGGGGGTCCATCCTTTTGCTTCAACACTATTTACTGCCTCAGTAAATTTTTTTGCCTCAAATTTTTGTAATGGATATATTTCATCAATTTTCGAGCATGACTCAGCTTTACCTGCATTTGTTTCTGAACCAGCATGTCCGTAAACGAAAAGTGATACATCATGAGTAGAGCCAATTGTATTAGCAAATCTCCCAGCAGCCGTTTTAGCAATGGCCATTTTTTGCTTTCCTTGAATGTTTTTCAGCATACTTGTGCTCGCATCTAGGAGAATAATTGCTTTTCCAGGATCTGTCTCCTGTGCCCGATCTTCCATTTCGTGAGGTTCAGGTAAATAGGGCTCATACCAATCTCCTTCGAATTCTTCTAATTCCTTTATCGCCCTTTCATAAGCATAGCTCCCTATATAGTAATGAAGAGCTTTAAAGATCGTATCCGTATCTGAAGTTGCAGCTGTTACCTTTTTTAATTCCTCTGTTAATTCATCAGCATACTCACCAAGACCAAAATTTCCCCAAACTTGTGCAGTTTCTTTTTCGTATGGAATGTCATTACTAAAAATACCGCCAATTTGTTTTTGAAGCCCGTCTACTGATGTTGGAATTTCGAGCTGTTCAATTTTGGCTAAATCATTTTCATCTAATGAAGATAATTGAACTTCACTTTCATCTGTTTGCTCATTGGCTCCAGATTCAATTACTGGATTAGTTGGGGGAATTTTTTCTTGTGAAATATCCTCTTTTTTTGAACAGCCAAAAATAAAAAATAAAACGAACAGCGATATGATGGCTTGAGATTTTTTTAACATGCCAAACCTCCAATATTCTAAATAATACATATAGTTTAATAATGAATGTAAATTATTGCTAGCAGCAAAGGAATAATTAGGAAGAAATAACTAACTTAATAATTGAATTTGAAATTTCGAAGGAATGTTCTATTCGTATTTATTTATTCATAACAGTATAGTAGGGATACTTTATTCACCATGATTAGGGGGCATTGGGATGATCTACCGGCTGTTGGCGATAAATATTGATGGTACTCTTCTTCATTCAAATGGAAGACTTCATAAATCTACAAAAGAAGCGATTGAATATGTACAGCAAAAAGGAATCTATGTCACGTTAGTAACAGCAAGAAGCTTCCCCTCTGCGAAAAAAGTAGCGAAAGCATTGAAATTAAACTCATTGCTTGTTGCACATAGTGGAGCATATATAGCTAGCTCTGAGGATAAACCTATCTTTGTTAAACGGATTGCAGAAGATATTACGTATGATCTTGTGAGATTGCTTGAAGGCTTCTCCTGTCAAATTAGATTAGTTCACGAGAAATATTCTCTCGCCAACCGTTCGAAACTTAACCATAATATGTTAGCCAAGACGGTTTTTACATCAGGGGATCCCATTTTTTATTCGCATCAATTTGTTGAATCTTTAAGTGATACACTACTTGATGAACCTGTCACACCACCAAAAATTGAAGTGTATTTTGAAGATGTCTCAGATGTTCTCGATGCAAAGGCAGCTATAAAAGGTATGTTTAGTGAAATTGAAGTGTTTCAATTAAACAATCTTCGCATTGATATTTTGCCTGCAGGAGTATGTAAACTCAATGGATTATTATATCTTGGAGACCATTTAAATATTTCTCGCAGTGAAATGGTCGTTATAGGTGATGATATTGATGATCTTGATATGATCGAAGCAGTTGGTCTTGGGGTAGCAATGGGCAATGCACCTATACAAGTAAAAAAAGCAGCGGATTGGGTGACACGACCAAATAATCAGCAAGGAGTAACATATATGGTGAAGGAACATTTTCGTAAACAGCATCCAATTGAATTTTTAAGGAAAATGAATATTCTAAAAAAATAGGATGGAACACGATAATATTTTTCACTATGTTGACCTTGATTAGCCATTTTTGTACACTAAAATAAGCACATAGTGTAAATTTTAAGAGGCTGTCTTAACAGTAGAGATCAGCCTCTTTCAATATGGCTGTTTTCGTATAGTTTGTTGCTTTTTAGTACAATTTTTGTTTAGTTATCTGAGTTGATTGGAGCGGAGGGTACTTAACTTCTCGAAAATGCATTCGCATTTCCTTCGTGCAATGTTCATTCAGGGATGTTATTCAATGTCCTGCGGGAATGGAGGGAAGCGTGAGACCCCACAGGCGCAAGCGCCGAGGAGGCTTACTGCCTCCCCGCGATCGCTGCGTAACCCCAGCGGAAATCAACGGGCAAAATTTGAAGGCAAAAACAACAATATATGCGATTAGAGTCTTCATTAATACTTTAAAAGGTGATTATTTTGCAAATATCAATCATTGGTTTACAAGAAGAACGATACGAACGGCCGCTCCAACTTATTGCTAACTTATTTTTTGAGGAATGTAAAGTCAGTTTGAATGATATAGATGAAGCAAATGTAACGATAAAATTTGAAACGATCGTAAAGGATACGCTTTTTGTTAAAGCTGTGTTAATAGATAAAGAAGGAAACAAAAAATCAGCTTCTTATGAAATAATGAATGAAATAGCCAATACAGAAAAAGAAAAATTTAAACAAATGAAAAATGCAGTGTCCCATGTGTACTTGAAGGTTTTACAAGAATGGACAGGCATTATTCAAAAATGGGGAGTTTTGACTGGGATAAGGCCAACGAAGCTTCTTCATTCCCATATGAAACAAAAAACTCCTAAGGAAATTGCTCATCAGGAATTAAAGGATAAATATTTAATAACCGATGAAAAAATTTCGCTTATGCAAAGCATTGTCGATCGGCAACTTGCGGTCGTACCGGATCTCTATGAGTTACAAAATGAAGTCAGCATTTATATTGGTATTCCTTTTTGTCCAACGAAATGTGCCTATTGTACTTTTCCTGCTTATGCTATTAATGGCAGACAAGGTTCTGTTGACTCCTTCCTAGGGGGACTTCACTATGAAATGAGAAAAGTTGGAGAATGGTTAAAAGAAAATAATGTAAAGATTACGACCGTTTATTATGGTGGTGGGACTCCTACAAGTATTACAGCAGAAGAAATGGATTTGCTTTATGAGGAAATGTATTCTTCTTTTCCTCATGTTGAGCATATTCGAGAACTAACCGTTGAGGCTGGGAGACCAGATACGATAACGTCAGAAAAGCTTGAAGTATTAAAGAAATGGAAAATCAACCGTATTAGTATAAACCCCCAGTCATATATTCAAGACACGTTAAAAGCAATCGGGAGGCATCATACTGTTGAAGAAACGATTGATAAATTTCATCTTGCTAGAAAATTAGGGATGGATAATATTAATATGGATCTTATTATTGGTTTGCCTGGAGAAGGTGTTTCTGAGTTTGCTCATACGTTAAATGAAACAGAAAAGCTTATGCCTGAATCTCTTACAGTGCACACGCTTTCGTTCAAACGTGCGTCGGAAATGACAAAGAATAAAGAAAAATATAAAGTGGCAGAACGAGAAGAGATTGTACAAATGATGGCGATGGCCGAGAAGTGGACGAAGGAGCATCACTACGCTCCCTATTATTTATATCGTCAAAAAAACATCCTTGGAAATCTTGAAAATGTAGGTTATGCGCTGCATAATCAAGAAAGCATCTATAATATTATGATTATGGAGGAACAGCAGACAATTATTGGACTTGGCTGTGGGGCAGCTAGTAAATTTATACATCCAATGACAGGTAAAATTACTCACTTTGCCAATCCAAAAGATCCGAAAACGTATAATGATAGTTTCGAAAAATATACGGAAGAGAAATTGAATGTACTAAGTGAAATCTTTAACACGCAAAAATCCTTACGCTATTGAAGCTAAGGATTTTTTACATGGAATTTCATATAAAAAGGCAGAGAATGCCATTAAATTATTCTAAAAATTTAGATAAAAATAAGAGGTTTTTATAAAAATACAGAGAATGAATATGGTACATAGGTAATATACTTCTTTGAACGAAAAGAAAGCGCTTTATTAGAAAAAGGAGGAATCGATATGATGATGCAAACACCTTTGACAATGACGCAAATGATAAAACGAGCAGAAATGTTTTTTTCAAAAAAACAGGTAGTTTCGAGAACGGCTAGTGGGATTCAACGGTTTACATACAAGGAGATTGCTGACCGAACAAAGAGGCTTGCTGAAAGCCTGCAAAAGCTTGGGGTCGAAAGAGGCGATAAAGTTGGAACGCTAGCTTGGAATCATCACCGTCATTTAGAAGCGTATTTCGCCATTCCTTGCAGCGGGGCTGTTTTGCATACAATTAATATCCGTCTTTCCCCTCAGCATATCGTCTATATTATTAATCATGCTGAAGATAAAGTACTATTAATTGATTCCGATATTCTCCCTTTAATTGAAGCAGTTAAAGATAAGCTGCCAACCGTAAAAGCATTTGTGATCATGACAGACGAACTTGAACTTCCTGATACAACATTATCCCCAGTTTATCATTATGAGAAATTAATCGAAGAAGCAACAGGAGATTATCAGTATCCAGATGATCTTGATGAAAATGCTCCGGCAGGAATGTGTTATACATCAGCAACAACAGGAAATCCGAAAGGAGTTATTTATTCACATCGCGGGATTGTTCTCCACAGCATGGCGCTAGGGATGGCAGATAGTGCAGCCGTAAGTGAAAAGGATATTGCCATGCCTGTTGTGCCGATGTTTCATGTAAATGCATGGGGATTGCCATTTGCGGCTGTCTGGTTTGGAACGAACTTAGTTATGCCTGGCCCTTATTTCACCCCAAAGCTTTTGGCTGAGCTTATCGAAGCTGAAAGGGTAACAATTGCGGCTGGGGTACCGACCATATGGCTTGGTCTTCTTAAAGAGTTGGATGAAAATAGTTATGATCTTACTTCATTAAGGGCAGTTCTTTGTGGTGGAGCAGCTGCACCTAAAGGCATGATTAAAGCTTTTGAACAAAAACATAATATTCCTTTCGTTCATGCATATGGGATGACCGAAACAAGTCCACTAGTCGTCATCTCAACTTTAAAAAGCTATCAGGAGGAGCTTTCTACTGAAGAAAAGCTCGATATTAAGGCAAAGCAAGGTATTCTTGTTCCTGGTCTTGAAATGAAGGTTGTCGGGAAAGATGGCATTGTCGCTTGGGATGGTAAAGAGATGGGAGAGCTTGCTATTCGTGGTCCATGGATTGCTTCTGAATATTATAAAGATGAAAGAACGAACGAATCATTTCGTGATGGTTGGCTTTATACAGGGGATGTCGTGACAGTAGATGATGAAGGCTTTATGAAAATTGTTGATCGTACGAAGGATCTTATTAAAAGTGGTGGGGAATGGATTTCCTCCGTTGATATTGAAAATGCATTGATGGCACATGAAGCGGTATTTGAAGCAGCTGTAGTCGCTGTACCCCATGCACAATGGCAGGAGCGCCCAGTCGCCTGCGTTGTATTAAAAGATGCCTATAAAGGAAAGGAAATAAAAGAAGAACTCTATGATTTTCTAACACCACAATTCGCAAAATGGTGGCTTCCAGATGACATTTTATTCATGGAGGATATCCCAAAAACATCCGTTGGAAAATTTCTTAAGATGGCATTGAGAGATCAGGTTCAAAAGGAGTATATTGGAAAAAATAGTAATTAGAAGTAATTAGGAGGAAAGAAAATGCCAATAGAATATAGTACAGAAACGGTTATTGTTCATGAGAAAGGTCGTATTGCAACAATTGAGTTGAACAGACCAGAATCATTAAATTCGCTCAATGTTGAAATGTTAAAGGGATTAGCGGCAGCATTTAAGGAAGTAAGTATTTCAAATGAAATTGATATCGTTGTTTTAAAAGGAAATGGCAGGGCCTTTTGTTCTGGTGGCGATATTAAAACGATGCTCACATCAGATAACACGATGTTTTCTGATGTAATGGCAATCATAAGCGATGTTGTCTTTACGTTGTATACGATGCCAAAGCTAACAATTGCGGCAGTTTCAGGTGCAGCTGCTGGCCTTGGCTTAAGCATCGCTTTAGCAACAGATTATCTCATTGCAGAACAATCTAGTAAACTCGCAATGAACTTTATCGGTGTTGGCCTTATTCCTGACGGGGGTGGACATTATTTATTAGAAAAGCGTCTCGGTGAAGATAAAGCAAAGCATATCATATGGGAAGGAAAATCTTTAGTGGCTAATGAAGCATATGCAGCAGGGCTCATTAATGAAGTTGCTAGCGAAGGGGAATTATCTACTGTTGTGGAGGCTAAACTACAAAGCTTGCTGAATAGTCCAATTAAAGCCATGATTGAAACGAAGAAAATCTTTGTTGAAAAAAATAGCCCGCAATTATTAAAAGTTCTGGAGCTTGAAAAAGATAGCCAGTATAAAATGAGACAAACGAGGGATCATAAAGAAGGTGTACAAGCTTTTATCGAAAAACGGAGACCAGTATTTGAAGGAAAATAGAAAACTAGTTTAATCATGTTTTCGCGGGTCGATTGACTTTAAAGAGTAGTTAATAGTGTACACTTTATAGGAAAGAACGACCCGCGAATAAAAAGTTTCCGATGCACTAAAAGCTTTATTGATGAAATAATATTAACTTCCCATCAGAAGATGTGCAGCGATACGATTTATGCTCAAAGCCTTTTTCTGAAATTTTTTTCTCTCCGAGTTTTTTTGCTTCATCATTACTCCCTGCTTGAAACGCTTCATCAAGTATCTTTTCTCCATTTGCTTCAAATACAGTTAATTTGTAAGTTTTCATAGGAAACTTCCTTTCTGTAAAATTCTAATAATTCACTATTATTTTGGCATAATTAAGCTTAATGTACAAAATTTTAAGTTTTTAATAAAAGTTTGAACCTTTTTTTTATCTAATCCGTATTAGGGGGTAAAGGAGGATTTTGTATGGGATTACAGTTAGAACATGTGACTAAACGTTTTGGAAAGTTTATAGCAGTTGATGATTTATCGATCTCAATTCCGGAAAAAGAAATGTTTGGCTTCCTAGGTGCAAATGGTGCCGGTAAGACAACAACGTTCCGGATGATTTTAGGCTTGCTTGATACGAGTGATGGGAAAATTACTTGGGACGGTAAAAAAATTGATTATTCAACAAGTCCATTCATCGGTTATTTACCAGAAGAGCGGGGATTGTATCCGAAGCTAAAGGTAAAGGAGCAAATCGTTTATTTAGCAAGATTACGTGGTATGCAAAAACAAGAAATATTGAAAGAGCTTGATTACTGGCTCAATCGTTTTAAAGTTCCTGAATATGCGGACAAGAAAGTAGAAGAACTCTCAAAAGGAAATCAACAGAAGATTCAGTTCATTACAGCTGTTATTCACAAGCCCAAGTTGCTCATTTTGGATGAACCATTTAGTGGTCTCGATCCAGTAAATGTTGAACAATTGAAAAACGCAGTTATCGAACTGAAAGAAAAAGGCACGACGATTGTTTTCTCATCTCATAGGATGGAACATGTAGAGGAAATGTGTGAGCATTTATGTATTATGCATAAAGGAAAGCCTGTCGTGAAAGGAGCCCTTAAGGAAATCAAACGTGCCTTTGGTAGGAAAAACCTTGTTATTCACGCTGATTTTGATTTGAGTTTTCTAGAATCTCATATTGGTGTAAGTAGAGCTAGACGTACAACAGAGGGAATTCATCTACAAATAGCAGGAGAAGAAGTTGCAGAATCAATTTTAAAGGAGATCGTTGGGAAAGGGTTTATCCGAAAATTCGTTCTTGAAGAACCTTCATTAAATGATATTTTTATTGAAAAGGTAGGTGCTTCCTATGAGTAATTTTTGGATAATACTTGGGCATACATATACCTCAAAGCTCAAAACAAAATCTTTTATTATTACGACACTCATTACTGTCTTACTAGTCATTGGATTAACAAATATGTCAAAAGTTATTGATTTTTTTAATAATGGTGAAGAAAAACTTGAGAAAATAGTCGTTATAGATGAAACAGGTGAATTATTTATCCCGTTATCAGAGCAGATAAAAGTAAATAATAGTAATATAAAGCTTGAGTCTTTTAAAGGCACAGAGATTGAGGCAGAAAACACTGTCAAAGATGGAGAAAATAAAGGAGTACTTGTCTTAACTTATAATCAGGAAAAATTACCTGAAGCCACTTATAAGGCAATGACAATAGCGGATTCATCCCTTTCATCTGAGCTTCAGCATTATTTGCAACAGGTGAAAACAGAGCTTGCAGCTTCAAAAATTAATTTAACACAAGAACAATTAGCAAAACTTTATGAACCTATTTCATTCAATAATCTTCCACTTGAAGAAAATGCAAAAACTCAAGAAGAACTGAGTCAAGCAAGAGGACTCGTCTATGTATTGCTATTCATTATTTATTTTTCGGTACTACTTTATGCAAGTATGATCGCTACAGAGGTAGCTACTGAAAAATCATCAAGGGTAATGGAAATTCTTATTTCAAGTGTATCACCAGTAAAACAAATGTTTGCCAAGATCCTAGGAGTAGCATTACTTAGCTTAACTCAAATGACTGCCATTCTATTAGTTGGGTATATTTCTGTAAAAAATAATTTAGAATCAATGCAAGGTGGAATGTTTGAGTTTTTTGGCTTTAGTGATATTCCACTTTCGACAATCATATATGCACTTGTTTTTTTGCTATTAGGTTATTTCTTGTATGCGACTTTAGCAGCGTTCCTTGGCTCGCTCGTTAGCCGTATCGAGGATATTCAGCAAACAATTATGCCAATGACATTATTAGTCGTTGCCGGTTTTATGATCGCGATGTTTGGTCTAGGAACACCAGATACTACATTTATAACGATTACATCGTACATTCCATTTTTTACTCCTATGTTAATGTTTATGCGCGTTGGCATGCTGACATTGCCTACATGGGAGCCATTAGTAGGTATCGCGATTTTAATTATTACCATTGTGATTCTTGCGATATTTGGTGCAAAGGTGTATAAGGGAGGGGTTCTAATGTACGGAAAATCGAACTCCTTTAAGGATATTAAAAAAGCATTGCAGTTAACAAAAAAGGAATGAATAACGAGAAGAGGCTGACTCAAAAGGTCGTTAATAACGATTTTTTTGGCTAGTAGGAAAGTTTCAACGGACAAGTTAATAAGAACATAAAAAAAGAGAGTGGCCCTTATATTTTTGGGACACCCTCTTTGTTTATGCAAAAACCATTTGGACCCAGTAAAATAGCAGGAATAAAGTTACCATCGTTGACAGTGGGATCACAATGATCGATACACTTAAATAATCCTTCCATTTTATTTTGATTTTATATGTCCTTAATATATGCATCCAAATAAGTGAAGCGAGTGTCCCAATTGGCAATAATAATGAGCCCATGTCACTTCCAATAATATTTGCAAGATATATTGTTTTTAATGTAATTGGGTCAAGTCCCATTTTCGTCAACGTAATAGTTCCCACCATTAACGCGGGGTGATTATTGAAAATATTAGAGAGAATCGATACTAATCCACCCATTATAATGCTAGCTTGAAGTAATCCTTGATTAACGATAGGCTCACAAACACTTACTAAATATTCGGTTAAGCCAACATTATGGAGTCCGTAAATGAGAACGTACATCGAAAATGCAAAAATTAGTATATGCCACGGAGTTTTCTTTAAAATATCGATAGGATTTGTCCTTAAATGGTACCATCTCCATATAAGTAACAAGACTGAACCTAGTACTGCTACAAGCTCGATTGGGATGGCAAGATAAGAAGCAACGAAGAGCAAACAACGCATGACAAAAACAAATAGCAATACTTTTAGCATTAATTTGGTTCGCTTTTTTTTCGTTTCCACAGAGAGTGTCTTTTTTAACGGGTGAAAATGCTTGGAGAAGAAGGTTTCATCTATTTCATCCATTGCGGCAGGCAATCTTTTAGGTAGTTTTTTCTTAACGACTAAAAACATAATCCATGACATGAAAAGCAATCCTAATGTGGCAGGTACAAACATCATTGCTGTATGCATGTATAGTGACATATCGATAATTTTTAAAGCGATTAAATTAACGATGTTACTGACACCGATTGGGGCGCTTGAAGCCGTAGCAGTAAGTGCTCCACTTAAAAGGTAAGGGATCATTTGGTGTGGTTTAAGTCGAAGATTTTTTAAAAGAATGATTAATAATGGGGTCGTTATTAAAATGCTTCCATCATTATTAAAAAGAAGTGTCATCAAAAAACATAAAAGTTGAATATACCAATATAGCCTATAGCCTGATCCTTTTGACAAATTCGTTAATCTAGCAGCCGCCCAATGGAAAAATCCGAAGCTCTCTAGTATAACTGCCATTACGATCGTTGCCATAATTGTGATAGAGGCACCGCCAATTTTATCAATTATATCAATAATATCTGTACGAGACACAATTCCAGTTAGTAGAATAATGGCTGCTCCGACAGCAGCTGGCCACGCCTCATTTAAACCCCTTGGTCTCCAAAAAATGATTAGCATTGTGAATATAAAAACTAAAGTTGTTATCCCGATTTCATACGTCATTTTTTTTCGCTTCTCCTTCCGTCCCACAAAGATATTTATCCCTGCATGTCCTATTCACTATATTTATATTCATTCATAGAATGAAGGACTAGTTATACACCTGTATTTTCAAAAAAGTATGTTTGTCCGTAAAGTGAATTTGTCTATTAGTGATAGGTGCGGAAGGGGTATTTTTGTTAGATCTTTTATGTAAGAGGAACGTGCATTCGCCTTTTAAATCGGTTAAAATAGAAAAAAAGATATCGGGAGGAAACAGGATGAAAAAGGTAACATTTATCCACGCGGCTGATTTGCACTTGGATAGCCCGATGATTGGCTTGAAAAATTTACCTGAAAGAATTTTTAAAAAGCTGCAAGAGAGCACTTTCGAGGCATTAGGAAAAATCGTTGATGCAGCGATTATACATCAAGTTAATTTTGTTATATTAGCAGGAGATTTATTTGATGGCGAGGATCGGAGTATTCGTGCCCAAGCTAGGCTACGAAAGGAAATGGAACGGCTTGAGGCTAGGAATATTGCTGTGTTTGCTGTTCACGGAAATCATGACCATTTAGAAGGGGTATGGACACATTTGCCATTGCCGAAAAATGTTCAGCTTTTTTCTCATGAGGTTGAAGCCTTGAAGTATACAAAAGAAGATGGAACATCAGTCCATTTATATGGATTTAGCTATCCAAAAAGACATTTATTCACAAGAATGGTTCCTTTTTATGTGAAGGAGGAAGGGGCTGATTTTCATATTGGGATATTACACGGACATATAGAAGGAAGTAGTGAACATGCGAAATATGCTCCTTTTACATTGAAAGAATTACTTCATAAAGAATTTGACTATTGGGCTCTTGGCCATATTCATAAGCGCCAAGATTTATCAACACTGCCCCCTGTCGTTTATCCAGGGAACATTCAAGGGCGTCATCGCAAGGAAACAGGAATGAAGGGCTGCTATTTAGTTCATTTGTCTGAGGCAGGCTGCATTAGAAATTTCATTGCAACATCCGTGGTTATTTGGGATGAAAAAGAGCTGGATGCTTCTAATCTAAACTCCTTTCATGACATATATACGATGTGTAAAAACATAATTGAAGAAAAACGGGCTGAAAAAATCGGAACTATTTTATCTCTAACAATAAAAAATGTGAATATTCCTGAACAGGATTACAAAGCAGTAGTAAATGGTGAACTTTTAGACGTCTTACAGGAAGAAGAAAAAGAAGAAGAACATTTCGTTTGGATTTCTAAACTTTCAGCAGTTGAAAGCAAGAAGTGGTGGAGTCGGGAACAGCTCGAAAAGGACTCTGCCTTTTATAGTGAGCTTTTTAAAATAGCAAGCAATAAAGATGAATTAAATAAGAGTATTGTCTCCTTATATAATCATCCTGTTGCGCGAAGATTTTTAGAAGATTTACCGGCTGATGAAAAAAACAAACTTGCAATAGAAGCTGAGGAATTACTAGTCAGCCTTCTAAATCTTCGAGAATAGAAATCGATCAGAGACTTGGAGAAAACAAGAGGGAGTTATGGGAATGTTTATTACAGAAATACACATATATGGGTATGGGAAGCTTGAAAACTTAATAATTTCCGATCTTCAAAATCTCCAAGTATTTTACGGAGAAAATGAAGCGGGTAAATCGACAATTATGTCATTTATTCATAGTATATTATTTGGTTTTCCAACTAAGCAGCAAGCAGAGCTTCGGTATGAGCCAAAGAAAGGAGCAAAATATGGAGGAAGGCTTAAAGTAAATTTTCCTGAGAGAGGCAATGTCATTATTGAAAGAATTAAGGGAAAAGCAATTGGTGATGTTCGAGTACAGCTTAGTGATGGAACAATAGGTGATGAGGACTTATTGAAGGAGCTTTTATTTCATGTCGATAAATCACTTTATCAGTCTATTTTCTCATTTAATCTTCAAGGTCTCCAAAACATTCAGCAAATGAAGAATGAAGATATAGGGAGATTTTTATTCTCAGCAGGCGCACTCGGTACAGATCAATTACTGCGGGTTGAAAATACATTACAAAAGGAACTTGATACCCGTTTTAAACCAAATGGGAAAAAGCCTCTTATAAATGAAAAGCTTAAGGAAATAAAACAGACTTACAATGAACTAAAAAAAGTGGAACAGAAGAATGAGCAATATTGGCTGCTTATTCAGGAGATAGAAGCAATTGAATGTGAAATAAAGAAGAAGCAAAATGAACAATTAGCCTGTCAAAATGAATTAAACCGCTTAGAGATGTGGAAGCAAGTCAAACCACTAATAGAAGAGGAATTAGTGATAAAGTCGGAATTGGAGACATATGAAGAGCTGCAATTCCCGATTGAAGGTAAAGTTAGATTGGAGCGAATAGAAGAACGGATGAAGCCGCTTGAAGCTCAACTTGCAAGTATTGAGCAGAGAGTGTCTGCAATTAAGAACAATTTACAAGAAATGAAGCCGAACAAACTTCTTTTACATAATGAACAACAAATTATGTCTGTAGTCGAATCTGTTTCTTTATTTGAAAAATGGCAACAGGAGGAAGTAGAAACAGAAAGTAAGCTGCAAGAATTGATTCAGTTGGAATCGATACTCCGCGAAAAACTGCATTTATCCATTAGAGAAGAAGAGATATTGACAATTAACACAAGTATTTTTCAAAAAGAAAGAGTAGAAGGTGCAAATGAGAAATATCGACAACTGGCTTCAAAAAAAATAAATTTAGATGAGAAATTCAATGAAGCAAAGCAATTGCTTGAAGAAGCAGAAGAAAAAATAAAAAGCTTAAAGAGCAAGCTGCTATCTGAATCTGAACGTGCAGCATTGAAGGAAAAAATGACTGCTGCTACAAGGAAAACAACGATTGAAATAGAACTTAGCCAAACAGAAGAGAGGCTTGCACATCTAATAAAAACATCGAAAAAGGAAGTGGAAAAAGCAAGGAAAAAAAAGAAAAATGAGCGTATGCAATATAGTTTTTTTTGCTTTTTATTCGTTATTTTAAGTATCTGGGGCTTTTGGAGACAAGAGTGGCTGCTAATAATGGCTGGTGCTATTGGCCTATTATTCTCACTGGGTTTAATAATAAAGGGATTTAATAATTTTGAAAATGACATGATGAGAGAAGAGATAAAAAAATTAGAAGAAAAGAAGCGGCATATAATTGAAAAACTGAGAAATACCGATTTTCAAAATATTACTTTCATTGAAAGTGAGCTTGAAAGAGATCGAAATATAAATGAGCAGCTTCGTTATTATGAAATGCAATGTCAGCAAAGAAACGAACAGTATGAAAAAGTATTAATAGCATTTGAAGTGTGGGAAAAGGACATGCTTGAACACGAGCAGGAGCTGAAAGGGCTTCGTGAAGAGTTGCTTTTGCCAAATGTTTTACCGTTATTTCATTTAGCAGAGGCTTTTCAACTTATCGAGCAATTAAAAACACTCATTAGAGACAAACAATTGACAGCACGTCAAAAAAATACATTGGTGGAACGAAAGGAGAAGCTTTCTGAGACGATAAATCATTTATGTATGAAATGGATCGGAACCAGCTCATCAACCATTCAAGAATCAGCTTATTTGCTAAGAAAGAGCTTAAAGGAAGAGATGGAAAAACAAATAATATTCGATGAAAAAACGGCAAACCTGCTTCAGCTTGAAGAAGATTTTCAAAGGTATTATTTAGAGCTTGAGCATTACAAATCAGAACTGAAGGAGCTGCTCCAGCTTGCGAAGGTGGAAACTGTCGAAACATTTAGGGAGCTTAGTATTTTAGCTGATAAAAAAATAAGTCTTGAAAATTTGCTCCTTGATTTACAACGGCAAATAAAACATTTGCCTCTTAAAAATGCTGAATTCGAAGTATACAGAGGCATTAATAATATCGATGAAGTTATAAATAGACAAGCTCAAAATATAAGCGGACTTAAAGAAAATATTCCAGAGCTACAAAGTCAGCTTGCTGAGAAGAAATACGAGATTCAGATGATTGAAGAAGGTGGGCGATTTGCTGAGCTTTTGCATAAATATAAACAAATGAAAGCTGATTTTGAAGGTGAAGCAAGGGAATGGGCGAAATATGCGATGGCAAAAGAAATTCTTGATCAAACAATTGAAAGCTTTAAGAAAGAACGTTTGCCTAATATGTTAAAACAAGCAGAAGAGTTTCTTTCCTTTCTTACTGATGGAAATTATGTTCGAATTTATCAGAAGCAAGAGGGAAGTGGATTTTTGATCGAAAGCAAGGAGCATATCTTGTTTGAGGCTAATGAATTAAGTCAGGCAACAGCAGAACAAATTTATGTTTCATTTAGGCTCGCTCTTACCGTTACCATTTATCAACACTATTCATTCCCAATTATTATCGATGATAGTTTCGTAAATTTTGATGAGAAAAGAACGAGAAAGGTTATGGAGCTTTTAAAAGGTTTATCAGGCAGACAAATTTTGTTTTTCACATGCCATAAACATTTGCTTCCTAATTTTTCAGAAGGGCAAATAGCCTATTTAAATAAAGAGATTCGTTTGCCTATATAACTAGTAACAGCTTCCTTTCATTCCGAAGGGGAGAGGAGAAATATGCTATACTACTTATATTAAACTTAATCATTCCTATTAGCCTAGAAAAATAGTGAGGTGCGAAAAATGTCTAAAGGTGTTATTTATTATGATGTCGGAGAACAAATTGACCTTTTTTTATTAATAAAAACTGCAACAAAAGGAATTGCTAGTAATGGGAAACCTTTTTTAACCTTGATCTTTCAAGACCAGAGTGGTGAAATTGAAGCTAAACTTTGGGATGTATCAGAAGGTGACGAGAAGAACTTTTTACCAGAAACAATTGTTAGAGTATCAGGGGAAATCCTGAATTATCGCGGACGAAATCAGCTTAGAATTAGGCAAATCCGACCTGCTTTGCCATCTGAAAATGTGAAACTAGCAGATTTTTTGGAAACAGCACCTTTAAGTACGGAAGAAATGGGAGGGAAGCTGACTCAATATATTTTTGAAATGAAAAATCCGAATATCCAAAGGATTACCCGCCACTTAGTAAAAAAATATCAAAAAGCTTTTCTCGAATATCCAGCTGCAACGAAAAACCATCATGAATTTGTTTCTGGATTAGCTTACCATGTTGTGTCTATGCTAGACCTTGCTAAAGCGATTGCTGGACTCTACCCGAGCCTTGATAAAGATCTTCTCTACGCTGGAGTCATTCTACATGACTTAGGAAAAGTAATTGAACTATCTGGTCCAATATCTACTGTATATACGCTTGAAGGCAATCTACTCGGTCATATTTCGATTATGGTAAATGAAATTGGGAAAGCTGCTGATGAGCTTTCAATTTCAGGGGAGGAAGTGCTAGTTTTACAGCATTTAGTCCTGAGTCACCATGGGAAAGCCGAATGGGGAAGTCCGAAACCTCCGTTAATTAAAGAGGCTGAAATTCTACATTATATTGATAATCTTGATGCGAAGATGAATATGCTCGATAGGGCTCTTGAAAGAATAAAACCAGGTGAGTTTACAGAGAGAGTATTTGCTTTGGACAATCGTGCTTTCTATAAGCCCACTTTTCATAAATAAGAAATCTAGCTATGGGGCTGTCAGATAAGAGTGCCTGGCTCTCTCCTCACAACACAATATATAGAGTAGCTTAAACTGCTTTTTATCTATATAAAGTGTTGGAGGTGCCAGGCTCTTTGTTTTCGGACAGCCCTGTTTTTTATTATTTCACCTCCGTTTTTCTATACATAAAATGATTTCATATACATAAATATTTTAGTAGAGAAAAGGATTACCATTGGAAGGGGGGGGCAACATGTCTTTGCCTGTTTGGGCTTTTTTTGCTTTTGTAGGAATCGTTATAAGTGCGTTTATGACGATTCGGACTGGCAAGGAGGAGCGGCGAATTGAAAATGAGAGTATCGAGCTTGAAGGGAAAATATATATGGAAAGAATTGAAGAAGCAAGATTGAAAAGAAAGAGAGCACAATAAAGAAAAAAAACCGGGCACTTTGCCCGGTTTTTTTCTTTATTCAGCTTCAGTGCTACTTAAGATATTCTTTAAATCTTTATCTTTAATTTTCACATCAGCTGCTTTCAATTCTTTTTCCATAGCTTTTTGAATTTTTTCTTGATCAAGTTTAGAAACTTTCACTTCATATTCCATTTTATCTTTCATCTCTTCAAATGGCTTTTTCTCTTTTTTCTCAGTCGTTTGAATAATATGGTAGCCATTCTGAGATTTAATTGGTTCGCTTATTTCATTTACTTTAAGCGCATATGCCGCTTCTTCAAATTCAGGAACCATTCTACCAGGACCGAACCATCCAAGGTCTCCACCGTTCGCCGCAGAACCTGTGTCAGTCGAATATTCCTTAGCAAGATCTTCGAATTTAGCACCTTCATCAAGCTTCTTCTTAACTTCTTTTGCAGTTGCCTCATCTTCAACTAAGATGTGACGTGCTTTTATTTCTGGCTTGTAGTTATCGTAGTATTCTTTTACTTCTTTATCGGTAATTTTAACATCTTGAATGGCTGCTTTTTCTTGCATCATTCCGGTTTTTAACATTGCTTTTAAATCATCTTCATTTTTGTAGCCGTACTGCATTAATGCCATTTCAAAATTAGCACCAAGCTGTTCTTTTAATTCTTTCACCTTATCATCCAATTCTTTATCTGTCACAGGATACTTTTTAGAAAGAACTTTGTCATAAACAAGCTCTTGCAGAATTGATTGCCCTGCTTTGTCCTTCATTGCTTCATAAAGCTCGTCCTTCGTAATATTGCCTGCTTTTGTTTCAGCAACAATATCAGAGCCATTTGCATTGCCACAAGCGCTTAATGCTAAAACACTAGCTGTTAGTGTAAGTGATAACACCCATTTTTTCATGTTGAACACTCCTACATATTTTTTTTCGATTCTTAATTTCACAAAACATACTATACCATAAATGCATGTAAGAACAAAAATAATAACCCATATGATTATGAAAAATTCCTTTTTGCCCTCTTTTTGCTTTTCAATTTTTATGGGTAATTATCTATCGCAAAAAGAATGTTCCTACATATGATAAAAAGAAAACTCCCGGCGAAATCAACAGATTTTCAAGAGGTTTTAGCCAAGGAAAATTTGATATTACGGTCATTAGTGGAAGGAAATTTGTATTTCCGTGATAAATGCCTATCCGAATTCAGCGGATGTTGAATAGGATATGGTAGCAACATGAAAGGAGGGTGTCTCATGTTTGCAGGTGGAGGTTTCGCACTAATTGTAGTGCTGTTTATCCTGTTAGTTATTGTAGGAGCAGCGTGGTGTTAAAAAAATACAATACGATAAGTAAAAGCGGCGAAAAAAAATTCGCCGCTTTTACCATAAATATCCTTGAAATTCAAAAGCTTTATGCGAATAGAATTTCAACAAATGAAGATACTAAAAGAATTGTAATCAATATATTTATCGTTCTAAACACTTTAGGTTGCCGTTCTTCAGGGATTTCTTTTTGAAGGCAAAGGGAATTTGTCATTTTGTTAATATTATATAAGATAAAAACAGCAAAAATAATGAAGGCAATAAAAATCATTGAAAATCCCCTCCTTTTTCAATAGATAACTGTATATTCAATCATATCATTCATTTGCCTGCTATTTACAATAACAAAATTTGCAGAAAAAAGATAGTCTTGTAGTTAAGCCAGTATATGTTAGTGGAACAAAAAGGTACCCCTTTTATTGGATACCTTCAATAGAATTAGTAATTATTTCTGTTCTCAAGCAAAATTTCAATGCCATCATCATTCTCTTCAATATATGAACAATTTGGTGCTGTAATCACATTTTTAGCACAAATCATATCTGGAAAACAAATGCCCACATGAAAGGCTAATAAAATGGTAAAATAATGTACATAATGGGGGAAGAGAATACATGCCCCAATTAAAATACTATTAATGATAATAAAAGGGAATAATAAAGCAAACAGAAAAAGCCATTTTGAAATAGGTTCATATATTTTAATTTGGATGATTGGAAAAACACCGCATTTAAATTCTAGCAATTTTTTCATTTTATTGCCAAGATGGGCTACAGGTACAAAATGTAAAAGTTTATGAAATGGATAAATTAGCCAAATTGCCATGACAAACAAAATAAAATAATTATCATAAAGTACATTAGCTTCAAATAAGTATTGCGCCGGTACATAAAAGATGATAAAACAAAGTATCATCGTTAAGGAAGACATGAAATAGATTCTTTGAGAACCATATTGTTTTGAAAAGTTGACCGTCTTCCAGCTGTTCATCATATCATCCCTCCATAAGGAGAATCATTCAATCTCTAGCTAATAGGGCTAGTATGAGGATAAAGGAGTAAGCCGAGTTATCGAACGTTTTAGTCTGTGTTTAATTTCTCAAACTCACTAAGATACTTTACGATGATTAAAAGAAAAAATCAATAGGCAATATACAAGTATTTTGTAGAATATTATCGAAACGATTAAAATTTATATTTAATTTGATTTATCAGATTTGGAGGACAAGGTAAGTGGAGATGAACCTCTTATATGAAAAAATAAAAAAATTGGAATATCATCAAAAACTACTATTACAAATTATTGAACATCCATATAAAGCTTTCGATAAATTAGTAGTCGAATGTTCATTAGCGGAAAAGGAAGTGAAGGAGTTCGAAAGACTTTGTGAAAATATGATCAATGAGTGGGAAAAACAAAAAGCGGAAGGATTTGTTCATTATTATCCGCTTTTTCAAAAATTTAACGACCAACTCCATCATAGATTTCAGCCTGAAAAGGTCATTAACGCATGTATAAAACAAAGATTATTTTTACCCTTGATGGAGGAATTCAAAAAATATTTATAAAAAGGAATTAACTATGAGGACTCCTGTAATGTAGTATCCTTTTTCAATAGCTTTCCTTTTTCCTCCACAAAATCATTTTCAATATTAGCAAAAGATTTTTCAAAAATAGCCATAAAATCATCACCATAAATATTTCTAACAATGGCCATTATTTCTAGAGCGTCTGGGAATTTCCCATAGAGTTCGCGAATTGGTTTTGCCCCTGAGAATACAGCATTGTTATCAGGCACATAATTTTCCATTGAACTCAACAGAATTTTTTCCCCTTCTTCCGTAAGTTCGATATACGTATTTCTCTTGTCACTTTCCTTTTTCGAAAAACGAAGTAATCCACGTTCTTCAAGTTTCTTAGAAAAATTAAATGCAGTTGAAACATGCATAACACCAAATTTTGCAACATCTGATATTGAAGCGCCTTTTAAGTGATACGAAATCCAAAGAATATGATGCTCATTTATATTCAAATCGAAAGGCTTGATCCATTGTTGCCAATCCTTCTCGACCGATTTCCATAATGCTTTGCTTAGCTGAGCAATTCTTTGGCTGAAAACCATAGCTTCTTTCATCGTGTACATTTTATCATTCATGAATAATATTCACCTACTTTAGTTAATTCTTATTATCATTATGCCAATAAAACAAAAATTAATAAAGATATAAATTTACAAAATTTTTAGAAATCATTTTTTGCAATTATTCATTGGGATGATGCAATCGAAACAATAGTGGAGATATCGTTGTTTGTAAATTTATTTTAATATATTTATTTTCGGCTTAAATTGAAAAAATCCTTCTTTTTTTACGAAAGAAAGGATTTTTTCTGAAAAATTTTTATTATTTTACTCTTTTACAGTTTAGAGAGATGTAAAATCTCTCATGCATTATCTTTATTTAATTTCGCTTCCAGCTCTTGGATAGCAGTTTCAATCTCTTGTAGTTCCTTTTGGATTGCTTGTTGATTAGGAATGATCTCTTGTTTCCAGCTATTAATGGATGTTTTAATATCGGAAGAAAAAGCAGAGATCGTTTCCTTTCCTTCTTTAGTTGCAGTGATAGCTAAGCTAGTTAAGCTTGTTAATTGCTCCTTTAAATCCATTAATTGATTTTTAATCAAGTCAGTATTTTTCTTTACGTATTGCCTAGCCTCTTTACCAGAAACAGGAGCGGCTAACAATGTACTAATACTTGCAGCTGCACCACCAATAAGAAATCCGAGCAGCAGTGATTTAGTTCTCATAATTATCACCTCAAAATATTTATTATTTGCTTCTATTTTACTACATTGTCCTTCAAAACCAGCAATCATTTGTGATGATTTTAGAAAACATATAATTTACATAGCTATGGAGAACCAAGCATACATATCAATAACAGGATGTTAAGTTAAAGATTGAGGTGAACCAAATGTCCGGAGTGGGAAAAGTTTTTTTTACCATTGGTGCCTTATTAATGGTCGGAGGAGTTTATTTTATTGGAGCCATGAGAAAACCTGGTGTATATCCACCTAAGTATATTTTGAAAAGGAGGGCAACTTCACTGTTATTGATGGGAGTTTCATTTTTTCTCCTCGGCTTGTTCATATATAGCTTTCGATAATATTATGGATTATACCCAATAAATGAAAGAAAAAACCCGCTAAGTGAAGTGACCCCTAAAAGTTAGACACGGTTATTTCATCAGGCAGCTTGAGTAAAATGAGTTCGGTATTGCACCGGACTCATTTTTAATTTTGCCTTTATTCGTTTCGTATTATAGTAATTGATATATTTTTCTAATTCTAATTTAAAATGTTCTACACTTTCAAATTCCTTTAAGTAGAGGAATTCCGACTTCATAATACCAAAGAAATTCTCTATTACCGAGTTGTCGTAACAGTTGCCTTTACGAGACATGCTTTGCACAATGCCCCTGGACTTAAGCGCATGCCGGTATTGATTCATTTGATAATGCCAGCCTTGATCTGAATGCATTAGTAGCTGATGATCCTCTGGTAAGCGCTCTAAAGCTTTCACCAACATATCTGATACAAGTGAATACGTTGGTCTAGAGCCAATTGTATAAGTAATAATTTCTCTATTAAATAAGTCTAAAATAGGAGATAAATAGAGTTTCTCGCCGAATAATTTAAATTCCGTAATGTCTGTTACCCACTTTTCATTTGGGACATTTGCGGTAAAATTACGGTCTAAAATATTAGGCGCAATTTTACCAACTGTACCTTTGTATGATTTATATTTTTTCATACGCACTAAACACTTTAAACCTAACTCTTTCATGATACGTTGAACCTTCTTATGATTTACTTTTTGTCCACGATTCGCTAGCTCATCACGAATACGACGGTACCCATAACGACCTTCATGTTCTTCATAAATCGCTTTGATTTCCACTTTCAAATCGGCATCTGGGTCTGGTTGATTCATTCGCTTCACTAAATCATAATACGTGCTACGTGGAATGCCAGCGAGTTTTACAAGTGCTTTCACCGAATATTTATGCCTTAATTCATAGACTACTTGTGCTTTGTCTTGTTTGGTGATTTTCCCTTGTTTTGAACTAAGGCATTCAACTTTTTTAAATACTCATTTTCCATTTCTAGCTGTTTAATACGTGCTTCAAGTGCTTCGGTAGACCCTTTGACCGGTGCTGGTTTAGGTTGTTGATTGGATTCCTTTTTCATGGATGGACGCCCCTTTTTCTTTGATTGAAGGGCATCTAATCCTTGTGTTTCAAATAGATTTCTCCAAACAACAATGGTTGAAGGGGCAGGGATCTTAAAAATCGCTGCTGTTTCATTTAAGGACGTACCATGTTCAATCATGTAATTTAGTACGTCTAGTTTATACTGTTGTGTGTAATTTGTACAAGGTTTAATAAAGGCTTCAACACCATTGTATTCGTATTGTTTGACCCATTTAAGGATAGCTTTATGATCAGTCCCGAACGATTTCGCTATTTCATTTGAACTCTCATTTCCATTTAAATATCGCTCAACTGCTTGTAATTTATCTTCTGCAGTAAATTTAGCCATAGAAAAACTGCACCTCCAATTGTTAGATGGTGTCTAACAATTGGGGTGCAGTTCAAAGTACGGGTTTTTTCTATTAAGAAGTATATTTTGTATTTTTAATGAGTTAACGTTTGCTCTACTAACTTAGTACGCTTCACTATCGTTTGTGCAACAGGATATAGAACAATCATAGTAATCGTGTTTACAGCTGTAGCTGGTAAGACGACTGTTGCAAACAATGCTGCAAATGGACCTGGTAAACCAACAATAACATAAGCTGAAGTTAAAAAAACCGTACCAGAAATAATGGTTCCAACAGCTGTTAAGACAGCTACACTAATAATAGATTTATGAAGCTTACTAACCAATAGTAATAATCCAAAAAAGATTAAAGAAGTTGCAAATTTATCAATCATATTCGGGAAAAGCCCACCAGGGAAGGTTGTTGTTAATCCAGAAATTAACCCAGTTACTAATCCAAGCAATAATACGCTTTTACGATCTGGAAACAGGATAATGCCCAAAAACATCATCGTCAACATCATATCTGGCTTCATTCCAAGGAAAAAACCTGGCACAACCGCGTGCAAAACAGCTCCCATTCCGACTAATAGGGATAAAGCAACAAGATTCTTCGTATTCAATTCTACTCTCTCCTCAGCTTAGCTAAACTAAACTCATTTTATTTGTTCCTCCTACAGTGCACTCTTTGCCTGCAGCGAAAAACTTGCATTCATTATAACATAAATTTGCTTGAAATAAAGCACTAAATTTTCTGTAAACTATTTTTTCTAAACTTCGTCATAAAATCAACGAGCTGCAAAACATGCTCTACAGGAACAGCATTGTAAATGGAAGCTCGACAACCTCCAACAGACCTATGACCGTTAAGACCGATAAACCCTGCTTCTTTTGCCTGATGAAGAAATCGTTTCGTTGTTTCTTCATCTTTCAGCTTGAATGTAACATTCATTTTTGATCTGCTTTCTTTGTTGGCATGACCAATAAAGAAGCCTTCACTTTCATCAATGCAATCGTATAATAGCTTAGCTTTTTCCTCATTCGTATTTTCAATGAATGGCAAACCGCCGATTTCATCTACCCATTCAAGAACTAATTTTAATAGATAGATTGCTAGTGTAGGTGGCGTATTATATAAAGAGTTATTTTCAGCAAAGGTATTGTAGTTTAGCATAGTTGGTAAACTTTCATTTGATTTTGTGAGAAGCTCTTTATTCATAATGACAACAGTAACACCAGACGGGCCGAGGTTTTTCTGTGCACCTGCATAAATAAGATCAAAATTATTAATCTGTAATTTTTTGCTTAATATATCACTAGACATATCAGCGACTAGGGGGAATTTTTCGAGAACCGGAAAGGTTTGCCATTGTGTGCCATAGATTGTATTATTACTTGTTAAGTGAACGTATGCAGTATTATTATCAGTTAGAGATAGACAATCAAAGGGCGGAATGGAACGATAATTCTCCTCTTTACTTGAAGCTATAACAGATGTTAATCCGATTTTCTTTGCTTCTTGTATTGCTTTTTCTGACCAAACTCCTGATAGAATATAATGAGCCGTTTTTCCTTCTGTTAATAAATTCATCGGCACCATTGAAAATTGTAAGCTTGCTCCCCCTTGAAGAAAAAGGATTTCATAATTATCTGGGATTGCTAAAAGCTTGCGTAGCAATTCTTGTGCTTGATTATGAACTTTTTCATATTCTTTACTTCGATGACTTAGCTCCATTATTGCCATTCCGCTACCATTGAAGTTTAGCCAGTTGGCTTCTGCTGCTTTTAACACTTCCTCTGGTAAAGCAGCAGGGCCTGCGTTAAAGTTTAAAGCACGGTTCATTTAATTCCCCTCCATAATATTTGCTATGGCAACGCTGTAATGAAATAAAGATAATCTTATCGTAACAAAAAATATACGTTTGTACAGAGGTGGAGTGAACATTCTGAAAACTATTTTCCTACTTGTTTTTCAATTCCTTGTGCAATCCTTTGTAACTCTTCAAATGTATATTCAGACTGATGTGATTTCCAAACAGCTCCAAATCCATCTCCATTTCCATATCTTGGGATTAAATGTAAATGGAAGTGGAAAACCTCTTGACCAGCTGCTTCTCCCGCATTTGATAATAGGTTCATTCCAGCAGGGCTTAAGTCTGCTTTAATGGCATTTGATATTTGGGGAACAACTTCAAATAAATGACGTGCAGTCAATGGATCCATATCGAAAATATTGTCTGTATGTAATTTCGGAATGACTAAAGTATGTCCTTTTGTAACTTGGCTAATATCAAGAAATGCCATCACATGTTCATTTTCAAATACCTTTGCTGCAGGAATTTCGCCCTTCACAATTTTACAAAAAATACAATCACTCATTAGACACTACATCTCCTTTAGTTAAATTGCTTTATTGTCTTATTTTATCATAATTATGATCCCTCTATTAGAAAAACTTGGCATTCGCATAGTCCTTTCGACGATTCCATTACTCGCAAACAAAAGACAGGATTCTCTTATAGAATCCTGCCTGAATGAAGGGGAAAGCTTCATATCGTCTACTTCAGGTTGTTCCCTTTGATAAACACCTCATTTTTAAATGATTGTGTTTACTAATAGAGTATCTCGATCTTTGCCCAAGCTGACCATCCCCTTATTAACTTTATATGTTATTCAACGTATAAAGCAGGTTATTGTCTTTTACAAACACCTCATTTCAAAGTGTATGCTAGACTGACCTTTTAGGCTTAGCGATCAGTTGTGGATGATCTGGTTACTGTTCAATGTAACCATCCCCTTTAGTTTTTGTACGTTAGAAGCAGCATATCAAGAAATGTTGTTGTCTGCTACAGACACCTCATTTCGAGTATTGATAATTCGTATTGTTATCAATAGGCTTGTGTTTCCCCTTCAAAGATTAGAATTCCCATATTAGGATTACATATTCATAAAACAGACTTTAATTTGCTAATAGGAAAGTTTAAGTTTATTCACGTACTAAAGGAAAATAAAGTTCAAATAATAGTAGCGTTTATAATACCGCATAAGAAAAGCTAGGGCATTCGCCGAAATGACTTGGCAAAATGCCAAGTTTTTCTAATTTTTTCTCATGAAAGTGGACAAGTAGCTTAAGGATTTCCTACAATGAAGGTATAACTTTATGCTGATAAATGGAAGGAAGAAAAGAAATGACTCTTTTGCAAATTAAAAATGTAACGGGGGGCTATACAAGAAACCCTGTTTTAAAAGAAATTTCTTTTGATGTAAATGAACAAGAAATTGTAGGGTTAATTGGCCTAAACGGAGCAGGAAAAAGCACTACGATCAAACATGTCATTGGACTAATGGAACCTCATGGTGGGGAAATTAAGATTAACGGAAAGAGTTTCCATAAAGACAAGGAAGGCTATCGCAAGCAATTTACATTTGTTCCAGAAACACCGATTTTATATGATGAGCTTACATTAGAGGAGCATTTAAAAATAACTGCGATGGCATATGGTTTAGAGGAAGAGGAATATAAGAAAAGGATGGAGAAGCTCTTAAAGGAATTTCGAATGGAAAAACGGTTAAAGTGGTTTCCAGCTCATTTTTCAAAAGGAATGAAACAAAAGGTCATGATCATGTGCGCCTTTTTAGTTCAACCATCTTTATATATCGTTGATGAACCTTTTGTAGGTCTTGATCCACTTGGCATCCAATCCTTACTCGATTTGATGAAAAAAATGAAAGAAAATGGAGCAGGAATCTTAATGTCAACACATATTCTTGCAACAGCTGAACGGTATTGTGATAGCTTTGTCATTTTACATGAAGGAAAAGTAAGAGCAAAAGGTAATTTGGAACACTTAAGAGAGCAATTTTCGCTGCCTGGCGCCACACTTGATGATATTTATATCAAGCTGACAAAGGAAGAAGACTATGTTTAATGAAAGAAAATTATGGAAAGAGCGGTTTAGCAGAACACTCAAGGAGCTTTGGCGCTATTCACGCTATATTTTTAACGGACATAATGTTATTGTGATGGTTTTTTTATTAGGAACAGCATCCTTTTATTATCAAGAATGGCTGAAAACTGTACCTGCACAATTTCCGGCAGCTGAAGTAATAGCAATCGTTTTAGCTTTGTTGCTTACTTTTAGTCCGATCTATACGTTTCTATTTGATGCAGATAAAATTTTTCTTTTACCTCTTGAAAATAAACTTTCTGGATATTTTAAACGTTCGATCATCGTTAGTTTCATCATTCAAGCTTATTTAGTGTTTATGGGACTTGGGGTTTTTATGCCGATGTATGCTAAGGTGAATAGTGGTAATTATCAAGCGTTTATCCCGCTTTTACTGGCTATTCTTTTCATAAAAATAATCAACCTACTCATACGCTGGAAAGTTCAATATTTTGCAGATACGAAAGTTCATATATTTGACTCTTTCATCAGATATGCTGTAAATGCTGTATTTTTATTTCTGCTTTTTTCCAATACGAAATGGTATTTTCTATTGCCTGAAGCACTCTTATTGCTCATATTGTTCTTTTATTATGATAAAAATACAAAGATTAAAGGGCTTAAATGGGAGTTTTTAATTGAACAAGAAGAAAGACGTATGACATCTTTTTATCGATTTGCAAATTTATTTACAGATGTCCCAAAATTGAGAGACCGCATAAAAAGAAGGAAATGGCTAGATTGGCTCTTTGTTAGACTAGAGTTTGCGCAAAAGAATACATATAGCCACTTATATATAAGAACATTTTTGCGAGCAGGGGATTACTTCGGATTGTTTATACGTTTGACAGTCATTAGTGCGGCAGGCATTTATTTCATCTCATTTGGGCCTGGGCAAATCATAGTTGCCATTCTCTTTATGTATTTAACAGGTTTTCAGCTATTACCTTTATGGAAACATCATCAAAATAAACTTTGGATCAACTTATATCCTGTCGAAGATGTTTTGAAGGAAAAATCATTTAAACAGCTTTTAGTTAAAATATTATCTATCCAAACAGTATTATTATCACTTCCTTTATTCGTCAAAGCTGAGTTTGTAAACGCCATTATTTTAATTGTGGTTGGACTCGGATTTACTTTCTTTTTTACTAATCTTTACATTAAGAAAAAACTAAAGTCTTGAAACTATTTCAAGTGACATGCGTAAAATTAGAAAGAAGAAAAAAAGGATTGATTGCCAATGAATGAATATGAATTAAAGGTTTATCATGAAATTGAAGAATGGAAACGGAAAATGGGAAAACGATCGAGTTTGCTTAATCGTGTTTCCAAAAAAGCCCAAGTGAAACTCAATAGTTTTATTCCTGAAAAAGCTCATCAAATTATGACTGATAGCATTAAAAATATTGTTAAAGCAACACTTGTTGGCTCAAATTTAACGACCAAAAAAAATGTTTCAACTGGCAACTCATTAGCTGAAATGGATGCCTTGTTTAATGAAAAATTATCTTCATACCGCAAAACAGCTATTATTGAAGGGGCGGGGACAGGGGCAGGCGGCTTTTTGCTCGGTTTAGCAGATTTTCCATTACTGTTGTCAATTGAAATGAAATTTCTTTTTGATGTGGCAGTTGTTTACGGTTTTGACACGAATGAGTATGAAGAAAGATTATTTATTCTTCACGTGTTTAAACTTGCATTTTCAAGTGATGAAAAGCGTAGAGAAACAATGCGAGTTATTGAAGATTGGGAAAATGAAAAAGCCAGTTTAATTGAAATGGATTGGCGTGAATTTCAACAAGAATATCGTGATTACATTGATTTTGTGAAAATGCTGCAGCTCCTTCCAGGAATTGGAGCAGCGGTAGGTGCATATGCGAATAATAATTTAATGGAGCATTTAGGTCAAGTTGCCAAAAATGTCTACCGAATGCGAATACTAAAAACAGCCCCAAAGCCTGACTAAGCTTGGGGCTGTTTTTACTTATATTTAGGATTCATGCTTGGAATGATACTCAGTAGCAGCAACTGCAAGCGTTTTGGCTGCAATCAGCATCGCTTTTTCATCAATATCAAATTTCGGATGATGGTGTGGATAGTTTTCTGATGTATATGTTGGTCGTGCTCCTGTAAAGAAGAAAGTTCCTTTAACATGCTGGAGATAATAGGCAAAATCCTCACCACCCATATGTGGTTCCGTTTCCTCGATAGTAGCAACACCTTCAATTTTTTTAGCACAATTAATCAAGTATTCCGTTTCAGCCTGGTGATTGACGACTGCAGGATAACCTCTTGCATATAAATATGTGTAGCTGCTATGTGCTGAATAGCACGTTCCCTTAACAATTCGTTCAATTTCCTTCTCAATTGCGGCTCTAACATCCTCACTAAAAGTACGAACCGTTCCGCCTAATTTTGCTTTATCAGCTATTACGTTAAAGGCGTTGTCGGCAACAAAAGATCCAACAGACACTACAGCCGAATCGATAGGATTTACTTTTCTGCTGACGATTTGTTGAAGATTTACAACAAGCTGTGAAGCTGTAACGATGGCATCGTTCGTTCGATGAGGCTGTGCACCATGTCCTCCTTTTCCTTGAATGGTAATTTCAAAACGATCAGCAGCTGCCATGACGGGACCAACCCGATATTGAATTGTTCCAGTCGGTTCAGATGCCCATAAATGGGTACCGAAAATGACGTCTACCCCATCTAAACAACCATCCTCTATCATTGTAATCGCTCCACCTGGAGCATACTCTTCTGCATGTTGGTGGATTAATACATATGTTCCTTCAAGCTCATCACGCATTTCATATAGTGTTTTTCCGAGCACTAACAAGGTTGCAGTATGACCGTCATGTCCGCATGCATGCATCACTCCTGGGACAAGTGACTTATATGGCACATCTTTTTCATCATTAATCGGCAATGCATCAAAATCAGCTCGTAATGCAACGACTTTACCAGGTTTCGCACCATAGACTTTTGCCACTACCCCATTTCCTCCGACATTTCCTTTTACTTCAATTCCTAAATTTTCATAATACGTTTTTATGTATGTCGCTGTTTTTTCTTCTTGGAATGAAAGCTCAGGATGCTGGTGAAGGTATCGCCTTATGGAGACCATTTCCTCAAAGCTGTTTTCTAATTTAGTTAATAATTTTTCAAGCATAGTCTCTCTCCTATTCGTTATTTTTTTGAATATTATAACATTTAAATTTGAATCGGAGGAGTTATTTTTGTTAAAATTAAGGACGTATGTCAAGGAAAGAGGGAATTTTCAAATGGAAATAAGGAAGTTACCAATTACATATGTGATGCTAGTCATTTCGGCAAGCGTTTTTATTTACTTCGCCTTTTCTGTAAAAAGCAGTAAGCCTTTAAAGTTTGATCATGCTGTTAGCTCATTTTTGAAGAGCCTTTTTACTGAATGGTCTTATCCACTGTTTAAATTATTCAATGTGCTCGGTTCTACTATTGGTATTGGAATGATATCGCTTATTATCGTGGCAGTGTTATGGTTGACTAAAAGAGATTACCTAAGTATGTCTTTTTTTACTTTTACAATCGTATTAGGTTCCTTATTTAATTCGTGGATAAAAAAATGGATTGGTCGTCCTCGTCCAGAAACGGAGCATCTCGTTCACATAAAAAGTTTAAGCTTTCCTAGTGGTCATGCCATGATGAATACGATCCTTTTTATGTTAATTGTATATTTTATCATAAGTATGCTTCATTCGAGAGGAATAAAATGGGTCTTCTACATATTCGTTTGCTTATTCATTTTAACGATGGGTGTAAGTAGAATTGTTTTAAATGTGCATTATCCATCAGATGTTGCAGCAGGTTTTGCCCTTGGGATTGTCTGGGTCATTATTTGGCTCATCCTATACGAATCCTTCAGAAAAAAAAGCATGAAACATTAATTATGACAAAAGACTCTACCAAGTTGTTTGAAAACGTTGGTAGAGTCTTTTAGTTAAAGCATTCACCGAAAAAATTTATTACTTACTATATGAGAAATATGGCAACAATCGTCGTAACGAGTAAGCCAATGGTGACGGGAAGAAGATTTCTACGAGCAAGCTCAAAAGGATCAACATTACAAATCGCTGCTGCGGGGATTAATGCCCAAGGGATTAACACTCCACCACCAACCCATATTCCAGCTATTTGACCTAATGCTGTAAGAGTCGCTGCTCCTGCTCCGATGGCTGTTGCAAAAAGAGTAGCAATGGAACCGACAAGGGAAATCCCAGAAAAGCCTGAACCATCTAAACCTGTAATGGCTCCGACAACTGTAATGGTAATGGCGCTAATTTCTTTACTTAATGGTACGAAAGACGCTAATCCAACTCCAAGGTCATTTACAATCCCATGCGAATTTCCAGGGAGAAAGTCGCCAATTATAGTTGAAAAACCAGAATCACCTAAATAGAAAAATGCTGCAATTGGAATGACAGGTCCAAAGACTTTAAAGCCAAATTGGAACCCTTCTATGAAGTAACTAGTTGTCTTTTCGAGCCCTTTATTTTTATGTGCTAACAATACAATCATTAAGAGAATAAAGATAGAAGTTCCGCCAACTAAAGCTGTAGCATCCCCACCTTGTAAATCTAATAGGAACATGGCGACAACATCCGCAGAAAATAAAAGAGGGATTAATAAAGCGAAGAAGCGTTTTTGACCAATCGATAGAAGCTCTTTCCTATTATTTAAAGGCTCATGCTGCTGTTGAGTATGTGGAGAGAGTCCTGTACTATCTGTTACTTTACCTAGCTTCATATCACGTCTTAATAAATAAAATGCAGTAATAGTCGTAACAGCTCCCATGACAATGACAAGCGGAATGCTTGCAGCGACGACTTCCCCAACTGGTAATCCAGCTGCATCTGCAGTAATTTTTGGTGCAGCTTGAATGATAAAATCACCTGAAAGGGCAATGCCATGGCCAAACAAGTTTATTGCCATCGCCACCCCTAAAGCAGGGAGACCTACTCGAATGGCAACCGGAAGTAACACAGCACCCATTAAGGCAACTGCTGGGGAAGGCCAAAAAAACCAAGAGATGACCATCATTAATATGCCAATTGTCCAATAGGCAAGTGTAGGCGTCTTAATAAATTTTGCAAATGGTGAAATCATGACATCATTGACCCCGGTAGCCGTTAAAATTCTACTCATGGCAACAATGATGGAGATGATGAGTATGGTTGAGAGTAATTCTGATATGGCAAAGATGAAGCTATTAAATACACTACTAATAGAAGAGGTTAAAGACCCTGTAGCGACAATTGCAATTAAGAAGATACCGATAATACATACGAGAGTCGTATCTCTCCTCATCACCATAAAACCAATAATGATAAGGATGAAAAAAACATAAATCCAATGCAGTGCGGTTAATTCAATGCCCATTTATATTTCCCCCTATTCTGTGGCTCATATAGCATTTTGGGCTAATAACCAGATTGAAAATGTACTACAGAATATGAAAAAAGAGAGGAGTTGTGATTAGAAAAAAACAAAAAAGGAAAAGGCGATAAGCTCGATTTCCTTTTCCTACAATCTTATTATTCGTTACTTATGAAATATTCTTTGATATAGGATGATCCTGAAAATAGTTGTAATTGGGTGGAGGCTGTGTCTGTTTGATTAAAGAAATTTTGATAAGTAGAAGTAGCTTTCCAGTCTTTATAAAATTTTTCTTTTTCCCAGAAGGTGATGATGATGTACGTATTTCCTTTTCGCGGGCGAAGAATACGCAAAGCATTAAAACCAGCCTGAGATTGTAAAGGGGTGTGATTGTTTTTAAAACGGAACTCAAAAATGGGTCTTTCTTCGTCGGTTAACGGAATATAATTCATAACTGCAAATCCAGCATTTTCAAATGATTGAATGGAATGAATTACTTCGTACGATTTGGGCATCCTGAACACAGTTTTCTGCATCGTCTCATGAAGTAAAACTGCGTTCTCATTGTTTTGCATGATAACCATGTTTTCATTAGGATTTTTTTCTTTCATCTTGTTCAGAAAATCAAATGTTCCACTTGTAATGTAAAAATTCATGCCAATCCTCCTTCCGGTTTCATACTTATTACTATACTATATATTTATTTTCATTCAGGCACTCTCCGCAATTCATACAAAATCGTCAAATTTTCGACATTTGGGATTGATTACTATACATCCTTGTATGAAAAGGATAGAGTTATAAAGGGAGAATATGTGTCAAAGTTTTCTATTTATATCTAGTTATATTACAATGTAAAACAGAGAATCTTGAAAGGTGGCACTTCGTAAATGTCAAAAATATTAAATGATACATTTTTAAAAGCTGCAAAAGGGGAGAAAACGGCTCATGTTCCTGTCTGGTATATGCGCCAAGCAGGACGCTCTCAACCAGAGTATCGTGCTATTAAAGAAAAATATACATTATTTGAAATTACTCATCAACCTGAGCTTTGTGCTTACGTTACAAAGCTACCAGTTGATCAATATAATAATGATGCAGCGATTTTATATAAAGACATAATGTCACCGCTTCCAGCACTTGGTGTTGAGGTGGAAATTAAATCAGGCATTGGTCCTGTTATATCCAATCCGATTCGTTCATTAGCAGATGTCGAAAAGCTTGGGGAAATTCATCCTGAGGAGGATGTCCCTTACGTTCTAGAAACGATAAAACTGTTAACTGAAGAACAACTGACTGTACCTTTAATTGGTTTCGCTGGTGCACCATTTACACTTGCAAGCTACATGATTGAAGGCGGCCCTTCAAAAAATTATAATAAAACAAAAGCATTTATGCATGCAGAGCCGAAAAGCTGGTTTGCATTGATGGACAAGCTAAGTGAAATGACTATTACATATGTTAAGGCACAAGTTAAGGCAGGGGCAAAAGCAATCCAAATTTTTGATTCATGGGTTGGCGCATTAAATGTGGAAGATTATCGAATATTTATTAAGCCAACAATGAATAAAATCTTTACTGCTTTAAAGGAAGAGAATGTTCCACTTATCATGTTTGGTGTAGGGGCTAGCCATCTTGCATTAGAATGGCATGATTTGCCTTTAGATGTAGTTGGACTAGATTGGAGACTACCGATTAAAGAAGCAAGAGAAAAAGGGATTACGAAGGCAGTTCAAGGAAATCTTGATCCAGCCATTTTATTAGCACCATGGGAAATAATTGAGGAAAAGGCAAAAGCGATTTTAGATCAAGGAATGGAGCGTCCAGGGTATATCTTTAACCTTGGACATGGTGTATTCCCGGCAGTTAACCCTGATACGTTAAGAAAACTAACTGCATTTGTTCATGAGTATTCAGCTGAAAAACTTAAATAGGAAATAGAGCCGCCTTCAATCATTTCTAGAAGGCGTTTCGGCTTTTTAGGCTTAACAGATGTGAAAGTGTCGTGTTTCTATTCGTATGTATGTGGTTAAGTTGATACAATAATGAACGAAAGTTTACGAAAAACGAGGTGGCTAATTTTGAGCAAAAAGAAAATGGGTTTACTTGTAATGGCATATGGTACTCCTTATAAAGAAGAGGATATTGAAAGGTATTACACACATATTCGTAGAGGAAGAAAGCCCTCACTTGAAATGCTTGATGATTTAAAAAGTAGATATGAAGCGATTGGGGGAATCTCTCCATTAGCTAAAATTACGTTAAATCAAGCGAAGGCTCTTGAGGAATTTTTAAATACAAGTCAAGAAGAGATTGAATTCAAAATGTATCTTGGCTTAAAACATATTGAACCATTTGTTGAGGATGCCGTTAAACAAATGCATGAGGATGGAATTGAAGAGGCGGTAAGTATTGTTCTTGCACCGCATTTTTCTACTTTCAGTGTTCAATCCTATAATGGCAGAGCAAAAGAGGAAGCAGAAAAACTCGGCGGCCCAATTATTCACTCGTTAGAAAGCTGGTATGATGAGCCGAAGTTTATTCAATATTGGGTTGATCGTGTTAAGGCAGTATTTGAAGGCATGACACAATCAGAAAGAGACAATGCCGTTCTAATTGTATCTGCTCATAGTCTACCAGAAAAGATTTTACAACTAGGTGATCCTTATCCAGCTCAGATTCAAAAGACAGCTGATTTAATTGCGAGTCAGGCGGGTGTCAAAAACTATGCGGTTGGTTGGCAGAGTGCTGGAAACACACCTGAACCATGGCTTGGACCAGATGTTCAAGATTTAACGATAGAGCTATTCGAAAAAGAAGGCTATAAAGCTTTTATCTACACACCAGTTGGATTTGTTTCCGAGCATCTTGAAGTACTATATGACAATGATTATGAGTGTAAAGTGGTCACTGAGAAAATCGGTGCAAGCTATTATCGACCAGAAATGCCAAATACAAATCCTCAGTTTATCGATGCGATGGCTACAGTTATTCTTAGTATGTTACGTAACAAAGGGTAAAACTTAAAGTAAAGAAGGCGATGACCGTGTCTGAAGGAAAGCAAAAGGTTGTTATTATCGGAGGGGGAATCACAGGTTTAACAGCTGCTTATTATTTACAAAAGGAAGCTAGAGAAAAAGGACTGCCATTGGAAGTAAAATTGATTGAGGCAACTCATCATCTTGGGGGGAAAATCCAGACGGTAGTGAGGGATGGCTTTGTTATTGAAAGAGGTCCTGATTCATTTCTAGAACGTAAGCAAAGTGCCTCTCGTTTGGCAAAAGAAGTAGGCATAAGTGATTCTCTAGTTAACAATTCAGCTGGTAAATCTTATGTGCTAGTTAAAGAGCGTCTGTACCCAATGCCGGGTGGGGCGATTATGGGGATTCCAACAGAAATCGCACCATTTATTACAACTGGATTGTTTTCGCCATTAGGAAAGCTCCGTGCAGCAGCTGATTTTATTCTTCCACGTTCTAATCCTGCGAAGGATCAAGCTTTAGGCATGTTTTTTCGAAGAAGATTAGGTGATGAAGTTGTCGAAAACTTAATTGAGCCGCTTTTATCAGGCATCTATGCTGGAGATATTGATAAATTAAGCTTAATGTCAACATTCCCACAATTCTATCAAGTCGAGCAAAAATATCGAAGTCTCGTTATTGGCATGAAAAAATCAACGCCCCAAAAGCCAAAGAATACGGGAGAAAAGAAAGAACCTAAAGGCATTTTTCTTACCTTTAAAGCTGGTTTGCAGTCGTTTGTTGCTGCAATTGAAGAGAAATTAGAACCGAATAGTGTTATGAAAGGTTATACAGTTCGGCATATTGAAAAAACAGAAAATGGATATGAAGTTAAGTTACTTGGGGGGGAAACAATTCACGCGGATAGTGTTATTATGTCAGTTCCTCATCATGTTACACAATCAATCTTCTCACAATATCCGTTATTTGATCCTTTCAAGGAGATGTCATCAACTTCAGTTGCGAATGTCGCACTTGCGTTTTCTGAGGAAGCCATTGAGAAGGATATTGAAGGAACAGGTTTTGTTGTTTCTAGAAACAGTGATTTTACGATTACGGCTTGTACATGGACTCATAAGAAATGGCCACATTCGACACCGAAGGGAAAGGTTTTGCTGCGCTGCTATGTAGGAAGGCCGGGTGAAGAAGCTGTCGTTGATTTATCAGATGAAGAAATAACGAAGATTGTTCTTGATGATCTAAATAAAACGATGAATATTACGATGAAACCTGAGTTTGCAGTAATTTCAAGATGGAAAGACTCTATGCCGCAATACACAGTCGGCCATAAAGAACGAATCGAAAAAGTCACATCGGAGCTAAAATCAGAATTGCCTGGTGTGTTTATAGCTGGAAGCTCATACGAAGGATTAGGACTTCCTGATTGTATCGATCAAGGCGAAGATGTTGTTCAAAAAGTATTAACGTTTTTACAGAAGAATTAGCTTGAGAATTTATGCAGAAAGCCATCAATAAGGTGGCTTTTTCTCTTGCATTTATTTTTTATCTGTGATAATCTAACAAATGTACAAAGTGACCAAAATGTTCATTCAGTCAATCTTCTTAAAAAGTTAGTTTCATTAGTCAAGGCGCTTACGCTTTTCTATTTGGAGGTGAGGAAATGGCAATCGATCGAAAGCAACAGATTATTGAAGCAGCTACAAAGTCGTTTTCATTATTTGGCTATAAAGCTACAACAATGGATCAGGTTGCAAAGATTGCAAACGTTGGAAAAGGAACGATCTATACTTTTTTTAAAAATAAAGAGGAATTGTTTGATGAGATTATTAATTCCTTAGTTTCTGAAATGAAGCTAGCGGCAGATGAAGCGATCGTTCCGAATCTTTCATTTCATGAAAAGGTACACCGCCGATTGTATAAAATCTTGGAGTTTAGGAAAAAACATCAACTTATGATTAAACTTGTCCAAGAAGAAAAGGAAATGGGAACGCCTGCAGTTGCCGATGTCATGACAAAGTTAGAGGATATGATTATTAGCTACTTAAAGGATAAAATTTCTGAAGCAATCGAAAAAGGTGAGATTCAGCCGTGCGATCCGAAACTAACGGCATTTGTTATGCTAAAACTTTATATCGCATTAATCTTTGATTGGGAGAAGCGACATAAGCCATTGGAAAAGGAAGATATCGCTGAGCTATTTGAACAGTATATTTTCAAAGGATTATCAAGTAGATAGTCCTCATTTTTTGAAGTGGATTGACCAAGTGAACAAAACAGTCATTTATTTTAGGAGGCAATAACATTGAAGAAGAATCTATTTGCGAAGGAATTATCCGCCATATTTAAAAATAAGAAACTGCTTATTCCAATAATTGCGGTTCTATTTATTCCTGTTTTATACAGCGGAATGTTCCTTTGGGCATTTTGGGATCCATATGATCATCTGCAAGATTTACCTGTCGCTGTCGTAAATGAGGATAAAGGAGCTAGCTTTGAAGGAAAAGAGCTTGATCTAGGTAATGAACTTGTAGAAAAGCTAAAGGAAAGCAATGAGTTTGATTTTCGTCTGTTAGATAAAGAAAAGGGATATGACGAACTAAAAAATCAGAAATATTATATGCTCGTTGAAATTCCTGAACAATTTTCCAAAAATGCTACGACTCTTCTTGATGAAAATCCAAAGAAGCTGGAGCTTAAATATGTTCCAAACGAAAGCTATAATTTCCTATCAGCTCAAATAGGCGAAACAGCAATGGAAAAAATTAAAGCATCGTTATCTGAAAAAGTAACAGAAACTTATGCAGAAACGATGTTTGATAAAATAACCGATTTGGCTGGCGGAATAGAGCAGGCGAGTGATGGGGCTACAAAAATTAATGATGGTGCTGCAGAGTTAAAGGCAGGCTCAAAAACTTTGCATGAAAAATTATCACTTCTTGCTGAAAAATCAATTGAATTTAATGAAGGGGTAAGTAAAGTAAATAGTGGTACGAAGGAAGTTGCTTCTGGTTCACAGACACTTGCTAGCGGACTTAATCAGCTTCAACAAGGACATGAGCAGCTTGAAGCTGCCGCAGACCAATTAAAGGCAGGTCATGAAAAGTTAGCAACAGGAATTTCTCAAACGAATGCAGGACTTCAAGCTGTGAACGAGAAAGTGCCGACCATTATTACAGGAACAGAACAGATTCAATCTGGCGCAAATACACTATCAACATCTTTACAACAATGGCAAACAGAAGCTGAGAAATTAAGTGGTGGTTTTGCAGTATTAGAACAAAAGCTTCAAGGAATGATTGCACAGCTACCTGAGAACTCCCCACAAAGACAGGAACTAACGGGTGCTCTTAGTCAGTTACAGAACGGAACCAAACAGCTTGCTGGCTCAGCCGGCCAACTTGCGGCAGGTGGGACAGAGCTTGCAAAAAATCTGTCTGGATTAAATGCAGGACAGAAACAGCTTCAACAAGGAATCAATCAGCTTGCTGAAGGAAATGGTAAGCTCGAAAGTGGAGCTAGTGAAATATCGAAGGGACAAAATGATTTCCAAGCTGGCATGCAAACATTTGGTAGCAAGTTTGCAGAAGCAAAATTGGGGGCAGATAAACTTGCGAATGGTGCTACTGCTCTTGCGGGAGGACTCACTCAGTTAGAGGATGGCTCAGCTGCAATAAAGGATGGTTCTGCACAGCTAAATGATGGTGCCAAGAAGCTTGCTGAAGGAAACGAGACTTTATATGATGGCTCAGATGAATTAGCAAGCAAGCTAGCAGAAGGTGCTGACAAGGCGTCTTCAGTACATGCAGATGATAAAACATTTAACATGATGGCAGGTCCGGTAAAAGTAGACAATGAAAAAATAAATAAAGTACCTAATTATGGAACAGGTTTTGCACCCTATTTCTTATCTCTAGGTCTATTTGTTGGAGCATTATTACTTTCTATCGTATTCCCGTTACGTGAGCCAGCAGGAGTACCACAGAATGGAATGAGCTGGTTTGCAAGTAAATTCTTTATTTTGCTGGGAATCGGAGTAATTCAAGCATTGCTTGCTGTTTTCATCTTACTTGTCGGTTTGAAAATAGAAGTTCAAAGTGTACCATTGTTTATTTTGTTTGCGATTATTACAAGTTTAACATTCATTACGTTAATTCAGTTTTTTGTTACTCTTTTCGCAGATCCAGGACGTTTTATCGCGATCATTATATTGATTTTACAATTAACAACAAGTGCAGGTACATTCCCACTTGAGTTAATACCAAAGGCTTTACAGTCTATTAACGTATTCCTGCCAATGACTTATACTGTTTCTGGATTTAAAGCAGTTATTTCAAGCGGCGACTTTAGTTTCATGTGGCAAAATGCTGCCTATTTAAGTATTTTTATCCTATTATTCGTTGCAGGAACGATTGTTTATTTCAATGCTATGTTTAAAAAGCGCTTTTCTGCTGTAGTTTCAGAATAATAGCTCGGATCAAAAAAACCAGCCATTCATTATGAATTGGCTGGTTTTTTATTGTAATTTATATCTTTGAAGTTGGATGAGTGTCTATCTTCAGCGCCTAGCGTCTAGCAAACTTCCGACGCACAGGACGTGGCGTTTTAGTCTGCCTTCCCCCCCCTACGATAAGTCAACATTGCGACGCACAGGATGTGCTAGCGCAGGTGTTGCCACAGGACGTGGCGATCTTAGCCTGCGATCATATCTTTACTCGTCGTGTTTCCTTTATCTCGTCGGGGTCAGTCTAGTTCGTACGTCGCTTACCAAGGCGCTAACGCTTTTCCTACTATTATATATCTTTCACATCTAAACAGTGATCACATTTATTACCATAGCATTCATGCTGTTCGTCGATTGGCTTCCCACACTCTACACATTGCTTCGCTGGCAAATTTCTAAAGAATTCTAAAATGTTTTGAATCATTGTGAAGCCTCCTAGTTATTGTTAATAAATTTATTTGATTTTATTGTATTGTATTATAACAGATATGTAGTGTCAATATCTGTTGCGGGACAAAAAATGAAAAAAATGAAAAAATGGGCTTAATCGGGTATATTAAAGACAGGTTAAGTATGAATAGGGGGAGAATAGTTGAAGTTAACAGTCATTGGATGTTGGGGAGGGTTTCCGAAGGTTGGGGAAGCAAGTTCAGGTTATTTGCTTCAACATGACGGATTTAACTTGCTTATTGATTTTGGGAGTGGTGTACTTGCACAAATGCAAAAATTAATACAACCAGAACAAATCCATGCGGTCATTCTTTCACATTACCATCCAGATCATATCGCAGATATTGGGGTGTTACAGCATGCCCGACTTATTTTAGGTTATTTAGGGAAAGAAATGGAATGTTTATCGATATATGGTCATGATGAGGATGAATATGAATTTTCAAAGCTTACATATAAAAATATTACAAACGGAGTTACTTATAAACCCGACAAGCCTTTAATAATAGGTCCATATACGATACAATTTCTACAGACGGAACATCCTGTTCCTTGCTATGCTATGAAAATAGAGGCGGGTGGTAAAACTCTTGTCTATACAGCTGATACATCATATAAAGAAGCATTCATTCCTTTTTGTAGAGGGGTAGATTTATTACTATGTGAGTGTAATTTTTATGGGAATCAAGATGGAAAAAATGCAGGGCATATGACGAGCTATGATGCAGGAACCTTAGCTAAAAAAGCAAATGTAAAAAATCTTATGCTCACTCATTTGCCGCAGTGGGGAAATTTTGAAGATTTAAAGGGCGAAGCAGCAAAAATTTATCATGGTCCAATTTCTTTAGCAGCCTTCAAGCATTCAATTACCTTATAGGGGGAAAAAAGATGTTATTTATCGATAATAAAGGAATAACAGATCCGAGAATTAATTTAGCTATCGAAGAATATGCTTTGAAAAATTTAGATATTAATGAAACTTATTTGTTATTTTACATAAATGAACCATCCATTATTATTGGGAAAAACCAGAATACAATTGAAGAAATAAATACAGAATATGTGGATGAAAATGGCATTCATGTCGTTCGCAGGCTATCAGGTGGTGGAGCAGTTTATCATGATTTAGGAAATTTAAACTTCAGCTTCATTACGAAAGATGATGGAGAAAGCTTTCATAATTTCTTGAAATTTACGGAGCCTGTTATTGAAGCTTTAAAGAAGCTTGGTGTTCATGCTGAATTGAGCGGGCGCAATGATATTACAGCGGAAGGAAGAAAAATATCTGGTAATGCACAATTTTCAACAAAAGGCAGAATGTTTAGCCACGGCACTTTACTGTTTGATTCTGAAATTGATAGTGTTGTTTCAGCTTTAAAAGTAAAAAAGGATAAAATAGAATCAAAGGGGATTAAATCAATTCGTAGCCGTGTCGCTAATATTTCAGAGTTTCTACAGGAAAAAATTTCGATTAAAGAGTTTCGGATGCTTTTACTAGAGTATATTTTTGGTGGCAAGAATAAAGTGCAGGAATATAAACTTACAGATGAAGATTGGCAAAAAATTCATCAACTCTCGGAAGAAAGATATCGAAATTGGGATTGGAATTATGGGAAATCTCCAAAATTTAATTTACAGCACTCTCATCGTTTTCCAGTCGGTCAAATTGATATTCGTCTAGAGGTAGATAAAGGCACAATTGATAATTGTAAAATATACGGCGACTTTTTTGGAGTTGGCGATGTGAATGAAATTGAAGACAAGCTTATCGGTTTACGTTATGAAAAGGCAGAAATAGAAAAAGCCCTCAAAGATGTTGATATTAAATATTATTTTGGAAACATTACGAAAGAGGATTTTTTAAATTTAATATATTAAGCTATGAGAGCGTTTCTACTTAAGAAACGCTCTTTCCTATGTTTCAGGTATATATTTTGGATGGTTAACTTACTGAAAATTGAACAAAAGATCGTAAAACCAGTCGCTTGTGTTGAAAAAACAAAAACTTTTTATTATTGCTTATGCGTCTATATACTGTATACAAATAATAAGCAAAAAAGGAGCCTTTTTGCGGGATGAAAAAGTTGAAGAAATTTAATGAAGAGGTATTTGTCGATTTTGTTAGAGGAAATAAAGAAAATTTTTATCGCCTTGCTTTCAGCTATGTAAAAAATAAAGAAGATGCATTAGATATTGTTCAGGATTCAATTCATAAAGCGATGGTCTCTTTCCATACACTCCAAGATGAGAAGATGCTCAAAAGCTGGTTTTACAGAATTGTTGTCAATACATCTTTGGATTTTTTACGGAAACATAAGCGGGTTCATATTATCGACGCAGAAACGATGGAATTTATTAGTCAAGGAAAAGAAGATCATTACGATAATCTTGATTTGGAGCGAGCGATAGAGCAGCTTCCTCCTGAATATCGCAATATTATTGTATTACGGTATTTTGAAGACTTGAAAATTGAAGAAGTTGCTGCTGTCCTAGAAGAAAATACGAATACGATTAAAACACGCTTATACAAGGCATTGAAAATTTTGCGAATTGAAATGCAAGACGAGCATTTTGCGGAGGTAAAATAACATGGATAAAAAAATCGAAAAAATAAAGAATGATTATAATAATATTCCAATTCCAGATGAGTTAGACTTTGTTGTCGAAAGAGCTTTGAAGACAGGCAAAAGAAAGAAAAAAAATAATTATAAATGGTTTTCAGGAGTTGCAGCAGCAGCTGTTATTTTTACAGTCGGAATTAATACAAGTCCGGCAATGGCTAAAGCACTTGCAGATGTACCTTTAGTCGGCAGTGTTGTAAAGGTACTTACATTTACTGAATTTAATGTTGAAAAAGACGATAAATATGAAGCAAATATAAAAGTACCAGCTATTAAGGATTTGGAAAATGAGCAGCTTGCAAATAGTTTAAATGAAAAGTATTTAAAAGAAGGTAAAGAGTTATATGAAGGTTTTATGAAGGATATCGAGGAAATGGATAAGGACGGAGTTGACGGACATCTTGGCGTTGATAGTGGCTATGAAATAAAAACAGATAATGACCAAATTTTGTCAATTGCTCGATATGTTGTAAACACGGTTGGTTCATCTTCAACAACGATGACATATGATACGATTGACAAGAAAAAAGAGATCTTATTAAGCTTACCAATGCTCTTTAAAGATGATCGTTATGTTACTGTTATAAGCGAGAATATTAAAGAACAAATGCGAGAAGAAGTGAAAGATATCGACGCCGGCAAAACTTATTGGGTTGCTGACGCTGGGCTTGAAGATGAAAACTTAGTAGAATTGTTTGAAACGATTAAAAAAGATCAAAATTTCTATATTAATAATGAAGGTAAACTTGTTATTTCTTTCGACAAATATGAAGTTGCCCCTGGTTATATGGGAGTAATAGAATTTGTCATTCCAACAGAGGCAATCTCAACTATTTTAGTTGGAGATGAATATATACATTAATCAGTGAACCGAACGGAATAGGCCGTTCGGTTATTTTTGTAAAAAATATGGCAAAGTGTTTTTTTTCCTTGAATACATAACTTTCTTTCAATATAATATATTTAGAAAATTTTTTATTAAAAATGAATGATTATTCATTCATTAAAGGGGGAAGGGGAAATGAAATTAACTGAACAACTTCATGAAACAGCAAAAAAAATGGGAGAAAAACAAGCATATTACTTTATGGACCAGTCGAGTACATATGCTGAACTTGATGGGGCAGTAACGAAATTTGCAGCGGGGCTAGCAGAAATAGGGGTAAAAAAAGGGGATCATATTGCATTACTGTTAGGAAATTCACCACATTTTGTTATTAGCTTATATGGAGCACTTCGTCTTGGCGCAACGGTCATTCCGATCAATCCGATATATACGCCTGATGAAATCGGCTACATTATTAATAACGGTGATGTGAAAACAGTTGTTATGCTTGATCTCCTCTTGCCATTGGCTGAGAAAGTACATCATGTATTGCCTAAAGTTGAGAACTATATTATTTGCGAAACACCTCAAGGAAATCGAGCAAATGTTAATCTTGAAAGCTTATCAGTATCTTCTAAAATGAAATCGTTTTCAGATGTCTTAGCAGCTGGTGATTTACAGTTTAAAGAAGCGGAAACCGATGAGAATGATGTAGCCATTATTCTTTATACTTCAGGTACAACAGGAAAACCAAAAGGTGCAATGTTAACACATAAAAATTTATTCAGTAATGCGAAGGATATTAGTGACTATTTGCATATGAATGAAAGTGATCGAGTTATTACAACACTTCCAATGTTTCATGTTTTTTGTTTAACAGTTGCCTTAAATGCGCCCCTTATGAATGGAGCCACCATTATTATTGATCCAAAATTTAGTCCGCAAGAAATTTTTAGAATTGTGAAGAAATATGAAGTAACTGTATTTGCGGGTGTACCAACAATGTACAATTTCCTGCTTCAATATGCAGAAGGCTATGGCGGCGATTTGGGTTCACTAAGACTTTGCATTTCAGGTGGTTCATCAATGCCAGTTGCATTATTAAAGGGCTTTGAAAAGAAGTTTAACGTATTGATTTCTGAAGGATATGGACTTTCAGAAGCTTCACCAGTTACTTGCTTTAATCCGCTTGATCGTCCTCGAAAACCAGGCTCTATCGGTCAATCGATCGTGAATGTTGAGAACAAAGTTGTCAACGAGCTTGGGGAAGAAGTTCTTGTTGGGGAGGTTGGAGAACTTATTGTTCGTGGACCAAACGTGATGAAAGGCTATTATAAAATGCCTGAAGAAACACAGGCTACAATTAAAGATGGGTGGCTTTATACAGGGGATTTAGCAAAAATGGATGAGGAAGGCTATTTTTACATTGTCGATCGTAAAAAGGAATTAATCATTGTTGGTGGATATAATGTGTACCCAAGAGAAGTGGAAGAGGTGCTATATGATCATGAGGATGTTGTAGAAGCTGCTGTCATTGGTGTGCCAGATCCGAATGTAGGGGAAGCGGTTAAATGCTATGTTGTAAAGAAAAACGAAGCATTAACAGAAGCTAAGCTGCTTGAATATTGCAGTGAGCATTTGGCAAAATATAAAATTCCATCCTCAATTGAATTTATAGAAGAACTGCCGAAGAATACGACGGGGAAAATTTTACGAAGAGCTTTAAAAGCACAAGTGTTACAGTAAAAAAATAGAGCCATTAAGAAAATCTTAGCGTTCGCCGAAAAGGACATGGCGAAGCTAAGATTTTTTTATTAAAAGGTTTTTTAGCAAAAATAGCGAATTGAAAAAGAAAAGCGGAAGCTAGACAAAGAAAAGCGGAAGCGCTAAATTACAAAAACAATGAGGAGGAGAAAAATGAGTTCAGTTATTGTTGAGAAAAAAGAGCATATAGCGATCATTATGATTAACCGACCTGAGGCGTTGAATGCATTCAACTTTGAAACATTAACTATGCTACAGGAGGTAGTCGAAGAAATTCGCACTGACACTGAAATAAGAGTTGTCATATTTACTGGTTCAGGTGAAAAAGCATTTAGTGTAGGGGCAGACTTAAAAGAGCGGAGGACATTAACCGATGTAGAGGTTCGACGGAATCTTTATAAAATCGGTGAAGTGTTTTCATTAATTGATCAGTTGCCTCAACCAACGATAGCGGCAATAAATGGGTTTGCATTTGGCGGAGGAATGGAGCTTGCGCTAGCATGTGATTTTCGTGTAGCTGCCTCTGGAGCTTTAATAGGACTAACTGAAACGAGCTTGGCGATCATTCCAGGTGCGGGTGGCACACAGCGTTTGCCAAGACTAATAGGACAGGCGAAAGCGCTGGAATTAATTTTAACTGCTAAAAGGTTAACAGCAGAAGAAGGAACGGAATATGGGATGATAAATCGAGTTATCGAAAAAAACGAGTTACTAAATGCCAGTCTTGAGCTTGCGCAACAAATGCTAGCAAATGGACCACTTGCCATCCAACAAGCGAAATTTGCCATTAAACACGGGATGGGTGTCGACCTCCAAACAGGTTTGCAAATGGAAAGAAAAGCATATGAGGTTATTATTCCAACAGCGGATCGATCGGAGGCGCTTGCAGCTTTTGCAGAGAAGAGAAAGCCCAATTTTAAAGGAGAATAAATGAAGTTTGTCATATTTGAAATCGCCTGTATGGATGCGTGCAGAGTATTGATCCAATTAGTGGATGAATCTCCAAAGCGTAAACTATGCAGGTTTTTTTTATATAGAAAAATGATCTTAATTAAGATCATTTTTAAAAAGGAAATGTTGAAAACTTTTTGAAAATAATAAAAATCACTTGAAATCCATCCTTTACTAGACTTATAATTTAATGAATAAAAGCGTAAAAGCATAAAAGCGTTCGAGTGAAAAATGAGGAGATGAAAAAATGATTAATAGATTCAAAGCCCTCGCGGCGACTAGTTTAATAGGTGTTGCAATCTTAAGTGGTTGTGGGACCGATAATGCAAGCAATAATGCAGGAGAAAGTAAAAATTCAGAAACAAGCTCTGGAAACTCTTATAAAATTGGCGTAACGCAAATCGTTGAGCATCCTTCACTTGATGCGGCACTCGATGGATTTAAGAAAGCTTTGGAAGATGAAGGTCTTGACGTAACATATGATATTCAAATTGCTCAAGGAGATCAAAATAACAACCAGACGATTGCAACGAATTTTGTCGGTGATAAAGTAGATTTGATTTTTGCTAATTCAACTCCAAGTGCATTAGGTGCTTTAAATGCAACAAAGGATATTCCAATTGTCTTTACATCTGTATCAGATCCTGTTGGAGCAAAGCTAGTACCTTCAATGGAGAATCCAGGTGGTAACATCACTGGGACGACTGATATGCACCCAGATGCGATTCCTAATATGGTTAAGTTTATCGATGATAACTTTCCAGGTAAAACAGTAGGAGTTATTTATAACTCTGGTGAACAAAACTCGGTTTCTCAAATTGATATTGTAAAAGAGGCGTTAAAAGGAACGAGCTTAAAACTTGCTGAGGCAACAGTTTCTACATCTTCAGAAGTGAAGCAATCTGCAGAATCTTTAATTGGGAAGGCTGATGTTTTCTATGTTATTACGGATAACACAGTTGTATCAGCACTAGAATCAGTCATTCAAGTTGCAAACGATCAAGACATTCCACTTTTCGTTGGCGAGTTAGATTCTGTAAAACGTGGCGGATTTGCTGCATATGGGTTTGACTATAGTGATATTGGCTATGAAACTGGCGTCATGGCTGCCAAAATTTTAAAGGGTGAAAAACAGCCTGCAGAGCTTCCCGTTCAATATCCACAAAACTTAAAGCTACTAATTAATAAAAAAGCGGCTTCAGAAATGAATGTAGATCTAAAAGAGGACTGGAATAATCTTGCAGAATTCATTGAATAAAATTTTACACATTAGAAAGGAAGAGTTATATGCCTACAGCCATTTTTGGTTCAATTGAAGCAGGGGCGATATATGCTTTAATGGCGTTGGGAGTTTATCTCTCATTTAGAATTTTAGATTTTCCTGACTTAACAGTGGATGGAAGCTTCGTTACTGGAGCGGCAGTAGCAGCTATTTTAATTGTTGGCGGGACTAATCCATTCCTTGCCACTCTTATCGCTCTAGTTTGCGGTTTTTTGGCAGGCTGTATAACTGGGATCCTCCATACGAAGGGAAAAATAAATCCTCTTCTGTCCGGAATACTAATGATGATCGCTTTATATTCAATTAACTTACGAATTATGGGGAAATCAAATGTTCCACTTTTAACAGAAGAAACGGTGATTACGAAATTAACAGCATTTTGGCAAGGACTTGGTTTGGACAAGGCAATACAAGCCATGATTCCTGGTTTTGTACCAAAAACATGGGGAATTCTTATCCTTATGCTCATACTTGCTTTTCTCGTAAAACTTGTCATTGATCAATTCTTAAAAACAGATATTGGCTTAGCGATTCGGGCAACAGGGAATAATGAAACGATGATCCGCAGTTTTTCTGCAGATACAGATTTATTAAAAATTCTTGGCCTTGGCTTATCAAATGCATTAGTAGCTCTTTCAGGAGCTCTTATTGCACAATACAATGGATTCAGTGATGTTGGCATGGGGATCGGAATGATCATAATTGGCTTAGCATCCGTTATTATCGGAGAAGCGATTTTTGGTGCGAAATCGATTGTAAGAGCAACATTTGCTGTAATCGGTGGAGCGATCCTTTATCGTATTATTGTCACATTAGCCTTGCGTGTTGAATTTCTCGAAACAGGCGATATGAAGCTTATTACAGCATTTATCGTTGTTTGCGCACTTATTCTTCCTAAGATCATTGAAAAACAACGGGAAAAACAGCGTAAAAGGCGGAGAATAGCACAAAAAGCATATGAGAAAGGTGGTGAACCACTTGCTACAGTTAAAACAGATTCATAAAGTCTTTAATGAAGGTACTCCAGATGAAAAAATTGCATTGCAACAAATGAATCTCCATTTAAAGCCGGGAGATTTCATGACCGTGATCGGCAGTAATGGGGCGGGAAAGTCGACATTAATGAATCTTATTTCTGGGAAGATGATCCCAGATTTAGGGCAAGTAATAATTGATCATCATGACGTCACCTTTGTAAAGGAGCATAAAAGGTCAAGATTAATTGGCCGTGTTTTTCAAGATCCGATGGCTGGAACAGCTCCTGCAATGACGATTGAGGAAAATCTTGCAATTGCTTATTCAAGAACGACTTCACGTGGTCTAAAGAAAGGTGTTTCTAAGGACAGACGGAATTTCTTTCAAGAGAAGCTTGAGACTCTTCATCTCGGACTTGAAAATCGTTTGCAGGCAAAAGTCGGTTTACTATCTGGTGGGGAAAGGCAAGCTCTTTCATTATTAATGGCAACCTTTACTGAACCAAAAATTCTCCTTCTTGATGAGCATACTGCGGCATTAGACCCGGCAAGAGCTGAGCTAATTACGGCATTGACGAAAGAAATTGTGGAAACGTATAAGCTCACGACTTTAATGGTAACACATAACATGCAACAAGCTTTAGATTTAGGGAATAGGCTCATTATGATGGATAAAGGCCAGCTTATTTTTGAAGCGAATGAAGAGCAAAAACAAAAGCTAACAGTTGATAAGCTTCTGCTTGAATTCCAGCGTATTCGTGGAGAAAAAATGAACAGTGATAAGGCTGTTTTAATATAATCAGTTCGAAAATAAGGCATATCACGAAAAATGTGATATGCCTTCGAATATTTTATGGATAATACATGACAAGTTGGAATGTCAGCAATTTTTCACCATTATTTTTATAAGTATGCATTTTATTTGCTAAAAAACGAATTGAATTTTTTGAGTGAATAAGGATAGACTGTTCGCCAATTTGCATTTCTAATGTTCCTGTAGACATGACAGTAAGATGCTCTTCGACTCCCTCATTATGCTTATCAGAAGTATGTTCGCAGCCCGGTTCAATTTCTACTGTGTAGATTTCAAACTTTTTCCGTGGATCAAAAGGAAAAATCGGATAGACACGATAATTTCCATTGCATTCGACAATTGGAGAAATTGTTTTTAAATCAACGAGTAAAATGTCAGATGGTTCTTCATACATAAGGGATGAAAAAGGAATTTTGAGACCACTAGCAATTTTCCATAATGTTGTAACGGTTGGATTTGATTCCCCACGTTCAATTTGTCCTAGCATTGCCTTGCTTACTCCTGTAATTTCGGCTGTGGAGTCAAGACTGTATCCTCTCGATTTACGAATATTCCTTAAGTTAGAGCCGATATTTTTTTGAATATTCTCCATTATTTCCTCCGAAGGTATTGTTTATTATAACATACATTTGTATAATATATTATAACATATAGATGTTATAATATTCATTATAGTTATTATAACGTATTTTTAAAAAGAATTTTTCGAAATTATTGTGGTGGTGAAAGAATTGTTAGAGCTAACAGTAAACAAAACACAATCGGAATTTAAAAAGGGGCTACAGTCAGGAATTACGCTTGCAATCGGCTATGCTCCAGTAGCAATGACTTTTGGGCTGCTTGCAAAGACTACAGGTCTTTCATTTAGTGAAGCTGTTTTAATGAGTATCATCGTTTTTGCTGGAGCTTCTCAATTTATTTCGCTTAGCTTGATCTCACTTGGAACTGGGGCTTTCGAAATTATTTTAACAACTTTTATTGTAAATATAAGGCATTTCCTAATGTCCACGGTTCTTAATGAAAAAAGTGAAGAAGATCATCTCTTGTATAAAATTATTTATTCTTTTGGTGTAACGGATGAATCATTTTCGGTTGCAGCCATGAAAGATGGGGAAGTTGGCAAAAGTTTTATGTTTGGGCTGAATGGTATTTCTTATTTAAGCTGGGTTGTTTTTACTGGACTTGGTTTTCTCCTTGGGGCAGGTTTGCCGCAAATCTTACAAGAAAGTATGTCTATAGCTCTGTATGCTATGTTTATCGGCCTATTAGTTCCTTCAATGAAAAAAAGTGCAAAAGTAATTTTTTTAGCCGTTCTTGCTGCCTGTTTTAATACAATTTTCACACTGACAAATGTCCTTTCCACAGGTTGGTCCATCGTATGCTCAACCCTTTTGGCTTCCATAATTATTGAGGCAATTGAAGGAATGAAAAACAAGCAAAGGAGAATAGAAAATGAGTAATCAAATCATTTGGCTCATTATTGGAATGGGTGTTGCTACATATCTTCCAAGGATGCTTCCTTTCGTGCTTTTTAAAGGGGTAGAATTGCCTTCATTTCTCCAAGGTGTTTTAAAAAATGTTCCATCAGCCACTTTAGGAGCGCTTATCTTCCCAGGTGTTTTTTTTATCAATGAAGATATTTGGTTCGGATTATTAGGTGCAGTGGTGGCTATAGTGGCTGCTTATTTTGGTGCAAATGTAATTGTTGTCGTGTTGGGTTCGATTGCTGTTTTATCTCTTTATTCCTTATTAATTTAGCCCTTATGAAGAGAATATTATTTAAAAAAATTCGGTTCACTTCCATGTTGATCCGTTTTTTTTATTAATTTTTTTCTAAATGCAATAAGCTATAATAATGGTACAAACTATTACAAGATTTGTATTCGGATTCTTCGATAAGAAATTGTTCTAAATATAGATTTTTAAACTAAACTAACTATTGAAGGGTTGTACGAAAGGGGGAGAGATAAATGGCTAGAAAGATAGGCTTTTACGGAGTGATTGCCTATTGTTTATATGGGTTATTTTTTTATTGGTATTTATTTTATTTTGCTGATACGAGCTTATCATTCGAGTTTGAGGGAACAAGTGCTGATCCCGTGACATTCCTAAATGCTAGAGAGTTAATGCTTAGCGAGGAATATTCGAAGATTAGAAATTTATTGTTTTTCTTATCCACTCCATTTGAATGGTTATTTTATCTTTTTATATTGTTGCTTGGTCTTTCAAACACTATAAAAAAATGGGCTGCTCAATCATCGAAATATAAGTTTTTACAAACAGCTATTTATTTTATTTGGCTTTCCGTTTTTGCTTTTATTGCGACATTTCCACTGAGTTATATTAGCTATTCATTTTCAAAAGCATATAATATTTCGACCCAGTCCTTTACGAGCTGGATGAAGGATGAAGTAATCGATTTTTGGGTTAATTATGGCACAATGTTAATGATCATTACAGTCCTTTATTGGCTTATTCAAAAAAGTCAAAAGCGCTGGTGGCTTTATGCATGGTTCTTATCGATCCCTTTTACTTTATTTATGATGTTTTTACAGCCGGTTGTGATCGACCCATTGTATAATGATTTTTATCCTTTGAAGAATAAAGAGCTTGAAGCCCAGATTTTAGATCTGGCTAATAAAGCCAACATTCCTGCCGAGCATGTGTACGAAGTAAATATGTCGGAAAAAACTAATGCATTGAACGCCTATGTAAATGGAATTGGATCAAACTCGAGAATTGTTCTTTGGGATACAACCTTAAATCGACTATCAGAAGAACAGATTTTATTTATAATGGCCCATGAAATGGGACATTACGTCGAAAAACATATTTATTTTGGCATTGCTGGTTATTTACTGCTTTCCCTTGTTGGTCTTTATTTGACAGCTCGAATAATGAAATTTGTTATTCATAGGTGGGGAGAGGTTTTTAAGATTCGAGCTATTCAAGATATCCGTTCGCTGCCGTTATTTTTGCTTATTATTTCTATGCTCTTATTTATTTCCAGTCCATTGTCTAATTTTGTTTCTCGCTATCAAGAATCACGGGCTGATAAATATGCCATTGAGTTGACAAGCGATGTAGGTGCTGGAATTCAAACATTTCAGGAGCTTACTCGAGCGGGTTTAAGTCAAGTGAATCCTCCTATCCTCGTGAAAATATTTCGTTATGGACATCCAACAATGCTTGAACGCATTTCGAGACTTGAGGAATATGAAGTGAAGAATCGTTCTAAGTATAGTGAGTAGGAGGCTCTTTTTCACCAAAATAATTTTTTAATAGCTTTTGTTAAACACGGCTGTTGATTTCCGCTCCAATCAACAGTGCATAAATCAACATAGTCTTTTAACAGAGCCCTTTTAATAAATTTATTTTTTAATACTTACTAAGAGAGCGGGAGAACGTTTTGAACGTCCTCCCGCTCTTCTATGTGCCGTAACGCCTCGTTAATTCCTTGTATTGTTTGGATAAATCCATAAATACTTGTTTATTTCCTTCATCAATAGCCGCATCGATCTTTTTTATTAATTGTTCTTTTTCTATATTCATTAAAATTTCAGAGAGCAGTATATCAATATAAAGCTCTAATACATATGCTTCTTTGCGTCGCTTTTTTTTCATAGCACTTTTTTTCATTAGCTCCGTGTATGATTTTTCATTCACGAAAATCACCCCAATGCTTTTTATTATTATATGGGGTTTTAATCAATTATTAACTAAATTTTTAAAATTTTCAGCCCATTTACAAAAGAAACTGAATTATGAACAAATTATTAACTTTTTGAAAAGAATGAAATGTTTTGACAAATTTTTGGTATGATGAGGTGGCAGATTAGTTGTAAGGGAGATGAGATGATGAGTAATACCATAAAGACTCCACTGATCGAGGAGTATGAAATTAACCCGAATACAATGATTATTATGCCTATTCAATATGGGAGCAAGATTTATTCACAAGTTTGGGAGCTTGAGGATATTATTGTTTCTCCATTCAAACCTATTGACATTATTAAAACTAGCTGTAAATTCTTTGGATCTAGCTATGAAGGTCGAAAAGAAGGCACCACCCAGCTAACAGGTATTACCCACAAAGCACCAATTACAGTCGACCCCACAAACTTCATTTACTTTTTTCCAACAACTTCAGCGAGTAACTCTAAATGCATTTGGATTTCACTTGAGCATATTCAATATCATAAGCGAGCGGATGCAAAAAATACACAGGTTGTTTTTAAAAACAATCAGCATCTTTCAATACCGATTTCTTCTAATTCCTTTAATAATCAATTATTAAGAACGGCATTGCTGAAGAATACTTTAATTAGCAGAATTGAGGAATCAGAAAGAAAAGCCTTATATTTTATTAATGGCAGGAGAAACTTTAACCATATAGAAAGAATAACCTCCTATGCTAAGAAAGGTATTGATTAGGTCGAGCTATTTGTGCTCATGCGTCCTGTATTTTCCTCCTGATTAAAACATTCTGTCATAAGGGCTGTTGCTCCCACATTTAAATTATTGTTTCCTCAACTTCTTGAAGTGGGGGTTTACAGCTTGCTAATCTGCAATAAACTCATGATTTTGTTTGTTCGCACATATCTTTTGCTGCTGTAAAAGCTGCCTTTTACATAAATAGAACTCCATTAACTCTTGTACTCTGTTACGGAGGCGGGGATTAAAGTAGTTATGCTGTTCCTCATATCCCTTATAAAAAAATAAAAACATCGTAAACGCCTCATCAGTTCTTAGCTGCTGTACTTTCAGCTTATTTTTATTCATGTAGCGTTTTACGTCTGTAAGCTCTATTTGAATCATTTTTATTGTTTCATCAATTAAATTTAAATAGGGCTGTTTAAGTTTAAAAGGACTTTTGCTAATGACAATAAGATCCCGATTCAAAACCGTTATGACCATTGGTAAATAAATGGCCTGTTCAATAATGTTCCGATCCTTCTCAGGAATTTTCGTCAAAACCCTCCATCTCCTCTCAAATTAAAGACATTTTTCATTGCAAACTAAGAGATATAGCTATTAATAATCTATAAACGTTTTTTACATAGAAACAGAACATCTGTTCTTATTTTATCTTGGCATTATCTCTTTTGCAAGCCAATTATATTAGGAAAAATTTAACTGTGTGATTTTTTATAAAAATATTTTTGTGATAAGAAAGGGAATTTATTTCTAGTGTCGAAATAAATTGGGAGAGTCAATTTAGTAAAGGGTGAATGAAGATGACGAAAAAAAGAGTAATACAAGCGGAAGATCTTTATCAATTAAAATCAGTAACAGATCCACAGCTTGCTGCAAATGGTGTAGACTGCATATACGTTGAGACGACAATGCTTGAAAAGGAAAATAAATATGCAGCTAATTTGTACTACATAAACATTGAAGAAAAAACAAAGCCTGTTCAATGGACGTTTGGTGAATATCGCAATATGACGCCACGTTGGTCACCGGATGGAGAAAAATTGGCATTTGTCTCTAATAGAAGTGGAAAAAACCAAATTTATGTGTTGAATAAAGGTGGAGGAGAGGCTCGACAATTGACGGAGTGTCTAAATGGAGCGTCAAATCCGGTCTGGTCACCTGATGGAACAATGATTGCCTTTAATACGGCTTTAAAGAAAAATGAAGCCTTAACAGAGGCAGAAAAAAGCACGGAGGAAAAAGAAAAGAGTTTAGAACCGCTTGAAGTGGATAAGATGACGTATAAATCTGATGCCTCTGGATTTTGGGATGGAAAGTATAATCAAATAGCAACCGTTCATCTTGATACGGAAGAAGTGGAATTACTAGTATCAGGGGAGCATGATTTTCAGCTGCAGAGCTGGTCTCCTAATGGAAAAACGATTGCTCTTACAGCTAAATTATGTGAGGACAAAGATTTTTCTTTTATAAATGATGTCTACCTATTTCATTTAGAAACGAAAGAATTAGAAAATATTACAAATGAAATTGGGAACTTTGGAAATGTAACATGGTCTCATGACGGACATTATCTAGGTATGTTTGGACATGAAAGAGAATATGAAAATGCAACCATTACGAAACTTTGGGTTTATCATATTTTTGAGAAACAGCTTACGTGTATGACGGCTGATTCCGATCTCCTTGTTGGCGACTATGCAATCGGAGATTTTCAGCAAGGTACAGTTACACCAGGTGTTTTGTGGGGGGAAGATAACCGTAGCTTTTATTTCTTAGCAACTGATAATGGAAATACAGTTGTTTATTACGGCTCCATAGATGGTGAAATGTATCCCGCTTTATTGGATAATCAGCATGTGTACGGATTTTCTACTGGTGGAAAATTAGATCGGGGAGTTGCTGCCATTAGTACACCAACAAATCCAGGAGATTTATTTTTGCTCGCAGTGCCAACAGGTGAATTAGTTCAGTTAACAAATATAAATGAGCAATTTTTCAATGAAACAGCTGTTGCAAGGGCGGAGCCATTTCAATTCAAATCATCGGATGAATGGGATTTACATGGCTGGATTATGAAGCCAGTAAATGTTCAAGAAGGTGAAAAATATCCGTTAATTATCGAAATTCACGGTGGTCCACATATGATGTATGCAAATTCTTATTTCCATGAATTTCAATGCCTTGCGGCACAGGGATTCGGTGTGTTATTTATAAACCCTCGTGGTAGTCACGGCTATGGTCAAGATTTTGTCGATGCCGTTAGAGGTGATTATGGAGGGAAAGATTACGAAGATATCATGCAGGCAGTCGATTATGCATTGGCGAATTATGATTTTATCGATGAAAATCGTTTAGGTGTAACAGGTGGGAGCTATGGTGGGTTCATGACGAATTGGATTGTTGGTCATACGAACCGTTTTAAAGCAGCAGTAACTCAGCGTTCCATCTCGAATTGGATTAGCTTTTATGGTGTAAGTGATATTGGCTATTTTTTCACCGAATGGCAAATTAAAAGTAAGCTTAATAATATGGAAACACTTTGGAAGCACTCACCACTTGCTTATGTAGAAAATGTGGAAACACCACTTCTCATACTTCATAGTGAAAAAGATTACCGCTGTCCGATCGAGCAAGCAGAACAATTATTTATTGCCTTAAAACATAATAAGAAAACAACAAAGTTTATTCGTTTTCCTGAATCAAATCATGAACTTTCTAGAAGTGGAAAGCCAAACTTAAGAATCAGCCGCCTCCATTATATTAAGGACTGGTTTACTAATTATTTACAATAAAATATAATATTTAATAAGAACAAGAAACCGTGAGTCTAATAGACTTACGGTTTTTTAATAGAAATACAGAAAATACCATATAAATAAAAGAAACTTTTTCATTCAATAAGTAGTCATATATAGTTGAAGGTTTTGAACAGAGTATGTAAAGAAAGGAATCTTAAATATGAGATCTGGACGATATCAAAATAAAAAGAAACCGAAGAAGGGAATATTGAAAAAGTTTGTTTTAGTCCTTTTTCTTTTGTTTTTAGCGGTAATTGGATATTCTTATTTTCAATTTAAACAAGGAGTTATGAAATCTGAAAAGAAAGCTAGTAATGTTGCACAAGAGGAATATGAGTTTAACGGTGATAAAGATCAATTTGGCGGAACAAATATTCTATTAATCGGTAATGATTCACATGGGAAGAAAGCAAGGTCAGATACAATGATGATCGCACAATATCACCCTAAAAAAGGCACTTACAAATTAATGTCGCTCATGCGAGACACGTATGTTGATATACCTGGTCATGGAAAAAATAAACTAAATGCCGCATTTGCTTATGGTGGACCAGAATTACTAAGACAAACAATTAAAGAAAATTTCGATATTGATCTGCAATACTATTCGATTGTTGATTTTGATGGCTTTGTTAATTTAATAGATGAAGCATTTCCAAAAGGAATAGAAATTGACGTTGAAAAGGAAATGTCTGCTTATATTGGTGTGAAACTAGAACCTGGACTGCAAAGACTTGATGGGAAGCATTTACTTGGATATGTCCGTTTTCGACATGATGCCGTCGGAGATTTTGGAAGAGTTGAACGTCAGCAAAAGACGATGAAGGAAATTGCAAAACAATTTACGAATTTTGGAACGGTAGCGAAACTGCCTAAATTAATGGGCGTCATGACACCTTTTGTTAATACAAATATGGACACTACGGATATACTGTATATAGGCAAAGATTTTATTTCTAAAAAAAATCGTCAAATTGAAACATTGAGAATACCAGTAGATGGAACGTATCGTAATGAGAGAGTTAATGGGAGTGGTGCGGTCTTAGCCATTGACTTTGAAAAAAATAAACAAGCAATTCACGAATTTCTTGCTAAATAAATTATTTTTATCCAAAATAGGTGTACAATAAAGAAAAGCGCAAGCGCCTTGGTCAGCGACGTATAAACTGGACTGACCATTTCAAAGATATAGATTAATTCGGGTTTTATAAAGAAGAGCCTATTCGTCTGTGATGTACGAGGAGATTTTAAATGGATTACGAATTTTTTAAAGATTGGTTTACACTTGAGCATATTATGGAATTAATTGAAAAATATCGTTCCTTTGGACCAATACCAGGAATTTTGTTGCCGTTGATTGAGGCCTTTTTGCCTTTTCTGCCACTCTTTCTATTTGTAATGGCAAATGCAAATGCGTTCGGTCTATGGCTAGGCTTTTTGTTTTCTTGGATAGGATCAACGATCGGAGCATTGTTAGTTTTTTTATTAATTCGTAAATATGGACAAAAGAAAATTTTAGGTAAAATAAAAAATAACTTACAAGTTCAAAAACTAATGGTATGGGTAGAAAAACATGGTTTTGGCCCATTATTTATTCTCCTATGTTTTCCGTTCACACCTTCAGCAGTTGTTAATATTGTTGCAGGATTGTCAAAAATTAGCATTGCTCAATATATACTTGCTGTATTAACAGGAAAAGCGGTTATGATTTTTACGATGAGCTTTGTAGGATATGATATTAAAGCACTTATCACACAGCCAGTTCGAACAGCGATTGTTGGCCTTATTATCTTCATCCTATGGTATGTAGGGAAGAGAATTGAAATAAAAATGAATATGAGTGTGGAAAAAGATAGAAACAATTAAGTAAAAATAGTAAATGTAAACGGAGGAGTGACAATGAAGGAAGCATTGAAAAAAGAAGGATTTGAATGGATAAAGGCATTTGTTATCGGTTTGATTATTTTTATTTTCATCCGCACTTTTTTCTTTTCGAACTATGTTGTTCAAGGAGAATCAATGGAACCAACTCTTGTAGATGGAAATAAACTTATCGTAAATAAATTGAGCTATCAAGTCGGAGAGCTACACCGATTCGATGTCATCGTTTTTCATCACAATAAAAAAGAAGACTTTGTAAAGAGAATCATTGGTCTTCCAGGGGACAAAATAGAATATCGTAATGATGAGCTCTATATTAACGGCGAAAAGGTTGATGAGCCCTATCTTGAAAAATATAAAAAAGAAGCATTAGGCATGCAAATTACTGAAGACTTCACGTTAGAAGAGATAACTGGGATGAAAACAGTTCCAGAAGGTAAACTCTTCGTTCTAGGTGATAATCGTCTCAAAAGCTGGGATGGTAGGAGATTCGGCTTTATTTCAGCCGATCAAGTAGTTGGAAAGGTCAATTTACGGTATTGGCCACTCAATGATATGGATATATCCTTCTAATTGAAACAGCTGTTGGCAAAATGGATAAAAATGAATGAAGAAAGCTAGGAGAAAAAGCATGACGAGTTGTCATGCTTTTTCAATTTTACTTTAATGATTGTCTGTATTAAAGCTAAATATTGATTTTTGAGCCTGTTGATTGGAGCGGAAGGTGCGAGACTCCTGCGGGAGGAAGGGACAAGGGAGACCCCGCAGGTGCGATAGTGCCGAGGAGGCTCCCGGACCGCCCGCGGAAAGCGAGCAGCCTGGAGCGGAAATCAACAGCCATGTTTAACAGAGCTAATGATTAAATAAAAAACGAGAAAGAAAATCTATGATAAAATAACGAATAGGAGAGATTAACGTTTGTTGTAAAGGAAGTGAATATATATGTCTGTAAGTTTATTAATTGGCCGTTCTGGGAGTGGGAAAACCGTTCATTGCCTAAATGAAATACAAAATGAGCTTAAGCACAGACCAGACGGCAGTCCTATTATTTATTTAGTACCTGAACAAATGACTTTTCTATCAGAATATAAATTAATTACAACACCTGGTCTCGGCGGAATGGTACGTAGCCAGGTTTATTCTTTTACACGCCTTGCCTGGAGAATATTGCAGGAAACAGGGGGAATTAGCCGTTATCACTTAAATGGCGTTGGAATTAGTATGCTTATCCGTAAAATTATTGAAGATAAAAAAGATGAATTGAAATTATTTCAACGTGCTGCAGATAAGCACGGATTTATTCAACAAATTGAACAAATTATTACAGAGTTTAAGCGCTATTGTGTGACCCCTTCCGAATTAAATGATAAACAAACACATGTCGGTGCTGAGAACAAGGCACTACAGGATAAGCTTCATGATCTCGAACTAATCTATCAAAATTTCGAACAATTATTAAGTAATAAATATGTAGATTCTGAAGATTATTTCCGATTGTTTGCAGAAAAAGCTCATAAATCTCAATATTTAAAAGAAGCGGAAGTATATATTGATGGGTTTTATAATTTTACTCCGCAGGAATATGTCATTGTTGAACAACTCATGAAGCTTTGCAAAAAAATTACAATTACCTTCACTTTAGATATGCCTTTTAAAAATAGTCCACCTGATGAGCTGCATTTGTTTAGAATTTCAGGAGAGCATTATCAAACAATTTATGAAATGGCTAAACATAATGGAATTGAAATAGAAGAGAAAGTATTTAAAGTACAGAAAAGATGGCAGCACCCCTCATTAAAACATCTTGAGGCGAATTTTGATACTCGCCCAGCTAAATGTTTTAAAGGAGACACAGCTATTCATATCGGACAAGCGTCCAATCGGAGAGCGGAGATTGAAGGGATAGCACGAAAAATCAAACAACTCATCCGAAAAGAAGAGCTTCGTTATCGCGATATTGCGATCTTAGCAAGAAATGGTCAAGAATATAAAGACATGATTGAGACTGTGTTCCGAGATTATCAAATTCCTTATTTTATTGATCAAAAAAGAACGATGCTAAATCATCCACTTCTTGAATTCATTCGCTCAAGCCTAGAGATTATTAGTGGAAACTGGCGTTATGAACCGATTTTTAGAGCAGTGAAAACGGAATTATTATTTCCGACTACAATGGACGCTAGCCGTTTGCGTGAACAGATGGATAAGCTTGAAAATTATTGCCTTGCTTACGGAATTCAAGGAGATAGATGGACACAGAAGAAAAAATGGACATATAGAAGAATTAGAGGATTAGAGTTTGCCACCGTCGCGCAAACAGATGCAGAAAAAGAGACTGAGCAAGAAATAAACGCGTTAAGAGAAATGATTACAGAGCCACTCTTAACTTTATCTACGCGTTTAAAAAAAGCTGTTAACGGCAAAATGCTTTGTGAAGCAATCTATTTATTTTTAGAAGAATTAGATATTCCAACAAAGCTTGAGGCGTGGAGTTTAGCAGCTGAAGATAGAGGCGAACTAGTGAATGCTAGAGAACATAGTCAGGCTTGGAATGGGGTAATCGACCTGCTTGATCAATATGTTGAAATGCTTGGTGATGAAGAAGCTTCGATTAAAAAATTTGCCTCTATTCTTGATGCTGGGATGGAATCATTGCGCTTTACACTCGTTCCACCAGCCATTGATCAAATTATGGTAGCGGACTTAGGGCTGTCACGTCTGTCAAATATAAAAGCAGCCTTTATTATCGGACTTAACGAAGGCGTATTTCCTGCTAAATTTTCTGAGGAAGGTGTTTTAGCTGATGAAGACCGGGAACGTCTTCTTTCAAAAGGGTTGAAAATTGCACCAAGCAGCAAAACAAGACTGCTTGATGAAGAGTTCTTGGCCTATAATACCTTTGTTACTCCGTCTAAATGGCTTTATATTAGTTATCCGCTTGCAAATGAAGAAGGCAAGGCATTATTGCCATCAGTCTATGTAAAAAGAATAACTGATTTATTTCCAGACTGTATACAGTATGATTACATTGCTGATCCTGCTGAATTAAGTGAACATGAACAGCTGGAATATGTTGAACATGTAAATACAAGTCTTTCTTATTTAACCTCTCAATTGCAGTTGAAAAAAAGACATTATCCTATATTTGATTTTTGGTGGGATGTTTATCATTATTATGTAGGAAATGAAACTTTACGTAGTTCAGCCCTTAAAGTATTTTCTAGTCTTAATTATGAGAATCGAACGAAGCAGCTCGGAGAAAAAATAAGCAAGGATTTATATGGAGATGAGATTCAAGCAAGTGTTTCACGGATGGAATTATTTCATAGCTGCCCGTTTTCGCATTATGCTCAGCATGGGCTTAAGTTAAGAGAAAGACAAATTTTCCGTTTGGAAGCCCCCGATATCGGTGAATTATTTCATGCAGCTTTAAAATACATTGCTGAAACAGTTAAGAAGGATAAGCTTTCATGGACAGAACTATCACGTAATCAATGTGAAATTCTTGCTCAAGAAGCGGTTGAAATGCTTGCACCGAAATTACAGAACGAAATTTTATTAAGCTCAAATCGTCATTATTATATAAAAAGGAAATTAGAACAAATTATTAGTCGTGCTTCTTTTATTTTAAGTGAACACGCAAAATCAAGTGGTTTTTCTCCAGTTGGACTTGAACTCGGATTCGGACCGAAAGCCGAGTTGCCAACACTAGAATTCCCACTAAAAAATGGTTCGAAAATGGAGCTTGTGGGTCGAATAGATCGTGTTGATAAGGCGGTAGAAGGAAACGAGACTTATTTACGGATAATAGACTATAAATCAAGTGCAAAAGACTTAAATATGAATGAAGTCTATTATGGACTGGCTTTGCAAATGATTACCTATTTGGACATTATCATTGCCCACTCTAAAGCTTTAATTGGGACAAAAGCTAATCCAGCTGGGGTTCTCTATTTCCATGTTCATAACCCAATGATTAATACATCGAAAATTCTTACACTTGAGGAGATAGAAGAAGAGATTTTCAAAAGGTTCAAAATGAACGGTTTATTGCTCGGAGATGAGAATGTTATTAGATTAATGGATCAATCTCTAGAGACTGGTGATTCTGCCATTATATCTGCCGGCTTTAAAAAGGATGGCACGATATCAAAACGTTCGAAAGTGGCAAGCAAGCAAGAATTTGATTATTTGCGACATTTTGTTCGCAACAAATATGAAGAAACAGGCAATCGCATTATTGACGGAGATGTTCATATTTCTCCATACAAAATGAAGGACAAAAGCCCATGTACATTCTGTTCTTTTAAATCTGTTTGTCAATTTGATGAATCACTTGAGTCGAACGAATATAGAATGATTGTTCCAAAACCGAAGGAAGATGTTCTTGAGTTCATTAGAAAGGAGGTAGAGAAGAATGAAGTTGACTATACCGTCTAAGCCAGTTGATGTAACTTGGACTGATGAACAGTGGGAGGCCATAACGGCAAAAGGTCAGGACATTCTTGTCGCTGCAGCAGCAGGCTCCGGAAAAACAGCAGTTCTTGTTGAACGGATGATAAAAAAAATCATTTCTGAAGAAGAACCAATCAATGTTGACGAACTATTAGTTGTTACTTTTACGAATGCATCGGCTGCAGAAATGCGTCATCGGATAGGTGAAGCACTTGAAAAAGCAATAAGTAAAAACCCGAAATCTACTCATTTACGAAAACAGTTGACCCTATTAAATAAAGCTGCCATTTCTACTCTACATTCTTTCTGTTTAGAGATTATTCGCAAGTATTACTATATGATTGACATTGATCCGGGTTTTCGGATTGCAGATGAAACAGAGGCACAATTAATAAGAGATGAAGTGCTTGAGGAGCTTTTTGAAGAGGAGTATGGCAAGGAAGGCAATGATTCATTCTTTTCGCTAGTTGATACATTTACAAACGACAGAAGTGACACAGCACTTCAAAATATTATTCGTGATGTATATGATTTTGCTCAAGCAAATTCATCACCAGATCAATACTTAAACTCGATAATCGAAATGTATGAGGTAGATGAAACGGTACGGATTGAACAGCTTTCTTTTACCCGTTCTCTTATGGAAGATATTAAACTTCAGCTTAACGGTGCAAAGCAATTGCTGGAATATGGATTAGCACTAACGAAGCTTCCAAGCGGCCCCGCACCAAGGGCAGAAAATTTCATTGACGATCTGCATATCGTCAGTATGTTAATTGAAGCGAATAATGAATCATGGGAGGCACTTTATAAAGCGATTCAATCATCATCCTTTAATAGGGCAAAAGCATGTAAAGGTGACCAATACGATCAAGCTTTAATTGAAAAAGCAAGTAAACTACGAGATAAGGCGAAAAAAATCATAAAGGATATTCATGAAGAATTATTTTCACGAAAACCGGAAAGCTTTATTCGTGATATGAGGGAAATGAAACCACATATTGCCCAGCTAGTTTACCTTGTAAAAGAATTTTCATATCGTTTTAGTAAAGTAAAAACCGAAAAAGGCCTCGTAGATTTTGCTGATTTGGAGCATTATTGTTTAAACATTCTAGCAGAAGTAGATGAAAATGGGATCATTTCGCCGTCAACGGCAGCTTTAGATTGCAGAAGGCAATTTAATGAGGTACTTGTTGACGAGTATCAAGATGTAAATATGGTTCAAGAAGCGATTTTAAGATTAGTAACAAAAGATATAGAGCATGAAGGGAATCTTTTCATGGTCGGAGATGTGAAGCAGTCCATTTATCGTTTCCGCCTAGCAGAGCCTAATTTATTTTTAGGAAAGTATAATCGATTTACTCGTGAAGATCGTGAGTCAGGTCTTAGAATAGATCTTGCAAGAAACTTTAGAAGCCGCAAAGAAGTACTTCATGGTACGAACTATATTTTTAAGCAAATTATGGGTGTTTCAGTCGGTGAAATTGAATATGATGAGGCGGCTGAGTTAATAAAAGGCGCTCCATATCCAGAAGATCAGGCATATCCAATTGAATTGACTATCATCGACTTGGAAGAGCAGGAAGAAGAGGAGAAACAAGAAGTTGAGAAGGAAGATTATGATGGAGATGATCTAGCCGCTTCTCAACTAGAAGCGAGATATATGGCTGCAAAAATTAAAGAAATCATTGCTGAACGTAAAGAAGTTTATAACCCAAAAAAGAATTCAAGCAGACCAGCCATGTACCGTGATATCGTTATTTTGCTGCGTTCCATGACATGGGCACCTCAAATCATGGAAGAATTCAAGCTGCAAGGAATTCCAGTGTACGCTAATTTATCTACTGGGTATTTTGAAGCAACAGAAGTAGCGATTATGATGTCTTTATTAAAAATTATTGATAATCCATATCAAGATATTCCACTTGCGTCAGTTCTGCGTTCACCTATTGTTGGTTTGACGGAAGCAGAGCTTGCGCAGATTAGAATCGAAAATAAAAAAACTTCTTTTTATGAGGCATTCGTCGAATTTTGTGAAAATAAATGTTCAGCTGAAACGGAAGATTTGTATGGTAAGGTTAGACCTTTTTATGACAAATTAAAGGATTGGCGTATAAGAGCTAGACAAGGAGCTCTTTCTGAGCTCATTTGGTCTCTTTATCGTGAAACAAGCTTCTATGATTTTGTCGGTGGAATGCCAGGAGGAAAACAGAGGCAAGCAAATCTTCGCGCTTTTTATGATCGGGCGCGCCAATATGAAGCAACATCATTTAGAGGACTATTCCGCTTCTTAAGATTTATTGAACGTATGCGTGATCGAGGGGATGATTTAGGTGCTGCTCGTGCCCTAGGAGAGCAAGAAGATGTCGTTCGAATTATGACCATTCATAGCAGCAAAGGCCTGGAGTTTCCATATGTGTTTATAGCAGGACTTGCAAGAAATTTTAATATGATGGATTTAAGAAAATCATATATGCTTGATAAGGAATATGGGTTTGCGACAAAGTATGTAAATGCCGAGAAACGTATTTCCTATCTATCTCTTCCACAAATTGCATTTAAGCGGAAAAAGAAAATGGAAATGCTTGCAGAAGAGATGCGTGTTCTTTATGTAGCCCTAACTAGAGCGAAAGAGAAATTATTTTTATTATCATCTGTGAAAAGTGTAGAAAAAAAATTAACCGAATGGATACAAACAGCAGAAAATTCAAATTGGCTTATTAATGAATTCGAGCGTGTTTCTGCTTATAGCTATCTTGATTGGGTCGGACCTGCTTTAATTAGACATAAGGACTGCGAATCTCTACTTTTAGATGGAGAGCAATTAAATCCACTCATCCCAGCAGAAATAATTGAACATCCATCCTGTTGGCAAATTCATATCATCAAGAGTGAAGAAGCAGCTTTGATTGTAAACGAAACAGAAGCGGTTGAAGAGAGAATAATGGAAAAGGTCTCTGCAGGGGAACTCATTCCCGTAGCCTCTAAATTTAAAGAGCAAATTAATGAAACATTATCATGGAACTATTCATATTTGCATGCTGTCAATTCACGCTCTAAACAATCTGTTTCTGAAATAAAGCGGCAAAAGGAAATATTTTCTAATGAGGACAGTGGCAGCGATATTATCGGTAAATTTAAAAAGCCCCTTTTAAATCGTCCTCGATTTATGCAGGCGAAATTGCTTTCTCCTGCTGAAAGAGGAACAGCAATGCATATGATTATGCAGCATTTAGATTTTGCCCAAGAACCAACAGAGGCTTCAATCAGTTTGTTGATGGATGAAATGGTAGAAAAAGAGCTGCTGACTGTAGAGCAAAGCTCAAGCATTGATCCCTCCCTTATTATGAGATTTTTTGATACTGAGCTAGGACAAAGAATGCTGCAGGCGGAAATTAAACGTGAAATCCCATTTAGCTTGTCTATTCCAGCAAGTGAGATCTACCGGGATTGGCAAGGAGTCGAAGAGGCAGTTCTCATTCAAGGGATCATTGACTGTGTTTTTGAGGATGATTATGGGATGGTACTAGTAGATTATAAAACGGATGGCATTACAGATCGTTATAAAGGTGGATTTGAAGAAGCGAAGACAGTGCTTGAAGAAAGGTATCGGATTCAAATTGACATGTATGCGAGAGCTTTAGAGCAAATTTTAAAGCGAGAGGTGACTGAAAGGTATTTATTTTTCTTTGATGGGGGACATACAATCAAGCTTTAAACATGAAGAAGTGGCAGTTCACGGAAGTGAATTTGCCACTTTTGTTTATATAATCTTTTCTAATTATTCCCAATGATTGGCTGGTCAAGGAGATTTGTATCAATTACATTACTTGCACTAAGTCCATTTAACGTGATGATAAGGCCCCCAGTATTGAGAGCACCTTGACCGGAATTCGTTTTTGAACTGCTCTTTGGAGAGATATAAAGAGCATCTCCAAATTGAACAACTCCTCCACCTACAGTAATAATTTGTACTGGACCTACAATAGCTGGCATAGCAGAACATCCTTTATCCGAAAAAATATAGTTTGATGCATGGATGACCTTGAGATAATGACTCAAATAATCGTTTATTATTCTTTTTTTAAGAGCTGACGAATATGCTTGATTCTTGATTCCATGAAAACATGGTTGCTGCTCCCAATATGGATGATAGAAGCGGCTGAAACCCCGGTTATGTCAATATAATCAACTTTTATGACCGGATGAAGCTGCTCAGTAAACATTGTCAAATCCTCTTCAAATGGATTGAAAAAAATCGGTTTTGAAAAAACAGGAAAACGATCAAAGCTGCCTTCATTGCCAAAAAATATTTCGCTTTCCCGTTGAACTGCTAAAGCACGTGAAAACCCTTGGATATAGTTAGCATCTCCAATTTCAATAACAGAGGAAAATAATAATGTATTTGCCTCCAGCCGATTAACGATTGACGTTCTTTGCAACATTTTATTTCGGTGCTAACGGAACAAATGGTCCGATAATTAAAGATTCTGGTGGTGTATCAAATGCTGAGGCTAGTTGAATTGTTTGTGTATCTCCGACCATTAGCATAGATGAACTGGCAACACCGATTATCCGGATATTTCCAACTGAAAGCTCTCGATTATAAACGTGAAAATTCATGTAGTTTTCATTCCTTTCATATTTTCAGGCAAATGACTAATAAAAGTTTGGACCCCATTTTGAATTTCTTTTATTAATTGCTCGACGATTTTATCACTTAGATTTTCTGCTGTTCCTTCTACACGAGTAAATTCGGATTGTTTAAGATGATGTTCAATTCGGATGGGTAACTGTTTCTTTATATCTTCTTTAATAAATGAGATATAAGATTCATCCAATGTTAGTTCATATTTCTTCTGTACATCAGCAATCACATGAGGTAAGTGCTCCTCTAAATATTGAGACATTTTATCTTCAATTTCAATTGTCCTTTGCATGTGCTGTTGTGGAGAGAAGGGTGTTTTTAAGGTATTATTATGATCTACAGCGAAGTCTTCAATATTTTGCAAATCACTAGGATTTAATCCAATATTCAATGTTCCATCAAGCGTCTCTACCTTAAGTTGATCAAATTTATATTCGATTGTATCAATTTTAATTGGAGGGCGGTTTGCTAACAAAACTACTTCATCTTTTAAACTCGCTATCGACTGTTCTAGGTTGTGAATTCTAAGTTCCAGTGATTCTACAAAAGCATGAAGTTTTTGAAGATAGGAATATATATCGTTTGTCATTTACACCACCCCGTTAAAAATAAGAATCAAAAACTCTTTGCGTTTTTCTTATGAAGTTGATAATGGTACGGATGGAGTTGATAATTGCAATCCAGTTAATTGACCTACTGCAGGTGCAGGCTCTGTAAATCCACCTGTATTGTATAATTGAGATGAACTCTTAATGATTCCCGCGCTTCCAATTTGCAAAACAGACGAATTTGAAATGCCTCCAATTTTGATGAAATTTATTTGAATGGACTGCTGGATATAAAAATTCATAATAATCACCTTTGTTTATGAGAAAATATTAAATTTATCGTAGTTTAAAATATTGAGCAAATAAAAATTTCTTAGTTGGGGATTAAATGCATGTAAATGCCCGACAACGGACACGTTGTATTAGTCAGGCGAACGTTACAGGATGCGGCGTTCTAAGCGTGTTTAGCTTAACTAGCGTTTTCAGTGGGGGATGAGGAATCCCCACTGATTGAGATTCGTTTTTTTTTAGGCGTTTAATACAATGCCTTGATCAAAGCCATCCGAATCATATGTGTTTGTTGAACTTTGTTGATTATAAACTTGTAATCCGTCGCCTGTGTTAAATGAACCTGCTCCAGAAAAGGTTTTTGCACTAGAAATAGGCATAATTTTATAGACATCTCCGATATTAAAAACCCCACTCGTTCCGATTGAAATAACTTGAGTAACCCCAACGATAGCTGGCATTTGCGACACCCTTTGTGAAATGATTAAAAAGATCAATTTTTAAATAGGCGTATTTGTTTTTCTATATCGTATGTACCTATTTGCTGTTTGTGATAAAAAAGCCCAAACTAACAAGGAGAACGATGGAATGATAATTCTCTGGAAAAACGAAATAAAGTAAAGGCGTAGGAGTGAAAAGCAATGAAGAAAATTATTATTATTGGTGCCGGCGGTGCTGGTAAATCAACTCTTGCCCACAAACTAGGACAAATACTGAATATAGAGGTTTTCCATCTTGATGCATTGTTTTGGAAGCCAAATTGGACACCGACACCACAGGAAGAATGGGAATCAATGACGAAACAATTACTCGCAAAGAATTCGTGGATAATTGACGGAAACTTCGGCTCAACGATGGATTTGCGAATTCAAGAGGCAGATACAATTATATTTTTGGATTATTCAACTATCCGTTGCTTGTATGGGGTCATAAAGCGCAGAATTCAATATCATGGAAAAACAAGACCTGATATGGGTGATAAGTGTCCAGAGAAGCTAGATTTCGAATTTATTAAATGGATTGCCAAGTATCGAAAAAAGAAATCACCAAATATAATCGCTAAATTAAATGAACTAGAACATAAAACGGTCTTCCATTTTCGAAATCCTAAGGAAACGAAAAATTTCTTAGAAAAGATATAAACATTACGATGGAAATTATATGTGGAGGATTGCAAAAACTGATATAATTCCAACATATTAGAAATTTATTGCGTTTACAAAGGGGTGTAACAACTTGAAATTTATAACAGCACAATTTGATGGAGAAGTTTTTGTTGGGGTGATAGATGAAACCGAAACAAAGGTTTTGCCACTTCAAAAAGCAGCAGATAAGAGTAAGAGTAGCTACGATTTTCCTATGACAATGCAAGAATGTATCGCAATCGGCCCAGCTTTTGTAGAAGAAGTAAGAGGTTTATTGGCTTGGGCAAAAAATGCTGCTGAAGAGTTATATCTTCCATTGCAATCAGTAAAATTATTAGCTCCAATCCCTCAGCCACACAAAAACATCTTTTGCATTGGCAAAAATTATGCTGACCATGCAATTGAAATGGGAAGTAAAGATGATATTCCTGAGCATATTATGGTTTTTACGAAAGCTCCTACGACCGTGATTGGCAATCATGAAACCGTGTATCATCATCAAGAAATAACAACACAACTAGATTATGAAGGTGAACTCGCGATTATCATTGGGAAAAAGGGAAAGGGAATAAAGAAAGAAGAAGCATTCGAGCATATATTTGGCTATACTATTTTGAACGATATTACAGCACGTGATCTCCAAGCTAAACATAAACAATTTTTTATTGGCAAAAGCCTTGATACTTCATGTCCAATGGGTCCTTGGATCGTTCATAAATCAGCTATTGAAAATCCCAATCATCTTAATATCCAAACAACGATAAACGGAGAAATTAGACAAAATTCTAACACGGAGAAATTTATCTTTTCAATTGAAGAAATGATCTCTGTGCTTTCTCAGGGGATGACATTGGAACCAGGCGATATTATTGCCACAGGAACACCTGCAGGGGTTGGCAAAGGCTTTAAACCACCCCGCTTTTTGCAACCAGGAGATACAATCGAAATTACGGTAGAAAAAATCGGAACATTAAAAAATACGATTGAAAATTAGAGGAAAAGATACTTTCTAACATATACACCATATCTTTAGGTTTTTCTTGTTATCTGTGATATGATAATATCGATTTTACTTGGGGGGGATTGAGATGATTCATACACACATAACGTCGTGGGTATTGGCAATTGTATTATTTTTTGTCGCGTTAGGATTACATAAAAGTGGTAAAGCAAAAGGTGCTAAAGTCGTACAAATGATTGTAAGACTACTCTATTTATTCATAATTGGGACAGGAATTTGGATATTAAGTAGTATTAGTAGCATCAGCACACTTTACGTGATAAAATCTATTGTCGGTATTATCGTAATTGCGATGCTAGAAATGATTCTTGTCAAAACGTCTAAGGGAAAAAATACAGGCATTTACTGGATATTATTTATTATTTCCTTTGTTGTTGTTCTTTATATAGGATTTATGAAACTACCTTTAACTTTCCTTTCATAAAAAACGTCATAAATGTTAACAATTTTGCAAAAAGCTATCGAAAAAGGTAGCTTTTTCTTTTTTTTAATATCAAGATTTCATGATTTATGGTATTTTTAAGATGAGAATAAATATCACAATAACGATGGTGGTTATTATGGCGAATACGAAAACTTGTCTTTACATAGATAATTCTCAGCTTGACCATTTTATTAATAAGCATGATTTTGCAAATATACCTAATTTACTAGTTCAAGTTTTCTCTAGTAGAACAGAGCGTTCTTTTTTACAACAGCTGCAAAATCTGCTGAAAGATAAACTCCCATTTTCGATTATTGTTGGTTGTACAAGTGCAGGGGAAATATATGAAGGAGAAATCACTTCTCAGGAAGCCCTTCTTTCATTTACAGAATTTGAAAAAACGGAACTTAAATCTGTATTACTGCATCAAGACTACTATGAAAATAGTTATGAAATGGGAAAAAGCCTCGGAGAGCAGCTAGTTGACTATGATACGAAAGCAATCATTATTTTTCCAACTGGAAAAACAGTGGATTCACAGTCCTTATTAGATGGTATACATAATACCAGTCCAGATGTGAATGTAGCTGGCGCGATTTCTGGAAATACTGCTTTTTTTAACGAAACCTTTTCGTTCACGAAAGATGAGATGACGAATGAAGGGGTTGCCGCTGTTGCGTTTCAAAATGAACAGCTAATGACTCATTCGTTTAGCAATTATGAATTTCAGAAAATCGGAAAAAACTTTACCATTACGAAAGCAAATGAGAATATCATTTATACGATTGATAAGAAGAAGCCATTACATATATTAAGGAACTATTTAGGCGAGAAATTCACAGAAACTTTCCCTGATTTATCATTTGAATTTCCTTTTGTTATGAATTATAAAGGGGAAGAAGTCTCGCTTTTCATTCTCGAAATTTTAAAAAATGGAGCGATTCGAGTAAATCGAAAAGTAAAAGAAGGGCATGAAATTACTTTCTCCTATACGAATATTGAAGCCATGATTGAGGGCTCAATAAATGGAGTAAAAAAGCTGGCGAAAAAACAAGTTGATACAATTTTTGTTTATAATAGTGAAACGAGAAAAAGATTCGTACCTGATTTTACGGAGCAGGAACTTTTGATGCTTCAGAGTATTGCACCGACAAATGGTTTTTTTTCGTTCGGGGAATTATCTTCGGGAAAAACCAGAAGGCCACGGTTATTAGGGCTTTCACTTACATATTTAGCTCTTTCTGAAAATAGCAATCAAAAGCTGCCAGAACGAAAGCTAACCTTTAAATATTCTAGACCAGACCATTTAAAAACCTTATCTGCATTCAATCATTTGCTAGAGGCAACACAAAATGATGTTCGTCAATTACATGAGAACTTAAAGCTTTCAGAGAAACAATATGAATCACTATTTAATATGAATTCAGACTTTATTTTCTCAACTGATTTACAGGGGCAATTCACGAGTGTTAATCCCGCTTTTGAAAAAATGTTTGGCTATCAAAATGAGGAATTGTTTGGAAAATCAGCTCTCCATTTTATTGCCAATGAAGATCTTCCGAAAGTTAGAATGCATTTTTTGCGCGCGTTGAAGGGAAAAGAACAATATTATAATAGTAATATTAAATTAAAGTCTGGTGAAACAAACCTTTTTCAACTGAAAAACATTCCAATTATCATTAATGGTGAATGTGTGGGGATCTATGGGATAGGCAGAAATATTTCTGAGCAGAAGAAAATTGAAGATAAAATAATGGAATTAGCTTACTATGATCATGACACAGGACTTCCAAATCGAATGAAATTTACTGAACAGCTTGAAAATATGCTAGTAAGAGCGAAAAAGAAGAAACGCATGCTGGCAGTCCTTTCGATCGATATGGATCGTTTTAAGCTTATTAATGATAGTTTAGGCCATTATGCAGGTGATAGTATTTTAAAAGAATTGGCATACCGAATTGAAAAAATTCTCCCAAGTGGTTCATATATTGGAAGGTTTGGAGGAGATAAGTTTACTGTTATCCTCTCGAAGGATGTCAATATTGATGATGTGATGAAAGTATCAAAATCTATTTTACAAGAGATTGCGAATCCTGTTTTTCATGAGGGACAAGATTTATTTATTACAGCGAGCATTGGTGTCAGTTCATTTCCAGAAGATGGACTAGATGAACAAACTCTTTTAAAAAATGCTGATATCGCTGCCAATCTTTCGAAAAATCACGGGGGTAATCGGGTTACATTTTTTTCAACGGATATGAATGATAAGGCAATGAATAGGTTAGAGCTCGAGAGTTATCTAAGGAAGGCACTTCAAAAGAACGAATTTTATTTAATGTATCAGCCTTTAATTGACTTACATACAGGAGAAATTTTTGGAAGTGAAGCGTTAATCCGTTGGAATCATCCTAAACATGGGCTAGTTTCGCCTGCAGATTTTATTCCGCTCGCAGAGGAAACGGGATTGATTGAAGAAATTGGTAACTGGGTATTAAGAACAGCTTGTATGCAAAATAAAAAATGGCAGCTGCTCGGAAATGAATATTTATCTGTTTCTGTGAATGTATCTGCTTATCAGTTTCAGCAGACTGGATTTTTACACGAAGTAAAACAAGCATTAAGAGAGTCAAACCTTTCACCACAATATTTAACTTTAGAGTTAACAGAAAGTACGATGCTAAGCAATGTCGATTATAGTATTAAGATCATGCAGGCATTACAAAAAATCGGAGTTAAAGTATCAATTGATGATTTCGGAACAGGCTATTCTTCATTAAGCTACTTAAAAGATTTGCCTATTAATACATTGAAAATAGATCGTTCATTTATTAATAATTTACGAGTTGATACATCTGATATTGCAATTGTCAAAGCCATTATTACGATGGGACATGGCTTGGATGTTAAGGTTTTGGCTGAAGGTGTTGAAACAAAAGAACAGATTGAGCTTTTGAAAGAATTAAATTGCCACTATGCCCAAGGATTTTATATTCATCGTCCACTCCTTTCCACAGATTTTGAGAAAGGATTGACGAAAGAATAAATTGAAAGTTATACATAATATGAAAGGCGCAAGCGCCTTGCTCAGCGACGTATAAACTGGACTGACCTCGACTGAGATAAAGGAAACACAACGAGTTGATGTTGACTTATCGTAGGGAGAGGGAGGGAAGTTTACTAGTCGCTAGGCGCTGGAGCTAGACACTAGCCTAACTTCAAAGATATAAATTTTGATATAATTATGAAAGGCGCAAGCACCTAATTTAGGTCCTTGCGCCTTTCGCATTATGAAGAAATCTTTTCGATCACCATTCTTTTTCCGCTGTTTAATGTGAATTCGAAGCGATCGTTTGTTTTTTCGAAATAGCTAAAGTGATGCTGGACATTACAAATTTGTTCTTGATTATCAAATACAATGAAGTTTACACCGCTTTTTCTCTCGTTAGGGTTTAAAAAATTCAGTTGGTTATAACAGTAAATGCAATCATAAATTGAAAACTGTAAAGAATTTAGAGTCGTAATAAATTGAAAAAAAGCATCATCATTTATTTCCTCTAATAATTTTTCTAAAGAAAATACGAGTAGTTTTCGAATGCGAATCGTGTCTCGATCTTTAAGATGCATGTTTTCATCTGATCCAGTTGCTCTTCCTTCTTCAAATAATAGTCCTTTTTTCCAGCGTTTAAAACGATATACTTCAATTTCCTGATGGAGGAAATCATCTAATAATGAGGCTTCTTCTGTTTCCTTATCAAAAAAAACCCACTGATTATTAATGAATTCAATTGTACCTTCAGTATAAGCTCGGGCTTGAAATTCAATCAGTTTAGTTCGTTGCTGTTTATCCATCCATAAAACCTCCATTTACTACCATTAACAATCTTTTTAGACAGATTCTGCAATATTTATAACTATAATCTTGTCGATAGCAAATTCTTTATTTAAATTCTCTTTATTAAGATATTCTTAGCAAGTGCAAACTGAAATAGGTGGATAGCTTAATTAGTGCTTTGAAACAGGCTCATTTAAAGGCACTTTCAGAATGGCTGACCTTGTTAAAGTGAACTAATTCATCTTTCTATTTGACGTTAGAGGGGGAAACAGGCTACTCTTAAAGAGTTGTAGCTTAACATTATATATGTAGTGGATTTTGATAGAAGGAGAGGGGAAATGGAGATGAGAAAAGGAATAAAAATTCTTTGTCTAATTCCATTGCTTCTTTTATATGCACTACCGGTTGGTGCAGTTGAAGAAGAAGAGCGTAAATGGCAGGATGAATCGATATATTTTCTCATGGTAGACCGGTTTAGTAACGGGGATTTTCAAAATGATTATCAAGTGGATGTGAAGGATCCAGAAAGCTATCATGGAGGCGATTTCCAAGGTATAATCAATAAGCTTGATTATATTAAAGATATGGGGTTTACGACGATATGGCTATCATCAATATTTGATAATGAAGAGAAGGGTTACCATGGCTTTTGGATTCAAGATTATTACAATACAGAAGAGCATTTCGGAACGATTGATGAATTTAAGCAGCTCGTAAAAGAAGCCCACAAGCGTGATATGAAGGTTATGATTGACTTTATTGTGAATCAAGTCGGCCCAAATCATCCGTGGTTAAAAGACTCTGAGAAAACGGAGTGGTTTCATGAAGAGAAGGACATGGAGAGCTTACAGAATCAGCAAGAACTTGAAGAAGCATGGGTGGATGGGTTACCAGATTTAAAGCAGGAAAATCCTGAGGTGAAGAATTACTTAATCGATGCGGCAAAATGGTGGATTACCGAAACAAATATCGATGGGTATCATCTTAATGCAATAAATTATGTTCCAAAAAGCTTTCTTTCTGAATTCACAAAAGAAATAAAAGGGATAAAAAATGATTTTTATCTGCTAGGAGAAGTAAAATCAGAGGACGAAAAATTGATTTCCCAGTATGGAGAAACAGGGTTGGACGGGTTTATTAACTATCCGCTTATGGAGAAGGTAAGACCCATTTTTGCAGCAGTCGATCAATCGACAGATAATCTTTTATCAGCAGAAATAGAGCTGAACTCCGTTTATCGTGATCCGAATGTCATGGGAAACTTAATGGATAATAACCAAACTGTACGCTTTACCCGCGATGCTATTACGAAAAATCAACATCCTGGTCCAAGATGGAAGCTGGCTTTAACGCATCTTTATACAATTCCCGGAATTCCAATTGTTTATTATGGTAGTGAAATTGCTCTTGACGGTGGATTAGGGGTTGAAAATCATGGACAAATGGATTTTAGGACAGATAAAGATTTAATAGATTATATAACAAAGCTAGGGGAGCTTAGGAAAACGCTTCCAAGTCTTACGCGAGGAACGTTTGAAATTCTTGCAGAAGAAAATGATATGGCCGTTTATAAACGGACATATCAAGATGAGACGACTGTTATAGCCATTAATAATTCTTCTGAATCACAAACGGTTACGCTAAACGCAGAACAATTAGAAGATGAGAATGAGCTTCGGGGTTTGTTAGCAAACGATCTAGTACGAAGTAGTGATGGACAATACACCTTGTATATGGATAGGGAGAAAGCAGAAATCTATGTTTTAGCGCCAAAAACAGGATTAAATATTCCTTATCTTGCAGCAATGGGAGTTGTTTATGTTTTGTTCATTACGTTTATTTTTATGCTTTGGAAAAGATCAAAGCGAAAAGCTGATTAGTCGAGCCTTGATTAGTAGCTAATAGAATTTGTGCCCATCATAGATAAAGGAGATATCCGGTTACAAGATTAAAGCATCCACTGAAAGGAAATGGTGGATGCTTTTTCTTATAGGTTTGAAATATCTCCATTCAGAAATTTATGAAATGGCTCTACAGCTTTTGTTAGCGATAATTCACGAATTGTACATCAACAGATAAATCAGCTTCTTTAACGGCTGCTATTACTTTTTGTAAGTCATCTCGGCTTTTTCCAGTTACTCTAACTTGATCATCCTGAACTTGGCTTTTCACTTTTATCCCACTATTTTTAATGAGTGTATTAATTTTCTTGGCATCTTCTTTATCAATGCCTTGGGCTATTTTGGCTCTTTGACGAACTGTTCCACCTGATGCACCTTCAATTTTGCCATAATCTAAGTTCTTTATCGGTACACCTCGTTTAATTAACTTGCTAAGCAAAACATCTTTTAGCTGACCAAGTTTATATTCATCATCAGATATAAGGACAAGCTCCTCTTTATCAAGTGAGACATGACTCTTGCTGCCTTTAAAGTCATATCGTGTTTTGATTTCCTTCATTGCAATATTAATTGCATTCGTAACCTCAGAAAAATCAACCTTAGATACGATATCAAATGAGCTTTCTTTTGACATGTTTTCCTCCTGCCCCTTCATTTTTTAGGAAGCTTTTTTAAATGAAGTTGTACTATTTCCTTTAATTATAGTAAAATATAGCAGTTCAAACAACCTCAGGAAGAGTGAAGGGGGATTATCGATGTCATTACATGAATTTATTGGGCGTACAATTCAGCTAAAGGTTGAAAGGCAAGTTGACTTTGGTTATTTTTTATCAGATGGTGATGAAGATGTTCTTTTACATAAAAATGATACAAACTTGGAATTAGAGGAAGGTCAAGAAGTTGAAGCTTTTCTCTATATTGATTCGATGGGAAGGATAGCTGCAACAACAGTAATCCCTGAAATCACGACAGAAAGCTATGGTTGGGCAATTGTGAGTGATGTTAAGTCTGGTATTGGAGCTTTTATTAATATTGGGATTAATAAAGATATGCTTCTAGGGGAAGAGGATCTTCCGGTCCATCAATCGGTGTGGCCGAGAATAGGGGATATGCTTTACATAACCCTTAGGGTGAATCGTAATCATCGAATTTTTGTGAAACTAGCCACCGATCCAATTATAGAAGGAATTTCAGTGAAGGCGTCAAGACAAGATTTCAATAAAAACATCCACGGACATATTTATCGAACAGCAAAAGTAGGCAGCTGGATTTATACCGCTGAAGGCTATAAAGGATTTATTCATGAATCCCAGCGGAAAACAGAACCGCGGTTAGGTGAAAAAGTAATTGGGCGCATAATCGATGTGAAAGAGGACGGAACTGTAAACGTTTCTTTACTCCAGAGAAAGCAAGAATCACTTGATGAGGATTCAGAAGTAATCATATCGTACTTAACATCTCGAAATGGTGCAATGCCATATAGCGATAAAAGTTCACCAGAAGATATTTACGACCGTTTTCATCTAAGTAAAGCTTCATTTAAACGTGCATTAGGTCGCTTAATGAAAGAAGGAAAAGTATATCAAGAAGCAGGCTGGACATATATGAAAACGGAAAACTAAAATGAGCAAGCATTTCGCTTGCTCATTTATCTATCCATCTATACATGGTCAGTCTTTTTGGAATATTGATGTTTTCCAGCTTTACGGTTCTTTTCACGCATCATATTTTTTTCATGTCGCAGTGCATTATTATCTTGTGCTTTCTTATCATTATCAGAAGTTTGGGGCATAGTATGGTTACTCCTTTCATTTATGTTTCTAGCATATTTCGATTTATTGTTTGCTGAAACGAAAAGGAGTATTCCATTAATAAATAATTGGTATATGACTATTATGATTGCTTCACTTTATTTAAAAAGAAAATGGCGATTGTTCCAGACCCAGTGTGAGAGCCGATGGCAGAACCAATAGAAGAAATATAAAAGTCTTTAGCATTTAATTGTTGAGCAATTAATTCTTTTATTTCTAAAGCCGTTTCTTCATCATCTGCATGGCTTATTCCGATCACTTGGTTGTCAAGAGCGTCTCCTCTTTCATTCATTAATTCAATGATGCGACGGAGTAGTTTTTTCTTGCCACGGTGCTTTTCAATCGGTACAAGTTTCCCTGCTTCAACATTTAACAATGGCTTAATATTAAGCAGGCCACCTAAAAAAGCAGAAGCTTTAGAAACACGTCCACCTTTAGCAAGATAATCAAGATCATGAACAGTAAATAAATGCTCCATATGCTGACTATAAAACTCAACTTGCTTTAAGATTTCTTCTTTAGATTTGTTTTCCTTGGCCAGTTTAGCGGCTTCTTTTACAATTAGTCCTACTCCTAGTGAGGCGCATTTTGTATCAACGATTGTTAAGTTAAAGTCGGGATATGTTTCTTTTACTTGGTCTAGGATCATTACAGCAGTTTGATATGTACCTGATAACTCTGAGGAAAATGCAATATATATTCCAACTTCATTATTTTGCGCCATTTTTGTAAAAGCTTCTTCGAACGCAAGAGGTGAAGCTTGTGATGTTTTTGGTACTTTACCATCACGAATTGCTTGATAAACCGTTTTGGGGTTTATTGTAATGAGATCTTCATATTCAGTATCATCTAAGTGGACTTTCAATGGGAAAAGTGTGATATTATTTTCTCCGTAAAAGCTAAGAGGTAAATCACACGCACTGTCAGCTAAAATTTTTACTGACATACTAGTCACCTGCTTTCAAAACGATATACTCTTTAAGTTTATAGAAATTAACAGGAAAAGACAATAAAGAAAATTCGCTAAAAACCTTTGTCTATAAGAAAAATAACATAGAAACGAACAATTATTTCATTTGGGTAGGCGATAAAATATGAATTGGTGGCAAGAAATAAAGAAAGTGGTAATAGTCCTTTGTGGTGCTCTTCTAAATGCTATTGCGATGAATTTCTTTTTAATTCCAGCGAATGTTTATGCAAGTGGGTTTGCAGGAACTGCTCAACTATTAGCTAATATTTTTGGAGGATATGCTTCAACCGGGATTTTACTGTTTATCTTGAATATTCCTGTTACAATTATCGGATGGAAAAAGATCGGTAAGGCATTTACACTTTACAGTTTTATTAGTGTTCTTGCGATGTCCCTTTTTTTAGAGGTTATCCCTGTTAGACATTATTCTGAAGATATATTATTAAATGCAGTATTTGGTGGTGTAATCGGTGCTGTAGGTGTAGGACTAACACTAAAATGGGGCGCTTCTACAGGTGGAATGGATATAATTGCAATGATCTTATCAAGAATGAATGATAGGCCAATTGGTACATACTTCTTTACTCTGAATGCCATTATTATCGTCACTGCAGGTTATTTATACGGCTGGGAAAAGGCATTATATACGATTGTTGCACTGTATGCATCGACAAGAGTGATTGATACAATTCATACTAGACATGTTAAACTAACAGCTATGATTGTAACGAAAAAGTCGGATGAAATGAAGAAGGCCATTCATGAAAAAATGGTAAGAGGCATAACAACCATTCCTGCAAAAGGGGCATTTTCAAACGAAAGTAAAGAAATGATGATGATCGTTATTACTCGATATGAATTATTTGATCTGGAGCGAATTATTAAACAAGTAGATCCACAAGCTTTTACTAATATTGTTCAAACGGTTGGTGTTTTTGGCTTTTTCCGAAAAGATTAAAATAATAAATCCTTTTATTGGACATAAATGGATAAAGGCTGTCCCATTAAATTACGTTGGGACAGCCTCCTTTTTATACATCTCGTCAGCTTTTCATTGTATCATCTATTGCTGCCTGCATTTCACTAAGCTGAGATTGTTCTGCCGCTGTAGAATTGGCAAAAGCGGAGCTTAAGGCATTTTTAGCTTGGAGAATTTTCGTTTGCTGATCATTCCCGTAAGCGTTGCTTGCATTTTGAACTGCGATCTTCGCTTCTTGGAATAACTTATTCCCCATTTTAGGCGCCTCCAATAGATGAATTCTTCACGTTGGCTAATTTTTCTGCCTCTGCTTCAGCATATGTCGAATGATATGGGATACGTTCAGCGTGCTTAGTAACAGAATCTACACCTTGTTGAACAAAGCGTTTTGATTTATTCCGTCTACCCAATCGAATCCCCTCCAAATGAAGAATTATGAAACAGTTTTTCTGCTTCGCTTTTAGTATGCTCCATTTTGGGGATTAATAAAGGAGAAGAATATGGATTTTTCTTTAATTTAATATTTCAAATTTAATTGTTCTGTTAAATAAACGCCAATTCCATCTTCTTCGTTTGAAAGCGTCACTTGCTTTGCTACCGATTTTACTTGATCAATGGCATTTCCCATTGCAATGCCTTTGCCAGCATATTCGAGCATTTCTAAATCATTATCTTCATCACCAAAAGCGATGATTCGTTCAGGTGGGATTTGGAAATAATCAGCAGCTTTCTTTAGTCCGACAGCTTTATTTAATCCATTTTTCACAATTTCAATGACCGGCCATGGTGCCCCCCAGCTTCGATGACTAATGACTTCGGCATGGACACTTGATAAATGATCGCGTATGACCTTTATATTCTCTTCTTCAGCGTGAATGAGCATACTTGTTGGCGAGGCATTTAAAAAATTACGTAAATCGCCTGTCGTCACATTTGGTTCGCCCATTCCGAAAATTTCTAATAATTTTTTATCTTGATAATGAAAATATACATCATCAATTACTTCCGCAATAATATTATGAAATTGAAAGGATGTACATGCCTCAACAATTTCCTTTGCAATTTTTACCTCCATTGGAGAATGATAAACACCCCAGTTTTTATCTTTAGGATGATGTACAAATGCTCCATTGAAATTGACGATTGGTGTATTGAGATTTAATTCATTATAATATGGTTGGCTAGATCGGAAAGGTCTTCCAGTTGCAATCATAACAATATGACCTTCTTCACGAGCTTTTTGAATAACCTTTTTTGTTTTCGCAGAAATGGTCTTATCGTCTTTTAATAATGTCCCATCTAAATCTAATGCAATTAAATGCTTTTCTGCCATAATAACACCTTCTTTATATATTTTTCGAATCATAAGCAAATGGGTTTGGAAAAAAAAGTTTACATGTTAAACTAAATGAATATTAACAAAATCTTTTTTTGATATTATTAAATCTTACATTACTTATTCAATTTTACATAATTTTTAGCTTTTTTAACATAGAAAGGAGTTTTTCGCTTGATAACGATTGAAAATGATGAAATGAACAAAATCCCTTTTTTACATATTACGAATGAAAAGAACAAGGCGGAAAAGCTCCCACTTATTATTTTTGTACACGGCTTTACGAGTGTAAAAGAAAACAATTTACATTATGCGTATTTGCTTGCGCAAAAAGGGTTTCGAGTTCTGCTTCCTGAGGCATTATATCATGGAGAGCGAAATCCTGGCTTATCAGGTCATAGCTTAAATATTCACTTTTGGGAAATTGTCCTACAATCAATTCAAGAACTTGATCTATTAAAACGATCATTTGAAGAAAGAGAATTAATTGATCCTGATCGAATTGGAGTAGTTGGTACATCGATGGGTGGCATTGTTACGCTTGGTGCATTAACGAAATACAATTGGATAAAAGCTGCAACAAGCTTAATGGGAATGCCTTATTATGAAAAGCTAGCACTTAAGCAGCTAGATGATTTAAAGAAAAATGGACTTAATATACCAATAACAGAAGATGAATTATCAAAGTTAATGGACAGGCTAAGAGCGCTCGATTTAAGCTTACAACCAGAAAAACTCCATAATCGACCATTGCTTTTTTGGCATGGAAAAAAAGATTCTGTCGTTCCTTATGAATATTCCTATCGATTTTATGAAAAAATTAAACCGTTATATGAACAACATCCAGATAGACTTCAATTTATAACCGATCTTCATGCAGGTCATAAAGTGAGCAATGACGGGGTATTAAAAACAGTCAACTGGTTTGAAACATATATTTAATAAGAAGTGAAACTGCAAAAGCAAAAATTCACAAAGGTAAATTTAATTTAACTTCGTGGAGATATTTGCTAATATAGTGGCAGTAGGCGAATTTGATAAAAAAGGAGCTGTTCAATATGGACCAAGATTTAAAAGATAGCATTATGGGTGCATTAGAACTTGTTGTTGACCCTGAAATAGGCATTGATATTGTGAACCTTGGATTAGTTTATAATGTAGACATGGATGAGGCTGGAAAGACAACGATTGACATGACATTAACTTCAATGGGCTGTCCATTAGCTGGAACGATTGTTGAAAATGTTAAAAGTGCACTAGCTGATATTCCAGAAGTTACTGAGACTGAAGTCAATATTGTGTGGAACCCACCATGGTCAAAAGATAAAATGTCTCGTTACGCTAAAATTGCTTTAGGAATTCGCTAGAAGGGTGTAAGGAGTAATTATGAACAAAGTAATATTATTAAGTTCGGATCAATTAGGTAAAGGTGAAAAGGAGTTAGGTGAAGGGATATTAGAAACATTTTTCACCTTGCTTAAACAAAGAGAGGAACTACCGATAGCGATATTTTGCATGAATAGTGGTGTTTTTACATTAACCGAAAATTCTTTTGTTTCCGTACATTTAAAGGAGTTAGAAGAAAAAGGTGTTGAAATCATAGCATGCAAAACATGTGTAGATTACTATAATATTGAGAAAAGAATGGTAGCAGGCAAAATTGGCGGAATGCCACAATTTATTGACTTGGCTGCAAAATACGAAGTATTAACAATCTCTTAGAAAACAACAGCAGGGTTTATCCCGCTGTTGTTTTTTCTATCAGAAAGTTTACGTAGTGAACGTTTTTCTTCTAAAAATTAATATAAATTATCGATAATTACACTTTTTATGTGAGCTATTTCACTTATTTAATTTCATTTATCTTCTATAATTGAATTCGTAATAAACTTTGGAAATGATACAAGAATGAGAATGGGAAATCAGAGGGAGGATTTCACATGAATTTTAATAGAGATTTTAATAAAGATCCTTTTATTGTTATATGGGAATTAACAAGAGCCTGCCAGCTAAAATGTTTGCATTGCCGAGCAGAAGCACAGTATAAAAGAGATCCTCGTGAATTGTCTTTTGAAGAAGGGAAAGCATTAATAGACGAGATTTATGAAATGAATAATCCGATGCTCGTATTTACAGGTGGAGATCCACTAATGCGAGAGGATGTATTTAAAATTGCCGACTATGCAGTAAAAAAAGGTGTACGAGTTTCGATGACTCCAAGTGCTACACCAAATGTTACGAAGCAAGCCATTGAAAAAGCTAAGGAAGTTGGCTTATCTCGCTGGGCGTTTAGTCTTGATGGACCAACTGCCAAAATTCATGATCATTTTCGTGGAACTGAAGGTTCCTTTGATTTAACAATTGAACGTATTAAATATTTGCATGAATTGGAGATTCCAATACAAATTAACACTGTTATTTCTCGATATAATATTGATTATCTCGATGAAATGGCCAAAGTAGTCGAGGATTTGCAATGTGTTCTATGGAGTGTCTTCTTCCTCGTACCAACCGGTAGAGGGCAAGAAACAGATATGATTTCACCAGTTGAACATGAAAAAGTATTTACATGGCTATATAATTTAAGTAAAAAAGTGCCGTTTGATATAAAAACGACAGCTGCACAGCATTATCGCAGAGTTGTTATTCAACATAAGATACGTGAGGCGAAGGAACATAAGGATGAAATTGATTATTTAGATGCCTTGACTCAGCAAGGTTTAACAGGCTCTATCGATGGACTCGGCCGAGCTCCAAAAGGAGTAAATGATGGAAATGGCTTTGTTTTTATCTCACATGTTGGAGATGTTTATCCAAGCGGCTTATTACCGGTTAAGGCGGGGAATGTGAGAGAGCAATCATTAGCTGAAATTTATCGCGAATCACCGGTATTTAAGGATTTAAGAAATCAGGATAAATATAAAGGTAAGTGTGGTGTATGTGAATATAGATATGTTTGTGGTGGTTCCCGCTCGCGTGCATATGCCATGACAGGCGATTATCTAGAGAGTGAACCTTTCTGTGTTTATATTCCGAAGGCTTTACGAAAAAAAGCTTAGAAGCGAATTTGACATGCTATAGCATAAAGGAAAGTGCAGCATAAAACTATGCTGCACTTTTAATCTATAATACAATAGGAAATAAGATAAGTACTTGTAACCGTTCTCAAAGGAAAATGATTACAATTCTAGGCGATTTTAAATGAATAATATTGACAACATCATGACAATTTATACAACGTTATTAACATAGAAGTGGTATTATGTTGTAATACTTGTAGTATAGTGTATATACAAGTTATTGTAATGAAGATCACTCTGGGATGGAGTTGACTTATATGGAAAAACAACTTATTAAAGATCAATTAAATAGGCCATTAAGAGATTTACGAATTTCAGTCATTGACAGATGTAATTTCAGATGCACGTATTGTATGCCTGCTGATATTTTTGGTTCTGATTTTGCCTTTTTGCCGAGAAGTGAATTATTAACATATGAAGAAATTGAACGTTTAGCAAAAATATTTGTTGGGCTAGGTGTCGAAAAGATTCGTCTAACGGGAGGCGAGCCGTTACTTCGTAAGGATATGCCATTATTGGTTGAAAAGCTTTCCGCAATTGAAGGATTAAAGGATATTGGCTTAACAACGAATGGTGTATTTCTTCCAAAGTATGCAATGGACTTAAAAAAGGCAGGACTGTTACGAGTAAATATTAGTTTAGATACGCTCAATTCAGAGCTTTTTGGAGAAATTAACGGACGCCATGTAGGGGTTGACCCAGTGCTAGAGGGAATTAAAGCTGCGCAAAAAGCAGGACTTGGGGTAAAGATTAACATGGTTGTGAAAAAAGGCTTAAACGATTCCGAAATCTTGCCAATGGCAGATTTTTGTAAAGCTCAAGGACTGCAGCTGCGTTTTATTGAATTTATGGATGTTGGCAGCACGAATGGCTGGAAAATGGATGATGTCATTACGAAAAAAGAGATTTATGAGCTTCTAAAGGAAAACTATCAATTAGAGCCAGCCAACCCTAATTATTTTGGCGAGGTTGCAAAACGGTATCGCTACGTAGGGACAAATATTGAAGTCGGATTCATTTCATCTGTTTCCGAATCATTTTGCTCAACTTGTACACGTTCAAGATTATCTGCAAATGGACAAATTTTCACATGTCTCTTTAATGGAGAAGGACATGATATTAAAGAATTTATGCGTAAAGGCGTTACAGACGAAGAGATTGCCAACCGAATTACAACGATTTGGAATGGCCGAAAAGATCGCTACTCAGATGAACGAACTGCTGAAACGATTAAGAATAGAAAGAAAATTGAAATGTCATATATTGGCGGTTAGTTAGTGGAATGGGTATGATGAATATAAATAAAGAAATCGGCAAATGCCGATTTCTTTTTTACGAAGTATAGGAATTATATATATCTAGGGAAGAGAATATTGTTCTCTAAATGAACATGCATAAATGTATCTGCTTCAAGTTTTTCTAATCGCTTATAAACTAGATTGTATGTTCCACATGCATCAAGTGGAAGCTTGTAATCTGTTGTCACTTCTCTTAATTGTTTAAGTATAGCTCCAGCATGGTCATGTTCTTTTTCCAATTCTTTAATATAATTAATCATTTCTTCACGGTTTTCTACAGCTGGATCGTCTAATTTTAAAAGCAGCGGGAATACGGTTTCATCTTCTTTTGCCGTATGAGCAATCAATTCTTTTTTAAACTCATAAAATAATTCATATACTTTGATTAATTCTGGATGGCTGTTGCCATGAACTTTAGATACTTTCGTTACATAAGGGCTTAACAGAGTAAGTTCTTCAAGAAGTGGACGATGGTAGCGAGCTTGAATATGTTCAATAATGTCCTCAGATGTACTATTTGTCCAAACTTCCATATTATCCTTTTGATTTTCTTCTTTCACGAAAATTTCTTTCAGCTCTTCGAGCAATTGCGCAACATCAATCGATTGTTCAGAAGCAGCTTGGATTAATGGAATGTTGCCACCACAGCAAAAATCTATTCGATAGCGCTTAAATACATCACTTGTTTTTGGTAGTTCATTGACAATATCTTTAACTAATGTTGTTTCCGAAAATGGAATATTCATATTAAAGGAACCTCCTAATATATTCGTTACATCATAATGATAAATGATATTTACTTTCAATTAGGTGACCGCCATCACACTTTTGTCGGCTTTTTGAAAAAAAAGGTATGAAAGTGAATTTGTGATGTTTATCATGTTGAATCATTTCCAGTACATATATAATATAAAGGTAGTTCAATTCATTTCTATATAGTGAAATAAATGTTCATTATACATTCATACATACTATAAAATGTTGTTTGGAGTTGGTAAAATGCTAGAAAGAAGAATACCAATCCCAGTTGGGGAAGCGGTTAAGCGGATTATGGATTTCTCAATTGGTGGAAAAATCGAATATGTTTCTATAAATGAAAGCTATGGTAGATATTTATCAGAAGATATTACAGCGACAAGTGATGTACCTCATTTTGATCGTGCACCATATGATGGATTTGCAGTTCGTACAATCGATACATTAAGAGCTTCACAAGCGAATCCGATAGAATTTGAAGTAATTGATCATATCGGAGCTGGTATGGTTACTTCTGCCCAAGTTGGTCCTTTTCAAGCAGTTCGGATTATGACAGGTGCACAAATGCCGGCTGAATGTGATGCTGTTGTTATGCTTGAGCTTGCAAAAACCTTTGAAAGAGAAGGAAAAAATTATATGGCCATTAAACGGTCTTATAAACCTGGTGACAACGTTAGCTATACAGGAGAAGATGCTAAAAAAGGTGATATTCTTATACAAAAAGGAACAAAAATTAATCCGGGTATTCAGGCAATTCTAGCAACCTTTGGCTATGAAAAAGTTCCTGTAGCCAAAAAGCCTATTGTTGGTTTATTTGCGACTGGTACAGAATTGTTGGATGTTCATGATCCTTTAGAGCCTGGAAAAATTAGAAATAGTAATTCCTATATGATCTCTGCCCAAATTCAGCGTGCAGGAGCTGAAGTTCAATATTTCGGAAAGCTGCCAGATGTTTTTGATACTTGTTATGAGGCTGTTGAAAAAGCATTAAGTAAAGTAGATATATTGATTACAACTGGTGGCGTTTCTGTCGGTGATTTTGATTATTTACCTGCTATATATGAAAAGCTACAGGCAAAAGTACTTTTTAACAAAGTAGCTATGCGCCCTGGTAGTGTGACAACTGTTGCAGAACTTCATGGACAGTTATTGTTTGGCTTATCAGGTAATCCTTCTGCATGTTATGTAGGTTTTGAACTGTTCTGTCGACCGATTATTCGTACAATGCTTTTCGCTGAGAAGCCTCATTTAAGAAAGGAAAAAGCAATTTTACAAGTTGACTTTTTAAAGGCTAATCCATTTACCCGTTTTGTTAGAAGTGCTTATTCCATAGTGGATGGTCGTTTACAAGTTACTCCAAGCGGGTTGGATAAATCAAATGTTGTTATGAGTCTTGCCGGAGCAAATTCTTTAATGATATTACCTGGTGGAACGAGAGGCTATGAAGCGAATACAGAGGTAGATTTATTAATGCTAGAAGATTTTGATGGAAGCAAATGGCCGTGGTAAAGCCTTATATTTTTCAAATCGTAGGCTATCAAAATAGTGGGAAAACAACACTTGCTACGAAAATAATAGCCCTTCTCACTGCGAGGGACTTTTCAATTGTAACGATAAAGCATCATGGTCATGGTGGGAAACCTGATATGGTAGTAAATAAAGATTCAAATCAGCATATTTCCGCAGGTGCATGTGCCTCGATCGTTGAAGGGGATGGACGCTTACTTTTACAGGCAGACAAGCCAAGCTGGACATTAAATGAGCAAATTGATGTTCTTCGTCCATTCCAACCGGATATTATCCTGATAGAAGGACATAAATTTGAGAATTATCCAAAAGTTGTAATCTTAAGAACAGATAAGGATCATGAGTTATTAGATCAGCTGACGAATATTCATGCTGTCTTATTTTGGGACAAGAATGTAAATGAATTGCAAGATCGCTTTCCCTCTACTCCTTTTTTTGATATTCATGATGAACAAAGCAGCAAATGGATATGTTCATTTTTAATAAATAATTGCAACTAGAAACATGTATTGTTGAAAAACCGTCACATTTTTACGGTTTTATTTATTTTTGTGATGAGGTTCACTCGAAGTACCGAAAAATTTGTTTATAGTATAGGTAGCATCTTTTATGGAGGGATGATTATGAACCTTTGTATGCCGAAACAACATGGTGCTTGGGCAATGCTTATTATCCCATTTTGGCTTGGGGTTGCAGCCACTAGTTTTTTATGGTCACATCTAGCTTTTTTCATTGGCTGGCTATTTTTATATTTAGCCACATATCCAATGCTGCTGCTTTTTAAAAAGAAAAAAATGCGGTATTATGCGAAGTGGGCTGTCATTTATTTAGTTCCTGCAATTAGTTTGCTTTTGATTCCGTTATTTTCAAGGCCTTCAATCGTTATTTTTGGTTTAGCGATGATTCCGTTTTTTCTTATTAATGCCTATTATTCCGCAAGTAATAATGAAAGAGCATTAGGAAATGACTTAAGCGCCATTTTGGTATTTGCGATTGCTGGTCTAGCAAGCAGTTATTTGCCTAACGGTGAAATTAGTTCGCCTGCGCTGCTTGCATTCATTACATCCATTTTGTTTTTTATCGGCTGTACTTTTTATGTTAAAACAATGATAAGAGAGAAAAAAAATCAAACATATAAATGGGTATCATGGATATATCATACAGTCATTTTAATCATGTGGGCAATAACAGGTCATTGGTTAATTGCACTTGCGTTTCTTCCAAGCTTATTAAGGGCTGTTTATTTTTATGGGAAGAAAATTACGATTATGCAGTTGGGAATTTTTGAAATAGTTAATGCGACCATCTTTTTTCTCGTCATGTTAATGGAACTATTAAGCTAAATTTTTAAAGCTTACGAAAAGTAAACGGCCCCCAAATTGTCAGCTTTTAACAATTAGAGGGCCGTTTATTTATCATTTATTATCATATAGGAGAGGAATAACTTATTCAATATTACAGATGTTAATTGGACAGTTTTCACAATCAATCTCAGTCTTTAAGTAGGCAAGACTATGAATCGTAATCAATCCTTTATCAATGGAAATAATTTTATTTTTGCGTAAATCACCAAGCATTCGATTAACTACTTCTCTCGATGTCCCGCAAAAGTTAGCAAGCTCTTGATTTGTTAATGGTGTTTTAATCAGTATACCTTGCTCAGATTTTTCCCCATAACTATTAGAAAGTCTAATTAAGGTGGAGTATAATGCCCCCTTTTTACCGTGAAGAACAAGATCTCGAAATTTAGATTGTGTTTTCTGATATTGTAGATTAATATATTTCATCAATTCAAGTGTAAGAGCATGATCATGCTTTAATTGTTCCTCAAGTTCATCCTGAAAAATGACCAAAACTTCTCCACTTTCCATTACCTTTGCATTTAACATATGTTTCGGCGACCTACAGTATAAAGATAAATCTCCAATCAAATCCCCTTTAGAACACATTCTTAAAGTAAGCTCACGACCGTCAGGCACTATTTTACTTATCTGAATAATTCCACTTTGAATAATGAAGAGTTCATTCGCTAACATACCTTCTTGGAACAGATAAGTCCCTTTCTCGATTTTTCTCTTATGATGGGAAGTCTTAAATATTTTTGTTAGTTCCTCGGAAATATCATTTATAGACTGCATGTAAAAAACCACCTTATGCCCGTATTATCAGTCTGAGGGAAGTATAACGTCGAATCGTAAGTGTGAAAAATGTTACACTTATCAATTTACCATTTAAGCAGTAGTAAATTCAACTATTCAACACAATTATTACTAATTTTATATTGCAAAGAGTAAAAACCTAATGAAAAAATGGTTGCTTTTCTTTCCAGGAGTTTTTATAATAAAATAAATATTAAGTTATAAATATAAAAAAATATGATTAAATATACAGAAAAGTATGATTTGTGAAAGGAGAAGTCATGAAAGTTTCAGTTGTTGGAACAACAGGCTACGGAGGAGCTGAATTAATTCGAATATTACATAATCACCCAGAATTCGAAATTGAATCAATTCACTCAACAAAAGATGATCTTCCAATTTGGCAGGAATATCCTCATCTATATAATATTTTTGATAAAAAACTTGAAAAGCCTATTCCTGAAAAAATTGCTGAACATTCGAACATTGTTTTTTTGGCCACTCCATCTGGAATATCAGGCAATCTTGCGAGTGAATTTATTGATATGAACATAAAGATTATCGATCTTTCAGGTGATTTAAGATTGCCCCCAAAGGTTTACAAAGAATGGTATAAATTAGAACCAGCTATTCAAGCTTTAAGTGAGAAAGCGGTGTATGGACTGTCAGAATGGAACTTTGAAAAAATTAAAAAATCAAGTTTAATTGCAAACCCAGGCTGCTATCCGACAGCAACATTATTAGGCTTAGCACCTGTTGTGAAAGCAGGTATTATTGACACAGCAAGCATTATAGTTGACGCAAAATCGGGTGTATCTGGTGCTGGGAGATCTCTTTCAAGAAATACGAGTTTTTCGGAAACGAACGAAAATTTTAAAGTGTATAAAGTGAATGAACATCAACATACACCAGAGATTGAACAACAGCTAGGTTTTTGGAATAGTGAGATGAAACCAATTACATTTACGACACATTTATTACCGATAACGAGAGGAATTTTAGTTACCAGTTATGTTCAATTGTTAACAGAATATACGACAACTCAGTTATTGGAACTTTATCAGGAAACATATGACTCACACCCGTTTATTCGAGTTCGTCCGGAAAATAACTTCCCATCTGTAAAAGAAGTTGCTGGTTCCAATTACTGTGATATTGGGCTTAAAGTGGATCCTCGAACAGGTAGGCTGACGATCATATCGGTTATCGACAATTTAATGAAAGGTGCAGCAGGTCAGGCTGTACAAAATGCGAATATTATGTATGGGATGAAAGACAATACAGGACTTGATTTTACACCGTTGTACCCATAAGGAGGAAGTGAAAATGCAAGCATTATCAAACATGTTATCCATTAAAGAGATTGCTGAGGGGAGTTTACTTACACCGAAAGGCTATACAGCAGATGGAGTCCATGCTGGACTTAGATACCAAAAGAAAGATTTAGGAATTATCATAAGCGAAAAACCTGCTGATTGTGCAGCTGTATATACGACTAACCAATTTCAAGCTGCACCACTGAAGGTTTCGCAAGCTAGTATCGATACAGAAGGAAAGATTCAAGCAATCATCGTAAATAGTGCATGTGCTAATGCTTGTACTGGAGAGCGTGGTCTTAATGATGCCTATCAGATGAGAAAATGGACGGCTGAGAAATTTGGATTATTAGAGCAACATGTTGCGGTAGCTTCAACAGGCGTGATCGGTGAGTATTTGCCAATGGAAAAAATTCATGCAGGCATTCAATCACTTATACCCAAATGTAACGAGGAGCATGCAGAGGCTTTTCAAACGGCAATCCTAACAACAGACATCGTAATGAAAAAATGTTGTTATTCAGCAGTTATTGATGGAAAAACCGTCTATATGGGGGGAGCTGCCAAAGGGTCAGGGATGATCAATCCGAATATGGCAACAATGTTGGCTTTCATTACAACAGATGCCAATATAGAAAGCGAATATTTGCAAATGGCTTTGAAGGAAGTGACAGACACAACGTTTAACCAGATTACGGTTGATGGTGATACTTCGACAAATGATACTGTTTTTGTCTTGGCAAATGGATGTAGTGATTCGATTTCGCTTACCCCTGAACATTCGGACTGGGATACTTTTGTTCAGTTGCTTAAAAGGAGCTGTGAAAACCTTGCAAAGCAAATTGCTAGTGATGGTGAGGGAGCGACAAAATTAATTGAAGTAGAAGTCATTGGTGCAAAAAATGATCTTGAAGCAAGAATGGCAGCAAAACAAATAGTTGGATCCAATCTCGTAAAGACAGCCATTCATGGTGAAGATGCAAACTGGGGAAGAATCATTAGTGCAATTGGACAAAGTGATGCAGAGATAAATCCATTTTCAGTCGATATTGCAATAGGACCGATTACGATGTTGAAAAATAGTGAACCTCAATCGTTCTCTGAAGAAGAGGCAACAAATTATTTAAAGAATAAAACGATTCATATTTTTGTAGATCTGCATCTCCATAATGGGAAAGCGAAAGCATGGGGCTGTGATTTATCATACGATTATGTGAGAATTAATGCGAACTATCGCTCGTAGGGGTGAATTCATTTGAAAACAGTATTAATTAAATGTGGTGGAAGTATAATAGATGAATTAAGCCCATCATTTTTTCATAGTCTAACAGATTTAAGAAAAGCAGGATATAAGATTATACTCGTACATGGGGGAGGTCCAGATATAAATGAAGCACTTAATTTGTATAATATCCCCCATGAATTTAAAAATGGACTTCGAAAGACCTCAAAAGAAGCAATGGAAATTGTCGAAATGGTATTAGCAGGAAAAACAAACCGGAAGCTTGTAGCATTATTAGAGTCAAATGGTTTTAAGGCATTTGGTTTTAATGGGAGTGATGGACATTTCCTCCAAGCTGATTTTATTGATAAAAACAATTTAGGATATGTTGGTGAAATTAAAAAGGTAAACGCAACGATTATTTCGCTATTATTGAAGGAAGATTATATTCCTGTCATTACACCAATCGCAGCTACTGAAAATGGAATAAAGCTGAATATAAATGCTGACTTCGCAGCGGCAGCCATTGCAAATGAGCTAAATGTTGAGCATTGTCTTTTTGTCACAGATGTTGAAGGTATTATGATAAATGGAAAAATGGCACTTCAATTGGACACAGAAGAAGTTCACCAATTCATTGCGGAAGGCGAGATTTCCGGAGGAATGATTCCGAAGGTAACATCAGCCATTGCAGCAATTCATAAAGGATTGCAAAGTGTAAAAATTGTATCAGGTAAAAAGCATTTCTTTTCTAACTCTGCTTGGAGTGGAACGGAAATAAGTGCAAAATTGGGGGTTTTATGATGAGTCATTTATTTCCAACGTATACACGATGGGAAGTTGAACCAGCATTTGCTAAAGGAAGCATACTCGTTGGAATAGATGGAAAACGATATTTAGACTTTACTTCCGGAATAGGTGTATGCAACCTCGGTCATCGTCCTGAACTCATTCAAGAAGCTATTACTAATCAGTTGAACAAGTTTTGGCATGTGTCAAATTTATTTTCTCAAAGTGAACAGGAGCGTGCGGCAAAGCTATTAGCAGATGGTGCTAATATGGATTTAGTATTTTTCGCGAATAGTGGGGCTGAAGCGAATGAAGCTGCTATAAAACTTGCAAGGAAGACGACAGGAAGAAGCAAGATTATTACTTTTGTTAACTCATTTCATGGTCGTACATTTGCAACGATGTCAGCAACTGGTCAAGAGAAAATTAAAACGGGTTTTGGAAGTATGCTTGAAACCTTTGTTTATCTTCCTTTTAATGATATTGCTGCATTAAGAAATGAAATGGATTCAGAAACAGCGGCAATTATGCTAGAAGTTGTTCAAGGAGAAGGCGGCATTCATATTGGTGAACATTTGTTTTTAAATGAAGTACAGCAATTATGTAAAGAAAATGGCGCTTTATTCATTATTGATGAAATACAAACAGGAATTGGTCGTACAGGAATGCCATTTGCATTTCAGCATTTTGGATTATCTCCAGATATAATAACTTCAGCGAAAGGTCTAGGAAACGGCTTGCCAATCGGAGCAGTCATTGGAAAAAAAGAGTTAAGAGACGTTTTTAGCCCAGGTAGTCACGGTTCAACCTTTGGAGGGAATCCGATTGCGATTGCAGCAGCTATTGCGACGATGGAGACCGTTTTTCAACAATCATTTTTAGATAATGTGAAAGAAAAAAGTAAGTATTTGTTTGAAAAGTTAGAAGAGAAAATAGCTTCATCCTCCCATATTTCAACTATTAGACAACTCGGTATGATGATTGGATTAGAAACAACAATTGACCTGCCCTCCTTATTGAAAGAACTTAGAGATAATGGTTTGTTAGTTTTGCCAGCTGGAACGAATGTCGTGCGATTATTGCCGCCATTAACAGTAACAACTGAAGAAATGGATCGTGCAGTAAATATACTTCAGAAAATAATAGAAAAGCATTCAAAATCAGCCGTTTAGGCTGAACTTTTTACACCTAAATGCATAAAAATAAGAATATATAAATAAATATTCAGATATGAATCATTGAATTAACAATATATTGCTCGGGAAATATTGTAGATTAAAAAACTTAGGAGAGTGAAATGTAATGATTTCTTACCCCATAACGGAAACTAAATTAAATATTAAAGGAAAAGATTTTTTAGCATTAGCTGATTTTTCATCAGAGGTTATTTATGGACTTTTATTAAAAGCAAAAAAAATGAAAAATGCTCAGCTGCTAGGAGATCATATTGAACCATTGAAAGGGAAAATATTAGGGATGATTTTTGAGAAACCATCAACACGTACACGAGTTTCCTTTGAAGCGGGAATGTTACAATTGGGTGGGAATGCTTTGTACTTAAATAGTCATGATCTTCAGCTTGGAAGAGGTGAATCAATTGCTGACACTGCAAAAGTTCTATCTAGTTATTTAGATGCCATTATGATTCGCACTTTTTCTCATCAAACAATTACAGAATTAGCAGAGCATGCAACAATTCCAGTAATTAATGGTCTTACCGATCTTGCACACCCTTGCCAAGCTCTCGCTGATTTATTAACGATAATGGAAAACAAAGGCGATTTAAAAGGGCTAAAACTTGTTTATGTTGGTGATGGAAATAATGTTGCCCACTCTTTAATGATTGCTGCTACAAAGCTTGGAATGGAGATGACAATTGCAACACCAGCTGGTTATGAGCCAAATTTGACAGTTACGAAAAAGGCACAGCAGTTTGCGCACGAAAATGGTGGGAAGCTCACAATTACAAACCATGTGCAAGAAGCAGTTCTAGATGCAGATGCCATTTATACAGATGTATGGACGAGTATGGGACAGGAAGAAGAAAATGAAAAGAGATTAATGGATTTTCATGATTTTCAAGTAAATGAGTCATTAGTTCAAAATGCAAAGCAAGATTTTATTTTTCTCCATTGCTTACCTGCTCATAGAGGGGAAGAGGTTTCAGGAAGTGTCTTTGACGGTTCAAATTCAGCTGTATTTCAGCAGGCAGGGAACAGACTGCACGTACAAAAAGCAGTGCTATCAGAAATATTGTAAGTTTTTCAGGAAACACTATAAAGGATCATAAAAATAAAGGAGGATTCTTTATAATGGGACAAAATCGCCAATTTAAAGCTGGACAACGTGCACCTAATAATGGAATGTACATCGAAGTTGGAGAAACAGGAAGTAATGTAAACAACCCTCAAATGCTTAAGCTGAGGGCAGGGGATAGATTTCCAGAGAACTCTAATCATAATCGTGTATGGACATACCTCCGAAAACCGTAAAGCAAACATATTAGCCATCCCTTTGTGGATGGCTTTACTTATGTTATAATAAAAACAAAGGTCAAAAAAGGTCAAAGAGGAGGATGAGTGATGGATTTAAACCGTATGACGGAGCGAATGCAGGAAGCGTTTATGAATGCCCAAACATTAGCCATACGTAATCAACATCAAGAAGTGGATGATGTCCATTTATTTATTTCACTTATGGAGCAAGAAAATAGCTTAATCGCTTCTATTTTGAAAAAGATAAATTTCTCAACAGAAAAATTTGTTGAACGTTTAAATGTAGCATTGCGAAAAAAAGCACAGGTAAGTGGAAGTGGCATTGAACAAGGTAAACTTTATATTACTGGAGTTCTCCATCGAATATTGGCAGATGCAGAATCCATTATGAAAAATTACGAAGATGAGTATTTATCTGCTGAGCATGTATTGTTGGCAGCAGTGGAAGTAAATCAATCAGAAATTGCTAATATACTTAAAACTGAACATATAGATCTGAAAAAACTTGAACAAGCCATTGGGGAGATAAGGGGAAATCAAAAAGTGACTAGCCAAAACCCTGAAGCAACATATGAAGCACTAAAAAAGTATGGCAGAGATTTAGTAGCTGAAGTAAGAGCTGGTAAAATGGATCCAGTAATTGGTCGAGATAGTGAAATTCGAAATGTCATACGGATTCTATCTCGAAAAACGAAAAATAATCCTGTACTGATTGGAGAACCGGGAGTTGGAAAAACAGCGATTGTAGAAGGTCTGGCACAAAGAATTGTTAGAAAGGATGTTCCAGAAGGTTTAAAAGATAAAACCATATTTTCCCTCGATATGAGTGCGTTAATTGCCGGGGCAAAATTTAGAGGGGAATTTGAAGAAAGATTAAAAGCGGTCTTAAATGAAGTGAAAAAAAGTGAAGGTAGAATTCTGCTTTTTATCGATGAGATTCATACAATTGTTGGAGCTGGAAAAACAGAGGGAGCGATGGATGCAGGTAATATGCTGAAGCCTATGCTTGCGAGAGGAGAGTTGCATTGTATTGGTGCAACGACACTTGATGAGCATCGTAAGTATATTGAAAAGGACCCAGCATTAGAGAGACGCTTTCAGCAAGTATTAGTTCAAGAACCAGATGTTGAAGATTCAATTTCGATTTTACGTGGATTAAAGGAAAGATATGAAATTCACCATGGTGTCAATATTCATGATCGTGCCCTTGTTGCTGCCGTAACTTTATCTAACCGGTACATTTCTGATCGTTTTCTTCCTGATAAAGCAATAGACTTAGTCGATGAGGCATGTGCGATGATTCGAACTGAGATTGATTCAATGCCTTCCGAATTAGATGAAGTAACGAGGAGGGTCATGCAATTAGAGATTGAAGAAGCTGCATTAAGAAAAGAAAGTGATGAAGCAAGCAAATCAAGGCTGGACCTTTTACAAAAAGAATTAGCTGAACAAAAGGAAAAAGCGCATTCCATGAAGGCGAAATGGCAGTTGGAAAAAGAGGCAATCCAAAAAGTTCAGGAAAAAAGAGAACTTCTTGAAAAAATGCGCCGTGAGCTTGAGAAAGCTGAAAATGACTATGATTTGAATAAAGCAGCCGAGTTACGCCACGGAAAGATTCCTGCATTAGAAAAAGAATTAAAAGTGCTTGAAACCGAAGTAAATGTAAATAGCGCTGATCGTTTATTAAAGGAAGAAGTAACAGAAGAGGAGATTGCAAGCATTGTTGCTAGATGGACAGGCATTCCTGTTGCAAAGCTCGTCGAGGGTGAGCGAGATAAGCTTTTGCGACTTGAGAGTATTTTACAAGAACGAGTGATAGGGCAAGATGAAGCTATCCAGCTCGTATCTGATGCTGTTCTTCGTGCAAGAGCAGGTATTAAGGATCCAAATCGTCCAATTGGCTCATTTATCTTTCTTGGTCCAACAGGTGTAGGGAAAACGGAGCTTGCTAAAGCACTTGCACAAAGCTTATTTGATAGTGAGGAACAAATCATTCGGATTGATATGTCTGAATACATGGAAAAGCATGCCGTTTCAAGACTGATCGGAGCACCCCCAGGCTATGTAGGCTATGAAGAAGGAGGTCAGCTTACAGAAGCAGTAAGAAGAAAACCGTATTCTGTTATCCTACTTGATGAAATTGAAAAAGCACATCCAGAAGTATTTAATATCCTTTTACAAATGCTTGATGATGGACATATTACAGATTCTCAAGGACGAAAAATAGATTTCAAAAATACGGTCATTATTATGACATCAAATATTGGTTCACAATTATTACTGGAACGCGTTGAAGAGAATGAGTATATTAATGAAGAAACTAGGAATAAAGTTTTGACCCTTTTAAGAGGTCATTTCCGTCCTGAGTTTTTAAATCGGGTAGATGAGATTACATTATTTAAGCCATTAGCTTTAAATGAAATTAAAGCAATTGTCTCAAAGCTTGTAAAAGAGCTGCAGGAAAGATTGTCAGATCAACATATTGTTCTAAAGATTGACGAATCTGCTAAAAATTTTATCGCTGAAAATGGGTTTGATCCTAACTTCGGTGCAAGGCCTTTAAAGCGATATATCCAACGAAATGTTGAAACAAAATTGGCTCGAAAAATAATTGCTGGTGAAATAAAAGATTTTAGCGAAGTGAATATTATCGTTGAAGAAGGCGAAATCAAGTTGGAAATACGTTAATCGATACTGTGTCGTCGTAAAAAATTAATAAAAATAAAGGTATCCCATGATATGGGATACCTTTATTTTTATTAATTTTAATTTAAGCTTTCTTTTTCAGTTGGACCTTCAGGAATAATAGCTGAAATCACAAAAATTAATATTGTCATAACCACAGCTAAAATGGAACCAGTTTTAAAATCAAAAGCTTCTCCTAACATTGAGCTTACAACATATGTGACCATTTGAATTAGAAGGAAAGTCCAAAAAAATGTAAAAAAGTATTTCATCATTTTCACCTCTACAAAATAACATCCCTATTTATCTTACCATAAGCTTTAAAATTAATAAACATGTCTTTAAAAAGCAAATTATGAAGAAATAAAGCAAAGTTTTGTAGCATAGGATACAGTGAGAATGTTCTAGGAGGCTTTCGGATGAACAAGGCGGTTATTTTTGGGTCATTTGAGTTTTTAGGATTTCATTTTTGTACAAGACTGCTTGAACAAGGATATGAAGTGGTTGCAATTAATGATGAAAGCCTAGAAAACGAGCCCTTTTTTGAAGAAAAACGAATGACAATTGGTAGAAATGCAAATTTTACTGAAATAAATAGGATTAATGAGTTATGTAAAGCAAATATTACGGATCAATCTGTAATGATCATTAATTATTATGATTATTTTATTGAAAGCAAGCTGAGTTTTTTTGAAAAAAGCGCTTTCTTCGAAACATTTATTTTAAGCAATTCACAACGGATTAAAGACACAAATTCAAAAATGATCAAGATTTTGCCAATCCAATGGATTCAATCTAGAGAGCTTGAGAAAATTCAATTTAACCATCATGACATTCCTTGCCATAATATTTATATACCAACTATTTATGGACCATGGCAGCCAGCAATATTTATGTTCCAACAAGCGATTTTGAAAGGTTTACAAAAAAAAGAATGCTTATCTTTAAATGAGCGAGAGTGGATACATGATGCGATTTATGTAGAGGATGTTGTTGAGTCAGCATTAGAAATTATTGATTTACCTCCTGCTTCTTTCATATTAGAAAGTGAAACAAAGGACCATTGGTTGAAGTGTGCACAATTTCTTTCAATTCCATTAACAAAAATAGAAGAATTAAACAATGAGAACGTAATAGAAAAGAGAGAAATCAACGTAAAATTAATAAAAAGTTCTATTCCAATTAGAGAGGGAATTGAAAGACAAAAAAAGCATTGTATGTTTTTTTTGGAAGGATATCTTTAACTAATATGGTAAAAAAGACTTTTCCTTTTTAAACGGTAAAGGGTAGAATGGGTATAGTTGGGCCATTTATCCTGAATCTAAAGGTTTTAATAGATTAAGGAAGAGAGTGATTTGATTTAAACCGAGAGGCGGAAGGAAGAAGATGGATAACCTAATAAAAAGATATGGGCTTCTATTTTTATGCCTTCTTTTATTAGCCTCCTGCGGACAACAAATGTCTAAAGATAAACTTCAAAAAGCAGGATTATTAATCCCTGATACGGTTAATGATCAAGTATGGGGAACAAAAGGCTATAAAGGAATGTTAAAAATTCAATCGAAATATAATGTGGAGGTTTACTATAAAGAAGGGATGAACTCATTGCTTGTTGTTGAACGAGCAATTGAAGAGTTTAATCAGAAAGGCGTTAATCTTATTTTTGGTCATGGAAATGAGTTTGCTGATTATTTTAATGAGATTTCTAATAAATACCCAAATATCCATTTTATTAGTTTTAATGGGGATGCCAAAAATTCGAATACAACAAGTTTAAATTTTGAAGCATATGCCATGGGGTTTTTTGGTGGTATGATCGCAGGGCACATGACAAAAACGAATATGATAGGAATTATTGCAGCGTATGAGTGGCAGCCTGAAATTGAAGGATTCTATGAAGGAGCTAAATATCAAAATAATGATGTTAAGGTATTCATTGAATATGTAGAAAATTGGGATGATAATCAAAAAGCAAAAATGCTATTAGATAAACTTTTGGCAAAGGATGTGGATGTTGTTTATCCTGCTGGAGACGGATATAATGTACCCGTAATAGAAAAGGTAAAAGAAAAAGGTCGTTATGCAATTGGTTATATTTCAGACCAGTCTGATCTAGGTGAATCTGTCGTATTAACTAGTACTGTTCAACATGTTGATGCTTTATATGAGCTAGTTGCCGAGAAATTTAATAAAGGTGAATTGCAATCAGGGAATCTATTTTTTGATTTTCAAGATGATGTTATTTCGCTTGGTAAGTATAGTTCGAATGTAGACCCAGAATATATTCAAACGATTGACGAAGCGATTGAAAATTATAAAAAAACGGGGAAATTACCGAATGAATACGAATAGTAGTTGTAAAAGAGGAACTGGCCATTTTGTCGGTTCCTCTTTTAATTAAGCTATGTTTTCCTAAGAAAATGTTGCATCTTCGATTAGTTTTTTGATAAAATTAGTACCAAGTCATAATAATTGATAATAAAATGAAATATGTATAGTTAACATTGTTCAAAAGCGCTTTAAGTGAAAAAAGAAAAAGGAGTGGGTATAGTGAATGCTGGAATTATAGGAATCGGCAGATGTTTACCAGAGAAAATCTTAACAAATAAAGATCTTGAAAAAATGATGGATACTTCAGATGAATGGATTCGTTCAAGAACAGGCATTGAAGAAAGAAGAATTGCTGATGATGAGACAAATACTTCAGATTTAGCATATGAAGCAGCTAAAAAAGCGATTGCCGATGCCGATATTACACCCGAAGACATCGAAATGATTCTTGTTGCTACAGTTACACCAGATCGTCCATTTCCATCAGTTGCAACGATTCTTCAAGAAAAATTAGGGGCATTCAATGCTGCTGCAATGGACGTTAGTGCTGCTTGTGCTGGTTTCATGTATGGTATAATAACGGCAAAACAGTTTATTGAGAGTGGAACATATAAACATATTTTAGTAGTCGGTGTTGAAAAACTTTCAAAAATTACTGATTGGAATGATCGGAATACGGCTGTTTTATTTGGTGATGGAGCTGGAGCAGCAGTCATAGGTCCTGTTTCAGAAGGAAGGGGAATTCTCTCTTTTGAGCTTGGAGCAGATGGACGAGGTGGCAAACATTTATATCAAGAAGATTATATTGTGATGAATGGACGAGAAGTTTTTAAATTTGCTGTTCGCCAGATGGGAGAAAGCTGCATCAACGTGCTGGAAAAGGCAGGACTCAAGAAAGAGGATGTTGATTTTCTTATTCCTCATCAAGCAAATATTCGAATAATGGAAGCATCGAGACAAAGACTTGAGCTTCCTGAGGAGAAAATGTCAAAAACCGTCCATAAATATGGAAATACATCTGCAGCTTCTATTCCAATTTCGATTGTAGAAGAATTGGAAGCTGGAAAAATTAAAGATGATGATTTAATTGTGATGGTTGGCTTCGGTGGGGGCCTAACATGGGGAGCTATCGCCATACGTTGGGGCAAATAAACCATATTCGCTCAACCATCTTTCAATGGCATAGCTATATATTCATAAACACAGTATTAACACTTTTATTATTTGTGTAAAGGAGTTTTATAAAATGGATAAAAGAAGAGTTGTCGTTACGGGAATTGGTGCTGTAACACCACTTGGAAATAATGCAGAAACTTCATGGAAAAATATAATAGCAGGGGTCTCAGGAGTAGGGCCGCTAACTAGAGTAAATGCAGATGAATATTCAGCTAAAGTAGCAGCTGAATTAAAGGATTTTAATGTAGAAGAATTTATCGATAAAAAAGACGCACGGAAAATGGATCGCTTTACACATTATGCAGTAGCAGCTTCATTGATGGCTGTTCGTGATGCAGATTTAATAATTAATGATGAGAACGCTCATCGTGTTGGAGTATGGGTTGGTTCTGGTATAGGTGGAATGGAGACATTTGAAAATCAATATGAGACATTTTTGAATCGTGGCTATCGAAGAGTAAGTCCGTTTTTCGTACCGATGATGATTCCTGATATGGCTACAGGGCAAATTTCTATTACTTTAGGTGCTAAAGGCTTTAACTCATGTACTGTAACTGCATGTGCAACAGGTACAAATTCAATTGGAGATGCATTTAAAGTCATTCAGCGTGGAGATGCAGATGCCATGGTAACAGGCGGTGCAGAGGCACCGATCACGAAAATGTCTGTAGCGGGTTTTTGTGCTAATACTGCTCTATCTACAAATCCTGATCCGAGTACAGCAAGCCGTCCATTTGATAAAAATCGAGATGGATTTGTCATTGGGGAAGGAGCAGGGGTTGTTGTATTAGAAGAACTTGAACATGCGTTAGCTCGCGGCGCAAAAATTTATGCTGAAATCGTTGGGTATGGTGCTACTGGTGATGCTTACCATATTACGGCTCCAGCTCCAGCTGGTGAGGGTGGAGCAAGAGCAATGAAAATGGCAATAGCAGATGGCGGCTTAGCACCGGAAGAGATTGATTATATTAATGCCCATGGGACAAGTACAGACTATAATGATAAATATGAAACAATGGCAATAAAAGAAGTATTTGGTGAGCATGCCTATAAACTAGCGGTTAGTTCAACGAAATCGATGACAGGTCATCTTCTTGGAGCTGCGGGTGGAATCGAAGCTATTTTTACAGTATTGGCTTTAAAGGAAGGGATTTTACCACCGACTATCAATTATGAGACACCAGATCCAGAATGTGATTTAGATTATGTGCCAAATGAATCAAGAAAGAAAGAGATTAAAGCTGCGATAAGCAATTCATTAGGTTTTGGCGGTCATAATGCAACGATTGCATTTAAAAAATATGAATAATAGGCAATACGAATGCTATTTTGAGACTAAATCAATGTGATTTAGTCTTTTTTTATGGCAAAAGGAAAAAGTTAATGTTTATGTTGCTAAAAGATGAGTGTAGAACTAGTGGATTAAAGAACAAATATAGCCCTATCTCATAAACTATATTGGATGTTTTTTTAGAAAAACTCGATTAACAGACTCAAACTAAATTTATGAATATAAAATGTCAAGGGGATGGGCGCATGGGGTAGTGAGGACAGATGAATGGCTTGAAGGGAATTTTCGTGACCCGATAAAAATTTGTCAAAGACTGCAAAAGGTATTTGCAGAAGAGAATCCGCAAAAAATATATCATTACTTGATGACTTTTGGAATGTATAAACCAAATCGCCAAACTTATAATCACTTTGAAAAATTAAAAGAGCAAAAAATGTGGGAAAAAATTAAAAAAATATATTTAAAATATAAACGGAAATGGAATGGCCCAAATGTAGAAATTTATCTCTTTCCAATAGCAGCAAAGAATAGCATTTTTTCAATATCAGAAAATGTGAAGTCTGGAATTGCATTCAAAGATAAGATCTTTCTATTCATTACTCCATTTAAAGACGAGACCGAATTAGAAGCATTGTTCGTCCATGAGTATCATCATACTTGCAGACTTATTAAGCAAAATAAACCATTAGAAGAGCTAACGTTACTAGATTCAATTGTGTTGGAGGGGCTTGCAGAATATGCTGTTGAAGTCTGTTGTGGTTCTAAATATCGAACAAAATGGTGTACTTATTATTCTAGAAAAGAAATAACCTATTTTTGGAAAAAATATATTCAAGATAGGCTCGAAATAAAAAAGAATAAAAAAATTCACGATGAAATTCTATTTGGACGAAAAAATATTCCACAAATGCTCGGTTATGCAGCAGGTTATGAAATCGTTTCCATTTACAAAGAAAGAAATAATTTAACAATGAAAGAGTCATTTTTATTGCCGTCTGAAAATTTTATTTTAAGAAAAGAAATACTATTTAAATTATAATAGAAGCCTTGTTATATGATTGCTTTTATCAGATTTTTCCTTTTGAAAATAACTGAAAAATAGGTATTTTTTAAAAATTTCGAAGTGCGTTTTTATAAGAAAAAGCAAAATATTTTAAAAAAATCTTGAATTCGTAATCTTTCTGTAATAATATACTATTAAATAACGGATTATTTCCAACAAAGATAATAATTAGTATTTTTGTAAAAAGTTATTTCCGTATATTAAAGAGTAACTAAAGTTGCTCTTTTTTTAGACTACTAGATGACTTTATTTGTTTTTTTTTGGTTAATTATCCGAAAATTCAAGGAAATGAATGAATTGATTTAACTTTTAAGGGTGATAAATTTGAGTGAAAAATTACTAAAGATTGAAAATTTGAAAACATCATTTCGGATTAAGGATGAATACTATGCAGCAGTAGATGACGTATCCATAACGGTAAAGAAGAACGAGCTGCTCGCCATAGTCGGTGAATCTGGTTGTGGAAAAAGTGCTTTAGCGTTCTCAATAATGGGTCTTCATCGGAATGCGAAGGTAGATGGTAGTATTTTGCTTAAAGGCAAAAATATTGCTAATATGTCAGTTTCTGAGCTTAACAAATTACGTGGGAAAGATATAGGGATGATTTTCCAAGACCCACTCAGTGCCTTAAATCCATTAATGATTATCGGAGACCAAATTAGTGAAGTGTTAACAAATCATAATAAAAACCTTACTTCGGGTAAAAAGAAAGAAAAAGTGATTGAGCTTTTAAATAAAGTTGGAATCCCTCGTCCAGAGTATACATATGAGCAGTTTCCGCATGAATTATCCGGTGGAATGAGGCAGCGTGTTGTCATCGCGATGGCAATCGCGAATGAACCGGAATTACTAATTGCTGATGAGCCTACAACAGCACTAGATGTGACGATTCAATCTCAAATTCTTGATTTAATAAAAGAACTTAAAGAGGATTCGAATGCAGGGATTATTCTTATTACACATGATTTAGGTGTTGTGGCTGAAATGGCAGACCGAGTAGCAGTCATGTATGCGGGTCAAATTATTGAAATTGCAGATGTGTACACATTATTTGAAAATCCTTTGCACCCATATACGAGGTCATTATTAAATTCAGTTCCAAATTCACATGAAGCACAAGACAAGCTTCATGTCATTCAAGGAATCGTTCCTTCGTTGCATAATTTACCGCGAAATGGCTGCCGATTTAGTGCAAGGATTCCATGGATTGATGAGTCCTTTCATGAGAAAGACCCCCAGCTTCATGAAGTAAGCCCAGGACATTTCGTTCGTTGTACATGCTATAAGAATTTTTACTTCCCTCATGAAAACAACAAGGAGGATACGCATCATGGAGTTTCTTAAAGTAGAAAATTTAAAAGTCCATTTTCCAATTCGCGGCGGAGTTTTTGGAAGAACGGTTGGACATATTAAAGCGGTTGATGGTGTCTCTCTTGAAATCGAAAAAGGAAAAACGTATGGATTAGTTGGTGAATCCGGATCAGGAAAAACGACGACAGGGAGAGCCATCATCGGTCTAAACAATATTACGTCAGGCAAAATTACGTTTGAAGGAAAAGACATAACAAATATTAAAAAAGTTAATAAGAATACGAAAAGAGATATTCAAATGATCTTTCAAGATCCATACTCTTCCTTAAACCCCAAAAAACGTGTGCTTGATATCGTTGCTGAGCCGCTTAGAAATTATGAAAAGCTGACGAAAATGGAAGAAATTAAACGTGTACAAGAATTAATGGAGCAAGTTGGACTTAGTCCTGAAAGTATCATTAAGTACCCACATGAATTCTCGGGTGGGCAGCGTCAGCGCATTGGAATCGCTCGAGCAATTGCTCTAAAGCCAAAACTGATTATTGCGGATGAACCTGTTTCAGCACTAGATGTATCTGTACAAGCTCAAGTATTGAATTTTATGCAGGATATTCAGAAAGAATTAGGGCTTACTTATTTGTTTATTAGTCATGACCTTGGCATTATTAGGCATATGTGTGACCAGATCGGGATTATGTATAAGGGAAGATATGTTGAGCAAGGAACAGCAGACGATATCTTTAATAATCCGCAACATATTTATACGAAACGACTTGTTGCAGCGATTCCTGATATTGATCCGCGAAAAAGAGAGGAACAACTAGAGTTCCGCCAACAAGTTAAGATTGAATACGAAAAAGCCTATAATGATTACTTTGATGACGAAGGTTTAGCATTTAAGCTACAGCCCGTTTCTGATACTCATCTAGTGGCAATGCCTGAGAAAGGTTGAATGGTATGTGGAAATTTACTTTACGTAGAATAATGATTATGATTCCTCAAATATTTCTTTTAAGTGTTTTTATATTCATATTAGCGAAACAGATGCCAGGTGATCCGCTTACTGGTCTAATCGATCCAAGTGTTGACCCTGCATATATTGAAGCGAAGCGAGAAGCACTGGGAATAAACGACCCATGGTATACGCAGTATTGGAAGTGGATCTCGGGAGCGGTACAAGGAGATTTAGGCCAATCATTTCATTATCGAATGCCTGTTACTGAAATAATTGGTCAGCGGTTAGTAAATACATTTTGGCTAGCATTAGCAACATTAATTTTAACTTATTTAATTGCTATACCACTAGGAATAACAAGTGGACGCTTCAACGATACTTGGGCAGACAGAACGATCACAGGCTATACATATATCGGTTTTGCAATGCCAATTTTTATTTTTGCATTAGTCATGCTTTGGATATTTGGATTTAAACTTGGCTGGTTTCCAACAGGTGGTAGTGTCAAACCAGGACTAACACCTGGGACATTCGAATATATTATGAGTAAGATTAATCATTTGCTGTTACCTGCCTTGTCGTATGCATTAATCACAACCGTTTCGACAGTTCAATATTTGCGAAGTGAGATCATCGATACAAAGCAAAAAGATTTTATTTTAACGGCTAGGGCAAAAGGTGTTGCAGAATCAAAAATTTACAATCGCCATATTTTAAGAAACTCATTGCTGCCAATTGCCGCCTTTTTAGGCTTTGAAATTACAGGCTTAATTGGAGGATCAATCTTTATTGAGAGTATCTTTAGTTATCCTGGCATGGGGCAATTATTCTTAAGCTCTATTAGTCTACGAGATTATAGTGTTATGACATCAATTGTTCTGTTATTTGGCATCACGACGATTTTGGGTGCTTTATTATCAGATATTATTTTAAGTCTTGTTGATCCACGTATTCGTATTAAATAGAGCATTTGAGATACTTAAGAGGTGATTACAATTGGAATTAGAAACAAAAAATATTGATATCGTAAATAAAAGTCAAGAGGATGAGAGAAGTCCTTCTGGTTGGCGTATCGTTTGGCGTGAAATTGTTCGAGATAAATTAGCTTTAATTTCGTTAATTTTCCTCATTGCTGTAATAACATTTGTTTATGGAATCGCCCTGTTTTTAGACCAAGAGGAAATTGTGACCGTCGATTTATTTTCGATTCATAAACCGCCTTCAGCTGAATTTTGGTTAGGAACCGATTATGGCGGTCGTGATATATTTGGCCAATTAATTATTGGGACAAGAAATTCATTGTCAATTGCATTTATCGTAACCATTTTAACTGGAATCATTGGGATTACAGTTGGGATCGTCTCCGGTTATTTTGGTGGAGTGATTGATAACATCTTAATGAGAATTGTCGATTTCTTTTTAATCCTACCGTTTTTAATGATTGTTATTAGCTTTGTAGCGATCGTTCCGAAATATAGTATAGTCTCTTTTTCATTAATTATGACAGCATTTTTATGGATGGGGAAAGCGCGGTTAATCCGCTCGAAAGCGTTGCAAGAAAAAGAGCTTGAATATGTTCAAGCCTCGAAAACACTTGGCTCGTCCCATTTGAAAATAATTTTTACACAGCTATTGCCAAATATTACATCGTTAATCATAGTGACGATGACATTAAATTTAGCAGCAAATATTGGCTTAGAATCAGGGCTTTCCTTCTTAGGATTTGGTTTCCCTGAAAGCACACCAAGCCTTGGGACATTAATTAGCTATGCGCGAAATCCGCAAACATTGGAGTATCGCTGGTGGATTTGGGTACCTGCATCATTGCTAATCTTAGTATTGATGTTAAGTATAAATAACGTCGGTCAAGCACTTAAACGTGCGACTGATGCTAGACAAAGAAGAGGATAAGAAAGGGAGGTTTTCAATTAATGAAAAAAAGAAGTATGAGTAAAGCTCTGTTTGCTTTGCTGCTTGCATTCATGCTTATTTTATCAGCATGTTCGAAAGATGATGCAAAACCAGCTACAACTGAGCCAAAAAAAGAGCAAGGTACAGAAGAAAAAGGAACAGATGCAAAAGAGGATGGCCTATTCTCGATTGATGATTTTAGCAACATCAAAACTAATGAAGGAACAGCAATTGATGGCGGTATACTTAAATACGGCCTCGTATCTGACACACCATTTGAAGGTACATTGAATTATGTCTTCTATTCTGGTAATCCTGATGCAATGGTTATTCAGTTTTTTAATGACTCTTTATTAGACTGGGATGCAAACTATGTATATACGCAAGATGGTGCTGCAACATATAAAGAAGATCCAGAAGTATCACCAGCTGTTCTTGCAACATTGCCAGAAGATGTAGCGAAAGAAGTAGCTGAAAAAGGCGTAACTTTCACATTTACAATAAGAGATAACGTAAACTGGCATGATGGTCAGCCAGTAACAGCAGAAGATTGGTTGTTTGCTCATGAAATAATTGCAAATAAAGACTATGATGGTCCACGTTATGGGTCAGATTTCACGCAAATTGTCGGCATGGATGAATTCCATGAGGGTACAGCTAAAACAATTTCAGGTATTGAAGTAGTAGATCAAAAAACAATGAAAATTACGTTTAAAGAAGCAACTCCATCCTTGCTAACTGGTAGTATTTGGACCCATCCATTAGCTAAACATATTTTTAAAGATATTCCGGTAGCAGATATGTCGAAATCACCAGCAGTTCGCCAAAATCCAATTGGATTCGGAGCTTTTAAAGTTGATACAATCACACCTGGTGAGTCTGTGACTTATGTTAGAAATGATGATTATTGGCGTGGGGCTCCAAAGCTTGACGGAGTTGAATTAAAAGTTATCAATGATAGTGTCATTGTTCAAGCTTTAGAAAAAGGCGAAGTTGATATGGTAGATAAATTCAATGTAGATTTATATCCAGATAATGCTAATATGCCAAATGTTGAATTTCTAGGAATTGTTGACCGTGCCTACACATACATCGGGTTTAAGTTAGGTACATGGGATAAAGAAGCAAAGAAAGTAAAATTGGACCCGACGAAGAAAATGGCTGATGTTGAGTTGCGTAAAGCAATGTGGCATGCTGTTGATAATAATGCAGTTGGTGATAAATTCTATCACGGACTACGCTGGAATGCGACAACATTAATTCCACCTTCACACCCAGAATTTCATGATAGTGAAAATAAAGGACGTGCATATGACCCTGAGCTAGCGAAGAAGATACTTGATGATGCTGGCTATAAAGACGTAGATGGTGATGGCATCCGTGAAAATAAAGATGGTGAGCCATTAGTGATTAACTTTGCTTCCATGTCTGGTGGAGATACGGCTGAGCCGTTAGCAAAATATTATATTCAAGCTTGGCAGGCTATCGGTTTAAAAGTTGAGCTTCTTGATGGACGTTTACAAGAATTCAATACGTTCTATGAGCGTGTTGGGGACAAAGGGGATGATGATCCTGAAGTCGATATTTTCCAAGGGGCATGGCAAGTTGGTATTGACGTAGATCCACGTGGATTATATGGTCCTGATGCGATTTACAACTTCTCAAGATGGGAAAATGCTGAAAATGATCGTCTATTAGCAGCAGCTGTTTCTCAAGATGCGTTTGATGTAACCAAACGTCAAGAGCTTTATAAAGAATGGCAGCAACTAATGGTTGAGGAAATCCCTGTTTTCCCAACACTATATCGCTCAAAATTAGTTCCAGTTAACAAGCGTGTTCTTAATTATGCAATTGGTGATGGAACTGGACTAAACTGGAATGATGTTCAAGTTACACAAGAAGCTCCATTTAAGAAGTAATAAGTGAAATAAGGAGAAGACTTGCAATAGCAGGTCTTCTTTTTTGTTCATTTCATATAATGAATAAAAAAGACAAGCCCAAAGGGGTTGATAGCAAATGAAGGAAGAAGAAAGATGAGCATTCGTGTGTTATTTTTATTAATTGGCTTTGGATTAGCGGTTTCTGGAGGGATTAGTACGATCGTTTACTTAAATGTTTTATCAATTGGCTTAGATTTTACTGAATATTTGTACTTTATTGCTGGTAAAATGGAATGTTATTTACTTCCAATTGGCATTATCGTTATTACTTTAGCAATTTATTTAAATGGCTACAATTAGAAATCACTTTTTTCATCTATTCATTGAGGAATAATTTTACTATTACCTGCCAATACTGAGTGACAAACAGCTTGTTGAAGTGGGGGTAGTAAAATGTTATATCTTCATGATGTTTGGGTAAACTGGTTTGAAGGGGAAGAGAATGGCTATAATGTTTGTCACTTTCATGAATGGCGGAAAGATGATGGTGTAGAACTGCTTGACCAAGTCCCTTTACTAAAAATTGATCAGAAACTATTTAATTACATTGAAAATGATCTATCAGAGCTTCCTCAACAACTTCTTGATGATATTTATCAAAAAGCATATTTGCGAAAAAATCATGAACGTGTTCAATTAGAATATTGCTTCGTTGTTTCAGATGGTACAAGCCTTCTTGCGGTTGATACGATAGGCTACAATATTCCGATCCGCAAAAGCAGATTAATTCCACGTCAAGAGCAATTAGCTTATGAAATGATCCATAATCAAAAAGCAAAACTTTATGCATTCAAAGATCAAGTCACCTCGAAAAATTTCCATATTCTTTCACCATCACCTGAGCTAATGAACGGACTCACGAGAAAGGAAAGACAATTAAAGCAACTAATGTTTATGGCGCTTGATCAATTGAAAACTTCAAAAAACGTTGCTGAAGTTCGCTATTGGTATACTGAATGGAGTCCAGAATGTTATTCCGAAATACAACAGATGGATTTCGAGCACGCATGGCTTCAACTATTTGAACAATGCAAATATGATTGGACTCAAAAGCATGAACAATTTTGCGAAAACTTGATTAAAGGACAGCCCTTTTTCGAAAAGCTTTGGGAAATGGAGCATGGTCCTCGCGTAAATTAAAAAAATGGGCTAAAATAGCCCATTTTTTACGATCTTTTTCTCCCTAATCCCATTGCATTTTCCATCTTTTTAAGCATTTTATTCGCGACTTTGCTAGCTTTCTCTGCACCACGATCAAGAATATCATCAAGCTCACTTGATTCCATAAGCGCAGCATATCTTTCTCGGATAGGTTGAAGTTCTTTAATGACAACTTCTGCTAAATCCCCTTTAAAATCTCCATATCCTTTTCCTTCATACATTCTTTCAATTTCTCCAATTTCTTTTCCAGAGAAGATAGAATAGATTGATAAAAGATTTGAAACTCCTGGCTTATTTTCTTTATCATATTTCACGATGCCTTCAGAGTCCGTAACAGCGCTTTTAATTTTCTTTTCAATTTGTTTAATATCATCAAGTAATCGAATAGATGCTTTTGAATTAGGATCTGATTTACTCATTTTCTTTGTCGGCTCTTGGAGTGACATAATTCGTGCTCCAACTTTAGGAATTCTCACTTCCGGAATTGTAAAAATATCATTATATTTATTGTTGAATCTTTCTGCTAAATCACGAGTTAATTCAAGATGTTGTTTTTGGTCTTCCCCTACTGGTACTAGATCGGTACTATATAATAAGATGTCAGCAGCCATTAATGGTGGATATGTTAATAATGCTGATGATACAGCATCTCTTCCAGCTGATTTATCTTTAAATTGAGTCATTCTTTCAAGCTCACCAATATAGGAGATACACTGCATCATCCATGCAGCTTGAGCATGTGCAGGAACTTCTGATTGGATAAATAATGTAGCTTTCTCTGGATCAATTCCAACTGCTACATATAGTGCAGCTAAACTGCGAATATTATTTCTTAATACTAGGCGATCTTGAGGGACAGTGATTGCGTGTTGATCGACGATGCAAAAATAGCAATGATATTCATTTTGAAGTTCCACAAACTGCTTTAATGCACCGATATAGTTGCCAAGAGTAATTGTCCCACTTGGCTGGATGCCTGAAAAAATAGTTTTCATTATAAATTCCTCCTTTATTAATGGCAGAAAAAGTGTAAAATGGAAAATGGGCAAAAAATTTATTCATCCTTTGAATAATATGGACAGTCAAAACGAAAATTAAGCACAAAAAGACCATTCGTCACCTAAAATAGGGACGAATGGTCCGTGTTGCCACCCTAATTACTCGAAAATGAGTCACTTTATTCCATACATGATACAAAGCTGTATGAAACCTCGATAACGTGAGGAAACGTCAGAAAAATGAATGACATTTTTCAAGAAAGCTCAAAAGTCCATTCGATTTATCCGGCTACTTGTTTACACCAAACACAAGCTCTCTTAAAACCTAAGATAAATGTACTACTCTTTTTCAGCGCCATTTACTTTTAAATAGTATTTATTAATTATAACATATTAAGAGAAAAAGCAAAGTTATTTCTTTAGTTGGAAAATAATATTAAATGCAAAAAAGAGTGAAAATTGTCGACAAATAAAGTATGTTAAACCTATGAAAAGACTAACTTTTTACGTATATTGAGAAAAAAATTTAAAAAAAGAATGATATTTTACCTGTAGAAATTTCTTGCAATAATAATTTTGTGTAATTATAATGAGTTTATCAAACGATTTATTTACGAATTTGTTAAATTTAGAATACACATTTTCTTGTAATCGTTGAGAGTATTGAGTTTGAAAAAAATACAAGTTTATTACTAATTGTTAATTGTTATCCTTGAATATATTTGAAATTATCTGAATATAAGGATAATCATTTGAGACATGTTTAGAATATAAACTTGTTTTTTTATTTCAATTGTATAGTTTGGTAACTATATAAAGATAATTTACAGACTATTTAAGCAATACACCTGCAACGTACAAATGTGTTTTTTGGTCATGTTTTCGTAACGTTTGATGATAAAAAAAATGGGGGTATAAATTGTGAAGAAAAGATTATCAGTCTTTTTTAGCATGTTGCTAGTTCTTAGCATGTTCCTTGCTGCTTGTGGTGGAAAAGATAATGCTGGTAGCAGTGACAAAGGCGGAGAAAAAGACACGCCTAAATCTGATGTAAAACAAGAATTAAGTGTAAATATCAATACTGAGCCACCATCCTTACACCCAGGATTAGCGAAGGACTCAACTTCAGGTACTGTACTTCGTCAAATTTTTGAAGGGTTAACTCGTATTGAAGCTGACGGTCTTCCACATGAAGGGGCAGCAGAAAAAATTGATATTTCAGAGGACCAAAAAGTTTACACATTCACACTACGTGATGCACAATGGTCAAATGGCGACCCTGTTACAGCAAAAGACTTTGAATATGCTTGGAAATGGACATTAGATCCAAAAAACCAATCAGAGTATGCTTACCAACTTTTTGTCATTAAAGGTGCAGAAGCTGCTAACACTGCTGGCGGATCATTGGATGATGTTGGAATCGTTGCAAAAGACGATAAAACTCTTGAAGTAACATTAGAAAATCCAACACCATACTTCTTAGAATTAACAGCTTTCTACACTTATTTACCAATCAACAGCAAAGTTGCTGAAGCAAACCCTAACTGGGCAAATGATGCTGGTGAAAACTATACATCAAACGGTCCTTTCGTAATGACTGATTGGGCTCACAGCGACAAAATCAACCTTGCAAAGAACGATAAGTATTGGGATGCTGATACTGTAAAATTAGATTCAATTGAAATGATTATGATTAACGATCCAAACACTGAATTATCTATGTTTGACAATGGCGAGCTTGACTGGGCTGGAGCTCCAACAGGTGCACTTCCAACAGACGCTATGCAAGCACTTAAAGATGATGGACGTTTAATTACAAAATCAATCGCAGGTATTTACAACTACAAGTTCAATACAACTGTTAAGCCTTTTGATAATGCAAACATCCGTAAAGCGTTTACTTTAGCTATTAATCGTCAAGAAATCATTGACAATGTAACTCAAGGTGAACAAAAACCAGCAATGGCAGCCGTTCCTCCAACAATGTTCCCTGAAAGTGAAAAAGGGTACTTTGCTGATAATGATGTTGAAAAAGCAAAAGAATATTTACAAAAAGGTTTAGATGAGATGGGTCTTAAAGACGCTTCTGAACTTCCAGCAATAACTCTTTCTTACAACACTTCTGAAGGACATCAAAAGATTGCACAAGCAATTCAAGATATGTGGAAAACAAATCTTGGTGTTGAAGTAACTCTTGAAAACTCAGAATGGGCTGTATTTATTGACAAAATGCACTCACTTGATTTCCAAGTTGGACGTATGGGCTGGTTAGGTGACTATAACGACGCAATTAACTTCCTAGACATGTACCGTGACGCTGACGGTGGAAACAACGATACTGGCTGGGAAAACAAAGAATTCCAAGATTTACTTGCAAAATCTGCTACTGAAGGTGACCATGACGCTCGTCAACAAATCTTAAAGGATGCAGAGAAAGTATTAATAGATGATATGCCAATAATGCCTATCTACTTCTATACTCAAAACTGGGTACAAGATGAAAGCTTAAAAGATGTAGTAGTAACAGGTCTTGGTGATGTTCAGTACAAGTGGGCACACTTTGAATAAGAAAGGTTAGAAAACGAAAGGTATATGGGTGACCTCTCCTGTATACCTTCGTTTTCTGCTTTAATCAGCTATTTTTTTTTGTAAAAAAATGTAGAAATCTTACTGTTATCGGCTCGTGGCATAAGCCAATCCACTGTATAAGGGGAGAGGGACAATATTTTTTTTGAGTTGTCTTATGCTAAATGCTGATTAAACAACATTTTTTTGTTCAAGATTAAATTGGAGGTGTTTGTCAATGGCGAAATATATTGGAAAACGTGTATTATACATGCTAATATCCTTATGGCTTATCGTAACTGCGACGTTTTTCTTCATGCGCATTGCACCAGGTAACCCATTTACTTCTGAAAAAAAGCTACCTCCCGAAATTGAAGCAAACTTAAATGCCCATTATGGCTTAGACAAGCCTTGGTATGCTCAATATGGGGAATATTTATTAAGAATTGCAAAATGGGATTTTGGACCATCATTTAAATATAAAGCTCAAACGGTGAATGATTTAATAAGCGATGGATTTCCTGTATCAGCTGCTCTAGGATTAGAAGCTATTTTCTTAGCGATTGCATTCGGAGTTCTATTAGGGATCATTGCAGCATTAAAACATAATAGATGGCCAGACTACACGGCAATGATTATCGCGGTATTGGGGATTTCTGTTCCGTCATTTATCATGGCCACTTTCTTGCAATATTTTCTAGCAATAAAAATGGGATTATTCCCTGTTGCACGTTGGGAATCTTTTACACATACAATTCTTCCAGCGCTTGCACTAGCCTCCTCACCAATGGCCTTTATTGCCCGACTTACCCGTTCAAGCATGCTCGAAGTTTTAGCAAATGACTATATAAAAACCGCTAAGGCAAAAGGTTTAAGTCAAGGGGTTATTACTGTTAAACACGCAATTCGAAATGCATTATTGCCAGTAGTTACGTATATGGGGCCGCTTACAGCGGGAATTCTGACAGGAAGCTTTGTAATCGAAAGAATTTTTGGTATTCCAGGGCTAGGCGCTCACTTTGTAACTAGTATTTCAAACCGTGATTACACTGTTATTATGGGTGTAACCGTGTTCTATAGTATATTGTTGCTCGTATCTATTCTCCTTGTTGACATAGCATACGGAATCATCGACCCACGCATTAAGCTTGCTGGCGGGAAGAAAGGAGAGTAAACCATGCAGATTTCGAAAGATAAATTTCAACTTGTTGGCACAAGAATCTCTGATGCTGAGAAAATTTCAAAACCAAGTCTTTCATTTTGGAAAGATGTTTTTATCAGGTTCCGTAAAAATAAGCTTGCTTTATTTGGATTAGTTCTTTTACTACTATTAATCTTTATGGCAATTGTTGGTCCGTACATGACACCTTATGATTACGCAACAAATGATTTAGCTAATAAGAATAAAGCTCCTTCTGCTGAGCATTGGTTTGGTACTGATGACCTTGGACGTGATGTTTTTACTCGTACTTGGGAAGGTGCTCGAATTTCTATCTTTATCGGGGTTGCAGCTGCATTGATTGATTTATTCATCGGTGTATTATGGGGTGGTATTTCAGGTTATAAAGGCGGACGCACAGATGAAATGATGATGCGTTTTGCAGACGTACTTAATGGAGTACCCTATTTACTATTAGTAATCTTATTAATGGTTGTCCTAGGACAAGGTCTTGGAACGATGATTTTAGCGATGACGATTACCGGCTGGATTAATATGGCTCGTATTGTTCGCGGTCAAGTATTATCATTAAAAAATCAAGAATATGTTCTTGCTTCGAAAACACTTGGTGCAAGCACAAGTAGAATTATGGCACGACACTTAATACCAAACTCTATGGCACCAATTCTTGTTACAATGACATTAACAATTCCAAATGCTATTTTTACAGAAGCATTTTTAAGTTACTTAGGACTAGGTTTAACACCTCCACTTGCCAGCTGGGGAACAATGGCGAATGATGGTTTACCTGCTTTACGATATTATCCATGGCGATTATTCTTCCCAGCTACATTTATCTGTTTAACCATTTTTGCTTTTAATGTAGTGGGAGACGGTTTGCGCGACGCTCTAGACCCAAGACTTCGTAAGTAAGAAAAGCGGATGCGGCTTCGGAACAATTAAAGAGTAAATTGTTCCTGCGATGTTCAAACAAAGGAGTGAGAAAATGGAGAAAATATTAGAAGTGAAAGATTTAGAGGTCTCATTCCAAACATATGGGGGACAAGTTAAAGCTGTTCGTGGTGTAAGCTTTGACCTTCATAAAGGAGAGACACTTGCTATAGTAGGTGAGTCAGGATCTGGTAAAAGCGTAACTTCCCAGACAATCATGAAATTGATCCCAATGCCTCCAGGCAAAATTACGGGTGGACAAATTCTTTTCAATGGAGAAGATATTGTTCCAAAAACTGAAAAACAAATGGAAAAAATCCGTGGTAAAGAAATAAGTATGATTTTCCAAGATCCGATGACGTCTTTGAATCCAACAATGAAGGTCGGTTATCAGATTATGGAAGTGCTTATAAAGCATCAAAACATGTCTAAGCAAACAGCAAAGGCACGCGCTGTAGAACTGTTAAAACTTGTTGGGATTCCAATGCCGGAAAAACGTGTGAACCAATACCCACATGAATTTTCAGGCGGAATGAGACAACGTGCGATGATCGCTATTGCTCTTGCTGCAAACCCAAAGCTATTGATTGCGGATGAGCCGACAACTGCTTTAGATGTTACGATTCAAGCGCAGATTTTAGAGCTGATGAAAAACTTACAAAGTAAAATGGAAACTTCCATTATCTTTATTACTCATGACCTTGGTGTTGTTGCAAATGTGGCTGACCGTGTAGCAGTCATGTATGCTGGACAAATTGTTGAGATGGGAACCGTTGATGAAATATTCTATGACCCACGTCACCCTTATACTTGGGGATTACTTGCTTCCATGCCAAGCCTAGACAATGATAATAAGTCAGAACTTGCTGCGATTCCTGGAACACCACCTGATTTAACAAATCCACCAAAGGGAGACGCTTTTGCAGCAAGGAATAAATATGCATTAGCAATCGATTTCGAAGAAGAACCGCCATTGTATCAAATTTCAGAGACACATTTTGCGAAAACATGGCTTCTTCATCCAGACGCACCGAAGGTAGAACCACCTGAAGCAGTTGTGAAACGGATGCGTAAATTATCCTCCACATTTGAAACGCCAAAATTAGTGAAGGAGGGTAATAGGTAATGGCTGAAAAATTAGTAGAAATCAAAAATCTAAAGCAGCATTTCAATGTTGGAAAGTCTAATATGGTAAAAGCTGTTGATGGTATTACATTTGACATTTATAAAGGTGAAACACTTGGTTTAGTTGGTGAATCCGGCTGTGGAAAGTCAACAACCGGCAGAACTATTATTAGACTTTACGATGCGACAGATGGCCAAGTGCTCTTTAATGGTGAAGATGTTCATGGCAAAAAATCAGCAAAAGAATTAAAAAAGTTTAACCGAAAAATGCAAATGATTTTCCAAGATCCTTATGCTTCACTTAATCCAAGAATGACAGTTGCGGATATTATCGCGGAAGGCATCGATATTCATGGATTAGCTAAAAGCAAAGTGGAGAGAATGGAAAAGGTTTATAGTCTACTTGAAACAGTTGGGTTAAATAAAGAGCATGCTAACCGTTATCCACATGAATTTTCTGGTGGTCAAAGACAGCGCATAGGAATTGCTCGTGCACTTGCTGTTGATCCTGACTTTATCATTGCGGATGAGCCTATCTCTGCTCTTGACGTATCTATTCAGGCGCAAGTTGTAAACTTAATGAAAAAGCTTCAGCGTGAAAAAGGCTTAACATATTTATTTATTGCTCATGATCTTTCAATGGTTAAGTATATTAGTGATCGAATTGGGGTTATGTACTTCGGGAAGCTTGTAGAACTTGCAAGTGCAGAAGATTTATATCAAAACCCATTGCACCCATATACACAATCATTATTATCAGCGATTCCACTTCCTGATCCTGAAAGTGAGCGTACACGTGTGCGTAAGTCATACGATCCGAAGGTTCATAATTATGCTGACAATGAAAAGATTGAGATGCATGAAATAACTCCTGGCCATTTCGTCTATTGTTCAGAAAAAGAAGCTGCTTTTTTAAAAGCACAGAGCGCTAAATAATACAAAAACGATCTCTTCGATGAGATCGTTTTTTCTTTTTTGAAGAGACTGGATAGTCTTTCAATAGAAAATTCTCTCAAAATAATTACTAAGTTAAGTTAAAACACTGCCACTTAAACGCATTTAAACAATAAAGGATAATTAATATATATTTTACTATATTTTCATAATAAATACTATTCAAATTTTAGAAGTTTTTGAAAAATAAACTCTTTTAATGCCAACAGTTCCGTTTAACTGAGAAAAAAATAAATGGGGCTGACAAATCGTCAGCCCCAAATGAATGGATGATTACTTTTTATTATTTCCACCTACAGATTTCCAGCCAATCTGTACTTTATCTGCTTGATCTACAAATTCATTTTTTCTTTTGCCGCCGAATAGTCCTTCACCAACAGCATTTGTAAATACCCCGAGAGTTGCAGTAAAGCCAATAACAAGCAGGGCAACAACAGTTAAATCAAATATGTATTCCATCATGACTCCATCTTCCTTTCACGGTTCTTAATAAGTAATCGGAAGTAATCCCCTTACTCTTATTGTATTAGAAAGGAGCAAGTATTTAAAGGGGAATCTTTCTAATCTGTTAAAATACTTATTTTCATTTGTTAGAACTAATTGAGAAAGAAAAACATCATTCTCTCGCGTTTAAAAAAAATGATATAAGGGTAGAAATAAAAAAACGAAAATATATAAAAAAAATGAAACTTTTCAATGATTCAATCGTCTTATATACTAGAATCGCAAAAAAATAATTGTTTAGTTAATGTATGAGGCTTTTTTCATATGAAAAAAAATATATACCAAAACATACATTCTTGGTGTATAATAAACAATATAGATTACTTGTTTAAAGTAATTTTAATTTAAAAAGCTAACTTGTTCATTATTAAACAGCTAATTATCGATTTTATCGAACTATATGTCTAAACTAAGGGAGTGAATTTGTAAAATGGTCACATTATACACTTCACCAAGTTGTACTTCTTGTAGAAAAGCAAAAACATGGTTAGAAGAGCACGAAATCGCATATAAGGAAAGAAATATTTTCTCTGAGCCACTAACGATAGATGAAATTAAAGAAATTTTGCGAATGACAGAAGATGGTACTGATGAAATTATCTCTACTCGTTCAAAAACGTTTCAAAAACTTCATGTTAATTTAGAGACAATGCCTTTGCAAAATTTATTTGAGCTTATTAGAGAAAATCCTGGCTTGCTCCGCCGTCCGATTATTATTGATGAGAAACGGCTGCAGGTTGGTTACAATGAAGATGAAATTAGACGCTTCCTTCCAAGAAAAGTGCGTACATTCCAGCTTCTTGAGGCTCAGCGTTTAGTGAACTAAATGTTTGTTTTTACTAGACCTTCTTTCGTTCAGATAGAGGGTCTTTTTTCTTTCATCATCTTTATGTATGAATAGTTTGTGAAAGATGATAAAATTTGATACAATACAAAGCAAACTCATGGGCATTTAATGGTTTTTTCAAAGTTGAGATATTTTAATTCCCTTTATGCTCATTTTGTCATAAAATGAAAGTACAAGGTGCAATATCCAGAAGGGAGAGTTGCAATATGGAAATTGAACGTATAAATGATAATACTGTAAAGTTTTATATATCTTATGTTGATATTGAAGAACGAGGCTTTGAACGTGATGAGATTTGGTATAATCGCGAGCGAAGTGAAGAATTGTTTTGGGAAATGATGGATGAAGTCCATCAAGAAGAGGAGTTTACTGTTGAAGGTCCTCTTTGGATTCAAGTTCAAGCCCTTGATAAAGGTTTAGAAATTTTAGTAACGAAGGCACAGCTGTCAAAAGACGGTCAGAAATTCGAGCTGCCCGTGCCAGAGGATAAAACAAAAGATCTGCCTGTTGACGAGCGAATTGAAGAGATGCTTGATGAGCATTTTAATCATGATGTGGAAGAAATTGAATTAGAAGAAGATTTAGACTTTCTTCTTTCCTTTAATGACTTCGAAGATCTGCTTTCATTGGCAAATCGTGGTAGGTTGGATTTAATCCAAACAAAGTTATTTTCTTTTGAAAATAAATATTACTTATATGCTGAATTTCCCGAAGAGCATTTTACTGAAGATGAAATCGATAATCTGCTGTCAATTTTGCTTGAATATGGGGTAGAAACACAAGTTACAATTCATCGCGTAGAAGAATACGGAAAGCTGATTATCGCTGAGAATGTTTTTGAACAATTAAGAGCATATTTTAACTAGCTACCGGTTTCAGTGATGAAATCGGTTTTTTTATGTAGTGCTCGCGCTTTTCTTTAAAATAATAAGTATAAATTTTTGAAGTTAGAGAACTGTCTAGCTCCAGCGCCTAGCGCCTAGCGAACTTCCGACGCACAGGACGTGCTAGTGCAGGCATTGCCACAGGGATGTGGCGGTTTTTGCCTGCCTTCCCCCTCCCTACGATAAGTCAACATCGACTCGTGTCACTCGTCGTGTTTCCTTTATCTCGTCGGGGTCAGTCCAGTTCGTACGTCGCTGACCAAGGCACTTGCGCTTTTCTTAATAGGTAGGTGGAAATATGAAAAATACTGTGAGAATTGGTTTATTCCTTTTCCTTTTGCTTGGACTAGTGTTTATTTATGATCATTATGTCCAACGTGCTGGCGGGTATTTAGGTTATGCAAGTATATTAATCGGAATCTCAGTTACTTTTATTGGTTTTGTCATCTTTTTAGAAAATCGTCACCCTTCACAAACGTTAACGTGGTTAGTTGTGTTAGGGAGTTTTCCGTTAGTTGGCTTCGTCTTTTATATTTTATTTGGCCGAAATTATCGCAAAGAAAAAATGTTTCGTGAAAAACATATTCTTGATAAACAAGCATTTTTAAGAATTGAAGGTGATCCTGACCCTGCTAATATTGAGAAGATGGAACAAATGGCAGATCATCAAAGGAAATTGTTCTATTTAGCACATAAACTGGGGAATAGTCCGATTTCATTTGCTACACAGACTCAAGTTTTAACAAACGGTGAAGAAACTTTTACAGCGATTTTAGCAGCTTTAAAGGAAGCGACACATCATATTCATCTTGAATACTATATCGTTCGTCATGATAAAATTGGACAAGAAATTAAAGAAATTTTAATTGAGAAAGCAAAAGAAGGAGTTAAGGTTCGTTTCCTCTATGACGATGTTGGTTCCTGGCAATTATCAAATAAATATATTACAGAGTTACAACAGGCAGGTGTGGAAATCGTCTCATTTGGCCCTGTGCGAGTTCCGTTTTTAAGTAGTAAGGTGAATTTTAGAAATCACCGAAAAATTATTGTCATCGATGGAAGCGTTGGATTTATTGGAGGATTAAACATCGGGGACGAATATTTAGGGCGCGATGCAAGCTTTGGATTTTGGCGTGATACTCATATGCTAATGAAAGGGGAAGCGGTTAGAAGTCTTCAACTGATTTTTTTGCAAGATTGGTATTATATGACAAATAAGAATATTTTAACTGCTGACTATCTTTCACCTGATTTAGAGGAGAATATTCATGGTGGCGTTCAATTAATTGCAGGTGGCCCAGATACTGAATGGAGTGTAATAAAAAATATTTTCTTTTCGATGATTACTTCAGCTGAAAAGTCAGTCTGGATTGCATCACCTTATTTTATTCCTGATGAAGATATTTTTTCTGCATTAAAAATAGCAGCATTAAGCGGAATCGATGTTAAATTGCTTGTCCCTAAAAGGCCCGATAAAAAAATTGTCTTTCATGCTTCACGATCATACTTTCCTGAACTCTTAGAAGCTGGCGTGAAAATTTTTGAATATGAAAAAGGATTTATGCATAGCAAAATTGTTATTGTAGATGGCGAATTAGCTTCAATTGGAACAGCAAATATGGATATGAGAAGCTTTCATCTTAATTTTGAAGTGAATGTATTTTTATATCGAACTAGAAGTACACAAAAGCTCGTAAGCGAATATATCAATGATCTTACCTATTCAATAGAAATAGAAAAGGAAATGTTTAAGAAAAGGCATATAGGCTACCGGATTATCGAATCAACATCAAGATTGCTTTCACCATTATTGTAAGTAATCAGGGCTGTCTAATATGTTCCTAATAGGTGGAGAAAAACGAATTGTTTTTCTCCACCTATTTTTCTATTTCAGTAAAGTAAGAGCAAGATGTAGTCTAATTGCTTGAAAATGAAACAGAAGTCTTTCCTGATTTTAAAGGATTTTATTGGTTTATCCCGAATTAGATCATCATCGAAAGGAGAGGATGATATGCTTATTGCTAGAACGAGGCAAGGAAACTGGGTAAGCTGGGCAAATTATACGAATCAAGAACAATTAAGAAATGTCAGACAAAAGGAAAATTATTATTGTCCAGAATGTAATGAAGAGGTTATTTTAAAAATCGGTTCCAAAAGAATTCCTCATTTTGCTCATAAAAAAAGGACAGTTTGTATGGAAAGCTATGAGCGAGAGTCAGAGTATCATTTGGCAGGGAAGCTAAGCTTATATAAATGGTTGAAGCGCCAAGGAATCGAAGCAACGTTAGAGAAATTTGATCCGCGTGTTGGCCAGCGACCTGATATTGAATTTGTCTATAGTGGTTCACAGTATGCGATTGAATACCAATGCTCCAATATTCCGGTTGAACTGTTTATTAAAAGAACGATAAACTTCCAACAAGCAAATATTATTCCAATCTGGATTATGGCAGGCAAAAATATTAAAAGACAAGGAAATTCACGAGCTTCCTTGTCAGGGTTTGATTATTTATTCTTACGAAAAAGCCACCAAAATAATTGGATTATCCCTTCATTTTGTCCTTTAACAAATACCCTCATTGTGATGAATAAAATTACCCCGGTTAGTGTAAAAAATATTATTACTTCTTTTACGATTAAGAATTTAACAAACGTAACTCTTTCTGATTTAGTACATCCAAAATCTACTTCCCTTCAGCTTAAAGATTGGCGGACAGAAATTAAAAAATGGAAAAATACAGTTGCGATTTATGGTACTCCCAAAAATAGATTTCTCCAACAATTATATGCTAGTTCATTAATCCCTCAGTTTCTCCCACCAGCAATCGGCTTGCCTGTCTCTCACTCACCATATATTGAAACCTCACCTATTCAGTGGCAAAGCTATTTATTTATCGATGTATTGCTAAAAAAAGAATATTTCTCATTAGAAGAAATCTTTCACTCTGTAAAAATGAGGGTTAGGAATCAAGATGTGAGAATAAGAAGGCTTCCCCTTAGTCCGAATAATAATTTCAATACCGCAGTCAAAGAATATTTGGATTTACTAATAAAAACAAATATGATTAGAAAAATCAATCATCGTCATTTTAAAATAGAGAATCCAATCATTATGGCAGACAACGTAATGAGACAGGAAGAGATAGAACAGAGCTTTTATCAGAAATTCAGCAAATATTTAAAGTGAAAATTCAAATGAAAATAGGGCAATCTAGTTAAGAAATGAATCTAGCATTCCATTTTGAAATTCGGAAAGATGAAAGTAATAATATAAGCAATCATGAGTAAAATTGTATTGAGTAATAAAGTCAGATAATTTATTCATAAATAAAGGAGTTTTTTATTCGGAAAGCGAAATATTAACTAGAAGTAAGCTTTAGTATTAATAAATGGAGGATGCTTAAATGACAAATGAAACAGCAGTAAAAAAACTACCTAATAGAAGTGAGATAGCAGTTGAAGATACTTGGAGATTAGAGGATATTTTCCCAAACGATGAAGCATGGAATAAAGAATTCAAGGAAGTGGCTGCTCTCATCCCAAATGCTAATAAATACAAAGACAAACTGGGAGAAAGTGCTGAGCTCATGTATGAAGCTCTTCAATATCAAGATGAGCTTTTAGAAAGACTCAGTAAATTATATACATATTCACATATGCGCTATGATCAAGACACTACGAACTCCTTTTACCAAGGAATGGATGACCGAATTAAAAACTTATATACACAAGCTAGTAGTCAATTAGCTTATATTGTTCCAGAAATGCTATCAATTGATGAGGAAACCATTAATCAATTTCTCGAAGAAAAACAGGAGCTTCAATTGTACAAACATGCTTTAGAAGAAATTAATCTGCAGCGTCCGCATGTTCTTTCTGCTGATCAAGAAGCTTTACTAGCACAAGCTTCAGAAGCTTTGGGTGCTTCAAGTAATACATTTGGGATGCTTAATAATGCAGATTTAGAGTTCCCATCAATTAAAGATGAGAACGGTGAGGAAATTGAGGTTACTCATGGACGCTATATCCGGTTTCTTGAAAGTGATGACAGTAGAGTCAGGCATGATGCCTTTAAAGCTGTATATAACACGTATGGGAAATTTCGAAATACATTTGCCAGTACATTAAGTGGAAATGTGAAAAAGGATAATTTCTATGCGAAAATTAGAAATTATCGCTCAGCACGTCATGCAGCATTAGCAGCGAATAATATACCAGAGAGTGTTTATGATAATTTAGTTAAAACCGTCACAGATAATCTACATCTTATGCACCGATATGTAAAGCTTCGCAAAAAAGTACTGGGAGTTAAAGAACTCCATATGTATGATTTGTACACACCGCTTGTTAAAGAGGTGAAAATGGAGATTAAATATGAAGAGGCAAAAGATATCATAATGAAAGGACTTGCTCCACTTGGAGAAGACTATTTAAATGTTTTAAACGAGGGCTTTAATAATCGCTGGGTAGACGTACATGAAAATAAAGGAAAACGGAGTGGGGCTTACTCATCTGGTTCTTATGGAACAAATCCTTATATCCTCATGAATTGGCAAGATAATGTAAATAATTTGTTTACTCTTGCACATGAATTTGGACATTCTGTACACAGCTATTACACACGTAAAACCCAAGCCTATCCATATGGAGACTACTCCATTTTTGTAGCCGAAGTTGCTTCAACTTGCAATGAAGCACTTTTAAGCGACTACTTACTGAAATCGATTGATGATGATAAAAAACGCTTATTTTTATTAAATCATGATCTTGAAGGTTTTAGAGGGACTGTTTTCCGACAAACGATGTTTGCTGAATTCGAGCATATTATTCATGAGAAGGCGAGAAATGGCGAGGCATTGACTGCAGAAACTTTAACACAAGAATATTATGAGCTTAATAAAAAATACTTTGGTGAAGAAGATATTGTCATTGATGAAGAAATTGGCTTAGAATGGGCTCGTATTCCACATTTCTATTATAATTATTATGTATATCAATATGCGACAGGGTTTAGTGCTGCGACAGCATTAAGCAAGCAAATTTTAGAAGAAGGTCAACCAGCAGTTGAACGATATCTCGAATTTCTGAAATCTGGAAGCTCGAATTTTCCAATTGAAGTATTGAAAAAAGCTGGGGTCGATATGACTAGTGCGAAACCAATTGAAGAAGCTTGTAAAGTATTTGAAGAGAAATTGAATGAAATGGAAAAACTGTTAGGCTAAATAGAAATGAAGAATGGACTTTTGTCTATTCTTCATTTATTTTATTTAAAATCCTTTAAATTTTTTTCGTTCATTTAATGAGAAAATGAAAATAAGCAAGGAAATAAACAAAAGTGGGGAAGTAAAATAAAGTGGAAATATTTTCATTAAACCAAGTAAGTTTATGATAAAAGAGAAAATAATAAAGAGAATCATTAATAGACTAGAAAGCTTATTCAAAAGGAATACCTCCAAACAATATGTGAATTTCATAAATTATATGTGTTTGTCCTATATATATTCATTTTATTTGACAATATTGTGAAATAACACACAAACTTATTGTCACATTAAATGTTCCGTGTTATCTTATAAACATAGAAGTTGTTCACCAACAAACACTTACCCCTTTTGTTTGGTCGTGAAAAATTTCTCCCATCCCCTTTGTTCGTATATAAATAGAAAAAGACTATGCTAACTTGTCGCTAGCATAGTCTTTTTCATTTCATAAGACAAATAAGTGCGTTTTCATGATAAATGATTATATCTCCAAAAAATCCCATATTTAACAGGGATTTGTTCCACAATTTGTTTGAGCTGTAGTTTTTTCATTTCACGCTCAACTTCAGTGATTGACATATTATATACCACTGCAATTTCCTTTGAAGCAACGAATTTAAAATACTGTAAAAAAACTTCAATGGGTGGCAAAATTGAACGTTCAGGCTTTTCCGCCAGCATTTCTTCAATAATTTGCTCGTACACTTCATATGAATAATACCCAGTAATTTTAATCCCTTCTTCTTCAATATTTTCGTTAAAGAAGACGAGAGTAGGGATCTCCTGTACTTCCATTTCAGCTGTAATTTTTAAATCGCATTGGAAAGCCTTTGCTGCACTATTTGAATAAATATCGGAAATAAATTCATTTGTATCAAGCCCAACACTTTTCGCACATTCTTTTAATACGTTAAAGCTTGATACATTTTGTTTTTCCAAAAACAAAACTTCCTGTAATTTGCGAAGAAAACGAATTCCGGCTTTTCTGCCTTGCAGCTCTGCAGCCTTAATAGCAATCGATGCAAGATGGGGAGAATCGATTGGATTTTCAAACCAAAGGTTTCCATCACAGGACATACCAGAGCGGCTTGCTGTTTTTTCCCAAAGGGAGGCCATACTTTCATAGTTTTGCCTTTTGGCGGAATTTAATGTTGCAAGTCTCCCACTTAACACATGTTTAATGGAAAAGTAACGGCCATACTCGATCATGAGTTTTTTGATTATCGGTTCAAAAGCCCAGCATTCAGGACAAAGAGGGTCGATGAATAAGTACATTTCAAGTGGCTTTTTCTCACTCCCATGACAATGAGTAGATGCAAATTTTGATTCGAATGCTTCTTGATTGCTCACTAGTTCTCACCTTTCGTCATTTCGTTTTCGGATGTATTTATCATATGCTGTGCAGTTAAAATGAGTCTGGCGTAGAAGTCCTCTCTTACCGGACCAACGAGACCGACTTCGTCCATCGCTTCAGTCATACAGGATAACCACGCGTTTGCTCTACTGGCAGTAATTTCAAAAGGCATGTGGCGTGCTCTTAACATTGGATGGCCATGTTCAGATGTATATAATGGGGGCCCCCCTAAATATTGGGTTAGAAATTGCTTTTGCTTCCTTGCTGTTTCTGAAAGATCATTCGGAAAAATAGGAATGAGCTCTTGGTGTTTTCCAACTCGGCTATAAAAAGCATCTACGAGTTGATGAAGTTTTTCTTCTCCGATTGCTTCAAAAGGTGTATGGATTTTTTCAGCCATGTCGATAACTCCTTTTGTAATTTCTCTCTATATTCTATCAACGAGTGATATATATCTCAAACAAATAGCTTAAAGGAAAGTATTATTACCAAAAACAACCAAGTATTAGTGAAAAAAACACGATTTTCAATAGTTTTTCGCATTTATTATTAGAAAACACAAAAAAAAAACCGTCAATTAGTTTCAATTAACGGTTGGTGGCTTTAAGAAAAAAAGGAGTTCGTAATTTTTTGGACATAGTTGATTGTTTCTTTAAAAGGAGGAATCCCACCGTGTTTATCTATATTTCCAGGACCTGCATTGTAGGCTGCAAGAGCTAATTCGATACTGCCATTATATTTATCCATCATTTGTCGTAAATATTTTGCACCACCGAATATATTTTCCTTCGGATCAAATATATTTTTCACACCAAGGCCTCTTGCTGTTTCTGGCATTAATTGCATAAGTCCTGAAGCACCTGCATGACTCATTGCATTCGGATTGAAATTAGATTCTTGCTTAATGACAGATTTCAGAAGCTTCACTGGGAGATTGTAAATCTCAGAAGCTTTCTCAATAATATCATCGAAGTTGGAAGTTGAACTTGATAGCTTTGTAAAACTAATTGGTGGCAACGAAGGCCCTGATAAGAGTGATGACACTGAATTATTTAAGTACAAATCAATTGGTTCATCAGCATTGATTTGAGCGAATGATTCTGATGAAGAAGGAAGCTTATTTTCCGCTAAAAAACTAGTGAGAAGATCTTGAAACATTGAATTTTGGTCAGCAGGAGCTTGAGAGTTATTAAAGTTCTGTAATGCCTGAAGTTCAAGCATAATTTTCAATTGGTCAACATTCATTGCAAAATCTCCTTTTATTATGTATCTGCCTTATAAACGGAATGTTTATATGTAATAAATGGTTATAAACTGTACAAATGCTTGAAAATCTTTATAGTGGAAAGAACTATGTTCACGAAATCGAAAGGTTGTCGTACTTCTGGCATTTTAAGCTTAACTAATTACGAATGGAAACAAGCCCTTAAGGCAGTTGAGCTTTATATTTTTCTTGATAGAATCGTTTAATTTTATTTTCTGTTTTGCGGAAAGGAATTTGCAGCTGTGAGAGCAGTTCAGCAAAAACAGACTTACCTGCTTCTTGATTACTTACTTCATATTCTATCTCATAATCTTCTTTATTTAAATAGCTGCTATGATCAAGAACAATGAGACCAGCTTGATATTCAATTTCAGCTCTTTTTGTTAATAAAGTACCGAAGTATTCAATTTCATTAGGATCAATGCCCATTTCATTTATTAACGTGCGAATGAAATGGTTTGTAATTTCACCACCATTTAGCATTTCCTCTACTTCTATTATCGTCAACATTTCATTTGTTTCAAGTAGACCCTCCTGATGAGGCTGCTTCAATGTTAGTTCATATTCATTATTTTTTTTTCTTATTCGAAGTGCAGAGCCACTCTCTTTTAAAGCAAACTGAGCTGTATCAAAATAATGATTTTCTTGTGTAAAGAAATCATCTTTCGTAAATTGAAAAAAATGAATTAGTTTTTGAAATTCTTCTTTTGTAAGGATATTCTTAAATTCAATTTCAATATTTTGTGCCAATGTATAATCATCCCTCCGAAATGGTCTCTTTTTATTATCTCTATCTCTTCATGACGACGCAAATTTTTTTTTACAATTCACTAACGAAAAAATGAAATACGGCGAAATAAAGTTTAAGGCATTTACAGTCAGTTATCCCTTTGCAAATAAAATGTAAGAAACATAAAAAAGGTTTGGGGTTTTACTGCCTGTTAATCTGCGACAAGGCGAAACTTCATTTGTGGAGCGTATTATTCCACAAATGATTAGCTGAGCCAGTCGGGCATTTACAGCAGTTAACCCACTGAAAGTAAAATGTAAGAAACATAAAAAGGTTTGGGGTTTTACTGCCTGTTAATCTGCGACAAGGCGAAACTTCATTTGTGGAGCGTATTATTCCACAAATGATTAGCTGAGCCAGTCGGGCATTTACAGCAGTTAACCCACTGAAAGTAAAATGTAAGAAACATAAAAAGGTTTGGGGTTTTACTGCCTGTTAATCTGCGACAAGGCGAAACTTCATTTGTGGAGCGTATTATTCCACAAATGATTAGCTGAGCCAGTCGGGCATTTACAGGCAGTTAACCCACTGAAAGTAAAATGTATCAAACATAAAAAAGTTTAAGGGTTTTACTGCCTGTTAATCTGCGATAAAATAGGAAAAGAGTTTGGAGGTAGAATGATGAATAAAAAAATAATGATAACGAGTACAGAAATAAGGCAAGAGGAAATTTATCTACTATCAGAAAGTCATTTTGATATTATAGCATTAAAGCCGATGGAGCAAATGCTCGTCGATTCTGATAATTTATCATTTATTTACATAATGGATGACGAAAGTGATTATACATATATTTCAATACCTTCTTTTGTTTGGCCAGAATTAAGAAAAGCGCTTGAGAAGAATTTGATGGTGTTCTTGGAAAATCAGGATAGCCGTGTATGTCTTCCGAATTTTCTTGAGGAATTACAATACCTTATTGAGAACATTAAGGGAAATAGTAATTATGGCGCTCAAATGGTTGAAAATGTAGAAAAAAATTTTGATTAAATCGATTAGATCCTTTTCAAAAGGATAAGGTGGTGCTCAAATGAAGAATTGGGAACAATTTCTAAGCCCATATAAACAAGCTGTAGAAGAACTGAAGGTTAAGCTAAAAGGGATGAGAAGACAATATGAACAAGATTCAACTCATTCCCCAATCGAATTTGTTACAGGAAGAGTAAAACCGATTGCAAGTATTTTGGATAAGGCGAAGGATAAAGGCATTCAGATCGATAAGCTTGAAACAGAAATGCAGGATATTGCTGGTTTGCGGATGATGTGCCAATTTGTGGACGATATAAAAAAAGTTGTCGAATTGCTTAGGGTGCGGAATGATTTTGAAATCGTTGAGGAAAGAGATTATATATCCCACGAAAAAATGAGCGGGTATCGTTCTTATCATGTTGTTATTCTTTATCCTGTACAAACAATAAAAGGAGAAAAGAAGATTCTTGTCGAAATACAAATTAGGACATTAGCAATGAATTTTTGGGCAACGATTGAACATTCCTTAAATTATAAATATAAAGGCCAATTTCCGAAGGATATCCAAACGAGATTGCAAAGAGCTGCTGAGGCGGCTTTCAGGCTTGACGAAGAGATGTCTCTTATTCGCGGAGAAATTCAAGAGGCACAAGCCTTTTTTACGCGAAAAAAAGAACAATCATAATGGAAAGCCGGAGAAAAAGGACTACATAATTTGTGATAGGAGCTAAGACGATGAAATTTGCTATTACTTCAAAAGGTGATACAAAGTCCAATACGCTCATGCATAAAATGAAAACGTATTTATTAGATTTCGAACTTACTTATGATGAAGAGCAACCTGATATTGTTATTTCTGTTGGTGGGGATGGCACATTGTTATATGCATTTCATCGGTACATTGGTCGGTTAGACAAAACCGCATTTGTCGGTGTGCATACTGGTCATTTAGGCTTTTATGCTGATTGGGTGCCGGAAGAGATTGAAAAGCTAGTCATTGCGATTGCAAAGACACCCTATCAAGTAAGTGAATACCCTTTGCTTGAAGCGATCATTCGTTATCAGCATGGAGGAAGAGAATCACGCTATTTAGCTTTAAATGAAGCAACCGTGAAAGCTGTAGAAGGTACTCTTGTGATGGATGTTGATATTCGCGGTCAGCATTTTGAAAGGTTTAGAGGGGATGGGCTATGTGTATCCACCCCTTCAGGAAGTACAGCCTATAATAAGGCTCTTGGCGGAGCGATTCTTCATCCTTCGTTACCTGCGATTCAGCTTACAGAAATGGCTTCCATTAATAATAAAGTTTTTCGTACGGTTGGTTCACCACTTGTTCTTCCAGCACATCACACATGTTTACTTAAACCAGTGAATTTGCCGGATTTTCAATTGACAATCGATCATTTGACTCTTCTTCATAAAGAGGTTAAGTCCATTCAAATTCGAGTAGCTGATGAAAAAATCCGCTTTGCTCGCTTCCGTCCATTCCCATTTTGGAAACGAGTCCATGATTCTTTTGTAGCGGATTAGATGAAAATGAAAGACCATTTAAAGCTAATTTCTTTTTTGGATGAATAGAGGCCATTATACGACATGTCTAAATTTCAATTAAATTGGAAAATTACAGAAGTGGATAAACGTAAGATGATTAAGCAATTTTTAAAGGAAAAGGGAATTTCTAAATCTGCCTTAGCTGATATTAAATTTCAAGGTGGTCGTATTCTCGTTAATGAACAGGAAGAAACCGTTCGGTATTTATTAAAAAGTGGTGATGCACTTTCGATCCTTTTCCCTGAAGAACAGCCTAGTAGCAGATTATTAGGAGAAACCATTCCATTATACATATTATATGAGGATGATTATGTTCTGGTTGTTAATAAACAAGCTGGAATGAGTACAATCCCTTCAAGAGAACATCCTACTGGAAGCTTGGCAAATGCTATTATCGGTTATTATGAACAAATCGGTTTAGTAGCTACGACTCATATCGTGACAAGACTTGATCGAGATACGTCTGGAATTGTTTTGATTGCAAAACATCGGCATGTCCATCATCTTTTCAGTGAACAACAAAAGGTTCGGGAAATAAAGAGAGTTTATGAAGCATTTGCTGGAGGAGATATATATCCTGACAGTGGAGTGATTGAGAAACGAATTTCTCGAAAAAGCGATAGCATTATTGAAAGAGAAGTTAATCCGAATGGACAATATGCTTGTACTCGATTTGAGGTCATTCATCGCTATGAACATTTTTCGTATATTCAACTACGTTTAGAAACGGGTCGAACACATCAAATTCGTGTCCATCTTTCTTATATGGGGCATCCATTACTCGGTGATCAACTTTATGGTGGAAATCGAAATTTAATAAATCGGCATGCACTTCATTGCTGTGAACTTGAGTTTTATCACCCTTTTCTAGAAAAAAAAATAAATATTAAGCAAGAAATGCCTGCGGATATGTTATGTCTTGTAAGAGTTTGTAAATAGTAATAAAGTGGCCTGTGGAGATAAACAGGAAGAATGGAGTGCAATAAGACTCGCATTCCGAATGAGTATCCCCACAGGCATTTCTTATAAAAAAACTCACTCAAGCTTAAATTTTTCCTCAATAAGTGGCAGTGTTGATTGGACAGAAAGGATGTCCATTTCAGGATATTTAAGGGCGGTTAGTTTATTTCCAAATACGACACCAGTATCAATGTTGTAAGTGTTATTAATAATTCGAACCTCTTTTACAGGAGTGTGTCCATAAACAACAATTGCTTTTCCGGTATAAAGCTTTGCCCAGTCTCGTCGTACAGGAGAGCCATCCGGATTTTTTTCTCCAGTTATGTCCCCATATAAAACAAAGGTTTTCACCTTTTCAGTTGTTTTGCCAATATAGTCTTCACGTATACCAGCATGGGCAATTACAAGCTTTCCATTGTCTAATACCTTGTAAAGCGGTGCATCTTCATAAAGAGAAATAAATTGATGACGGATTTCTTGTTTGTTTATTTCATCTAGAGCTTCGTATTCAGCAGCGGTTGTTTCAAGGCCATGGGTAATTTGCACTTTATTGCCTCTAAAAAAACGATATAATTTATTGCAGTGGTTCCCAGGAACATAAAAAGCTAGTCCGTTACTTACAAGCCTTGAAACAGTATTCACTACTTTTAATGAATAAGGTCCTCGATCGGTCAAATCACCAACAAATGCTAACTTTCTTCCACTTTTGTGCACAGGGATATCTTTAGTCCAATCATATCCTAGTTTTATCGTAAGTTCTTTCAATTCGTTAAAGCAACCATGAACATCACCTATTATATCAAGTTTCATACTGTACCCCTTTTTTTCTTAATCTTAATAGCATAAACGATTTCAGAAGATTTATCATAAATTAGCGACAAAATAGTGGGAATTTGCTAGTATTATGAATAAACTTTCATAAAAAGTAGGAAGGAGGAAAAGAAAATGGGAGAAGAAAAAGCATTAGAAGTTATCCATCAATTAAACAAAGATTTATTAATCGATTCTTTAAAAAATGAAGAAATAGATACATTTCGTGCTGAATTTTTGGAGTCGCACCCATATGATCAGGCTTTATTTTTTAAGGAATTGGATGATAAGATGCGGGAAATCGTTTATTATTATCTTTCTCCTGAGGAGATGGCATCATTATTCGAAAATATCGATATGGATGATGATGACTATAAAGATATGCTGGCAGAAATGGATCCGAATTATGCTGCAGAAATGATTTCGAAAATGTATGTAGATGATGCCGTGGATGTTCTAAACACGCTTGAAAAGGCACAAGTAGTCAGCTATTTAACAATAATGGATAAAGGTGCAGCTCAAGAAATTAAGGATCTGCTCCACTACGAAGAATATACTGCTGGAAGTATTATGACAACAAACTTCGTTTCGATTGCAGCAAATCAGACTGTTCGATCTGCCATGTACATTATTAAAAACGAAGCGCCAAAAGCAGAAACTATTTATTATATTTATGTTTTAGATGAACAAAGAAGATTGGTCGGGATTATTTCACTTAGAGATTTAATCGTGAATGATGATGATACGATGATTTCTGAAATTACGAATGAACGGATTGTTTCAGTTTCTGTAGGAGATGATCAGGAAGAAGTCGCTCGGAAGTTAAAAGATTACAACTTTTTAGCTTTACCGGTTGTTGATTTTCAAAATCATCTATTAGGCATCATTACGGTTGACGATGTCATTGATGTTTTAGAGGAAGAGGCATCAGATGACTATTCAAAACTTGCGGCAGTTTCAGACATGGATACTATTGATCGCAATCCAATCTCAGCTGCTAGAAAAAGACTGCCATGGTTAGTTATTTTGCTTTATCTTGGAATGGGGACGGTAACTTTAATTTCGCGTTTTGAAGCTACGTTAGAAAAGGTGGCTATATTAGGTGCGTTTATTCCATTAATTGCTGGAATGGCCGGAAATACAGGAACTCAAGCCCTTGCTGTTGCAGTTCGTGGATTAGCTACCGGTGAGTTAGAAAAGGAAAACAAGCTTAAGTTAATTATAAGAGAAATGGGAACAGGTCTGATTACAGGCTCTATTTGTGGAATTTTAATTATGATTACGATTTTTTTCTGGAAAGGTAATTTATTTTTAGGTGTGCTTGTTGGTATATCTATATTTTGTACACTCATCGTTGCAACATTGGCAGGTGCGCTCATTCCACTCCTTATGCATAAGTTTAAAATTGACCCAGCCGTAGCTTCAGGTCCATTTATTACAACCATAAATGACATCATCAGCGTCCTAATTTACTTTGGCGTAGCAACCTCATTTTTAAGTTACCTAAAATAATTATGGTGCCAGGCACCGCTTGTGGACATTATGGTTGATTTGTATTTTTGGAGAGGACACTCTAAATAATGGAGGGATTGGATGGAAGAACACGGAGTTTCTGTCGCGTCACTCGTCATTGTTATTATCGCAGCTTTCTTAACCCCGATATTAATGCACCGTTTTAGAATAAATTTTATTCCAGTCGTTGTCGCAGAAATTCTTATGGGTTTACTTATTGGGAAAAGTGGTTTCGATATGGTGCAACAGGATATGTGGCTTGAAACCCTTTCGACACTTGGATTTATTTTTCTAATGTTTTTGAGTGGATTAGAGATTGATTTTTCCTCTTTTACAGGAAAGAAAAAGCGCACTGTGCTTCCAAGCGGAAAATTAGAACCAAATGCGTTTTTTGTTTCTTCCATTATTTTTATCGGCATTTTGCTATTGTCAGCTGTTTTAGCTTATTTATTCGTATTAGCTGGCTTTATTGAGAATATTTTCTTAATGACGTTAATCATTTCAACAATTTCTCTAGGGGTAGTCGTTCCAACTTTAAAAGAAGCATACTTAATGAAAACCGCGATCGGACAAATTATTCTCTTAGTCGCTGTCATTGCAGATTTAGTGACCATGATTTTACTTGCAGTGTTTGCTTCGATTTATGATGGTGGGCAAGGGAACGTATGGCTACTACTCATTCTTTTCGCAGCTGGAGTAATTTTATACATCATTGGGAGAGTGTTCAAGAGTCGAAAATTTGTTGAAGCGATGTCGATGGGGACAGTCCAAATTGGAACACGAGCCGTATTTGCACTTATCATTCTTCTTGTTGCACTTTCGGAAACTGTAGGTGCTGAAAATATTTTAGGAGCTTTCCTTGCTGGGGTGCTTGTTTCTTTACTCGCTCCTAATCAAGAATTGATTCATAAATTGGATTCATTCGGCTATGGGTTTCTTATCCCGATTTTTTTCGTCATGGTAGGTGTAAAATTAAATATTTGGTCATTATTCAGTGATCCTAAATTATTACTATTAATCCCATTGTTATTATTTGCATTATTATTATCAAAAATAATTCCGGTATATTTATTAAAAGTTTGGTATGACAAACAGACAGTTTTTGCATCAGGGTTTTTGCTAACATCAACGCTTTCTTTAGTGATTGCTGCTGCAACAATCGGGGAAAGATTAGGAGTCATTACATCAGAAATGAGCGGGACATTCATATTAGTCGCAGTTATTACAAGTGTACTTACACCTGTCTTATTTAAAAAGCTATTTCCTAAAGAGGCAAATAAGGAGCGTAAGTTGAAAGTTGCCTTTATTGGTGTAAACCAGTTAACGATGCCAGTATATAGAGAGCTGAAATCAGGGCATTATGAACCATGCCTTTTTCATAAAAAACAAGAAAAGGTTGAAAAGACCATTTCCGATTCAATATTCGAGGTTCATGAAATGGCAGATTTCTCACCTGATTCTCTTAAAAAGGCTCATGTTTATCAATCGGATATCGTTGTTATATCGACAGGTGATGAAGAAATAAATGCGGCTTTATCAATAGCTTGTAAAGAAAATGGAGTAGAGCGAGTTATTTGTCGACTGGAAGGTCCTGATTTGCAAGAAAGTACAAAGGAGTATGGGATTGAAGTATTTTCTGTTTTATTATCTCAAAAAATTCTTCTTCAAGCTTTAATTGAGTCACCAAATGTCATGAATATTTTAACGAATCAAGAAACAGCTTTGTATGAAATTCGACTGCTAAATAAAGAATTTAATGGAATGACATTAAGAGAATTTCCTTTTACAGGAGATATTATTTTCGTTCGTATATTCCGTGGTCATGATTCCATCGTTCCTCATGGCGAAACAGAACTTCAATTGGAGGACCGGCTTATCGTAACTGGTACAAAAGAATATGTAGATGAGCTAAAACAAGAATTAGAATTGAGTGCCTGGCACCGCTCGTGGACAGATTAGGTGATTTTGTATTTCTTGGGTGGACGTTTATGCGAAAGAAGAAAATATTTCGGGCAGATTGCTTTTCTTTTAAAATAACTTCTGATAGAATTAGTACTAGGTACTAATAACATGTAATAGAAATAGTAGGAGGCTAATAAAAGATGACTCTTTCATTAAATGGAAAAACATTTGTTGTTATGGGGGTTGCCAATAAACGCAGTATCGCTTGGGGGATTGCAAGATCGCTTCACCAAGCAGGCGCGCGTTTAATTTTCACATATGCGGGAGAGCGTTTAGAAAAAAGTGTACGTGAATTAGTTGATACGCTTGAGGGGGCAAATTCACTAGTACTTCCTTGTGACGTAACGAATGATGAGGATATTGCGAAATGTTTCACCGAGATTAAAGAACAAGCTGGTGTGATTCATGGAATAGCGCATTGTATTGCTTTTGCGAATAAAGAGGAGCTACAAGGTGACTATATGAATACAACTAGAGACGGCTTCTTGCTTGCACATAATATTAGTGCATATTCTCTAACTGCTGTTGCAAAGGAAGCAAAGAAATTGATGACAGAAGGCGGAAGTATTGTTACGCTTACTTATCTAGGTGGTGAGAGAGCAGTACCAAATTATAATGTCATGGGTGTTGCGAAAGCTTCCTTAGACGCAAGTGTAAAATATTTAGCTGCTGATCTTGGTAAAATGGGTATTCGAGTAAATTCCATTTCAGCTGGGCCTATTCGGACGCTTTCTGCAAAAGGTGTAAGTGACTTTAACTCTATTTTGAAAGAAATTGAAGAGCGTGCTCCTCTTCGCAGAACAACAACTCCAGAAGAGGTTGGAGATACTGCAGCTTTTCTATTCAGCGATTTATCGCGCGGCATTACTGGTGAGAACATTCATGTTGATTCTGGCTTTCATATTTTATAAAAACCTTTTTAAAAACCTGCTCCTTTTTGAAGGGCAGGTTTTTTTGTTTGTAGGAAAGTTTGATTTATAAAAATGAAAAAGTTACTAAAAAGGTTTTGAGTGAAAGCAAGGTTTTCAAAAAGAGCGAGGAAACGATACCCACTGTTTTGCATACATATAAAAGGAATCTATATGTTGTGGAGGTGGTATAGAATGTCCGTTAACAAAACAAAAAAGCCATTTCTTTATATTGAACAGGCTGGCCTTCAAGCTCCTGTAGGGCATATGCAAGAAATTTATTCAAGTCGAGCTTCCAAAAAAGAGAAAGTTAATCCACAAGAATCCAAGCAGGAAGAACAAAATCTTTTAGAAAAGGATAAAAAGCTCAGAGATGATAATCTGGATGAACAACAAGAATTAGACATGAATGAAGAAGAAGAGAAAAGCTCGCACTTGGCACCATTTATTTCTCAAAAAGAAAAAAAATCGAGGTCATCTTTTCAAAGACTTCGAAGCTTTAGAGAAATGAACACGTTTGAACGTCTTAACTATTTGGCTGAGTTTCCAAAGCAATTAGCTCCTGTGACTTGCGTATTTGAAACCGAGGATCAAACTTTTAGAGGGATTTTAATTGGGATGGATGAGGAAGCAATTGAAATTCGCAAACAAGATGGGCAATTGTTGACGATTAATCCTCAATTAATTAAAGAAGTAAGAATGATAGGAAATCGAAGGTAGTCAATTGTAAAAAAAGTAGCCAGCCGTATTAGTACGACTGGCTCTTTTAAAATTACGATAGACCTTTTGGTTCCAATATATGAGTATTGCTTTCCATCCATTTATCGAGTTGGCGTACTCCATGATTAAAAACCTTTTCACACTATATGCAGATGTTTAAATCTACGTCTGCGATACATTGGACTGCACAGAAGCATTTTAGGTCAACCGTAACACAATCATTTGTACTACGGAAAAAATCCACATCACACACTGCATTTAAATCAATGCAGCAATCCTTGACTAAACTTACTGGTTTTGCATGTTGCATTTGATTTTGCATTTGATTATCTTGTTGTCCTTTGCCATCAAACTTAATTGGCTCTAAAACTCTCAAGACTGCGCAGCAGTTGTCAAATACTTCTTCAACACGGAAAAAGATTGATACACAGCTATTATTTTTTCCTGATCCGTGCCCATGAGTATTGGCGTTAGCAGTTATAAAAGCGTGAAAGGGAGTACCATCAGCGGTCTTTAATACAAATACACGAGTATCCGGGCGTTGTCTTCTAATTGTTGAAGGTGAGATAGACCCAAGCGGCTCTAAAAAGCAGTTTGAAGGGCATTCGCATACCTCTTCTGCGTTTTCTTGAATATCTTTTATCGCACGGACTACTTCACATACACAGCTGTTGCCTTTGAAGTCGTCATTTTTTCCACAACCCATCTTTATTTCCTCCTTGTTTGATTCTTGTGATACTACACTAATAACATATTGCTAAAGTGCCCTATGGGTTACGGACAAACGCCTTGTTTTTTAGAAAAATAGGCAATATTTTTGAAAAAAAATTTAGAAAGTAGGTGTTTAGGATGGATTTTTCATTTTTTGAGCTAATTGTACTTGCAATTGCAAGCTTTCGTCTCACAAGGCTGATTGTCTATGATAAAATTACTGAATTTATCAGAAGTCCATTTTTGGATGACGTGGAAGAAAAGAATGAGAATGGAGAAATAGAAATTTACACGATACCGAAAAAAGGCGGACTTCGTGGTTTTATTGGAGAGCTTATAAGCTGCTATTGGTGTACTGGTGTTTGGACGTCTCTTTTCTTATTTGTAATATATTTACAAATCCCTATTATTGCTATTCCGATTATTTTAGTATTAGCAATTGCAGGAATTGCTGCATTGATCGAAACGATTGTTCAGCAATTTTTACAATGAATAGCATAAAAAAAGTGAGATTAGGCTTCTGAAATACACAAGCTAGCATCTCTTTTCATATCTTATAAAACGATTCATTAAATTTGTTTTTACAGGAAAATTGAAGGAGAGAGGTTGAATCTAATGGATAAATATTCTGACTGGATGAAATCTACATCTCAAACTAAATCACAGCCTCAACAAATGACTAAAAATAAAAAAGGATGTGGCTGTGGTAAAAAAACAAAAAAGACTAGTAATTGGCGGCCGGAGTAATTTCCGGTTATTTTTTTTGTCATTTTCAATCACAAGTAAATGTTTTTTACAATACTTGGAAGTTGTTCTGGAGACTCATTTATTCATAAATTAGCTCTTTTTCGAAGACAATAAATGAAGAGGAAGCATGCTATTTAAAGAGAAATGAACTATATATAGGAAGTGACATGGATGAAAGGAATAAAAGTAATTTTTATATTAATCATATTTGTCATGCTTGTTAGCTGTAGTCAAAACGATTCGAACAAAAAAAGTGAGCTAGCGTTAATAAAAACAACCAATCCAAATCCAGTTTTACTTGAGGAGCATTCGCAAAAAAAGGTGGATTTAGTTGCAAACATTGAGCATGACATTGAATCAATGAAGGAATTGTATGATGTTGCGATTGTTAAAGGAGATAAAGATGTTCTCATTGCCTATAAGGTAAAACATTTGTACCGTTTTAAAATGAAAAGTATTGAAAAAAAGTTAAAGGATACATTACAAAAAAAATATCCAAATGAAAACTTTACCGTATCAAGCGATTATAAAATTTTTCTTGAAGCGGTCAAACTAAAGGAAAAAATGGAAAAACCCAATTATTCAAAGGAAAAAGCAAATAAAAAATTAAAAAAAATTATTAAATTGAAACAAGAGATGGCTTAGAAAGGAGAAGGAAGATGGGGAAAAAAGAAAAGAACTTAACTCCGGAACAACAAAAATATAAAACACTTCAACAGAAGCATGAGGTAAAGCGTCCGATTATAAAAAATTGTATAAAAGCTTTTTTCGTCGGTGGATTCATTTGCTTAATTGGTCAGGCCATTACGTATTTTTACATATATTTTTTTAATTTTACTGAGCAAACAGCTGGAAATCCTACAGTAGCAACAATGGTGTTTTTATCGATGCTTTTCACTGGAATTGGTGTATATGATCGAATCGGTCAATTTGGAGGAGCCGGAAGTGCTGTTCCTGTTACTGGATTCGGTAACGCGGTTATTTCTGCAGCAATTGAACATCGAACAGAGGGCTTTGTATTAGGTGTAGGAGGAAATATGTTTAAATTAGCAGGAGCAGTAATCTTATTCGGTGTATTCTCAGCTTTTGTTGTAGCTCTAATTAAAACGGTACTCATTATGTGGGGGGTTTTGTAAATGTTAAAAGGAAAGCAATCTTGGATATTTCAAAATCGTCCTGCCATTATAGCAACCGGGGTTACAGGGGGGCCATTCGAAGCCAATGGAAGACTCGCTGCAGATTTTGATATTCTTTACGATGATTTATGGATGGGGAAAGAATCTTATGAAAAAGCACATCGGATTCTCATTGAAGATGCAGTTCATAAAGCTCTAGAGAAAGGAGATTTGTTAAAAGAAGATATCCAATTTTTCATTGCTGGAGATTTAATTAACCAAATTACCCCAACTAGCTTAAGTGCAAGAACGAATAAAATTCCTTATCTCGGCATATTCGGTGCATGCTCAACTTCAATGGAAGGTCTTGCTCTTGCCTCTTTCATTATTAACTATAAAGGAGCAAAGCACATATTAACTGGTGCTTCAAGTCATAATGCTGCCGTTGAAAGACAGTTTAGGTATCCAACTGAATATGGAGGTCAAAAACCTCCTACTGCCCAATGGTCAATTACAGGCGCAGGAATTGCCCTCGTTTCTGAAAATCAAGGTGTACAAAACCTCCCAGTAACGACTTCAGCTACAATTGGTCAAGTAGTTGATATGGGACTTACAGATCCCTTTAATATGGGGGGAGCAATGGCTCCAGCAGCTGCTGAAACGATTTTGGCTCACTTTAAAAATCTTCAAATTGATCCTTCCTATTACGATTTGATTGTGACAGGGGATTTAGGAAAGATAGGCCAAAGTGCAACATATGAACTTTTAAAGAATGCAGGATTAAAAATTGAAAAAGAAAAGTTTCAAGATTGCGGCTTAATGATCTACAAAGAAGACCAGCCTGTCAATTCTGGTGGAAGTGGAGCAGGCTGCTCCGCGACTGTCGTATATGGTCATTTACTTAATCAAATGAAGCAAGGGGTATATAAGAGAATTCTTGTCGTAGCAACTGGAGCATTATTGTCACCTTTAACCTTTCAACAAAATGAAACAATCCCTTGTATTGCACATGCAGTCTCGATTGAAATGAATGAATAGGAGGAAAAGTGCATGTTGGCGATGTTTTTTTGGGCTTTTGTTATTGGAGGAATGATTTGTGTATTTGGACAATTACTATTTGATGTTGCGAAATTAACACCAGGCCATACGTTAAGCTTGCTCGTTGTTATCGGAGCCATTGTTGGCGGCTTCGAGCTATATGATCCACTTATTGATTTTGCAGGGGCAGGTGCTACAATTCCGATAACAAGCTTTGGAAACTCTCTTGTTCATGGGGCATTAAATGAAGCCGAGAAGCATGGGCTTGTTGGCGTTTTAACAGGGATGTTTGAAGTAACAAGCTCTGGTATTTCTGCAGCAATCATCTTTGGCTTTATTGGTGCACTTCTATTTAGACCAAAAGGATAATTACGGACATTTTCTATTTCCTATCACCTTTAGCGCCCACTTTCATACAATATAAAAGAGTTTATGAAGGGGCGTGAAATGAAAGATGGATAATAATTTTTTCAAAAATATTGAAAAGAAAACAGGCGTTAATATGAATGATATATTTGAATTAGCAAACTCATTGCAAAATGCAAATTTTAAAGATGAGAAAACGGTCAGAAGCGTAATTCGTAGAGTTTCGCAAATTGCGAATAAGCAGGTTCCTCAAGAAATGGAAGATAAGATTGTTCAATCTATTGTGACAGATGGAAAGCAGCTTGACTTTAGCACGCTCGCAAATATGATTAACAAAAAATAATCTGTTTATATCGTCATAAAATCCGAGGTCATATCGAATATATATATAAAGGGTTATTTGAAAAGGAGCGTGATTGAGATGGGCTATATTGCACCTGTAACAAATTATCAATATCAGCAATATACAGAACGAGTAATAAGCAAACGATATGATCCATATCGATTTGTGCCTATCAGTACAATTAAACCTCCTGTTAATCCGCGAGAATATATTCGGGATGAGCAGAAATCATTTTTGAGTAAACCACATCAAAATAACAACTTTCGAAATCAACAAAGAAATCATTTTGTTGAAAACATCTATAGTGAAATAACCGGAATTGGTCGGTTTTATAATGAAAGTGTATAATAAAAAAACTTCTGCCAAAAGTGGCGGAAGTTTTTTTATAATGTTTTTTTCATCGTTCGATGCGGGATTCCAGCGTCAAGAAATTCATCTGAAACTACTTCATATTTCAATTTCTGATAAAATGGAATGGCTTGAGTTTGGGCATTTAATTTTACATGACTAATCCCTTGGCTATCTGCATATTCTTCGATTTTTTCCATGATAACTTTTCCTGCACCGGTTTTGCGCTTATCCTTTAATACGCAAATCCTTTCTACTTTACCAATTCCATCTAGAATTCGGAACCTGCCTGCTCCAATTGGATTTTCATCTTCATAAAGGACAAAATGAACAGCCGATTCATCGTATTGGTCAATCTCCTCTTCAATAGGTACAAGCTGTTCATGAACAAATACCGTTTTTCGTACCGAAAATGCATCCTGAAGTTCTTTTTCATCATTAACAATTTTAACTAGCATTTATTTTTATTCCCTTCCAAGTCGAAATGTTTCATAAACGGTCCAAGAACCGTTTTCTAGCTGATAGAGAAGATGGAATCTGTCAACTACTTCTTCATAATTAAATTGGGACAAAATAAGTGAGCTATAAACATCTGCATGTTCAGCACTTGATAGCTTCTGTCCAACAGTAATATGTGGAACGAAGGTGTATTCAGGTATATTTGTACTAATCTTAGCGTTTAATTCTGTTTGTAAAGCTTCAAGTTCTTTAGATGGCTCAATCTTATAATAGATCACATTATTAACTGGTTTAAAAGAACTAAATTTTTTCGTTGTAATTTGAAATGGCTGATAATTATTTGAAATTTTGTCTAAAGTAATGGTTAGTTGCTTTATTTGTTCTTCTGAAGCATCAAATGCAGGTTTTAATGTTATATGAGGAGGAATTAGTGAATAGTTTGGGTCATACCGTTTTCGGTAAGAGTTAGCTAAATCTTGTAATTTTTTTGATGGAAAAATGACAATGCCTAATTTCATATTATTACCCCCATTTTTGAATTTAACTTTCCTTCATTTACTTTTAGGCTGTGTTAAACATTACAGTTGATTTCCGCTGCAGGCATTCGCTTTCCGCGGGCGGTCCGGGAGCCTCCTCGTCGCTGTCGCTCCTGTGGGGTCTCCCTTTGACTCGCACTCCCGCAGGAGTCTCATGCCTTCCGCTACAATCAACAAGATGGAAATATCAACAATAAACTTTAACAAAGCCTACTTTTAAGAAAAATAGACTTATAATTATTTTTAACCATTATAACAAATTTTCAATAATTAACATATAAGATCCCTTTATTTTCATTAATAATACAGTTGTCTATTAGGAGAACATCATTTTTAACGCTCGTTTTAAATCTGGCTGCCAATAAGTCCATGTATGATTGCCATCAAACTCATCATAGAAGTAAGGAAATTGTTTAGCAGCAAAAAGTTCAGATAGGCTTCTATTAGGTGTTAGAAAATCCAATACTTCATTAGTAGTCGTTTTGACTTCTGTTTCTTCATTGCCAATTACGTGATAAATATTTACTAAATGTGGGTGCTGCGCTTCTTTAACCTTATTGAGAACTTCTTCATTTACCATTGGTGATTGAAGAATGACTTTGCCAAATGTATGTGGATATTGCAATGCGGCCATTAATGAAACTGTAGCACCAAGAGAATCACCTATTAATGCTCTTCCCATCCCCATTTGATAAGTAGGAAACTCCTTATCCAAAAATGGAACAAGCTCATGGGCAAGGAAACGAATATAGGCTTCATTTCGATCACCTTCAGGATGATATTTACTTCTTCTATCCATGACATCCTTATAGGGTATCCCAACTATGATCATATTTTCAATTTCCCTATTCTTTAATAAATCATCTGCTGTGCGGCCAATTCTCCCAAGTTGAAAATAATCTTTTCCATCCTGAGCGATAAGGATGGAATATTTATATAAAGGAGAAAACGACGCAGGTCGGTATATAAGAAGTTGAATTTCTTCGTCTAATTCTTTGCTTGTCAAAGTAATATCCGAAATACTGCCTCTAGAATTATTCATTAAAAAGTCCTCCATTTAATAGGTTGTAAAGTATTTCATGATATTTTACCATATAAACAATGATTTATAGCAAAAAGTTAGGTGTTTTTTTATTCTTGTAAAATTACACTCGGACAATTTATTGACAATTTAGATAACTATTGTGTTAGAATATAATCTGGGAAACTGCTAATAAAGAAGGGGGAATTTACATGAAAAGGAAAAGTTTTCTAATGCCACTTATTTTACTTTTAGCGCTTTCTATGGTTCTTGCTGCTTGTGGTGGAACGAAAGAGGCTGAAGGTGAAAAAGGAGGAGACAGTAAAGGTGGCACTGAAAAGCCGGAATTTATTAGTATTGTAACAGGTGGAACAGGTGGTACATACTTTCCGCTAGGTGGTTCTTTTGCAAATATTATTTCGGATGAAACAGGCATAACGACAAATGCTGAAACTTCAGGAGCCTCTGCAGAAAATATGAACACGCTGAAAGATGGAAATGCAGAGATTGCATTTACACAAACAGATATAGCTTCTTATGCTAAAAATGGAAAATTAATGTTTGAAGGAGCTGTAGTTGATAATGTAAGTGCTATTGGCACTCTTTACCCTGAAACAATTCAAATTGTTACTACAGCAAAATCAGGGATTAAATCTGTGGAAGATTTAAAAGGTAAAAAGGTATCTGTCGGCGCTCCAGGTTCAGGGACAGCAGCTAACGCGGAGCAAATTCTTGAAGTTCACGGATTAACATTCGCAGATATTAAAAAGCAAGATTTATCATTTGATGAGTCAACTACTGGAATCCAAGATGGAACGATTGATGCAGCATTTGTTACTGCAGGTACTCCAACCGGTGCTGTTGAAGGACTTTCTGCGACAGAAAACGTTGTTATCGTACCGATTACTCAAGATAAAATCGATGCATTAATTGAAAAGTATCCATACTATATAAAAGAAGAAATTCCAGCAGGAACTTACAAGCTTGCAGATACTGTTACATCTGTAGCTGTTCAAGCGATGTTAGTAGTTTCAAATGACCTCGATAAAGAAACAGTTTACGAAATCACGAAAGCCATTTTTGAAAATACTGATAAAGTACAACATGCTAAAGGAAAATTAATTAAAGCCGAAAACGCACTAAACGGTGTTGGAATCGAAGTACACCCAGGTGCACAAAAGTATTTCGATGAAAAAGGCATTAAAGCTAAATAAATTGCTTTAAAAATTGACCGGACGTATAACCTGACAAGTTGGTTATTATCGCCGGTCAAATTCTCTTTTTAGGTATTGAGAGAGCTGCATATTTATGGGGAAAATTATGAAAAGCAGCAATCTTTAGTGGGCGGGGTTTAAATGGAAAGAAGAAAGTCTGTCAGAAATGTAAGCATTCTGCTGTTCCTCATTTTAATAATCATCGTATTTATGTTAATCATTCCAATCAGGCAAGCTCTAGTACTTGAATATCAAAATACTGAGAAGCTACTTGCCTACTTCCCTTTATCGAAGGAAGCGAAATTTAAAATTAAATATACCCATTCCATTCATTTATCTGATGTAGTAGAAAGTTATAAAATAACAGAACAAGCTCATATACAACAGTATGAGCTAATGTACGAAGACTTCGCAATCGGCATGCCAGAAAATGCCTCCGACGGAGAAATTTTTGAGCAAAAGGACGGCAAATATTATTTAAGAAATATGAAGCTGGACTTTCCTTTTTTTGATCTTCGGATAGGACAAGTACGTGCAAATCATACTGTTATTTTTCAAAATAAAGAATATACACTTTCAGACTATATTGAGCCTGGAACATGGGTTCGAATAAAGGTTAAAAGATTAAATTTTATACAGCAATTGAAAGGAGTGAACATCCTTGAGCAATCAACATGAAACATTGTCTCAGGAAGAACAACAAGCACTACTCGAAAAGTATGATCCAGAAGCCGGGACTAGAAAGTTAAAAGGGATATTTGGTTGGATTGTATTTTTAGGACTATTAACATTTTCACTATTTCAGTTATATACTGGAATATTTGGAGTGCTAACCGCACAGCTTCAGCGCTCTATTCATTTAGGATTCGCCCTTGCTCTTGTTTTCTTATTATTCCCTGCAAGAAAAAGAAATCGGGGTTTAAAGCATAAACCTGCTTGGTATGATATTATTTTGGCAATCGCAGCAATCGCAGTTGGTGCATATTGGCCGCTTATGATCGATGAACTTGTAATGCGAGTTGGGCGTTTAACAGATCTTGATTTCTATATTGGTTTAATCGCTATAATTCTAGTATTAGAGGCTACTCGCCGTGCAGTTGGTTTACCGATTACAATTATCGCAACATTATTTTTGGCGTATGCGATATATGGCCAATACATGCCAGGTTTCTTGGCACACCGTGGCTTAGATTTACAAAGGCTAGTGCAAACAATGTTTTTTACAACGGAAGGAATTCTCGGTACGCCGTTAGGTGTATCATCGACATTTATTTTTCTATTTTTATTATTTGGAGCTTTCCTCGTCAAAACAGGGGTAGGGCAATATTTTAATGATTTAGCACTCACGATTGCAGGAAAAAGAATCGGTGGACCAGCAAAGGTTGCCATTTTTTCTAGTGCCTTACAAGGAACGATAAGTGGAAGCTCTGTGGCAAACGTTGTTACTTCTGGTTCCTTTACAATCCCTATGATGAAAAAACTTGGCTATAAAAAGGAATTTGCTGGTGGAGTAGAAGCTGCGGCTTCAACTGGGGGACAACTTATGCCTCCTGTCATGGGGGCTGCTGCATTTTTAATGGTAGAGTTTATTGGTGGCATTACATATTGGGAAATTGCAAAAGCCGCAGCTATCCCAGCTTTGCTTTATTTCACTGGTATTTGGATTATGACTCACTTTGAGGCAAAAAGGGTCGGTCTTCGTGGGTTAAAGGACGAAGAAATGCCAAACAAAAAAGAAGTTTTAAGTAAAATCTACTTGTTATTACCGATACTTGCGGTAATTGTGCTGCTAATGAGTGGAATGAGTGTAATTCGTGCAGCATTATGGTCAATTGTAATAACAGTAGGAGTTAGTGCGATTCGAAAAGAAACAAGGATTAGCTTTAAAGATGCCATTGATGCGCTTGTCGATGGAGCTCGTACTGCTCTTGGCGTTGCCTCAGCAACTGCAGCAGCAGGTATTATTGTTGGGGTAGTAACGAAAACAGGACTAGGGCTTAAGCTTGCCAATGGTTTGCTCGACCTTGCAGACGGTGCCTTAATTCCTACTTTAATGCTAACAATGCTTGCTGCTTTGGTACTTGGAATGGGTTCACCGACAACAGCAAACTATGTTATTACATCAACAATTGCAGCTCCAGCGATTATTTTGTTAGGAGTACCTGATCTGCCAGCACATTTGTTTGTGTTTTATTTCGGAATAGTTGCCGACATAACACCACCAGTTGCTTTGGCAGCCTTTGCAGCAGCAGGTGTTTCTGGAGGGGATCCGATAAAAACCGGGGTCAACTCCTCGAAGCTTGCAATTGCAGCATTTATCATTCCGTACATGTTCGTACTTTCCCCTGAGTTATTAATGATTGACACGACATGGTATTACTTAATTTGGGTTGTATTTACTGCAATTGCTGGAATGACTGCAATAGGAGCAGGTGTCATAGGATATTGGTTTAGAAAGCTTTACTGGTTTGAAAGAATTCTTAGTTTAATAGGAGGAATTCTACTTATTTATCCAGAAGGAATATCTGATATTATTGGATTAATAATGTTTATTGTTGTGATTGTCCTTCAATTTATTTTCAAACGAGGGGATCAAACACCGAAAGTTCAAACAGCTTAAGAAGTTTTACTTAGGAAGTTCCTATTATGGAGCTTCCTTTATTATAATGGTAAAATAAAGAAAAAGAGTAAAGAGGCTTTGTATGAAATTATTTGAAGCAACGAATGCTACTAAACAGATTGATAGAGTATCCGTTTTAAAGGAAATCTCATTTGTAATTAATCAAGGTGAGAGAATTGCCATTACTGGTCATAATGGTTCAGGGAAAAGCAGTCTATTGAAGCTCATTGGCGGGATATTCGAACCTTCATCAGGACAAGTAGTAAGAAAAACGCTGACAACAGGTTATGTACCAGAGCATTTTCCCGAAAACATCCGTTTTCGCCTTATGGAGTATTTACTAACAGTTGGGAAAATGAGTGGCAAACGTGATGAAGTTCTAAAAGATAAAATTTTCAAATATGCTGATGACTTTCATATTAACGATTTTATGAATACACCATTAAAAAGCTGTTCGAAAGGGACGAAGCAAAAAGCAGGTATTATTCAAGCCTTGCTCCTTGAACCAGAGCTGCTGCTCTTAGACGAGCCAATGACTGGCTTAGACGAAAAGACACAAAATGCGTTAATAAAGCAGTTAAGACTATTAAGCAGTAAGACTACGATCATTTTCACGGTACATGATTCCATTTTAATTGACGGACTAGCAAATCGAGTCATAACAGTGGGAAATGGAAGAATTATTGAAGACTGTGCCATTGATAAAAAAGAAGAGTATCGAGTCATAACGGCAGTTGCCGATAAGAAAATGATCTCAAATATTCCTTTTGTAAGGGTAAATTCGATTACGGATACAACGATAGAGATGACTGTACTAGCCGATCGATCTGATCGTGTTCTTAGTTTGCTCTTAAACCAAGGCTGTTCAATATTAGAGTTAAGAGAGAAGAGGTAGGAAATTGCCAGCGCTTATTCGATATCAGACGATAAGTTTTATTCGTTCAATGACATTTATTCCACCGGTATTTATTTATTTGGCATGGATATTTATTTTGTATGCCTATAAAAATACTCCGATCTTAAGTAGTTATGGTGTTTCATCCATTGCCCTTTATTTTTGTATGACATGGATGATGATGGCTATAGGCTCTTTAGAAACAGAAAGTGAGAAGCATATATTGTTCACACATTTAGCAGGAAAGAAAAAATACTTGATTGGTAAATGGCTTACGGCGTTTATCTGTATGCTCCCCCTAGCCTTGTTTGCCATCCTATATCCACTTGCAGCTGGAAGCTTTCATGGGGAAATGACTGCGGGATTATTAACGATGGCCATTTATAGCCATTCGGTTTTTGCGATCTTCGGAATAATTGTTGGAACATTGTTTACCGTAACGACGCTTGCCATGAAAAAATATGCGTGGTTGTCTGCAGTATTTGTACTTGTTGTTTCACTAGCAGCAAAACCACTAGTTGAGGCAATTTCCGTCTTAAAGTGGCTCATATGGATTTTCCCGCCCATATTTAGAGTGATCGGGTATATGGGAGATGAGGATATTATCATAGTCGACCAAGGCTTTATGATTGACCTCCTATTAGTGGTTTTATATTTAACCGTTTTTTTAGGATTATCTATCTTTCTATTTATAAAAAAGGAAAGGTAGCATATTGACTTTTTGTTGTAAATATTATATATTAATTATTGTCTTTACTAATGTTTACAATAATCGATTCCGTAGCTCAGCTGGGAGAGCGCTACCTTGACAGGGTAGAGGTCGCTGGTTCAAGCCCAGTCGGAATCATTGGGTGCCAAACCCGTAGGAACCCTTCGGAACAAAGGGTTCCCGTAAAAAGACTGTCTCAGCCGGGGCGGTCTTTTTTTTTCATGGTTTTTGCTAAAAGTGACCAACGAGTGACCAATTCAAAGTAATTCATCAAATACATCACTTGCCTTCTCATCATCTTTTTCAGTTACGTGGGAATATGTGTTTAATGTTGTTTTGATATTTTTATGACCCAGACGCTTTTGAACAATCTTCATATTGACTCCCTCACTCAATATATATGATGCTGACGAATGCCGAAGATCATGGAACCTAATTCTTTTAATCTTCTTTTCATTACGGATCATAAATCGATTCCAAAATTGGGTAACTGTATCGGGTCTATAAGGAGTTCCGTCATCATTTGAAAATAATAAAATTACTTCCTTACCTTCTTTATCTTTAACCTCTTTCCAATTCTCACCCATCTCCATTTTCACATTTAACTTTTTAATATAAATTGCATGCAGTTTATCCATAATTTTTTTAGGGAGAGTAACTGTTCTTTCATCCTCTGTTTTAGTTCCCTTTAGTACTCACCCATCCCGCTTAGTAAATTGTAAGGAACGTTTAATTTAACAAATACTCTACCTAGAATCCTCCGTTGTAATTTTTTAAGCTCTTTCTTCTCTTCGTTCTCCTTATTTGCTTCTTCGGTGTTGCCCTTTTTTATTTCATCCAGTGAGCAATCAACTTTGATAAAAATATCCAACGTAGGATCGTAAAGCCACTTTTTCTTTTCTCTAATTTCCAAAAAAATATCACACTCCTTCACATATTAATTTAGCTTTATAAGCAAGGAGTCCTTACTGCAACATAATAAAAAATTTTAGAAATGCAAGTAATCTTGTATTGTGAATTAATTCATTTTAATTTCCAAAGGTTTTTAGAGTTTAATATATACCAAAAAACTACAAAAATTGCTAATTTAATTACAAAATTAGGAAAGTATGTTATCCTAATAAAGGAGAGTGATAGATAAGAAATAGTTAAGGGGAGGAAATAATGAAAAAAATTTTATCTTTATTACTAACACTTGTATTAATTTTATCTGTAGCTGTCCCGTTTGGTTCAGCTCAAAGTAATCAGCCAGAAGATGGCTATACTTTCTCTCAAGAAGAAATTGATCAAATAATAGCTACCTTAGAAAATGAAGAAGTAAGAAAAGAAATAGAAGATGGACTTCTTTTACAACCCTATATCAATACAAGTGGTACTATTATTGAATTTGATGATGTAAAGGCTTTAGAAGATGGATTAGATCCATCACTTGTTCAGAAGGTTAAAGAAGATTATGATCGAGCTAATGAAATTTTAGCAGAACAACAGCCCCAATTTTCTACGATGGCAGCAACGTTAAGTTCTTGTGGAGGGGCAACCTATTTCGATGGAAATTGGTTTGGTGGTATAATCTACCTTGATTCATGTGATGCAAATAGAGCCGCTGCTATTGTGGCTGGCGGTGGTTCAATAACCGCTCTTGTTGCATTACTTCCAGGGGGAGCTGCAGTAGCTGGTATTGCTGTTGCAGTATTTGGGTTAGGTGCAGCATTAATACTTTACAATAACGCTGAGAATACTGGAGTCAAGATTAATGTTGTAAAAAATATAGCTAACGGTGATTACGTACCGTATTGGATAAGACCACAATAATCTTAATAGGCGATTGTTCTGTTCTCCAGCAGCGCTATCAACATATTAAAAAAACTGTGATTTTACCCAATATAGATTAATTTTATCTTTTGTTGAGGAAAAGCACAATAATAAAAAAAGAGGTGATTAAAAAAATGAAGATATTGAAACTTTTATTAGTGTTGGCTTGTATTGCTGGCATTGCGATCAGTATGTACATATACTTCAACCCGGTACAATCATCTGTTCAATCTTTATTATTAATCACATCAGTATTATTTTTTCTAATATTATTTTTAATAATATTGATATTCAAAAAATCAAGAAGTAATTGAAACAAATTTTTTTGTTCCAACAGTAAATCATCACTCTCCCAGATTATTAAAATAAAAGGAGTCCAGTTTGATTAGATTCCTTTTATTTTTAGATACAGTCAAGAAAATGAGCTTACCGTTGTAAATCTAATTTTTCCTTCTTATCGTAATCTTTGTGAAGTTTTAAATGTAAAATAACCATCGACGATAATTGATTTTCTTCATAAATTGAGAGCTAGGGGATATATAAATTGGCTGGAAGGACAACTTAGAACTCTTCAAGTAATTAAAACCGCCTCATGAGAGACGGCATAATTAGGAAAAGCTTTATGTCACCGAGTGACCAAAAAGTGACCAACGAGTGACTAAAAGTGACAAAAGATAATTTTTAATGAATACGAATGACATTTTTCAAAACGTTAAACCTTGTTGAATCAACGTTTTGACATAGTGTGATACTTCTTGATAGTGCGATATTCGTCTTTGACAGGGTAGAGGTCGCTGGTTCAAGCCCAGTCAGAATCATTGGGTGCCAAACCCGTAGGAACCCTTCGGAACAAAGGGTTCCCTTATAAAAGACCGTCTCTTCGGAGGCGGTCTTTTTCTATGTTTGGTTTGTTCTCTTTCATTAAATTACACATTTATTATTTTATGTTTTCTAAGTAAGGGGAGATTAGTTGAAGAAGGATTCCTTCTAATATATGGAGAATTATTTGTTAATAGCAAAATTAAAGGATGGATATAAGAGAGGACTATATGAGTATATACAAAACACAATCTGGAAGAGAAATGTCACTAAAGCTTTATGATGCCCAATTGAAGAAATTGGAATATTCATGTAAGGATGTTTACGTTCATACTCGTTTTGGAAGAACACATATCGTTGAAACTGGCAATCTATCGGGAGAACCATTGTTAGTATTTCATGGTGGGAATAGTACGACTGCCTATAATTTACTAATGTACAGATTCCTGCTTAAGGATTTTCACATCTATGCCGTTGATATTATTGGCCACCCTGGAAAAAGTGATGAAGTTAATCTCTCTCATAGCAATTATGATTATGGAAAGTGGGCAAGTGATGTTATTTCAGGGCTTGGATTTGATAAAATAGCATGTTTTGGGGTTTCGTTTGGAGGCGGAGTTTTGGCAAAACTGATGTGTATCTCACCGGAAACAGTAAAAAAATCCGTATTAATTGTGCCATCAGGTATTAACAATGCCTTTCCAATCAGTACTGTGAAAATGATGATACCACTACTCAAATATAAACTAACAAAGAAAGAAAAATATATAAAAGAAACAGCTTTATTTATGTCTATTAAAGAAGAAATTCTTGATAAAGATACTTTGGATATGGTGAAAGATAGTTTTGAACATGTAAAAACAAAAGTAGGGATGCCGTCCAATGTGAGCGAAAAATTAATGCAACATTGTAAAGCACCGACACTTATTATGGCAGGTGAAAAAGACTGTTTATTTCCATCGAAAAAAGTATTACCAAGAGCAAAAAGAATCATACCAAATAACACGGTTCATATGCTAAAAGGGTGCGGACACATGCATATGATGTCAGAACGAGAAAAGAAAATGATCGTTGATTTCTTAAGTACTTAGTAACTTTAAAGTACTTTAAAAAATAATAATGTTGTTTAATTCTTATTGAACGAACGGGGGCTATTCTTCAAGAAGTAGAATAGCTCTTTCTTATTGAAGTAAAGGTTTGTTGAAGAAGAATATAAAAATCTATATGCAAAGTAATAGAATTTAAGGTAAATAATATTAAATACTGAAGTAAAGGAGATTGATTTTATGAAATCATTATCTAATTTTCTTCAATTTATTTTTCCGATTTTAGCAATAAAATCGTGGATTGTAGGGAATCAGAATGGGATATTCTGTTAAAATATGTTACAAAGGGGGGTGTCGCATATGCGAAGAATAAAAGGAAAGAGATATTTATATTTTATCTTGTTAATTCTAACAGTAGCACTAACAGCTTGTACATCTACATCAAGCCCACCAAGCCCACCAAGCCCTGATTTCAAGCTGTATGAAGGAAACTCTTTAAGAATAGCAGTTGTTGGAGAACCACCAAAGGTAAAAGAGAAACAAGTGAGATTTACAGAAATTTCATTTGATGAGATGACAAGTGAAGAACTCAAGTCTTATGATGCTGTCTTTATTACAGAAAATAACCTTTTTGAAGCCGCTGAAAAGAATTATGCAGATGTTTATTTAAATTCAACTATTCCATTCTTTTTTATAGGAACCTATAATTTTGTTCCTTTTACTGAAAGAGATTTAGAGTACGACAAGTCTTGGAATTGGGCTACTGGTGATAGTTATGCTGTTGGTGTTCTTGTATCACAAGAAGATGATACATTAAAACATTGGGGATATGGTTTATATAATGAAGAAAAGACTGATGAAAATATTGAAGATGTTTATTCAAGAATTTTCAAGACAATTGATGAACTAAATCATTAAAATGTAAAAAGGAGCATGATTAAAATGCTCCTTTTTTAACGTCATAATAGTTGGTAATTAAGTTGTTACCAATTAAAACTAAACCTTTTAGGCTCCGCTCTTGCATGGCGAAATGCCTTGTCCTTCAAATGAGGACTTTAATATTCTGACGTTATACTTGGCACTTATTTACTCGTAAACCCTTTACCGACAACTGTTTCCTTATCCAAATCAACAAAAACCGTAAGTCTGCCAGTAGAATCAGTCTCAGTATTATTAAATGTAACAGCATAAACTTGGTCTTTGTCATAATTCTTGTCAATAAAGGAATTATTTTCATTATTATTAACTGTTATTTTTTCTACGATTGAATCTTTCGGACTTGCAGGAATTAAATCTTTTTCTTCATCTGTAAGACTATTGAATGCAATCAATTCAATCGAAACACTATCCTTTGATGGAATTAAATTACAACCCATTACACTCGCAGATAAAACAATCAATATTGAAATAAATACTAACTTTCTCAAAAATACTTACCTCCTTTTAATATTTGACGAATATACTTGATGCTTTGTTTCTTAATATGCTTTTCCTGTTTGACAACTTAATATATATAAAAATACATGTATTATATGTGACACACTGTCATCTTTTTTATTGACATATGACGGTGTGTCACATATAATTCATTTATTATTTTTTATGACACATTGTCACTTTTTGAGGTTGGAGGACTATATATGCCAAAACAAACATTTTTTCATTTGCCTAAAGATAAACGAGACACTCTAATTCAAGCTGCTAAAAAGGAATTTTCCAGGGTCCCTTTACACGAAGCATCAATCGCTAATATTATCATAGATGCGGGAATCCCAAGAGGAAGTTTTTATCAATATTTTGAGGGGAAAGAGGATCTATATTATTATCTGTTAGACCAGCTTTCTCAGAAAAATAATGACCGATTTGTTAAGGCCTTAAAAGAGAACAATGGAGATCTATTTAAAGCTTGTATTGATTCATTTCAATATATGATTCAGAATCACAAAAATCAAGAACACAAGAATTTTTTTAAGAATACTTTTTTAAATATGAATTATAAAATGGAAAATACATTAGCAAATAATATTTATGAAGAAAATCGGAAAAATCAGCATTTATCTATAATTCGCTTAATAAATACAAAAAACTTAAAGATTAAAGATGAACGGGAACTTCAGCATGTTATAAAGATTATGGTATCTGTAACTTTTCAAAACCTTGTTCAAATATTCGTTAAGGATTTAACAGATGAAGAAGCTTTAAAAAATTATATTGAGCAATTGGAACTACTTAAAAGAGGATTATATAAGGAAGAGCACTAATGAATTCCCTTAAAGCAGTCAAAAAAGAAAGTATCCTCTTGGGGAATATTATTAAAAATTTCCAAAACAAGGTATTGACGCATAGATATGCAAACGGCCTAAAATGATCGAAAAAATTATAACAAGGAGAAAACAATATATGAATTCAACATTGCAACAAAGAAAACCACCGTATTTTATGCTTGTAATTCTTTTTGTTGGAGCATTTGTATCTTTTTTAAATAACTCGCTTTTAAATGTAGCCTTACCGTCTATGATGGTTGATTTAGGGATTAAAGATTATTCAACGATTCAGTGGCTTGCGACAGGCTATATGCTTGTTAGTGGTATTTTAATTCCGGCATCGGCATTTTTATTAACACGGTTCTCGAATAGAAGTTTATTTATTACATCCATGGTCATTTTCACTTTAGGTACTGCCTTAGCAGCCTTTGCACCAAATTTTGGATTATTACTTACAGGAAGGATGGTTCAGGCAGCAGGTTCTTCGGTAATGGGTCCTTTGTTAATGAATATTATGCTAATAAGCTTTCCGCGAGAAAAACGCGGAACAGTAATGGGGATTTTCGGATTAGTTATGATTACAGCCCCAGCAATCGGGCCAACATTATCAGGCTATATTGTAGAATATTATGACTGGCGTTTGCTTTTCGAAATGATTTTACCGTTAGCGGTTATTAGCTTGCTATTAGGGATTTGGAAATCAGAGAATGTCATGGAACAAAATAAAAATGCCCAACTTGATTATTTTTCAGTGGTCTTATCATCCATCGGATTTGGCGGACTGCTGTACGGCTTTAGTGCCGCAAGCTCAGACGGCTGGACAGACAAAATTGTTTTAACCACGTTAATCGTCGGTGCTATTGCCCTCACAGTCTTTATCGTTCGTCAATTAAGAATGGATGAGCCATTATTAGATTTACGTGTTTACAAGTATCCAATGTTTGCACTTGCGTCTGTAATAGCAATTGTCAACGCGGTAGCTATGTTTTCCGGTATGATTTTAACACCTGCATATGTACAAAGCGTCCGTGGTATTTCACCGCTGGATTCAGGGCTAATCATGTTGCCGGGTGCAATCATAATGGGGGTTATGTCACCAATTACAGGTAAACTCTTTGATAAATATGGACCACGAATTCTTGGTGTAACAGGGCTTACCATTACAGCCATTTCAACTTATATGTTGGCGCATCTGCAAATTGACTCTAGTCACACCTATATTATCCTTGTTTACACTCTTCGTATGTTTGGGATGGCAATGGTGATGATGCCAATTATGACAAATGGCCTTAATCAGCTGCCAAATCACTTAAATCCGCACGGTACGGCTATTAACAATACAGCTCAACAAGTATCCGGTTCGATTGGTACAGCTGTTCTCATTACGATTATGAATTCCGTGACAAAAACAAAAGCTGAAAGTTTATTGACTGGTGTGGATCCAACAACGATTACAACAGCTTCAAAAGCATTATTAACTCAGAAAGCATTATTAACTCAGAAAGCATTATTAGCCGGAATTCAATATTCATTCTATGTAGCGCTTGGCATTAATATTGTCGCACTACTATTAGTTTTCTTCGTTAAACGTGTGGATGTAAGTAAGGAACCAGACAGTATGTTAAAGCAGCAAGGGAAAACCACAATTAAACTCGTGAAAAATAATTAAAAGGATATGTCCTTACAATTTAGATTTTAATTTTGAAGAAATTTCAGTAATAAATGGGATGAAAATAGCTTCTAAAATTATTTCTAAAAAAAAAGCTAACACTTATGCTTTTGAAACAAAAGTGTTAGCTATTATTAAAATGAAGGGGCACGAAGATGTTGGATGAACCACATATGCACCTGGCTAGTTGTTGGCAAAATTGGTCAACAACTATAATTTTTGTTCAGTTTAAATCATACCGATATTCTATGAGATTTATTACATCAAGGTTTCAACATTGTTAGTCATATTGGTTCTGACTCGGTTATCTACCTGACAGGATAGAAGTCGCTAGTTCAAGTCCAGTCGGAATCATTGGGTGTCAAACCCGTAGGAACCATTCGGAACAAAGGGTTCCTATACAAAAGACCATCTCTTCGGAGGCGGTCTTTTTCTATGTTTGGTTTGTTCTCTTTCATTAAATTGCACTTAAGGTCTAATTCGCTCAATAATTTTAATTTTCATTAGTAAAAACTTTAAATCTCACTGGTTTATTTTCTAGTATATTTTTCCAAAATGCAGAAATTTCATCAATTAAGCTAGATGAAGTTTTCATATACTTTCACTCCTATTTAAGAAAAAATCTATAATCTGTTTAAATTCATCCCATTCTGTTCTTTTATTAGCTAATCTTTTATTCCAGAATCTGTTATAGAATAGCATTTTCTTTTGATACTTCCTTGAGAATTATCCCACCAAGACTTAATGAATCCATTTTGTTCTAATCTTTTTCTTTTATTAAAAAGATACCTTTAGTATTCCATTAAGATTTCTTTAGACAGTATATAACCGTATGGCTCCTTAGATATAATCGATAATAATATAGTATCGATATAACCTTTTAAAATCTCTCTATCAAATTCCAATAATTTAATCCTATACTTTTTTATTTAATAATAACAGATGAGGCTGGGACATAACTAATTTTCCACTGCGTAAAACCGAATGATATATTGAGAAACAACGTACAAAGAAAGTAAAAACCGAACTATTACGAAGTACTTAATTGTAGCTTCGTAAAATAGTTCGGTTTTTTATTGGCTAAAATACTTTTGTCCCAGCCTCATTTCCTCTATTTTTGTATTTTTGTAAATTTTTATGTTATAATAAAAATGAAATAGAAAAATATTGTAAAAATGGAGGTAATAACCAATGAAAAAAACATTTTTAGGTTTAATGATTGGAATGTTGCTTGTGTTTTCTCTTCCAATACTAGTAGGAGCTGCTAGCGAAAAGACTATGAACGAAAAAGAGATTTTAATGGATTATTTAAAAGCTGTAAAAAATGAAAATATTGATAAAGTAATAGAGCTTGTAAATGATAGTCGTTATGAATCTATTGATCAACAAAAGGTAGAATACCAGTATTTCCTCAGTAAAGATAAACTTGAAGAATTTACAATTATTGAAAGTAAAAGTAACAATGAATTTATAGTTCTACTACATTTTGAAAATGGTGAGATTACACAAGCACCATTTAAAATTATTTCAAATAAAGTAGATATCAACCCTAACTCGCTAGATAATAGCGACTATGAAGTTATTAAAGAAGGTATAGACATTTCAATAAGACCTATGCATACTTTAGTTGACTGGAATTTTTCTGGTGCTAGGGGTGGGAGTGAATTTTACTCAATTGGCAAATTTGATATAGTTGGTACTTCTGTTGTAGAGTTACTCCTTACACAATACACTGATACTTCTAAAGTACCAGCCATTACTTATTCAATTGTTGATAAAAGACTTTTTGGTGATGATATATGGGGAAGTGGATATGTAAGTGGCACATATAAAAGTGCGCATTCTACATTCATTACAGGGAAAAATAGCTCATTTAAAGGAGCACAAGTGAGATTTAATATAAGTCCTATTGATAACATATCAGCTCATTATGGTATTGGTAGTGTATTAAAATAACATAACTGATTAAACCCTAGTGGCACAACTCCCTAGGGTTTAATTTTTAACTAGATACTTAAATCGAAGAAGACATGCAAACCTACATTTTAAATTATTTGTACCATTTTCCCTATGTTAAAATGGGTGAAAAAGGTTATCAAATTTTTTTATGGGACTCCAGTAAAAAGGCAGTTTAATATACTAGTTAATAATGAGAGGGTGAATTGATATAGTGGAATGGCTGATAAAGTCTCTTTTTTTTGACTATGTTTAAAGCAGTTTTTCACAAAATTAAATTATATCCATGTATGAATTCTCTTAAGTGAATAAACTATTAGTGAATAGATTATTGTAGATTACTTACTAATAAGAGGCTACAAGATAAACCAAAACGATTTTATATGAATCGAAACATATGATTCTATTAAATATATATCTAAAGAACCAAAACTCAAAGGACTTCATGTTACTCTTTCACTTACAAAAAATCAAGATGAGCATAAAGAATCTATGAAAGTTATTAAAGAATTTTTTATAAGATAAGTCTTTTGATTATTAGAGATGGAAGGGAATCTTGATGAATGTCAATTAGAGTAAAGTAAAATGAATGGAATAAAGTCCAAAATGAGGAAGTTAAAGAGATATTTATTGGATAGACTAGGTACTATAGTTGAACACAGAGTTTAAAAATAGTGTTCAAATAAGGACTGGATTGTCAACATTAAACTAGACAACTTTTTTAAGGTGTTCAAGTTTGTAATCAATTGGACTTACATAACCAAGCGTCACATGAATTCTTATGTGATTAACCAGTGGACATAGTCATGTAATTCCCTTATCAATTCTTCTAAACTATCAAATTGCTGATCTTTCACAAACTCTGTTTTAATGATTTTGAACATTGCTGCAGCTACCGCATTGTCATAAGGTAGCCCTTTTGTTCATCTGATTAGTTGTCTTTTTCCATAAAAGAACCAGAGTTTTGATTATGACTCACCCACTTATCTAGCGAAGAAGGAGTACTGTTAGTGATTGGATTAGGTTTAGTATTATATAGGGGAGTTAGGTTACATTTGGATGAAATTAGTAAATCGGTTAAATTTGTGGTACCTTTATTAATTGGTTATCCTTTTTATGGAGCTATCCAAAGTATGATGGCCACATCTGGAATTGGAGAATATTTAACTGAATTTTTTACATCAATAGCAACTGCAGAGGCACTCCCATTATTAACTTATATTGCGGCAGGTTCATTAAACCTTTTATTCCCTCTGCTGGTGGACAAATTATTATCCAAGGATCAATATTCCTCCCTATTGCCGAGCAACTTGGAGTTTCACAAGGTCTAGTCGCAATGGCAATTACGTATGGTGATACGTGGACAAACTTACTTCAACCATTCTGGGCATTATCTGCCCTAGCTTTAACTGGATTAGGTATTCGTCATATTATGGGATACTGTATCATCGCCATGTTAGTCAGTGGTATTGTAACAGGTAGTTTACTGTTCTTACTGCCTCTAATTCTTTAATAGAAAGACATCAAGCATTTTCATATAAAGAATTAAACTGATGTCTAAGGAGAGAGCGTTTTGAAACAGTTTCAAACAAAGAAATGATTTATCAGACGTTAAAACAGAAAATCTATGATGGAAAGTATAAACCCGGAGAAAAGTTAGTTATCGCTAGATTAGCAAAGGATTTTGAATGTAGTGATATTCCTGTCCGTGAAGCTCTAAATTTATTAGAATCCGAAAAGTTAATTTTATTCAAACCTCATATCGGTGCCATCGTTAGTCCTTTATCATTGGAAGAAATTAAAGAAATATTTGGTGTCCGAGTCATTTTAGAAGGCTAAGCAGCATCTTTGGCTACATTTAATTTGACCGGACATGACATGATCAACTTAGAAAATATCTTAAAAGAAGCTGATAGAGCATACGAAGAAAAAATTATGAGAAATATAGCGAATTAAATTCTGATTTTCATATGTCCATTTATAAAAAAAGCGAAAATAATCTACTAATTTCGCTCATAGTAGACTTATGGAAAAATGCGAATCGATATGATTCTGTATTCGATAGAAATGACGCATACATTCAGAAATCGACTGAAGAGCACTATGCCATTTTAAAGTTATTAAAAGAAAAAGATAGTCTAGGTGTTCAACAAAAAGTTTCTGTTCATAAGGAGAGAGTAGGTCATGAAATTATTAATCTTTCGAGAAAATATATCGATTAAACATTAAAAGGAGTATGAATTTTGAAATATATTTCCTTCTTTAAGAAAAATCTGGATAAAATTACAAATGTAGGATTTTTTAAAAATGATCATGAAATATATGACTTGACGCCAATTTTTTCAGCTATAACTTCCCTCATTGAGAAAGAAAACAGGGAGGAGCTCATTTTAAATCATATATCAAATTTAGAAGTCTTATCATTAGATGATATTGAATTATGTGCACCTATCCCGAATCCGAGACGCAATATTTTTTGTGTAGGCTGGAACTATCTCGAACATTTTGAAGAGCGTCATAATCAAGAGATTGAATTACCAGAAAAACCAACATTTTTTACTAAACCAACTACTACAATAGCTGGTCCTTATGAAGATATACCTTTGATAAATACTTTCACTTCCAAGCTAGACTATGAGGCAGAATTAGCGGTTATTATTGGAAAAAAAGGACGAGATATTAGTACAGAAGATGCGCTAAATTATGTGTTTGGATATATGTGTGCAAATGATATTTCTGCACGAGATGTTCAATTCGAACATGGAGGACAGTGGTTTAAAGGCAAAAGCATGGATAAATCTTGCCCGATCGGTCCTTATTTGGTCTCTGCAAACGAGATTAAAAATCCTCAGAAATTAGACATTTCCTGTGAGGTAAATGGGGAAACCGTACAATCAAGTAATACAGGGCTAATGAACTTTTCTGTAGCTCAAATTATATCGGAACTTTCTCAAGGTCTCACCCTATTACCAGGCGACATCATTTTAACAGGAACACCTAGTGGAATCGGTTCAAAAAGAAATCCACCATTATTTTTAAAGCCTAATGATAAAGTAACAGTCAAAATTTCAGAGCTTGGGCAAATTAGTAACATCATTAAATAAAATAAATGATTTACTCCATTTTATGTAAGCGTCCAATAGCCCCCATCTTTGTGCAGATGGGGGCTATTTGATGTTTTTGATAGATGGTTAGAAGAATTATAGATGTATTCTTAATCATAGTAATCGTTTAACCCTTATTCCAATCGAATTCACAGACCTTCTCTGATAAGTTGTTGGAGTGGTTGTATAGAAGAGTGTGCCTCTTCATTTTAAAAAAGCGATATGGTGATTTTCTTCAAACCCCTTATCACCTTTTTCCAGTCAGTTTAAGTTCTCGAGTTCTACTACAATTGAAGAGGAAAGGAATGCTCTTTAAGAATATTGATTTCGTTTGTGTATAATTATAATATTGAATTAACAATTAGTTAATTATTGGATTTTCTATTGAGTTTTCTAGATTATCTCCGATTATGAGAAAAAGCGCTAAAAAATCTAGCGCTTCAGTCATATTAAGGAGCAGAACAAGTTAGTGGATGAGTAAAATTAGTACCACAAGCAGATGCTTCAGTTGTAAAAGCAGGAGTTGCCGAAATAGATATTACGAAACCAAAAGCTATGGCAAAATAAAGTAATTTCTTTTTCATAGATACACCACCTTTCCATTTATAAGTACATTATATCAAATTTTGGAAGTTGACAAACTTTTATATTTCTAAAAAATCTGACAATAACTTATTTTATTCGACAAATTAATTACTAGTTTAATTAAAACGATTTCATATTTTTTGGAATTATATGAATATTAGCTGAATAAAAATGATTTATAATGGAGAATTCGCAACGAAAAATGAGAGTTTAGCTAGTAATAAGGGGAATTATATAGCTCGATTAACGCCTCGACGCAAGTATTGCTGACAAGCAGTGGTTAATGGGCCGAAATATTCAACCGTCTTTTCTGGAGAGTTTGTTACAAACGTTTTTTATAATTATGATACTGAACAAAAATTAGGAGAAAGTTTGTTAACAATAAAAAAAGTGAAATGGCAGATTTTTATTTTGATAACTATAAAGAATTCCTAGAAAAATTACAAGAATAGAGGAGGCTTCCTAATGGGGGTTAGAAATTCAGCAAAAGCTGTTATTGTACAGGAGGGAAAGCTATTAGCAATAAAGAAGCAGGATAAAGAGGGGTTTTACTATGTTCTACCAGGTGGAGGCCAAGAACATGGGGAGAACTTGCATGAAGCCTTAAAAAGGGAATGTGTAGAAGAAATAAATGTAGAGGTTGAGATCGGTGAATTAATGTTTATTCGAGAATATATTGGTCAAAATCATGAACATGCTGCATTTGATTCAGATGTACATCGAACGGAGTTTATGTTTTTATGTGAGATTAAAGCTGGCCATACAGATGTAGGAAATGGAACGGTTCCTGATGATGGCCAAATTGGTGTTGAGTGGATTCCCTTAACAGATTTACTAGATTATCGATTGTATCCACAAACAATGCGTAAGTATGTGATTGACTATTTTTTAGGGAAAAAGAGACCGACTTATTTAGGAGATATAAATTAAATAATTTTAAAAACGGCACCATCAATCATTATTTTTTGTAACTCATTGATGGTGCCGTTTTAATGTCTACCACATTAATTTAATAGCTCAAATGGCCGTTAGCCATTTTTATTCATTTGGGGAAATCTCAATTCTGTCAAATCCTAAATTTCCTATTAGTTTCTAGTTTTCAAATGTATATTCCATTTTCACACCCCAATATAGACAAATGCTAGGCCGCCATAGGAAAATGGCCATTTTCCATTTCCCACGCTGCTAAGCCAAATCAAATACAAATCCGATATCATTCTTCCTCATTCACTCCTTTTCTATCTCATTATTGTGAAGGTTTGTTAAAGTTTGATTAAGATTACGAAAAGTATTAAATTATAGCCGTCATTATATGGTATTATCGATATTCAAAGAATTTAAAGATGAAGTCATTGCCACTTTCATATAAAAATTTTAGAGGAGTAAATAAATGGGGAAAGAGGTATTAGTCGAGGCTAAAGAAAAAAGTTACATAAAATCTTTAGTTGAAATATTATTTGTATCGATGAGACTTGGATTTACTTCTTTTGGGGGGCCAATCGCTCATTTAGGCTATTTTCATGATGAATATATTCGAAGAAGGAAATGGATGGATGAAAAAAGCTATGCAGATTTAGTTGCGTTATGTCAATTTCTTCCCGGTCCAGCAAGCAGCCAAGTCGGGATTGGAATTGGAGTTATTCGTGCAGGTGTATTAGGTGGAATCGTATCATTCCTAGGATTTACGCTGCCATCTGTCATAGCATTAATCCTTTTCGCCTTAATATTTCAAGGTTTAGATGTCGGAGAAGCTGGCTGGATTCACGGGTTAAAAATTGTAGCTGTAGTAGTTGTTGCTCATGCCATAATGGGAATGGCCGAAAAGCTGACACCCGATTTAAAAAGAAAAGCAATCGCTCTAATAGCATTAGTGGGCACATTATTATGGCAAACAGCATATATTCAAATAGGGATGATTCTATTATCAGGTTTACTTGGTTTTCTTATTTATAGAAAGCATACAGAAAATGATGATGGTAAAGTCTATTTTCCAATCTCGCATCGATTCGCTATCATTTGTTTAACATTATTTTTTGGTTTACTCATTTTACTTCCTATTTTAAGAGAAGTTACATCCTTTAGTTGGATTGCATTATTTGATAGTTTTTATCGATCTGGTTCACTCGTGTTTGGTGGTGGACATGTCGTATTGCCATTACTTGAGCGTGAATTTGTACCGACTGGCTGGATAAGTAAAGAAATGTTTCTTGCTGGGTATGGAGCGACTCAAGCAGTTCCTGGTCCATTATTTACATTTGCTGCATATTTAGGGACAGTCATGAATGGTTGGGTAGGTGGACTAGTAGCAACCGTCGCGATATTCTTACCAGCTTTTTTATTAGTTTTAGGGACACTTCCATTTTGGGAGCGCCTTCGTCGTAATCCTAAAATTAAGGGGGCGATAATGGGGGTAAATGCTGCAGTAGTTGGAATATTAATTTCTGCATTTTATTACCCGATTTGGACGAGTTCAATATTGGAGCCAATTGATTTTGCTTTTGCTGCGATATTATTTAGCATGCTTGTTTTTGGGAAGTTGCCACCATGGATGATAGTGCTGACAGGTGCAATTGGTGGGGCATTACTAAAATTTATATAAAAAATGATCTTACATTGAAAAATGTCCGAGTAGTTTGAATCGGGCATTTTTTTGTTTTATATTCATAAAGTTTGTAAGAAAAAAAACCATTTCTTCCATATATAATGTATGAATTTACCCTTAAATGGAATATTTCTACTAAGTACTTATTTATTGCAATCCTTAAATTCATAGGTTATTATATTTTTTATGCAAAAATTAGTGGGAATTTTGTTTAACCATTTGAGGAGGGCATCTATGGATCAATCCATAAAAAAGAATAATCGTCCACGATACGGGATATTAACAGTCCTGATGATTGGGGCCTTTATTACATTTTTAAATAACACTTTATTAAATATTGCACTGCCATCAATTATGGTTGATTTAAAAATTGAACCTTCAACAGTGCAATGGTTGACAACAGGGTTTATGCTTGTAAATGGAGTCTTAATTCCAGCAACTGCATATTTAATTCAAAAATTTTCTGTACGACATCTATTTTTAATCGCGATGAGCTTATTTACAATTGGAACCGTTTTGGCAGGATTTGCACACGTATTTCCAGTTTTATTAATCGGGCGAATGGTTCAAGCTTCTGGTTCTGCCATCATGATGCCGCTTTTAATGAATGTTATGTTAGTAAGCTTTCCCGTAGAAAAACGGGGAGCGGCGATGGGTGTATTTGGATTGATTTTAATGTCTGCACCAGCTATTGGACCAACCTTATCAGGTTGGATTATCGAACATTATGACTGGAGAATGCTTTTCCATTTTATCACACCAATCGCCATTATCGTCTTATTAATTGGCTTTTTCTTACTTAAAGATAAAAAGGAAAAAGTTAATGTTTCTCTTGATCTATTCTCGCTTCTTTTATCAAGCTTAGGTTTTGGAGGATTGCTTTATGGGTTTAGTTCAGCAGGTAGTAAAGGCTGGGATAGCCCATATGTTTATGGAAGTTTAATTATTGGGGTTATAGCTTTAGTATGGTTTATTTTACGCCAAATCAAATTGGAGCAACCAATGTTAAACTTTAAAGTTTATAAATACCCAATGTTTGCTTTAGCTTCTGCCATTACGATGGTCATAAATATGTCCATGTTCTCTGGCATGTTATTAATCCCGATCTATGTTCAAACAATTCGCGGGATATCACCGATGGATGCAGGGCTAATGATGCTGCCGGGAGCTATTCTCATGTCCATAATGTCACCCATTACTGGTAAGCTTTTTGATAAGTTTGGTGGTCGTATATTAGCTATTACTGGCTTAACCATTACAACCATTACTACTTATTATTTCAGCAAACTGACAATGGATACTACTTATACTCATTTGGTTGTTTTAAACTCAATTCGAATGTTTGGAATGTCGATGGTCATGATGCCTGTTTCAACAAATGGGTTAAATCAATTGCCTACACGTTTCTATCCACATGGTACAGCCATGAATAATACATTAAACCAAGTAGCAGGTGCAATTGGTACGGCTTTATTAGTAACGCTCATGTCTAATCGAACTGCCACACATGCAGCTGAAATGGCTCAAGCAGCCATGAAGAATGCTACTGCACAGCCAACGGAAGCAGCACTGGCTGAAATGAAGCAGCTAATTGAAATGAAAGCCATGTTAGCGGGAATCAATGATGCATTCTTAGCTGCTACTCTCATTTCTGTCATTGCCATCATCCTTTCGCTCTTTATAAAACGTGCTAAACAAGCAGAGGATCCTGTTGAAGAAAAACAACAAGATAAGGACATCAGAACGGAACTGGCAAAAAATTAATGATAATGAATTATGCTTGAAAAAATGAGAGACTGACAAAAGCTGAGGAGAGTTGCTTTACGTCAGTCTTTTTTTTGTGTAACTTTTCTGATGGTTTTTCGTCCATTTGATTGAAGTCGAAAGGAGCTGGAAAAATTGAAAAATATTGGACTGTTATCAACGGCATTATTATTAACAAGTGGAATTATCCTAACACCATTAGTATCGGCAAAGGAAAAAGTAGTTCAAAATGTTGAAAGTGAACAACAACTTATTGAGGATGTGGAAACAACGGATTATTTGAAATATACTGGATCAATTAAGGAAATTACAAAAGATGAGAAAAGATGGACGGTTTCGATTGGGGATGAGAACGGTATTATTGCTGTATTGCTATTAGATAAAGAATCTTTACTATTCCATAGTGGAACAGGTGAGCAACTGAAGGATACTGATTTGAAAATTGGTTCAACACTTGATGCCTATTATGATAAAAATAAACCTATGCTCCTTATTTATCCTCCACAGTTGGCACCAGATTTTATTATCATTAATGATGAAGAGGTAAAAGGAAATGTGAAAGTAAGTAAATTTGATGAAAACAATTTGAGTCTAGATGGACAATTGAAATTAAATATTAGTAAAGATACGATTCTTGAAAATCAGCTAGGCGAATCTATAGAAGAAGCTAAATTGTCAAGCAAAGAACTAATTGTTTTCTATTCAGCGACAACGAGAAGTATTCCAGCTCAGACAAGTCCGGTAAAAATTATCGCTATTGATAAAATAGCTGCTGTGAAAGAGAAGATTCGGGTAATAATTAAAAATGATCATATTATGAAAAATGGCGAAAAAATGATTCCTCTTAGACAAGTGGCTGAAGTATTGGGCTATCAAGTGCAAACTGAATCAAAAACTTCAGAAATTTATGTGACGAAACAAAACTTATCATTTTCGCTCAAAAGTGGGGAAAAAGTATACGGTTTTAATCGCAGCATCGGTCAGTTTAAAGTAGCACCTTTTTTGAAAAATAATGAATTATACGTACCAGAAGCATTTGTTGAACAATTATTGGAAAATAGTTAAAAATTTGGTATAACTAAAAATAGGAGCAACATTTTGAAAGATGGTAGAATGATAGAAGGAGCCAAAAAATGGATAAAAAAGCATTGCTTAATGTTGACTACACAGTAGATTTCGTGGCATCGGATGGTGCATTAACTTGTGGTGAGCCTGGTCAAGTATTAGAACAGAGAATAACGCAAATAACGAAAAGTTTTATTGAAAATGGTGATTTTACTGTTTTTGCGATTGATGTTCATGAAAAAGGAGACAAGTATCATCCAGAAACGAAATTATTTCCTCCACATAATATTCGCAACACAAATGGCAGAGATTTATTTGGAACATTGCAACATGTGTATGAAATGAATAAAGAAACAGAACATGTGTATTACATGGATAAAACAAGATATTCCGCCTTTGCTGGAACCGATCTCGAAATAAAATTACGTGAACGAGGAATTGTGGAGGTCCATATTGTAGGAGTTTGCACGGATATTTGTGTACTTCATACAGCAGTTGATGCCTACAATAAGGGGTTTAAGATCGTCATTTATAAAGATGCTGTCGCTTCATTTAATCAAGCTGGTCATGATTGGGCACTTAGTCATTTTGAACATACACTAGGAGCAACGGTTGTTTAATAATCAATTTTTGATAGATACAAATTGTAAACCCTTGAAATGATAGGCAAACTCAAGGGTTTTTTTATCGAACTTCGGAAATTTAACAAAAAAGATTAATTTTGTTAAATGGATTGACGCAGGGGGCTTAAAAGAATGGACGCTTTACTAAAAAAAATATTTGTTGGTGTACCTAAAACAGTAGGAAGCAAAGAGGCGAAAGATCCGATGGATAGGGAATGGAGAAGTGGGATTTTTAAAGAACCTATTCAAGGGAATATTTGGGTTGGGAAGACGAATGTAGCAGGGGATGGACAAGCAGATTTAAAACATCATGGTGGTCCTGAAAAGGCGGTATTTTCATACCCAAATGAACATTATGCATATTGGCAAAACGAATTAAATCACCCGCATATTACAGCTGGTGGCATGGGTGAAAATTTTTTAATGGAAAACATGACTGAAGAAATGATCTCAATCGGCGATACGTTTCAAATCGGAGAAGCGATTATTCAAGTATCTCAGCCTAGACAGCCATGCTGGAAGCCCGCTAGACGATTCAAAATGAAAGAACTGGCATTACTTCTACAAAATACAGGAAGAACAGGATGGTATTTCCGAGTACTTCAAGAAGGATTTGTTGAAGAAGGGCAGAAGTTTACACTACTTGAACGACCTTTTTCAAAATGGACGATCGAAAAATGCAATCAAATTATGCATATGGAAAAAGATAATCTCGAAGAAGCAAGAGAGCTTGCAAATTGTGAACTTTTAGCTATTAATTGGAAAACAACTTTACACAACCGTGTTGAAAAAGGGGAAATATCTAATATTCGTAATCGAATTATTGGGCCAAATGAATAAGTTTTTCAACTTAGAAAAAACCTGCTATTAAATTAGCGGGTTTTTTCTTGGCTAAGTAAAAATGAGCTGTTAATTATTTTTTGCGCTGAGTTGATTGGAGTGGAAGACGCGAAGACTCCTGTGGGAAAAGCGGACAGGTGAGACCCCGCAGTAGCGTTAGTGACGAGGAGACTTACCGTTTGCCTCACGGAAAGCGAAGCGTCTGGAACGGAAATCAACGGACAGGTTAATAAGATCATACAACAATAAAGAGAGTTCTCCTAAAAGTTATGCTTTTGGGACACCCTCTATTTAAAATTTTCGTTCGTATATAAAGTAAAAAAAAATGAATAATAATTGTTGAAGTAAATATATGTAAAGGGGTTAAAAAATGATAAAAAGAACCATTATGTTCATATTGATTTCTTCACTTATTGTCATGAGCACACCTTTGATGGCAAAGGCTGAAGGAGAAAATGCAAAAGAGCCGAGTATAACCGCTACACATTGTAATTTAAAAAGTGATTTCCAAAAGCTTTGGATTGAACATGCTTGGTGGACAAGAAACTTTATCATTAGTAGCTTAGCAGGAATCGAGGATCAAAATCATGTATTAAACAGACTATTGCAAAATCAAGTGGATATCGGAAATATGATTAAGCCTTATTATGGGGACGAAGCGGGGAATAAACTTGCAGCCCTTTTAAAAGAACATATTTTGATTGCCGGTAAGATTGTTGAAGCAGCAAAAAAAGGTGATAAAGTGAGTATAGAGAAATTGAATAAAAATTGGCATCGTAATGCTGATGCCATCGTTTCCTTTTTAGCAGCAGCAAATCCAAATTGGAGCAAAAAAGAACTTACAGATATGTTCTATACTCATTTAAAATTTATCATAGATCAGGTAGTTGCAAGGCTTAATAAAGATTGGGTAAATGAAATTAGAGTCGTCGATCAAAATGAAAATCACCTCATTAAATTAGCTAATATCTTAACAGATGGAATTGTAAAGCAATTTCCTGAGAAGTTTAAATAAACAATTTATGTAGCGGCGCCTGAACATGGCGTCGCTTTTCCTATTTAATAATATAGATAGCTTTATTAACAAATAATCTGTAAAATTTAGAATAAATATACACTTGCTTAATATTATTCTATTAATTTACAGTACAATTGGATTAGTGATTCATGAATTCCTATTTTTGGAGGTGTATGAAATGACTGCACTAACGAAGCAAATGATTGTTATATCGTTTGATTGCTTATCGGCTTTAGATTATTCACTTATTAAATCATTGCCGAATTTTCAACGAGTCTTTGAAAAAGGCTCTTATGTCCAGCATGTTGAAACGATTTATCCATCTTTAACATATCCTTGTCATACAACGATTGTAACGGGTAATTATCCAGTTAGACATGGAATTGTTAATAATACACTTTTGCAGCCGGGAAGAGAATCACCTGACTGGAATTGGTATCGTAGTGCGATAAAGGGTACTACACTTTATGATGAAGCGAATAAAGCAAATCTCACAACCGCTGCATTATTGTGGCCAGTAACAGGAAAAGCAAAAAGTATTCAATACAATCTTCCAGAAATATTTCCGAATCGTCCATGGAAAAGCCAGATCATGGTTTCACTCTTAAATGGAACTCCATCCTATCAATGGGAGCTGAATAAACAGTTTGGGCATATTCGAAATGGATTAAAGCAGCCTGAGCTAGATGATTTTGTGCTAGAATCGACGGTCCATACCATTTTAACAAAAGCCCCTAATTTACTGCTTGTTCATTTTACAGACTTAGATACGATGCGCCATCATCATGGAGTTTTTTCAGAAGAAGCGACTGAGGCCATTCGACGACATGATAGAAGACTTGGTCGAATTCTCCATGCACTTGATGCAAGTGGTAAAATTCAAGAAACAACCATCATCATTCTCGGTGATCATAGTGCTATAGATGAAGATAAAGCTATTCATCTTAATGTTGTTTTTCGTGAACATGATCTTATTTCGGTTGATTCAAATGATAGGATTATAGATTGGAAAGCATATTGCAAAAGTTGTGATGGCTCGGCATATATTTATGTTAAGAATGATGATGACGTTATAAAAGAAAAAGTAAAAGAAATCTTAACGACACTTGCCAGTGATAGTCAAAATGGGATTGAAAAGATTTTGAGTGGAAAGGAGGCTGGTCAGACAGGGGCAGATTCTACGTGTGCTTTTATGATTGAAGCTAGTCGTGGTTTTTACTTTTTAGAGGATCATGTTGGTGAATATATAAAGCATGTGAGTGCTGCTGATGTACGAGCTAATAATAAGTATACACTTGCTTGTCACGGATATTCCCCTACTAAATCAGATTATACGACATTTTTTCTTGCCTCAGGTAATGGGATTAGAGAAAATGAAGTGATTCCTTTTATGCATTTAGTTGATATTGGTCCTACGTTAGCAAGATTACTAGGATTAGATTTAGGACAAACAGATGGGAAGGCAATTGAGCAATTGCTTCACATTGAACAAAAAAATATGATGACAAAAGGGGTAGTTTAATGGCAAAAATGTCAAAACCTGAACGTGGATGGGTATTTTATGATTGGGCAAATTCTGCCTATTCGATTATCGTTGTGACAGCGATATTTCCACTATATTATAAAGCAGCTGCAACAGAAGCAGGAATCGCGGCTTCAACCTCAACTGCTTATTTAGGCTATGCTAATTCGATTGCCACACTCATCGTCTCACTACTAGCTCCAATATTAGGTACAATTGCGGATTTTAAAGGGTTTAAGAAGAAGTTTTTTATTTTTTTTACTGCACTAGGCGTTCTTTTTACAATTGTGTTAGGACTTATCCCAAGTGATCAGTGGATCATTTTATTAGCATGTTTCGTTTTAACGTCTGTTGGGTTTGCAGGCGCCAATATTTTCTACGATGCCTTTTTAGTCGATGTAACATCAGTAAATCGGATGAATCGCATTTCAGCGAACGGCTATGCACTCGGCTATATCGGTAGCTGTATTCCATTTGTGATTGCGATTGCAATCATTATTATGGCTCAGCAAGAAATAATTTCACTTTCGGTTGCAGTTGCTAGTCAACTCGGTTTTGCCATTACAGGCTTATGGTGGGGATTATTTACAATCCCGATGTTGAAGCATGTAGACCAAAAATATTATGTTGAGCGGGTTCCCAATCCGATTTCGACCAGCTTTAAACGTCTATTTGCCACACTGAAAAATATTAAAGCATATCGTGCTGTTTTTCTTTTTTTAATCGCGTACTTTTTTTATATTGATGGGGTTCATACGATTATAAAAATGGCAACAGCTTACGGCTCAGATTTAGGTGTTGGAGCAACAACATTATTAATCATATTGTTTGTTACCCAAATTGTCGCAGCACCTGCCGCTTACCTATTCGGAAAGCTAGGAGAGAAATTTACAGAAAAACGAATGATAATGGCAGGCATTATTGTTTATACATTTATTTGTATTTATTCATATTTCATGAATTCAGCACTTGATTTTTGGATTCTCGCCATGGTAGTAGGCTGTGTTCAAGGAGGAATTCAGGCGCTGAGTCGTTCTTATTTTGCTAAGTTGATTCCGAAAGAATCATCTAATGAATTTTTTGGTTTTTATAATGTATTCGGGAAATTTGCTGCGATCGCAGGCCCATTGTTAGTTGGAGTAACTGCTCAAATGACAGGAAATACTAATAGTGGAGTATTCAGTCTCGTTATTTTATTTATCATTGGTGGAATTTTGTTAATGCGAGTTCCGAATCAAAGTACGATTAGTTTTGAACATTCTGTTACAAACAAAGTAGATTAAACGTCATATTATTGAACAATAGGAACGCCATTAGTATTTTTACTAAATGGCGTTTTCTTTGATTATTTCATAATTTTTGTGAGCAACAACGGTTAAAGGAGTCTCAATTTTAATTTTTTCTGCATCTGAATCACTTATTTTTACAATGACACTTTCTTCTTTCACTTTTACTACTTCTCCACTAATTGAAAGTTTATTTCTTTTAAAAAGGATTTTATCTCCTACAATGGCAATAATGGCAATAGGCAATGTCATCAAACTCCTTATTCAAAAATAGACTTTGTTAATGAATAATGATGGAACAAAACTTGAACCTTGGGTCAATTATGCATGTGATTATTTCGTTTGTCAATAAGTTGAACTATAGTTCATGTTTGTGATTTTATGTTATTATTAAGTAGAGGTGGTTTCGATGCCAGGAAGGGATGACGATCAATTAGTAGGGACATTTCCATATATACCGAAGCAGGAGCGAGCTCAAAAAAAAAGAGAGGCTTTACTTGAAAGTGGGCGTTTCTTATTTTTGAAAAATGGATATGAGCAAACAACAGCGAAGGATATTGCTTCACATGCTGGGGTTGCAACAGGCACATTTTATCGCTATTTTAATGATAAACGCCAGCTACTTTTATCTATTTTTGGGGATCAACTAGAAAAACTACTGCCACCAGTTCCCGATTGGTTTAAGAAAAATCCAGAACTTTTTTTAGCTTCACTTTTGGACAAGCATTATAAACGATTAAATGAAATTGGTATTGATCGTGTAATTCCAGAATTATTACCAAAGGACCCAGAATTATCAGAAGTGATTTCAGAGGCAAGGAGAAATTTACATGCACGAATTCGGTCAGGATTAGTTTTGGCTCAAGAAAAAGGACTTACTTGGAAGGATCTTGATTTAGATACAGTAACATGGGCGATTATTTTAATAATAGAACATGGGAGAAAGAAAGTTGATTCCAGTGAGGAACCATTAGATTTATTAAATATGGCAAAAGTCATTTGCCGATTAGTCTTTTCACCAGATGTGTTAACGAACTTTCCACAAGAAGCGTATGAAGAAGAGTAATTTTCCTAAGTATACTTGTTAATAAACGGGGTGAACGTAATGAAGGTAAAAGAGTTTATGCTTGAAAATGTAATTAAAGCTAGTCCAAATTCAACGATAAAAGAAGTAATGGAAATCTTTGTTGTTAGGAAAATTGGTGGATTGCCAATTTGTGACTCAGATGGAACATTACTTGGGGTTGTTTCTGACGGAGATATATTACGTGCAATCAAACCCATTGATCGTAAAATCTATAGCTTTCTCTTTTATATGGAGTATTTAGAGGCTCGGGATTTAAAAGAAAGACTTGAAGATATTACAGAAACTGCGATTATTAATATTGCTAAGAAAAAAGGGATTGTAACTGTTTCACCAGATGATGATATCGAATCGGTTGTTACGTTATTATCGAAACATCATTTTAAAAAGCTCCCAGTTATTGATGAAAATAATCGAGTAATTGGGGTTATCAGTAGAGGAGATGTCCTACGTAAAATCCAGGCATCAATCCTAAATAAATTATAATTTTTATGTTGGCGTTATAGAAAGGAAGAACCATTTTGGAGAATGCACAATCTTTAGATATAAGAGATATAAAATTAATAAGAACTCAACTCAAAAGGTTTATGATGGCTTATAAATTTGCCTTAGATGAGATAAATACGAAAATCAATATACTTAAAGAAGAGTTTAATTATGTACATGATTATAATCCGATAGAACATGTGAAATCACGGGTAAAATCACCTGAAAGTATCATAAAAAAGGTGTATAAGAAAAATATTGAATTATCTCTTTCAGCAATTAAAGAAAATATTCGAGACATTGCAGGGGTTAGAATTACATGTTCTTTTATTTCAGATATATATAGATTAAGTTCAATGCTAGAAAAACAAAAAGATATTAAGGTTATTGAAGTTAAGGATTATATTAAAAATCCAAAACCGAATGGCTATCAAAGCTTGCATATGATCGTAGAAATTCCAATTTTTATGTCTGACCACGAGGAATTAATTAATGTTGAAGTTCAGATTCGTACAATTGCGATGGATTTTTGGGCTAGTCTCGAGCATAAAATCTTTTACAAATACAATAAAGCCGCGCCAGAGCGACTGCTGGCAGAGTTAAAGGAAGCTGCAATGATAGGTGCGGAACTCGATAAAAAAATGGAGCGGCTGCATGATGAAATTAAGAAATTAAAACAGGAAGATGAGAATAATGAAGAGCTTGATTTCATTAATAAAACTATTAACGATCAAGTATCTGTATCAATGAATTTATTGAATAGTATTAAATAATCGTTCGCGAGTGGTGTGTAGCACTACTCGTGATTTTTTCTATTAACTTTATGCATTCTAGTAATTTCTACAAATTTTTTATAGAGAATATGTTATCGTAAAATTTATATTTATTCATAGGCGAGATTTAACGGAAATGTTACAAAGTGGATAGCTAGTAAGGAACAATATTTAACAAATTGTATAATGCAAACAAGCATGTAAGCAAGTAAAATAGTTTTTAACTTAGTTGATTATTTAATATTCTGAAAAATTAAACTATTTTTATTTACAATGGGCTTAACCAATTAGATAGTTAGCACATTACATTCCCTTAATGAAAACGACTAAATATGGAATGGAACATTCATTAGAGAGGAGGGGTATACATTAAAATAAAGGTCGGAGGACATCGATTTTTGTAAGCGCTTCCAACAAAATGTCGAAATAGCAGTTTTTTTGTGCCACTAAAACTCTTTAAGGAGGTTGTTATTATGAGTCATACAAATAATTCAAGAATTTCATTAGAGAATTTAAGTAATAACTTTCAAGAGGTTTTTCCGGGATTAACAAAGCAAGAAGCGAATGAAGAATCGAATCGCTGTCTTTATTGTTATGATGCTCCTTGTATTACAGCCTGTCCAACTGGAATTGATATCCCTACTTTTATTAAAAAAATTGCCTCAGGTAATCTGAAAGGTTCTGCAAAGACTATTATGACAGCTAATCCAATTGGAGCTAGCTGTGCCCGTGTCTGTCCAACGGAGGAATTATGTGAAGGTGCTTGTGTCCTTAATCATTCGACAAAGCCAATTATGATCGGAAATTTGCAAAGATATGCAACTGACTGGGCGATAAAAAATGAACAAGTATTATTTAAGCCAGGAGTGAAGAATGGTGTAACAGTAGCAATTATTGGCGGTGGTCCAGCTGGACTCTCTGCAGCTCGTGAGCTAGCATTACTTGGATATGATGTTACGATTTTTGAAGTTGAAGAGAGAGCAGGGGGATTAAACACTTATGGAATCGTATCATTCAGACTCCCTCAAGAAATCTCTTTCTGGGAAGTAAGTCAAGTAGAAACACTAGGTGTAAAGATAAAGACAAATACTTGTGTAGGCAAAGATATATTAGTTGATGAAGTTCTCGAAGAGTTTGAGATAGTCATTTTAGCAGTTGGGATGTCAGGTGTGCCGAGTTTAGGAATAGCTGGAGAGGAATTAACAGGAGTCTACGATGCAATTGATTTCGTAAAGAAGACGAAAACAGGATCTTTATCAACTGAATTTCTTGGGAAAAAGGTCGTTGTTATTGGTGCAGGAAATACAGCAATAGATGGTGCGACATGCTCTATTCGTTTAGGTGCCGACAATGTCAAAATACTATACCGCCGAACAGTGGAGGAAATGACAGCTTATGACTTTGAGTATGAATTTGCTAAGCAGGATGGCGTTGAATTTAGATGGCTTACTGCACCGAAACGAATAATAGGTGATCAGGATGGAAATGTAAAGGAAATTGAATGCATCAATATGGAATTAAGTGAGCCTGGTGAGGATGGGCGTCGTCGTCCTGTTCCAATTGAAGGGTCAGAATTTTTACTTAAGGTCGATGCTGTCATTAAAGCAATCGGACAGTCAAGATATAGTGAGCTAATCGAAAAAATGGGATTAGTGCATAATGGTGGGGTTGTTAAAGTAGATCAAAACACATATCAAACTTCAAATGAGAAAGTGTTTGCTTGTGGAGATGTGATTTTTGGCAAAGGTCAAGGGGAAGCAATGGTCGTATCTGCGGCTCAGCAAGGAAAAGATGCTGCTTATGCCATTCATAAGCGATATGCGACTCGTGTTATTGAAACAGCATAAAACACTAGAAAAATGTAGGAGGTAAGATGATGGCAGACTTACGTATTAATTTGGCAGGGATAGAATCTCCGAATCCATTTTGGTTAGCTTCTGCTCCTCCAACAAACTCAGGTTATCAAGTTCAGCGTGCATTTGAAGCTGGATGGGGTGGGGCAGTTTGGAAAACGCTAGGAGACCCAATCTTAAACGTTACTTCTCGGTTTGCGGCTGTTAGCTTTAACGGCCAAAGAGTAGCAGGATTTAATAATATTGAATTAATTACAGATCGACCATTAGAAGTTAACTTAAAGGAGATTTATGAAACGAAAAAACGATTTCCTCATCACGCAATTATTGCTTCGTTAATGGTTGAACCAAAACAAGAAAAATGGCATGAGATTGTCAAAAGGGTTGAGGATGTCGGTGTAGATGGACTCGAGTTAAATTTTGGCTGTCCTCACGGAATGGCTGAAAGAGGAATGGGCTCGGCTTCAGGCCAAGTGCCTGAATTAGTAGAAAAACAAACATATTGGGTTAAAGAAGCGGCGAAAACACCTGTTATTGTAAAACTCACCCCGAATATTACGGATATTACTGCGACAGCTGAAGCTGCTGCCAATGGTGGGGCAGATGCGATTAGCATGATTAATACAATAAATAGTTTAGCAGGGGTTGATCTTGATACTTGGGATACAATTCCCCATGTTGGAGGAAAAGGTGCCCATGGCGGCTATTGTGGGCCTGCTGTTAAACCAATTGCGTTACATATGGTCGGTGAATGTGCTCGTAATCCTCGAATTAATATTCCGATCTCAGGGATTGGTGGGATTTCAAATTGGCAAAACGCGGTTGAATTTTTGTTAATGGGTGCAACAGGTGTTCAAGTATGTACAGCTGCTATGCATCACGGTTTTAGAATTGTCGAGGATATGATTGAAGGATTACATCATTATTTAGATGAGAAAGGCATTACTTCTGTTATGGATATTGTCGGAAAATCTGTTCATAAATATTCAGATTGGGGCGACCTTGATCTCAATTATAAGATTGTAGCAAAAATTAATAATAAGGTTTGTATCAACTGTAATAAATGCCATATTGCCTGTGAAGATACGTCACATCAATGCATTGATATGCTAAAAGATGATCGTGGAAATAACATTTTGCGAGTAAGGGAAGAGGATTGTGTCGGCTGTAATTTATGTTCGATCGTTTGTCCAGTTGACGGGGCGATTGATATGATTGAAATTCCAAGTGAGCTGCCGCCAATGACTTGGAATGAACGTCAGGCAGCTTTAGGAGCAATCGCTTGTGGGGTTAGTACTTTAAATAAATAAATTTAGTTAAGCAGAAAGAAGAATCATAAGTTTGGGGGAATTGGCATGATAAAAGTAATTAAAAATGGAACGATCGTGACAGCAACAGATACTTTCAATGCAGATATTTTAATAGAAAATGGTGTGATTAGCTTAATTGGAGAGCAGCTTTTCATTGAGGGAGCTGAAGTAATCGATGCAAAAGGCTGTTATGTGTTTCCTGGTGGCATTGACCCTCATACCCATTTAGAAATGCCTTTCGGTGGTACGGTAACGAAGGATGATTTTGAGACGGGCACAATCGCTGCAGCCTTTGGAGGAACAACGACAATTATTGATTTTTGCTTAACAACGAAGGGAGAGCCTTTGAAGGATGCTATTGAAACTTGGCACGCAAAGGCAAAAGATAAAGCAGTCATCGATTATGGCTTCCATCTCATGATCGGAGAAATGAATGAAACGGTATTGAGCGAACTCCCTGCTGTTTTGAATGATGAAGGAATTACATCTTTTAAAGTGTTTATGGCTTATAAAAATGTCCTTCAGGCTGATGATGAAACACTTTTTCAAACACTTATCGCTGCGAAAGAGCTAGGTGCTCTCGTTATGGTACACGCGGAAAATGGTGATGTAATTGACTATTTAGTAAAAAAAGCATTGACAGAAGGTAATACAGATCCTATTTTTCATGCATTAACAAGACCTCCAGAAATTGAAGGGGAAGCAACCGGAAGAGCGGCTACTTTTACTGGGCTAGCAAATTCTCAATTATATGTTGTCCATGTTTCTTGTGCTGAGGCAGCTCAAAAAATAGCTGAAGCAAGGAATAAAGGGATAGACGTATGGGGTGAAACATGTCCACAATATTTAGTGCTTGACCAGACTTATTTAGAAAAACCAAATTTTGAAGGTGCTAAATATGTATGGTCTCCACCATTACGTGAAAAATGGAACCAAGATGTTTTATGGAATGCACTTAAAACAGGACAGTTACAGACTGTAGGTTCAGACCAATGCTCATTTGACTTTAACGGACAGAAAGAATTAGGGAAAGGTGATTTTTCAAAGATTCCGAATGGTGGTCCGATCATTGAGGATCGCTTAAGCATATTGTTCTCTGAAGGGGTAAGAAAAGGGAAAATTACGCTCAACCAATTTGTTGATATTACTTCAACTAGAGCTGCAAAATTATTCGGGTTATATCCAAGAAAAGGAACAATAGCAGCAGGGGTAGATGCAGATATTGTTATATTTGATCCAACGATAGAAAGAACTATTTCTGCTGAAACACATCATATGGCTGTAGATTATAGTGCATTTGAAGGGATGAAAGTTGTAGGGGAGCCTGTAACCGTTTTGTCTAGAGGAAACTTTGTCATTCGAGATAAGCAATTTGTTGGAAAGCTGGGAGAAGGACAGTTTCTGAAAAGGGCAAAATATGGAGAAAATAATCAACTTGAAGAGAATAGACGTTTACCAATTCAAAAATAGATTGTATATAATGTGCAGGGGGAGTTGCGATCTTGCTCTTACCCTTATAAATCATTAAATACGTGTTAATAAATCAGAAAATTTAGACTATTTTTAAATAAAAGCCAATAAGGGGTGTTTAAATGAAGAAAAATGAAGGCTATTTAAAGTCACCTGATTTATTGCCTATTTCAAGCAAGGATCGAAATATTGGAGTAAAAGGCTTTGCAGTTATTTGGGTTGGGATGGCAGTTGTTTTGGCAGCATTTGCGATTGGGGGAGCAGGCGTACAAAGCTTATCTTTAGGATGGGTTATTGTTGCAACACTTGTTGGATCAGTTGCAATCGGCATTTTTATGACGATTATTGGTGATATTGGCGTGGAGCACGGTCTTTCATTCCCAGTATATATGAGGGCCCCATTTGGAACAATTGGGACACATATCCCTTCATTAGTCCGTGGAATAACAGCAGCTTGTTGGTTTGGGCTGAACACGTATTTTGGAGCTACAGCAATGAATGGAATTTTGAATTTATTATTTGAATTTAACAATTGGTTTGCATGCTTTTTAATTTTTGCTGCACTACAGCTTATTAATACTGCCCTAGGGATAAAAGCAATTGAAAGATTTGCTGATTTAGCTGCACCTACGATCATTCTAATTTCAGCTTGGATGTATACGTCACTCTCTGATAAAGCGATGGAGCAAGGCAGAGAAATATGGTCATGGGTGGAGAGCCCTGCAATTGGTGGTGCCGCGATTACCGCTTTTATGGTTGTTGTCATGAGTAATATGGGATTTTGGGCTACTTTAGCAGCAGATATGCCCTCTTTATCAAGATTTTTTAAAGCTCCAAAAAACGAAAGAAACTGGTTTAAAAGAAATAAATCACAATTAGTTGGCAGTGTCATTGTCATGCCGATTGTCAATACTTTTATGATTATTATCGGTGCAGTATCCTATATCGCTGTTTCAAACTTTGATCCTGTTGCAGCCCTTCAAGAAGCGGCTAGTGGCTTTATTCTCGGAATTCTCTTATTAATGATTGTTTTTGCTCAATGGTCTACGAATACTTCAGCAAACGTAATTCCAGCAGCAACTATTTTTTCAAATGTGGGAGGTCCGAAAGTACCGTTTTGGCTAGCTGTTTTGATAGCGGGAATTATTGGGATTATTGTTCAGCCGTGGAGTTTATTCGGTGTTATTATCCCAGCCTTACTTATTATTGGTGGAATTCTATCTGCCATAGTGGGAATTTTATTTATAGATTATTACGTTCTTCGAAAGAGGAGAGTAAATGTTCAAGAGCTATATGAGGATAATGGACAATATCGATATTTAAAGGGATTTAATATGGCTGGAATGATTGCATGGATTATTGGTGGGGTAGCATCCTATTTATTCCCGGCTTATTCATTCCTCGTTGGTTTTGCTGTAGGTGGAGCTATCTATTATGTACTTGCAAAATATTGGTGGTTCAAAAAGTATAAACAGGCTGAAATAGAAGACCCGAGTGATGAAAAATATTTAGGTATTACTGTTGGAAGAGATTGGATGATTGAAACGGAAGAAAAGGAACCTATGATTATACAAGAAAATGTAAATCCACAAATGTAATGTTTAACATAGGAAAGAGGAGGGAGAATTTCATGTCAGAGTATAAGGAATATTTACAGGAAAGAGATCGGATTGACTATCTCATACAGAAGGGCTACAAAATAAAAAATATTACAGAAAATTTAAGTGGGGCATTTATTGATTTTGAAAAAATAGCTGATGTGAAAGAAGAATTTGAAACAGTGCAAGTCGTTACGCCTGAAGGGCGGAAATACTTTTCTGTCTTATTAATAAAGCAGCAAAAAGAATTCTCGTAAAGAGTAAGAACGAAAAACTGGTAATTCAATTTGATTTACCAGTTTTTTAAATATTCTAAAAAATAATCTCCAAAAACACCTCTTATTGGCGTATAATAATATAGATGAGAAAATTCCAATGTTTGAGGTGCTTTTACATTGAAATCTTATTTTACAGTAAATGATATTTTACAAAGAAAGCATTTTGAAAGGATTGAGATCATTGCAGGTGAGGAGGGATTAAACCGGTTAGTAAAATGGGTTCATGTAGTCGAAGTAACGAATATTCGCAAGCTTTTGAATGGAAATGAACTAATTCTTTCTACAGGTGTTGCGTGGAAAAAGAACAAGGAGCTTTTTATTTCGTTATTAAACCAGCTAATTGAGGCAGAAGCTGCTGGGCTTTGTATTGAAATTGGCACATATACTTCATCGATTCCTCAAGAGATTATTAGCATTGCCAATCATTCTCAGTTTCCTATCATTTTATTTCTTAAAGAAGTCCCCTTTGTTGAAATTACTCAAGACATACATACTCTCCTTATCAATCATCAATATCGAATAATTTCAGATTTAGAAAGCTACTCGCAAGCATTAAATAAAAAATTATTAACGATCGAACACTATATGGAGATTCTTAAATTTATCCAACAATATTTAAAAGTTCAAGTGGTGATTACGTTTAGTAACGATGATGTTCGATTCTTTCCAGAACCAGTAGAGCAAGAGAAAAAAAATCTTCTTAATATGATACACGAACAGAAAAATTTAAATGATGATTTCATCTATTCGATTGCAAGTTTACCCATATATTTATTAGGTGATAACTATGCTGAGCTAATTATTATATCGAAAGAACGAGTATTAAGTGAGTTTGAACACCTTATTTTAGATCGGACAGCTATTGCCTTAGCACAATTCCTTTTACGTGAAATGTATGTGGAAGAGAAGAAGAAAGTTGAAGAAACAGAATGGATTTCACGTTGGTTAAGTGGAAAGCAAAGTGAGGATTCGATAAAAGAGTATATTAGTTATCTTAATCCAAACATAAAGTCAAAAGGTGCAGTCGTCTGTTATTGCAAACATGACTCATTTCAACAATATTCAAATTTAGATTTAACATACTTCAAATTGTATTTCCGAACGATCATGGAGCAGCAAGGCTTCTGCCTATTTTCGAGTGAAATGCACAATGCACTTGTCTTTATCATAATAAACGAAAGAACTCCATCCACTTGGAAGAAAAGAATGAAGGAAGGGGTAGATAGGTTATTAAAATCAGATTTAAAACTTGGGTCTAATCAGTCTAAGCTATTGATCGGGATTGGCAAATTTGTCGAACATTTAACAAATATACATATAAGCTATCAAACTGCAATGGAATCAATTCGCATACAAGAAAGATTAGCATATAAGGAAGTTAATTATTTTTACGATGATTTACATATTTATCGACTGATCTCACGATTACATCGGCATTTTGACTTACATGAAATTGTCTTAGAATACCTCCAACCAGTGATTGACTATGACAAAAAACATAATGGAAAGCTTATGGAGACGTTAAAAACTTTACTCGCTTGTAATGGTTCGAAGCAGGAGACTGCAAAACGATTATTTATTGTTAGGCAAACATTATATCATCGTATCCAAAAATTAGAAAAATTACTCGGCGATGATTTTATGAAGCATGAAAAAAGAATCGCGATTGAATTTATGATTCTTTCAAATGACTTTTTGAAGTCCTCAGAGAATGTTTAATTGTTTGTATTTCAAACCTACTAAAAATAGTAGGTTTTTTTTTGACAAAAAACTCATGCAAAGCGTGGTATAAACATCGTTAGCTATTTTACAAACTGTCTAATGAAAGCACTTTCAAAATCAGAGATAATTTAATTATATGATGGAAAATTCAGATAAAAGAGGAGGAAATGTAAAGATGACAGTCATAAAAAATGAAACAGCATTATTAAAAAACTTTATTAATGGAGAATGGGTTGATGCTGAAAGTTCAGAAATACTAGACGTACCAAATCCAGCAACTAGAGAAATAATTGCTAGAGTTCCAATTTCCTCAAAAAATGACGTAGCAAAAGCAGTCGCTGCTGCCCAGGAAGCCTTTCTAACTTGGAAAAATACGCCTGTTCCGAAAAGAGCGAGAATTTTGTATAAATACCATTATCTATTAACAGAAAATCATGAAAAACTTGCCAAGCTTGTAGTACTTGAAAATGGAAAGGCGTTTAAAGAAGCATATGGTGAAGTTCAACGAGGGATTGAATGTGTTGAATTTGCAGCAGGTGCTCCAACATTAATGATGGGAGAGACATTATCAAATATTGCGGAAGACATTGATTCAGAGATGTTTCGTTATCCGTTAGGGGTCGTAGGAGGGATTACACCATTTAATTTTCCTATGATGGTTCCACTTTGGATGTTTCCATTAGCCATTGCATGTGGAAACACATTTGTATTGAAACCTTCCGAACGTACACCGGTTTTAGCAAATGAACTTGTAAACTTATTTACACTAGCAGGTGCCCCGAAAGGTGTGCTAAACATTGTTCATGGTGCACATGATGTTGTAAATGGGTTACTTGAGCATAAAGATGTTAAAGCCATTTCATTCGTTGGTTCTCAGCCCGTTGCTAAATACATCTATGAGCGAGCAGCAGCAGAAGGAAAAAGAGTTCAAGCGTTATCAGGGGCAAAAAATCACCACATTGTAATGCCTGATGCAGATATGGATAAAGCTGTTTCACATATTATCAGCTCAGCGTTTGGAAGTGCAGGGCAACGGTGTATGGCATGCAGTGCAGTCGTCGTCGTTGGTGAAGGGGAAGCACTTGTCAACGCATTGAAGGAGAAGGCAGAAGAACTCATCATAGGAAATGGGATTGATGAGGAAGTATTGCTTACCCCGGTTATAAGGGACTCCCATCGTGCGAAAGTTTTAGATTATATTCAAACAGGTATTGAAGAAGGTGCCACATTAATTCGTGACGGCCGAAAAGAAATGGAGGAATTAAAGGAAGGAACCTTCCTGGGAGCAACGATTTTTGATCATGTAACACCTGAGATGACGATTGCAAAGGATGAAATATTTGCTCCAGTACTTAGTTTGCTTCGAGCGAATGATCTTGCAGAGGGACTTGATTATATTCAAAAATCGCGTTTTGGAAATGGGGCGACAATCTATACGAAAGATGCGAAGGCTGTAAGACAATTTAGAGAGGAAGCGGATGCTGGCATGTTAGGAATTAATGTCGGCGTACCAGCAACGATGGCCTTTTTCCCATTCTCAGGCTGGAAGGATTCCTTCTACGGTGATCTTCATGTAAACGGAAAAGACGGAGTTAATTTCTACACACGAAAAAAAATGATCACATCTAGATTTGATTATTAATAGAAAAGCGGAAGTGGCTTGCCCAGGGGCGACAAGCATAAGGCAAGCTTCTCAAAAAGGTGTATTTTACCTTTTAGAGAAGATAGCCTTATGACCTCGAGCCCCTAGCCACTGGAGCTAGACAAGATGGGAACGAAGGCTAAAGACGCCACGTCCTGTGGGCAGGAGGCAGAGACACTTGAATAAGTAAAAAATTAATTTAGTCAAAAGGGGTGGATTAAATGGAAAATGTAAAACTCAATGACGAGTTGCTTACAAAGGATAAAGATTATGTTTGGCATGGAATGCGGCCATATAGCCCAAATTCAACAATGATTGCAGAAAAGGCAGAAGGTTCATGGATAACAGATCATAATGGAAAGAAATTTCTAGATGGAATGTCAGGGTTATGGTGTGTAAATGTCGGATATGGAAGAAAGGAGCTGGCTGAAGCTGCATATGAGCAATTAAAGGAAATGGCCTATTTTCCACTTACTCAAAGTCATAAACCTGCAATTAAGCTTGCTGAAAAGCTAAATGAAATGCTTGGAGAAGAATATGTCATTTTCTTTTCAAATAGTGGTTCAGAAGCAAATGAAACGGCCTTTAAAATAGTTAGACAATATCATCAGCAAAAAGGGGATTATGCACGTTACAAGTTTATTTCAAGATACCGATCCTATCATGGCAACTCAATGGGTTCTCTTGCTGCAACTGGCCAAGCACAACGGAAATATAAATTTGAGCCATTAGCGCCAGGTTTTATTCATGTGACTCCACCAGATTTGTATCGTTCTTCAGATAGGGTGGATAGTAGTCCAGATGAATTACAGTCAGTACAAGAAATGGATCGAGTCATGACGTGGGAATTAAGTGAGACGGTAGCGGGTGTTATTATGGAGCCGATCATAACAGGCGGCGGTGTCATCGTTCCACCTGATAAGTATATGGAAGGAGTAAAAGCGGTTTGTGAGAAACATGGTGCTTTATTAATTGTCGATGAGGTGATTTGTGGCTTTGGTAGAACTGGAAAACCATTTGGATTTATGAATTACGGAGTACAACCTGATGTAATTACGATGGCGAAGGGAATTACGAGCGCTTATTTACCATTATCAGCTACAGCAGTAAGAAAAGAAATTTATGATGTATTTAAAGGTTCGGAGGAATATGATTATTTCCGTCATATTAATACATTTGGGGGGAATCCTGCAGCATGTGCCCTTGCGCTGAAAAACCTTGAAATTATGGAAGCGGAAAATCTATATGCACGTTCAGCTGACCTTGGAAAATGGTTAAAAGAGCGGTTAATTGAAGAGATCGGTGATCATCCATTTGTTGGAGATGTTAGAGGAAAAGGTCTTTTAATTGGAATTGAGTTAGTAAAAAATAAGATATCGAAAGAACCACACGATGTAACATATGTAAATAAAGTGATCGCAGGGTGTAATCATAAAGGATTGATTATTGGCAAAAATGGTGCGACTGTTGAAGGATATAATAATGTGTTAGCATTAGCGCCACCTTTAAGTATTGAAGAAGAAGATCTTGAATTTATTATTAAAACGATTGGAGAAGAAATAAGAGCTTTATAATGACATCGATAACAGAGAGATAATAAAACACGCCGCTCCTATTGGGGAAGTTTCCTCATAGGAGCGGCGTACTATTTTATTTATAGATTAGAAAGGATAAAATTTTTGAAGCTAGAGAACTGTCAAACTAGCGTTTTTATTATTAAATGTCTCCATTTTCCTCGTATAATTTAATGATATTTATGATTACATTCGTTGCTTTTATCATATTATCAACAGAAATAAATTCGTATTTGCCATGATAATTTTCACCGCCAGTGAAAATATTTGGCGTTGGCAAGCCCATGTATGATAATTGAGAGCCGTCTGTTCCACCCCGAATTGGTTTTATGATCGGAGTAATATGTAAATCTTTCATCGCTTTTTCGGCGATATGAACAATTTCCATGACAGGTTCAATTTTTTCTCTCATATTGTAATATTGATCTTTCATTTCGAGCAATATATGATCCTGACCGTATTTTTCTTTCAATTCTTGAATCATTTCTTCCATTTTCGTCTTTCTTGCATGAAAATTTTCTTTTTCGAAATCACGAATAATATAATGGAGCTTTGTTTCTTCAACATTGCCATTAATAGATAATAAATGGTAGAATCCCTCATAGCCATCCGTATATTCGGGGGCTTCTTCTCTTGGTAATTTTTCATTTAGTTCCATCGCGATTTTTGCAGAATTGATCATTTTCCCTTTGGCAGTCCCAGGGTGAATATTATTCCCTTTAATCGTAATACTCGCTCCAGCTGCATTAAAGCTCTCATATTCAAGCTCTCCAAGTGGGCCACCATCTACAGTATAAGCGTATGTTGCATTAAAGGCTTCAACATTGAATTTATGTGGACCTCTTCCAATCTCTTCATCTGGAGTAAATGCAACTCTAATTTTCCCATGTTTAATTTCTGGATGCTTGATTAAGTAGTCCATAGCAGTCATAATCTCAGCAATTCCTGCTTTATTATCAGCGCCAAGCAAGGTTGTCCCATCTGTTGTAATTAAAGTATGACCTTTATAATTGTCCAAATTAGGGAAATCATTTGGAGAGAGGACGATATGTAATTCTTTATTTAACATAATATCGCTTCCATCGTAATTCTCGATAATCTGTGGAAGGACATTCTTTCCAGTAAAATCAGTTGCTGTATCGAGATGGGCTAAAAATCCGATAGTTGGCACCTTTTTTTCCGTATTTGCAGGTAAAGTTGCCATAACATACGCATTCTCATCAATTGTAACTTCAGTCATCCCGATTTTATTTAGTTCTTCAACGAGTAATTTAGCCAATGTCCATTGACCTTCAGTTGATGGACAGGCTTCGTTTAACTCACTGGACTGAGTATCTACTTTTACATAAGTGGTAAATCGTTCGATTATTTCATTTTTCACTTTTTCACATCTCCTTTAATGATTTCATCTTTCACTTTATACAAAAACATGTAATATAACAAATGCAAAGAACAGAAATGACATTGTGTAATGAAATTTTCTTCTATTACCAGAAGCCCTCCATCTTCGTAATAAACCACTAAATAACAAAATAATTAATACTCCAAATGTAATGGCTCCACTTAGAATCTTTATATTCAGTAACCTTTCGAAATAAGCATTGATCATAATGACAGCATGAATAAGAATGAGCGTTGAAGATGTTAACGCAATGGGAATATGATATTTCATCATTCGTTTGGAGATTTTTGCAAGTTTAATTTTTACATTACGTACTTTGCTTTTACGAATAAGGAGAAAGACAAAAAACATATTGATGTTTATTAAAAAGAGAATAAATGCTGCTTGAGCCACTATTTTTCCGATGAGGACATTATTTGAATCATATCCTTGATAGAAGCTCCATATAACAATGATAAATACAGTGATTAAATTGGTTATTAGCCATTTTACAATCACCTTATTTCACCGTCCTTATAGGAAAACTATATATTAGTTATTATCATGTAATTGCAGGGAAGCCATTTTCTCTATTATATTATAGGCTATTACGATTGGGCGTTAACATCGTCACTTAACATTAACCATTTCATGTTCTAGCTATTTAAAAGATTGACAAAAAAACTTTAAAAAAGTGTATAATTATTGAATATTTGAAAATTGATATTTTTTTATTGATGACATGGGAGGAACTATCATGAGGCAAGACCCGATTCAATTTATAAATGAGCAGCGTGAATTAATTTTTCAAACATATGGAGAGCTCCATCAGCTTGCTGAACCAAGCTGGGGTGAAGAGAATACATCTAAATATATTGCGGAAATTCTTAGAAATGCCGGACTGCATGTACAAACATTCACTGGACATTTTGGGTTAGTCGCGGAAATTAAAGGCGAAATAACAGATGTAATTGCGCTTCGAGCAGATTTAGATGCATTAGTTCAAGAAGTAGATGGCATTATCCGACCAAACCATTCATGTGGGCATGATTCCCATAGCACGATGGTATTATTCACTGCTCTTGCGTTAGCTAAATCTGGTCAAAAGTTTAAACATACAGTTCGTTTTATTTTTCAACCAGCAGAAGAAAAAGGAGAAGGTGCGCTGAAGATGATGGAGGAAGGGGCGCTTCGAAATGTTAAATTTCTAGGTGGTATTCATTTGCGCCCAGCGATTGAAGTTCAATATAATTGTGCAGCACCTGTTATTCTTCACGGCTCGACCGTCAGTATAAAAGGAGTTATCAAAGGAGTCCCAGCTCATGCGGCGCGACCAGCGGAAGGTAATAATCCATTGGAGGCTGCTGCACTATTAATTCAGGCAATTCGTCAAATACGCTTAAAAGATGAAGGCAATTACTCAATAAAAATTACAGAGCTACATGGTGGAGAAGCCTCGAATCTTATTCCAGAATCGTCCAGCTTTACATTTGATTTGCGTGCAAGAACGAATGACATTATGAAGGAAGTAATTGAAAAGGCAGAACATATAATTAAGAAAATGGCAGAGTTAACAGAAACAACGATCGAATATAAGCTTGTCGAATATTCACCTGCTGCTAAAAAAAATCTACATGCCATTGAACTTGCAGAAAGTGCCATTTTAGCTATTCTTGGGAAGGAAGGTTTTCAAGAAGTTTGCAACTCTCCAGGAGCGGAGGACTTCCATTTTTATACATTGAAAAATCCAGAAATTGCTGCAACGATGATTGGACTTGGCTGTGATCTTCATCCAGGTCTGCACCATCCTAAAATGACATTTAATCATGAAGCAATGATTTATGGAGCACAAATATTGACGAAATTGTTATTAGAGGCTGATCAAAAACCATGGTAATAACTATAAAAAAGCTAACTCAATTTAAATATTGAGTTAGCTTTTTTTCACAATGAATGTCTTACTTGTTTTTCAGCTGTTCCTGAGCCATTGCTACAAGTCGCTTTGTCATTTCGCCACCAACTGAACCATTTGCTCGTGCGGTCGTATCAGCACCAAGCTGAACTCCAAACTCACCCGCAATTTCTTCTTTCATTTGATCCATAACATTTTCAGCACCGGGTACGAGAAGTTTGTTTCTTGCCATGATACATCACTCCCACGACGAATTTTTGAGCGATCAAACGAATTGATTGCTCTTTTCTAAGTTATGCGTTTATGTTTCCAATCATACATGGCGGAATTTGGCGAAAGCGGGATATGATTTTTACATAAGAGGCGGTACGTTCTTACTAATTTCTGATAGGAGAGAACCAATTGATTCAAGATGCTGGTCATCAAGATCAAAAGCCTCTTTTATTTTATTTTCTAAATTAGTTGTTACCCTTCTTTTGCCAATTTCGACTAAGGCAATAAGCGAGAAGCTGCAGCTGACAATTTTGGCGAATTCTCGTTGAGACATATTGTAACTTTCCCGTAAAAATTTGATGATGTCTTTGTCCATATTTTCACCTACTAATATAATGTCAGTTTATTAAAAATAGCATTGAAATTATGCTTTTGTCAAAACAAATATTGAACAGTCAGTCTGTAATACCCATAAGGTAAATTAATAACCTATGAAAGAGGGGAGTAAGATGATTGTTATTCGGAATAATGAAAAAAAGCCTTCGCTTAATGAATTTCAAGGCAAGAAACAGGAAATTTACCTTGCCCTAGAAAATAGCCCTATTATTTATCCATATAGCTCACTTCACGAATTTATTTTTGATCTCTTTTTAAGAGAAAATATTATTTTAACTGCCAGAAAACTAAATGAAAGTGGAGCAACATTTGCCCCTTTCTCCACCTCAAAGTTTAATCCACAAATTTGGACAAAAACCAAATACGGCTATTTGTTAAAGACTGATATATTACCATCTGAAGCAATAAAAGACGTTTTTACAAATGGGAAAGAATATGCATTTGAATGTTCAACTGCTATCGTGCTTATTTTTTATAAAGCTGTTTTAGAAACAATTGCTACGAGCTATTTTAATACATTATTTCAAAGGCTTTTAGTATGGGATTGGAATTATGATAAGGATCTAGGCATTATAACAAAGCGCGGAAGAGATTTCATACCTGGAGATGTCGTTTATTTCTACAATCCAGATTTTGGTCATCCAGTTTGGACAGGAGAGAATACTGTTTATTTAGGGGAAGGCCTATTTTTTGGACATGGTATTGGAATCGAAACAGAAGAAGGAATGATTAACGCACTTAATACTTTAAGAAGGCCTAATGCTACAAGACCAGCCTATTTAATTTCTCAGCATAGTCGATTGGACACTCAATATTTATCTCAATTTACAAGGAAATCTTTTTCAACAGATAGGAAGGTTTATGTTTAAGTAAGTGTGATGTGGTTCACTTCATCTTCTAGTTAATTTTCTTATAATGATAATAAATCTCAATTAAAAATAAGAGGAAATGGGATGAAAAGAGATGAGTGATCACATTAAAGAAAAGATAATGGAAGCACTAGAGGAAGTCATGGATCCTGAATTAGGCGTAGATATTGTAAATTTAGGATTAATATATGAAGTGAATATTGAAGAGGATGAAGCAAACATTGTAATGACGATGACTTCAATGGGCTGTCCGATGGCTGGAACAATCATGACAGGAGTAAAAATGGCCATCATTGAGAATGTTGAGGAAATGAATAAAGTTAACATAGATATTGTTTGGAATCCCCCTTGGACTAAAGATAAAATGTCTAGGTACGCAAAACTGGCACTTGGTGTTCATATTTAGTGTGTCAAAACTCTATGTAGAAAAATGAATTCAGTATTTTAGCTCTGTACAATGGTGCAGAGCTTTTTTGAGTTCGCTATGAAATGAAAAAACCCATTTATATTTCTCAATATTTTGAAACATTTTATGACTTTACCCGTATATATAGTGAGCCAGAAAAAAGATGTCAAAAAAGGGGGAATGAAAATGGCTGTCATTACCTTTGTAAAAAAAAACAATTTGAGATTAGGCAGTCTTTATGGAGAAACAAAAATTCATCATTTTTGTGTTAGATTCAAACGACTATCAAGAGTTTATTTTGTTGAATTTTCGGAGAGGGCTGTATAATTATGGAGTTATTCGGTCTTCCTATTCAAACCATTTACTTATATGTCTTAATTATTTCTGGCCTCTTAATTATTCTTTATTTATTTTTTGGGGATGTAATGGAAGGGATTTCAGAGGCAACTGGGTTTCTTAATCCAGTATTGATCCTTGCATTCTTAATATTTTTATCAGCTATCGGTTATTTATTTGAAGCATTAACGGCTCTAAACTCAATCTTAATAATGGCAATTGCTGCAATAGCCTCACTTGTTCTAGATACTTTATTAAATATTTTTGTTCTTATTCCATTAGCTAATACGGAAGAATCTTTGGCATATACGGAGGAGTCATTAAAAGGAAGGATTGCAACGGTGCTTATTCCGATTCCAGAAGATGGTTTTGGAGAAATTCTAATTGAAAGCATTAGTGGAAGAATTTCTAAGCCTGCTGCTAGTTTTGAAAATAAAATAATTGCCGCTGATGAAAAGGTACTCATTATTGATGTAAAGGATGGGGTTCTCTATGTTGTTCCTCATAATAAATATTAGATTGGAGGAAAGCTTATGCTCACTACTTGGATTATTATAGGAATTGTCGCTTTTTTATTAATTGCTTTACTTGGAGTCTTCGTAACAAAATATCGAACAGCCGGTCCTGATGAAGCATTAATTGTCACTGGAAGTTATTTAGGAAATAAAAATGTTCATGTTGATGAATCTGGTAATAAAATAAAAATTATCCGTGGTGGCGGAACGTTCGTCCTTCCAGTATTCCAGCAAGCTCAGCCACTTAGTTTATTATCAAGTAAGCTAGAAGTATCGACACCAGAAGTCTATACGGAGCAGGGAGTTCCAGTTATGGCAGATGGAACTGCGATTATTAAAATTGGTGGATCGATTGGCGAAATTGCTACCGCAGCTGAACAATTCCTCGGTAAGTCAAAGGAAGATAGAGAGAATGAAGCGAAGGAAGTGCTTGAAGGGCATTTAAGATCCATCCTTGGTTCAATGACAGTTGAAGAGATTTACAAAAACCGCGATAAGTTTTCACAAGAAGTTCAACGTGTAGCTTCACAAGATCTTGCTAAAATGGGCCTTATTATCGTTTCGTTTACTATTAAAGATGTTCGTGATAAAAATGGTTATTTAGATTCCTTAGGAAAACCACGGATTGCACAAGTAAAACGTGACGCTGATATTGCCACAGCAGAAGCTGAAAAAGAAACAAGGATCAAACGAGCAGAAGCAGATAAAGACGCACAAAAGGCGGAACTTGAAAGAGCGACTGAAATTGCTGAAGCAGAAAAAGAAAATCAAATGAAAATGGCAGATTACAGAAGAGAACAAGATGTCGCAAAAGCTCGAGCTGACCAAGCATATGATCTTGAAACTGCCCGCGCAAAACAAGAAGTTACTGAGCAGGAAATGCAAATTAAAATTATTGAGCGTCAAAAGCAAATTGAACTAGAAGAAAAAGAGATATTAAGAAGAGAGCGTCAATATGATTCAGAAGTAAAGAAAAAGGCTGATGCTGACAGATACTCTGTTGAACAAGCAGCAGAAGCGGAAAAGAGAAAACAAATTGCTGAAGCGGATGCAAATAAATATCGGATCGAATCTCAAGCCCGCGCAGAAGCTGAGCGTGTGAAAGTAGATGGGTTAGCTAAAGCTGAATCCCAACGTGCTCAAGGGGAAGCAGAAGCAGATATTATCCGTCTAAAAGGTCTTGCAGAAGCAGAGGCAAAACGAAAGATTGCTGAAGCATTTGAGCAATACGGACAAGCAGCGATTATGGATATGGTTTTAGAAATGCTGCCTGAATATGCAAGAGAAGTTGCTAGCCCACTTTCTAATATTGATAAGATTACAGTTGTTGATACGGGAAGTGACAGTAAAAATGGTGGTGCAAATAAAGTTACTGGCTATGCAACAAATTTAATGTCGACTATGCAGGAAAGCTTGAAAGCAACGTCAGGCATTGATGTGAAAGAATTGCTAGAGAATTTTTCAGGCAAAGGGAATATCCGACAGAGCATTAATGAATTAACAACCGAAATAAAAGAAAAGCAGGAAAAGGTTGAAACAGCAGAATAAACGAATTGAAAAGGCATCAAATCGAAAATTCGGTTTGGTGTTTTTTTATATAGACAATTATTTGTTTTCGATTTGCTCAGCAAGAGCTACAAGCCGCTTCCGCTTTTCGGGCCTGTACTAGTGAATTCACCTAAAAATTGTGTGTTAGTCTATCGCACATATTGGGATAGGTGAATAGGATATATGGAAACAATTAAAGGAGGTATTGAAGATGTCAGATGAATGCTGTGGAGTTGGAATCGGAGGCGGCTTCGCTTTATTAGTTGTCTTGTTTATTTTGTTAATCATCATTGGTGCTTCATGGGGTTATGGTGGATGCGGTGGCTTCGGATTTTTCTAATGTTTGAAAATAAAATCAATTTGGCAAGGAGGAGATTTTTATTATGTCATATGGATACGGCGGCTTCGGCTATGGCGGCCCAGGGTTCGGGTACGGAGGATGTGGCTTTGGAGGCGGTTTCGCATTAATCGTAGTCCTGTTTATCCTTCTTATCATCGTTGGCGCAGCTTGTTTTAGATAATGTATAGAAAAAAGCAGGAGAGTCCCTCTTTTGCCTTTCACTAGAAATAAAAAATCAGGTCAAGTTGGTGTTGCACTAGACCTGATTTTTTATTATTTAATTAAGGACTAACTTCATTGATGATTTCATCATCATTAGTTTCTGTTTTTTTCTCATCATTATTTCCGTTATTTGGAGTATCGTTTTTATCTTTCTTCTTTTCATTAATATAAAGTTTACCGGTAGCTACTTTCCGAGTTTCATTACCATATTCATCTGCTACTTTAACTTCAATTTCAGCTCCAGGAGCCTTTACATTTGAAGTGGCAGTGTAATATCCGACATAATGACCTGGTGAAGTTTCCATCATCGGAAGTTCCGTTGCATTTTCAATTCCTCCAGCATTTGTCAATGGCATTCTTATTGAGAATGTAGCTTTTAGGCCAGGTGAACTGTCGAATTCAATCTTTACAGACTCACCCTTTTTCAATTCCTTATCTTCTGTCGGTACAAGATTTTCAATCGTAGGTGCATCATAAATAGCGTGTACTGTTATGGATTTCTCAGTCGAATTTCCAGCCTTATCTTGGGCAACAACGGTAATAATATTTTCTCCAGGATTTAGAAGGATACGGAGAGAGAATTTGCCATCATGAATGTTAGCGTTTTGTCCATTAACTTTTACAGTATCTAAATGTTCATCAGATACTGTCCCCTCAACTGTCACTGTTTCCTTATTTGTTTTTGATTTATCCTCCGGAGAAGTAATTTCTACTTCAGGATTTGTCTTGTCAAAAATAATCTTTACAGGTTTCGAGGCATCTGTTGATCCTAAATCAGTCGTCACTTTTGCAGTTAAAATATTCTCCCCTTCTGCTAAAGTTACATCAGCAGAGAAGACTCCTGCTTCTGTCGTTTTAATAGTAGCAATTTCCTCATTATGATTGAATAGCTTTACTGTTGTTGAAGGTGCTGATGTACCTTCTACTGTTACTGTTTCTTCATTTGTATATGTTCCATCAGTAGGTGATGTAATAACTGGGGCTGTTACCTCATAGTTGACGATGGAACGAATCATGTAATTTCCTTCTGATTCAGGTGCAGGGGACCAAGCACCACTAACTAGCTGCCAGCTGCGTTTTGCATTTGGACTATTCTCATCTGTTGCTAGTCCTGGGGCATTTGGATTTGGTGCACTTTGAATATAAACCATATAGAAATCACCGTTTACCATGATTCCATGCTCACTTAAATCGACATGTGTCCATTCATCATTTCTTAAGGCAGTCGCATCAAATGGCCCTGCTAACTTCTTACCAGGTGCTCCATCTGGACCGCTAGCGTCGTAAACTTCGACTTTGAATGCTGTACCGCCTGGCACAGGCCATTCAGTATTCCAAAAACGGAATAGACCTCCTGTTACCATAGCATTTTCATGTCCATCAGCTAATGACATTTTTACTGCCCAGCCATTTCCAGCATCATAGAATGCACGTGCATTTTCAGCCGTTCCGTCATCATACTTGATTTCACCAGGAAATCCGATAAATGGTTTTAACTGAACGTTTTGGCTGGCGGATCCTTCCCTAATTGAAAGCTCAATTTCTTGGCTATAGTAAAATGGCGCCATAACTTTTAATGTGTAGTTTCCTTCATATGCTGTTAACGAATACTCACCGTTGGCATTTGTTTGTACAGGCTGAATGGCTGCATCCTCTACTAAAAGCAATGTTGCGTTGGCAATTGGTTCACCTGTAGCCTCGTTTGTAACAACTCCAGTAACAGTACCTTGTGGAATTTCTTCTAGAACAAAGTTTGCTGTAGCTTCACCATCTTGTGGAATGTTAACAGTCTGTGATTGTGAGCGATAGCCATATGCTTCCGCTTGAACAGTGAAGCTTCCAGATGCATGGGTAAATTCATATGTTCCATCCTGAGGCTTTGTGAATACAGATCTGCCAGATTCAAGAATACTCACTTCAGCTGTTAAAGGTAGAAGAACGGGTGCAGGCTGCTTTTGGGTGCCTTCATCCTTTTTGACCTCATTCTTTTTAGGAACAATTGAGTCTGGATTAACCTTTTCTTCTTTTAATGCAACAGTTGAGTCATTTACAGCATTATTTGACTTGTTCATCCCAAGCTGTGCTTTATTCGATGCTTGGAGCGGAGTATTAGCTAATCGTACATCATCAATATACCAGCCAGGTCTTGTTACGGAACCATCAGAGGTCACATTAAATCCAACATAAATTCTTTGACCAGCATATTGACTTAAATCAACTTCTCCATCAATCCAACTTGAGGTAATGTCATGAACGCGAAGCATCTGTGTCCAATTTTTCATGTCAGTTGAAACGAAGACATGACCAAAATCATAATTTCTTTCAAGATTATACCATTGCTTAAATTGCAAGTATGCATTGCCTTCTGGTAGGTCAATTGGTGGCATTAATAAAGTCATATTTGCACTGTTATCATAATTTCCTGAAAGGTTTGTAGCAAACACTTTTTCGCCAGAAGCTGCATTGCCAGGACCAGAAGTTGGGGTTCCCCATTGCCAACTGTTTTTTTCTCCATAAGATGTCCAACCAATTGGCTCAGATTCAAAATCTTGCTCATAACCTATTGTAATTCCAGGTTTAACAGAAACTGCATATGTTTGAGTTTCAATTTCATTTCCGCCGAAATCATTGACCTTCCATTTGTATGATATGGATGGAACGACAATGTGTTCACCAGGGATTACGGCTTTATAAATGCCATCCTGATAATCCCCAGAGATACGCTCCGCTTGAATGGTAGCAAAGCTACCATCTGTTTTTAAGTATTCAAGGTTAACTTTTAATACGCTAACATTGTCAGTTGCTTTTAGCTCTAAAGCTAAATCCATACCCGCGTATGTTTCCTGAGGAGCATGATGTTCAGCTTTTGGTGCTTCATCATCATTTCCACCCTTTGCAACTTGGCCTTTAACTTTTCCAAGCCCTGAAATGATAGATGAAACGGCATCGTAAGCATTCACAAGGCCATAACCAAAGCCATTATTTGGAGTTTGAGGATATGTTCCATTCGTTAAAGGTGTTGCGGTAGTCGTCAAAATCTCCTCAATTTCAGGAACTGTTAAGCTTGAGTCAACTTGACGGAGCAATGCTACGACTGCCGAAACATGAGGTCCAGCCATTGAAGTACCGTTCCAGCCACCTTCATAGCTGCTTCCTGGAACAGCTGAGCGAATATTTACACCTGGTGCAGATATATCTGGTTTAATTTCTCCATATGGTGATGGTCCTTGGAGTGAAAAGCTTCCTAAACCATTATTAATATCTGTAGCTCCAGTAGCAAATGATTCAGGATAGTTAGCTGGATTAGCAATTGAGCCAGGTCCACCAGGATTTCCTACTCTTGTGTTTCCAGCAGAGAATTCAGGAAAGATTTCAGCTGCTCTCCATGCAAGAACCATTGGGCGATACCATTCATCAAGTCCTGGACCACCACCCCATGAGTTATTTACGACGTCAGGAGCCTTATCAGGATGAGGATTTCCAGCAGCATCTTTTGGCGCTATTATCCATTCACCTGCAGCAAGTAAGTCCCTATCTGTTCCCCCATCTGCTGTAAATGCTTTAACAGCAATCCATTTCGCACCAGGAGCAACACCGATTTGATTCGCTCCGTTTGGCTCAGCACCAACCATTGTTCCTGTTACATGTGTACCGTGGCCAAGATCGTCATATGCTGCACCTCTTCCGGCAGTTGCATCAAACCAATTAAATTCATGTGTAGGAGAATTCGGACTAGCTGGGTTATAACCACGATATTTTTCTTTAAGTGCAGGATGATCCCACTGAACGCCCGTATCAATTGAGGCGACGACCGTTCCCGCGCCATCAATTCCCATTTCCCAAACAGCTGGTGCACCAACACGTTCAATATTCCACTCAATCGAGTTTGTATTCGCTTTCGTTTCTACACCTAGTTGTAAGGAAGGCTTGCTAGTTACGACCTCTGGTGTATAAAGCTGTCTAGTTTCATTTGGAAGAATTTTTTCTACTTCTGGGAATGTAGCAACTTGTTCCATGACATTTTTAGTTGCAGTTACTGCGATAGCATTTACTATATAAAAAGATTCGATATCTTTTGCATTACCAGCATTCTCCTGTTTTTGGAGAAAATCTGATACAGGACCTTGTGTTTCAATAGCAGTAGATCTTAAGGAGGAAAGAACAGCAGAACGTTTCAAGTATTTAGCTTTTGCTGGAGTAAGTTTTTGGGTTAATGCTTTATTTTCGGCATCCACAGCCGCCTTTACTGTATCGGCCTGTTCTTTAAATTTAATGAGAAAGGTGACTTTCTCTTGTTTACCGAATTGTTCTAGTAATTTATTGTTTATTTTATTTGTCGTCTTTTCTATAGCTGCTTTTTTCAGTGAAGTGTGAGGAGATTTGTTCGTTTCTGCTGCCACCATGTTTGGAAACATTAGTGGAAGGATCAAAAAAGCAATTAGCGTAATGTAGAGCCATTTCCATTGACCATTTCTTTTACTCTTCAAAAAAAACCCTCCTTAATTTTTTTATATAATCGAGCCTCATTCAACTTCATTTGAAGATCATCACCCCCTCATAAGGGCGTCTTTACTTTCAAAAGCCCTTTCATCTAAAACCATAGCTGAACATACTTAGAATAGTTGTCGAAATAGTTCGAAAAATCAGTAAGAAAGAATAAAATGATAGGAACGTATGAGTGGGTATGTATGAAATTAGGTCCTATTCCATACGAAATCTGTCACTTTATTAGTCTGATGCACACAAAATTAGTAGGAATAAATAACGAAAAGGTTTGAATTATTAAAAAATAAGAAGAAGGTGGTGGCTTCAATTTTTTATGAGAGTAAAATAGTTTATAAGAATGAGTGATAAGGGAGGAAGGAAAATAGTTCTAATTCAAGGATATTAATCGTTTTTTATAATTAAAATAGGAGATTAGATATGTAACTTTATTAAAAATGATAAATGTATATTATTTTTTGGAAAGTTTCAGTTAGAATGGATTGTTTTTGCTAAAATTTTACAAATATAACCATTTACCTGTAACGAAATGATAAAATAGGTAGATAGATTCTTATTGTTACATTAGTGTTTCTTTTTCCATTTTGAATCGTCTAATACTAAACAAGGGGGCGCCATGATCATGGAGAGAGTTTCGATTGAAGGATTTGAGCAACTATATAATGAACATAGTGATAAAATTTATGGATACATATTTCTCCTTGTAAATAATAAAGAAGTTGCTGAGGATTTGACTCAAGAATCTTTCATTAAAGCTTATAAATGTTTAGAACAATTTAATGGAGAATCTCAATTATTCACTTGGCTTTTTCGAATTTCAAGAAATGTAACGATTGATTATTTAAGGAAAAAAAATCGGTTTAAATTTTTTTCAATTGATAAATATCAATTTGAATCTGAAAAGCAAACACCTTTGGAAATTGTTATGAAAGGTGAGGATATTACAACTTTATATGAGGCTATCCGAAGCTTAAAAATGAACTATCAGGAAGTATTAATTTTAAGAAAAATTAAGGAATATTCCATAAAGGAAACGGCTGAAATACTAAATTGGAATGAAAATAAAGTGAAAACAAATACTTTAAGAGCAATGACAGCCTTAAAAAAGGAATTAATGAAAAGGGGGGAAACGTATGAAGAAATTATCTAATTTAGAACAATTATTTCATGATTTAAATGATATCCCACGAACGAGACAGCAGAAACAATTTTCCTTCAATAAAATTATGTACGCTCTACATAAAGACGGGAACAAGAAAAGAAACCTACTTCCCAAATTTTTAACTTTTTCCTTTTCAATAGCAGCATGTTTTTTATTTCTGTTCATTATATATTTTGAAACAGAGATCTTCAAAAGTGATCAATTGAGTGCAAGCTTAGATGGAAAGGAAATAACCCAAATGTGGTTAACACCTTCAAAGTCTGCTAATTCGTTTATACCAAATAAAGAAGAGCGACAACAGAATATTATTACGATGAATGATAAAAGTGTAAATGAGATTATTTCTAACATGATCAAAAATGCTAACTCTGTATCAAGTAGACCAATTTCTGAACCGAAGTATGATTTAATGATTGCTTTAGACAATGATGATGAACTAAAAATAAAAGTATGGGTTGAGGGAGAAACATTATATATAAAAGAATTGAGTGATAAGAAATACTACTTTATATCAGAAAAGAATAGTGTTGCATTTCTTGAAAACGTAAATATTATGAAAGAAAATATCGATCTTTTCCCTTAATAATCGCTATAAAAAAATCGGCTAGCAAGAGGCATAGCCGATTTTTTTATAGCGATTATATTTTTAATTCGCAGAATTTACACTCATTCAAACGTTACATTATTTGATTCGGCAGTAGGTTGCCCAATAACCTTCCACACATACTGAATATCTTGGAACATAGCAGTTTGTTTCAAAGTCAGAGTCAGGTGAGTTTTCACTATTTTGACTAGATAAGTCGAGTGAACTTGCCTCCGCATTTGAGTTTGTACAAGCATGTCCTCCACCAGTAATAAATTTTGTACATACCCAGCAAAGCTGTTGCGCTTCAGTTGAGTTATCATCTGTTAATAAATTAGACACTTGTCCAATTTGATTAACATTGGGATTGTTGTTATCCTGTGAGGCAAAAGTTTGTGTCGAAATAGTCAGTAGTAAAATTAGTATGATCATAATATTTTTCTTCATTATTCCCATTCTCCTTTCTACCTTCATGTATTCAATCATTAATAGAATAACTTATTTTTCCAATAAAAGAATGATACAAAACGAGGATTATTATATGGTAATATTATCCTATTCGTAATTTTCTGATACAGAAACATAAAGTTAAGTAATTAAGGGGAAATTTCAATATTTTTGTTTGTCTTCCATAATTGACCACATGAAAATTTGGGGTTATATTGTTTTTGAGTGTTTAATAGTCATATATTATAGTTTTATATAGTTTATAAATGGTATATATCTAAATAATAGAAAAATAAAATGAGTTTTAGATAATAATTAGTAATAAAGTAACTATAAAACCAAATAAACTATGATTAATACAAAAAAATGTATTGTAGAAGGAATAAATACATGATAAGATTTATTTAAATTCTTTATATGAAAGCGCTATGAATTGTCTGACTCATCTTAAATTTCCTATAATTTTTATGAGTTAAATGAAAACAACCAAAAGGAGTGTATTTTTTAATGAAGAAGATTTTTAAATCAACTTTGATTTTTGTACTAGCTTTATCTCTTCTTCTAACAGGATGTTCTCAAAAGGAAAATGTGGAACCAGCAAGTAAAAAGAATGTATCAATAGAGAATGTACCTGATAGATTTAAAGATGGAAAAGAAGTAAAAATCAAGGTTATTAGAAAAATTGGCGGGGATGATCATACAGCACAATTTTTAGCTGGAGCTAAAGAAGAGGGAGAAGCACTTGGATTTAAAGTTGATGTGTTTACTGCGAATGGTGACACAGCTAAATTCCATGATGCAATTGCACAGAGCCTAAATGAAAATTATGATGGTTTTATTATCTCTCACGGTGATGACGCAGCAACTGTACAAGATGTTCAAAAAATTATTGACGCTGGGAAGAGTGTAGTCACATTCGATTCAAATGGCGATATTGCTTCGATAAATGGTGTAACACTTACATCTCAAGATGATGAAGCATTAGCAACTTTAGCACTGGATCAATTAATTCTTGATACAGATGGTAAGGCAAATATTGTTTATTTATGGGTTGACGGTTTTCCGCCAATGGTAAGACGAAATAATGTATATCAAGAAAAACTAAAAAGTTTCCCTGAAATTAAAGAGGTTGAAAGATTTGGAGTAGCTGCAGCTGATACATCAGTGCAAACGCAAAATGCTGTAGCAGCAATGTTAAATAAACATAAAAAAGGTGAAATTGATGCCATTTTTGCGACTTGGGATGCATTTGCAATCGGTGCAGCTCGTGCAGTTAAAGAAGCTGGCAGAGATGAAATAAAAATTTATGGCATTGACGTATCAAATGCTGATCTTCAATTAATGCAAGAAGAGAATAGCCCATGGAAATATACTGCAGCAGTTGATCCGAAGCTTATCGGCTCTGTAAACATGAGAATTCTTGCTAAGAAGATTGCTGGAGAAGAAACACCTGCAACATTTGATTTAGAAGCATCAATTATTTCACAAGAACAATTACAAAAATCTAATTCACCGGTAAACATGGTTAATCTATCTGAACTTGTTGATGGATGGGGAGTGTCATCTGCATTTGAAGAAGAGTGGATGAAAACTTTAAAAGATTACTATAAAAAATAGGAATTTATTGAAACCTTATGTCAGTGCAGAGAAATCTACTGGTATAAGGTTTCACCATATTCTTAGCTAATAAGTCGCAACAGAAAATCGCAGCTTTCTCTGAAAGGATTTAGTGAACAGGCTTTTTTAATAATATTAGATTTTATATCTTTGAAGTTAGATGAGTGTCTAGCTACAGCGCCTAGCGACTAGTAAACTTCCGACGCACAGGACGTGGCGATCTTAGCCTGCGATCATATCTTCACTCGTCGTGTTTCCTTTATCTCAGTTGAGGTCAGTCCAGTTTATACGTCGCTGAGCAAGGCGCTTGCGCTTTTCTAATGTGAGGAGGGGAATGGGCTTGTCAGTATTACTTGAGATGAAAAATATCTCTATCGAATTTCCAGGTGTAAAAGCGTTAAACGAAGTTCATTTTTCAACGCAAACAGGTACCTCGCACGCTCTAATTGGGGCTAATGGAGCTGGAAAATCAACATTAATGAAAGTTCTATCAGGAGCTTATAATCATTACACTGGTGATATTTTTCTGAATGGAAAAAAGGTAAATATTAGATCACCAAAGGAAGCACAGGATCATGGGATACAAATCGTATATCAAGAGGTAGATACAGCTCTTATCCCCTATTTAACGGTTGGGGAAAATATTATGTTGAATGAAACTGTGCATAATATGGGGAAAAAGCAATTTGTGAAATGGAAGGATATACATAAAAAAGCAACAGCCATTCTTTCAGGCATGAACTTGTCAGTGTCCTCTAAAAAGCTTGTCAGTGAATTAACATTAGCAGAAAAACAAATGGTCTTAATTGCTAGAGCTATTTCTAAACAATGTAAATTTCTTATTTTGGATGAACCAACTGCACCTTTAAGTCATTCTGAAACGAAGGAACTATTTCGAATTGTTCGAGATTTACTAAAAAAAGAAGTAGGGATTATCTTTATTTCACATCGATTACCTGAGCTTTTTGAAATTTGTGAAGAAATTACTGTTATGAAAAATGGTGAGTTTGTTTGCAAAGAAAAAATAGCAGAAACATCGCAAAATATAATTGTAGAGCATATGCTAGGAAAAAAATTAGAAGAACAGTTTCCAAAGTATAATGTTGAGATCGGCGATAAAGTCCTTGAGGTTAGAGGACTTCATGATATAGGGTTAGTAAGGAATTTTAATATGCATGTTAATGCTGGTGAGATTGTAGGGATAGCTGGATTAGTAGGTGCTGGAAAAACAGAGCTTTGCAAAGTATTGTTTGGGGCAACAAAAGCTGCCTCTGGGGATATTATTATCCGAGGTAACAAAGTGAAAATAAAAAATCCAAATGATGCTGTAAAACATGGGATTGCTCTAGTACCAGAGGAGCGAAGAAAAGAAGGTATCTTAGTACAAGAATCTGTCGCTACGAATCTTACAGCATCTAGTTTGAAGAAGTTTTCGAAGATTTTAAGTTTCGTAGATGTTAAGAGTGAAAAAAGTATTGCGAAAGAATTGATTGGTAGTTTAGGCATTAAAACACCTTCTGAAGAAACAAAAGTGCAAAATCTATCTGGGGGAAATCAGCAGAAGGTAGCAATAGGGAAGTGGCTCATAACTGATGCAGAAGTTTACATTTTTGATGAGCCTACAAAGGGTGTTGATGTCGGTGCGAAGAAGGATATTTTTGAACTGATATCTGGTCTAGCTAAACGTGGAAAATCAATTATTTATGCTTCATGTGAGCTCTCTGAAATTCTTGGCATTACAGATCGTGTTTATGTCGTATATGATGGTGAAGTTGCAAAGGAGCTTGAAACGAAATTAACGAATGAAGAAGAACTATTATATTACTCAACAGGAGGTAAATAGGATGGGCGCGGCAAATCCTGTTCAAAAAACAGTTCCCACTAAAAAGGGCTTTGAATTATTTGAATTCTTATATAAATATGGAACGATTATTACAATTTTTGTGTTAATTGCTATTTTCGCAATTACGAATCCTTCCTTTATTCAAGGAGCAAATATTGTAAATATTTTAAGATCGATTTCAATCGTTACGATTATTGCAATCGGGATTACTATTTCCTTATCTGTTGATGGATTTGATTTATCAGTTGGTTCAACAGTATCTTTAGCAAATGCAGTAGTCATATCGATGTTTGTATGGTTCTCTCAAAACTTATTCGTAGCAGTCTTAGCTGCAATAGGAGCTGCACTTGTTGTTGGTGCATTTAACTCATTTATGATCGTAAAAGTAAGAATTCCAGATATGCTTATGACTCTTGCAACAATGTTTATTATTCAAGGAATTGCTTTGACATACACAAAGGGTGCAACTGTTTCACAAAATATGATTTTATCTGATGGATCATTTTCTGAAGGAATTATCCCTGCATCCTTTTCAAAAATTGGGCAAGTTCCTTGGATTATCATAATTATGGTAGTCGTCGTTATTGTTGTGCATATTTTCTTAAACTATACGAAGCATGGCCGTTATATGTATGTTATTGGAGGGAATAAGGAAGCTGCTAGATTGTCAGGTATTCCTGTAAATAAATATAAAGTTCTTGCTTATTTATTATCTGCGCTTTTTGCAGCAATTGGCGGAATTGTCCTTGCTTCCCGTGTTATGACTGCCGAAATTAACTCTGGTGCCCCTTATTTAATGGATGCTGTAGCTGCAGCATTTATCGGTTCATCTGTATTAGGTGCTGGAAAACCAAACGCTTTCGGAACATTTGTTGGTGCTGTATTAATTGGTATTTTACAAAATGGTTTAGTAATGATGTCTGTTCCTTATTACGCGATGGATATAGTTAAAGGGACCGTTCTAGCCCTTGCCCTTGCGTTAACCTACTATAAACAGAAATAAATGGAGGGGATTGCGATGAAAGACTTTACGAAAGAATATTTTACGATGACTGAAGAGGAAGCGGTTGACTATGCAAAAACAATGCTAGACTTCTTTCAAGAGGATGCCCAATTATCTTGTAAAGAAATTGGTGATGGGAATTTAAACTATGTTTTTAAAGTAGTTGATCAAAAAAATAATCAGTCTGTCATAATAAAACAAGCGGGTCCGATAGCTCGTATTTCTGATGAATTCAAACTTTCGCCAGATCGCAATAGAATTGAAAGTGAAATCCTTCAAATGCAGAATGATTTAGCACCTGGATTTGTCCCTGAAGTATATAAATATGACCCGGTGATGAATTGCTGTGTAATGGAAGACTTATCTGACCACGAAATTATGAGAACTGCTTTAATTAAACATCGAAAGTTTCCGCTTTTTGCAGATCACATTTCAACTTTTCTTGTAAATACCCTTTTATCTACTTCTGATGTAGTGGTAGAACATAAAGAAAAGAAAGAGCTTGTGAAGAAATTTATTAATCCTGAGCTTTGTGAAATATCTGAAGATCTTGTATTTACAGAGCCTTTCTATGATTGCCCTCGGAATGAGGTTTTTGCTGGAACACGGGATTTTGTAAGAGAGCATATTTGGAATGATGAGAAGCTAGTGCTTGAAACGGCTAAATTGAAATTTGACTTTATGACAAATGCCCAATCTTTACTGCATGGTGACCTACATACAGGGTCAGTGTTTATTAAAGAAGATTCGACAAAAGTAATTGATCCTGAATTTGCGTTTTATGGCCCTGCTGGATATGATGTGGGAAATGTCGTAGCACATCTAATTTTCGCCTATGCAAATGCTAAGTTTACAATAGAAGATGAAAACACAAAAAATGAGTATATGAATCATTTAATCTCAACGATTAAAGATGTGATTGATTTATTTAATAAAAAGTTTTTGGCATTTTGGGATGAACATGCAACCGAGCAAACTGCTAAATATGCAGGCTATAAGGAATATTATTTATCTACGGTCATTAAAGATACATCGGCAGTAGCTGGGCTTGAACTGATTAGAAGAATCGTGGGACTTGCTCAAGTAAAGGATATAACATTGATTTCAAATCCAGATTCAAGAGTTCTAGCTGAGAAAATTTGTTTAACAATCGGAAAAACATTTATCCTCAATAGAGACGCAATGAACACCGGGGATGATTTTATCAATGTAATCAAAAACGCTGAACGACAATTTTAACCTAATTGAGTAGGAATTAAAGATCCTGCTCAATAAAGTTACATTTATGGTAAGACTTTCGCTTTTTTGGGAAAGTTTTTCGAGCAGAGTTGATAAAAGGCTGGGCGTAAAATATCCAAGAAAAATTTCCTTGGGAGGAGAGTATTTGATGGAAAATTCAGTAGGTGTTATTCAATCAGTAAAATTAGATGACGAAAATTCTGCTTTAATTGTATTGGATCAAACGGTATTACCGAATGAAACGGTTTTTTTACAATTAACGAAAATGGAAGATATATGGGATGCGATTTATCAATTAAAGGTACGAGGAGCGCCTGCAATTGGAATCGCTGCTGCATATGGTGCTTATTTAGGAACAAAAAATTCATCAGCACAATCATATGAGGCTCTTTATGAAGATTTTAAGAAAGTTAAGGAATATTTAGCTTCTTCACGACCAACAGCAGTCAATCTGTTTTGGGCATTGAATCGTATGGAGGATCGTTTTAAAAAGGAAGCAGGAAAAAATGTTTCCGAAGTTAAGCAAGCTCTTAAAGAAGAGTCTGAGCTCATTCGAGCAGAAGATGAAAAAATTTGTGAATCAATTGGAGAATACGCTCTTTCATTACTTGAACCAGGTTGGGGGATCTTAACCCACTGTAATGCTGGTACAATTGCGACTGCTAAATATGGGACGGCATTAGCGCCAATCTACTTAGGACAAGAGCGAGACTATCAATTCAAAGTGTATGCAGATGAAACAAGACCATTGCTCCAAGGTTCTCGTCTTACTGCATGGGAGCTTCAACAAGCAGGTGTCGATGTGACCTTAATCTGTGATAATATGGCTTCAATTGTAATGAAGGAAGGAAAAATCCAAGCTGTACTTGTTGGCTGTGACCGTGTAGCAGCAAATGGAGATACAGCTAATAAAATTGGAACATCAGGTGTTGCTATTTTAGCTAAACACTATAATATTCCTTTCTATGTGTGTGCTCCACTATCTACTGTGGATTTAGAATGTAAAACTGGTGATGATATTCATATTGAATTAAGACCTTCCGAGGAGATTACGAGCAAGTGGTATGAAAAACCGATGGCACCTAAAGATGTCCAAACGTATAATCCTTGTTTTGATGTTACAGACCATTCATTAATTTCGGGAATTATTACGGAAAATGGAATTGCATATGCACCTTATCATGAAAGCCTTCCAAAAATGTTTACTAAGTAATGAAAAGCCCATGACGATGCTCATGGGCTTTTTCGTTATTACTCACATTCATATAAATTAATATTTTGTTCCTTTAAAAATTGCTTCCAATCTGTTGATAAACTTCGATCAACAACAATATTATTTATTTTGTCAAACTCACATATTCTTGAAAAAGAAGTTTTATCAAATTTGGTATAATCAGCAATCAAATAAACACTATTTGCATGATCTGCTGCAAGTTTTCTAATTCCTGCTTGCTGTTCATTTGAATCAGTTATTCCGTGTTGCATACTGACTGAGCGGCACGAAATAAAAGCGGTATCAAAGTAGTAGTGCTTCATCGTATATTCTGCACTTCTACCTACGTTTGACAATGATGAGGGCGAAAGTGTACCTCCAATGACAACAATGTTAATATTTTGCTTTTCAATCAGCGTATTGACTACTTTTATTGAATTCGTTACAACAGTGAGTTTCTTTTCCTCTAACATACTTGCAATGACAAGTGAAGTCGTTGAGGCATCTAAAAAAATTGAATCGCCATTTTTTATCATCGAATTGCATTTTGCAGCAATTTTTCTCTTTCCTTCAACATGGATATGTTCACGTAAATTTACGTTAACATCGTTTTGAACTCCTTCTGAAATGAAAGCTCCCCCATATGTTCTCGTTAGAATACCTTCCTCTTCAAGCTGTTTTAAATCTCTTCTAATCGTTTCCTCTGTCACTTTAAATAATTTCGTAAGCTCAGCAACTGTGACACTTTTCTTTTCGGTAATTAATTCCTTTATCGTATTTTTCCGTGCGATAGGAAGCATGATATTCTCCTTACTTTTAATTGATTTATGAAAAAATTATACCATATTTATTGGATTATTAAAAAGGTCATCTCCATAATAAACCAACGTTTATCAAGAAAATCAATGAAATTAAAGGACGTTATTTCTAAGTTTGTTTGGGATTTGAGTGTTATTTGATTATAAAACAACAAAAAGTCTATATAAAACCAAAAAACAAATTGACAAAACCTAAAAAAAGTAAGAAAATTATAAATAGAAATAAGAGGCGGTTTAAGTCAAATCGCACACGATGTAAGGAGTTGTCTTTTTATGTTAGACAAAACAAAGTATTATTCAGAATTCGAGGCTAAAAAATGGATATGTGAAATTGGTCGACGAATTTATAGTAAGAATTTCGTTGCGGCAAATGATGGAAATATTTCAGTAAAGGTTGGTCCTAATACAATCTTGACTACTCCTACTGGAGTAAGTAAAGGCTTCTTGACACCGGATATGATGGTCAAGATGGACCTTTCAGGAAAAATCCTTTCAGGAAAAATGAAACCATCCTCTGAGGTGAAAATGCACCTTCGCGTTTATAATGAGAATCCAGAAGTGAATGCAGTTGTGCATGCTCACCCACCAGTCGCCACATCATTTGCGATTGCGGGAATAAGTTTAGATAAACCTGTTTCACCTGAAGCAGTCGTTCTATTAGGGACTGTTCCTGTTGCACCTTATGCAACACCAGGAACACAAGAGGTACCGGATTCGATTGCTCCGTATTGTAAGGATTATAATGCAGTTCTGTTAGCAAATCATGGAGCACTTACATGGGGAAAAGACATTATTCAAGCTTATTATCGAATGGAATCATTAGAACATTACGCTCTAATGCTTATGTATTCTAACAATATTATTAATAAGGCAAATGAGCTAAACTGCTCTCAAATATCAGATTTGATAACAATGAGAGAAAAGATGGGGATAACAACTGGTGGTGTTCCACAATGTGATAATAACAGTTATCAACAACATACAACACAAAGTGCTGCAAAAATAAATCAACATGCTGAAATGTCAAATAAAGATGAGCTCATTGAAAGTATTGTTCGCAAAGTTACGCAAGAAGTACTTAAAACCCTTACGAAATAGTGAGAGGAGGCAAATTCATGAGTGCAAATATTACTGAAAAAGATATTCAAAAAATAATTCAGTCAGTGATGGAAAATATCGATACGGTAATGAAAAAGAATCCTGAAGCTCAAAGCAGCGTTCAAAGAAATGCTTCGTCTTCCATTCAACCGATACAAATGAAAATAATCACACCTGTGCAACAATCTGGAGGAGTAAATGAGCATTCAATTCCAAACAATGCTTCTCCTTATAGTGGTGTATTCGACCGAATGGAGGACGCGATTGACGCAGGCTATCATGCTCAAATGAACTATGTAAAATATTATCAGTTAAAAGACCGAGAAAGAATGATTGAAGCGGTTCGTAAATCGGTTTTGCAACATAAAGAACAATTAGCAAAAATGGTCTATGAAGAAACAAAGCTTGGCAAATATGAAGATAAAATTGCAAAACATGAATTAGTCGCAAGTAAAACGCCAGGAACTGAAGATTTAAAAACGAATGCATTTTCTGGGGATGCAGGACTTACGATTGTGGAGCAAGCTCCCTTTGGTTTAGTTGGTGCTGTAACACCAGTAACAAACCCAACAGAAACGATTATTAACAATTCAATTGGACTACTTGCAGCCGGAAATGCAGTTGTTTTTAATGTTCACCCATCTTCAAAGAATTCATGCGCATTTGTCGTTGATTTAATTAATAAGGCAATAATAGGAGCAGGTGGCCCCAAACAGCTCGTAACGATGGTTAAAGAGCCATCTTTACATACATTAAATACATTAATAGAAAGTCCAAAAATTAAATTACTAGTTGGCACTGGTGGGCCAGGGTTAGTGAAAACATTATTACAGTCTGGGAAAAAGGCAATCGGTGCAGGTGCTGGCAACCCACCTGTTATTGTTGATGACACGGCTGATTTAGAAAACGCTGCCAAAGCGATCATTAATGGTGCCTCATTTGACAATAATCTACTTTGCATAGCTGAAAAAGAATTGTTTGTATTGGATTCTGTGGCAGACGATTTAATATTCAACATGTTAAATCATGGTGCCTATATGCTTGATCAAACTCAACTACAGCAACTTATGAGTTTTGCACTTGAAGAAAATGTGAATGAAGAAGCTAGAGGATGCTCTTTAAATAACAAACGTGAGTATCATGTTGCCAAACAGTGGGTTGGCAAGGATGCCAGCTTATTTCTAAAGCAGTTAGGGATAAATCCACCAGAAGATATAAAACTATTAATCTGTGAGGTTGATTTTAACCATCCATTTGTTCAATTAGAACAAATGATGCCAGTCTTTCCGATTGTCAGGGTAAAAACGCTTGATGAAGCCATTGATTTAGCTGTAAAAGCTGAACATGGAAACAGACATACGGCCATTATGCATTCTCGTAATATTGATCATTTAACTAAATTTGCAAGAGCAGTCGAAACAACGATTTTTGTAAAAAATGCTTCATCCATGGCTGGAGTTGGTTTTGGCGGCGAAGGTCATACGACAATGACAATTGCCGGTCCAACAGGAGAAGGAATTACTTCTGCTAGAACTTTTACGAGACAAAGAAGATGTGTGCTAGCGGAGGGCGGATTCCGGATTATAGGGTAGGTGAACATGATGTCAGAGGCAGTAGGGGTTATCGAGGTTCAAGGTTATAGTATTGCATTAGCTGTTATGGACAAAGTTTGTAAAGCTGCAGATGTTACGATTACTGGGATTGATGTAAACAATCCGATACAAGGAGAAAAGGCAGCCATTCCTGTCGTTGTACAAGTAAAGTTTAAAGGAAAAATTTCCGATGTAAAAACCGGTTTAGAAGTGGCAGCACAGGAAGCGAAGAAATATATCAGTGAAGATGATATACTTACCCATTTCATTCCATCAGCCATGCCAGAGTTACAAGAATTGCTTTTTTCAGGAAAGGTTAAGAAAAAATAAAAAGGGAGGCGGATAAAATGTACCGATCTTTAGGCATTATTGAAGTTGTCGGTCTGGTAACTGCCACCGCCTGTATAGACGCAATGGTTAAATCTGCGTATGTAGAAGTTTATAATATTAAACGAACTGGCTCTGGAATAATTACTGTATTAATTCAAGGAGACCTTGCCTCTGTTAAAGAAGCATTAGAAATTGGGGAATCTGTAGCTTATCGCTATGGTGAATTAATAGCTACCCGTGTGATTGCCAGACCGTATGAAGGACTTGAATGTCTTATAGAGCCAAATGAAAAAGGTGCAAAACAATGAAAAATTATGAAGCGCTTGGGGTAGTTGAAACACAATATTTTACGATTGCAATCGAGTTATTAGATGCCATTTGCAAGTCAGCTGATGTAAAATTTCTAACAAGTGAGAATTACCTTGGCGGTAGATTAGTGACGATGGTATTTGGTGGGACGATATCGAATATAACAGTTGCCATGGAAACAGCGAGAAATGTAGCAAGCGAGAAGATGAATAACCCGCTTAAAATGGCCTTAGTCATTTCAAATCCGCATCCAGAAATTATGCGGTATATTGTTCCTTCCCAATTAGAAGAGGAAAAATCTATTCCTATAGTAAAAGAAAAGATGAAAGAAAAAGAAAAACCAAAGAAATCAGTTAAAGAAAAAAAATAATACTTTAAAGAAATTGAGGAGGATTTTATTATGAATGGATCTTTAGGAATTATTGAAACTAGAGGACTTACAGCAGCAATTGAAGCAGCAGATGCAATGCTAAAGGCAGCAAATGTAGAAATCGTTGGCAGTGAGAAAATTGGCTCTGGATTAGTATCCGTTATTATCCAAGGGGATGTCGGAGCAGTTAAAGCAGCAACAGAAGTTGGTGCAGAAGCAGCACAGAGAGTTGGAGAATTAGTCGCTGTTCATGTAATTCCAAGACCACACGGGGATATTGCAAAGCTTTTGCCAGCATTAAAGTAAGAGCGATATAGGAAATAAAAATTATCAAAATGATTGAGTGCTAAAAATAAATTCAAAATACAGGAGGAATTATCGATGAGTGGATCATTAGGAATTATTGAAACTAAAGGATTAACAGCAGCAATTGAGGCAGCAGATGCGATGTTAAAGGCAGCAAACGTAGAGATCGTCGGCAGTGAAAAAATCGGATCTGGACTCGTTTCTGTTATTGTTCAAGGAGAAGTCGGGGCAGTTAAGGCAGCAACAGAGGTTGGTGCAGAAGCTGCAGGAAGAGTAGGGGAACTTGTAGCTGTTCATGTAATTCCAAGACCTCATGCTGATGTCAATAAAATATTGCCATTTCTTAAGTAGGTAAGGTGATATGGCATGCATATCAATGAATCCAAGTTAATAGAAAATATTACTAGACTAGTAGTAAAAGAGCTACAAGAACATCATTTACTAGAAAAAGAAAAAAAAACGCATGTTCCAGTCAGTATTTCGGCGAGGCATTTACATCTTCAACAAGAGCATGTAGACATACTTTTTGGCAAAGGCTATCAGTTAACTTTTTATAAGGAAATTTCACAACCAGGCCAGTATGCTTGTAATGAAAAGGTCATATTGAAAGGTCCTAAAGGGACGATTGAAAATGTCAGAGTTTTAGGACCATTACGAAAGCAAACCCAAATTGAAATTTCGCGAACAGATGCAAGGAAGCTAGGTTTAAATCCGCCTGTTCGAAATTCAGGAAATTTAACAGGTTCTGCACCTATTGCGTTAGTTGGACCTGTTGGACTAGTGGAATTGCTGGAGGGATGTATTATAGCCGATCGCCATATTCATATGACGCCGAAAGATGCCATTGAATTCGGTGTGGCGGATAAACAAAAGGTTTCCGTGCTTGTCGATGGCGAAAAGGGTGGAGTAATGGGACAAGTAACCATTCGAGTGAATGAACGCTACGCTCTTGATATGCATATCGATACAGACGATGCCAATGCATTTAACTTAAATGGAAATGAAATGCTAAAAATATTACAAGAGTAACGGAGGTTTTATTATGATTTTAGGCAAGGTGATAAGTAAAGTAGTTTCGACACGAAAATATGACAGTCTGCAAGGGTTTAAGCTTCTTGTCATTCAACCTTGTCATGGAAGTCAGGACGACTACTTTATTGCGGCAGATGAACTTGGTGCTGGTGAAGGAGAATTTGTGTTAGTCACTAAAGGATACTCTGCTCATCATGCCTTAAATAAGAATACTCCGATAGATGCCATAGTCGTTGGAATTATTGACGACGAGCCTTCCATAGTTAATAATGCAGGTGATAAATGATGGATAATAAACGTAATTTGAAGTTGATTGTAATCGGAGGGGTAGCAGCTGGAATGTCTGCTGCCTCTAAATTAAAAAGAATGAATAAAGATGCTCAAATACTTGTCTATGAAAAAGGCAAGTTTTTATCGTATGGTGCCTGTGGACTCCCATATTATGTTTCAGGCGAAAATGATGATTATACAAAAATGATTGCTAGAACGAAAGAACAATTTGAACAAATGGGAATGGACATTTATATTCAGCATGAAGTTGTTAAAGTTGTTCCTGAAAAGAAACAAGTTATGGTAAGGGATATCGTAAATAATAAGTTATTTATTGAAACATATGATAAATTAATGATTTCAACTGGAACAGTTCCTCTTATTCCACCTTTTCCTGGTGTTAATCTTTCCAATATCCATGTACTAAAAACGTTAGAAGATGGAATTCGTCTAAAACAAATTGCTAATGATCCATCCATACAGGATGTCGTAATCGTTGGTGGAGGATATATCGGAATTGAAGTAGTCGAAGCGATGCTACGACTAGGAAAAAGGGTAAGAGTTGTAGAGCTTTCTGAGCGGATTTTAAAAACATTTGATCAAGAATTAACAGATATTGCGGAGAAAGAACTGATTGAACAAGGTGTTCATTTGAACTTAAATGAAAAGGTCGAAAGCTTTATTGGAAACGAACGTGTCGAGGCGGTTCAAACAGATAAAGGTACATATGCTGCAGACTTAGTTCTTCTTTCAATTGGAGTGAAGCCTGCTACGAGGTTTTTGGAAGGCTCGGGAATTAAGTTAGCAAGCAATAGTGCTGTCATGATTGACCGCGAAATGAGGACGAATATTGAGAATGTGTATTCTGCAGGGGATTGTGCACAAGTTTACCATAAAGTTATGGAAGAAAATACATTTATTCCATTAGGAACGAATGCTAATAAATGTGGACGCATTGCTGGTGCTAATATAGCGGGAGAACATACGAAATATATTGGAACTCTTGGTAGTGCGGCTATAAAAGTTTGTAATTTAGAAATGGGAAGAACAGGATTATCAGAGTTTGAAGCACAAAGTTTAGCCATTGATTACTCTACTGTTTTTGTTCAAAGTGCTGACCATCCTGGTTATTATCCAGATCAAACCCCGATATGGATAAAGCTAATTTGTGAAAAACGAACGAGAAGAATTCTTGGTGCTCAAGCAATCGGGCAAAAAGGAGCCGTTTTAAGAGTTGATATTTTTGCTGTCGCTATTCACAATAATATGTCAGCTGATGAGCTAGGCATGACTGATTTAGTCTACGCTCCACCGTTTGCTGGCGTTTGGGATGCCGTTCATATTGCCAGTAATGCAGTAAAATAAGCAAACACACTCTTTCATCATGGAGGTGATATCAATGAAAAAGGTAATGGCATTGAAAGAAGCTATTGGAATGATAGATGATGGCCAAATGCTTGCTATTGGTGGAAATGTTCTTCATCGAGCACCTATGGCTGCTGTACGTGAAATTGCACGTCAAGAAAAGAAGAACTTAAAACTTGTAAAAACCGCTGGTGCTCATGATATTGATTTATTATGTGCGATGGATTGCGTATATTCCGTTGATGCGGGATTTGTCAGTTATGAATCAAAATATGGACTGGCTTCCCATTATCGTAAAGGTGTTCAAACCGGCAAAATTATTGGCAATGAACATGCTTGTTATACCGTAATTTGTGCACTTCGAGCGGCGTCAATGAATGTGCCTTTCATGCCAGTTCACGGTCTCAAAGCGGGTGATCTAATCTTAAAAAATGATTACTTTGTAGTTGTTGAGGACCCATTTAGTGGTGAACCAGTCACACTCGTAAAATCACTTGTACCAGATGTAGCGATTATTCATGTTCAAGAATGCGATGCGAGAGGGAATGCTTTTATTTATGGGCCAAAATTTGAAGATGTTTTATTAAGTAGAGCAGCCAAGAAGGTAATTATTACAACAGAACAACTAGTGCCAGAAAGCAGAACGAATTTACATGCTGAACGTGTCGATATCCCAGGGTTTTTAGTAAGTGCTGTTGTGCTTGCTCCAAATGGAGCGGCCCCAGCATCCTGTTATAAAAAATACGATATTGATGATAAATCATTGACATCATTTATTTCAATGAAAAACAAAGCTGACGTAAAAGAGTATTTAAAAACCTATGAAGCAAAAGATTATTATGGAGAAAGGAGGGGCATGTATATATGATAAATACAGACATAAGAGTTAGTGACCTAATGACCTGTGCGATAGCGAATATGCTGCTTGATGGAGAAACTGTTTTCCATGGTGTTTCATCTCACTTACCGATGACTGCTATGACATTAGCAAAATCCACTCATGCCCCGAATTTAGTCCATTTAAATATTCCGGGTGGAGTAAATCCAAGTTCAATCCAACATGCTTCCTATTCTTCGGCAGGGGCTGATTTACTTGCAACAGGTGAAGCATATTTTCCACTTGATCAAGTTTTTGACTTGTCAATGAGAGGAAAACTTGACGTTGCCTTCCTCGGCGGCATTCAATTTGATATAAATGGGAATATTAATGCCTCTGTAATTGGTGATTATCATAAACCAAAGGTTCGTTTACCAGGTGGGGCTGGAAGTGCAGTGCTTATTCCAACCGCGAAGAAAGCAATTATTTGGAGAACAAAGCATGATATACGTACTTTTGTTGAAAAGGTGGATTTCATCACGACCCGGGGAAATCTTTGGAGAATTATTACACCATTATGTATTTTCGAATTTCGAAATGGAAAGCTTCATTTAGAAAGTATTCATCCAACATCTTCCTTAGAGGAAGTGAAGGCGAACACAGGTTTTGAATTAATTTATGATGAGATTAAATATACTTCTCTTCCAACTAAACAACAATTGGCAATACTGAAAAAAATCGATCCGAATGATTATCGTTCAATAGAGTTTACGAATGAGTAACAGAAGAAAACATGACCCATTATACATTCAAGCTAGTTTGCTGTTTGTATAATGGGTTTTATTTTTTATACTAGTGAGTAAAAGTTTTTTGTATTGTCAAATATTTGATGATAGGTCGTGTCTTTGTCTACCATTTTTATCTTAGCTAACATTAAGATAGATTCGTGCATCATATTTGAATGTGTCATTAATCCTTGGAAAGGACCTTCAAATGGCCAAGGTCCATCTGTTTCCACCATCATTTTCTCTAAAGGAAAAGTCATTGCAAGCTTTTGAATTTCTTGTTCATAAACAATATCAGGTGTAACAGATATATAGTAACCATTATTGATGAGACGTTCAATAGTCTTATTATCGCCTTTAAACCAATGAAAATGCGCCTTCTGAATAGAGTGCTTTTCCAATAGTTCACACACGATTGGGGCGTCATCGTAAACAGCATGAAGGACAATCGGTTTATCCCATTGCTTCGCTAATAGGATAAAAGCTTCTAATAGTTCGATATATGGAGCTTGTGAAACGGCTTTTTCTTGCCGTAAATAATAGGGCAGACCTACTTCACCAACAGCTATCATTCGCTCTTTATGCTTCTTCATCCAGCTTATAAGTTCTTCTCGCTCAGCTTCGCTTGGAAGTGCCTGCTCAGGGTGAAAGCCGAATGCAGGCTTTACTTTTGAATATTTATTGGCAAGCAGTAAAGTTTTTTTCGCTGATCGCAAGTCCATCGAAACAGAAACAAGAGCCTCGGTTTCATGATACTTACTTGCTAATTCATAAATTTCCTCGTCCTTATATTGATCAAGATGAATATGGGCATCAATCATCCTTCTCACTTAATCTTTCCTCCCTTTAACGCAAAGTGGATTGTTTTTTTACAATGTAAAAACTGCTCATCAAGCAATAGTTCTTCTTTTCTAGGACGTGAAAAAGGAACAGAAAGCTCAAAACTAACATGTGCAGGTCGAGTGGACAAAACTAAAACTCGATCAGATAAAAACAGCGCTTCATCAATATTATGGGTGACAAATAAAATGGTTGGTTTATGTAACTCCCAAACATCAAGTAACCATTTTTGCATGTCTAATCTCGTTAATTCATCTAAAGCAGAAAAAGGTTCATCTAAACAAATAATTGGCTGTGGGCTTAATAAAGCACGAATAAATGCAGCTCTTTGCTTCATTCCACCTGATAACTCATGTGGAAAGGATTCAAGATAATTCCCAAGACCAGCTCTTTTTAACATGTGGATGGCTGTTTCTTTATCCGTTTTTCCTTGTAATTCCTGGCCTAAAAGAACATTTTGAACGATAGTTCGCCAAGGAAGCAGAGAAGGGGTTTGTGGCATATAGCTAATCATTCCACGTTGTCCATTAATAGGTTTCCCTTGTAATGTGATAGTTCCTTTTTCTGGGACGATTAAGCCACCTATTATATTAAAAAGAGTGCTTTTGCCACTACCAGAAGGACCAAGGATGGAAACAAATTCTCCTTCCTTCACTTGTAAATGGAGCTCGTTGATTATTCCGTGTTTCCCGAAGCTTTTTGAGAGATTTTCGATTGCGAGTAAAGTCATTGTATATCATCTCCCTTCATTTTCCAGCGAATTAGAGAATGCTCAATTAATTTTATGACAGCAAAAAAGAGCAAGCTTAATGCCATAATGGCAAAAATGGCAACAAATACACGGTCTGTTCGAAATGAAGATGAGGCAAGTGTCATATACACCCCAACTCCCATCTTAGCTCCAAGCCACTCTGATATAACCGCACCCATTACACTATATGTCGCAGAAATTTTTAATCCAGAAAACATAGCTGGAAGTGAATAAGGAAGCTCTAATTTCCAAAAAAGCTGCTTACGGTTTGCTCCGGCCATCATCATATAGTGTTTTAAATCGCTAGGTGTTTGTTTAAAACCATCAAGTGTCGCAACCGTAATCGGGAAGAAACATACTAATGTAATGACGATAAGCTTCGGTAAAAGCCCAAACCCAAACCATATGACTAATAGTGGTGCAAGGACGATAATCGGTATGTTTTGCGATAAGATTAATAGCGGGTAGACCGATTCTCTTATAAATGGCAGCAGATGAAGAATAATGGCTGTTAGTAGACCGATGCTTGAGCCAATTACAAAACCTAGCAAAGATAACTTTATCGTTGAGAGAAAGTGTGAGAAAAAGCTCGTCCATCCGTTAATTGCTTCTGAAAATATTGCAGAAGGTGGGGGGAGAAGCCATTCTTGAATCCCTGCCATTTTGACGATTGCTTCCCAAATAATGAATAAAAGGAGGAGAAGGAATCCTGGTCTCCATCCTTTCAATAAATAACTTTTCATGAACGGTATTTCTCCGTTAAATCATCCATGGCAATTCCTGTTGGCTGATAGAGTATCTTTATTTGTGAAATAACATTTCTGCTTCCAATCTCAATCATTCTTTCGTTCATGTCAGCAATGATTTTAAGCAACTGTCCTAATTCACCTTCCATTGTTGTTTCTAACGGGTGCACTTCATATTTAACACCTGATTCATCGATAATGCGGATCGCCTCATCAACATATGGAATCACATCTTCTCCATTTTTTGTTTTCGGAATAATTTGGATACTTAATAATGTATTAGTCACTGGTTACATCCCCTTATTTTGGCAAAAATTCGTTTGTAAATGCTTTTTCTGCTTCCAATTCTTTGTCAAGAAGACCGTTTTCAAACATCCAGTTTGCATAGTTTTTCCAAACTTCAAGTTTTTGTTCTCCCCATCTAGCCGCATCATCTTGATAATAAGGTGCTAACCATTCTTGACTTTTTTTCACAAGCGCCTCATCTAAATCTGGTGCAGATTTCAAAAGGATATCCGCAGCAGCTTCTGGATTGTTGATAGTAAATTCATATCCTTTTGAAGCGGCTTTAATGAAGGCTTTTACTATTTCTGGGTTTTTCTCAATCATCTTTTCACTCGTAGCGAGAACTGGGGTGTAATAGTCAAGTTTATCAGTATAATCCGTTAAATAAACCATATTTATTTTCTCTCCACGAAGTTCTGCTTCAACACCTGTCCAACCGTAAAATATCCAAGCAAAATCAATGTCTCTTTTCACCGCAGTAAAGAAGTCCGTATCTCCCATAGTGACAATGGAAACGTCTTCAACATTTGCCTTTTCGACCTTCATTAATGAATCAATGACTGCCTTTTCGACAGGTGAACCCCAACCACCATATGTTTTTCCAGTAAAATCTTTAGGCGAAGTAATATTTTTCTCAGTTGGGGAAGCAAATCCAGATGTATTATGTTGAATAACAGCTGCGATGGAGACAAGTGGAACTCCTTGAATCCGAGCTTGTGTAATGCTTTCTTGATAGCTGACACCGAAATCTGCCTTGCCTGTTGCTGTAAGCTGATCAGCACCCGCTTCTCCAGGCATAATAATCTCTACATCTAATCCTTCTTCAGCAAAAAAGCCTTTTTCCTTTGCCACATATAATCCAGTATGGTTTGTGTTTGGCGTCCAATCGAGGACGACAGAAACTTTCTTCGGTTCCTTTTGATCTTTATCGTTTCCAGACGGTGTCACTTGTTCATTACTCTTCCCGCATCCTACTAGTACAAGAACAGTAAAAATGACGGTTAACCATTTTTTCATATGTAATACCTCCAATTGTCTAGTCTTCGGCAAGTCGCCTCCGCTTTTCATTGTCCAGCTTTGGCTCCTAGGGACTCGAGGTCTTAAGTCAAGCTGTCAAGTAGGTAAAGAACAACCTACCTACCAGCTTGTCTTAAGCTTGTCGTCCCTAAGCAGTCGCCTCCGCTTTTCATTGTCCAGCTTTGGCTCCTAGGGACTCGAGGTCTTAAGCCAAGCTGTCAAGTAGGTAAAGAACAACCTACTCGCCAACTTGTCTTAAGCTTGTCGTCCCTAAGCAGTCGCCTCCGTTTTTCTTTTTTTTGGAAATAAAAAACGCCCAAGGTAAAGAACCCGGGCGCATATAAGCGAAACATAGTTGGTGCTCGAATATGTTCCCTCCGCTGGTATTACCCAGATCAGGTTCTAAGGGTTATCATCAATTGATGAAATCTCAACCATTTTCACGGTTCCCCTACATTTCAGCCTATTAAGTTTAAAAAGCGTTTTTTATTCCTTATTCATTATAACAGATAAGTTTTATTTGCCTAGTAAAAAAGCATAAACTGATTATTTCCTAGATCTCCCTTAATTCACATGGAAATTATTTGGGTGTGGAGTCGAATGAAAATCTATGTTACGGTAATAACGTCTTAAAGGAATAGAAGAAAATATGATGGAGGAGATTCAATATGAAGATTCTTGCAGCTATATTTGCAGGGCTTATGATTCTCTCATTCCAATTTGTCCCGTCAGCAATTAAGCATTCATATGCGAAAACATTAGATAATGTTCATATATATACTGTTAAAAAAGGCGATACATTTTTAAAAATAGGGGTAAAGAATGGAGTATCAGAGCTCGAGCTAAAACAAATAAATGGTAAAAAATCGGATGACATTCATCCTGGTGAAAAAATAATCATTCCAAAATCCATCTCTAATGATGAAAAGGATCTGTTAGCAAGGCTTGTTTATGCAGAGGCAAAAGGGGAGCCATACGATGGAAAGGTAGCTGTCGCATTAGTTGTGTTAAATCGTGTAGAAGACAAGCGATTCCCAGATACGATTAAAGATGTCATTTATGAAGATAAACAATTTCAGCCTGTTGACAATGGATCGATTAACAAACCAGCGGATGCTCAATCAAAAAATGCTGTAATGGAAGCCCTTGCTCTTCAAGAACAAGGTACAAAATCAATTTATTTTTTTAATCCTGATAAAACGAGTGACAGCTGGCTGAGAACGAAAACAGTTACGAAAGTTATTGGCAATCACCGTTTCGCAAAATAAAAAATGCAGCTTCGATTTACAAACACCTGGTTTCTCTATCAATAAATCATATATTCGAATGACTGAATAATTCGAATGTATTTTATGAGAGAGCCAGGTTTTTTGATGAGGAGAAATTATTTATAATCGTTTTATTTAAGCTGGCTTTCATTTTGTACTGTATTCTGTTTCCAAAGGTGATACTTCTCGATCTCACCAGAGAGCTGTTTAATGGCAAAAGAAATAACAGCTGCATCATCGATAATTCCAATTCCGAATAAAAAGTCAGGAATAATATCGATGGGTGAAACGAAATAGAGGATGGAGGCGATAATTAAGACAATTGATTTCTTGGAAATATTTCGATATTCTCCAGTTGACCAAGACTTAAGTAATTCGGTAAGAAGTTGAAAATTATTCCATACCTTTGCTAATGAACCTTTATTTTTTTTTGCTTTTTTCTTCGTTTTATTGATTAAATTTGCCGTTTTCTTCGGGTTATCGACATACTTTTTGGCAAGTGATTCGAATCGTTTATAGCCTAATTGATATTTTTCTTTATTTAGCATATTGTCCACCCTTCATAGAAAAATTTTTGATAATGATCATTTATATTTTACATATAAAAGTGTTTTTAATCACGATCGTATTGGCAGAAATAATTTAAGTTAGTAATGGGAGAGTATTGTAATGAAAAGGAGAAGGTTTGCTTGAAAAAAAGAAAAAGAATGAAATGGGCATCGTTTATTGTTTTTTGTTTTTTATTGACAGGCTGTGCAGAAAAACCAAGTTTTCAAGCAGAATATGCTTGGAAACTGCAAGATTTTAATGCAGTCACACAAGATGGAAAAAATGTGAGCAGCAATGATTATATGGGGGAAGCTTGGGTTGCAAATTTTATTTTTACAAATTGCACCACAGTCTGTTTACCGATGACAGCAAATATGGCAAAGCTTCAGGAAATGCTAGCAGCAGAAAAAGTAAAGGCTAAGATGGTGTCGTTTTCTGTTGACCCAGAAAGAGATACACCTGACGTATTAAGTGAATATGCTGAAAAATATGAAGCAGATTTAAATACATGGAATTTTTTAACTGGATACTCCCAAGAAGATATACAAGCTATTGCAAAAAATTTTAAAACACTTGCTCAAAAGGAAGAAGGCACTGATCAAGTTACACACGGTACAAAAATCTTTCTGATCAATCGCGACGGTGTCATTGTGAAGGGCTACAATGGACTTGATGTACCATATGATAAAATAATTGCTGATTTAAAATTACTGAATGATTAAAAGATGAGGAGAAAGCCCCTCATCTTTTTGTATTTTTCTCGATAAATTCAAATAAAAAGGACTGTCCATTGCGATAAAAACGGGGGTCATAAAGTCCAAGCCGTTCATGATCATCTACGAGTACAACAAATGGTGCCCATTCGTATAGGGTCTTTGCTTCTGGCTTTTCTTCAAAAAGCATGTCCAAGTCTGCATGTATCGCTGATTGCAAAACGACTTGTCTACGCTTTTCCTGAAATAAATTATCTTTATAAATCGTGATGGTATTGTCTTTTTTAGCAATGACATGGAAATTCCATGGAATAAAATCAGCTGAAAGTGCAATTTGCTCATACTTTTCTTCGTATTGTTTGTAAATAAAGTAGCCCTGTGTAGTCTGAATAACGACATTAATCACAATAAACAACCATGCTATTTTGAAATAATGAGGAGCTTTTACTTTATTACGCCGTGAAAAAATGTAGGCAATTCCTAAAATCAGCCAAAATACTAAATCAACTATTGGAATCGTGCCAAATGTGACCCTCATTGATGAAAATGGTTCGAAATAGCCTGTTCCCCAAGCATTGAAAAGATCACTAGTATCATGAATAAAAACGGCAAGCAAGCCTAGGAAAAATAACCTTTTATCCTTTGTTTTAAAGAATAACATGCTGAGCAAAAAAAAGAGCAACGCCCAAAGGGGTGTTAGGAAAAGTGAATGGGTAATTCCTCGATGCCACATTTGATATTGGCCTTCTGTATCCCAGAATCTAGAAATAACATCAATATCCGGAATTAAACTTGCTCCAACAGAGGTCATTAAGAATGCTTTTTTATGATTTTTATCCATTTCCTTTTTATCGATAGTACCATATAAGGCAAATCCAAATAGTGTATGGGTAATGGAATCCATCAGTTACCTCCCCAAAAAATAATTTATCATAATTAAATTTCATCAGTCACAATAACTTAATTATAATTCTTAAAAAGTAAAAAAACGAATTAATAAGAAATGTATGCCATTCTAATCTATGAAACTTCTCGTTACTCATTTCGTATTATAAATGAACATAATAGTGAAAGTTTATTGACAATTTAAGAATCTAATAAAGGAGTTTTTATATTGAACACGATTAAAGGGCTAATAAGTTGGAAATTTTTCATCTTTGTTGTTGCAGCCATTATTTTAACAAATATCCCGATTATCGGAAATTATGTAAAACTAATAAATACTGTTATCCATGAATCAGGTCATGCATTAATGGCATTATTTGGTGGAAAGGTGCATAAAATTTCATTGTTCACTAATACCGAAGGTGTAACGTATACAAGTCATTCAGGTTGGTTTGGTGGCTTTTTTACTGGGATTGCAGGCTATGTGTTTTCCTCCTTTATGGCTTTCCTATCTTTATGGCTTATTAGTAGGAAAAAATACAAACCATTGATTATCATTCTACTTATTTTTATTGTTGTAAATTTAGTCTTTTGGGTACGCAATTTTTATGGCTTGTTTTGGCTTATTTCCTTTGGAGCTGCTTTTCTTCTTTTGCTTTATAAAGGTTCAGGCTCGCTCGTTCAAAATTGTCTTTTGTTAATTGCAAGTATCTTACTAGTTGAATCGATTTCCTCATCCTTTACAATTTTAATGTTAAGCTTCGTGCAATCGAATGCTGCTGGTGATGCTACTGGGCTTGCAAATGCGACTGTTATTGTTCCGGCACAATTTTGGGGACTTTTCTTTTTTGCACAGGCACTCGCTTTTCTTTTTGCTGGATTCAGGACTCGTGCCTATCGAATAGACTAATAGAATTCCACCTTTGGGTAATGCCTCAGGTGGCTTTTTTTGTAATTTCTTTAGGAATGGATGTGTCGGCTGATAAAAGGTTGGATTCGGCTGATAAATACTTCTAATCGGCTGATAAACAAGCAAACTCCGCTGATAAATAGTTAAAATCCGCTGATAAAATAAAAGCTTGCACTAAATTATTATGATTAAGAAATTTATGGTGCTGCAAAATATACAGCCTTGCAATCTGTTTTTCAGGAAGATAAAATTATACTATTGTTTAGTTTTTTCGATAAACAAAGTTGAATGTGATTTTATTTAAGAATCAGTGAGGAAAATTTACATGAATAAAAAATTTAATGATGAAGTATTATCACGAAGAACGTTCGCGATTATTTCCCACCCGGATGCAGGGAAAACAACGCTTACTGAGAAGTTGCTTCTCTTCGGTGGTGCAATACGTGATGCAGGGACGGTTAAGGGTAAGAAAACAGGAAAATATGCAACAAGCGACTGGATGGAAATTGAAAAGCAACGGGGAATTTCTGTAACATCTAGTGTCATGCAGTTTGATTATAATGGGGCTAGGGTAAATATTCTTGATACACCAGGTCACCAAGATTTTAGTGAAGATACGTACCGAACATTAACAGCGGTAGATAGCGCAGTTATGATTATTGACTCGGCTAAAGGGATTGAAGAACAGACTCTAAAGCTATTTAAGGTTTGCCGCATGAGAGGAATTCCTATTTTTACTTTTATAAACAAACTTGATCGCCAAGGAAGAACACCGCTAGAGCTGCTTGCTGAGCTTGAAGAAGTGATGGGAATCGAATCATATCCTATGAACTGGCCGATCGGTATGGGGAAAGAGTTTTTAGGAATTTACGACCGTTTTAACAAGCGGATTGAACAATTTCGTGTTGACGAAGAGAAGCGTTTTGTTGCTTTAAATGAAGACGGTGAGATTGATGGGGAGCATACATTAAAGAGTTCAGGTCTTTATGAGCAGACACTTGAAGAAATCTTGCTGCTGAATGAAGCGGGAAATGAATTTTCAGCAGAAAGAATTGCAAACGGAGAGCTCACTCCAGTATTTTTCGGCAGTGCATTAACGAATTTTGGTGTCCAAACATTTTTAGAGTCATACTTGCAATTCGCTCCACCTCCACAGGCACGCAATTCAACTGTGGGTGAAATTGATCCGCTTTCAGAAAGCTTTTCAGGATTTATTTTTAAAATTCAAGCTAATATGAATCCAGCACATCGTGATAGAATTGCTTTCCTGCGAATATGCTCAGGGCAATTTGAAAGAGGGATGTCTGTAAATATTCCAAGGCTTGAAAAGCAAATTAAGCTTTCACAGTCAACACAATTTATGGCGGATGATAGAACAACTGTTGATACGGCTGTGAGTGGCGACATTATTGGTATTTATGATACGGGCACATACCAAATTGGGGATACACTAACATCGGGGAAAGATCATTTTCAGTTTGAGCGGCTTCCGCAATTCACTCCTGAGCTCTTCGTAAAAGTGTATGCAAAAAATGTAATGAAACAAAAGCATTTTCATAAAGGTATTCAGCAGCTTGTTCAGGAAGGGGCCATTCAGCTTTATAAAACGGTGAAAACAGAGGATTTATTGCTTGGTGCAGTCGGACAGCTTCAGTTTGAAGTGTTTGAACATAGAATGAGAAATGAATATAATACTGAAGTGATTATGGAAAGAATTGGTTCGAAAATTGTCCGCTGGGTTGAAGGAGATGAAGTGAGCGAAAATCTTTCAAGTTCCCGCAGTGTGCTCGTTCATGATCGATTCGAGAAGAATGTATTTTTATTTGAGAATGATTTTGCACTTCGTTGGTTCCAAGAAAAAAATCCGGATGTGAAATTATATAATCCAATGGATTCAGAACATTAAATTTGGTAAACGGTTCCTATTTTAGGAACCGTTTTTTTATTGCTTGGAAAGCAACAACAAAAAGCTTTCTTGACAAAATGCAATCCTATTATTATATTAATATTATATTTTGCTTTAATGCTAAAAAGCGTTCAAGTAAGTTAGTGGATTAAATATATTTTACACGAGCTCTTTCTTCAGTTGAGCTCTTTTATTTTTTATTTAAGGAGGAAGAATCAATGAAGGAAGACCAAGCCATTACATTAAAACCGATTGAAGCATTTATCATTACATTTATTTTATTAGGTGGAATTAGCTCTGCTATTATTTTTGCTGGTGTTGTCCCACATATTCCTATTGTACTAGCCATTATGGCGTTATTTTTATATGGAATTGTAAAAAAGGTGAAGATTAAGGAGTTGGAGGCTGGTTTAATAGATGGCGCCAAATCGGGTTTAGGAGCGATATTTATTTTCTTTCTCATTGGCATGCTAATTAGCAGTTGGATGGTGAGTGGAACAATACCGACATTCATTTATTCTGCCTTAGAAGTAGTAAATGGGAAGTTTTTTTATGCGATTGCATTTGTCGTTACTTCCATAATTGGAATGAGTATTGGTAGCTCACTAACAACAGCAGCTACGTTAGGTGTTGCTTTTATGAGCGTCTCATCAGCACTTGGATTATCTGATTCTATTACAGCCGGCGCTATTATTTCCGGTGCATTTTTTGGGGACAAAATGTCTCCTCTTTCTGATACAACAAATTTAGCATCAATGATTGTGAAAGTTGATATGTTCGAGCATATTCGTAATATGGCATGGACAACCGTACCTGCTTTCATTATCTCATTTATTCTTTTCGCGTTTTTATCACCTAGAGAGGCTGCTGCTGACTTTTCCAAAATAACTTTTTTAAAGAAAACATTATTGGAACTTGGATTTGTTCATTGGTATTCTGTGATACCTTTTATTATTTTAGCTATTTGTGCATTAAAGAGAGTTTCTGCACTTGTTACATTATCTGCCGGAATTATATCCGCATTAATATGTAGTCTTTTTATTCAAAAGGATTTTGCTTTTGATAAAATGATGAATATCCTTTTTTCTGGGTTTGAATCAAACAGTGGGTCAAAGGAAATTGATGCCCTTCTTTCAAGCGGAGGGATTGAAAGTATGATGTTTTCCATTTCTTTAGTATTATTAGCTCTCGCAATGGGAGGACTTTTGTTTAAATTAGGAATTATACCAGCATTGTTAAAAGGGATGCAACGATTATTACGGAAAGTTTCAACTTTAATTGCTTCGACAGCTTGTACAGCGATCGGCATCAATTTTTTACTTGGAGAGCAGTATCTCTCGATTTTATTAACTGGAAATGCTTTTCAAAATTCATATGAAGCTGCAGGGCTGCAGCTTAAAAACCTTTCAAGAGTGCTAGAGGATGCGGGGACGGTTGTTAATCCGTTAGTGCCTTGGAGTGTATGTGGTGTATTTTTAACAGGTGTTTTGGGGGTTGAGACAATCCAGTACTTGCCCTTCACCTTTTTTTGTTTATTATCCCCACTATTAACTGTCGTTTACGGGGTTACTGGCTTTACTATTACAAAAAATGAGAAAGCAGCTTAATGGCTGCTTTCTCATTTTTTGTATTTAATGAACTAAATTCGGTTTCACGTATATTACACATAAATTGTAGTATGTTTGCTTGCACCGTCATATGTCCTTTTATATAGTTATAATGGGTTGTCTAAATATAGGCTTGATATGATATCCAAATTAATGTACATATACAGTCCATTTGAAAGGAGCATCATTTGTGAAAATTAGTAATTTCTCGATTAAACGACCGATTTTTACACTTGTAACGATGTTTTTAATCTTAATCCTCGGTATCGTTTCTCTCTTAAATATCCCGATGAAGCTAATTCCTGATATTAATCCGCCAGTCGGGGTTGTTGTGACAACATATCCAGGAGCAAGTCCTGAAGAGGTAATGGAAAAGGTGACAAAACCATTGGAAGGAAATCTTGCAACACTTCCTGGGGTAAAAACGATGACCTCTTCCTCACAAGAAAGTGCAAATCTAATTTTACTACAATTTTCCTGGACTACAAATATTGATGACATTCAAAATGAAGTGATGCAACGCATCGATCAAACACCAATGACTGATGGAGTAGATCGTCCACGATTTTTAAAATTCGATCCATCACAATTTCCGGTCATTCAATTGTCACTTAGTTCTAACGAAGATGCGAGTATGTTAAGACAAATTGCCGATCAGTTGAAATTGGAACTGACAAAGGTTAATGGTGTTGCGAGTGTAAACCTTTCAGGGACGGAAATTAAAGAGGTACGTGTTGAGCTTAATCAAGAAAAATTACAGGAATATAAGTTAAGCCAAGAAGATATTGTCAATGTGATTCAATCAAATAATATATCATTGCCTGGGGATACGATTTTAACTAGTGACAAAGAATTAACGACCAGAATCATCAGTTCGATTGATTCAATTGAGACGTTAAAAAATCTTACTGTAGCAATGAACCCTCTTAATGGTAGTAAAATAAAGCTTAAGGAAATTAGTCAGGTAGTGCTAAGAAATCAAGATGACCGAACGATTACAAGAACAAACCAAGCTCCCTCGGTATTATTAAGCGTCTTACAGCAGTCGGATGCCAATACTGCTGAAGTATCCCGGGAATTCAAACAGGAGCTTGATAAATTATTGGCAACAGAGAAATATGAAAATATTGATTATGATGTTCTTTTTGATCAAGGTGATTTTATTCAGCTTGCTATTGGAAATATTTCCAATTCCTTAATCCTTGGTGGGTTGTTCGCCATGATTGTACTTTTCTTCTTCTTAAGAAATGTGAAAAGCCCCCTGATTATTGGCATATCGATTCCGTATTCCGTCATTTTCACATTTGTTCTCATGTATTTCTCGAAGTTCACACTTAATATTATGACATTGGGTGGACTTGCACTTGGAATTGGAATGCTTGTCGATAATTCAATTGTTGTCATTGAAAACATTTATCGTCACTTGTCGATGGGGAAAAATTCAAAAGAAGCTGCAATGGATGGAACGAAAGAAATTGGTGGGGCGATTACAGCTTCTACTTTGACGACTGTTGCCGTGTTCCTACCTGTTGTGTTCATAACAGGGATTATTGGTGAACTTTTTACAGAATTTGCAATGACTATTTCCTTTAGTTTATTTGCTTCATTAGTTGTCGCTCTTACAGTCGTTCCAATGCTTGCAAGCAGACTGTTAAAGGCTCCGAAAAAAGACATTGAAATAAAAAGACAAAACTCTATCATCATGCTCAATCTTGAAAAAGCTGTTAAGTGGTCACTGCGGCATCGTGCTGCTGTTATTATCATTTCACTTTTGCTTCTTGGTGGTGGGGCATATGGGTTAACGACAGTAGGAACGCAATTTCTGCCAAGTACAGATGAAGGATTTTTTACGATACGTGTTGATTTAGAAAATGGGACTGCATTAACTGAAACGGAGAAAGTTGTTGCTTCAATGGAAAAAGAGCTAGCAGAGGAAGAAGAAGTTGATACATATGTAAGTCTGACCGGTACAACTCAAGAAGGCTCCTTCCGTGGCTCGAAAAATGCAAATGTCGCAGAGTTTTATGTGAAAATGAAGGGATTAAATAAACGTGAACGCTCAACTTTACAATTTGTTGATGACATCAAGAAAACTCTAGAAAGAGTTGCTAAAACAGCAAATCAAACTGCGAAATTAAGTTTTAGTGCTCAATCTTCATCAGGATCGACTCCAAACACATTAACTTTTAGTGTAAGGAATTCGAATATGACACAACTAAATTCGAATGTTGATCAAATATTTGAACAGTTAAAAGAACTTGATGATGTGACAGAATTATCAACAGATTTAATGAATGCAGTTGAAGAAGTTCAAATTACTGTTGATCGTGACAAAGCATTAGAGCATGGTTTAGCTCCTGGGCAAATTGCGATGATGGTGAATGATGTTACACGTGGGAATAGGGCAACGCAAATGATTGATAAAGAATCGAATATTTATAGTATATTCGTCGAATATGACAAGGAAGTAACGCAGAATTTAGATAAATTAAAAACACTTCTCATTAAAAAGCCTAATGGAAGCTATGTTGCTCTTGGTGATGTAACAAATATTGAGCAAGGAGAAGGGCCTGTCAGAATACAACGTATAAACCAGCAAAGAGCTGTTCAATTTACCCTAAAATATAAGTCAACAACTAACTTAGGAGTTGTGTCTAAAGCTGTTGATAAAAAAATTGCAGAGCTTAATCTCCCTGATGAAACTGAAATTGTCTTCAGCGGAGAGCGTGAACTATTAGATTCTGCAATGGATGATATGATTATGGCGTTCGTGTTAGCGATTATTTTTATTTATCTTGTGATGGCTGCCCAATTCGAATCCTTGAAATATCCTTTCGTCATTATGTTTACAGTACCACTTATGGTGATTGGAGTGGCAATTGCCCTGACAGCATCAAGAACACCGATTGGGATTACAGCGATTATAGGAATTATTGTTTTAGCTGGTATTGTCGTTAATAATGCGATCGTTATTGCAGATTATATTAATAAAAAGAAAAAAAGTGGATTAAAAGCATATGACGCCATTGTCATTTCAGTTAAAGATCGAGCTAGACCGATCTTTATGACAGCTTTAACAACGATTCTTGGCTTAATTCCTCTTGCATTGGGGATTGGAGAAGGGACAGAAATTAATCAACCGATGGGAATTGCCGTTATCGGCGGGTTAATAAGTAGTACACTTTTAACTTTATTTGTCATTCCTGTTGTATATAGCTTTTTTGATAAAGAGACTCGTCGTTTAAATAAAATGTATGCAACACCAGATGGAGATTTAATTCCTGCATATTTATTAGAAGAACGAGCGGAGACAGTTGAAGAACAGGAAGAGGAAAATGAGTCTCAAGTTTCCGTTTCAGAGAAACGACAATATACACGTAATGATATGGAGAATATGCTTGAAGAGCTTTTGAAAATTGTTAAAACAGATAGGAATGATGGAAACAAGCAAAATCAAGATAAAGAATGATGAAGCTAAGCTTTGCTATGCATATGAAATTATATGTGAATGTGAATTAAGTTTATTTTATAGAACCTTTTTCTAGTTTGAAAAAGGTTCTATTTTTTATTTTTATCATCTTTCAGTCGTAAAACAGCATTAAAAAAAATCGATAGTATCACATAGAGATATTGTAGTAGAAAAAAATTTTCAAGCAACTCAAGATCATGCGCTAGTCCTATTTTTGAATAATAATGATAGTGCTTTTTTAGCGTTTGCCAAAAATTCATATTTGCACCCCCAAAAAAATCTTCTTTCCTCTCGTACCCATGTAATGAATAAGCGGGCCGCTTAAATACAACTATGAGGTGAAATGAATGAAGTACTTATCTAACAAAGAATTGGCAAAAATAACAAAAGGTACACTAGCTTTAGTCATTGCAGGTACGCTTACTTTTTCTACTACAAATGCATTTGCAAATGAAAAGGATGAAACTGTAGAAAAAACATATCAGACTGTTGATTTACCCCATAGTGTAACGAATACATCTAAGCAAGAAGTGAATGAGACAGAGACACCTTCTCTAATACCAGGAAGTTTCTTCTATTTTGCTAAAATTGCATTCGAAAAAATGCATTTAGCTGTTACTTTTGATAAAGAGAAAGAAGCAAAAATACTTGCTGAATATGCCGCAGAACGATTTGCAGAAGCAGATGTCCTTTTTAAAAATGGAAAGGAAGATGAAGCTACTGAATTAATTAAAAAGGCGATTGAACATATTTCAAACATAGAAAATATTGCTTCCAATGATAAAGATTCAACTGAGGAATCTACAAAAACCGAAAATCCGAAAGTTGAAAATGGAAAAATAGATGTTGTGACCAAAGAGGAAGGAGCAACTGATGAAGTAAATCAATTACTTTCACAAAATATCATTGCTCTTAAAGCAGCATTAGAAAAAGTTAAAAATCCGGTTGCGAAGGCAGCTTTACAAAAAAATATTGAAAAAAGCTATGCAAAGTTGGCGAAGAAAATCGCTAAACTTGAGAAAAAATATGAACTAAAAAATGAAGAACAAGATGTTATTACAGATGAAAAACCAAATAATAATGAGAATTCTGAAGTGACTAAAGAAGTGAAAGTAAATAATGAAATGAAAAAGACTGATGAAGCTGCTGCCATTTCAGTAAATGTCCCAAAAGAGACAAAGGCTAAGGTAAAACAAGAAAAACAAGCAGAGCACGAGCAGGTAAAATTAGCACGTGAAAAAGAGAAAGAAGCACGTAAATTAGTTAAACAAGAAGAAAAGGTAAAACGTGAAGAAGCAAAGAAGCAATGGAAGGAAATGAAAAATCAGGAGAAGCAAGAACGAAAAGAATATAAACAAAACATGAAGAATGAGCATCAAAAACATTAACATGAGCAAAAACAAAAAAAGAACGAAAATAAACAATAGTAAAGCATGAACAATTAGCAAGAAAGCCGCTCTATTTTTGTGGCTTTCTTGTATCATAGCTGACCCTTATAAAAACAAGCGTTGCCTCGTATGGTATAATGTGTTGGGTAAAGAGGTGAGGCTATGCTAAGTATGCTGTTCATGGCAAAAAAGCGAAAAAACACACTTGAAGAAACGATAATCGCAATACAGCAGGGCAATATACAACTACAAAATGAATTAATCGAAACATATAAGCCATTTATTGCAAAAACAGTGTCATCTGTTTGTAAAAGATATATCTATGAGTCAGATGATGAATTTAGCATTGGCCTAATCGCGTTTAATGAAGCGATCCAAAAATTTAGTCCTGAAAAAGGGAATTCTCTTATAAGCTTTGCTGAGGTTCTCATTAAACGGAGAGTTATTGACTATATTCGTACACAAGTAAAACATCAAAATCTAAGCTTTGAGATTTCCACTGAACTAGATGAAGATGAATTTCCACGTTCTTACATTGAGGATGAATTATCCCTAGAGAACTACCGAAAGAAAACCGATGAAGAATTAAGACGTGATGAGATAAAGCAATTTATTGAAGTACTCCGAGAGTTTGACTTATCATTTCAAGACTTAATTGAACAAACACCAAAGCATGCAGATGCACGAAAAAACGCAATGACCGTTGCACAAATACTTGCTGGTGAATCTGACCTGAAAAATAGTTTACTTGAAAAAAAGCGACTTCCTATTAAACAACTTGAAAAATATGTTTCAATAAGCAGAAAAACAATCGAAAGAAATCGGAAATATATTATTGCTATTTCGCTAATCTTAATCGGAGATTATATTTATTTAAAGGATTACATAAAAGGGGTGTTGGAAGCGTGAAAAAAGGAATAATCATGGAAATAAATAAGGATTTTTTAACGCTCCTAACGCCGGAAGGTGAATTTCTCCGTGCCAGTAATCATCATAAACACTATGAAATTGGCCAGGAAATTGATTTTTTTCCTGTTGTTCAAGAAGAAAGAAGGAAATTATTCCTACTCGACTTTTTAAAAAGTTTTAAAATGAAGGCAGCTTTCGCTGTTGCCTTATTGTTTTTTTTAGTATTTGCAATGCTCATGCCTTTTTCCAATGATAATGAAGTATATGCATATATGTCGATTGATGCAAACCCAAGTATTGAATTAGGCGTCAATAGTAAATTCCAAGTAATTGAAATGACGCCTTACAATGAAAATGGAAAACAAATTATTGCTAATCTTCATAATTGGAAAAAGAAAACTATTCACGTCTTAACGAGTGAAATTGTTCGAGAGATGAAAGAACAGGGATTTATCCATAATAATCATTCAGTATTGCTCGCTGCTGTATCCGAGAAAGAGAATGAGTTAGAGTTAAATGACCGCTGGAAAAAAGAAATGGTAGAAATAAAAAATATGATTAATAGTGAACAGCTTGAATTAAAGGTTGTTGAGGGATCAAAAGAGGAGCGAGCAATAGCAAAAGATAAGGGACTTACTACAGGTCAATATAAAGAAAATCAATTAAAAGCAAGCCAGTCAACCTCTCAAAATAAAATGGAGTCAAGTTCGAAGTCTACGAAAGAAAATAAAGGGGATAAACAAATTCCGCCAGGGCAGGCAAACAAAAACAACCATCAGAGTCCTGGACAGGATAAGAAAAAAGAGAGCAATCATAATCAACATTCATCTAATTGGAAGAACGAAAATAATCAAAACAAAAATATAGAAAAGAAACAAAAAAATAACGAGAAGCAAAAACAGCAAAATTATCAAGAAAACCATCAAGGCAATCACCAAAAAGGTCAAGGAAATAACCAAAACCATCAAGGCAATCAACAAAAAGGTCAAGGAAATAACCAAAACCGTAAAGGGAATCAACAAAAAGGTCAAGGAAATAACCAAAACCATCAAGGCAATCAGCAAAAAGGCCAAGGGAAAGGCCAAAACCATCAAGGCAATCAGCAAAAAAGCCAAGGGAATCAGAAAAAGGGACAAGGGAATCAAAAAAAGCATCAAGATAATCAGCAATAACAAGAAAAGGTATTTAATAAACAGCGTCATATTAATGAAAACCAAAAACATAAGAATAAATAAAAAGTCCGGAGAAATCCGGACTTTTATTCTTGTCTAAGAAATATATGTGATTTGCTTTCACAACGAGGAACATGTCATACTTTAGATTATTTATTGTTCCCGCCTAATTGTGCTTGAGCTTGTTGTACGAGTCTTTTTGTTATTTCTCCACCAACGGAACCATTTGCTCGTGAAGCAGTATCAGATCCTAATGTGACGCCAAATTCTTGGGCAATCTCATACTTAACTTGATCTAAATATTGTTCAATACCAGGAACAAGTAATTTATTGCTGCTATTTGCCAATGTATTTCATCTCCTCTATAAAATTAGGACAGAAGAAAATCCTCTGTAATGGTAGTATGATGTAAAAATTCAATTTCATAAGTGGTAATATTTTTTCTTAATTTACACTTTCAATTAACAAATATTTTCTTTATGATAGGATAGATAAAAACGAATGAAAGGAAAATATTATTCAATGTGGAAAAAGATAAAAGTCTGGCTGAAAAAATTATCACCCGCTCAGGCTATATCAGGCTATTATCTATTGGCCGTTACAGTCTCTGTATTATTATTAAGAATTCCTGCAGTCCATTTGCCAGGTGTAAAGGTAGCATTCATTGATACGGTTTTTACAGCGGTAAGTGCAGTAAGTGTTACCGGTTTAACGGTTGTAAATATTTCCGAAACATATAGTACATTCGGTTACTTTGTTATTATGTTCGTGCTTCAATTTGGCGGAATTGGAATTATGGCATTAGGAACGTTTTTTTGGTTGATTTTAGGCAGGAAAATTGGTTTGCGCAGCCGTCGATTAATAATGGCCGATCATAACCAATTCGCTTTATCAGGGCTCGTTAATTTGATTCGTGAAATCATTAAAATTATTCTTGTCATTGAACTAGTAGGAGCAATCATTTTAGGGTTTCATTTTTTAAAATATTATTCGGCATGGGAAGAAGCATTTCTCCATGGTTTGTTTGCTTCTGTCAGTGCGACAACAAATGCTGGAATGGATATAACCGGTTCCTCACTCGTTCCTTTTGAGAGTGATTACTTTGTTCAACTCATTAATATTATTTTGATCGCCCTTGGCGCAATTGGTTTTCCAGTGTTAATAGAAGCAAAACAGTATTTATATAATAAAAAGAATGAACTAGGTCTTGCTTTTCGGTTTTCTTTGTTTACAAAGCTAACGACACTTACTTACGCAATTTTGCTCGTTGTTGGAACGATTGCGATTTTAATTTTAGAATTTCGACATTATTTTAAAGGGATGTCATGGCACCAAAGCTTTTTCTATGCCTTATTTCAGTCAGCCACGACAAGAAGTGCTGGACTCACTACAATGGATGTAAGTGAATATTCATTGCCAACATTATTAGTGCTAAGTGTATTAATGTTTATTGGTGCCTCTCCAAGTTCAGTTGGTGGCGGAATAAGAACGACAACTTTTGCATTAAACATTTTGTTTATTTTTCATTTTGCGAAGGGAATTCGTGATATTAAAATTTTTAATCGGGAATTGCATCAAGATGATATATTAAAATCATTGGCGATTACTATACTAGCTAGTGGAATGTGCTTAATTTCCGTTTTAATTATGTGCTTTACAGAAAAACAGCATGAGCTTATCGAAATTATCTTTGAAGTATGCTCAGCCTTCGGTACAACAGGGATGTCAATGGGAATTACCCCAGACTTAAGCATAGTAGGGAAATGCATTATTATGATCTTGATGTTTATTGGTCGAATTGGTTTAACTTCCTTCCTGTTTATTATTGGTGGGAAAGAGAAAAAGACGAACTATCATTATCCGAAAGAAAGAATAATTATTGGATAAAAAAATCCGGGACTATGTTCCCGGATTTTTTTATATCTTGCTGTGTTATAAGACGAGCCTATGTCCATTTCTTAATCTGTTCCCCTGCTGACATCATGTGTCGGGTGCATAAATGGACTAGCATTTGGCCGCTTTTTCTTTTCGAGCAAATCTTTGTTTTCTCCTGTATTCCAGCCGATATCATTTGTTGGATGGACCCATTCATCTCCAGCCATAATCGCAGGATCAGTATTCTCACTCCAATTTTCTAATGGGGATTGCTCGGAAGCATACGAACTGTCACCAATTATGACATCATGTGAATTCTTGAAAGTTGGCTCCATTTTAATCCCGGTGCCTTTAAAACTAGGTGCCTCAATTTGGTGTGGAAGTGTTTCATCAATACCAATATTTTCCCCAGCTTGTATATTCTCATTTTCTTCTTTTCTTTTCATGTTCTCACCTTTTCATGCCATTTTACTTATTAGCATTCGTTAATCGAATTATTTTATGAATCACTTTTCAAATTTATCGTAAGTAATAAGAATGAATGAAAATATGAGAAAAGAAAACAATAGAATAAAGCCATCTCGTTTGTTGTTGGAATATTTATCTTTATTCTTTTAAAGGGTAAGATGCTGGTGAATAGGAGGTATTTGTAATGGTGAAGAGAAAGGCACAATTTGATGCAGCAGAAAAGTATGCGAAAACACCGAAAAAAAATTTGCAAGAAGCTGATTTTTCAACTGAGTTTAGTGCAGGAGAAAATCCAATGAAAGGGGCAAACCGAAACTCGAAAGCAGGAAGAAAGGGAAGAGCTTGAATGAAAAGCAAAGAACCGGTTCAAGTAATTGCCGGTTCTTTGCTTAAACTTATTTGGAAAGAGCTGAGAAAAGTAATGTCTTTTCATTAATCGAATCGAAATAAGCAAGAAGGATAGTAGGGTTTTTTCGGATTTTTCCATTTATAAAATAGTCTTCAATATTAAACGATAGCATTTCGATTAGGGTATGTTTATAAATATCTTTTTCATTCAGTTGGAGTTCTACAAACTTCGTTCCAAATGGAGTAGGGTTTTGTAGAATGCTTTGATAAATAGCCGATCTCTTCTGCCTATCTAAACTTATATTCCACCAAGGTTTTCTTGGTTTGTACTTTTGTCTTGAAAGATAGTCATATTTCATTAAGTCCTTAATAATTTCTAAATCATTTATTTCTTCCGATTGCAGAAATTCATAAAGACGCTTGAATAAATCCTCCAATTGATGGCCAATTCTTGACCAGCCTCTTTCCTCCCAATATGTTCCGAAAGCCTGAAAGAAATCAAATGCAGATGGAAAAACATTTGACACGATATATTCGATTGTAAAATCCATTCTATGTGCATTCCAATATTTTTCAAGCACATCTTCAACTTGTTTGATTTTAATGATATCGTCAAATGATAGAACATTATTTCCGAGCATCTCATATGGCGCATTGTCCATATAGACATAATGATGCTCTTCTGCACGTAATCGCAATCCAGTCCCTCTTAATAACTTCAAAAATCCTAGCTGAAGCTCTTCTGGTCTCATTGCGAAAACATCATTAAATGTTTTTCTGAAGGAGTGATAATCTTCTTCTGGTAAACCAGCGATTAAGTCGAGATGCTGGTCGATTTTCCCTCCGTCTTTTACCATCGTAACGGTACGAGATAGCTTCTCAAAATTCTGTTTTCTCATGACAAGTTCATTTGTATAATCATTTGTTGATTGAACACCGATTTCAAAGCGGAATAATCCTGGTGGCGCCTCTTTATTTAAAAATTCAATGACTTCCGGCCGCATAATATCAGCTGTAATTTCAAACTGAAAAACGGTACCGGGCAAATGCTCATCAATAAGAAATTGGAACATTTCCATTGCATAACTCCGACTTATATTGAATGTACGGTCAACGAACTTAATCGTCCTTGCACCATTGTTCATTAAATAACGAATATCTTCTTTAATCTTTTCGCGATCAAAGTAGCGTACACCAACTTCAATGGAAGAAAGACAAAATTGACAAGAGAATGGGCAGCCGCGACTTGTTTCAATATAAGTAACACGTTTTGAAAGATGAGGAAGATCCTCCTCAAACCTAAATGGTGACGGCAGATCCCGCAAGTCGAGCTTATTGCGTTGTGGATTAATCTTAACCACTCCATCTTTCCGGTAGGCAATGCCATGTACATTTTCGATGTTGTGTTCGCTAGTTAACTGAACTAGTAGTTGTTTAAACGTTTCTTCCCCTTCTCCAATGACAATAAAGTCAAATTCATTAACTGAGTTCATCCAATCCATCACATCATATGTAACTTCAGGACCCCCTACGATAATTTTGATAGAAGGATCAATCTTCTTAATCATTTTTACAACTTTAATTGTTTCTTCAATATTCCATATATAGCAGCTAAAGCCAATAATTTTAGGTTTTTTCTGAATGAGATCTGTAACGATATTCATAACGGGATCTTTAATCGTATATTCTGCGAGATCAATATTAAATTCAGGTTGAGCAAATGCCTTTAAATAGCGAATGGCAATATTCGTATGAATGTATTTTGCATTTAAAGTCGAACAAATAATTTTCATTTATTGGAGCCCCTTTAAAAATAATAAAACATCAACTAGTAATTATAACTTATTGTTGACGAAATTGATAGGCAGGAACCCCTTTTATGTTTCAGTTCATCATAGCTTTTGCTTTTACAAGTAACAAGATTAATGCATTAAAGTAAAAAACCCAACGCATGTAACTAGATTTGTAGTAAAATTTAGAATATAGTGCAAATTTTATCGGGATTTCATGTTACGTTAAAAAGTACTACTTGTTTTAGAAAGAGGGATGATGTTATGAAAGTTAGTCTTTTTGCGACATGCATTGTTGATATGTTTCAAACAAATATAGGCAAGGCAACGGTTGAGGTTCTAGAGCGGCTTGGCTGTGAAATTGATTTTCCTGAATCACAGGTTTGCTGTGGACAGCCTGCTTATAATAGCGGATATGTAAAGGAATCAAAGGAAGCAATGAAGAGAATGATTACAGCGTTCGAGCATGCAGAGTATGTTGTTTCTCCATCAGGCTCATGTGCATACATGTTTCATGAATATCCTACTATTTTTAAAGGGGATCCTGTTTGGGAGTTGAAAGCAAAAGGATTAGCAGCAAAAACATTTGAATTAACACAGTTTATTGTTGATGTTTTAAAGGTTGAAGATGTGGGAGCACGATTGGAAGGAAGTGCAACCTTTCATACTTCTTGCCATATGACAAGATTATTGGGTGTGAAAGAAACACCGATGCTTCTTTTGCGAAATGTTAAAGGTCTTGAAATGACAGAGCTTCCTGGTAAACATAATTGCTGTGGGTTCGGGGGAACCTTCTCAGTAAAAATGGCTCGAATATCTGAACAAATGGTTGATGAAAAAGTGAAGCATATTGAGGAAACGAAGGCAAAATATTTAATTGGTGCTGACGGGGGCTGCTTAATGAATATTGGCGGGAGAATAGAACGTGTTGGTAAACCAATAAAGGTTCTTCATATTGCTGAAGTGTTAAATAGTCGCTAATGATTGATAAAGGACTTTTTATGAAAAGGGTGACTTGAAGAATGTCAATGAAAATTGGAACAGACAGTTTTAATGATCGAGTAGACGCTGGGATACATAATGCTTTTATGAGAAGAGCGGTATCAGGTGTACAAGATAATCTTCGCTTACGTAAATTAGCTGCAGCTGAAGAGCTTGGAAACTGGGAAGAATGGCGCTCTCTCGGAGAGGAAATTCGTCAACACGTATTAGAAAATCTCGATTACTATTTATTTCAGCTAAGTGAAAGCGTTGCAAATAGGGGAGGGCATGTTTATTTTGCCAAGAATGCTGAAGAGGCTAGTCAATATATTCGGGATGTCATAAAAGAAAAAAATGCTAAGAAAATTGTTAAATCCAAATCAATGGTGACAGAAGAAATTAACCTTAATGCTGTGCTCGAAAAGGCTGGCTGTGAAGTCCTTGAAACAGATTTAGGGGAATATATTCTTCAACTAGATGATGATCGACCTTCCCATATTGTCGGTCCAGCCATGCATAAAAATAGACAGCAAGTGAAGGATGTTTTTACAAAAAAAATTAATTATGATAAATCAGATCGTCCTGAAGAATTAGCTTGGCATGCGAGAGAAACATTAAGAAATGAATATTTAACAGCTGATGTTGGGATTACAGGCTGTAATTTTGCTGTTGCCGAAACAGGCTCCATTTGTTTAGTAACAAATGAAGGGAATGCCGACTTAGTAACTTCATTACCGAAGACACAAATTACTGTAATGGGAATGGAAAGACTAGTACCTTCATTTGAAGAATTAGATATACTTGTTAGTTTATTAACGAGGAGTGCAGTAGGCCAAAAGCTGTCCAGCTATGTGACGGTGCTAACAGGTGCAAGAGATGAAGGGGATGTTGACGGCCCGGAAGATTTTCATCTAGTTATTGTTGATAATGGCAGATCCGATATTCTCGGTGGTGAATTCCAGTCCATTCTCCAATGCATCCGCTGTGCAGCATGTGTCAATGTATGTCCAGTGTATCGTCAGGTTGGCGGCCATTCATATGGTTCTATTTATTCAGGACCGATTGGTGCTGTTTTATCACCGCTTCTAGGGGGATATGAGGACTATAAGGAGCTTCCATATGCTTCAACATTATGTGGTGCTTGTACAGAAGCATGTCCTGTCAAAATTCCATTGCATGAATTACTTCATAAGCATCGTCAAGTAATCGTTGAAAAAGAAGGCAAAGCACCGATATCTGAAAAGCTGATGATGAAAGCTTTTGGACTTGGCGCTGCATCTCCATCCCTTTATAAATTAGGCTCAAAAATAGCACCAACCGCGATGAATCCTTTTACTGCCGGTGAAAAAATATCGAAAGGTCCTGGGCCATTAAAAGCATGGACAGAAATCCGTGAATTTCCTGCCCCTCATAAAGAGAGATTCCGTGACTGGTATAAAAATCGTTCTGAAGGGGAGAGGAACTGATGAAAGGATCGATCCAAAATCGAAATGAATTTCTACATACAATATCAAAACAATTGGGTAGGAATGAGCTTAAAACTGAACTAGAAAAGCCAAAGTGGAATTATCAGCCTCAGGATAATGTATTAAAGAGTGCAGACAAGGACGATTTAGTAAAAGTATTGAAGCTTCAATGCAATAGCATTCATACTGATTTTTTCATGACGAATAAAAATGACCTTTTGGAAACGGTGAGGCAATGCGTTGCTAAATACGGTGGTGGTCCAGTTGTAGCATGGAGGGATTCACGTTTTCAAGAATTCGGTTTAGCACCACTATTTGCGCATATATGGCAGGAGGAGAATATTGAATTTTATGAATGGGATCCATCAAAAGGAGAAGAAAATATTCATGCAGCAGAAAGAGCGAATATTGGGATGACTATTAGTGATATTACTCTCGCCGAATCTGGTACGGCTGTTCTTTTCAGCAACAAAGACAAAGGAAGAACGGTTAGTTTCTTGCCACATGCTTCTCTCATTATCATTCCAAAAAGTACGATTGTGCCAAGATTAACTCAGGCTGCAAGATGGATCAGTGAAAAGGTGAAAAACGGAGAGCATATCGCTTCATGTATTAATTTTATTACAGGACCAAGCAACTCGGCTGATATTGAATCAAAGCTTGTTGTAGGTGTGCACGGACCTGTGAAAGCAGCCTATATTGTAGTCGAAGATATGTAGATGGGAAAAATAGGCTAATACTTATTAAAGGTTTAAAACTCATATTAAGTAGTTTATCGAATAGAGACAAGGGGTTGTTTCGATTAGTAAAGTGATTTATTATATATGAATTTTAACAGTCGTGCCAACTGGAACCATAGATGATAATTCTAAAACATCATGGTTAAACATTCTAATGCATCCGTGGGAGACATTTTTTCCGATTGAAGCGGGATTGTTCGTCCCATGTATACCGTAATGAGGTTTGGATAATCCCATCCATAGCACTCCAAATGGCCCGCCTGGATTCCTTTGTTTATTAATTATTTTGTATGCCCCAGAAGGTGTTGGTGTTAAGATCTTACCCACTGCGATTGGGTATGTTTTAATAAGTCGGTTTCCATCAAAGAGCTTTAATTGATGTTTGGAAGTAGATACATCAATCCATTTTACCATGAGGTTCAACTCCATTTTTGAATATTATATGGAGAATTTGGGTGTATGTTCATGATTTAGTTGCTTAAAGATGAATGAAAAAGTAAAAAAGAAGCTCCTGCGGGGTCTTACCTGTCCGCTTTTTCCGCAGGACGTTGAGTAATCATCTCAGAATTAACTCTGCACGAGAAAATGCGTATGCATTTTCGAGGAGTCTTCGCGCCTTCCACTACAATCAACTTAGTTTCTTTTCAAATATCAGTTCCATTGTTATTGCTCGTCCCTCTGCAGCAAAGGGCGGGGTAAGGATTTGATGAAGCTTCCATCCCTGACGTGCGTGCTCATGAATAATTTCTTGGTAATCTTCTTTCGGATATGCACTAAAAGTCCCTATAGCAATATCAACAAATTTGTATTCATACATGAACCTCACTCCTAGTTACTAGTTTCTTGTACTACGAGTAATATGGTTAATAGGTTTCATTTTATAAATGGAGGCTGTTTGTAAAAGTAACCTTGTTAGATCTTAGAAGAAACGTTTTTAAAAGTCGAACATACTAATCAAGTTATTGGAATAACGTGGTAATATGAATGTAAATATTTAAGATGTAAAGGATAGGTAGCTATGAAATTTACTGTAATTGAGGAGTTTCGTAAAGACCAACTAGAAGAATTAGCATGTTTATTTAAAAATGAATGGTGGACAAAAAATCGTCAACTGTTTGAGATCAAGCAATTAATAAAGAATAGTAATGTAGTTATAGGATTGATTCATGATGAGTCACAAGAGGTGGTTGGATTTGCAAGGGCCATAACAGATACCCTCTATAGAGCATTTATTTTTGATGTAATCGCGAAAGAAAATTACCGTAACAATGGAATAGGTACAATTTTAATGAGCAACTTACTATCACATCCCCTCATCAAAGATGTAGAAAGAGTTGAACTATACTGCCCTAACAGGTTGATTCCTTATTATGAGAAATTTGGTTTTTCAACAGATGTAAATGGAAGTAACTTAATGAGATATCAAAAAAGCAGTCATAAGTAAAAGAAAAGTTTTTGTAGAGTGATAACTTAAGAGATACACACCTAAAATAAGTGAAAACAAATAAAAAAGTAGATTTGGAATCTACTTAAGAAAAGGGTATGTCTATAATTTATATTCATAGTACGGTTCTTCTTGTTTCGTATCTTCAAACCATTTTGTACCTTTATAGGCAAAACCGATTTTTTCCAAAATTTTCAATGAACCTGCATTCTGTGGATCAGCAGAGGCTGTAATCATTTTAACTTTACCATGTTTTTTGGCCATTTCTAAACAAGCACTGGCTGCTTCTGTTGCAAAACCTTTCCCCCAAGATCTTTTGTTAAAATGATAAATTAATTCAATGTTATCTAACGTACTGGTAATATTGAAGCCGGCAGCACCTATAAACTCATTAGTCTCTTTTTCTATGACTGCGTATACAGATAAACCATTTAACTGATAACATTTTCGATACCCGTTTATTACTTGAGGGATTACATCGTGGGGGGTCGTCCCATTGCATAAAGCCATTACTTCTCCACTGCCCCAAAGCTCTTTAAGTGAATCCAAGTGATTAACATCAAAAACACTTAAGTAGAGACGGTTTGTTTCATAAATGATTTCCATTTTTTCACCCACTAGTAGTTACTTATTATTATAAAATGATTGTTTAAATAATAACATATTTAGAATTGATTGTAATTGTGTTACTTTTATTAAACCTTTTAAGCGATCCTAGCATCTACAACATGTTCAAGTCTAATTTTTTCAACAGTATGATTAAGTGTAACTTTCAATTCCTTTAACAACGGGTCAATTTTAACGACTGCATATCAACTAAGAAGATTTTTTTTCTTTCATGTTTACCATCCTTTTTGGGGCGTTTGTCTTTAATATTATATGAGAACACTCGTTCTTTATTCAATTGAATTCGAACAAAGGTTCGTGTATAATTATTGGTAAAGGAGGAAGCCATCATGAATCACTTACTAAGGCGATCATTAAATGAAGGTGTTCAAGTGGAGATTATTTATTTGAGTAAGAATAATTCATTTTCTATAAGACCGATAATTGTGAGAGCGATGACTGAAAGTTATATAAGAGCTTATTGTTTAACTAAAAAGCAAGCACGGATATTTAAAATGGATTCCATACTTGCTGTTTCTCCTGTTAAAGAAAAGAAGAATCGTTATTATGCTTGAAAAAAATTTTACGAAAAGGCAAATAGTAGGTATAAATGTCATTAAAATATACTGAGACAATAGGAAGTTAGAAAATTATTAGTTCTTCAATTCGAAATGAAAAAAAGGAGAGTAGTAAATATTAAAAAAACGCCAACCTCTCTATTGCCAAGAAGATTGATAGCAATTCGAACTTACCACCTACATCTTTGGAAGTGGATGTGTACACTGTATTTAAATTTATGTAATACAAGAATACAACAGTTCTTCTTAATCACCATATTTTTTGTATTTATTGTTTGATTGAACTCGGTTGCTATATACATACTCGGAATTTTTTACTGAATAGTATTGAGACACTTGAGTTAAAATAAACAAAAACCCTCCACCTATTACCATACCAACCTGCCAATATCCTAAAAGAAATGAAACAATAGATGATACAAGGGAAAAAAGCAAAAGTAATAATAAATACTTTTTCATGAATATCACCATCCTATTTAGTTAGGTACAAATACGAACTAGTTTGGGAAAAATTTCATTTTTTGGAATTAATATAAGCTTTAAAGTATTGTGCGGTTGGGGGTGTCGTATATAAAGCTGAAAATCTCTTTTAATTAAGTGGATTTCGATTTATTCGAAACTATCAAGATTTAAAATGAGTGAGTGTGAAAAGGCTTGATAGATTAGCATTTTAGCGTTGAAAATAGGAGTTACAGTTGTCGTCTATTTTTCTATATTATTTATTGGCTCTGAATTTCTGAAAGAACTAAAAGGTGACTAATGAAGGCAAAAGTTGTGCCTCTCATATATTATAAAGAAAGGATATTGATGAAAAATGTAGAATACTTGTTTCAGTATTGTAAATAACTCAAGGAAAGAAGGGTAAGAAATGGGTAGAGTTATTGGTTTCGAACTAAATAATCAAGAGCCTGAAAAAGCTGCAGAATTTTATTCAAAGGTTTTCGGTTGGGAAGTTGCTGAACCTCATTGGGATTATTGGTCTGTTAAAACAGGAAAAGACGTTACTCCTGGGATTAACGGTGGAATTGGAAAAGGACCAAGTGATTACCCTCATGGCATTCGTATTCAAATTGAAGTGGAGTCAATTGATGAGTCTATATCTAAAGCTAAATCCGAAGGTGCGATGATTGTACGCGATAAAATGGAATTTGATGATTTTTACCTTGCCTATTTGGTAGACCCTGTTGGGCTCGGCTTCGGGCTGATTCAGAAAAAATAATTCAGTAATCCAAGTTTTTTAGTTTCCTGGTTTGAGCCATTCCAAGTTGTCCATATATTAACTTGGCTTAAAAATATTGCTTAACAAATGGTGCTTTGATTGAATAATAATGAAAAAGGTCAATATTATTATGTTGGCTTTTTTCATCGGATCATTGATTAGCATGATAACATTAACTTGAAATGATTGACTCCACTTAAAAATTAGGTTTATAATAACTGTTGTCATTGAAGCAATTTTGTTTTTTTCATCGTGTCCCAGTAGCTCAGTAGGATAGAGCGACAGCCTCCTAAGCTGTAGGTCGTAGGTTCGATTCCTATCTGGGACGTACTTAAAGAGACCGCTAATCCCATTTATATGGGTTTAGCGGTCTTTTACCGATTTCATGTAATACATACATATCGATTTTTTAGTTCAGTCGTTTCTTTCTGTAAAAGTGAAGAATGGTACGCAGTCTAACATTCATGCCTTTAAGTTTATTTATTTTTAATTCAATTAAAGGTTGGGCGAAGGAAGTAATGATCTTACTAGATAGCAGGATTGTGAGCAATAAAGATAAGCATGCAAGCAAGAGAAAACTATCTGGATCACTGAAAAAGCTCGGTGCTTCACTTGCTCTAAAAAATCGAATGAAGAAGCCGTGTAGCAAATATACGTACAATGTATTTTTTCCAAGACTCGTAAAGAAGTATTGTTTTCTCGGTACAATCGAAAAAAAACATAAAACCATCATTAGGCTTAATAAATAAAACCCAAACCTCGTAAAAATAGCGATTAGCGGAGAAACATCTAACTCTGAATAAGGTTTAGAGCCAAGAAGCCATTCATAATTAATATCTGGTTGAATATAAAAGCCAATAAAAAGACTCGTGATAATGAGTAGCGAGACGATTTTTACGTGCGGCTTTATTAATGAATAGAAGTGTTCTTTTTTCATATAATACCCAATCAAAAACAGCGGAAAAAACACGAAGGTTCTTGATAAGCTTAAATAGTTATTTATCCAGTCCACATAACCTACGAATAACCCAATAAATAATGCAGTAGAAATGGAAAAGGCAGCTTTATATTTCGCGAATAGTAAAAGCAGCAAATTCCAGAAAAATAGGCTCAAGAGAAACCATAATGACCAATTTGGGTCAAGCGGATCAACTTTAACGGCATCTTTATTATATAAAAAATAATAATAAACAGAATAAAAGAATTGAAAGATCAGATACGGCAAAATGAGTTTTTTGGCGATTTTAGGAATATACCCTTTCTTAAAAATCCCTTTTGCAAAATAACCTGATATTAATATAAAAGCAGGCATATGGAAAGTATAAATAACTTTATACAATGTTAATACAACTTCATTTTCTTCAATAAAGGAACGGAGCAAATGTCCAAAAACAACAAGGAATATTAATATAAATTTGGCATTATCAAAGTAAAAATCACGTTTCTTCATAGATTCCTCCTTAAATAATGACCCCCCTAAAAATAATTCCTTCTATAAATACCGTAACATAAAAAGCCTGCTATAGAACAGTAAACAGCAGGTTAAACTTCTAAAAACAGGAATAATGGATTAGTTTCTAATCAGTTAGTGAATAAAACAGTGACTATTTGCTTGGTTTTAATTGATTAATATCCTGTTATAGTACAAATGAATTTCTGTTATATAATTAAGAATGCGTTTTCAAGCCCATAATAACAGCTTTTTGAAGTGTTTTTATTAATCTGTTTCAAACTTTAGTATGAAATGTTGACTTTTGTCACAGCAGAACATAAAACATTCAAATACAATAACAATAGGGGTTTTAAAAATTTTGAATAGAAATATTCCATGAGTTTGAAAATGGGAGGGAGAAAATGTCTATATTACCAAAGAAAAATGAACTTGGATTTTTCGAAATTAGACTAGAATCTATTGGTGGGCTCGGTGCCAATTTAGCAGGGAAAATGCTAGCTGAAGCTGGTGTACTTGGACTGGGCCTTAATGGATCTAACTTTTCATCATATGGATCCGAAAAGAAAGGATCACCTGTAAAAAGTTTTATCCGTTTTTGTGATAGCGATGTAGAAATTAGAGCACATAGTCCGATTGAACAGCCACATGTAGTTGGCGTTTTTCATGAGGCATTGTATAAAACGGTTAATGTTGTAAGTGGTTTAGAGCCTGATGGAATTATTTTGGTCAACACTGTAAGAGATTTTGATGATATTAAACAAGATTTGAAACTTGAATACGGGACACTTGCAACAGTTGATGCATTGCAAATTGCGGTTGAAGAAAAAACAAGAGTAAATACAGCAATGCTTGGTGCATTATTCCGTATTTGTGATTTCCTGGACCCAGAATCAATGAAAGATGTTATCCGAAAAACTTTCGAGAAAAAATATCCACATCTTGTAGAACCGAATATTCGCACGTTTGAACGTGGGTATAATGAAGTGAAATTTAAAAAATATGAAACGCCTGAGCAGGCAGAGGGCAAAGCGTTTTATCGACCAATGCCACAATTAGGCTATGAGACACAGGAAATTGGTGGAGTGCTGACAACGCAAGCAAATAGTATTTTGAAAGATTTAAGTGGTTCAAGACAAGGGTTCCTGCCGAATTTTGAAAAGGCGCAATGTATAAATTGTGCTGCGTGTGATACTGTCTGTCCAGACTACTGCTTCGTATGGGAAGAAGGAGAAGATAAAAAGGGCCGGAAGCATATGTTCCTGAAAGGGATTGACTATCAATATTGTAAAGGCTGCTTGAAGTGTGTTGAGGCGTGTCCAACAACCGCCCTAAGTGAGTTGAGGGAAGCAATTGGCTTCGCTGACTCTCATCGAGTAAAACATAACTTTCCTTATGTAACAGGAGGGGTATTATAATGGCGATGCTAGAAGAACAATTAAATACAGTAAATCATATTGAAGAACAATTAATAACATTTGAAAGTGGTAACGAAATGGCAGCGATGGCTGCTGCACAAATTGACTATCATATTATGGGTTATTTTCCGATAACGCCTTCAACAGAAGTTGCTCAATATTTAGATCAAATGAAGGCACGTGGAGAGCATAATATTAAATTAATTCCAGCAGATGGTGAACATGGATCAGCAGGTATTTGTTACGGGGCTGCAGCAACTGGAGCACGTGTGTTTAACGCAACAAGTGCAAATGGATTAATGTACATGCTTGAGCAGCTTCCTGTTCAATCGGGAACACGCTTTCCAATGGTGATGAATTTAGTTACTCGTTCGATTAGTGGGCCGCTTGATATTCGTGGTGACCATTCTGACTTATATTTTGCTTTAAATACTGGATGGGTCATATTAACGGCAAGGACCCCACAAGCTGTATACGATATGAATATTATGGCTTTAAAAATTGCTGAAAATGCAAAAGTTCGTTTGCCTGTAATGGTTGCATATGATGGTTTCTTTACTTCACATCAGAAACGGAAAGTAAACTATTTCAAGGATCGTAAAGTTGTTCAAAAGTTTGTAGGTGAGTGTCCAACGAACTATAATTTTGCTCGTGATCCGAAAAAACCGGTTACGATCGGTGCTCATATGAATGGTGATGATTTAATTAACAACCATTATCAACAGTCTGAAGCCATGTATGCTGCAGGTGATATTTTCAAAGAGGTTGCAGCTGAATATGCGAAAATTTCTGGTCGAGAATATCCAGTACTTGATTTATATATGATGGAAGATGCTGAAGTTGCACTGTTTTTATTAAATTCTGCAGCTGAAACCGCAAAGGATGTAGTGGATAGTCTCCGTGCGAAAGGGATCAAGGCTGGAGTCATTAGTCCAAACATTATTCGCCCATTCCCATCAAAGGAAATAAGGGAAGCATTAAAAAATGTGAAAGCACTTTTGATTGGGGAGCGAGCAGATTCTTACGGAGGCAATGGCCCAAATTTAACTCATGAAGTGAAATCAGCCTTACAGGATGATAAAGACAATAAAACGATTGTTCTTAGCCGAGTTTTCGGTCTAGGTGGTAAAGACTTTTATTCAGATGATGCAGAGTTCTTCTTTAATGAAGCGATACGTGCTTTAGAACCTAATAATGAAGTGAAGTCTTTTGATTATTATGGACATATCCCAGGGGATAAAGAAAAAGTTCTTAAACCTGTCATCACTCCTCAGCATGGAGAAGTATATAATTCCGGATTGATTCATGTTGAGAAGGATTCTGTAACAAATAAATTAAAAGTGAAGATTCCACCGCTTCGCTCATTAACATCGAAGCCAAAAAGAATTGCATCAGGTCATGGAGCTTGTCCAGGATGTGGGATTTTTACAGGATTAGAGTTGTTTTTTAAAGGAATTGAAGGAGATGTGGTCGTCTTATTCCAAACGGGTTGTGCGTACGTAACCACGACTTCCTACCCGCATACATCTCATAAGCAGACGATGATTCACAATCTATTCCAAAATGGTCCAGCTACATTATCAGGGACTGTAGAGGCGTTTCTAGAATTAAAAGAGCGGGGAGAAATAAATGTTTCCGATGATGCTACATTCGTCATGGTAACGGGTGACGGAGGAATGGACATCGGCATGGGCTCTGCGATCGGAACTGCTTTAAGAAACCATAAGCTCATCATGCTAGAATATGATAATGAAGGCTATATGAATACAGGCTCACAACTTTCTTATTCAACACCAAAAGGACATATGACCAGCACAAGTAATGTCGGTCGTACTCAACAAGGAAAGGCATTCCATCATAAGGACACTGCTCAAATTATGGCTGCAACGAATATCCCTTATGTATTTACAGGATCTGAAGCATTCCCGCAAGACTTGATAAAAAAAGCAGCGAAAGCACAATGGTATGCTCAAAATGTTGGTACAGTATATGGAAAGCTTCTCATTACATGTCCGTTAAACTGGAAATCAGAAGACCGCTACGGAGAGAAAATCATCGAGGCAGCTGTTAACACATGCTTCTTCCCGCTTTACGAGGTTGAAGAAGGTGTTACAACGATCACTTACAATCCAGTTGAGAAAAAGAAAAGAATACAATTAGAAGAATGGTTAAAATATATGGGGAAAACAAAACATTTACTAAGAGAAGAAAATAAAGATATGTTAGCTGAATTAGAAGAAGAGATTGAGAGTAGATGGCAGCGCCTATTAGCTAAACATGAAAATCCTTATTTATAAGGAGAAAAGGCAGAGTACCTTTGTACTTTGCCTTTTTCCTATGTAAAAAGTAATATTTTCCTTCAAAATCAATTTGGTTTACATTATAATTAAGTACGATAATAGGATAATTGTTACATATTTCCCAGTTCTATTGGAGTGTATTGTTGTTCTCATTAAGAAGGAGGCTGCGGGATGAGAGGGGTAAAAAAGACTCGAATATTAGAGAAAGGTAAAAATAAACTAGCCAAAAAAGCCAATAAGCATAAAAAGGCAGGGCTATTCTACAAGCTATCAAATATGAAATTATGGAGAAATTTAAAGCTTGGACAGAAATATGGAGTAGCTTTATTTATAACAATTGGCTTATTTACGGCCTCAACTATTATCACTTTCGTGCTTTTGGGAATTGCTAATTCGAAGATGGAAACTGTAAAAGATACAGGGGAAAAGGCTATCATGATTACGGAAGCGTCAGCAATTTTTCATCATAAAGGAAGTGTAATAGGAAATTTTATCATCGATACAAATCCTAAACATTTAACTGCATTTGATGAACTAACAGAACGATTTAATGAATTAAAAAATGAAATAGCACCTACGTTAAAAACTTCAGAATCAAAAAGGATATTTACCGAAATAGATGAAAATGATAAAGAAATTACTGAGAAATTTCATGATGTTATTGCTCCTGAAGTCAAACTACAGCATGTGAGAGAATATCGCTTAGGAAAATTGCAAGTAGATAATTTGATTTCAGAAACTGTAAGTAAATTAGATTTGGTAAGCGAAACAATGAAAAATGAGCAAAAAGACGCGGTTGTCGAAGCGAAAGGTGAGTTAGTTACGACCCTTTTAGTATTAGGGATTTCCATCGTCATTTCTGCTATTTTGGGCATTATGAGTATTCTTCTTATCGGCAGAATCATTTCTAAACAGCTTGGCCAAATTGTTCATGTATCGAATGAAATTGCAGCAGGTAATTTAAATGTAGAACTTGCTGAATACGACGGAAAAGATGAAATTGCAGAATTAAGCAGTGCGACAAATTCGATGAAGGAAAGACTACAGGCAATGATTCAGGAAATCTCTGCTGTTTCAACCTTCGTCACTAAAAAGAGTGGCGAATTAAATATTGCTGCTAATGAAGTAAAAGCTGCGAGCCAGCAAGGGGCTTCAACGATGCAGGAGCTTTCAAGTGGTGCTGAAGAACAAGCGAACTCTGCTAGTAGTCTAGCAGAAATGATGGAGAATTATTTATTACAAGTAGAACATGCAACAAAAAGTGGTGCGATTATTAAAGGTACGACGAATGATGTATTAACATTAACCAAGTCTGGAAATACGCTTATGAGAGAATCACAGGAACAAATGGTTGTTATAAATGATATTATGAAAACATCCGTAAATCGAGTGAATGGACTTGATGAACAAACAAAACAAATTACGACATTAGTGCAAGTGATTCAAGATATTGCTAACCAAACCAATTTACTTGCGCTAAATGCTGCAATTGAAGCAGCACGAGCAGGAGAGCATGGTAAAGGATTTGCGGTTGTAGCAGATGAGGTTCGTAAGCTCGCTGAACAAGTGTCTCACTCGGTCGCTGATATTACAACGATTGTAAAAGGGATTCAAACTGAATCGAATAATGTTGTTTCCTCCTTGCAAACGGGCTATTCTCAAGTAGAAAAAGGTACTGAGAAGATTGAGACGACAGGAGAGACATTCCAAAAAATTTACGAAGCAGTTAATTTAATGTCGGATAATGTGAATGGAATTTCCGTAAGTTTAGATGAGGTTTCAAAAACTTCAGTCATTATGAATCAGTCAATTGAAAGCATTGCTTCTGTTTCAGAAGAGTCAGCTGCTGGGATTGAACAAACAAGTGCGGCAATGGCGCAAACCAATCATTCAATGGAAGACATTTCTGACAGTGTGCAATCATTATCAGAGCTTGCTGATCAATTAAACTCCATGATTTCGAAATTCAAATTATAAGAAGCTTAGAGGCATCCAACAATTGATTGGATGCCCTTTTAATTGTGAAAGCTGATTTCGAAAAAAGATTCAAAAATAGCAAATATACTCCCTTTTCGAAAGGGATTTATACTTTATTTGTAGAAGTAATCTATGAGTGAATCCATTTGAAAGTTAAAGGTGGTATTCAAGAATTGCCGACAAGCAATGAAATATAATTCGAGTAACTTCGACAAAGAACCGTGATAAAAATCTATATTTAGCGAAAAAGTGACATAGATGTGATTTTTATCATAGTTATATCTAAATTTTCCTAATAGAATAAAAAATAGCCAATTTACCTTTCAACATAAGCTTTTACTAGTTATTTCTTCTATTTTTTTAACTACTTAGTATCCTACAAAAATATTTACAGAAATCAATGGTCTCATTGTTATTTCACGCTCCAATATTTACATCAAATAGATGGCATTTCAGTCTTAGACATTTTCAAAAGAAGAGAATAGGTATGATTAATTGTGGTACTACGCTTGTGTTGCGAAACATATATCGTAATACATAGCATTTTATAGTATACAAAAAAAGAAAGCGTTTCCAAAGGCGGTGTTAAAAAGCTCAAACCTCATGTTATAAAAAAGTCAGCAAAACAGCTGGCGATATAAGATGTGTTAAGCTTTTCTAATTAAAGGAGGGAATTTCATCTATGCATATTGTCGTCTGTGTTAAGCAAGTACCTGATACAAAAATAATAAAAATTAATCCAAAAACAAACACACTCGACCGCCGAAGTGCTCCAGCAATATTAAATCCATATGATGCTCATGCTGTTCAGGAGGCAGTCAAAATTAAGAAAACATTAGGCGGAGGAACAATATCCGTACTATCGATGGGGCCACCACAAGCAACAGCAGTTATTAAAAAAAGCATTGAAATTGGAGCAGATAAAGGCTACTTGATTTCAGATAGGGCGTTTGCAGGTGCAGACACGTTGGCAACAAGCTATGCTTTATCTAAAGCATTAGAAAGAATTGAGAAAGAAGAGCCAGTTGATCTTGTAATCTGTGGATTGCACGCGATTGATGGTGATACAGGACAAGTTGGTCCTGGAATTGCAAGAAGAATGGATATTCCCCCAGTTACCAATGTAATTGAAGTACTAGAATTTAATGAAAAAGAAAAAACGGTATTAATAAAAAGAAAATTAGCGAACGGACATGAACTCATACAAGCTCAGTATCCTTGCTTATTAACCGTTGCGAAGGAAATTAACGAAATTGAGTATTCTCCTATGCCTAATATGATAAAAGCAGCAAGATATGAGCCAGTTATTTGGTCAGTTAATGATCTTGAAAATGTTGAGCGCACTCAATTAGGTTTAAAAGGATCACCAACAATTGTTGGAAAAATGTTCACTCCTCCAAAGCCAGAAGGCGGCATAAAGCTTGAAGGTAGTTCTGATGAACAAGTGAAACAGTTAGTCGAGCTATTAAGCGATAAAAAGGAATTATTATTAAGTAATCGTTAAATATCTATACATAAGGAGGGGTCAGCATGATTGAAGAACATCGTGGAGTTTGGGTCTTTATTGAGCAAAATGATGGAATAATTGAAGGTGTTTCTCTAGAACTATTAGGAGCTGGGAGAAAGCTTGCTGACAAGCTGGAGGTTCCGCTTGCTGGAGTGTTATTAGGTTACAATGTTAAAGCATTGTCCTCTGAAGTTGTTGCCTTCGGGGCGGATGAAGTTTATGTAATTGATAACCCGGTTATGAAGGATTACCGTACAGAATCATATATGAAAGGTGTTATGCTTCTTGCTGAAAAGTATAAGCCCGAAATATTCCTTTATGGTGCAACACCGAATGGAAAGGATTTAGCAAGTGCAGTAGCAACTGATTTAGTTACAGGATTAACAGCTGATACGACAATGCTTGATGTTGACTTAGATAATCGATTACTTGAAGCGAGTAGACCAGCTTTTGGTGGAAATATTATGGCGACGATTTTATGTAAAAAACATCGTCCGCAAATGGCTACTGTCAGACCGAAAGTAATGAAGGCACTTGAACGGGACGCTGGAAGAACAGGGACAGTCATTGAGGAAGAAATTTTATTAAAAGAAGAAGATATGCGCACAAAAGTACTCAAAATTGTGAAAGACATCACAAAAACTGCTAATTTAGCTGAGGCACATGTTGTTGTAGCAGGTGGAAAAGGAATGGGGGATTTACAAAATTTCCAACTTATTCATGAACTAGCAGAAGTAATTGGCGCAAGTGTTGGTGGAACAAGGGACGTTGTCGAAGCTGGCTGGTTGCCACATGAGCTTCAAATCGGTCAAACGGGAGAGACAATTACACCAAAAATTTACTTTGCTATCGGAATATCAGGGGCCATTCAGCATGTTGTTGGAATGAAAAATTCCGAGTTCATTATTGCCATAAATAAAGATCCAAATGCTGCAATATTTGATGTGGCCACTTATGGGATCGTCGGAGATGCGATGGAAATAGTACCTAAGTTAATTGAAGCATTTAAGGAGTTGCGTAAAGAAAAAGGCGGTGAAGTTAGTTATGTCTGAGAAATTTGATGTCATCGTTGTTGGTGCAGGTCCAGCTGGTACCTCATGTGCATATACTTGTGCTAAAAATGGTCTGAAAGTTTTACAGATTGAGAGGGGAGAATATCCTGGCTGTAAAAACGTTATGGGTGGGGTATTATACCGTCAGCAAATGGAAGAAATTATCCCTGACTTCTGGAAGGAAGCTCCACTAGAAAGACCTGTTATCGAACAACGGTTTTGGATGATGGACAAAGAATCTGCCGTAACATTTGGATATAAAGGATTAGAATGGGGAGTAGAGCCTTACAATAACTTCACAGTTCTTCGTGCTCCTTTTGATCAATGGTTTGCAAATAAAGGCGTCGAGCAAGGGGTACTCCTTATTAATGAAACAGTCGTACTAGAATGTATTGTTGAGAATGGAAAAGTAGTCGGGGTGAGAACAGATCGGCCTGATGGAGATGTTTATGCAGATGTTGTTGTTTTGGCTGATGGGGTTAATTCACTTCTTGGAAAGCAGCTCGGATTCCATAAAGAGTTCCGTCCAGATGAAGTAGCATTAACCGTAATGGAGGTTATTAATTTACCGAAGGAAAAAATTAATGATCGCTTTAATTTAGAAGATAATCAAGGCTGTACAATTGAGGTTTTTGGAGATTCAACAAAAGGGAATCTTGGAACCGCTTTTATTTACACGAATAAAGAGAGTATTAATATCGGTGTTGGGACAACACTTTCAAGTATGATTAAAGCAAAACTAAAGCCATATGAGCTACTAGACTACTTGAAAAATCATGCTATGGTGAAACCACTTCTAGACGGAGGGGAATCGGCAGAATATTTAGCACATCTCATTCCGGAGGGAGGTTATAATTCTGTTCCTAAAGTGGCAGGAAATGGGGTTCTCGTCATTGGTGATGCTGCACAACTAGTCAATGCCATTCATAGGGAAGGTTCAAATATGGCAATGAAGTCAGGTAAAATGGCGGCCGAAGCGATAGTAGAAGCGAAAAAACGAAACGATTTTAGTGAATCGAGTTTAAATCAATATCGAGAAGCATTAAATAATAGTTTCATCATGAAAGACTTAGAAAAATATAAGGATGCTGCTCATACTTTTGAAAAATACCCACAATATTTTAATGAGTATGTACCGATGATGAATCGTGCCGCAAGTAAATTCTTTACGGTTGACGGCACTCCTAAAAAAGAAAAACAAAAGCAAATTATGCGTAGTATTACTGGAGAAAAAGGTACGTTTAAAGTAATTCAAGATATGTATCGTGCATGGAAGGCGGTGAAATAATGTCAACAAAAACGATTGAAGAAAAACAGTATTTAATTCGTTTTAAGGCAGATACGAAATCGCATTTGACAGTATTAGATCACGATATTTGCATGACTAATTGTCCTGATAAACTTTGTACTGTTTTCTGCCCTGCAGAAGTGTATAAATGGGAAGGATTACGGATGCAGGTTGGTTATGAAGGGTGCCACGAATGTGGAAGCTGTCGTATTGGCTGCCCTCATCAGAACATTAAATGGGAATATCCTAAAGGCGGGCACGGAATCGTATTTAGGCTTGCTTAAAAGAAATAAGAGCGATGCATTTTTTGCATCGTTTTTTTATGTACAGAATGAATATTGCAGTATGGAAATAAATACTATATGTATGTTCTTTCACAATGGATGGAAAAAAGAGAAAAGCAGGAATGGGTATGGTAGAAGTTAGCTAACGGAAGCTTGTAAGTTATTCGAAGAATAAAGCTGATCATGTTTACTAAATTGTTCTAAGTGAACCGCATGTTTATATGCCTCATGAATGCAGTCATATAGTGAAGAAGAGTAGCAAGGGGATTTCCAAGAAAAGCTCCCATCTGAATCCGCGACAAAGATTGTTACTTTCCAACAATAAAATTCTTTCTCGATATTTTTTAGCTCTCCAACAAGAGCAATGAGCCAATGCGGCTGATCATTTTGGATGGATGGATAAGACTGAATCAGATTTTTAAAATCATTTTCTCCAATCGGAATGAGGGCTTTTTGATAAAAGTCTTTGTAATTTGGTGTGATCATGTCTATTCCTCCTTATTAAATTGTTGAATCCTTTACTTATTATTATATTGGATAAATTCAGAATATCTTACTTAAATTTTTAAAATTTTTTGTATTTTTTCACATTCAAAAAAAATGGAGAGCTGAGCTCTCCATTTTTTAGGCATTCCATTCATTTAATTTCTTATCAGAAGGCAAGAGTAATGTTAGTAATCCAAGTAAAGGTAACAATCCTGTAATCATCATTGTGTTCGTAATCCCGATTAGATCAGCTAAATACCCTAGTACGACTGAACCGATAGCACCCATTCCAAATGCAAGTCCAACCGTTAAGCCCGACATTGTTCCGATCTTTCCTGGGACAAGCTCCTGGGCGTATACAACTGTAACGGAGAAGCTAGACATAAGGATGAAACCAGTAAGAATAAGCAGTATGAAGGCTGCTGATGCAGGAACAAAAGGGAGCAATATAGAAAGTGGAGCAGAAACAATCATTGAAAGGAAAATAACTGTTTTCTTTCCGAATCTATCTGCAAGCGGGCCACCAAAAAATGTCCCCAAAGCACCTGCAACTAAAAAGGCAAATAAATAGATTTGTGATTGTGGAATAGAAAAAGCATAGTGTTTCATTGTATAAAACGCATAGTAATTGGTCATTCCTGAAATATACCATGATCGAGCAAAGATTAAAAATAAGATTAGTATAAGGGCAAACCAAACAGGCTTTGAAATTTTCTTATCGTTAGCTGAAACGCTGCGCTTTTTACGAGGAAGGGATAGTTGCTCCTCTCGTAATTTATTTAAATACCAAAAAGCAATATAAGTAAGCAAACCAACTGCTAGAGCTGCGACAACTGTAAACCAGGCTGCACCAGTCTGTCCAAGCGGGACAAGTATAAGTGCTGTAATTAGTGGTGCCATTGCTTGCCCGCTATTGCCACCTACTTGATAAATAGACTGTGCAAGACCGCGACGAGTACCGGCTGCCATATAAGCCACCCTTGATCCTTCAGGATGAAAGATAGCCGAACCAAGCCCGATAAAAATAACAGCTGCAACGACTAATTCAAACCGTGGTGCAAATGCAAGCCCTAATACACCAAACATCGTAATAGTTAATCCGATCGGTAAGGCAAAAGGCATCGGTTTTTTGTCTGTCACCCCACCGATAACTGGCTGAAGGATTGAAGAGACAATATTTAATGTAAATGCGATCATTCCAAGCTGGGTAAATGTTAGCCCCATTGATTTTTCTAATATTGGAAACATTGCAGGAATGATCGCCTGAATCGAATCATTTAATAGATGGCATATCCCAATTATAAATAATATTCGATAAGAAGTTTCTTGATGTTGTGTCAAGCTTTTCGTAGCTGCTGCGGCATTACTCATTTAAAAGACCCCTTTATCGGTAAAAAAATATCTACTTGAGTTCCTTTATCTACTTTACTCGTAATAAAAATTTCCCCACCAAATGATTCTACAATTCTTTTACAAACTACTAATCCAAGACCTGTTCCTAAATCTTTCGATGTATAAAAAGGCTGAAAGATTTTTTCCATATTTTCATCGGGAATACCGCTTCCAGTATCCGTTACTGTTACTTGGCAATTATTTGGCAGTTTCTTCAGCTTAATTGATAAACTTCCACCATTTTGCATGGCTTCAAACGCATTTTTTGTAAGGTTAAGTAAAACTTGTTTAAGCTGATCAGTTGCACATTCAATGAAAATGGGAGCTTCGGGAATAACAAATTTATATTGTACTCTATTTAAATTTGCCTCTGATAGTATTAAAGGTTCAATTTCAGAAACAATTTTTCTTAAATCTACTACTTCTGTTTTTTGAATAGTCGGTTTTCCGAGAATAAGAAATTCACTAACAATCTCATTTATGCGTGAAATTTCATCATTGATTACAGAGAAATAAAATTGATCTTCGGAATCTGTATACTTTTCATTTAGCAGCTGAACCAGTCCCTTTATTCCAGTTAATGGATTTCTGATTTCATGGGCAGAACTCGCAGCTAATGTGCCAACTAATTCGATTTTTTGGAGCTCGTTTTCTTTTTTTTCCTTTAATGCATGCCTTTTAAGCATTATATATTTTATTACTAAAAAAAGAATATGACAAATAAAAATAAGTGGAATAATAAATGGGATGGCTTGTTTAATAATTTCATTCATATCTCTATTCGGAACTTCTACTTTTATAGACCAAGGTAATCTGTTAATTGGCATTGTAATCGAACGATTTTTTGCAAACTGGGCTGATCCATTCATATTAATATCCATAATGACATCCCCGAAAGGATTCATGACAGAAAGCTTCGCATCTGGAGTAAGCATTCTCATGATGTTTTGTAAATAATCGACTCTTAAGTGAGCGATAATTAATGAAGTTAATTTACCTTCCTTATTTAATACCGGTCTTCCGATCGCGACAACTCTTTGACCACTTACTAATTTCTCCTGGTGATTTGCAATGATAATGTCCTTTGTATTAATAATTTCATCAATATATTCTTCATTCGAGAAATAGGTGTCATTAAGCATTGTATTTGAACCGCTAATAATTTTACCTTTTGGGTTAAGTAAATATATTCCCCCATATCTTGTGTCTTTCCAGTGAATTCTTTGTAATAGTGGTTCAAGTTCAGTTGGAGAATCTATCACAGTCTCCGCAGCTAATGCTATTATATTAAGTGATGTGACAGTTTCAGAAATAAATTGGTCAAAGCTTCTTTCATGGATAGAAGCGACCCATTCAGCATATTCAATTCTTTCTTTATAACCCCGATTAATTGAATCGTTTAAATAATAGAAACTACCAACTAAAGTCGGTAACAAAACAATTGTTATATATAGTAGATAATTTTTAAACCGATTTTTCATTTGAAGACCCCATATTGAAAGATAATTATAAAACTTAGTATAACATTTAATAAAGGTCGTTTACTTATTTTAGCAAGAATTGACACAAATCTAATGTTTTTCTATAATTTATTTAGAATTCAAGATAATGTAACTTCGGTGGATGCCTAGAAGACGAAAACAAATTCGATGACAAGCTTAGTGAAAATTCCCCGAGGTCAATTTGAAAAAATAAAAAAGGATCGGGTAGATATGAGTTCAGAACAAGTAAATCAATCATTGAAGTTATTTATTGTGTTATCAAGAGCTTACCGTGCTGTAAGTGAAGACGTCAATAAACTAATCCAGACATATGATCTGAATCCGACTGAGTTTGCTGTATTAGAATTACTTTATCATAAAGGGGATCAACCATTACAGCAAATAGGCGGGAAAATTTTGTTGGCTAGTGGAAGCATTACTTATGTTATTGATAAATTGGAGAAAAAAGGACTTCTAGAAAGAATGGCATGTCCAAAAGATAGACGGGTAATTTATGCGCATATTACAGAAGCAGGAAAGACATTTATCGAAGGCGTTTTTCCAGAACATGCTGCACATATTCACGAGTTAATGTCTGTTCTTTCTGATGATGAACAGAAAACAGCTATTGAATTAATGAAGAAGCTTGGAGTTTCAATTGGCAAATAGGTAATCATTAAAGAAGGGAAATTTCGTTAGTTGTCGAATTAATATATGTGTTCTTAACTTTAGTAAGTAGGGGGAAAGAGAATGAAGTTTAATGATTATACGTATGTTCGTCCAAATCTGGATGAAGCGCAAGCCCAATTAGAACTAATTCTAGAAAAATTCAATGCTGCCTCATCTGCTGAAGAGCAAATTGAAGCAATGAAGGAAATAAATGATATTCGCAATGAGCTTGGGACGATGTTCAACCTTTGCTATATTCGACATTCTGTTGATACGAATGACGAGTTTTATAAAGCAGAACAAGATTATATGGATGAGATCGCACCACAAGTGGAAGGCTTCATTACGAAATATTATGAAGCGCTCGTCAAGTCTAAATTTCGCCATGAACTTGAGGAAAAGTGGGGAAACCAGCTATTTGCATTAGCTGAAACCCAATTGAAAGTATTTTCTCCCGAAATCGTTCCCTTGATGCAACAAGAAAACAAGCTATCATCAGAATATACAAAATTGATAGCTTCGGCGAAAATTCAGTTTGATGGAGAAGAACGTACTCTTGCACAATTGGATCCATATACAGAATCTGTTGAGCGCGACGTAAGGAAAAATGCGAGTGAAGCAAAATTTGCATTTTTTGCTGAAAATGAAAATGAATTAGATCGAATTTATGATGAATTAGTTAAAGTTAGAACGGAAATCGCTCATAAGCTCGGCTATAAAAATTTTGTTGAGCTTGCTTACTTACGGATGAATCGAACCGATTACAATGCCGAAATGGTAAAAAACTTTCGTGATCAAGTGAAAGAGTTTATTGTTCCAATTGCAACAAAGCTGAAGGAACGCCAGCGTGAGCGTATTGAGGTTGATAAGCTTAAATATTATGATGAAGGCTTTAAGTTCAAAACGGGAAATGCAACTCCGAAAGGGAACCCGGACTGGATTATTAATAATGGACAAACGATGTATGATGAGCTATCAAAAGAAACAGGTGAGTTTTTCTCATTTATGAGAGAGAATGACTTAATGGATCTCGTGGCAAAGAAAGGAAAAGCTGGGGGAGGCTATTGTACGTTTATTGAAAGTTACAAGGCACCTTTTATTTTCTCAAACTTTAATGGTACATCTGGTGATATTGATGTTCTTACACATGAAGCTGGTCATGCATTCCAAGTATATTCAAGCCGTCATTTTGATATTCCTGAGTACTATTGGCCTACATATGAGGCATGTGAAATTCATTCGATGAGTATGGAGTTTTTTACATGGCCATGGATGGATAAGTTTTTCCAAGAAAATACGGATAAATATAAATTTGCCCATTTAGGTGGAGCATTGTTATTTCTTCCATATGGAGTTTCAGTTGATGAGTTCCAGCATTGGGTTTATGAGAATCCTACGGCAACACCTGCAGAACGAAAGAAAGCTTGGAGAGAAATCGAAAAGAAATATTTGCCTCATAAAGATTATGATGGCAATGAATATTTAGAAAATGGTGGCTTTTGGCAGCGTCAAGCACATATTTACAATTCACCTTTCTATTACATTGATTATACGTTAGCACAAATTTGTGCATTTCAATTTTGGAAACGTTCAAGAGAAAATCATGAAGAAGCATGGAAGGACTATGTTCATCTTTGTGAATTAGGCGGAAGTCAAGCATTTACTAGTTTAGTTGCTGAAGCAAACTTAATTTCTCCATTTGAAGATGGCTGTGTTCAGTCTGTAGTAGGTGAAATTGAAAACTGGCTAAATTCGGTTGATGACAAAAGTCTTTAATGTGAAAAGTTTATAAAAGCAAAAAATGGACTGAATCCAGTCCATTTTTTTTGTGCTTAATAATTTTGTGTGCAAGGCGCTTACGCTTTTCTAACGATAATTTGTTCATTTTCTAAATTTGCTTGAAGTTTTGTTTCGCCTGTATGGTCAATAATGAAGTCAGCTAATTTATCTTCAAGCTGATCTTGAATGACTCTTCTTAATGGACGAGCTCCGAAAGCAGGATGGTAACCAAGTTCAGCTAATTTTTCTTTTACTTGCTGAGATACAGTAAGCTCCATGTTTTGTTCAGATAATGAATTTTGCAACTCTTCAAGCATGATATGAACGATATTTAATAAATGAGTTTTTTCAAGTGATTTAAACTCAATAATGCTATCAAAGCGGTTTAAGAATTCAGGCTTAAAGAAAGAGCCGAGAGAATCCAATATACTAGCTTCCTTCAATCCTTCATTTGTTCCGAAGCCAACATGAATTTCTTTATGCTGTACACCTGCATTACTTGTCATAATGATAACTGTATCTTTAAAGCTAACTGTTCTTCCTTGACTATCTGTCAAACGGCCATCTTCAAGAATTTGTAAAAACATATGCTGAACATCAGGATGAGCCTTTTCAATTTCATCAAGCAAGATAATGCTATAAGGATTGCGGCGCACCTTTTCTGTTAACTGCCCAGCCTCCTCATGGCCAACATATCCTGGAGGTGAGCCGATAATTTTGGAAACACTGTGTTTTTCCATATATTCACTCATATCGAGTCTTAGCATTGCCTCTTTAGACCCGAATAATTCTTCAGCAAGATTTTTGGCAAGCTCGGTTTTTCCAACACCTGTAGGACCCACGAAAAGGAAGGAACCAATTGGGCGATTTTTCGCTTTTAATCCTGCTCGACTTCTACGAATGGCTTTAGCAACTTTTTTTACAGCTTCTTCTTGTCCAATTACCTTTTGTGAAAGATTAAACTCAAGGTTTTTCATCTTTTCCTGTTCATTTTCCATAAGCTTTCCGACAGGAATTCCCGTTTTCTTTTCAATGATTTCTTGAATATGACGAACCTCAACAACAGGTTTTACAGTGCGATCCTGTTTGTTTGTATTCAATGCTTTTTCTAATTTTAGTTCTTCTTCGCGAAGCTTTGCAGCTGCTTCATAATTTTCTTCTTTTAATACTTTTTCTTTCTCTTTGTTTATTTCAGCTAAACGCTCTTCAATTTGTTCAGAAGGTGTATAGTCTGAAGTAAGGTTCATTTTTGAACCCGCCTCATCCATTAAATCAATTGCTTTATCTGGAAGGAAGCGATCTTGTATATACCGATTAGATAAATGGACACAGGCCTTTAATGTATCATCTGAAAAGGAAACTTCATGGAAAGCCTCATATTTCTCCTTAAGACCTTTTAAAATTTCGAAAGCTTCATCCTCGTTCGGTTCTTGAACATAAATGGGTTGAAAACGTCTTTCAAGGGCTGAATCTTTTTCAATTTGGCGATATTCCTTTAATGTTGTAGCCCCAACTAATTGAAGTTCTCCTCTTGCTAAAGCTGGTTTTAATATATTGCCAGCATCCATTGATCCTTCTGCAGAACCAGCTCCTACTAATAAATGAATTTCATCAATGAAAAGAATGATATTTTTTCTCTCTTGTAATTCTTTAATTAGTTGTTTCATTCTTTCCTCGAATTGACCTCGAATACCTGTATTGGCTACTAATGAAGCTACATCAAGTAAGTAAACTTCTTTGTGTAGCAGCTTTTTTGGAACTCTTCCTTCAGAAATCATTGCTGCTAGACCTTCAGCAATAGCTGTTTTCCCAACACCAGGCTCCCCGATTAAGACAGGATTGTTTTTGTTTCTACGGTTCAGAATTTCAATGACACGGTTTACTTCCTCGTCTCGCCCAATTACTGGATCGATGAGGCCAGCTTTTCCGAGTTGTGTTAAGTTTCTACCGAATTGATCGATAAATCCACTATGTTTTTTGTTTTGGCTTTTGTTTTGCAATTTTTGCTGTTCAAATGCTCCATTAGCAGAGTTCATTTGTTGAAAAAACTCATTGAATGGAAGTGAATTGAAACCTGATAGACCACTGCTTAGATCAGGGTGTAAGGAGGAACTAATTTTCGCTTTTTCTTCCTGATAGCAACTTTGGCAGAGAATAAACTGTTTTTCACTTCCGTTAATATTTAGTCTAAATTGAACATTTGCTTCTTTTTCTTGGCATTTTTGACAAAGCATATTGTTACCTCCCTAAATAAATAGTTTTTGACTTTGACTATATTTGACTTTCGTAAACTTATTATACTTTGACCTTTTTTGACTTTCAAGTATTTTGTTTGAAAGATGATTGTGAATTATTGGATACTCGTCTTAGTTTGTCCACTGGTTCATATATTGATAGAAAGGGGGAGAGGTTTAAGTGAAAACAAACTGGGGAGCAGCATTGCAAATTGCTGCTGTTTATGTAGGAACGGTAGTTGGAGCAGGGTTCGCAACTGGAAAAGAAATCGTGGAGTTTTTTTCTCGCTTCGGCTTTATCGGTTTAGTTTCGATTTTGATGAGCGGCTATATTTTTATTTTTTTGGGAGCAAAATTAATGATCATTGCGGCAAGAATTCAAGCTTCCTCCTATCAAGAATTGAATGAGTACTTGTTCGGAAGGCTTTTAGGTACGGCGATAAATATATTAATGTTAGTCATGCTTCTTGGTGTATGTGCAGTTATGCTTTCTGGAGCAGGGGCAGTTTTTGAAGAGCAAATTGAAACTTCAAAGTATATTGGAATTTTCTTTACAATTGGTTTATCAATTGCAGTTATGATCATGGGAACGAAAGGAATATTTGCAGTTAATACTTTCATTGTGCCTATGATGATTGCATTTAGTTTTCTATTATTAATTTTATCGATCAAGCTTCCTAATTTTGCAGAGCAGGCATTATTTATTCCTTTTGTAGAAGATGGCTGGAAAGTTGTTGTCACACCATTTTCATACTCGGCAATGAATTTGACTTTAGCACAGGCAGTTCTAGTGCCAATTGCCTCAGAGGTAAAGGATGTACAAACGATTAAATGGGGAGGATTTATTGGAGGGGCTGCTTTAACAATTATACTAATATCTAGTCATCTAACACTTGTCATGCTTCCTGAGCTGGAAACTTACTCTATCCCAATGGCTGTCATTATGAAAACAACTGCATCTTCATTTTTCTGGGTTTATGTATTTGTTATTTATGGTGAAATTTTTACGTCTGTGATTGGAAATGTTTATGGGATTGAACGACAAGCGAGGAAATACCTATCCATTCCAAGTGTAATCATTGTTAGTGCCGTTTTTTCGGTTTGTTCTCTAATTAGCTTAATTGATTATGGGGTATTACTATCTTATTTGTATCCCTTTTTTGGATATGTAAGTATTATTTTTATTGTGTTGCTTTGGATGAAACGAAGCGAAGAAATATAGAGTATGTTTTTTAATAAGGCACTTTTAGCATATATTGTTGTTTTTGCTTTCAAATTTTGCCCGTTGATTTCCGCTGCGGGCACGCAGCGATCGCGGGGAGGGACGTGAGCCTCCTCGGCGCTTACGCCTGTGGGGTCTCACGTTTCCCTCCATTCCCGCAGAACATTAAAAAAACATCATTGAATGAACATCGCACGAAGGAAATACTAATGTATTTTCGAGGAGTCAAGTACCCTTCGCTCCAATCAACTCAGATAACTAAACAAAAATTGCACTAAAAAGCAATAAACTTTACTAATACAGCCTTCTATAAAAATATGCCAAGCCTTTATTTCCTAAGGGGTTTACAGTAAAAGGATGGGGCTATTAAGCCCCATCCTTTTATTAATACTTATTGTTCATTTTTCACAATCGTTTTTGCCATTTGTAAAAAAGCATCCTTATATTCCGCATCTTTTTGAGAGAAAATGGTTAATTTCAGCTGTTGCTCTTGATTTTTTACTAAGTAGGAAGTGACGACATCATTATCTGATTGTACTTCCATTGCGACAGCATCTTTAAAAAATTCATCCTTCGGCGTTTCTATTGTTTGAACATTTTCGTTTACAGCTTCAAGCTGTGCTTTCGTATTTTCCTGTAATGAATTCCAGTCATTATCTTTAGGAATGAGCTCGATTCGCATAAAGTGATGTCCATCCTTAGAAAGCATTACAACATCCTTATTAGGTTCTTCAGCTGTTAATTCAAAATCTGGAAGGACATACATGGAATAATGTTGGTTATCACTTAGTTGTAATAAAGCAGTTTCTTCTTTTGCTTCGCCGTTTACATTATATTTGATTGTTTGCTCTTCAGCTCGTACTGTTTCTTCTTGGCTACCTTCATTATTTTGTTCATCCACTTTTCCATCATCTGTAGTCTGTTCATTTCCGTTTTGAGTTGTCTGTTCATTATTTTGGGTAGCATCTGTACCATTCGCTTTATTTCCAGCTTCATTACTTGTGCCGCAGCCAGACAAAATAAATCCGAATAATCCAAAGAGTAAAATCCATTTAGAAAGTAATTTCATTTTGTATTCCTCCTGTAGTTACGATAGGATTTTAAGTAAATAGACGTAATTTTGCATAATTATGTTACATTTTGTACCTCTTTATCTATACATTAACATTACTCATTTCATCAGACAACTTATAAAAGGTGGATAAAAAATTAATAAAAAGGAAGCAAGACAAATAAAAATAGGTCAAAAGTTAGGTGAGATACAATAACAAGAGGCATGCTCTTTTTCCACCTATACAGGAATCCCCAAAACAGTCCTGCAACGAAAGCAGCGAAAGCAAGTATCCACTGTGATGAATAAAAATGAACAGACGTATACAAAATGGCAGAAAAAATAATTCCGACAGGAGCATTCATAAACTTTAGTATTCTCTTTTGGACAAAGCCACGCCAAAAAATCTCTTCTCCGGGAACAATAATCAAGATAAGGACGATATAATGCCATAGCTGTGATGGCGAAAATCGACCATATAACCTAGAAATTTGTTTCGTGAATGGAAGATTTAACATTTCAATGATACTATGTCCGATCCAAAATACTCCGAATAGGATTATACCAGAGATGACCCCATATGTAATATATTTAATAAATGATTCATTATCATCTAACTCTTCATTTAATATTGAATAGCTTATCAGAAATAATAGTGTTGCTGAAAAGATATACCAAAAAACGGCTTTATCTTGAAAAGTAAAGTACATTAAAATATGTGCAATGAATAATCCGATAATAAGTCGATAATCGGATGCAAGATTCTTCAATCGTACAAACCCCTTTCTAAAATCTTAGATGTCATTTGAACCTGATGATATGCAATCTACCAAACAAACCCTATTTTAACAAAAATCATCCCCTAAATGTATTAAAAAGATTACATTCTGTCGTTTTAAGATAAAAAATGTAATTTTGTTCATTCTAAATAAGGAAAGGAGGGGTCAAGTTGACGAAATCAAAACGAGAAAAAGAGCGTAATTGGACAGTGAGAAAGCAAGACCAACACCCACATGGAAAAATAAAATCACTGAAAGAACTTTCTAATGAGAAGGGATAGGAAGCTAAAACATAATAAAAAGCAGCAATTTTTGCTGCTTTTTATTAACTATTTATTGAAGGCGTTTTCAAATCGTAATATTAAAACGCGGAATCTTTAATAATGGTATAGTTTTTATGATTAACGACAGTTCTTTGTTCAAGATCAAGGTCTCTGTAGTTTAGCATATATGATAAATCTACAATAACAGAGTTTTCATTTACTTTTTCAACGATTCCTTGTAATCCTTCACGAAATTCAATAATATTCCCGACCTCTGCTTTTTTCATAAGCCTCTCTCCTTATCTAGATTATAAATTACAGTTTGCACTAAATTTTAACTCTCGTAAAGAATTATCTCTCTATTTAGCCTATTTTTTTTAATTTTATAATTAAAAAGGACTGTAATAGAAAAAACACTCGCAAAAAACTAGTGCAAGTGTTTTTAAAGAGGGAAATGAGAAGCATAAGCTGGGAGAAAAGTCGGATTCTTTTTCTCTGCACTATAAGTTTTGATTTCTTTTTATTTTTTTTGAGTAATCTTTTAATGTTTCAATGATTTCTTGTTTCGTTCCTTTATTGTCCATCCCTTCAAAGCCGTAGAAAAAATCAACTCCCATTGTTTTTTTCCATATGGGTTGCCCAAGTATATGAAGATTTCTATTATCTATTTCAAGGGAAATTTCTAATAAATAGCTTTTTTCATGTATGGCTAGGTTAAGTGATGATTTAAATCTTAGCCCGTTCGGACTAATATCCATAATATCAATAGGAGTTTCAGGAGTGTCGACATTTGCTCCATTTTCTTTTAATACTTTAATCATCCCTTGAATCGGTTTTTGAAATTGAAAGCGGAAGGCCTCTTCACGTTTGTATCTCACGACAATTCTCCCCAATAAGATAATCTATCATTACAGGCAAAACTAAAAATATCAGCAATTTGCGAACTTTTTAGTAAATTGAAACATTTATTTTTTCAATAAGTAGAAATTTACTATATATTAATTATAATAGAAAAAAATTGAAATACAATCATTACAAGGAGGCCATATGGAGGATTTAAAGAATATTCAAACAGAAATAAGTAATGTTATGGTAGGAAAAGAAAAAGAGGTTGAACTTTTATTCATATCACTTTTGTTTAATGGTCATGTTTTACTAGAAAGTGTTCCAGGAACAGGGAAAACAATGCTAGCAAAATCTTTTGCAAAAGCAATAAACGGCAAGTTTTCACGAATTCAATTTACACCAGATGTATTGCCGAGTGACGTAACTGGGATTCAATTTTTTAATCCAAAAAAGCAGGAGTTTGAGATTAAGCCTGGCCCCATAATGGCCAATATCGTTTTAGCAGACGAAATAAATCGGGCTACACCCAGGACGCAATCAAGTTTGCTTGAAGTCATGGAGGAGAGTCAAGTGACGATTGATGGTGTGACGGTTTCAGTTGATAATCCCTTTATGGTTATTGCAACGCAAAACCCTGTTGAATCACAGCAAGGTACATTCCCATTGCCAGTCGCACAAATGGACCGCTTTTTTATGAAATTGACAATGGACTATCCAACGTTACGAGAAGAAAGGGAAATCATGCAAATTTCGCGTGGTGAGAAGAAAAAGAGAGTGTGTGAAGCGGTTTTTACATTGACTGATTTCCAAAGAATAAGAGGTTTAGTTGAAGCTGTTAAGTTTACGGAGGATGTTGAAACATATCTACTAAATATCGCTAGAGAAACACGTAATCATCCATTGATTGAACTAGGGGTTAGTCCGAGAGGGACTATCGCCTTAATGAGAGCCGCACAAGGGAAGGCTTTTTTAGAAGGAAGAGAATTCGTTGTACCTAATGATATTAAAACAATGTTACCTTTTGTATTGGGGCATAGAATCTATTTAACAACTGAAGCTTCACTAACAAAAACGTCAGAAATTGTTCTCCAGGATGTTATTCAATCGGTCTCTCTCCCGGTAGAAGTAGAGGCATAATCATATGGAATGGAAAAAGTATTCAGTTGAAGATACATATCTTCATATTACTAGTATTTTAGCTGTTTTTTTAGGATTTGCTAGTTTTTATTTTCAATCATGGCTTATGTTTGGCTTTGCGACTCTACAATTAACGTTCCTTTTCCTTAACTCATTGTATTTAAAGTTTGTTGGTAAACGACTTCATTTTGAAAATGTGAAGGAACGAAACAGGTTTTTTCCAGAAGAAGAAGGTATGATGGTTTTACAGTTTGAAAACAATGGCCTCCCGATTATGAAGGGGACATTGAAAATTACCTTCGATGACATTATCTCTCCTGAGGACGGATTTGGGAATCATCAGTTTGGAAAGTATGAAATAAGTATCCCATTTTCTATAAACTATAATCAGAAAAATGTTGTAAAAATCCCTTTTACTGCAAGAAAAAGAGGGATTGCAAAAATTTGGTCAATGGAAATTACTATTCCACATTTCTTTGGGCTAGGAGAAACGGTTTTACAATACAAGCGATTATCCATGCAGGAAGTACTTGTATATCCCACTCCAACTAACGTAAAAAATCTAAATGCTTTTCTTTCTGAAAAGCCAGGGGATTCACTTGTTGCTCACTCTTTGTATGAAGACCATCTTTCTCCTGCTGGAACAAGGGAATATACGTATACAGACAGTTTTAATCGGATTAACTGGAAGGCTAGTGCAAGAATGCAAACATTGCAAACAAAAGTTTATGACAGAGTGGCAGAAACTGGGTGGACTTTATCGATTAACATTGCTAATGGTCATTCAATTGTAAGCCGGCTTGAAGAGCTTTTGAGCAGTGCGGCACAATTAGCTTATTTTTCAACAAAACATAGTATTCCATTTTCTTTATGTATAAATGTGAGAATAGCTGGTGCCGTTCCTTTTTATTATACTCCTATTGGAACAGGAAAGGAGCAGCTGCAGAAAGTACTTGAGGCGTTAGCAATGGTCAAATCGATTTCTTATACAATTCCATACGAGAATATGTTAGCCTTTTATGAACGTCATTTGCCTGTTCAACCTTATTTCATTCATGGAGGAAATCGTTCATATCAAGAAGAGCATATATTGAACCTTATGAGCGATAAGGGAGCAAAACTCCTAGAACTGAGACTTGAAGAAACAGGAGCGGTGCTTGACTATATGCATATGGCGAAGGAAGTGGTTATGAAATGATGAGAACAAACATGAGTATATTATATTTATTAATCATAGAGATTATTTTTGGTGGACTCATTATTTCTCCCTTCTTTTATTTTCTAGGGAAAGAAACGCCGCTTCTAGCATATCTCCTTATTATGATCAGTAGTTGTGCTGCTTTTCTTTTTCTACTTTACAAATTTAAAGATAAAGGGAAAATTCTATATTTTATCGTTATTTTCCCTGTGATATTAATGATTGGTTATTATGTAGCATTTCCGATAATCGTGAGCTTTTTAATCAATTTATTTGTATTTTGGAGAACGCTTTCAAATTATAATGAATACGAATACCAAAATGAAGGAAAGTGGATTTTTGCGACGATATTACTAGGTACCGTCGAAATTTTTGTTATCGGGTTGTCTTCAAAGGAATATTTAGTTCTTATTATAAATATAATGATTTTTCAAGTTGTCTTTATTATTATTTGTGGATTCTTCAAACGCTGGCTTGAGCTTGATTCACAAGTTAATGAGAAAAAGCAATTTATCATCCCTTATACCTTAATTATAGCGATTATAGTCGGAGCAGCAATGCTGCTTGCCTCTAGTATGAATTTAATTAAATGGCTTTTCTTCACGATTGTTAAGGCTTGTTTGACCATTGCCATTTTCTTTGCAAAACCATTTTTTGACTGGGCAGAATCACAAAACTGGACAGAACGAATAGATGAGCTCTCTATTGGACAAGGAGCGGAAGAAGAGGATGAAACTTTACTTCTAACAGAAGAGATGGAAATAAACAATATGTTTGACCCTGCGATTATTGCAGTCATTTTATTTTTATTGAGTCTTGTCTTTATGTTCATTTATATTTATAAACGCAAAAAAATTAGGGGAAAGAAGGAACAAGAAAACAATAACCGTGGTTATCTATCTGAAACTTCTTTTTTAAATCAAGGTCGCCAAATATTCAAAAAGAGGAAGTTAACGTCTCCCTCTAATTCGATTCGAAAAGAAATTTTTTATTTTGAGCGCTTCGCAATAAAACTTCATTTAGGAAGGGAGCCATATGAATCGCTTTCTGATTGGATGAATCGAATTGGGCTAAGAAATTTCGAAACGATTAATTCAGTTTATGAAAAAGTTAGGTATGGGGCTATGAATTATACAGAAAAAGAAGTTGCTGTATTAAAAAATGATCTTAAGCAGAAAAGGCTGGATTTAAAAAATATCTACAAAGAAAGAAGGCTTAAAAAGAATACAAGTCAAACTAGCAATCTAATAAAGTAAGTAGTAATTGTTAATAAATTATGAAAATGGTATTTTAAAGTTAAGGATAATTTTACTAAAAATTTTAAAAGGTGGTTGAGTTAAATTGGTTGAAAAACAATTTAAAGTTACGGCAGAAACAGGGATTCATGCTCGTCCAGCAACAATTTTGGTTCAGTCAGCTAGCAAGTTTAATGCAGAGGTCCTACTAGAGTATAAAGACAAGAGAGTAAATTTGAAATCTATTATGGGTGTTATGTCTTTAGGAATTAGTTTTGGTACTGAATTCAAAATAATTGCAGATGGAAGCGATGAACAGCTTGCACTACAGACCCTTGAAGAAACATTAATAAAAGAAGGATTGGCAGAATAATGGATATCATAAATGGAATTGCTGCATCACATGGCATTGCGATTGCTAAGGCATACCAATTGAGCGAGCCTAAATTGTCATTCGAAAAAACGATAATAGAGGATGTCGACCGAGAAATAAATCGACTTGAGGAGGCTCTTACGACTTCACAAGGTGAGCTTGAAGCGATAAGAAATCATGCTCAAGTTCAGCTTGGAGCTGATAATGCGGCTATTTTTGAGGCGCATTTGTTAGTTTTGCGTGATCCGGAGCTTATTTCTCCTGTTAAAGATAAAATTAAGAACGAGTTTGTAAATGCTGAATTTGCATTAGACGAGACTGCAAATGTATTTATAAAAATGTTTGAACAAATGGACAATGAATATATGAAAGAAAGAGCCGCTGACATTCGAGATGTAACAAAACGTGTACTTTCTCATTTACTCGGAGTTGAAATGGTAAATCCAAGTATGATCGATGAGGAAGTAATTATTATTGCAGAAGATTTAACTCCTTCAGATACCGCACAATTAAACCGCAAATTTGTTAAAGGCTTTACTACAAATATTGGTGGGAGAACATCCCACTCCGCAATTATGTCCCGATCATTAGAAATTCCAGCTGTTGTTGGAACAAAAGAAGCAACAGAGAGAATCAAAAATGGTGATCTTGTCATTGTTGATGGATTTAAAGGTATTGTCTACATTAATCCAACTATAGAAACAATTTCAGATTATAAAGAACAGCTACGTAAATTTGAAGAGCAAAAAATGGAATGGACAAAGCTTATTAAAGAAAAAACTGTCACTTCTGATGGACATACATTTGAAGTTGCTGCGAATATCGGGACACCTGATGATTTGGTCGGAGTGATAAGTAATGGTGGGGAAGGAATTGGTCTTTATCGTACCGAATTTTTGTATATGGGGAGAGATAAACTTCCATCCGAGCAAGAACAGTTTGAGTCATATAAAGCAGTTTTAGAAGGGATGGAGGGGAAGCCTGTCGTCGTTCGTACACTTGATGTTGGTGGAGATAAAGAGCTTCCATACTTAAAACTACAAAAAGAAATGAATCCTTTTTTAGGGTTGCGCGCCATTCGCTTATGCCTTAAGGAAGATGACATATTCCGAACTCAATTAAGGGCTTTAATAAGAGCGAGTTCGTTTGGAAATTTAAAAATTATGTTCCCGATGATTGCAACGATTGAGGAATTTCGTCAGGCTAAAGCGATTTTTGAGGAAGAGAAGAATAAACTGATCACTGAGAACATCTTCATCACTGACAAAATTGAACTTGGCATAATGGTTGAAATTCCGTCGACAGCTATTTTGGCTGACCAGTTTGCAAAGGAAGTTGATTTTTTTAGTATCGGAACAAATGACTTAATTCAATATTCACTGGCAGCTGATCGGATGAATGAAAATGTATCCTATTTATATCAGCCATACAATCCTGCAATTTTACGTTTAGTTAAATTAGTGATCGATGCTGCACATAAAGAAGGAAAATGGGTTGGTATGTGTGGAGAAATGGCGAGCGAAGAATTGGCTATCCCATTATTAATTGGATTAGGGCTTGATGAATTTTCTATGAGTGCGACGTCAATTTTAAAAGCACGAGCTTTAATTCGTCAATTGAATAAATCAGAAATGGAAGACTTGGCAAATGCAGCCATACAAATGAGTACGGTGAAAGAAGTCGTTCAAGCTGTAAAGAGTATAATTACAGATTAATATTTATTTCTTTTCCTTGAATGGATTTGGATATAGAACAAAGAAATCATTTAATGAAAGGAGAGATAAAATGCTTACACCCGAAAATACAGTTATTGGTTTTATTGGTACTGGTGTGATGGGAAAAAGTATGGCAAGCCATATTATGGGAGCAGGTTATCATTTAATTATTTACTCACGGACGAAATCGAAAGCAGAAGAATTACTTGCGAATGGGGCGGAGTGGACTCATTCACCGAAGGAAATCGCAGAGAAAGCCAATATTATTATTACAATGGTTGGTTACCCAGATGATGTGAAAGAAGTATATTTAGGTGAAAATGGTCTCATTCCAAATGGCAAAAAGAATACATATTTAATTGATATGACGACATCAACACCGTCACTTGCTATAGAAATAGAAGGAGAAGCAAGAAAAAGAGGCATGTATGCACTTGATGCTCCAGTATCTGGAGGGGATATTGGAGCGAAAGAGGCGAGGCTATCGATAATGGTCGGTGGTGACGAAGCTGCTTTTCATGTGATTGAGCCTATTTTCAAGTTATTAGGAACGAATATCGTTTATCAAGGAACAGCAGGCTCTGGTCAGCATACAAAAATGTGTAATCAAATTGCCATTGCGTCAAATATGATCGGAGTATGTGAGGCAGTCGTTTATGCAGAAAAAGCTGGACTTGACCCAGAAACCGTATTGAAGAGTATTTCTTCAGGGGCAGCTGGAAGCTGGTCATTATCAAATTTAGCACCAAGAATGATAAATGAGAATTTTGACCCGGGATTTTATATTAAGCACTTTATAAAGGATATGAATATCGCCTTACAAGAAGCTGAAACGATGGGAATGGAGACTCCCGGCTTAGCATTGGCCAAAACAATGTATGCGAAGCTTGCGGAAAATGGAGAAGAAAATAGCGGAACACAGGCACTTTATAAATTTTGGAGTTAATTATGAATAATTATGCCCCCTAGAACTAAAAATATCAGTGATTATAAGGGGGTATTTAAATGGCGAAAAGAACGAAAAAAAATGATCCACAGCAAAAAAATAAAAAAGGCTTTGATTCAGCTATGATAAATACGGAATTTGCTCATGAATTCGGCAGTTCTGATACGAATAAGATTCATAAGGATAAAGCCAAAAAAGAGAAGGCGCCAAAAAACAACGGCAAATACAAAGACTAATTTGTATTAATTTTTACCGTAATTGTTATCTACGAATGCTTCAAATAAAAAAAAGACGTTTCTCTCAGCGAGAAGCGTCTTTTTACAAGTCGTTTATTATTTAATATCCGTAATCCCAATCCACTTCATTTTCATGCCAGAAAACTGGAGAAACAGAACCAAAGTCAATGATTTTATTCTCTATTTTGCAGTTACACTGCTCACAACCACACTGTGCCTTCATTTCTTCAAATACTGATCGCTCGACATTTTCAATTACTGTCACTTTTTGATTTTCCTGAAAAAGGATAGCTGTCCCTTTCATCGGTTCATCGCACCTCTTTAAATTTTTGATGGAAACACCTTATCATGTTCTCCGTTTATGCTTACATTTTATCCTTGATATTTACAATTGTCTATGACTTTGTGATAATGTTCACAAAAATATCACTTTCATTGTTAGCCATATTTATTAATAAATACAAGGTATTTACATATATTTAGTAGTGCTAAATTTTTGAAAATATTGCGTATGATAGGAGAAACAATTAATATTATTAATTAGTTGGTCTTATTTTATCCAAAATATATATTGGAGGTTATGAAGTGGAAGTAAATTTACAAAAAGAGCAATATTATGAAGAAAGGATGGAATATGGTGGATTCTGGATTCGGTTTGTGGCCTACTTTATTGATTCTATTATAATTGGGATCCCGTTAGCCATCCTAGCTTTTATTATCTTTGTCGTCTTTTTTGGGGCAAATGATAATTTAATGGCGATTATTTCAGATCCAGATTATGTTGACTATGGGGTGACTGAAGCAGAGGCACTTTCTATATTAGGGTCTTATTTTGGTGCGTTAGGTGTTATCATGATTATTAATCTAGTTGTATGGATTTCTTATTTTGCAGGTATGCATTCCTCGAAATGGCAGGCAACACTAGGCAAAAAGATGTTAGGATTGAAAGTTGCAGATTTACATGGCAATCGGATTACATTTTGGCGTGCATTAGGTAGATATTTGGCCATGTCATTTTTATCTGGAATATTATTGATCGGATATATTATTGCGGCCTTTACAGAAAAAAAGCAATCTCTTCATGATTTTATTGCAAGTACTGTAGTTATTAAAAATTCTTAAATATAGAAATTTAAAAGGGGCTGTCCGATAAGTGCCTGGCTCTCTCCTCACAACACAATATATAGAGTAGCTTTAACTGCTTTTTATCTATATAAAGTGTTGGAGGTGCCAGGCTCTTTGTTTTCGGACAGCCCCTTTTCGTTTTACTATTTTTTGAGACACATATAATTGAAAATTTTTTTATTGAAATTTATAAAAATGAATGCAAAATAAAGAATTATTCATGTTATAGTATTAGGTATAATTGACCATTTCACGTATAGGAAGGGCGAAATTGTAGTGGACCAAAAAAAAGGAATTTTATTAGAAAGCGGCACAAATGAACTAGAAATTGTTGAATTCAGTATTGGAAGAAATAAGTTTGGAATAAACGTAATAAAAGTGAAAGAAATTATTAACCCTGTTCAAATTATTCAAGTTCCTCATGCGCATCCAAATGTCGAAGGGATTATTGAATTGCGTGGCGAAGTGTTGCCAGTTGTCAATGTTGGAACTGCCTTAGGATTTCCACCATCGGAAAATCCTCAGCAAGATAAATTTATCGTTGCTGAATTTAATAAACAAAAAATCGTCTTTCATGTACATAGCGTAACACAAATTCATCGGATTTCATGGGATCAAATCGAAAAACCGTCTGAAATGTATCAAGGTCCTGAGAGTCAAATTATTGGTGTTATTAAATTGAATGGTGAAATGATATTATTATTAGATTTTGAAAAAATTGTTGTTGAAATTAACCCGGAGACTGGAATTAATATTCAACAAGTCCAAAAGCTTGGAAAGCGTGACCGTTCGAATAAACGATTAGTCGTTGCTGAAGATTCACCATTATTACGTAAATTATTGCAAGATACGTTAAAAGAAGCTGGTTTTATCAATGTTGAGTTTTTTGAGAATGGTAGTGACGCTTTAAATTATTTAGAGAGTCTTGTGCAAGAAGGAAAGAATATTGCAGATGAGATTCAATTAATTATTACTGATATTGAAATGCCGCAAATGGATGGTCATCATCTGACAAAGCGAATCAAAAATAATTCGGCACTTTCAATGCTACCAGTCATTATCTTTTCATCACTAATTACGGATGATCTTCGTCATAAAGGACAAATGGTCGGTGCTGATGCGCAGGTGAGCAAACCGGAAATTGCCGAACTTGTGTTATTAATCGATAAGTATGTTTTATAGAATGAATGAAGAAAAAACTAGGGGCTCTCTGAAGGGCTCCTAGTTTTTTTGTTAAGTATAGTTAAAAATAGCTTTCACCTAGTTTTTTAAAGATCGGTTTTTCGTATTCCCGTTTTTTATGGATTGGATAATGGCTGTTTTCCTGTAAGCCTGTGTAAGTTATTAATATTTTTTTTGCCTGATTAAGTGAAAGGTTTGTTTTGGGATTACGGACATTTTCATTTAGTTTTCCTAAATGGGGCAAATGTTCAAAGTCAGCCTTTGAAGGAGGTAAATGAAATGAATAGCTTCCACATTCAACTAATACATCTGATTGTTGCTGGCTAAATTTAGGATTACTTGAAAAATGAAGGCCGATTTTTTTTGCTTTTCCTTCATTTATTAGTTTTTGTAAGGCTTCTTGTTTAAGTTTGTAAAGAAATTTTGGGTTTGGCGCCGTTTTTGCATGGCGGTTAACGGTAAAGATTGCTTGTGAGAGGTTTTCAACCGTTGGATGCAGGTGAGGATTGTTTCTTCTTTCCGAATTCAATGATATGTCTCCTTTCAGATAAATAGGGATATATAACTATTATACCCCTTTTTATCTGAAAATGAAAAGTCATTATAAAATGAAGTCAACTTATTTTAGCCAATTGCTTTTTTTGGATTGTGGGTTTGTTTCTTTTCAATTGTTGTATTAAATTTTTTCAGCATAAAAATTAGTACGAAAATACCAAGTAAGCTTGTAGATGTGCCTGCAGCCATCATGACAGTTGGAACCCCAACAGCTTTGGCAAACAGTGCTCCAGCAGCTGGTGCAATTAACATCGATAAGGTTTGTAAAGACATGGCAGTGGATGACACTCTCCCCATCATCTCTTTAGGTGTTTCTGATTGCAATACATATCCGTACGGCACCGCCTCTCCAGAACCTAGAAATCCTAATAAAAATGCCCCAATAATCCAAAAGAATGTTGGCATGTTAATTAAGCCCATACTTCCAAGTCCAACAGCAATGATTAATCCTCCACTAAAAATAGATGCCGAGGACATTAAATGGATTGGCCTTTTTTTCCATTTCGTCCATTGGCCTAATACTAGCGAACCAATGACACTTCCAAGGCCGACACTGCTGACAAGTAAACCAAAATTAGCTTTTGAAAATCCTAAGTGCTGGGCAATAAAAACAAATAAACCATCATAAAGAAAAATGATAAAAAAGGCAATTGAAGATAAAATAATCGAAATTTTTAATAATGGGGTTTGGATGATATGCCTAATCCCTTGTGTTAAATCACGCCAATAGCTGCTTCTTTCAGGATGAACTGTTTGTTCAGAATTTTTGTCGATCGATTCTTGCTCTTCCAATGTTGGCATCATTAATAAGAAAATGATGGCAATTAGGAATCCTGCTGCTTCAAATAAAAATGGACTTTTTACGCCAAATATGGCAATGATGCCGCCACCAAGAGCGGGGCCAATTATTTTCATTGTGTTCACAGAAAGCTGGCTTAACGTTACTGCTTCCGGGAGAAGCGGCTCTGGTATTGTTAGGCGAATCGTACTTTGTCTTGCTGGATCATACAGTGCAGCAACCGTTCCTTTTAAAAATACAAATAATAAAAGGTAATAGAGATTAGGAGCAAAAAATAAACCTCCAACAAAGACGATTCGCAAAATTAAGCAAATGACCATTACTGGTTTTTTTGGCAACCGGTCAATAAAAACACTCGCAAAAGGTCCTATGATAACCCATGGAAGCCCAATAGCAATAATGACGGAAGCAATGGCTGTTTCATCAAGTCCCCAATGGTAAGCAACAATGACTTGTAAGGCAACGAAGTCGAGCCAATTACCTAAATCAGAAAATACTTGCGCTCCAAATAAAGAACGATAAGGGCGAATTTTTAATGGCTTAAATATCCCTGCTTCCATATAATTATTTCTCCTCATCAGTAGAATTCATTGCATTTCTTCTTCTTGTTAATAGTTTTGCTATATTCCCGTTTGGATCCTGTTCTTTCGGAAGATCGTGATTTTCGATAGCATTTATTGATTCTTCAATCCATTTTAATTCACCTTCCAAGCGAATTTCCTCATATCGAATACCAAGCATACCTAGATTAGTAATAAACGAATATCCATTGGTAGGCCATTCTTTAACAAAATTTAATAGATCCTCTGTTTCTGCTTTTCTTTTTTTTAAGTGACTAATTAGGATTGAGCTATCCATATCTTCGTGCCAAGTAGCTAATTTAATAAACAATTCATCTTTAATGACCGGATAAGCAGGTGGAGATTTGAGCCAATTTTCAAATTCCTCCCATCCTTTTGGTGTAAGTTCATAAAGTTTCTTTTTACGTCCTTCTTCTTCTTGTTCGACTGGATATATATAGCCTTCTTCCTCAAGTTTTTTTAATTTTGGATAAATGCTGCCATAGCTCATGCCCCAATATAGCCCTGCTGCCTTATGTTCAAATTCCCCTTTAATATTGTACCCTGTGCTAGGCCAAAAGCTTAAAATCGCCAAAATTGTGTGTTCAACAGACATTTTTATCTCCTTTCAATATATCGAAATGATATATCAATACGATATATTGGAAAATGAGGAAAGTCAATAAAAAAAACTGAGTCCAAAAGAATCTTTTTCTTTTGGACTCAGTTTTTAGTCTGAGCTTAAAGTAAACACAGTGAGTTCAGGCTTTGATAAAAATCGAAAGGGCAATCTTGTCGTACCCATTCCTCTATTTACATATAGAAGCAGAGGGGGAGAGCCGATTTCATAAAATCCTTCATGATATTTTTCGGCAAACGGAACTTTAACGAGAGCACCGAAAAACGGGATTTTGATTTGTCCACCATGGCTATGTCCACTAAGCTGTAACTGAATACGGTAAGGAGCTGCTTCGTCTGCTAAATCAGGGGCATGTGATAAGAGAATTTTATAAGCTTCGGCTGGTACACCATGCATCGCCTTCTCAATATTTGGCTTCCCAAGCATGGCATCATCAATACCAATAATATAAATACTGCTACCATTTGATTGTTTTATTTCAAGATTACTATTTAAAAGTAAAGTAAACCCAGATTCCTCAATGGCGGTTTTATAAATATTAGAGCCATAGCCACCGTGATCATGGTTTCCATAAATCGCAAATTTTCCAAATGGGGCATTAAGTTCCTTTAATATCGAGATGACCTCGTTTATACCTTTATATTTATTCGGTGTATCCATTAAGTCGCCTGTAAAAAAAATAATATCGGGCTTTTGCAAATTAATTTTTTGAACGAGTTTTCGAAGCTGTTCACTATTATATTGAAAACCTAGATGTGTGTCACTGAATTGAACAATTTTGAAGTTGTTAAAGCTCTGAGGAATGGCTTTATTTACTATTTTATAATTGGTGATTTCTAATAACTTTGGCTCAATTTCATGTGCGTAATAATATCCTCCGCCACCAACTCCAATCATCGCAAGAAAGGAGCTGAACGCTCTCTTTAAGAACGATCTACGGGTTACTTTCTTCTTTGCCATCTATAACCAACCTATCTATACAATCTATTCTTTAATACTATCAAACTATTACGTTAAAAAGAAGTTTGAAAAACAGATTTATAAATATTTGTAGATTACATTTTTCTTCAATAAGTTATTCGAAAATTCAATAATTTATGTTAAAATAGAAATGAATAACTATTCATTTTTATTAGAAAAAAGGGGGATGTAAGTTGAAAGGAAAAGTCGTGATTATAACAGGTGGTTCAAATGGAATGGGTAAATATATGGCAAAGCATTTTGCCGAAGCCAGTGCTTCTGTAGTCATTACAGGGAGATCTATTGAAAGGCTGGAAGCAGCAAAAAAAGAAATCGAAACATTTTTTGGACAAGTGTTGACGGTTCAGATGGATGTGAGAGATGTCGCGCATGTAAAGCGGATGAAGGAGGAAACGATCGAAGCTTTTGGAAAAATAGATTATTTAATAAATAATGCTGCTGGTAATTTCATTTGTCCTGCAGAGGAATTAAGTCCAAATGGCTGGAATTCTGTCATCAATATTGTCTTAAACGGGACCTTCTATTGTTCAAGTGAAATTGGAAAATATTGGATTGAAAATGGGATAAAAGGCAGTATTGTCAATATGGTTGCAACCTATGCATGGGGTGCTGGAGCAGGGGTCATTCATTCGGCGGCAGCAAAGGCAGGTGTATTGTCGATGACAAGAACACTTGCAGTTGAATGGGGAAAGAAGTATGGAATTAGAGTTAATGCAATTGCTCCTGGACCGATTGAGAGAACTGGAGGTGCAGAAAGACTTTGGGAATCTGAGGAGGCAGCAAAAAGGACATTAAATAGTGTTCCACTTGGAAGAATTGGCACCCCAGAGGAAATTGCGAGCTTGGCCTATTTCCTTCTTTCTGAAAATGCAGCATATATTAATGGAGAATGTATTACAATGGATGGAGGCCAATGGCTGAATCAATTTCCATTTTAATTTTAGAACCTGCAGTGCATGTACTGCAGGTTTTTCTATTTTTCGATATATTAAAACTTTTAATATATTTCTGAAAACTATTTATTGTGAAAAATAAAGAGAAAAAATGCCTGAATAGTAGTATACTATAGCCGTGATGAAAGTGAACAAGTTATTAGACTTCTTCAGATTAACATTAGGAATGATGAGGAGATGTGTAAAGTGAATACGTACAGAGTGGAAAAAGATTTTTTAGGAGAAAAACATGTACCAATTGAAGCATATTATGGGATCCAGACGTTAAGAGCAGTTGAGAACTTTCCAATTACGGGGTATAAATTGAATCAAGATATGATCATTGCTCTTGCAATCGTGAAAAAAGCCGCTGCTCTCGCAAATGCTGATATAGGAAGACTATATAAAGGAAAGGCAGAAGCAATCAGTCAAGCGGCTGATGAAATTATTGCAGGGCAATGGCATGATCATTTCATTGTTGATCCGATCCAAGGCGGTGCTGGTACATCTATTAATATGAATGCAAATGAAGTTATTGCCAATCGTGGTTTGGAAATTATGGGAAAAGAAAAAGGGGAATATTTCCATTTAAACCCGAATATCGACGTTAATATGGCGCAATCAACGAATGATGCTTTCCCAACAGCTATACATATCGCTGCTTATCGAGCACTTACTCCATTATTAAATACAATGAAAGAGATGAGAGATGCTTTTGATCAAAAAGCGAAAGAATTTGATTCTGTTATAAAGATGGGGAGAACTCACTTACAAGATGCTGTTCCAATTCGCTTAGGCCAAGAATTTAAAGCATATACAAATGTAATTGAACGTGATATAAAGCGTATCGAAAATTCGAGAGAAAATTTATTAGAAGTTAATATGGGAGCAACAGCAGTTGGTACAGGCTTAAATGCAGATCCACATTATATTGAAAAAGTTGTTCAATATTTAGCTGAAATTGCTGGTATGAATATCGTTCCAGCTGAAAACCTTGTTGACGCAACACAAAATACAGATACATATACACAAATTTCTTCAGCCTTGAAAATATGTATGGTGAACATGTCGAAAATAGCTAATGATCTTCGTTTAATGGCTTCCGGTCCAAGGGCGGGTTTATATGAAATTAATTTGCCTTCTCGTCAACCAGGTTCGTCCATTATGCCAGGAAAAGTGAATCCAGTTATGCCTGAAGTGATTAACCAAATTGCTTTCCAAGTAATAGGAAACGATCATACCATTTCTCTAGCTTCTGAAGCAGGTCAGTTTGAATTAAACGTAATGGAACCTGTCTTATTATTTAACTTATTACAATCTATTTCGATTATGACGAATGGCTTCCGAGTTTTCACAAGTTTCTGTGTTTCTGGAATTACGGCTAATGAAGATCATCTTAAAGAATATGTTGAGAAAAGTGTAGGGCTTTTGACAGCAGTAAATCCGCATATTGGATATAATGTGGCCTCAGAAATTGCACGTGAGTCTATTATAAATGGAAAATCAATTAGAGAACTTTGTTTACTTTATGATGTACTTAGTGAAGAAGAATTAGATATTATATTAGATCCATACGAAATGACAAAGCCTGGAATCGCTGGTGCTTCCTTGCTTGATAAATAAGAATATAAATAAAAATGCCGATTATGCATGTCGGCATTTTTATTTTTGGGCTTTTAGAAAATATGCTATAATTATACATCAATCTTATATGGAGGAAATGGAATTATGGACGCACTGGAAATCTTAACGGATTTAGATAATGCTTTTCCTGTTTTTCAACCGATATTCAGTGCTGATGAGCATCGTATTGTAGGCTATGAAATTTTCGGTAGATATAGAAGTGAAAATGAGGTAATGAGCTTAGGTCCTCTTTTCTTGGATACAAGCATACCAGAAGAATATCGATTAGAAATTGACAATACAGTATTAAAAAAGGCGCTCGATAAAGCATTAAGCTTAGAAGATGATGTTCTACTATTTATTAACAAAGATGCAGATTTACTGATGTATGATAATGCAGAATCACTTTTAGCTTTACTTTTAGCGTATGAAGAAAAAGGAATCAATCTTAATCGGATTGTTCTTGAGTCAACAGAACGAGTTTATAAAGGTGACATGGAGCATCTCGACCATCTTTTAAATTATCTTCGGACGTATGGGATTAAGATTGCCATTGATAATATGGGCAATGAGAGAAGCCATTTAGACAGAATCGGCCAACTTGCCCCGAATATATTAAAGGTGGATTTGAATGAGCTGCGTTCAGTTGCGACTGCTCAAGTTTTGCATGATATTTTATATTCCCTTTCATTATTAGCTCGGAAAATTGGCATTACTTTATTGTTTGAAAATATTGAAATGATATACCAACTCCAATTTGCTTGGAGAAATGGCGGGAGATATTTTCAAGGCTTCTATTTACATAAGCCGTCTGAAGAGTTTATTGACAGAGATGTTTTAAAGGTAAAGTTAAGGGATGAGTGGTATGGATTTATTTCATACGAGAAGAAAAAACTAGAAGCAATCTATCGAGTAACAGATGAATTTAATGACAAGCTATTGAAAATTCCTCAAATAAAAAACAGGAAATCATTAGAATATGAAGAATTATTACATATACTTGCCGCGAATTTGGATGAATTTGCTTTTCGATTGTATATTTGTGATGAAAATGGGTTTCAAAAATCTGCAAATATTTTTAAAGAAGAACAAGCATGGAAGCTTCAACAAGAATATATAAGTAAAAATTGGAGCTGGCGTCCTTATTTCTTGGAAAATATTATGAAAATGAGGATCGCTAGGAAGGGAATTTTGTCTGATTTATATAGTGACATAGAAACAGGGGAAACGATTCGAACCTTTTCATATCCATTAAGTGATAATGATTTTTTATTCGTTGATATTTCCTATAATTATCTTTATGAGCATGAAGGATTATTGTAATTTTGTCGTATAAGGGGAAATGAAGGCAAGAAACAAGTTAAACTGTCAATATGTGCAGATATTTTACGAACTTTTTTTGCTTAAAACTCGTGAATTTGTTGTTAAAATGAAAACTATTAGCCGATGTAATGAGAGAGGGAGTTGAGAATGGGTAAATTTATCCAAAAGCCTTTGTTAATCGTTGCTGCTATTTTTTTGTTTTTTCCAACAATCTCAAGTGGGAAGACACATTTTGAAAATAATGAAGATGTGTTTCATTTTACCCAAACTGCTTTTCAGGCTCAAGTCGCCATAAGTGAACAGGAAAGAAGTTTACCAGAAATTCATGAAATATTATCACCTTATTTTACTGAAAATGCCAAGGGAAAATTTTTAAAGGAAAATCTTTTTGAAGAGAACGGGAAATATTTTACCCTTGGGACGGATTTTCCAATTTACTATATTCCTTTTTTTAGTTATGAAAAAACAGAAGTCATAACAATCAATGATAAACTATATGTATTTGAATATTTTTTGAAAAATGATGAAGGCCCTGTTTCATATGATTCTCATTATGAAGGTGTGTTACTCGAAAAAGAGAATGGACATTGGAAAGTGGCTGAGTTTTTAAACAATATTTCTCCTGAGGAAATGTTAAAGCAGGATGAGGGGAATTCGGCTGTAGCAATGCCAATAATAAATGAGGCTGAGCCTTCACATGAATTAATTCTCAAATCTGCTTGTCAAATGGGCTTTTCCATGCAGCCCTTAACGGATTTCTATCTTTATGGTTTGTCTATATTGTTTGAAAAAGTAAATAACAGTTAATCAATGAATAAAAGGGGAGAGCTTAGGATGATATCATTCATGCTCTCCCTTTTTCATTCAAATTCTTCTTAATTATTCCGCAATATTTAATGCTTCTTTTAATTTTTCTAAATTGAATCCTGTAATCACAGTTTCTCCAATGACAATTGTCGGTGTTGAATATGATTCGTATTTTTGAATTAATTCCATTTTTGCTTTTTGGTTCGTTTTGATATCCTTTACTTCAAAAGAAAAACCGTAATTAGTTAAAAACATTTTTACGATTTCACAAGGAGGACAATCTGGTTGCGAGTATACTATTATTTTTTCCATTAATGAATTTTCCTTTCTTTATACATGAATGTTCAATATTATCCATTGAGGAGATTGTAGTTGGATCATAATCATTCACTTAATCATAAAAAAAGATCTCTGTATAATCAATCGAAAAAATTGGAGAAATCATAAGAAAAAATTGCATTTTCATCACTTTTTACTTGTGTTTACATATAAAATTCCTTTATTCTTTTATTATTGGTATGAAGGGCTAAAATGCTGAATATTCCGAAATTAAACTAGAAGGATAGAAACATACCAAAAGAGAAACCTAAATGTAAGATGTTTGGTTTTTGTGAAAGGAGAAGAAACATGTCACAGCTACAAGGAATATTAACACGTTTAAAGCACTTACAAGAACAATCAAACGGTGGTGAACCGACACAACGTTTTTTTGAAGTAAATGGAGAGAGGAAATGCCAAGTAACTTATCAGCCAAAAACTGAAATGTTCGAGTTGGAAGTTTATCATGATAAGGAAAAGCCAAAACGATATCAATTTGACAATATTGATATGATTACAATTGAGATTTTTGACTTGATTCAATAAGATCATATACAAAAGAGGAGCCGAATTTTAGGTTCCTTTTTCTGTGTATAGCGTAGAGACATTATGAATGTTTTTAAACTACATACATTTTGCTGTTTCCGTTTGCCAATAATAAGCAAAAAGAGGTGAAATGTATGATGCCATTAGTGAAGTGTCCAAACTGTCATAATGAGGATGATATTGAACATGTTTTAACTGCGCAGTCAAATCAAAACGTTATTTATAAATGTCCAATATGTCAGTATGAGCTTAAAAACATTCATACGAGTAAAGGCTCTAGAACTTATTAGGAGCAAGAAACGAATAATTGTGATACACTATAATAGATAATAATTACTTTGAGGAGTTTTCGGCGATGATAAGTCTTCACAGTGGGGAAAATGTAGAAAATGATATCCGTAATTTTTTAATTCCTTCAGAACGTGTTGCACATGTTCAGATTGGAAACAGTTTAGAACATGCATTACTTGTATTAACAAAAAGTGGCTATACTGCGATTCCTGTTCTTGATCCACATTATAAGCTTCATGGATTAATAAGTACCCCGATTATAATGGACTCTATTCTTGGCCTAGAAAGAATTGAATTTGAAAAACTAGAGGAAAAACGTGTGGAGGAAGTAATGAATCGAAAGATTCCAAGATTAAATATTAATACTTCCATTAATAATTCAATTGCTTTATTAATTGATAATCCATTTCTCTGTGTAGAAAATGAAGATGGTTATTTCGAAGGTATCTTTACAAGAAGAACAATATTAAAGAAATTAAATAATGTTATGCGCAACATAAATAATAAATAGCAGCGAATGGCTCCCAATAAAGGGAGCTTGCTTTTTTTTGATGAATAAATAAATGTTATTCTATGTTGTGAATCAGCTGTCTAGCACAAGCGCTAGCGCTTTTCTTAAAAGGAGGAAAATAGTTGGAACAAGTTCTAGAAAAGGATGTAACAAATAAAAGAAAAGGGCAGACGAATAGACCGCTCGTACTTGCTTCGGTCATGCTGGCTATGTTCATCGGAGCGATTGAAGCAACGATTATTTCAACGGCAATGCCTTCTATTGTTGGTGACTTAGGGGGGTTTTCACTTTATAGCTGGGTTTTTTCTGGATATTTATTAATGAATGCTGTGACAGTCCTCATTTATGGAAAGCTGTCTGATTTATTTGGAAGAAAGCCAATATTAATTTTAGGAATTTCGATATTTCTAATTGGTTCAATTCTTTGTGGCTTTGCAAACTCGATGGTTATGTTAATTATTTTTAGATTAATCCAAGGATTTGGGGCAGGGGCAGTCATGCCAATTGCGACGACGATCGTTGGTGATATTTATACGAAGGAAGAAAGAGCCAAAATCCAAGGTTATTTATCAAGTGTTTGGGGAATCTCAGCCATAATGGGTCCTGCCATAGGTGGCATGCTTGTCGAATATGCTAGCTGGCAATATGTTTTTTGGGTGAATATTCCTTTAGGCATTTTAGCAATAATCGGAGTAGGAAAATTTCTTCATGAAAATATTGAAAAGACGAAGCCGAGCATTGATTATCAAGGAGCTATTCTTTTAACAATATCCATTTCAACCATTATGTTCTTTTTAATAGAAGGTGGTACTAGATGGTCTTGGGTTTCAAAACAAGCAATTACCATCTTGGTTATAAGTTTAATTGCATTCATTTTATTTATTTTTCAAGAAAAAAAAGCTTCAGAGCCAATGATGCCTTTTAATATTTGGAAGGAACGGTCAATCCTTATTGCAAATCTTGCCTCTTTAACAACAGGTGTCATGTTAATTGGAATCACAAGCTTTCTACCAGCTTTTGTTCAAGGTGTGATGGAACGTTCACCAATAGTAGCAGGATTTACGCTAACAGCCATGTCAATTGGTTGGCCAATTGCATCTTGGTCTGCAGGCCAACTCCTGTTAAAGATTGGCTTCAGAACCACAGCTGTTTTCGGCGGCATTTCACTTGTTATAGGTAGTATTTTATTTGTTACTCTTTCACCTGAAGCAGGTCCTCTTTGGGCAGCTGCCGGATCATTTTTTGTTGGTGTAGGGATGGGGTTAACATCAACATCCTTTATAGTTTCGATTCAGAGTACGGTGAGCTGGCAGCAAAGAGGAATTGCAACAGCCTCCAATATGTTTATGAGAAATTTAGGGAATACGATTGGTGCTGCTCTACTTGGAGGTATTTTAAATAGTAATATCATGTCCTATTTTGAAAAGAATGCGAAAAATGTTAATGAAAAGTTATCAATTGATTCTGCCAATATTCTTTTGAATGCAGAAGAAAGGAATAAGTTGGCTAGTGGAGTAAAGGAAGTTCTACAGGACGGACTTACCTTCTCGTTGCATTCTGTTTATTATGCTGTTCTTATCTTCGCTATTATTAGCTTTTTGTTCATATTGCTTTTACCTAAGAAGGAGAAAAATCCTACTTAAGATGAAGCAAGAAAGACTTGTAAATGGGGGATCATATGTCATCACTTTCTGAGTTTCATTTTCTTTCAGTCTTGGCGCAAGAAATGAATATGAGAAAAGCAGCTGAAAGATTATTTGTTTCACAGCCAGCATTATCACAGCGATTGCAAACAATTGAAAAGGAATGGGGAGAAAAATTATTTGTTCGCTCTCAAAAAGGGTTGACTCTAACACCTGCTGGAGAAATAATTATAAATTTTATTAACGAAGTCATTACGAAGGAAGAAAAGGTAAGAGAATCTATTCATGCGCTTAATGCGGAAGTGTATGGTACGCTAAAAATTGCCGTTGCTTCCATCGTCGGTCAAAATTGGCTCCCACAAGTATTAAAGAAATTCGTGACACGCTATCCCCAAGCGAAAATTTCTTTAATCACTGGCTGGAGCAGTGAAATTTTGAAATCTATTTATGATGATCAAGTTCATATTGGAATAATTCGCGGAACACCTGACTGGAAGGGTTTTAAAATTCACTTATTTGAAGATTGCTTATATCTTGTTGATACGGAAATAACACGGCCTGAACAAGTATTGGAAACAGATCGTCCGTTTATCCAATTTAAAAGTGATTCAAATTATTATCAAGAAATCCAAGATTGGTGGCTTAAACATTTTAAAACAGCTCCAAAAAGAACGATCGTAGTTGATCAAATTGAAACTTGTAAACAAATGACCTTAAATGGAATCGGATATGCTATTTTGCCTGCGATTACATTGAATGGGGCAGAACAGAATATCTTTAAAATTCCTTTATTAGATGAAAATAACCTCCCTCTAAAACGAGACACATGGCTGTTAGGATATGAATCATCTTTTAAGCTTAAACAAGTTCAGGCTTTCGTTGAAATAATAAAGGAGCATATTAATGAAGAAAGACATGAGCTATGGAGGAATGAGTAAGAAATGCATATTATTTTCTTCTAAAAAGATTATTTGATAGACTTAAAATTGAAAACATTCATTGAACATGCAATGAATGTGATTAATCTGAATTGAAAAAGGGTAAACCAAATAAGAGTGTCTTCTTTTTAATTAATGATAATTGATTTTTATTTAAATTAATTACAATTTAATATTGACTTTAAAACTTCAAACGTCTATAATCATTATTGTTAGGAAGTTACTAAATGAGAATCGATACAATAAATTCTCATTTATAATATTAATGGAGGGATTACATATGGCTGAACGCATGGTAGGAAAACAGGCACCAAGATTTGAAATGGATGCAGTTTTACCAAATAAGGAGTTTGGAAAAGTAAGTCTTGAAGAAAATATGAAAAACGACAAATGGACAGTATTATTTTTCTATCCGATGGATTTCACTTTCGTATGTCCGACAGAAATTACTGCACTTTCTGACCGTTATGATGAGTTTGAAGATCTTGACGCAGAGGTTATCGGTGTATCAACAGATACAATTCATACACACTTAGCATGGATTAATACAGACCGTAAGAATAATGGTCTTGGCGATTTAAAATATCCGCTAGCTGCTGATACAAATCATATTGTATCTCGTGATTATGGTGTTCTTATTGAAGAAGAAGGTATTGCACTCCGTGGATTATACATTATCAGTCCTGAGGGTGAATTAATGTATTCTGTTGTAAACCACAATAATATTGGCCGTGATGTTGATGAAACTTTACGTGTTCTTCAAGCTCTACAAACTGGAGGACTTTGCCCAGCAAACTGGAAACCAGGACAAGAAACGCTACACGTTTAATAGATGACATAATTTAAAAGGCCTAACGTACGTTAGGTCTTTTCTTGAATGATGTGATTTAGGGGGGAAAAGGATGAAATTACGTGAACCAATGCCAGAGTTGTTAGGTGCAACAGAATGGTTAAATGGGGAAGTTACGAAGGAGCAATTAATTGGCGAAAAGCCAACATTAATTCATTTTTGGTCTGTGAGCTGCCATTTATGTAAAGAGGCAATGCCGAATGTGAACAAGTTTAGGGACGATTATCATGATAAACTTAATGTAATTGCTGTTCACATGCCTCGTTCAGAAAATGATTTAAATATTGAAGATATTAAAAAGGTTGCAGCAGAGCACGAAATTACTCAACCAATTTTTGTTGATAGTGAGCTCAAGCTTAATGAAGCTTTTGAAAATCAGTATGTTCCTGCCTATTATGTGTTTGATAAGGATGGAAATCTTCGTCACTTCCAAGCTGGTGGAAGCGGCATGAAAATGTTAGAAAAACGGGTAAATCGAGTATTAGATGAAATGGAAAAAGCAGAATAAAATGAGTGGATCAAGCTGTAGAGCTTGACCCTTTTTTTATTTTGTCTTTTTTATTTTTTTTGAAAATCTAGAAATTTCAAATAAAATAGTGGAAAAATATTTCGAAACCCGTTATATTTAGTATTACGTTCCTTTTTTGGTAAGAGCCCCCTTGAATCTTTTTTATTTTGATGCGTACAGCTTGAGTTTTTCAAATGAAAGGAGGAAGTTGTTTGGAGACGTTTAAGAAATTGAAAAAATATTATTGGCCATATAAACATTATTTTATTTTGTCAATTGGCTTCTTATTAATTGTGACAGCGATTACTGTTGTGTATCCGATCATTTTGCAAATTACTATTGATGAAGTTGTGACGAAAGAGAAATATGAATGGATTCCTTATTTATCCCTTGGTTTCATTGGAATTATGATTATTAAAGGAATAGCGACATATATTCATCAATATACAGGTGATTTGTTTGGGATAACCTCAGTTTATAAGTTAAGGAATGCTCTTTATGAAAAACTGCAATTTTTATCTTTTCGCTATTACGATAATGCGAAAACAGGGGATTTAATGTCACGTTTAACAGCTGATGTCGAAGGGTTTCGTTTTTTTCTTTCCTTTGGCTTTTCAGAGCTTATTCGTTTCATTATTTTAATCGGGATTAGTTTTTCAGTTATGCTTTATTACTCAATCCCTCTTACACTTGTCACATTAATTACTTTACCTTTTCTAGCCGTTGTGACGTTTAAATTTGATAAGGCTGTTCATCCTGCATTTCGAAATATTCGAAAATCCTTCGGAAGATTAAATACGAAAGTCCAAGAAAACATTAGTGGGATAAATACGGTGAAATCATTATCTAGGGAAACATTTGAAATTAATAAATTTAACGATTCAAATCATGATTATAAAGATAAATTTATTTTTACTTCGAATATTTGGGCGAAATATTTCCCTTTAATGGAGTTCTTGGGGAACTTAAGTGTTGTGTTTTTACTAGCATATGGAGGCTATCTCGTCATAACAGGAAGTTTACATTTAGGTGAGCTTGTTGCTTTTTATAGTTTAGTCGGATATATTATTTGGCCAATAATGAATCTTGGATTCGTTATTAACTTGTTTTCTCAGGCTAAGGCTTCAGGGGAAAGATTGTTGGAGATTCTTGAGGCTGATAATGAGATTGAAACAAAATCAACAGCTATTGTGGTAGAGAGATTTAGGGGAGAAGTCGAGTTTTGTGATGTTACATTACGTTATTCGAAAGAGGATAAAGATGCGTTATTCAATATTTCTTTTTATGCTCATCCTGGAAAGGTAATTGGTTTAATCGGCTCTACAGGTTCAGGGAAAACAAGCTTAACTCAACTAATGACAAGATTTTACGAACCTAGTGAAGGTCAAGTTTTTATTGATGGAGTCGATGTGACAGATTACTCCTTACTTTCACTGAGACGTAATATTGGTTTTGTTTTGCAGGAGTCATTTTTATTTTCTTCATCCATCAAGGCTAATATTTCATATGGAAGACCAGATGCAACGATGGAGGAAATTGTTAACGCTGCGAAAAAGGCTCAAGCTCATGACTTTATTATGGAGCTTCCAGATGGATATGACACGATGCTCGGGGAAAGAGGAATGGGTCTTTCAGGAGGGCAGAAGCAGAGAATTGCGATTGCGCGAGCTATTTGTATTAATCCAAGTATATTAATACTAGATGATGCTACAAGTGCGGTCGATATGGAGACAGAATTCCAAATTCAATTGGCATTACAAGAAGTGATGAAGGGTAGAACAACATTTATTATCGCACATCGCATATCCTCTCTCAAACATGCTGATGAAATACTAGTTCTAGAAAATGGCCGTATTGTTGAAAGAGGTGTTCACCAATCATTATTGAAACAAAAGGGACCCTATCAACGGATTTATGATATTCAGTATCAAGATTTAGAAAATGTGATGAAATCACGTATAGGCTAGGCGGTGAGAAAATGACTGAACAAAAAAAAGAAAAGAATGATAAAGTACGATCAAGATTCCAATATTCTACAGAAGAGGCGATAGAAAAACCATTTAATTGGAAACAAATGATGCGTCTGTTTAGCTATATGAAACCATATAGAAAGAACTTGCTCCCATTATCAATCTTAATGGTTTTGCTCAATACATCAGTAAGATTAATAATCCCCATTATCATTGGTGTCTATACACTTGATAAAGCATTAATCAATAAAGATAGCAAGCTTCTAATTATTCTTGTGACGATTATTATTAGCTTGTATTTAATATCTTATGTAGCAAATTATTTCCGCATTAAATGGATGAATATTCTTGGGCAAAGTATTATTTATGATTTGCGAAAACATTTATTTACCCATGTCCAGACACTATCTCATCGTTTTTTCGATCAACGATCGGCAGGTTCAATTTTAGTACGAATTATGAATGATATTAATTCTCTTCAAGAGCTTTTTACGAATGGTGTTATTAATTTATTGATGGATATTATTCTACTTTTAGGAGTTATGGTTATTCTATTTACATTAAGCCCTCAATTAGCATTAGCTATTATGGTTATATTGCCGATTATGTTTTTTATTTCCACCTCATTAAGACGAAATATTCGTAAATCTTGGCAAAATGTTCGTTTAAAACAATCTAAATTAAACTCACATTTAAATGAAAGTATCCAAGGAATTAGAATTACTCAATCCTTTACTCAAGAAAAAGAAAATATGTCTTTTTTTGATGGTGTGAATACAGAAAATTTTGAGAGCTGGAGAGAAGCTTCACAAAAAAATGCGATGTTTCGGCCGCTTGTTGAATTGACAAATGCAATAGGTTCAGCAGTATTAATTTGGTTCGGCGTTTATTTAATTCAAGGGGCAACACTTTCAATTGGTGAATTTGTTTCTTTTGCATTTTATTTAGGTATGTTTTGGGAGCCAATTTCTCGTTTAGGTATGGTTTATAATCAATTGCTAATTGGCATGGCATCATCTGAGCGAATTTTTGAATTTTTAGATGAAAAACCGAATGTTGATGAAAGAAAAAATGCCATTGAATTACGTACTATCAAAGGTCATATTCAATTCAAGGATGTTGAGTTTTCATATGATAATCGACGCTCAGCCTTACAAAAAATTAATTTAGAAATGAAGGCGGGTCAAACAGTTGCTTTAGTTGGTCATACTGGTTCTGGCAAAACAACCATAGCGAATTTAATTAGTCGTTTCTATGATCCGACAAGTGGTGCAGTAAAAATGGATGGTCACGATTTACGTGATCTAACCTTATCAAGCTTGCGTACTCAAATAAGTATTGTTCTACAGGATACATTTATCTTTTCTGGAACGATCGGTGAGAACATCCGATTCGGAAGACCTGATGCGAGTGATGAGGAGGTTATGGAAGCTGCTAAAGCTGTAGGAGCGCACACATTTATTGAGAATCTCCCAAATGGGTATGAAACAGAAGTAGAAGAAAGAGGGAATATTCTTTCGGTCGGTGAAAGGCAGCTTTTATCCTTTGCACGAACATTGCTTGCAAATCCACGCATATTAATTTTGGATGAAGCAACTGCCAGTATTGATACAGAAACAGAGATGAAGATCCAACAAGCATTAAAGACGTTATTAAACGGAAGAACCGCGATTATTATTGCTCATCGTCTCTCAACGATTCGAGAAGCTGACCATATTTTTGTGCTTGACCATGGAAATATTATCGAACAAGGAAACCACCAAACGTTAATGGATTTACGAGGCGAATATTATCAATTAGTAAAAGCACAATTTAATATGGTGAATGCAGTGTAATGAAAACCTCCTTTAAGGAGGTTTTTTCATTAACTGTAGTTCTCCTTATTCCTTTCATTGTGCTAATATAATATAATAACTTGTATCATCTTAGCTGGGGGAATAATTTATGAAAAAAGAATTTGCTGTCATTGGGCTTGGGCGCTTCGGTGGAAGCATCTGTAGAGCATTAGCAGAAGAAGGAATGGAAGTTTTAGCAATTGATAATAATGAGGACCGCGTGAATGAATTTTCAATGATTGCCTCCCATGCAGTTGTTGGTGATACAACAGATGAAACGGTTGTAAAAAGTCTTGGAATCCGTAATTTTGACCATGTCATTGTTGCCATCGGTGACAATATACAAGCTAGTATTTTGACGACATTAATTTTGAAAGAATTGGGAGTCAAAAAAATCACCGTAAAAGCGCAAAATGATTATCATGAAAAAGTATTAAGGAAAATAGGAGCAGATCAAGTAGTTCACCCTGAGCGTGATATGGGCAAAAGGATCGCCCATAATATGGTTTCAAATAATGTGCTCGATTATCTTGAGCTGTCAGATGAACATAGTATAGTTGAAATTGTTGCGAATGAGAAACTAGCTGGACATACATTAATTGATCTAGATATTCGTGCGAAATACGGGATAAACATTGTTGCTATTAAACGAAGAAATGATATTATTGTTTCTCCACTTGCACATGAAGAAATTCAAGCAAGTGATATTTTGATTGTTATCGGTGCAGATGTAGACATCAATCGATTTGAGAAAAAGGTGATGGGGTAATCAAAAACTAAAGTATGAATTAAATTAAACGAGGATGTCCCAAAGTATAACTTTTAGGGCCACCCTCTTTTTTTTATGTTTCCGCAGAAGTCTTCGCATCTTCCACTCGAATCAACTCAGTGCAAATATTAGTATGAACTTTGACAAAAAGTCGTTCTTAACGACCTTTTAAGTCAGCCTCTTGTTTTTATTTTTTAAACTTCCATTATGATTGGCAATATCATAGGACGACGCTTCGTTTTTTCATATAAGAAAGGGGCTAAAGTATCAGTAATTTCATTTTTAATTTCTGACCACTGTGTTGTCTTTCTCTCCATTACTTTGTTTAAATGCTTCGTAATTAATGATTGAGCGTCACTTATTAAGTCGCCAGATTCCCGCATATAAACAAAACCACGAGAGATTAAATCTGGACCGGCAGAAATCTTGAAATCCTTCATATTAATGCTGACAACTACGACAACTAAACCTTCTTCGGAAAGAATTCGACGGTCTCTCAGAACAATATTTCCGATATCACCAATACCGCTACCATCAATATATACAGATCCTGAAGGGATTTTCCCAGCAATTTGGGCGCTGTTTTCACTTAAAGCAAGTACTTCTCCATTATCCATAATAAAGCAATTTTCTTCTTCTACACCACAATCAACAGCTAGCTTTACATGCATTTTTTGCATGCGATATTCACCGTGGATAGGCATGAAAAACTTCGGTTTAATGAGGCGAAGCATAAGCTTCTGCTCTTGTTGACCACCATGACCAGAAGTATGAATATCACTTAGCTTCCCATGAATAACATCAGCACCTGCACGCGAGAGTAAATCGATTGTTCTGCTTACACTAATTGTATTTCCTGGAATTGGAGATGAAGAAAATACGACCGTATCTCCAGGATTAATTTGAATTTGTCGGTGTGTTCCATTCGCAATTCGTGATAGCGCAGCCATCGGTTCCCCTTGGCTTCCAGTACATAAAATCGTTACTTCATTAGCAGGTAGTCGATTGATTTGTTGAGCATCAATAAAGGTTTCTTTCGGGGCTTGAATATAGCCTAGATCTAAGCCGATATTAATAGCTGCTTCCATGCTTCGACCAAATACCGCAATTTTTCTTCCGTTTAATACAGCAGCTTCCGTCACTTGTTGAAGTCGATGAATATTAGAAGCGAACGTCGCGAAAATGACCCTGCCATCTACTTTACGAAAAATATCGTGAATCGTTTCTCCCACACGACGTTCAGACATAGTAAAATCAGGAATCTCACTATTGGTACTATCTGATAATAAGCAAAGAACCCCTTCTTTTCCGATTTCCGCCATCTTTGTTAAGTTTGCAGGCTCCCCAACAGGAGTGAAATCAAACTTGAAATCGCCAGTATGAACGATTTGTCCAGGCGGTGTCTTCACGACAATTCCATAAGAATCAGGAATACTATGTGTAGTTCGGAAAAAAGTAACGGATGTTTTTCTAAATTTAATCACATCATCTTCTTTTATTTCATGCATAGTCGTTTGTCTCAATAAACCATGTTCCTCAAGTTTATTTCGAAGCAGTCCAAGAGCAAGTTTACCACCATAAACAGGAATATTTATTTCTCTAAGTAAATATGGAATTCCACCGATATGGTCTTCATGACCGTGTGTAATGAAGAGTCCCTTTATTTTGTCTTCATTTTTCACTAAGTAAGTATAATCTGGAATTACATAATCAATCCCAAGTAGTTCATCCTCAGGGAATTTGATTCCTGCGTCAATAAGGATGATTTCATCCTGGAATTGAACAGCATACGTGTTTTTGCCGATTTCGCCAAGTCCCCCTAAGGCAAAAATGGCGGTTTGATCATTTTTTACAAATTTCATAATTTATCAAATCTCCAATACATTAAAGTCTTCTCTTTGTTTTTCAAATTGTAAGTATGGTCCTTCTAAAGGAGTTATAAACTCAATATTATAATTCCGATCTGCTAATTTTTTTCGAATATCTCTTTCAGATTCCCCTTCAACGAATATTGTTTTTGTTTTTTCCCGAATGGCAACTTGCTTATTTGATTCTTGGAAGTATACTTTAAAAACCATCTAAATCTCTCCTTAATCCGAATAACTTTTTCTATTATATATAAAAATAACATGGTTTTCATGTTTTTCTTATTTCAGGTAGCTAATATAAGGAAGGAGCCCTTCGAAAAATAGAAGGGCTCAAAAGAATTTAAGCAATTGATTTTTTTCGAAGCATGTCTCTCCACTGTTTTAAAAGCTTCTTTCTTAGCTTCTTTAACATGGTGGATCATCTCCTTACTATCTATTTTAAACGATCCTTGTCCAAAGTAAAGTAGAACAAAGATGTTTAAACAGGAATTGTTAGATAATCTCTCTCTTTTTTAATAGTATATGTTGATATTGCCATGAACTTTCATGGAGAATTATGGGTATTAGAGGCAAATGATTGACAATTATCCATGAAGGCTTTAGTGTTTTAATACATATTGAAAAAAGGAAGAGAGCCAATGGGAAAGCTATATAGTGCATTATTATTATTAAGTATTATTTGGGGGACTTCTTTTTTATTTATAAAACTTTTACTCGTTCAAATTGGACCTGCAGGAATTGTTTTTGGCAGATGTTTGTTTGGGTTTATTACATTAGCACTCATTGTTTTTATTCGACGAGATAAAGTAAATCTAAAGAAACTTCCCTTAAATAAGTTGTTTATCGTAGGTTTCTTGAATAATGCATTGCCTTGGTTATTAATTTCTAATGGCCAGACGAAAATATCTTCAAGTCTAGCTTCCATTATTAATGCGACAACACCGATTTGGACACTTATTATTGGTTCAATTTTTTTTGCTTCTATTTTAAAGAAGACCCAATGGATAGGAATTGTATTTGGGTTTGTCGGAATATTAATCATTTCTGATCTTCAATCTGGAGAGTTACTGTCAGGGCATTTGTCAGGTGTTTTATTTATGTTAGGTGCTGCAGTTTGCTACGGAATGGGTACACATTTGACAAAAAAATATTTAGCAGATGTTTCAACATTACATATTTCTATTATGACTCTTTTTTTTGCAATGTTCTTTAGCTTTTGTTTTTTATTAGTCTCTGCACCAGAAGATTTACTTATGTTTTCAGAAATAAAGATTATTCTTCCATTTATCGGATTAGGTTCTTTAGGCTCAGGTGTCGCTTATTTGTTATACTATTATTTAGTTAAAGAGGGAAGTCCAGAGTTTGCCTCATTAGTGACTTACTTAGTGCCAGCATCAGCTATTTTATGGGGAGCATTTCTATTAAAAGAAGAGATTCATATTTCGATGCTTATCGGTCTTTTCGTTATTTTTGCTGGTGTGTTTATTACGTCAATGAAAAAGAAACAAACAAAAACAAAAGCCGCTGCCTAGATTTTTTAAGACAATAAGGAAGGGAAGGATTTATTATCTTGGGAAAAATTGTGTTCTTTGATATTGATGGGACATTATTAGATCAGAATAAAAAAATGAGTGACTCGACGAAAAAAGCGATTGAGAAGTTAAAAGAAAATGGTGTATTTGTTGCGATTGCAACGGGAAGAGCACCGTTCATGTTTGAGAATTTGCGCAAGGAAATAGATATTGATTCATTTGTTAGCTTTAATGGGCAATATGTCGTATTTGAAAACGAAGTTATATATAAAAATCCTATGCAAGCAGATGAACTCGAAAAACTATTATATTTTTCTCAAAAGAAGAATCTTCCGTTAGTTTTTATGGATGAAAAACAGATGAAGGCAACAGATCCAGATCATCCCCACATTATGAATAGTCTTGTGAATAGCTTAAAGTTTCCTCATCCCAATAAAGACATATTGTTCTATAAGGGGAGGGAGATTTTCCAAGTACTAATTTTTTGCAAGGAACAGGAAGATAATGGATACTGTGAAAGTTTTCCTAATTTCCGTTTTATTCGTTGGCATGAATACTCCACAGATGTTTTACCAGCTGGCGGCTCAAAGGCAGAAGGCATCAAAAAAATGGTCGAACGACTTGGATTTGAAATGAAGGATGTTTATGCTTTTGGAGATGGATTAAATGATATCGAAATGCTGCAAACAGTTGGAACGGGTGTTGCCATGGGTAATGCACTGGATGAAGTGAAAAAGCATGCTGATGAATTGACAACTTCTGTTGATGACGATGGCATTTGGAATGGATTAAAGAAATTATCATTAATCTAAAGTGAAAGACTGAACCAAAATGGTTCAGTCTTATTTTATCTTTGTATTGCCGTTGCGTTTTCAATCGGTTTGAATGGATCATCCTGATTAATATGATCATAAAACATGATTCCATTTAGATGGTCTATTTCATGTTGAAATACAATTGCGAGCATGCCCTTTAAGCGAAGCTTTACTTCTTCACCAGTTAAAGTTACCCCTTTTACTGTTATGCGGGCATATCTTGGAACATATCCTGGAACGGTTTCGTCAACTGATAGACAACCTTCCCCAGCGGTAAGATACGCTTGTTCAATTGAATGACTAACAATTTTTGGATTAAAAAGTGCATAACTATGTAGATTCCCTTTTTCATCATTAACATGGACGGCAATCATTCTTTTTGAAACATTTATTTGAGGGGCTGCAAGTCCGATTCCCGTACGAAGCTTGTATTTTTCAATCATTTCTGGATTTTGACTGTTAATAACGTATTCTAACAAGCTCGATAATATTTTTTTATCTTCTTCCGATGGAGGCAGAGAAACTACCTCTGCAACCTTTCGTAGTGTTGGATGGCCATCACGGATAATATTTTCCATTGTAATCATAATTTCACTCCTGAGCTTTCGCATTTCGTTATGATTCATATTTTATCAAAGTGTATGTAAAATGTTAATAAAAGAGAAGGCACATTTTGCACCTTCCCAGATAGAAATTAGAATCTTATGCAGGAACAGCCAACGATAATGAGTAGTATGAATAACACGACAATTAACGCGAATCCTCTGCCAAAGCCGCAGCCTCCGTAAGCTGGAAAACCACATCCGTATCCATATCCGCCATATCCGTACATGAAGGATAACCTCCCTAAACGTTAGATTATCGTCCACATGTCAAATTTAGATTAATATCGGACGATTAATATAGCCTATGAATTTGGGTTATTTTTTGTGTAGGCCCTTGCCTAAAGTCATAAAGGAAAAGTATTTCGAATATAAATACATCAGTGGACAAGCTTGGAAATAACGCTGGAACCTATTGTCAAATAGGAAAACTACCGATATAGTAAAAGGGTTAGTGAGGAGGTTTCAATTTGTTAAATTTGCGTAAAAACAGCTTATTATTAATTATGATGATTGCTCTTATTTTGTTAACTGGCTGTTTAAATAAACAAACACCTATTGAAAAAATGTATGAGGTCCTTGAAAAGGTAGTTTCTACAGAAAAATTGTTTGAAGAGCAACAAGATCCACTTGTCTTACTAGAAAAAAAAGAAAAAGATATTTATGAAAAGATCATTTCTTTAGGGATGAAAGAAGCTGAAGAAATTTCCAAGCTCTCAGATGAGGCTTTAGTTGTGATCGAAGAAAGAAAAGAACATATGAAGAAAGAACAAGAAAGTATAGAAGCCTCGAAAAAAGAATTTGAAACACTATCTCCATTAATAGAAGATTTGGACAAACCTGACCAAAAAGAAAAGGCAGAGCAATTATATGAAATTATGATGGAGAGATATAGTATTTACGAAGAACAATATGAGTATTATACAAATGCATTAAGACTCGATAAAGAATTATATGAAATGTTTAAAGAGGAAGATCCACAAATAGACCAGCTTCAAGAGCAAATTACAAAAATAAATGAGGAATATAATAAACTACAAAAAGCAAATGAACTATTTAATGAAAAAACAAAACAGTATAATGATTTGAAATTATCCTTCTATAAATATACAGGGATAGAAGTTAATGTAGAAGACGGAAGAAAATAGGCCATCATTCATAATGCTGGTCTATTTTTTTTTTTAAAAGTCTTGAATTTATTGTTATAATACATCTCATCTTATTATGAGTATTGTATATAACAGAATAAAACAGCGGATAGTACAGTTTACTTTATTTAAAAATATATTAAAAACGTGTAAATGTTGTAAAAAGATTAAATCAATGATTTTGGTTACTGAAATAATGAGAGAAATTGAAGTTTCTATTTTTAGTGTGTATCATTTTTGTTGCAAAAATGATTGATACACAATATGATAATTATGAAAGAAACATTACAGACGTGTTTATGTTATTTATATGTGTAATTTTCTAAAATTACTTCAATTTGGGCATCCTAGATATTATGTTAGTAACTCCTATAAATAACGTCTTTAAAAGAAAGGAAAGGGTGACACACATGGTTTCGAAAACAGTTCAATTCGATGTGAAAAAGCAACTTGAAATAGTTGAAGAGCAGTTTCAAACATTTCAAATTCTTAATGAGGATGGAGATATCGTTAATGAATCATCCATGCCTAATTTAAGTAATGAGCAACTTCAAGAATTAATGCGCCGTATGGTATATACGCGTATTCTAGATCAGCGTTCAATTTCTTTAAATAGACAAGGAAGACTAGGCTTTTATGCACCAACAGCAGGACAGGAAGCCTCACAGCTTGCTTCACAATTTGCATTAGAAAAGGAAGACTTTATCCTTCCAGGTTATCGAGATGTACCTCAATTAATTTGGCATGGTCTTCCTTTATCACAGGCTTTCTTATGGTCTAGGGGCCATTATGAAGGCGGTAACATTCCAGAAGGAGTAAATGTAATTGCTCCACAAATTATTATTGGTGCCCAGTATATTCAAGCTGCAGGTGTGGCACTAGGTATGAAAAAGCGTGGGACTAAGGCAGTTGCCATTACGTACACAGGTGATGGTGGAACTTCACAAGGTGATTTCTATGAAGGAATTAACTTTGCCGGTGCTTATAAAGCCCCAGCCATCTTTATTATTCAAAATAATCGTTTTGCGATCTCTACCCCTGTTAGCATGCAATCTGCTGCTAGCACACTCGCTCAAAAAGCGGTAGCTGCTGGAATTCCTGGAATTCAAGTAGATGGGATGGATCCACTTGCTGTGTATGTAGCTGTTAAAGAGGCTCGTGAGCGTGCCATTAATGGAGAAGGTCCTACATTAATTGAAACACTTACTTATCGTTATGGACCACATACAATGGCTGGAGACGATCCGACACGCTATCGTACCTCAGATCTTGATAATGAATGGGAGAAAAAAGACCCGCTCGTTCGTTTCCGTAAATTCCTTAATAATAAAGGGCTCTGGAATGAAGAAATGGAAAACGAAGTAATTGAAAAGGCGAAAGAAGATATAAAGGAAGCAATAAAACTTGCTGATGATACACCAAAACAAAAGGTGACTGATTTAATTTCGATTATGTATGAAGAGCTTTCATATAACTTAAAAGAACAGTATGAAATTTATAAAGAAAAGGAGTCGAAGTAAGCCATGGCGCAAATGACAATGATTCAGGCAATTACGGATGCGTTACGTACAGAATTACGTAACGATCCGAATGTATTAGTATTCGGTGAAGATGTAGGCGTAAATGGCGGTGTCTTCCGTGCAACAGAAGGACTCCAAACGGAATTCGGTGAAGACCGTGTGTTCGATACCCCACTTGCTGAATCAGGAATTGGCGGCTTAGCTGTCGGCCTTGGTTTACAAGGCTTCCGACCAGTACCAGAAATTCAGTTTTTTGGCTTTGTTTATGAAGTGATGGATTCCATATCTGGACAGCTTGCTCGTATGCGCTATCGTTCAGGTGGCCGTTATCATTCTCCAGTTACAATACGCTCTCCGTTTGGTGGAGGCGTTCACACACCAGAGATGCATGCAGACAGCTTAGAAGGACTTATGGCTCAGCAACCAGGGTTAAAGGTAGTAATTCCATCAACACCTTATGATGCGAAAGGATTACTTATCTCCTCTATTCGTGATAATGATCCGGTTATTTTTCTAGAGCATATGAAATTATATCGTTCATTTCGTCAAGAGGTTCCAGAAGAAGAGTATACAATTCCATTAGGGAAAGCAGATGTAAAGCTTGAAGGAACGGATTTATCGATTATTACGTATGGTGCAATGGTTCATGAGGCATTAAAAGCGGCAGAAGAATTGAAAAAAGAAGGATATTCTGCAGAGGTTATTGATTTGCGTACTGTTTCTCCGATTGACATTGAAACAATTATTGCATCAGTTGAAAAAACAGGTCGTGCCATTGTTGTTCAGGAAGCACAAAAACAAGCTGGTATCGCAGCAAATGTCGTTGCAGAAATAAATGATCGTGCAATTTTAAGCTTAGAGGCACCAGTATTGCGTGTGACTGCACCTGATACAGTATTCGCATTTCCACAGGCAGAAACGGTCTGGCTTCCAAACTACAAGGATATTATTGAAACAGGCAAAAAAGTCTTGAATTTCTAAATAATCATAACAGGGGAGGATAAAGATTCCCCTGTTTTGTGAATATTAAAGCTGTATAGGAGGGTGAATCCAAGTGTCATTTCAATTTAAATTACCTGACATTGGCGAAGGGATCCATGAAGGTGAAATCGTTAAGTGGTTTGTGAAACAAGGGGATAATGTTCAAGAAGATGACGTTTTATGTGAAGTGCAAAATGATAAGGCTGTAGTCGAAATTCCTTCTCCAGTCAAAGGGACAGTTGAAGAAATTTTAGTAGCTGAAGGTACTGTTGCGACAGTTGGTCAAGTCTTAATCACATTTGACGCACCAGGATATGAAAATCTTAAGTTTAAAGGTGATGCAGAAGAAGAAGAAGAAGAAAAGGTTGAGGAAGTTCTTGAACAAGAAACCTCTGCACCTGCTCCAAAGACTGATAGCGAATCTGAGCGCCGTATTATCGCCATGCCTTCCGTTCGGAAATATGCACGAGATAAAGGTGTAAATATTCGCCAAATTATTGGAAGTGGAGATAATGGTCGAATATTGAAAAATGATATTGATGAATACTTAAATGGTGGAAAACAAGTTGGAACAGAAGTCGTTCAAGAGCCGGTTAGTGCTGCACCTCAAGAAACAGCCGAAGAGAAAGCACCAGTACAAGCAATTCCGCAAGGACAATATCCAGAAACTCGCGAAAAAATGAGTGGAATCCGTAAAGCGATTGCAAAAGCAATGGTGAATTCAAAGCATACAGCACCACATGTTACCTTAATGGATGAAATTGAAGTGACAAAGCTTGTAGCTCACCGCAAAAAGTTTAAAGAAGTTGCTGCAAGTAAGGGTATTAAGCTAACATTTCTTCCATATGTCGTTAAGGCATTAACAAGTGCGCTTCGTGAATTTCCAGTGTTAAATACTTCACTTGATGACGCAACTAGTGAAATTATTCAAAAACACTATTATAATATTGGAATAGCAGCAGATACTGATAAAGGGCTATTAGTTCCTGTTGTAAAAGATGCTGATCGAAAGTCTATTTTTGCTATTTCAAATGAAATTAATGAACTGGCCACAAAAGCACGAGATGGTAAACTTGCTCCAGATGAAATGAAGGGTGCTTCTTGTACAATTACGAATATTGGTTCTGCAGGTGGACAATGGTTTACTCCTCTTATTAATCATCCAGAAGTTGCCATATTAGGAATTGGCCGAATTGCTGAAAAACCAATTGTAAGAGACGGCGAAATTGTTGCAGCACCAGTTCTAAGTATATCGTTAAGCTTTGATCATCGAATGATTGATGGGGCAACAGCGCAAAATGCAGTAAACCATATTAAGCGTTTATTAAACGATCCAGAACTATTGTTAATGGAGGCGTAAAAAATGGTAGTAGGAGATTTCCCGATTGAAACTGACTTGATTGTTATCGGTTCTGGCCCTGGAGGATATGTTGCTGCAATTCGTGCGGCACAGCTTGGTCAGAAAGTGACGATCGTAGAAAAAGCAAACCTTGGCGGTGTTTGTTTAAATGTAGGATGCATTCCATCAAAAGCATTAATCGCTGCTGGACACCGTTATGAAACAGCTAAGCATTCTGATGTCATCGGGATTACAGCTGAGAATGTAACTGTAGACTTTTCGAAGGTTCAGGAATGGAAAAGTGGAGTTGTTCGTAAACTCACCAGTGGTGTTGAAGGCTTATTAAAAGGAAATAAAGTTGATATTGTTCGTGGTGAAGCATATTTTGTTGATGCGAACACTTTACGTGTAATGGATGAAAATTCTGCACAAACTTACAATTTCAAACATGCGATTATTGCAACTGGTTCACGTCCGATTGAAATTCCGGCTTTTAAATATTCGAAAAAAGTTTTAGATTCCACAGGTGCACTCGCACTTCAGGAAATACCAGAAAAAATCGTTGTAATTGGTGGCGGTTATATTGGTACAGAGCTTGGAGGAGCCTATGCTAATTTCGGTACGAAAGTAACGATTTTAGAGGGTACTGATGATATTTTAGGTGGATTCGAAAAGCAAATGTCTGCGCTTGTTAAACGTAATTTAAAGAAGAAAGGCGCAGAAATCATTACGAATGCACTTGCTAAAGGTGTGGAAGAGTCAGAAACCGGTGTTATTGTGAAATATGAGGTAAAAGGTGAAGAACAAACGATTGAAGCTGATTATGTATTTGTAATGGTTGGACGCCGTCCGAATACAGATGAGTTAGGATTAGAACAGGTTGGCATTGAAATGACCGATAAGGGGATTATCAAAACAGATAAACAATGTCGAACAAATGTAAGTAATATTTTTGCAATCGGCGATGTTATCGAAGGACCTCCACTTGCTCATAAAGCCTCATATGAAGGAAAAATTGCAGCAGAGGTGATTGCTGGTCATAATGCTGAAATTGATTATTTAGGAATCCCAGCTGTTGTCTTTTCAGATCCAGAACTTGCATCAGTAGGGTACACGGAAAAGCAAGCGAAAGATGAAGGAATTGAAGTGACAGCTGCAAAGTTTCCTTTTGCAGCGAACGGCCGTGCATTAGCTTTAGAAGCGACTGAAGGGTTCGTAAAGCTTGTCACAAGGAAAGATGACGGACTCGTCATCGGAGCGCAAATTGCAGGAGCAAGCGCCTCTGATATGATTGCTGAATTAGGATTGGCAATTGAAGCGGGTATGACAGCAGAAGACTTAGCAATGACAATTCATGCTCACCCAACTTTAGGTGAAATTACGATGGAAGCAGCTGAAGTCGTGCTTGGAACACCAATTCATATTGTAAAATAAAGATATAAAGAGTCCCTTTTATAGGGGCTTTTTATTTTCTCATCATGATGCTTAGATTTTAAGTTAGTTACATATATTACTAAGACAAGGATAGTTTCTATTAAAAAAACTTTGGAGCAAGACATTCAGCTAACTCAGAAAGTTTATACTATCTTATTTTAATAAAATGGGTGGTGGAATGATGAGGGTCTACACTGTATTGTTATTACAGCTAATGATTTGGAGCGGGTATACGTTTATCGAATGGCTCTCGAAATATGATCTGCTTATGTACAAGGTATTGATGTTCTTTATATTTTTTTATTTAGCCATCATCATAGGCAATTACATTATAAAATCATTCAAGAAAACCTTTTTTGTAACTTCTCTAAGTCTTGCATTGTATGGTTCTTTTTATTTCACGATGTCGCTCATTACGATCTGATCAAGAAAAGCTTTCTTCCTTATTTATTAAAAAAGAGCCTATTTTGGCTCTTTTAAAGGCTTCCTTATAAATCTGCTTACAATACTATAAAAGGCAAATAAAAAAAGGAAAAAAAATGAAAACGAAAAGAAAAAAGGCAGTATTTTAAAGGTAGTCTCTTTATCGAATGGAGACTCAAACTTTACTTCCATCGGGTATAAGTCATCATCATCAGGCAGACTTATCATTTGCATGGCATATGGAAATGGCCCTCCAAATGAAATATTCTGCTTTAAAATATCTGGTTTTTCTTCAAAATACGAAAAAAAGATATATGGCGACATGAGTGTAATGATTAGGCTCAATATACCGATAAATATCATTCTTTTTTTTAACATACTCTCTACCTCATAAAGAGAAGAACAGCATTTTGCTGTTCCTCGTTGTTTTTAAGAAAAAAATTTTTTACACTTTCATATTTACTATATGAATAGGTGTATCAACCTATCCAATATATTATTTTCGAGGGTAAAAATACATAATTCTACCATTAAATAAATGCAATTCACCTTGAAGTTTCTTCGCTAAAAATTTGCTGAATTCATTCGCTTTCCCCTTATCTCCAAAGGTTGCATTTTCAGGTAATGTTATTTGGATAAAGGCTTGTTCTCGTTCTGAACCGTCTTCTTCACGAATCATTTCACTATCGACCCCGAGTAGCATTAAATTATAGCGATCATTGTTGGATTTCAAGTAAAACCATTTCCCTTTACCTTCTTGTTTTTCTTTCATTACATAAGGAAATGCTGCCTCATTGTATTTCCAATCAACCTGTCTACCTGTTTTTGCTGTAATCTCTTTAAAATAATGAAATAATTCCTTTACTTCGTCAGTAGAAATTTCTTTTTTTGCTGATGAAGGAACAAGCTTTATGTATGCACTACTTGCCATCATCCATCCCCCCATATTCCAATTATACTCTCCATTCCATTCTAGCATTGAATAAAAACGAAAAACAACTTAAACAGTGTTTTTCAAAAAAAACATTGTAAAAAGGTGAAAAAAGAGTTATAATAATATTCTAAATATTTAATTAAAAGGAGGAGTATTATGAATTTATTTGAGAAGCTCTATGATGAGCATGAAAATGTAAATGTTCGCTTTGTTGGATTTACGACCGAACACACACGTTATGATTTCGGGATTGTGTACACAAATTTATTTTTTGGAAAACCTCTCGTCATTTGTATGCAAACTGGCCGCTCTTCACTCCTCGACCCTAAGGACCTCGAAACTACTGAATATATACAAAAAGCATTCAAATTGGAAAATTATCAGCAAGCTGAAGATCTATGTGAGTTTTTTAGAGAATCTCTTCCTGGCGTATACTTTGAAACTCAATATGAATAATAAAGCAGGCTTTCGAGCCTGCTTTATTGTTTCGAAAGAAACTAATTAGTTATACTAATTAGGACAAGTAAATACGTATCAAGATGAAATTCCACGGTTAAATTAAATAAGACATACAATTTAGGCTTGAAAACGAAATAATGTTATATTATTATTTAGTTAAGGCTAATAAAATGTTTTCAATGTTGATATTATTTCACATAAAGGAGAATGAAAAGATGGGCACACTCGTATGCCAGACTTGTAATTCTACAATTGATCACTTTGATGATGAGAAAGTAACGGTTTTGTATGCAAAATGCAATTGCTGCTGCCACGATCATCAAGAAGATGAAAAATAAAAGAAATGTAATATTTGTTCAATATAAAGAGCTTTCCGAAAATGGAAAGCTCTTATTTTTGTTCATTAAACTATGATTACCAAATGGCCCGATGTTCTTTAATTACGCGCAAGTATTTAAAATCATAATCTTCAGGGCCTTGTACTGGCAATCCTGCTTCCATATTTGTTTTAATATACTGTAGGTTGTCCTTTGTAATGATTTCTCCAGGGATAAAAATTGGAATACCAGGAGGATACACCATGATAAATTCTGCAATAATTCTTCCCTCAGACTCATCGAAAGGGACAAGTTCAGTTTCAGCATAAAAAGCATCACGGGGGGATAGAGCTAAAACAGGTATATCAGGTAGCATTACTTCGGCATTTAGTTCTTCAGGATAATCTTGTCTTTCGGCTGCTAACTCGGAAAGAGCTTTAATTAAAATATTTGCCTCTTTTTCAGTATCGCCAGGTGTGATGATACAAAGAATATTATAAAGGTCAGACAATTCTACCTCAATATTATATTTTTCCCGAAGCCATACCTCAACATCATATCCACTTAACCCTAATTTTTTAACAGAAATAATTAACTTCGTTGGGTCAAAATCAAATGCAGCTTCAGTCTCTAGTATCTCTTCTCCTACACAATAAAGCTGGTCTATTTCATTTATCTTATTTCGTATGAATTGGGATAGTGAAATTGTTTTTTCAATTAATTCTTTCCCTTCTATAGCTAATTGTCTTCTCGCTACATCTAAGGAAGCTAGCAATAAATACGAAGTTGAAGTTGTTGTTAACATACTAAGGATTGATTGCACTTTTTTCGCGGATACAAGATTCCCTTTAAGATTTAAAATTGAACTTTGTGTCATCGATCCTCCAAGCTTATGAACACTTGTTGCAGCTAAATCTGCACCAGCCTGCATAGCCGAGAGAGGTAAATGATCATGAAAATGAATGTGAACACCATGTGCTTCATCTACAAGCACTGGAACATTGTATGAATGTGCAATGTCCACAATTTTCTTCAAATCAGCCGAAACACCGAAATAGGTTGGATTAATAACGAGTAATCCTTTTGCATCTGGATATTGCTCAAGAGCTTTTTCAACTGAATCGGTAGTAATTCCATGTGAAATGCCAAGGTTTTTGTCTATTTCTGGATGAATGAAAATGGGGGTTGCTCCAGAAAAAACAATCGCCGACATAACAGATTTATGAACATTTCTAGGAACGATTATTTTATCGCCAGGTCCACAAACAGACATAATCATTGCCATGATCGCACCGCTAGTCCCCTGAACGGAAAAGAATGTTTTATCTGCTCCAAATGCCTGGGCAGCCAAGTCTTGTGCCTCTTTAATCATTCCCTTTGGCTGATGAAGATCATCTAAAGGTCCGATATTTATTAAATCAATTGAAAGCGCATTTTCGCCGATAAAGTCTCTGAAATTAGGATCTATGCCAGAGCCCTTTTTGTGTCCAGGTATATGAAACTGGACTGGATCTTTTTTTGCATGTGCAAGCAAACCACTAAATAGTGGTGTTTCATTTTGATTCAATTTGTTTTAACACCTCACAATAATTAAATAACCTGTTTTAATAGTAAAAATAAAACATTTGAATTATAGCATTATTCAATAGTTATGCATAGAAAGTTTTTTACCTTTTTTATAATAGTTTGAAGTGTATAGAGGAAATTATTACATTAAAATAGAAATAAGTAATAAGTTGTATGGCTGGAGGGATATTTCAATGAATTGGAATACTAGAGTAACAGAAATGTTAAATATTAAATATCCAATTATCCAAGGAGGACTTGCTCATCTCGCATATTCTGATTTAGCTGCTTCCGTATCAAATGCTGGGGGTTTAGGTCAAGTAACGGCAATGTCTTTAAATAGCCCGGAAGCATTGCGGGAAGAAATTCAAAAAGTCAAACTCCTTACAGATAAACCTTTCGGAGTAAATTTTGCTATTGGACAGCATGGTAGACCTTTTTCACATTATTTAGATGTTGCTATAGAGGAGAAGGTTCCTGTTATTTCAATGACAGGAGGGAATCCAGCACCGATTTTCGAACAACTAAAAGGGGTTCATGTTAAAAAGCTTGTTCTTGTTGCTGCAAGAAGACAAGCAATAAAGGCTGAAGAACTTGGCGCTGATGCTGTTATGGTTGTTGGACAAGAGGGTGGAGGACATCTAGGGAGAGATGATATTGGCACATTTGTGCTAGTTCCACAAGTTGTAGATGCCGTATCCATCCCTGTTATAGCTTCAGGAGGAATTGGAGATGGTAGAGGTTTACTAGCTGCCTTAAGCCTTGGTGCTGAAGGAATTGAAATGGGAACAAGATTTATTGCAACAAAAGAGTGTATTCATGCGTCGCAAAATTATAAACAAAGATTAGTTAAAGGTAGTGAAGTGGATACCGTTATCATTAAAAGATCAATCGGTGCACCTGCAAGAGTGATTTCAAATGAGTGGACTGATAAAATTCTTGAAATAGAAAAAGCTGATGGTGGTTATGAGCAATTAAAAAATTATATAAGCGGAGAGGCTAATAGGAGTTATATTCATGAGGGAAAGGAAGAGGAAGGGTTTGCTTGGGCAGGTCAAGTAATGGGGCTTATTAAAGATATCCCTTCTGTACAGGAATTATTCGACCGTATGATTTCTGAGGGAGAAGAAATTAGGAAAAAATGGGCAAAGTAAACTTGAAATTATCAACATGTGAATAGAAATGAGGGCAAAAAGTGGAATATCAGTATCCCATTGATCATGACTGGTCAACAGAAGAAATAATTGATGTTATCTCTTATTTTCAGCAATTAGAAAAAGCATATGATAAAGGTGTAAATCGTGATGAATTCCTAGCTGCGTACCGAAGGTTTAAAGAAATTGTACCGGGTAAGGCGCAGGAGAAAAAGATTTGCGATGAATTTGAGGAAGTAAGCGGTTTTTCCTCCTACCACACTTTAAAGGCTGTTAAAGAAAAAAATTCAGATGAGATAGTCAAAATGAAATAGACTTTTTTGCTGTCATAAAAAACCTCCCATCGATGGGAGGTTTTAAGACAGTAAAAGTTTGTATAATGGAACTAATGTTTTAAAGACTGATTCCGTTTTATTAATAAATTGCTCAGGAGACATCTGAATGGTTTCTTCTTTTGATATGTGTAGACCGCATAACAGTTCCGCTTTTTTAACTTTTTGTAATCGGACAAACATAGCTTTTAGATCTTCCTTTGACAACTTATGGTGTGATTTAGCAAATGGCTGTGTATGATCGATTGACCAAACAAAATGAGCAGGTACTTCCTTATGTATTTTTTTTAGATTTTTTTCTAATATTTTTCCGTAAGCCTCTTTATTAGGCGCTTCATAAATTAGAGCGAACCAAATAAAAACGTGTGATTCCCATAAGCCGATTTGAAAATGGGGAAGCATTTTATAGCCTCTCGGATTACTAGAAAAGGCAACCCAAGTGTCATTAGGTGGGTTAACCGTACGTCTAGCGTGTTTAGCGATATGTGGGAACATTTCAACTCCAGTCTCAATGGAAAGCAAAGGTGAAAAAATTTGACTAAGCTCCTCCAGTTTAGGTCTAATATGTGTAATTAAACCATGCATCCGTTCTTCTAATCCTTCGATCTTAAAAACATCAAAGTCTTGATTTGTAAAACCTGAAAATGACATCATTCAACCTCCTTAAAGCCTCATTAAATATTTTAGCATAAGGGTGAAAAAACGAAAAATTTCTCGCATGTCGTGTAGTAAAATTAGGTAATAGCACAAATTTGTTGCAACGAAACAAGATTCCTCATAATATAATAGTAAAAATAATCAGAAGATTAAATTTCAATATTCGAAAAGGGGTGTTATTCAATGAAAAAATTAATGAACTCAATCAAACATAATGGAACGGAAAGAGAAAGGACAGCTGTCCTTCGATTAGAAATGGATTATGAACTTGCTACGTTATTTGAAGCGATGAATGAGCAAAATGAGGACGTGAAAACGAAAAGTAAACAAAAGCTAGAAAAAATTCGGCAAGAACTTTTGAAACTTCAAGCATTATAAAAAATAGACAAATGTTCGATTGCTAAAGGAGAAAAAATAAATACAATGCAAAAAGGAATAAAGTTACATTTATAATAAACGAACTCCAACATAAAATTCGGGGTTCGTTTATTAATTTTCACAGATCGGATACGATAATACTTGAAGGACCTTGATCGTTAAGCTATTGTTAATTATTAGATAATACCATCAGCACGTTATTTTGAAGGCGGAGGGTTAAAAATGACGAATTGGTTAGAAATAGATCAAAATGCAAAAAGCTGGATAAAAGAAGCAGGTGAAATGATTAAACAATCTTTTAGTCATACGCTAACAATTGAAACGAAGTCCAATAAAGACGATCTAGTGACAAATATTGATAAAAATACTGAAAAGTTTTTTATAAAAAAGATAAAAGAGAACTATCCTGAACATCGAATTCTTGGGGAAGAAGGATTTGGGGATAAAATTGAGGATTTAAACGGCGTTATTTGGATGCTTGATCCGATTGATGGGACGATGAATTTTATTCACCAACAGCGAAATTTTGCTATCTCTATTGGAATATATGAAAATGGTGTTGGGAAAATTGGTTTGATTTATGACGTAGTCCATGATGAACTGTATTATGCAACAAAAGGGCATGGGGCGTTTATTAATGAGTTACCATTGCCAAAGTTGAAAAACGCAACGATTTCGGAAGCAATTATTGGGATAAATGCTACTTGGATAGTTGAAAATCAACGAATTGATTCCTCGATCTTATCACCACTTGTAAAACATGCAAGAGGAACACGCTCTTACGGTTCAGCAGCGATAGAAATGGCTTATGTTGCTTCAGGTAGGTTAGATGCTTATATTTCAATGCGTTTATCACCTTGGGATATTGCAGCTGGACTCATTTTAGTAGAGGAGTTAGGTGGAGTGGCGACAACATTAAAAGGAGAGCCCCTAAATCTGCTTGAGAAAAATTCATTATTTATATCAAAATCAGGTCTTCACGAGGAAATTATGGGGAGATTCTTACATAACGGGAAATCGTAAGAAGCAAGAAGCGCTAGATAGTACTGAGCGCTTCTTGCTTTTCTTTATAGGGTCGGAATTTATTTCTTTGAAGTTGAATGGTGTCTAGCTCCAGCGCTTAGCACCTAGTAAACTTCCGACGCACAGGACGTGCAAGTCACGCTAAGCCTGATTGTGTTTTCTAAGGGCTAAAGCCCAAAGAAAACACTTATGCAGAAGTTGCCACAGGATGTGGCGTTTTAGTCTGTCCGCCCTCTCCCTACGATAAGTCAACATCGCGACGCACAGGATGTGCTAGCGCAGGCGTTGCCACAGGACGTGGCGAACTTAGCCTGCGATCATATTACCACATGTCGTGTTTCCTTTATCTCAGTCGAGGTCAGTCCAGTTTATACGTCGCTGACCAAGGCGCTTACGCTTTTCTTATAGCATTCCGTTTTCACGTAGTTTCTTTTTTGTTTTAAAACCGAACCCCATGACAAAAATTAATGCTAAAATGGTACCGAGAATGCCTAAAATGCTTTTTTCCGCTACAGCAATTCCAATCCCCATCATGCATAGTGCAGCCCCAATCGCAAAAGCTAATAATGGCCATTTTATTTGCTTCACAAGACGCACCTCCAATATTATGTATTTACGTAAAAGGTAAAGTTAATGAACTTTTTGACTTTGGTTAATCGCAGTTTTTAACTATTTTTTTTATATACGATATTATTTTACACAAAAAACTTTTAAGTTTCCACTGTAATTATGATATAATATCTCAGTTGTAGAGTTGAAAGAAGGCAGAGATGCTTAAGATTGCTAAATAAAGGTAGGAGGAACTTCCTTGAAATTAAGAGAAGATATACGAAATATCGCCATTATCGCTCACGTTGATCACGGTAAAACAACGATGGTTGATCAGCTTTTGAAACAAGCTGGAACGTTTCGTGTAAACGAGCATGTGGAAGAGCGAGCAATGGATTCAAATGATATTGAGAGAGAACGTGGTATCACAATTCTAGCTAAGAATACTGCAATTCAATATAAAGATACTAAAATCAATATTTTAGACACACCTGGACATGCCGATTTCGGTGGAGAAGTGGAACGAATAATGAAAATGGTTGATGGTGTATTATTGATAGTTGATGCCTATGAAGGCTGTATGCCCCAAACCCGTTTCGTTCTAAAAAAAGCATTAGATCAAAAAATAACACCCATTGTGGTTGTGAATAAAATTGACCGAGATTTTGCTCGACCAGAAGAAGTAGTTGATGAAGTGTTGGATTTATTTATCGAACTGGGTGCAACAGAAGACCAGCTTGAATTCCCGGTTATTTACGCTTCCGGTATTAATGGAACTGCAAGTTTAGATCCTTCTAAACAAGATGAAAATATGCAGTGCTTGTATGATGCCATTATTGAGCATATTCCGTCTCCAATTGATAATCGTGATGAACCTCTCCAATTCCAAGTGTCATTGCTTGATTATAATGATTATGTAGGTAGAATTGGAATTGGACGTATTTTCCGTGGAACGATTCATGTTGGTCAACAAGTAGCATTAATGAAAATAGATGGTTCAGTGAAACAATTTCGTGTAACAAAAATCTTTGGTTTCTTTGGTTTGAAGCGTCAAGAAATTCAAGAAGCATATGCTGGGGATTTAATTGCCTTATCAGGTATGGAAGATATTAATGTAGGTGAAACGGTCTGTCCAGTTGAACACCAAGAAGCACTTCCGATTCTTAGAATCGACGAACCAACATTGCAAATGACATTTTTAGTAAATAATAGTCCATTTGCTGGAAGAGAAGGAAAATATTTAACTGCGAGAAAAATCGAAGAGAGATTACGTTCACAGCTACAGACAGATGTTAGTTTACGTGTAGATAATACAGATTCTCCAGATGCTTGGATTGTTTCAGGCCGTGGAGAGCTTCATTTATCAATCTTAATTGAGAATATGCGTCGTGAAGGCTATGAGCTTCAAGTATCAAAGCCTGAGGTAATTGTAAGAGATATTGATGGCGTTCGCTGTGAGCCAATTGAGCGTGTGCAAATTGATGTACCTGAGGAGCATACTGGTTCCATTATGGAGTCAATTGGAGCCCGTAAAGGGGAAATGCTCGATATGGTTAATAACGGAAATGGTCAAGTACGTTTAATATTTAATATTCCAGCTCGTGGTTTAATTGGTTATACTACTGAATTTATGACACTTACTCGTGGTTACGGAATTATCAACCATACATTTGATAGCTACCAGCCGATGGCACCAGGAAAGGTTGGAGGAAGACGACAAGGTGTGCTTGTCTCTATGGAGAGCGGAAAATCATCAACTTATGGTATTATGCAAGTAGAAGATCGGGGAACGATCTTTGTTGAACCAGGTACGGAGATTTATGAAGGAATGATCGTTGGAGAGCACACACGTGAAAACGACATTACTGTTAATATCACGAAAGTAAAGCATGCGACAAATGTTCGCTCTGCAACGAAGGACCAAACAGCTACAATTAAAAAACCAAGAATTATGACACTTGAAGAAGCTTTAGAATATTTAAATGATGACGAGTATTGTGAAGTAACTCCTGAGTCAATTCGATTACGTAAGAAAATCCTTGAAAAAAATGAACGTGAAAAAAGTGCTAAAAAGAAAAAGCTTGCTGAAATGAGTTAATGACCTATTCAAAAAGGAGCAAAACTTCCCTCCTTTTTTGAATATAAAAGTAAAGGGGGAAGAAGTAAGATGGGGAATAGTGATATAAATGATAGTCTGTCTTTTTTTGCTGCCTTATATAAAGTTCAAGAAAACTCAACATTGGGAATGTGGCTTCTTTATATAACGATCATCGTTTTATGTATTATCGTATTTAAGCTAGGATTTGCTAAAAAGCTTCCACTAATCAAATCAGCTGTTATTTATTTGTTTTTGATTTTAGGTTGTACAATATTAACATTCTTTGCCGTGTTTCTTCCAATTACAGAGGGCCTAGTAGTAGCAGCATTAATTCTAATTGTCTACAAAATTCGTCTTAATCAACAGAAGAAGCTTGGGTAGTAAAGAATCTTAGTTTGGAGATGATCGTTATGAAATCATTGCAAGACAATTTATACAATTGGTTAACAATTAAAATTGTGAAGGATGCAAGACCAGATGATACAGCAGCAGCAGAAACCGAAAAAATGTTTGGCGATATGCTTGTTAACGAACACCACCTCACTAATATAGAAATTGAAAAAGATGAAGTCATGTATTATGTTCATTTTGATCAAAATGGCGAAAGAAAGAAATCACGCTTTCCAAGAGAACTAATTGAAGTGATGCTCGATCAGATAAATTCCGAGCCTGATAAATATATTAACTATCCAGAATAAATGAAGAGCCGCACACAATTTGGCGGCTCTTTTTCCATCTGCTAAAAGTCTATTTTACCAATCTTCTTCCGTTTTTTTGCTGCGGTATAGTCTAAAGTTACCTGTTTCAATTCTTTTTAATGTATTGGTCGTTATTCTTGAATCGCATTCATTACACATATATGTGTGAATTGGTCGGTTCCGAAGTCTTTTTGCTTGTGGAGATTCATTTTCAATGGATTCGATTTTATCACATATGACACATTTTACTCGCATGCTTGCACCTCTATTTGTAAGTCTTGCTTAATTATTGTCGTTTTATTTACTATGTTTATTATATATGATGTTTGTCCTTATATCGAATTTCTTTACGAAAAATTATGCTGTTGTTAGAATATTGGATTTAGTTATGAAGGACAACAATGTTAACGAGATGAGAGTTTTAGAAGTTGAACTACTTAATAGGTTGAGAACAGATACTTTGATTGTTTATAATGTGTAAAGTATGTGTTTTATTTGTAAGTTCATGAACATCATAATATGATGAAAACTATAGGGGGGATTGAAATGGCTAATCAGGTGGAACCAAAATTAATTAAAGCCTTGTATGATGAGCTTCAAAAGGAGCGATTCGTTACTATTGCAACAGTAGATTTTGAAACAGGTGGTCCAAATGTTAGTGCCATATCATGGGTGCTTGCCAAAAATGAAGAAACCATCTATTTTGCAGTGGATAATCGCTCTCGAATTATTCAAAATCTCACAAACAACAACAAGGTCGTACTTAACGTAATTGCAAATGAATCTACATATTCTATTGCTGGAAATGCGTCTGTTAAAGCGGAAAAGCTTGATGGTGTACCGTTAAAGCTTGCTTTAGTGGAAATAAATATTAGTGAAGTAAGGGATGTCATGTTCTACGGATCAAAAATTGTGTCTGAGCCACAATATGATAAAACATATGATAAAGCAGCTGCGGCAAGATTGGATAAGCAAGTGATGGAAGCAATGAAAAACGCTTAACTTTAATTAAAATACATAAAATCCCTCCTTTGTTACAGTTAGGAAAGTGTAACAAAGGAGGGATTTTTTTGTAGAAATGTCTTTCTTAAATAGGTGAGATTGACATGTTTATTTATAGAAATTCGATTGTTCTTGTTGTTTCTTTTCTAACTGCTTATCTTGCTCATTGTTCAACCCCTTTTTATTTTTTTCTAGTGAATTTTTAGGTGTTGGATTAATAATGTCTGACGGAATTTCTGGCATAAGCCTTCCAGCGATATCTGCTAACTCATTTATAATGCCTTGAACCGGTTTTCCAGCCTTGATATCATCTGAAATTTCTTTTAAACGAGCATTCATATCTGGATCTGCAATAATGATGGCTTGAGCTCCATACGGGTCATGCTTTAAACTTTCTGCAACGGAATATTTAATTGATCCCACTTCTGAGCGTTCTAAATTTTTATTGACATCGATTCCGACTATAGCATATTGACCTAAAACAACTGCAGTAGCATCATTAACATTTGGTATACTGCTAGCAAGTTCGACAAGACGTCTTGAAATTTCTTGACCTGATTTTCTATCTACATCTTGAATGGCACTATTCTTTACATTGACTAATTTTTGTGATTGATTATCATTCCCATCATTATTATTTGCACTACAGCCAGCTAATATCATGAAAGCTAAAATGATGATCCTTGTCTTCATATTTAAAAACCTCCTATAAAATGCTAATAACCTCTGCTGAACTCCTTTGTAGAAAATTAGGATGATAAAAGGATTCTTTAACGATTATTGTGTAAAATTTCTTCTATCTTTATTCGGAAAATCATATATTTAATCAAAGTTCTATTCGTTCCACTGTCTTCACAAATTAATAAAATAGTAAAAACAGTTCATCTGTGATGGGGTGAGTTTCACTTAAGGCTGTTTTTACTTGTATAACGTCCAAAGAGGAGCGGGAGGCATCGGATTGAGTAAAATATACGTGTTAGATACGAATGTATTGCTACAAGACCCGAATTCAATCTTTACATTTGAAGAGAATGATGTCATTATTCCAGCTGTAGTATTAGAGGAAGTTGACTCAAAGAAAAGGTATATGGATGAGATCGGAAGAAATGCAAGGCAAGTATCAAGGTTAATAGATAGTTTAAGACAAACAGGAAAGCTCCATGAAAAAATACTACTTGAGAATGGTGGTACTTTAAGAATTGAATTAAATCATCGCTCGTTTCAGCAGCTACAAGATATATTTGTTGAGAAAACGAATGATAATCGAATTTTGGCCGTTGCAAAAAACCTATCACTTGAAGAAAGTACACGAAAAAATGGACGAACTGTCATTTTAGTAAGTAAAGATGCCTTAGTAAGAGTAAAGGCTGATGCGATAGGGTTAATAAGTGAGGACTATTTAAGTGATCGAGTTATTGATAATGATCATTTATACACTGGATTTATGGAAATTTTTATTGAGAAAGAGATCATTAATCAGTTTTATGAAAAAGGAGAAATTCCATTTTCAGTCATGCGGAATTTAACATTTTATCCGAACCAATTTATCATCATGAAGGATGCAACAGGTTCTTCATCATCGGCAATTGGCGTTGTTGATAAAGCTAGAAAAAAAGTAAAAAAACTTACTTTTGATTATGATCATATATGGGGAATAAAGCCAAGAAATGTTCAACAAACAATCGCTATGGAACTTTTATTAAGAAAAGATTTACCTTTAGTGACGTTGACTGGCAAGGCTGGTACAGGAAAAACTTTACTAGCTCTAGCTTCAGGACTAATGCAAACAGAGGATTTTGGTTATTATAAAAAGCTGCTTGTTGCACGTCCGATCGTTCCAGTTGGGAAAGATCTTGGTTTTCTACCCGGGGAAAAGGAAGAAAAACTAAGACCTTGGATGCAGCCCATTTTCGATAATCTCGAGTATTTATTTAATGTGAAGAAACCAGGCGAACTTGATGCGATATTAGCTGGTATGGGCTCAATTGAAGTAGAAGCGTTAACTTATATTCGAGGTAGAAGCATTCCAGATCAATTCATCATCATAGATGAAGCACAAAATTTAACGAAGCACGAAGTAAAAACAATTTTAACTCGTGTCGGTGAAGGGAGTAAAATTGTCTTAATGGGAGATCCTGAACAGATTGATCATCCATATTTGGACATATACAATAACGGGTTAACATATGTCGTTGAGAAATTTAAAGATCAAACGATTTCAGGTCATACAAAACTTATTAAAGGGGAAAGGTCATCTTTAGCACAACTAGCTGCAGATTTGTTATAAATGCTCGTTTATTAACATTATTCAAATGAAAAAAGGCGGACATAAGCCGCCCTTTTCTTTGTTCTTTTTATTCTACTTTAAATGCTTTCACATTTTTTAGAGGCTTTTCTTTATTCCTTCCATCACCAAAATAAACATGAACAGGACCATCGTCTTTTAAAGGCTGACCATCTTTTGAGAAGCCTAAAATTAATTCTTCAGCGTCCACTAATGGGACTCTGACTTCATCATCACTTGTCGTAATAATCAATGTACTTGCATCATTTTCTATTTCAGCATTACGTAGAAAAGGCTTGAATGGGATTCCAAAAGTTCCAGTTAGTACCTTTTCTTTTTCATATTTCTTTTCTGCCTTTAAAGTTGGAGGAAATATTGCACCTTCCATTATTTCTCGATCCCAATGCTTGGAAATAGATTTTGTATACTCTTCTAAATCATTTTTTTTGCTTTCTTCTGTAAGGAAATATGTATTTAAATCTAGACGACGATCATCAAATATCCATACGCCTGGATCAAGAGTGATTGGAAATTTCACTTTTCCACTTATTAAAATAATATTATCCATGAAATTCCTCCTTTTTATAAAAACTGAAGTTATGAAAATTAATCTCAATAGATTTCTTTACATCCGTAAGTATACTGCTATTATTTCTTTCGATCAAATCCTTAATATTCTTGATTTTTTCCGTTCTTAAGTATAAAATTTATAGATAGGAAAATCGCTCGGAAACGGAGGGATTGAAAGTTGGCTTCAGAGATGATAATAGATACACGTGAGAAAGCAAATGCCCTCTTAAAGGCTGATGCTGCTAAAATATTAAAATTAATTAAAGTGCAGATGGACAATCTTACAATGCCTCAATGCCCGCTCTATGAAGAGGTATTAGACACGCAAATGTTTGGATTGTCTCGGGAAATAGATTTTGCGGTTCGACTCGGCTTAATTGAAGAGTCGGAAGGAAAGGCTATTTTGGCTACACTGGAAAAAGAGCTTTCCATTCTGCATGAAGCGTCAGTAAGAAAATAAAGAAGAAAAAACTCAAACAATCTTAATGAGACTGTTTGAGTTTTTTTACTTCACTTGCAGGACATTTTAGTGCTTTAGTAGAATAAATAAAATTATGTAATAAAATAAGGGAAGAGGCATTATGGTAAAAAAAATATTAAAGTCATATGATTACTCATTAATTATTGCAGTCGTAATGCTATCTGTATTTGGTCTCATCATGATATACAGTGCAAGTATGGTAAATGCTGTACAAATTAATCATGTTGAAAGTGATTACTTTTATAATAAGCAAAAGTTCCATTTAATTATCTCTGGGCTTGCATTTGTCGTAATGGCAATATTCCCCTACAAGGCTTTACTAAATAATAAGCTGCTTATCCCAATGGTGTTTATTTCATTGGGAGCATTGTTTGCCATTTTTTTATTTGGACACGCAGTAAATAACGCACAAAGCTGGCTTAAGCTGGGAACAAGAAGTTTACAGCCTTCTGAATTCATCAAATTGACGGTAATCATTTATTTATCAGCTGTGTATGCAAAGAAGCAATCATACATAAATGAGTTTAATAAGGGTGTTGTTCCACCTCTTGCTTACTTATTGCTCGCTTGTGGACTTGTTATTATAGAACCCGACGTAGGAACTGCAGCTATCATTTTTCTGATTGCTGCAATGATTATCATATGTTCAGGAATGAGTCTAAAGAATATTATGAAGCTATGTATGATGGGCTTAATTGTGACTGTTCCATTTTTTCTTATCATGAAAGATAAATTGCTTTCTCCAGTGCGTCTTGGGCGTATCGACGCATTTATTGACCCATTCACTGCAGATCCGGATATTGGGTACCATATGATTAACTCCTATCTTGCTCTAGGTGCTGGAGGTGTTCAAGGTTTAGGATTAGGCAATAGTATTCAGAAGCTCGGGTACTTACCGGAACCTCATACAGACTTTATCATCGCTATTGTTTCTGAGGAGCTTGGAGTATTTGGTGTAGGCTTCGTACTACTTTTACTTGGTTATATTGTTTTAAAAGGAATTTATATTGGGTTAAAATCAAAGGATGCTTTCGGTAGTTTGTTAGCAATCGGTATTTCTAGCATGATTGGGATTCAATCATTTATTAATCTAGCAGGGGTATCCGGAGTCATTCCACTAACAGGTGTGCCATTGCCATTTGTAAGTTATGGTGGATCATCACTCTTACAATTATCATTGGCAATGGGGATTCTTGTTAATGTATCGATGTTTACGAATTATGAAAATAAGTATAAAAATAAACAAGAAAAAACGAAGCATGAACAAATTGAGCATTCTTCCGCTAGAATGTCTTATCAGTTTCGAAAATAGATGGAGGAGAAATCCTCCATTTGTTATATAAAAAAACAATTATGAGCGTATGCTCACAACTCTGTAATTCATTTTACAGAGAAAAACTAAAAGAATTCGGGGTGTTTTTATTGAGCAGACGTATAAACAAAGTATTAGTAGCAAACAGAGGCGAAATTGCGATCAGAGTATTTCGTGCATGTACGGAATTAAATATTCGGACTGTTGCTATTTATTCGAAAGAGGATTCTAGTTCATTCCATCGCTATAAAGCTGATGAGGCATACCTAGTTGGAGAGGGTAAAAAGCCGATTGATGCCTATTTAGACATCGAAGGGATTATTGAAATTGCGAAAAGCAGTGATGTAGATGCCATTCATCCTGGCTATGGATTTTTATCGGAAAATATTCAATTTGCGAGAAGATGTGAAGAAGAAGGCATTATTTTCATTGGACCAGAGTCTCGTCATCTAGATATGTTCGGTGACAAAGTAAAAGCAAGAACTCAAGCCCAGCTTGCAGAAATTCCGGTAATACCTGGCAGCGATGGCCCTATAAAAGAAATAGATGATGTGATTAACTTTGGAAAAAAGCATGGATTTCCGATCATTATAAAGGCGTCACTTGGTGGTGGCGGAAGAGGCATGCGCATTGTTCAAAATCTAGATGAAATAAAAGAGGCTTATGATAGAGCCAAGTCTGAAGCGAAGGCTGCATTTGGAAGTGATGAAGTCTATGTAGAAAAGTTTATTGAAAAACCAAAGCATATTGAGGTTCAAATCATTGGGGATAAGCAAGGAACGATCATTCATCTTTATGAAAGAGATTGTTCTGTTCAACGACGACATCAGAAAGTAGTTGAAGTCGCTCCGTGTGTCTCTTTAGAAAGTAAACTTCGCGACGAAATTTGTGAAGCAGCAGTTCGTTTGATGGAAAATGTAGGCTATTTAAATGCAGGGACAGTCGAATTTTTAGTCGCAAATAATGAATTCTATTTCATAGAAGTAAACCCGCGAGTTCAAGTTGAGCATACAATAACGGAAATGATAACAGGAATAGATATTGTCCAAACACAAATTTTAGTTGCTGAGGGGTATTCCCTCCATAGCGAAAAAGTTGGAATTCCTAGTCAAGAAAACATTCATATTAACGGTTACGCAATTCAATCACGTGTAACGACTGAGGATCCACTTAATAATTTCATGCCTGATACTGGGAAAATTATGGCTTACCGCACAGGTGGAGGCTTTGGTGTTCGGCTTGACGCAGGTAACGGTTTTCAAGGAGCGGTCATTACACCTTACTATGATTCATTACTTGTGAAGTTATCAACACAGGCGATGACATTTGAGCAGGCTGCTGCCAAAATGGTAAGAAATCTTCAGGAATTTAGAATTCGAGGTATTAAAACAAACATCCCTTTCCTTGAAAATGTTGTCAAACATGAAAAATTTATTAAAGGCGAATACGATACTTCTTTTATTGATCAAACTCCTGAGCTGTTCATGTTCCCGGTACGAAGAGACCGCGGAACAAAAATGTTGAACTATATTGGAAATGTTACGATAAACGGCTTTCCAGGTATTGAACAGAAGAAGAGACCTATTTTTGCTCAACCGAGAATTCCTAAGCTAAAAGCTGATACGAAATTTCAAGATGGAACAAAGCAGATTCTTGAGAAACAAGGTGCAGACGGACTGGTTAAATGGATTAAGGAACAAAAGGAAGTGTTGCTAACAGATACAACTTTCCGAGATGCGCATCAATCATTATTAGCAACTAGGGTTAGAACGAACGATATTAAACATATAGCAGAACCTACTGCTAAACTATTGCCGGAAATGTTCTCATATGAAATGTGGGGAGGGGCAACATTTGATGTGGCGTACCGCTTTTTGAAAGAGGACCCTTGGGAAAGACTCTTAATTTTACGAGAAAAAATGCCAAATGTCCTCTTTCAAATGCTATTCAGAGGATCAAACGCTGTCGGTTACAAAAACTATCCTGATAATGTTATTCGTGAGTTTGTTAAAAAGTCTGCCTATGCAGGTATTGATGTATTCCGTATTTTTGACAGCTTAAACTGGATAAAAGCGATGGAGGTAGCCATTGATGCAGTTCGCCAAACAGGAAAGATAGCTGAAGCAGCAATCTGTTATACAGGTGATCTAACTGATTTATCTAGACCAAAATACAATTTAAATTATTACAAAAATTTAGCAAAAGAGTTGGAAAATCAAGGCGCTCATATTTTAGCGATTAAAGATATGGCAGGTTTATTAAAGCCTCAATCAGCATACACGCTTATAAGCGAATTGAAAGAAACGGTTAACATTCCCATTCATCTTCATACTCACGACACGAGTGGGAATGGGATCTTAACTTATGCTAAAGCGATAGAAGCGGGAGTCGATATTGTTGATGTCGCCTTAAGTACAATGGCAGGCTTAACTTCTCAGCCAAGTGCAAACTCACTTTACTATGCATTAGAAGGGACAGATAGAAAGCCAAATATTAATATTCAAGCCCTTGAACAGCTATCTTATTACTGGGAGGATGTGCGTAAATATTACGCGGACTTTGAGTCAGGAATGATGTCCCCACATACGGAAGTCTATCAACATGAAATGCCTGGAGGTCAATATAGTAATCTTCAGCAGCAGGCGAAGGGGGTAGGTCTTGGAGATAAATGGGATGAGGTTAAAGAAATGTATACCCGTGTAAATCTCATGTTTGGTGATATTGTAAAAGTAACACCATCTTCTAAAGTAGTAGGAGATATGGCATTATTCATGGTTCAAAATCAGTTAACTGAAAAAGATGTGCTGGAAAAAGGGAATTCTATTGATTTTCCTGATTCAGTCATCGAGCTATTTGAAGGGTATCTTGGACAGCCTTACGGAGGGTTCCCGGAAGAATTACAGAAAGTAATTTTGAAAAATCGAAAACCACTTACAGTTCGTCCAGGGGAATTGCTTGAAGATGTTGATTTTGATGGCATGAGTGAACAACTTTATAAAGAGCTTGGAAGGCCTGTGACAAGCTTTGATAAATTAGCTTATGCCCTTTATCCTAAAGTTTTTCAAGACTATATTAAAACCGTTGAGCAATTTGGGGATGTATCTGTTCTTGACACACCAACCTTTCATTTTGGTTTGAGATTAGGTGAAGAGGTTGAAATTGAAATAGAGACAGGTAAAACGCTTATCGTGAAACTAGTTTCGATCGGACAACCGCAAGCAGATGGAACTAGAGTTGTTTATTTTGAATTAAATGGGCAGCCTCGTGAAGTTATTATTAAAGATGAGAGTATTAAAGCAACAGTTGCTTCAAGAATGAAGGCAGATCCGCATAATGAAAGCCATATTGGGGCTTCAATGCCTGGAACCGTTATTAAGGTTGTAGCCAAAAAGGGAGAAAAAGTAGAAAAAGGTGATCATTTAATGATTACTGAAGCAATGAAGATGGAAACAACCGTTCAAGCGCCATTTTCGGGTACGATAAAAGATATTTACGTAGGAAATGGTGAAGCCATTCAGACAGGTGATTTATTAATAGAACTTACAAAATAGAAGAAAATAAAAGAGAGGAATAGCACATGGCTATTACCTCTCTATTATTTTTTAGAAATGGCTTTCTTATTGTGCAGATACAGGTCGTGAGGAAATGGTTTTATCATGATCGTCGGTATTTTCAAGCTCAATGGCATTTTTTTTACTTCTAAAAGAAAGTAAAATAAAGTAACTTAACATGCCAAATAAACAAGAAATGAAAAATGCGTGTGCTAAAGCAATATATAAATTTAAACGTGTGAGGACGACAAGTGCACCTGCTATAACCTGAAGGGAAACGAGAACAAATGAAATAATCCATCCCCAATAAATAACTTTTTGATTTTTATAATGTTTAAACGCCAGCACTGTTATATAAGCGATCCAAATAAAAATAAGTCCTGCAGCTGCTCGGTGACCCATCTGAACCCATTCATACATATTTGAAGGAAGAGAGAATTCGCTGTTTATACAAAGTGGCCAATCACGACAAACTAAGCTTGCTTCAACATGACGAACGAGTGCACCAGTATAAACAACTATATAGCTATACAATGTAACGCCAAGAATATGCTTCTTCATCCGATTATCAAGTACGATTTTTTCTGCATCAAATTTTCTGTCCACTTCAAAAATAAGCAGTGTTAATAAAAAAACAGTTGCAAATGAAATTAAAGAAATACCGAAGTGCAGTGCAAGAACAAAATCAGATTGTCCCCAAAGAACTGCAGCAGCTCCAATTAAACCTTGAAGAACAAGAAAAAATATGGAGGTAAGTGCCAAAAATTTTGTTTCTCTAATATGTCCAATGACACGCCAGGACCAAAAGGATAAGATTAAAACCATAATACCGACTGAACCTGAAATTACACGGTGTGCAAGTTCGATCACTAACTCAATTGTAATCTCTTTCGGAATCAATTCACCGTTGCAAAGAGGCCACGATCGACCACATCCCATGCCTGAATCTGTTTTTGTTACGAGTGCTCCACCTAATAATATTAAGAGCATCCCAATTGTTGTTAATACCGCGAACCATTTTAATGCTCGTTGCAAAGTATTTCACCTTCTTTAAAAAGTTCATTAATTTGTAAAATTCAGCTTTTGATTAGTATAATAAAAGAAATGGAAAAAAAGTAAAGATATCGCTTTCATCATATCGAATAATTTGGAAATTGAACAGATATTCGATTATAGCATGTTTGATCATACAAAAACTTAGTAACATTTTCCAACTTTCAGCATTATTTTAACTATATTCATTGTAATAACTGTCTCATAAACATTAATACTTATTATGGCAGAAAAACTTTGAATCATTAAGCAAAAAAGTGTTTCGTCACAAATTAGTCACAAATATTTCAAAAAAAATTCACAAAAATCCCTTAAAGTGTGATTTAATATACAGAGATAGGTCTGTTTTTTCGATAGTGAACTTAATAAGGTTTCCACGTTAATAATAGTGAAAAACTATTATCCCCTAATAAATCATGGAGAGCCCTTCGTTTTTTATTGCAAATATAGTAAAGTCGGCTAGAATGCTTTATAGTAGGTATAGTGGGAAAGCTTTATTTGTGATAAAGGATAAGGAGGAAACAATATGTCTGACTCGAAGGCTTTCGGAGAAGCTGCAATTAAAAACAGTGAAGGAAGTCTGCATCACGCACAAACAACAATTTGGAAAGATTTTTTAGCACTTATAAAAATAGGGATCGTTAATTCAAATCTAATCACAACATTTACGGGACTATGGTTAGCTCTTCATTTTTCCGGAAGAAGTTTTTTAGATAATTTAGACATTGTTTTTTACGCACTAGCTGGTTCATCATTAATTATTGCTGGTTCATGTGCACTAAATAATTATTTAGACCGAGACATTGACCCATTTATGGAAAGAACGAAAGGGAGACCAACTGTTACAGGAAAAATGAATCCAATTGCAGTTGCTATTCTTAGTTTTTTCTTCATCATACTAGGTACTCTTCTTTTAATGCTGACAACTTCAACAGCAGTAATAATTGGTTTAATAGGAGTATTTAGTTATATTGTTCTTTATACAATGTGGTCGAAGCGCAAATATGTATCTAATACGATAATTGGAAGTATATCTGGTGCTGTTCCCCCATTAATTGGATGGGCAGCAATTGATGCTAACTTAAGTGTAATGGCTTGGGTCATATTTTTAATTATGTTCTTTTGGCAGCCCCCTCATTTTTATGCTCTAGCAATGAGAAGGGTTGAAGAATATCGAGCTGCAAATGTACCAATGTTGCCAGTTGTAAAAGGTTTCAAAGCGACTAAGCGCAGTATTTATTTATGGGTTGCAGCGTTGTTTCCACTGCCATTCTTTCTCTTTGAATTAGGGTTGCCTTTCATCATTCTTGCAACATTGCTAAATATTGGGTGGGTGGCTACAGGAATATATGCTAGGAAATTTAAGGATGATATAAAATGGGCTAAATTAATGTTTGTATACTCTTTACAATACCTGACTATTATGTTTGTAGCTATGGTAATTATCACACTTATATAAAATGTTGAGGAAAAGGAGCGGGAGATATTCCTTTATTCGCTAAAAAATACTCTCGCTCGACATTATTAGACATTTTTCTCTATAGCCATACTAATTATAGTACATAAGTAACACTTACCTTATTGTTAGGATATTCTTTCTTTTCCTAAGTTATTTGAAAGAATTTATTTATAATTATTGAAACAAAAAGATGTAACGAATTTATTTATGAAAGAGGGGTTTGATTAAGCTATGAAAAGGCTTACAAAGGGGCTGCTTCTATCCTTGTTTGCGATTTTGACGCTTATTCTTTCAGCTTGCGGCCAGCCGCATTTATCAACGCTTCAGCCGGCAGGGGAAGTAGCGCAAAAGCAGTTTGATTTAATGGTATTAAGTACCGTGATCATGGTAGGGGTAATTGCAATTGTAGCTGTGATTTTTGTCATTGTAATGGTAAAATTCCGTCGAAAAGACAATAAAATTCCAAAACAAGTTGAAGGAAATCACACATTAGAAATTATTTGGACAGTTATTCCGATTTTGTTAATTTTAGTTCTTGCTGTTCCAGTTGTTTCAGCAGTATTTAATTTAGCTGATGTTTCTGCAATGGATGAGAAGAATGAAGATGGAAAAACGGATGTGCTTGTCGTAAATGTTCGAGCAAACTTATATTGGTGGGAATTTGAATACCCAAATCAGGAAATTGTAACATCACAAGAACTTGTTGTTCCAACAGATGAAAAGGTTTACTTTAATCTAATTGCTTCAGATGTAAAACATTCATTTTGGATTCCAGCAGCTGGAGGAAAAATGGATAACAACACTGAAAACGTAAATAAATTTTGGTTGAAATTTGATGGTGAGAAAGCTAAAAATGCAGGTCAGTTATTTCAAGGAAGATGTGCAGAGCTTTGTGGTCCTTCTCACGCCTTAATGGATTTTAAAGTTAAAGCAATACCACGTGCTGAGTTTGATCAATGGGTCACTGCTATGACCAATGTTAAAGAACCGGTTCAGGCGACAACTGACTTAGCAAAAGACGGTCAAGATCTCTTTAATAAAAGCTGTATCGGCTGTCATGCAGTCACACCAGGGAATAGTACACCTGCTGCAGGGCGTATGGGTCCAAACTTAACTACTTTCGGCGACCGTACGACGATTGCTGGTTTTTTAGAGCATAATGATGAAAACTTAAAAAATTGGTTAACTGACCCTGAAACATATAAACCTGGAAATAAAATGACAGGTATGTATGGTGAATTGACACCTGCACAGTTAGATGCGCTTACTGCATATTTAATGGGGTTAAAAGTTCAAGAAAAATAGTGGATTTTTTTTAAAGGGAGGTAAAATTGTGAGTACCTTGGCTCAAAAAAGAGGATTTGGTGCAACTCTTTGGGACTATTTAACAACAGTTGACCATAAGAAAATTGCCCATATGTATTTAATAGCTGGCGGATTTTTCTTCCTGCTTGGGGGACTTGAGGCATTATTTATTCGCATTCAGCTTCTTAAACCAAATAATGATTTTGTTAGTGCAGGTTTTTTTAATGAATTACTAACAATGCACGGTACAACCATGATATTCTTGGCGGCAATGCCAATTCTTTTAGGATTTATGAACGCGGTAATGCCACTGCAAATCGGTGCAAGGGATGTCGCTTTTCCATTTCTAAATTCATTGGGATTTTGGTTGTTTTTCTTCGGAGGAGTTTTTCTAAATATCTCATGGTTTGTTGATGGTGCTCCTGATGCTGGATGGACGTCTTATGCTTCTTTATCTTTAGCATCGACAGGACATGGCATTGACTTTTATGCACTTGGATTACAGATTGCAGGATTAGGTACATTAATTGGTGGTATCAATTTCCTTGTTACAATTATTAATATGCGTGCTCCAGGGATGACATATATGAGAATGCCAATGTTTACTTGGACGACATTCATTGTTTCTGGACTTATCTTATTTGCATTTCCACCATTAACTGTAAGTTTATTTTTAATGACATTTGATCGGATGTTTGGGGCAAACTTCTTTGACGCATCAATGGGAGGAAATACGATCATTTGGGAACACTTCTTCTGGATATTTGGACACCCAGAAGTGTATATTTTAATTTTGCCAGCCTTTGGTATATTCTCTGAAATATTCTCGATTTTTTCGCGAAAACGATTGTTTGGTTATTCTTCAATGGTATTTGCGACCGTTTTAATCGGCTTCTTAGGATTTATGGTTTGGGCTCACCATATGTTCACAACTGGATTAGGGCCAATCGCTAACGCTATTTTTGCTGTTTCAACAATGGCGATTGCAGTCCCAACAGGCATAAAGATTTTTAACTGGTTATTTACAATGTGGGGTGGAAGTATAAGATTTACAACCCCGATGATTTGGGCTTTAGCCTTTATTCCATCTTTTATAATGGGTGGGGTAACAGGTGTTATGCTCGGGGCTGCAGCTGCTGACTATCAGTATCATGATACGTATTTCGTTGTAGCTCACTTCCACTATGTCATCGTAGGTGGGGTTGTGTTTGCGATATTTGCAGCAACACATTTATACTGGCCGAAAATGTTTGGAACAATGTTGAATGAAACTTTAGGAAAAATCACTTTCGTATTGTTTTTCATCGGTTTCCACTTAACATTCTTTATCCAACATTTCCTTGGCTTATGGGGAATGCCGCGACGTGTATTCACATATTTACCAGGTCAAGGTTTTGAAACATCTAACTTTGTAAGTTCAATTGGTGCATTTTTAATGGCAGCTGGTGTGATTGTTATGTTATACAACGTAATTGTCACGAGTGTGAAAAATGTGAAAGTTGGAAATGATCCTTGGGAAGATGGACGTACTCTTGAATGGGCGATTTCTTCTCCACCGCCATATTATAACTTTAAACAGCTTCCGCTTGTACGTGGACTTGATGCTTATTGGCTTGAAAAAATGGAAGGAAAGAAAGGGATGTCTCCTGCCGAACCACTTGGCGATGTTCATATGCCGAATAGTTCCTTCACACCGTTTTTAATTTCTTTAGGTCTTTTCATTGCAGCATTTGGTGCAATGTTCCATGGAGATAAAGGAAATACATGGGGAATCCCAGTGTTAATTGGCGGGCTTCTATTTACATTATTATCAATGGGCTACCGTTCAATTAAAGATGATCACGGGTATCATATTCCTAAAGAAGAATTGATGAATGATAATAATGATAAGGGGGTTGAGGCATAATGCAAGCAGAAGAGAAAATGACGCTTGAAAAATGGCCTGCGTCGCCTGAACGACAAACCCTTGAGGCTAAAAATAAATTTGTTGGATTTTGGATATTTTTAGGGGGAGAGACAGTTCTTTTCGCTTCTCTCTTTGCAACCTATCTTGCATTAAAGGATTCAGTTCCGAAAGCAGATATGCCTTTAGCAAAAGATTTATTTGAGATTCCACTTGTATTTGCCATGACGATGATACTTTTAACAAGCTCGTTAACGAGTGTGTATGCAATGTATCATATGAAAAATTTTAATTTTAAAAAAATGCAGCTCTGGCTTGGTATTACTGTGCTGCTTGGCTTAGCCTTTTTAGGGTTGGAAATTTATGAATTTAATCACTATGTCGATAAATTTGGGCACACTTTTACAAGCAGTGCATTCGGATCTGCTTTCTATACGCTTGTAGGCTTCCACGGTGCTCACGTAGCCTTCGGTTTATTATGGATAACGACATTAATTATTCGGAACAGCAAACGAGGCCTAAGCCTTTACAATGCGCCAAAATATTATGTAGCAAGTCTTTATTGGCACTTTATTGACGTTGTATGGGTATTTATTTTTACTGTAGTATATTTAATGGGAATGGTGGGATAAACTGATGACAAATGAACAATTCAATTCAGGTACCCCTCGGGTAGACATTGAATATCGTCGTAAAAAAAATGCTGAAGAGATGAAACATCAGGTCATTACATTTGCATTGATGATTTTCTTAACGATTGTTGCTTTTATTGCTGTTGCATATAAAGATTTTACAGGCTGGTTTATCGTTCCTTTTATTTTTCTATTAGCTTGTGTTCAAGTTATTTTTCAATTATATTATTTTATGCATATGAGCCATGAAGGGCATGAGGCACCGAAAATGTTTATGTATTCAGCAATATTTATGGCGTTCATAACAGTTTTGGCCTATATGACAATTATTTGGTGGTAAAAAAGAAGGGAAAATCGGCGAAAAGCCGGTTTTCTTTTTACGTAGGCAAAATATTTTAAATAATGGGAATTTCGTGTTTTAATGGTTTATATAAGGGGTGAATAGGCATGGCAATACAAATCTTTGGTTTTCAAGCATTATGGAGCCCGTATTTTTTCATATTTTTATTACTCCTATTTATCGGATACTTTCTGATTACAGTGAAATATCGTCATAAATATTCAAACAGTGAGCCACTAACTAAACGGCAAGCAACCTATTTTTCTGTAGCAATTATCCTTTTGTATTTGATTAAAGGCTCACCGATTGATTTGATGGGTCATTTAATGTTCTATGCACATATGATTCAAATGGCTATCCTTTGTCTAATCATTCCACAATTTATTATCCTCGGGATTCCACCTTGGATTTGGAGAAAGCTGTTTAATAATAAAATACTAAAAAATGTTTTTTCTATTTTAACAAAGCCGATACCTGCGTTAATTTTATTTAATGGGATTTTCTCCCTTTATCATATTCCATTAATATTTGACGTAGTAAAGACTAATTTCATTTATCATGCCGCCTATACAACTCTATTATTTGTTGTTGCCATCTTTTTTTGGTGGCCACTTATTAATAAGCTTGATGAATATCAATTATTAAGTGGCCTTAAAAAAGTGGGATACATTTTTGCTGGTGGGGCTTTACTATTACCGGCTTGCGGATTAATCATTTTTGCAGATGTTCCATTGTATGCATCGTTTTCTGACCCGGAGGCATGGGCAAAATCTTTGGAACTTTGTGTTCCGGCATCTACACTTTCGGGGTTAACATTAAGTGGGCCAGAAATGTTTAGCTCAATGTCTCTCATTAATGATCAACAGCTTGGTGGAGTTATCATGAAAGTCATTCAAGAAATTGTATATGGCATTGCTTTAGCGCAAATCTTTTTTAGTTGGTATCGTAAAGAACAAGAAGAAACTGAAATTGAAAAACAGCTAAGACTTGACCCACAGTTAATTGAGTAAATTTTTACCCATCCATTCATGGATGGGTTTTTATGTGATCAATTAAAATTTATACTGCTATTAAAAAGATCACATTTTTGTTTTTAAAAATGAACAAATGGTGAACTTTTTACGATAGTTCTCTTTGTTTGTTGATAAAATGAACAGAGTCTACTAAAATTGATATCATGCATATATTATAGAATTGTTTAAAAATGATTGACCGAATTATAGGGTAGAGAGGGAGTCATTATGGATTATTCATTGCCGATATTACCGACAATTAGTACGGCATTTATTGTTTTAAGTGCAATAACTGTCGCGATAGGCTGGGTTCAGATTAGTAAGAGAAAAATGGAAGCACATAAAAAAACAATGACACTAGCTGCTGTTTTTGCAATTATTTTCTTCGTTATTTATGCAAGTAGAACTGTTTTCATTGGAAATACTGCATTCGGCGGTCCAGAAGATATTAAAATTTATTATACAATCTTTTTGATTTTTCATGTAACATTAGCAACAATCGGAGCTATTTTCGGGATTGTCAGTTTGTATACAGGTTATAAAAATAATCTTAAGCGCCATCGGAAGTTGGGACCGATTACGAGTATAATTTGGTTTTGTACTGCCGTTACAGGTGTAGCTGTTTATTTATTACTTTATGTTTTTTACCATGGGGGCGAAACAACCTCTGTAATTAAAGCAATATTAGGTTTTTAAAAACTGCCATGAGGCAGTTTTTTTAGGCTAATAGGAAAGTTAAAATTTATTAACGTACTAAAGTAAAAAAAAAGTCTAAATAATAGTAGCATTTATAATACCGCATAAGAAAAGCTAAGGCATTCGCCGGAAGAGCTTGACGAATGCCGAGTTTTTCTAAATCTTAAAATTAATTTTTATTAAACCTGCTTCTTTCGCCGAATTAAAGGCGATTAAAATCATCGGCCCGATAATAAACCCAAGAATTCCAAATAGCTTTAAACCGAGAAACATTGCAATTAAAGTTGCTAAAGGTGACAAACCGATATGACTTCCCATTACCTTTGGTTCCACGGTTCTTCTTATAATTAATAAAATAGCCGCTAAAATAGCAAGCTTTGTGCCAAGAACGATATCACCTGTTAATAAATGAAATAGTGACCACGGTCCTAAAATGACGATCGATCCTATAATCGGAATTACATCAATAATCCAGATGACGAGCGCCATGATAAGTGCGATGTCTGGTTTAATGAGCAATAAGCCGATTAATGAAACAATGAAAACAATGATACTTACTAAAAACTGGGCTTTAAAAAACCCAAATACTACATAAGATAGACGTGAAGACATAAAAGAAACTTTTTCAGCTGTTTTTTCTGTGAGGTGATTGTATATCCCTACTTTTATTCGTGGAATGTCAATCATAAATAAAAATAGGGCGATTAAGTAGACGAGGAAGCTAACTAAATAATTTGGTATATTTGTTAAGAGCGCTTTTACATTATCGATGTTTATATAAGCGATTAAATCGTCTTTTGTTTTGATTAGGAAAGTTTGGACTTGATTGCTAATTTCATCAACTAAATCTTTCGGAAGATCTTTTGCGGCTTTAGAAAAATCTGCTTCAATTCTAAGCCAAGCGGTTGTAATTTCATTAATATATTGGGGGGCATGTTCAACGAGCTTGATCGCCTCAGTAACAACTTTTGTTGTAATAAAATAACCGCTTATTCCGATAAAAAAGACAAATAATAAGAAAACGATTAACACTGAGAAGCGCCGTTTTATTTTAAGCTTTTTCTGAAGAATTTTTATTAGTGGCTCGAGAATAAGTGCGGTAATGATGGCGATCATTAATGGAATTGAAACTGGTAATATAAAATAACCAATCGTTGCAATAAGCACAATAATGATGAAAATAAATAAAAAACGTTTTGTAAAAATGGCTGACAAAATAGAACTCCTTTCTAACTTTAGAAACATAATTCAATTATAATATGATTATTACGATGAAGTCATGTACAAACATAAAATTTTTGAATAATTATAAAAGACGTATGCAAGCATACGTCTTTTATTTATCTAGGCAACACAAGTTTTCGTTCATTATTTAGCAAATTTGCTAAGTTCTTCACTGATTGTACCTAGAATTTTTTCACATTGGCTAACAAGTGTTTTTGGGAATACTTCATCTTCACCATATTCAACACCGTGTGGATAATAATATTTGCCAAGCACTGGTGTTTTTAGTTGAATAATGGCTTTGTTAGCACCGACATCGCCTTCAACGGCAGTGCCAAATACACGTAAATAGAAGATGCCTTCTTTTAAATCAAATTTACGATCATATGTAACTCTTTCATAATCCCATTGGCCCTCGCGAACAAGCTTATTAGCTAACATTAAATCATCAAGTTGGTTTAAATCCGCTTTCTTATTATCTACCCCAGTATTTTCAAACTTCATATTTTGCCCCTCCTAAAACAGTCCATCCTTGCTATGAATAGCAAATTAGTTCAATTTTTTACAAGTACTACTCCAAATTCAATAATAGTTGAAAAGGGCAGAATATGCAATGGATACATAAAAGAAAGCGGTTTAATTCAGTGAAAAATTGAACTTAAATCATCAATATTTTTCTCGTTTTGGAAATGCTAAGAATGATTTATGGAAAGGAAGTTGTGTTATGAAAAAAAGGGTGTTCGTTCTTATCATTTTGCTAAGTTTTATATCCTTGCACGTTGTGTTTGCTGAGGAAACATATATTGTGAAAAATGGAGACACATTTTGGAAAATAGCTCGAAAATATGATGTAAAACTTGATTCAATCATAAAGAGCAATTCATCTATTGAAAATCCAAATGTCATTTTTCCAGGAGACAAAATCGTTATTCCTACTGATCGACGTAATGGGATGATGAAGCAATCGGAGAAAAATCTCTTTCATTTAATTAATGAAAAAAGAACACAATTAGGAATGAAAAGCTTAATAATAGATAGTAGGTTATCGAATGCAGCCCGATTAAAGTCAATTGATATGAGAGATAAAAAATATGTCTCACATAATTCACCTACTTATGGGGATCCTATAGTATTGTTGAAGGAATTAAAAATTTCATTTCAATTTGTAAAGGAAAGTATTGGTGCAGGGCATCGTTCAGCAGAGGAAGTACTTTCTTCCATGATAAACTCTACTGTTAATCTTGAGAATATGATGGATAAAAACGCAACACATATTGGTATAGGCTATGCAGAAGGTGGAGTATATGGTCATTATTGGACCATTTTAATTACAAAAAAATGAAATGGAGGAAAGAATGAATGGAAACCGTTCATGAAATGATGACTGAGCAAGTTGATAGTTGCTCACTATTGGATAATGTGTATGAAGTAGCAGTAAAAATGAAAGATTTAAATGTTGGTGCAATTCCCATTGTTGATGAAGATAAATTAGTTGGAATGATAACAGACCGAGATATCGTTTTACGATGTATTGCTGAAAAGAAGCCAGCCTCATCAAAGGTTGAAGAAATTATGAGTAATGATTTAATTACGATTAAGAAAGATACGGCTGTACATGAGGCAGCTCGGTTAATGGCAGAGCATCAGATCAGAAGGCTGCCAGTCATTGATAATGATGATAAATTAGTCGGGATAGTATCATTAGGTGATTTTGCTGTCCACCATTTAACGAATGAACATGCTGGGGATGCATTATCAGAAATTTCTCAAGCTAGTAATGAACTTCAATGATTAAAGCATAATAATGTTGTCAATGCCTGATGAGCTGCGTACAAAATTGTCATTCCTTTAATGGGATGATGAATTTGGCAATCTCTCACAGGCTTTTTTTGATTCAGAAATCATTTATGACGAATTCGGATTATTACTTCTTCTTTTTCTTTTAGAATTTTCACCCCCTTCTATTAAAAAGAAACTTATTGATGTTATACTAATTTATAGAAAGTTATCATAAAGATAGTAGAAAAAGAGAAAAGAAAGGGGGAAAATACTCTGCGCGTTCTTATAAGAACTTTAGTAATTGTATGTTCACTTTTATTGGTTGGTTTTGTTTTAAATGTTGCAACAAAGGATGAAAGAGAGATATTGGTAAATGAAAATAGCCATCAACCAAAAGTAGCTGAGGACTTAAATGAAGCTGCAAATGAAACTGCTAGTATTGCATTACCAAATCAAGGTTTGGCAAGCTTAATGGGGAAAACTAGCAAAGAACTAATTAGCGAACTAGGTAAACCTACTAGAATTGATCCCTCTCTTTATGATTATGAATGGTGGATTTATCCCGAAGATTATGAAAAATATGTTCAAATTGGAATTACAGATAATAAGGTTGTCACAGTCTTTGTTACTGGAGCGAAAGCTGAAATTCAGCCTTTTAAAATAGGGCAATCAATAACTGAAATCTATACAACTACCCAGGTTGAAACAAATATTAATATTGATCATCAAAATGGATCATATCGGTTTGAATTATCAGAAGATGATTTAAATAGTCGTCCATTAATTTTGCTAGGCGATTTTTTTGCACAACTGTATATTGATAAGTTTACTGGCACATTATCAAGTGTTCGGTTGTTAGATAAGGAAAGCCTAATAAAACTGCATCCGTACGAAATGGTTTATCGTGGTGAACTGCTTGAGGCGAATCTTTCCTCAGAAATAAAAGAGGACGAAGTTGAACGAGGAAAGGCTAGGCAAATTTTTGATTTAACGAATGTCATTCGCGTTCGTCACGGAATAAAACCACTTGAATGGGACGAGCAGTTGGCAGAGGTAGCATACGAACATAGTAAGGACATGTTCGAGTCGGAACAATTTTCTCATATATCTGAAAAAAGCGGAGAATTATCGGACCGTTTAGAAGCTAATCATGTAATCTATCAAATTGCAGGAGAAAATATTGCTGCGAATTATATAGATGCTCCTGCAGTAATTGAAGGCTGGCTAAATAGTAAAGGACACCGTGAAAGCCTATTAAACGAAGAATTTACTCATTTAGGAGTAGGTGTTTATAAAAAGCACTATACGCAAAATTTTATTGGAAAATGGCAGGAATAAGCACTCATTTATCGTATTTAATCCTATTTACATGAAAATAGTTTTCTTTCCAATTTCCAAATAAATGAACATATTCACCAACTGCGATGTTAGGTACTTGAAAATCTCGTTCAATCGGAATTATTTTTTTTACTTGCCATTTTTTTAAGTCAGATTGAATAGTTATCTCTAACACATAAATAAATCGATAGTAAGAAAATCTTTGTTTATGCCCACTTATTTGGACGATTTTCCCAGAAATTACTGCTTCTTCGGCTACAGACTTTAACTGTAGCCATTTTTGTTGACTTTCTCGCAATTCCTTTTTTGTCAGCCAAAAAAAATAGACGCAAATAATCGGTATTAAAATTGCTGTGACCACTTTAACCAAACCCTCTCACATAAAAAACATTCTTTTTCATATATCTAATTATATTATCATTATTGAGCGTGAACATTCAATTTCACCCTTTTCACCTTTGTTTCATAAAATATTGTAGGCATTTGTGACAAATGAGGTGATTTGGAGATGGCTACAAAAGAACTTCACCCTTCTGTTGAGCAATTCAAACAATTCGTTAAAGCGAATCCAGCAATCATTAAAGATGTTAGATCTGGCCAAAGTACTTTGCAGGAATTATATGAAGACTGGTATTTATTAGGGGAAGATGATCCGAAATGGGACCCATATCGAACGGGTGAACCGAAAGACAGTAAATCAGCTGAGCAAACCCCTGATTGGATGAGTAATATATTAGGCTCACTTAAAAAAATGGAACCTAATCAAATGCAAGGTTATATTGACAACTTAAGTAAAACATTGGCGACAGTCCAAAATCTTCTTTCTCAATTTCAAGGTGGTAATCAAGTAAATCTTCCAAAGGGTGGAGGAGAAAAATTAAGTAATCCATTTAGTTTTAATAAAGATTAGGGAGGAGAAAATAATCATGCGTAAAGAGATAAGTCATTATCTGATTCAAAATAAAGAATTACAAAGATTTATAAGGGAGCAGCCAGAGTGGTATCGCAAATTATCGCGAAATCCAACACAAATTCAATCTCTTGAAATTGCTTCTTTGCATTATTATAAAAATACAATTCCACATAAAGTTGAAAAGTTTGCAAATGGTGTGCAAATGGCAACAATGATGATGAGCATGTTCCAAGCGATGAACAGTAATCAAACATAAATCAAAGCTTTCTCAATTAATGAGAAAGCTTATTTTATTTTTTCGAAAGAAATAAAAAAAGACCGTTAGGCAAACAATAACGACATAGAAATGATTGAGCTTTATCATAAAGGAGAGATAGCTAATGAAGCTAATGAGAAGTCATGTTTATTTATTAATCGGATGTTTGCTGTTTATTACGATGGGTTGCAAAAAAGACATACCGAAACCGGAGACAAATATAGATGTTTATCCAATAATAAATACTGATTTACGAAAGGAAATTCCTGCTTCAAGTATGATGCTTGATCAAAGCGATCCTTTTTTTGTTAAGTATCAAGTTAAGGGAAAGGAAGTCTTGATTGAGTGTATCGTTCAAGGAATTACATTTCGAGAAACAAATGCTAATAATAAAGGGAAAATTGTTGTTTATGTCGACGGGAAGAAAAAGGATGAGATTTCATCAGCTGCGTTTATTATCAAAGGGCTTCCATCAGGGACACATCATCTTAAGTTACAAGCGGTAAAAACAAAGGATTCTTCCTATAATTTACAAAAAGAATTTTATATTACGATTCCATAACTTTTGATTTCTTCTGTTTCATGATAAAATATGAAACGGAGGTGAACTTCATTTTGCTTGCAACAATTGAAGGAATCGAAATTTTAGATCAGGCTGATAATATTGCAGCAATGATAATTAATTCAGAAGAGGCGGAGCAATATCGCCAATGTTTATATAGATTAAAAACAAATAAAGAAACACAAGAAAAAATAAATAAGTTTATAAAAATGAAAGAAATTTATGATGAAGTACAGCGCTTCGGCAAGTATCACCCCGAATATAAGACAGCTATGAAATCGATACGTGAGTTAAAACGAATCATGGATCTTGATTTTCATGTTGCTGAATTCAGAAGAGCGGAAAATAGTCTCCAGTCCTTATTAGATGAAGTCAGTGTCATCATTGGCCGTTCAGTGTCAGACCAAATTAAAGTTCCGACTGGTAATCCATTTTTCGATAGCTCGTCTAGCTGCGGAGGTGGCTGCGGAACTGGGGGAGGATGTGGCTGCTCTTAGTACGAATTTTCATAGAAGCAGACCTAAAAATATACAGTTTGAAGGGGAAGAAAATATGTTGGGACAACGCCAAGGAATAATTGTGTGGCTTTACACATTAAAACAGGCGAAAATGTTAAGAAAATTCGGCAATATCCATTTTGTGTCAAAAAGGTTGAAATATGTTGTATTATATTGCGATCTAGCTGAAGTGGAAAATACTATTGAAAAACTCAATTCCTATTCATTTGTAAAAAAAGTTGAGCCTTCGTATAAGCCATTTTTAAAAATTGAATTTGAAAACAAGAAACCAGATAAAGCAAAAGAGTATGACTATAAAATGGGAATTTAAAGATGAGAGGCTATCCTCTCATCTTTTTTTGTATTGAATATTGAAATGCTTGACTAACTTATGAACAAAATAGGGAAATCATGCTTTTCTTGCATAAAGTACTAAAAAATTGTATATTTCGCTAAAATTGTACAATTTTTATGTGACTGTTGACGAAGGATTTGGTATGGTTATGATAAAGAAAAAATTATTGAGGGGAATTCCGATGTGGAGATCAGCGTTTCTAATTTTTATTGCTTTAACAACATCAATAAGTGGTATGCTGTTCTGGCAGTGGAAGGCATATTCTAAACAAAACATTCCAGATGAAAATTTCGAAAAAGTAAAGCAAGAAATAGTAATAAAAACTGAGGAGGATCATTTACTAGTTACTCAAAAGATTATCGGTCTTACTGCGAATAAAGAATATACGATGACGGTTCCTGATAGTCTATTTGATTGGACTTGTAAGAAAGCTGACGGTAAGGTTTGCGAATCCAATGATGAAAATCCTCATACATTTTTACCAGATAACAATGAAATGGTATTTCAATTCCTTGTTCAAATGCCGAATAAAAATAGTGCCTTTTTAATGAATGAATGGACAACATTAGTGCATGATGTGAATGTAACTAGAACTAGCATCGAAATTGTTGATTCGGATAAAAGAGACGGTTCATGGGTTGTAGGTGCGCCTTTAAAAGGTTATAAAAAAATGGATTTAATTGACTTTTATTTGTTTTCAAACATAGGGGAAGCACCCTCTTTATATTGGCAACCTAATAAACTTCAATATACTGAAGCTGAAACAGGGATAGATCTGTATGTTGAACAATCTGGTCAAAAGAGTGGTTTTGAATTTAAAGAGATGAAGGATTTACTTGGATTCCCTTATGTAGCCGTGATTTTATCTGATCAATATAAAGGAATAAATGGGAAGGGCCTCTTAATTTCATCGCCTAATATAACCGATGCGGAGTTAAAGAGGAAATTAGTTCATTATTATTTTGAAAAAAAATATAATATGAATAATCATTGGTTATTAGATATTTTCACCTCGTATATGATAGAACAACCTCCTTCTACAGAGAAGGGAAAACTAATTGTTAAGGAATTAAATACCCATCTCTCAGAAGAAGAAATGCAGACTCTTTTCGAGCTAGCATTAAATTCAAACGAGGCTATTACAACACAGAAAATGGATCATTTTATTGAACAAATTAAAGAGGTAAACACTCGTTTTTTCTTATTAAATAACGATGATTCAAAGCCATTTTTTCCGTTATACTTTTATGACGATAGGAAGGTTGTCATTGCTAATAAAGAAGTGAAAGAGATAGAAGTTATTATTGATAATGGGAAAATGCTCTATCCTTTTATTGATACAATGAAGTCATTAGGCTTTGAGTTAAAAATACTTCCTGATCAGGAAACAATTTTACTAATGAAAGAAAATAATAGTTATCGTTTTTACTTAAATAGTAATATTTTTATTTACAATGAAGAAGATTATGGACTATTGGAAAGCCCGTTATTAAACATGAATGGAAATATATATATGAGTAAACAGTGGATTCAAACACTTTTTAATGTTTCTTTTGAAGAAAATGAAGAAGAAATAAAGCTATCGTTATAAGAAAAGAAAAAACCCTGCAGACATTCTGCAGGGTCCTTCTATATCCTCTACTATAGGATAGAAGGCAAAGGGAGAGGAGAAACCGGAGGAAGAACTTATGGGGAAACGTAAGTCTTCTCCGCGGTTGGCAACAACATCCTCGAATAGATGCTGTTACTTACATTATTTCCATAAAAATAACGGATATACACCGAATCCGCTTTTTTCCTATTTGAGTATCTTTTATGAAGATATGGCGTGCGCATAAACATGAAATGAGTTGGCGGCGCATTCATAAATATGTTAGGATAGTTAGGAAAAATTGTTCAAAAGTGAATAGTGGTGATAAAAGATGCGTGTAGTATCAGGAATACGAAAAGGGAAAATTTTAAAGGCAGTTCCTGGCAGCTCTACAAGACCAACGACTGACAAAGTGAAAGAGGCAATATTTAATATAATTGGCCCCTATTTTGAAAGCGGTCTTGGACTTGATCTTTTTGCAGGAAGTGGTGGGCTGGGAATTGAGGCTTTAAGTCGGGGTGCTGATAAGGTTATTTTTGTCGACAAAGATGGGAAAGCGATTCAAACGATTCATGAAAATGTGAGCAGTTGTATGTTTGAGGAGCAGGCAGAGATTTATCGCAATGATGCCGAGAGAGCACTTAAGGTGATAAAAAAAAGGGAGCTTGTATTCGACTTTATTTTTTTAGACCCGCCTTATAAGAAACAGCAACTTATTAAGCTGCTTGATACTGTTAACAATGAAGACTTGCTTTCGGCAACAGGAACGATCGTTTGCGAACATGGTTCGGAGATTCAATTACCAGATTCTGTAGGAAATTTAGTTGTAAAGAAAACTGAGAAATACGGGATTATTGCCATTACGATCTATAAATGGAGCGATTGAAAAAATATTGATACAGGGGGATTTTTTATGGGGGGTATAGCTGTTTGTCCGGGAAGCTTCGATCCAGTTACATATGGCCATTTAGATATTATTAAAAGAGGGGCAAAAATATTTAATGAAGTTCATGTTGTCGTATTAAATAATTCTTCAAAACACCCATTGTTCACAGTCGAAGAAAGAGTCGCATTAATAAAGGAAGTAACGCAAGATATTCCGAATGTTACAGTAGATTCTTTTCAAGGCTTGTTAGTAGATTATGCTAAAAGTGTAAATGCTCACGCAATAATAAGGGGACTAAGAGCAGTATCAGACTTTGAGTATGAAATGCAAATTACTTCAATGAACCGTGTATTAAACGATAATATTGAAACCTTTTTTATCATGACAAAAAATCAATATTCTTTTTTAAGCTCTAGCATTGTAAAGGAAGTGGCTAAATACAACGGAAACGTATCTGAGCTCGTTCCGCAAATAGTGGAGAATGCTTTAATAAACAAATTTACATAATGAAAAAAAACGAGCACAATATGTGCTCGTTCGTATTTATTGTGAATATGCGTATTAATTTATCTTACTTAGTCACTCTTTTTGCTAATAAAAAAGTATAGAGAAGTAATGAAATGATTGTAATGAGTGGGCCAGTTTCGACTATTATAGATAACCATTTTTGTATAAAAGAATTTTCATCAAAAACACTTACAGGGATGGCGTTTGATGGTTCGGTATTATAAAATCGTTCATACACTGGATTCCATAGTATTGCTGCATAAAAAGCAGCAAAAAAGCCGTGGAAAATTCTTGCTATAAAAAAGGGCCTAAAATCGATATTCGCTTCAGCAAGAATGCTCGCGACCTGAGCTTGTACACTAAAGCCGCTAAAAGCCAGGATGAAGCTTGTTATTATTACTTGATGCATTAATGTTGCAGATTGTATTTGACTAGTAAGTTTGCTGCCAAGTGTAATTTCAAACATACCAGAGAAAAGTGGAATACCAAGCTCACTTGGTAATTGGAATACGATTAATAGTTGCTCTAATCCTCTTGCCAAAAAGGATGTAATTCCAATTTGAAATAGCAATTTATTAATGACAGAAAAAAGAATGATAAACCCACCAACCATCAGTAATGTCCGAACAGAAGACATGACAGCATCACCAAGAAGTTTACCGATCGGTCGATTATCATTAATCCTCGTTCGATGAAGAATGGCAAAGGCTGATCTTAAAGAAGTTTTTCTTTTTATATCTTTAATGGGAGGTTCTTCTTTCCGACGGTAAAATCTCATAACTATCCCGACTGTAAAGTTACCAAGATAATGAGCTAATGCAAGAATCATCCCAAGTTTTGGATTATGGAAAAAGCCGACAGATACAGCACCGAAGATAAATAATGGGTTGGAGCAATTCGTAAATGAAACGAGGCGTTCTGCTTCAATTTTGGATATTTGGCCTTCCTGTCTAAGTCTTGCAGTTATTTTTGCTCCAACTGGAAAACCAGATGCCATCCCCATTGCCCAAGCGAATCCACCAACGCCAGGTACACGAAATAGTGGACGCATGAATGGTTCGAGGAGAACACCGATAAATCGTACGACTCCAAATCCAATTAATAATTCGGCAATGATGAAAAATGGTAGTAGGGAAGGAAATACGATTTCCCACCACATATTTAGTCCTCTTATGGAAGCGTCAACAGACTCTTGAGGAAATGAGATGAGAGAAATAGCCATCAAAGCTGCGGAAATGGCAAGAATAATTGTCTTTAATCGAGAACGGAACACGGGCAATGCCTCCCTCAAACACTTAACTGACTTTGTAACGATATTGAATGGAATGAAGTCATCAGGCAAAAATTAGCCTTGTCTCCTATAAATCAATATACTCATACATCAGTAAAATAGACCATAAGATTGAAACATGGTGAAATGAATTTAATGAAGTGAAATTAGGCGTGCATAAGGAGGCTTTTCTTTTGGATAGTCGCCCAAAAATTGGATTGGCGCTAGGTTCAGGCGGTGCGAGAGGTTTTGCACATTTAGGTGCGATTAAGGTGTTGAAGGAGGAAGGAATTCCGATTGATTGTATAGCTGGGAGCAGTATGGGAGCGATGGTTGGCTGTTTTTATGGAGCGGGGCTTGATATTGAACGTCTATATAAATTAGCTACCGCATTTAAAAGGAAGTACTATTTAGATTTTACAGTTCCGAAAATGGGGTTTATTGCAGGCAAACGAGTAAAAGAACTAATTCGCATATTTACACATGGTAAAAATCTTGAACAATTAGAGATTCCAGTTCGTGTTGTCGCAACTGATTTAATGACTGGTGAAAAAATTGTCTTTGAAAAGGGACCAATTGCTGATGCTGTACGTGCAAGTATATCAATACCTGGAATTTTTGTGCCTGAAAAATTAAATGATCGTTTACTAGTCGATGGGGGTGTGGTAGACAGAATTCCTGTCTCGGTAGTAAGAGAAATGGGTGCAGATATTATTATTGCTATTGATGTGTCACATGTCAAAACAAATATTGAAATTACGTCAATTTACGATGTAATTATGCAAAGTCTTGATATTATGCAAATGGAATTAGTAGCTAATCGAGAAGTAGCATCTAGTATTATGATTCGACCAAGAGTAGAAATGTTCAGTTCTCGAGCTTTTACAAATATAGAAGAAATCATCACGATTGGGGAAGAAGAAACTAGAAAACAAGTTGATTCGATTAAACAAGTGTTGAACACGTGGAAGGAGCCGCCGAAAAAATGAAGAAAAAGTATTTTTTTCCTTCCTTCGTCATTGCAGCAATTATTCTATTAACAAGTTCTTTTTATTATTTGCCATACTATGTTTCGAAACCTGGAATGGCAAAAGAACTGGAACCAATCATTCATGTAGAAAATGGCTTCGATGAAAAAGGAAATTTTATGTTAACAACAGTTAGAATGGGAAAAGCTAATATTTATTCATATACGATTGCAAAATTTAGTAAATATCAAGAAAATTTTCCGATTAAGGCAATAAGAAGGGAAGATGAAACAGATGAGGAATATAATGTTCGACAGCTTCATCTAATGGACTCTTCAAAATTTTATGCCATTGAAACCGCATATAAAAAAGCAGGAATTCCAATTAATTATGATTATCAGGGTGTTTTTGTCCTAAATGTTATGCCTAAAATGCCTGCAGATGGGAAGCTAAAAGCTGGAGATCGAATTTTTAAAGTTGACGAGCATGAATTTGAATCTTCAGCACAATTTATTGAGTATGTCTCTAGTAAAAAGGAAGGAGACAAAGTAAAGTTTAAAATTGAAAGAAAAAATAAAATTAGCGATGTAGAACTTTCATTAAAAACAGTACCACAAACAGGGAAAGTAGGTGTTGGAATAGGTCTTGTCGATGATAAGGAAATTGTCGTAAAGCCCGCTGTTTCAATTGAAAGTAAGGATATCGGAGGTCCTTCAGCAGGATTCATGTTTTCATTAGAAATCTACAATCAATTAATTGAAGAGGATTTAACGAGAGGCTATCAAATTGCTGGTACGGGGACCATTGACTCGAATGGTAATGTCGGTAAAATCGGCGGGATTGAACAGAAAATTGTTGCTGCTGATAAAGCCGGGGCAGAAATTTTCTTGGCTCCCAATGAAAACGGAGCACCTGATTCCAATTATGTAGCTGCACTTGAAACAGCCAAAGATATTAAATCAAAAATGAAAATTGTCCCGATAAATACGTTTGATGACGCAGTTACTTACTTACTCGACTTGAAAGAAAAATAGCGGCAAAAACCGCTATTTTTTTTGCATTAATAGGAGCTATTCCAATATGATAGGAGGCTGTTTAAATTCTTTCTCGAATAATAAGCTAGGACCGTTTTTAGAAGCTCCGAACGAATATATTCTCGACGCTCTTATATCAAGCATTAGCTGTTTATTTTGTTTGGAGGATACTCTCGAAATTAACGGTAGACCGAGTTTTCCTTTGTTTTTATTTAAGTAATCTTTTCCTCGCTTTGTCATGCCTAATAGGCGTAAATATGTTGCCCTTTCATCTTCCATATACATTTCTGCTTTTGTTGTGTTCGTTAAGATATGAACACAGGCTCTTTGTAATCTTGTCCAAGTATATCGTTTTGTTTTAAGCTGCGCCATAAATTGTTGAAAGGTATTGGCACGAAGAGCAATTGCCAGAATACGATTTTCGAGTCCTTCTTCGATCTCATAAATGGATTTCAGCTCATTAGGTGTCATTTGAGTTAAACGAAACTTTAAATAAGGCCAGTAATGCTCCCAGCTATGGAAAAGACCATATTCATGTTTATATTGGAGAAGACTATTATAAGTTGTTCCCGGAACCAATTGTTTAATGGTGGAAATTTGTTCATGATCAGAAAATAGCGCTTTTCTAATACTCGTAGCACTAGCAATGGATTGTGAAGCGAAATGTTCATCATGATAATCTGCACTTTTCCTTGGGAGAGTAAAGCAATGTATTGAAGCGTTTTGAGTATATGCAGCTTTTAAATATTGATAACCTAAAATATTATTTGGCTTTGCCAAATCGATAAAATCATTAGTAGAAGCTACCTTCCGAAAGGCTAATGATAATGCTTTCGGATAACTATTGCCTTCTTTTAGATAAACTTTGACTTGTTCATCGAATTGCTTTTTATTACTTTCTAAAAAGTCAAATGTACGTTTAAAAGTGTCAATATTCCCAGATTCACTCCCAAAACAGAGAGAATGACAGCCTGCTGCTTCAAGAATAGAGACAGCTCCACTAGCAAATGTGTCAGCTTTCTGGGTGGCAAATGCATAGGGAAGTTCAAAAACGATATCAATACCAGACAGTAAGGCCATTTCTGTCCGTTTCCATTTTGAAACTAAGGCAGGCTCACCGCGCTGCAAAAAATTGCCGCTCATTACTGCAATCACTACGTGTGCATCTGCAAGCTTTTTAGCTTCTTGAAGATGATAGGCATGCCCATTATGAAAAGGATTATATTCAACAATTAGACCAACAGCATTCATTAATTATTTACCCCTTTAGTGGAAAACTAGCTTTTAATAAATTTCTAGTAAATCTGTTTATCATTTTTTCTAAAAAGGTTAAAATAAACTGATAATGCACAAATTATACTGTAAAGAAATAATATTGACAAATAATTATATGAAAGCTATAATTACCTTTGTTGCCTTGGGGTGATTCGTATGAAATGGACTTTAAGTCAGTTACAAAAAAATCGAAGCAAGGATTTTGTTATCGATGAGATCATTAATGTTGATGAGATTAAAAATCTTGATCCAACTATTAAAGAGGTCTCATTAATGCATATTACAGGAAGAGCGGATATTGATTCTGCAAAAGTGACCTTTCATTTAAAGATAAATGGTCATTTAATCCTTCCTTGTTCTCGTACTTTAGTTGACGTAAATTTCCCAATTAATGTAGACACAACAGAAACTTTCCTGTTGAAAGATTTAGATTATGAATCTTTTGAGGAAGTTCACCAAGTAAAAGGTGATCTTATTGATTTAATACCTGTCATTCAAGAAATCCTCTTACTTGAAGTTCCAATGCAAGTGTTCTGCGAAGATAGCAGTGAAGAAGGAGCTCCTCAATCTGGTAGGGATTGGGAGGTTATTCAGAAGCAAGATAAAAAGGAAAAAATCGATCCTCGTCTTGCTGGACTTGCACAATTTTTTGAACGAAATGATTCTTCTTCTGATTCATAACCGGAGGAAAAAACAAGAAACATTTGAAGAAACCAGTTTGTTCTGGGCTTCATAACTTTCTTATACTTTTTAAGGAGGTGGGAATAATGGCTGTACCTTTTAGAAGAACGTCTAAAACTGCGAAAAGAAAACGTCGTACCCATTTTAAATTACAGGTTCCTGGTATGGTAGAATGCCCAAACTGTGGTGAAATGAAACTTGCTCACCGTGTTTGCAAAGCTTGCGGAACATACAAAGGAAAAGAAGTTGTGAACAACTAATTTCCTTCTAGATATAAAGCACAAGAACATATTGTTCTTGTGCTTTTGTCGTTTTTAGCGCATGCTTATTTAAAAATGCTATTTGGAGGATGAGATGGAGCCCTATAAATTAGAGCAAAGGGAAGACGGTTTATTAGTATTTACAATTAATCGACCAGACAAAAGAAATGCAATTAATTATGAAGTTATGGATGGTTTAGAGGATGCATTGCAAATATCCAATGAAGGAGTTAATAAAGCGTTAGTTATAACGGGGACGGGTGATCGAGCTTTTTGTTCAGGTGGAGATTTATCTACTTTTCATAATTTAAAGACGGAAAAAGAAGCTTTTGAGATGTTAAATAAAATGTCCAAAATATTGGTTGAACTGTTCTTTCATCCTAAGCCAACGATTGCATTAATAAATGGAATTGCAGTTGGCGGAGGGTGTGAGCTTGCTGCAGCTTGTGACTATCGGATTGCAAGCAGGCATGTGAAGGCGGGGTTTATTCAAGGAACCTTAGCCATTACAACTGGCTGGGGCGGTGGCACGTTCTTATCTGAAAAACTACCACATGCAAATGCCATGAAAATGCTAATGGAAGCAGAACTTTATGATGCCGAGCAACTAGTAGAGCTCGGCTTTTTTCAAATGGCGATCGATGATGAACTTTTGGAAGGCTGTAAGAGATTTTTAGAAAAAATGCTTGTTCTTGAAGGAGATGTTTTAAAAGCCTATAAATTACTCCTTTTGAATAAGTGGAAAAAATCCGAAATAGAGTGGAGAGTAAATGAGGAAGTGTCCAATTGTGCAAGATTATGGGAAGGAGAAGCACATCATTTGCAAGTATTAAAGTTTTTAGAAAGAAAATAGCTTAATAAATCAATTAGGACATCAGTCTATCTTTTCTAGTAAGCGCATATGTATAAATAAAAAACACTAGGAGGGACACACTAATGTCTTTAACACGTCAGGATGCTTGGTCACAAGATGAAGATTTGTTACTTGCAGAACTGGTTCTTAAAAATATTAGAGAAGGCAGCACTCAGTTGCAAGCGTTTGAAGAAGTTGGTAAGAGGCTAAAAAGGACAGCTGCTGCCTGTGGTTTTCGATGGAATTCATATGTAAGAAAACAATATAAATCGGGAATTGAGCTGGCAAAAAAACAAAGAAAAGCTAGAAAGCAAAATGTTCAGAAAGAAGAAGCTGTTTTGCAAGTACCTGATCAGGGGGCAATTACTGTAGAGACTCCAAGAATAAATCCCGAAGAACAGGAAAAAATCTTAGCATTTGAAGATTTAGTTGATCATTTAAAAACACTTTACAAAAAAACGGAATTATCTAGTTTCCAAAATGAAGACATAAAAATATATGAAGAACGTATCCAAACATTAGAAAAGCAATTGTATTATTTAGCTTCAGAAAATGAGAAATTATTAAATGAATTAAATAAAATTAATAAAGATTATAAGGAAATAGTAGAGATAATGGAAAAAGCATTAAAAGTAGTAAACCTTAAAGATGAGGCAAGCAAACAGAAAGTATAAATTTTTTAATGTATGTAAAAAAGCGTGGACCAATATAGTCCGCGCTTTATTAATGTGATTGCTCTTTAACGCCTTCAGGATACCAAACTAGCGGATTTTCTCCACGATCCCTTTCCATATCATAATGAACGGAAGTGAAGCCCATTTTGCTCCAAAACTCATCTGATTTTACACGTGGATTTGTTTTAATGGGTAATCCTAAACTTTTCGCATACTCAACTAGTGCTTTGCCATATCCTTTATGTTGATAATCAGCGAGCACTTCAAGTTTCCAAAGTTCAAAATAATCTTGTGCAGGCTCAAAATAACGATCGTATTTTTTCTCAACTCGATACAAGCTCATTCTCGCAACAAGTTTATCTCCGAAATATACCCCATAAAATGGAGATTCACTGTTGTTTTCAATAATATTGGCTTCAAGATCTTCAAACATAGATAATTCTTGCAAGCCATATTCTCTAAACCTTTTGAATTCTTCAAGTGTCTTATAATTTACCATTAGTTTTTCGACTTGGTAACTCATATATTTATCCTCCCTTGTATAAAGTATTAATCTGAATACTCTTATTTATCATATCATAAAAAGGAAGTGAAGCGTTTTTATATATAATTTTTATTATATGATAAAAAGGTAAAAAATTAAATCGGAAGCGTTTACAAGTTATTGAAGGAAAAAGTCAGAAGATTGTAGAAATATATATAAGAAAAATGATGTTATTCGACAAGATAAGGGGATGTTGGTAATGAAGGAAATCACAGCATCAATGGCTGGTACTGTATTGAATGTTTTAGTAAGTCCTGGTGAAGAAGTTACTGTGGGGAAAGAAGTTGTCATACTTGAATCAATGAAAATGGAGATTCCTGTTGAGAGTCAAATTGAAGGTAGAGTGATTCAAGTTAAAGTGAATATCGGTGACTTTGTAAATGAAGGAGATTCATTGTTAGTCCTTAATATGGATTAGAGATTTTTTAATGCGCTTTTTGCATTTTTTAATAGGAGGAGAAAGATGGCGACACTTGATTCATTAATTGAAAAGTTGAAGGAAAAAAGTAATGTAATAGAAGCCGGTGGGCATCCGAAATATCATGAAAAGCTAAAAGTGCAAAATAAGCTATTCGTTAGAAAACGATTAGAACTCCTTTTTGATGATGGCGTCTATGAAGAAGATGGAAAGTTTGCGAACTGTATGGATGAGAGTTTGCCAGCAGATGGGGTCATTACAGCAATAGGAAAAATTAATCGTCAAATCGTATGTGTTATGGCAAATGATTCAACGGTTAAAGCGGGATCTTGGGGGGCGAAAACGGTTGAAAAGATCATCCGTATTCAAGAAACAGCTGAGAAGTTAAAAGTACCGCTCTTATATTTAGTTGATTCTGCTGGAGCGAGAATTACAGATCAGCTTGAAATGTTCCCAAATAGACGGGGTGCGGGTAGAATTTTTTATAATCAAGTAAAACTCTCTGGCATGATTCCGCAAATCTGCTTATTATTCGGTCCGTCTGCTGCGGGTGGTGCTTATATTCCCGCTTTTTGTGATATTGTGATTATGGTTGACAAAAATGCTTCCATGTATTTAGGCTCTCCAAGGATGGCGGAGAAAGTAATTGGAGAAAAAGTAACACTAGAAGAAATGGGCGGTGCTAGAATGCACTGTACTATTAGTGGCTGTGGAGATGTTCTTGCATTTAGTGAAGAAGAAGCGATAGAATCTGCAAAGTCGTATCTCACTTACTTTCCTGCTTCTTATAAAGAAAAACCAAAAATGTATGAATCGATCTTGCCGAAGGCAGGTCGTCATTTAGAAGAAATTATTCCTAAAAACCAAAATGCTCCTTTCGATATGTATGAAGGTATTGATTCAATAGTTGATGAAGGCAGTTTTTATGAAATAAAAAAGCTTTTTGCACCTGAAGTTATTACTGGATTTTCAAGAATCGGGGGAAGGACAGTAGGAATTATTGCAAATCAACCGAAGGTGAAAGGTGGAGTACTTTTCGTTGATTCAGCAGATAAAGCGGCAAAATTCATTCAGCTTTGTGATGCTTTCCATATTCCACTGCTATTTCTTGCAGATGTCCCTGGTTTTATGATTGGGACAAAGGTTGAACGAGCAGGGATTATCCGTCATGGCGCTAAATTAATTGCAGCCATGTCTTCTGCAACTGTTCCGAAAATATCAGTCATTGTTAGAAAAGCATATGGAGCTGGTCTTTATGCGATGGCAGGTCCTGCGTTTGAACCTGATTATTGTGTAGCTTTGCCTTCTGCTCAAATTGCAGTAATGGGGCCAGAAGCGGCCGTAAATGCTGTTTATTCAAATAAAATCAATGAAATTGAAGATCCGAAAGAAAAATATGCCTTTGTACAAGAAAAACAACGAGAATATAGTGAACATATCGATATTTACAAGCTTGCTTCAGAACTGATCGTCGATGATATTATTTCACCGAATAATTTGAGAGATGTACTTATTCAAAGATATGAGTTGTATGAGACAAAGGAATTAAACTTTAGTGAAAGGAAACATCCAGTTTATCCTGTCTAAAGAAATTCAAGAATCCCCTCTAATGATAGAGGGGCTTTTTATACCATTTCTTGATTTATTCCGTAATTTTGCTCAATTATTACCAAAGTTTCTGCACTTTCTGCTAAAATATGACTAAATACTTAATGAATAAAGAGGTTACTATGAAAATTGGAATTATTGGCGGCGGTTCGATTGGCCTACTTTTTGCCCATTATTTAAATAAAATGTACGATGTAACAATATATACGCGTTCAAAAGAACAAGCAGAAATGCTAATGTCAAAAGGTCTAATATTTGAAAAAGATAATAATAGTATAACAGAAAGGGTTAATGCCCTCACATTCTCATCTTGGACAGGTGAGGAAGAATTAACGATTATTGCTGTAAAACAGTATCATTTACTTAATGTTATTAGACAAATGAAAGAGATTAATCAAAACCATCAACACACTCTTTTGTTTGTCCAAAATGGGATGGGGCATTTAAAATGGTTAAATGATTTTACCGAATCCCATATATTTGTTGGAACGGTTGAGCATGGAGCGTTAAAAGTAAGTCCCAACTACATAATCCATACAGGAAATGGCCAGACAAAAATTGCTTCATTTAAAGGTGATCTGTTAGATAAGATTAGAAAACTTTTTGATTCACCTATCGATCATTTTCCCTTTGTTTTTGAAGATGACTATCATGAAATGCTACTCCAAAAGCTGATCATTAATGCGGTTATCAACCCTTTAACAGCTATCCTTGCAGTTCCAAATGGTGAATTACTTGAAAATCCACATTTTTATCGTATTTTTAAGGAGCTTTTTATCGAAATAAGCAATGTGTTAAATATATCCAATTCAGACAAGGCGTTTGCCCAATTGGAAAATGTTTGTAGGAAAACCGCTGCTAATCGTTCATCGATGCTGAAAGATGTTGATGAAAAAAGGCCAACAGAAGTGGACGCGATTTTAGGTTATGTACTTGAAAAAGGCAAAGAAAAAGCAATGAATACTCCACTTACAAAGAGTTTTTATTATTTGATTAAAGGAAAGGAGTATGAAAAAGGAGGAAATTAGGGTGAGTTCTGTATTTTCCGCAATCATCGCGACACTTATTACGATTCCAATACTTGGCTATTTACTTGTATTCATCATTTGTAAGCAGGTGACGAAGCAACACCGACGATCTGTTCATGTAGCATTAGATGTGAGTACAATCTTGTTTATTATTTCAGTGCACTATTTAATTGTTACAATTTGGGAGCAGTCATTATTATGGGTCATTATTCTTGCGATGCTCGTTCTAGCCATTATTTTTGTTGTCATTCATTGGCGTTTTAAACAAGAAATTAATATTCCACTTGTTTTTCGCGGGTATTGGCGTTTTAATTTTTTGATATTTTTTACTGCTTATGTCGTGTTATTAGTAATCGGCTTAGTTCAGAGTGTATCTTCATTTGTTTCAATGCCATAACATGAATCTCTTTCGCTTTTCTTTTCATTTCGGATAATGCTATACTCTTATGGTGAAATAATGTGATTAATACGTATATTAATAGTTGTCACGTTTGAAATGAAAATTGTAAATCAGAAAGGAAGTTCTTAAATGGAGATTTTGAATCTCTCCTTACCTGCAACGAACCGGTTTGCAACAGAATATGTTGCGCAAACGCAGGACATACAAAAATACTTTCACTATCGTTATAACAATAGTGTAGATGATAAAAATCGGCTTGAAGAATTATCTGCTCGTTCCTTCATGCGAAATGAACTTGCTGGTCATATTGAGCAATTCATGAATAAGTTCCCAACTTCTGAGAAGGTTAAAACTTCAATAGAAAAACTAAAAATGACGAATAGTGCGGTTATTATCGGAGGTCAGCAAGCAGGTATTTTAACAGGACCTCTTTATACAATTCATAAAGTACTCTCGATCATAACACTTGCTAGACAAAAGGAAGCAGAATTAAAGATCCCTGTAGTGCCTGTGTTTTGGATTGCAGGTGAGGATCATGACTATCAGGAAGTAAACCACGTATTCGTTGAAAAAAATAATAGAATTGAAAAAAAACTCTACCCGGAAAAAATACTTGATAAAAGAATGGTTTCAAAAGTTATGATAAATCAAGAACTGTGTAAAAATTGGGTTGAGGGGATTATTAAGTCTTTTGGCGAAACAAAACATACGAAAGAGTTACTCGAAGTGCTAGAACAAGCAATTCAAGATTCGAAATCATTTGTTGATTTATTTGCATATATGATCATGCATTTATTTAAAGATTATGGACTTCTTCTTATTGACTCTGGCGATGAAAAGCTTCGAACACTTGAGAAAGATTTTTTTCTTAAGCAAATTAACAGCTTTGAGGACATTACGAATAGTGTAAAAGCGCAACAGGAAGAGATTAAAAGCAATGGGTTTTCAAATACAATCGAAATTAGTGAGAAAGCTGTTAATTTATTTTATTATGATGAAAAGCACCATGACAGAGTACTGCTTGAATACGACAATAAAGAAAAACTTTTTACGTGTAAAGAAGGTTACTTGCAATTTACGTTGGAGCAAATGCTTGATATTGCAAATGAATTTCCGGAAAAACTAAGTAACAATGTTGTTACGAGGCCTTTAATGCAGGAATGGCTATTTCCAACACTTGCCTTTGTAGCAGGTCCTGGAGAAATTGCTTATTGGGCTGAATTAAAGAAAGTATTCGAAGTTTTTGAGATAAAAATGCCTCCAATTGTTCCACGAATCAATATCACTATACTTGACCGCTCAATTGAAACGGATATGAATGAGTTAGGTCTTGATCTTGTAGAAACACTCTTAAATGGAACGGAAGAGAAAAAACGAGAATTTATCCAATCCCTTAAAGATGATCATCTTGAGCAATTATTTGAGAAAACAAAACAAGATTTTCTTCATAATTATCACCAAATAAAGATGTACTTGGATGAAAAGGATTCAAGTTCAATCCCATTATTAAATAAAAATAAAAAGGGATTTATGAGACAAATGATGTTTATGGAGGATAAGCTAGAAAAATCAAAGCAATTAAAATATGAAGTTGTCATAAATAAGTTTGCTCGAGTTGAAAATTCATTAAGACCAAATGGTTCTCCTCAAGAAAGAATGTTGAACGGCTTATATTATTTAAATGAATATGGCCCAACCTTTATTGATGACTTGCTAAAGTGCTCCTTTACTATCGATGGTACGCATAAAGTAATTAAAATTTAATTCTTTTAAAAAAGACTTTATTTCATCATGAAATGAAGTCTTTTTTTGATGCAGAAAAGTGAGAAATCAAATATATTGGTAGCTATTGTAAGGAAAGGGCGAAAGAAATAAAGGAAGAGAAGAAGAAAAATGGCAGGAGTTTTTGTTTAATTATAGAAATATAAAAAACATGTGGAGGAAAGTGGGGGATTGTGGTACATTTGAGATAGAAAGTGGGGGTAGTGGGTATGTTCATGGGAGAGTATCATCATAACGTTGATAATAAAGGCCGATTAATTGTTCCTGCCAAATTCCGTGAAGGCTTAGGTGATACTTTTGTGCTGACACGTGGATTGGATCAATGTTTATTTGGATACCCGATGGACGAGTGGAAGCTCCTTGAAGAGAAGCTAAAAGGATTGCCACTTACAAAAAAAGACGCCCGTGCATTTACCCGTTTTTTCTTTTCAGGTGCTACTGAATGTGAAATCGATAAGCAAGGAAGAATAAATATATCTTCCCCGCTTCAACAATATGCAAAATTGGAAAAAGAGTGTGTCATTCTTGGCGTATCTGATCGAATAGAAATTTGGAGCAAAGGGCTTTGGGAAGATTATTTTGCTGGCTCTGAAGAATCATTTGCAGAAATCGCAGAAAATATGATTGGATTCGATATATAAAGTAATGATGAGGATGGATGATCCCATTTCTCTTCTAAACTTTGGAAAGGTGGACAACTATGTTTGAACATACGACCGTATTATTAAATGAAACTGTTGACGGCTTGAATATAAAACCAGATGGGATTTATGTAGATTGTACTTTAGGTGGAGCGGGACATAGTGCGTTAATTTTGTCCAAGCTTTCTGAAAAAGGCAAGCTTTATGCATTTGACCAAGATGATACAGCGCTTGCTCATGCAAAAGAGAGATTGAGTAAATTTGGAGAACAAATCACATTTATTAAAAGTAATTTTAAGTTTCTAAAGGAAGAACTAGAACAGATTGGTGTACATAAAGTGGATGGGGTGCTTTATGATCTTGGCGTTTCATCACCACAATTAGATACTCCTGAACGTGGTTTTAGTTATCATCATGATGCACCACTCGATATGAGAATGGATAGAGAAGCTGAACTTACGGCATACGATGTTGTAAATGATTGGAGTTATGCTGATTTAGTGAAGATATTCTTTAAATATGGTGAAGAGAAATTTTCTAAACAAATTGCTCGAAAAATTGAAGCAACGAGAGAAAATGCGCCAATAAAGACGACTGGTGAGCTCGTAGAAATAATTAAAGAAGCCATTCCGGCTCCAGCAAGAAGAAAAGGTGGCCATCCAGCAAAACGAGTTTTTCAAGCAATTCGAATTGCTGTTAATGATGAGCTAGGTGTATTTGAAGATTCTCTTCAACAAGCTATTGACATATTAAAGCCTGGCGGAAGAATTAGTGTTATTACTTTTCATTCACTTGAGGATCGGATATGTAAAGTCGCTTTTAAAAGCGCGAGTGAGACTCCAAATTTGCCTCATGGTCTGCCAATTATTCCAGACGAATATAAGCCGATTATTAAACTTATAACAAGGAAGCCAATATTACCTTCGGAAGTGGAATTAGAAAACAATAATCGAGCTCGCTCCGCAAAACTAAGAATAGCTGAAAAACGATAAAAATCTTTTTACTTATAAATAAATGATGAAACAGGAGGGAAAAAATGGGAAATTTAGCGCGTAAGTATCAGCAAGAACAACGGCATGAACAGCAGCAACAAATGGTTAAGGTTCCGAAAAAAGTAAAGGTGAAAAATCCGTGGCTTTCCCCTGGAGAAAAGGCTTTAGGACTAGTTTTTACGGCAATTCTTTGCTATGGTGCGGTTCATATCGTTTCAAATGAAGCGGCAATCTATGAAATAAATAAAGAGATTCAAGATACAAAAGTTTCGATTCAAGAGCAAAAAAAGGTAAATGGAGACCTTGAAATGCAAATTGGAGAATTAAGTACATATGAGAGAATATGGGAAAAAGCGAAAGAATTAGGGTTGAAATTAAATGAGAATAATGTAAAGGCTGTACAAGATTGATGCTAAAAAAACAGCCGAATATCAATTTTGGAGCAGCGATCTTATTTGTGATATTTTGCCTGCTCTTTTTTGTCTTACTCTTTCGTTTTTTCTCCATTCAATTAACGGGCGAAGTCAAAGGCCAAGCACTTGCTGTAAAAGCACAGCAAAAGTATGAGAAAGAAAAAGTCATCGAAGCAAAACGGGGAACGATTTACGATCGAAATGGTGAAGTCATTGCTACAGATACAAACTCGTATAAACTTATTGCTATTTTAGATGAAGAAATGACAACAAATGAGAAAAGGCCTAGACATGTTGTCGATCCCGAAAAAACAGCTCGAGAGCTTGCTAAAATAATCGATATGGAAGAGTCTGAGATTTATCGAAACTTAACAAAAATAAACCCAAAAAAGAATAAAAAATATGCACAAGTTGAATTTGGAAAAGCAGGACGAGATCTTTCCAATCAAACAAAGCGGGAAATAGAAGATTTAAAGCTTCCTGGGATTTCCTTTATTAAAGATACAAAACGCTTTTATCCAAATGGTGTATTTGCTTCTCACTTAGTTGGCTATGTCGAGAAGAAAGATGTTGGGAACAACAAAACTGAAACGGTTGGGATGCTCGGGCTTGAACAAAGTTTAAATGAAATTCTCACAGGAGAAAATGGGAAATTAAATTATGAAAGCGATATTTGGGGGTATTTACTGCCCTCTGGAAAAGAACTTGTTACTCCTGCAAAAGATGGTAAAGACATTTATTTAACGATAGATAAAAAAATCCAAACATTTCTCGAAGATTCGATGAATAAGGTGGATAGTGTATACAAACCAGTGAAAATGGTTGCCGTTGTGGCAGACCCAAAAACGGGAGAAATTCTTGCAATGTCACAACGCCCTTCATTCCATCCGAAGACAAAGGATGGCATTGAAAAAACTTGGCATAACGAAGTCGTTGAAAATTCCTTTGAACCTGGTTCAACAATGAAAATATTTACGTTGGCAGCTGCAATTGAAGAAGGGGTATTTAATCCAAATGATACGTTTAAATCTGGACAATATGTTGCATACCCGAATACACGCCCAATTCGAGACTGGAATAATGGAGATGGGTGGGGACCGATTACTTATTATGAAGGGGTTCAGCGTTCTTCGAATGTTGCCTTCGCAAAGCTTGTAAAAGAAAAAATGGGTTTTGATACTTATCGGGAATATTTAACAAAATTTCATTTTGATAGACCAACAGGTATTGAATTACCAAATGAAACGGGTGGAAAAATTCTTTATAATTGGCCGATAGAAAAAGTTACTACTGGATTTGGGCAAGGTACAGCAATAACCCCTATTCAACAGGTTCAAGCAGCAACAGCAATTGCGAATGACGGAAAAATGGTAAAGCCGCAAATCATTAAGGAAATTGTTGATCCGAATGGAAAAGGCCAGGTAGAGAAGAGAGAGCCTGAACTAGTCGGCAATCCGGTTTCAGCAAAAACTGCGGCAGCTGTAAGAGATTTATTAGAAGCCTCAGTATCTTCACCCAAAGGGACAGGATATAATTTCTTTCGCATCGATGGATATGAAATTGCAGGAAAGACAGGAACAGCTCAAATCCCTAATCCAAGAGGTGGCTATTTAGAAGGCCGTCACAACTATGTTTTTTCCTTTTTGGGAATGGCTCCAAAGGATGATCCAAAATTAATTGTTTATGTTGCTGTCCAACAGCCAAATATTACTATTCATCAAAATGGTGCTGATCCTGTAGCCCAAATTTTTAAACCAGTTATGAAAAGCAGTCTTCAATATTTAAATGTTCAGCCTGTGGAACAGCCAAAAGTTTTACATCAAGAGGTTGAAAATGTAGTTGGAATGTCTACCGAAGAAGCAATTAAAAAAATTAGTGAAGATGGCTTTAAGCCAATCGTTGTCGGGAATGGAAAGAAAGTAATGACGCAGCTCCCGATCAGCAATTCAAAAATGATTGCCGGTGAAAAAGTATTGATTCGTACTGAAGGTAGCATAACAATTCCCGATATGACAGACTGGTCGTTAAGAGATGTGATGAAAATGGCGGAAATAGGTAATATGCAATTGAACAAAATTGGAAGTGGCTATGCAATTAAACAAAACTTCAAACCTGGTTCAACAGTTAAGGAAGGAGAATATTTAATTATAGAATTTGAACCACCAAACAAAAAGTATTTAAATAGCAATGAATTAGATGAGTCAAATGAAGAAGTTGTGGGAGAAGAGGAAGAAACAGAAACCGATAATGTAATGGATTAGCTTTCTCTGGAGCTAGGTTTTAAGTAGTTGCTCTCTGTTTTTCTTTAGTCTAATCATATAAGTACAAGCATATATTGGAACGAGCCATATACTAAGGGGGTTCGTTCCAATATGCGTGTTTCGAATGTAACGGTACGAAAGCGATTAACAGCAGCTTTATTTGTTGGGATTTTAATTTTTTTTATCATTGATGTACGACTTGGATATGTGCAATTTTTTCTAGGAACTGCTTTAACTGATGGTGCGAAGGAATTATGGAGCAGGGATATTCCATTTGAACCTGAGCGAGGGCAAATAATTGACCGGAATGGTGAAGCACTCGCGACAAATGTTAGTGCTCCAACTGTATATGTAGTGCCTAGGCAAATTAAAGATGCTAATAATGCAGCAGAAAAGCTTGCTGCATTATTAAATGTATCAAAGGATAAAGTTTATTCAGAGATTACTAAGAAAGAGAGCAGTGTAAGGGTTACAGGAGGCAGGAAAATAACGCATGAAAAAGCAAAAGAAATTAGAGCTTTGAATATTGATGGTGTCTATATTGGAGAAGATTCTAAGCGACATTATCCTTTTGGAAACTATTTATCCCATGTTCTTGGCTTTGCGGGAATTGATAATCAAGGCTTAATGGGATTAGAGCTATTCTATGATAAAGAACTGAATGGCAAAAGAGGTTCAGTTAAGTTTTATGCGAATGCGAAAGGCGAGCGTATGAACGATATGGCTGATGATTATGATCCACCTGTAGATGGATTAGATTTAAAGCTGACCATTGATTCAAAGGTTCAAACAATTGTAGAGCGTGAGTTGGATATTGCTCAAGCAGCGTATAATCCAGATGGAATTATCGCGATTGCGATGAACCCAAATAATGGGGAAATTTTAGCAATGTCAAGCAGGCCAAATTTTGATCCAGCAAACTTTCAAAATGTAGCTTCAGAAATTTATGATCGGAATCTTCCGATCTGGAGTACATTTGAGCCAGGTTCAACATTTAAAATCATTACTTTGGCTGCAGCCCTAGAAGAAGGGAAAGTCGATTTAAACAAGGATCATTTTCACGATCCAGGTTTTGTCAAAGTTGGTGGAGCGCGGCTAAGATGCTGGAAAAGAGGAGGACATGGAAGCCAGTCTTTTCTTGAGGTCGTCCAAAACTCTTGTAACCCTGGCTTCGTTGAATTAGGGGATAGGCTAGGAAAAGAAACACTTTTTAAATATATTCGAGATTTCGGTTTTGGTGAAAAAACAGGAATTGATCTGCAAGGGGAAGGAAAAGGAATTCTTTTTAACCTTGATCGAGTTGGACCAGTTGAGCAAGCTACCACTGCTTTTGGTCAAGGTGTATCTGTAACGCCTATTCAACAAGTCGCTGCTCTTTCTGCTGCGATTAATGGAGGCACACTATATACACCTTATGTTGCGAAGGAACTAATCGATCCGAAGACTGGTGAAATTGTTATGAGAAAAACCCCTATAGCTAAAAGGAAGGTTATATCAAAAGAAACGTCTGATCAAATTAAATACGCATTAGAAAGTGTTGTAGCACAAGGAACGGGAGGAAATGCGTTTATTGATGGTTACCGTGTAGGAGGAAAAACAGGGACTGCGCAAAAAGCAAAGGATGGCAGATATCTAGAAAATAATCATATTGTTTCTTTTATTGGGTTTGCTCCAGCCGATGATCCTCAGTTAGTTGTTTATGTTGCTGTTGATAATCCGAAAGGTACGGTGCAATTTGGTGGAGTAGTAGCTGCACCAATTGTTGGCAATATAATGGAAGATAGCTTAAGGGCGATGGGGATTAAACCTCGGTCTGGCCAAATTGAAAAAAAATTAAAATGGAATGATGTGCCAATGGTTGAAGTGCCAGATTTAGTTGGCATATCAAAAGTAGAGCTAGGGGAGTTATTAGTTAACTTAAGGATCGACGCAAGTGGTGTAGGTGATATAGTCGTCAAACAAACACCTGAACCGGGAATTAAATTAAAAGAAGGCTCTACGATTAGACTTTACTTTGACAAACAAGAATAAGAGAACATCATAAAAATAGGCGAAGGAAATGTAAAGACACCCACTTTTTGGTATTTAATAGTGTCATAAACAAATAGCTAAAACGCTCATTTTCATGTAAAATGAAAATCGTCATGATTTTGGTTATTTAGTGTAAATCAACAAGCACTCATTTTTGCAACCACTTTTTTCGAAAATTATTTAATGTGGTGTATGTCATTTTGTGAGAGGGATGAGCGAAAAATGAATTTACATACACTATTGCATTATTTGCAGCCTTATATGGCAATTAATGTAGATAATCAAAAGGTTATTTCGATAGAAAATGATAGCAGACATGTGAAGACGGGGAGCCTCTTTATTTGTATAAAGGGATTTACTGTTGATGGTCATGATTTTGCAGAAAAAGCCGTAGAAAAGGGAGCAATTGCTGTCATTTCTGAAAAAAAATTAACCTTGCCTGTTCCTGTTATCTTAGTGAAGGATACAAAAAGGGCTATGGCTGTTATAGCTGATGCTTTTTTTCAGCAACCTAGTCAAAAGCTACATTTAGTTGGGATTACCGGTACAAATGGAAAAACAACGACAAGCCATATCATCGAAAAAATACTTTCTGATTCTGGAAAAAAAACAGGGTTAATCGGAACGATGTATATGAAAATCGGTGAAAACAAATATGATGTAAAAAATACGACTCCAGACAGCTTAACTCTCCAGCATTATTTTAAACAAATGGTTGATGCTGGTGTTGAGTCAACCGTAATGGAAGTTTCATCACATGCCTTAGATGAGGGCAGGATTCATGGTTGTGATTTTGATGTGACGGTATTTACGAATCTTACTCAAGACCATTTAGATTACCATAAGACGATGGAAGATTATAAACATGCAAAAGGGCTATTGTTCGCTCAGCTAGGAAGCGCATTTTGTCATAAAAACCCGAAATATGCAATTTTAAATAATGATGATCCGACAGTGAGGACGTATACGAAAGCAACTGCTGCACATGTTTTAACATATGGAATAACTAAAAAAGCAGATATTATGGCTGCTAATATTCGAATGGCTGCGTCTGGAACAGTATTTGATTTAATGACTCCTTTTGGGAAGCATACTGTTTCGATGAAACTAATTGGGAAATTTAATGTATACAATGTGCTTGCTGGTGTTGGTGCGGGGATGGCTTCTGGCATTCCAATCTATAAGATTATTCAATCGATTGAAAAGGTTGAGGGGGTTTCAGGCCGTTTCGAAACGGTTCATGCTGGGCAAAACTTTACTGTCATTGTTGATTATGCCCACACTCCAGATAGTTTGGAAAATGCACTAAAAACGATAAAACAGTTCTCAAAAAAACGAATTTTTGTCATCGTCGGATGCGGAGGCGATAGAGATCGCTCTAAACGACCATTAATGGCCGAAATAGCTTGTAAATATGGCACGCATCCAATCTTCACATCTGATAATCCAAGAAGTGAAAATCCGCAATCTATTATTAAAGACATGGAAGCTGGTGTTGTTGGGAAACAATTTATAACGATAATCGACCGAAAAGAAGCCATTCACTATGCAGTTAAAACTGCAAAAGAAGGGGATGTCGTATTAATAGCTGGTAAAGGCCATGAAACGTATCAGTTAATCGGAAATCAGATTATTAACTTTGATGATCGATTAGTTGCAAGAGAGGCTATAGAAGAGCATTAACATGTTATGAACGTATGAGAGCGTATTTTTTGAACTTTAAATATTATTACAAATGACTTATTGAAAGGTTTTAAGGACATGATGGAGTTAAATATCGAAAAAATATATCTACTAAAAAACATCCAAAAAAAAATATTCAATTTCCTATTTTTAAGCAAAAGTCGTCTTAATGGAAATGATGCAACATATGATATTGCTGTACACGTTGAAAAAGCGAATGAGCTTAAAGGAAAGCTCCAGCAAGGAAAGGAGGGAGCAAAATGATGGAGAAAGTCATATTCTTTACGATAATTATGGGATTTTTAGTGACTGTTTTGCTTTCTCCTGTCATCATTCCTTTCTTGAGAAGATTGAAATTTGGGCAGAGCATTCGTGAGGAGGGCCCAGAGTCACATCAGAAGAAATCTGGAACGCCAACAATGGGTGGGATTATGATTCTCCTATCGATTACAGTCACAACTTTAGTTATGACAGGGAAATTTTCTGAACCTACAGTTAAGACCTATTTGCTCTTGTTTGTTACATTAGGTTTTGGATTACTCGGTTTTCTTGATGATTTTATTAAAGTAGCAATGAAGCGTAATCTTGGATTAACATCGAAGCAAAAACTTCTCGGACAAATTATCATTTCTGTCATTGTCTATTTTATAATCCAACAAAATGATTTTTCAACTGTCATTCATATTCCGTTAACAGACTATTCCATTGATTTAGGATGGGCGTATGTCTTTTTTATCATTTTTTGGCTTGTAGGTTTTTCAAATGCTGTTAATCTTACTGATGGCTTAGATGGTCTTTTATCAGGCACAGCGGCAATCGCATTTGGAGCGTTTGCTGTTTTGGCTTGGAATTTATCTCAATTCGAAATTTCCATTTTTTCTGTCGCTGTTTCTGGAGCCGTATTAGGATTTCTTGTGTTTAATGCACACCCTGCAAAAGTATTTATGGGGGATACAGGATCACTAGCTTTAGGTGGTGCAATTGCAGCTATTGCGATATTAGCGAAGCTTGAGATTATATTATTAATTATTGGCGGAGTTTTTGTCATAGAAACATTGTCTGTCATATTGCAAGTAATCTCCTTTAAAACTACAGGTAAGAGGATATTTCGAATGAGTCCTTTACATCACCATTATGAACTAGTTGGATGGTCAGAATGGAGAGTAGTTGTTACATTTTGGAGTGTTGGTTTACTATGTGCGATTCTTGGAATTTATATCGAGGTGTGGATGTAATTGAAACAGGTCAATGACTATTTTCATAAAAAAATTCTTGTTTTAGGTTTAGCCAAAAGCGGTGTTGCGGCAGCAACGCTTTTACATAAATTAGGAGCGTTCGTTACAGTTAATGATTTTAAGCCTTTAGCAGAAAATATTGAAGCTCAAGGTCTTCTCGAACAAGGCATTACCGTTATTTGTGGTGACCATCCTATAGAACTACTCGATGAAGGCTTTGAACTAATCGTAAAAAATCCTGGGATTCCTTATAGCAATCTTTTAGTTAAAGGTGCATTAAAGAGAGGCATTCCTGTAATAACTGAGGTTGAGCTAGCTTATCAAATTTCGGAAGCCCCATTTATCGCTATTACTGGTACGAATGGAAAGACGACGACAACAACGCTTTTGTTTGAAATTCTTAAAGCAGGTGGAAAGCTTCCGCTAATTGCGGGCAATATCGGCATGGTTGCTTCAGAAGTTGCTCAAAATGCTTCAGAAGAAAACACGATCGTTATTGAGCTTTCATCTTTTCAATTAATGGGAATTCAAGGATTTAATCCTAAAATTGCCATTTTAACAAATTTATATGATGCACACCTTGATTATCATGGGACAAGAAAAGAATATTTCCAAGCAAAAGCAAATATTACTATGAATCAAACAAATGATGAATTTTTTATTGTGAATGCAGAACAAGACGATACGATGGAGATTGCAAGTCGTTCGAATGCTCAGATTATCCCATTCTCTTCAAACAATGTGTTAGAAAAGGGTGCCTTCGTAAAGGACGGCTGGATATATTTTAATACCGAAAAAATCATGGAAACAAAAAATATCGCTTTACCTGGTGCCCATAATTTAGAAAATATTTTATCGGCAATTGCTGCTGCAAAGCTGTTTGGTGTTAATAATGAAGCAATCTTTACAGTATTAAACACCTTTTCAGGTGTCAAACATCGCCTTCAATTTATCCATGAATATAAAGGAAGGAAATTTTATAATGATTCAAAGGCTACAAATATTTTAGCAACAGAAAAAGCATTATCCGCTTTTAATGAACCGTTAATTTTATTAGCTGGTGGATTAGATCGTGGAAATGAGTTTGACGAACTCATCCCATATTTAAAAAATGTTAAAGCGGTTATTACTTTTGGACAAACAGCTAGAAAGATTGAAAGAGTCGCTCGAGATGCAGGAATAAAAATAATTGAGCATGTCGATAATGTTGAAAAAGCCGTTCCCGTTGCCTACCAGTTGTCACAGCCAGGTGATGTAATATTATTATCACCTGCTTGTGCTAGCTGGGATCAGTATAAAACTTTTGAGGTAAGGGGAGACATTTTTACTCAAGCGGTGCATATGCTTAAATGAGGGCTTGGACACATTATAAAAGAAAAATCATCTAAGGGAGTCATCATATTCGCTTGAAATGCGGGTTAAAGCTTTCTTTTAAGCCCTAAAACTTGCATTCGAGGTGTATAAAGTTGCAAACAAAAAGAACAACTCCCGATTTTATCCTCATTATTGTTACTTTAACATTACTTGCAGTTGGATTAACGATGGTTTACAGTGCAAGTGCAATATGGGCAGAGTATAAATTTAATGATTCATTTTTCTTTGCTAAAAGGCAGATGCTGTTTGCCGTTGTTGGGATTGTTGCGATGTTTTTTATTATGAACATCGATTATTGGACATGGAGAACTTGGGCAAAGATTATCATAATAGTTTGCTTTGTTCTGTTGATATTAGTCCTCATTCCTGGAATCGGCAATGTCCGAAATGGTTCTCGGAGCTGGATTGGAGTAGGGGCCTTTTCCATTCAGCCTTCAGAATTTATGAAGTTAGCGATGATTGCTTTTTTAGCCAAATTTTTATCAGAACGTCAAAAGCAAATAACTTCTTTTAAAAAAGGGCTTGTCCCTGCATTAGGAATCGTTTTTTTAGCCTTCGGATTAATTATGATTCAGCCTGATCTTGGAACAGGAACTGTAATGGTTGGAACTGCAATTGTCATGATTTTTATTGCAGGTGCAAGAATTAGCCATTTTGTCGGACTTGGATTAATCGGACTATTAGGCTTTGTTGGGCTTGTTTTGTCAGCTCCTTACAGAATTCAACGGATTACATCCTTTTTAGACCCTTGGGAGGATCCACTTGGGAGCGGATTTCAAATTATTCAATCGCTTTATGCGATAGGGCCTGGTGGACTGCTTGGCCTAGGTCTTGGTCAAAGCAGACAAAAGTTTTTTTATCTTCCTGAACCACAAACAGATTTTATATTTGCCATTTTAAGTGAAGAGCTTGGCTTTATCGGTGGTTCGTTTGTCATATTATTGTTTGCTTTATTGCTTTGGAGAGGGATTCGGATTGCACTTGGGGCTTCAGATCTTTATGGGAGCTTTTTAGCAGTCGGGATTGTAGCCATGGTTGCCATCCAAGTGATGATTAATATTGGAGTTGTTATCGGACTTATGCCTGTAACGGGAATAACTCTTCCGTTTCTTAGTTATGGTGGCTCCTCATTAACCTTAATGTTAATGGCAATCGGAGTTTTATTAAATATAAGCCGTTATTCACGCTATTAATGTTGACCCTGTATACAGGGTTCTTTTTTGGCTAAAAGCGAACTTTAAGTTTATTAACTAAAAATGCTGCACATCGTATCGCATAAGAAAAGCTAAGGCTTTCGCCGAAAGAACTTGGCGAATGCCTTAGCTTTTCTTATTTTTATTACATTTTTATGTCAATACGTTAACTGCTGCTATTGTTGTAATTTTATATAGTAGAATAGAGGATAGTGCTGAGTGATATTTTTCACAGCTTGCATAACTCTGAACGAAAGATTTGAATAATTATATATGCATCTACGAGGTGAAAAAAGTGAAAATAGTTGTTAGCGGTGGAGGTACTGGAGGACATATTTATCCAGCTCTTGCCTTAATTAGAGAAATTCAGAAGGAAGCAAGCGAAGCAGAATTTTTATATATTGGTACTGAAAAAGGTTTAGAAAGCTCAATTGTTTCGAGAGAAAATATACCTTTTAAATCCATACATATTACTGGTTTTCAAAGAAAGCTATCATTCGAAAATGTGAAAACGATCTTTCGATTTTTGAAAGGTGTCAGAGATAGTAAAAGGCTGTTAAAGGAGTTTAATGCAGATATTGTCATCGGAACTGGGGGATATGTATGTGGCCCTGTCGTTTATGCGGCTGCAAAGTTAGGCATCCCGACCATTATTCACGAACAAAATAGTGTACCAGGATTAACAAATAAATTTCTAAGTAAATATGTTGATCGGATTGCGATCTGTTTTGAAGAAGCGGCTCCGTTTTTTCCGAAAGATAAAGTGGTGCTGACTGGGAATCCTCGTGCTTCAGAAGTTTTAGGCCATGATGGAACGAAAGGAAGATTATCGGCCGGCCTAAAAATAAATCAGCCTGTCGTATTAATAGTTGGGGGGAGCAGAGGGGCAAAACCGATTAATGAAGCGGTTCTAAAATCATTAGCAGAGCTAGGAGAAAAACCATATCAAGTTTTATACATAACAGGTGATGTACACTATGATGAAGTTCAGAAAGAAGTAGCACTAATTGGCAGTCCAAAAAATGTTATTATAAAGCCATTTATTTATAATATGCCTGAGATTCTTTCAGGGACAGATTTAACTGTTGCCAGAGCAGGTGCAACCACTTTAGCTGAGCTAACATCACTTGGTATTCCAAGTATTTTAATCCCAAGTCCTTACGTAACGAATAATCACCAAGAAAAAAATGCGAAAGCTTTAAGTGAGCACGGTGCAGCAGTCCTACTTTTGGAAAGTGAATTGACAGGTAAAAAACTAACTGAACAGATGGATCAAATCTTAATGGATAAGAAAAAATTATCCGAAATGAAAAATGCTGCAAAAGAGCTCGGTATTCCGGATGCAGCTAATAGACTCTATGCCTTGATGAAAGAACTTGTCAATAAAAAATGAATGTAGCCCAAATGCATGGAGTTGAATAAAATAACAACAAGTCTTCAAGTCAGAAAGGGAGGTACACATGGACGAATTTATCGCAAAGCTAATGGAATTGAACATAGGCAGCGTCAAGGAAAATGAACCTTTAGCTAATCATACGACAATGAAAATAGGTGGACCAGCTGATCTATTTATCGAACCTTCGTCAATTGAAAATGTTAAAAAGACCATGGAGCTAATTAATAAAGATCATTTGAAATGGACAGCAATTGGAAGAGGCTCCAATTTACTCGTTTCTGATCAGGGAATCGAAGGTGTTGTCATAAAACTTGGCACAAAACTTGCTGGTTTAGAGATAAATGGTGATGTAATTAAGGTTGGCGGTGGCCACTCATTAGTGAGTCTTTCGACGCAAATAAGTAGAAAAGGTTTTTCAGGTTTAGAATTTGCTAGTGGAATCCCAGGTTCAGTTGGTGGAGCCGTGTATATGAATGCGGGAGCTCATGGTTCTGATATTTCCAAAGTATTAACGAAGGCGCTTATTCTTTTCGAGGATGGAGCACTTGAGTGGTTAACCAATGAGGAAATGCTGTTCTCATATCGAACATCCATTTTACAAAAAATCCGCCCTGGCATTGTAGTTGAAGCAGAATTCCAATTAAAAGAAGGGGATAAAGAAATCATTTATGCAGAAATGCAAAAAAATAAGGATTACCGGAAAGAGACACAGCCTTGGAATTTTCCATGTGCAGGCAGCATATTCAGAAACCCACTACCAAATTATGCAGGAAAATTAATCGAGGATGCTGGATTGAAAGGATTTGCTATCGGTGGTGCAAAGGTATCTGAGATGCACGGCAATTTTATTGTTAATACAGGAAATGCAAAAGCATCTGATGTATTAGCATTAATCCAACATATTAAAGAAACCATCCTAAACTTGTATGATATAAAAATAGAAACAGAAGTAGAAATAATGGGCCGAAAGTAACAGGGTGTATTCCTTACTTATTCCATTTTCTGTGATATAATTAATCATTAGGTAATCCTTGAAACGGCATGTGTATTCGTGCCGTCATTTTCTTAAAAACTTGTTAAGAAGGTAAAATTTTTTAAAGTTAGAGAACTGTCTAGCTCCAGCGCCTAGCGAACTTCCTACGCACAGGACGTGCTAGTGCAGGCATTGCCACAGGGATGTGGCGGTTTTTGCCTGCCTCCCCCTCCCTACGATAAGTCAACATCGCGAAGCACAGGATGTGCTAGCGTAGGCGTTGCCACAGGACGTGGCGTAATTAGCCTGCGAATCCTGTCACTCGTCGTGTTTCCTTTATCTTGTCAGGGTCAGTCCAGTTCGTACGTCGCTTGACCAAGGCGCTTGCACTTTTCTTATGTGAGGTGAAATTAGTTGGAAAAAGGGAAGGTTGTCTCCCTTGAGGAGCGTATTCCTAAACTTAAACAACAAAGACGAAAGAAAGCGAATAGAAGATTAATTCTCCTTTTGCTTTTATTTTTCTCTTTAATTATGTTTGTTGTTTATTTCCAATCACCTTTAAGTCATGTGAATAAGATTGAGGTTTTAGGAAATTCTGTATATAGCAGCGATGAATTAATTACGGTAAGTGAACTTTCATCAAGTATAAATATTTGGAATGTTGATGAGAAACGCATTGAAGGAAAATTAAAGAAGTTATCACAGTTAAAAACTGCACAAGTTGAAACGATTTTCCCGAATACTGTGAAGATAACTGTTTCAGAATATAAACGAATCGCTTACATAATGAAAGAAAAAAGTTACTTGCCAGTTTTAGAAAATGGCAAAACATTAAAGGCTGCTGAAGTATTAGAAATCCCTTCAAATGCCCCTATTTTAATCGGATTTTCGGAAGGTAATGCACTGAATGGAATGATAGAAGAACTAGGAAAATTAAAGGAAGAAATCTTAAATTCAATTTCCGAAATTCATTATTCTCCAAAAGAAACAGATTCACTTCGTTTGACTGTTTATATGAACGATGGCTTTGAGGTAAGTGCTACTCTTAGGAGCTTTTCTGAAAAGATGGCGCACTATCCTTCCATTGTTAGTCAGTTAGACCCCAATATTAAAGGGGTAATTGATTTAGAAGTCGGCTCTTATTTTAAAGCTTATGAACAAGAGGGAGCTGATGAGGGTGAAGAAGAAAATGAAGGTGACAGGTAACCATGTTATATTTTCTTTCGTTTTTCTTGTTCTTGGCTATATCGTTGCTTTTTCATATCATCTAACACAGAGTGAAAATGCAAACACTGAAATGACAGGAAAACAATGGGAAAGAGATATAGCACTACGTAGTCAATTAGTTGACATTGAAGAAAAAAATCGAGCTTTACAAATTGAACTAAATGAAAAACAAGAAAAGGTTCGGGAAATTGAAAAAGAAATGTCCCAAGAGGCTCAAGTTTACTTTAATCTTGCTGAAGATACAGAAAAGTTTAGGATGTTTCTCGGTAAAGTTAAAGTAAAAGGCCAAGGTGTTGAAGTGACGCTTGCGGATGGAGATTATAATCCCGAAGAAGAAAATATTAATAATTATATTGTTCATGAGCATCATGTCTTTAAAGTAATCAATGAATTATATATATCAGGAGCTCAAGCAATTGCGATAAATGGACAAAGGCTTTCCCATAATTCTTATATTCTATGCAATGGCCCAGTAATTGAAGTAGACGGTCGTCAGCATCCTGCCCCTTTTGTTATTACTGCCATTGGTGATGCTGAAGTATTAGCCTCCGCTTTAAATCTAACAGGTGGTGTCAAGGATTCATTAGTAAATGAAAATATTCAATTTTCTCTTGAACCAAAAAATGAAATTATCATGGAGCCTATATTAGGGAGTTAGTTTTATTAGTCTTTCTTGAATTTGTCCACTTTGAAAATGGGATGGAAAGTTAGGTGGATCACGTGGACAGAAATAAAAATATTAGCTTTACTCTTATTACGATTGTGATCGGCTTCATGCTAGCCATTCAATTTCAAACGGTTAAAGAACCAGAAATACGCGACACTCGAGATACATGGCAATTAAGAGAAGATGCACTAAAAGAGCAAGAACTTCAATTAAAATTAATAAGAGAAGTACGCTCCAATGAAGAAAAAATTACGAAATATGAGACAGAGCTTAAACAAAGTAAAGAACAAGTTTTACGTGATACGTTGGATGAACTAAAAGCCGAAGCTGGTTTAACTGAAGTAGAGGGATATGGAATAATTTTAAGAGTAGAACCAGCAATAGAGGACTTGCTGCTAGGAAATATGACAACAAACGTTTCTCCTGATTTATTAAAAAGACTTGTAAATGAACTTAATATGTATCATGCTCTCCACATATCAATTGATAATCAGCGTATTATTAATACAACGGTTATAAGAGATATAAACAATGAGACAAAGATAGATGGGTATTCGTTAAACCGTATGCCTTTTGATATTAAAGTGATTGTTGACAGTGAAAAATCCGCGGAAAAGCTTTATAATCGAATGCAAGTATCGAAATCGATAGATGAGTTTTTTATTGATAATTTGAAGGTTTCTGTAATTAAACAAGAAGGAAAGATTACAATTCCTGCTTATGAAAATACAATTCGAATAAGAGATATGGAGCCTATGAATCAAGAAAAAGGAGGCAATTCATAATGTGGCTTCCAATACTTGGATTAATCATAGGAGTCATACTCGGCTTATTTACAGAAATAAAAGTTCCTGATGAATACTCAAATTATTTATCGATAGCAGTTCTCGCAGCACTCGATACACTTTTTGGAGGAATTCGCGCTCAACTGCAAAATATTTATGATGAGAAAGTATTTGTATCAGGTTTCTTTTTTAATATTCTTCTTGCAGCAAGTTTAGCTTTTCTAGGTGTCCATCTTGGTGTAGACTTATATTTAGCGGCGGTTTTTGCGTTTGGGGTACGTTTATTCCAAAACATAGCCGTAATAAGAAGAATATTAATAACAAAATGGTCTAGTAGTCGTGAAAAAAATGAAAAAAATTAATTTTTATAAAGGGAAACGCATAGTTTTGACGAATATTTTTAATATATTATTAAATTAAATAAATATGAAGAAATGATGTTGAACTGCTAAAGGAGGTGCCAAAGAATGAACAACAATGAAATATATGTAAGTCTTGACATCGGTACATCCAGTGTAAAAGTTATCATTGGGGAAATGGTCAATGACTCTTTAAATGTAATTGGTGTTGGCAATGTGCAGTCTGAAGGCTTAAGAAAGGGAGCCATTGTTGATATAGATGAAACCGTTCATTCTATTAGAAGGGCAATTGAACAGGCTGAGAGAATGATAGGGATGGAAATTACGAGTGTAATTGTTGGAATTACAGGTAATCATGTAATGCTTCACCCTTCTCACGGTGTTGTAGCGGTATCAAGTGAAAATCGCGAAATAACCGATGATGATGTTGCTAGAGTAATTGAAGCAGCTCAAGTTGTCTCCATACCGCCTGAAAGAGATATTATTGATGTAATCCCTAGGCAATTTATTGTTGATGGCTTAGATGAAATAAATGATCCGCGTGGAATGATTGGTGTACGACTAGAAATGGAAGGCACAATTATTACAGGATCAAAAACAATCTTACATAATACTTTACGATGTGTTGAACGAGCGGGTTTACAAATTCTTGATATTACTCTCCAACCACTAGCTGCAGGAGCATATGCCTTATCAAAAGATGAGAAGAATCTTGGTGTTGCCCTTGTTGATATTGGTGGAGGTTCAACAACGATTGCATTATTTGAGCAAGGCTTTTTAAAAGCAACAAGCGTCCTTCCTATTGGTGGAGACCATATTACAAAAGATTTATCTATTGGGCTGCGTACTTCAACAGAAGATGCAGAAAAAATCAAAATGAAATATGGCTATGCTTTTTACGATCATGCTTCAGAAGATGAAGTATTTAGTGTACCTATAATCGGAAGTGACCAGCATCAGCAATTTAATCAACTAGAAATCTCCGATATTATTGAAGCGAGAATGGAAGAGATTTTTGAACTAATCCAAAATGAGATAAAACGTTTAGGTGTTCAAGATTTACCAGGTGGCTATGTCTTAACAGGTGGAGTCGCTAATACAGATGGAGTGCTTGAATTAGCTGAAGTGGTTTTTCAAAATAGTGTCCGTATTGCAGTTCCAGATTATATCGGTGTTAGGGAGCCGCAATACACGACTGCTGTAGGATTAATAAAATTTGCTTATAAAAATGCAAAAATTCAAGGCAGAAAAATAGGAGGAGGATCTCCTATTATGCCGCAGGAAAGTAAAGAAAAACGAGCTCCAAAACAAACACAACAAAAAGTAAAGCCGGAAAAACAGCCGGAAGAAAAAATCACATCAAGAGTTAAGAAGTTCCTCGGATACTTTTTTGAATAACTTTCACTCTTTGCCTCATGAAAGAGGGAAATAAGAAAATGGTGTTCATTGGAATATCGACGAATTAGGAGGATTTGTCATGTTGGAATTTGATACGAATTTAGATTCATTAGCAACGATAAAAGTCATCGGCGTAGGTGGCGGCGGTAATAATGCTGTTAACCGCATGATTGAGCACGGTGTACAAGGTGTTGAATTTATAGCCGTTAATACAGATGCGCAAGCATTAAATCTTTCTAAGGCAGAAGTGAAAATGCAAATCGGGGGAAAGCTTACTCGTGGACTTGGTGCGGGCGCTAATCCTGAAGTTGGTAAAAAAGCAGCTGAAGAGAGTAAAGAACAACTTGAAGAAGCTTTAAAAGGTGCAGATATGGTATTTGTCACTGCTGGTATGGGTGGTGGAACTGGGACAGGAGCAGCCCCAGTGATTGCTCAAATAGCTCGTGATTTAGGGGCATTAACAGTTGGGATTGTTACTAGACCATTTACTTTTGAAGGACGTAAACGTGCAACACAGGCTGCTGGAGGAATCGCTTCAATGAAAGAAGCGGTTGATACATTAATTGTGATTCCAAATGATAGGTTATTAGAAATTGTCGATAAGAGCACCCCAATGCTTGAAGCATTCCGTGAAGCTGATAATGTTCTCCGTCAAGGGGTACAAGGTATTTCAGAATTGATTGCTGTACCAGGGCTTATTAATCTTGATTTTGCAGATGTGAAAACGATTATGTCCAATAAAGGTTCAGCACTCATGGGAATTGGAGTTGCTACTGGTGAAAACCGTGCAGCGGAAGCAGCGAAAAAGGCGATCTCCTCACCGCTGTTAGAGACATCTATCGATGGGGCTCAAGGCGTTCTTATGAATATATCAGGTGGATCTAACATTAGTCTTTACGAGGTTCAAGAAGCTGCGGATATCGTAGCAACCGCGTCAGATCAAGATGTTAACATGATTTTTGGTTCAGTAATAAATGAGAATTTAAATGATGAAATTGTCGTCACTGTCATTGCTACAGGATTTAATGAGGATGTAGCACATTTAAAATCTGTTCGTCCTACAGTAGGACAGCAAAAACCAGCTACAATGGGGAATATTAATCGAGAGCAAAAAAGAGAAGAGCCATCATATGAACCGGTTAGAACGAGTAATACGCAACAACCGGAGGAAGCGTTGGATATTCCTACGTTTTTGCGTAATCGAAATCGCAGACGCTAGTTAATGGTTGTTGGAGCGATAAATCGCATCTAAAGTTAATATGTAAATACTATGATTATCAAAAAAAGGCATGTCCATAACTGGGACATGCCTTTCGTTTTATTAATATAAAACAGTATATGATTATGCTTTATGTGGCTGCTTCAACTCCATTGCCGGTCCAAAAAATTCGAAATGAATATTTTCATTAGAAATCCCCACTTCCAATAATGCTTCATACATTGCTTGCATAAAAGGAACAGGTCCACACATATAGACGATTGATTGCTTATCGAGTATTACATCTTCTAACCATTCAGAAGTGATATAACCTTCTTTTTGGTATACTTTATTCTCTTTATCAAGCTGTGCTGGCTTTTCATAGCAATAATAGCTTGAAATGGAATGATTTTGCTCGACAATTTTCCCTACTTCCTCTTTAAAAGCATGAACGTTGCCATTTACGGCGGCATGGATAAAAATAGTTTCTTGGTTTTTATCTGCTAAATGATGAAGCATGCTTAGCATTGGTGTAATTCCAACTCCACCACTTAAAAGAACGATTGGTTTTTCAGCTTGTTCCGCTAAAATAAATTCTCCAGCTGGTGCACTGATTTCCACAATATCTCCTACATTTACATTGTTATGCAAATAATTGGATACAACTCCTGCTGGCTTATTATTTAAGCTATCCTCTCTTTTTACAGAAATTCGATAAAACTCTTCATTTGGAGAAATAGATAAGCTATATTGGCGAATATGTGTATTTGTCTCTCCTGGGATATTTTTAAGTTTTAGACTAATATACTGTCCCGATGTAAAAGCAGCAATTTTTCCCTCGTCAACAGGTACAAAATAGAAGGATGTAATAACATCACTTTCTTTTACTATTTTATCGACCTTGAATTCTCTAAAATCTTTCCAGCCTCCTTGTTGACCTTCTGCATGTTGATATAAATTATATTCAACCTGAATAAATGCTTCTGCAATAACTCCATAAGCTAGTTCCCATGCAGTCATGATTTCTTCAGTAGCTGCATTTTGTAAAACTTCTTTAATCGCTAATAGAAGATGTTTGCCAACGATTGGATAATGTTCAGGCTTAATTCCTAATGAGCGGTGTTTATGGGCGATTTGAGTAACGACAGGCACGATTACTTCCAATTGATCAATATACTTTGCTGCGGCATATACAGCGCTTGCTAGCGCTTTCTGTTGCCTTCCTTGTTTTTGATTTGCATGGTTAAAAATGTTTAATAACTCAGGATGATTAGCAAACATTAATTCGTAGAATTTTTTTGTAATGGCTTCCCCATGCTCTTCTAAAACTGGGACTGTGCTTTTAATAATATCAATTGTTTTCTGTTGTAACATGTGTCAAGACTCCTTTTAAATTATTTTCACTGTAATTATAGGGATAAAAACAACAGGAAATAGTGATTTAGATCACGGTTTTTATTATCGATAAAAAGTTTAAGCTAAATATTGACAAAATTTGAAAGAAATAGAGAAAAATTCTATAGTTTATACAACAGAAAGTGACACACTTCATCTAGTGATGTAGGCTATACTCTTTTTAACAGATTAATAGCAATAGAAATGCATATGATCTTATTTGTTCAGTAAGGAGGAAAGCGATTGGAGGTTTATTTGGACATCATTTGGGCGCTGAATTTTTTGTTTGATAGCCTCCTCCTATTTTTCACTGCCATCATCCTAAAGCGCGAAATTAAATTTTGGAGAATCATGCTTGGGGGCTTGATTGGTTCAATCATTATATTATTGACAGTAACCCCTATAAATGTTTATTCAGGTCACCCAATAACAAAATTATTATTCTCCATCTTAATGGTATTGGCGGTTTTTGGCTATAAACGATTTCGTTATTTTATAAGTGGGCTGATGACTTTTTATTTAACAACTTTTCTAATTGGTGGTGCCCTTATCGGCGTACACTATTTTATTAAGTTTGATTTCAAATTATCTTCAACCGTTTTTCTTGCAAGTGTGAAAGGTTTTGGGGATCCCATTAGTTGGCTTTTCGTTTTGCTAGGTTTTCCGATCGCTTGGCATTTTTCTAAAAGAAGCATGGATAGTATAGAAGTGACGAAAATTCAATATGAATCATTAATAAATGTCATGATTGAAATAAGTGGTATGACTCATCATTTCAAGGGGCTTGTAGATAGTGGAAATCAAGTGTATGAGCCGATAACAAAAAATCCAGTAATGTTCATTTCAATAAAGGAAAAAACAGCAGAATTTCCAATCGCACTCGTAAAAATTGCAGAAAGTCCAGAAGAAATAATATTAGGGAAAAAAAGTGTTCCATCTGAGTGGACTAGCAAATTAAAAGTCATTCCGTATAAAGTCGTTGGACAAGAACACCAGCTTATTATTGCGCTAAAACCTGATAAAATCTTCCTTGAAAAACTAGATGGACTAATAGAAGTAGAAAAAGGCTTAGTATCATTTTCGATGCAACAGTTTTCTGGCGATAATGCTTTCCAGTGTATTGTTCATCCAAAAATGCTAACAAGTACAAAAAAGGCAAATATCGCCATTTAATTAAAGAGGGAGGATATTCATGAAACGCTTGAAACTTCGCTTATCATATTATTGGTATAAACTATTAATTAAACTTGGGATTAAAACGGATGAAATATACTATATTGGTGGAAGTGAAGCGTTACCTCCTCCTTTAAGCAAAGAAGAAGAGGAAATATTGCTTGAAAAGCTCCCTAATGGTGACAAGGCAGCAAGGTCCATTTTAATTGAACGAAATTTAAGATTAGTTGTTTATATTGCCAGAAAGTTTGAGAATACAGGAATAAATATCGAAGATTTAATTAGTATTGGTACGATCGGGCTTATTAAAGCAGTAAATACCTTCAATCCCGAAAAGAAAATCAAGCTTGCTACATATGCTTCAAGATGTATTGAAAATGAAATATTGATGTATTTAAGAAGGAATAATAAAATTCGTTCTGAAGTCTCGTTTGATGAGCCATTAAACATTGACTGGGATGGAAATGAATTGCTGCTTTCAGATGTACTAGGTACGGAAGAGGATATTATTACGAGAGATCTTGAAGCAAATGTTGATCGGAAACTGCTATTAAAAGCATTACATCAGCTTTCTGAGCGGGAAAAACAAATTATGGAACTTCGCTTCGGTTTAGGAACCGGGGAAGAAAAAACGCAGAAGGATGTTGCAGATATGTTGGGAATATCACAGTCTTATATTTCTAGATTGGAAAAAAGAATTATTAAGAGGCTAAAAAAGGAATTTAATAAAATGGTATGAAAAAATATTTTTTAAAGTTAAAACATAAAATAAAGCTTGTATTTATGATGTTTTTTCCTGTTTAGCTAATCAAAGCTAGATGATGTCAGTGCATATTTTTCCTCCTCAAGGAAATACTGTTTTTGTACAGCAGCTCCTGTTAGGAGGGAAAAGAATTGACTCGAAATAAAGTGGAGATTTGCGGTGTTGATACATCAAAGCTTCCAGTGTTAAAAAATGAAGAAATGAGAAAGCTCTTTAAAGAAATGCAAAGCGGAGATATTACTGCAAGAGAAAAGCTTGTTAACGGTAATTTACGCCTTGTGTTAAGTGTGATTCAGCGTTTCAACAACAGAGGAGAATTTGTTGATGACTTATTCCAAGTCGGCTGTATTGGCCTAATGAAATCGATCGATAATTTTGATTTAAGCCAAAATGTGAAGTTTTCCACCTATGCTGTTCCGATGATTATTGGGGAAATAAGGAGATATTTACGTGACAATAACCCAATTCGAGTCTCTCGTTCATTACGTGATATTGCGTATAAAGCTTTGCAAGTTAGAGAGCGCTTAATGAGTAAAACATCAAGGGAACCAACAGCAGTAGAGATTGCAAAGGAATTAGAAGTTCCACATGAGGAAATTGTCTTTGCACTTGATGCGATTCAAGATCCAGTATCTTTATTCGAACCTATTTATAATGACGGTGGCGACCCAATTTATGTAATGGACCAATTAAGTGATGAGAGGAATAAAGATATTTTATGGATTGATGAAATAGCATTAAAAGAAGGGATGCGTAGATTAAATGAGCGTGAAAAACTTATTTTAAGAAAACGCTTCTTTCAAGGAAAGACACAAATGGAAGTAGCAGAAGAGATTGGCATTTCTCAAGCTCAAGTTTCTCGGCTTGAAAAAGCAGCCATCAAACAAATGAATAAAAATATTCAAAGTTAAAGCTGCCTAACAAGGTGGCTTTTTTATTTTATTAGCAGAATTCACTCCAGCTTACTATAATAAGTCATCATCAACTCGCTATTTCTCGTTGAACTTAGGCGGTTACGCTTTTCTTTTATAGAGTACGATAATTTAACAGGATGAGTCATATATTTAAATAGGAGATAATGTGGGGGTGGATTAGTTGATTAAAATTTCTGATTTTCAAATGAAAGATGTTGTAAATGTAGCAAATGGAAAAAAACTCGGAAATATTGGAGATATTGATATTAATGTCCAAACAGGAAAAATAAACGCGGTTATTATTGGAGGCACTGGTAAGGTGCTAGGCTTTTTCGGACGTGAAGAAGATATCATCATTCCATGGAAAAATATTCTCAAAATAGGAGAGGACGTCATTTTAGTTCGTCATCAAGAAACGGCATTGTTGAATGATGTCGATGAAGATGTGTAAATTCTGCTCTTTTAACTGTGAAGCGGCCGTTTGTTATGGTAAACTAAAGAAAAATGTTGAAAAATAGAAACGGGAAGATGAGATGGGGATTTAAACAATGGAGCCATTTGTTTTAAAAGAAAAAGAATATTTTGTCATTGATGAATGGGCAAAGAGGCATAAAGGGCTTTTGGCGGGATTCACAACTAAAAATGGTGGCTTTAGCAAAGGATCATTTTCAACGATGAATTTAGGTCTTCATGTTTCTGATTGCATCGAAGATGTTCAAAAAAATCGGCAACAAATGGCTAGTATACTCGACTTTCCTCTCCGAAAATGGGTAAGTGCAGAACAAACACATGAAATGAACATAGAAAAAGTGACTTTTGCTGAGATAGGACGTGGTTCTCTACGTTATGAAGATTCGTTCAAACGAACGGATGGTTTTTTTACTCAAGAAAAAGGAATTTTAACAACGCTATGTTATGCAGATTGTGTTCCGCTTTTTTTCTTACATGAAAAGACGGGTGTAACTGGGATTGCTCATGCTGGTTGGAAAGGAACAGTTGGAGGAATTGCTATAGAAATGGTTAGCGTATTTGAGAATGAGGGAATGGAAAAAGAAGACATTCAAGTTATTATCGGACCGTCCATTTGCAAAGATTGTTATCTTGTTGATACTCGTGTAATTACTTTTGTTGAAAAATTACTAGAAGATCATGGTAATAAGCCATATAATCAAATAGAGGATGATCAATACAAGCTTGATTTAAAACAACTGAATAAACAGCTCCTTTTAAAAGCAGGAATAATGGAAGAAAATATAAGAACAACGAATTTATGTACCAGCTGTCATGACGAGCATTTTTTCTCCCATCGAAGAGATAAAGGGAAGACAGGAAGAATGATGAGTTTTCTCGGCTGGAAGGAGGATTTGGAAGTTTAAATGAAAGTCACAGAAAATTTGAAGGATATAAATGAGCAGATTCAGAAAGCTTGTGAAAGATCAAATCGTTCTATTGACGATATAAAGATTATTGCTGTAACCAAATATGTTTCGAGTGAAAGAGCAATGGAGGCATTTGAGGCAGGTGTCACTCATTTAGGTGAAAACCGTGAGGATGGTCTTCAAGCTAAATGGGAAGTACTTAAGGACAAGCCAACTTGGCATTTCATCGGTTCATTGCAATCTAGAAAAGTGAAGAATGTGATCGATAAAGTGAATTATATTCATTCATTAGACCACTTATCACTCGCAAAAGAAATAAATAAGCGTGCAAATAATCTAGTAAATTGTTTTATTCAAGTAAATGTTTCTGGTGAAGAATCAAAACAAGGGCTACCTCCAGAGGAGGTTCAATATTTTGTTTCTGAGCTAAAGGAATTTTCAAATATTCGTATTTGCGGATTAATGACAATGGCACCGTTAACCTCGGATGAAAAAGTATTACGTTCATGTTTTCAAAAGTTAAAAAAATTACAAATAGACATCCAAAATTTGAGGCTTGATTATGCACCATGCAATGAGTTGTCGATGGGAATGTCGAATGATTATGTTATTGCGATAGAAGAGGGAGCAACAATGGTGCGAATCGGAACGGCTTTAGTAGGCGAATCGGAATAGGAGGTTGAATAAGAGATGAGTTTAAAAACTAAATTTAAAACATTTTTTTTCCTAGATGATGAATACGATTATAAGGAAGAAGAAGAATTTATTGAAGATGAGATTGAGCCGATTAAACAAACACAAAAGCAAGCGACGCAAAAAAATAATATAGTCAGCCTTCAAAGTGTACAAAAAGCATCAAAAATGGTTTTAGTTGAACCGCGTGTATATGCAGAAGCGCAAGATATTGCGGATCATTTAAAAAATAGACGTGCAGTCGTTGTTAATTTACAGAGAATTGACAGAGATCAGGCAAAGCGAATTGTAGATTTCTTAAGTGGGACCGTTTATGCAATAGGCGGAGATATTCAAAAGATAGGTACCGATATTTTCCTTTGTACACCTGATAATATTGAGGTTTCAGGAAATATATCGCAAATTATGCAAGAACATGAATTTGAAAATACGAGGTGGTAACACTTAATGGTACAATTATTCATAATTATCCAGAATGTAATTAATATTTATTCTTGGGCGTTAATTATATATATATTAATGTCTTGGTTTCCAAATGCAAGGGAAACTGGAATTGGCCAATTTTTGGCGAGAATTTGTGAGCCATATTTAGAGCCATTTCGAAAGATTATTCCCCCGCTTGGAATGATTGATATTTCACCAATTGTCGCTATTTTTGTACTTAAATTCGCTGTTATGGGTTTAGGAACATTATTCACTTGGATTGTCTAATCTATTTTGGAGAAACGGGCTTATTAATAGCCCTTTTTGATTTTTTTAAGGCGAGGTTTAATATATGTCAGTCTATCAGCATTTTCGCCCTGAGGAAAAGGAATTTATTGATCAAGTTTTGAATTGGAAAGAGGCAGTCGAGACTACATATGCCCCAAAGCTGACAGATTTCCTAGATCCAAGAGAACAGGACATCGTGAAAAAACTAATTGGAAGTAATCAAGATGTGAAATTTGAGCTTTTCGGTGGATCAAATGCTACTGAGCGAAAACGAGCAATTATTTTTCCAGACTATTACGAATGTCAAGAAACAGATTTTCAAGTTTGTCTTTTGGAGGTTGACTATCCGAAAAAGTTTATTACGATTGAACATCCGCAAGTACTAGGAAGTTTAATGTCATTAGGATTAAAACGAGGGAAGTTTGGTGACATCCTTTTACACGATAATCGGGTGCAATTTTTCGTATCAAAAGAGGTGGAAGAGTATATCGTATTGCAGCTACAATCAATTGGCAAGGCAACCGTTAATTTAAGAAAGCTGCCATTGGATCAGGCAATTCTCACCGGTGAAAAATGGCAAGAAATATCATTAACCGCTTCATCCCTTCGTTTGGATACCATTATTTCTGCTATTTATAATGTTTCAAGGCAAAAATCGCAAGTATTTATTCTACAAGGAATCGTGAAGGTCAATTGGACAATGATTGACAATGTAGCCTTTGAATGTGAAGAAAGTGATATCATCTCTGTGAGGGGTTTTGGAAGGGCCAAAATTATGGCAGTAGAAGGGAAAACAAAAAAAGACAAATGGAGAATAACGGCAGGATTGCAAAAATAATTTTTATTGCAGGAATTTACGGGATGCTGTCGAATAAATATTTTTAAATATGCACTTATGCAAAAATGAATCTATTTTCAATTAATAGATTCTAATTCTTACATAAATAAGCAAACAGACTTTGGGAGGTGGCTACGATGCCATTAACACCGCTAGACATTCATAATAAAGAATTTAGTAAAGGGTTCCGCGGTTATGACGAGGACGAAGTAAATGAGTTTCTTGATCAAGTAATTAAAGATTACGAAATAGTAATCCGTGAAAAAAAAGATTTAGAAGAAAAGTTAAACGATCAAAATGAGCGAATCGGCCATTTTACTAATATTGAGGAAACTTTAAATAAGTCAATTATCGTTGCTCAAGAGGCAGCTGAAGAAGTGAAGCGAAATGCTCAAAAGGAAGCGAAGTTGATTATTAAAGAAGCTGAGAAGAATGCTGATCGAATTGTTAATGAATCATTATCTAAAGCAAGGAAAATAGCTTTAGAAATCGAAGAATTGAAAAAGCAATCAAAAGTATTTAGAACTCGTTTCAAAATGCTTATTGAAGCACAATTAGATTTGTTAAGCAGTGATGATTGGGAGCACTTACTCGATTATGAGCTTGATGCAACTGAATTAAAGTCCGCACAGGAAGAAGATTCATTAGCTTGACGAATGCTAGCTTTTTTGCATATAATTCAAACAATAAGTATTATATCTTTACGAAGATAGGGATAGTACAATTTTCATGAAGCTTATCATTAGCGAATCGGGGAAGGTGGGAGCTCGAAATAAGCAGAAAATTGGAAAATCACCCTTGAGTTCCTTTTTGAACATCCGACTGGATAATTAGAAGAAGGCGAATCATTCACGTTACGAATGCTTGAGCGGATAGAAATGGCATTTCTATCTACAAGGGTGGTACCACGGGAGATATACCTTCTCGTCCCTTTTAGGGATGGGAGGTTTTTTTATTTTCATTATAAGTTTTAATGTTTTAGAAAATGGTAATTATGGAGCTATTGAACCATCGGGAGGAATATGAAATGGATTACAAAGATACTTTACTAATGCCAAATACGGAGTTCCCAATGCGAGGTAATTTACCGAAGCGCGAGCCTGATATTCAGGAAAAATGGGAAGAAATGAATATTTACAAAAAAGTCCAAGAGCGTACGAAAGGCCGTCCAATGTTTGTATTACACGATGGTCCTCCATATGCAAACGGTGATATTCATATGGGGCACGCATTAAATAAAATTTTAAAAGACTTTATTGTTCGCTATAAATCAATGAGTGGATTTAATGCACCTTATGTCCCTGGCTGGGACACTCACGGTCTCCCGATTGAACAGGCTTTGACGAATAAAGGTGTAGATCGGAAAGAAATGACCGTTGCTGAGTTCCGAAAGCTTTGTGAAGAATATGCTTATGAACAAATTGATAGTCAACGCACTCAGTTTAAGCGTCTAGGTGTAAGAGGGGATTGGGAAAATCCATATATTACACTGAAACCAGAGTATGAGGCACAGCAAATTAAAGTATTTGGTGAAATGGCGAAAAAAGGCTATATTTATAAAGGCAAGAAACCTGTATATTGGTCTCCTTCTTCAGAATCTGCCTTAGCTGAAGCTGAAATAGAATATAAAGATAAGCGTTCTCCATCCATTTACGTTGGATTTAACGTAATGGATGGAAAAGGTGTTCTAGAGACTCATGATCAAATTATTATTTGGACAACTACACCGTGGACAATTCCTGCTAACTTAGGAATTGCTGTTCATCCTGAGTTAACATATGTGGTTGTTAAAGCAAATGGACAAAACTATGTGGTTGCGGAAGATTTATTAGCAGCAGTTACGAAAGAGATTGGCTGGGAAGATGTCCAAGTTGTAAAAACAGTAAAAGGCAGCGAATTAGAATATATTAAAGCAAAACATCCTTTATATGATCGAGAATCACTTGTTGTCCTAGGTGAACATGTTACGATTGATGCTGGAACTGGCTGTGTTCATACTGCCCCTGGACATGGGGAAGATGACTTTTACGTTGGAAATAAATATGGCCTTGACGTTTTATGTCCAGTAGATGATCGTGGACATATGACGAATGAAGCGCCAGGATTTGAAGGTTTGTTCTATGACGCAGCTAACAAACCGATCACAGAAAAACTTGAAGAAGCAGGAGCATTGTTAAAGATTGCGTTCATCACTCATTCTTATCCACATGATTGGAGAACGAAAAAGCCAGTGATTTATAGAGCGACTGCACAATGGTTTGCTTCTATTAAAGATTTCCGTAATGAACTATTAGAAGCAGTAAAAGAAACAAAATGGATCCCAGCTTGGGGAGAGACAAGATTATTTAATATGGTACGTGATCGTGGTGACTGGTGCATTTCTCGTCAACGCGCATGGGGTGTTCCGATTCCTGTCTTCTATACGGAAAATGGAGAAGAGATTATTACAGATGAAACAATTAATCATGTTTCAAATCTATTTAGGGAATTTGGTTCAAATATTTGGTTTGAAAAAGAAGCAAAAGATTTGCTTCCTGAAGGCTTTACACATCCAGGAAGTCCAAATGGGAAATTTACGAAAGAAACTGACATTATGGATGTTTGGTTTGATTCAGGCTCATCTCATCAAGCAGTATTGCTAGAACGTGAAGATTTACAGAGACCTGCTGATCTGTATTTAGAGGGCTCTGACCAATATAGAGGCTGGTTTAATTCATCTCTTTCAACGGCTGTTGCTGTTACGGGTAAAGCGCCTTATAAAGGTGTGTTAAGTCATGGTTTTGCTTTAGACGGAGAAGGCAGAAAGATGAGTAAATCAATTGGAAATGTTGTTGTACCTGCTAAAGTAATGAATCAACTCGGTGCTGATATATTAAGACTATGGGTTGCTTCTGTTGACTACCAAGCTGATGTGCGTGTTTCTGATGCTATTTTGAAGCAAGTTGCAGAAGTATACCGAAAAATCCGTAATACTTTCCGTTTCCTGCTTGGAAATCTTGCTGATTTTAATCCTGCTGAAAATACAGTAGCATATGAAGATTTACGTGATGTTGATCAATTCATTCTTGTAAAATTAAATAAATTAATTAAGTATGTTCGTGAAGCATATGAAAATTATAATTTCTCTGATGTTTATCATGCAGTTAATAATTTCTGTACGTTAGATTTAAGTGCATTTTATTTAGATTTTGCAAAGGATGTTCTTTATATTGAAGGCGCTGATCATCCTGATCGTCGCGCTATTCAAACAGTGCTTTATGAAAGTTTGATTGTATTAACGAAACTAGTTGCACCAATATTAGCGCATACTGCTGATGAGGTATGGGTATTCATTCCTTCTGTTAAAGAAGAAAGTGTCCAATTAACAGACCTTCCTGAATATAAGGAATTACAGAATGCGAAGGAATTGGAAGAAAAATGGTCTTCCTTTATGAAACTTCGTGATGATGTATTAAAGGCTTTAGAAGAGGCACGTAACGAAAAAATGATTGGCAAATCTCTAAATGCGAAAGTGACCTTATATGTTAATGATCATGTTAAAGAGTTACTTCATTCAATTAAAGAGAATATGAAGCAAATTTTCATTGTATCCAGTTTTGAAATTGCAGGAAGCTATGAGGAAGCTCCAGAAAGCGCTCATAAATTTGAACATACAGCGATTGTCGTCTCAAAAGCAGAAGGAAAAACATGTGAACGCTGCTGGATTGTTACACCTGAAGTTGGGCAAGTAGAAGAATTTGAAACATTATGCCCACGCTGTGCAGATGTTGTAAAGGAACATTACAGCCATTTAGTATAGTATTTGTCTAACCCCCTATTTTTATAAATAGGGGGTTTTTCTATTTAAGTAAAATTGTTAATAGTTGTTCGTTTAGAAAATCATTGCCTGACTTTAATAAAATCTTGAGGAAATAATAAGCGAAACGCATCTAAGAACGGAGGAGCATAAATGGATATAAAAGCAATGGACCTTTATTCAGAACTCCGTACAACAAAAATGGAATTACAGAAAAGCTTAGAAGATGAAAGCTGTTCTCCACTTATAAAGCCGATCATAAAGGCTGAGCTTCATGATATTGAAAGTACTCTTCAAAAACTAGAAAAAGGGAATTTTGGAATATGTGAGTTATCAGGAGAGCTAATGCCAATGGACTTGCTTATGAATGTGCCAACACTAAAATCTTTAAAGGATTGTAATGAATTAGATCGTTATTATCGGAAAGGAATTTATTAGCATCATATTAATATTAGTTTAGATAAACTGTGTTTTTTATACAGTTTATGCTAAAATGCAAAGGTAATGAAATAATAGTTGGAGGTTACCTTTGTGTTTTATTACATAATTGCTTTATTTATTATAGCACTAGATCAATTTACGAAATGGCTCATCGTGAAAAACCTTGAATTAGGAGATAGCATTAAAGTCATTGAAGATTTCCTTTATATAACCTCGCATCGAAATAGAGGAGCAGCATGGGGAATTTTGGAAGGACAAATGTGGTTTTTCTATGTCATAACAGTCATTGTCATTATCGGAATCATTTATTACATGCAAAAAGCAGCGAAAGGAAATCGGCTTCTAGGTGTATCATTAGCATTGATGCTCGGCGGCGCGATTGGCAATTTTATTGACCGTATATTTCGAAAAGAAGTAGTCGACTTTATTAATACATATATTTTTGGCTATGATTTTCCTGTATTCAATGTTGCAGACTCTTCCTTAGTTATTGGGGTAGCTTTATTAATGCTTCAAATGCTGCATGAAGAAAGAAAAATGAAGAAGGAGAAAACTCATGGAGAAAATGGAGCACATAATTCCTGAAGAGCAAGCAGGAGAAAGGATCGATAAAGTTTTATCAACATTGAATAAGGAATGGTCACGAACACAAGTTCAACTTTGGATTAAAGATGGATATGTTTCCGTAAATGGACAAAATGTGAAAACGAATTATAAATGTAATAAAGATGATGTGATTATTGTTCAAATTCCTGAGTTGGAGGAGCTAAATGTCATTCCTGAAGAAATGGATTTAGATATTTATTATGAGGACAAGGACGTTTTAGTTGTAAACAAACCGAAAGGAATGGTCGTTCACCCAGCTCCAGGTCATACGTCAGGAACGCTTGTAAATGGATTAATGGCACATTGTAAAGATCTTTCTGGAATCAATGGTGTAATGAGGCCCGGGATTGTTCATCGAATTGATAAAGATACATCAGGCTTATTAATGGTTGCCAAAAATGATTTAGCTCATGAAAGTCTTGTAAATCAATTAGTTGAAAAATCAGTAACGAGGAAGTATCGTGCCATCGTCCATGGCGTTATTCCGCATGATTATGGGACGATTGATGCACCAATAGCTAGAGATCAAAAGGACCGACAAAGTATGGCAGTAGTGGATAATGGTAAACGAGCTGTCACTCATTTTCATGTGATTGAACGATTTGCAGAATTCACTTTCATTGAATGTCAATTGGAAACAGGTAGAACTCACCAAATTCGTGTGCATATGAAATATATTGGATATCCACTTGCAGGCGATCCGAAGTACGGCCCACGTAAAACACTTCATATTGATGGGCAAGCTTTACATGCTGGGGTATTAGGTTTTATGCACCCGCGAACAGGTGAGTACTTGGAATTTGAGGCTCCACTGCCTGCTTATTTTGAACAATTAATTCATGAACTAAAAAATAGCCATTGACAACTGTTTATTCGTACTATAAAATGACGATAGTTGAATAAGCCCTTTAATACAGTCCCGTGAGGCTGAGAAGGAATCGGTTATAATTAAGGGAAAGAGCATTCCCCTTAATTTTGTTAAAATATCGTTATTCCTCTCACCAAATCGGTGAGAGGTTTTTTATTTAAAGATAAGAAAGTACAAAATTTATCACAGCAACAGTACTTGATACTATGGTATTTTACATTAAAGTTTATCCTAATTTTTTGCATTGAGTTGATTGGAGCGGAAATCAACGGACACGTTAATAAGAACATAATAAATATTTTGCAGTGGCTGAATAACTGGTCAAGGCGCTTACGCTTTTCTTAGAGGTGATAAATATGTCGCAAAAAGCAATTGTCCTAGATGAACAGGCAATTAGAAGAGCATTAACGAGAATCGCTCATGAAATCATCGAAAAAAACAAAGGAATTGAAGACTGTATTCTCGTTGGAATTCGAACAAGAGGAATCTATATTGCTAATCGTCTTGCAGAACGAATTGAACAAATTGAAGGCACAAAGGTTTCAGTCGGAGAATTGGATATCACGTTATACCGGGATGATTTAACCGTGAAAACAGAAAATCAAGAACCACTTGTTAAAGGTTCGGACATTCAAAAGGATATTAATAATCAGAAAGTCATTTTAGTAGATGATGTGCTTTATACGGGGAGGACCGTTAGAGCTGCTCTAGACGCATTAATTGATATTGGCAGACCTGCAGCCATTCAGCTTGCTGTACTCGTTGATAGGGGCCATCGTGAGTTGCCAATAAGAGCAGACTTCGTCGGGAAAAACATTCCTACCTCAAGTTCAGAAAGAATTGTTGTCGAACTTAAAGAAGTAGACGAAATGGATAGAGTTTGTATTTATGAAAACTAAATAACCCTTTTAAATGCAGTCCAGAGAGGCTGATAAAGGGAAGCAGCAATGGCTATATGTATTTTGCTGTACTCTTTTACCCTCTTTTGTGCATTTTAGCAAATGAGGGTTTTTTTATAAGAATTACTGAAGACTAGAGGATACAAGTTAGCAATCATCCATATTTTTACTCAATAGGTTATAGAAAAATCCTTACATAGGGAGAGGAAAAAATGAACAAGCCAATATTAGATATTAAAGATGTTCCATCACCACTACAATGGTTAACATTAAGTATCCAGCATTTATTCGCTATGTTTGGTGCAACAGTATTAGTACCTTATTTAGTTGATCTAGATCCAGCTATCGCTCTTATTTCAAGCGGCTTTGGTACACTTGCTTTTCTTATCATTACGAAATGGAAAGTTCCTGCGTATTTAGGTTCATCATTTGCTTATATTATTCCATTGCAAATGGCAGGAGAAGCTGGTGGAATTGGTGCCATGATGATCGGTAGCTTTATGGTCGGACTCTTATATGGAGTAGTGGCTCTCATTATAAAAAAAGGCGGCTATCGCTGGTTAATGAACCTCCTTCCTCCAATTGTTGTTGGACCAGTCATAATGGTAATCGGATTAGCGATTTCTGGAACAGCAGTAGGGATGGCCATGAATAATCCCATAACAGAAGAGTATAGTGTGCTACATTTTTCAGTCGCACTTGTGACTTTAGCTGTGACAATTATTTTGTCCGTCTATTTCAAAGGGATGATTAGTATGATTCCGATTTTAGGGGGAATTATTTGCGGCTATATTTACGCATACTTCGTTGGTGTTGTTGATTTGACTCCTGTGAAAGAAGCTGCTTGGGTTGCAATCCCTGATTTTGTCTTTCCTTTCGTCGATTATGATTTTAAAATTACCGCTGACCTTTTGCTTTTAATGCTACCAGTTGCTATTGTGACGATGTCTGAACACATTGGCCATCAACTAGTATTAGGTAAAGTCGTAAGTAAAGATTATATTAAAGACCCAGGTTTACATCGTTCTCTTCTTGGTGATGGAATGGCAACAATGATTTCCGCTATTATGGGTGGACCACCGAAAACGACTTACGGTGAAAACATTGGTGTACTCGCCATAACAAAAATTTACAGTGTGTACGTACTTGGAGGAGCAGCTGTTATTGCGATTATCTTCGGATTTATTGGCAAAATTTCAGCCCTAATTAGCTCAATCCCAACTCCTGTTATGGGTGGGGTTTCTATCTTACTTTTCGGTATCATTGCTTCATCTGGTTTGAGAATGCTTGTTGATAGTCAAATTGATTTTGGTGAAAAACGTAATTTAGTGATTGCTTCAGTAATTCTAGTTATTGGAATTGGTGGCGCTCATATTGATTTGGGTAGTTTTCAAATTCAAGGTATGGCACTAGCTGCGATATTTGGAGTAATTTTAAATCTAGTTTTACCTGGTCGACCAAAAATCGAAAAAAATATGTTTGAAACTGATAACTAACATCTTTTAAGAAAGTCCAGAGAGGCTAGCAAGGGTGTTGAATGCAGACTGCCGATATATTTTTGGCATATGTTTCAACTCTTCGACACCCTGACAATTGTCAGGGTGTTTTTTTAGAAAAATTAGTTATTCTTTTCCAAAATAGGAGGGTTCAACTTGAAACATTTACTAACCACAACAGAGTTATCAATTACTGATATTTATCAAATCTTAGCTGATGCACAGTATTTTCAAAAAGGTGGCAAATGGTTGCCACGAGAAAAAATCTTTACCGCGAATTTATTTTTTGAAAATAGCACGAGGACGAAATGTAGTTTTGAGGTTGCAGAGCGGAGATTAGGTTTTGAAACGATTCCATTTGAGGTTAGTACATCAAGTGTGGCAAAAGGAGAAACACTTTACGATACCGTAAAAACATTAGAGGCAATCGGTGTAAATTCAATTGTCATCCGACATGGCCAAGACCGCTATTTTGATGAATTAATAGGGAAGGTAAATGTTGCAGTAATCAATGCAGGTGATGGATGTGGTCATCATCCAACACAATCACTGCTTGATTTATTAACCATTCAGCAAGAGTTTGGTCGATTCGAAGGATTAAAAATAGCGATTGTTGGAGATATAAGACATAGCCGTGTAGCAAGGTCAAATGCAGACGCACTTGTAAGGCTTGGGGCCAATGTAGTTTTTTCTGGACCATTTGAGTGGTTTGATAATGAGATAGTTGAGCATGGCACATATGAAAAGATCGACACAGCCATTGAAACTTCAGATGTAGTCATGCTGCTTAGAATACAGCATGAGCGTCATAATGAAAAAGAAAAAAAATCTGCCGAAGATTATCATCATGCATATGGCCTAACTGTAGAACGAGAAAGCAGAATGAAGCAAGGGAGTATTATCATGCATCCAGCACCTGTAAATCGGGATGTAGAAATAGCTGATAGTTTAGTAGAATGTGAACGGTCGCGAATTTTCAAACAAATGGAAAACGGTGTATATGTTAGAATGGCTGTTTTAAAACGAGCCATTGAACAAGCGGAAGGGAGCGATAATCATGTCCATAATCATCAAAAATGGCCGGTTGCTTATTAATGATAATGAACAAATACAAGTGGATATTTATATTGAATCAGGAAAGATATTAGAGATAGCTCATCATATTGATAGGAAGTCTGAAAGAACCATTGATGCAAATGGGCGCTTAATTGCTCCAGGTTTTATTGATTTACACGTTCATTTACGCGAGCCAGGCGGGGAAAAAAAAGAAACGATTGCGACAGGTACGAAGGCCGCTGCAAGAGGTGGATATACTACAGTGGCAGCAATGCCAAACACGAGACCAGTTCCAGATACGAAGGAACAATTAGAGTGGTTAAATAAGCGAATTGAGGAAACGGCTGTTGTCAAAGTTCTCCCATATGCCTCAATCACTGTCCGCGAGGTTGGAAGTGAGCTAACAGATTTTCAAGCTCTAAAAGCTGCTGGGGCATTCGCATTTACTGATGATGGGGTTGGAGTTCAATCAGCATCTATGATGTTAGCTGCGATGAAAAAAGCTGCAGAAATTAAGATGCCGATTGTTGCTCATTGTGAAGAAGATACATTAATTAATAAAGGTGCTGTTCATGAAGGTGTATTTTCAAATAAACATGGTTTAAATGGGATTCCTTCAGTTTGTGAGTCTGTTCATATAGCAAGGGATGTGCTTTTAGCGGAAGCAGCCAATTGTCATTATCATGTATGTCATATAAGTACAAAGGAGTCTGTCAGAGTCGTAAGAGATGCAAAGCGTGCAGGTATTAAGGTAACAGCAGAAGTAACTCCGCATCATCTCCTATTATGTGAAGAAGATATACCCGGTTTAGATACGAATTACAAAATGAATCCCCCTTTAAGAGGAAAGGCTGATCAAGAAGCTCTAATTGCAGGCATTCTTGATGGAACAATTGATTTTATTGCGACAGATCATGCCCCACATACGGAAGAGGAAAAAGCTTGGGGAATGGAGCTCGCCCCATTTGGAATTGTGGGTTTAGAAACAGCTTTCCCACTTCTTTACACTCATTTTGTTCAAAAAGGAATCCTCTCCTTAAAACAGCTTATCGATTTATTTACGATAAGGCCGTCTGAAGCTTTCAATCTTACTTCAGGTAAAATCGAAGTAGGAGCGGACGCGGATTTAGTATTAATAGATTTAGAACAAACTGAAAAAATTAATATTGAAACATTTTTTTCAAAGGGGAAAAATACTCCATTCGCAAATTGGGAATGCAAAGGCTGGCCAATAATGACAATTGTGAATGGTCATATCGTTTGGGATAAAAGGAATGAACGGGCATGATAAAAAAGGAACAATGTAAGATAGTCTCACAACACGAAATTGCACAACATATTTTTGAGCTCACCCTTCAAGGTGAGCTCGTTCATGAAATGGGAGAACCAGGCCAATTTGTCCATTTAAAGGTTTCAGACAGCTCTAGTCCTTTACTTAGAAGACCGATTAGTATAGCGAATATTGAGCAGACTAAAAGTCAATTTACGTGTATTTATCGGACAGAAGGTAAAGGAACGACATTACTATCACAGAAGCAAAGTGGTGATGTTGTTGATGTATTAGGCCCGCTTGGTCATGGTTTTCCTGTGAATGAAGCCAAACGAGGGGAAACAGCCTTACTTGTTGGTGGTGGAATTGGGGTACCCCCATTATATGAACTATCGAAACAGCTTGTTGAACAAGGAATTAAAGTTATTCATGTTCTTGGATTTCAATCAAAAAGGGCTGTGTTTTACGAACAGGCCTTTACAAGTCTTGGAGATACTTATATTGCAACAGTAGACGGCACATATGGCTATAAAGGGTTTGTTACGAATGTGATAGAGAAGAAAAACTTATCCTTTGATATTTTATATTCATGCGGACCGACTCCAATGCTTAGAGCACTTGAAATGGAGTATAAACATAAGAAAGTATATCTATCATTAGAGGAACGTATGGCTTGCGGAATTGGTGCATGTTTCGCATGTGTATGTGAAACAGTGGATGATTCAACAGGTTACACATATAAAAAGATTTGTAGTGATGGACCAGTTTTTAAAGCAGGGGAGGTTAAGCTATGAAATCCTTGCAAACAAACTTGCCAGGTCTACAATTGAAAAATCCAATCATGCCAGCTTCTGGTTGCTTCGGTTTTGGGAGAGAATTTAGTCAACTGTATGATTTAAGCTTACTTGGAGCAATTATGATAAAAGCGACTACCCTAGAGCCTCGTTTCGGAAATCCAACACCACGAGTTGCAGAAACGAATGCTGGTATGCTTAATGCTATCGGGCTGCAAAATCCTGGTTTAGAAAAAGTGATAAATGAAGAACTGCTGTGGCTTGAGCAATTTGACGTTCCTATCATCGCGAATGTCGCTGGTTCAATGGAAGAAGATTATATAGAAGTCGCAAAAGAAATTTCCAAAGTACGTAATGTTCATGCTCTTGAATTAAATATTTCTTGTCCAAATGTCAAGACCGGGGGAATTGCCTTCGGCACAATTCCAGAAGTTGCAAAAAATTTAACGAAGAAAGTAAAAGAAGTATCTGAAGTGCCTGTTTATGTGAAGTTATCACCGAATGTTACAAATATTGTAGAAATGGCAAAAGCGGTTGAAGCTGGTGGAGCTGATGGACTAACGATGATTAATACGCTTCTAGGAATGAGCATTGATCTTAAAACAGGAAACCCCATTTTAGCGAACAAAACCGGCGGTCTGTCAGGGCCTGCCATTAAGCCAGTTGCCATTCGAATGATTTATGAAGTTAGCCAACATGTTCAGCTTCCGATCATTGGGATGGGGGGCATTCAATCAGCTGAAGATGTCCTCGAATTTTACTACGCAGGAGCAAGTGCGGTTGCGGTAGGTACAGCAAATTTTGTCGATCCATTTGTTTGTCCGACAATTATTGATGAATTGCCTGAGTTAATGAATTCCCTTGGATTTGATCATATATCTGAATGTATAGGAAGGAGCTGGAAGGGCCTTTGAGAACAACACCGATCATTGCGTTAGATTTTGCAAACAAAAAGGAAGTAATCCAGTTTTTAACTAAATTTGACGATGAAAAACTTTTCCTGAAAATTGGGATGGAACTTTTTTATCAGGAAGGGCCAGAAATGGTTTATAACCTTAAAGAAAAAGGTCATGATATCTTCCTTGATTTAAAGCTATATGACATTCCGAATACGGTGAAAAGTGCGATGAAGGGTCTCGCACGTCTTGGATGTGATCTTGTCACTGTTCATGCTGCGGGAGGCAAAGAAATGATGGAAGCTGCATTGGATGGTCTCACAGCGGGTACGGAATCGGGAAGAAAACGTGCAGCTTGTGTAGCTGTTACTCAGTTGACAAGCACTTCAGAAGAACAAATGAAATCAGAACAACTCATTCAAGTATCACTTGAAGAATCAGTCTTGCACTATGCTTCTTTAGCAAAAAGCGCTCATTTAGATGGTGTTGTTTGCTCAACTCATGAGGCAAGGTCGATTCGCCGATTACTTGGAGCTGATTTTTTAACAGTTTCACCTGGAATTCGGCTAAACACAGATGAAGCCCAAGACCAAAAGCGAGTGGCGACACCACAATTTGCAAAATCGGAAGGGGTTTCGGCTATTGTTGTCGGTCGCCCAATTACGCGATCAACAACTCCGTTTGAAGCATATTTACAGTTTAAGGAAGCATGGGGGATAAATAGATGATGAAATCAAAAATTGCAGAAAGCTTATTAGAAATTAAGGCGGTTGCTTTAAAGCCAAATGATCCTTTTACATGGTCATCTGGTATGCGTTCACCTATTTATTGTGATAATCGCTTAACATTGTCATATCCAACTGTAAGAAAGGAAATTGCAAGAGGCTTGCAAGAGCTGATTGGAGAAAATTTCCCTGAAGTAGAGTTAATAGCAGGGACAGCGACAGCGGGAATTCCTCATGCAGCGTGGGTAAGTGAGTTAATGAATTTGCCAATGTGTTATGTTCGATCAAAGCCTAAAGGTCATGGCCAAGGAAACCAAATTGAAGGAAAAACAGAACGCGGTCAAAAAGTTGTGGTCGTTGAAGATTTGATTTCTACAGGCGGCAGTGTCATAACAGCAGTAGATGCATTACGTCAAGCGGGCTGTGAAGTATTAGGTGTTGTTTCTATTTTTACGTATCAGCTAGAAAAAGGAATAAAATTGCTTGATGAAGCAAAAATTACAGCCTATTCACTAACTGACTTTGAAACGCTAACAACAATTGCTAATGAAAAGGGATATATTCAGGAAGAAGATTTAGCTAAGCTTTCAGAGTGGAGGCAAAATCCTGAACAGTGGAAGCAATAGTCATAATTTATTTTGTTATGGGGGGCTTACCGTCTGTCCCTCGGAAAGCGAAGCATCTGAAACGGAAATAAACGGACAGGCTAATAAGAACATAAAAAAAGTGAGAGTCCCTAAAGTTATACTTTTGGGACACACTCTCTCTTATTTATAAAATTGAAACCTTGCTTTTCAAAGGGTTTAGAATATTCTCTTTTTACCTTGCTCATCTTTTAGAATTTCTACTGCTTCTCTAAATCGCTGGGAATGAACTATTTCTCTTTGCCTTAAAAATCTTAACCCATCATTTAAATCAGGATCATCGCTCATATTAATAATCCATTGGTAGGTTGCTCTCGCTTTTTCTTCCGCAGCAATGTCTTCATATAAATCAGCAATTGGGTCTCCTTTTGCCTGGATATATGTAGCGGTCCAAGGTGAGCCAGCTGCATTTTCATAATAAAGGGCATTGTCATGGTTTGCATAGTGAGGAGCTAAACCAGCAGCAATCATTTGATCAGGTGTAGCATCTTTTGTAAGTTTGTAAACCATCGTTGCAATCATCTCTAAATGCGCAAATTCTTCCGTCCCAATATCTGTTAGTAACCCGATGATTTTGTTAGGGATTGTATAACGTTGATTCAAGTATCTTAAAGCTGCTGAAAGCTCTCCATCAGCACCTCCGTACTGTTCTATAAGATATTTTGCAAGAGTCGGATTGCAAGTACTCACTCGAACGGGATATTGCAGTTTCTTTTCATACACCCACATTTCGTCTCACCCCTTATTCATTCTTTCAAAATGCTTATCACTTTTAAACTTGCCATGGCCACGGTAGATCATCCCAATTCCAAGGGGTGCCTGAATAGCTATGACCGAAATGCATAAGTGGTCCATATTTACTTTCATATGCTTTTTTTAATTTTTTTCGTTCACTTGCATAATAATTAAATTGCTTTATGGCCTCTTCGTCATCGTTATGGGTGTCAAGGTATAACGTTAGTTCAACTAAGACAAAGTCAACAGCTTGTAACTGTTCTAATAATTGGTAGTATTCCGCTGGAAGCTGCTTCATGAGCCATGTACTCCTTTTGCTTTTTCAAAAGGACTGTAATAGGGGTCATAGAAGGCTTTCCATAATGTACCGGCCCTTAACGCTTCCATCGGTGTAAATTGCGGGAGATTATGCGGCTGAAACCCCATATATAAATTGGGAGGTGTTGAATAGGTTTTAACTGTTATTGGCTTACAAGGATCAAAGGGACTAATATACGGATAATATGTTTTTGTGGTTGTAAACATGCAATCCCTCCTTTTAATATACCTCTTATAAATATATGAATCATTTTCTTGTTTCATGTTATTTTTTGAAAGGGGACTTAAGTGTTTTAAACATTTGTGGGAAATTTGAAAAGAAAAAGTAGTTTCATGATTTTTGAGTGACAGGTTAATTGGAAATACAAGTATAAAAATGGGCGAGAACCTCAGCTATTCACGCATAGAGCGAGGGGCTGTCCGAAAACAAAGAGCCTGGCACCTCCAACACTTTATATAGATAAAAAGCAGTTAAAGCTACTCTATATATTGTGTTGTGAGGAGAGAGCCAGGCACTTATCGGACAGCCCCACTAAATTTATCTATTTCTTGCTTAGTGCAATAACAACTTCTTCATCTGGTGTCACATATACAGTTTGTTGATGATCATAAATGACAAATCCAGGTTTGGATCCGTTAGGTTTTTTAACATGTCGTACTTCGGTAAAATCGACTGGGACAGAGCTGGAACTACGTGCTTTGCTGAAATAAGCAGCTAATATTGCCGCTTCGATAATCGTTTGTTCAGAAGGTGCTTTACTGCGTATGACAACATGTGACCCCGGAATATCTTTTGTGTGAAGCCATATTTCATCTCTTGCAGCAAATTTATTTGTTAAATAATCATTTTGTTTATTATTTTTTCCGACTAAAATTTCAGTCGCATCTGAGGAAATGTAAAGGTCTAAAATAGTCTTCATATTTTGTGGTTTTTTACTTTGTTTTTTCTGGCGTGTTTTTAAATATCCACCCTCAATTAGCTCTTCTCTAATCTCTTCAACATCTTTTGGTGAAGCTGATTCGATCTGCTGAATTAATAATTCGAAATAGGCGAGCTCTTCTCTCGCTATGGCAATTTGCTCTTTTACAATATGAACGGCATTTTTCGCTTTTTGATACTTCGTAAAATATTTCTGTGCATTTTCAGAGGGCGTTTTTTGCGGTTCTAAAGGAATTATGAGAGTAGAACCATTTTCATCATAGTAATTGGTCACCTCAATCTCTTTCATTCCTTTTTGAATCACATATATATTTGCTGTAAGCAATTCTCCGTAAAGCTGGAGAATATTGGCATTTTCTGCTTCTTTCAATGTTGACTCAAGCTTCTCAATTTTCTTTTCATTTTTTTCCTTTTCATTACTAATGAATCTTTCTAAATCGTTACCCTGCTGCTTAACTCGATCTCTCTCAGCTTTACCGAAATAAAAGCGGTCAAGCATTTCGCTTAATGAAGCAAATTCTTTTATTTCTCCATGTAAGTGATCTAATGGGAAAAGATAGAATTGATCTTTCTGGTTGTTTGAAATAATTGAAGGCTTTATTTTTTGCTCCTTCAATAATTCGATAACAGCTAAAAAAGCTTTTGGTAATGTTGTTCGGTTGGCAAGCCCAGCTTGAAAGGTGATTTCCTTCGCAAGCAAGGGTGATATGCCGGCAAAATGTGTAACAAGCTGTTTATCAAGCTTTCCATTGTTAAAATCAATCATTCTTAAAAGATCATCTTCATCAGCCTCAAGAGGATTCAATTTATCTTGTTGAGGAGGAAGAACATATTCCTGCCCTGGTAAAATAGCACGAAAACTGTTTACAGCATAGGAAACGTGTTTAATACTGTCTAAAATAATATTTCTTGTTTTATCAACTAAAGTAATATTACTGTGTCTTCCCATTATTTCAATAATTAATTGTTTGTATGACGTATCTCCAATTTCATTTCTTCCTTTAACTTCAAAAATAATAATACGGTCTAAATTAATTTGGCGAATGTCTTCAAGAAAAAAACCTTCAAGATGTTTGCGTAATAACATACAAAACATCGGGGGCTCAGGAGGATTATCATATTCCTCACTTGTTAATTGTACTCTAGCATAGCTTGGGTGGGCTGATAAAAGCAACTTATGATTTTTTCCGTTTGCTCTTACTACTAAAATAATTTCATTTTTATAAGGTTGATGAATTTTACTAATTCTTCCGCCTTTTAATTCGTTGGCAAGCTCATTTGTCATTGCCCTCGTAAATAATCCATCAAATGACATTAGAAACATCCTTTTCTATTTAAAATAACTTCCATATGCAAGCCGCTTCCGTTTGACGCACAGGATGTGCAAATGAAGGTGTTGCCACAGGACGTGGCGTTTTTAACCTTCGTTCCTCTTATTGTCTAGCTTCAGCGGCTAGGGGCTCGAGGTCACAAGTCAATTCTCCTAGAAAGGTAAAGTACAACCTTTCCATGAGAATCGTCTTGTGCTTGTCGCCCCTGAACAAGCCGCTTCCGCTTGACGCACAGGATGTGCAAATGAAGGTGTTGCCACAGGATGTGGCGTTTTTAACCTTCGTTCCTAATATAATAGCATTTTTTTGGACGAGGCTGAATAAGCTTTCTTTAGATGAATGGAATAGTTTCGCTATGTACATAAAAAATAGCTTATATAATAGGAGGAAGTGTGATGACCCGATGAGATTTCATGAAATGAACGAAACAGAAGTTAAGCAGGCTCTTGGTATTGATAGTGAGTTAGGCTTGACGAACGATGAGGTAGAAAAACGAAGAAACCAATATGGTTTAAATGAACTTGTTGAAGGTGAGAAACAATCGGCATTGCTCCTATTTTTTAGTCAATTTAAAGATTTTATGGTACTTGTCCTTTTGGCAGCAACTCTTATTTCAGGCTTACTCGGTGAATACATTGATGCGATTGCGATCATAGCAATTGTGCTTATAAATGGCTTGCTCGGATATTTCCAAGAAAGAAAGGCAGAAAGATCGTTACACGCCCTAAAGGAGCTTTCTGCCCCTCAAGTGCATGTATTAAGAAATGGAGAATGGATAAAGATTCCTTCAAAGGAAGTTGTCGTTGGAGATATTATTAAGTTTTCAACTGGAGACCGTATTGGTGCAGATGTAAGAATAATTGAATCAAACAGCCTTGAAGTTGAAGAATCAGCATTAACGGGTGAATCATTACCTGTTTCAAAATCAACTGGGCCGATAAAATCAGCGAATGTTTCAATCGGTGATATGGAAAATATGGCTTTTATGAGTACATTAGTTACAAGAGGAAGCGGTGTCGGTATTGTCATTGGGACTGGAATGAAGACGGCAATGGGTAAGATTGCAGATTTATTGCAAACGGCTGAATCCATGACAACTCCGCTGCAGAGACGTCTTGAACAATTAGGTAAGATATTAATAACGGTCGCTCTAATCTTGACCGTTTTAGTCGTAATAGCTGGTGTAATACGAGGCCATGATATTTATACGATGTTTCTCGCAGGTGTTTCATTAGCAGTTGCAGCGATCCCTGAAGGATTGCCAGCAATTGTTACAGTTGCATTATCACTTGGAGTTCAGAGAATGATAAAGCAAAAAGCGATTGTTAGAAAACTTCCTGCTGTCGAAACATTAGGATGTGCCTCCGTAATTTGTTCAGACAAAACCGGAACGTTAACACAAAACGAAATGACTGTTACGCATCTATGGAGTGGTGGACGGGAGTGGCTTGTCGATGGGGTTGGATATGAACCAAAAGGTAACTTTTATAACAATCACAACATCATTGAACCGAAAAAAGATAAAGCCCTACAGCAACTTCTTATATTTGGGATGCTTTGCAATCATGCTGAAATTAAGCAGAAGAATAACGAATATTTTATTGATGGTGATCCAACAGAAGGGGCATTACTCGTTGCAGGAATGAAAGCCGGCTTTAGTCGAAATAGTTTATTAAATAGCTATCATATTGTGAAGGAATTTCCATTTGATTCAACTAGAAAAATGATGAGCATCATTGTTAAGGATCAAAATGGCAGACAATTTGTCATTACAAAAGGGGCACCAGATGTATTAGTTAGAATCAGTAAGACGGTATTCTGGGATAGTAAACGCAATTTTATGTCAAATGAAATAGCACATAAAATCCAGACATCGATTGAAGGACTTGCTTCTAAAGCTTTAAGAACAATAGCCATTGGATTTAAAGAAATCCCAGCAAAAACAATCATTTTACATGAAGATGAAGCGGAGAAGGATTTAATTTTTATCGGACTTCAAGGTATGATCGATCCGCCTCGCCCAGAAGTAAAAGAGGCGGTTAAGGAATGTAAGGAAGCAGGTATAAAAACAATTATGATAACTGGTGATCACGTGATCACTGCAAAAGCAATAGCGAAGCAGCTGGGGATTATGACGAAGTCTTCGAAGGTAGTAGATGGTCAAGCGCTTTCTAAAATGGATATAGATGAGCTTAAAGACATCGTAGAGGATGTTTCTGTTTTTGCACGTGTTTCCCCAGAACATAAATTAAAAATCGTGAAAGCCTTACAAAGCAAAGGACATATCGTTGCAATGACAGGTGATGGGGTTAATGATGCTCCAGCAATTAAAGCAGCTGATATCGGTGTGGCTATGGGGATAACAGGTACTGATGTAGCGAAAGAAGCTTCAGCACTCGTTCTACTTGATGATAATTTCGCAACGATAAAAGCAGCGATTAAAGAAGGAAGAAATATTTACGAGAATATTAGAAAATTTATTCGATATTTATTAGCTTCGAATGTGGGGGAAATTCTTGTTATGCTATTTGCGATGCTATTGGGCTACCCGCTCCCATTAGTCCCAATCCAAATTTTATGGGTAAACTTAGTTACGGATGGACTTCCTGCAATGGCTTTAGGACTTGATGAGCCTGAGGATGATGTGATGAAGCGAAAGCCAAGAAATCCGAAGGAAGGTGTATTCTCAAGAGGCCTTGGCTGGAAAGTTGTATCGCGTGGTTTTCTAATTGGTGTTGTTACATTATTGGCCTTTATTTTTGCCTATCAAGCACATCCAGATGAGCTTGAATATGCCCAAACCGTTGCATTTTCAACTTTAGTTCTTGCTCAGCTCATCCATGTGTTTGATTGCCGGAGTGAAAAATCGGTGTTTGCTCGAAATCCGTTTGGCAATAAATATTTAGTATGGGCTGTCATATCATCATTGCTATTACTCTTTGTCGTTATATACTACCCACCTTTACAGCCGATCTTCCATACAGTTTCGATCGACATGCATGACTGGTTTACGATTGTTGGACTTGCTGCAATCCCAACTTTTTTACTTGCTGGCTCATTTTTAGCAAGAAAAAGAAAATAAAGTATGATATAATCCTAAAGGTAATAGATAAATTTTCTATTACCCTTTTTTATTATTGCTTTTTTTCTATAAAATGTTATTTTTTATGAAAGATAAAGATCGACCCTGTTTAGAAACATGTATATAGGGTCAAAATATATATTTGATGGTTGGAGGACCTAGATGTCGATCAAATTAATTAATATAGGTTTTGGCAATATTGTTTCTGCTAATCGAATTATCTCTATTGTCAGCCCTGAATCAGCACCCATAAAGAGAATTATCCAGGATGCACGCGATCGCGGTTCATTAATTGATGCTACATATGGCCGCAGGACGAGAGCCGTTATTGTCATGGATAGTGATCATGTAATCTTATCTGCGGTGCAACCGGAAACAGTTGCCCATCGCCTAGATGACCGCGATGAAAATCTCGATGAAGGGTAGGAGACTTTGATGAAAGAAAAAGGTATACTAATTGTTTTGTCCGGCCCTTCTGGTGTAGGCAAAGGGACTGTTCGGAAAGAAATTTTTTCACAGCCTGATACTGCCTTTGAATATTCAATTTCAATGACTACTAGAAAGCCAAGAGAAGGCGAAGTAGATGGCATCGATTATTTTTTTAAATCCCGTGAAGAGTTCGAATCTTTAATTGAGCAAGGAAAACTTCTGGAATACGCTGAATTTGTAGGAAACTACTATGGCACACCTGTTGACTATGTAAAGGAGACGTTAGAAAAAGGAAAGGATGTCTTTTTAGAAATTGAAGTTCAAGGTGCGCGCCAAGTTCGCGAGAAATTTCCTGATGGTTTATTTATTTTCCTTGTACCACCAAGCCTGTCTGAACTAAAAAACAGAATTGTTACGAGGGGTACCGAAACGGAAGATATTATAAATAATCGGATGTCTGTTGCAAAAGAAGAAATTGAAATGATGCATTTATACGATTATGTTGTAGAAAATGATGAGATTGCCCATGCTTGTGAAAAAATTAACGCGATCGTTATCGCAGAACATTTACGAAGAGAACGTATTGAACCACGATATCGAAAAATGCTGGAGGTAGATTAATAATGCTTTATCCTTCTATTGATTCATTAATGACAAAGATTGATTCAAAATATTCACTAGTTTCTGTCGCTGCCAAGCGGGCAAGAAAGTTACAAGTAAATGAAAAGCTTATACTTGATAAATATGTCTCGTTTAAAAATGTTGGTAAAGCGCTTGAAGAAATTAATGCAGATGTTCTTCATTACCGTGTTCCGACAAAGCAAGGCGAAGAGATTAACGAATAAATGTTCAAAATAACAACCTTTTTAGGGGTTGTTATTTTTATTTTTAATGAAAAATATGATTTATTCTTGCATAATAAAAGATAATATGGAGAAAAAACCTTTAGCGGGTTGTCCAAGTATATGAATGAATTGGACAAGCTTCAAAACAAGATTGGAACAAACACGCTAAGGCTTTTTTAGATTAGTTTGCATGGGGGTCTTTAACGATGCTAAACGGAAAAAAAATTCTATTATGTGTAACTGGTGGCATTGCCGTATATAAAGCTGCTGCCTTAACGAGTAAGCTTACTCAGGCGGGTGCAGAAGTAAAAGTAATTTTGAGTGAGTCTGCAATGGAGTTTGTAAATCCGCTAACATTCCAAGCATTATCAAGAAATGATGTTTTTACAAATACTTTTGATGAGAAAGATTCGAAAGTGATTGCACATATTCATTTAGCTGATTGGGCTGATTTAATTTTGATTGCGCCTGCCACTGCTAATATAATCGGGAAACTAGCACATGGAATTGCCGACAATATGATTTCAACGACATTACTAGCAGCAACTGCTCCTGTATGGATTGCCCCAGCGATGAATGTTCATATGTTTAACCATCCAGCAGTAGTAAACAACATTCAAATATTAAACCGTTTTGGTTACCGTTTTATCGAGCCATCTGAGGGTCATTTGGCCTGCGGCTATGTTGGTAAAGGGAGATTAGAAGAGCCTGAGAAAATTATTGAGAACATTCGTCGCTATTTTCACCAAGATCATCCTAAGCTTTTGGGAAAAAAAATTGTCGTTACCGCGGGCCCTACGAGAGAGAAAATCGATGCTGTAAGATATATTTCAAATCATTCTTCTGGGAAAATGGGCTATGCCATTGCAGAAGAATCTGTTAAAGCAGGTGCAGAGGTCATTCTTATATCAGGCCCAGTGTCAATCCAACCACCAGCTGGAGTAAATCTTATTCAAGTGGAAAGTGCTCAACAAATGTATGAGGCAGTAATGGAAGAATATATGAATGCAGATATTATCATTAAGACTGCTGCAGTTGCAGATTATCGCCCGAAGATCAGTTATGATCATAAAATTAAAAAACAGCCAGGTGAACAAATATTAGAATTAGAACGTACGCATGATATTTTATTAGAACTTGGTAAACAAAAAGATAAGCAAATCTTAATTGGCTTTGCTGCTGAAACGGACAATGTAGCAGAATATGCAAAAGCAAAGTTAATGAAAAAAAATGTCGATATGATTGTTGCAAATAATGTGAAGGCTGAAGGCGCTGGTTTTGAAACCGATACGAATATTGTGACATTGTTTAAGCGTGATGGAACTTCAATTGATCTGCCTATAATGTCTAAGCATGAAGTAGCTGAGAAAATACTTGAGGAAGCTTGTCAATTATTAAGGGATGAAAATGAATGAATGTAGCAAGTGTTATTGTCGATGTGCCAACAAAACAAACGGACAAGACTTTTGATTATTTAATTCCAGACCATTTAGTAGATGTAATAAAACGTGGTATGAGAGTAGTTGTTCCGTTCGGTCCAAGAAAAATTCAAGGATTTGTTACCGATCTAAAAGCAGAATCATCCTTTAGGAAATTAAGAGAATTAATTGAACCAATGGATTTAACACCCGTGCTAAATGAAGAGCTTCTGTCATTAGGAGATTGGCTAACAGAAACTACGTTATGCTACAAAATATCTGCATTTCAAGCGATGTTGCCTGCAGCTTTAAAAGCAAAATATGAGAAAAAGCTCCGATTAACTGAAAAGGTAAAGAATAGAGGAGATTTGCCAGCCGATATTCAAACCATTTTTCAAGCTCAGCAGCCCGTTCTTTGGGAAGATGCATTAAAGTATGGTTCTTTATATTTACTTCAAAAAGAAGCAGCAAATGGTAATATTGAGATCATTTACGAAGTAAAGGAACGAGTAAAAAAGAAAAAGCTAAAATATATTTATTCAAATCTAAGCAGTGAGCAATTAGCAGTGGAGATTGAAAAATTGTCAGGACAGGCAATTAGACAGAAGCAAGTATTTGATTACTTTCTTGAAAATGAAGGTACTGTTATTGAACAGCGTGAACTACTTGCGACTTTAGGGGTTTCTTCAGCTGTAATAAAAGGATTGATAAAAAAAGATTTTCTACTAGAAAAGGAAATGGAAATTTACCGAGACCCATTTGAGGAAAGAAAGTTTGAAAATAGTAAGCCGTTTCCGCTAACAATCGATCAGAAAAACGCAATTTCGCCTATCATAACGTCAATAGAAAAAAAGCAGCACGATGTTTTTTTACTATACGGTGTTACAGGTAGCGGAAAAACAGAAGTCTATCTACAATCGATACAAAAGGTTCTGGAGGATGGTAAAGAAGCGATCGTTCTTGTACCGGAAATATCACTAACACCACAAATGGTAAAACGATTTAAAGGACGATTCGGTGCTCAAGTTGCTGTTCTTCATAGTGGACTTTCGGCAGGAGAGAAATATGATGAGTGGAGGAAAATTTTACGAAAAGAAGTAAAGGTTGTCGTCGGAGCAAGATCCGCTATTTTTGCACCATTTGAAAATATAGGCATCGTCATTATTGATGAAGAGCATGAGACAAGCTATAAGCAAGAGGACAATCCGCGCTATCATGCGAGAGAAGTTGCAATTGAAAGAGCCCGAACGTATCAGTGTCCAGTTATATTAGGAAGTGCAACTCCTTCTCTTGAATCCTTTGCACGAGCACAAAAAGGAGTTTACAAGCTTCTTAATATGCCTAATCGAATGAATAAACAGCCTCTTCCGACAGTTGAAATTATTGATATGAGAGAAGAATTACGGGATGGAAATCGTTCAATGTTTTCTCGAATATTACTAGAAAAAATAAAAGACCGATTAGTGAAAAACGAGCAGATTGTTCTTTTTCTCAATAAAAGAGGTCACTCTTCATTCGTTATGTGCAGAGGTTGTGGCTATGTAGTGAATTGTCCTAATTGTGATATTTCATTAACATATCATCGCTACAGTGAGCAAATGAAATGCCATTATTGTGGTTATGAAGCGAATGTACCACATCATTGTCCTGAATGTGATAGTGAACATATTCGCTATTTTGGTACTGGTACGCAGAAGGTTGAAGAGGAATTAGCAAAGGTTCTCCCCGAGGCAAGGGTTATTCGAATGGATGTAGATACAACAAGTAGGAAGGGTTCTCACGAAAGATTACTAGAACAATTTCAAGATGGTCATGCCGATATTTTACTCGGAACACAAATGATTGCGAAAGGATTAGACTTCCCGAACATAACGCTAGTCGGTGTTTTATCTGCAGATACAATGCTTAATTTACCTGATTTTCGGTCCTCGGAAAAAACGTTTCAATTATTAACACAGGTGAGTGGGCGGGCAGGTAGACATAAACTTGCTGGAGAAGTAGTAATCCAAACATACACACCAGAGCATTATAGTGTAGAACTAGCAGGTGAGCAAGATTTTGATCGGTTTTACGAAAGGGAGATGCTAATGAGGAAAATGCATAAATACCCACCTTTTTATTATCTTTCCCTTATTACAGTTAGCCATGAGGAATTAATGAAGGTTGTTTCAATTACCGAAAAAATCACCACCTACCTTCGCTCGAGGCTGTCGAAAGAAGCGATTTGCTTGGGGCCAGTCGCATCCCCGATTCCTCGGATAAAAAATCGATATCGCTATCAATGTTTGATAAAATACAAGCGGGAGCCAGAACTTAGCAATTCCTTGAAAAATGTATTGGATCAATACCAGCAAGATATTTCTCAAAGCGGCTTGCAAATTTCTGTTGATGTAAATCCTTATATTTTAATGTAGAAATCTTGTTATGAATATAGTAAAAATGGTTGAAAATGATGAATACGTACAATATTGGAGGAACTACTTTGCCAGTAAGAAAAATAATAACTTACCCAGCTGAAATATTAGAAGTTACGTGTGAAAAAGTGGCCGTTTTTGATAAAAAATTAACGAAGCTATTACACGATATGTATGACACGATGATTGAATATGATGGAGTTGGTCTTGCTGCACCACAAATCGGTTTAGCTCATCAAATCGCTATTGTTGACATTGATGATGAGAATGGAACAATCGAAATGATTAATCCAGTTGTACTTGAAACGAGTGGTGAACAAAATGGACCAGAAGGCTGCTTAAGCTTTCCAGGTATTTATGGAGAAGTAAATAGACCTAACTATGTGAAGATTAAAGCACAAGACCGTAAAGGGAAATTTTATACATTTGAAGCAGAAGGCTTTTTAGCACGGGCGATCTTACATGAAATAGATCATTTACATGGCATATTATTTACTTCTAAGGTGACGAGATATTTGGATGAAGAAGAGTTGGAAGGGTTGGATGAAGAATGACAAAAATAGTTTTTATGGGAACACCAGATTTTTCTGTTCCAGTATTACAGCAAATTGTAAATGATGGATATAACGTCATTGCGGTCGTTACACAGCCTGATCGACCCGTCGGTAGAAAAAGAATATTAACACCACCTCCTGTTAAGGTAGAGGCAGAAAGGCTTGGAATTCCTGTATATCAACCAGAGAAAATAAGAGTAAAAGAAGAATTAGATCCAATTCTTGCATTAGATCCTGATTTAATTATTACGGCAGCATTTGGGCAAATTTTGCCTAATGAATTATTAACAGCACCGAAATACGGTTGTATTAATGTACATGCATCTCTCCTTCCAGAATTAAGAGGTGGTGCACCTATCCACTATTCCATTATCCAAGGCAAAGAAAAGACAGGCATTACGATCATGTATATGGCTGAAAAGCTTGATGCGGGCGATATATTAACACAGGTTGAAGTTTCGATTGACGAAGCGGATAATGTTGGGACCCTTCATGATAAGTTAAGTATGGCTGGAGCAAAACTTTTATCAGAAACACTCCCTAAATTATTAAAAGGCGAACTTACACCAATAAAACAAAATGATGAAAAAGCAACCTTTGCTTCTAACATTAAAAGAGAACAAGAGAGAATTGATTGGAGCAATACGGGTGAAGAAATATATAATCATATTCGTGGTTTAAACCCGTGGCCAGTTGCCTATACAACAGTTGCAGGTTCAGTATGGAAGATTTGGTGGGGGGAAAAAATAAAAATAGCTGCAAAAGCTTCCCCAGGAACAATTGTTAAAATTGAAGATGACGGGATTGTTGTTGCTTCTGGAAATGATATGGCTATTAAAATTACGGAGCTTCAACCATCAGGCAAGAAAAAAATGTCAGCATTACAATATATACGCGGTGCTAGTTCTCAAATTGCTGTCGGTGATCAACTAGGAGAAAATAATGAAAACAACAAAGAAAAATAACGTTCGCAAAACGGCACTTGATCTATTGGAGGCAGTTGAAAAGAACCAGTCCTATAGCAACCTCCTCTTAAATGATGCGATAAAAAAAAATGAGCTTGACCCTAAAGATATTGGGCTATTGACAGAATTAACATATGGAACATTGCAGCGGAGAATGAGTCTCGATTTCTTTTTAGAACCATTTCTTAAAGGTAAGAAAAAAATAGACAGCTGGGTTTACCAATTACTTCGCTTAACTCTTTATCAAATGGTTTATTTAGATAAAATTCCTGATCGCGCAGCCATTTACGAAGCAGTTGAAATCGCAAAATTTCGTGGACATAAAGGAATTTCGGGTATGGTAAATGGTGTTTTACGAAATATCCAAAGACAAGGGCTGCCCTCACTAGAGAACATTTCAGATCCAATTGAAAGGTTAGCAATTGAGACGAGCCATCCGGGATGGCTTGTAAAAAGATGGGTGGCTCAGCTCGGATTTGAAGAAACAAAAAAGATGTGTGAGTTAAATTTAACAGCGCCGTTACAGACAGCTAGGGTAAATGTGACAAAAGCCTCAAGAGAAGAGTGCATTGAAAAGCTAATTGGTGAGGGATTCCAAGTTGAAGCTAGTTCGATTATTCCCGAAAGCATCACATGCTATCGTGGCAATTTAGCAAATTCGAATGTATTTAAGGAAGGATTTATTACCATCCAAGATGAAAGCTCGATGCTTGCTGCATATGCTTTAGGTGTTTCTAAAGATGAGTTAATATTAGACGCCTGTGCTGCTCCTGGCGGAAAATCAACTCATATCGCGGAAAAATTAGAGAATACTGGAAAAGTTATCTCGCTTGATTTACACGAACATAAAGTAAAACTTATTAAGAGCAATGCTGCTAGACTTGGATTAACAAATATTGAAACGACTGTATTAGATAGCAGATTGGTACAAGGGCAGTTTGAATCTGAAACATTTGATCGAATATTATTAGATGCCCCTTGTTCTGGACTAGGTGTTATGAGAAGAAAGCCAGATATGAAATATACGAAAAAAGAGACTGACATATTTCAACTTGCCAATATCCAGAAAAACTTGCTAAAAGCTATTTCCCCTTTGTTGAAAAAAGGTGGTATTCTAGTTTATAGTACATGTACAGTTGATTTGGAAGAAAATCAACATGTAATGAAAGAATTTTTACTAGAAAATAAAGACTTCGAAGGTGATTTAAGCATAAAGGAGCGAATGCCTGAAGTGATTTGCCCGTTAATAAGTAATTTTGATTTGCAAATCTTGCCTCAGCATTTCGGTTCAGACGGCTTTTACATTGCTTGTCTGAGAAAGAAGGTGTAATAAATGGAGCAAAAACCGTCCATTTATTCTTTACAGTTAAATGAGTTAAAAGATTGGCTAAGTAATATGAACGAGAAGCCATTTCGTGCCGAACAGATTTTTGATTGGTTGTACACGAAGAGGGTTTCATCTTTTGAGGAAATGACGAATTTATCTAAAGCGTTGAGAGAATCGTTAGCAAGTTCCTTTACATTAACGACTTTGAATACAATTATTCATCAGCAATCATCAGATGGAACGATAAAGTTCTTGTTCGAACTTCATGACGGTTATTCGATTGAAACCGTCCTCATGAGACATGAATACGGGAATTCTGTTTGTGTAACAACTCAAGTAGGCTGCAGAATTGGCTGTACATTCTGCGCGTCTACACTAGGTGGTCTTAAACGAAATTTGGAAGCCGGCGAAATTGTCGCCCAAGTTGTGAAGGTACAGCAAGCGCTTGATGAAACAGATGAACGGGTAAGCTCAATTGTTATAATGGGAATTGGGGAACCGTTTGATAACTACGATCAAATGCTTTCATTTTTAAAAATTGTTAATCATGACCGTGGTTTAAATATTGGTGCGCGTCATATTACGGTTTCAACGAGTGGAATCATCCCGAAAATTTATCAATTTGCTGATGAAAATTTGCAAATTAATTTTGCGCTTTCTCTTCATGCGCCAAATACAGAACTTCGCAGTCGTCTTATGCCGATCAATCGCGCATATAAATTGCCTGATTTGATGGATTCCATTCGCTATTACGTGAATAAAACGGGCAGAAGGGTTAGCTTTGAGTATGGATTATTTGGTGGCGTGAATGATCAAGTAGAACATGCTGAGGAATTGGCAAAATTAATTAAAGGCATTAAATGCCATGTTAACTTAATACCAGTTAATTACGTTCCTGAAAGAGACTATGAAAGAACACCGAGAGAGAAAATTTTTCAGTTTGAAAAAACATTAAAAAATCATGGAATTAATGTAACGATTCGCAGAGAGCAAGGGCATGACATCGATGCAGCATGTGGACAACTTCGTGCAAAGGAGCGAAAAGAGGAGACGAGGTGACAAAATGAAAGCTGTTTATAGAACAGACCGTGGAAAAATTCGTCAGCATAATGAAGATAATGGGGGAATTTTCATTAATCAAAGTGGTCAACGCCTTGCCATCGTAGCAGATGGCATGGGGGGCCATCGTGCTGGTGATGTTGCAAGTGAAATGGCATTATCCAATTTGCAGAAACGTTGGGAAGCCACAACGAATTTGCAAACAGCTGATGAAGCAGAAGAATGGCTAAAATCAAATGTTGAACAAACAAATTCAATTTTATTTGAGCATTCAAAAACAGTTTCAGAATGTGAAGGGATGGGTACGACTATCGTTGGAGCCATCTGCACTGAGCGTTTTGTTAGTATTTTGAATGTCGGTGATAGTCGTTGCTATATTTTAAATGAAAACGGATTTCAACAATTAACCGATGATCATTCACTTGTTAATGAGTTAGTACGATCAGGGCAAATTTCAAAGGAGGATGCTGAGCATCATCCAATGAAGAACGTAGTATTAAGAGCACTAGGTACTGAAGAAACCGTAAATGTAGATGTGAAAACAATTATTTTTGAAGAAGATGATAAATTGCTTTTATGCTCAGACGGACTTTCAAATAAAGTAAGTGAAACGGAAATGAAAGATATTCTTACTAACGCTCATAGTTTAAGTGATAAAGCAACTGAATTTATCGAAATGGCTAATAATCGTGGCGGTGAGGATAATATTACTCTTATCATTTTAGAGTATTTGGGCAGTCATGAAAATGGTGATGAATTATGATGATAGGAAAACGAATAAGTGGGCGCTACAAAATTCTCGAAACAATCGGCGGAGGTGGTATGGCTAATGTTTACCTCGCGCATGATATGATTCTTGATCGTGATGTTGCACTTAAAATGCTCCGTCTTGATTTTGCTAACGATGAAGAATTCATTCGCCGTTTTCATCGGGAAGCCCAATCTGCAACAAGTTTAGCGCATCCGAATATTGTTAGTATATACGATGTTGGGGAAGAAGATTCCATATATTATATCGTCATGGAATATGTTGATGGTCAAACATTAAAACAATACATACAGCAAAACAGTCCGCTTCAAGTCGAAGAAGTGATAGAAATTATGAAGCAGCTAACTTCAGCGATTTCACATGCACACCAAAACCATATTATTCATCGTGATATTAAGCCTCATAATATTTTGATTGATCACCAAGGAAATGTGAAGATTACTGATTTTGGTATTGCTATGGCATTAAGTGCAACAAGTATTACTCAAACAAATTCAGTCATTGGCTCTGTTCATTATCTATCTCCTGAGCAAGCAAGAGGTGGTATGGCTAATCGGAAGTCAGATATTTATTCATTAGGAATTGTCATGTTTGAGCTATTAACGGGAAGATTGCCGTTTTCGGGTGAGTCAGCTGTTTCGATTGCTCTTAAGCATTTACAGTCTGAAACGCCTTCATTGAGAAGATGGAATCCATCGATTCCCCAAAGTGTTGAGAATATTGTTTTGAAGGCGACTGCAAAAGATTCTTTCGATCGGTATAATAGTACAGAAGAAATGGAAGAAGATTTAAGCACGGCCCTTGATCCAAGTCGTTTAAATGAAGAAAAATTCTTGATTCCAATCGATAATGATGCGACAAAAGCAATTCCAATCATTACGAATGAGCATACGTATCAAAATTTAGAAGAAACAGTTGTGCACAGTAAAGAAGGAAAAGAAACAAAAGAAACAAATAAAAAAGCTGACAAAGAGAAAAAGCAAGAAAAGAAAAAGCGGAAAAAGTGGCCAATCGTTTTAGTTTCAGTTTTTGTCGGTTTAATTATTTTAATTATCTTAACGTTAACAGTATTGCCAGGTTTATTGTCGCCAAAAGAAGTTCCTGTCCCTGATGTAACAGGGAAGGAAATCGAAGCGGCAATTAAAGAACTAGAAGGTGCTGGTTTCGTTGTGAGTGATACGAAGCAAATTCCTGATGACGATCTCGACAAAGGCCTCGTTATTAGAACGGATCCGAAGGCTGAAAAACTCGTTAAAGAGGGGACCGAAATAACGATTTACGAAAGTCTTGGCAAGGAAGAGTTCGAAATTGGTAATTATGTTGGTAGTTCTTATGACGAAGTCTATCGATTATTAGATAAAGAACATTTTAAATCAATAGAAAGCAATGAAGTAAATGATGAAACTCAGCCAAAAGGGATGATTCTTGATCAAAATATTTCTGAAGGGCAATCAGTCGTTCCTGAGGAAACTGATTTAATTTTAACAGTTAGCAAAGGCCCTGAGCTTATTACGTTAAAGGATCTAAAAGATTATAATCAGAAAAATTTACAAGTTTATCAAGATTCGACAGGATTCATCATTGAGATTGTTAAAGAGGAATATCATGAACAAATTCCTGAAGGTCTAGTTATCTCTCAAGATCCAGCTCCTAATACTGAATTAACAAAAGGCAGTAAAGTGAAAGTCGTTCTCTCAAAAGGGAAGAAAGAAATCCCTCCAAAAACAGTATATAAAGATGTGCTTATTCCATATGAACCAACGGAAGAAGGACAAGAACAGGAAATACAAATATATATTGACGATATGATCCACAATATGACAGAGCCTTATGATACATTTACAATAACTGAGAATTATAAAATGCGTTTAGAATTATTGGTTCCTTATGGTCATAAAGCAGGCTATCGAATTATGAGAGATAATAGTGTGATCTTGCAAGAAGTCGTCCAATATGAAGAATAACAAGCAGCGTTTATTGTTACTTTATTATTAGTAAGGAGTGTTGCTATGCCTGAGGGCAAAATTATTAAAGCATTGAGTGGCTTTTATTATGTTTTAAGTGGAGATGAAATTGTGCAATGTAGAGGGCGTGGGGTGTTTCGAAAAAATAAAGTAACGCCCCTCGTTGGTGATGAAGTGGTCTTTCAAGCCGAAAATGACAAAGAGGGCTATATTCTCGAAGTAAAAAAGCGGACAAATGAACTAGTTCGTCCACCAATTGCTAATGTTGATCAGGCTATTCTTGTTTTTTCTGCGGTTGAGCCTGATTTTAGCCCTGCTTTGCTTGACCGTTTCCTCGTTCTGGTCGAATTTAATGAGATAAAACCCATCATTTGTATTACAAAAATGGATTTGACAAATGAATCACAAAATAAAGACATTCGCTCATATGCTTCTGAATATGAAAAAGCGGGGTATGATGTCTTGTTAACTTCTTCTGAGACTGCAGATGGAATTAAAGAATTATACCCTTATTTATCAGGAGAAATTTCCGTTTTTGCAGGCCAGTCTGGTGTTGGAAAATCTTCATTGCTTAATGCGCTAAATCCTAATTTGGAATTGAAAACAAATGATATATCTTCACATTTAGGCAGGGGAAAGCATACGACAAGACATGTGGAATTGATTGAAGTTGGAAATGGGCTAGTCGCTGACACGCCGGGATTTAGTTCTCTCGAATTTACAAATATTGAAATGGAAGATCTAAATTATTGTTTTCCAGAGATAAAAAGATTAAGTGAAGATTGTAAATTCCGAGGTTGTCTTCATATCGCTGAGCCTAAATGTGCAGTTAAAACAGCAGTTGAAATGGGAGAAGTTCCCCCATATCGCTATGAGCACTATAAAACTTTTTTGCAGGAAATTAAAGATAGAAAGCCGAGGTATTAGTCATGGTAAAAATTGCGCCATCGATATTATCTGCTGATTTTTCGAAATTAGGGGAGGAAATTAAGGATGTTGAACGAGGAGGAGCGGATTATATTCATGTCGATGTAATGGATGGACATTTTGTCCCAAATATTACAATTGGTCCTCTGATTGTCGAAGCAATCCGGCCTGTAACGAAGCTTCCTCTCGATGTTCATTTAATGATCGAAAATCCAGATCAATATATTGAGGCATTTGCGAAAGCAGGGGCAGATTATATTACTGTACATGTCGAAGCATGCCGACATCTGCATCGAACAATCCATCTCATTAAATCATTTGGTGTTAAAGCAGGTGTTGTATTAAACCCCGCGACACCAGTAAATACAATTAAACATATTATAGAAGATGTTGATTTAGTCTTGCTAATGACTGTCAATCCTGGTTTTGGAGGACAAAAGTTTATTCATTCTGTCCTTCCAAAAATAACTGAAGTAAAAGAATTAGCAATTGATAGAGGACTCAATATTGAGATTGAAGTAGATGGTGGGGTAAATGTAGAAACAGCAAAACTCTGCATTGAAGCGGGTGCGAATGTACTTGTTGCTGGGTCCGCGGTCTATAATGCGAAAGACCGTGCAAACGCCATTTCTGCTATTAAAACTGCTGTGAAATAGCAGGATTAAGCTGTTTAAGGTGATTGAATGAACATTAATATTTTAGGAGGCGGACCAATTCAGTTGCTGCCTCTTTTAACTAAATATGAGACAGAACAAGATAGATGGATCGGTGTAGATAAAGGCGTTATAACTTTGTTTTCGCTCGGTATAAAACCGATAAGTGCTTTTGGTGACTTTGACTCTGTTACAGTTAGCGAACTGGCAAACATTAAAGAAATCGTAGGAGAACTACATCAATATAGGCCAGAAAAAGATGAAACAGATATGGAGCTAGCAGTTTCGTGGGCGAAAGAACAACGTCCTAATAAAATTCGCATATTTGGAGCGACTGGCGGCAGATTAGATCATTTTTTTGCTAACATCCAGCTCCTTATTAAACCGATCTTGGATGGAAATCACGTTCCAATCGAAATCATTGATCAAAAAAATATTGTTTTCTTAAAGGCGCCTGGGAGCTATCCAATAAAAAAAAGTTTGGAAAAAAAGTATATTTCTTTTATCCCAATTTCAGCTGAAATTCATGATCTTTCTCTTGAAGGCTTTAAGTATCCGTTAAAAAATCGTCATATTCTGTTAGGTTCAACACTATGTATTAGCAATGAACTTATTAATGATTATGGTAATTTTTCATTTTCTACAGGCATATTAATGGTTGTAAGAAGTAATGATTAATCTTGAAATTAATAAGTACTTATCTTTTTATTTTGAATATGATGGTAATGATATTAGATGGATGTGGAAGATTGTGAGGAGGGACATGAGAAATGAGATTTTATACAATAAAACTGCCAAGGTTTTTAGGTAGCATTGTCCGCGCCATGTTAGGAACCTTTAAGAAAAATTAACAAGTCAAAAAGAAAAAGCGCCTCAATGTAGGTGCTTTATTTTTTGCTGTAAATACATAGTTGCTAAAATACCAATGAAGTTTATTAACGTGCTAAAGTAAAATGTTCTTGCGCTGAGGAAGCGAAGCGTCTGGAACGGAAATCAACGGATTAGTAAATAAGAACAAAAAAAGAGAGTGCACCTAAAAGTTAGACTTTTGGGACACTCTCTTATGCGTTATTATACGCGTTCTACCTTACCAGATTTTAGCGCTCTTGCAGAAACCCAAACACGTTTTGGCTTACCGTCTACAAGAATACGAACTTTTTGAAGGTTAGCACCCCAAGTACGCTTGTTCGCGTTCATTGCGTGGGAACGTGCATTACCTGTAGTTGTTTTTTTACCAGTGACAACACATTTGCGTGGCATATTTATTTCCCTCCTTAAAACAAAAGCTGATGCTAATTTTAAGCTTTCATCTGCTCTGTTAGATGACGATTTTAATTTAATGAGAAAAACAGCTATTTCGTTTTTCTGCCATTAAAGATACTTTAATAATTTATCATACAACTTTCTTTAATGCAATAGCTGTGTTTCAATAAAGTCAAGAAAAATTCCTTGACATAGCATAGTGGATTATAAGCTATAATATAGAATAGAACTATTACTTTAAATATTTGAATCCATATAGTAAAATGTTCACTAGCAGATAGTCTATTTTTACGTTTTCTTATTTTGCTAAAAGGGGGAACGAATAATGTCCATCGAATTAAAAACGAAATATGGGCAAATTGATATTTCAAATGATGTAATTGCAACAATTGCCGGTGGAGCGGCTGTTGACTGTTATGGAATAGTTGGCATGGCCTCAAAAAATCAAATTAAAGATGGCTTAACAGAAATATTGCGTAAAGAGAATTTTACTCGCGGGGTAATTGTGCGCCAGGAAGAAGATGTAGTACATATTGATATGTATATTATTGTGAGTTACGGAACGAAAATTTCCGAGATTGCTCATAACGTCCAATCGAAAGTAAAATACACTCTTAATCAAACAGTTGGACTGTCGGTTGACTCGGTAAATATTTACGTTCAAGGTGTTCGTGTAACGAACCCGTAGTGAGGAGGAAAGTTTTGTGTCTATAAAAGTTTTAGACGGAAAGCGTTTTGCAGAAATGGTTATTCAAGGAGCCAACCATTTATCTGCTAATGCCAAATTAGTAGATGCGCTAAACGTATTCCCTGTTCCTGATGGAGATACGGGAACAAATATGAATTTGTCTATGACTTCCGGTGCAAAGGAAGTAAAAAATAATGCCCAAGCACATATCGGGAAGGTCGGTTCGGCACTTTCGAAAGGTTTGCTCATGGGAGCACGCGGTAATTCAGGAGTGATTTTATCACAGTTATTTCGCGGTTTCTCAAAGGCAATTGAGCAGAAGGCTGAAATTAATGGTCAGGAATTTGCTCAAGCATTAAACAATGGTGTTGAAACTGCTTATAAAGCAGTAATGAAGCCTGTTGAGGGAACGATTTTAACAGTAGCGAAGGATGCAGCAAAAAAAGCAGTGCAAATAGCTAAAAAAGAAAATAGTATCGTAACCATTATGGAAGCGGTTGTAAAAGAAGCAAAAGCCTCTTTGGAGCGTACACCAGATTTACTACCTGTATTAAAGGAAGTTGGGGTAGTTGATAGTGGTGGTCAAGGTCTTGTTTTTGTTTATGAAGGGTTTCTTGCTGAATTGAAGGGTGAGCAGCTTCCTGACGCACCTACAGTATTTCCAAATATGGATGATCTCGTTAATGCTGAACATCATAAAAATGTTCAAAGCTTTATGAACACTGAGGATATTGTATTTGGCTATTGCACGGAATTTATGGTGAAGCTAGAAAGTGAAAAACTCGCAAAAAAACCATTTTCGGAAGAAAAGTTTCGTCAAGATTTAAGTGAACTTGGTGATTCATTACTAGTCATTTCTGATGAAGAAGTTGTAAAAGTACATATTCATTCTGAACAGCCTGGGGATTGTTTAACTTACGGTCAGCAATATGGCAGCTTAATCAATATGAAAATCGAAAATATGAGAGAGCAGCATTCTAATATTATTGATGAAGTGAAAACACCTCTTGTTTCTGAGAAAGAGCAAAAGTCAAAAGAAATAAAAGAATATGGGATCGTGACGGTTTCAATGGGGCGTGGAATTGCAGATTTATTCCGCAGTATTGGGGCGCATGCAGTTATTGAAGGCGGCCAAACAATGAATCCAAGTACTGAAGATCTCGTTAAGGCTATTCAAGAAGTAAATGCTAAAAAGGTTTTTATTCTACCAAATAATAAGAATATCATAATGGCTGCGCAGCAGGCAGCTGAAGTATCTGAGCAAGAAGTAGTTGTGATCCCTTCTAAAACTGTTCCGCAAGGGATGTCTGCTTTGCTTTCCTTTAATCCATCTGCTGATTTAGCGCAAAATAAGGCTAGCATGGATGAAGCACTACAACATGTGAAAACAGGGCAAATAACATTTGCTGTTCGCGATACGAGCATCGATGGTCTTGAGATTGAAAAAGACGATTTCATGGGTATTGCGGAAGGGAAAATCATTGTAAAAAATAAAGATAAAGTGCAAGCAGCTAAAGATTTACTAGCTGACATGCTTGATGATGATACCGAAATTCTCACTATCTTAAAGGGTGAAGATGCTACGGATGAAGAGGTAGCAGCAATTGAAGCCTATATGAGTGAAAAATATGAAGATGTAGAAATTGAAGTGCATGATGGCAAGCAGCCTTTATATGCGTTCATTTTTTCAATCGAATAAATTAGAAAAAGACGAACGAAAAGAAGGGGCTTCAATCCCTTCTTTTTTGACTATTACGGAAATATATGGAGTCTTATGAATTAAAACGAAAGGAGGTATAGCGGTTTTTACCGTTTAATAAATTGTGAATACTCAACTAACAAAGCCTGTATCTACTATTAAAGGAATCGGCGAAGAAACGGCAGAAGCTTTAGCTGACATGAATATTTTAACTGTTAAAGATATGCTTGAATATTTTCCATATCGTTATGAAGATTATCGCCTTCGAGATTTAGCTGAAGTTAAGCATGATGAGAGAGTAACGGTTGAAGGGAAGATACATAGTGAGCCTGTTCTTATGTATTTTGGAAGAAAACGTTCAAGACTGACCATTCGAATACTCGTTGAGAGATATTTGATCCAAGCTGTTTTATTTAACCAGCCATATATAAAGAATAAATTAGTCATAAATGAAACTGTTACAGTTTCTGGAAAATGGGATCAGCATCGTCAAACGATTACTGTAAATGAAATTCATGTTGGCATTCAGAAGAGCAACAAAGATTTCGAACCCGTTTATGCCGTTAAGGGGAAAATGACAGTTAAAGGGATAAGACGATTTATCAAACTTGCCTTCACACAATATGGTCAATGTATTGAAGAAAATTTACCTGTAAAATATGTAAATTCATATAAGCTTATGGATCGGAAGCATGCTTTAAAAACTTTGCACTTTCCAACGAACGAGCATGAGCTTAAACAAGCAAGGAGAAGGTTTGTTTTTGAAGAGTTTTTTTATTTTCAATTAAAAATGCAAGCGTTAAGAAAAGTGGAAAGAGAGAATTCAAAAGGAGTTACACAAAAGTATGACCTCGAAAAAATAAAGGCTTTTATTCATTCCCTCCCATTTTCGTTAACGAATGCTCAAAAACGAGTTATTAATGAAATTCTCTCAGATATGAAATCTCCTTATAGAATGAATCGACTCTTACAAGGTGATGTAGGGTCTGGTAAAACTGCAGTAGCAGCGATTGCTCTTTTTGCAAGTGTGAGCGCCGGTTATCAAGGGGCGTTAATGGTACCGACAGAGATTTTGGCAGAGCAGCATGCGCAATCTTTGACAATGATGCTGCAGTCATTCGATGTTCGCTGTGAGCTGTTAACAAGTTCAATTAAAGGAAAACGGCGGCGAGAGTTGTTAATGCAATTGAAAACTGGAGATATTGACATCTTAATTGGCACACATGCATTAATCCAAGAGGAAGTAGAATTCAATCAACTTGGGCTTGTTATTACAGATGAGCAGCATCGTTTTGGTGTTGGGCAAAGAAGGATTTTACGTGAAAAAGGTGAAAATCCGGATGTGTTATTCATGACAGCTACCCCAATCCCTCGAACATTAGCTATTACTGTGTTTGGTGAAATGGATGTTTCTATTATTGATGAAATGCCAGCAGGCAGGAAAACAATTGAGACTTATTGGGCGAAAGAAAACATGTTGGACCGCGTTCTAGGTTTTGTAGAAAAGGAATTAGCTAAAGGTCATCAGGCATATGTCATTTGTCCACTTATCGAAGAGTCAGATAAACTGGATGTACAAAATGCAATTGATGTACATAGCTCATTAATCCATTATTTTCAAGGTAGGTACGAAGTTGGGTTAATGCATGGTAGATTAACAGCAGAAGAAAAAGAGACTGTGATGAAAGCATTTAGTGTAAATGATCTGCAAATACTTGTTTCAACAACTGTTGTTGAGGTTGGTGTAAATGTTCCAAATGCAACAATAATGGTCATATATGATGCAGAGCGATTTGGGCTTGCCCAATTGCATCAATTAAGAGGAAGAGTAGGAAGAGGAAGTGAACAATCATACTGTATTCTTCTTGCCGATCCTAAATCAGAAGTGGGAAAAGAACGTATGAAGATCATGACAGACACGAATGATGGTTTTGTACTAAGTGAAAAGGATCTTGAATTAAGAGGGCCAGGTGACTTTTTTGGAAAAAAACAGAGCGGTCTCCCAGAGTTTAAGATAGCTGACATGGTTCATGATTATCGTGCATTAGAAACAGCGAGAATAGATGCAGCGGAGCTTGTGCAAACAAAGGAATTTTGGACTGCAGATGAGTATGTCCATTTAAGAAATTATTTAAAAGAATCAGGTGTTCTTAAAGGAGAAAAGCTTGATTAATATCATTATTGATTATATACTACTATTAGTACCTAGTCTTAATATCTCGGACGGTGTGATAAATGAGAAGAAATAAGAAAGATAGACAGCAATTATTAGCGGCGACAATTAAGGAAAACCCTTTTATTACAGATGAAGATCTTGCTGAAAAATTTTCCGTCAGTGTCCAAACAATTCGCCTGGATCGACTTGAATTAGCAATCCCAGAGTTGAGAGAACGGATTAAACATGTCGCTGAAAAGAATTTTGATGAAGAAGTACGAGCATTACCAATCGATGAGATTATTGGTGAAATTATTGATATTGAATTAGATAAAACGGCCATTTCCATATTAGATATTAAAGCGGAGCATGTATTTAAAAGAAATCAAATTGCCAGAGGACATCATTTATTTGCACAGGCAAATTCGCTCGCAGTTGCTTTAATGAATGATGAGCTTGCATTAACTGCTAAAGCTAATATCCAGTTTACACGTTCTGTAAAAGAAAATGAAAGAGTAATAGCGAAAGCTAAAGTTGTTAAAATTGATGCGGAAAAAGGAAGAACCATCGTTGAAGTAACAAGCTTTGTGAATAATGAATTAGTTTTTAAAGGCGAATTTATCATGTATCGCTCTGGAGGCAAACATTAGACTAATATTATTTTATCAAAATAAGATCATAAAGGATGTAGCTCTGCATGAAAATAGTTATTGATGCAATGGGAGGAGACAATGCTCCGAAGGAAATTGTCCTTGGAGCTATGAAAGCTGTCGAAAGTTATCGTGATATACATATTACCCTTGTTGGGGACGAATTGAAAATAAATGAGTATTTATCGAAACGTGACCAAATTGATGTTCTACATACTGAAGAGGTAATATTACCAACAGATGAGCCTGTAAGAGCGGTGAGACGAAAAAAGACAGCGTCAATGGTAATGGCTGCACAATTAGTTGCGGATGGACAAGCAGATGCTTGTATATCCGCAGGCAATACGGGTGCACTAATGGCTGCTGGATTATTCGTTGTAGGGCGAATTGAAGGCATAGAACGCCCTGCCTTAGCACCGACATTGCCAACGATTGGTGGAGAAGGCTTTCTCCTGTTAGATGTTGGTGCCAATGCTGATGCGAAGCCTGAGCATTTACTGCAATACGCCCTTATGGGAGCGATATATGCTGAGAAAGTTCGTGGGGTGTCTAATCCTCGTGTTGGTCTCCTTAACATCGGAACAGAAGAAAAAAAGGGAAATGAACTAACGAAAAATACCTTCCAACTTTTGCAGGGGGCAGACATTCATTTTATTGGGAATGTTGAAGCGCGAGATTTACTAGACGGTGTAGCTGATGTTGTTGTTACGGATGGATTTACAGGGAATATGGTGTTAAAAACGATTGAAGGTACAGCAATGACCGTTTTTAAGATGCTTAAAGACTCTTTGATGAGCAGCTTTAAAAGCAAGTTGGCAGCAGCTGTATTGAAGCCGGATTTAATGCAATTAAAAGCAAAAATGGATTATTCCGAGTATGGTGGTGCAGGATTATTTGGTCTTAAAGCACCAGTAATTAAGGCACACGGCTCTTCTGATGCAAATGCGATATTTAGTGCTATAAAGCAAACGAGAGAAATGGTTGAATACAATGTATCTAATACGATTAAAGAAGCGGTAGAAAAAGAATCTCAAAAATAGTTATCAAGGACAATCATATAAAGGGGAAGAATAGATGGGAAAAATAGCTTTTATATTTCCAGGGCAAGGATCGCAAACAGTCGGTATGGGTTTAGCACTTGCTGAAGCTGAACAATCGGTAATGGCCTTTTTTCAAAAAGCGGATAAAAAATTAAATCTTCCGCTTTCAGAGTTAATTTTTAATGGGCCTCAAGAAGAGTTAACATTAACTACAAATGCCCAACCTGCTTTATTAACAACATGCATTGCTATACTAGAGTATTTTAAACAATCTGGAGTAAAGCCTGATTATGTTGCGGGACATAGCCTCGGTGAATATACAGCACTTGTTGCTGCTGGAGTCATTTCTTTTGAAGATGGTGTTTACGCTGTCCGAAAAAGAGGTGAATATATGGAGGAGGCCGTGCCGAACGGTGAAGGAACGATGGCAGCAGTACTTGGTCTTGATCGAGATAAGCTTCGCGAAATTACGGAAGAGATTACGACTGAAGGGACAATTGTTCAATTAGCAAATTTAAATTGTCCTGGTCAGATTGTTATTTCGGGTTCAAGAAAAGGTGTGGAGCTAGCTTCACTTAAAGCAAAAGAATCAGGTGCTAAACGGGTGATGCCGCTAGTGGTAAGTGGACCATTCCATTCCGAACTAATGAAGCCTGCAGCAGAGAAATTCACATCAGTGCTAAACGATTTTCATATGAATGATGCAGCAGTCCCAGTAATTGCGAATGTGACAGCAAGAGAAATGACATCAATTGATGAAATGAAAGAGCGTTTAATTGAGCAGCTATACTCTCCTGTCCTATGGGAGGATTCTGTCCAAAGAATGCTCCAGTTAGGTGTAGACACTTTTATCGAAATTGGACCAGGAAAGGTTCTTTCTGGTTTAGTGAAAAAGATAAATAAAACAGTTCGTACATTTAATGTTTCTGACAAAGACACTTGTATGAATGTAATCGAGTTGTTAAAGGAGGAAAATCAATGAAGCTAGAAGGAAAAGTTGCGATCGTGACAGGAGCTTCCCGTGGAATTGGAAGGGAAATTGCACTTGAATTAGCGAGGCAAGGTGCTGACGTTGTCGTTAATTACTCGGGAAGCGAAGAGAGAGCAAACAATGTTGTAGCAGAAATTAAAGCTTTAGGTAGAAATGCTTTCGTATATCAATGTAATGTTGCGGACAGTGAAGCAGTTGCTAATATGGTGAAAGAAACGATTGAAACATTCGGCAAAATTGATATTTTAGTTAATAATGCTGGGATTACAAGAGATAATCTTATTATGAGGATGAAGGAAGATGAATGGGATGATGTCATTAACATCAACTTAAAAGGTGTTTTCCTTTGTACAAAAGCTGTGACAAGACAAATGATGAAACAAAGAAGTGGAAGGATTATTAATATTTCTTCGATTGTGGGTGTTAGCGGAAATCCAGGACAAGCCAATTACGTTGCAGCAAAGTCTGGTGTAATCGGACTTACAAAAACAACAGCCAAGGAGCTATCCTCACGCGGAATTACTGTTAATGCAATCGCGCCAGGATTTATTACAACTGATATGACAAATCAGCTGAATGATGATGTAAAGGAACAAATGCTACAGCAAATTCCCTTAGCTCGATTTGGTGATCCAGCTGATATTGCAAATGTTGTTGTGTTTCTTTCGTCAGAAGATAGTCGATATATGACAGGTCAAACACTTCATGTCGATGGTGGAATGTTCATGTAGTCCTAAATTTTTCGTAATAAAATGTTGTGAAGAAGATTTATTATTTAAGATAATTCCTTTATAATAACTTGAGGGGAGGTGAATAAGCATGGCAGAAGTATTAGAACGTGTAACGAAAATTATCGTTGATCGTCTAGGTGTTGAAGAATCTGAAGTCAAATTAGAAGCTTCTTTTAAAGATGATCTTGGCGCCGATTCCCTTGATGTTGTAGAATTAGTTATGGAATTGGAAGACGAGTTTGATATGGAAATCTCTGATGATGACGCTGAAAAAATCTCTACAGTTGGTGACGCTGTTAATTACATAAAAGCGAAACAATAATCTCTGAGATAAAACTAAAATGAATTTCTTTCGGTGAGGGTTAAACACCCTCACTGTATATTTGTAAAACAAAGTATTTTTTGTCCGTTATTACTTGGCCAGTTTAAAGTGTAAACATTATCAGCTTATCATTCAGGTAGTGACGGACAGTAAATACGATTTTCGATAAAAATTTAAAATGTTCATGTTAATGAAGCTCCGTTATGAACGGGGCTTTATTAGCTAGTCGGAAGTTTAAGTTTAAAATATCTGCTGCTAAATCGTATAAGAAAAGCTAAGGCATTTGCCGAAAAACTTGGCAAATGCCAAGTTTTTCTAATTCTTTTTGCGTTTTCTCACTACGTTTCGTAAACTTATATTTGAAAGTGTAAAGAGGTTTAAAATTAAATAAAGGTGATTCAAAATGAAAAATAATGGAAAAGAAAATAGGAATTTTCGTACAATTAATCAACAGTTTAAAGATTTCCAACGTAAGATTGGGATTGAATTTGCAGATGAAAGATTGCTAAAACAAGCTTTTACTCACTCTTCATTTGTGAACGAACATCGGAGAAAACCGAATGAAGATAATGAAAGACTTGAGTTTTTAGGAGATGCAGTCCTTGAGTTAACGGTTTCCAAATATCTATTTATAAAATATCCACTTATGAGTGAGGGAGAATTGACAAAACTGAGAGCTGCAATAGTATGTGAACCATCCTTAGTTACTTTTGCCAATGAGTTATCCTTCGGAGACCTTGTATTATTAGGAAAAGGAGAAGAGATGACTGGTGGAAGAGAAAGACCAGCCTTGCTTGCTGATGTTTTTGAAGCTTTTATAGGGGCTCTTTATTTAGATAAGGGATTGGATTCGGTTATTGATTTTCTAAGACAATCTGTTTTCCCAAAAATTAATGCAGGTTTATTTTCTCATTTAATGGATTATAAGAGCCAGTTGCAGGAATTAGTCCAGCGCGATGGGGTTGGCTTAATTGAGTATCAAATATTACAAGAAAAAGGTCCAGCCCACAATCGAGAATTTGTTTCCAAAGTATCGATGAATGGAAAAGAATTAGGAATTGGTGTTGGTCGTTCGAAAAAAGAAGCAGAACAGCATGCGGCCCAAATGGCCTTAGAAGTATTAATGCGTCAAAAATAGAACACTGATCGCTTAATTATGGTGCAAGAATAGGGGGAGCCACAGTTGTTTTTAAAACGATTAGATGTCATAGGATTTAAATCGTTTGCTGAGAGAATAATGGTTGATTTTGTACCGGGTGTGACAGCTGTAGTTGGCCCAAATGGAAGTGGAAAGAGTAATATTACCGATGCCATCAGGTGGGTATTAGGAGAACAATCAGCAAAGTCTTTACGCGGGGCAAAAATGGAAGATATTATTTTTTCCGGAAGTGATTCACGCAAGCCGTTGAATTTCGCGGAAGTTACACTAACATTAGATAATGAGGATCAATGTTTGCCTATTGATTATAATGAGGTTAGTGTAACCCGAAGAGTATATAGATCAGGAGAAAGTGAGTTTTTAATTAATAAGCAAGCTTGCAGGCTAAAAGATATTATTGATTTATTTATGGATTCTGGACTAGGTAGAGAGGCTTTTTCTATTATTAGTCAAGGAAGAGTTGAAGAAATTCTTAATAGTAAAGCAGAAGAACGGAGAACGATTTTTGAGGAAGCAGCAGGTGTACTGAAATATAAACTAAGGAAAAAAAAGGCTGAAGGAAAGCTGACTGAAACTCAAGATAATTTAAATCGTGTCAATGACATTGTTTATGAACTAGATAGCCAAGTTGAGCCCCTAAAAATTCAAGCCTCAATTGCAAAAGATTATCTTCAGCAAAAGGAAGAGCTTGAAAAAATTGAAGTTGCTTTAACTGCATATGAAATTGAGGAGCTACATGCGAAATGGGAGCAGCTTTCCAAAGATTTAGAGTTACATAAAGAGAAAGAAATTGAACACTCAGCTAGCCTTCATGGAAAAGAAGCAGAAATCGAGGAGTTACGTGATCATGCAGCAGCGATTGACGAATCAATTAATGAACTGCAAACGGTGCTTCTCAGTGTAAGTGAGGAACTGGAGAAATTAGAAGGCAGAAAAGAAGTACTAAAGGAAAGAAAGAAAAATGCCGCTCAAAATGAAGCTCAGCTTAAAATCAGTATCAATGAGCATACTGAACGTGATTTTGAATTAACGATTCAAAAGGAAAAACAACTAGAAATTTTAAAGGAGTTAGAAAGCTCTGTACTTAAACTTCAAGCAGAATTAAAGGAAAAGCAAGATTTACTTATTCAATTTAGCGAAAATACTGAACAAAAAATTGAATCTCTTAAAAGTGATTATATCGAAGTTCTTAATAAACAAGCAGCTGCCAAAAATGAGCTTCAAAACATCGAACAGCAAGTAAATCAAATAGAAATAAGGAGCATAAGGCTCGAACAAGATAATAAAAATAGTCTGGTCGATCGACATGTTCTTATGGAGAAGAAACAAAATGTTGAGTCTCTCCTTTTAAGTGTACAGAAAGATCTTGACAATCAAGTAAAGCTATTTCGTGACGAACAAAAAAAGCTAGAGTCATTAAAAAATAATTACCAGAAGCAAGAAACAACACTTTACCAAGCCTATCAATATTTGCAAAAGGCGAAATCTAGACAAGAGATGCTTGAGGAAATGGAAGAAGACTTTTCTGGATTTTTTCAAGGGGTAAAGGAAGTTTTAAAAGCTCGAGGAACGAAACTCCAAGGTATTGAAGGGGCAGTTGCAGAATTAATTCATGTTCCAAAGGAGTTCGAAATCGCGATTGAAACAGCTCTAGGTGGAGCCATGCAGCATATTATTGTTGCGTCTGAACAAGATGGTAGAAATGCTATTCAATATTTAAAAAAAAATTCATTTGGCAGGGCAACTTTTCTTCCGCTAAATGTTATGAAAGGGAAAAGTTTAAACGAAAGTCAGATTCGAGCGATAAAAGACCATCCTTCTTTCGTTGGAGAAGCTGTTGAAGTCATTCAATTTGCTCCTAAATATAAAGAAATGATATGTCATTTACTTGGCAATGTTATCATTGCGAGCGATTTAAAAGGAGCAAATGAAATCGCAAAAACATTGCAATATCGTGTGAGACTTGTAACCGTTACAGGAGATGTTGTCAATCCAGGTGGTTCGATGACAGGTGGTTCCTTCAAACAAAAAACAACCTCCATCTTAAGTAGAAAAGGTGAACTTGAAGAATTAAAAACAAATATTATTGAGATGGAATCAAAAACAACGAGTCTTGAAATACAAGTTAAACGTTTAAAAACGAATATTCAAGAGCTTGAAGAAAAGTTGGATGAGCTTAGAGTAACTGGAGAAGAACTTCGATTGCGTGAACAAAAAGTAATTGGCGATTTACGTGAGGTTGAATTTGAGGAAAAAAGCGCCAATGAAAGGCTTTCTCTCTACGATTTAGATAAAGCTCAATTTTCTGAGGATAAAGAAAAGCTGTTCGCAAGAAAAGCACAGCTACATTCATCCCTCGCAAATTATCAATCTGAAATCATGTCGCTTGACAGGGAAATCACATTATTGACAGAACGAAGACACACACAGCAAACGTCCAAAGAAATACTTACTGCGGAAATGAACGAGCTTAAAGTTAATTATGCTGCAAGAAAAGAGCAGTTTAACCATGCCAAGGATAAGTATGAGATGATTTTGGCTAATATAGAAGTGAATAAAGAAAAACTATCGGTGATGACAGAAGACCTCGAGCTTTTATCTTCAGACATGTCGAATAGTTCATCAGGTGAACAACAGCTTGAGGAAGCAGCAAGAAATAAACTTCATGATAAAAATAATACAATTGCCCTTATTTCTTCTAGAAGAGAAGAGCGAATGAAACTGCAAACAGCACTGGAGGATCTGGAGCTGGAAACAAAGGAGTTAAAGAGGCTGCATAAAGGAATGGTTGAAGGGTTAAAAGATGAAGAAGTAAAATTAAATCGACTAGATGTTGAGCTTGAAAATCGGCTAAACCATCTTCGAGAAGAATATTTACTTTCATTTGAAGCAGCGAAAGAACAATATCCTCTACTGATCCAAGCAGAGGAAGCAAGAAAAAAAGTGAAACTCATTAAACTTGCCATTGAAGAACTAGGAACAGTCAACCTTGGTGCGATCGAGGAATATGAACGTGTATCAGAGCGGTATGAATTTCTCCTTGAGCAGAAAAATGATCTACAAGAAGCAAAGGACACCTTATTTCAAGTGATTGATGAAATGGATATTGAAATGAAAAAGCGGTTTGAACAAACGTTTGAAGGAATTCGCTTTCACTTTGAATCAGTGTTCCAAGCATTATTTGGTGGTGGAAGAGCTGATTTAAAATTAACCGATCCGACAGATTTATTGAATACAGGTGTGGAAATTGTCGCACAGCCTCCAGGGAAAAAACTGCAAAATTTAGGGTTATTATCAGGAGGTGAGCGTGCACTTACTGCAATCGCACTTTTATTCTCAATCTTAAAGGTTCGACCTGTACCATTTTGTATTCTTGATGAAGTAGAGGCTGCACTTGATGAAGCAAACGTTTTTCGTTTCAGCCAATATTTAAAAGGTTATAGCAATGAGACACAATTTATAGTCATCACGCATCGAAAAGGAACGATGGAGGAAGCAGATGTTCTATATGGGGTAACCATGCAGGAATCGGGTGTATCTAAATTAGTGTCAGTTCGATTGGAAGAAACAAAGGAATTAGTTACAAAATAAGGAAGTGAAATGATGAGCTTTTTTAAAAAATTAAAAGAAAAAATTACGAAGCAAACTGAAAGTGTAACGGATAAATTTAAAGACGGTTTAGCCAAAACACGAGATAATTTTTCTGGAAAAGTAAATGAGCTTGTTGCTAGATATCGAAAAGTCGATGAGGACTTTTTCGAGGAGCTTGAGGAAATATTAATTCAGGCAGATGTTGGTTTTGACACGGTCATGAAGCTTGTTGAAGAATTGAAAATGGAAGTAAAACGCAAGAATATTCAAGATCCACAGGAAGTTCAAAGTGTTATTTCTGAAAAGTTAGTTGACATTTATGAAGCAGGTGGGAATAGTTCCTCTGAGTTGAATATTCAGTCTGATGCATTGACGGTTATTCTCTTCGTTGGTGTAAATGGAGTTGGTAAAACGACGACTATTGGAAAGCTTGCTCATAAATTTAAAAGCGAAGGAAAAAGTGTTCTGATGGCCGCAGGAGATACGTTCCGTGCTGGAGCGATTGAACAGCTTGAGGTTTGGGGAGAAAGAGTTGGTGTCGAAGTGATTAAACAAGGTGCTGGCTCAGACCCCGCAGCAGTCATGTTTGATGCTATTCAAGCTGCCAAATCTCGTAAAGCCGACATCCTTATTTGTGATACTGCTGGTCGGTTACAAAATAAAGTTAATTTAATGAAAGAGCTTGAGAAGGTGAAACGAGTTATTGAACGTGAGGTTCCTGGGGCACCACATGAAGTTTTACTTGCACTAGATGCAACTACTGGCCAAAATGCAATGGTTCAAGCGAAAACCTTTAAAGAAGCAACAAATGTAACTGGAATCGTGTTGACTAAGCTTGATGGAACGGCAAAAGGTGGGATCGTGCTTGCTATTCGGAATGAATTGGACATCCCTGTTAAATTTGTTGGTTTAGGCGAAAAAATGGACGATTTGCAGGAATTTAATGCTGAACAATATGTATATGGTTTATTCGCGGATTTAATCGAAAAAGAAGAAATAGAATAAAAATAAAATCAAAACAGCTGAAAATATTCAGCTGTTTTTTTTGTCCAAGTTCAAGTTGACAAGTTTTACAAAAAGTGTAATATTACACAATAGAGAACGTTTTATCTTGTAGTAGTTCATCATACAAAAAACGTCTATTTATATAAAAGAAAAATTATGACAAAACTTTTTCTTTTTTTTATCGTCTAATTAATATGGAAATTACTTGCTGGAGGAGATTAACATGCACAGAAGTGCACGGGTCATTATCTTATTATTATGTTTTTTCTTATCATTCAATCTAGTTCAAACTGTAAGTGCAAAAGATGAGAAAATCAACATCACGATTAATGAAGGATTTAATGGGAAAATAAAATCTGGAAAGGGATTCCCATTATCTATTAAACTTGAAAACTCTGGAGAATCATTTAGCGGGGATTTATTAATTAATTTTTTCCCGTCATGGAATACTGGAGGGGCTATAGCAATAAATGTTGAGCTTCCTGCAAATAGTGAGAAAACATACGAATTATCAGTACCTGGTATTTCAGAGGATAATCCTTATACATATCAAAATGAGCCTCTCATTTATCTATATAAAGGCGATATGAAAAAGGGGAAAAAGGTTGAATTCAACGGTGCAAATAAATTTAAACCGAAATACATTGATTTGAATGAAACGGTTATCGGTGTGTTAAGTGAAAATTATGATCGTTTAAAAGAACTTCGAATTCTTCCTGCCACATCCATTCAAATGCTTGAAATAAAAAAAGAACAAATGCCGAAACAATCGCTTGGCTTAGAAATGCTCGACTATTTAATAATTGACGAATTTGCCATTTCTCAATTAAACAAAGAGCAGCAGGAGGCAATTAGAGGATGGATTGAAGCTGGAGGCACTTTAATTGCAGGAGCCTCTCCAAATGGTAGTCAAGGCTATGGACAGCTATATTCTCTTTTACCAATGAAATTAGAAAATGAATCTTCTGCAGGAACAGATTTTCTTCGCGGGATGACAAATGTGGAGCCATCTTTTGCTCAATTGCAGTTTTTTACGGGACCAGTTGAGGAATCAGCTATCATTATTGAGAAATCTAGTGATCTTCCAGCCACCATTAAAAAACAATACGGAAGTGGAACGATTTTACAAACAAGTTTCTCACTTGGTGATGAACCATTGTCATCATGGAAAGGCTATAGCGCTTGGTTTGCAGCATTTATTCAAAATGCTAATCATTCAACAATACAATCGGGAAAATATGGACCTGATTTCTACGGATCATTATATTGGGAATTCGTTGATGCAAACGAGTATTTTCCAGCTAGCCATTTTTCAATAGGACAACTAATCGGAATGTTAGCTGGATACCTTTTTATTATCGTTCCGGTCCTTTATTTCATTTTACGAAAATTTGACAAGAGGGAGCATGCTTGGTGGGTTGTCCCAGCCTTAGCCATTGTAATGGCCTCGCTTATTTTTGGAATCGGAGCAAAAGATCGAATTGCCATGCCACAGCTTAATCAAATGGGTGTTTTTAAGGCAGTTGATAACCAATTAACCGGAATTCAGACATCCACTTTATTATCCAATAAAAGTGGTGCCTATACACTGAGCTTTCCAAAAGCAAATTACAATGCAGTAGCTAGCACCCAAAATTCAGGAGGAACATCAACGCTTGACCCATTAAGGAATGCCATCTTTGAGGAAAAACGAGAAAAAATGAACATTATTTTTTCAGAGGTTGGCTATTGGTCGCAGAAATCAATCTTTGGTCAAGCTCAACAAAGTGTTGAAGGTGGATTTATTACGAATCTGAATGTGAATAATGGAAAAGTAACGGGAACAATCGAAAATGGATTTGATTACGATTTTAAAGAAGTGTTCATTTGGTCGGGCAATGAAAAAATTAAACTTGGTTCATTGAAAAAGGGAGAAAAATTAAAGGTTGATAAGCAATTAAAACAATCCTTTTTAACGAGACCGATTGTTTCAGGATACGCAAACTATTCTCAAAATCATACGGATATAGACAAAATGAAATCGGAAAGATTAGAATATGTTGCAGAAAATTATGTGATCGGTCGAAATAATTCAATAAATGAGCCGGTTATAGCAGGTTTAACTAAAGCCTCTATTGTCGATGTAGAGATAACTGGTAAAAAAGCGAAGGAGGATAACCTCAACTTGATACTTGCACCATTTAAGGCGAATAATGAGTTCTCTGGCGCTTTTACCATCAGAAATGAATTTCTTAGTTCAAAATTAAATGCAATAAACGGCAGGATTCAAGATGCTGGAAATATGGAGATCCACCGTGAAGTATGGATTGAAAATGGGGAATATGAGTATATCCTACAATTGCCAAAACAACTTGCTGAAAAATCTATCAATATTGATGAAATATCATTTGTATTTAACAATCATTTCGCTAAATACTCTCTGTACTCTAATGAAACAGGTCAGGAACTTCTGCTCAATGGAAATCAAAATCAGCGGGCAGTTAAGATTGGAAAAGATGAAAATGTAAATCAATACGTATCCAAAAATGGAGAAATAATGATAAAGCTAGTAAAAGAACCAAATGGTGATCAATATGTTCAATTGCCAACGATCACGATTAAAGGGGAAGTGACACCGTGATAGAAATAATAAATTTAACGAAGCGATACGGGAATTTTACAGCTTTAGATTCCCTTAATTTACAAATAGAAAAAGGTACAGTTTTCGGTTTTGTTGGACAAAATGGTGCTGGGAAATCGACAACTTTTTCAATATTAGCGACATTACTCGCTCCAACATCAGGCACTGCTTATGTGAATGGTTTTAATATTCAGAAGGAGCCAAAAATGGTCAGACGGCAGCTCGGGTACATGCCTGACTTCTTCGGGGTTTATGATCAATTAAAAGCGAGTGAATATTTACATTTTTACGGTGCGAGCTATGGCATACCTGTAAAAGAAAGGGAAAAGCTCATTCCGCAATTACTAGAACTTGTGAATTTATCCCATAAACAAGATTCTTATGTTGATTTGCTATCTAGAGGGATGAAACAGCGTCTATGTCTTGCAAGAAGTTTAATCCACGATCCAGATGTACTAATTCTTGACGAGCCAGCTTCTGGGTTAGATCCGAGAGCACGAGTTGAAATGAGAGAAATATTAAAGGAATTAAAAATGATGGGGAAAACGATTCTTATATCATCACATATATTACCCGAGCTTGCGGAAATGTGTGATGTTATCGGGATTATTGATCAAGGTAAACTTGTCGCAGAAGGATCAGTTGCTGATATACAAACACAGCTACGTGGTGAAAAGCTAATTATTGTTAAGTTAGTAGATGATTTTGCTAAAGCAGTTGCCTTTTTTGAAGACGAGCCAAATGTTTCAAAATTACAGCTTCGTGAAGAGGAAAACTATCTTCAATTCACATATAAAGGTACAGATCAAGAACAAACTGAATTATTAAAAAAGGCTATCATGAAAAATTTGGCGATTACGAGTTTTTCTGAAGTAGAAACAGACCTTGAAGATGTGTTTATGGAAATAACAAAGGAGGTAGAGCTGTCTTGAAGAATTTTGTCATCAATCCTGTACTTAATAAAGAATTTAAGCTTCGCTTTCGGTCCTTTAAAAGCTTCTTAGGGATTCTCTTTTATTTATTGGCGCTCGGAATCATTATTGTTGGCTTTGTGTTTATCCAATCGTTTTCAAATACACAAGGTTTTTTTAAACCTGACCAAAGCCGATCCATGTTCATCATGCTCTCCTTTTTACAGATGGCATTAATTTTGTTTATTACTCCAGGATTAACCGCTGGCGTCATTAGCAGTGAACGGGAAAGACAAACTTTGAATATTATGCTAACGACTACACAAAGCTCAGCAAGCATTATCGTAAGTAAGCTAATTTCAGCTATTTCGTATTTACTATTATTAATTATTGCAAGTTTGCCGCTCTATAGTTTTGTTTTCTTATTCGGAGGAATATCTCCGATGCAAGTATTAATGACAATTGGTTTTTATGTATTTACAATGATCGCTTTTGGAAGTATCGGAGTCCTTTTTTCAACATTAATTAGAAAAACGATTGTATCGATGGTGACAACATATGGAGTCACATTGTTTTTAGCGGGAGGAACAGCATTTTTGACAATGATTTTTATGCAATTTGCGAATCGTTATGGATATTCTCCAACAACAACAACGACGAATCCTGCAGCCTACTTTGCGGCAATGTTCAATCCGCCCATTATTTTACTAAGCGCATTTGAACCAAGTTTTGTAGATGAAATTGCAAGGAGTACTGGAATTAAATTTCCCCTTTGGATTTCGTATTTAATCTCATATACCGTAATTTTTATTGTTGCAGTGCTTTTTAGCATCAAGAAACTTCGTCCTAATATGAAAAAAGGGTAAAAAGGATGATTAATATGTCAGAGCGCACCCAGTTTATTAAACTTATTAAGCCGATTAAAAGACAGCTATTTATTGAACATATTCTGAAGGAAGGTCAGCTCCTGCTCGCAACGGCTGGAGCTGCTTCTTGTCTTTTACTAATAATAGCTCGCTTATTTGTTATTCCCTTTATCATTTACTATTTTGCTATAGCAATTTGTATCGTATTGCTTATTTTTTTAGTACGAATTTGGAGGCAACGGCCTAGTTTAAGAGCCGCAGTAGTTATTTATAATCAATTTGTTCCAGATGATCGTGTAATGACTGCATATAGTTTTATAAAAGACGAAGGAGCTATACCAGCACTTCAACTTGCCGATGCTGTAAGGCATATGAAGCAAGCAAGAGAAAAAGTGACTAAACGAAAAAGAATCTATTTTTATCCGAAATGGCTGTTTATTCTCTTTCTATTTGTTGGAGGCTCATTATTAATGCTTAACATGCCGAGTGAAAAAATGGACGAAGCAAGAAAAATTGAGAAAGAAATCAAACTAGTTGCTGAGGAAAAAGAAAAGCTCAAGGAACAAATAGAAAAGGAAAAAAATCCTGTTGTGAAAAAAGAACTTGAAAAAGCACAAGAGAAAATTGAAAACATGAAATCTGCTGAGGACGTTCTGAAGGAGCTTGCCAAGCATAAGAAAGAGTTAGAGCTAAAAGCGATAAAGGAAAAGGAAAAGCAAGTTGCTTTTGAGAATTGGAAAGCAGAGTTAACGAATAAAGGCTTAGCAGCTCTCGAAAAAATGTTAAATGATAAAGATATAGCTGCGATTGAAAAAGAGCTGACAAAATTAAATGAGAAATGGAATGCACTTACTGAGGAACAAAAGGAGATGCTAAGCCAATTATCACAGCAAGATCGGGAGCTTACAGAAGAGGAACTTGCAAAAATGATCGAGCAACTTGAAAAAGCTCTTGAATCAGAAGAGTTTCTTAAGCAGCTTGCCGCTGCCCAAGCTGCTCTTCAAAATGCAGGAATGGCCATGCAAAACCAAATGAATGCGAGTGGTATGCCACCTTCACAATTAGCTTTCTCACAGAGCGGGCAAACAGGGAGTCAAAGCAGTAGTGCGGGCGGCCAACAAGGACAAAGCAACGGGCAAGGTCAGCAGTCAGGTCAGAACGGTCAAAATTCTAATAACGGAAATGGTTCAGGTTCAGGTTCAGGCTCAGGAAGTGGTTCGGGAAGCGGTAGTGGTTCAGGCTCTGGCTCAGGGGCAGGCTCAGGATCAGGGAGTGGGTCCGGTCTTGGGGGCTCTGGAGCTGGAAAAGGTCAAGGCTCACGAGACCTGCTGACAATTCCAGAAGGTGTAGACGGCAAAACGAATATTGAAACAGATAATGGAAGCATTGGGGAAGGGCAATCTGTCGAGCAATCTGAAGGTACAGGCCCAATCTTAAAGGGAAGTATAAGGCCATATAGTGAAGTATTCGGCCAATATGAGAAAACGTATCGCCAAAGTACAGAACGTTATAAATATCCTGCTGATTTAGAAGAAGTCGTCAAAAACTATTTTACGAATATTGATCCGAACAAGGAGTGACGGAAAATGTCTACAACGATAGAAAGAGAACAACAATTTTCAATGGCTACAGATACGATTCAAAAGGTGAAAACAGAAATACAATCCTTTATTGTGGGACAGGAGGAAGTTATTGATCAAGTTTTATGGAGCATTTTTGCTGGCGGCCATGTACTTTTAGAAGGTTTGCCAGGATTAGGGAAAACAATGCTCATCAAGACGATATCTGATTGCCTTGATTTGCGTTTTTCTCGAATACAATTTACACCTGACCTTATGCCATCTGACATAACTGGAACGATGCTTTTGCAACCTGATGAATCAGGAAAGCAAAATTTTGTCTTTCATAAAGGTCCTTTATTCGCCAATATTATTTTGGCGGATGAAATTAACAGAGCGACACCAAAAACACAAAGTGCACTTCTCGAAGCAATGGGCGAGAAAACGGTCACAACGATGGGAGAAACGAAGCGAATGGAAAATCCCTTTTTCGTTCTTGCTACGCAAAACCCAATTGATATGGAAGGAACATATCCACTTCCTGAGGCTCAAACCGATCGTTTTATTTGTAAAGTAAATGTTCAATATCCGACAAAAGAAGAATTAAAGGAAATTGTTGTACGAACAACAGGTTCACAATCAATACAATTACAAAAAATGGCTACGATAGAAGATGTACTCTCTCTGCAAAAATTAACGAAAGATATTCTCGTTTCAGATGAAATGATCGATTATGCTGTTAGAATTGTAACTGCAACACATCCAAATTCAGAAGATTCGCCAGAAATTGTTAAGCAGTATGTTCAATATGGAAGCGGTCCACGTGGTCTTCAAAGTTTAATAAGTATGGCAAAAGCTAGGGCTCTTTGTCTTGGGAGATACCATGTTTCAACTGGTGATATGAAGAAAGTTGCACATCCAGTTTTAAGACATCGACTCTTATTGAATTTTGAAGGGGAGGCAAACGGGATGAGTGCGGATACAATCATAAACCATCTATTAGATGGAGGAGCTAAAGACTAATGAATATACAGCAGGCACTCATTAGTAAATTGCAAAAAAAGAGACTGATTGTGAAGACGAGAAAGAGAGGGATTCATAAAGGCTCGAGACAATCAAGCAAATTCGGTTCTTCCTTAGAGTTTTCAGACTTTCGTGTTTATCAGCCAGGAGATGATGTGCGACTTATCGATTGGAATGTTTATGGCAGAACGAATAAACACTATATTAAAAGATACTTAGACGAGCAGGAGTTATCGATTGCCATCTATCTTGATACGACTTCATCAATGAGAGAAATTAAATCGAAATGGCTGCTAGCTAAACAGCTTGCAGCTGCTTTTAGTTATATTGTGTTAAATAGCGAAGATCGGCTGTATTTTTCAACCGTTTCTTCGGTTCGTGTAGAGCCTATCAAAAGAAAAGGCGCCGTTTATGGGAGAAAAACATTTTTAGAAATCCTTCAACTTGAGGAAATAGAAAGAGCAGGGGGATTTATTCATCATTTGTTAAAAACGGCTGTAAAAAAGCAACAATTATCAATTATCATTACAGATGGGCTAGAGCCTTTGGAGGAACTGGAACAATTATTAAAAAAACTGGCGTCATTTAAACAAGAAATTTGGTTTATCCAAGTACTTAGCACTGAAGAAATCGAACCAAAGCTATCAGGAGACATGAAACTGGTAGATAGTGAGACTGACAAAATAGTAAATGTAAGTATAAGTCCAGTTATTCTAGCAGAATATGAAAAAAGACTAGCTGAGCATAATCGAAAACTTGAACGATTATGTCGGAAATTTGGTGGACATTATCTACTTGCTAGCGATAATCGTGATGTTCAGTCGTTTATTTTCCACGAGTGCTCTGGAAAAGGGTTAGTGAATTGAGGTGAGGCAATGCAATTTTTAAATCCAATCTTTTTTCTCTTAAGTATCTTTATTGCTGCCGTCATTTTGTTTTACTTTTTCCGGAAACAGTATGTTGAGCAATCAATCTCCTCGAATTATCTGTGGGAACAAGTTTTAAATGAATGGCAAGCATCTCCATGGTTAAAAAAGCTGCAGCAAAATCTCTTATTTTGGTTGCAACTATTAGCTTTACTATTATTAATGTTTGCACTTATTAAACCATTTTGGTTTGAAAATTCATTGCGTGGCGAACATATTATTTTAATAATGGATCCTTCTGCTTCAATGTCAGCTAAAGCTGAAAAAAGCAATAGGTTCGAGAGCGCAAAGAACGAGTCACTTGAACTGATTAATCGGCTTTCTGGGCAAGAAGTTACTATCATTAAAGCTGGTGAAAAACCTGAGATACTATTAAGCCAAGAAACCGATCAAACGGTCATCCGAAAACTTATTAACAGTTTGGATTTATCGTATGAGCATGAACAAATGGAAAAAGCAATGAATTTAGCAGTGTCACTTTCATCTGGGAAGGATACTTCGATTCATATATTTTCAGATGCGGTTACAAAACAACAAGTAAATGATCATATGAAAGGACAATATGTTGAAGTTCATAATATTGGCGAAGAAATTGATAATCTTGCACTTCTTTCATTTGGTGTTTCATCTGTGAATGATCAAATTGTTGGAGTTGCAGTTATTGAAAATCAATCTTCGAATGAAAAGGAAGTCGAATTTAACGTAAATAGTGAAAATGAAGTACTGTTTGAGCAGAAAGTAGTCATTGGCGCTAATGAGCAGTTTATCATGCAAATACCACCTCTTCGTGATAAGCCTTATTATGAGGCAATCATATTAACCGAGGACGGCTATATGGCAGATAATTCTGCTACGTCCATACAAACTGATTCCAATAAGAAGGTATACACTGTTGGTGAAATAAACAACTTTGCAATTAAAGGATTCCAAACGCTCGGAACAGAATTACTGCGAACGACTATGGAAAATTTAAAGGATTTGAATCAATCAGGTATTTTAGTTGCAGAAGAAAGTTCATTGCAAAACTTACCTCCTCAGCCACTTATTTTATTTAATAACAATGCTGAAAAAACGAAGCTGACAGAACGAATCGTTGGAACGGATGATCGCCTTCTTCAATATGTCGATTATGAAAAGATTTTTATCGATTCTGCAGTAAAAGCGATAGAAGGTGAGTGGGAAACAATATTATCTAGTGGTGAAGTCCCATTAATTCAAAAAGGAAAAATAAATGGCCAACCGATTATTATTATCAATTTTTCCTTAGCAGATTCAGATTGGCCTTTACAGCCTGGGTTTCCTATCTTTCTCTATAATGCTTTTGAATGGCTTTCACAGCAAACTGATTTTCTTGGTTATTTTTCACCAGGTGAAGAAAAATGGCTGAATATTGATGAAAGAAATAAAGTATGGGAAATATTTACGAATGACAATGAAAACCTGTACACATTAGATTTGACGAAGATGAGCTTTAAGGCCCCATTAGTACCTGGGACCTATCAGGCAGTTTCAGGCGAAAAAATTTATTACTTTTCTGTATTACTAGATGATCGAGAGAAGCAAGCAAAAATTGAACCGGCTTTTACATTAAACGAACGACAATCTGAGGAAAAAGGTCAAATTGAAAGGCCGAATGACAAGCTATGGTTTATCTTTGCTTTAATCGCTCTTTTCTTAATCGCTATAGAATGGGAGGTATATCGTCGTGGGCATCGAGTTTAAATATCCCGTTCTTTTTCTTTTACTAATCCCAGCAGGATTGTTTATTTTTCTTTTTTTAAAGCAGAAAAAACAAATACAAATGAATGAAGCTATATGGATTTCTAGTATAAGAATGCTTATCTTTATGTTGATTATTTCAGCGATTACGATTCCACAAATATTATTGCCGATAAAAGGTGAAACGGTTATTTTTCTTGCTGACCGTTCAGCAAGTGTAAAAAATACAGGTGATGAAGCACTTGCCTGGATTGAAAAAAGTTTATCTCATAAACAAAAAGAAGATGCGTTTGCAGTCGTTTCGTTTGGAAATAATATTGCGCTTGAGCAAAATGTGGGAATAGGCAATCAATTAATTAATGAGTTTAATAGTGAAATAAATGAGGGCGAAACGAATATTGAGGCTGGTATTCAATTTGCTTCTTCATTAATACCTCGTAATTCTAGCGGAAGGATCGTTCTATTTTCGGATGGAAATGAGACGCTCGGGAAAGGTTTGGACGCAGCCAAACTTCTAAAAAACCGCAATATTGAACTTGATTACGTTCTATTAAAAAACCAAGTAGGGGAAGATATGTCATTAACTGAGCTTCATGTTCCACCCTCATTATATAAAGGTGAGGAAGCGCCTATTATGTTTACAATTAATAGCAACACCAACAAAAAGGCAGTCGTTCGGCTATCAGTTAATAACGAAGAAATCATGAAGGAAATCGTTGATGTGAAGGAAGGGAAGAACGTTTTTACTTTTCCCCACATAGCGAATACTTCTGGGCTAACTGTGTATAAAGGTGAAATTGTAACAGATAATGATACATTTATAGAAAATAATACGCTTCATTCTGTTACGAATGTTAAGGGTACGCCAAAAGTCCTGATTGTTCAAGGAAAGGAAGGCGGAAATATAAGTTCTTTAGTTGAGAACTCTGGAGTGGACGTTGATACAATTTCACCTGAAAAGCTGCCAACTGTATTATCTGGATATGTTCAATATCAATCGATCATCTTTAATAATGTCCCTGCAACAGTAGTTACGGAAAATCAGATGAATATGATTGAACAGGCAGTAAAGGAGTTTGGAACAGGTTTTATCATGGCAGGAGGTGATGAAAGCTTTGGGTTAGGTGGTTATTTTAAAACACCCATTGAAAAACTTTTGCCAGTTGATATGGATATTAAAGGAAAAAAGGAAATGCCGTCTCTTGGCCTCGTGATTGTAATGGATCGCTCAGGCAGTATGGCTGGTAATAAACTTGAGCTTGCGAAGGAAGCAGCAGCAAGATCAATTGAGTTATTACGCGATGAGGATACCCTTGGTTTTATCGCTTTCGATGACCGTCCATGGGTAATCGTCGAAACAGAACCTTTGAAAGATAAAAAGGAAGCTGCAGATAAAATTAGACAAGTAACTCCAGGTGGTGGAACAGAAATATTTACATCCCTGCAATTAGCTTACGAGGAGCTTGAAGATTTAAAATTGCAGAGAAAGCATATTATTTTATTGACTGATGGACAGGCTCCAGGTGGAGACTATGAAGGGTTAATCGAAAATGGGAAGGAAAAAAATATTACGCTATCTACGGTTGCTTTAGGCAGTGATGCGGATCGTGGGCTTTTAGAAGAGTTAGCGAACATGGGAACAGGGCGTTTTTACGATGTGACCGATTCATCGGTAATTCCTAGTATCCTCTCACGTGAAACGGTCATGGCTACAAGAACGTATATTGAGGATAATCCGTTTTATCCTGGAGTCCAGCCTTATCCAGATTGGATGAAGCTATTTGAAGCTGGAGTCCCGCAAATGAATGCTTACATCGCTACAACACCAAAGTCACGAGCGCAAGTGCCTATTTTAAGTGAGAAAGAAGATCCTGTTCTTGCGGAATGGCAGTATGGAATGGGATATACACTAGCCTTTACTTCTGATTTTTCTGGAAAGTGGTCAGGGGATTGGGCGCGTTGGCAAAATTGGTCAGCGTTTGTAAATCAACTTGTAACAAAGTCGTTGCCACAGTATGATAGCGAACCCTATCGGATATCTTTTACGAAGGAAAATGGAAATCCGCTGCTTACACTTGAATCGGCAAGAAAACAATCTTTTCCACTTGAGGCCGCACTTATTTCAGAGAATGGGCTAAAAGTAAATACGAATACAAAGCTTATTGCTCCTGGAAAATATGAATTATTATTGCCAAATCAATCTGGGATGTTTTTCTTAAGTGTCAAGCAAACGGATCAGAACGGTGAAATCCAAACATACCAAACAGGTTTTACTGTGCCTTACTCGGATGAGTATTTATTAAATGGGCCAAATGAAAAATTACTAAAGGACTTATCATCGATGACTGGCGGAAGTTTGATTTCAGCAGAAAAAGACATATTCCGGCCGCTGCAAAATAAAACATACAATAAACAGCCAATTAGTCAATGGCTTCTTTTAGCCGCATTTTTACTATTCTTTTCAGAAATAGCTATTCGTCGATTTGGACTAATTGCCTTAATTGGAAAATCAATTAAGAGAAAGAACAAGAAAGTATCTGAAAAAATCGAAAAACCGAAAAGCATTGAACGACTTCAAAAAGCAAAGCAAAATACAGATACTGCTAAAGAAATGATGACGATTGATCAAGAATCGCCTAAATCTTCAATCCGAGGGCAGGAAAGAGACAATAAAAAGAAGCAAAACCCAAAAAGCAAACAGGCTCCAATGGTATCACAAGAAGAACGGGAAGAAAGAATGAAACGGCTACTGGAAGCTAAAAGTCGAAAGAATAAATAAAATCGGATGATACTAGCCATTGAAGCTTGACAAAAGAAGATAAGTGGAAACGTCTTGACTTGTTGTAGTCTTCTCGGTAAACTATTGTTTGTAAAGGCTTTTCACTTAACAAAGAAAAGCTGAGACGGCTTGCAAAGGGCGACAAGCTTAAGACGAGACGTTGAGTAGGTTGTTCTTTAACCTACTCGGCGGATTGGCTTAAGACCTCGAGCCCTTAGCCGTCGAAGCTGGACAAAGAAGCTTGAGACGGCTTGCAAAGGGCGACAAGCTTAAGACGAGCTGGCAAAGCTAGACAATAGGGGGAGTGGCGATGTTAGAAAAAACAACGAGAATGAATTTTCTGTATGATTTTTACCAATCGTTGTTAACTCCTAAGCAACGAAGCTATATGTCCCTTTATTATCTGGATGATTTTTCTCTCGGAGAGATTGCTGAAGAGTATGATGTTAGCCGGCAGGCGGTATACGATAACATTAAACGAACAGAGGCAATGCTTGAAGAGTATGAAGAAAAGCTGTTATTATTTCATAAATTTCAAGAGCGAAGTAAGATTGTTGCTGAGATTAAAAACTTGCTTAACGAAGAGCTCGTAAATACAAAGGCAATGGTTGAAGCTATTGCAAAGCTTGAGAAATTAGATTAGGAGGCGGCAAGATGGCATTTGAAGGTTTAGCCGACCGTCTGCAAAATACAATCCAGAAAATCCGCGGAAAAGGGAAGATAAATGAAGCGGATGTTAAAGAAATGATGCGTGAAGTTCGTCTTGCTCTTTTAGAAGCAGACGTTAACTTTAAGGTCGTTAAAGATTTTGTAAAAAAAGTAAGTGAACGAGCTGTCGGGCAGGAAGTATTAAAAAGTTTAACTCCTGGACAACAAGTCATTAAAGTTGTTAAGGAAGAATTAACCGACTTAATGGGTGGAGAGCAAAGTAAAATTGCTGTTTCTAATCGACCACCAACTGTCATTATGATGGTCGGTTTACAAGGTGCAGGTAAAACAACAACGACTGGAAAGCTTGCTAACTTGCTGCGAAAGAAATACAATCGCAATCCGATGCTTGTTGCAGCTGATATTTATCGTCCTGCAGCAATTAAACAGCTTGAAACTCTTGGTAAACAACTTAATATGCCTGTTTTCTCTCTTGGAGATCAAGTAAGTCCAGTTGAAATTGCGAAACAAGCGATTGCAAAGGCGAAGGAAGAGCATAATGACTATGTTCTCATTGATACGGCTGGTAGATTGCATGTTGATGAAGCATTGATGGCTGAGCTTAAAGAGATTAAAGAACTCACAAAGCCAGATGAAATTTTTCTTGTCGTTGATGCGATGACAGGTCAAGATGCTGTCAATGTTGCCCAAAGTTTTAATGATCTCCTTGGCCTTACTGGTGTTGTGCTAACAAAACTAGACGGAGATACTCGTGGTGGGGCTGCTTTATCCATTCGTTCTGTAACGAACACTCCGATTAAGTTTGTTGGTTTAGGTGAAAAATTGGATGCCTTAGAGCCTTTTCATCCTGAACGAATGGCTTCAAGAATTTTAGGGATGGGTGATGTTCTTACCCTTATCGAAAAGGCGCAGGCAAATGTTGATGAAGAAAAAGCGAAAGAACTTCAACAAAAAATGCGAACGGCATCGTTTACATTTGATGATTTTTTGGAGCAATTAGGGCAGGTTCGTAGTATGGGACCCCTTGACGAGCTGTTAAAAATGATGCCTGGAGCAAACAAAATTAAAGGTTTAAATAATCTTCAAATTGATGAGAAGCAAATTAAGCATGTTGAAGCGATCATTCAATCGATGACAAAGGAAGAAAAAATTCATCCTGAAATGATAAATGCTGGTAGGCGCAAACGGATTGCAAAGGGGAGTGGTAGATCTGTTCCTGAAGTAAACCGTCTATTAAAGCAATTTGAAGATATGAAAAAGATGATGAAGCAAATGTCAGGTATGCAGCAAAAAGGGAAGAAAAAGGGCGGATTTAAGCTTCCGTTCAATCCTTTTTAAATTTTTTCTATGCTGTAAAGAAAAAACTCTTTACAAACTATTTAACAATTGATATTATACTATCTTGTGTGAAACTATTCGGAGGTGCTTATTTAATATGGCAGTAAAAATTCGTTTAAAGCGTATGGGAGCTAATAAATCTCCTTTTTATCGTATCGTTGTAGCTGATTCTCGTTCTCCACGTGATGGACGTTTTATTGAAACAGTAGGAACTTACAATCCGGTTGCAAATCCAGCTATTGTGGAAATCAATGAGGAACTAGCACTTAAATGGCTACAAACTGGGGCTAAACCATCAGATACAGTTCGTAACCTTTTCTCTAAACAGGGCATTATGGAAAAATTCCATAACGCTAAATACGGTAAGTAATTTTTAATCAAATGAAAGAACTTATCGAATCGATTGTTAAGCCCCTTGTTGATTTTCCGGAAGAAGTTCAAGTAAATGTTCTTGAAGAGAATCATCGCGTAACCTATCAGCTTTCTGTCAACAAGACTGACATGGGGAAAGTAATTGGGAAGCAAGGGCGCGTTGCAAAAGCAATAAGAACGGTTGTTTATGCAGCAGGTTCATCGCAACAGAAAAAAATCTTCTTAGAGATTAACGAATAAGAAAAGGAAAAGGAGGGGGAACCCCTCCTTTTTTCCAATTAATCGATCCCTGATTTTGAATTGTTGAACTATATATATCATTATTCGCTCTTAGGAGGGGTTGTTGGTGAAAATACTTCAAACGGTCGTTGTTAAACAAGTTCTAACGGAACATAGTAAACAAGAGCTCCTAAGTACTTACATTTCAAGGAAGCAGCAGCTTGAAAAAGAATGTGGCGAGCTCCATTTTGAAATGAAGAAACTTGAAAAAACGAAGAAGTTTCAGCCGGTTAGCTTAAGAAAGCATTTTGAAAAAGAAATTCAGATTCGCCAAGAAAAAACAAAGCTGCTCGATTTTCAAATCGAACAATTACATATACTACCTTTAGGAAGTGAGCTAAAGGAAAAAGAAGTAAAAGCAATTATCGATGTTAAACAAGGTGATCGTTGGGAAGATATACAAAGTGGAAAAACGATAATTATTAAAGATGGGATTGTTGAAGAAATACGCTAGAGGAGAGTTATGATGGAAAAATGGTTCAATGTTGGAAAACTCGTCAACACTCATGGGATTAAAGGTGAAGCAAGGGTTGTTTCGAAAACTGATTTTGCAGAGGAACGTTACAAGCCTGGAAACAAGCTTTATTTATTTATGGAAGGTAGTCACACACCAATTGAATTAACAGTTAAAACACATCGAACTCATAAATCATTTGATTTAGTCAGTTTTGAAGGCTATGAAAATATAAACGAAATTGAAAAAATGAAGGGCGGCCTTTTAAAAGTCCCTGAAAGCCAATTATCAGAGCTTGAAGAGGATGAATTTTATTATCATGAAATCATTGGTTGCACAGTGAAAACGACGACTGGCGAAGAAATTGGAAAGGTTCGCGAAATTCTTACTCCAGGTGCAAATGATGTATGGGTGATTAAAGGAAAGAGTGGAAAAGATATTCTCATTCCATATATTGCTGATGTTGTGATAAAAGTAGATGTGAAAGAGAAGAGTATTCTCATTGATCCAATTGAGGGCTTGCTTTCATGATGAAAATTGATGTCCTCACTCTTTTTCCTGAAATGTTCACTGGTGTTTTAGGACATTCCATCTTAAAAAAAGCCGCAGAAAATAATGCCGTCAATTATCAAGTTGTTAATTTTAGAGATTATGCTAATAATAAACATCAAACTGTCGATGACTACCCATATGGTGGTGGGGCTGGGATGGTGTTAAAGCCTCAGCCTATATTTGATGCGGTTGCTGATTTACGCGAAAAAGCAAATTCTACTCCAAAAGTTATTTTGCTTTGCCCACAAGGCGAACGGTTTACGCAAAAAAAAGCAGAGGATTTGGCTAAATGCAATCATTTAATCTTTATTTGTGGCCATTATGAAGGATATGATGAAAGAATTCGTGAAAATGTTATCACAGATGAAGTCTCGATTGGCGATTTTGTTTTAACAGGTGGCGAACTTGGTGCAATGGTTGTGATTGATAGTGTTGTTCGACTTTTACCAAATGTTCTTGGGAATGAAGAATCACATCAGCGGGATTCATTTAGCACTGGCCTACTTGAACACCCACACTATACACGCCCAGCAGAGTTTAGAGGGCTGAAAGTACCTGATATTCTACTTTCTGGTAATCATCGTCTAATCGATGAATGGCGAATGAAAGAATCACTGAGAAGGACGATACTTCGTCGACCTGATCTACTTGACCATATCGAGTTATCTGACGAACAAAAAAAATGGCTAGAAGAAATTAAAAAAGAATAGAAATAGCATTGAACTTGCCCTTCTGCTATGATAAAATACTTTTTGTGACTAAAGCTAATATTTTAGCATTTGTCTTAGTAAGATGTTCCGCTGCAATAGATTGTCGTGTGCAAGAGCATCTGTTGGAAGGAGTTGAAAACGATGCATAAATTAATCGAAGAAATCACAAAAGAACAACTTCGTACTGATGTTCCTGCTTTCCGTCCTGGTGATACTGTACGTGTACACGTAAGTATTGTTGAGGGTACACGTGAGCGTATTCAGGTGTATGAAGGAGTTGTGATTAAGCGTCGTGGTGGTGGAATCAGCGAAACTTTCACAGTTCGTAAGATTTCTTATGGTGTAGGCGTTGAGCGTACATTCCCTGTACACACACCTAAGATTGCGAAGCTTGAAGTTATTCGTCGCGGTAAAGTCCGTCGTGCGAAACTTTACTACTTACGTGAATTACGTGGTAAGAAAGCTCGTATTAAAGAAATTCGTTAATAAGAAATGCGGAAGGAGCTTGGTGAACAAGCTCCTTTTTCATAATTATTTATCACGTCTTTTTTCATTAGGCTGTTTTCGTAAAGTTTGTTGCTTTTTAGTGCAATTTTTATTTAGTTCTCTGAGTTGATTGGAGCGGAGGGTACTTGACTCCTGCGGGAATGGAGGGAAGCGTGAGACCCCACAGGCGCAAGCGCCGAGGAGGCTCACGTCCCTCCCCGCGGAAAGCAAGAACCCGCAGCGGAAATCAACGGGCAAAATTTGAAGGCAAAACAACAATATATGCGGAAAGAGTCTTAATCAATTATCGTACTACTATTAATTTAAGTTCCGAGCATGATATTTGCAGCGAACTTATGTAAAATACATAATAGATATACATTTCATAACATGGGAATATTTTTACTGAGGATTGGTGGGAATTATATGGAGGAAAAGAAAAAGAAAAATGAGCTTTGGGAATGGTCGAAAGCCCTCATTATTGCGGTTCTCCTCGCTGTGGTCATTCGATACTTTTTATTTGCTCCTATTGTAGTAGATGGGTTATCGATGATGCCGACACTTCATGATCAAGACAGGATGATTGTGAATAAGTTTAGTTATAAAATCGGAAAGCCGAAACGTTTTGATATCATAGTCTTTCATGCTCCTGAAAACAAAGATTACATAAAAAGGGTTATTGGTCTACCTGGTGATCGTGTTGAATACAAAGATGATACGTTATACATAAACGGTAAAGCCTACGAAGAACCATATCTTGATGAATATAAGAAACAAGTAATTGATGGTCCTTTGACAGAACCATTTACGTTAGAAGAAAAAATTGGTCAGGAGACTGTTCCAGAAGGACATTTATTTGTGATGGGTGATAACCGTAGATTTAGTAAAGATAGCCGGCATATTGGAACTGTTCCGATGGAGAAGGTACTCGGAAATACTGGAATTATTTATTGGCCAATAGAAGATATACGTATTGTGAAGTAGGAGGTGATAGCATTGACTATTCAATGGTTTCCAGGACATATGGCAAAAGCACGCAGACAAGTGACTGAAAAACTAAAACTTGTCGATATAATCTTTGAACTTGTCGATGCGAGAATCCCTTATTCTTCGCGAAATCCGATGATTGATGAAATTATCCAGCATAAACCAAGACTAGTTCTCTTAAATAAAGCAGATATGGCTGATCGAGAAAAAACGAAGCAATGGATTATGCATTTTCAGAAAAAGGGAATAAAGGCATTAGCGATAAATTCTCAAGCTGGTCAAGGGATGAAAGAAATCGTCCAAGCATCACAAGAGATTTTACAAGAAAAGTTTGACAGAATGAGTGCTAAGGGTATAAAGCCTAGAGCAATTCGAGCTATGATTGTTGGGATTCCGAATGCTGGGAAATCAACATTAATAAACAGATTGGCAAAAAAGAATATCGCTAAAACAGGGAATACACCTGGTGTAACAAAGGCTCAGCAATGGATAAAAGTCGGGAAAGAGTTGGAACTTCTTGATACACCAGGTATTCTTTGGCCTAAATTTGAAGATCAAGAGGTTGGCCTTAAACTAGCGCTTACTGGTGCCATAAAAGATACAATATTAAATTTACAGGATGTTGCTGTATATGCTCTGCGATTTCTAGGAGAAAATTATCCAGAACGACTCAAGGAGCGATTTAAGCTTGAGGTGATTTATGAAGATATCGTAGAAATGTTTGACAACATTGGGAAGCAAAGAGGTTGCTTCATGAGCGGTGGTCAAATTGATTATGATAAAGTGACTGAAATTATCATTCGGGAATTTCGAACCGAGAAATTTGGCTCGATCACTTTAGAACAACCAGATCATGATTCTTAATTATTTACCCTATTGGGCCTTCATTTCATGGAAGGCCTTTATTTTTTTATAAAAAAGTCGATATATTTAGTATGGAATTAAAAGGGGAATTATCATGGTGCAACTGAAAATTCAAGAAATTAAAGCTCAATTAGCGAATGAGTTTGATCGGGATAGTCATTTTATCCACTCATTAAAAAAAGATAATCGAAAAGGTGTAATACAACTACTTGAAAAATGGTATCGCCAAAGAGATCAAGAAAAACAACTATATGAAAAGCATGTACGGATGACTGAGTTTGAAATGAAACTTCGCAAGCAAGGTTTTCATCATATTGCTGGGATCGATGAAGTTGGCAGGGGGCCGCTTGCTGGGCCTGTTGTCGCAGCTGCGGTTATTTTACCGGATGATTTTTATTTACCTGGTCTTGATGATTCAAAAAAACTTTCAGAACAAAGGCGAAATGAATTTTATGACATTATTCGTTCAAATGCACTAGCAGTTAGTTCAAGTATTATTAGTGTTGAAGAACTGGATAAAATCAATATTTTTGAAGCGACAAAAAAAGCAATGCTCTCAAGCATTGTAGGATTAAAGGTGGAGCCTGATTTTTTGCTTATTGATGCAGTAAAGCTTAAAACACCTTATCCGCAAGAAGCTATTACAAAGGGGGATGCCAAGAGTGTCTCAATCGCAGCAGCTTCCATCATTGCCAAAGTAACACGTGACCGTATAATGGTGGAATTAAGTAAAGAATATCCTGAATATGGTTTTTCACAGAATATGGGCTATGGAACAAAAGCTCATCTTTCTGCTATTGAAAAATACGGTATTACACCCCATCATCGTAAAAGCTTTGCACCGATTAAAGACTATGTGATAATTTAGTTTACATTAGGTAGGTGAAGATATGAATCCTTTAGGCATTGGTCAAACAATATTGAGCCAAGGGAAGACTTCGGAGAATAGGACATTATCATTTAGAACAGGACAAATATTTAGTGGGAAAGTATTAAAGCTATATCCGAATCAAATTGCAGAAGTACAAGTTGGTTCTCAAAAAATTATTGCTCACTTAGAAACCTCCTTATCTGTTTCTGACCGTCATTGGTTTCAAGTTCAGGCTGGTGAAGGGAAGATTCACCTGCGCGTATTGGAAACTTTAAATGAAAATGGGAAATCTCCCTCTATCGAATCATTATTAAAACAATTTAATCTTCCTATTTCAAAAGATAATCTTTCCGTCATTCAATTATTTTTAAAAGAACAATTTCCCGTCACAAAAGATTCAATTGCGACTGCTTCAGAATGGTTGAAGCAAAGTGATTCACTACAAGATGGACTTCAAGTAATAAAGCTAATGCTATCAAAGCAGTTACCTTTTACGAAAGATGTCTTTCTTTCGTTGTCGACCGTCATAAAAAATGAGTCACTTTCCACATTATTAGCTAATTTGCAAACGCAATTAATGAGTGAGCAGACAGCAAATCATTCAGAAAAATTATTATCCTTGCTAAACGAAATAACGATGACGGAGAAAGAAAAGGTTAACAATATCGGTTTTGCTAAAATTACGAGTGAATGGCTCACCTCCGGCAATAACTCAAATATTGCCTTCAAACTCCTGCAAAATCTTGGTTTTATTAGTAAGACAGCTTCGAATGAGGAGACAGTAAATCAAGTAATGGCTAAATGGCTGAATAATGAACGACAAATTTCATCCTTACAAAATGGGAAGACTTCATTTGATCCGCAATTATTAAATGATATCAATAACCAGAATAATATGGGGAATCGTGAAGGGTTCATATTATCGGTTGTAAAGCTGATGAATCATCTAAAAAACACCCCAGATATAAATATACAAAATAATTATTTAAATGAATGGCAAAAAATCTTAAGTAGTGTTAGAGCAAACCAGCTGACTGTTCCTCTAGATGAAAGCAGACTTCTTTCACTAGAGAAAGAGATTTTTCGCGCTCTTTTTATAGATAGTTCACCGTCATTAAGTAAGAATATTGCTCTCTCACTGCCATCATCTAATCTTTCTGTGGAAACTGGCTTTAAGCAGTTAGAACAAGCTTTCTCGCTGTCGCATAGTACGTTATCGAAAGCTCTATCAAATGAAGAGCAAGTATTGCTCACAAAAATTCGTGATGAAATTCAAATTGAAACAGTAAGATGGGATGATTCTATAGCCGTTAAAGAGCATATGAAAGCCTTAATTAAAGGATTAGGTCTAAATTATGAGCATGAACTAGCTAATCTCTTAAAACAGCAAAATGGCGAGAGTATCGCTAAATTAGAGGCACTGAAACCGTTGTTAATGCAGCTATTAAAAGAGGAAGTAGCTGTACCAATAAAAGAAGCTGCAGAAAAATTAATGTTGAAAATTACAGGGTATCAAGTTCTCTCACAGGAAGCAGGGCCCGTTCAACAATATGTGTTTCAAATTCCCTTATCATTTTGGGAGAAAAAAACAGATTTGACGATGCAATGGAGCGGAAGAAAAACGGCTGATGGCAAAATTGATTCTAATTTTTGTCGTGTACTTTTTTATTTGGATCTTGATTACTTACAAGAAACAATCATTGATTTGCAGGTGCAAAATCGAATTATGAATCTTGCCATCATTAACGAGCGAACGGATTTAAAATCACTTGCAACACCATTTATTCTTCACTTAAAAGAAGGATTATCAAGCCTAAATTATCAGCTTTCATCTGTAACATTTGAACAACCAGCAGAACAAAAGCAATTAGATGAAGTGAATGATGTACTTTCAACGATGATCGTACCAAATACAGTTAGTGGGGTAGATTATCGAATATGAAAAATATGGAGAGGGAAATAAGAAAGGAAGCTGTAGCTTTATCATATAATAAATCTAGACAAGATGCTCCGCGTGTTTTAGCAAAAGGAAAGGGATTAATTGCGGAAGGTATTCTTGAACGTGCGAATGAGCATAATATACCTGTACATGAAGATGGATCATTAGTAGAATTGCTTGGGAAGCTTAATATAAATGAACAAATTCCTGAAGATCTATATCAAGCCGTTGCCGAAGTGTTTGCTTTTATTTATAAAGCTGACCAAGCTGCTAGTGGAAAAAAATAATATTTCTATAATAAAGGTGGACAAGGTTTCTGTCATTTAATAAAATGGAAGCGCAGTCTATTTTTAAAGAGATTGATAGGAGGATGGAAATGAATATTCATGAGTACCAAGGGAAAGAAGTCCTCAGAAAATATGGGGTAGCAGTACCGAATGGTAAAGTTGCTTTTTCTGTTGATGAAGCAGTAGAGGCGGCAAAACAATTAGGTACAGAAGTTTGTGTGGTTAAGGCACAAATCCATGCTGGGGGTCGTGGAAAAGCTGGTGGCGTTAAAGTTGCCAAAAATTTGGATGAAGTACGTACATATGCGAATGAAATTCTCGGAAAAACGCTTATTACGCACCAAACAGGTCCAGAAGGCAAAGAAGTTAAGCGTTTATTAATTGAAGAAGGCTGCGATATCAAAAAAGAATACTATGTTGGTTTAGTATTAGATCGTGCAACTTCACGTGTTGTATTAATGGCTTCAGAAGAAGGTGGAACGGAAATTGAAGAAGTAGCAGCTGAGACGCCTGAAAAAATCTTTAAAGAAGAAATTGATCCGATTGTTGGGTTAACAGCATTCCAAGCGCGCCGTATTGCTTTTAATATTAACATTCCATCAGAGCTTGTTGGACAAGCAGTAAAGTTTATGATGGGCTTATATAAAGCTTACATCGAGAAGGATTGTTCAATTGCTGAAATCAATCCATTAGTTGTGACTGGAGACGGCAAAGTAATGGCATTAGATGCGAAATTAAACTTTGATTCAAATGCTCTTTACCGTCAAAAAGATATATTAGAATATCGTGATCTTGAGGAAGAAGATCCGAAAGAAATTGAAGCTTCAAAATACGATTTAAGCTATGTAGCTTTAGATGGCAATATTGGTTGTATGGTTAATGGAGCAGGTTTAGCGATGTCTACTATGGATATTATTAAACATTATGGTGGAGATCCTGCAAACTTCCTTGATGTTGGGGGCGGTGCAACAGCAGAGAAAGTAACGGAGGCATTCAAAATCATCCTTTCTGACCAAAACGTAAAAGGTATTTTTGTTAATATCTTTGGTGGAATAATGAAATGTGATGTTATCGCAACAGGTGTCGTAGAAGCAGCAAAGCAAGTTGGTTTAAGTGTGCCTTTAGTTGTTCGCTTAGAAGGTACAAATGTTGAATTAGGTAAGAAAATTCTTGCTGAGTCAGATGTTGAAATCATTGCAGCTGATTCTATGGCTGATGGCGCACAAAAAATCGTTTCATTAGTTGGATAATTTAACGTTATTGGGTACAAGAAAGGAGAATTAAAGTGAGCGTATTTATTAACAAAGATACTAAAGTAATCGTACAAGGAATTACAGGCTCTACTGCCCTTTTCCATACGAAACAAATGCTTGAATATGGTACAAAAATCGTCGGTGGTGTAACACCAGGCAAAGGTGGCACTGAGGTTGAAGGAGTACCTGTATTCAATACTGTTGAGCAAGCGGTTAAAGCGACTGGAGCCACTGCTTCTGTTATTTATGTTCCCGCACCATTTGCTGCAGATGCTATTTTAGAGGCAGTTGATGCTGAGCTTGATTTAGCGATTTGTATTACAGAGCATATTCCTGTATTGGATATGGTGAAGGTAAAACGTTATATGGAAGGTAAGAAAACACGTCTTGTTGGACCAAACTGTCCTGGTGTCATAACTGCTGATGAATGTAAAATTGGAATTATGCCTGGATACATTCATAAAAAAGGCCATGTTGGTGTTGTTTCTCGTTCAGGAACATTAACATATGAAGCAGTGCATCAACTTACTCAAGCCGGAATTGGCCAAACAACTGCAGTAGGTATTGGTGGAGATCCAGTAAACGGAACGAACTTTATCGATGTTTTAAAGGCTTTCAATGAAGACCCTGAAACATATGCAGTTATCATGATTGGTGAAATTGGTGGAACGGCAGAAGAAGAAGCGGCAGAATGGGTTAAAGCGAATATGAAGAAGCCTGTTGTTGGCTTTATCGGTGGACGTACTGCACCTCCAGGGAAGCGCATGGGCCATGCTGGTGCCATCATTTCAGGTGGTAAAGGAACAGCTGATGAAAAAATCCGCATCATGAATGAATGTGGAATTGAAGTAGCTGAAACACCTTCTGTTATGGGTGAAACATTAATTAAAGTTCTGAAGGAAAAAGGGCTTTACGAAAAGTGTAAAACGCATTAAGAACATTATTTTTTTAATAAATACATGGCTAAAGTCCCCCTTTCTAGGGGGGGCTATTTTTGCATATTTCCTCATTCACTTCATTGTTCAATAAACTTTTAATAGTATAGGAGGATTCTAAATGGATGAATTTACATTAAGGCTTGCTCATTTACATCATTGCAGGGGGATAAGCTGGGAAACCATCTATCATATATTAAAAGCTGATCCTGAGCTTTTAAACCTCTATAAACTAACCCACGAAGAGACGCTTCTACAAGCCTATCCAACTTCCCCATTCACATTCTATGATCTACAATCAGAGTTTCTCCCAAAACAAATCAAACAGTATCCACTTAATGGAATTCAAATGATTACTCTATTTGACGAGAGATACCCTAGCTTACTAAAAGAAACGTATCAGCCGCCATGGGTTTTGTATGCAAAAGGTGACCTCTCTTTGTTAAACAAAGGCTTGCATTTAGCAGTTGTTGGAGCTAGACAGTATACGGAATATGGTGAAAATGCCATTAATTATTTATTTCCTAAACTAATTGAAAATGGGATTACGATCGTTAGCGGATTAGCTACTGGAATCGATGCAATTGCTCACCGTTCCGCCATTAGGTTTGGTGGAAAAACAATTGCTGTCATTGCGGGTGGCTTGCATCATATTTATCCTGAAGTCAATAAAAAGCTAGCTTTTGAACTAATGAAAAATCATTTAATCATTTCTGAATCTCCACCAGATGTAAAACCAACTCGTTGGCAATTTCCATTGAGAAATAGAGTGATTAGTGGAATAAGTAGAGGAACGTTAATTATTCAAGCAAAAAGTAAAAGTGGTTCCTTAATTACAGCAAATTATGCTGTTCAAGAAGGAAGAGAGGTATTTGCATTGCCAGGTAGCATATTCAGTACATTTTCGAATGGAACGAATGAACTAATCCAGCAAGGTGCAAAGTTAGTGAAATGCCCAGAGGATATTTTAGAAGAATTACATTATTAATGTATTATTTTTGAAAATTTGCTGTATAATTCTAAAAATAAAGGAAAGCTTTTCAAAAAAAATTAAAAAGGGTTGAAAAAGTTTCCAATTTGTTATACATTTTGCAACAGATGTTCGAAAATAAACACAACCGATTTAAAAGATGATTTTCACTAATAATTTGACAAAAACAAAAGAGATGTACAATAATAGGTGATATTTCATAACAAATATAGCGGTTGCAAAAATTTCCTCTTAAGGAGGCCTATTAATGTCGGAGTTTTTAGTAATCGTTGAGTCTCCAGCAAAGGCAAAAACGATTGAGCGTTATCTTGGAAAAAAATATAAAGTGAAAGCATCCATGGGGCATGTTAGAGATTTGCCAAAAAGCCAAATGGGTGTTGATATAGAAAATCATTTTGAACCGAAATATATTACGATTCGTGGAAAAGGTCCTGTCTTGAAAGAGCTAAAAACGGCCGCCAAAAAAGCAAAAAAAGTTTATCTTGCAGCTGACCCTGACCGTGAAGGTGAGGCAATTGCTTGGCACTTAGCACAAAGTTTGAATATGGACGTATCCTCAGATTGTCGTGTAGTATTTAATGAAATAACAAAGGATGCCATCAAAGAATCCTTTAAATATCCAAGGCCGATTAATATGGATCTCGTCGATGCTCAGCAGGCTAGAAGGCTGCTAGATCGACTTGTAGGATATAATATTAGTCCATTACTATGGAAAAAAGTGAAAAAGGGATTAAGTGCTGGTAGAGTTCAATCAGTTGCAGTTCGTCTCATCATTGATCGTGAAAAAGAGATTAAGGCTTTTATTCCAGAAGAATATTGGTCAATAGATGGAGATTTCCTAAAGGGAAAAGATCATTTTCAAGCTACTTTTTATGGGATCAACCATGAAAAACTCGAGTTGAAATCAAAAGATGAAGTTGAGAATGTTCTAAGCAAAATGAAAGGGAATAAATTTATCGTTTCTTCCGTTCTGAAAAAAGAACGAAAGAGAAACCCAGCTGCTCCATTTACAACTTCATCCTTACAGCAAGAAGCGGCGAGAAAATTGAACTTCCGTGCTAAAAAGACAATGATGTTAGCGCAGCAGCTCTATGAGGGGATCGATTTAGGTAAAGAAGGCACTGTCGGTCTAATCACATATATGAGAACAGACTCTACACGTATTTCTGAAGTTGCCTTAGGGGAATCTGAACAATATATTGAAAAAATATATGGAAAAGAATTTCTGCCGACAGAGAAGAAAAAGGAAAAGAAAAAATCAAACTCTCAAGATGCTCACGAAGCCATTCGGCCGACTAGTGTTTCTAGGGAGCCTGCTAGTGTAAAAGATTTTCTTTCACGTGATCAATTGCGATTATACCGATTGATATGGGAGCGCTTTATCGCAAGCCAAATGGCACCAGCAGTAATGGATACGATGAGTGTAGACTTAAAAAACGAAGATATTATTTTCAGAGCAACAGGTTCAAAAGTGAAATTTCCAGGGTTTATGAAGGTTTATGTTGAAGGAACAGACGATCAGTCAGAAGAAAAGGAAAGAATTCTCCCTGACCTGCAAGAAGGTGATGTTGTTCTTAAGAAAGATATCGAACCGAAGCAACATTTTACACAACCACCGCCAAGATATACAGAGGCACGACTTGTAAAAACACTTGAAGAATTAGGAATTGGACGTCCTTCTACGTTTGCTCCTACATTGGACACGATTCAAAAAAGGGGCTATGTTGCATTAGATAACAAAAGATTTATACCGACAGAGCTTGGAGAAATTGTTTTAGAACTTATATTAGAGTTCTTCCCTGATATTTTGGATGTGGAATTTACAGCAAAAATGGAAAGGGACTTAGATTATATTGAAGAAGGAAAAGTGAACTGGGTTCAAATTATCGATGATTTCTATGTTGATTTTGAAAAGCACTTAGAAATTGCAGAAAAAGAAATGCAGGAAGTCGAGATTAAAGATGAACCAGCTGGAGAAGATTGTGAGCTATGTGGAAATCCAATGGTATTTAAAATGGGTCGATACGGTAAATTTATGGCTTGCAGCAATTTTCCAGATTGCCGAAACACAAAACCAATTGTGAAAGATATCGGTGTTGAATGTCCAAAATGCAAAGAAGGTCAAATTATCGAAAGAAAAAGTAAGAAGCGGCGAGTTTTTTATGGCTGTAACCGATTCCCAGAATGTGATTTTATTTCTTGGGATAAACCTTTGTCACGTAACTGTCCAAAATGTGAGAATATATTAGTTGAAAAGAAGCTTAAAAAAGGTGTTCAAGTTCAATGCGTTGAATGTGATTATAAGGAAGAAAAGCAAAGTTAAGGAAGGAGTGAGCATAATGCTCACTCTTTTTTCTATTCTTAGTTGCTAAAGCTTTATTAATTTTCATTCGTATTGTAAAATGCTAGAGGACAATATATTGGGTAGAATATGAATGATACGCGTTCAGAATACAGCAATCAATAATATTAAATGTAGAAATAGATTTGGAGGTAACAACATGCAATATCCAAAAGTGAATGTCATCGGTGCAGGTTTAGCTGGAAGTGAAGCTGCTTGGCAAATCGCAAATCGAGGAATTCAAGTAAATCTTTATGAGATGCGGCCAGTAAAGCAAACCGCCGCTCATCATACAGATAAATTCGCAGAATTAGTTTGCAGCAATTCCCTTCGGGCAAATACACTAACAAATGCAGTTGGTGTATTGAAAGAAGAAATGAGAATATTAAATTCAGTTATCATACAATCTGCAGATGCATCTGCAGTTCCCGCTGGGGGGGCACTAGCTGTTGATCGTCATGAATTTGCTGCACGAGTTACAAACAAAGTAAAAGAGCATCCAAATGTAACCGTTCATCATGAAGAAGTGACCGATATTCCCGAAGGACCAACAATTATTGCAACTGGACCGCTAACGAGCGAGGCGCTATCAGCAAAACTTAAAGCGCTGTCAGGGGAAGAGTATTTATATTTTTATGATGCTGCAGCACCAATAATCGAAAAAGATTCCATTAATATGGATAAAGTATATTTAAAATCACGCTATGACAAGGGAGAAGCAGCTTATTTAAATTGTCCAATGACTGAAGAAGAATTTGAAAGATTTTATGAAGCGTTAATAACAGCAGAGACTGTTCCGTTAAAAGAATTTGAAAAGGAAGTTTTCTTTGAGGGATGTATGCCGATTGAAGTCATGGCGTCAAGAGGAAAGAAAACGATGCTTTTCGGTCCGATGAAACCAGTAGGACTTGAAGATCCAAAAACGGGAAAAAGACCATTTGCTGTCGTTCAGCTTCGTCAAGATGACGCTGCAGGTACGCTTTATAATATTGTTGGATTTCAAACACATTTAAAATGGGGACCACAAAAAGAAGTCATTCAACTTATTCCTGGTTTAGAACATGCAGAAATTGTTAGGTACGGTGTAATGCACCGCAATACGTTTATTAATTCTCCTAAAGTGTTGCGTCCAACCTATCAATTCATAAATCGCGAGGATTTATTCTTTGCTGGGCAAATGACAGGAGTGGAAGGTTATGTTGAATCTGCTGCAAGTGGGTTAGTTGCTGGAGTGAATGCTGCTCGTTATATTCAAGGAATGGAGCCGCTCGTTTTTCCAACTGAAACGACGATCGGAAGCATGGCACGCTATATTACATCAGCAAATGAGAAAAATTTTCAACCGATGAATGCCAATTTTGGTTTATTGCCTGAACTTCCAGTCAAAATTAGAGGGAAAAAAGAACGTAATGAAGAGCATGCGAAAAGGGCATTACATACAATTCAGAACTTTGTGAAAAGTAAGGAAGTTTAATTGCAAGGGCTTTTAAAATATGATACTATTTAGAAGCCCTTGTGAGGTGACAATGATGAGTGGAAATGTGAACAATTCGTTAAATATGTTTATTGAATATTTACAAATTGAAAAAAATTACTCACAATATACTATTGAACATTATCAACATGATATTGATGAATTCTTTATGTTCATGAATGAACAAGCAATAATAAATGTAACTGATGTAACATATTATGATGTTCGCATATTTTTAACTAAGCTTTATGATAAGAAATTGGCTAGAAAATCTGTCGCTCGAAAGATTTCTTGTTTACGTTCTTTTTATAAATTTCTTGTAAGAGAAAAAATAGTAGCGGAAAATCCTTTTACCCTTGCTTCAATTCCAAAGGCTGAAAAAAAGCTGCCGGAATTTTTTTATGAGGAAGAGTTATCACAGTTATTTAAAGCTTGTGAGACTGAAACGCCATTAGGGCAAAGGAATAAAGCGCTTTTAGAGCTTTTGTATGCAACTGGAATGCGTGTAAGTGAATGTAGTCAAATTCGGCTAAAAGACTTAGATATGAGCCTCTCAACGGTATTAGTTCGAGGAAAAGGGAAAAAAGAACGATACATTCCATTTGGAAGCTTTGCCTCTGATGCTTTGTATGTTTACATCCAAAATGGACGAAAAAGTTTACTTTATCAAAATAATGTCAATGATTTTTTGTTTCTTAATTTTCGTGGAGGGCAGCTGACTTCAAGAGGAATTAGATTAATATTAAATAAACTGATTGAACAATCTGCTTTAACTGGTAAAATCCATCCTCACATGCTTAGGCATACATTTGCGACACATTTACTTGCAAATGGAGCGGATATGAGAACTGTTCAAGAGCTACTAGGTCATGCTTTTCTGTCATCTACACAAATTTATACACATGTTACGAATGAATATTTAAGAAAAACGTATATGACCCATCACCCTCGTGCATAAAATAGAAACAATTTTTAATATGTATTAATAACTTAGAATTATAGGCCGATAAATAATATTGAAACAGGAGGTATAAGATTATGTCTCAATTCCATGCTACAACGATTTTTGCTGTCCATCATGAAGGCAAATGTGCAATGGCAGGAGATGGTCAAGTTACTTTCGGTAATTCTGTTGTGATGAAACACACAGCACGAAAGGTAAGGAAATTATTTAATGGTAAGGTGATAGCTGGATTTGCAGGATCAGTTGCTGATGCATTCACTTTATTTGAAATGTTTGAGGGTAAACTAGAAGAATATAACGGCAACTTACAACGAGCTGCTGTCGAGCTAGCAAAGCAATGGAGAAGTGACAAAGTGCTGCGTAGGCTTGAAGCGATGTTAATCGTAATGAATACTGAAAATTTACTGCTAATTTCTGGTACTGGCGAAGTGATTGAACCCGATGACGGAATATTAGCCATCGGTTCTGGTGGGAATTATGCTTTAGCTGCTGGTAGGTCATTAAAACGCTATGCTGGTGAGCATCTGACTGCAAAAGAAATTGCGAAAGCTTCTCTCGAAATGGCAGCAGAAATATGTGTTTATACAAATACAAATATTATTGTTGAAGAACTTTAAGGAAGGTGTGAATATCGATGATTAAAGGAACGAATTTAACACCCCGCCAAATTGTAGAGAGACTTGATCAATATATTATTGGTCAAAAGGAAGCAAAAAAAGCAGTCGCAGTAGCACTAAGAAACCGCTACCGTAGAGGTTTGCTCGAAGAGAATCTTCGTGATGAAATTAGTCCGAAAAATATATTAATGATTGGTCCAACGGGTGTTGGAAAAACTGAAATTGCTCGTCGAATGGCTAAATTAGTTGGAGCACCATTTGTAAAGGTAGAAGCTACAAAATTTACTGAAGTTGGCTATGTAGGACGAGATGTTGAATCAATGGTTAGGGATTTAGTTGAAACGTCCGTTCGACTTGTTAAGGAAGAAAAAATGGCAAGTGTGAAGGAAAGAGCAGAAGAAAATGCGAATAGGATTCTTGTCGAGTTACTAGTTCCTTCAAATAAAAAAACGGTTAATTATAAAAATCCACTTGAGATGTTTTTTGGAAGCGGTAACGACCAAGCTGAAGATGAATCAACTAAAACAGATGATTTGACACTTCAAGCAAAACGTAAAGTTGTGAAAGAAAAACTTGCGCTCAGTGAACTAGAAAATGAAATGATTACTGTAGAATTAGAAGAACAGCAACCATCAATGTTTGATATGTTACAGGGCTCTGGAATGGAACAGATGGGAATGAATATGCAAGATGCGCTTAGCGGATTGATTCCAAAACGTCGTAAGAAGAGAAAATTGACTGTCCGGGAAGCGAGAAAAGTATTAACAAATGAAGAGGCACAAAAATTAATTGATATGGATGAAGTGACTCAAGAAGCAGTATTCCGTGCAGAGCAGTCAGGAATCATTTTTATTGATGAAATTGACAAAATTGCGAGTAAAAATAGTGGTGGGTCTACTGCAGATGTATCTCGTGAAGGAGTACAAAGAGACATCCTTCCAGTTGTTGAAGGCTCGACGGTCGTAACGAAATATGGAACGGTGAAAACGGATCATGTCTTATTTATGGCAGCAGGAGCTTTTCATATGGCAAAGCCTTCCGATTTAATCCCTGAATTACAAGGGCGCTTTCCGATTCGTGTAGAGCTTACAAAACTGACAGTTGAAGATTTCGTCAATATTTTAGTTGAACCTGATAATGCGTTAATTAAACAATATGAGGCATTATTAGCTACTGAAGGTATACAAATTGAATTTTCTGACGATGCTATTCGTAGAATTGCAGAATTTGCATTTGATGTTAATCAAAACACTGATAATATTGGTGCAAGACGCCTTCATACGATATTGGAGAAATTATTAGAAGATTTATCATTTGAAGCGCCTGAAATTTCGATGGAGAAGATTACGATTACTCCACAGTACGTAGAAGAAAAATTGGGAGCCATCTCACGCAATAAAGACTTGAGCCAGTTCATTTTGTAGATTATATTTCAACTAAATGTGAAATGTTAGACAAGTTGAAATTTCTGCAAATTTAATGGATAAAAAATTTAATGACTTCACGATTGTGTAGGTTGTTTTATTTAAGAAAAACGTATTTTGTTTTAGCAAATAGGAGGAAGAAAAGATGGACTTATTAACAAGAACTAGAAAAATTAATGCAATGCTTCAACGGGCAGCTGGAAAACCAGTTAACTTTAAGGAAATGGCTGAAACTTTAAGTGATGTTATCGAAGCAAATGTGTATGTAGTTAGCCGCCGTGGTAAACTTTTAGGATATTCAACAACTCAACAAATCGAAAACGATCGTATGAAAAAAATGCTTGAAGAGCGTCAATTCCCTGAGGATTATACGAACAGCCTATTTAATATTCAAGAAACATCTTCAAATATTGACGTAAATAGTGAGTATACAGCATTCCCAGTTGAAAACAGAGAATTATTCAGCAACGGGTTAACAACTATCGTTCCAATTATCGGTGGTGGTGAACGCCTCGGAACGCTCATTTTAGCAAGACTACAGGAACAATTCCATGATGATGATTTAATTCTTGCTGAATATGGAGCTACTGTTGTTGGGATGGAAATCCTTCGTGAAAAAGCTGAGGAAATTGAAGAAGAAGCTCGTAGTAAAGCGGTTGTCCAAATGGCTATAAGCTCACTTTCATATAGTGAACTTGAGGCAATTGAGCATATTTTTGAAGAATTAAATGGCAACGAAGGCTTGCTTGTTGCTTCAAAAATTGCTGACCGAGTTGGCATTACCCGCTCTGTTATTGTAAATGCGCTAAGAAAATTAGAAAGTGCGGGTGTAATAGAATCTCGCTCTCTAGGGATGAAAGGTACTTACATTAAAGTTCTAAATGATAAGTTCCTATTTGAATTAGAAAAGTTAAAATCAAATTAATAATATGTATAAAAAATCGCTTATTTTTCGACAAAATAAGCGATTTTTTTTTATGTGTTTATTACAAAAATATGACACTTTTGCAGGAGGTTGCTTTTTGGGTAATAAGCACTATTGTAAATTAGAAAGTTATATAGATATAGTGTAATCCCAAACTTTAAATAAATTAGCTATAAAATTATTCGGAAATTAGTTGTTTTTTAAATTGATTTCCTATTTTAAAACCACTATTATAATTTTATAATAAAAATGGGTCGAAGGTCATGCCATAAGTTTCCTATTATACATAGACATATTTTTTCATTTTCATTACAATATGAATAAGTCGACATTTTCTGTCTTTAATCACCAAAAAACTACAAAGATATCATATATTTTCTTGCATAGAAAAGCATAAAAATGAGGTGTCATATGAAACTATTTTCCAATACAATGGCAACGATTGAAAAGGGCTTGAATTATTCTACCCTTAAGCAAAAAGTAATTTCTCAAAATATTGCAAATGAAGCTACTCCTGGATATAAAGCAAAGTCAGTCAGCTTCAAAGCCTCAATGCAAGAGGCAGTAGAACAATCATTAAATGCAAGACGTACAGATGAAAGGCATTTTACATTTAACGGAAGGCCTTCGATTGTTCCTGGGGTCGTCGCAAAAAAGAATGTATCCTTCAACAATAATGGCAATAGTGTTGATGTTGATAATGAAATGGCAGATTTAGCTACAAACCAAATTTATTACAATGCATTAATTGATCGAATGAGCGGAAAGTTCTCTAGTTTGCAAAATGTAATTAGAGGAGGAAAATAAAAATGTCTATGTTTCATAGCATGAATAACACGGCATCTGCATTATCAGCTCAGAGGCTGAGAATGGATGTTATTTCATCAAATATGGCAAATGTTGATTCAACTAGATCAAAATATGTGAATGGAGAATGGCAGCCATACAGACGGAAATCAGTCGTTCTTCAGCCGAAAGAAGGGCAGTTCTCTAACTTTCTAAATGTCGCAATGAATAAGAGTGATAAAAACACAATTGGTAATGGAGTAAAGGTAACAAGGATAGTCGAGGATGATACTCCTTTTAAGCTCGTATATAATCCAGAACATCCTGATGCAAATGAAGATGGCTATGTCGAATTGCCGAATGTTGACCCGTTAAGGGAAATGGTTGATTTAATTAGTTCGACAAGATCTTATGAGGCAAATGTTACTGTTTTCAATGCTTCAAAAGGAATGATGATGAAAGCCTTGGAAATCGGAAAGTAAAGGAGAGCAAATAAATGAATAAAGTTGGATTTCAACCATACATACCGACTGTAACACCACAGAAAAATATTCAATCCCATACATATACACCATACGAAGCACATAAAAGTTTTGCGTCCGTATTAAAAGAAACAATTAATAATGTGAATGAACTACAAGTTAAATCTGATGAAATGACGGAGAAACTTGTTAATGGAGAAAATATCGATTTACATCAAGTCATGATCGCTTCACAAAAAGCAAGTGTAACGATGAGTGCAACATTGGAAATTCGCAATAAAGTGATTGAAGCATATCAAGAAATTATGAGAATGCCAGTTTAATTAATAGGCAGAGGCAATAGTTGCTTCTGCTAGATTAAAATAAAACTAAAAACTACAGTCATTTGCGGTTAGTAGCTGCCAAAGAATGAGACAGAATGACCGGGGGATTGAAATGAAGGAATTGTTTCAAAAATACATAGGAAAATCTAAAGAATATTGGACAAACCGTACAAAAAAACAAAAAATGATCCTTATCGGTTCCGTCTTTCTGTTTCTATTAATTGTTGTAGGTGCCTCGATATTTGCAACAAGAACGACATTAGTGCCCCTCTATAAAGATTTATCTCCTTCTGAAACAGGTACGATAAAAGAAAACTTGGATGCTAGAGGAGTTAAATCAGAGATCACGAATGGTGGAACGACTATTAGAGTGCCTGAAGAAATGGCTGAAACTTTACTAGTCGAACTTGCTTCAGAAGGATTACCGAAATCTGGCGGCATTGACTATTCGTTCTTCAGTCAAAACGCTGGAATAGGGATGACAGACAATGAGTTTAACGTATTAAACCTCGATGCGTTGCAATCAGAAGTTGCAAACTTATTAAAACGCATAGATGGTGTGAAAGACGCAAAGGTTAATATTACTCTTCCAGAAAAGGGAATTTTTATTACTGATGCCGAAGGGGAAGCCACTGCTGCAATTATTCTTAATACTAAACCAGGCTACCAATTCGAGGAACAGCAAATTAAAGCGATTTATCATTTAGTGGCGAAGAGTATTCCAAACCTTCCTATTGATAATATCGTCATGATGAACCAAAATCTTGAGTATTTTGATTTAAAAAATGACCAAGATTCTTCTCCAAGCTCTGCTTTTGCAGCACAGCATGAAATAAAAAAGCAGATTGAACGTGATGTACAGCGTCAAGTTCAAGGAATGCTAGGCACTTTAATGGGAAGAGATAAAGTAGTTGTTTCTGTATCAGCTGATATTGATTTTACTCAGGAAAATAGGGAAGAAAATCTAGTAACCCCTGTAGATGATGAAAACATGGAAGGAATCGCCATCAGCGCTCAAAAAATTACTGAGACTTTTACAGGAAATGCTGATCAAGCTGGAGGAATTCCACAAGGAGAAGATCCTGCTGATGCTCTTGGTTCAAGTTATTTAGAAGGCAATGGAGCAAATGGGGATTATGAAAGAATCGAAGAAACAATTAATAATGAAGTAAATAAAATTCGCAAAGAAATTGTTGAAAGCCCATATAAAATTCGTGATTTAGGAATACAAGTAATGGTTGAGCCTCCAGTAGCTGATGACCCTAACTCGCTTCCACAAGAGAGAGTAGATGATATCACAAAAATCCTTGGAACGATCATTCGAACTACGATTGATAAAAAAGCTGGAGCGGTTGAGTTAACAGATGAAGAAATAAATAATAAGATTGCTGTTTCCGTCCAACCATTTAATGGGAAAATTGAGTTTCCAAGTGATGCTAAGCAAGTATTGCCATTATGGGCATATATCGTTGGTGGAGTATTGCTAGCAATTATCGCTCTGCTTGTTATCTTATTCATTAGAGCAAAACGAAAACAAAAACAAGAAGAAGAAAATGCGGAATTTGAAGAAAGCATTAATGTTCCAGATGTTAATGAAGAACATGAAACGGAAAGTACAATGCGTAAGAAACAGTTGGAGAAAATGGCGAAGGAAAAGCCAGAGGACTTTGCGAAGCTATTACGCACATGGATTTCTGAGGATTAGGAGTGAAGTTTAATGGCAAAAAAAGATCAAAAAGAACTTACAGGTAAGCAAAAAGCGGCCATTCTTCTTATATCTCTCGGTCCAGATGTGGCTTCTTCTGTCTACAAGCATTTGAGCGAAGAAGAAATCGAAAAGCTAACTTTAGAAATATCTAGTGTTAAAAAAGTTGATTCATTGGCAAAGGAAGAGATTCTTGAAGAATTTCACAATATCGCATTAGCTCAAGATTATATTTCTCAAGGTGGAATTGGATATGCTAAAACGGTCCTTGAGAAAGCTCTTGGGAGTGAACAGGCATCCATTATTATTAACAGGCTTACTTCATCTTTACAAGTAAGACCGTTTGATTTTGCGAGAAAAGCGGATCCAACACAAATATTAAATTTTATCCAAAATGAGCATCCACAAACGATTTCATTAATCCTTTCCTATTTAGATGCTGCTCAAGCTGGACAAATATTATCGGAGCTTCCACAGGAAATGCAAGCAGATATCGCAAAAAGAATTGCGGTTATGGATAGTACTGCACCTGAAATCATTAATGAAGTGGAACAAATTCTTGAAAGAAAATTATCTGCCACTGTCACACATGATTATACACAGACTGGTGGGATAGAAGCGGTTGTAGATGTCCTTAATGGAGTTGACCGCTCGACAGAACGAACGATATTAGATGCGTTAGAAATTCAAGATCCTGAGCTTGCAGAGGAAATTAAGAAAAGAATGTTTGTATTTGAGGATATTGTTACGCTTGATAATCGTGCGATTCAGCGTGTTATCCGTGATTGTGAAAATGAAGATTTAATGCTTTCACTGAAAGTATCAAGTGATGAAGTGAAAGATATTATCTTCAAAAACATGTCAACACGGATGGTTGAATCCTTTAAAGATGAGATGGAATTCATGGGACCTGTAAGACTTCGTGATGTAGAAGAAGCTCAATCACGAATAGTTGCAATCATTCGTCGCCTTGAGGAGGCTGGTGAGATCGTCGTCGCTCGTGGTGGAGGAGATGATATCATTGTCTAAGGTCATTAAATCGCAGTGGGCTGAATCTAGCCTTAACGAAAAAAAAATTATCTCCATTAAAGTATTTGAACATTTAAAGGATGAAATAATTGAAGTCGAACCGGTTGAAAATGAGATTGATATTGAAAACGTATTGAGAGAGGCCGAGCTTCAAGCCGAAACCATTATTTCCAAAGCAAGACAAGAAGCTGCTTCTCTACAACAGCAATTAGATGAACAAAGACAAGCCTTCCAGTTTGAAAAAGAAGCAATAGCTGAGCAAGCTCGTGAAGAAGGGTATTCAGCTGGTTTTCATGAAGGGCAACAAAAAGGATATTTTGAGTATCAGGAAATCATTCAGTCTGCGAAACAAGTAGTCTATTCTTCAAAATTAGATTATGAGAAGCATATCGAATCTTCTGAAAGAGAGATCCTTAAATTAGGGTTAATAGTTGCTGAAAAGATACTTGGGAAAAAACTTGCTGATCATAATGAGGAATTTCTGTCCATTGTGAAGCGGGCTTTAAAAGAAGCAAGAGATTATCAAGAAGTTCAGTTACACGTTCATCCCGTTCATTATGATTTACTTCTCGCAAATAAGGATGAATTAGTCATGTTATTCCCGAAAGAAGTTCGCTTCTATATTTATCCAAATGATGAATTAAATGAGTCTAGCTGTTTTATTGAATCCGAAAACGGAAGAATCGATGCAAGTATCGATAGCCAGCTCGAAGAAATAAAACGTAAGCTGTTTGAATTGCTGGAGGGTGAGTAGGAAATGAAGCTTGCCGAAGTAATAGAAGAAATCGATCAACTTGATTCGTTTAAACGTTATGGACGTGTAAAAAGAGTAGTCGGATTGATGATTGAATCTCAAGGCCCAGAAAGCTCAATTGGCGATGTTTGTTATATTCATGTTGGCAATAAACGTAAGCGAATCATTAAAGCTGAAGTAGTTGGGTTTAAAAATGAAGATGTAATATTAATGCCATATACAACAATTAATGATATCTCTCCAGGCAGTTTAGTTGAAGCGAGCTCCAAGCCTTTAGAAATAAAAGTTGGTGCACAGTTAATTGGTACTGTTCTTGATTCAGTCGGACAGCCACTTGATGGATCACTACTTCCAAAAGGGCTTAAATCAGTCCCAACAGAGCAAGCACCACCAAACCCACTGCAAAGGCCACCAATATCAGAGGCAATTGAGGTAGGAGTCAGGTTGATTGATAGTCTATTAACGGTTGGAAACGGGCAACGCGTAGGGATTTTCGCTGGTAGTGGAGTAGGGAAAAGTACATTACTAGGAATGATTGCCCGAAATACTAAAGCAGATTTGAATGTAATCGCGTTAATAGGTGAGCGTGGTCGTGAAGTAAGAGAATTCATCGAGCATGATTTGGGCCCAGAAGGTTTAAGCAGGTCAATTGTGGTTGTGGCGACATCTGACCAGCCAGCGCTTATGAGAATTAAAGGTGCTTATACCGCTACAGCCATTGCCGAGTACTTTAGGGATAAAGGTATGAATGTCATGTTGATGATGGATTCAGTTACGAGGGTCGCAATGGCACAGCGGGAAGTTGGTTTGGCGATCGGTGAACCGCCAACAACAAAGGGCTACACACCTTCTGTATTTTCTGTACTTCCGAAGCTACTTGAGCGAACGGGAACGAATGAACAAGGTTCAATTACAGCTTTTTACACTGTATTAGTAGATGGTGATGATATGAATGAACCAATTGCTGATACGGTTCGAGGTATTTTAGATGGTCACTTCGTACTTGATCGTGAACTGGCGAATAAAGGTCAATATCCTGCAGTCAATATATTAAAAAGTGTTAGTAGGGTTATGAATAATATTGTTCAGCCTGAACATGTGCGCGCTGCTGAACATTTACGTGAAGCTTTGAGTACGTATATAAACTCAGAAGATTTAATTAACATCGGTGCTTACAAAAAAGGTTCTTCTGTGGAAATCGATAATGCCATTAATCTTTATCCTTCGATCATTTCATTTTTAAAACAAGGAACGCAAGAGAAGGTCTCATTTCAGGAAAGTGTTCAGCAGTTATCGAATCTTGTCAGGAGAGGTGATTGATCTCTATGCAATATCAATATAAATTTGAAAAAATCCTTGTCATAAAAGAGAGAGAAAAGGATGAGGCTTTGAATATTTATAGTCAGGCAGTAAAAAGGTTTGAGGAAGCTGCTGAAAAGCTGTATGAACTTCTAAAGAAAAAAGAAGATCTTGAGAGCCATCAATCTTCGAGGTTAGTGAGTGGCTTACCTGTACAAGAAATAAGACATCATCAATATTTCTTGCAAAATTTAGAGAAAACAATAAGTCATTATCAACAAATCGTCATCAACGCAAGGAATCATATGAACTTTTATCAAGAAAAATTAATGGAAAAAAATATTGAAGTGAAGAAGTATGAAAAAATTAAAGAAAAAGATTTAAGTAAGTTTACTGAAAATCAAAAGCAATTAGAGGGCAAACAAATGGACGATATCTCGATCCAACAGTTTATGAATCGGGGAAATTAGGTGGTATAGTGGAAAAAATAATCGAAGAAAAAGAATCGAAAAAGACTTCAAGGTTTCAAGGCTTCATTTATGTTGTCGTCATTCCGCTGTTATTCGCCATAACGGTCGCCCTCATTGCCATGACCTCACTTGGTTATAATGTTTTTGAATTAACAAAGGAATATGGTCAAAAAATCCCGTTCATCTCATCGATGTTTAATGAGGAAAAAACGAAATCGGTAGAGGGCCTTGAAAAAGAAATGGTTGATCTTGAGGCAGAGATAAACGATCGTGAAGCAAAAATTGCGCAGCTGCAAACTAAATTAGAAAGTAAAGATAAAGAAATTTCAAAGGCTCAGCTGGAAAAAGAAAGACTTGAAGATGAAATTGTCGAGTTAACAGAAATGAAGGAAAAAAACAAACGCGCTTTTAAAGATATTATCAAAACGTATGAAACTATTTCAGCGAAAAAGTCTGCTCTGATCATTACACAAATGGGTGAAGATGAAGCCTTACAAATTTTATCTAGTGTGAAGGCTGATACATTAGCTGCAATTATGGAAAAAATGGACCCTGAAGAAGCTGCTCGATATACTGAATTATTGACAGTTAAGGCAGAAGATAGTACGGCTAATTAACTAATCATTTGATTGAAAGGGGGTGAAAAGATGGAATTGAGCAGCTTAGGAGTAATAAATACTGCTTTAAGTCAAGGGGCTAAGCCTAGTAGCACTGGAAAACCCGGATCAGGCTTTGGATCACTGTTTGCTAATTTAATGGGGAACGAGTCAACTGCAGCCCAAAATAGTTTAGGAGAACAACAGCAATCTGCTATGTTAAACGGTGGGGAGTTGGCAGGTCTTCTTACTTTTCTGCAAAAGAATGATATTCTTGAGCTGGAAAATGGGATGGAGCTATTAGAGAAAGTGGCATTTCAAACTGATGCTAATGTTATTAACATGATCGGGGAGCAACTTAATTTATCATCTAAGGAGCTTTTAGATTCATTAAGTAAATTGTATGAGAAATTAAGTTCTCACTTTGAGAATGACGCGAAAACGTCTCAAGACGTAAGCTCCGAAAATATGAATCTTGCAATGAGTATAGAAGAAATGATTGCACAAATGATTGAAGCGATCCTATCGTTGCAAGTTCAAAATATGACAGTGAAACCTGATCAAGATTTTAGTGAAGCAATGAAAATTATGAAACTATTTGAATTATTATCGGCAAATAAAGATTCATTAGCTAATCAAGATAAGTTGCATGAATTTATGCGCGCGATAAATGAGAAATTAGAAATGCTGTTAAATAATTCTGCTTCACCAAATAGACAAGAGTATTTACAAAAAACGTTTAATAATTTGCTTCAAGAGATTAACGAAAAAAGTCCCGCTCAAGCTGAAAAAGCAGGCGAGAATACTACGAAAGTTTTTAGTAAGACCGAAAATTCACATCAAGGTTATATGCAATTTCAACAGATGTCTCGACCTGAGCAATTAACTTTATTAGCGAATCAATCTAAAAGTTCAGTCTCTGCAGAAGACCTGATTAAACAGTTTGAAAATATTTTATCGCGGAGCCAATTTACTAAAGCTGGTGGAACGCAAAGATTATTTATTAAATTAAACCCAGAGCATCTTGGAGCATTGAGAGTAGAATTGATCCAAAAGGATTCGGCGATTATTGCCCGTATTCTCACATCCACTTCTGTAGCGAAGGAAATGATGGAATCACATTTGAATGGACTAAAGCAAGCATTCAACTCCCAAAACATTCAAGTAGAGAGAGTAGAAATTTCACAGCAATTTACCCAGCATGAACGAACTTTTAATCGGGAACAACAGCAAGACGGTGGAAGACAAGGGCAACAGCATGAGGATTCCCACGAACAGCAAACGAGCGATTTTACTGACTCGTTTGAAGAGGCACTTCTCAATATTGAAGCTTAAGGTGTGATGAACATATGACTAATTCAATTGATTCCTCGATGTACTTATCAAGTTATAAAGAATCACAAAGAAAAACGGGCTCTGACATTTTAGGTAAAGATGATTTCTTGAAAATTTTGATGGTTCAGCTTCAAAATCAAGATCCGACGAATCCGATGCAGGATAAGGATTTTATAGCACAAATGGCGACATTCTCGACGCTAGAGCAAATCACAAATATGGGAAAGACGATGGAAAAGTTTGTGAAGGTTCAAGAGCAAAGTCAGCTTATTGCTTATAACCAGTTCGTCGGCAAAGATATTACTTGGCATAAAATTACTGAAGCAAAAGATAATTATGGGATGCCAGTAATCGAAGAAGGAACTGGAAAAGTTGCATCGGTACAATTTAAGGAAAATAATGTTATTTTCATTCTTGATAATGGTATGAAATTGGAACCGGGGAATATTTCGCAAATAAATGAAACATCGAAAGAAAATGCACTTGTCCAAGCAAGTATGATGATTGGGAAAAATGTTACTTATTTAGAAGATAAGGCTGAAAAAACAGCAGTAATAAAATCCGTATCTTTTAAGGACGGTAGAATCCAATATCAGTTAGACGATGACAAAACGACGATTACAGGTTCGCAAATCATCAAAATTGAATAAGGGGAAGGTGATTGAATGGATAAAATGATCTTTCATCCGATTCAATCGAAGGCCGTTATTAACCCAAAAATCAAACCTTTCAAGCAAGAAATACAAAGCAACAATAAATTTGCTGCCCATTTACAAAATGCTCTTCAATCAGATAATAAATTAATTGTGAGCAAGCATGCGAAAGAACGACTACAGCAAAGAGCGATACATATTGATGAAGCTCACTGGAAGCAAATTGGAGACAAAGTTGTTGAGGCAAGAAAAAAGGGTGTCAATGAATCACTCGTATTGCTTAAAGATGCAGCTTTAATCGTAAGTGCAAAAAACAATACAGTGATAACGGCAATGGATCGGGAAGAAGCCCGAACACAAATATTCACAAATATCAATGGCACGATTATATTAGATCAATAAAAACAGGCTGGACCTGAATAAGGAAGCCAATGCTGTGGAATGACAGAAGCAGCTAATAGGAGAGGAGCAATTATTTAATGCTACGTTCAATGTATTCAGGAATAAGTGGACTCAGAAATTTCCAAACAAAGCTAGACGTTATCGGTAATAATATTGCCAACGTAAGCACTGCCGGCTTCAAAAAAGGGCGTGTTACATTTAAAGACACAATGAGCCAAACGATTGCAGGTGCAAGTGCTTCAACAGAAAATCGCGGTGGTAAAAATGCGATGCAAGTTGGATTAGGATCTTCCCTTTCAACAATTGACACGATTCATACAGGCTCAAGTATTCAAACGACAAATCGACCTGAGGATATTGCTATTCAAGGTGATGGCTATTTAGTCGTTAAAGTTGGAAACTCACAATATTATACTCGTGCTGGAAATCTGTATCTTGATGATAATGGAACTTTAGTAAATGGTGATGGATATAAAGTCCAAGCCTATCAAGTTAATGAAAATGGAGATCCATTTGGGGCGATTAGGGACGTAACGATAAATGTTAATGCCCAGTTACCAGCAACGACAACTGATAAAATTAAGATGTTAGGAAATTTAGACCCGAAAACAATCATATCAGCTGAAAATATTATCACTCAGCAAATAAAAGTTGTTGATAATAATGGAGTTGAACATACGATTGATGTTCATTATAAAAAAACAACACCAGCTGGTGAGGTTCCAAGTGAATGGTCAGTTTATTACAATAAAACAATAGACTATGTAAAAGATGATAATAAAGCAGGTGATGCTACTCTTTCAATAGCTGCTGATGGTACTGTAACCCCAGATTCAGAAGATATAACTATTGATTTAGATCCGGATACACCAGATACTACCACGATTGATGTCAATATAGATTTTAGTGGACTTACAGCTGTTTCAGGCGTTGGAAACAATGTAATGTCAGCACCAAATGGCTATACTGCCGGAAAGCTAGAAAGCTTTAGCATTGGTCAAATGGGTGAAATTAATGGCGTCTATTCAAATGGACAAGTTTCAACTCTCGGTCGTCTAGCTCTTGCGAAATTTAGTAATACTACAGGGCTAAACAAGGTAGGTGGGAACCTTTTCCAAGAGACGATCAACTCTGGAGTAGCAGATATTGGGGCAGCTGGTGAAGGTCGAGGGACAATTGCTTCTGGTTCGCTTGAAATGTCGAACGTTGACCTATCTGAAGAATTTACCGAAATGATTACGGCTCAACGTGGGTTCCAAGCTAATACACGGATTATTACAACGTCTGATGAAATTTTACAAGAATTAGTGAACTTAAAACGATAGGTTAAGGGAGGGACAGGGTTGAAGGTTCTGCCTTTAACCCTGAAAATTCATTGATAAAGGTCACTCGTTTAAATGGTAAACCATTTACGTTAAATGCAATTTATATTGAAACTATCGAGTCTTTTCCCGATACGACGATTACGTTAACGAATGGACGGAAATATGTTGTAAGGGAACCAGAGGATTCTGTTTGCGAACTCGTAAGGGAATTCTATCAATCCATCAGCCTTCTAGGGCAACAAATGGGGGAAACTGAAAGTGAAGAATAATAAGCTAATAACGATTATGATCATTCTGCTTGTTGCCATTACCCTAGTTGGAACGATTTTAATTGTCGTATTAAAACAATTGAATGAAAACACAGGAAATGGACAGCCGTCAATTGACCAAATATTAGAGTCTTCAGTAGATGTTGAGCAAGTCACGACAAATCTAGCAAGCAATGATTTTATTCGTATTTCATTCAAAATTCAAACAAATAGTAAAAAAGCAAAAAAAGAATTGGAAAAAAGAGAATTTCAGGTAAAAGATGTTGTTATTCAGGAATTATCCGAAATGAAAGCAAATGAAATCCAAGGTAAAGATGGACAAGCAAAAATAAAAGAGGCGTTAAAGTTGAAATTAAATAGCCTCATGCAAAATGGTCAGGTCGTAGAGGTGTATATTACTGAATCTCTCCTCCAATAATTAATATTTTACATAAGAAAAAAATAAATGCTCTTTTGCATAGCTACAATGGAGGTGAGATTTCATGCCTGGAGAAGTTCTATCCCAAAACGAAATAGATGCACTGTTATCTGCTTTATCTACAGGTGAAATGGATGCAGATGAGCTGAAAAAAGAGCAGTCTGAGAAAAAAGTTAAGGTTTATGATTTTAAACGAGCGCTTCGTTTTTCGAAGGATCAAATTAGGAGCTTAACGAGAATTCATGAAAACTTTGCCAGATTGCTAACGACATTTTTCTCTGCTCAGTTAAGAACATATGTGCAAATAACGGTTGGTTCTGCGGATCAAATACCATATGAAGAATTTATTCGTTCTATTCCAAAAATGACGATATTAAATGTTTTTGAAGTGCCTCCTCTTGATGGAAGAATCCTTATGGAGGTAAATCCGAATATCGCCTATGCTTTAATGGATCGAATGATGGGTGGAAAAGGTTCGAGCATTAATAAAGTTGATAATTTAACAGAAATTGAAACAAAAATTATGTCTGCTACTTTTGAACGTGCTTTTGAAAACTATATAGAGGCATGGGGTACGATTGTCGAAATTGATCCGCTATTAGCAGATTTTGAAGTGAATCCACAATTTTTGCAAATGGTTTCTCCAAATGAAACGGTCGTTGTTATTTCGTTAAATACGACAATTGGAGAGACTAGCGGCATGATGAATATATGTATACCACACGTAGTTCTTGAACCTATCATTCCAAAACTATCAGTCCATTATTATATGCAGACAGATAAGAAGGAAAGGGTTCCAGAAGAATTAACTCGTTTAGAGAAACATATTCAACATTCTGAAGTAAAAGTAATTGGTGAACTTGGAACTTCTGAAATTAGTATTCAGGAATTTTTAATGCTAGCTGCTGGAGATGTTATTGAATTGAATAAGAAAATTGATCAACCGCTTTTAATAAAAGTTGGAGATATTCCTAAATTTATTGGACAACCAGGAAAAGCAGGCAAAAAACTAGCGATTCAAGTATTAGATGTTGTGAAAGGGGGAGACGACGATGATGAGTGATGATATGCTTTCACAAGATGAAATCGATGCTCTTTTACGTGGCTCAGACGATGAAGATACTGGAGATTTTGAGGAGCAGAATTTTTTCGTAGAAGATTATCTTTCGCTAATGGAACAAGATGCTTTAGGTGAGATTGGAAATATCTCTTTTGGCAGCTCAGCGACAGCATTATCCACATTATTAAATCAAAAGGTAGATATCACGACACCTACAGTAACGGTCATACAACAAAAGAAATTACCAGAGGAATTTCCCCATCCATATGTTGCGATTCACGTAAGCTATACAGAGGGGTTTTCTGGAAGTAATTTATTAGTGATTAAGCAAACGGATGCAGCAATTATCGCCGACTTAATGCTTGGTGGTGATGGGCGGAATCCATCTGAAGATTTAGGTGAAATTCAGTTGAGTGCCGTCCAGGAAGCGATGAACCAGATGATGGGTTCTGCAGCAACATCAATGTCGACTATTTTTAGTAAACGAGTTGATATTTCTCCACCTGCAATTGATATGTTAGATGTGCCGCAAGGTGAAGGAACAGATAGAATCCCTGGGGATGATATTCTCGTAAAAGTCTCTTTTCGCTTGAAAATAGGTGAATTAATTGATTCGAATATTATGCAGCTTTTGCCGCTTCAATTTGCTAGAAGTTTAACTGAGGAATTGTTAAATCCTGGTGCAGCTCAAGCTGCAGCAACTTCTACAATGGAAGAAATGGCACCTCCGGCTGAAGCTATGAACCAAATGGAAACAGGATATGCGAAAACACCAATGATGGAGCAATCACAGCAGAATGTACAATATTCGGGGCAGCAAAATCCGCAGATGATGCATGCAGCTCCTCAAAGTGGCTTGCAGCAAGAACAGGCGTATTATGCTCCGCCACAATTTGCAGCACCTCAAACTGGGCCACAGCATTTTGGTGCCGCACATCATGGGGGAGTGCAGCCGACCGTTCAACCAGCAATGTTTTCTAACTTTGAATCCTATCAGCTTCAAGAATCTGAATCGAAAAACCTTAACCTTCTACTCGATATCCCACTTCAGGTAACAGTAGAACTTGGAAGGACTAGACGTTCAGTTAAAGAAATTCTTGAGTTATCTGCTGGATCGATTATCGAATTAGATAAGCTGGCAGGGGAGCCTGTCGATATACTTGTTAACAATCGTTTAATCGCTCAAGGAGAAGTAGTTGTTATTGATGAGAATTTCGGGGTGCGTGTAACAGATATTATTAGTCAAAGTGACCGTATAAAAAAACTTAGATAAGCAGATGGAGGTTTATAAAAATGGCGCATAAAATTTTAATTGTTGATGATGCGGCTTTTATGAGAATGATGATAAAAGATATTCTTTCGAAAAATGGCTTTGATGTAGTTGGTGAAGCTGCTGACGGTGCGCAAGCTGTCGAGAAATATAAAGAAACTCAGCCGGATTTAGTAACGATGGATATCACGATGCCAGAGATGGATGGGATTACAGCTTTAAAGGAAATTAAAAAAATTAATCCGAATGCTAAAGTGATTATGTGTTCTGCAATGGGGCAGCAAGCGATGGTTATTGATGCGATCCAAGCTGGTGCTAAAGATTTTATTGTCAAGCCATTCCAGGCAGACCGTGTTATCGAAGCAATTTCTAAAACATTAAGCTAATAAACATATTTGTTAGAGGGTGCAGTATATTGCAAGATGTAAAACGAACATTTCTTTTGCTGCTTCTAATTTGGATTGCTCTGCAAGGGTTAACAGTTCCAGCCTATGCAGAGCAATTGGATAATAGTGTAAAAAGCTGCATTGAACACCCAGAGACATGTGATGAAAATCAGCCAACTGAGAAAACGGAAACGAAGGAAGTAGAAAAACAAATTAATAGTGAGTCTAATCGTATTGGTCTTAGTGCTTGGGATTTTCTCAAGATGATTTTTGCTACTATATTTGTTATTGCTTTACTCTATTTCTTATTAAAATACATGAATAAGAAGAGCAAAACGTTCAAAAGTACACAGCTAGTTGAAAATTTAGGCGGTACTGCACTTGGAACAAATCGGTCTATCCAATTAATAAAAGTAGGGAATCGTATTTTGATTGTTGGTGTTGGTGAAAATATTCAGTTGTTAAAAGAGGTAAGCGATCCAGATGAATGCAAACAAATTATTTCAGATTATAATAACAAAATGGATCAGCTGATTCAGCCAAGCGATATTGTGACAAAGGTACTTCAAAGAACAAAGAGTGCCAAGACAAACAAGAATATAGGGAACACTCCCAAATTTCAATCAGTGCTTCAGCAGCAGCTAGAGGATATTTCAAAAGATAGAAAAAAAATCTATGAAGAGATGGAGAAGAAAGGGTCAGACGAGCGATGAATGAGTTTATGGAGTTTTTTAACAATAGTTCGCCCGAAAATGTTTCGACATCAGTTAAGTTAATGTTAATGCTGACTGTCTTGTCGCTGGCACCAAGTATTCTCATTATGTTGACATGTTTTACTAGAATTGTGATCGTTCTCTCCTTTGTCAGAACGGCGCTTGCGACACAACAAATGCCTCCTAATCAAGTTTTGATAGGATTAGCATTATTTCTTTCATTTTTTATTATGGCACCTACATTTCAACAAGTGAATAAAGAAGCTTTAACACCGCTTTTTAATGAAGAAATAAATTTGGAACAGGCTTATGAAAAGGCCTCGATTCCTTTTAAGGAATTTATGAGTTCACATACGAGGCAAAAAGATTTAGCACTGTTTCTTGATTATTCTAAAGCAGAACGTCCAAAATCAGTAGAAGATATCCCATTAACAGCACTTGTTCCAGCATTTGCCATTAGTGAAATCAAAACTGCATTCCAAATTGGGTTTATGATTTTCATTCCGTTTCTAGTAATAGATATGGTTGTAGCTAGTGTACTAATGTCGATGGGGATGATGATGTTACCACCCGTTATGATTTCGTTGCCTTTTAAAATTCTATTATTTGTGCTTGTTGACGGATGGTACTTAGTAGTGAAATCTCTCTTACAAAGCTTTTAAATTTCAAGCAGGTGAACTAAACAATGACTCCCGAAACCGTTATTTCAATTGCTGAGCAAGGCATTACTACTGTTTTATTAGTTTGTGGTCCTTTACTATTACTGGCACTCGTTGTCGGTTTAACGGTTAGTATTTTTCAAGCAACGACACAAATTCAAGAGCAAACTTTGGCATTTATTCCAAAAATCGTTGCTGTATTAGTAGGTATTGTATTCTTTGGACCTTGGATGCTTAGTCACATCCTTGCTTATGCGGGGGATATTTTCTCAAACTTAACGAAATTTGTAGGATGATGATATGGTAGACTTTTTACCTTCTTTTCCAGCCTTTTTATTAGTTTTTGTGCGGGTAACATCTTTTTTCTTGATGATGCCCCTTTTTTCATATCGATCCATCCCAGCTTCTCATAAGATTGGCTTAGGTTTTTTCATGGCATGGATTATCTTCTTTACCATTGATGCACCACTGTTAGAAATAAACAGTACGTATTTCTTTTTAATAATGAAGGAAGCACTTGTTGGCCTGACAATTGGTTTTGTAGCATATATGATTTTAGCAGCTATTCAAATTGCTGGCGGGTTTATTGACTTTCAAATGGGATTTGCTATTGCAAACGTAATCGATCCACAAACTGGAGCACAGAGCCCGTTAATGGGGCAATATTTGTATACGATCGGTCTTCTCCTCCTATTGACAGTAAATGGCCATCATTTGTTGTTAGATGGGGTTTTCAATAGTTATCGATTTATTCCACTTGAACAGCCCTGGATACCATTTGGCAATGAAAATATGGTGGAATTCGTAATAAAAGCTTTTAACACCATGTTTATCATTGCATTCCAAATGGCCATTCCAGTTGTTGGCAGTTTGTTTTTAGTTGATGTTGCCTTAGGGATTGTTGCTCGAACGGTTCCTCAGCTTAATGTATTCGTCGTTGGTCTTCCATTGAAAATAGGAGTAAGTTTCATCGTCCTAATTGCTGTAATGAGTGTTATTTTGCTTGTTGTTTCACAGTTGTTTGAAATAATGCTTACGACAATGCGAGGTCTTATGGAGCTTATTGGAGGTTCATAGAAGATGAAACGATTAATTAAATTAGATTTACAATATTTTGCTGGAGAAAAAACAGAAAAAGCAACACCTAAGAAAAGACAGGACTCCAGAAAAAAAGGACAGGTTGCTAAAAGTCAAGATGTAAATACAGCTATTGTCCTTTTAGGGGTATTTTCATTTCTATCATTCTCTGGCTCTTATTTAAAGGATATTGTCATTGGTGTTATGCGTCATACTTTTCAAGAGTTTATGCTTCAAGAATTAACAGAAAATAATATATTTACGATTTTTCTAGCAATCTTGAAAGAGCTTGTATTATTTCTTGGGCCGATTATGTTAGTTGCAATGCTTGCAGGTATTGCAAGCAATTATATGCAAGTCGGCTTTCTATTTTCGACTGAAACGATACAGCCAAAATTAGAAAAATTAAATCCATTAAAAGGGTTTAAGCGAATTTTTTCTTTAAGAGCCATTGTTGAACTTTTTAAATCAATATTAAAAATTAGCTTTGTTGGCATTATTACGTTTCTCGTTTTATGGAATAGAATAGATGAAATTTTAATATTGTCGCAAAAGTCTGTAGGTGCCGCACTTGGTACTATTGCAAGCTTAACAGTACAAATGGGTTTATTTGCTTCGGGAGCACTTCTTTTTCTATCCATCCTTGACTATATGTATCAAAAATATGATTTTGAAAAAAATATCAGGATGTCAAAACAAGATATTAAGGATGAATATAAGAATATAGAAGGGGATCCTCTCATTAAATCAAAAATAAAGCAGAAGCAGCGTGAAATGGCGATGAGTAGAATGATGCAGGAAGTCCCGAATGCCGATGTCGTTATTACGAACCCAACACATTATGCTGTTGCTTTAAAGTATGATGAAAATAAACTAGATGCACCATATGTTGTCGCGAAGGGCGTTGACTTTATCGCTCAAAAAATTAAATTGATTGCGAAGGAACAAGATATTATAACTGTTGAAAATCGGCCTCTTGCGAGAGCTTTATATAGTCAGGCAGAGATCGGTGACGCAATACCTGAAGAATTTTTTAAAGCGGTCGCCGAAATTTTAGCCTATGTTTATCGAACTAAAAATAAAATCTAATATTTTATTTTAATAGAATGGATGATCCGAATTTTTGAGTTAGATGGATGTCTATCTCTAGTTCATACGCTTTTTATAGGAGAGAAAACAAATGCGAGTAAGAGACTTATCAGTTGTGATCATGGTAATCATTATAGTAGCCGCACTTATCATTCCTTTTCCAGCATGGCTACTTAGTATATTAATAATGATTAATATTACTTTAGCTCTAATTGTTTTGCTTACTTCGATGAACATGACTGAGCCACTGCAATTTTCAGTTTTCCCGTCATTATTATTATTATTAACTTTATTTCGCTTAGGATTGAATGTTTCAACTACCCGCTCCATTCTTACACACGGAGAGGCTGGAGGAGTAGTTGAGACCTTTGGTACTTTCGTTATCGGTGGAAATGTTGTTGTCGGACTTGTTGTGTTTTTAATCCTTGTCATCATTCAGTTTATCGTTATTACAAAAGGGGCTGAACGTGTTTCTGAGGTTGCAGCACGTTTTACTCTCGATGCAATGCCAGGTAAACAAATGAGTATTGATGCCGATCTGAATGCTGGTATGATTTCTGAACAGGAAGCTCGTTCAAGAAGGGAAAAGGTTGGCAGGGAAGCTGATTTTTACGGTTCAATGGATGGGGCAAGTAAGTTTGTCAAAGGGGACGCAATTGCTGGAATTATCATTGTCATCATCAACCTAGTATTCGGTATTATTATTGGAATGACGCAACTTGGATTACCAATCGGTGAAGCAGCACTAAAGTTTTCATTATTAACGGTTGGTGATGGTCTAGTCAGTCAAATCCCAGCTTTATTAATTTCTACGGCAACTGGTATTATTGTTACGAGAGCAGCCTCTGATGGCAATCTTGGAAGTGACATCATTTCGCAATTATTTGCTTATCCGAAAATGCTCTATGTAACAGGTGGAACTATATTAATGTTTGGATTATTTACACCAATTAGTAATTTTTTAACAATGCCAATCGCTAGTCTTTTATTTTTTGGTGGTTATATGATTACTCGTTCCCCTGAAATTGATAAGGAACTATTGCCGGAAATGGATGAGGATTTAGAAACAGGTGAAATGAAAAGTCCTGAAAGTGTTGTAAGTTTATTAAATGTCGACCCTATTGAATTTGAATTTGGTTATGGGTTAATCCCGCTGGCTGATGCGAGTCAAGGAGGAGACCTGCTCGATCGAATTGTTATGATTAGAAGACAACTAGCAATTGAACTAGGACTTGTTATCCCTGTCGTAAGAATTCGTGATAACATCCAGCTCCAGCCAAATGAATACCGACTCAAAATTAAAGGGAATGAATTGGCTCGTGGGGAGCTTCTGCTTGATCATTACTTAGCAATGAGCCCAGGAATTGAGGATGATTCAATCGAAGGGATTGACACAATCGAACCATCATTTGGACTTCCGGCGAAATGGATTACAGAAGATATGAAGGAACAGGCAGAAATATTTGGCTATACGGTAGTAGACCCACCTTCTGTCGTGTCGACTCATATTACTGAGATAATTAAAGGGAATGCCCATGAACTACTTGGCCGTCAAGAAACAAAGCAATTAATTGATCATCTAAATGAAAGCTATCCGATTCTTGTTGAAGAGGTTACACCGAACCCACTAACTGTAGGAGAAGTTCAAAAGGTACTTGCAAAGCTGTTAAGGGAAAATGTATCAGTTCGTAATTTACCAATCATTTTTGAAACTTTAGCGGATTTTGGAAAAGTGACGAGTGATACTGATTTATTGACAGAATATGTTAGACAGGCATTGGCTCGCCAAATCACCAATCAGTTTTCACAATCAGGTGATTCATTAAAAGTTGTCACCTTATCGGGAAAAGTTGAGAAGCTTATAGCCGATGGAATCCAACAGACTGAGCATGGGAATTATTTATCAATTGATCCTGGAGCTTCGCAGGAAATTTTAGAATCAATTGCTTCGCAAGTTGAGCAATTGTCACTTATTGAACAAACACCGATCGTACTATGTTCTCCAGCAGTTAGAATGTATGTACGTCAGTTGACAGAAAGGTATTTTCCACAAATACCAATCCTTTCTTACAATGAGCTTGAAGCGAACGTTGAAGTTCAAAGCGTTGGGGTGGTGAATATTGGGTGAAGGTAAAAAAATATGTCGCTTCATCAATGGGTGAAGCGATGAAGCAAATTCGTTCTGAGCTAGGTAGCGATGCTGTCATTTTAAATTCTCGTGAAGTTTTTACAGGTGGTTTACTTGGCTTTTTTAAAAAAAGAAATATTGAAGTTCTGGCTGCTATTGACGAAAAGCCGAAACAACAGCAAGTACCAATAATAAAACAAAAGCAAATAAAGCCTTTAGAAGCAGCCCCATTGTTACAAAAGGAAAAAATATTAGAGCTAAAGGTGAACGAAGCTAAGCAAAAGCCTCCTAAAGAGGTAGTAAAAGAATTAAATGAGTTAAAAAATATGATTCGAAATTTGTCTACAACGAATCATACTGCAACACCATCATACCCAACGGTTTTGCAAATGCTGCAAAAAATATTGACTGATCAAGAAGTGGAGCAGTCAATTCAAGAATCCATTTTAACAACCCTATTGGAGAAATGGTATGTTGGTGGTTCGAATGCTTCGATCGATGAAGTGTATGGATGGCTTGAAAAAGAACTCGCTCAACGAATTGCACATATTCCATTCGGAGGTATTTCTTTTTCGAAAAAATTCGTAAATGTTGTCGGTCCTACAGGTGTAGGCAAAACAACAACATTAGCAAAAATTGCAGCGGAGTGCGTCATTACTCATAAGAAAAAAGTTGCCTTTATTACAACAGACACATATCGGATTGCTGCCATTGATCAGTTGAAGACATACGCGAAAATTTTAAATGTTCCTATGGAAGTGTGCTATTCAATTGATGATTTTAAGAAAGCTACGCAGGATTTTAGTGATTATGATGTCGTTTTAATCGATACTGCTGGAAGAAATTTTCGCAACAAGCAATATGTTGAGGATCTAAAGGAAGTTATCGATTTTGAACATGATATGGAAACTTTTTTAGTTCTTTCATTGACCTCAAAACAACGAGATATGGAAGATATATTTAATCAGTTTTCACTTATTCATATTGATAAATTTATTTTTACAAAAGCGGATGAGACGTCTAGTTATGGATCTATGTATAATATGCTCACAAAGTATAGTAAGGGTGTTGCATACATGACAAATGGACAAAATGTTCCAGACGATATGGTTGCAACGAAACCTAATATAATTGCAAAAATGATTATTGGGGTCGAATAGGATGAAAGACCAGGCAGAAGACTTAAGGTTAAAATTAAGTATGACGAAGAAGGCAAGTGAAAAACCAATTGGATCCCCAAAAACTGTAGCAGTAGTAAGCGGGAAAGGAGGAGTTGGAAAATCAAATATTTCTCTTAGTTTTTCTCTTTCATTAATCCGAAAAGGATATAAAGTTTTATTATTCGATATGGATTTGGGAATGGGAAATTTGGATATCTTAATGGGCAAATCATCAGAATATTCAATTGTTGATTTCTTTGATGGGAAAACGTCATTACGAGAAACCATTATGATGGGGCCAACTGGACTTAAATATATCGCGGGAGGCTCTGGACTTAATCATTTAGTTGGTCTAGATGATCAGCTTGTTGAAAAATTTACGAACGAACTTTATGGACTTTTTAAAGAATACGATTATGTCATTTTTGATATGGGTGCTGGTGTTACGGAAGGAACATTAAAATTTATTTTAGCTGTTCAAGAAATTATCGTCATAACAACACCGGAACCGACTTCGCTGACGGATGCCTATGGAATGATGAAGCATATTCATTTAATGGATGATACAATCCCTTTCTATATTGTCGTCAATCGAATACAATCGCCTAAAGAAGGGCAGCAAACGTATTCCCGCATTTCTAAAGTGATGAAGAATTTTTTAGGAAGAGATTCAGTTCATTTGGGGGCAGTGCCCGATGATCGTATCATTCAACAAGCAGTGAGAAAGCAAATTCCTTTTGTCCTTTTTAATGAGAAAGCTCCAGCTTCAAAGGCTATAGCAGACATTACTGAACGGTACGAACAGAGACAATTCAATGAAAAACAAACCGAAACAGGCTTCCGCTTTATTTCTAAACTAAAGCAATTTCTCTTCGAAAGGTGAGATTCAGCATGAAGAAAATAAATGTGCTTGTCGTCGATGATTCGGCCTTTATGAGAAAGCTTATTTCTGATTTTTTATCAGAAGATCCCCAGATTAAAGTAATTGGAACAGCTAGAAATGGGGAAGATGGAATAAAAAAATTAAAGAATTTAAAACCTGATGTTATTACGATGGACGTTGAAATGCCTGTCCTAAATGGGTTGGACGCTCTAAAATACATTATGGAAAATCACCCGATTCCGATTGTTATGCTTTCAAGTACGACGAATGAAGGGACAAATGATACATTAACAGCCATTCAAAATGGCGCAATTGATTTCATCGCTAAGCCATCTGGTGCTATCTCTTTAGATCTACATAAAATTAAAGAAGATTTGATTAGGAAAGTGATTTCCGCAAGCAACGTAAATAAAAAACAATTGATTAATTTATCGACTAATCAAAATTTAACTGTCAAACAGGATGAAAGTTATAGTAAAATAGGGCTAGAGAAATCTTCCAGTCTTTCTAATAAAGTAGGAAAAAATCATCATCTGAATAAGCTAGTATGCATTGGTACATCAACTGGAGGACCAAGAGCGCTTCAAACAGTACTTACGAAGCTTCCTGCCAATATTGATGCAGGGATTCTAGTCGTTCAACATATGCCAGCTGGGTTTACTAAGTCATTAGCGGTTCGTTTAAATTCATTATGTGAAATAAGAGTGAAAGAAGCTGAAGACGGTGAAGTTGTTCAAAAGGGCACTGCATATATTGCCCCAGGTGGTTACCATCTAAAAATACAACAAAAAGGTAATAATTTAGCTATCCATCTTGATCAGTCTGAGGCAAGAAACGGTCATAGACCAGCAGTTGATGTCATGTTCGAATCAATTAGCGAAGTAAATGGTTATGAGAAAGTAGCAGTCATTATGACTGGCATGGGCTCAGATGGGGCATACGGTCTTAAAACGCTGAAGAAAAATAGCGATGTTAAGGCAATAGCTGAGTCACAGGAGACATCGATTGTATATGGAATGCCTAAAGCTGCAATTGAAACAAAATTAATCGATGAAATCCAAGATGTTGATAACATTGCAAGATCAATTTTGAAATATGTTTAAATGCGAGATACATGCATTAGCCATATTATTGATTACCGAAGGGTGTGAAGCTCATGGATATGAATCAGTATTTAGAAGTATTTATCGAAGAAAGTAAAGAACATCTACAGTCATGTAATGAACAGCTTCTTGAATTGGAGAAAAACCCAGAAGATATCACAATTGTTAATGAAATTTTTCGTTCTGCACATACACTAAAAGGGATGTCTGCAACGATGGGGTATGAGGACTTAGCAAACCTAACCCATAAGATGGAGAATGTACTTGATGCCATTCGTAATCACAAGATTAAAGTTAACCCTGAAATTTTAGATGTTGTTTTTCTTGCGGTTGATGATTTAGAAGCAATGGTGCAATCAATTGCAGATGGTGGCGATGGAAAAAGAGATGTATCAGCAGTAGTCGAGAAATTATTGTTGATTGAAAAAGGTGAAAGCCCGATTCAAGCATCGGCGAAATCAGAAGTTGCTGCTGCAGTAGAAGTTCAAACGACAGCAACGAAAAGTAAATATGATGAATTTGAGTTCACCGTTCTTCAACAGTCTAAAGAACAAGGATTTGAAGCGTATGAAGTAAGCGTCTCTTTACGAGAAGATTGCTTATTAAAAGCTGCAAGAGTATTCATGGTGTTCGAAATATTAGAGAAGATAGGTGAGGTAATTAAAGCAAACCCACCTGTGGAACAACTCGAAGAGGAACAATTTGATCAGGAATTTACGGTCACAATTGTTTCAAAGGAATCTAGAGAAGATATTCAGAAGAAAGTAATGAAAGTTTCCGAAGTTGATAGAGTTGATGTGACCAATTTATCATTAGAGGATCTACGCCATTCTGAAAATGAGGACGTAGAAAAAATGGTTTCAAATGATCATGTTGTAACGGAAACGATAGAAATTGATAAAGATAAGGATAATGAGCAAGGAGAAAAGAAATCAGCAACTTCGACAAAACACTCAAGCAGTAAGACAATACGTGTCAATATTGAAAGATTAGATATTCTTATGAATTTATTCGAAGAATTAGTCATAGACCGCGGTAGACTTGAACAAATTTCAAGAGATTTGAATAATCAAGAGCTACACGAAACGGTAGAGAGAATGTCAAGAGTAACTGGTGACTTGCAAAATATTATTTTGAATATGCGCATGGTCCCAATTGAAACTGTCTTTAATCGCTTCCCACGGATGGTCCGTCAATTAGCTCGTGATTTAAATAAGAAGATTAATCTCGAAATCGTCGGTGCAGAAACAGAATTAGACCGGACGGTTATTGATGAAATTGGTGATCCTCTTGTCCATCTAATTAGAAATGCGTTAGACCATGGGGTTGAAACACCAGAAATAAGGAAAGCAAACGGGAAGAATGAAGAAGGAACAGTCATTCTGACAGCTTATCATAGCGGAAATCATGTATTTATTGAAATTGAAGATGATGGTGCTGGAATTAATAGGGAAAAGGTACTTGCCAAGGCTTTAAGTAAAGGTATTGTCACAGAGCAAGCTGCTGCAACAATGACAGATAAACAAGTGTACGAGTTGATCCTTGCATCTGGTTTTTCAACGGCAGATAAAATTTCCGATGTGTCTGGCCGTGGAGTAGGCCTAGATGTTGTAAAGAGCACGATTGAATCGCTAGGCGGATCAATCTCCATTGATTCTAAACTTGGTCATGGCTCTATTTTCTCGATTCAATTGCCACTGACATTATCAATTATTTCTGTCATGCTTACTGAAATTCATCAGGAAAAATTTGCAATACCGCTTTCATCTATTATTGAAACGGCTATTGTAAAGAGACAGGATATTTTAAATGCACATAATCAAAGAGTAATAGATTTTAGAGGTAAGGTTGTTCCACTTTTATTCTTAAATGAAATTTTTGAAGTACCAGGAATAGTTGAAGAAGATGAATTTTACTCCGTTGTTATTGTCAGAAAAGGGGATAAAATGGCAGGGCTTGTTGTCGATTCCTTTATTGGTCAGCAAGAAGTTGTATTAAAGTCATTGGGGAATTACTTAACAAATGTTTTTGCAATCTCCGGTGCGACAATCCTAGGTGATGGCCAAGTAGCGTTGATTGTGGACTGCAACGCTTTAATCAATTGATAATGCTAAAAGGAGTGTTTCAGCATGACTGATACAATTGCTTCAAATATTAAATTTATTGTTTTCCAATTAGTGAATAAAGAATATGCTATTCCGGTTCATCAAGTTCAAGGAATTGAGAAAGTTGAACATATTACGAGAGTTCCTCGCACAGAAAAGTTTGTAAAAGGAGTTATCAATTTACGTGGGGTCATTACTCCTATCATTGATCTTAGGAGCAGATTTAATCTTGAGGAAGAAGTGTATTCTGAAAGCACTCGCGTGATTATCGTTGGATTTAATGATTTAGAAGTGGGATTTATTGTTGATTCAGCAAATGATGTTATCGATATTCCTTCCAATGCGATTGAACCTACTCCAGAAGTTGTTGGTGTTGAAGAAGCTGAATATATTAAAGGTGTAGCCAAAATTGGAAAAAGATTGTTGATTTTAATTGATCTTGAAATGATTCTAAATACTGAGGAACAACTTAGTAAACTAGGAATTGAAGGGTAAACGAATGGATTTTTTTAATAGAATTTCATCGATTCATCTTGATATTTTGAAGGAAATTGGCAATATCGGTGCAGGAAATGCTGCAACGGCCCTATCAAAATTATTAAATAAAAAAATAGATATGAAAGTTCCAGATGTGAGAATTGTTTCATTTGATGAAATGATGAATATAACAGGTGGCGCTGAAAATGTTGTTGCAGGTGTGTTTTTAAGAATTGAAGGAGAGGCACCTGGAAGTATGTTTTTTGTATTGCCAATTGAACAGGCCACAAAGTTTATCCAAGAAATGATTGGGGATGAGAGCTTTAACTTAGAATCTCCTCCCTATAATGAAATGGGTTTATCAGCTTTGCAGGAATTAGGAAATATTCTTTCCGGTTCTTACCTGTCATCATTATCTGACTTTACGAATCTTTCGTTATATCCGTCAGTCCCTGAGATAAGTATTGACATGGTAGGCGCTATCATTAGCTATGGTTTAATTGAACTTTCACATGTAAGTGATTATGCAATTGTTATCGATACTGCTTTGAATGAAGGCGAAATTATTAATAAAGAGAGTGTTAAGGGACATTTCTTCCTTTTGCCTGATCCAGAGTCGTTTGATACTATTTTCAAAGCCTTAGGGGTTATTTAGTAATGATCGATGTTAAAGATGTCATTAAAGTCGGAATTGCTGATATGAATATTGTCAAAACACCGAATACGATTAGAACCTCTGGATTAGGTTCATGTGTAGGCGTCGTTGTTTATGATCAAGGAAAGGAATTAGCAGGTTTAGCGCATGTAATGCTTCCTGACTCATCATTAGCAAAAGCAGGTATGATTAATATCGCAAAATATGCTGACACGGCCATCAAGGATTTAGTAGCTAGATTGATTCAACATGGTGCAAGATCTTACTGTTTGAAGGCAAAAATTGCTGGAGGAGCTCAAATGTTTCAGTTTTCTAGTACGAATGATATGATGCGTATCGGTCCGAGAAACGTTGAGGCTGTTAAGGCTGAGCTTGCCCTATTAAAGATTGCAATTATTTCAGAAGATGTAGGTGGAAATAGTGGAAGAACTATCGAATTTAACCCACAAACCTCCATTTTGCAAATTCGTACAGTTAATAAAGGAATTCAAGAAATTTAATATCATTTAGTAGAATGCTTGCATTATAATAAATGGCAATAGAATGAAATTTTGGATTTAATTGAATACGGTTTAAAGGCACAGGAAGAAATGAAATTTAGCCTTTCGCGAATGCCTCAGATTTTTTCATTTGTTAAAAATAAAATCTGAGTGCAGTTTCGCTAAGGCAAATTCAAGATTTTGAGGGGGATGGCAATGGCACAGCAAACGCTTGAGGAACAATTGTATTGGCAAAATTGGGTCGACTCTCGCGAGGCTCAAGCGGGTAACTATCTTGTGAAAAAGTACATGCCTCTCGTTAGTTATCATGTCCAGCGCATCGCAGTCAATCTTCCACGAAATGTGTCAAGAGATGATTTACGTAGTCTCGGATTGATCGGACTGTATGATGCATTGGAAAAATTCGATCCTAATCGCGATCTGAAATTTGATACTTATGCTTCATTTCGTATTCGTGGTGCCATTTTGGATGGTTTAAGAAAGGAAGATTGGTTACCGCGAAACACACGTGAAAAAGCAAAAAAAATAGAAGTAGTGATTGAAAAACTAGAACAGCGTTTAATGAGAAACGCCACCATTCAAGAAATTTCTCACGAGTTAAATATGAGCGAAGAGGAAGTTCAATCTATTATGAATGAACATTTCTTTGCTAATATTCTTTCTATCGATGAAAAACAAAATGAGCAGGATGATAAAGAGGGACACTCATTTATTATTAAGGACGATCGAGCGGAAATTCCTGATGAAAAAATTGCGAAGGATGAATTAATTCGCGAAATGGTAGAACTGATTTCTCTATTAAATGAAAAAGAGCAGCTTGTTATTAGTTTATTTTATAAAGAAGAATTAACACTTACTGAAATTGGACAAGTTATGAACCTTTCAACCTCTAGAATCTCACAAATTCATTCTAAAGCCATTTTCAAGCTAAGACATGCTTTGGAAAAGATCGTTTAGAAGTTCTCAAACTGAAAGAGGGGATTAAAGATGGAGGAGCATTTTCGAATCAGTATTTCTCAAGATCGTTTATCTGCAAAAATAGATTTAATTAAAAAAATTGAGCCGGAATTTTCATTTACGGTCAATGAATTAAATGAATTCCTCAAGAAGGAAAAGATTACTTTCGGGCTTAAAGAAAATCGATTGGCAGAAATTTGTGAGAATCCTAATTCTAATGCGTATCCAGTTATTATTGCTGAAGGATCTGCAGTAAAAAATGGGGTAGACGCTTATTTAGTAAATGAAGTTCGTTTTGATAAAACAGAAAAAAGAGAGAAGTTTAATTTTCGCAATGTATTAAAAATCCCATCGGTCAAAAGCGGCCAACTACTTGCTTCTATAATTCCTCCAACTCCAGGAACAGATGGTACCGATGTGACTGGGAGAAAGATTCCTGCCAAAAACGGTAAACAACTAAAAATTCGTCCAGGTAAAAATGTTATTGTAAATGGAGAAAATTTTTATTCAACATCTGACGGACAACTAAGTGTAACGAACAAGATGGTTTCTGTAAATCCAGTCTTTGAGGTAAATGGAGATATTGATTTAAAAACAGGGAATATCGATTTTATCGGAAATGTAGAAATTAGAGGTAATGTCCCAAGCGGCTATGAAATAAAAGCCGGAGGTGACATAAAGATTTTCGGTTTAGTTGAAAGCGCAACCATTCATGCTGATGGTAATATTGTAATTTCTGGTGGGGTAACAGGTGGTAATAAAGGAAGTGTAACAGCTGGTGGAAATATACAGGCTACCTATTTAAACCAAGCTATTGTTCGGGCAGGCCAAGATATCATCGTAGCTAGTTCGATTTTGCATAGCAAAGTCGAGGCTGGTGGTTCAATTTACTGCAATAATGCGCTTGTAATTGGTGGTGTATTATTAGCAAACGGTAATTTACACATAAAAGATGTAGGGAATCATTTGTTTACAAAAACTGAATTGAAAGCTGGATCCGACACAACATTAACTGAAAAAGAACATGAGCTGAAAAAACAAAAAGCTATTCTTTCTGATAATGTATCAAAACTAACTGGTATTGAGCAAAAGATATTACAAATAGGGAAATCTACTGGGAAATTAACAGAAGAACAGAGAACTCTCATTCTGAAACAGCAAAAAACAAAGAGACATCTCCTTGAACAAATCCAAGATATAGAGGACGAACTTGAAGAAATTGAAGCTGAAGTAAATGAAAAGCAAGATACTTCCATTTATATATACAATATTATTTATCCGAATTCATCCATTCAATATGGGAAATACACGAGACAAATTCAGAAGGAATTTTCGAATGTGCGTTTTTATTTTTCAAATGGAGAAATTCTCTTTTCTCCAATTTAATATTATTATGAATTTCTGCATTGGATAAAGGATGTGAAAGTGATGAGTTTGAAATCGATTGAAATGCAAGTTGCTTTACCAAGGACGATGGATGTTGGGAAGATTCAAGAACAACTGCAGCAGCGTGGGCAAAATATGAATGATTTTGCGACAATGCGCAACCAAAAGGAAGACGAACAAAAAAGAACATCAGTCATAAAGCATGAGCAAAAATCGAACGTAAAGCTTTCGCAAGAGGAAAGAAATAATAATAAGAAAGAGCAAGAAGAGCGAGAAAATAAACAAATGAAAAAAACAAAGGATATCAATGACATGAAAGAGAAGCACCCTTATAAAGGCAATGTTATTGATTATAGTGGATAGAGGGATTTTATGACCACTTTTCTAGTCGGAATAAGTATACTATTAAATATTTTAGCTTTATTTGCTATTGTCGTTTTATTTTTAAGACAAAACAGGCTTATTCAGGTTGAACAAAAACAGGAAAAACTGATTACCGAAATGGAAGAAATTATTTCGAACTATTTAGTTCAAATGAAAGAAGAAAATGAAGATTTCATTAATCGCATAAAAAAAATAGATGCAGAACCAAAACGAACAGAAGCCAGGGTTGACAATGGTGGAGAAATGAAAGGAGTAAATCCAAATCCCCAATCAAACGAGACTGGTCTGAATATTCGAACTGGAAAAGTACACGTACACAAAGCAGTTCATGCTTATAAGCAAAATGTACGTGCTGCAAATACGCAGCCACTTGAAGAGGAAAGTATTGAGCTGCCTCCACTTGAAAATAGGATTGAAAAAACAACACACTCACCTTTATCCGAAGAAAAAAATAATGATATTAATCGTAATGAAACAATTGGACGGCTTGAAGAGCAATCTTTATTAAGCCAAGTACTTAACTTAAGGAAACAAGGTTTATCAGAAGAACTAATTGCTCGAAAGTTAAACAAAGGAAAAACAGAAATTGCACTTTTATTGAAATTCAACCAAAATAAATAGAAACCGCTTGAATGTCAGGTGGGATTATGTTATATTAACAAATGGTGTTATTACACACGCTTATTGATTTAGTCGGATGGTGCTGAATGACTCAGTCCCGATTGAAAATGATATAAGCGGAGGAAATCAAACCATTAGGAGGAAAAATCATGTCAGTCATTTCAATGAAACAATTACTTGAAGCTGGTGTACATTTCGGTCACCAAACTCGCCGTTGGAACCCTAAGATGAAAAAATATATTTTCACTGAGCGTAACGGCATTTACATTATTGACCTTCAAAAAACAGTTAAGAAGGTTGAGGAAGCTTATAACTTCGTAAAGGAGCTTGCTGGTAACGGTGGGACGATCCTTTTCGTAGGTACGAAGAAACAAGCACAAGATTCTGTTAAGGAAGAAGCAATCCGTTCAGGAATGTACTATGTAAACCAACGTTGGTTAGGTGGTACTTTAACAAACTTTGAAACAATTCAAAAGCGTATTGCACGTCTAAAAGATATTGAAAGAATGTCAGAAGACGGAACATTTGAAGTACTTCCGAAAAAAGAAGTTGTACAACTTAAAAAAGAACAAGAACGCTTAGAAAAGTTCTTAGGTGGAATTAAGGAAATGAAGAGTCTTCCTGACGCTTTATTCATCATTGATCCACGTAAAGAGCGTATTGCTGTAGCGGAAGCACATAAATTAAACATTCCAATCGTAGGTATCGTTGATACAAACTGTGATCCAGATGAAATCGATGTTGTGATTCCTGCAAACGACGACGCAATTCGTGCTGTAAAACTATTAACAGCAAAAATGGCAGATGCGATACTTGAAGCAAAACAAGGTGAAGAAGTAACAACTGCTTAATAAAAAGCGAAAACGCCTTCGGAACAATCAAAGGATCATTGTTCCTGCGATGACGTTCGCAGAAATATCCTTTGTGTGACGGTTTTCTAAATACTTTTTCAATAAAGAAGGTGATAAGAGGGAGCACCCTTTATCACCTTTTTTTAAAGGTTTGCTTGCAACGATACAGGGAAAGATAAAAATACATAGTTCAATACAAGGAGGATTTCAAAATGGCAGTTACTGCACAAATGGTTAAAGAACTTCGTGAAAAAACGGGTGCTGGGATGATGGATTGTAAAAAAGCACTTCAAGAAACAAATGGTGATATGGAAAAAGCAATCGACTTCCTTCGCGAAAAAGGGATTGCTAAAGCTGCTAAAAAAGGCGATCGTATCGCTGCTGAAGGTCTTACTTCCGTTAAAGTTGATGGAAATGAAGCGGTAATACTTGAAGTAAACTCTGAAACAGACTTTGTTGCTAAAAATGAAGGGTTCCAAACGCTTGTTAAAGAATTAGAGGACCATTTACTTTCTAATAAGCCTGCTTCTGTTGAGGATGCTATGGGTCAAACGATGGCAAACGGCACTACAGTTGAAACATATATTAATTCAGCTATTGCAAAAATCGGAGAAAAGCTTACTTTACGTCGTTTTGAAATTAAAACAAAAACGGATAACGATGCATTTGGTGCGTACTTACACATGGGTGGACGTATTGGTGTGTTAACCGTAATTGAAGGAAGCACTGATTCTGAAGCTGCAAAAGACGTAGCTATGCACGTTGCTGCTTTAAACCCTAAATATGTTTCACGTGATCAAGTTTCTGCAGAGGAAGTTGAGCGTGAGCGTGAAGTATTAACTCAACAAGCTCTTAATGAAGGAAAGCCTGAAAATATCGTGGCTAAAATGGTTGAAGGACGTTTAAGCAAGTATTTCGAAGATGTTTGTGTGAATGATCAGCCATTTGTTAAAAATCCTGATCAAAAGGTTGGAAAGTTTGTTGAATCTAAAGGTGGAAAAATTCGTGAATTTGTCCGTTTCGAAGTAGGAGAAGGTATTGAGAAACGTGAAGATAACTTTGCAGAAGAAGTAATGAGCCAAGTTAAGAAATAATTAGAAATTTATTGTCTTTTATTCAGGGAACACAATGTGTTCCCTGTTTTTCAAAGACTTTTTATCGTGTCTACTTTTTTCGAAAATACATATGGAGGTTTTTATGAGCAGCCCTAAATACAAACGTGTTGTCTTAAAGTTAAGTGGAGAAGCTTTAGCAGGAGATAAAGGCTTCGGTATTAATCCAGCTGTAATTAAATCTGTAGCTGAACAGGTAAAAGACTTAGCCGAACTAGATGTTGAAGTTGCCGTTGTAGTCGGCGGCGGCAATATTTGGAGAGGAAAAATCGGCGAAGAGATGGGCATGGATCGTGCTACTGCAGACTATATGGGCATGCTTGCGACTGTCATGAATTCGTTGGCGCTTCAAGATAGTTTGGAGCAACTAGGAATTGAGACAAGAGTACAGACTTCTATTGAAATGAGACAAGTAGCAGAGCCTTATATACGCAGAAAAGCGATTCGTCATCTTGAGAAGAAGCGTGTCGTCATTTTTGCAGCAGGCACTGGAAATCCTTATTTTTCAACAGATACAACAGCCGCTTTACGTGCTGCTGAAATTGAAGCGGATGTCATTTTAATGGCAAAAAACAATGTTGACGGCGTGTATTCAGCAGACCCTCGTGTTGATAAGGATGCGAAAAAATATGACGAGCTTTCATATTTAGATGTGTTGAAAGAAGGGTTAGCCGTTATGGACTCGACAGCCTCGTCTTTATGTATGGATAATGATATACCATTAATTGTATTTTCAATCATGGAAAAAGGAAATATTAATCGTGCTGTAATGGGTGAAACAATCGGAACCATTGTGAGGGGGAAAAAATAATGCCAAAACAAGTTATTGCAAATGCAAAGGACAGAATGACGAAAGCAATTCAAAGCTATACACGTGAACTAGCTGGAATCCGAGCAGGCAGAGCAAATGCATCTTTACTTGATCGAATTTCAGTCGAATATTATGGTGCTCCTACACCAATTAACCAATTAGCCGGAGTTTCTGTGCCAGAAGCGCGTCTTCTTGTTATTCAACCATATGATAAATCTATTCTTGGAGAAATTGAAAAGGCTATTCTTAAATCTGATCTTGGCTTAACTCCATCAAATGATGGGAACATTATTAGACTTTCAATTCCTCAGCTTACTGAAGAGCGTCGAAAAGACCTTGTTAAGCTTGTTAAAAAAGAGTCGGAAGAAGCAAAAATTGCTATTCGCAACATACGTAGAGATGCGAATGATGATTTAAAGAAACTTGAGAAAAATGGTGAAATTACTGAGGATGACTTGCGTGGTTACACAGAAGATATTCAGAAGCTAACGGATGAACAAATTACTAAAATTGATTCAATTACGAAAGATAAAGAAAAAGAAATACTAGAAGTTTAATTATGATTTAAGGAAGTAAATAAGGAATGTGGATATTGACCCTCTATGAATAGGGGGTTTTTTAGTTAAAGTTGTAATACAAACTGATTGTCTATTCTTATTTTTCTAGTATTCACATATTCTTTTATAGAGATATATTGGAATGTTTTTGGTATGATAATATCATGCGGAATTTGGAAAGTCATCACAGCTTTTCTGTTGTCTAGCTTCGGCGGCTAGGAGCTCGATGTCTTTAGCCATGCTGTCAAGAAGGCTAAAGAACAGTATTCTCGTCAGCCTGTCTTAAGCTTGTCGCCCCTTAGCAAGCCGCTTCAGCTTATCTTATAATCGGAGGTAAGATTACCTATTCTAAAGGAGCAGTCTTATGTTAAATAAATTGAAACGATGGAAGAATGGAATTAGCTCTTCCGATCTCCGAGAAAAAATATTAAAGATTAAAGAACAAGAAATTCCTTCACACATTGCAATTATTATGGATGGTAATGGTAGATGGGCAAAAAAAAGAGCATTGCCAAGAGTAGCTGGACACCATGAAGGAATGAAAATTGTTCGAAAAATAACGACTTTGGCAAATGATTTAGGTGTTAAAACATTAACGCTATATGCTTTCTCGACTGAAAATTGGAAAAGGCCGAAAGTGGAAGTAGATTTTTTAATGAAACTTCCTGAAGAATTTTTAGGAACTTTCCTTCCTGAATTAGTAGAGGAAAATGTGAAGGTGCAAATGATGGGCTATAAAGAAATGCTTCCATCACATACGAGAAATGCAATCGAAAAAGCGATGTCAGACACACAAAATAATACTGGTCTTGTTTTGAACTTTGCGCTTAACTATGGAAGTAGAGCAGAAATTATCGAAGGGATCAAACGTGTCTTAAATGATTGTAAAAGTGGTATAATGAATGAAAATGATTTAGATGAAGGAACTTTTTCCTCTTATTTAATGACAGATGGACTTAAGGATCCTGATTTATTAATCCGGACAAGCGGTGAAATTCGCTTAAGCAACTTTATGTTATGGCAGCTAGCTTATACAGAATTTTGGTTTACCGATGTATTATGGCCTGATTTTAGTGAAGAACATTTTGTTGAAGCGATAGAAGAATTCCAGCACCGCCAAAGACGGTTCGGAGGAGTTTAACTTCATCCAGCTGAAGTTTTGCACTTTTATAAGTGGTAAGATGAATGTAAGCATGCAAACAATTCAGATGGGTTCAAACCTCGGCTGAATAAAGTTAAAGCCTCCGGCGGATGTCACAGATTTTGAATAAAGCCTTTTAACAGGCGAAAGAAAAATCTGGGCGCAAATTCGCCAAGTCGAATTTGATCAAAGGTGATGAAAACTAAATGAAACAAAGAATTATTTCAGCGATCGTATTCGGTGCAATTTTTCTACCTATATCCATTTATGGTGGGATTCCTGTAATCATACTAGGTTATTTAATAGCCTCAATTGCACTTTATGAACTATTGAAAATGCGCAAGCTAAGCCTTTTTTCTGTTCCAGGGTTTATTTCCTTATTATTATTATGGATATTTTTACTGCCTAGACAGTTTCAAGCAGTGCTAGAAACCCTTCATTTTACGAAAATCGAATTCGTTTTGCTAGCAGTATTATTATTTTTAACATACACTGTGGCGACAAAGAATAGATTTGATTTTGATGATGTTGCGTTTTCTGTATTATCGATTTTATATGTTGGGATTGGCTTTTACTATTTCATCGAAACAAGAGAAGCGGGTTTAGTTTATCTTTTTTATTCAATCTTTATTATTTGGGCAACAGATTCTGGGGCCTATTTTATCGGTCGTGCGATAGGAAAAAGAAAGCTTTGGCCAGAAATAAGCCCGAACAAAACGATAGAAGGTTCTTTAGGTGGAGTTGTTTGTGCTCTTATTGTAGCTTTTCTATTTAGTACATTTACAGATATTGAAGCTTCTTTCCTGCAATTAGCCATTATCACAGTGATCCTTTCTATTTTTGGACAAATTGGCGATTTGGTTGAATCAGCGTTAAAGCGTCATTATGATGTGAAAGATTCAGGAAATATTATGCCAGGTCACGGTGGAATGTTAGATCGTTTTGATAGCTTATTATTTGTTTGGCCACTATTGCATTTTATTTATTTATTATAAGTAAACTGTTTTTTTCAACAGGAGTTGAATGTAATGAAATATATTAGTTTAATGGGTGCTACTGGTTCGATTGGAACCCAAACACTTGACATTATAAAGCAACATCCTTCTGAGTTTAAGCTTGTTGCTTTATCAGTTGGTCAAAATATTGAGCTTACGAGAAAAATAATCCATGATTTCCAACCAGAGCTCGTCTCAATTGCAGAAAAATCACTAGCAGATAAACTTAAAGTTGAATTTCCACGGATTCAATTTATGGATGGAAATGATGGATTAATTGAAGTAGCTGTCTATCATAAGGCAGATATATTAGTAAATGCAGTAACTGGCAGCATTGGTCTTATTCCGACCTTACAGGCGATAAAAGAGGGGAAGACGATCGCTATTGCGAATAAAGAAACTTTGGTAACAGCGGGTCATCTTGTTATTGAGGAAGCAAAACGCCATAAAGTCTCTTTACTTCCAGTTGATAGTGAACATTCAGCTATTTTCCAAGCATTACAAGGAGAAAAGCAAAAGAATATTGATAAGCTAATATTAACAGCTTCAGGTGGCAGCTTTAGAGATCGAAGCCGCAAAGAATTAGAAAATGTGACAATTGAAGAAGCCCTAAACCATCCAAATTGGTCAATGGGTGCAAAGATCACAATTGATTCTGCGACCATGATGAATAAAGGGCTAGAAGTTATTGAAGCACATTGGCTTTTTGCTGTTGATTATGAAAAAATTGATGTATTATTGCATAAAGAAAGCATTATTCATTCGATGATTGAGTTTCATGACAGCAGTATGATTGCTCAACTCGGAACACCAGATATGAGAGTACCGATTCAATATGCTTTGTCATATCCTGATCGGCTTCCATTACCATCAGCAAATCATTTGAATTTAGCACAAATAGGTACACTTCACTTTCAAGAAATGGACCTTGAACGTTTTCGTTGCTTAAAGCTTGCTTATGAAGCAGGGAAAGCAGGCGGGACGATGACGACTGTCCTAAATGCTGCAAATGAAGCTGCTGTTGCCGCTTTTTTAAAAGGAAAAATTAGTTTCCTGCAAATTGAAGAACTAATTGAGCGAGCATTGAGTGTTCACACAAACATCATTAGTCCAAGTTTATTTGACATTCAAGAAGTAGATATTGAAACGAGATCATTTATTCATTCACTTGTTTAAATGCTTTTCAGTAATGAACTAAGTGAAATAGGTTAGCTTTCATCTCGCTCTTCGTTCGCACTGAAAAAAAGTTAAGACCCTTGGCATTCCCTATAGATATTTGTAGGAAAGCTAATAAAATCAGGACACTCACATGCCAAGCTTGATATTAGTGTTCAAAAAGGTGGTTATATTTTGAGTACAGTCATTGCGTTTATCATAATATTTGGTGCCCTCGTATTTTTTCATGAATTAGGACATTTTATATTTGCAAAAAGGGCTGGCATTCTATGTCGTGAATTTGCAATTGGCTTCGGTCCTAAAGTTTTTAATCATAAAAAAGGGGAAACTGTATATACAATTCGACTATTGCCAATAGGCGGCTTTGTTCGAATGGCTGGTGAGGACCCTGAAATGGTTGAAATTAAACCAGGTTTTCGCGTTGGCTTACTATTCAATGAGAAAAATGAAGTAAATAAAATAATTATAAACCAAAAGGATAAGTTTCCTGATGCAAGAGTGATTGAAGTTGAACATGCTGATATTGAACATGATTTAATTATGAAAGGGTATGTAGAAGGGGAAGATGAAGAAAAACTACAAACCTTTAAGATTAGTCCGAGTGCAGAATTTGTTGAAGATGGAGTCGAAACACTCATTGCTCCATATGATAGGCAGTTTGCTTCGAAAACACTTGGTCAAAGAGCAATGGCCATTTTTGCAGGGCCAATGATGAACTTTATCCTTGCATTTGTCGTGTTTGTGCTCATTGGCTTACTGCAAGGAATTCCTTCGAACTCACCTGTTTTAGGCAAATTGACTCCTGATGGAGCTGCCATTAATGCAGGATTAAAAGAAGGGGATATTGTTCAAAGTGTGAATAATGCTGAAATATCAACCTGGCCAGATGTTGTAGAAATTATTCGCCAAAACCCAAACAAAGAATTACAATTTTTCATTGAAAGAAATGGAGAAGATTTGACCGTCCCGATTACTCCAAATATGCAAATGGTTGATGGAAAAGAAACTGGCATAATTGGTGTTTATCAACCGACAGAGAAATCACCTTTAAAATCCATTACACAAGGTGCGAAAGAAACATATCTTTGGACAAAAGAGATATTCGTTATGCTCGGAAAATTATTAACTGGTCAATTTTCGATTGATGCATTGTCTGGACCTGTAGGGATTTATGTTTCAACAGACACTGTTGCAAAATCAGGAATTTTTTATTTAATGAAATGGGCAGCCATCTTAAGTATAAACCTTGGTATAATGAATTTGCTTCCTATTCCTGCTTTAGACGGTGGAAGACTAATGTTTTTTGCTGTTGAAGCTGTCAGAGGAAAACCGATTGATCGCCATAAAGAAGGTATGGTACATTTTATCGGCTTTGCATTATTAATGTTATTAATGCTCGTTGTAACATGGAACGATATTCAAAGATTTTTCTTATAAGTTATCTTTAGTTTTTAATTTGATATTTCATAGAAACGGGTCAATTTATCTTATGAGAGCCTTTATGTAAAAAGCAGCTTGAAAGATAAAGGTCCCGTTTTCTACTAAATCATATTATTTATACATAACGGCGAAATAAAAGTGATATTAAAAGAGGTGCTACTAGATGAAACAAAGCATGATGCTTATTCCTACATTAAGAGAAGTACCAGCAGACGCTGAAATTAAAAGTCATAAATTATTGTTAAGAGCTGGATTTATTCGTCAAAGTGCAAGTGGAATTTATAGTTATTTACCATTAGCGCAAAAGGTATTGCGTAAAATCGAAAACATTGTTCGTGAAGAAATGGATGCCGCTGGGGCAGTTGAATTGTTAATGCCAGCTATGCAAGCTGCAGAACTATGGCAGGAATCAGGTCGTTGGTATACATATGGTCCAGAGCTTATGAGAATGAAGGATCGTCATCAACGTGATTTCGTTATGGGGCCAACTCATGAAGAAGTTATTACAAGTTTAGTTCGTGATGAAATTAAATCCTATAAAAAACTACCGTTAACATTATATCAAATTCAAACTAAATTTCGTGACGAACAACGTCCTCGATTCGGGATTCTTCGCGGCCGTGAGTTTATTATGAAGGATGCTTATTCTTTCAGCACGACACAAACATGTCTCGATGAAATATATGAAAAAGTATATAATGCCTACTCCAATATTTTTACTCGCTGTGGATTAAATTTCAGAGCAGTTATTGCTGATTCAGGAGCAATGGGAGGAAAGGATACGCATGAATTCATGGTTTTATCTGAAATAGGAGAAGATACAATTGCCTATTCTGATACATCCAACTATGCTGCAAATATTGAAATGGCTCCCGTGATAACGAATCATGAGCAAAGTGATGAAGAGCTTAAAGAAATTGAAAAAGTTAAAACAGAGAATCAAAAAACAATTAATGATATCGCCTCATTTTTTAATATTACGGCAGAAAAATGTCTCAAATCTTTACTGTTCAAAATTGATGATAAATATGTATTAGTGTTAGTTCGTGGGGATCATGAGGTCAATGATGTTAAGTTAAAAAACTTATATGATGCAGATATAGTTGAATTAGCTAGCGCTGATGTTACGAAGGAAATTTTACATTGTTCAGTGGGTTCTTTAGGTCCAGTACATGTTGAGAATATTGATATTATCGCAGATGAGGCTGTTAAGTCATTAGTAAACGTTGTATGTGGTGCAAATGAAGAACATTATCATTATATAAATGTCAATCCAGAACGTGATTTTAATGTTAATCAATATGCGGACCTTCGTTTTATTCAAGAGGGGGATCTTTCTCCAGATGGAAATGGATCCATTCTTTTTGCGAAAGGAATTGAGGTTGGGCATGTATTTAAATTAGGAACTCGTTACAGTGAGGCTATGCAAGCGACATTCTTGGATGAGAATGGTAAAAGTCAGCCAATGATTATGGGCTGTTACGGGATTGGTGTATCACGTACGATGGCGGCTGTAGCAGAACAATTTAATGATGAGAACGGGTTAGTTTGGCCGAAAAATATCGCTCCACTCGATCTTCATTTAATTGCCGTTAATATGAAAGACGAAGCTCAAGCTGCTCTTGCAATGGAATTATATACAACATTAAAGCAAAAAAATTATGATGTGTTGCTCGATGATCGTCAAGAGCGACCTGGGGTTAAATTTGCTGATTCAGACTTAATTGGTTTGCCAATTCGCATAACGGTTGGAAAGAGAGCACAAGAAGGTATTGTTGAAGTGAAAGTTCGGAAAACCGGTGAAATGCAAGAAGTTCATAAAGATGAACTTGAAAATGTGATTTCAGCGTTATTCGCTTCACTTTAAAAAAAATGGATTCCCCTTTTGGGAATCCATTTTTGATAAATAAATAATATGCTATAATTAACATCGTCTGTAATTAAATATTAATAGATAGGAGAGAGAACAATGGAGGAACCTTTAGGAAATAAAGAGCGATTCCAACTCTTGCTCCAACAGTTGCAATTAACTGATGATGCGATTGTTAACCATTTTCACTATGCAGAAATTAAAAAAGTTGTCATCGAAAAACGAGAAAAAAAATGGCACTTTCACTTTATATTCAATCGAATTTTGCCATACGATATCTATCAGCTTTTTTCTGCACAATTAATAAAAACTTTTTCTCATATTGCTAAAATAAGCTATACGATCGAAGTGAATGACCAGTCATATAATGAAAAACTTATATTAGAATATTGGCATTATTGTATTCAGGAAATGGAAGGAATTGCTCCACCTTTATTAAAACGATTAAATGAGCAAGTTCCTGTCATTCAAGGAAATAAAATTATCGTACATGTTCAAAATGAAACAGAAGGTCTCTCGATAAAAAGAAAGTATGCTGAAATGATCGCGAATACTTATCAAACAATGGGTTTTCCGATGCTAACCATTGACACCGAGATATCATTAGAATCATCCAATCAAGAATACGAGAAATTTCTTGCAGCTAAACAAAAAGAAGATGCAGAAAGAGGTCTTCAAGCATTATTAGATATGCAAAAGAAAGAGGCTGAAGCAGAATCTTCTAGTGTTGTTGCTGAAGGTCCTCTCACAATTGGGTTGACCATCAAAGATGATGCAGATTATCGAAAACTGATTGATATCGTTGATGAAGAACGTCGTGTGGCGGTTGAAGGGTACGTATTTTCAGCAGAAACGAAGGAGCTTCGCAGCGGAAGGACTCTATTAACCTTCAAAATTACTGATTATACAAGTTCCATTATTGTTAAGATGTTTTCTAGAGATAAAGAAGATGCAGCTCTCTTTGAACGAGTCCAAAAAGGAATGTGGTTAAAAGTACGAGGAAGCGTACAAAATGATACATTTGTCCGTGACCTCGTCATGATTGGAAATGATATAAACGAAATTAAGCCTCTTGAGAGAAAGGATACAGCTCCAGAAGATGAGAAACGAGTTGAGCTTCATCTTCATACGCCGATGAGTCAGATGGATGCTGTTTCTTCTGTAAATGCACTTGTTAGTCAGGCGAAGAAATGGGGACACAAAGCTATTGCCATAACTGATCATGCTGTTGTCCAATCATTCCCGGAAGCTTTTAGCAGTGGGAAAAAGAATGATATTAAAATTTTGTATGGTGTGGAAGTAAATTTAGTAGATGATGGTGTTCCAATTGCGTATAACGATGCACATCGGTGTCTTGTAGATGATACGTTTGTCGTATTTGACGTTGAAACGACTGGATTATCGGCTGTTTATGATACAATCATCGAACTTGCAGCAGTTAAAATTAAAGACGGAGAAATTATTGATCGGTTTGAATCATTTGCAAATCCGCATCACCCACTTTCTGCAACTACGATTAACTTAACAGGCATTACGGATGATCTAGTCGAAAATGCTCCTGAAGTGGAAGAGGTATTGCGAAACTTCCACGATTGGATAGGGGACGCTGTATTAGTTGCGCACAATGCTTCTTTTGATATGGGCTTTTTGAATGTCGGCTATAAAAAGCTAAATTTTGAAAAGGCTCCAAACCCTGTTATCGATACTTTAGAACTGGCGCGTTTTTTATATCCCGAAATGAAAAACCACCGTTTAAATACACTTGCGAAAAAATTTGATGTTGAACTAACTCAACATCACCGAGCAATTTACGATGCTGAAGCAACTGGATATTTACTCTTAAAAATGCTTAAGGATGCCCATGCAAAAGGAATAGAATATCATGACCAGTTTAATGAGCATATGGGTGAAGGCAATGCATATCAACGTGCGCGCCCGTATCATTGTACATTGCTCGTTCAAACTGAAGCTGGTTTGAAAAATTTATTTAAACTAGTCTCGATTTCCCATATTAACTATTTTTATCGTGTACCTCGTATTCCAAGATCACAGCTCCAAAAATATCGCGAAGGGATTCTCGTCGGTTCTGGGTGTGACAAAGGGGAAGTTTTTGAGGGAATGATGCAAAAATCACCGGATGAAGTCGAGGCAGTAGCGAGTTTTTATGATTATATTGAAGTGCTTCCAAAAGAAGTGTATGCTCACCTCTTAGAACTCGAACTCATCAAAGATGAGAGAGCACTTGAAGAGATTATTAGTAATATTATTAAATTAGGAGAGAAATTGGGGCTGCCAGTTGTTGCGACGGGAAATGTACATTATTTAAATCCAAATGATAGCATCTACCGGAAAATTCTTATTAACTCACAAGGCGGTGCAAACCCGCTCAATCGTCATAAGCTACCAGAAGTACATTTTAGAACGACAAATGAGATGCTCGAATCCTTTGCCTTTTTAGGAAAAGAAAAAGCAAAAGAAATTGTCGTTCATAATACAAATAAAGTTGCTGATATGATTGAATCGGTCAAACCAATTAAAGATGATTTATATACACCAAAAATTGAAGGTGCAGATGAGGAAATGCGCCAAATGAGCTATGATATGGCGAGAAAAATATATGGCGACCCCTTGCCTGAAATTGTTGAGGCCCGCCTAGAAAAAGAGTTAAAAAGTATCATAGGACATGGTTTTGCCGTTATTTATTTAATATCTCATAAGCTAGTAAAAAAATCTTTAGATGATGGCTATTTAGTAGGATCACGTGGCTCAGTTGGTTCATCTTTAGTAGCGACGATGACAGAAATAACAGAGGTAAATCCGCTTCCACCTCATTATGTTTGTCCGGAATGTAAGAATTCTGAGTTTTTTAATGACGGGTCTGTTGGTTCTGGTTTTGATTTGCCTGATAAAAATTGTCCTAATTGTGGTGCGACTTACAAAAAGGATGGGCATGATATCCCGTTTGAAACTTTCCTCGGATTTAAAGGAGATAAAGTTCCTGACATAGACTTAAACTTTTCAGGAGAATATCAGCCTCGGGCTCATAATTATACGAAAGTGCTTTTTGGTGAAGAGTATGTTTACCGGGCTGGAACAATTGGCACAGTTGCCGATAAAACAGCTTTCGGTTATGTGAAAGCATATCAACAGGATAATAATCTTCAAATACGAGGGGCAGAAATAGAAAGGCTAGCTACAGGCTGTACAGGTGTAAAAAGAACGACAGGACAGCATCCAGGTGGTATCATTGTTGTTCCAGATTATATGGATATTTATGATTTTTCACCCATCCAGTTTCCTGCAGATGATAAAAATTCAGAATGGAAGACCACACATTTTGATTTTCACTCAATTCATGATAACGTATTGAAATTAGACATTCTTGGACATGATGATCCAACTGTTATTCGGATGCTACAGGACTTGAGCGGAATCGACCCGAAAACAATTCCAACTGATGACCCCGAAGTGATGAAGATTTTTAGCAGCACAGAATCACTAGGGGTTACAGAGGAACAAATAATGTGTAAAACGGGTACATTAGGAATTCCTGAATTTGGGACAAGGTTTGTTCGCCAAATGCTTGAAGAAACGAAACCGACAACTTTTTCCGAGTTAGTCCAAATATCAGGATTATCACATGGAACAGATGTATGGTTAGGAAACGCACAAGAATTGATTCAAAATAAAACTTGTAACTTAAGTGAAGTAATTGGATGTCGTGATGACATAATGGTGTACTTAATCTATCAAGGACTAGAGCCTGCATTTGCATTTAAAATTATGGAATCTGTCCGTAAAGGAAAAGGTTTAAACGATGAGATGGAAACAGAAATGCGCCGCAACGAAGTTCCTGAATGGTATATAGATTCTTGCAAAAAAATTAAATATATGTTCCCGAAAGCGCATGCTGCAGCATATGTTTTAATGGCAGTTCGCATTTCCTATTTTAAAGTTCATCACCCGCTTTTCTATTACGCAGCTTATTTCACTGTTCGTGCAGAAGATTTTGATGTAAATGCAATGGTGAAAGGTTCTCAATCAATTCGTGCTTTAATTGAAGAAATAAATGCGAAAGGTTTAGACGCTTCTACGAAAGAAAAGAACTTACAAACTGTTATGGAATTAGCATTAGAAATGACTGAGCGTGGATTCTCATTCAAAAAAGTAGACTTATATCGATCGAGTGCAAATGAATTCATTATTGATGGGAACTCATTAATCCCTCCGTTTAATTCGATCCCAGGACTTGGGACGAATGCGGCTATCAATATTGTGAAAGCAAGGGAGGAAGGAGAATTCCTTTCGAAGGAGGATCTCCAACAACGCGGTAAAATTTCCAAGACAGTTATTGAGTATCTAGATAATCAAGGCTGTCTAGATTCTTTGCCAGAGCAAAATCAACTTTCTCTCTTTTAATATTATCTTGTAAAATGTACGATAAACCCTTGTGTTTACAGCTATTCCATTTGCATAAAGAATTTGGTTATGGTATAGTTTTAGTGGAAATACTATTTATAACTCTCGTTTAAGAAGAGTGGGGCAACCCACTCTTTCGTGTTTTTTTATTCATTCTAAAGTAAACAATGTTAAGCATGCTAGTAAAGGAGGGAAAGTATGAGTCAAGTGACTGAAACGGTCGAAAAATTAGTCACTCCTATATTAGAAGAATTAAATTTAGAATTGGTCGATATTGAATATGTAAAGGAAGGAAGAGACTGGTTCCTTCGAGTATTTATCGACAAGGAGAATGGAGTCGACATCGAGGATTGTGGACTCGTTAGTGAACAATTAAGTGTTAAACTCGATGAGATAGATCCGATTCCTTATAACTATTTTCTAGAAGTATCATCTCCTGGAGCAGAGCGTCCTTTGAAAAATGATAAAGATTTTCAAAAAGCTGTCGGGAAAAATGTGTTTATTAAAACTTATGAGCCGATCGATGGTGAAAAAACATTTGAAGGCATATTAACAAGTTTCGATTCGAAAACAGTAACAGTTGAAATTAAAATAAAAACGAGAAAGAAAAGTATTGAAATACCATATGAAAAAGTGGCCAATGCTCGTTTAGCAGTGGTTTTTTCTTAATAATAATATGACGAGCTTCAGCGCTTCGAGGCTCTCGGGTCTAAGCAAATCCGCCAAGAAGGTTAAAAAACATTCTTCCTGTCGATTTGACTAATGTTTGTTGCCCGAGTCAATGCGCTTACGCTTTAAGATCAAAGGGGGATAAAAATCTCATGAGCAGCGAATTATTAGATGCTCTTGTTTTGCTAGAAAAAGAAAAAGGAATTTCGCGCGATATTATTATAGAAGCGATTGAAGCAGCGCTTATATCTGCATATCGCAGAAATTTTAATCAGGCTCAAAATGTTAGGATTGATCTGAACCTTGCGAGTGGGACTATGCGAGTATTTGCGAGAAAAGAAGTTGTTGATGAAGTATTTGATCCCCGATTAGAAATTTCACTCGAGGACTCTCAGAGAATTAATCCAAATTATCAAATTGAAGATATCGTCGAGCTTGAAGTAACACCGAAGGATTTTGGACGAATTGCGGCTCAAACTGCGAAGCAAGTTGTTACACAACGTGTTCGTGAGGCTGAAAGAGATATTATTTATTCTGAATTTATTGATCGTGAAGAAGATATTATGACTGGTATTGTTCAGCGACAAGACTCAAAGTTCATCTATGTAAGTTTAGGAAAAATTGAAGCCATTCTTCCAGCAAATGAGCAAATGCCGAATGAGCAATACAAGCCACATGATCGAATAAAAGTGTTCATCACAAAAGTTGAGAAAACAACAAAAGGACCTCAAATTTATGTTTCAAGAACTCATCCTGGATTATTAAAAAGGCTTTTCGAAATTGAAGTGCCTGAAATTTATGATGGTACAGTTGAAATTAAATCGGTCGCTCGCGAAGCTGGAGATCGTTCGAAAATTTCTGTTCATTCTGCAAACGAAGAGGTCGATCCAGTAGGTTCTTGTGTTGGTCCTAAAGGAACACGTGTTCAAGCGATTGTTAACGAATTAAAAGGTGAGAAGATAGACATTGTTAAATGGTCTGCAGATCCGATAGTTTTCGTTGCGAATGCTTTAAGTCCTTCGAAAGTGCTGGATGTTATTGTGAATGAAAATGATAAGGCGACAACTGTTGTTGTTCCTGATTATCAACTTTCTTTAGCAATTGGAAAACGTGGTCAAAATGCGAGGTTAGCCGCCAAATTAACCGGCTGGAAAATAGATATTAAATCAGAGACGGAAGCACGTGAACAGGATATTTATCCTCGTGAAGAATCATTATTAACATTTAAAAATGATGATTATGAAGAAAATTTCGATCTTGAAGATGAAATGGAATAAATGAGGTGGATGAGCGTGAACAATCGAAGAAAAGTTCCGTTGCGTAAATGCATCGCTACAGGTGAAATGAGGCCAAAAAAAGAACTCGTTCGCATCGTTCGCTCGAAAGAAGGAGAAGTATCTGTTGATCCGACTGGGAAAAAATCAGGTCGCGGTGCCTACCTTTCGAAAGATAAAGAAGCAGTGCTTCTTGCAAAAAAGAAAAATATACTAGCCAATCATTTAGAAGTTTCAATCGCTGATTCTATATACGATGAGCTTTTAGAACTAATTGAGAGGGAGAAACGACTATCTAAATGAATTCGAATCAATGGATGTCATTGCTTGGCTTAGCAAATCGAGCACGTAAAATTACTTCAGGTGAAGAGCTGACGATTAAAGAAATTAGAAATGGTAAAGCAAAGCTAATTCTTCTTTCAGCTGACGCTTCTGAAAATACAGCTAAAAAAATTACTGATAAATGTACCTCTTATCAAGTTCCTTATAAAATTGTTGAAAATCGGCAAATTCTCGGAGCTGCGATAGGAAAAGAGGCCCGCGTAGTTGTAGCTGTATTAGATAATGGATTCGCAAAAAAATTGCAGTCGATGCTCGATTAATTCTAGCGGGGGTGAAAATATGAGTAAAATGCGCGTTTACGAATATGCTAAAAAGCAGAACGTATCTAGCAAAGACGTAATAACAAAATTAAAAGACTTAAATATTGAGGTTTCTAATCATATGACAACAATCGAAGCGGCAGCCATTCAAAAACTGGACGGAGTTTATAACAAGAAAGAAGATAAGCTGCCGCCAAAACAAAATAATAAGCAACAAGCGTCAAGTCACCAAAAGCCACAACAACAAGCCAAACCAAAACAAACGGTTGACTCTGCTATTAATGAAGATGACAATGTAGCACCTAACAAAAAAGGCAGTAATCATGATCCAAAAGCAAGAGACGGAAAAAAACCTAACCAAGAAAATTATGGAAAAGAGAATAAGCCTATTAATAAAAACAACAAAAATAAATCAAATAACAATAAAAATCGAACTAACAAAGGAAAGAACCAGCAAACCTCAGCACCAGCTCCTAAAAAAGTAAAAGAACTTCCTACAAAGATAACTTTCAGTGAATCTTTAACAGTTGCTGAGCTTGCGAAAAAGCTGCACCGCGAGCCATCGGAAATAATCAAAAAGTTGTTTATGCTTGGTGTAATGGCAACGATTAATCAGGATCTGGATAAGGATGCCATTGAACTAATTGCTAGTGATTTCGGAGTAGAAGTTGAAGAAGAAGTGAAAATAGATATTACAGATTTAGAAGCTTATTTCACAAATAGTGACGATGAAAAATTAGTTGAACGTCCAGCTGTTGTGACAATTATGGGGCACGTTGACCATGGTAAAACAACAACTTTAGATTCGATTCGTAATACGAAAGTGACTGCAGGAGAAGCAGGTGGGATTACTCAACATATTGGTGCTTACCAAGTTGAAGAAAATGGAAAGAAAATTACTTTTTTAGATACACCAGGTCACGCTGCATTTACAACAATGCGTGCTCGTGGTGCTCAAATTACCGATATTACCATATTAGTTGTTGCAGCTGATGACGGTGTTATGCCTCAAACAGTCGAAGCAATTAATCATGCAAAAGCAGCTGAAGTACCAATCATTGTAGCTGTTAATAAAATGGATAAAGAATCGGCAAATCCTGATCGTGTTATGCAAGAATTGACTGAGTATGGTTTAATTCCCGAGGCGTGGGGTGGCGATACGATTTTTGTTCCGATTGCAGCTTTAAAAGGAGAAGGAATTGACAATCTTCTTGAAATGATTCTTCTTGTAAGTGAAGTTGAAGAATATAAAGCGAACCCGGACAGACATGCTGTCGGTACAGTTATTGAAGCTCAGCTTGATAAAGGCCGTGGCTCTGTTGCAACTTTACTTGTCCAAAATGGAACACTAAAAGTAGGAGATCCAATTGTTGTTGGGAACACATATGGTCGTGTCCGAGCAATGGTTAATGACTTGGGTCGCCGTGTAAAAACTGCTGGGCCATCAACACCGGTTGAAATTACTGGTCTTAACGATGTTCCTCAAGCAGGCGATAGATTCGTCGTCTTACCAGACGAAAAAACAGCAAGACAAGTCGGTGAGTCACGTGCCCAACAAGCTTTACAAGCTCAACGAAGCGAGAAGACGCGTGTAAGCCTAGATAATTTATTCGAACATATGAAAAAAGGTGAAATGAAAGAATTAAACATCGTTGTCAAAGCAGATGTCCAAGGTTCTGCAGAAGCACTTACAACAGCTTTACAAAAAATTGATGTTGAAGGTGTAAATGTTCGAATTCTTCACACTGGTGCAGGGGCGATTAATGAATCAGATATTACGCTTGCTGCTGCATTTAATGCCATTGTAATTGGTTTCAACGTTCGACCGGATAATAATGCAAAACGGGCTGCAGAGGCAGAAGGCGTTGAAATTCGTTTACACAGAATTATTTATAAGGCGATAGAAGAAATAGAGTTAGCGATGAAAGGTATGCTTGATCCTGAATTTGAAGAAAAAGTGATTGGGCAAGCTGAAGTTCGTCAAACCTTTAAAGTATCAAAAATTGGTACAATTGCTGGTTCATACGTAACGGATGGGAAAATTACTCGTGATAGTGGTGTTCGCTTAATTCGTGATGGAATCGTCATTTTTGAAGGTGAAATAGATGCTTTAAAACGTTTTAAAGATGATGCGAAAGAAGTTAGCCAAGGCTATGAGTGTGGAATTACCATTAAGAACTTTAATGATGTGAAAGAAGCTGACGTCATTGAAGCGTTCATTATGCAGGAAATTGAACGCAAATGATAATCGGACTTGCAGCTTGTGAATGTATCATTTATGACACACATTCCTTAAAGGAAAAACGAGCTGTTTTACAACGGATTCTTTCAAGGCTGAAGCAAAAATATAATGCTTCTGTATCAGAGGTGGAGTTTCAAGATTTATGGCAGCGAACGAAAATTGCCATTGTTGTTGTCTCCTCCTCTCGAGCCTCGACAGAGAAAGAATTACAAAATGCATTAAAGCTAATCGATTCATTTCCAGAAATCGAACGAACAGTAACAGATATTGAATGGCTTTAAAAAGAGGTGAATAGAATGAGCCTTCGAGCAAATAAAGTTGGAGAACAAATGAAAAAAGAACTTGGAGAAATTATTGGTCGTAAACTTAAAGACCCACGTGTTGGTTTCGTTACGGTCACAGATGTTCAAGTTACAGGCGATCTTCAACAAGCGACCGTATTTATTTCAGTTCTTGGAAATGAGGAGCAGAAAGAAAATACACTTAAAGGACTTGCGAAAGCAAAAGGATTTATTCGTTCTGAAATCGGTCAACGCATCCGGTTACGGAAAACACCAGAAATTTTCTTTGAATTTGATGAATCCATTGATTATGGTAATCGTATTGAAACATTACTTAATCAAATTCAAAGCGAGGACAGCACGAAAGATAAAGAGGACGAATAAATAGCAAAAATGAATTAATTTTTAGTTTGGATAGACACGAGTCTATCCATTTTTTTCGAAAATGACGAAAAGAGGGAAAAACAATGGAAGGGATATTACCTCTTTATAAGCCAAAAGGGATGACATCACATGACTGCGTGTTTAAGCTTAGAAAAATATTAAAAATGAAAAAAATTGGTCACACTGGAACTTTAGATCCGGATGTAACGGGTGTACTTCCTATTTGTTTAGGGAGAGCAACAAAAGTGGCTGAATACATCACAGAAGCTGGTAAAGCATATGAGGGAGAAGTGACGATTGGATTTTCAACAACGACTGAAGATTCATCAGGTGAGCTTGTTGAAAGGAAGAAAATAAATGGTTCGATTTCGCGTAAGCAGCTAATAGAAGTGTTAACGAAATTAACAGGCGAAATTACTCAAACCCCTCCTATGTATTCAGCGGTTAAAGTAAATGGTAAACGGCTATATGAATATGCAAGACAGGGAATTGAAGTAGAAAGGCCTTCGCGAGTAGTGAATATTTATTCAATTGAACTTCTTGATGATAGAGATAGCTTTAATGGAGAAACAATTAGCTTTCGGTTTCGTGTTTCATGCAGTAAAGGAACGTATATTCGCACTTTGGCTGTGATGATTGGAGCAGAGCTAGGCTATCCAGCACATATGTCGGAACTAATTAGAATTCAGTCTGCTTCCTATTTTTTAGATGATTGTTTAACCTTTGAGGAAATTGAAAAAAGAGTAGAAGCGGGAATACTTGAAGAAAAGATAAGACCGTTAGAGTCTGCGCTTTCTCATTTGCCGAAATATACGATTAATGATACAGTAGCAAAGAAAGTACAAAATGGAGCGGTCCTTCCGACCGCACATCATTTATTAAACATAAATGGTCCTTTCGTTTTTGAAACAATTGATCATATTGCATTGGCAATCTATGATCATCATCAGCAAAAGCAAGGACTGTTGAAGCCTGTTAAAGTATTAAGAAATGAACAATTAGGCTAATGCTCTATATAGGAAAAAGGTGAATCATCATGGAAGTTATTTCATTGCATCATCCACATGATATGAGTAGAGATGTCAAACCTCAACTCGTCATGGCACTAGGATATTTTGATGGTGTCCATTTAGGGCATCAAAAGGTCATCTTAACCGCAAAAGAAATGGCTGAACAAAAAGGAATGAAGAGTGCAGTAATGACCTTTGATCCTCATCCATCTGTCGTGCTTAGCAAAGATGTTAAACACGTTGAATACATTACACCTCTGAAGGATAAAATTGAATTGATCTCAAGTTTAGGGATTGATTATTTATTTATCATTAACTTTACTCGTGAGTTTGCCAATTTGTTACCACAGGAATTTGTTGATCGTTATTTAATTGAACTTAATGTTCAGCATGTTGTGGCAGGGTTTGATTATACATATGGACGTATGGGCAAAGGAACAATGGAGACATTACCCTTTCATTCACGTGAACAATTTGGGTTTACAGTTATTCCAAAAGTAACAAAAAGTGAAGATAAGGTCAGCTCAACTTTAATTCGATCTCATCTTCGTGTTGGAAATTTGGAGGAACTTCCATCCCTTCTCGGTCGTTTTTATACAACAAAAGGCATCGTTATCCACGGTGACAAAAGAGGCCGTACAATCGGATTCCCAACCGCAAATGTTGGGTTAGAAGAAGACTATATTATCCCTCCACTTGGCGTTTATTGTGTTCGTTTTTATGTTCATGATAAATGGTATGAAGGGGTTTGTAATGTAGGATTTAAACCTACATTTCATAAGGAAGCTTCATTGAAACCCTCGATTGAAGTTCATATTTTTGATTTTGACCAAGATATTTATGGTGAAGAAGTTGCGGTTGAATGGCATCAATACTTAAGAAAAGAACAGAAATTTTCTAGTATAACAGAACTCATTGCCCAAATTGAAAAAGATAAGGCTGAAGCATTAAACTATTTTGCTAAAATGAAATAATACCTTTTAGTTTCGTTATCATTTTAGTTTTTCTCTTTATAAGTCTTGCTTTTTTTCATAAAAAGAGGTATTCTTATTAACGTATTAAATGAACCTTTGCTTGGCAAGTCGACTCACCGACGCTTGCTCGGTAACAGGGGATTTATCATTTAGGAGGTGAAATGGATGGCTATCACAAAAGAACGCAAAAACGAACTTATTAATGAGTATAAAACTCATGAAAATGACACTGGTTCTCCAGAGGTTCAAATTGCTGTCCTTACAGAAGACATCAACAAATTGAATGAACATTTACGTACACATAAGAAGGATCACCATTCACGTCGTGGTCTTATGAAAATGGTAGGTAAACGTCGTAACCTATTAACTTACTTACGTAACAAAGATGTTCAACGTTATCGTGTGTTAATCAATAAACTTGGCTTACGTCGATAATTGAAAAAAGCGGGATTTATCCCGCTTTTTTACTGTTTACTAGAAAGTCCACTTTTCAATAGGTGGTTTAGCTAAATCGTTCGTTTACTTAAAATGTTATAATTACTTTTATAAAAAAGCTATACTTGAAATATACATATTTTATTTTAATCAGTAATTATTCTGTGCATACTAAGTTTATGATATAAACAAAAGTAAAGTAAGATTTTTCGTAAAACCTTATAGGGAATTGGTAGAGAGGGGTACAAAGATGGGACAAGAAAAGCACATCTACTCGATAGATTGGGCTGGACGCAAGCTGTCTGTTGAAATTGGTCAGCTAGCGAAACAAGCAAACGGCGCAGTATTAGTCCGTTATGAAGATACAGCTGTACTAAGTACTGCTACAGCATCAAAAGAACCGAAGAATTTGGACTTTTTTCCATTAACAGTAAATTATGAAGAGCGTTTATATGCTGTTGGAAAAATTCCTGGAGGTTTTATTAAAAGGGAAGGACGCCCAAGCGAAAAAGCTATTTTAGCAAGTCGTTTAATTGATAGACCAATTCGTCCATTGTTTGCAGATGGATTTCGTAATGAAGTACAAGTAGTAAGCATGGTTATGAGTGTTGATCAAGATTGCTCATCAGAAATGGCAGCTATGTTCGGTTCTTCATTAGCACTATGTGTTTCCGATATTCCTTTCGGTGGACCAATTGCTGGAGTCAGTGTAGGAAGAATTGATGGTGAATTTATCATTAATCCAACAGTCGCGCAATCAGAAAAAAGCGACATCCATTTAGTTGTAGCAGGAACAAAGGATGCCATTAACATGGTGGAAGCTGGAGCGGAAGAAGTTCCCGAAGAAACAATGCTTGAAGCAATCATGTTTGGCCATGAAGAAATAAAGCGTTTGATTGCTTTTCAAGAGGAAATTGTTGCGGAAATAGGGAAGGACAAGCTTGAAATCACTCTTTATGAATTAGATAAAGAGCTAGAAGACAAGGTTCGTTCACTTTGTGAAAAAGATATGATTACGGCCATTCAAGTACAAGAAAAACATGCTCGAGAAGATGCGATAAAAGCTGTAAAAAAAGAAGTGATCGAAAAGTTTGTTGAAATGGAAGCAACAGATGATGACTTGAAACATGTTACGCAAATTCTAGATAAGATCGTTAAAGGTGAAGTACGAAGATTGATAACAGAGGACAAAGTTCGACCAGATGGTCGTGGCCTAGATGTCATCCGCCCACTTTCTTCTGAGGTTGGCATTCTTCCGCGAACACATGGTTCAGGATTGTTTACACGTGGACAAACTCAAGCATTAAGTGTATGTACTTTAGGTGCTCTTGGTGATGTCCAAATTCTTGATGGATTAGGCATTGAAGAAGAGAAACGCTTTATGCACCATTATAATTTTCCTAACTTTAGCGTCGGAGAAACTGGTCCAATGAGAGGCCCAGGCCGTCGGGAAATTGGCCATGGTGCATTAGGAGAACGTGCTTTAGAGCCTGTCATTCCGTCTGAAAAGGATTTTCCTTACACAGTGCGTCTCGTTTCTGAAGTTCTTGAATCTAACGGTTCCACTTCCCAAGCAAGTATTTGTGCAAGTACGCTTGCGATGATGGATGCTGGGGTTCCAATTAAAGCTCCAGTTGCTGGGATTGCAATGGGTTTAATTAAAACAGGGGAGCACTACTCCATATTAACGGATATTCAAGGAATGGAAGATCATCTTGGTGATATGGACTTTAAAGTTGCAGGTACGGCTAAAGGTGTAACGGCATTGCAAATGGATATTAAAATTGAAGGTCTCTCTCGCGAAATACTTGAAGAAGCACTTCAACAAGCTAAAAAAGGCAGGATGCAAATTCTTGATTCAATGCTTAGCACGCTTGCCCAACCTCGTCAACAACTTTCAGAGTACGCACCGAAGATATTGATGATGACAATCAATCCGGAAAAAATTCGTGATGTCATTGGACCGAGCGGTAAGCAAATTAATAAAATTATTGAAGAAACTGGCGTGAAAATTGACATTGAACAAGATGGTACGGTGTTTATTTCTTCTGTTGATGAAGCAATGAATCAGAAGGCGAAGAAAATTATTGAAGACATCGTTCGTGAAGTTGAAGTTGGCCAAATGTATTTAGGAAAAGTAAAGCGAATTGAAAAATTCGGAGCATTTGTAGAAATCTTCAATGGAAAAGATGGTCTTGTTCATATTTCTGAACTTGCTGAAGAGCGTGTTGGCAAAGTAGAAGATGTCGTGTCCATTGGGGACGAAATACTTGTGAAAGTTACTGAGATTGATAAGCAAGGTCGAGTGAATCTATCTCGAAAAGCTGTTCTTCGTGAACAACGTGAACAAAAAGAAAAAGCCCAGCAGTAAAATTTACCTTAAAATTGAAAATACATTCATCTAGTCAGGGAAGCCCCTGGCTTTTTTAATTTTTAGAAAAGTTAAGAGACGCTTGTACAATGGTACAGAAAAGTTCGTAATAGCGAAAGGAAATATATTTATTAAAACTATTTAAATAATCCATACTAATAAGTGAGGCCTCGTTCTAGCTTGTTCTTACTAATCATACTGTTTAGTGAAGGAGGCGAAGGATATGAGGAAGTTTATTCATTTAGTTATTATTTTTTTATTTGCTTTATTTATTGTGAATAATCCCTTTACAACGAACTATGTATCCGGATTGAAAAAAGATTCATTTTATGTGACAAAGCAAAGGGATGCGTTGTACAAAGAAATTGAGCAGCAAGCGAAGGAATACTATATCCCACCAATTGACGCAAAGATTGATCGTGTGTGGAAGGCAATACCTGGACTTAATGGGTTACAAGTAGATGTTGAGGCCTCTTATAAAAAAATGAAAGCGGATAGTCAGTTTAGTAAAGAGAAACTCGTTTATAATCAAATAAAGCCGCAAATCCAATTAAGCGATCTCCCACCTAGCGTCATTTATAAAGGGCATCCAGATAAGCAAATGGTAAGTTTTTTAATTAATGTAGCCTGGGGAAATGAATACTTGCCAAAGATGCTATCGATATTGAAAAAATATAATGTTCATGCAAGCTTTTTTTTGGAAGGAAGATGGGTGCAAAATAATCCGGAATTTGCAAAGATGATTATTGATGCCGGTCATGAAATTGGCAATCATTCATATTCACATCCAAATATGGAACAAATCTCCGCTGGCAAAACAAGGGAAGAAATTCAAAAAACGAATGAAGTAATCCAAGCGATAACAGATAAGCCTGTTCAATGGTTTGCACCACCAAGTGGAAGCTATCGTGAAGAAACAGTACAAATTGCAGCAGAGATGAAGCTTGGTACAATTATGTGGACCGTTGACACAGTTGATTGGAAAAAGCCTACTCCAGAACAATTACTTCAACGTGTCATAAGTAAAGTCCATAATGGCGCAATGATATTAATGCATCCGACAGATTCTACAGCAAATTCCCTTGAGCAATTAATTATTCAACTGCACCAGAAAAATTTGCAAATTGGCACAGTTTCTGAACTTTTAAGCTCAGATAGGCCAATAAATTAAATAAGTTATGATAAACTTTGGTAAAATTTATCGTAATGCTATATGATTAGAAAGTCAGCAAAGTTTTTGGAACAGGAGGAAGTTAATTGATAAGAAAATACACATGTCAAAACGGAGTAAGAGTCGTACTTGAAAATATTCCAACCGTTCGGTCTGTCGCAATCGGAGTTTGGATTGGGACAGGCTCAAGAGATGAAAATATAAAAAATAATGGGATTTCTCATTTTTTAGAACACATGTTCTTTAAAGGGACAGAAACAAGATCGGCAAGAGAAATTGCAGAGTCATTTGATAGTATTGGTGGACAAGTAAATGCCTTTACTTCGAAGGAATATACTTGTTACTACGCAAAGGTTCTTGATACACATGCAGATTTTGCTCTAGAAGTACTTGCAGATATGTTTTTTAATTCCACATTTGTCACAGAAGAATTGAATAAAGAAAAAAATGTCGTTTATGAAGAAATAAAAATGTATGAAGATACGCCTGATGATATTGTCCATGATTTATTAAGCAAAGCCATTTATGAGACTCATCCACTAGGTTTTCCGATTTTAGGAACAGAAGAGACGTTAGCTACATTTAATGGAGAGACTTTAAAACAATATGTACATAATATGTATACACCTGAAAATGTTGTTATTTCTATTGCAGGGAATATTACCGAGTCTTTCATTAAAAATGTGGAGCAGTTTTTTGGATCATATAAAGGTGGAAATCGAGAAGGAGTAAATGATAAACCTCATTTTCATACAAATCAAGTTTCTCGAAAAAAAGATACAGAACAGGCTCACTTATGTATAGGTTTTGAAGGATTGCCAGTTGGACATGACGATATGTATAATTTAATTATTTTAAATAATATACTTGGCGGCAGTATGAGTAGTCGTTTATTTCAAGATGTTCGTGAACAAAAAGGTTTGGCCTATTCTGTATTCTCTTACCATTCGGCTTTTCAAGATAGTGGAATCGTGACTTTATATGGGGGAACAGGTGCAAAACAGTTAGATGTACTGTTTGATACGATGCAAGAAACATTGAAAAAGCTAAAGCAGGAAGGGATTACAGAAAAGGAATTGAATAACAGTAAAGAACAGTTAAAAGGAAGTTTAATGTTAAGCTTAGAAAGTACGAATAGTCGTATGAGCCGAAACGGTAAAAATGAATTACTTCTTGGCCGTCATCGTACATTAGATGAGATCCTTGAGCAAATTGATGCTGTTTCTAAACAAAAAGTAGATGAGATGGCTAGAACTATATTTACTGACAACTACTCAGTTGCTCTAATCAGTCCGACTGGTGAATTACCAAAAAATATATGATAAAGGAAGGACAGTCTGTTTTTGACAGGCTGTTTTTTTATGGGCGATAACTTAGTCTAAAAACGGCGACGAGCATATAGATTATATAAAGAAGGAAAAGGGGGATGACAATGAGGTTGAGTGAGTTGAGTGGGAAAGAAATAGTTGACGTTAAAAGAGCAGAAAGATTAGGAGTGTTAGGGCAAACAGATCTTGAAATAAACGAAAAAAATGGACAAATCCAATCGCTCGTAATTCCATCAGTCAAATGGTTTGGGTTAAAAAGGCAGGGAGAAGAAATTAGAGTACCATGGAGTCATATTAAGAAAATCGGAAATGATATGATCATTTTGGACATTCCAAATGATGACGAGCAATAAATTATAAAAAAATGTAACGGCAATATTTCACAATGATGTAGATTAGAAGCTCTCTAGCTAATCTGCATTTTTTTGTTTTGGCTTCTTATTCAAGTCAACTCACCGTTTTTTAAATAAGTACATATGATGTGGAAGTAGTTGTAAAAATATTTCCGTTAGAAGAAGGTGGAGGTTCATGCTAACAGGAGTACAAATTGCAGTAATCGGCGGTGATGCAAGGCAGCTAGAAATCATTCGGAAATTGACAGAACTAGATGCCAAGCTTTCATTGATTGGTTTTGAACAATTAGATTATGCCTTTACCGGAGCCGTAAAGGAAAAAATAGATGAAGTAGAGTTTGAAAATAAAGATGCACTCATCTTGCCAGTTCCAGGAACAAGTCTGGATGGTCAAATTGAAACGATTTTTTCGAATGAAAAGGTTTTTTTACGAAAAGAGATGCTTTTAGAAACACCTGCTCATTGTACGATTTACTCAGGTATCACAAATTCTTACTTAGATAGTATTACGAAGCAAACAAATCGTAATCTTGTGAAATTATTTGAACGGGATGACGTTGCCATTTACAACTCCATTCCAACGGTTGAAGGAACCATTATGATGGCTATCCAACATACTGATATAACCATTCATGGCTCAACTGTCACAATACTTGGTTTAGGGAGAGTCGGGATGAGTGTTGCTAGAACTTTCGCAGCTCTTGGTGCAAAAGTAAAAGTTGGTGCAAGAAGAAGCGAACATCTTGCTCGAATTACCGAAATGGGCTTAATTCCATTTCATTTAGATCAATTAGAAAATGAAATAAAAGATGCAGACATTTGTATTAATACAATCCCTTCTCTTATCGTCACAGCGTCTGTCATTTCCAAAATGCCGATTTCCACATTAATAATTGATTTAGCATCTAAGCCAGGTGGTACAGATTTTAGATATGCAGAGAAAAGAGGTGTGAAAGCTTTGCTTGCACCTGGACTCCCAGGTATTGTCGCTCCAAAAACAGCTGGACAAATTTTGGCAAATGTTCTTTCACAATTAATTAAAGAAAATACGAAAAGTGAAAGGGGAAAGTAAGATGAGCTTAACAGGCAAACGAATTGGCTTCGGCTTAACAGGTTCCCATTGCACATATGATGCGGTATTCCCTGAAATAAGAAAACTTGTAAATGCAGGTGCTGAAGTGCTGCCAGTCGTAACGTTTACAGTGAAAAATACAGAAACTAGGTTTGGCAAAGGGGAAGACTGGATTGAGCGGATTGAAGAGTTAACAGGAAAAAAAGTAATTGACTCGATCGTTAAAGCAGAGCCACTCGGTCCGAAAATCCCACTTGATTGTATGATTATTGCCCCATTAACCGGGAATTCTTTAAGTAAGTTTGCGAATGCAATGACCGATTCTCCAGTGCTAATGGCAGCAAAAGCAACATTACGAAATGGAAAGCCAGTTGTTCTAGGAATTTCAACTAATGATGCGCTTGGCTTAAATGGTGTCAATTTAATGAGGTTAATGGCGACAAAAAATATCTATTTTATTCCTTATGGTCAGGATGATCCAATCAAGAAGCCGAATTCAATGGTTGCTAGAATGACTTCTCTTTCAGAAACCGTAGAGGCCGCATTAGTAGGAAAACAGTTACAACCAGTTATTATTGAAAAATATAAAGATGATCATTAATTTTCTTCCTTTTCTAGATAAATGAGAATGTGAAAGTTTAGATCGAACAAATACACAGCTTAAAATTCACCTAAAAAGTTTATTTCTTTAATGAATGAATATGTTAAAATGAACATTATTATAAGAAAATTCTTTCACATTAATAGAAAAATTATTTTTCTTGGAAGGGGAGCATAAAATTGAATCAACAAAAAGGTTTTCATGTAGCCATATTAGGAGCAACTGGGGCAGTCGGGCAGCAAATGTTAAATACTTTAGAAAAGAAGAATTTCCCAATTTCCCAACTCACGTTATTGTCATCAGCACGTTCAGCAGGTAAAAAAGTGCATTATAAAGGGGAGGAATATATCGTACAAGAAGCAACAGCCAATAGCTTTAAAGATGTTGATATCGCTTTATTTAGTGCTGGGGGAAGTGTATCAAAATCACTTGCAGCTCATGCGGTTGAACAAGGAGCAATTGTTGTTGATAATACAAGTGCCTTCCGAATGGATGCAAATGTTCCACTCGTTGTTCCTGAAGTGAATGAAATAGATCTCACTACTCATCAAGGAGTCATTGCTAATCCAAACTGTTCTACGATTCAAATGGTTGTTGCGCTTGAGCCCATTCGTAAAAAGTATGGACTGACTAAAGTGATTGTCTCTACTTATCAAGCTGTATCAGGCTCTGGTGCAGCCGCAGTAGAAGAGTTAAATGAGCAAACAAGGTTGATTATCAATAATGAACCTTTTGAGGCAAAAATTCTACCTGTAAAAGGGGATCAAAAGCATTACCAAATCGCTTTCAATGCCATTCCACAAATTGATAAATTTGAAGATAATGGATTTACTTTCGAAGAAATGAAAATGATTAATGAAACAAAAAAAATTATGCATTTACCGGAGTTACAAGTTGCCGCTACTTGTGTTCGTCTACCTGTTGCAACCGGACATTCTGAATCTATTTATTTTGAAGTAGAAGAGCAAGGAGTAAGTGTACAAGATATAAAAACATTACTAGAAACGGCTCCAGGAATAGTTTTGCAAGATGATCCCGACAATCAAATTTATCCGATGCCTGCAAATTGTGTTGGTAAAAGTGATGTTTTTGTTGGGAGAATTAGGAAAGATTTAGATGTACCAACAGGATTTCATATGTGGGTTGTTTCAGATAACTTGCTTAAAGGTGCTGCATGGAATTCTGTGCAGATTGCAGAAAGTTTAATTAAGCTTGGAATTGTAAAATAATAGGTGCCATTTTAAAGTTATGACTACCCCGAGGTGTAGCAATGAAAATTATTATACAAAAATACGGAGGAACATCGGTTCGTGATGAAGCGAGTCGTCTTCATGCGCTTAAACATATTAAAAAAGCATTATCTGAAGGATATAAAGTGATCGTTGTTGTTTCAGCAATGGGGCGTAAAGGTGAGCCATATGCGACAGACACATTACTATCCTTAGTTGAAAAAAATGGTTCATTTATTAATCGAAGAGAACATGATCTTCTTTTATCCTGTGGTGAAATTATCTCTAGTATCGTCTTTACTAATTTGCTTTTAGAGAAAGGAATTCGGGCTACTGCCTTAACTGGTGCTCAGGCTGGGATTCGAACAAATAATGACCATTCAAATGCAAAAATAATGGATATTAGAAGAGAAAGAATTTTAAGAGAACTTGAAGCTTATGACGTTTTAGTCGTTGCAGGCTTCCAAGGTGCTGCCAAAAATGGTGATATCACTACTTTAGGTAGAGGTGGAAGTGATACGACTGCCGCTGCTTTAGGGGTAGCTCTTAATGCAGAATGGATTGATATTTTTACAGATGTAGAAGGAGTAATGACTGCTGATCCTAGACTAGTAAAAAATGCTCGCCCATTAATCGTTGTTACGTACAATGAAGTTTGTAATATGGCTCATCAAGGAGCAAAAATAATCCATCCTCGTGCAGTTGAAATTGTTATGCAGGCAAAGATTCCGATTCGAATTCGTTCGAACTATTCAGATAGCGTGGGAACGCTCGTAACGACAATAAATAATAACGCCCAAGGGATTGAGATTAAGGAGAGATTAGTAACCGGAATTGCACATCTCTCTAATCTCACTCAAATAAAAGTTTTAGCTAAAAAGAATCAATATAATTTGCAAGCCGAAGTTTTTCAAGCGATGGCGAACGAAGGAATAAGTGTTGATTTTATTAATATTTATCCGAATGGGGTTACGTATACCGTTACAGATGATATGGCAGAAAAAGCGATTACGATTTTAAATAGATTAGGTCATAATCCGAAAGTAGAGCGAGAATGTGCTAAGGTTTCTGTGATTGGGGCAGGTATGCAAGGTGTACCCGGGGTTGCTTCGAAAATTGTTACTGCCTTATCAGAAAATGAAATCCATATATTGCAATCGGCAGATAGTCATACAACCATTTGGGTGTTAGTGAAACAATTTGATTTAGTAAAAGCAGTAAATGCTCTTCATCATGCTTTTCACTTAGAAAAAGAAAACATTCTTTTGCCTGAACATATATGTTAATAACCTCTATCGTGTGAAAGGTAAGCGGTTGTTATCAGTTGTCAAAAGACATATAATGGTTATTTATTTACTTGTAAAGCAAAAATCAAGTAGAATAGTTTTAAATACTAGAGTTAGAGGAGTGTAAGTATGATTCAATTTGGCCGTGTATCAACTGCAATGGTAACACCATTTGATAAAAATGGTCATATCGATTTTCCGAAAACAACACAACTTATTAATCATCTAATAGAAAATGGAACAGATTCCCTTGTCGTCGCTGGCTCAACAGGTGAATCATCTACATTAACGAAAGAGGAAAAAATTGCTTTATTCCAACATGTTGTAAAAATCGTTAATAAAAGAGTTCCAGTCATTGCTGGCACAGGGGGAAATGATACGTATGCTTCAATTGACTTAACGAAAAAGGCTGAGAAAGCTGGAGTAGATGCCATTATGGTTGTTGCTCCTTATTATAATAAACCTAATCAAGAGGGGCTTTATCAGCATTTTAAGGCGATAGCAGAAAATACGAGTCTTCCTATTATGTTATACAATATTCCTGGGCGTTCAGCTATAAACATCACGCCAGAAACGATTATTCGCCTGTCCAAAATATCTAATATTGTTGCGGTTAAGGAAGCGAGTGGTGACTTAAATGCAATGACAAAAATAATAGCAGGGACGGATGAAGAATTCATCCTTTATAGTGGGGATGACAGTTTAACTCTCCCGGTGTTAGCTATTGGAGGTCAAGGGATCGTGTCGGTTGCATCTCATGTGATCGGAAATGAAATGCAAGAGATGGTACAATCATTTTTAAGTGGAAACTATAAAGAGGCAGCAAGACAACATCAGCAGCTATTGCCAATTATGGAAGGCCTTTTTACTGCGCCAAATCCAACACCTGTAAAAACAGCTTTACAACTAAAAGGGCTTGACGTTGGTTCGGTTCGTCTTCCATTAGTTCCATTAACTGAATATGAAAGAAATTCACTTTCAGCCTTATTTAGAATAGAAGCTTAATTAATATCGCGGATTATCATTTGAAGTTTTTTTATATAGGTTGTCATGCTTTTCCTCCTTCAAGTATAATATTGGTAACTGATCTAAGGTCGGCCCAGCAGATTATAGGAGGAAAAGTAAATTGAACATGAGAAAGAATGAAAGCATCAAGCTAATGGCTTTAGGAGGGGTTGGAGAATTCGGCAAAAATATGTACCTTGTGGAAGTAGATGGGGACATATTCGTTTTAGATGCCGGGTTAATGATCCCAGAGAATGAAATGCTCGGAATTGATATTGTGATTCCAGATATCACATATCTCACTCAAAACAAAGAAAGGGTTCAGGGAATATTTTTGACTCACGGACATGAGGACCATATTGGAGCCCTTTCTTATGTGCTTAAAGAATTAAATATTCCAGTCTACGGTACGAAATTAACACTGGCCATTGCGAAAGCAAAAATGAAAGAACAAGAGTTTAAGGGGAAAACGAACTTTATCGAAGTTCATTCTCATTCAATCATCGAATTTGAAACGGCAAAAGTATCATTTTTCCATACGACACATAGTATTCCTGATAGTGTCGGCATTTGTATTCATACTTCAGAGGGAAGCATTGTTTATACTGGTGATTTTAAATTTGATCAAGCAGCATCAGATAAGTATAAGACCGAAATTGGGAAAATGGCCAAAATCGGTGAGGAAGGAACACTATGCTTGTTGTCTGATAGTACGGAAGCAGAAAAACCTGGTTATACTCAATCTGAATCAAAAGTTGTTCAGCAAGTGATCGATGCATTTTATAATGCACCTGGTAGAATAATTGCCGCATCGTTTGCTTCAGATATTATTAGAATCCAACATATTTTCGACGCTGCTTATGAAAGTAAAAGAAAAGTAGCTGTTGTTGGAAAAATCCCTCAAACCGCATATGATATTGCACTACAGCTAGACTATTTGCATGCCCATGATGAGTTAATTATTCCAATTTCTGAAATTAGCACTTATCCAGATGATGAGATTGTTATTTTGACTTTAGGCGTACAAGGTGAACCGATCGAAGTATTGCAAAAAATGGTGAAGCAAACACATAAGCAGGTAAATATTCAGAAGGGTGATACGGTCTTATTTGCAGCTTCACCACTTAGAGGTAGTGAAGTACTGATTTTTAAAACAGTTGATATGATATACAGAGCTGGGGCAACAGTGATCTCTGGCAAAGGTTCATTTAATACATCGAGTCATGGCAGTCAAGAAGAACTTAAATTCATGATAAATTTAATTAAGCCGAAATTTTTTATTCCTGTCCATGGTGAATATCGAATGTTAAAAGCTCATGCTAAAGTGGCAAAGGAGACAGGTTTAACAGACGCTCAAATTTATATTCCTGACAAAGGAGAAATTGTTGAAATTAAAGAGGGTCAAATTCGTCCTAGCGGTCGTATTCCTGCAGGAAATGTTTTAATTGATGGCAGTGGTGTTGGGGATGTCGGTAATATTGTTTTAAGAGATAGAAAGCTTCTTTCCCAAGATGGAATATTGCTCGTCGTCGTCACATTAAACAAAAAAGAAAAGAAAATTGCTGCTGGTCCAGAAATCATTTCTAGAGGTTTTGTATATGTAAGGGAATCAGAAGAACTTCTCGTGGAAGCGACAAATAGAGTAAGAGATATTGTTGAAAAAAGCATTACAAAAGATGCCTTTGATTGGTCAGGAATTAAGCAAGATATGCGTGATGAATTAAATCAATATTTATTTGAGAAAACAAAACGTAGACCGATGATCCTGCCGATCATTATGGAAGTATAGTTAAAAATGGAAAGCACAGCATATGCTGTGCTTTTTCACATGATTAGAAAGTATTAAAAAACCATCATCGCTCATACTAAGCGCATATAGTATCTAAAAAATTATCGCGTGAAGGGAGAAAAATGATGGATAATGATAAGAAACAAAATGATTCGGGGAATAATGAAGCAGAGCAGCAGCCAAAAGAAGAACAATCATCAAGCCTGATCGAAAAAATCCAGCAGCTCGGACAAACGAATGTCCCACAGCTTTCACAAGATTCGAAAATACATTGCTTAGCGATTGTTGGACAAATTGAAGGCCATTTACAGCTACCTCCGCAAAATAAAACGACGAAATATGAGCACCTCATTCCACAAATTGTCGCAATTGAACAAAATCCTCAAATAGAAGGATTATTAGTTATATTAAATACGGTTGGTGGTGATGTGGAAGCAGGGTTGGCTATTTCAGAAATGCTCGCTTCGTTATCAAAACCAACTGTGTCGCTCGTCCTTGGTGGAGGCCATTCAATTGGCGTACCAATTGCCGTTTCATGTAATTCTTCTTTTATCGCTGAAACGGCTACAATGACGATACACCCAATAAGATTGACCGGGTTAGTGATCGGTGTACCGCAAACATTTGAGTATTTGGATAAGATGCAAGAAAGGGTTGTCAATTTCGTTACGAAGCATTCGAATATAACAGAAGAAAAGTTTAAAGACTTAATGTTTGCAAAAGGGAATTTGACAAGAGATATCGGAACGAATGTGATTGGAAATGATGCGGTTGAATACGGACTAATTGACAGTGTTGGTGGGATTGGACCAGCGATGAAAAAATTGAACGAATTAATTGACTTAAAAAAACAAAAGAATGAGGGGATTATTCAATGATTCTCTATACGATGATGCCTGAGCAATTAATTTTTCCAACCGAACTGAATGAATTTGAAAAGAAAAAAATAATCTCGTATGAAGGGATTCCGTTGCTCGTAAATATGGATGAGGGGCAAGCATGTACGGTTATTCGAGTAATGAGCAGTAATCCCAATGATTTTTTGAATCATAAATTTTCGCCAGGCACAAAAATTACTTTAACTTAACAGGGAGTAAGGGCAATATGCTATAATTAAAGTAAACTTCAGGCAGCCAAAATCTGGCTGCTTTCTTCGTTCAGAACATGGATGAAGAAAGCAAATATTTTTAAAGGAAAGTAGTAATAGAGAAAGAAATAATAAAAGGTGATGAAATGGCCAAACGAAAGAGAAGAAATACAAGAAAGAAAAAAAATTTACAGGCAACTATAAAATATGAGCTTTCGGCACTTATCCTGTTAGCTTTTGTGGCAATTGCGATGGCAAATCTTGGTGCTGTAGGGAAAGCGTCTGTGCTATTCTTCCGCTTTTTTATGGGTGAGTGGTACATGGTTAGCCTAATCGGACTTATAATATTTGCAGTTTACTTAATGTGGAAAAGAACGATCCCATTCTTTTTTCATAGTAAATTAATAGGCATTTATCTCATCATTTCTTCGCTTCTATTACTTAGCCATGTTGGACTTTTTCAGCTAATGTCAAACGGAGGGAAATTCCAAGATCCGAGTGTTATTGCAAACACTTGGGATATATTTTGGATGGAAGCAAAAGGAGAAACGAGTACAACGAATTTAGGCGGTGGAATGATCGGTGCGATATTCTTCGCCCTCTTTTATTATTTATTTGATGAAGCAGGTACAAAAATTTTCGCGATAATCCTTATTATCATTGGAATCATTCTTCTAACAGGGAAAACATTCGGAGAATCACTAGCTAAATTTATTTCAGCTTGTTGGACTTTTATTCACAATCAATGGAAAGCTTTTAAAGCAGATATCATGGAGTGGAAGGAAGGTAGGAAAGAGAAGAAGGTAGCTAGAAAAGCTCAAGTGAATGATCATACAAGTGAAAGGAAAGACGTGGAAAGTGAACAAGAACCTGTCATTAAAATTAACAGTGCTCAAGAATTGAAAGAAGAGAAAGCTTCAGAACCGATTATTTCTAGCTTTACAGAGAGAGCCCAATTTGAGAAGAATAATGAATTAAAATCAACTGGAAGGAAACCAGCTGAGAACGATTCAAATATAGAAGCAGCTCAACCGATTTCGTTTATTGAAGTTGAAAATTTGGATTATGAGCTACCACCGATACATTTATTAAAACTCCCTCGTCAAACGGATCAAAGTGGGGAGTATGAATTGATTCATGCGAATGCCGCAAAGCTTGAAAGAACGTTTCAAAGCTTTGGTGTTAAAGCCAGAGTTACCCAAGTACATCTTGGGCCAGCAGTAACAAAATATGAGGTTCACCCAGATGTTGGCGTAAAGGTTAGTAAAATTGTAAGTTTACATGATGATTTAGCATTGGCTTTAGCTGCGAAGGATATAAGAATTGAAGCACCAATTCCAGGGAAATCGGCAATAGGGATTGAAGTTCCGAATTCGGAAGTGGCAATGGTTTCGCTAAGAGAAGTCATTGAAGCGAATCAGCATGACAAACCAGATTCCAAATTACTAATTGGGCTTGGGCGAGATATTACGGGTCAATCCGTCCTTGCGGAACTGAATAAAATGCCTCATCTTCTTGTTGCTGGGGCTACAGGAAGTGGAAAAAGTGTATGTATAAACGGTATAATTACGAGTATTCTGATGAGGGCTAAGCCTCATGAGGTCAAAATGATGATGATAGATCCGAAAATGGTAGAGTTGAATGTATATAATGGAATTCCGCATTTACTAGCACCTGTTGTAACCGATGCGAAAAAGGCATCACAAGCATTAAAAAAAGTAGTGAGTGAAATGGAAAGAAGATATGAGTTGTTTTCCCATACTGGAACACGGAATATTGAAGGATACAATGAATATGTAAAAAAACATAATGCTGAAGATTTGGGGAAACAACCATTATTGCCATATATTGTTGTAATCGTGGACGAGCTTGCAGATTTAATGATGGTTGCTTCATCTGATGTTGAAGATGCGATAACAAGATTGGCTCAGATGGCAAGAGCAGCAGGCATCCATTTGATTATTGCTACACAGCGTCCATCCGTTGATGTTATAACAGGTGTAATTAAAGCAAATATTCCATCAAGAATTGCCTTTGCAGTCTCTTCAAGCACAGACTCTAGAACGATCCTTGATATGGGCGGAGCTGAAAAGCTGCTTGGCAGGGGCGATATGCTATTCCTTCCGGTTGGAGCGTCTAAGCCTGTCCGAATTCAAGGGGCGTTTTTATCAGATGAAGAAGTTGAAGAAGTTGTCGATTTTGTAATCGAACAGCAAAAAGCACAATATCAAGAAGAAATGATTCCTGAAGATATTCCTGAGATGACGTCAGAAGTAGATGATGAATTATATGATGAAGCGGTTGAACTTATATTGGAAATGCAAACTGCTTCTGTTTCAATGCTCCAGCGGAGATTTAGAATCGGATATACGAGAGCTGCAAGATTAATTGATGAAATGGAAGCTAGAGGGATTGTTGGGCCATACGAGGGTAGTAAGCCTAGAGCCGTTTTACTAGGGAAGCCTTCCGATGAAGCAAGTTCCTAATTGAAAAATGAAGGATCCTCATGAAAGAGGGTCTTTTCTCATTTAATGATAGGAAATATATAAATAATAAAAAAAAATAGTAACTTCAGGAAATAAATATATGATGTGAGAGGGAAAAAATTACGAAAAAACTGAATAACGTTATACTAATAATGAATTTTTATCGAATCGTCAAGCTTTATTTAACAGTGTGTCTAAAATATTTTCGAATAATACTATTTCATTATTGGGTAAAAAGTGTTATAGTATTTTCGATTAGTAGGAATGATTAAACATCAGAGGTCTGATGTCTTTAAGAAAATGGCTGGAGGAACCTTGCATGTCAATTAAGTCAGATAACCGACATCTTTATTTACAAGTGATCGATCGTTTAAAGCAAGATATTGAGGAAGGGATATATAAAGAAAAGGAAAAATTACCTTCTGAATTTGAGCTTGCGAAACAACTAGGGGTATCAAGAGCGACTCTCAGGGAGGCCCTTCGGATCCTAGAAGAAGAAAACGTTATCATCCGCCGTCATGGAGTGGGGACATTTGTAAATGCCAAGCCTTTATTTACATCAGGCATTGAGCAGCTAAACAGTGTGACTGATATGATCTTGCAAGCAGGGATGAAACCAGGTACGATTTTTTTAAGCTCAGCTACAATGGGACCAACTGAAGAGGATATTCGCCGTTTTTCGTGTTCTGAGGATGAAGACATTCTTATGATTGAGCGGGTCAGAACAGCAAATGGGGAGCCGGTCGTTTATTGCATCGATAAGTTGCGTGGAGAAATTCTTTCTGAAACGTTTTCTTATGAGCGAGAATCAATTTTTGAGTTGATTGAAGACGTGGCTAGCCGAAAGATTACATATGCTGTTGCCCAAATATTGCCAATTGGCTATCATGAGAAGGTTTCTCCCATTCTTGAATGCGATCCTGAAACAGCATTGCTTGTTTTAAAGCAGATGCATTTCGATGAAGCGGATGAGCCGATCCTCTATTCGGTAAACTACTTTAGAGCCGATAAATTTAGTTTTCACGTCCTTAGAAAAAGAGTATAGCGTCAGACACATTCAAGAAATTTTCTACTATCATTAATAAAAATTAGGGGGTCATACCTTGAAGAAGCGTAAATTTGGTTTAGCGCTGTCACTTGTACTAGCTGCTGGAACGATTTTAGGTGCTTGTGGGAAGGCTGAAGAGAAAAAAGAAGAAGGTACTGCAAACGGTGGAGAAGCTACTGAAAGCACATTCTCTGTTGCAATGGTAACGGATGTCGGTGGGGTAGATGATAAATCATTTAACCAATCTGCATGGGAAGGCCTTAAAGAATTCGGTAGCAACAACGGCTTAAAAGAAGGTAAGGGTGGATATGATTACCTTCAATCTAAATCAGATGCTGACTATTCAACAAACTTAAATAAACTTTCTCGTGAAGGTTTTAATTTAGTATTCGGTGTTGGATACTTAATGGAAAACGACATTAATGAAATTGCTGGTCAACAAAAAGATACTCATTTCGGAATTATTGATGGTGTCGTTGAACAGCCAAACGTTGTAAGTGTATTATTTAAAGAGCAAGAAGCAGCTTTCCTAGCAGGTGTTGCAGCTGCAAAAGCAACAAAAACGAATAAAATTGGCTTCATTGGCGGAATGGAAATTCCAGTTATTGAACGATTTGAGTCTGGTTTCCTAGCAGGTGTTCAAGCAGTAAATCCTGATATTAAAGTAGAAGTAAAATATACTGGTGCATTTGATAAAGCTGAACTTGGTAAAACAACAGCAGCTTCTATGTATTCTTCTGGTATTGACGTTATTTTCCATGCTGCTGGTGGTACTGGTAACGGATTATTCACAGAAGCAAAAGATCTTAAGAAGAAAGATCCTTCAAAAGAAATCTGGGCAATTGGTGTAGATTCAGATCAATCTGCTGAAGGTATTGTTAAAATTGATGATAAAGAACACAATGTAATTATGACTTCTGCCATGAAGGGTGTACACCATGCAGTAGTTGATATTTCTGAAAAATCAAAAGCTGGAAACTTCCCAGGCGGAACAACAATGGTTTATGGTTTAGCCGAAGATGGAGTTAGCTTAGCTCCAATTAATGACGAAGTTTCTGCTAAAGCTGATATTGAAGCAGCTGTTAAAGAGTGGACAGAAAAAATCAAGAATGGTGATATTGAGGTTCCTGGTACTTTAGATGAACTTGCTGATTTTAAAGCTGAATAATGCTTGAATCAATAAAAGGAATAAGCGGGGATGTAACCGCCCCCTTATTCCTTTTTGACTAATAATAAGGGAGTTTCATGATTTATGCTTAAGTTTTCTTGAATAAAAATCTAATTGAAGTGCAGAATGATCTTTTCTACATTTCATTTAGATTTTTATTAGTCAAGTTTCATCATTTATTTTTTATTGAAGGTCTGACATCTTACTACTAGTAAGTTTCTTATTTTTTAAGTTAAAAGTATAAAATTTTAAAGTTAGATAAGTGTCTAGCCCCATTAAGGTGCTTGCTCTTTTCTACGCTAGGAGTGAAAAAATATGGAGTATGTCATTGAAATGCTCAATATCCGAAAAGAATTCCCAGGAATTGTTGCGAACGATAACATTACCCTGCAACTGAAAAAAGGTGAAATTCATGCACTGCTAGGGGAGAATGGTGCAGGAAAATCAACGTTAATGAACGTTCTATTTGGTTTGTATCAGCCAGAGAAAGGCGAAATTCGCGTAAAAGGTAACCCCGTAAACATTACAAATCCGAACATTGCCAATGATCTCGGAATTGGAATGGTACATCAGCATTTCATGCTTGTTGATCCTTTCACCGTAACAGAAAATATCATTCTAGGAAAAGAAATAACAGCAGGCGGGAGAATTGATATTAAAAAGGCAGAAAGAAAAGTAAGGGAAATTTCTGAGAAATATGGATTAGCTGTTGATCCGAGCGCGAAAATTGCTGATATATCTGTTGGGATGCAACAACGTGTTGAGATTCTCAAAACGTTATACCGTGGTGCAGACATTCTTATTTTTGATGAACCGACAGCTGTATTAACGCCGCAGGAAATCAATGAGTTAATCCAAATCATGAAGGCGTTAATTAAAGAAGGAAAATCCATCATTCTGATTACACATAAATTAAAGGAAATTATGGAAGTTTGTGATCGAGTAACAGTCATTCGTAAAGGTGTCGGGATCGGTACATTAGATGTTAGTGAAACGAATCCAAACGAACTTGCTAGTTTAATGGTTGGAAGGGAAGTTACCTTTAAAACAGAAAAAACCGATGCAAATCCACAACAGGAAGTTTTAGAGATAAGCAATCTTCATGTGAAAGATGCTCGTGGACTAAAGGCTATCAATGGCTTGAATTTAACGGTTAAAGCTGGAGAGATCGTTGGGATAGCTGGAGTTGATGGGAATGGGCAAACCGAATTGCTTGAGGCCATCACAGGGCTCGTAAAGTCTGAGAGTGGTTCAGTGAAACTGAATGGAAAGGAAATTCTCAGTCTTTCACCTCGAAAAGTAACGGAATCGGGAATTGGTCATATCCCACAAGACCGTCATAAACATGGCCTTGTTCTTGATTTTCCAATTGCAGAAAATATGGTTTTGCAAACGTATTATCAAAAACCATACTCAAAAAATGGTGTCTTAAATTATAAGAAAATTTACACGAAGGCAAAAAGCTTAATAAAAGAATTTGATGTTCGTACACCAAGTGAATCGACATTGGCTAGAGCATTATCAGGTGGAAATCAACAAAAAGCGATTATCGGCCGTGAAGTTGATCGTAATCCTGACTTGCTAATTGCTGCTCAGCCAACACGTGGACTTGATGTTGGGGCAATTGAGTTTATTCATAAACGTCTAATTGAACAGCGTGATAATGGAAAAGCAGTTTTGCTTATTTCATTTGAATTAGATGAAATTATGAATGTAAGCGACAGAATTGCTGTTATTTATGAAGGAGAAATCGTAGCCATTGTTGATCCGAAGCAAACGACTGAACAAGAATTAGGATTATTAATGGCTGGCTCGAAACAGAAGGAAGCAGGTGAACAAGCAAATGTCTAGTCGTCTTAAAAATATGATAGTTCCTATTTTGGCCGTTTTACTAGGAATGATTGTTGGAACAATTATTATGCTTGTTACAGGCTATAATCCGATTGATGCTTTTATCGCACTTTGGAATGGAGCTTTTGGGGAAATATATTATGCAGGTGAAGTGGTTAGACAAGTTACACCGTTAATTCTTGCTGGTTTAGCTGTAGCATTTGCATTTAGGACAGGCCTTTTTAATATCGGAGTAGAGGGACAATTAATTGTCGGCTGGTTAGCAGCTGTTTGGGTTGGGGTTGCCTTCGAATTACCGAAAATCATCCATTTACCTTTAGCCATTTTGGCAGCAGCAGCTGCAGGGGCGTTATGGGCATTTATCCCCGGATTTTTAAAAGCAAGATTTCGTGTGCACGAAGTTATTGTAACAATTATGATGAACTATGTCGCATTACATGTTACGAACTATATTGTAAGAACTGTTCTATCTGAAAAGAGTGATCGAACTGATAAAATTTTTGAATCTGCTTCACTTCGCTCTTCATTTTTGGAAAGTATAACTGATTATTCTCGATTGCACTGGGGAATAATTATTGCACTCTTCTGTGTATTTATTATGTGGTTTATTTTAGAGAAAACATCTCGAGGGTATGAATTGCGCTCAGTCGGTTTTAACCAACATGCTTCAGAATATGCAGGCATGAATGTCCGCTCTAATATTATTTTATCGATGGTCATTTCAGGTGCTTTTGCTGGACTTGCAGGGGCGATGGAGGGTCTTGGTACGTTTGGTTATTCAGCCATAAGGGGTGGCTTTACAGGTGTTGGGTTTGACGGGATCGCAGTTGCACTCCTAGGAGCAAATGGACCGATTGGAATCATTTTAGCAGCATTGCTATTTGGTGCATTAAAGGTTGGGGCCTTAAACATGCCTCTTGAAGCTGGTGTTCCTAATGAACTTGTTGACATTATTATTGCTCTAATTGTATTCTTTGTTGCAGCAAGCTATATGATTCGTGTCTTTATTGAACGTATTAGCAAAAAGGGGGTGAAGTAAGTGGGCATAATGGATATGTTGTTAATTATCATACCTTCTACACTTCTTTGGGCAGCACCACTTATTTTCACTGCATTAGGCGGAACGTTTTCAGAACGCTCAGGCGTTGTAAATATTGGTTTAGAAGGATTAATGGTTATTGGCGCATTTACCGCAATTGTTTTTAACTTAACTTTTGTAGATGTATTTGGAAATATGACTCCTTGGGTATCTTTATTAGCTGCGATGATTGTTGGTGCATTATTATCAGTATTTCATGCTGTTGCTTCCATTACTTTTAGAGCTGACCAAGTAGTGTCTGGAGTAGCGATCAATTTATTAGCAGTTGGTGCAGCACTATTCCTTGTTAAATTTATTTATGGAAAAGGTCAAACTGATATTATCCAAAAAGGGTTCCATAAAGTAGATATTCCTTTACTAAGTGATATTCCGATATTAGGAAAGCTGTTTTTCACTAACACTTACTATACTTCGTTTGTAGCGATTATCGCGGCATTTATTGCTTGGTATGTGATTTTTAAAACACCATTCGGTTTAAGACTTCGTGCCGTAGGAGAACATCCGATGGCTGCAGATACGATGGGAATAAATGTAACGAAAATTCGTTATATTGCTGTTATTTTATCAGGTGCACTAGGAGGAATAGGTGGAGGAATTTATGCGCAATCCATTACTTCTGATTTTGGCCATGCAACAATTAGTGGACAAGGATTTATGGCACTTGCAGCAATGATCTTTGGGAAATGGCATCCACTAGGTGCGATGGGTGCAGCATTGTTCTTTGGTTTTGCACAAAGCTTAAGTATTATTGGATCAAGCTTACCGTTCTTAGAGAATATTCCAAATGTTTATTTGTTAATTGCTCCGTACGTACTAACAATCCTTGCCTTGACAGGTTTTATCGGTCGTGCAGATGCACCTAAAGCTTCAGGAGAACCATATATTAAAGGAAGCCGTTAGGAACCATTTTCAAAATTAATTTTATTTATGAACCGTAATATAGCCCTCAATTCTATTTAGATAGAATGAGGGCTTTATTTGTTTGTTATTTGTCAGTGATAAATGGTCTTATTTCCTTTTCTTATTGAAAATAAGAAATAGGGCAAGTTATAGTAAGAATATGATTTAATTTAAGGAAGAATGTAGAAAATAACTTCATAATAGTTAACAGGAGGATATTAAATGGAAGTTATCTCTGAAACGATTAAACAAATGAATGGTTATTCGCTTCACATCATTAAAACCGATAAATATAAGACAAATACATTCGTGTGGAAAATGAAGGCTCCCTTAAATAAAGATGTTGTGACAAAACGTGCATTATTACCATATGTTTTGCAGAGTAATAGTGAAAACTATTCGACAACTGGAAAGTTGCGGTCTTATTTAGATGAGCTTTATGGAGCAACACTTTTTGTCGACTTAGCAAAAAAAGGTGAATATCACGTCATTACCGTTTCGATGGAAATTGCGAATGAAAAGTTTTTAGCTGATAACACACCTTTATTGAAAAAAGCACTTCAGTTTCTAGCAGACATATTAACAAAGCCAAATGCGAATGGACATTCATTTGATCCAGAAACAGTTGAGAAGGAAAAAAGAACATTAAAACAAAGAATTCAATCAGTCTATGATGATAAAATGCGTTATTCAAGCTTCAGATTAGTTGAAGAGATGTGTAGAGAAGAACCATACTCCTTACATGTACATGGACAGAAGGAGGAGGTTGATCACATTACGCCTGAAAATCTATATGAATATTTTGTAACTGCTTTTAATGAGGATGAGCTTGATTTATATGTAGTTGGAGATGTAGATGAGCAAGAGGTGTATGAGTATGCTCATGAAATACTTCAATTGAAAGAACGTACGCCAATGTCGGTTAACTCTGTAAGATATCCCAAAAAGGAAAATCCTCATATCGTCCGTGAAGAGCAAGATGTGAAGCAAGGGAAGTTAAATATCGGTTATCGAACAAATATTAAATACGGCGATCCTGATTATTATGCCCTTCAAGTTTTTAATGGAATTTTCGGCGGATTCTCACATTCAAAACTATTTATAAATGTTAGAGAAAAAGCCAGTCTTGCCTACTATGTTGCAAGCAGACTTGAAAGCCATAAAGGACTTATGATGATCATGTCAGGAATCGATAATAAAAACTATGATCAAGCCATTAACATTATCAATGCTCAAATGGAAGCAATGAAAAATGGCGATTTTTCAGACGAAGAGCTAATTCAAACAAAAGCGGTCATCAAAAATCAATTGCTTGAAACGATTGATACATCACGAGGAGTGATCGAAGTCCTTTATCATAATGTCGTTTCACATAAAGACGTTTCCCTTAAAGAGTGGCTAGATAAGATGGATCACGTCTCGAAGGAAGAAATTATTGCAATTGCTCACAAAATTCATCTTGATACGATCTATTTCTTAACGGGAAAGGGGGAGAAATGATAATGGAAAAGATTATGTATGATCAGTTACAAGAAGAAATGTATTATGAAAAATTAAACAATGGATTAGACGTATACGTTTTACCGAAAAAAGGCTTTAACAAAACATTTGCTACTTTTACAACAAAATATGGCTCAATCGATAATCATTTTCAACAAATTGGGACTAATCAATTTGTTCAAGTACCAGATGGAATTGCCCATTTTTTGGAGCACAAGCTATTTGAAAAGGAAGATGGAGATGTTTTCCAACAGTTTAGCAAACAAGGTGCTTCTGCAAATGCTTTTACGTCTTTTACAAGAACGGCCTATTTGTTTTCTAGCACATCAGATGTTGAAAAAAACCTTGAAACATTAATTAATTTCGTTCAAGAGCCTTATTTTACCGAAAAAACTGTTGAAAAGGAAAAAGGGATTATTGGCCAAGAAATTACGATGTATGATGATAATCCAGATTGGCGATTGTATTTCGGGCTTATTCAAAATATGTATCACAACCATCCCGTGAAAATTGATATTGCAGGGACGATCGAGTCGATTGCTCCAATAACGAAAGATATGCTTTATGATTGTTACAACACATTTTATCATCCGAGCAATATGCTGTTATTTATTGTGGGTCCAGTTGATCCTCAAAAAATAATGAAGCAAGTAAAAGATAATCAAGCCAGCAAAAAATACGAAGACATGCCAGATATCAAGCGTAAGTTTGAAAGTGAACCAGAAGAGGTTGCAAAGAAAAAGCAAGTTTTACAAATGAATGTACAAACATCGAAATGTTTAGTTGGGGTAAAAACACTAAATGTAACTCAATCTGGCCAAGAAATGCTAAAGACCGAGTTAAGCATTAACCTTATGCTGGATATCATGTTTGGAAAAAGCTCTGAGCACTATAATTCACTATATAATGATGGATTGATTGACGATACATTTTCCTATGACTATACACAGGAAAAAGGCTTTGGCTTCGCTATGGTTGGTGGAGATACGAGCGACCCAGACAAATTAGCTCAAACATTGATTGCATTGCTATTAAAGGCGAAAGAAGATGGAAGTATTACGGTTGAAGCTCTTGAACGTTCGAAGAAGAAAAAGATAGGTGGATTTCTGCGCGCTATTAATTCACCTGAATATATCGCGAATCAATTCACGAGATATGCATTTAATGAAATGAATTTATTTGAGGTTGTCTCAATGCTTGAAAGTATTACCATAGATGATATCAAAAAAATGGTTCATGAGTTTGTTTCTGAAGAACGGATAACTGTATGTCAAATTATCCCGAAAAATAAGTAACAGAAAAGCGCCATTTGGCGCTTTCTTAAAGATAAGAAAGTATAAAATATTTGAAGTTTGAGAACTGTCTAGCTTCAGCGCCTAGCGAACTTCCTTCCCTCTCCTTACGATAAGTTAACATCGCTCGTTTCACTCATCGTGTTTCCTTTATCTTGTCGAGGTCAGTCCAGTTTGTACGTCGTTAACCAAGGCGCTTACGCTTTTCTAATTGGAGTTGGATGAATGAAAAAATTTGTTTTAATTACAGGCGCAAGTGGTGGAATTGGTGGGGCAATCGTACTTAAATTAGCAGAGGAAGGCTACTCTCTATATTTACATTACAATAAAAATAAGCGTGCAATTGACCAGCTTTTGGATGGAATACAATCATATGGGGGTGAATATATTCCAATTCAAGCAGACCTCTCCACAAACAATGGCTATAAAAAATTAGCTAAAAATATTTTTTCCATTGATGGGATCATCCACAATAGTGGAACGAGCTACTCTGGGCTCCTATATGATGTAAAAGATGAGGAGGTCGAAAATTTACTAAATGTTCATGTGAAAGCACCCATCCTATTAACAAGGGAGCTACTTCCAAAATTATTGGCAAAAGGACATGGGAATATCGTCGTCATTTCGTCTATTTGGGGTCAAATAGGTGCTGCATGTGAAGTAGCCTATTCAACTGTTAAAGGGGCGCAAATCGCATTTGTGAAAGCATTAAGCAAGGAATTAGCTTTCAATGGAATAAGAGTTAACGGGGTTGCACCAGGAGCAGTTCAAACTGCAATGATGGAAGGTTTTTCATTTGAAGAACTTGAAGAAATCAAAAATGAAATTCCGATGGGAAGGTTGGCAACACCTGAAAATATTGCAGATTCTGTTTCCTTTCTCTTATCAGAGAAGTCATCCTATATGACTGGACAAATACTAGCAGTTAATGGCGGGTGGCATACATAAAAATCCTTTCATTTTATATGCATATTTTGTCTCCTTTTTATTCAAAATAACAATGTACTAAAGCTTTGACAAAAGGAGGATATTAATATGTCTGTACTTGAAAACTGGCAGCAGTGGAAGGATTTTCTCGGTGATCGACTTGACCACGGACAAGACCAAGGAATGAATAAAGATACAATCAATGATCTCGCCTATCAAATCGGTGATTATTTAGCTAAACAAGTTGATCCGAAAAATGAGCAGCAAAGAGTACTATCTGATCTTTGGTCTGTTGCAAGCAAAGAAGAGCAGCAAGCCATTGCGAATGTTATGGTGAAATTAGTCGAGAATAATGGGACACAATAATAATAATTTTTTACAAAAAAAAGAGGGGGAAACCTCTCTTTTTATTCTTTTTCAGTTTTTCAATTTTCTTCTCAATGCTTTTGTTTTCACTTTCATCTTTATGTGAAATCATTTATGATAAAAGAGGTAGTAAATATCACTTGGCAAAGGTATTGAGGGGGTATTTAAATGTGCAAAACAGAATGGTATTTAGAATATGAAATCCAAAAGGATCGACCTGGTTTGCTCGGTGATATTTCATCCTTGCTCGGCATGTTATCTATTAATATCGTGACAATCAACGGTGTCGAACAAGGGCGAAGGGGATTATTAATTTTAGCTGAGAATAATGAACAAATTGTTCGGTTAGAATCTATTTTACATACTATGGATACAATTAAACTAATCAAGCTCCGTTTACCTAAGCTAAGAGATCGCTTAGCAGTACGACATGGGAGATATATCCAGCAAGATGCGGATGATAAAAAAACCTTTCGATTTGTAAGGGACGAGCTTGGACTATTAGTTGATTTTATGGCAGAATTGTATAAGCAAGAGGGGCACAAACTAATAGGAATAAGAGGAATGCCTCGTGTAGGAAAAACGGAATCCATCGTAGCAGCAAGTGTTTGTGCAAATAAACGCTGGCTATTTGTTTCCTCTACTCTCTTAAAGCAAACGATTCGTAATCAGCTGATTCATGATGAATACAATGAAAATAATTTATTTATTATTGACGGGATAGTCTCTTCTAGGCGTGCAAATGAACGTCATTGGCAGCTCGTTCGTGAGATTATGAATATGCCCGCTATTAAAGTAGTAGAGCACCCTGATATTTTTGTGGAAAACACAGAGTATTCAATCGAAGACTTTGATTATATTATTGAACTAAGACATGATTCTGAAGAAGAAATTACATATGATATTGTAGATAAAACGAAAATGTTTTCTGAAACTGATTTTGGAGGCTTTGATTTTTCGTGAGTTGGAAGGTGTTGTAATTGACAGAAATTGGTAGCGTTTTAAAAGAAGCTCGGTTAGCAAAAGGAATGAGTCTTGATGAGCTACAAGATGCAACAAAAATTCAAAAGCGTTATTTAATAGGCATCGAAGAAGGAAATTATAGTATGATGCCTGGGCAATTTTATGTAAGAGCTTTTATTAAACAATATGCAGAGGCAGTAGGTTTGCTGCCTGAAGAGCTTTTTGAACAATTTAAATCAGAAATCCCATCTCCTTTAAACGAAGATATTCCTGAAAAGCTTTCAAGAGTTCAGTCACGAAAAAATATTGCACCAGGCAATTCTAAGCTTTTTGATATTCTTCCGAAGATTTTGATCATTGTATTCATTATAGGAGCTTTTGCAGTCTTTTATTATTTTTTTCAGCAAAAGGACAGTGGAAAGAGTCCTCAACAAACAGATGATCAAATCCAAAATGAACAAGTGAATGTAGAGGAATCTGAAAATTTCACGAAGGATAATGAAAAAGATTCTGACAAAAATACTGAGGACATCGATGAAGAAGAAAATAAAGAAGAAGAAGTAGTGCCAGAAACGAAAAAGCAGGAGATTACTGTTGCTGAGTCAGGTGGTACTAAAACCGTTTATGAGTTGAAAAATGCTGATAAGTTTGAATTGAAAGTCGTCTCAACTGGTGAGACATGGGTTAATGTGAAAAATGGAAAAGGTGTTTCATTGTTTCAAGGTACTTTAAAATCAAAGCAACCTGATAATGACAGCCAAACGTTTGACTTTTCAAATGAAACTGAAGCCGTTATAAGAATAGGCAGATCTACTGAAACTGAAATATATGTAAATGATGAAAAAATAGATTTTGCTATTTCACCAGCTCAAGCTGTCCGGCAGGATATTACCATTCGCTACTTTCCGAACAATGAATAGTCATCTATTTGATGACTATTTTTCGATGTATATACAAAATTGGAGGTAAATCATGAATCTGCCAAATAAAATTACAATCTCAAGAATCTTTTTAATTCCTATCTTTGTCATTATTATGCTCGTTCCATTGGAATGGGGAGATGTGTCTCTTTTAGGGGCTACCCTACCTGTGACACATCTAGTAGGGGCGTTCATATTCATCATAGCTTCAGCAACCGACTGGATTGATGGTCATTATGCGAGAAAGTATAATCTTGTCACAAATTTAGGTAAGTTTCTTGATCCACTTGCAGATAAATTACTTGTTTCTGCTGCTTTAATCGTTCTTGTAGAACTGAATTTTGCGCCATCATGGATCGTCATCATCATTATTAGTAGAGAATTTGCTGTCACTGGTTTACGTCTTTTACTAGCTGAGGGTGGAGAGGTAGTAGCAGCAAAAACGTTAGGAAAAATAAAAATGTGGACACAAATTGTTGCGATATCAGCTTTACTTTTACATAATATCATTTTTGCGATGTTTTCAATTCCATTTGCAGATTTTGCGCTTTGGGTAGCGATGTTTTTTACCATTTGGTCTGGTTGGGATTATTTTGCGAAAAACTTACATGTCTTTCTTAATTCAAAATAAGGTGGCGTTTTAATGAATGCAGAAATAATCGCGGTTGGCTCAGAATTATTGCTTGGCCAAATCGTCAATTCAAATGCCCGCTTTTTATCAGAACAATTAGCAGGATTAGGGGTTAATGTTTTTTATCATACGGTAGTCGGCGATAATCCCGTTCGCCTTAAATCGACGATTGAAATTGCTGAGACCCGTTCAGATCTCATAATTTTTACTGGGGGACTTGGACCAACAAAAGATGATTTAACGAAGGAAACGATAGCGAGGCATTTAAATAAGCAGCTTATTATGGATGAGCAAGCTTTGAAAACCATCGAGCTTTTTTTTGAGCGTACAAATCGGATAATGACTGAAAATAATAAAAAACAAGCACTTGTATTAGAAGGGTCTCATATTTTACAAAATGAACACGGCATGGCTCCTGGTATGCTGCTTGATTATGGCAAACATAAGTACATGCTTCTTCCTGGTCCGCCACATGAAATGGAACCGATGTTTTTATCATTCGGGCTTCCTGCTCTTCGCTCGAAGCAACAAGATGATGGTGTAATCGTTTCTCGAGTATTACGCTTCTTTGGAATTGGTGAAGCAATGCTTGAAACAGAAGTTGAGGATTTAATTGATAAGCAAAATAATCCAACTATTGCTCCTCTTGCTTCAAATGGAGAAATTACACTCAGACTAACAGCGAAACATCAGCAAATAAAAACAGCTATGCAGCTATTGGATGAGACTGAAAAGGATGTTCTTAAACGTGTTGGTACGTATTTTTACGGTTATGATCGTACTTCCTTAATGCATGAACTTACGAAACTAATTAGTAAACATCATTTGACTATTTCTTGTGCGGAAAGCTTGACTGGTGGTATGTTTCAAGAGAGGCTTACAGCTATTCCTGGTGCAGGCAATTTACTGAAAGGTGGAGTTGTTTGCTACACAAATGAAGTGAAGTCAAATGTGTTAAATGTTAAAAAAGAAACCATTTCTGAAAATGGGGCTGTTAGCGCTCGATGTGCAGAAGAGTTAGCTACAAATATTGCGGAAATGATGAACACGGAAATTGGAATCAGTTTTACAGGAGTTGCTGGCCCAGATGAATTAGAAGGAAATCCTGTCGGTACAGTATTTATTGGTATTTTTCTAAAAGGCCAGCCCATCCAAGTTGAAAAATTGAATCTCGGTGGTTCTAGAGAATCTATCCGTGAAAGAAGTGTTAAGTACGGATGCTATTTTTTAATTAAAAGGTTAAAAGAGATTCAGAATGCCATTTGATGCATTCTGATTTTTTTCATAGCACCACAAATGTTATTCATTAAGGGCTCTAATTATTTGATTATTTACTATTTTTCTATTTTCTAAGTTAAAAGACTTTGAAAATTCGATTTTTTCCTAGCAATTTTCTCATTTTCTTCTAGAATTGTACCTTGAAAAAAGACGAATGAATGTTCGAATTTTTGCTCGACAAACAGAATGAAAACGTTTATAGTAAAGATAGGCATTAATAAGAGACTAAAACTAGCAAGGCTTAATAAAGGAGGAAAAATTCGTGAGTGATCGTCAAGCAGCCCTTGAGCAGGCGTTAAAACAAATAGAAAAGCAGTTTGGTAAAGGTTCAATAATGAAGCTAGGTGAACAGACTGACCGGAAGATTTCTACTGTTCCTAGTGGATCTTTAGCTTTAGATGCTGCCCTTGGAGTAGGCGGATACCCGAGAGGAAGAATTATTGAAGTATATGGACCAGAGAGCTCTGGTAAAACAACTGTTGCATTACATGCTATTGCGGAAGTGCAGGCTGCAGGTGGTCAAGCTGCCTTTATTGATGCAGAGCATGCACTTGATCCTACTTATGCACAAAATTTAGGGGTCAATATTGATGAATTATTGCTTTCACAGCCTGATACAGGGGAACAAGCATTAGAAATCGCAGAGGCTTTAGTAAGAAGTGGTGCTGTTGATATTCTCGTAATTGACTCTGTTGCCGCGCTTGTACCGAAGGCAGAGATTGAAGGAGAAATGGGTGATTCCCATGTTGGACTTCAAGCACGACTCATGTCCCAAGCACTGCGTAAGCTATCAGGTGCAATTAATAAATCAAAAACAATTGCTGTGTTTATCAACCAGATTCGTGAAAAGGTTGGTGTTATGTTTGGGAATCCAGAGACAACACCAGGTGGAAGAGCTCTTAAGTTCTATTCAACGATTCGTCTAGAAGTTCGCCGTGCAGAAACATTAAAGCAAGGTACAGAAATGGTCGGGAATAAAACGAAGATCAAAGTTGTTAAAAATAAAGTGGCTCCTCCGTTCCGCGTAGCTGAAGTTGATATTATGTATGGTGAAGGGATTTCAAAAGAAGGAGAAATTATTGATTTAGGCTCGGAACTGGATATTGTTCAAAAGAGTGGCTCTTGGTATTCCTATAATGAGGAGCGTTTAGGCCAAGGACGAGAAAATGCAAAGCTATTTCTTAAGGAAAATCCTGATATTCGATTGCAAATTCAAACACAAATTCGTGAGCATTACGGTCTAGATGCTAGTACTGCAAATAGTGGTGATGAAGAACAAGAGGAATTTCAATTGATTGAATAAATATGTGTAGAGAGCAAAGCTGTTTATATGCAAGCTTTGCTTTTTTACTATTTTCTATTGAATTTATCATGCAAACCCACTAAACCTTGACAATGAAATTCCACACCTTTACAATTAAAAATGTATATTTTGCATTTTATGATGATTGAAAACGTTGAAAAGCCTTTGTGCTGTATATTGAATGGACAATGTACATGCCGACACTTTAGAAACGTAACACAAAAAAAGTTCATAGCAAGAGGAGGTGAAATGATGGAAGATTTACCTGTTATCATCATCTCCAGTTTGCTTGGCCTATTCGTCGGTGCAGTTGTTAGCTATTTTGTTTGTAAGTCCATTGCTCGGGCTAAAGTTGCAGGAGCTAGAGATGCTTCTGAGCAGATTTTGGAAGATGCGAAGCGAGAAGCAGAAGCATTAAAGAAAGAAGCTCTTTTAGAAGCAAAGGATGAGATTCACAAGCTTCGGACAGAAGCTGAGCGTGAAATTCGTGACCGAAGAAATGAATTCCAAAAACAAGAAAATCGTTTACTGCAAAGAGAAGAAAATCTAGATCGAAAAGATGAAACGTTAGATAAACGTGAAAGCCAATTAGAGAAGAGGGACGATTCTCTTAACAAAAGACAACAGCATATTGAAGAGATGGAAAGCAAAGTGGACGAGATGGTGCGAGCACAACAAGCTGAACTAGAACGCATCTCGGGCTTAACTCGTGAAGAAGCAAAGTCCATCATTCTAGAGCAAGTGGAGCAGGAAGTTGCTTACGAAACTGCAATCATGATTAAAGAGAGCGAAACTAGAGCAAAAGAAGAAGCAGATAAAAAGGCGCGAGATATTTTATCTTTAGCAATCCAACGCTGTGCAGCAGACCATGTGGCTGAAACGACAGTCTCTGTTGTAAACCTTCCAAATGATGAAATGAAAGGAAGGATTATTGGGCGTGAAGGACGAAATATTCGAACGCTTGAAACACTTACAGGTATCGATCTTATTATCGATGACACACCTGAAGCAGTTATCTTATCAGGCTTTGATCCAATCCGTCGTGAGACAGCTCGCTTAGCTTTAGATAAGCTTGTACAGGATGGCCGAATTCATCCTGCTCGGATTGAGGAAATGGTTGACAAGGCCCGCAGAGAAGTTGACGAGCATATCCGTGAAATTGGTGAGCAAACAACATTTGAAGTGGGTGTTCATGGACTCCATCCGGATCTAATCAAAATTCTTGGCAGACTTAAATTCCGGACAAGCTACGGTCAGAATGTATTAAAGCATTCAATCGAAGTTGCACAGTTATCCGGAATGTTGGCAGCTGAGCTTGGCCAGGATGAAACATTAGCACGTCGCGCTGGTTTGCTTCATGATATTGGAAAGGCAATTGACCATGAAGTAGAAGGAAGCCATGTTGAAATTGGGGTTGAGTTAGCAACAAAGTATAAAGAACATCCAATTGTTATTAACAGCATTGCTTCTCACCATGGAGATACTGAACCTACATCGATTATTGCCGTTTTAGTTGCTGCTGCTGATGCATTATCAGCTGCAAGACCTGGTGCAAGAAGAGAAACACTTGAAAACTATATTCGTCGACTTGAAAAGCTTGAAGAGATCTCTGAGTCTTATGATGGTGTTGAGAAATCTTTCGCAATTCAAGCTGGACGTGAAGTTCGAATATTAGTGAAGCCAGACCAAATTGATGATCTCGAAGCACATCGATTAGCTAGGGACATCCGTAAGAAGATTGAAGAAGAGCTTGACTATCCAGGCCATATTAAAGTAACGGTTATCCGTGAAACAAGGGCTGTGGAGTATGCAAAATAAGGCGGTGCATAAGCATCGCTTTATTTTTTTTGAATATTTTTAATGAATAAAGCAAGTTAAAATTGTGTTAGACTGAAAAAGAGACAATCTATAAGGAAGGACCTGTTCATGAAAATTTTATTTATTGGTGATGTCGTCGGCTCAATCGGTCGTGACATGGTAAAAGAATATGTTCCAAAGCTAAAGGATAAATACCGCCCGCAAATTACGATTATAAATGGTGAAAATGCTGCAGGTGGAAAAGGAATCACCGAGAAGATTTACCGAGGATTTTTAGAAGTTGGTGCTCAAGCAATCACTTTAGGCAACCATACGTGGGATAATAAAGAAATCTTCGAATTTATCGATGATGCGAAATATTTAGTGCGGCCTGCTAATTTCCCCGAAGGAAATCCTGGTAGTGGAATTGTTTATTTAAGATATAATCTCGTTGAAGTTGCAGTAATAAACCTTCAAGGTAGAACGTTTATGCCGGCGATTGATTGTCCATTTAGAAAAGCGGATGAATTAATTAAGGAAGCTAGTAAAAGAACGCCCATTATTTTTGTCGACTTCCATGCAGAAGCGACGAGTGAAAAACAGGCAATAGGCTGGTTTTTAGATGGGAAGGTGTCAGCTGTAGTTGGAACACATACCCATGTACAAACAGCTGATAATCGTATTTTACCTGGGGGAACTGCCTACATATCTGATGTAGGAATGACCGGTCCATATGATGGGATACTAGGTGTTGAAAGAGAAGCAGTGTTGAAAAGGTTTTTAACAAACTTGCCTGTTCGCTTTGAAGTTCCAAAAGAGGGACGCCACCAGCTAAGTGCTGTATTAATGGAGATCGATCCTAAAACAGGGAAAGCGAAGAAGATAGACAGAATTATGATAAATGATGATCACCCATTTTATTCTTAATAATAATACGGCTGTATTCTTTTAAAAAAATTTAAAAGGATGCAGCTTTTTTATGCTTGTCACTCTTGGTCAAGCCGCTTCCGCTTTTCTATGTCTAGCTTCCGCTTTTCTAATTTATTTCGTCCAAGCCGGAATATGTGATTTATTAGCTGAATATAGTAGCAATGGAATGATTTATTCCTGAACTATTCATACGAATTAGCAAGGGTAGAGTTTGCTCGTTCATAGGGGTAAAACAAGGAGGAGCTAGGAATGGAAATATTAAAAGTTTCAGCAAAATCTAATCCTAATTCTGTAGCTGGTGCACTTGCTGGAGTTCTGCGTGAAAGAGGCGGAGCAGAAATCCAAGCGATTGGGGCAGGGGCATTAAACCAGGCCGTGAAGGCAGTAGCAATCGCAAGAGGATTTGTGGCGCCTAGCGGTGTGGATTTGATTTGTATCCCTGCATTTACAGATATAAAAATTGATGGGGAAGAACGTACAGCAATAAAGCTCATTATTGAACCAAGATAGGGAGATAACGCACGAAAATATTTAGTAATGTAGTAGTCTCGTTGTACAGTTTGACCTGCTTGCTTACATACGCAAGCAGGTTGTTTTTTTGGATAAAAATCAATTTAAAGATATAATTTTAATATAAAATAAAATTATTCATATTTTAGACAAAATTAGGCTCAAAGGGTTGCTTTTTTTAAGACTTAGGTCTAGAATTGAAAGCGTTTAGTACCCATTCAAAACATAGTATAGTATTTACCACTAGGTTGAAGAAGTACTTAATAATTTTTTGAAAACGTTTTTACATATTTTTTAACGTATCCAAAGGGGTGTACGAAATGATCAATCAACTTTCATGGAAAGTTGGCGGGCAACAAGGGGAAGGTATAGAAAGTACTGGAGAGATATTTTCAATCGCATTGAATCGTCTAGGCTATTACTTGTATGGTTACCGCCATTTCTCATCACGTATTAAGGGTGGTCATACTAATAACAAGATTCGTGTGAGCACTACACAAGTTCGTTCTATTTCAGACGATCTTGATATTTTGGTAGCATTTGATCAAGAGACGATCGATTTAAACTACAAAGAGCTACATGAAAAAGGAATTATCATTGCAGACGCAAAGTTTAATCCTACAAAGCCTGAAGATACAAAGGCAGCATTATATGCAGTTCCATTTACAGAAATGGCAGCTGAACTAGGAACATCCCTAATGAAAAACATGGTTGCGGTTGGAGCAACTTGTGCAGTACTAAACTTAGATATTAATGTATTTGAAGAAGTAGTACAAGAGATTTTTGGAAGAAAAGGCCAACAAGTTGTTGATAAAAATATGGAAGCCATTAAAGCTGGCTTTGACTTCATGAAAGATAATCTTAGCGAAACGACAGAGTTAATGGAATTAGAAAAAGCAGATGGCAAAAAACGTTTATTTATGATCGGAAACGATGCCATTGCCCTTGGAGCACTTGCAGGAGGTTGTCGCTTTATGGCGGCTTATCCAATCACACCTGCTTCTGAAATTATGGAATATTTAATTCAAAAACTTCCTCCTCTTGGTGGAGCTGTCATTCAAACGGAAGATGAGATTGCCGCTGTTACAATGGCAATTGGTGCAAACTATGGTGGTGTACGTACTATAACTGCTTCTGCAGGTCCTGGACTTTCATTAAAAATGGAAGCGATTGGATTATCTGGCATGACGGAGATTCCTTTAGTAATTGTTGATACTCAACGTGGGGGACCATCTACAGGTCTACCAACAAAGCAAGAGCAATCTGATTTAATGGCAATGATTTATGGTACACATGGGGAAATTCCGAAGATTGTTATGGCTCCAAGTACTGTACAAGAAGCTTTCTATGATACTGCGGAAGCGTTTAATCTTGCTGAAGAATACCAATGTCCTGTTATTATCCTTTCAGACTTACAGCTTTCTTTAGGTAAACAAACAGTTGAACCGTTAGAATTTGATAAAATTGAAATTCGCAGAGGGAAGCTGCTTACTGAAGAATTACCAGAAATCGAAAACAATGGCTATTTTAAACGCTATGAAGTAACTGAAGATGGAATATCTCCACGAGTTATTCCAGGTATGAAACATGGGATTCACCATGTTACAGGTGTTGAGCATGATGAGACTGGAAAGCCATCTGAATCAGCTCTTAACCGTAAAGCACAAATGGATAAGCGTTTCCGTAAAGTCGAAAATATTAAATTTGATACACCTGTTTATAAAAATGCTCCACATGAAGAAGCAGATTTATTAATTGTCGGCTTCAATTCAACTCGTGGAGTCATTGAAGAGGCTATAGGCCGTTTAGAAAAAGATGGTTTAAAAGTGAATCATGCACATATTCGTTTAATCCATCCATTCCCGACTGATGAAATGTTGCCGCTCGTTAAATCTGCGAAGAAGATCGTTGTGATTGAAAACAATGCAACTGGGCAACTGGCAAATATTATGTTGATGAACGTCGGAAATCAAGAAAAAACTCATAAGCTATTAAAGTACGACGGAAATCCATTCTTGCCACATGAAATTCATACAAGATGCAAGGAGTTGTTCTAAATGGCAACATTTAAAGATTTTCGAAATAATGTAAAACCCAACTGGTGCCCTGGATGCGGAGATTTCTCTGTACAAGCAGCTATCCAGCGTGCTGCAGCTAATGTAGGGCTTGAGCCACATAATTTAGCAGTTATTTCAGGAATCGGATGTTCAGGACGTATTTCTGGTTATATAAATTCTTATGGTTTACATGGTATTCATGGCCGTTCTTTGCCAATCGCACAAGGTGTTAAGATGGCTAACCGTGATTTAACAGTTATCGCTTCCGGTGGTGACGGAGATGGTTACGCTATTGGGATGAGCCATACTATCCATTCGATTCGTCGTAATGTAAATATTACGTATATTGTAATGGATAATCAAATTTATGGATTAACAAAAGGACAAACATCACCAAGATCTGCTGCGGGCTTTAAAACAAAATCTACACCTGAAGGATCAGTTGAACAGGCTATTTCACCTATGGAAATGGCATTAACTGCTGGTGCAACTTTTGTAGCTCAAAGCTTTTCTACAGATTTAAAAGACTTAACTTCATTAATAGAAGCTGGGATTAAGCATGATGGCTTCTCATTGATTAACGTTTTTAGCCCATGTGTTACGTATAATAAAGTAAACACATATGACTGGTTTAAAGAAAATTTAACGAAATTAAGTGAGATTGAAGGCTATAATTCCTCAGATCGTGAAATGGCTATGCAAACGCTAATGAAGCATAATGGTCTAGTAACTGGTTTAATTTATCAAAATACTGAACGTAAATCTTATCAAGAGTTATTGAAAGGCTATTCAGAAACTCCTCTAACTGAGGCAGATTTGAATTTAGAGCAAGAGCATTTTGATAAATTAGTAGCAGAATTTATGTAATGTATTGTTTAATTCGAGAGAGACAATAGAAAAAATAGAAGTCTGGGGAAATGTTCCACAGACTTCTATTTTTTTTCAAATACTGTGACTGTCATCACGTCAAATGGACGGAGAATTTTTATACTATTATCATGGGATATTAATTGCCTGAAACTTGTTAAACATGGGTTTTCTATTGTTTTCAGACGATAAAAACTATATACTATACTAATGTGTGTATGTTTTTGTAGAGACCGTGAAAGGAGTTAAAAATATGAATGAAAAACAACGTATAGAAGGACAACAAGTGCAAACGGTTAATCCATCGGACAAAAAATCCGAGAAGGATTACAGTAAGTACTTTGAGGCAGTATATACCCCACCATCCTTAAAAGAAGCAAAGAAACGCGGAAAAGAAGAAGTGAAATATCATAAAGACTTTGATATTCCGGAAGAATTTCTTGAAATGGGAAGAGGCCGTAAATTTTACATCCGAACTTATGGGTGTCAGATGAATGAACATGACACTGAAGTAATGGCTGGGATTTTCCTTGGGCTTGGTTACGAACCGACAGATACAGTTGAGGATGCAAATGTCATTTTATTAAATACTTGTGCAATCCGTGAAAATGCTGAAAATAAAGTTTTTGGAGAACTTGGCCATTTAAAACATTTAAAAACGGCAAGGCCTGATTTATTATTAGGTGTTTGCGGATGTATGTCTCAGGAAGAATCGGTTGTCAATAAAATTTTGAAAACATATAATCATGTAGATATGATTTTCGGGACGCATAATATCCACCGTCTTCCAAATATTTTGCATGAGGCATATATGTCAAAAGAAATGGTTGTTGAAGTCTGGTCTAAAGAAGGTGACGTAATTGAGAACCTTCCTAAAGTTCGGAGAGGTAATATTAAAGCATGGGTTAACATTATGTACGGCTGTGATAAGTTTTGCACATACTGTATTGTCCCATATACAAGAGGAAAAGAGCGTAGCCGCAGACCAGATGACATCATTCAAGAAGTAAGACAGCTTGCTGCACAAGGTTATCAAGAAATTACTCTTCTTGGTCAAAATGTGAATGCATATGGAAAAGACTTTGAAGATATCCAATATGGCTTAGGTGATTTGATGGAGGAAATTCGAAAAATCGATATCCCTCGTATCCGTTTTACAACTAGCCACCCTCGTGATTTCGATGACAGATTGATTGAGGTATTAGCTACAGGTGGAAATCTTGTAGAACATATTCACTTGCCAGTTCAATCTGGTTCAACTGAAGTGTTAAAAATTATGGCACGTAAATATACTAGAGAGCAATATTTAGAGCTTGTTCGTAAGATTAAGGAAGCTATTCCGGGTGTGACTTTTACAACTGATATTATCGTTGGATACCCAAATGAGACAGAAGAACAATTCGAAGAGACATTATCTTTGTATCGTGAAGTTGGATATGAATCTGCATATACGTTCATCTATTCACCTCGCGAGGGAACACCAGCAGCAAAAATGGTGGATAATGTTCCGATGGAAGTGAAAAAGGAACGATTACAGCGATTAAATGCGGTTGTTAATGAGCTTTCAGCTAAAGCAATGAAAACCTATCAAGGTAAAATCGTTAATGTACTTGTTGAAGGAGAAAGTAAAAATAATCCTGATGTATTAGCCGGTTACACAGAAAAAAATAAACTAGTTAATTTTACAGGACCAAAAACCGCAATTGGGAAAATTGTAAAGGTGAAAATCACTGATGCGAAGACATGGTCGTTAAACGGAGAAATGGTTGAAGAACTTGACGTTGTTGAGGTGGAGTAGAATGGCAAAGTTTACGAAAGATGAAATTGTTGCTCGTGCAAATGAACTAGCTCAAATGATTGCAGAGACGGAAGAAGTGGACTTTTTTAAACGTGCAGAAGCACAAATAAATGAAAATGAAAAAGTTCGAGCAACAATCTCTAACATTAAAGGATTGCAGAAGCAAGCAGTGAATTTGCAGCATTTTGGAAAAAAAGAAGCTTTGAAAAAAACAGAGGATAAAATTACTGCACTTGAAACAGAATTAGATGAACTTCCGATTGTCCAAGAATTTAAGCAATCTCAGATTGAGGTTAATGAATTGCTGCAACTCGTTGCAAATACAATCTCAAATAAAGTCACAGATGAAATAATCACTTCAACAGGTGGTAATTTATTAAGTGGAGAAACAGGCTCTCAAATTAAAAATAGTGACTGTTCCCATCATCACTAAATAGCCATTAAGTGTCTCAACTTGATGCGCCACTTTGTTAGATTTTCTTAACTGAATGAATGTTTATGAATTTTCCTTTCAAAAAACCTTGAGCATAAAAGCTCGAGGTTTTTTTACTTTAATTTTAGAAAATAATGGGTGATAGCACATCTGTTAAGAGGAAACATATGATGAATTATGCCAATACTTTTACCTAACATTCATCAAGAAATATCGCACACTAGTCTAATATCTCGCATAGGATGAAATGAAAATGAATGAGGAGGTTCGCTCGCAATGGGAGAATATAGAGAGATTATAACGAAAGCGGTCGTAGCGAAAGGACGTAAATTTACACAGTCCAACCATACGATTAGCCCAAAACATAATCCGACAAGCATACTCGGTTGCTGGATTATAAACCATAAGTACGAAGCGAAAAAGGTCAATAAAACAGTCGAAATAACCGGCTACTATGACATTAATGTTTGGTATTCATTTAATGATAATACAAAAACGGAAGTCGTTACCGAACGTGTTGAATATAAAGATGTCATTAGATTAAAATACCGTGACCCTGATTGTTTTGATGACAATGAAGTTGTCGCTCGCGTCCTGCAACAGCCTAACTGCTGTGAATGTGTAATCTCCCCTAATGGCACAAAAATCATCGTCCATGTGGAAAGGGAATTCCTTGTTGAAGTTATCGGTGAAACGAAAGTTTGTGTTGCCGTACACCCTGATAGATGCGAATGTGATGATGATGATGAAATTTGGGGATTGGACGTCGATGATGAAGAGTTTGAGGAAATAAATCCAAATTTTAGTGAAAGTGTAGAAAAGTAATGAACTAGGAGGGTTTTACTTCCTAGTTTTTCTTTTTAAAATATTCTAAATATTATATAATAAGAAAAAGTTTTATTTGTAACGATGATAGGGGAGATAAAATGTGGAAAATTATTTGCTTTTCTTGTTCATGGCATTTATGCTTATTATTTTACCAGGTCCAGATACGGCTGTTATAACGAAAAATACGATTTCCAAAGGGAAATTAGCTGGATTTAATACAACCTTTGGGACATTGACTGCATTGCTAATCCATACACTAGGAGCGGTTTTCGGTCTTTCTGCACTCATTGTTAAGTCTGCATTTCTGTTTTCAATTCTAAAATATATTGGAGCAGTTTATCTCATTTACTTAGGATTGAAATCAATTCTAGTTATTATCAAAAAACAGCAAAAGTTGACGGAAAAATCGAGTTTACATAATCAATATGATGGAGAATCGAACTTTCGCCAAGGGTTTTTAACAAATCTTCTTAATCCGAAAGTAGCTGTTTTCTTTTTAACATTTTTACCTCAATTTGCTGGAAAGGGCAATCATCACGCTTTTTCAGAATTTCTTGTACTAGGGTTCACTTATACTGTTTTAACTTTGATTTGGTTCTGCTTTTATATTTATTTAATTCATTATGTGAGTGAATTTATGAAGAAGCCAACTACGATAAAAGCTGTAGAGGGAATGACAGGAGCCATTCTTATTATATTTGGAATTAAGCTGGCTTTTGAGAAGGTTTAACGATAGGAGAGAAGAATATGCTCAATTGATAAGCAGCTTTCAGTTTTGAGAGCTGTTTTTGTTTTTCTTGATAAATGGAATATAGTAGATATATGCTATAATATAGTGGGTACTTTCTATGAAGAATAAGATTTTGATAGGTTGGAGGATAATATGGCAGCTTATACGCCAATGATACAGCAATATTTAAGAGTAAAGGCAGATTATACGGATGCCTTTTTATTTTTTCGTCTTGGAGATTTTTATGAAATGTTTTTTGAAGATGCCATTAAAGCATCACAGGAATTAGAGATTACTTTAACGAGTAGAGAGGGTGGCTCAGAGGACCGTATCCCGATGTGTGGGGTTCCATATCATTCCGCTGCTCAATATATTGAGCAGTTGATTGCTCGTGGCTATAAGGTGGCAATTTGTGAGCAAACAGAAGACCCTAAGCAAGCGAAAGGGGTTGTCCGTCGAGAAGTCGTTCAGTTAATTACTCCTGGAACGATGATGGAAGGAAAAGTTCTTCAGGAAAAAGAGAATAATTATATTGCTTCCATTTCACATTTTGAAGATGACACATTTGGGTTTGCTTACAATGATCTTTCAACTGGTGAAACAAAGGTGACACTTATTAGTACAAGCTTTGAAGAGGTGTTAAACGAGTTATCTATTTTAGGTGCTAAGGAATTAATTTTAGCTTCTAGCTTTAATAGTGAATGGCAAAGGAAAATTAATGAGCGTTCTATATTGACGCTATCTTTTGAAGACGATAGTAAGCAATTGGAACAGTATCGTCCACTATTAGTAGATATTAATCAAGATAAATTGCAGCATACGGTTTCAAGATTATTTAACTACTTATTTCGCACTCAGAAACGAAGCTTAGACCATTTGCAAAAAGTAACGACATATGAGACGAATCAATATATGAAAATTGATTTCTTCTCGAAACGAAATCTTGAGTTGACGGAAACGATTCGTTCAAAAGGAAAAAAAGGCTCTCTACTTTGGCTCCTTGATGAAACGAAAACAGCAATGGGAGGCAGACTTTTAAAGCAATGGATAGAGCGCCCACTTGTTAATGAAAAGGAAATTAATCGACGTCAAAGCTTAGTTGAAATTTTTATTTCTTCCTATTTTGAACGAGTAGAATTAAGAGAAAAACTAAAGGAAGTATATGATCTTGAAAGACTTGCTGGGCGAGTAGCATTTGGGAATGTAAATGCACGTGACTTAGTCCAGCTAAAGCGCTCCTTACAACAAATACCATTATTACAAAACCAATTAAAGCTTCTTCAAACCTTAGAAATTGAACAGCTTGTTGAAGGAATCGATCCGTGTGGGGAAGTAGCTGCTCTATTAGAGAAGGCAATCGTTGAAAACCCTCCCATCTCCCTTAAAGATGGCAATATGATTAATGATGGGTATAATGAAGAACTCGATAAATATCGAGATGCTACAAGGAATGGAAAAACATGGATTGCAATGCTGGAAAAACAAGAACGGGAAAAAACAGGGATTAAATCATTGAAGGTCGGCTATAATCGTGTATTCGGCTACTATATTGAAGTAACAAGAGCGAATTTACATCTACTTACAGAAGGTCAATATGAAAGAAAACAAACATTAACAAATGCAGAAAGATTTATAACCCCTGAATTAAAGGAAAAAGAATCACTTATTCTCGCTGCAGAAGAAAAAAGCATCGATTTAGAATATGAAATCTTTACTTCGATCCGCGAGCAAGTGAAGGAATATATTCCAAGATTACAAGCGTTAGCGAAATCAATTAGTGAATTAGATGTTCTTCTTTCCTTTGCGACAGTTAGTGAAGAAAGGCAATATGTAAAGCCTGTTTTTTCAAAAGATCGTCGAATTGTTATTAAAGATGGAAGACATCCAGTCGTTGAAAAAGTAATGAATACACAAGAATACGTTCCAAATGATTGTGATATGGATAATGAAAGAGAAATACTCCTTGTGACAGGGCCTAATATGTCTGGGAAGAGTACATATATGAGGCAAATTGCTTTGACAGCTATTTTAGCGCAAATTGGCTGTTACGTACCAGCAAGAGAGGCAATTCTTCCTTTGTTTGATAAGGTATTTACGAGAATTGGGGCGGCTGATGATTTAATTTCAGGTCAAAGTACATTTATGGTTGAAATGCTTGAAGCTCGGAATGCAATTGTGAACGCAACCCAAAATAGCCTTATTTTATTTGATGAAATTGGCAGAGGTACATCAACATATGATGGAATGGCATTGGCACAAGCGATTATTGAATATATTCATGATCGAATCGGAGCAAAAACACTGTTTTCTACTCATTATCATGAATTAACTATTTTAGAATCACAGCTTTTAAAAGTGAAAAACATTCATGTACGTGCACTAGAGCAAAATGGCAAAGTTGTGTTTTTACACAAAATTAAAGAGGGTGCTGCTGATAAAAGCTATGGGATTCATGTAGCCCAACTTGCTGAATTACCTCATGAGCTTATTATTAGAGCGAATGAAATTTTGAACCGGCTTGAACAAAAAGATGATGCGCCTGAAAAAATAGTGACGGAGTCAGCTCAACCATCTGACCAACTCTCTTTCTTTACTGAACCTATTGAAGTGAAGGAGCCAGTATTAAGTTCGAAGGAAAAAAGAATGATTGAGAAAGTGAAATCACTAGATATATTAGAAATGACCCCTATCCAGGCTTTAAATATTCTTTATGATCTTCATAAAAAACTAAAGAATTAACTGTATTCATGGAAAAGGAGATCTTAATAATACGATGGGTGGTGAATAACACGTGCGTAAAATAATTCAACTAGATGATGCCTTATCAAATAAAATAGCGGCAGGGGAAGTTGTTGAAAGACCTGCTTCAGTCGTAAAAGAGCTTGTGGAAAATTCAATTGATGCGGGTAGTACGATTATTGATATTGAAGTAGAGGAAGCAGGATTAACAAAAATCAGAATTGTTGATAATGGTGAAGGAATAGATGAGGACGATGTTCTCACTGCATTTCAGCGGCATGCAACAAGCAAAATAAAAGATGAAACTGATCTTTTCCGTATTCGGACGCTCGGATTTCGTGGAGAAGCCTTGCCTAGTATTGCCTCAGTCTCAAAGATTGAACTAAAAACAAGCACTGGTGAGATTGGCACTCGTATTGTTGTAGAAGGTGGAAAAGTTGAATCCCTTGAAAAAGATACGGCAAGAAGAGGAACGGATTTAACTGTATCAGACTTATTCTACAATACCCCAGCTCGTTTGAAATATATGAAAACAATCCACACAGAGCTTGGAAATATTTCTGATGTCGTAAATCGGCTTGCGCTTGCTCACCCTGAGGTTTCGATTCGTCTCATTCATAATGAACGTAAGCTTCTGCATACGAACGGGAATGGCGATGTCCGCCAAGTATTAGCAGCAATTTACGGAATGAATATCGTCAAAAAAATGATCCCGATTGAAGCGAAATCCCTTGATTTTCAGCTCTTCGGTTTTGCTGCTTTACCTGAGGTTACAAGAGCCTCAAGAAATTATATATCGACGATGATAAATGGCCGATTTATTAAAAACTATGCACTCGCGAAAGCGATTCAAGAAGGCTATCATACACTGTTACCAATTGGACGTTATCCGATTGTATTATTAAATATTGAAATGGACCCGCTACTTGTCGATGTAAATGTTCATCCTGCGAAAATGGAAGTTCGATTAAGCAAAGAGAGCGAATTAAATGTACTAGTAACAGAAACTTTAAAAAGAGTTTTTAAGGCACAGCAATTAATCCCAACTGAGAACTTACAGCCTAAACCAGTTCAACAAAAGCCAGTTCAGACTTATCTTGAATTGGATCATGTGATTGAAAAGGGGGATTCTCAGAAAGCTAGCACAAAATGGTCTGATTCTCTTCCAGCGTTTACAAATAGTACTTTCTCATTTGCGGAGACGAAAAATCCTTCTTTACAAGATGAAGCAGAAAAAATAAATGAACAAATTCAAGAAGAATCAATGAAATTTCCTCAAAAGGAGGAACAGAGTTACCATATCGAACATGTATTAGAAGAAACAGCCCATTTTGAACAATGTCGGGTCCCGCCATTATATCCAATTGGGCAAATGCATGGTACTTATATTTTCGCTCAAAATGAAAAAGGGCTTTACATCATTGATCAACACGCAGCTCAAGAGCGAATTAAGTATGAATATTTTAAAGAAAAAGTCAGCTATATAGAAAGCGAGCTTCAAGAAATGCTTATCCCTCTAACATTTGAGTATTCTACTGATGATTATATTAAAATTGAAGAATACAAAAATGAACTAGAGAAAGTCGGTGTTTTCCTTGAGCCATTTGGCCACAATAGCTATATTATCCGCTCGCATCCACAATGGTTGCCAAAAGGTGAGGAGCAGGAAATCATCGAAGATATGATCGAACAACTTCTTTCTATGAAACGAGTAGATATTAGAAAGTTAAGAGAAGAAGCTGCCATTATGATGAGCTGCAAAGCTTCCATTAAAGCAAATCGCCACCTAAGAAATGATGAGATTCAAGCGTTGCTTGATGAGCTTAGACAAACATCTGACCCATTTACATGTCCACATGGACGACCGATTATTATTCATTATTCAGCGTATGATATGGAAAAGATGTTTAAACGTGTACAGTAGATGGGTTTCGAGGGTAACTATAATGGTCTTGCCCACCGTTATAAATTACTAAGATAAGCTTCGAATTTTAAAACGCTCGCTTCTTCGTGTTTTTTTGTAATATGTAGATAAACATCTGCAGTCATATTAATCGTAGAATGTCCTAAGCGATCGCTTACTGTTTTGATATCTACACCACTTTCTAATAACAAAATTGCGTGAGTGTGACGCAACCCGTGTGGAGTAATGTGGTGTAGATTTGTCTTTTTCAGAATGGAATCAATTACCTTGTTTACTCCGAAAAGTCCATTTCTGCTCCATTGGGGCATTTGACCATAAATTCATTGTGTTGGTAACGTTCCCCGTATTTCATCTGATTTTTTTCTGCAAACAAGTAATAGATATCGGATTAAGGATGATGAAACCACACGAATTATATGCAGCCCAAGGATTTCCAAAAAATTATCTGTTCCAATATTATCCTAATGGGAAAAAGATTCGACATGATGAGCAAATAAAACGAGTAGGAAATTCATTTCCACCTGATTTACCCGATGCCTTGGTTCGAGCGAATCTGCCAGAAATGTATGTTGAGTATAACAGATATAAACCAGCAGTTTCTTATTAAACAAAAGAGTAAAGGAAGTTACTACACAAAAAAAGAGCCTTTTTAGGCTCAGAAGCAAACTGGTTAGGCAAAGGATATTCGGTTCGATTTATTATTTACATCTCATAATCGGCAGCTTTTATTACTTCAACTTTTTTATCAGCATGAGCAAGTGAGGAAATACCAAAAATAAGTGCAGAAGTTAAAAATGCTGTAGCAATCCATTTTTTCATTTTTTCACCTCCATTTGTATGTATTAGTTAGGATATTAACACAATGAATAAAGTAATAACGTCGAAATATGAAAAATCAGATAATTTTTTTAGCAAATAGTTATGTTGATAAGGAGTGAAGCAAAATAACACCATTTCCTAATCGAAAATATCAAATTATATATGCTGATCCACCATGGCATTATAGGCAATCAGGCAGTACTAAAAATAGCAGGGGTATGGCAAAACAACACTACGACACTATGTCGACAGATGATACTTGCGAGCTGCCAATTAGAGACATAGCAACTGACACCTCCATCTGTTTTATGTGGGCAATGTTCCCGAATGTTGATCAAGCTTTAAAAGTCCTAAAGGCATGGGGCTTTGAGTATAAGACTGCTGCATTCGTGTGGATTAAGAAAAACAAGAAAAATACTGATTCAAATTTTGGGGGCATGGGAGCTTATACACGAGCCAGTGCAGAAGTTTGTTTACTAGGTATCAGTAAAGACACTAAAGCTAAACAGCATGTCAAAAACAATGGGGTACATCAGATTATTGAAATTCCTATAGAAAGACATAGCCAAAAACCAGCTATTGTCTGTGAAAGAATAATTGAATTACTTGGAGATGTGCCTCGTATTGAATTATTCGCTAGGCAAAAAATAGATAGCTGGGATTTCTGGGGGAATGAAGTTTAAACAATAAGCCAGTTAAAGGATGATTCTAATGAATATCGAAACTGAAATCTTAAATAATGAAGTCCTTAAAAGAGTAAAAAATTTACTAGAAACACAAACGATTAAAGGTATTGAGAAGTTTGGGGATTGGCTAAGGAGTGGCAAGATGTTTTTTTACTAGAAGGTGACCATGAGCCTGTTGAAATTATTTTAGAAAGAATAGAAAAGAACGGAACTCTGTGGAGCATTAAGGAAAAAGAGTACAAAGGGTAGTTAAAATAACAAGTTTTGCTAAAAACCCGAGCATTGATTTCAGCTCCTTTTGAAATTAAGTTTTTTATTAACCTAATCATAAAGGTTTATTATTTCTTCAATATATATTTATTGTTAATTTATTGTTAATTAGTATGAGTATGTTTGGAAAAATAGTGGATTCAGGAGGAGGGAAAAAGGATAAAACTATTAATCAGGAAAATTATAATATCTAGAAAAGAGAATTGAGGCTTAAGCAAGTGAGGATGATATACGAGAAGATTTGTGTAAAACAAAGTTAGTTGCAGAGAATAAGAACATATGGTAGCTTAGTTGCTTATTTATTTTTCGTTTTAAGTTTATTGGCAAGAGGACTATTGGCTATTAGAGTACCTAATACTATAACGGTAAAATTTATCCCAACAAGTATCCAATCAATATTTTCACCAGTTACAGTATAAATAATGAATATAGTTGCAGCTACAACTAGAAAAGAAGAGGATAGACGTTTAATTAACTGCATGTATAACACCACCATAAAAAAATTAACAATATTAATCTTACTTTAATACAAAGGGAATTTTTTGTAAACAAAAGGTAGGTTTTACTAAATAATGGATACACAATGTGTACAAAAGCTGGCATTCACCAGCTTGTATTATCACAAACTATTCTATGGTATCCCATTGAGGATTCCAAACTACTTCCCAAAGGTGACCATCTGGGTCTTGAAAGTGGCCTGAGTATCCGCCCCAAAAAGTTTCGTGAGCTGGATCAGTTATAGTTGCACCAGCTTGTTTAGCTTGTTCCATGACTAAATCGACTTCGGCTTTACTATTAACATTGTGCCCTAATGTAAATTCAGTTGGACTTGGCTTAGACAAAGCAACATTTGTCTCATATGCAATGTCTTTACGATTCCAAATGGCTAGTTTTAATCCTAGCTGTAGTTCAAAAAAGGCAACAGCACCATGTTCAAATTCTTGCCCAACTATCCCTTCAGTAGGGAGCCCAAGACCATCACGATAAAAATGTAGTGATTTTTCTAAATTATCTACACCTAAAGTAATAACTGTTACACGTGGTTTCATCAAATGGAACCTCCAATTAATTTTAAAAAGATTATATCATCCAGTTGCTGTGAAAGAAATAAAGCACTTGAAAAGCAAGTGAAGTAATAAAAAGCCCCTACTCAATTAGTCGAGTAAGGGTGAATTCCTTGTGATTTTCAATTTATGATGAACGAATATCCTTTTTTATTGTTTTTCAATCACAGTTGATGTGATTTCGGGCATACCTAAATTATTTTTTCCTTTAAATGTTCCATAAATCTTGACAATGTCTCCTTCTTGATATTCTTCATCTTCTAGTATATCGACAATTGAGTAAATACCAAAACCATCCCCTTGATTAGTGGTTAAATTAAAAGTCTTAAAGGGACCAGTTTCCGAAATTACACTTACTTCTCCTTCAGCAAAAACCTTTTTATTTTCTTCAGCTGCTGGATCATTCAACTCTACAAAGTTGGCTTGAACAGCCTCGCTTTTAAGTTTTTCATTCAGTTCTTCTTGTGTAGCTTCCACTTTATTCGTTTCCTCATTCTTGCTATCTTCTTGAGTGGGCTCCTCTTTCTTTTGTTTAGTAGTTTCTTCTGAACTACATCCAAATAAAAACATAGTGCTCAGAAAAACAAACAGTAACTTTTTCAAAACTATACCTCCTAAGAAAATATTTACTATTTAATTTTACCAATAATGGAAGAGTTCTGGAAGGGGTTAAGTTCAAAAAGAATTAGAAGGGGATGTAAGAAGAAAGCAAGTGCTATGTTGGATGAGTTAATAAATAGAAGTAAATGTTGAATACAAAAGGCATTCATTGTACCACACCCCAAAAATCAGATTTTACTCTAACTTTTGAAGTGCAGTACACTTTCAAGTCGGGTGAAGCTATTGGACATGTTGAACTTTAAGATGAACAAAAAAATTATTGTTTTTTTCGTGAGATTAGACGAGACCACGTCACTTGGATTATCGCTACAATGGCAACGCCAATAAGTGTATCAATCATTCTATCCATGGCATAGTGTTTTTCTTTATGTCCAAGAGCAAAGACAAACAATATTGTGAGGGCAACTTGATGAACGACAACTTTGTCGAATTTTAAAAATTTAGTAATAAAACATCCAAATAATATTATTAATCCTAAAGTACCTCCATTTACAGGTATAAAGCTGGCAACTAGTACGGTAATAAATATACCAATAACAGTTCCGGTTACACGTTGAATAGAAATTTTGACGGTTTTGCTGTTTGTTGATTGCTGGCAAAGTATAACGGATATAGGGGCTAAGTAGGGATGTTCAGAGCCAAATAGTTTTGCCAATTCCCAAGATAATGCAGTGCCGATTGCTATTTTCCAAATTAGTTCGGAAAAATGATCATTTGAAATAGTAAAATTCTTAGTCTTCATTTTTGCACCTCGGTTAAAATACAGCATTCTTTTTAGTTATTTGTCAATATAGGTATTTTATGTATAAAAAAATGAGCCTTTAAGGCTCAGAAGCAAACCGATTAGCAATAAGAGAATTACATATGATTTATTGCTCTAAAAGCCTTTGCAACTTTTTGGACAAAGTTCAATGGTGGTTCAACTGATTGAAAATGAACATATAAAATATTTGGATTAGTGAATATCCAATGGTTATGAATTGCACTAACGATAAGATGATTTCTTACTAGAACATTTACAAAAGGAAAAATCTCTTTTTCAAGAAGGACAACCTCGCCAAGATTAAGTGTACTACCATCTCGATCCATAGATTCAAAGGTCACGCCCGCATGTAACTCAGCACGACTTGGACGCCCTTGTATGGTAACCTGAAGATTACGAGTTAATCCAATTGAACAAACACCATGTTCCACACTCGCTTTTCCATTAAGAATTTGAGCGCATTGTTGACAAAGATGATGAAATTCCAAATAATAGACACCTCTTCATTTTTTTATAGTTTATGAGATATGGTCGGAGTTTAGAACAGGATGTGATTGCAATTGTTTATACCAAAAAAGGTTGAATTAATCAGCAGCAAGGATGATAAGAGGAATCATTTCGAGGATGATCGTGAAAAATTATGTAAAGTTAAGGTGCTGATTGGTGTTCAATAATTGCCTAAAAGACTAAAAAAGGGAATTTTATCAAATATGGTTTATCCTCTATCATAACAATAGAAAATGCCACTAATAAGTGGCAAAAATATGCTTAAGTATAAAAGTTTTTTTCTTGCTATTTTTTAGTATTCACACATCCAGACACCGCCAACCCAATAACACTTCGGCCCAGCAGGTTTAATATCAGATGCAGCAGATGCTGATGTTGCCCCGAAAAGTGCTGCAGCAAAAAGAAGAATACCTATTCTTTTTTTCATCCTCATCACCTCCTCAATATGTATTTTATAGTAAATTATGGTAATTAATAACTATTTAATTGATAATTGTGAATGTTTACTTAATATATTCATTGATATTTATGAAATGACAAAACCATTCCCCATTTCTAACGACAATCATACAAACAAAAGATTCAAGCAAAGAATATACTAGCTTAAACATTACTTTATGGATCATTCAATTTTTAGGACAGGCATATGAGTGCTTGAAAATGTCAAATTGATTGCTAATGCCAAAAATAATTTGTGACTTGTTGACATGAAAATTAAAATTTATAAATCGAATACGTTTTTTGGGAGGGTAGAAATGGATGATATTAATAAATTAGAGGAGAAATTGGATGATATTAAAGATAGACTCATTGTCATAGAAACAAAAATGGAAATGATAAAAGGGGTTGAGAAGGATGCGAATGAAGCGTTACAAAGTAGTAAAGGTGCGCATAAAAGACTTGATAAATTAGAAAGTAATCATACATGGTTATGGCGTACCGTAATAGCTACACTATTAGTTGGTGCAATAAATCTTTTTATACAGTATATAAAATCTGGAGGATTGTAAAATGGAGGTGACATAAAATGAGCTTTATTGAAGATATTTCTTTTTTGGCTATTAAATATATGAAACAGGAAGGAATTCTTGCCTCATTAACAATTGCTCAAGCTATTTTAGAAAGCAATTCTGGTAAATCTGAATTAGCAGTTAAAGCAAATAATTTATTTGGGATAAAAGCGATCGCAAGTTGGACAGGGGCTATTTATAAAAAAATGACAACAGAATTTGTCAAAGGTAAGGAACTGAAAGTGCTTGCTACCTTTTGTAAATTTCAAAATATCGAAGAATGCTTTGAATATAGGAGCAAAGTTTTTTTAAAGCGTGATAGATATAAACGGATATGGGGAGTTACTGATTATAGGGAGGCAGCTAGAATCATCTATGAGTGTGGTTATGCAACAGATCCTAATTATCCCCAGAGGCTGATTGAACTCATTGAAAGGAATGAACTTTATAAATATGACAAGGAGGAAGTAGGAATGGTCAAAATATTTATTGATCCAGGGCATGGCGGATCAGATTCTGGTAGTAATGGAAATGGTTTAAAAGAAAAAGATATAACTTTATCAATATCATTAAAAATTCGTGATTTTTTACAGAATTATGAGAATGTCCAAATAAAACTTAGTCGCGAGAAGGACGAGACAATCAGCCTTGCGCAAAGGACAAATCTTGCTAATGCATGGGGAGCTAATTTCTTATTATCTGTGCATATTAATGCAGGAGGCGGTACTGGGTATGAGGACTATATTTATCTAACTGCAAACAATTTGACTCAATCATATCAGAACATTTTGCATGGTGAAATAATTAAAGTATTGGATTTGAGAGACAGAGGTAAAAAAAGAGCTGATTTTCACATGCTGCGTGAGTCTAACATGCCTGCTTTTTTATCAGAAAATGGTTTTATTGATCATACATCTGATTCAGCAAAGCTTAAGCAAATTAGCTATATAGAGAAAATAGCAGAAGGTCATGTAAATGGTATTGCCAAAGCATTTGGTTTAAAGAAAAAAGAAGGAGGAAGCAATGTGGAAGAACAAAAATTGACTGAAAGTCAGGAGAAAATTAGACAGGAAGCCATGCGCTTAGGAATTACGGACGGAAAAAATCCATTTCGCGAAGTCAATCAATTTTATACATGGGCCGTAACCGTCCCTTTAGCAAAAAGAATAGAAGAGCTCGAAAAGAAAATAAAATCCCTTGAAGATCGTTAATTTTCCTACATTCCAACTCTCCTTTCAAAAGTTATATAGATAAATGCTTCCTTTTACCTAAAAATAGAATCATAAATTGAAAACGAGGGGCTACCGCACACCTCGTTTTGCTATGCTGATTTTACTTTAATGCGGTTTGCAGCTTTCCAATATATTTCAACGCCTGACCTGTTCCGATTGCAACTGATTCAAGAGGATTCGGTGCTAAATGTACAGGTACGAAAATTTCAGTTGAAATCCAATCTTGTAAGCCATTGATTAGAGCGCCACCACCACTTAAAATAACTCCTCTATCAACGATATCTCCGCTTAATTCTGCTGGACTATCCTCTAATGTTGAACGAATAGCTTCAAGGATTTGTAATAATGATTCTTTCATCGCATTTCGAATTTGATACGAGGACAAATTGATGGTTTTTGGAAGGCCAGTAACAAGATCACGGCCACGAACATCCATTTTCAATTCAGTGTGGTCAATGAGAGCATAGCCGATTTCTATCTTAATTTGCTCGGCTGTTCTTTCTCCAATTAACACATTAAACTCTTTGCGTACGAATTGAATAATATCATCGTCAAGCTTGTCTCCACCAATCCGGATGGAATGGCACGCAACTACTCCACCATATGAAATAATCGCAACTTCTGTGGAACCACCACCTATATCTACGATTACATTAGCAATCGGCTCATCAACAGGCAAGCCTGCGCCAATGGCAGCGGCAACAGGTTCTTCGATTAAATGAACTTGTTTTGCACCAGCATTACGGACTGCATCATGAATGGCTCGTCTTTCTACACTTGTAGAACCTGATGAAGTACAAATGACAACATTCGGTTTTCTAAAAGAAATATTTGCTTTTTTCGTTGCTTTTCCCATTACATATCGCAGCATTTCTGTTGTTGTTTGGTAATCCGCAATTACGCCGTCTTTCAGTGGACGGATAGCAACGATTGTACCAGGTGTTTTTCCGATCATTTCTTTAGCTTCTTTTCCTACAGCAAGCACCTTTTGAGTGACTGTATCTATGGCTACAACAGATGGCTCATTAAAAGTTATGCCTTTATTTTTGCAATAAACTAGAATATTTGCTGTTCCAAGATCAATTCCTATTTCAGAATTTGACATCATGTTCTCTCACCTAATTCCCTTTAATTCATACTCATTTATAATCTTCTAACACGTTAACATGATTATGGGGGCTAATCCGAATTGTTATCAAAACGTTAATAAACTGTAATGATTTTTGAAAAATAATCCAATAAACTTTATTTAAAATGGGACAATAGTATGTATTAAATGGATGAATTTGAATAGGTTATTGAAATTCTGTTAATAATGCTTAAATGTTGGATCATACACTAAATTTTTATAGCAGATTAACGAATGAAGCTCCCTATAAATTGAAGTTTCACTTTATAATGGCTATTCGCTGAAAGTAATTCCACTTTATGATAGGATAGAGGGGAAGTATCCGCAGAAAAGGCAGTGAGTACAGTTTGAAAAATAAAGAAAAGCTGGTGGTGCTAATAGGTCCTACTGCGGTAGGAAAAACGAAATTAAGTATTGAACTAGCAAAGAAGTTTAATGGTGAGATCATAAGTGGAGATTCGATGCAAGTCTATAAAGGAATGGATATTGGTACGGCGAAAATCAAATCGAATGAAATGAAGGGCATTCCCCATCATTTAATCGATATTAAAGAACCTGAAGAATCATTTTCCGTTGCTGAGTTTCAAGAACTTGTTAGAATGAAAATTTCTGAAATTAATCAACGTAAGAAATTGCCCATTATTGTTGGTGGGACTGGATTATATATTCAATCTGTTATTTATGATTACCAATTTTCCGAAGCACCTTCTGATGAAGATTTTCGACGAAAACTCGAAAAAAGGGTTGAAATAGAAGGTAATGAGAAATTACACTTAGAGCTGCAGCAAATTGATTTTGAGAGTGCGGAAAGAATTCATCCGAATAATATTCGTAGAGTCATTCGAGCTTTAGAAGTTTATCATTGTACTGGCAAAACGATGAGCGAACTTCAGAAAAATCAACATCCGGAGTTAGTTTATGATGCTTCAGTGATAGGATTGACGATGGATAGAGAAGCATTATACAAACGAATTAATATGCGAGTAGACATCATGCTTGAAGAGGGATTAATATTTGAGGTTGAGAAATTTTATAAACGTGGTCTGAGGAATTGTCAATCAATTCAAGCAATCGGATATAAGGAACTGTACGATTATTTTGATAATCGCTCAACCCTTGCAGAAGCCATTGAACAATTAAAGCAAAATTCTAGGCGTTATGCAAAGAGACAATTAACTTGGTTTCGAAATAAAATGACGGTTAATTGGTATGACATGTCGAAAGTAGACGAATCAACCATATTTGAAAAAAAACTTGCGGAAATTTCAGCACATATTGAAGGAAAGCTAAAAATAAAATCGAATACATAAGTAGTAGAGATAAAAGAGGAGGATTTAGAATGAGAACTTCAATTAATATTCAAGACCAATTTCTTAACCAGCTTCGTAAGGATAATACAAACGTAACTGTGTTTCTGTTGAATGGATTCCAAATTAGAGGTCAAATTAAGGGATTCGATAATTTTACCGTTCTTTTTGAATCAGAAGGAAAGCAGCAGCTTGTGTATAAACATGCGATCTCTACTTTTGCTCCACAGCGAAATGTTCAATTAGACCTTGATGCTCAAGCTTAATGGTTAGTTTGATTTATATAGAATGATGTTAACCCGCTCTTTTTTAGGAGCGGGTTATTTCGTGCGCCCAGCATGGGTGCAATCTATAGGGTGAAAGTCCCGAACTGTGAAGGCAGAAGTAGCAGTAGCTTAACGCAAGGGTGTCTGTGGTGACGCAGAATCTGAAGGAAGCGGGCGGCAAACCTCCGGTCTGAGGAACACGAACTTCATATGAGGCTAGGTATCATTGGACGAGTTTGCGAAACAAAACAAAGTCCTTTCTGTCGAAGGTGATACAGAGTAAATGAAGCAGATAGGTGGAGGGAAAGATTGCACTCTTACCTGGGGAGGTCTGATGAGAACATGAAGTACCCTTCATAACCTACTTGGCGACAAGTAGCTGAATCATCAGAAGTCAGCAGAGGTCATAGTACAAATGGGTCTAGAACCATTTGGAAGGACTGAACAATTAAGAGAGAATAGCCCTTGGCATGCCGTTCTGGATGATGGAACACAGAAAACAGAGAAACCTCACATGATGAAGGTAGTGGTGAATCCCATGAGGTGCTTCATGGAGGGTGTAGTTCAGGCGGTTATAAGAAGACAAGTTATTCACGGAAAGGAACGAAATGGTGAAATTGAATCAAATTTTAGCACGACTGAATATGATACAAGCACTCAAGCGAGTTGAGGCGAATAAAGGAAGCCATGGAGTAGACATGATGCCCGTAAAATCCTTACGAGAGCACATCCTCGAAAATTGGGAATCCATTAAATCGCAGATTCTAGCGGGAACCTATGAACCGCAACCGGTGCGTCGTGTCGAAATCCCGAAACCAGACGGCGGTGTGCGTTTACTAGGTATCCCCACCGTGACAGACCGTTTGATTCAACAAGCTATATCGCAGATATTATCAGAGGAATATGATCCAATATTTTCGGATAATAGTTATGGATTTCGACCAAATCGGAGTGCCCATGACGCTGTCCGAAAAGCGAAAGGTTATTTGAAAGAAGGATATCGATGGGTTGTCGATATGGACTTAGAAAAGTTCTTTGACAAAGTCAATCATGACCGCTTAATGAGTACATTAGCAAAAAGAATTCAAGATAAGCCATTACTCAAACTCATCCGAAAATATCTCCAAGCCGGTGTCATGATAAATGGAGTGATTTCAAGTACAGAAGAAGGAACACCACAAGGTGGTCCACTCAGCCCGTTACTTTCAAACATCGTGTTAGATGAGCTCGATAAAGAATTAGAGAGACGAGGTCATAAATTCGTTCGGTACGCAGATGACTGTAATATTTACGTGAAAAGTAAACGTGCAGGCGAACGTACGATGGCAAGTGTACAGCGATTTATTGAAGGAAAACTACGACTTAAAGTAAATGAACAAAAGTCAGCAGTAGACCGACCGTGGAATCGGAAGTTCTTAGGGTTTAGTTTTACCTACCATAAAGAACCGAAGGTTCGTATTGCGAAAACAAGCCTACACCGAATGAAGAAAAAAATACGAGAAATTACCTCAAGAAAGATGCCATTTCCAATGGAATATCGCATTGAAAAACTAAATCAATATCTAACTGGCTGGTGTGGTTACTTCGCGCTCGCAGAGACACCAACAATATTTAAATCTTTAGACAGCTGGATTAAAAGAAGATTGCGAATGTGCCTTTGGAAGAATTGGAAGAGCCCACGAACAAGAGTCAGAAATCTCGCTCGCTTTAACATTCCTTATGGAAAAGCATATGAGTGGGGAAACAGTCGAAAAGGCTACTGGCGAATTTCAAATAGCCCCATATTACACAGAACCCTCGGCATTTCCTACTGGGAAAAGCAAGGGTTAAGAAGTCTGCAAGTTCGTTACGAATCTTTGCGTTACTCATCTTAATTGAACCGCCGTATACGGAACCGTACGTACGGTGGTGTGAGAGGTCGGGGGTTAATCACCCCCTCCTACTCGATTGTTTTGGAAAAACTTTAATGAAATCAACATAATTTGAATACATATAGAGTGAACCTTTTTTCAAAAAAATAGGCATTTGTCACAATCAGAACTTTCTTACGTATACTGTTCATGAGAACGAGAGGTGAATGCTTTTGGACCAACCGATCCGCTTAAAAAATAATGGACAAATAAGTATTGTCCTAAATTCGCAGAAACGAAAAACAGTCGAGAAAGAATTACCAGATTCTCATACCATTGAAAAAGAGATCCCTGCTGAACACGCAGCGCTGAAGGATATAGAAAATGAATTGAGCGCACTTATCGGGATGGAAGAAATGAAAAGAATGATTAAAGAAATATATGCCTGGATTTATGTGAATAAAAAACGTGAGGAATTAGGCCTTAAGGCAGGTAAGCAAGCATTGCATATGATGTTTAAAGGTAATCCAGGGACTGGAAAAACGACAGTCGCTCGCTTAATTGGCCAGCTTTTTCAAAAAATGAATGTTTTATCAAAAGGACATTTAATTGAAGCGGAACGAGCAGATCTTGTCGGAGAATATATTGGTCATACAGCACAAAAAACACGTGATTTAATAAAAAAAGCTATTGGCGGAATTTTATTTATTGATGAAGCGTATTCTCTAGGAAGAGGGGGAGAAAAGGACTTCGGAAAAGAGGCAATTGATACACTTGTAAAACATATGGAGGATAAGCAGCATGAGTTCATCCTTATATTAGCAGGATATTCAAGAGAAATGGATTACTTCTTATCATTAAATCCAGGTCTTCACTCAAGATTTCCACTCGTAATTGATTTTCCTGATTATTCAATTTCACAACTTATGGAGATTAGCGGGAAAATGCTGAAAGAAAAAGAGTATATATTAAGTCACGAAGCGGAGAGAAAGCTCCGTGAACACTTATTATGGGTCAAAACAGTGATCAATCCTCCGAGCTTTTCAAATGGTCGCTATATTAGAAATGTGCTAGAGAAGTCAATTCGTACCCAAGCCATGAGACTATTGATGCAAAATAACTTTGACCGCTACGAATTAATAACGATAAGAAGCAATGACCTCGTCTTTGAAGAGGATTAAGTGGTTGGTGTAGTAAGTGTTATATGGAGTCTTGTGAGCAAGCATATCTCGCAGACTCTTTTTATTTTATTTTGTTAAATGAGTTACATTTGTAAAAGATGCAAACGATGTTTAAACGAAAATTAGAGTTTAGCCCTCGTTTTTGCTATGATGTAAGAGGATGAATATACTTCGTGATAAAGTATTAAGAGGAAAGAAGGATTTTGATTGGAACAAAAACCAAACTTTGAAAGAGTCATTATCGTTGGGTGTCAAACAGCTGAAGATGATGCCCGTTTTAGCTATTCGATGGAAGAGCTAGAATCTTTAACGAATACAGCTAGAGGAAAAGTGCTTGCTTCGTTAATCCAAAAAAGAGATCGCATTCATTCAGCTACATATATTGGAAAAGGAAAAGTTGAAGAATTGACTGCATTACAAGCTGAGCTTGAGGCAGATATTATTATCTTTAATGATGAATTATCGCCAAGCCAAGTCCGTAATCTTTCAGCTAACCTTGATGCGAAAATTATTGATCGAACACAATTAATCTTGGATATATTTGCGCAAAGAGCTCGTTCGAAAGAAGGAAAACTACAAGTTGAATTGGCGCAACTTCAGTATTTACTTCCTCGACTGACTGGACAAGGAACCCAATTATCAAGGCTTGGCGGCGGAATTGGCACAAGAGGTCCAGGTGAAACGAAATTAGAATCTGACCGTCGTCATATTCGAAATAGAATAAATGAAATTAAAACACAGCTTTCAACAATCGTTAGCCACCGTGAACGTTATCGTGAGAGAAGAAAAAAGAACAAAGCTTTTCAAATTGCTATTGTGGGTTACACGAATGCGGGAAAATCAACATTGTTTAACCGTTTGACAGAGGCAGGAACCCTAGAAGAAAATTTATTATTCGCTACCCTTGACCCAATGACGAGAAAGTTGATTTTACCGAGTGGATTTTTGACTTTATTAACAGATACGGTTGGCTTTATTCAAGATTTACCGACAAGTCTTATTGCTGCATTTCGTTCAACACTTGAGGAGGTCAAGGAAGCCGATTTATTATTACATCTTGTTGATAGTTCAAATCCTGATTATTTTCAGCATGAGCAAACAGTCAATCAGTTACTTGTTGAGTTAGAAATAGAAAAAATCCCTCAAATTACTGTTTATAATAAAATTGATCATCAGCATCCTGACTTTGTACCAACTGCTAAAACAAAGGCCATTCAAATCAGTGCCTTAGATGAAAAGGATCGAAACGAATTAAAAAGATTTATTGAGGAAACGGTTCTCGAACAAATGACTCAATATCATGTAGAAATCCCATCTTCGGAAGGAAAATTGCTTTCTCAACTGAAAAATGAAACGATCCTACGTGAGTTGTTATTTTTAGAGGAAAAACAATTATATGAATGCAGCGGCTACTTTTTACCAGATCATCATATTGCAGGAAAATTAAATAAATATACAGTTTAGATAGGAGAATAAAGAACATCATGCTTCAACAATTAACATATGGAGAAAAATTACAGCCGATTGTAAACACGGTTGAGCAGCAAATTGCTAACGTCATAAATCAAATTGATCATCAAATTGATGAGAACCAATTCCGCGTATTGAAAAGCTTTCAAAATCATAAGGTAAGTGATTCTCACTTTATTCCAACAACAGGCTATGGATATGATGATGCTGGCAGAGATACACTTGAAAAAATCTATGCCGAAGTATTTGGAGGGGATTCAGCTCTTGTTCGTCCTCAAATTATTTCTGGTACTCATGCGATTTCGATCGCATTATTTGGCGTCTTGCGACCAGGGGATGAATTACTTTATATAACTGGAAAGCCATATGATACACTTGAAGAAATAGTCGGGATCAGGGGAAATGGCGTCGGATCCTTACAGGAATTCGGAATTACTTACAATAGTGTGGCATTAACAAATGAGGGAAAGATTGATTATTCTGCTGTTGCTAACGCCATTAAACCAAATACAAAGCTCATTGGAATTCAACGATCAAAGGGTTATGCAACACGACCATCTTTTATGATAGCGGAAATTCAAGAGATGATTAAGTTTGTAAAGGAAATCAAGCCTGATGTTGTCGTGTTCGTTGACAATTGCTATGGCGAGTTTGTTGAAGGGCTGGAACCATGTCATGTAGGTGCGGATTTAATGGCCGGCTCATTAATCAAAAACCCTGGAGGAGGACTTGCAAAGACAGGGGGATATATAGTAGGGAAAGAAAAATGGGTAGAGGCTTGTTCTTATCGATTAACTTCACCTGGTATAGGTGCTGAAGCAGGAGCCTCATTATATAGTTTGTTAGAAATGTATCAAGGGTTTTTTATGGCTCCACATATCGTCGGTCAAGCCTTAAAAGGTGCTGTATTTACAGCTGCTATTTTAGAACATCTCGGGATGAATTCGTCGCCAAAATGGAATGCAAAAAGAACAGACTTAATCCAGTCAGTCCAATTTGATGATCGTGAAAAAATGATTGCATTTTGCCAAGCAATTCAGTATGCAGCTCCAATTAACTCTCATTTCACGCCCTATCCAAGTGCTATGCCAGGGTATGAGGATGAGGTGATTATGGCAGCAGGGGCATTTATTCAAGGAGCAAGCATAGAATTGTCTGCGGACGGACCAATTAGGCCTCCATATGCCGCGTATGTACAAGGTGGGTTAACATATTCTCATGTAAAAATTGCCGTGTGTATCGCCTTAAACAGATTGTCAGAAATGGATCTTATCCAACTTTAAATAAAGTCTCAATGTTAGAGAAAAAAAGTAGCAAATTAATGCTGCTTTTTTTGTGATTTTTCAATGTGAGGAAACCTAACATCTTATTGACAACAAAGCTTACATCGATTATATTTATTTTCATAAAAAGAAAAGGAGGAGAAAAGGGTGACTGGAAGCAAGATTCGTCGTTCCATGCCGCTTTTTCCAATTGGTCCTGTCATGCAATTAACTGAATTAACAGCAAGGCAGATTAGGTATTATGAAGAGCACCAATTGATTTCTCCAGCAAGAACTGAAGGAAATCGAAGAATGTTTTCCCTTAATGATATTGATAAGCTTCTCGAAATAAAAGATTTAATTGATCAAGGCATTAATATGGCGGGGATAAAACGGATTTTCGCCACATACACGAATGAAATGCCAACAGATACACAAAAAGAGAAACAAGAGAAGGAATTATCAAATGATGAAATAAGAAGAATTTTGCGCAAGGAAATTGTCCGTGCTGGGAGGTTCAACTTATCTTCTTCACAACAGGGAAGCATGAATCGTTTTTTTCATTAATGGATGAGATTTAAGGATCGTTTTACTCAAAAAATTAGGAGGAACCTTTTTATGGCGAAATTCACCAAAGAAGATATTAAAAGAATCTCAGAAGAAGAAAACGTAAAGTTTATTCGATTACAATTTACAGATATTTTAGGAACGATTAAAAACGTCGAAATTCCGATTAGCCAGCTTGAAAAAGCGCTAGAGAACAAAATGATGTTTGACGGATCGTCCATAGAAGGTTTCGTTCGAATTGAAGAGTCTGATATGTACTTATTTCCAGATTTAGACACATGGGTTGTTTTCCCATGGACAGCTGAAAAAGGCAAGGTGGCTAGGCTAATTTGTGATATTTACAATGCAGATGGTACACCATTTCAAGGCGATCCTCGCAATAATTTAAAGCGTGTGTTAAAGGAAATGGAAGAAATGGGCTTTACCGATTTTAACTTAGGACCTGAACCTGAATTCTTCTTGTTCAAGCTAGATCAATTCGGAAATCCATCTCTAGAGCTTAATGACAATGGAGGATATTTCGATTTAGCTCCTACGGATTTAGGTGAAAACTGTCGTCGTGATATCGTGCTCGAATTAGAGGAAATGGGCTTTGAGATCGAAGCATCTCACCACGAAGTTGCCCCTGGTCAGCATGAAATTGACTTTAAATATGCAGATGCCCTTACGGCATGTGACCAAATCCAAACATTTAAATTAGTTGTAAAAACGATTGCCCGTAAGCATGGCTTACATGCGACATTCATGCCAAAACCGTTGTTTGGCGTAGCAGGCTCAGGAATGCACTGTAATGTATCACTCTTTAAAAATGGCGAAAATGCATTTTTTGATAAAATGGGCGAACTGCAATTGAGTAATGATGCACGTCAATTTATTGCCGGTATCTTAAAACATTCACCAAGCTTTACAGCTGTCACAAATCCGACTGTGAACTCATACAAACGTTTAGTTCCTGGTTACGAAGCACCATGCTATGTCGCTTGGTCTGCTCAAAACCGTTCTCCACTCGTTCGTATTCCTTCTTCAAGAGGAGTGAGTACACGAATCGAAGTGCGCAGTGTAGATCCAGCAGCAAATCCATATTTAGCCATGGCGGTATTATTAAAAGCGGGTCTTGATGGAATTAAAAATAATCTTATTCCCCCTGCTTCCGTAGATCGCAATATTTACGTAATGAGCAAAGAAGAGCGGATTGCTGAAGGCATAGCTGACTTACCATCAACATTGGCAGAAGCGCTAGAAAAACTGAAACAAAGCGAAGTCATCGTATCTGCTTTAGGTGAACACATTTTCGAACACTTTGTGGAAGCAAAGGAAATTGAATGGGATATGTTCCGTACGCAAGTCCATCCATGGGAGCGGGAGCAGTATATGAGTATGTATTAATCGGGGAAAGCCTTGATGCCTTTGGTGTCGGGGCTTTTTTATTTGTGGGCACTTTTCCTGTGAAAGGGCTCTGAAATGAACTGCCCACAAAATGCCCACATTTATTTCATTAAAATTATTCGAGTACATTTTTCATATGCTCCTCGAATTTATTTGATCTGTCTGTTTCAATTTTTTTGCTAATATGAGAATAAACATCCGATGTAATTTGCATGCTACCATGCCCAAGTCGTTCTTGAATATATTTCATGTCAGCTCCAGCTTCTAATTGCAAAACAGCATGTGTATGTCTTAAAGAATGTATCGGAAAGTTTGTAGTCCAGCTTTTTTTAAAATTCTCGTAAATGAATTAAATAAACTCGATTTCGGCATATAGTTACCATCTTCTCGACAAAGGACTAAGTTTAAATCAAAATGATAGACATCATTAAGAGCAGTCTTATTTTGATTTTGATAAATTTGGTGAAATCGTAAGTCGTTAGTAAGTGATTGAGTTAAAGTGATGGTCCGCTTAGAACGATATGTTTTTACATCTCCAAACATTTTATCTCTGTCTTTGCTTGCTTCTTTGAAATCAAGTGACTTATTTACATTTATCGTTTTTTCTTTTAGATCGATGTCAGTCCATTGAAGAGCAGCTGCTTCACCTTTTCGTAATCCAGTTTCTAAAGAACTTTATAGAATATCCAGTAGACGTAACCATACTTGTATGCCTCCTGAAGAAATTTTGAGATTTGTTCAGACTCAATAAATTTGATATTCTCATTTTTATCTTCACCCTTAATAGTAACGCCAACACATGGATTCTTATCTATTTTCTGAAGGATGAGAGCTTTTTCATAAGCGTTATTCATAGTGCTGTGAATTATTTCTACGGTCCTTTTACTATATTCTTTATCGTGCAAGTGGTTGATAAACTTTTGATACATTAGCGGCTTAACATCTTTTAACAGGATATTCTTGAAGTAAGGAATAATGTGATTTTTTACGTTTCTTTCATGTAGCTCAAAGGTATTTTTCCTTACTGAGCCTTTTTTATGTTCTTCAAGCCATGTTTCTAGGTATACTTTTAGGGAAATATCAGTTTCTTCATAGCCTTCACGAATTAAACGTTCTGCCTCCTCAGCTGCTAATTTTGCCTCAGGTTTACCTGTAAAACCTTTCTTGGATTTTTCTTTAAATTCATGAGTAATAGGATCCTTATAACGTATGCGGTATTCCCAAAAATCTTTATTCGAACCTTTCTTTTTATACTTGTGGAATGAAGCCATTTTATTTCTCCTTTCATTTAGTTTTGTATGTAGTAATTATTATCATTTACATTACTATCACCGCCTTAGGAGGTTAAAAGATAAATTTTTTCAGACAATCATTTCTAATGTTCCTAGAGGGTCGAAGTATAAAGCGATCCCATTTACGATAGTAAATAAACCATACTTTTCTTTATACCTTTTTAGTGCTTCTTCTAAAAACTCCTCAGTAATACCAAAATAATCGGCTAATTCGAACCGATTGCGTATCCCTTCCTTTTGGGCCTGTACAATTTTATGGAGAGGCACTAGCTTTTCATGAGCCCAGTAGCGCGCTCTCAATTCTTGTTTCCGATTTTCAACTTTCGTTTGGTCTAAAATATTGCCTACTGTCGTGTGATAGTGTCCAAGCTCTTCAGCAAGAATACAAGTTCTTTCTGCGGCAGAGGGGATACACTTGTTAATCCAGATGATATTGTCACTGTACAATCCCCTTATGGTCTGTTTCATGGGCTTTTCATAAATTTCTACATTCTGATCATATGCTTCTCTTAGAAGTGCTTCATACATGTCATTCTCCTTTTTGCTTTCTCTTTAATCTAACAAATTCCTTAAAACGTTCAATTTCTTCCAACTCATCTTCAGTCCAATCTTCTCCGTTATAGTGAGCTGCGATCGTATCGATATCTTGTTCTTTCGTCCTACCTAAAAGATAATCGACAGATACATTAAAGTAGTCTGCAACTTTTTCTAACCTATCGGTACTGGGAGTTCTTGTTTTCCATTGATAGATAGTATTATTGGGGAGATCTAGCTTTTCTTCTAAAATACTCACAGTGATACTACGTTCTTTACATAGTTTTTTAATACGTTCTAACGTTGCCATATCAACCATCCTTAACGATGAACAAATAAACCTAACAAAAATGTTAGCTTATTATGTTGACAACTAATTACGCTTCCAAAAGCAATTAAGTCAGGATATTTAAGCCCCATTAAGCGTTAACGATCCCTTTGAAATTAGACTTGTCTTCTGTTGGGCAGCAAGCTGGGGATTTTAAAACAAGTGATTTAGGTACAGCTTTAGAGCCTTACCTTGAATCTATCGCTGAAGAAATGTGGAAGAATGCAAATGACAGAAAGATTGTCGTGTTCCTCCCATTAGTTAAAACAAGTCAAAAGTTTACTGAACTATTAAACTCAAAAGGCTTTAAGGCAGCAGAGGTTAACGGAGAGTCGAAAGACCGAGCTGAAATATTGGAAGATTTCGATAAAGGTAAATATAACGTATTATGCAATTCTATGCTTTTAACGGAAGGATGGGATTGTCCATCAGTCGATTGTGTCGTAGTTTTGCGGCCAACAAAAGTTAGAAGCTTATATAGCCAAATGGTGGGGCGCGGTACCCGACTATTTGAAGGTAAAACAGAATTATTATTGCTAGATTTTCTTTGGCATACAGATCGACATGAGCTATGTCATCCGGCGCACTTGATTGCTGAAAATGAAGAAGTGGCAAAAGCGATGACGAAGCAGATTGAAGAAGCTGGCATTCCTCTAGATTTGGAGATTGTTGAACAACAAGCAGTCGAGGACGTTGTTGCGCAGCGTGAAGAAGCTCTTGCCAAACAGTTAGCAGAAATGAAGAAACGTAAACGTAAACTTGTCGATCCTCTCCAATTTGAAATGAGTATCCAAGCTGAGGACTTAGCAAACTATGTTCCAGCGTTCGGTTGGGAAATGGGGCCGCCAAGTGAGAAGCAAGTTAAAACACTAGAAAAGCTAGGAATCTTGCCTGATGAAATAGACAACGCTGGTAAAGCTACAAAGCTATTAGAACGTTTAGATAAACGTCGTGAAGAAGGCTTGACTACCCCTAAACAGATTCGTTTTCTTGAGGGCAGAGGTTTTGACCATGTTGGCACATGGTCATTTGATAATGCTAAGAAGCTTATTGACCGAATTGCGGCGAACGGATGGAGAATACCAGCAGGCATTAATCCTAGTGAATATCGTGGGGATCAGGAGGAACGAGTGGGATGAAAAGAGACATATGTTTTAAATCACCGATTTTTAGCGAAGAAATCAAGATTGGGATCAAATTAATATTATCTATAGGAACAGAAAAGGGAAAGTTTTATATCAAGGTTTAGGGATAGTTGATAAAAACTTAGTTGACTCCATTATTATTGTGAAATACACAGGATCAGAAGAATTGCCAGACTATCCTTTATGGATTAAGGCAAAAGATGTTTATTACGGTAAACATTCCTTGGAATTGATAGGGAAACAGTAAAAAGGATGATGCACAACGGCGGTTGAGCAAATCACTCGCTCGCCGTTGTAAAGAAATCAATCGGATGAAGGATGAAACAGCTTGGAGAAATATTTTCGTTAAGCCTGGGAAATTGAAAGATTAATTGACTCGGTTTGTATTATGTTTACTTTAAATTATCTTGTTTCTTAAGTAAATCTATTATCTTCAGCAAATATCCAATTACGAAGGATAGGAGCAAAATAATAACAAGACCAACAATCATGATTAATGAAATAGCATCCGCTTCACCCATAATTGGAGCCAAAACGAAGAAACCTACAATACAGGAAAAAGTAATCAATAAAGAAATAGCTGTGTATTTACTCATTTTTGACCTCCATCAAATATACAGATATTCCTTATTATAGCAAATGTAATCAACTAATGAATTATTAAGTTTACAAGGAACAGGGTGGACCTCCATTTCCGGTAGGAATGGGGCTACCACGACAAGTTTACTAGAAAGGGGCAGCATGATGGCTATTCCGAGAATATTGAACTACCCAGGCTCAAAATGGTCTCTAGCTAACTGGATAATTAGCCATATGCCTGAGCACCACACATATATTGAGCCATATTTCGGAAGTGGGGCAGTTTTCTTTACGAAAACCCCAAGTCCAATCGAAACAATAAATGATATTGATGACAATATTTATAACCTTTTTAAAGTTGTAAGGGAAGCTCCAGAAGAACTGGCCAGAGTTATTGAATGCACTCCTTATTCTAGACTTGAATACGATTTAACCTTTGAAAATGAAGCTCCGGCTGATGAAGTTGAAAAGGCTCGAAGGTTCCTTGTCCAATGTTGGCAGGGTCATGGTTTTAGAACAAATGGTTATAAGGTAGGTTGGAAAAACGATGTTCAAGGTAGAGAAAGAGCGTATGCATTGTTCAACTGGTACCGTCTCCCTCAATGGGTACTTCAAGTCCAAGAAAGATTAAAAATGGCACAGATTGAAAAACGACCAGGTGTTGAAGTGATTCAACGTCATAACTATAAAAATGTTTGTATCTATGCAGACCCTCCATATTTGTTAGAAACAAGGACAGCTAAGCAGTACAAACATGAAATGAACGATGAAGATCACATCGAATTATTGGAAGCTTTGTTGCAACATAAAGGACCTGTTTTGCTCTCTGGGTACCGGAATGATTTATATGACAGCTACTTGAAAGATTGGAGAAAAGAAGAGACTCCTGCTTTAGCTGAATATGGCCTTAAGAGAAAAGAAGTCCTTTGGATTAACCCATATGCTGCAGAGTACGGATATAAGCAACAGTCGTTATTTTAATAAAAAAGAGTAAAAAAGAACCCATTAGGGTTCCTATTAAAAAGAATATTCCTTATCGTTAATCCCTAGAATCTTGGCAATTAGATTAATACTAGCTGCTTCCAATTCTTTTGCATTAAGATCATTATTTGCATTATCCATTGCATCGGTATCCATTTTCTTTTCTAAATCAGTTTGACAGGGCTCATTTTCATTATCATTGTTTTTGTTAATAGACTCTTTATCAGTTTTTGGTATTTTTGCATCGCTATTACCTAAAGCTTGCATTATTTTTTTTTCATTATTTAATTTTATCATTAACAAAAGCATATCTTTAAAATCATTCTTCTCATCTATATTAAAGTCATTTTGTTTTTGGATACTAGCTTTACTTACAGATCGATTTAGATTAGTGGGTAAAACAGCAAAACTATTTCTTTGAATATTCATAAATATCACCCTATCGATAGATTATTATAATACCTATAAGTAAATAATAACACAAAACTATTAAGTAAACATAAGAGTAATAATGATGCCTAAATAGCAAGAGAGCGAATGATTCGCTCTCCCTTAGACTTTAATAGAATTCCCAACAATAAATGTTTGGGGTACTACATGCATTAGGTTTAATTATAGAAGAAGTAGTTGTAGAAGCAGAAACAGTAGATGAGAATGATACAAGAAGAACCATTGCTAGACCAATTTTAATTAATCCTTTTTTCACAATATCACCACCTTTTATCTGTTTGACATAATATTAGCAAAATTACAAAACCAAGGATACGTTATTTTGTGATTTTTTATAAAATTAGTTAATTGTTACTAATGACGATGAAGAAATGAGTTAAGCAAGGAAGTTACTACACACCAAAAAAAGAGCCTTTTTAGGCTCTGAAGCAAACTGGTTAGGCAAAGGATATTCGGTTCGATTTATATTTAAATCTCATAATCGGCAGCTTTTATTACTTCAACTTTTTTATCAGCATGTGCAATTGAGGAAATACCTAAAATAAGTGCAGAAGTTAAAAATGCTGTAGCAATCCATTTTGAACTGCACCCCAATTGTTAGACACCAACTAACAATTGGAGGTGTAGTTTTTATATGGCTAAATTTACTTCAGAAGACAAAGTACAAGCAGTTAGTCGTTACTTAAATGGAAATGAGAGTTCATATGAAATAGCCAAATCATTAGGAACTAATCATAAGGCAATTCTTAAATGGGTTAAACAATACGAATACAATGGTGTTGATGCATTTATAAAGCGATATACAAATTACACACAACAGTTTAGACTAGACGTACTAAATTATATGATTGAACACGGTACGTCCTTTGTTGAAACAGCTGCTATCTTTAATATAGCGGGCACCGTCCACAATTCTTGTTTGGAAAAAGCAATTTGAAACACAAGGATTAGATGCCCTTCAATCCAAGAAGAAAGGGTGTCTATCCATGAAAAAAGAGTCTATGAAACAAACAAATCAATTACCAGCCGAAGGATCTGTCGAAGCCCTGGAAGCACGTATTAAGCAGCTTGAAATGGAAAATGCGTATTTAAAAAAGTTGAATGCCTTAGTTCAAAACAAGGAAAAATCACCAAACAAGACAAAGCGCAAGTAGTCTATGAATTAAGGCATGAGTTTCCGGTGATAGAATTAGTGAAGCTAGCGGGGATCCATAGAAGCACATACTATTATTATGTAAAACAAATGGATAAACCCGATCCAGATGCCGATTTAAAAATCGAAATAAAAGCTATTTATGACGAACATGAAGGTCGTTATGGATACCGTCGAATTCGTGATGAATTAGCGAATCGTGGTAAAAAAGTGAATCATAAAAAAGTACAAAGAATCATGAAGGATTTAGGTTTAAAATGCCTTGTACGCATGAAAAAATATAAATCTTATAAAGGGGCAGTAGGTAAAATTGCGCCCAATATTTTAGATCGTCAATTTAGAGCGGATCATTCGAATGAGAAATGGGTAACGGATATTACAGAGTTTAAATTATTTGGAGAGAAGCTTTACTTTTCACCTGTATTAGATTTATTCAATGGGGAGATTATCACATACACGATTGGCTCTAGACCAACGTACTCTCTCGTATCAACGATGCTGGAACAAGCACTAGAACGGTTGCCGGAAGATCACCAGCCTCTTATGCACTCAGATCAAGGTTGGCAGTATCAAATGAAGAAATATCGTCAGGCTTTACAAAAAAGAGGAATCACCCAGAGTATGTCCCGTAAGGGAAACTGTTATGATAATTCCGTTATGGAGAATTTCTTTGGTATCATGAAATCAGAGTTTCTCTATTTGAAAGAATTTGAAAGTGTAGAACATTTTAAACTAGAACTAGAAAAATATATCGAGTACTATAACAACAAACGAATTAAGGCAAAATTAAAAGGCATGAGTCCGATACAATATCGGACTCATACCCAATCCGCTGCCTAATGAGATAACCGTGTCTAACTTTTAGGGGTCACTTCAATGAGTAGGGGCTTTTTTATCTTCAAAATGGAAATTATGTTTATTTTAATGTGTGTAATTTTTGTGTTTTATTGATTTGTAGTCATTATATCATGAATTCACGTTACGAATTATTTGACTTGAATTTACTTATCTTCAAATTTTAAAGCATCAACGTACTGTTTTCCTTCTAATAGTGAAAGTCCTAATGTTTCTCTAACCTTTTTTACTGCTTTAACATCATTGCCTTCATTAAGAAGTTTTAGTAATTCGTTATTTAGTAATTCGTTATTTATTGGTTTTTCAGGGGTATCCAGATGTTTAGAAATCTGATCTAAAGTGTATTTCATACCTTTAATACGACTATCAAGTTTAATAACCGCAAAAAACAAATAAACACCAATGAATAAAATCAATACTTCTATAGGATTATATTCCAATTAAATCCCTCCTACTAAGTTAATAGAAAGGCAAGAAGCCAATCTCCAAAAAACGTTATACATTACACACATTATAACATACAATGTCTTTGAGTAGAGCAGTAACAATAGATTACACACACTTAGGTTTGTTAAAAAGGTAAATCAACCACAGGTTCAGCAAATTCTTTAACTGCCTTTTTAGCATCCGCAATAGCTGCTTTAAATGTTTTACTTTTAACTTTTAGAGCAAACTCATCTGTATTAGCAATGACGGTTACCTCATCCTTGGTTGCAAAAATACTGTATGTTACACCGTTCTCGATAAATGCAATCATACAATCACCGCCTTACATTAATAATTAGACATTTAGGCAGAAAGTCCCTGTGAAAAATTTGTAAAAAAACCACTCATTGAGAGTGGCTAATCAAATCGTTTATATAAATAATGCTCTAACAATTCTTGGGTTCTATTACGTAGGCGAGGTTTAAAAAAATCCCGTTGCTCGTCATATCCTCTGTAATAAAACACATACTGTGTAAAGTTTTCATTTTGTCCAATTTTTAGAACCTTAATGCTGTCTTTTTTTATTTTGAACTTAACTTCTTTTAAATCCTTTTCCACAGCTTTTATAGTTTCTTCTATTAAAGTGAGATAAGGTTGTTTAAGTTTAAATGGAGCTTTTTCAAATATTGATCTGTCACGATCCAAAATTGTTAATACCATTGGAAGATACATAGCTTTATCAATTACTTCTAGTGCTTCAGAAGGTATAACTGCCATAGTCACCATCCTTTTATATAACTCTTTAGTAAGAGTATATACAAACATTCGTTCGATAATCAATGTAAAAAAATAACCGCCTCGTGATGAGACGGATTTGTAGTTGGATAAACCCTTATAGTTAGGGTTTATCTTAAATTCTCAATAGCATATTTTGCTTCTTCTGGAGTAAATTTCTCCCCGTATTCTGAAACCAATTGTTCGTAAATAGCAGAATTCGACATACTCATTATTTCCGCGTATGATTGTGCTTTTTTCAATGCATTTTCTTTCCAATTATGAACAATATTATCAATTGCATATTGAGCAGCTTTCGCAGGGAAATTCTCACCGTACTCAGATGTTAATTGGTCGTAAATACCTGCTTTTGACATGTGCATAGTTTTAGCATATGCTTCTGCTTTTTTTAATGCCGCCTTATATTCTCTAGGGACATTTTCCTCTTTAGTAGATCCCTGCTGTAATAGAGCTAGTTTTGATTTAGATGGAGTTTCATATTTTATTTTTGTGGACTTTTGAACATAACTTCCACCACCTACACCATATAAACCACCATGGTCATTTTTGTAGCTGTAAACCCGATATTCTTCGCCTTTTTTCATCGAACGAACAGTAGACAATGACCCGTCACTCTCCGTTTTGACCAAGTTTGTATCAGATAGGATAGTAACTTTACCTATTTGCCCTAGTTTTAGTTCCGTTTTCCCCCACATAACTTTAGCAGCACTTGCACTCTTTCCATTAAAAGATACCATTCCTACTACTAACATTAGCACAACAATTGATTTAAATAATTTAGACAACAATACCCATTCCCTCCTATATTTTTATAGTACAAGTATACTATTAATTCCAAATTTGGAAAGGGTATTGTTAACAAAAAATATTTTTAATAGGAGAGTTACAAGTTGTTTCCGTCAATATGCTCGAAACTCTCTTAATATATTCATATGAACTGCCCACAAAATGCCCACAAAAGTTTTAGCTAATATGATTCATTTTGATTTACGACTTTTACAAAAGCTGTAGACTGGTCATTTTCAGCCAACTTTGATTTGCTTTTCTCCCATAGTATATGTTCCGTACACAAGTCCATCCGTGGGAGCGAGAGCAGTATATGAGTATGTATTAATCGGGGAAAGCCTTGATACGTTTGGTGTCGGGGCTTTTTGTTTATCGGGCAATATGGTTATAAAACATTGAATTTTATAACTGCCCGATAATTGCCCGATTTTATTTTATAAAAATTATTCGAGGACATTCTTCATATACTCCTCGAATTTTCTGTTTCTATCTATTTCAATTTTTTACTAATGTGCGAATATACATCTGAAGTAATTTGCATGCTCCCATGACTTAATCGTTCTTGAAGGTATTTCGCGTATCTGTACCAGCCTCTAGCTGAAGCACAGCATGTGTATGCCTTAGTGAATGAATAGGTAGTGAAGGGAGCCCTGCTCTTTTTAATATTCTGGAAAAAGAATTAAATTGGCTTGATTTAGGCATATAGTTCCCATCGTTTCGGCAAAGAACTAGTTTAAATCGAAATGATAATTGTCATTTAATGCAATTTTATTTTGGTTCTGATATTTTTTTGTGGAAGTGTAAATCGTTAGCAAGGGGGATTGGCTTATTGAGATAATATGTTTTCGGATCACCAAACATTTCATCTGGATTTTTTGATGCCTCTTTAAAATCTAGTGTCTTATTTATGTTAATTGTTTTTTCTTTCAAATCAACATCAGTCCACTGAGGAGCAGCTGCCCCACCTTTTCACAATCCAGTTTCAATAAGGAGCTTATAAAATAGCCAATAAATATAACCATATTCGTATGCTGACTTTAAAAATTTAGCAATGTTCTCAGATTCAATAAATTCGATTGTCTTTTCTGCGACTTTGCCTTTTATCGTTACGCCAGCACACAGATTCTTTTCAACCTTTTGTAATGTAACTGCCTTTTCAATAGAGTTATACATGATACCTTTATGATGTTGAATCAATTATCAAGAGGATTTGAAGCAGCACAAAAACCACAATTTTCTCATCTTAAGGAATCGGGTTCAATCGAGCAAGATGCCGATTTCATTGAATTTCTTTGGCACGATCCGAATGATACAACACCAGGAGGAAAAGTAATTCAACAAACCATAGCCAAAGGTAGAAATATTGGATTAAATGAATTTCGCCTTTTGTTTCAAGGTTGGATTATGCATTTTAAAGAGTTACCAAGAGGGAAAAAATAAGTAACTTATTTTGTTTTATGTTTCATAAAAAAACACAGAAATTACTGTGGTTAGAAATTCAACAAAAGCACAAGAATCGTATGTTTTACGGAGATGGTAAATGAAACTCAACAATGCTTATTAATAGTTCTCTGAGTATTCATAACTTGGTGTAAAAGGAAAGTTAGTCCAAGAATTAATGATGTAATACCAGGAGCGAGTGCAGTAGCTACTCTATAAAAATTTATCCAAAGTGATGAACCCTTCTCAATAAAGTCATTTTTATAGTTTTCAAAATACTCAATGCCATCACTATCTTATATTGCTGTCAAAATGGCTCCATTAAAACCTGAATATACACTTTTGAATTCTGAATGACTTTTATCTAGATTTACAAAATTAATACACATAGTAACGCCTATGGAAATGAGAAGAGCGGATAATAAAAAACTCCAGCATTTCACATGTAACGCCTTCATTTACTGTAATTAATTAAGCTATATTTTAAAGAGGAGTTCGAAAATAGAATCTCCATACTTTGCGGCCAAATAAAGCAACGCTATGCCACTAATTAGTGAGACAGTTGGAAGGATTACATTTTTAAAAAAGAAATCTTGTAGAACATTAAGCATACAAATCAGCCCTTCCATTATTAGAAAATATCTCCTAAGTAAATTCTATCAATAATGGAATGTTGTATATGTCAAAACTATTAAAAAACATTTGATTTATAATGTTGCATTTGGACGTACTAGAAAAAGAATTTTTCAACATTTGTAAATGGGTAATTGATAAAAAATGTACAAATTAAAATACAAAAAACAACAGCATTTTATACGGTTGATAAGAATCGCTATTTACTTATTTTAACAATAGTTCCTTTGTTGAGTTCTAATAAATCTTTCACATTAATTTTAACTAATGAGTTCTCAGAACCACCACCAGTGTATACGTACTCCATATTTGTCACCTTTGGATCAACTAAAAATTTTGCTTGAAAACCAAAAGAAGGAACTCCACCTGGAGGAAAACCTGTACGTACAATAATTTCGTTTCCATTAGCAAGTCTAGGCCTTTCTATATTTAATGATTTTGCAACACGAGTTGTACTAGCTCTATTGTTTCCTTTTACAATAGCCACTATTAATTCATTATTTGAGTTAATCATACAAATGTTTTTGACGAAATCATCTGCTGAACCATTTACTGCTTCGGCAGCTTCTTGTACAGAATGGCAAGATTGCTTAAATACGAAGTGTTCAGCATTTACATTATTAGATTCTAAAAATTCCTTTACTTTAGTTTCATACGATTTCATAAAGGTATCCTCCTAGTATTTTTATTTATGTAAATATTAGCACAATAATGCAAATCTTAAAAACGACTATTGAACAATAAGAAATTAAATCACATGAAGAATTACCAGCCGGTGCGGTTATCGCAACAGTAGATATAGTGGAGTGCCATAAGGTTACAGCGGATTATATGTCTATGTACGATGAAGAAAAAGCAGGAATGGAAAATGGTTTACTCATTGAAGGTGATGAATGGTGGTTTGGGGACTACTCAGAAGGTCGCTATGCATGGGAACTTATGAATCTATATGTATTGCCCGAGCCAATACCAGCAAAAGGGCTGTTATGTTTGTGGGAGTGGGAAAAAGATTAATACCACATTCCGTTAATGTAATGAACTAAATGATAGGGAAGATAATTACGAAGAACCTTCCCCTTAATGTGAATCTAGAGCGTAATTACACCTATGTTAATACTAAATCAGTTTACGCTTTTTTACTTCTGATTCAAGTATCATTAATAGAGATTCAGTTTCGTGTCGATTAGTATTTTTACTAGATTCCCGATATCTAAGAACGCTTCTATACATGTTAAGAACAACTATATCTGAATATTCTTTGATATATTCACTAATCTTCATATTTAAACTACCTCCTTCCTTACGGGGAAGATTCCTCGAAGTTCATTATAAAGGTAGTGGAAGTCTAAAAAATGAAGTAGGAGACTATTTAAAATCAGACTAGTTGGAGGCGTTAGACGGATTTGTTGAAGAGCATTTAAATTTGGTTACACCGAAATATTATGTTTTCTATAAATAGAAAAACCCCTTCAAATCAATTAAGGGGGTCCTCATTAGTGCTTGAATGATGATAAGGGGATGAAATCATCTTAATTAAGTCTACTAAATTTTATTCAATTTTATCGGATATTTTCAATTTTTTTTATCATTTTTTAACCATGGTCCAACAACATATTATGTGTACAGAATGGAATAAAAGAAAAAAGCCCCCATTGAGGGACTTTACTACTTAATATCCAAAAGGTCGTCCTAGTGTGCAGCGAGGTTTATAAGGTGCTCCGCACATAATATGTTGTTCCTTGCATACGTTTACGACAGATTCAGTGTGAGGGAAATAGTGCTTATGGGTAATAAATGTTGATTTACCGTAGTGTTATGAGATGGATGAACATGTGACACTACTTCATTTGATAGGACTGGGCTGCATATTGTTTTGTTGGCGAAATTTGTCCTGGATCGTATTGAGTGGGTAGTGTTTTAGGTGGACAAATTTGAGGAGGACATTGTTGTCCCCAATTTTTATAATACATTTTATCTCCTTCATTATTAAAATAGTATTAATTTAGATTATGAAATAAACCTACTATTTGTCCTAATGAAATTACCTATTTATTAATTAATAAAAAAGTAATGGAAGTACCTAAATAAAAAAGAGCCCTTTAGGCTCAAAAGCAATCTGGTTTAGCATTTTATTTTTTTAATAGTGTGTGAGACAAATTGGTATTTGAATAGTGCATTTTTACAGATGGGAGTAGAGTAATTGCCATAATTAAAAGACCAAGGAATATATAAAATACATGTATAAATTCAATTAATTGAGTCAAATAAATTTGAACCGTAATCCAAATAATTAAGATAAAACTAATGTAAAGAGAACTACTCCATGACCAATGTGTGTCTTTATAGATACTAAGCTTTTCAGCGATAAATGGTTTTTCTGAGATAAGAAAGATTGCGGTGATAGATGGTACAATTCCAAGTCCAATAAATAGGATAAGGCCTGGAATAAGAAAACTTTGAAACGGTGTGTGCTCTAATATATTGAGTGGCAGCTGCAAAATCGAGCCATCAGGAAATAGAATCAAAGCTGCTCCACTAAAAAGCGCCCCTATCCCTAGAAAAAAATGCAGAGTAATCAATAAATAACAAGCGAAGGACTTTGGGTGTCTTGAATTCATTGGATTCAGCTCCTTAGGAATGTTTATACTATCACAATAATTTTACTACCCTAAAAATTAGATATAAGTGTGACATATGACAAATATATGAATTGTGTCTTTGGATTGGTGAATGAAGCTTATGAGTTTATGAAATTTTAAAACATCGTGATAATTAAATATGAAACTCGCTGATAGTTTAGTTGATTATTTATTTTTCGATTTAAGTTTTTTTCCAAGCTTACCATTACCTAATAAAATAGTTAATATTACAACGATAAGATTTACTCCAAAAAGGTGCAATAAGCAACCAATCAACACTTTCACCAGTAAAAAGATAATAAATGATGAAACCAATTAATAAACCCAGGAGATTAGAGGCTAGACGTTTAATTAACTGCATATATCACACCACCATGAAAATATTGACAATATTAATCTAACATTAATACAAAAGGCATTTTTTGTAAACAAAAGGTGAGTTTAGTTTAGCCTCACGCCTCACTCTAATAAAATATATACTGACCATAAAGGAGTGAGGTTATGAAATTGTTGGCAGTAGCAGTTGTTGTCACAATATTTTTTCTAATAAATCATAAAGAAAGGGAGAAAGTTCTTGAAACTTTTACCTTGTCTGATTTTATTCGAAAATCGAATGGCAAAGAAGATAATACAATTTACAGTATGAATGAAAGTAAATACGAAATTAACGAAGTTCTAGATTGTGATGATGGAGGAGAGTAGGAAACAAAAGAGTAAAAATGTATATCACAACACAATACAGGCACTAACAATAGTGCCTGCGTGTTGATTGCTTGTGGAGGTATCTTCTTGTAGTGGCGTGTTATATCCTATTCAATTTTTAAAAACTTGTCCGTGTTCTTTAAAAAATGTGCAATTGACTAAATAGATTAAGCATTTTATTTAGTACGTTTAGATGTATAAAACGTAAAAAAAGGGGAAATTTTCCCCTCCTGTTACAATCTTAAAATAAAGGCTTTTGAAAACCGTTAATTTTTGCAATAACTGCAATTTGTCCAATATGGTATTTTTCATGTGAATAAACATGATCAAACAGCCAGTTTAGAGTAGGCACTGTAGGTGGCTTCCATCCGTCTGAAAACTTAGGGACTTCAACTAATTTATTTAATTGAGAATCTTCTAATTGGTGTAGGATATCATCTGAATATATTCTGATCTGAATGTAGCTTTCTAAGATTTCTTTAGGGGAACAGTATTCATTAACATTTAAAATACAATTTTTATTTAGAGCAACTTCATTAATCCAATAATCTTCACTGCTAGTTATATGAGAAATTATCCAAGCAAGATTATTTGGATAAACATCTGATTTCAAAGTCCAATATTTTTCATCAAGATTGGTTAGGTAGGGGATTAAAGTTTTTCTAGGATCATTTCGAAATGGAAAAAGCAAGAAAAACATCCTTTTTGTTTATATTATGTTTTAGTTCATTATAAACAAAAAAACGTTAGCGATGTTATAAGATTCCGCGTAGACCTAAACTTAGGATGGGGTCTACAAATATGGGAGAAGTTATAATGGATGAAGGACCAAGAAATGATTACAAGTAGGCTGGAGTTTACAGTTGAAATGTATAGATTGTATAAGTTAAGAAATCAAATAATATAGACTGAAATTTAATAAGCGTTTAGAATTATTTGAGGAAGGACAAGCATAAAATAAGCTTGTTCTTTTTTGTAAAGATAAAACCGTAGGCTAGGCCTAGGGTTCTAAAAAGCTTTCAGCGTGGTATAAAAAACTCTTCTGCGGTACTAAAATATTTTTGATTCGCCGACCAAAATATCAGCGGACGGAGGAGTTTTCTTGTCATAATACAGGATGGGAACTTAATAATGATTTATTGATTAGGGGTGATTTTCATATTTAGGAAAAACATAAAAAGGATAGTTAGATCATTATTAACAAATCCAATAATAATAATTGGATACTGGATTTTTTGCTATGAGTTAGCTTCATTATGTAAGTATGGGAGAATGAATAATAATATTTATATTCTATTGTTATCTATCGTATTTTTAATATCTATCATTGCATTTACTACTATTAGAATGATAAAAGATAGAGAATATGGCTCAAAAAAATCAAATACATGGCGATATATTTCTATAATTATTATTTTGGCAATAACATTATTTTATGGAGTAGAGATTTATAAAAGTGCAACAAATTATGGTGGCAAACTTGCGTGGATTATTGAAAGATTAAAAAATGAAAGAACAGTTCAATTTGAACATAATAATATAAATGAATCTGGAGTAGAAGGTATTTTTGAAGATATAAATAAGGAGTATACTCTGCCAAAGAAACTATATATGGCAACTGATTTTATGCTTACATTTAATTCAGATGGAACAATCACGGCTTTTGATACATTTGTTTATGGGAAAAATGAGGATGGGAAAGAGGAAACTTACTTAATATCTTATGATGTAAATAAATCACAGGATATTACTGTATGGCTAAATGGATATGCAGGTGCCGATTATGATGAGGATAAACTAGTAGAACCCCTAATTAAAACGGTTAACGCTATTCCAGTTCAGCAAACCGTTAGTAAGTGGAATGAGAGTAAGTATGGATTGGTCTATTATGGAAAACGAAATTGGGGATATAACACTGAGGGGATTATTAATATTGATGATGAAGGTAAGGAGCATCATCTTGAAGTAGCAACTTCTGAAATAATTGGACATACGGTATCTATATTTGTCCCTGGAAAAGAGAAAGAGATCATACCTGCTAGATATCACTTAATAGGTGACCCAAGTTGGAGTAAACCAAAGACTACGCAAAATAAAGATAGTTCTAAAGAGAAGCAACAAGAGTTAACTAATAACAACGAACAGTTTTTCCTATCAAAAGAAGTTGGTTATCAACTAAATTTTACAGATAAAGCATTAGGAAGTAGTTTTTATACACTAAGCAAGACTATTGATGGGGGTAAAACATGGGAGGTTATAAATGAAGATCCATTCATCGGAGGAATTGGTAGTGTGTCAGGAATAACTTTTATAAATGATAAACTTGGATTTATAGGAGCAATCCGTCCTTCTGGCACGAACGGAGAGTTATATCGCACAGATGATGGAGGCATAATTTTTAAAAAGGTAAATTATTTACCTCATGAAGTTAAATTAGATAGTGGACAGACTATAAGTCCTTTCGATTCTCCAGGTATGCCTTATGAGAAAGATGGGGTTTTTAATCTGTTAGTCGGGCAAGGAGCAGATGGAGATTATAATGGTAATAGTAGTGCACTTTATCAATCAAAAGATAATGGAGAAACATGGGAATATGTAAAAGAAGTTAAAAAGTAGTTAGTATTAAATAAATAAATATATAGTGAAAAACCTCCGTTTCAGGTGTAACGGAGAGTCGTACCACAAGTGAGAGGCAAACAAGTAGTGCTGAAGCTTACAAAGGAACTTTCAAACAAGTACAATTTGGCATAATAATTCGATAAAATTTGAATAGGAGTGGAAATCCCCTGAATATGGGGGAGGGGATTAGAAAAGCTCTTTCCAGAAACTCTATTTATCAATATTCTAACTTCCTTTGACGAGATTTGAATGGTTGTTATTAGTCTTTGATAAAACTTAGTTTGGTTAATTTAAATTTTGAACTTGAATCTCCAGTTGCGTCACCTTTTATGATTAATTTAGTTACCTAGTATTAGGTAACTAATAAAAATTATGCAATTGGAGGAGCTGTAGTATGAAAAAGGAAAGTTTATTGAATAGGGTATTGGCAAGTTTAATGCATTTGTTTTCACTTTTGCTTACCTTTGTTTTACCTATTTTTGTATACTTAGTATCAAGGGGAAGAAATGATTATTTTACTAATCATGCAAAGGAAGGAATGAATCTCCATTTTACTTTCTTTCCAGTTTTTTTGACCTTAACTCTTATATCTAAGAAGTTTAATATTGCTTCAACTCTATCCTATGTACTTATAATTCTCGAAACAATATTGATACTAACAGCAACTATTTATACCCTAAAGGGAAAAAAGTTCTCTTACCCCGTTATCAAATACTTAAAAGTATAAAAATAAAACATCTAAAGAGTTAATTATAGGAACAAGAGGTGGGATAAATCGGTGGAAAAGAGTATATTTACTATCGGGGAATTTGCACATGAGTCTGGAGTAAGCGTTAGAACTCTCCGATATTATGACAGCATAGGATTGTTAATTCCAAGTGATTATTCTGAGGGTGGACATCGATTATATTCAAAGGACGATTTAACATTACTAAAAAAAATAAAAGTATTACAGTTTCTTGGTTTCCCTTTAAAGGATGTCAAAGATATGCTTGAAAAAAATATTGTTGAAGGTGGAATTTTATTAAAGTCTTTAAACTTTCAGAGGAATTTATTTGAAGCGAGAAGACTTGAAATCATAAATATTTTATCTGATTTAAGCCATATGATTGATGTTGTGAAATCGGAAAAGCTAGTTAATATAGAAGTGTTTTGTGCTATGCTTCAAAAATTAATGTTTGAAGAAGATACAGAGAAGTGGTTTAAAGAGCATTTTTCTATAAATATAGTGGATACGATATTTAATGTAAATAAATCAGAAGAAATTAATTTAGACAAAAGATGGACTAAAGTTCTATCTGAAATTAAACAGTTATCGTTCAATGAAGTATCACCATATTCAAATGAATCTCAAGAAACAATTGAAGTGCTTTTAAAACTTATGGATGAAACCGTGAAAGGGAAACTTGAATTAATTGAAGAGAAGTTGCCAACTTCAGAGCCATTGGCATTTTCAAATCCTTTTACAGAGAAAGAGCAAGAATTTTTAAAAATAGCTATGGAGATTTATAAGAATAATAATTTAAAATAATTAGGTTGATTGAAATGACACTACTCCAAAATAATAAGATATAATTGTTCAATACAACATAAAAAGTAACATTAGCACGAGATGTAACTGGGGTCTTCATACAGTATTCCTCGTGTTTTTTTATTTTCTATTGATTTAATTGAACCAGGTGTGTCCATACATTTTTACTCATCCCAAAACCAAACTTATTCTGTAAAAGAAATTAAGCAAAGAGTACACAATTAATCCGACAATCGCTTTGTTTCGTTTTGCTTTTATATTCGTTTGAATATAGCGTTTGCCATTAACGATAAGTTGAACTTTACCATAAGTAAATGAGGTTTTTAAAAAATAAATAGAGAGGATTACTCCCTCCTTATTTATTAAAAAAATCAACTTCAATAATTAATTTGATTTCATCTATTTCAATTAATTCAAATAGGGCTTGAAGATTTCTATGCTTGGAGTAATTTCCATACCGAGCACTTGACTTGCCCAAAAGGCAGGTCACTTTTTTATTAATTCAAGCACTAACTCATTTAAAAGGTGAAGTTCGCGTATAATGGTAGTTTGTATAAGGTAATGATTTTTACGGGAATAATAAGGTAAATAATCCAAAATAAAAGAGGCTTAGTTATGTGCAAAGAAAGTTTTAAAGATTATCAATTAAGTAATGAAATAGTAAACGCGCTGGATAGCTTAGAATATATAAATCCAACAGCCGTTCAAAGTAAGGTTATACCTCTTGTGTTAGAGAAAATGGATCTTGTCGTGAAATCACAAACAGGAAGTGGGAAAACTGCCTCATACGGGATTCCAATTTGTGAATTAATTGATTGGGAGGAAAATAAGCCTCAAGCGTTAATCTTGACACCAACTAGAGAACTTGCAGTACAAGTGAAAGAGGATTTCATAAACATAGGCAGATTTAAACGGATAAAAGCAACAGCTGTTTATGGAAAACAACCTTTTGCCATCCAAAAAACAGAATTAAAGCAAAAAACACATGTAGTAGTTGGTACACCGGGCCGTGTGTTAGATCATATTGAAAGAGGTACTCTTGCCTTAAATCGCATTAACTATCTTGTTATCGATGAAGCAGATGAAATGTTAAACATGGGATTTATTGAACAAGTAGAAGCCATCATTAAAGAGTTACCTCGAAAACGAGTGACAATGCTATTTTCAGCTACTCTACCAGAAGCGGTCAAAAACCTTGCACTTAACTATATGAAAACACCTATCGATATTGAAATTAAGGCGACGGGACTCACGACTGATAAAATTGATCATTCTCTTTTTAAAGTGGCAGAAGACGATAAATTTTCTATGCTTAAAGATGTAACGATTGTTGAAAATCCAGATAGTTGCATCATCTTCTGTCGAACAAAAGATCGAGTAGATACTTTGTGTGATCAGTTAGAGGATTTGGATTATAGCTGTGATAAAATCCACGGCGGCATGATACAAGAGGATCGGCTTGACGTGATGAATGACTTTAGAAGAGGAGAATTTCGCTATTTAATTGCTACGGATGTAGCTGCTAGAGGGATAGATATTGATAATATCACACATGTCATCAACTATGACCTCCCGTTAGAGAAAGAAAGCTATGTCCATCGTACGGGAAGAACAGGACGAGCGGATCAAAAAGGGAAAGCCATCACTTTTGTTACACCATTTGAAGATCGGTTTTTAAGTGAAATTGAAGAATACGTTGGTTTTGAGATTCCGAAAATGGCCGCTCCTTCAAAAGAGGAAGTTTTAGATAAGAAACCTGCTTTTGATGCAAAAATGGATGTGGAACCAACGATTAAACAAGCAAAAAGTGAAAAATTAAACAAGCAAATCATGAAGTTGTACTTTAATGGTGGGAAGAAAAAGAAGCTTAGAGCGGTAGATTTTGTTGGAACGATTGCAAAAATTGATGGAGTAACAGTGGAGGATATTGGTATCATTACAATTTTAGATACTGTTTCTTATGTTGAAATATTAAATGATAAAGGTCCGATTGTGTTGAAAAAGATGAAGAACACAACAATCAAAGGGAAGCAGTTGAAAGTACATGAAGCTAATAAGAAGTGATACTTTAGTGTTGGTAGTAGGTAGGGGGAATAAGACAAACTGGACATTTTTCTTGTTAGAAACATTAGTAGGTAACAAACTGAAAACCTCATTTAGATATAACACGGAGAACCGTATCATAAGTAAATGATGTTTTTTTAGTAAAAAATGTAAGTAAGCCTATTCAAGATTGTTTCTTGAATAGGTTTTGCATTTAGTAAAAAAAGTGAAATTTATATAACATACAGGCTATTAATAGAACTAACAGGAATTTATCACATCTTGTTGAATAATTAACAAGGTAAAAAAGTCTATAGAAGATTTTAGGTCTAGCTTTGAATTGGAGGCTAATTTTGATGATTAAATTAACCACATTTACTCAGTTTGAATGGATTCAAGAGGAGACGAATCGAAACAAAGTTGGATTCATATCAAATGTTATACCTAACCGATATCATTATTTTTGCAAAATCTTACATCCCATTTATCGTGATAAGAATATTAAGGATGAAAGACTTTTATGGAGCCAATGTGATCCGGATGAAGAAGTTCAATTCAATATAGGAGAAAGATTATGGTTTAAAGATTTAGCAAAAAAATATAACATTGAATATACAAACTCTATTAGTTCAAGGGACTTCTTCCGCTCGTTAGGAGGGTATCCAAGATATATGGTATTTCCAGATGAAGGAAGTATGGAACTTAATGAGGTTGGAAAAATTGTTTCCGTATTACAACCGTTTACCCAAGGGGAAAAATGTTATTTTTATTATGATTTATTAAAAACTGTAAACATAGATCCTGTTGCAAACGGGTATTTGTATTTCGGTGACTTAAAAGATTTAATCGATCTTTCCAAACAGCCACACGGCTCAGCGACTTATTGGTGGAATCAAAGTAAAACATGGTGTCTATATACTGATTATGATTTGGATTATTCAATTGTAGGCGGAAAAAAAGAAGTTATTGAAAGTTTATTATCTGATGACTCATTAGAATGTATTGAAATTGGCAGTGTTTCAATCCTAGGAAACTGATTCTCGCTATTTATCATTTAAATAAACAAAAACTATGATAAAAGTAAATTGACGGATGAATAGCATTTCTTTTTTAATATGCTTTTTATTTTGTGCATCCTTTTGATTCTTGATTATTTGTTGATGATGAAAGTGTTAGGTAACGAAAATAAACCGCACTTAGACTAGTAAAGGAGAACCTTATCATAAGTAAATGAGGTTTAAAATTTTTTAGGAAAGAAATATTTCTTTCCTTTTTTTATTTGAATTTTTGTTCAACTTTTTATTTCTATTTTATGCCATGTTAATGGACGGTGGCAACGTAAATAAATTAGAATCGTTTATATCAAGTGGAGGTTGAAAATATTTCGCTATATTTTATATCATAAAAGGGCGACATGTATGTTGGGTCAGGTAGGAGATGCCTTCTGGTTCGCCCAACTCACCATTATTTAGAAGAGCTACAGATGGTCTGGGTTGTTGGAAATTATTTTTTGTCATAGATGAAATTGTTGAATCAGTTAACGGTGTAACAATACCACCTGGACAAACTGCATTAATTCTAATATTATTTGGCCCATATTCAATTGCTCCATCTTGTACTAAACCTAATACGGCTCTTTTAGATGCAGAGTATACACCAAAGCCGGTTTTTGAACGAATAGCTGATGAAGAGGAAATAATGGTCATATTTTTCTGAGCTTTGTTTTAAAAACTGTTTTATTACATGCTTCATACCAAAAAATGCACCCTTAACATTAACGCTAAATACTTTGTCAACGTCTGCTTCGGGAGTATCCGCAAACATTTTTGGTTCGTAAATAACACCTTGGTTTCCTAAATAATAATCAATTTTTCCGTATTTTTTTATAGCAAAATCAACAAAATTCATAACAGCTTTCTCAATACTCATATCAGTTTTGACAAAATCGACTTTAACATCCATTACCTTTATTTCGTCAACTAATTGCTTCCCTTTTTCTTCTCCCCGGGCAGCTAAAAGGTGTATCCCTTTTTGAGCTGATTCCTGTCAAGTAGACACAAGGAGAAGCGCTTTGTTTTTTTATCAGCATATGTTAAAATAGGTAAGACTATTAAGTAATAAGGAGGAAAAAGTGATGAAAACTGTTTTCGCAAATGTAGCATTGGAAAAAGAAGTAAAGTCACATATGCTACTTGGGGATTTGCTTGCAACGGGACCAGTCTGCCCTTTTTTAAGCAAACTTCATATGGAAAACAGCTACCGGAAGCTTTTTGCATTCTTATTTTAGGATTTGTAAAATATCTTTAAATGACTGACTTTGAGTTGTGATTAAATATATGCAATTACTAGGCGCCGGTTTCGGTGTCTTTTTGTGTTTTAAAGCAAAATTTGCAGGATATTAAATAATTTTGTACTTGTTAAAGGATTACGCAATCTTTAGGCGCCGGTTTATTCGGCGCTTTTTTTGCGTTCTAAAGGAGAAAAATTGAAATGAATATGTTTTTGTGGCTTCCTGTTTGATGAAATTCATGAAACAGGCTGCTCAATATTTATAAGGAAAGAGTGATATAAATGTTACTTCAATTAAACAGTATTAGTAAAAGTTATTCAGGTGATCCAATACTTTCAAATATATCAATGAAAATTGAAGCAGGTGATCGGATTGGCCTTGTTGGAGTGAATGGTGCTGGAAAATCAACCTTATTAAAAATTATTGTTGGGGATATCCCTAACGATAATGGGGAAATTTATATTGGAAAAGAAACAAAGATTGGTTATTTGCGCCAAAATAGTGGACTAGAGATGGAGAATACGATTTGGAATGAAATGATGAATGTTTTCTCTAATCTTCTTGAGGTTGAAAAAGAACTTCGAGAGTTAGAAAGAACAATGGGTGAACCTGCTTTAATAGCAGATCCCGTAAAATATGAAAAAGTGATGAATCGTTATGCAGCAAAATCAGAATGGTTTATGGAGCATGGTGGTTATGAAATAGAAGCAAAAATTCGTGGTGTTCTGCACGGAATGGGCTTTGGAAATTTTCCTAATGACACACTCATTCACACGTTAAGTGGAGGTCAGAAAACGAGACTTGCTTTAGCTAAATTACTGTTGGAACAGCCAGATTTGCTTATTCTAGATGAGCCGACAAATCATTTGGATCTTACTACTTTAGCTTGGTTAGAAGGTTATTTACGCTCATATCCTGGTACTATCCTTGTTGTTTCACATGATCGTTACTTTTTGGATTCGCTTGTAACTATTATTTATGAAATTGAGCGAACCGAAGCACGACGATATGTAGGCAACTATTCGAAATATGTTGAGAGCAAAGAGAAAAACCGTGAAATTCTAGCTAAGAAATATTCAATGCAGCAAGAACAAATTGCGAAGATGGAAGATTACATTCAACGGAACATCACCATGGCTACGTCGTCTAAAAGTGCAAAAAACAAACGAAAGCAGCTTAAGAGAATTGAACGTATAGATAAACCTATCAAAGACTTAAAACGTGCACAGATGTCGTTTTCAATAGAAAAAACGTCTTATAAAGAGGTGTTACAAGTTCGAGATATTGATATCTATGTCGGAGTAGGTACTGAACGAAAGCCTCTATTAAAGAATATTAGTTTCCAGCTACGACGAGGTGAAAGGGTGGCATTAATTGGGCCAAATGGTGTTGGAAAGTCAACATTACTTAAGACGTTACTCGATGATTATAAACCAGAAAGTGGCGTAATAACTTGGGGAAATGGAGTTACTATTGGTTACTACGATCAAGAGCAATCGACTTTACATCCCAATAATTCGATATTAGATGAGGTATGGAATACGTTTCCTCATATTGAAGAGGGTAGAATTCGTACTGTACTTGGGAATTTCTTGTTTACCGGTGAAGATGTGTTTAAGAAAATATCTGCTCTTAGTGGTGGTGAAAAAGCACGTGTTGCGCTATCAAAGCTTAAGTTACAAAAAGCTAATGTTCTTATTATAGACGAGCCGACAAATCATTTGGATTTATTCAGTAAAGGGGTGCTGGAATCTGCACTTATGAATTATGAGGGTACATTGTTCTTTATTTCTCATGACCGTTATTTTTTGAATAAGCTAGCTGACAAAATGTTGGAACTCTCTCCAACAGGAGCCATTGTATATGACGGCAACTATGATGACTATGTTGAAGCTAAATCGCAAAAAGAGAAAGAAGTAGCGGGTCACTTGACTAGAGGATAAAACAATGATGAATAAGCAAGGTTTAAGAAGAGGGCCACCAACTACTTAAAAATCAAATTATAATAAATTAGTCCCACAATGAAAAATAACAAAGAAAAGAGGAAATATATATGTCTAATGAAAATCAAATTGCTATCGTAACAGGAGCAGGTAGTGGGATCGGTAGAGCTACAAGTATAAAATTCGCTGAAAACGGGTATAAAGTGGTTCTAGTTGATTTTAACGAAGCTACAGGTGAAGAGACGCTTAAGCTTGTTCAAAATATAGGTGGAGAAGGTATTTTTATAAAAGCAGATGTTTCGAAAGAGGAAGATGTTCAAAACTATGTGAAACAAGCTATTGATAAATATGATCGTATTGATGTCTTTTTTAATAATGCGGGTATTATTCAAAAGTTTGCTCCATTTACAACTGTGGAAACAAAAGAATACGAACGAATTATGGACATAAATGTAAAGGGCATTTTTCTCGGAATGAAATACGTAATCCAAGTGATGGAGAAGCAAGGCAAAGGATCTATTATCAATACGGCTTCATCAGCAGGAATTCGCCCAGAGCATAGCATTGCTGTTTATTCTGCAAGTAAACATGCCGTAATAGGTATGACTAAAGGGGCTGCAATTGAATACGCCAATAAAGGTATTCGAATCAATGCCGTTTGTCCAGGGGGAATCGTTACACCACTATTTAAAAGTGTTGAGGAAACTATGGAAAAAACAGGATACGTACCAGAAGAAATGTCACGTGTTAGAATGGGGCGTCATGGTGAACCTGAAGAGGTTGCAGAAGCAGTTTTGTTCCTAGCTTCCGATAAATCAAGTTTCATGGCCGGTTCGATTGTGACAGTAGATGGTAGTTTGACCGTGTAAAGAAACTTTCCTTTAAGGGGTACCACCAGCAAAACGAGGATTTACAACGTTAAGGATATTCGATTATTAAAAATCCCAATTTCTCACTTATATGACTGAGAGATTGGGATTTAATTATTTCAACAATTGTACCCGATTATATTTATTTATATTCAGAATAAAGTTCAGTTAACAACTCATTAAGTTGTTAACATTTTACATAAGTGATAAATAGTCATTGTCTTTTTCGAAACTATAATTTTTCAGGATTTTTCATTAGACTATTTTTATAGTTCCACACCCTACCACAAGACAGTAAAAATACATATTGTGTGGACCTTTTAGAATAGGTGTAGATATGTAAAAATGTCAACAAGGGGATGAATGCAGTGTTTAACGATTTTAAGCTTACGGAAGGCCGTCCTGTATATATTCAACTTAAGGAATATTTTAAAAAAATGATAACCAACGGGCATTTGCTAGAGCATCAAAAGCTTCCATCTACTCGTGAACTTAGTTCTTTATTATCAATCAGCCGCAACACCGTTCTAACTGCCTATGCGGATCTAGAACAAGAAGGCCTTATCTATGCGGTAAAAGGGAAAGGAAACTTTGTAAGTCATGTTGAGACCTTCAAATCCCAATCCCTCCAGTTAAATTGGACTGAAAAAATCAATGAGCAAACCTTTTTGGCAGATGAATTGGACCTCATGAAGCATGGAGTGCGCTGGAATAAGGAAATGATTTCATTTAATAGCATTGCACCCGATGAAAAGCTTTTTGACGTAGAAAATTTTAAAAGGGCTTTTTTAAATCGGATGTCCATTGAAGGAGACATCGTTCTTAACTATGGATATGCAAAAGGCTATAAACCACTTATCGAATACCTGCTTCACTACATGGAAATTAAAGGAGTAGACATTAGAAATAAAGATGTTTTAATTACCAATGGATTCACGGAAGGTCTGGATATCCTTTTATCCTCTCTAAATAAAAAGAACGGCCGTGTTATTTGTGAAAATCCAACCGATGATTCTGCACTTAAGCTCTTTCGATTACATGGCTTCGAAATCGATGGAATTGAAATGGATAATGACGGTATCAATGTTAGTCAGCTAGAAACATTCTTATCAAAGAAAGAATATGATTTTGCGTACTTAATTCCGTCTTATCATAATCCAACTGGAATCGTAACGTCCTCTAAAAAAAGGAAAGAAATCATGGATCTGTTTTCCGCATATCAGCTTCCTATAGTTGAAAATGGATTTAATGAAGAATTACGTTACTCAGGGTCACATCTTGCATCGTTGGCAGCCTTCGCCGGACTAGGCAATAATGTTATTTATATTAGCAGCTTCTCTAAAATTCTTTTTCCTGGCTTACGGGTTGGGTGGATCTTAGCAGACAAAGATTTGATTTATTACTTAGAAAGTATGAAAAGAGCTCGAACTATTCACACGTCTACATTAGATCAAGCTGTGTTATATCAATATTTGAATGATGGATACTTTGAGAAGTATATAAAAAAAGCTAAATCAGTCTATAAGAAAAAGTATGAATTAGCTGTTCATTATTGTAAGAAATTTATTCCTTTTAAACGAATAACTGGTGACGGCGGACTCCACCTTTTTATAGAACTAGAAAGCAACATCGATTCACGAAAGCTGTTAGAAAAATGTTATCAAAGGGGAGTTGTTTTTTTTCCAGGCAATGTTTTTTACACTGACAGTAGTGGAAAACATACTTTACGTTTAGGATTTTCTAGGCTGAAAGAAAGAGAGATTATTCAGGGAATTAGTATTATAGGTGAAACGTTAAAAAATAATTATGGAGGCTAAAAAAATGAGAGTTGGCGTAATTATGGGAGGGTTTTCTTCTGAAAAACAAGTTTCGCTCATGACAGGTGAGGAAATGATTGCGAATTTAGATAAAAATAAATATGAAATTGTACCGATCCAACTAGATAACAAAGAAGATTTAGTTGAAAAGGCGAAAAATCTTGACGCTGCTCTACTGGCGCTACATGGCAGGTATGGAGAGGATGGCACCATTCAAGGTACCCTTGAAACTATCGGAGTTCCTTATACAGGGAGTAGCGTACTGTCTAGCAGTTTATGTATGGATAAGAATATCTCGAAAAAAATCATCCGTTATGAAGGTGTGCAAACACCGGATTGGATTCACCTTACTAACATGGAAGAACTTAAAATGGATGAAATAGATAAGATGGGTTATCCAGTAGTTGTGAAACCTAATTCAGGAGGTTCGAGTGTAGGGGTAAAAATTGTTTATGACCAAGACACGATTAAGTCTTCGATTGCTGAAGTATTCAAATGGGATTCCGAAGTGATAATCGAAAAGTATATAAAAGGCGAGGAAATCACTTGTTCTATATTGGATGGAAAGCTTTTACCTGTGGTTTCCATTCGTCATCAGGGAGAGTTTTTTGATTATACCTCCAAATATAATGATGCAGATACCATTGAAGAGGTGGTCCAACTCTCTTCAGAAACACTTAACCGCGTCTCTTGTGCTGCAATGACTTGCTATAAATCATTGAAATGTAGTGTTTATGCCCGAATCGACATGATGATTAAAAACGGTATCCCTTATGTGTTAGAAGTTAATTCATTACCTGGGATGACGAAAAATAGCCTGCTGCCAAAAAGCGCACAATCAGCGGGTATTCCTTATAATAAGCTACTTGACTTGATCATTGAAAATTCACTTAAAGCGAGGGGGAATAATGTATAGACCAATATGGGCTGAAATTAACCTTAGCAATATTTCACATAATATTAGTGAATTTCGAAGAATTATTCCTAACTCAACAAAAATAATGGCTGCAGTAAAAGCGAATGGTTATGGACACGGTAGTGTCGAGGTTTCCAAAAAAGCGATTGATAGTGGAGTGGATTATTTAGCGGTGGCCAGTTTAGAAGAAGCTATTGAACTACGAAAATCAGATATTCAAGCACCTATACTTATACTTGGATACACACCTCCTTCAGCTTCGAATCATGTTGTTCATTGGGATTTAACACAATCAATTTTTAATATGGAACATGCAGAATCTTTATCAAAGTCTGGACAGATCTTAGGAAAAAAGGCAAAAGTTCACGTAAAGGTCGATACAGGAATAGGACGATTGGGACTGATAGCAGAAGAAGCAAATGATTTTATCGATATCGTTTCAAAAATGGATGGGCTCTATCTAGAAGGAGTGTATTCACATTTTGCTACCGCAGATGAAGCCGACAAATGGTATGCAGAAAAACAAAAGAATCGATGGAAAAGGTTATTGGAAGAATTGGAGAAACGAAAAGTTTCTATTCCCCTATTTCATATTGCGAATAGTGCTGCAACAATAGAAATGCCAGATATGACCTACGATATGGTTCGTATCGGAATATCAATGTATGGTCTTTATCCATCTAAAGAGGTAAATAAGTCAAAAGTTAATCTAAAACAAGCAATGCAGTTAAAAACCAAAGTCATCCATATTCAAACACTCGAAAAAGGGGATGGTGTATCATATGGAGCAACTAAAATTGAAAGAGATAAAGCAGTTATTGCAACTATTCCGATTGGGTATGCTGATGGATATTCGAGACGCTTATCTGGAATGGCTTACGTTCTAATAAACGGACAAAAATCTCCTGTTTTCGGTAGAATATGTATGGATTTTTGTATGATTGATGTTACTGATATTAAGGGTGTAAATATTGGTGATGAGGTTGTAGTCTATGGAGGTCAAGGAAATCATTTGATATCATTAGATGAAGTGGCAAATATGTTAGGAACCATATCGTTTGAAGTTGCTTGTAACTTGGGTCAAAGAGTTACTCGAGTTTACAAATAACAAGCTTAAGGTAGCATTCATAATTATCTTGATCTTCGGCAATCGGGCGCTATTCTGGAGTAATGAAAAAAATTCCAATTTCTCAAATTTAATAATAAGAAATTGGAATTTTTAAAATTTTTTTCCTTAACGTTGTATATCCGCATTTATCATAACCATCCATAACGGATGACTTTACAGTATTCAATGTAAAGTTATCCGTTTTTTTATTTCTTTAAAGACTATTTAACCACACTAATTTTTATAGTATTCATAGTAAATAAAGAAAGGAGACAGATTATCTTTCTATTTCGGATACAATCTCATCACCATTAAGTCAAAAAGCTCGTTGTTTCTCAAAATAAAAAATAAGTTAATTTTGTAGCATAAACAAATAACGCAGCACGTGTTGCTTACTATAAGTAACGTGTTTATTATCCCTTTCTAGTTTACTAGCCATAATACTTCCCTCGAGGGTTGCAACAATAAAGGAAGCTATCGCCTTTGTATCGATATCCGGTTTTAACTCCTCGTTTTGAATACCTTCTTCTACAATTCCTTCAACCATATTGAGAAATGTATAGAAAACTCCAAGTGCCTTTTCTCTTAACAGTAGATTCGTATCATCACTGTCTACAGCAGTATTCAGCAAAGGACATCCCCCTTTTATTGGTGGATTATTTATTACATCTTCGTATACATTAAAAAAAGCACCAACCTTTTCTAATGTTGTATTAGCATTGCGTATCGCCTCAGAAAAATGTTGATAGACAGTATCAATGGCGTATTCAAATGCCTCTAAAGCAATCTCATCTTTACTTTTAAAATTACGGTAAATTCCACCTTTTTGTAGCCCTGTAGCCTCCATAATGTCATTCATTGAACAGCCAGCATAGCCTTTTTGATTAAACAATTCTGCCGATTTTAAAACAATGTGTCTCCGTGTTTGTTCACCTTTTTGCATAATATCCTCCATTATTATTGTTGAAAAATTGTAACATGTTTTAGTTGTACATTAACATATAATAAGTTATCTTAAAAGAGACCGAACGGTCTCTTTTAAGATAAGAATAGAATTTCTAAAATGAGGTTGTGAGAATTAGTATTTGATTAGCACGTAATGTTCATATCATGCTATTGATATCCGACATGAATTTATTGAAAAACAATTAAAACTTAGGAGGAAATTATGCATAACATTATTATTCCAGATAGTAAGGTAGCAAAAGAAGCTACCCAATTGGTTTACGAGATTTCTCCAAAATTTCTTTATAATCATTGTTTACGGACATATGCTTTTGGTGATGCATTGGGGAAAAAATATGGATTTAAATATGATCAGGAGTTATTTTATCTTGCTTCAGTCTTACATGATATTGGTCTTACAGAGCATGTTTGTTGTAAACATTCATTTGAATATGAAGGTGCTGATCATGCAGAAAAATTCCTTCATTCTCATGGTTTTTCACAAGATAAAATTGATGTAGTACGTGAAGCTATTATTCTACATACCTCGGAAATTGCTGAAGAAAAACAACCAGAGATTGCTTTAGTTCATTTCGGGGCGGGAATGGATATAGTTGGTTTACGTATAGAAGATATTCCGGAGGAAACATTTAATTTTATAATTGAGGTTTATCCTCGATTAGGTTTCAAAAAATCTATGATTGAACTTATTAAATATGATTCCGATTTAAAAAATGCACAGCAACAGCCAAATAATTTGAGTTCTTCTATGCTTCGTATGGGGTTTGTAGATTGGGTGATGAATGCTCCTTTTAAAGATTAGAGAATAAAGAATTAGAATGCCATGGAGCTTAGGAATAAATCATTTCATTAAGAAAGAAAAACGCTACTCTTTCAGCCTCCATTTAAAATGAAAGGGTAGCGCTTCCTATCGAATTAAAATGAATTTTACTTATTAGATAAAGGCCTACAGTAATCTTCAAAAAGGATGGAAAAAATGGATCGAGTAAAAAAAGTGACAAATATTCTTATTATAATCATCCCTATAATGTGGGTACTACATACGCTTTCAAAAAACTTTATAATTGACCCGTTGTTTCAACGGTTTCTTTCCAATAAAGATCAATTCCTAATGAACCAGTCATTATGGACTGTGATGATTCGTATTCACATTCTTCTCTCTATAGCAGCTCTCATGACAGGACCCTTAGGTTTGATTAAACGAATTCGCTTGAAATCGTTGCAGTTTCACCGTTGGAATGGACGTATTTATGTTTTGTCGATTATTTTGAACTACATTCCTGGATTCTATGTATCTTTCTTTGCAACAGGGGGATGGCTTAGCACAATTGGGTTTCTCATTTTAAACACCTTATGGATTTTGACAACACTCAAGGGGTATTTATTTATTAAAAAGAAACAAATAATTCCCCACAAACATTGGATAATTCGTAGTTTTTTCCTTTCTTTTGCAAATATGACCATTTACGTTATTGTCACAATTATTCACCATGGTGTAAACCTTTCCTACGTTACGTCATACACCATTGCGGTGTGGCTTTGTTGGATTCTCAATTTATGTTTGGCGGAAATCTTTATTAGAAGGAAAATGTTTGTCTAAGCATTTGATGTATATAAAAGAGAATGACTTGTCTCGATAAATTGCTGTTAGTTTAGAGAGCATTCCTTCATAATTTTCTTTATATTTTAACATTAATGTCTAATTTATATAGAACCATTTATCGATTTACAAGCGATCAGTTCTCTTCTTTCTATGCAAAAGTTTCGCAATACGAACCTTCGGTTCTTTATGGCAGGTAAAACTTAAACCCTAAGAACTTCCGATTCCACGGTCGGTCTACTGCTGACTTTTGTTCATTTACTTTAAGTCGTAGTTTTCCTTCAATAAATCGCTGTACACTTGCCATCGTACATTCGCCTGCACGTTTACTTTTCACGTAAATATTACAGTCATCTGCGTACCGAACGAATTTATGACCTCTCTCTCTAATTCTTTATCGAGCTCATCTAACACGATGTTTGAAAGTAACGGGCTGAGTGGACCACCATAATCCTGTTACTGCACCTAGAACAGAAAAGGACAAACGTTTAATTAATTTCATATATCACACCACCATGGAAAAATTAACATTATTACCATTACATTAATATAGAGGAAATTTTTCGTAAATAAAAAGTACTGTTGGCTATAATTAAGATGTTAATTTTATGAAAAAAGGCGGAGCACGCTATGAATCTATTGAAACTAAATACAAAACAGTCAATATTTGCAGTGTTTTTTACGTTGATTGTAGTAGGCATTGTAAGTTATTTAACACCATGGAATGAAATTAAAATGTATTATATGACATTTGTCTCTGCTTTTGCTGCTTTAATTGGAAGTCTAATTGCTAAGAAAGTTATAAAAGTTCCTAAACAGTAAGTAATATCGTTTATTAAGGAAACACAAGAGTAAAGGAATTTCTTAAGAATGGATGAAATGTGGAAGGTCAATGGACATATTCGCCATTAGAAATCGAGTAGGGATATTCGGCTTTTGATACCAAAGAAGAAGCGATTGAACAGGCTAAAGCTACGTTTGATGATGGTTGTTGTATTATCGGACAAATAGAACATGTTCAGGGTGTTAATTATCGTGTTGTTAATCAAGAGAAGATTTTATTTTTTAAGAAGCAGCGAGTTTCATAGAAAATATGAGGAGTGAAAAAAAATGAATTTGATTAAGAAATGAGAAGGAAGTGAAATATAAAAGTGAGTGCGAAGAAGTTTAATTAAAATATCTTTGTTGTGCAAAAAAATAACCACAAAATAGTGGTTAATAGTCTAAAATATTATATTTTTGTTTATTTTACCATTCACAAATAGGTAGTCCACCAGGCACTTTAATACAAATAGGCTCTCTATCTGGAGGAGCTGCTGATACAGATGATACTGTGATTACTGAAAATACAAATAATAGCATTGCTATTTTCTTTTTCAATATTATCACCTCCCAAAGAGATTATATAATATAAACAAGCGAATTAACATAATATTTTGAAAGAATTCAAAAAACAGTATTTATTACCTATAATTGTAAAAAACTTGTTGTAAAACACAAATCTGGGCCAGTTTGATAGATCAGTTGATTAGGAGGGAAAGAGGATGTTGAAAAAACACAAGTTGAAAACATTGCCTGAATCCTTTTCATTTGTTGCGACAAGGGAGAAAAGTTTGAAATCCGTAAGAATGATGGTGATTTTCTGGTTGGTTATACAATGATTCTTCAAGAAGGTTGTATAGCGGTGCCAAGAAACTGCTTGAAAAGGGTGATAAATAATGAGTATTATCAAAGACCACATTCCATTTAGCACTCCTTATAATCGTAGACCGAATTTAACAATGGTACCGGATACTATCACCATCCACAGCACGGCAAATATGAAGTCTACAGCAAAAATGAGCGCTCTTGGCTTACAGATAGCCCTTTGATTAAAAGAACAGCATCTTGTCATTATGTTGTGGATGAAAACCACATTATCGAAGCTATCCCGCCGAATCATGTAGCTTGGCATGCAACGGATGGGAATGGTCCAGGTAACAAAAAATCAATATCGATAGAAATGTGCGAAATTGGTAACCGAGTAAAGGTAATTGAGAGAACTCCTTATTTAAGGAAAAAACATAATATTAGAATTGTTAAACGGTATTATGATTTTTATAAAGCCAAAAATTACCCTCGAATCTTGAATACTGATGGTAAATGGACTTTGTGGTTTCTTTCAAGAGGGCTTTTATTACATATATTAAATATTCATTATAAATTCAATGTGCATTTTTATTTATTGCTTCATTATAAAAATTATTAGCATCATTAATGTCAGATGTTTCATAGATAATTCCTTTACTATCAAGAAAAATATAATATGGTGCACTTTTAACATCTAGCTTCGGATAAATATTATCAAGCTTACTATAATAAACTTGTATTACTTTATAAATATTATTTTCTAAAAGATTGGATATGAATTCTGGTTTTTCCATATCATCATCTTCAGAGTGAATAATTATTATTGAATATCCGCCTTTATCGGGTAAATCATTTGGATAGGGGTAGCTGTTTGTACAACCAAATAAAGAAGCAATTACAACCAACAAACTAAAATAAATAAATATTCTTGGCAATATAAACTCCTCCTGTAAGTAAACTTAATTACAATTATAAGTTTTTTTTGGAAAATAATTAAATAGAAATAACAAAGATTATAGATAGCTCATACAGACCAGGTAGTCTTGCTCAAACGTATCAGGGTAATGATATATATCATTGGAGAACGTATAAAGAGTTTAATTATAATGGGATGCTAGCATATGGATGGACTTATAGAGTAACAGCTCCATTAGATTATAATTATTATAATTGGAGTAGTAATATTTATCACAGCACTGCTGGGTATATGACTACAGATTACATAATGAAGCAAGCATTAGATAATATTAGAGTAAGTGGTTTTAGGGTTCAACCAAATCCTTCAAACCATAATTTAAATTTTGCAGACAATATTCTAGATGGTGATTTTCCGGAAACAGTTTGGCAATATATATCACTTGAAACTATTGAAGAAGCAAAAATTAAATCTTTTGAGATTAATGATAAGAGCAATAACGATTCAGAAAACATTGCGGATATAGCACAAGAGATGAAAATAGAGTTAACTAATGGTGCAAACAATGAAGTTATTTCTACAGTAAGTTTAGAAGATTATCTAAGAAATACTGAATTTTATAAGTCCTTATTAAAAAATGAGTATGATAAGGCTATGTTTGATAATCCAATTATTGAATAATAATATTATTACATTTAGATGATTTTTTTATAAAAAGCAGGTACTCAGACTAGATCTTAGTCTTAGTATCTGCTTTTTTTGATATAGATTTCAGAATCAATTAATGTAATTAGATGACTGTAATAAACAGCAGCTGAGGACAGTTTACAAATTATCAGTTGTCAAACAACGGAGAAAAAGATGATTAAATTATGCAAAATTAACCAAAGACAAGAAGAGTTTAGAGGCATTAAAAATTTATATACATGAACATGGTTATCCACCTTCATATCGAGATCTTTGTGAAGTATTATATGTGAAGTCACCATCGATGATAAGTGATTTTCTTCATAAATTGAGTGACAGGGGATATATAAATTGGCTGGTAGGACAACCCAGAACCCTTAGAATAATTAAAACCGCCTCATAAGAGACGGTTTTATGGGTTTATTAAAATCCTTCTAAAACTTCTTTGTATTTGTTATATTCATCTTCTGGTAAGTCTCCATTTAACTGTACGAGAATATTTTTGTGTTTAATAGTCCAGGAGAACAACATTGCACTTTCCTTGCCTAATTCGTCATAATAAGCTTTCATTTGGTCTAAATCTTTTTCTTTTTCATAATTAAAAACACGTGCATTACAATCGTCACACAATGACGGTAGCTTTACGATCTGAGCATCTTTCGCTTTCATTGGCGCCATTCCATAATCATCTTTTGTCATTTGTTTAGGTTCTTCTGCTTCTAATCCAGCTTCTTTAAAAGCTTCTATAACTTTTGCTGTTGAAAGTTCTTCTTTTCCTCCTGTACTGTTACTACAAGCTGTCAGTAAAAATACCCCTAACAATAAAACTATTATTTTTTTCAATACTCTTCCTCCTTCGGTTAATTATATACGACTTAATATTACCAATAATAGAAATTAGAGGGAATATATTTTATAAAAGAAAAAAGAGCTCGAGCAATGACGCTCGAAACTCCGAGTGATTACATATAAAAATTGCCTGATTAAACCTTGAAATTTGCCCGATAACTGCCCGATTTTACTAGATGTGTTTAGAGTTATTTTGAAGTTCTTGTTTTTATAAACGTTTTATGAGGATGACCATGAAGGAATTGAATCCAGCGTTGATAGAGAAGGTAATGTTTCTGTAGCTACTGGACAACTTTCTATTGATGATGAAAACGAGGAAGGACCAAAGCTACAGAGGATTAAATAGTAGGAATGAAAGATTAATTGACTCAGTTTGTATTATGTTTCTTTTAAAAAAATAGAGGCATTGAACCTCTATTTTAAAAGATATAAGAACCATACAGCATGATTTTGTTCATCTGCTGCAGCTCGAGTAAATGCATGTTTAATAGTAGAATTTGTTGTTTTGTCCGCAATTTCAAGATAAAAATCTACAGTTTTCTGTTCATCATTAAATGCAAAATCAAGTCCAGAATTGTAGTCATTAGGACATTGCTCGGTGATTTTAGGGGAGTGTTTCATACCAGTAAGTTGGGTATAGATTTGAGAAAAGGTTTCGAAATGTTTTTTCTCATCATTTCGAATTTCAGTTATTCTGTTCTTTACTTTTTGTGTAGGTGCAATGTTTGCTAATTTTTTGTAGCAAGCAATTGCTGAATACTCACCATCAATTGCTCTGGCGATATCAGAAACAAGAGCGTTGTTAATCCTTTGATCGTTTGAGGATAATTGGTAATACATTTTATCAACTCCTTAGTTCATTACAATCATTTTATGAACATTGGCTACAAATGAAATTTGTACACTTAAATATATTAATCACAAGAATTATTATGTTTCGCAAGGAAGTGATCGGTATTATATTTCTAGATTTGTTTGCAGGAATTGGAGGTTTTCGTTTAGAAATGGAATTGGCCGGTCATGAATGTATCGGTCATATAGAAAAAGATAAATTTGGAAGAGTTTGTTACTCTTCTATACACGGTACGGATTTAATCAATTTTATGTATGGGCATGAGCTGCCATTGGCACGGAAAATTGCGGAATTAGAATAGAAAGTGATGTAAGAAAAAAAGCCCTTCGTTTAGAGGGGCACTTGCTCTATTCATTCATATCAATTTCAACATTATTTTCATTTGCAAGCTTTTTAAGGTTCTGTTCATAAGCGCGAATTCTTTTTCTAGCTTCGTCAAGCTTTTCGTTTGCTTCTGTTATAAGTCCAGGATCCCCTTTTTCTAACGCATCTAAAATAGTTAAAAATGCAGAGTGTTGAAGATTAGCAGCATCGATGTATTGTTCATGCAATTTTGATACTTCATTTGTATCTGGCATAATTGCCTCTAATTTATCAATGAACTCACTGTATTTTGGAACTACTTCATCTATCAAGGTATAATAAGTAGTCTCATCATCTGTGTAATTAGCACCAGTAACACTATCAAAAGCATTCATTGTTTCTAATTCTAAATAAGCTAGAGGCGTAAAATCATCATTTATGTATGATAACAAATCATCCTTTATTGGGTTACCACAAGCAGTTAATAAAATTAAAGCAAAAAATATACTTATAAGAGTCTTTTTCATTTTACTTCCCCAATCATCTGTTAATTTTCTACATTATTACATACTTTCTAATAATTAACCATATGTTTTCGGGTAAATAATCCTAGGTATTTATCTTTATTGCTGAATAAGTTATCAATATTTAGATTCTTTGAGAAGGATATATTCTTGAAGTTAAGGAATAATGTGATTTTTTACATTTCTTTTGTGTATTTGTGTTTAATAAACATCAAAAAAAGCGCTATAATATAGCGCTAAAAAACTATAAGCTTTTATATGTATTAAGGTTGAATGCAGGATCCTAATGGAGGCGGCTTAGTACAAATATGACTTGGAGTAGTTGAAGCTGTTGCACTTAAGGAAAAAGTAAAAATTGTTAGCACAGTAATGATACTTGTAATGAATTTCCTTTTCATCAGTTCACCTCCTTCCATATATAAACCTATTATAACAAATATTGGTATTTTATAAATTGGTAATATTCAGGCAATAATTGATATTAATCGACAAAAGAATTATTATGTTTCCAATTTATTTAATAAAAAAACAGACTAAAATAGTCTGTTTACAAAAAAGTACTCCATATTGCTTTAAAAAATATTCCTAGTCCACCTAAGAATACACCTAAACAAGCTAAACTTAATGGGGATCCCCACTTAATTTCTGGCATCGATAAAACCTCATTTCCTTGTAGTCTTAGAAAATTATACCATAGTTTTTGACCTAGGTATTTGGTTTCGAAAAAATATTTAGTTTACTAGAAAGGAACAAAAGTATTGGAAACAGTAAATGTTGCAGTAAGGGTGAAACGGCCACATAGTTACACCTCACATCAAGTATTTTGCAACATGTAGCAAAAATATTATCAAAAACAAAGAAAACCAAGAGTAAAAAGTAATTCACACAACACCATACAGGCACTAATAATTGTGCCTGTATGGTAATTGCTTGTGGAGGTATCTTCATGTAGTGGCGTGTTATATAGTATTCAATTTTTTAAAACTTGTCCGTATTTATAAATAAATGTGCAATTGACTAAATAGGTTTATGGCAAGAAACCATGTTGCTAGTATAACAAATATAAACCAATAGCCCATTAATCTTAGGAAAATTTTAATAATGGGATTATCAAAAAAATTATTTGAAAATCAGTTTCCATTTTTCGGTTTTTTCAACAACTTATAAGAACCCATACCGAAAATTAAAGATTTGGGGGGAAAGAGGAAGAATTCGGATGAATCTTGTTGAGTCGTTGTTGGAAAGATGGGCAATTGGGTGAAGGAGGCTGGAAACATGTAAGCGACATTTATTAAACACAAGGTAGGAGTGAAGAAGTTTGGAATGGAATAAAGAGACTGAGATATTTATTATATTCTTTTATTATGTAATGCCTGCAGTAATAATTGGCCTGGTTTCTATTGGGGTTCTTTTATTATCGAGGAATTTAAAAAGGTCTAGAAATAGTAAGAAAAAAAATCAAAGAAACAAAAGGTAGGGTTTGTTTCATTTTAAAATGCTATTATTTTTATAGCTTGAGAAAAGGGGATATAAAATGGACATTCATTTTGTTAAAGTTGAAGTTTTATTACCAAAAGAGTTTATTGTGCAGCTAAGGAATAAATTAAATGAAATTGGTGTTTTAACAGAAGGGAAATATGACAATGTTATTTCCTATACAATAGTTAATGGTTATTGGAGACCATTAGAAGGATCAACTCCATTTGATGGAGAAGTAGGAGAAATTTCTTTTGGTACAGAATGTAAAATGGAATTTAGGTGCTCGTATAGGGATATAGAACTTGTGAAGAAAATAATCAAGGATGTACATCCATATGAGGTGCCAATAATTAATATATTACCATTATTGTATTAGGATTTAAGGAAACAAAAAATAGCGCCAGTTAAATAATGTATTTGACGAGTGGGCAATTATTGTCCTTCGTGGTGGATAGGTTAATTGACACAGTTTGTATTTTGTTTACTAGATTATCTCAGACTATCAAAAAAAGCGCTAAGAAACTTAGCGCTTCGAACAGTATTAAGCTTGACAAGGTCTCGGTTTATATTTGTCATCACCAATACAAACACTAGCTTCAGCAGTAGTAGCTGGAGTTGCAGTAACAGCTATTGCAAAACCAAAAGCCATAACTATGTATAGAAGTTTCTTTTTCATAGTTTGTTTCACCCCTTTCCATTTACAAACCTATTATAACAAATATTGGTATTTTTTAGTTGGTAATATTCAGACAATTAATGATATTAATCGACAAAAGAATTACTTTGTTTACTAGATTTGAGAGAGGAAGTCTAGGCATGCATTCTATTTAAAATCGTCCTGTTGCAGTTGATAATGAAAAAATCAAAATTAGACCGATGATGTATATTGCTCTTTCATATGATCACAGCATTGTTGATGGAAGTGAAGCGGTTAGCTTTTTAGTACGAGTGAAGCAGCTTTTAGAGGACCCAGAAAAATTATTTTTGGAAGCTTAGAAAGGCTAAGATTGTTTGCCTGTTCAATAATCATGGACAAATTTTTATGCTTTGATTTTTTAGACTGCTACAAAGGAAATTTATAATCACCCTTTAAATTGAAAAAATATTAAACTTATCAGTTTTTTTCATATTCTTATCAGATTTATTTGCTATTGTATAGATAAAGTACTGTCATTTTAAGGGTGAGTGGTTTTTATGAATATTCTATTTGCGGAAGATGACGAACGATTGGGGAAAATGATTTTTCATTTACTTGAGAAAGAATTTAATCGTGTTGATTGGGTGAAAAATGGAAAAGATGCTTTTGATTACAGTTTATATACTGAATATGATGTAGTTGTACTTGATTGGATGATGCCTAAGCTAAATGGAATAGAAACATGTCAAAAATTACGAAAAAAAGGATATAAAGGCGGAATTCTATTTCTTACTGCAAAAGATTCAGTGGAGGATGTTGTCACTGGTCTAGATTCTGGTGCAGATGATTATCTCGTGAAGCCTTTTAAATTCGAGGAGTTGGCAGCGAGACTACGGGCGTTATCAAGAAGAACGGAAAAACCATTTGAAGAGTTAATAACTTGTAATGGTCTAGAATTAAATCTTAATACACACGAGGTAAAAAGGGATGGGGAAATAATTGAATTATCAAAGAAGGAATATGAATTGCTCAGACTTCTTCTACGTAATAAGCATCAAGTGATGACGAGGGAGCTTCTTCTCGAAAGAATTTGGGGCTTTGATGTTGATGTTTCCCAAAATGCACTCGATGCCTTAGTTAAACTTGTTCGAAAAAAAATTGATTGTATTGGGGAAGCCTCATATATTCAGAATATTCGTGGTGTCGGTTATAAATTGAGGAATCGCGATGTTTAAAACGCTTAAAGCTAGGCTGACCATTTTGTTTACAGCATCACTATTATTTATTTTGGTCATTTTTATTATCATTTTATATTTTACTATTTCATCAATGATTGAGAAAGAGCAAGTAAAAGAATTAGATTCCTTTTTTTACAAGGAATCACATGATTTTTTCGAGGAAATTAAAGAACATAAAAAAGGAAAATTAAAATATAAACCAGAGAAAAGTATATTTTACTATTTATATGACGCTAAGCAAAATTTTGTAGAGGGAGAAGAAACCATTCGCGGTTTGTCTAAAGAGCTTATAGAGTTAAACGTACGTAATGAAGCGTTAAAGGTAAAAAAAGAGCTAGAGTGGGAGACAGGACATTTACTTGTCATTAAATATCCATTAGAACATGAAGGGATGATCTATGGAAATGTGCTAATCGGAAAAGACATTACGAATGAAAAGCACCTAATTGAAAATATTGTCTGGGTTCTGCTTCTGTTAACTTTCATATTTAGTATATTATTTGCCTTAGCTGGTTATTTTTTTGCGGGTCAAGCGATGAAACCGATAGAAAAATCGTATAAAAAGCAAAAAAAGTTTGTCTCTGATGCTTCCCATGAACTGAGAACACCATTAAGCATTTTTTATAGTTCAATTGATTTGTTAGAACGGGAGGAGAAGGAACGTTTAAGTCCCTTTGGCAGAGAAATCGTTGCAGATGTTAAAATTGAAGCGGAAATAATGGAAAATCTTCTCAGAGACTTGCTTTTTTTAGCAAGAAATGATCAAGAACAGATGAAAATAGAAAAAAAGAAATTAAATTTATCAACTCTTCTTAGTAAACTCATTCATAGGGTTTCAAGAATTGCTTCAGATGAAGTCATTTTTAAACAGGAGATTCAAGAGAATGTTATGATGATTGGAGATGCTGTTCGACTTCAGCAATTAATGTATATTTTATTAGACAATGCGATTTGTTATACGGAAAAAGGGGAGATTAACTGTCTCTTAACCTCTAGTGAAAAAAGAATCTCCATTATGATTCGAGACACTGGTTCAGGCATTCCTTCTAAAAATCTCCCTTATATTTTCGACAGGTTTTATAGAGTGGATTCAACAAGAAATCGAGAAGGCTCTGGTCTTGGTTTGGCAATTGCCAAAACAATCGTAGATGCTCATGGTGGAAAAATAGAAGTTAAAAGTGAGATTAATGTTGGAACAATGTTTACGATTCACTTTAATAAATGAGATCGGCGTACTGACCGATCTCATTTGCTTTTTCTACTTATCTTTTCTTTTGTGCTTCTATTTTTCCTTCGAGGTTGCGAAATATGATTAAAGTCATTACTAGTACAATCCCGCTGCTATATAAGAAAGCTGCCCAAGTAAGATTTGAATCTGTACCAATCATAATGCCATGCAGGAGCATTAATGTCCATGCTGGTATAACAAGGAGATGGAGCTTCCTCCAAAACTGAACTCCTAAACGTCTTTTTAAAAAGTCTGAGCTTGCGATGACGATTAAGAAAAGAAAAAAGGAAATTGTCCCAAAAGCAGAAGAAATTGGGGCATTTTCTGCCATTAAAGGGATAAATATTTCCTTCAGTTTATAAGGGGCATAGTGATCAACTGTAAGAACAGTTAGATGAAATACGGTTGTCACTAATCCTGTCCATCCACTCGTTTCGTGCAGTTCGATCAGGAAAGGCTTTTTCTTTTGAAAAGCTAATAGTTTACTCATTAATCCGGCAGAGATTGCTAATGTAAAGAGAAAATAAGCAAGGAAGCCCGAAATGCGGATTAAATTCCAAGTCGAGAAATATGCACTAATCATTTACGATTTCACCTCATTTCCAGTTGCCCATTTGAATTTACAAGAATGTAATTGAATGGATTCGAAAGAATGCTTAAAATAGATTTTACTGGCAAACCATCATTCATAAAGCAAATTTTTGCCCCAATTTCAGCATCAAGGCAATTCTGCATGATGACTGTAGCCTGGATGATTGTATTCACAATAGGCATCCCAGTTCGTCCATCTAGAAGATGATGTTTTTTTGTTTTTCCTTGCACCCAGCTTCGATGAATAGTATTAGAAGTGGCAATTCCCCCATTTTGAATGGAGAAAACGCCCATTTCTTTATTGTCTTCAAATGGGTTCATAACGCCAATTGTCCATGTCTTTTCTCCGTTCGACCAAACAGTAATGTCACCTCCGCCATCGACAATTCCATATTTGCTTTTTGCATATCTTTTTAACCAGCCTGCTGTAGCTTCTACGGCATATCCTTTTGCGATTCCACCGAGGTCGATCTTTGCATTCGTTTTTTTCGTTATTCGTGAGTCATGTTGGAAAATGATTGGCTCTTTTTCATATTCTTTTATTGGCAAGATCCATTTTTCGGGAGCAGTTTTAAATGGGAAGCTTCGATTATATCCATGTGCTTCTAATTGTTTAAGCATATATGGTGAGAACCGCCCTCCCGTTTTTATGCGATATTTTTCCGCTTTTAATAGAATGTCATAAAGGAGCGGAGATAAAGTTAGTTCTTGATTACAACTTGCTTCGTTTAATTTCCATAACTCATTATTCTTCAAAAAACGAGATATCATTTTTTCAAACTGTCGAAGCCATGAAGTAATCTTGCTTTTCCAATTCATCACTTCACTATTTGATACAGCGATATAGAAAGTTGTGTTCATGATCTTTATTTCAATGGAATCTAATTTCGCTTGGTTAAGATCTTTTTGAAGTTCGATCACTTTTTTTTGTCCTTTCAGAATTATCGTTCAGAACGGAGAAATTGCTCCAATCCAGTTTTGCTAATTCGATTTCTCGCTCACTCATAGACTTTGTTATTTCAATCTTTGGTACGTCAGAGTTGCCTGCTGTTCCTTCATTTATTTGTCCAAGTACAAATGCAGAAAAAGCAGCCCCAGATATGCCTACAATCCATTTTGCTTTTACTTTGGCTTTCAAGACACACACCCCATTTTTAGTTGATTGTCTGTAATAAAATCGTTTCTTTCTCCGTATCCCAGCTCACTCTATAATTAAATGCATTAGCGATTACTGAAATCGGTAAATAGATTGAGTTTTCGTAGTTGACTGCTTGTGCTGGCATTGGTGTTTTAACCATATTTTCATACACTGCATTCGTTCCTGCTCGAATAATTAACTCATTTTTCTTGTTTGAAATGACAAGAATTTCACTCTGCGGGAAAAAATCTACTTCTACTCCGAGAAAGTTTGCTATTTTTTCACTAGAAATAAGCAATTGTCCATTTTGTGGCACGATAAAAAATTTCGCACTCTGCTGATCTAATTCAAGGTTTACTTCTTTTGCATCTTGGAAGGGCAAGTCATTATTTGTATAGTTGCTAGCCTCTCTCGTCCAGGCATTCCAAAATGAATTTGCAGAAAAAGGATTACTCTCCTGATAAATTTCATCATCCTTCCTATTTTCAAACTCATATTTTTCATCATCGTCGTCATCGTCATCATCATCGTCATGTTTTTCGTATCGATACTTTTCTTTATGCTCTTTTTTGTATTCCTTCTTTTCCTTATGATCCGCATTCACTATCGGACTAAATGGACTTGCTGCAAATAATAAGAAGAAAACTAACGTAAACTTAACCATTTTCCTTATCATTTCATTTACCTCCTTTGTTACTTGCTACTTTATACACGTTTTCTGAAAAATAACTGAAACTTTAAATAAAAAACATACTAAAATTAGTAGCATAAACCAAGGACATGGTTTGTGCTACTATGTTAGTATGTTTTCATTTTTTTGATTGTTACGCATTTTTTTACACCTTAGCTTCTTCATTTAAATGAACCATCTAAATAACTGCCCACAAAAGTTTCAGTTAATATGATTTATTTTGATGAATGATTTCTGATGATTGACGGATCTAATGAGGATGACCATGAAGGAGTTGAATATACGTTGATGGTGAAGGTAATGTTTTTGTACCTAATGGTAAACTTTCAATCGATGATGAAAACACGGGAAAATCTTACTACAGAGAGTAAAATAGCTGAAAAAATGAAATGTATTAAGCGGGTGGCAATTTATTGTTCTCTGTAGTTGATAGGTTGATTGATATAGTTTGTATTATCTTTTAAAAAAAGACCTATTGTTTAGGTCCAACGCTTGAAGAATTTTGCTTTTTAAGACTACTAATAATTAATTCCAGTTGGCAAGCAATGATAACAAGAATTCCGAATATGGCTCCAAGAAGAATACCAAGAGGTCCATAAAGAAATAGACCCAAAAGTACACCTGAAATTAAACAAATTATATATAGCATTATGTCACCTCAATACTATTCTAGCTTTTATAGTAAATATTGGATAGTTGAATGTAAATAGATAATCAAGTGAAGTTTTGAAATATAGAAGCCCAAAAAAGTAAGGAGTGTATGGGGCTTTGAATAGAAAACAGCTGCCTCTGTGTGGATTAAGAAAAACAAGAAAAATACATTGGTGAATACTCCTGCAAGTACAGATTGCACATAAGTAACGAAGGAGAAGTTTGCATTTATTTTTGTTTTAAAATGAACATTTCTCGAATGAATGCTCCAGTACATGCCGAAACAAAAATAATAAGAATCGTATTTATTAATCTAACCAATAGGAGTGGGGAAAGAACTACTTGAATGGCTGCTAAAATAATCATTCCTGTAAAAATAATAGACATAGCAGTCAAGTATTTTCGTGTAGCTTTTTTCAAGTAAATCACCCCTTGTTTATAATTAAACTTTTACTATATTATCACATAAAATACAGCACTTTACATTAAGGAATATTCACTAAATTGATAGTCCAGTTGAATAGGAGGTTCAGAATGATGATACAATTCTATGAAGAAGTAACAAGAATTGAAAAAGTGTTTTCTTTAATTCGGTGGTGATGTGTAGAATAAAATTTTACCATGAACAAAAAGACTAGTTAGACGAGTACTTGTAAAAGTTTTTATAAATAGGGAGACTTATACAATGAAAAATTATTTTCCTAAAGCAGCTATATTTATTATCAGCGTATTTTCCATCTTTTTTATCTTGGACACTTTCGTTCTAGATGGACGTGTATATGAATGGGGAGCATTAACGCAATATGGGATATCAACAAATCAATGGTGGAGATTCATAATCTCTAGCCTTCTACATGGGGGATTCATTCACTTTTTAGTCAATAGTCTTTCTCTTTATTTCGCAGGTGTTATCATCGAGAAAAAAATCGGAAGCCAATGGTTCTTAATTGCATTTTTTGTTTGTAATTTAATTGAACGTTTAATCTCAGGATTTCTCTTTTCTTACGATTACTCAATCGGTAGTTCTCCTGGAATCTATGGAATAATGGGGATTATCCTCATAAATTGCATAAAAGAGAAAGAATTGTTTGCTAAACATAAAAACACGTGGGAAATGAATTGGGTAATCGGATGTTTTATTATCGGAAATTTGCTTGGCTTGGATACTTTTTATGTCCATATGGTTGGTTTTATTATGGGGATCATATTAGCTATAGGACTTTTAAGTGATAAATACCGTAAAAAAATGAAGATCAATGTTTAATATTAATCGGAAAAATTGCTATCCACACACTCGTGAAGAATGGAACGTGGTAACATCGAAAGAACATCATGCGGTGCGTTAGGCATATAGCTTAGAAGCATTCATAAACTTTGTATATGACCATGATTACTCCCAAACTGCCCTATTTGAAAATATTTAAATAAAAATAAAAAACCGATGAATTATCACCGATTTTTTTATTTGAATGACTATTATTGTTCCATATCACAGCATTCTATTCCATTAGGATTAACGTTGTCGCCTCTGCATTCTGTACAATGGCTTTGAATACCGTCGTGGTTATTAGGTGTAATACGATGCGTAGTTGTACCAAAATCACTTTCAGGATAGAAAATATGTACATGCTTCGGATTATTTTGCGAGCAACGCGGACATGATTTAAATCCACCAGTACGGATTGAGTCTTTCAATGGTTTATTACAGCAAGTGCAATTCATATGGCTAACCACCTTCGGCAACATAAAATATAGTAATATATTACTATAAATAATTAGTAAATACTACCTATATCATTATAAATGGAAAAGGAACAATTTAGCTACAGAGTGCCATCTCCAAGGAAAAAATACTTGCAAACATGTTAGCAAGGGGATGTTTAAAGTTCATTAGAGGAAAATATTATCTTTTATCGAAAAGAGTAGGCGAGGAGGAGATAGTATGTCCATTTATGATTACCTAAATAAATTAGAGGTTAAAGGTAAGAAACATGTATTATTAATAGCAACACCTAAAGATAAGTATCCAAATCAATACGATGCAGAATACTATAAACTTGAAAATGCAATTTTAGCTGAACCGAAATCATATCTTGGCATCTATGAAGAAAATGAAGATGAAATTATGCAATATGTAGCATTTAGAATATTTTTAAAACCAATTATTTGTGATTATTATAGTGTTAGTAACAGAACTACAACGAAAGTTAAACGATTCGAAAGGGATGAAATCATTAGCTTTATTGTTGCAAAACATTATTATGATACTGTTCCTGTTGGTGTGAAAACTGAAGTAGAAGCTATCGAAGATGGGAATTTGCAAGCTGAAGTTTTTTTAAAACAATATCCAATTGAGAAATTTGAATTCGCTTCTGTACAATTAAGGAAAGATCGCGATGAAACAAATATATTACTTAAGTTAAACTTCAAAAAAGAAAGTGATAATTATTATTTTGATCATATATATAGGAACTAAATAATGTATCTAGAGCATCCAAATGATTGGATGCTTATTATTTTTAGATAAATAGTAGAATGTACTGGTTTTCCTAAACGCTGTTAATTAGCCATTTTCATCTAACTTTGATTCTATTTTCTTCTATAACATGTGTTCCGTATACAAGTCAATCCGTGAGAGCGGGAGCAGTTACTCCCCTTGTAGAACAGCTTTTGTGGCAGTACCCACTGAGGTTAATCGGTACATGCCAAGTATAACTGGATTAGCCTGTACCAACCCCTCATACATTAAGTCTTTAATGAGATGATTTACATAGGATAGATCCACATTTGCTTTTTTAAGCCGGCCAGTGATCTGTATTGGTGTCCACCACTCAGTGGTTAATACAAATAATACAGATTATTGATTTGGGTCAAGTTCATACTTTATATCTCCTTGCTTCTTACGGTTATCATCTGAGAATCGATAAGAATAGATGTTACCATTTTTACAAAAAATCATATCTTATTTCGACTAAAAAAACGAGCATAAGGATAATAGTAAGAAATGGCCCTTCTATTAGATGGGCCTTAAGTGTTTAACAACCTATTATATGTCTGATAACCCACAAAAACGGCAATAAATGAACCAATTAAAAAAAGTATTGAACCTCCCAAAGTAAATAATCTTCCGATTAGAGTATTTTTTGCTTCTTCAATTTCACCTGCAATAGTGTTATTCATTAAAATGTATACCTCCGTAGTAATTTAAATTGGGTTAATACCCATGTTTTTCTACAGTGTACTCATTCTAACCAAAAAAGTGCTTGATTAAAGCTCATTAAGAAAAGCCCTCTCAATGGGGTGGAGCTAATTTATCGTTTATTCAAATACCCCACATTAATTCTTGTACCTTGTTACTTAGTTGAAGAATGTAAAAATTATGTTGCTCCTTATAACTCCCTTTAAATAACTATCTCGTGAATCCTTCGTCAGAGAAATTTGTTTGTGCTTCAAATTAAATATGCTTCGATGTGAAATCATCAGCAACATTAACGAAGAAATATAATTTATTAATTTTTGAATGATGAAGTTACTAAAAAAAAGGGCACTCACAGTGCCCAACAAATCATATGGTCAATTACGCTCGCAGTCAGTAAATGATGTTATGTCATTTATCATTTTGCCAACAGAAGTAAAAGTTTCATTTACTGCTTTGTTGATTTCTTCTGATTGAGGATGGTTTTTGTCAATTTTACCAATGATGATATTTTTCCATTGAAAATATGTTTTCATTATTATCGCCTCCTAATTAGGAGTATAAAATATGACACTACGTGAGTTTCAACAGTTTCATAAAAAAATGCCTTCTAATGAAGAGATTAGGGATTCTTATTCTTTGTATGTAGATAGATCAAAAACATAAGAGTAAAAAAGTACATCTCAACGCAATAAAGGCATTATCAATAGTACCTCATGGTGTAAGGGGGTACTTGTCCGTTTATTTTAGTAAATGTGCGATTGACAAAATAGATTAAACATATAGGATTGCAATGGACAAGTATAGTGTCGCAATTAGTTTTTAAGTATTTAAATCCCTTTGTTATCCCGAAGTTCTACTATAGTTCCTTCAGGCGCTTTAATTTTGCACAGGCGGCCGTTCTCTACGTGATAGATGTATTCGTTATTTTTAAATATAAACTCTGTACCTAATTCTTGTAGACGGGTGACCTCTGCATTTAAGTCCTGAACCCATAAACAAAAATGCGAAAGACCTTGACTATTTATATTTCCATCGGTAAGTACTTCATTGTGTTTTCCAGTCTGAAGTTCAATATAAAAGTTTCCTAACTGAATCCATGTATTAAAATTTCGACCATGGAAATCAGGTGATTCTTGGACAATCTTAAACCCTAGTCATTCAGTGTAAAATCGTAATGTTTCTAAATATGTATTAGTTTGTATACATAAATGATGTACGAAACTTTTTGTCATGAAAACTTCCTCGTTTCTGGTGATAAATGTTTAATTCTATTATACCAAATTGATCATTTAATTAAGTCAATAGCAAGTAACGATACAAAAAGTGATCGTTTGTTTTACTCCTTAAAAGTATTAAGAAGTTGGTTTATTGTGATTCTGTTGAGATTTTTTAAACCCCTTTAATGAAGTGAGTTTAATGAAATTATTGGCTATGACACATTTTTGAAAGCTGCAGAAGTATGTATATAAAAATAGTCCTTCTCAATCGAGAGGGGCTACAATCACTTGCTGACGGTCATTGGATTCATATGTAATTCTTTTGCGGCAATTTATACTGTCAGTTGAACTCTATGTGAGTAAATAGATCGCAATTGCTCTAATACATAAATGTGCTAACAAAATAGTCTGTTTACCGTTACTCAATTAGAAAAACAAAATAAAATGAGAATGTAAGAAAATTATTAGTAAAGTGAGGTGAATATAGATTGGCTATCCAAAAACCTTTTTTAGCTTCCAGAAAATTCACAGCAACAATTGGAGATGGGACAGGCACAGGTGCGACATTTGCTATTGCTGCAACCGCATTTACAGATGATACTGGAGCAGCTGTAGCTGCATTTCCGGGATCGTTTGCTTATTATTCTTTGTATATAAATGCACAAATTCAGACAGCAGATACTTCAACAGTTACGACTACTACAATTACTATTCCAGACGGTGATGTACTTGATCCTGCGACACCAGTTGTGGTTGAATTTGTCGTTAACTAAGTAGTTCTTATAAAATATGCAAAAAATACCTTAATGGTCAAAGGTATTTTTTGCATAAATACATATTTAATTAATTCTAGTTCAAAGGTAAATCTTTACAAATTGAAGAGTAATTGGGCTTCCTGCAAAAGGTACATCATTCGAAATAAATGTCAGTTTTCCTGTTTCAACTATATACTGGTTTTGTGCTTGTAGTATACCATTTACAAAAAGGTTAATAAATGAGACAGTTTCTGGATTTAGTATTCCTTTATTTCCGTACTCAATTAACTCATCTTCATTTGTATAAACCGACTTTACCCCGTCTGATATAGCATGGTATTGATAAGTATCTACTTTGGCGATTCCATTATTAGTACATGGTAGCAGGACTTCCATATTAATTGTTGATGCTGATTGCACCCAGTCATATACCCTATAAGTAGATATGATCTGCTTTTTTTTATTATTGGACTTCAATTAAAATCACCTAAATTTAAAAGATATGTCATTTATGTTAACCTTCTTTCTTTTTAATTTGTTAACAGTAAATGCTGATTGGCAGTATAAGAGAACGGCTAAAGTTTAAAAGTAATACTATTACGAAAGAATCCTTTTTGTAAAACCGGTGAAAACGGACTTGTTGTAGATGGTGATAATTGCAAGGACGGGTATGCTTCATTAGGTACAGGTTTTTATTTCTTTAAAAACTCCACATATAAAAAGAACTCGGGTACTTGCACTTGAAACTTTAATTATGTATTAAATGGGAAAGTCTTGATAGCTTTGGTGTCAGGGCTTTTTGTTTATCGGTTTAATAAAGCCATAAGGACTATAGAGTATTATGTTTTGCTTTATGGAATAGGTGATAATAGCCCTTTATAAGGTAATCAAATAAAATTGTCCTTAAAAGGGCTAATTTAGTAGGGGTATTGTCTATACTAATGAATTACATCTGAATAGATTAACATTAAGTCACCGAAAGGAGGAAAATTAATGAGTAGTTCAAGGTTTGATAGAAATGGAAATCAAAATTTTTTTAGAGGGACTTCAAGAAGAAGGCGAAACAATAATAATACAAATGTAGATGTAAATTTTGATAGCGATTTTGAAACTGATATTCGAAACATAACAGACGTTGATTCTGAGGCTGAAGCAAACGTCCGCAATACAGATAAAAATACAAATATAGCGCGTTCTAATATTTCAAATTCTGGTAACTCTAAAGTGGATATACGATTAAACAGCAAAAGCAATGCGCGTGTAAGAGCTGATCAAGATCAAGAAAATGATCAAGATCAAAATACAGATGTAGATATTTTCTAATGGAGCGGTGGGGTTATTATATCCCACCTTTATATAAAGGGTGAGTATATGAGGAGAAGAAGGGTATTTAACCAGAATGAAGCAGAATTAAGCGCTGATGTAAAAGCAATTGAAAAGAGCATTAATGAAAATGAAAACGATTTGATAAATTCTATTGGGCATAGTGGAAATTCAGATGTTGATTTGAAGGTGGATGTCCACGTTGACACAACATCAATTGGATTTGCTATATTATGTTCCCTTCTTGCAACAGGTCAAATGAACAAAGAAGAATTTCAGGTTGCTGTCAAAAAATTAGAAGAACTGACAAATAGAAAGAGTGGAAACTTTTTAGGTCGAGATGATAATAGTATAACAAATGTTCGACTTTTTCAACCAAGAAAGTAGAGTAGAAGTTGAAGTTATTTCTGCTCTACGCTTTTACATAATGGATAGTCTCTTTATATCTATTTTACCTGAAAGGATGTTTCTTTAGAATTAAGTTAAAAGTAGCAGGCAATTAAGGAGAGGTTAATATACCTCTCCTTTTGTAAACGTATATCTCTTTATCTTTCGCTAACAGTACTCTTGAGGACGTTTCAAATTTAATATTCTCAGGCATTATTGTTACCCACATTCCTATCCCAACATCAAATGACAACTAATTTATCACTTAACCATAAACTCAATTTTCCTTCCGTATGAAGTAAAATCCCTTCCATTTTTAGTTTTTCCCGATCTTCCTCTTTCAAAGACCGTTTTCCTCAAATAAGCGTTACTGGTGTAGTGGCGGAGGAGAAATAAGTTTATAAAAAAGTAAGATTTGTAAATTAAAAGAAGCATAATATGTACATAAGACTGGACGAAAATGTAAAATTTAGTTAGATTGTCTTTAATATAAATATAGAGAGTAGGTAATGTAATGTTGGAGTTAAATGGAAAATATAATACAGCAAAAGTATTTACTCATAATGTTGAACATACAGCAATGTCTCAAATAATTGAGCTTTGTAACCAAGATTTTGTAAAAGGTTCTAAGATTCGGATTATGCCTGATACTCATGCTGGAGCTGGTTGTACGATTGGAACAACAATGACGATTCAAGATAAAATTGTTCCAAATTTAGTAGGTGTTGATATTGGTTGTGGGATGGAGGTTGCAATTATTGATAAAAACAAAACAGAGGTTAATTTCGATCAACTTGATGAAACAATACGAAAGTATGTGCCAAGTGGATTTTCTGTCCGTTCTAATAACAATCGCCATCCTTTCTCAAAGCGTGTAAATTTTAGAGATGTTCGTGCTCCATTTAATTTGAAACGTGCAAAAGATTCGATTGGTACATTGGGGGGTGGAAATCACTTTATTGAGTTAAATGAGATGGATGATAAAGTAGTTTTAGTTATTCATTCTGGTTCACGTAATCTCGGTAAGCAAATTGCTGAGTATTATCAGAAACGTGCTTATGATGAACTAACTAGCATGAGAGATGAAAAGCAAGAGTTGATAGAGCAGCTTACAAAAGAAGGTCGCCAATCTGAAATTCAAGAAGCTCTACATGGATTCAAGAAGCCTAAAATTCAAAAGGACTTAGCTTATCTTCAAGGACAAGGCTTTGATGACTACATGAATGATATGAAAATTGCTCAAGAATATGCTTTGCTTAACCGTAAGGCAATGGTGGATGAAATTGTTTCCCATATGGGATGGCAAATTGAAGATAGTTTTACTACTATACACAACTACATCGATATTGAAAATATGATCCTCCGCAAAGGCGCTATTTCTGCACAATCACAGGAAAGAGTTATTATTCCAATCAATATGAGAGATGGTTCGATTATTGCAATAGGGAAAGGAAATGCTGACTGGAATTTCTCTGGACCACATGGAGCTGGTCGAATCATGTCTCGTTCTAAGGCTAAACAAACTTTATTGTTACATGATTTCGAGGATTCTATGAATGGGATATGGACTACATCGGTTGGAGAAGGCACGCTTGATGAAGCTCCAATGGTTTATAAGCCGATAGATGAAATTATGAATAATATTAAAGAGTCCTTAACCATTGAACAGGTTATTAAGCCTTTGTACAACTTTAAAGCTAACTAATTAATACTGTAGTACTTGTACTTCGATTTAATAAAAGTAAAAAGAGTCATCTTTCGGGATGGCTTTTTTATCTAACTTATAATGTACAGAAACCGTATCATTTTAAATATTTTCCATTAGACCGATAATAAAATGGAAGAAGATTAACATTCATAGATTGTGAGGGGAAATAAGTTGTATACTGAATTATTGTTGCAAGGGAATATTTCAAAAGTAGGAAAATTCCTGCAAGAGGTTCAAAATAATAAAAAGCTAAATTTAACAGACGAACAAAAAATCTCATTTAAAGAAGTATTAGTAGAAACACTTTATGGTGGAAGCGAAGTAAAAAGTGTAAACAATATTCAAAAACAGTTATTGTTAAGTGGTCTGACAGAATTAAATCATGGGAATGACTATCGTAATTTGTTACTTACAAACTTAGATGAAAATAGCAATTTATCTATTTTCCAAAAACAATTACTAAACAGTATAAGTAATACGAAAAAGGACGCTGTATTAAATTCGAATATTTTAACGAATGCACTATCTGATTTGACATTGCATAAAAATACGGAAAATAGCAGCTCTCTAGTAGATAACAACATGATAAAGTCAAAAGCGAAATCATCATACCAACAACAGATGGCAATGAAATTAAGTTCAGGCTACCAAGCGATGGCTTCAAGAATTGAACAAATCAACTCTCATTTTGCTTAACTCCCTTTCTCTGGATAAGTTTGAGGAAAATCGAAGTTTTGAACATCTTCTTCCAATCAAAGAGGCGGGTAAAACTGCCTCTTTAATTGCATAAAATAATGTCTTCTCGAATAAAAAGGGAATATGATTTAAATGATCTATGTCATTATCGATCATGTATTTGGAAATAATCTTCGTTTTATGGAGGTTAAGGGAACTCTGGTAATCCCTCACTTAACATGATCATTTCTGAAACAGTTACACATTTATATTCGTTCATAGCTAAAAAGCCTAATATTGATTCAAGAGCTTTTACAGTTTTAGCACGATCTCCCCCAGAATCATGAAGTAAAACGATGTCTCCAGGTCTTGCTGATGAAGTGATATGGTTAGCAATTTTTTTAGCGTTCGTGCCATTCCAGTCTTTAGGATCTTGATGCCATGACCACATCACAACAAGATAGTCTTGATCAACCGCTGTGTTAATAATAAGATCGTTATAATATCCTCCAACTGGTCGATAAAGAGTCGGTTTTTTTCCAGTAATCCGTTTTATACTATCTTCAGTTGATTTCAATTCGTTTTTTAACTTTTTTGAGTCTATTTTATTACCACGCATATGATTGTACGTATGATTTCCCACTTCATGTCCTTCTTTAACTATTCTTTTAATAAGTTCGGGGTATGTATCTGCTTTATGTCCAGTTACGAAAAAAGTAGCTTTCGCATTGAATTTATCTAATAAATCTAAGATTTGTGGAGTGTATACAGGATCAGGCCCATCATCAAAGGTAATGGATATTAATTTTTCATCTGTTTTTATTTCCCAAATGACGTGACCCGTTTTCTCATACTCTGCTCGGCTTCGTGTGAGAGCTTCTGTAGGTACACTGGATAAGAAAAATGTAAGGAATAGAAAGAATGATACGACAAAATATTTAAACATTTTAGCTCACCTCATTTTTATATTCATTAGCATATGCCATTTTTTTAGAACTATTTATTAATTTCTTAATGAAAAGCATTATTAGGAAGGAGTTGTTCGATTCCCAATTTATTATTATTCATTTTTGGATATTTTAGAGCAAGGAGGAAATTGGACGTGTTTATTGAATAGATAGTAAAAGCTTGGAAAAATGAGGTGCTTTTTTGCATAATTTATTTGTTTGTATCGTTTTAATTGGAGGTATCGCTATTGCTGGAATGCTCTGGGCAATTATTCTTAAAACCCTTTTCAAAAAGGATAAGTTCAAGGGATTAGCTTTTGTAAGTATCATTTGCAGTGCCGTTTTCTCGTTACCCACGAATTTATTAACCATTAATTCTAAAAATATATTATCCATTTTAAGTTGGATTTCTCTTTGTCTTGGAGTATTCTTTATCATCATTTCGATTATTCAAAATAAGAGAAGGAAGCATATTTAACATTTTTGCTATTTAAATATATGATCCATTTATTCTTAGTGGATCTTTCCTATAAGTAAAAAGGCGGGTATGAATCCGCCATTTTTTTTTAGAATTCTTTATAGGTTTTGTGTAAAACGAATTGCTTTTCCAATAATTCGTGCTGGATGATCTTTTGTTACGATAATTGGCTCGTGTTCGGGGTTATCTGGCATTAATAGGATGGTTTTACTTTGTTTTTTTACTCTTTTCAAGGTGGCTTCTGAATCGCCTCTTACAAGTACAGCGGCAATTTCACCATACTCTACTTCAGCTTGTTCTCGAATAAGTACTAGTGAACCATTCGGTATTGTTGGCTCCATGGAGTCTCCCTTTGCTTCAAGATAAACTAAATTTCCACTAGGTAAATTATCAGGTGATTCATAACGATAACCGCTGAAGTTTTCCTCAATATGAATGGGGTTGCCACATGCTATTGTTCCAAGAATTGGGACACGTACGGTTTGAGGAGATACTGGATGTAGGTTTAAGGGGGCTTCTTCCGTTAAGGCTGACCTCGGTATACCGAAATAATCTGCTAGCATTTGAATTTTGTCGATTCTTGGATAGGTTTTTGCTTTTAGCCAATTAGACATTGTCATTTCAGGAATATTTAAATCTTTTGCAAGGTCTGTTTGTGTTACCCCTTTTTGATTAATATACTTCCTCAAATTCTTTGCCATAATATTTTTTAGTTCTTGGGTATCGATCATTCGTATCGCCTCACTTTCATATTCAATATTACCGTTTTTCGGTATCGTTGTAAACAAAAGAATACTTTTAAAAGGTGAATATTTGATTAAAGTATTGATACTAACTTTAAATGGTAGTATATTAAAGTCAAAGCTTGTCGAAAGGAGGTAGATTCATGTTTCAAATTACGCTTGCAGCAGCTCGGGTAAATGCAGGCTTAAAGCAAGACGTAGCTGCGGAAAAGATAGGGGTTACCGCTAAAACACTTAGAAATTACGAGCGTGGAATCTCTGTGATACCAAGCCATCTTCTTAAGAAAGCAGCAGATTTATATGAAATACCAGCTGATTATATTCGATTACCCGTGATAGACGATGGAGAACATGACGAAGAGGACTTTTCTTCACCTTCCACTACCGTTTAAAGTTACTGAATTTGTGCAACCTAAAATGGATAAAAGATCAAAATGGACTAAAATGCTGCTAAATTGAAGAAATACTTTTCTTTGTTGTAAGACTAGATTTTTTTTTATATTTATTTGGATAAAAAATCAAATTATAGGGAATCGTTCCAATTAAAAATTGAAAATATAAATTGTACTTTGAGTTTTTGAATGTAACGAATTAAATAAAGCTATCTTAGCTAGATTTTGGGTTTATAGCTAATTAGTATTAGTTGAATATTTACAAACTTGTAATGAGCATGAAAGGTGATGGGGAAATTGGAAATCTGCAAAGTGCTGTTAAATTATGTTGCTGATGCAGACTTGCATACAAAACTTAGCAGCGTTGATTACTCTACTAACGTACGAGAAATCGTAACTGTGGGATATATGATTGATAATTTTAAAATGAACATCTTGAAAAAGGTTGAAATGGTTGAATAGTGATAGCTCAATAAGTTTCGCAATACTACTTAAATTAATTATTTTAATAATAATAATGAGGATCATAAGGATTTCTTGCTGCCTCATTTGAACATAAATCATATTCAGCAAATTATGCACGAAATGGAAAGTTATTTTCAAAATGTAAGACATCGAGAAATTTAACTAGTTTACTCCACATACTACAACTTCAAGATTTACCTCTGATGATTTCGCTATAATTTTAAGCTTTCATGTAATGATAAATAAATACTCATAGCTGCTTATTTTCTTAAATTAACAAGATTTTAAAAAACTGCACTCCTATTGTTTATATTTAACAATAGGAGTGCAGCTAAAAAGCTAGATTCGCTTTATATTCGTATATTCTAGTGAATATTTCGATAAACACCAATAACTTTTCCTAAAATGGAGACATTGCGAAGAATAATTGGCTCCATTGTGGAGTTTTCTGGTTGAAGTCTTATCCAATCTTTTTCTTTAAAAAATCTCTTTACAGTTGCTTCATCGTCTTCCGTCATCGCGACAATAATTTCTCCATTATTAGCAGTGTTTTGCTGCTTTACAATAACATAGTCTCCATCCAAAATTCCGGCCTCTATCATACTTTCACCCATAATTTCGAGCATAAAAATATTTTCATCTGAATGTGCGAATCTTTCAGGAAGAGGAAAGTAATCTTCGACATTTTCAATTGCGGTAATTGGAAGACCAGCAGTTACTTTTCCGACGATAGGAACATTCACAATTTTATAATCAGGTGTTTGTGTACTATCTAAATCTAGTATTTCAATTGCACGAGGTTTAGTTGGGTCTCGACGAATTAATCCCTTGCTTTCTAATCTAGCGAGATGACCATGAACAGTAGAGCTTGAAGCAAGTCCAACAGCTAATCCAATCTCTCTAACGGATGGTGGATAGCCTTTTGCCCGTACTTCTTCTTTAATAAAATTTAAAATATCTTGCTGCCTTTTTGATAATTTTACCATCATAATCACACCTTTTATGATTTTCTTACCATTAGTATAGCATCTTAAAATTAAGAGAGCAAACATAAGTTCGAATTTTAGTTGACAAGAAACAAACGTTCGCATTATAATAAAAATCAAATACCGAACATACATTCTAATCGAGGTGTGAGCTAATGATGAAAAAATTGTGGGATTTATATTCATATGCTATTATTCTATTTATTTTAAGCTTGATAATTACAATCATAATCGCATTTCGGTTTGGGGATTCAAATAACGAACAATATATGGTCATTACAGTAAATGAAGGGGATTCATTATGGGAAATTGCAGAAAACTTATCATCGAACCATACTATGACTTCTCAAGAGTTTGTAAATTGGGTAGAAAAAAACAATAATATTTACGGGAATAGAATTTATCCCGGAGATGAACTTATGATTCCGGTAGTCGTTAATAATACCGCAGTAATCCAATATGCTAGTGTCAAATGATTTTCTCTCACTATTCATAATGAAAGCATGAAGTCAAATTTTATATAAGTGTAGGTACGGAAGTTTATGAAAACAGTCATTTATTGTCGTGTCAGTACAACGAAAGAAACACAGGAAACATCGCTATCAAGGCAAGAAGAGGAGTTGACCTTATTAGCGAAAAAGAAAGAGCTTGAAGTCGTAAAAGTAATAAGTGAACAGGCAAGTGGCTATGATTTAGAAAGAGAAGGCATTCTTGAACTTCTTTCCGTAATAAAAGAGAAGGAAATAGAGGCAATTCTAATACAAGATGAGACTAGAATCGGCAGAGGTAATGCAAAGATTGCCATTCTTCATTGTATTTTAAAAGAAGGAATTAAACTTTACAGTATTGCTCATAATGGAGAGCTGCAATTATCAGATTCAGACACGATGGTTTTGAATATTGTTAGTATGGTAGAAGAATATCAAAGGAAACTTCATAATATAAAAATTAAACGCGGTATGAAGCGCGCAGTGAAGCATGGCTATAGACCTGAAAGGAATTTGCGCAACTTGGATATTCGCTCAGGCAGACAGAAAATCGAAGTGCCTATAACTGAAATTGTTCGATTGAGAAATAATGAGTTAACTTTTTCTGAGATAGCTGCTACTTTAAGAGGTTTTGGCTATAATATTTCTAAGGCTACCGTTCATCGGCGATATCAAGAATATATCGATTCTCTTTCGAGTGAGTGAACAATTCTTGTCAAACTAGCTCATTTTTAGTATGATGGCAGTTGAGATTTAAAGTGCAAGCACCTTTCTTACATCTGGATTAATCTTCTCATTTCCAGAGGAGTGCTTAAGAACTTATTAATAAGTAGAGTGGCACTAAAAACACTCATTCGAACAAGCGTGTGTAACTCGATTATTTCTTATACTTTCTAGAATAAAGGAGCTTAAATATGCTGCCAAAAGAAAAATTAGACAGGATTAACGTTCTTGCTAACAAAGCGAAAACAACTGGATTAACTGAAGCAGAAGCGAAAGAGCAATCTGTTCTTCGTAGAGAATATTTAGAAACATTTCGTTCTTCCATGTTTAATACATTAAAGGGAGTAACGATTATTGATCCGAAGGGAAACGATGTGACCCCCGAAAAGTTGAAAAAGGTTCAAGGAAAGAATGAACTTCATTAATGGAAGGAATACATGGAATTGTATTCCTTCTTTATATATGTAAATTGTCTAGTTGATTTCATATTCTTACAATGATATTCTTCATTATTTATATTGTCGTTCGATCTAAGTAGATCATGCTTTTGTGACAAAATACAGGCTTTTTTATCAATTTGTTGTATAAAGAAGTTACTAACTATATTATTAACTTGTAATGATTATTTGAAGAAGGGATGAATCTAATGTTTGATCAAAATGATGCTTTAGCAATTAGTTCTATTCGAACTTTATCAATTGATGCGATTGAAAAGGCAAATTCCGGCCATCCAGGAATGCCGATGGGTGCTGCACCAATGGCATATACTCTTTGGACGCGTTATATGAACCATAATCCCAAAAATCCAAATTGGTTTAATCGTGACCGCTTTGTCCTTTCAGCAGGACATGGTTCCATGCTTCTATATAGTCTTCTTCACTTGTCTGGTTATGATTTATCAATGGAGGATATTAAAGAATTTAGACAATGGGGAAGCAAAACTCCTGGGCATCCAGAGTATGGACATACGCCTGGTGTTGATGCAACAACTGGTCCATTAGGACAAGGAATCTCGATGGCAGTCGGTATGGCAATGGCTGAGCGTCATTTAGCTGCTGTCTATAATAAAGAAGATTTTAACGTGATTGATCATTATACATACAGCATTTGCGGTGATGGCGATTTAATGGAAGGCGTTTCAGCAGAAGCAGCTTCATTGGCAGGCCATTTAAAGCTAGGTAGATTAGTTGTCCTGTATGATTCTAATGATATTTCATTAGATGGAGATTTACATAAATCCTTCTCTGAAAGTGTTGAGCAACGTTATAAGGCTTATGGATGGCAATATTTGCGTGTTGAAGATGGAAATGATCTTACTGAAATCGCAAAAGCCATTGAAGAAGCAAAACTTGATGAGACACGCCCTACATTAATTGAAGTTAAAACGGTGATCGGATATGGTTCTCCAAATAAATCTGGTAAATCTGATGTACACGGTGCGCCTCTTGGTGCAGAAGAATTAAAATTGACGAAGGAAGCTTATCAATGGACATTTGAGGAAGATTTTCATATTCCTTCAGAAGTATACACTCATTTTAAAACGCAAGTAGTAGAACTTGGTGAAAAGAAAGAACAAGAATGGAATGAATTATTAGCACAATATAAAACGAAATATCCAGAATTAGCTAATGACTTAAATATAGCAATAAAAGGCGAGCTTCATGAAGGCTGGGATAAAGATATTCCTGTATATGAGGAAGGAAAGAGTGTTGCAAGCCGTGCCTCATCTGGGGAAGTAATAAATGCCATTGCTCAAAACCTGCCTTCATTTATTGGTGGCTCTGCGGACTTAGCAGGTTCTAACAAAACAACAATTAAAGGAACAACTGACTACAGTTCTGAATCATTTGAAGGGAAAAATATTTGGTTCGGTGTCCGTGAATTTGCAATGGGAGCTGCTCTAAATGGAATGGCTTTGCACGGAGGACTTAAAGTATTCGGTGGAACATTCTTCGTATTCTCAGATTATTTACGCCCAGCTATTCGCCTGGCGGCACTAATGAAGCTGCCAGTAACATATGTGTTCACACATGATAGCATTGCTGTTGGAGAAGATGGACCAACACATGAACCAATTGAGCAATTAGCCGCTTTACGGGCGATGCCGAATTTATCTGTTATTCGGCCAGCAGATGGCAATGAAACGGCTGCTGCTTGGAAATTAGCAGTAGAATCAACAGATAAACCGACTGCATTAGTATTAACACGTCAAAACTTACCAACATTAAAAGGAACGAATGACATTGCTTATGAAGGTGTCGCAAAAGGTGGATATGTAGTTTCTCCTGCTCGTAAGGAAAAGGCAGATGTATTATTACTTGCTGCCGGCTCAGAAGTGAGCTTAGCAATTGAAGCTCAACAAGCTTTAGATAAAGAAGGAATTTCAGCCGCTGTTATTAGTATGCCTTCTTGGGATCGCTTTGAAGCACAATCTAAAGAATACAAAGAAAGCGTCATTCCAAAAGATGTTAAGAAAAGATTGGCTATTGAAATGGGTGCTTCACTTGGTTGGCACCGCTATGCAGGTGATGAAGGAGAAGTATTGGCCATCGACCAATTCGGTGCTTCAGCTCCTGGAGAGAAAGTGATGGAAGAATACGGGTTTACTGTTCAAAATGTTGTAGCCCGAGTTAAATCATTCATATAAGCATAGTAGAAGAAGGGCAAATGCTCTTCTTCTTTTTTTATATTCATATGAATCCTTAAATTCGACAAAACAAGTGAAAGTTTTCAACACTGTTAGACAGAACGTTAAATGAATTTTCTGTATACTAAAAAGAAAGGAGTTGTCCAGTTCCTTAAAGGAGAGATCTATGGATGAGAGCCTATCAATTATATTTAATTGAAGAAGAATTCGCTACCCATTATTTTGGGAGAGAAAGATTGTTTTTTCAGCTTTTCTCTGAATATGAGTTTTTATCAGGTGAGCTGAAAACAATTGTGACAAAGCAAATTCAATTTATTACGAAACCAATTCCAAGTTTAAAGATTCATCAATATATTAATCAACAAATGCATAGAAAGAAAGATTTTCAAGTACATAATGGTACGTACTTTATTAAAATCGGTAAAAGAAGTAGAGCGAAGCTTGAAATATATGACCGATGTTTACTACTTGAAGCTAGTGGAAATTATGATGCTGAAACGGCATTTTTTGAAGTGTTACGCAAAAATGAAGGTTCGTTTTTAGCGATTGACCTGAAACATCATCGTTATGGATGGTTAAAACCAATAAAAGAAAGAAAATTGATCTAAAAAATATGAGAAATAAGCAAGCAAATATTGTATAATAACCTTTGGTCTAGTACACTGTATGATAGACAACATGAAGGAGGAAGTTTGGATGGGGCTATATATTCTAGTTGGTACTCTAGCGTTGCTTGCTGGTGTAGCACTAGGATTTTTCATTGCTCGTAAATATATGATGAGCTATTTAAAGAAAAATCCGCCAATCAATGAACAAATGTTAAAAATGATGATGATGCAAATGGGCATGAAGCCATCGCAGAAGAAAATCAATCAAATGATGAACGCCATGAATAAACAAACAAAATAATGGTGAACAAAGCACTCGACATAGCGGGTGCTTCTTTCTTTTTGAGAAAACAAAAATCTTCCTTATTTTTTAAATATTTGATAAAATATTTGGGCTATGTATTTTTGAACTAGCACGGAGGACAGAAGAATGAAGGTTTTTTTAGATTTAATGTGGTTTTTTAAACAGGAGAAAAAAGCTTATCTGATTGGAATTGTAACGCTATTATTTGTTGCGCTGTTACAGCTAATTCCACCGAAAATTATTGGTATCTTTGTCGATTATTTAACAGATTCAACATTGAACGGGACGACTCTTATCATTCTTGTGGCTATCTTAATCATAACAGCTGTTCTAATGTATGTTTTACGATACTATTGGAGAATTATGATTTTTGGTTCATCTTTAAAGCTTGCGAACCAACTAAGAAAAGAATTGTTCCAGCAATTTACAAAGATGTCCCAATCCTTTTATCAAAAAAAGCGAGTCGGAGATCTTATGGCACATGCGACAAATGATCTTCAGGCCATCCAACAAACGGCGGGATTAGGTGTCCTCACATTTGTCGATTCCTTAGCAACAGGCGGCTTTGTAATTATTGCGATGGCTGCAACGATTAGCTGGAAGCTTACATTAATCAGTTTGATTCCGTTACCGTTCATGGCCATTTTAACGAACTGGTATGGCTCTTTGCTTCATAAGCGATTTCATAAAGCTCAAGAAGCGTTTTCCTCGCTAAATGATAAAACACAAGAGAGTGTAACAGGTGTAAAGGTTATTAAAACGTTCGGACAGGAAAAGGAAGATGTTGAAGATTTTCGAAAACTTTCAGAAGATGTTGTTCAAAAAAATATCGCTGTATCAAAAATTGATGCTTTGTTCGATCCAACGATATCTTTAATAATCGGAATCTCTTTTTTTCTTTCTATTTCTTTTGGGGCAAAATATGTATTAAATGATGAATTGACAATTGGACAATTAGTTTCATTTACGACGTATTTAGGCTTGCTTATTTGGCCAATGTTAGCGTTCGGGATGTTGTTCAATATTATTGAAAGAGGACGTGCGTCAAATGAACGTGTGACCGCTATTTTAAGAGAGAAATCTGACATAATAGATGACCCGAATGCGCTAGATGATGTTCCAAACGGAAATATTCATTTTGCCATTTCTCGCTTTACATATCCTGGAGAGAAAGAGCCGGTTTTAACAGATATTCATTTTACGTTAAATAGAGGTGAAACGTTAGGAATCGTTGGGAAAACAGGAGCAGGGAAGACGACGTTGTTAAAATTGCTTACACGCGAATTTGACGGGATAGACGGGACGATCAAGATTGCAGGATATCCATTGCAACAGTATAAAATTGGAAAGTTAAGAGAAGCAATCGGTTATGTCCCACAGGAACATTTTTTGTTTTCTGCAACTGTGAGTGAAAATATTGCTTTTGCAAATCCAGATGTGAATGTTGAGAGCATCTATGATTCTGCTAAATTAGCGAATATACATGAGGATATTCTTCAGTTTACAGAAGGTTATCATACTGTCGTGGGCGAGAGAGGGGTTTCCCTTTCCGGTGGACAAAAACAGAGAATTTCAATTGCAAGAGCTTTAATGATGGAGCCTGAAGTGCTATTGCTTGATGATTCATTATCAGCTGTCGATGCGAAGACGGAAGAACTGATTTTAACATCTTTACGACAAAATAGAGCAGGGAAAACAACGATTATTTCTGCTCATCGATTAAGTGCCATCGAGCATGCAGATTTAATTCTTGTATTAGATGAAGGGAAAATTATTCAAAGAGGGACCCATGAGCAGTTGATGAATGAAGAAGGATGGTACAAAGATATGTACTTGCACCAGCAGCTAGAAGAACTTGTTGAGCTTGGAGGGTAGGCTGATGGAAAAAACACTTGTAATGAATGGAAAGGAACAACGTAATGTGCTATTTCGTCTTCTTTCCTATACGAAGCCACATAAGAAAACAATTATACTTGCATTCAGTTTACTTTTATTAACAACGCTTGGAGAAATACTCGGACCGATTATTATAAAAATCTTTATTGATGACTATTTACGGCCAAAAAATATGGTTTTCGAACCCATTTTTATGCTTGGGGCAGCTTATATTGTCATTCAAATTCTGAATGTGCTAGTGTCTTATTTTCAACTGCTTAAATTTCAAGAAATCGCCTTAAAAATTATTCAACAGCTGCGTGTTGATGTATATACGAAAGTTCAAAAATTAGGATTAAAGTATTTTGATAAAACACCAGCTGGAAGTATCGTTTCTAGAGTAACGAATGATACAGAAGCGATTAAAGAAATGTTTGTCAGTGTGTTAGTAACCTTTATTCAAGGCGGTTTTATGCTAACAGGTATGTTTATTGCTATGTTTATCTTAAATGCTAAAATGGCGTTGATTTGTTTAGTTACACTGCCTCTCATTTTTCTTATTATGCGAATATATCGGAATTACAGTTCCGTTTTTTATCAAGATATGAGAGAAAGACTTAGTGAATTAAATGCGAAGCTAAGTGAGTCTATTCAAGGAATGAATATCATTCAAGTGTTTCGACAAGAAAAGCGTTTTCGAACAGAATTTGGCCATATTAATAACCGTCACTATAATGCAGGGATGAAAAATATAAAAATCGATGCCTTATTGCTAGGACCTGCTGTTGATCTTATTTATTTCACTGCCTTAATTCTCGTTTTAAGCTATTTCGGTGTTATTTCGTTTAATAGTTCTGTTGAGGTTGGTGTACTTTATGCATTTGTCAGCTATTTAAACCGCTTATTCGAACCTATTTTTCAAATAATGCAAAGATTATCATTATTTCAGCAGGCCATTGTCGCGTCATCAAGAGTTTTTGCTTTACTTGACGAAACTGAGCTTGCGCCAAAACAGCAAGCTACTAATAATGAAATTAAAAATGGCGAAATAGAGTTTCGTAATGTCAGCTTTTCCTATGATGGGAAGCGCGATGTCCTTAAAAATATATCCTTTACTGCTAAACCAGGGGAAACGGTTGCTCTTGTCGGACATACTGGTAGTGGAAAAAGCTCGATCATTAATTTAATGATGCGTTTTTATGAATTTGAAAGAGGCGATATTTATATTGACGGACAATCGATTAAATCTTTCCGTGAAGATGAATTACGAAAGAAAACAGGGTTAGTTTTACAAGATCCGTTTCTCTTTTATGGAACGATTAAGGATAATATTCGTCTCTTTAACCAGCAATTAACTGATGAAGAGCTGGAAGCTGCTGCTCAATTTGTTCAAGCTAATTTATTTATTGAAAAATTAGAAGATGGATACAATCATAAAGTAGTAGAACGTGGATCAACTTTTTCAAGTGGACAACGGCAACTGCTTGCTTTTGCAAGAACCATTGCCACAAATCCACAAATATTAGTTCTCGATGAAGCAACGGCAAATATTGATACAGAAACGGAAGAGGCGATTCAATTAGCGTTAGCAAAAATGAGGAAGGGACGGACAACTATTGCGATCGCCCATCGTTTATCAACGATTCAAGATGCCGAGCAGATACTTGTATTGCATAAGGGAGAAATCGTCGAAAGAGGTAATCATCAAGAACTGCTCGCAATGCGTGGTCTTTACCATAAAATGTATTTATTGCAAAACAGTTCATCTGAAAAAGTAGAGAATGTAGTTGGATAAAATAACAAGACCAGTTTGGTGTATATTCCACCAAAGCTGGTCTTATTATTTTCATAAATTGTTTAATGTGTTCGGACTTTTTTTATGAAAACTCGATTGTACTCGTTCAAAAGTTTATCTAAGTCTTGACTATATTTAATCGCTGCTGCAGAATTAAATCCATTTTTCTTGGCCACTTGAATTAATTCAAATCTTTTCTGTTCGATTAAACTAATCAATTCTTGTTTACACATGGCCCTTTGCCCCTTCGACTTGAAAATTAGCTTTACTTTCATCAAGAAAAGTAGTGTAAAATATGAAATAATATCACAATTTTTGTTAATATATTGTCTAGTATAGCGAATTATGGGAATTAATTCAAAAGAAATCGCTTGATACTCCAAAAAATTTACAGTAAACTTCATGAAAAGTTAATAATCTCTCGAAAAATATGATTTTATTCATTTTTTAATTGACAGTCACTTTTATGACATAAAATGTTCAAAACAATTTATTATCTTTTCACGAATTGTTTTGATAGAATGAATGATGAATCGTTTTGAACAGGAGTTGTTAAAATGTCAGATTTGAATGTGTTCATTGCGTTAGGAGCAGGGTTTTTAAGCTTTATTTCACCTTGCTGTTTGCCTTTGTATCCCGCTTTTTTATCGTATATTACTGGGATGTCAGTTAGTGAACTGAAGGATGAAAATGCCATGCTGCAAAGACGAAGCATGATGCATACATTATTTTTCTTAATCGGCTTTTCGCTTGTCTTCATTGCTCTAGGATATGGGACTTCTTTCTTAGGCAGCTTCTTCACTGATTATGCTGATTTAATTAGACAAATTGGCGCAATTTTTATCTTTTTCTTTGGTTTAATTGTTGTTGGGTTTATTAAGCCGGAGTTTTTAATGAAGGAGAGAAGATTTGAGTTTAAAAATCGACCTACAGGATTGCTTGGTTCAGTTTTAATCGGAACGGCTTTTGCAGCGGGCTGGACACCTTGTACTGGTCCGATTTTAGGTGCAGTTCTCGCACTTGCAGTTGAGAATCCAAATTCGGCCATGCTTTATATGATCGCTTATATATTAGGTTTTGCCGTACCGTTTTTCATTTTATCCTTCTTTATTGGGAAGCTTAAATGGATTCGGAAAAATAGCAAGCTCATCATGCAAATTGGTGGGTATATTATGATGGTAATGGGAATTGTTTTATTTTTTGATTGGATGACGAAAATTATAGCAGTATTTTCAGGTTTATTTGGTGGGTTTACAGGGTTTTAATTATAGTGAATAGATCTTGTAGGAATGTTAAACCCTTGACTAATTTTTACAAAATGACTAAAATTACTGACGGAAATTGTCGCTTTGTTTGCATTGAATTTTCACGAAATTTTCGGTATATTCATATATGTGTTGTTTGTACGGATAATTATTTCCGTTGTATTAATCAAGGGGGAACGGCGATGGCAAGAATTTTGATAGTCGATGATGCAAAATTTATGAGGATGACTCTATCTAGTATTTTACATAAAGCGAATCATGAGATTGTAGGAGAAGGAGAAAACGGGATAGATGCCATCCGACTTTATGGTGAATTGAATCCTGATTTAGTTACAATGGATATTACAATGCCTGAGATGAGCGGGCTTGAAGCGGTAAAAGAAATAAAAAAAGCATACCCAAACGCAAAAGTCATTATGTGCTCTGCGATGGGGCAACAAAAAATGGTAGTAGAAGCGATTGAAGCAGGAGCTAAGGATTTTATTGTGAAGCCATTTGACGAAGGTCGTGTACTAGAAGCAGTAAATCGAGTATTAAGTTAAAAAACTAGGCTGAGCTTAATTGATAATAAGGTTAGTACCTTTCATTTATCAATCAAGAGTAGCCTTTTATTTTTTGCGCGAGTTTTTCTAATTAACTTCAAACGATGAATTAGTATATAATGGGTAGGTAAATTCATAAAAAAGGACGAAGAATTATGGACATTGTAATTATTTCATCGGTTGGAGCCGTTTTTATGGCAGTTTTCGTCATGTTTATCCGAATGAAGGCATCAACAAAACCAACATCTGCAAAAAAAATTATTTTACCGCCAATCTTTATGAGTACAGGTGCATTGATGTTTATTTTTCCGACATTTCGTGTTACCCCACTTGAAATCATTGAAGCTGTTGGTGTCGGAATGCTTTTTTCAATCTTGCTTATTAAAACATCAAAATTTGAAATTAGAGATAATCAAATTTATTTAAAACGTTCAAAGGCATTTGTCTTTATTTTAATCGGCCTCTTGGTAGTTCGAATTATCGCAAAGCTTATTTTAAGCTCCTCTATTGATGTTGGTCAGCTTAGTGGGATGTTTTGGATCCTTGCCTTTGGCATGATCGTACCATGGCGGATTGCCATGTATCGGGATTTTCGGAAACTGGAGCAACAGCTTGGTTAAATAAAGAAATAAATATGATTATGTAGGCCACCACTTATTGTGGTGGTTGCATAATAAGAAGCCACTTCCGTTAAGAAAGGAAGTGACCCATAATCATTTCTTATAATTGTAAACTCATAGTAACGGTTCTAATGCTAAATCCCAATTTTTCATACAATTTAATTGCGTGATTCCCTGCAAATGCACTAAGGCGGATTTCCGAATAGCCAGCTTGTTTTAAATGATCAACACCAGCTTTCATTAGCAGCTTGGAAATCCCATTCCCTCTAAATTCTTCTATCACAAATAGTTCGTAAATAAATCCATTTATTATATCTGTAAATTGGTCTTTACTTGTTCCTATAAGAATCCAGCCCATTAATTTTTCGTTTTCTGTTGCTACTAAATAATAGCTTCCCTTTTCCAAAAGTGGTTTAACAAGGTCGTCAATTTTTTCTTTTGTTGGTTCTACTTGTCCTAATGTGCCATCAAAAACAGCTTGTGGAGAAAGTGATAAGATCTTTTTCAGTTCATAATCGTTAGGTTTTCTAATATCCATCATTTCATTCACTCCTTTAATATCCTTTTCTTTAGTTTAGCACAATACTCTATTAATTCTCTTCCAAAGGCAGCAATCATTTTTGGGGGGATATGGTTATGAAGCTTTTATTTTTTCTCCTGGGGAAAAGTTTTATATAAAAAAGCTGCACCCCAGATTGAAGTGCAGTTCATTAGTTTGAAGCGGCTAAAAAAGGTGCTCATAAGGAGTAATATTTATTTTTTTCTCTGTTAGTCTTTTTCGTAAAAATTTATGATCTCTCTTTGGTGTTGCTAGAATATACCCTCTAATGATTAAATCTTCATTGATAGAAGTGACTTTTTCCTTTAGAGCAAGCTCACCAATCTTTCCAGCGATTTTATGCCTTGCGACATCACGGAATAGTTCTGGGACTGGACTGACAAGTTCTTCAAGTAATTCTTTCTCTTCCTGCTGCCAAAAATCTCTTGATTTATTTACATAATATTCTTCCCAATCCATATCAGACTTTCCGTCTTCTTTAGGCATTTTTTTAAGAAACTTGCGGAACATGAAGAAACCGCCAATTGCCATTGAACCCGTCAAGATAACAACCCAGAATAGGATAAACCATAAAAACCAGCCATCAAGCATTTTATTCACCTACATCATAATATTCCTTCATTTATTATAATCGTAAATTGAAAACGAGACAAGATCATCGGTTTCACATAATGTTCAGAAATACCCCTTGTCTCTTCGATACTTCAATACTATAATTAATATGTCTGATTGAGGGGTCGAATGGGGTACTGGTGTCCTCCACGGTCTTCAAAACCGCTTGTGACCTGCGTGCCAGGTTAGCTGGGTTCGATTCCCAGGCGGTCCCGCCAATATACATATGATAATCAAACTGCTCAAGTGAGCGGTTTTTTTAATTAGTTCACTTAGAGATTTTAATGGGGGCAAATAGGACAAGGAGAATACGATTTCATATGTTATAATGAACATATACAAGAGGGAGGTTATCAATGTGAAAAAAGAACGTATTATGCCGACCGAAATGATGATAAAAGATCAGAAAAGGTCCCTAATAGGAAATGTGGTTAAAGTCGCCATATTTGCCGGAAGTAAAATCATTCATGTTAAAATCGCAGATAAAGAAGACTTTTATTTAATATTTTTTCGAGACTCATTTGTTTATGGCGATTATTTGGAAGTAGTGGAAGAAGGTTCATTTATTTCTAAAGGATTTCAAGAAGGATTCGTTATCGACGCGTCAAACCCCTTTTTATCGGCACTTATTCCTAAAAAAAGTGTTTCTATACTTAATCGTGGTAAGCTTTTCTCCCATCTTAAGCTTCATTTTTCCCCACAGGAAATTGCATATATCGCAACAACTCTTGATTCATTCTTCCAAAAAGATATTCTTATTAAAATAATTGAGCAAATTTACTTTGAGTATAGAAGAAGCGGAAAGTTTATGAGGGCTTATCAAATATTAATTATATTGACTGAATTCATGCCTGAATTACAATCTGCAAAAGAACGTTTGGCTTCAATAGAATACACGTCTTACGATGATTTTTATCATTCCTCCAGTTTACAAACCATTTTTAAGAAAGATCCCCTTTTTATCGAAATACATTGTTTTAAAAACCGTTCACATCCAAAAAAACATCAATTTTTAGAGGAAATGTTGACATTAAAAAACCGCTTCCCTGAAATAATCCTGCTTTGGTTAGAAAAAACTAGAAAAGTACAAGAGCTAGAATCAATTCGAGTCTATACACAGATTGCATTAAAATGTGTTTCGATGGAAGATTGGATCATAACTTTAGTTCATGAAAAAATAAATCCTTATATCCATTTGCCAGAGGCAAAGCCAATAATAGATGGCATGATTAGTGAGGGAGAATATGAAAAAGCTGCTAAACTATTATTACATTTCATGGATGAACTACCTGCAGCTTATGATTCAGCTTTAATGAAACTATGGGAAAATGTAGATGTTGAGTTTGTTATATCTCATTTTGCACTCTATCAGGCTGTTTTAGAAAAACAAATAAATAAAAAAAGCGAAGAACATCTAGAAGAACAAATGAATCAGCTTATTACGAACTTGTTTAAGAGATATGACTTAAAAACAATATGTGAGAAAATGTTGCCTTTTATGGAAATAATGCCTCATTCAAAGATTTTAAATCAGCTTCGTCAAATAGGAGAGATTGCAGAGGATCCTGATCGGATGCTTGAACTAGGAGACTTCTATTTCGAGTATAAGCAGTATGATCTCGCCATAGAATGTTATTCTTGGGAGATGGAACTAAGCCCTCAATCACCTGAACCTGTAGCGAAGATTTCTAAAGTATACCAACATAAAGGGATGGGTCAAGAAGCTGCTGCCTATCAAAAAGTATATACGCAAATGAAGGAGCGTGAGATAACAGAAAGATTTTGACGAAAAAATCATGAACGACTTTTTTATAATATGATAATATAAATAGTAGTTGTATGAAAATTTTGAATTATTAGCTCTCACTCAATTATTGAAAAGGAGGTTTCCATGCAGAAAGCAGTTGAAAATAATGTTAGATGGGTAAAGAATAAATTTTATTCAAGTGATTATAACCTTGCTGAGCTCCGTTTTTTTCAAGAAAAAGAAGTTGAGAAAATACATAGCTTTCAAAAAACGCATCGCTTATTTACAACAACACCGCTTTATCATTTAAAGCAATTAGCGGAATATTTAAATGTAGCCGATATAAGAATAAAGGATGAGTCGCACCGCTTTGCTTTAAATGCATTTAAAGTATTGGGAAGCATTTATGCGATGGCTAAGTTTATCGCAAATCGAATAGGTGAGGATGTAGAAAGTTTATCCTTTGATATATTACAATCTGAGGATATCAAAAAAAGACTTGGTGAACTTACCTTCATATCAGCAACAGACGGAAATCACGGGCGTGGAGTAGCATGGGCAGCTCGGGAATTAGGACATCAGTCTGTCATTTTATTACCGAAAGGATCATCGCTGGAACGGCTAAATGCAATCCGAAATGAAGGCGCCAAAGCGAAAATAACGGATCTAAATTATGATCATACTGTGAGAATGTGTGCGAAACTGGCGAATGAAAATGGCTGGATTTTAGTACAGGACACAGCGTGGCAAGGGTATGAAGAAATTCCACTTTGGATTATGCAAGGATATGCAACGATCGCAAGGGAAACGGCTATGCAATTAAAGGAATCTAATGCAGAACCACCAACACATGTATTTTTACAAGCTGGTGTTGGCTCTTTTCCGGCAGCTATTGCTGCTTGTATGATTGAGTATTTTCATGAAAGACCACCACACATCGTTATTGTTGAACCGAATCAAGCAGATTGCTTTTATCGTTCATTTTCAAATGATGAAGGCAAGCGAGAAATTGTAGAAGGGGAAATGAATACAATCATGGCCGGCCTTGCTTGTGGTGAACCAAACACGATAGCCTATCACATATTGCGTCAATATGCGATAGGGTCTATTTCCTGTGATGATTCTATCGCTGCACTTGGAATGCGCATGTATGGCAATCCACTTAAAAATGATCCCCGTATTATCGCGGGTGAATCAGGAGCTGTCTCTCTTGGATTACTACATTCTTTAAGAATGGACCAGAAGGTTGAAAATATTTGTTATGAGCTGGGATTGAATGCCAATTCCCGCGTTTTGCTCATTAATACAGAAGGTGATACTGACCCGGCATTTTATCGAAAAATTGTATGGGAGGGTGCTTACCCAAAATAATAAAAAAGCTTACACATCATAACGGAGAGGAGAATTCGAATGGATCCATTTATGAAAAAAGCTGTCCAGCTGGCTGTTGAAAATGTTGAACAAGGAGGGCAGCCATTCGGGGCTGTCCTTGTAAGGAATAATGAAATAATCGCCGAAGGAGTAAATGAGCTTCATATTAAATATGATGTTAGTGGACATGCAGAATTATTAGCAATCAGAAGAGCTCAAGAAAAACTCCAAACAAATGATTTAAATGATTGTATTATGTATGCAAGTGGCGAGCCATGTGCAATGTGTTTAACAGCGATGTATTTTGCTGGGATTAAAACGGTTTATTATAGTGCTTCAGTAGATGATGCTGAAGCAGTTGGTCTTGGAAAGTCGAAAATGATTTATGAGGATTTAAAGAAAAATAAGAATGAACGAGAAATAAACATGAAGCAAATGATGATGGATTCTTCCATTATGGATCCTATGAAATTATGGCTAGAAAAAAATAATGGGTAATCGCTAAAAAATCAAATGATAAGATGCCACTCCTACTTATAAAGGAGTGGCATTTTACGTAAAAGACTGCAAAAAAAAGACTCTAATTATTCGGCAGTTCTTTTTCATGGTTGGTGACATTTTTTTCTTTCCCAATGGGAATTGCCAAATTCAATAATACTGTTGCTAAAGCACCGACTGTAATTCCGGAGGATAAAATATAAGTTGCCCAATCTGGAGCACTGTATAAAACATCCTTTGGCAAAACTGTCACAGCAATTGTTAATAAAATTGGAATTCCAATAACCATCATATTACGGTCATCAATGATGATTGGTTGAATAACCTTCATCCCATTCGTGACGATGGCAACACAAACGATCCCAAAGATCCCGTTAATGACCGGCTCTGGAATGCAAGTAATCGCCGTTGAAAGTTTTGGAACAAGTCCAAGACAAACAAGAATGACACCACTCGCCATTATGGCTAATCTACTGGCCACTCCTGTTATGGCTAGTAATCCTGCATTAGAGGAATAACCTGTCATTGGTGTACTTCCAAATAGTGCTCCAACAAAGCAACCAAGGCCCTCACCAACAGAAGCTCGGTTTAGACGTTTTTCGTCAAGCTCTTTGCCAGTGACAGTTGAAACAACAAACCAAGTGCCTGTTGTTTCGATGAGGATAATGAAATAGACAAATACCATTGTAATAATGGCACTAATATTAAAAATAGGCTTTCCGAAAGGCAGAAAAGAAGGTAAAGAAAACCAGGCTGCTTGGCTAACTGGTGAAAAATCAACACTACCAAAAAAGCTTGCAATTACAGTACCAGAAATAATCGCAATCATAACAGAAACTAAACGAAAAAAAGTTCCGATACCATGCATTCTTCTTCCAATAAGCATGCATATCATGAGCACTCCTGCAGATACTGCAGCAACAATGATGTTTTCTCCTATATTTCCTGGAGCACTATAAATATTATTCAGTCCAATGGGCATAAGTGCGATCCCGACAATAATAATAACTGTTCCACCTACAAGAGGAGGAATGATTCTGCTGACAACTTTTGCGAACCATTTTAAAGGATATCCTAGGAGGGCAATAATAATTGCTCCAGGTATTAAACTACCTGCAATGGCTCCTAACCCAAGCTTTCCTCCAATTGCTGCAATAGCCCCAATTGGTACATACGATGGTCCTTGGACGACTGGAAGTTTAATTCCTACTCCGGTTTGGATTAATGTCGCAAGGCCAGTTGCTAAAAAACACATCTGAATAAAGAAAGAAGTATTTTCTGTTCCTAAGGCTAAAAGACCTGCGATAACGATGGGTGCAATATACAAATCCATTGCTAAAACATGTTGTGCTCCAAGAAGAAGAGCTTTTCCGTAACTAATCTTATCGTCTACTCCTATGATAATTCCACTATCTGGTCTCTTTTCCAACGAGGATTCCTCCCTGAATGTTTGGTTATTAATGTTTTCATGAGGATTATATTAAAAAAATAATCGTTTGTATATAAAAAACGAACATTTTTATAAAAAAATATAAATTCGTTCGTATTTAGGGTTGACCATTCATAATAACTATGAGTAAAATAAAAACGTAAAAATTAGATGGGGGAGAACAAGATGATTCAAGATAAAGTTTTACTAGAGGATTGGATTGTTGCCTGCCGCTCTGAAGATGTTGAAGAAAAGCCAATTCAGGTTATCGTCATGGGTGAGCGCTTAGTCGTATTTAGAAATAGTGAAGGTGTGCATGTATTTAAAGATCTATGTATTCATAGAGGAGCTGCTCTTTCACTTGGCGAAGTAAAAAATGATTGTCTTGTCTGTCCATATCATGCATGGGAATATAATCATGAAGGGGCTTGTGTAAAAATTCCTCAGCTGCCTGAAGGGAGAGCGATTCCTTCTAAAGCTAAAGCTGAAGCATATAATTGCATTGAAAAATATGGATTTGTCTGGGTAAATTTAGCGAATAACGAGCCTGAATTATTCAATTATAAAGAAATGGAAACAGCTGGGTTTCGTAATGTTATTTGGGGTCCACAAGAAGTGAATGCAAAACCACCACGTATTATTGAAAATTTTCTTGATGTTGGGCATTTAGCAGTTGTGCATGTCGGATTTTTAGGAACTGAAAGCCATCGTATGATTGAGGACTATAAAGTTAATAAAGAAAATAACCGAATTTATTCGGATGAAATTGCCATCTTTCAACCAGATCCAGACGGTTCTGGAAAACCAAAATATGTTTATTACACATACGAAATTATTCGTCCGTTGACAGTAAAATTCACAAAAAGAGATCGAGAAAATAATTCAGAGATGACTATCTTACTAACGGTTCGCCCAGTTGATAATGATAAATCAGTCGCTTATGGAATACTTTCTTTTAATTATGATACGGGAACAACTGATGAAGAAATTGTGCAATTCCAGAATGAAATTTTTGCTCAAGATAAACCTGTAGTTGAAAATCAAAAACCAGAAGAATTGCCACTTGATTTACAAATTGAACTCTCACTCGTATGTGACCGCATGAGTATCGCATATCGACAGTATTTGAAGGAGCTTGGTGTTGTTTTAGGAACTGCATAAAAAAATCAACCCATCGTGATGGTGGGTTGATTTTTTTATGTCAATTTGATCGATAAGCTATATTGTTATAATTTTGAGAAAGTATTATATTTATTTCATAAAATGTAGTATATTAGGATAATAAAGGAAAAAGCATCGGTGATGGAAAAAATACGGAAATGTTTTTTCGGAATTACTAGATAAGAATAATAATATGTTCGTAAGGAGTTATTGTTTTATGAGTCAGTTTAGCTATATGTTTCGGACGCTAATTGTAGTCATTCCTGGTGTTTTATTAATTGGATTAGGGGTATCCTTTGGGAATAACTTGGAAGGACTGCATTTTTGGTTAACGATGGGCTCAATCTTATTTTTAGGCTCTTTAATTGGCATTCTTTCTTCTATCATGAATTATCGTAAATTTATAAAGCCGATTGCAAAGATTAATCATTACTTAGAAGAGCTTGCAGATGGAGTTATGATTAATCGAATGGATGAAAATGAAGTAGGGCAATTGAAATCGATAGCCAATATGATAAATCATACTGTTGATACTTGGAAAAACGTATTAAACAATGTTCTTCAAGCTTCAAATGATGTTTCATTAAATGCACAGCGGTTATCATCCGGTGCCAAACAGTCCAATTTGGCTACCCGCCATATTGCTGAAATTATCGAAGAGGTTGCTGTTGGGGCTGAGCGCCAAGTAAAAGACGTACATATTTCTTCTGATGTCATGTCTCAAATGGTAGAAAATTTGAATCGTGTTGTCGAAAATACGGCATATGTAAAGGAAAATATTTTTGAGTCACTCGAAAAAGCGAATCGAGGCTCTGAATCTATAACAAAAGCAAATAAGCAAATGCAATCCATCCACATGAATGTTAAAGAATTATCAACTGTTGTGAAAGGTTTAGGGGAACGCTCGCAAGAAATTGGCAATATAATTGAAATCATTTCAGCCATTGCCGCCCAAACAAATTTATTAGCTTTAAATGCTGCTATTGAAGCGGCAAGAGCAGGCGAACAAGGAAAAGGCTTTGCTGTTGTTGCCGATGAAGTTAGAAAACTTGCCGAACAATCAGCAAACTCTACTTTGCAAATTAGCGAGTTAATTCTACAAATTCAGAAGGAAACATCTCATGTTGTACAAACCATGACAATTGTAAATGGTGAAGTGAAAGAGGGAATCCAAGTAGTTAATGAGTCTGGAATAACATTTAGAGAAATTCACAAAGCAGTTGATTATGTGACACAACAGATGAATCGAGCGATTGAAGCGATACAGAAAGTTTCTTCAGGATCAGAACAAATGGCTCAGGCAATGAATGAAATAACGAATATTGCGCATGAATCAGCAATGAGTACTCAAAGTGTTTTAGCCTCAACGGAACAGCAATCAGCTTCAATGGAGGAAATTTCTTCTGCAACCGTTAAACTTTCGAATATGGCTGAAGATTTGAAGAAATTGCTGGCGAAATTTAAATTATAAAGATTTCAAAGGAATAGTTGGAATCTATCCGATCTAAATAATTGGATAGATTCCATGAAAAAGGAATGAAATCGCATTTATTCATTTAAGTACACTAAAAAAAGAACATACAATTGTTGCGATTGCTAATAGAAAAACAGCAATGGAACCAGTTTTATTTTTATTATTCCAAAGTGAAATGGAGAAGCCGAACGTATATATAAATAAGATAATCAGGCTAACCCAGATAATAATCGTCATTAATCTCTAACTTCCTTTAATTTAGGTAATTTGCTTTGTCTACCAAATTCGCCAAACTCCACAATCACAGCTATATTAATTTCCATATTCGGGTATGTTTTCATCCATTTTATTTTCTTATATTCAGGAATAGTTAAAAAATGCTTTCTAGCAATTAATGACCAGCCAAATGGCTGTCCTTTAAATTCTTCTTGCGTTTTTTTTATAAACTTATCGAATTTAATTGTAAGTTGCTCTTCAAGATGCTTTTTTAATTCTTCTCTTTTTTGAACATTTTTTGCATAATTTTCTATACCAAAATCTGTTAATACATCTATTTTTAATGGGACGATGAGATTTATTTTCCACTTTCCTTGTTCGGTTCGTTCCATTTTGAAGTCATTTTTTTTATATTTTTTGATTCTAATGGCATTTTTTACTTTACTTTGAAAAGGATCCGAAATCGTTGTAATGATCGAGGGCGCTGTCACAATATTATTTAATAAATAATATAACCTTGTTTCCTCACCGTTTAATTTTCCGATCATCGTTCCTTCTTTAAAAATGGCTGAGCCGAGAAACTGAGTGTTATTCGTTTCCCCATTTGAAGGCAGCTCACCCGCAAGGAAAAGATCTCCTTTATTTGCACTTTCGTTATTTTCCTCTTCATGTATTGTTGTTGCAAAAGCGGCTAAAAATAAATCGGCATCAGCTTCTGTGACCCGTAGAAAAGTATGAAGTTCAGATCTCGGAATTAAGCCAATATCTCTCCCACGGCTTATAATTTGTTCGAAATATTTATGAGGAGCGGTCTCTAATTTTGGTGAATTGTTTAGTATGAACTGACTAGCTTTTTCTTTAACGACAATTAGGAATGAGTCTCTTCTTATTTCTCTATCTTTTGTCGCGTCATACATCCACTTAATAAAGTCTTTGTCTTTGGCAAGATTTTCAGAAATAATAAAGTATCTCAAAAGATCATAAGAAATATCTTTTGCAACAACAGTATTTGCTAAACTTTTTGCAGATATGAGGTCATTCGCCTGAAAGGTTATAACCTCTCTTGGGACGGAATTCCCCCCTCCTTGCTGTTGTGTAGCATAGTTTGGATTGGCAATTAAGTATGTAATAGTTAGACTATTGTCGTTCCCTTTATCCATACCAACCGCAACAACGAAAGCATTCTTTTCGATTTCTTTTTTATCCCAACATCCTTCTAACATTAGGATCAAGAAGGATAAACAAATGATTTTAGCCAGTCTTTGAGTTGTCATGGTTTAAAACTCCTTTAAATTTGGCGATGAGCCATATAATAAAAGGAAGAATTATAAAGAATGGTGTTACTATATTAATAAATTTTTCTCTTAAATAAAAAATAATGTTCGTTGAATTTTCTGGAATCATTCCTAATGACAGAACGAGAGTCGCGATTATTGGAATTAAATAATCGAAATGCTTAATTTTAAAAAGGCTGCCAAAAAGGATTGCAGATAAATATAGATAAAAAGAAAAACGGACAAAGGAAGAAACGATCCAAAACGGAAAAAAGAACGTTTCCACATTAGGGAGAAACCCTAAGTGAATATACCGAATCGCTTCATGGAAAGGAAAGTTCATATTTTTAATCCCATGAAAATCAAAAAGCATCATGTAACCAATTAAAGAAAAAACATGTTCAAGAATAATGAAGATAAGTGCAAACCAAGTACCTTTTGAATATGCACTTTTGCTTGCAACTAAAGGGTAAATTAAACCAATAAACAGCATGTCTGCGTAAATAGAAGTTTTATAAGCGCTTTCTTTTAATACCTCCCATTTTCCTGGTCCGAAAAGTGGAAAGAGGAATTCGATTTCACCTTGAAAAATAATGATGAATAAAACACTAAATAAAGAAATTTTCACCCAAAATAAAGTAATCCAAGCAACAGAGCCAATTTGCTCGATTCCCTTTTTGGCACCATATGCACAAATGAGCATTAAAATGGCGTAAATAGCTAATACAGGTGTTTCGGAAAAGTACATGATTGTAACAATATCTGTATAAATTGCGGTATCAAACGTCAAGGCTGTAATACTAATAAGCCATAATATTGCTAATAACAAAAATCCGAATATTTTCCCGAATAAATGTTCAATGACATCTGATAAGCCTTTATTTTCAAAGCTGCTTAAAACTTTAATTAGCAAATATATTGGTATAACGGTAATGAATCCGATGATAAGCGGTGCCATCCATGCAGCTGTATCTAGATTTTTGTATAGGATAGCTGGTGTATCATCTCCATATTTTGGTCCAATTGTCATTGCTAGAATAGCAAAAAACTCCCTAACTCCAATCTTTCCCTTATGTTCCACCATTAGCTGACTCCTAATTTTTTTTAATATCCTTTTGTTTCAAATAACCTGGACGAAACATTTCTTTTGTTAAGCGGATTCTAAAAAGTGTATCCTTAGAAGAGATATAATTTGGAGTCATGGGAGATAAATATGGGACTCCAAAGGATTTAATTGAAACTAAATAAAAAACACCTGCCGTAAAGGTAGCAGCCATTCCATAAAAGCCAAAAAGGGCTGATGAAAGAAGAAATAAAAAACGGCATAGCCGTACGGCAAAATTCATACTAATATCACCGATTACAAATGAACTTAAGCCACTTAATGCAACGACAATCACGACGATTGGACTGACAATGTTTGCTTGAACTGCAGCTTGTCCCAAAATGAGGGCACCAACAATGCCGATTGTAGGTCCAATGGGGGTGGGGACTCGTAATCCTCCTTCGCGAATCAGTTCAAAGGCAATCTCCATTAGAAACACTTCAACAAACGCTGGAAAAGGAACCTTATCTCTAGTGGAAGCGACTGCTAGCAATAAATCAGGAGGAATCATTTCTGTATGATAATTTGTAAGACCTACATATATTGCCCCTGTGAACAGAGTGATAAAGATAGCTAATATACGCAATGCTCTTGTGAAAATCGCATAGATGTACCTCATATAATGATCTTCAGGTGCGTGAAAAAACGACCAAAACGTTGCTGGTAAAACAAGAGAAGCTGGAGAATTTTCCATCAATAATACGATATAACCATCCTCTAGGAAAGAAACGGCACGATCTGGTCTCTCCGTATATAAAATGGTTGGAAAAATAGATACTTGTCTATCTTCAATAAGCTGTTCTAACAATGGAATATTTTGAATAGAATCCACGTCTAAATTGTTTATTCTTGTCTTTATGTTAGTAAGTAGTTGCTTGTTTACTAAATCCTTTATATAGACGACATGTATTTTATTGTGAGATCTTTTTGAGATGAGGGTCGACTCAATAACTAATTTTTCATTTCTAATTCTTTTTCTAATTAAAGAAATATTAGCTGTAAGATTTTCAGTAAATGCTTCTTTAGGACCTTTTATTACAATTTCATTTTCGGAACTCGCAATATCTCTATTTTGAAAATCAGAGACACTAACACAATAGGCTGATGTAAGGCCATCTACAAAAAGTACAGCATTGCCATCATTAATTTTATTAATGATATCTTCAATAATATGGAAAGTGGATACATCAGAGATTTCAAGGATGTCCACTATATTTTTGGAAGAATCTTTGTTCGTAAGAAGCGGAACTAAAACATATTTATCAATGGCATTTGAATCTGTTATTGATGTGATCGCTAGGATCGCCGCTTTCTTATTTAACGAGCTTATATTAAATTCTCTAATGTTAACATCATTATTATTTGGAATGGAATAAATTTCTTCAAAAATACTAATTGTATGATGAATGTTTGAACCAATCTGCTGTTTTTTTATTTCGATTTCCTTTGCATTAGACTTTTCATCGTAATGATAGAGATCTTTTTGTTTTAATTTTTTTCTTAACAAATCCAAAAACATGATTACACTTCCTCTCATATATAAAAGCTTTCCGCAAATATTCGAATTTATGTAAAAAACTGCTCTTCGTTCATTCAGAACAGTTTAAACTCGCTTCTTCATCTAGCTTTTATGATAGGATGAGGATAATAAATATATTGAAAAATAGAATATAAGGGAGAAAACGAATGGAGAATTATGAAGAACTGATAACGAGGCAACGTAAGTTCTTTCTTCAAGGAAAGACGATGGACTTCACTTTCCGAATTACTATGCTTAAGAAATTACAAAGTATCATTCGTACTCATGAACAAGAAATCATGTCTGCATTAAAAGCAGATTTAAATAAAAGTGAATTTGATTCGTATTTAACTGAAATTGGGTTTGTTTTAGAGGAAATTAGGTTTACTTTGAAGCATTTACGAAAATGGGTGAAACCTAAGAAGGTAAAGTCCACTTTAGCTACCTTCGGCTCGAAAGGATATATTTATTCTGAACCTTACGGGGTTGCACTAATCATTGCCCCGTGGAACTATCCGTTTCAATTAGCTGTTGCCCCACTAATTGGTGCGATTGCGGCTGGCAATTGTGCCATTATAAAACCATCTGAATTAACTCCAAATACTTCAGCGGTCTTACAGAAGTTAATGAATGAAAATTTTCCTTCAGAGTATATAGAAGTAGTTGAAGGTGGAATAGAAACAAGCACCGCATTATTGAAAGAGAAGTTTGATTATATTTTTTTTACAGGAAGTGTGAGTGTCGGAAAGATCATTATGGAAGCGGCAGCAAAAAATTTAACTCCCGTCACATTAGAATTAGGTGGAAAAAGTCCATGTATAGTCCATGAAGATGCGCATTTGAAGCTCGCTGCCAAGAGAATTGCATGGGGTAAATTTGTAAATGCTGGTCAAACCTGTGTGGCCCCTGATTATTTATTTGTACACAAAAAAATTAAAAATAAATTTTTGCAACTTTTAAAAGAAGCCATCTATGAACTATACAGTGAGGATGTAAGTGTGAGAGGGGAGTTCACAAAAATTGTCAGTAAGAAGCATTTTGAGCGGCTTGTCACGTTTCTTCATCATGATAAAATGTTTCTCGGAGGAAAATATGATTCAAAAACGTTCATTATTGAACCTACCATATTACATAATAGTAGCTTTGATGATCCGATTATGAAGGAGGAAATTTTTGGTCCAATCCTTCCAGTTATCGAGTATGAGCAGTTATCAAAAATGATTGATATCATAAAGAGCAAACCTAAACCATTATCTCTTTATCTTTTTTCAGAAAGTAAAGAAGTGCAGCAAATGGTGTTGAACAATGTTTCATTTGGAGGCGGCTGCTTGAATGATACAGTGTACCATCTTAGTTCCCCTTATTTACCCTTTGGTGGAGTTGGTGAAAGTGGTATGGGGACATATCATGGGAAGGGAAGCTTTAAAGTTTTCTCTCATCAAAAAAGCATCTTAAGCCAAACGACATTATTTGACTTGCCATTTAGATATTCTACAACAAAAAATGCATTAAAAAAGGTCAAAATGTTTCTAAAATAAAAGCGAATCCGTTCTACGAAATGTAGAGCGGATTCGTTTTCATTGAAGCAATTTTAGATTACATATAAAAAGACACATTGAAAATGAGCAATACTGCCAAGCATAATGAAAATATGAAAAATTTCGTGGAAGCCGAGATGCTTGAACTCCAGAAACTTCGGTTTAATCGCGTATATTACACCACCGATTGTATACAATATCCCACCCAATAGGAGTAAAAAGAGACCTGTTGAGCTTAAAGCTTTAGAAAGAGGGGAAAAAGCAAAGATTATGATCCATCCCATTGCAATATAAAGAACTGTAGATAGCCATCTTGGACAATTAAACCAAATCATCTTAAAGAGAATACCTGCAACAGCTACTGTAGTAACAATTGCAAATAGGATCCAGCCAGTTACACCTTTTAAGGTGATAAGGCAAAATGGAGTATAAGAACCTGCTATTAAAACGAATATCATTGAATGATCAAGTCTTCTTAAAAACGCAATGACCTTATCTTTAGCAATTACCATATGGTAAGTAGCAGAAGCAGAGTATAGTAGAATCATGCTAATGCCAAAAACGATGACAGCAGAAATGACAATTGCTGATGAATGAAAAATCGAAGCTTTAATGACAAGAGCAAGTAGTCCAACAAAAGATAAAATGGCTCCTGCAAGGTGGGTAAGTCCGTTAATTGGCTCGCGGATATAAGATGTCATAAGGGTTCCTCCCAATGTTATTGTATGTAGTTTTGGTAACTACTTAATATAATATACTGATAATGATATGTAGTCAATATTTACATATTACTTTTTTTTGAGTAAACTTATGAATAAAGAATAAATTAATAGAGGTTAAATAAATGGAAAAAATGAATGAACTCATCAATGAGCTTGGACTTAATAATCAAATTACATTAGATGAAATTCCGCAAATTGATTTATATATGGATCAAGTTATTCAGCTATTTGAAAATAAATTTAATAGCTCAAAGCGCAATGAAGAAGAAAAAGTATTAACGAAAACAATGATTAATAATTATGCGAAAGGGAAGCTTTTATTTCCAATCAAAAATAAAAAATATTCTAAGGAGCATCTTCTTTTAATTAGCTTCATCTATCAATTAAAAGGAGCACTTTCGATAAACGATATAAAAGAGACTCTTTCTATCGTAAACAAAAAAATAACAGATGAAGAGTTTGATATTAATCAGTTTTATGAAAGCTTTCTTCATCTTTCCGAAAAAAATTTTGCTAGCTTTAATGAGGACATTGAAAAAAAGATGGAAAATGTGAAGGAAGAGGTAGAGCAACTGAACGATAAAGATGCAAATGATTTAGAAAAAGTTCTTCTGATCACAACACTGGTGAACATGAGCAATCTATATCGGAGAGTAGCGGAAAAACTTGTAGATGATTTAGAGGATAAAAAGAAAGAGGCTGACCCAAAAGATCGTTGAAAACGACCTTTTAGAGTCAGTCTTTTTCTTTAAAATGATACTTTTGAATATTTTTGGATAATTTCAAATGAAAATTAATTAATCAAAGTTGATACTAATTTTTGGCACTAAGTTGATTGTAGTGGAAGACGCGAAGACTCCTGCGGGAAAAGCGGACAGGTGAGACCCCACAGGAGCGCTCTTCGACGAGGAGGCTTACCGTTTGCCCCACGGAAAGCGAAGCGTCTGGAACGGAAATCAACGGACAAGATAATAGGATCATACAAAAGGGGTCTCCCTAAAAGTCATACTTTTGGGAAACCCTCTTCGATTAGAAATATAAAAGATAGATGACACCAGCCAAAATAATTCGGTAAATAGCAAATGGGATAAGCTTTATTTTATTAATTAGTTTTAAGAAGAAACGAATAGAAATTAGCGCAAATACAAAGGCACTAATAAAACCAGCAATGAAAAATGGCAATGCATCAGGAGTGAAATATTGCCAGTTTTTCACTAAAGAAATTAAGCTTGCTCCTGCCATAATAGGAACAGCCATAATAAAAGTAAAATCTGAAGCAGCCCGGTGGCTAAGTCCTAGCAAAACACCTCCAGAGATAGTTGAACCTGAACGTGAAAAGCCTGGCCATAATGAAAAACATTGGATCAATCCGATAGAAAAGGCTTGTTTGTATGTGATCTGGTCTACCGTATCAATCTTTTGCCTTTTATCTCCGAAAAGGTCAGCAACAATCATAAAGAGAGCACCGATGACTAAACCAATTAAAACCGTTTCAGTTGAGAATAAATACTCATCAATATAATCCTCAAATAACACTCCTAGTATGCCTGCAGGAACTAATCCAACAATAATATGTGTAAGCTTTAAGCGTCTACCATTAACAGTATCTTGAGAGGCTTTTCGTTTAAGTCCAAGCATTTCAAAGAAACGGTCTTTAAAGACGATAGCCGCTGCTAAGACAGAGCCTAATTGAATAACAACCTTAAATGTATTGGCAGTTGATTTTGAGAGAAAATCCTCAGAATGAAGCCACATTTCGTCAACAATAATCATATGTCCAGTTGAGGATACAGGGGCAAATTCTGTTAAGCCCTCAACGAGACCAAGTATAATCGCTTTAATAATCATGATGAAATCTATTAGCATTTAAAAGAGTTCTCCTTTTTTTATTGAAAAAAAAATTACCTTTAATATTTTAATACATAATGTTTAAAAATGCTATCCTAAGTAAATCTATCAATTTATGAAGGTGAATGTTTAGTTTTGTTTAGAGGAAACGAGGCAGGTAAAAGTAAAAAAACGAAAGAAAACAGTTAATGTTAGCGGCCACATTATGAGAGATGTTAAGAAAAGGCAGATAAAGTGTTAGTCTTCTTTGCTTTGAATCAGTTGTTTAATTGACACTCAATTGCAATTCGTTAATGGGAGAGAGCTTTGTTTTCACTCCCATTAACGAACGAATAAATTGACATTATTTAGCGAAAAAATTCTCTGTATAATAGGGCTGAGCTTCTGAATTAAATGCTACACCAACACCTAAAAATTGAAACTCTGGCCTTAAAATATTTTCTCGATGACCAAGTGAATTCATTAATCCTTCATGGGCAAAAATACTACTGAATTGCCCGGTAGCTAAATTTTCTCCGGCAAGTGTAAAAATAATCTCATCCTTTCCCATACGATCAAAGGGAGATTGACCATTTAGGTTCGTATGGGAAAAGTAATTATTTACAGCCATGTCTTTACTATGGTTGCGAGCTGTTTCCTTTACATGTTCATCCCATTTCAAAACTTGTAAATGATGATTTACCCGTTCCGCATTCGTTAAATCAAATAATTGATATTCAAAGCCTTCTTTCAAAGATCCACTAGCCTTTGTGTATAAATCTTTTTTATTTTGTTCTAGCTCCTCGTTCATTATGAGCAATGACGTGACATGATTCTTATTGTGTTTATCGTAAAAAATAGTTAAGTAACTTCCATCAATATGAAAGATATCATAGTCACGATCGTCTTGAAGCACAAAAAACTTCATCCCTTTTCGAATTTGTTTTAAAGGTTCACCTAACTGCTGAAGTACGGTTTCTTTCGGAGTTCCAAACTTTACTCCTTTCGTAGAGGCGATTAAATCTTGATTTGTAAATAAACCTGAAACTTCATTGTTTTCATCATAAGCGACCATTAAAAAGTTTTGATAATTGTCATGATAAGTGTGCCAGTTCGTACCATATTCATTCATGGAAGAGCGTTTCTCTACACCGAGTTTTTGTTCAACAGCTCCCTTTTTTTCGCCAAGAACAACATTATGAATCGAGAAGGCATGTTCAGTCGGAATAGTTAGCTGTGGCTTATTCGTCTGGTTCGTTTGATCGTTATCATTGGAGAGAAACTCAATGTTCTTAAGCTTTCCTGTAAGCTGATAATAAGCTTCGGAAATTGTATTTGTGACAATTTGAACGTATTGATTATTTTTCATTGTATTTAATTCAGCCTTAATATTTTCAATAACAGGATAAAAGCTTGTGTTTTCTATTTGCTTATCAATAAAAGGCCAGGATTTAAATAATAAGAATATCAATAACAATGAAAGAAGAAGCCTTTTCATTGTTCATCCTCCTTTCTGAAAGCAAACAACAGTCTATTGAAGAAAAGTTGTTTTTATTCCTATTCATTATATTAAGTCGAAGCTGAATAATACAGCAATAAACATTATCTTTTTTGGGAAATTAACCATATTTTTATTTCCAAATTTTCCACCAGGGCTTCTTCTTTTCCTCTGAAGCAGCTGCAGTTCGGAAATTCTCAAGTAAATCATGAAACATGAGCTCTCTTCGATTGATATCTTTCCAATATTCCTCGCGCTCACGATTTATCGTTTCGATATATATTTCTCTGTCTGTATTCAAAGTTTCAATTAAAGCACTTATTTCTGTGTGAGTGACTTCAGCCGAGCTAGATATGTAATGAATCATCGTTTTAAATTCTTCTGAAGCTGCCTCAGATGAATCTGCAATACGACTTGACAAGTCACGAATATCTTCGGTTAACCCTTCAATTTCTGCCTTTGTTTTTTCCGTTGATTTATAAATTGAATCGGAAAGACTTTTAACGATATGTACCGATCCTTTGGAGATTTCGTTTTTCACATTATCTAACACCTCTTTGCGAATATTTGTTTGGATTTCAATCTTTATATCATTTAATAATTGGTTTTTTATCATCTCCATCGAAGCTATGACTTTCTCTATTTCTTGCCGATTATCAACCAACTGTAGAGAAGAGGACTCATGTAAACAAGCTTCTTTTTTTAATTGGAAATTATTCTCCAATAAGGACCGTATCATATCTTTACTTAAGTTTTTATCTCTCATTTGTTTAATCGTTTCAAGCAAACTTATTTCATCATCTGTATAATAACGTGCTCCTTGTTTGGAGCGAGGAATAACAAGTATACCGTTAAGCTCTTTTTCCCATTGCCTAAGTGTACCTGGTGAAACATCGAGCGTTTTTGCAACTTCTTTAACTGAGTAAGTTTTAATCGCATGACTTGCCATTTTCCACAATCCCTTCTTCGAAAAATTAAAGTGGATGACCTTTCTAAAAAGATAATTCAAGAGAGACATCCCTTTTTTCCTGCTACAAGACAAAAGCTTTCAAAACAAGACGGATTTCTGCAGAAATAGGCAAAATGCTGAATCTTGACACGTGTTTCTTCGGCCTTTCCGAAAATAGCCAAGAGAAGAATAACTTATCCATTCCTTGTAAATATTAGAAATGTTATTGATGGAAAGGATGAGACTAGTGGAAAACATAAAACTGGATTGTCAATCTCCATCCAAAGGAATTTGCTAACACCGGTGCGAAGAATGAAGTGAAGGCTGTTCCAATATTTCCAGCGCCATAAATGCCATTCACAAAGCCGTGTTTTTCTTTCGGATAATATTTTGGCAGTGATGTAACGCCAACCGAGAAGATGGCTCCACCAATACCTAGCAACAAACCGCCTACGATTAATATGGAAAATGAATGAGCTGAGCTAATGACAAAAACAGGTAGGATGAGGAGGATGAAACTAATTGAGAAAATGACTCTCGCCCCATACCGATTTGTCCAAAAACCAATAGGAATTCGCAAAAGTGAGCCTAGGATGACAGGACAAGCTGTGACCCAGGAAATTTGGCTAGCGGTAAGCGGAATATCAGCTTTGATAAAAGGCATTAATGAAGAGAGGATAACCCAAACCATAAAGCCAAGGACTAAACTAACTGTTTGTAATAATAATTGAAAACCTTTGCTAGGCATAAAGTTCTCCTTTCTCTAGTGCTAATAAGTAAGAACGAACACTATTTTCTTACTTTATTAGCATTTCACAGGAAGGAATTTGTATGCTATTCACATAAAATGAAAAACATGCTAAATCCGTTTATAAAACGAATTTAACATGTTCAAATTTAAAACGTATTATAAATATTTTCACATGTTTCTGGAGTAGGTTCATAAAAGCAATGCCGCTTAAAACGTGCAACTAATGGCTGATTATACCAAGTCGGAGGGCAATCACCTGGTGGTCGAAAATACCACAAGCTAAATTTAGCTGGCCACTGTCTTTCACCTTTAACTGCACGACGAGCTAAGCGTCTCTCAACTTCTCTTGCCCTTTGGTAAAAATATCCTTTCGTTGTTGCTTCAAATGCATGTGGCTGGAAGACCATTTGTGGAACTGTCCGCAATCCTTTAAAGTCAGAGCAATTTGCTCGAATTCGGTTGATGCCAACGTTTCCAACGAGCATCATTCCTTTTTCGCCTTCACCCTCAGCTTCTGCTCTCAGTAATCTTGCTAACAAATCAATATCTGAAGCTCGAGTTGCTACAACTGCCATTCGATCACCACCATATTAGTTATATTGTTATCATATTGATTTTTCTTCATAAAGATGACTATGTGAATTTTTCGTTTTTTATGCGCAAATATGTGTTCTATGTTACTCTAGAAATCTAGAGATACGTAAAAGGGGATATGAAAATATGAAGCTTGTTTCTTGGAATGTAAATGGCATTAGAGCATGTGTGAAAAAGGGTTTTTTAGATTATTTTAATGAAGTAAATGCTGATATTTTCTGTATCCAAGAGTCAAAACTCCAGGAAGGGCAGATAGAGCTTGATTTACCAGGTTATTATCAGTATTGGAATTATGCATTGAAGAAAGGGTATTCTGGTACGGCTGTTTTTACAAAAAAACAACCACTTTCTGTAAAGTATGGAGTCGGAGAAAACGAATCAGAACCAGAAGGACGAATTATTACACTTGAATATGATTCTTTTTATTTAGTAAATGTCTATACACCGAATTCACAGAGAGATTTAGCAAGACTTCCATATCGGTTACAGTGGGAAGAGGAACTTCTTTCCTATATTATAGAGTTGAATAAGGCAAAACCAGTAATTTACTGTGGAGATTTAAATGTTGCCTACAGTGAGATAGATTTAAAGAATCCAAAATCAAATGAGGGAAACTCGGGTTTTACAATTGAAGAGCGTGGAAAAATGACAACTCTATTAGCCTCAGGGTTTGTTGATTCATTTCGATATGTATATCCTGATGCGGAAGGTGCTTATACTTGGTGGTCCTATATGGCCAAAGTAAGAGAGCGGAATATCGGATGGCGTATTGATTATTTCATACTATCTGAACAATTGAAAAGTTCGATAACAGCTGCACAAATACATTCTGAAGTAATGGGGAGCGATCATTGCCCTATTTTTTTGGAAATGGATCTGAGCAAGGAAGCCTAATATTAAAAACGAAATAGGGTAGAGAACTCCATTTAACTCATACCCTATTTTTTCTAAATTTGTTTAAGTGCTTCAAGATTCAGTAGTTCAATTTCTTTTTGTCTCTTTTGAATGAGCAGGCCTCGTTCTTCGAAATCAGCCAGTTTACGACTAACACTTTCAGGGGTAGTACCGAGGAATGAGGCAAGATCTTTTTTACTTAAAGGAAGGGTAAGGCTAAGCTTGTTTTCGTGTTCTGCGATATTGACAAGATAGGAGGCTATTCGCTTCTCCACATCCTCTGAAGTAAGGCTGCTAACAAGCTGTTCAATCGTTCTAAGCCGTTTACTAAATTCATCAAGTAGCTTTATGGAAATGGAAGGCCATTTCAATAGAAAAGCTTGTAAATCTTTTTGTCTCATAAAGCAAATTTCTGTGCTCTCCATCGTTTCTGCATAGTGATCAAAAGTTGTCAGTGAAAATAGTGAAAGTTCACCCATAAAGTCTCCTGGTTCCATTATTCGGATAAGCTGTTCTTTCCCGGATTCAGCTAGTCGATAAATTTTTACTCGACCACGGCGAACAATGTACAAATAATCGGATGTTTCATCAGCTTCATAAATGATTTCTCCCCGTGAAAATTTCTCCATTCGTGTTGTTTTCGCAATTTCAGCCATTTCTTCAGTTTTTAAATGATTGAAGAATGGGACAGAAGAGATGCAGTGTTGATTTATAATCCCATCTATTTCAGTATGATTACATCTACTCAAAACTTCATACACCCTTTTCCGATAGAATGTGAGGAATCACTTCGTTTCGCTCCATGCCCTTTTTATGATTATATCGCACAAGTCTTATGGCGTTAATAATAACAATCAGAACACTTAATTCATGAATGAGCATTCCAGCTGAAAGAAATACTTTCTTCATTAATACACCGATAAGGAGTAGGAATACAGTTCCGACAGCTATAAATGTATTCTGTTTCATATTTCTTACTGTTGCTTTAGCCAGCTTATGAGCGTGTGTTAGTTTATCAAGTTTGTCTGCCATTAATACGACATCAGCAGTTTCCATTGCAACATCTGTGCCAGCTCCACCCATTGCTACGCCTATGTCTGCGGCAGCGATTGCAGGTGCATCATTAATCCCATCACCAACCATTGCTACTCGATAACCTTCGTTTTGAACTAATTTTACTTTTTCTATTTTATCTTCAGGAAGCATTTCAGCAAATACATGGTCAATTCCTAATTGTTTTGCTACAAGGTTTGCAGTGTGACGATTATCTCCAGTAAGCATATACACCTTTTTAATCCCGTTTTTCTTTAGGTTCGTAATCATATTGCCAGCTTCAGGCCGGATTTTATCAGCGATCGAAATAATTCCAGCAATTTTATGATCATAAACGACTAAAATTGTGGTATTTCCTTCTTTTTCACTTTTTTCAACTGTATGTTGGACATGCTCATCGAGAAAGATATTCTTTTCAACCATGAGTTTACAGTTTCCAATTACAAATGGTTTTTCATTTAATAATCCTGTTATTCCAAGTCCTTTTATGATTTCAAATTTCCTTGGCTTAGAAATAAAAGCAAGATTTCGTTTTTTTGCTTCAAGAATAATCGCTTGACCGAGATGATGCTCTGAAATCATCTCTGCTTGAGCAACGAGCTGTAGTAATTCATTTTCTTCCATTGAATAAGCATGAATAGAAGTGATTTCTGGCCTTCCAATCGTCAATGTTCCTGTTTTATCAAACATAACAGCATTGACGCGAGCAAATTGTTCTATCATTTCTCCGCCCTTTATGAGCACACCATTTTTTGCGCCGTTTCCTATACCTGCAACGATTGAAACAGGTGCAGAAATGACAAGTGCACCAGGACAGGCAATTACAAGGAATGTGAGTGTGAGTTCGATATCTTTCGTCATGAAATAAACTAAACTTGAGAATATCACAATTCCGGGTGTATATAGATTGGCGAATTTTTCTACGAATTTCTGCGTTTTTGCTTTCGCTTCCTGGGCTTCTTCAACGAGCTCAATAATTTTTGCAAACGTTGTGTCATCGCCAACCTTTTCAGCTATTACCTCAATATAGCCAGTATCAATGATGGTTCCACTGTAAACGCGATCACCGATTTTTTTATGTGCTCGTATAGACTCTCCAGTAATCGCAGCTTCATTAATATAAGCACTTCCAGCTGTGATTTTTCCATCAATCGCTACTCTTTCTCCAGATTGAATAAGAATGTGGTCACCTCCGTTGAGTTCTTCAACAGGAACGATGAATGACTGCTCATTTCGTATGACCTTAGCTTCAACTGGAGCCATGTCCATTAAGGATTTTAGCGAGGATCTTGTTTTGGCTAATGTCCTAGCTTCTAGGTAAGCACCGAAAAGAAATAAAAACGTTACGACTGCAGATTCAACATACTCTCCAATAAACAATGCCCCAATGACTGCAATTGTAACGAGAAGCTCAATACTGAATGCCTTCATACGAGCGGATTGAAATGCTTTCATCATAATCGGAAATCCGGCAATGACAGTACTAGTAATAAGCATAGTCGTTTTTAAACTGGAAAAGTTCATGATATGAAAAATGACTGCTCCTACTAGTAAAATGGCCGTAATCCAAACAATAATGGAATTCCTTTTTTCTTTCATCTGAAATCACATCCTTTTATTCACCCGACTATTTTGCTTGCTAAAACAGGGTAGCCTAGTTTAAAGACTATTTGCTGTAAATGCATTTCAGTTATCATTGATTCGTCATAATCGATCTTCACTTTACTAGAGTGAAAAAGTACTCTAGCTTTTAATACACCAGACTGTCTGTTTAAAGTACTTTCAATTTTTTTTATACATGATGGACAAGTTAGCGGTTCAAGCTGAAAATTTGCTGTTTTCATTTTTCATTCCTCCTATGATGATCTGTTGTTTTATCTTTCTAGCTTAATTTTAAAGGGTGGAAACATGGTTTACCTTGATGCAGGTCAATTTCGAAAACAAAAATGATCTCAAAAAAAACACCACCCAAAAAATTGGACGGTGTGTTAATATATTGCGAAATAAACTAGTTCAAAACAGATACTTCACTTTGTCTTCGTTCATAGTTTTTATATTGTACATACCATTTGTAGAATTTGCCCCACGCCTTTTCGAAATCAGGTTGGATAATTGAGAGTTGAACCCAATTCCTTTCAGCTAAATAAGCACTATTATAGTGTAAATTAAAGCCTGATAATGCGGCATCTTCTGCGAGGTTAGGTAAGCCTCCTTTGCCAATTAAAGTCACAATCATTGGGTATCCGCTAGAAGTAAAAAATGACATGTCCTTATTTTTCTCGGCTGTAAGTAGAAGTTCAAATCGGTTTTGTAAGAGCGTATATCGTTCATTGTTAATATACGCTGTTAATGCGTTTTCCAAACTTTTTATTAATTGGGAAGCGTATGTAAAAGGAATATTTCCTTTAGCATATAAACCTAGATCAAGATAAGAAGGAAGATGATGATCTTCTTCAATTTCATTATTAGAAAAAACAATAGCAATTCCACTTTGGGATCCGATTGCTTTACCACTTACTGCGGTTGCTAAGTAAACATTTGATAAAGAAAAAGGGAGGGCCCCAAAAGAACTCACACAATCTAAACATAATTTTACATTATAAGTAAGACAAAGCTTTTGAATGGATTGCAAGTCGTTTAGCATACCTGTTGAAGTTTCACCATGTGCCATTAAGAGCCAATCATATTCATTTGTTGCCAGTTTTTTTGATATTTGCTTTTCATCCATTTGCTCGCCCCAGGTGAACTGCAGCCAGTCATACCGGAGTCCCCATCTCTTGGCTTGCCCTTGTAAACGCTCACCGAATGCCCCGTTTGTTATTATTAAGCCTTTACTTTGAAGGCGACTTAATTGGGCGATCATCGCTTCGTTTGCGAGTGTTCCACTTCCAAATAATAGATGAACATATTTCGTCTTGCTCATAACCAACAATCTCTTCTTCACATTATCCATTGAAAGAGAAAAATCATATGAACGGTGTGAGATTGGATCTTGCGCTAAAATTTCCTTCAATTTATTCGTTGGATTGACAGGTCCAGGGAGAAATGAATAGTTTTTATGTTTTAATCTAGCTGCAATTGAATTTTCGAATTTTTCTCTTGTTAGCACCATTGGAATAAATTGAGCATCACTTGTTCCGACTGGATGAGCAAATTCTGCAAACCCCATTTGCCGATATAATTTTTCTTCGCGAACTGTTCCAGAAATGACAGCTGCACGATATCCTTTTTGATAAGCATAATCGGAAAGGGCACCTGCAAGCATGAAGAATACCCGACCATTTCGATGCTCCTTTTTAACAGCTAACAGTCGGATTTCGCATAATTTCCCACTTTTCGCTTCATCAGGTAACCTATTTTCAACTGGACCGATTTTCCTATCTAATGAAAAAGGGCGTTGATCGCGAATAGCAATCATGCCAATAAGTTCATCATTTTTTAAGACAATAATATATAAATTTTCTGCATGAAAAGGATCTATCCTTACACCTTGTTCATTCGTCTCATGTTGAGGGATTTCCTCAACAAAAGTTTGATAATTTAATTTAGCAATTTCAGTAAACTCTTTTTCAGAACGTGCAATTTTACACCAATACATGTTGATTAACCTCTCTTTAATATCCTGATTAAGAAAATCTATAACTATTTTCGCACAATTTAAGATTTAAAGAAATAGCTTTCTCCTAAATATGGAAAATGAAACGCTCCTATTTAGATAGAAAGTTTTGTCAGTTTTGTAGAAAATACAAATGAATTTTAAATATTTAGTTTTGAGAATATGTTAAAATATTGAAAATATGTTATATTTAATGAATTGAATCTCTGCTAAAGGAGTTTTTTTCTGTGGATCAATTGATGCTCTATTTCATCATAATTTCTGGATTTATTGCTGGATGTTTATCGATTTTTGATGGATTTAGAATACAAATATATAGAGGGATTACTACTGAATCTAGAGTTGCGCTACTATTTACGCTAATCATTTTTTTTATCCAGACTTTTCTTCAAAGCTATGATCTTTTTGAAGAACATTTTTTATCCATTTTCATTATTACTCTTCTGTTGTGTATGATAATCCTTATGATTAGACTCTATATAAATGGAAGAATCATTGTGATTTACAGAACATCGAAAAGCACGGTTGTTGAGAGAGTAAGAAGGGAATTAAAGTTTTTTAATATTCCTTTTACGGAAGAGCAACGAGATCATTCAGACGATCATTATTTTCATTTAGATGAAAATATGCTAATTCAAATAAGCTCAAACGGAAAAGAAAAGGAATTGGATAAATATCGTTTAAGTTTTAAGAAATGGTGGAGACAAAAACATTATCGCGAAATGAAGGAAAATATGATTGAACAATATCGCAAGGAAAGGGATGGAGAGATCTTTTGGAAGGAGATCTTCTTAAATATTGGTCTTGGACTTATCATCTTTGCTTTTATTATTTCTATGAATATATATTTTCAATAATAGTTTTTGTTTTTAGTCATTTATTTCCCTTGATTTTAAATTCGTAGTATGTATAATAAAATGAATCATATAAAAATGTTTTCTAGGGTTCCGCAGCAAATCGGCTGGTCTGGTCCGAGAGAAAACTCACAGTATTATGCTGTGCCACGGAAGGATAAAAGCCTGGGAGATAACTGTTAATCAGCTATCTCTCAGGCTTTTTTGTTTTGGGTATAATAAATATGATGAGGAGTGGGTTTACATGAATTGGTTGAAAGTATTTATTGCAGCATTTTTTGAAGTGTTCTGGGTAATTGGGCTTAAGCATGCATATGATTTTTGGACATGGACAGGAACGATCATTGCCATCATCATTAGCTTTTACTTAATGATAATGGCAGGGAAAAAGCTTCCTGTTGGAACGGTATATGCAGTATTTGTTGGGATGGGCACAGTTGGCACTGTACTTTCTGAAATTATTTTCTTCAGTGAGCCGATTAAAATTTCGAAAATGCTCCTTGTATTTTTATTATTATGTGGGGTAATAGGTTTGAAACTAGTAACGAACGAAAAGGAAACGAACAGAGAGGAGAATGCGTAATGAGTTGGATATATTTAGTTTTAGCAGGGATTTTTGAAATGATTGGTGTGACCATGATCAATAGTCTGCATAAAAATCGTAATTGGCAATCTCTGTTCATGCTATTAGGAGGGTTTGGTGCAAGCTTTCTATTTCTTGCACTGGCAATGGAAAAGTTGCCAATGGGCACAGCCTATGCTGTTTGGACAGGAATTGGTGCTTCTGGTGGTGCCATTTTAGGGATGATTTTATATGGGGAGGCAAAGGATTGGAAAAGAATATTATTTATCATGATGATATTATGTTCGGCAATAGGACTTAAGCTTATTTCCTAACGGTCTGGGAAAGTTGCTAAACTTCCCCTCACTTGGTAAAATTGAGGAAAATGTGATAGGAGGAAAAGGGATGATCTAATTTTCCCTTGACACCATTATATGAAAATACAAAGGGTAGAAATTGTTACTTCGAACTTTGAAAAGACGATACAGTTTTATCATGAAACTTTAGGGTTTTCATTATTAAATAAAAATGATGTGTTGGCAGAATTGGAAATTGGCAAAAGTATTCTTGTTTTTAGGAATGAAATAGAAGCTAATGGACATTTTTATCATTTTGCTTTTAATATTTATGTGAATATGTTTCAGAAGGCAAAGCAATGGCTTAGTCAAAGAGTGTGTTTGTTGAGGGAAGATGAGCAGGATGAAATTGATTTTGGTGGAAGAACGCAGGCAAATTCTTGTTATTTCGAAGATCCGTCAGGTAATATTGTCGAATTCATTTCAAGAAGACAAACGTCTCCTTATGCGGATGATTCCGAATTTACAATAAAACATATTATTGAAATAAGTGCATTATTTGAATTTTATGGGTAATTATGAGGATGGGTCATTTATATTATTAGGACCACCAGGTAGAAGATGGTTGTTTTCAACAAAAGAAGCTGTAGTGTCACCCGTCACCATTTATACGAATCAAGGAATTATTAGTAATCAAGACAAAAAAGGGGGACGGAAGTCTGATGATAAACACTCTGTTTCAAGCAGTACAAACGAATGATATGGAAGTATTAAAGAATTTGCTAAGTAAAGACGCTGATTTAGCAAATAACGAAAATGAAGAGGGGCTAACTCCTCTAGGTTACGCGGCTCATTTCGGTCACAAAGGGGCTGTCCAATTATTATTAGATTATGGTGCTAATGTGAATGCGATTTCTCACTCTAAAATAAATTATATTCCATCTAATACTGCTTTGCACGCAGCTATTGCAGGGGAACGCAATCTCGATGTTATTTCTCTTTTATTAGCGCATCAAGCAAAGACAGATATATTTGATAGCAATGGGCAAACATGTTTGCATACTGCAGCATATCATTCTCATAATCAGGAAATCATTAAGCTTTTAATTGATTATGGTGCACAACTAAATGCTAAAACGAAAGATGGAAAAACTGCCTTTGAAATTGCGATGGAGCAAGATCATTATCAAATTGCGCAGATATTAAAGGATGGGAAATAGAGTGAACGATAGAGGTACTGTGAAAATCATTAATACTGTTCCATATTTCACGGATAACTATGAATCTTCTATTCTCTTTTTACGAAGCTACTACCGGAAATACCCGGCAATTTTCACCGAATATTTTGCTTATCATTGCAAGGATTCAGAAGAGCGGCATCTTCAATCAATTGCTAAGTATCCACTGTTTTTCGGGACGATAGAAGAAGTTCACCGTAAAATAGTTCCGATCATTCAAGAAATAAGCGAACAATATAACCAAATCTATCAAATTAATTTTCCAATTGAAGTCAATTTAATAGTTGGTGGGTTTGGCTCTAATGCGTATACATACAGACAAATAATTCCGAATATTACATTTTCATTAGAAAAATTACTCCCTGAGCTTGACTCTTTAAGAACAATTGTTGCCCATGAATTTGGTCATGCTGCTCATAATATTATTTCAAATAATGCTCAAATTGACTGGGGAACAATTCAATGGGAGAACCCACTTATTTGGCTTTATCGAGAAGGAGCGGCCGTCCATTTTTCTCGCAAAATAGTTCCGAACTTAAAGCCTTCTATTTATTTTTCATTTGACAATGAGGGAGAAGAGTGGCTCGAGTTTTGTACTAAAAATATAGAAACGATAAAAAACGCTTTTTTTCATGATTATAACGTTTCAACCCCAGACATTATATTTAAAGAATGGTTTTCAATTAATGGTGGAACAACATTTGGTCATAGCCGTTTAGCCTATTTTATTGGTGATTTATTATTCCAAGATCAAGTTCAACTGTTCGGGGAAGATAAAGCAATCACCGCTTGGAATGATGAAAAGTTCATTGACCATGTTCAAGAATGGTTATGTGAAGGTAAAAATTTAAAATGAGTTGCATCATTATTTCTAATTGCCATTATATATAAAGCTTATCATTCACTTTATTTGAACGGGCATATAGACTTGCTCAATGAGAATACTCTGAATAAAGGGGGTTTTCAGTCAACGAAAGGGAGATGAGTTTGATGAAAAGAGTAGGGCACGATGATTTTGTTTCAGGCTTTGTCCCGAATCATAATCATGGGTCAATTGATTATACTTCTATTAATGATGGGCATGTTCATCAATGCCTTGATGTGACTTCACCTGCCATTTTAAGAGATGATGGAAGTCATATCCATTATACGGAAGGCTATGTACTTTTTGAAAATGGACATATTCATCATTATCGAGCCTATTCAGGACCAGCTATTCCTGTTGGAAATGGTATGCATGCACATTATTATGACTTCTATACAACAGAAAATGATGGGCACAGACACCATATTAAAGGAGTCGATAAACCAGCTCCTGGTTCAAAATAAAATTAGAAGTTGATTGACTATTTATATTTCGTTTTTTCGAATATCAGTGAGAAAAAGAAAGGAAGAACCATTCACTAGTTGCTCTTCCTTACTCTTTTTATATATTCATATAGGTTTCTTCAGTCTTTTTTTTCTTTTTCTCGCGTTCATTTAATCTTAAATACGTACAAACTCTCATTATTTTTTCGAATGGTCCGATTTTGAAAGATTTTAAATAATAGTAGCTTATTATCAGCTGACAGCTATAAATGACGAATGATAATAGGATTCCGCTTATAACACCCATTTTTCCGAAGTAACCAAAACCATAGCCATAAAAAATAGTTGTACAGATAATCGTTTGCATTAAATAATTTGTTAATGAAAGCTTGCCAACACTTTCAAACGCTTTAATGATAAAAGATTTATTCGTAAATGAATAAAGATAGGTAAACAAACAGATATACCCTAAAGATAGAATATTTGCACCAAGCGCTCCAATAATTCCTACCCAGCTTATGGACGGAAGCCAATAAATCGCACTTTTCATCATTAATCCAAGCACGGTAAGAATAGTTCCTGTAATTATATACCTTTTTCGTCGACCATTTATTTCTTGAAACTCTGCGCTTTTTGCAGCATACATTCCGAGTAAAAACAATGGTGCGGTGATGACTGGCATTAAAAAAAATAAAATCAAGTAAACATATTCAGGCATTTCTAATGGATCTACATTATTGCGATGATATTTAATTTCTCCATAAGTTCCATTCCCATAAACAGCTATCGTGTCATTTACATATTCAGCAAATCTATTTTTTTCCTCCACTTCAACTGGCTGATTCATTCCAAAACCCATTAAAGATGTCAACAATAAGAGAGTGATCCCCCAAATGAAAATGGTTTTTTTCTTGCGATTAACAAATAATAAGAGGAAAAAACCAGTTAGTCCATAGGATAGTAAAATATCCCCTTCCCATAACAACACCCCATGTAAAGCCCCAAATATGATTAAGACGATAAATCTGCGAGCGAGATGTCGTTTCGGCTTTAGTCCTTTTCTTACTAGGCTTTCATTCATCTTAATAAGTGAATAGCCAAAAAGAAAAGTAAAGATAGGCATAAAACTCCCTTCAATCGCAATTTTCATAAAAAGATGAGCGGCATTATCGGCTGTAGAAATTGAGAATAAATGCAGTTCGTCCTTTCCCATTATCCCATATTGAAAAATAAGCATATTAGCCATTAAAATTCCCAATAGACTAAATCCTCTAATCGCATCAATCACATGAACCCGCTGTTTTTTTATTTCCATTAGATTTCTCCTTTATAAAAGTTACTTCTCATCCATAATAAAAAATATAGATTTCAGTAAGTTTAACTTTTGCTTACCAATGGATAAATTTTTTAGCAATTTCGTAATATTTTGGTAAGGTTATTGTGCTAGCATATAAATGAGGTGTACGATATGGAAAATAAAAAAATACTCATTGTTGATGACGAAAAATCAATTGTTAAATTACTCGAAACAGTGTTAATGAAAGAAGGCTTCAAGGATTTGTTGAAAGCATATACAGCTGAGGAGGCTCTACAGTGCATTTCCGAAAATCATGTCGATATTATTCTCCTTGATGTCATGCTCCCTGATCAAAGCGGATTTGACCTTTGTCCGAAAATTAGAGAGAAAACAGATGCCTATATTTTGTTTTTAACAGCAAAAGTTTCTGATTTAGATGTGTTGACTGGTTTTGCAATAGGTGGCGATGATTACATCACAAAGCCTTTTAATCCCTTAGAAATAGCAGCAAGAATAAAAGCGCGACTCAGAAGAGGTGAAAAAACAAACGGTTCTATAATCATAAAGCAGGAGCAGCAGCTAAAGTATGATTTTGGCCGATTTATCCTCGATGAAGAAGCAGGAGAGTTGCTTGTCAATGGAACTCATATCCCTTGTCCTGCACAAGTCTTTTTACTCCTCCAATATTTCTGTAAACATCCGAATATCGTTTTCTCAAAAACTCAGCTTCTTGAGGCAGTATGGGGATTTGATAGTTATGTTGACGATAATACTGTTACCGTACACATTAGAAGAATAAGAGAGCGAATTGAAGTAGATCCAAGCAGACCGCAATATTTACAAACGGTAAGAGGACTTGGATATAAGCTAGTTAAGGAGAAAACAAATTGAAATCGTTAAAACGTAGATTAGCCATTCACTTTTCAATGCAATTCATCCTTCTATCAGTACTTATAGGGATTTTATTAATTGTCCTGCTATTCATTTTAGTCCAATTTTTAATGAATGAAGAAAGGAAGCGAAATTTTCCTCTAGGAACACTTGATGCCATCTATACAGCTACGAATATTGAAGGCGGGGAAGCGAAATTACATGAGGATGTAAAAAAGCAGCTTGATGACGATAATTTCTGGCTCCAAATTCTAAATAAGAAAGGAGATGTCATAACCTCTCATAACGCACCAAGTCAGCTGCCAAATCATTATAATCTCAACGAATTAATATTGATAGAAGAGACGCGGCAATTTCGAGGATTTTATATTTACTCACAAATGGATAGCATTTATAATGATGAGCCGTACCTTTTTTTATTAGGTTTTGAAAATAACTATTTAGATAATTTAGAAGAATGGTTTTCTTCATATGGTGAAGAAGGAGCAATTGCTGAAAACAAGCTGGAACAACTTCAAAAGGAGTTAATCGCTATTCAAGGTTCAATTCAAGTTCTAGATAAAAATGGCAGGGTTGAGCAAACGATTGGATCAAAAGTTGAACAAGATCATTATGACCCTTTGGAAATATTAATGAGAAGACAAGCACCGGGTAATTATGAGAATGAAAGTGTGATTTATCATGATTCTCATTCAGGGAAGACATGGATTATGCACATCCCAAGAGCAGGAGAAAATCTTGTCGTATCTGGTTCAATTCTTACAGATATTATCAAAATATTTGTCATTATCGGGCTCACTTTTTTAGTAGTTACGATTAGCATGTCTGTTTGGCATGGCTTTCGTTATGGTAAGCCTTTGCTCCTTTTTACTGGTTGGCTTGAAAGAATGGGCTATGGCAAATATGATGAAGTATTAACCGAAAAGGAACGAAAGAAAATTTTTCGAAAAAACGGGAATGTTCGATTAAGATATCGTTTATATAAGGAAGTTATTAATGCTTTTTATGATATGGCAGAAAAGCTAGCCTCAGCAGAGAAGGAAAGAAAACAATTAGAAAAAACGAGGGAAGAGTGGATGACAGGCATTTCTCATGACCTGCGGACCCCACTTTCAACTATAGAAGGATATGGGCATTTACTAGAGTCTGGTCAATATGCTTGGACAGAAGATGAACTGAAAGACATGGGAAAAATGATTCGCGAAAAAGGGGACTATATGACAGATCTACTTGAAGACTTTAACTTAGCCTTTCAATTAAAAAATAATTCCCTTCCACATTCATTCATCAAAATGGATGTAAATGAGCTTACCCGTAGAATTGTTTTAAAATTTGTAAATGATAAAACGCTTCAAGAAATAGCCTTTTCCTTTTTAGGATTAGATGGAGAAATTAATATTATGGTGGATCCGCGTTGGTTTGAACGAATGATTGATAATTTAATATTTAATGCGATTAAACATAATCCAAGAGGAACAGAAATAACCATTTCGTTAAAAACAAAAGGGACATTTACCTCAATCATTATTAAAGATAATGGGAAAGGCATGGATGATCAAACAATTGAACGTTTATTTGATCGTTATTATCGCGGAACAAATACCGAAAAAAGCTCTGAAGGAGTAGGGTTAGGGATGAGTATTGCGAAAGCAATCGCGGAGCTTCATCATGGAAAAATTTCTGTTGAATCGAAACTAAATAGCGGAACGACCATTGAGCTTTCGTTTCCTATTATAGAATAGTATGAATCGAGTATGTTGCTCAATCCATGAGAAAGGTGAACGTTATGAGTAAGGTAGAAAAAAGGTTTTTCGTTACAAAAAGCAATAACCATTTCACTATTCGAACTGCTTTACCGAATGATGCAGACCGCATTATTTCTTTTACGCGGAATATTATGGCTGAAGCTCCTTTTCTTTTGACAACTGAAGCTGAATTTAAAGTGACAAGTGAACAGCAGAAGCAATTCTTGCAAGATGTATTTGATAGCCGTGGTAAATTAGCATTAGCAGCAGAAATGGAAGATGAAATAATTGGATTTTTAGATTTCCATAATGGTCATAAGCAGCGAATTCAACATCAAGGTTCCTTTGGGATGAGTGTGAATCAACATTATCGTAACAAAGGAGTTGGAAAAGCATTACTAACTGTTCTATTAGACTGGGCAAAAGAAAATCCTTTGATAGAGAAAGTTTGTTTAGAAGTATTTGCAGACAATCAACATGCTATTGAACTATATAAAAAATTTGGGTTTGTTGAAGAAGGACGAAAAAGAAAGGCGATTAAGATAGATGAACAAACTTATCATGATGTACTCATCATGGCTAATTTTGTAAAATGAATAATTGATTTTTGTGAAGAAATTGAGAAAGGTGCCAAAATGAATAATCAAAATAAGTTAATTGTTGGGGTTAAAGCAGTTATTTTACACAATGGAAAGGTTTTATTAATAAAGCGGGCACATAAAGCTCACATCGATGGGGGCACATGGGAACCTGTTGGAGGGAAGCTAGAGTTTGGAGAGGATATTGAGTCTGCTCTACGGAGGGAAATTAGAGAAGAGGTCGGATTACATGTGAAAATAGAGCGCATTTTGTATGCGACTACATTTAAAACAGATCCGTCAAGGCAAGTGGTCATTCTTACATACTTGTGTGAAAGTGATAAAAATGATGTCCTTTTATCGAATGAGCATGAAGATTTTCAATGGTCCACTAAGGCTCAATTAAAACAATTACTTCCACAAAAAATAATAGATGACTTCGAGGAAAATGGTGTATTTTCATTAACTGAGATACTAGAATAACAGTTGCAAGTTTGTTTAGAATCGAATGTTGCACTCGTCTAAAGGAAAGACTTTTATTAGAAGGGGGTTGCAATGAAATGATTCGAACTTTTGCAGTGACGACAGATTTACAGCTTTTAGAAAACATCCCTTTGAATCGTTTATTTGATTCAAATATTAAATGGTTTTGGATGGATTATGACACTCCAAGTGAAGAAGAGATATTAATTTTGAAAACACATTTTCACTTTCATCCACTTGCAATTGAGGATTGCTTGCATTTATTGCAGCGGCCTAAACTTGATTATTATGATGGATATGATTTTTTTGTTCTTCATACGTTGAATCAAAGTACTCTCTTACCTGAAGAAGTTGATATTTTTGTTGGGGAAAATTTCATCGTTACTTTCCATCAATCCTCTTTAACAGAAATTGTGATGGTTAGACAGCGACTGTTAGAGGATAAAGAGATTCTAAAAAGAGGAGCTTTATATATTTTTTATCTCTTAATGGATAAAATTATTGATGAATATTTTCCCGCTGTCTATAAAATTGAAGATGAGTTAAGCAATATTGAAACAAAAGAAAGAAATAAATATATTATTGAAGATGTATTTGAAATAAGAGGGTATTTATTAAAATTACGTAAAACGATTTTTCCAATGAGAGAATTATTGTACCGTATTTTAAATTCGGAACGAGTTATCGTACCGAAAGAGGAACGAATGTATTTCATGGATATATACGACCATTTGTTAAAGCTATCTGACATGATTGAGTCGAACCGAGAAATGACAAATGATATAAGAGACAGCTATCTTTCATTAAACTCACACCGGTTAAATAACATTATGAAAACTTTAACTGTGATGTCATCGATCTTCATTCCATTAACATTTATTGCGAGTATATACGGCATGAATTTCGAATACATGCCAGAATTGAATACTCATTGGGGCTATTTCGGTGTATTAGGGACAATGTTCGTAATTGGGTCTAGTCTCCTTTTCTTTTTATGGAAAATGGGCTGGTTTAAATAAAAGGGGATGAAGTATCGGAAAGTTATGTGAACGAAGGAATGATAGTGACAAGCCTGCTCGTTATTGGAACAGGCTTGTCATTTTTATTCATCTAATTCATGTAGCAAGCTGCCAATTTTAATATTATTGATTGCTAGATCAGCGTACATATCAAAATCAGTCTTTTCCATGTTTACAATCACTAATTTTGCGCCCGTTTTCTTTGCGATTAATGGAAATTGGTTTGCAGGTGTTACGGTCAACGATGAACCTAATACAATAAAAAGCTCAGCTTTTTCAGCTTCTTCTAAAGCAAATTGAAATGCTTTTTCAGGCAAGGATTCACCAAATAAGACGACAGATGGGCGTAAAATGCCTCCACACTGACAATAATATTCCTTTTTTACATATTCTTGACTATCATATTCCTGCTTACATGTTTGGCAATGCAGCGTTTGTAATGTTCCATGAAGCTCTGCAATTCGTTTGCTTCCTGCAAGCTGGTGAAAGCCATCCACGTTTTGAGTAATGATTGAATGAATAATACCTTCTTTTTCCCACCTTGCTAAAATATGATGTCCTTTATGGGGCTTATACTCCTTTACACCAACCACTCTTTCTCGATAAAAGTGGATAAACTCATTGACATTTTCATTTAATGCTTCCGTACTTGCAAGCCTGCTTGGATCATTCTTTGTCCATAACCCTTTAGAAGAAGAGCGAAAATCAGGCAAACCGCTTTCTGTTGACATGCCGGCACCAGTGAATACAACAGTGTACTTAGATTCCTTTAACCAATCCTTTAACATTCGAATTCCTCCTTGACTGTATGGCTAAATATTGGTGAATAATATTTAACTTTTTTCTAACATGAAGAAGAGCTTTCTTTAATAGCAAAAACAAATTGATTCCTGAAAAGCGTCGTCTGCAACCGGTGAAACAGGAAAAGGTAAGCCAAACCGATTCCCAACAAACATTTGCATGAGCTTAATTTTTACATTTTTCTAATAATATTATATACTATTAATTAGTTCGAAAACCGTAATAATAAGGAGTGTATGGCATGGTTAAAAGTTTACCCCCACGTTCTCAAGTTACGATTGATGAAACATGGAATTTGAAAGATCTATTTGCGTCAGAATCTGATTATCTAGCTGCTATTGAACAAGTTGAAGCAGAAGTAGAAACTTTTGTAGAACGGTTTGAAGGTAAGATTGATAATGCTAAAACAGTTATAGAGGCGTTGCAGGGTTATGCGGCGATTTATGAAAAAATTGTTCCGATTGGTACGTATGTAAGTTTATCATCAAGCGAAGATCAGACAAATAATGATGCACAAATGCGTGCAAGTAAATTTGGTTCGATTTCTGCAAAGATTGGCAGTAAGTTGTCATTTGTTAATAGTGAATTATCGAATCTTTCTTCTGAAACATTGAAAGAGGCAATGGAACAATCGGTAGATTTTCATAAGTACATAGAAGTGATCATTCGCGAAAAACCGTATAAGCTTCATCCAGAAGTCGAAAAAACATTGGCTGCATTTTCATCTATTTTCGATGCCCCGTACGATTTATATAATATAACAAAATTAGTTGATATGAAGTTTGCTGATTTTGAAGTAGACGGGGAAAAATATCCTCTCAGTTATGTTACATTTGAGGGGGATTGGGAGTCGGAGTCAAATACTGCAAAACGTAGGGCGGCATATGAAGCTTTTTATACGAAACTAAAAGATTATCAGCATACGACTGCTAAAACATATGATACGAATTTACAAATTGAGAAAACAACATCTGATCTACGTGGATATAAATCTGTTTTTGATTATTTGCTGTTTGGTCAAGAGGTAGACCGCTCGATGTATGATCGGCAAATTGATTTAATTATGAAAGAGCTTGCACCTCATATGCGTAAATACGCAAAGCTGCTTCAAAAGGTACATGGTTTAGAAAAAATGACATTTGCTGATTTGAAAGTTCCGCTGGATCCAGCTTACGAACCGAAAATCACAGTTGAAGAGTCAAAAAAGTATATTGTTGATGCACTTTCTATTATGGGTGATGATTATCTACAGATGATCGAGCGCTCCTACAAGGAACGTTGGATCGATTTTGCCCAAAATATCGGGAAATCAACGGGGGCATTCTGTTCTAGTCCTTACGGGGTTCATCCATATATTCTAATTTCTTGGACTGGAAGCATGGAAGATGTTTTTGTGCTTGCACATGAATTAGGTCATGCAGGTCATTTCTATAATGCGCATCAGAAACAAAGCATCTTTAATTCCCGTCCATCACTTTATTTCATTGAAGCCCCATCTACAATGAATGAAATGTTGATGGCAAACCATCTGCTCGCTAATTCAGACAATCCTAAATTCAAGCGATGGGTTATTTCTTCTATTGTTGCACGAACATACTACCATAATTTTGTTACACATTTATTGGAAGCGGCTTACCAACGTAAAGTATATGAAATCGTTGATAATGGCGGTAGTGTGAATGCGAGTGTATTAAATGGCTTGAAACGTGAAGTATTAGAAGAATTCTGGGGAGATACAGTAGAAATTACAGAAGGTGCAGAATTAACATGGATGCGCCAGCCACATTATTACATGGGCTTGTATCCATACACATATAGTGCAGGTTTAACGATTTCTACTCAAGTAGCAAAACGGATTTTAGATGAAGGCAAACCGGCGGTAGATGATTGGTTGACCGTATTACAAGCTGGAGGTACGAAATCCCCTGCAGAACTGGCAAATATGGCAGGCGTCGATATTACGACTGATCAGCCACTGCGGGAAACGATCGCTTATATAGGTGATTTAATTGAACAACTAGTTGTTCTAACGGATGAAATTGAAAAACAATAAATAGGAAGCCCTATATACCGAGTATTATTCGGTTATAGGGTTTTTTCATAGAGAAGTGTATATGTATCTTTTATTGACAAGAAAAAGTGAATATGATATTAAAATATTAGCACTCTAGTGACTAGAGTGCTAAAATAATGATGAGGATTATTCCATCACTGTTTTTATTGATTTTGAAAGGAGTCAATTTCATGGAAAAAAAGCAATTTCAAGCAGAATCGAAACGATTATTAGAAATGATGATTAATTCGATTTACTCTCAGAAAGAGGTTTTTTTAAGAGAGTTAATTTCGAATGCAAGTGATGCCATTGATAAAATTTATTATAAGGCGTTGACGGATGAGAATTTAAGCTTTAATAAAGATAGTTACTACATAAAAGTTGTGACAGAAAAAGAGAACCGCCTATTGAAAATAATCGACACAGGCATCGGAATGACTAAGGATGAGATGGAAGCGAATCTCGGAGTCATCGCTCAAAGTGGTTCATTGGCATTTAAAAAAGAAAATGAATTAAAGGATGGGCATGATATTATAGGCCAATTCGGTGTCGGATTTTATGCTGCTTTTATGGTAGCTGATGTCGTAACGGTTATTAGTAGAGCATTGGGAAGTGATGTAGCATATAAATGGGAATCTAAAGGTGCAGATGGCTATACAATTGAGCCAACAGAGAAAGATACTGTTGGAACAGAAATCATTCTAAAAATTAAAGAAGGCACTGAGGAAGAACATTTTGATGAATATTTAGAAGACTATCGTCTTAAAACGATTATAAAAAAATACTCTGACTTTATCCGTTATCCAATTAAAATGGATGTAACAGAGCAAAAGCCAAAAGACGATACTGAAAATGAATATGTTGAATTTACTGAGGAACAAACGATCAATAGTATGGTTCCGATTTGGCGGAAAAATAAAAATGAATTAACTACTGAGGATTATGAGAATTTTTACAATGAAAAGCACTATGGTTTTGATAAGCCACTTAAACATATTCATATTAGTGTAGATGGTTCTATTCGCTATAATGCCATTTTATATATTCCAGAGAAAATTCCATTCGATTATTACTCAAAGGAATTTGAAAAAGGGTTAGAGCTATATTCAAATGGCGTTCTTATTATGAATAAATGTGGAGACCTATTGCCAGATTACTTTAGTTTTGTTAAAGGAATGGTTGATTCTGAAGATTTATCATTAAACATTTCTCGTGAAATTTTACAGCATGATCGTCAATTGAAATTAATTGCTAAAAATATCAATAAGAAAATTAAAAGTGAATTGTTAAGTTTATTAAAAAATGAACGTGAAAAGTATGAGGAATTTTATAAATCCTTTAGCAGACAGTTAAAGTTTGGTGTGTACAATGATTTTGGCATGCATAAGGAAGAATTACAGGATTTATTAATGTTCTACTCTTCTAAAGAGAAAAAAATGGTTACTTTTGATGAGTATATTTCCAGAATGCCAGAAGAGCAAAAGTATATTTATTATGCTTCTGGTGAGTCATACGACAGAATCGATAAGCTTCCACAAACAGAATTAGTGTCTGATAAAGGCTATGAAATTCTTTACTTTAATGAAGATATCGATGAATTTGCGATTAAGATGATAATGAATTATAAAGAGAAAGAATTTAAATCTGTCTCAAGCAGTGATTTAGGAATTGAAGCGGATGAAAATGATACAACCTCAGAAAAAGAAGCAAATGAACATCAAGAATTATTTGCACACATGAAAGATGTTTTAATTGGAAAAGTGAAAGATGTGAGAGTGTCAAAACGTCTGAAATCTCACCCAGTATGTTTATCAACAGACGGGGAAGTAACAATTGAAATGGAAAAAGTCCTCAGCGCAATGCCTGATAATCAAAATGTTAAGGCAGACAAGGTGTTGGAGATTAACATCCATCATGATGTATTCCAATCCCTAAAGGGTGCTTTTGATCATGATAAAGACAAATTAAGCTTATATACGAACTTGCTTTACAATCAAGCATTACTAATAGAAGGTCTGCCAATTCAAGACCCATTAGAATTTACGAATGATATTTGTAAAGTAATGGTTTGAGTTCATAAAGTGAAACTCAATCAGTGGGGGTCTTACAGTCCATTAATGTGGGATAAATAAAGGAGCTGTCTCATAAGTTGATCTTTCGACTTATGAAACGCTCCTTATTTTATTTCTGTAGAGAAGCTGTTTTCGTTTTAAAGAAGTCACCATGTTTCTTTTCATTAGATGCTTTTTCAATCGTAGTTAGTTTCGGAATCATACGAGAGCAATGAATATATGCCTCATGAACATGAATTTTAACCCAACAACTTGGTTTTTCAATATGATTTGATTGAACGATGTCGGACAAATCTGCTGGAAGGCTATTAATAAACTGCTCGTTTTCAACAATAGCTGCAGCACCATTAACATGCAAACCAATTTGATTTTGAAAAAAATCAATAAAGAGAATTCCGATATGTGGATTTTCCGAGATATTTCCTAAGCTAGCCATCACTCCATTGCCACTATACTCAGGATAGAAAAGTGTGGTCTCATCTAGTACGATAACAAATCCTTTTTTTCCTGCCCTAAATGAATTATCACAGTTGCCTTTTTTGTCTGCTGTTGAAATGAACATCATTTCTTGCTCAGCGATAAATGCTTTCATTTGTTCATTAATATGATCGATCATTTGATTTTCATAAAATGAGTTTGCTTTTCTAACTGTGCCGTACTTATCTTGTAGTATTTTTTCTCCATCAGAACCAAACATATTTTTCTCCTCCTGATAATGCCATGAAAGTTCGTCTAAACCAAAAATACCACATAGTGTAAAAGAAGGTGATAGTATTAGCGATAAGTTCGAAAAGAATACAAAAAAGAAAAGATATAAACTTTGCAACTTTTTGCTTTGTTAAAACGTGGATAGATTGGAAGGGGGAAAATGATTGGATTTAGATGAGGTATACCAATTATATGTGAATGATTTATACCGATATTTATTTTCCCTTTCAAAGGATCACTATACAGCTGAGGATCTTGTTCAAGAGGCTTTTTATCGTGCGTATATTCAATTGGAGGAATATGAAATCAGTAATATTAAAGCGTGGCTTTTTAAGGTCGCTTATCATGCTTTCATTGATTTTACTAGAAAGAATAAACGAATAACGTTGAGTGATGATATTCAGGAAAAAGATCAAGACCTTCGATTTAATGAAAAAACACCTGAGAATCAATTGCTTGAAAAAGAAAGCTTCTTTACACTGATGAATGATATTCACTCCTTAAAGGAAATGGAGAGGCATGCACTTATATTAAGTGATTTGCACCAGCTGACACTAAAGGAAGTAGCTGAGATTCTCGAACTTAACTTAAATACACTGAAGAGCCATTTAAGTAGAGGGCGGAGAAAAGTGATTGAAAGGGTAAAGGAAAGGAGGAAACAAGATGAAGAAAGAAAATAATGGGATGCAAACGGATGAAGAAATCTATAAGTCTTTTATACAAGAATCCATTCAAGACTATGAAGAAAAGTCAGTGATTTCTGAAGAAGAACAAAAACAAATTGTAAAAAAAGGCAGGAATTTTGCTATCAAAACAAACATAATGGTAAGTCTAGCTGTCCTTTTACTTATCGTTCCGGTGATGACATTAAGTTCATATTTATATTATGCCATTGGCGGAAAAGCAAATAATTTGATTGATGTTGCAACAAAAACAATTTATGTTACTGAGCCGAACATTAGCCTAGAAGAAATGGAACTGGAAGAGGATATTAATTTCTTTTCAATGAACATTCATTTTGATGTGTATAAAAGAATTGGGAGAGAAGATTATAAGGCGGGAAACTATCAAATATATTTTGCTTTCGATAAGCCGGGATTCCCGAAAAGAAATATGCTGACAGACCGACCGCTTTCCAAAATAGCTAGTATGGAGACTGACTTTTTAATCCATCCTAAGGCTGCTAAAGGATTTCAAAATGATTGGAGTGTTTTAGAAGGGTTACCTGATGGCACTGTAGGTGAGGTTTATCTTTCATTCAGAAGTATCATTCCTCCGGAAAAATTAGAAAAATTATTGGGGAATCAAGTTGAGGTTCGTTGGGTTGCTGTTGATACTGGGCTTGAATTAAAAGGCGTTGATAAAGTTGGCTATCCAATTGCCCCGATTGGCTACCCAATGCAAATTGATCAAACAACCTGGTCACCTTTTAATGGAAGAGAACAAACGAATCAGGAAGTATTTATGGATATCTTAGAATTTCTTGCAAAAAATGAAGAACCAGCTACGAAAATTGCTCGAGCAAAATCTCTTGCATTAGCAGAACGCATTCCTTATATAAAGGAAAACGGAATAAATATATATGGTGCAGTTGTTACAGGACCGACAACAGAATTAAGAAAGCTACAAGAAAATAAGGAAATCCGCGGAATGAAAATAGGGGAAGTGAAACTATGGAATTGAAAATGACGAATAAGAATAAAACTAAACAGAAAAGAGTGCCAACAATTACTGGTTTTTTATCCTTCCTTATTACTTTAATTGCTTTAGCAGGACTGAATGTATCGTTACTGTTAGAATCTGATGAGTTCCCTGACTTTTTTCTCATAAAGCTGCCATTGATAGGTTTAATCCTTGGATTATTTGGTATAGTTACACAGAAACGATCACGATTATATGCTTTTTGGGGCATCGTATTATCTCTTTTTATCCTTGTATTCACTTTTATGATGTTTGGCCTTTCATGGACAATTAATCCTAAGCCATAAGAAAATTATGAACAAAAAAAGCAGGAGGAATCCTGCTTTTTTACGTTGTTATTTTTTTATCTCTAACCTCTAAAACATCTAGCATAAAGACAAAGACTGGAATCCCAACAATCAAACCCCAAATTCCAAAAAATTGTTCGGAAAAAATCAAGATAATAAACGTGTAAAAAACAGGTAAGTCTGTTTTTGATGACATTAATTTAGGATTTAATATATACGCTTCTACGGCATGAACAACCGCTATGACGATAAGGATATAAACGACCTGCATGATTCCACCTAATGTGTAGGCTATCGTACAAAGTGGAATGAGTGAAATAATTACACCTGCAACTGGAATTAATCCGAGGAAGAAAATCAATATCGATAATCCCATAAGCTGTGGAAAGCCCATGATCCATAAAGCTAGTGTTGTTAATCCACAATTGACAAGTGCGATAATAAATTGAGCCTCAATGACTTTACCGAACGTAGTCACAAACTTCTTCGCAAAAAACTCAATTTCATTATAAAATGGGGCAATTTTGCTTTGTTTAAACTTTGAAGTAAAATCAATTAGCTTCGGTTTTTCTAGCAGGAAGAATAAACTCAAAATAAGGGAAAGCATAATTTGAATACTTACTTTACTCACGCCGCTAAAGTATTTCAATAGGAATGTAAAGCCTTGTTCTAAATAATTGGAAATCTGATTTGTCTCAATCATACTAAGCAAATAATTTAAAATTGGATTATCATGTTTTTGAGTGTAAAAATGCTGCAGTTGGGAAACTAGTTGGGCGATTTCTGTAATGATAATTGGTAAATATTTAATAATCCCGATGGATAAAAGGCTAATAATGGCTAAATAGGAAATTAGCACTGTTATATTTCGATTGATTTTTAATTTAGTTGTAACGAGATTTACTAAGCGATCTAATAAAAAAGAAAAAATAAATGTTAGGAGAATAAGATTTATCATACTTCGCATCATATACAAAACAAATACGAGTATTCCAAAAATTACAACTCTCTTAATACTGTGATTACTAAAAAAAGAACGAATGGTTTCCATTAATTTCATATTCCCCCAATACATGATTACGTAAAAAAAGATCCTTCTCAAAACACTAACTATCTTCTATTTTAATCTATATTGAGAATAATTCATAATTAAAGATCTATAAAAAATACAGGATTTTTGATTTTTGCAATATAGCATTATGAAATTGGCAAATGAAGATAAAATATTTAAAAAGTATCTGCCTGAATGTGTAGGAATGTGATATTATAACGTTTGAATATTTAATTCTAAATTTCGATTTTTTTCGTAATAAGCAAATGTATAAATCGGTGATAAAAGGAGATTGAAATGACAGAAAAAACTATTATTCGTTTTGAGAATGTAACAAAACAATATGATAATGACCCGCCAGTATTAAAAGATGTGAGCTTTGAAATCGAAAAGGGTAAGTTTTATACATTGCTTGGTCCATCAGGCTGTGGGAAAACGACCGTCCTGCGGCTCATTGCTGGCTTTACTGAACCTACTGAAGGGAAAGTATTAATAAATGGGAAAATCGTGAATGAAGTGCCAGCTAATAAACGTCAAGTAAATACTGTGTTTCAAGATTATGCATTGTTTCCTCATTTAAATGTATTTGAAAACGTTGCATTTGGATTAAGAATTAAAAAATTAAAAAATAGCGAAATTGCCCATAAAGTCCAAGAAGCATTGCGATTTGTCAATCTCGCAGGGTATGAAAACCGTGAGATTAAAGAAATGTCTGGGGGACAGCGTCAACGCGTAGCGATTGCACGGGCAATAGTTAATGAGCCAGAGGTAATTCTCCTTGATGAACCATTATCAGCACTTGATTTGAAATTGCGATATGAAATGCAGTATGAACTTCGTGAACTTCAGAGAAGATTAGGAATTACCTTTATCTTTGTCACACATGATCAAGAGGAAGCACTCGCCATGTCAGATGAAATCTTCGTATTAAACAATGGCAAGATTGAACAGAGTGGTACTCCAACTGATATATATGATGAACCGATTAACCGATTTGTTGCCGATTTCATTGGTGAATCAAATATTATTCCTGGTGTTATGATTGAAGATTTCCTCGTTCAATTTGCGGGAAAGACCTTCGAATGTGTGGACGGAGGCTTGAATTCAAATGAAGAGGTTGAAATTGTGATACGCCCAGAGGATTTAGAGATTACAAAGCCTGAGCAAGGAAAACTTCGTGTTCATGTAGATACACAGCTTTTCCGCGGGGTTCATTATGAAATCTGTTGCTATGATCAAGATGGCAACGAGTGGCTAGTGCATTCAACGAAAAAGGCAATTGTTGGTGAGGAGATTGGACTTTATTTTGATCCTGAAGCGATTCACGTTATGAGACATGGTGAAACAGAAGAGGAATTCGATGCACGGTTAGAAGCTTATGAAGAGGGAAGCTATGAGAACTAATTCACGCAACTTATACTTAATTCCTTATATTATTTGGATCGCCCTTTTCGTTGTAACACCTATTCTTCTTGTACTGTATTATTCATTTTTTGATATTGAAGGTCATTTTTCATTAGAGAATTATCAGAAATTCTTTACACCCGTATATTTGAAAATGACATTTAGTTCTTTTTGGTATGCTTTTTTAATTACTCTCTTTACGTTTATAATTTCATATCCGACTGCTTATTTATTGACAAAAACGAAGCATAAGCAATTATGGTTACTATTAATCATCCTGCCTTCATGGATTAATTTACTTTTGAAAGCATATGCATTTATTGGCATATTTGGCACATATGGAGCGGCAAATGGTTTTCTGGAAATTTTAGGGATTGGCAATAAACAAATATTATTCACAGATTTTAGCTTTATTTTTGTATCTGTCTATATATTCTTGCCATTTATGATTCTGCCGATTTTTAATGCGTTAAATGAATTAAATCCGTCGCTAATTGATGCGTCTAATGATCTTGGCGCCTCAAAATGGACGACTTTTAAACGTGTTATTTTTCCTTTGACACTTGATGGTGTTAAGTCGGGGTGTCAAGTTGTGTTTATCCCAGCGTTGTCATTATTTATGCTGACAAGATTAATTGCAGGGAACCGTGTCATTACACTTGGGACAGCAATTGAACAGCATTTCCTTGTCACACAAGATTGGGGAATGGGGTCTACAATTGCAGTATTCCTCATAATTGCGATGGTACTTGTGATGGTTCTTACTGGTAAAAGAAAGCGGGGGATATTATGAAAAAATCATCTAAATTATCAACTGTTTACTTAGTGATAATATTTTTGATTCTATATGCCCCGATCTTTTATTTAATGTTTTACTCATTTAATAGCGGGGGCACAATGTATCATTTTGAAGGGTTTACACTCGATTGGTATCGTGAATTATTTGATGATACAAGACTATTGATTATTGTATTAAATACAGTGATCATTGCCTTATTGTCAGCAGTAATTTCAACCATTATTGGAGTAGCTGGTGCTCTTGCCATATATTATGCTAGAAGAATCAAGGTGAAAAATGCCTTATTATCATTCAATAATGTGTTAATCGTGAGCCCTGATGTAATTATCGGTGCATCGTTCTTAATTTTATTCACAATGATTGGAATAAAGCTTGGATTTGTTTCAGTCCTGCTTGCTCACATCGCTTTTAGTGTACCGATAGTCGTTATTATGGTTCTCCCGAAAGTGGAAGAAATGAGTCCAACAATGATATATGCCGCACTTGATTTAGGAGCATCGCGGTTTGATGTATTAACAAAGGTTATATTGCCATATATAACACCTGGAATTTTCGCAGGGTTTTTTATGGCGTTAACTTATTCTTTAGATGATTTTGCGGTTACATTTTTTGTAACCGGTAATGGATTTTCTACTTTATCAGTAGAAATTTATTCACTTGCTAGAAGAGGGGTATCATTAAACATCAATGCCCTATCTACACTGCTATTTGTGTTCACGATGATTTTAGTTGTTGGTTATTATTTTATTACAATGCGAAATAATCGGTCGAATGGATTGGGGGTAAGGAAATGAAACAACTTACTCGCGCTTTAATGGCAGTTTTAATCATTTCATTCGTTTTGCTGTTTATAACCTTTAGATTAAATTCTTCGCAAGGATATACTGGCGGCAATACGTTGACGATTTTTAACTGGGGTGATTATATTGACCCTGATCTTATTAAAAAATTTGAAGATGAAACCGGTGTAAAAGTCATTTATGAAACATTCGATTCAAATGAAGCGATGCTGACAAAAATAGCTCAAGGTGGAACATCATACGATATTGCTGTTCCTTCTGAATACACTATTGAAAAAATGAAGCAAGAAAATTTATTGTTGCCGATTGACCATAATAAAATTCCAAACTTTAAATATCTCGATTCTCGATTTTTAGATCTTCCATTTGATCATGATAATAAATATTCGATTCCTTATTTTTGGGGAACAGTTGGAATTTTGTATAATCCGAAATTAATTGGAGATCATGAAATTACGAGCTGGAGTGATTTATGGAACCCTGAATTTAAAAATCAAATTTTACTTATTGATAGTGCTCGTGAAGTGATGGGGATGGCTCTAAATAGTTTAGGGTATTCATTAAATGATACAGACAAGAACCATCTTTTGGAAGCGAAAGAAAAGCTTGATTTATTAACTCCTAATGTAAAAGCTATCGTAGGTGATGAAAATCGAATGTTGTTGGCAAACGAAGAAGCAGCAATTGGTCTAGTTTGGTCGGGTACATTCCAAGAAATTTTGTGGGAGAATGAAGATGTTGAATATGTCATACCAGAGGAAGGCTCTAATCTTTGGTTTGATAATATGGTTATTCCAAAAACATCCAAAAACATTGAGGCAGCTCATCAATTTATCAATTTTATGCTTGATCCAGAAAACGCTGCTCAGAATACGGATTATGTAGGGTATTCAACTCCAAACAAAGGTGCTTTAGAATTTTTGGATGAGGAAACAATTAGTGATAAACGCTTCTATCCTGACAAGGAAGTAACTGATAAGCTTGAAGTTTATCAAGACTTAGGAAAAAGAATGGTTTCTTATTATAATGATCTTTTCCTTGAGTTTAAGATGCATAAAAAATAAAAAGCGGTGCCGTTCTAAATTGGGCGGCTCCGCTTTTGTATAAACATTTCATAATATAGAAATGAAAACAATCTTGTTCTTTAATGTATCGCATTTTCATTGACCGCCCACATTCCGATCTGGTTAGTCCCGCAACGAAGCGATGTGAAAAGTGGACGGTCTTAAAAATAGTTTATGTTCTTCGTAGAAAATTGATACGAATATTTTATATTATGGAAGGTGACTAAACCTATCCGACGAGGTGAAAAAGGTGAAAATTAAAGAAATTACGCTGCGCCAGTTAATGATGAGAATGAAGTCACCATTTTCTACTAGTTTTGGTTCGTTCCAAAATAAAGAATTTATTTTACTAGAAGCGAAAGATGAAAATGGTCATATCGGATGGGGAGAATCGGTTGCTTTTACGACTCCATGGTATACTGAGGAAACAATGAAAACAAATTGGCATATGCTTGAAGATTTTATCATTCCTGTATTACTGAATAATGAAATAGAACATCCTGATCAAGTGTCTGAGAAACTCTCATTTATTAGAAAAAACAATATGGCAAAGTCAACGATCGAAGGAGCATATTGGGATTTATATTCACAAGAAAAAGGAATTTCACTCGCAAATGCACTAGGGGGGAATAAAACAAAGATCGAAGTCGGTATTAGTATTGGCATACAAAAATCCGTCCATGAGCTTTTAAATGTAATAGATGGGTATCTTGCAGAAGGGTACAAGCGGATGAAAGTCAAAATTAAACCGGGCTGGGATGTTGAAGTGATTAGAGAAATTCGCAAACATTTTCCGAATGTTCCTCTTATGGCAGATGCGAATTCGGCATATACATTAAATGATATCGAACTTTTAAAGCAATTAGATGAGTATCAATTAATGATGATTGAGCAGCCATTAGCAGCTGACGACTTTATTGATCATGCCATACTTCAAAAGGCAATTTCAACACCTATTTGTTTAGATGAGAGCATTCATTCCTATGAGGATACACGAAAGGCAATCGAGCTTGGAAGCGGTAAGATTATGAATATAAAAATTGGGCGTGTCGGTGGATTAACAGAAGCGAAGAAAATTCATGATCTTTGTGAACAGCGGCAAATACCAGTATGGTGTGGCGGGATGCTTGAAGCAGGAATTGGAAGAGCCCATAATATTGCATTAACAACACTCTCAAATTTTGTTTTGCCAGGTGACACAGCAGGCTCATCTCGATATTGGGATGAAGATATTATTGAACCAGAAGTAATGGTTGAAAAAGGGTATATTGCTGTTTCAGATAAACCGGGTATTGGGTATGAACCAAACCGTGAAACAATTAGAAAATACACTGTCCTAGAGAAAAATTACACGTAAGAATTATTTCTTGGGAAAGCGCAAATTCAGACAATTTCTTTTTTTGCCGTCAAAACTTGGTGAAATGACGTTGAAAACTTTAGAAGATGTCGTTTCATGGAAAAAGGCGTAAGCCATTTATGCTTACGCCATGCAATATTCATTGTTGTTAAGTGAAGGAATAGTGTCGACAATCTGCTGAATTTCCGTACCTTCTACAGTTTCCTTCTTTAATAATGCTTGAACGATGAGTTCATGCTGAGTTCGATAGTTTGTAATGAGATTTTCTGATTTTTGCAAGGCTTTTTGAAATAATTCCTGCATTTTCACTTCTTTTTCAACTTTATTAAATGTTAAGGTGAACCCATCTTCTAACAAGCCTGTATCTACCATTTGTTCAATTATTTGTTTTGCTTGGTGAACATCGCCACTAACTCCGATGCTATGTTCACCAAGAATGATTCTTTCTGCTATACCACCAGCAAGGATCATTGCTACTTGATCCAACATATCAGTAGTTGTTGATAGATGCATTTCTTTCGGAATTGGCGCGACATAGCCAAGTGCTTGTCCACGAGGAATGATCGTAGCTTTTCGAACGGAACCTGGTTTTGTAATGGCTGCAACAAGCGCATGACCTGCCTCATGAATGGCTACCCGCTTTTTAGTGTTGAGTTCTTGAAGAGCACGAGTCGAGCTTCCTAAAATTGTCCGATCGAGCGCAAAGTCTAAATCTTCCTTCGTAATCATTTCTTGCCCGTTTCGAACTGCTCGTCTGCTTGCAGTTTCAAATAGAGAGTGAAGGTCTGCACCTGAAAAACCAGAAGTGCTCTCAGCTAAATGGTCGAGCGACGATAATATGTTATTAGCTAACAAACGTTTTTTCGTATGAATCGCGATTATTTCTTTCCTACCATTCGTATCTGGTAGGGGAATATTAAATGAAAAATCAATTCTTCCTGGACGAAGGAAGGCTTCGTCAAGCATATCTTTTCGATTTGTTGCAGCAATGAAAAGAACTCCATCATTGGAGTGGACGCCATCTAATTGAACAAGCAGCTCTGTTAATGTTTTTTCACTTTCCTCGCCACCATGCTGCTTCCGTTTACCAGCTAGTGCATCGACTTCATCAATAAAAACAACAGCAGGTTTATGCTTTCTTGCATTTTGAAATAACGTTCTCACTCTTAAGGCACCAACTCCAATGAACATTTCATTAAACGCAGCTCCACTTGTAGAGAAAAATGTTGCACCTAATTCTTTTGCGATTGCTTGAGCAAGTAATGTCTTTCCTGTTCCAGGAGGTCCATACAATAGAATTCCTTTCGGCGGCTTCACACCTATTTTTAGGGCTCGTTCAGGACTTTTCAGGATCGATAGTGTTTGCATGATTTCTTCTTTCATTTCACCTTGAATGCCACCAACATCGGCAAGTGAAATTTTTGGAAGTGGACTTGGTTTAGAAAGTGTTTGCTTCATTGTATTTGTTGCGCCAATTCCACCCTTATTGGATTTAAATATATAGAACCCAATGATGGCTAATATAGTAATTAATCCAACAAGTATAATAGAGGTATATGGACTGCTTGATGAGAATGTGTACTGAACATTATAGTTTTCTACTAATTTATCAATGATTTGACTATTTGGAGGAATGTGAGAAACAAATTTACCTTCACTTGTAATAATCGAAAGTTCTCCATCCTTATGTTCATTTATGCTAACTAATTCACCATTTTGTGCAGCAATTAAGCTTTCAACTGATGAAAAGGGGATTTTAACTGAATTATTTATAGAATGAAAAGCCCAAAATGAGGCTGTAATGATAATGAAGAGAGCAACAATTAAGACTATATACGTGGAAGCTTTTTTAAATGGAAATTTCAACAATATCCCTCCTTATCGTATAGTTTCATTATAAATAAAATAAAGGGGTTAGAATAGGTTATGGTTTTTGTAAAATGATGAAAATAATGGCGCAACTTCTAATAATAATGAATATTATCATTTAAACCCTTCACAAATATTGGTAAGTAGGCTATACTTACAGTGACAATATGATAAACGTAACCACAAGGGGAGCGAATTCGCTGAGAGTGAACATTTTATTGTTCTGACCCTTCGAACCTGTTAGTTAATTCTAGCGTAGGAATGTGGCTTGAATAGATTGAGCATCTATTTTTATTTGCTCTTTTATCTTTCTATTCTCCCCTTGAGGTCGCGTATCAAATCAAAGGGGAGATTTTATTTTGAAAAAATTAAGTTTACTTGCATTAATCGAGGTTTCTTTTTTTGCGGCATTTGCACTTATTTTGGATTTATTGCCTTCCTTTAAGCCAATCCCAAATATGTCGATTTCCTTCGCGATGATTCCGATTTTTATTCTTGCTTTTCGCTGGGGTTTTCGAGCAAGCTTAGTTGCAGGACTGCTATGGGGCCTTCTTCAAATTGTGTTTGATGCATGGATTGTCCATCCAGTACAAGCGGTTTTTGATTATTTATTTGCCTTTACTTTCATAGGTTTTGCTGGTTTATTATATAACCCAATTCAAAAAGAATTACGTTCAAAAAACAAGAAAAAAGCATTAGCTTTTGTCGTTGCCGCCATATTTATAGGTAGTGTTGCTCGATATTTTTGGCATTTTCTTTCAGGTGTCATTTTTATTAAATACTTTGCACCTGAAGTGACAAGCCCAATTTTTTATTCATTCGCAATAAACGGAACGACAATGCTCGGAGCTTTCATTGTTTGCTCTATCATTCTAGTTCTCATTTTAGCATCAGCACCACAGTTAGTGATACGCAAGGATCATTTGTCTGCAATGTCTGGGAAGAAAGCTTCATAAGTAAGAAAAGCAAAGTAAAAAACTGGCCACTTCGTAGTGAGCCAGTTTTTTAGCTTATTCATGCATATGATTCATTTGTTCCTCATTCATCATATGGTTTGTATGTTTCATATGTCCTGAGGACATTACCCATATAGAACCCGCGACAATAACGACGGCCATAAATACGGCATAAGCCATATTGACGACATTTGCCGAGCCATCTTCTCCTTCACGTAAGTGCATGAACATGAAGAGCTGAATTCCTGCTTGTAAAAACGCTAACGTTCCAATTATCCACATAATAATGGATGGAGAAAGGTCTGTTTTTAAGGCAATTGCTGCCGCCCCAAAGGTTAGTACGAGAGAAAATATAAAACCAATGATGTGACTAAGCGGAAAGCTTTTTTTATTTTTTTCCATTTAGCCCACCAATCCTTTCAAATAGACAAACGTGAAGATAAAGATCCAGACAACATCTAGAAAATGCCAATAAAGACCAATAATAAATGCTTTACGAGCAGTTACAGGTGTTAATCCTCTTTTTAGAAGCTGGATTATGACAATTGTTGCCCAGCCAATTCCTACTGTCACATGGGCACCATGCGTTCCAAGCAAAACAAATAGGATAGAAAGGAATGCGCTTGTTTGCATTGTCGCCCCTTCATGAACATAATGAGTGAATTCCGTAACCTCCATGAACAAGAAGCCAGCTCCTAGCGCTAAAGTTATGATAAACCAAGCAATTAATCCTTTAAGATTGTGCCGGCGCATTTCGAAAATGGCAAGTCCCATCGTAAAGCTGCTAGTTAAAAGCAACAGTGTCTGAATGATTACATCTTTGATTTCAAATAAATCCTGTTGTGTTGGTCCACCAGCGAAACGTTGATTAAGTACACCATATACGCTGAAGAGGGTTGCAAATAGAATAATCTCGGCTCCAAGGAAAACCCAAAAACCAAGTATATTCATTCGGTCTTGCTCGGTTTGGTATTCGAGCGGCAATGATGTATTGACATTAGCTGACATGATTATGCACCTCTCCATCTTTCGTGCGCCATGATTTTTCAATTGCTTTTATATCCTTTATTTTTACGTGATAGCCGTTGTTATAATCAAAGGAACGAATGATTAAACCTGCGAATATACCAATTGTTGCGATGGCAGCAGCAATATGCCATTCAAATACTAGGAAGAAACCTGCCACAAAGAATACTCCACCCATAAATACAGGTAAGCCAGAGTTATTAGGCATATGGATTTCTTCTAGTTCACTGTCTTTCAGTGTTAAACCATGTTTTTCTTTTTTCATATACCAGAATTCATCAAGCCGATTAACTTCAGGAGTTTTTGCGAAATTATAAAATTGAACAGGTGTTGCTGTTGACCATTCAAGAGTTCTAGCGTCCCAAGGGTCACTTGGTATATTTCGATCTGCATGGCGATAACTCCAATAAATGTTATAGCAGAAGATCGCAAAACCAGCTGCTAAAATGACGGAACCGATTGCTGAAACTAAGAATAGTGGGGCAAACCCTGATTCTGCTGAATACGTATAAGCTCTTCTTACTGCACCATTTAATCCGAGGAAGAACATAGGCATGAACGTAACATTGAAGCCTATGACAAATAACCAGAAATGCCATTTTCCAAGTTTTTCATTAAGCATAAAGCCGAACATTTTTGGCCACCAATAGTAAAGTCCAGCGAACACAGCAAAAACGACTGCCGGAATTAATACATAGTGGAAGTGAGCAACTAAAAATAATGTGTTATGATATTGGAAATCAGCTGCTGCCATTGCAAGCATTACTCCAGTAATCCCACCAATTAAAAAGTTTGGAATAAAGGCTAAGGCCCAAAGCATAGATGTCGTCATTTTAATCCGACCTTTTCGCATGGTAAATAACCAGTTAAACATTTTTACTCCAGTAGGGATGGCAATTGCCATTGTTGTAATGGAGAAAACAGAATTCACAGCTGGACCAGAGCCCATTGTAAAAAAGTGATGAACCCACACGAGCATACTTAGAAATGCAATCCCAATAATCGAACCGACCATAGCTTTATATCCGAATAATGTTTTCCGTGAGAAGGTAGCAATGACTTCTGAGAAAATGCCAAATGCAGGTAGGGCAACAATATATACTTCAGGATGTCCCCATAACCAGAATAGGTTTGCCCAAAGCATATCAAGTCCGCCACCAGACAATGTAAAGAAATGTGTTCCATATAGGCGATCAAATGTCATTAGGGCAAGTGCGACAGTAAAGATCGGAAATGCTGCAACGATAATGATTGATGTAATGAGAGTTGTCCAAGGGAACATCGGCATTTTCATTAATGTCATGCCTTTCGTTCTCATTTTCAAAATGGTTACAATAAAGTTAATCCCTGAAATTAAAGTCCCAATACCAGCTATTTGAATAGCAACTGCATAGAAGTTATTTCCGATACCTGGACTAAATTCTTTCCCTGCAAGCGGAAAATAAGCAGTCCATCCAGCATCAGGAGAGCCCCCAACGACGAATGAAATATTAAAGAGCATTGCCCCGCTGAAGAAAAGCCAAAAACTTAGAGCGTTCAATTGAGGGAAGGCAACATCCCTTGCTCCAATTTGTAATGGCACAATAAAGTTCATTAATCCAATAAGGAAAGGCATAGCCATAAATAAAATCATGATAACGCCATGGGTTGTAAATACCTCATTATAATGCTGTGCATCCAAAAAGTCCATTTCTGGTCCGGCTGTTTGCGCCTTCATCATGAGGCCATCCATTCCACCACGGAAAAACATAATGACGGCTGCTAAAATATACATTATTCCAATTTTTTTATGATCGACTGTTGTTAACCATTCCCGCCAAAGCCATTTCCATTTTTTAAAATAAGTAAGTCCACCTATGATGGCGAGCGTTGTTACGAGAATAGCAATCTGTGAGCCGAGAATTAACGGGTCACCAGTAATAAATATTTTATCCCATTTAATGTCCATGTTGCTCATCTCCGTGTTCTGTATGGTTGCCATTTTCCAAGTTTTGTTGTTGATCTTTATTTTCAAAGATTTTTCCTGGATAATCATGGCCACGATATAATTCTGGGTTTGTAAATGTTTTAGAATTATGATCAGCATGGTTAACCCATTCTAAATGAGTATTAGAGTATGTTGATCGTCCAAGGACAGTAGGTTTTAGAAGCTCTTCATATTGTTTTTCTGTCAGTTTTGGTGCCTTTGTTTGTGCTTCTTTAACCCATTTTTGAAAATCCTTTTCTGTTTGGGAAAGCACTTCAAATTCCATGTCAGCATATCCACGGCCATTAAAGTTTGTATTTTTACCTACATATGAACCAGGGTGGTCCGCAACAATATACAATTCAGTTTCCATCTTATTCATCGTATATTTTTGCCCACTTAATGCCGGTATCCAAAACGACTGCATCGTTCCTGAAGATGTAAGCTTGAAATGAACGGGACGATCTTCCGGAATGTTTACATAGTTAACGGTTTCAATTCCTTGTTCAGGATAGCTAAAGATCCATTTCCAATCAGCAGATGTAACATTAATCGTAATAGGTTCTTTATTTTCATAGCCATCAGGAATCTTTTCTAAGGAATATAAGGTTTTTACAGTGGGAATTGTTAAAGCGATAACAATGATAATTGGAATACCTGTCCAGATAACTTCAAGCAAAGTGTGACCGTGCTCCTCTGGAGGCTCATAATCCATATTTTCTGGTTTTTCTCGATACTTCCAAATAATGACGATAAATAATGTTATTACTACAATAACAATTAGGAGCATCCATAAAAGTGACCAGTTGATGAGGTTTGTAATGCTCCGTGCCGAAGGACCTTGTGGTTGAAATACGACTAAATCGCATCCACTTAGCAGCATCGCTGTAAAAAGTCCTACAACAGCCAGCATAACCTTTTTTGATTTCATGCAATTTCCATCCCTTTCCATAAAAGAAAAACTATTGTTAAATAATTCACAAATTAAATCTAGCAAAAATAACTTTTGCTAGATTTAAATGAATGGCTTGAAACATAATCACATTTCCACTGTGTAGATGATAATAACATAGGTCAATTTATGATTTTGTGACAAAAAAAGTAAGGAAATAATTTACATGTTGATGAAAGTAGGGCGAAGGAGAATAAAAGTTGATATATAAACGTTTTCAGGACTGTTGTATTTTTGACAAACTAGTGAATGATATATTTTGAAGTTTTTCCAATATAATAATCAATTAATGGATATTACCATAAATAAAAACACCTTCCTAAATTTCAAGAAAAAAACCACTCTCTAGTTGATAACAGAAAGTGGCTCATCCTTCATCGTTTTCCTTTTTTCCTCTTCAAAATTGAAAGCAAGAGACTGATGACAATCAAAATGATAATCCCAGATCCAATTGATTGATAGTCTTTCCCATTTGAGTTTGTATTTGTCTCTGTCTCCTTATTTTTTTGTTTTTCAGTACGTTCAGTTGATGACTTGTCCTTTTGCTCGGTAGCATACATTCCTCGTCCTGAGCTTTTCGCTTCCTCCATCGCTGAAATAATTCTTTCCTCATATAAATAATTTCCATAATCATAAAAACCTTTCACTAAACCAGCTTTCGTAATTTCCTCTTGTTGAAGTTTCCCATCTACCCAAACCCAAGCAAGCAACCGATCATATTTATCAAATAAAGCATTTCCATCTGTTTCAAGAATAATTTCTCCTTGTTTTAAAAATGAGCATGTATATTCACTAGCTTCTTTTCCATATGGTTCGATTCGATTCGTACTTTCGGGTGTATCGATATAAAGAAATCTTGTTTTATATGTTTTTCCCTTAATATTAAAATGTGCGGTATCCCCGTCAACACATTTCAATAGCTCAGCAGGATATTGCTGTCCTAGCTTCAAGTTGCCCTCAGGATTTGTCTGCTTAGTGTTTTTGTTGGAACTCACAGGGGTTTCCTGTTTTGTTTGTTGGCTATCTGTTGGAAAAGAATAACCTTCTAAGTCAATCTGGTCTTCATTTAATCGGGAAGAACAGCCAGAATTATTATTGTATTTTTTTATAAGTTCAATTAATTCGGGCATATTTTTGGCCTTTTTAGCAAGCTCTGTTGGATTATGTAAATGGTAAACACAATCTGATCGTTGAAAATGGCCGCCTAACTCATCACGTGCACCAGGATGTGCTTCGGAATTAGATGGGAAGAGGAAGATAAATCCTATTAAAAGAATAAGGAACCGCTGTCTTAAATAATGCAAATGAATCCCTCCTATGAAACAATCATTCGGTTACATATCATATCATAATTAATAGAATAATTTAACAAAGCAATTAAATAAATGCAAAAAGAAATCGGAAGTTCCGATTTCTTTTTGTTAGATTGTACCTTTCATCATATTTTTGCTGTCATGTTAATTTTTAATAATGGGCTCTAATTGCCTGACAATTTCTTTAAGAAGTTCGTTTACGGTTAAGTGTTGCTCGTTTTGTCCTCGTAAAAGTGCAGCGTGTAATAGCTTTGCAAATTCATAAGAATATACTTTTGTACCCATCCGTTTTAACACCTTCTAATGATTTCATTCTATTCAGTTTCTGATCAATTATAGTATATTTATTTGTTGTTAGATTGTGCCTATCTAATTAATTGCCTTATTGCTTTACAGATATTGGATTAAATTGTAAAATAAATTAAAATAAAATGTTCGTTATAAAGTACATAACCCCCAAAAAGAAAAAGAACCATCCGAACAGTTTAATAAATCATAGCTATTCTTTTCATTCCTTGATAAAAAGGAGGATCATGATGATTTTAAAAAAAGCTGATATTGATCAACTATTAGAAAAGACAACAGAATTGGCAGATGACGATTATAACTATTTGGTGAAGTATATAGAGATTGATACATTACTTGAAAAAACGGCAGATTGGTAAGATGAGCATTAGAATCCTCCCGAAATAAGGGAGGTTTTTTTCTGGATAATTATTGTAAAGAAAATGTAACAAAAATTGGTTCTCTTCCGTCAATTGCAATAAAGGAGTGAAGCTGATGAAGAAAAAATGGTTTTTCTTTAGTACAACAATATCATTTATTGTTATTTTGCTAACCGTTTTCCTGAGTACACAATTGAAGGTTGTAAGTGAAGTAGACGATAAAAAGTCTGTTTTAAAGAACAAAATATGGATGATTCAATTTACAAATAAGCTCGATCCAACAAGTATTAATGAAAAAACAGTGTATGTTTTAAATGAAAAGGGTGAAAAAGAAAATGTCGCCATTACATTAAATGATGATAAAACAGCCATTATAATTATTCCTCCAGAAGATGGGTATAACACCCACAATCCCAATTATACGTTGTATGTCACAAATGAGGTTAAATCAAATCTTGGACGAAATTTAGCCAAAGCTGAAAAAATAAGCTTTACAGTTAAAGAATCTTTGCCAAAAGCAGAATCAAAAAGTAATTTAAATGCGTATTTATTAAAAAGGTTAAAAGAAGAAGAAAAAACGTTTTTCGCTACCGGAAAAAGCAAGGAATCTTCAAAATCGGATTCTGCCTCTGGCAATGCATACTCCGAAACAAATGTGCAAGTTCAAGGAATCGATGAAGGAGATATGGTGAAATCTGATGGCACATATATTTATCAAGTAAAGGATGGGAAGCTCCATATTGTGAATGCACTCCCAGCAAATAATATGTCATTAGAAACGCTTATTTCATTTAATGAATCATTTTATCCGAATGAACTTTTTTTACACAAAGACCAATTGATTGTCATGGGATACAGCTACGAGAAAACAAATGATACATCTAGGAAAATGAAAGGGGATTTTAAGATTGCGCCCATTCAAGAAACAACGAAAGTCATTATTTATGATGTAAAAAATAAAAAAGCACCAAAGAAAATAAGAGAGATAGATATTGAAGGTTATTTAGTTGCTTCACGCTTAATGGAAGGGAAAGCATATTTGATCGTAAATAAATATCCGGAAATATGGCTCTTAAAAGAAAATCCTGAAATTGATATTCGTCCTAAATATTATGATTCCGCCAAGAATGGTGAGGTGCAGGCAGTTGAATATGATGACATTCAATTATTTCCTGATTCTAATGAAGCCAATTTCACGAATATTGCGGTAATAGACTTAGAAAAGCCAGGAACAGAATTTAAATTATCAACTTATTTGGGAAGTGGAAATCAAATTTATATGTCAAAAAACAATCTTTATCTTGCCATTACGAATTATATTCCTTTAGACAAAGAAGGTAGTCAATCGTATAGTCCAAACACAACGGTATATAAATATGCAGTTAATGGGATGGCAGTCGATTTTCTAAATTCAAATGAAGTACCTGGGACCGTGTTGAATCAATTTTCGATGGATGAATATAAAGGGTTTTTTCGTATAGCAACGACAAAAGGCCAAGTATGGGATGATAATCGACCTTCTGCTAATAATCTTTATATACTTGATGAAAACTTAAAGCAAGTTGGCAAACTAGAAGATTTAGCTAGAGGAGAACGAATTTATTCAGCTCGTTTCATGAATGACCGTATTTATCTTGTCACCTTCAAGGAAACCGATCCATTATTCGTTATTGATGGTTCGAATCCTCGGCAGCCGAAGGTTTTAGGAGAGTTAAAGATACCCGGCTTCAGTAATTACCTTCATCCTTATGATGAAAATCATTTAATCGGCTTCGGATATGACACGAAAGTATTGGCTGGAAAAGGTCAAGGAAATCAGCCAATTATTATTACAAACGGGGTTAAAATTTCTTTATTTGATGTAAGTGATATGAAAAATCCAAAGGAAAAGTTCACAGAAATTATTGGGGGAAGAGGAACGTATTCACCATTAAACTATGACCATAAAGCTTTACTTTTTGATAAGAACAAAAATATCTTTGCTTTTCCAATAACCGTCTATGAAAATAATAAGACTAAAAATGAATTGGAACAAGAATCTACTTTTACATTTCAAGGTGCATATGTTTATCGGATAAATTTAGATAAAGGGTTTTCATTACAGACAAAAATAACCCATCATGATGGGAAAGCCCCATATGAAGAGTGGGAAAATAATATTGACCGTATTTTGTATATCGATGATGCTTTATATATGATGTCACCAAATACAATTACTTCATATGATCTAGGCTCATATAAGCAGTTAGGAAAATTAAAGTTGACTCCTTAATTAAGTTAAGTTTTGCTGCCCCGAAAAGGATGAAACCTTTTTGGGGCTTTAAACCGTTATTGAAACTAGTCCATCTTTCGATCATAATATAGTTAAAGCATGTGTTAATAAGAGAAATTGAATTTGAACGACTGGAGTTTACTTATGATGGCAATCCTTTATTATATTGGTTCTTATTTTATCGGAAATGTATTAACTGGTTATTTATTTGTGAAGATCTTTCATCATTCAAATCTTCAAATCAGTGGTTCAGGTAATCCTGGAGCAAGAAATGCAGGACGTTTATATGGTAAAAAGGCGTTTATTGTGACGTTTCTTGGCGATGCTTTTAAAGGAAGTCTTATTATTATAATCGGAAGATTGCTCGTTCTTACAGAAGTGGAGCAATTAATTGGATTAACATTAGCTGTAATTGGTCATATTAAACCGATTCTTTTCCGTTTCAAAGGAGGTAAGGGGATTTCTACGTTTATTGGAGGAGTTATTACGTTTGAACCTTTCGTCATTCCAGCTATCATCATTGTGTTTCTTCTTGTATATCCGTTTACAAAAAGCTTCACTTTATCTGGATTGGCATCACTCTGTTTTATCCCATTCGCAATCTATTTTTTTCAAAACGCAATTTCTCCTATATGGGTGCTTGCTTTATTAATCATTATTATCATTCTTGCACATGCAGAAAATCTAAAGAAAAGAATAAAACATACTTCATAATTTGCTAGTATGAATAAGATATCCATGCAGTGAAGAAGGTATATCGTTCTCATATAACTTCTCCACCTGATTAAGTTATTGTCTATTCATGATCGGGGGAATTTACCATAATACCAGCGACCTGTGTTAATCGATCGAAAAAGGCTTTTCCGGCAGGCTGTTCATCAAGACCAATTTCCTGAAAGGCTTCCTTCATACAACGAAGCCAACATTTAGCTCTTTTTGGTGTTACTTCAAATGGCAAATGACGTTCCCTCATTGCAGGTGGTCCGAATTCCTGGCTATAAAGTGGAGGGCCACCAGTGAACTGGGAGAGAAACATTCGTTGTTTTCGTTTAATTTCTTCCATATCTCCTTCAAATAGTGGGCTTAAATCCTTATCTGCATATACACGAGGATAAAAAGCATTCACGAGCTTTTCAATTGTTTCCGCCCCACCAATTTCAGAAAATAGCGTATGAATTTTGTAATCCATTTTTATCACCTACTACTAATATTCCTATTATGATGTCAATTATAAAGATAAACAAATAAAAGTTTTGTGATGTATATCACGCTATCAAAACTATTCAAAAAATTTCCTATCATCCATCTACATGAAATGTCTTTTTAATCCCATAATAATACGTAACTTTCACAATGTTTGGAGGAATTTCGGCAGGATGAAAAAAGAAAATAAATTTGATATTGAAGAGGATAAAGATCTACTGCATCATTTGTTACAAGAACAAATTACATATATTTCTGTTCAAGAAGAAGAGGAACGAATCCGAGATGAGGTCATAGATGATTATGAAATGGGTGAAAAATGAAGACTAAATTATGTGGGAAAATGTTTATGTTGATTATTATCTTTTTTAATTTCACGTCTTTTACCGAAGCAAAGTCTGCTGGCTCATCCTATGCAAAATGGGGTCAATTAGCTATGAAAACAGCAAAGGAGAAATATCCAACAGCAAAAATCGTTGATTATCAACATATTGGGAGACAAGATAAAGAAAATTTATCAATAGAGAAATTTAAGCTTTTGTTAGTTGAAAGTGGAGAGGAGTTTAGTCTTTATATTCATATCGAATTTAATCCAGGAAATGACAGTGTAATAAGTGTGAGTGCTAAAAAATCACCCCACTAATAAATCATATAAGAAAGACGAAGCATTCGCCACTAGTAATGGCGAATGCTAATTTTATGATATTCAAAATATTGGATTAAGCCTTTAATACATTAAAATATCTTGCTTGTGGGTGAGCAAAAACGATCCCAGAAACAGAGGCTTCTGGTTCCATCATACAGCCTTCTGTTAATCGCACACCAATATCCTCAGGAGCTATTAACTTGAAAAGCTTTCGCTGGTCCTCTAAGTCAGGACAAGCAGGGTAACCAAACGAATAGCGCTGTCCAACATATTTAGCAGCAAACCGATCTTTCATGGTCATATCAATTGGATCAGGGAAGCCCCAGCGATCTCTAATTTGTCGATGAATGAATTCGGCAAAGCCTTCAGCACTTTCTAATGCAAGTGATTGTAAGGCATGACATTCGAGAAATCTCCCTTGTTCCTTTAACTCATCGGCGATCCGACGAATCCCTTTTCCAGCAGTAACGGTGAAGAAAGCGATATAATCCATTTGCCCGCTATCTTTTGATTTTAAGTAATCTGCTAAGCAAAGATAGGGTTCAACCTCTTGTCGAGGGAATTCAAATGTTTCAATAATTTCTGTTTGCTGAGCATTATAGATTAATATCTTATCTCCATCAGATTGAGCAGGGAAAAATTGATAAATGCCTGCTGGCTGAATCCAGCCGTTTGTTTTAGAATCAATAATTAATTGATCGATCATTTCATTTATCTTAATTGCTTTCACATCTTTTAGGGCAAGAAGATTCTCTAACTTGCCTTTTAAGCCCAGATGATGGCCAATGAGCATTTGCTTATTTATATAAGGCTCAATATGATCTAGTGAATATGATTTCAATATACGCCGTTTTAAATCTTGGGGTACTTTGACTGTCACATTCGTATCAAGCTTAGGTCTCGGTTTTACTGCAGTTGCTATTGCTACATTGCTTCTGTCAAAAGGGATTACATTCATAGCTGCTGACTGTTTTTTTACGTGATGAGTTTTTAATATTTCATATTCTGTCGGATCTTGTAGTTGGTTTGCAAGGGATAATCCGTTCATCGCGTCCTTGGCATATAACACAAGACCATCATATTCCTTCGCAATTTTCGTATCAGTAAACTTGCGGGAAAGTGCTGCTCCACCAACAAGGATAGGAATATTAATCCCAGCTTGTTTTAAATCATGTGCGGTTATGACCATTTGTTGTGCTGATTTTACGAGTAAGCCTGATAAGCCTACCATATCAGGTTTTTCTCTTTTAATTGTTTCAACGAGCTCTGCAGGTGTAACCTTAATCCCAAGATCAATAACTTCATAGCCATTATTGCTTAAAATGATATCCACTAAATTTTTCCCAATATCATGAACATCTCCTTTAACAGTCGCTAGAACAATTTTTCCTTTCCCAGCTGTTGCGTCATCCTTTTCCATATGTGGTTCTAAAAATGAGACGGAGGCTTTCATCACTTCAGCACTTTGGAGCACCTCCGCGACAATTAATTGGTTATCATTAAATAGTCGACCAACTTCCTTCATTCCATTCATTAATGGTCCATTAATAATGTCTAAGGGAGCAGGATATTGTCGAAGTGCTTCTTCCAAATCTGGAATGAGTCCTTCTTTTGTACCCTCGACAATATAGTAGGCAAGCCGTTCTTCCAGTGTCATGTCTGGCATTATGCTTTTTTGCTCTTTTTTCTTATCACGATAAAAATCAGTAAATACAGCTAATGATTCATCACTTGTTTCAAAAAGCAGCTTTTCTGCTAACATTACTTCTTCCTTAGGAATTGAAGCAAACCGTTCGAGTTTTTCTGTATTTACAATTGCATAATCTAGACCAGCGAGAGTGCAATGGTATAAAAACACTGAGTTTAACACTTCACGGCCAACAGGAGGCAGACCGAAAGAAACGTTGCTTATCCCAAGGATTGTTTGGGCTTTAGGTAATGCTTCTTTAATTAACCGAATTCCATCAACTGTCGCTTTAGCACTCCCGATATATTGTTCGTCACCTGTACCGACAGGGAAGACGAGAGGGTCAAAAATGATATCCTCTGGCTGAAATCCATATTTATTTACAAGTAGTTCATATGAGCGCCTAGCAATTTCTAGCTTCTTCTCAGCTGTTACACCCATGCCTTTTTCATCAATTGTGCCTACAACAACCGCAGCACCATATTTGTGAACGAGGGGAGCCGTAACTGCAAATCTTTCTTCTCCATCCTCAAGATTAATCGAATTTATGATTGCCTTTCCTTGAGAATATGTAAGAGCTTTATCAATTACTTTCTCATCTGTTGAATCGATGACAAGGGGAGCTTTTACTTTCTTTACTAACTCTTTCATGAAATTTTCGACGTCATTTATTTCCTCGCGATCTGGGTCAGCAAGACAAACGTCAATAACATGAGCACCGTTCTTTATTTGAGCACGGGCAATTTCTGCTGCTTCCTCGAATTTTCCTTCCTTGATTAATCGTTTAAATTTTCGGGAACCAATGACATTCGTTCGTTCACCTACCATGATTGGTCTGAGGGTAGGGTCATCGTAAATAAAAGGATCTATGCCTGATACTTTATGAATTGAGTTTTTTTCATATATACGAGGTGAATAGTTCTTCATTTCATTCGCAATAGCTTTAATATGTTCTGGTGTTGTTCCACAACACCCCCCAACAATATTTAACCATCCTTCCGAAGCGAAGCCTGCCAGTTTTTTTGCTAGAGATTCAGGTGTTTCGTGATACTGTCCTTCCTCATCAGGCAAACCTGCGTTTGGATAACAGCTAACAGCAGTTGTAGCAAGTCCAGCTAACGAACGAATATGATCCTGCATGAATTCTGGTCCAGTTGCACAATTTAATCCGACAGCTAATGGCTTCATATGCTCTAAAGATATATAAAAGGCTTCAATTGTTTGTCCAGCCAATGTCGTTCCCATCGGCTCGATTGTTCCAGATATGATTAGTGGTAAGCTCTTTCCAACTTGTTTGAATGCATTCTGAATTCCAATAAATCCAGCTTTCACATTTAGCATATCTTGACTTGTTTCAAGTAGAAGGAGATCTACATTGCCATCAATCAGCCCTAATGCTTGTTCTTCATATGAGCTTATGAGTGCTTCAAATGTTGTTCCACCTGTAACACTTAATGTTTTTGTTGTTGGACCTAATGCCCCTGCAACAAAACGTGGCCATAATGAAGTTGAAAGTCGATTACATGCATCTCTGGCTAATAGTGCGGCTTTTTTATTAAGCTCATATGCTTTATGAGCAAGCCCATAATCCGCTAAAACGATGCTTGTTGCCCCAAACGTATTCGTTTCGATAATATCTGCTCCTGCATATAAATATTCCAGATGAATTTTTGTAATAACATCAGGGGCGGTTACATTTAAGTATTCATTACAGCCTTCATATTCTTCACCACCAAAATCTTCAGGAGTTAAATTAGCGTTTTGAAGCATCGTACCCATTGCGCCATCCATTATGAGAATTTTTTTCTGTAGTTGTTCAGCCAATTGTAATTTCTGCACTTTGTTTCCTCCTCAAAATTTTTGCGCTTACTTCTTGGGCATAAGTTGATAATTCAACAGTCAGCTCATAACGCATAAACGGAGTAATGAAGTAAATTCCATTAAATAGATCCGCAGCAGCATCAATTAATGATTTAGTGATGGCAACACCTTCACGGGCAGCCTGTATGGGATTGTCATGAAAAGATGCCATTTGATTGCGAATTTTATCAGATATTTTAATGCCAGGAACTTCGTTATGCAGAAATTCTGCATTTTTACTGCTTGTTAAGGGCATAAGACCAATATAAATTGGTGTTTTTAAATGTTTAACAGATTGATAAACTTCGGTTAATTTTTCTTCAGAAAATACAGGTTGACTAATAAAATAATCAGCTCCAAATGAAATCTTTTTTTCTAAACGTTGAACTGCTTTTTCAAGGGATCTTACATTTGGGTTAAAGGCAGCTCCAACAGAAAATGCTGCTTTCTGGGCTAGCTCCTTACCTGAGATTGATAATCCATCATTTAATTGTTTAATCATTTGTATAAGTTCAAATGAAGATAGGTCATAAACTGAAGAGGCGCCTGGAAAGTCCCCAACTCTTGCTGGATCTCCCGTTACGGCTAATACATCATGTAACCCGAGAGTGTGAAGACCCATTAAATGAGATTGCAAACCTATAATGTTTCTGTCACGACATGTAATATGAACTAAAGGTCTTATATTAATCTCTTTTTTGACGCGATAACCAAGAGCGGAATTACATATTCTTGGTGTAGCAAGAGAATTATCTGCCAATGTAATGGCATCAATACCAGCGTTTTTTAATGCTTTTGCACCCTCGAAAAATTTATGAGTATTTAAGCTTCTTGGTGGATCGAGTTCAACGATAATGGATGCTCTTTCTTTGACAATCTCCTCAAGTGGAGGATGTTCCCTTCTTGGGTTATCAAATGTTGAAATTTGAATTTGTTTTCGATGTTTAATCTTCTTTTCCAAAATCGGCGGCAATCCTTTAAGCTCTTTCGAAAATGCGCGAATATGTTCGGGTGTTGTTCCACAGCAGCCCCCGAGTAATCGCACACCTTGACCTCGAAAAGCTTTTGCAGATTGCCTAAAGTATTCTGAATCTCCTTTATAATGGAATTTACCATCTGTATATGCAGGCATGCTTGCATTCGGATATGCTGATAAATAGGCTTTTTTAGGAATAAGTACATCTTCAAGCGTCATTAGCATATGGTGGGGACCAAGACGACAATTAATGCCAACAACATCAGCCCCAAGTGCTTCAAGTTTGTTAAATGCTTCTGTCAAGGGTGTTTGATTTTGCAGAATTCCGATTTCATGAAGCGAGACTTGAGCAATTATTGGTAATGTAGTCTCTTTTCGCGCAATTGTTAATACATGCTCAAGCTCTTCCAAGTCGTAAAACGTTTCAAAGAGAAGGATATCAACCCCTTCAAGTAAGAGGCAGTATAACTGTTCACGAAAGCTTCGTTTAATTTCATCAATTGCAACCATATTTGGTTTAATGCCACGAACACCACCAATTGTTCCTGCAACAAATGTTGATCCTTTAACAGCTTTTCGCGCATTTTTTACGGCAGCAGTATTAATTTCCTTCACACTATCTTCAAGTCCATATCTTTGTAGCTTTAAATAATTGGCTGCATAAGTATTTGTTTGAATGATATCCGCACCAGCTTCTATATAAGCTTCATGAATTTGTTGAATTTGTTCAGCATGTGAAAGATTTAATTGTTCAAAACAGCTGCCTGTTCCATAAGAATAGAGAAGGGTACCCATTGCACCATCAGCAATTAATATTTCATTTTTTAGTCTATCCAAGAAATTCATTGATGGACCTCCTTCAATGCCGCTGCAAAAGCATATTGTAAGTCATGAATGATATCCTCGCTATTTTCAATCCCAACCGAAAAACGTAATAATCGATTACAAACACCTGTTTCAATTCGAATATGCTCTGGAATATCAGCATGTGTTTGTGTAGCAGGGTATGTAATAAAGCTTTCTACACCGCCGAGGCTTTCGGCGAAAGTGATAAGGGAAAGGCTCTGCAAAAATTTATTTACCCAACTTTCATGTTTTATTCGAAAAGAAATCATTCCGCCGCGACCAGGATATAAAACATCTGTAACGGCCTCATGGTTCGTTAAAAATGTTACAATTTCCTTCGCATTTTTCTCATGACGTTCCATCCGTAGCGAGAGGGTTTTCATCCCCCTAATAAGGAGCCATGAATCGAATGGACTTAAAACAGCACCAGAAGAATTATGATGGAGCGCTATACAATCACATAATTCTTTTCCTTTCGCAACGATTAAACCGGCTAACACATCATTATGGCCACCTAAATATTTCGTTGCACTATGGACGACGATATCTGCTCCAAGCTTTAATGGCTGTTGCAGCAGTGGGGTATAAAATGTATTATCAACGATTAGCAAAAGATTGTATTGCTTCGCGATTTTCGCTACTTCTGCAATATTTGTTTGTTCCATTAATGGATTAGTAGGGGTTTCAATGAAAATAGCCTTTGTTTGAGGGGAAATTTCCTTTTCCAATCTTTCAGCTGACAGGGATTGAATGTATCTACAATGTAGCCCCCATTTTTTAAAGCCTTGTTCGAAAAGTCGATATGTCCCTCCATATAAATCTTTCGAAACTAAAAATTCATCCCCTGATTGGAAGAGTGATAGAACAGTAAGGATAGCCGCCATTCCAGAACTGCAGGCATAGCCTTGATCCCCAGCCTCAAGTTCAGCTATGGCATTTTCAAGTAAAAGTCTTGTAGGATTTCCTGTTCGGATATAATCAAAACCAGTGGATCTGCCAATCCCTTCATGGCGATAGGCAGTTGAAAAATAGACTGGTGGATTGACAGATCCTGTTTTAGTTTCACTTCGATTTCCAATTTGAGTAAGAATCGTGTCTATTTTATGCATTATTTGCACCCCTTTAATTATTTTTGCCAACAAAAAAAGCCTTCTATAAGAAGAAGACTTTCACCATTAATTAGTCATTCTTCTTATCTTTCAAGTTTTTAAGTAAACTTGTAGGAATTAGCACCTTTTCAATCTAATTTCGATTGATGGTTGCTGAGGCGTCATAGGGCCTAACCCTCGACCTCTCTTGATAAGAAAGCTTTTCAATTTTTCTCTAAACTTTACACTAATATATGTTTAAAAGTCAATGATTTTTAACATTATTCAAATAATTTTAAGAAATACAAGTATTGAGTTGAACATAAAAATATTATGTAAACTAAATTAGGGTAAATAAATTAATTTTCACTATGAACATAGTTAAAACCTTTAACATCTTACTTGAACATGATAGAATGGCAGTGAAAAAATTTTTTAACCTAATTTATTATTCCAAAATAAGATTTATGAATGTAATGATTTTGGAGAGGATAATGAATAAGTAATACTAATAATGATGGGGGTTTTTCGATGAAAAAGCCGAAGATTTTCGAGAAGTCTTATACGCAAGGCTTTCATGGCCCGAACCTTGGCTATGTCATTGAATTATATGAAAACTTTTTAGCTGATCCTGATTCAATCGATCCGGAAATTAGAGCGTATTTCGAAGCAACTGGTTCTCCTTTGATGGAAACGGAAAATAGCCGTACTGCGGTTCGTGAACCTGTGACAAATTCTAATCATTTAGAAAAGATTTTAGCAGCCATTCGCTATGCTGATAATATTCGTGCATATGGTCATTTATCAGCTAATATTTATCCATTAGGAAATGTTAAACAAGAGCAGAAGTTATTTGATTTAACAAGTTATCGCTTAACAGTGGAGGATCTATTGGCTGTACCGGCCGAATTTATTTGTAAAAATGCCCATGTTCCATTAAGAAATGGTCTAGAGGCAATTGAACATTTAAAAAAGGTCTATATGGGTACCATTGCTTTTGAATTTCATCATGTTTATGACGAGCAAGAAAAAGAATGGCTTAGAAGGAAAATCGAATCAGGTAATCTTCATCTTTCTTTAAAAAATGAAGAAAAGAAAATGCTCTTTCAAAGACTAACAGAAGTAGAGGGCTTTGAAAAATTTCTTCATCGAACATTTGTTGGGCAAAAACGATTTTCGATTGAAGGTCTCGATTCGATGGTTCCAATGCTTGATGAAATTATTTCAAATTCAGTTGCAAATGGGGCAAAAACGATAAATATTGGAATGGCTCATCGCGGCCGTTTAAATGTACTTGCCCATGTGCTTAGTAAACCATATGAGATGATTTTTTCTGAATTTCAGCATGCACCTAATAAAGAGCTTGTTCCATCTGAGGGCTCTATTGGAATTAATTATGGGTGGACAGGAGACGTGAAATATCATCTTGGTCTTGACAAACAAATTAAAGACAAAAATACGACGATAACTCGTTTAACCCTTGCAAATAATCCTAGTCATCTTGAATTTGTTAGTCCAGTTGTGGAAGGATTTACGAGAGCTGCCCAAGATACTCGAAATGAAAAAGGGTATCCGGAAAGAAGTCCTGATTCTGCCCTTTCAATCTTAATACATGGGGATGCGGCATTTCCAGGGCAAGGAATAGTAGCTGAAACATTAAATCTTGGCCAATTAGAAGGGTATAATACAGGTGGATCGATTCATATTATTGCGAATAATACGATTGGTTTCACGACGGAATCATTTGATTCTCGTTCTACAAGATATTCAAGCGATCTAGCAAAAGGGTATGAAATTCCGATTTTGCATGTGAATGCGGATGATCCTGAAGCATGTATCGCTGCAGCAAGATTAGCATGTGAATATAGATCGAAGTATAAAAAGGATTTTCTTATCGATCTAATTGGCTACCGTAGATTTGGTCATAATGAAATGGATGAACCGATGACTACTAATCCATTAATGTACAAGATTATTCATGAACATAAAACAGTAAAGGATTTGTACGGGCGAAAATTAATAAGTGCATCCATATTATCGGATGATGATTTAGAAGAAGTTGACGCATTTGTAAATGAAAAACTTAAAAGCTCTTATGAAAAGGTTGTAAACCATAAAAAGAATATTGAATTATTAGGTCCACCTGAATTTATCGAAAAAGGCTTTCAAAAAATAAAAACGGCTGTACCAATGGAGAGATTAAAAGCAATCAATGAAGAGCTTTTACAATGGCCAGATGATTTTAATGTTTTTACTAAGCTTGAAAAAATTTTAAAACGAAGATTGTCTGCTTTTGAGGAAGATGGAAGAATTGATTGGGGATTGGCTGAGACGATAGCATTTGCATCGATCTTATCAGACGGAACACCTATCCGTTTAACGGGTCAAGATTCTGAAAGGGGGACATTTGCACAGCGGAATATTGTTCTTCATGATAGTCATACTGGAAAATCATATTCACCCTTGCATATACTTTCATCTGCAAAAGCCTCGTTTGCTATCCATAATAGTCCTTTATCTGAAGCCGCTGTTCTTGGATTTGAATATGGATATAATGTATTTGCTCCAGAAACATTGGTCATTTGGGAAGCGCAATATGGAGATTTTGCAAACTCTGCTCAAGTAATATTTGATCAATTTATTAGTGCAGGTAGGGCGAAATGGGGACAAAAGTCGGGTCTAGTCATGCTGCTACCACATGGTTATGAAGGTCAAGGTCCAGAGCATTCAAGCGCGCGACTTGAAAGATTTTTAAGCTTAGCAGCAGAAAACAACTGGACAGTAGCTAATTTATCATCATCTGCACAGTATTTTCATATTTTACGAAGACAGGCAGCCATTCTTAATCATGAAGAAGTGCGCCCACTTATTATCATGTCACCGAAAAGTTTATTGCGCCATCCACTTGTCGCTTCGGCTGGAATGGAATTAAGTGAAGGTGAGTTTCAACCCGTTATAGAACAAAGTGGACTAGGTCTAGCAACTGAAAAAGTAACCCGGATCATTTTAGCTACTGGAAAAATGACAATTGATTTAGCTGAAAGTCTAAAAAATATTGAAAACAAAGATTGGTTTCACATATTACGAGTTGAAGAAATTTATCCATTTCCATTAGAGGTTATTTCGCAAATTGTTCGACGTTTTCCAAACTTACAGGAAATAATATGGGTACAAGAGGAACCGAAAAACATGGGTGCTTGGAATTTTGTTGAACCAAGGCTGAAACATATTGCACCAGCAGGTGTAGAAGTTCTTTATAGTGGAAGACGTCGTCGCTCGAGCCCTGCTGAAGGAGATCCGAACGTTCATAAGAAAGAACAAGCACGTATTATTGAAGAAGTTTTTACGATTAAGTAAGATGGAGGAAATGAATATGGCTGAAATAAAAGTGCCTGAGCTTGCAGAATCGATAACTGAAGGAACAATTGCTAAATGGCTTAAAAATAAAGGTGATCAAATTAATAAAGGTGATTATCTTGTTGAGCTTGAGACAGATAAGGTAAATGTGGAGATTATCTCTGAATACAGTGGTGTTTTAAATGAAATAATGGTGCAGGAAGGCGATACTGTAAATGTTGGAGAAAGCATTGCTGTCATTGATGAAAATGCACAGCAAGTTAGCACTCCTACCATTGATGAATCGATTGTTGTAGAAGAGGAACCTAAAGTAGTTGAGCAACAAGTACCTTTAAAAGTTGAAAATGCACAAAAGCAACAGCGCCCAATTGCTTCACCAGCAGCAAGAAAAATTGCGAGAGAAAAAGGAATAAACTTAACCGAAGTCCCGACAAATGATCCGCTTGGTAGAGTGCGCGCACAAGATGTTTCATTATATAATCCAGAGAAGAAAGCTGTTAACTTACCAAATGCAAATGCCCCTTTAGTAGGAGAGCCAGCTAAACAAGATAATGAAATGGTAGAGCGTATACGAATGTCACGTCGGCGCCAAACGATTGCAAATCGCTTGCTTGAAGTGAAGCAAACAACAGCAATGTTAACAACGTTCAATGAAGTTGATATGACAAACGTGATGAATCTTCGGAAACGTAGAAAGGACAAATTTTTTGAAGAAAATGATGTTAAGCTTGGATTTATGTCATTTTTCACAAAGGCTGTTGTTGCGGCATTGAAAAGATCCCCGTTATTAAATGCTGAAATTCAAGGTGATGAAATTGTCATTAAAAAGTTTTATGATATTGGGATTGCCGTATCTGCTCATGAAGGTCTAGTCGTACCAGTCGTGAGAGGTGCGGATCGCAAAAACTTTGCTGAAATCGAAAAAGATATTTTAGAGCTCGCAAATAAAGCAAGAAATAATAAACTTTCCTTACAAGACTTACAGGGCGGAACGTTTACGATTACAAATGGTGGTGTTTTCGGTTCATTATTATCTACGCCTATTTTGAATGGACCACAAGTCGGGATACTTGGGATGCATTCGATAAAAATTCGCCCGATTGCCATCGATGAAGATAAAATTGAAAATCGACCAATGATGTATATTGCACTATCATATGATCATCGAATTGTTGACGGAAAAGAAGCTGTTACATTTCTTAGCCACATAAAAGAATTAATAGAAGACCCAGAATCTTTATTATTCGAAGCATAAAATAAAAAGTGCGGAGTGATCGAATCACTCCGCATTTAATCATTCATTTTAATCATTCATATTTAGTTACGACGTTATTACTACTTTTTAAAAGGCTTTAATCCACGTTTGGTAATTTCTGTTTTCAATATCCTAATCCATTCTTTCTCCGAACCAGACTTTAATGCATCACGATACGAGACGACCAACTGTTCATTACTCATGATTTTCATGTAGCATTCCTCCTAGTAATGGATTGAATATTCTCTTTATTCATTCCATTTTAAACGTTTTTACTCATTTTGAAAACCCTAATTTAAAAAAAGTCGTGAATAATAGACGAAATTAAATTGAATTTGTATGATAATGATATGGATATTTACTTATTTTGGGATAGGTAAGGAGTGGAGGTAAATGGAAGTAAAGTTAGACCATGTTGTTCATTTTATGAATAATCATCCAATAGAAGCGGTAAATATGTGGAAAACATTTGGCTATAAAGCTGTAATGGGTGGGAATCATGAGCAATGGGGTACATTCAATAGCTTGCTCTATTTCCATTCATCCTACATTGAATTTTTAAGCATCAACGATATGATGTCTGCAAATAATTCTGATAATCCGCTTGTTTCACAATTAGTTTCTGATTTACCTAAGGGAGAAGGTATTGCACAAATATGCTTTAGAACAACAGATATTGTGGAAGTTAAAAGGAATCTTGAGGAGAAAGGTTGTAAGACTTTACCAATCTTTAATGGCAGCAGAAAAAGAGAGGATGGCTCTGTGCTAAAATGGAAAATGTTATTTGTAAGACAATCGATCCCATTGCTGTATCCTTTTTTTATTGAGTGGGAGCAGAATGATGTCGAAAGATATGCAGAAATGAAAGCAAAAGGAATGATTGATCGGAAATTAGAAAATAATGATCTCAAAGCCATTTATTTTGCTGCTAAAAATTGTGAGAATACAGCGGAAGATTGGTCACGGCTGTTTAATTTAGACAGTATTCATGCTCCGATTAACAATAGTTTAATGTCAAAAATGGCAGGGGTTCGTATTGGAAATACAAACATTTTCTTTTGTGAGCCTTTATCCGAAAAAGGAATTGTTTATCATACTCTCAATACAAGAGGAGAACGGCCTTTTCAAGTACAATTTCAGCATCCGATTTATCATGAACCTATTTCGCTCTATGGTTCAGAGTATGTTTAAATTGATTCATTTATAAATCTCAATGGAACTGTAGGCAAATGTCCTTCAAAGTAAAGCTGAAGGACAAAATTCCGTAGAACTGCAGACAAAATGTCCTTCAAAGTGAAGTTGAAGGACAAAATTCCGAGAAATTGCAGTCAAAATGTCCTTCAAAGTGTTGTTGAAGGACAAAATTCCGAGAAACTGCAGTCAAAATGTCTTTCAAATTTTTCCCTGAGGGGAAAATTTCGGGAATGGCGAAGAGAGATGTCCCTCATATATATTCGTTGTTATTTTTTTATAAAAAAACGACGCTGAAGCTTGCGACAGAAAGTCATAATTCTATATACTATTATGAGGAAATCTTATATAGATAGTGAGGAGTAATTACGATGATTCATAAAAACTGGCATGATCGACAAACATTGAAAAAAGTGAAATGTATACATACTGATGCTGCAAAATATATTGTGAACAGAGCACTTACAGTTGGGAAAGTATACGAAGTTAAAAATGAAACAGAAGAATTTTATTTTATTATCGATAATACTGAAAAAATCGGTGGGTATTATAAGGACTATTTCCAAAATGCATAAAAGGAATTAAACTGCTAGCTAAATTTTTAGCTGGCTTTTTTTGTAATGTTTCTGTTCTCACATGACATGAAATAAATTCATATACTGTTATCTATATTCGATACATGTCTAGAAGGTGATTTGTTGATGAGCAATGATACATCATTGGACTTAGATAATCAAACTTTAACAATGTGGCTTTTAAAAATGAAAGAAGAATTAGAGAAATTAACAGTTGAAATAGAATATGAAGATTTAAGTAAGTATCATAGTATTCATAATCTTTATTCTTATCTTTGTTTGAGAAAGTGGAATGAGAAACAAATCGATCAACTCCTTTTACAAGAAGGGTTTACATCTTTTCACCATATGAAAGCACATATTCACTATTCGATACTTAAAATGCTTTGTCATTTAAATCATAATGAAGAAAAGGCTAATTTAAATCCTAAGCTCGCAACGCTAATAAAAGAGAAGCGTACCAAAGAAATATTCGGTAAAAAAAATAACTCGGTTATGGTAACAATTGACTCAAAAATACTTAAAGAACAAATAGTAATAAAAAAACTACTATTACATGGTATGAATATTGCCAGAATTAATTGTGCACATGACACTCCAAATGAATGGAGAGCAATTGTAAAGGCAATAAGGGCAGCGGAAAAGGAGATAGGTTGTGAAGAACCAAAATGTAAAATTCAAATGGAATTAGCTGGTCCCAAAATAAGAGTACAGAAAATTCATTCCCCATTTAGTCATAAAAATGGAAGAGCTTTTATTAAAGTAAGTAATGGCGACCAAATTACGATAATGAAACAGAAAAATTCAATAAAAAGTCAAGAAGACTTACCTAATATCATTTCCATAAATGAAGTAAATGCACTTCTTAATGCTCGTCTAAAAGATAAAGTTTATATTGATGACGGGAAAATAATCGGTGAAATCAATTCCATCTCAGATGATTGGCTTCAAATCAAAATCTTGCAAACGAAAGGTCGGGCAGTAAAAATGAGTGAAGAAAATGGGCTCAATTTCCCTGATTCTCTTGTTCATTTCATTTTGCCTTCAGTAACAGATGAAGATATAAAGCAACTTCCGCTCGTACATGAACTTGCGGATATTATTGGACTTTCATTTGTTCATCATCCAAGAGATTTAGAAAAGTTCAGGATGCGTATTCAATCGATGCCAACGAAGAAGATAAGTGTCATAGCGAAAATCGAAACGAAGGAAGCGGTCCGTTATTTAGCTAAAATTATTCATGAGGGCCTTCATTTTGATTCCTTTGGAATTATGATTGCGAGAGGGGATCTAGCTGTAGAATTAGGATTTACCGAATTAGCTTTCGTTCAGGAAGAAATTTTGAATATATGTGAAGCAAGCCACACACCAGTAATTTGGGCGACAGGTGTTCTTGAAAAACAAGCGAAAACAGGTCTGCCAGTAAGAACAGAATTAACAGATGCTTATATGGGTTTACGGGCTGACTGCCTTATGCTGAATAAAGGTGTTTTTATAATTGAGGCCTTAAAAAATGTATATAAAATAATTGAAATGAAAGAAGAAGGTGCATTTCAAACCCGTTTTGGCAGTTCTTCTTTTATGCAATACGGATTTTAGTGCATGAAAAGAGGATCAAACGAAAAATGAACGTAAGATCCTCTTTGTTTGGAATTTATTTATTTATATGTGTAGGGAATACACGTTTAATGGTATTTGTGAATTCATCAAAAAAACCTTCAATTGGCTTTCCATTCCGAATATCATTTGAGTAGTTCGTTACTCTATCGTAAAAATCTGGGTTTACGGATATATACACATCATTAATATCTCGATCGGCAGACTTTACTTGATCGGCAATTTTTCGCTCAAGATTTCGAGATAAATTCTTTCCATTAGCTAGGCGAGCACCAACATAAGCATTATTGTCAGTTACAATTACATTTGCGGAATCTACTTCAGGCATGGAAGCGATTTTATCTGCTGCCCTGTCAGCCACACGCATTCTAGATGTTGCATTATGAGTATTGTTCGACAGATTATTTCCGATATTCGTATTTCGAACACCATCATTCATTCGACCATTGATCGTATCGTTATTAACATCCCTAATGCCATTATAACGATTCCCTGCACCGTTGTAATAACCTGCATTGTTGTAATTACCAGGGTAATTTACTCTCGTTGGTTCATTCATATCTCGATTTCGGTAAGCTGTATTTTTTACGCCATTCCCATCATTATTAACTCCACATGCAGATAGAAGAACTGCAGCTAATCCTATAGAAAGAAACGTTTTGCTTCTCATTTAACCACCCCTTTTTAAAATGAATCATTATTATATTTCCTAAAATTAAACCGAGTTACTCAAGAACTTTTTGCCATTCTATTTGAATGCATTTTTTTTTACACATATTTACGCTAAAATAAGAAAGTATTGGAATAGAAAGAAGGGGATGTTTTGACATACCTATTGATTGGCATAGGTGGAGGAATCGGCAGCTTATTAAGATATTTTGTCTCTATTTTATTTACTCATAATGGGAGCAACTCATTTCCCTATAGTACATTGTGTGCCAATCTTGTTGGTGCCTTTTTTCTTGGTTTATTGATGAGAATGGCTAAGAAGTATGGAAGAAGCGAATCCAAACTTGTATTAGCTATCGGTACAGGAATTATCGGCTCATTTACAACGATGTCTACATTTAGTATAGAAACAGTTCAATTTATTTATTTTGGGCATTATTTTAATGCTTTCATTTACATAATGCTAAGTGTGTTTGGAGGGATAATTGCAGCTTATTTAGGCTATTATCATCGAAAAGAAGTTGGTGAACAGCGATGATTCACATCCTTTTCGTTGTGATTGGTGGTTTTTTTGGCGCAGTTTGTCGTTATTCATGTACAAAATTATTTAATGCGAAATATACAAGTAAATTCCCGATAGCCACTTTTATCGTTAATGTACTTGGCTCGTTTGTTTTAGGATTTGTATTGGGTAATGTAGAAAATAGTAACGTTCATTTATTTGTTGGTACCGGATTTTTAGGTGCATTCACAACGTTTTCAACTTTTAATTTAGAAGCCATACAGCTTTTTGAACGGAAAGAAAAAATCCTGGCAATCATGTATATTTGTTTAACTTATTTAAGCGGAATAATATTTGCCTTTAGCGGGTTTTTATTAGGAAAAATGTAAAAACGAGCATGCTCACAGCATGCTCGTTTTTATGATTCCATTAATTTGTTTTTACCTTTGAATTATCCATTTGTGCAGGGGGATATAGCTTCCTGCCTACAAAAGTTTGAATTGTTAAGAAAATCCCCCCAACAGTCCAATAAAGCGGAAGTGCTGCTGGAGCGTTTAATGAAACCATCACAATCATAATCGGTGACAATAAGCCCATAAATTTCATTTGATTTTGTTGTTGAGCTGGCATGTTTGATAAAGAAACCTTAAATTGGAGAAAATAAACAATACCCGCAATTGCCGTAATCCATATATCTGATTGACCAAGGTTAAACCATAAAAACGAATGAGAGGCAATTTCCTCTGAGCCTCTTATCGCATAGTAAAAACCCATTAAGATCGGCATTTGTATTAATATTGGCAAACAACCCATATTCAGTGGGTTAACCCCATGTTTTTGATATAAGCCCATCATTTCCTGCTGGAGCTTTTGTTGCTCAGCTTTATCTTTCGTAGCTTTTAATTTTTTTTGTATAGCATCCATTTCAGGTTTGAGTTTATCCATTTTTTCCTTCATGTTTTGCTGGTTTTTGTACTGCTTAAGCATAAACGGCATTAGAAGCAGACGAATTAATAAAGTAATGATAATGATGGAAATACCGTAATTGTCATGAAACAATCCGGCTACCCAATGTATTAATGATGCGAAAGGCTCAACAAAATAGTTATGGAAAAATCCATCATTACTTTGACCTGGTTGACCCTGACATGCTGATAGAAGCAATGTTACAGCAGATAGCATTGCAAAAAGATAAATATTTTTCTTTCTTTTCATTAAAGATTCCTCCTATTAATTTATCCGTTTTCAAATTAATAGAAGCAATTCCATCAGCATCATCATTAGAACCTTCTTTTTTACGAATACACTTTATAAACCAAGATAAAAATGTATTTACGATAACATAATATTTCATTCTCTGTAAAGATTGATTAACAGGAGAAGCAATATTATGAGGATCCGTCATCGAATTAGTAAAATGATATTCTATATTCCAAATCCACAAAAATTTTACAATTAAACCAAGTAAAAAAGTCACATAAATTGTATATTCTGCTGGGATATTAGAGATGTCATTAAAAAAATCTGTCATTTTCTCACCTCAAAAAGGGCAATAGGTAAATTATAATTTAATTTTGCATTGGAGGCAATCATTAACTTTCCGTTAATTTTTTCATGTAAAGGTTGTACACAGTAATAGGAAGTAATAAAATATAATAATGTGGACTAAAATTGATTGAATGGAGAGGTATCTTGTCTTTTTTAAAACAAAAATCAATATTGATATTTTTAAAAATATTGATTCCAATTCTTATTATTTTACTACTTAGCTATGAGGCGAAAGAATTATTTAAAGATTTTAATTGGGACTTGCTTAACGTATATTTGGACAGACTTTCTTTCCAAAAAATAATCATTATTATCATTCTTGGCTTAGTTACATTAATTCCGATGTTTTTTTATGATATAATTTTGCTCAAAATATTCAAAATTCACGTTCCGAAAAGAAATCTTGTTTTTTATTCATTGTCAGCAAATGCCTATTCAAATTTAATTGGATTTGGTGGTGTGGCAGGAGCGACATTAAGATCTTATTACTACAGTAATTACATACATGATCGTACACCTTACATACGTATTATTGCGAAGCTTGCTTTATTTTTTTTAACTGGTTTATCAATTCTAACATGGATTATCGTTTTTTCAGATTTCCATGTGTATTCAGAAATAAAATTTATTAAATTCGCCGTTTGGGCAATTGCCCTATATACACCCGTATTTATGATTATTTTTTTCTTTAGAAAATCTTTTTGGAATTTGGGAGATTTAAATCGTGGATATATTAGTGAATTAATAATCATATCTGTTTTTGAATGGCTGTTTGTTGTTATATGTATATGGGGAATATCAAACTTATTAGGAGTTTCTATTCCTATTTTGGCCATTTTTCCAATTGTAATTATTTCAGCATGTGCTGGAATCATTAGTTTAATACCTGGGGGAATCGGTTCATTTGATCTCGTTTTTCTAATAGGGATGGAAACAAAAGGGATTCCAACAGAACTAAGCCTTCTTATTATTATGTTTTATCGATTGAGCTACTATTTAATACCCGTCTTACTTAGTACACCTTTCGTCATCTACCAGTTTATAAGAAAAAGAAAACAAAAAATATAAGGGCTACCTTTTTGGTAGCCCTTATATTTTTACATAGATTCTTCCTTCAATGAAAATAAAAGCCTGGCTGAAAGCAGTCTTCTTCTAATAATTATACCAACCCAAGAAGCGAGTGCAGCTTTGATCAATCCAACTATAATAAAAGGTGTCATGCCACTAGCAATGGCAGCAGTCCATGAAAGCTCTGCAGCAATTTTTAACCAAACAGTTCCAAATACTAAGGTGATAATCATTCCGAGCGTATTTGCAATCATCGCATTTACAAAAGTAAAACTTGTCTTTTCCATGTAATAGCCGATTATGAACGCTGCTGGAATAAAGCCGACTATATATCCACCAGTAGGACCAATTAACTTGGAAATTCCTCCAGAAAGTTCTGCAAAGACGGGAACACCAGTTGCTCCAATGGCTATATATAATAGTATAGAAATCGTGCCATATCGTGAACCAAGAATAGTCGATGCCAGGCCAATTGCTAATGTTTGCCCGGTAATGGGAACGAGCGGTAATGGAATGATTAATTGTGCCATTACACTAATGATAGCTGCAAACAATGCAGTAGTAATTAATGATCTTAGTTTTATTTGTCCATTTGTCATTTTATTAACCCCTTTTCTATATGTAAACCAATTGTCTTTAATGGTTAACATATTAAATTTATATCGATCTTATATAATTGTCAATGATTTTTTCATTAAAAGGATTCCCAGTCTTTTTTCGGGTAATCATTGACATATGAGGGTAAAATGAGATTATAGGAAATATATATAAAGTCTAAATAGGAAAAATGGGGGATAAAAAATGAACAATGAATATTTAGATGATAGCCTTTCATTACATACGGATTTATATCAAATAAATATGGCAGAGACATATTGGGAAGATAAAATTCATGAGAGAAAAGCTGTTTTTGAAGTTTATTTTCGTAAGAATCCATTTGGAAATGGCTTTGCTATATTTGCAGGATTAGAAAGAGTTATTGAATTTATTGAACAGTTTCGCTTTACGGATAGTGACATAGCCTATTTAAGAAATGAGCTTCAATATAAAGATGATTTTCTTGATTATTTAGCTTCGTTAACATTTACTGGCACAATAAAGTCTATGCAAGAAGGGGAGCTAGTATTTGGAAATGAACCATTGGTCAGAATAGAGGCACCCTTAGCACAAGCACAAATTATCGAAACCGCTATTTTGAATATCATCAATTATCAAACATTAATTGCCACGAAAGCGACTCGAATTAAAGAAGTAATTGGAGAAGATACAGTGATGGAATTCGGAACAAGAAGAGCACAAGAAATGGATGCAGCCATTTGGGGAACGAGAGCTGCGTTTATTGGCGGATTTAATGCTACGTCAAATGTACGTGCAGGGAAGAAATTTGGCATCCCAGTAGCGGGAACACATGCGCATTCACTCGTTCAAGCATATCAAGATGATTATACAGCCTTTCATAAATATGCAAGAAGACATCGGAATTGTGTTTTTCTCGTTGATACATATAACACATTAAAGTCTGGAGTCCCAACTGCAATAAAAGTGGCAAAGGAGCTTGGTGATAAAATAAATTTCATCGGCATTCGAATAGATAGTGGAGACATTGCTTACCTTTCAAAAGAAGCTAGAAAAATGCTTGATGCGGCGGGTTTTCATGAGGCAAAAATTTTTGCATCAAATGATCTGGATGAATATACGATTTTACACTTAAAAGGCCAAGGAGCAAAAATTGATTCATGGGGTATTGGTACAAAATTAATTACTGCTTATGATCAAGCTGCTCTAGGTGCAGTATACAAGCTTGTTTCCATAGAAGATGAAAATGGCGATATGGTTGATACGATAAAAATAAGCGGTAATCCAGAAAAAGTAACAACGCCTGGTTTAAAGAGAGTATATCGAATTATTAATCGTGAAACGCAAAAATCTGAAGGGGATTATATTGCTTTAGAACATGAAAATCCGCAAGATGAAGTACGGTTAAAAATGTTTCATCCAGTCCACACATACTTGAAGAAATACGTTACGAATTTCGATGCAATAGAGTTACATAAAGATATTTTTGTGAACGGAGAACTCGTCTATAAACAGCCAAGTTTACTTGAGATTCAGCAGTTTGTTCGTAAAAATTTGAACTTATTATGGGAAGAATACCGCCGTTCTCTGAATCCAGCTGAATATCCAGTTGATCTTAGTCAAAAGTGCTGGGGAAATAAAATGCAGCATATTCAAAATGTAAAAGAAAAAGTGAAGCATTCAAATTAACTAGAAGGTGGGGGAGAGCAAGATGAACTTACAAAACGAAATTATTCAGAAGCTACATGTTAGCTCAACCATTGATCCGAAAATAGAAATTAGGAAACGAATTAACTTTTTAAAAGACTATTTAATAAAAACAAAAGCGAATGGATATGTATTAGGAGTTAGTGGTGGACAAGATTCTACTCTAGCAGGCAGGCTTGCACAGCTGGCTGTGGAAGAGTTGAGAGAAGCAGGCCATGAAAATGCCACTTTCGTTGCTATCAGACTTCCATATGGTGCACAAATTGATGAAGCAGATGCAAATTTAGCATTATCCTTCATTAAAGCGGATGAGGAGTTTGTCTTTAATATTAAAAAAGCTGTAGATGAAATGCAGGAAGAATATGACAAGCTTCTTCAAAGCAAGCCTTTAAGTGACTACCAAAAAGGGAATGTAAAAGCAAGAATGCGAATGATTGCCCAATATATCTTTGGAGGAGAAAAGGGTCTATTAGTTATTGGCACAGATCATGCAGCTGAAGCACTTACAGGATTTTATACGAAATTTGGGGATGGGGGTGCTGATGTAACACCACTGACCGGTTTAACCAAAAGACAAGGGAAGGCGCTTCTACAGCAATTAGGTGCAGATGAACGGTTATATTTAAAAATACCGACAGCTGATTTACTCGACCAAAAACCAGGACAAGCTGATGAAACAGAGCTAGGAATTTCTTACGATGATTTAGATGATTATCTTGAAGGAAAACAAGTAACTAAAGCTGTAGCTGATAAAATTGAAAACCGCTACCTAAATTCAGAGCATAAAAGAAGGGTTCCAGCAACACTGTATGATCAATGGTGGAGATAATAAAAACAATGGATCCATTATGGTGAAAAGCACCGGCTAGCCGGTGCTTTTCACTAATCAACGATAATATAAGCAATCATGGGACCGTTATCTTCTCTTGAAGAATGAGTATGGCAAATTAAACGATAATATCCTTCACGATCAAATTGCAACGGGACAATCGTATCTTCACCTTTTTTGACAATTCCTTTTATGTTTGTCCCCTCTATGGAAAATGGATGCTCGGCTCCATTAATACCTGAAATCACTAGATTAACTTTTTCACCTTTTGAGAGCACAATGGTGCCTGGATCCCAGCGATAAGCCTCCATTTCTTTCCCGTTAGGCAACTTTGATTTAAATTCACCTGTTACCATATGAATTTCTCGAACCGTTTCATCATTTTGTAACTGAAAGACAGCTTCAGATTTTGTACTGACGAATAGCCAAACAGAGCCAGTTGCAACAGCAATAACGATCAGAAGAAACATAATAATTGAACTCTTTTTTAAAACAAGAAATGGCATTTGTTATCTCTCCTTTAATAAAAGATTGTCCATTATTATTGTTATGCTGTTATGGGAGGAAACTTGTCTTAAAACTAGATTGAAAGCATAAAAAAACGGGCAAGAGCCCGTTTATTTAATAAATGAAACCGCTAATAGCATAATAAATGATATCGCAATCATCGTAATGACAAGCATCCAAGCGAGTCCCATATTACTAGATTCAATTGACATATAAATCGCAGTAGACATTGTTTGGGTTCTGCCCGGAATATTTCCAGCAAACATTAACGTTGCTCCAAACTCACCTAAAGCTCTTGCGAAGCTTAAAATAGCTCCTGATATGAGAGATTTATAAGCAACGGGCATAGAAACAAATAAGAACACATACCATTCACTTGCACCATCAACTCTTGCTGCTTCCTCAATGCCAATGTCCACTTCGGAAAAGCCTGTTTTTGCAGATTGATACATTAGTGGAAGTGCAACAACTGTAGAAGCGATAACTGCTGCCCACCAAGTGAACATGACTGGGTGATCAAATATTGATTGAATCCATTTACCAATAGGACTTGAATTGCCAAACACCACAATTAATAAAAAGCCTATTACAGTTGGTGGTAATACGAGAGGAAGCATAAAAATAGTTTCCATAATCGTTTTACCTTTAAAATTCTTCCGTGACATGAATTTAGCTAACAAAGTTCCAATAATGAAAACAACTACTAATGTGACGAATGAAACTTTTAAGGAAAGTTGAACAGGTGAAATGAATAAATCACTCATTCAAATCAATCCAATACAGTAAATCCATATTTCACTAAAATATCAGTAGCTTCAGATTCTTGAAGATATTGATAAAATGATTCAGCTTGTTCAGGATGTTTAGTTTCTTTAATAATGCCAACAGGGTAAATGATTGGGTCATGAGTACTAGAATCAGCCTCAGCAATGATTTCAACTTTATCCGATGTTTGTGCATCTGTTTTATAAACTAGTCCAGCTGCAACATCACCAGTTTCGACATATGTTAATACTTGTCTTACATCTTTCGTATAGACGATATTATTTTGCATTTTTTCCCAAACACCTAACGCTTCAAGAGTCTGCTGTCCATACTTACCAGCGGGAACAGCTTCTGGAGTTCCAAGAGCGAATTTACTGTTACCAAGATTTGCGAGATCCTCAAAACTTGCTATCGAATTTTGAGCATCTTTTGGTATGATAAGAACAAGGGTGTTTTTTAACATGTCTTTACCTTGATTTTCATCAATGATTCCTTGTTCAACAAGTTCATCATATTTATCTTCTGCCGCTGAGAAGAAAATATCGACAGGTGCACCTTGAATAATTTGTTTTTGCAATGCGCCTGAACCACCAAAATTAAATAATAGTTTAATATTTTTATGTTTCTCTTCAAATAGAGGTTTTAGTTCGTTAAAAGCATATTCTAGACTAGCAGCAGCTGATATCGTAAGCTCTACAGATTCTTCAGGCACTGCTTCCGTTTTAGGGGTTGCTGATGACTCTTGTTGTTCATTGTTGTTCTCTGCCGGTTTTGAAGTTTCCTTATCTGAGCTACAGCCTCCTAGGATGAGCATAAATAAAAGCGTGAAAATCGCAGAAAATCTTAATTTCATTTTTTTCTTCCTCTCTCAAAATATGTTTATCTTTAACAAGATATAACTAATTATAACTAAATATAACAAAGCATAACAGTAATATTTATCACATAATGAAAAAAGATAGGGTGAAATGTAAATGTCTGTTCATAATGAGTCATATACAATCGAAGAGGTTGCTTCACTATTAAAGGTATCGAAATTAACAGTTTATGATCTAATTAAAAAAGATGAACTACCTGCATATCGTGTAGGGAGGCAAATGCGAGTCGATGCTAGTGATTTAGATGCATATAAGGAGAAAAGCAAAAATCGAGCATATGCACCGAATCAGAAAACAATCCAAAGTGTAAATAATGATGAGCAATTACGGACATTTGTGATTAGCGGGCAGGATATTGCATTAGATATCCTTGCCAAGCAGCTTGAAAAGGATTCAACTGGAATTAGACCGCTGCGTCTTTATACAGGCAGCTTAAACAGTTTAATCTCGATGTACCAAAATCAATGCGATTTAGTGAGCATGCACCTGTTTGATGGAGATACGGGAACATATAATATTCCTTACGTAAAAAAAATATTAACGGGCTTTCCTTTCATTGTTATTAACTTTTTATCAAGATGGGCCGGTCTTTATGTTCAAAATGGGAATCCAAAGAATATTACGGGATGGACAGATTTATATCGTGATGATGTAAAGATTGTAAACCGTGAAAAAGGCTCAGGAGCCAGAATTCTTCTCGATGAACAATTAAGAATTCATGGAATTCGTTCAAAAGATGTAAATGGTTATCAAGTTGAAGAAACGAGCCATTTAACAGTCGCTTCTGCAATTGCTGCAGAAACAGCTGACGTTGGGGTGGGAATTGAAAAGACAGCAAAAATTGTCAATGTAGATTTTATTCCACTGATCAAGGAAAGGTATGATTTAGTACTCTTAAAATCAGATGAAAATAAAGAGATAATAGAAAAAATAAAAGAGATCCTCAAGTCAGATGAAATAAAGCAAGATATTCACTCAATGGGTGATTATGATATTACAGAAACAGGGAAAGTGATGTTTGAAACATTTTAAGATTATATTTTGATAAATAAATCCCAGCAGTTAAAAAAATAGAAATTGAAGGACAGAAAAATACATTTAACCGTCTCTTATGAGGCGGTTTTCTTTATATTTTGAAGGAATCATATCAAATTGGCTTCGTTATTCAAAACATTATTTTATTTTCTTGTACTTTATTAGATAATATAAGTATGGTAAATTATCCTATATTTAGTTATTTTCTAGAAATATGGGGGTGATCTAATTGTTGGAAATTAATAATGTTTGTAAAAGTTATAGCACTAATCACCTTGTTTTAGACAAATTAACTTTAACATTGGAACCTGGTGGAGTCTTTGGATTATTAGGTCCAAATGGTTCAGGAAAATCGACATTAATTAAAAATATTTTTCAACGATTGAATCAATACTCTTTCAAACATAAATAAAGGAAGTGGAGAAAAACGAATTGTTTTTCTCCACTTCCTTTATTTAAGAACTTATCAGTCGGCAACAATTTTTAATATTGCAATCTTTGCTCCACTTCCTGACAAACTTCATCAGCTGACATGCCACTTGCTTCGATAATAGGTGCGTTCGTCGATACTTCCTGTATTCCCATTATGTTCGAATCTAGCCCACTTACAACATAGGCAGAGCAATTTGTTGTTTCAACATCAGCACTTGATTTTATATCAATCACTTCAAACCCTTTATCTCGTAGTGCCTCAGAAACATTTGATAATGATTGCTCAACTGCCACTTTTTTCGCCATTTGTCACACCTCCTCCATCGATATATTGCCTGATTAATCTTGTTTTTATTCTGAATTATGCCATGAATAAAACGAATGTGAACATGAAATAGTAAATGAGGAGGTGATAGAAATGACAAAGCGAAAAAAAGACCCATCAAAGGCTGGATTAAGTTCACCTGAAGTAAAAGGGCAGGGGACAACAAATATTGAGACCGGAGAGAGAATGTCCTCTTCAGCTCGTCATAAAAAGAAGAAGTAGATAGCTATTGAACATTTAATACCTAAAAAGAAAAAGCAGGAAGGGAGGACCCTCCTGCTAATTGATTTACTTATACATATCTGCCACTTGTTTTTGTAATTCTGTATTTTCTAAGTACTCATCATATGTCATTTGTTTATCAACAATACCACTCGGAGTCAATTCAATAATGCGGTTAGCAATTGTTTGGATGAATTGATGGTCATGAGAAGCAAAAATCATAGAGCCTTTAAAGTTAATTAAGCCATTATTCAATGCGGTAATGGACTCTAAATCTAAATGGTTTGTAGGTTCATCAAGCAGCAATACGTTGGATCCGCTTAACATCATTTTTGATAGCATACAGCGAACCTTTTCTCCACCTGATAAAACCGATGCTTTTTTTAATACTTCTTCACCAGAGAATAGCATTCTTCCAAGGAAGCCTCGCAAGAAGCTTTCTGTTTGATCATTTGGTGAGAATTGACGCAGCCAATCAACTAAATTTAACTCACTGTTTTCAAAATACTCGGAGTTATCTTTCGGGAAGTAAGCTTGTGAAGTTGTAATTCCCCATTTAAATGAGCCGCTATCTGCTTCTAATTCTCCCATTAATATTTTAAAAAGAGTTGTTTTCGCGATTTCATTTGTGCCAACAAGAGCAATTTTATCATCTTTATTCATTATAAAATGAATATTATCAAGTACTTTAACCCCATCGATTGTTTTGCTTATACCTTCAACACGAAGAAGATCATTTCCGATTTCACGCTCTGGGGTAAATCCAACATATGGATATCTTCTTGATGAAGGTTTTATATCATCAAGTGAAATTTTTTCCAACAGTTTTTTCCGTGATGTAGCTTGCTTTGACTTCGAAGCATTCGCACTAAAACGGGCAATAAAGCTTTGAAGTTCTTTTATCTTTTCTTCTTTTTTCTTGTTTGTGTCTTGAGCCATACGTAGAGCCAGTTGGCTTGATTCATACCAAAAATCATAGTTTCCAACATAAATTTGAATCTTTCCAAAATCTAGATCAGCAATATGTGTACAAACAATATTTAAGAAATGGCGGTCATGGGATACGACAATAACAGTATTTTCAAAGTTAATTAAAAATTCTTCAAGCCATTGAATCGCTTTTAAATCTAGATGGTTTGTCGGCTCGTCTAAGAGAAGTACGTCAGGCTTACCAAATAAAGCTTGAGCAAGTAAAACCTTTACTTTTTCAGAACCAGATAGGTCAGCCATTTTTTTCGAATGTAAATCTTCACTAATTCCTAAGCCCTTTAATAAGATCGCAGCTTCGGATTCAGCTTCCCATCCGTTTAACTCTGCAAATTCACCTTCAAGCTCAGCTGCTTTCATGCCATCTTCATCTGTAAAATCAGCTTTCATATAAATAGCATCTTTTTCCTGCATGACTTCATAAAGGCGGGCATGCCCCATGATTACAACCTTAAGTACTTCGAACTCTTCAAATTCAAAATGGTTCTGCTTCAGTACAGCAAGGCGTTCACCAGGACCTAAACTTACATTTCCAGTTTGTGATTCAAGTTCTCCTGACAAAATTCTTAAGAAGGTTGATTTACCAGCACCATTTGCGCCAATTAATCCATAGCAATTTCCGGGTGTAAATTTAATATTCACGTCTTCAAACAGTTTCCGGTCACCGAAACGAAGACTAACATTACTAACAGTTAACATGTATATTAATTCCTCCATCAAACATTATCCATAAAATTATAACACTTTCCTAGCTTAATCGCGAATTAGATTTTGAGCATCAAGGGTAATGTATATTTTTTTGAGAAAAAGCAGGAAGATAACTGAATTAATCGAATATTATATCTATAAATAAATACAAAATATTTTAAAAAAGAATGTTAAATCCAATAAAAAAACTTTCATTGTTCATAGTTTCTTCATAATTATCGTGTACAATAAAATTATATAGGCAGGATAAAGGGGTTTTTATTGTGGCCAAAAAACAGATCGTCGAACTAGTTAACCGTTTAAAAAAAGCCGGAATTAATGTTAGCTTCACAAAACCGAGATCGAAGATGCTCATTTCATTTCCGCAAAACAAACGATTATCTTCGACTACAAACTAGAGTAATGTGTAAGCACAAAGACACGCAGTTCTTGAAATTCAGCGAAACGAATGCAAACACAAAACCGTTGAACGATTACTCATTCAACGGTTTTGTGTTATTTAATTTCCGACATAATCTTTTTAAAAACAGCATCCTTATCAAATTTTTCACCCATCGGGAATTTTTTAATAAATTTATTGTTTTCATTGACTAAAAATACGAAAGTGCTATGTACATAAAAGCCATCACCAGGGTCTCTGTACTGAAATTGAAAAGTATTAGCGATTCTACGTATCTCCTCTTGATCCTCTTTAATATTATTTTGATCACCTGTTAAAAGAATCCAATTTCCATCATCTTCAATATCAAAGGTATCCATATATTTACGGAGTTTTTCTGGTGTATCACGATAAGGGTCAATGCTTATGGTTAAAAATTCAATATCCTTTCCAAATACCCCTTCTTTTTCTAAATCACTTCTTAATAAATTCATCCTTTGTGTTGTGACAGGACAAATATCTGGACAAAACGTATAAATAAATTCTACAAGCTTAAGTTTTTTTTCTGATTTTGAAAAATCATAAACTTCATCATGCATCGTGACAAGTGATATATCATCTGGAATTTTAGAGGATAAATCACGAATGACAAAAAAAGAAATTCCTGCAGTTATTCCTAGTGCGATAACAATTATGCTAATGATATATATTTTTTTCATTATTTCCCCTCCCCATATAAGGATAAAGAAAAGTGTTCGAAAATCCTATGGACAATGTGTGACATATTTAACTTAAATATGATTCTATACAATGATAATATGGATTGACAAAAAAGAAAAGGAGCTCATATGAGCCCCTTATGAAAATAATGCAATGAAATAGCATAAGTTTTTATTTCATTGAAATCCAAACACTTTTTACCTCTGTATAGTTGTTCAATGCATAGGAACCCATTTCCCTACCAATTCCAGAATTTTTATATCCACCAAATGGGGAAGCGGCATCAAATGCATTATAGCAATTAACCCATACTGTGCCTGCTCGAAGTTTATTAGCGATATAATGAGCATTCGAAATATCTTTTGTCCAAACTCCTGCTGCAAGTCCGTAATCGCTATCGTTTGCACGGTTAATGAGTTCATCTAAATCCTCGTAAGGTAAAGCCGAAATAACAGGACCGAAAATCTCCTCTTTAGCAATCGTCATTTCATCTCTAACATCTGCAAAAATGGTAGGGGTTACAAAGTAGCCTTGTTCTTGTGCCTTTTCGCCTCCAATAACAAGTTGTGCACCTTCATTTACACCTTTTTCAATATAGCTTAAAACACGGTTTTGCTGCTCAGTTGAAACAAGCGGCCCAATTTCGGTATCTGCATGAATTCCTGCCCCTTGTTTAATGTTTTTAGCATGACTAGCCATGTCTGCAACAACATTATCGAATTGCTTCTTTTGAATAAATACACGAGAGCCCGCACAGCAAACCTGCCCTTGATTAAACATTACACCATTTAACGCTCCTGGAATTGCTTTAGATAAGTCAGCATCTGGAAGGATGATATTTGGAGATTTACCTCCTAATTCAAGTGTTACACGCTTTAATGTTTTTGCCGCTTTTTCCATTATCATCTTTCCAACTTCAGTTGAACCTGTAAAGGCAATTTTATCTACAAGAGGGTGTTCGACGAGCGGTTGTCCAGCCGTTTCACCAAAACCTGGTACGATATTTATGACGCCAGGTGGAAATCCAGCTTCTTCGATTAATTCTGCTAAATATAAAGCAGATAATGGTGTTTGCTCAGCAGGCTTCAACACAATCGTACAGCCTGTTGCTAATGCTGCCCCTAATTTCCACATAGCCATTAGAAGAGGGAAGTTCCAAGGAATGATCTGTCCAACGACACCGACTGCCTCATGGCGTGTATAATTAAAAAATGGCCCGCTAACCGGAATCGTTTGACCAACAATTTTTGTTGACCATCCAGCATAATAACGCATGTGCTCAATGGCTAATGGAATATCCGCATTAGTTGTTTCACGAATTGGTTTTCCGTTATCTAATGTTTCTAATTGGGCCAATTCAGCTGCATTTTCTTCCATTAGATCTGCAAGCTTATACATTAAACGACTTCTTTTTGCTGCACTCATCTTAGACCATGGACCCTCATCAAAAGCTTTTCTTGCGGCTTTTACCGCCAGATCAATATCTTCTGGGCCAGCCTCAAATACGTGTGCTAACACTTCTCCAGTAGCTGGGTTATATGTTTCAAAAGTTTTTTGTGACTTGCTTTCCACAAACTCTCCATTAATATAAAGCTGCTTTTTGCCATTTAGAAATTTTTCTACCTTTTCTTTTAAATCTACAGTTAATTGGCTCATCATACTCCTCCTTCATAATATTCTCTTAAACTATGTAATTCATGTTGTGAAAAAAGATAGTTCTCTTCATTGTGAACGCTTACAATTCTATCGTATCACTGAAAGGAATTAAGTTTCAATACTAAATATATAAAATATTCTGATAAGTATCGACAATATTCTCTAATCTTTATCAAACTCTTAATTGTTACTATTTTGTGTCATAAATATGAAGAGATTGTGAAATCAAATATGAATAAATGGATGAATTTAGCTAGAAAAGTCAATCTTTTCAACGTTTTCTACTATATATGAACATTCTGTGTTGTGTGGCATATGTCACAGAATCAGCGTCTGGATAAATAATACCATTAATAGGAGAAAGAGTTTGCAATATAAACAAATTCAGGAAGTTGAATTTAAATAGAAAAAGAGGAAGTGCGATACAGGGGAGGTCCATTTTAATGAAGGGATCTGGCTTTATTAAATTACTAATCGGAGGAATTGCAGCATATGAGCTTCTTGGGATGATGAAAGCTGGGAACAAAACAGTGTTACGTCCACCTGGAGCAGCAGATGAAGATGAATTTCTTGCGCTATGTGTCCGTTGTGGAAAATGCAACCAGGCCTGCCCATATGACTCGATCAAGATGGGGAAGGAAAACCTCGGTCTTGGGATTGGTACTCCTTTTATTGAGGCAAGAGAGAATTCTTGTAGACTATGTGATGATTTCCCATGTGTTAAAGCATGCCCAACTGATGCGTTAACGGGAATTAACAATGTTTATGATGTTGAAATGGGAACAGCTGTTATAGATACAGTTGCCTGTATTGCATACCAAGGAATGCGCTGTGAAGTGTGTTATCGGGAATGCCCGTTAATAGATGAAGCTATTACGTTAAATATATATGTGAAACCTGATGATCCAACACATGCCGTATTTGCTCCGATTATCAATACTGAGAAGTGTGTGGGCTGTGGCATTTGTGAAGAAAGGTGTGTAGTGGACAATCCGGTAGCAATCCGAGTTAAGCCTAGAGAAATAAAAGGTCTATTCTAATTTCAGGTTTATCGTGGCAAAAGCTGTAAATAGAAAAATGTAATGATAACTTTATTCGAGCTTCCAAGCCACTTTAAATAAATAAATCGAAAAATATCTCTTCATTTTAAAAGGGAGGAAAGTAAGCTATGGAAATAACAAGAAGAAGCTTGCTGAAAGCTACTGCTATTTCAATGACAATGGCAGTTGCTGGTTGTAAAAAGAAAGAAACGAAACCAGCTAGTACGGAAGTAGCAAATGCAGTTGAAACTGCAGAGCCAGATGAATGGAAATCTACCGTTTGTCGTTTCTGTGGTACTGGTTGCGGAGTGCTAGTCGGAATAAAGGATGGAAAAGTTGTCGCAACAAAAGGGGATCCAGATAACCGCTCAAGTAGAGGTCTTAACTGTATTAAGGGGTTTTATGTTGGAAAAATCCTATTTGGAAAAGATCGTTTAACGAAGCCATTAATCCGTGAGGATAAATCAAAAAAAGGTACGATGGAAGGCTTTAGAGAAGCTTCATGGGAAGAAGCTCTAGATCTCGTGGCTGGCAAATTAAAAGAAAATCTTGAAAAAGATCCGAAGTCGGTAGCTTTTTGGGGTTCAGGCCAACAAACGATCATGGATGGATATGTGTCAGTTAAGCTTTGGAAAGCTGGACTATTAAACAATAATATCGACCCAAATGCAAGACTTTGTATGGCAAGTGCAGTAACTGGTTTTATGACGACATTCCAATCAGATGAACCGATGGGATCATATCGTGATATAGATGAAGCTGATGTATTTGTCACATGGGGTGCAAACATGGCAGAAATGCACCCTGTATTATATTCTCGCCTAACTGCAAGGAAGCTGGCAAATGCACATGTTAAACATTATGATTTAACAACAAGACATTCTCGTACTTCAGAAACTGCTGATACAGTAATGATATTTAGACCTCAATCAGATTTAGCGATTGCAAATGCCATTGCCAACTATTTAATTCAAAATAATTTATATGATCAAAAGTTTGTGGATGAACATGTCAAGTTTAAAGCTGGAACAGAAAATCTAGGTCACTCATTTAAAGATGATTATGATGTAACTGACGGTAAAGATGCAGATTTAGCATGGGAAATCACATTTGAAGAATTTAAGCAAAGTGTAAGTGAATACACTTTGGAAAAAGCGGAAGAAATATCAAAAGTTCCTGCGGCGGATATAGAAGCATTGGCTAAGGAATTTGGTGATCCAAAGAAAAAGATCATGTCACTTTGGACGATGGGAATGAATCAGCATACTAGAGGAACATGGATAAATAACTTAGTTTATAATATTCATTTATTAACAGGTAAAATAAGTAAGCCTGGAAGTGGACCATTCTCATTAACAGGTCAACCGAGTGCTTGTGGTACAGCAAGGGAAGTAGGGGTATTCTCACATCGACTTCCAGCAGATATGGTTGTAGCAAATCCGGAACATAGACGTTACACAGAGATGATTTGGAAATTACCTAAAGGATATTTAGATCCAATTGAAAAACCTGGTTATCATACGGTGAAAATGTTTAGAGAACTTGGAAATGGAAATGTTAAGTTCCTTTGGAGTATGTCTAATAACTGGGGACAAACAATGCCGAAGCTTAACCGCTATAGAGGGAAGGATGCCGATGGAAAAGGTGTTATCGACGGATTTATCGTCGTTTCAGAGGTTTATCCTACGAAATCGACTGAAATGGCTGATGTCGTTTTCCCAGCTGCTATGTGGGTTGAGAGAGAAGGTCAATTTGGTAATGCTGAAAGACGTACATCTGTATTTGAAAAATGTACAGAGCCGCCAGGAGAAGCAAAATGGGATATTTGGACACTTATCCAAGTGGCGAAGAGAGTGCTCGATGGGAAGAAAATTGGTGATAAACCTGCATTTGATGTCCTTTTTGGAGAAGTTTGGGATTATGAGAAAAATGATTTACTTGAAGACGGTCATGAAGTGAATAGTCGTCTTTGGGCAGAATATCGTTCATTCTCCAACCCACATGAGAGCGATAATCCAGAAATTCAAGAATTAGGGAAGAAGCTGAAATTAAAAGCGAAGCAAATGGCTCCATATGAAGAATACTTCAAACAACATGGAATTTGTTGGCCAGTTCGTGAGGTTGATGGCAAATGGCTTGAGACGAATTGGCGCTATGCTCACGGTAAACAAGAGGATGGATTTGATCAATATGGAGTAGAAGAGTTTGGAACAGTAGGAAAATACGATAATATCGATTTCTATAAATCAGATGACCATCGTCCGAGTGTTTTCTTCAGACCATTTGAAGATGCAGCTGAAATTCCTGACGAAGAATACCCTCTATGGCTATGTACTGGTCGTGTTCTTGAACATTGGCATAGCGGCTCAATGACAAGAAGGGTTCCAGAACTTCATCGTGCAGTACCTGAAGCGCTTTGCGAAATTCACCCAGAAGATGCAGAAGCATTGGGCATTAAAAACGGTGATTTAGTAAAAGTAATCTCTAGACGTGGGGAATGCGAAGTTAAAGCAACAACAAAAGGAAGAGGAAATCCACCAAAAGGACTCGTTTATGTACCTTTCTTCGCTGAGGAAACATTAATAAATCTCGTAACATTAGATTGTTATTGCCCAATTTCCAAGCAGCCAGATTATAAAAAATGTGCTGTTAAAATTGTAAAAGCATAGGGGAAGAGGTGGAATCATGAAAAGCAAACAAATCATTTATGTTCTCATTTTTGTATTGGTAGTTGCTGTCGCGATTGGCGCAGAAAAAATAAGAACATCACTGTCTGAGTCAGCAAGTACGAATTCAGAAGCACCTAAGACGGAAGCAACAACTGTTATTCCACAGCTAACAACTGAAAGAGAAGAATCTGCGACAATGGTTCTGTTAGGGGCACCACCAATGCAGCCTGCTGATCATATTGATCGTTGGAATCCTCAAATTCATCATGAAAGCTGTATGACGTGCCATGCAGTTCCAGCAACTGGTGCACCAACTCCTCCTGCAAACCATTATTATGATGAAGATGTAACAGCAGGAAAGGTTTTTAGAGATAATTGTATTCAATGTCACGCGACACAAAATGATACAAAATCCGCATTTAATGATGAAGAATAAATAATTACTCTCATTCTCTATTTAAAGCTTTGTTAAACATATTATTATGTTTAACAAAGCGAATTTATAAAGGAAGTTAGGGGGATAAACATGGTAATATCAGGCATCTATATAGAAACGATTCCAGGTGAAGCAGACAATGTGTCAAAGGCTCTCGAAAAAATTCAAGGGGTAGAGGTGCATCATCTTGAAGATGGTTTCAAAGTAATCTTAACAGTTGAGTCTGATACAGTTGATGGCAGTTATAAAATTGCTGAAAAGTTTAAACAAATTGATGGGGTTCTAACAATATGTTTAGCTTACAGTAATTTTGAAGGTGAGCCTTTTTATCAAGAGGGAACGATTTCCTAATGGATGAAAGGGTCAACAGACGACAATTTTTAACCATCAATTGGGGAGCGACTGTTGGATTTTTAAGTAATTTTATCGGGACTCAACTTGAAGAGGAAAGAGATTTTTTCAGGCCACCAGGAGCAAGAGGTGAACTTGATTTTTTAACCTCTTGCAATCGTTGTGGGAATTGTAAAGATAGCTGTCCGGAAGGAATTATCAAGCTGTTTACGTTATCTGATGGTGCAAAGTTGTTGAATACCCCTTATTTAAAACCTAATGAGAGTCCTTGTACATTTTGCCGAACTTGTATAGACGTTTGTCCAACTAAAGCATTATCGATTGCTGGGCTTGTCGAAAAACCAGCGATTGGAAGTGCTGTCGTTATCAATCATAATTGTTTGACGTTTCAAGATGTCATGTGTGATTATTGTGTTCGTTCTTGTCCTGAAAGCGGGGCTATCGAATTAATTGATGGCAAACCTTCTATTAATATTGCAAACTGTACAGGTTGTGGCTTATGTGTAGAGAATTGTATATCAGAAAATAAAGGAATACAAATTAAACCACTTTAAATAAAATCAACTCAGTACGTAAGGAATGAGTGTGATGAGTAAAATGAAATCTTTTCGAAAGTGGACGATAGCAAGAAGAATTGTCCAATTCTCAATCATTGCCCTTTTTATCTCGCCATTATTTTTGGTCGAAGTAGAGGGTGATAATTTTTTCTTTGGCTCGCTTGCATCGTCTACTTTTGTTGGAATTATTCTTTCTGATCCCTATGCTGCATTACAAATTATGTTCGCCTCAAAAAAGATAAGCTTAATGTATATGTCAGGCGCCTTTATCATCTTTGTCTTTTATTTGATCATTAGAGGTAGAGTATTTTGTAGTTGGGTTTGTCCAGTTAATACAATGCTTGAGTTTACTGACAAGCTACGAAGGTTAATTAAAGTTAAAGATAAAACATATAATCGCCAGGCAAAAAAATATATTGCACTTCTCGTTCTTATCCTTTCCTTTATTATTGGTGTCCCAGTATTTGAAATCGTTTCACCAATTGGATTTACAATGAGAAATGCATTGTTTACGTTCGGGATAGGCATATGGATTGTGGTTGCTATCGTCTTATTTGAATTACTTATTTCAAAACGAGGATGGTGCCGATATTTTTGCCCGTTAGGCGGATTTTACCAATCAATTGGTAAAGCAGGAATCTTTAAAATAGAATTTGACCATGAGGCCTGTGTAGGATGTGATAGGTGCCGTTCTGTTTGTTTTGCTGAACCTGTTATATTAGAACCAGGTATTTTTAGAGAAAGTAAATATGTTGAGGCAGGAGATTGTAGTCTTTGTGGTGCTTGTATTGATCATTGTCCTTTTAATGCACTAAAAGTCGCGGCAAAGCTACCTAGTACTTTAAATAGTAATCCCTTTTGGAAAAAGAATAGTAAGAAACGAGAAGTAGCATAATGTGTAAAGCAAAATCTTATAGGTTTTGCTTTTTATTTTGCTTAATTTCCATTAGAATCTTAAGTCAAGGAACCTTTTACCAATTTTATCGTATTGTTAAGATATTAGATTTTAAAAGAGGTGTTCGTTTTGAAAAAGGAAATTTCAATTAAAGTAAACCATCTTTCTAAAAAATTTGGAACGTTTCAAGCTGTAAAAAATATAAATTTAGAGATTAATAAAGGGGAATTATTTTGTTTTTTAGGTCCAAATGGAGCAGGTAAAACAACGACTATTAAAATGATGACAGGCTTACTCGAACCTAATAATGGTCAAATTGAAATAGCGGGAATCGACATATGGAAGTCACCAGTTGAAGCAAAAAAGAAAATGGCCTATATACCTGACCAGCCAATTCTTTATCCCAAACTTTCTGGTAGAGAGTTTTTACGATTTATTGGCAGTGTCTATCAAATGGAACAACATATTTTGAAGAAAGGGTAGAAAAATATCTTTCTCTCTTTCAATTATCTGATAGGGCAGACGAATTAATAGAATCCTACTCTCATGGAATGAAACAAAAAATTAATTTATGTAGTGCTTTTATTCATCAGCCTGATGTATTATTTCTCGATGAACCGACAGTTGGTCTTGATCCGAAAGCAGCCAAAACATTAAAAAATTTATTACAGTCACTTTGTAGACAAGGAATGACGGTCTTTATGACAACTCATATTCTTGAAATTGCTGAACAAATGTGTGATAGAGTTGGAATTATTCAAAATGGGGACATTATCGCAATCGGAACGATGGATGATTTGAGGCAGCAGGAAGGAAAATCACATTCATCACTGGAGGATATATTTTTAGAATTAACAGGAGATATTGATATGTTGCCTATCATTCAGGAGCTAGAAGAAGATGATGAGCAGGTGATTAAATGACAAAAATATTGTTACAATTATTTTGGCAGATGGGAAAAAATCAATTTCGGACCGCTCCCGATAGTACAAAAATAGCCATTGTTTTATCTTTAATTGGAGGTTTCTTAGTTACAGTTTTTCTCAGTTTTATGACTGCAATGGTAGCTTTGACAGTTCCACAACAAACTTTACTCCCTTTTTTTGGCTATGCTTTTTCCGTATTGCTTGCTTTTAATATTTTATTCGGCGTTCCACAAGTGTTTAAAAATTTATATGGGACAAATGATTTAGCATTATTATTTACTCTGCCTATTAAAACTCGAAGTATTTATTGGGTAAAATTTATTCAAAGTTTTCTAGGGATTCATGGAATCCTTTGGCTTCTGTCATGTATTTTATTAACTGTTTTTGGAATCGCAGGGAGAGCAGGTTTTTCATTTTTCCTAGTTTCTTATACTGTTTCTTTATTGATCACATTAATTGGTATGAGTATAGCCTATTTATTAAATCTCCTTCTTATACAAATAATTCCAGTCCATCGAGCAAAGGAATTAATGACAGTAATGAGTACACTTGCAGGAATTATTGTATATATTCTTTTTCAATTACCGAATTTTCTTTCAAAGAATCAAGCTGATGAAAAACTAATGACAGAGCTGCCGCCAATGTCGAGATGGATACCTATGGAATGGGGTGGACGTAGCCTTGCAGAGGCATTTTCAAATGCAACCGGATTTATTTTTCCAACGCTATTGTTATTCATTTTGTCAATCTTTTTCCTTTCTCTATCTGCAGCCCTTGTCGAAAAAGGCTTTAGAACCGGATGGATAAAAATGAATGAAGGAAACCGACGAAAGAAAAAAAGAAAAGACTTCAAAACAAATAGTAAACTTTTTCATCCTATTATTATGATTGGAGTAAAGGAATGGAGAGCTATACAAAGGGATATGCGCGAATGGATTGCATTTTTGCCATTTATCTTTTTTATGTTTTTTCCGATCATTACTTTAGCTAATAATGAAGGTGGATTCGAATTTATTATTAATAATCCTACTATTTCTTGGGTGATAGCCCAAGGACTATTTTTATTTATGTTTACTTTTTTGACCGGTGGTTTTGCTTCCGCTGCCATTGCAAGAGAAGGTTATTCTATTAATCTATTGCGAATTCTTCCACTTTCAAGCTGGTATATTGTTTTAGGTAAATTTTGGATAAATTGGCTCATTCCAACTGTTTTCTTATGTAGTTTAGAGATTATTATAGGGATCTTTTTGAAATGGGGTTTGTTTAATATTGTTCTTGGAATGGTTGTATTAGCTATTATGTCACTTGGCATAACAGGAATCGGATTGTGGATAGGTTCAATCGGTGCAAAATACAATCCAAATAATCCGCAAAATCGACTTGAAACAGGAACTTCTTTTCTTTTAATGTTTTTATGTTTTTCATATTTATTTATCGCAATATTACCAACACTACTCGTTTTAATTCCAACAGATATTTCAATCATTTCTCATGCGAATGGCCAGCATCCAGATGGTATTTTTGGATTATTTATTACTTTACTAGAATGGAAAGCTGCAAATCATGTATTATTATTTTTGATAAGTAGTTTATTTGCCATTTTAATTTCAGTTGGAACCGCATATTTGACTTTACTTTTTAGTACAAAAAAAATAGATAAAGGAATAAAGATTCATTTCGTCATACCAAATAATAAATAAAGGAATGGATCATTTTTAGGAGACACAACAATGAATAAACAAGTCAATAAAAAGATTATGACAATGCAAAGTTTTTATTTACTGACTTTTTTTGGGGTTGGTAGCTTATATCCATTACTAAGTGTCTATTTAAGTGAAGTAGAACAGCTTAATGGTTACCAAATTGGAACAATTATGTCCATAAGTCCGATTGTCATGATTTTTTTCCAGCCTTTATGGGGTTTGATAGCCGATAGAACAAATGCTCCAATAAAGATTCTTACAATGGCAACAATGGTTGCTGCGATTTTCGCTCTAGGGTTTTTAACGTTTAACGGATATTACTGGGTATTTTTGATAGCTGTTTGTGTCTCTATCTTTCAAAGTGCAATTATTCCAATATCTGATAGTTTGTCGATTAAATATACGAGTAAAGTGAAGGCGAATTATGGAAATATTCGTTTATTTGGCTCACTTGGCTTTGGATTAGCGGTTTTTTTAATGGGAAGATTATCAGAAATGAATCCAAAAATAATTTTTTTATCTTTTACGGTATCATTATTATTTGCGAGTATTCTTGCCATTAGGATGCCCTCAGAAAAAGGGGCGGGGAATCGGAATCTTCTTAGTGGTGTGAAAGAGATATTTACACATAAAAAATTTCTTATCTTTCTCGTCATTACGTTTCTCATTTTTGGACCTAATTTAGCGAACAATAATTATTTCGGCCTTTTTATTGAGCATCGTGGAGGTACATATACAGGAATTGGAGTTGCGTTTCTAATTGCCGTATTATCTGAAATTCCTTTTATGAGAGTGGCAAGTAACTGGATGAATCGAATCGGGTTGCTTCAAGTGGCAGCATTAGCAGGTGTAGTTTCGATTGGGAGATGGCTGCTTTATTTTACTGAGCCAAGCATATGGCTAATTTATAGTACGGCCATTTTGCAAGGATTTTCAATCGGGTTATTCATTCCAGCTGGATTGCAGTATATAAGAGAAATTACACCACTTCATATTACCGTAACTGGAATTACGCTCTATTCTGCAATAGGCAATGGGCTAGGCAACTGGTTCTTTACTTTTTTTGGCGGCATTATTTATGAGGAGTATAATATTTATATTTTGTATTTATTTTTTAGTATTTTAAGCGGTATTGGCTTATTACTTTGTTTATGGTTAGTAAAGGAAGAGAAGAAGAAACAAAACGAAATAGCTTACCTTTCTTAACGAATCTCTTGTAATGAAACGTTCCCATATTGCCCATACTAAAGAAAAGGGGGCGTTTACGATTTTTTTCAATCGAAGAGGTCAAGATGATAAGCCAGAAGTCGTAATGCTGAACACGGATGTTTTTGCGTGTAGCGATGATAGCTGTAATGGTTGGATGCGGAGGGAGTTTGCATCGGCTGATTTATTATGTCCATTATGTGGAAATGAAACAAATCTTGAGGTACGTGAACTGCCACAAATTGATTAAATATTTCGAAGTGAAAATGACGGGTATCCGAGACCCGTCATTTTTTCATTATGAAATGTGTATTTTAACAGAACGAATTATTCCACTTTTTTAGAAAGGCAGCGTTCACATTCCATTATATAGGAATCTGTGTGTTCTTTAACCGCTTGCCCACACTCTGGGCAAACTTTATGTGGCATTGTTTTTACTGGATTTTTTATCATTTTAATTCCTCCTTTTTATAATACAGTTATATAAATATGTTATTGTTATAGTACAGTATACACAAAAACAGATTGGATGTGTAGTATTTTCAACTGAATTTTTAAATAATTACAATAAAAAATTTCTACAAAAGAAAGTAGATTTTTGTCGATAAATGATAGAAACTGTCTTCCAACAATAAGGAATATCGATTACAATAATATTGTTGTCACAAAATATTCATAATTACATGATTAAATTGTTGCAACATCATTTTTCAAGAAGTTATGGATAAAAGGATGCTGATAATAATTGATTGAAATGATAAATTTATTTAATCCTATTCTTACTTTTATTGCGATGGTATTAACATTTATCGCTTCATATACTGGTTTAGATTTATATACACTTTCGAGAACAGCAGAAAGAGATAAAAGATTTTTGTTTTGGGGAGGCACTTTTTCATTAGGAGTAGGCATATGGATCATGAATTTTATTGGCATGATTGCCATTAATTTAAATGGAGCTGCCACATACCATATTCCTTTAACTATTTTGTCATTCGTCTTAGGGATTATTTTTACTGGTTTAGGTTTTTATTGGGTAATAGGAAGGGAGCTTACCCTTCGATATTTACTTACTGCTAGCTTCTTTATGACGATAGCAGTTCTGTCGATCCATATTACAGGCATGTATGCGATAAAAATGAATATTAACTACAACCTTAGCTTATTTACAATTTCAAGCCTTATTATTTTCGGTTCTTTTGTTTTGTCACTATGGTTTTTATTTTATTCAAAAACTCTTTCACGATTTAATGAAATTTGGATTAAGCCAATTAGTGCGCTCGTTATCACTGGGGCTATTATCGAAGGTTATTTTCTTTTGCTGCAAGCCTCACCTTCTTTTTCGAAGGTAGTCACTGGTCGAGCTGATTCCTTTGAAACCTTTTTACTTTATTTAGTGTTTTTTGTATCAATATTAATTTTGAGTGGGGTAGTAGGTTCACGCTCGGTTGTGGGTAAACAGCTAGCTGTTAGCAACACGAATTTAAAAGATATAAAAGCGGCACTTGATGAGTCTTCGATCGTTACCATTACAGATCAAAATGGGATTATCACTTATGTGAATGATAAATTTGTTGAGATCTCTAAGTTTGAAGAACATGACATAGTAGGAAAGAGTCACCGCCTATTAAATTCTGGCTACCATTCTAAAGAGTTTTTTAGAAATTTGTGGAATACGATTACTTCTGGAGAAATATGGCGAGGTGAAATTCGCAATAAACGGAAAGACGGAAAATTTTATTGGGTTGAAACGACGATAGTTCCTTTTTTGAATCGTGATGGCACCCCATACCAGTATATTTCTATTCGTTCAGATATTACAGCTTTAAAAACAACTGAAGAACATTTAAAAGAAACAATAAAAGAAGTTAGTGATATAAAGTTTGCACTTGACCAATCATCTATCGTTGCCATTACAAATGAAAAGGGAATTATTACGAGTGTAAATGATAAATTTTGTGAGATTTCAAAATTCAGTAGGGAAGAGCTGATAGGGCAAACTCATTCAATCCTAAACTCCGGTTACCATACGAAGGATTTTTTTCAAGAGCTTTGGATTACGATTGCGAGTGGCAAAGTTTGGTCAGGAGAAATTTGTAATCGGGCGAAAGATGGAACTATTTATTGGGTAGACACAACAATAGTTCCGTTTTTAAATGAAATGGGAAAGCCTTATCAATATTTAGCGATTCGCAATGATATTACAGAGAGAAAGAAAACGGAAGAAATCTTGCATAGGCAGGATAAGCTTGCAACAGTTGGCCAATTAGCAGCTGGTGTAGCACATGAAATTCGCAATCCACTAACATCGATTAGAGGCTATACAGAGTTTTTGCAAATGGATGAGACGAATACGGAAAGACTAGAATATTTTGATATTATTTTAGATGAAATCGATCGAGTGAACAATATCGTTGAGGATTTCATGATGCTTGCAAAGCCTAATGCATTCCATCTGGAAGAAAAAAATATTGTTGATATTATAAGGAATGTGCTTTCACTATTTGAATTTGAAGCGAAGAAGAAAAACATTGTTATTAAATTTGACTATCGTGTAGACCATTTAATCATTGACTGTGATGAAAATCGTTTGAAGCAAGTGTTTATTAATTTTGTGAAAAATGGAATCGAAGCTATGCCAAATGGTGGAGAAATGATCGTTCGTATTACTGAGAGTATGAAAACGATTCACATTTATGTTGAAGATACAGGAATAGGAATTCCACAAGAGAAACTAAAGAGAATTGGTGAACCTTTTTACACGACAAAGAAAAATGGTAATGGTTTAGGATTAATGGTTACTTTTCATATAATTGAGGGCCATGATGGGAAAGTAAGTGTTGAAAGTGAACTAAATAAAGGGACAATCTTTCATATTCAATTACCGAGAAAGGTTGGATAAGGGAAGGAGCTGTAAGCTCCTTTTTTATATTGAAAGCTAATCTTTTTTAAAAGACCCTGTAATTTAACATGTTTGGCAAATATTTTTACATATAAGTGGCAACTAGCTTTCTTCTTTAGTAAAATAAAAATATAATCTCTTAAAGATTATATTTATAATAGTGAAGATTTTCATGTTTGGTACTCCTAGTAATTTAGGAGATCTAATAAAAAAATTTTGAAAGGATGTAATTTTGCGTGGCTATTTCATTATCTAAAGGGCAAAAAGTTGACTTAACTAAAACAAATCCTGGCTTAACAAAAGTCATTGTTGGACTAGGGTGGGACACAAATAAATATGACGGAGGACAATCATTTGATTTAGATGCAAGCGTTTTTTTACTTGACGCATCAAGCAAATGTGCTTCTGATAAAGATTTCATCTTCTATAATCAACTTGAAGGTGGCAATGGTTCTGTTGTACATACTGGTGATAACCGTACTGGAGAAGGTGACGGTGATGATGAGCAAGTAAAAATTAATTTAAGTGCTGTTCCAGCAAATATTGAGAAAATTTCTTTTGTCATTACGATTCATGATGCAGAGGCTCGTGGACAAAACTTTGGCCAAGTTTCTAATGCATTTGTGCGCATCGTAAATGAAGATACGAATGAGGAAGTTATCCGTTATGACTTAGGAGAAGATTTCTCGATTGAAACGGCATTGATTGTCGGTGAATTATATCGTCATGCAGGTGAATGGAAGTTCTCTGCAATTGGCTCAGGCTACCAAGGTGGATTAGCTAGAATCGCAACAGACTTCGGATTACAAGTAGGATAAACAAGAAAATGACTTTTAAGAATGGAGGAGTTTATGATGGGAATTCAGTTGGCGAAGGGTCAAAGGATTGACCTAACAAAAACAAATCCTGGATTGACTAAGGCCATTATCGGACTTGGTTGGGATACGAATAAGTATCAGGGTGGCCATGATTTTGATTTAGATGCATCTGCATTTTTAGTTGATGCCAATAATAAATGTCAAAATGATCATGACTTTGTTTTCTATAACAACCTTCAACATCCAAGTGGCTCGGTCGTTCATACAGGTGACAATCGAACTGGTGAAGGGGATGGCGATGATGAGCAGTTGATCGTTGATTTCACGAAAATTCCTTCCTCTATTCATCGAATTGGCATTACTGTAACAATTCATGATGCAGAAGCACGTGGACAAAACTTTGGTCAAGTGTCAAATGCATTTGTTCGATTAGTAGATAATGCGAATAACCAAGAATTATTACGATTTGATCTTGGTGAAGATTTTTCAATTGAGACAGCCGTTGTAGTCTGCGAATTGTATCGACATGAAAATGATTGGAAGTTCAATGCGATTGGCAGTGGATTTTCTGGCGGATTGGCATCATTATGTAGAAACTATGGCTTGCAAGTTTAGTTTGAATAATGAAACAAAAAAAGGATGCTATTATAGCATCCTTTTTGACGTATTGCGGCGATTAATTGCACGCCACATTCGTGCATTCCATTGAAGGTTATTAATCGTCTTACGCAATTAGCTCATCGCAAGAAATAATATACCATAGACTTCATGAAAGGACAATCATCTTTTTGTCATCATTGATAAAATGAAACTTTTTTCTCTCTAAAGCAGTTAATGTATAATAGGAGATACTTCTTAATCATGGGAAGGGAGATCATATGGAAAAAGTTCATCCTTATATAGAAGCAGTCAGACGGTTCTGGCGCAATAAACATATCACAAAAATTATCCTTCTTCTTTTATTAACATGTCTGTTGTTAACCATCCTATTTTTTGCTTTTTTAGCATCAACAGCAAATGTGGAATCATTAAAAGAAGGTTTAAAGCAATCAACGATCATTTATGATAAAGATGAAGAAGTAGCCACAAAGCTTGCAACAAATCGCTCAGAGGGACTATCAATTGAAGAAATACCTGACTATGTAAAAAATGCAGTTGTCGCCATTGAGGATGAGAGATTTTTTCAACATAATGGTTTTGACGTAAAAGGGATAGCACGTGCTTTTTTCAAAAATTTATTTTCTGGTCGAATAACAGGCGGTGGGAGTACAATTACTCAGCAGCTGACGAAGAACGCCTTGCTTTCTCCAGAACAAACATATAAACGTAAGATTGAGGAACTATTTCTAGCAGTTGAAATTGAAAAAAAATATAAGAAAAATGAAATTTTACAAATGTATTTAAATCAAGTTTATTTCGGAAGTGGTGCTTGGGGCATCGAACAAGCGGCCAATAAATATTTTAACAAACACGCTCAACAGTTATCCATTAGTGAATCTGCATTAATAGCAGGTTTATTAAAAGCTCCGTCTGCTCTTGATCCGTATCGAAACTATGATGGAGCTGTAAAAAGACGGGATGTCGTTTTAGGTAAAATGAAAGAGCTGAAGATGATCAATGATTCTGAATACGAAACAGCTACTGCTGAAAAAATTCAATTACAGGAGGGAAAAGGAAATTTCATTGAGAGAAAATATCCTTATTATGTTGACGCAGTTCTTGATGAAGCCATAAATAAATATGGTTTAACACAGGAGGAAATTTTCACAAGAGGATATCGAATTTATACTGAAATGGATCAAAATCTACAAGCGGGTTTAGAACGAGTATATAATCAAAACTCATTATTTCCAAAAGGGAGGAATGGTGTTTTAGTTCAAAGTGGAGCCGTGTTATTAGACCCGCAATCAGGTGGTGTACGGGGACTTATTGGTGGAAGAGGAGAGCATGTATTTCGTGGCTTTAACAGGGCAACTCATATTAAAGCTCAACCTGGTTCCACATTGAAGCCTTTAGCGGTGTATACACCTGCTTTGGAGGAAGGTTATCAAGTAACATCCATTTTGAAAGACGAACCGATGTCCTTCGGAAACTATCAACCTGAAAATGCGTCGAAGAAGTATGGTGGAGACGTGGAAATGTATAAAGCGGTTGAAGAGTCTTTGAATATTCCAGCTGTATGGCTGTTAGATAAAATTGGTTTAGAAAAAGGGATAGATTCATTAAATCGATTTGGGATCCCCCTTGAAAAGGAAGATGAATATTTAGGAATTGCATTAGGTGGTATGCATAAAGGAATCTCTCCACTCAAATTGGCAGAAGCATATACAACCTTTCCAAATGGCGGGAAAAGGCATGATGCACATTTAATTACAAAAATCGTTGGTCCAACTGGTAACATTATTGCAAAAAGAAAGAAAAAAACTGTAAATGTCACCTCAAAGATGACCGCTAATCAGATGACATCTATGCTTCTGAATGTTGTCGAATCAGGAACAGGAGAGGGGACGAAAATTAAAGGTGTCCAGCTTGCAGGTAAAACAGGATCAACTCAACTACCATACAAAGACATTAACGGGACAAAAGACCAGTGGTTTGTCGGTTACACACCTAATTTAGTAGGTGCTGTATGGTTAGGCTATGATAAAACTGATCGCGAACACTATTTAGCGAAGAGTAGCTCACAAACGGTTGTTCCATTGTTCAAAGCAATCATTGAACAGTCTCTTCCATATGTGGAACAAGAGGAATTTTCAACAAAATCAGTTGATGAAATGCTTGTACAAAAGGACTTTCAAGAAGAAATTGAACAAACGATTAAAGAATCTACCGAAAAAATAAAAAAAGAACTCCCGATTTGGAAAGAAAAATTGAATAAAGGCGTTGATGAGCTCGAGAAATTTGGTGAGTATCTTCAGGAAAAATGGCGAAAATTCATCAATGAATAATATGTTAATCTGAAATTCTCTTAGCAATCCTATTTTTTATGGTAGAATATTGTTAAAATAGTTGGAATTGCCATAGAGAAAGGTGATATGTTGCGAATGAGAATCCGTAAAAGAAGCATGGGCATTGAAGATGTTAAATTTGGATTAACGACCATTTTTTTGCATGTATCATTTTATTGTTTTATTATTATTATCTTAATTTTATTTATTGAATTATTTAGTTAAGACAAATTCAGTCAATTACTTTTATTCTTGACCAAAATAATGTTATTATTAAGATTGATTTTTTATATGAAGGAGATGATTAATATGGCGAAAAAAGGATACATATTAATGCAAAGCGGAGAAAAAATTGAGTTTGAATTATACCCTGATGTAGCACCAGGTACTGTAGCCAACTTTGCGAAATTAGCGAATGAAGGGTTTTATAATGGACTTACTTTCCATCGCGTCATTCCAGGATTTGTTAGTCAAGGCGGCTGTCCTCATGGAACTGGAACTGGTGGTCCAGGATATACAATAAATTGTGAAACAGAAGGGAATCCTCATAAGCATGTAGCTGGTTCATTATCAATGGCACATGCTGGACGTGACACTGGTGGGAGTCAATTTTTTATCGTACATGAACCACAACCACATTTAAATGGCGTTCATACTGTATTTGGAAAAGTAACTTCTGGACTCGATACTGTTTTAGCAATGACAAACGGCGATGTCATGGAAAAGGTTGAAGTGACAGAAGCTTAATAACATATTGTAAATGAAAAGAGAGCAGATAAGCTCTCTTTTCATTTACGATTTTATTTTTTCAGTATACTCCTTAATCATCTCTTCCGTTACGAATTTCCTTGTAGGAACAATCCCTTTTTTAGCTAATTCATTTATTTGAGCTGTTACTCCATTTATTTTATCAGCAGAAAAAGCCATTCCCGATTGGCAATTCGAAACAGCTTCTTCGATAAAATGTTCTCGTTCCTTATCTAAAGCTAAAAAATCAGTAATCATTTTATTTTGCTTATTTACGTGTGCAGAAATCGCTTTATGTACGCTCATATTATCACTCCTTCATTACATGTATGTAATATCATAACATAAATGAAAATCAATAATGAAAAAAAGCTTTATAAAGGAAACTTCCTTTATAAAGCTCGATCAAATTTAAATAATTTATTTATTCAGCTTTTGCTGCTTGAATATCAAGACTAATTTTAACTTTATCTCCTACAAGTACGCCACCTGTCTCCAATGCAGAGTTCCAAGTTAAACCATAATCACTGCGTTTAATCGCACCTTCAACAGTAAAACCAGCCTTTTCATTACCCCAAGGATCTTTTCCTGAACCTTCATAAGTTACGGTAAATGTTTCTTTTTGTGTAACACCGTGAAGTGATAAATCACCTTTTACATCATATTCGCCATCACCCTTGCTTTCAATGCTTGTTGCATTAAAAGTCATCGTCGGGTTATTTTCTACGTCAAAAAAATCAGCTGAACGTAGGTGATTATCACGATCAACATTTCGAGTATCAATACTTGAAAGATCAACTTTAAATTCAATAGAAGCTGAAGTTAAATCTTCAGGATTCGCCTCAATTTGTGCATCAAAGCTGTTAAAAGTACCTTTAACATTAGCGATCATCATGTGTTTAATTGAAAAGTCTACACTACTATGTGTTGGATCTATTGCCCATTTTGTTTTTGTCATTTTTTTCTTCCTCCAATTGTTTTAATTAATTTATTTTGAAGTTGAGATAATTTAAATATAGATAAATTATATGAAGATGTTTTCAGTTTGTCAATGGAAAAATGAAAATAAATAATTTTTTTACTATTATGTCCCCAAAAAAGTATTTTAAAAATAGATGAATAATTACTGTGATCCGTTGCAAAATAACTTTGATTTTAAAAAAGGGAGGAATCAATATGCTAAACCAACAAAATCAAGGTCAGACACATCAAAATATGCAAACTGGAATGGTTAGTCCTCAACTTAATCATGGTGGTCATGAAGTTTTTGATGTTCATGAAATATTAACAGGTACAATTGGAACGCTAAATGAATATACTCTTTTGCGTTCACATGTAAAAGATCAAGAATTGCTCAATATTCTTGATCGGCAATACCAATTTATTCAAACGGAATATAATACGACAGTTGATTGTTTTAAAACTGGTAAAGACCCTGCTATTCCAACACAAAGCTACAAAATGACACAAGGTAATGATTTTATTTATGGGATGAAGCCATCTCAACCGAAGAAGCCACTTCAAGCTGTATCAGAGATTACAGACGAATGTGTTTCAGGATTAATGTTAGGTTCGATCAAGGCAGGTGCCGGCTCAAAAGCAATGGCAGCACTTGAAATTACCAATCCAGTCGTTCGCCGTGTCGTAGCAGATTCCATTCCTAATTGGATTGAAATGGCTTATGAGCTATCCATTTATCAAAACAAACATCATTATTATCAGGTACCTCAGCTTGCTACTCAGGATATGCAGCAGTTATTAAATGCTTTTGCACCGACGCAAACAAATGGGCAAATGCCAAATCCAAACACAACTCATTAATGAGAAATCCAATGTAAAAATAAATTAGTTCATCTAGACTCCGAATAAGGTTCGGGGTCTATTTTTTGCTTTAGATGATTATGTATTATTTGCTATTTTATATGAAAAGAGGCAAAATAATTGAATAAGAAACATCTTGAAATGGAGAGAAGATAGAAATGATACATAAAGAAAATGCAAAAGAGGGAATAAATACGGATATTGATCACGTTTCTAGTTTTGCAGTCTCATATATTGAACGATGCAATAAAGAAACAGAAGTGATGATTGCTGTTGAAGGAGCGCATTTTTTAGATGAAAAAATAAGTTATTTAAATAGTCATATTGATGAATTCATTTATATTGAATCAGATTCATTTGCAGTGATTGGTGTAGATTCGATTTGTATCGAGGTTGATGATGTTTTTCATACATATGAAGCGATGTTAGGTTTAAAGCTTCCAAAAAAGTTAGAAGGAAAAATCAAGCAGAAGCTTAATAAATTATTAGAAAAAGAAGTTAAATATAGTGTTCTCTTTAATCAAGGGGATGGTTTATGGGAGCTTAACTTCGCATTAAACGGAGTTGAAAGCTTTAGTGAAAATATGTCCATAGGCGATGTTTGCAAGCTAATCTATCGTTTTCTTTTCGAATTAGCAGCCGAAGTTAAAGAAGATAGATAATTGGGGGGAAACAAAGGATGAAGAAATTTAAAGATCTATTGAAAGTTGTCATCATTGCTGCAATTTTCACCTTAACTTTCAGCTTGGGCAATAATGTTCTCGCATCAAATGGAGATAGTGATGATGATAGTGTAAACGAGAAGTTTGGAATGCCGATTGTCGTTTACGGTGCTGCATTATCTCCTTCGCAGAAAGAAGAAGTGCGAAAATTATTAGGAGTAAAAGACACAAGCAAGGTAACTGAAATAACGGTAACTGGGGATGATCTTGTCACATATATTAAAGGTGACGCCCGCGCAAATATGTATTCATCTGCAAAAATCACGAGGAAAGAAGCGGGTGAAGGTCTAAAGATAAATCAAGTTACACCTAATAATATTACAGAAGTAACAGATGAAATGTACGCAAATGCCCTATTAACCGCAGGGATTAAAGATGCGATTGTAGATGTTGCCTCACCTGTAAAGGTAAGCGGTCATTCCGCATTAGTTGGCATTTACAAAGCTTATGATGAAGGAAACGGAAATGAATTAAATAAGGAGCATACTGAGGTTGCGAATCAGGAATTGAGTCTTGCAACACAATTAGCTAAAAAAGATGGATTAGATCAAGATAAAATAACGGAGCTTTTAACAGAAATAAAAAAGGACATCGCATCACAGAAACCAGCTACGAAAGAGGATATTGAAAAAATTATTAACGAGCAAGTAAAAGCATTAGAGATTAATTTAAGCGACCAAGATAAGCAATTACTCATTGATTTATTTGAGAAAATGCGTGGTCTTAACATTAACTTTGATAATGTACAATCCCAGCTTGATGATATTTCAAAAGATATAAAACAACGAATAGAAGAGGCGGTTGGAGATAAAGGCTTTCTTCAAGCAGTTTCAGATTTCTTTAAAAATTTGTTTGAAAGCATAAAAAATATATTTTCTTAAGTGGGAGGGAAATTACCTCCTGCTTTTTTTATTGTTATAAGAATGATAAGTAACTTGAATATGATGTTAACCATGACATTTATCATTGTTTATACATGACACGTATGTCTTAACATACATGCACCCTTTCTATATTCTTAAAATAAAAATGATAGAAGGGTATAGTGATGATATGACAAAAGAAAAACAATTAAAATTAAGAAAACAGATGGCTCCGTATGAAAAAGCAAATACGAAAGATAGTATCATACAGTTATTCAATACGATTGTGCCTTTTATCGTAATTTGGTTTTTAGCATATAAAAGCTTGGCCATTTCCTATTTGTTAACTTTGGCTTTAGCCCTTATTGCTGCAGGTTTTTTAGTACGCATATTTATTATTTTTCATGATTGTTGTCACTATTCCTTTTTGAAAAATCGACTAGCTAACAAAATAATTGGTACCATTACTGGTGTCATCACAATCTTTCCGTTTAGTCAATGGCAGCACGATCATTCTGTTCATCACGCAACAAGTAGTAATTTAGATAAGCGAGGAACAGGTGATATTTGGATGTTAACCGTTGAAGAGTATGTGGCTGCAACACGAATACAGCGTCTTGCATATCGTTTGTATCGGAACCCATTCATAATGTTTGGACTAGGTCCAATGTATAATTTTTTAATAAAAAATCGTTTTAACAGAAAAGGAGCACGCTTGAATGAGCGTTTAAATACTTATTTAACGAATATTTGTATTGTTGCACTATATAGTTTACTGTGCTGGTTAATTGGTTGGGAGGCATTCCTTCTTGTTCAAGCACCAATCTTTCTAATTTCTGGAGCAGCTGGTATCTGGTTATTTTATGTGCAGCATACTTTTGAAGATTCATACTTCGAGGCTGATGAAAATTGGGAATATGTGAAAGCGGCAGTAGAAGGGAGTTCTTTTTATAAACTTCCAAAACCGTTGCAATGGATTACGGGTAATATTGGCTATCATCATGTACATCACTTAAGTCCAAGAGTGCCAAACTATAAGCTTGAAGAGGCTCATAATAATTCAGACCCTTTAAAGAATGTTCCAACTGTTACATTAGCGACTAGTTTACAATCGCTTAAATTTCGCCTTTGGGATGAACAAAATAATAAATTTGTTGGTTATAAAGAGGCTTTAGCTTATTTGCGCCAAAATAATAAGGCTGATTTAACGTCAAAGCAAAGCATTGTACGTTGATTTAGTAACATTTATTATGAGATTGTGGTAAAATTAGCACCAAGTTCAATACAATAATTCTCATAGAGGAAGTACAGTAAGGAGCAATCTGTTGCCACTTCTTGTACTTCCTTCCTAAAGAGGTTTTTTAAGATGCTAAAAAGTAAATTAGCCATATTAAAAAGTTCTGGTATATCTCCATATATATGGAGTGTTGTTAGTATTTTACCGTTCTATTTCATATTTCAATCTTCTTCCACAATTGAAGTAATTGTCGGCATTGTTCTGACAATTTTATTTTTTATATCCTACCGTTTTGCCTTTATTTCGAAAAAATGGGCGGTCTATTTATGGACGGGGATTCTTATCGCCATTTCGATGGCCATGACGATTCTTTTTCAATTTGTCTATTTTGCTTTTTATATTGCTTATTATAATGGGAATATAAAAAATCGAATTGCTTTCCTCATCTTATATATTATTCACTTAGTGTGTACGACCATTTCAATTAATTATAACTTTGTTCTTAAGGATGAGTTATTTTTAAAGCAATTGCCGTTTATTATCATTATTTGGATTAGTATTATTCTTCTCCCTTTTAACCTTTATAATAAGAAAAAACAAGAAAAGCTCGAAGCCCAGCTTGAGGTTGCAAATAAAAGAATAGCAGAGCTTGTAAAGCAGGAGGAGAGACAACGAATTGCACGCGACCTACACGATACACTAGGTCAGAAGCTTTCTCTGATAGGACTTAAAAGTGACTTAGCAAGAAAGTTAGTTGTCAAAGATCCAGAACAAGCTCGTAGTGAAATGAAAGATGTACAACAAACAGCTAGGACAGCTTTAAATGAAGTTAGAAAAATGGTCTCGCAAATGCGTGGAATTCGTGTGAAGGAAGAGCTTGTACGAATTAAACAAATTTTAAAAGCAGCTGAGATACAATATAAATTTGATGGTGAAATGAAATTGACAAATGTTTCAGTTTTTCTTGAAAATATCCTTAGTATGTGTTTAAAAGAAGCTGTAACGAATATTGTCAAGCATAGTCGTGCCACAATATGTGAAATAAAAATTGAGCAAACACCTAATGCGATTAGTATGGTTATTAGTGATAATGGAATAGGGATAACCGAAGACGATGATTTGTCAAAAGGGAATGGGATTAAAGGAATGAAGGAACGCCTCGAATTTGTAAATGGAACCTTAAATATTTCTTCAAATAGTGGAACGACTATTAAGATGAAAATACCAAGTGTAGTAAGGCAGATAGAAAAGGAGGAGCTTCAATGATTCGAATTGTCATTGCTGAAGATCAGCGAATGATGTTGGGAGCATTAGGTTCATTACTTAATTTGGAAGAGGATATGGAGGTTGTAGGGAAAGCGAGTAATGGTGAAGAAGCCATTTCTTTAGTAAAAAAGCTGCAACCAGATATTTGTATGATGGACATAGAAATGCCAGAAAAAAGTGGGTTGGAAGCAGCTGAAGAACTACAAAATTATGATTGTAAAGTAATTATTTTAACTACATTTGCGCGCTCAGGCTATTTTCAAAGAGCAATTAAAGCCGGGGTAAAAGGGTATTTGTTAAAAGATAGTCCAAGTGAAGAGCTAGCAGGCTCCATTCGAACCGTTATGACTGGCAGGCGAGTGTATGCTCCTGAACTGATGGATGATGTATATAGTGAGGAAAATCCGTTAACAGAGCGTGAAAAAGCTGTTTTGGGATTAGTTGCTGATGGGAAGAATACGAAGGAAATTGCTGATGAGCTTCGTATAAAAACAGGAACTGTAAGAAACTATATTTCTCAAATACTAGACAAGCTTGAAGTAAAAAACAGAATTGAAGCCATCACTCAATCAAAAGAAAAAGGATGGTTTAAGTAAAGAGTTCACAAAAAAGTCATATGATAATGATTTTCTTCTCTTTACATACCATACAGGGGTATAATATAATGAAAATTGAGGAGGGGGACCATATGGGAACCGAATCAGAAAATAACACAAACTTTATCGAGGAAGAAAGCTGTTGTTTATCTGGAAGTGGCAGAAAAAGCCATCATTCTGAAAAAGTGAAGAAAAATCTTGTTACCCGTTTAAATCGAATTGAAGGACAAATCCGCGGGATAAAAGGAATGATTGAAAGAGATACTTATTGTGATGATGTGATTACCCAAATTTCTGCTACTCAATCCGCATTAAACAGTGTGGCTAAAATTCTTCTCGAAGGTCATTTTAAAGGTTGTGTTGTTGATCGACTTCAAGAAGGCGATACAGAAGTATTAGATGAGTTTTTAGTGACGATACAAAAATTAATGAAAAAATAAGGAGATGGATAAATAATGGAAAAGGCAACATTAAAAGTAGCAGGAATGTCTTGCGGTCATTGTGTAAAAGCAGTTGAAGGTAGTGTTGGTGAATTGCGAGGAGTTGCAAGTGTACAGGTTCATTTAAATAATGGCACAGTAGACGTTGAATACAACGCTTCTGAAGTTTCTTTAGATAAAATTAAAGAAACAATAGATGATCAAGGATATGATGTAAATTAATCCGGCGTAGAAAGCCAATGGTATTTGAAGTTAGTTTGTATTTTAATCGCAATAAAATAATAATAAGGATCGTGCTTATGCTATTGCTAGCACGCTCTTTTTTAAAATAAAATATACCCACTATAGGTATAAGGGGTTTTTAATATGAGTGAAAAGATCATTGAAACTCAATTTCAAGTGACAGGGATGACATGTGCGGCTTGCTCTGCTCGAATTGAAAAAGCTTTGAATAAAATGGAAGGGATAGAGGAAGCCAATGTCAATCTAGCTCTTGAAAAAGCTGCAGTCAAATTTAATTCAGCTACAATCGAAGCAGCAGATATTCAAACAAAAATTAGAAATTTAGGCTATGATGTTGTTACAGATAAAACCGAACTCGTTCTTACAGGGATGACATGTGCTGCTTGTTCAACAAGGATCGAAAAAGGACTTAACAAAATGAAAGGTGTCAATCACGCAACCGTTAATTTAGCACTAGAAAAAGCTACTATCGAATACAATCCTTTAGCCATTTCACAGAAAGATATGATTGAAAAGATAAAGCAGCTCGGTTATGGTGCGAGCATAGTAAATGAAGATAAAGACAAAACGGCCGATCATCGTTTACAAGAAATAAAATCTCAGCAAAGGAAGTTTATGATTTCCTTAATTTTATCGCTTCCTTTACTCTGGACAATGGTTGCGCACTTTAGTTTTACATCCTTTTTGTATGTTCCAGATGTGCTGATGAACCCGTGGGTTCAAATGGCGCTTGCAACACCTGTCCAATTTTATGTTGGGAAGCAATTTTATGTCGGAGCATATAAAGCATTGAAAAATAAAAGTGCGAATATGGATGTTCTAGTCGCGCTTGGGACGTCAGCAGCTTATTTTTATAGTGTGTATTTAGCATTTGAAACAATTAGGGACAATACACATTCAGTTGGTCTTTACTTCGAAACAAGTGCCGTTCTAATCACATTAATTATTCTTGGTAAACTCTTTGAAGCGAAAGCAAAGGGACGTTCATCTGAAGCTATTAAGAAGCTGATGGGATTGCAAGCAAAAACGGCTTTAATCATGCGTGATGAAGTGGAAATGGAAGTTCCGCTAGAAGAAGTGCTAGCAGGTGATATCGTCTTAATAAAACCTGGTGAGAAAATACCTGTTGACGGAATCATTCTAGAAGGTTTATCTGCTATAGATGAATCGATGATCACGGGTGAAAGTGTTCCAGTAGACAAGACGGTTGGTGATGAAGTTATCGGGTCAACCATTAATAAAAATGGCTTTTTAAAAGTAAAAGCGACAAAGGTTGGGAAAGATACCGCCCTTGCACAAATTATTAAAGTTGTTGAAGAAGCACAAGGTTCGAAAGCACCAATTCAAAGGATGGCTGATTATATTTCAGGTATTTTCGTTCCTATTGTTGTTACGATTGCAGTCATCACTTTTGTTATTTGGTACATGTTTGTTTCTCCAGGTGATTTCGCAGAAGCACTTGAAAAACTAATTGCTGTGCTTGTCATAGCCTGTCCATGTGCATTAGGACTCGCCACTCCGACATCGATCATGGCAGGGTCTGGTCGTGCTGCAGAATTCGGAATTCTATTCAAAGGCGGAGAACATCTTGAAATGACACATCAAATTGACACGGTTGTCCTTGACAAAACAGGAACGATTACAAATGGAGCTCCTATTTTAACAGATGTAATAACAGACCTTGAAAAAGCAGAATTTTTATCATTGATTGGTTCTGCAGAGAAGCAGTCTGAGCATCCTCTTGCACAAGCAATAGTTGACGGTGTAAAAGAAAAGCAAATTCCATTTAAGGATATTAGTCATTTTGAAGCAATTCCAGGTCATGGTATAAAGGCAGCTATTCAAGGTAGAGAAGTCCTGATCGGAACACGTCGTTTAATGAAGAAATTTAATATTAACGTAGATAATGTGCTAGAAGAGATGACTTATCTTGAAAAACAAGGGAAAACAGCCATGCTTACAGCAATAGATGGGAAATATTCTGGAATTGTTGCGGTGGCTGATACAATTAAAGATACATCACAACATGCAATTAAACGTTTAAAAGATATGGGACTTGATGTCATTATGATAACTGGCGATAATGAGCTAACTGCAAAAGCAATTGCAAATCAAGCTGGGATTGATCATATCATTGCTGAGGTGCTACCAGAAGGAAAGGCACTTGAGATTAAGAAAATTCAAGAAAAAGGGAAGAAGGTTGCGATGGTCGGTGATGGCATTAACGACGCACCTGCTTTAGCCCTTGCGGATATCGGGATGGCAATTGGTACTGGGACAGATGTTGCGATGGAGGCAGCAGATATTACGCTAATTAGAGGAGACTTAAATAGTATTGCAGATGCGATTTATATGAGCAAACAAACGATTCGTAATATTAAGCAAAACTTATTTTGGGCATTTGGATATAATACAATCGGAATTCCGGTCGCAGCAATAGGGTTTCTTGCGCCATGGCTTGCAGGAGCCGCAATGGCATTTAGTTCCGTTTCGGTTGTTCTTAACGCACTGCGTCTTCAAAGGGTTAAATTATAATGCAAAACACTTTATCATAATGAAGCAATTGGCCATTCACCAATTGCTTTTTATATGACCGATTATTTTAAAAAAAATTGAAAATTCACTCGACAAAGACTATTAGTTGGCGGATAATAACTATTACATTCATTATTTGAAAATTATATAAATATCAAAAGTAGACAGGGAGCAAGTAAGATGAAAGACTATCAAATTGAAGTTACATTAACAACATCCAAAAAACAAAAACCGGCATTTAATAAACTTGAGTTTGGAAGAACCTTCACAGACCATATGTTTATCATGGATTATACAGAGGGAAAAGGTTGGCATGATGCTCGAATTGTACCATATCAGTCTTTAACTTTAGACCCTGCTGCAGTCATTTTTCATTATGGTCAAACAGTATTTGAAGGTCTTAAAGCTTATTTAACGAAAGATGAGCAAGTTTTTCTTTTCAGACCGAATAAGAATTTCGAACGTATGAATCGTTCAAGTGAACGCTTATGCATGCCGGGAATTGATGAAGATTTCGCGTTAGAAGCACTCAAGAAATTAATTTCAATTGATAGAGATTGGATCCCTAATATTGAAGGAACATCACTTTATGTTCGTCCATTTATTATTTCGACTGAGGCTCATTTAGGCGTGTCACCCTCTTTAACCTATTCATTTATCATCATTTTGTCTCCTGTTGGAGCCTATTATAAAGAAGGAATTAATCCTGTAAAGATCGCAGTTGAGACTGAATACGTTCGTGCTGTCGCTGGTGGAACAGGTAATGCTAAAACAGCTGGAAACTATGCCGCAGGTCTGAAGGCGCAAGAAGTTTCTAATGAAATAGGGTATTCTCAAGTATTATGGCTAGATGGGAAAGAAAGGAAATATATTGAAGAAGTTGGCAGTATGAATATATTCTTCAAAATAAATGGTGAGATTATTACACCTGCATTAAATGGAAGCATTCTTGAAGGGGTAACGAGAGATTCAATTATTAATCTACTAAAACATTGGAATATGCCGATCATTGAACGAAAAATATCAATGGATGAAATATTTGAGGCGTATAAATCAGGACTATTGGAAGAAGCATTTGGAACTGGTACCGCAGCTGTTATTTCTCCAGTCGGTGAGCTTTTTTGGAGAAATGAAAAGTTATCAATTAACAATGGGGAAACCGGCGTTATTTCAAAGAAATTGTATGAAACATTAACAGGAATTCAAAACGGAACCTTGCCTGATCCATTTGGCTGGCGTGTAATTGTTGAATAAATATGAATGATTAGTGACATTTTAACTATCTATGAATCGAAAAAGAGCTGTTTTATAGCTCTTTTTTTCTTTTGTATATAATAGTTCGTAAATTAGTCACAATTAATGTGACAAAACTAACATCTAAAAATGTAGTTTATTAGTAATATCATTATGTTTAATATGTCTTTTGATTAATATATGTCTTGTGTGACATATATTAGTTTTACGCTAGGCTATGATTTTTATCGCTATCCCCTTAATTACTTAGAACCCCAATTTTATTGTAATTTAAGAAGCGATATGAATCAGAATCTAGCTTAACAGGAGCTTTGTTTATCCTATTAATCAATATATGCCTGAAAAGACATATTAATATTTTTTAAGGCTTAAAGCTTTTGTAAGAGGGGGAATTGTAATATGCCAAAACTAACAAGGCGTAGTTTTATGAAGTTCACTGCAGCTTCTGTAGCTGCAACAGCCTTGGCAGAAAAGAAGGCTAGTGCTAAGTCGGAGGATGTTGAGAAAGCGTTTCCACTAATGACTGCTGGTGCTACGTCTGCTTATGGGATCTGCCACTTTTGTTCCGTGGGTTGTGGAATAGAAGTAAAGGTGAAAAATAATCGTGTTATTTCTACGGAGGGTTTAAAAGACCATCCAATTAATGAGGGAGCATTATGTCCAAAAGGACGTTCGCTTAAAGAAATGCCAAACTCAGAGTTGCGTTTAACGCATCCTCTCGTTAGAAAACCAGGAAGCGATAAATGGGAGCCGATTTCTTGGGAAGAAGCGATTGACAAAATTGCAAATAAAGTCAAAGAGGTTCGTGAAGAAACGATCACTAAAACTGTTAACATCAATGGAAAAGAAGTAACGGTTAATCGTGTAGACGGTATTTTCAGCCTAGGAAGTGCTGAAATAGATAATGAAGAAGCTTATCTTTATACGAAATTTAACCGAGCTTTAGGGATACATAATTATACTCACCAGGCCGAAGTTTGACACGCTCCTACGGTGGCTAGTTTAGCCCCTTCATTTGGTAGTGGTGCAATGACGAATAGCTTTACAGATATGAAAAATGCAAATGTCATTTTAATTGGTGGGAATAACACAGCTGAATGTCATCCTTTTGCAATGCGCTGGGTTTTAGAAGCACAAAAACGTGGTGCAAAATTAATCGTGGTTGACCCAAGATTTAATCGTACAGTAAAAGTAGCTGATATTTATGCACCTGTTCGTCCGGGTACAGATATTGGATACTTAGGTGCGATTGTGAAATACATTCTAGATAATAAGTTGTATGACGAAGATTATCTTTTAGAGCATACAAATGCCCAATATAAAGTAAATCCAGACTTTAGTTTCCATGATGGATTGTTCTCAGGATATACAGAGGGAGCTCCATACAACAAAGAAACTTGGACCTATCAACTTGATGAAAAGGGATTTCCGCTTAAGGCAGATTCTCTAAGTGATCCGAATAGCGTCTTAACGAAATTGAAGGAACATTTTAAAGATTATACGTTTGAAAAAGCTTTTGAAATTACAGGAATGCCAGTTGAAACAGTGAAACTTGTTGCTGAGACGTTTGTTCACAATCGTCCAGGAACGATTCTATACGCACTTGGCATGACGCAAAAATCAGTAGGTGTACAAGGAATCAGAATGTATGCGATTATTCAAATGCTACTTGGTAACATGGGTAAAGCAGGCGGCGGTATTAATGCGAACCGTGGGGAGCCGAATGTTCAAGGTTCAACAGATATGGCTTGCTTGGCACATATTTTACCAGGATATTTACCTATTCCAACAGATGGGCTTCCAACGTTAAATGATTATGTAAAAGCAGTCGGAACATCGAAGAGTAAGCAATTGATTTCATTATTAAAAGCTTGGTATGGAGATAAAGCCACACCGGAAAACGAATTTGGCTATCATAATATTCCAAAGCGTAGTTCCAAAAATTCAGCTGCTAACTATGTACCGATTTTTGAAAAGCTGAATCAAAAGGCATTTAAGATGGGCTTCATTTTTGCACAGAATCCAGCTGTTAGTACGCCAAACTTAGATATGGTTTGGAATGGTTTAAGCAATTTAGACTTGTTAGTTGTTGGGGAAATTTTTGAAACGGAGACGTCTTCATTCTGGCAGCACCCAGACCTTGATCCGAAAGATGTTAAAACAGAAGTTCTTCTATTGCCAGCTGCGATGGCCTTCGAAAAAGACGGAACGATGACAAACTCTGCTCGTTGGGTTCAAGGGAAACATGCATGCGTTCCAGCTCCAGGAGAAGCATTGCCAGATGCTGATATTCTCTATGAAATAATGAATAAAGTAAGAGAATTATATGCAAACAGCAGCGATCCGAAAGATAAACCAATTCTTGACTTAACATGGGATTATCCAGCTAAAGGTCATGGAATCGACATGGAAGCAGTCCTTAAAGAAATGAATGGCTATGATTTAACAACTGGAAAATTATTAAATACGAGTGGGCAAATTCAGAAAGCAGAACCAGGAACGGTGTCTTCTGGTTTAGCTGGTTTATACACAGGGGTTATTACGGAAGAAGGAAATCACTCTTTACGTCATGATAATTCTGATCCAAGTGGTTTAGGTATTCATCCTAATTGGACATTTGCTTGGCCGGGTAATACTCGTGTTCTATGGAATCGTGGTTCCGTAAATAAAAATGGACAGCCCCTGGACAAGGACAGAGCACTAGTCTGGTGGGATGGCACGAGCTGGGTTGGAAACGATATTTTGCACGTTGCTGCGAAAGACAAAGCACCAGATACACCAGAAGGCAGTAAAGTATTTTCAACCGGTGAAGGAAAAGCTGCACTATTCCGTACCGTGTATAAACATCTGCAAAAAGATGCACCTGAAATTGAGCTTAACCCAGGATATGATCCAAATATTTTTAAAGTGGCTCCTGTTATTACAGAAGGTGGGATTGGCGATGGACCTCTACCTGTTCACTATGAGCCAATCGAATCACCAGTGAAGAATCCGATGTTTACACAGCAATCTAATCCAATGATGCGTACATTGGAGGTACCAGAGTTCCAAAAAACTGGTGAAGCAAAGGATTATCCATATGTATTGACGACTTACATGGTGACGGAGCAATTCCTATCAGGTGGTGTAACACGTAATACACCTCAATTAAATGAGCTGATGCCATCTAATTTCGCCGAAATCAGTAAAAACCTTGCAAAAAAAATTGGTGTAAAATCAGGAGATCCTGTTACAATTTCAACTGCTCGGGGTGAAGTTACGATCGACGCGATGGTAACGGATCGGATCCAAACCTTGAAGGTTGACGGCAGGGATGTTGAAGTTGTTGGTGTGCCATGGGGTTGGGGTTATAAAGGATTAGTCCACGGTGAGTCTATTAATAAAGTAACGAACTCAGCTGCTGATCCAAATACAGGTACTCCAGAATATAAAGCATGCAGCTGTAATGTCACAAAGGGAGGTAAATAACCATGGCTAGAGGAAATGATAAAGCGATCTTGGTTGATACTTCACTTTGTACAGGCTGTAAAGCTTGTCAACTAGCTTGTAAGGAATGGCATAATCTCCCGGCGACTGAATTTACTAAAGTCCCGGGGACTTATCAAAATCCAGCAGACCGTTCAGTCAACACGCTTATGTTGATGAAATTTACGGAGCAATATGATGAGTCAACAGGTATTATGGATTGGTTAATTCGCAAAGACCAATGTATGCATTGCTCAGAAGCACCATGTGTAGAGGTTTGTCCATCACATGCCTTATTTACTCATAGTGATGGTTTTGTAGGGTTTGAAAACGAGAAGTGCATCGGCTGTACGTACTGTTCAAAAGCCTGCCCATTTGATATTCCACGGTATGAGACGGATTCATTAACTGGGAATAAGCGCATGAATAAATGTGATTTCTGTCAGGACCGAGTGACAAATGGGGAAATGCCAGCTTGTGTTCAGACTTGTCCGACGAATTGCTTAGAATTTGATACATGGGATGCCGCTGTTAAGAAAGCTCATGACCGTGTAGCTAGAATTAAAGATAGATTTCCGAAAGCGAATGTTTACGGGGATAAATTGATGGGTGGAACACACTACATCTATGTGTTAACAGAAGACCCTGAAACGTACGGTTTGCCTGCTCAACCTAAAACAAATGAGTTAATTGGTTTCCGTAAAGATGTTTTAAAACCTGTAACGCAATTATTTATGGGAGCAACAGCTGTAGGACTATTGGCGAACTTTATTGTTTCATCTGCAACGTACAATAAAGATGAAAACCAGCAAGATCATTCACAAAATGGAGGCGAAGGGGATGAGTAAGCAAGGAAAAAAATTAGTAAAACGTTATAACCGTTCAGACATGATTATGCACTGGACGGTGGCCGTGGGCTTTGTAATGGCTTTGCTTACAGGGTATGCAGTTTTCTTCGAAGGTACATCTGCATTATTAGTGAATGAAGCTGGGTATGTTGTCAGACTTATGCATCGCATTGGTGCCGTTATGTTTGTGGTAGCACCTATTATTTACTTTATCTTTTCAAAGAAACGATTTGGTTTTTTGGGCGCTTTTAAATGGAAAAAGAGGGATCTTGGTTGGCTAAAAGTAGCACCAAAGCACTACTTTGTCGGAGGCGGTGATATGCCTCCACAAGAAAAGTATAATTCTGGTCAAAAGATGTACTATTTATTTGCTGTCATCTGTGGTATTCTTTTAGCCGTTTCTGGCTTTGCTTTGTGGTTTGGCTGGTTTACTGCAACAGCAGGTTTATATATGATTTTTATTCATGACCTTTCTGCCGTGTTATTAACTTTGTTCTTCTTTGTTCATATTTATTTGACTGTATTCCATCCACATGAGCGAGCTTCCTTCAATGCCATGGCTTCAGGATATATGGATAAAGAGTACGCAGAACATCATCATGAACTTTGGTATAAAGAATTAAAAGAACAAGAAGAAAAGAAAAACGAAAAGTATAGTGGAAATTCCCACAAGTTGAACGCTTAACAATATAAAGAGCGAATCGTTATGTTCTTGCGATTCGCTTTTTTAAGTTGAGAGGATGAGAACATGATCAATTTAGACAAGCATTTTCAATTTTTTCGAGAACAAGTTATTGGCTGCGATCAAGTATTTCACACTCCATATGGAAAAAAGAAAATTTATTACGCGGACTGGACGGCTAGTGGCAGACTTTATAAAGCAATAGAAGAGAAGCTTATGCACCAATTCGGTCCATTTGTTGCAAATACACATACAGAAACAAATATAACAGGAAAAAGCATGACAAGAGTTTACGAAGAAGCAAAACAGATTATCAAACTTCATGTCAATGCTTCTGATAATGATGTTCTATTTTTTGAAGGCTCAGGAATGACTGGAGCCGTCTGTAAAATTCAAAGAATTTTGGGTTTAACTCTTCATGAAAGATATCGAAATCTAAAGGAGATTTTAACTTTTCCTAAACCAGTTGTCTTTATTACTCACATGGAGCATCATTCTAATCATGTAAGCTGGGAAGAGACGATTGCTGATGTTGTCGTATTGCCTCCGAATGAGTCTGGAGACGTATGCCCTGCCATATTGGAAAAAACGATCCAAAAATATAAGGATAGACCGTTGAAAATTGGCGCTTTCACTGCTTGTTCAAATGTAACAGGCATTCAAACGCCCTATTATCAATTAGCAGAAGTCATGCATCGATATGGAGGCATTTGCTTTATTGATTTTTCAGCCTCAGCTCCTTATGTAAAAATGAATATGCACCCAGAAAACCCATTAGAAAAATTGGATGGAATCTTTTTCTCCCCTCATAAATTTTTAGGCGGACCAGGTACAATGGGGGTAGCCATTATGGATAAAAATCTATATGAAAACGCTGTCCCTGACAGACCCGGCGGAGGTACAGTAAACTGGACAAATCCATGGGGAGAGAAATCGTATTTATTCAATATAGAAGAACGGGAAGATGGGGGAACCCCAGGTTTTTTACAGGCGATTAAAACCGCGTTATCGATTCGGCTTAAAGAGGAAATGGGCATTGAATATATGAAAGCCCAAGACAATAAGCTTCTACATCTGTTTTTTGATCAAGTAAATAAAAACAGGAAAATAATTCTTTTTGAGAAGCAGAAAAAAGATCGTCTTCCGATTATTTCATTTTATGTTGATGGTCTGTCTTACCAATTAATAGTGAAATTATTAAATGATGTTCATGGAATTCAAGTAAGGGGCGGCTGTTCATGCGCAGGTACGTACGGTCATTATTTGTTAAATATTAATAAATCTAACTCCCGTTTGATTACGAATGAAATTGATAAAGGCAATTATTACGTCAAACCAGGATGGGTTCGGGTTTCACTACACCCAACAATGACAGAAAAAGAAGTGCTATATATTGCTAAAGGGATATGCGATATCGTAGATAATGCTGAGCATTATAAGGCTGATTATCGAAATATCCCAATGTCAAATGAGTTTAAGCATTTAAAGGAATTTGAGATGAATTATGATGATTGGTTTGAATTAACACCCACAATGAAATCAGCCATAAATTCATATCCAAGCTGAATATTCATTCATCCGACTAAGTTACTTATTAGCAACATCTGAGTTTTTTAAATTCTGAAATAGATCACCTAAATGTTTTTCAAATAAATAATCGAGCTGAATGTATGCTTCATTCTGAAATTCAGAATAACGTAAGAGCAGCTCTTTTCCCGCAGGTGTTAAGGTTGTTCCTTGCCTGCGGTTTCCTTGCTGTCTTTCAACGAGTGAAAGTTGTAAGCGTTCCTCTGTAGCCTTCACCTTTCCCCATGCAGCACGATATGACATTCCAAGCATTGCAGCAGCTTGACTCATTGAACCTGTTTTTTCAATAGCTTCAAATAACCGAATCCGTCCAAGTCCAAAAATAACTTCATCTTCAAGTGATATCCAAAGCTTAGATTTTATTTTAAGAGACGGTTCCTTTTGCATGTTCATTTCTCCTATCGATTTATTAACGAACGACATATAATGCTATTATATCGATTCTTGCAATCTCTTACAAATATCATGAACACTTATTTATTCGATTAAAGAAATAAATGAATGTAAAAAAAGTAAAATAGCCAAATAGTGAGTATATATGCTTCCACGAATCGTCATGGACAAAATATCCAAGAGATTCAGAGAACTTTTCGAAAACCGCCATACTTAAGCTTATGAATAAGATGAACATAAGTTTTTTCCACCCATTTATTTTTTCACAAACGATAAGAAATAAAATGATTAATAATGGAAGTCCAATTAGCAGAAAGATTATGTTAATCGAAAAAATGGACGGCAGTGGCCGATGTGGAAAATAATACATGCCTTTACCAATAAAATATAAATCTAGATAAGTAGAGATAAGTGAGCCTAGAAGAATAGAAGGAATATATTTTTTAATGTCAATCCCGTAACGTAATCGCTTTTTTCGTGATACAGGCAAGTTCGAGTCTTTCGAGTGTTTTACAATAGTCATTTTCAATCTTCCCATCTTGCTTTTCTTTTTGTTCGGATAAGTAATGAATGACTGACCAATTTGTATACCAGTCTCCAATTTCAGCTCTTTCTTGTTCAATATTTTTCCATACAGCCTTAAGATGAGGACTATATATTCTTGGCGAGCCTGGCAGTAACTGACAGGCTCTAATTGTTGGTTTCAATATCCTTCCTGGAACACCCTCATTAATATGATGAAAAAAATGAGGCCAATAATCTTTTCGGGATCCTGTATGGGGATTTTCTGCTGCCCACTTTTCCACTAACTTTAAAAGACTTAGATCATTATATAAAATGGCATATAATCGTTTACCTAATAAGATTCGCTCATGTAAACTCTTAAAATGGTGCAGTGTTTCTCCGATAAGCTTTATTCTTCCGTTTTCAACATAAGGAAAAAGAATATGATTCATTGATAAAATATCTTGTACTTTGAACTCAAATGTGTTGAAAACTTCCTTGATAAATAAAGGATTTTGCAACACCCTTGTTTCTAAATAATTTTGTTCATTTATGACAAGTGCCATTGTGAGTATATATCGATCATCCTCCTGTAAGAAGTAGTTCCAAATAATCTCCATAAATTTAGATACATGTAAATAGGGCAATAGATAAAATAAATTTTTGCCAATCCTTTTACTTTCTTCATATAGCAAAAACTGTGGATAGGCATCTTGAAAAATAAGCCAATTTCCACGTTCTAAAAACGTAAAAAATGAGTTGCTTTCTTTCCGTGTTAATAATTTCGAATGCAGCCCACCTTTCAAATCAGTCATATTCCATCCACCATTTCTGGATACCATATGTCCTAAAAAGGCCCAATGAACTTCAGGATGAGAGTGATAAAAATCTAAGTAAGCTTTTGTTCTTGTAATATTATTTAAATTAAGTAAACTTGTCCGTGTTTTTATTTTTTCTATGATCAATGATTCATTCCTTGAAAGCTTTTCTAATGCCGTAAATTTATTTTGTTTTTTCTTTAATTCTTTTTTTAATTTAATTTGTGTGTTGGAGAGCGGTCTTCGTTCTTTCTTGTTAAAAAATTTATTGAATATGTGAATGACCTCCTCCGATGAATGGTCTTGTTTTTAAGTGAATATGTATAGATTAAACATTTATTCAACACGAAAGGACTGATAATGAAGATGAAACACATTCCTGATGGAATAAATCAGATCATTGAAAAACTAAGAAGAGACCAATCTTCAGACGGATCGTGGAACTATCCATTTGACACTGGAATATCGACTGATAGTTATATGATCATCTTATTAAGAACTTTAAAAATTGATGATGAAAATTTAATAAAGCAGCTGACAGAAAGACTGCTGAGCAAACAAGAGGAAAATGGGGCATGGAAGCTTTTTTATGATGAAGGTAACGGAAATTTATCCATAACAATTGAGGCATACTCTGCTCTGCGTTATTCTGGATATATGGACGAAAGGGACGTGAGACTAGAAAGAGCCAAACACTTTATATTAACGAATGGCGGCCTTGAAAATAGTCATATGTTTACGAAAATGATGCTGGCGATTACAGGACATATGAAATGGCCAGACTTTTTCCCTTTACCAGTCGAATTAATATTGCTTCCTACCATGTTGCCGATAAATTTTTATAGCTTTTCTGTTTTTGGCAGAGCTAATTTAACTCCGCTAATGATTCTCGCAGATCGCAAATTTGCATTAAAAACAGATAAAAGCCCAAATTTATCAGATTTATTTCTTCATAATGAAGAAGTACATATTGAAAATTCGTTTGGTTTTAGTGGGTCTAGCGGCTGGCGATCTTTATTTTCTGTAATAGAAAATGGGATTAATAGTTTAATAGGCTTGCCAATTCAGCTTCATAAGCTTGCATTGGAAAAAGCAAAGCAATATATGTTAGACCGAATAGAACCTGATGGAACATTTTATAACTACTTTAGTTCCACTTTCCTCATGATTTTTTCCTTACTATCTTTAGGGTATTCAAAGTCACATCCGGTTATCATAAAAGCCATTAGCGGATTGAAGTCGATGAAATGTGAAATAAATGGCTTCTCACATATTCAATATACGAATGCTTCAGTGTGGAATACTTCTTTAATAAATTATTCATTGCAGGAGGCAGGTATTTCTCATGTAGATCCGATGATAAAGAAGGCAAATGATTATTTAGTGAAACATCAGCAACAAAAATATGGAGATTGGGCAGTTCACAATCCTCATGCATTACCAGGGGGTTGGGGTTTTCAAGATCAAAATACGATTCAACCAGATGTGGATGATACGACTGCAACCTTAAGATCTATCATAAATAACGTTCAAGATGATATTCACTTTCGTACATCATGGGAAAGAGGAGTCCATTGGGTGTTATCGATGCAAAATGATGATGGTGGGTGGCCGGCCTTTGAACGAAATACAAATAGTAAACTTTTGGAGCAACTGCCGATCGAAAAAGCGAAATTTATTGTGCTTGATCCTTCATCAGCCGATCTTACGGGTAGGACATTGCAGTTTCTTGGTGATTATACGAATATAGACAAAAATCATTCACTCATTCGCGCTGGGGCGAATTGGCTAATGGAAAATCAAGAAAAGGATGGCTCTTGGTATGGACGATGGGGGATTTGTTATGTATATGGGACTTGGGCAGCAATTACAGGACTAACAGCCATTAGTAAGCAGAAGATGAATCCTTCGATATTTAGAGCAGTCAAATGGTTAGACGATATTCAAAATGCTGATGGAGGATGGGGAGAATCATGTAGAAGCGATACTCATAATACGTATATTCCATTACATGTGAGTACTTTAACCCATACTGCATGGGCAGTCGACGCATTAATATCAGTGAATAATGCCCCGACATCAGCTATTAAAAATGGAATAAAATATTTATTAGAAAACATTTTAAAGAAGGATTGGACAACAGAATATCCAGCAGGGCAAGGAATGGGAGGGGACTTTTATGTTCATTACCATAGCTATCGCTATATTTTTCCACTATTAGCCTTAGCTCATTATGAACGTAAATATTCTGACTATTAATCTTATCATTACTCTTATGAAATGCTATACTATTATTTTAGTATTAACGATCAAAATATGTCAGATTAATGGTAAAATAAGCGGTATGACTATTCTATATATTAGGAGGATTACTATTTGGATACAAAATTTAATAAACCAAAAAGATTCGGAGAAATTCTTGATCATACGTTTAGTTTAAGCAAAAATCGCTTTTCAGATTTTTTCTTAATCCTGCTCATTTTTATGGGACCGGTATATTTATTACAAGCTATCATCGATCTTTTTGCAGGCGCTAGCTTTTTCAGAGCACTTGGAAGTGGTGAGATGTGGTATGAACAAATAGTAAATGGTTTCGCTGAACCGGAAGAATTTTATGGTATGGCACCATTAGTTGGAATTGGTGGCGGTTTTATTACTGGTATTCTTGGTATTATTCTTTTTCCAATTGGTAAAGCAGCGATTCTTTTTGCCATTAATCATCTTCGCAATAATGAAGATTATACGGTTGGCTCAGTTATTAAAGAAGCTTTTTCTCGCTTTTGGCCGATATTAGGAAGTACGATTTTATTCTCACTTATAATATTTGGGATTATTGTTATTCCATTATACATGATCATATTAATAGGTTTTTTCGGTGCGATTTCCAGCCCAACACTTGCAATCATTATTAGTATTCTTTTATTTCTTGGCTTCGCAGTATTAATTGGCTATTTATTAACACGATGGAGCTTTTATTTTGGATCTGTTGTACTAGATCGAGAATCACCTGGTTTTACGAGAAGCTGGGGATTAACACGAAATCGTACTTGGGTTTTGATGGGATTATATATTATTTTCTATTTAATCATAACCAGCATAAGTACTGCTGTTGAATTTACCTTTGGCATGTTCCTAGGAAACAGTGTATTATTTGCTGTTATTGTCAACATTATCTCATTATTTACAACTTTGTTTTTCAATGTAGGATATGCAGTTATATACCTTGACTTAAAAACAAGAAATGATGCGGAAGACTTAAAAGAGATGATTCAAGACTATAAATCTATTTAACTTATTAATTTACTCTGTGAAGTGACATATTGATAGATATGAAATTTAATTATGATGAATTGACTAGCAAATAAAAGTACCCTCAAAAATGGAAGGTTCAGATATTATCGTGTAAATCCGATAATATCTGAACAGCTATTGATGAGGTGAAAGTGAGCTTGTTTTTAAGGTAGGTGATGGATAAGTGCAAGATGCGAATAAAACGAAGGAAAAACTACAGGAAATTTTAAATGGAAAAGAATATCAAGCATATTACAATGAACCAACAAATATTTTTGCGATTTGGTGGGAAAAGGCAAAAAAATGGATTGCTGAGCAATTAGCTAATTTATTTCCCTCAATGGAATCGGCTGGAAATGCTTCTGGGCCATTGTTAATAATCATGATCCTTATCATCATAGTGCTGTTAGGATTCGTTATAATATTTTTAATTCGAAATAGTAAAATGAAACGACAATTTCGAGATCAACAGCCATTGCAATCTGTAAATGAGATGAATTGGTCATACGAAAGTCATCTGTCTGAAGCAAGAAGACTAGAATTACTAGAAGATTACACGCAATCTACGCGCCATTTATTTTTGGCACTGCTTCTTTTTTTCCATGAAAAAGAATGGCTAGAGGCAAGAATATGGAAAACAAATTGGGAGTATTATGATGAACTAAGAAAAATAAACAAACAATGGGCCAACCAATTCTATCATCATGCATTACTATTTGATGGAGCTACATATGGGAAGTACATAGTTCAGAAAGATGAATACGATAAATTCCAAACAGAAGCGATGCGATGGTTAAATGAAATGAATGAATTAGGCAATGAGAAGAAAGGGGGCGAATAAATCTTGCAAAAATTACGATCAACTAGACAAACATGGATTTGGCTTGCCCTACTTCTTATTGTCTTTATGCTTACGAGTTATTTTTTCCTTTCCCAAGCACCAAAGCAATATCCAAATTATGTTTCGGATTCGCCCTCTCCAACTGGTGTTAAGGCTTTTTATACATATTTGCAGCAAGAAGAAGAGGTGGAAAGATGGACACATTCACCTAATCTTTTAAGAAATACGACGAAAAACCAAATACTTATCATGATCGAGCCTTTTTTTATGCCTAATAGTGAAGAAATGGCTGACTATGAGAGCTTCATGGAAGCAGGCAACACCATTCTTTTATTGAAGAAAAATCCGCAAGAAATGTTTGACTTACAAGTAGAAATGGTTGAGCAAACGGATGAATCCTTGAAAGTATACGCTCAAGAAGGAACTTCATATCATGCGAAACTCAGCTCACCATTTAGACTTCAGACTAAGAATAATAGTGAAATCTTATTAAAGGATGAAGGTGGAACGATCGCATTAAAGCAACATTTTGGCAAGGGACAATTAATTGTAGCTGTTGCTCCCGAATGGGTAATAAACAGCAATATTGTAAAACATGATCATATTCCACTCATCTTTTCATTTTTGCCTGAAGAAAATGGTCAATTATTTTTGTTTGATGAATACATACACAAAGGCCAAAATGCACCTGCTGTGGTCACACTTTACCCGCAATGGTTTCTCCTCATGCTGCTGCAAGGTTGCATTCTTATCATTCTATTACTTCTATATCGTGGGAAACGTTTTGGACCAATCTATATTCCCAGAGAAGAAACAGTAAGGTTTAGTGATGAAGGGATAAAGGCGATTGCTGCATGGTTCATAAGAGGAAAACGTTATCAAGATTCTTTAATCATCCAAGTTGAATACATTAAGTCTATCATGCAGGAACGTTGGGGACTGCCTGTAAAAAGTGATTGGAAGATAATATCTGCTTTTGTTGAACGAAAATTGACTTGGCAGAATCCAATGGAAATTCAAACTTTTATTAATGAATTGAAAAATGTTTTAGAAAAAGACAAGCTAAGCAAACATGAATATTTACTATGGTCGAAAAAACTTGATCGGTTAAGGAAAGAGGTGGAGGAAGGATGAGAGAAAAATTAACATCCTTATTAGAAAAATATGAAGAACGCATTTTAGGACAAAGCATGAATGTAAGACTTCTGTTATCTGCTATTTTAGCTGGTGGACATGTACTATTAGAAGGGGTTCCTGGTACTGGGAAGACGCAAATGGTGCGAACGCTCGCAGCTTTATTTGGTGGAAGTTTTAACCGCATTCAGTTTACGCCAGATTTACTTCCAAGTGATATTACAGGAAGTACTATTTTCAACATGAAGGACAGTTCGTTCCAGACACTTAAAGGGCCTGTTTTTACGAATATTCTCTTAGCAGATGAAATAAACCGAACACCTGCCAAGACACAAGCTGCACTTCTTGAGGCAATGGAAGAAAAACAAGTGACCATTCAAGGTGAAACATATCCATTGCCAGAAGTATTTTTTGTTGTTGCAACTCAAAACCCACTGGAGTTTGAAGGTACATATACTTTACCAGAAGCACAACAAGATCGTTTCTTATTTAAATTGCAGATTGACTTTCCAACCTTCGATGACGAAAAAAATGTTTTGAAAAATGTAATTGACAATACATTTACCTCGATGTTTACGACACCAGAGCTGGATATAAATCAATTTTTATTAATAAAAAAGGAAATTGAACAAGTTACCGTTGGCGAGAATGTGTTGGATTATATTATGAAAATTGTGAGAAAAACCCGTGATTCTGAAACAATTCGATTTGGGGCAAGTACGAGAGCAGGAATTTCAATTGGGAAGGCTGGTCAAGCATGGGCATATATTACGGGACGCGATTATGTCACGCCAGATGATATTAAAATGGTTGCCAAACCTGCTCTTAGACACCGGATTCAATTATCTCCGCATGTAGAATTGGAGGGAGTAACTGTTGACCAAATCATTGAAGAACTTGTGGGGTCTATTCCTGTTCCAAGATAGAGGGATTTTACCGACTCGTAGATTATTAATCCTTTATTTGATTCTATCCATCAGTCTTATGTTAGGCGTTTTTATCGACATTTCATGGGGATTCATAATGATCATGAATGTAATCATTTTATTAGTGAGTTTCGGAGATTTACTCATTTCACCAAAAAAGAGTGATCTTTCCTTTAAGAGAACGATACAAGCAGAAATGGAAAGAGGAATTTCATATTTTGTCAAAATAGAAGTGACAAATCGTTCGCCATATGCATTGTCATACAAATTCATTGATGGAATTCCACAAACTTTTATGAAATGCTTTCCATTGACTGGACTCGTTGAAAAACATTCTTCTATGCAAATTACTTATGAAACGAAAGCAAAGGTTAGAGGGAAGTTTGAGATAAAAAAGCTGTATGTTCGCTATACTAGTTTATTCGGTTTTTGGGAAAAACAGATGGCAGTTGAATTAGTTGACGAAGTGAAGGTAATTCCAGATTTAACAGAGACAAAGCAATATTTAGAGAATGCACAAAATTTTTTATTACATGAAGGATTGAAAATTCGCAAACAAAAAAACGGAGTCGGCGACTTTGCCAAAATTAGAACGTATGTTGTTGGTGATGATCCAAGGAAAATAAATTGGCGGCAAACCGCAAAGCTGCAAGAGGTAATGACAAATGAATATGAACCGGAGCATGGGAAGTATATCACGATATTAATAGATTGTGGGAGAATGATGGGGGCAGAATTAAGAAAAGGAAATCGCCTTGAAAAGGTTTTAGAAGCAGCACTTACTGTTACCGCTGCTGCATTGAAAAAAGGGGATTATGTATCTGTTCTTGCTTTTTCAAAGGAAGTGAAGGTTTTTGTTCCTCCGGCTAAAGGATTGCCACACTTACAGACCATTCTTCAAGCAATTTACAATCTGAAAGTTGATGCGGTTGAGTCTAATTATGCTGCCGTTCTTACTTATTTAGAAACAATGCAAAAAAAACGGAGTCTTCTAATATTGTTCAGTGATATTGGTACATTTCTTCATGAGGAAGGTGCGCTTATTTATTTAAAGAGGCTTAGACAAAGACATTTATTTCTTATGATCGGGATTGAGGATGAGACTCTGCAAAAAAGAATAAATGAAGAACCTTACGATATCCAAAATACGATGATCAAAAGCGTAGCACAGCAACAAATGCTCGTTAAAAAAAGGGAAAAAATAAAATGGGAGAAACAAGGCCTCCAAATGATTGAGGCCCGTGAAGAAAAGTTAACGATTTCAGCTGTTTCTTATTATATTGAAATTATGAATCGTAACCTAATATAGATTGTTTCTTTTTTAAAAGTAAAAGTTTCCCAATGATTAAATAAAATATTAATCCGATAACGGTTAAGAAAGCAACGAAGTATTTTGCTTCTAAGGAAATGGCTGCTGGTGTAATAAAGCCTTCAATCAAACCAGCAATGACAAATAATGGTATTGTCCCTAACAGCAGTTGAACAGACCGCTTTGCTTGCTGTTTTAATTGATATCCTCGTGAATAATGCCCAGGAACGAAGAGCTTATAACCCATTAATAACCCAGCACCACCTGCGATAAAGATGGCTGTAAGCTCGATCATTCCATGGGGAACGATGTATGCCCAAAAATCATAGGATTTATCATAATGCCAAAATAATGCTGCAAGTGCTCCGATAATCATACCATTATAAATTAATAAATAGACAGTTAATAAACCGAACGTGATCCCGCCAGCAAAAGCTAAAATGGCAACTTGGATATTGTTTGTCATAATACTTGCTGACATGAGGGGGGAATCAACCGCTCCATCGCTGCTCCCTAGTTGATTAGGGTCAACCGATTGAGAAATGTCAGCTGGCAAAATAGAATACAGGTGAAGTGGATCATGAGCAACTGAAATGAAGCTTCCTAAAGCACCTATAATAAATAGGATCATTGCCACAATAATGAATTTCCATTGTTCTAATAATAGTCCGATGAATTTCGTACTGAAAAAATAGCGGATTTGCTTCAAACTTGAAACTTGGTCTTTATACAATAAATTATGGGATTTCGAAACAAGTCCATTTAAATATTGAGTTACCTCTTCATTTGGAAAGAATGTTTGGCTGTATGAAAGATTTTGAGCAGCTTTTTGATATAACCGATTAAATTGATTAATATTAGACCTAGTCATATTGCTTTTTCTTTTATTTAGGAGTGTTACTAAATTTTCAAGCTCCTTCCATTCTTCTCGATGCTGCTTTACAAATTGTTTTATATCCATTATGTCACCTACTTGTTCTAATCAATGTAAAAATTACGATTATCCTTATTATAGTAATTTTGTAGTTAAATAGAAATGTTTTGAGCAAAATCAACAAGGAAATGGGGTTAATTTTTTGAATCAAGACAATGTCGGAATAAAAACTCCCGAATATGTTTCCCTTCAGTTTCAAATAGCTGGATTAGGAAGTCGAACTGCAGCTTTTATTATTGACCAAATCATTTTAGCAATCATAAATATCGTCATATTAATCGCTTATTTCGTCATCATGATAGGAAGTCCAAGCAATTTTTTTATAAGCACTGATATTGAATCTTTCACACTAGCTATTATTATTATAGCGATATTCATTATTAATTGGGGATACTTTTTTGCTTATGAGTATTTTTCGGGTGGAAGAACAATCGGTAAGAAAATGATTGGGATTCGGGTCATTCAAGACAATGGACATAGTATTACGCTCCTTTCTAGCTTTATTCGAAATCTCTTGCGAATTATTGATTCTTTACCAGTTAATTATTTCGTAGGTATTTTAATGGTCTTTTTCCATTCGAAGCATAAACGATTAGGGGATCTTGTTGCAGGCACGATTGTCGTTCATGAACGTAAGGCGAAAAAAAACAACAAAAAGAAACTGAATGATTTTGATAAGGAACTCATGAAAAGAGGGATTTCGAAAGATGATCTTGTTTTAGAGGAATGGGCTTTAAAATCATTAGGTATAAGAGACTGGAATTTACTTAATACGTATAGCCATCGATTTCTCCAATTGCATGATGCTGAAAGGAAACAAATAACGAAGGAGATCGCAGAAATGATCTTTCCAAAAATCAACATACAATTTCATGGAAAAAATGAATATGAGCTTGAAAACTTAGTACTTGCCCTCTATTTGAATGCTAAAGAGGAATGGGAATATGAATTATAATGAATGAGGATAATTCATTATAAATAGCTTTAATGGATCGTGTAGCCAGTTCTTAACACATAAATGTGATAGGGCTGGCTATTTAAAATATTCTTCCATACCCCTTTACATAAAGTGAAAAAAGGAGTTAAATGAAATAATATTATATCAAATAATGCTATAATTACTAACAATGATAATTTTCAGTTTATTATTTTTTAAAAATGGAGGGATTTATCGTGGAAAATCTACGAAGTAATATGATAAAAAAAGGATTTGATCGTGCACCTCATAGAAGTTTACTTCGTGCGGCAGGTGTTAAAGAAGAAGACTTCGATAAGCCTTTCATTGCTGTCGTAAACTCGTATATTGATATTGTTCCAGGACATATTCATTTACAGGAATTCGGAAAAATAGTGAAAGAAGCCATTCGTGAAGCAGGTGGAGTGCCGTTTGAAATGAACACAATTGGCGTTGATGATGGGATTGCAATGGGGCATATCGGTATGAGATATTCATTGCCGAGTCGAGAAATTATTGCGGACTCGGTTGAAACAGTTGTCGCAGCTCATTGGTTTGATGGGATGGTTTGTATTCCAAACTGTGACAAAATTACCCCTGGAATGATGATGGCAGCGATGCGATTAAATATCCCAACGATTTTTGTTAGTGGAGGACCAATGAAAGCAGGAGTTACGAGTGATGGAAGGAAAATTTCCTTATCTTCTGTATTTGAAGGAGTAGGTGCTTATCAAGCAGGAACTTTAGACGATAACGGGTTAAAGGAGCTTGAACAATTTGGCTGTCCTACATGTGGTTCATGCTCTGGAATGTTTACAGCAAATTCGATGAATTGTCTATGTGAAGCACTTGGTCTTTCATTGCCTGGAAATGGGACGATATTAGCGATTTCTCCAGAACGGAAAGAATTTGTTAAAAAGTCTGCAAAGCAATTAATGAATTTAATTAAAGATGATATTAAACCTCGAGATATCGTCACTGAAAAAGCTATCGATAATGCCTTTGCACTTGATATGGCACTTGGTGGTTCAACAAATACGGTTCTTCATACACTTGCCCTTGCAAATGAGGCTGGAATTGATTATCCGATCGAGAGAATTAACGAGGTTGCTGCTCGTGTACCACATTTAGCAAAATTAGCACCAGCTTCTGATCACCATATTGAAGATTTACATGAAGCTGGAGGAGTATCTGCTGCATTGTATGAGCTATCAAAAAAGCGTGATGCTCTCCATCTAGATACTTTAACGGTAACGGGAAAAACACTCGGGGAAAATATTGCTGGCTGTGAAGTGAAAAATTATGAGGTTATCCATCCAATCGATCATCCTTATTCAGAAAAAGGTGGGCTTGCTGTATTATTTGGGAATTTAGCTCCAGATGGTGCCATCATCAAAACTGGAGGCGTGCAAAATGGCATTACCAGACATGAAGGTCCTGCGATCGTCTTCAATTCACAGGAAGAGGCGTTAGAGGGCATTTCTAAAGGAGAAGTTAAAGCAGGTCATGTCGTGGTCATTCGCTATGAAGGACCAAAAGGTGGACCAGGTATGCCTGAAATGCTTGCGCCAACTTCACAAATAGTTGGAATGGGACTAGGTCCGAAGGTTGCACTTGTAACGGATGGCCGCTTCTCGGGCGCTTCCCGTGGTCTATCCATTGGACATGCTTCACCAGAGGCTGCTGAAGGTGGGCCACTTGCCTTTGTTGAAAATGAGGATCATATCGTTATTGATATTGAGAACCGAACGATGGATGTTCATGTAGCTGAAGATATATGGGAAAAGCGAAAAGCAAATTGGAAGGGCTTCGAACCAAAAGTAAAAACTGGATATTTAGCCCGTTATTCTAAGCTTGTTACTTCTGCGAGTACAGGTGGAATTATGAAAATTTAATCAAAATATTAACAATACAAAGATCAGCTGAAGAATCCTTCACTGGTCTTTTTTTTATGCTAGATTCATATTCTAATATAGCGGGCAAAGGAGTAGATGATAGATGAGTATAATCGGAAAAAGTGTATACAGGAAAGAGTCTTATGACAAAGTTACAGGGAAAGCTAAATATACAGACGATTATGAAACAAATGGAATGTTGCATGCTAGTATCGTTATTAGCCCATATGCACATGCATTAATTCTATCAATTGACGACACTGAAGCTCGTAAAATACCTGGAATTCGGGCGATTATTTATGGGAATAATCTTCCACTAACAGGAGAAGATTTACGTGATCGACCCCCGATAGCATTTGATCGTGTGCGTTACCATGGAGAAGTGGTCGCACTTATTGTTGCTGATTCACCTATTATCGCAAAGCGTGGAGCAGCTTTAATTAAAATTCAGTATGAGCAACTTCCAGTTGTAAACTCACCAAGTGAAGCACTTAAAGAAGGGACCCCATTAGTTCATGAAAATTTAATTAACTATCAGAGGAATGCTAGCGTTTATCCTGAGCCTGGAACGAATATTGCTCACCGTGTGAAAATTAGGAAGGGAAACTATAAGGAAGGTTTTTTGAATAGTGACGCAGTCGTAGAAGAAGTATTTGCTTTTAGACCGTCAGATCACGTTGCAATGGAAACGAGATGCTCATTTGCAGAGATTCGTGCAGATGGTACGATTGAAATTACAACTTCCTCACAAGCTCCTTTCAGGATTAAATACTTATTAGGTGAATATTTCGATATCGATCCAGGGAAAGTCATAGTTAATACACCGTTAGTTGGCGGAGCATATGGGGGAAAAGCTTCTATGCAATTAGAAATATTAGCCTATTTGGCTTCAAAAGCTGTAAATGGAAAACTTGTGAAAATTTACAATCAAAGAGAAGAGGACATGATCACCTCTCCTGGTCATATTGGTTTAGAAGCAAAAGTTAAACTAGGTGCAACGAAGGATGGGTATTTACGTGCTGCTGAAATACTCTATTTATTTGATGGTGGAGCATACTCAGATAAAGCGATTGACCTTAGCAGGGCAGCTGCAGTCGATTGTACTGGCCCTTATCGCCTTAATGATGTTTGGTGTGACTCATTATGTGTTTATACGAACCATCCTTATGCTGCGCCATTCCGAGGATTTAGTCATTCCGAGCTATTGTTTGCTATTGAAAGAACGATGGATGTTCTTGCAGATAAACTTGAAATGGATCCTCTTGAATTCAGATTAAGAAATGCTATTCTTCCTGGTGATACTACCCCAACACAAGTTCAACTCAATTCAAGCAATGTTGGTAATTTGCCTAAATGTATAAATCGATTAAAAGAGTTAATCGCATGGGATGAAGGACAAATCGTCAAAGTAAATGACGATATAGTGAGAGCGAAAGGGATTAGCTGTATTTGGAAAACTTCAACCGTTGATACTGATGCAAGCTCAGGGGTCATTTTGACCTTTAATGCAAATGGAAGCATTAATCTCATTTCAGGTGTTATTGAGATTGGTACTGGATCAAAAACCGTCTTGGCACAAATGTTAGCAGAAAAAATGAGGATGGATGTGAATGAAATTTATGTTCAAATGAGTGTAAACACTCAAAGTACACCTGAACATTGGAAAACTGTTGCTAGCAGAGGAACGTTTATGGCAGGTAGAGCATTACTAAATGCAGCAGATGATGTGATCGACCAGTTAAAAAGCATCGCTTCGGTTGTTCTTCGTGCTCCAAAAGAAGATCTTGAAGTCGGATATGGCAAAGCGTTTTTGAGAGATGACCCTACGATACAAATTGATATTAAAGAAATATGCTATGGCTATACGTATCCGGATGGAACAACAATTGGAGGACAAATCATTGGAAGAGGAACATACACATTAAGGCATCTGACGTATTTAGATAAGAATACAGGTTTCGGAAAGCCTGGACCTGAATGGACTGTAGGCGCACAAGGTGTAGAGATTGAGATAAATAGTAGAGATTTTACTTATAAGATATTAAAAGCTGTCTCTGTTATAGACATTGGAAAAGTATTGAACCGAAAAGCTGCAATAGGTCAAGTTATTGGGGCGATGAGCATGGGGTTATCTTTTGCGGCACGAGAAACATTTTATTTTGATGCAGAAGGAATTGTGTTAAATCACCAACTAAGAACATACCGCCCGATAAGATACGGAGAGCAGCCGGCATACGTTGCTGATTTTGTTGAAACACCACAGATTGATGCACCTTTTGGAGCTAGAGGAGTTGGGGAACACGGATTGCTTGGAATGCCAGCAGCTTTAGGCAATAGTCTTTCAGTTGCACTATCATCAAAAATAAACTATTTGCCGCTCATTCCAGAACTGCTTTGGAGGGTTAAGAATGGAGGGGTGAATGATGATTTCACCCGAGCTTGAATATTATAAACCATTACATATCGATGAAGCCATTGAACTATTTTTTTCATTAAAGCAGAGGAAGAAACAACCAATGTATTATGCTGGAGGAACTGAAATAATAACACTAGGTCGACTAAATATGGCAAAACCTGATGCAATCATTGATATTAAGGAGATAGATGAGTGTAGAATCTTTGATTATTATGAAAATTATTTACTTACAGGTTCTTCTGTCCCGTTGACTTTTATCGAGGATAAAAACCTTTTCCCACTCTTAACGAAAACCTCCAGCGAAATAGCTGATCATACTTCACGAAATAAAATTACTTTAGGTGGAAATCTCTGCGGGCGAATTTTTTATCGTGAAGCAGTCTTACCCTTTCTTTTGACTGATAGTTATGCCCTTGTCGGTGGATTACATGGCTTGCAAACCGTACAAATTCATTCTCTGTTTAATAAAGAACTTCAGCTTGAGGAAGGTCAGCTGCTTATTCAATTAATAACTGAAAAAGAATACTTGCAACACCCATTTGTAAGTATTAAAAAAAGACAACAGTGGAAAACTGGCTACCCTTTATTAACCGTTGCCGCGATTAAACGAAATGAGCAAATAAGGTTTGCTTTTAGCGGGTTATGTCCGTTTCCATTTCGCTCACTTCAAATCGAAAATGAGTTAAATAATGCAAATGTTTCATATAAGGAAAGAATTATTAATGCAATTAAACATATCCCCGCTCCCATCCTCGATGATGTTGAAGGCTCAAAAGAATACCGATTATTTGTTTTCAGTCATACAGTAATGGATGTCTTGTTGGAAATGGAGGGAAAATAATTGCATCATAATCAAAATCTATTTGAAATTTCATTAGAGGTTAACGATGAAATTCATACTGTTTTGATCAGAGCTTCTGAGACACTGCTGCAAGTTCTCCGAAATAAGCTTTCCCTAACTGGTGCTAAACCAGGTTGTTTGAACGGTGACTGTGGAGCATGTACCATTATGGCGGATCAAATGCCTTATAAGTCATGTATTTTCCTAGCTATTGAAGCAAGTGGGAAAAAGATAACTACGATAGAAGGATTAGTCGATACCCCCATTCAAAAAGCTTTTATTGAATATTTTGCTTTTCAGTGTGGCTACTGCACACCTGGATTTCTAATGAATATTCATGCATTGTTACAAAAATATAAAAATCCTTCTGATAAAATAATTGAAGAATGGTTATCTTCTAATATATGCAGATGTACTAGTTATCAAGAGATTGAAAATGCCGTTAAATCTGTTTTACAAAGTAATAACCAATAATAAAAAAGTCCCAAAACTTGTATATTAGTGTTGGGACTTCATCATTTACTCAAATAATCTTTTTCGTTCGAAAGTTCCAATCTTGAACAAGCCAAACTTGTGGAAAAGGATTGCCTAGCACCCAATAGCTTGCTCCGCGCAAACCATATTGATTTATGGTATCAAATTTTGCTTGCACACTTCTTGCATCCTCGAACCATACTTCATGCTGCTGACCAGATTCATCCGTATAGCGGAAAAACGGAGATTGATATATGTCATTATATTGAATGTTTACACCATATTTAGCAGCAAGCTGGAGAGCTCTTTGTGGACTTACTGTCGTTGCAAAAGTACCTTGTTTCCAAGGGATTTTCCAATCCCGTCCGTATAGTGGCATTCCCATCATAATTTTATTTCGCGGGATAACGGTCACAGCATAATCCAGTACCTTCTTGACTTCATTAATTGGGGCAATCGCCCATGGACTGCCGCCAGCCCATCCCCATTCATATGTCATTAAGACGACAAAGTCAACAATCTCGCCATGTGCCTGATAATCATGCGCTTCATATAATATCCCTTTTTGATCTCCAGTAATCTTTGGAGCTAAGGCTGTTGATACTAAGTAGCCTTGTGGATGCAACCTTGCGACAACACGGCGTAAAAATGTATTATAGTTCTCCCGATCTTCTGGGTATACATATTCAAAATCAATGTTTAATCCTTTATATCCTTTTGTTTTCATTGTATTTAGGATGTTTGTGATGACTGTTTCTCGTAATGAAGGACTTCGCAAAATTGTCGCGGCAAGATCCGAACTAAATTTATTACCTGAAAAATTTGTTAATACGAGTAGGGGGGCTACTCTTTCTTCCCATGCAGCAACTAATAAAGGGCTTTCTTTCATTTCAGTTAAACTGCCATCCGCTTTAATGGCATAAGTAAATGGAGAAAGAAAAGTTAAATATCGGCCGATACTCCTTGTTTCCTGAATGGCTTGTTGTCCTACACCAGTAATATAAGAATTAATTTCTTTAACAGGTCGTACTTTAATCGGAATTCTAATAACTTGACCAATTGTTAAATTATTTGGATTTATCGACTCATTTAATTGCATAAGAGCAGGAACCGTTGTTGCGAATTGGGTTGCAATTTTCCATAATGTATCACCAGCTTGAATGGTATAGAAAGAAATTGGAATTTTTAATACTTGCCCAACAAATATTGTGGATGCATTAGCCAATTGGTTTTCATCAACTAACATTTGAACGGTTACACCATATTGAAAGGCGATTTGTCCAAGTGTTTCACCTCGTTGTACGATATGAGTATATACAGGTGTAGGAATGACAAGTGCCTGCCCGACAACAAGTACATTCGGATTTGCCAATTGATTAGCTGATGCAATTTCATCAGCATTACTATTATACTGCTGCGCAATTTTCCACAATGTATCCCCTTTTTGAACAACATAAATGTTCATATTTATCACTCCAGCCCAAATAGAATTCGTCTGTAAGCAATATATGTAAAGATGAACGCTTTGTGCTTCCTAATAGAATATTGATGATTTGAATCACATCATAATAGTTACTGAAATGGTATTTTGTATATGATAAGAATTATCAATTAAAGAATGAATGATAAATGAAGGAGATTTAGCATGAGTGAGATAATAAATAATCGTGAACAACATACACTCCCAAATATAGAAAGACATAAAGCTTTACAACAAATCTTTATCGATCTACGTAATGGAAAAAATATCGAAGAAGTGAAAGCTCATTTTAAAGCCTTTATTGGAAAAGTAACAATCGATGAGATCTCTAAGCTTCAACATGATGAAATGCAAGGGATTACAAAAGCAGAGATGGTGAGTTTATACAATAAGCATACAGAATTATTTAGAGATTGTATTGAAGAAGCAAGCATACGAGAAGAAATGCCTGGCCATCCAATTCACACATTTAAATTAGAAAATGAACAACTTGATAAACTTGTTAAATTAAATTTGCAAGTACATTTGATGGCATTTGCAAAAGAGGATACAGATGAAAATATATTAAGTTTGCTCGAAGATTGTAATCTTTTACTTGATATTGATAAACATTACAGTCGGAAGGAGAATCTTGTATTCCCCTACTTGGAGAAATACGGAATATTCGGGCCGACAAATCATATGTGGCGGATTGATGACTTCATTCGTGATTCTATTAAAGATGCAAAGAAGAAATTAACGAATTATCATGGAGAGAAGGAAGAAATCATAAACATCGTCAATTTTATTAGTAAAGAAGTTGTCGATATGATCTATCGTGAAGAACATATTCTCTTTCCAATGGCTTTGAAAAACTTAACAGAAGATGAGTGGATGAAAATTGCTCACGAAAGTGATGAAATCGGATTTTGTTTAATAAACTCTGTAGCGGAATGGAAGCCAGAAAGAAAGACATTAAGTGAAAAGGCCATAAGCGAAGGTTATATTAAAATGGAGACAGGAATTCTTTCGTTAAAACAACTAGAATTATTATTAAACCATTTACCTGTTGATATAACCTTCATTGATCAAGATGATGTCGTCCGCTATTTTTCACATGGAAAAGAAAGAATTTTCGCTAGAACAAAAGCTGTGATTGGACGCACTGTTCAAAATTGTCATCCGCCAAGAAGTGTCCATGTGGTTGAGGAGTTATTGGCAGATTTTAAATCGGGGAAAAAGGACAGTGAAGATTTTTGGATTAAATTTCGTGATAAATATGTATACATTCGCTATTTTGCTGTCAGAGATGAGAATAAAGATTATATCGGAACATTAGAATTTACCCAAAACATCGATCCGATTCAAGCGATTAGTGGAGAAAAAAGAATCTTAGAATAAGCTTCAACATCTGGATAAACGCGGTAATATCGCTTTTAGCTTTTTTACATTTTCATATACTTTTAATATGAATAAGCATGATAATGAGGAGATTGTCCATATTTACAGAATACTTTATTTATAAACAAGCAATTTTATGATATTTAGTCATACATATATGACTAGAGGTTTACAATAAACCATAACATGCCACTCACTTATTTACATGTCAAAATACAGTCCTCTTTCGTTCATCATATGATTTTGCCAAAGTAGAAGGGGTGAAACATCATGTCATATGCATATACAGCAAGTTTTTGCTTTCTACTTCTCCTAATGTCGATTACGATTTTTGCACCGTTAGTAATGATTCAAATAAAAGGCTCCATCAATATGAATAAAATTGAAACCATGCTTCATACTTTATCTTTATGGGAATCCTTACTTATCTTTACTTTTATAATCTTTATTTCTATGTTCATCTATCAGAAAGTGTCTAAGCAAAAAATAACAAAAAATGATCTTAGCCATTCACATGTTACGAATAAATCCAAACCTATTGAAAATTCAAAAAGAAGAATTGTAACTGGAAATGCACAGCATATTGGTTGGCGATTAGAACAACAAGATACTGTTGGATTCTCTAACCTACATGATGAAGCTTTCATTTATCAATTCGGGGCATTAGCAGTTTTAGCTGACGGAATAGGGCATCTTTTGCGTGGCAAAGACGTAAGTCAAATAGCTGTTCAAACTTTTATTGAGCACTATCTTCATACCCCATACATCCATACTATCCCAGAAAAACTAGCATCTTCTGTTGAAGCGGCAAATGATGCCGTGCTTCATTTTGCAAGAGAAAATGGTCTGGAAGGACGTGTTGGAACAACGATTGCGGCTGCTGTTGTGTATAAAGCGAATTTATATTGGTTATCTGTGGGAGATAGTCGAATATATTTATGTCAAGAAAGTTCGATTACACAATTAACAACCGATCATATTTATGCGAAGGAGTTGGATGAGAAAGCAGCGAATGGGAGCATCACGTTTGAAGAAGCAATAAATGATCCGCAAAGAGAAAATATAGTTAGTTATCTAGGGATAGAGCGATTAGAAGAGATTGATATTTCGCTAGAACCTATTCACTTAAATAAGGGAGAGTCGATACTTCTTTGTAGTGACGGACTTTATCAATCAATCACAATCGATGAGATCTTGATGACTTTCCGCTCTTTTCCAACACAAGATGCTGCAGAAAGATTAATCGAAATAGCGTTAAGTAAACAAAAGCCAAACCAAGATAACGTAACAGCTGTTATTTTTTCTATTTGAATTTCAAGAAAAGAGGGAAGGAATCATGCATTGTTTTTTTAAGAGTAGAAGTAGTTTCATTGTAAAATTATTCATAGCTTTCCTTTCAGTAATTTTATTTTTTCATTATAGTAATGTTACAAATGCAGAAACCAAATCCATTGATAAAGGGAATATAATTGATAACGATTTAAATTTGTTCCTATGGATATTTGAACTTTCTGGAATCGGAGCATTATTGTTACTATTCATTTCAATTTCATTAATAATTGTAATTAAGAAGAAAAAAGCCAACAAAAATTCATCCATAAGTGAAGAAGCAACTGTATATCATTATCCAAATCCAATTTTAATCGGGCTTTCTGGCTATTTTATTGGACAAACGATACAGATAGATCGAAACTATGTAAATATTGGTCGAGATGTTTTGCAATGTCAACTCGTATTTCCAACTTCAAACGAAGAAATTAGCCGTCGGCATTGTACAATTCATTTTAATACAATCAGTAAAACATTTGCCATTGAGGATTTCTCCGTAAATGGAACATTTCTCCAAACAGGTGAACGGATTCCACAAGGAAAAGTGGTTCAGCTGCATGCAAGGGATCGATTTTATTTAGGATCAAAGGAAAATATGTTTGAAGTTAATTGGGAAAAGAAATAAATTTACAGTTTGTTAAAGTAAATGTATAGCATGCTTTCATAAAATTATTTATTTTCATATAATTGTAGTTTAATATGATAAACTACAACTATATAATTGCAGAAAAAGAGAGGTTCACAATGATTAAAGCTATTTTTTTCGATTTAGATGACACATTATTATGGGATCAAAAAAGTGTAAAAGAAGCTTTTGTTGCAACATGTAACTATGCACAAGCAAAATATGGAGTGAACCCAGATCAGTTAGAGGCAACCGTTCGTGAAGCGGCTAGAAATCTTTATACATCTTATGATACATACGCCTTTACACAAATGATTGGTATTAATCCTTTTGAAGGGCTGTGGGGAGATTTTTTAGATGCTCAAGATGATTTTCAAAAAATGAGGGATATTGTGCCACTATACAGGCGGAATGCTTGGACAGCTGGTTTAAAGGCATTAGGGATTGATGATCAGGATTTTGCAGCAGAATTGGCTGATTATTATCCTCAACAACGTCGAAAAATTCAATTTGTATATGAAGATACTTTTGCCGTATTAGATAAATTAAAGGAAAAATATCGGCTGCTATTATTGACAAACGGTTCACCAGATTTGCAAAATACGAAGCTGACAATCACACCTGATCTTGTCCCATACTTTGAGCAAATTGTCATTTCTGGCGACTTCGGAAAAGGGAAGCCTGATCCGACAATTTTTGAGCATTCATTAAACTTGATGGCATTAGAGAAAGAAGAAGTAATCATGGTCGGAGATAATTTATTAACTGATATTTTAGGTGCTAATCGTGCAGGATTAACATCAGTTTGGATTAATCGACATGAAAAAGAACAAAATGAAGTAAAGCCAACATATGAAATAGCCCATCTAGGAGAGCTATTTCACCTATTGGAAAAGTTACATAAATGATAAAAAAACCAAATTTTTCATTTGTTGTATGAAAAATTTGGTTTTTTATGATTGCTACCTTTTTTTCTTTTTTGCATCTTTCACATTTTGTGGAGCTTGTTTAACCTTCTCAAATACGACATGAACTAGAACGGCGTTTTCGTCTTTTGGTTTCACACTTAATACAGTTCCTTTCCGCCCTTTAATCTTTACTGGTTCATCCACCGAAGGAATAGTGCTTCTAAGCTGACTTAATACGACGGTGTTATTTTCTAAAAAATGAACGACTACCATTATAAATACCTCCTTAAAATTTCAAGTAATTTACTCTTAAGAAAAAGTCAATGTCTAATAAATAGAATATTAGGTAATCAAAAATTTTAGACCAAATTGAAATCTAGTAATTTTTGTTTGCCTATATAAGCAACATGTCCATGGAGGAAAAATTACACTAAATTTACAAATTCCCGATAAACGATCCTTTTCGTTTAGAGTTTTTATTGTATAATGGTGAGAACTATCATTCGGACCATGTTGTAAGGAGAGAGAAATATGATAAGAAGACTAAATAAAAGTGATCATGAGGTGTGCTTTAATTTATTGAAAACAAATAGTGCTGAAAATTTATTTATCATTGGTGATATTGAGGCATACGGATATGAACAGGAGTTCCAAAAAATTTGGGGTGAGTTTAATGAGAATGGAGAACTAATAGCAGTTTTGTTAAAGTACGAAGAAAATTATATTCCATTTGCTATAGAGCCTTTTGATGCAAAAGGATTTGCTGAAATTATGTCTAATGACCCTGATTTTAAGATGATGTCTGGACTAAGGGAGATTACTGAAAAAATTGAGCCACATGTAAGTATACAATATAAAAGAAAAAGACAGACGTATTATGCGAAGTGTACTAGCTTAAAAACAACTGATAATGTCGATTGTTCAAATGTACAACAAGCTGTTCCTCACGATGCAGAAGCACTTGTTGAATTGCTAAATTCAATTCCAGAGTTTAGTGACTCAACCATTACTGTAGAAAGAAAACGTCGAGGATTAAAAGATGGAACTTCCCGTTCATTTTATATAATGGAAGACGGGAAAATGGTATCAACTGCTTCAACAACAGCAGAAAATTCTTTATCTGCAATGGTTGTAGGGGTCGCTTCATTAGAAAACTATAAGAAAAAGGGACTTGCAACTAAGTGCATGCTTAAGCTTTGCAATCAACTTCTACTAGAAGGAAAAGAACTATGTTTGTTTTATGATAATCCTGAAGCTGGTGTAATTTATAAGCGTATTGGTTTTGAAGACATTGGATTCTGGATGATGTATACATATAAATAAAATTCTATGAATTAGTTAAAGTCTAATTTCACGCTTATAAAAGTGAGAAATTAGACTTTTTAATTTCTTTATAATGATAAATTTGGATTATTTAATGCTAGATTACGATATGAAGTTATTAACAGCTTCTTAGAATAGGAGTTATTTTTGGATTGGAATAAATCTTAAGTTTGGATAGTGTAAGTCTATTCTCTCACTGCTATACTCACATTAATATTTCTACGGAATGCAATTCTACATTATACTAAAGAGCAAGTCGAGGAGAAACCAATGGATATTTCAAGTATGCAAAAATATGTCAAACAGTTTAGTGAAGAAAAGGGATTTAATGTCAATACAATCCAGACTCGAACACTATATTTAATGACTGAAGTTGGAGAACTGGCAAAAGAAATATTAAGCATTTCTTTCAATCCAACAGAGGAAAAAGTCCAACAAGTTAAGGAAAATATAGGTTTGGAAATGTACGATGTCATTTACAACGTATTAGATCTTGCCAACCAAATGGAAATAGAGTTGGAAGAAGCATGTCGGAAAAAAATAGAGATCAATAAGCATAGAATATGGTATGAAAGATAAACGAACACCAGCATAACGACGAGCCGGTAATCTTGGTTATAAGATTACCGGCTCTTTCATGACTTCTAAAGAATTAGAGTTAATTATGGACTGGTAAAAGTGAAGTTTTTGGATATTTTTTAAAATCCATAATACGTTATGATTAGGGAGCTCATAAACAAATGAAACAGATAAAGGCCAGAAAGGGAGGAAAATATGGACAATTTAGTCGAAGAAAATCTCAAAACTGTGAGGAAACAAATGGAACTAGTTTGCGAAGCTTCAGGACGCAAGAAAGAAGACGTGAAATTATTGTTGGCAACAAAAACGGTACCGCTTGAAAAATTGAAAATGGCGATGAAGGCGGGGGAGACTTTATTTGGGGAAAATAAAGCCCAGGAACTTCGAGATAAATTTCCACTTATGGAGCAATACAATCAAGTAGATTGGCACTTTATCGGCCATCTGCAAACAAATAAAGTGAAGCATGTTGTCAAATATGTCACGCTCATTCATTCAGTGGACCGTTTAAAATTGGGGCAAGCATTACATGATCAACTTGTAAAGATGAATAAATCCATGGATATTCTTGTCCAAATCAATACGTCCTACGAAGAAAGTAAATTTGGTGCTTCACCAGAAACGGCACTAAAATTGGTGGAACAATTGTCCAAGTTCGAAACATTAAATGTGAAAGGATTAATGACAATTGGAAAATTGAATGCTACAAATGACGAGACTAGACATTGCTTCCAACTATTGAAATCTATTCAAAAACAAATTATTGCGCAAAAGTTTCCGCGTGTAGAAATGGATATTCTCTCAATGGGAATGTCTGGTGATTTTCAAGTGGCTATCGAAGAAGGAGCGACTATCATCCGCGTAGGAACAAATGTTTTCGGCCAACGTTATTTGCCGAATGGTCATTACTGGGATGAAAAAGCGGTCAAGGACGAACAGGTGAAAGGCAGGTAAACAAAAATGAATAGAAAATAGAAAAGTAGGTGGTTTAAGTCCCGTGTATAGGAATAGTAGATTTCCATCGGAATGCGAGTAGTTTTGCGGAGTAGCTCATATTATAAAAGCATCTCCGCAAGACGACAAATACCTTCTTCAATAGCTGTTTCATCAACTTTAGCAAAGCCAAGAACCCATCCTTTTCGTTCGCTATTCATACAATAAGCACTTAGCGGATAAACTCGAATTCCTCTTTTGAGCGCTTCGAACGTCACAGCTTCTTCATCAAACGATTCTTCAGCTTCTAGAAGCATATGCAAGCCCGTTTCTATGCCACTTAGTTTGAAACGTTTTCCTAGTCCAGTATCGTTGATAGTCTTTGTCATAGCTTCGTGTCTGTGGCGATATATATTTCTTAGTCTTCTCATATGGCGCATAAAATGACCATGTTCGATAAAGTGAGCAAGCGTCAATTGCTCCATAATTGGAAGATGGCGATAGGTCAATTCATGTACTTGGACAAGTTGGCGAATGGCCGCCTTCGGACCAACAATTGCCGATATTCGAATCCCAGGAGCAACCATTTTGGAAAAACTTATCATATACAATGTATTTTGGGGTTGTTGGCTAAACAAGGTTGGAAGTGGACCACCACGATATCTAAATTCGCCATCATAATCGTCCTCAACAATCCAAAATTGATGCTGCGCAGCCATGTGTAATAATTGTTGTCTGCGTGGTTCTGACATAACGACTCCAATTGCACATTGATGCGAAGGAGTAACAAAGGCAAGTTTGGATTGTGAATGAATGTGCTCAACTAGCAGTCCATACTCATCGACAGGGACAGGAACAACATTCATGCGCCGATATTTCATCGTCATCCAAGCAGCAGGAAAGCCAGGATCTTCAACAGAAACCGTTTCTCCTTCATATAATAGTGCTTGAGCGATTAAATCTATACTATGCTGTGCTCCTGATGTTAATAGGATTTGGTCGATATCCACGTGAATGCCCCGCTCAAATTTGAGGTAACGTTGAATCTGTTCACGCAACGGCACGAAGCCATAAGCATTACCGTAACCCCAACTGGTCAGGTCTGCTTTAACTGAAGCCTGTAGAAATGATTGTTTCCAATTTTTTCGAAAATGCTCGTCCACATACGGCTCATGTGGAGAGAAATCGATTTCGATGTTTTGATTTTCTTTCCCTCTTAACCAACTGTGTAACTGGTCGACTTCAGCGTTTAGCAATGGTAATTCTGGTGTAGACTTTCCCCTAGATCTCATTTCCTCTGAATTGCTGGTATTATAGCCCCATTCACTTACCCTAGTCCCCCCTCGTCTATTTGTCACAGTGTATCCACGACTGAATAATTCTTCATAAACAATTTGTATCGTTGAGCGAGAGACACCGACTAACAAAGCAAGCTCGCGAGATGGAGGGAGAAGCTCACCTGGTGGCCATTTCCCTGTCGTAATATTATGGATTGCTTGATCAAGTAATTGCTGCCATATCGAAGATTTGTCGTCTCTGTTTACTTTTAGCATTCCATTCACTCCAATGAATTTATGTTTAAAATATGGATTGTTCAAATATACATAAAAATGTGATTTACCATACTCCATTAATTGATAAACTATCATAATTATGGTTACATTTGCAATTTAAATAATAGAACAAAAGGGAGCGTTGAACTTGAAAAGTTTGACGATCCCTTTTGTAGTATGATGAAAAAAGTATGTTATTTTATATTCTGTATATTCTTTACTATATTTAACATATTCTTAATTATCCCAATCACAACCTGTGGTTGATCAAGATGTATTAAATGCCCAGCATCATTGACAATAATATGTTGTTTATTCGTTGATAAATCACTAAGTTCTCCTTGAAATCTCATCCAAGCAGCCATCGATTGCTCTGTATGAAAAGGTTGTTGACCACCTGTAACCACGATTAAAGGAATATCTCCAAGTGATGTAGACATACGGACTTGTTCCAAACTTTCTTCAACCTCATTTAGTGTTCCTTCCAGAGTAAACTGATTATAATACGATTCCTGAACTTCTTTCGTAAATAAAGAGGGTAATATTTTATTTTGATCTTCATGAGCCGAGTCTAAGAGGATTACTCCTACAACATCCTCTGGATATGTACTTGCAAATAATCGAGTATTCAATCCTCCTAAAGAGTGACCCACTAATACATATGGAGGTTTTACACCAGCTTTTTTTAGCAATATACGTAAATTCTCTACACTTTGTTGACTATGGCGTGGTCTGTCATCCATTCCACTTTTACCAATACCTGCTCTATCATAAATAAACATTTTTGAGAACTTTGAAACTTCATCTTTTATCGGATCCCAGTTCTCTAAATTGACGCCATAGCCAGAATCAAAAACGAGAGTAGGGCCTTCATGATTTTCTCCTAACATTTCATAGTACAATTCGATACCACCTATATCTAGTTTTTGTCCTTTTTTATTTTCAATAAATTCACCCATATGCAACCCTCCATTTTTTATAATTATGTGAAAAGGAAAGTTCGCCTTCCAATGAAGAATGAACGATCAAACCTCTCATCTGAAAATTTCAAGTTTTAAAAAGTTCAATTTAATTGAACTCATCTTAACATGTATTGATTTTATTCTCAAGCTAAAGTTTAATATAATTGAACTATTACTTTGGTTAACAAAGGATGTTGAAAATGAATGAATTAGGAAAGAGAATAAAAAAGTTGAGAATAGAAAGAGGATTGACTATTGTAGAACTAGCTGATAATAGGATGTCAAAAAGTATGTTAAGTATGATCGAAAATGGGCGTGCGAATCCTTCGATGGATAGTTTGAAATTTATTGCGCATCAGTTAGGCTGTGATCCGCAATATTTACTAGGAAACGCTATATCAGATGAACAAAAGTCCTTGTTTAATAAATTGGAAAAAGCGTTTGAAGAACATAATGAGGAAGAAATCATTCATTTAACACAGGGTATTTTTGATCAACAGTTTCCGATTTCTTTTGAAGCAGCAAGGATTTTGGAGATCTCTGGAAGGACATTTATAAATTTCGATCAGAAACGTGGAAAATTATTAATAGAACGGGCAATAACCATTTATGAACGACTATCCCTCTATAGCCATTGCGTGGCAGCTAAAGTATTTTTAGTTGAATTCCGTGCAAAAGAAGGAAAGTACACTGATGCGCTGAAAATGTTACAAAATGTGAGAAAAGAATATGGTGAAAAAGCAACAGTGTTTGATATGCTCGTGGAAATAGAAACGAACTTCGTTGAAATGGTCATACTCTTCGGGATAGGTGACTATGAATTAGGAAAGAGAAAACTCAATCAATTAATTGAAATTTCAAAGCGTAAAATGGTTTTTTATAAAATGGATAATATTTACCGGATTGCAGCGTTCCAAGCCCTTCTATACAACAACGAAAATGATTATACCTATTTTATTAAGAAGTCTGAGCAGTTTGCGATTTTTACTGATAATGATCGCTCCTTGGCTTTTACACTGTTGCTTCAAGCTCATTATTACAATCAAATACCTAAAGATTATGAACAAGCCCTTTTTCATTTAGATAAGTTTGCTAACTTAGTAAAAGGGAATGTTGGCACCGATTATTACTATCTAGAAAAAGGGAAAGCACTAATAGGAAAAGGACAAGTGGAAGAAGCACTTGAAGAATTTGTGCAATTCAAGATGCCAAATAATATTAATTACCCACTTGAACTATGCATTCTTTATACTGCTGAAGCATATAGGGCGAATTGTCTTTTGCAGCTAGGGAAAGCAGAAGAAGCACTATTTTATGCTGAGAGAGCAGCTAGTCAGATCGATTCATTACCAAAAACACCATATCAGGATTTTATTAAACATACTTTAAAATTAGTACACAGCAAAATAAAATAGTTTACGAAGGTATACAGCAAGCATAATCAGATCCTTATCTTCCACAACAGGGCGCAATTCAGCAGCAAGAATCACGCTCTTTCTTTATTATAAGAGCCAGATTATGTAATAACAGAAATGATAACATGTTTCTATAGCATTAATCGATTGAAACAATAGTCTTTCTTTGAAAGGAGAAATTAAATGAATGTAAAAGTCCCTATTGTCGTCCAAAAAATTCTTAGTGAGTATATGGCAATATTTAATACACAAATTCCCAATACCCTGGAAGGTCTATATTTACATGGTTCAATTGCCCTTAATGCTTATCATAATGGCTCAAGCGATATTGATTTCATTGCATTTGTAAACCGTCATTTAACGGATAGAGAGGTAAAAATATTATCCAAAATTCATAAACAATTAAATAATAAATATAAAAAAACAGGAATGGACGGATGCTATCTTCATTGGGAAGACATAGGTAAGAAAAAGACAGAAACAAAAAAGTGTTTATACGTAAACGAAGGCAAGGTAGGTAGGAGTAATCATGTTATTAATCCGATTACATGGTGGATTCTAAGAGACAAAGGGATCAGCATTATTGGTCCGGAGATAAGTTCATTTCACTTTGAAGTTGATGAAACGGATCTAGTGGAGTATGTACTAAACAATATGAACACCTATTGGGTGAATCGTTTAAACACAATTGAAAGATTTAAAAGAATAGTACTTTTATTACCAAACAAACTAGTGGATTGGGAAGTACAATGGATTATTACTGGAATATTACGTCAATTCTATACACTTAGAGAACATGAAATCATTTCAAAAGTAGATGCATGTAAATACGCTATAAACTATATGCCAGAAAGTTGGCATAACATCACTAAAGAAGCGATAAGTATTCGAGAAGGATTAAACATACGTTACTGTGATTCCAAGAAACAAAGGGTTCATGACACAATACAATGTATGAACTACATTATTGATTATTGTAATAATATGTATAAAACTCAAGCTTAATAAAGACAAGTTAATTAATAGATAAATTTTTATTCAATTAAAAGTTTTTCGAGGAAAAAAAGAAATTAGATAATTTATATACATTTGGGAATAAAAAATGTAATAGCCGAGATAGAACAATTTTAAGTAGTGTGTTCTACGTTCATTCGGATATTTTTCTGCAATCAAGCGCTATTCTTTAGCATGAATGATAAGATAAGTAAAATTCATACAAACGTAAATGGAGGTGAGAGGCATTGTTAAGGGTCCTTTTAGAGTTAATTCGAATTATAGTCATTTTTGTTTTTTTCTATGGAATTTTAGGTTCCCTTTTATATAATGTATACTCAAAAATTGGCATTACTATTGAAAAATATGGCTGGCTGGGTTATATAGCAATTCTGCTTTTATTTATTCTTCTGTATAGGAATAAATTGCAGTTCAGCGGTTGGTATACCGGTAAAGGTAGAGAAAAACTTCCTAAAAAAGTATCAATAATCCTTGTTTCAATTTCAATCTTATTATTGGTGTTACCAATGATTTTAAATTTCTTAAGCTAAACGCGGGTAGTGTTCGTCTATCAAGCTATGTATTTAACTGACCAATTAAAAAAGGAATTAAATGTTGAATTACCAGAAGACTTAGCAAATTTATTAAATGAAACAAATGGTGTTTTCGATAATTGGAATTGCCCTTTGATTTGGTCTACTTCTCAAATGGAATCACGAGGATGATAGTCGGAAATGGGTTGCGGCTACATTAAAACATTTTATTAAAGAATGGATTACTGGTAAGATTAGTGTTTAAACACGAACTCTATTACTTGGCACTAGTATAAAAAGTAAGGTACTTTTATGTAAGTAGATGGGAGGTAGATAAAGCGCATGCTGTTAAGAGCGTCAGTGATTGGAATGGGAGGACATCCTCTCCTCGGATTTGATTCGAAAACATGTGACAAGATTTACGAGATAGATTCAAAAGGAAAAAAGTCTTACTTTATTTTAGTGAAGGTGGGATCATCATACCATCCCACCTTTTTGTTCAATTATTAACGACGACGGCGACGTCTTCTTCTTTCTTCTTCAAGATCTATATTTATGTTTAAATCTTGATCTTGGTCATTTTCCTGATCTTGTTCTGCTCTCACTTTAGCATTACTACGGCTATTAAGATTGATATCAACCCTAGAATTACCTGAATTCGTAATATTAGCACGTGCAACGTTTGTATTTTTATCGGTATTTCGAACATCTGCCTCTGCTTCTGTGTTCGTTCTATTTCTTATCTCCGATTCAAAATCTGTATCAAAATCCACATTTACATTTGTATTTCTATTTCTATTATTTCTTCTTGACATATTTATCGACTCCTTCGTTACTGAAGTTTTTGAAAGCATTTCTAGCTTTAAATTCAGATATACATTATCTTTGTGTCTGTTTGGTATCAATAATTACCTTTATAAATCCAATCCTTTTCCTGTTTTCTCTCGCTTAGATGTCTCCTCCTTCTTAATTGTATTTTTCTTTTAAGCCATAAAACTCTCTTTTTAGTTTCCACAGTAATACAGTATTCCTTTCGTATTCATGTTGTATAGACTAATCCCATAGATACGTTTATTTTTTTCACCTTTTTGTTTAAAAAAGCATTTCGGAGTAAACACTCTCATTGCAAAATTCGAAAGAAAAAAATAATTTACTTGCTCCTAAACCCTTGTCCATTTCACATTCCTAAAAAATTCATATTTCTATTATGAAGGAGGTAACTCTTTTTTTATGGGTACCCTTCGATACGAATATAGAAAGATAAGGGTTGCATAATGAATTGGGAAAATCGAAGAAGCTTATGTCAGGAATTTGCCAGAATTCTTGGGGGTGCGGGGAGTTTAGATGAGAATGGTGTATGTCTAGTACAAAAATTCCGTACATTGGATTTTACGATTCTTGGGCGACCAAGTAAATCTCCATTAGTTATTCCACAATTTTTTTCGTTTGAAGATGTTGATCGAAACGGCAGGGCATTAAATTTAGGTGAAACGGTGCTATTACAACAGGTTTTAAAGTTTACAAAATGATATCGACCAAATATAGTTTTAATTAGAATTACATCTTTAAGAAAATATTAACGTTAAACAATATAGCATCCCAATTCAAGCAAAACACAAAGGAGATAGAAAATTTTATGGAATTCTGGGAATCAAGTTTTATAGAAAAACAAACGATGTGGGGATTTGAAGCTACAGACTCCGCAATTATAACAAAAGACTTTTTTCTTAAAAGGAATGTTAAGGAAATTCTAGTACCAGGTATTGGATATGGTAGAAATGCAAAAGTTTTCATTGACAGTGGAATAAATGTTACAGGAATTGAAATTTCCAAAACAGCAATTGATTTGTCGAGGCAAAATGGTCTTGATATGAACATTTTTCATGGTTCAGTAACTGATATGCCTTTTGATAATAAACTCTATGACGGTATTTTCTGCTATGCACTTATTCACTTATTGAATAATCGTGAGAGAGCTAAGTTTATTAAAGATTGCTATAATCAGTTAAAGCCTAATGGATATATGATATTTACAACTGTTTCAAAAAAAGCTCCCATGTTTGGTAAGGGCAAACAATTGGATGAAAACTATTTCGAGATAATGGAAGGCGTAAAAATGTTCTTTTTTGATTCTGACACTATAAAACAAGAATTTGGAAAATATGGTCTAGTAGAGTTTTCAGAAATGGACGAGCCAAGTAAGGACATGAAAAATAAGCCTCCAATAAATTTTATAATGGTAAAATGTAAGAAAGAATTATAAGGAATCATACAGATTTAGTTTAATAAGAATAAAGTGATTTTTAGGAGAACTTCATACTATAGGTTTCCCATTAAAAAAATGCAAAAGAAGAATTGAAGAGATTCGGAGGTTTTTTTATGCTAAAAGAGGCTACGTTACAAGATTCAAAAGAAGCTGCACACCTAGCTTTATTACTTTGGCCTGATCACACGTTAGAGGAATTTATTCAAGAAATGACACATCTTATAGCCCAGCCAGATGCGAAGGTTTTTTTAGCTTTTCATGACAACGAAACGGTTGGGTTTGCGCAATGCCAACTTCGATATGATTATGTTGAAGGGACAAGCTCAAGTCCAGCAGGATATTTAGAGGGACTTTATGTAAAAGAGGACTTTCGTAAACAAGGCTTAGCTAAGAAATTAGTGAATGCTTGTGAGAATTGGGCTAAGAATAGAGGATGTCATGAATTTGCTAGTGACTGTGAATTAGATAATGAAGAAAGCTTAGCAGTGCATCTTAATTTGGGATTTAGTGAAGTAAACCGTATTATTTGTTTTAAAAAAGACTTATAGGATTGACGAAATTTTGGATCTGATACGATTGAAAAAAACGAATAACACTTTCGGCAATCAGGCGTGATTCTACAGCAAGAATGACGCTCTTTTTTATGTTAAAGGACAAGAAATTTCAATAAACACCATCCTTTTCACTTCTCTAGCCTACAACTGGAATAGGTACTCATCTTTGTTATTCAAAATGAATATGTATTGTTGAAACCATATTAACTAGGGAGGAATCTTCATGGGATACTTTGTGAATATAGAGCCAGGTGTTAATTTATATGTAGAAGATGTTAACCAGGGGGGAAATAAGACCATCGTATTTTTACATGGCTGGCCGCTAAGCCATAAACAGTTTGAATATCAGTTTAATGTTCTTCCTGCTATGGGCTATCGTTGTATTGGTATAGACTGGAGGGGCTTTGGCAAATCGGATAAACCAATGGGAGGCTATACTTTTAATAGACTTGCAGATGATATTCGCACAGTTGTTGGTACACTTCAAATAAACAATTTTACACTTGTAGGTCACTCAACCGGTGGGGCTATCGCAATTCGATATATGTCTCGTCACAACGGTTTTGGTGTATCAAAGCTTGTTCTTATTGATGCTGCTGCTCCAACTGGATTTACCGCAGAAGTCGCTCATCACTTTCTTAAAGAAACTTTAAATGACCGGCCCAAAATGATGCAGGACGTAACAGATGGATTTTTCTTTCAATATATAACTAAACCATTTTCAGACTGGTTTTTACAAATGGGATTACAAGCAGCAAGTTGGTCGACAGCTGCTATTATAACCACATTAAGAGATGAAAAGCTACATGCGGATCTTCCAAAAATTAATGTCCCTACTTTAATCACTCACGGTATTCATGACAAAGTTATTCCATATGCACAGGCTAAGGAACTAAATGAAAACATAAAAAATTCACAGCTTGTTCCGTTTCAATATAGTGGTCATGGCCTTTTTTGGGAAGAACGTGAGAAGTTTAACCAACTAATAACGCAATTTATTTAGTGAAACAATGGCTCTTTTTCCAATGTGTTATGGATGAAATAAGAGATAGAATTAAGAGATTTAGTGAAATTGAGGAATAACATAATTTTGTAATCTATGAAAAAGGGTTTTGTCTGCAACTGAAGCACCTCTCGTATATTGAAAAATATTTGTGCCAACTCTATTGTCGTACTCCAACGAAGGGTAAATTAGTCAGGCTTTCTTCTACTTAATCTTATAAAATTATTGTAAATTTTCCGAAAAATTGATATGTTTAATATGTAAAATTAAATAGGTGTAGAAACAGGTGAAGTAAAATTATGTGTTTTACCTCTTAAAAGGGAAGTCGGTTAGAGTCCGGCGCTGTCCCGCAACTGTAATTGGGAGCAATTCGAAAATGCCACTGTTTCCTGTAAAACGGAAATGGGAAGGATCGAAAAGCGATGATCATAAGCCAGGAGACCTGCCTGTTTTAGCAAACATCAATACCTACGCGGATAGGGGGTGTTAAGTGCGGAATAGTGGAGCATGTTTTCTATTTTATAATAGACATGTTTATTTAGGTATTCGTTCGTAACTTAACAACTTCTTTAGGAAGTTGTTTTTTTATTGGACTAATTTTTATGAAGACCTCATTTTGGAGGAGGACAGCTTTGTTGGGATCAGTAAACGACTTTATTAATTCTTTTAAAACGTGCATTATGGATAATTACAATTTAGCCGAATCTTGTACAATTCAAGAAAAATATGCGCAGCTAGTAAGAGAAATAACAGACCGTAAAGAGGGACTAGAAGAAACAAAAATTCTTATGCAAAATGTTGAAAAGGCTTACATGATCATAAAACAGGATCTATTTGGAGGAGAGGAAGAAGAATGGAGACTGAAATAAACTATTTTCCGGGACTTGAAGGGGTTGTGGCGTCAGAAACGAACATATCTTTTCTAGATACTGTTGCTAGCCAGATCATTATTAAAGGGTACGACCTTATCCAATTATCCCAAACGAAAGAGTATCTGGACATTGTCCATCTTTTGCTTGAAGACGAATTGCCACTTGATACAGAAAAGGCCTCGACTGCAGAAATACTTAAAAGTGAATATGAAATCCCTGAAGAGATATTAAATGTTTTTAAATTACTTCCTAAAGAAACGCATCCAATGGACGGACTTCGGACAGGGATATCCTCAATTGCAGGCTTTGATGTCCAAATTGATGACCGTTCTATTTCTGCTAATAAAAATCGTGCATATGGGTTGTTAGGAAAAGTCCCTAATATTGTGGCCAATAGCTACCGCATTATTAATGGCAAAGAACCGATTGAGCCACTCAATGAATTATCCTACAGTGCCAACTTTTTTTATATGCTAACAGGGAGAAAGCCTTCTCCAATGGAAGAGAAAATATTTGACCTTTCGCTCGTTTTATACAGTGAGCATGAAATGCCCAACTCAACTTTCACAGCCAGAGTGATCGCTTCAACACAATCCGATTTGTATGGTGCCCTGACTGGTGCAGTTGCATCTTTAAAAGGAAATTTGCATGGCGGAGCGAATGAAGCAGTCATGTATATGTTAAATGAGGCAAAGACAGTTGCAGGCTACGAAAAAATGCTAGAGAAAAAACTACTGAATAAAGAAAAAATTATGGGATTCGGACACCGTGTATACATGAAGAAGATGGACCCTAGAGCACTTATGATGAAAGAAGCGCTCAAGCAGCTTTCGGATATGAAAGGGGATGACCTTCTTCTACGAATGTGTGAAGCTGGGGAGAAAATGATGGAACGGGAGAAAGTGCTCTACCCGAACCTGGATTATTACGCGGCACCTGTTTACTGGATGCTTGGCATTGAGATTCCTTTATATACACCTATTTTCTTCAGTTCCAGAACAGTTGGATTATGTGCTCACGTCATAGAGCAACATGCCAATAATCGACTTTACCGGCCGCGTGTGCACTATACTGGAGCTCGTCCAGCCAATTAAAGTAATAGAGAATTATTTATTCTACAAAGCTGAAAAGAAAGGAAGATCCAAATGAATAAGACGAAGGAACAGACGAAAGTAGATGTATTACTGCAGGAAATTGCCGATTATGTGCTCGATAAAGAAATCACAAGCTCTGAAGCGTTTGAGACAGCGCGCTATGTATTGCTCGATACCCTTGGGTGCGGAATCCTTGCATTAAACTATCCTGAATGTACAAAGTTACTTGGACCGATTGTACCTGGGACAACCGTTGAAAATGGCTGTCGGGTGCCAGGGACGTCGTATGTGCTGGATCCAGTCCGTGGAGCCTTTAATATTGGCTGTATGGTTCGTTGGCTAGATTTTAATGATACATGGCTAGCTGCAGAATGGGGTCATCCTTCAGATAATCTTGGCGGCATATTAGCGGTAGCAGATTATTTAAGTCGTGTACACTTAGCAGAAGGGAAAGAGCCTTTAACTGTCCGTGAAGTATTAGAGATGATGATCAAAGCACATGAAATTCAAGGTGTACTGGCACTTGAAAACAGCTTGAACCGTGTCGGACTGGACCACGTGTTATTTGTCAAAATTGCTACTACTGCGGTTGTTGCAAAAATGCTGGGTGGAACACGTAAGGAGATCATCAATGCATTATCCAACGCTTGGATAGACAATTCCAGCCTTCGCACGTATCGACATGCGCCAAATACCGGATCACGAAAGTCATGGGCTGCGGGGGATGCGACAAGCAGAGGAGTCCATCTGGCTATGATGGCCCTTAAAGGAGAAATGGGCTATCCACAAGCCCTATCAGCTCCAGGATGGGGCTTCCAGGATGTTTTGTTCAAGCAGAAGGAACTGAAACTTGGCCGAAAGCTTGATTCCTACGTAATGGAAAATGTGCTATTCAAAGTATCTTATCCGGCAGAATTTCATGCCCAAACGGCAGCAGAATGTGCGATTAAGCTGCATCCGCAGATGAAGGACCAACTTGATGAGATTGATTGCATTACCATTGAAACCCATGAATCAGCAATCCGAATTATCGATAAAAAAGGCCCTCTTCATAATCCAGCTGATCGTGACCACTGCTTGCAGTATATTACAGCGATCGGCCTGATCAAAGGAGATATCAAAGCAGAGCATTATGAAAAAGAAACGGCATCAGATCCGCTAATTGACAGTTTAAGAGAAAAGATGATAGTCGTTGAAAACAAGCAATATAGCTTTGATTACCTCGATCCGAGCAAGCGCTCAATCGCTAATGCGGTTCAGGTGCATTTTAAAGATGGGACTTCTACTGAAAAAATTGAATGCGAATATCCATTGGGACACCGCTTCCGCAGAGAAGAAGCCATTCCAAAAATTATTGATAAGTTCTCTAGCAACCTGAAAACTCATTATCCGAGCAAGCATCAAGGAAAAATTGAAGCAGTCTGCTTTGAGCAGGAAACCCTTGAAAAAATGCAAGTAAATCAATTTGTAGAGTTGTTTTTGCTCTAAAAGGAGGACCTTTAGATGGCTTGGATTGTCGATCAGGCGGCGACTCAAAAAGAGCTCGCCAATCAATTTCGTAAACTTATTTCATCCAAAGACATTTTGCAAATACCGGGAGCTCATGATGCGATGGCGGCACTTGTCGCAAAAAAGGCAGGTTTTTCTGCCCTGTATTTATCTGGTGCCGCGTATACAGCAAGCAGAGGACTTCCAGACTTAGGAATTGTCACATCAACTGAAATGGCTGATAGGGCGAGAGATTTAGTGCGTGCGACGAATTTGCCTGTATTGGTTGATATTGATACTGGTTTTGGCGGCGTTCTTAATGTAGCGCGTACGGCAAGGGAAATGGCTGAAGCTAATGTTGCTGCCGTTCAAATTGAAGACCAACAACTGCCAAAGAAGTGTGGACATTTGAATGGAAAGCAGCTAGTTTCAATTGAAGAAATGGTACAGAAAATTAAAATTATCAAAGAAACAGCGCCGACCCTGTTTGTTGTGGCACGTACAGATGCCCGGTCAGTAGAAGGGCTGGAAGCGTCTTTAGCGAGAGCATCTGCCTACATTGCCGCAGGAGCAGATGTTATTTTTCCAGAAGCATTACAGTCTGAGGATGAATTCAAATTATTTACAGAAAAATTAACAGTGCCAGTACTTGCTAATATGACTGAATTCGGGAAAACACCTTATTATGCGGTAGAGGAATTTGCAGAGATGGGGATCCAAATGGTGATCTATCCTGTCACCTCCCTTAGAGTTGCTGCTAAGGCGTATGAAAATATTTTTAAGGTGATAAAGGAGAATGGCACACAGAAAGATAGTCTTCCATCTATGCAAACGAGAAAGGAATTGTATGAAACAATTTCCTATTATAAATTTGAGGATTTAGATAGTAAGATGGCCAAAACCGTCTTGCCCGAAGAAGAAATAAAGGGATAATGCCCCTTATGGGAGAAAAGGGAATGCCCTTTTCTTCCCTCAATGACTAGCACAACTTGAATAGCACAAAAGAAGGCGATCACATGTATCATCAGCAAAATAGCAAACTAGATACGAAAGGAAGATCGTCTTTACTTGTTCTAAGTTAGACTGAGAACGATAAATTTGCCATGCAGGGAGGTTAGGTATGGAAAAAGCAGAGTGCAAGTTTACGAATAAAACTTCTTTACAACACGTTGATTGGATAGATAAACTCTTTACACCTGAAGACTTTCATTTTGAGGAAGTGCTCATTGCTAAAACGGCGGAGCTGTTCATTAAGCAGGATGTCTCCCCTAAAATCACAGCCATTGAGAAGCACCAGTATGAAGCAACTCGAAAATTATTTGAGAAAGCAGGCGAACTGGGTCTACTTTCCATTGAGGTACCAGAAGTTTACGGAGGGTTTGACCTCAATAAAAAAATTTCGGGGCTTGTTGCAGAAAGAATGGGTTTTGGCGGCTCATTTAGTGTCTCCTTTAATATTCATGTTGGAGTCGGAACTTTGCCTTATGTGTATTTTGGGGACGAGAAGCAGAAACAAGAATATCTGCCAAAGCTGGCCTCAGGAGAATGGGTAGGAGCTTATGCCCTTACGGAATCAGATGCAGGTTCAGATGCGCTTCGTCCAAAAACAAGTGCTATTTTAAATGAGGATGAAGTGGCTTGGGTGTTAAACGGAGAAAAGCAATGGATTACGAATGCTCATCTAGCTGATGTCTTTGTCGTCTTTGCCAAAACAGGGGAGGGAATGACAGCATTCATTGTAGAACGTTCTTTTAAGGGTGTGTCTGTTGGACCAGAAGAGGAGAAGATGGGCATTCAAGGATCTTCGACAGCGACTCTCATTTTAGAGGACGTAGTGGTTCCAAAGCAAAATGTGCTTGGAGAAATTGGGAAAGGCCATAAGGTTGCGATGAATATCCTAAATATGGCGCGCCTTAAACTAGCTTTTTCAAATATCGGGACATCAAAACAAGCTCTGCAACTAGCATTAGATTACGGGAAGGAACGAAAACAATTCGACAATTTATTAGTCAATTTCACGATGATTCAGGAAAAGCTGGCCAATATGGCCGTTGCGATTTATGGTGCTGAAAGTGCCGCCTATCGCACAGCAGGGGAATTGGATGATGTTATTGATTCAGCAGATAATAAGGAACATATGATAAAAGGAATATCGGACTTCGCTTTGGAGTGTGCACTAAATAAAGTTAATTGCTCGGAAATACTGGGGAAAATTGTTGATGAAGCGGTTCAAATTCATGGCGGATATGGATACATGCAGGATTATGAAGTAGAACGATTATACCGTGATGCAAGAATTAGCCGCATTTTTGAAGGAACAAATGAAATTAACCGATTAACGATTGCGAAAATCCTCTTAAAGAGATATTCACAAGATGCATTCCAAGGTAGTTTTCATATGAAGTGCAAGCGATCAGAAAGAAATCATCAATACTTTAAGCTATCTAGGCATTTAGTAAACATATCTTTGAAAGCGATTTCAAATTCGGGTATAAATTTGGAACTTGAGCAGGAATACATGCGTCTTCTGGCTGATATGGCAAAGGATATCTATGTGATGGAATCTGCTTTATTGAGAACGGAAAAGGCCAGCAAAAAGAATGGTATAGAAAATGAAAAGATGAAGCTTTTGATGACAGATGTATTGTGTGAAGAAGGCTACCGCCAAGTGGAGGAATCTGCAATTGAATTCATTTCAGCTGCTGAAGCAGATGAACAAAAGCGAAAAACTCGGATAAATGAAATCAATAACCTGGACATTCCGATTTATCAGAATCTCTTAATGAAAAAAAGAGAGATTGCAAAATATATGATAAACAATCCGAAGTCAATGAAATGAAAGGAGTGAAATAGGATGAAAAAAAATATCGGTTTTATTGGTCTGGGGAATATGGGTTTTCCCATGTCCAAGAACCTACTTCAGGCGGGCTTCACCGTTTATGGGTTAGATCTAAATAAAAAAGCAGAAGCTAATTTTGAAAGTTTAGGGGGCATTATTGGCATTTCCTCTTCAAATCTAGTGAGTCTTTGTGACACCATTTTCACGAGCCTACCATCTACCCATGCAGTCGAAGCGATTTATTTTGGAAAAGAGGGACTGCTTGAAAACAGTCAGCCAGGCACCATGTTAATTGATACAAGTACCGTTGCCCCCGAAGTTAATCAAAAAATTGAGGAGGCTGCAATGAATAAAGGGATGCACTTCTTAGCGGCTCCTGTCAGCGGAGGGGTAATAGGGGCAGAGAATAAAACCTTAACCTTTATGGTAGGCGGCTCAAAAGCAGCATTCAAACGTTCATTGCCGCTGTTTAATGTCCTTGGAGAAAACATTTTTCATGTGAATGAAAGCATTGAGAGTGGTACCGTTGTAAAACTGATAAACAATCTGCTGATTGGATTTTATACAGTTGGGGTCGGTGAAGCACTGAACCTAGCTAAAAAAAGCAATCTTGATTTGGAAAAATTATTCGATATGTTAAATGTTAGCTATGGTCAAAGCCGAATCTATGAAAGAAATTATAAGAGTTTCATAGCAAGTGATAACTATGAACCGGGTTTTGCCTTAAAGCTATTACGAAAAGATTTAGGATTTGCTTTAGATCTTGCTGAAAAAAAACAACTGGATTTACCAATCAGTAAAGTCCTGTTTGGTTTGTATGAAGAGGCGGAAAAGAGTGGTCTTGGGGAAAAGGATATGGCGATTGTTTACAAAAAAATCAGTGAACAAAAGACATCTACCTCAGGTTTTAACGGGTAGTAAGACCCCTACTGATTGAGTTTCACTTTATTAGAAAAAGGAGATAGGGAATATGATTAAGACTAATATTCGAAAAATTCAGAATCACATTAATGGTGAATGGGTAAATTCGTCTAGTTCAGAAATAGAATCTGTACCAAATCCGGCTAACGAAGAAATTATTGCATATGTCCCTTTATCCAGTAAAGAAGATGTTGACCTTGCTGTACAGGCAGCTGAGCAGGCTTATTCACAGTGGGCTGAAACGCCAGTCCCAAACCGTTCACGCTTATTATATAAATATTTGCAGCTTTTGCAGGAAGAAAAAGAAAATCTTGCTCACATCATTACAATGGAAAACGGCAAGACATTAAAGGATGCCCGTGGAGAGGTACAGCGAGGAATTGAAGTCGTGGAGCTTGCGACCTCGACGCCAAATCTAATGATGGGAGAAGCGCTGCCAAATATTGCGGATGGTATTGATGGATCTATTTGGCGTTATCCGCTTGGAGTTGTTGCAGGCATTACGCCATTTAATTTTCCGTTGATGGTACCGCTATGGATGTTCCCCCTTGCAATTGCTTGCGGAAACACTTTTGTCCTAAAAGCATCGGAGAGAACTCCAATTTTAGCAGGTAAGCTTGTGGAGCTTTTCTATAAGTCTGGTTTTCCTAAAGGTGTTCTAAATTTAGTACATGGCAGCAAAGACGTAGTTAATCGATTGCTCGAACATCCTGAAATCAAAGCCATCTCCTTTGTAGGTTCAGAGCCTGTTGCAAGACATGTTTACAAAACAGGCACCGCTTATGGGAAGAGGGTTCAGGCTCTAGCGGGTGCGAAAAATCATGCCGTTGTGATGGCTGACTGCAATCTGGAAAAAACTGTGCAAGGTGTAATCGGGGCAGCATTCGGCAGCAGTGGTGAACGCTGTATGGCTTGTTCGGTCGTGGCAGTAGTGGAAGGAATTGCGGATGAATTTATCGAAACTCTTGTCAAGGAAACCCGCAAATTAAAAGTGGGGGATGGGCTTTCTGAAGAAAACTTTGTTGGACCCTTAATCCGTGATGTCCATAAGAGCCGAGTCTTGCAATACATTGCTAGTGGTGTAACAGAAGGTGCATCTTTATTGGTGGATGGAAGGGACACTCAAACAGATGAAGTGGGTTATTATGTTGGAGCAACGATCTTTGACCATGTAAAGCCGGATATGAAAATTTGGCAAGATGAAATATTTGCACCTGTACTAAGTGTGGTAAGAGTCAAAAATCTGGAAGAAGGCATCAAGCTTACGAATCAATCTAGATATGCAAATGGAGCAGTGATCTATACGGAGAGCGGTAAAAATGCTCAGACTTTCCGTGAGAAAATTGATGCGGGCATGATCGGTGTCAATGTAAATGTTCCAGCTCCAATGGCCTTTTTCTCCTTTGCAGGGAATAAAGCTTCATTCTTCGGTGATCTTGGAGCAAATGGAAAAGATGGCGTCCAGTTTTACACACGTAAAAAAGTCGTGACAGAACGTTGGTTTTAATATCTACGAATAGGAGGGTAAGGCATATGACAGATACATTTGCAAATGTTAAAAAAGAAGGTTCAATCTCGATCGTCAATATAGATAATCCCCCAGCAAATACTTTATCATCAGAATGTATTAATAATCTGCGTTCTATTTTTCAGGAGCTGGCGGAAGACGAGGAGACAAGCGCCATTATCCTTACCGGTTCCGGCAGATTTTTTGTAGCTGGAGCCGATATTAAGGAATTTGTTTCTTCTTTCGGACAGCAGGAGAAAGCATTGAAAATGGCTGAAGCAGGGCAGGCAATTTGTAATGAAATTGAAGAAATGAAAAAGCCAGTTATAGCGGCAATTAATGGTCCTGCCCTTGGTGGAGGACTGGAACTTGCATTGGGCTGTCATTTCAGGATTGCATCAAATAAAGCAATTCTCGGCTTGCCGGAATTAAAGCTTGGCCTGCTTCCAACTTTCGGAGGCACACAGCGGCTTAGCAGAATCACAAATACAGCAACTGCATTAAACTTAATATTAACAAGTAAACAATTAAGCCCAGACGAGGCACTGAATTTGGGCATTATTCAAATGATTACGGAACCGGATGATCTTCTGCCGACGGCAAAAGCTATTGCTCAATCATTTATTGAGGGAAAAAGTATGACAAGTATTTCACGCACAATCGAATGCGTGATAAAGGGAACGAAAGAAGATCTTCAGGCAGGACTTGAAAGGGAACGGGTGCGATTTGCCGAATTGTTTTTAACAGAAGATGCAAAAGAAGGAGTTCAGGCATTCATTGAAAAAAGACAGCCGGAATTTAAACATGTATAAGGGAGGAATTCAGCTTGGAGAATGAAGTATTATTTTCGGTCACTGATGGCGGAACGGCATTTATTACGCTTAATCGCCCAAAAGCCTTAAATTCTCTTTCTTACGAGATGCTGAAGCCGATTGGCGCGAAATTAAAAGAATGGGAAGCCGATGATCAAATCAATGTCATTGTCTTAAAAGGAGAAGGAAAGAAAGGATTTTGTGCAGGAGGTGATATTAAAACGCTTTATAAAGCCCGTTCCAGCCAGGAAGCATTAGAAAAAGCCGAAATCTTTTTTGAAGTGGAGTATGAAGTTGACATGGCGATTTATTCATACTCAAAACCAATTATTGCCTGCCTGGATGGCATTGTCATGGGAGGTGGAGTAGGTCTGACTTATGGAGCTAGATATCGGATCGTTACTGAACGTACGAAATGGGCTATGCCGGAAATGAACATCGGATTCTTTCCGGATGTTGGAGCAGCCTATTTCTTAAATAAAGCACCGGGATTTGTTGGACGCTACTTAGCATTAACAGCAACGGTCATCCCGTTTGCGGATGTCCTGTTTGCGAATGCTGCAGATCGTTACATGGATAGTGGAAAGCTGTCTGAATTCCTCACACGCATAGAACAGACAGAATGGCATGGGCAAGATGTAAATGTGGCCTTAGTCCAGCTAATCGATAAATATGCAACTCGTTCATCAGAAAATGGGCAACTTGCTACCCTTCAAACCGATATTGATAAACATTTTTCTTATAGCTCTATGGAAGGTATCCTCGCATCATTAGAGAAGGATCCGAGCGAATTTGCATCAAAAACAAAAGAGATTCTTCTATCCAAATCTCCATCATCATTAAAAATTACGTTAAAACAGCTAATCGATGGAGAAGAAAAAACAGCAGAAGAATGTTTTGCCACTGATCTTATCCTCGCGAAGAACTTTCTGAGACATGAAGATTTCTTTGAAGGTGTACGGTCCGTCGTGATTGATAAAGATCGAAATCCTCAGTATATCTATAAAACACTATCCGATTTTTCAAATGAAGAAATGGAGAAGTTTTTTCAGGAAAGCAGTGTTACTTTAAATTGACACCACTATTAAAGACCTTTCTATTTTCAGATAGAAAGGTCTTTAATGTTAATTTCTATGTCATTGGCTAAGTTAAACCAACTTCATAATTTATTACCATAGACTATTTACTAAGCTATTGTTGGCTAAATTAGTATCAATTGGACACTGAGTTACCTTTCTGCTGTATTGACATGCCCATACGTTTCCACCACAATCTGGGGCCTTCGGTTTATAATTTGGTGGATTACGCGGCCCACTAGGTTCCAGCTCTGGTTCGGCACTCCATAATATATTTTGTATTTTTACCTTTTCGTTCACTTTTGCAGCATGACAAAACGCTTTATTAAAACCACCAACAACTGGATCATTGTAAATACCACTTTTATATCCACTTGTAAACATTGCTTCCGTCCAACCTTGTATCCATTCTTCATCAACTTGAAAAAAGCGTTCAACATTCGCAAATAATGGAACACCTTTTGGAATTCCGAGTCTTCGAGCATTAAACACTGCATTATTTGCAGCTATTCTTCCTTGTCTGTATCCTTTTGCCTCTTGAAAATAATTATATATAGGTAATAATTTTATTCCTTTACTTCGAATAAATGAGATTTCCTGCTTTGTTAATCCTTCCGATGCACCAGGAACTCTTACCATGTATCTGCCCCAAAATTTCGGATAGCCAAAATTACGCATAACACATTGAAATAAGTCTTCTGTTACACTCTGAGCGGAGTCAACTCCCCATAGGTAAGTTGCCAATTTCAATACCTCCCCTATATGTTGTATTGAGTACACCATCATCATCACTTATTAAATTTTTTTATTTTGGAATGCTTTGTTCGAAGCGGAATAAATTCTCGGGATCGTACATTTGTTTGACCTTCTTTAATCTAACTAAGTTTTCTTCGAAGTAGGCAGTTGCCCAATTAGGAATCATAGTGTCGCAGTAGTCGCGAAATGCGCCACGAGTATAGGGAAGCATGGAATTACGGAATTGTTCGATCCATTGAATATTTTTCTTTTCATCCTCATCCTGCACCCAATACGATTGATATTGGATCACGAACAAGGCATTGCGGTGAGCAAATGCCGTTGCATCGATGGGTACTTGACTAATCGCACCTCCATAGGCGTCAAATGCGATCACATTAATTGGACCTGGGGCATTTTGCAAGTATTGGGTCAGTACGCCAAGTGCAGCATCTGACAGCGGTTCGTAGACATAGGCGGAAGAATGTTTAAATTTTTCTTGCTTTACCGGCCGTCCGGCAAACAGGCGGGCAGCTTCTATCCAAGTAGTGGACTGAAACTCAACGGTCTTGGGCCGAGTCGCTTTTTGTAAAGGACGAATAATTTGCCTAAGCTCTTGTTCTGAGCCGACAAATACGCCGTTGGCACGAAGATCGCCTAGCTTTTGTGCTGGAAATAATAGCAGGGATGCCAAACGGGCATCAGCATGGGGAGCCCAAGTCTGCCAATAACGCATTACTTTTTCGAGATCAGCAAAGTCCCATGTTATTCTGTAACGAGTAACTTTCTCGATCGGATGCACACGAAAAATAAAGGAAGTAATTACACCAAAGCTGCCGTCTCCTCCGCCCCGACAAGCCCAAAATAGGTTGCTGTGCTGACTATCATTGGCGCGGATAATCTTGCCTTGCGCTGTCACCATTTCTACCTCGAGTACATTATCACAGGTCATTCCCAATAGCCTGGACAACAAACCGTATCCTCCTCCAAGCGTTATTCCGGATACACCGATCGTCGGACAAGTCCCGAATGGGATAGTCACTCTTTGATTCCAAAGCGCTTCGTACAAAGGTAATAAACGAAACCCCGCACCAATCTGCGCAGTACCATTCTCTTTATTGATTTGCAGCTTTATAAGCCCGCTAACGTCAATGATGAGACCGTCATCGACGAGGGAAAATGCTTCATAGCTATGTCCACCACTGCGTACGCGAAAAGGAAGCTGCTGCTTCCGTGCCCATAGGATCGCATTGACAACATCCTCTGTGACCTCGCAGTAAACGATTACTTTCGGAAATTTGTTAAAGCGGCCGTTATAATTTTTTCTTGCTTCGTCATAGTCGGGTGAGCTTTGAAGGAGCACACGCCCAGTTAGTTCTTCAATCCTTACCATGGGACGATACCTCCAAACGTAAGAAGCAGAGAGATTTATAAAATCCATATGCAAAACAAGATGAAACAGACCTGATAGACGAATAATTTCTGATGTTGATCAGATTAATCCCCTTCAATGTAAGTTGGTAAAGATAAATAGATTGTGAGGATACTCATTTAAGCGCAAAAGGCAAGTTATTGTAATAAATATGAATGTGATTGAATTATTTTGTATAATTAGTTATATATTTCGGATGGATGATTATTTTTAAAGGAGTTTCATATGATTACAAGAGAAAAACTTGAAGAGAAGCAAGTTTCGTTATATTTCGCTGTACTTATAGCCGCCACTTTATTTGGTTTTGCATGGCCAAGCTTTGGAGAGAGGCTAGAAGCAATTATTTCGTTCGTTATCGCCTTTTTAATGTATAGTATGTTTTCACAGATTCCATTTATGTCGCTAAAAAATGCTTTTAAAAATTCTAGATTTATCAGTGCTTTATTAGTTACTAATTTTATTGTGGTTCCGATTGTAGTATGGATTTTATCCAAATTTTTACCTGATAATCCCTCTCTATTAATAGGTGTTTATTTAGTATTATTAACACCTTGCATTGATTATGTAATTGTGTTTACTTCTTTAGGGAAGGGCGACGAAGAGCTTATATTAATTTCTACACCTTTATTATTTGTAACACAGATGCTGCTATTGCCTTTATATCTATGGATTTTTATTGGAAGTGAAGTGGCAATGATTGTTGAACCAGGACCTTTTATTGAAGCATTCCTCGAATTGATTGTATTACCGCTTGGTATAGCTATACTGATACAAATCATTTCTCGAAGATCTTTAAAAGGCGAAAGAGTTTTACATATTTCAGCTTGGCTTCCAGTACCATTAATGGCTGTTACCCTTTTTGTAGTTGTTTTTTCTCAAATAGGTAAGCTCCCTGATTTTAAAGATCAGGTCATTAAAGTGGTGCCTATCTACATTGCTTTCATGGTCATTATGCCTATGATCGCAAAATATATAGGTAAATTATTTACATTAGATGTTGCTGCAGGAAGAACCCTTATTTTCAGTAGTGCTACCCGAAATTCCTTATTAGTACTTCCTCTTGGACTAGCTTTCCCTGATATTAGTACTCTAGTTGCTGCTGTAATTGTTACTCAAACTATTGTTGAACTTATTAGTGAGCTTATTTATATACGTGTTGTACCGAATGTTCTATTACAGGACAAGAAATTAATCTAAGCGTCTAACATTAAGTAGTTCTGTTTTTGTAGAGAAACATTGTAAATAGATATGGGCGAGCATATCAATTAACATCGTAATTGATATGCTTTTTTTCATTGGTATATTAACTTACATAAAGAAATGACGGAAGACGCTTTCCGATAAATTCCGTATAAAAAATATCGAGTGAATCATACATTTTAACGATAATATGTACTTGTAAAGGAGGGAAATGAATGTTACAAGAATTCAATAATGTAATGGATTACATCGAGGAACATTTAACGGAAGAAATCTCTGGAAAAGATATAGCTAAAATTGTAGGACTATCTGATTATCACTTTAAAAGAATGTTTTCGTATATGGCTGGTATGTCATTGAATGAGTATATCAAGAATAGGAGATTATCGGTTGCGAATGTTGAATTAATTAACGGTGCAAAAGTAACAGATATTTTCTATAAATATGGCTATCAATCATTAGAAGGATTTTCAAGAGCTTTTCGTGAATGGAGTGGTTTTTTACCTTCAGAGGTAACTAAAAACAAAATTCAAAAATCATTTCCCAAATTTTCATTCTATATCGATATAAAAGGAGGAAAATCTATGGAATTCAAAATTGAAAAGAAAGGGAAATTTAATATCGTAGGTGTATCGAAAAGAGTGCCAATTCAATTCGAAGGTGAAAATAAAGCTATCTTAGCACTAGCCCAATCTATTACCGAACAACAAAGAAATGAAATGCATCAATTAGCTGATTTATATCCTCATCAAGTCTTGAATGTTTCTATTGATTTTGATGATGGCTACCTAGAGGAAAAAGGATGTTTAACTCATATGATTGGTTTTGCAACTACAAAAGAAAATCCATTCGATCATTTAGAGCAAATTTCTATTGAAGAAAGTTTATGGGCCATTTTCCCTAATCAAGGACCATTTCCTGCTACACTTCAAGAAACTACCGCAAAAATTTACTCTGAATGGTTGCCATCTTCAGATTATGAACTAGTAGAACTACCTGGAATTTCGTTTACAGAGTATAATGGTGTATCGGAAAATGTATATAGTGAAATTTGGATGGCAGTAAAGAAAAAAGGTAGCGATACACTTCGATAATAATTATTTTTACAAAGGTGCGGTTCCGAAAATCACATATTCAATAATAAAAGGAAAATCAGTTGCTCAAGCATGCAGCCATTTTCCTTAGCAGTAGTTAAAAAGATTTTAAATGCTCAGTCCTTAACATATGAATAGGAGGCAAAACCGTGGACACTATAAATTTTACAAAAGAACCCCCAAAAGATTTTGTGCAATTATTTTCCCTCTATGAATCATTAGGTTGGAATTCACTTGAATTATCCGTAGACGATTTGAAACAAATGTGCAATCAAAGTTGGTACGCAATTTATGCTTTTGATAATCAAAAATTGGTGGGGATGGGACGAATTATATCGGATGGAGTCATTACTGGAATTATATGTGGACTATGTGTACTTCCGAGTTATCAGTCCAAAGGGATCGGTAAAGAAATGCTGAATCGATTGATTGCCCAATGTGAACAAAATCAAGTAATCCCCCAACTTTTGTGTACAGAAAGCTTAGAGTCCTATTATGAGTCTTTTGGATTCAGAAAATTTTCTGTTGGAATGACAAGGAAGCTAATTCGATAGTGACCTCTTTTAATCGTTATAGTAAATTCGAATTATCGTGAATGGGTATAATATGTTGATAGATCATTCATCATAATATGGAAGAATATCGAAACCTGATATTACTTCATTTCTCAAATATTCCTTGACAGGAATATTCCTCTTTAGGCATAATGGATTCAACAGAACGATAATACAAGTAATTATGTAGATGTGCTTTAACCGGAGGCCATCACTTGACGAGGTGAGCAACATGTCAGGAAAGATTCCGGGCGTGAACATGATGACGCTGAGTGCTTTGTCTGAACCAAATCGTATGGATATCGTCGAACTTTTGCGTAATGGTCCCCTGACCGTGGGGGAGATCGCCGACCAGCTGGGATTAAGGCAGCCACAAACTTCGAAGCATCTAAAAGTGCTTAGTAACAACGGGATTGTGGAAGTGAAGGCTGAAGCTAATCGCCGCATCTATAAGCTCCGTCCCGAGCCGTTCCAAGAGCTTGATTCTTGGATACAGTCCTTCCAGCGAGTCATGCAAGAAAGATTCGACAATCTAGATGATTATTTGAAGGAATTACAGAAAAAAGAAAAATCATAAAAACTTTTCATGATCAAGGAGGAAATACAATGTCAAATCATGCAATGGTATCAAGAGTAGAGAACGATCGGGTATTGGTACTGGAGCGGGTTTTCGATGCTCCACGCGATCTCGTATTCAGGATGTTTAAAGAGTCGGAGCATTTGAAACGCTGGTGGGGGCCGAGGGGCTGGGAGATTCCGGTCTGTACCGTCGATTTCCGTCCGGGAGGCGTTTGGCACTATTGTATGAAATGCGTCGATCAGAATCAGGGTCAATTTTTTGGTATGGAATCTTGGGGCAAAGGGGTTTATAAGGAGATTATCGAGCCGGAGAAGATTGTCTACACCGATTACTTTTCGGATGCCGAAGGCAAAGTAAATGACTCTATGCCGTCGACCGAAATGACATTGGATTTCATCGATTTGGGTGGAAAGACGAAGCTGATAAACCGTGCTGAATATGTTTCTGCTGAGGCCCTTAAGACCGTCATGGACATGGGCATGCTACAGGGAATTACTGAAACTTGGGACCGTTTGAGCGAGATTGTGGAGTCGCTGAAGTAGAGTTACCGTAATGCTGAATTTAGCGTTAGAAAGTATTGAATCATTAAGTTTTGTCATAAAGTAAAGGAAGGAGTGGAAATATCAATGATTCATAATATTGGGCAAATCATGTTAACAAACAAAAACATTAAAGTCGGTGAAATTGTAAATATGCCTTCAGGTAGAGTATTTAACTTTGCAGATAGTGAAAATAATTACTTTGCAGTAATGGAAAAAAAGTGAATGTCTAATCCATTTATGAGTGCGATGCTTGAATAAAGCATCGCCTTTTTGATTATTTGATTCACAAAACAGGTTGTGAAGATTTACACTTAAAGCAATTTGGATTTTAGTACACAAAGCTATGTGCGATTAAAAGACTTAGTCCATGTTTTGTTGTTCCATTAAGGGCCATTTATGGAATAAGACTTTAAATAAAACTGGATATTTATGTGAGGTTGTGAAGAAATGTAGAAACTAAAGATGCAGGATAATATAGCAAAAGATAAAAACGAAGCTTAGATTGATACGTTAAAATTATGGAGGAATGTTTATGTTATCTGATTTAGAATTGATGGAACATCATGTGAATGTGTTATTTAAACACGATACTGAAAATCGAGTAACAGTCGTAAATGAACCACCGTATGATAAGGCACCTAGAATTTTCGTTGGTGTCACCAACCTGGGAAGTGTTATAAGGTATTCAAATGCGCTGGATGAGAGTCTTGTAGAGAAGCTAGAACAGGTTATAGGTACAGAGCCTGGTGCTAATCTAGGAGAAGTAATCAATGTTTTAAGCATATACCGTCCATTAAGTAATTTTTGGATTGGACTTGCGTATGTGTTTCCTAATGAAAGGGATACGGCTCATACACAAGCAATACAAGTAACTCATGAAAATAAAGAACTTTTAAAGCCCTATTATCCATATACATTTAAGGATTTTGAGTATAAGCAACCTTGTTTTGTAATGGTTGAAGATAATTTTCCTGTTTCAATTTGTTGTAGTGCAAGGAAGACTACAAATGCAGACGAAGCAAGTTTATTTACACATGAAGATTACCGTGGAAGAGGATACGGTATAGATGTTACAAATGCTTGGGCAGCAGCAGTACAAAAACAAGGACGAATTGCTCTATATAGTACTTCGTGGGATAATTTCGCATCCCAATCTGTGGCAAAAAAACTAAAATTGCTTCAGTATGGAACAGTCATTCACATGAGTTAAGTAACCGTAAAGCGTAAGAATCTTTATTCAGCTAACGGGGTGCATTCGTATTATAAGGTCAGCCAGATATTTCTGGTTGATCATTTTTTATATCGATATATGATAACCGTAGCCGGGGTAGAACGTAAGCACCCGTGGGACTTGATCCCGTCAACTAAACAGTTCACCCCCTACTTGTAGAAACATGATTGAGGCTGGTTGGGACAATGATCTCGTATAACAAGCGAAGCTATGAAACTACATGGAGGAATAGGGGTTACCGGTTAATTGAACATCAGGAGGAGATAAATGATGAATCCGGTCATCGGTCTGGATGTTGCAAAAGGCGAAAGTCAGGTTCAAGCATTCTTGGATAAAAAGCAGCCGTACAAAAAAAGCTTTAAAGTAGCACATACTCTTGAAGGGTTAGCTAGTCTTTTAGATTTTATTAATGAAGTAGAAGATGTATCCGGTGGACGACCTCCCATAGTATTAGAATCCACTGGACATTATCATACACCGGTTGTCCAGTATTTCGAGGACAGAGGGTACTTATTGATTATCGTGAATCCTCTCATATCCTATCGAGCTAAGAGTTCTAGTTTACGCAAGGTAAAGACTGATATCATTGATGCTCATCATCTCTGCGAGCTGTATTATAAGGAGGACTTAGAGCCTTATAAACAACGAGGAATCCAGCTTTTAAATCTACGTAATCTTACAAGACAACATGAAAATATTACTGGCATGTTTGTCCAAACTAAACTGCAATTTCAGGCAATTCTCGATCAAGTGTTTCCTCAATACTGTGGAGTTTTTGGGACCTTATATTCCGATGTTTCATTACTAACTTTACAAGAATTTCCTACTTCAAAAGAAGCCTTGGAAGCAGGCGAAGAAACCATCGCTAACAAAATAAAAGAGCTATGTAAAAGTCGTTCACAAGAATGGGCAAACAGTCAGGCAAACAAACTGATAGCTGCCGCAATGCAAAACCCCTTTGAGGAAACATTATATTGTAGCCTTATTCTAAGCCTAAATATGTATATTATTATGCTTCTTGAATACAAAAAACATCTATCTAAGCTTGAAGATGAGATAGATGTTTTAGCGAAAAGTATTGAAGAATATAAGATTATCCAATCCATCCCCGGTATCGGTGAAAAAATCGAGGCAACGATTATTTCTGAAATAGGGGAGATTGATCGGTTTAATCACCCAAAGAAACTTGTCGCATTTGCAGGACTTGATCCAAGCATCTTTGAATCTGGAACATTCAAAGGTACTCAAAATCGAATTACTAAAAGAGGCTCCAGTAGGTTACGACATGCCTTGTATATGGCCGTTAAATGCGCCATTCGTGATTGTCGTAAGCAGAAAACGACAGATGAAATAATTCCTCGTAACATGAGATTACGAGAGTTTTATGATAAGAAACGTGAAGAAGGAAAACCCTTCAAAGTAGCTGTGATCGCATGTGCCAATAAACTCTTACATTGGATTTATGCGCTTTTAAAAAGTAAATCGACTTTCCAAGATCTAGTCTAGTATAAAAATATAACTAAACAGTCTAAAACTTTCCAACCACAGAACCTTGGAAGGTTATTTGGTATGCGCAAATTTAGTATAGCATGAAGTATTTTAAGTTTTTATTGAAAAATATTGACAAACTATTAGCTGGTTTAGTTGAATTAGTTCTGTATTCAAGTATAATCCCTATTATTAAAGGAGAAAAAATGAAATTAAAGTTTTTTTCAACTACATTATCTCATCTTGATAAAAATATAAGAATACTTAAACCCGAAGTAGAATTGAAGCATACTTATGTCTTAGAAACAGCACCAAGAGTGTACATTATATTTGGGACAGAGGAGGAGTTAAATATACTTGCCCACATAATTTATTTAGCAAATTTTCATAAAAACTATTTATTTTATTTACCCCTTAGGAAAAACGTTCTAACTCCTTATTTAAAAAATTGGTCACATTACGTACGCAATCATGATCTGGTATTACTTCACCACTCTGTTCAATTTCAAACGAAGCAATGGAAGACAATAAGAAACAGTATTAACAAATCTTTGAATGAAACAACATTAGAAGTGGACTTACCAAAAACAGATAAAGTAAATCGATTAGAGGATTTTATGACGTTTTATCATAATCAAAATAAAGATTATTTGGATTTGAAAAATTATGCAGAAACATTATTTTTGGTTGGAAGTAAGAAAGTCTTTTATCATATTACCATCGATGTTAAGGAAATTTCGGATAATGGAAAACAATTATATGAAAAGCATCCTGGTTGGCACGAGCATGAACATTTGGACTCTTATATTAGATTCAAGTATCTTTCAAACAAAGGGAATGGTTATTCTCTAACTGTTGATTTTTATGATGAAGATTTATGGGGGGCGAATAAAGTTAATTCACTTAAAGAGCAGTAATCCTGTAATAATGAAATAGAAAATGAATGAGATTGTGAAATGTACTTAAAGTAACGGTGTGCTTTCGTATTATAAGGTTAACCAGTTTTTACTGGTTGATCTTTTTTTAATAGAATCTATTATATCAGTAGCCAGGGTAGGACGTACGGGTGCGTGGGACAATGATCCCGTCAACTAAACTGTCCGCCCCCTACTTGGAGAAACATGTTTGAGGCTGGTTGGGACAATGATCTCGTATAACAAGCGAAGCTATGATACTGCATGGAGGAATAGGGGTTACTGGCAAATAAAATGGAGAGGAAGAGATAAAAAATGAATCCAGTAGTTGGTCTGGATGTTTCAAAAGGGGAAAGTCAGGTTCAAGCATTTTTAGATAAAGGAAAGCCATATGGAAAAAGCTTTACTGTTTCGCATACTACTGAGGAATTAACAAATTTACTTCGCTTTTTGGAGGTGGTGGAGAAGGAGACTAAGGTTGAGCCAACAATAATATTAGAATCAACGGGGCATTATCATACACCTGTAATTCAATTTTTAGATGAGCAGAATTACATGTATATTCTGGTTAATCCGTTACTTTCTTATAAATGCGAAAAAGTCAAGTTTACGAAAAGTAAAGACGGATGAAATTGATGCTTTTCGTTTGTGTGAACTGTTTTACAAAGAAGACTTTGAGCCATATAAGAAAAGGGGAATCCAACTTTTAAACCTTCGTAATCTTACAAGACAGCATGAAACAATTACTGGTCTATATGTTCAAGCAAAATTACAGTTCCATGCGATTCTTGATCAGGTATTTCCTGAATACAAAGGGGTATTTGGAGATACCTATTCTAAAGTGTCCTTAAATTTACTGTTGGAATTTAGTACATCAGAATCTGTGTTACGGGCTGGAGAAACTAGATTAACGGAAAAGATTTCAGGCTTATGTTTGAGTCGTTCAGAGCGTTGGGCAAGGAACAGAGCAAAGAAGCTCCTTGAAGCAGCGAACCGCAATCCATTTAAGAGAACATTGTATCAGAGTCATTTGATAAGTCTTGAGATGTATATTCAAATGCTTCTCCAATACCAAGAGCATCTAGCAAAGTTAGATGCTCGAATAGATGCCCTTGCAGGAGAAATAGAAGAATATAAGATTATCCAGTCAATCCCTGGTATCGGAGAAAAAATTGCGGCAACGATTATTTCCGAAATTGGAGAGATTGAACGGTTTAAACATCCTAAAAAACTGGTTGCCTTCTCTGGGATTGATCCAAGTGTACATTCGTCAGGTAAATTTACAGCGACGATAAACCGGATTACCAAGAGAGGTTCAAGCAGATTGCGTCATGTTTTATATATGGCTGTTCTCTGTGGGATAAGAGGTTCTCGCAATAAGAAACTTAAAGCGTTCTATGATAAAAAGCGAGAAGAAGGAAAACCCTTTAAAGTAGCTATGATTGCTTGTACAAACAAACTAGTTCATTGGATTTTTGCATTACTAAAAAGCAAAGAAACTTTCCTCGATTTGGCTTAAAAGATACAATTAAGAAAGTGATGAAAAGCCTTCCAATAGTAAGGTGGAAGGTCATTTGGCATGAGCATTTTTAGTATAGCATTTATTATTTAGATTTTTAATGAAAAATATTGACATCCTATTAGCTGGTTTAGTTGAATAAGAATCCAACAACATTATTATTGATTTTTAAGTACAAACACATTTAAAAGGATAGAAATTAAACAACTTTAAAGAGTCTTACTACAATAAAATATTTCATATTAAAATTAAATAACTTTATTATTTCTATACATTTATAATATAAAATAAATTTAAAATCCATCTAAAGTTTCTTATTATATTTTTCAAATAGGGGGTCGTTATGAATACTCTAAAAAATACGGTCTTTATTTCAGTATTCACTATGTTACTATCCTCCTGTAGCAACTTCAGTTCAATAAGAGGTTGTCCTGATGGTGAAATTGAATGGATTGATATGATAATGGTACATGATATAAAATACCAACATCATTTTCCAGATTCTGCTGATGAGAATATTCCTATTGATATTGAAAAAGGAAGAGAGCTTGGTAGAGTAACCTATAAAATGGCTGATCGTGCATGTAGTTATCATAAGATGAAGAATGGTGATGCTGCATTTTTAGAAGAGGGTACACCAATTTATGAAATAAAAGGGTATCCAACTGCTTTGGTTGTTGCTGCAAATGATAAGGTATATGTAGCAGACACAAACATAAAGGCAAAAACGGCTGGTGAACTCTACCCAATGGATAAGTTGGTGAAAAATATATACATTGAAAGCACTGAGGATGGAAGTCGAATTCATACATTCTCCCAACCTTCTAAAAATAAATTCCTAGATGCTTGGTATAAATTAAAATTAGAAGATATTCAGTCATTAAATAAAGTTAGTTGAAAGGGATTAGACTAGGACATAGCTAATACAATTAGCTTAAAAAAACCCGCAGGACGGCAGTCCAAGGAGACTCACCCGCCGACTACGGAAACTTTATAGATTATAAGGATTAATCGTCTATTACAGCTTTTCCTTGTTCACGTAACTTTTTTAAAGATGTAATCATATGATTTATTTCTTCATCGGAATGTCTTTCCCATGAACCTAATTCAGCTATTATTTTCAAAGGAGACTTAGACCTATAGGAACGTGTTGGATTTCCAGAAAATCTTTTGTCAGTTAAGTTCGGATCATTTTCAAATTCACCTAATGGTTCTACAATATAAATTCTTTCTTTTGATTTAGATGTTGCTAATTCAGCACCCCATTTAGCAGCATCTAATGTTGCAGTAAAATATATATAGTTAGATTTTTTATCTTGGTAATTTGATAAGTGCTGTGGTTCTAATAAATCTCCAATTTTTAGTTCTGCCTTAGTACCATGAAAAAAAGGACCATTATCTAAGACATCTTTTTTGTCATTCATACTGATACACCTCTTATATTTTTAGATTTGTATATAACATTGTAGTATAGGAATTACAAAAAGAGTACTCTATAAATAATTTATAAATAATAGTATAATTTTAAATAGAGAGAATGATATCGCACGACAATTATCTATTCAAATTTGATTACTGGTTGGCCTATTTTTTATGGGTTTTTTCAGAGTTATTATTTAAATAGGGATTTTGAAGTCTTTTGGTGAATATTAAATTTTAATCTATAAAAGATGGAGGTTGTTGTGATGCTGAAACTGTTTCAATATAACTGGCAAGTTCGTGATGATTGGTTTACATTGTGCGAAGACATATCGGATGAAGAACTATTAAAGAAACGGGTCGGTGGGTTGGGCAGTATCCTACATACCCTATTTCACATTGTAGATGTGGAATATATGTGGATCTTAGGTTTGCGAGGTGAACCAGTGCCTGAAGAGCCATTGTTTGAGGATTATGCTAGCTTACAAAAAGTGAAGAATCTTTCAGCTCAATACCATGAGAAAGTGAAGCCATTTGTGACATCTTGGACAAATAAAATGGATTCTCGGAAACTCTCAGAAACTGATTTCAAAGAAGAACCAATTAGCTCTAGAGACGCACCAATCAGGCGCCGAGTCATTGAATGTACACACGGAGAGATCATACGTCATGTCATTGTCCACGAAATCCACCATATCGGCCAGTTATCAATATGGGCACGTGAAATAGGAAAGGAGCCTGTTTCCGCAAATCTGAGAGGAAGAGGGCTATTCGATAATTAGACTGCCTTTGCAATCGGGCTCGATTCTCAATAACGAAGATCGTTTTTTCTTTTCAAGTAACGACGCAGTTTAGTAATAAACACCGACTAAATGAAGTAGTCGGTGTTTCGCTTCCATTTACCCAAGCAACCCTCGGGGTTTATCTATTAGGGTCTGAGACAGAATGATGAACCTGTAGAAATAAAGGTAAACCAGTAAAGGAAGTCCATGGAATCATAGAAATGTTAACGACATTTTCAGGTATGGGTGTTTTAGGAAACATTTTTCCTTTAAGAATGTGGTTTTGGATTATTTGCCATGGAAGTAAAAAAGGATTCATTTTGATTTGGGTATTCAAAATGAATCCTTTTTGCATTATTGAATGCGTGATGTAATCCACCAAATTTTTCTACTGTTTGTTTAACAAGTGACTTCAATTGCTATGAGCTTGTTACATCTGTCATAAAGAACTATTAAAACTTTTCATTTAAATGGGATCAATAGAGCTTATTTGAAAAATGGAACAATCGTGATTATATGTTAGTGGACAAGCGAACAGTCATTATGGCTGTTGTGATTTACGGGTTTTTCATTTACATTTGTTCTTTTTGGCGTCGAACTCACAAGTGATGTTGCAGCTGGTTACGTTTTTGGTGGAGTTTGGTTAGGGTTAAATATTCTTTCACTTGAAATATTTCGCTTGTTAAAGAGCCTCGAGGCACACTAGAAAACATAATAGAGATTTATAATTTCGGCAAGAAAGAATTTAAAGAATGCATATAAATTGCTGCTATTTAATTTTTGATGTATTCTTTGAGAGAATTAAACATACCTTTTTGTAACAAAAGTTTACTTATTTATTTTTTAAATTTTGGATTAGTTACTTGAAAGGAATTACTGACTATCATGAATGATTCTCAAGTTTTTGATGATATTAAAGAAATTTGCCCACATGCCTTTTTAGGACTAAATGAATCGATGGCAAATCATACATTTATCCAAATGGGAGGGAATGCGGATATCTATATCATGCCAAAAAATTTAGGAGAAGCTCAAAAAATAACGAGATACTCTTTTTTAAATAAAATACCTTTAACCATACTTGGTTATGGAACAAATGTGATTATTCGCGATAAGGGAATTCGCGGAATTGTCATGAATTTGAACAATCTAAATAAAATAACGGTGTCTGGAAATGAAATTAAAGCTGAGAGTGGTGCCAGCATCATTGATGTGTCCCAAACTGCTCTCAAACATCATTTATCAGGGATGGAATTTGCATGTGGAATACCAGGTAGTGTCGGAGGAGCTTTAATTATGAATGCTGGGGCATATGGCGGGGAAATTTCATTTGTCCTAAAAAGGGCCAAAGTAATGACTAGGTCTGGAAAAATTCTAATTCTTAGTAAATCAGAATTCCAATTTGGATATAGAAAAAGTGTTTTTGAAAAAGAAAAGTATATTGTTCTAGAAGCCATTCTCACCCTTGAGAAAGCAGATCATGTAGAAATACAAGAAAGAATGGAGAGATTTACATCTCTAAGAAACAAAAAACAGCCCTTGGAATATCCTTCTTGTGGTAGTGTTTTTAAGCGTCCGCTCGGTCATTTTGCGGGAAAATTGATTTCTGATAGCGGTTTACAAGGCATAAGGATTGGTGGTGCGGAAGTTTCAACAAAACATGCTGGCTTTATTGTAAATGTAAATCACGCATCATCAACAGATTATTTGGAATTAATCCAGTATATTCAAGAAACTGTGAAAAGAAAATTCAATGTTGAGATGGAAACAGAAGTGAAAATTGTTGGTGAGGAGTAACTGTTTTATCATTTTATGAAAGGTGGTTTTTAAATATGGAAAATAGCATGAATATATCACTTTTTAAAGAGGTAATGGGCAATTATCCTACTGGTGTAACCGTTGTAACAACAGTAGATGAACATCTCACTCCACTAGGACTTACAGTTAATTCGTTCGCTTCAGTATCAATAAGTCCTTTACTTATCTTATGGTCTATTGATAAAAGTGTATCATCTTACGAGGCTTTTATCAAAACTGATAAATTTGCGGTACATGTATTATCAAGTGAACAGAGTGAAATTTGTAATTTGTTTGCAAGTAAAGGGATCGACCGATTTAAAAATTGCGAATGGACGACATCAGAACACAATCTGCCTATTATTTCTGGAGTTGCGGGAGTATTACAATGTAAAACTGTAAAGGCTATTGAAGCTGGTGATCATACCATTTTAATTGGTGAAGTTGTAGATATTCAAAATGAAAACAAAGAACCACTGTTATATCATCGGAGAAACATAGGGAAAATCCCTGAAGGTTTTTACAATAATAGTAAGTAGTAATTAATCTACTAGGAAATAATAAGATAATAACATTGAAAGGACCCAGGTACACTCGGTCCTTTTTTGTTAAAATCAATCAAAAATCAATCTATGTATAGTGGTTTGAATTTTTTTGTCATTGTACAAGTACGGTACGTTGAATCAAAATTAGGTACAAAAATAATCACAATGAGGGGGGATGCGTGATGGAAGGTTTAGAAATATATGATTGGTCAAGATTAATTTTTATTACGTTTATTATTTGTTTAATTGGTCTTTCTATTATTTTATTATTCCAGGGAAAACGAACAAATCTAGTAAATGGATTTACTATTACGTTTATTTCAATAGTCTCTATATTTATCTCGGGAATTCAATTAGTTATAACGGGATATATTGCGGATGAATTAGGTATAGGAGGAGACATTTACTCTTCATATATGTTCCTAACAATTTTAGGTTTAACAATCGTAAATTCGATTATTTATTTTAAAAAGAAAGAGAAGCAGAATAAATAGTTATACTATTCATTAGAGATATTGGTCCTTAAAGTAACAATTGCAAGAGACTTGAAAGGAGCAACGTCGTAAATCTAAATTCACGTTGCTCATAATATTATAAATTCTTTTGATAACTAATAAGCCAACCACTCTTTAAATCCGTTGTAAAGACAGTGCTTAGTTGTTAATGATGTCAACAATTTTATGTTGAGCATCTTTGGCTTCGGGGATTGGCATAACAACAAACACATGGTTCATTTTGGGATAAACAAATGTATTGATTTCAATGCCTTGACTTGTGAGTATTTCATCGAATTTCATAGCGTCTGGATACAAACCTTCGTGTGTTCCAATAAAATGAGTGATTTTCCCAAATCCTTTAAAGTCATTGTAGATCGGACTTATTAATGGGTCATCTAATTTTTTATCATCTGCCCAGATTTTTGTAATCACTTCCATTCCCCCCACAGACAACATCGGATCATTATTTTCATATTCAGTTATTTGAGGATTATCTAACACCATATCAACACAAGCGGATAATAAAATGATGTTTTTAGGTTGAGGTATATCATTCATCTTTAAGAGATGAGCCAGACCTAGTGATATATTTCCACCTGCAGAATCTCCCATAATGGTCAGTTGATTGGGATTTTCAACGGATGATAGGATTTCTTTATATAAGTTTATGAGTTTTGGATAGGTATGCTTATAGTTAAAATTAGGCACCTTTGGATAAATGGGAGCAATAACTTTTGCATGTAATAATTGAGCCATTTTATCCATGAACTTCCAATGGAAAATTAAAGGCTGATTTGCCCAAGCACCTCCATGTATATAGAGAATTACTTTTTGTTTCAAAGATTTTTGGTCATTTAATGTAAAAATCTTTATATCCTCAAATATTTCTTCCTTGATATCGCTGTAAATTTTAACATCCCCTATAACATATGGTTTTACATTTTCAGTTCCGACTTGTTTTAGAAACTGTGAGGTATTTTCAACACTGACAAAATTCTTTTTTGTTTTTCGCAATCTTAAATATTTTTCAAATAAGTAACTTTGTAGCGAACGTCTTTTTCTATAAACTTGTACACTCATTTTTCTCTCTCCTTTTTTTATCAATTTGGATTTTCAATCTGTTTTAACTCCTTGCTATAATTCTTATATAAAGTTAATACATAAGTATTTAGAAAAACTTAAATTTAACACAAACCAAACAAGGACTTTAGATAAAAAATAAGGAATTATTACATAGGAATGAAAATGAAAAAGGAGTTACTTTTAAATAAAACTTTTGACCATACTTAAAGAAGGAATTGGAGTGCAAATGTTGAAATAACTTGGATAAGAGATATCTCTAAAATACAAGAAAGGAAGCCAAAAATGAAAAAAAGATTCAATAAATTATAACCTTTATTTCACAGATTAGGCTTACATCTTTCACGAGCCCCTCCATTTTGTGAATCAACTTTCCAGTCAAAACTTATTCTAACATGCGGAGGGATATTTAAATGAGAAATGAAAAAGAAATGATGGACATAATAATAAACATTGCCAAGGAAGATGAACGTATTAGGGCCGTATATATGAATGGATCTAGAACCAATCCGAATGTCCCAAAAGATATTTTTCAGGATTATGATATTGTTTATGTGGTATCAGAAACTTCTACCTTCGTAAATGATGAGAACTGGATTAATAAATTTGGAAATTTGCTGATGGTTCAAGAACCAGATAAGCTTGATCACGGTATTGGATTTGATATGAATTTCAAACAAAGATATGCATATTTAATGTTATTTACGGATGGCAATCGGATTGACCTGACACTTCAAACAAAAGAAACAATGCTTGAAGTGTATGGAAAAGATAAACTTACGATTCCGTTAATGGATAAAGATGATTTTTTACCACCAATCCCTTCCCCAACAGATATAGACTATCATGTAAAGAAGCCATCCGAAGGCCAATTCGAAAGTTGTACAAATAACTTTTGGTGGTGCTTACAAAACATTGCGAAAGGCATATGGCGTGATGAGCTGCCATATGCAAAGCAAATGTTTGAATATACAACAAGAGAGTCATTGAATGAAATGGTCAATTGGTGGATTGGAATTGAATATGATTTTCAAGTATCAACGGGGAAGATGGGAAAGTACTTCAAAGGTTTTCTTCCCGAATCATACTGGAAAATGTATCAAGCAACATATTCCGATAGCAGTTACAATAATATTTGGGATTCTGTATTTATTAGCTGTGAATTGTTTCGGACGTTAGCAAGAGATGTGGCAGAATCACTTTCTTATACTTATCCAGCTGATGACGATAAGAACATGATGGAATATCTGCAATATGTAAGAAGATTACCTGCAGATGCAAAACCAATCTATTAATAAATGGAGCACCCTGCAAAATTAGTAGGGTGCTCTATGAAACAATCAGGACCTTTTATTTAAAGATAAGGTGATTATTGAATAAAAGTCTTAAACAATTTTGGGGTTATTAGGGTGAGATAATGTTACATTCATTTGATAGTAAAGTAATAAATGGATCTCCACATTACTTTATAATAGAGGAATTAGGTGACTTGAAAGAAATCGAAGATTTTAAAACACTATTAGCCGAGACAATGAAAACTGTTTCAAATGAAAATATCAAAATGGTATCTGTTGTCTTAAATCAACAGGAATCTTTAAACTCGAGTTATACTAAATATCTTAAGGACTTAAAATTTATTCAACACGAAATTCAGTATTTTTATCATCTAGATTTAACAAGTATCCATGATTTTCATAATCATTCGCCATTTACATTAAAATCACTTGAGCATACAAGCAAGGATTTATTTAAAGAGGTATGGCGACAATCCATGGCTTTATCATTAAACGCACCTTCCCAAACAACAATAGACCAACATTTTGAGGGAATGGAATCTGAGATTGGGGATAATTATACTAAAAGTTGTTTGATTGTGTTTAAAGAAAATGAACCAGTTGGCATCACCATGCCACATATTGAACAAGGTACAGTGGATGAAGGACGACTTTTTTATTTTGGGTTCATTCCAGAATATAGGGGAAAAGGTCATGGAGCTTTAATCCATAGACAATCGCTGCAATACCTTAAGCAAATTGGAGCAAAGCATTATATTGGCGCAACTGGATACAAAAACCTTCCGATGCAGAAAATTTTTATTGCAAACAATTGTCATCTTTTTGATAAGAGGGTAACTTATAGACGTTTAATTTGAGCCTATTAAGTAGTAAAAGCTTGTTTATCCTACGCTAAGGATAAACAAGCTTTTATATTGCGCAAGGGAAAAATGTTTATCCTTTTATAAAAAGGGAAAATGATTATTCCAATATCGTTGCATTAGGGGGATTTACCGAAAGAGAAGTAGAAACCATTTACAATCTTCTTCAAAGAGTAAGAAAAAATATTGGAAAAGACTGGGAATTTGTTAAAAAGGGAAACAAAAGAGATTATTGATTATCTAAAGGAGGAACATATTTACATGACGATAAATATAAAAAAGTGCACCCTTGAAGATTTACGCAAACTACAAGAAATAAGTTATGAAACATTTAATGAGACATTTCGGGATCAAAATACACCCGAAAATATGAATGCCTATATGGAAGAGGCATTTAACATAAAACAATTAGAAAAAGAATTATCCAATATTTCTTCCCAATTCTTTTTTGTTTATTTTAATAATGAAGTCGCTGGATATTTGAAGGTAAATACCAATGATGCTCAGTCTGAAGAAATAGGAGATGAGTCACTTGAGATCGAGAGGATTTATGTAAAGAACAAATTTCAAAAAAATGGGCTTGGTAAATGTCTGCTAAAAAAGGCGCTGGAAATTGCGATCGAACACAATAAAAAGCATATCTGGCTAGGTGTATGGGAAAAAAATGAAAATGCTACTGCTTTTTATAAGAAAATGGGATTTGTTCAAACGGGAGCCCATTCTTTTTCTATGGGGGATGAAGAACAAATGGACTTTATAATGACCAAAACACTTATATAATTTTTTATATTCGGGACAGCATAGCTACTGTACAGGAAAATAAAGTTGTTATTTACAATAGATTCGTTTAAAACATAATAAATATTATTGACAATCACTTTTAATAAGATATAATATTTTAAAAATAATGAAAACACTTTGAATAAGAGTAGTAAGGAGTCAAAGTTGTTCAGAGAGCTATCGGTTGCTGAGAAGGTAGTCAACAAAACTCCCAAAGTCGCTTATGAGTGGTCAGACTGAAATGAAGTAGGTTTGATCGGATAGATTCCGTTAACATGTAATAAGATAATTTGTTATGAACAATGAACAAATTAATTAGAGTGGTACCATGTTAGGTTAAGCCTATCGTCTCTATGGAGATGATAGGCTTTTTTTATTTATTAAAAAGTACATTGACTAAAACAGGAGTGATAAATGATGAAATTCGATAAAATGAATTATTCAATTTATATGGACAGATTATATTTGAGGCTTTTTGAAAGGAACGATGCAGACACAGTTAGAAAATTATGTAATAATTTCAATATTTATAAAAGTACACTTAACTTACCATATCCGTATAGTTTAAACGATGCATTGGAATGGATGGAATACCATAAGAAAAACTTCGATGAAGATCGTTCATATGAATTTGCTATCACCGATAAAGATAATGGAGATTTATTTGGAGCAATTTCATTATCTAATAATCAAAAGTTTAAAAATGGCGAAATCGCATATTGGATTGGTGAAGAGTATTGGGGTAAGGGTTATGGTACGGAAGCTGCGAAAGCATTAATAGATTTTGCATTTAAAGAAAAGAAATTACATAAGGTATTCGCACGCTATTTTAAGACCAATCCAGCATCAGGTAGAGTTATGGAAAAGATCGGTATGGTGCAGGAGGGGTTATTGAAAGATCAGGTAGTAAAAGACGGAAAGTATGAAGATTTGATTTATTTCGGAATAATTAACCCACATGAAAGTGAACAGGAACAATCAAAATAGATATGTTTATAATATAACAAAGAGTCGTTTTATAAAAAACAATGTAAATATAAATAGATTTTGAATTAGTTTAACTAGACATGTACTTATGATCTTCCATTAAAGAGCGCAATTCTGATGTTGGTATGCTCCCCCCCTAGTAGACATTAATCTATCTACTAGGAGGGGGATTTTTTTATGGAGAAGGAGAAAAAAGCAGTGAATTTATATCATAAAAAGAAGAATTTTGCAGCCGTGAAAGTGGGTAATACTTTAACTCTCATCTTGATACATAGTTAAAATTTCTTCGGCTTGTTTACGTAATCCATCAATTAATTCCATTGGTTCTATAATTCGTGCATGACTTCCAAGTCTAAAAAATAAAGATGTTATAAAACCAAGCTCACCTTTATCAATGATTGTATCTATGTATCCACTTTCATCTTCTTTTGTGACTACAAAACCGTCAAAATAAGGAACGCTTTTACACTGACGTACGCCTTCCATTGTTAGGTGTACATGTAATCGAATTGGTTTTTTTACTTCATGAAAGTCGAACCAATCTTCTAAATTCATGAATCCACCTTCACTTTTTTCGGTTGATAAGATTGAAAGAATGCGATCTACACGATACAGTAAAATTTTTTCCTTATCATAATCGTAAGCAGGCAAATACCATAATCCATCATGAGCATATACACCGATAGGACGAATGTGTTTTGTTTTCCTACCTGATTTAGATTCATATTGAATGTGTAAATTTCTATTCTCAATAGAATGCTCTAAAACTTCTTTTAAAAATGGGGTATCAATCGTCCTTTTGGGGTTCCAAAAAGCTATATAGGAACGGATTTTATCCACTTTTATTTTAGCTTCACTCTGAAGTGAACGATATAATTTATGTGCAACCGAGGTAATTTCAGTATCAAAAGGCAAGCTGCGATAATAATTTAGAGATTGAAAAGCAAAGAAGATTGAAACGGCTTCTTCTTCTGTAAATAAAATAGGGGGAAGAAGTCTGCTTGTTAATACTGTATATCCCCCATTCCGTCCTTGTTCAGCATAAATTGGTAGTCCCATATCGCATAAATCTAATATGTATCTATGGACGGTACGAATAGATATATGGAATTCATCTGCTATTTCTTGCGCTGTAAACTTTCTTTTTGTTGTAACAAACATAAGAATATCTAATAAACGCTTGGCTTTTGACATTATTCTCACCTTTTTTATTTAATCATGCCATTACTTGTCATGTTTTACGGTTAGTATAGTTTATACCTTATGATTTAATCAACAAGGAATTTCTATAAGTAAAAGGAGAGATTAAAGTATGTCACGTGAAATTGTTTTATACATTGCCTCAAGCTTAGATGGATTTATTGCTAAAGAAGATGATGATTTACAATGGTTAGATGATACAGAAGGGGAAGGGGACGCTGGATATACAGAAATGTATCAATCTATTGATACAGTGATTATGGGGAAAAAAACTTATGATTATGTAATAAAACATACAGAAACATTTCCGTATCCTGATAAAAAATGCTATGTCTTCACCTCTTCTGAAAAAGGTTCAAATGAATATGTGGATTTTGTGAATGAAGATGTAATCAAGTTTACAAAAAAGTTAAAAGAACAAGAAGGCTCTAAAATATGGATGGTTGGTGGAGCAAGTATACTTGATGCTTTTATGAAAGAAAATTTAATTGACGAGTATATTATAACTGTCACCCCCCATATATTAGGTTCTGGTATTCCTTTATTTAAAGAAAAGAATCCACAAATAGATTTAATTTTAATTGATACAAAACGGTTTGGACAGTTTGTACAACTAAATTATAAGGTGAAACGAGGACATTAGTTTCGTAATCGGACGCTATTATGGAATAAAAATTAGATATTAAACGATATTAATGTTCTTTTTTAAGTTTGGTGAAGTGCTTTTTATCAAAATTAAACACGCCTAACCCTCCTAATTTTAGGACAGGGTGAGGCGTGTTTAAGGATTTAAAATTAATTAACTTTATTATCTACCTTGGTATCTCTGCTCTCATGTCCTTTGCTTTGGATAGAAAAAAGAACTGCTCTGAGTGTTACGATAGAGTAGTCCAATAACTAGCGTAAGGGGAGCGTTTAACCCTCTTGTGTTACTTTTTTGTTTTTTCTTAAGAAAAGAGATACAACCACCGCAATGATTGAAATGATAAAGCCAAGCATGAACGTGTCACTGTAGCCTGCAACAGATGCCGTTAATTGTTCAGTTACATCATCAGGACTAGATGACTGGGCCAAATGACTATTGGAGCGCGCGGTCATGGTTGCGATGAACAATGCTGAGCCAATCGCACCGGCAACTTGCTGCAATGTACTGAAAATAGCAGAGCCATGCGCATAGTATTCAGGCGTAATCTGATTCAGTCCATATGTTTGAACTGGGACCAGAATGAGAGCAACACCTAGCATTAAAAGACAGTGCGTTAAGATAATTTGTAGGCTCGTTGACTCTAATGTGAATCCGGTAAAGAGGTACAGCGCAATGCATAAGATCAATAAACCTGGAATAATAATAACCCTAGCACCAAATCGATCAAATAGTTTTCCTGTAATAGGAGACATTAGACCATTAACGACTCCTCCAGGTAGCATGATGAGTCCTGATTGAAATGCCGTCACCAACAGCACGCTTTGTAAAAACATAGGTAATAATGTGATTGTTGCGAACATTGACATCATAACAATAATTAATAGTATGATCGAAAGTGAGAACAACGGAAAGCGGAAAGTCCGCAATTCCAAAATCGGGTTTGATATACGCAGTTGCCGTACTGCGAATAAAATTAAGGACAAGCTACCAATGATAATTGACCAATAAACTTACGGATCTGACCAGCCTTCATTTCCTGAAGCGCTGAATCCATATACAATACCGCCAAAACCTAATGTCGAAATAATAATAGACAGCACATCAACTTTGGGTTTTGTGATTGTGGTTACATTTACAAGATAGTAATACCCGATGATGATGGAAATGATAGCAATGGGAATAATCGTATAGAATAGCCAGCGCCAATCCATTGCATCAACAATAATGCCCGAAAGTGTAGGACCGATAGCGGGGGCAAAGGTAAATATTAAGAAGAGTACCCCCATAATCGAACCTCGTTTTTCCGCTAGATAAATATTTAACAACGTATTCATCAACAGCGGAATAATTAGACCCGTAGCAATGGCTTGAATCACTCGACCAACTAATAACGGTGTAAAAGCAGGAGCCGTTGCAGCTACGAGCGTACCTATTAAAAAGGTGATCATTGCGGTTAAAAATATTTGTCTTGTCGTAAACCATTGTTGAATTAAAGCTGTTACAGGAATGAGTGCACCGACAACGAGCAAGTAAGCCGCAGTTAGCCACTGAATTGTGGTAGCGCCGACCTGGAACTCCTTCATCAGTACAGGCAGAGCATTGCCTAGCAATGTTTCGTTTAATGTCGCTACAAACGCTCCCATTATGAGAGCGACCATAATTGGCATTCGTTTTACTTTCTGTAAATCTAGATCCATGTAAGTGTCTTCCCTTCGTATAATATAGGTGAATCGCTTCCCATTATAGTGATGATTTGTGCCTCAAAATATATTCAATCCATCTATTTTGGGCAGTTAGGAGATAGTATGAATAAAATGTCTGAGAAATTGAGTGGTATAAAAGGGGGAGATATGAATGGATTTGAGAAAACGTCGTTCCATGCAATTGTTATGGAAAGCTCTTTTTGATTTAATGACAGTAGAAAAGATAGGGTTTTCCAAAATTACTATCGATCAAATTTGTGAAAAAGCCATGGTTCATCGTTCCACGCTTTATAAGCATTTCGATGACAAATTCAGATTGCTGGAGTACGGTCTGCATCAGTTGATGGAGGAATATTGGGAAATCCCATTAGAAAAAAGGATTTTAAGGCCTTTTTTTGGTCTAATCATTTTTTTGAAGGCTCCGATCCCCATAAGTTAGTTCGTTCGCAGCAAAGCGATGAACTATTTTTAAATTGTATGATGACTTACTCCATGCGATTATTGAAAAAAGACGCCTTAACGTTTATCCGGCATTCCAAAACGATCGATATTCCTCATGACTTGTTAGCAGAATTCCATGTTGCTGCAATGGTTATTTTAAGTACATGGTGGCATAAAAACCCTAATCTGGCAGACTTGGGTCAGATAGATCAATATTTTCAAAGATTGGTGAATGAGAATATTTTTGATTTTAACGAAGAGAAAGAAATATAAGAGTCTACTGGTGTTGTTGATGAAAATCATAACCTCACTCAAATGAATGCTAACTTAACCACATTCTTTTTCATAAGAATGTGGATTTTTTTGACTGATTGCCCATTTTATTAATAAAAAGGGTTGAAACTATACAATGGTGTCGGTATAATATACTTATAAAACGACAATAGTGTATAGTTTATTACATGCATTTTGTCATTCATTATGGAGGTGGCTTTATGGCACCAAAAGTTAGTGAAGAATATAAAAAAGAGAGAGAAAGAGAGTTGATAGTAGCAGCCAAGAAGGTATTTATCGAGAAAGGATTTGTTCGTACATCTATGCAAGATATTATGGACAAAGCGGGAATATCGAGAGGTGCATTGTATAGTTATTTCAATAATATTGATCATGTTTTTATCGAAGTCTTAAAATTTGATGACCAAAAAGACATACACTATTTTGTGCCATCTGATGAAGGTCCACTATGGCCACAAATAAAAAACTGGGTTGAAGAACAGCAAGTTTATATTGAGGCGATAGACCAAACATTGCTCTATGCAAAGGCAGAATTTTTTTTATCATCAAATTACGCAAATAATAAGGACAATTTCCCTTACATTTTCGAACGCTACAATCGAACTACTGAAGCTATAGAAGAAGTATTAAATGAAGGTATGCGTAAAGGAGAATTTACCACTCAACAATCTACTCGTTCTATTGCGAGGTATATCCTATCATTTATAAACGGTTTAATGCTGGACACGTTTCAATTGGGACATGAACAAACAAAAGTAAAGGATCAATTATCGATCTTACTTTTCTCTTTAGAAAAATTAATTAATCCAAAATCCGCAAAATAAGGAGTGCTCGTTATGTTATTTGAATCATCAAGGGTGAAACTAAGAAAGATGACAAAGGAAGATACGGAACTTTATCATAAGTGGAGAAATGAGATCGAAGTTATGTATTCCACTAACCCATCTTTAGATGTTTATCCGATGGAAGCAACGAAAGAATTTGTAGATCATGTTATTTTAGGATCTCATTCGGGCAAAAGCTATATCATGGTTGAAAAAGGAAATGAGATACCAATTGGCATTGTATCATTAATCAACATTGATTATAAAAATAGAAATGCTGAATGTATTATTGACATCGGGGAAAAGGAATATTGGGGAAAAGGATATGGTTCAGAGGGATTGAAATTACTGCTGGATTATGTTTTTTACGAAATGAATCTTCATCGAGTTTACCTTAAAGTATTTTCATTTAATGATAGAGCTGTTCGTTTGTACAATAAAATTGGTTTTCAACAGGAAGGAAGCAGTAGACAAAGTCTATTTAGAGATGGTGAATGGCATGACATCATTCATATGGGTCTTCTGCAAAAAGAGTACTTTGAGAAACAAGTAAAGAATGTATAAAGTATGAGTTTTTTTAAATTAATTTTATTTATTGCATATTGTTTCATTTTCAATTATGATTTCAATATTATACAAATTGAGAAAGGAGGCAAAAAGCTATGGGAACTGAATCTTTTAAGGTAGAGTTTAGAAAGCATGTAGAAGTTTCGGGAGATTTAGGTACAATGGGATTAGTCTGCCCTTTTTTAGAAAAAATGAATAGTAAACAACTACCAATAGCTTTTTGCCACCTGATATATTTAATTGAGTAAGAAAACTTTTGAATCTATTTCATGCGAATGACAAAGCACTGGTTGTTGATCCAGTGCTTTTTTGTATTGTCATTATATTTGGTTGGAGAACCATTTTTACAAAGCTAAAATATCGTTTTGTAGATTGGTTTTACAAATAAAATTAATTACGAGGTGAGGATTGTGGTAGAAAAAGCAGTTGATTTATCCTCCTAAGATTAAAAACATATTTTAGGAGGATAAAAATGAATACGAATAGTAATAAGACTAAGGAAATGACTCAATATGCAAAAAAGGGTTCTACAAAGCTATTAATGATAGTACTATCTCTATCTGTACTTGTTGCTGCAATTACAGTAGATTTAGTCAATCCAGTTCTTCCACTAATCAGCAAAGATTTAGAAGCTTCAGAAGCTGAAGTGAGTTGGGTTGTAAGTGGGATTGCGCTTATTCTCGCGATAGGCGTACCGATTTATGGTCGTATATCAGACTTTTTGGAGTTACGTAGGCTGTATACCTTTGCCATCATGATCTTGGCAAGTGGCAGTCTTTTATGTGCAACGGCCCCTAAGCTTCCTTTGTTGGTTTTGGGACGAATGGTTCAAGGTGCTGGGATGTCAGCCATTCCTGTTCTTTCAATCATAGTGATTACGAAAGTATTTCCACAAGGAAAACGTGGTGGAGCTTTAGGTATCATCGCAGGGAGTATTGGTATAGGAACCGCTGCAGGTCCAATTTTTGGGGGAGTCATTGGACAATTTTTAGGGTGGAACGCACTGTTTTGGTTCACGTTTTTGTTAACGTTTATCATACTAATTGGTGCATTTTACGTATTACCAACTATTACACCAACAGAAATTGACGGCGACAAAAGAAAATTTGATCTCATAGGCGGGATATTGCTTGGTCTAACAGTAGGTTTATTTCTGTTAGGCATTACTCAAGGGGGAGCGACTGGATTTGCTTCGTTTTCCTCGTTAATGAGCTTTATCGGCTCTCTGGTGGCTTTGATAGGATTTATTTTGCGTATTGTTACCATAGATTATCCCTTTATACCACCTGTCCTGTTCAAGAATAAGAATTATGTAAATACAGTGATTGTCGCATTCTTTTCGATGTTTGCATATTTCGCAGTTATTGTTTTCGTACCATTATTAGTTGTAGACATAAATGGTCTCACTTCTGGACAAGCGGGACTGATATTGTTGCCTGCAGGCATAGCTGTGGCAATTCTTTCTCCTTTAGTTGGTCGTCTTTCCGACCGATTTGGGGATAAACGTTTGATTATTACTGGTATGAGCTTGATGATGGTTTCAACGCTATTTTTGTCAACCATTGCTTCTGGTGCTTCACCCATTTGGGTTTCCATTGGAGCCCTTGGAGCAGGGATTGCCTATGCCTTTACGAATTCTCCCACAAATAATGCAGCTGTAGGCTTTCTAAAAGCAGAGCAAGTGGGTATAGGAGCAGGGATTTTCCAAGGTGCTTTGTTTCTTGGTGCAGGAACTGGAACAGGTATCATTGGCGCCTTATTATCCGCTCGACGAAACGCTGACCAGTCATTTAACCCGTTCTATATGCTAGAAGCAATATCGTACTCAGACGCATTTCTAGCAGCAACGATTGCTGTCCTCATCGCCTTAATAGCGGGACTAGGAATTCGGAGCAATCGACAGAAGTAGAATAGATGTTTAATGTCTAAGTATTGCATTCGTTATGTTTCCGAAAATGTCTAAAATACAAATGAGTTATTAAATAAAATTAATGGGCTATTAACCTTTAATAGAAAATGTATTTTGTGGATAAGTTTAAATGATTGATTTAGTTTTATAACTAACTAACATAAAGCCTAGTTGTTCGAATTATTACGAAAAACTAGGCTTTTATAATTATTTTTTTAGATGTATGGACTTTTACTAGCTAGCTAAATGGTTGTAATGTTAAATATTTCTGATATCGATAAGTAGCATTTAACGGTTCATGCTGATTCCCAGCTTTTGTTGTTAAATTTAGACGAAAATATTCATGGTTCAAAATAGAAGAGAGCGGTTTAATTAATTGGAAACAGATGTCGGGATTAAAATGATGTAGTATTGTAAAATTTTCTTACATCATATTTATTCACACCTGTTCCTGTATGATAAATATTCTAAAAATCTCTTGGACGCAAGGGAAAGTGATTTTCGCTCTCTCATAGCTATACCAATATTTCTAAAAGCAGGAATTTCAAGCTCTTTCGCTATAATCTTGTGAGGAACACGCTTCAGTATCAACTCTGGTAATATACTGATTCCTAGCCCATTCTCCACCATAGACATAATTGCATAGTCATCCCATGTTGTAAAATTAACTTGCGGTGTAATATGATGCAACTCAAAAATTTCAGAGATTTCTGCTTTTGCTCCCTTTTCCAATAGCATAAAAGGGCTATTCAGTAAGTCGTTGATCGGGAACTTTTCACAATTAGCAAGAGGGTGATTTTGCGGAATCACTACCAGCAAACGGTCTTTCTCCAAAAAGATAGTTTCTAATTCCGCTTTTGACGGTAGCCGCACAAATCCGAAATCAACACGTCCATTTAGAATCCAGCTTTCAATTTCTGAATAATCACCAAGCAGAAGTTCAAAATCTATCTTTGGGTAATCTTTCTTAAAAATTCTAATAATGTTAGGAAGCCAATGGCTTGCTACGCTGGAAAAAGTCCCAATACGAATCATCCCAGACTGCATATCATTTAATTCTTCGATCTGTGTCATTAAGGTTTCATACTCATTACAGATTCGCTTTAATTGGGGTAATAACTTTAAGCCATCCGAGGTTAAACTGATACCGGCACGTCCTCTTTCGAAAAGGAAAACCCCCCATTCCGTTTCTAAATCGTTAATCATACGGCTAATCCCAGACTGTGTATAGTCCAACGCTTCGGCAGCTTTTGTAAAGCTACCAAATTCTACTGCTTTGACAAATGCCATATATTTTTGGATATTCATACCTATCTCCTCATTTGATTTTGTTATACAGATCATGAAAAACATTCGTTTTTGTAATATATGTGAATATGATATGTTATTACTATTAAAAATTCAAGTTATGAAAGGGTAAGGTTTTTAAAGATGTTTTTTGTGAGTGACATTAAAAACAATTTAAGAATCTGCGAATTTAAGTTGTTTCACAGATTCGTAGGAGTAGACGATGAAATCAAAAATTCAGTTTATATTATCAATGATCATTTTCGGCACAATTGGTTTAGTTGTTCGAAACATTGATCTATCATCGAGCGAAAGAGCTTTACTAAGCAGTTTCCTAGGATGCGTATTTTTACTGCTAATATTCTCATTGATTAAGAAAAAAATATCATGGTATCTAGTTAAATCTAATGCTTTATTTTTGATTCTTTCAGGAATTGCATTGGGGGGAAATTGGATTTTTCTTTATCAATCGTATGATCATACTACAATTGCAAATGCAACGCTTGGTTATTACTTTGCACCTGTATTTGTGATGATTCTATCTCCCTTTGTACTTCGAGAACAATTATCCATTAAAAAAATTGTGTGTATTGGAGTAGCGATCATAGGTATGTTAATGATTGTAGGAGAAGGGGTAAGTGCATTCAGATCAGATGATATACTTGGACTTTTCTTCGGATTAGTAGCAGCTGCATTTTATGCTTCGTTACTGCTTTTAAATAAATTTATTAAAGATATGGGAAAGTTAGAGCTGACCATTATTCAACTTGGAATAACCACTTTACTTCTAACGCCATATGTTTTCCTTACGGAAGGCTTTGGTATCTTTGAAGTATCGAGTTCTTCCATTCCATTTATTCTAATTTTAGGGGTCATCAATACAGGGATTGGATTTTGGTTATTTTTTTCTGGTATGGAAAAATTAAAGGGACAGAGTATAGCCATGCTAAGCTATGTAGATCCGTTTGTAGCAATATTGATTTCCGCCATTATCCTACAAGAACAAATGACAATTATTCAAATGCTAGGTGGTGTATTGCTATTTGGCTCTACATTGGTTAGTGAAATCACCGCAATCAACTTTTCAAAACAACTAAAGAAAACATCAGCTGAATAATATTAAAAACAGTGGGAAGCAATTCTCTCTCACCAAGTGATCTAGGTTGTGTTAATTGATTTTTTACTCTTGTTTGCGGATTACAAAAAATTGTAGTTAAATAATCAAAGCCTCACTTTGAGCAAACTTTTTTCAAAATGACATTTTTTTATATAAGATTGACGTTTGACAAATCACTTGCTAATATATTAGATATCTAACATATTAGCAGGTGATCTTTTGTCCTTATATGAACAGGTTAAGCGCATTAATGAAGCAGAGTATACGATAAACCGTTTGATATATAAACATTATAAGCAATATTTAAATAGCGGCATTACAACACAACAAGCGGTTGTATTAGATATTGTATACTTATCAAAACGTATTACGGTTGGTGAAATTGCGATTGAAATGAATATTAGCTCTAGTGCAGTTAGCCAATTAATATCAAAGTTAGAAAAGAATGGATATATTAAACGGGAAATTAATCTACAAAATCGACGTGAAGTATTAATAACGTTAGACCAAAATGGAGTGGAGTATTTTTCTAAGCAAGATTATGTTGAACAGCAAATCGCAGATAAAATTTACAGCAAACTTTCATCAAATGAGTTAGACGAATTAGAACGCATTGTTAAAAAATTAAGGGTTATCGCTATGAAGGAATTTTAATATTTCTTCATATACAATATGTTAGATAACTAATTTATTTAGGGGGTTAACAAGTGGGGGATTTACTTAAAAATATCTCGTTTAATGGTGCAGTGTATTGTGAGAAACATGGACAAATCAAGCAGTATTATCATGGTTATCAAGATATTTCAAAGCAACAATCTATTAATGAAAATACACAATTTAATCTTGCGTCGTTAAGTAAAATGTATACAGCGGTAATGACATTTCAGCTAATTGAAAAAGGTCAGCTACAATTAGAAGATAAAATAACAAATTGGTTTAACGTACCTCATTTTACAAATGTGACAGTTGCACACTTACTTACACACACATCTGGTATCCCAGAGTATATTGCAGAAGATTTTACGATAAGTGTTGAAACATTTGTCGAGATGGCATTGCCACAACATATGCCGAATGAGCATTGGTCTTATAGCAATACGAATTATGTTTTACTTGCAAAAATTATTGAAGAAGTAAGCGGCTTATCGTATGAAATATATTTACAACAATATATTGCAAGACCATTAAATCTCACAAGTACAACAACACAGCCTACAAAACAATACGAAGCGCAAGATCATACGTATGATTATGAGAAGCAAAGATATCAAAAGGCAAATAAAGACCCGTATTTAAACAAAATTGAAAAATATAATAATGTTTTCGGTGACGGTGGCATTTATTCAACAGTTGCAGAAGTTGCAAAGTTTTTAAAAGCATTTTTGCAAGATCGATACATTAGCAAAGAATTTGTGCAATCCATGTTAACACCAACAGAAGTCGCTGAGCATTATAGTTATGGATTTATCATTCAAGATGACTGGGTTGGTCATACAGGTGGATGGATCGGTTGCTCAGCACAGGCTTTTATTAATACATCCACAAAGGATATGATTGTTTTAGCAACGAATCAAGAAGTGTTTCCGCAATATGAACAAGAAATTATGAATTACTTTATGGGAATACAATATTCTGTAGAAGCACCAAAACATATAGAAATTTTATCGCTCACTAATAAGGATGATATTACAGGTCAATATGAATTAGTAGATGGACTTAGCACAAGATTTACGATCATAAAGGATATACAATTTATGATTTTATTTGAACATCAGTTGTCTGTGCCACTTTATAAAATAGATGAGTCGTATTATTGGGTACGCAATACGATGAGTTATGTAGATGTTGAGAATCAATTATTTATCGATGAAGGTATTGAAATACCTTATCAAAAAGTCAATTGATATAGTCAGAAAAGTTATGCCTGTATAGAAATCCAATAAAGATCATGTTATAGAGCCTTTAAACAATTTTAACAATGGTTTAAGTATTGAGATCTAGGATATAGCAGTTTTGACTACAAGATACTTACTAATATTGGAACAGTACTATTATTGGTGTGGATATAAAATCTGGTGTCCCTTCCTTAATATAAAAATTAATAGAAATGCTTCTAAAAATTTATGGAGTAGAACCTTTTCCATATATATGAACTGAACATGACATTTACGAAGGATCTAGAAGAATAATACTAGAATACTTCAAAGGTTAGCCAAATATCAAAAGACTCCTCTAATGTACAATTGAAAGTGTACTAGAGGAGTTTGTTTGGTAAATGCGTTAGCATAGAGTGGTAAATATTTTTCAATGACTGGAATGAAAAATGGCAGAGGTGGTAAAAATAGTCGGCCGTAATCAGTTTCCATAGACCGGAAATGTTTATCATGATTTTTAGCGACTAGTCCAATGCCATTTAAGGGCTTCTTTTTCTATTTTTTTAACAAATTTGTCTTTACCGTCACAATAGCCATCAATGTCAGTTGGATATTGGTCAGCCAACTTACTTTTTAACTCTCCGTATTCCTTACATATTTCCGGAATTTGGCGAAGATAATCTCGGAACAAAAGATGTCTTTCAATTTCTTGAATATTATCAAACTGGAAAGCATGAATTTGGTGAGTGCGATTATCTCCACCTTTCCTGAAATATCTTCTTCCAATTATCCCGTATTCCCCCATAACTTCATATCCAATATCTTGAAATTGGGTAGAAAACGAGTCTAATTTATTAATATCATTGACTACAAGTAAAATATCAATAATAGGTTTTGCTTTCAGACCTGGAACCGATGTACTTCCAATATGAAAACTATTCACCCATTCTTCTTCAAGGATAGTCCTAATAGACTTTTCTTCTTTTAGATATTCGCTGCTCCAATTCTGATTATAATCTACAACTTTTATAATCATTAGATACACCCCATTCTTTGAATTTTTTTCCTCTTGGAAAGCTCTATATATTATTATAAATTATAAAAAATTTAATAAATAGTCAGTAATATATTAATTTAGAAAGCAGGAAGAAGACACCGAACTTTTTATGATTTCTATTAGGAAGTGACTTTAAAATGAAATGTTATGTAAATAACGTTGGAAGCTGTCGAAAAATACAGTGTTAATAGTAGAATTGTTGAACCTAGTATTATTTACTAAGGAAGATGATGTCTTGAGTTACAGAAGGATTTTATGAAAAAGATCAACTTGACATATTTATAAGTTCAAGGATATTATAGATATTGTAAGTCTCTAAAGGAGAGGATGCCTTTAGGCTTACAAAAGCATCGAATTATGCTTGGGACACTATGCTCGTGCTTATTGACGTTATTCCGGTTAAACTGACAGATTCGAGCAGAAAAGTCATCTTTAAAACACGTAGTTGACAGATTTTGTACAAAAGTAGATATAGGTTTAAGGTTGAGCCATTATATGTTAAAAAGGAGGAATATAGCTCACTACATATGAAAAATTTTTTTATGCATATTATAGACATAATGAATCTTCAATATCGTTATAAAAGGAAATGAGTGTGATGATTTACGATCGCGTCATTATTGGAGGAGGACTAGCTGGATTAAATACTGCTTATCTTTTATTGAAATTAATCAAAGTTTTATGTAAGTCCCAATGAGTTTTGTTGTGCTGATATAAGGAGGTGATGAACATCCAGTCAATAATTCGGCTTTCTGAATTCGAATTCAGATAAGTGTTGTTTAAATATGTGAATAATTATGAAATGGAGGAAGATACAAATGACTATTTGTCAATCTACAGATACAACATTTAAAAGTGATTTGAAAATTGAAGGTTTTACTTTAGTAAATTTTTGGGCACCTTGGTGCGGGGCATGTCGATTTTTTGAACCTACACTTGAAACTTTTGATCAGGAATATAACAAAGAGGTTAGGGTTCTCAAAGTCAATGCAGATGAACATCCCAACACTTGTGCTCAATATGGAATTATGAGCCTTCCAACTACGATTCTATTTAAAGACGGTAATCCGATCAACAAAATAGTAGGTGCTGTTAATATCGATATATTGAAACAGTTCATATTAGATAATACAAATTAATACAACCTAAAGAACAAAATTGTCTTAGATGTTACGAGCCGATGCTCCCAACCAAAGCCACCGATCTAATCGACCGGCGGCTTTCCCTATTTTGAGTATTTAAATTTTTGGATTGATTAAATGAATGATTCGAAGTTAAAAACAAAAGAACAACGTTATTCGTTAATCATATTGATATTGTTTTTTGCAGGATTGACAATTATGTCCAGTTTCTATGTTACAATACCTTTAATCTCCGAAGTATCTGGTTATAGAAACACTGACCCAAGCATTGAAATAAACTAAATTCAATGCTATTATAGATATTCAAAGTCTCTTATTAGGGTGAAAAACGATTATGAAATATTCTAAAGCTACCAATTATGCTCTACACACAATGCTTTTTCTTGCAATGGAAACGCCAAATAAGCCAGTTGGTGTACAACAATTAGCTGAAATGCAAAATGTTTCTCCTACGTATTTATCGAAAATATTAACGAAGTTGGTAAAGGAAGGAATGATAAATTCTATATCAGGTGCCAATGGAGGATATACACTTAGCAAGAATTGGGAAGATATTTCATTCCTAGATATTATACATGCGATTGAAGGGAAATCGTCTTTGTTTGATTGTTGTCTGTACTCCAATCCAGAATGTGTAATAAAAGAGGTAATGCTATCTGCAGAGGAAAAACTGGAGAATGAGTTAAGAAATAAAAAAATATCGGATCTTGTGAAAAAATAATAGTGGATTTTTGGTCCACTATTATTTTTTATTTTCACTGGGGATACATACATATTCGTGCCATTTCAATTATTGATACTCTATATGATGAAAAACAATTAGAAACTAGCACAGGCATTTCTATGAGTCCGAAAGGATAACCAAAATTAAAATGAAGATAACAGGTAATGGGGGATAGGACTATGAACAGTAACAACATACTAATAGAAGAATTCAAAAATGCAAAATTAGAAAAAAATTTAAAGTGGTTCTCTCCTCCTAAAAAATGGGGGATTAATGGCGAGAAATCGAAATTAATAATAAAAACTGATAAAGAGACAGATTTCTGGCAAAAAACACATTATGAATTTCAAACTGATAATGGACATTTTTTATATTATGAACTAAACGGAGACTTTAGATTGATTACTAAAGTAAATTCTAAACCAAAGAATAGATATGACCAAGCTGGTTTAATGGTTCGCTTTTCAAAAGATACTTGGTTAAAAACATCAGTTGAATATATACCTGATGGTAACAGTAAATTAGGAGTTGTTGTAACAAAGTACGGCTATTCTGATTGGTCTAGTCAGGAATATGTAGAAGATTTGAATTCGCTTTACTATCGAATTACAAGAAAAGGAAATAATTACTATGTTGATTATTCATTAGACGCTATCTCATGGAAACAAATAAGAATCGCCCACCTCTTTGAAGAGAAGGATTGTATTAAAGTTGGTATTTATGCTTGCAGTCCACAAGGAGAGGACTACGAAGCTGAGTTTGACTTTATAAAAATTGAAAAAATAGATAACAATACAAAAGTTTATTAAAAACTCAAGAATTTTTATTCTTATAGGACCTGGAGAATTCGTAACTTGTCATTGAATATACCAGAAATGGAGGTTGATACTTATGAACCATAAAGACTTAAAAAAGATTGCAGCTGCAGTTACTTCACCTAAAGTATTAAATGATTTTGTTGAGTACGGAGGTGTTGGTGCAGCCATTGAAACTGTAGATGGTAATATCTATACAGGGATTAGCATAGATACAGCTTGTTCCTTGGGTTTTTGTGCAGAGCATGCAGCAGTTGCAGAAATGCTAAAACATGGCGAATATCGAATAAAAGCTTTTGTAGCAGTTGACGCGCAAGGAAATGCTGTTCCACCATGTGGACGATGCCGTGAGTTGATCAGTCAGCTATCAAAAGAAAATTTAGAAGCTATTGTAGAAGTTGAAAATGACTCGTTTGTTTTATTGAAAGAAATTTTGCCGTATGACTGGAAATCCAATCGAGGCAGAAAGTGGTAATAGGTCACTAAGTATTTATTGGATTTAAAATATATACTGTAATATTACCCAATAAGGGGGATGGTTTTGGTGGGGCTTAAGAAGTTAATTCATTTCCTTAATAAATTAGAAGAAAGTAATATATTTTACAAGTTAAATAAAGTTAGAAATGAAGCAATTATGGTCGAAATTGCTGTGCCAGGTCAACGTTGGGAAGTTGAGTTTATGGAGGATGGTACAGTAGAAATTGAAAAATTCATCAGCGATGGGGACTTATATGATGTTAAAGAAATAGAAACGCTTTTTAAAGACTTTAGTGATTAGTTCAAAATGTTATTAAGCTAACGGGTTTGAATCCAAATACTAATAAAAAAATTTTAAGAATTAAATATAACAACTTCTTTGTTATCCATTTTTCACATAATAGTTCTTCCGCAATCAGGCGCTTTCCTAATAAGGATCAGCGCTTATTTTCTGCACTATTTATTCGTATTCTATTAAGTGTTCCTATAATTTTCCTTTATGCTAGTGCTCTATAGGAAAAATTTTTTTATTTAATTAGCTTTATTAGTTATAATGAGGTAAAAATGGAATGTGGTGGAAATCTAGTGATAGAGAGCAAAAAAAAATTAATATAAAACCTTCTCAAGAGCAGATTGATAATTGGATAAAAAAATATGTACCAGATAAGGATTATTATTTTCTTGAGGAAAAAGATATATTTAGCTTTAAAAGTTACTTGGAAAAAAACAAAAGGAATCCTGACCACTACTTTGATAGAGATAACTTCATTAATTACTGTTATTATAATGCTCATTTATATTTTGGAATAAAAGCATTAAATTAGTAGGGTAAGGTATTGCTGGCATATCTATGAATCTAATTCCAATATTTACAGCTATTATTGCGTTTCAATTAGGGCAAGGATTGGTAACATCACAAATTATTGGAGGAATCATTGTAATTGGAGGTATGTTGTTAACTTTGATGAAGAGGAAACAAGTTGATATTGTTTCTTTGGCGAACACCTAGTTAGCTGTGATTATGATTATAGTTAAACTTTCAAGGATTCCCCTTATGATAATGATATAATAGTCTAGATAACATTTATTATTATACCTTCAGGGCCAATAGTATTAATGTAATTTAAGTATGGAAAGAGAGTGAATTCATGGAAATTAGAGTGGCAAATGAGTTAGATTATCCGCAATTAAGAAATGTGTATTTGCAATCACGTCGTAAAAACTTTTTTTGGGAAAATGCCGAAGAGATGGTTTTGGAAGATTTTGATGAGCATACTGTAGGAGAGTACATCATAGTAGCGGAAGAGAACAATCACATCCTTGGTTTCGCTTCATTGTACTTACCCGATAATTTTATCCATAATTTATTTGTTCACCCAGACTTTTTTGGTAAGGGTGTTGGTGGACGGTTGCTTAATGCTTCTATAGAGAAAATGAATCGACCATTGAAATTAAAGTGCGTATCTAAGAATCAGAAAGCGATGGAGTTCTATGAAAGGAATGGTTGGAAAAAGGTTGTTGAAGAGGGCGATCCAAATGATAAATATTGGGTTATGATATACGAATGAACATGTCAATACTCTAGGATTATCATGGAAACTTACGTTGCAGTTTAATAAGAAATTTATAAGAATGATTTACCTTTTTTTATAAAGAAGTTAATCGTTCACAATAAAAAAGAGCATGTTTTGATCCATCTTTTTTCAAAATATGCTCTTCGTATTTTCTATAATATCAAGGTTAAAAGCTTTAATTTAAAGTTTATTTAAAAGTTACATTATGTCCAAAGCTCGTTCATAAAATCATAATGTTTTAACTTGCTCAATTTTTAATCCGAAAATTTGAGGAGGTTCAATTTTATTCACTTGTAAATATGTAGAGATTTGTCCACGATGATGGATTTCATGTTCAGGAATTGCCATAAGTATTCTCCACACACTAACTTCATGACCATGAAGGGTTATAACCTTTTTTGTTAACACATCGTTTCCAACTTTTAATAAACCCTCTGTTAGTTTAATCTGACATTCTTCTAAATAATTGGAAATATCCTTAAGAGATGCCCCTTTACCAGTATCATGTCCTGTGTATGTCCACGAACCATGTTCAAATATACCAAGAAACATCAATCGAGATGATGCGATATGTCGCAATAAATCACCTGTAGAAAATTTATCTTCAGAAGGCTTCCGATCTAGGAGTTCATTAGGTATTACTTTCACATATTGCATCGTTCGTTTATGGATCCCATCTAAATATTTTACATATTCCTTTATATCATGAATCATGTCGCCACTCTCCAGTTTTCTGACTTTTATTACTTTATATTCTTTATTCTGTGGAAATAATCTTTTAAAGGCATTGCTGTTAAATAAAACTTCGGTCAGAAGAACGTGTGATATGTTGGAAATCGGCATAATGCCAAACAGATGTAAGCGGTTTGGATGCTCATGAATTAGCTTCTGCCATTATGAATGTGAATAACCATGCCACGAACAGCTTTATTCAACAGATACGCAGACGAATTTCCATACTTGAACGACCTTTAGTAACCGCTACTGGACAAGGAAAAAGCTACATTTACGCAAATTTTAATCCGAAGTATGCACAATACGCTTTAACGATATTAAGAACGTATTACAACTTCTGCCTCCCGTTCGGTAGAGGCGATAATAAGGAAACTCCTGCACAGAGAATTGGTTTAACCGATAAGTCTTTGACATGAAGGATATTATTTATATGAGATAGAGATAAATCGGACTTAATTAGCATGGAATACTTACAGTATTTCATGTTTTTCTTTTAGATAATAAGTAATATATAATTGACATTTGTATATTATATATTACAATGAAATGAAGAAACAGAGGTGAAAATATTGAAGGAGATTCCAGTGAAAAATAAAGTAAAAATCACAAGAATAGAAAAAGGTAATCTTACACAAATGGAATTAGCGAATTTGGTAGGTGTAACCCGACAGACAATGAATCTAATTGAAGCCCAAAAATATAATCCTTCTATTCGTGTCTGTCTTCTAATTGCACGATTCTTAGAAAAACCTTTAGACGAGCTATTTTGGATTGAAGAATAATAAAAATCATTTTTAATTGAAATCAAATTTATAAAAAGAAGGGGAATATCAAATGCGTTTACCAAAATGGGGTTTATTAATATTCAACATTCTGTTGTGTGTGGCGTTTGCATATGTGAGTATTTCATCATTTTCTAACGGTGCTACTGTCTGGTGGTTATGGGGGCTAATCTCTATTCTATATGGTTACACCACTATAACCCGATTTGTAAAAGGTTATAAGGAAGGATGGTCTTCAACTGAAATTGTAGAGGATGAACGCACTTGGAATGTTAGACTCATATCGTGCTTCATCGCCTTTGTTTATATTCTGTTATTCTTATCTATTGGAATTGTAACATTTTACATGGGGTATCTTTCCTTCGACCCTGTTGTTTATATGGTTCTGGCGGTTAGCACAAGTATTGCTGTGTTTGCCATATCACAAATCGTACAGTTTATTTCAAAAAAATATTAGTTGATTATACAATAAAAAGCATGAGCCATTCATAAGGTGAATGACTATGCTTTTTATTGCTTAATTGGCATGTTTTTTTCTGCTTTGTGATTCAAAAGAGAACTTCTTAGTATATACTAGCGGTGGAACAATTAATAGCTTATTTATTTTATCTTAAACTGCATTGTTAGTTTGAGCTAATAAATTTAGGCTTTTCTAAATTTCTTTCTTTTTTGGGAGAATAACTAATTCCCACAAACACTAGAAATATTCCGAGAAGCTGGTAGACATCAGGACGATAGTTCAAAATAGTTACATCCAATAAGATTGCAATAACCGGATCAACAAAAACTAAAATAGCAATTGTTTGTGCTGTTAAATCACGCAAACTACTGAAAAATAAATAAAACACAAATCCTGTATGAATAAATCCTGTAACAAGGATATAGAGCCAGTTTTCAATGGTAAGATGCATAAAGTTTGACCATTCCACTAATGGTATCAACAATAAAATACCCAGACTTGTTTGTATAACGGTTGTTAACATAGGACTAAGCATTTGAATTCCTTTTCCCGTAATAGAAGTTAGAGCGTAGAAGAATGCTGCTGCAAACGCCCATAAAACACCCGTGGATAAAAATCCGGTCATCGTTGTATGTTGATGAATTCCTCCAACTAGCAATGTTCCTACAAAGCAAATAAAGAAAAAGACTAATCCTATTTCTGTTATTTTTTCTTTAAAAATAACAGAGCCTAAGAGAAGTACAATAACTGGTGCTAAATGATAAATGGATACCGCCACAGTGATAGGCATTACTTCTAAAGAACGGAAGAAAAAAATCCAATTTACGATAAGAAATACACCACATAATAAGGCAAGTAAATACTCCTTACGAGGAATAGAAACTTTCTTCGGTTGTTGTGTTTTTAATGTGCTAACGCCCCATATTGTACCTAAAAGAATACTTGCACAGAGGCAACGCACAAAAACTAGTTCAATCGAGTGTAGACCTGTTTTTTCTGAAAATAGACCGACTGAACCAAATATGGCCATCGAGATGGCAAACTTTAATTTAGCATGCATTTAATAACCTCCAAAGTCGTTGTTGTTATAACTACTATTGATTTGGTAGAAAAAAACAGCTTTATGTTAAGCTGTTTTTTCCTGTCATTACATAGATTAAATCTTCTCGAGCTTTCCATAGCTCATCTAGCTTTTCAGGACCGAATGCATTTGTAATTTCTTCTACCATAATGTCGTGCCTAATATATTCAGTAGCTATAAGAACAAGAGCAGGATCTGTTGACTTCACAGCCCACTCAGAACCTCTATCACTAAACTTAGCAATAAGGGCTTCTTCTTCATCTCGCACAAGAATAGTCAAATATCCACCCATTCGTTTACTCACAATGTCTGGGGCCATGTAATTGTGATGATAGGTATATCCCAATGTCTCATTTTCAGCTCCAAATAAAACCGTGAAAATCGGTATAGAACCTTCTTTCTCCCGAACAGCCTTTTCAATATCTTTCACCGCAGGAGCCCAGATTGATAACCATATCTCTTTTTCTGCGGATCGAATCATCGAGAGCATTTCTTGAACAATATGCTCGTATTGGACAATTCTCGTCACGACGTCAACTTTTTGATCACTTTCTAAAACGAGAAGAGATGACTCTAACAATCCAAATGACGTATTCATTTCTTCTTTAAGACGAGATAGTAACTGTTTTGGATCAATAGGTTTATAGACAATAGGATCAGAGGGAACTGTTTGAATGGCTCCTTTATGAAGTAATTTGCCCAATACCTCATAAATCATTGACCTTGGGACGCCAGAACGCTTACTTAATTCATAGCCAGTAATCGCAGGTGATTTCAATAAACCAATATAGGCCTTACACTCGTATTTTGAAAATCCATGTTTTTGCAATTCAATAATGGCCTTGTCTTCCATAAACCCACCTACTTAGTAGTTAATGTACCAACTACTATAAATCATTCATACTAAAAAGTCTACAACAATCTCAGACAAATACTTAAAGTTTTCCAAAACGGTACAACTTCTTTATATGGTGCCTTATTTAACTGGGCTCATACAAATGGATATTGTTTAAAGGGTCCTTTTATAGAAAAATATTATACAGATGAATTTATTACAGTAGACAAAGATGAATATGTACTGAAGTTAGTATTGCGATAAAAATTAGCTGGTATTATGAAAAAACTTTGGATTTTTAAACGGATTTATTGTTATTTTTTCGTTTGGTGAAGTTTTTTTATAAAAAATTAAGCAACTTTGTTTTACCCCCGTCCTAATTTTAGGTCGGGGGAGTGCATGCATGTTGGATGTATTAAAATTAAATAACTTTATTATTATTCTACATAATGATACTTTCCTAGAACTAAGAAAAAACCTCTCTTAATTAAGGAATTTCATGAGAGGTTTCTTTTATATGCTTCTTTTCATATGAAAATGAAGGCATTAGTCCAGCAAAGTCTCCTGCTAAACTAGCAAGAGGCTTCCATTCATCAATAGCTATTTTATAGTTACCTGCATAGGTTGTTCTATCTATTTGGACGCATTCAACTCTTCCAAGCACTAGATGATCTCCACCTACTGGAATAATCCGGTCTAACTTCAGTTCAATTGAGATCGGCGCTTCTAGCACTGCTGGAACATTCACAAGTTTACCAATCTGATCTGTAACTCCTGCCAGCTCAAACTCATTTTTCTGCGGTTCTACACTAGCCGATGAACGGTACATTGCTTCCCCAAGCGACTCTGGTACCATATTAATTATATATTCCTTCACTTCACGAATGTTCGTTAGCGTATCCTTAATACTTCCGATTCGTTCATTAGTACCTGGTCCTATTGAAATCAAAAGTGTTGGTGGATTTCGAGAAGCCACAGTAAAAAAACTGAATGGCGCCAAATTTAATATACCATCCTGACTTTTTGATGAAACCCATGCAATCGGTCTTGGTATTACAGAGCCAATTAACAATTTATACATCTCATCTTCGGTCAAATCACTCGTATTAAATGTGAGTTTTCGTTCCTTGGACATATTCATTCTCCTTCAACTATATTTGATTGAGTAATATATCGATTCTATAATGGAATTATGATAGACTTCTAAAATACTCATGAATCCATCCCAAATTATAAACTCAAATGCAAATAAAACTAGTATGCACTTTTTTGTTAGATGCTTACTTAAAGGAGAGTGATTTTATTGCCAGAATTAAGGGGCGACAAACAAAGACCTTTTGACTTCACATTATCGTTAATCGGTGGCAAGTGGAAAATGAAAATAATGTATGAATTATCTTCCAATACGATTTTACGTTATGGAGAGTTAAAGCGACAAATTCCTGCTATCACTCACAAAATGTTAAGTTCTCAGTTAAGTGAACTAGAGAGCTCTGGAATTGTTCACAGAAAAGAATACCCCCAAATTCCTCCAAAAGTGGAATACTCTTTAACACCCAAAGGAAAGAGTTTAATGCCAATCTTGGAGGAAATGTGTAAATGGGGCGTAGCAAATCAATGATAAGTTTAATTTTTTAGGGGAGTTAAACGGTGGACATTCCTCACATCGAACATATAATTGTGAAAACAACATATTAAAATCAACTGATTGGAATTTCTTGTTTAATAATTTGCGTTGACGACTATGATTACTTTCCAAATATTTAAATGATGAAAACCAGAAATCCCTACTATATAGGGGTCCTGCCGACAAAACACGTATATTATGTGCTAAGGAACCGACATTTTAATTGGCTTTTTATGCTAACAAGTGCTGTACTTTAAAAACTTGCTGCCATGTTCGGCGGCTTTTTTACTCTACGACTGATCGTACTGGAAAATTAAATAAAGGAATGGATAAAAATGAAACGAGGAATCTGCTTTGAAATTCCCAATAAGTACGGAAGTTTTCTTGGGGAAATATTAAAACCCTATGAAATTACCGAATTCATTTGGCGTAGTGGGGGCGAAGAGTCCTATTTAGTGGAGGATGATGAGTTAGGAGAACTTCTTTTTCCAGATGAGGTAAACTGGATGAATGGCTTGATCCTTAAGGATCTATTAGAAGGCAATAAGTATTATCTCATTTTTGTAGATTTAAAAGCCTACTCAAAAGGTAAGAATCCAGCAGATATTGAGTCATATGAAGATTTTTTAAATAGTGATTGTCAGCTCGTACTATTAGTTGTTGACTCTACGTATGTCACAATTTATTGTAAGGACAGAGTAAAACTCGAAAGCTTATATCATAATGCAAAGATAAAAGGTTTTGATAATATCCGATACATTACGGACAAAAATGACGCAAGAACAAAGTTATCAGTATGGTAAAAGTTGAATTATTACTAATATTTCCTTTTTCAATTTCCTAGTAGCGTAGTTAAAAAAGCTTAAGGTAAGCAATCATAATCTACCTATTGATTTTCCAAAATTGGGCGCAATTGTGGAGCAGCATAGGTTGAAAATGATCAAATATTTTTATAAAAATTAAACTAAAATCTACTAAGATTCTTTTTATTTATCATAAAATGAAATGAGCATTTTATTAACTTAGTAGCAATAAGAGCTTTAATAATTTCATTCCAGTAGTCTTTAAAAGTTTTTTTCTTTTAGTTTCTATCTGTTTTGAATGAATAATCTTGTTCTTTTTGGCGTTTTTTACTAGGCTCTTCACAGAAAATCCTCCTTTAAAAGTACATGTTTGTCATTAGCACAGCGAATAATTATAATGAAGTACATGAAAAAAATTCTTGGGCTGTCAACGATGAGTTTAGTTAAGTATGAAATTTTTAGTAAAGCAGCTGAACTAAATAGCTTTACAAAAACTGCGGAAGAATTAAGATTAACGCAATCTGCTGTGAGTCATGCCATTACAAGTTTGGAAAAAGAGTTTAACTTTCCTTTATTTATTCGTAATAACTCTGCAATTAAGCTAACTCAGAATGGGAAGGATTTATTAGTCACTATTCGAGAGATCCTATATTTTAACGATATGTTAAAGCAGGAAGTAAACGCTATTAATGGATTGAATAAAGAAATTGTAAAAGTAGGGGTATTAAGTAGCATATCTACAAACTGGATTCCTTATATTATCAAGGAAATGGAAAAAAAATATCCTAATATTGAAATACAGCTAATAGAAGGAAATTATGCTGAGATAGAAAAATGGTTACTAAATAGTGAGTTAGATTGTGGTTTTGTTAATAACAAAACTACCTCTTTACATTCATTTGATATTGTAAAGTTAAAGACTGAACCACTTTTATGTGTAGTTTCACAGCAATCACCTTTACATTGCAACAAACATCTATCGGTTGAAGATATAGAAAATGCTCCTTTCATCATGCCAACCTATCAATGCTTTGATGATATACAATTATTTTTTAAAGAGAACAATATCCAGCCAAATATTCGATTTGAGAATATGAACGAAAATTCTATTTTTTCCATGGTTGAGAATAATTTAGGTATTAGCATTTTACCGGAAATGATCATCCCTAAAGGATTGGATACCATAAAGGTTATACCACTTGAAATAGAGCAAACACGAACGATTGGATTAGCTATCAGAACACCTATTTCACCTGCAGTAAAAAAATTCTCTGAGATTACAGAGAGTTGGGTAAAAAATGCGGGGTTTTAATTTATTAAATAATTTTATAAGTTTTGTTACATTAAATAATGAACCGAGTACCATTGAACAGTTCTTTACTATGCGACAGTATATGGGAACAGGCGTAGGTAAAATTGCTGCAAAAAAAGTTTTTGATTTGTTTCCTGGAAAATGGAAAGTAATACAGATTAGAAATATCTATGCAGCGCAAGCCTTTTGGAGAAAAGTAATTTCAGAGTATACACACGATAATTTTTATGAGAAATATGATATTGAGGATGATAGATGTTCCGTCCAGGAATTTGAATCTCAAAGAAATTAATGAGATATGAATTATAAAAGGGCAACTGTTCAGGAATCTTATTGTACTATCCGGTTAGAATGTTCAACTAACATAACTAAAATAATCAATCTTTTTTATAAAGCTTCCATCTGTTTAAAACTTTAGAATCTATTTTGATCGATCTTTTTCAAAATGGATTCTTTTTATTTGCTATTAAATAAGACTCTTAGTCTAAAGAAACACAAACTTCATAGAAGACCAGATATCATTGGATGAGTTTGCAAGTCAAAACAAAGTCCTATCAGCCGAAGGTGATACAGAGTAAATGAAGCAGATAGATGGTGGGAGAGAATGTGCCACTTACCTCGGGAGGTCTGACTGATATGCCAAGCCCTTATGGTTGTGTGAGAGGTCGGGGGTCAATCCCCCCCTTACCCAATTTTGGAAGGAACCCAAAAATATTGGGATTATCCAATAATATACAAAGTCAAGTCTGAAACCTAATTTTTAATTGGCACCCACAATTCAACTTCAGCATTCGTTGGATTTCCATTCAAAAGAACTTCAAAAATTTCTTTGCCGTTATATTTTGAAGCATTGTCTTCATTTGTAAAAAACTCATGTTCAAGTTTATCAAATAAGAGTCTTGAAACTCCTTCATTCTTAGTAAGTACTGTATAAGATTGTGAAGATATTTTTAAACTTTCATATCCGTTTTTATAATTATCTGACACCACACCCGCAAAGTATTTTATCCCGTTTTCTATTGGAATAATAACTGCATATCCTTTTTTATCAGTTGAGATAGGCATAAGTTCTTTCATCATGCCTTGATTAAACAATTCCTTATAGAACTCTGTTTTTTCTTTCGAGTATTTTTCATCATGTACTCCTTGCCCTTGTATCTCAATACTCTTACCAATTAATTTAAATGTTTCTCTGCTTTTAACTTTCATAGTTATTAACCTCCTTTAATTTATGTCATAATGTTATCATTGATAATATGGCAACTATATGTCATATTAAAAAATTAGGAGGGAATTTATGAAAATAGATAGGCTTATGGGAATAATTTCTTACCTAATAGATCATAAAAAAACAACGGCTAAAGAGTTATCTGAAAAATTCAGTGTAAACATAAGAACAATTATGAGAGATATAGATGACCTTACTTTGTCCGGAATACCTCTGTATTGTGTAAAGGGTAAAAATGGAGGTATATATTTAATGGATTCAGTTGAGTTAAATAAACCTCCTTTGTCGAAAACGGAGTTGATGTCAATTGAAACAAGTTTAAAAAGCAGGCTACAAGTACTAGACGATAACTCAACGTTTAATGCAATATTAAAGTTAAATAAAATTGGAGAAACTCCTGATTTTGAAATAGACTTGTCTCTCTCAAAAGGAAATACAGAGTTAAGAAAACTTGTTTTAGATTTACTTTCAGCTATACGAAATAATGAATTGATATGTTTTAACTATATAAATTCTCAAGGTAAAGAATCAAAAAAGACTACTGAACCATATAGAGTTGTATATAAAGATAGGAGCTGGTACATGGACGCTTACTGTCATTCCACAGAACGATTCAATATCTATAAACTTGCAAAAATATCAAACCTAAGCATCGTAGGTACTTTCTCAAAAAGAGAATATCGACCACTCTCCTATAGTGGCGGTGAATGGATGGAAAAAGATAAAGTTCCAGTTACTCTATTAGTAAATAAATTAGTTATTGATAAATTCTTAGAATTACTAGGAAGAGAAAACATTAAGAATGTAGATGATACATGGTATTCTGTAATCTACCCACTAAATGATAATGTATTCGGATATAATACTCTGCTTAGTTATGGTAAATTCGTAAAAGTTATATCTCCCGCTTCATTTTTTAATAATTTTACGAAATATTTGGATGAGGTAAGAAATTTATATAGTGATGGCTATGAATAATTTAAGTCAATCTTTTTAAACCATTCATTCTATAATTAAGGTGATTACACGGCGAGCAACGGAAGCACGTTGTTTATTGTATTGATTGCTTTTTTACTTGGGATCATATATGTATTTTCCGATGTGAGTTATTGCGCATCCATTCCCTTAATGTTTGGTGAAGAATATTTTACAAAAATTAATATTCTTCTTCTAACGTCTTGGAGCAATCATTAGCAGTGGCGCTTACCGTTTGTACACATGGTCATCAGCCGATAAAGTTCAAGTCAAAGGCAATTCGGATCATCTGATGATCTCCGACGCCAATAAAATATTTGACAAAATAGTACGATTAAACCTATTATGGTTATTGCAGATATATTAAGTCTATTATCGGAGGTGATTTAAACATCATGAAATTTTCAAAAGCAACAAATTATTCTCTTCACACTATGCTTTTTCTTGAAATGGACACATCAAACAAGCTTGTTGGTGTACTGGAGTTAGCAGAAAAACAAAAGTTTCTCCGACGTACCTGTCCAAGATATTGACTAAGTTGGCTAAGGAAGGAATGATTATTTCTTCTTCAGGTATCAACGGAGGTTATTTGCTTAGCCGAAATTTGGGAGATATTTCATTTTTGTACATTAAACATGCTATGAAGGTAAATCATCTTTATTTGATTGCTGTTTAGAGTCTCTTTCAGAATGTGCTTTAAAAAATAATACTTTCGGTAGAAAATAATGGAGGAACAGTTAAGGAATCAAAAAATATCAGACTTTGTTAAAAAAATCTGTGGAATTATAATCCACTTTTATTTTTTTAATAAATAATAGATATAAAGAGTCTTTAAAATCCTCAATTACAGTTTCAAATTAGTATAGGAAAATATCAAATTTAATTGGGCTAAATATTTTTTATCAATTTTTTTGAAAAAGGAGAAATTTATGCAAATCATACTTTTTTTAATTATGGGGATAATTATGGGAATGCTTTTCCCTATTCAGGCATCTATAAGTGCTCGTTTAAGCTCTTATTCAAAAACACCTTTAACAGCTTCGTTCATCGCATTTTCTTTTGGATCAGTGATACTACTCATTATTAATTTAATAGTAAATCCTAGAGGAATCAGTGTTGGGATTGATTTTTCATATCCATTGTATGTTTTTATCGGTGGAGCAATAGCTGGTATTGGCTTTCATGTGGCTAATATCATTCTTTTTTTAAAACTAGGCGCTTCAGTTACAACAATAATAACTGTAACTGGGCAAATGATTGTAGGAGTTTTAATCGATCACTTTGAGTGGTTTGGTGTACCAGCTAATCCTATTAGTACTACTAGAATAATCGGGACTATCATTATGATTTTAGCTATTTCATTGGTTCAATCTAAGAAGCAAAAAGATTTAACTGTGTCGTCAGAAGAGAAAAAGGATAGTAAAATCACTTGGATAATTTTAGGCGTTTTAGCTGGATTTTTACCACCATTGCAAACCGCTATTAATGGAGAACTTCGCGTTGCAACGGGTTCTCTTTTAGGAGCTACTTTTATTTCTTTTTTTGTTGGTGCGATTATCTTGCTAATTTTGATTTTGATTACTCAACGTCGCTTAGAGATTCCTTTGTATGACACTCAAAAAAAACGTATTCCTGTTTGGGTATATATGGCGGGTATATTTGGCATATTTATTGTAGCAGGTAACATTGTCTTATTACCTAAGCTTGGATCAGTTCTAACTACGATGGTTTTTCTATTGGGACAAATGATTATGGCTGTAATAATCGATCAGTTTGGAATATTTAATTTACAAAAAAGGAAAGTTGATAGTAGAAGAATTGCCGCTCTAGTATTGACTATTATTGGAATAGTATTTGTTAAGTTCTTGTAATTTTTTGTGTGACTAGGCGCATATTCAATAGTTCAAAACAAAGAATAAGTTTTATCAAGTGAATAAAACATTGTGATAGATTTGTTGTGTGCTTATAAAGGCAAAATAAGAAATCTCTGCTGGCAACAGAGTATTCAGTGCTTCCTTTTATGGTCCGGTAATTTGTAATTGTCAGCGATCGTTGAAAAACCTGCGAATGATAAGATTCTCCTAGAACATAATAGAATCTAGTTTAATTAATTCAAAAAGTAGGAGAGTAAAAAGATAATGTTATTATCATAAGCAAGGAAAAACTACCAATTAAAATAAAAAATAGAATGATATTCTCCTCCTACTCTAAAAACATATTGTTTTTTTAATATAAAATTAATGGTATTTTTCGACTTCATATGTAGCTTTTTTCTTTAGTTTGTGGAAAATGATGTTAGAATAAATAATGTTGTATACATAGTCTTTATTTTATTTTTTTTGGGGGAGTATAGATATGAAAACAATTGCAGTTTTCTGTGGTTCTAGTACGGGAAATGATCCCATCTATATGAAGGAAGCTAGGAACTTAGGGAAGATCTTGGTGGATAATGGATTAAACCTTGTTTATGGGGGAGCAACAGTTGGTTGCATGGGTGCAGTTGCTGATGCTGTGATGGAAGCAGGTGGTAAGGTAATTGGTGTCATACCTGAGAAGTTAAAAAATGTTGAAATCGCACATCAACAACTATCTGAACTTCATGTCGTTAACACTATGCATGAAAGAAAAGCATTAATGGCAGAGTATGCTGATGGGTTTATTGCATTGCCTGGTGGTTCTGGGACTTTAGAGGAATGGTTTGAAGTATTTACCTGGGCTCAACTAGGATACCATAATAAACCTTGTGCATTACTCAATATCAACAATTACTACACACCAATTCTATCTCTTTTTGACCATATGATCGACCAAGGATTTATAAAATCGGAGTATAAAGATTTAATAGTCATTGACAATAATTCAAAAGAGTTAGTAAAAAAACTTAAGGATAACAAAAGTACCTATATCCATAAATGGCAATAATAAAATTAAAAAAACTTCAGAAATAATTAAAGAAAGAGGAAGCAATCTTGGAACAGCTGATAAAAGAAATTAAATTACTCAGTAAAAGAGAACCAAAAACGTTAGAGCAAATGGCATTAAAGCTATCAGAGGAAGTTGGTGAAACCTCACAAGCCGTACTATCTTACATAAAAGCAAGCGGAAGTGAGTACAAACAATTAGGAATCGAAAATGTAAAAGAAGAATGTATTGATGTTATTTTAGTAGCCTTAGCTATGTTTTACAAATTATCCGAGAACGATAAAGAATTACACGAGTTAATAAGTAAAAAGTTGGATAAGTGGGAAAGCAAAATCAGTTAACGAATTTTCGTTCGTTTAATAAAAGAGTTAAAAAGTTTAGTTTACCTTCTTTAACTAACGGAAGTATTTATTCAACAAGGCTTTGCAATAATCTTCTACAATCGGTCGAGATTTTGCAATGAAAATTGGTCCTTCTTTATGTTAAAAATGTGTATAAGGTTACCAAGCACAGCAAAACGTCAAATAAGGAGGTAGCCTGTAATAAGGGTTAACGTACTTGTCATGAGCTAATCGAGCATGTATAGATAGTAGGTGTTACTGTTGTATAAAATCGGGGAACTTTCGAAGATTGTTAAAATATCTCAAAGAATGCTGAGGTATTACGATGAGAAGGCTCTATTAAAACCAAGAAAAGATGAAATGAACGGTTATCGATATTATACTAACGATGATATTGCAACAATTAATAAAATAAAATCATTGCGCAAATACCATTTTTCAATTGATGAAATAAAAAGTGTAATAGAAATGGATGCGACAGCGATCAAAATCATATACCAACAAAAGATTGCCGAATTGTATGAAAAAAAATCGAATATCATGGTGTAATCGAGGAAATGAAACCCCATATTGAACCAAAGAATACCACAGATAAGGTGAACACCTATAACGTGTTTTGGGGGATAAGTTATACAGATGATTTTATTACAGTAGACAAAGATGAATATGTAACTGAAGTTAGTATTGCGATACAAACTGGCTAAAGAAAGATACTTTCCTAGAACAAGAAAAATCCTCTCTAAATTCCTATTAATTAAGGAATTTCATGAGAGGTTTTTTTTATATGCTATTTTTCGTAAAATATTTCTGGGTATCTTCACGTATTTCTTTGGGCAAGACACGATCAAGCTCTTCATTTAACCATGAAAGTGTTTTACTACGTAAATATTCACGCATTTTTTCTTCAGCAGAGAGCATTACTAAATTGATGGTGCAAAAGGAGGGAGCCGAACAGCAGCCTTCTCTATACAAATAACCATTATCTTTAATATTTTTACATTGAAAAATAGGCTTAGGACCTTCAACTGCCTCAACTACATCCCAAAAGGAGATGTTTTCTGGAGATTTAGATAACCTATATCCTCCCTTTACACCTGGGACAGAACTTACAATACCTGCCTTAGATAATTTAGCAAAAACTTTTGAAAGAAATGTCTCAGAAAGCCCTTGAAATTCTGCTAAATCCTTTATTCCAACACTTTCTTTGGAAGGAACATCAATTAAATAAACCAGACAATGTAAAGCATATTCAACTCCTACACTATATTGCATATAAATTCACCTACTTTTGATTATGGATTATCAAATTGTATCTTAGGTGTATTTAGAGTTCTAGTCAAATAATAGAAATCTTTTTTGATAAATTTTATTCATTTGACAAAAATAATGATAGTGTATATTATTGATAATATTAATCGACGATTAACTTAGTCTCTAATTAGCGTCTAAAATTCATTTTGACAAATGACAAAACCCTTATCATTAACACACATCCAATGAAGAAGCTGCTTCCAGATTAACATCTGAATTAATACTGTCTTAAAAAAAGAAACATTAGGAGGAATTAAATTGGAACAACGAATTGATTATTACAAAGTAGCACCAGAAGCACTTAACATAATGACGGAAATGGAGAAGTATACGAAAACTACAGGTATAGACCGTAAACTTCGTGAGCTTATAAAAATTCGGGCTTCTCTAATAAATGGTTGTGCATATTGTATTAACTTGCATACAGCTGATGCTAGAAAAATAGGAGAAACAGAACAACGTTTATATTGTATAAGTGCTTGGAGAGAGTGTACATTTTACACTGATGCAGAAAAAGTAGCTCTTGAGTTGACAGAGTACGTAACTTTAATTCCGACGAAACGTGTGCCAGATGAGCTTTATCAACGAGTACGTGAACATTATGATGAGAAACAATATGTTGATCTAGTTCTAATAATCAATCAAATCAATAGTTGGAATAGAATTTCTATAGCAATGGGAAATACAGCAACTGAAAAATAATGATTGTCTACGAAATCTTATAGTGTTCGCATTTAATTGAGGCACTATTTTATTTTTGAACCAGTTCTAAAATCGGGCAAATCGTTAAGATTCCTTTATCAACCGTATCACCAAGAGACTCTTTTACCGAGCATTTTTTTCGGGATTTTGATTCTTGACTAGACGGCCAAATATGCCCGAATGCAAAACAAGGTATAGTTTTTCTTTATTTTGGATTAAAAAGTGAGGAAGATTGGGACTTCCAATCTCTTCTTCCCTTTCAATACAAAATCATTCCAATGCTATTTAATTTGTCGGAAATCCATGAAGCTGCATTTTGCATGTCCTCTTTATGTTCAGATAAGGAGCTAATGCTTGGAATACAGAGCAATTCTTTTATTTCCTCGACATTTATATCATAATTAATGAATAAAAGCTCGGATAGTTGACTCATAATCACCTATTCTATTTTTATACAAAAAACAAGAAAATCCACTATTGACAATGAAAATGTTAAAGTAAATTGGCACACAATAAAATCTTTGAGAAATTTAACTGTTATTGATTTTGTTCCAAATTTTTAACGCACTTGGATAACAATTATTAATCGAGTAAACTTCATCAACCGAAAACATTTTTACAAAGACCTCATGTATCACAACGGCTAATTTTTCAACAGAAGTTGCTGTTGGTAATAGTTCTACAATAAGCCTTATTTCAGGGTCATATTCATCGTCAGGCGTATGATGTAAAAATTGCTTTGGATCCCAATCATCAATTACTTCTTTTACAATTTGATAGTGTTTCATATTATCCCTCTTTTAAAATATTGTTTTATTGATTTATTCAATGTCCTTCATTAGTGGAATAAGGATGTTTAAATGTAGTTTAGTGTTTTTAAATTTTTTCTGAACCGAACAATGAGGACACTAAAACCCTTCTTTGAAGTGACTTTCTCTCATTTCATTAATTAATCGACCACCAGCAGAGGAAGAAGGTTCAACATAGCGTTTAACCCTATTGATAGATTTGTTCTTATGTAGATTATATCAGGATTTCGGACAAATTGTGCAGTTGTACCAAAATGGAAAGCCAAGAAAAGAGATCATTCGTGAATAAGACCTTACTCCTTCCCAAATTGGCCACTGACAATCTTGTAGTTTCATAGCTTCGCTTTTTATTCGGGGTCAAAGCCGCTCCAACCAGCCTCAAACATATTTGTTCAAGCATATTGTACATATTTAAATTTACATTTCTAAATAGCATTTTGTTTTAATAGGATGCTTTTATTCTTCTTAAAGTAACGGGGCAAGTTAGTGGTACTTCGAACTTTCAGGTAATTTTGTTGTATATTAATAATTTTATTTTTAATGTTTAAATCTAAATTTTCTACATGAATCTAATCTTCTTTGGAAATATTTGATTATGAATCCTTCTAAACGATTATTCGTTCAAGGCAATTTTAAAAAGGAGAGGGGCTATCTCATGGTAAACATTGAAGTAGGCGAAATCTTTACAAATGATCAGGGCGAGGAAATTGAAGTGCTGGCAGTCTTAAAAATGGAAGGGACAAAATATGTGGCAGTCGGCTTTGTGGAGGATCTTCTAGAAGAAATGGAAGGAGACATTGATATTTTCTTTTTAAAGGTCAACCAGGATGGAGATTTCACAGATATTGAAAGCGATGAGGAATTCGACAGAGTTTCTTCAGCCTTTGATGAAATAATACAAGAAGACAAATAATACATGACAGAAAAGGGCATAAAAAAACCATGCTAATGGGGCTGTTGATAAAGTGGAAAGGAACTCATCTCTTTTCCCATTTTGTTTTTTGTTCGTTCTTAATGGATTGTTAAATCTTTTTTCCCTTCTATGAACTAATGTGAAATTTCTTTCGCTATGAATAAAAAAAATCACTTATATCCATCATAAAAGGGATAACAAATAGGGAGGGTGTTATATAGTGAAACTAGCAGCACACGAACTTCATGATTTACAGGAATTAACGATGAGTTGTGTTAATTCTATTACAAACATGGGATATATGGTACAACATGTACAGGATCATGAATTTAAAAGCATTTTGGAAAGGCACTTCCCTTTTCATGTTCGTGACTATAACATGAAGGTAGAATTTCTCAATCAAATGGATGGGGCCAAAAGAGAGTTATCGCTTTTAAAGGAAAATGGAGAACTTAGTGATTTTACAAAGTCTCCCGTTAATCAATATCCACCTGTCCAACCCCGAACCATGGTTGATAATATGAATGATCGCGAAATGGCAACTGCTTATTTACTTACATTAAAACGTTCTGGTCGGGAATACGCCTATTCTGCCATGGAAGCCGCGAATCCTGAAATACGGTCCTTTTTGCAAACCTGTTTTATGATGAGTTGTTCACATGCCTATGATATGTGGCAATACATGGTTAAAAAGGGATACTACCCATTAGAACCAGCAGATCAAAACATGACGGCTAAAATTGGAGCTGTTTATAAGATAGTTCCTGAAGATCAAGAACAAATTCACCAATATGCAAAACAGTACCAAGATCCTACACATGGTTCAAGTGAGCAACTATATCAGTAAAATAACGATAAAGAGTAACAGTAAAAGCGATCTTCTAATTCAATAATCGGGCGCGAGTTCTGTACAAAAATTACATTAATTGGAAAATAAGTATGTAACTTTTATTTTAAAAAATGGACTAGAAAACCTCACTGACATCAATAAAGACCAATTGGAGAAATTGATTGTTTTGAGTCATTAAATCCATCTATCTCTGACTCTAGAAGACGGGGAGGAGGTTTGTGGTATAGTGGTGGCGACGTGGTAGGATTATTTAATCCTACTGGCGTTATTTTAGTATGGCAAAGTTAAAAAGCATAAGTCCGATACGATACTAGTTATGTAATAAAATGGGGCTGTATCAAAGAGATAATATTTCCTTTGATACAGCCCCAATTTTATTGTGAAACTATTTAAAAAAAGAGAAATGATATTAATTGTTTTTCTAAATGGAAAAATATATTAACATTTTATCCAATTGCTTAAGTCCTTAATGAGGAATCTTTATTTGCTCGGGAAATTTTATAATTTTGTGTTTTGTTCATAAGTGAAATTCTTCTTATCCGGTAAAAAATCAATTAAATATTAATCGTTGACAAAATAAAAAAATGGTTATATATTTTAGATATTAATTGTACGTACAATTAATGTACGCACAATTCCAGAAGACTAAGGAGGGTTTTTCACATGTTTTATGGAGATATGAACAAAAAAAGAAAAAATGCAATGGCTAGGGTATGGAAAGCAATAGAAGAGCATGGTGGCCAAACTATTTTAAGTACAGGTATTACAGGAGATGATGCCCGACTTGCTAGAGCTGCTGTAGCTGGAGGGGCTAAATTACTTGAACCAAATCATCCAGCAATGGCGTTAGCACGGGGATATAAAGGTGTTACTTCTATGCATGCAGCCGAAAACTTACGTCACGAAATTGATATTTTAGAAATGGCAAAGGCAACACAAGGTGTACGAAATGTTGTAGGACCTGAACCCTTTATAACAGTAGGTGTTCCAGGAGGATTTACAGAGATAATGCCAGTTGAATTAGGTGAAAAGGAATTTTTATTAATGGCTAATCATGGTGCTGATGGTATGCATATTCATAAGTCAGATTTTAAAGACTTGGAGGAAGTTGTAAATCTAGCGCATAAATATGGCTTAACTGTAGATGCTTACATCGGACATCCGGATGATTTACATACATTTGGAATTCCAGCTGAAACTCCTGAAGAGGTAGCTGAAGTTGCAAGGAGAATGGAAGACATAGGTGTAGATATGATCGGATTAATGACAGGGATGAGCTATGAAGGTGTAGCAGCAGGGGAAATTCCTCAGGTTATTAAAGAAAGATTGAATGCACTTGTTACTAGTGTTAAAGTTCCGACACTTGCAGAAGGTGGAATTAATCTGGAAAACTGTAAAGCTTTTAAAAACACAGGGGTAAATATTTTGGTTGTTGGAACTGCTATTGATAATGTTGTGGAAAATGCAGCAAAAGAAATGATCCAAAAATTCTTAGGAGTTTAAATATTTTTTCATCCTTTTGAGAGAATTATCAAAACGGTGGGAATTTATTTCTCACCGTTTCGCTTAAAAGAAATTAATACAATTTCTTTATAATAATTTAAGGTTTTTTCCTTATAAAAGATCGGGAGGGATAAATGTGAAGAATATTGCTATTCTTGGAAGTAGTGGAGGGAATTTATATAATTTAGGAGGAAAAGACCCGAAAAAACTTTTGGGAGAAATATTTAATCAATGTGATTCTGCTGGGATAAATGTAAGCGCTGTACAATTTATAGGTGCAGATGTATCAATGGATGCTGCAAAAGATACCACAAAAGCTTCACTATATGTATTAAGAGATGATGAAATTCAAGTTCTTCAAAGAGATACGCTTAAGAATATTAATGAAGCCGCAGTACCGGAAGATCAAAAGTTAGCAGATGAAATTAAGAGTGGGCTTATAGATGGATTGATATTAATGAGTATTGACCCTAATAATGCAAATAAAAATGCGATTTTAGCAGCAATAGAGAAAAAAATTCCGATAGTTGGAACAGGCGGAACAGCTATGGCTACAGTTAGTTCAAAAGGAGCTAACGTGATCTCTACCTCTGGTACTACTGGAACTACAAATCGAACTAGGGCAATTTCATTTGTTTCAGCTTTGGCAAAACACTGGGACATAAAATTTCGACCTAGCTTTACAAAAAAGTCAGGAGAAGCCGAACCCCCATCTGATTCAAATCCGCTTAAAAGAATAAATTTAAAAGGTATTATGACTGCTTCTCTACCTGCATTTATTGCACTCGCCTTAATTTTAGCTTTAAGTAAAATTCCAGGATTGGAAGGCTTGGGAGATGTTTTTGGAATCATTCTGAAAGCGCTACCGGTTGTACTTGCTGTGGTTGCTACCAAACAAGTATCGGATTTAGATGAAGTATCTATAGTTGCAGGAGTTATTGCAGGAAGTCTATCGGTTGAGGGGGGAATTATTGGAGGAATTATTGGGGGTATACTTGCTGGGTTACTTGTACAGTATTTCTTTGCTAAATTTATACAACTCCGTTTTCCAATGACAACAGTTAATATTTTTGCTGCTGGATTGGCTGGTATTATATCAGGACTGATTATTTACTTTGTTTTAGGACCAATCGCTCTGTGGGCAGGAGAGTCCATTAAATTTATAATCGAACAGGCAATCAATTTCAACCCTATTTTTGCTGGTGCATTGGCTGGCTTACTAATATGGCCAGCTATTCTAGGTGGGGTTTATCATGCAGCTATTTTACCAATTGTTCTATTTGAAATGGAAAGAACAGGAGTTAGTTTTTTAGGGGCAATAGATATAACATCGCTTGTGATGGTAGCAGCAGGAATAAATTTAGCTAATATTATATTTCCAAAAGATAAAGGCTCCGCAGCCATAGCTACACCAGGCTTTTTAGTAAATATGGGGTTTGGTACTTTTGTAGAATCAGCGTATCCCTTTATGTTTTCAAATAAAGTTATCTTTGGTGGAGCAATCTTTTCTGCGGGACTCGGCGGTGCCATAGTAGGTTACTTTAATATTAGAGGGACTGCATACGTGCCAACATTTGTAGCACCATTTACTTCTAACCATTCGATTGGATTAATTATATCAATGAGTGTCGCATTAGTAAGTGCATTCATAATTACTACATTAGCAAATAAAGCGTTTTCTTCTAAGGTGAAAGGTGCGAATAAAATTAATCATGAAATTTAATGATTATCTTGTGAGGTGGTTACTAACTTACCACCTCATTTTCATTGTTTCTTTCGAATTCAAGATAAGTAACAGATAGCTTGGAGTCAATTAAAGGATTTTCTCTAGTTGTTTATTGTGCTAGAATAATACATATTATATACAATAACAAATAATAATTGTGAAGGTGAATTTATGGAGGAATTTATTTTTGATAAAAACGGTGGTCCTCTATATAAACAGGTTTATTCATGGTTGAAAAAAATGATTGCAAATGGAGAATTGAAACCAGGCGATCAGGTGCCTCCAGAAATTTTATTAAGTAAAGATCTAAATGTTAGTAGACACACAGTTAGAAAAGTTTTAGATATACTTACAAGTGAAGGATATTTGTATAGGCAGCCAGGGAAAGGTACATTTATAAATTACAGCAAATCAAACTATAAGTTGGCCTTCCTTAATAGTTTCACGGAACAAATGATAGAGTTAAACAAAGTTCCTTCTTCAAGAGTAATAGAAATCGAAGAAAATATTAGCCCTAGCCAATCCATAAAAGAAATATTAAATTTGTCTCAATTTGAACGAGTAACCAAGATACTCCGCCTAAGGCTAGCCGATGGAAAGCCAATGTCATTGGAAGAAGTTTATATAAGTAGCAATATAGCACCGGGATTAAATAAAACGAACCTGGCAAATAAATCTCTATATACAATATTGGAAAGTGAATATAAATTAACCATAACACATGGTGACATTAAATTAGGGGCTGCTGCAGCAAATAATGAGCAGGCTGATCTTCTTGGGGTGGAGTTAAATAGTCCCTTAGTTTTTATGGAAAGCTTAGCATTTTTGGATAATCAAAGACCTGCATTTGTAACTTTCGCTAGATATCCATCGGATCGATATATTTTTACGTTAAGCCTTCCAAGAGAAAATAGTAAGTCATGATTCAATATCAACTTCAAATGTGTTCACCATTTTTTGTGATTTTACCACTTTTTCACCAAATTTTGACCTCTCATCATTTGTGGGAGGCTTTTTTATGTGCCAGTCATGTTAATAGCACAAACCATGACCGTGGTTTGTGCTATTAATGTTAGTATGTTTTTTTGAATTTACTTGATACGAAAGAAAGAAATTTTATAACGCTCCTTGCAGTTAGCCTATTTCATTGTAACTTTTCCAGTTTTGCTTAATAAGTAAAGTAAATAAGGTGAGCCAACGAGTGATACTAATAACCCAGCAGGGACGTCATTCGGGGCTAATACATATCTTCCTAAAAAGTCCCCGATCGTTAATAAAACGCCTCCCAGTAAAACACTGACGGGAAAGACAAATTCATGCTTAATTCCGACTAAGCGTCGTGCAGCATGAGGAGCTAATAGCCCGATAAAGCCAATTGTTCCGACGATAGCAACACTTATTGCAGATAGAAGGACCCCGGTAATAAGCATCATGAGTCGTACCTTTGTTGTTTTCAATCCAAAGCCAATGGCTATTTCTTCCCCGAAAATAAGAACGTCGTATGCTTTAGAGAAATGGTAAATAATTGGGAAGGAGATGATAATCACAATGAATGCAAAGTATACGTCCCCCCATGTTGTTCCGTACGTGCTTCCTGATAACCATGTCAATACTTGAGATGCATGGAACTTTGATTTAACGATGAGAATTTGAATAACAGCAGAACAGATTGCTGAAATAGCCACACCGATTAGGACGACCATAACAGGCTGGAACCCATTACGGAAACTGGTTAATAAGATCATTCCCATTACAAGAAAAGCACCGATAACCGCACCAATTGGGACAAAAATATAAGACAGCCCTGGGAAGACAAGCAAACAGAGCATAGCCATCATTCCAGCACCAGATGTGACCCCTAGAACTGAGGCATCAGCAAGCGGGTTGCGAAGAACTGCCTGTAAAATCACTCCGCCTGCAGCCATTAACATCCCTACTAAGAAGCTCGTAATAACTCGTGGTACCCTAAAGTCCCAAACGTATGCGTTATAAGCAAGCTCATTAATGATTTCGTTCAATGGTGTAAAGGAAGTTCCCCCAAACAAAATTCCGACAATAAGTGAGCCAATAGAAACGATAGAGATGAGTATAATAACAGTTCCCTTTCGTTTAAATGCTTCATTTCCGTTTAACGTTGAAGGCTTGCTTCGAACATTTTTGCTCATTTTGATTGCTAAATAGACGAGCCAAGGACCTCCAATCATAGCGGTCATAGCCCCAACAGGCAGCTCAGATGTTTGTGAAACAAGACGGACAAGAATATCTGCTCCAATGAGCAGCAATGCACCCATTATTATATTTCCTAGAATCATCGAAAAATGGAGACGAAACCCCATTAGGCGAACAATATGTGGTGCTATAATTCCGACAAAGCCGATTGGTCCGACAACAGCTACTGTAGTGGCAGCAAGTAGGATAGCAATAATCCAGCCAATCACTTTCATCGTCCCGACTTTTTCGCCGAGACCTATCGCTGCTTCGTCTCCCAATAATAAAATATCTAATTTTCGACTTGAAGCAAGCGCGAGAATGAGAACGACTAGAATCCACGGAAATGCAAATTGGACACCTGACCAATCTAATTGCAGCAGTGTGCCCGAGCCCCATAAAAATAGTCCTGAAACTTCATTTGCAAACAATAGTTGAAGTGCCGCAGTAAAGGATGAAAATAATAAGCTTACAATCATTCCTGTTAATGCAATTCTTACAGGGTCAAGAGCTTTTCCAACTAAAAACCATACGAGTGATGCCGCTGCGATGCCACCTAGAAAGGCTAGGATTAACGGATAGCCCCAGCTTACTTGCGGAAGGAAAATCGCCCCAGCAATAATAAAGAAGTAGGCTCCCGAATGGATACCTAATGTCCCGGCACTTGCAAGTGGATTTTTTGTAATGGTTTGCATAAGCATTCCTGCTACTGCAAGTGCAGAACCTGCAATACAGCCAATGACAAAGCGTGGCAACCGATTATAAAGAAAGAAATTTTGCTGCTGTTGATCGTTAAATAGCTCTCTCCAAAACGAAATATATCCACTAGAGGATTGTCCCTGACTTAGATGAATGGAGGCAAGTAGGATAAATAATCCTATGCCTCCAATGATATATAGAATTACTTTTCCTTTTGTCACTTGTTTCATCTTACTTCTTTAATGCCTGTAATAAATTATCTACTAAAGTTTCGGCAGATAAGACGCCACCAAATGTCCATGTATCGCCACCGATATCATAAAGTTGGTTGTTCTTAACAAAGGATAATTCATTCCATGCCTTATTATTTTTCATGTTGTCAAAGAGAGGGTCATCCTTCTGAACAACGTGAAGGAATATAGCATTTTGGTAATTTGAAACACCTTCTACATTAGCTTCAAAAAATCCCCATTCAGCTTCTGTTTGATCTTTAATCACATTTTCTAATCCAACTTGTTCAAGCACATGGCTGACCATTGAGTTTTTGGTAAACAAGCGGAAGATAGGAGCCTGATTCATAGTATAAGCTTGTGTGAAAAGAAATTCTTTTGTAGGAAGATTTAATTGCTCGATTTCCTTTTTCGCTTCACTATATTTTTGCTCTAACTGCTGAATTGTAGTTTCTGCTTCTTTTTCCTTATTTAATAGCTTTGCAGTACGTTCGAAAGAGTTTATAGTATCTGCATATAAATCCTTCGTTGCTTCTTCAGTAGTCGTATTAAAAAAAACTGTTGGTGCGATTTTTTCTAACTCGGCTTTAATATTTTCATGATTGACGAGCGAAAGAATTACATCAGGCTTTAGCTTAGCAATTTCTTCTAGGTTTGGCTCTTGTCTAGTGCCCACATCTACAGCATTTAGATCTAAGCTTTTCCTAATTTTCACCCATTTATTAAATCCTTCAATATCAGCAACACCTACTGGTTGAACATCTAAAGCTAACAGTTCCTCTACTAAATTCCATTCCAAAGCAACAACGCGTTTAGGTGCTTCCTTAAATGTTGACGTTCCTAAAGCATGCTCTATCACAATCTCTTGGCCATTGTCAGCTGACTGTCCTTCTTCTTTTGTACTTTCTTTTTTTTGTGCACATGCAGTAAGTAAGAGAAGCAATGCACATCCTAGAAAGAATAACTTCTTCATTCCTGTTCCTCCTAAAAAATGTTTTATATCTTAATAGATAATGATAATCAATTTCATTAGCATTATATGATAAATGAAATTGATTATCAATATCAATATTGTTAAGTATTTAAGAAACTATTAAATTTTTTCAAAAATAATACCCATCATACTCAGCTATTTGTAGCCATTACAAAGATGCTAAATCAATATATGCAAAGCGAAAAAAAAACATTTTAAAACCAAAAAAAGATGAAATGAACGGTTGATGGGTTGCTAAACTTTATCTTTCTTGTATTGATAATACAAAAGACTGCCCGGATTATGAGCCGGTTACCACCACCTAAAAACACATTGTATTTTATTTTTATTGATGGTGAAGAAGATGGTGTACTAGGAGCAACAGCATTACAAGATCGTAAAGATATATTTGATAATACACGAATTATGATTAATTTCTGGTAAGCTTTATTGTAGTTGCTGCAGCACTTTAGGGTTTAGTAAAAATACTTGCTATAGTATTTGATAGTGTCATTGATGATAATCGTTTTAGGTGACTATGATTATGTAGCCTTTAAAGTGCTTATTCTTATCACGATAGTTTTAAGTGCCTTTATTAGTCATGTTGATGAAATTGCAGAAGGTTTAGAGAAAGCTTTTTCTATCCCTGCTTTTACCTTTAAACATTTAGGCTTAGTCAAAACACATGCTATAGCAGATGCTACTTTATCTGATGAAGAAAATACTTATCCAGTATTATTGTTCTCGCATGGTTTAACAGGCTTTAGAAACCAAAACACTTTTGAAGTAGAAGAATTAGCAAGCCACGGATATATTGTCGTAGGTATCGATCACGCTTATAATGCAGTTGCTACAGTGTATCCAGATGGGCGCACTGCTTATTTAAAGTCTCCTAATTTAACCGAATCTGAATGGGATGATCATATTCAGTTGTGGATGGTTGATGTTGACTTTGTACTCAATCAAATAGAGAAATTAAATCAAGAAGATGAAAAAGGTCTTTCCACAAGACATTTGAATACTTCTCGTATAGGAATGTTTGGGCATTCTTATGGGGGGGCTACTGCTACACAAATGTTAGCTAAAGATGCTCGTATTAAAGCAGCGATTAATATGTATGGCACATAATATGGGGATTTATTACCAGAATCAGGAATAGGGAAGCCTTTCTTATTAATGAGTCATTTGAAAAACTTGCAAAAAAATATTCAAACAGTGAACTTCACTATACCTGATCCAATTAAATAAGTAGATTCTTATGATTAAACCCAACGGTCTGCTTATATCTATACTTCAATAATTATCGAGAGAGATGGTTGAAGAGAACTAAAGGAGAATATTATGGAATTATTTAATCAGTTGATAAAAGGCTCCACAAATTGGATACGATTTGAGTTAGGGCTAGTCGAGTTGGATGGTAGTGACTATAATAAAGAGATGCACTATCGAGCCAAATCTATTTTAAAATTTCTTTTTAAAGATAATGATACCATTTGGTTAATTGCATCTGTTAGTAATCATATTGATTATAAGGGAATTGATTTACCTAATATTAAACGTTTTCTTAGAAACAAAAAATTAATCTATGACGTCAAGTGTAAAACTGTGCCCTTTGAATATGATGAAGAGGATACAGAAATGAGAACTATTCAATATAGCTTAAAAGTTAATAAAGAGGATATACGTTTAGACTATCTTATTAGAGCAATTGGTAATAAAGATTTCCTTCGAAAACCTAGAATAAACGGTAATCTTTATATTGTAAATGAAACAAAAGGCGTTCTATTTCACATGTATGATGATCGTGGATGTGATGTTTTTAGTTTAGATGAAGATACTCTACTGCCTTTATACCATAAGTTTAGAAAGTGGATTTTAGATTATGATCGTGTTGAAATCGATCGTGCTTTTAAAGAAGGTTTATTCAATTGTTATGAAACTACTGAAGAAAAGGAAAAAAGACTTAAAACAAACCGAAGAAAAATAAAGGAAACTAAAATTAACTTATTTCAGGTCAATACATGTCACATTACTCATACCCTTGAAATACCAAATGAATGTGCAAAAGAATTTATTAGTGAAATAGATGAAACAGGATTTAATATCACTATCGAAGATAAAAATAGTGATTATACTACTATTAAAATAACAAAAACAGAGGCTTTGGCACTTGTTGATTATCAAAGTGAACTCATGTTTTTGTATTCAAAAAAATATAAAGGTGAGTATAAAGGATGGTCAGTGAAAAAAGCTTTTTAATTAGAAGAGTTTGAGTATCAGCTATAATCCTTCTTCAACAAACCAGTCAATACGCTTCGTTTCTTCATTCCAATCAAATTTTGGGGTGAGAGAAATTCCTTAGCAAACATTAGATACAGGTACTCTTGTTCAGAATATTACCTATTTTGAAATTGAATAAATATCTTTGTATTTTAACATGACGAAAACTTATTGAGGAGGCAATAAATTAGTGTGGAAGTACAATAGATAGTGTGACATAATATGATTCATATAAGGTAAACTTATATATTATTAATTTTGATAAAAGGTGATTTTATGAAAAATACAGTATTGTTTAATCTTAAAACAAATAGGAGGGGGACTATACTTTAACCCTCCTAGAAACAAGGAGGAAAATATGACTCGGAATGAAGTTATTAAAATCTGTGATGAATTTTTGCTTTCAACCATTTCAAAATTATATGGATTGGAAGAATATCGAATTGGACTGATTTCCCCACACGTGGGAGGGCGAAATATAGTTTATATTTGTGAAAAAGAAGGATCAAAAACAAAAATACTTAGGATTTCTTACTTAAACGACAGGCACCTAGAGGATTATCTCGGTGAATTAGAATATATAAAATACCTATTCAATCATGGTGGCAGTGTTTCAAATGTAATCAGTTCATTAAAGGGGAATATTCTAGAAAAAATTTCCTGTAACGGCAATACGTTTTTTGTCAGCTTATTTGAAAAAGCTAAAGGAAAAATGCTTGTGGAAAACAATTATAAATACCGAGAAGGTGTTGAAATAACTGAATATTATTATAATTGCGGCAAAGTCCTTGGTAAACTGCATCAATTATCAAAAGAATATACTCCTGTTCATAGCAGATATAATTTTTTCGACAAATATAATGAAAACTACATCGATGAGTTGATACCCGATACTCTGTCTTTACTTAAAACAAAACTGAAAATACTTATTAAAACACTGAAAAACTTCAATAGAAGTAGAGCAAATTTCGGTATGATTCATTTTGATTACAATGACGGGAATTATTCGATAGACTTTGATAATGGGCAAATTACGGTGTATGATTTTGATAATTCTTGTTTTGGCTATTATATGTATGACCTTGCTGATCTCTGGACACAAGGGGTTGGGTGGATTCAATTCGATCCAGATCCTAAAAAACGTAGAAAGTTTATGAAAGATTACTTTAATATCATTCTTGATGGTTATAGGTCCGAAACCGAAATTGCTGATAATATGCTAAATAAATTACCAGTATTTATTAACGCGACTATTATGGAAAATATCGTAGACAAGTATGAGGTAATGAAGAATAATGAAAACGCTCCAGTGTGTGACGAGGAGTTAATGTATCTTATAAAGTGTTTGGAGGACGACATTCCGTACAAGGGATTCTTCCATGAAATGTATTCAAGTGATGCACCATTTGAATTTTAAGTAACATAAACCTCTTGAAAGAGCAGATCTCATTGTTAATGGGAGTAGATAAATATTTTTTCACCTAACGAGTAGCTTTTCTTGAATAAGTATTCATTTCCCTAAGTCCAATAAAATGCCAAAAATCCCTACACCTTGATAGAAAATCAGGGATTTTTTCAATGTCTAATGATTGTAGTTTATTTTGAAAACACTACACTACATTCGACATAATATTTTCTAAAATAAATGATTTCTGTAGAGACAAGTCAGTTGATTTTTTACTCTTGTTTGCAGATAACCCCAAATTGTGCTTAAAGGAAATTTTCGTATTGTAAGTTCATCAGAATTTGATATTATCCCTCTTATGTAGACAGTTGTAAAAAAGCCAATACTGTCATACAGGAGGGATTTTCTATGAGAAAAACGAGTCAATATGTAAAAAATAATCCGTTTGAATTTAAGTTGAAAGTAGTATATAAGTTAACAAAGTTAAAAGGGTGTAGAACAGATATGTCAAAAAGCTATCAAGTTACCTGCCTTTTATTAGGAGTGAAGTGATAAAGAAGTTTGTAATCGCAAACTTTTGATCGTTATTAAAAGGGTTGTTCTATTTATATCATAAGTGATAACTTGAGCTTCACACTGTGTGAAGCTTTATAATAGGGGAGGAAAACACAGTATTCTTGTCACGCTAAGATATTTAATTCATCGTACTAGTGGATTAGTCGATTATATGGAATTAGCCATTACTGATTTTCATATTGATAGATTTGCAAAGTTTTACGACGAAAAGACAATCGTCACATTTTTAGAAAACGGTTTGGTCGAATGGGGATTGTTAACTAAGGATATTAAAACACTGTTAAATGCCAAAAATGCTTTAGGTGAGCCTTACACGTATGTATGTTTGCCACTTAGTAAGAATAATGTCACTCTAGAAAATGAAGAAGTATTGGATGAAAAAGGTTCGTATGTGAATTTTTATATAGGGAATAAAGTCGTGTTGGTACCAAACTATAAAGATCCTAATGATAAAATAGCAAACAATATTATCCAAAAACTTTATCATGGGCGTAAAGTGGTTGGTATTGATGTTAGAACGCTTTATCAGCATAATGGGATGATTCATTGTGTGACACAACAACAACCAGTTAGTTTAAAGTGAAAGAGGAATAGTCATGATAATTACGCCAATAACGATTGAACCAACACATTCTAAGTACAATTCTCAGATTAGCCGATTGTATGTTCACGGTTTTCACGGGAAATTTCAAACTCTAACAAACATGAATGAAGACGAGCTTGCTCTTTTTTTCGAAAAGTATTTTGATCAATATTCCACTAATGGAGCAAGCCAAAGAATGATCGCATTACAAGATGGAGAGGTCATCGGAATGATATCTATTATAAGGAAGATCGAGACTACTATAAAGAACAAAAAAAGTAAATTTTCTTGGAGGAGCTTCAAAAGCTTTGGAAAATGGAAAGTATTTAAAATATCCATAGGACTATATTTATTTGACTATAAACCTGAGGAAGGAGAATGCTATATTGCAGACGTTGTGGTGCATCCAGACCATCGAAGCAAAGGAGTAGGAAAATTGCTAATACAGTGGGCGCAGGATTTTGTACTAGCAGACCCAAACCTTGATAGGCTCAGTTTACATGTTTCGGGTAAAAATCCAAGGGCTAGGCATCTATATGAAGGATTATCATTCCATACCCATTTACAGGAGAATAGTATCATCTGGCACTTACTATTTAATGAAAAGGAATGGTATTATATGGTGATGAAAATAAAATAAGTGACCTCTTTTTAAGACAGAGATGATGAATGGTTAAAAGAAATTCGAATAATCGTGAATAGGTGATAAAATGTTGATAGATCACAATAATCTTGAAGAATATCGAGACCCGATAAATTATGATCTTGAATTTGGCGGCGAGATAGAGAAGTACAATTTTTATCTTGAACTTGTTAAATTGAGCCCGGGCGAAGTATTAGAACTTGCATGTGGTACAGGATTAACAACAATACCTTTATCAAAATCAGGGATTAATATTACTGGTGTTGATATTTCTTCTGAGATGCTTGAATATGCGCGGGTTAAAGCTAATGGTTTGCCTGTTTCTTTTATTGAAGCTGATGCTCGCACATTTGATTCTGAAAAGCGTTTTTCAATGATATATTTAACTGGAAATGCATTTCAGGCATTTTTGAGTGATGAAGATCAAATTGCCTTACTAGGAACAGTTTACAAGCATTTAGAACCAAATGGAATATTTGTTTTTGAAACACGTAACCCCATGGGAACTGATTTATCAAGCCAAGAAGAAACAATTTGGGGAGAATTTATCGATAAGGATGGAAATAACGTCAAGGTTTCTGGAATACAATCATATGATGCAAGAAATCATATAATGCACTGGGTCACTTACCGTGATTGTGGATTTAAGAAAACTACTTCTCGAATTGCATGTCGTTTTACCAATAATGATACTCTTAAGTCTTTGTTAACTAGCCATGGCTTTTTTATTGAAAACCAATATTCAGACTGGGATAAAAATCCGTTCTCATCTTTATCCTCATCTATAATCAGTGTTTGCAAAAAAAACGTAAGGTGATTAGTTTTGAACGGAAGAGGAGTCCAGTTCCGTAAATTTGAAGTTAAACTTATGTTTGCCTGAGATAAAAGTTGAAATAGAGATTTGGGCATCTAAATTATAAAATTCAAATACGCTACCTCAAAGCCATGGAAAGTCTAAATTAGATAATTCCATGGTTTTTAATTTCTAAACAATCGGTCCGATTCTGGAGGATCAAAGTTAAAAAATGAGCAAGATTTTTTAATAAAAATGTAAATGCTTCACAAGAAGAACATGTATACCTAATAAAGTGTCAATTAGTGTCCGCGGACTTCAGGCCTAAAACTGCTGAGTAAAATAAGAACATGCTTCCGAATATCCAGCCAACAGAATAAAAGAGGTATGGGAAAACAAAGTCTGTATGTGCTGCCGGTAGAAATTGTATAAAAACTTATATCTAGCTGAAATATAAAACGTTCATTTTGATCATTCTTTTTTTCAAATTGAGCGTTTCTTTTTGTTATACAATCAATGTTTGTAGCTATTTTTTAATCAAACTTTATTCTAAATCAAAATAAATTGCTTGACCAGATCGAAGGGAACATAATATAATCACATAATCCAATCATCCTACGTTTAAAAAGGAGTAAATTAATATGGCGATTGAAAAAGCGAGCCGTTTAACCCTTGTGGAACAAGTAGCGGCACAGATGGAACAAATGATAGAAAGTGGTCAATGGAGAGTCGGAGACAAAATCCCCGCAGAGCCGCAATTGATGGATATGTTTGAAGTAAGCAGAAATACATTGAGAGAAGGGGTCCGATCCTTAGTTCATGTTGGTTTACTTGAAACTCGTCAAGGTATTGGTACCACGGTAAAATCCAACAGTAATTTAGCACTTGCATTGGATAAGAAGATCCGGAAGAGTGATCTTTTGGAATCGTTAGAGGTACGTTTAGGACTTGAACGTGAAGCGGCCCAACTTGCGTGCAATAGAAGAACAGCAGAAGATTTAATACAAATTGAAATTTGTCTTGATGATTGTAAAAAGGCTGCTAAAAGTAATGATCCTTTTCACTTTGCACAGATGGATATTGCTTTTCATAAATCAATTGCTAAAGCCACACACAATAAGATGTTCATTGAGCTGTATGAACATATCACAGATTCTTTGCAAAATTCTATTGATCGAATTATGCGGATCAAAAAACCAGTGAATTTTGAAAATGAAATCCATACAGAGCTTTTTCAAGCAATTAAGGAAAGGAACTCCCAGGCAGCCTTAGAATGTGTTAATCATTATCTGAACGATGCAATAGAAACTCTAAGTACAATGATGAATGAATAAAAGGGTGCATATAACATTCCAAGGAGAAAATATACGAATGAATCAATTAAGCAACAAAAACAGAAAAAACATAAATCTATATTCACAAGGAACTGTACCCATAATGCTGATAATAGGAATTGTATTTATTTCAGCAAATCTGCGAGCACCTTTAACTTCGGTTGGACCTCTAGTTGGCCTTATTAGGGATGATATGAATATTTCAAATACATTGGCAGGTATGGTTACTACGTTACCACTATTAGCCTTCGCGCTTTTTTCACCTTTTGTACCTAAATTAGGACAAAAATTGGGGGTTGAACGAATTATTTTCGTTTCCATCATCTTTCTGACTGTTGGTATTATTATACGTTCCCTATCAGGTGTTGCTGCTTTATATATTGGTACTGCTATTCTTGGTTTAGCTATTTCCGTCGGTAATGTATTGTTGCCTGGCCTTATTAAACGTGAATTTCCTACACGCATTGGCTTTATGACGGGTGTGTATTCCATTTCGATGAACTTATTTGGAGCGATAGCTTCTGGTGTTAGTGTTCCTATTGCAATAGGATTAGGTTTTGGATGGAAAGGCGCATTGGGAATTTGGGGTATTTTAAGCTTTATATCTATTTTATTTTGGTTACCTCAAATGAAATACCGTACAGTGGAAGGAAATACTGTTCATCAAAAAACGGATAGCAGTCATGTGAATTTATGGCGTTCCTCACTAGCTTGGCAAGTAACCTTATTTATGGGACTGCAGTCCATGATATTTTATGTACTTGTCGCATGGCTGCCAGAAATCCTTAAGCAGCAGGGATTAAATTCAAGTCAATCTGGCTGGTTACTTTCAATTATGCTATTGGCTTTACTTCCATTTACCTTTATCGTTCCAGTCATCGCAGGGCGCATGTCCGATCAACGTTCCTTAGTTTCCATTACATCGATTTTGCTTTTAATCGGGACACTTGGGTTACTTTACGGAAGTGCTAACCTAACTGTTATGTGGATCATCGCAATAGGTACAGGGGGAGGCTTCGCATTTAGCCTATCCATGATGTTTTTTGGCTTACGTACAAGTAATGCCGGACAGGCCGCAGAACTGTCTGGAATGGCACAATCAGTTGGGTATCTGCTTGCAGCTATTGGTCCAACCCTTTTTGGATTTATACATGATGCAACCAATAGCTGGACTACTCCACTTTTAATATTAGTCGGTGCATCAGTTCTACTCTTTATATTTGGTCTTGGTGCAGCTAAAGAGCGATATATAGGTTCAACCAAATAGTAAAACTCTTCCTGAACATAATAGAATCTTGAGAAACTAAAAGGGTATCTAATACAGGCTGGAGATTAGTTAAAGCCATCAAGATGCAAGATGGAGACAATATAAAAACAAAAAACACTTCACCTTTAAAAGGAGAGAGGATTTATCTATTACTGATGAGTTCTCACTCTTTTTTTATTAATCTTTGTTATAAATGAATAACAAATCTATTGAATTCTGGGAAAAAATTTTTCTGTTGCACGAATAAACGAAAATGAATCGTATTATGAAGTGAAGGAGGTTGTTTATGAAAACGTTCGCCGGCTTACGTGTTCATGAGATTGTTCAAACTTATAGCGACACCTTAATACGAATTGCTGTGCAGCAGACAAAAAATATGTCTGAGGCAGAGGATATTGTTCAAGAGGTCTATATGACACTTATGAGACAGAAAAAGCCCTTCGATAATGAAGCCCATTTAAAGGCTTGGCTCATCAAAGTGACTTTTAATAAATGTAAGGATTACTTTAAGTCTTCTCGTGTCAAGAGGGCAGTACCGATAACAGAAGAGATGACCTTTATCGCAAAAGAAGAACAGATTGTTCTCCCTGAGATTTTTGAGCTAGATCACAAAGAGAGGGCCATTGTTTATTTACATTATTACGAAGGCTATACGACTGCAGAAATTGCTAATCTATTAGAGATGAAAGTAAACACGGTGGGCTCAAAGCTGAGAAGGGTACGAATGAAGTTGAAAAATATTTTAGAAGAAGGGAGTTAAGTGTGATGAATGCTTATAAGAAAGTGATGAAGCAGATTCATGCTTCTGAAGAATTTAAGAGCAAAGTGCAAAAAGAGATGATGGAATATGAACAAAAAGATAAGAGAGTTTTTATGAAAAATATTAGATTATTGGCTGGAAGTTTAATAGCTTGTACCGTGATTGCTGTAGTTGCTTTAATAAATATAAACAACGATAAAGCGATAGATTTGACGGAAAGAATTGTGGTGGATAATTCAGGCCCTGCTGCAAGTGCAATGCTTAATATAGAAGGAATCATAACGGAAGTTGGAGATGATGGACTGAGCTTTACGTTGGATAACGGCATGGAAGTAGTGGTTACAGATGAAACAAAATTGGGGATAGATGGTCCAACAGCGCCACCTAAGGAAGAACAGTTATTTGAGCCAACATTTAGAGTGGGCAATTTAATTGGCGGTTTTACAGAAGATACGTCCGCAGATCCTGTTACTGCAGCAGTAATTTATACTAACTGGAACTTTGAGAATCCTATTCGATAAGGTTCTGACCTTCGTGAAGTAAAGAAAATAAAAAGTATTTTTGTTCAATAAGGCTTTGTAATGATCTTCTGCAAAAGCGCGCTTTATTTGAATAGGGATTACAAAAATTATCAAATGTAATTATATAAGGAATATTCATTTGAATTTAGAAAAAGCGTATTTTGATCAATCTTTTTTTCAAAACACGCTTTTTCTATTTTACTCCTGTCAGTTCTTTACTGATCTTCTTATAATTTCATCCCATTGAGATAAATTCCATTAATCAAAATAAAGTTGTTTACCTATTCGAAGTAAAATAAGTGATTAATTTTTAATGGTTATACTCAAACTATAAATGATTAAGATAAGTAAGGAGCGACAAGATGCCACGGAAATCTGCACAAACAAATGAAGGGGCGGATAAGGAAAATATTGTTCATTTGCCAAGTAATCAACAAAACAAAGATGAAGTTGGTAACCTTTCTCGTATGTTGGCAGCAGTGTTGGATTATCTGTCAGATGAAGAAGTAGATGAGATTGATGTCCAGTACATTTTGGAAAAAACGGAAGGGCTCCAAGAATGGTGGACTCAATATCGAGAAAGCACCAGGAAACTAATTGAGGAAGAAATTAGAAAATCCTTAGGTGAACTTTCTTTGGAAGAACTACAAAGGATCCGTGAACAGATAAAAGAAAAACAGGATTGAATGTACAGCAGATAAATTAACTGAATCAAAGAGGGGGTTCCTCATGAAAAACATTGAAGTAGGAGAAATCTTTACAAATGACCAAGGCGAGGATATTGAAGTACTGGCAGTCGTAAATATGGAAGGGACAGATTACGTTGCAGTCAGCTTTGTTGAGGATCTTCAAGAAGAAATAGAGGAAGACATTGATATTTTCTTTTTGAAGGTCGATCAGGATGGAGATTTCATAGCCATTGAAAGCGACGAGGAATTTGACAGAGTTTCTTTAGCCTTTGATGAAATAATACAAGAATAAAACTTTACTGTAGTCGGTTCTAGACAGATTCTTTTTTAACTAAAGGGGCAATAGTAAAAGAAGAATTAGTTAATTTTAAGATATGAGTTCATATTTATGTTGTTCTATTAAAGGGCGCAATTCCTGAAGAAGAATTGCGCCTTATTCAGTAATAGGTCCAGAATAGAGCTTTATATATGATAGTTAGAAAATGCAATTTGCTTGACTTAAAATAAATAAGTAGATATAGTGGATTCGCATTATCTTTAATTGAAGTGAACTATTTGGATGTAATATTCAAAAGTGATGAATTATGCACTTCACACGATGTTATTTCTAACAGTTGCTTCTGAGAGACATGTAGGTGTGCATCAACTTGCTGAACGTCAAGAGGTTTTTCTACGTATTTGTCCAAAATATTGACTAAGCTTGTTAAGGATGGAATGGTAGAATCAAATTCCGTTGCTAATGGTGGGTATAAGTTAAGACCTAATTGAATGAATTAAAACATCAAAAAATACTTGATGTAGCAAAACAAATGGCAGTGGCTCCATAAGTCACGCTTTTTACCTCTATTATAGATATTAGAGAGTAATAAAGTTGTTAATTAGTCGATAATAATTTAAAAGTAAAGGGTGGAGAGATATGAATATTTATGATTGTATTATTGTTGGAGCAGGACCAGCTGGATTAAGCTCAAGTTTAACTTTAGGAAGAGCTAGAAGGAAAATTGCTGTATTTGACAATGGCACAAATAGGAATAGAGTTACACATGAGTCACATGGATTTATTACTCGAGATGGTATTAAACCACGGGAGTTTAAAGAGATTGGATTAAATGAGTTGAAAAATTATCCATCTGTGTCCTACTTTAAAAAAACGGTTACTGAAATAACTAAAGATTTCAGTAATGAACTATTTATCGCCAAAACCACGGATGGTCGAGAATTTGTTGCTGAAAAGATTATATTAGCCACTGGTATTCAAGAGGTATTTTCTATTCCAAATGTAAGACATTATTATGGAAAAAGCCTATTTAGCTGCCCGTATTGTGACGGTTGGGAACTAAGGGATAAGCCATTAATTGTTATGGCGGAAACAGAAGAGCATGTACTGCATATGGCTAAAATAATTTATAACTGGTCGAAGGATTTAGTGGTTATAACAAATGGAGTTGAACTATCTAAAGAAGGAGTTCAAGAGTTACACAAACGTAGTATCAAAATAAAATCGGAGCCGATCAAAAACTTAATAGGTGATGACGGTCATCTACAAAAAATTGAATTTGTATCAGGAGAAACTATCATAAGATCAGGTGGGTTTGTTGTTCCATCTTTTTATCGCCCCAATCAATTTGCTGAGAAGCTTGGGTGTGAAGTACATGAAAATGGAACAATTGTAACAGATGGTGTTGGTAGAACAACACAAAAAAATATATATATTGCTGGAGAAACTGAAAAATCCGGACCTTCCTCATTAATGATCTCTGCTGCCGATGGTAATAAAGCTGCAGTTTCCGTAAATACTGATTTAACTATGGAACGTTTTTGATTATAGTAATAATAATTTTGCTTATTCGACATCTAGTTAGAAAGTTAAAAAATACGCCAGCTTCAACGGACTTTGATCTTCCACAAAACCAGCCAATAGTTGTCAACATTTTTTAATAAAAAAATTAAAAATATCATGTTATACTAAATTTGTGTATACCAAATAACCGTCCAAATACTGTGTTTGGAAAGTTCCGGTTAACTCGGTTAAATTGTTAAATCAAGCTAAATCTTGGAAAGAAGTTTTGCTTTTTAAAAGTGCATAAATCCAATGTAGGAGTTTGTTTGCACAAGCTATCACAGCTACTCTAAAAGGTTTTCCTTCTTCCCGTTTTTTATCATAAAACGCTCGTAATCTCTTATTACGAGGAAGGATTTCATCCGTTGTTTTCTGTTTGCGACAGTCACGAATAGCACATTTAACAGCCATATACAAAGCTTGACGTAGTCTGCTAGAGCCTCTTTTGGTAATTCGATTGTAAGTACCTTTGAATGTGCCAGATTCAAAGACACTTGGATCAAGACCGGCAAATGCGACTAGTTTCTTAGGATGATTAAACCTTTCAATTTCCCCAACTTCAGAAATAATCGTGGCTGCGATTTTTTCACCGATACCGGGAATTGATCGGATAATCTTAGATTCTTCAATACTTTTTGCTAAAACATCTATCTCATTTTCAAGCATGGATAGATGTTTTTTGTATTCAAAGAGCATATTAATAAACATATCTAAGCTCAGGGCAAGACTAGAGTATAAAACCTTCTGAAAAGGGTTTTGAGCTGCGGCAGTCATTAGCTTTTCAGCCTGTTTGTTTGCCCATTGTAGTGAACGAGTATTACAGAATTCTTTTATTTTAGCTGTTAATGTTTCAGTATCACCTTTCAAGACATCTTCTGAAGTAGGAAATGCTTGTAATGTCTTTAAAGAAACGTCCGAATATAAATCTCCAAAAACCTTACTATATCCAGGAAAAACTTGATCCAAAACTGCTTGAAATTGTAGTTTGGTTTGTACAAACATGCCTGTGATATTATCGTGCTGTCTCGTAAGATGACGTAAGTTCATAAGTTGGATACCACGCTTTTTATAAGGCTCTAAATCCTCTTTATAATACAGCTCGCAGAGGTGATTGGCATCAATGATATCTGTTTTTACCTTTCGCAAACTAGAACTTTTTGCTTTATAGGAGATGAGTGGATTTACGATAATAATTAAATAGCCTTTGTCCTCAAAATATTGAACAACCGGTGTATGATAATGACCCGTTGATTCCATTACAAGAGGGGGACGTTCTCCTGAAATATCTTCTATCTCTTTAATAAAATCTAATAAACTAGCTAACCCATCAAGATCATGTTTTACTTTGAAACTTTTTTTGTAGGGTTTCTTTCTCTCCAAGTATGCTTGAATCTGACTTTCACCTTTTGCCACATCCAGACCAATGACTGGATTCATTATAAACTTCCTCCTCCAAATATAATTACCGGTACCCCTAATCCTTCTTGTAGTGTCATAGCTTCGCTTGTTATACGAGATCATTGTCCCAACCAGCCTCAAACATGTTTCTACAAGTAGGGGGCGAACTGTTTTGCGGACGGGGTCTTAGCCCCACGGGCGCGAACGTTCTACCCCGGCTACCGTTATCATATATCGATATAAAAAATGGTCAACCAGAAATATTTTCTGGCTGACCTAATAATACGATCGGCGCGATTGTGGAAGAAGGAATGTCTCCAAAAATTGAGACATTCCTTTAGATTTTTAGAGTAAAACTTATTTTTAATTTGACTATCGACATGAAAGTGCCTACAAATTTGCGATTTTGTATTTAATTAGTACTTATTAGTACTTTGCAGGATATTTTCTTTTTTTTTAACATCCTGAAGAACAGTCTCCTTCCCCCAAAGCAGCTTCCGTAATGTTTCGAAATTGACTAAAATCGTTCCTACAATAATCGTCAAAGTACCTATGCCTGTTAGCCAAGAAATATATTCATGATAGAAGGTAACACCTAGTATAACGGCAATTACTGGTGAGATATACAGCCATGTAGATGGAAAAACAGGATTTGTTCTTGAGACAAGCCAATAATAAATGGTATGGCCGATCATTGAACCAAAAATAGTTAAGTAAAGAAGAGAGCCCATTGAAGCTGGACTTACTAAATATTCAAACTGAATGTTCTCGGTAAAAAATGATAAAACGATTAATAAAATCCCTCCATGCATCATTTGTGCTGCATTTAAAACAATTGGTGATGTCGTTTCAAAGATTCGAATGACATGCTTCGCATAAATCGTCCCAGATGCGTAAAAAACTTGACCGATTATAATGACGAAACAACCAACCGTCCATTTGGGACTAATATCAATTGAAAAACTAGGTAAGATTAAGAACGTGACACCAATGACTCCTACAACACAACCAATCAATGATTTTCGATTTCCCTTTTGCTTCAATATAAATGTCTGAATAACGATGATCATCATCGGAGCGGTGGCAGATAGAACAGCTGCTATCCCCGATGTTACATACTGTTCTGCCCAATATAAAGTCGCAAATGTCCCAAAGGTTAAACATACTCCTGTAAAAAACATCTCTTTTCGAATTAACAACCCTATTGTCGCTTTTTCTCTCCATACCATAAAACTAAATAGCAGCAAACCAGCAAGGAAAAAACGAAGACCAGCTGATAAAAATGGCGGCACTCCTGCATCAACACCAATTTTAATTGCTAAAAATGTTGTTCCAAAAATCAAACACATAAAGAAATAATTAATAATGACCATTTAAAACTCCTCCTCTTTTTCTATTATAAAAGGAAGGAAATAGAACAGATTGAAAAAGATAGAACAGTTTAGAATGGATCGTGGTAAAATTGTTTTGAATAGGAGGAATCGATGTGAGCAAAGCGATTCAAAATAGAGATTATCTTTTTAAGAAAGTATATGATTATGTATTGCACCGAATAGAGCGTAAAGAATGGCAAGAACATGAAAAGCTTCCCTCCGTCCGGAAATTAGCATTAGAAATGAATGTTCATCGATTAACTGTTTTAAAGGCTTATCAATTACTGAAACAACATAACTGGGTTTATGTTAAAGATAAAGCGGGCTATTTTGTCCAATCAAATGCGACGAAACATGTTGCCTATTTAGACAATCCAATTGTTTCTGCATATGTACAAAAAAATCATTTATCTGAAATCCATCAATCACCAGTTTCCTATCGTTTTTCTCAGGCGTTAATTGATCCGAATCTTTTGCCCAATCATTATTTTTCTGATTACGTGAAGAAAGTGTTTGATCTTTATCCAAAAGTACTTGCAACCTACTCAACTGTGCAAGGTGATTTAGAGCTGCGTGAAATGCTCGTTCAATATTTTATCAACCAATATAAAACTCATCTCAATGTGGATGATCTATTAATCACTTCTGGCTCACAGCAAGCGATTCACTTAATTGCTCAAACTTTTATTAAGCCAAGAGATGTTGTTTTATTTGAACGTCCAAGCTACAGTGCTGCAATTGATAGTTTTAGAGCACAAGGAGCACAGATAATAACGGTTGATATTCATCCAGATGGATACGATTTAAAGCAAGTTGAATTATATATGAAACAATATAAACCACGCCTATTTTATCTCAACCCAACATTTCATAACCCGACTGGCTATACTGTTTCAGTAGAGCAGCGCAAAAAATTAGTAGAATTGGCTGAACAATATCGCTGTCTATTAATTGAGGACGATGCCTATCACGACATCTATTTTGATCATGCCCCACCGTCTCCAATTTACACATTTGATACTGCTGGGGCAGTCATTTATATTCGAAGCTTTAGCAAATATATCTCACCTGGTTTACGAATTGCGTCTGTTATTTGTCAGTCATCATTAATGAATTCACTTATAACAGTAAAGTCGTTAGCTGATAATGGTTCACCACTTCTTAATCAAAAAGTTTTTCTCCATTACTTTTCATCACTAAGAATGCACCAGCACATGGAGAAAATCCGTATCGCTCTACAAATCCGAAAGGAAATCATGGAGGAAGAGCTAGCGGTAACTGGTTGGAAATGGACCAGTCCAAAAGGCGGTCTTAATTTATGGGTGCAGCTCCCAGATAAACTTCCAACTGAATTATTATTAACCAAAAGTATCGAACAATCTATATCCTTTGTGCCAGGTCAAGTATGTGATCCATTAAAACAACTATCATCCTGGATACGTTTAAGCTATTCTTACGCAAATGAAAAACAACTAAGTGAAGGGGTAAAAAGGTTTGTTGCAGTGGCACAATCTCTTCCTGAGTGAAGGGAGTGGCTTGGATAAAAGGTTTGCAGAGCTATCAGGACCGCTGGAACAAAGGCAGGTATTCGTGTAGAAAAAGGGTTTAACTGTATAATGATAATAAAGTTATTGAATTTTGATTAATAAAAGCTAAGAGCCTTACTACATTCTACGTAGCAAGGCTCTTTAAAGTTGTTTCAAATTACATCCATCTGTTTATATAATACTTAAAAAATGAATAATAAAGTTGTTTACTTCTTATTGAACTAACGCATCTGTTCGTTTAAGTGTAACTCTTCACAATTACTTGATATTATATAGGTGAATAGAAAGATAAATTAAAATTTAGTTTAGTAGTTGTAAAAGTAGGTTATTTATATTATTCTTTTATAATTTTTCAAAAAGGAGAGTTTATGAAAAAGACTATTGCTTTTGTATTAACGATATTCATATTATTCTCAGGGTTCGCAACACAAAGTTATGCGTTGTCAGATTCGAAATCTGCGGCAATACAAGCGTTGCTAGATGATGCCTGTCGTATATCAGGTGTGCCGGGAATGTCAATCTCAATACTTGCTGATGATGAAGTGTTCTACTTTTCTTCAGGGTATGCAGACCGTGAAAAGGGGTTGTCTGCAAGTGAAAATACACTCTATGAGTTGGCCTCGGTCAGTAAAGCTTTTACCGGTATGGGTATTATGCTATTGGAAGAGCAAGGGCTGCTCTCAATGACTGACCCTGTCCAAAAATATTTACCTTGGTTTACGTTAAAGTATCAAGGGAAACCTGTTGATATGCAAAGCCTTACATTAAATAACTTTCTTCACCATACCAGTGGTCTAACAAATATTAGGCATAAGGTTCAAAATATTCCACAAGGCAATACGCCGGATATGTTGCAAAAGACTGTGGAAATGCTCGTAGATGCTGAATTGGCGTTCCCTCCCGGTGAACAGTATAACTATGGAACCGTTAATTATGACGTATTGGGTTTGGTTATTGAGATTGTGTCGCGACAAAGCTATGAAGACTTTATGAGGGAACAGGTATTTCAGCCGTTAGGTCTTCACCAGACGTATGTTTATAAAGAAGATGCTCAAGCCACTGGACAGTTGGCACAGGGCTACCGTTCTTCCTTTTTTATGACAACTCCATTTAAAGCTCCGGATTATGCTGGGAATAAACCCGCAGGCTACATCATTTCTAATACAAAAGATATGGCGCGTTGGATGGGCATACAGATGGGTATCGTGCAGGACATACCCGAAATATTTCACACGGTTATCGAAAAATCACATAGGGGTGATATGTCTGTTTCGGCTGTCAACGATATGTATTATGCGGCAGGCTGGTTGGTAAACGCCGACCAAACGATTATAGAACACACTGGGGGCAATCCAAATTTCAGAACCGAAGTAGCCATACTGCTAAATGAACGAACAGCCATCAGCTTGCTGAGCAACGGCGCAAATACCAATATAAACCTGGTACTAAAAGTTAAAGATATATTAGACGGCAATCTAACTCAGTCATATGAAATAAGTGGCACACAGCTTTTGGATATCATTTTGTCGTCTATCACAATTATTCTTTGCCTATTGGCCGTTCTGCTATTTCTCTTAGGATTACGCAGAAGGAAAACGAATGAGTGGCAGCCAATGACAAAAAAGAGAATAATCGTAACAGTTATTTTCCTGATCGCTACGATTGCCCTGGGTATACTGTGCTGTGCTTTCGATTGGTCAACGATACTTATTTGGCAAACATATAGTGTTCTTACAGCTTTGATTTCGTCAGCATTATTAACAGCAAGCATTACATGGTTTGTATACACTCACCGATAAAATACCTCGCTCCCAAGATAAGCATAATGTTAAGTAATTAAATTTCAATTTATCGGTATGCTTAATTTGAAAAACATAAGACACTTCGGTGTCTTTTTTAATATCATCGACAATTTTCCCAGTCAAACCTAATTACTATTGCTTCACTAACCTGCTCCGAAAAAAATTATTTTGTCTATTTACATACCCAACAGGGGTATGGTAATATGTAATCAATATAGGAGGTGAGCCAATGGAAACCACAGTGAAAGAAGGAGCTTGCCATACAGAGGATGTTACTTCTTGCCGTAAAAGCCATCATCCAGAAAGTGTAAAGAAAGATTTAACCACTCGATTAAATCGTATTGAAGGCCAAATTCGAGGCATCAAAGGAATGATAGATAAAGACGTTTACTGTGATGATGTGTTACACAAATTTCTGCCACACAATCTGCCTTAAATAGTGTAGCAAAAATTCTTTTAGAAGGTCATCTTAAAGGGTGTGTCGTAGATCGCCTTTCAGAGGGTGATGTAGAAATTTTAAATGAATTAGTTTTAACCATTCATAAGTTAATTAAAAAATAAATTTTTTCAAATTACATATACCCCTACGGCGTATATGTAGCTAAATAATATTTTATTTAAAGGAGAGAAAAAATTTGAAAAATCTAACCTTAAACGTAAAAGGGATGTCATGTGGGCATTGTGTAAATTCAATTGAAGGTAGCGTTGGCCAATTAGAAGGTGTTAGTCAGGTAAATGTAAAAATAGAGGTTGCTCAAGTTGAAGTAACATTTAATGAATCGCAAGTATCCCTTGATAAAATTAAGGAAACGATTGAAGACCAAGGATATGAGGTAGATTAAGAGTGCTATAGTAGCACTCTCTCATTTTCAAATAAATATACCCCTTATGGGTATTTGAAAGGTGGAAAGTTCATGAGTTCAGCAGCAAAAAGTACAGTTTCCAAAGAAGCGAGTATTGGAATTACCGGAATGACTTGTGCAGCGTGTGCAACACGTATTGAAAAAGGGCTAAACAAAATGGAGGGTGTCGAACAAGCAGTTGTTAACTTAGCTCTTGAAAAGTCATCAATTAAATATGACCCTTCGAAACTAAGTGAAGCTGATTTTGAAAAGAAAATCGAAGCACTAGGATACGGTGTTGTCAAACAAAAAGCGGAATTTGAAATTACCGGAATGACATGTGCCGCATGTGCTACGCGCATAGAAAAAGGATTAAAAAGGATGGAAGGTGTTGCAAATGCGAACGTCAATTTAGCACTTGAAAAAGCAACGATTGAATTTAATCCTTCAGAGGTAGCGATTGCAGACATCATTGCAAAGGTAGAAAAGCTAGGTTACGGTGCACATCAAAAACAAGATGAAAAAGAACAAGTCGACCACCGTGAAAAGCACATTAAAGATCAACAACGTAAATTCATTATTTCAGCGATTTTATCGTTACCGTTATTGTGGACGATGGTCGGACACTTTTCCTTTACATCGTTTTTATATGTACCAGACATCTTAATGAATCCATGGTTCCAAATGTTATTGGCGACTCCAGTACAATTTATTATTGGGAAACAATTTTATGTAGGCGCCTATAAAGCACTACGCAATGGTAGTGCAAACATGGATGTGCTCGTTGCTATGGGTACTTCAGCAGCCTATTTTTATAGTGTATATCAAGCGATTGTTACAGCTGGAACACACCATGGTCCACATCTATATTTTGAAACCAGTGCGGTGCTGATTACACTTATTCTTTTAGGTAAATTATTTGAAGTAAGAGCAAAAGGTCGTTCATCTGAAGCGATAAAAAAATTAATGGGGCTTCAGGCAAAAACAGCTATCGTCGTACGTGATGGTGTTGAAAAAGAAGTACCGTTAGAAGAAGTAATAATAGGTGACACGATTTTAGTGAGACCAGGTGAGAAAATACCTGTTGATGGTGAAGTAGTAGATGGAACAACGTCTGTTGATGAATCGATGTTAACAGGTGAAAGTTTACCAGTGGATAAAACAGCAGGTGATGTATTATACGGCTCAACCATTAACAAAAATGGTTTCATCAAAATGACAGCAACAAAGGTTGGACGTGACACAGCGTTAGCCCAAATTATTAAAGTAGTAGAAGATGCACAAGGCTCAAAAGCACCGATCCAACGGATGGCGGATCAAATTTCAGGCATTTTTGTACCTATCGTAGTAGGGATTGCTATCATTGCCTTCCTAGTATGGATAATATTTGTTCAACCAGGTGAGTTTACACCAGCACTTGAAGTGTTAATTGCCATACTTGTGATTGCTTGTCCATGTGCACTTGGTTTAGCGACACCAACTTCCATTATGGCAGGGAGCGGTCGTGCTGCAGAATTTGGTATTTTGTTCAAAGGTGGCGAACACTTAGAACAAACTCAAGGTATTGACACAGTAGTAGTCGATAAAACAGGTACTGTCACACATGGTAAACCTGTCCTAACGGATGTTTTAGCAGTAGCTGGTCAAGACGAAACGAAATTTTTATCACTGATCGGTGCGGCGGAAAAACAATCAGAGCACCCATTAGCAGAAGCTATCGTTCAAGGCATTCAAGGCAAAGGCATTGAACTAGGTGATGTCCAATTCTTCGAAGCGATCCCAGGTTATGGGGTGCAAGCGACAGTTTCTGGTCAAGGGGTTGTCATTGGAACACGGAAACTCATGCAGCAATATGGGATCGATATACAATCTGTTCTTCCAGTGATGGAAGAATTAGAGCGCAATGGCAAAACAGCAATGCTAACAGGGATTAACGGACATTATGCAGGGCTTGTCGCTGTAGCAGATACCATTAAAGATACTTCTAAGGAAGCTGTACACCGATTACAAGAAATGGGCATTAAAGTGATTATGATGACAGGTGATAATGAACGTACAGCCCAAGCAATTGGTAAAGAGGTAGGCGTTGATGACGTTATTGCGGAAGTGCTTCCTGAAGGGAAAGCAGAAGAAGTGAAAAAACTGCAACAACAGGGTAAAAAAGTGGCAATGGTCGGAGACGGGATTAATGACGCACCGGCATTAGCTACAGCAGATATTGGGATGGCCATTGGTACAGGGACAGATGTTGCCATGGAAGCTGCGGATATTACACTGATTCGAGGGGACCTAAACAGTATTGCCGATGCGATTTTAATGAGTCGCAAAACGATGCGTAATATTAAACAAAACTTATTCTGGGCATTTGCCTATAATACGATTGGAATTCCAATTGCTGCAATAGGATTACTTGCACCATGGGTAGCTGGCGCAGCAATGGCATTTAGTTCCGTGTCGGTCGTGTTGAACGCTTTGCGTTTACAAAGAGTGAAATTAGAAAAATAAGGTAAATTAAATCGATATAAAATGATGAGAAGGATGTGAAACTTGATATGAATCAAAATGAAAGAATGGTAAAACTCGCTATTAACGGTGGAATATCATTTGGTTCAAGACTAAATGCCAAACAATTGGCCGTCATTGCAGAGCACTTGAATGATGGTGATGAACTTGAGTTAACCACCTTCCAACAACTCTATATAGAAATCCCAGAAGCCAAAAAAGAAGATATTATAGAAGAATTTCAAAATGTTGGATTAGCATGTTATCCAGTTGGAAACTTCGTAAAAAGCTTGAGAACCTGTAATTTTTGCAAAGGAGAAGAAGAGGAAGGAATGCCGGTAGCAAAAGAATTAAATCGCCGTATTGCTGGAAGAGCTGTTCCCTTTACCTTAAAAGTTGCCTATACAGGTTGTCCCATTGGTTGCGGTGAACCCATGTTAAGCGACATAGGTGTTATGAAAATTAGAGACCATTATAATTTATATGTTGGTGGAAAAGCGAAAGGGAAAGACGCCGAGGTTGGTACTTTGCTAAAGGAGAATTTAACGCCAGAAGAATTGTTTGAAACTGTAGAAAAGATAATCGAAGCCTATTCACAAATGGGTAAAAAGCGCGAAACATTTTATAAATTTTTAAAACGGATAGGTAGAGATGATTTAATAAGTTAATATAAATCTAAATCTCTGTATATTGATGAAGAAATTATCTTAAAAAGCATGACATCTCACTTGTATTGATGGATAAAAAGCAATGGGTGTTATTAGATAATGATGAGAAAGAACTTTTTCGTTGTAAGCAGGAGCTTCATAAAAGCAAAGTAAGTGTTGCGTTTATAAAACATAAAAGTCGGTTTTTCTACAGGAAGAATAACCGACTTTTTATCATTCATTTCACTAGCGATTATGGGTGTTTAGGAAGATTCTTAAAAATTGTTCCATTTCATCTAAATATTCTGGTACCGTAATCTTCCTAGGCTTGAAAATACTTATCATCAAAGATCGAAACTCTGAATCTGCCGTTTTCGTGCTCATCATCCTATGTTCCGTGTCAGGGAAGACGGTTACTGTCAATAATTCCGGAGGTACGATACGGCGGTAAACTTGCTCCGTCTCTTTCGAATCCACATTTATATCTTTGTCTCCTAAAAGCAACAGCACAGGAGAACGGAAAAGGGGAAGATCATCGGTTACATCTGACAAAAAGTTTTTGTTGACAAAAATCCACCGTTCTTTTGACATCGCTTCTTTTTCGCCAACTAGTTTCAAATATTCGTCATAAGACGCATTTTTCCTTAAAAGTTTCCTTACTTCTCTGCCATTTTCCACTGTTTGCTCAATGTCTACTTCTGCATAACCATCATGTTGCATTTGCATACGCGTGTTGTACTCCCCTTGACGCAACCAGTTAATGGCAGGTCCTACGAGTATACTAAATGCAAGCGGTTCTTTTCCCGCCAGTTTTGGAATAACCCATCCAGCTTGGCTTGCTCCCCACGTTCCTATTTTTGTCGTGTCAATCATCGGCTGCGCTTTTGCCCAAGCGATTGCTTGGCGCGCTTCCTCCACGCGATCATCGATACTCTGATTCAGCCAACTTCCTTCCGAACCGTTAATGCCTCGCTTGTTTAGCGATAAGGAAGCATATCCAGCAGAAGCTATCCGTTCCCAGATGTGTCTGTAACCACCATCAAGAGTCGAATCTACGGGGCCGTCTCCATGTATGAACAACACTAACCCCACTTTTCCTGTGTAATTTTTAGGAAGTATCAATGTACCGGTCAATTTGCCTTCAGCCGTCTGGATTTCAACAGCTTTCTCAACCATGTCATAGCTGTGTTGCTTAAAAATATAAAGTCCAGTACCGCTAAATAGGATGATCATAATGGCAATCGTTATTTTCTTTTTCATCTTATTTCTCCTCGTGAGTACGATTTTCGTTTATTTTAATCTCTGGACCATAAAGTACCAATTCAATTCATTGAATAGAAAATGATGTATTATACTATTTTTTTTGGAATAAGTACGGAATGATAACTTCTCGTACAAATGCTTGGCCCGTTGGTTTTTACCTGAGACATGCAAGCTTAGTATATCTAGGCTTGGCTCTCCTTGAACAAACTGCTTCGCCCATTCAAACAGCAATTTTCCGACACCCTTACTTCGATGATCTGGATGGACAACAGCGTCAGCAATATAACATTCCCCAGCTCGCGGTTTACGGTCTAAAAAAGATAACCCGATTAACATTTTAAGAAAATTCCATTTTCCAAAGTTGCTAGAGCTTTTCCAATTCCATGGAAGAAGACTTTGCTTTTCTCTTTTCGTGTTTGATTTTTCATTCCATATAATAGACAAAGTTCCTATCACTTCTCCCTCTTGCAGGGCGACCATTCTTTGGTTTCCCGCTTTGGTGGGGAAATGGTCGAACAACCGTTCAAAAAAGAGAGCAAGATCGTCATCCTTCATGTTCGTAAGGTGTTGAAATTTCCCGCGAAAACCGTGAACAAGCAATCGACCAACTTGCGGGTTGTACTTTGCTTGCATTGGTTCAACCGTTATGGGTGCCGTAGTCATGATTATTACCTCCTTCAGAAGTTACATCCGTCTCAATTAAGGCTTGTAGCTCGTAATGCAGCTTGTTGTTGCTAAATAGGGATAAATACGATTTCTCAATGAGAATGAGTGGGCCAGAAATGACATAAGACTGTGTAGCAGCATAGTCATAAAACTGTTCAATAAGATGTTCAAGCTCATTTTCTTCATTGATTAGGCTTTGCATAGAAAGGTAACTCCCTTCAGGTAAGGAAAAGTCGCTAGGCACTTGCGTTTCTGTGTATAATCTAATGGTGCCTGAACCATCGTAAATATAATGAATGTCCGATTCGAATAAGTTTGGAACACGTTTCGCCTGTTTAACCAACAGCTTTGCATCAAGCTTCGTACTCGAATCCATTTCAATCCAACATGCAAAATGGGTGATGTCTCGACGCTTTATTTGATATTGTCGGGGTTGTATGCTCAAGTTCTGTTGTTCAAGCAATATTTTTTTAATGAACTGCTGAAGCTGTTTGAGTCGCATCAAATCCTCTTCTATTTCTCGTAAAGAACGCTGAAAAAGCTGTCGATATTGGTCTGCAGAGAAAGAAGTCATACATCCTTTAATGGAATGAACAGGGACTCCAAGTTTTCGAAGCATCAGAATCTGTGCTAGCTGGTATACTTGCTCGATGCCGTACATTCTATACTGATTGTTATCTGTGTAAGCAGGCTCAAGTACACCTTTCTCTTCAAAATAACGAATTTGGTGAACAGACACGTTCATAAGCTTAGCTAATTCGCTAATTGTAATTTCACTCTTCATAACATTCACTCCTAAGGATAAAGTGGGAATATCTCAAAGATATACCTTTGGTCAGACCTAGGGTCAAGTGTTTTGTAAAAAAATTTTGGTTAAACTAGATTATTTAATTGTTATGATAGGTAAGTGCGGTTGAACTGTCACGGTAATAGAAGTGATACAATATTTTCAAATTGACACTGTTCCTAAACTGATTGCCAGGTGAAAAGTGATACTCCTAAACTATCACCGTAGATAGATTAGTAAGTAGTAAGCACTAATACGGTGACTTTTGAGTGATTATGGTAAAATTGTATAAATTTGTTGGGAGGATATTGCATGACTATTAAATGGGATGAAATTACATTTGATAATGTAAGTAATTTAGAAAATGCTCTAAAAATTTTTGATCGAGCATTTCCTGTTGAAGTAAGAGAATCACATGATATTTTCTTAAAAAGCTTAACAAATGGCGTTGACTTATCATAAAAAAATAAAGAAACTAAAAAATCGTACAACGCTAATATTATAGTTATATTTAGATTTGTGAGGAGAGGAGTTTTAGTTGATGAGCGATTTGAGTAACGAAAAAATACAAAAGCAAGCGATGCAAGCATTAAAAATCGTAGAGGAGTTGCTTGGAAGTTCGATAGTCGGGGTATATCTATTTGGTTCTGCAGTAAATGGTGGCTTACGCATTAACAGTGACGTAGATGTTCTAGTGGTCGTGAATCATAGTTTACCTGAAATATCTCGAAAAAAACTAACGGACAGACTCATGCTTATATCTGGAAAGATAGGAAATACAGATTCTGTGAGACCACTTGAAGTCACGGTTATAAACCATTGCGATGTTGTACCTTGGCGATATCCACCAAGAATTGAATTTATCTATGGTGAGTGGCTCAGGAGTGAGTTTGAGAAAGGACAAATCCAAGAACCAACCTCTGATCCTGATTTGGCTATTGTTTTAGCGCAAGCGAGAAAGAATAGCATTTCTCTATTCGGTCCTGAGGCTTCAGATATACTTGACCCCGTTCCGATGACAGATATTCGAAGAGCGATTAAGGAGTCTTTGCAAGGATTGATTGAGGGTATCAAGGGTGATGAGCGTAATGTAATTTTAACCTTGGCTCGAATGTGGCAGACAGTGTCTATCGGTGAAATTTCTCCAAAAGATGTGGCTGCAAAATGGGCTTTACCTCGGTTGCCCAAAGAATACTCGACTTTACTAGATTTAGCAAGAAAAGCCTATCGAGGAGAGTATATTGATAAGTGGGAAGGACTGGATTCCGAGGTAACAGCACTCGTTAATCATATGAAAAACGCTATAGAATCTTGTCTTAACCAAACCCAGGTAAAGCCATAACAATACAATGGAAATTTTGTACACATTTTATAGAACTATATATCATTAATGAGATATTTCAGAATCCTCAAACGGAAATAAAGGGAAAGGTGTTTTAATGAACGGATGAAACCACCTACTAAGTGATCCAGGTTGCATAATACATATAGGGTATACTACTTAATTTAATAAACGTACCCGTTTGCTAGATTTTTTCATAAAACAAGCACTAAATGGTCATTTATTCGCTTGAAATAATTGTCTGTTATTCTGGATCGCCAATTAATACATTTTCGAGCAAATATTACACTATCAACTTAAGATTTCCGAAATACTTGACAAACTTTTATACTAATTATATAGTAGGAGTAATATTTTATTAAAGGGTGAACTTTTTGTTAATTGTAGAATTCTAATCTAATCAACGTTATAGCCTAATTTTGTTAAACAAACCACCTATATAGTGGTGTTATTTGTTATGCAAAAAAAGCAAGATTAGAATTAGTTAGCTTCTTATACTTTTGGCGCGACTAATTTTAGTCGCGCTTTTTCTATTCGTTGATTTAGACAATTTTAATTTTTACTTATTAAAATTGAAAGGACGAATCTACAATGCAAAAACAATTACAACAAATGACAGCTGATATGCAGCTTGAAGAACATTATCACACATTAGAAAAGGCTCTACTTGATTTATATTTCCATAAAAATTGCACAACTAAATCTTTAGCTCATACGACAGACTTACCAATACCTATCGTTTCAGCAATGAAGAAAGAATTTGCCAAGCGAGGATGGGGCAAACATAGCTTAACGAAAAAGGGTCAACTTGCTATCTCGCAATATTTTCAACTCTCAGGTGCTGATACTAAACTCTACCTTCAATTAACGACTGATGATGCATTTCGTACGGAATGGATTACACAAAATATAAGCGAATTAAGCACGATTTATGACGCTAGACCTACAGCTGACGTAGCAATTGATCAAGCAAAATGTACAGTTGAGACAGCCTTAAAACGTGCATTGCTCGCACTAGACTATACGATGCTACTCAATAAGCGCATTTTGTGTTTAGGCGATGATGATTTCATCAGTATTGCACTAGCGTTTTTACTAAAGAAAATCGCTCCTCATTCCACAACTAAAATTGTTGTGTTAGATATTGATAGGCGAATTTTATATACGATTAACAAAATAGCTGAGGACTATGAGCTTCCGATTAAAACAGATTATTATAACGTTCAGGAGCCTTTGCCTAAAACATACGCCCATCAGTTTGATTGCGTATACACAGATACACCGTATACCTTGATTGGCGCACAGCTTTTTTTATCACGTGCAATTAACTCACTTAAGCCAGAAGCAATGCGGCATGTGTTTTTTTCCTACGCTAAACGTAGCTATCAAAAGCAGTGGCAACTACAACAAAGCTTATCTGCTATGGGCTTCGTTATTGACAGTATTAAATACGACATAAACACCTATGAAGGTGCGCAGATTTTAGGCGCTACCAGTCAATTATTCGTATTACAAACAACAGAGCAAATGACTCCCTATATTCCTAATCAACGTAAATTTACGCAACCAATTTACACAGGAGAAATTGAGCGGAAATCTGTCGTTTATCAGTGTACCGATTGTCAGCACTCCATTACAGTCGGCGTTGGACATCAATACACCACGATTGCTCAACTTCAATCCAGTGGTTGCCCGAGTTGTAAAAATAAAAAGTTTTCACAAATTAAGAGAACAGTAGAAAAGTCACAATCCCAGCATACATTAGGGCATCATATTTTATTAGAGTTGCATGATTGCGATGTTGAATTACTTAATGACGTGCAACAAATTAAAACGATTATGTGTCAAGCTGCCCTTAAAGCAAAGGCAACGATTGTGACCGAACATTTCCATCATTTTTCACCCTACGGGGTTAGCGGTGTAGTCATTATTCAAGAATCACATTTAACGATTCATTCGTGGCCAGAGTACGGTTATGCGGCAATAGATGTTTTCACTTGTAACAGTAAATTAGCTCTACAAGAGGCTGTTCAATATATTATTGAGCAATTTAATGCAGAAAATGTCACACAGCATTACATGCGTCGGGGTAAAAAAAATGGAGGGGCTCACATAAGTCCTTAAAATGAAACAGGAAAAGAAAAACAACTTATTTTCTTTTCCTGTTTTTGTATATTTACTTGATTGAAACGAAAGTATCTAGGGTATTTGAGCTAATTTAGTTTGTGGGCGAATGCCAAAATCAGAACTCTACGTGGACTTTTCAATCGGATATACGCATTATCAATGTTGTTTTTTGAAAAAAATAGAATATTTTACTATAGTGAAGAATTAAAATCATTTTTTTCAAAGATAAGGAGGTCAATAAACTGGAATTTCTTGCTGTACTGTGATTATCGGGTTGCACTTTATTATTTCTTGAAGAGTGGTATTGTTATGTGTAACTTAAAGCATATGTTTTGCTACTTAAGTAAACTTATGCCTTAATTTCCCCGAATGGCATAGTTATTTTATTACTCAATTGTAATTGGAGACTTGAAACTTAAATATAAGTGTTTTATTATATAATCAAATGATTATGTTAGGAGGGTGTGATATTTTTTCTTGTAAGTGATTATAGTGAGACAGTATCATTTGCTACTCTTAGTCACATCATTTAAATATAAGTAATATGTAATATAAGTATTTAATAATGTTTTAGAAGGAGGGTAATGAATGGATAAGTTGGAGCGTATGGCTAATCAATTAAAGGCTGTAAGTGATGTAAATAGGTTGAAGCTTCTTGCTTGTATAAAGCAAGGGGAGGTATGTGTTTGTGACCTTGTGGAGGTCTTACAAATATCACAACCCGGTGTAAGTCAACAATTAAAAAAACTAAAAGAAGCGGAAATTATCCTTGAGCGAAAAAAAGGTACATGGAAACATTTTAGATTGAATGAAATACAAGAGCCTTACATTCAATCGCTCCTTGATGAATTAGAGCCTTATTCAATCACCAAATGTTCTTCCCAATGCTAATATACTAGGAGGAAATAAGAATGGCAGAAAAAAGTTTGACAAAAAAGCTTTCGTTTCTAGATCGATACTTGACGCTATGGATTTTTGTCGCAATGGGTTTAGGTATTTTACTAGGATTTGCTGTTCCAAGTTTTAAAGATATCTTGGATAAATTCTCTGTAGGTACAACATCAATTCCGATTGCTATTGGGTTGATCATCATGATGTATCCGCCACTGGCAAAAGTAAAGTATGAGGAAATGTGGCGTGTCTTTAAAGATTGGAAAGTGTTATTACTTTCATTATTTCAAAATTGGTTAATAGGACCTTTCTTAATGTTCTTTTTGGCCATAATATTTTTACACGATTATCCTGAATATATGGCTGGACTAATTTTGATTGGGTTAGCACGCTGTATTGCGATGGTCATCGTTTGGAATGATTTGGCTCGTGGTGACCGCGAATATGTTGCTGGATTAGTTGCATTCAACTCAATCTTTCAGATTGTGTTTTATTCGGTATTTGCATATTTCTTCTTAAATGTATTGCCAGGTGTCTTTGGGCTAGAGAACATGACAGTTTTTATTTCCATGTGGGAAATTACAAAAAGTGTACTGATCTATTTAGGAATACCATTTGCTGCAGGTATTCTTACACGAATGATTGGACTACGAACAAAAGGGAAGGAATGGTATGAACAAAAATTCTTACCGAAAATTTCCCCTCTTACACTTATTGCACTATTGTTTACCATTATCATGATGTTCTCTTTAAAAGGTGACAAAATTATAGCCTTGCCAATGGATGTCATTCGAATTGCGATTCCGTTACTAATATATTTCCTAATCATGTTTGTGATTTCATTCTTTTCATCTAAGAAAGCAGGGGCATCTTATCCTGTAACAGCTTCCTTATCCTTTACAGCGGCAAGTAATAACTTTGAACTTGCGATTGCCGTGGCAGTGGCAGTCTTTGGTATTAACAGTGGAGAAGCTTTTGCTGCTGTTATCGGTCCGTTAGTAGAAGTACCTGTATTAATTGCACTAGTGAGTGTTGCGTTAAGATGGGAGAAGAAATATTTTAGGGCAATTAAATTGTAAGAAAATTTATTTGGGGGAGTTGACATTATGGGGCAGCAAAAAACAATTTACTTTCTTTGTACAGGGAATTCGTGTCGCAGCCAAATGGCTGAAGGCTGGGCAAAAAAATATTTAGGTGATAAGTGGAATGTATATAGCGCAGGGATAGAAGCTCATGGATTAAATCCAAATGCAGTAAAAGCTATGAAAGAAATAGGAATTGATATTTCAAATCAAACATCTGATATTATCAAACCCGAGATATTAAATAGTGCAGATTTAGTGGTTACATTATGTGGAGATGCAGCTGATAAATGTCCTATGACTCCCCCTCATGTGAAGCGTGAACATTGGGGATTTGATGATCCAGCAAAAGCAGATGGCTCAGAAGAAGAAAAATGGTCATTCTTCCTACGTGTTCGAAATGAAATTGGCGAACGTATCAAACACTTTGCGCGTTCGGGAGAATAAATAAACATATGGCCAAGGTACTCTTTTGGCTATTTTTTTAACAGGATATATAAGTATTTGCTTATTTCTACAATTAACATGCAAATATTAATAAGGAGAGGTTTTACATGAAACAAATTCAAATTTTTGATCCAGCTATGTGCTGCTCAACAGGCGTTTGTGGTCCATCCATTGATCCTGAATTATTACGTGTTTCCTTTATTGTCAGTAACTTATCCAAAAAACAGTATCCGATTGAGCGCTTCAATTTAGCGACTGATACAGAGCATTTCATGAAGAATACCAATATCAATAAACTGTTGAATGAAAAAGGTCCTTCTGTCTTGCCGATTATACTGGTGGATGGTCAGATCGAGTTAACAGGAAATTATCCTTCAAATAATGAGTTTGAGCAGTGGACAGGATTTTCAGCAGAAGAATTGACGCAAAAACCAAAGGTACGCGTATCGCTTAAGACGCAGAAAGAAGGGAACTAGGTTGAAACGTTTCACTAAAGAGCATTTTCCTACCACAAAGTTTCTATTTTTCACAGGTAAAGGAGGCGTTGGTAAAACATCTGTCGCTAGTTCCCTTTCTTTGACACTATCCAAACAAGGAAAGAATGTTCTATTGATCAGTACAGATCCTGCTTCTAATCTGCAAGATGTCTTTAATCAAGTATTGACCAATCATCCTAGCTTGATTAAAGGCACCAATCATCTGTATGCACTGAACTTAGATCCTGTTCAGGCAGCTGCCGAGTATAAGGAGCGAGTTGTATCCCCATATAAAGGAAAGTTACCTGATACGGTCTTATTTTCGATGGAAGAGCAACTGTCAGGTGCGTGCACGGTTGAGATTGCAGCTTTCAACCAATTTTCGTCTCTTTTGACTGACAAGAAGATTACTGACGAATATGATGTCATTGTGTTTGATACAGCACCGACAGGTCATACCCTTCGCTTGTTACAATTACCGAGGGCTTGGTCGGGATTTCTTGAGGACAATCCGAATGGTGCCTCCTGTTTAGGACCACTGGCAGGTCTTGAAAGTCAAAAACAGATGTATAGCGAAGCCGTTACTGTCTTATCTGATCCTAAGTTAACTACTCTTTTGTTGGTTAGCCGTCCCGAAGAAGCTCCCTTACGAGAAGCAGCAAGGGCTTCAAGTGAACTAAAAGAAATTGGAATTGGTAATCAGCAAGTAATTATTAATGGGGTTTTTGAGCAAGTAGCTGTAAGTGATCATTATGCAAAAACGATGTTTGAAAGACAGCAGATTGCATTGAAGGAGATGCCAACGGAATTAAAGATGTATCCAATGTATTATTTGCCATTGGCTCCATTTTCCATTACGGGCATCGAACAAATGGAAAATTGGTTCAGTCTTAAATTAGAGGCTATATCGCACATTGAAAGGGAAAAGGAACATTTCTCTTACCAATCGATCCAAGACTTACTGGATTTTTATGAAGAACATCAACAACGAGTTATTTTCACTATGGGTAAAGGTGGCGTAGGCAAAACGACGATAGCATCCCTTATAGCACTAGGGTTAGCAGAAAGAGGGAAAAAAGTTCATCTAACAACAACAGACCCAGCTGCTCATATCGCTTGGACATTTGGTGAAAATGGATTGCATGAAAACTTAACAATCAGCTCCATTGACCCTAAAAAGGTAGTACAGGAATACAAGGATGAAGTACTCTCCAAGGCTAGCGAGACCATGGATGAAGATGGACTATCTTACATCAAAGAGGATCTTGAATCACCATGTACAGAAGAGATTGCAGTGTTCAAGGCATTTGCCAATGTGATTGACGAATCCAAGGATCAAATCGTGGTGATTGATACAGCTCCAACGGGCCATACACTTTTGTTATTAGATGCATCCGAAGCGTATCATAAAGAGATTTCTCGTTCTTCAGGCGAAATTCCTGATTCTGTAAGGAACTTATTACCGAAGTTGCGTGATGATTCTTACACTAGCATCATTATTACTACTTTACCAGAGGCGACACCTGTATTTGAAGCCACTCGATTGGAAGAGGACTTAAAACGAGCCGATATCACTATCCATTGGTGGGTTATGAATCAAAGCTTCTATATAACGGATACAGAGGATCCGATATTGACTCAAAAAGCACAGGCTGAAATCAATTGGATTCAACGAGTAGATGACTTATCGCATGGACAAATGGTCATTATTCCTTGGAGTATACATGAACCAAAAGGAATTGATGGACTGAAATACCTTTTACAAATCAAATACTGATCAATTGGAGGAATAACGATGAATATTTCAGATCAAGCAAAAAGCTATATACAACAAGCCATGAAGGATAATAATGTCTCAACATTACGCTTTTATGGAATCGCTGGATGTTGCGGCGTTAATTTAGGTGTAGCACTTCAAGAGGCAGAAGAGAACGACTCAATTAAACAAATAAACGGCTTACAAATAGCCATTCATCCTGATGTGAAAAATCAGTTATTAGGCGTTACTGTTAATGTGGAGGAAGAGAATGGGGAATTAGGCATCGTCTTAGATGGCTATAATAATAATTCTTGTTGTTAAACCTTCGAGGTGTAAGTAGTTATATAAATACCACATAAACAGTCAAAAGAAGCCTGACTGTTTATGTGGGGTGTACTCTTTGCATTTTCAATTCATCTTGAGAAGGCAGGGCTTTACGGGTTGATGATAACCTTTTGAACTAATGTGATTCATAGCTATCTTTTATAATAAAAATGAGATTTATTTATAAGTAAATCTTTATCAAAGTATTTTTCGAACTAATATGAGCACTTTTATGTCAAAAGTGACAACTATCGAAATACCTACTATTATGCGAAATGACATAAAAGTGCCTACAAACTTGCAATTTTGTATCTAATTAGATCTTCGCAGGATTTGTATTTTATTGTTAAAGAGATTAGGTTGGTACTTCCCTTGCCTAAATCCCTTTTAGTGTGAAATTAGCAAAACCATTGGTTGTTCAAATTTCCACGATGGCAGAATGCGTAGAAGTTGTAGTTGGGCAGATTATTAACCCTTAAACCTACAAACTGCATTGTTCCATTAAAGGGCCATATTGCAATTATTGAGGATCACAGTTAGAAAGTGATTAAACTTTTTTACAAAAAATGTATACTGCTTCACAAGAAGAACATCCATTTTGAGCTTTATTCAAAATGGATTCTTTTAATTTATCGTAAAATGTGGGTTGGGGAGGTTGGTTTTGATCAAACTTTATTTTAAAGCTACAAAAGCAGGGAACTATTCATCAAGATTAGCAAGGTAGGAGGAGTAATGATAACCGCTGCATAGCCCCTGCTATGATGGGATTAATTACAAAAAGCGGTTCAGACTGTGTTGTTCACAGCCTGAACCGCTTTTTCTTTTATTCAACTATCGTATTCAGTAAGTGAATCTTTCAGTGTTGATAAATGTAAGCCTTTGTTATAATAACCTTCCATTATTTTTTTTGGAACCAAGCTTCCGCCAGTTGCCCAAACAATATGTGTACCATTTTCCAACCTTTCTTCTAATGCATTTTCAGATAAATACTCCTGACCGACTCTTGTATTATGCAGTTTGACGGTTCCTAGCATTCCAGCTAATGCAGAGGGTTCAAGGTCAATATTTTCGCTGTTACTCAGAGCATGTAGTAAAATATATAATTCTTCATCATCAATTGTAAAAATTCCACTCAATAAGCTTTCGATTACTTTACCTACAAATCGAGAAGGCCTCCCTACTGCAAGACCGTCTGCGTCAGTCTTGTTATCTATCCCAAAATCCTGAACAGATACTTGATCATGTAATTCTGTTAACAACCCAAGCAGCATGCATGGAGAGTGGGTTGGTTCAGCAAAGAAGCAGTGCACATGTTCCCTGTAAATCAATTTTAAACCAAAAGCAACGCCTCCCGGACCACCACCAACACCGCACGGAAGATATACAAATAAAGGATGGTCTCTATCGACAATAACGCCTGCTGCATCTAATTGATTTTTTAAACGAATAGCTGCTACTGCGTACCCTAAAAATAAGTGCTTTGAATTTTCATCATCAATAAAGTAGCAATGTGGATCTGTTTCTGCTTGTTTTCTTCCTTCCTCAACTGCTTTGCTATAATCTGAACGATGCTCAATTACAGTAACGCCTTTTTTTCTGAGCAAGTCCTTTTTCCAATGTTTTGCGTCTTCTGACATATGAACAGTCACGTTAAAACCCATTTTTGCACTCATTACTCCAATACTCAGTCCTAGGTTACCGGTAGATCCTACAGCGATTGAATATTGCGAAAAAAAATCCTTGAACTTCTTAGAATCTAAAATAGAGTAATCATCCTGAGGTGTTAACAGTTTATGCTTAAACAAAAGATCCTCTGCATACTTTAGAACCTCATATATCCCACCTCTCGCTTTAATCGATCCCGAAATAGGGAGGTGGCTATCGCATTTTAACCATAGTTTCCCAGGAAGTGCTTTCTGATACTTTTTTTCAAGATAACGATGCATATGGGGAATAGGTACGAAAGGAGATTCGATTATACCGTTCATGCTTTGGGTTTCTTCAAATACCTTAGCAAGGTAAGGTGCAAAGCGTTTCCATCTTTCCTCGGCATGATTCACATCTTTTTCATCAATGGTAAGAGTATCAATACTTGATGCCTTATACTTAGCATTTGTCCAAAGAACTTCTTTTAATGACACTACATCTTGTAATATCGGGTATTCTTGTTGCCATTGCAAAATCGATTTCCCTGCTACTGTCTGATTCATTGGCATCGGTAACTTCCTCTCTTCTTTTGAATGGTTTCTGGAGTACGCTTATATATAAATGTAGTTGTTATATTCGTAGTTACACCACCCTCATCTAAGTAAATATAATTTGGAAAAGGTGCTTGAATTTGACTGAAGCAGCTTTTGTTTTTTAAAGAGCCCGATCATATCAACCTGATTCTAGTTACTGGTCTAAATTGTATGAGAAGATACCAAGACCCTTTATTTCTGTAATTAGTAAGTAAGTCTAAAGAAGAAAAGATTGATTATTCTATGAAGAATCTAGATGATTGGCATAATGTTAGAGTCTATAAAAATGAAAGAAAAAGACTTGATATTTTACCCTGCTTTATTTAGAATAGCATAAAGAAGTGAAACTTCAAAACGAAATAAAAAAGGTAGCAAAACTTCATAGGAGGATTTAGACGAATAATGGTTACGATGCGAGAAAAAATTCGAACACACTATGCTCAGTTAACTAAGCAACAAAAAAAGGTGGCAGAACATCTTCTGGAAAACCCAGAACTGTTTATAAATAATATTGCATCGAGTGTAGGGGAACAGATCGGTGTTAGCGAGACAACTATTATACGGTTCTGCTACGCATTGGAGTATAGCGGTTTCAGTCAATTACAAAAAGAAGTGTTTGCCGAGCAGCTACGAAATGAAAAGAATGCGCTTACGCATCATCAGGAAACCGCCAAACGTTTTAAAAATAATCAGCATTTTTTTATCGAAGTGGTAAAAGAAAGTTTGAACCGAATCGAGAGGATGCTTGGAACTATTTCAGAAACAGCATTTGAGAAAGTTTTGCAAAGCATTAGCAAATCAAAAAAAGTCCTTACAGTAGGCTTGCGGTCATCATATGCACCGGCACATTGGCTGGCATTCAGCTTACGTATGCTCTGTGAAGATGCCCAAGTGTATAACCAGAATACGGATGATATTGTCCAATTATCATCACGAATGGATAAACAATGGGTACTGATCGCCTTTTCATTCAAAAGATATAGCAAAGAAACACTGGATATTGTAAGGATAGCTAAAAACAAGGGAGCATATATAGTTGCTATTACCGATGATGTTCTAGCACCAGTCAGCCAAAACGCTGATATCGTGCTGCAAGTTCCAAGTACGGATTCCTCTACACTCGATGTTACTCCGCCACTTTTTGTGTTGCTTCATGCAATTGTTGCTGGTATGTCTGTGATTGATTCAGAGCAAGCTAGGCAACGAATATTAGAATATGAACACAATTTCGAGATTTACAGAACGATAATCGAAGAATAAATTTTTGGATGAAAGGGGTTACTAGTGATGCAAATAAAGAGAGTTATCTTACACTACATGAAATTGCAATTGAAACAACCTTTTACGGCAAGCTTTGGAACGGTAACAGATAAGGAATTTATTTTAGTCAAAATAATGGATGAGAATGGAGTAATAGGATGGGGGGAATCAGTGGCGATGGTCCTTCCTTGGTACAGTGAAGAGACAGTAAAAGGAAACTGGCAAATGCTTAAAGAACACCTCATTCCCATGCTGATAGGTAAACACCTAGAAGACCCATCCGATGTGTCCACTATTTTCCAAAAAGTACGGCGGAATAACATGGCAAAATCCGCATTGGAAGGGGCTGTTTGGGACTTGTTTGCCAAGCGCAAAGGAGTCAGTTTGGCACAAGCGCTTGGAGGGACGAAGAAGGAAGTAGAGGTGGGGGTAAGTATTGGGATCGAAGCCTCCATTCCTAAACTTTTGGATGTCATTCACAAAAACCTCGATTTAGGCTACAAGAGGATAAAAGTGAAGATAAAACCTGGATGGGATATTGCAGTAATGGAGGCTATCCGAAATAAATTTCCAAATATTCAGCTAATGGCAGATGCAAACTCCGCTTATTCACTGGCACATAGCGACCTACTGCAAGAATTGGATCAATTTGACTTGACGATGATTGAGCAACCACTCGCACATGATGATATCATCGATCATTCTGCTCTTCAAAAAAGACTAAAAACACCTATTTGTCTCGACGAAAGTATTCATTCTGTAGAAGATGCCAGAAAAGCGATTGAGTTGGGAAGTTGCAAGATCATCAACATCAAAATCGGACGTGTTGGAGGATTGACCGAAGCTAAGAGAATTCACGACCTTTGCAAGCAACAGAATGTTCCAGTCTGGTGTGGCGGTATGATGGAGTCGGGAATTGGACGAGCACATAACATTGCCATTACTACTTTGGACAATTTTATCTTCCCCGGTGATACTGCCGGATCAAAAAACTATTGGGAGGAAGACATTATAGACCCGGAGGTAACACCTCACAATGGAGTTATTACATTACTTGAAAAACCGGGGATTGGATACGAGCCTAACTATGAAAAAATTGAGAAGAATTCTCTCTATTCAGAGGTTTTCCGCCCATAACAAAGCTTCCCAGCCATAAAACAGACTGAGAGGATGGGACAAGTGAAAGACAGTCAGTTAAGGCATCTATGGAACGGTTCATCAAGGATGAAAACACATGAATGCTTGAATTTAATCAAGAAAATATTCAAATCATGCTAGATGTCTTTGGATCTTGAAAGAGTGGTTTGTCATTTTTGATTGCTAAATAGGTAAGACCATTGTCAAGAAAACATTGAAGCACGTGCCTTGGGTGTGAGAGATGCGAAAATCATTTCCAAATATTCTTTCACCAGTAATCGTACTATCGACACTGCAAATCGGTAACAGTATTCTAATTACCGCTGAATTAAGCTTTCTCGGTTTAGGGGCACAGCCTTCGTCGCCTGAGTGGGGATCAATGATTTTTGTTGGTCGATCTTTTCTAGCCATGGTGGATGTCTTTGTTTCCCGGATTGGCCATCATCATAACGGTCTTGGCTTTTAATTTGCTTGGTGACGGGGTTGCGTACGCACTTAATCCACGAGTGAAAAAATAATAACTGGTAGAGGATGAGTTAAACATGGACTTGCAAAAAAAAATCGAAGAACTAGTTGGACAAGCAACAGCAACATTCGGGATTGTCATCAAACATTTGGAGACAGATGAAGAGGTGAAGATTAATGAAGGGCATCTTTTTCAGATGGCAAGCTGTTATAAAGTACCGATTCTAGCGACTTTATTTCGTGAAGTGGAGGCAGGGACAATCGATTTAAATACGAGAGTCCGTCTTTCATTGACAGATCGAGTTCCAGGCTCGGGGATATTAAAAGAATTCGATCCTGGATCTGAGGTTTCGCTGAAGGATTTGGCAACTCTGATGATTATTGTTAGCGATAACGTCGGAACAGACAAAATACTTGAGCTGGTAGGTGTGAACCGTACTGACCAATATATGAAGAGTATCGGATTACAGGATACCTATGTGAATCTGACATGCTGGCAGTTATTAAGTTTGGTTGTAAACCTAGACCCTGAATTGCATAGCAACGAGCAGTATGAAGAAGTGTCGCTTCGTCTGTTCCAGGCAAAACATGATAAAAGAAGCATCGTGTTTACCAAGAGTATAGAGAATAATGTGTCAACCCCAGCTGATATGGCATTATTGTTGGAGAAAATAGCTAGAAAAGAGTTGATTTCAAAGAAAGCGTGCGAGCAGATGATTGACATTTTGAAAAGACAGCAATTCCGCGATCGGATTCCAAATTTGTTGCCTGCCGGAACCCCAGTAGCTTGTAAATCGGGTTCAGTCGGTGGTGTTCATAATGATATTGGCATCATTTATTTACCTGAAGAAAAAGGTACCGTCATTGTTTCGGCTTTCTCTGAAAATAACAGCTCACAACAGGAAGCTGCACAAATGATCGCGAGAGTAGCAAAATCCGCTTACGACTATTTTGTTACCAGGTAATCAGACACAAACGAAAGGGGGAAATGTATCAAATGCAACTAGAATTACTACACTATTGCGAAAGTAACCGGAAGTGTTTTTTACCGTGGGAAACAAATTAACACATTGCAGGAGAATGAAATGTCAAATATTCGGGGAAAAGATGCGGTTAAACATATCATCTATATTTGTAAGAACAAAAATGATTGAAGAAAGGAGAAAATATGGGCGACTTATTAAAATATTTGAAGAGTCAACAAAATGAAATGCTTAATACGTTACAAACACTGGTGGAAATAGAATCTCCTTCTCTCGAGAAAGAAATGAATGATTTATTAGGTAAAAAGATAGCGGAGATTTATCTTTCTCTTACTGGAGGAACGATGGAGGTCATTCCTAATCAAACGTATGGGAACCACCTCCGTGGAAGATGGGGACAGGGAGATCATCAGATTCTTCTACTCGCACATCGAGACACTGTATGGCAAAGCGGCGATTTGCAAAAAAACCCTTTCCGTATTGAAGGTGATAAAGCCTATGGACCGGGAATTTTCGATATGAAGGGAGGAATTGTTCAAGGAATATATGCGTTACACTCATTACTGCACTTTGAAACTAATCCAAATTGTCAAGTTGTTTTTTTAATCACTTCAGATGAAGAAATAGGAAGTCCATCTTCTCGTCAAATCATTGAGAAAGAAGCTAAAAAAAGTGATTACGTCCTCGTCCTTGAGCCCCCCATGTTCGATTACGGTGCTTTAAAAACGGCCCGTAAAGGAGTTGGGATGTACAAACTAAAAGTAACAGGGCAAGCCGCACATTCAGGAATTGATCATCAAAAAGGGAAAAGCGCCATTGAAGAATTAGCCCATCAAACCCTATACCTTCATAAACTTACTGATTACACAATCGGTACAACGGTAAATATTGGAACTGTTAATGGAGGAACGCGGGGGAATGTAGTAGCTGCGGAAGCAGAGGCAGAAGTCGATATACGAGTGAGGACACAAGCTGAATTTGATCGGATTATTCCCCTCATTGAAAATATCGTTCCTGTGATTGAAGGAACTAGGATAGAGGTAGAAGGTGGAATAAATCGTCCGCCACTGGAACGTACGAAGGAAGTTGGAAAAATGTTTGAACTGGCTAGAAAAATTGGGAAGGAAAAATTGGGAATTGACTTGGTCGAAATTGAGACTGGAGGGGCTAGTGATGGGAATTTTACAGCTCCTCTAGCGCCTACGCTTGATGGACTTGGTCCTGTTGGAGATGGAGCTCACGCAGTGCACGAGCATGTATTGATTCAGGACATCCCCGTAAGAAGTGCGTTGCTTGGGTACCTGATTGAGGAGTTAGGAAGACAAAAAAGACATTCATAAGGGGAGATGATTGTAATCATGAGGTGGAAGCTGGATGTTTTATATACCTTCTTTGACTCACACGAATTCTGTGTTGACATGAAAAAATGTAAGGAAGATCTGAAGTCCATAGAAAAGTGGGTAGAAACAAATGCGCACAGTGATTTTGACGCAAGTAACAAAATAGAGACTTATCTTAATATGTTAAATAGTTTTTACGATCGGTTTAATCGGTTATACCAATTCGCTGAATTGACTTTCTATGAAGACAATGAAAACCAAAAGTCGTTGGAAGCAATTGCTGATTTACAGCGAATAAAAGCTCGAAGTGTGAAACCACTTGTAACTTTTCAAAAGTGGATCAGTACTTTGGAAAATCTAAATGAACTGATTCAGTCATCTGCATCTTTAAAAGAGCATAAGTTTTATCTAACGGAATTAGTAGAAAATAATGAATATGTATTAACTGAGAAAAGCGAAGAATTTATTGCTGAAATGGAAAATATGGGTTCAAACATATGGACGAGAATGCACAACGAATTAACCTCTAACCTTATGGTAAATGTGACAATAAATGATGAACAAAAGTTAATCCCTTTATCGATGGCAAGGAATATGGCCTATGATAAAAATTTTACAGTAAGAAAAAATGCTTATGAAGCTGAAATGAATGCATATTCAGAAATAGAAAATGCTTGCGCCGCTTGTTTAAACGGAATTAAAGGGGAAGTGATTACTTTATCTGAGATGAGAGGCTACTCATCTCCTCTAAAAAAAACATTATTGGATCAGAAAATGAGCGAAGCGGCTTTAGATACGATGATTAGTGCCATTCAAGAGAAGTTACCATCATTTCATGCTTTTTATAGGAGAAAAGCAGAATTATTAGACGCAAAGAATGGTTTGCCTTTTTTTGAACTATTCGCCCCCTTGGATACAGACTCGCTAACCTTCACTTTTGAGCAAGCGAAAGATCTGATTATAGAAAATTTCGGAGCTTTTAGTGATTCCATGGGGTGCTTTGCTAAAAAGGCATTTCAAGAGTCCTGGATTGATGCTGAGCCACGGAAAGGAAAGCGGGGAGGGGCTCTTTGCGTTAACCTCTACAGTGTGAGAGAGAGCAGGATATTGTGTAATTTCACTGGGAGTTTAAGTGATGTAGTAACTCTAGCGCATGAGTTAGGTCATGGTTATCATAATGAATGTCTTAGAAATCAAAGTTATGTAAATAGTAAACCTCCACTACCGATCGCAGAAACAGCTTCAATTTTTAGCGAAATAATTGTAAAACAGGCAGAGCTCCAGAAGAGAGAGGGAAGGGAAAAATACATTATACTTGAAAATGATGTTTCCCAATCAAGCAAAGCAATAGTTGATGTTTATAGTCGTTTCTTATTTGAAACTGAATTGTTTAAGAGAAGACGAAACAAAGTTTTATCCCCGATCGATTTGAAAAATATGATGGAGAAAAGCCAAATGGACTCATACGGCACTAGCCTCGATCATGATTTTTTACATCCATATATGTGGATATGTAAAGCTCAATACTATTATGCTGATAATAATTTTTATAATTTTCCGTATACGTTCGGCTTGTTGTTTTCAAAAGTGCTTTATGAGAAATACGTTGAGAATAAATCTTCGTTTGTCAAATTGTTTGATCAGTTTCTTTCCGTGAGTGGACAAATGAGTATTAGAACATTGGCAAAGAAGTTAGACATAGGTGTTGAATCAATAGATTTCTGGAGAGATTCTCTACGTATAGTTGAGAAAGATATCTATCGTTTTCTACTCTATAAATAGAAAATAAAGGATAAAAACAAAAAGGAGATATGTGATGAAAAAGGTATCATTGAAAAATATCCAAGCGATTGATGCCCACTTCATCCATTCATCGCTAATCAGGAGCCATATAGTCCAGAGGAATTTGTTCAGAGATTGTCGTTATCTGTTGCTCCAACTCAATTAGTTGAAGGCTATACAAAAAAAGGAAACCGACCCTTTCCAGGTATGAATATGTGGGTTCAGATTTTGGTTAAGCGGTTTACATGTCAAAAGTTCTTATAAATAAGAGTGATAACGATTATACCAGCTAAAAATAACCTTGAAGGATTAATTAATAAATTAAATGACATTACTTGCATAAATAAAGATACTAAGAAAAGGAGGAGCAGAATAAAATGTAGATCTAAATATGTTAAGTCTGATCCAATAAGAGAATTTTTAAACCATCTGCATAAAAAATATAATTTTGTCCTTACTGATAATAAAAAAGTGAGGATTTTTTATGATTACATGGAGGGAAGATTGGATTGATAAATATGAATCATCATGGAATATTAATGAGAAATTTAAGTACTTAAACCAAATATCAGGAAAGAATAAGGTATCTGATCAAAATCTTGACATTGATGATTATATTTAAAAAAAGATTGGAGGATTACTGAAAAATAGAGCAAGTTTATCGCTGAAGGATCTTTCTTATCTTGGAATTAACATTATACACCTATTGTTAATAATGTTGTAAAATGGATAGAACATATTATTAAATGAATGGACTTAAACGTATAAGTTAAAGGGCTTATTTCAACGCTCTATGTAAAAATGGATTGCATGAAAACTTAACTATCAGTTCCATTAACCCTAAAAAGTTATAAAAAGGCACTAGTTGTCATTTTTGTGTCATCCGTCATCACTTGAATTTGAGGGGAGAAACTTAATCTTACAACTTTTGTTTCTAGTTTACATAATATATATTATAGGAACTCATTTAAATAAATCGAATTTAAATCTCATAAACCAAGTATACTTAAGATAGTGAGACAAAATACATTGAAACAAAGTTTATACATACTAGAACCAAATTATTTACAGAAATAAACTATTTATATGAAATTCTGTATAGCATAAAAATTTGTTCAAATTGGTATACATTCATTCCTCAAGATTTAAACTTTTTAATTTTCAACTTTAACAATAATCTTCGATCATCTTAATTTACTCTTTAAAGAATTATCAGAATACTATTTTTTCTATCCGATATGGGGATAATTTACAATCCAAAAACTATTTTAGCTTCTTTTTAATTATTTACGTTTTCCACTAATCTATTTAAACCATCTAAATTTTGAATATCATTATGCTCGTTTACTACTTAATCAATGTTATTTGTTCTACATCCCGTGCTCCGATAGTTATATGATAGTTAATAGAAAAAGCGATCCTTCATTATTATTGAAGAATCACCATCCATTATATATCATCCAATATTATCCAATTATATACATGCATTTTCTAATACCGTCCACTCCCTTTCTAGTTTAATTGATACCTATAATTGATTATTTGACAAAAAATTGCATGGAAAATGGGCATCATCGCTATAAACACCAAAGCTGTATCCCTCATTTTTAAAAAATGTGATAATCTCAGGAAGAAGTTTCAAAGTTGTTTCCTTCTCATGTAAAAGAACTACTTCTATATTATTCTTCGTACCATCTTCAATATTTTTCATAATCATTTTTGGATCATTTTGATACTTCCAATCTAGTGATTCAATTGTCCAGTCCCATACTTTCATTTCCTCTTCAATTATTTGTTGCAGAATATCATCATCTTTTAAACCTGGTATAGATCCATATGGGGGGCGTATAAGCTGTGGGCTTGTTCCAGTAATATCGTGGATTAGCTTTAGCGTTTCTTTCATTTCAGGCACAAACTGTTTATTTTTATACAGTATGGTATTATCATGTGTCATACTATGTGCCCCAACGTAATTTCCTTCCTCTGTTGCACGGATTACATCCGCTTGGTAAGCAGCTTGTTCCAAATGGATTCCCTGCATAAAAAATGTCCCTTGGATTTCATACTCTTTTAATACATCGAGAATGTCTTTCGTCCATTTACTTGGACCATCATCAAATGTCAAATATACGACCTTTTGATTTTCTTTCTTCTTAACCTTCTTCTCCACTTTATTTTCCTTTTGGGAAAGATGATTTTCTACATTTTTTTCGATTGGATCCTCTGGTATCCTTTGGGAGAGAGATGGGCTTCTCATAAATTGATCTATCATCAAAAAGCCAGATATCATCATAAATAGCACAATCATTATCTTAATTTTTTTTTTAGTTTCCTTTTCCTCAAACGGTTAAGTTGTATACTTTCCATATTACATCATGTCCTCACTTTAAAACATCTTAAGAGCAGGAGGTAAAGATACCTACTCGTACTTCTTCACTTTCTACATAGATCAACACAATCTGTGCTACACACTCTACATATTTTCACATAGGCTAATAGATTCTCGGAATTCCCCCTGTTTTGTGGAAATGTATTCTTTAATTCCCTCTACAATCGACGTGGCAACGCGGTTTTCATGCTTCTTCCCTCTTTCTATAGTCGTTCGTTCCCTTCTATTTCAAAGTATCTTTGTACTGTTTACAGATTATTAGAGAGAGGTAAAGATGAGGTGAAGACAATGTCAATATTATTTAAAGAAATATGGATTAATATGCTCTATGAATAAGGCAAACACAAAAGCCACCCGTTCAATAACCGGGTAAAGGTCATTGAACGGATAGCTCGAAACTACAGTCAATAAATAATATTTTTATTTGAAATAAGCCTTTTATAGCTGATAATAGATCTTAATTAGCTCGTTCGTTACCCGTTTAGCTGAATGATACTCTTCCACATACCTTCTGCCTGCTATTCCGAGTTCATGACGTTCCTTCGGGTTTTGAATCAACTTTAATAGGACATCAGCAAGAGTTTCTGGAGTTGCTTGTACGATTGGCAGAGAAGCGGGGAACTTTTTACGGACATCATCTCTAATAAATGCAACAACCGGTTTGCCCATGGCCATCGCTTCGACACTGAACATTCCATATGTTCCACAAAGCAGCTGATCAATAATGATATCTGCTTTCTTATAAATCTCGAGCGCCTTTTCATGACTCATTTTTTCAACGATCTGATACGTAAACTCAGCTTTGCCTTGTATTTTCTTAATAGCCTCTTTTACATGGATTGACCCTTTAAATGAACGATTTGTTGGGGCGTGGATAATGGTAGGCTTATGATTGGATTCGGATGGATAAGAAACCTCAAAGTTCTCAACATTACATGCAAGCGGCAAGACAAATACCTTTTTGTAATAGTCTTTTACGTAAGGGTAAGCTTCATAATCCTGAACGATTGCTGTATCAATATAATTCGCTAGTTGTTTAAGCTGCCTATCAATTTGTAAATCCGTAAAATACGTAGGTGGAAGCTGATAGGGATTCAGCTTTCTTACCATTTTCACACTACGGACATCACTACCCCAGTGATGCATTACCATTTTCTTCCCCATTTCCTTTAATAACGGTAGATCAGAGAAATCCTGTAGAAACGTGTTGGCATTATGAAAATGGAAAATCTCAGCATTATTAATGAGGAATTCCAGCTCCCTCATTACCTCAAATGCGTCTGTGTTAAGAATATCTCCTTTATAATTTAAATACGTGTGAAAGCCGTTATATCCAGCAGCGTGATGCCCTTTCTTCCGTAATTCTTTACAGATAATTCCCATCTGTCCAGCAATTTCAGTTGGGGCATGGACAATTTTCATACAAATCACTCCTTCCTCTATAGTATATTCGCTTTGTCCAAGTTGGTTATTTACAGATAATAAAATGGGGACATGCTTACTCACCATTTATCCGAGAGGCTCATACGCTGTAGTAGGACAATAAGAAATACTCAAGCGCTTCACCCACCCCCATAAGCATAAGAACAAAGCAGGTGTTAGTTGCTTTATTAACCTTCATGATGGACAGGCTATCGACCTGTGAAGGGTAGGCGCTTGAGCTAGACAACTACAGGAAGGAGTAGTAATCTCTTGTCAACAAATGAATATATGTCAGCAGAAGAGCTCGGTGTACAAAATCACCTTTGCCTGCTTCCCTATAGAGGGGACACTAAATATGGGATTCCCAATTGGACAGCTAAAGAATTAAAGCCATATCAATCATATATAGTTAATGGCGTCCCTGTTGATTCAATGTTTGGAGGATTGATCTTCAATCCAATTAGTGGCAGGAAAAATCATTTTATCAACCCGATTTATGCCGATTTCGGGACATTACCGAAAAAAGAGGATTGGAAACTGGTATTAAAAGAGCTTTTCAAAAAATATTACAATTTGGATGCAGCAGCTTACAATTCGTTAAAAGGCAAGAAAACAGATATTTGGGTGACAATACCTTATCCTATTCTTACGCAAACAAATTTTGGGATGTTAGACGGTAGAAGAATAAATTTTAAAAAAGAAAAAGACCGGTATGCAGCGATGATATGGTGGATTTATCAGTTTTTGAGTACTTGGAAAAAGAAAGCTACTCTCAAAAACAAATTAACCTTTCGGGGATTTGTTTGGCCTCGGGCATCTATTGACAGCCGTGATGAAAATCTTGTTAAAAATGTGACCGCTTATATTCGCCAAAAAGGACTGTTGTCATTATGGCTGCAGCAGTATGGTTCTGCAGGATGTCTGGAGTGGAAGAAGTTTGGATTTGATGCTGCCTGCACTCATCCAAACTATTATGGAGCTACAGGACCGGATTATACATGGATTGCCAACTCTACTGTATTTGCAAAATATTACCGCACCGGCATGCAAATCACTTTTGGGAAAGGGCTTCTCTATAAGGAAAACCATTTGCTTGATTATTTAAATTACGGAGTTTACAACGAATATATGAAAAAAAGCCTTCTAGTTTTTCAATTTCCTAATCAATCCATTCACAAGATTTATAAACATCATCCTCAAGAGTATGCTTACCTCTATTCCTTCATAAAAAAAACCTATACACCTGTTTATCCAACTGCAGCATTTCCAGTATAAGAAAAGCGCAAACTGGTTTCAATTCCTTGAAACCAGTTTTTTTTGCATAATAATAGCATTGTTATGTTTTTCCTTAACCCCTTAAATTCGAATAAATAGTGAGCAATTGATCAGCGACTAGATCATGTGAATGGACCTTTTCCACATACTTGCGACCTCTGACGCCAAGCTCCCTGCCAAGCTCCGGGTTATCAAGCAGCCGTTTAACCTGTTCGAATAAATTTGAAGGATTGGCATTTACTATCGGCAAATCCGGAGGGAACGAGGAAATGAGATCCGGACGAATAAACGTCAACACAGGCTTACCAAGGGCCATCGACTCCACACTAAGCAAGCCATAGGAGCCGCATAAAACTTGGTCAATTATGATATCCGCATCCCTATATTGTTTAATGACCTCCTCATGATTCATTTTTTCAATCCGCCGATAGTCAAAATCGAATTCTTCTTTTAATCTGTCAATCGTCTTTTCAATATAGCAGGTACCCTTGAATTTAGGATTCGTCGGTGCATGAAGGATGAGCGGCCGATCTTTATCCACGGAAGGAAAGTGGGGCTGAAAATGTGTAAGATCAATGGCAATAGGAACTACGTGCACCTTATCATAATAATCTTTGATATAATCATACACTTCATAGTCCTGAACAATGGCTTCTTTGATATATTGCGTAATTTTCATTAATTTAGCATGAATATCTTCATTAGGCGGCGAGTCGCCCGTATAAACATACGGGTTGTGAATTCTGGCCTGCTCATGAAACCGGACATCATTCCCCCAGTGGTGCATGATCATTTTTTTATTTCGTTTTTTGATTTCCGGTAAATCGGTAAAATCCGGGGAGAGAGTCGTACCATAATGAAAATGGAACAGATCATAATCTTCGAGAATTTGTGGAACCTTTTCCACAAGTCCCCTCTGATCGGTATTCACGAGAAAGTCTTTATAGCCCAGGTAAGAGTGAAAGGTATTATAACCAACTGAACAATGCCCTTTTTTGGTCAAGGCGTTGCTCAAAATCCCCATTTGGCCAGCAATTTCAGTTGTTCCGTGGAAGATTTTCATTTTCCTCCACTCCTTTAAGCCATGCATAGGTTTTTCTAATCCCTTCTGCAATAGAATGTTGGTTTTTCCAATTTATTTCAGTTTGAATTTTCTTCGCTAAAATACTCCTTCGGTGCACGACATCCACTTTTCGTTTCGGCATAAACTTAAGTGTAAGATCCTTTTGCCCACAAGCCTTCTGAATTTCTTTTGCTAGTTCGAGTACGCTAGTTTCCATCCCTGTTCCAACGTTATAAACTTCTCCAACTGCTTTTTCTTGGGCAACTGCCAATAACACAGCATCTATCGCGTCTTCCACATACGTATAATCACGCGTTTGGCTACCATCTCCATAAATTATCATTGGCTGCTGATTTTGTGCTGCTTCAAAGAATTTCGCTACAACCCCGCAATATGGGTTCGAGGCTAGCTGTCCTGGACCATATACATTGGAAAACCGTAAAATCGTGAAAGGCAATTGATACATTTGATAATAAACATGACAATAGTGTTCCATCGAGAACTTACTAGCTGCATAAGGAAGATTAATATTATAATAAGATTCTGGTGTCGGAAGGATGTCAGCATCACTGTAAATCGAGGTGGTAGAGGCATAGACAAATCGCTTTAACCTCCTGCAGCATTCTTGTGCTTTTTGAAGCAGCAAATAGCCGCCGTATAAATTCGTTTCAAAATCATTATTCATATTTTCAACAGATAAGACAAGATTTTTACAGGCAAAATGAAAGATATAATCCACATGGGGCAACACCTCTTCCAGCACCTTTACATTTGTGATGCTTTCTTCATAAAAGGTTACCCGTTCGGACAGTGGGATGGCCGCCTTGTTACCGGTCGATAAATCATCAATAATATAAATATGGTCACACAAAGGCAAAAGCCTCTTCACAAGCTGTGACCCTAAAAATCCCGCACCGCCTGTTACAGCTACTTTTCCGAGATTCATATTCAATCTCCTTTCTTTCTACACATGTCAGTTAAAAGGGGTAGTAATGACTTCATCGCTCGCGAACTTTTGAGCCTAAAATATACTGACCATTGTTTGCTCCCCGCTAATCTATGATCTACATGTGCAAAGTGAAACGGCTTGTAACCAGCGGCACTCATTTTTCTTTCATTCAATGAGGATGCACCTTATCCGGGTTTATTGGATCTCAAACAAATTTCCTAAAAAATAACACCTAATTTTAATAGGTTTAGTTGCTTGTCCAGTTCCATCTCTTTTACTGCACATATTTTAATATGGTAAATATTTTTAATAACGACGAGAGGAGTATAGATGGTTGGACAAGCATGATTCACAAAGGATAAAAGATAAAATTGCTGTTATTGGCTTAGGGTATGTAGGACTTCCTTTATCTGTCTTTCTCGCGAAAAAAGGGTTTCTTGTAACGGGAATTGATAAGGATGTTAGTAAAATCACTATGCTTCAAAATTCAAAAAGCTATATTGGAGATATCGATGATCTGACGTTAAAGAAGGTAATAGACTGTGGACATTTCCATGCAACAACAAACTTTGAGGATATAAAAGACGCTTCCACTATTATTATTTGTGTACCTACACCACTTTCAAAAAGAAAAACACCTGATTTAAGCTTTGTCATGAGCGCAGGAAAGGAAATTCAAAAGCAGCTGCAAAAAGGGCAGCTTGTTATTTTAGAAAGTTCAACTTTTCCAGGGACTACAAAGGAAGTATTATTGCCTATTCTTGAACAAAGTGGACTGCATGCAGGCATAGATTTTTTCCTAGCAAATTCTCCTGAAAGAATTGATCCTGGTAATGATAAATATCGAATTGAAGATATTCCGAAGGTTATCGGGGGGGTGACAAAGAAGTGCACGGAGAAGGCAGAGTCTCTTTACGGGAAAGTATATCGAGAGGTCATTCCCGTTTCCTCAACGGAAGCAGCTGAATTAACCAAGCTCCTTGAAAACACCTTCCGTTTTGTTAATATTTCATTTGTCAATGAGATGGCCATTCTATGTGATCAATTAAAGATTGATTTCTGGGAAGTAGTCGATGCTGCTTCTACAAAGCCTTATGGATTTAGCCCGTTTTATCCAGGTCCTGGGATAGGAGGGCATTGTATTCCAGTTGATCCTTTATATCTACAATGGAAACTGCAGCAAATGGAGATGAGCAGTGAATTTATCACCTTATCCGATCGTACAAACGAAAAAATGATTGACTATATCGTTGGTCGTACTGAAGAGCTTTTACATTCTATGCAATCCATTTCATCGGCAAAGATTCTTATATACGGAATCACATATAAAAGAGATGTAGCGGATACACGCGATTCTCCTGCCGTAAAGATAATAAATAAGTTCAAACAAAAGGGGGCCTACGTCATCTATCATGACCCCTATATTCCATCCATAACTATTGAAGACCATATATTTACAAATACAGAATTGACAGAACAAGTGTTAAATGAGATGGATTGTGTGATTATATTAACAGACCATTCTATCATTCCACTAGACAAAATCCTACGACATGCCACTCTTGTTTTTGACACAAGAAATGTCACAAAAAGACAGCAAGGTACCTCCCGAGTAGTTCGCCTCGGTGAAGGAACAGATTTATAAAATTAATTTTACTATCTTGGTTTCCAGCGTAATGTAGAAAATATCCAGAAACAGACCTTACAAAAAAACTAGTAACATCCTTTTAAGTTGTTACTAGTTTTTTGTAATACTATGAAAGTTGCAGTTGCCACTCCATATCCCTACTATTGAGGTTTAATGCTCTCCATCATTTTTATAATTCGCTCCTCAGAAAGCTCGCCTGTTTCTATAGCTATAATCGTTCCTGAAGGATCGATCAACATCGTCGTTGGCAAAGGGTTAATATTGTATAAGGTCATTACATCTCTATTGGTGTCTTTAAGGATAGGAAAAACAAGCTTATGTTTTTCAACAAATTTATTTATAGAAAAGTCCGGCTCCCCTACATTTATGGCCAAAATTTCCACACCTTGATCCTTATATCCTTTATACTGATTATTCATATAGGGCATCTCCCTTTCGCACGGCTTACACCATGTTCCCCAAAAGTTCAAGAACACTCCCTTGCCTTCATATTCTGATAGCTGATGTTTGTTGCCATTTATATCAGAAAGGAGAAAATCCGGTGCTTTATCTCCAATCGCTAAATTACCTACTTTATCCTTTGTAAAATTGGCATATAGTGTATAGCTGATTGCAGCAATCATTATAACCAAAATCACACTTCTGATGATAAGTCGTTTCTTCTTCATATTCCTTCCTCCAAATAAAAGTAAATATATGTATCCTAGTATTAAAATCCAGTGAATCCTCCAAACAATGGGATTAATATAGAAATAAGAATTGTCATCCCAGTTATATAGGAGAGAAAGACAGGATAAAGTGGTAGAGCACAAGGTGAGATAAATGATAAAAAGCCTGCTCCAAATGCTAACAAAAGATTAATCTGCTCCAAATATTGCACCTACTCTTATAGTGTTTTAAATATACGTACTGTAAATATAGGAAATGATTGTCAAGAAACTATGCAGTTTTGGATAAATCTCACAAAAGACACAAAGTATTCATAAATTCATCATAAAAAATAGATTGAGAAAGGAATCATTTTTGTTCAAAGGGTTAAAATATGCATAAAAATAAAGAGAAAGAGAGAATCTAATAAAATAAGATTCTCCCCTTCTCTTATCATCCTGGAATCACAAAACACTGCACCAATTCATAAGTTGAAAGCATCATGCCTTAAGATAAACGATCAACTTTTAATACACGCATTGCATTTAGTACTGCAATTAAGGTCACACCAACATCCGAAATAATGGCTTCCCACATGGTTGCAAGACCATATGCACCTAATATTAAGACAACCCCTTTAATAGAAAGGGAAAATATAATATTTTGCCAAACAATTCTACGCGTGCGTTTTGCGATTTTAATAGCTGTGACAATTTTTGAAGGTTCATCAGTCATAATGACAACATCTGCTGCTTCAATGGCTGCATCTGAACCTAATCCCCCCATTGCAATACCAATATCCGCTCTTGCTAATACAGGTGTATCATTAATCCCATCACCGACAAAGATAAGCTTTTCATTTTTCAACTTATGACTGTCCAGCCGCTCTATTTGCTCCACTTTTTCGTGCGGCAGCAATTCGGCACAAACTTCATCTAATCCCAATGTATGCCCGACTTTTTCTCCTACCTGTTTCGCATCACCTGTCAGCATAACGGTCTTTTTTATACCTATTGCCTTTAATTCTTCAATCGCCTTTTTAGAGTCTTCCTTTACTTCATCCGCAATAACAATATACCCCGCATATTTTCCATCTACTGCTAGATGCACCACTGTTCCGATGACATCTTCTTCTTTAAAGGAAATAGCTTCTTTGTTCATTAACTTTTTGTTTCCGGCTAGAATCGTTTTTCCGTTAGCTTTGATTTTGATTCCATGACCAGCGATTTCATCATATTGGTCAATTTTTTCTTTTTCAATCTCTTTTCCATACGCTGCTAAAATCGATTGAGCAATAGGATGGTTCGAGTAACTTTCAGCAAGTGCTGCGTATTCCAACAAGCTTTCCTTCGTTACATCCCCTTCAGGAGAAATGTCTGTCACTTTAAAAACACCTTTTGTTAATGTTCCCGTTTTATCAAATACCACATATTTCACACTATTTAAAGCTTCTAAATAATTGCTGCCTTTTACGAGAATTCCACTTCTAGATGCACCGCCAATTCCACCAAAAAATCCAAGAGGAATAGAAACAACCAGTGCACACGGACAAGAAATAACTAAGAAAACAAGCGCTCGATATACCCAGTCAGAAAATAATGCACCTTCAATCATAAGTGGCGGAATGATTGCAAGCATAGCTGCAATCATAACTACAACAGGAGTGTAGTAACGGGCGAATTTTGTAATAAAGTTCTCTGTCGGCGCTTTACGGCTGCTTGCGTTTTGAACTAAGTCTAGAATTTTGGCTACAGTTGATTCACTATATGCTTTAGTGACCTGAATGGACAAAACACCATTCGAATTCACAAAGCCGCTTAAAACTTCACTACCTGCCTCAACCTCTCTTGGAACTGACTCACCTGTCAAAGCAGAAGTATCAACCATCGAATTTCCTTCAGTAACCATCCCATCGAGCGGTATTTTCTCTCCAGGTTTTACTATAATAAGATCGCCTACATTAACTTCCTCTGGTGAAACTTTCTTCGTTTCATTCCCAACTTTTAAGGTAGCATACTCTGGACGAATATCCATTAAATCACTAATTGATTTTCGTGAACGATTAACGGCTATACTTTGAAATAATTCTCCAACCTGGTAAAATAGCATAACAGCAATTCCTTCAGGATATTGCCCGATAGCAAATGCACCAATTGTTGCTATGGACATTAAGAAGTTTTCATCAAATACCTGTCCGCGTACAATATTCTTCCCTGCTCTTATTAAAATATCACCACCAACTAATAAGTAAGAAATTAAAAAGAGAGGAATTTCAATAGCCGCCCCAAGATTAAAAATTAACGCGATTGCTCCTAAAATGAAACCCACTGAGAGCCTAGTAATCAACTTTTTCAAGCCTAAGCCTTGTTTTTCGTCCACTATCGAATTTTGTTCTAGTATAACTTCAATGTCTGGTTCAATCTTTGGAATGCTAATGGATACTTCCCTTACAATTTTTTGAAGTGTATTTGAGTTTGACGCTTCAATCATAAGCTTTTTTGAAACAAAATCTACAGATGCTACAGTCACACCGTCCACGCTATTTACATGCTTTTCAATTTTTGCTGCACAATTAGCGCAATCAAGTCCTTGTAAAAATAATACCTGTTTCGTACTGGAACCATTTGCTTTATCATTAATCCGAATATCTGGTTCCAATTTATTAATTAGTGATTTTGCTTCATCGACAATTGACTCGTTTTTTGTACTTGCAGTTTCTATTGTTAATGTTTTTGTTACAAAGTTAACTGAACATGCCTCAACTCCATTTATTGTCTTGACATTGTTTTCAATTTTAGCTGCACATGAGGCACAATCAAGACCTTCAAGTACAAGTTCTTTTCTTATCGCTTTTGCTCCCATCTTATCACCTGGTTTTCTTGATATTTTTAAATATCCTTTCTTGTTATTTTCCAAACAAGTTCAAGCAAGCATGAAAATCATATATATGAACATCTACACATATATATTTTATCATATGCTGCTTCCGCCATGATGTACCTCATAGAAGTAAAAAATTTCATTAAGCTTTTCAATAATATGAATATGTGCTCATATAAAGATTATATACTCAACCTAGTTTTCTGTCAATTTCAATTTTCTAATTCTCTTATTTGCATAATATCTTTTTACATAAAATAGACATAAAAAAAGAAGCTTGTTATTATAAGCTCCTACAAAAAATATTAATGATGTCTTGCATGGTCAATCGTTTGTTTTAGAATATCCATCACATGATCATCATCACATGAATAGATCATGGTTGTCCCTTCACGACGGAATTTAACGAGTCGCAAGTTTTTTAAAAATCTTAATTGGTGTGAAACAGTAGATTGGAGCATATGCAAGTTTTCAGCTATTTCATTAACAGAGTGCTGTTTTTGAGATAATAAATAAAGAATTCTAATTCTTGTTGGGTCTGATAAAGCCTTAAAGGTTTGCGACACAATAAAAAGCGTTTCTTCGTCCAATGAACTTATTTGCTTATTTATCTTGCTCATCTCTTGTTCTTCATTATATTCCATAAGTCACCTCGGATTAAATTATTCTCCTTCATTATTATAACATGGAAAACCGACCTCAATTTGGATTTAGGTAGGTTAAATATCATAATGGTATATAAGAAAGATAGGGCATTATCTATAATATTTCTCTATTCGAATAGTCAAACCATACCCATCGAACAGGAGAAACGGTAATGGAGTCAGGTCATTATATAGATGCAGATGGTGAACATGTAGCTCTTCAGCAAGGAGAGAAGTTTCCGAGTTGCCCTAAAACAGGGGAATCAATCACTTGGTCCCATGAGCAGTAAGATTGGAAAGTCCTTTTAGCAAAAATGGCTTAGAGTAAGCAGCTAAGCCATTTTTTAAATATAAGAAGTAACTACTCCTTTTTCGATGGCATTTGTCAGCCACCTTCTATACAAGTTGCAGTGGAACTACCCACAACCAAATTTAATTCTCGAAGCAATGATGGTAATTGTTCGTTTCCAATTAAGGTTTCCAATGATTGTTTAATAAGAGGTACATTATACTTTTTGAAAACAGCTGCAGTTTCGACCCATACATCGACAATTGCTTCTGGAGACATATTAGATTGTATGACCATTTTCAGTCCTCCTTCTAAAGGCGTGGTACAAATACTATCACCGAAACGCCAATTAGCATCTTTTTTAATAGATTTTTTTAAATTAGAGTCTTCACCATCGTATAATAGCTGCTTCCAGGAGGATAATCCTTGATTTCGCCTACGACTTTATAGCCTTTTAATTCATAAAAAGTACGTGCTTGAAATTCAAAGGTAGTTAATAGTGCCTTCTTTGCTCCTTTTTCTCGCGCAATTTTCTCAGTTTTATCAAGTAAAAGTCCACCTAAACCATGACCTCTTAATTCATTACAAATCCAAAAATCATTTATTTCAACCCAATCCCAATATACGTCTGCATTTATTCCACCGATCCATGTTTCATTTTCATCAGTTATGATAATATTTATAGGTTGAATATACCCTTTTTCTCTCGCATTTTTATGGTGAATGGAATGCTCATTGTTAAATTCTTTTATCTTTGTATTCAAAAAGGTAGCAAATTTATCATTACTCTCTAATAAAACTATAATATTATAATTCATGCTCTTTCCCCCTGCTTAATATGAATGGAAACCCCTTGCCTTAACTCCATTAAAATTCAGATGTTAATGGCATCATGAAGAAGCCTTTTTCTAATTGAAATAAACCTCTTGCCATTAACGTGTTTTCAGTTTTAAATTCTATTGCCATTATATCGTCGAGAGCAAATGAATCTGGATTAAAATAAAATTCTATTGAATGGAAGTTGTATGGAATACAAGAACACACTTCTTCTAATGAAGGTATTGATTCCCCTATGACATCATACATCCGTAAAATTCCATCCTGAACTTCAAATACAATAATTAATTTTAACTCCTCAATAAAGTAAAGTCTTTCATATATCCAAGGATCATATAAATTAAAGTAAAGACACTCCAAATAAGAAAGTGGAGCAAAAACAGTTGATAAATGTTGTCTTTTTTTAAATACATCAGCTAACATTTTTAAATGAATTGAGTCAGTTAAAGGTTCTAACTTTCTTAAAGAATATTTTTGTTTAATAGATTGTTGATTAAATTCCTTTTTAAAGTAATATTGTTTAACTTCCTTAAAGCCGAATGGTGTATATAGTTGAGGGCTGCTTGTAAATAAAAAAGCACCTTCAGACGTATGATCAATATCATTCAACATCTTTTGGACCAATACTTTCATTAGGCCATTTTTTCGATAATCAGGATCTGTCATGACTGATTGAATCCCCATACAATTCTTTAACTCTCCATTTATAATCATAGCGAGTGGAAAAGCAGAAACGTTTGCTACAGCCTTGTCACCATTAAAGTACGTATATGGAATATAATTGTCGTTCCAAAGGCCCTTGTTGGAAAAATCCCGAAGTGTGCCTGAGTGAATGCCAAACACGCTTTCAAATAGATGATATAATTTTTCACGCTCCGTCACATCACTAGAGTAATTAGTTTTATATGATAGATTATTTAAATCTATTCTTTTAATTGTCATCACCTTCTCCTTCCCTAGTGTCTTCAATCGTATTTATTTTCAACTTCTGTAAGCAATCTTCTTTTCAAATTTCGCTGAAAGCTTTCTTATAATTCCATTCCAAAGGAAGAAGATTCATTTTTCATTGCCACAATTAAATTCTTTCTCAAATCTACTAGCCATTGTGGCTCATGGTCCCATATATCTTCTACTGATCTTAATACGCGTACATACCCGTACAAATTTGCAAATCGCCTACAAGCTGGTATTAATGACATCATATCATCGGAGAACTCAAATTCAGTGTGATATCCGTTCAAAAAGCATTGTTTTTTCTGCTGAAACATTTCAGGCAGAATACAATCTTGCAAACTATTTAATGCTTGTTCTATATCCATCACATACCAGTGATACATGGCATCGTCAAAATCAATAATGTTACAAGATTTAGACTCTTCATCATAAAATACATTATCGTATTCAAAATCATAATGAATCAGTCCAAATTTGTTTTTTGCCATAGGAATAGAGTTAAAATAATCTTGTAATAACTTCGTTTCCATCAAAGCTGATTTTTCATGTGGAAAATCAACTAGAATATGATGAATCCAATTTAACACGTCATTATATGACCACCGCTTGTTTTTCGTAGGATTGTACTCACTAGAAAACTGATGAAGCCTTCCTAGTGCTTTTCCATAACTGAAAATAACGACATCACTTAAATCAGTCTGATTGAGCTGTACACCTTTTACACGTTTAAAAACAGAAGCAAAGTACTCTCCCCAGGGCGTTTGTATTTCGACAAGTTCTTCTCCTTTCTTTGACGCAACTGTTTCTAAAACTCCATAATTCTTAGACTGCAAGTATGATATAAATTCAAGCTCTGCCAAAATGTTTTCACGACATTTTTCAGACTTTGGCGAAAATCTTAATAGCTGTGTCTTGCCTTGCGTTTGAAATGGATAAATAGCATTTGAAGAGATTCTGTAATACTTAAACATATCAAGCGATTGTTTATCAAATGCCCAATTGTTTAATAACATTTCTGCTAAATCTACATTGTTAAAGAGATATTTTAATTTCAACAAAACCCGACAACTCCTTATTTACTTTTTTATTAATTTTCACTCGTATTTAAACTTACCTCCAGTCATAAATATGAGAAGACTGCCGGAATTTATATTTAAACTAGAGCATTTATCTTCCAAATAAAAAAGCCACAAGGTAAATAAAATAACCTTGTGGCTCCACATTCCGTTCTTTTTTAGAAAGTCAATGCTCCATTGCCCAACTTTTTTAATCATGAATTCAAATACATTAATTTTTTCTTCCGCTTGAGTGAGAGGCAATAAATATAAATTCCAAGGTTATCTTCATTAAATTAGTCATTGCTTATTCTCACTCCCTTCCTTAATCGTAAGAAAATTATACCATAAAATAGTAATAAATCAATAGATTGACAGAAACATAAAGCAGTTTTTTGGAAATACTGTCCTTTATCGTTATATTTTATGTCTCCATTCAATTAAAAGTTTTTATTTTATTCGTATATATAATCCTTTTTAAGAATACCGTATATTTCTAAATCGACGATTCCTTTACCAGACCAAAGAGTCGCTTGTCTTAACAAGCCTTCTTTGCAAAAACCATTCTTTAAGAGGACTTTTTTGGATACATCATTCGCAGGCATGACCTCCGCTTGAATTCGGTTTACATGTACTTCTAGAAATAAAAATTTTACGAGTAGACGAACAGATTCCGTTGCAAGGCCCTTGCCCCAATAGTCTTCTGCTAAAAAATATCCGATCGTAACCATATCCACTTTTTGGTTAAAATCCATTGCTTCAATCATTCCTACTAATTTATCACTTTGATTTTTTTGAAAGATTCCCCACTTAATTCTACTTTTTTTACGGAAATCCCTATCAAAATGACCGATCATTTTGCTTACTGTTTGTATATTATGTTTAGGAATGATCCCGCAATATTCAAATACATTTTCGTTATCATAGATTGTATAAACGTCCTGCAAATGTACTTCTTCAATTTTTTTTAAGAGAATGGTCGTAGATTCTAATATTGGGAAATCGCTAAAGACCTTTTCGTGATTCATTGCTATTCTCTCCTTTTGTTATACTTTAATGGGTATATAGAGCTTCATTTTCATTTCATTTGGAAATGTTGAATTTAACACATCCGTTACCTCAAAATCCAAACCGTCTGTTCTCTCATAATTTGAATTAGGCAGCCATGTTCCATAAATATACCTCTCATGAAAGTTTATACTACATGAGAACAATAAGAAAGACGGCTTTCATTGAATGTGAATGAAGCCGTCTATTCGTATATACATTGTTATTTTCTTAACTAATTCTTATGATAAAATTCTTTTAGTTTGCTTACAACATAATATTGCTCTTCCTCTGTTAACTCAGGGAACATTGGAAGTGAAATGGCTTCCTTTGCTGCTTTTTCGGTTTCAGGCAAATCTCCTTCTTTGTAGCCTAAGTCCTTAAAAACAGGCTGTAAGTGAAGAGGCATAGGATAATAAACGATCGTTTCGATGCCGTTTTCTTTTAAAAATTGGTGAAGTTCATCACGTTTTTGTACACGTATTGTGTATTGATGAAAGATATGAGAGCAATCATTACTTATAAAAGGAGTAACAATTTTCTCTCCTAGTTCTTCATTTAAAAGTTGAGTGTAGTTCATTGCTTTTTCACAGCGTTTTCTTGTCCATTCTTCCAAATATCGAAATTTCACATTTAAGATCGCTGCTTGAAGTTCATCAAGGCGACTATTATAACCTAGTACATGGTGGAAATACTTCGGTTTACTTCCGTGCGTGCGGAACATTGTCATTTTTTCTGCCAGCTCTGCATTGTCTGTTACGATCATTCCAGCGTCGCCATAAGCACCAAGATTTTTCGTTGGGAAGAAACTAAATGTAGTTGCTGTTCCTAGTTCTCCTGCCCTTTTTCCCTTGTACTCTGCGCCTATAGCTTGTGCAGCATCTTCGATAACAAATAATCCATATTTTTGGGCAATCTTATTAATGGGATCCATATTAGCCATTTGACCATATAAGTGGACCGGGATAATTGCTTTCGTCTTTTCTGTTACTGCTTCCTCTATTTTATTCGGATCAATATTAAATGTTTTTGGATCAATATCAACAAACACTGGCGTTGCACCAGCGCGAGCTACTGCTCCAGCAGTAGCAAAAAATGTGAACGAAGGTACAATCACTTCGTCGCCAGCCCCTACTCCACAAGCTTCTAGCGCAATATGAATGGCATCACTGCCATTTGCAACACCGACTCCATGTTTAACATTACAATAAGCAGCTACATCTTGTTCAATTTTTTTTACATTTGGTCCAAGGATATAATGAGCATTTAACATAACCATTTCTAGCGCTTCGTTTATTTCCTTTTTTATATTCAAATATTGTTCTTTTAGAGCAAACATAGGTACGTTCATTTTAACAGCCTCACTATCTGATTCATACTTAAGAATCAATCTTTTTTTATTCAAAATGTTCATACTCAAAAAATTCCATTCAATTTTAAAACCTACGCTTTTATTTTCAATTTTCGTTGTTATTCCCCCTGTAATGTACTATATTTCTTGTTTCCTTTACATTAATCAAGTATACTAACTAATACTTATTGTTCAATCTAATTATTAATATAATAATAATAGTTATTAACTATGGAATGAACTAGGGGGGACTTAATTGGAACTTAGACACTTAGAATATTTTATGGCCGTGTGTAAAGAATTACATTTTACAAGGGCTGCTGAAAGTTTAAATATTTCACAGCCATCATTAAGCCAACAAATCAAATTATTAGAGCATGAAGTTGGTATGCCACTTTTTGATCGCATAGGCAAAAAAACCGCCCTTACAGAAGCAGGACGGTTATTGCTCGTTTATGCCCATCGGATCTTTCACGAAATAGAACAAGCTCAAGCAGCTCTTAATGATTTAAATGGACTACAGCGAGGAAAACTCACCATTGGTTCTCTGCTTACTACCGTTAGTTACTTACTCCCTCCTACCATCATTAAGTTCAATAAGCTTTATCCAAATATTGAACTTGCTGTACATGGCTTACGCACTGGTGATATTCGTAAAGGACTCCTAGAAAACACGCTCGATTTAGGGGTTATGTTTTTGCCTGTAAAGGATGAAGAGCTTGAATCAGTTCCTTTGTTCAACGAAGAACTTTCTCTTGCTGTCCCCGTCGATTTACAAGTCGGAAATAATGATTCTATTAATTTAGCTGAATTATTAAACATGCGCACGATTTTACTTCCTAAAAACTATTACTTGAGAACATTGATTGATCATTATTGTAAAAATCTAGGTTTTTCTCTAAAGCCTGTTTTGGAATTAACCACAATGGAATCGATTATCCATATGGTATCCGAAGGGATAGGAGTAACGATTTTGCCAAGGCCATATTTAGAAGGCCTATATCATCATAAAATTAAAATAATCTCGATTAAAAATCCAACTCCTAATAGGGAAATCGGGATTATCTATAGAAAAGATAAATATATGTGTGCCTCAACAAGACAATTTATTGCTCAACTAACAGAAATTAGTACCATGATTAAAAGTAGTTAATATGCATTAATGCGTAAAATTCTTGCTGAATTCAATATTAAAAGCTCCGGAAGTATTTTTTTACTTTTTGAAGGACTTGAATAAAAACATCGATTTCCTCTTCAGTGTTATAAAGATAGAAACTAGCTCTTGCAGTAGCACTAACATTAAATCGTCTCATTAAAGGTTGACAACAATGATGTCCAGCCCTAATTGCTATGCCATCAACATCTAGAACAGTTGCTAAATCATGTGGATGGACATCTTGTAGGTTAAATGTAATCATCCCAACTCTGTCTTCGGTTGGCCCATAAATCGCTAATTCTTCTATTTCTTTCATTCGTGAAAGTGCATAATTTGTTAACTGCTTATCGTGTTTGGCGATTACTTCTACATCCATCTCATTTAAAAAATCGATTGCAGCACCTAAGCCAATTACACCCGCTATATTCGGTGTACCGGCTTCGAACTTCCATGGTGCTTCTTTCCACGTAGAATTATTTATGCCAACATAATTATTCATTTCGCCACCGAATTCAGTCGGCTCCATTTCTTCTAATAAATCCAGCTTCCCATATAAAAAACCAATTCCTGTAGGACCTAACATCTTGTGGCCAGAGCATACGAAAAAATCACAATTTAACTCTTGAACATCTATTTTCAAATGTGCTGCACTTTGAGCTCCATCTACTAATATTTTTGCTCCATATTGATGAGCGTGTTCGGAAATTTCCTTTATTGGATTTATTTTACCTAATACATTTGAAATATGAGATATGGCTAAAAGTTTTGTTTTAGACGAAATTGTTTGTTTTATATCATTAATCTCCATTGTTCCATCACTTTGAAGAGGGATATATTTAATGACAGCACCTGTGCTTTTAGCTACTTGTTGCCAAGGGATAAAATTGCTGTGATGCTCTGCTTCTGAAATAACAATCTCATCTCCTTCTTGACAAACTTTCATAGCATAGCTTTGAGCAACAAGATTGATACCTGAAGTAGTCCCTCTCGTAAAAATAATTTCTCGCTCTGAATTAGCATGAATAAAGTTGGCAATTTTTATCCGAGATCGCTCATACGCTTCAGTCGCTCTAACTCCCAAAGTATGAACGCCTCTATGAACATTAGCATTATAATTTGTATAGAAGTTTTGGATGGCTTCAATGACTGTAACGGGTTTTTGAGATGTGGCGGCACTATCAAAATAAATTAAAGGCTTACCATTTATTTGTTGTTCTAGTATTGGAAAATAGGATCTAACCTCTTTCATGATCATAACCACCTTTTTTATTTATCTTCATATTCAATTGCTCCTTAAATTTATGAATTAGCATCAAAATTAAGTGTAAGAGATCTTACAATTTTATCAATTCCAAATATCAAATGATAACAATAACTAATTACTATCGTTTTTACTGTGAAAGCACACTATTTAGTCATAGGAAAAACCTATCATTTACATAGTAAATATTAAATTGATCAATTCATTATTGTAGGTAAACTGACAATGTATGCTTTGTTCATTAAGGTTATAAAATGTTCTAGCTAACTAGGGGGTTAAAATGTTGCGTCAGAATAATTCAAAATATGCCTATCAAAAAGCAAAAGCGCTTCTCCCAGGCGGTGTTAATAGTCCAGTAAGATCTTTTAACGCAATTGGTATTTCACCTATTTTTATTGAAAGAGGAAAAGGTTCTAAAATTTATGATATAGATGGAAATGAATATATTGACTATATCCTTTCTTGGGGACCACTAATTCATGGACATTCAGATAACGATGTCAACCATGGATTGAAGGAAATGATTGAATGTGGAACAAGCTTTGGTCTATCTACTTTACAGGAGATCCAATTAGCAGAATTAGTTATGGAGCGAATCCCTTCAATTGAAAAAGTAAGAATGGTAAACTCGGGCACAGAGGCAACAATGAGTGCACTTCGTTTAGCACGTGGCTATACCGGTCGAAAATTAATCGTTAAATTTGAAGGCTGTTATCATGGACATAGTGATCACTTACTCGTCAAAGCTGGTTCTGGCGTCGCTACTTTAGGTCTTCCTGATAGTCCTGGAGTTCCAAAAGAAATCACACAAAACACAATATCTATCCCATACAATGATTTTGAGCTGCTTCGAGAAACATTCCATATCCATGGACAATCCATCGCAGCGGTCATTATTGAGCCATTTGCAGGAAATATGGCAGGCATTCCTGCCGAACGAGATTTTTTATTAGAATTACGATTATTAACAAATCAATATGGCGCTTTGCTCATATTTGATGAAGTAATGACAGGATTTAGACTAGACTACCATTCTGCTCAAGGCTATTATGGAATTTTGCCTGATTTAACATGTCTTGGGAAAATTATAGGTGGTGGACTTCCTGTAGGAGGATATGGTGGAAAGAAAGAAATCATGAATTTGATTGCCCCAGAAGGGCCAATATATCAAGCAGGTACATTATCTGGTAATCCATTAGCTATGTTAGCTGGGTATATTACAATTAATAAACTAAACAGTTCAAGCTATGAATATTTAAAGGTCATTGCTAGTAAATTGCTGTTAGGTTTATCGAAAGCAGCAAATAAATATCATATTCCTCACACCATTAATCAAGTAGGCACAATGATTGGTTTTTCATTTACTAACAATCCTTTGAAAAATTTCAATGATGCTAAAAACATTCATATAGACCTATTTAAAAGGTTTTATATTGAAATGCTAAATCAAGGCATTCTTCTTCCCCCATCACAGTATGAATGTTTTTTTGTTAGTACAGCCCACACAAATGAAGATATTGATCAAACGATTCATGCTGCTGAAAAAGCATTTGAAATAATTTCAAATGCTATGAACTAGTAAGAATAAGGCACAATAATAAAAAAAATGTATACAACTTTAGTTTACTTTCCTAAAGTTGTATACATAAAATAACTAATCTTGCTTGTACAGGCAAACATTATGTTACTTTTTTAATTAGTTTACATAATATTATTATCTTAAACTGAATTTAAATATTCTTCTCTTCATTTTCCATACGATTAAATTTTTTATTATTTAAGGAAACTACACATATTCTTATTCAGCAGCCTTTACTCCATTGCTTCTATGTTCCAACCGTTTCACTCATTCTATTTAAAAATTGTCGTGGTGTTCCATAGTAAATCATTTTATTGTATTCTTCATAATCTGATTGAAAATGAATATATATGGGTGAATCTAGCAGCCACGGATAGTGGGAAAAAAATGCTCGATCACCAAGCATCATGGCTACTAAAGCATTCTTAACTTCACGCTGAAAAATTAAAAAGCGTAATCTTGCATGTTGCTCATCGTATTCCCCATCACTAATATGCATTTTCCCACTTAAAACATATTGACCCATTTGTGGAATCCATTCAGCTAGTACTTCATCACGAACATTATTTTGAACCCCACTTTTGTCAAACTTGTAGCCGATAGATAATAGCATTTCTCCCGAGCTATTTGATTGTGAAAAAGTATATTTTCGATGATCAACTGGTCTAAATTCAGTTGTAGGAGGAATGTAAATTACATTTAGCTTCGAAGGATTAAATTTGTCCATTCAGAATAACCCCCTTCTCTAAAAGATATCAGTATTCCGATACCCTATTTTATGACTAGAACGAAAAAACGTGACAAACGTCTATTTTTTCTTTTTTTGCTTTTTTGACTTCATTTCTAATATTTTTGTATTCTTAAGGTTCCATTTCCCTTTTTCATATAACCATGTAGATTCAACTAATGCTATTCTATCTGCATGATATGCCCCGCTAATTGCTTGAATCCCCATTAATCCGAACTGTTTATTTGCATTTACTTGTATAGGTTTTAATATTGAATATGGATCAATCATTAATTCAGTTGGTTCACTTAACATCCCATCTTGATATAATCCTAACTTTTCATAGTCTGCCGCTCTATTTCTTAAATCAAACGTATATGATTGACCCGTATCCTCAATCGTTATACTTGCTTTATAATCATTTTGGAGCTGCCCATTAATGACTAGTGGATCTGGTACACCTAATTGTAATAACGTAAAATCTTTTAATGTATAAAGATGATGATTTGTAATCCCCCCACTACCACCAGTTTCGATTGAGATAAACATATCTACTACTCCATCATGATTTAAATCGATAAATTGAATTTTAGGGCTGTATCCATCATCTAACTCTACTTTATATAATTGACCGTTTGAAGCTTTTATTTCTAAATAAATTTCTTCTAGAAATTGTGTTCCTTCCTCATAAGGTACTCCTTTTATTGTAATAATATCTTCCTTTCCATCTCCTGTAACATCAAATTTATCTTCTGAAATTGTAATTAATTTCTTACTTTCCTCAACTGCATAAACATAAGTAATAGCTGATAAAGTTATAAAAATAAAGGTTGCTATCGCAAAAGGAATTTCTTTTTTCATTCATTATTGCCTCCTTAGATTTAACTACCGTTTTTTAGTTTACTACTTCAATTATGTCCAATTAAAAGGGAATTAATGTATATACAGAGCAATAATGGATATTAGAAAGTAAGCCCGAATTATAAAAAACAAGCGTACCGGAAATGTACGCATCACGAATAGCCGTGTTTGTAATGTAACGGAGACGATGGTTAATTATTGTTCCGGCATAGAAAAACACCTCCATTTATTTGGTACCAAAGAGGTGCTGTTAATTTATATGCGTTGTTTGAATGGGGGCTTACTACTAAAGTAACAAAACGCGACAACTGTATTGACAAACACCGTCCATATTACCTTTCCAAATGAACCAAACGGTGGACAATCGAATATATATATTAATAGAGTTAAGACAATATCTGTTTTGACAGTCGACGATGTATAAAATAGATCTGTATTTAACTCTAATACTTCTATTTAAATCGGAAACGCGATTACGAGAGGAGCGGGTTTGATTACAATCAATAGATTATATGCAGTTATTTAACCGAGTTTTATCATCAGAAGAAATTGCAAAGAACTACACAGTTGGTTCTGGATTTGTTTAGTCTCAATGAGTTTAGGAAGATAGAATAAGAAGAGAAAAAATAATCTTCTTATATCATGTAAATGGAGGACTCAAATGAATAATGTAGTTTCATTAAAGGACTATAATGTTATCCCTAATTCACAGGCAGAAGCCTCAAATAATCAAAAAAAAATTAATACAGCTATTGTAAACCTTGACGCAAAAGGTGGCGGAGTGTTAGTTGTCCCCGAAGGAACGTATTTTGTAAGCATCCCTAATCGTAGTGAAGCCATTATCATTATGCACAATATTACGTTAAGAGGGGAATCTAAACAAAAGTCAGTTATTCAATTTTTAGGACGAAACAGTCGATATTGGGCGGCTATTGTAATGGGAAATGATTCAAGGTTGGAAAATTTGACCCTTAAAGATGATAAAACAAATAATCAACAACCTTCTACGACTGGTACCACACATCAAGATAATCCTCAAGCTTTGATTGAAATTGCTGGTCTTCATAGTACAGTGGATGGGTGTGACTTATATAATAGTTCAACATGGTGCATCTATTCAGACGATAGTGCAAAAAATCCAAAGTCACGTCGTGATGATGTAACCATTCGGAATTGTAGGAACTATTGGGAAAAACGCTCCTATTATTCCACTCCATTTGATATTTCACAATTTTATATTAAAGTGGATGTCATGACGCTTGAAAAGAATGAGTTCTATACAGATGAACCTCTTTTAAGCCATACAGTATTTGACGTTAACGGTACTGTAATTACCATCCAAAACAACAAAGTATACAACTATGTACAAGCTGTTCTAATCGGTAGCTCGGATTGGGTGAACGACAAACCAACGCTTGAAAAAAACATTATTATCCGTGATAACATATTTGAAAAAATTAAAACAGGGATTATGATGTATCCTGATCTGAATGTCTCTTTGGAAAATATTTTAATCAATAACAACAAAATCATCCTAGACATCAACAAAAATAACGATGTGTGGGATAGTGCCGCAACCCTTACAGCAGGGATTACCGTATATCCAGAAAGTCATGGGAAAATTAATAATTTACGTATCGAAGGAAATCACATTGAATGGATAAGCAAGCCTGTGATACTAACGGAAATGGGTTTAATCGGAGGTATCAGCTTCTTTAATGGGATTGCGGGCGGTTTTGATTTAGAAGATTGCACTATTAGTAACAATACTATTAAAAACTTTCCATCCATGGGTATTTCAATTGGATCATATACAGTAGCAGTGGGCGTTTATAATACGAAAAATGTTAAAATCCTGAATAACACTTTGGTGGATAATGGTATTCATAAAGATATGAAAAACGGTAAAAATCCGGTAGACATGAAATATACTAATTACTATTTTACACATATTTTCGTGTTGCCATTGAATTTATCTAATATAGAAATTGCAAAAAACACATTTACAGACACAGGAAAGAACAATTTAAATGGAGTGCACTGGCTAACTCTTATGAATGACATACCACTTTATACGGTTAAAAAGTTACTCATTCAAGACAATATTTTAAAATCCTTTTCTAAAGAATTAGCATCAAATATATGGAATAAGATTAATTCTGAAATAGTCTTAAAAAACACAGAAAGTATAATAGGCGTTCCATCCATAGATCCTTTAGAATATGAGATGGTTTTTAAAAACTTTGAGGTAAGAACCGATGACCCAACAAGTCCACCTGTAGGAAAAGTGTGGTTAAGGAGCGACCTTGAGGATACAAAATACCCACTTAGGCTGATGACATCAAAAGGAATACGAGGAATTGAATATAAAATATTATAATTCAAGAATGCTTTGAGTCCATTTGCCCTGTTCAATGTGCTGGACCTTCTTCATTTTTGCCGGAATAAATGCTGTTTCTTCACGTACGATTGTACTGCCAATTTCAATCATTTGTCCTCGGCCACAATCACATTGTGTATTTTTCGGATGATAGTGAAATGCTTCCCTTCGATATCAACTCGTAAAGAATCATTTCGCTTTTTCTTTTGAATAATTCGAACAACAGTATAAGATATAGTCTGTTGGCTTTGTTCTTCTGTATGCTCAGATTCGTTAAAAGACGGGTCATCTTCAAATAATGAACCTTGCCCGTCTGGTACGTTATATTTCGTCTTTTCAGTTTTTGAACCGAATAATTTCTTAGTTAAATGACGCACTTGTTCGGTTAACGCTTCAACCTGCTTTAATAATTTTTTGTTTTGTTGGTTCGAATGAGCAAGTTGTTCTTCAATAATTTTAAACTTTCCTACTAGCCAAAAAAAGGCTCCCATTATAAAAATGAGAAACCTTTTAATCGTTATTCTTCAGACAAGCTATCCTCTTGTTTTTCTTCAATTTTCCAAACAGATGTTACTTTTCCACTTTCAGACTCATCAATGACAAAGGAACCATTTGAATAACGATCATTAAACCTAATGGTTGCCACGTTTGTTGAACTGATAACACCTTTTTCCGTCTCATAGTAAATGGTATCACTTTCACTAACAACAATTGTACCGACAACACGATGAGGATTAGCCTTCAATTCTCTTAACAATACGACTCCTCGTTTTGCACGCGTTGCTTTCTCAAATTCACTAAATTTCATTTTTTTAATCGCTCCACGCTGAGTCAAAATGACGACAGATTGTTCAAACTGATTTTCAATTACTTGTCCACCTGTAACAAAATCGCCATCTTTTAAATTTATTCCTTTAACACCAGCTGCCCTAATACCGACTATGCTTACTTCCTCTTCATGAAACCATAAAGCATAACCATAGTAGGTTGCTAAAAACAGCTCCTTTGACCCATTCGTTTCATGCACATCAATAACGTCATCGCCATCTTTAAGATTTACCGCAACAAGTGGCTTTGAGTAACGCTGTGCCTGATAATGTTTTAACTCTGTTTTCTTAACCATTCCAAACTTAGTGACAAACAATAAAAAGGACTCTTGTTCAAAATTTTTAACTGGAAGTGCTTTAATGATTGTTTCGTCTCCGTCAATTGGAATGATATTTGCAACATGCTGTCCAAGATCTTTCCAACGAATGTCTGGAAGCGTATGCACAGGACAATATAAATAGTTCCCTTTGTTTGTGAACAAGAGGAGAATATCTGTTGTATTCATATGTAACAATGAAAGGATACGATCAGAATCCTTCATACCGAAATCTTGACCGTTCGAGGCAGCATACGAACGAGGGCTTGTCCGCTTCACATAGCCTTCTTTCGTTACAGTTACGATTACATCTTCGCTAGCAACAAGTACTTCCAGATTAATTTTTATCTCTTCAATCTCATCTTCTATCTTTGTTCGACGTTCATCTAAGTATCTCTTCTTAACATCTTTCAATTCTTTTTGAATGACACTACGAAGCTTTTTCTCACTTGCTAGAATAGCCGTTAGGTCGGCAATTTTAGCTGCCAACTCCTCAGCCTCAGCGCGTAGTGCAGTAATATCTGTATTCGTTAAACGGTATAGCTGTAAAGATACAATTGCTTCAGCCTGGGGCTCAGTGAAGGAAAATTTCTTTATTAAATTATCCTTCGCATCTCGTTTATCTTTCGAAGCTCGAATCGCAGCAATCACTTCATCTAGAATCGAGAGGGCTTTCATTAATCCTTCAACAATATGTTGGCGGGCCTCTGCCTTTTCTAACTCGAAAGTAGATCTTTTTGTCACAACCTCTTTGCGATGATGGATATAAGCATCTAATAATTCGCGTAAGCCCATCAGCATGGGGTGTCGATTATGAATGGCCACCATATTAAAATTATATGTAACTTGTAAGTCGCTATTTTTATATAAATAATTGAGGACTCCATCCGGATCCGCGTCTTTTTTTAATTCAATAACAATTCGTAAACCTGTCCGATCTGTTTCATCTCTTACCTCTGAAATCCCTTCAAGTTTTCGATCTAAGCGAAATTCATCCATTTTTTTCACAAGATTTGCCTTATTTACTTCATAAGGAATTTCGGTGATGACAATTTGCTTTTTACCGCCGCGAACGGTTTCTACTTCAGCCTTCCCGCGAACGATGATTCTTCCTTTTCCTGTTTCATATGCTTTTTTAATCCCTTCGATCCCTTGAATAATCCCACCTGTTGGGAAATCAGGTCCCTTCACATAAGCCATTAAATCATCTACAGTACAAGTAGGGTTATCCATTCGGTGAATCACACCGTCAATCACTTCTCCTAGATGATGAGGCGGGATTTCAGTCGCATAACCTGCAGAAATTCCTGTTGAACCATTCACAAGCAAATTTGGGTACATAGCTGGAAGGACTGTCGGTTCATTTGATGTATCATCAAAGTTCGGAACGAAATCTACCGTTCTTTTCTCAATATCCTTTAAAAGCTCAGAAGATATTGCCGAAAGCCTTGCTTCAGTATAACGCATGGCAGCCGGAGGGTCACCATCAACACTACCGTTATTCCCATGCATTTCAACAAGAAGTTTACGAACCTTCCAATCCTGACTCATCCGTACCATCGCATCATAAACCGACGTATCTCCATGAGGATGATAGTTACCAATAACATTCCCGACTGTTTTCGCAGATTTTCTAAAGCCTTTATCATGGGTATTTCCTTCGACATGCATAGCGTATAGAATTCTGCGTTGAACTGGTTTCAATCCATCACGAGCATCAGGCAAGGCACGCTCTTGAATAATATATTTACTATAACGGCCAAATCGATCACCAAGAACATCTTCAAGAGGAAGATCGCGAAATTTTTCTGTTGGAGCCATCAATCAATCTCCTCCTCTAATACGGATAAATTTTCGTTTTCAAGTATACTGCTGTCTTCTTCTAGTCCGAATGCGACATTTGCCTCTATCCATTTTCTTCGTGGTTCAACCTTGTCACCCATCAAAGTAGTCACTCGGCGCTCTGCTCTTGCAGCATCATCAATTCGAACACGAATCAACGTTCGTGTTTCTGGGTCCATCGTTGTTTCCCAGAGCTGATCAGCATTCATTTCACCAAGACCTTTATATCGTTGAAGCATATACCCTTTACCTACTTTTTTCATCGCATCTTGTAGATCATCATCACTCCATGCATATTCAATAACTTCTTTTTTGCCAGAACCTCTGCTCACTTTGTATAGAGGTGGTAGTGCGATGAATACTTTTCCAGCATCAAGGAGTGGCTTCATATATCGATAGAAAAACGTAAGAAGGAGTACTTGAATATGTGCTCCATCAGTATCTGCATCTGTCATAATAATGACTTTATCATAATTAACGTCATCAAGATTAAAGTCTGAGCCTACACCAGCTCCGACAGCATGTATAATCGTATTTATCTCTTCATTCTTAAAAATATCTGCAAGCTTGGCTTTTTCAGTATTAATGACTTTACCTCGTAGTGGAAGTACAGCCTGGAAGCGGCGATCTCTTCCTTGCTTAGCAGAACCGCCGGCAGAGTCACCCTCGACAAGATATAATTCATTTTTCTGAGGATTTCTAGATTGAGCAGGTGTCAGCTTACCTGAAAGAACTGCTTCAGAGCGCTTTCTTTTCTTTCCGCTCCTCGCATCTTCACGTGCTTTTCGAGCAGCCTCTCTCGCTTGATAGGCTTTTATGGCCTTTTTTATTAAGAGCGAACTTGTATTCGGATTCTCTTCAAGAAAATAAGATAAATGCTCCGATACTACAGCATCAACTGCTGAGCGTGCTTCACTTGTACCTAGCTTTCCTTTTGTTTGTCCTTCAAACTGAAGAAGGTCCTCAGGAACACGTACAGACACGATGGCTGTAAAGCCTTCACGAATATCAGCTCCATCTAAATTTTTTTCTTTTTCTTTAAGAAGATTCACTTTACGAGCGTATTCATTAAAAACACGAGTAACCGCCGTCTTAGAACCGGCTTCATGTGTACCTCCGTCTTTTGTCCGAACATTATTTACAAATGAGAGCACATTTTCTGAATAACCATCATTAAATTGGAAGGCAAAATCAACTTCAATTTCATTGTTCTTTCCTTCAAAGCTAACGACAGGATGAAGGACATCTTTTTCCTCATTTAAATATTCAACAAATGCTTCTATTCCATTTTCATAATGAAAAATTTCTTGATTTCCACTTCGCTCATCAATGATTTCAATTTTCATTCCTTTTAAGAGGAATGCAGACTCCCGTAAACGTTCACAAAGAGTATCATAGTTATATGTAATCGTCGAAAAAATTGTTGTATCCGGCTTAAAATGAATCGTCGTGCCAGTCTGATTTGTTTTTCCGACTTTTTCTAAAGTTGTAACAGGTTTTCCACCTTTTTCAAATCGTTGTTCGAATATGATACCATCACGTTTAATTTTGACAACAAGCCATTCAGATAATGCATTAACAACTGAAGCACCAACACCATGGAGACCTCCACTCGTTTTGTATCCACCTTGACCAAACTTTCCACCTGCGTGTAGGACTGTAAAAATGACTTCAGGGGTTGGTTTGCCAATGCGGTGCATTCCTGTTGGCATGCCACGTCCTTTATCGATCACACTTATTGAATTATCTTTATGTATTTTGACAATGATATGTTCTCCGTAACCTGCTAATGCTTCATCAACAGCATTATCAACAATTTCATAAACAAGATGGTGGAGACCTCTTGCATCCGTACTGCCAATGTACATTCCCGGGCGTTTTCTAACTGCGTCTAACCCTTCAAGTACTTGTATGGCATCATCATTATAATCAAAAGCTTCTTGATTTCTTGCCACGAAAATTCCCCTTTCAATTACTACAGAAGACATTGCATTTATGTATAAGACACAAACATTCGTTCGTTATTCAATTAAAGAGAACGAGTGTTCTGTATAAATAGTTTACCATAACTTTCAATAACTTCTATGCTTTATTGTATCTATTTATTTCATTTTGGCAAATGAGTTTTTTAAGAAAAAAACATGAGACCCTATGTAGATCTCATGTCACATACTTATTTAGTTAAAGCATGCTCTACTTTTATACAACGATCCATTACGACAGTATAGCCCTTATCCTTTAAGTATTGATAGGCTTCCTCATTACTTAGTCCAAGCTGGGCCCAAAAAATATCCGCATCAATTTCAGCAAACTCTTTTGCTACTGCCAGTAGATGCTCTGAACGGCGAAATACATTAACGATATCGACATGACCTTCTATATCCTTTAAAGTGGCAACTGCTTTAACCCCTAGCACTTCATCTACAGTAGGATTGACGGGAATGATCTCATATCCTGCATCTTGCATAGCTTTCGATACCATATAAGAAGTTTTCTCAGGGTTGCCACTGAGTCCGACTACTGCTATTCGTTTTGCATTTTTTAAGATGATGCCTAATTCCTCTCTGCTTGGAATTTCAATTGACACATTTGCTCCTCCTTATATTCATGTTTTAGATAACGATATCCTTCATGTTCATATTACCGAAAATCTACTTTCATTTCTAATCATAAAGGATAAATAATTATCTACTGTTACTTAATTCTAATTACTAATTCATTTGAAATAAAAGTAGTGTACTTATATCTTGAAGCAAGTATTTAAGTTCGATTCATTTTTTTACTCTACTAAAGCTCCATACTGGAATAAGAGACCAAATTCATTGGATTATGTATATAATTAGTGTAGCATATTTTTATAGATTTTTAATGGAAGGGCAAAAAAATACCATTTATTAGAGAAATAAGATTTGTTATGACTATTTCGATAACTGATTTTTAATGAAAGCGAGGAAACATTTTTGAAACATGCTAAAGAACGATTAATAAAGAGGATAGATGTCGCTGCGAAAAGAATCCCTGCTGACCTTGTTATAAAAAATGGAAAGATTGTAAACGTTTTTACGAGAGAATTATTAACAGACAATATCGCAATTGTTGATGGTTATATTGCAGGAATTGGAGATTATGATGGATTAGAAACGGTTGACGCAGCAGGAAAATATATCGTTCCCGGTTTCATCGATGGTCATGTTCATATTGAGTCAGCAATGGTCACACCAGCGGAATTCTCTAATGTCGTTCTCCCACATGGCGTCACAACCATTATCGCTGATCCACATGAAATAGCTAATGTAAGTGGTGTGGATGGCATTGAATTTATGTTGAACGGTTCAGATGGAATCCCGCTAGATGTTCATTTAATGCTCCCATCATGTGTTCCTGCGACACCATTTGAGAACGCTGGAGCTCATTTAACTTATGAGCAGCTTGAACCTTTTTACGATCATCCACGAGTGCGCGGTTTAGGAGAAGTAATGGATTATCCCTCCGTTTTTCAATGTGAGGAGACTATGATAAATAAGCTGGTAAGTGCGAGTATGAAAGAAAAGCGGATTGACGGACATGCTTCAGGTTTAGATGAAGATGGGATTAACGTATATATGGCTGCTGGCATTCGGACTGACCATGAATGTGTGACTGCCAAAGAAGCACTTGAGCGAATGCGTAAAGGGATGTATGTCATGCTGCGTGAAGGTTCAGCTGCAAAAGATTTAGTTGAACTTTTACAGGCAATCAATGAAAACAATGCAAGACGCTGCCTTTTCGTAACAGATGATAAGCATCTTGATGAGCTAATAAATGAAGGAAGCATTGATTTCAATGTGAGAGTGGCCATCGAACAAGGCTTAGATCCACTTCTTGCTATCCAAATTGCCACATTAAATGCTGCGGAGTGCTTTGGGTTAAAGGAAAAGGGAGCGATTGCTCCTGGATATGAAGCAGATCTATTAATTTTAAATGATCTTCACACCGTCGACATTGCAAAAGTATATAAAAAAGGGATGTTAGTTGCAAATAACGGAAAAATTTTGCATTCATCTCATTCTGCTTACGCACCCGATCCAAAAATTGTTGATAGTGTTTCCCTAAAACCTGTTTCTCTGGAGCATTTGCAAATCAAAATGAAAGAAAACTGCATGGCTAATATAATCGGGATTAAACCGAATATGATCGTAACGAATCATCTGATCGAAGAAGTAAATATAGTAAATGGCTTTTTTCAACCAAATGTTGAAACAGACCAATTAAAGCTTGTTGTCGCGGAACGACATAAAAATACCGGAAATATTGGACTAGGGATTATTAAAGGGATTGGAATTAATAATGGAGCAATTGCCTCAACCGTTGCTCATGATTCTCATAATATTGTCGCAACTGGTACATCAGACGAAGATATTGTTGAAGCTATTCGTATTATTGCTGAAATGAAAGGCGGACTCGTAGTCGTGCAAGATGGTGCTATGGTTGCCTCCCTTCCACTACCAATTGCAGGGCTTATTTCTGATAGGCCAGCAGAAAGCGTGAATGAAAGGATTGAGCTACTCAATAAAGCGTTAAAAATGATTGGTTGTACGATGAAGTTTAATCCCTTTGTTACGCTTTCATTTTTAGCTCTTCCCGTTATTCCTGAGCTTAAATTAACAGATATTGGCCTATTTAATGTGAAACAATTTAAGCATATCGGAATCGAAGTGTAAAGCGTATCATTACATCGAAAAAAACCTGTGGGTAATGAAAGGATTCATTCTCCCACAGGTTCTTTTATCGAGATTAGTTCACTTTATTTTTGGGTTAATTGACCTTCTCCTAAAGAAAGTGCCGCCCATGCAGATTCATCGGCAAAATATCTTGACCAGCTTGCTACACCAGCTAAATTATATTTTTTTGCTAAATCTGCTCGTTTTGCTAATGACAGCTCATCCTCCAGCCATATTTTATACGTTGCTTGTTCTTTTTCTAAATATAGTTCAGCATAGTTTTGACCACTTGCTTCGTCGTATATTGGTGTTAACTTATTTTCAGTTAACCAATCCGTTACTTTCCCCATCGAAAGTGCCTTTGATGAGACTTCTCCTGAGTCTTTAACCTCCCAAAGCCTTGCATACAAAGGAACACCCAAAATTAATCGCTCGTTCGGAACTACCTCTAATAAGCGTTTTAAATTCCCTTCAACCCAAGGAAGACTTGCTACACTTCCCGCTTTCGGTGAACTCCCCCAATGTTCGTCATAAGCCATGACAACTAAATAATCGACTAGTTCTGCCAATTTTTCTCGCTCATAAAAAACAGACCAATAGCCACTGTCTGATATAAACGTGATATCCATTGATACGATGAGACCTGCTTCATGAAAATACGGAACAGCTTCACGAACAAATTGTGTAATTAGCGGACCATCAGCTGGATTAACGTTTTCAATATCTAGATTAATACCATTTAAATGATAGATTTGACTAAAATGAAGGAGCTGACGAATCATCTTTTGGCGAGTTTCAAAGTTCTTAAATGCTTCATGAGTTAAATCTGGATCAAAAGCATTTGAGAATAACCCCCAAACTTGGTAACCTTGTCTTTTTGCCCAGTTAATAAAATCAAGGGAACCTAAGTTTTTAATTCCACCATTTACGTCTGCTAGTTCGAACCATGTTGGTGAAATGACGTTCACACCGGGCATATTCGGGAGCTTTGACGTATCAGGATTTTTTGTATAGACAGCCTCCCATGTTAGCTGAATGGGTCCATCTATTTTCGGAACGTTAACTACTTCAGGTTCTTGATTAATGACGATTTGTTCATTGGTTCCTTTCATAATATAATCCTTTTTTAAATACCCTGCTGAACCATTCTCCTTTCTCACATAATAGTAATCTTCCTTTTCTCCTTCGATAATAAGCTTTTCATCTTGATTAACTTGATCAGTATATGGTGAGCGCAAATTCGTATCTGTTCGCAATCTTAGCTTTTCTTCGTGAATTTTCTTTTTTACAACTGTTGCATGTTGGATTTCTTCCCCATTCTGCTTAATTTGGATCGCTTTTGAACCAGGCAAAATAGAGTACTCAATCGGATAATAAGCTAAAAGTGGCTCGATTGCTAAATACATTTCATTATCCTTCACCTTAAAAATTGAAAAATGTAATTGAACAGGCTCTTCATTTACAAAGTAAGTGAGAGACTCAGACGGCATTTGCACAACTTTGTTTTTCGTTGTCAAAATAATTGAATTTGATTTCTCATCAAATGTAAGAGAATCATCAATATGCTCTTTCATGAAGGAAATTGGTAAGTAGATGCTATCTCCTTCAACAATCGCATTTCCTTCCTGCTTCCCTCCAAATAAAATTGGATTATCTCCATGAAAATAAACTACTTTTTCAGAAGAGGCAAAAGGATATAAAAATAGTATAATACTAGAAAAAATCAATAAAAACGCAAGGACCAATCCAGAAACGATCCATACCTTCCCAGATGATTTTGATTTATGATATTCAACACGTGCCATTTTTCATTCCTCCCTTGACTATCGTACAGAAAAAAAACTGAATTGGGAAGGTATATTATGAATATCATTCATTCGCATTTAGCGGCCTTTCCCAATCATATTAACGAAAAATAAAACAAAAAGTTTCAAAATCACTGGGTATTTGAATTTCTATTTTGTGAAATCATTAAGCCATTTCCGTTTCCTTTATCGCATGGTACAATATAGACACTGTAGACATAGTTTGAAGGAGAATTTTTATGGTAATATACGGAGTTATTATTGTTTTAGCGTATTTACTCGGATCAATCCCCTCAGGTTTAATTGTCGGGAAGGTATTTTATGGTGTGGATATTCGTGAACATGGAAGTGGAAATCTAGGAGGAACGAATACGTTTCGAACATTAGGGAAGAAAGCTGGTTTAATTGTTACAATCGCTGATATTTTAAAAGGTACAGTTGCTGTATCCCTTCCGTTGTTTTTTAGCTCAGATATGCATCAATTAATTGCCGGCATTATTGCTGTTGTTGGCCACATGTATCCAATTTTTGCAGGTTTTAAAGGTGGAAAAGCTGTTGCAACATCTGGTGGTGTTCTATTAGGCTATGCCTATCCAATGTTTATGATTATGTTTCTCATTTTTTTTATTTGCCTGTACATAACGAAATACGTTTCTTTATCATCTATCATTGCCGCAATTGTTTCAGTAATTTATGCACTTATTATATGGGATATTCCCCTTATAATCGTAGTATCACTGATGGCAGCATTTGTCATTTATCGACATCGTTCGAACATTAAAAGGATTATAAATAAAACTGAACCAAAAATTAAATGGCTTTAATAGGAAAAGGCAGCAGATCATTCAAGATTTCTGCTGCTTTTTCTGTTAAATTTGCAATCAACTTTACAACAATTGTTCTATTAAAGAAATTTTATGTTCGTTATTGATAACCAACTATTTTCTGTTATGATAGATAGTAAATAAATGTAGTAATAAAGACTCATCATTATATAGGTTCAATTTTCAACAATAGCTTTACATAACTTAACATAATCCGCTTTTTTTCATCATAGATTAATATCAACACTATGTTTTTATTAATTGCCAAAAAAGAATAAATAATAAGGATGGTTTCGTTATGCAGTTAATTGAAAAAGTATTATCCAATTTACCTTTTCCCTATTTTTGCATTGATAAGCAATTTCAAATAGTATCGACTTCAGTTCAGCAAGAGAATGTTCAATGCCTTTCATTTATCGAATTATTAGATAAGCAAAGCATCGATAAATTTATGGGCAACTTTTTAAAGAGTAGTATGCTAGATATAAATTTAACGATAAAAGGAAAGCAAGCACTTCATCGAATTTATAAAATGAATGATGAAAATAATGAGCACTATCATCTTTTTTGTTACCCCGCCATTGAAGCTGAATGTAAAAAAAGTGATGGTGATACCGATCATATTTTGAGCTTATCGAACGTAAGCAAGCTCGCAGCCGGAATTGCACATGAAATTAGAAACCCCCTAACGACGGTAAAAGGCTTTATTCAATTATTAAAACCATATTTAAATGAAATTGGGAAAGGTCAATATGCTGATATTGCTCTTGATGAGCTTAATCGGGCAAATGATCTAATCTATGAATTTCTTGATGCAACAAAGCCACATGTAAAGAAAAAAGAGATCGTATCGTTAAACAAAATAGTAAAAGACATCGTTATCCTATATGAAGGGGAAACATCATTAAAAAATGTGCAATTAATCTTTGAGCCGGCAGATGAAAACCCTACTGTTTTTGGTGATGTTAAGCAGTTAAAACAAGTGCTTATGAATATGATAAAAAATGCAATTGAAGCAACTACTCTCAATAAATTAGAATATGGAAAGATTCATATTTCAATTGAAGCAAAAGAGAGAATGGCTAATCTCATCGTAAAAGATAATGGCTGTGGCATGACGAAGGAAACACTAGAAAAAATCTTTATTCCGTTTTATTCCACAAAGCAAGCAGGAACAGGCATCGGATTGTCAATCTGCAAAAAAATTATCGAAGACCATAACGGCTTTTTAAATATATGTAGCATCCCTGAGAAAGGCACGATCATAACGATCAGCCTCCCACTTCTTGACAATAGGTAGAACGTGAAAAAAGCGACAGATATTGTCGCTTTTTTGTTGTAAAACCGTTAATTGCTTTTATAACATCTATAAATACAGATTACCATTAGAGCCCATTTTTTTGACACATTAGTAATCAATGATGAAAATGTTAGTTTATATTTTCAACAGCTGAAAGTTTCCAATCCCGAAAATATTTTTGACATAATCAAGTTTTGTATGATCAAAGTAAACATACTCTCTATCACTTACTAGCAATGGAATACCCTCGATTTCAAATGTTCTATCTCCATTTAATGGCTGCTCTTCCAGAGACAGCTTCAATTGCGGACCACCTCAGCCAATTCCCATCGACAAACGAATGTAAAGCTTCTCTGTCTCATCTTTCTTTTCCTTTTGAATAGCTTCTGCAAGCACTTTTGCAGCACTCTCTGTTAGTTTAAACAATGATAACACCCCTTCAAATTTTCTTTAAGCATAATGAGAATAGCCATTTCACTTCTGCTTTTTTATTATACCCCTATACCTATATAGATGACGAGTAAAACAACTTATAATTATTATTTTATAAAGCAAATTTCCAGCATTTTACGATATAGTAGATTAAAAACATTTGTTAAGGAGAACATTATGAATAAAAAAGTATCATTGTATTTCTCTATTTTTTTCTGTTTAGCTCTAATTATACTTTCATCCTTCTTATTAATTCGTATGTATAATGAAAACCAAGCAAAAGAAATACGAACAATGGCTGTTGATACGCATGTTACAAAAACAGCTTCTTTTAATTCGAAAACACTATCTACCTCAATCACACTTGGTGCTATTGGCGATATTCTCATTCACGACTGGGTTTATAATGATGCAAAAACAGAAACTGGCTACGATTTTACACCAATGTTCCAACATGTTGCCTCGATCCTACATGAGCCAGATCTTCTAATTGCCAATCAAGAAACTATTTTGGGTGGGACGGAAATTGGAATCTCAAGCTACCCATTATTCAATAGTCCTCAAGAAGTCGGTGATGCCTTAATTGCTTCTGGAGTTGATATTGTGTCGACTGCTAACAACCATTCTCTCGATAAAGGTGAACGAGGCTTAATTGCTTCCTTGAATTATATGGATAAAATCAAGCTTTCCCATGTTGGGACATATCGCAGCTCTAACGAACAACAAACCGTTAAAATCTTAACTAAAAATGGAATTAAGGTTGCCTATTTATCTTACACATATGGCACAAATGGAATTCCAATTCCTAAAGGAAAAAACTACCTTGTCAATTTAATTGATAAGAATCAAATGCAGAATGAAATTCAGCAAGCTAAGCTTATAGCTGATGTGATTGTCATGAGCATTCATTGGGGAAATGAATATGAGCGATTTCCAACAGCTACTCAAAAGGAATTAGCACAGTTTTTAGCGGATGAAGGAGTCGATATTATTTTTGGACACCATCCACATGTTTTACAGCCGATGGAATGGATTAAATCCGAGAACAAGCGTCAATGTTTAGTTGTCTATTCTTTAGGAAACTTCTTATCTGGGCAAAATAAAGATTATAAAGACATTGGCGGGATGGCGACAATCAAAGTGACAAAAAACGTTGACAATAATGGGGTGAGAATAAGTTTAACCAACCCTAACTTTTATCCTACATTCGTTTCTAAACGAAATTGGGTAAAAAATTATCGCATTGTCCCCTTGCAAGATGCTGATAACTACGGACTTTCCAATGCAAAAGAAAAATTCGAAGAAATTCAAAATCATATGCTAGGAAGTCTTTAACAAGTTTAAGAAAATGATATAATAATAGAGTGAGTAGGAAAAATGTAACATATTCTTCATACTTTATACTCAGCACTTATTACTCGCAAGATATGATTAAGAGAAGAATAAGGAGTTGAATGGTTTTCCAGCTTAGAAATTGTTTTTCATAACAGGGGGTTTAAGGGGGCTTTTTCATGTCATTAAAGACCAAACTAATCGTAGGCGTGCTGTCAACGATGATTTTGATCATTGTTGTTAGCGGTGGATTTACTTTTATCTCGTTTAATCTTTTTTCTAAAAACAGCAAAGATTTAACAAATGGTCTCTCTTCTGATGTACAAAGAGATGTAAGCGGTTTTTCGGAGCATTATGCAGGAACGCTTACTTATCATGAAACCGTAAATGTGAAACAAACAATTCAAGACATTCTTAATCGTGCTAAAAGTGATTTAACAACAATTGCCAGTTTTGATGAAATATATAGCGCTCAACCTGCTGAACTTCCGGTATTGTTAAAAAAAATCGCTGAACAAAATGATCTAATTACAAATATTTATTTAGGAAAAGAAAATAAAGACTTTATTATTTATCCAACTGACTACTCTTTACCGCAAGGCTATGATCCTACATCAAGACCTTGGTACACACCAGCAAAAAGTGGAGGAAATAATCAATACTTTGTTACAGGTGCTTATTTGGATGCAGGAACGGATAATTACATGATTACAATAAGCTTGCCAATTTACCGTAATAATGAATTATTCGGTGTGCTCGGAGCAGATTTAACACTTGAAAATATGACCTCCGCTATTGCGAATACGAAGGTCGGAAATACAGGGTACATTATTTTAACTGATAAAGAGGGCTCCCTTCTTGCTTATAAAGATAAAGAGCTTGTATTAAAAAATGAAAACATTTCTTCACTGCCCATTTTTAAAGAGAAAAATGACGGAAATATATATTTAGACATTGATCAAGTTACATATGTAAGTGATAAAGTAGCGGAAACAGGCTGGCAAATCTTCGCTGTCATGTCACAGGAGGAGGTTAAGTCATTTTCCGAGCAAATTTCTCAAAACATGAACAAGCGCATTAAAGACGCTGATAGTGAATTAAGTGCGATTTTCAATAAAATGCTCACTACTCAAATCATTATTGCAAGCGCTTTACTTTTTATCTCGATAGTCATAAGCTTCTTTTTTGCCAAATATTTCATTGGTCCAATTAAGAAGTTAGCACACTTTTTAAAAGATGTTGCTCATGGTAATTTAACAAGAAAAATGGATATTAGGTCAAAAGATGAAATCGGAATTTTATTTACAGCTGTCAATGATATGGTTGATAGTTTAAGAGGTATGGCAAATAAAATGGATCATTTAATTCATGAAGCCGAAATAGATTCAAAAATATTAAATGACCAAGCCAACATCTCCTCTCATGTTAGCGAAACAGTAAGCTCTGCTATGAGTGAGGTTGCAAGTGGTTCAGAACAGCTTGCCGCAAACATGGTTAATATTTCAACTCATGTTGAAAGCAATAATAGTGCAGTTATTTCCATGTCAGAACGAATAAATACAATTGTTAAGCACGCACAAGAAACGAGATCCATCACTTCTGAAGGTCAAATCGCAATGACTAATATGAACAACAAAATGACTCGCATTGTTTCGCAATCAATTGAATCTACTTCAATTATGAAAGAATTGGATCGCAAGCTCCAAGCGATAAATGATATTACAACACTAATTCATGATATTTCTGAGCAAACGAATCTCCTTTCTCTCAATGCCTCCATTGAAGCAGCTCGTGCAGGAGAACAAGGTAGAGGTTTTGCTGTTGTCGCACAAGAAGTGAAGAAGCTTGCGGAACAAAGCAGTGCTTCAGTTGATAAAATAGCGAGCTTAATTTCAGAAATTCAGGATGACTCTACGAGAGCATTAAAAAACATTGATCTTGGTAGACTATCAGCTGAAGAAGGTGCGGAAATGGTTAATCATACAGCCATGAGCTATAAAAACATGTTTGGTTTTATTAAAAATCTTGCTAAAGATATTGATGAAATTGCTGCGGCAAGCGATACTTTATCAGATAGCAGCCAATCCATTTCCCATTCTGTTGATAGTGTCGTCGCCATTTCGCAACAAACATCAGCAGGCGTTGAGGAAGTAACAAGTATTACGGAAGAACAACAACAATCTGTTCAGCAAGTTAAGCAGATTTCTACTAATATAAGAAGGCTTACAGAAAACTTACGAGAAATAATTAAACATTTTAAGGTTTAAATTCCTTACGAAAATGAGAAAGAGCTTGGCAGTGACCATGCTCTTTTTTTGATACATACGTTGCAGACCAAGGAGCTTGCTCATTTCTTATAAGGGCAAGATTAAATTCGCCACATGAGAATAACTATGTGATATAGTGTATCTACAGACTTTAGTAAAGTATGGACTGTTTAATCTAGGGGTGGGATTTATTGGACTTTGCAAGAAAACAGACACAAAGTCTGTCATATTTTCAACTCGTTTTATTCATTAGCATGTTAATTTTAGCGCAATATAAATTTTTTATGTTTGCTTTTACCATTCTTATTTGTTTTATTTTGTATATGGCTATTTTCACAACGAAAAATCGTTTGTTTTCGTGGGTGATGCTTGCCTATTTAGTTGGAAATTTATTGTTTTTATATGGAGACCGTTTCATTGATGAATTACCTTTTCATACAAGCACGCTCATGATCTTGAGCCGAGGTTTACTTCTGATTCCGATCGGATTTATCATGTATATCACACGAAAGTTTAATGGGGAAGTAATGAACTACAGGTTCCAAAGTGATTGGAATGCCAAAATTTATTTTCCATTTGTTTGGAGCGGATTTCATCCTCTCTCAATAAAAGCATTTTTACTAGTGGCAGTCAGCATTAATTTAGTCGTTTTCTCCCCTTTTATATTTAAAGCAAATATCAGTTTAAACCTATCTTTTTTAAATTTCCTTATCTTATTTTCTCTAATAAATGCGGTATTAGAGGAAATTCTATGGAGAGGGATTTTATTAACTAGAATGGTCGAATTAGCTGGTGAAAAAGCTGCCGTTCTTTTTTCGGGAATTGCCTTTGGATTATCCCACTTAGCATTCGGTTATTCATGGCTCATTTGTTTAGGATTTGCTTTTGGAGGATTTTTTTATGCAGCAATCGTCGTGCGATCTGGCAGCATCATTCCGGCAATTATTTGGCATGTAGTGTTTAATATATTGATGATCTTAAGTGGTGTAATTCCGTATTACGGGTAAGGAGGATTTTGATGAAAATACATATTAGTGATGAAGCAGCTGAATGGTATATGGAAGAAATGGATTTGCATGAAGGAGATTTCCTTCGCTTTTTCGTCCGCTATGGTGGCCACAGTACAGTCCAGCAAGGTTTTTCACTAGGACTTTCCATTGAAGAGCCAACACATATTGGCGTAGAAACTATAAAAAATGGTATTACGTATTATATTGAGGAAAAAGATTTATGGTATTTTGATGGACATGATTTTCATATTGCATTCAATGAAAAGTTTCATGAGCCTGAATATCAATTTCCAAATTAAATAGAGCAAGTAGACAATTCCTGTCTGCTTGCTCTTATTTCTTTTATCTTTAAACGTTTATTTATTTTTTCTTAGCTTTCTCATATACTTCATGCCATTCAGGATAGTGCTTTTTAAAAGAAATGGGGCGGAAACTTTCTTTTCTCACACAAACATGTTTCGATATGCCAGTTACAGCAAGCTCCCCATCTTCATTTAAGATTTCATAGCCATAGCTAACTCGAAAACCATCATATTCTTCAATCCATGTTTTAACTAATGCATGCTGTCCGTAACGAAGTGGTTTCTTATAAGAGACTTGAATATCAAGAACGGGTGATAGCACACCTTCTTTTTCCAATTCCGCATAATTGAAGCCTAAATCTTTTACTAAATGAGTTCTCCCTAACTCCATCCATACTAAATAATTGGCGTGATAAACGACGCCCATTTGATCAGTCTCTGCGTATCTTACTTCAATTTCATTTGTAGATATTAACATTCTAATTCTCCTCTAATGTTATTTTAATATTTTATGTAGGCGGCGGCTTAATGAATTTTTAATTCTATTCATTCTTTATTTTACCATACAGCAACCATTTTTCATGTAAAAAGGACCTGTCGCATAGCGAATCAGATCCTTTTGGATTTATCCTAAAAAAGTATTTACAAAAGTTACATTTGAGCTATTATTCTACATAAGCAGTCAAAATCATTGCTATTTATATCCATTTTGCCGTGCTTCTGTTTCATCTTCAATTTCCGCACGCATCGCTTTTATACTTTCCTGACGGCGCTCGTTTTTTGTAGCAATTCTTTCCCGCTCTTCCTTGTTTTCGGTGAAATTCATTGTTTCTTCAGCTTCATTCATATTTTCGATTGTATTCCCAATCATTGTTTGTAGTCTTTCTACATTATTGCTACGGTCATCTGGCTTTGGTTTGTTATGAAAATCCATATTCCATTCCTCCTTTGGTGCAATGATAAATGACTCTTATTCACCTTTTGTTTGGATTACTTGTGGAGTTGGACTCGTTTGGTCTTGCATTTTCTTTCCTTTATTTCCGCCAAAGCTTCGTGATTTTGTTCCAATATGATTCGGGTTATATTTTCCGACATGTCCTTTTGGATTACTCATAAAAAATCCCTCCTCAATATAAGTATGTACATTTGAGGAGGGAATCATTTATGGAAATAATCGTTATTCTGCACGATTAAGTCGATTTTTTTCTAAGCGTTCTTCAATTTTATTCATAGCATCTTGATCCTTTAAAATTTGACGCTTATTTTCTAATACAAGTTCAGCGAATGAGCGTTTTCTAGGTTTTCTCATTGTGATTTCACTTCCTTTAATATGATAGTAACAATTATTATCACCAAAATCCGGATAAATTATTACAACTTTTTGAAAATTTATAGAATCATTAATATTAAATCTTCAACATACTTTCGTAAAAATCACGATGAACAAAAAAGCATCAGCCATCTCGGCTGATGCGAAAATTTTATATGTCCATATTTTTTTTCATCGTTTCAATATCCATAGCCCCAATATGTTTATTCCGAATAATCCCCTTTTCATCAATAAAATAGCTAGTAGGAATCGAAATAATTTGGTATATTTTATTCACACGATTATTAGTATCAAGCAGAATAGGAAATGTAACCCCCATTTTCTTAACAAATCCTGCAACATCATTATTTGTATCAATATTTACAGCAAGAATGACAATATCATCCCCTGAATCATGATAAAACTCTTCCATATCTGGCATTTCCGCTTTGCAAGGCGGACACCAAGTAGCCCAGAAATTTAACATTACCTTTTTGCCTTCATAATCTGACAGCTTTACTGATTCACCTGCAAGATTTTTCAATTCAAAATCAGGTGCTTTTAAACCTATGCCTAAGCCAGGATGCTTTTCTGTGTTTTTCACTTTCTGCTCTTCTTTCCCCATAGCTTGTACGATCATGACTGTCATCAAAACCATAATGAATACTGACACAGCGATTTTCTTAATCATGCTGTCATCCTTCCTTTTTCTTTATACCGTATTTTAACCTAAAAAATGAGAAAAAATAAGGTTCTCAAAAGCCAAAAAATGATCATAAATGTGACAATCCCGTAAACAAGCGTACTCAACCAACTTTTAAGTGACCAAGTTCCTTTTTTATAATGCCATAATAAATAAACGATGGCGAATATAAGTCCTAAAACAGAGCCTTTCAAGCCACCAGTAAAATATAAAATTGAGGTAGGATTGTTCATAATGTTAGTGGGCTGAAATATGATAGAACTAAATTTAAAAATGATAAACCAAATAAAAACTGCATTGACAAACACATTTAAAAATACTTTTTGAAAAGCAGGTTCTTCTCTTGTTTTCCATTTCATCATTAAGTACGCAGTTATGGCTGCTAAAAGAATAATTATGTAAATATGTTTAATCATAAATGGACCTAATAAAAATGCGCCCATAGCTTCCCCCTGTTATACAAAAAATTTCAAGTCGTTTAATGATAAAATTCACTCAATATTAACTATACATGGATTGTGCTAGCTAGAGAAAGAATCTGCTTACAAATTTAAAAAGCGTTTAACTTCATAAATGAAATTAAACGCTTTTGCTTTAATGCTTAAAACATGCAAAACAAACATATAAAAAGCATAGTAATCACATACTGTTCTTCTTATGCTAATTTTTCACGAAGAACCATTTGAAGAATTCCACCATGACGGTAGTAGTCAATTTCTACTTCTGAATCGAAACGAACAATTACTTCAAATTCTTTCTTATTGCCGTCTTCATCTGTTGCAGTAACTTTTACAAGGTCATGTGGTCTTACATCTTCACCAATTTGAACATCAATTGTTTCTTTACCAGTCAAACCAAGGGACTCTGCACCTTCACCATCTTTAAATTGAAGTGGTAGCACACCCATTAACACGAGGTTTGAACGGTGAATACGTTCATAGCTTTGAGCAATGACCGTTTTAATTCCTAAAAGATTTGTACCTTTTGCCGCCCAGTCACGAGAAGAGCCCATACCATAATCATTGCCTGCTAGTACAACAAGACCTGTTCCATCCTCTTTATACTTCATGCAAGCATCATAAATGGACATGACTTCACCTGTTGGCCAATAAGTTGTGTAACCACCTTCAGTACCAGGTGCAACTTGATTACGGATGCGAATATTAGCAAATGTACCGCGCATCATAACTTCGTGATTTCCTCGGCGTGAACCATAAGAGTTAAAGTCACGAACCTCAACACCATTATCAAGGAGATATTTTCCAGCAGGTGTATTCTTACCAATTGCACCAGCAGGAGAAATATGGTCAGTTGTAACAGAATCACCGAACTTCCCAACAACACGTAAGCCATTCAATGGTTTTACTTCGTCCGGATCAGGAGATAAACCTTCAAAGAATGGTGGATTTTGAATGTATGTTGATTTTTCATCAAATGAATATAATGGTTCATCACTTGTTTCAATTTTATTCCATAGTGCATTATCACCAAATACATTTTCATATTCTTTACGGAATAGCTCAGGTGTAACAGTTTTCTTGACAACTTCTTTTATTTCAGCTGATGATGGCCAAATATCATTAAAGAAAACATTATTGCCATCTTTATCTTTTCCAATTGCCTCGTTTTTAAGGTCGATATCAACAGTTCCAGCTAGAGCATATGCAACAACTAGCGGTGGAGAAGCTAAATAGTTTGCTTTCACTAACGGATGAATACGTCCTTCAAAGTTACGGTTTCCTGAAAGAACAGATGTCACAAGAAGATCGTTTTCCGCAATTGTTTTTTCAATTTCTGGAAGCAATGGTCCTGAGTTACCAATACATGTCGTACAACCATAACCAACAATATTAAAACCAAGTTGATCTAGGTATGGTTGAAGACCAGAATCACGTAAATAACCAGTAACAACCTTTGAGCCTGGTGCTAATGAAGTTTTTACGAACTCAGGCACTTTCATGCCAAGCTCAACTGCTTTTTTCGCAACTAAACCTGCACCAACTAATACATATGGATTAGAAGTATTTGTACAGCTCGTAATCGCAGCTATTGCTACAGCACCTGTCTTCATTTTTGCTGTGTCGCCGTTTGTAAACTGAACTTCAGCTTCTTTATCCATTTCCTTCTCATCTAAGCCAAAACCTTGGTTGCCTTGAGGAGCAGAAATCGCTTTATTGAATTCCTTTTTCATTTCTGAAAGTGGAATTAAATCTTGTGGACGCTTCGGACCTGAAAGATTTGCCTCAATTTCAGTAAGATTAATTTCAACAATATTTGTATAAACAGGCTCTAAATCTGGATTAAAAAACAACCCATTTTCTTTGCAGTATGTTTCAACAATTTTGATTTGTTCTTCAGAGCGGCCTGTTAAACGCATATACTCAAGAGATTCATCATCTACTGGGAAAAATCCGCAAGTTGCACCATATTCAGGAGCCATATTCGCAATTGTTGCACGATCTGCAAGCGGTAATGCTGTAACGCCAGGACCGAAGAATTCAACGAATTTACCAACAACACCTTGAGCACGGAGCACTTGTGTAACTTTTAGTGCAAGATCTGTTGCTGTCGCACCATCAGGAAACTCACCAGTTAATTTTACACCGACAACTTCTGGTACAGGGAAGTATGAAGGCTGTCCAAGCATCCCAGCTTCCGCTTCAATTCCACCTACACCCCAACCTAGAACACCGATGCCGTTAATCATTGTAGTATGAGAGTCTGTGCCAACTAATGTATCAGGGAATGCTTCGAATTCTCCTTCTTCATTTTCAAGTGCATGAACTACATTAGCAAGATACTCTAAGTTAACTTGGTGAACAATACCTGTTGCTGGTGGAACAGCACGGTAATTATCAAATGCTTTTTGCGCCCAGCTTAAAAATTGGTAACGCTCCGCATTTCTTTCGAACTCAAGTTCCATGTTTAATCCTAGCGCCTCAGCTGTACCGAATTTATCAACTTGAACAGAATGGTCAATTACAAGATCTACAGGCTTAAGTGGATTGATTTTGTCAGGATCTCCCCCCATATCAGCCATCGCTTTGCGAAGAGAAGCTAAATCAACAACAGCTGGAACTCCTGTAAAGTCTTGCAAAATGACACGTGAAGGCTTGAATGGTACATCAATATCCTTCACCTCATCTGTACCCCATTTTGCTAAGTTTTCAACATGATCCTTCGTAATTACGCGGCCATCATATTGACGAAGAACTGATTCTAATAAAACTTTAATCGAATAAGGTAAGTTCGCTACCTTTCCAACGCCAGCCTTTTCAAGAGCCTCTAATTGATAATAATGATAACGCTTCCCGTTTAATTCAAAAGACTTACGGGCATTAAAAACATCATTTTTTGTCATTTGTACATCCCCCTTTTTCGAAATCTTCAAGTACAATCGTTCAAAAAATTGTCGAAAAGCTGGAATTATTGTCCAACATACTTTTCCCACAATTTTAATCTTAATACAACCTACTATATAAGTAAATAACAAGAAAGTTATTGTTTCTGATAAGTATTTCTTATGTTAAAAAAGATATTTAACCTTTTTTAATTAAAAAGGTATGGTTAATTTGCTTCTTACTCTCTAAAAATTTTATTGATTATTTATTTAAACTATTGTAAGAAAGTTTTTTCGATCATAAAAAGGAAAATGAACTACATAATTTAACAAGAGGTGAAAATAATAATTTTGGAGGTGATTAAAATTGGCAAAAAGAAAAGCAAATCACGTAATTGAAGGAATGAACGCAGCAAAAAGCCAAGGAATGGGAGCTGGCTTTAACGAGGAGTTTTCTAATGAAGCCTTAACAGAGACACAAAAACAAAATAATAAAAAGCGTAAAAAGAATCAATAATAGATTTGGAAGCGAAAACGGTTATTCGCTTCCTTTTTTCTTAAAGCGTCTTTATTCAAGATTGATTTACTATTTCCACCATTTTACTTAAATCCTGTCGGAATTTTTCTAATTGTGCTCTTTGCGTTTCAGAAGCAACCCCAAGTGCATTTTCAATTTGTTCGTATGCCTCGTTTACTTCTTGTTTCAAATGTTTTAGCTGATGACCATAATTGGCAGAATCGTTAACAATTTCATAATAAAGTTCCTGTGCATCCTCTACCCCCTGTTGAGCAGCTTGGAATGCTTGTTGCTTATTTTTATGATATGGCATGTTTAGATTTACACTCCTTTTAATCTGTCGCGAATTGACGAGCTATAGTTCAACTAACATTTCTATTTATTAGTGAAACACTCACACTGATGAGGCTCACTTTGTAAAGTTAAATTGTGCAGTTTGAAAAAAAATATTCAGTATAATTTTTATCGTGGTTTTCCACACTAATTAGTAGGAGGAGTGATTGTCATGAATAAAAACGACAGTAAGGATATGCGAAAAAATGCTCCAAAAGGAGATAATCCTGGCCAGCCTGAACCTCTTAGCGGATCAAAAAAAGTAAAAAACCGCAATCATACGAGACAAAAACATAATTCTAGTCATGATATGTAAGGAAAAAAAAGAAATCGGCATTTACGCCGATTTCTCTTTTTTTTATCTCATTATAGGCTTTTCATAGTCGGTTCATAGCAAGTAAACAATCATTTTCATTAAAGTTTTGATAATGCTTCTATTATATTGGCTTCCTCCTCGATCGTCACAGTCCTTAAATCAATGAGCACTTCTTCTTTTTGAATTCTTACGATAATGCTAGGATCGGATTCCGTTCTTAATTTTTGTGCAAGTACTTCTGCTGACCATTTTTGATGTGTAACGACCGCAGCGATTGAAGGAAGTTCAACTTCTGGCATCGTACCACCACCGACTTGACTCGTACTTTCTCGCAAAGAAAAGATATATTGATCTGATATGCTTTGCATTTTATTGATAAACGCTTCTGTTCTCAGCTTTAGTTCTTCCTTCGTCACTAGTAGATCTCTTACGACAGGAATATTTTTAATGCCATCTTCACCTTTTACATAATCAAGCAAAGTTGCTTCTAAAGCGGCAAGTGTCATTTTATCGACCCGCAAAACTCGGGCAAGCTGGTGCTTCTTTAATTTTTCTATCAAATCTTTTCTACCAGCAATAATCCCTGCCTGTGGACCGCCTAAAAGCTTATCACCACTAAATGAGACCATATCAGCTCCGAGCTTTAGCACATCACTCACCGCTGGTTCATCCCCTATTCCATGACGGCTGTAATTATAAAGTGCTCCACTCCCTAAATCTTCGTAAAAGATAATTTCGTTATTTCGAGCCAGTTTTGATAATTCATCCGATTCTACTGATTTTGTAAAGCCTATTACTTTAAAATTGCTCGTATGAACTTTTAGTATCATTGCCGTCTTGTCAGAAATTGCTCTCTCATAATCTGATATATGGGTTTTATTTGTTGTACCAACTTCAATTAGCTTAGCTCCACTTTCCTCCATAATTGAAGAAATCCGAAACGATCCGCCAATTTCAACAAGCTGGCCTCTCGATACAATAACTTCCCTTTCTTTAGCTAAGGCTTTCAAAATGAAATAGACTGCTGCCGCATTATTATTTACAACCATCGCTGCTTCAGCACCTGTTAATTTTTTCACAAGTGTTTCAACATGACTATGTCTAGATCCTCTTTCTCCATCCTCTATCTTATACTCTAAGTTTGAATAATGAAGTGCTGTCTTAGCCATATGCCTTGCTGCATTTTCACTTAAACGCGCTCTTCCCAGATTTGTATGTAAAATAGTACCAGTCGCATTAATGACCCTTTTTATCGTGTAGCTAAAATGTTTGCTTACTGACATTTCGAACCTCTGAAACAATAAATCATTAAAAGCTTTACTGCCTGGCTCAGGCCCTCTCCATTGATCATTTAAGATCTCATGGCGAATTTGCTCTAATACCATTTTTAGTTCATTTGTAATATGTAAGGAATCTATCCCGTTACGGTTCATTAAAAGTGAGAAACGCTCATCCCTTTGAAGCTCATGTACGGGAGGAATAAATTTAAGTAAATGTTTCAATGAATACCCTCCTATCTTGTCAGTCTATTATAACATTATGGTTAAACAAAAATCGTAGTTTGAAAATTAAAAAACCTTCCCCTGAAAATAGGAAAAGGAAGATATGAAAAGGATTTACCCCTGCAAAGTTTCAATAATATTTTCGGCTTTTGGGAATAGACCTGTTTCTTCTTTTGAATAAATTTTCTTATCGTTAACCGTTATTTCAAATATTCCTCCTGTACTAGGAATCAACTCTAGGCTCTCAACCTCATGCCGAAAGTGAGAAAAAAGTTCTTGTGCGAGACTCGCAGCTTTTGGAGAATAGTTTCACATCATACAAAATTCAATTTTCACATTAAATTTCCTCATCCGGTTACCTCCTCTTGGATAAGTTCACAAAATATTTAAATATTTATTCATTGTCATTTTAGTATAAACTAATCACTTCCGCAAATAAATCCGCACGAATTATGTGATATTATCGATAAATAATTGTATACTGAAATTTGGAGGTGGTCCTTTTGAGCGAACATGAGAAAATTCGTTTGACTTCCATGTCAACAAAAGCTGGCTGAGGCTGCAAAATTGGTCCTGAGGACTTGACGCAAGTTTTGTGTCAATTACCAAAGCAAGAGCCTGTGCCCGAATTACTCGTCGGAAATGAAACTGCCGATGACGCAGGTGTTTATCAATTAACAGATGAAATTGCCTTAATTCAAACAGTAGATTATTTCACACCGATTGTTGATGACCCATATATGTTTGGTCAAATTGCGGCGGCAAATGCGCTCAGTGATGTTTACGCAATGGGTGGTCATCCAAAAACGGTGCTTAATATTGTCGGATACCCTATTAAAAAGCTAGGTGCCGATATCCTTGCAGATATCCTTCGTGGTGCAGCCGATAAAGTAAAGGAAGCTGGCGCAATTACGATCGGTGGACACTCTGTCGATGATCAAGAGCCAAAATTCGGTCTATCTGTTACAGGAATTGTACACCCGAACAAATTTTGGAAAAATGTTGGTGCGAAACCCGGTGATGTCCTTGTCTTAACAAAGCCAATTGGAGTAGGCATCTTAACGACAGGCATTAAACGTGGAGCGGTAACAAAAGAACAAGAAGCAGCTGTAACTGAGACGATGGCCATGTTAAATAAAACAGCAGCTGAAATCTTATCTTCCTACTCTCCACATGCTGTTACAGATGTCACTGGATTTGGACTACTAGGACATGGTTCAGAGATGGCACGTGGTAGTGAAGTTAGTTTTGAAATACATATGGAAAAAGTACCACTGCTTGATGGGACATATGAGCTCTCCAAAAATGGAGTAGTTCCAGGAGGTTCTAAATCCAACCATAAATGGGTCGCAAATGATGTTCAATACGACAATATTTCACAAGAAAACCAAATAATCTTATGTGATGCGATTACGTCTGGTGGTTTATTAGTTTCTATGTCGATTGAGGAAGCAAATGAATATGTAGAAAAACTACATGAGGCAGGCCTTTCTTTTGCCTCCATTATCGGCAAAGTACTTCCAAAACAAGAAAAATTAATTTATGTGAAATAGCTGGATTTCCAAATTATTAGACGGATGCGCTAAATCTATCTACTAACAAGGATTTTCCACTAAAAACCAACAGGGAATGATAGCCACAATGGCTTTCATTCCTTTATAAAATCATTCACACTTTTAATTAGAAAAGGAGGATCTTTATGGATATGCAAGCTTATTTAAAACGGATTTCAGTTAATGAGCAAAGTGAAACAGCACTAGATTTTTTAACAAAACTGCAAAGGCATCATATGGAAAGCATTCCGTTTGAAAATCTTGATGTGACAAGAAAAGTTGAAATTAAACTGAATGTAAGCAGTTTCTATCATAAAATTATCGAAAAGCAACGCGGCGGTTTTTGTTATGAGCTAAACGGCTTATTCCAGCAATTATTAACAAACTTAGGGTTCCAATCTCATTTAATTTCCTGTACAGTCAAAAAACAGAATGGCTGGGCTAAGTCTAACAGCCATGCAGCCATTATTGTTACTCTAGACAAGCCCTATTTAGTAGATGTTGGTTTTGGAGACTCAGTGAGACAACCTCTTCCGCTATCAGGTAATGAACGAACAGATGTTAGTGGCACTTATCGGATATTGAAAAATGAAGATGGGTTATTCGACCTTCAAAAGCTTGATCATGGAGAATGGAAAATTCTTTATCGTTTTTCTGATGAAATGAGGCAACTAGAGGATTTTTCCGAAGGCTGTCTATACAATCAAACCTCTCCTGACTCGACCTTTACCCATGGTGATATTGTGACCATTGCAACAGAATTTGGCCGCATTACCCTTTCAGATTTAACTGTCACCGTCACAAAAAACGGTGAAAAAGAAAAATGGGACATAACGGAAGGAGAAAAAATTAAATTTATTGAAAAGCATTTTCAAATTAAACTATGAAAATAGGATTAAATCGGATAGTTGAATTGGAACCCACTCCACCTCAACTATCTTATCTTTATTTCACAGCAGCCTGCAAATAATGAAAGTCTTAAGGATAATATTATCCTTTAAATGAATAAGATGGGCTTCCTTTCACACCTGTTTTAATCTTAAACACCCCACCAGAAAATGGGTATTGTCTTAGGTTTTTAGCCGCCACGCCTGTTCTTGCTGTTGTGATGTATAATTCACTTAAATCTTCCCCGCCGAATGTACATGAAGTAACATTTACTGCTGGAATAATAATTTCCATTAACTGATTTCCCTTTTTCGGATCCCATCTAGAAACCTTTGAGCCGCCCCAATGTGCAATCCAAAGCATACCTTCTTCATCAATCGTCATCCCATCAGGTAATCCTTCAACTCCTGAAAAACTTATAACCTCTGTTGGTGGCGCTTCTCCAAGTGTTGCCTTTGCATCTAGAACTAATTCTAAATCTCCTAACAAGTAAATACACCTCTTCAAATTGAAACTACATTCTTCTATTTCTCCTTTGCAAAATCGTCATGCTTTTTGTGCTTCAATTCCTTTCGATCTGATCTAAGTGCTTTTTAATAGATTACCAAATTTCACCTTTACTTTACCGATAAACTATCGAAAAATCTAAAAATCGCATGAAGGTCTTTTAGCCTTCATGCGATTTTGTTGGATTTTTTTTTTACAAAAACATATCGTTTGTTAACTATTCTTTTTCTCGCTAATTTTTTCAAGCATATCCAGCGTCATTTTCGCTAAATCATACTCTGCTTTAAAGCCCCATTCTTCTTTCGCAGCGGTTGCATTAAGAGAGTTTGGCCAGCTGTCTGCAATTTTTTGACGAATCGGATCGACATCATATGCTAGTTCAAAGCTCGGGATTGACTTCCGGATTTCTGCAGCAATTCCCTCAGGATCGAAGCTCATCGCTGTCACATTAAATGAATTACGATGTTTTAATTTCGCTGCATCTGCCTCCATTAAATCGATAATCGCGTTTAAGGCATCAGGCATATACATCATATCCATGAATGTTCCTTTATCAATATATGATGTGTAACGACCATTTTTAACTGCTTCATAGTAAATTTCTACAGCATAGTCTGTCGTTCCTCCACCTGGAGGTGTTACATAAGAAATCAAACCAGGGAAACGTAAGCCGCGCGTGTCCACTTCAAATTTATGATAGTAATAATCAGCTAATAATTCCCCAGCTACTTTATTTACACCATACATTGTAGTTGGCCGCATAATCGTATCCTGTGGGGTATTATCCTTCGGTGTTGAAGGACCAAAAGCACCAATAGAGCTCGGTGTAAAAAATTGACATTTCAATTCTCTTGCTGTTTCAAGTGCATTTACAAGTCCACCCATATTTAAATTCCAAGCAAACACTGGATTCGCTTCTGCAGTTGCTGATAAAAGTGCAGCCATATGAATAACAGTATCAACATTATATTTGCGGGCAGTTTCAATCATCGTTTTCGTATCTGTTACATCCACAACCTCGAATGGACCAGAATTGGCAGCTTCAGAATCGTTTTTGCGGATATCTGTCGCAATCACATTGTCCACTCCATAAATGCTTCTAAGCTTAACGGTTAATTCAGAGCCAATTTGCCCAAGAGCACCAGTAATAAAAATCTTCTTCATATTTCTCCAAACCTTCCCTCGTTGCAGGATTTATCTTATTTTTAGAAAAGCTTTGCATTCGCCAAGTCCTTTCGGCGAATGCCTTAGCTTTTCTTCTGCGGTACTATTAGCAGATTTATTTGAATGTAATATTTCTTTAGCACGTTAATAAACTTAAACTTTCCTACTAGCCTAGAAAAATGCGATTGTTTGATATCAAAATTAGATGATATCCATTTCCTTCCCAACTTTCTCATAGATAGCAATTGCTTGATCAAGCATTTCCTTCGTGTGTGCAGCTGAAGGCATATTTCTCACTCTGCCAGTCCCTTTTGCTACTGTTGGAAATACAATTGATTTCGCGTAGACGCCTTCTTCGTTTAACCTTTTACTAAATTCCTGTGTCTTCACTTCATCCCCAATAATACAAGGAGTAATTGGTGTTTCACTATTTCCGATATCAAATCCAAGCTTTTTCAAGCCAGCTTTTAAATAATTTGCATTTTCCCAAAGCTTTCTGTTTAATTCTGTGCTTTCCATCAGCAACTCAATTGCCTTTTTGCTTGCTGCTGCATCAGCAGGTGTTAATGATGTTGAGAATAAAAAAGGTCTGCTTCGTACTTTTAGCCAATCAATTAACTCTTGCTTTCCAGCTACATAGCCGCCAACAACACCAATTGCTTTTGAAAGTGTACCAATTTGAAAATCAATTTTATCTGAAAGCCCAAAGTGCTTAACCGTTCCTGCACCATCCCCTAGTACACCAGAGCCATGCGCATCATCGACATATGTAATGAGGTCAAATTCTTCTGCAATTTCCACAATTTCAGGAAGCTTTGCAATATCTCCATCCATTGAAAAAACACCATCTGTAATGACCATTAGCTTATTATATTGGCCAGATTGCTTTGCTTCCTTCGCTTTCTTCCGTAAATCGTCCATATCTGAATGGTTATAGCGTATTATTTTCGCTTTTGATAAACGACATCCATCAATAATTGAAGCATGGTTCAATTCGTCAGAAAGTATAGCATCATTTTTATCCATTACGGCTGAAATTGCAGCCATATTACAGTTGAAACCAGACTGATAAGCAATTGCTGCTTCTGTCGCTTTAAATTCTGCCAATTTTTCTTCAAGTTTGATGTGTATATCTAACGTTCCATTTATTGTTCTTACAGCTCCTGCCCCAACACCATAATGATTTATTGCTTGAATAGCAGCTGTTTTCATACGTTCATCCGTTGCTAAACCTAAATAGTTATTTGAAGATAAGTTAATTAGTTCTCTTCCATTAATTTTGATGATCGGACCATTTGGACCTTCAACTGGATCGATCACATTGTATAAACCTTTCCCTTTTAAATCCTCTAAGTTTTCCACTAAAAAATGAGCTAATGTTTTACTAGACATCATTCCATCCCCCAGTTCAATAATTGTTAAGTTTGTTCTTACAATAAACACAGTTGTGTTTTTGACGTGGACATAATCACTATTCAAAAATGAGCCCTATAAAGGATTCCTGCCTATTACTTTATCATATTTTTCATCCATGTACATACATAGAGGACATTTCAAAAAATATTTTTATACTGTTTACCTTTAGTTTACCCATTACCATAGAAAGAATAGTTTTTTTCATTATCTTTTATACGATAATGGTTCTTTTCCACTTCTTTTTAAAATATACATTTATTAATGCAGTTTTCTTGGACAGGTTATACAGTCTATTAAAATTATTACTTTTTTAAAATTACTATTATTAAGCATTGATTTTATTTTGAAAACTGTTATCATTTAAATTGTAAGTTTAAAATAATTCATATGAGGTGAATGTTAATGGCAAAAAACAATAATCTCACAACAAGTTGGGGTGCTCCTGTTGGAGACAATCAAAACTCCATGACAGCAGGATCTAGTGGTCCTACTCTCATTCAAGATGTATATCTATTGGAAAAGCTCGCGCATTTTAATCGAGAGCGTGTTCCTGAGCGAGTTGTTCATGCAAAAGGTGCAGGTGCACACGGTTATTTTGAAGTGACAAATGATATGTCTAAATATACGAAAGCAAAACTATTTAATGAAGTAGGAAAACGTACCGATATGTTTATTCGTTTCTCGACTGTTGCTGGAGAGCTTGGTTCTGCAGATACAGTTCGAGACCCACGCGGCTTTGCTGTAAAATTTTACACAGAAGAGGGTAACTATGACCTCGTAGGTAACAATACACCGATTTTCTTTATTCGTGATGCCATTAAATTCCCTGACTTTATCCATACACAAAAAAGAGACCCACAAACACATTTAAAAAATCCTACTGCTGTTTGGGATTTCTGGTCACATTCTCCAGAGTCTTTACATCAAGTAACGATATTAATGTCAGATAGAGGGGTTCCAGCAACATTCCGCCATATGCATGGGTATGGAAGTCATACATTCAAATGGGTAAATGCAGAAGGAGAAGCTGTATGGGTAAAATATCATTTTAGAACAAATCAAGGTGTTAAAAATCTTGATGTAAAGCTAGCTGCAGAACTTGCAGGCACGAATCCTGACTATCATACAGAAGATTTATTTAATGCTATTGAAGAAGGTAACTTCCCTTCCTGGACATTGTTTGTGCAAATAATGCCATTGGAAGATGCGAACACATACCGTTTCGATCCTTTTGATGTGACAAAGGTATGGTCACAAAAAGATTATCCACTCATTGAAGTTGGAAAAATGACATTAAACAGAAATCCTGAAAATTATTTTGCTGAAGTGGAACAAGCTACTTTCTCACCAGGAGCATTCGTCCCTGGCATTGAGCCGTCTCCAGATAAAATGCTTCAAGGCCGTTTGTTTGCCTATGCGGACGCACATCGTTATCGTGTCGGAGGAAATCATAACCTTCTTCCAATTAACCGCCCAAAAGTGGAAGCACAAAATTATTTCCGCGATGGTGCAATGCGTTCTGACAACAATGGTGGAGGTTCCGTATATTACGAGCCTAATAGTTTCGGTGGCCCTACTGAAGTACCTGAAGCTAAGACAACTCCGTACGCAGTTTCTGGATTAGCAGAGCAAGTAGCGTACGATCACCATGACCATTACACACAAGCCGGTGACTTGTATCGTCTATTATCTGAGGAGGAACGAGCACGACTTGTTGAAAATATCGTAACTGCGATGAAGCCTGTTAAGCTTGAGGAAATCAAACTTCGTCAAATCGGGCATTTTTATAAGGCTGATCCTGAATACGGATTGAAAGTCGCAGAAGGACTAGGTTTAGCTATCCCACATGAAGTAAAATAACATACAATCTTTTTTAACCTTTGTTCTTCCTTCTATTCTCACTCTATATAATAGTCTGATTTAAATGGGCGTCCGTTATTGACAAATATCGGGCGCTTTTTTTTTGTTCACTAATTTAAGTAATAACTTTTAAACGAAAAATTATGTATAATAATCTAGTCTAATTGAAGAAAATCAAGTATGATGTGAAAATAAAAGCTACTTTTAGGAGAAAATTATTAAATAGACTAGCTTAAATTTTATGATTTGGATGATAAAATACAAATATGCTGCAAAACTGAATTTGAAATTGTAAAGTGAGGATTTAGATTCATGAGTTTATTAAATGTAGAAAAATTAAGTCATACTTTCGGTGATCGAACATTATTTAAAGATGTTTCCTTTCGCCTTTTAGCCGAGGACCATATTGGTCTTGTCGGGGCAAATGGAGTTGGTAAATCAACATTAATGAATATTATTACAAACCAACTTATCCATGATACTGGACGTGTTGAATGGACATCAGGTGTTCATTATGGTTATCTTGATCAGCATACCGTTTTGACACCTGGAAAAACAATGCGGGATGTTTTAAAAGATGCTTTTCTCCCTCTTTTTGAACAGGAGCAAGCATTAAATGAAGTAACCTCAAAAATGGCAGATGCAACCCCTGAGGAGCTTGAGCAATTATTGGATGACATGGGCAAAATCCAAGATCGACTCGATGCTGGAGATTTCTATTCGCTTGATATAAAAATAGAGGAAGCCGCACGGGGACTAGGATTAGATGCAATCGGATTAGACCGTGATGTTTCTGCATTAAGTGGTGGGCAAAGAACGAAAGTATTATTAGCAAAATTACTGTTAGAAAAACCTGAAGTGTTACTATTAGACGAGCCAACAAACTACTTAGATGTTGAGCATATACAATGGTTAACGAATTACTTAAAAGAATATCCATATGCTTTTATGCTAATTTCACATGATACTGAATTTATGAATCAAGTTTCAAACACTATTTTTCATCTTGAATTTTCGAAGCTTACTCGCTATACCGCAAGCTATGAAAAATTTCTTGAATTAGCAGAAATCAATAAAAATCAACATATTAATGCCTATGAGAAGCAAAAGGAGTTCATCAAGAAGCAAGAAGACTTTATTGCCAAGAATAAAGCTCGTTACTCAACGACTGGCCGTGCGAAGAGCCGGCAAAAGCAGCTAGACAGAATGGAAAGAATCGATCGTCCTGAAACGGCAATAAAACCGACGTTTGAATTTAAAGAAGCTCGTGGCAGCAGCCGCTACGTTTTCGAAGGGAAAGATTTTGAAATCGGCTATACACATGCTCTTTTACCAAAAATGTCGATTACCATTGAACGAGGTGAAAAAATTGCCATTGTTGGCTGTAATGGTGTCGGAAAATCTACTCTCTTAAAAACAATGCTAGGAAAGATAGAACCGATTAGCGGTACATTAGAACGTGGCGACTTCCTCTTCCCTTCTTATTTTGAACAAGAGGTTAAAGCAATGAATATGACTCCGATTGATGACGTATGGAGCGAGTTTCCATCAATGGATCAGCATCAAGTTCGTGCTGCACTTGCAAGATGTGGCTTAAAAAATGAGCATATTTCTCGTCCTTTAAATCAATTAAGCGGTGGAGAGCAAGCTAAAGTTCGCTTATGTAAGCTGCAAATGAACGAAAGTAACTGGCTCCTTTTTGACGAGCCAACAAATCACCTAGACGTGTCAGCAAAAGCAGAATTAAAACGTGCCTTAAAGGCATATAAAGGAACAGTCGTATTAGTTTGCCACGAGCCTGATTTTTATGAGGATTGGGTAACGAAAGTATGGAATGTCGAGGAATGGTCACAAAATCAATCGTAGTTTATTTTATTACTCTTACAATCAGATTTAATTAGTGTATAATGAAATGAGCCCGATTTCGACATAATACTCCATAGTTCTTCACCTCTTGTATAGAAAAAACATTGCTATATTCATAGTGTTTTACTTTAGTAGCAAACATCTTTATTGGGTAAATATGATATAAAGGACAAACGAATATATGACTGATAAGAAAATTGCTTGGATAACTGACAGTACTGCCTTTCTTACAGAGGAGCTGAGGAACCATCCTGATGTTTACGTTATCCCACTCTCTATTTCATTTGGTAATGAAACATTTGAAGATGGAATAGATTTAAATACCCATGAGCTTTACGAACGGATTCGTTCACATAAGGAAGTTCCTAAAACATCTCAGCCTTCAGCTGGAAGATTTGCTGAGCTTTTTGAAAAATTAAAAGAAAATTATGAATCAGCGATTGCCGTCCATATTTCTAGTAAATTAAGTGGCACGATAAATAGTTGTCTATCAGGGGCGGCACTTGCTGATTTTCCAGTTGAAGCAGTTGATTCCAAGTCGATGTCTTATGCAATCACAACGTTAATTAATAAAGGGTTAGTTATGGCTAATAATCTTGTTCCATTTAAACAGATTGCTCATAATCTTCAACTTGAAGCGGTAAAATCAGAAAACTATATTTTACTTGGAAGCCTTGATCAATTTTATAAAGGCGGAAGAATGTCTGGTACAGCGTATTTACTAGGGAGTATTTTGAAAATTAAACCGATTATTCAAATTAATAATGACGGTGAGTTTATCCTTTTTGATAAGGTTCGCTCAGAGAAGAAGGCGATTAAAAGAATGCTGGAACTTCTCGGAGAATCTTATAAAAAACACTCGATCGCACAAGTTCAAATTATGCATGGAAATGTATATGAAAAAGCAAAGGAGCTGGCAAACGAGATTAAAGCCCTTTTTCCGAAGCTAGATATTTTTATCGGTGAAATCAGCTCAACAATTGCTGCTCATGCTGGAGAAGGTACACTTGCAACCATTTGGCATAACGAAAAAAGGAGCTTAGGATGAACCTAAGCTCCTTTTTCCATTCGCGTAACCCCACTTTCTATACCCATGTAAACATATATTTCTCATCCTCAATGAAAGTGGCAGGCTTTGTGACTTTCAACGGTTTAAACGTATCGATCATCACTGCAAGCTCGAGTGTTTCTTTTTTGCCGATGCTTGCTTCGGTCGTTCCTGGATGCGGCCCATGTGGAATTCCAGATGGATGTAGAGTAATTGACTCTTTATTTATTCCTTTCCTGCTCATGAAATTTCCTTCTACATAATAAAGAAGCTCATCACTATTTACGTTGCTATGGTAATAAGGTGCTGGAATAGCGCTAGGATGATAATCAAACAAACGTGGTACGAAAGAGCAAACGACAAAATTATGACCTTCGAATGTTTGATGCACTGGTGGTGGCTGATGGACTCTCCCAGTTATCGGTTCAAAATCCTCAATATTAAATACCCATGGATATAAATAGCCATCCCATCCTTCTACATCAAGAGGATGGTGATTCAAAATATGTGAATGAAGATATCCTCTCGTTTTTGTTACTACCTCGTATTCACCTTGTTCATTATACGTTTCCAATTTTTCTGGTCCGCGAATATCTCGTTCACAAAACGGACTATGTTCTAGCAATTGTCCATATTCATTCCGGTATCTTCTCGGTGTTGTGATTTGACTAAAGGACTCGATAAACAATATTTTAGTTTTTTCCTGTTCATTTGGAATAACCCGATAAATCGTCCCAATCGGGATAATGACATAATCTCCTGGCCGATACGAAACTGAGCCAAACATTGTTTCTATTTTGCCGGTTCCGTAATGGATAAAGAGCATTTCATCCCCATCACCGTTTCGATAATAGCTTTTCATTGGACCATCAAGATTCGCGGTGCCTATAAGTAAATCGTCATTCCCTAACAAATATTCCCTTGCATTTAAACCATTGCCTGCCTTTAAACTTTTGTCGGTCATAAAATGACGATGCTTCAATGACTGCTGGCTTTCATATTCAGGCAAATACATGCCTATTAGTTCTGATCTCACTACTTCGGTTGGCATATAATGATGGTATAAAATTGATTGGGTCCCAGAAAAACCCTTTGTTCCCATTACTTGCTCACGAAAAAGACTTCCATCTTCTTTTTTAAACATCGTGTGGCGTTTGTGCGGAATTCTACCCATTTGCCTGTAATGCATGGTCCCAACTCACTCTCGTAATATGGTATTTTTTAATGATCCGAGTGTTGTTATTTCTAACTCCACTTCATCCCCAGGCTCAAGAAAGCGATGAACATTTGTCCCAAGCTCTAAAATACAACCGCTTCCTACAGTCCCTGACCCGATAATTTCTCCAGCATACAACGTCGTATCATTTGAAGCACGTTCAATCATTTCACCGAAGGAATAATAAATATCAATCATATTTCCTATTGAAAGCAGCTTGCCATTCACCTTTGCAGTCATGTTTAAGTCATAACCTTTTTTGGAACGAAACGGTTCGAGTTCATCCTTTGTCACTATATAAGGTCCAATTGAAGTTGCAAAATCCTTACCTTTAGCCGGTCCGAGCCCAACTTTCATTTCTTTTTTTTGAATATCTCTTGCACTCCAGTCATTCAAAATACAATAGCCAAAAATATATTCTTCTGCGTCTTCTGCTTTAATGTTTCTACCGCTTTTTCCAATGACACAGGCAATTTCCAGTTCATAGTCTAGCTGCTCGCAATATTTAGGACGAGCAAGCACTTCATCTGGACCAAGCATTCCAAGATGATTGGAATAATAAAACACAGGAATGTCATACCAATCTGGGATCATTTCAAGTCCACGATGTTTTCTCGCCGTCTTCACATGTTTTTCAAATGCGTAAAAATCACGAAAGCTTTTCGGGTTTGGTATTGGAGCAAGCAACTGTACATCTTGTAGAGGATAAAAGCCTTTAAGATCAGAGAAAAGATTAGAGCGAATATAATGAGTAAAAACGAAATGGTCTTCAAGAAAAGAAAGCATGTCTTTCGGTAATTGGCCATTCGAAGCTTCATACATATCGACAACATATTGTTTCTTTTCAAGCCAGCCAGCTCTTATATCCCCGTTCCTCTTTCGAAAAGTTACGAATTTCATTGCATCACCTCGGCTCTATTTTTCTCACTAATTCAAATGTATCAGCAATTGGCTTCGTATACATTTGTCCAGCTAAACGGCCAACAGGTTTTAATTTTAATGTATTAATTTTGCCATTTTCATAAAGTTCATCAGCCACTTGGACATGTACAACTTTCCCAATGACAAGACTGCCAGCTCCAGCATGCTCTCCAAAATGGAGAATTTGTTCAAGCTTGCATTCTAAATGTACTTTCGATTCTTTTATTCTCGGCACTTTAACCGTCTTACTCTCAGCTTTATTTAAACCTGATACTTCAAGCTCATCAATTTCTGCAGGAAAATCCGCTGCACAATGATTCATTTGCTCTACAATATCCTCACTAACAACATTTATAACAAATTCCTTTGTCGCCTCGATATTGGAGAGTGTATCCTTTTTATGATGATCTGTCCCTCTTCTCATCGGCGAAAAACAAATGAGAAGTGGATCAGCACAAATAGCTGTAAAGAAGCTGAAAGGAGCTGCATTAATGATGCCATTATTATTAATTGTAGTGACAAAAGCGATTGGCCGAGGCAAAATAGCACCTACGAGCAGCTTATATGACTCCTTCCATGCAAGGTTTTCTGGATTTATCTCCATAGACTACACCGCCTCTTCACTTATTAACTCCTTTAATACAGCTAGAAAGGCTTCATTATCCTCACGTGTCCCAAGTGTTATTCGCAATGCATCTTTATATCCAGCAGCTTTCATTTGCCTTACTAAAAAACCATGCTCAATCAATTTATGAAAAACTGGATAATGACTCATTACATATATAAAGTTCGTTTCGGATGAATAAAAGGCTAGCCCGAGTTCTTGCAAATGTTCACACATATATTCTCGTTCAATTGTGTTTTTTCGGGCACAGTCCATCACAAAATCCTGGTCTGCAAGCGCCGCCACTGCAGCAGTCTGTGCAATTTCATTCACATTGAAAACTTCCTTCACTTTCTGTAAATCCAAGACTATAGAAGGAGACATCATTCCATAACCAATTCGTAAACCAGCAAGCCCGTAAATTTTTGAAAAAGTTCGTAAAATTATTAAATTAGGATGCTTATCTAATAAAGAAATTGACGGTAAATATTCGGTTGAAGTAACATATTCGTAATAAGCTTCATCCAAAATAATCAGTATATTTGGTGGAACTTTTTCAATAAAGTGAAGTAGCTCTTGCTTTCCAACAATCGTGCCAGTCGGGTTATTTGGATTACAAATAAAGATTAATTTCGTTTTCGATGTAACCCCTTTATACATCGCTTCAAGGTCATGAACACCTCTGATTAGTGGGATGACGATGGGAATTCCTCCCTCAATGGTGACATTTGATTCATATCGGGGAAAAGTCACATCCGCTATTATTGCTTCATCCCCTTGATTTAAAAATGCACGACAAATTAGCCGAATAATTTCATCAGAGCCATTTCCAAGCAAAATCTTTTCCTCATTTATCCCGTAAGTAGTAGCTAACATTTTGCGAACAGCTAATGCTCTCCCATCGGGATATAAAGAAATGTGAGCAAGCTTTTGGAAGATGGCTTCTTGAACATGTTTGGAACAGCCATAAACATTTTCATTCTCAGACATCTTTCTAACTGTTTGAAGTTTGTAGATTTTTTTAATTTCGTCAAGTGAATATCCTAAAGGGTAAGAATAAATCTTCTCAACAATCTTTCTTCGTTCAATTTTCATCATTTGCTTATAAATTTCCCCGTCTTTCTTGCTCGCGTTCAATGGATTCAAATAGAGCTTTAAAGTTTCCTTCACCAAAACCTCTAGCGCCTTTTCGCTGGATGACTTCAATAAATAATGTCGGGCGATCAACAATTGGTTTCGTAAAAATTTGCAATAAATAGCCCTCATCATCTCTGTCTACTAAAATACTTAATTCTTTTAGTTTGTCAATCTCTTCATCTATTTTGCCTACACGCTCAGATAATGCTTCATAATAGGTTGCAGGAGTGCTTAAAAACTCTACACCATTTTTCCGCAAAATACTCACTGTCTGTACGATGTCTTCTGTTAAAATCGCAAGATGCTGAACTCCAGGCCCATTGTAAAATTCAAGGAATTCAGCAATTTGAGATTTCCGCTTTCCTTCTGCTGGTTCATTGATAGGAAATTTAATTCTTCCACCATTATGCATAACTTTCGACATAAGGGCTGAATACTCTGTGCTAATATCTTTATCTGTAAAGTGGGTCATCTCTTTAAAGCCCATCACATTCGCATAATAACTTACCCATTCTTCCATCCTTTCAACATTTCCGACAACATGGTCGATAGCAATAAAACCAGCGTCTTCAAAAGGAATCGTCATCGCAATAGATTCATAGCCAGGCATAAAGATTCCTTTATAGTCCTTCCGTTCAATTAACGTATGGATTGTATCCCCATAAGTGCCGATGATCGCTTTTTTTACTATTCCAAATTCATCTTTTACTTCAAACGGAGGTAATATTTCGATCGCACCTCTTGAAACAGCTGCTTCATAAGCCTTCTCAACATCTTCAACTGTCAGTGCAATATCCTTCACACCATCTCCATGTTTTCTTACGAATTGTGCTACACGGCTGCTCTCCGTTAAAGATCCAGTAATAACAAGTCGAATTTTTTGCTGTTGAAGGACGTAAGAGACCGTCTCCCTATTTCCAGTTTCTAACCCTGAGTAAGCTACCAGTTTAAATCCAAAAGTTGAACAAAAGAAATGAGAAGATTGCTTCGCATTACCGGTGTAAATCTCTAGATAATCAACCTCTTTAACCGGAAAAAAATCATCTTGCTGAATTTGTTTTGATCCCTGTTTTTCTTGCATTATAATTCCTCCAATTCAATAAAATAATGAATATTCTGAATTGATGATATATTATTAATGGAAATATTATCAAGAGTACGAGTTAAAGCTATAATACATATATGCGGTAAAGCGAAAAAAACGTCATATAAATAAAGGGTACTTTTTAGAAAGATGTTATAACTGAACTGTAATTTTTTATTGCTTCGACTGCTTCCAATAAGCTTTCATTGACGCTCGGATGTGGATATAAAGGGAAATGTAAATCCTCATCTCGGGCTATCATTTCTAATGAAATAATCCCACTCGAAATTAATTCAATGGCACCATTCCCAATCATATGCATTCCAAGTAGACGATTGCTTTCTCTTTCAAAAACAACTTTAATGAAACCATCTTTTTTGCGATTAATTGCTGAATAACCATTGCTTGAAAGTGGGATTTGGCTTACGATAACAGAATGCCCCTTTTGAACTGCTTCTTGTTCACTCATTCCTACAGCGGCAATTGGAGGAGATGTATGGGCAACTAGTGGTAAAAATCGTAAATCAAACTCAGTTAATATGCCAGCGATTGCTTCAGCAGCCGTTTTTCCTTGTTTTATCGCTTTTACAGCTAAGCTTTGCCCTTCTGTTACATCCCCGACTGCATAAATATTTTGCCTTGTTGTTTGGCATTTTTCATTAATCTTTATATAGCCTCCGTCTGTCGTTTCAACCCCAATTCGCTCAATACCCAAATTTTTTATATTCGGGGTTTGTTTTGTACTAACAAATAAATGTGAAAAAAATTGTTTTTCCGTTGCTTCACGCTCTTCCAGTGTAACCAAAACTCCATTTTCCTCTATTGCGGCTTCAATTAATCTCGCTTTTCTCATTACAGAAATATTTTTCTTTTTCAAAATTCGTCTAAGCTCTTTATTAATTGAAAGATCAAATTCAAAGTCTTCCTGTTCGAAAATAATACTTACCTTTGAGCCAAACGCTTGAAATGCAAACGCCATTTCAAGGGCAATATAATCATTGCCATAAATGAGGAGTTTTTCAGGAATTTCATTCAACTTTGTTATGGACCATGAATCGAGAATTCTTACATGATCCATATGATATCCCTTTCGTGCTTCTAGTAAGCTTCCAGTTGCGATAACAGCATGTTTAAAGCGATAAACTTCATATTGGTCACCATTCTCAAATCCTATTTTTTCATCAGAAAGAAAATAGGCTGTACCTTTAAGCAACTCAACATTATGTTTCTTGCACTTAGTCTTCATTCCCTCCTGTAGCTGATTTATAAGATTTCGTTTATTGCTTTGCAGCGTGTTTATATTAAATAGGATTGGGCTTGTTTCAATCCCCAAATGACTGTATTCATTTATTTCAGCCAATTTCTCTCCACTATAAGTGAACAATTTTGAAGGAATACAGCCTTTGTTTAAACAACCCCCTCCGATGTCTTCTTTTTCAATTAGTGTAACGGCTAGGCCTAGCTGTGCAGCCCGAAGCGCTGCATGATAACCCCCTGGTCCACCTCCAACAATAATGACATCTCGTTCATGAGCGAGTTCACCTACAACCATTTAGACCAACTCCAGTAAAAGCATTCTCGGTTCCTTAATTAAATGTGAGAATTGATTCGTAAAGCGTACAGCCGTCGCACCATCTGCAACACGATGATCGAATGACATTGATACATTCATGATTTGGCGAATAATAATTTGATCATCCTCGGTAACAATTGGCATTTTCTTCGTTTTATGAAAAGAAATAAGTGCGACTTCAGGATACCGAATAATTGGGGTTGCTCCTAAACTACCACCTAGTGGACCAACATTTGAAACTGTAAATGTCCCACCCGATAAATCATTGGTCGTTAAACGACTGTTTAATGCTTTATTCGTCATATCCTTTAATTCTGTGTGGATTTTTTTGATCGATTTTTTCTCGATATGCTGGATAACAGGAACAATTAAACCTTCATCCGTATCAACAGCAATACCAAAATGGTGTTCATGCTGAAGTTTTATGACTTCATTTTCTTCATCCAACCGAGCATTAAAAATCGGGAACTGTTTTAAACAGATGGAAATGGCTTTAAGAAAAAATGCAGTGGCCGAAATATTTTCATTTATTTTCTTTAAGTAATTGCGAAATTCAATTAAATCTGTCACATCCACTTCCTCAAAATGAGTACAATGTGGAATTGTGTACATGGATTGAACCATTTTCTTTGCAATTTGTTTTCTGCGTCCCCTAAATAGGAGCACATCTTTATCTGTTGAGGTATTTTCAAGATTGCTTATAGGCTTGTTGATTTCTTGGGGATTTTTAGGCTTTTGTTTAGTGGCAATGACTTCATAAATATCTGTATCTATTATTCTACCGGACGGGCCTGAACCTTTAATGCTTTCAATATTTATCCCATTATCACGAGCAATTTTTCTCGTAAAAGGAGATGCTAATATACTTTTCGCGTCTTTTTCTACATATTCAGTTTCTATAATTAATAATGTTGTCCCAACCGCTACCGTTTCCCCTGGGGCCACTTTAAGCTCACGTATAATACCAGCCTTTGGAGCTGGAATTTCAGCCGTCATTTTATCTGTTTGCACCTCAACTAATGGTTCATCTACTTTAACGATATCACCTGGCTTTACTAGGAAGAAGTTAATTTCTGCTTCAGTCATTCCTTCACCGATATCATGAAGCTTGATCTCCATTGCATCCCTCCTCAAAACGAGATTGATTTTCTTATCGCATGCTTTATCCTTTCAACTGTAGGCAAATAGTGATCCTCAAAACCGAAATAGGGTACAGGTGCATCAAAGCCTGTCACTCGTTCAGTTGGCGCTTTTTGATATAAAAAGGATGTATCATTTATTATGGCTAACACATCATTCCCAACACCACCTGTTGCATGTGCTTCTTGAACGATTACAGTGCGTCCTGTTTTTTGTACTGACTCGGAAATTAAATCTTTATCAAGTGGGTAAAGCGTTCTTAGATCAAGGACATCACAATCGATATTACTTTCTTTCAGTTCCTTTGCCGCCTCTATGGCAATTGGGACCATCGCTCCCCACGCAATCACAGTAACGTCATCACCTTGAAGAAGCTTCTTCCCTTTTCCGAGTTCAATTGTATATTTTTCTTCTGGAATGGCTTCTCGATGAGAACGGTAGGAGCGCATTGGTTCTAGAAACAAAACGGGGTCAGGATCTTCAATCGCTGCAATTAGTAATCCTTTCGCATCATACGGATTTGATGGACAAACAACTTTCATGCCAGGCATATGTGTAAAAAGCGCTTCCGTGCTATCACAATGGATTTCCGGCGCTCTGACTCCTGCACCATATGGGGCACGAATCACGATCGGAACGGTGTAATGCCCCATCGTCCTCATTCGTAATCTAGTTGCGTGTGTCATGATTTGCTCATATGCTGGATATATAAATCCTAAAAACTGTATTTCAATAATAGGAATAAAGCCGTTAACCGCTAGTCCAATCGCAGCTCCCACAAATCCAGCTTCACTTAAAGGTGTATCAATAACCCGAGCTTCCCCATATTTAGCATGAAGTTTGTCTGTTGCTCTGAATACACCGCCATTTTTTCCCACATCCTCTCCAAGGATAAGCACTTCTTTTCGCTCCATTAACATCGTATCAAGCGCGTCGTTTATCGCTTGAATGAGTGTCATTGTCTTTGTTTTTAAAGCAGTACTCATCCAAACGCACCCCCAATTAATTTAAGATACTCTTCTTTTTGCTGTTTAATTTGCCATGTAGGTTCGGCAAAAACATGGTCAAAAATGTCGGAAGGGTTGGCCGGTGGAAATGCTTCCATTTCTACAACCGCCTTTTCAATTGCTGCGTTGGCATCCGCTTCGATTTCTCGAACCCAATCTGCATCATAATAACCATTATGCTTTAACCATTTTTCCAACCGAACGATCGGATCGGCTGCTAATTTTCGTTTCATGCTTTCAGCTTGATCACGATATTTAGTCGGATCATCTGCTGTTGTATGGGCGCCATATCTCCAAGTTACTGCCTCAATCAATGTTGGACCTTCTCCATTTCTTGCCCTTTCTAATGCTTTTAATGTCTCAAAATAGACGATAAATACATCATTGCCATCGATTCTTACTCCTGGCATATCATAAGCTACCGACTTTTGTGCGATCGTTTTTGAATTCATTTGTTTTTCGATCGGCACCGAAATAGCATAATGATTATTTTGGTTAAAGAAAACGACAGGCGCTTTGAATACAGAGGCAAAATTTAGTCCTTCATGGAAATCGCCTTCTGAAGTGGCTCCATCACCAAAGTAGGCAATAGCAGCGTTTTTAGACCCTTTTAGTTTTTCTGCAAGTGCAGCTCCTGCGGCATGGGGAATTTGCGTAGCAATTGGAATACTTGGTGGGAATATTTTTTTGCCGACAGGTGGAACACAGCCTTCATTTCTCCCGTTCCAAAACAGAAGAATATTCTTTAAACAATGTCCAAAAATAAAGGCTGCTCCATGATCTCGATAAGTCGGAAACATCCAATCATCTTCTTTTAATGCGCGGGCACTCCCAACTTGTGCAGCCTCCTGTCCTTCAAAAGGGGCATACGTGCCGATTCTTCCTTGTCTTTGCAAACTTACAGCTTTACGATCAAATAGGCGAATTTTCACTAGATCTTGATAAAATTGCTTTGCCAACTCTTCAGTAATTTTCTCTTCATACTCAAGTAAGACAATTTCCCCGTTCGAACTCATGATTTGCTGGAGCGGAAATAGATGATCCATTTTCTCACCCTTTATTCATTTTTTAAAACTTTACCACGTTAAAAATGTTGTTTTTTGGCAATAAGTTAACTTCTAACAACCCATTTAGGTCTTGTTTGATGAGTGAAAAAGCTATTTCGATGTTTGCGTGCCTCGATTCTCTGTTCACAAAAATCATTTGCTGCTTCCATTGTCGTCATTCTGTTCATACTTGCAAACTCATAAATATGGAGGAGTGAGTTATAAATGGCCTTCGTTTTTTGAAGTACACGCTCTTTATTCGGTGTATACAGTTCATCAGCGACTTGAATTAGCCCACCAGCATTCACGATGTAATCGGGGGCATATATTATTTCCTTTTCCTGCAATATTTTCGCATGTCGCAATTCTAAAAGCTGGTTATTCGCTGAACCAACAATTGCCTTTACTTTTAATTGTGCAATTGTTTCGTCGTTTATGATTCCTCCCATTGCACACGGGACGAATACATCAGCAGTTGTTCCGTAGATTTCATGATTACTTACGACTTTCACCATCCCACCTATCTTCTTTGCTTTTGTCAAGAGACCATCAATTGCGGATTGGTTTATATCCGCAACAAACAAGTCAGCACCAACTTCCAAAAGGCTTTCCGCAACCTTTGTGCCAACCTTGCCAAGTCCTTGAATGGCATATGATTTTCCAGTTAAATGATTCGAACCTGTCAGCGTTCTTATCGTTGCCTGGAGACCATAAATGACTCCCTCAGATGTAGGGATAGAGGAATCACCACTCCCTCCATACACCTCATCAACACCAACGATGCAGTTCGTTTCCTTTAACGAGTGCACAAAATCTTCTGATGTTGTCCCCATGTCTGTACCAGTATAAAAACGACCATTTAATGTTTGAACAAATTGACCGAAAGCTCGAAATAATTCTGGTGATTTATCTTTATGTGGGTCCCCGATAATGACTGCCTTTCCTCCACCGAAATCTACATCAGCAGCTGCACATTTATACGTCATTCCTTTCGATAATCGCAGTACATCTTTTAGAGCAGCCTCTTCATTTTCATAAGGCAACATTCTACAACCTCCTAATGCAGGCCCGAGTGTTGTATTATGAATGGCAATAATCGCTTTCAATCCTGTTGTTTCATCATTGCAAAAAACAACTTGCTCATGCTCTCGAATTTCCGAAAAAATGTTCATCCACATTTCCCCCTTCATATATGTATAAGAAACTGATTGTCAAATTCTTTAAAAAAGCCAATTGCGAATCACTCACTTATGTACTTTCTTATAAAAACCACCCTATTGACAACGCTTACATATTAAACTGTAACTATATGGCATTAATTGTTTAAATCACTTTCTAATAAACGAGCAATCTTGTTCTTTAAAAGAATTACTTGCTTTACCTCTCCAATACCAACCAGTTTTTCACCATTTTTCACAGTAACGTTCGTTTTAACATTATTTCCTTTTAACTCTGAAAGAATCGCTGTAATCGTTAATTTAGAACCAACAGAAGATGGTGACAAATGCTTTACACGAACAGCACTACCCATTCCCTCCTCATCGTCCTCTAAAAAAGGGAGAATGATAAGACGTGATGCCCATTCCATATGATAAATCATTGATACTGTAGAATAAGCTCGGTGAACAACGCTCCCATCAAACTGTGCAAACATATCTGAAGTGACAGTCACCTCAATCGAGGCTGATTGCCCCTCCTTTAGGCCAGGCTTCATTCAATCCCTCCTTTATGATATGACGTTTATTTAACGTAATAATATCATCACGTCTAATGAATAGTCAATAAATTATGAAAATTCCAATAAAAAAGGATTAACTAGCTGCATCGGCATAATTAATCCTTTTCGTATTTAAGATAATAATGCTCGATCACTTGCCATTTTTGAACCTCTAATTCTTTGAAACTCATTTAAAAGCTGCTCAATCGTTAAATTCTCCTTTTCCTTCTCGTCAACTTGGAAAATAATTTGTCCTTTATCCATCATTATTAATCGATTTCCTAGATCTAGCGCCTGCTGCATATTATGTGTAACCATCAATGTCGTTAAGTTATATTTAGAGACAATTTCCTTCGTTAAATTCGTAATTAACTCTGCTCTAGCAGGATCAAGTGCAGCAGTATGTTCATCAAGTAATAGGATTGATGGTTCTGTAAATGTAGCCATTAATAATGATAAAGCCTGCCTTTCTCCTCCTGATAAAAGTCCAACCCTAGCTGTCAAACGATTTTCCAATCCAAGGTGAAGGGCTGCTAGCACCTCTCGAAAATATTCCTTCCGTTTCTTTGTGACTCCTTTTTTTAATGTTCTATTTTTATTTCTTGAATAAGCCAACGCTAAATTTTCTTCAATAGTCATACTTGGAGCAGTTCCTGCCATTGGATCTTGAAAAACACGTCCGATTAATCTTGCTCTTTTATATTCTGACAGCATTGTCACTTTTTGATTATCAATTGTAACCGTTCCAACATCGGGAATCATTACGCCTGAAATAACATTCATTAGTGTGGATTTTCCCGCACCATTACTACCAATTACTGTAACAAAATCACCTTCATGTAATGTTAAATTGATGCGATCTAGCGCGATTTTTTCATCAGGACTTCCCTCATTAAAAACTTTATGAATTTGTGTTAGCTCAAGCATCAACCTCACCCTTTCTTTCTGAAGGCAATGTTTTCATAGAAAGAAATTCTGATTGTTTCTTCGCTTTCCGCCTCTTTTCTCGATAAGAATCAATTACCTTCGGCATAACAAGGGCTAAAATGACGATCGTTGCCGTTATAAGCTTCATATCTCCTGGCTTTAGAAAATCGACGCGCAATGCGAGCGTAACAACAATTCGGTAAATAATCGCTCCCCCAATGACCGCTACTGTTGTTCTCGCAATTGTTTTCGTGCCGAATAATGCTTCACCGATAATAACAGATGCAAGACCGATGATAATCATTCCGATCCCCATTCCCACATCAGCAAAGCCACCTTGTTGTGCAATAAGTGAACCGGAAAAGGCAACCATCGCATTGGAAATCCCTAGTCCCAAAATAACGGTTAGATTCGTATTGGCTGAGAGACTGCGGATCATTCGTTTATTGTCACCTGTTGCGCGAATGGCTAAACCGATCTCAGTCTGAAGAAACTTATCAGTCAAAAATTTTATTGTAAAAGTAACGATAAACATAAAGATTAAGATTCCCCATGTTTTCGGCAAACTATCATCTAAACTAATTCTTGTTAGAATATGATTAAAAAACACATCCATTCCTAATTGAGCCGAAGCATCACTTACATGTGTCATGACTGTATCTGTATTTAAGAGCGGTACATTCGATTTTCCCATTATTCGAAGATTAATTGAATATAAGGCTATCATCATCAAGATTCCCGATAGTAGCGCATTAATTTTCCCAAAAGTATGAAGGATGCCTGTAAGACAGCCTGCGAAAAATCCTGCAATTAGCGCTACCATTGTTGCAACAAACGGATTCACTCCGCTAACAATGAGTGTTGCTGAGACTGCTGCTCCTGTTACAAAACTACCATCGACCGTTAAATCTGGAAAATCGAGCACACGAAAGCTCAAATACACTCCTAGCGCCATAATGGCGTAAATAATTCCAGATTCAAACGCCCCAAAAATAGAAGTGAACATTAATCATCACATCCTTGATTACTCGCCATCATAAAATTCTGCCAGTTTCGCCCATTCTTCATCCACTTCAAGTCCTTGCTCTTCTGCGGCCTTTTTATTAATCATTAATGTTAAACTGCTTGGAAGCTCGACTGGAATGTCAGATGGCTTTTTATTTCCTTTCAAAATTTCTGCAGCCATTTTACCAGTTTGATAACCAAGATCATAGTAGCTGAACCCACTAGCTGCAATGGCACCGCGCTTCATTGAATCTAATTCACCAACGAAAAGTGGCAGTTTCTTACTAATGGCTACTGATATAACTGATTCTAATGCAGATACGACCGTATTATCTGTTGGTACATAGATGGCGTCTACACGTCCGACTAAAGATTCAGCAGCCTGTTTTACTTCAGCAGATGTAGAAACAGACGCTTCTGTTATCGTTGCACCTTTTGCTTCAGCAAGCTTTTTTACTTCCGCAACTTGCACTTCAGAGTTTTGTTCACCCGTATTATAAATAACACCGATTTTCTTTGCCCCTGCTTCTTCAACGATAAAATTAATCGTTCTAGCTGTTCCCTCAGGATGATTATCTGTAGTACCTGTAATATTGTTACCCGGCTTATCAAAAGCTTCGACTAAACCAGCACCAACAGGATCGGTAACAGACGTAAATAATATGGGAATTTCTTTTGTCGCATTTAATGCACTTACTGCACTTGGTGTCGCATTTGCGAATATTAAATCAACCTTATCCCCGACAAAGTTATTCGCAATGGTTTGTGTATTGTTCATATCTGCCTGAGCATTTTGGAAATTGTACTCAATAGTCTCGCCTTCTTTAAATCCCTCATCCTCTAATGCTTTTTTGAATCCTTCTGTTGCTTGATCAAGAGATGGATGAGCAACAAATTGTGAAATCCCAACATGAAATGTTTGCTGTTCATCTCCATTTGTTTTTGATGACTCAGGTGTTGAACCATTACTCTTTTCATCCCTTCCACAACCAGACATAACTAATAAGCTTGTTGCAAGCAAGAAAAAAAATAACTTTAATGTCTTTTTCATTTTTGCAAAACCCCCTTATTTTTGTTATTATTGCCCTTTTAATAGTTCCATAGCATTTTATATGATATCTACTATGAATATCGTAATTATAACGTTATATTAGCACTTGCAGTCAACGATAGTCAATAATATTCTAAAAATTAAATATATTTAGAATAATCATTTTGTACAAGTCTTTTTTAATTGATAGACACAATATTTTCATAAACAATTTGAAAAAGGTGAAAATTAGTTTCCAATTTAAAAACCTTTTGTTATCCTAAAATTATATGATACAATTGATAATTTTTAGACGTGAAATCGGTAGATTGAAAGTGGTGTGAAGAATGGAAAATATTTATTGGATTTTATTCCTTGTTTTTGCTATGTTCATTTCTTTTTTATTTACGAGGAATGATCGTGATGAAAACAACTCTTTTACAAAAAAAGGGTTTATTAAATTAATGATTATTATTTCTATTTTATTTATTTCTGTTGTTATTTTTTACTCCATGGACTTTATTATGTAGCATAAATACGGAAACTAAAACAGGTGCGAGCGATGAATGGATCGCTTGCACCTGTTTTAAAATCAATGTTTACATTATTTTTGAATAGATGATTGCTCGCTCATATACTCTATCTATGAAAGAAGCTCATTAGCTTTGTTAAGTTGCACATGGGCTTCATTCATCATCCTATCTAATAACTGCTGAACAGAAGGTATATCGTGAACCAATCCTGCTATTTGGCCACTATTCATAAAGCCCTCTTCCCCTTTTCCTTGCAGTGCACCAATTAAATGGAAATCCTCAGATGTGAGCGCATTGAACTCCTCTAATGTGATGCCTCTTTTTTCAATGCTTAATAGTTTTTTCGTATACTCTGTTTCTAGTACTCTACGAATTCTTCCTACAGACCTTCCGATTATTACGGTATCAAGATCACTTGCTTCGAGCAGTTTATTCTTGTATTCCTCATGAAAAGGAGCTTCCTTCGTCGCAATTAGTCTCGTCCCCATTTGAACACCGCTGGCTCCGAGGGCAAGTGCGGCAGCAAGCCCGCTTCCATCACCAATTCCACCAGCTCCCACAACTGGTATGTTTACACGCTGTACAATTTGCGGAATAAGTGTGAGAGTGGTCGATTCATAAGAAGAATTTATCCCAGCAGCTTCATATCCTTCAGCGACAATAACATCTGCATGAGCGGCTTCTGCTTTTAATGCTTGTCTGACAGTGGCAACAACAGACATAATTTTAATATTATGTTCTTGAAGAGAGGGAATCAACGGTGCTGGGTTTCCAGCAGAGAGAGAAACTATCGGAATATTATACTTGATGACAAGTGCGAGAATCTCTTTCACGTATGGGGAAACACTTAGCGCAATATTAATGGCAAACGGATGTCTTGTTCTTTTCTTTGTGTCTATAATCATTTCTTCAATTTCTTCAGGAGTCATCGTACCGCACCCAATCGTTCCTAATCCGCCAGCTTCCGAAACAGCTGATGTTAATAATGCATTGCTAATATTCCCCATTCCACCTTGAATAATTGGATATTTTATTTTTAAAAGAAAAGTTAACGGATTCAATAGAACCTCCTTTAAAATTATTCTGTCATAAGCGGATGATCAAGTACGTTATAATCAACATCTTTAGCACTTAATTTATTTCCTTCTTGAAAGACACTTTCAAAAAAGCGGGACGATGGCTCAGCCAATTCTTTGTAATAATCACTAAATAAAACGGCGGCATGATTTCCAAGCCATTGGTCTGGAAGCAATTGTTCAGGCAGACCAGGATCAACGAACAGAAATTTTCGATATTCGTGAACAAGTTTTGTTCGTTCCACAAAACATTCTGCATCCGTTTTATTCCCTTTTTGAATTTTATTTTTATCAATTATATATTTTTGACTATATTCAGAAATAAATTGCTGATACTTTCCATTTATCTCCTCAAGATTCCAGCTTTTATTAACTAAACGTCCGTTTTCATGTGGGCCTGCATATTCTGCGATAAAAAAATCTACATAGTTTTCAATATCATATTTCTCGATTAAATCATACACTTGTTTTTCAAGATTATTTGCTGATATCCAACAGCTATTAGAAAGCATGCCAAATCCGCTCCAGACAAGCTCCTTTCTAAGCTCATCCCGAACGTTTCGTATTTCCTCAGGGATCGTATACATAAACATTCGCCATTGTCCATCCCATTTTTCTGGCGCCAGTTTAAAAATTCGCTTCGCTGCTTCATCAATTCGTTTTTGTCCGCGATCAGTAAGTGAATAGTAGCTTTTATTGCCTATTTTCTCAGACTGAACCCAACCCTGTTTATTCATTCTAGATATGGCAGCTCGAACAGATTGATCATTATGTCCAAATTCACTTAACAATCGAATTAGGCTCCCTATCCATATTTTACTACCATAATGGGAAATATAATCTCCATATAATGTAAAAATCATTGAGCGAGTATTCATATTTCTCATTCCCCATTTCATCATCTTCGTTGTTCGGTAATATTCCGTTATATCATGATTCTACTATATTTGGATAAGCTATCACAAATTCACAGTTGTACAACCCTCCAGTACGAAGAAATGGTAGAAAAATATCCTAAAGGGATTCAATGAAGCAACATGACGAATAGTTCATGTTTTTAAACCCTTTTAACGATCGTCGATATTCCCTGTCCCACTCCTACACACATTGTAGCCAGACCAAATGTTGCCTTCCTTCTTCTCATTTCATATAAAAGAGTCGTCAAAATTCGTGCGCCACTTGCTCCTAATGGGTGTCCAAAAGCTATAGCACCACCATTGACATTCACTTTTTTTTCATCCATTTTTAGTTGCTTTATACATGCTAGACTCTGTGCAGCAAATGCTTCATTTAGTTCAATTAAATCAATCTCTTCCATTAATAGGCCTGCCCGTTTTAATGCTTTTTCTGTAGAAAAAACAGGACCAACTCCCATTAAAGATGGATTTAATCCTGCTGTTGCGGAAACAACATATTTCGCTAATGGCTTTATTTGCAGCTGTCTTGCCTTTTCGGCCGACATTAATAACAGTGCAGACGCCCCATCATTAATCCCAGAAGCATTTCCAGCAGTTACAGTACCATTTGGGAATATTGGTTTAAGCTGAGATAGCTTTTCGAAAGTTGTTTCTGGCCGAGGATGTTCATCATGTGTCACGTAAATTTCTTCACCTTTTGGCCCCATATATGTTACGGGAATAATTTCTTCATTTAGCTTTCCTGATTTCATCGCCATTTCTGCTTTTAATTGACTTTCTAATGCAAAGCGATCTTGCTCTTCACGTGAAATATTGTACTTCTTCGCCACGTTTTCAGCGGTCTCAGGCATACTTTCCGTACCATACATCCTTTTTAATTTATCATTCGGAAAACGCCAGCCAATTGTCGTATCAACATACTCCATATTCCCTCTTGGAAAAGCAACCTCTGGTTTTGCCATGACAAATGGAGAACGAGTCATGCTCTCTACTCCTCCAGCAATAAATACCTCACCTTCATTCGCTAAAATCGCCCTCGCCGCATAATGTACCGCATCCAAACCTGATCCGCAAAGTCGATTAATGGTTGTACCTGTAACAAGTTCTGGCAATTCAGCTAATAAGGCAGACATGCGGGCAATATTTCGGTTATCCTCACCAGCTTGGTTCGCATTACCAAAAACAACTTCCTCAATTTCTAACGGGTCAACCTTTGGATTACGCTGTAGTAAAGCTTGAATGACAATTGCTCCTAAATCATCTGGTCGAACTTTTTTTAATGCTCCATTATAGCGACCAAATGGTGTTCGTACTCCATCTACAATAACTACCTCTCTCACCTTTATCACACCTCATTAATGGAATAATCATAAACACCTTTACCCGACTTTCTGCCAAGACGTCCAGCCCTTACATATTGTTCCAATAATGGAGCAGGTCGATATTTTTCCCCGAGCTTTTCATGTAAATACTTTAAATTATTTAAGCGCGTATCTAATCCTACAAGGTCCCCGAGCTCGAATGGTCCCATCGGAAAATTCAATCCGAGCTTTATCGCTTTATCAATTTCTTGCGCGGTTGCGACGCCCTCTTGGAGCATGAAAAATGCTTCATTACCAACAAGAGCACTAATTCGACTCGTCACAAATCCAGGGAATTCATTTATAACAACGGTCTCTTTTCCCATTATGCTTGCGACTGCTTTTACTGCTTCTATCGTTTCCTCGGACGTTTCAAGACCTTTAATAATTTCAACCAACGGCATTTTATGAACAGGGTTAAAAAAATGCATCGCAATGACTTTATCCGGTCTTTTCGTGAATGATCCAAGTTCAGTTGGACTCATTGTCGAAGTATTTGTAGAAAAAATACAATTGTGTGGTGCATGCTGGTCAATAATTTCAAATATATTTTTTTTGATATCTAATACTTCAGGCACGGCTTCTATTACGAAGTCAGCCTCCCTAACATGCTTTGAAAGGCTGATTGAGTATTCGAGTTTTCCCTTTGCTTTCTCCATTTCTCCTTGCGAAAGTTTTCCCCGAGATACTCCTTTAGCAAAAATCGATTCAATTTCTTGTCGTGCTTTCACTAATTGATTCTCATTAATATCAATTAAAGTTGTATGAAAACCACCTATAGCGCTGACGTAAGCAATTCCTCGCCCCATTACACCTGAACCAATCACCACAATATTTTTCAACAGTATCACCTCATTCCTAGCTATGTTTAGAAAAACCGCATCATTATAAGTTAGTTGGTTATTTGAAACGACTTTACTTGTTGACTAGCAACGATATTCATTATTTGCCTTGAAAAAATGGTTTTCTTTTTTCCAAAAATGCAGTTACTCCTTCAATATGATCACTTGTTAAACCAGCAACTCGCTGACTTTGTGCATCTCTTTCAAGACTTTCGGCAAGAGTTGAATTCCAGCTTTTTTTAATATTTTTCTTAATAAGCCCTATCGCTTTTGTTGGCATAGCTGCAAGCTTCTCTGCAAACATCGTAATCTCATCAGACCATTGCTCTTGCGGAATTACTTTTGTTGCTAGACCTATTTCCTTTGCCTCCTGTGCGGAAATTTTCTCACCTAAAATAGCAAGTTCAAGGGCTTTCGCTTGACCAATCAGTCTAGGCAAATAATAGAGATTCCCTGCATCTGGTACTAGGCCGACGTGAATAAAAGCTTGGATAAAGCTTGCTTTATCAGATAGCAAGCGAAAATCACATGCAAGTGCAAGACTTAATCCCGCACCTGCTGCGACTCCGTTAACCGCTGCGATTATCGGCTTTTCGCAATGATCAATAGCTTTTACCATCGGATTATAGTTTTTTCGTAAAACCTCGCCATGATCCATATTCTCTAGCACACCTTCCAAATCTTGACCAGAGGAGAATGCACGGCCTTTCCCAGTAATAACAAGACAACGGACATTTTCAGCTTTGCTTGCTTGTTTGACGGCTAGCTCCACATCTTTATTTAACTGTGCAGTAAAAGCATTCAATTTATCAGGGCGATTTAACGTGATCCAAGCAATATTATTGTGTGTTTCATACTCTACAAATTCAAACATTTTTTTATGTAGCCTCCTTTATTTTCCTTTAAAGTTCGGCTTTCGTTTCTCTTGAAATGCTTTCATCCCTTCCTTTTGATCCTCTGAAGCGAAAAGCAGGTAAAAGTTCTTACGCTCGAAATGCATCCCTTCATTTATAGGAGAGTCTATCGCTTTCAGGACAGATTCTTTAATAAGCCTAACTGCTAGTGGTGCCTTTTCGGCCATTTGCTTTGCTAGTTTTATTGTTTCTTCCATTAATACTTCTTGCTCGACTAAGCGATTAACAATTTCGAATTGATAAGCATCTTGAGCCGAGAATCGTTCCCCCGTAAGGAGCCATTCCATTGCTTTTGTTTTTCCAACTAACTTCGTTAATCGCTGCGTCCCCCCGGCACCAGGCATTACACCGAGATTTACTTCTGGGAAGCCAAACTCTGTATCTTCTGCAGCTAACAACAAGTCACAGCAAAGGGCGAGCTCGAACCCACCGCCAAGGACAAAGCCGTGTACAGCTGCAATTATCGGCTTTTTAATCATGGCAAGCCGATCCCAATCTTTAAATTGATTGCGAATCTCAAAATCTACAGCATGATCATTTGCCATTTCAGCAATATCGGCTCCTGCTGCGAAAGCTCTCCCTTTTCCACTTAAAATAATGACACGAATATGTTCGTCACGCTCAAAACATTCCATAGCAAATAGAATTTCAGAGACCATCTGACGATTAAGTGCGTTTAATACTTGTGGTCGGTTTAACGTGATGAATCCTAACTGCCCATCGATTGTAACTTCAATATGTTCATAGACTTTATCCATTCACTTCCTCACCAATCATTAATGTAATGAGATCGCCAGCGAACTTCATCGCATCTTTTCCAGACGCCTTTCCTTCATCCGTTCTCATGGCAGTCTGTAATGCTTCATGACTGTCATAAACCATTTCACACATTAAATAGTATTTTCCATCTCCTCCCATAGGACTGCCCACAATTTTCGTTACTTCCATTTTACGAAGGCCAGGAATTTTCGCAGTTAATGGACCGTGTACATTAAAATAATGCTCATCAAAAGCCTCTTTATTTTCTGGGTGTTTATATAAAGCAATTAACTTAACCATTCATCTCATCCTTTCTAATTTGGAAGATAGTTTTTTTAAATTTGATTTACGGAATATATGAGCGTTTTCCACATTTTATCAGCGACTTTCCGCATTTTATCAGCGACTTCCGCGATTTATCAGCGGCTTTCACGATTTTATCAGCGAATTCCGCAATTTATCAGCGACTCCCTGCTCCAATCGGCAGCTTACATCAATGTCGATACAGGTTTCATCGCTTCAAATGGATTTTTGCATGTTTTACAATAAAGAATACTGCGACAAGCAGTTGGACCAAAAATATTTTCAATTGTCGTGAAGGTTGACTCACAAAATGGACAATTCACATGCCATTCGCCTGTTTCACTTATGTGCTTTGGTGGTGGTGCAATTCCAAATTGCTTTAAAGCCTCTTTTCCTTTATCGGTAATTCGCTCTGAAGTCCATGGTGGGTCGTAAATAAACTGAACATCAATCTGAGCAAACGGATGCAATTTACTCACTTCTTGAATAACATTATTTCGAATAATCTCTAGTGCTGGGCAGCCCATGAAGGTTGGAAGAAGATCAATAATAACTGAAGACTCGCTCACCTTAATGTTTTCGACCATTCCTAGGTCAACGATAGAAATGGTTGCAATTTCAGGGTCTTTTACATGATGGAGCGAATGAAGAACCACATTTTTTAAATGCTTATTTGCTGACATGGTTTCAACTCCTTTATCAACATTAACGCCCCTCCCTAATACAAACTACTTCACTCACATTCTAGTTTTTTAACTACCAGTTTGCTGTAGGATTCATGTTATAAACTTCAGCAAGCACGGCTAATGCTGCTTCTAGATCTGCAGTGTGCTCTCCATTACGCCCATTTCCTTGCTTCATATAAAATAATTCAGGCATTGATAAATGAACCGAATCGAAAACTGGCTGCATCGTTTGCCTCCACCTTTTCTTTAAAAAGTCTTCACCATCGATCAGCTTCAGCTTTGTCATTTCACTACCTAATGGACCGAGTGTTAAAACTCCTTCGAAATCATCAAACACTTTCAATACTGCATCTTCCATCTTACGCCTTGCCTCACCCCCTGCACTCATTAATTGGATAAACCATGTTTTCCAATGGAGAAGGTGGTAATAAAGCTCCATATTTACGTTTATAGCTATATGTGCCAATGGTTTATAAGAAGAAGTTTTTAAGGAATCCATCCGGATTTTTTTTGTTTGTGTATAAAAATAATTTCTGACAACGGCAAATGCCCAGTCATATTTTGGCTTTAATAAATAGTGACCAGGACCATTAACTAATTCAAGCAAAACTGCATTTTTTCGTTCATTTACTGGTCTTGCATGTGCTAAATCATCGACATTCCCTTCGCCAAGCTCCTCTAATAGCTGGTAGAACATAGCTGCATGCCCCATTGTATCTTGACTTATTGACGAAAAGGCGACATCCTCCTCAATATGGGGGGCAAGGCCAAGCCATTCAGAACCTCTAAAGGCAAGAATGAAATCATCATCAGCAAGCTGATAAAGTAAGTCTGCTAATACGAGCTTTTCCTTTTCATCCCAACTCGTCTGTTCATTCATTTTCACGTACATTCATCCCTCCCCAAGAAAGAATTTCTTTTTCATCCAAAATATCTTGTTCATACTGACGCCACTTTTTTCTTAAATAACCGTATCCTTTCGTATTGCGGTAATCCTTATTATTTAATCGCACGAGAGATTGTTTTTCTGCAAGGGACATTTTTCGAATATGAGAGCGATTAACGACCCAAATATCTGCAACTGGTTCCCTTCTCATAAAGTTTTCTTGTGCCATGACAAGTGCAAGTTCTTCATTTGGAGCTAACAGCGAAAATTGATATTGCAATGGGGATGTATCCGTCCTTCTACTAAACACTTCAAATTCTTGATAAAAACCTCCATTTGACAATTATTTCCCTCCATTCTATTTGTGTTCTATTTTTTTAATTAAGTTTGTGATTGGAGAATGTAACTTTGTGTGATTCTGCTAAATGATTGGATGTTTTTTATTAAAAGGGGAAACAGTGCCTTAGTTTACGTAACTTAATGCTTCACGCACCCATTGATTTTCATAATAAGTGGTTTGACGAAGTTCTAATCGCTCCTTCGATTTCGGACCATTATTTTTAATAATTTCCTTGAAGCGATCCCAGTCTGGCTGTTTATAAATCCAAAGCTGTTGATCTTTATTAAAATGCAAGGTTTCGTCTGGAATCGTGAGCCCTAATGATAATACTCGTGGAATGTATTTTGAGAAAAAGATTTGTCTTAGCTCTTCATTTGTTTTTGAACGAATTTTGTATTTAATTGTCGTATCTTGCTTGGAAGTTCCTGTCGTTCTAGCATCAATCGGCCCAAAAAACATTAATAACGCTTCCCACCATCTATTTACTGCCTCCTGAACCATTTTCCTTTGCTCTGAAGTGCCTTCTGCCAATGCCATAATGATTGCCTCTCCATGTTGAGCATGAAAAACCTCCTCCGCACAAATTCTTTTCAATGCTCGCGCATATGGCCCATAAGAAGCATCAAGCATATTTGTTTGAGATATAATCGCTGCTCCATCAACTAGCCAACCGATAAGACCAGCATCTCCCCATGTCGGTGCCTCCATATGGAAAACATTATGAAACTTTAGCCTGCCACTAAATAAATCTTCCATTATCGTTTCTCTATTCTTGCCTATAGGCTTCATTAAATCCTCTACAACTCTTAGCAATAATTGTCCATGTCCCATCTCATCCTGTACCTTCGCCATGATTCCAAGCTTTCGCTTTAATGATGGTGCTTTTGGTACCCATTCCTTTTCAGGAAGTGCCCCCATAATTTCACTAATTCCATGCATGGAAATCAATTTAATTAACGCAACCCGGTAATCATCCGGCATCCAATCGTCTGCTTCAATTTTTTCACCAGCTTGAATCCGTATTAAAAATTGCTCATATTTCTCTTTCTCTGTTAAGGACTCATTAAAAATTGTTTCCGACAAAAGCTTCACCCCCAAAACGATTTAGTATCATAAATTTCAAACATTAAACTATACTTTATATGACGTTAAATTGTCGTTATGTTTTTTTAGTGTCATACATTTAACATAAAGATACAGTGTAAATATGGTAAAGTCAATAATATTCTGAAAATTGTATACATTTACTCATTTTCAAGTTCTGTACCAAATGAGTGATCAGCAAAAACACCTTTCATCTATTTAAAGATATCCAGGTGCTTCACATAAAGGTCTATTATTTTTTCTATCTTGTAATCTTCTCTGAAATATTGTCAAAATGATAATATTCCCTTTTAGAACGTTGAAACACAAACTTATTCAAAAATAATCCTAAAATGAATAAACCAAACGACCCTCCAATGATAACAAAACGAATCGATATTATTTCTGCGATAAAACCAAAAGCAATAGTAAAAATAATAATGAAAAGTGCCTCTATCATCCCAAACATGCTTGAAAAACGCCCCATAATCTCAACAGGTACATTGTTTTGATAAAAAGTTAAAAATCCCGTATTTGCAAAAGACAATGAAAACGTTAAGATAAAAAAACCAAGAGCAGCAGCAAAAAAACTATCTGAAAAAGCATATATTATATAGCCAATTGCTGTAAAAATCGTTCCAACACCAATTAACCTATTTAACATTAATTTCTTAGCAAACATTGTATTCAAAATCGATCCGACAATGATGCCCCCTCCTGCTATGCTGACAAGAAACCCATATGTGCTATCAGAAAGATAAAGAACCTCCTTTGCAAAAGCCGCTTCCAATGAATCTAGGGCGGTCATAAAAACGGTAACTCCACTAAAAAGTAAGTATACTGTTGCTACGTATATAGAACTCTTGCTAAAACTTATTACGTATTGCCAGTCTTTTTTTATCATCATCCAGGAAACTTTCGAGCTTTCAGCTTTTTTCTCTTTCTCCACATTTGGTAAAAGCATAATAATTAGTCCTGAGATAACTAATGCTATAGCATTTAGCTTAATGGCCAAAAATGGGGTACCAACTAGAAACAGTAGTCCAGCGATAGAAGGACCGAGGAGAAATCCACAGGAATTAATAAAATTTCTTAATGCATTAAAACGTTGACGGTCTTTTTTCGGAATAAGCTTTGTCATATAAACCATTGAGGTTGGAGCAAAAATCGAACCAGCTATATTAATAATAAATACTAAAACATAAATCAAAGTTAAAGATGTTATAGAAGGAAGCAAAAAAATACAACATGCTCTAAAAAAATCAAGAAAAATCATTAATGTACGTTTATTTATTCGATCAATAAAGCTTCCAGACCAAAAATTAGAACATAATGTTGCCATTGGAACTAAAACATACAGGGCTGCTACAGCAAGAGGAGAGTTTGTCTTTGCTAAAATAATTAAATTCAATGCAATTAAATAAATCCAAGCACCAATATTTGATATTCCAATTCCACATAATAGTAAAGCGGGATATTTCCACAATTTAAAGGGGATTTTATTCATTTCGATTCCACTCCATCTTCTAGTTAGAAAATAAAAAAATCTCACCTCCAAGACAGTTGTCTTGGGGACGAGATTTTGGAATCCATTCGCGGTGCCACCCCAGTTTGTCTCTATGTCACCACAGAAACCTTATTAAGTACTGCATCGATAAGAATGCACTACTCAATCTCAATAACGGGAGAATCCGGTACATAATCTACTAAGTTCCTATGTACAGCTCAGAGACTTGCTTCAATGAGTTAATTCACCCTCCTTCTCAGCTTCGGAGGTCTCTGTAGTGATTAAGTTCATTTACTCTTCTCATCATTGCTTATAAATTGCTAACTATATTACCAAAAATTTGCGCGATTTGTAAAGTCTTTTAGAGTAAAATCTATGTAATTGTTTACTTCCAATCTTTCATTCGCTTAATAAATTTATTTTTCCAGTTTGATAGTAATGTCTTCTCACCTTTAGCCACTTTTTGCTTATGCCACTCATTATAACTAGCTACCGCAATAAGAATGGAGCCCGCAAAAAGTAAATAAGCCCACCATGGTAAATGGCCCCAAAAAGGTTTTGTTTGCAGCAAAACATTTAATAATAAAACGCCAGAACCAACGAAGAAATACGATTTAACACGGAGAAACATACCTGCTAATAAAGAAATTAACGCTAAAATCCCTAAAATAATGGCATCAAATATCGTTGAACTTGCGTGAGCATCCACAATTAATACGAGGGATACAATAACTAAAATCCCCCACTGCAATGAACTAGTAAACTTTCTAAATTTATCCTTTAAGCTTAGACGAATAAAGATGATTAATGCAATGAAAGGAAGTACATTCATCTCCACTTCGATAAGCCTTGGTATGTGAAGCTTATTTATAACCGCATAATATGGCTGTAATAACTGAATTCCAGCTAATATGAACGGAAGCCACGAAAATCTAATTCCAACTCTGTCCCGCTGTAAAAAGAATAAAATACTGAGCAATAGTCCTGGAACTACTTGTGTCCATAACTCAGCCGTCTGCAAGACATACATCATACAGAAGAATGGAAATGCGAAAATGGAGTAACTATCAAATTTTACGTGCTTGTCTTCTTTGATAAATATTTTCTGATATAGTAATTGACCGCTAACCATTAAAGCAACTCCAAATAGCCCAGCAAGGATATATTTAGCTGAAATATCCAATCCTCCTACAAATAGAAACCAAACAGTCCCGATTAATATTTGAAATAATGGCAGCAAGACAAAAGTGTCTTTTTTTATGATATGCAAAAAGATCATAAGTCCAATAGCATATATGAGCATCGTGATAAATGAAAGCATGTCAAAAGGATAGCTTACAATAAACCTAAAAATCCCAATTAATGAAAAAGGAATAAAAAAATACATTAATCTTTGTTTATTCAGCTTATTGGTTGCAGCCCAATAGATGATCACCGCAATGCTCGTAAGTAAATAAGCATATTCCGTATATTTCCCTCCACCTAAATGCTCGATCCCTGTTGAAAACACGATAAACAATGATCCTAGAGCACAGTAAAGAAAGACCTTCATTTTCCATTCTTGAGTAGACACTCTAAAACTAAGCCAATAAGCAGCCATTGCTAAGATAAAAGTCCAAATTGAGTTTTCCCAATAGATGATAAGAGTTGTGAACAATGCAATTGGAAAGTAAACATGACCGATCCAAGCAAAACCCTTTGCAAGCTGAACATCCTTTTTATGAAGTAAATAACTAATTGCCAGTAGTAACATCCCACCGATGCCAAGTCGAGTCCAAATAAATAAGCTATTATCGAAACCTTTCAAATGGAGAGAAAACAAGATTGAAAAATAAGCTATTAATGATAAGCATGCAATTATAAATGGAACCCACTTATATTTTGTGAAAAAGTACAATGATAAATAAATTCCAACTCCTACTACTAAAATAAATGGACGCATCCAAACATCATTTACAGGTAAAAAGATAGCGTTTAAAATCGCCAAAGTATAAAACCCCTGCCCGATAAAATACACATTGCTCGTAAATGAAGCCATTTTTCTCATCTTCAAAAGATAGCTTAAGAGAAACAGGGAAACACTTCCTAGCACAGCATTCATGGCAAAACCAAAATGGATTTCATAATAATAAAATCTACTGCTCAATTCTTCGCCAAAAGCCATAAAAGCAAAGCCAATTGATAATGGAATCAGCCAAGGAAAAGCTAGCAAATAAACGCTGCGTTTTTCTACCCGATATGCAAAATATAAAGAAATGCCAGCAAGTAAAAACATAAACCCACTATGAAGCCAATATTGCAGCATTAAACTTAATAAAATCGAAAAAAACATAATAGCCAATCCAATATCTCGCGAACTTGCATGAATCATATTTATTAATGGGTGTTTTACAAAACATCCGACTACAATGAATAAGACAAAACCAATCATGAAAATAGGCAGCATGATATAAGAAATAACAAAAATTTTATGAATGATAAGGACAAGCTCAAATAAAGCTGTCGCAAGGAAGATCGGGCTTAAATAAACGAATAAACCATTTTTCATGACATTCGCTAAATAAGTATATTGGACAGCCATAATGAAATATGCAAGTACAAGGACAAAGGACGGCTCATTCATTTTCAATAGAATTCCTTCAATACTTATGAAAATAAAGGCAAGTGCTGACACAACCGCACTCGTAATCCGAAATATTTTTCCCCAATGATACTCACGATCTAACACCCTTGGAACAGCTAAAAAACCAACTCCAACTAACGCATAAATAACAGGAGCAAACCCATCTAGGATAGAGTGTTCTATGAGCTGATAAGCACCATAAACAACCATTACACTAAATACAAAATGGAATTCCTTCCTCCCAGCTACATACACCATCGATAAATAAACAGCAGCGGTTAAAAGAATGTTAACACTGTATAATATTGGACTATTAAAGAAGACAAGCATAAATAAAGTCGACAGAATTAAACTAATTTGAGCAAAATAGACGAGCTCCTTTGTAAAGAGCTTCATTTTCTCCCTCGTTTTTAGCCAATGAAAGCAAACAATAAGTAAGGCATTGTAAATCATCATTCCTAAGTAGAACCCGTCCTGTTCCAAATGTAATGCAGCGAGAAGAAATCCTACAAATGCGGTAAGTGCTATGTATGAAAACCAAACGAATAATCTCGATTTTAGTTGTTTTGCAAAAAGTGCATATACAGGGATAAGCATCAAGCTTCCCATTACACCAAGGATAAACCTCCCTTCTCCATAAAAAGAAAAGTAAGCTCCAAATAATTCAAACCAGCCGATCGAAAGAACAAAAATTGGAAGAAATAAACTGCCAAGAACGATAAAAGCAAATCCGGTTTTCTCAATTTTTATGAATTTTTTTGCAATAAAAGCCATCCCGTAAAATAGAACTGAAATGAATGCAATTGAACTAGTTTTCATGAAATTGGGCATAATTTCCCAATTGCTTGTTGCAACGTATAACCCACCAATAAGTAATAATATGACCCCTAAATTAAGCAGCCAAGAAATATTTCTTTCTCTCATCTGCTCTGGAGTTGCTTTATTTTTTATTACTTTTTTTACTGTTGGAGCAGTTTTGTTTAAAGCCTCGGGCTTTTTTATAAGTCTTTGCTCAACTGTTTCAGCCTTCTTAGGCACTTGAATTGCTTCTATTTCTACGTTTGCACAAAATTTTGTATAAGCTTTCATTGTCTTTACATAATCTTCCTCTGAAATATACTCTCCTTTTTTCATCTTAAATAATTCATTACGGAAAATTTCTCTCTTCATCTCATTCGAAGGGATGCTCACTGACAAACACCTACCATTTCACAGTAAAAACATGATCATGTTGGTGTAATTTTACACTATTTTCACTTAATATTTCAAGACTAATTTGCATTTTTCATATAGTCTAATTAATATTTCTTTTGAACTCATTTCAGCCATATACATTCATATCACTAAGTAATAATGTATAATTGACTTTTGCTTAAATAGTAAAAAGCTGTTCCATAATTTCGGCTTTCACCTATGAAACAGCTTGAATGATTAACGTTAAGTTATTCCTTATCTTCTGAAAAATCTTTGTTTTGATCATTAACTTGGCTTGATGATCTGTTTAAATCTGATAAGTCCGTTTCCTCTCCAAATTCAGTCCCATAGCTTGGTTTGTCAAACCTATGGTTTGATGTGACTTTATTGTCCTCCCTTATCGGCTCAAACAAGAGTGTTATACAGGCAAGTCCACTTAGACCTACTAAACCATAAATGACTCTCGATAAGAAGGAAGTTTGTCCACCAAATATGGCAGCCACTAAATCAAACTGAAAAAATCCAATGAGACCCCAATTTATTGCACCAATGATTGTAAGAGCTAGGACGATTCGACGTAATGTTGTCATTCCAATACACCTCCTTTCGCAAGCAAGAGTTGCCATCATTACTTTTTATCTTTTGGAGTAAACAATCTTTTCATACAAAAATAATGAAATATTTCTGAAGCGTTAGCTTACAGATAAAAAGACGAGAGGTTGACATAAAAGTCAACCTCTCGCCAAAAACCTTTTTTTCATAAACAAAAATAGGAAGAAAAAGAATATTGCACTAGAGCCTCGTATAAAGCTTGAAATGGTCATCGCAATATTCATACTAGTTTGCTCAAGAAGAAAGACACCAAATTGCGGAGCAATAAAGGCAATAAGGGCAAGCAATATATTATAATTCGAAATGCAGATAGTACGATTGTCTTCCTTCGTTACTTCTAAAAGTTGGTTAAATAGTAAAAGTACAGTTCCAGAAACGAACAGCCCTGATGAAAAATTCACAAAAACGAGATAAACCATATTTGTCGATAAAATCGTTAAAAACGGAGTACTTCCCATCCCAATAGAAACGAGAATTAACATTTTTGCATTACTATGTTTATCAGCCATTCTTCCCCACCAATTATAGCTTGCAATTTGAGCAAGCTGGTTAGCAACAGTAAATAAACTAATCCATAGAGCCGTAGCTCCTGCATATTTTATTTGATAAATATTGAATAATGACCAAGCCATTTGCCAGCCAAAATTAAAAAACAAACTACAAATTAAAAAGTAAACGAAAGGCTTATGCTTAAATACATGTAAGCCAAGGTCTAGCTTCTTACTCTGCTTCTTTTGTCTAACTGCTTTTTTCGGTTCCTTATGCTTCATTAAATAACGAAATTCAATAGTCCCAAAAATAAAAGCAACTAAAAATAAAAGTTGGAATGGCAATGCGTTATTTTGATTAAATAACTGAAGTAGAATCCCAACTGTGAAGGTAGAAATCATGCCAATGATGGTCATAATTTTATTTCTCTCACTAAAAAAGGCGCTTCTTCTTTCATCTGGAATAATATCACCAATAAAGGACTGCCAACTTAAGTTTGCAAAAGAACCTGGTAAATTCATAAGTCCAACTAGCAAAACAAATGCCCAGCTACGATAATCCGCAGGTATGTAGATAATCAAAAACATTATTAGTAAAAACATGCGGGTTGATAAGAAGGAAAACGCAGTAAATTTCTTTTTTTCTTCTAATCTATTAATAATGAGAGACCCAATAAGCATCGCAAACATCCCAATAAATTGTGGCAAGGAGCTAATTAATCCAACTTGATAATTGCTTGCGCCTAAAACGCTAATAGCAAAAAGGGGAAAATAATTATTACTAATATTTAAGATTATCGTTGTAGCAATTCCGTTCCGAATACTAAATTTTTCATTTAATTTTGTCAGGGTATGGGAATGATTCATTCGGTCAACTTCTTTCAGAAAGAAAATACATTATATATTTCGTGAACCTAAATAATTGATATCATAATCTGTCCCGACAAAAGATGCAATAGCTATTCGTCATTTATTTTCAAAAAACAAATAGGCTTTCCAAAAAGGAAAGCCATGACACTTATTCATACGATTTGATCATTTTATTTTCAGCTAACTTGATTATTTTTTCCTGTGATCATCATAAGTGCTTCTTCATTTCTTGCAATTTTTGTTAGATGGGCATCAAGACGCTGATTGATGACAAGCAACTCTTCACTAAAAACCTTGAGGGACGTTCCTTTTAAAAATTGAAAAAAATCATGGAATTCCTCTTTTTGATATATTTCCATGCGGTCCACAATTTCTTTAATATCTGATAAATCTATTTGATTTACTTCCACCCTATGCTCAATACTATCAAGCTTTTCAAGTTTTTCTAACCTATTTTCTATTCCTTTTATATTTTGGCCAATATCAACAAGATGGCTTTTTAAATCATTCATATCATCAAGTATTTTTTTTAATATCTCCTCCATTATTATCCGCTCCTTGTTTTTTTGTATCTCTATCATACAACGTTATGTAATTGGAATCTGTGGATATTTTTTTACAATTCACTATTTTCCCAAATACTTGTAAATTATTAAGTTGACTTTCAAAAAAACCTTGTTCTACTATATAGTTCTCCAAAAATGGAAATCATTCCTTGCCCACACAAAAAAACCTAGATGCGTTATCTAGGTTTTTTTAATCATTTATCATTCACTTTTTTTCCAAATATTTCAGCTTCTAATCTTCTTCCTGTCGGTGTTGCAGCAAGTCCACCTTCTGCTGTCTCCCTTAAAGCTGAAGGCATCGTTTGTCCAATTAAAAACATTGCATGAATGACCTCATCACATGGGATTCGACTTTTAATTCCAGCTAAAGCCATATCTGCAGCAGTCATGGCGTTTGACGCTCCCATAGCATTTCGTTTTACACATGGAACTTCAACTAATCCTGCTACAGGGTCACAAACTAAACCAAGCATGTTTTTTAGGGTAATGGCCATCGCTTCTGCCGCTTGAGCTGGAGTACCACCAGCCATTTCAACAATAGCTGCAGCAGCCATGCCACTAGCAGAACCAACCTCTGCTTGACATCCTCCGGCAGCACCTGAAATCGATGCATTATTCGCCACGACAAAACCAAATGCAGCTGATGTAAATAGGAACTCAATCATTTCAGTCCGTGAAGGCTTTAAAACTTCCTTTACTGCAAATAAAGTCCCAGGAACGACGCCAGCTGATCCAGCAGTCGGAGTTGCGCATATTGTACCCATTGCAGCATTGACTTCATTTGTCGCGACGGCTTTACTTACCGCATCTAGGAGGATATGACCTGATAAAGCTTTTCCACTTTTTATATAATTTTGTAGGAGAACGGCATCACCGCCTGTAAGTCCTGAAACAGACGTGACCCCATTAAGGCCTCGTTCAACAGCTTGTTCCATAACGGTTAAGTTAGTATCCATTTTTGCCATTATTTCTTCTCTGGATAACCCAGTGACTTCTATTTCCTGCTGAATCATAATTTCAGCCGTTTTTACTTGTTTGCTTTCAGCAAGCGCAACAAGCTCTGCTACATTACGAAATAACATTCTCTCACCCCTGATTCTCTGCTGTTTAATTAATCCACCATTCTAATAATTTGCGTGACATTAGGAATTTTTTCTATAACATTAAGAATTTGTCGATCAATTTTTTGATCTACCTCAATTATCATTAAAGCCATTTTTCCCTTTTCTTTTCGAGATACTTCCATATGTCCAATATTAATCTGATGAATGGCCAAGATTTGTGTAACGGCGGATATGACTCCGAATTGGTCATTATGAACAACTAAAATGGCCGGATGCTCCCCTGATAGCTTTAATTTGAATGAGTTGAGTTCAATAATTTCGATTGTTCCTCCACCAATGGAAATACCAACAACTTCTAAATCTCCATCATCATCATATAAATTAATGCGAACTGTATTAGGGTGCTCGGTTATTGTCTCTTCTATTGAGAAGACAACTTCTATCCCTGCTTCTTCAGCAAGCTTGAGTGAAGTTGGTATTCGTTCATCAAATGTATCAAAATCTAATAGCCCACCAACAATTGCCACATCAGTACCGTGACCTTTATATGTTTTGGCAAATGACCCATATAATGAAATCACAGCTTTTTTTGGCTGACGATTAAATAATGTTCTTGCAACTCTGCCAATACGGGCTGCGCCTGCTGTATGCGAGCTCGAAGGTCCAATCATCACTGGACCGATAATATCAAACGCGGATCTATATTTCATATTAATCGCCTCTCAATTGTCGTTATTTATAAATTTTCTGTCAGATGATAATGTAAAACCTTTATGGGCTAAAGCCGAAATAAAACACTTATGCACGTTTTACAACTAGATGTGGCAATTAGCCTGTGAACCCTGCCACTCGTCGTGCTCCCTAGCTTCAAGTGTCATCGGCTTAGGTCAGTCTAGTTTATACGTCGCTGACCAAGGTACTTGCGCTTTTCTTATGCTCCGCAAATTCCTCAGTCTGAAACTCGTTCATTGTTCGAATTTTTTGTAAGTAATTATAAATTGTAAACTTAGAAACACCAAGAACCGTTGCAACATAATCAGTCGCTCCTTTAATAAGGAATGTCCCCTTCACTTCTAATTGCCGAACACAATCAACTTTTTCATCCAAAGTCATTAAGGAAGGGGCTTTTTTAAATCCATGCAACACTTGTTCAACCATTTCATGTGTTACATCTTGAATAGATGTAAAAAAGCTTTCCGTTTTCTCCTGCTGATCCTCAAAATTAATAAATTGTTCAATTTCACCGCCAAACTGGATAAAAAGACTAATATCATAATTAATACATAAAGCTCCAATCACCTTATTTTCACGATCACGTAAAAAAATTGTCGCCGATTTTAATATATTTCCTTTTTTCGTTTGTGTTTTATAGCTTGGAATATCTTCAATTTCTTTATTATGTTTGGCAAGTTCATTGAGGACAAGATCTGTTATTGGAGAGCCTATTTCTCTACCGGTAACATCACCTGCAAGATGGATAAGAGATTTCTTTAAATCTTTGAAATCATGTACAGCTACTTCACATCTTGACCCAAACATTTTTACAAGCATATCGGCTGTTCGAATCGCTAAATCAAAAATCTGTTTATGCTCCTCCCTCACATTTGACACTTCCCTTCTAAAGAAAATAATATCACAACAAATAATTAATTAAAATAATATTTTAATAGCTACAAAAATATTGGAACACATTGTGCATATGCAATAGGGCAACGTCTCAAATAATTGTTTCTTAAATAACAAAAACCATAGCTTTAATGAACGGCTATGGTTTTTGTCTTATAGATTTTTTAATAATAAGTTTAGTTTATTTACTCTCTCTGCCTTTTCTTCTTCCGTTGATAAATCAAATTTTTTCAATAAATGAAATACCTCATTTAAAATAGACTGAGTATGCTCCTTTTGAAAAAAATCTTCAAATAAAGGAGCTAGGTCAGATGGAAGAAATTCTGCCTGCTGTTCAAACTTTAGCTTTACATCTTCGTATGAATGGTCTAGTTTACACTCACTCATTTGCTTCTCCCCCTTCTATTTATGATGTATATTATTTTACTATGAAGTTTGAAATTAATCTAATAAACATAAAAATCCTTAATCGATTACTGCAAAATGTCCTTTATAGGGACGATGAAAGACATTTTGCTGAAATTTCAGAACATGACTTATACTTTCAGTAAAAAATACAGTACAAGAAAAACAGGTGGAGACAAACGAATCGTTCGTCTCCACCTGTTTTATGATAACGACTTATTAAACAGTCTTTTCTACATATTATTGTGAAATAGGTTGGTTTTCTACTTCATTCAAAGGCGTTTCATCACTAGTTGCAGTGCTATTACTTGAATCAGTTTTCTTCACATATTGATAATCTTCACGATTAATTGGAACAAATCCTTCTGGCTTATAAAAACGGAGTAAATCTTTATAGACAATATTGTCAGACATTTGCAGCTCGAGCTTAGCTTTTTCAGCTAATGGTTCACAACCTGCTCCGTCAATAAGCTCACCTGTTTCAGTAGAATAGCATTTCTCATTAATTTGAGAAAATTCAGGTGCGATGAAATCACCATTTCGGAAAGGAATTACTTCCCGATGTTTTTTTGATAATAAATCAGAACCAATTTCTAAATAATCTTTCGTATCTATTCCTAATAAATGTAGTAAAGTTGGGCGAATATCTACTTGTCCACCAAGCTGATGTTGTACTCCACCTTCTACACCTGGTACGTGAATAAACACAGGAACTCTTTGTAGATTTCTCGCATATTCAAATGGTGTAATTTCTTTCCCGATAATATCTCCCATAGCTTCATTATGATTTTCAGAAATTCCATAATGATCCCCGTACATAACAATAACGGTATTATCGTACAGACCAGCTTTCTTAAGATCATTGAAAAATTGTTCTAAAGCTTGGTCCATATAATGGGCTGATTGGAAATATTGGTTTACAACTTTATCATCCGTTTCAGCTGCTGGGAAATCAGTATCTCCGTCATCCATTTTGAATGGGAAGTGATTAGACAATGTAATGAATTTTGTATAAAAAGGCTGTGGCAGGCTCTCTAACAATGGCATTGATTCAGTAAAGAATGGCTTATCCTTCATTCCATAGTTCTTCGTATTTTCTTCGGTCATATCATAATATTCTGCATCGAAAAACTTATCATACCCGATTGAGCGATACATCTCATTACGATTCCAGAATGTTTTATAATTCCCATGGAATGTCGCTGATGTATAGCCATGTGTTTTCAAAATAGCTGGAGCAGCCTGTAAAGTGTTCTGTGCCTTCGTTACAAAAACAGATCCTTGTGACATTGGATATAAAGAATTATCCATGATAAATTCTGCATCCGATGTTTTTCCTTGACCTGTTTGATTAATAATATTGTCAAAATAGAACGTTTTGCCGTCATGCGCTAATGAGTTAAGAAATGGAGTTACTTCCTGCCCATTTAATTGGTAATCAATCATAAACGTTTGCAATGACTCCAGCGAAATGTAGATGACATTCATCCCCTTCGCCTTTGCAAAATATTGCGGATTTGGATCAGCATAATTTGCCTTAATATAGTTTTCTACCTCTGTAATATCGTTTGAATCAGCCATTGCTCTTTGGCTTGCTGATTTCGCATTTTGAATTACATCATATACAGAGAAATTGTAAGTCCCTAAATATTTTACAAGGTAATTTCGATCAAATGAACGAGTTAATAATTCTGGTCTATCTGCTTCTGCTAACCCTAAGTTAAACAAGAAAGTTGCAACAGCAGCTAAAATAACATATTTTGCTGGCTTTCTACTCACAGTTTTTTCAACTTTAAACCATTTTTTCGCTACAAAAAGAATTAAAAGGATTGTGTCAGCAAAGTAAAAAATGTCAAATGGTGACATTAATGACAGTGCACTATCTCCCAACTGTCCTCCATTCGTTTTAGCCTGCATAACGACCGGTACGGTGATAAAGTCATTAAAGAATCGGTAATAAACAATATTCGCATATAAAACGAATGATAAAAGAAAATTCATTATGATGAGAACCGTTGATTGAACACGCCCTTTAAAAAACAACGCAATTCCAAAGAATAGCAATGCTGAACTTAACGGATTAATAAATAAGAGAAATTGTTGAAGTTTATTATCAATTCCAAGACTGAATTCAATTTGGTATGCAGCATACGTTTTTAACCAAAAAAGCAAGACAACTAAAAAGAAGATTCGAAGATTCCCCTTTGTGATTGCCTCTTTAAGATTAAGAAGTTTTTTCATAATTCACACCTCTCAAGTAAGATCAGAAAAACTTAGCATTCGCTAAGTTCACCATCTTTTTTATTTCTGCAAAATAATTATCTGCTCATTAATGTAAAATAATATAGCATAACTAAATACGAATGAAAACATAAATGATCCACAAAAATCTGCTGTATTTCGTGAAATTTCAACATTAATTTTTTCGACGTTGTAAATTATACAAGAAATTATTGTTTTAGTCTAGTCCTTTTCTTTTTAAAACGAAAGTTTAACTTTTCAGCTAATTAAACATTAAACTTTTTCTTTGAAGGATTTACCCAATTAGGTAGGAACGAAACTTTTTTATTTACTTTTCGTCTAAATATGATAAAGGAAGGCGTTGTGTTCTATGCAAAAAATAATCATTTTCCTACTTTGCTGCTTTTTTCTAGCAAGTTGTGCTGCGGGACAAAGTCAGCCTAAATCAAAGAAAAAAGCAGAAATACCTGCTGAATCAATAAGAATAAATGATTATTTTCCAATTGCTAATCGAATTAACTCCTATAAGGGAGAAGGAAATGAATTTGCTACATATGAAGAAGCTTTTTTTGAATATAAGGACAGTTATCTTTCATCTATAGTTGAAAATGGCGGGACACGCACTTTTAAAGTTTATCAAGTAACGAATGAAGGAATCTATCTTGTTTATGAGCAACATGAATATTATGAAGAAGCTCCTTTACCGATAGATGCGATAAAAAGTCAATTCAAGCCTGTTGCTCTTCTAACTGCGCCTCTAAAAGTCGGGAACAAATTTAACAATTGGGAAATTACTGATGTTCATGCGGAATTAAACCTCCCAATAGGCAAATTAAAAAATGTGATCATTACAGAGAAAAGAGACGAAAAATCTCAGACATGGACGAAAAATTATTGGGCACCTGAATATGGATTAGTCAAAACGGAATTTACATCAACAGCTGAGAAAGACCCATTTATCGTTACGTCTGAACTAGAAAAAATCAACTAATTATCTAAAAGGAGGTTCACATGGAGAGGAAATATAATGATTTAATTGGGGAAATTTTACAAGCAAGCGGTGAAAAAGATAATGTTAACTATAAGGGAAAAGGGAAACCGCTTTCTAAAGAATATTTAGAAATGGATACTCATCAACACTTTCAAAGAATTGCAAAGGAGGCGGGCTATCTTCCCCCTTGGCTCACATTACAAAAAGAAATTTCAAAGCTAGTTCATTCTTGTAAAACAGAAAAGGATATTGAAGTGATTAATGAAAAAATTCAAAAACATAATACTATTTGTCCTCCCTCAATGCAAAAATATAGGATAAGTTTAAATAATCTAGAAAACGCTAAAAAAATTTGGTAAAAGCAGTATAATGGGATTGACCAACTTTTAGAGGAGAGATTTTTTGTGAATTCTATTAATACAAAGGAAACGATTCAATTAATTGCAAAGCTCGTATCCATCCCAAGTCCCTCAGGAAATACATATGAGGTCATTTCTTATGTAGAAAATTATTTGAAAGAATTGAATGTAGAGACAATGAGGAATCGTAAAGGCGGATTAATTGCAACACTTCCTGGTAAAGATACGAACAAACATCGTATGCTAACAGCACATGTTGACACACTTGGAGCAATTGTAAAAGAAATTAAACCAAGTGGTAGACTAAAACTTGACTTAATCGGAGGGTTTAAATATAACTCGATCGAAGGCGAATACTGTGAAATTGAAACCTCATCAGGGAAAAAAATAACAGGTACGATTTTAATGCATCAAACTTCTGTTCACGTTTATAAAGATGCAGGTAAAGCCGAAAGAAATCAAGAAAATATGGAAGTACGGCTTGATGAAGTCGTCCATAATGCTGAGGAGGTACGTGCATTAGGAATTGAAGTAGGCGACTTTGTCTCTTTTGACCCACGAGTTCAAATCACTTCTTCAGGTTATATTAAATCACGACATCTTGATGATAAGGCAAGTGTTGCGATTCTCCTTCAATTGATTCAGCAACTGCGAGCAGAAAAAATCGAGCTACCTTATACAACCCATTTCCTTATTTCTAACAATGAAGAGATCGGCTACGGTGGAAATTCGAATATTACACCTGAAACTGTTGAGTATTTAGCAGTTGATATGGGAGCAATGGGTGATGGTCAAGCAACTGATGAATACACTGTATCCATTTGTGTCAAGGATGCGAGTGGACCATATCATTATGAATTAAGAAAAAAACTTGTTCAACTTGCAAAAGACAATGATATTCGTTATAAACTCGATATTTATCCTTTCTATGGTTCAGATGCTTCGGCAGCCATTCGGGCAGGACATGATATTGTTCACGGGCTGATTGGACCTGGTATCGATTCATCACATGCTTTTGAAAGAACACATGAATCATCAATCGAAAATACAGCAAAATTGCTATATCATTACGTTCAATCCAAAATGGTCCTTTAAGATTTCATCAATGTAAAAGGGGGTTCGCGAAGAGAAAAATGAAATTTTGACTCTTCAGAAGCCCCTTTGTCCAAGCTATTTCCACACTCGTTTATTCTCAATTCTAGTTGTAAAACCTTCCGCATCTAACCGTTCCAAAAATGGAATCATATATTTTCGTGAAAGATCAAGAATTTCTTTCGCAGCACCCACTTCAAACTCTGAACCAGTTCCAGATTTGAGATTTTTAACTGCCTCCTTGAAATGATCAGCATGCCAATAATATTGATCATCAAGTGGCATAATTTCACCTTGCTCTACTAAAAAACGTGTTAAATCAAACACTAAATCTTTCGGAATACCTGCAGTCGTTACATAATCATTGAAATAATTTACTTTATATCCATCCTTTCTCAAGCTATCTAGCATGCCTTCTGTCCTTTTTTGCCAGTTTTTTGGAATATGCGAATTGAATTCATACAGCCTCACAAATTGCTCCTTCATTTTAAATATCTTCGTCGCAATTCCTTCATCCAAAACATAATCAAGCAATCTTTTTGGATATATAAGTTGCATCGAGTGGAAAAGCTCTGCTTTATTCTTCCCTAGTTTCATTGGATTTGCATTGTGAAAGTCTTTCAAGCGGTCAAAGATCTCCTCTAATATCAATTCCTTCAAAGCAACAAGTGTATATTCTTTTCCATTGTATTGTAGAAATTCCACCTCTTTTAAACAGCTCAGCACTTCCTCTTCAATGAGAGATGTTCTCTTAATAAGTTCATTCAATGTTAAGCTTTTTGATTCAGATAAAGCTGCCATTATTCTTTCTTTTGGCGTCCCTTCTTTTTTCTTTTCAAGCTCCTCAACGGTTTTGTGGCCAAAACGATACTTTTCACCACGTGGATCAATTACCCAGCCTCCACCTATCGTTTCCTGTGGGCTCGGTCTACGCAAAATAAACTTATCACCACGCTTGACCACAACTTCAGATTCTAAACGGATCTGGCAAAGAATCTCTTCACTTTCTTCCTTTAATTCATTTCGGTCAAAAAATACAATTCGACCCATTACTTCTGACGTGCCAATATGACATTTAATTGGCATCCTTTGCTTCACAATATATTCTAAATCTGCAATAACTCGCAATGCGACATCAAGTGTACGAGTGACCGTAAAGTGCTCGGACGATACTAGAACATCTCCACGTTCTATTTCTTCCTTTGCTATTCCAGATAAATTAATGGCTGTTCGTTGTCCAGCAAATGCTATATGTGCCTGATTATGATGAACTTGTAATTGCCTTGCACGTGTTTCTAATCGTTTAGGCATAATCATCAACCCTTGACCTTCTTCAACAGATCCCTCATATACTGTTCCTCGAACGACCGTCCCTTGACCTTTTATTGTAAAGACTTGATCAATTGGAAGCCTAAACGCTCCACGTACATCTCTCGTCTTTTGATCTTTTAATGTGTGAGTAATTAATTCTTTCAGTTCATCTATTCCTTTTCGTGATAAGCTATCAACTAAAATGAACGGAGCTTGTTCAAAAACTGTGCCATTTAATTCTTCGAAAATATCATCTTTAACAAGATCGATAAACTCTTCATCAACGCGATCGATTTTTGTGATAGCGACAATACCGCTCTTAATACCTAACAGCCCTAATATATGTAAATGTTCTCTCGTCTGAGGCATAACCCCTTCATCTGCTGCAACGACGAGTACAACCAAATCTATACCAGCAACACCTGCGATCATCTGTCTAATAAAGCGTTCATGACCAGGAACGTCAATAACTGATATTTGCATTTCATCATCTTCATATAAAGGAGCAAAACCAAGTTCAATTGAAATTTGCCGTTCCTTTTCTTCTTTAAGTCTATCCGTATCAACATTTGTCAATGCTTTTGTTAAAGTTGTTTTTCCATGATCAATATGTCCAGCCATTCCAATTGTAAAAAATCTTTTCATCAATGCTGCCACCTACTTCTGGTTTTTAAATAAAAATGGAAGCAAAAGCAAACTGAACATAACAATCGCTGCCATTTCCAAAGTTAATATATAATAAGGATATGGTCCAAAATAATCTAATAATGAACCGTTTGTCGGTTTATATGCTAGAAACATATAATTTCCACCTAATAGGTTATTCATCAAAAATGCTACTCCTGCACAAACATTTAAAAACAAAAATGAAAAAAGTAAGCCTTTCCATGTTGGTTTATATTGATGAACAAATACAAAATATAAACAAATGAAAACGATAAGTATATGTGTAATAAAAAATTGAAAAAAGCGAAAATGTGGGAATCCTTCAAATAATTCCGGTGTAATGATAGCCATTGTTGCACCGATTACCCCAATAAAGTAGACAAGTTGAAAAATCATTCGTGACTTAGAAAGCAATAAAATTAGACATAAAATAAGACTAATGGAACAAAGCTGGAGTGGCAAAGTAAAGGATAGATCCCAATAACCATCCTTATATAACCATATATGATACATTCCTTCTAAACAAAATAAGAGAAGAAATAATATGATTCTTACTACTGTATCATGTTTACGAAAAAATGGTTGTTTATAATAAAGAATGAATAAAGCCACGATAAAAATGATGATCATAATCCAATGAGAATAGGAAAAAGGGACGAAAGAGAAATTATCATATTCATCGCCCCAAAATATGTTCATTCATCAACCACCCTTTTTTCATTAATCTTTCAACATGAGCTCATATTGATGAAACTCAAGTTTTTTTGTGGACTCAAGCTCAATAATTGTTGGTTGTTCAAGGACTATTTTACTTTTAAATAATGGTCCATCATATACGAATGTATGGTATTCTCCTGATTCCCCCATCGGACACATCTCTATCTTCCTGACATCATTCATGAAAGCCATATCGATAGTCTTCCCGAGCCATGTCTCGTCAAGAACATCTTCTCGAACTTTAATGACTTTTGCTTTATATCCAGAGTTTATAAAAACTTCTAATGCTTTCAAACTATTTTCTTGTTTTGTCCAAAGTGGATAAATTGCTTCAAGATCTACTTGTTTAGCAAGTTCCTCTCCCCATTTCCGATGCCCATCTAAATACAAATCACCAAAAGCGATGCCTTCTAACTTATAAATTTCTTTCAATTTAGTTAAAATGTTAATGAACATGCTCGTATAGCTTTCATATGTACATGAAATAAGCTCTATAGGGATGCCTAATGCGTCGCTTTGGAGTTTAACCATCTCGATTTTTTCGCTATGACCGAACGTTCTGCCTATTTCTTGTGGAACTGTTGTCACAAGACAAACGACATCTACCTCCTGATTCGTTAATACATCAAGAGCTAAGCAGCCATCCTTCCCACCGCTCCATGATAAGGCGACTCTTTTTCTCATCCTTTTCATCCTTCTTCATTATGATAAAAACAGAAATTCCGTTTTACTACCAGTCTGTGTTGCTGTGACTTCAAGTCTTGCCTCAATTCTCTCTTTAAGTTCAGGAACATGCGAAATAATTCCTACTAATCTGCCACTGCTTTGAATATCCATCAACGCCTCTATTGCTTGATCAAGTGATTCGGGATCTAATGTGCCAAATCCTTCATCAATGAACATTGTTTCTAATGAAACACCACCAGCATATTCTTGAACAACATCTGAAAGCCCTAGTGCAAGTGCCAATGCAGCTTTAAAGCTTTCACCACCGGATAGAGTTTTCACATGCCTCTCTTGTCCAGTATATTGATCATACACAAGCAGTTCTAGTCCACTTTGTACATTTCCTTTAGACCTTTCTGTCTTCCGTAATAATTCAAATCGACTACTCGTCATTTTTCGCAATCTAACATTGGCTTCTCTCAAAATATCATCAAGAAATGCAGCAAGAACAAATCGCTCATACGTAATTCTAAGTGGGTTTTGTCCCTTCGTAATATCATATAATTCACCAACAATTTTATAACGCTCTTCCATCACCTTTAACTTTTCATTTATCATCATTATTTTATTCTTAATTTCTTCGTTATCTCGCATTTTAATATATAGGTTTGTGTATTCATCCTGTAAACAATTAATATGATTGTCTATATCCTTAAACAAATTCATAAGTTTTTCAATATCAGGTTTTTCAACATTCATTAAAATCGTATTTAATTCTTCATAACGATCATTTACTGATCGGACTTCTTCTCGATAATTTCTTAATAATTTTTCCATTGAATGGATCTTTTCTTCTGTTCGCTTAGCCTCATTATATTGACTATATCCATCAAAACCTTGGTCATGCATTCTTTGTATAAAAGCTGATTTTTCTAACCGTAGCTTATCATTCAATTTTTCTACTTGCTTTTCAATTAGTTCACATTTTGCTGCTGAAGAAAGATAATTTCCTTTTGTGTCTTGGTAGTTTTTTTGGGCGATTTCTAATTTTTTTACTAATTGTTTATGATAGTTGATTGCTTGTTGCATTCGCGCCTCATAGGCAGATACCAATCGGAGCTCTTCTGGGATGTTTTCTATTATCCTCTTTAAATTCGTTTTCTTCTCAGTAAAAAGTATCGTCAACTCATTAATATCATCAACTATTTTCATGAGTAAATGTTCATTTTCAGTTTTCGCTTTTTCCGCCGCTTCTTGCTCCTGCATGAAAGTAAAGCGCTTTTCCTGTTTTATCACTAATTCTCTTTGTTTATCTGCAAGCTGAGTTCTTTCTAACATAATTGAATTTCTTATTAACGTTAAATTTTCATCATGAAAATGATCATATTCCTTTTGAAGCAATTGGAACTGTTCTTCTACTGCTTCATGAAGTGAACGAGCAGTTGACTGAGATTCGAAGTAAGCAGACTGTGCTGCAGTTTTGTCCTTTTCTATTTGAGCAAGTTGTTGTTTTGCTGCTCTTACATCTTCCTCATTAGGCATATGATCTATCGTAGAAGCCGGCATCGGGTGATGCTCTGAACCACAGACAGGGCAAGCCTCTCCATTACGAAGCTGATGAGCCAATATACTTGCCTGACCATGAAACCATTTTTGTTCTAGATGCTCGACTAAATTTTTTGTGTCTGCTAATCTTGCTGAAAACTGTTGTAGGATTTTTTGTCTTTCTTCCAGTTGAACCAATGCTTTTTCTTTACGGTCACGTTGATTAACATATTTATTTATTCGGTCAATATTTGTTTCTAGTTTCTCTAGTTTATGTGTATTCTCAATAATGTATAGCTGCTCTTCTTCTAATCTTTCCTTCTCTTTCATTAATTCCTTTAATTTAGCTTCTGTTCCTTGTATGAATTCCTCCAGCTGGCTTTTTTGCCTTTTTTTCATATGGATCCTTTTTTCAAGATCATCCACCTCATTCTGAACAATTGAAAGCGAGTGTATGTCTGTTTTCATATTTTGCAAACGACTTACTTCATCGCTGGCATTCCTTCTTTCATCTTCACAATTCATTTCATTTTCTAGGATAGCTTCATGTTCAGATAAAAGCTCAATAAGAGTTGACACCTTTATTCGTAATGAAACCAACTCTTCATTAGCTCCATCCAATTCTCGTTTTAAATGATGACAAAGCTCCTCTTGTTGTGCGAGCAAAGCTGCTTTTTGAGCAAGTTTTATTTGCTTTTCAGTTTGCAAAAAATCGTCTTTCTCTGTTTCAAGCTCTGTTTTTCGTTTTTCCAGCTCGTCCAAAAGCGTTAATTGCTTTACAATTGCCTCAGCTTCATATACCTTTTGCTGAAGTGTATCTCGCTCATCCTTTTTATCCTTCAATTTATTAGAAAGACTTGATAATTCCCCATTCATTGCAAGAACTTCTGCTTCTAAAAGCGATATAATAGTATTGTCATTTACATGACCAGCTTCCAAATTATTTTTTAACTCATCATTAAATAAAGCATGGATTCGTCTAATCTCATCATGACGTTTCTCTACCTGTTTTTCGACAGACTTCTTTAACTCACCTGAGTCTTCTTTAAGCTTTTCCTCAATTCGTTTAAAAATTTCAGTATGGAATAGACGTTGGAGAATAATTTCTTTGTCCTTGCTTTCTGATGTAAGTAGCTTCCTAAATTCACCTTGTGGAATCATTAAAATTTGTCTGAATTGATTGCTGTCAATGATCATAATCTCTTTAATTTTTTCATCAACATCTCGTACGTTTGCAGCAAGCAGCTGTTTATTTTCCATATCATCAATGATGTAAAGCTCCGCCTTCGCATGAATTGTACGAAAACCAGTTCCACGTTCCTTTCGCTTTTCCTGCTGCGGGGCTCTCGTAATAAAATATGTTTTATTTCTTATCGAGAATAGAAGAGATATTTCTGTAATCGTTTCATCTTTCGCAAACTGGCTTCTAAGATCAGAGCCCGTTCGGTCTTCACCGCTCGCTTTCCCATAAATGGCATAGCTGATTCCATCAAAGATTGTTGTTTTTCCTGAACCTGTTTTACCAGAAATGACAAACATAGTTCGATTCCCGAGTAAAGTAAAGTCGATTTCTTCTTTTTCAGCATATGGCCCGAATGCTTGCAGCGTTAATTTTAAAGGCCTCATTTCATTAGTTCCTCCTTCAGAGCTTTTTCGATCACCTCGGTCATCACCGTTTTTTTCTCAAACGTAAACTCTGACGATGTCATTTCCTCATAAAATTCTTTAAAAAGCTCAAGCTCAGACTTTTTATCAACTTTTGAAGATGAAAATGATTGCTTCTTTCTTGAATCAATCATTGTTTGCTTTCGTTCAAGATGCAGAACATTCGGATAGATTTGGCGAAGTTTATTAATAGGGTCAATTAATGCTCCCTCATCATGAAGAATAATTTTCAAATAATCATTTACAGCTTGTTTTTCATAAAAGCTTCTGTCCATTAGTTCATCCAGATAGCCTTCGATCTCTCGCATATCTTTTTTTGGCGTTATCATCCGATAGCGTAACTCAAATTGACCGTTATCCTTCATTTCAATTATCGAAATTGATTTTTTCTGTCTTGCTTCAGAGAATGAATATTTTAATAGAGAGCCTGAATAGCGCACTTTATTATGATTAATTGCGTCTGGACTATGCAAATGACCAAGAGCGGTATAAGAAAATGGTGCAAATAGTTCTGCATTTACACATTCTGAACCACCTACTGACAAAGTCCGCTCTGATTCACTCGTTTTTCCGCCAAGAACGAAGGCATGTCCAACAAGAACATTTGGCTCATTCGGATTTATATTTTGTTCAATTTTCCCAATAATTGCTTTCATTGCATCATTGTGAGTGATAATAGAGGCGTCATTTAATAATTGTCGAACAACTCCTGGCTCTGCATAGGGGACAAGGAAAAAATTCACGCCTTTTATATGTACAGGTTCACAGCTTGAACCCATTTTTCCTGATAAAAAAAATTGGCTATGCTTGTACCATGAGCTACCAAAGGACAAACGTTCCGCACTGTCATGATTGCCGCCAATGGCTATAATCGGTGTTTTTAACCCAATATTAATTTTGTAGAAAACTTCATTCAATAATTCAATGGCATCAGTTGGAGGGACTGAACGATCATATAAATCACCAGCAATCACTACTGCATCAGGCTTTTCCTCCGCAACAAGCTCAACAAATTCGTTTAAGAAATGACGTTGATCATCGGTCATATATATACCATGAACGAGTTTGCCTAAATGCCAGTCCGCCGTATGGATAAATTTCATCTAATTCTCCCTCTTTTCTTCTTACTCAATGATTTTTCGATATTATTATTATAGCAAATCTGAATCGTACAAGAGGTAAATAAGAAATAACTTCGTATTCGCAATCATCTTTCAATCGATTAGACTTCAAAATAGCAAAAAAACAGCCCGCCATTTGGCTGAGCTGTTTGAAGTTATATCTTATTCAAATTATAGTTTGTTTACGTTAGCTGCTTGAGGTCCACGAGCTCCTTCAACAACTTCGAAAGAAACTTCTTGACCTTCTTCTAAAGTTTTGAAACCTTCAGTTTGAATTGCGGAGTAATGTACGAATACATCGTTTCCGTCTTCTCCTTCAATAAATCCGAAGCCTTTTTCTGCGTTAAACCATTTAACTTTACCGTTTTTCATGAAAAAAAATCCTCCTATTGGCTAAAAATAAGCCCGTGTTAATTCACCATCAACATCGTTTATAACTTTACTTAACATTACTCATCCAAACAAAATATTCTTTGGAGAAAACAGCTTGCAAAAATATAATACGGTGCATAACGGCTTTATTAAATTTAGCATTTATAGGGATAAAAGTCAACAAATACAGCATTTAATGAGCATTTCGGGCTAGCGCTTTAAATGGTCAGGTAAGCTTTGAATAGAATTAACAACAACATCGAGCTTAGCCTCAATTCTGTGTAATAGAAACAGTGTAACAATAACAGGAAATCCGACTTCACTCATTAATGTCATGAATTCTTCCATTACAAAAACTCCTTCCATCATTATTTGTGAAAAGGGACGAGTCACGATTGTGAAACGTCCCTTCCTTTATTATAAAATTTCGTACTCTGTTACATTGCGTTCAATTGCTCTCACGCCTTTAACAGCAACAAGTGTACCATTGCTGCTTTGGAAAATATTCGCTGCAATGATTTGTTCCATAGCAAGCTTAACATCATTTGGTTCAATTGGTTCCTTTGGATTGTCAATAGAAATACGTGATTGCTTTCCTAAATCTGTTAAAAACGTCAATTCTAATAATTTCTCCATTTCATTCACCTCCTATCTGTTTGAATTGCTCCCATTAGCCGACAATATCAGAGCTGTCATTTCTTACGATAGCTGATAGAGGATCATGACAAAGACTCGCAACCGCTTGTGCAAACTGAAGAAGCTGTTCAGCTGTAGCTTCCTTCTTTATATTTCCGTAAGTTTTCGTTTTGTAAATTGGCTCGCCTTTTTCATTCATCCCCGTTTCAAAACGAAGGCGCAATTTCGTATCTAACAAAAGAACTTCTGCCATTTGTCCCACCTCCTCTCACCTTTTATATAGAAATGAATCGTGAATAAGGACATGGTTAAATAAACAAATTTTATTGCTAGAAAATTTTTTTTATTTTTTAGTTAATGAGAACAAGCATTTTTCCTTTAAAGCAAATAAACTATTAAAAATTGGAGGTGAATGATATGGATTTCATTGAATATTTAAACCAAAACTATTTGCTGCTCGTACCAGCGCTTTGGATACTTGGCTTTGCTATAAAACAAACACCTTTTATTCCTGACTGGCTTATTATTTGGATCATCTTACTTGTTTCCATCGTTTTTGGGACGATTGCATTCGGCTTTTCCTTTGAGGGACTCATTAACGGGGTTGTAGCAGCAGGTGTAGCCGTATTAGGTCATCAAATGCTTAAACAAACATTAAATGGAAACGACACAAAAAGTAAGATAAATAATCCTTAAAAGTACTAGCTCCTTGCTAGTACTTTTATTCATGTATAAAAAAATCGCTCATCGTATCATCACGATGAGCGACGCTGTGTAGTATACAAGACCTTAGGAGGAGATCTTCAATAATATCATATGTATCTATTTGAAATTCGACTGGACAACCTTCTCCGCCATTTCATTATTTTTATAAAAAACTTTGACTTGTTAATAAAAATAGAGTAAATTCATAATATGGTATATTCAAATAATCAAATATACAATTATACTAAATTAAAGAAGGGTTCAGTGTGCTGCAACATAATAAATGGTTTTTTACAGGAAGATATAAAGGCTATTCACTCCATCATTTTCACAAAGATCTTATGTCAGGAATTATTGTCGGAATTATCGCCATTCCATTAGGAATGGCATTTGCCATTGCCTCTGGCGTAAAACCAGAATATGGAATTTACACAACCATCATTGCCGGTATATTAATAGCTCTATTTGGAGGTTCAAAATACCAAATTGGCGGTCCAACTGGCGCATTTATCCCAATATTATTCGGGATTGTTATGACATACGGGTATGATAACCTCCTCATTGCAGGATTTTTGGCAGGATTCATACTATTATTGATGGGTGTATTCCGACTCGGCTTCCTCATTAAATTTATTCCAAGACCTGTTACAATTGGCTTCACATCTGGAATTGCCATCATTATCTTTACCGGTCAAATTGCGAATTTCTTTGGTTTACAAAATGTGAAAAACCAAGAATATTTTCATGAAAACATCATTGAAATTATTACTTATTTTCATACGATTAATTTGTACAGTGTTTTGACAGCTGTAATATGTTTAATCACAATTATTTTTACCCCTCGGCTTTTTCCAAAAATACCTGGTCCATTAATTGGGTTGCTCTTATCAACTTTAGTTGCGAGCTTTTTATATCCTAATCAAGTTGCGACAATCAGTTCCACATTCGGTGAAATTCCAAGCTCCTTGCCAAAGTTTGAAATTCCGCATATTACTTTTGAAAAAATCACTCAGCTTATTCATCCTGCATTTGTTATTGCCATTCTTGGGGCAATCGAATCTCTATTATCAGCTGTTGTTGCAGATGGAATGACAAATAAGCAACACCACAGTAATCGGGAGCTTGTCGGACAAGGGGTAGCCAACATGATCACACCGCTATTTGGCGGAATTCCAGCAACTGGTGCCATTGCAAGAACAGCTACAAATATTAAAAATGGGGCTGTTTCTCCACTCTCAGGTGTAATTCATGGTATCATTGTTTTATTAATACTCGTTTTGTTTGCACCCTTCGCTTCTAGTATTCCTTTAGCCAGCATGGCGCCAATCCTAATGATCGTAGCTTGGAATATGAGTGAACGACATGTTTTTTATCATGTATTAAAAACAAAAACAGGGGATTCTTTCGTTCTTATCATTACTTTTCTACTAACTGTATTTGTAAACTTAACTGTAGCTGTCGAAGTTGGGCTACTTTTGGCTGTTGCGTTATTTACGAAACGAATGAGCGATCAGATGGTGATTGAAAAAGCATTACCTATTCTGCAAGATAAACATGAAAAGATACAGTCACATATTGTTTCTGATACCCATGATTGTCCACAAATCAGCATATACAATGTTGAGGGGCCATTATTTTTTGGGGCGGCTCAAACGTTTGCTCAATCAGTCATGAATACGATTGAATATAAACCAAAGGTTTTAATCTTAAGAATGGGAAAAGTACCTTATATAGATACAACAGGTGAAGCCTCTTTATCAAGTATCATAAAAGATTTTCAAAAGCATGGAATTGTTCTAATATCAGGAATTAGACCACAACCTAGAATCATTTTACATAAAACTGGTTTATATGATCTGATTAAGAAAGAACACTTCTTTGAGCATACTGAGGAAGCAATCATATATGCACTTCCCTATCTAAACAGGGAAAAATGTATTCGGTGTAAGCATAATGCATTTAAAGAATGTTTAAATTTGTCACAGGCTAAGAACCCTCTCGAAGAAAAGCATTATATTTAAATATGAATGTTTATGAACAGCGTTAATTTGTAAGAAAAGAGGTTAGAAAAAAATGAACCTTGAAATGCAAAAATTTAAAGCAGATTTTTTTAAAGCACTTGCCCATCCTTTAAGAATAAAAATATTAGAATTACTTGCAGACGGTGAGAAAAATGTGAACGAGATTCAAAGTCTTGTCGGCAGTGAAGGTTCTGCTGTTTCCCAACAGTTAACGGTTTTACGGGCAAAAAATATAGTAACTGGCACTAAAGATGGGAATAGAGTTATCTATTCATTGAGGGATCCACTAATTATTGAATTACTCCAAGTTGCAAAACAGATCTTTAATAATCATCTTGTTGATACAATTACCATTCTCGATCGATTTAGTGAAAATGAAAATAGTGATAATGAATGAGGAAGCAATATAGCATAGCATTACACAATATGGTTATTGATAATCTCAAAATAGTGCTGGCATCTGATACGTAAGTATACGGTGCTAGCACTTTTTTTGCTTATTTACTTATTAGCAAGAATAATTCGACTTTGATTGCTTAACACTATCTACGAATCTTCCCGATAGAATTTTCCCCCAATTTCTTGTACAATAGAATTTATGTTTAGTGGCTCGAAATAAATATGCCATTTATGTGGGAGGAATTATGAATGAGTCAGCAATTAGCAAAGGAATCTATCCAGCAGAGCATTGGTGCTGAAAAAATTTGGACGAGAGATTTTATCTTAATTGTCATGTCCAATTTTTTTGTGTTTCTTGGATTTCAAATGACTTTACCGACAATTCCGCTATTTGTTGAAGAACTTGGTGGGAATGATCAATTAATTGGTATGGTTGTTGGGATATTTACATTTTCTGCCCTGCTTCTTCGTCCGTTTGCTGGTCATGCTCTAGAGTCAAAAGGCAGAGGATTTGTTTACTTAATTGGACTAGCCATATTTGTTGTATCAGTTGGTTCTTTCGGTTTTGTAAAAAGTTTAGCCATCCTTTTTTTAATTAGAATTATTCAAGGAGTTGGCTGGGGCTTTTCGACAACAGCTTCAGGAACTATTGCCACTGACCTAATCCCTGCAAAAAAGCGTGGAGAAGGAATGGGTTATTACGGTCTTTCAGGAAACTTAGCATTGGCATTAGGCCCTACATTAGGACTAGCTTTAGCTGGAGTCATCTCTTTTCATTATTTATTTCTAATATGTGGAGTACTCGGGTTAGTAGCCTTTTTATTATCTTCAAAAATTCGTTATAAAAAAGTGGAACCAAAAGCTGTGCCAGTTAAAAAATGGGATGTTTATGAAAAAAGTGCTTTGCCACCTTCGATGCTATTATTCTTTCTTACTGTTACGTTCGGTGGAATTGCATCCTTTCTACCACTTTATTCAGCTCAAAAAGGGATAACTGGCATACAATGGTATTTTCTGCTTTATGCACTTGCATTATTGCTATCACGCACCTTTGCAGGAAAAATTTATGACAGAAAAGGACATCAAGCAGTCTTTATTCCAGGCGCTTTGTTAATTTTGATCGCGATGGTCTTACTTGCTTGGTTACCAAATACACTCGTTTTGTTGGCAGCAGCCATTCTTTATGGACTTGGTTTCGGTACTGTTCAGCCTGCACTACAGGCATGGTCTGTTAAGGATTGTCCTCCACATAGACGTGGAATGGCCAATGCAACCTTTTTTTCCTTCTTTGACCTTGGTGTAGGAATTGGTGCTATGGCATTTGGGCAAATAGCCCATTTACTTGGCTATAGCAGCATATATTTCTGTTCTGCCATCTCAGTTCTTATCTCAATCATTCTCTATTTAGGAATTTTAACTAAAAACAGAGCAAAAAATAGCTTAACTTAAAAGGAATCTTTTATTGGTTCCTTTTTTTTGTTCGGTTAATCATTTTGATCAATAAATTTCTTCTTATGTGCTAAGATTTCTTCCTTTAGCAAATGTAGCTGTAATATTTGCTCTTCTATTTCCTCAAGTTTTCGATCAGCAAATTCGATAATTCGGATTTTTTCTACTTCTCCTTCTGGATTAGCTTCATATAAATCGACCATTTCTTTAATTTCTTGTAGACTAAAGCCTAATTTTTTTCCTCGAAGAATTAATTTTAATCTTCTACGCTCATGGTTCGTATAACAACGCTGCTTTGTTAGACTATCTCGATTCTCTGAAGCAAGCAAACCAACCTCTTCATAATAGCGAATTGTTCTTGAGCTAATATCAAACATTGAAGCTAATTCACTTATTGTAAACAGACGCTCTATAAACATAAAAATGCCCCCTAGTTGACGTTAACGTACACTTACAGTTATAATAATTCTGAATATTTGTATTTGTCAATTAAAAATAAAGGGGTGTAAAAATGGTACACGTTTCGCAAAACAATCTTAACATAGGAACAAATCATTATACTTTCAATGATTTTGTAGCAAAACGTGAAAGTTTAGACTGGTATAAGGACGATCCTTTTTTACAAAAAGTTGTGAAGCATTATACTGGGAGTGATTTTCCCAAAATACATGAAAATTTACTTGTTTTCTCCCCCACTGTTTCAACGAAATGGAATCGATTAGTTCAGAAAATTGCACGTCCTGAAGTTCAGCCATCCATGCTTCATTTCGATGCATTCAACAATCGGATTGATCGAATTGTTAGGCCGTATGAGGTGCATATGCTTGAGGAAGAAGTTTTTGGACTTGGGCTGTTTTCTAACAAAGTAAACTCGTGGGAAAGCTTTATTAAACGAATGCTCATACATCAATTAGGTGAAGCTGGTGTCACCTGCCCTCTTACTTGTACACATGGACTTATCGCGCTGCTAGAGCAATATCCTGACTCTTCAATTCCAGAACTTGAGGAAATATTAATACACACGAAGGAAGGATTAGGGGGCCAATTCGCTATTGGAGCCCAGTTTATGTCTGAGATTCAAGGAGGCTCTGATTTACCTGCGAATGTTTTAGAAGCCATTCCAGATGGTAAATATTTTCGGTTGTATGGGAATAAGTTCTTCTGTTCGGCTGCTCATGCAGATTACGCTGTCGTCACGGCCAAAATAGTTGGTTCAAATAAGGTCTCAACCTTTATCGTTCCAGCTTGGCTTCCAGGAAATAAAGAAAAAGAAATTCGTAATCAATATGAAATTAATCGAATCAAATGGAAAATGGGTACATCCGAGCTACCAACTGCAGAAATTAAATATGATGGAGCTGTTGCATATCCAATCGCACCTGCTAATAAAGGAGTAGCAGTCGCTGTCGGGATTGTCCTTACATTATCAAGATTAGAAATCGGTATCGCTTGTGCTGGGTTTATGCTTCGTGCTTCAAGAGAAGCGAATCTTTATGCAAATTTCCGGTCTGTTTTTGGAAAAAAAGTAAATGAATACCCTCTTTCAGCCTATAAACTAAAACAAATTGAGCATGCTTCACAGCGCACAACCGCTGCTGCATTTAAAATTTATCAATTATTTTTAAAGCTTGATCAACCATTAAATCCTGGCATACCATCTGAGCAGCCAATCGCAATGAGAAAACAATTATTCAATTTAAGGGAATTAATTTTATTGCAAAAAATTTGTACGACGAATGAAGGAGCCATCATACTTCGTGAAGCAATTTCCATATTTGGTGGTCATGGCGTGATGGAAGAGTTTTCATCCTTGCCACGAATTTTTCGAGATGTTGTCGTCAATGAACAATGGGAAGGACCACGAAACCTTCTTTTAACTCAGATCTATCGAGATCTTCAAAGAGTAACAGAATGGTATTCACCAGCTGAGTTTGTTGCAAATATTCTTGATCATTGTTCTGCAGACAAAATTAAACAATTTTCGTTACAGCTTGAAGAATTATTACAAAAACCCTTACTCGGAGAAGTAAATGACGCTTCCATGGATGCAGCACTTGAATGGGATACATTTTGCAGCGAGCTCTTTAAGGCATACCAAGATGTTGCGTTAGCAGAAATCAATAGGCAAATTTAACAAAGCCTTACTTTCAGAAAACTAGGCGTTCACCAAGTCCTTTCGGCGAACGCCCATTTATTTGAAATTAATTTTACTTATGTTAATATCCTTAAACTTTCCTTCAAACTAAAAAACCCTTTCACAAATGAAAGGATTCTCGTTTTGTTATTCATAAAAAAATTACATAATATTTTTCTTATCATTCGGATCCTCAAGCTGTAATTGCTGTTCAAGCTCAAGCCTTAATTTTTGAGTTTCGAGTAAATAGTTTTCATGTTTTAACTTTTCAAGCTCTAATTCTCCCTGAATCATTTTATGCTTCAGCTTTGTTTGCTTCTGAAAATGGTCTGTAATGATGGCAATGATTGGAATGGCAAAAACCAAAACTACAGCAATTGTGCCAGTTGACATAGCACCAACCTCCATTGTTTTATTGTAGCATATCCCTTTATAGTTAAATAATAACAAAATCGTTCATCATAAGTACAACATTTTGAGTAATAATCTAATTTTTATGACAAAGACTCTTATTTGACAAGATAAAATATTCATGGTATTTTTATCTCGAATTAAAGATATTTTTATTAAAGATAATTATCACAAATAACTGGAGGAATGAAAATGAACCATTTAAAAGGAATTCACCATGTAACAGCTATTACGAGCAGCGCCGAAAAAAATTATGATTTTTTCACTTATGTTTTAGGAATGCGGCTCGTTAAGAAAACCGTTAATCAAGATGACATTCGAACCTATCATTTATTTTTTGCAGATGATAAAGGAAATCCAGGAACAGATATGACTTTCTTCGACTTTCCTGGTATTCCGAAGGGGGTACATGGGACAAACGAAATTTCAAAAACATCTTTCCGCGTACCAACTGATGCTGCATTAAATTATTGGCTAAAACGTTTTGAACGATTAAATGTAAAACATACAGGAATTAAAGAGCAATTTGGCAAAGAGACACTATCATTCGTCGATTTCGATGACCAACAATACCAATTAATTTCTGACGAGAATAATCACGGTGTTGCTTCTGGTACCCCATGGCAAAAGGGGCCCATTCCTCTCGAATATGCCATTACTGGGTTAGGTCCTGTCTTCGTTCGTATTGCTAATTTTATTTCTTTCAAAGAAGTTATGGAAAAAGTATTGCTTTTTAAGGAAATTGAAACTGAAGGTGCTTTTCACTTATTCGAGGTTGGAGAAGGGGGAAATGGAGCACAAGTCATTGTTGAAGATAACCCAACCCTTCCACTAGCACAACAAGGTTATGGCACTGTACATCATGCGGCTTTCCGTGTAGAGGACCGCTCTGTTTTAGAAGAGTGGGATGAAAGAATTCGGGGCTTTAACATCCCGACTTCAGGATTTGTTGATCGTTTCTTTTTCGGTTCATTGTATTCACGAGTTGCTCCACAAATATTATTTGAATATGCTACAGATGGCCCTGGATTTATGGGAGATGAGCCATACGAAACACTCGGAGAAAAACTATCTCTTCCACCATTTTTAGAAGGTAAACGTGAACAAATAGAAAAGTTAGTAAGACCAATTGATACAGTGAGAAGCACGAAGGAATTAATAAAAGAATAGTAAATAACATATTGCCTGATCCCCACTTTTTCATTGATTACGAAGTTGGGCTCAGGCAGATGTTATTCAAGGATTTATCTCATTCACTATTGCTTTTGTATGCTCACCTATATTAGGAGGTGGTGTCATTTTGGATAAGTGAAGATCACTGTGCATTTTAACTTGATAGTCTCCCCAAGGTGAAAAAAATATTAACTCCTTCTCTTTAAAATAATGGTTTTCGCTAAGTTCCCCAACTTCCAGCACTGGTGTCAAACAACAATCAACATTTTGGGAAAATCTGATCCATTCATAAAAGTCTTTACTTTTAAAAAGTTGAGTTACCTCTTGAAAAACGATGTTCGTGATATCCGTTTTGGAAAAATGTGCTTCAAGCCAGTCTAAACGTCCATGAGCTCGACAAAAATTCTGCCAAAATTTTGGCTCCAACGCGCCTAAGCTCATATAACGCTGATCCTTTGTTTCATATAGGGCATATGAGATTATACTTCCATTTAATAACGAAATGCCGTTTCCATCACCCGTTTCTTTTTCAACCATAATATGATTTCCTAATAATGAAACCATTTGGTCTGTAATTGAAATCGAATGATAACTGCCCTTTCCAGTCAAAAGCTTACATACGAGTCCTGCTAGAATTCGCTCATTTGCTGCAAATCCACCTAAATAATCTGCTAATGTTATGGAAGGATGAGCAGGTTTCCCTTGATTGTCTTTAAATTGAGCGAGAACGCCACTTAAAGCCAAATAATTAATATCATGGCTTCCCAGCTTACTTAATGCCCCATATTGCCCATAGCCCGAAATTGAACAATATACGATTTCAGGCTTTACCTTCTTTACCGCACTATAATTTAAACCTAGTTTCTCCATAACGCCTGGTCGAAAGCTCTCAATGACAATATCAGCTTTTGAAATTAGTTTTACAGCCACTTTATGATCATTTTCGTCTTTTAAATTCAGAGACACACTTTTTTTCGTCCTATTATTAGCTAGAAACACGAGTCCTGAAGTACCATTTTGCTTATCCGCACGTCTTGAAGGGTCTCCTTCAGGAGGTTCAATTTTAATAATTTCTGCTCCCATTTCCGCTAAACGTAAAGTTGCAAATGGACCGGGAAGATAGTTTGTAAAATCAATAACTTTTACACCAGTTAGCATGTATTTATCCCTTTCTTACGAATGATCCCTTTTTGATGAAGATGTTTGCGCAAATATATCTTCTAATTGCTGACGAAGAACAAATTTCTGAATTTTTCCGCTTGCATTGCGTGGCAATGCTTCAAGGAATACATACTTTCGTGGTCGTTTGTAATTAGCGAGCTTTTTACTATTTTTACAATACTCGTCTAGCTCTTGTTCTGTTACTTTTGCATCCTTTTTTACGACAAATGCAGTGACCATTTCACCCCAATGATTATCAGGCTCACCAACAATTGCTACATCTAAGACATGTGGATGACCATGCAAAACATCTTCAATTTCCCTTGGATAAATGTTTTCTCCCCCACTAATGATCATGTCATCAACTCGATCATTTACCCATAGATAGCCATCCACATCTAAATAGCCAATATCTCCTGAATGATACCATCCTTTATACATGGCATTTTCTGTCGCAGCTTGACGTCCATAATACCCTTTCATCATACATGGTCCTTGAACAATAATTTCCCCTGTTTCACCTGCAGATACAACATCATCCGGATCAGATGGTCCATCCTCCCTTGTACGGACAATCCTAATATCATGGTTTAAACAAGGCTGTCCTACTGATCCAGCTTTTGTTAATTGATCCTCCTCATTTAAAAAGGTGATAGCTGGACCCATTTCCGTCATTCCATACGCTTGAACTAAGGAAATACCAAGGCGATCATGGCAAGTAATCACAAGTGATGGAGCCATTGGAGCCGCCCCATATAAACCAAGTTTTAAACTTGATAGATTGTACTTACTTAAATCTTCCTGAAGAAGCATATTCCACATCGTCGGGGCTGCGAAAAATTTTGTTATTTTTTCTTTTTCGATTAGTTCAAGCACCTTTTTTGGATTAAATTGATGAAGGATAATATTCGTGCCACCAATATGAACACGAGGAAGAAATGCACAATGAAGCTCAGCACAATGGAACATAGGTGCTGTGACGAGACCAATATCTGAAAACTCCAGCTTCGTAGCACTAATTACGATTAAGCTTTGCTCTATAATATTACGGTGTGTATGAAGCACCCCTTTAGGTCTTCCAGTTGTGCCACTCGTATACATGATTGCATAGAAATCATTTTCATTTAATTCAATCGCAATCTCTTTATTGCTCGCTCCTTCGACTAACAGCTTATAGCTTTTTGCATATGCTGGGGTTTCTGCATCAATAAACAGGAAAGTAATATGGTCAAAACGATTTTCAACAGCGGTTATGACTGGTTCTAATGCTTTTTCAAAAAGTACGACTTTCGGATTTGCATCTTGAAATATATAACTGACCTCTTCAGACATTAAGCGATAATTAATTGGATTAAAAACAGCTCCGATCTTTGCACAAGCAAAAAAAGCAGTTGCCAATTCTTCCGTATTATAAAGAAAAGTCGAAACACGATCTCCCTTTTTAACTCCTTCATTTAATAAGACATTTGCCAATCGATTTACTTGTAAGCTCCATTCTTTATAAGTAAATCGCATATCTTTCCTTGCATCATAAATGGCTGCTTTATTTGGATACTTATTCACTGTAAGATCGAAGATTTTTCCGATAGTCATACTGCTCATATTATCGCCCCCAATAGATAAGTTAATCTAACCGCTCAATGATTGTTGCATTTGCCATCCCATGTCCTTCGCACATCGTTTGCAGTCCGTAGCGCCCACCTGTCCGTTCTAACTCATGCATCATTGTCACCATTAAACGTGCACCACTACCACCTAATGGATGACCTATCGCAATTGCACCCCCGCTCGGATTTAGCTTCTTTGGGTCCGCTCCTGTTTCCTTCAGCCAGGCTAATGCTACTGGAGCAAACGCCTCATTCACTTCAAAAACATCTATCTCGTCAATTTTTAAATTTGCTTTTTCCAAAGCTTTTACTGTTGCAGGAATCGGTCCAGTTAACATTAATGTTGGATCAGAGCCAACAACAACCCTCGTATGGACGATGAAGCGCGGCTTTAAACCAAGCTCAATTGCTCTATTAGAAGACATTAGTAATAATGCTGCTGCACCATCACTAATTTGGCTTGAATTTCCAGCATGAATCATGCCATTCTCCTTAAAAACCGTTTTTAAACTCGCCAATGCCTCTAAAGAAGTTCCTTCACGTGGGCCAGAATCTTTATTGATAACACCCGATGTTCCGTCTGCTAATGTCACATGAATAGGAAAGATTTCTTTGTCAAAATATCCTTCTTTTTGTGCTTTCAAAGCTTTTACATGACTTTCTAATGAAAATTGATCAAGCTCTTCACGTGTGAATCCATATTTTTCAGCAATTCGCTCCGCTGATAGGCCTTGATGAATCATTTCATATTTATTTAATAAATTCGAGCTGTATGGCTGTGCATGATTATAATTTGAGCCCATTGGTACTCTAGACATGCTTTCGACACCACCGGCAATAACAACATCCATATCACCTGCTAGTATTGCCTGGGCAGCAAAATGAACAGCTTGTTGACTTGAGCCACATTGACGGTCTATCGTTACCCCTGGCACTTCAATGGGAAATCCAGCTGTTAGTGCTGCGACTCGTGCAACATCACCTGCCTGCTCCCCAGATTGAGTAACACATCCGAAAATCACATCCTCTATGATCGCCGCATTGATTCCCGCTCTTTTTACAAGCTCCTTAAGAGTTAATGCTGCTAGTTCATCAGGCCTTATATCTTTCAAGACACCATTTCTTCTTCCCACTGGTGTACGGACACCCTCAACAATGACCACTTTACGCATAGTAAACCTTCTTTCTAGCTTTATAGCTCTAAATTTTTTGCAATAATCGTTTTCATAATTTCATTTGTTCCGGCATAAATGCTAGCAACTGGAATATCCCGATAGCGTCTAGCAATCTCATATTCTTCCATATAGCCGTATCCACCATGAAGCTGCATGCACTCTGTCGCTATCTTTCGTGCATTTTCAGTGAGCTTCCACTTTGCCATCGAAACTTTCGTAACGATATTTTTACCACCTATATGTTCCGCAATTAGCTGGTCCAAAAACGCCCGGCCCATTTCAATATCGGTTGCCATCTCAGCGATTTTGAATTGAGTATTTTGAAAAGAGCTAATTTGTTTACCAAATGCTTTACGGCTTTTCACATAATCGATCGTCAGTTTAACCATAACCTCTGCTGCTGTTTGTGCTGCTATCGCAACAACAAGTCGCTCCTGCTGGAGCTTATCCATCATATAAAGGAAGCCTTTTCCTTCCTCTCCTAGAAGGTTAGATTTCGGGACACGACAATCTTCAAAAATTAATTCAGCCGTATCTTGAGAGTGTAGCCCGACTTTATTCAATTTTCTTCCTCTAGAAAATCCAGGCGTATCCCTTTCTATAACAAGAAGGCTGACACCTCTATGCTTCGGTATAGCCAATAAATCCGTTTTAACTGCCACTACAATTAGGTCTGCATGGATTCCATTCGTAATAAACGTTTTTTCGCCATTAACAATATAGGAGTCTCCATCAAGCCTGGCAGTCGTTTTTATGTTTGAAAGATCTGAACCAGCCCCAGGCTCGGTCATCGCAATAGCAGTTATTTTTTCACCGCGTACACAGCTAGGCAGCCACCGCTGTTTTTGCTCGTCTGTGCCAAATGCAGTCATGTAAGGAATGACAATATCATTATGCAGCCCAATTCCAACTAAACCTGAGCCCACTCGTTCCAGTTCTTCATTAATGACAACGGAATATCCCCAGTCTGCCCCACTCCCACCATATTTCTCTTCAACATCTGGACATAAGAAGCCCTGCTCTCCCATTTTCAACCACAAAGATCGAGGAATTATACGATCTTCTTCCCATTTGTTATAAAATGGATAGGCTTCTTTTTCGAGAAACTTTCTAATCGCCTGTCGGAAAATCTCATGTTCTTCATTTAAATATGGGTGCTTCATCCTTTAAACCTCTTTTCTTAAATGACATAATAACGAAATTTACGATTTGACAACTTTATGCTTTCATTTGATTCATTTTTTGTCGAAGTTGGTATTTTAATATTTTTCCAGACGCATTTCTTGGCAGCTGCTCCTCCATAAATATTCGTCTTGGAATTTTATAACCAGCTAGTTTTTCTCTGCAAAAGCTTTTCAGTTCTTGTTCATCAATGGATAATCCTTCTTTTGGAACAATTACTGCACATACCGCTTCTCCCCAAACCTCATCTGGTAAACCGATAATCGCAGCTTCAAGAACTGCAGGATGCTCATATAAAACGGATTCAACTTCGACCGAATACACATTTTCTCCACCTGAAATAATCATGTCTTTTTTACGATCCACGAGCGTAATATACCCTTCTTCATCAATCGTTGCTAAATCACCTGTATAAAGCCATCCATCCTTTAAAGTGTTCTTCGTTTCTTCTGGCTTCTTGTAATATTCCTTCATCACCATCGGACTGCTAATAATAAATTCTCCTACAACCCCTGGTAAAACATCTTTTCCTTCCTCATTCACAACTCTTGTTTCAGTTAGAAAAATAGGTTTTCCCCCTTTGCCTAAATGAAGCTTATGTCCCTCTGGATCAAGAAGAATTCCTCCAGGCCCACCTTCCGTTAATCCACAAAGATTATAGAATTGATCTGTTTTAAATAGCTGCATACTTTTTTTGACAAGCTCTGGAGCCATTGGGGCAGCACCATAGCCAATACGCCTAATGGATGATAAGTCGTAATCTTGAGCATTTGGAACTTGCAAAAGAAAATTATACATGGCTGGTACAGCAAATAAATGCGAAATTTTATGTTCTTGGATTGCTTGAAGTGTTTTAACTGGATGAAAATCGCGATGGATGATATGTGTAGCTCCTAACGCTACACCAGAAATAAGAAAAAGATTTAATTGTGCAGAGTGGAAAAGTGGAGCGAGATGAAGAATTCGTTCATGTTGTCTAATACCCATATTGATGACGACAGAAATTCCAACATTAAATATTTGGCGATGATCAAAAAGAGCACCTTTAGGACGTCCTGTCGTCCCAGATGTATACAAAATTTCTAAATCATCCTGCTCGTTTACTTCAACAAGCGGTTCTGTATAGTTATGCGATAACACGCTTTCATAGGAAACAAACTCAGTTATATCAGGAGTTCCAATTGTAATAACGCTACGTACGTCCGTTCCTTCCTTTGCCCTATACAGTAAGGCTTCAAATTCTTTGTCGCAAACAACATACATGGCATCCGATTGTTTCAAAATATAATGTACTTCTTGTGCTTGAAGTCTAAAGTTAACTGGCACATTAACAACACCGATTTTTGCGGCTGCAAAAAAGGTAAATACAAAGTAGTCTGTGTTTTTCATCATTAAAGCAAGTTTTTCTCCTTTTTTAACCCCTAGTTTTAATAGACCATGAGCTAGCCTGTTTACTTCCTCGTTAAATTGACGATATGTGTAGCCTCTTCCTTCACATTCGATTGCTAGCAGCTCAGGAAACTTTCGTGCATTTTGAGTTAATAAATTGCCAATAATCATAAAATGAGCCCCCCTAAAATAATTGAATTCTCTTTCTGTTAGCATGCAATTTGTATGCCAATTCTTATAGATTGTAGTTAGGTTACGCTCTTAATAAGCACATAGTGGGATTCTTTATCCTCATCTCCTTGCTTATCGCTTTTTTATACATACGAAACAAAAAGTGTCCAAAAAATGGACACCTTATTCACATTGTAAGCTTATATTTTTTAATCTTTTCATATAATCCTGAACGACTAATTCCTAATAGCTTTGCTGCTTTCACTTTGTTTCCTTTGACTTGTAGAAGAGCTCGTTTAATCGCTTCTAGCTCAGCATTCTCTACTAATGATACTGATAAATGAGGTTCTTTAGCCGCAACATTCTTTACTAAATAATCAGGAAGATCCTCATATTTAATTACTCCATTTTCAGCAAATGTCATCGCCCGTTCCATCACATTTCTTAGTTCTCGAATATTTCCTGGCCATTCGTATTTTGGAAGCACCTCCTTTGCTCGCTTATCTATTCCATTGATACTTGTACCTAAAATTTGATTAAATTCCACCATAAATCGATCGATTAATAACTGAATATCTAAAGGCCTCTCCCTTAGTGGAGGAACATGAAGAGAAATGACATTTAATCTATAATATAAATCCTCTCTAAATAGACCTTCTTTAACCATCCTTTCAAGATTTCGATTTGTCGCTGCAATTATTCGAACGTCAACATGAATTCTAATTGTCCCACCAACTCGGTAAAATTCCCTTTCTTGCAACACTCTTAAAAGCTTAGCTTGCAAAGGAAGCGACATATCACCTATCTCGTCTAAAAACAATGTTCCTCCATTAGCCAGATCAAACTTTCCAGGCTTTCCTTTCTTTCTTGCTCCAGTGAATGCTCCTTCCTCATACCCAAAAAACTCCGATTCTAATAAATCCTCTGGAATTGCAGCACAATTAACCACTACGAATCTTTCTTTGCTTCTTGCACTGCTATTATGAATCGAATGGGCAAATAGTTCTTTCCCAGTTCCACTTTCTCCTCGAATTAAGACGGTTGATCTTCCCTTCGCTGCTTTCATCCCGCTTTTCTTCAGTTTCTCCATAATCGGATCTATACTCAAAAGATGGTCCCAATTAAATTTTGCTATTTCTGATTTCTCATATTGTTGATGATAATAGCTTGCTTTACTTTCAGCGGTTTGCAGTTTTTTGAACAATTCACTCACTTCATTCAACTGGCGGAAAACGACTTTACCTATCGCCCCTATTATTTTTCCATTTTCCATTATCGGGATTTGGTGAACAATATACTTAATGCCGTTAATTTCTAGGAAGCCACTTACCTCTGCTGTTTCAGTCTTATATACATTTTCTAAACGAAGCTGTGGGAGAACTTTCTCAACTGGCTTATTCAATACATCTTCAAACTCCAAATTAAATAATTGCAAAAATGGTGGGCTAACCATTTGTATAATTTTCATTTCATCCGTCATGACAATTCCATCAAAAGCATGATCTATTGCTGTTTCTAACGTTCTTTTTAAGGTTTTTATCGTATGTAGTTCTTGAGAAGTGTGAAGCAGTGACATCACCATATCTGTTTTCGTAAGAATTCCGACTACTATATTGTTTTCATCGACAACAACACCTGTACCAACCTTGCTTTTTTTTACTATTTCCTCGATTTTTACATATGGAGTATCAATTCGGATTGTTTTGACTTGCTTATGTAAATAATTTTTAATCGGGGTAGTTAGGGGACATTCCTCCATAACCATTTTGTATAGGCTACTTCTTGTGAAAACACCAATCGGGTTTCTTTGTTTATTAATGACGGGCAGTAGGTTCCACTTTTGGCTATACATGAGTTCAATTGCCTCTTGCAATGTAAGATCCTCGGTTATGTGACAATCAATTTTCGTTATAATGTCTTCAAATTGGAGCATTTCATCACTCCTTATATATTTCATAGCAAACACAATCACTCACATTATATCAGATTAAAAGATTATTTAGAATTTTTAAATTTTAATAGAGTAAAAAAAGAGAAGGCTTAAAGCCTTCCTACTAAAACTCATTTCGGTTGCATTCGAATGGCTCCATCTAATCTAATTGTTTCTCCGTTCAGCATTGGATTTTCTAGTATACTTTGCACGAGTTTAGCATACTCATCTGGGAATCCTAGCCTTGATGGAAATGGAACCATTTTTCCTAGTGACTCCCTTGCTTCTTCAGGTAAGGAATCAAACATCGGTGTGTGGAAAAGACCGGGAGCAATTGTCATCACTCGAATCCCGTAGCGAGCAAGCTCTCGAGCAATTGGTAAAGTCATTCCGACTACTCCACTTTTGGAAGCACTGTAAGCCGCTTGCCCAATTTGTCCTTCAAAAGCAGCTACTGAGGCAGTATTAATGATTATTCCTTTTTCATTTTGCTCATTTGCTTCATTGTTTCTCATTTTCTCTGAAGCAAGTCGAATGACATTAAACGTTCCTACTAAATTAACATGAATGACTTTAGAAAATAATGAAAGATCATGAACTCCATTACGTCCAATCACTTTCTCAGCTATCGCAATTCCTGCACAATTAACTACTGTATTAATATGGCTCATAAAATCCACTGCTTGATTTAATGATGATTGTATCTCTTCTTCCTTCGTCACATCAGCCTGCACAAATAAAGCATTCTTTCCTAACTCTTCTTGCAATTGCTGACCTTTTTGAATTGATTGATCAATGATTACAGCTTTTCCTCCACCTGCAAGGATGTTCCTTACTGTTGCCTCACCTAATCCAGAAGCACCGCCCGTTACAATTGCTAAGCATTCATGTCTTTTCATTGCTCATTCCTCCTGTAATAATGATTCATTCATTATTTGCAAGAATTATGCCAATGAAAGAAGATGTAAAATGAATAAATAAAGCGTCAAAAAGTTGCCAGCTTTATCATAAAGTGGTGTTTATGATCTTATGTATAACTAATGGACAGTACAAACACATATATGACTAGTATTTGTACATCTGTAATAGCTTAACGACCTGATGAAATTCCAAAAATATTGCCATCAAGATCCTTGAATAGCGCAAATGTACCACCATTACGAATTTTCGTTTCCGGGATAAGAATTGTTCCACCTAATTCTTTTATTTTTTCTAAGTAATGTTGAATATTGTCTACTCTCACATAAATCGTTAAATAAGGTGGATCTTCTTTTGTCCAATTAAGAATATGCCCCTTTATCCCAGCATCTTCTTTCGAAATATTTATTTCCGCTCCAACATCTGTTAATTGCCAATTAAAAATTGTTTCATAGAATTGTTTAGCACGAGCTCCTTCTCTCGAAGCAATTTCAAAAAAGCCAATCTGTGTATCCTTAATATCATTACTCAAATAATGACTTTTTTGTTCGTTGTTTTGAAAAATTGCAACAATATTGCCATCAAGATCTGTAAATTGTGCGATGGAACCCCCACTCGGAACCTTCATTTCTTGTAGAATTACTTTTCCCCCCAGTTTTTCAACTTTAAATAAACATTCTGAAATATTTTCCACTCTTATATAAATAGTAAGATGAGTAGGTCCTTTATGAGGCCATTTGAGAATATGCCCTTTCAATCCTGCATCTGAACGATCAATCTTCATCATTGGGCCAATATCTGTAATTTTCCAATTAAATAATGACTCATAGAAATGTTTCGCCTTTTCTCCATCTCTTGCAGCAATTTCAAATAATTCAATTGTCTGTTTCATCATAACAGCTCCTTTTCCAATCACTTTTTATTTTCTTCCATTAACTTAAGTTTTCATCTTACAGTGATCTGATTCTGTTAAAAGCTATACTTTGAATAATCCTAGTTAACATAATAAATTTATGGTAAATATAATCGAATCGTTCATCTAGATTCTTTCGTTTCAAAGTTGAGATCATGAAATGCGGGAATTCCGTGAATACTTTCAGCAGAATAAACGGCATTTAAGATTGCTTCTTCCATTACTTTCGCAGCAATTGTTCCAAGAATGTCAACTGGCACCTTTAAGCCGCCAGTTGCTAGGGTAAAAATGGTATCACCATCATACATCGTATGAGCAGGATAAATCGTTCTTGCAAAACCATCGTGAGCCATTTGCGCTACTTTCTTTGCCTCAGCTTTTGTTAACTCTGCATTGACGGCAATGACACCAATTGTCGTATTTGTACCTTCTTTAATAACTGGTGAATAGTTGTTCCGTAAAATTTCAAGACTATCAAATATTTGTCGCTTATCACGATCAAAAGGTCCAAGGATAACTTTTCCACTTTGAGGGTCACGAACTTCACCCACTGCATTAACCGCGACTAAAGCACCAACGACGGTACCATCCTGCAAAGTATAAGAAGCACTTCCAAGACCTCCTTTCATACAAAAATCATTTCCCGCTAATTTTCCGATTGTGGCCCCACAGCCTGCACCAACATTGCCAACTTTAAATGGATGGCGAGCTGCCGTTTGTGCTGCCTCATACCCCATACGACGATCAGGTCTTACTTTCGATTTACCAACGGCAAGATCAAATAAAACAGCTGCTGGGACAATGGGAACAATCGCAACTCCAACATCCAGACCGATTTCATGTTCTTCTAGATAGTTCACAACGCCAGTTGCCGCATCTAGTCCAAAAACACTGCCCCCACTTAAACAAATTCCATGTACCTTTTCGACGAGATTAATCGGATCAAGTAAATCAGTCTCTCTTGTTCCTGGGGCAGAACCACGAACATCAACCCCTCCAATGGCCCCATCCTCCGCTAATATTACCGTACAACCCGTTAATGCGTTTAAATCTTCCTTATTGCCAACCTTTATTCCTGGAACATCTATTATCTGACCTTTTACTTGTTCAAGCATTTTATATCACCTCTATCCTTTATTATTCCCGAACAATAACAATTTAAATTTAAAGTGTTTTCACTTCCTCCTCACCATCTTCTTAATTAATCTTATTTGACCTCTATGATTTAGTTCATCTTCAAACACATGGAACCATTTAAATAAATTATTTGCTGGCTTTCCTTGTACAAATGGCGTTTGTTCAAACAACCATTCATCTGGAAGTGTTTTGAACATCTCGATTGTCCTGCTTCTCACATCAGAAAGTTCTTTCAAATAATAATCAATCGAATTTTCACGTATTTGTTCTTGACCTTGCTTCCCTAAAAGTAACCCAGGATTTAAACTTTGAATTACTTCATCAGTTAGTTTGCGATTTTCAAAGGTTACAAGCTGATATGCCTTTTCTCCTGCAGCAATATGTGCTAACAGCATTCCGATGGAATTAGCATTTTCATCATAAAGAAAATCCAACTCTTCAACCGACAGATCTTTCACTTCTTCAATGGTTGTGTACCTTGTATATTCCATCATAGATATTAATTTACTAAACTCAAAACTACAGCCTTCCTTCTGGTCGATTAAAAACATGGTTTGTTGATCGAAAGTCAATATCCTTCCCTCCAGTTATTGATCATTTTCATGGACTTTAATGGCTAATAATGAGAGTTATCATTCACATTCATTTGCAGTTCGTGTCGAATTTCGTTACACTACAAATATCTGGATAAATTATATCATATGTGGAAAAGGTAAAAGTAAATATTCAAATGTAAGGAAGTGATGAAAATTAACTCGTATATCAACATGGAATTTGCAATGGAAAGTAATTTTTCGCCTAATATTAACAAATCAGAGCGTCTAAAAGTCATCAATGTGACACCATCAAGTGTCATTATAGAAATGTACAATCCTAATTGCAAAGGTGTTTTTCCAACAGATAGCTTTGAATATTGGATTAAAAAAGGAGCCCTAATCCCTATTCAGGAAAATCTGAAAGAGCTAGTTAATGAATAATCATGTAAATATAAATGGAGTGAGGATATTAATTCCTCACTCCATTTATTTCAACTCTTATTGCCCATCTACAATTTCTTTAAAAATTTCATACGAGCGTTTTTGTTTTTCTTGGTCAAAAATATATGATACAACCATGATTTCATCTACATTATATTTTTCTTGGAACATGGCAAACTCTTGTCTGACCGAATTCTTACTTCCCATAAAAGTAAGACGACTCATCGATTCAGCTATTTCTTTCTCCACACGGTTCCATTGAGAATCTAAAGCTTTAGCAGGTGGCTGTAATGGGGATTGCGTCCTTCTGACAATATTTAGGAATAACTGTTGCATGCTGGATGCCAAAAATTCAGCTTCCTCATCTGTTTCGGCTGCTATAACATTTAAACAAACGATCATATAAGGCTTACCTAAATACTTAGAAGGTTTAAATCGAGCACGATAAATAGAGATCGCTTCTTCCATGTGCTGCGGAGCAAAATGAGAAGCAAAGACATATGGAAGACCTAAGTTTGCAGCTAAATATGCTGAATCTGTTGATGAACCAAGAATATATATCGGAATATGTGTGTCCATTCCTGGAAAAGCTTTCACAGATTCTTGTTCGTTTTCTGAACCAAAATACGTAAGTAAGCTTTGAACATCTTCTGGAAAGGAGAAAACAGAATCATGATTTGACCTTCTCAACGCACTTGCTGTTATCATATCAGTACCTGGTGCTCTCCCAAGACCTAAATCCACACGATCTGGATAAATTGTCGCCATTGTCCCAAATTGTTCTGCTACAACTAATGGAGCATGATTAGGCAGCATGATCCCACCAGCTCCCACACGGATATGCTCTGTATGTTCCAAAGTATGCTTTATCAAAATCGCAGTCGCAGAACTAACTAGTGAAGTAGTATTATGATGCTCAGCTATCCAATATCGTTTATATCCCATTTTCTCAGTAGCCTGGGCAAGTGCAACCATTGAATCTATCGCTTGTTTTGCATCCTGTCCCTTACGGATAGGGGCAAGATTTAATACAGAAACAGGAATTTGAAGGTTAGACATTCGAACGTCCCTTTCTTTACGAATTTTTATTATTTTATCAATTTAACGAAAGAAAAAAAACTATAATGCTTAAACAAACCCTTTTATTATTATCCTAATCTTCAAAGACTTTCTGAGCTTCATATGTAAATCCACGATATTGGTAGTTTTGTTTTTTATACATTTCTCTTGGCGTATCTTCGCCATCTGCAACTAAAATAACGAGCTTATCAGTGAAATGATCCATAATATACTTTTGTAGTCTTGTCCCAATCCCCTTTTTTGGAAAGAGTCGAGAACAGATAAACTATCAATTTCAACAGTTTCGTCCATTAAAATAACATCAACAGAACCTGCTGGTATGTCGTTATAGTAAGCTATGAGCTGACAAAAATTCTCATTTTTGAAATGATCTTCGTGCAGCTTTCTTTTTTGTTCTGCAAACTCAACCCCAAATTCTAAATCAAACTCATATTGAAGTTTCATAAATGCTTCCAGATTTTCAGATGACAACGATTGTATCGTAATATGAGAATTTTCATCTACCTTCGGAAATTGCTCTGGTTTGATGACATATAATTCTAGAAAACCTACCGCATAACAAGCATCATCCAAATTATTGAGCAAGTCCAAAGGAAGCTTCTCATTTTCAGGAAAAGTAAACTTCACATGTTTTTGGCCATTTTTTACATGATAGACTCTTAAATATTCAGCAGCTTTCATAAATTCTTTAACTGTTGGCATCCTTTTAAACTTAATGAGGTTATTGTCATACATGAGCAGCATTTTTGGAAAATGAATGTGTTCATATAAGTCAGTCTCATATACAACATGACCTGCTTGATAAATATGTTCAAAATTGATCTCTTTCATATGTACTCCTTATTATTTTTAGAAATAATACTTCAAAATTAATGAAAATGCTGTGCTAAATGTTAATAGTTTTTCGAAATAAAAAATGAATGTCGATACATCATCCATTAAATTTTTAAAATTTAATTTCCTTTGTTTCTTTCGTTTCTGAAAACCATTTTAAAACTGAATTAGGTTATTCTTTACTTCCTTATTATCTCTTCTCAAACCAAAGAAGTGCTTTTTGTTCCATGTCTTTCATGAAGCTTCTTTTCGCAGGACTATAATCTTTTGTATACTCGAATCGCTTGGCTAACTCGTCTTTGAATCTACTGTAATTTGCTACTTGTTGTGGATGGCAACGTAAATAATCTCGTAAGATTAAATGCCGCTCAATTTGAGGATTATCATGTTGGTAGAAATGAATATGGTGAGTACGGTTTTCTCCACCTTTTCGAAATAACCTTCTGCCAGCAATTCCCCATTCTCCTGCAACATCATAACCAAGAGACTCCATTTGAGCGTTAAATAAATCGATTTTCTCAATATCCTTTACGATACACATCATATCAATTACTGGCTTAGCCTTCATTCCATACACAGCCGTACTCCCAAAATGTTCAAACTTAATTACTTCTTCCCTAAAAACCGATTTCAGAAATTCAACTTCTTTTCGGTACACTTTAGACCAGTCTTCATTAAATTCGGTAAGTCGAACTTTCATGAATACACCTCAGCTTTGAGAGCACTTTTTTTATAAAATCAATCAGACTATAGCTTAATCTCAGTAAACAAGTGAAAGCCATTTACCCGTTCTTAAAAAGAATACATTGGCTTCTCTACTTATCATTTAAAGTACTTTGAGAATAATAACGAATTACCTTCCCATTTTGGTTTGCATAATCAATTTCTTTTCTTGTGCTTTTTCCTATATAGCCATTTACATCTATAACAAAGATCTCATCACACATATTAATTTTTTCAATATGTATTCTCTCGAATAGTTCTGCTTGTTCTTGAGTTATTTCAAAACCATCACTTTGTTCAAAAAAGCCAAGACTTATAACAATATTTCCTTGCAAGGTAAGGTGAGCATTTGCTTTCTCGAATTGTTCTTTAAACTTCGTAGACCCACATAAAGTAATAACCTTCATTGAAAGAACCTACTTTCCTTTATCTATCTACATAGTCTATTTTAATCGTTTTTGTCATTTCAAGAGCTATTGCAGCTTCTTGAAGAGCCATCTCTAAGAAATCTCTATCCTTCCTATTCCATTATTTCCTCCCCCATTTACTTTCTCCATCTATAGTTTACAAATTTCAAACTTTGACCATTCAGTTGAACCGTTTCATCTCTCGTATCCATTTCTTCGAATCCATTTTTCTCTAATACTTTTTGAGAGGCGATATTATTACTGGTTGTTTTCGCATTTAATTGTTGTATTTGCCCCTCTTCTACTATTGTGCCTATTAATAGCTTTAATGCTTTACTTGCAATCCCTTTTCCAGTATGTAATTGCCCCACTCTATAACCAAGCTCGCCTTGAGCTTCCTTTATATCAACTATATTCATTCTTCCTAAGATTGTATCATTATGGTCCTTTATTAAATAAAAATAAGATTTTCCTTGAGTTTGCTCATCTAATAATGCCTCAAGTCGACTTAGAAAAACTTCATATTGATAGTAATCTTCCCCCCGTGTTGGAACCATTTCTTCAAAAAAAGTTTTGTTATTAAGTTCAAAAGCAAACAATGCTTCAGCATCTTCCATACATAATTTCTTTAATGATAATCCCATATTTTCAACCGCCATTCATCATTTTTTAGAAAAACCTTGAAAAAATAGTTTGTTTTTCTTATTTATAGAATATCACGCAAAGCCTCATTAAGTGTGTTAAAAGTGAATGTATAACCTTCATGCTCCAAACGTTCTGGAATAACCCAACGACTTTTCAGCACTAACTCTGTTTCTGTTTTAACGATCATGGCTCCTAATTCAAGTAGCCATTTTGGCGTTGGTAAACCAAATGGCACATTCAATTCTGTGCGGATTAATTTCATAAACTCTTGATTATTAACAGGATTCGGCGCCGAACAATTGAAAACACCGCTAAGTTCTTCCCTTTGGTTCAGAAAAAGGACGATTTGAAATAAATCTTCAATATGAATCCAACTAAATTTTTGGTTTCCACTTCCTTGCACACCGCCAAGTCCAAACTTGGCTAAATTCAGATAAGGTTTCATTACTCCACCATCTTTACCTAAAACAATCGCTATACGTAGTGCAATTTGTCTTGTATTTGGCAAGTCAAAGCTAAAAAAAGTTTCCTCCCAATTTGTGGCAACATCTACTGAAAATCCTGAACCGATTTCCCCCTTTGCCTCTGTCATCGGGCGATCTTCTGCATGTCGATAAATCGTTGCAGTACTGGAATTCACCCATACCTTTGGAGGGTTTTTACATGCCAATATTGATCTTCCAAGGATTTCTGTCGTGCTTATTCTTGAAACCATAATTTCTCTTTTATTTTTTTCATTGTATCGACAATTGACTGATTTCCCAGCAAGATTGATTAGAAGCTCTGCATCTTCCAAGGCTTCACCAATTCCTTCAGAGCTATCCCAAGAAATATTATGTGACTGTCTTGAAATATTTTTCACCTCATAACCAAGGTCTTGAAATTTAGTCTCGAAATATTTACCGATAAACCCTGTACCTCCAGCTAAAACTACTTTATTCATCTTTATCCCCCATTTCAATGCTAGAATCTTTTTGGTAACTTGTATTTCGCGCATTCTCTAAACATTTAAAGATATTAAAGTAAGGATTTATTAACTCATTTCACAGAATAAAAATAAGGTCCACACATAGATTCATGAGTATGTACATATGTCCAAGTAAAATCTTTGTTGAATATGTAAATATCTTGCTCAGAATCAAAATCAGCTGCAACGACTTTTCTTGCTTTGCTATACTGCGTTATGTAAGGTAAATGTTGATACATGACAAAAAGCTCATCATCCTTAATCACTTCATCAAAAGCTTTTCTAGCCGCATCTTTCTGTAAACATTCTTGTTTTTCATAGCTGAAAATATGCCATTTAAATTGATTAAAATAAATCGTTTCCTTCATCTCTTCATCTATGTTTTTTGCAAATTTATAATCCCGTAAACGTTTAATCTCTTCCGCTTCTTCACCGAAAATTTCAGTAATAATAACACCTTTATCCAGTAAATTCTTCTTAAACAAGTAACTCTTTTGAATTAATTTAATTTGCCAATAAACATTTTCCAGCTCTTCATCTGGTAAATTATCTAAAAGTACATTAATTTTGTCTCTAATCATAGAAACCTCCAAAACTCTCCTAATTTGCATTCTGTATCAAGAAAAAAAACCATCTTACGTTTTATTTCTTTTAAGAATGGAGCACTCATTGCTTTTGCTTTATCTGTTCCTTCATTTAGATTATTATCTATTGTTTCTGATGAAGACATTCGATCAGTTGAACGGATCGTTTCCCGATCTTTTGGATGGTCCCACTTTTCGGGAATCTGTTGACCGCCACCTTTCCCGATCTACTGGGTGATCCTACTTTTCGGGAATCTGTTGACCGCCACGTTTCCCGATCTTTTGGATGGTCCCACTTTTCAGAAATCTGTTGACCGGAACCTTTCCCGATTTTTTGGGTGATCTCACTTTTCGGGAATCTGTTGACCAAACCCTTTCCCGATCTACCGGGTGATCCTACTTTTCGGGAATTTGTTGAACGAATCATTTCCCGATCTTTTGGGTGGTCTCACTTTTCGGGAATCTGTTGACCAGAACCTTTCCCGTTCTTTTGGATGATCCCACTTTTCGGGAATCTGTTGACCGAAACCTTTCCCGATCTTTTGGATGATCTCACTTTTCGGGAATCTGTTGACCGCCACCTTTCCCGTTCTTTTGGATGGTCCCACTTTTCGAGAATCTGTTGACCGAAACCTTTCCCGTTCTTTTGGATGATCCCACTTTTCGGGAATCTGTTGACCGGATCGTTTCCCGATCTTTTGGATGGTCTCACTTTTCGGGATCAGTTGACCAAACCCTTTCCCGTTCTTTTGGATGGTCTCACTTTTCGGGAATCTGTTGACCGGAACCTTTCCCGATCTACTGGGTTATCCTACTTTTCGGGAATCTGTTGACCGGTCCGTTTCCCGATCTTTTGGTTGGCCTCACTTCGGGTATATTTATTTATTATTCTGAAATTTCATTGTGGTATTTCCCAAATTCTAACTGATATGAATAAATTTATCGTCCCTTTCAAATTCGATATGGTCCGATTGAACTCATCAGTATGCCAACAAAACTTCGCTAATTAAAAACCATTGCACCTAGCCAACAAATGAGAAAAAAATTGGGGATAACAAACAAAATGGATAACCAAAGATTTTTCTTTACCAAAGACAGTGCTGCCCCTACATAAAATAACGGAAAAACAAACCCAAAATACTCGAAACGAGGGGTAGCTGCTAAATACATTGACATCGGCAATATTAATATTGCTGATATGATGAGTAGTTTGGGTCTTCTTAAACGAATCGATAAAATTGAGAGTATAACTGATACTATCATAAATGGCCAAAATAGTAACTGCATATCAAAAACCTCCATTTCTAAAAAAATTAAGATAAATCATACACACTTTACCAAATTCTATTAAATCTTTGCCTTATATTTTTATTTACACAGAACTGTAAGATAAGTATATATGCTTACATTAACAGATATTGGTATTACCTAAAATACTAAGCACTTTACATAGGAATTTAGTTTCTAGATTTATATCCTTAAATCCAGTATTGCATAAAATAAGACATTATGTTTAGTTACTTAATTCGCAGTATAATGAGTCAAATAAAAAATACACGATTAAGGTTGTTTTTGACGGGATCAGATGTATCACACGAATATGTTAATGTTCTCGTAAGAAACTGGTTAACTAGTTTTAATCCTCATTCTCTAGACTAAGGGGGAGTACGAAAGGAGCTAGTAAAGAAACACTGTAGTTGAGAGAGAACACTAAAGTTCCAAAAAAATTTAGGAGGATATATGTTTAAAAGAAATCAGAGATTATGTATTATCGCAGCTTTTTCATTGGTCGTATACATTCTAATGATGTTTTTAGGACCTTCTGAAATTGAATAACCATTACCAGATTATACAAAAACAGATATTTATCATCATATAGACACCGAAAGTGAAAAGTTAGGTCTTTCCCCTTTCTCTACTGCCGAAGTTTTATTTAGTGATGCGAAGGCAAATAATAGTCTTGGTCGATATATGGAAAAAAATAAATTTGATGAGGAGAAAATAGCTAAACTACAACAGGAGGTGCCGATTTATACGATTGAAGTTGATACAAGTAAGCAATCTTATCAAATTGATCCAAAAAATGGACAAATAACAAAAGCAACCGGAATTTCACTGCCGTACAACGAACAATATGACGTGGATCACTTCATTCTTACATATTTTGGTGAAGGCTATACATTGCAAGCGAAAGAAGATTCAGAAAGTAATATATTTGTTGATTGGGAATTGAAATATGTTTTTTCTGCACCAACTACATTTAATGACATTTCTAAGGTTGTTGAGATTTATACGAATGCTAATAAGATTGTCGAATTTCAACATTTTGGTGTGGCTAAAGGATTTTCATTAACAAATGCTGATGAATCAGTTGGACAAATAATCATTTCATTGTTCTCACTTCTGTTTCTTTTCGTGCTTTTTATTATTGTAACTGTACAACTTATTAAACGGTTAATCAAAAAACAAATTGAAGGTTTTATCGGGCCTTTTCTGCTATCACTAATTGCAGGTTTTGGTTGGTTTTTCTTAACAAGCTCAATGGGAGCAACCATTTCTGGTTTTGGAGCATTCGAGCCTGGTGTTATGACTTATCTTACCTTTGCGACATTGTTAATTCGTTGGAAAAAAACTTCTGAGAGTACTGAAAATAGACTTTTAAATTCGAAAAACTCAATATTTCAAGGCTTATTATTGACAATTGTCGGTTTAGCTTTGACAAATCTTTTCTTTTATATCGCCAGCTTCTTTGGAAGTTGGATTTCTCCAGTTCTGAATCATGGGCTTTTAATTAATGTTAATCCATGGATTTTACCAATATTCACCCTATTTGTCGGTATAAGTGCGGCGATTACGGAGGAAGCGATTTTTCGTCAATATATGATTCCATTTTTTGATCGTTTTAGCGTGATTATTTCAGTTATCTTAACATCGTTTTTATGGGGGATTCTTCACTTAGGCTATGATGTATACCCATGGTATTTACGGGTGATTGAATTTATGATTATAGGCGGGCCATTTTACTATATTGTTTATAAAAAATTTGGCTTTAAGACAGCTATTTTCTGTCACTATTTCAATAATAGTTTTATCACTATACTCTTTTTATGGAGGGTTGATTTAATGGTGGCAATTGTAGCTCTTTTCCTAAGCCTCAGTCCATTGCTGGTTCTGTTGTTAAAAACAAAATCCCATGAAGCTACTGTTGATCAGTATCAGGTACTATGATGTTAAATTTAATAGAAGAGAGAAAGTTTTCAAACCAATGCCTATAAGAAAAAACGGGAAACCTTTATAATTAAGGTTTCCCTAAATTTACCTAATAACACAACAAAAAATAGACTGAAAAGGATGAAAGTAAATTTAAATAACGCTTTTCTAAATCTATTTCTTAACTCTTCTAAATACATAGACGCCCAACAGAATTCCACCCAATATTAGTACAGTTATATAAATTGTATTTTTACTTGTTAAAGTTTTAAATGTATTACTAGCTTCTCCATTATTCTCATTCAATTCAATGGAACCATCCTTAATCGGCTTTTCTCCTTTCCCTAATTCTTGAAAATCTGAAGCTGCTGCGGACAGTAACTTTGTTCTTGAACAAAGGCTCACTTTTAATTGTCCGTCAACTTCCATTGCAAAAACTAAATACTCATTGTTTAAATCAAATTCATAACCACAGCTTGCCGAACTTCTTTCTGTGTAAACTAAAATTTGCTTTTGATTTAATCCCTTCCAAGTTTCCTTCACTTCAAATTGCACAGCAATCGGGTCTGCAGAAGACTGGAATAACTTATTCTTATTCTCATCTTCTATTTTCACCACTTTTCCTGAGAAAACCGCTGAACTACGATTCAATTCATCTTTCACAGGATAGGGTTCTACACAATCGCAAGCAAAACTAGTATTAGGTAAATAATTAAAGAGCGGGATAAATATGACGAAAACTAAAATGAACCTAATAAATTTTTGATCATTCCCCAATATTTTTTGCAAATAATCGTCCCCTTTTTTACTTTTAGACGATCGCAATAGATTACAAGTTACAATGTCAATTCACTTTTTCCAAAAGATTACAAAAACGGAAAATTCAGCAGTTACTTCTGAAAAAAAATCTACTTAGACGGTTTTCCGATGAAAACAACTTCACCCTTAATTTTACTTGCTATTTGTTCTTCATCATTATTTTGTAACATAAATAGAATGCCGATGATTACGATTACCAAAACAATTATTAGTCTAGCTTTTTTAGATTGTAAAATACTCAATTTTTTCCTCTTTCCGGTAAGAGTTGATACCGCATCATCATAGTGAACGGACCCTTTGATTTAAGTAATTCTCAATACATTTTTTATTTGTAACTACTAGTAACTTGTCACGATATACCCCAAACTTATTAAAAAAATTCGGTTTCCCAACATCTTCAAAATGTCTATTCCATTTAAACATCTTAAAAAAAATGTCTAATGTTGGGTTGTAATTTGACTTTTCTAATCTTAGTTTTTGTAAAAGGAACCGCTTTATTATTCGATATGTTCTTATTGAATAATTCGTATCTAAGAAAATAATCAATTCTGCCTCGCGAAAACTATTAGCAACCCAATCCTCATTATGAACTCCCTCAATTATCCATGTTTCAGTATGAGTAATTTCATTTAAATACTTTTCTCTTTCTTCCACTGTTCTTCTTATATCTCCATCTTTATGTCTTTTCCAAACGACATTATCAAGTTCGTAAAATGGCATACTAAACTTTACTGATAATTCTTTTGCTAATGTTGTCTTTCCACTACCAACAGAACCAATAATATGTATTCTTTTCGGAATCATCTTTTTCAAATCGACCACCTTCTTCCATAAGTACGTACTGAAATCTTTATTGAATTGCAAAAATTTCAGATTCATTTATCCGCTATAAAATTCTTCATCTCACTACTATTTCTTCTACACTTTACAAAAATTACCCTTCTTTATTGGACTTTACTAACATAAAGGTTTCAAACCATTTGTACATCATTCGACTTGACAATCTCATATTCAAACAATAGAATTCAATTAATGGTACCAAAAATATAAAAACGGTACCAAAACTTGTGTAAGGAGGTTGCTTCTTGAAGAAACGATTACAAGAAACAGTACTTGAATTAATTGTCCAAAAAGGATTGAAATTTACAATAAATGATATCGCTGCAAAACAAGGAATAAGTAAAAGAACATTTTACGAACATTTTAACTCGAAACAACATATCATCGAGAGAATAGTTGACGAAGCAATTGATGAAGTAAAACAACGTGAACAATTGATTTTTCAAGAGAAAGATTTGAGCTGCGAACAAAAGTTGACAGCTATCTTATTGATTGTTCCAAGTGGATTGCGCTTTGGAGATGCAAAGTTATTAGAGCAAATGAAACGTTTCGCCCCTAATGAATGGGTAAAAATTGATCACCTTCTACGTGATGAGTGGAAAACCGTCCAACAAATTATTGAACTTGGTATTCAAAATGGGGAGTTTCTCGCGCTTCATGTTCCAAGCATTATTCAACTATTGCGTGGAGCATCTAGGGCCATTTTTGATCCTGACTTTCTCACTCAATCAGCAAAGCCCTTACCAGAAGTCGTAGCAACGATGGTAGACGTCGTCATGCACGGAATGATAAATAAGAGGAGGTAAAGCTATGTCTTGGCTTTATTTAGCTGTAGCTATTTTATTTGAAATTGCAGGAACCGTTTCAATTAAACTATCAAGAAAAACTGGAGGTGTAATATGAAAGTCATTCATAAAGAGCCACCAATGCGGGTGTTGAAATGGTTTTTTCTCGTTATAGATTTTTCTTTTATTTTGTATTTCGGTGCAACAGCAATGGGATTAATTCCCGTTGAATACGTCTATTCAGATTATACAAATCCAATTTTAATTGCTTGGAACTGGTCTTTTTTTCCTCTTGATATGACAATCTCAATTACAGGTTTGAGTGCCATTTATTTACACAATAAGGGATACTTGCAATGGAAACCCATCGCATTTACTTCACTTGTTCTTACATTTTGTTCAGGATTAATGGCGATCTCATACTGGGCGATTCGCTTAGAGTTTGATCTCACTTGGTGGATTCCAAATTTAGCCTTGATGCTTTATCCTTTGTTTTTCATTCCACGATTTCTAAAAATGCGTTAAAGGATACTTAAAAGCAATGAATTTTGCAGTGGCTTGTAAAGGATTTTATTTTCCGGGGGCCACCTTTTTATTATCCTGAGCGAAATCCTCCATTTACTAAAATAGATAAGCTTCTATTAAACAGTGGCCCGAACGATATAACGAGAAAATGTTATAGGTAAGCCATTAATTGAAGAGTTTTCCGCGAAAATTCATGTCCACACCCAACATCTAATACTTTTTTATTCGTTATTATTTGATTTACTTCTTTATCAAAAATCAGCTCTCCATTACAATCTGTGATGGTGGAATTCCATGTATATTTGTATTTACCGTGAAAATTACTAAGTTGTTTGTACCATGCAATTGAATGTGGCCGTAACCAGTCCGAAAGGCTCGTCGGGTCAATTAAACTCATTTTTTCACTGCTCCCTAGAGCATACTAAAATCACAATAGACTTCCATGTATAAATTTCATTCAATTCTTTATTCTTCTTCAATTTATTCATGTGTTTTTTTTGCCATTAACTAATATCCGAATGTATCTCCTTTGTCTAAATTCAATTTATGGTTATTAATCATAACGGTATGATTGTTCTCCCAATTAATTTTAACTTGCTCTATTCTTTGCTCATAAAAAATTCGTTTTTTAAACCATAACGGGCCGTTTAATTCTCCTATTACGCCAAATGTACCAGCAGCTCCGGCATCCCAACGATAAAAATCAATCGAGTATTTATTATTAGGGGAATGAGTTGTTTTATAATATTCTTTCGCCCCCATGACAGATAAAAGCAACGATAAGGTAAAGGCTAAAAATAATACTATACATAATAATAAAGACAAAATTACCGTGAACCAACTTCTTAGTGTAATCCACCATTTCGCTTTATTATTAAAATCCTTTATTCCGAAGATTAATGCTATTAAACTTAACAGAAAAAGAATGTAATTTGGCGGTGCTATGATCCAAGAATTGCTCAAATGACTAATCAATGAATAAAAAGAAACGCATAAGCAAAACAATGTAAGATAAAAAGACCATTTATGAGCAGTCACTTTTTATAATGTCCCCCTACTAAAGTTCATTTCGAATATCTAAGAATTACTACATAAATTCAGTTCCTTTAACTTTTTTATCACAGTATGAACAGTTAATCTGTGAAATGTAATAAGTTTGCCTTTATAAATAACTGAATAAATACCATAAGGAGTTGGAGATAATTTCATCAATTCTTCTCTATTTTTCAAATCAATAATATTCGCTTCAATACCTAGTTTATTTGCGCCTTCAATTATATTTTCGGTAGCGATTTCTACATATGGACATTGGAAAGAACGTAAAATAGTTAAGTTATTAAATCTCTTTACTCTCTCATTCCAGTTAGTAGGGAAGTAGGGTAAAACACTGTTTTGATCAAATCGATAAGCGAGTAATTCAAAGTGATAAGGTGCTTGATCAACTAGTGAAAAATTATTTTTCAGAAAAATATCCTTACTTGGTGTCCAAGAAGTTTCAGAATTTGTTACAACTGCGACCCCTTGCTTTGATAACTCTTTTGCATCCTGCAAACAAGTGTTAATAAGCTTTGTCCCATATCCTTTTCCATTTTCACTCACCCATAGACAATGAATGACTAAGTAATTGTCAGCATGAACTACTCTTGAGGAATATTCAGCTTCTGTATATTCAATAAACCCCACTTGTCTGTCATGTTCAATTAATTGAATGTATTTCAATCCCTCTTCAAATCTATCGTTAAGCCACTTATTTTTGTTTATGTATCCTTCCGACTTCTTTTTACTTCTCAGGCAATAACTCCCCATTCCTTCCATGATTTTATGATTTAGCTCTACCATTTGAATAGTAGTCAATCCGTTTTCCTCCAATTCATTCTATTTATGTTAATTAATGATCAATCATACTAAAACATTTCTGATCTAAAAAGCATTCATCAAAGCACTATGATCTTGTAGGATCTTCGATAATTGATTCATTATTTTTCAATTTCTCTACTAAAATTTCTTTATGGAAATCTGCTAAGTTGATTAAATTGAAATCTTTACTTTTGACTAAAGATACAATTTTATTCGCTTCATCCCATGCTAACGTATATTGAGACTCATTTACGATTCCATTTAATAAAGCTTCGTCAAGCTCTTCTACATCTTTTAGAAATATTTCTCCTGAAGGCAGCAAAATAATATCTAAATATAAATCATCGAGCCAAGGAATATTATTAGTTATTCCATTCCGTAAACAGATATCCACATACCATTGTATAATTTCCCCATTCGGATTAAACATTGTAGTCATCGAATGGTTTGTGTTTTTGGGAAACTGTTGCAGCCACATATAACCATTATCAACTATACTTATTCTATTTTCCCCATAATGAACAATTAAAGGTTCTGTTACTTTATCTACCTTTATTAAAGTTATATATCCAATAAATTCATTTGTTTCGAGGAAGGTTTGTGCATACTTACTTTTTAATACACGCCCCCAACTTGAACGATCTGCGTGTTTTCTTTTTAACATTCACAACCTCCAAATTTGAGATTTACCTAATTATACCATGTAATTGTCATTATATGTCTGATTCCATATTTTTGGAGGATGGTTCCCTCATATTACTATATTAGCAATTTTCTAAATAGGTATTTTTGTTTATTGTCTTCATCACCCATGAAACCCTTCACATCATTGTAATAAACAAAAAAGGTGACAACGATATTTATTTACATACAAAAAGAGCGTTTCTGTTGAAATTACAAAAACGCTCTTTTATCATAAGTTAACTTTATCCTTTATAATTGAAAATTTTTTCAAGTTTTTTCATCGAATCAGAAGTACAGATACGTTGAAAATGATTGATAAGATATGTACTAGCTTCTTCCTTGTCCATATCAATAATTGCTATTTTATTTCTACTTGCCCAAGAATCATACGTCTCAAAAGCGGTACTACTCCAACCGTTCTTCTCCCCATCAATATTCTTTTTTTCATGAATTCCTGAAATCACTATATCCATGGACCCTTGTAATTCTAATAAAGCATTTTCGAACAACTTCTTTTTTTCTTTTTCCCTTAGTTCAGCTTTTGTTCTTAGTTCTCTAGTGTCTATTCCTTCCTCCTGCCTTATAATTCTGAATAAGTTTAATGCTTCCTTTGAAACTTTTCCATTAAAATATCGTTCCTCCATGGAACCTTCATGCCCTAAAACTTTTTTTACATATGGGAGAAGATAACGTGATACCAATATTGATTTTTTCTTAATAAACTTTCCATATCCGGCAATTCCATCAACTGAAAACTTTGTACGCCAAATCCAAGGATCAAATTCGGTATCAGAATGCCAATTTTCTTGTAAGGTCATGCTATTTAGAGAAGGAAACTCAGGTATTAATGGAGCAAGTGGAAGGATTCCAATTTCTTCAATAACTAAAACCGCATCTTCATATGTTTTTACATGATATTCTTTCAAATCTCATCACTCCTTTATAGAAAACGTAACAGAACTTATTATGTTTTCTATAAACATTCTACATTTCCTTCATAAAAACAAAGTGAATATCAACAAATTTCAAACCATTTACTAGATCATGTCATAGGAATTTATTTTATTTTTCTGTCGAGGGATAAGAGGTTACAATGAGATTTTCTCTTAAATACTAGAAAGGTTAAAACAATCAATTGTCTTAAATAATTGAATTCTTAATGGAGTAATCTTGATGGAGAAAATCAATGATTTTTCAACTTGTAAATTTGTCTGGAGTGCTCAGAGATCATTTGGTCATAATATTCAAGATCCTTTTTTGTTGCCATTCCATTTTTGATTTCTTTCAATTGTTCTGTAATAGCGTCTACTTTTGTTTCGACCGCAATTAATTGTTCATTTGTTTCAGTTATTTTTACATTTGTAGCTGCAACGGTTTGTATTAATTGGTGTACTAAATCGCCTTGTCTATTTAGTTCGGCCGTTAATCTCTCGTCAACAGTTGTTAACCTTTCATCTAATACTGTAATTCCTTGCTCTACTGATGTTAATCTTCCATCTAACGCTGTGATTCCTCGTTCGACTGATGTTAACCTTCCATCTAACGCTGTGATTCCTTGTTCGACTGATGTTAATCTTCCATCTAACGCTGTAATTCCTCGTTCGACTGATGTTAACCTTCCATCTAATGCTGTGATTCCTCGTTCGACTGATGTTAACCTTCCATCTAATGCTGTGATTCCTCGTTCGACTGATGTTAACCTTCCATCTAATGCTGTGATTCCTCGTTCGACTGATGTTAATCTTTGATCCATTCTATCAACCTTTTGATCCAATGAATTAAGCTTGTCCAAAATCAACTTAAGCATTGTTTCCATCCTACTCACCTCCTCGCTTACTTCTTAATTATATCAGAAACTATTTTTTCTTCTTCCCTTTTTCTTCAACTTTCTTTACATTCTCAGCTACTCTAAATTCAACAATTTTACTTATTAATTCATAAGGAAGCGGTTTGTCTAATGGAAATTGTACTGCCCCTTTCGAATTTTTATAATTTGATATTTCCTGTTTAAAAGCAGCAATTCCACTGGAAGTAGGATAAAATCCAATATGGTTTTTATAAGCGGCAAAATAGACTAAATTTCCATGCAAATAAAAGCTTGGCATTTGATAACTAATCTTTTCTTTTGCATCTGGGGCAGTCTCTTTTATAACTTTTCTTAAGGATTCTAAAATTTTCTGAATATCAGCTGGAAATTGTGCAATATAATCATCGACAGTATTAAACGTAATTTTATCTTCTTTCATAATATCTCCTATAAATAAATGTAAATTTCTCCTTTATTGAGCAGTAAATTTAATAATCAAAATCATTATTACTTATTCAGAACCATAAATAAAGCTTATCTTTCTTTTAATAATATCCGCTTCATTAATCTAATTTGACCGCAATGGTTTATTTCGTCTTCCATAACGTGAAACCAAAGATAATAATGATTGTAGGGTATTCCATTACCCCATTTGTTTTTTTTCAGTATTGTTTTACTTGTTCTTATTATTATAAATGGTAAAATTTTAATATTAAGGCTGCCAACAAAATCATTTTCCAGTGCTTTGGGCAGCCCTATAAAATCAACTATAATTTCATTTAGATTCCTCTTAATATCTTATCACAAACACTAGTTGTACTTTTCGGTATACGAACCTTTCTTAATTCTATGCTTTTAGAGATTCCTTTCTTTCAATTCTTTGCTACAGGTATATTATTTAACGTTGATAACATCATGCTTGAGCTAGACAATTAAAAAAGAACAATCGCAACTTTTATTGTTATTGTTCTTTTAAAGTTTACTATCTTATAGATAGAATATCTTAATATCGTTCCAAGTAACAACTAACATTAGTAGCATTAATAGTGGAAGCCCTATAAAATGAATGATGCTTTCTCTTTGTTGATCAAATGGCTTTCCTCTTAATGCTTCAACTGCAAAGAAAAATAATCTTCCACCATCTAATGCAGGAAGTGGAAGCAAGTTCATAATACCTAAGTTGATACTTAATATAGCTGCCCAATTCATTAAAGACAATATTCCTGACTTCGCTACTTCATCTGTTACTGTATAAATTCCAACTGGACCAGCCAAACTGTCAATTGATAATTTTCCAGTAATCAATTGGCCAACTCCAACTAATATTTGCTTTGTAAATTGATATGTTTGTGTAAAACCTGATGATACTGCACCTAATATGGCTTTTTCGGTAGGTTGAGATACACCAATTTTCCCAATATCTCCAGCTGCTGTTTTTTGCAAGTCTGGTATTACAGTTACCCTTTTCTTCTTACCATCACGCATAATTTCCAGTGAAAGCTCCCGTTCAGGATTTTTTTTAACGATTCCAACAACATCTTCCCAAGTACTTACAGATTGTTTTTCAATTGAAACAATTTTGTCTCCTTGTCTCAAACCTGCTTCATATGCAGCACCATTTGATATCAGTTTCCCAGCCTCAGCTTTATTAACAGGTATTCCTAGAATCATTCCAATACAAATCAGTAAAACAGCCGCTAGAATAAAGTTCATTAACGGTCCAGCCAAAATTGTTATTGTACGTTTTCCAAGTGATTTAGAACCGAACTGACGATCAAAAGGAGCAATTTTGAAAGTTTTGTCCATCTTCTACATACATTGCTTTCTCATACACTGAGAAAGTTCGAATTTCTTCACTATTCTCTTCATAACCTTGAATAATTAGTTGGTGATTTGGGTCGGCATTTTCGATTTCAATTACTTTTAAATCTTGATATCTTTCCAAATGATTTGTAATAATTTATATGCATTATGTACCTAATGTACATCCATTTGTTTGTACACAGTGTTTAAAGTAAATTCGAGACAGAGCTAGGTTCTAATTTAGAAAGCTGAATAGTTTCAAGGATTTTTGCACCATAGTCCGAAGTTTTTTAGATTTACATTTAAGATAATCTATTTTTATAATCTTTATATCCGAATTTTCTTACAAGCCTATATCCCTCCTTATTATTCCATATACCAATCGATGGCTGGGTAACACCATTGAACATGTTGTCCTTAACCATCGTATAGTGTGCGATATTTTTGAATACTACCACATCTCCAACTTTCAGAAAATCGTCAAATGACCACTCACCTATATAATCACCTGATAAACAGCTGTTTCCTCCAAGACGATATGTTGGTTTGCCCTTTTGAGGCTCAGTTGCTCCTAAAACAGACGGTTTTATATTCATTAAATGAAAGTCAAGCAAATGTGCGGAAAAAGAAATATCAAGAATCGCGGTATTAATATTATCTGTGGACACAATATCCAGTATACGTGTTACCAAATAACCCGTGTTCCATACAAAAGCAGTGCATGGTTCCATGATAATATCTAACCCCGTTTTCTTCTTAAACCTAGTTATAACTTTCACTAGGTGGTCAACATCATACTCAGGGGAGGTCAATAAATGACCACCTCCTATATTAATCCACTTTATATTTTTGAATACACCAGCAAATTTATTCTGAATTAATTCCAAAACTTTTTCTAAATCATAGGACATTGATTCACAAAGTGAGTGAAAATGCAAACCATCAATCCCCTCAACGTTAATTCCATTTAGATGACCAATTGTGACCCCAAATCTCGACCCTTGTATACAAGGATTATAAATATCATATTGAAGAGGTGAGCTTTCAGGATTAATTCGAATCGCTACTTGAACGTGAGGAGCGTTTTCTCTTATTCTAGGAAGAAATTTATTCAACTGCGCGAGGCTATTGAAAGAAATATGACTGCTCAAGCTTAGAACTTCATCGAATTCTTCTGTTGAATAGGCAGGTATATAAGTAAAAGCATTTGAACTCAGTTGTTCCACAATCAATGTTGCTTCGTTTAATGAACTAGCTGCTGCTTTAAATCCGTATTCTCGTAAGATATGAAAAACTCCCCACATGGCAAAACCTTTGAGAGAAATAATTATTTCACCTTCAATTTTTTTTTTATTTTATCAATAATCTCCAGATTTCTTCTAAAAGCATCTTCATCAAAAACATAGCTTGGTGTTGGTACAGATTCAAATTTTATTGACATAAACCTCACCTTTCCTCTATTAAAAATAGAATGAACTGAGTAATTTTTTTATTTTTTAGATTCTCGATGAAGTGAAATCATTAACAAATTTTACAGCATCCTCCTTTGTCCTCAAAATCAATTGATAGGTTGACATCATGGATTTACTTGCTCCCTTGTCCCTAACCTTAACAAATCCTGCTTTTTTCAATAGGTGTTCCCCCGGATCAGAATAAGCCATAGAACAGATTTTCAGCGGTAAAACCACCTTATTTGATGCAAACCATTTTTTTATCGTTCTGCTGAATAGATCGTATACAATACCACTATGACGATAGGAGTTTATAATTTGAATATTTGAAACATACCATGTTGAACAACGTCCCTGATTCTTGATGTTGGGGATGTCACTTAAACACACTTCCTCTTCAGCAATACTACCCTCTACAAGTTTTTTAAATATCCTTCCTTTTACTGGCCATATACTAAAGATACCGATAATTTCATTTTGATAGATTAGTATATTGATGCCTTTAGGATATCTCTTCCATAATGCCAGATATTTTTCAAACCCCATAGTGAGATCCTGATAAGATTCACTGTCCATTTCTACAATTTTTCTTAACTCCTTCTGATTTTCAACAACCTTTAAAATATATTCTGGATTATGAACTGGAATTTCATTAGATACTTCCAAGAGCATATTAATTGAGCGTCCGCTTCTCCTAAAACTCAAGAAAAAATAAACAGAAAGTAATGATAAAAACATTAAAATTAATAGGACTAGAATCCATTTTATAGCATTTTCATCCATCTATTTGTTTTCCCTTCCACAGGTTCATGTACATAATTAAATCTTCTAGCCATATATTCCGCACCACCTTGGGTTCCCATTTCGGTAATCACATGTGTAAAGCCCATACCTTTCAGACATTCATGTACAAGCTCCATAATTTTGTCACCAATCTTTATCCGATTTATGGGGGAGATGTGAGGGGAGGTAAAAAACCAACCCAAATCACAAATGAATTCTCCTTGTTTTCTGTTCTTCGGTATACAGAAAAGACCACCCAATATTTTACCATCCTCAGATTTTGCTAAAATATGATCATAGACCCGTCCGAATTTTCCAGTAGCCCCCAACAAGGAGTGTTCAGCCGGACGTGAAACTGTAAAACAATCTGTAAACTCACAATTTTCAAAAGCGGTCTGAAATGCCATTTCAATTTCTGGCCAATGATTTACAACGTATTCGTTATCCACAAATGTAATATTGAATTGCTTATACGGTTCAGCAATTTTTTCTTTTTCATTATCAAATTCATAATCAATAAAAGGATTGTATGTTTGAAAATGTTCTTTGAATAAAAGCTCCAGACAACTATCGGTAATAGCATTCCAAAGATTTAAGTATTTCTTATTCGGTGACAAGATTTTTGATATTTCTAGGATAGTATCGTTAATGCTTTCAAAATATTTTTTTCTTTCCGAATCGGTTTGATAATTTACCGAAAATTCAATATCCTCCATACAACACCTATCCTCAGAAGCATCATTTATCTTAATATTATACAATTCCGGTTTCTTCCAAACTTTCGAAAACGGAGTTAGTAGAAATACATTGAAGGAAATAAAACACGGAATTCTTTTTAATGATTCATATTCATCTTTAAAGAAATTCAGCGTAATTGCATGATCCTCTAGAGTTTCTCCTGGGAAGCCGAATAATAGACAAAAATGAAGACCAATACCTATTTCTGATGCCATTTGAATAATTCTTCTTAATTGATTAATATAGTCCACAGGATCTTTAGTTTTATTCATTAATGTCAATACTGCTGGACTTGGGCTTTCCAAACCCATCCACAATTCTCGGCATCCAGTGTCGTACATGAACTGCAGAGTTTTCCTATCCAACCCCTTGTCAATGCGCGTACGAAGTGACCAAGTAAAATCATAAGTACTTTTTCCGAAACATTCTGCAATTTCACTAGCCTGCTCAGGAGTAGCTGCTTCATCCAATAAGAATAGATGCTTAACTTCATATTTTTCATAATAAGTATTTATTCTTTGTAAAAATTCATCTTTTGTGAGAGATACATTACGACCTTTAAACGCATTGATTGAGCAATAAGCACACTGATACCAATAACATCTATTAGAATATCTCTCAATGATAACTCGGTGTGGAGAAAAATAACGATTAAATTCTATGTCCTCATAATCTGGAACAACCTTCTGTTTTGTATATTGTTCAAATAATGGTTTTTCGTTTATAATATTGTCCGTTGATTTGCAATTTACAGCTAGACTTGGGATAGTGTTAATTTCAATACCACTTAATATATTATTTACTAATGTCAAGAGGGCATGGTCATTTCTAACCATGAAAATACTGTCAAAACCTAAGAATGCAAGGGGATTGCTTTTTAAACTATGCTTGATCCGGGCAAAAACCAATTGGTCAAATCCAAATCCAGAAAAACAAATATGGCTATTTGGATATAGTTTTTTTAGCACTTTAGTTAAAGTAGCCAAATGTGGAAACTGCACTGCATACAATGCTTCAATCAAAATTACCGGTGGTACAGAATCTTTCAATTTAGCAGAAAGTATATCTTCAAAAATCCCAATAAAAGGATTCTTCTGATTATCGCACGAAAAATTATTCATCCCACTGAATGAAAAATGTAGTTCATCATAGAAAGAATAAGTGGTATATAGATTGTCCAGAAGAATTCCATTAGAATAATAGAAAAGATATTGAAATTCTCTAATACGTTCATTCGCCCATGCCAATGCGTAGGTATCGTAAAATATCTTCTTGTCTTGATAATAACTTTTGATAGTATCGATAGAACTCAATAAATATTTTTTTTTATCAGTGAATTCTTCGTAATTCATATTGGGTACATGTACCTTTTCACAGTATTTTGCGTACTCGGAATTATAAGTAAGCTCCTTAATCAGACTAGGACTCAATAAATAATCCCATACTTCAATATTCAGATCTAACTGTGTACATTTAATCCCATTTTTTTTCAGGAATGCTGTTATAAAAGGTGTATTTATAGGTGGTTGCGTGGGAAAATATTCAAACGAGTTTAATATTAAACACTCCATGTTCTACCTCCTGATCTATTAATGTTAAGAACTTAAGGGAACTTTCTCTTAAGCAAAAACATAATTTCCAGTATCTTTATTTTTTTTACTTGGCGTATTACTAATATGCTTAGATAAGCTTCTAACTTAAAGTAATTACTAATTTCAATATGACCGATTAATATTTACAAACGCAACACCCATATTTCCATCAGTCAATCTGCCTAAAAGCGGTGATCCAGTATCTTTTTCTACTCGTATTAGAAAATTAATAATATTAGAGTCGAAAAAATACGGACTAACGACGAAACGCCTAGCTAATTTATATAAATCATTTTGTACTGGGTTGTAATATTGGAAGTCATAATAGTCAGAATTAATAAATTGCTGTGCCACCCACATTTCAGTGTTAGAACTTACAATATGTTCTAGATAATTAATCCAGTCACGTTTACTTGTCCCAAAGCCAGGAATAACATCCTTTGCATAAAACGAATTGCTTTTTTTCAAAACAAACTGTTCCTGTTGCAAAGTTAACAATTCAATAAGATCATAGGCCTTATTTTTGAATATAACTTTTTTGTCTTCCCTTATAACAAAAGTCCAAGGTACATATTCATAGATTAATTTTTTTTCAACATCTGAAAAAACGGAATTAGCCGAATTTGCTACTTCATATAAATATGCTAGGGCAACTTTACAATCGACTATAATATCTTTAATATCAGAAAGAACGATAGTTTTTGAATTGCGTATATTTATCAAAAGTTCCTCGAGATGTTTGGTTTTACTTGGCGTGTCTTTCAATGTGGAATACATGTACAAAAGCTGAAACTCATTTTTTCCATCAGTAACAACACCGTTATTGTCCCAAAGGGTTTCATGAAGCCGTATAAAGCATTGAATGTCAGAATTTTGATTAATCCAGTTTGCTGTTTCCTGCGCAATGTCTTTATCATATCGATTCATATCAGCATATATCATAATTGCCATTTTTTTAGATACAGCACTAACTGGTACATATTTTTCAAAAATTTCTTTTACAAAATCCACAAAACCATTTTTCCCATCCATTAACTTATTGTCTGCATGTTTTTTTTCCTGCATTTGCAATATTAGTGTCTGTAAATAGTCTATTTCATAAAATCCTTCGATTGCGGAGGAGTCATAATTTAGTTCAATGATCTTAGGTTGACCGTTCACAATAATCATATCGGGTCTTGCAATAACAGGTAAACTAAGCGATTCCTTATATAACTTAAAAATTTCTTGGTGTGAATGTGGAATGTCTTTTCGTTCTCCTAAATTGGCAATGGACATTCTTCTGGCCATTTTCAATATCTGAGCAATATCCTTTTGCCATTTTTGAAAATCGGTAGTCTGCATATCAAAAAAATTAAGTGCAATATCGTCATCCAAGAAATATGATCCTAGACAATCCAGGCCATCCCTAAATTTCTTATATCTTGTTATCATATTGTTCATTGGTTTCCTCCCTCAATGCTACTTGCATATATTTAAAACGCTTGCAACTTTTTCGAATTTTTCCAATGAAAATTGAATTTGCTCTTCACTTAATGCAGAAGAAGCATTTATCCGCAACCGAGCTTTAGCCAGAGGAACTGCTGGGAAAATGATTGGATTTACATAAATACCTTCTTTATGAAGTAATTCTGCAAATTGAAAGGTCAAAGAACGGTCGCCAATCAATACTGGTATGATGGGAGAATTTGATCTCATTGTATTTAAACCAATTTTTCTCAAGCCTTCACGAAGCAAATGCTCATTTCTATGCAACTTTTCCATAATACCAGGTGAATTCTCAAGAATTTCAACCGCTTTCAAAAGACCTGCCACAATGGATGCAGGCAGAGATGCCGAAAAAATATAAGGATTGGATCCATATCGGAATAAATTCATCAGTTCTTTTGAGCCAGCTATATAACCACCTAAACCTGGAAGACCCTTACTTAAACTTCCTGTAATAACATCAGGCATTTTAGATAATTTAAAATGTGAGGCTGTCCCTCTTCCACATTTCCCAATTGCAGCAATGGAGTGTGCATCATCTACAATCACAATAGCATTGTATTTTTCAGCTAATGACATAATTTGATCTAGATAACAGATATCGCCGTCCATGCTGAAGACCCCATCAGTGATAATGAATTTTCTTTTATAGATGGGCTCCTTCTTCAACAGACTTTCCAATTGCTCCATATTGGAATGCATAAATTTTATCATCTTTGCCTGTGCCAGTTTAATCCCGTCCACAATCGACTGATGATTCAATTCGTCCGAAAAAATGATGTCCTCCTCATTGCATAATGCTGTTATGGCTGCAATATTAGCAACCAATCCACTACTGAAAGTTACAGCATCTTCAGTTCCGAGAAAAGAAGCAAGTTTTTTTTCAAACAGGCAATGTATGTTTAATGTGCCATTGAGTAATCGAACTCCGCTGGTAGATGTCCCATATGTATTTAAAGCTTTCTCTGCTTCTAGAATTATATCGGGATGACCATTCAGACCTGAGTAATTGTAAGAACCTAAATGAATCAGCTGATCATAATTTTCTTCCGTACCAAGTGAAGCTTTCACGGAATCTTTGGGTAGTCCAGTTGTTTTTCTCGGCAGCAATTTAACATTGCCAGTGGATGATAACCAATGATACATCATCCTTAATCTGGCTCTTGTGTGAGTGGAACTGTCAATAATTGAATTCTTCATAAATATTACTCCTTTCAAAAAATAAATTATTAGAATATTACCAAGAAACTTTTTTCAAGATTCATAGCAAATTGCCAGTTTTCTATCTTAGCATATTGGTTCCCACTACTAAAATTCATCAATACCAATCATCTTAATTAAGTAAATAGCATTAGTAGTTTTAGACACTCCAGGGTTCAATTTATAATCAAATATTATCTGGTTATTTAAATAACTCTCTGAAAAATGGTAATTATTCACATCTATATCCTTATCAAACTCTAACTCACCTAATTCAAGATCGTGTGTCGAGACAAGTCCCACCGCACTCATTTTACTAAGTTTTTTTATCACCGCCGTTGCCCCAATATGTCGGTCTTTAGAGTTTGTCCCTTTAAAAATTTCGTCTAATAAGAACAATATGGAGTTGCTCCTACGTGCTGCTTGAATAATGATTTTTATTCTTAATAGTTCAGCATAGAAGGATGAAATCTTTTTTTCTAAATTATCACTTACTCTCATAGATGTATAAATGTCCATTATGGAGCACTTAAAATCGCTTGCACAAACGGGGGCCCCTGTATATGCCAAAATCAAATTTAAGCCAACAGTCCTTAATAAAGTACTTTTTCCAGACATATTGGACCCTGTAATTAACAAAACATTGCCACTACCTTTTATGTTTAGATCATTACTGACACGGGCATTTGAAAACAAAAGTGGATGTCCCATATTTTTTGCAGAAAAATATTGCTTTAAATTTGTTAACTGTGGATTGCACCAATTAGGATTATCGTACCGTATTGTCGATAAACTAGATATTTCCTCTAACTTACCTATTACTGTGAGCCAAGTTCGTACGCTATAGCCTGATTTCTTCTTCCACTTTTCCAGTGCAATCATACAGTGGTAATCTAATAAGAAAATCACATTTAATAAAAAATAAATCAGTGGACTATATTTGAAACTCATCATATCAACAATAAAGGATAATTCATTAATTTGTTTAGAAGCATAATTACCATTTGAGTCAATTAGACTTGACTTAAGCTCAGATAGATACTCGGATTCGAAACTCTCTCTTTCAATTTTTGTCAATAATTTTTGGTAAGTGAGAATTGCATCATTATGCAAGTCTATCACCTTATTGATATTCAAATAGAATCGTATTCCAATAATAAATAAAATTAACTGAGTAAGTAAAAATATCACTGTTATAATAAGATAACCCTTATCAATTAGAAATGGTAAGAAGAGCGATACCACTGTTGCTAACGAAATGAAGCGTATACCCCATATCAACCATGGATTTCTGAACACATGGTTTTCATTTTCTGTCCATTTAAATAACGACTCAGGATTGTTCATTCCATTTTTAATGGAACTGCCTTCTGCCAGAAAACCTTGTCTCCAATCAAGTTTACCTGCAAGTTCGTTAATGGCAGCCTGTCTTTCCCTTATTTTTAAAATATCCTTCTCTGGCTCGATCAAAGAATTTCTTAAGAACTTTCTTCCCAGGAATGTAAAGGTATTATTAATCCACTGAAATACCGAAGCCTGTCCAAAAATATCTAAATCAACACTATACTGATGCTTTTGATCAATGTATTCCTCTCCTTTATCAGTAAACTCAACCCATTTCCCATTAATTCTGTCAATCGACTGCCGGTTAATGCTTGCAAGGGAAAAAGCTAGTTCTTTTTGTTTTCTCATTTTTTCATGTTGAATAATGAAAATGATAAATGCAACTAATGTGAATATTGAAAACAAACTTCCGAAAATACGATACTCAAAGTAAAAAAATATTACACCAAAAATAATGCCTAAAGCTGCAACTAGTCGCAAATTACTTAAGATATTGCACTTCAGACTTGCTTTTTTAAATTGTGCGAAGTATTCCTTTTCACGTATTTGATATTCATGTTCCGCATTATATCTATTCAAAAGATATCTCTTCCTCTCAAGAATTAGTTGTAAAAAATAATATCTTACATAAGCCAATGATAAATGTTTCAGTGCCTGACATAGCTGATCCTATATACCAAAATATTCTCTATTATTAACTGCAGTTTTTTTATATGACACTAGAGGCAAGTGTTTCTACACAAATTTCTGCTGTAAATTATTTGCGTAACATTTCATACGCAAATAAACAAAATGATAATACTTGCATTTTAAAATAATCCCACTTTTAACATTAGTCAGAAAAATGATAACATAAAACAAACACAACAAAATAGGGATAATATGACAATTATGTGAAATGTTCCTAATTATGTATTCTTTTAATGAAATCCTTAATGTATTAACTGCTTCAGTTGAAATTCCAGCACCTCAATCTAAAAAAGATGATTTTTCTTCTAGATTTGGCAAAGAAGGAAAGTTCATGCTTAGCCTTAATGAAACTGATAAGAAAAAAGTGGAAGGAAATAAAGGTTTCTATCAGGATAAGGCAACAGTAGATGATATGGGCGAGAAAAAAATGTTTGAAGAAAAAAGCGAAATTGGTAAGAGTGAGGTATTGGGGGAAGCTACCGTTAATTTGGAAGGTTATCTATTCACTGAATTTATACCAAACTCAGTTTATCTTTTAGATAAAGAGCATTCTGGGAAAATTTGGAGAACAAAACCATTTGAAGTTGAAATCGGACCAATGAGAGACCAAGAAGCAAAAGATCTATCAAAAGAGAAGAAGGTTACTTTTACTCTAAAATAATAGTGTACATTAAAAAAGCCTGTTTTGTCCTTGAACTTGACAAAGCAGGTGTTATTTTTTCCAAAACTCTTACATCTTTATGACCCATTTATTTGGACATGTTTGTTTAATAAGAAATTATCTCTCTAGTTCAATATACTCCCTTAAAAGTTTCCACTCATTTTCTTCTTTTCTCCATACAAACATACATTGTGCCCTATATGGATTCCCATCGATTAAATTCGTTTCTCTACCTAGTACTAAACATTCTTCTCCATTTTTTCGTAGAGTAATAGAAACAGCATCAAAACTTTTTTTCGCATTATCCATTTGTTTTAAGACACTATCAAGATCATAATCATAGTAATATGGATCAATTTTTTCAATGGTTGAATGTGCCCAATAACCGACAAATTGCTTTGACATATAATTCCTAATTCCATCACCATCTTTGCTAATAAAGCATTCATTCCACGTCTCAAAATAAGAATTCAAAACTTTTTGTATCGTATCCATCTTCATCCCCCAGTTTATTTAGTAGCTTCATTCTCAAGCAAATAAGCAATAAATTCACCTTACTATTTGTCATTGAGCCGATCGTAATCATTGCTTACACTCCTTTCTACTTTGATTAATTGCAAATTTCGCTTCATCATTCTCCATCCCCGTTTGTTTTACAAAAAAGCATTACCGTTTTCCAGTAATGCCAGGCATTATCTCAATAATAATGGACAGGTGTTAATTTTCTTCCAATAAAATTAGCTTGTATTGGGGCTAACTCTAGTTCTCTTGCCCAAATAGAAAGTTGACCAATATGGTGTATTTCATGAGCGATTACATGGTGGATGATTTCATTTCGACTATATTTTTCAACTTCCCAATGTACACTTACAAGCTCGTCATTAAATTCAGCTAGCTTAAGAAAGTTAGCGTTCTCTTTTTGATATGTATCTGAAAGAGCCTTAACCTTCTGTACAGTGTTATAATCAGCAAACTTAACAATAACATCTTCTTTACCTTGAATACTACGAAGCCAGCTATATTCCACATCAACAATATGGAATAACGTATATACTATACTTCCAACTCCACCAGTACGATCTTTATTTAACTCTTCCGCTGAAAGTTGATGACACCAGCTAAACCATTCGTCTCGAATTTGCCAATTATATTCAAAGAAATTAAGCACATTATCCACCTCCAACAACTAGTAAATGGGTATTCTCTCAGTTCAACAATGTTTCTGGAATTAATTTAAACCCATCAATTACAGTATCCTCGTCAACCTCGATTAATAAGCAACGCTTCCCATTAAAGTTAACTTGTCTAACATATTGTAAATCTTGTGGGCTAATCGAAATATTTGCTACTTTCGTATTTATTTTGATTGATTTCGTATTATAGTTTGGAATAATACTGCTGGCTTTCAGCTCATACTTCTCGTCATCTATAACCTTTTGAAAGGCCATCTCTACCTTATCGACATCAACATCTTCGACCCCACTCACTTTTAAAACTCGCTCTACATCTTTATAATCAAGTTTAGGGGTATCTTCCTCTTCTTCTACGATTATTCGATTAATTTCTTCATATACATTAGCCAAAGTGGAAGAATCCACTTGATCTCCAACCACTTCTTTAACGATTTCTTCAAAGACAGCTTTATCTTCTTGAGCAGTCATAACACCAGACCCATTCAAAACATTCTCGATAAAATGGAGATCAGGTTGATTTGCTTTCCCCGCTGAGTATAAAATATGATTTACATCTGCTGCATAATCTGTGAAACTTGGGAACAGAAATCCTCCTATTGGAGATGTAAGATTAATAATGGAATCTACCACAATATTTGATTTAAATTCTCTTTCAACGAAATCGAATAATAACGTTTTTTGAGGCTGTTCCGTTTTATTAATGCTACAAAGAATGAAGGAGTGTGCATACACTTCATCACGATTACTTTCCTCCGATTCCATATTGCTTCTTTTCGTCGGTTTAAAATATTGCCCACGTATAAAGGTGACCACTATATCCATCTCATATTGAATATCTTTAAACATTTTTTCAACGATTAACAGCATTTGTTCTTTCCATTCTTCGACATCATCTGTTTGCAATCCTTTATGAAGAATTAGCTGACTACTTTCTTCCGCTTCTTGTTGAAACTTTACTTCAAAGAGTTTAATATCGAGCTGACCTGTTAATACCTTTTTGAAGTTACTCATGAATAGCTCTTGCTGTTCCTGATCTAACATTGGGAAGGGTTGACATTCCTCATGATATATTTCACTGCTTTCCTTCCTTATATAAACATTAAAGATTTCATTGATTTTCATTAAATCATTATTAAGTTTGAATTGATTACGAATGCTTGATACGTCTTTTTTGTTCATTTAAAGTCCAACTCCTAAGATGTTTTCATATTCTATTAATTATAAGCAATCTTTTCATTTTAAGGAATATGAGAAAAAGTAATTCATCTATCGTTATCATCTGATCTGGTACATTTTTCTTAACAATAGTATAGTAAGTTTATAAAGTGAAGCTTTTTGAAGTGGAGGTTTTCATTTGTATCAGCATGAAGATAAGGAAAATGAAGATCATTTTGATGAACCATCTTTAGAAGATTTTTTGCCTAATGAAGATGATCGGATTTTACAAGAAAAACAAAGTGAGCGCAGAGCTTTTATAAGAAAAGTTATAGCGATTTGGCTTGTTTTTGCAATGTTTATTAGTATAATTCAAATTTGGCCGCAAATTTTCAATCTTTCTTCTATCAAATTTTTACAAAAGTCAGCTGAGCTTTCAGAGCAAGAGAATATCCTAAAATATAAAGAGGCAGTCGTTACCATTCAAGATCAATATTCGAAGGGAACTGGCTTCAATATATCAGAAAATGGTGTCATTATTACGAATAAGCATGTTGTCGAAAACATGCACCCGATTACAATTACCTTCCCTAATGGGAAAATCTATAAAGCTTCAATCATTCAGATGGATCCCGAAATTGATTTAGCGTTTTTAAAAATTCAAGGAGAAAAATTGCCATTTCTCCCTTTAAGCGCTCCAGATATTTGGCAGGTGGGAGATCATATAGTTGTCATTGGCAATCCGTTGTTACATAATCAAATTGCTAATGAAGGTGAGATTTTGGAAGGCTCTAAGAAAAATGGAGTTATTCGACTATCATCACCAATCTATAAAGGAAACAGCGGAAGTCCTATTATTAATCAAGCTGGGCAAGTAATAGGGGTTGTTTATGCCATTTCAACGAATGATCAGGCAGGAATAGCAATCCCGATTGAACAAGTCTTAGAAAAATTAGCGCAATATGAAAATAAACAATAGACTCAAAGGGAGCTGTTTTGTTCAGCTTTTTTTGTACAATGTACTAAGTCCTCACTGAATAAATTAGTTTTCAAATTCATTCAGTGGGGACTTATGTGTCAAAAATAATTAACTAAAAAAGAGTGGATTTCTTTTAATATTTAACCAATGATCTGTCTGTTCGAGCGATCCAGCTAACTGCAATAGGAGGTCTTCTCTTCCTTTTGCTGCATGAACTTGGACACCAATTGGCAGGCCATCATCCGTTTCGTGAAGTGGGAGTGTCATTGCTGGCTGGCCTGTTAAATTGGCAAGCTGAGTAAATGGCGTTCTCATTAAGTTTTTCTGCGCAATCTGGTCAACAATTCCTACTTTTTTTAACAATCCTCCAAGTCCTAGGCTCCCAACTAAACTGATTAGCCTTTTTTCAGAGGATGAAGGCTCAAGTTCCCCAATTTTTGCTGGTGGAAATGCGGTTGTTGGCGTTATATAGAAATCATAGCTTTCATGGAAAACTTCCATTTGATAGGCTGCTATATCCCATTCCCTTAAGCTGAGGACAAATTCTTCCGCAGACGTAGCTTTTCCTAGCAACCCCAACAGCCAAGTTGTTGCTTCAACATCATTCATCTTTGCTTTTCTACCAAGCACTTCTTCTAAAGAGGAGATGGCAGCAGCTGTCTCACCAAAATACATCGTTAAATAGCTTTTCGCTAATTTATATCCATTTACTGCAGGTTCTTTTTCTTCTACAATGTGCCCCATTGACTCGAGCAGGCTTGCAGTTTTCAACACTGCTGCCTTACATTGTTCATGAACTTCTGTCCCGATCGGTGATTGAAACGAAAAGGCAATTCGCTTTTTGTCAATTGGGCTATTGACTGCTTTCAAGTAACTACCATTAAACGAAGGAGTATGAAATGCAGCAGCTTTTTCATAACTAGAAAGAACATCTAACATTGCAGCACTATCCCTAACTGACCTGGTGATTACATGCTCCACAGAGGCTCCCTGCCAGCTTCTCCCATATTTTGGCCCAATTGAAGTTCTCCCTCTTGTTGGCTTTAAACCGAATAACCCACAATATGCGGCAGGAATTCTTATCGATCCTCCACCATCATTTGCTCCTGCAATCGGTACCATTCCTGAAGCAACTGCTGCCCCTGCTCCTCCACTTGAACCGCCGGGTGTATATTCTAAATTCCATGGATTTCGTGTTGCACCAAAATGGGCAGGCTCCGTTACTGCTAATAAGGCGAATTCTGGTACATTCGTCTGTCCAAGAAAAACAGCTCCAGCATTTCTTAACCTACTAACATATTCAGAATCTTTTTCTGCCCGATACTTTTTCAATGCATTTGATCCAGATGTAATGGGTTCTCCTTTAATTTCCTGTGACATATCCTTCAAAAGTATTGGTACTCCTGCAAATAAACCCGTTAGATCTCCCTCTGCCGCTTTTTTCGCTTTTTCATACATTTTATGTATCACAGCATTTATATTTGGGTTATGTAATTCGATTATTTTAATTGCCGCTTCTACTAATTCAAGTGGATGAACCTCTTTCGATTTCACCAATTGGGCAAGTCCTAGCCCATCAAAATCTTGATAATTGTAACCCGACAATACTCTCCCCCCCTACAAAGAATCGTCATTTGGCAATAATTTTTGCTTCATATACTTATATTCTGCCTATTCATGGATTCTTCCTTTATAAAAGTCAACTCAGAAAACTAAAGACCTTTTGATTTTTGAAAAATAGATGTATAAAAATTCATTATTTTTCAAATGATAAAGAAAAAAGCTAGAGGTGTACATTATGGGCTTATTAAACGCATTTAATGAATGGAGAACAACTCGTTATGAAAGCAAAGTTGCCAAAATGAGAGAAGAAAATAAGTGTCCTGATTGCTATGGACGGGGATTTTTAACTTATCCTGCAACTGAATATGCCTTTTACGGGAACCTCGATTGTCCCGGCTGTAATGGTAGCGGCCTTTTCACTGATTGGGATAACGAACAAGTAGAGTAATTAAAAATGACTGTCCACATGAAATAGACAGTTATTTTTAATCAAATTTAACTAAAATTTTTCATTTTTACTTTATCAAGCACTTTCCTCACTAACTAGATGAACGAACTTTTTCTTTTGAATATATAAAAGACGACCTGATAAACAAATCCCTGCCGCAAGTAATCCGATTGTTAAGCCAATCCAATAGCCTGTTGCACCCATCTTTGTAAAGTTCGCTAACCCATAACCGACTGGCAAACAAATAAGCCAATATGCTATAAGCGTCATGACAAATGAAATATTTACATCCTTATATCCTCTTAATGCCGCTTGTGCAGTTGCTTGTAGTGCATCAGCTAATTGGAAGAACAATGCATAAATTAAGAAATGAGCCGTTAAGTTAATAACCTCTACCTCATTAGAGTATATGCCAGCAACTTCATATCGGAATAATACAACTAATAGCCCCGTAATTAAGGCAATGAAAATGGACAAATAAATACCTAACCAACTGTAATCTCTCGCATCCCTGTAACGTTTCGCACCTACCTCATAGCCGACTAAAACCGTTTGAGCCATTGATATACTAATGGGGATCATATAAAGGAATGAAACGATATTTAATGCAGATTGATAGGAAGCTATCGTTGTTACATTAAACTTGCTGAGTAAAATAGTGACAACTGCAAACATACTCGTTTCAAAAAAGGTAGATAGTCCCATGGGAACACCAATTTTCAATATTTCTTTACACTTTTCAACTGAAAAATCAATAAAATTTTTAAATACTTCAAATTGGGCATATGGTTCTTGTTTTTTTACGATGAATGCCGTCATTCCAACAATTAACCAATAAGTGAGCGAGGTCGCGAACCCTGCACCTGCACCACCAAGCTCAGGAAAACCAAAATTCCCAAAAATAAGGACATAATTCAAAAAGAAGTTAAATGGCAAAGATGATAACAATATAACCATCACGACACGTGTTTTACCTAATGCATAAATAAAAGATCGGAGCACATTAAAAATGAATAATGGAATAATTCCAAGGCTAAGCCCTACTAAATAATCATGGGCTGTTTGCTGAACACTCGCTGGTAAATTCATCTTCTCTAATAATGGGTTTAAAAAGAAAAACCCTAATAGAATAACAATTAATCCAATTAATATGGCGAGTAGAATACCGTTTTTAACAATAGACGCAACTTCTTTATCCTTCTTTTCTCCAAATCTTTGTGCAGCAATCGGTGAAACGGCTAGGAGGATGCCGCTTAAGCCAGTAAAGATCGGACTCCAAACGGACGAACCTATCGCTACACCCGCTAGATCAGATGAATGATATTTACCTGACATAACCGTATTAAAAAATACCATTGAAAACATTCCAAGCTGGGTAATTAATATTGGAATTAATAATATGAAGGTTTGCTTTGTTTTCTCCTTTAGTGTAAAAGTTTGATACATAATGATAACTCCTTGTTGTAATATCCTACTATCATATCAAATATGTATTCATTATTGTAAAAAACATGGATGTTATCCGCAATTTTTACATATAAAAAAGAAGCCTGAAAACGATAAAAAGTTCCCAGACTAATCCTCTGTATAATACGTAAAACCAATAGCTCCAACACCAGTATGTGTACTGACGATTGGGGTCGTATACTCAATTTCAAAATCATGGTAAATATCGCTGATAGCAGCTTTTAATTGTGTAGCAAGTCCCATTCCACCTGCATGTGTCAAACCGACAGCTTTAATCGTTTTTCCCATTGTGTCTTCAGCAAACTGTTTTGCAAGAAATTTAACAGCTTGTGCATGACTCCTAACTTTAGCTACTGGTGTGTAAATTCCATCATCAAGTGATGCGATTGGCTTTATTTTTAATAATGAGCCAATTAATCCTGTCCCTCTTCCAATTCTGCCGCCTTTAATTAAGTTTTCTAGTGTATCCACTACAATGAATAATTTTGTCTGATTTCGAATTCCGTCCAACCTTGTTAAGATTTCCTGCATCGAATTGCCTTCTTGCGCCATTTTTGCGGCTTCTAAAACTTGAAAAGCGAGACCTTTTGAAATAAAACCCGAATCAACAACGGTAACATTCGAATTGGACATTTTCGCAGCGGATGTAGCAGTTTGGACAGTTCCACTCAATTCCTTTGTAAGATGAATCGACAATATTTCTGAGCCATCCTCACCTAGACGGTTAAATACTTCCAAAAAAACGCCTGCTGAAGGCTGCGAGCTCTTAGGCAATTCTTCTGACAAATTCATCATCTTGATAAATTCACTCGGTGTAATATCTACTCCATCCACATAAGATTTGCCACTAATTTGAATGGTTAACGGAACAATCTCGATATTATACTTCTCTAGCTCTTGTTTTGAAAGGTCAACGGTTGAATCGGTAACTATTTTTATTTTTTTCAAAATGTCACGTCCTTTTATGGCTTTACAAACTAATATTGTTCATATCATTAAAAACAGGGAAAGAGGTCCAATCGTAATAAAAAAAAGTTAATCATCATTTCCCCACATCCCCTATACACTTATTCTACAATAAACACTGAAAAATCGACATGATCTTCATAATTTTAACATATATTATCGAAAAGAGCTCCCCTTATTGCGCACCCACTCAAACTATCTTATTATAGTAATATCTTTCATTACGTTATTATCTTCGACTTATAACTTTACTGTTAATGTAAAGACAGCGAAAGGAGACTTTTTATGCACTCATATTTAAAAGAAAGAAATGGGATCTTCCCATCTGTATGCTCTCTTGATTGCCCTGATCAATGTGGTCTCCTTCTTCATAAAGAAAACGGAAAGATCGTTAAAGTTGAAGGTGATCCGAATCATCCTGTCACTCAAGGACATATTTGTAATAAAGTGAGAAATATGACAGAGCGTCTTTATGACCAAAATCGGCTTCAATATCCGATGAGAAGAATTGGACAAAAGGGTGAAGGAAAATTTGAACGTATTAGCTGGGAAGAAGCGATAAAAACCATTACTGACAATTGGAAAAAACTTATTGAGAGTGATGGACCTGAAAGTATTCTCCCATACCATTTTTATGGGAATATGGGCAATTTGAATGCAGCCGGCATGAATCAGCGCTTCTTTCATCGTCTGGGAGCCTCAAAGCTTGATGAAACAATCTGTCAGGCCGCTGGAACGACTGGATATAAATTTACAATGGGAGGCAATTTAGGAACCGATCCAGAAGATACAGTTCATGCAAAACTCATTATTCTATGGGGCATTAATGCCGCAAGTACAAATATGCATCAAATCGCATTCGCACAAAAGGCTAGAAAAAACGGGGCAAAAATTATTGTCATTGATGTTCATAAAAATCAAACTGGAAAACTAGCAGATTGGTTTATTCCCATTTTACCAGGAACTGATGGAGCGCTTGCTCTTGGATTGATGCATATATTATTTGCTGAAAATATGATTAACTCACAATTTTTACAACAATACACTGTAGGACATGAGGAATTACGTAAGCATGTCGTCCAATATGATCCAACCACCGTTTCTGAAATTACAGGAGTGCCAGTCGAACATATTTATAAACTTGCTCGTATGTATGGGGAAATAAGTCCTGCCTTTATTCGGATAGGAAATGGACTGCAGCACCACGACAATGGTGGCATGAATACTCGAGCTATTTCTTGTCTCCCTGCGCTAACTGGCCAATGGTTAATTAAAGGCGGCGGTGCCAATAAAGCAAATTCTAGCTTTCTCTCATTTAATGAAGAGAAACTTCAAAGACCAGATATATTAAATAACAAGGAAACACGCGTCATTAATATGAATTTGCTTGGTCAAGCATTACTTAATCTAGATGTTCCAGTGAAATCTTTATTTGTATTTAACAGCAATCCTGCTATCAGTGCGCCTGATGGGAATAAAGTTAGAGAAGGGCTTTTGAAAGAGGATTTATTTCTTGTCGTCCATGATTTATTTTTTACAGAAACGGCGAAATATGCTGATATTATTCTACCTGCCACTTCTTCTTATGAAAATACAGATTTTTATACATCTTACTGGCATCACTATATCCAAATTCAGCAGCCAGTTATTGAACCTTACGGTGAGTCGAAATCAAATGTTGATGTATTTCGTTTATTAGCTAAGGAGATGGGCTTTCATGAAGCTATCTTCGATGATTCTGAAGCTGAAATGATAGCTCAATGTCTTGATAACCCGTCTAACCCTTATATTGAAGGCATAACTTATGAAAAATTAGTGGAAAAACAGTTTATGAAAGCGAAATTGAAGCCGTTACTCCCTGGGAAACTACCAACTCCAAGCGGAAAAATCGAACTGTATTCTAAAAAAATGGAAGCGAATGGATATCCACCATTACCAACCTATCTTCCACTAAAGTCTGAAAGTGATTTACCTTTCATATTTATACCTGGACCAAATCATAACTTTTTAAACTCAACTTTTGCCAATATTGAAAAACATATGATGCTTGAAAAAGAGCCAAAATTATTTATGAATGAACAAGATGCAGCAAATCTTCAAATCGAAAATGGAGATAAAGTTAGAGTTTGGAATGAACGAGGGGAATGTGAGCTTACTGCTGTTATTGGGAATACAGTCTTACCAAGTGTTGTCGTTAGTCAAGGACTATGGTCAAATACGAAGCAAACGAAACAACTAGTAAATTCTCTAACACCAGACCGCCTCTCTGATATGGGGGGAGGAGCAACCTTCTTTTCGGGCCGTGTTCATGTAGAAAAAAGATAATTACACATTAAAAAGAGGTTGTTCATATTAAAATGGCCTTACAAAAGAATACTTTAATATGAATGAACCTCTTTTCTTCGTTTTTTAAATTCTTTTTATTTTCCTCGCTCTGGTGAAATATCATCTTGCTTATTTTTTCGCTTGTTCATAAAATGGATAATAAATGTACTAGCGAAAGCTAAAATAAGAATGGCAAAGAAAATCATATGATCTAATTCAAATCCAAACACACTGGCAAACATTTTTGCCGCAATAATGGCAATTAATATAAAGGCAGTATTTTCGAGCTCTGGTACTTTATCAATTAACACGAGGAATAATTTTGCAACGGTACGCATCATTAAAATTCCGAGCATACCACCAATTAATAATATCCACACTTTCTCAGATACCGCAAAAGCCGCTAATATACTATCAACTGAAAATGCCAAGTCCATTAACTCAACTGAAATGACCGTCCCCCAGAATACACCAAAAGTACGAATTAACCAGCCTTCTTTTTTTACACCTTCTGAATCATTTTCATCCTCACCAAGCCAAAAGTGTTTAATGACAATCCAGGCTAGATAAGCAGCACCTAAAACTTTAATCCACCAAAACTTTATTAAAATCATTCCAAGGCCGATAAAAACAAACCTAAAGAAATATGCACCGAACAAACCGTAGGTTAACGCCTTTTTCCTTTTGTCTTCTGGAAGATGTTTAACCATTACTGCCAATACGAGAGCATTATCAGCAGATAATAGTCCTTCCAATATAACTAATGTTCCTATAAATCCCCATGAGACAGGATCTGATAAAACCTCTACCCACATTTGCCAATCAAAAAACGAGGCATATGTGTCTAACAAATGATTAAGTAATTCCACAAAGAAGACTCCTTTTGCTATCGCACTTAATTGTATTTTTCATAAAAATAATTATACTGCGATATTTTCTATCTGGCTACTTAGAAAGTAGATGAAAGATAACCTTTTTATCATAATATTTATAACTTACCCTAGTTTAGAGGTGAATATACCTTGCTAAAAAAATAGCTTTCTTATAAAAAACCTCATCCTCTTATAATAATGAGGATGAGGCTACTACATTCACTTCATAGTCTATTAAATTTTAAATTTCATCATCATTTCTTGTAAGTTCTCACTTAACTTCGAAAGCTCAACAGCATCATTAGAGATTTGGACAGCACTAGCAGCTTGCTGTTCTGAAGCAGCACTTACTTCTTCTGCACTTGCTGAAGATTGTTCAGTGACCGCCGAAATACTCTCCATATTCTCTGATATACTTACGCTTATTTCTTCTAGATTTTGTATTAAGCTATTCGTTTTCTCAACTTGTTGCGAGGTTGTATTGACATTTTTTGAAATGTCTGTAAATGCTTCACCTGATTGAATCACTGCAGCCATACTATTTTCAGCTACATGTAAACCTTGTTCAATAGATTTCACGGCTCGATGACTTTCATCTTGAGTTTCAGAGATCATTTTCGAAATTTGTTCCGCTGATTTGCCAGTCTCATGAGCAAGTTTACGAACCTCCTCAGCAACAATAGCAAAACCTCTACCTGCATCACCTGCTCTTGCTGCTTCAATAGAAGCATTTAAGGCAAGTAAATTTGTCTGTTCCGTAATTCTACTAATCATTTCAACAACATTTCCAATATCAGTCGACCTTTTATCGACTAGCTTTATGATCTCAGCTGTTTCTTGAATTTGATTATTCGTCTCACGAATGGACGCAATCGCTTCATTAACGTAAATTTCGCCCTGCTCTGATAGTTCTTTGCTTTGCAATGAGCTATTATTCACTTCGTTAGCAAATTTACTTAATTCGCCAAGTGTTTGGCTCATATACTGGACTTTATCGGTTACACTTGAGACTGAGTTAACAATATCAGATGTCCCAGTTGCTAATTCGTTAATTGCTATTGCGACTTGTTCTGCTGATTGCTTTGTTTCCTCACTAGAATTCACAAGGGTCTCAGATGAATGTTTCACATGTTCTGAAACCGAATTAATTTGGGTTAAAATGCTCTGCATGCCCGAGATCATCGTATTGAAATTAAGTCCGAGAATACCGATTTCATCTTTTCCTTTATGAGAAACTGATAATGTTAAATCCCCTTTGGCCACTTCAGAAGTTAAACTGCTCATTCGTTGGAGCGGTTTAACAAGTCTTGAAGAAAAAATAATAATAATAATAATCGCAAATATTAAAACAATACCAGCTGTGACAAAGGAAAGCTTAGCCAAATAGGATAGCTCACTCGTCGCTTCAGCAATAGGAACAATAATAAACAAGTTCCAACCATTTGACTTCAACTGTTTATAAAACGTAAATCTTTCTTCGTTTTGATATTCATAACGAATCATGCCAACTTTTCCAGATTGCGCGTCTTCATGCGCCTTATTCAATTCCGGTATATTGACATCTTTAATAGTTGATTGTAATACTAGTTCATCATTCGGATGTTCGATAATCAAACCATCTTTTGCTGTCAAAATTGCATACCCTGTCTCTCCGACTTTCACTCCCGATACGAGCTGCTGTAAACTATCAATTGGGAATGTTCCCCCAAAAACACCTAACATCTCACCATTGGCGTTTTTTATTGGTACAGCAAAAACAACTGTTGTCGAATTATCGACTTTACTTACGACTGGATCTGAAATAGCAAAATCATTCCCAGCCTTAATCGATTGAAAATACTCTCGATCAGAAATATTTGTTTCTTTATTCACAGAAGTAATGGTTTTTCCATTAACATCAGAAATTAACAAAACGGAATATTCTGTAAACTGTTTCGAAATTCGATTTAAATATGCCTGCTGTTCATTTTCGTCCCCACTTATTACGTCTGAGCTTTGTGCAAACCCTTTTAATCTTTCAATATGAATTGAAAAAGAATCATCTAGCTTCTCTTGCGTTTTCTCTAAATTAGCTAAAGAATATCTTTCAAAGTTTGCCTCCAAAAACTCTTTCGCTTTACTTTGATTAATATACGCAACTAAAATTAAAGCAATACAAATGATCGGAACGATGACAACTAATAGTTTTGTTTTGAGACTATTCATTTTGCTTTTCCCCTTTTAAATAATTTCTATTTTAAAATAACACACACCATACCTATATCAAATAAAGAGAAGGGGATCATTAAGGAAACCAAATTCCCGGATTGGTTTCCTTTCATACGTTGAAATTTAATTACTGCCTAGTAAACGATGATAAACTAATTCAAATTCTTTTTTTGGCAAAGGTTTGCTCACATAATAACCTTGAATCTCATCACAACCAATGTCCTCTAATAATTGAATGACTTCCTTTGTTTCTATCCCTTCTGCAACTACCTTTAGATTAAGCTCATGTGCTAGAAAAGTAATCGCTTTTACAATTGCGATATCATCATTGTTTTTTGATACTTCATGAATAAAGCTGCGATCGATTTTCAATGCATTGATCGGAAATTTCCTTAAATAGTTTAAGGAGGAATAGCCTTTGCCAAAATCATCGATGGCCACAGAAACACCAATTTCTTGTAGTCGATTTAAACAATGAATGCATTCATCAGTTTGGTCAATAAAACTGTTTTCCGTAATTTCTATTTCCAATAATTCTGGCTTCAACCCAGTCTTCATCAATACTTGTTCTACTACATTTTCAAAATTAGGAAGACGAAAATGCAATGGAGAAATATTAACAGCTACCCTTAATGGTAAAACAAACGTAGTGTCATTCCATTCTTTATTTTGTCTACAAGCTTGTTCTAATACCCATCGATCAATTTTGATGATCAGTCCCGTTTCCTCAGCAATTGGTATAAATTTATCAGGAGGGACTTGTCCAAATACCGGGCTATTCCACCGGAGCAACGCTTCCATTCCATTTATTTCTTTCGACATTAAATTCAATTTAGGTTGAAAATATAATTCTAATTCATTATTTTCAATTGCATTGCGTAAGTGATGTTCAATCAGCATAATTTCTTCTTTCGAATCATTCATCTCATGCTGATAAATGCGATAATTATTACGACCGCATGTTTTGGCAACATACATGGCTGCGTCTGCATTTTTCAATAATGTTTCATAGTCCTTTCCATGATCTGGATACATACTAATTCCTATGCTACACGTCGAATAGATTTGTAGATTGGAAGGAAGTGCGATCGATTGGTCAAAAACTGCTAAAATTTGTTTCGCATATTTTATGACTATTTTTTCATTAATGTTTGGATATATTAGTACAAATTCATCTCCGGCAAATCGGTAAATTTGTGCTTTATCCCCAATAATTCTCTTAAGAATGATAGACACTTCTTTAATTAAATCATCTCCGATAGTATGTCCTAAAGAATCATTAATTTGCTTGAATCGATCTAAGTCAAGGAAAAAAACCGCAATATTTTGTTTTTTTGACGCGGAAATTTCAATAATGTGATTTAAATCGTAGCTAAACTGTCTTCTATTCGGTAAACTTGTTAATAAATCGTGAAAAGCCATAAATTCTATTTCATCTTGAGCTTTTTGTAATTCGGTAACGTCATTTGAATTTCCAATTACTTCAATTACCTTTCCATCACGATATATTGGAGATAAAAAGGTTAATAACTGAAATCCTTTATACGTATAATGATAGGAAACAGGCTCTCCACGAAAAGCTTCTTTAAAATTTTTTTCGATAATTGCAGCCATCTCAGGCGGGAATATCTCTTCAGGACTTTTATCATACATTTTTTCGTTATTTAAGCCTAGTTGATGAGCTAGTTTTCCGTCACTTAGTTTATAAATAAACTTTCCATCTTCATTTTTGATTATTTTAAAAATAAAATTATGCATGGAATTAACGACATGATGAAAGTCATTCTGGATTGCTGTTAGTAATTGTTCTTGAGCAAATTTTCCTTCCGAAATGTCTGTTCGAATAGCAAAATGCATAAGTGGCTTCCCTAATTGATCCTTTAGTGGAACAATCGTTGTCTTGACCCAATAGTATGATCCGTCCTTTGCTCTATTTTTCACCTCCCCATCCCATACCTCACCATTATTAATCGTTTCCCACATTTTTCTAAAAAACTGTTTATTATGAAAACCCGAATTGAGGATTCTATGATCCTTTCCTAATAGTTCCTTTCGACTAAATTTGGATAACTCACAAAACTTATCATTAGCATAAATAATTTTGCCTTTTACATCTGTTACAGCTACGATGGCTGATACATCTAACGCATATCTTAGATTAGAGAAGTCTTGTAAAAAGGTACTAATTTGCTGGATATCTTTTTCAAGCTTCAAGAAATTATTATATGTAGCACGCCCATCTCTAAATAATTCTTCTAATGAATCAATCCATGGCTGAACACGACTCTGTTCAAACATACCATCCAATTGTCATCACCCTTTTACTAGCTTCTAATTTCAAAAAAATGGACACTCAAGGATCTTTTAATTCAAAATAATAGATTTACAGTGACTTAGTATATTTTTATCATAATTTGTCATTTGATACAATAATTTGTCGATTTTTCCTTAATAACATACTGCTAAAGGGATTTACATTAAAAATAGATCAAAAAAAAGAAGAGGTGTTACCCTCCTTCACGAAAAGACTTTAGTTCTTTTTTACTATTAATCACCTGTCCAAATTTTACTCAGATTTTTTACTTTTCCCTTTTACAAATCGATAAGCTAAATAAGCTATATAAAGTGGTGTCGCAATATAAATCAAGTACGGAAATTGTCCACTTGTACCCTTTTGGTAAATAATGAAAAGCAGGCTTCCAAGAAAGATAGTCACAATTGTCCCGTATTTCGGGAGAGGGACTTTCTTTAAGCTCGGAATCCGAACTTTACTTACCATAAGAAAGCACATTCCTGTGAATACAACAGTCGTAACGATATGAGGAATTTTATCGCCAAATAAAGTGAGAATAGCTAAGATCCCCCCAGCCGCTGTAATGGGAACACCAACAAAATAATCTAATGAGGTTTTTGTAGAGCTAATATTAAATCTTGCTAAACGATAAGCTCCAAACAAAGGAAATAGTCCGGCAACAATTAAACCTAATAAGCCAAATTGAAAGAAATAAGTATAATAAACCAAAAATGAAGGCGCAACTCCAAATGTTACAATATCTGCCAAAGAATCAAGTTCTTTCCCTAATGTACTATCTACATTTAGCATTCTTGCCATTCTTCCGTCCATACTATCGAGCATCATTCCGATTAATATTAAAATAGCAGCATTTTTGAATTGTCCGTTTGCTGCAAATCCAATCGATAAAAAGCCACAATATAAATTACCTAAAGTTAATGCATTGGGAATCATTTTTTTAACTCGCATTCGATATCTGTCCACTCCTCTCATGTAATCATAGCATATGTAAATAAGATTATTTCACACAAATTTCAGCAAGTAAAAATGCGAAACAATAAGATTATATCATTTTATTACATTGCTTGGATAAAATTCACAAAAAAAATAATAAAAAGGCATCGGATTGTATTCCGATGCACAATCTTTTTTATTCTATATAAACGCCTTTAATTCTTTCATGAAGGTATTAGCTCTTTTTTGATTGCTTTGCCTTCTCCATCATCATGCTAATTCCTTATTTAACAACATTTCCCTTAGTTGCTTGCGAATTCGATATAATCTCGTTTTTACTGTATTCTGATTGATCATCAGAATATCAGCAATTTCTCTCTCCTTTAATCCGAAGTCATTCTTCAATTCGTATACTCTCTTTTGGTCAGAAGGAAGATCGTTAATATAATTCGTTATTTCATTTTGCACAAAATTCATTTCAACTTCTAGCTCAACGTTTTGACTCATTTTCACATTTGTCTTTTCTATGTCAATATAATTATCTAGCCGCTCATTAACTCTGCTTTCTTTCCGAATAAAATCAATCGCAGTTCTCGTTGCTATCGTTGATAACCATGCACCTAATTTTTCTTCGTCTTCAACCATTTCCAGCTTCTGATATGCCTTAATAAACGTTTCCTGGACGATGTCCTGAGCTAAATAATAATCTCTAGTAATACCGTATGCAACATGAAAAAGACGCTTCTGGTATTGTTCACAAATTTCCTTCATTCTTATATCTAATGAACTAGTCATCATTGTAACCCCTCCCTCCTCATTACCACTCAATATTTATGTTTATAAGCCTTGTTCAACGAACACAGGAACATGATTGCTGTTAAAACTTTTAATATCAACTGAGCCATCTACTTTATAATAAAAACCAATGATATATGGTCCATCTAAATGGCTTGTTGCATTCTCGAGACACATTTTTAACTTCGCTTTATCGGTAATTTTAATTGATGTTCCGTTTGTTTCCATTTGTTCGAATACATTTTCATTCCCTTTTGAGTAATCAAGATCTAAATCCTCTCTTTTAGCGATATAGGCATAAGTAATATCTTCGGCATTTATTCTTGCATCATCCAGTAAACCTTTTTTCGTAAGCCAGCTTTCAAATTTTTTGTAAGATACTCGCCAATCTAATGAGAAATTTTTTTTATTCTTCTGGACTATCACTATATTAGAATAGGAATCTCTTTCATCTTGTGTATCTTCGTAAGTGGCTGAATAAACTTCATCTTGTAAAATAGAAACGGCTTCTTGTAAATCATTCGGATCGATGATGACTGTTCTTTTATAGATCGGACCGTTTGGATGAATCGTCATTTTTTCAATCTGATCTGCTTTTACTTGTAGAACAGGGTTTGTTGTTTGTTTGAATTCATCTGATTCATGGATGAATTTATAAAAATGAGCATAATCCTTTTTATCAATTAAGTAATTGCGCACAATCTTCTTCCCATTTTTCAATTCATAAACGAAAAATGCATTTTCATTATTAGGGCTCCGTTTATTACTATTTTTATTCGCAATAATTTCCTTCTGAAGCCGTGAAATTAATTCGATATTTTCCACTTCTTTTAAGAAAAATGAATTTTCATTATCATTATAAAAATAGTAATTGCTACTAAGATGTACACGTTCAATTTCATTTAAAGGTGGTACTGTTTTTTCGTAATATGTAAAATCAACCTGAAAGAGAAATGCTAAAACAGCGATGATTCCTGAATAAACGAGTAAGCCTTTAATATGAATAATAATTCGCCATGATTTTTGCAAAACCATTTCTGCAATAAAATATCCAATTACGGCTCCAAATAGATAACCAACAATAACCCAAGCTGTATTACGTTCCATCTGGCCAAAATACATGCCACCTAATAGCATTGTACAGAACGTCGTCCCGTATTTAAAAAATGGCTTTAATACTGGAAATACAAGCGCCTGCGACACAGCTTCAAGCTTTCTATTTTTGTAAAGAAATAATGATAACCCATATAATGCTATCAACAAGAGGACATAAACGATTATTTCAACTAATTCTAAAGGCCGTTCTGCAATAAAATAAAATCTGACTAAAGGTGAAAATACTTCTACCTTTCGCTGCATGAAATATTGTTCTGGGAAGCCATATAAATAGTACGGGAGATTATAGATCAACAATACTAGCATGCCGCTCGGTAATAGCAAAGCTATATACGTCAACACACCTTGAGCAGCTGATATCCCACACAACATGCCAACAAATACTCCAGCAAAGAAAATCAGGATGTTAAACAAAATAGTAGTCATTAACCATTGGAAAATATCGCCAACTGTAAAAAAATCAGCTAAGTTTAACGGTTTATATAAAGCAATGATAATTAAAGCATTCGCGAGTATCGGAGTAATAAGCAACACAAGACCGATAAGTGTATATTGATGGAAAACACTTTCTCTTTTGACTGGAAGACTATGAATTAAATCACTGTAAGATTTCACATGTAAGAATCGAAATAGAAAGATTGCCATTAATACTGGAATACTAATCGATAAAATAAATTGAAAGTCAAAATTAAATTGAAATAAATTTTCTCTCCACATATATTCACGATGCTCTTCCGAAGTGGACCTGAGTATTTCTAACGGAAATACCAGAAACAAGCCAAGAAAATAAATGATCGAAATCCAACCAACTGATCGAAAAATTATTTTCCCTATTTCTTTATTAACCAAGGATATTTTCGAGTGCATAACCAACATCCCCCATTTCGTAAATAAAGATTTCTTCTAATGTAAGCGGTAGGATATCGAATATGACAGGATTATGTTCTTCTATATTTGCACATATGTCTGCTTCTTTTCCTCTAACAATTAGGATAGAAACACTCCCACGTTTTTCTTCGTGCAAAATTTTCGTATTCTCAAAAAGAGCCTTTGGAAGTGATGCCCCGTTTTTAAAGGCTACTTGAACTTTACGCGTGTCTGATTTAAGGTCATCTAAATCTTTCTCGATGACCATTCGTCCTTTATGCATGATTCCTACATAATCACAAATATCTTCAACCTCTTTAAGATTATGTGAAGCGATCAATACGGTCATTTCCCTTTCAGCAACATCTTCTATTAATAAGCTTTTGATTTTTTTTCTCATCACCGGATCCAGCCCATCCATTGGTTCATCAAGGATAAGCACTTCTGGCTTCGTTGAAAATGCCAATATAAACGCTGCTTGTCTTTGGATTCCCTTTGAAAATCGGTGTATCTTTTTATGTACATCCATGTCAAATATCGCAACTAATTCCAAATATCTTTCTTCATCCCAGCTTGGATATAAGCTTTCGTAAAATGCAGCCATTTGTTTAACCGTATATTGAGGGAGAAAATAGGGAGTATCTTGAATGAAAATAAGCTTTTTTTTCATAGCCATATTTTCATATATTGGCTGTTCATCAATCGTCACCATGCCTTCATCTTGAACATAGATGCCGGACAAAAGCTTCAATAAGGTTGTTTTTCCTGCACCATTCGAGCCGAGTAATCCGTAGATCGAGCCTTTATTAATTTGAATATTAATGTTTTCAATGGCTTCAAACTCTTCAAATGTTTTCCGGAGATTTCTAACTTTAATCACTATTCACCCCTCCTCCGACCTCTATTTCTATTTCTTTTACTAATGAATATAGCTCGTCAGCCGTCATCCCTAAATACAGTGCTTCAGATAGCAACTTTCTTAGATCGGTTTTTACTTTTGTTATTTTTTCAGTATTTTCTTCAATTATGACAGGGCTAACAAAACTTCCCTTCCCTTTGACAGAATATATGTATCCTTGTATTTCAAGTTCCCGATAGGCCTTTTGAATTGTATTCGGATTGATTGTCAGTTGTTGTGCAAGTGTTCGTACGGAAGGCAACTGTTCATCAGTTTTCAATATTTCTGCAATAATGAGTTCTTTTAACCGTTCAACTAATTGCTCATAAATCGGTTTTCGACTCCTAATATCGAGTTCAAACATATTTTGCCTCCCTTCAAACTGTATATAGTGTACTATGATACGTAATACAGTTAATACAGTTTGATTATAATACAATTATTTCAAATAGAGAATAGCAATTCGAGAAATTTATTATTTTTTTTTGTAATAAGCCCATATAAACATAAAAAAAGGAAAATGCCTTCGCAATTTCCTTTTTTATGTTTGCATATTAGTTGATAATACCCACTAGACTAGCTAGCTGAGTGCAATGCTTTAATGTTGACCGCACATGCTTTAAATTCTGCAGTCCCTGAAATCGGATCAAATTCATTTATTGTTAACACATTTGTAGGGACATCACTAAAATGGAAGCTCATAAAGACAAGCCCTGGGGCAACTTGCTCTGTTACCTTGGCCTTTACAGTTACACTCCCACGCCTAGAACTTACTTCAACCAAATCGCCTGACTCAATGCCTAACTGCTCAGCGTCTACTGGATGGATATCAGCCGTTTCTTCCGTTTGTTTTATTTTTACACCGTCAGCATAATATTTTGTTTGAGTATGTGTATTATAAGATTCGTATCGTCTTCCAGTCGTTAATGTAAATGGGTATTCCTTATCAGGCATCTCAACAGGCTCAGTATAGGTGACTGGGACAAATGATGATTTTTTACCAGTTAATTCACTTTCAGCATGATAGCGTTCGTGAAGAACAAAGGTTCCTGGGTGTGATTCATCAGGACATGGATAATGAAGACTATATTCTTTCTCAAGTCTTGAATATGGCATGCCACCATACATTTCCCAAGCAAGCTCTCTTACTTCTTCCCATATTTCTTCACTATTATGATAGTTCATCTCATAGCCAAGCATTATAGATAAATCACAAAGAATTTGCCAATCCTCTTTCGTATTTGGATGTGGTTCAACCGCTTTACGAACACGCTGAATTCTTCTATCCGTATTCGTATATGTCCCTTCTACTTCTCCCCATGACCGTGCAGGTAGGACAACATCTGCTAGTTTCGCTGTTTCCGTTAGGAAAATATCTTGTACGATTAATAAGTCGAGATTTTTTAGGAGCTCCCTTGTATGATTCATGTGAACATCTGCCACAAGAGGATTTTCGCCTATACAATAAAGCGCTTTCACAGCACCAACTTCCATTTTCTCAAATGCTCTCGTCTGCGTATCTCCAGCAACTGGATTGATTTTACACTCCCATGCTTTTTCGAAGCGAGCACGGTAATCATCATTTGTGATGCTAACCGCACCAGGCATCATATTTGGAAGGCAGCCCATATCTCCTGCTCCCTGAACATTATTTTGTCCTCTTAATGGCATAATGCCACTGCCAGCTTTTCCAATTTGCCCTGTCAGCAGAGCAAGATTCGCAACATCAAATACATTGTTCACTCCACAATGATGCTCAGTAATCCCTAGTGTATAAGCAATCATTGCTTTGTCTGCTTGCGCATATTCTCTTGCCGTAGCAATAATGTCTTCAGGCGCTAATCCTGTAATCTTAGCAGCGTATTCTGGTGTGTACATTTCTACTTGTTCTTTTAATGTGTCAAAATCAACGGTGAATGTCTGAATAAAGTTAGGATCGTATAACTCTTCTTTAATAATGACATGAATCATTGCATTCATAAGCGCAATATCTGAACCAACATTAATTTGTAAATGGCGATGGGAGAATTTAACCATGTCAATCTTTCTTGGATCGACAACAATAATTTTCAACCCTGACTTTACAGCTTTTTTCATTCGATTCGCAATAATGGGATGTGCTTCTGTCGTATTGGACCCCATTAGTAACAACACTTCAGCCTCATCAAAATCTTCTAATCGATTTGTTGGAAATCCACTTCCAAATACAGTTGCCAGACCGGCAACACTAGGTGCGTGTCAAGTTCGGTTACATCCGTCAATATTATTACTACCAATTACTGTCCGCATGAATTTTTGCGTTACATAGTTTACTTCATTCGTACTTCTTGCTGTTGCGAACATCGTGATCGCTTCAGGGCCAAATTGCTCTTTTACCCCTTTAAGCTTTTCAGCAATAAATTTATATGCTTCATCCCAAGTAGTTTCAACAAGTTCCCCTGCTTTGCGAATTAATGGGGATGTTAAGCGACTAGTTGCATGAACATATTCATATGCAAATGATCCTTTTACACAGGTTTGCCCTTTATTAACAGGCGCATCTTTATCTCCGCGAATTTTGACAATCTTATTATCCTCTACCTCAAGTACGAGTCCACACCCTGTTCCACAATAACCACAAACGGTTTTAACCTTTGCAGCCTCACTCATACCACAACCTCCTATTATGCTGTTACCAATATTATTGTAATCTTACTATTTATTATTATACAACATTATGATGAGTGAGATAATAGTTATTGTCCGAAAAATCTAATATTAACTATTATTATCGTTTTTATGTTCACTACTTTTAATCTTTTTTATGTGCATAGCCTAATCTCGCTGATAAACCTTTGCCGATTTTGATTATACTTGGTTGTAGTTTTATTAATCGCTCATTATTCATACGAATGGACGGTCCTGATACGCTAACAGCGGCAATGACCTTGCCAACATGATCAAAAATAGGTGCAGCTATACAAGTAATGCCATATTCATTTTCTTCTAAATCTAATGCGAAGCCTTTTTTTCTTATCTCAACAAGTTCTTGCAAAATCACATTTTTATCTGTAATTGTATTTGATGTATGGACCTGCATCCCTTTTCGTTCTAGAATCTCGAGTACTGTAGATGTTTGAAGATGAGCTAAAATGGCCTTGCCAACTGAAGTGCAGTGCATCGGTGCCCTCTTCCCTACTTTTGAATGCATTCTAAGAATTTCGTTTCCTTCTAATTTTTCAATATAAACAACTTCGCCCTCATCATATACAACAAGATGAATAACCTCATTCGTTTCATTTTCTAATTCCTTTAAAAATGGCCTTGCCTCTTCTCTTAAGTCAATAGACTCTAATAGTCTTGAGCTAATCTCTAAAAATGTGTAGCCTAACTTATATTTTCCTGAAAGCTTATCTTGCTCAACATAACCGTATTGAACTAAGGTAGACAAAATTCGAAAAACGGAGCTCTTATTTATATCCATCTGATTTGCAATTTCAGTAACACCAAGCCCCCCTTTTTTTAAGCTTATCAACATAATAATATCTAATGCCCTACTTACTGATTTCACCATATTCTCTCTTAACATTTTAACTTCACCTCAAACTCAAGCTTTCTTTTAAATAAGAAAATGAAATAGGGCTGTTTTATAGAAAAACGGTCTGATCTCAACTAATGTGAGTCAAACTTCTAAAAAACAGCCCCACAAAAAATATTATTGATTGATAGCAAATTTTTCTTTTGCTTCTAAACGGCGCTTATGAAGAATCGGTTCTGTATAACCGTTAGGCTGGTCAAACCCTTTAAAAATAAGATCACATGCAGCTTGAAAAGCAACCGAGTGTTCAAAGTTAGGCGCCATCGGTCGATATTTAGGATCATCTACATTTTGTTGATCCACGATTATCGCCATCCGCTTTAATGTTTCTTCTACCTGCTCTTTTTTGCAAATACCATGATGGATCCAGTTGGCAACATGCTGACTTGATATCCGTAATGTTGCGCGATCTTCCATCAAACCGACATGATGAATGTCAGGAACTTTTGAACAGCCAATTCCTTGCTCAACCCAACGAACGACATAGCCTAGAATTCCTTGTGCATTATTATCAAGCTCCTGCTGAATTTCTTCTTTCGTCCATGCTCTATTTTTTGCCAATGGTACTTGTAATATGTCATTTCGAAGATCTTGATATTCATTTAATAACCTCGTTTGGACATCTTTAACATTTACTTCATGATAATGAAGAGCATGCAATGTTGCTGCTGTCGGAGAAGGAACCCATGCAGTGTTTGCCCCGGCTTTTAGATGACCTATTTTGTTCTTCATCATATCGGCCATCATATCTGGCATTGCCCACATTCCTTTCCCAATTTGTGCTTTACCTTGAAATCCAGCCGATAAGCCATTATTCACATTTGACTTCTCATAGGCATGAAGCCAACATGCAGCCTTCATTTCATTTTTGCGTATCATGGGGCCAGCTTCCATAGATGTATGAATTTCATCACCTGTTCGATCAAGAAATCCAGTATTGATAAATGCAACCCTCTCCTTAACCTCGCGAATACAAGCCTTTAAATTTAATGAAGTCCTTCGCTCTTCGTCCATCACACCGATTTTTAACGTATTTCGATTCAAGCCTAACATGTCTTCTACACGATTAAATAATTCATTTGCGAAGGCAACTTCTTTAGAACCATGCATTTTTGGCTTAACAATATAAGCCGAACCTTTAGCAGAATTTTGATGTAAGCAGTTACCTATTAATGAATGTTTAGCAATTAAACTAGTGACAACAGCATCGATTATGCCTTCGAATACTTCCTCACCATCTTCAGTCAGAATCGCATTAATCTTCATTAAATGACCAACATTTCGAACGAGCATTAATGATCGACCTGAAAGAGAAAGTGACTTTCCATTAGGCGCAGTATAAGTACGATCAGAACTTAACGTTCGAATATGTTCTTTTCCTTCTTTTAAAAACGAAGCAGATAAATTTCCTTTCATTAAGCCTAGCCAATTGCGATATACTAGCACTTTATCTTCTGCATCAACAGCTGCTACCGAATCCTCACAATCCATAATCGTTGACAAAGCCGCTTCAAGAAGAATATCTTTCACTCCGGCTGCATCTCTTTTCCCAATTGGATGATTTCGGTCGATTTGGATTTCGAAATGAATCGCATTATTTTTTAGCAATACTGTGTTCAGACTAGTAGGTTCTCCCTGATAACCTGCAAACTTCTCTTCCTCTGCTAAAGTACTTTCTTCACCATTTATAAGTTCTACGATTAATTTATGATCACGAATACGATATTGAACGACATCCTTATGAGATCCAGACTTTAAAGGAACAATCTTATCAAGAAATTCCTTTGCAAATGATATGACATTTTCACCACGAATCGGATTATACTCTCGATTACGATGTGCATCATTTTCCTCACTTATTACATCAGTTCCATAAAGTGCATCATAAAGACTTCCCCAGCGTGCATTTGCTGCATTTAGAGCATAACGGCCATTATTTACTGGAACAACAAGCTGTGGACCTGCTTGATTTGCTATTTCTTCATCCACATTTGCTGTTGTAATCTTAAAATCTTCCCCTTCATCTTCAAGATAACCGATCTCTTCTAAAAATGCTCTATATGCTTTAAACTCGAATTGTTCATTGTTCCGGTGCCATGAATGAATTTTGTTTTGGATTTCATTTCTTTCGAGCAGTAACTGTTTATTTCTTGGAGTTAAGTCATAAATGAGTTTTTCAAACTCATTCCAAAACGATTCTTGCTGAACTCCGCTTTCAGGTAACACTTCATAATTAATGAACTCAAACAATTCCTTCGCGACTTGCAGTCTTCCAACATTCATATAATTGGTCATTTCTTAACCTCCTTCTTTTTCACAAAAATAATTGTGTTTCATTATCTGTTTGTTATGACGAAACACCGTTCCATTCTATCGATAAAAAAAGAATAGCACTTAACTTACATTATTTCAATAATATTCAAACTATTTCCTTCGACAAAAAAAACTAACCTCTTTCGTTAAAGTTGAGGTTAGTTTTTTTGCTTTCTAAACTATATGATTACATACGACGAACATGTCCTTTAAAATGGCTTTTCCAATAACCGCCGCTCATATCAGCAATTGCTACTCCAGTTGAACTTTGAGAGCCAATGAACTTGCCTCCACCGAGATAAATTCCAACATGGCCATCTTTCTTATATGTATCAAAGAATACTAAATCTCCAGGTCTAGCTTCACTATATGAAACTTTACTTCCTGTCGTTCTTAATCCTGAAGTACTCGTTGGAATATGCATTCCTCCTTGAGAGAATGCCCAAGAAACGAAACCTGAACAATCGAATCTACCATTAGCAATATCAGATTGTGTTCTACCAGCACCGAAAACATAAACAGAATTACCAAAGTATTTATAGCCTGCAGAAATAATCGTATTCATATTTCCACTTGGAGTAGAAACATGATTATTATGAGTCGGAGCTTTTTCGCTACTTACATTATTTGATGTGTTTGATGGTTTAGAGTCATTTGTTGTACTAGATACAGGTACAGAAGCATGTACTTCTGGTGCCCTTAAACTTATTTCAATTTTACTTTGAATTTCTCTTTCTTTTGCAGCAAGCGTACTATCCTTCATTTGAAGCTCTTCTTTTAAAGATGATGTTTCTTGTTGCTTCAATTGAAGTTGCTTCTTCAATTCATCATTATGCTGCTTTTGATCTTCCATCGTAGCCCGTATTCCTTCAAGCTCTTGTTGCATTTCTTGTAAATCCGCCAGTTTCTTTTCAACAGATGCTTTCTTCTCTTCCAACTCTTTTTTATCTGCATCATGTTGCTTAAGAATTTCACTATCCGCATTTACAATAGTTGAAACTGCACCCACTCTTTCAATAAAATCACTGAAGCTCGTTGCACCAAGTAAAACTTCTATGTATCCAATCGTGCTACTGCCATTCTCTTGATATGCTAAGGCACGTTGTTTTAAAATATCATTTCGTTTTTCAATTCTGTCTTGAATGACAACAATTTCTTCTTTTAATTGCGTAATCTCAGTATTTACAATTTTAATGTCTGCTTCGGTTTTAATAATTTGATTATTATTATCAATCATTGCTTGATCGACTTTTTTAATTTGTGCATTCAGTTTAGCAAGCTCTTCTAATACTGAATTTAACTGTTGTTCTGCTTTTGAGATATTTGATTGTAACGCTGACCGTTGATTTTGAATATCTATTTTCTGATTATGTAAGGATTTTGCATCTACTGATGGGATTGCGAATGCACTCCCTAGTCCAAGCATGAGTGTCGTATTAAAAATAACTAACTTTTTCTTCATTCAATTTACCTGCCTTCCAATCCGTTTAAACTCTAGCTGTCATCATCAAAAACAAAAGAACATGAAGACCTTTCATGACATTCATTTAAAATTTTGAGTTTTTCATTGTATATTCGACAAAATTCATTCTATCTTTCACTTATATTCTGGATTATAGCATCACATTTTAACAGGTTGATGTTAGTTATATTACAAAAAGATTTCAATCGCTTCCATCTGATCCCATAATTAAAAATGATTAGAAAATAAATAGGTTATTATATGTAGCCTAGATTGTAAGTTTCAAATTTTTATAGTAAAATATTGGATACAAATTCTAATTATTATTGCTTCAACTATTCGAAAAGGAGTTTTTAGATGACGAAAATTTCACTTGCTGATGCAGTCAAATTAAAAAGTGTATTGTCGAAAAGAATTTTTGAATTAGAAAACGAAATGGATAGAGTTGCTTATATCGATATTGAAAAAGGTAGTCAGCTTCCAATCCAAACGAGAACCTTAGAAACGGTTGAACAAGAAATCGATGAAATCCGAAAAGACTTTCGACTACTTGATCGATTAATGTATAAAGCGAATATTGAAAATGAAATTACGTTTCATAATGAAGAGTTAACTATTGTAGAAGCTATCGAGCTTGCGACACAGCTGCGTGCAAAGGCAAGAAAATATAAAGAATTCGGCTCTTCTTCTAAAGAAGATTTTCTTTATTCTCTCGGAGATGCAGGCTCCATGATTAGAATAGCACTGTTCGAACCTGAGCATTATCGCCTTCAAGCACTAGAAATCGAGCGCCAAGCAAATCGATTATCTAATTTAATCAATGCAAAAAATTATGCCGTCGAATTAGACTTCGACAGCGAGAAATATTTCTAATCCCTTGGAGTGGTGAGAGTCCGCTTCAAGGCGTAGAAGGAGAACACCAAAAGTACCTGTTAGTACTGTTATCATGGCTATTGGCAAACTAATTATCAATAACTAATGACACTGTTACAATTAACTAATGACTTACTTTGGCAATGGATGGTTGAAGACCAAACTTAGTAATTCCGAATTTTCTCCTTCTATGAACCCCTACCATTTTTGGTGGGGGTTTTTCAATGATTTAAATAAGGACTAAGCTTATTTATTGCCTCAGTAAGTTTATTAGCATTTTTCCGATACATTTTCTTTGCTTCCTCACATTCTGTTTGCAGTTCAAACATCTCCAAATCTGCCTGACATTTTTTTAGCATGCTCATTAATAACGGTCTTGTTTGTGGGGTCGGAACATTAATTTGGTCATCATACAAGTCAACAACTATCTCTCCATATGAATCAACTTGAGCATAAAAAACATTATCCAGCGTTACATTTAACTTATCCAATTCAATATCAAGCCATTTCCGTGTTTTGCCAGTTGCAGTTAGACCATCATAGACAATTTGACCGTCACGTATGATTGTTTGCGGAACAGTATCTTTGCCAACTTTAATATTAATGTCTTTCGGTGTAAGAGGCCGAAGCTCTTTTTTCAATAAAACACTTAAATCACCCGTTTGTTCTAAAACCGCAAATTCTACATCTGCAATACTAAATACATCCTTTTTGCGAAGCAAACTCCAAAGTTCATCGGTCGAATATTTTTCCTTTTTTAAATTATCCTCTAATATTTTTCCATCTTTAATAAAAATCGTTGCTTTCCCTTCGACAAAATCACGAAAACTATTGCTTTTCAAGGAGATATAACCAACGATAAATGTAATCAAACCAAATATAAGGATCGCAAGAATTCCATGACCAATATTATTATCTAAGCCCATAATCACTTCTCCAGCGATGCTTCCTATCGTTATTCCCGATACATATTCGAAAAAGGTAAATTCCATAATTTGCTTTTTCCCTAAAACCTTTGTCAAAATAAACAATACGAGAAGAAATATTAATGAACGAATAATGATAAGGCTCCATTCCGACATGCTATCACCTCACGGCTTATATTGGGGCTCTTCCAGAAGCATTTCGTTTACACGAACCTGTAGGTCTTTTTTTACTTCATTTATTAAAGTCATCATTTCATGAAAGGTTCGTTGTGCACCTTGATCTTCTGAATTCAATGCTAAGGTAGATAATTGAGCTTCAATGCCTTTAATCGTAGACAAACATTGTTTAACACTTGAAATGACTGTCACATAAACCAAACCTTTCATTTTTTTATTTAAGTTTTAAATTATGTGTTTAGACATTTTTATAAATAATGGAAAAGGTTGGCTTAAAGCCAACCATATAAAGTGAAACTCAATAAGTAATCTGCAATAAATTTTTACTGCTTATATTGAGGCTCTTCTTGCTGAATTTGATCCAAGCGAGGTTGAACCGTGTCAATAATCATTTGTGTTTGTTGTGCAGCATTTTGATATAGTTGCTTCGCTTGTTTATTATCAGTTGCTAAAGCAAATGTTTCAAAGCTCGCCTGTGCACTTTTTAAACCTGCTAATGTTTGCTTAATATCTGAACCTACAGTCATGTCAATTCCTTCTTTCCTATTTAATGTGTTACATGTGATATTATTGCTCTTTTCAAAACTTTTATGAGTGAAAAATTATCCGAATGAAACAGAAACTCGTAAAACAGATAATAATTCTAATAAACGTGATTCAGAACACTTCATCTGTAATTGATATTGATTATCATTAATATACAAATAAAATTATTTAAATGGAGGTTTATGTAAATGTTAAGAAAATCATTTATAGAAGCTCAAGAGTTCAGTGAAAAACAATTTACAAAAAGAATTCTTTTTCGCGAAGGTAAAAGTACTGTTTTCGTATTGAATTTCATGCCTGGACAGGAGCTTCCTGCTCATAAACACCCTGGTTCAGAAGTATATCTTATGGTAATCCAAGGTAATGGCACATTAATGATTGACGGCTGCGCATATGAAGTAAATGAAAAAGATGTCATTCATTCTGGTGGAGATGAAGAATTTGCTTTCATAAATAGCGGTTCTGAGCCTGTTAGTTTATATGTCATGTTAAATAAAATTCCAGACGAAAGATACGTGCAGAATATTTAATCGCAAAAAAAGAGAGGATTCTTGATTAACCTCTCTTTTTGGCGATTTATTTTAATTTCACTTTTACAATCAATTGATAAAAAACTTCAGAGATAACTAATCCCACCGCAATCGCTCCTGAAATCATAAAGGCTTTTGCAGCAAGCTGTATTGCAGTATTATAATCATTTTCTACGAAATGGCGCATCGCGTCATAAGCAAGACCTCCAGGAACGAGAGGTATGATGCCTGCAATACTAAAAATAATAACGGGTGTTTTATAAATTTTTGAAAAAAACAAGCTAATAACAGCGATTATAGATGAGGCAATGAGCGAAGCAACAACAGCATCAAATTGATGATTGACAAACGATATATAAACGAACCAACCTGCCATACCAACAAATCCACATTTGATAATCGATTTTTTGGGAGCATTAAATAATATCCCAAAACATGCTGTTGCGACAAAACTTGTCATTAAATGAATGAACATAGTACCCTTTACCTCCGATGATCCTTTTCCTTAAAAAAATGCTACAACGACAGCAATACCTGCCCCTATAGCAGAAGCAGTTAATAATGCTTCTGCCCCTTTAGATAAGCCAGAAACTAAATGCCCCGCCATTAAATCGCGCACTGCATTTGTAATCAATACCCCTGGTACAAGTGGCATAACCGAACCGATTATAATCTTGTTAAACTGAACGCCAAACCCTGTATAAACAAATAAAAAAGCGATAAGTCCGATTACAAGTGAAGCCAAAAATTCCGAGAAAAACTTTACTTTCACTAATCGATGAATGTAAATAAAACAAGTATAACCTAGACCACCAGCAATTAATGCCGGAATAAAATCCTTCATTTGCCCGAGAAACATAAGTAAGAAACATCCACTCGCAACAGAAGCAGCTAAAATTTGCTGATAAATTGGGAAAGTATAATTTGCCTTCTCAATTTCTAATAACTGTGTCATTGCCAATTCAAAATTTAATTCTCCTTCACTAATCTTACGAGATACACCATTCACCAATGTTACTTTATATAAGTCAGTTGTCCGATCGACGATGCGGATGAACTTTGAAGGCTCAGTTCCATCAATTGAAAAAAAGATTCCCGTTGGTGTAACATAACTATGTGTTTGTGGATAATGAAATGATGCCGCAATTCTAGACATCGTATCTTCCACACGATACGTTTCTGCACCACATTGGAGCATAATTTTTCCTGCAAGCAAGCATATTTCAATTACTTCAAAGTTTTTAGGATTTTTCTTTTCCACACTTTCCCCTCCTGCAATGAGAAATGCGCAGACGTTTTGTGCGTCTATCTTCTTCTAATGCATTCTTCATAATAAAGGATATTCACACTTTTTTAAAGAACAACCTTATGATTTTGATAAATTTCGTTAAAATATTTGTAATAAGCGCTATTTGTTAAATAATAGTTCCATTTCTAAAAATATGCTTTTTTTGAAACTTCTGCTTTTGCCATTCGTACTATCAATAAAATGCTTTTTAAAAAAGACAAAGGCGGTGTTCAATCTGAAAAAAAACATAATTGTTTTTGCCCTTACCATTATAGTTGAAGCTGGACTTACTTATCTCCTCTCTTCTTTCTTAAACATTCGCTTTATAGAAATAATGTTTTTTGCAGGTGTAGCATTTTCCGTTATCACTTTTTGGTTTTCAAGCAGTGGAGGATCTTTGACAAGATACCATGAAGCAAAGACAAGTGGGATTACAGGTATTGTAATGAAACCAGAACAGTTTACCTTTCGGCCAAATTCTATCTTGCTTGCCTCTAGCGTTTTTCTCATTATTGGACTTCTTCTTTTTATTTTATTACTAACAGGCATTATTCCTCCTATTTAACAAAATATAGCCTTTGACCTATCGTTTTCGTATGTATAACATGTTAAAATGCAAAAATAAAAGAACCATACTTCGAATAAGTGAAGTGATGGTTCTAGTTTTTTTATGAACCTGTCATCTGAGAATACAGTGTTTCTTGATATGAAAAATATGATTGCAAACTTCCTTGGTAAATTAAACGATTAGAAGAGGCTTCCTTTAAATCTTGAGGTGTGATCATGCTAAGATGCTTATTTGTTTCAAGTAGCCTTCCCTCTTGCAAAACGGTCGCGACAAAATGGGAACAAAAAAATGCATGTTTTCGATTAATTTGTTTGTTTAAGGCAAGAGCAAATAATCCTAACAAATTATAACGATACTTTTTCTGATTTTCATCAATCTCTCTTATAAGTTTCAGCATATTATTATATTGTGTTTCGGTTACAGTAAAAACATAAACCGCACAGTTTGCATTTTTAAATAGTTCTGATCGCACATCTTCTTTTACAAACCCACCGATAAAAGGATTTCTCGGCTTTTTTCTACCGAAACTATAAACCTCGTTTAAATGACAGTCAAAACTAATAGATGCGTGATTATGGCATTCTTTCGTGTATAATTTTATCATTCTCGTAAATAATGTGCCCGTATCGGTAAGCAGAAGATAAACTTCTCTGTTTCTCATAAAACACCTCCTGCAATAAACTTCTGTTTCAAATTAATAATCTAGTAGTGCCTCACTACATCCATTTAATCAAAATCTAATATTTATCATAACGCTCTCGAGAATTATCTTTTTCTAAGACTTGAGATGTAGCTAACTGCTTTAAGTGTTTATCAGTAGCATCCAAATAAATACTCGATCAGAATACGTATGTGAATCCTGTTATCACTTCAGACATACAAGCTTATTCAATTAACTGAAATGACTACATGGCCAAGCAAATTTATTCATATGATTCATTATACAAAATCTCATTCATTTTGGAAATAATTGATTCGCCTAGGAAAACATGGTCTATCTCCTGCTTTTTACCTTTGTCCAAATAGGAGCATGACATTATTTTTTTATCGAACAAAACATATAATGAAAAGAAAGCTACGAGTGAGAGGAGGCTTTATATGTGGTATTGGATAGTACTGATTCTCATCCCGATCATGGTTTTAGCCTTTCTTGAAGAAATGATTTATTTCTTTGTGAATCGAAGCATTTTCGGTCGTTCGAAGCTTGAACAAAAATGTAGAAATGGACTTAAATATATCTTTCATAAACGTGTACCGAATAACCAAAATAAATAAAAGAACTGACTAGTCACTTAATTGGAGTCAGTTCTTTATTGCTTTTTCTTGCTCTTTCATTAATTAATGATTCTTACATCATTTTTCGAAGCATTGATTAGCTCTTCTATTGCAGCATAATTCTTATCATTAAAAAGCTCAATGATTTTACTGCCTACAATGACTCCATCACAATACTTAGTTATTTCCTGTACTTGTGATGGAGTCGATATCCCAAAACCAGCCATTATAGGCAATTTACTCACAGTTTTAATAAGACTAAAATAATCAGCAAGCTTCTCGTTAAACTCATTTCTTACACCTGTAACACCTGTAACTGTTACGGCATAAAGAAAGCCATTCCCTCTCTTAGCAATTTGTTCAATACGTTTTAATGGGCTTGTTAACGTGACAAGTCTAATTATTTCAATTCCCTTTTGAGTAGCATGTGGTGCGATTATTTCTTCTTCTTCAATTGGCAAATCAGGGATTATTATTCCGTCTATACCAGCATGAACGCAATCATCAATGAATTTTTGGATTCCATAAGAGATGATTGGATTCATATAAGTCATCAAGATTAGTGGAATTTTCACGATTAGTCTAATTTTCTCAACTGTTTTTATTATTGCTTTTAATGAAGTTCTTTTTTCAAGCGCTCTTTTCCCTGCCTCCTGAATGACAGGGCCATCAGCGACTGGGTCGGAAAAAGGAATTCCGATCTCTATCGCAGTTGCTCCTGCCTTTTCTAAAAATAGGATCCGTTCAGGTAAAACTTCTAAGCCACCGTCTCCTGCCATAATATATGGAATAAATGCTTTCTCTCCTCTCTCTTGGAGACTCTCCATCGTCCTCTCAATTCGCTTCATGATACCTTACCTCCAATCCTTGCTTTTACTGTTTCAACATCTTTATCTCCTCTACCAGATAAACAAATGATAAGTCCCATATTACTTCCCATTGTCACAGCAAGCTTTTTGGCATATGCAACGGCATGTGCGCTTTCTATTGCTGGAATAATCCCCTCTAACTGACAAAGAAGCTGAAAGGCTTCAAGTGCTTCTTCATCTGTTATTGATTCGTATTGCACTCTCCCAAGATCCTTTAGATGGCTATGCTCAGGACCTATTCCAGGATAATCAAGGCCAGCTGAAATGGAATGTGCTTCCAGTACTTGACCATCCTCATCCTGAAGCAAATACATGAGTGCGCCATGAAGAATTCCCCTTTTCCCTGCAGATATAGAAGCAGCATGCTTTCCACTCTCAATGCCGAAACCAGCAGCTTCTACTCCATATAAATGAACCTTCTCATCCTTAATAAATGGGTAAAACATTCCCATCGCATTACTTCCCCCACCAACACATGCGACTATCGCATCAGGAAGTTTTCCATGCTTTTCAAAATATTGCTCTTTCGTCTCCTTTCCAATCACACTTTGGAAATCACGTACCATCATTGGAAAAGGGTGTGGTCCCATAACAGATCCTAAAATATAATGAGTATCCTCCACATTTGTAACCCAATAGCGAAGTGCTTCATTCACGGCATCCTTTAATGTTTTACTTCCTGATTCAACACTTATTACCTTTGCTCCTAATAGCTCCATCCGAAACACATTTAACGCTTGACGGCGAATATCTTCCGCACCCATGAAGATCATACATTCTAAGTTTAAGAGAGCACATGCTGTTGCAGTTGCAACGCCATGCTGACCAGCACCCGTCTCTGCGACAATCTTTCTTTTCCCTATTCTTTTGGCGAGAAGTGCTTGGCCCAATGAATTATTAATTTTATGTGCACCAGTATGATTTAAGTCTTCACGTTTTAAATATATCTTTGCCCCTTGCAAATACTTTGTTAAATTTTTTGCAAAGTATAATGGTGTTTCTCGACCGACATATTCCTTTAATAAAGTTTGAAACTCATTTTGAAATGATGGATCTAAAGAGGCTTTTACATATTCCTTTTCAAGCTCTAAAACCGCCTGCATTAATGTTTCGGGAACATATCTCCCCCCATAAACTCCAAAGTGTCCACGTTTATCTGGTAATGTATAAGTCAGCATTTGATATCCTCCCTCTTGTATTCCTTTACAGCCTTTATAAAGTTGTTTATTTTCTCCGGATCTTTTTTTCCGTCTGTTTCAACTCCGCTGCTAACATCAACCATGTAAGGATTAACCAATTTTATTCCGCTTACGACATTTTCTGAAGTTAACCCGCCTGCAAGAATAATGTTTCTCCCTCTTAGCTGACACTTTTTAAGAAGATCCCAATTAAAAACAATTCCATTCCCTCCGCGATATTTCCCTTTCGGACTATCAAGGAGAATATAATCACATTTGTACTCTTCTATTTCCGCAATATCCTTCTCCGTTTCTATACTGATTGCTTTAATGACAGGAACTGTAAAATAGCTGCAAAATTGTGGAGTTTCGTCACCATGAAGTTGAACAACATTAATTCCAGACTGCTCTATTATTTTCTCGATTTGTTCTTTCTCTTCATTAACAAACACGCCAACCTTTAAAATCCCTGCTGGTAATTGTTGTATAATCTCTTTCGCCTTCTTTACTGTAATTCTTCTTTTACTTTCCGCAAAAACAAAACCTATGGCATCAGCACCATATTGGATGGCAGTTAAAACTGTATGCAAGTCGGTCATCCCACAAACTTTTACTTTCATCTTGATAACTCTCCTTTTAAAGGCAATTTCATTTTTTGTATGAATGGTTGAAGATTATCTGCCTTCATAAAAGCCTCACCGACTAAAATACCATTTGCACCTACATTTTTAACTTTTTCAACATCAGCCTCTGTCTTTATTCCACTTTCACTTATAAGGAAGGCACCTGCATTTTTGATTATGGGTGCAAGTTTTTCAGTTATAGAAAGATCAACTTGAAATGTTTTTAAATCGCGATTATTAACACCAATTAGCTTTGTTCCAGTTTTTAATGCTTTTTGAATCTCGGCTTCATCGTGAACTTCAATTAACACTTCTAAATCGTTTTGACGTGCTTTCGTATAAAGCTCTAACAGATTCTTTTCCTCCAAAGCAGCTGCAATTAATAAAATTAAATTAGCTCCTGCCATTTTTGCTCTTATAATTTGTCTTTCATCAATTATAAAATCTTTGCAAAGGACAGGAACCTCAACACAATTACTTATCGTTTCCAGATCTGAATAACTGCCTTTAAAAAAAGTTGAATCTGTTAAGACAGATATGGCATCTGCCCCAAATTGCTGATATTTTAATCCTTGAGACTTTGGGTCTAATTCAATATTAATGTCTCCCTTTGATGGTGAGGCCCTTTTAAATTCAGCAATAACGACAAGCTGCTCACTGTTTTCAAGTTTTTCAAGGAAAGAATTTTTTTTTCTTTTCTGCACCATTCGTTGCGAATTCTCTTCTGCTTTAAGTATGGCAACCTCTTTTCGCTTTTCCGCTATGATTTTTTCTAGTATTGTCATTTAAATCACCAGCTTTCCGAGCGCTTTACTTTCTGAAATTAAGGTCTCTAATTTATTTAGGGCTGCACCTGAATCAATACTTTCTTTTGCAAAAGAAATTCCTTCTCGAATTGAATTTCCCTTACCTGCTGTAAAAATGCCAATACCGGCATTTAACAGGACAATGTCACGGAATGCCCCTTTTTTGCCCCTTAATACATCAAGCAAAATAGCCGCATTTTCTCTTGCATCACCGCCACAGATAGTTTCATTCGGATAAATCGGCAAATCAACTTCAGTTGGATGTAATTTTTGCTCCGTTAATTCACCATTTTCAAGGAGGATTAAGTGGTTCACTCCTTCGAGCGAAGCTTCATCCATGTAGCCAGCACCGTTAAGTACAATCGCCCGCTTTCTCCCTAATGCTTTCATGACTTCAGCAAAAAGCGGTAGTAAGTCACGTCGATAAATGCCCAAAACTTGATTCTCAAGTTCAATTGGGTTGATTAATGGTCCAATTAAATTGAAAATCGTCGGGATTCTTAATTCATTACGTATTTTCATCACTCTTTTCATTTGCGGATGTACATGTGGAGCAAATAAAAAGGCAATTCCAACCTTTTCAATCATTTCTTCAATCATTTCAGGCGAATGATGCAAATGTATCCCTAAATGCTCTAACACGTCAGCACTGCCTGTTTTACTTGAAATACTGCGATTTCCATGCTTCGCAACGGGAATATTTGCTCCAGCAATCACAAACGCAGAAGTCGTACTAATATTAAAACTTTTTGAACGATCACCACCTGTGCCACAATTATCAATTACGTTTGGAAACCTACGCCGAAATGACAAAGACTTAGTCTTTAATGCCGTAGCTAAACTTGCAATCTCACTAGCAGTCTCACCTTTTGTTTTTAGCCCGATTAAAAACGCCGCAATTTCACTATCTGTTATGTGATCCATAAACAACCGCTCAGCTGCAGCACTCATTTCTAAGTTAGTTAAAGATTTTCCTTCACAAATTTGCTCAAGAAATTCTCTCATTTTTTCCCCTCCCCTTCATCATAAAAATGACATTTCCTTCTGCGCAATTAGAAAAGCTCTTAATTTATGAAGTGTTTCCTCATATTCCTTTTCTGGTACTGAAGCTTTCACAATTCCAGCACCCGCTTGAATATATGCTTTATGCGCTTTAATGAGCATCGTTCGAATAGCAATGGCAATATCCATATTTCCATTTATTGAAAAATACCCAATGGCTCCTGCATAAACCCCTCTTTTCATCTCCTCAAGCTCATTAATTATTTCCATTGCTCGAACTTTAGGTGCGCCTGAAACAGTACCAGCTGGTAAACAAGAGATTAAGGCATCAACTGCCGTTAAATCGTCTTTCAGTTCTCCACCCACTTGTGAAACGAGATGAATCACATATTTATATATTTCAATTTGCATTTCTTTTTCAATTTTGATCGTTCCTTGTTTACAAATACGATTTAAATCTTCTTTCCCTAAATTCAATAGCATCACATGCTCACTTATTTCCTTCTCATCATTTATCAAATCTTGAGCAAGCTGTCTGTCATCCTCTTCTGTTAACCCTCTCGGTCTCGTCCCAGCAATCGGGTTTGTCGTCACTTTTCCACCATTTACTTTGATTAAGCTTTCTGGTGATGAACCAACAATTTGATAATCAGCAAAATCGATATAATACATATAAGGTGAAGGATTTTGTACTCTGAGTTTTCGATAAAAGATAAATGGGTCACCAGTAAAGCTTGCTTGAAGTCGTTGAGAGAGAACAACTTGCGAAGCTTCATTCTGATTAATAAATTCCTTCGCTGCCACAACCTTCTTTATAAAATCTTCTTTTTTGAGAGATGTCTTAAAGGTTTTTAATTGAGCTTCGGATGCTGCAGAATCTCCATAATTTTGTTTAATTTCAACATATCTTTTTTCCATTCGTTCTTTTAAAATTTCCATATCCGAATTCTCTGAAAAAGGAACAACAATTAAATAAACCTTTTGTTCGAGATGATCAAAAATGATAACCTCCTCGAAAAAAAGTAAGTGGACGTCTGGAAGCTTTAATTCATCTGGCTTGTCTCGACCAATCTCTTCATACTGTCTTATCGCATCATAGCCAATATACCCAATCGCACCACCCACAAAAGAAAATTGCTCGAGCTGCAGCATTCGTTTTTTGGGAAGTATTGTTTTTAAAACGTCTAGTGGTTTTTCATTCACTTGCCTTCTACGTTCAGGCATGACAATAATACTTTTATCTCCTTCTCCGATTAATTCCATCACAGGGTCTGCTCCAATAAATGAATATCGCCCAGACTTTTCATGCTTTAATGAGCTTTCTAATAGAAACTTCTTTTTTCCACTTATTCGTTGATAAATGAGAATGGGTGTTAATGTATCTCCTTCGAGCTCCTTTACTAAATAATCGTCAAAATCACTCATCAAACTTCCTCCTTTTGTTTTGCTTTAAAAAATAAAAAAATCCTCTATACACACAATAATTGTGTGTATAGAGGACGATTAACAGAACGTGGTGCCACCTCAGATTTAGAGCAAAGCTTGCTCCCTTTTTCAAGTACGGAAATGAAGACAGATCTCTTGAATTGAGATTTTGCCACAAATCGATACTCTATCCTTTTAACGGCGGAATCCCGTGCTTCCCTACTAATTTCATTCAAGAAGCCTCTCGTAAGTCCATTCCAATTGCTCTCTTCGTACCGGCTCTCACCTCCCCCCGGCTCTCTGCAACGATTCGAATCAATGTACTCTTCTTACTCAATGATTTTTATATGAGATTTTTAAAACACAAAAAGGGCTCCCCGTCATAAAAAGGACGAGAAACCCGTGGTGCCACCTTCATTAGCTAATAAATTAGCTCACTTAACAGATATCGAAATGTTTACATTTTAATATCGGTCTCTTGTAACGATGAGACTATTCGCCAAAGCCTACTTTCTGAAAAAATTTCGGTTTGGAAGCTCGGAAGTCCATTCACAAATACAAAAACACTGATTTTCACCAACCATCAGCTCTCTATAGGTTTCTGTATATGTTACTACTCTTCGTCAACACTATTGTATATTGTGTTTCATGATATTCTGAATTCCAAGAAAAGTCAAGTAAAATTTTTAAACGAGCTGATTCAATTTTATTTTCCATACGTCAGCAAGTTCTTTAATTTGTATAAACTCCTCAATTTCTTGTTTGTTTTTACGATCATGAAACAACAGTTTATTTCCTTTTAAAACCGAATACTTATTTTGCCGCCTCTCGACTAAGGTAATGCTAGAATTTTCAGGAACCATTCCCTCTTGGAGAACCCTAAACAAATAACCTGTGAAACCAGTTTCGACTACTCGATGAAGCAGTCGCGCCTCACGATTAAAATTTGAAATGGTTGCACACGGGATTCTCCCTTGCGATACTTGAATAATAGCATCTCCTAATGAGAAAATATCACCAATATAAATATCTTGCTCAAGCATATGTTCTACTGAAATATTCTCCCCGAATGCAGGTATTTGAAAAGCTTTATTAAATTCATTTTCCCATTGCTTATAATGTTCTAATGGGTATAAACAAACAGCTCGATCAGGTCCGCCATGAACAGCACGATTAGCAACCTTATCCCCTTGAAAACCATCCTTTGTTAACATCGCCTCCGTCACTTTTTTCTTCTGAATAGCAGAATTGTATGTCAGCCCATTCCATAAAAATAAATTCGATCGGCCAATCATTAAGCTTCTCATTTTCCCTTCCAACTTTGTCCAACCCCTTTTTATTTATTTTACCAAAAAAAGCACCTTCTACATTTAGGGTGAATGGTGAATATTAATAGTAGTTTGAATAAACATAAGGCAGGTAAGAATAAATGGAACATATTGACAAGCTACCGGTAAGTCGAAAAGCTGATATACAGAGATCAGGTGATAAAGACAAAAAACAAACATGGGCAATTTTTTCGTTAGCATCCATTCCGTTGGTCATGACACTTGGGAATTCAATGCTAATCCCTGTCCTTCCTACAATGGAAAAAAAACTAAACATTACCTCATTTCAAACGAGTATGATTTTAACTGTCTATTCAGTTGTAGCGATTATCTTAATTCCAATAGCAGGTGCTATATCAGATCATATCGGACGCAAAAAAGTGATCATTCCGAGTCTTATTATTGCAGGTATCGGTGGGATCGTTTCTGGTTGGGCTGCATGGAAAATGGATGATGCCTATTGGCTTATCTTATGTGGTAGAGCGCTGCAAGGAGTTGGTGCTGCAGGAGCCTCCCCGATCGTAATGCCTTTAATTGGCGATATGTTCCAAAATGATGATGATGTCAGTAGCTCACTCGGAACGATTGAAACAGCTAATACATTCGGGAAAGTTTTAAGTCCTATACTTGGTGCCTTTCTGGCAGGTTTTTTTTGGTTTCTGCCCTTTTTTGCTTTCCCAGCTTTTTGTATCGTTTCGATCATTCTTGTTTTTTTCTTCATAAAAGTACCAAAAGAACGAGATAAACCACTTCCAATGAAACAGTTTTTACAAAATATTAAAGAAACCTTTGCTCATAATGGGAAATGGTTATATGCCATTTTTATTATTGGTGTTATTTTGATGTTTGTTTTATTTGGAGTCCTTTTTTATTTATCAGACGTGCTAGAAAAAACGTATGAATTTAAAAATGTGAAAAAAGGTTTTATGCTCGCTGTTCCACTTGGCGCCCTATGTATCGCCTCATTTATTACAGGAAAAATAATTAAAGAAAATAAAATTTTGATGAAATGGATTATTTTTTCAGGCACAATATTAACGACCATTTCAGTAGCCATTCTTAGTTTTTCAGATGGCATTTGGTTCATGCTTATATTATTTGTTTTTGGCGGAATTGGGATTGGAGTCGCGTTGCCATGTTTAGATGCATTAATTACTTCTGGAATCGAAAAGGAAGAAAGAGGAACGATTACGTCCATTTATAGCTCGATGAGATTTATTGGTGTTGCAGCAGGTCCACCCATTATGGCTATTCTAATGAAACATGCCGAAAAATCATTATTTTACGTTTTAAGCGGAGTCACTGTGATTGCGATAATCGCAACATTTATGGCAATTAAACCAGATGGAGCAAAAACTAAACCAACATGACAAATAGTAAGAAGAAAAACTTGGCATGCAATTTCTGCAACAAAAAATGCCAAGTTTTTCTTTAGCTCTAAAAATGATAAGCAGCTAATTTTTCAGTAAGAATTTCTGTATGATACCCATTGGTTTGTAAATAGTCTAGAAGTGCAGGCAAATGTTCAGCAGTCGTTTTTCGATCATGAAGCAAAATGACAATTGGACTTTCTGGATATCGGTAATTCTCAAGCTGGTTGATTACATGAGTTACATATTCAGCATTTTGATATTTCCAGTCCTGACTATCGATTGTCCAGTCCCATAATTGAAATCCCGCAGCTTTTACAGCCTCTTTATACTCTGGCTTCATATAGGGGGCAGAGCCATAAGGAGTTCTAATTAAATGTGTTATTGTACCGGTAAGATTGAGCAGTGTTTGCTGACCCGTATACATTTCATCCACGACTGTTTTTTCGGAACGATAAATTTTTGAAATATTATGAGTAACACCATGTAATGCTGGTATATGTCCTTGATCAATAATTTGCTTTAATTGATCGGGATATGTTCTCATATTCGGTTCAAGCATGAAAAAAGTCGCTTTCATTTGATAGGATCTTAACGTATCTAATATGTTTGAAGTAAAAGCTGAGGGGCCATCATCAAATGTTAAATAAACTGTTTTCATATTATCCGTTTCAGTGACTGGCTCTTGCTCTATCGTTCCTTCTTTCACAGACTCGGAATCATCTTTTTGAGAAGAACTATCTTGATCCGACACTTGAGATTCCGGTGTTTCCCGCTCTGGTACTTTCTTTTCGTTTTTTTCGTCAACCTTTTCAGCAATTATTGAATGAAGATAATGATTAATTGGAGTATCCCTCATAAATAATTGTTCACCATGTGGAATCATCAAGAGTGAGTACATGATTTCAATCGGCTGATCTCTGTAAAAGATCGATAATGCTTCAGACTTCTGTCCAGGATAAAAATTGATCAATATTAATACCATACATACTGAAATAGCAATGAAAACTTTGTTGTTCCTTCTAAATGCCTTTCTTTTTAATCTTCTTCTTCTCACACGGGTTCACCTAACCATTCATTGTCATTCTTGTTGTTTTATTAATCTTTTAGTTCTCATTTATTAGACGATTTAGTAGGATAAAAAGTTGTCATGTTTTTACTTTTTTCTACAAATCTAGTATTTTTCCGCCATTAAACTACCTCTCTCCTAATGTTATCGAATTATTACAATTGTTTCAATTAGTTTTCGAAAATTTTACTTTTCCATAAACTATATGTCTGATTATGTTATTTATTTCAACAAAAAAAGTTCCTGCTCTTTTGGCAAGAACTTTTCATATATACTTAATGATAATCTTCAATAAACCTTAGAAATTCTTCTTCTGTCGTTACTGGCCTTTGACAGGTAAAATTTTCACATATATAAATCGTTAATTCATCATTTAATTTCTTATAGCCTCGATCCATTATTTTACACTCATCTTTAAAATCAATTGCAGCTATTTTTACAATGTTTGGAGCAAATTCAGTTTGAAGTTTTTTTAGTAGCGGTTTCACTTTTTCGCCAAGAAAGACGCATTCCTTCAGTGCCATTTCCTTCATGAGCAAACTTTGTAAAAGAAAAGTATATCCCGCTCCATACGCTTCTATATCGCTTTTATATAGCTGCAAAATCGCAATCGACACGTCCAACCATTTTGTCTCTCCTGTTATATGTCCAAGTTTCAACATCTGCACAGCCGCAACACTATTCCCAGATGGAATCGCATCATCATATATTTGTTTTTCCCTAACAAGAAGTGTCTCACCTTCTTTATTAGTAAAGAAAAAAGCCCCTTCTTCCTCATCCCAAAATAAATTCATCATTTTCTGTGCTATAGTGGAAGCTCTTTCTAAGTAAGAAAAGGAAAAAGTTGCTTCATACAACTCAAGATTTGCCCATTGCAAAAAAGCCCAATCATCAAAATAAGCATGATACTTCGCTTCGCCATCACGATATCTTGCCATTAATTTCTTATCAACTGTAAGCTTATCTTCAATAAATTTAATCGCTTTTTCCGCTTTATTGATGAAATCACAATTTTGGAAAGCTTGCCCAGCTTTAGCAAGCCCTGCAATCATTAAGGCGTTCCAGGAAGTTAGTATTTTATCATCTAAATGTGGGTAAACTCGATTACCTCTTGCTTCAAATAACTTTAGTCTACATATTTCCAGCTTCGCCTTTCCTTCTTCAATCCCCAGTTTAAATTCACGAAAGACTTCAACTAAGTTCGTATGAATTAAATTCAGAATGTTCCTTCCTTCGAAGTTGCCATCTGAAGAGATGTCGAATACTTTACAAAAAAACTCCCCATCATCTGCCCCTAATAGTTGAATCACTTCATTCCTCGTCCATACATAATACTTTCCCTCTTCTCCCTCACTGTCTGCATCGATAGCTGAATAAAACGCGCCATCATCATTCATCATTTCCCGCTCAACGAATGAAATGATTTGTTCCGCTATTCTTTTAAATTTCTCATTTTTCGTCAGCTGGTATGCTTCCGCATACACATATAGAAGTAATGCGTTGTCATAGAGCATTTTTTCAAAGTGAGGAACGAGCCAACTATTATCTGTAGAATAACGAGAAAATCCAAATCCAACTTGGTCATAAATTCCACCGTTTGCCATGCACTCAAGCGTTTTTTCAACCATATTCAATGCTGCTTCATTCCCACTCCATTTATAGTACCTCATTAAAAACATTAAATGATGAGGCAACGGGAATTTTGGTGCATCTGTAAAGCCTCCATAACTAGAATTAAATCCACTGGCAAGCTGATGGAAGGTCATATTCAATACTTTAGTCGATGGTAGTTCATTTTCTCTTCGTTTCACTAACTGATTTAATGCATTCTTAACATCATCTGCGATAATATCAATTTCCTTACGATTTTGTATATATTGATTATAAAGCTGGACAATCACCTCTTTAAAACTAGGTCTCCCATAAAGACTTTCCTTAGGAAAATATGTTCCAGCATAAAAAGGCTTTTGTTCAGATGTTAAAAATACATTTAACGGCCATCCACCATGCCCCATCATCATCTGACAAACATTCATATAAATAGAGTCAATATCTGGCCGTTCATCTCTATCAACCTTAATGGAAATAAATCTTTCGTTCAGTAACTTTGCTGTTTCTTCATCCTCAAACGACTCACGTCCCATGACATGACACCAATGGCAAGTAAATTTCTATCTTCTCATTTCATTTTATTAGCCCGAAGGCTAGGAATAACCAATGGACACAAACACTGGCTTACCTTCACGTTTTGCTTTTTGAAATGCCTCTGGACTCCATTCAAGCCAGTTTACAGGATTTGTTTCATGCTGTTTTAAATAAGGGCTTTTTGATTGGTATAACCAATTATACTTTGGGGAATAACGGTCTTCTGATAACCAAGATTGCATTGGATACACTCCTTTAACAATTTACTTCTACGATGATATCGTCTCCATTTCTTGTCCAATATATGTCATATATCATGTCTTGCAAATGTTCATTTACTACTTTGTTTAGATTATCATCCTCTATATTCCCAATTGTTTTTAGAAACTAGATTAGCCAATTCAACTGAATCTTTTTGCTGAATCTTCTTTAACCTTATTATTTGAATTCTCAATTAGTATGTTAAAAGATTTTATTTCACCTTGAAGTTTTATAATTTCTATCTTAAAATCTCTGAACAATACTTATATTTTGATAGTCCCCTGTGATTTTATAATAAAGTTGAAAGTTCACAATGTCATCTTCATTTAATTGTATATCTTCAATCCTCAAGAATTCTAATTCCTTATCTCCTTTTGTTAGAAAGTAAATAAAATCTTTAATATCACTTTCATATGCCTCTTTAGTTTTTTCACTACCACTTCTAATTAATTTCTTTTTCTAAAAACAACTGAATTTGATTAAAGATTTCATATTGGTTAATTCTAATAACCTTCTCAGCAACCCTCTCTAAATAAAAGAGATGTTTTACAGCAATTAGCACTCCTTTTTCGTTAATAAGTTTAAATTCGGTCTTTAAAAAGGCGAATGCACTCGGTGTAATGTCTATACTTATGACTTTGAAACTGAATAGATTAAAATTAAGTTACGTTAAGGAGGGAAATAGATGAGTGGTTCAAGCTTTAATAAACGCAGAAATCAAAGAAATAGGAATAGAAACACAGATGTAAATATTGATTTTGATACTGATTTTGAAACTGATATTCGAAACATAACAGATGTTGACTCTGAGGCCGAAGCGAACATCCGTAATACAGATAAAAATACAAATGTAGCGCGATCTACTATTTCAAATTCTGGTAACTCTAAAGTGGATATACGTTTAAACAGTAAAAGCAATGCACGTGTAAGAGCGGATCAAGATCAAGATAGTGATCAAGAGCAAAATAGTGATATAGATATTTTTTAAATGGTAAAGGTGGGGTCTTCATATCCCACCTTTATAAAAAGGATGAGTTTATGACAAAATGAATGAGATCTATGAGGAATGAAGCAAGGAATGAAACAGAGATAAGTTCAAATGTAAATGCTATGCCTGATGGAACTGTTTTAGATGGGGGTGTTATCGTGTCTGACAATGAAGGTTTGGAGAGATTTAAATCTAAGAGATCGCAACATGAGATAACTTTTTGTATAAAAGACTGGCTAAAAAATATTCATTATAAATCTTGAGCCTAAGATTAAAATGAATGTCAAATATAGAAATTTAACAAGTAAAGGATTGCTTCGAATACCATCTTTTGTGGAGTGGGTTTCATAAGCTACATATGTTGTCATTCTCTAATCACTTCACCCACACATTTATCTATAAAATCACTAAATTTATGATTTTTACCTACAACTTTTTTTAGATCTGTAAGTGCATATGCTCTTAAGGACTCAATAGACAATCTCCTTATTGACCATAATGCTATAGAGATTAAATCATGCACCCTTTCAGCTTATTCAACAAGCCAATCCATTTCCTCTATGGATACATTCATATAATTACTAATTCCTTTTGAATCCTTTCTGACACGACTTTTAATATCCGCAATTTTATTATCATAGTGATGATAGCAACGCTGGCAGTGAACAGTTTTAAGTGTTTCTTCTTCATTTAAAATATATATTTTTAATTGAACAATTGACTAAACACTTGAGCAAATAATCCTGCTGTTAAGAATATAAGCCAATATGTGTTTGTTGTTACTTGTTTATTAAATATCTCATCGATTCCATGTATTACAACTTCATCAAAATCTATGAGTCTGAGGATCCACATTGTAAATAAAAAGGTTATAAGTATCAATTTATTTCTCTTTTCTTACTAATGAATTATCTTTAATTTGATCTTATTTATCCTAGCTCAAGCTCTTCTTTTGCTTTCTTCTCAGATAATATAAGCTCAAACCATCTAGATTTATTTAAACAAAAGCAATGTATTTACATTTATAGGTAATAAAAACTGTTTTTTGAATCTCTTCAAAATATTATGTTAATTCACTTGTTTATATTATATAATTTTTCTGGGAGGTGATAATATTGAAAAAGAAAATAGCAATGCTATTATTTGTATTTTCAGTAATCACAGTATCATCTGTATCAGCAGCTCCTCCAGATAGAGAGCCTATTTGTATTAAAGTGCCTGGTGGACTACCTATGTGTGAGTGGTAAAATAGACAAAAATATAATATTTTAGACTATTAACCACTATTTTGTGGTTATTTTTTTGCACATCAAAGATATTTTAAATCCTCCTATCTTTATAAAAGATTCATTTTTTGTCATATGTATCTATCAATCTATTTTTATTATTCATCTTATTTACATTAGAAGAAGTGGTAATAAATCACCTCTTCAATAAATTAAATTGTAATATTCGCTTACTTAGGAGATATATGTAATCCATCATTTTCTTTCCATTCAGCATAAAAGATACTCTTAGGGTTATCAAATCCTTTAGTGTATAATTCATCCATCAACCATTTTTCATCCTTCCCACACTCTTTTAAATTATCCCATAGTATGTTTCCATCTAAAATTAGTGTTAATGGCAAATTCACTTTTCTTTCTTGAAGATTTAAATCTTCAATGTTTGGGGACTTGTATTTAGATTTCATCACAATGCTAATTTGTCCATTAGGCTCAAGTAACGCATATTCAACTTCTCTTACTGAAAACACACTCTTTTGTCTCAATAAACTTAATATTTGATTCAAGTCTAGTTTTGATTTTTTAACAACGGTTCGATTTATTATTCCGTTTCTGATAATAATTACAGGCTCTCCGTGCAATAATTTTCTAATTTTTTTGCTTTTTAACGTAATAAAATCAAGAATCAAAATTAATAAAGTCCAAAAGCCAATCCCATACAAAAATTTAACAATACCTATGTCATTTTCATATATGATATGTCCTAAAAAATCATCAAGTAGCAGTATAAAAATAAAATGAACTGGTGTTAATTGAGAAAACGATTTTCTTCCAGTCACAATTAGAACAAAATACAAACAAAAAAATCCAATCGTCAATTTCGTAATCATAAAACCAAAGCTCATTCCATCCAAAGTAGCTTCCTCCAGAATCTTTCCTGCTTCAGTATTATTATTCTAAAAATGAACAATTAATATACAAGGTGTTAGTCCATAATATTCCTTCTGTAATCAAATTAAATAAATGTTTTATCTACTTCTTATTCTCCAGTTCATCCCCAAGAACTCATCTAATAATTAACTAACTGTTCCTCTTAAGCTAAGAGGTTTAAAGAGCTTGTACTAATGTGAATATAAACAAGCTCTCCCTTACTAATGCAATAATCTATTTTTACTAATTTACAACTTTATAATTTGTATCCGAAGTATAGAGTGTAATTGAGTATAGAGCTTGAACATCTCTATATTGTGTAACATAGCCACCAACAATACTACCATTTGTTTCTCTCAGTCCAGAAACAATACCACTTAGATATAGATCACTACCTGATTGGAAGAATGCAGCTCCACCACTATCACCTTTTTTAATGTAGTCAGCCCCTTTAATCTCTGCAACATTAAATGTTGGATAGCCAGTATATTTAACAGTTGTATTTGCATTTATAACTGTACCACAAGTTGTGTTAGTGGTCTTTCCAGTTTTACATATTTGTATGCCATCGTACATTGTTGTCCAATTCTTAAAAGATCCATCGAATACATCAGTAGATGACCAACGCTTGATTTTATTAGTAGCATATCTACCACCTGTTAGATAAGACCCAGTAATTCTCACTAGTCCAACATCTAATGAACTTCCACTACCAATAGCATGTTGGCGTCCAACGTTAGTATTATATTGTCTAATTAAGTCTCCACCTGTTGAAGAAGTTACACCAGCAAAGCAGTGAGCAGCAGTCAGAATAAAGTAGTTACCATTTTTACTTGCAATACCTGCAGTTGAACAAGTGCCACCATTAATATTTTTTATTCCTAATCCAGCACCTAATTGATTCCAATCTTCTTCTCGACCTTTTGCCACTTCTGATGTTGTATTAGAAAGTTTTTCTTCAAAGACATTACCATATGTGCTTTTTAATTCATTTACTAGTTCTTTATCTAAGCTGTTATGCTCTAAAATAACTTTTTGGTTAGGAAAAGATGCAGCAAGGGTAAAAGAAAGTTCATTATATTCTTCAGGTTTATAAGAATTCTTAATATCACTTAATACTTTTTCTTTGATGTTATCCAATTCCCATGTTGAGTAATCAACAGTATTGTCTGTAATAACACTATCATTTACTAACTCTGTAATATTTTGAATAGCTTTTGAGTTTGTATCAGTTGTAAGTTTTGCAGAAGATTTAGAGAATCCTAAATGTACAAATCCATCTTCGTCAAAATAAAGACCGCCTATCTTTTCGAAATTTTCCAGAGACCCATAAACTTTTTCAATTTCACTAGTTATCTCTAAAACATAATCCGAAGCATCCACTTCAGCAGATACCGAGTCTTTCTCTTGAATCAAAGCATTTGAGTTGTTTTTACTATTATTCTCACTATCAGCAAAAACATTCAGTCCACTCAATCCTAAAATCAAAGTACTTACGAGTGACAAAACCCATAATTTCCTCAAATCGTTACCTCCTAATATAGTATTTTACAAGGTAACAATAACATGATGACCTAAAATTTTACATTATATTCTATTTATTTAACATAAATGTAATATTATGTATTTAATATTTATGTCAAACTTACCTTTGCTATTTGATTATTTTTCTATTATAGGCAACGCAATCTCTTGCTTACCTTGTACAAGTAATACCTCTTGTATATTATTAGAAGACGTTTTGTCTATAACCATTACAAAGCTACGAGGACTTTCGTCTGCAGTACATTTTCCTTCGATATCCGAAAAAATTATTTTCATTTTTGATTTTTCTACAGTATTTATTTCTTTAATTGAATAAGGACAACTACTTGATTCATATAGACCTAAAAAAATTACGTCCTTTTTTCCCAGATCAACTTCTTTTAAATCTTGTTCGAATTGAAATGTATCCCAAATTTCTTGGTAGTCTTCATTATCCTTAACTCTTATTACTATAAACTTACTATTGGACTTTTTATCAATTGTTGATATTTGATCAAACGAGATAGGGAGACTTTTTTCTGAAGCAATTAAACTAGAATTAATATCTAACCCCTCCTTACTTTCACAGCCAGAAACAAATAATAACCATGATGAAAAAACTATTAACATTAATTTATTCACAAATTCCTCCTCCTTACATATATTCAATGTGTAAAGTTTCGGTTTAGTGTTAAATTCGAACAGTTTTTTAATAAATCCTTTAATCTCAAATATTTTCAGACTATTATCCTATTACATAATTTTTTTAGAGTGCAATCAAACGGATATTTTATAAAGTCTTTATGAAGTCTGAGTTATTCTTTACATATTCGATAATTGCATTTTTATTTGTGTAACTTGTAGGAAATAGTGTTACCAAACTTATAAATATCATGTATTGGAGATGATAAAATGAAATATAAAATAACGAAAAGGAAGGCAATGAGGAAATTGTAGACTTTGATTACACTCTTAAAGACGAAGATAAACTGATGCGCATTTTATTGAAAAGAAGTATATGGATAATAACGGAGTCCCCTTTGAAATTATTCAGGAAATGTCTATAACAGATGTATCTTCTAATTAGAAATGCTTCGTGATTTAGCAAGAAGTATGAAAAAAAAAGTTAATTTTTATTATGAGTCTTAATAGGAAGTTTATAAATAATGTCACATGATAATCTTTGACCTCCCTTCTTTCGTCGCATTAAAAATCCTCCCTCAAGCAAATTTACAGGATTCGTTTCATGCTGCTTCAAATAAGGGCTTTTTGATTGATATAACCAATTGTACTTTGGTGAATAACGGTCTTCTGATAACCAAGATTGCATTGGATACACTCCTTTAACAAAAATTTTCTTTTGCAGTTATATCATCCCCATCAAGTGTCCAATAAATGTCATTCATTTATTTTTCAATACTTCATTTACAATCTATTTGAAAATTATAGATATATTGAATACAATCTAACATCCTTATTCGTATTTTTCTCGATTTAATGTAAATAATAGGAATAAAAAATGAATTAAGGATGTGTAAGAGTGATTAAACTACAGTCTCGGATTGAAGGTAAGAAAGGCCATTTTGGTACAGTTCGAAAAATGTTTCATACTTATGGATGTAGTTTCTGTAGTAATTTTGAATATGATCAAGGGAAATTTGATCGAATTTTATGGAGGGAAGATGGAGAAACGATTTATTTAAGAATCCCTTTTAATGTGTTGGCCGGAGAGTTAGATCATTCAAATGCTTATATTGAGTTTGGAACACCTTATGTTATTAAACATGTCGTAAATATTGGGCTAGACTATGATGAGCATTCATTAACCACAGCAACAACAGGACTTACACAATTTCAAGAACCTATCGATAAAGATGGTTATATTAGAGATAAAAGCCGTTGGCAGACTGTAGGCGAGGAAACAATCGATCAAGTATTAGCTTCAATGAATGGTTTATTAAGTTCATAACTAAACTTAAAACGCTTGAAAGGATTGCTATTCAAGCGTTTTTTATATAGCTTACTCATCTATTCTAATTATTCGGATACTCCTTACATTACATTTGCAGCTCCTGAGATGGTTCACCATCATTGTTTAAAATCCGGATTGTCTCAGGATCTATTTGTAAAAATACAAAGTTTGGATCTTCTGGGCCCTCAAACCATTTGTTGAAAGATTCATCCCAATATTTATCTCTTAACTGTTGTGAGTGATTAATTGTAGAAGTTCCTGTTATTTGTACATATGCATCATTTAATCCTTTTTCTTCATAGCCAATTAAAACAGAAACATTTGGATTGTTCTCTATCTCACTGATCTTCTCCGTATCTGCTTTTGTTGGTGTAAATAAGGTAAAATCGTTATGATAAAATGTCATATAACGTGAATGAGGCTTATTATTCTCTACAGATGAAAGAACACCTGTTTTATGTTTGGAGAGAATTTCATCCACTTGTTTCTTTAACTCGTTTTCGCTCATCATTGTTCATTCCTTTTCTCATAAACATTTTTTAATTTTTGGATTACTAATGAAAAGTTAAGTGAAATATTCTAATTTTGCATCGGGAAAAAACTTTTCCATATATGTGTATAGATGTTTCTTCATTTCTTCTTCTTCCTCTTTTTGATAAATATACTTTCCTATTCCGTATTTACCCCATTTATATCTTCTAGCTGTTTCATCTAATTCTAATTTTGTCATCGGATAGTTTTTTTCAATTATCCGCTTTGCTGGCTTTGTAAAACGGTGCTGAATAAATTCAAAGGTAATATCTTTTCTTGCCTCTGTTGGCAGCTCATCATTGAGTCTTTCAAATAGATGAAGATAGCCTTCCTTCCACCCTTCATGAAGGTAGATTGGCGCAACAATAAAACCAAGAGGATAGCCAGCTCTAGCTACTTTTCCAGCCGCTTCTATTCTTTTTGTTAATGGCGAAGTGCCTGGCTCGAAATTTTTTATGACATAATCAGCATTCACACTAAATCGAAATCTCGTTTTCCCGTTATGTTTTGCATCAAGTAAATGATCAACATGGTGAAATTTCGTAACAAAGCGTAACTTCCCTAATTCAGACTTGCCAAAATGTTCAATTGCTTTTTTTAATGTATGTGTCAAATGATCGATCCCAACAATATCTGAAGTACAGGAAGCCTCAAATCTTGTTATTTCTGGTGCGCGTTCTTCCATATATTCATCAGCGGCATGGAGAATTTCATCCACATTGACATAAGTACGAATGTATGGTTTGTTTCCCATCGTCGTTTGCAAATAACAATAATGACAATGTCCCATACAACCTGTTGCAAATGGAATTGCATATTCAGCAGAGGGCTTTGACGTATCGAATTTTAACGTTTTTCTTATCCCGACAACAAGCGTTGATTTAGCAATCCTGTATCTTTGGAAATCATTGTCACCTGGTAAATTTCTTACTTGATTATGTGAAGTCGTATATCTGATTTCAACATCCATCTTCTCAAATTTTTCCATTAGTTTTTTTCCTAACGGGTAGTCTAATGATTTTGGTTCGAAGTAAACGAGCTGAGGGGTAAACGGTTTATTCATTGCATGAGCCCCTTTTTATATAAAGCCAAAATATTGTTCATATGCACTATTTGCCTCTTCCTCTGTTAAGTAAATGGCCATATCATTTGTTAATGGGTAGTATGTTTCATATAAAAAGATTGCTAATTCATTATGATTATCAGGGTTATTCACAACTGCTGCTGCTTGAATATTTGCAACATCTTGCGTGTGTGGGTTTCTATAAAACACATAAACAATATCTCCTGCTTTGTACGGGCTATTTAAATCGTTCCACACGAAATCATCACCATCCTATAGGAATTATTATCATTTTTCCTATAAACGATAAAAATATGACTACTTGTTTTTGGAAACTAAGATTGGTGAAGGAACTGGCGAAGTTTGAGACAGATATACACGAATTGCAGATAAAATTGTAAGCTTTATAGCTATGCACGAGTAAGGGCGTCTGTCCTTTGAATTCTCATGAACAGACGCCCTTCCTTATTATTTCCCTATCTTTTTGAAAGCCGCTGATTGTTCTTTAATTCCTTTTTCAGCAGCAAATCTTTCAATACTCGATGCACCGAAGAAGCCGACAATGCCATCTACTTTTTCAATGACATATGCAGCATCTGCTGGTTCGGCGATAGGACCGCCATGGCAAATGACTAGAATATCTGGATTTACCGATTTCCCTGCTTTAATAATTCCTTGAATTTTATGAACACAGTCGTCTAATGTTAGGGCAGTTTGTGCACCAATTGTCCCTTTTGTTGTTAAACCCATATGGGCAACTAATATATCTGCTCCTGCTTCAGCCATTTTCTTTGCTTGTTCTTCATCAAAGACATATGGAGTTGTAAGCATATCTAATTCATGTGCTTTTCTTATCATGTCCACTTCTAAATCATAGCCCATTCCTGTTTCTTCTAAGTTTTGTCGAAACACTCCATCAATTAAACCGACAGTAGGAAAATTTTGCACTCCACTAAAGCCTTGAGCCTTTAATTGCTTTAAAAATACTTCCATTACTCTGAACGGATCAGTACCATTTACCCCTGCTAATACTGGCGTGTCTTTCACAACGGGCAATACTTCACTTCCCATTTCGACAACAATTTCGTTTGCGTCCCCATAGGACAGCAAGCCCGCCAATGAACCACGGCCTGCCATTCGATATCGGCCGGAATTATAAACAATAAGCATATCTGCTCCGCCAGCCTCACTGCTTTTCGCGGTTATACCCGTTCCCGCACCTACTCCTAATAAAATATTGCCTTTCGCAATTTCTTCTTTAAAACGATTTAAAATTTCCTGTCTAGATAAAGTTAACATGTTAATTTTCTCCTTTCTTATTGTTAATAAATTGCACTAACTTTTCTGCTGCTGCTTCTGCAAATGCTTTATTGTTAATATCTGTATTCATTTCTATAACCTCTACCTTTGCCTTATCAACATTTTCCTTCAATGTGTTAAATAACTTTTTGTCCTCTTCTGGACCATAAAATGGTTGCCCTTCAACATCAATGCCAGATAAGCCTTTTAGTGGTAAAAACAAGGCTGTATTTCCTTTAGCCATATTTAATTTTTCAGCAATGACTTTGCCTAATTGTTCATTCTCTTCCATTGTTGTCCGCATTAATGTGACAGTTGGATTATGTTTATAGAAATTACGGCCTTCATATCGTTGTGGAACGGAGTCAAATGGACCAAAGTTAACCATATCTAAAGCACCGACTGAAACAACCTGAGGCACTTTATTTTTTGCAGCGGCTTCTAAGCGATTTGGACCAGCATTTAACACCCCGCCCATCAATTCATCTGCCCATTCCGTCGTTGTTATATCAAGCACCCCATCAAAAAAACCATTTGAAATAAGGCTCTCCATTGTTTTTCCACCTACACCAGTCGCATGGAAAATTAACACTTCAAATCCTCGTTCCTCTAAATAATCCTTCGCATAATTAATGCATGGTGTTGTCAAACCAAACATAGTCGCAGCGATTAACGGCTTTTTCTCTATATTTGCCTTATGCTCAAATTTAACCATTCCTACGATGGCATTGACCGCATTTGTAAAAATTTTCGTTGATATGACATTCAACCCTGCAACATCGACTACAGACGGCATCATAATAATATCGCTTGTCCCGATATATGGCTCTGTATTGCCTGAAGCCACAGTTGAAACCATGATTTTTGGCACTCCAATCGGCAGAGATCTCATTCCAGACGTTACAATTGATGAGCCACCAGTTCCACCGAATGATAGGATCCCATCAAACTTTCCTTCATCAAATAATTTAGGCAATAATATTTCCATCCCTTTTGATAGAATGGCTGTCGCGTTTGCTCGATCTTTTTTTGCAGCAATTTCTTGAATATTTGCACCAGCCGCTGCGACAATTTCAGCATTGGAAATATCAGGTTCAAACAATGGCTCAAACACACCAGTATGAATCGTATACGTGTTTACACCTAAAGATTCAATTAGCTCCTTAACAAATAAGAATTCCTTACCTTTCGTATCAAAAGTACCAGCTAATGCGATTGTTTTCACAACATTTCCTCCTTTTTATCATTTACCTAATAACAAAAGAAAGCGATATCATTTCTTTTCTAATTAAATGATATCGCTTTCTTTATTAAATGTTAATGTGTTTATGTTCTTTCAATTTGTCTTTTTGTTATTTTTTGTTTCTATCCACTTCTTGAAGTGGGGTCTTACTGCCCGCTAATCTGCAATAATAGGTAGGTGAAAGCCCTTTATGCTTCTTAAACATCTTACTAAACTGTGAATAGTTTGGGTATCCAACCATTTCAGCAACAATTGTAAGGGGCAAACTTTCTTTTTGGATGATTTCAATAGCACGATTAAGCCTGAAATCTATGAGATATTGGGTAAATGAAAGCCCAACTTCTTTTTTAAATAATGTACTTAAATAGGAACGTGAAAGCCGTAGGATCTCAGCTATTTCATTTAGAGAAATCTCATTCATGTAATGCATCCAAACATACTTTTTTACAAACTCGATATAATCAGCTTGACTTCCAATCCCATCAATAATTTTCTCGATTAATTCATCATAATGAAAATCATTTGTTTTTTTAAATGATTTCGTCACTTCTAATATCGTTTGTTCTGTAGGGATTCTCTCAAATACTGAACCACCTATATATCCCATAATTTCTGTATCATCATACATAAATTGCACATCTTTCGGTTTATTGACAGGGCCACCATAAATCATTTTTATGATGTTTGGATTTATTTGATTGCATTGTTTGAAAATATTGATCGCCTTTTTTTTGGCTGACTGCAAGGATTGGATTTTTTTTGCACCTAATTTACCCCCCTCTGTCAAACCTAAATGAACACAAATAACATCAGCTCCAGCTTCAATCATTTCTAATGCTTGACTAACATTAAATACAAACGCAACCGTGAATAGACCTTTTTCATTAGCGATACGTATCGCTTCTACCTCTTTTTCAAATGTTAGTCCTTGCTCTTCAAGCGCCTCACGAAAGCGACCATCTATTAATCCAACACTTGGAAAATTATTAATTCCAGCAAAGCCTTTAGCTTTAATTAGATCAATAAATTGTGCTAAATGTATCGTAGGATCTGTTGCACAAATACCGAAAAAAACAGGAATCTTATGAATAGCTGGTACAAGCTCTTTAGAAGCAAATTCGAGAACTAATTTATTGCTATTCCCGAATGCTAGGAACCCCGCTAATGAACTGACACCCATTTGCCGATATCGACCTGAGCTTAAAGCTAATATAAAATCCGCTCCACCTTGTTCAGCATATTTTCCCGTCATCCCAGATCCAGCAGCTACACCAATTAAATGTTTATGTACTTTTAATTGATTCAATAAAAACGTTCTAATTTCATTTTTTTTCCACATATCTCCTTGCTCCTCATGGCAATAACAATTTCTACAAAATGATTGAACCTATTATATACTACTATTGAAACAAATTCCCTTTATAGTCGTCTATTTATTTTGAGGTGTATAGATTGAAAAAAACATTGCTATGGTCTATGATAATCGCTTTATTCTTATGTTTGTTGTCATTTCCGATTTTTTATAAATTAACTTCTTATCTTCATCCTATTGCGTTAGTTGTCGTATTTTTATGTATTTTTATACTTGTTTTTTTTATTATCCTTTTCATTCGAAAAGAAACAATCGAACTTCCATATTCATTCTTTCTAATCCTATATATCATTTACTCTATTTTTCTCTTTGTTCTATTATTTTTTCGACCTACAAATCAAACATATGAATCAATAAATCTTATTCCCTTTCTAACAATTCGTTTATTTCTTTCAGGGAAAGTAGATTGGCTCATTTCATTTTATAATCTTGCTGCGAACATCGTCTTATTTATTCCGTATGGCATTTTTTTCATGACTAGAAAATTCTCATTTGTAAAGCTTTTAATATTTCCTGTATTATGCATTTCTACAATTGAAATTGCACAATTTATTACACATCGAGGCAGCTTGGATATTGATGATCTTATTTTGAACTGCTTTGGATTTTTGCTAGGCTATTTCCTTTATCCTATTTTTGATCGAGTAATAAAAGTGTCGAAAGCAAAATAAATAAGAGGATGCCCTCATAAGTCTTAAACAATGACTTTTTGAGGACTGCCTCCTTTCATCTTAATCTATTAAACTAAAATTACCCAGAGAATCATCGTTACGATAATCGTTACAATCCCTTGCAAAAGGGTAGCCATCGTTTGTGCCTTATAAGCATCTTGTACTTTCATCCCACTGAATTCCGTAATAACCCAGAAGAAGCTATCATTTACATGACTTACTGTCATAGCACCGGCTCCGACTGCCATAACGACTAAAGCTAAAGGTACAGCACCTTCTATCCCAACTGTTGGGAGCAATGGAGCAATTAAAGAGGATGTAATGACGAGTGCTGCGGTGGAAGAACCTTGTGCTGACTTAAGCGCCGTAGCAATAAGGAAAGGAATAAGCAGAAATAACGCTCCTGAGAATGTATTCGCTAGATTCCATCCTTGAATGATGTCAGCTATGCCTGTATTTTTGATCACAGTGCCAAATGCTCCACCAGCACCTGTAATAAGCAGGATTGGTGCAGCATCTAATAAAGCTTGACCGATCCATTTTGATAAAGTTTCTTCATTATATTTAGGCAATAAAGTAAATACAGCAAGCATACCTGCCATAAGGGCAATGACTGGTTGACCTAGAAAGGACAAGAAAGCTGCTAGATTACCTTCCATCTTGAAAAATGAAACGACAGACCCAACTCCGATTAATACAATTGGTAAGACAATCGGTAAAAAGGATTTAAAAGTAGAAGGCATTTTCCCAAATGAGCGAATAATTTCATCATAATCTAATTCTTCTCCCGTTTCCTCTACTTCTATTTTTGTAACGACCTTGGTTGCCCAAAAATAACCAACAATGGTTGCTGGAATGGCGACAATTAAACCGATTAAAATGATTGTGCCTAAATAGCCTTCTGCCCCTATATTTCCAGCTGCAGCTATTGGTCCAGGAGTTGGTGGAACTAAAGTATGGGTTGCAAATAATCCAGTTGCTAGCGCTATAGACATTGATGCTGCCGCAACCTTTGCTCTTTTAGCTAACGCCTTTCTTAAACTATTCAAAATAACAAAACCAGAATCGCAAAACACAGGGATTGAAACAATATATCCAATAATACTCATCGCAAGCTGCGGTCTTTTTGGACCTACTACGCGAAGGACAACTTCTGCCATTCGTAAAGCTGCACCTGTTTTTTCTAATATTGTACCAATAATGGTCCCGAATACAATGACGAGACCTATTCCTCCCATTAAACTACCAAAACCTGTATTAATATTCTCAACTAAACTCGTAAGTGGCATCCCGGAAGCAAACCCAACAAATAAAGTTCCTAATAAAAGCGATAGGAATGGATGTAGTTTAAATTTTGAAGTAGCAACAATAATCAATAAAACTCCAATGATTAATACAGCAAATAACACGATATTTTCCTCCTGTTAACTAGTTTTCTTATTCAGCAGAGATGTCATGTGAGAATGATTATTTACTTATAAATGAAGCGATATATGTTCGCATAACCTGTTCAGCTGTTCGTTCAAGCAATTCTTCTGCTCTTGTTATCGCTTCCTGGAGAGACATTGGAGTATTGATAATACTATGAACACTCGTAATCCCATGCTCGTATAAAATATCGATTCCTTGGCCAATCGATCCAGTGAGGGCAAAAACAGGAATTCCCTTTTTCATAGCAGCTTCAGCTACTCCCATCGGTGTTTTTCCAGAAGCTGTTTGAAAGTCAATTTGTCCTTCACCAGTTATAACGATATTTGCATTTTCTAATTGTTCCACGAGCTTTGAATATGTAATAACGATGTCAACTCCTCTATTTGTTTTAGAAGGAAAAAAAGCTTGAAAAGCTCCACCAATGCCACCCGCTGCACCTGCACCTGGCCGATCATGCAAATGAATACCTATTTGTTTCTCTACCAAATCAGCCCAATGAGATAAATTTTTATCAAGTACTTTAACCATTTCAGGTGTTGCTCCTTTTTGGGGTCCAAATATATATGTTGCTCCGTTCTCACCGATTAATGGATTTTGGACGTCAGAGGCTATAATAAATTCACTGTTTGCTATTCGCCCATCAAAATCACAAGTATCGATCGAAGCAATTCGGGCAAGCTTGGCACCACCATAACGTACAGATAATCCGTCACTATCTAACAGCCTCATTCCTAACGCTTGGAGCATTCCAATTCCACCATCATTAGTAGCACTCCCACCAATTGCAAGAATGAATTTTCTGAAACCATCATCTAGTGCTTTTTTAATTAATTGACCTGTACCGAATGTCGTAGCTTTCATTGGATTAAGATTTTCCGAATTAACGAGACATATTCCTGACGCCATCGCCATTTCAATTACACATGTTTCGCTGTCTCCTAGAACTCCATAAGCTGCTTGAACAGGATTTTGCATTGGCCCTTTTACGGTCCATTCAACTTTATGACCATTCGTTGCTTTTACTAAGCTTTCCATCGTTCCTTCCCCACCATCTGCAACAGGAACAATGACTGTTTCTCCACTAGGTAATGCTTTTTTCACCCCTCTTTCAATTGCTTGTGCAGCTTCAATAGCCGTTAAACTACCTTTGAATGAATCTGGTGCAATAACAATTTTCATATCATGTTCCACCTTAAAAAAATAATCGAAAACTTTGAAAGTCCTTCATTTTTCAAGTAAGCTGGCTAGAATTGTATACTTATGTATAACTGTTATTTCAAAAAAACATTGTTGTATAACACAAACTAGCTTAATATTTATTATAAAGTCACACACAAAGTTATTCATCGTTTCCAATAAACAAAAAACGAGCTGTTTTTATACTTATTTTTATCTATCCTATACAAAAATAAATGTTATGAGGTTGCATATTATGCTAACGAAAAAGGTTGCAAAAGAAATTGTAGAACAAACAATGAATCGGCTAAATCGAAATATTAATATTATGGATGAAAATGGAACGATCATTGCTTCAGGCGATTTACAACGTGTGAACAAAGCACATTACGGTGCGATCGAAGTACTACGTTCAGGAATGCCGCTTATTATTCGGGAAAATGAGCAAAAACATTGGGAAGGAGCTCGTCCTGGAATTAACCTTCCAATCCAATTTCAAAACGATATGATCGGGGTAATGGGAATTACTGGAAATTCTGATGAAATTATGGAATTCGGAGAGCTTGTAAAAATGATCACAGAAATGATCATTCAACAATCGTTTCTGATGAAACAATTGGAATGGAAACAGCATATGAAAGAGCTCATTTTTGAGGAAGTCATAAGCTTTCCGCTAAATATGGACTCTATTATGAATCGTCTTCAATTAATTGAAGTCCAATTATGTCCACCTTATCAAGTAGCGATGATTAATTTGGAGCTATTTCACGTAAAAAAAAGTGAGCTATTCCAGCTTTTAGAGCATTTTTTTAATCCGAAACATACTTTAATTGGTTTTTTAAATGCGAACCTATTATTTATAGTAAATTCGAAAATGAAAGAAGCAGATTTTATAGCAAAATTATGTAAAAGTTTAAAAATAATAAATGCGAAAGGGATAGAAGCAAAGATTGGAATGGGTTTACAAGTGATGGAGCTAGCACATATTAAACATTACGAGGAAGCTTTAAGTTCTTTAAAAGCGAGCACATTAGAAATGCCTATTATCGCATATGCTGATATTGAAATACAGGCTCTTTTAGAGCAAATTAATAAGCGGTCTAGGCAACAATTTTCCACTAGAATATTAAATAATTTATCTGAAAAACTAATCCAAACGGTAGAACAATTTATTGCTCACAACTTAAATATTAGTGATTGTGCTAAAAGTATGTTTATTCATCGTAATTCACTTATTTATCGAATTAAGCAAATTAAAGAAAAAACGGGCTATGATCCACAGCATTTTCAAGACGCACTTACACTTCAGCTAGCAATCTGGATATGGAAGATGAAAGAAAAGAAATAAAATTTTGAAATTAAAAAAGTAGAATGGTACAATAAGTTTCGAAAGTATTTCAAATGAAGGAGTGATTGCAAATGGCTGTTAATGTTTATTTAAATTTTAATGGTAATTGTCGTGAAGCTGTTGAATTTTATGCAGAAGTTTTTGGAACAGACAAGCCCCATATTATGACTTTTGGAGATACACCACCAAACCCTGAGTATCCCTTACCAGAAGAAGCAAAAAATCTAGTCATGCATGCACGCCTTACTATTAATGGAAGCATGGTTATGTTCTCCGATACGTTTCCTGGTTCTCCTTTCGTCCTAGGAAACAATATTAGTTTATCTGTAGTCAGTCATAATGAAGATGAAATAAAGTCAATCTTCCATAAACTAAAAGAAGATGGTACCGTAAATATGGAGCTTCAAGAAACTTTCTGGAGCAAATGCTATGGCCAAATCACCGACAAATTCGGAATAGAATGGCAGTTAAATTATGAAAATGAAGAAATAAAAAACTAATTAAATAATAGCAAAGGTGTTTCCTAATGAAAGCTCCTTTGCTTTTTTTATGTCTAATTGAGCCACAAAAAAGGCTGTTCGTTCATTTATTGAACTAACAGCCTAATAGGTATTATGATATTTGTTTGATTTCACTAAACATTGCAACGTAATTTTTGATTTCTTCAGTGTCATTCTTAATCGCACTAATTGAGAGCCATTCTAAATATACTTGTCCATTTTTCTTTCTATTCCATATTTCCCCTTGCCAATGGCCATCTTCTTTAATCGTTTGCCACATTTCTTCATAAAAAGCTGTTCCATGTTTTCCTGAGTTCAAAATACGGGGATTCTTCCCGATTACTTCGTCTTCATCATATCCAGTTACAATTGTAAAGGCTGGATTTACTTGTTCGATATTCCCATTTACATCTGTCACCATTACTCCTTCAACAGTGTGATTAAGAATAAGCGAAGCCATATTTAATTTATCTTGATAATACATCCAGATAACAATGATTAAGCTTGCCATGGCAACTTGAGATAATGCCATAAATCCGATGGCATAATGACCTGTTAAGTTAAATAAGAATGAAAGAATTAATGGTGGAAAGAAACCTCCCAACCCTCCCATAGCTGAAACGATTCCATTAACAATTCCACCTTGCTTTGAAAAGTACATTGGTACAAGTTTAAAAATCGTGCCATTTCCAAGTCCTGCACAAATGGCGATGGTTATACAACCGATTGAATAAACTAGCAATGATGGAGTAAATGCGAGAATTATTCCTGATAAGGTTAATCCTCCAAAAACAATCATTAATATTTTAAAGGAATTAAATTTATCACCAAGCCAACCGCCAACAGGACGCAAGAAAGTCGCTATTGCAATAAACCCTGCTGTTCTTAAACCTGCATCAACTTTTTCAAGTTCAAAATGTGAGACTAGAAAGTTAGGTAAATAAATCGTAAATGCTACAAATGCTCCAAATGTTAAAAAGTAAAATAAGCTTAAAAACCATAGCTTCTCATTTTTATAAACACCTTTTATTTGCACACTTAACGGTGTCATTACTTTTGCTTCGTTTTTATCACCTAAGAAAAAGTTCAAAACAGCAATTACAAGTACTAAAATTAAATATAGTTTAATCGTAGCTTGCCATCCAATTGAAATGGCGATCACAGGTGCAGCAAACGTTGTAATGGCAGTACCAATATTACCAGCACCATAAATTCCGTTAACAAATCCATGCTTTTCTTTCGGGTAGTATTTTGGCAATGAAGTAACACCAACTGAAAAAACAGCCCCACTTATCCCAAGAAAAAGCCCACCTATTAGCAAATCATTGAAGGTATTTGCATTGCTAATATAAAATATCGGGAACAATAAAAGCAAAAAGCTAATTGAAAATAACTTCCGTGCCCCAAAGCGATTTGTCCAATAGCCTATTGGAATTCTTAATATGGATCCTAACACGACAGGGATTGCCGTAATTAATGATAATTGAGTTGCAGATAATTGAATATCCTCTTTAATAAACGGCATAAGAGCAGATAGAATGACCCATACCATGAATCCAGCAATTAAACTTATTGTTTGAAGAGGTAATTGTAATGCCTTTGGTTTCATAATGACATTCCCCTTTCATCCTTTAACTAAATTAATTCAGGTTAACAATACATGTATTTTCCCCTTGCTTATTTACAGCGTAAAAAAATCTTTAACTTTAAGATGTGAAGATGTTCACACATTTTTCGAGTTCATAAAATCTTCACAGGTTATTTTTAAAGAATGATGAGTTAAATTATGTTAAAATGAGAGTAACAGCGTTCGTCGGATTAATATACAAGGGGGTAATTATATGCCTCATCAAATGAGACCAACTCAATCAATTGAAATCAAGGAACTACTTCGATTAGCCGATCGAACAATAAGCACTGAAAAAGGTCAATATTTATTTCGAGAAGGAACAGATGCAGAACAACTATACATCATTGTTTCAGGAAAAGTGCAAATAAGTAAAGTGACTGCTGACGGACGTGAACTAACATTACGAATTGCTGGAGAAAATGATATTTGTGGTGAATTAACTTTGTTCACTAATTCCCCTAAGTATCTCCTAAGTGCATTAGTAGTTGAAGAAGGCGAAGTCGCTGTCCTCAAAAAAGCTGTGATTGAGAAAGAAATATTTAATAATAGTGCATTAGCTTTTGAATTTATGAAATGGATGAGTGATCATTTTCGAAAAACACAAACGAAATTTCGTGATCTCGTTCTTCATGGAAAAAAAGGTGCATTGTATTCCACTCTCATTCGAATGACAAATAGTTATGGTGTTATGAAAAAAAATGGAGTATTGATTGATCTTCCTTTAACAAACCAAGAGCTAGGAAACTTTTGCGGAACATCGAGAGAAAGTACGAACAAGTTTCTTAATGAGTTAAAACGTGAAGGTGTTATTTCAATAAATAAGGGTAAAATCACCATTCATAATCTTCAATATTTAAGAGATGAAATTGCTTGTGAAAATTGTCCTATCACATATTGTAGCATTGAATAAGGAGAATTTCTTTACAGACTGACTAATGTCAGTCTCAGATTGAAGACAAACACATTGTTCAATTAAATAATGTGTTTGTTTTTTTATCTATTTCTCTATTTTTGAATTAAAACATAGAAATAGGAAAAAAAATAGAGTCCTTTTGGTCTCTTAATTTCAGGATTTTTGCTATTTTTTTTATATTTAGACAAGCAAAAGTAAGCCCCATTTTCATGTGCATTTTTTCTTTACCAATCATATTCGTATAGCGAAGACCATGAAATTCTTTAGCTGTTCCAAATAATCGTTCTATTGTTTGCTTTCTAATTCCATAAAGTTGTTTCATTCCAAGGGAATGACGGATATCCTCACATCGTTCCATTTCATCTTCCCATAAATGTCTCATAATTAACTTAGTTTTATTCTTTGATTCTGTACATGAGGTAATGAATGGACAAGACGAACAATCATTGGGATTACTTTTATATTCTTTATAACCTTCTCTATTAGTTGTTGTATAATTTAAAGTTTTCATATAGGACAAATGTAACGATCAAAATATTCATCATAAACATAATCATATTTTTTGAAAAATCCTTTTTTAGTCATAGGTCGTTTGTAGGGGAAAACAGGAATTAAATCATCTTCAAATAATTTATGTGCTATTCCAGGCGTTTTATATTCAGCATCCATTATTAGTTTATCTAAAGTAAAATGGCTTTTTAATTTATTATAAAGAAAAATAAAAGTTCTACTGTCATGTTGATTTCCAGGATGTGTTGTATAGCCTAATACCCATCCATTTTTATCACATGCCACTTGTGTGGCATAGGCAAATACTTGTTTATGTTCTCCCTTATGAAACCAACCACTTTCATTATCTGTCGTACTTACTTTTTTCTTTTTTACTTTTAAATCACTTCCTATTTTTCTTTTTAAGGGCTTTTTTAATCGTTTTTCTCTATCCTTCTCAACTTCTTCTTGTAAGCTTTTAATATAAAATCATCTAAAGAATAAAAACCAATTTGATCTCGTTTACTCATATCTTGTTTTTTCAACATCTAAATCAGCTCCTTTTCTCCATTTTACCAAGAAAAAAAGACAAAGTATCGAATAATCAGATACTTTGTCTACAGTCTGAGGTTGAGAAATTATTTTCTCAACCTTTTTTTCGGTGTTTTTTTATTTTCACTCAATATTTTCTACATTTAAACACTTAGTTTCACAGTAATAGCCTTTGCCGCCAACATAAACTTTTTCTATTTCATTCTTGCTATTGGTTGCTAATTTAACTAATATTTCGGAAGGCGAGTGTAAAGAATAACCTTGTTCAAATACATAGACTTCTTTTTGCAAGTAGTGCTGTTCATAAAGGTAGCAAGCTAATGCACCGTTTGAAGTTCCAGTCGCTGCTTCTTCATTGATGTCGTATAGTGGAGCAAAATTTCTGCATATAATTCGATTGTCATTAAAAGTATATAGATGCATCCCGACAACATTATAATACTTGCTGATTTCTTTAATTTTTTCAAAATTAGGTTGCAGTGCATGTAATCGTGTTTCGCTTTTTATAGGAATTAAAATATCTTTTAAGCCCGTGGAGACAATTTGAATTGGGTATTTATTGTCTATAGCTTTAATGTCAAAACAGTCGATGAACTCGTTTGGAGATACAACATCATAGAATATCGGTTTGTTTTGTTCCATGAATATGATGTCATCTTTTATGGTAATAGTAAGAACACCGCTGTTCGTTTCAATCGTATAGCGATTCCTGAAAAGTTTATTTAAATGCATCAGTATCGCGAAAGAGCCAATTGTGGCATGACCACATAAATCAACTTCTTCTTTTGGTGTAAAATACTCAAATTTATAATCAGCAATTTCAGATTCTGATATAAATGCGGTTTCCGCATAGCCCAGTTGTTTGGCTATTGCCATTTTTTGAGTAGTGGACAATGTATTCTCAATAAATACCACTCCTGCTTTATTTCCGCCTTTATGATCCTTGCTAAATGCACTTGCAACATAAACGGATATTTTCATAAGACACCTTCCTTCCTCACTTATAGTAAATTGTAGCATAGAAAACACTAGTTAAATGTTGTTGGATAAATTTGCTATAAAGAAAGAGACAAACTATTTTTTAGCATCTGAACTCTCCAAAAATAGTTTGTCTACAGTCTGAGACTGACTAATGTCAGTCTTTTTTTATGTCCAAACTTTCAATGCACACGAAGCTAATTCCTATTAAAAAAGCAACAAACCATTTATTTTGTCTAAAATATGACAAAAGTGTACGGTGTGAAGTACTTCACAGTTTCCACTATCTCGATATTGTTACAGTGAAGCTAAGCTAATAATTCAAATAAATTATTAAGATTTGAAAGGGAGAGATTTTTATGAAGAAGCGTTCACCTTTACAAAATCGTCTCAAATATTTAAAACCAATAGAAAAACAAGCCAATAATCATAGCCAAACAACTTATGAAAATCGAAATTGGGAACAAGCATATCGCCAAAGATGGCAGCATGATAAAGTTATTCGTTCCACACATGGAGTAAACTGTACCGGATCATGCAGCTGGGATGTTTATGTAAAGGATGGCATTGTCACATGGGAGGGTCAAGCATTAGATTATCCTTCAACTGGACCTGATATGCCTGACTTTGAGCCGCGCGGTTGCCCTCGTGGAGCAAGCTTTTCGTGGTATATTTACAGTCCATTACGTGTGAAATATCCATATGTTCGTGGTGCTCTTTTAAATATGTGGCGTGAAGCCTTAAAAGTGAATGAAAGTCCGTTAGAAGCTTGGAAGAGCATTGTCGAAAACCCTGAAAAAGCTAAGGCATACAAGCAAACACGGGGAAAAGGTGGACTAGTTCGGGCTGAATGGGATGAAGTATTGAAGCTAATCTCAGCATCTATGCTTTATACAATCATTAAATACGGTCCAGATCGAAACGTCGGCTTTACACCGATTCCGGCAATGTCGATGGTAAGCTATGCTTCTGGTTCACGGTTTATGCAATTAATGGGTGGTCCAATGCTTAGTTTCTATGATTGGTATGCTGACCTCCCTCCTGCTTCACCACAAATTTGGGGAGATCAGACAGATGTACCTGAGAGCAGTGACTGGTACAATTCTGGTTATATTATGACTTGGGGCTCAAACGTTCCGCAAACAAGAACACCTGATGCTCATTTCCTTGCAGAAGTACGATATCGTGGAACTAAAGTTGTCTCTGTTAGCCCAGACTATGCTGAATCGACCAAATTTTCTGATGACTGGATGAAAGTAAAGCAAGGTACTGATGGTGCGTTAGCAATGGCAATGGGACATGTTATTTTAAAAGAGTTTTATGTCGAAAACCAGCATGACTATTTTATTAATTATTCAAAACAATATACTGATTTCCCTTTCGTCGTCACATTGAAAAAAGACGGAGACCATTTCATCCCTGACCGTTTCCTCAATGCTGTTGATCTTGGGAAAAATACTGGAAATGGAGAGTTTAAACCTGTCCTTTTTAACGAATTAAATGGAAAATTTGTCATCCCACATGGAACAATGGGGGCAAGATGGGAAGATAAAGCAAAATGGAATTTAAAAATGCTGGATGAAGAAACTGGAGAGAACATTGATCCAAGACTATCCTTCCAAGGTATTGAAGAAGAAATTGCAACCGTTAAAATTCCATATTTTTCACATGATGGAAATCGAGTGCTCTATCGCAATGTGCCAGTGAGAAAAGTAGAAAGCAATGGAAATATTTTTTATACAACGACCGTTTATGATTTAACGTTAGCTAACTATGCGGTTGATAGAGGTCTTGGTGGTGAGACTGCCAAATCACTTGACGATGATATTCCCTTTACTCCAGCATGGCAAGAAAAGATTACAGGAGTGAAAAAGGAACTTGTTGTAAAAATTGCTCGTGAATTTGCGCAAAACTCCCTTGATACAGATGGGCGCTCCATGATTATCGTTGGCGCTGGAATTAACCATTGGTTCAACTCAGATACCATTTATCGGGCAGTATTAAACCTTGTCCTTTTTGTTGGTGCTGAAGGTGTTAATGGCGGCGGCTGGGCTCACTATGTTGGTCAAGAGAAGCTAAGACCTGTTGAGGGCTGGCAAACGATTGCGACTGCAAAAGACTGGTCAGGTCCGCCAAAACTACAAAATGGAACATCATTTTTCTATTTTTCAACAGATCAATGGCGTTATGAAGAACAGCCGGTTAGCGAACATATTTCACCTATTTATGATAAAGCACGCTATGACCATTATGCTGATTACAACGTGATGGCTGCTAGACTTGGCTGGCTTCCTTCTTATCCAACATTTAATCAAAATGGGATTGATATTTATAATGAAGCCGTTAAAACAGGCGCCCAAACACCTGAAGAAATTGGTCGTTTCGTAGCTAACCAACTGAAAGAACGCAAATTACAGTTTGCTATTGAGGATCCGGACAATCCTGTTAACTTCCCAAGAAACTTATTTGTTTGGCGATCAAACTTAATTTCAAGCTCAGGTAAAGGCCATGAATATTTTCTAAAGCATTTACTAGGAACAACGAGTGGAGTATTGAATGATGATGAAGACAGCTTAAAACCAGAAGAAGTGAAATGGCATGACGAAGCAGCTGAAGGAAAACTTGATTTATTAATCAATTTAGATTTCCGTATGGCTGGAACTGCCCTTTATTCTGATATCATCCTTCCTGCTGCAACATGGTATGAGAAGCATGATTTAAGCAGCACAGATATGCACCCGTTCATTCATCCGTTTAACCCTGCAATATCAGCACCTTGGGAAGCACGCTCAGACTGGGAAATCTTTAAATCGATTGCAAAATCAGTTTCCAATTTGGCTGCCGAGCTCGATTTGGAGCCAATTAAAGAAGTTGTTGCTACTCCACTTCTACATGATACTCCACAAGAAATGGCTCAGCCATTCGGAGTAATTAAAGATTGGAGCAAAGGCGAATGTGAGCCGATTCCTGGTAAAACCATGCCACAAATTCATGTAGTCGAGCGAGATTTCAAGCTTATATATGAGAAAATGACTTCCTTAGGACCTGGCGTTAAAAATACCCCATATGGAATTAAGGGAATCAATTGGTCTGCTGAAGAGGAATACAACAAGCTGAAAAACGTCCTAGGAACTGTTCGTAGCGGCATTGGTGAAGGTTGTCCAAGTCTTGACACAGCGAAAAATGCTTGTGAGGCTGTATTAACATTATCCTCCACTTCAAATGGCAGAATGGCGGTTAAAGCTTGGGAAGCTCTTGAAAAGAAAACAGATCTAAAGCTTACAGATTTAGCAGCAGAACGCGAGGAAGAATGCTTTACTTTTGCCCAAATCACATCACAACCAAAAACAGTTATTACCTCTCCTGCCTTCAGTGGTTCTGAAAAAGGTGGGCGCCGTTACTCACCTTTCACAACAAATGTCGAGCGGCTTATACCTTGGCGAACAATTACGGGCAGACAATCATTTTATATTGACCATGAAATGATGCAGGAATTTGGTGAAGCAATGGCAACATTTAAACCTATTTTGCAGCAACAGCCATTTAAGAAAAATCGACCAAATGCAGAAGGAAAAGAAATTGTCTTAAACTATTTAACTCCACATAATAAATGGTCTATTCATAGTATGTATTTCGATTCCCAGCCGATGCTAACACTGTTTCGCGGAGGACCAACTGTTTGGATGAATAAAGAAGATGCCAATGAAGTTGGTGTGGAAGATAACGATTGGATCGAATGTTTTAATCGCAATGGTGTAGTCGTGGCAAGAGCCGTTGTATCTCACAGAATTCCTAGAGGAATGGCTTTTATGCACCATGCTCAAGACCGACATATTAATGTTCCTGGAACGAAATTAACGAGCAATCGTGGAGGCACCCATAACAGTCCTACACGAATCTTTGTAAAACCAACTCATATGATTGGCGGATATGCTCAATTAAGCTATGGCTTTAACTATTACGGACCAACCGGAAATCAGCGTGACGTAAATGTCATTATCCGCAAACTTAAGGAGGTTGATTGGCTTGAAGATTAAAGCGCAAATTGGAATGGTCATGAATTTAGATAAATGTATTGGCTGTCATACTTGCAGTGTTACATGCAAAAACACCTGGACAAATCGTCCAGGTGCAGAATATATGTACTTTAACAACGTTGAAACGAAGCCTGGCATTGGCTATCCTAAACGATGGGAAGATCAAGACTTATACCGTGGAGGCTGGGAAGTAAAAAACGGAAAACTACAATTAAAGTCTGGTTCAAAAACGAATCGTTTACTTAATTTATTTTATAACCCTAATCTTCCGACAATCGATGATTATTATGAGCCTTGGAACTATGATTACGAAACATTAACAAATAGCCCAGAGCGGAAAACTCAACCTGTGGCCCGTCCGAAATCTGCCTTAACTGGTGAATTTATGGAGGTTCTTTGGGGACCAAACTGGGAAGATGATTTAGCTGGCGGTCATATAACTGGTCTACAAGATCCGAATGTCGAAAAAATGGAAAATCAAATTCGGACTGAATTTGAAGAAGTATTTATGATGTATTTACCAAGAATATGCGAACATTGTATTAACCCATCATGTGTGAGTGCTTGTCCATCAGGAGCAATGTATAAACGTGATGAGGATGGAATCGTTTTAGTTGACCAAAATGCATGCCGTGCATGGAGACACTGTGTCTCTTCATGTCCATACAAAAAAGTTTATTTTAACTGGCAAACAAATAAAGCCGAAAAATGCACATTATGTTTTCCAAGAATTGAAGCTGGACTACCAACGATTTGTTCAGAAACTTGTGTTGGTCGGATTCGTTATCTCGGTGTCATGCTTTATGATGCAGATAAAGTTGAACAAGCAGCTTTGGCAAATGAAAAAGATTTGTATCATGCTCAATTAGACATTTTTCTAGATCCAAATGATCCCGAAGTCGTAGCAGCTGCAAAGAAAGAAGGCATTCCAATGGCATTTATCGAAGCAGCACAAAAATCACCCATTTATAAAATGATTATTGATTGGAAAATTGCCCTCCCACTCCATCCAGAGTATCGGACAATGCCAATGGTATGGTATATCCCGCCATTAAGTCCAATCATGAATATGTTCGAGGGAGTAGGAAGCCATTCAAGCGAAGATGACATTTTCCCTGCTATCGATCAAATGCGAATTCCAATTGAGTACTTAGCTAATTTTCTCACAGCAGGTGATGAAACACATATTCGTAACGTTTTAAAGAAAATGGCAGTGATGAGAACATTTATGAGAAGCGTCCAAACGAAAAAACAACCTAATCTTTCAGTCGTTGAACAATTAGGATTAACCGAACAAGATATGCATGATATGTACCGTCTGCTTGCCATCGCTAAATTTGAGGACCGTTTTGTTATTCCTCCTTCACATCGTGAGGAAGTCGCTAACCTTTATGAAGAACAAGGAAGCTGTGGCCTAGCATTTGCTGGTGGTCCAGGTGCTTGTGGGACACTTTAAAATGAAAGTGGGTGTTTGTAAATGAATTATCAGCAACTCCAAGAAACTTTTCAGCTTTGCTCCTATTTATTAAGCTATCCTGATCAGGAGTATATCGATTCAGTTGAGGAAATGGAATCTGAACTTGAATCGATGACAATTCCGCATATTAAAGAGGAAATCGGCTATTTTTTTCAGAAGGCTAAAAATATGGCACAAGCTGAATTAGTTTCAATATATGTGAACACATTCGATTTCGGGAAAAAATCGAATCTCTATGTGACATATATGTCAAACGGTGAACAGCGTGAACGTGGGATGGATCTCCTTTTTTTGAAGAATTATTATAAGCTACACGGATTTTCGGTAACTGACAAAGAATTACCAGATTACTTACCAATTATGCTCGAATTTGCTAGCCTTGTTGATGAAGAGATAATGAAGCCTGTTTTTGAACGATATCTCGTGAACATGAAAGAAATTGCAGGAAATGTTAACCCAAATGATAATTTATATGGCCATCTGTTGAGAGCCATTATGTTAGCTCTTCAAGAAGCAGGCATAACAAAGTCTGTAAGAAGGAGTGAAGAATTATGTTTGAACAATTTTTATGGGTAGTTCTCCCATATATTGTGTTAACCATCTTTATCGGAGGACATATATATCGTTATCAGCATGATCAATTTGGCTGGACTTCTAAATCAAGTGAATTATTAGAAAAAAAATTATTAAGAATTGGCAGCAATTTATTCCACTGGGGTATCATCTTTGTTTTCGGAGGTCACGTAATGGGCTTATTAATCCCAATAGGTGTATATGAAGCAATGGGAGTATCTGAGCATCAATACCATACTATAGCATTAATAGGCGGTATACCAGCTGGGATTGCGGCAACAGTCGGGATATTGATTCTTCTTTATCGCCGCATGACTGTTCGCAGACTCATTGCGACAAGTACGAAAGGTGATTGGGTTTCACTTATATTTCTTTTAATTGTTATCCTATCTGGAATGTCTGCAACATTTTTGAATATTGATTCTAATGGATTTGACTACCGGGCAACGATTGGTCCTTGGCTCAGAGGTGTACTGCTCTTCCATCCAGATGTCAGCTATTTAGAAACCGTCCCAACTTGGTTCAAAATCCATATGCTAGCTGCATTCGGGCTTTTTGCTTCATGGCCGTTTACTCGTCTGGTTCATGTGTTTAGTGTGCCATTCCGTTACTTATCTCGAAGCCACGTTATATACCGTAAACGTGGACCAAAGCAAGAAAGTGTTTAAGCAAATATTAAAGTAAAATTCATTAAATAATTAAAGCCACGTGTAAAGACGATAATTGTCTTTTCGCGTGGCTTTTTAACTCCCTATTTCTTATATTGAGCCTTATATTGTTCTTCTTCCTTCTTTGAACAATAAACAAAATGTCCAGGAGTAATTTCTCTCATCTCTAGTTCATCATTGTCACTATAATTATGAACTTTAAGATCATACGTTTTTCGAATGCGAATCCGTTCAATTTCAGGATCAGGACGCGGAATCGCCGATAGAAGTGATTGAGTATAAGGATGCATTGGGTTTTTATATAATTCTTCGGAACTTGCAAGCTCTACTAGCTTGCCGAAATACATGACCCCTATTCGATCACTAATATATTTAACCATTGAAAGATCATGAGCAATAAATAAATAGGTTAACCCTTTTTCTCGTTGAAGCTTTCTCATTAAATTAACAACTTGCGCTTGAATCGAAACGTCCAAAGCAGAGATCGGTTCGTCAGCAATAATGAAATCGGGATCAACAGCAAGTGCACGGGCGATGCCTATTCGTTGTCTTTGACCGCCGGAAAATTCATGTGGATAACGATTCGCATGCTCCTTATTCAATCCTACTGTTTCAAGAAGTTCATAAACTTTTTCCATTCGCTCTTTCTTAGTTTTTGCCAGTCCGTGAATATCAATCCCTTCTGCGATAATATCAGCCACTGTCATACGTGGATTAAGAGAAGCATACGGATCTTGGAAAATCATTTGCATTTTCCTATTAAATTTCTTAAGTTCTCTTGCTGATTTTTTACTATGGACATCTTCACCATTAAATAGAACTTGGCCACTAGTAGCTTCATAGAGTCTAATAATCGTTCTACCTGTTGTCGATTTCCCACATCCCGACTCCCCAACTAATCCAAGTGTTTCCCCTTTATAAATATCGAACGTAATTCCATCAACAGCCTTAACCATATTTGATTTACTACTATTAAAATATTGCTTCAAATTTTTTATTTCAACTAATTTCTCAGCCACTTTATTTGCCCTCCTCCACTAAAATTGGCTTAACAAATTGGGAGGTTAATTTACGCTGCCTTTTTAAAACAGCTTCTGGCGGTACTACTTTAGGTGCATCAGGATGAAGGAGCCAAGTTTTGGCAAAATGCGTTTCTGAAATTTGATAAAATGGAGGCTCTTCCTCAAAATCAATCGCTAAAGCGTAATTGTTCCTTGGTGCAAATGCACAGCCTTTCGGTGGGTTCGTTAAATCCGGCGGTGTACCCGGAATTGCAGCAAGTTCTGCTTTATCATCATTATCTAAACTCGGCATTGATGCTAACAATCCCCATGTGTATGGATGTCTTGGATCGTAGAAAATTTCATCAACCGTTCCCATTTCAACAATTTGTCCAGCATACATAACTGCTACACGATCTGCCACATTTGCGACAACACCAAGATCATGTGTAATAAAAATAATGGATGTATCCATTTTACTTTGCAAATTTTTCATTAATTCGAGAATTTGTGCTTGAATCGTTACATCTAAAGCTGTTGTAGGTTCATCCGCTATTAACAGCTTCGGATTTGCGGCTAAAGCAATTGCAATCATTGCACGTTGCCTCATCCCACCTGAAAACTCATGTGGATATTGATTTACTCGTTTTTCAGCCATAGGAATTCCAACTAGCCTAAGCAACTCAATTGCCCGAGCTTTCGCAGTACTTTTTGTCATTTTTTGGTGCTTAATTAATACTTCCATAATTTGATAGCCAATTCTCAATGTAGGATTTAAAGAAGTCATCGGATCTTGGAAAATCATACTTATTTCCTTGCCGCGAATTTTCTCCATTTGCTTTTCTGTTTTCGGAACGATATCTTCTCCATTGAAAAGAATTTCACCACCTGTAATTTTTCCGGGAGGCATCGGAATTAGTTTCATAATTGTCTGTGAAGTAACACTTTTACCTGAGCCTGATTCACCTACAATAGCAAGAGTCTCCCCTTTATGAAGGTCAAAGCTAACTCCTCGAACTGCTTGAACTTGTCCTCCATAAGTCTGGAATGAGACAGCTAAATCTTTCACTTCTAATATTTTTTCCATATTCTCACTCCCTGTCTAGCTCCGGCGTCTAGGGTCTCGAGGTCTTAAGTCAATCTGCCAAGAAGACTAAAGGACAGTCTTCATGCCAGCTCGCCTTAAGCTTGTCGCCCCTGGCAAGCCGCCTCGGCTTTTCCTATTTACGAAGTCTTGGATCAAGAGCATCACGCAAACCGTCACCAACAACATTAAAGGCAAAAATGGTTAAACAAATAAAAGTCGCCGGGAAAAATAACCGCCACGGATAATACTTTAATGCTGGTAACCCATCATTTGCCATCGTTCCCCAGCTAGCTAGAGGCGGAGTCAATCCCAGTCCTAAATAACTTAAAAAGGCCTCTGTAAAAATAGCATTTGGAATTGTTAATGTCATTGTGACTAGAATTGGCCCCATTGAATTAGGAATTAAATGACGGAACATGATTCGATTCGTATTGGCCCCAAGTGTTTTCGCAGCAAGTATATATTCTTGTGTTTTTAAAGAAAGAACTTGCCCGCGGACAATTCTTGCCATATTAATCCAACCAATGATGGACATTGCGATAATCATCGTCCAAAGATCTTGTCCAAGAACGACCATTAATAAAATGACGAGCAATAAATATGGAATTCCGTAAAGTACATCAGCAATCCGCATCATTATTTCATCTGTTCGTCCGCCTTTATAGCCCGAAAGTCCACCCCATATAACTCCGATAAAGAGATCGATCAATGCAGCAGCTACACCAATAAAGATGGAAATTCTTGCCCCTTCCCATGTACGTGTGAAAACATCCCGTCCGAGATCATCTGTACCAAACCAATGCTCTGCTGATGGGGGTTTATTTTTATTCGTTAAATTATTTGTTGCATAATCATAGTCTGTTAAATGCGGTCCGATAATAGCCATGAGAATAAGGAGAAATAACAAAAACAATCCAAATAACGCTAGTTTGTTTTTTCTAAAGCGAATGAAAACATCTTTCCAAAACGATAGACTTGGTTTTGAGATTTTTTCAGCTTCTGAAATCCTTGTTCCAACAAGTTGAAATTTATCCTTTGAATGCTGCATCAGTTACTCCCCCTTCTTCCCACCGGCAAGTTTAATTCGTGGGTCGATGATTCCATATGCAATATCAACAAGGAGAATGGATAAGAGTAATAGAATACTATAGAATACCGTAACCCCCATAATGACAGTATAATCGCGGTTCCCAATACTTGTAACAAAGTGAGCTCCTAGTCCTGGTATTCCGAAAATCCGCTCAATTATAAAGCTTCCAGTTAAAATTCCCGCAGTCAATGGTCCCATATAGGTTACCACTGGAAGCAATGCGTTGCGGATCGCATGCCTTACTGTTATTACCCCTTGGCTTAATCCCTTTGCCTTTGCCGTTCGAATATAATCATTGTTTAAAACTTCAAGCATGCTTGAACGAGTCAATCTTGCAATGAATGCCATTGGTGTAGAAGCTAGGGCAACAGCTGGAAGAACAGTATGCATAAAAGATTCCCAGCGGGCAACGGGAAAAATTCCTAGTTTTATTGCAAAGATATATTGCAAAACAGAAGCCATGATAAAGGACGGAACTGAAATTCCTAAAACTGCAAAAATCATAGCTGAGTAATCTTGCCATTTATTATGCTTTAATGCAGCAATAATACCTAAAAGCACTCCAATTGAAACAGCTAAAAAGATCGCTTCCATCCCAAGAACGAATGATACTGGAAAACCCTCATTAATCAAATCATTGACAGTTTGGGCTTTATATTTAAATGACGGTCCAAAATCCCAATTTACGATCCTTACTAAATATTCCCCATATTGGACATACCAAGGCTGATCGAGCCCAAAATGAGCATTTAGGTTCGCCTCAATTTCTGGCGGCATTTTCTTTTCAGAGGTAAATGGGTTTCCGGGAGCAATGCGCATAAAGAAAAATGTCGCTGTAATAATTAGCCATAATGTTATTAACATAAAAAGTAAGCGCTTACCAATATATTTAGCCATCATTTAACACCTCCAATTCTTTTCATGAACATGAATAAATTTGGCCTTTATAGTAATTAGGCAAAAAAAGGTATACGAGGGGGAAATCTTCCCTGCCCCATATACCTTCAGGTCAAGTTAACTGTTATTTATTCAAAGTAAGCCCACTTGTACTGGACATCTCCAAGTCCAGATACAGCAACATCTTTTAAATTATCAACTTGCACCCATGTATTTGTATAGAAATAAATTGGTGCAGCCGGCATATCCTCCATAAAGACCGCTTCTGCATCCTTCAGCATTTGCTGACGCTTATCAGCATCCCCTTCATTAGCAGAGTTATTAAGTAACTCTTTAAATTTAGGATTTTCCCAACCAGTATTATTGTTACCACCATCAGCATCACGGTACATTTCTAGGAAGTTAATCGCATCGTTAAAGTCTCCTAGCCATCCCATTCGACCAACTTGGTAATCTAGCGCCGTCATCTTATCAAGGAAAACAGCCCATTCCTGATTATCAAGCTCTACCTCAACTCCAAGATTATTTTTCCACATATCTTGAATCGCTTGAGCAATCTTTTGATGATTTTCACTTGTATTATAAGAAAGTGTAACAGCAGGAAACTCTGAAACATCCTTATATCCTAGCTCTTCCAATCCCTTTTGCAAAAATTCTTTTGCTTTTTCTACATCATTATCTGCGAAATAGCCTTTTTCATTTTCAGGGAACATTGATGGCGGTACGATTGCCATTGCTGGAAGTTGTTCACCTTGTGTAACATTCTCAATTAATTCTTGACGGTTAATTGCATAAGTAAATGCTTTACGAATGTTCACATTATTAAATGGCTCTTTCGTTACGTTAAACTTATAATTATAAACCCCAGCAATTGCTTCAACATTGAGACGTCCTTCATCTCTCAAGTGCTGCATCGCATCTGTTGGAAGATTTCCTGTTGGCATCCCAGCCCAATCAAGCTCGCCATTATCAAACATTGACAGCTCTGTGTTTGGATCATTAATCATAATCATCTCAATTGAGTTAAGCTTTACAGAATCTGCATCCCAATACTGTTCGTTTTTCTTTAAAAGAATTTTGTCGCTATGAGACCATTGTGTCATAACGAAAGGTCCGTTCGTTGTGTAATTGTCGCCAGCATCATTTGCCCAATTTGGATTTGCTTCAGCAATTTTACTGTTGATAGGTAAGTAAGTATAGAAAGCTGTTAACTCCAAGAAATAAGGAGTTGGGTTCTCGAGTGTAACTTCAAGTGTTTTCTCGTCTAATGCTTTAACACCAACATCATCTAAAGAGCCGCCAGCTGTATTTGCTGCCTCACCACCCTTAACATAATACAATTGGTAAGCATATTCAGATTGATTTTTTGGGTCTAAGGCCCATTTCCAAGCATATTCAAAGTCTTTTGCAGTAACAGGATCACCGTTTGACCAGACCATATCACGTAATTTAAATGTATAAACTGTTTGGTCATCTGAAACTTTAATATCTTCTGCAGCCGCATTCTCTGCAACACCGTCTTGATTAATTCGTGTTAATCCTTCAAAAGTTTGGCGCAATACAGTTCCTGAAGTCGTATCCTTTGCTAAACCTGGGTGCAAGGAAGGTGGTTCTGTATTAATATTAATTCGTAAATCTTGTGCAACCTCCTCGGCAGCCGGCTCTTTATTTCCTTCATCTTTTGGCTTTTCTTCACCTGTACTTGCTTTATTCCCATTACAAGCAGCAAGGAACATGCTAAGAACAAGCAACAAGCTAAATAAGATTGATAATCTCTTTTTCAAAGTATTTCCCCCTTCTCTATTTTCCAAACGATCTTTACTATTTTAATATTTTAAAATGTTATAAAAGCTTCTGGATATATTATGTAATTTAAATAGTTTGCCAAATAAAGGAAGATTACAAACTATAAAAGAATTCTAGTTGTAAAATTAAAAATTATTTTAAAGTAGCAAAGTTTTCGTTTGTTATGATAATTATAAATAGTTAGATAACTTTATGCAAGCAACTTTTTCTACTTTCATCCTCATTTGGAATATGATCACGTAATTTCTTGAAACTACCTAAAAATGGTATATACTTGGGAGTAATTATTTCCCTTAAAACAAAAAAAAGTGCTTAAAAAGCACCTGACAAGCCACATTATTCTTCCTATTATTCTGGAGAAGCTCCTTCTCTAGCAGCCTCACGTTCATCATGCCAAAACTTAATATGTGTTAAGATCGTGAGCAAGAGAAAAAAGTTCATCGCCCATACATTAACAAACGGCCTTATTCCTCCAAATTCAATCGTATGATAGCCTTTGAAGTAGAGGACAATATAAGACTCAATAAATACTAATATAAAGCCACCAATTCCGGCCGCTAAAATTCGAATCATCCCTTACCCCTCCATTACATAGCGTCTTAAAAAAAGTATAATTCATTTCCAATATTTTAACAAGGAATAGTTCATAAAATTGACAAATTTAACGCACATTTTTTATTGACAAATTCATTTTATGTTTTTTCAATTGATTTCCACACTTTATTTTTCATACAATTGAGTATATTCGATAAGATCCTGCAAACTGGAAATATTTCATGATATTGTCAAATTACTTTTACTAATTTGTGACTTAGATCACAATTCGCAGTTTTGTTTTTATTTCCATGATATTCTATAAATGTAATAATAATTATATTTTTGAAAGGAAGAGATGGGGATGTTTGTAAAATGGTTGAGAGAAAGCCAAATTGCTGCTGGCTTGTTAACTATTATTAGACTGTATCTTGGTTATTCTTGGCTTACTGCCGGGTATAAAAAAGTTTTTGGTGAATTTGATGCCGCAGGTTTTCTTCAAGGGGCGGTAGCTAAAGCATCTGGTGACCATCCAGCAGTTCAAGCTTGGTGGGCAAGCTTCTTAGATAGTGTGGCTGTTCCAAATGCTGGATTATTTACTTTTCTTGTTGCATGGGGAGAGCTTTTAGTAGGGCTTGGTTTAATTCTCGGATGTCTAACAACTGCAGCTGCTTTTTTCGGTATTGTCATGAACTTTGCATTTCTTTTCTCTGGAACAGTAAGTACAAATGCACAGATGGTCGTATTAACAATATTTATTTTAGTTGCTGGTTATAATGCTGGAAAATTTGGTTTAGACCGTTTTGTCATTCCACTCATTCGAAAGCCATTCAATAAGAATACTGTGCAAGCTTAAGTCGAATTGTTAGAATGAAAAAGCACTTGGAATTCCAAGTGCTTTTTCATTGTTATTTTTCTTCTTTTGCAAATGTTAAAAAAAGGAAAAACAGAAAGCTTAGTAATAAAATGGAGCCACCGACAATATATAAAACCGTATTTACCACACTTGGGAGAAATGCTGGTTTAAAGATAAACAGTGCCATTCCACCTGTTAAACCAATCGACCCGATAATCGCAGTATTAACATGGAGTTTTGCTAATAGACCGATTTTCGGAGTAAAAACTTTATAAAAGATAGCCCAAGCGAACAATGTTAACCAACCAACAACTAGTAGGTGTGCATGAATGGGTCGAAATGCATAATCCCCTGCTCCTGCCATATGAGATCCTAAGAATGCCCCAATAAAGGCAAAGATGGCAGATAATCTAAGCAATCGTTTACTGTAAGTTTGATTCATTATTTCTAGCCTCCATTAAAAGTAAAAAATACCAGTACTATCATTGTAAACATGAATATGGTGTTAAAGATATTAATATGCTTTAAGACTTATCTTTAAAATATTGATGTTGGAACTTAGCAGCCTCAGCCTTCCTACTTTAATTTAGCCTACGAATATGAACGGAATATGAACAACACTTTACAAACTAAAAAAGTGCAGAACATAAGAGTAGCTACTCTTATTCAGCACTTTTTTCATTTCTTTTTTTTGGTAATCTTACCGTAAAGATCGTTCCTGCTCCTTTATTACTTGTAGCTTCAATTCTACCGTTATGAATGGCAATAATCGATTCGACTATGGACAAGCCAAGTCCGGTTCCTTCGATAATGCGTGTTCTTGAAGTATCTTCTCGATAAAAACGGTCATAAATTCGTTCAAGTACATCTTTATCCATCCCTATCCCTGTATCTTTAAAAGTGATGATAAATTCAAGTTCTGTTTCATTTATCGTTATTTCAATTTCCCCATTTTCAATATTATATTTAATCGCATTCGTCAAAAGATTGTCCCAAACCGAATGAAGTAAAGATGGGTCTCCTTCGATAAAAGCTTCAGGCAGTGAGTAGCTCATCATAATTCCTTTCTCACTTAGGCTCCATTGATATTGCCTTACTAAGCTTTTGATTTGTTCACTAATATTAAAGCTTTTTGTTTCCATCATGCCTTTCTTACTATCAATTGAAGACAAGAGCAATAACTGCTTCGTCAAATTCGACAAACGATTTACTTCTGCATCTACAACTCCAATGTATTGTCTATCTTCATCTGTTAAATGACTGTTTTTTAACAGTCTCATATACCCTTTAATATTAGACAGTGGGGACTGAATATCATGAGAAATATTTGAGATAAACTCTTTTCTCATATCATCTACATTTTCTAATTTTCGAGCCATCGTATTAAAGCTTGACGTTAACTCACCTATTTCATCATGTCGATTTGTTTTAAGTTTGATCCCAAAATCTCCGTCTGCAATCAGTGCTGTCGCTTTCTTTAAACGACTGATTGGTTGAACAAGATACTTCGTGCTAATGAGGACAAATACAATACTAAAAGCAATAATCCCAACGACTAACCAACCAAATAAAACATGCATTTCACTAAACAGCAGTTTAATATCTGGCCGAATAAATAGCGCATAGGGCTCTCCTTGAATCTTGAAAGGAACCCCAACTGTATTACGTAGCTCATTAGCAAAAAAACCGGTCACAAAAGTTTTGTGTGGAAATTCACCAATTCCATGATAAATTTCCCCTTTGAGTACTTTATGAACAGATTCTTTCGGAAGATTATGTTTGCGATATTCTGCTCCATAATATTGTTTAAATCCATATTCATTTTCAACATAAATTTGATAACCAATGGAACCTATATGTTCAAAGTATTCATTAAAGTTTATCTCATCATGTGCATGAATAAAATCTGCGACTTCTAAAGCCATGTTAACAATCTTCTTATCATTTTCTTTTTTTAATGTGTTCTGGTAGTAATAATTTGAAAGCAGAAAGGAAATAAGTCCACTCACTAACATAATGAGTATGGTTGAAACAGCAAACTTAGCGTATAGAGATCGCATTATTGAACCTCCATGGAATACCCAACACCTCTAATTGTTTTAATAGAAAAATCATGAGCAGTATTTGAAAAACGTTCCCTTAATCGTTTAATATGGACATCAACTGTTCTTTCGTCTCCATCATAATCCATCCCCCAAACATGCTCAATTAATTGACTTCGACTAAAAACTCGATTTGGGTGGGAGGCTAAATAAGATATTAGTTCAAATTCTTTGAGCGGCAAAATATATGTTTTTCCACTTAATTCGACTTCATAGCTTTTTTTATTAATATACATAGAACCGATTCGAATATTCGACTCCAATGCTCTCCCATATCTTCTTAATAATGCATTTACTCGAAATAGCAATTCTTTCGGTTCAAACGGCTTTACAACATAATCATCTGTTCCTGAAAGATAGCCTTTTTCCTTATCTCCAATTTCACTTTTGGCAGTTAATAATAGCACTGGAATATCATAATTTTTGCGAATTTCTTCTGTTAATTCATAACCATTCATATATGGCATCATAATATCTACTATGGCAAGTATACATGTATCTTTTTCGAGCAATTTCAATGCCTCTGTTCCATTTGAAGCCTCAATCACTCGGAAGCCTTCTTTCATTAATAAGTTCTTTACGATATATCTAACATGTTTATCATCGTCTGTAACTAGTACTGTTTTCATCATCTCACCTTTTCTTTTCTGCCCCTTCATTCAATTGTATAAGACTCAAATGATTAATACCAAGTATAATTCGAAAAGAACCACGCAAGATAGCGTGGTCCTCTACATCTATATGATTAAAGTTCATCAAACCAAATATTAATTATTTTTCTTTTAAAAAATAAAAAGGACGAATATATCGCCCTTACATGTATGTTAACTTTTAGAAAAAATGCTATTATTATTGACAACTTGTAGTTCTCTTGTAGTAGATGACATTTCACTTTTACAAATTGGACAGGTTGGCTTTTCACTGCTTTTAAAATTATCTCTTACCCAGCAGTTACATGTTTCCGATGTACACTCCCAGATCTTTACTTCTTCTGTTTTGATTTCTTCTGTATTTTTCCTTCCGAATCCCATTGCCATAAGAAGGCACCTCCTACAAAGTAGACCCCATAAAAAAAATAAAAATCACTTGTTAAATAAAGGGAAAAAAATTACCGACTCTAAATAACAAGTGATATATGGGCAACTTATTTAACAACTTAATTGTTAGTATAACATAAATTTCCTTCCACGTCAAAAATGAAATGGAGAGGCTATATCATAAGCCATCCCTCACTATTTAAAGAAAACTTACATTTTTTATTTTGAAATGATCATACGATCCTATCTTGAAAGGTGTATAATATTTTAAGTTAAGATGTTAAAGTTGAAAGGATGAAAAATAATGAAGGTCATTAGTTACACTGTTGAGCATATACAAGATCCGACTGGCATTTTATCAGGGGAACGCTATGAATTTTATTTAGATCTTGAAGTGGATGAGGAAGATGAGCTATCTTCAGAAGACGGTTTACAATTACGAGTTCTCTTTTATAAAAATGATGATGATAAGAAAATATTGAATTATCATTTTTTAAATAGTGATGGTCTTCTGGAATTTGCATTGGATGAGGAAGAAGAAAAAATGATGACACAATTTTGTATCGACCATTATTTAGAAGTTGACAGTGAAAAGGAGTAGGTTTGCCCTACTCCTTTACAATTCAATCTTTTTCCCTTCTTCAACGATATGGAACATTAAATGTGCCAAATGATGGATTGGGCTATATTCTTCCTCTTCCCCGTCTTCTTCCATTTGTTCATCTTGAAACTCAAGATCATTCAAATGAAGTGCAGCAAACTGATAAAAGTCCTTCAATTCAAAAGCATAGCATGCGCTCGGATCTTCATTTTCCTCTTCATATTGCAGAACTAAATATGTTTCTTTTCCATTACTATCTTCTGCATCGAAATAAATAAAGAAGCCAATATTTGTATCTAATTCGAATAAATGTCTTGTGCCACCTTCTGTAACACGTTCAAAGTCCTCTTCACTCAATTTTTGAACCTTCATTTCATCCACTTGATCTTCCTTATGGAAACTAACTGTAAATTCTTTCATATTACTCTCCCTTCTCTTTTTCATAATAAAAGAGCCAATTTTGGCTCTTTTATTTCACTTATATTTTTGTAACATTAACCGCTTGAGGCCCGCGCTGGCCCTCCTCTATGTCAAAGTTAACTTCTTGACCTTCTTCTAACGTTTTAAAGCCCTCGCCTTGAATTGCAGAGAAGTGTACGAAAACATCATCGCCACCTTCAACCTCGATAAATCCAAAGCCTTTTTCTGCATTAAACCATTTCACTTTTCCTGTTGCCATTCTAAATCCTCCTAAATATCAAAAACTCATAAAATTTTTACCTTGCAGTTATTATTATAGGTAACTATTTAGGATTTTATCCATAATTTTGGCAACTATACATATTATTTATTTCTTGTTCTATTTCTTCTTCTATCTCTACCATCTCTTCCAGACTGATTCGTACTTCTTCCACGATCATTATATCTTTTTCGATCTCCAGAACGATCTGTTCTTGGCTTTCTAACTCTAATTGGCTCGACAGCCGTTAATTTAACAGGCGTAACGTCTGGATCTTTCGTTAATAATTTTAAGGCAGCGGCTAATAACGTAACAGAGTCTGTATCCTCTAATAATGATTCAGCAGCTCTTTTATAATCATTGTGCTCATTTTTTTCGATAATTCCCATTAAACGAGTAATGGTTGCTTGCTGATTTCCAATAAGCACATCATTAAAAGTCGGTACAGGTTTTTTTGTAATTTTACTTTTTGTCACATTTTCAATAATTTTCAAATGATCAATTTCCCTTGGAGAAACAAACGTTACTGCTAATCCTTTATTACCTGCACGCCCTGTTCTTCCGATACGGTGAACATAGCTTTCAGGATCCTGTGGGATATCGAAATTATAAACATGTGATACACCACTAATATCAAGACCTCGAGCTGCGACATCCGTTGCGACCATAATATCAATCGTTTGTTCTTTAAAACGACGAATTACTTGATCACGTTTCGTCTGAGGGATATCACCGTGAATCCCTTCTGCTGAATAGCCACGTTTAATTAAACCTTCAACTACTTCATCTACTCGTTTTTTCGTACGTCCGAAAACAATTGCAAGCTCAGGGGATTGAATATCTAATAAACTGCACAATACGTCGAATTTTTGTTTCTCATGAACTTCCATATAGTGCTGCTCTATATTTTTGACTGTCATTTCTTTTGCTTTAATTTTTACAAGCTCAGGATCTTTCATAAACTTTTCTGCTAAAGATTGAATTCTCTTCGGCATAGTTGCGGAGAAGAGCATCGTTTGACGCTCACCTTTAATTTCACTAAGGATTCTTTCGATATCCTCAATGAAACCCATATTTAACATTTCATCCGCTTCATCTAAAACGACCATTTTGATGTTGCCTAAACGTATTGTTCTTCTTTCAATATGATCAATAAGTCGACCAGGTGTTGCCGCAATAATTTGCGGTCTATTCTTTAACCCACGAATTTGGCGATTAATATCTTGACCACCGTAGATCGGCAATGTCTTAATTCCTTTCACCTGTCCGATACGATTTAATTCCTCTGCTACTTGAACAGCCAACTCTCTAGTTGGGGCAAGGACAAGTCCTTGAACACCTTCATTAATATTAATTTGTTCTAATAAAGGAACACCAAAGGCTGTTGTCTTTCCTGTTCCTGTCTGTGCCTGTCCGATCATATCTTTTCCCTTTAATCCAATTGGGATTGATTGTGCCTGGATAGGTGTCGGTTCTTCAAACCCCATATTTGATAATGCTTTTACAAGTTCATTACTAAGACCAAAATCCGAAAAAGTTGTCAAAGTAGTTGTTCCTCCTTAAATAAAACCTTGATTTCAAAATATTTTCCAATTATCACATTCATCTAAAATCAGTCAATACGTTAATAGGATTTCCAGTTTGTATCTCTTTTCTACATTTCACTTCAGGTAATTTTAACCTTAATTGAGAAGAAAAAACGAATAAATAATTCAAACAAAATAGGTAACAATAGATGGATTCTCTATTGAGGAATGAATGAAGAATACAAAGTGGAGAAAATAACGTAAAAAAGTGATGCATGAATGACATGCATCACCACTTTTTAGCAAAAATTATGCTTTGTTAACGTTAGCAGCTTGAGGTCCACGGTTACCTTCAACGATTTCGAAAGTTACTTCTTGACCTTCTTCTAAAGTTTTGAAACCTTCAGATTGGATAGCTGAAAAGTGTACGAATACATCTTGGCCTTCTGAAGACTCGATGAATCCGAATCCTTTTTCTGCGTTAAACCATTTAACTTTACCTGAGTTCATGTTTGTTACCTCCAAAAATATGTTCACCATAAGTCTTTCATATATAAACTTAAACAAAAAAGGTCGTTAATATCGCCTACATCTCATTGCAGCTACGACCACTTATCCTAAAAATATATATAACGAACATTACAGCGTTATTTAAATAATATCTGATCGTATTGGATAAGTCAAATCTTTCTTGTGATTACAATGCTTCCTTTTTTCCCTTCGTTTTTGCTGAAGTACGCTTCTTTTTTGCAGCTTGTTTTGGTTGTTTTGTTTGATCAATTGAAGCTTGGAGTGCAGCCATTAAATCGGTTACATTTGTGGCTGCTTCTTTCTTGGCAGAAGTAACATACTCTTTCCCGTCACGTTTTAATTCGATAAGCTCTAACAATGCACTTCGATATTCGTCCGTATATTTTTCTGGTTCAAAATTAGCAGTCAATTGGTCAATTAACAGAATGGCCGTATCGATTTCTTTTTTTGTCACCTTGTCCTCTGATGGAATATTCGGCACATCAAGGGCATTTCTAACCTCATCTGGGTAATGTATGGTTTCCATTACAAGCGTATTTTCAAACACTCGGAGAACGGCCATCTGTTCTTTTGAACGGATAATGAGCTTCGCTATTCCAACTTTTTCGGATTCAACTAATGCTTTTCGCAATAATGAATAAGCTTTGCTTCCTCCATCACCAGGTGACATATAGTAACTGCGGTCGAAATAGATCGGGTCTATTTGCTCCATTTTTACAAAATCGACGATTTCAACCGCTTTATCTTCATTTTCTTTTTTCAATTTTTCTAAGTCTTCCTCTTCAAGAACAACAAACTTCCCCTTCACATATTCATAAGCTTTTACGATCTCCTCTTGGTTTACTTCAACATCACAGACTGGGCATTTTTTTTCATATTTAATTGGGGAATGACATTCTTTATGAAGCTGTCTTAATTTTATATCCTTATCTTCTGTAGCAGCATGAAGTTTAATTGGAATATTAACAAGTCCGAAACTAATGCTTCCTTTCCACATTGTGTGCATAATCTATCTCCAATCTTTTTTCTTAATTTATGTGAAAGAGTCGGAATCATACATGTAAATTTGGTAAATCTAATTCGTAAATACAATTAATTAAGTAAGAGTGGTGAATATATGATGAAACCGATGCTCCCTAGTCTTTCCTTCGAAATACCTGAGGGTAAAGATTGGTTGTATGAGGTTAAATATGACGGTTATAGAGCAATCCTTCATTGGGATAAAGAGATTTCATTAATAAGTCGGAATGGCAAACATTTATTAAAGCTATTTCCAGAAATTCAAGCTTTTCTTGAAAAAAACAAGGAAAAGTTCACCCCATTTTTACCATTAGTGCTTGATGGAGAATTAGTCTCACTTGAAAACCAATTCAAAGCGAACTTTAAGTCGATTCAAGTAAGAGGGAGAATGAGGTCTGACAATAGGATTGCTGAACAAGCTCAGTTATCCCCGTGCCATCTTCTCCTATTTGATTGTTTAATGATTAACGGAAACTCGCTTCTCAACAAAACATACGAATTAAGAAAGGAAGAATTAACAGAGTTATGTTCAAAATGTACTCTCCCACTTCAACCAAATGAGCAAAACAAAAAATTACTTCAACTTATCCCTTCTTATCATGATTTTCAGAAATTATGGGAGAATATAGTGCTCTATAATGGTGAGGGAATAGTGGCGAAGCAAATAAAAAGTAAGTGGGAAGAAGGAAAAAGAACGAATTTATGGGTTAAATACAAAAATTGGAAATACGTTTCGTGTTTCATCACAGCTTATGAAAAATCAAACGGTTACTTCCATGCAGGTGTATTTGAACATAAGAAAATCTATTCTATTGGCCAATTTCTATTTGGACTTAAACCAGACGAGAAAAAGGCCCTTTTACAAATTATTAAAAACAATAAAATGAAAGAAGATAAAAACTTCATCTATGTAGAGCCGGCTATTTGTATAGAGTTAAAATATTTAGAAATGTATCAAGAGCAAATGCGAGAGCCACATTTTCATCAATTTCTATTAAATATAAAACCTGAACAATGCACGCTTGATCATTTCATTACACAACAGAATAATATTACTAATCAAATTGAAATCACACATCCTGACAAACAGTTATGGGAGCGTCCAGCTGTTCGGAAAATTGATTATATTCATTACCTACAAGAAATCTCTCCTTACATGCTTCCTTTTTTGAAGGAGCGATTATTAACTGTTATTCGTTACCCACATGGAATATTTGGTGAACCATTTTATCAAAAAAACTGTCCAGATTATGCACCAAAATTTGTTGAAACTTATGTCAAAGATGGCATTAATTATATCGTTTGCAATCATTTAAATACGCTATTATGGCTTGGTAATCAGTTAGCTTTCGAATATCATATTCCTTTTCAAACGATAACGAGTACTAGACCGAGTGAAATTGTATTTGATTTAGATCCACCCTCAAGAGATGAATTTCAACTAGCAATTAAAGCTGCCCTTCTCATTAAAGAAGTAATTGATGACCTAAATTTAATAAGCTTTATAAAAACTTCTGGCAATAAAGGATTGCAAATTTATTTACCTTTACAGGAAAATGAATATACGTATGAGGAAACAAGATTATTTACAACTTTTATAGCTGAATATTTAATATCAAAAGAACCAAGATTTTTTACAATTGAAAGAATGAAAAAAAATCGCAAAGGCCGTCTTTATGTCGATTATTTACAGCATGCTGAAGGAAAAACAATCATAGCCCCCTATTCAGCTCGAGGTACGAAAGAGGCTACCATTGCAACACCTTTATATTGGGATGAAGTAAATGAAAGATTAAAAATAGAGGATTTTCATATTCAAAGTGTATTAAAAAGGATAAATAATAATGGAGATCCATTTCACCATTATGAAGAGGCTAAAAAAAAGCAACATTTCTCACCTGTTATATCGTTTTTACAAAATGATTATCATAAAAACTAACATAATCTCCTGTGGGGCGTAATTCTTGACAGAACTTTAAAAGTTGCCCTACAGGGAGATTTGTTTAATATCGATATTTTTGTTATTAATAAACTTCTTTTTCATTTAATACATGGTCAGTCGCCCAATTCAGACATTCAGCATACACTTTAAATAAGTCTTTTTCTTCAATACATAAATCTCTGCATTTCTCACTTATAACCACCCACTCTGCTTTTTCGACAGCGAGCGCTAAATCAAGAACATCTTTTATTTGATTTTGACCACCTAATAACGCTTCACATATATCATCAGCAAGAGGTAAATCTTTCAGAATCGTTTTCATCGGCAAACTTAAGATCGTATCCATCATTGAAAACATACCGGTCATAAAGAAACTTGAAGAAGGCGCAGTTTTACATCTAAGCCGCTCAAGTTCTTCACACATTTTTGCCCTTGTTAAGCTTAATGAGATTATTTCTTGTGAGATATTTCGTTTTTCAATTGTTGACTCACGGACAGCAAGTACATAAATCCACTTTTGCAATTCAATAAGTCCGAGTAAGATAACTGCCTGTCTGATCGAGTTAATTTTTTGTTTTGGTCGGTAAGCTGGAGAATTTATGAGCTTAAGCAATTTATAAGATAAGGAAATATCCTTCTCAATCAATTCCGTAATTCGTTCAATACAAGGATCATCCATTGATAAATTTTGAATCATTTCATAATATGAATGGAAATAGGTTGGCACATCACGAGTTGAAAGGATCGTTGGCTTCGAAAAAAAGTATCCTTGAAAAAAATGATAACCCCGTTTTTTCGCCTCTTCAAATACCTCTCTCGTCTCGACCTTTTCAGCAACCATTTTTATATTTAGTAATTTTGCTAGCTTTTCAATTTTCTCTCGCATCTTCTTCGGAGTATGAATAAAATCAATTTTAACAAAGTCAATATATTTTAATAACTCATTCGAATGTGGATTCTTTTCATCAATGACAAAGTCATCTAGTGCTATTGAATACCCCTGTCCTTTTAACTCTTTACAGATTTCAATCATCTCTTCACTCGGTTCAACTGACTCAAGAATTTCAACAACAATTTCTAGAGGCCTAAAATAGGTTGGAAGCCTAAGTTTTAGCAAATTCTCTGTGAAATTAATAAAGCAAGGTTTACCATTTGAGAGTCTATCTATCCCAATATTTAAAAAACTGTTGATAATTAATTCAGCAGTTGCCTGATCTCCATCAATATTTGGAAATGCATTTACTTTTTGGCTGCTTCGATAAAGAAGCTCATAACCAAAAACATCTTCATTAACATTAAAGATTGGCTGCCTTGCAACAAAAACCTCCATTTTTCTACCCTCCGAAAGATTTCTTCCAACTTTCACACAACTCTTATTATAAACAATAGATTTTTGACAATGTTGTCGAAATGTGTAGTTAAGCGAAAATAAAAAGCCGCAACACTATTCACTAATGTTGCAGCTTTCACTATGGCAATCGCTTTATCCGCTGTTTCATTTCTTCTTCATTTAACGGACCTAGTGCTTTACTCCTAATTACTCCATCAGAATCAATAAAAAAACTTGTTGGATAGCCAATAATTTCATATTGATGTGCTACACTCCCTTTTTCATCGAGTGGGATTGGAAATGTTAATCCGTAATCTGCAACGAATTTTTCGACATGGCTAATATTTTTTTCCGATGTTGTAACATTTACAGCAAGAATCTCAAAGTCACCGTCCTTTTTCTCCGCATATAGTTTTTCCATATGAGGCATTTCTGCCTTACATGGGCCACACCAGCTTGCCCAAAAATTTAGAAAGACAGGCGTTCCTTTAAAATCGCTAAGCTTGATTGGATTTCCATCTAAATCAATCAGTTCAAAATCAGGAGACCGATCCCCTTCCTTTAAACCGATTGGCAGCTCATTCGGATTTTGAATTTTTTCAAACTTCTCTGCCTGCTCAAGCTGTTTAACTATCCCTTTGTCTTTTAGAATTACTTTATCAATCATAAATAATACAAGAACAATAACTGCTGCTATCAATAAAAATTTCTTCACTTTTACACCTCTTAAAAAGACTTATATAAAATTATCATACAATATTCATTTTACTGATTCTATAAATCTGCATAAAACCATTCGAACCTAATAAATACAAGTTAATGATTTGAATAACGAAATCGTTCTGAAATAATTGCTAGTAGAACTAATCTTTCCTCATCAGTAAGCTCTTTCTCAAATGAAAGTATTGGCGTATTAGGATCTTTAAATCTCTTCCCCCACTCTACAGGCAGCCACCCTTTTCTAACGCGGCTAATCATCTGCAACTCACGAAAAATTTGATAGTCCATAAATAGAGCTGATTGTTTAACCGTCAATATACTCTGGTCATACGTAAAAACCGTTTCAGCATGATGATTGCGATAAATATCAATATTTATAATCTGTTTACAATCTAGCCTCATGACTTCAATCCGATTTTTTTTAAATGTATAAATAGCAATTAAACGATTTGTTTCATCATAAACGCCATAATTTCTCTTTAATAAATTGTCTAAAAAATATGGAAGGTACCACCGGATCGTCCAATTTTTTAAATCTTTCACTTCTCCAACCTGCTTGCCGTCCTTTTCAAAAATAATCATTCTTAATGATGGGGCTGGTAGAAATGCAATCATTACATCATCTATTTGTAGTAGCTTTCTTGTCTGCTCGCCATTTCTAATTTGCTCTGTAATTTCTTTCGAACGACTTTCATTTATTAAATAACAGTGATAGCAAACAATACTATAAGCGAGAAAAGGAATGATAGTTAAGATTAACAAACGATTATGCATGATAATGATTCCGTAAATGGCGAGAATAAATGGGGGAATAAGAGCAATAAGGCTTGCATTTAATGCAATGACTGCCGATTTTTGATAATATTGCTGAATGTTCATTTTCAAATCTCCCTATTGATATGATATAACTTAATAGAGTCTCTTCTATTCTATTAAGCTACATAAACAAAGATGATTTATAGGGGGAAAAATATGAAAAAATGGTTTCTTTTCGTTATGATTATTGTCCCAATCATAGTTATTTCTATCTTACATATACAAATATTAAAAACAGCACAACAATCTCCTCCTCAAGGAATTCCATACTTGATCGTCCTCGGGGCTAAAGTAAATGGTGAAGAAATGTCACTGAGCTTTTTATATCGTGCACAAAAGGCACTACAGTATTTAAATGACAATCCTGAGACGATAGTAATCGCGACGGGAGGACAAGGGGATGGAGAAAATATAACAGAAGCGGAAGCACTTGCACGCTATTTTCTTGAAAATGGAATAGACGAAGAGCGAATTTTAAAAGAAGAGCGTTCAACATCGACATATGAAAATGTAAAATTCACGAAAGAACTTTTTCAAATTGAGCAAGCTGTTATTGTCAGCAATGATTTTCACCTCTATCGCGCCATTTCTCTTGCAAACAAAGTAGACATTCATGGATATCCTTTGGCTGCTGAAACACCTTCCGTTGTAAAAACCCAACTTTTTATTCGAGAATATGCAGCTATTATGAAAATGAAGCTATTTGGACCAAAATGATGAACAGACCTAAAAATATGCCAACCTAGTTAAACCCCTCAAATAATGAGGGGTTCCCGGAAATCTTTTTATTAAACAAGCTCCCTTTTGCGAAGAATGGAGATACTTCCTACAAGCAAAATCAAGATTGCTGCTAACGAAACAATAACAGCAGGGAATGTCTCAGTTGGCAGCTGCTTGTTCATGAGAAATAGACTTGTATAGGATGACATCAAAGATGGGCTCCATTTTAGCCACTGGGAAAACGTGCTACTAATAAGACTTAAAATAATCACAACAGCAATTGAAATAAAACCAACAGCACCTGGTGATTTAAAGATTGAATTAAAAAATATTGAAATCGTCAAGACGAATGAAAGCCATAGGCCATTTAAAATAAATGACTGGAAAAAATCCGCAAATGGGACCATCTCAAAAAGAATGACAACATAATACCAGGAAGCAATATAGCCAATAAAATAAGAAACCCATAACAAAACCATTGCCCCTGCCCATTTTGAAGTAACGTAAGAGGTATAAGAAATAGGTTTAACCAAAATAAGGCCAGCTACACCACTCTTCCGTTCAGCTGCAATTAATCCCATCGAACCAAGCACAATAACTAAAATACCTAAAGTGTTAAATTGTCCTAATATCGCTACTAACACTTCACTAGCTGCTGGGACTGGCATTTCAATGACAGCACCTTCAGGCAATCCGCCAAAAGACTCGATGATTTGAGGCAAATAATACAGAGTTAACGGCTCTTGTATAGCAATTAAAATAAATACGATTGGCACCCAAATCCATTTAAAGTTTCTTGACATTTCAAGCATTTCCTTATTGAACAGTGTAATCCATTGATTCATTTTTGCACCACCTTCATAAAAACATCTTCTAAACTTGTACTACTAATCTCAAATTTAATGATCGGCCAATTCTTTTCAGCTAGCTCTTGAAGACATATTTTTCTCGCATGCTCAATATTGTCTACGAAAATACTTGCTTTATTGCCATCATAAGTGACGGACTGAATGTTAAAAAGTGAAGACATTTGCTCTACATAGCCTTCTGTTTTTCCCCGAAAGATAAGATCGATCTTTGCTTGTTGATGTTTATCTCGTAGTTCATCCATCGTACCTGATTCAACTATTTTGCCTTTATGAAGAAAAAGAATTTCATCACAGACTTCTTCTGCATCATTTAATATATGAGTAGAAAAGAGAATCGTTGTTTCTTTCTTAAGTTGTTCCAAAAGCTCAAGCACTTCTCTTCTTCCAAAAGGATCAAGTGCGGAAACTGGCTCGTCAAGCATGACTAATAATGGCCGATGAATAATTCCTTGTGCAATTCCTAGCCGCTGCTTCATCCCTCCAGAATATTTACCAATACGACGATTTTTTGCTTCTGAAAGGCCAACAAGTTCAAGCAGTTCAGTCGTCCGTTCCTTTGCCTCTTTTTTTTGTAAACCTGCCAGCTTTCCTGCATATTCGAGAAATTCACGACCTGTCATCCAATCGTAAAAAACAGGATGCTGTGGTAAATAACCAATCAATTTTCGAAAATCCTCCCCTGATTTCATGCTTGAAAACTCAATGCTTCCTGATGTTGGTTTCATCATTCCAGATAACATTTGCAGTGTTGTCGTTTTACCAGCACCATTCGCTCCTAGTAAAGCAACACATCTTCCTTTCTTCAATATAAAGTCTAAACCCTTTATTACTTCAAGATCAGAAAATTGCTTTTTAAGATTTTTTACCTTTACTACCTCCATTAATGACTTCTCCTTCCAACAATAAAATACAAAACTGGACCAATAATGCTAATAAATAAAATAGCAAATACCCATAATAATTTTGGACCGTTTGTTTTTTCATTACGAATTAAATCAATGAGAGCAACAACCATAAGAATAAACTGGATAACGATGAATGGTGCAAAAAGCAGCCAATTGATTTCTTGTAAAATCTCCATTTTCATGTTCCTTTCTATTGTTTAATGATGATTCCTTCTATAAGACGACTAAGAAAGGAAATCGTTCATTTTTTCATAGAAAAAAGCTTAGGAGCGTTCTCCTAAGCTTTTGAACCTTAACGAATTATTCTAAAAACGAATGGAATTCTGTATTCTTGTCCATCGAAGGCTTTGATTGCTGCAATAATGGTAAAAACAAATGCAAACACGCCTAAAAGCCATAATAGGACAAATCCGATTAGAACAAATGCTAATATAAAGCCAATAATGCCATAAACAAAATAAGAAATAAGAAAATTAAAATACTCCCTCCCATGATAGTCAACGAGCGGAGATTCGTCCTTCTTAATTAACCAAATGACTAGTGGGCCAATAAATATTGTAAAAAAGCTTGAAACGTAAATAGCTGCTGCTAAAAGTCTATCATCCCTTGAAGCCATTTTATCATATTCCTCCAATCTTCATTACCTCCTTCATTTGTGAATAATGAAAATAAAAATAATTTCTCATTACGATATTATGTACGCTTGAAGAGGCATAATGTTTCATATTATTATTGTAATCTTAAAAAAATATTATACAAGCTGATATATTTAATAAATATTTTAAACTTATCCCTAGATTCTCATGATTTAAGTTCTTGTTTGTAGCCAATTGAATACACTTTTTATAGACAAGCTTCCTTTTAAGGTTATTAGATTACATAATGAAAGGTTGATGCTATTTGATGTCTAAATTTGAAGCTTTCATCCTTGGAATTATTCAAGGATTAACTGAATTTCTTCCAATCTCAAGTACTGGACATTTATATTTAGGCCGGCATTTATTTGGACTTGATGAGGCTGGGCTTTTTTTAGATACAATGCTGCACATTGGGACTTTACTTGCTGTTCTTGTCGTTTATAAAAATGAACTGGTACAAATAATAAAAAATCCGTTTGGAAAGCTTTCCATCCTACTCATTGTAGGTACAATTCCAGCAGTACTTGTCGGATTTTTGTTCAGCAATCTTTTTGAATCGATCTCTAAAACAGGCGTTACGATAGGATGGGAATTTATCTTTACTGGCTTCATACTTTGGATGGCTGATCATTTTAAGCATGGAGCCAAAAAAATGGACAATCTTACGTATAAAGATGCCTTATTTATTGGAAGTTTTCAAGCTGCCGCCATTTTCCCAGCCGTTTCTCGCTCTGGGCTTACCATTGCAGCTGGATTATTTAGAAAGCTTGATCGAGAAACAGCTGCTTATTTTTCATTTCTGCTATCAATTCCAGTCATTGCAGGAGGCATAATTCTTCAGTTCAAAGAAATGGCTGTTGGTCAAATTGAATTCATATCATTTACAAGCCTTTTTGTCGCGACACTATCCTCCGCAATATTCGGCTATATCGCTGTAGTATGGATGATTAATTTTCTAAAAAGAAAATCTCTAAAAATATTTGCTATTTATGTTTGGACTGTAGGAATATTAGTCCTCATTTTGCAAATGACTCATGTTTTTTGAAAAGGGGTTTCATCATGCAGGATTTCATTCAAACCATTTTTGAATTTTTAGCTGAATTGGGCTATATCGGGATTGCATTTGGATTAATGATTGAAGTTATCCCGAGTGAGATTGTCTTAAGCTATGGAGGCTATTTAGTAAGCATCGGCAAAATAAATTTTTGGGGTGCCTTTTTAGCTGGCGTCATTGGTGGAACCTTCGCACAAATTTTCCTTTATTGGCTTGGACTTTATGGTGGCAGGCCAGTACTAGATAAATACGGAAAATTCCTTTTAATCAAGAAATCTCATATAGATGCGTCTGAGCAATGGTTTAAAAAATACGGTACAGGTGTTATTTTTACAGCTAGGTTTATTCCAGTCATTCGACATGCCATTTCAATCCCTGCTGGCATAGCGAAAATGTCTCTTTCTACGTTTATCTATTACACAATTGCGGCCATGGTTCCTTGGACCGTTTTGTTTTTGCTGCTTGGCATTCAGCTTGGCAATCATTGGGGTGAAATTAAAGAATATGCAAGACCGGTTTTAATGCCCATTATTTTATTAGCTTTCCTCTCAATTCTCATCTACTTTTTCTATAAAAAACGGAAAGAAAAGCAAGGATAGCTCAACTTTATCAAAAATGACATGTGTGTAAATTTATTGTTGAAAATTGACACAAAAACGCAAAAAATATTTATAAAAAAGCTATTTCATTTTCTCTTATTTTTTAGTATTATACTTTCAGTAAAATATTTTTTATTTACATCGACGATAAATATAGGGAAGGCAAATGGTGCGCCACCAGTATTATACTGGTTCTAGTGGGTTCGATTCCCACCCCGAAATTTTTTAGGCATTTTCAAAAAATTTCGAGGGTGGACCGAATACTCTAATGGCATAGAGTAGGACTGTCCTCATTTGGAGGGATAACCTATGCTCAAGAAACGTGACTTTTTCGAATGCCATGCTTTATATGATTTAATGGTACATCCAGATGTCTTTCCTTTCGTGCGCCAAAAAGCATATTCCTATGATGAGTTTGTCTTTACAACAAAACAAACGATCGAGGCAGAGGAACGTGGTGAAATCATTTCACGTACAATTCTTGATGAATGGGGCACTCCGGTTGGAACAATTAATTTATATGATATTCAAGATCATGCTGGTTTTTTAGGCACATGGCTTGGAAAACCTTACCACGGAAAAGGATATAATAAATTAGCGAAAGATGCGTTTTTTAATGAACTTTTTTATGAGGCTGGGATCGAAACGATTTTTATGCGGATTAGAAAAGAGAATATTCGCTCATATAAAGCCGCAATCAAGCTTCCATATGTTATTTTAGCTAATGAAACAAGAAAATCCATTTACGAACAATTAAATGCCAACGGACCCATTTACAATCTATTTGAAATTCCGAAAGACTTATATTCACTTTATGTTATGCGTGAAGGTGCTGCCATTACTCAAGAGTCTACTCAATTAATGGAAGCGTAATGTTGAGCCTAAAAAGGATATTTTAGACCACTCTTGCGGTCTAAAGTTATACGTTCAAATAAAGAAATCGGCATTTTTGCCGGTTTCTTTTTTCTAATTCGTCATATGATAATCTTGTTCATCAATAATTGGATTCATTCCCATCTGAACCATTAGCTCATCTAGTTCCTCATTCGTGAGTGTTTCAAAACGTCCATCATGAAAATGCACTTGAGTTTGATTCGGATTAATTCTATTTAATTGAAAGCTCATTTTCCTCACTCCTTATACAAATACATAGGTATAGAGCCAATTGTCGTTATATTTATAGTGAACAAAATTATTTATTTTCATTCGTTCATTTTCAAAGTTCACAAGATCACCATAATATCCAAAACAATATAATAAAAAAAGGGAAAGAATATGACTCTTTCCCTCCTTACTTTTAATGTTCTTCATTTCTAAAGACTTTTCCTAATACATCCTTGCTACCGGTTACTGGAATCACACTACCTGTAATAAAACTAGACTTTTCGTCAATTAGAAAAGAAATAACTCTTGCGATATCTTCACCAGTCCCTGGTCGTCCAACTGGAGAATTTTTGTCTCTTGCATAGATGGCATCTGCAATATTCCTTTCTTTCCAATCCCCTGTAATATCACCTGGACATACCATATTTGCCGTAATTCCATGTTTTGCTTCTTCAATAGCGATTGTTTTTGTTAATGAGGCCACTCCACTTTTTGCGGCAGCAAAAGCAGAACGATAAATCCAGCCAGGAGCTGTCTCTACTCGGTCAAATCCAACTGTCACGATTCGCCCCCATTTATTTTTACGCATTTCTGGAATGATTAATTTCGATAAATAAAAGACAGCATTTAAATTTCCATTTATTACATAATTCCATTCTTCCGTTGAATAATCTGTCATTGCCTTCCTTTCATGTATATAAGGGCCGGCATTATGAATGAATATGTCAATCGAAGAAAAAGCTGACATTGCTTTAGAAACGATTATCTTACAGTCAGTTGATTTTGTTATATCCCCTTCTACAACCATATTTTCCGTACCAAATGTATTTGATAATTCGTGTGCAAGAGACTCTGCTCGTTCTTTGCTCTTGCGATAATTCATAATTACATTAATGCCACTAGCAGCTAGTTGAAAAGCAGTTCTTCTTCCTATCCCTGTTGCTCCCCCCGTTATTAAAGCCGTTTTTTCTCTCACATACATACCCCTCATTGTAAAATGTAATATTAACAATATACTATTAATTACAGCTAATATATGCAAATGAAAAGAATCATCATGAGTTTTTTTTGGAAATTTCCTTTAACAGATAGGCAAAAATTCGCATAGGATACAAATAAATGAAGCTTTACTTTCCATTTGTTTAGCTTTCATTTTTCGAAAGGATGATTGCTAATGTTTCCTTGGAGCCGATTCCCTTTTAATAAAGATATGAAAAAAATGATGGAGCAAATAAAACCTGAAGAAATTAATCACTATATCCAAAATATGATGGGCCAAATGTTACCTGAGCAAATGCAAAAGATCATGAACAATCAAAACTTTAACGGAAAAGCTGAACAATTTTCACCTCCACCTTCTGCTTTCCCGGCATCTGTGTTTGAGACGCATGAAAATGTGTATGTAAGATTAGAAATTAAGGACGAAGAGTGGTTAAAAAACATGAGACTATTTCACACTTCAAATCAGATGATTATTGAACATATTCCTAAATTTGAAGACAAACATACGATTACGCTCCCAGCACTAGTGAAAAGGAAAGGAACAACTGCCCATGTTAAAGATGGAATACTCGAAATTAGAATTCCTAAAAATATTGATATGCAATACTCTGAAATTGATATCACTGAAACATAATGAAGAGCAGCCCCAATAATTGGAACTGCTCTTCACGCTAGAATAACTTCATTTAACAACCTATTGAAATTAGATTCTATTTATTTTCCGATAAACATTTGAGTCCAGTAGTTTCCATCCGCTACATAGCCAACACCAATATGTGTAAAGCTAGCATTTAAAATATTCTTACGGTGGCCTTCACTGTTCATCCAAGCATTTACAACTTCTTCTGGAGAACGTTGACCCATTGCAATGTTTTCACCGGCACTACTATATGAAATACCAAATTGCTTCATCATGTCGAATGGTGAACCATAAGTTGGGCTTGTATGGTCAAAATAACCTTTCGCTTTCATATCACTAGATTTTGTACGAGCAACTTTACTTAAATTCTCATCAAGCTTTAAAGCTGGTACACCATATTTTGCACGCTCAGCATTTGTTAATTCAACTACCTTTTGTTCATATGCACTAACTGATGAAGAAACAGGTGTTGATGGTTTTTGAGTATTTTGAGTTGGCTGCTGTTGGACAGGCTTTTGTTGAACTGGCTTTTGAGCTGGTTGTTGTTGTACAGGCTTTTGCTGAATTGGCTTTTGAGTTGGCTGCTGTTGGACAGGCTGCTTATTATTTTGATTAAAGTTCCATTGAATATTATAGTTTTTTAAATATTTTTGAAGCATATTATTTATTTGGTCATAATTAATATTTGAATATTGAGAATAATTCACTTTAACCGGTTGAGGTGTTGGACAATTTGAAGCTGCGTCCGCTTTATTTACCCCTGGATTTGAAACTAGTAATGCTGCTGCAGCTGCTACTGTAAATAACATTTTTTTGTTCATATAATAACATCCTCCCTGTTGTTTTAATAGTTTAGTTGATGTTGTTTAACTTGCATAATCATCATAACATAGGATTTTTGTAATATTTATGGAGGAAAATAACATTTTACTAGAATACTGACTATCATATATAAAAATACATTTATATAAAAATAGATAAATCCTTCTCACATAAGAGTTTGATAAAAATTATAGTTCTTAGAATGGCTACAGATATAATTTCCATCCATGGAAGATTCATATGGAAGGTTCCATTTTAATACTAATAAATCAATATTGACAGGATTTTTTAAAGCCATCAAATTTTACTTTTATTACGGTCATATTACATTATTAATGTTTCTTTTCACTAAAAAAACAGCCAATTGGCTGCTTTTTTTACTTGCCTCACTTATTCATTATGATCATCATGCTCATTATTTTCGTTCATTTCTGCAGAGGAGGTATCACCTTCAGGCTCACTTGGCTGTCCGATTACGAATTCCTTCTTCGGCATATTATGCATATTGCGTGCAGTTACATGGGAGTATACATAATATGTTCCTTCCTCCGTAAAAGTTTTCTCTAATCGATAAATTCCATTTTCAGTATGTTCGACAACAATTTTCTCATGTTCTTCATCATTCGCACGCCAAATTTCAAACTTCACTTCATCCGCATCTGTCACTTTTTCTTCCCCATATGTAACTTTTGCCTCAAATAAAACAGGCTCGTTCACTTCAGCTTTCTCAGGATTAATCGTCAAGTTAACATCAAGAAATTGCGGCTCCTCATCAATGCTTCCTTGTGAACAAGCAACTGTAAGTAATGACATTAATAAAAATACAAACACCAATAGTAGTTTCTTCATAACGAAAGACATACTCCTTTAATCAATATTAATGGTAGGAAGTTTAATTTGTACAGTTGTGCCTTTTCCAACTTTACTTGTAATTGATATGGTGCCACTATGAAGATTAATAAGCTGGTCAGCAATCGCAAGTCCTAAACCACTTCCCCCATCATTCCTAGTTCTTCCTTTATTTACACGGTAAAATCGCTGTTTTATTTTCTGCAAATCATCCTCAGGAATACCTCTTCCAGTATCTGTAATTGTGATGCAGCACCCTTCATCCACTTTATAAAGTAAAATGTTGATTTCTCCTTTTTCTGTATATCGCAGTGAATTATCTACAATATTTTGGAGTACCTGTTCAATTCTCCCTTCATCCCCATCAATTATTATATCAGGATCAAGATCACAATGCAGTTTCAAGTTCTTCTCTTGAAATGTTTCGATGTATTTTTGAAGGGAATCTTCAATTAGTTGTGCAAGCGGGAGAGGCATTTTCTCCAGGCGATATTCATCTGTATCAAGTTTCGAAAGATCGAGTAGATCTCCAACTAGCCTTTCCATTCTTCCTGCTTCACGATGAATTAAGTTTAAATATTTTTTACTATCCTCCTCCGTTTTTACTAAACCTGACACTAATGCCTCACTGTATCCTTTCACATAACTAATAGGGGTTCTTAATTCATGCGAAACATTCGCAAGAAATTCCTTTTTTCGTTCATCTTCTTTACGAATCGAATCAGACATTTGATTGAAAGCATTAGCAAGCTGTCCAATTTCATCTTTTGAATTATTTTCAATGGTGACAGAATAATCCCCTTTCGAAACTTGACCGGCAGCATGTTTCATCGCTACTAATGGCTTTGTCAACCTACGTACAATAATTGTTCCTAAAAAAATCGCAACAACTGAGAATAATAGTGCTGCAATCAGCCATAAATAAGAAAAATCGGTGGTTACCTCTGATATTTTTGCTAGTGGGATATACAAATAAATAATACCTTCAAGCCGATTCTCATCTAGTAATGGAACAATAACAGCCATAATTTTTCGATCAAATCTTTCCTCATACCCTGTTTTCTTAATCGAATTGCCTTTTAGAAGCTCTTCTCTTTCAGTTCCACTAATCAATGTTTCATAATCTATTTCAAAAGGAAGACAGGCGCTTAATTCACGTGGATTGTTAACGACAAATATTTCTGAATTTGTTTTTGTGCTATACCACTCTATTTTATCTTTTAATTCATCTGTTAACGGACCACCCGCATATTCAGCGGCTAATCGATTTCCCTCTTCGAGCAAGGATACTTCTACATTATTCACATATAATTTTTCGTAAAAGAGATATGATAACAAATAGGAATAAAGAATGGTGACGACGATCGTTAAAGTAATGATTAACCAGAGTTTTTTAGCGAGACTATCCGTAATCAACCTCATTCTGCAGGAGCCTCGAATTTATAGCCGATTCCCCATACAGTTTGTATATAATCTCCTACACCAAGCTTCATTCTTAATGTTTTAATATGAGTATCGACTGTCCTCAAACTTCCATAGTAATCCATCCCCCATATATGCTCAAGCAGCTGCTCGCGGCTTAAAGCTTGGGAATAATGGTCGGCTAAAAAAATCAATAATTCAAATTCCTTTAAAGTTAATGAAATCGTGTCATGATCGACGAACACACTTCTAGCCATGCGATCAATCACAATTTTCCCAATTTTAATCATTTGAGCGTCATTTTTTGTGTTTTTCGTTCTTCTTAAGACTGCGTGAATTCTGGCAATCATTTCCCCTGGACTGAATGGCTTAACAATATAATCATCCCCGCCAAGCTGAAGTGCTTTTACTTTATCCCATTCTTCACCTTTAGCTGATAAAAAAATGATGGGAATTTCATGTTTCGTTCTTATTTTTGAACAAACTCGATATCCATCCTCACCAGGCATCATAATATCAAGAAGAATTAAATCTATTGACTCGTTTTCCAAAATGGCTAATGCTTCCGGCCCACCACTAGCCAGTTGGCAACAAAAACCTGAATTTTCAAGATACATCTCAACGAGATGCCTCATATCGGCTTCATCATCTATGATTAAAATGTTTGTCTTTCCCATCACTTTCTCTCCCTTAACACGATTTGAAAAGGTCCTTTGCCAACTGGAATAGTTTTAATAATTTTTAAACTGTCAGGATTAACAATATGTAGATCATTACTATCATAGCCAGCAATCACGACATATTCACCGAAAAAAACGATTTCAAACGGATTTGAACCAATAATGACAGAATCAATAATATTTCCTTCATAGTCCAGTTTATATAATTTGCTGGAACCATGACTTAGTACAAATACTTGATTATTTTTTCCGAGAAAATTAATCGGCATAAATGGCGCAGGAATTTTTAATTTTAAAGTGCCTGTATCTAAATCATATACATGAATATTTTGTTCGATTTCTGCACCTTGACCATGTCCACCAATCCAAATTTCATTTGCATTCTCATTAATCCATGCTCCAGCGGCAGAAGGGTGAATTTGAAAACCTGTCAATTTTTCTTTATTTTTTAAATCAATAACTGTTAACTGTGCTTTATTAAAACTAAGAACATAAAGCTTCTGACTTTTTTTGGCTTCTAATATTGTAAGTGGATTTTGCTCAGTGCTGACATTTCCTGTTTCTTCTCCATGAAGATTAAAAAAGCGAATTTTATTTAGTTTTTGGTCAACTAAGGCAATTTCCTCATCCGATCGGAGTAATTTTCCGTTCACAATTCCTTTTCCTGTTTTCCAACTACCAATTGATTTTCCTTCTTTAAGGGAGTAGAGATCAACCGTATCAACTTGTTTGCCGAACATGATGATTGTATTCCCATCAGGAAGAATAAGAGCACCTGTATAAGGTTTATCCATTTTCCAATCAGCAATCTTTTCTTCTTTATCTAGATCTATAAATGAAATAGTCATTTCTTTAATATTAATAGTCGCTGCAATAGAAATTTCCTCTGAAATAGTAGGAAATTTTTTATCCGAACATGATGTAAGTAATAGAGCAGCGAGTATAAACAATAAAATTCGAACAAATACCCGCATATTTTTCTCCTTCAATTACCATTTACTTTACTATATCTTATCTTTACAATGTGTTAAAACTGTGAAGTAAGATTAATTTATGTATAAACTCATTTTCACATAAATTACACCCGTCATGCAAAATATATTTGTAATCATATAAAAGGTGGGATTTGTTTTTGAGTATGCCATACTGTTGTCCAAATTGTAAAACGAATAGAAGTCGATTCAATATCATTATGCAAGTACCAAAGTCGATAAAAATGGATCCATTTTCAGGAGCCATTCTTGAGGAATTTAGTAATGAAAGCTTAAGTCCATTTCATATCTCTTACAAAGGTCCTGAATATAAAGTTCAATGTGGGGCATGTGGATTAATTGAAGATGAGCGAAGCTTTATAAAATTTGGAGAGCAAAAAAGGTAACAAACTTGAAAAGACCAACAAAGAATTATTTTTTGTTGGTCTTGATTTTTTTATTTAATGAAAGTTTATTGAAACCTTGCAAAAAATGAAAGCTATCTATTTTCCATCCATCCAGATGAGAAAAACGTACTAAATGAAGGTTCCCTTTATATAATTGCTTTCCTGAATTCTTATTAATGAATTCAATTTCAACAGGGATATTGACACTTAACTCCTGAATGAAATCTTCGGCTGGAAAGACCGGCATCCTCACTAAATTCATATTCTCTACTTTAGCAAAGTGTTTTCTCCAGTTCATCGATTGTAAAGAGACAGAAGATATAATAAATCCATCTTGCTGCTTAATTCCAGCTACATAAATCCGAATTATCTCATAAGGGTCTGCATTTGCAATATACTCATGAAGCTTTCCAGCCGACTTTAATATCATAAGCTTATGAGATAAATCCATGAAATTAGTCCGATGTGTAGTACTTCCATAAAAATGAATACAAAAATGTCCGGGAAAGTTGTTTTTTATAGCCCCTGCTCCATGAGGCATTCCATGCATTGATGCTGCTATCCATCTTCCCCGATGGATAACAATGATAGCTCTCCTTTTCCAGCTCCATTTTCCATTATATATTTCTTTCATTATTTTTGTTTCTTTTGAAGTTAGCGGTTGAACATCTGCATGATGACTTCCTGCACGCCTTTGAACTTTAAACTTTTTTCCTGTTTCAATATCTAAAACAGTAAATTTACTATATTTCGGAATAAATTCGTTCACTTTCTCCCACGGGAGCATTTCAATTGTTAATTCCCCCATACTTTCACTAACAATTTGACTATTTAGAACGAAAGAAATCGCTATAATACATACACTTAAAAACTTCATAAGCTCACTCAATTTCGTGTTAGTTTAATCAACCTTCACAAAAAGTTTGTGTAAAAGTGAATAATTGTATTCACTATACTTACTCATTATCCTTTTTCTCCAGCTTCCGCAAGTCCCTTTCTACTTCTACCCAATCGATATTTTCACCAATAAAAACGAGATTTAACGGTAAATTCATGTTCTCTTTCAAATATAATGGCATTCCATAAGAAAATTGAAAAAGAATGGCGTGCTTATAGGATGGAAACTTTACGTATCCTTTAATTCGATATATAGTGTCAGGGAGCTTTCTAAGAAAATCTTCAAATTCCATCTGCTCAATCGCATGTTCAAAAGTATAAACATATGTACTTAACTTTAAATCTGCAGTTACAGCAACTGAATATGTTTATTTTTTTTACTTGACGTTAATTGCTTTATTTTCCCCATAGGGACTTTTGCAAACGTCGTCAATAGTGCAAATGCATGAGAATTTAAAGATTGAATCTCCATTAGTAACTTTGACTGCTCTTCTTCTGTCAACTCATCCGTTTTATTTATAACGAGAAAATCAGCATGCCTTACTTGTTCTAAAATGAGCTGTTGTACTTGAGGAGTTAATGAAGAACGATGTAACCAACGTTTTCCATCAACAATTGTGATAATCCCTTTTACGACCATTTTATCAGCGAATAATGGTGATAATATCGCATCCAACACCTCTACGGGATGAGCAGCTCCTGTCGTTTCAATATAAATAACTTCTGGCTTGTCTACTAATAACAGCTCTTGTAGCTGTGATTCTAGTTTATCTTGAATCGTGCAACAAATACAGCCATCAAGCAGCTCCTTCAGCGAAACCTCATCTCCAACTGCATCAGAATCAATTGAAACTTTGCCAAGCTCATTCATCATGACTGCTACTTTTCGATCTTGCTTTTTCTCTTCAGCAAGCAATTGTTTTAATAAAGTTGTCTTACCACTTCCAAGAAAACCGGATAATATAAAAATTTCTGTTTGCATATATATCACCTTTAAAATAAGGCACTCCCAATTTGGAAAGTGCCTCATCGATTATTTTTCAATTTCCTTTTTTAAAATCTCGATTGCTTTTTGAAGCTGGGGATCATTCTCTCTTAGCTTATCTCTTAATTTTTCCATTAAAGCAATTGTTGATTGACCAGTTAATGTCCCATTCACTTTAAGCTTTTCATCTCTTTGGAAAGACTCAACAGCATTTTTTGTTTTTTCGTCAAAGAAACCGTCTTCTCTACCTGGATCATAACCGACTGCCTTCAACATTTGCTGTGCAGCCTTCACTTGACTAGATGAAGAAGAAAGTGATAGTTCCTCATCTGGATTAATAAATGGCAAAGAAGCATATTCAGGAAGTTTAACTTCGTAATCTGGTTTAATCCCCTTTTGATGAATCCAATTTCCATCAGGTGTAAGCCATTTTTCAGTTGTAAACTTCATGTTTGATCCATCAGTAAATTCTTCGGCGCGCTGAACAGTCCCTTTTCCAAATGATTTTTCACCAATGAGCGGAACATTCGCTGATTCCTTTACAGCGCCAGCAAGAATTTCCGAAGCACTTGCACTTCCTTTGTCGATCACGACAACGAGTGCAACATCTGGATTATTTTTGCCTTTTGATGGCACTTTTTTCCGATTTCCATTTCGATCTTCAATTTGGAAAATCGTTTTCCCACCTGGGACGAACATGCTAGAAATATCAATCGCTTGATTTAATAAACCACCTGGATTTTGTCTTAAATCAAGGATTAAGCCTTTCATCCCTTTTGCTTTTAACTCTGTTAGTGTCTCAATTAATTCATTTGAAGTATTTTCAGAAAAAGAGGTAATTTGTACTTTTGCAATGTGATCATCTACCATTTCACCATAGACAGTTTCAATTGGAATCGTATCACGTATAATTGGCACACTCATTGCTTCTTCTACTCCAGGTCGTTGAATAGAAAGTGTTACTTTCGTCCCTTTTTCTCCTCTAATCATAGTAACAGCTTCAGATGAACTTATCCCTTGTAAGCTTTTGCCGTCTACAGCCAATACTTTGTCATTTGGCTTTAAGCCAGCCTCTTCAGCAGGTGAGCCTTTTATTGGTGTAACAATAACGATAAATCCATCCTTTTCCTGAATTTCAGCCCCAATTCCTTCAAAAGATGAAGAAATACTTTGATGGAAACTTTTCGCTTCTTCAACACTCATGTAGTCAGAGTAGGGATCATTTAAAGAATCCACCATCCCATTAATGGCTCCATTAATTAATTTTTCATCATCAATATCTTGGAAATAGGAGTTCTTCAACGTATCGTAAGCTGCATAAAGCTTAGAAAATTGTTGGCGCTCATCACTGACAGAAATAGCCTTTCCGTCCCCAAAAGTTAGTGCAAAGCTTGTTACTCCAATAGATAGGATAATAGCAAAGGCTAAAAGCAAAATGAAATTCATTTTTCTCATACGAATAAAACCTGATTTAGTTTCAGATGATTCTTGTTTTACATTCTCTTCTTCCAAACTGCTCACCAACTTTCATAAAGTGACACTTAATGGGATTTCCAACGTACAAGACGTAAAAATGCATTAAATATACGATGTGAAATGTAATTTGATGTCATTTTCGATTAACCGACATACTCTAGAAAAATCCTTAAGGTTTAGAATACCATTTTTATCATATTAATGACAATCATGAACATCTGCAAACTTTTAGAGATACGATCTATATTTTTTGAACGATATTAAAATATTCCTCAAGTGTGAGTTTTTTTTCAAAAATCACTTCGGCGGCTTTTTTGCCAACATAACGAAAATGCCATGGCTCATACTTATAGCCAGTAATATTTTCTTTCCCTTTTGGATAGCGGAGAATAAAGCCAAAACGATGGGCATTATCAGCAATCCATTTTCCTTCTGCTGTTTCACCAAATTGTTCTGAGAGCTCAAAACTGGCACTTTGACTCGATAAATCCATCGCTAAGCCTGTCTGATGTTCACTACTGCCTGGAAATGCAACTGCTTGGATTGCTTTTTCTTCTCCATATTTACTAACTTCTGCGTTAAATACAGCAACTTGTCTTTCGTAGGAACGATAACCAGAAACAGCAAATAAGTTGATCCCTACCTTTTTTCCTTCCGCAAACAATAACTCTAAGCTGTCCGCAGCCTCTTTACGCATATAGCTTTTTTCGATATCTTGGTCACCGAATGAGAAAGGTACATTAGGACGGACTAAATCTTCTGGGGCATACCCATCTGGTAAGCTATACTGTTTATTCACTAAAACCATAATATTCGTCGGATTTTGAATATAATTTTTACCGTCAACTATTTTTAAATCATTGAAAAATGCAGCATCAAGTGTCAAATCATTCTGATTTTGTTCAGACATTTCTGTTTTCTGCTCTTCGTCTTGATGATCTCCTTCATCACTATGTGGTGATTTCTCAATAGCATTCGGGTCAACTTGTGATTCCTCTTCTTTCTGCAGAAAAGGAATTTTTTTAAAATAAGGGTCAAGCTTACTACAACCTATTAATAAGAGGCTCGTTAATGCACAGACGATCATAACTTTTTTCATTTCTTCCACCTATCTTAACCAAACTTTTAGCATTTTCATTTTACCATAAACAGTCAAATGTTTCAGAAACAAAGAAAATGAAGAACTAGTCCTTTTTTGAACCAGTTCTTCTTTCATTCATTTATTCATCCTTTATAACCGTTTCCAAAGCCCAAAGCCACTATCAGTTCAATGCTGTTTCAACGAATGTTATTTATGGTAAAAACATTGATTTAATAATCTTTATTATCCAGCAATGTAACATCGTTGTCAAAAATATTTATCATTATAGTTTTAAAAAAGTGACATATGCTAATGTATATATAATCGAATCGATCTAAAAACATATTTATTACATGTTAATAATAAGGAGTTAACGAAAACATGGATTTTCCAACTATACATACAAACTTTTGGGATGCAGTCATTGCGATTCCAGTAATAATCGTCATAACACAATTCATAAAAGTTTTTCTTAAAGTTCCTAAACTTTATATTCCCATGATTGCCCTAACCATTGGTTTGATTATCTCTATATTTATAAGTCACCGTCATCATCTAGTTGCCGGACTTTTTATGGGATGGTTTTATGGTTATGCGGCCATCGGTTCCTATGCTTCATTAAAGACAACAATTATCACATTTAGGGAAAGTAAAAAGCGAGAGACAGATTGAGCACCATTATGGTCACTTTTTAGTCACTCGCTCTCATATTAGAAATATTATCGCTCCTATAGAGCTCGATATATCAATACTTACTTTATTGCTGTTTCCAAAGCCACTTCAATCATCTCATTAAATGTTGTTTGTCTTTCTTCTGACGTTGTTTCTTCACCAGTTAAAATATGATCACTTACAGTGAGAATTGATAAAGCTTTTCTACCAAATTTCGCTGCTAAAGTGTATAGCGCTGCCGTTTCCATTTCAATTGCTAAAATTTGATATTTTGCCCATTTTTCTAATTCAGCATTATCATTATAAAACATATCTGCTGTTAGGACATTTCCAACTTTTAAATTCAATCCTTTTTCTGTTCCGAGATCATACGCATTTTTTAATAAATCAAAATTAGCTGCTGGAGCATAATCAAGTCCACCAAATGTTAAACGGTTCATTTGCGAATCCGTTGAAGCAGTCATTGCAAGAATAACATCACGAACTTTAACATCTTTTTGAATCGCACCACATGTTCCTACGCGTATCAAGTTTTGGACATTATAGCTGCTCATTAATTCGTTAATATATATTGATATTGATGGAACGCCCATTCCAGTCCCTTGAACAGAAACCGAATGCCCTTTGTATGTACCAGTAAACCCGAACATATTTCGCACTTCATTATAACATTTTACATTTTCTAAAAAAGTTTCCGCAATATATTTTGCTCTTAGTGGATCACCTGGAAGAAGAACTGTTTCTGCAATTTCGTTTTCTTTAGCACCAATATGGATACTCATCAATTAAAACCTCCATTATGTGTTAACTTCTACCTTACATTACTATACCACATTAATCGAAAGTAGATGGAACATCAAGTACAAGTATGGAATAAATTCTGCAGGGTAAGCTATCATTAGATTGCCATAAGGGGGTATTCTCTTGTCACATGAAAAGATGAGCAAAAAATTAAAGCAAGCCGTCCAGCATGCCAATGAAACCAATCCATCGTCTAGATCCGGAACTGCGCCAAACACTACAAAAACAGTTAAAACAAAAAGCAATCGTTAACAAGGAGGAAGTCTAATGGGTAAAAAACATCGAAATAGAATTAATTCACCGAAAAAAAATAATCATATTCCTCCAGAAGCTATTATTGCGGAAGAAGAAGCACATGGAAAAGACTTCACCGCACAAAAAAGAAAAAACAGTCCCGGGTCAAACAAAGATTAAAGGGAGTTGTTTTTTTCGACTAGCGTATGTATGATGTCGTCTGCTTCAATTTACAAAGCTGGTAACACCTTTGAAGATCAACAATTGTTCATTGAAGCCGACGACAGTTAAATTTATAAAAATCACCTTGATTTTCACTTTTTTTCTCTATTATTCTTCATTGATTTCTTCATCAATAATACACTTATTTAATAAATACTCGAACATAATATCAGCAAGATCTCCTAACTCTTCCTCACCAGGAACATATCCTCTCCTCATAAGTTCATGAAAGAAAAATTCTGCTATTTCTTCAGTATCAATATAGACTTCAATTTCTCTCACAGCAATGCCCCCTTTGTAGAGAATGTATGTTGATGATCATCATTTCATTCAAATAGAAATTGATTGTCATTTTTAATTTGGACAAGCATATATTTAATTAAAACTACTCAACACTATTTTCATTTGGAGGTACAAAATGAACTCTATTTCAAGATTAGCTGCAGCTTTTAAAGAGGATGTAAATAATGAAGAGAGTATGTTCGTTCAATATATTTACAAAATGTTAAATAATATGTTTAAGTTGATCATCTTATTTGGGATTCCTTTTGTCATTTATCTCCTTTTTCAACTCAGTAAAAGCATTTAATCTTTGCTTCCTTCATCATTATTCGTGATGTGTATTAAGTTACGAATAACGACTCTCATAATTTGTTTATATTCATCATCATGAAACATCATATAAAGCGTATGGTAGTCATTATAAATATCTAATAAACCATCAATTAACTGCTTTTTTTTCTTTATGTTCATTAATATTTCCTTTTCTGCCTTGCGGAACAAATGCCCTTTCTCTTTTAATGAATGATGAATGATTTCTTTTTTGTTAATTAAATAGAGCATTCCAAGTTTTTGGATAAAAGCTTCAGCGCTTTCCGCATCGGCTACAAGTGTGATTTCCTCTTCCCCTGCTTCTAGCCATTCTCCATCATTCACTCTTGCAAGTTCATAAATGACATCCTCCCAAGCATTTTCCTTATAACGCCAAATCTCTGTACGAAAACCAACAACTTTAAAAAGATCTGAACCAAATCCCTTCACCTTCACTAAATCTCCGAAAAAATATTTATATTCAATATTAATATGTTCACTTTCTATTATTTCCCTATCGAAATCGGATAACATTTGGAGGCTGGATTCCATATATAGACCTTCACTTTTATTGACCTCGTAAACATACATATTATCTAACCACTTTACATTTGTAACTTTTCCAACGGTTCCATAAATTGTGATCACGACTGTATCACCAATATTGTATTTTGGTTTTTTGCGCTCGTTCATTTCTTCCATCCTCTCAATGAATGAGTCGTGAGTAAGTTATTAATACGATAGTATATGCATGAGTCGGAAAAACCGCTCACAAAAAAAGACACTCCTAGTGGTTCGAGTGTCTTTAAGAATATACCCATTTTTTAGCTTTCTGAAAGTAAATATAATTCCCATGCTTCATCAAATATGACCATATTTTCTAAATAAAAGCCGTTTAACTCTAAATATGAGCTTATTTCATGATAATTAGCTGAATGCTTTGGAAAATTATGATCAAGATAAGCATGATTTGCAAATTGACTTATGAAATCATTTGGTGCAGGATGTCGATATTTCATAAGAAAATGGTAAAAAGATTTTGCCATAATCGTAACCTTTCTGTCTCATCTACTGAAAACGATCTGATTTAATAAGTTGAGTAAGTATCCAAATAATATTGAACATCAAGACTGCCACAGTAATTGGAACAGCCTGCAGCCAATTTTTCCCATATTTTTCTTTAATCACCCCTGAATAAAATCCACAAAAGTATAGCATAAACATTGCTACAGAAATCATAATCATCAATGCTATTTCCATATTTCTTTTCCTCCCAATATAAAGAAAGGTAAAACCACTTTCTTTCAATAGAATATCTCCCTGAAATCTATTATAGAGATAGTGGAAAAGAAATTTGTGAAAAATCCGTGAATAAAATGTGAATAATATCCTTGTTTTCTAAATCAGCTTGTGAAATCAAAATAATTTCGTTTCAACAGTTTTGGCTGTTTCATTAAGCTAGTATAGCTTATTTCACTGTCAATTATGTTTGTGTTAATGATAAATAATTGATTTTCAATTTCTTTTACTAATTCTTCTGATTGATAGGTCATGTTACAGTCTTTACATGTGACAGATGGAACATCACTGATTTTGATCGCTTTCGTTCCATCAGGAAGCTCCCAAAATACATCCTCAGTCACATGGATAATATTTCTGCTTTCACACCAAATGCATTGAATATTCATTGTACTCTTATTCATTAGCCACCGCTTTTTCTTTTTCTTCTCGTTCAGGGCTGTTTTGCTTCAATTGTTGAGCTTTGAATTTTTTCTCCTTTAATTCATCTCGTTTTTCACGTTTATCTTTTAATGAAGCATGGCCAGGATCAAGATTATATTGTTCTCGGCGACTTAACCTAGCAAGCCCATCTGGTACAAGATTAAACTTCTCATCGTTCATCAGTCCAGCAATTCCTATATTTGATTTCTTCTCATCCATATTTGGGAAGACTTCTTTAAAATATCCTTCCGCTCTTCCAGGAATATAGTTTTCTGGTTCAGGATATGTCGTAATGACCCCTTCAAAGTTACGAAGCACTACTTTATTAGCACTTTGGGAAATTAAATAATTTGGCTGTAAGGCAATTTTTCCACCACCACCAGGTGCATCAACAACAAAGGTTGGGACAGCATATCCAGACGTGTGTCCTCGCAATCCTTCAATAATTTCAAGCCCTTTTGAAACAGGTGCACGAAAATGCCCAATTCCCTCTGATAAATCACATTGGTAAATATAATAAGGACGCACTCTTATTTTTACTAGATCATGCATAAGCCTTTTCATTACTGGTACACTATCATTTATTCCCGCAAGAATGACAGACTGATTCCCTACCGGCACTCCAGCATTTGCAAGCATTTCACAAGCTCTTTTTGATTCTTCCGTAATTTCGATAGAAGTATTAAAATGTGTGTTCAACCAGATTGGATGGTATTTTTTTAAGATATTGCAAAGATTTTCAGTAATTCTTTGTGGGAAAACAACTGGGGCTCTCGTTCCAATTCTAATAATTTCTACGTGGTCAATTTCACGAAGTTTTTTTAAGATATATTCCAATATATTATCATTAATTAAGAGACCATCTCCTCCAGAAATAAGCACATCTCTTACCATTGGTGTATTTCTAATATAATCAATTGCAGCATCAAGTTGTTTTTTCGGGACTCCCATCCCGATTTGTCCAGAGAATCTTCTCCTTGTGCAATAGCGGCAATACATTGAGCATTGATTTGTAACTAGGAAAAGAACTCGATCAGGGTAGCGATGAGTAAGTCCTGGTACTGGTGAATCCTCATCTTCATAAAGAGGGTCCTCAAGATCGTATTTCGTTTTATAAATTTCCTGTGAAATCGGCACTGACTGCATCCGAATTGGACAACGTGGGTCATCTTGGTTCATAAGCGAAGCATAGTAGGGAGTTATATTTAAAGGAATTGTCTTCGTAGAAATGCGCACACCCTCTTCCTCTTCAGGGGTTAGGTTGATCACTTTTTTCAAATCATCCAATGTTCGAATTGTATTTGTGAGCTGCCAGAGCCAATCATTCCACTGTTCTTCTGACACATCTTTCCATAGCTCAATCTCTTTCCAATGCCGGCTTGGTTTATACAAAAATGACTTCATCCAAATTCCTCCTTATTATTCTCTATGAAATATACATGCAAATTTTGTGCCAAAATCTAAGTTTTCTGTATTTTATGCGTATGTATGGTTCAATGTCTTGATTTACTTGCCTTTTCAGACATATTTTTTTGAAAAGAGGCGAAGGAATATGGAATTGAACAATAATATATAAACCATTATGCTGATTTTTGGGCACCTGAATTCAACTCATATTATAGTTTGCCTGTTTTAATGATTAAAATAGTGCCAAAAAATAAGCAATTTTGTGCCAAGTAATTGGCATTATACGCTTTGTCAGGTAATCCAGTATTATTTTTGCTCCGCAACTTCTAGCTTCTGGAGTTTATATTGTAATGTTTGTCGTGGAATGTCGAGCAATTTAGCTGCTTGCATAATATTTCCATCCGTTTGCTGCATAGCATCCTCAATAAGCTCAGTCTCAAGCTGCTGCAGTCTCCATCTAAGAGAGAAACCTTTCCCATGATTTTTTCCTAATGGTCGCTGAAAGTGCTGCTTTAGCATGACAGGAAGTACCTTTGCTGTGAGAAGCTCGCCCTCGCAAACATTCATCATATACTCAATCGTATGTTTTAATTCCCTAACATTTCCTGGCCATTTATAGTCATTAAAGAATGCCCTTACATCATCTGTCACACCCTGTACATTCATATTAAAGGCTTTGTTAAAAGTTTCAATATAATACTTAGTCAAAAAGTGAATATCTTCTTTTCTTTCTCTTAACGGTAAAAGTCGAACGGCTAAGACATTTAAACGATAAAATAAATCTGTTCTTATCTGTTGCTTCTCCAACGCTTTTTGAGGATGAATGTTCATCGCTGCAATAATCCGCACATTTACAAATATACTCTCTGTGCTCCCAACTCTCCTTACATGGCCATCTTCTAGCACCCGAAGCAGCTTAGCTTGAAGCTCGATCGGCATCGTATGAATTTCATCTAGGAAGAGCGTTCCTCCATCAGCAAGCTCAAATAAACCAGCCCTGTCAACGGCTCCTGTATAGCTTCCCTTCGAAGTTCCAAACAAAATGCTCTCTAATAGGGACTCCGGAATTGCAGCACAGTTTTGAGCAATGAAAGGACCATTTGTTCTTGAAGATGCTTTGTGAATGCCTTGAACAAATAACTCTTTTCCACAGCCACTCTCACCAAAAACGATTATTGGTGAATCAGATGTTGCAAGTTTTCGCGCTTCTTTTTTAATTGCAATCATTTCTGGATTAATCGTTTTTAAACTGTCAAGTGTATATTGAATTGTACTTCTAGGTTTCAATTGGCCCTTCGTTTGCTTTTTCATTTTTCCTTGTAAATCTAGTAATCTTTCTGATAATAGTTTTAGCCTTGTATAATCTTTAGCAATCTCAACAGCGCCGACAATGTTACCATTGACTATAATTGGCAATGTTGTATTTATCGTTTCAATTCGATCTCCATGCATATTTACATATGATTGTGTGCGATTATAAATCGCTTTATTCGTTTTCATGACTTTAAATAATGTACTTGTTTGTGCATTTAGAGATGGGAAAACCGTTAATAACGGTTTTCCCAAAACTTCTTCCATGCTCATGCCATCATGCTTTGCTGCAATTTCATTGTAATAAATCGTTTTTCCATAAATATCAACTACATGGATTCCTTCGTCGATCCCTTGTAAAATAGCTGAAAGAACTTCACTTGAATTTTGATGTACTTCTGTGATTGTTTTCACCCCATTTTAGTTAAATTATCATTACCTATTAACTGAAAGATCCTTTACCCACACATTCATATTCTCTAGCTTATCAAAAATATAGCAGTTATTCATAAGCCTTCCACGATATTTATAGTCTAGCTGATGTAGAGCAGCATTCATTCCGAATGACAGAGCTCTCGCAATCGAGTATACACAAAAAATCCCGTTAGCCTTTAGCTCATTTTCAAGCTCTTTCAATAATATTTTCATTAATCCGTGCTTTCTATGCTCTTGTAATGTAGCACAGTCTGTTAATTCAGCATTTTTGTAAAAAGAATTCACTTCAGCTGAAGCCGCACTTACGATTTCACCATCAAAATAGAATCCATAATAAATTGTTCCTTCAGTCATCGTCTTTACGATATAATTCATGTCATTTAACGGAGTTGGATAAATTTGAAACACTTTCTCATAAAGAGATGCTAATTTTTTTGCATCTTTAGGTTGAAGTTGTTTTAATTTATATTCAGTTGGTGGATGTATCATTTTAAGATTTTGCTCGAGAAGGCAAACATTTTTGACGATTTCATCTTCTTTCATCCATTGATTACTATTCTTTCTATTTATATTGTAATATTTACTAAAAAAATATAAATTTGAGCCTAAAAAATACCGATCTATCATTGCTTCACATTGATAGCCTTTTTCCATAAATAATGCATAGTTTTCTTTTCTTGTTTTAAAAATTAATTTCTCTACACCTTTTTCCTTCGCGGTATTTTCAGCTTTTACAATCGCTTTTACAATATCTCCGGTCACATCATCTACTCGAATCCGATTATTGAATAGATCCATACACATGATTAAAGAGAAGTTATGGTGTCTTATCGTTTCAGTATTAGCGATTACATTCATTTCAGGTCCTCCTCATGAATTCCGCACCACTCCATTATCGTAAGTGCAATAATTTCAGCTGCTGCAAACACCTCGTTTATTGAAATAAACTCATTCGCATCATGAGCAACCTCTGTTACACCTGGACCAAAAACAACGACTGGAATATTTCCTACTGTCGAGAGAATTCCGCCATCTGTCCCCCATGGAGAAGCTTCAATTACAGGTTTTGAGCCTTGAACCTCTTCAAAGCTTTGTATTAGCGTTTTTATCAATGGATGATCGACCATTAAATTCCCTGGAAGCCATCTTCCACCAAACCATTCTACCTTTGGAGGATGTTGCCTTAACCATTCATCATGTATCCTTAGTTCATGGAGACATGCTTCCAATTCCTTTCTGGCCTCCTCCATTTTTTCATCAGGTGCCACACCGATCCTTCCTTCTATAACTGCAACATCTGGTACAGAGGAGGGCCATTCCCCACTATGTAGTTTTCCGATATTAATTGGAATTGGGATCGGGATATGTTCATATAGTGGATCGCTAATCTTTTTATTTCTTTCATTTTCCAAATCTTGTAGTTTTCGAATGACTTGCATCGCCTTTTCAATTGCATTTACCCCTTCATATCTTGTTCCACCATGTGCAGATTTTCCTTTAACGGTAATTCGAAACCACATCGACCCTTGTTGCTTCGGAAACAGCTTCATATTTGTCGGTTCTGGGATAAGCGCCGCGTCGGCTTTATATCCTCTAATCACAGCAGCGAGTGTTCCAGCACCACCACTTTCTTCTTCGATCACACTTTGAAAGATAACATCACCTTTTAATATTACTTCTGATTTCATAATTGCTTCAATTGCAAGGATTAAGGATACTGAGCCTCCTTTCATATCTGTCGTTCCACGTCCATACATTTTTCCGTCCTTAATGAAACCACTGAATGGATCATTCTCCCAATCACTTCGGTCACCTTCTGGGACAACGTCAATATGACCATTTAATATAATTGACCGTCCTCCACCTCGCCCTTTCAGTACAGCAACGACATTTGGATTACCAGTAAAATCTTTTCGATCAGAATTAAAAACTGGATGTTTTAACAACTTCTCTTCACCAATTTCCCAAATATCCATATGTAATCCAAGATCTCGGCATTTATCGATCACAATTTCTTGTGCTCCACTTTCGTTTCCTCTTACACTTCCCTCTTGGACAAGCTGTTGAAGAAAATGAACCCCACTCATTCGATTTGCATGTAACCATTGTTTGATCCTTTTTTCAGCCTGCATGTTTTCACCCCTTTTCGGAATTAATCGATGACGTAGAGATCATCGCTAATTAAAACTTCACAGCCAGTATTTAATAACACATCATTTAATTCGTAAGGTAAGAACAATTCAGTCAGCAATAAACCAGCCTCAGTTACTTGAAATACTGCCATTTCTGTTATAATAAGGTTAACACATTTTGCTGATGTTAGCGGGAGAGTGCATTTTTTGACAATCTTCGGATTTCCTCGCTTATCCACATGATTCATAAGCACAATTACATTATTTGCTTTTTGGGCAAGTTCCATTGCTCCCCCCATACCAGGAATTTTTTTACCTGGCACAATCCAATTAGCAAGATCACCTAGTTCACTAACTTGCAATGAACCAAGAATAGTCATATCTACTTTTCCCCGTCTAATCATGCCAAATGAAATCGCACTATCACAATAAGAAGCTCCATCAACAACTGTCACTGGAAACCCACCTGCATTACAAAGGTTCTCATCCTCTTCTCCTAATTTAGGGCTCGGCCCCATCCCGGTAATCCCATTTTCAGCATGAAAGAATACATTTATATCGTTAGGCAGATGATTTGGTACGAGAGATGGAATGCCAATCCCGAGATTTACAACCATCCCATTTTTTATTTCTTTTGCTGCCCGTTTTGCAATTCGATTTCGACTTTCTATTCCCAAGCCCATTTCCAATTCACTCCCTTCGATGGAACGATGTAATCTACAAACACGCCAGGTGTGATGATTTCAGCGGGATTTAAAGAGCTGAGAGGGACAATTTCTTCGACCTCTGCTATTGTAATATCCCCTGCCATTGCCACAAGCGGATTCGTATTGCGTGCACTTTTGTCATAAATTAAATTCCCATATGGATCTGCTTTTTTAGCAAACACGATCGCAATATCTCCAGTAAGTGCTGTCTCTACTAAATATTCCTTGCTTAGAACAGATACTTTCTGCTTATTGCTTGAAACAATTTCATTGTCAATGCCAATATCGGACAAAATCCCTGGGAGGCCAACTCCCCCTGCTCGAATCCTTTCAGCAAGAATTCCTTGTGGAGAAAACTCTACTTCGAGCAGCCCATCCGTCATTAACTGACCAGCGACAGGGTTTGATCCTATATGAGAAGCAATAACTTTTCTAGCTCTCCCCATGCTTACAAGCTTACCAATGCCAATATGTGGGAAAGCTGTATCATTACCAATTAATGTTAGTCCTTTTATCTCTTTTTCAATTATTCCATCAATAAGTGTTGGAGGTGAACCAATTCCGCCAAATCCACCAAATAAAATGGTCATTCCATCATCGAAATATTCCATCGCTTTATTAATCGAAATAATTTTTCGGAAGGAATTATCCAATTTCGGTCACCTCATTATTTTCAAAAAAGTATTTTGAAATAAACAATTCCAATGTTCTTTCAAATCGAGTAATTAATTCATCTAATTCTTCAAATGTGATTGTAAGAGGTGGGGCAATTAAGATCGCATCTCCATTGACACCATCGATTCCGGCGCCAGCTGGGTAAATAATGAGACCATTTTCCTGTGCGAGCTGAATTAACTTTTGTGTAAAAAGAAGAGTCCGTGGAAAAGGGGTTTTATTTGCTTTGTTCTCAACAAATTCAATCCCTACCATAAGACCTTTACCTCTGATGTCACCAATCATCGGAAATTTCTCTTGGAGCTTTGACAAATGTTGAAATAGATACGTACTTTTTTCTTGTACTTCTGTAATAATTTTATTTTTATCTAAATATTCAACTACGGCTAGCGAAACAGCACATGATTGTGGATTGGCGCTTAACGTATGTCCACTCATCACAATTTTCGAACCCGATAAAATAGGCTCCATAACTTTTTCACTGACGAGAGCTGCAGCAATTGATGCATACCCTGCACCCATTCCTTTTCCTAGTGCAACAATATCTGGTTCAATTTCCCAGTGCTCACAGGCTAGCATTGTTCCTGTTCGTCCAAATCCTGTCATCACCTCATCGGCAATAAACAAAATTTGATTTCGCTCGCATATTTCTTTAATTACTTTGTAATAGTCTTTCGGTGGGGTGATAGCTCCCCCCGCTGCACCAATTACTGGTTCCGCAATAAAAGCAGCAATTTGTTCAGCACCGATTCTTTTTATGACTGTATCAAGCTCATGTGCACATACATAATCACAATTAGGAACTTCCCTGTTATATGGACAGCGGTAGCAATATGGAGGATGTATTACAGGAAAATCTTCTAGAAGAGGAATAAATCGTGCTCTTCTTCCAATATGACCAGACATCGATAGAGCACCTAAAGTTATTCCATGATAGCTCATCCAACGGGATAAAACTTTTGATTTTGTATAAATTCCTTTTTCTTGCCAATATTGAATCGCAATTTTCATTGCTGTTTCAGTTGCTTCTGACCCACTATTGACGAAAAAACACCAATTTAAATCTCCAATTGTTAAATCAGCAATTTTTTTTGCTAGCTTTTCCGCAGCGTCACTCGTAAATTGAGAGCGATAAACAAAAGAGACTCTTTTTGCCTGCTCATGCATAGCATCGATAATCTCTTTTACTCCATGACCGATATTTGCAGTTATTGCACCTGATGAAGCATCTAAATATTCCTTTCCATCTTTATCATACAAATAAACCCCCTTTCCGTAGTCAATGACTGGGTAATGCGAGTCTAAAATCGGTTTTATTAAATTAGTCTGAACCATATTCTCCCTCCATCCAAATTAAGGATAATCTTCAAAAAATAAAAAAAACTCTATTTTACAAAAATTATATGAAATGGTTTTTTCTAGATGACAAGAAAATTATAACATTTTTCAGATAATTTAGATAGTATACAAATCTTCTTTAATTTACTAGGCGATCAAAAAAAACAGCCACGAACGACTGTTTTTGACGAAAGAACGATTAATAGGAAACCCTATTTTGTTCAATTGAAATTTCAATTTTATGATCTTTTGCCATCACAAACGCATGAGCACCAAGAGGGATTGTTGCAAACGGATGAACATGACCAAAATTGACATTTACTATAATTGGAATACCTCTTAATTCTCTCTTACTGGCAATTATTTTTTTTAAAGCTTCTTCCGTCATATGTGAATTTTTTTGAAATCTTCCTATTAATATTGCTTTCACATCAACAGCATCAGGAAGATGTAGGAGCGATTGCAAATCACGATCAAAAGTAAGGGGATGTGATTCCTCATCATCTTCAATAAAAAGAATGGCATCTTTTAATGAAGGCATGAATTCGGTTCCTTGGAGTAAATTTAATGTACATAAATTTCCACCTATTAATACTCCCTCAGCTTCTCCTTCCTGCACCACTAAATATCCAGCTTGTTCAATATATGTCCGTTCTTCTTGATCAAGATACCAGGCATCATCACTCCAAAAGGTCGATGGTTCAATGTCGTATGGCGCATCATTTGTAACTGCAGCAATAAACGAGTTTAATGTGTATTCAAAACCGTATTTTACGCCAAAACTAGAAAAATGTGGACCCGAGTAAGTGATCAAACCTGTCTTTTGATAAATTGCAGCACTTAATGCTGTAATATCACTATATCCGCAAAAAATCTTTGGATTTGCCTTGATTAAGTCAAAATCTATGTATTTTAATAATTGATTTGCATTATATCCCCCAAGAACTGTTAAAACGCATTTTACATTAGGATCTCGAAAAGCTTCATGCAAATCTTCGATTCTATCTTCTATAGAAGAACTAAAAAATTCATCGTGAGCTGAAGTATTTTTTCCGAACGTCACTGTAAAACCTAACTGATTCAAACGTTCAATCGCTATATCAATTTGCTTTTCTTTTACAATTTGCAAACTTCTTGATGGTGCAATAACCCTAATTTGATCACCTGGCTTCAATCGCTCTGCAAGCATACATACTCTCTCCTTTTCAAATCCATTTGGCTAGACCATTATAACTTATTTCTTACAATTATGAAGTTAAATAACATTATTTTACCAAATATTTTGACTAAGTGGCAGAAATAGCAATAAAAATAGACTGCCTTAACTTAAAAGACAGTCCAATTTTTATCTCGTCATCTTAACAAAATCCGATACAGCTAGCTCCGATAATGACTAACAAGATAAACAGCACAACGATTAACGCAAACCCTCCTGAAAATCCGCAGCCGCCACCAAAAGCACCTGCTACAGGATAGCCAAATCCTGGACCAACTCCTGCGCCAAACCCTGGGCCAAACCCTGCGCCGACTCCTGGATAGCCAACTCCTGGATAACACGGGTCACATCCGTATCCATACATATTCATTCACTCCTCATTATTTTTGGGGCGTTTTCGTTATTAATTTATGTTATAGGTGCTTGGCCTGTACGGGTATTTGCCTATTTTTCTGTAAAACGTCTTTTCATTGGCGAAATTAGTTGTCAAACAACGGAAGTAATTCCTCATAGCCTTCTTCGATTAACTTATCTTTTGGTATGAATCGGAGTGCAGCTGAATTAATACAATATCGTAACCCTGCTGGGTCAGGACCATCATTAAAAACATGACCTAAATGAGAATCTGCTGTTTTGCTCCTAACTTCTGTTCGAATCATAAAATGGCTAGTGTCTTTTTTCTCAATTATTTCACTTTCGATAATTGGTTTCGTGAAACTTGGCCAACCACAACCTGCATCAAATTTATCTTTTGAGCTAAATAATGGCTTTCCCGATATAATATCTACATAAATACCTGGATTAAATTTATCCCAATATTCATTTTGGAAAGGCGGTTCGGTTCCATTATTTTGTGTCACATGATATTGCATGTCGTTAAGACGCTGTTTCAAATTTTCATTATTATTCATTTACGATCACCCCAATGTTTTTTGATAAAAGCTGCTCTCCCTGAGCCCTTCTGGTAAGCTTCATACCTAACTGGATTCTTTTTATAATATTGTTGGTGATATTCTTCAGCTGGATAAAAAGGCGCTGCAGGCAATATTTTTGTTGCTATCACTATATTAAATGGACCATTCTCTTGCAATTCATTTTTTGATTGTAAAGCAAGCTGTTTTTGTTCTTCATTATGATAAAAAATTGCTGTTTCATAAGATTGACCACGATCGTAAAACTGTCCACCAGCATCAGTAGGATCGATTTGTTGCCAATATATAGATAAGATCTTTTCATATGGGAAAATTTTTGGATCAAATGTAATTTGGACAGCTTCATAATGTCCTGTGGCTTCCGTACAAACCTCTTCATAAGTTGGATTTTCTTTCGTACCACCCGTATATCCTGAAATAACACTTTTAATTCCTGGCAGTTCATCAAAGGGCTTCACCATACACCAGAAGCAACCTCCTGCGAAAGTAGCTAAATCATATTTCGTCTCTTCCATACATTTCACCTCACAAGTATATTTCGTGTTACCACCTTATTTATAAGAATAATGTTAAACTTCGATACATGCAAAAATAACCTCTTCGAAAAACATACAAAAAGGTCATTTATTGTTAAGACTCAGTTCTTACATTTTCTTTGCTTTTTTCACACTAGCCGTTATATTTTTCCAACGCTTTTTCTCCTCAGTTTGTGCTCGTTTATCTTGTTTTCTATCTAAATAGGCTAATTCTCGAAGAAGTTTTTTGTAACTTATTAAACGATTTATATCAAGGAGGCCACTTTCAACACCTGCAATTACTGCACAACCAGGCTCATTTTCATGGCTGCAATCCCTAAATTTACAATCATTTGCCAATGTTTCGATATCAGTAAAGCTTCCAGCTAAGCCATTTTCACTTTCCCATAGCTGAAGCTCTCTCATTCCAGGTGTATCAATGAGCGCAGCTCCTCCTGAGAGTAGAACAAGTTCACGATGTGTAGTCGTGTGTCTTCCTTTATCATCATTTTGCCGAATATCTTGCACCTTTTGTTTTTCCTCGCCTAAAAGATAATTAGTTAAGGTAGATTTCCCAACACCTGAAGATCCTAGAAGGGCAACCGTTTTACCTGGCAAGAGATAAGGCTGGATAGCTTCAAGTCCTTTTTCTTCAATCACGCTAATTGTCACAATCGGCACTCCCATTGCGACTCCATCGACTTCTGCTAATTTCTCTGACAAATTATTGCATAAATCTGCTTTTGTTAAAACAATTACTGGATTTGCTCCACTTTCCCACGATAAAAGTAAATATCTTTCAATTCTCCGTAAATTTAAATCTTCGTTTAATGAATTGACAAGAAAAATTGTATCTACATTTGCAGCAACAATTTGTTCTTCCGTGCTTGTTCCAGCAACCTTTCGAGAAAATTTACTTTTCCTAGGAAGAACGGCATGAATTGTACCACGATTTTCTTCTTTTCTTGTTTTTAAGACAACCCAATCTCCAACAGCAGGATAATCCTCTCTTGCAAGGGCAATAAAGGCAAACTTTCCTGAAACCTCGCACAAAAGCTCTCCATCTTCTGTCCAAACTCGATACATTCTTTTATGCTCAAGCAAAACTCGACCAACAGAATAACCTTCTGCTTTATATAATTCAAACTTATCTGCAAAATATTCATTAAAACCAAGTGTTTGTAAATTCAATATAAAATCCTCCATGCTTATTAGAATTGTAATAACACATTAGCGCTAGATTCATATCTAACATCTAAAGTATCTTTTTTTACAAAAGACTTTGTTAAAGGATAATGTTGATTTTTGCACCTGTTGATTTGAGCGGAAGATGGCGAGACTCCTGCGGGAGGAAAGGACAAGGGAGACCCCACAGGTGCGGTAGCACCGAGGAGGCTCCCAGACCGCCCGCGGAAAGCGAGCTACCTGGAGCGGAAATCAACAGCCATGTTTAACAAAGTCTTAAAAAAATAGTAAAAAAACCACAGGCACACAGCCCGTGGTTTAATAAGCATAGAAAATAGATCGTTTTCTACATAATTAAACAGATTTCAATTGGGCTGTGTAATAAATGTCTACAATTAATGAACGAGAAATTAATAATTTTGTCATTACACTTCACCCACTTTCAGATTATTATTTATTTATTATATGAAAAGGTGAGCCAAAAGTAAAGCATCTTTCTTAAATTATCTTTTATTAAAAATACCCGTGACACCAACCTATACAAATGCGCATAGTTTATTAGCATATACCATCTAGAAGGAGCGAGAGGTATGTCCCATAATCAACAGGACTTTTTTCGAATAGCTGAAATGTACGACCTTTTAGCAAATTACAATAAATATGTAAATCCTACTAAATATATCGCCTATTACCAACAGCATTTACATTACATGAATTTGGCCTCACAAGCAATGCGTTCATTAGAAATATTTGAACAACAAAGATTTGCCGCTCAGCAAGCGAGAGTTCGTTTTGTACATGGATCATTCAATACTTCAAACGTCGATATTTATATTAATGGAATTAGAGTATTAAAAGACTTTTCAATTAAAGATCATAGCAGCTATTTAGCACTTTCTGCTGGAAAACACCAAGTAGATATTTATCCTGCTGGGAATATGGTTTCAACAATACTTAGCAGAAAAATAATAATTGAACAAGGGAAAGGGTATACATTTATTTTTAGTGGAGATACCAAAAAGTTAAAATGGTTGGCGGTAGAAGATGATTTATTTGTATCTAATGTGGAAACAAAGGTAAGAGTTATTCATCTCGCCCATGACACTCCTACATTAGACATCGCTGTAAAAGACAGAGATATTCTTTTCCCTCACCTTTCATACCGTCAACATACAAGCTATTTAAGACTTTCTCCCATGACCGTTAATTTAGAAGCAAGAATAGCTGGTTCGAATGAGATTGTTTTATTATTGCCACAAACTCAGCTTAATCCAAACAAAAATTATTCTATCATAATAATTGGTTCTATTAAAGACGAACCAAAACTTGAAGCACTAATTATATGAATATAAAAAAGCATGACATTTATATGTTCGTCATGCTTTTTTCATTAGTTTTTGATTTATCGAACAGGAACCATTAGTGTAAAACGAATGTCATCTTCTTTTAAATTCATTTCATCAACTTTTACTTTAAAATTACTTTTTAATTTCATATTTTGCAATGACACATAAATTTTTTCTTCATTTGGTTGGATATGCACCCATTTTGGAAGCTTTGAGTATTCACTAATAAATTTAAGTACGTATGATACAGGCAATTGCAGCTGACCAACAGAGACCGATTTTTGTTGTAGGACGATATCTCCGTTTTCTAATGCTTTTGGTTCAAAAGTAAGTTTTATTTGGATATTTTGGCTAAACACAGGAACTGAACCTGATAGAATAACCGCATCATTTAAAATTACTTTATAATCATTAGCCAATGCCAAACCTTCTTCATTTAAGTAATGATTGATTAGATCGTTTAAATCCTGCTTATTTGTTTGAACAGTAAAGGGAACATATCCATCTGTTTTCAGCTTAGCTGATAAATATTGTTCGTCTTTTGCTGGAATACTAATAAACACTAACAATGTAATAAAAATAATTAAGTTTATTCCTAACAAAAGCAAAAACAATAATTTCCATCTTTTTCCGTTCAATTCACATTCTCCTCATTTTCCTCATTTTCTACTTTCAATGATTGCTCAAAAGGCTGATTTAACACGTCCGTACTGATAGTGGCATGAACTCGCTCAGCCATCAATTCATATCCTTTATCATTTGGATGAAAATAATCAGTATAAAGAAGGGCAACTCCCCCTCTTTGGAAAATATCATCGACCTTGACAAAATACGCATCAGAATATTCAGCTAAAATTTTCTCGCTTGATTGATTCCAATCATTAATAATTTCGTTTAATTCATGTACATTGGCAAACCAAGTAGTGAATGGATTGTATAGTCCTACTAAAACAATACTACAATTTTCATTTTCTTGCCTAATTCGTTGGATAACATCTGCTAAATTGCGTTTATAAATCGTATTTTGTTTTTCGAAAGCCTTTAAGTTTAAATTTGAAAAATTTTCCCGAACTACTTTCATTACATCATTGCCACCAATTGTTACAATCACTATATCAGCTTCGTTTACAGCTTTTTTTACCTTTTTAGTTCCTAGTTTATTTAGAAGTTGATCAGAACGATTACCCTTCACTCCGAAATTATAAAAAGTAGCTGCTGATATTCCTTTATCCATTTCAAGCATTTCCTTAAGATAAGGAACATACCCGCCTCGTTTTGTACTATCCCCAACGCCTTCAGTAAGTGAATCCCCTACTGAAACAATTGTCATTTCTTTTGGGATAAAATTAACAGGCAAATGCTCAATTTCCATTAGAACTGATTTCTTATACTGATTCAGTTTTATTGAATGAGAGGAAGAGTTCGGAGTACATGAAGATAAGATAATCGTACAAATCAAAAGGAGCGCTACAGTCAGTCTCATTTTATCACCCGCCTTTTTGTATAAAATCTAGAAGTAGGGCAGCTTTACTTATTAATATTATAACGAAAAAAAAACTTGGTGTCCTCCAAGTCCTCTCGGCAAATTTGCGAGTTTTTGTTATTTAACCAATACATCTCTATTTAACCAAAATAGACCCATTAAGGGCCTATTGCAATGTTTTTATGTCTTTCATAATTTCATCAAAAGGGATATCAGCAAGACCTGGATAAAATTTCATAATTTTACCCTCTTGGTTCACTAAATAAAAATATGTTTGATGAATTACTTGGTCACCAGTCTTTGGTTTTTTTACAAGTGTTTTGAAATTTTTCATCGCGAAGTTTTCAATTTCTTCTTGTTTGTAACCTGTTAGAAAACGCCAATTGCTCATATCTGCATGATATTGATTTCCATAATCGGTTAAAACTTCAGGTGTATCCACTGTCGGATCAACACTAAATGATACAAACTCAATGTTTTTAATCTTCTCTTTTTTCACCATTTCTTGCAGTTTTACCATATTTGCCGTCATCGGCATACAAACATCTTCACAATTTGTAAAAATAAAATCTGCTACCCAAACCTTTCCTTTTAAATCAGATAATCCAAATGATTTATTTTCCTGATTCATAAAAGTAAAATCTTGAATTGGCCAATTTTTTGCATCTTTTATTTCGCCTTTGCCACAGGCTGATAACAATAACATTGTAAAAATAGTAATAATTGCAAACATACGAAGTTTCATTAATCCATCCGCCCCTCTACTTGTTCGAACATAATTTTAGCAGACAGATATGAAAGTTTAAAGAAAAATGTTTTACAAAGTAGTGAACGGAATTACTAATGACAATTTGCTACTCATCTAATAATGGGAAAAAAATTTTAAAAACAGTCCCCTCACCATAGATACTTTTCACTTCAATTTTTCCTTTCATTCTTTCAACGATTTGATAGCAGACCATGAGCCCGATGCCTGTTCCCTTTTCTTTTAAGGAATAAAATGCAGTACCAAGCCTTTCTAATTCTTCTTCGCTCATCCCAATCCCAGTATCACCTATTTCAAATACAGCAAAATTTTTTTCCTTATAGACGTGCAGACTTAATACTCCCCCATCTTTCATTGCCTCAATGCCATTCTTAAAAATATTCACAAGAACTTGTGTCAATTCTCCTTTGTTTCCTTTAATAAATATATTGTGCTGTAAATCGGAATGGATTTGGATATTTTTTGACATCATTGCATATGAATTCATTAAGTCAATGACTTTCGCAGCTAACTCACCCGCATCCACAATTTCTGTCATTTCAATATCAGGCTTTGCTAAAGAAAGATAATCATTAATAATCGTTTCAGCTCGGTTCATTTCTTCAAGCATAAGCCGAACATACATCCGCTCCTCATCACTCATTTCCTCTTTTGCTAAAAAAATTTGTAAAAACCCTTTAACAACCGTCATCGGATTACGAATCTCATGTGCGACAGAAGCTGCTAATTGACCTATTGCATTCATTTTTTCAGCTTTTTGTAATTCACGTTGAATTTTTGTTTTATGTAAAATTTGGTCCATTTCATCAATGGCATCTTCAAATCGGTGTAAAGGTTCAAACGTACGATTCATTGAACCCAGCTGCTCTGAAGTAGCAGACAATCTTTCGAAAAGCTCTGATAGCTGACTTGTCATATTATTAAATTGGTCAATCATAAGATTAAATTCAGGGTGATCATTTGATTCCAATTTGAACGAAAAATTGCCTTTACTAAGTTCATTAAAACCAATAATGATATCTTTAATTGGCTTCATGACAATCTTCAAGCCTCTTCGTAAAATAAAATACATCGTAACCATAATTATTAATATACTAACAATCAAATAGACGGCAATATCATTGATGTAATTATAAAGAACAGAAGCATCAATGCTAATGCTTAAAACGGCAATAATTTCACCATTTTGATTGAAAATAGGTGCAAATGAATAAATACGAAACCCATATTCAGCTATCTTTAGCTGACTTGCAATCACTCGCTTCGAATAAATAGCTTCATTATATGCTCTTCTAAATACGTCATGTGCTCTTAAATACATTAATGATTTTAAACCAACATCCTCAAAGGCGTCAGCACTTGCTATGATGAATATTTCATTATTATTCGAAACTTCTGGACTGAGGAGAATGGCTTTTGAATATTGAGCTTTTTCACTCATCGTTGTTAAGTTTTGTTGCAATCTTTGAAAGGAAGGATGATCCCGATCCTTATCATTTTTGACGTTCTCAATATCTTTAATATCGATTGTTTCGCTCCATAGACTAGCCATTTCAACAACTCTAAATTTAAGCTGTTTTTCCATTTGCTTTACCTGCAATAAAAGACTAATGCCTACAGTCGCTATCACAACTATAAAACATATAAAAAATGAAAATAAAAATAATTTCTTAAAAAGTGGTAATCCCTTTATTTTCTCCTTCATTCTTTAATCCCCGATTCAACAGTACTTACAAATCACCCATATTCTCAATCTTTCGACAAGCTATAACTATATTCCTCTAAAAAAGAGAAAATATTACAAAAACATAAAAATTATTGAAACAATAGCTAAATTATGATAAAATAATATTTTTGCTATAATATTTTAATGTTCAGAATATTAAAATGGATTGAATATAAAAAGAAAAACCTGAGTATTATTACTCAGGTTTTTCAGTATTAGAAGCATTGTCTTCATTTTCTAAATTATATTCTTCTTCGTTTTCTTCTTCATCTTCATAAAGCTCTTCATATTCTTTTTCCTTTTTCAGCTTCCGTTTATAAACAACCTTCGATAAATTTATACTGATTTCATATAAAATTAACAGTGGGATTGCCACAAGGAAATCAGACATAATGTCTGGCGGAGAAATAACGACTCCGATAATAATTAACACAAAATAGGCGTATTTTCTAATTCTTTGAAGAGCATATGGATTAATTATTCCTAAAGATGTTAAAAACATTGTTACAACTGGCAGCTCAAAAAGAACACCGAAAGGAATCGTCATATGTAGAATAAATCGAAAATACTTATCGGCAGTAAAATTCGTCTCAAGCATTTGCCCGCCTAATTCAACAAGGAAACCAAGAACTGTTGGGAAAATGACAAAATAGCCGAAGCAAAGACCGACAATAAACAAAATAAATAAGGCCGGTATATAGGATAAAGAAATCTTTTGTTCTATTGGCTTTAAAGCAGGTTTTACAAATAACCAAATTTGCCATGCTAATACAGGAATGGTTCCGGCAATGGCAATAACAGAGGCTATCGTAAAATAAACCCAAATAATATCACTCGGTCCAAGAACAATTAGTTTAACATCAAGGTCACGAACGATCCAAAGATAAATCTCTTTAACGTAAATGAAGCCAATAATGAAAAAAATAAAAAACGCAACTACTGATATGATCAGTCTTTTTCTTAACTCATCTAAATGCTCTATTAAATTTAACTCTTTATCTGCCATACTTTTCTCCTGCCAACTTCAAATGATAATGAACAAAATGAAAGAGCGCTGATGTTCTGCTTGTAAAATACTTGCATAGCGAAATTTAGAATAAAAAAGGGCAAGACTAAATCTTGCGCCTTATTTAACCGTTTTTTTCTTCTTATCTTCTTCTTCAAACTCTTCCATAACATCACTTGTTAATTCTCGAGTAGACTTTTTGAATTCTCTAAGCGTTTGCCCAAACGCACGACCAATTTCAGGTAATTTTTTCGGACCAAAAATAATTAATGCCAAAACAAGAATTAATATTAATCCAGGAACTCCGATGTTTGATAGCATAAAACATCCTCCTTACAAATATCTTATTAGTAATTCTAGTATCATTATAGTACTTTACATACATCTTGTGGGTAAAAGTGGAGTAAAATTCATATTTAGTTCACAAAAAAAACAATTTCAGCTTAATGTGATATAATTCATATCGTCATAAAAGATGATATGTATAAGTCCATCTTAACTTAATTGAAACTAAACAAGCAAATGAAAAAGGTTACTATCATTATTAATTTCCATATAAGAAAATCCTTTTTTATCCATTCTGTGGATGAGACCTTCGTAATCTTCTTTATGTTTCATCTCAATACCTACTAAAGCTGGACCGTTATCTTTATTATTCTTCTTCGTATATTCAAATCTTGTAATATCATCTGTTTTCCCAAGCACTTCATCTAGAAACTCTCTTAAAGCCCCTGCTCTCTGTGGAAACTTTACTATGAAATAACGAAGCAATCCTTCATATAATAATGAACGTTCCTTCATTTCTTGCATTCGTCCAATATCATTATTTCCTCCACTAATGACACATACTATATTCTTGCCCTTTATTTCTTCTTTATATAAGTCCAAGGCTGAGATGGGCAATGCTCCTGCTGGTTCTACCACTATTGCATGTTCATTATATAATTCAAGGATAGTTGTACATACTTTCCCTTCTGGCACGAGTAAAACATCATCTAAATATTCCTGACATATATCGAATGTTTTTTCCCCGACACATTTTACAGCAGCCCCATCAACAAACTTATCTATTTTACTTAAATTAGTAACTGACAAATTACGAAGTGATTCATGCATGGAGGCAGCCCCAGCTGGTTCGACTCCAATCATCTTTGTGGACGGAGAAATGCTTTTTACATAAGTGCTAATTCCTGAAACTAAGCCGCCGCCGCCAATGCTAGCAAAGACATAATCAATAGACTCTTCACAATCATTTAACATTTCCACTGCAACTGTCCCTTGACCAGCAATTACTTTTTCATCATCAAAGGGATGAATAAATGTACACTCCTCTAATTCTGCACATTTAATTGCCTCTGCATACGAATCATCGAAGGTATCCCCTACTAAAATAATGTCTACATAATCCCGCCCAAACATTTCAACTTGGCTTATCTTTTGTCTTGGCGTTGTGGCAGGCATGAAAATTTTCCCACGAACGCCAAGATGTCTACAAGCATATGCTACTCCTTGAGCATGATTACCTGCACTTGCACATACGACACCATTCCTTGTTTCTTCCTCACTTAATGATTTGACAGAATAATATGCCCCCCTGAGCTTAAACGAACGAACATGCTGTAAATCTTCTCTTTTCAAAAAAACATTACACCCATATTTTTCTGACAGCCGCTCATTTTTTTGTAAAGGAGTATGGGCAACAATATCTTTTAGCTGCTGGTATGCAATCATAATATCCTCCACATGCACCCATTTTTTTTTCATAACCTTCTGTTCCATTCGTTACCCTCCTCAATTCTTCCCAATATTAATTGTACAATTATACCATGAGTCATCTTGTTTTCAACATTTAACCGAAAAGATTTTTATATTTTCAATTTTTTTGAATAATAAAGAAGGAGTTTTGCATATAATAAGCGAAAGTTATTAGAAAATTTAGTTTTCTAAATGAATGTAATTGAAAATTGATTAAAAAAATGGAGGTGGGGAAATGGAGTTTTCATTATGCAGTCTTGACTGTGCATTACCGGTTGAAGTAATTTTAGATGAAGACAATGGTAGATATATGATTCGCAAAAGTGATTCTAGTGGTGAATTTTTTAATACTCCATTTGAATTAATTCAATGGGTAAAAAATAATTTTTCTGCTGAAGAATTCTGTGACCCTGCAGAATTTCAAGGAATGGTCAAGGAGCTAACAAATTATTTAGGTAACCCGAATTACTAAGTTTTGATGGTTTAAAAAAGACTCCATTAGCAAAAGGAGTCTTTTCTTTTTATCATGCGGAAGCGATAATTATTTGTCTTATTTCCTCTGCCAACTCTTTCATGTCCTTATTACGAATGATTTCCGGTAAAATTGGTTGACAAATATGTATTGAAACATTAGCTGGCTTTACAAGTCGATTATTCTTCTCGAATATGTCAGATGTGCCCTTAATTCCAATTGGAACAATTGGTACACCTGAATCCTTTGCCAATCGTAAGCCTCCAGATTTAAACTCTGCGATGGGACCACCCTTGCTTCTCGTTCCTTCTGGAAAAATAACAAGTGAATGTCCATTTTTCAATTTTTCAACACCATCACGAATTGATTTGATCGCGCTTCTTCGATCTTTTCGATCGATGTATACACAATTCATCGCCTCCATCCATGAGGAAATGATCGGTGCTTTTTTCACTTCTACCTTCGAAATAAATCCAAACGGTTTATCGACAAATGCTAGTAAAACAGGAATATCGAAATCTCCCTCATGATTACAAACGAATACAACTGGCCCATCTGGAATTAGCTCTTGACCTGTAACATGAACTTTAGAGCCTGTAATTTTCATGATTGTACGAGACCATTTTGTAGGTAATTGATGAATTATTTTGTCCTTTTCCGCAACAGCTAGATTTTGATCTAATTTTTTTACTTTTGCTAAAGTAGGGAGACTATAGATTAAATATCCAACCATATAGCCTACAAATGCGATTAAACGAAACATGCTGCTTCCCCTATCTCATCATATTATTTATAAAAAAATGCAGCTCATAAATGAGCTGCTAAAAATCATTTATTTTCGTTCATATGTTTCAAAATAAAAATCATATGGGTTTTTCTCATCTTTAATGCCCTTTTCTTTAGAAATTAGTTTCCATTCACTCATTGTTAGTGCTGGAAAATAAGTATCACCCTCAAATTCGGCATCAATCCGTGTTAAATAAAGCCGAGTAGCAAATGGCAAACATAGATGATAAATTTCCGCACCACCGATTACAAATATTTCTTCATCCTTGCTATTACAGTATTCAGCGAATGCTTCAATAGAGTTTAGTACTGTACAGTCTGCACTTGAGAAGGAGTGATTTCGTGTAATCACAATATTTTCTCTTCCAGGCAGTGGTTGTCCTAATGAATCCCATGTTTTACGGCCCATTGCAATGGGAGAGCCCATCGTCGTTCTTTTGAAAAACTTTAAATCTTCAGGAAGATGCCATGGGAGAGCATTGTTTTTCCCAATTAAATTATTATTGTCCATTGCCCAAATAAGTGAAATCATACACTTACCACCCCTTTAATATGTGGATGTGGATCATAATTTTCAAGAGCAAAGTCTTCAAATTTAAATCCAAAAATATCTTTAACTTCTGGATTTATTTTCAACTGTGGCAATGTACGTGGCGAACGGTTCAGTTGAAGATGAATTTGCTCCAGATGATTTAAGTAAATATGAGCGTCCCCTAATGTATGAACGAAATCCCCAAGTTCTAAATCACAAACTTGCGCAATCATATGTGTAAGCATTGCATATGAAGCAATATTAAAAGGCACACCGAGAAAGACGTCAGCCGATCTTTGATATAGTTGACATGAAAGTTTACCTTCGGAAACATAAAATTGAAACAGACAATGACATGGAGCTAATGCCATTTTATCAAGGTCTCCTACATTCCACGCATTCACAATCATTCTTCTAGAGTCAGGGTTTGTTTTGATTTGTTGGATAAGATCACTAATTTGGTCAATTGTATTCCCATCCGCCCCTGTCCACGATCTCCACTGTTGCCCATAAACAGGGCCTAAATTTCCATTTTCGTCAGCCCACTCATTCCAAATTCTCACGCCATTGTCTTGCAAATACAAAACATTCGTATCTCCTTGCAGAAACCAAAGCAATTCATGAATGATAGAGCGTAAATGTAGTTTTTTCGTCGTTAAAAGAGGAAATCCATCTTGTAAATTGAAGCGCATTTGATAACCGAACGTACTGAGTGTCCCTGTTCCTGTTCGATCCTCTTTTTTCACACCATTTTCTAGTATGTGTTTGCAAAGATCTAAATATTGTTTCATCCACAACCAACCTCTAATCTTATTTTAGCTCTTTTATTAGTTGATAAGTACTCGGAGCCCTTTCTTTTAATAGATTTCGAGAATCATTATTTAAATAATACATCGCTAATGATTCTGCAAAATACTCTTCCGGATATGTTAAGAAATAGTCTTGATCGGGAAAAAGTTTTGCTTTTTCCGAATTCCAAATCGCATGAAATTGTTTAGTACTGCTTATATTAATATATAGAATACTGTCAATTGAATGAGCAAGCTCATGAAGTTCTAAATTTATCGAACTATGCCCTTTTCCTTTCTCACTATAACCGATTTTGGCAAGAACGGTTTTACTCCCTCCAATACCTGGTACATCATCCCAAGTTGTTTCATTCTTATAGCCTCTCGGAATAACTCCTTCCAGATAATGTGCAGTAGGATTATCTGTTAATTTACCTGTAAATAATTTGAGCTTAATATTTTTATTATTAAGTTTTTCTAGTAATGAAGATGGTAAATGATCGATTCGCGAAATCATTCTCTCTGCTTCATTCTCATTAAAATGTTCTGTTGGAAGAACGATGAGATGTTCTAATAATAAAGGTGATTGCAGTTCCAAAGACTGTTTTATATAAACAAAGCGAGGATAATCTCCAAGACTCATGCCATTATTTTCAGCATGTGTACTGCCAATTAAAAAAAACGATAAGAACAATACCCATCCTATTAGACTGCTTTTTCGCATAAGCTGTACCCCTTTTTGCCATTCTTCGAAGTAAATATCATTCTATATAACTCATATTATACCATATTGAATTATTGCAAAAATAAGATAGCTATTTGAAAAAACAGCAAAATATAAGGATATAGCACCTATTTATGGATATTTACATACAAAAGAGCTCTAACATTTCATCAGAGCTCACTTGTGTTCATCCCGTGAAAAAGCTAATCTGATTAAGAATATGAACGGACCAACTCACCTAAACCAGGAACATTCAGGCCATTCCCAACTGCCGCAAATTTCCAATCGCTTCCATGACGATAGATTTCACCAACAACTAAGCAAGTTTTTCCGCTGTAATTATCTGTTAAGTTAAAATGAATTAACTCTTGATTACTAGCTGAATTCACAATGCGAATAAATGCATTTTGAATCATTCCAAAATGCTGATTTCTTTTCACACAGTCATAAATATTTACGACAAAGACAAGCTTATCAATTTGGGATGGAACACGGCTTAAGTCAACAAGTATTTGTTCATCATCCCCGTCTCCATCTCCTGTAAGGTTGTCTCCAGTATGTTGTACACTTCCATCATTGCTTTTTAAATTTCCAAAATAAATGACATCACTATTACTTCTAATTCTACCATCCGCACCAAGCATAATCACTGATGCATCACAATCAATGTTTTGGCCACCGCCGCCACCGAAAAGCGAACCTAAAAAGCCACCGCCTCCTCGGTTTTGCACAGGATCCCAACCTAATCCCACCAAGATTTTTGATAATCCAGGATTTCCTTTCGTTAAATCTACACGTTGACCTTTTTGTAAATTGATTGCCATATTTGTCACCTCATAAAATTTTATTGGTTATTTAAGTTATTTTTGAACTTAATTCTCATACTTTATTTTTTTGAAATTATCTTGCAGCTGCTCTAATCTTCTTGTTCCTTCTTCACGCATGCGCTTATTCTCTTCTTCAATTGCCTTCGTTTCTTGCATCCCTTTAATGATGATGTTCCAAGATTCTTCTATTGTTTCAATTTTTATACTTGGACTTCCTGCAAGTCTCGCAATCTCAACGCTTTGATTTGAAATATTTTGAGCGTTACGAAGTAACATTTCGTTCGTTCTTCGATCTAACTCATTCATTGAATCTGCAACAAGCTTTTGTCTTTTTGCTGCCACAGCTTGAATGAGTCCATTTTTAAATATCGGGATAGTCGTAACAAACGCGGAATTTATTTTTCCGATTAACTTCGTATTTCCTCTTTGTAAAAGGCGAATTTGTGGTGCTGTTTGCAGTGAAACCATCTTCGCCATTTCAAGGTCATATACTCTTTGTTCTAATAATTCTACTGCATTTCTCAATGTATCTAATTGCATAGAGGCCATTTGATCACCTGCAGCAGCACGAGATTCGAGCTGAGGTAATTGATTCGTTTTCAAATCATCCACCTTCAATTGTCCTGCTACTGCGTATTTTTCTAGGGTTATATAATATTGGTAATTTTGGTCATACATTTGGTCAAGCATAGTTGTTGAATCAACCATTTCAGTTTGATACTTCGAAATTTCAACATACACTTTATCAATTTCCTGGCCCATCGTTTGGTATTTTCCAAATAGCTTTTCAATTAGCTTTTCGCTTTTTTTAAATAGCTTCCCAAAAAAGCCGCCTGATGTTTGTTCGAAATCTTTTTTATCGAACTTATCCATAATTTTACCAAGCTGTTTTAATAATTCCCCAGAATCCTCCACTTTCGTTGTTCTCATATTATTTAATATTTGGTCAGAGAAGCGTGAAATTTGTGTTGCTGGTTCTTTCCCAAATTCTAGAATTTGAATTTGATCTCTTTCATCTATTGACCGAGCAAGATTTTGTACTTCTGGATCTTGACGAAGCGCTAATTTTAATTCTGAAGCACTTGCTTCGGTAAGTTTATCTTCATGCTTTTGCAAAGTTAAATCTGAATTTGTTGGCTGCAACTGATTCATCTGTTCAAACTCCTCTCATATTTTTAAAAATTCCTTGTACCTTTTTGAAAAAGGAAGGCTCTTTAAATTCTTGTTCAAAAACAACATCTTCAAGCCAATGAACATCATAAACCCCGTCATTAATAAAGTTTTCTAAATCGTTTTGGCAAGAAGGATTATATAAAACGATGTCTAAACCGAATTGGTTTAATAATAGAAGAAGGGCTGCATCAGTTCTTGTCATCGTTCCGTTTAGCTCATTATTATATAAAATAAACTTTGGAACTTCTTGTGAATAATCAAATTTTTGCAGTAACTTTAATACACTTGCTGGGATTTGCATACCTTGTGTAAAAAGATAGGTCTTCAAATCCTCAGCTTCTTCATGATAAATAGGCTTTAGTTGTGGTCTTGCACATATATTCCGAATGGCGGTGGCAATCCCATTTTGCAATCCAGTTGGCAAATGTTTATATTTCCAATAATGTGCCGTTATCATTTTTTGCGTATCAAGTAAACCATCTTTATCAAGTGCGTTTCGATAGTGAAACCGGAAATCATTATTAATATTATTAGTAAAAGGAAAACGCCTAATTAATAGGCTATGATCAAATTCACTGATTGCCTGTAGCCGATCCCAATACTCTTTCCTGTTTCTGCTGACCCCTTGTATCTTTGCGAAAATGGCGGGGATTTTTACCTGCCCATTTTTCACTTCAAAGTTCGGTCGAATCATCGCTATTTCTTTTATTAAAATAAACAATTCATCATACGTTGTTTTTAATGTAACAGATAGAGGAGTATAATCCCGGAGCTGCCATGCTTTATATAATCCAGAACCTTCATGATTTAGAATAGATTCTATTTCTCTTGATGCTCGATAAGCAACAGTCGCACTTCTCCTCCGTTTTTCGGTTGGAAACGGCTCTGGTTGTTTCATCCCTGGATACTTATAATGAAAAATCTTTTCTTTTATCTGCTCAAACTCATTAAAAACATCATCACAAGAAGGCGAGAATACAACAACATCGCAGCCTAATTGCAATAAATAATAGAGAAAATACTGATGGCTCCGATTCGAATTTCCGTACCATAAAAATTTAGGCATTGACTGTTCAGGATTTACATGATCCCATTCATTCCCTAAATGATTGATCGTCCATTTTATGATATCAACTAACACCCTACGTAATTCTTGACTTTTTAAGCCTTCTAACTCTTTTGTGGAAAACACTCTCAAAACTTCAATCATTGCTTCCCTAATTTTTCGATGTAAAGCATGGTTTTTTGATTTTAATAAGAGCTGTTCCCCGTCTAGAAATGCAACAAACCGATTAATCGATAAGTTTTGTTCCAGATTAATATTCAAAACCTTTTGTATTGATTGGAACTGATGATTATCAATCGTCTTATCCAATAGATCCTCGCTTATTAACGTCAGTCCAGACTGTTCGGTATGAATATAGTCATATAAATGATTGTAATACTCATCCTCATCAAGCGTAATGCCCAAAAATTGAGCAGCCACTTGTCCGATCTGAATTGTTCCCTGATCGATAGAAAATAGTTGTCTTTCATTTAGCGGCTTCTTAATGGTAGATAACCAATTTTCTGAAGACACAGGCAATATGTGAGTTTTCAGTTGACTGTATAAATTGTTCATTTATCTATCCCTTCCCTCTATAAGCGAAAGATCATAAGAAAAACTTGACGTTTACCTAGCCCTTTCGGTGAATGCTCCAGTTATCCCTACGTGATTGTTACTATTTTTATCAAAAATTTCATTTTCACTTTAGCACATTAATAAGCTTGAACTTTCCTATGAGCTTGTTATGTAAAGATATTACAATCATATCATACGTACGAACGATTTCCGAAATATTTCATTGATTAATTTACGAAATAATCGTGAAGAAAGATTCATAAAAAACTTGGCATTCGCCAAGTTTTTCTTATGCGATATTCTGTGCAGTCATATTATTCAATTTTTCCTTGTCTCTTCATTGAACTCGAAATTATGACAGAGCCTTCACCATTGATTTTGTCCTTGAATAAGCTAAAGTATGAAGATTAGAAGGTGATGTTATGAGACATTTTGTCAGAAGAGCACAATTTCGAATATCAAATTCAGAGTTGGAAATCGTTGAAAATGTATTATTTTCAGCGTATTTTATCATACTCGATTTAGTTTGTTTATCTTTGCTTGTATCCATTATAACCTTTCCGCTTCATTCAACATTGACAGGGGCAGTAATTATTTTCTTAACCATTATTGCTTTAGGAACTTCCCTTTATTATTTTTTGAGAAAATGGCTGGGAGATTAGCAAATACTTGCCGCTAGCTTCAAAGTATTTGCAATATTCCTCAATACTTCTTCCCCAGCCTTAACTCCCTTTTGCTCAGTTACAATAAATGGGGCATTTAATATGTTCTCTTTAACTAGCTCACCGTGTATTGGAATATATGCCACATCACATAATTGCAGAAAATCATAATCCAAAATCGAATCCCCTGCACCATAAACGGTCTTGATTCCATGCTTTTCCTTAATATAACGAATGGCCGCACCTTTACTAATAGGCTTTGGCATTACATACAGTTTCCTTCCTTGTATCGATACTCTCCAGCCATTATGAATAGCAATCGCCTTAATTCGATTTATGACAGGAATGGTGATTGGCTCATTAAGGATATAGTAGAAAAAAAGATCTTCCGCTATTTTTAATGTTCCATTCAGTTTAAGTTCTTCTAAGTTCTTCACCATTTCTACAAGACATGCACAATCATCTCGCAGCTGTTTTTGGACAAAATCATTCCATTCTATAAGTGGTTTTCCATCATGAATAATATTCGCTCCATTGGAAGTAACAGCATATGGTAACACAATATCCTCAGATAATGGAAAAATACGATTGAATTGCTCATAAGTTCTTGTTGTTACTGGGACAAATAAAAGATTTGCAGCTATTTCTTTTAACAACTTAAATGCTTTTTTCTTCATAAAAGCTACGTCTTGATCATCTTTCCGCTCAACACAAAGTAATTCACATTCTTCCGCTTGCCCAAATTCGGCCAATGCTCGCCTCGAAAATATCAGTGTCCGATCTAAATCAGAAGCAAACATCTTCACGTATCATTTCCTACCTTCTTTATGAGACCACAGCATGTATAACTCATATTTGGATAATGTACAACTTCTACATTTCTTTCTCTTGCTAACATGATAATATGTTCAACATATCGACTTTTCGGATCCTTCATTAAAATTTTCCATGGGACTCTTCTTAATAGTACCCGAGTTGTCTCCCCAACTCCTGGTTTCACATAGTGTGTACAATCAATATCAAATTCTGCTGCGATTTTTTGTACTTCCTTCATTCCTTGAAATGAGGCAATTTTATGGTTTTTCAATAAGTATTCAGCTTCTTTACAAGCTTCATCCCTTATCGCGAAAAATTCACCTGTAATTACATCTAAGTATTCATTCGAGACGTCAGCTTCGATCAATTCTTTATAATATTTTGCTCCGTGAAAATCATGTGGTCCAATCAATTCTGCATTTAACACTGTCCTGCTCACAAGCCCAGAAACAGTAGAATTTAAACAAGCACTTGGAATGAGAAAATCTTCTCTCGTACCGTATAGGCTTGTACAGTGACCCGGATCTGCTAAAACAGCAAGAGTATCATCAAGAACAATTCCATATTTTTCATAAAAAGCTTTACAAGCCTTCGTTAATTCTAATGAAATCGCCCCTTTGCCTGTCCAGCCATCAATGAATTGAATTTCTTTTCCTGGATGGGTCTTTAATATATGATGAATCGCATTTTCATCTATTCCACGATCGCGAATGATCGAAATACTGTAATGCGGGAGATCAATATGATAACAATTCGAAAGATATCTTTTAATAAGTATACCAATTGGTGTTCCAGCCCGAGCCAACGAAACAAGGACGAGATTATTTCCTTTCGATTGATAAATTTGTTCTGCTACCGTGCCAATGCTTAATGCCACTTTTTGTTTGAATTCCTTGAGCGAATCTTTAAAAAGCTGCAAATAATTAGTTGGAGGCTGATATTCAATTGGCAATGTTTCACTATAATGCTGACCTAATTGAATTTTCCTCTCCCTGTTTTCAATTGAACCTTCTAGTGCACATCCACTTAAATCCTTTAACAAAAAAATGACATCGCTTTCATCATATGAACCAAATCGAATCTTGTTATTTACTATTTTATTCATCTGTCTATCCTCCATTAAAGAAGACTACTTTTACATCTTTTATCGTTGTTTTTTTCAATTCGCCCAAGAACGGCAATAACTTCTCTGTTGGAACAGCTCTTTCAATGAAAAGAAATAACTCATCATATTCAAATGGTGGTATGTTGTAAACGAAATGTTCCATTCCCGAATCTTCTGGATTTGGAAATGCCAATCCGAAACGGGCACCATAGTCTTCATTTTCCCGGACGTAAATTGGGCTTCTCGTTGTAGACTGATAAGAAACTCCATAACCCATAAATGAGGCTAACTTCATTGGCAAATACATAAACTCTCCTGTACCTAGACAAAGTGTTTTATCGCCATTCCTCTTCTTTGCCAAATAGGTCCCGATTTCACTCAAATCTCGATTCAACTGAACATTCATTTTTGAATTTATCCCAAATCTTCCTGTTTCATTTAGATACGGAATGCTGCTCATATCTCCACTCATAGCTTTTGATATAAAGGGGACTGAATTAAACATACCAGGAAAAGATGTTTCAATTGAAATATTCGTTATTTCGGGTAGTTCCGAGAAGTCATCTGCTTTTTTTCCAATGTTCTCTGCAATATTTATTTTTCCAATAGGCTGAATGCTTCCTTTAAGAAGACTGACAGAATGGATGACGATATTTAATTCTTCCTCTAGCTCACTATAAGAATGTAGATTTTCTTCCGAACGCCAATCTAAAATCGACACAACTGTATATGTTTTACGAGGAAATCTTTCTTGAATTTGACGGATAATATTAATATTCGTTTTTCCGGTTGTCATTTCATCATCAACAAGAATAATCTCTCTTTCATTATTGAGCATACTTCCATCAACATAACAGCGATGAGAGGTCGCATGTGAGTGTTCTTCCTCAAACACAATTGCTGGTTCCACTCCAATTATTTGCTCTCTTGTCGTATGAAAAAAATCTGCTTGACGAAAATTCTCAAAAAAAGCATGACCAAGTGCGGTGGCTGTTTCAGCAAAAGCGATTATAATCGGATTTTCGTTTTCACTTATAAAAGGTTGCATCTGAAACTCTTCGATAGTTTGATTAAAAGCTGCGAGCAGCATTTCTTTTTTTTCAGTGTTTTTTCCTTTTACAGTTTCTATATAACGGTTAGCAAGCAAAGCCCCAACCAACAAACTTTTGTTAGGATTTACAGGAATATGCTTTCCTAACACTTTGCTTACAAATAAAAACGCTCTCTTTTTATTAATTCGTGCAGCCATCGTAAATAATTCATCAAATGGCAACCCATACGGATTTTCTGTTATTTTAATATTAACGCTTAACTGTTTGAGGACCGGAAGCGTAAATTTCATTTGTGAGCAAGTCGACATATGTGTAATCTTCATTCAGCACCCCGTAAATTTCTGACTTTAAAAGAATTTTTTGTGCCCAATAATAATGAGGTTTAATTTCATTCATTTTATTGTGAAAAGCACTTTTCATTACACCGATTCTTCCATCAGCTTTATCGATAATACTTCTCGCATCTAAATATTCCTCGTAGGATATTGTATTTAAAGCTTGTACAGGTTTAATATGGCTTGGATGGATGATTGTTTTCCCTGTAAGTCCGTTCGTAATATCCATAATAATTTCTTTCATTAAACCATCCATATGCTTATCTATCAATTCTTCCCTTAATTCTATCCCCTCTTGTCCGAAGCTTTTCCGAAATGGGGTCTGACGTAATTGAGGCTTCAACATTCTGTCTTTTGAGGAGAAATATTCCCAAACCGGACCAGAAATGACATAGGGCTGTTCAGATCGCAAAAAGACATTTACAATATCAGAAATACAATCTCTTATAACAGCAATATCATATACAGTCGTATCCGAGTTTCTTCGAATCCCGTATAAACCACAAAAATCAGTTGCCCCTATTCGAATATTTAAAATTAAGTCCTCGAACTTATCTACAATGCTTTTTATTGCAATAAGCTCTTCAAGTCGCGTTTCTTTTTCAATGATTCGTTTTGTTTCGAGAATAGGCAGTGCATAGAGGCAAATACCTTCATTATTTAAAGCTCTTATTTCTTGTAAAATGAGTGTACCTGTTTCAGAAGTGAACTTTGGAATGACAATACCCGTTAATAAATCAAATCCTTTTTGAAGCATGTCTTTTAAACGAAGGAGCTGTTCATAATTTCTTATTCGAATAAAAATTAATGGCAAATCATCTTCAACTAATAATCCCTTTTCAATTTCTTTACTTAAGCTTTCCAGCTCTTTAACAAGTAGTTTTTCAGCTGTGCCAACCTCTTCATCACCAATCGCATCCTCTAAACAAATAACCATTGACGTCAAACCAGAATGCTTCTTAGAAAGTAAATCTTGATGAATATTTGGCCTCGTTGCCGGCATATAAAGTGTAGCCCCTAAAGCATATGCCAATAGCTCCTTCCGCGTATGTTTTGTAAATTCACTCGGCCTTTTGAAGAAAATCTGCTCATTTACTATAGTGGGGATATTTGAAAATAATCTCATCTTGTATACTCCGTTCCTATTCTATCGACTTCTGCTGATTACAATGAAGAAGGTAAAAAGAAAGGGAAACGGACAATTGTCAGTTCCCTTTTTAACTTCAAATTATTTATTCACCAGCTGCTTCTTTCCTTTTATTCATAAAGTGGACAATAAATGTAGCCGCAAAAGTAATGAGTAAAATGATAAAGAAGTAAATGTGATCAATGTTAATACCAACTACACCTAATAGCATTTTTACAGCAATAATCAAGATTAAAATATATGCGGATGTTTCTAGCTCAGGTACGCGGTCAATCAGCTTTAGAAATACACCAGCAATCCCCCGCATCATAAGAACACCAAGCATTCCCCCGAGAAGAAGTACCCAAACTTGCTGACTGACACCAAATGCTGCCAACACACTATCTACTGAAAAAGCAATATCCATTAGCTCGACAGCGATAACGGTTCCCCAGAATACACCGAAAAGACGAATAAGTATCCCTTTTTGGTTCATTCCTTTCACTTCATCTTCATCTGCGTCAGCTTCTTTTTTCTTATCGATAAAGTATTTGATAGCTAGCCATGCAAGATAGGCGGCTCCTAATACCTTTACCCACCATAGTTCAATTAAGAATACGCCAATTCCAATTGCAATAAATCGGAATACGTATGCCCCAAGCAAACCATAGAAAAGAGCTTTTCGACGCTGTTTTTCAGGTAAGTGTTTTACCATTACAGCGAGAACGAGAGCATTATCCGCAGAAAGTAGCCCTTCTAAAATTACAAGAGTTCCTATATACCCCCAGCTTACAGGGTCAGATAGAACTTGTACCCACATCTCCCAGTTAAAAAACTGGGCATAGGTATGTAAAATACCTTCCATAATCGTCATTCGTGCCAATTCCTCCTGGAAAATCAATTGTTGTTTTTGTAAAGTAAAAACTTATAAGTTTACTAGATTACATTGATATTTACGAAAGATTCAAGAAAAGGTTTCAAAAATCTAAAAAACATTTTTTTAACAATTAACTCATCCATTTTGGAGGAGTATTTTTATTCCAATAAATAGACCCTAAATCATGGTGTGATTGAAATTTGTCATGATGTGTATGGTAGTGAAAGTTAAACCAATATCCTTGTTTTGGAGGATGATCTCTTCGAACATGGAAACGAATTATATCCTCGTTTGTATTTGTATTTGTAATATGGAAAATCTTTTCTGAGTGACCTCTACCAGGAGTTTCTGAAACTATTAAATTACTAAGCTCTTCTTCTGGAAATTGATCTGCAACATTTGAAATCGCTCTCTCAATATTAGGTAGAATAAGATCAGTGAATTCATTTTCAATCACTGGTTTAATCTTTGTTCCAAATTTTGTGAAGGATTGAGCTTCGGCCTCGTCTAAAACTCTTTTCATAAAATCCTCTCGCTTAAGAAAACCGGTCTCATCATTTATCGCAGCAGCTGAATTAATTTCACACTTCTCATCTTCTACAATATCCTTCTTCGGTGGTTTAACGGCACTAGAGTGATCATATAGAAATGCCTGTGAAGGTGTAACTAAGCCAAAGGTTAAAATGGTTACGATAATGACAAACGATTTTCGAAGCCATTTTGGCATGCCTTTGCCCTCCCTTCTTCTTTAATTTTCTTTCAGAATTCCACATTTATTCATTTGTTTCATCACTTTTTAAAGCTTTTCTTCAGGATGAACGATATTGACTCTATTATACTTTTTATTACGATAAAATGGAAAAATAGATTCAACTTTTAATAAAAAAATAATATGATTTAACATTTTCAATAGATTTATCATTGCAAACCGATGAATAATATGATAAATATAACGTATAATCTAAATATGCAGAATAATCTTAATTATAAGTATATTAAATGAGGTGATTTATTCATGGATTGGTCTTTCATCATTGTTCTACTATCTTTATTTTTACTCGGATATTTTGTTTATCTCGCCATTGCAGATTAAATGAAGCTTTCGATAGGTTAAGGAAAAAGAGTACAATCTTCAATGAAACTTAAGCCCTTTTTCCTTAACATTATCCATTTTTTCAATAACTCCATAATGAAACTTCGCTGTTTTTCTCTTATAAACATTGAATTGAAACTTTTCAAAACGAGAACTGCGATAATGATCCTTTAGAACAACTCTTTCTTTTGCAACTCTTACCGCTTCATCCATCAACTCTTGTGTAATTTCTTCATAAACCGCAAACCTACTTAATGCTTTTATTCCATCTGATTCAAGAATATGTTCTTCAAACATCGGATCAAAATATACACAATCATAGCTATTATTAGGCAAACTTTTCAGCGTCGATAATGCCAGACCATTGATGACATTAATCCGAGTCATTGCTTGATTCATCAACTCTTCACTAGCATCCCATCGTTGCAAACCGTTTTGCACAATATAACTCAAATATTGATTTCCTTCTACACCAGTCACTTTCCCACTTTCCCCGACAATATAGCTTGCAACAATACTATCTGAAGCGAGACCTAAAGTACAGTCAAGAATAGTACTACCGGTTTTGAGACAGCCTGCTTGAATGAATGGATCATGTTCCCCTTTCATTAAGCGTTTTATGCGAAACATGGCAGAATTCGGATGAAAAAAGAATGGTTCCTTCTCGCCAAACGGATAAAGCTCAAGTCGCTCTTTTCCAACAACGATACAATCCTCACCCTCCGCAAGTTGTATTGCTTGAACAGACCGCTTTTTTCTCTCAATAAATCGGCCGTTTAATTGTTTGGCAATTTTTATGGCCTCTACTGTCATGTCAATATTTGTTCTTCCTGCTGTCGTAATAATCATTTAACTCATCAACCCCTATAATTGCCAAAAGAAAAGAACGCCATTAGACGTTCTTAGCAATTTACTTCAAAAGCAGCAAGTAGATTTTGCATAATTTCTTCCATTGAGTGATCTTCAATGTCATGGCGATGGATAAAATGTACAACTTTATTATCTTTTAATAATGCCATTGATGGTGAAGATGGCTCATAGCCCTCGAAGTAATCTCGCATTTTCGCTGTAGCTTCTTTCTCTTGACCTGCAAATACTGTCACAAGCTGATCTGGTTTCTTCTCTGCTCTCAATACTGCTTGAGTTGCAGCAGGTCGTGCTAAGCCTGCAGCACAACCACATACAGAGTTAATAAATACGAGTGAAGTACCTTTAACATCAACCATAAACTTCTCTACTTCTTCAGGCGTTAATAATTCACTAAAACCAGCTTGAGTTAGTTCCTTCCTCATTGGTTTAACCATTTCTCTCATATATTCTTCATATGCCATTGACATTCTCTTTCGCCTCCGTTAATTTTTTCTTGCTTCCGTCATTTGCTTCCAAACAGAGCCTTTCGCTTCTTTTCCTTGCTCTATTCTTTCAATTGCTAGCTTAATTTGCAAACTTACTTCAAACTCAGAATCCTCTTGAGCTGCTTTAAGTGCAGTTAAAGCATTTACATCTCCAATTTCATAGAGAAACATTGCAGCACGCCAACGGACTAGCTTACTGCTATCTTTTAACGCTTCCATCATCTCATTCATTGCTTCTTTAAATCCTAGATCAGATAAACAATCTCCAGCAGTTCTTCTTACTGTAACTGTTTTATCTTTTAAAGCTTTGTAGAGAAATGGCAATACCTCTTTATCTTCTATCATTCCAAGATAAACCGTTGCCAGTCTTCTGATTGACGTTTTTTCATCTTGTAAAGCTTTTTCTAAAACAGGTAGATCTTCAAGGGTCGGATCATCCATCTGTTCTAACAATTGATAGCGAACGCGCCAATCGGGATTTTCTAAATCATTTAGCTTGAGCTTCAAACGTTGACGAGCATGTTTTTCTAGTCCTTCTTTAGAAGACTTTGCTTGTTCAACGAGTCCTTGCAAGCGACTTTCAGGATAGGCGGCCACTAATTCTTCTACTACATCATTTCCAATTTGATCAAAATCCCCGTAACGAACTCCAACTTCGATCCATTTTCGAACGAGAATTACATTATCATCTTTGTTTTGAGCCTCAGACCTTGCCTGAATAAAAAAATCTGGTAACCCGAAACGCCGTTCTTCTGTGCCATCAGTTAGCTTTACTTGCATCGGAATTTCCTTGTACTTTTGGACGAAGACCTTAATTTCACCAAAGTGCTCATTTACACGACTTTGTGAATCGTGATCAGCCTCTGTCTCTTCCCCAAATGCGTTACGTACTTGAGGCAATAAATCTTTCCAATCATATTTTGCATTTCTTTCAACTGCTAAAAAATCTGCAACATGATATACACCTTTTACTCCTTCAATCGCTAAAATTGCTTGAATGACAGTTGGCGCCCCATCACTGTTCTCTTTTTTATAATTATTGCTTTTTCCCATTGGAAGCTCTTCGTCTAAAATAACCTTCATCGTATTCGGACTTGGCGTTGGTTCGATTGCATTTATCTTCATAAATCTCCCACCTCAGCTTAATAAACCTATAATTACTATGTTAACTTATATAATTTTAACATAAGTATATTTACTAATCACTTGTGGGGACTACTCAGCAAGCTCAGAAAGATATGTCCACCGTTCTATTAAGCCTTCTAGCTCAACATTTAGTTTCGTTTCTTCTTCCATTAACACTTGTGCTGTTTCAAAATCACTTCCTGTCTTAGCCATCTCAGAAGATATTTCTTCTAATCGAGCCTCAACTTTAGCAATATGATCCTCAATTCCTTCCCACTCTCGTTGTTCATTATAAGATAATTTTTTCTTTTTTGGCTTCTCTTGTTCTTTGACAACTTTATTCACTGTTTTCACTTGAATAACAGGCTTTTCACGTTCTTTTTCAAGAAAATCAGTATAGTTTCCGTAAAATGTGTCAATTTTTCCTTGGCCTTGAAGAATAAACAGCTGTTCAGCAAGCTTATCTAAAAAATAGCGATCATGGGAAACAGTAATGACGACACCAGAAAATTCCTCCAAATAATCTTCAAGCACTGTTAATGTTTGTGTATCAAGATTATTTGTCGGTTCATCAAGCAGGAGGACATTTGGTTCTGACATTAATATTTTCAATAAATACAGTCTCCGCTTTTCGCCACCAGAAAGCTTGCGAATCGGTGTGCCATGAGTAAAGGATGGAAAGAGAAATCGTTCGAGCATTTGAGCAGCAGAAATTGTCTTCCCATCAGACGTTTCCACTATTTGCGCAGTTTCTTTTAAATACTCAATCATTCTCTTATTCTCGTCCATATCCTCACTTTCCTGTGTATAATATGCGAGCTTAACCGTTTGTCCAACTATTCTTTCCCCATCATCTAACGGAATTTTACCTGCTAGAATATTAAGTAACGTAGATTTTCCAGTTCCATTATTGCCAATAATGCCAATTCGATCTCCTGGCTTCACAAGCAAATCAAAAGAATTCAAAATGATTTGCTCTCCATATTTCTTCGATGCAGATTTTAATTCAAAAACTTGTTTGCCAAGTCTGCTCCCATTTAAAGACATATCAAGCTTTTCGACAGCCTTTACTGAAGCAAGCTGATGATCGAGATTTTCGAAGCGATCAATTCTCGCTTTTTGCTTCGTTGTTCTTGCTTTTGCTCCCCTTCTCATCCATTCAAGTTCTCTACGATAAAGATTTTTTCTTTTTTCGATGGTTGCAGCTTCGTTTTCCTCTCGTATTGCTTTCGCTTCTAAGAATGCCCCATAGTTTCCCTTATAACTATAAAGTTTACCTCCATCAAGTTCAAACATCCGATTCGTAACACGATCTAGGAAATAACGATCATGAGTTACAAGTAATAGTGCACCTTGATAGCGACTTAAATATTCTTCAAGCCATTTCACCGATTCGAAATCAAGATGATTTGTCGGCTCATCTAAAATAAGTAAATCAGCTGATTGAATTAAGCTTTGGGCAAGGGCTACTCTTTTCTTTTGCCCACCTGAGAGCTCTCCGATTTTTTTGTCAAAATCCTCAATTCCGAGCTTTGTCAAAATTGTTTTTGCGTTTGTACTTGCTTCCCACGCGTGTAAAGCATCCATTTTCTTTTGTAATTGAAAAAGTTTATCTTGAATAGTATGATCGTTCGGTGATCGATCTAATTCAATTAATGTCTGTTCGTATTGCCTTAGTAGTACAAGTACTGGGGCATCGCCAGCAAATACTTGTGCGAGAACAGTTAAACTAGAATCTAAATCAGGCTGCTGAGCTGAGTAAGAGATCGTGTAATCCTTCGCACAAATTATTTCTCCAGAATCAGGAAGGTCAACCCCAGCCACAATTTTGAGTAAGGAGGACTTGCCTGTTCCGTTTACACCAATTAACCCAACCCGTTCCTTTTCCGCAATCGAAAACGAAATACTGGAAAAAAGCTCTTTTTCACCATATGTTTTTGTGATATTTTCAACTGAAATCATTTTCATTACTGACCATTCCATTCATAAAAAAATTGTTCAAGGAACTTTTCCATCCATTGATGACGTTCTTCAGCCATTTTCTTAGCTGTATTCGTATTTAATTTATCTTTAAGCTTTAATAGCTTTTCATAAAAATGGTGGACAGAAGTTGATTTTCCATTGCGATACTCATCCTCTGTCATCATGTCTCTAACAGCAATATTCGGATCATAGAGTGCTTGACCCTTACTGCCGCCGTAAGCAAATGTTCGCGCGATTCCAATTGCTCCTATCGCATCTAATCGATCGGCATCTTGAACAATTTCTGCCTCAATACTCATTGCCTTTGTATTATTTCCACCTTTAAATGAAATAGAACTGATAATGCCGGCAATCTCATTACTTCTTCTCTGATCTAGCTGGATAAGTTCCAAAAACTCAGCTAGTTTTCTTTCTCCAGCTTCCTTGGAAGGATTCAACTTTTCATCTGGTATATCGTGGAGTAAGGCAGCCATTTCGATAATAAAATGATCCCCTTTATTTTCTCTTTCTGCTATGTAAAGAGCATTGCTGCGTACACGTTTAATATGATACCAATCATGGCCCGTACTATCATTTCCAAGTGTCCTTTGTACAAAATGCTCCGTTCTCTTAATCATTTCTTTATTCATCTAAAACGCCACCTTCATGTTTCACTTCATTATCATTTTAACACGAAGGAAGCTTTTCTAAAAAAATATCGGCATAATCTATTTACATTAGCTGTTAAACCAGCTAATTCCTAACGTATTCTCACCTGCGTGAACACCGATTGCTGCACCAAGTGGATAGATGCTAAATTGAATAGTAGGAAATTGCATGAGTAGCTCTTCCTTCCATTTCAATGCTTCAATCTCATGTAGTCCATACAGTATATACGCTTCTTTTACGCTTTCTCGATTGTTTGCCTCTTGTAGAAGCTTAATAATTTTATCCTTCGCTTTTCGTTCACTTCTCACTTTTTCTTTAATGAGTAATGTTCCATCTTCAATTGAAATAATTGGTTTTATATTCATCATGCTTCCAAGATAAAATTGCAATCCTGATAAACGACCACTTCGATGAAGCTGTTCCAAACTCCCAATTAGGACGTACGTTTCGTTTGTTTCACGAAAATCTTCTAGCTCTCTTTTAATTTGCTCAACATTTAATCCAGATTCTGCCCATTCGATTCCCTTTTTTAATATTTTTGTCAATGGATAGGTAAGGATTTTTGAATCAATCGTTAAAATGGGCATATCAATTAATTGTGATGCCTGTTCACTAGAAGAAACCGTTCCACTCAGTTTACTAGAAATGAGAACTGCAATAATTACATCATAACGATCTTTTAAGCTTTCATATAGGAAACGGAATGCTCCGATTGAAGGCTGGGATGTTTTTGGAGGAGTTTTTAATTCTTTTAGCTGTTCATAAAGTTGGACTGGGGTTAAATCTACACCATCCGTATATTCTTGTTCATCAAGTAATATTGTAATTGGAATACTGTAGACATCAGGATGATTCAAGAGCTCTTCATCTTTAAATGCAGTACTATCAATTACCCATGCTATTTTAGTCATGTTTTATACCTACTTTCCAGCTCGAAAAAGAATCCGGAGGTTAGCATATAAAATGCCAACCTCCAGTCTAACAAAAGCATTATAAAATAAAATTTTTAATTTTTGGAAATACCTTTAATGCATTATGGAAAAAAACTTCCTCATAATACTGCTTTGGAATAAGATTTTTAATAAATTTAATATAGGGGCCAACTGGCACAAGCGGCCAGTCAGTTCCAAATAATAATTTATCATAAGAATTAGCAAACTCAAGTGCATGTCTTAAATGATCTAAAAATCTACCTTCGCTATATTTGTTAAGTTCTTTTTCAGTTCCGACGATGATTCCTGATAAATCAGCAAAAACATTGCGATTTTTGTAAATAATTTCGGCTGCCGTTAAAGTCCAAGGATCCCCAAAATGGGCCATCATAAAATTTACATTTCGATGCTTTACAGCAACCTCATCAATTGTGAGCGGATGGGAATATTTTAATAATCCCCTTTCTGAATAGGTATCACCAGTATGAAATACGACTGGAAGACCGTATTTTTCAGCTAATTGATAAACAGGCTCATACACTTCATCATACGCATAAAAAGGATAATAGCCTAAATAGATTTTCAAACCAACTACATTTGGCTTCTGAACTTCTAATTCAAGCTTTTCTAAAGCAGCTGCATTCATATCATAAGGATTGATCCCTGGACAATAGACTATTTGATTAGGTAACTCAGTGGCTAAATCCAGTCCCATTGGCGTAGCTACTTCGTCATCAGGGAAACCTATATTTTTTGTTTCTGTTAATCCCATAGCAATACTGAGTACGACATTTACTTCATTATATTCCTTCATAAAACCATTTGCCGAATAATCAACGAATGAAAGTTCCTTTGCTGTTTGATGAAAGGATTGAATATCTGAAAAATGAATATGTGCGTCAATAATTTTCATATTTTCTCCTTTAAAACTAAAATTCAATTTGTTGAAGATTTTGCAGCACGGTAGTAGACAGCTCTCTCTGATCAAATAATATAAAGCTTGGTTTAATACTCGCTTTCGCTGTCTGCGTATTTACAAATTGAAATATTTCTTTATTCATATAGCCCTCTAACAAATGACTATCTGCCCCTTTTATCATATACATTTTTTCATCCCTTGATTGAGATTGTATAAGACTAGCTATATTCATCGTTAGCAATTGTTCTTCTTTTCCAACATGGAATTGTTTATCTTCGCCATTTTCTAATGGGACTACAGTTAAATCTTGTAAAGGGTTTCCTTTTATAAACAAATCAGTATTCCAAACCTCATCTATAAGAGATTTCCCACCAGAATCAATAATTTTTACAAAATACGCTAAAACCGGTACACCTGGAAGAAGTGCAAAATATTGAGTATATTGTAGTCCCTTCCATTTCGGATGATTGCTTATCATTGTCGTTAACGCAATACTTTTCCATCTATTACCTTTCACATCAGTTAATTCAATAATTTCGTGCGTTGTTTTTTCTTTCATTAGAGAAAAAGCATTTAATTGTGAAGGCATTGATTTCATTCCACCAGCCCACGGATTCCACCAGCCCTTTGCTGTAAGCTTTGGAAAGGAAGTATCAAACCATTCATTTTTGTTATATGCAAGTGAGTAGAGTCCTGGAAAAAACGTTGGTGCTGTTTTAATTGTGATAATTCCGTTATTTAGTACATAAGAAGTAATATTGTCTGTTTCCTCGATATACGACTTGACTTCTCCTTTTGTTTTGATAAGTAAATGTTCTAAATAAGTGTTTCTGCTCTCACTTTTCAATGAACATGACAGCACTGAGATAGGAGTGGCATGTTCGAGTGGTATTCGATCACAATAAATGGTTTTCGCTTCTTCCTCAACTATTTCATTCATGCTCATGCTTTCATTATTTAAGGAAACCTCAAACTGGCCCTTCAAGTAGTTTGTGCGATAAGACTTAAACTGAAAGGAAACATGATCTGAATCAGATAAAATCATGTTAGCCCCTTCTATAGTTAGAGACTGCTCTACCTTTGTGAGAGTCCGATTTACTCTTGGGTTCTGTTCAGCAAATGCCTCCAGCTCCTGCCAAGTTCTAAATGCCCCAACTGATAGGAAACTAGGATCTGTTACATGCTTATCCCCAGGATTCAGTAATCCAAGTTTAAATTCTAAATATAATTGCCAGCTTTCAAAATTCGCTTTACACTTTTTTGACCAGCAAAAACCTATTGCTTCCCCATCATCCTCTGAAAAATACCAATTGCTTGATACACTGTTTGAGTGAATATCACCAAATTCAAGCTGTTTTGTATTTGAGAATTCGATTACCTCATTTTCAAGCGGGATATATGGATGTTTCTTATCATGATAAATGGATTCATTTAAAAATAACTCACTATATGTCTGCTCACCAATGTTTTCAACCTCAGCCCATCGCTTTACAAGCCCTTCACCAAAAAGAGCAATATATAATGTCAGTGATATTCCTTTAAAATCTTTCGAATAAAATACCATCTTAAAGGTTACAGCAGTCTCATCACAGTGCCATTCAACCTTATTCGGTTTTTGCTTCGAAAATTCAGTCGAATAAGGCTTTCCTAGTTTCGGAACAAAAAAAGCAAAGGTTTGATCGAAAAGTTGATTTCTCCCTGCAGTCATCAAGTAGTCCATTTTTCGAATATTTACTTGATAAATACCATTATAAATATGCCAATAATCCTTTGATTCCCCTCCAAATTTTTCTCCGCAGCCCTTTAAAGCGATTCCGACATTTTTATTTTGAAAGCTTAACTCTGTCCCGTCAGCTTTCATTGCTTTAACATTTACCTCAGGTTGATAAAAACCAAATTGATTAACGATGACCGGAATTTTCACTAGCTTTCGTTCATTTTTCTTAATGAAAATAGAATGAACATTACTGTTTAATTGAAGAAATTCTGTTTCAGAAAAGCAAATTTCAAATTCGGCATCTTCTTTTAAGCTATTTTCCATTTCAAGCTCTATCACTGAATCTTGACCAAGAAAACTAAGATTTCCATCCATTTTTGCTGAAATTTTTGCAGGTTGTTTCGGGAATACCCCTAGCCTTAATTCACATTCTTGCCCATCGATGGCTACACATACAGATAAATAAGGGTGTGTTTTCCATACACTCGGTTCATCTCCCTTTAGGAAAATAACCTCGTTTGTAATCGTCACATTGTTATCGACTTGCATTTCTTCTTGTAGTGACAAATTAACCCGTTCGTGTTGCTTTCCCCTCACCTTTAAGGATACCGGTTTATTTAACTTGTTGATAAATTTAATTTCAAACTTCTGAACTTCTTCTTCAATCACTTCATGTTCGGCTAGACGAAGCTCAAGAAAGAATTCATCGGTATCTATTAAACTAATTCCTCTCCCTGTCCGTTCAAAACGCACCCTTGCCTTCGCCTGTTCATTTTTCCATTCATATTCATAGAAAGAAAATCCATTTTCTTTAAAACCATCAGGCTTAACTTCTATTTCTCGAACACTATTATCATACCAATTTAGCTTCGAAAATAGCGGCTTTAATAGCGGCGTATTTATGACTGCAGGGATGAAATTCATTAAATGTGTTGTGTCATCTCTATCTTCCCAGAAAAATCCACATTTTTTATAAAGGGGAACCGCTTTTACATTTCCTGGCCAAGTGTATAAATCAAGACGTGGCCATCCGAGTTCAATTGTTTTTTCTATTGCTTTCATGAGAAGCATTTTGCCAATTTTCTTTCCATGATAATCAGGTCTTACATTGAGAAGAGGAATATATAATGAACCAGTATCTTCCTTATATTCCGATAAACCACAATAACCAACAACCTCTTCCCCATCTAGTGCAAGATACAAACTAATATTGCCTGAGTTCTCTTCCTTCGTTAATACTTGTTCTTCTGTATGCACTTTTGTATCTCCGCCCCAACTATCACGGCTGAGATTCCACATTCTAGCAATTCCACGTGCCAATCCTTTATGATATTCCTTAATTACGATCGTATTTGTCATCTGACCCATTATGTTTTCCTCCCTAACTAGGTTACATCCTGTCTATCTTTATCGATACCTTCACCTTTTAAAATTATTGTCATCATTTTACATCTCCTCCTTATATTATTTGAATGTTTTCCACATTCTTCTATATCGTATTAGCTGGACGCTTGAATGTAAAGATAGTTTTGAAATTTATCATCTTTTTTATTTTTCAATAAAAAAGGGTGTCCCAATATTTTTTTTTCTATGCTCTTATGAATCTGTCCGTTGATTTCCGTTCCAGACGCTTCGCTTTCCTTGGAGCAAGCGGTGGGCCTTTAACAAGTAAATCATTCTTAAGAAAAAGACTGGCTCTAAAAAGTCGTTTTTAACGACCTTTTGGGTCAGCCTCTTCATATTTTTATATGGCAGCTCTTAATTTAGCTATACTATCGATCATGTAATCGACCATTGCAGTTAGATCATCCACTTGATCCTCATAAATTAAACGATTAAATGTGACAGCAGCCTCATATGTGACTTCATTTTTTTCAGAAAATGGTGCTCGTTTAGTCATCATGTTAATTATTCGATCTTGGCCCCATATTTCTTTAAGGACACGTTCGATAGTTTGAGCAAATGAAATGTTTTCTTTATGTACAAAGGAAAACTCAATTTGGATTTGGCAGCCTGCAAGCTTGGCGGAATGAGCAATGGGCAATAATTCTGCTGCTAAGTTTGCTAATCCTGCCTCCAATATAAATGTACACCATACATCAACTTTCATATCTTTCAGATCAGAAAAGGTAATATCGTACCTTCTTGAAAGCTTTGCTGAATTAAAGATATCATTTCTGTCCTTAATTCGAATCTCACCAGTTAAGTCACGATCATAAAGCTCGCCTTCTATAACGACCTTCATGTTTTCAAATGCTGTTGGATCAAACATGTTCGATAAACCTATTAAAATAATCCGATCGCATTTCCATTTTCATCTACGTCCATTTTTAACGCAGCTGGTGCTTTTGGCAGACCTGGCATCGTCATAACATCACCTGTTAATGCGACGATAAATCCAGCACCAATAGACGGCTTTAACTCTCTTATCGAAAGCGTGAACCCTGTTGGACGTCCAAGCTTCGTCGGATCATCTGATAGTGAATACTGTGTTTTTGCCATACATATTGGCAAATGGCTCCAACCAAATTGATCGAATTCTTGCAGTTGTTTTTTTGCTTTCGATGAAAACTCAACTTTATCAGCCCCATAAACCTTTTGCGCAATTGTTAATATTTTCTCTTCAAGCGACTCAGAAAGATCATATAATGGCTGGAAGTTTGACTCCTGTTTCTCGATTACTTCAAGAAGCTTATTTGCAAGGTCTACTCCACCTGCCCCACCTTTTTCCCATACTTCTGTTAAGGAAACTGGAATATTTGCTTGACCACAAAGCTCTATTAAGGTATTAACTTCTTGTTCAGTATCTGAAACAAAACGGTTTACAGCGACAACGAATGGTAATCCGAAGCTTTCAATTGTTTCAATATGCTTCTGTAAATTTGCAAAGCCTTTTGTTAAAGCCTGTATATTTTCTTGACTAAGTTCATTTTTTGGAACGCCGCCGTGCATTTTTAATGCTCTAATTGTTGCAACGATTACAACCGCCTCAGGCTTAATTCCAGCACTTCTAGCTTTAATATGTAAAAATTTCTCTGCACCAAGGTCAGCTCCAAAGCCACCCTCTGTTACAACGTAATCAGCAAGTTTTGAGGCTGCATTTGTAGCAATCACACTATTGCAGCCATGTGCAATATTTGCGAAAGGGCCACCATGGATAAACGCAGGTGTATGTTCAATTGTTTGTACTAAATTAGGCTTTACTGCCTCTTTTAAAAACATTGTTAATGCGCCTTCAACACCTAAATCAGCTACAGTAACAGGCTGTTTATCGAAATTGTACGCAATGACCATTTGACCTAATCTTTGCTTTAGATTTTGCAAATCAGTAGATAAACATAAGACGGCCATGATTTCTGAAGCGACAGTAATGTCAAAGCCATCTTCACGAGGTACACCTTGAACAGGTCCACCTAAACCAATAATAACTTTTCTTAGTGCACGATCATTCATATCTAGAGCTCGTTTCCAAACAATCCTTCTTTGATCAATCTTCAGCTGATTTCCTTGTTGAAGATGATTATCAATAAATGCTGCTAACGCATTATTTGCAGTTGTAATGGCATGTAAATCACCCGTAAAATGCAAGTTAATATCTTCCATTGGCAAAACTTGCGAATATCCTCCTCCTGTTGCCCCACCTTTTACCCCCATCGTTGGTCCAAGCGAAGGTTCACGCATCGCGATTATTGCTTTTTTACCAATTTGAGTCAATGCATCTCCAAGCCCTACTGTGACAGTCGATTTCCCTTCACCCGCAGGAGTTGGATTAATAGAAGTAACGAGAATGATTTTTCCGCTTTTCTTTGTTTGTAATTTCTTTAAAGCTCCTGTTGTTAATTTTGCCTTATACTTTCCAAATAATTCAAGATCATTTTCATGGAGGCCGATTTTTCCAGCAATATCCACGATTGGTTTCATTGGTGATTGTTGAGCGATTTCAATGTCTGATTTGTAAACAGGTAATACATTCATTTCTAATCCCCCTTGCATCCAATTTTAGAAAACGTTTACTACGTTTATTATTGTAACATTCATTCCGATTTAAGTAGATATGAATTTTAAGATTTTTTGTCAAAGCAAATAAGCATTGATACAGGAACCAATCGTCTTTATAATAGATTTAATTGAATTTTCACACAGGGGGATGATGATTTGCCTATTAAAATTCCTAAACTCCTTCCCGCAAGAGAGATTTTAGAGGAAGAAAATATATTCATAATGGATGAGGGTCGGGCCGAAACTCAAGATATACGCCCATTAAATATACTAATTCTGAACTTAATGCCTCAAAAAGAAAAAACGGAAGCACAACTATTAAGACTTTTAGGAAACACACCTTTACAAGTTAATATTTCTTTTTTAAAAATGGCAACACATGAATCGAAAAATACAAGCCAAATGCATTTAGACCAGTTCTACACTACTTTTCCAAAAATCAAAGACCGAAAATTTGATGGAATGATTATTACGGGGGCGCCCATTGAGCTGCTTCCTTTTGAGAAAGTTGATTATTGGGATGAATTAAAAGAGATTATGAAGTGGACAAATACGAATGTAACTTCCACACTTCATATTTGTTGGGGAGCACAAGCTGCACTATACTACCATTTCAATATTGATAAATATGAACTGCCTCGAAAATGCTCAGGTGTTTATAGGCATTATGTAAGTGATCGGTCTGAAAAATTATTAAGAGGATTTGATGATCTATTTCTCGCCCCTCACTCAAGATATACAGATATTTACTTAGATGAGCTTCAACATCATTCTGACATAAAATTACTTGCTGTTTCAGAAGAAGCTGGACCATTTATTATAAGTGCTAATAATGGTAAACAAATTATGTTAACTGGACATTTTGAATATGAAGCCCATACTTTAGCCGAGGAATATAGAAGAGATACCTCTAAAGGTTTGGATGTTCAAGTCCCCGAACATTATTTTCCAAATGATGACCCAGAAAAACAGCCATTAAATCAATGGCGCTCACATGCCCATTTGCTTTTCTCGAATTGGCTAAATTATTATGTTTACCAAGAAACTCCTTTTGAATGGAAATAAATAAGAAAGTTAATAAAGCCCAGCAGATGCCGGGCTTTACTTTTGTTCAGAAAAATATACTTCTTCAAATGGCTGAACCACGACAAAACCATTTCCAGAAAACTTCATTTGGATAGATTCACCACTGCCTCTACCGATAAAAGTTTTAAAAGACACGTCCGTTACAAATTCTGGCTGTAATGTTCCAGACCAAGCGACTGTTGCATTTGGGTCTGTAAAAACTGGATTATTCGGACTGACAAGCAAAGTTAACGGCTCATAATGAGATGTAATTGCGACCATGCCCGTTCCTTCTAAACGTACATTAAAAAGACCGCCTGCCATCATCCCTGCAACCCTTCTCATCAATTTAATATCCCAATTAATGGATGGCTCAAATGCTAACAGATCATTGCCATTTACAAAGATGGAATCGCCTTGTAAATTTAAAATTGAAATTTTCTTCCCTTGGTCAGCAACATAAAGTTTTCCTTGACCAGTTGCCTTCATTAATGAAGTTCCTTCACCAGTTAATGCCTTTTTGAATAATTTTCCTATGCCATGTTCAAAAATACCTTCTCTTTCAAATTTTATATTTCCACGATAGGAAATCATCGCACCTGCCTTTGCCCATATTTGATTGGTTAAATTTATTTCAAGTATTCTCGGTGATTCAAGTTCAAATAAACCTTCTCCCTTATCTTGTTGCTGAGTTTTGCTCACAAATTCCTCGATCGAATAACGACTCATCAATCATTCACCCTTTCTTGTTTATCATTTCTTAAAATAAATAGCCACATAAATGAGAGTGATTGTCTTAATTCAATAGACAATGAGCCAATTGGCATTCCATCTACTCCTCGTTTATAAACACCTTTGCCATCGATTATTTTCCAATTATTTTCAGAAGCCAGCCTTGCAAACTCCCAAGGCATCATCGTATTACAAATAACTTTTTCATCATACAAACGATGGTAGCTATTTGTCCTCGGACCCGCAGTTGGGCCAAGAATCCCTATACAGGCGAACCCACATGGCTTTACAACCCTTTGCATTTCCTTAAGTACTTTAAGTGGCTTCTCAGTCCATTCTAATGAATTAATTGCAAGCGCTGCGTCAAACAAATTACTTGAAAATGGCAGCTCTGCGATATCTCCCTTTTTAAATTTGGCATTTGTTTCACTATTTACAAGTTCAGCCTTATGGATCATCTCCTCTGAAATATCTACACCCATTACTTTATAACCTAGTTTTGCTAATTTAAAAGAACCGTATCCATCTCCACACCCTACATCACAAACTACACTACCCGTATGGATATATTTTGAGAAATAAGGGATAATTTCCTTCCTGCTTCCTGTCTCCCACATTTCTTGGCTTTTTGAATTCCAACTACTCGATCTTTCATCCCATTGCTTTTCTGCCTCTTCTATCCAATTAAACCGATTCATTCTATCCCTCTTTAACTTTAAATTAGCAAGTCTGACTATACATTTCCTTGATTTTACCATATTTAAGGCATTCGCTATAGAAAAATGTTGACATAAAAAAAGTGATATCTCTGATACCACTTTTAGAAAAAAATATTAATTTTCTTGTTCCTCATTTTTCTTCTGGATTTCTCTTAATAAATTGACTCGTGACTCGTCTTCTTCAAAATATTCAACTAAATCACCAATTCGATCAATGGCATCCCAGCTTAAATGATGCTCGATTCCTTCAACATCTTCATAAATATTTTCTTCTTTTACTCCGATTAAGCGTAAAAGCTGTTCAAGTAAGTCATGACGATATACAAGTCTCTTCCCAATTTTCTTACCTTTTGATGTTAATATTAGCCCTCTGTATTTTTCATATACTAGATATTCATCTTTATCAAGTTTCTGAACCATTTTTGTTACAGAGGAGGGATGAACAGAAAGGGCTTCCGCAATATCGGAAACACGGGCATACCCTTTCTCATCAATTAATATATAAATTTGTTCAATATAGTCTTCCATACTTGGTGTTGGCATCCTATACCCTCCTATAAGAACTAGCAACTTTGTCCCACTATTAGTCACTTATTACACTATATGATATTAGCTTTATATCGTGATGAATCTTTATTTAAATGTACATTTTTTTATTATGTCTTGCATTTTATTCATTTCAGCCTCTAAAAAGTTTACTACACTTACTTATTAGAGACAAGGCGCACCTTCACAAATAAATGACATTTTAGTCATTTTGAAACACAAATTTCACTTTTTGTTCTGCTATATCCCATGCTAGTTTTGCAGAAAATGTCTTTTCCTTCCCCGTAAAACCTTCAATTAATTCAGTCATCTCATCATTTAACAGCTGTTTTACTAATTTTTGGGTGAGCGCTTTACCTGCAATTATTTTTGAAAGTGTAAAATCACACTTTGTTTTTTGATAATTCGAACACCCATAAAAATTTCCTTTGTCTATTATTTTCCCATCACACAGCTTACAATTGCCGAGAGAGGTGGTCGTTTTTTGCTTAAATTGTCTAGGAGTGAAAGCGTCTTTGTCTTTTTCTGTAAAAATCCAAGTCTCAGTATTTTTTATTGCGGCATCAATAATATGGGAAACCATTTTATTCGTTTGTTCCATAAATTGTTTTGGGGAAGCTTCCCCATCGGAAATATCTTTTAATCGCTGTTCCCATTTTGCTGTCATTTCAGGAGAAGCTAAAATTTCAGATCCAATTGCACTTACTAATATTTTTGCTTTTGAAGTAGCGTAAACAAGATTTCTTGAAATATTAATATAGTTGCGATCTTTTAGCATCGTAATAATTCCTGCTCTTGTAGCTTCTGTACCAAGTCCCTCTGTTTTCATAAGAACCTTCTCTAGCTCTTTATCTTCAATATGTTTTCCTGCCGTCTTCATTAACGTAATTAACTGACCTTCTGTATACCTTTTTGGGGGCTGGGTTTTACTTTCTTTCACTTCAACTTTTGTTACCTTGCCTTTTTCATGACTCTCTAAATAGGGAAGTTCAGTTTCTTTATCCTTTTCATATGGAGGGATAACTTTTCTCCAACCTTCCTCTAGCTGAACCTTTCCTTTTGACTGAAACTCTGCTCTACCATCAACCAGCGTTTTGACAGTTGTATACTCTATGATGGATTTCCCGTAATGGGCGGCAATCACGCTTTTAACAATTAAGTCGTAAAGTTTTTTTTCATCTGGAGGAAGCTTTTCTATATTTGGCACTTGCTCAGTTGGAATAATCGCATAGTGATCCGTAACCTTCTTTTCATCAACATACCGTTTATTATTAAGAAGTGAATGTACAGGCAACGGAAAAAATGGTGTATAGTCCTCATAAGCTGCTAGTTTGTTTAAAATCTCAGGGAAAAGTTCTGCTTCTCCATGTGTAACATGTCTTGAATCTGAACGAGGATAAGAAACATTCCCTTTTTGATAAAGCTTTTGCAGCACGTCTAACGTTTTTTTCGGTGGAAACTTAAATCGACGATTCGCCTCTGCCTGCAAAGAAGATAAATTATAAAGAAATGGTGGAAGAAATTCTTTTTTTTCTGCTTGAACTTCAGCAATTACAGCTTCCTTTTTCTCACAAAAGCTCATAATTTTCTCAGCCATTCCTTTCGATTTAATTCTCGTTTCCCCTTCCTTCGTCCACTTTCCATTGTATTTTTTTCCATTTATATTAAACTGAGCTTGAACTTCCCAAAATGGTTCTGAGACAAAGTTCTCAATTTCAGTTTCTTTTTTAACGATTAAGGCAAGTGTTGGAGTTTGTACTCTTCCCACTGAAAACACATCTGAAAAGCCTCGCTGCTGTAAAAGTAAACTATACAAACGAGAAGCGTTCATCCCAACAATCCAATCTGCACAGGCTCTCGTATAAGCTTCATAAAAAAGATTCCTTGTTTCTGATTCATCTAATAATGAGCGAAATCCTTCTTTAATTGCTTTAGGAGTTAAAGATGAAATCCATAGCCTTTTTATGGGCAGTCTTGATTTCGTAAGGCGGAGAATGTTTCTAATGATTAGTTCACCTTCACGCCCAGCATCTCCTGCATGAATAACTTCTGTTAAAGCTGAGTTAGAAAGAAGATTTTTAATAATATTAAATTGTTTTACTTTATCCTTTGTCACTTCATATTCAAATTGTCCTGGAATAATTGGTAAAGTAGATAAAGACCATTTTTTCCATTGTGGGTTGTATTTTTCAGGTGCAGAAAGCTGACAAAGATGCCCAATTGCCCATGTTACATAAGCACCATCTGGAAAGACATCATTAGGGAAAATTTCAATATACCCTTGGTGCTTTTTCATTTTAAAAACAGAAGCCAATGTCACTCCTTGGTCAGGTTTTTCCGCAATAACGAGTTTCATACTTGTGTTCACTTCCACTTTCCTAAGAAAATTCTCGAGTTACTATATTTAATATTACTTAATTGTCATGAAAAGGACTAGCACAAACTTTTTTCTAAATATAAAAAGGTTACAAAATAACAACAGTTATGAATGCCCGTTGTTATTTTGTAACCTAGAAATGACGTTCACTAGTTACTGTTTTGCTTTTTTCACCCATTCAGCAACTGTCACCGTTCTTTTTGCTTGGTGCTTTGGTTTCTAAATAAAAGTGACAAATTCATCCACTGGCTTACGATAACCTCTTGGATTTCTGCTGGAGGTTTTCTCCTTTCCAAGTGTTATCATTAATACAGGCTCATATTGATCTTCTATGTTCAACGCCTCTTTCACAGCATGAGGGTCAAATCCAATCATTGGGCATGTGTCCCAGCCCTTTTCTTTAGCAGCAAGCATAAAAAGCATAGCTGAAAGGGAAGCATTTCGAATGGCCTCATCGTGTTGAAAGCTTTCTCCTCTCATTTCATACATCGAAACTGTATCTTCGACCATATGGTCATATTCTTGTTTATTAATAATACCGAGCATCAGTAAGCCTTCATATATTTTCCCAGCATTTTTATAAGCTTTTTTATCACCTAATACGAGAATTACAGCTGATGATGTCTTTACTTTATATTGACCATATGCTGCACTTCTTATTTTCTCTTTCGTTTCAGGTTCCGTAACGACAATATACTTAGTATGCTGCAAATTAAATGCAGATGGAGCAAGCTTTACAAGCTCAAAGATTTTCGTCAATTCTTCTTTTGAAATCGGGTTATTCTCCAAAAAATTACTTGCAGAGCGCCTTTCTTTAATTAACTGTTCAAATTCAGACATTATTTATTCTCCCCTAAAATTTTTTATCCATTTATCTCTAAATAAAATATCTTTAATTCGAGATAATAATAAGACAATCACATTTATTTGTCAACATCATTTCTTCATTTAACAAAATAATATTAAAAAAGGCCCTTCACAAAAGTGAAAGAGCCTTTCATTATTCTATCTTCAATTTTTTTAAAGATAACTTTTTAAATAAGAATCCTTTCGTTGGCGAGAGAAAGAAAACAAGTGCAAATATGATTCCGTTTACTGTCGCCATACTTCCTGAAATCGAAACATCCTGCCAGCTTGCCAAATAGTACCCGATAATTGCTGCTGCCACTCCGAATATAGCACTGAGCAGAAGCATTATACTTAATTTATCTGTTAATAAATATGCACTTGCCCCTGGAGCAATAAGCATAGCTACAACCAAGATTGCTCCCACACTGTCAAAGGAAGCGACAGTTGTGATCGATACCATCCCCATAAGCAGATAATGAATAAGCAGAACTGGAATTCCAATCGCCGCTGCCATTGCAGGATCAAAAGATGTAATTTTTAATTCTTTATAAAATAACCAGATGACCAAAAGATCGATCACTAAAACAGTTGATAACATGAGAAATGCTTTTGGCAGCTCCGGTAGAAATCCCCATTTTACTAAATCCCATGGCACAAAAGTGATTTCCCCCATTAAGGCATGGTCAACATCTAAATGGACATCATTAGCAAATAATGTAATGAGGATGACACCTACTGCAAATAAAAATGTAAAAACAACACCAATTGAGGCATCCTCTTGGATTCCCGAACTATGAAAAACTTGCACAAGAAATGCGGTCAGCAAACCGACTGCTGCTGCACCTATAAGCATATAAACACCGCTCATACTTTGACTAATAATAAATGCGAGTACAATTCCGAGAAGTACAGTATGGCTAATCGCATCTGCAAGCATCGAAAGCTTTCTTAGTATTAAAAAACAGCCAGTAATTCCACATGTTATTCCTGCTAATGAGCCGACAATTAATATCCATCCTTCATAGCTCATTAAAACCGCCCCTTTTTTCCTTATGAATTAACAAATCCTTTCTTATTTCTTTATGGAATTTAATTCTTTTCAACCATTTTGTCACGATACCCCTTTGAGGGGCAAAGAGCATCGAAAGTAAGAAAAGGAATGTTGCCGCAACGACAATGAGCGGTCCAGTTGCTAATCCTTCACGAAGTGTACTAATGAATGTTCCAGTCATTCCAGCAATCGCGCCAAATACTCCTGAAATAACGACCATTTTACCTAGTGATTCTGTCCAATAGCGCGCTGCAATCGATGGGGTGATTAAGAGCGCAGCCATTAAGATGACACCCACTGCTTGTATTCCAATCACAACAGCAGCGACTAAAAGTGTAAGAAACAAGAAATTTAAAAAACTTGTTGGCAAACCCAGCCCTTTTGCAAATTCTGGATCAAATGTCAAAACCTTTAACTCTTTAAAAATCAAGGCAGTTACAATGATTAAAACGATTGCAGTTCCAGCCATTAACTTGACATCATTCCCAACAAGTGAAGCCGCCTGCCCAAAAATAAAGTCATTTAATCCACTTTTATTCCCTGAGGGAGATTGTGCAACTTTCGTTAATAGCACAATTCCAAATCCAAAAAAGACAGATAATACTAAACCTATCGCTGCATCCTCTTTCAAAATGGATGTTGAAGTGATAAATTGGATACAATACGCAGCCAATAGTCCAGTAATAGTAGCCCCTATTAAAAGGGCTATTAGCGATTTTTCACCAATAAATAAAAAGGCGATACATATCCCTGGTAAAGCTGCATGAGCAACCGCGTCTCCTATTAAACTCTGTTTTCTTAATAGAGCTATACTCCCAAGAACACCACTTGCAATCCCTAAAAGCATCGTACCGAGCATTACCCATTGAGTGTTCGCATCATATATAATCATTCTTAACATCTCATTCAAATGAATCACCTCATCTCTTCTCAACTACAAGCTGATCTTTTTCAAGAAAAGCTAGCTTCCCACCATATGTTTTATGCAAATTTTCAATTGTAAATGTTTCTTCGGTCGGACCTGAAGCAATCATCTCAACATTTAATAAAATGACATGATCAAAATAATCCTTAACCGTCTGTAAATCATGATGTACGACAAGCACTGTTTTTCCTTGATTTTTCAATTCATTTAAAAGTTTAATAATTGCCCGCTCTGTAGCCGCATCGACACCGACAAATGGTTCATCCATGAAATAAATCTTCGAATCCTGTGCTAATGCTCTAGCTAAGAATACTCTTTGCTGTTGCCCACCGGAAAGCTGGCTTATTTGCCGTTTCGCAAAAGCTTCCATTCCAACTTTGCGCAAGCATTCATTTGCGAATGCAACATCTTTTTTCCCTGGCCTTTTAAACCAGCCAATGTGTCCATATCTTCCCATTAACACAACATCCAATGCATTTGTCGGAAAGTCCCAGTCGACTGACCCACGCTGTGGTACATACCCAACTACTCTGTCTTTAGGAAAGTAGTCCTTTCCATAAATTTCAACTTCACCTGCAGCCCTTGGAATTAACCCTAATACTGCTTTTATTAATGTTGATTTCCCAGCTCCGTTCGGGCCGATAATACCAATTAACTGACCCTCTGGCACTTCGAAACTAACATCCGTTAATACAGGCTTCTTTTGATATGCAACAGTTAAATTTTTCACCTTTAATGGATTCATTCTATTCACCTACTTTAGTGCTTCCACAATTGTTTTTACATTATATTTATACATCCCAATATAGGTACCTTCTTCAGTTCCTTCTTCACCCATTGCATCTGAGAAGAGCTCGCCTCCAATAACGACATTATGGCCTTTTTTCTTTGCCCCTTCTATAACCGCATTAATTGAACGTTCAGAAATGCTTGACTCAATAAATACTGCTTTTATCTTGCGATCAACTAGAGTATCGACTAATTTTTGCACATCTCCTAGACCATATTCAGAATCTGTACTTAAACCTTGCAGCCCCAATACTTCCATCCTATATGCTCTTCCAAAATAACTAAAGGCGTCATGAGCTGTAACGAGCACCTTTTGCTCGGACGGAATCTTCTCCATTTCTTCAGTCGCAAATTGATTTAAATCATCCAACTTCTGAAAATAGGTTTCTGCGTTTTTTTCATAGTAAGACTTATTATCTGGGTCTACTTTTATTAATCCAAGCTCAACTTGTTTCACAGCTAATTTCCATAAATCAATATCAAACCATATATGTGGATCAATCGCATTATTCCCATCTAGATCTGTTAATAACATTTCCATATCTATGGAGTCACCAATCGCGATTGTTGGTTTTTCTTTATTCATTTTCTCTAATACATCAAGCATTTTCCCTTCAAGATAAAGACCGTTATAAAAAATAATGTCTGCTTTTTGAAGCTTTGAAATATCACCTTGAGTGGCTTTATAAAGATGAGGATCTGTTCCCGGTCCCATTAAACTTTGAACTTCTACTTTTTCTCCGCCAATATTCACAACTGCATCAGCAATTTGGCTAGTTGTTGTTGTCACAGTAAGTTTTTCACTTTGCTCTGTACTTGATGATTGCTTCCCACATGCGCTTAGGAATAATAACGTAATAACTAAGTAAATTCCTAGCATTCTCTTCATATTAAAACCTCTCCCTCTTCGTTCAAAATCCACTCTATTAATGAGTGTATGCATATATTTTCCGTTCGTGCATGATATTTTGATACGATCCTATTTATTTTATTAAACCATAAATGTTTCCCTTATGCAACATTTTAACCATACCACAAACTTTGTCAATATAAAAGATTATTATTTTAATATTTAAAATATTAAATCGTTTTTTGTGAATTTTTCCCTGTTTTCCTTGACGACAGTCGTGCATTCGTGTATATTAAAGTCATCATTTAACAGAATATATTTCCGTTATTTCAAAAATTATCTGTTTGTATTTTGTTAGGTGATAATATTTATCTTAGGTACACTTATTGTGCCTTGAATGGCTTAGGAGGAAACGTTAATATGCAAAACGGTAAAGTAAAATGGTTTAACAATGAAAAAGGTTTCGGTTTTATCGAAGTTGAAGGTGGAGACGATGTATTCGTACACTTCACAGCAATTACAGGAGATGGCTTCAAATCTTTAGAAGAAGGCCAAGAAGTTTCTTTTGAAATCGTTGAAGGAAACCGTGGACCTCAAGCTGCAAACGTTGTAAAACTTTAATCCTTAATTAAACAGGCTGGCAATTATGCCAGCCTTTATTTATTGTTTGAATGTATTCACGATAATTTGCTTCCAATCGTTTTAATTTTTTCTCCAATTGTGCATTTGGAAATGCAAAATTGATGGGCATAACATCGTCCATTCTCTTCCTTATGATGCTTATACAAAAAACATTCACTACAATAGTGTACAAACAGCTCTTCGATTTCATTAAAAATTTGTTTTCGTTCCAACCTATTCACACCTTTCTTCTTCAAACTAGCTTAAGGATAAAATTAAATAATTTGCATCTTACTATTGATCTTTTTTCCTTCCAGCGCCTGAGAAGCTAATTTATCAGCCTCTTTATTATCCATTCTCGTAATAGGGCTAAATCTTGCATCAAGAGACAGTGTTTTAATTTTTTCTTCAATTCGGTCTAGCCAGCGATTTAACTCTTCGTCATAGCATGGCCATTCTCCTTTAAGCTGCATTAACACACCTTGAGAATCCCCCTTAAATTCACATGTCATATGATTAGCCCCTAAATCATCAAGTAAATTAACAGAATAATGCATTGCAGCATATTCTGCTTCATTATTGTTTTCAATCCCATCCAAAAGTTCATTCACACGGAGACGAAATTTCTTTTTCCCTTGTTTATAATAAATGACAACCCCAATTCCGGCTTGTTTTGTATATTTATTAAACCCACCATCGAAATAAATGATTACATCATGTGGCTCATCTTCAATTTCAATAAGCAGCTTTTTCAATTCTTTCGTCTTCCATGATATCCCTTTTTCATCATAGTAAAACAATTCTACAGCTTTTTCGCTTTTCTCAATATCCTCGCCAACTAATAACGCAAGCTCATCTTCAAGCCAGTCAGATGTAAAATGGACAGCATCTTTTCCTTTAAGTTTATATTTCCACTCCAATTTATATTTCATATTTTTTCAGCCTTTCTAAATTTTCACTTTGTGTTACACTAATTTTATCTTATTTTTATCTTACCCACTGTGCATTTATATAAAAATAGATGAATACAATTGCATTTATTGGAGGAATTAGGATTGATTGAAGTATACATAGACGGAGCAAGTGCAGGCAACCCTGGTCCAAGCGGAGCCGGCATTTTTATAAAAAACAACGGTCATGTCGAAAGATTTTCAATCCCCCTTGGTGAGATGGAAAACCATCAAGCAGAATATTGGGCATTAATTAAAGCTTTAGAAATTTGTCTTGAAAAAAAATATCAAATTGTCTCATTCCGAACGGACTCCCAAGCTGTAAACCGAGCAATTGAAAAGGAATTCGTTAAAAACAAAACGTATGAACCTCTTCTGGAAAGAATATTGTCTTTAAGCAGGCAATTTGATTTATTCTTTATAAAATGGATTCCTAGCTCCGAAAACAAAGTAGCTGATGAATTGGCAAAAACCGCTATCCAGAAAAACAAACAGAAAGGATGTTTATAGCCTTGAAAAAAAAATCAAGTTTATTTGCTGATTCAAGCTTACTAATTGTTGCATTCATTTGGGGTGCCACTTTCGTTCTTGTACAAAATGCAATCGCTTTTCTTGAACCATTTTCGTTCAATGGTGTTCGTTTTACAATTGCTGCTATACTACTTGGTGGATGGCTGCTTATTTTTGAGAAAAGTCAACTTAAACAATTAAATAGGCAATTAATTTTTTCTGGAATAATAATTGGTTTTTGGTTATTTATTGGTTATGCTTTTCAAACACTTGGTTTATTATATACCTCGTCTTCCAAAGCTGGATTTATTACAGGTTTAAGTGTCGTTATGGTTCCACTCTTTTCATTTCTTCTTTTGAAAATAAAGCCAGGGAGGAATGCGATAATAGGAGTATCTATAGCTACATTTGGTCTTTATTTATTAACGATGACTGATAAAGTTTCATTAAATATTGGAGATGGTTTCGTTTTTATTGGAGCAGTCGGCTTCGCCTTGCAAATTATTTTCACTGGCAAATATAGCAGTCGATTTCCTTCGCTGTTACTAACCGTTATTCAAATTTTAACTGTTGCTATACTTTCGATAATATTTGCATTATTAACTGAGAATTGGAAACAAGCAATCCAACCTGATATTCTCCTTCAAGGTGATGTTTTGATTGCATTAATTATTACGGCTGTTTTTGCAACCGCCATTGCTTTTTTTGCGCAAACAAATTTTCAAAAGTACACATCTCCGACTAGAGTCTCATTAATCTTTGCAACAGAGCCAGTATTTGCTGCTGGTACTGCATTTCTCTGGGCAAACGAGCGTCTTTCCTCAAGTGCCATGATTGGTTGTCTACTTATTTTTGCTGGGATGATTTTTGCAGAAATCAAAGGGAAAACGAAAAAAACCGCTCCTATTAAAAAGAAATATGAGAAAGCAGTGTAAAAGAAAGAAATCGGCGAAGTTGCCGATTTCTTTCTTTTAAATGGACAGTAATTCTTTTTCTCTTACATATTGAATTGCTTCAACTCGTGTCTTTATATTATTTTCTACGAGCATTTCAAGTAATGAAACATAAAAGCTTCCATCAAATCTTTTCTGTGCCTTTAATGTTAATTCTATCGCTGTATTTGTTAATTCATCAGTAGCACTTGTATATTGTTTCCCAAAATAAATGAACCCAATCGCGTCCTCTTGAAACTGAAAGCCTTTGCTTTGTAAAAAGCACAAATAATCATCCACAGTTTTCTCAGACAATTCATCCATTCCCCCTTACAGCCAAACCCTCCTAAATTCTACCCTATAATCAAAAGATAATCTATCTATTATTAAAAAATTAAAGAGTGTATCGCTTCTAAATGGTCATACTATAGATGAATTCATCTTAAGAGGAGGACATGACATGGGTAAAAGAGAGCGAAATCGCGGTAAAAATGCTTCTGGGGTAAATCCACAAGGCTATGGTCAAGATGTTGAGTTTTCAGAGGAGCCAAAAAGCAAATTAGAGAATGCAGCTAAAAAGAAAAATACGAAATAAGAAAAGCGCAAGCCAGTGGAGCTTGCGCAAAATATTTAAGCATATTCCTTAAGATCAAGGAAACGCTCAAGACCTCTTAGTTCAATATCTGTGAATTTCTTTAATACTTTATCACGACTCATATTAAAAAGAGCATGATCAATTGTATATTCGATTGGAACATCACATTTTATTTCTGCAAGCTGTCTACTTAAATGGAGCATATCAAGATCATTTTCTATTTTTGCACGCTGTCCTTTTGTTAAATAATCAAGATTCGCTAATACACCTTCTACATCGTTATATTGCTGCAGGAGCTTTAATGCTGTCTTTTCACCAATTCCTTTTACACCTGGATAATTATCACTTGAATCTCCCATAAATGCCTTTAAATCAATCATTTGTTTAGGAGTAATTCCTTTCTCGGCAAAAAAAGTCCCTTCATTATGAACAACATAATTGCCATATCCCTTTTGCAATAGCGCAACTGAAATATTTTCATCGATAAGCTGTAAAATATCTTGATCTCCAGTCAGGATTTTAATTTTAGCGTCTTGGGTACTTTTGGCGATTGTTCCAATGCAATCGTCTGCTTCATAGCCAACTAACCCGATATTCGGAATGTCAAATGCGTCAACTACTTCTTTAACGAGATCAAATTGCGGTACTAGCTCAATAGGTGCATCAGGGCGATTCGATTTATACCCATCATACATGTTTGTCCGGAATGTTTTACTTCCCATATCCCAGCAGACTGCAACATATGTTGGTCTAAATGAAGATATGGCTGTCAAAAAGTGTTTGACGAAGCCATTTATTCCATTCGTAGGAATTCCTTTTGAATTAATCATAAATTGCCCTGTAACGGCTGTTGCGTAATACGCTCTAAATAGAAGAGCCATCCCATCAATTAGCATGAATAAAGGTTTTTTTTCGTTAGTCACACTCTTCTCTCCAATTCTAATCCTTTTTATTCTCCTGTTTCGATTTCATTTTCATCATAAGAAATCCAGTCACTAAAGCTTCCTGCATATAATTTTATTCGTTGATAGCCAGCAGACTTTAATGCCATAAAATTTGGCGTTGCAGTTACTCCGGAGCCACAGTAAACAATAATCTCCTTATTTTTATCGATGTCAGTAAATCTCTTTTCCTGTTGCTCGCTTGTTTTAAAATAACCATTTTCATAGCCTTCCGTCCAAACTTTGTTCATAGCCCCAGGAATATGACCAGCTTTTTTATCAATCGCTTCTTCAATTCCTAAGTAGCGATTTTTATCCCGTGAATCAATTAAGATTGTCTTATTATTCTTGTCCAACACAATTTTCTTTACATCTTCAATTGAGGCAAAAATAGCTTCATTCTTCTTTAGCTCAAACTCAGTTACCTCATATGTTGGAACTTCACTATTTACAGGGTAACAAGCTTCCTTCCAAGCTTTGTACCCACCATTTAATACAAATGTTTTTTCATGGCCGACATAATTTAATAGCCACCAAAGACGAGTTGCATAGGAACCCTCTCCACCATCATATGCAATCACAATTGTATCTTTATGAATACCAGCTGACTGCAATGTTTGCTTAAATTGTTCCAGCTCTGGAAGAGGGTGTCTTCCTCCATGAGTTGAAACGGGACTAGCTAAATCCTTACTTAAATGAAAGTAAACAGCTCCAGGGATATGATCCTGTAAATACAAAGAATTACCTTCTTCAGAATCCCCTAGATTATAGCGACAATCTACGATTCTTATATTTTCATCTTTTAAATGATCGTGCAGCCATTGGATATCAACAACTAAATTCAACCCTTTCCTCTCCCTTCTTTTTTCAGTTTGCCTTTATATCTAGACTTGCAATCGCCTTTTCTTTTGCTTGCAGCTGCTCAATTGGATAGTCATCACTTAAAATAGCGGCGATTCCATCATAATACTCATCTACCTGCTCGATAAGAACTGTAAGCATAGATTCGAATTCCTTCTCAAACTGATGAAGATAATGATTCTTCAACCGAATGTTTTCAGATTGCAAATAATTATCTGTAGGAATTTGCATATTTTGTTTAAGCTCTTCACTTAATAATCTTCTTTCATTTTTTTCAAAAAATGATTTTGGATTTTTAAAATAGGCTAACGCCTTTTTAAATTGAGCTCTATCCTCATTTTCGAATGCTGTTTCAAATTCGAGACTTTGTAAGCTCTTTATCTCATATGGACTGAAACTCAGCTCCTGATTAATTTCTGCAGTAGCTTTACTCACAGTCATGTTTGCTTCTTTTATTAATTTTCCCATAAACACTTCTAATCTTAACGTTGTTGCTCTAAGTTCCTGTGCAAAATCGTAGCCAATATTTTGCAAATAGTCATCTAAAGCTGTTTCTATTACTTTCTTCAAATTACGTCCATCATCTTTTAACAGGGCAGGATTAAATGCTTCCTTAACAAAATCATTATGTCGGAAAAACACTCTTTGTTTCAAATAGAACACAAGCTCATCTGCTTCTTGTACTAATCTTTGCGTTAAGATTTTCACTTCTTGGTTTTTAATAAGTTCATAAATAGATTTTTGTTCTAACTCTAATTGACTGCGTTTCTCAGCTTTTAATTCCTTATGTTCAAGCGAGGTTTGAATAAATTTTCGGAGCTGTTCCATTACTCTCTGCCATTCTAGTTGTGCTGCAGCTATTGATATCTCCATCAAATCTTGTGAAATAAATGAATAAAAGCTCTCTTCAAATGGCTGAATATTCGATTGTTGTTCCAGCCTATTTTCAAGCTTCTCCGTTAACGCTGCTAAGCTTGAAATCCCAAACAGACTCGGTTTGCGGATTCCATATTGAAGTAGCTGTTCACTAACATATTCCATGACGGCTCGCTTTTCTTCATCATTATTCGCAAGGTCAATAGCATTAACGATAAAAAACATTTTATCTAATTCAAATGCATCTTTTACACGACCTAATTGAATGAGAAACTCTCGATCTGCTTTCGAAAAGGCATGATTATAGTAAGTCACAAATAAAATTGCGTCTGCATTTTTAATATAATCAAATGCGACCCCGGTATGTCTTGCATTTATTGAGTCAGCACCAGGAGTATCTACAAGGGTAATTCCCTTTTGTGTTAATTCACAGTCAAAATACACGTCAATCATTTCTACAAAACATGATTTCTCTTCAATCGCGACATAATCCTTTAATTCCTCAAGATCTGTTTTAACTATTTTTCCTAATAACGTTCGGAAAGAGTCATACCCAAGTAGAAAGGCTTGAAGGAAAGCAAAATGTGTCTTTTCGTTCGCTTCGAAGTCTGTTTTACTGCTAATAACTTTCTTTATTTTTACAACGGCATCCTCAAAGCTAGTCGCAACCATGTCAAAAGCATTTAATGAATGATTCACATCTGCAAATAAACTTTCTGATGCCTTCACTTTAACTAACACTGTACCATGTGGATATTCGTCTGTAACGGGCATGATTTTATTAATCGCTGCTGTCGTTGGATTTGGTGAAACAGGAAGAACCTTGTCACCAATTAGTGCATTGGCAAAGGAGGATTTCCCTGCACTAAAAGCTCCGAAAAGCGCAACTGTAAATTGTTTTGAGATTAAAGTATCTGCTTTTTGTAATAGCTGTTCAGACATTTTTTTGAAGCCTGGAATATCATGAACAGCATTAGCTGTGAATGTTAATTTATCTACTAATTGTGAGATTAATTCTGCTGTAGATTTTTTTGTTTGTTCTTCACTTTGTTGAACATGTACTTGTTCAACGAAGGAATCATTGTTATTCGCAGTTAACTCATTCGATTGGTAAATAATTTCAGCATCTTCTATTTCCTCTGTCAGCAGATCATGAATCTTTTCGTTATAGTGACTCAGTGGATAGTCCCCTACAAGTAATTTCTCCATCTCCTCTTTACAGAAACGAAGACCTTCTTTATGCTTCTCTAAGCCAAGGAAAGCATTTACATATTCTTTTAGCTCTTTTACATCTGCGTCAATGCGGCTTTCCTTATCATGATTTTTTCGTTTGAGTGCATTCATACATAATTCCTTTAGCTCAACAATACTTTTTTTAGCTAATTTTTTGATGCCCTCAGCAACATCATTCGTAAAATTAAGAACATAGTCCCCTGATAAGAGTGCCCCTTCTTTAACCGCGTTTTCAAGTAACCCATTGTCAAAAGTAAATGTATAATCCTGTATTTTTACTAAAATAACAGAGTCATGAATTTCTTGCTCATTCAATACTCGTAAGAATAACTCTCGTAAATGCCATTCAAGCTGTGTCTTAGCCTTTTCCGATAAATCATCGTAAAGAAGTTTCAAACGTACCCGTCTTTCATCTTCTGTTTTCTGCCGCGAAAAGAAGAGCCCAACCTTAAAGTTTTTTTGACGAGACTCAATATAAGCCTTCGCTAAATCTCTTGTTTGAAAAGGCATTAAGTAAGCATTTTTTAAAATATCATCGATTTGATTGTTTATTGAATTTTCAAGCAGATGTAAAGAAGCTTGAATATTGGTTCTTTCTTTTTCAAGAGCTTTCATTCTTTCTGGTAGTATTTCACGTTCTTCACTCGTGAGAGCCATTAGCTTCTCTTCAAATTTTACAACCTGCTCCCCATGCTTCTCTTCTTGAAAAACGAAATGCTCGGTTACAAGCTTTTTTAAAGATTGAAAAATCGACGTTGGAATTAGCTCTTTTCGATTTACAATTACACTTCCAATAAATTTTTGTAACTCTGAAAACTCATTTTCAACATGTTGATTATTTTTTAATGAAGTGTAAAAAATTCTTGCTGGTTTAACACCCCATGAAGCAAATGAACTTCGGACACTTTCCTTAAATTGTTCAAAACTTAATTCATCTTCACGATGTTTATCAATTTGGTTAATAATTAAATAGACTTGCTTCCCAGCCGCAGTTAATTCTCTCGTGAATAAAAAATTTAATTCGGATTGAACATGATTGTAATCCATTACATAAAAAACGAGATCAGCTAAATGCAATGCGGATTCTGTTGCAATTCGGTGTGCATCATCTGTAGAATCAATCCCTGGAGTATCCATGATGGTTACACCACTCGGTAAGCTCGAATTAGAGTAGCTGATCTCAATCGAATGAATTTGATCGCCATCCTTGCAATATGATTTAACTTGATCGTAATCATAAGGTGACGGATACAGCCTAGGCGCCCCTTCTTTAAATATCACCTTAGCGTAATCCTCACCTGTCTTGATTTTGACGAGATTAGCACTCGTCGGAATCGGACTAGACGGCAATAAATCATCTCCAACGATTTTGTTAATCATACTTGATTTACCTGCTGAAAAATGACCGCAAAAACCGATGGAATACTCTTGTTTCTGTAATTTTAGAGCCAAGTCCCGAGCTCTTTCAGCCGTTTGGCTATCCCCTTGTAAAGTAAAAAATTCGTATAAAGCCGCGATTTTACTCATTAAATCCGCAGTATCTTGTTGTAATACTGTTTGACCCATGAATGCTTATCCCCTTGTTTATATAATTGTCGAGTAACAGTTTCATATTTACATCTATTTTAAATGACTTTTCGACTAATTCCAATGGAAAGTGATTCTGTAGTGCCAAAAGGATAAGATTAATCCTGTTCAGAAGAAAAAGCCAAACGAGCTCGCTAACGATTCTCAAATTATTTTAATTAATAAAGCGTAAAATGAAATAAAAAAAACTAAGGTATTTGCTAAATCTTTTCTGCAAATACCTTAGTTTTTTCAGCAATTATTTAATTGTTCATAAAAAAAGTAACATAGAACGTCTATTAGGTTAATTATCTCGTTTGCGGTTTAGCAATATTCTTTAAAACATATTTCATTATAAATGCATAAGCTGTTACTGTACCAGCAATAAAAACGGCTACCATATGTAACAACACCTTCCTAATTGGAATGATATTGAGAATAATTTTCAAACTCAATTAGAGTTTATCATGCGTGATAATCATTTTCAATAAACTTTTTACTTTATTCAAAAAAAGTTCACCATTTCTTACACTTTTTTTACATTCTCTGAAGTGGGTCGAAATGCTTCTTCATATGCGGTTAATTGCTTTAATGCTTTTTCTTCAGCTGGAATACGAATGGCTAAAATGACTGCATTCAACAAGGAAAATAACACTGCTGTTATATATGCTTGAAAAAAAAGTGGGATAATTAAAAATTCAATCGTGACAATTAAATAATTTGGGTGTTTTACAAATCGATACGGCCCTTTTTTTACGACATCAGCATTAGGCAAAACGAGAATTTTTGTATTCCAAAACATTCCCAGTGAATAGAGAGCCCATAGCCTACCTGCTTGAGTAATTAAAAATAAGAAGAGCAAAAACAACCAATTTGTGGATAAATCTTTATTTAAAGTTATGACTTCAACAATGAAAGCGACAAAGAATAAACTATGTGTCATTACGATAAATGAGTAATGATCTTGTCCAAATTCTATCGCTCCTTTCTGCTTCAAGTAACGCTCATTTCTTTTTGCAATAATAAGTTCAGTAAGTCGCTGCATAATGATTAGTGTTATAAAGAACAAGAAAATCACGAACTATTCCTCCCATTTTATAAGGAGTAATTCAGAGCTAAATCCAGGTCCTAGCGCCGTAGCTAAGCCATATTCCCCTGCTTCTCCGAGCTCCATAAATCGTTTCATCACATATAGAATGGTTGCTGAAGACATATTGCCGAATTCCCTTAAAACATTAAGTGAGATACTCGTCATTTCTTCACCTATCTTTAAAGAATTTACGTAAGCATCAATTACCTTCCTTCCCCCTGGATGGGCAATAAAATGTTTGATCCTATTCATGTCCAAATTTTCTTCCTGTAAAAACTCATTTACGTTTGGCTTCAACCAGCTCTCAATAATAGAAGGAATGTCTTTTGAAAAAACAACGTAAAGCCCATCATCTTTCACTTCCCATCCCATTACATCTAATGAATGAGGAAAAAGTGTTGATTGTGTCGCTTTAATTACTGGTGCAGCTAATCGCTTTTGAAATACATCTCGATTTACTTGAGCTCCTGACACGAGTGCACAGGCCACGCCATCCGCAAATAGTGATGTACCAATTAAATTGCTTTTCGAGTGATCATTCCGTTGGAATGTAAGACTGCATAATTCTATTGATAGAACTAAAACACTTGCTTGAGGGAAAGCAAGGCAATGTTCATATGCGCGTGCCAATCCTGAAGCTCCTCCTGCACAACCAAGCCCCCATATAGGAATCCTTTTCGTATGAGGAGAGAATGGAAGCCTATTCATAATACGTGCTTCAATACTAGGAGTTGCGATACCAGAGCTTGAAATGAAATAGATAGCATCAATTTCTTGAAGCGAAAATTCGTTTTTTAGAAAAAGTTCATTTGTTATGCAGTTTTTTATTGCTTGCACCCCTAATTCAACTGCACATTCAATATAAGCATCATTTCTTTCCTGAAATGATCGATCAGTTTTATACCATTCAAGTTCCTTTGCTAAATGCCGTTTATCAATTTGTCCATTGCTAAACACTTTCAGCAACCGGTCAATATCATAAAATGAATCTGAAAATAAATCTTTTGCAAATTGCCTTACTTCTTCTTGTCCTAATACATAGGCTGGCAAGGCCTCCGAAATTGAAACAATATATGACATATTGACTCTCTCCTTTAGTATTTATATCATTTACCAAAATATTGAAGAGTATGCGATCGTCTATAAATTATAAAAATATTTAAAAAATCAATAAATTGATATTCTCGTCCCTATTTATTGTGTTAAAATAGTCCTAGTTAAAAAGTTGGGGGAATAGAGTGTGACATTAACAAAAAGTGTAACAGACATCTTAAATGGGACTATTGAATCAGTAAAGACTGTTTTACCATTAGAAATCATCGTTGAGAAACCATCTTTATTTACTGAATCTTATACACAGCATTCAATTGGTGTCTTGATTGGAATGACCGGTGACGCCAAAGGCCGAATTATCATTGATGGGAATGAAATAGTATTCGGGAAAATTGGAGAAGCGATGTTTGGGATGGTCCTTGAAGGAGAAATGCTTGAATCCTTTGCTGGTGAGCTAGGGAATATGATAGCAGGCTCGCTATCAACATTTATTTCCCAAAAAGGATTTGAAATGGATATTACACCTCCAACCGTATTAGTAGGTCAAACAAAGGTCAATGGTTTCACGAAAGCTTTTCGACTACCTATCACCATTACAAATGTAGGTACTTTATTAATAATATTAATGGTCGAAATAAATTAAACGGCACAATGATTTGTGCCGTTTTTTTAGTAGGAAAATGATTCACATATCCCAATCCTGCTCAGTTATGTCATTTTTAAATGGATTTTTCTGTTTTTGGACTTCGATAATAATTTTTTTCTTCGCAATAATATCACATACCTGGCATAATTCTTCCTTATTATAAAGAAGACAGCAACGCTCACAATAATATTTCTCCATTCCATCCACATCCTCATATCAGTTAAATCATTATATTTTTTAACTCATCACCTTGTGATTAGAAATGCTTGACATTCCATGCCCTTTTAGCGAATGCTTTGCTTTTTTTATGCGATATGATAAATTGTAAAGCTATGATAGAAAAGAGAAAAAATTAAAATGAACCAACATTACTAATCCATGATAAAATGGATGAAATCTATAGAGAATCCAGTGAAAAAAGATTTGATTTATATGAACAGAAGAGGTTTATCAATGAAGATCTATAAGTTAAAATCACCATTTAAAGGATATGAAAAGGAAACGAAATTTTTTCTTATTGCTGAATCAGAGTTTATTGGTGTAAAAGAGTATGTATTACGAACACGGGATTTAACCGATAGAATTGTTGTTAATGAAAAGGAATTAATAAATCATTTTCTTGAAGTGAAATAAAGAATGGCGAAACTAATCATTCCTTCGGTTCGTACATATAGATAATAGCAAAATATTAAAAATTCATCACGAAAGTTTGAAAAGGAGGAAGTTTCAATTGGTAAATTCAATAAAAATAAAAGAGTGCTCGAAATGTGGCGGAACTGAACTAGGAAAGGGACTGCTTAATGGTTATGCAAATATGATTCCTAAGGGTAAAATTTTAGGTTCATCTATAGAATCTATTATTTGTACAGATTGTGGATATATAATCGAAAGCTATGTAACAAAACCAAGTAGATTTAAAGATACTATATATTGAGTAGACATCAAAAATAAAAAATTAAAATTAAATCAGTATCTTGTACTGTAAACATAATACTCGTTTACGGTTTCATAACAAAAAACGTCACCCCCCAAAATCTTATCTATATCGTAAATAGATAAGAAAGGTTGATGACGTTCTAACATATTTTTACTTAAAATAAGTCGGGGATGTTAAGCATATTTCTTTACTTGTTCAATCTTACTATCATTGATGAATATTCGATTCCTTCATTTTAATAGGCTGTTTATGCTTAATTTTTATTTCATTGAATAAAATATTCATAAAGATCGCTGTTAAGCTTCCTGCAACAATTCCATTTTCAGTTAAAATGCGAATGTTTTCTGGTACTTGAGCGAATAATCCTGGAACAACAGATACTCCTAGACCCATTCCGACTGAACATGCGATTATTAACAAGTTTTCCTGTGAGGCAAATTCAACTTTGCTTAACATTTTAATTCCAGATGCAACAACCATTCCGAACATGGCAATCATTGCACCACCTAGAACTGAAGCAGGGATGACTGTTGTGACCGCCCCAATTTTCGGAATAAATCCTAAAAGAATTAACATGGCTGCGGCAGTATAGATAACATTGTTTGTTCGCACACCTGATATTTGAATAAGCCCAACGTTTTGGGAGTACGTCGTATATGGAAAAGAATTGAAAAGTGCACCGAAAATACTCGCTAACCCTTCTGCACGATATCCATTTACGAGATCTTTCTCCTCTATTTTCTTTTCACAAATATCGCCAAGTGCAAAGTATACACCTGAAGATTCAACTAAGCTTACTAGTGCAACTAGTATCATCGTAATAATCGGTGTAATTTCAAATGTCGGCAGCCCGAAGTAAAATGGAACTGGTAAGTGTCCCCATGATGCATCACTAACAGCACTAAAATCCACTTTCCCCATAAAATAAGCAACAATCGTTCCAGCAATTAACCCAATTAAAATGGAGATCGAGCGAATAAATCCTTTTGAAAAGCGAAATAATAGGATGATAAATAATAAAGTTCCAAATGCAAGTGCAATATTTGACAATGAACCAAAATCTGCGCTGTCTTGCCCCCCTGCCATATTAGTCATTGCTACAGGCACGAGCGTAATTCCAATGATCGTTACAACAGATCCCGTAACGACTGGAGGGAAGAATCTTACAAGCTTCCCAAAATATTTAGCAATGATTACGACAAATATACCTGAAACAAGGATCGCCCCATAAATAGAGGAGATTCCATATTGATTACCGATTGCGATAATCGGACCGACAGCGGTAAAAGTACAACCTAGCACAATCGGCAATCCAATCCCGAAAAATTTATTTCGCCAAACTTGAAGAATGGTTGCTAAACCACTAGTCATAATATCAATTGACACTAAATATGTTAGCTGCTCTTTTGTTAATCCGAGGGAGCCGCCAATAATAAGCGGCACAATAACAGCTCCAGCGTACATCGCTAATACGTGTTGAATCCCTAACGAGGCAATTTTAAAGGAATTTTGTTTCATCGTATTGGCTCCTCCGTTTTATCCTGAATGAAAGCGACCTCTCCATTACTTAAAGAAGCAATTCTTGCTAGTGACTTCACTCTAAACCCTTTTTCTCGAAGCTCTTCTCCCCCACTTTGGAAACTTTTTTCAATTACAATCCCGATACCAGCCACCTCAGCATTTGCTTGTCTTGCGATTTCTACTAATCCTAAAGCAGCTTGTCCATTCGCAAGAAAGTCATCAATAATTAACACACGATCATGTTCGTTAATAAATTTTTTTGAAACAGATATTTCATTTGCTTCTTGCTTTGTAAATGAATAAACGGTCGATGTATAAAGTTCATTTATTAAGGTTAAAGATTTTCTTTTTCTAGCAAAAATAACGGGAACATTTAATTTTAATCCTGCCATTACAGAAGGAGCGATACCTGATGATTCAATTGTCAATATTTTTGTAATTCCATCTTTTTCAAAAAGCTGTGCAAATTCTTGTCCGATCGCTAACATTAAATGTGGGTCAATTTGATGATTCAAAAATGAATCTACTTTTAATACTGAATCTGAAAGAATGATACCTTCTTTTTTAATTGTGTTCAAAAGCAATTCCATGCTTTTCCTCCCCTAGTTGTTATTTTTTTAAAAACAAAAAGCCTAAAGACAATTGCATTCACGCCATAATAGAGTGAATCAATGACCTTTAGGCTTTAATAAATAAAGACGACGGTATATAGAGAGGCTACTCACCTCTCTATTCATTGTTCACACATAGTCAGGTCATTTACGGCAACCCGGTAGAAACTTGCAGGCCATATCCCTGCGATTATATGAGTGAAAGCTTATTTAATTTAACAATAAAGGTATTATACCACCCCTTTTTAAGAAATCAACTATATTTTATTTTATGAATTATCAAAATCCACACCACATTCTTTGTCAAGTTTTAATTTAAACTTCACATTTTATTCACAATTACATAGTTGTTTTTGTGACATACATCACTGAAACATCAATTTTCCACTGTTATTATAGTGTTAACATACATTATGAATAATTTGTGAACTCAAAAAAACAATCTAGATTCTTCTAGATAGTCTTGTATTATGAAATTGTAATCATTTACTTTTTCCAATTATTCGAAGGGAGGGAAAGAAAATGGCAAATCCAGAACTCAATCGAAAAACTGAAACAGAAATTGAAGACCAATCATCTTTAAAGGGGACGTTAGCTTCCGTACTTATACTAGGAGTCATCCTAATTGTAACGTGGGCTGGGGTATATTCACTATTTTTAGATCGTTCTTAAAATTGAAAGGGGAAAAAAGCCATGCATATGCATAAGTTTGAGAAAATTTGGCTTATTTTTGGTATAGGATCGCTCTTAGTATTCCTTACAGTTATCGGTGTTAGCGCTTTCTATCTTGGAAACCAGCCACCAAGCTGTTTAGCAACAATCGATCCTGAAAAGGTTGATACACAAGAACCATTTAATGAGCCAGGACTTAAAAAAGTAGAGGGTAAGGAATGGGATTATGAATTAGTTTTCGTTGCTTCTGCTTTCCATTATGAGCCTGGTGAAGTTCAAGTACCTCTTGGTGCAAAAGTAAAAGTTATTGCTACGACAAAAGATGTCATTCATGGATTTGAAGTAGCTGGAACAAACGTTAACATGATGTTGGAGCCTGGCTACATAAGTGAACTTATTTATACGTTTAATAAACCAGGTGAATTTTTAGTTCTTTGTAATGAATACTGTGGTGTCGGGCATCACATGATGACGTCGAAAATCGAGGTGGTTGAATAATGTTAAACGAAAAATTTAAAGTTGACCCTCGTGATGCAAAACTATCGATGGCACACCTCCATGTTGCTTTCGTTGCTCTAGCAATCGGCGGACTTGCAGGATTATTACAAGTTTTGGTGCGCTCAGGAAAGTTTACTCTGCCTTTTGGCATTGGATATTATCAAGTTTTAACTGTTCATGGTGTTGTTTTAGGACTCGTACTTACAACTTTCTTTATTATTGGATTTATGATGGCTTCCGTTAGTAAAACTTCTGGTACCTTTACAAATCGCCAACGTTCTATAGGTTGGGTCGGTTTTTGGCTAAAATTAGTTGGTACTGCAATGGCAGCAACTATGGTTCTATTAAATGAGGCTACTGTTCTATTTACATTCTATGTACCTCTTAAAGCACATTATTTATTTTATATCGGATTGACACTTGTCGTTGTTGGGACATGGCTTGACAGTGCAACCATTTATATGAAATATAGCCAATGGAAAAAAGCCAATCGTGGACAACCAAGTCCATTGCTTACTTTTATGTCAGTCATCACATTAATTATGTGGAATGTAGCAACAATTGGCGTAGCAACAACTATGTTATTCCAAATTATTCCTTGGTCTTTAGGATTAGTAGATACAATCAACGTTGGTGTCAGCCGTACACTATTCTGGTATTTCGGTCACCCACTTGTTTATTTCTGGTTATTGCCTGCCTATATGGCATGGTATGTAATCGTTCCAAAAATCATTGGCGGAAAAATCTTCTCAGATTCATTAGCACGTATGTCTTTCGTTCTATTACTATTATTCTCAATTCCAGTTGGTTTCCACCATCAATTGTTAGAGCCAGGAATTGACCCAGCTTGGAAATTCTTACAAGTTGTCCTAACATTCTTAGTTGTTATCCCTTCTATGATGACAGCATTCTCACTATTCGCTACTTTCGAAAGCTTCGGCCGCTCGAAAGGTGCAAAAGGACTTTTCGGTTGGCTTAAAAAGCTTCCATGGAAAGATGCTAGATTTACAGTACCATTCATTGGAATGCTTGCCTTTATCCCAGGCGGAGCTGGTGGTATCGTTAACGCATCCCACCAAATGAACCAAGTAGTTCATAATACTATTTGGGTAACTGGACACTTCCATTTAACTGTAGCAACGGCTGTTATATTAACTTTCTTTGGGATTTCATACTGGTTAATCCCACATTTAACAGGCAGAAAATTCACGAAGAAAATGAATAAGCTTGCTTTAATTCAAGGTTATACATGGGCAATAGGAATGTTCTTTATGTCAGGTGCTATGCATGCTGCAGGGCTTTTAGGAGCTCCACGTCGTTCTGCATTCTCTGATTATGGTGGAGCTGCACAAGCGGCAGAATGGGTACCATACCAAATCGCTCAGGCAGTTGGTGGATCAATTCTATTCTTCTCGATTATTATTATGCTTTATATTGTCGTAAATCTTGCGTTCTTTGCACCAAAAGGTGATGAAGAATTCCCAGTGGCTGAAGTTTCAAATGAAGCTGAAAAAACGCCAATGGTTTTCGACAACTGGAAATTATGGCTTGGGATTACAGCTGCTTTAATCTTATTTGCTTACACCTTGCCACTTATCGATTTATTCCAAAATGCACCTCCAGGAGCTAAAGGATTTAAGCTCTGGTAATGATCGTTCAAAACACTCCTATCTTTCAAGATAGGAGTGTTTTTTAATTATTCCCTATGCTGAACTGACTTGCTTTTTCTTTATTGAGATATTAACGATGACTACCGAGAAAAGGATGAATAATGCACCAACTATTTGAATAAACCCAAGCCTCTCTCCATAAAGCAACAACCCTAACAAAGTTGCGATTACAGGCTCTATCGTTGCAATAATAGCAGCCCTACTCCCCTCTGTTTGTTCAAGACCCCAAGTATATAGCAAAAAGGCGAGAACGGTTGGCAAAAGCGCTAATCCAATTCCATAAAACAAAGCATGTACATTCAATAGCAGTTCAGAGTTTCTCCAAAGCTGAGTAGTGGGAATTAATACAATGGCTGCAATACTGAACGTATATAAGGTAATTGTAAATGGCTCATACTTCTTAAGTGCGAACTTTCCAAAAATTGTATATAAGGCATATCCTAAGCCAGAGCATAATCCTGTAATAATGCCAAAAAGTGTAATTGCGCTCTCTCCTATTGTCACCCCTGCAATTAATATACAGCCAATAATCGTTCCCACTACAGCAACTATCTTGTTTACAGTTAAACTCTCCTTTAAGAAAAAAAAGGATAAAATTGTTACAAATGCTGGAGCAGTATATAAAAGAATGACTGCTATTGAAATATTCATTTGACTTATCGTTGTAAAATAGCAGAAATTAAAAAAGGCTATGCTTAATATACCTGTTCCGATAAAGTAACGAATATCGACCACCTTCTGCAGCTTCAATTCATTTCTAAAACAGACTAAACCAATTATTAGTAGGATAAGGGCAGAATATGTAACCCGAATGGCTACTATTTCCATAGGAGAAAACCCAAGATCACTTAAGCCTTTTACAAAAAAAGCAATAATTCCCCATAAGCTTGCTCCTAAAGCAATCGATAAATAAGGAAGAATCTTCTTCATTCATTTACAAGCCCCCTTTAATCCAAAGATTCTTCTATTCTACCATATTCTTCTGAATAATTGGTTTTCGAGCAAAAAAAGGACAATTCAATTGCCCTTTTTTAAGTAATCATTTACTTTTTACCGATTGCTACTCTCCAAGTATCCGGACCTTGTTCAAGATATTCCCATGTAAAGAGATTTTCTCTTTCCATCATAAATTGATATTGTAATGGTCTTGGATCATGATCATTAATTAGCTGCATAGCTTCACCTGACCGCAATGAATCAAATGTCCGAAATATGGTCGGATGCTTTTCCCGAGGGGGGTAATCTGGTGCGATAATTGTTTTCGCAAATTCCTGCATTTTTTACTCCTCCTTTATTAATTGTGATGAACAATTATATTGTAAATAAATGATTCATAAAGTTTAGTGAGGGGGCTCACATTCTTATTATGATTTTGATCGTACCTATATAATTCGATTAGTAGCCGATAACTGATTTCTCCTAGTATAATGAAATAGAAAGAATATTACATTGGGAGATGCTATGAAACAATTTATTTTATTTATCGTATTAATATCTTTTATTGATATGTTTTCACAATTGCCTATCATGAGTCCGTTTGCGAAGAGCCTAGGGGCAACACCTGCATTAATTGGATTGACTGTAGGAATGTATTCGTTCACCAATATGTTTGGAAATATTATTGCAGGGCTTTGGATTGACAAGCAAGGAGCAAAAAAAGTTCTCATCTATGGACTTCTTTGGACAGGTGGAATTCTGCTTCTTTATACGATAGTGACAACAGCAAATCAACTAGTAGCTGTCCGTTTTATTCATGGTTTATTTAGCGGACTTCTTGTGCCTGCTGCCTTTACGCTCATTTCTAATTATGGAAAACAGAATAGGCAAGGAAAATCAATGGCTATTTCTGGTGTGGCTGTCGGCATTTCGGCTATTATTGGCCCTGCATTCGGGGGAATTATTGCTTCAAAATACAGTATCGAATGGGTATTTATCATTATTGCCATTACGATGCTTGCCACAGCACTTATTGCTTTATTTGTCCTGCAAAATAAAAAAACAGTTGTGACAAGAAAAATCGAACCACCCGTTAAAACATTATTCACTATTTTAAACTCCCCGATGCTGTTAATAAGCTATACAGGTGCTTTTTCACTCATGTTTGCCCAAGGTGTATTAGCTTATATGCTTCCTTTACAGGTGGAATCATTACAATTCGAGAGCCATTTCAGTGGGATTCTATTAAGTACTTTCGGAATTACGGCCATTTTAATTTTTGGGTTACCAACGAACAAAATGTTTGATCTTTACAAACAACAAAATATGATGATGATCGGAATGAGCATCATTGGGATTGCCCTCATTCTGCTAAGTTTCGCCACATCCCTTTTATTTTTGTTTATTTGCATGATTCTTTATGGTACTGGCTTTGCATTTTTGTTTCCTTCAATATCAGCTATGCTAGTTAAGCATACAAATGAAGAAACAAGAGGAAAAGCTTTCGGACTTTTTTATGCCTTTTTTTCACTTGGTGTTGTAGTAGGTTCTGCCTTAACAGGTGTTTTAGCCGTATCATTCGGAACAGGCTTCATTATGGCGGCATGCATTTTATTTATGACTACATTTAGCACCTTCTATTATTTAAAAAGAAAAGCATTTGTTAAAGAAAGCTTGGAGGAGTACGAATGAAAGAACTTGTTGCTAAATGTGTCATTTGTGAAAAGGAGCTATATTGCTTGGATGGCTTTTTCAATGGAACATTTTCAAATGAACATCAACCTTTATGTTTTGAATGTGCCAATCAAAAAGAAATGGAAAAATCCGCAGATTAGATTAATCTGCGGATTTTTTAATAAGCATAATTGAGAATGAGAATCAAAAAAATAAATGTATGATCCAGGTCACATAATTACTTCATTTAAGGTGATAAACTACCATTATAAAAGCAATTATTTCCTGTTAGAAGGTGATACTAATTGAGAATAGCCGATGTTCAGAGAAGACTAAAAGCGGTTCCACTCTTTAGAGAATTAGAGCAAGAAGAACTGAAACATATTGTTGAAATTGCGCAATCACGGCTATATAAGCAAAAACTATATGTGTTTATGCAAGAAGATCCACTCGATCGCGTTTTTTTCATTAATAGTGGGAAAGTAAAAATTTTCAAAACAGACTCCTCTGGCAGAGAGCAAATTATTTCTGTTCTAGAGGCTGGCGAAATGTTTCCACACGCAGGTTTTTTCAGACGCGGCCATTATCCTGCACATGCGGCAGTCATTGAAGATGCTCAGTTAATCGTCATACCGATCGATCATTTCGAGCAAATTCTTCTCTCCTATCCGGAATTATGTATAAAAATATTTAATGTTTTAGGGGGAAAAATTGTCGACTTACAAGACCGCCTTGAAGAGCAAATTCTTTATAATACGTATGAACAATTTATAAGGCTGCTCTTAAGACTTAGCAAAACAAATGGTGCAAAAGTAAATGATATTTATAAAATCACGACTCATTTTACGAATAGAGAACTTGCAAACATGATCGGCACTTCTAGAGAAACCGTTAGCAGGACAATTAGTCAATTAAAGAAAAAGAAATTCCTTTTTATCGATGGAGAGGGCTTTTATTTAATTAATCGAGAACTTCTAAAACAGGAACTTTTATAAAAATAAGAATGAAGGAGCGCTAAAAATGGATAGTAGAATAGTAGAATTGGATGTTAGAGAGGACATAAAAAATAAGCTGGAACCATTCCAAAAAATTATGCAAGCGATCACTTCTTTGGAAAAGGATGATGTTTTTATCCTTCATGCCCCTTTTAAACCAGTTCCTCTGTTGCCCATCATGAAAGGAAAAGGTTTTGTTTACGAATTAGAAGAGCTTGAAAAGAAACATTGGAAAATCACTTTTACGAAAAGAGGTTAGTCAAATGAAATTAGATAATCGTGGGCTCGAACCACCTCAACCAATGATGAGAACACTCGCTGCACTTGAGACGTTAGCTTCAGGTGAAACGCTATCTATTATTAATGACCGTCGCCCTATGTTTCTGTATGAACAGCTTGAGGAAATGGGTCTAAAGCATATCACAACCGAACAAGAAGATGGAAGCTTCCTCATTGAAATTACGAAATAAAGCAGGTGATGAAGATGATTTCTTCACAGTCAGGCAATGAAACAAATATTAAACTTCCTTTTTCCTTTATTTTTACGAGTATTGTTGCCCTAATGGGATCACAAATTTTACTATTCTTTCAGAGTGATTTCATTATTCATGGACAGTTCCGAGTACCTGGGATCTGGTCTGCAGCCCATTTATTCATTCTTGGCTGGGCTTTAATGATTGCGATGGGGGCAATGTATCAGCTTGTTCCTGTTGCTTTTCTAACACCGATATGGAATGAAAAATTCGGATTTATTCAATTTGGTGTTACAGCTATTGGAATTTTTTCATTTGCGCATTATTTATTTTATAATCCACAAAAAGCATTATTACCAGGAATTATCACCGTAGCAGGAATTCTCATGTTTCTCTTTCAAATGTTTATGACATTGCGGAAACAAGCGAAGCCTAATATTTTAACCTTATATGTTGGCACCGCACTTATTGCCTTGCTAGCGACTATCTTTCTAGGGATAACATTACTATTAAGCATGAAAACTGGTTTCATGGCACATCACTATCAGGGCTTATTTAAGAGTCATTTACTGCTTGGTACAGCTGGTTGGTTCACTATGCTAATCTTTGGATTCTCATATAAAATGGTGCCGATGTTCTCGCTATCACATGGCTATAGCATGAAACTAGCAAACTTTGTTTATCCCATTTATATTGGCGGATTAGTCATTGCAATGATTTCGTTTTTCATGGGTAAATCGGGTTTATTCACTATGGCTATATTCCTTCTATTCGTCGGATTTTCATGTTTTATGTACCATATTTCACTAATATTAAAAAAACGTGTTAAAAAGAAGCTTGATCGCTCCTTTACATTTGCGCTTATCGCAATTGCAAGTGGTTGGATTATTCACTTATCTGCATTTCTAACGGCCATTTTTGGGGTTTTTCATAAAACAGTTGGGGCTTTATTATATTTGTACTTATTTCTTTGGATTGCCTTTAGTATTATTGGTTATTTATACAAAATTGTCCCTTTCCTTTGGTGGACAGCTAAATATAGTAAAGAAATCGGCAAAAAAGAAGTACCTGCATTAAAGGATATGATTAATGAACGTGCAGCCATCCCTGTTTTTGCTGGATTGATGGCTGCTACTATCGGGATCGCTCTTTCCGTCTTCTTAGAAAGCAAACTCATATTTTTAACTAGTCAAACTTTATTTACACTTGCATGCTTCACGTTTTGTTTCACCATTGCCAAAATAGTTACAAAATAGGAGGAGTTCATTATGACAGTAAAAGAAAAAGTATTAGAGAATTTAAAAAGAGTTATGGATCCGGAATTAAACATAAATGTAGTTGATTTAGGATTAATATATGAGGTTAACCTACCAGATGAAGATACCGTACATGTGACAATGACTTTAACGACACCAGGCTGCCCACTCCATGACAGTATTGTAAGTGGAGTAAAACATTGCCTATTAGAAATGGAAGGGATCACAGCTGTTGATGTAGATCTTGTTTGGGAGCCATCATGGACACCGGAAAAAATGACACCAGAAGGATTAAAACAGCTAGGGAGATGAATTTGGATCATGGCGCAAATGAACTGAACTTGCTTCAATTGAGACTAATAAAAGCGAATTGGATTGAGCCCTCTATCAATTGATAGAGGGCGCTTGTGCTTTTCGATCTATCCTACTTCGACCGTTGTTGGAAGAACATTTTTCACTAAGTCAATTACTTCCTGCTGTTCATTATGATTAAGCAAAATATGAATAGTCCCCTTATCCTCATGCGTTCTAATTAGTCTTCCGATCCCTTGCCGTAAACGTAAAATCATATATGGAAGGTCAACTTGATAAAAAGGATTCTTCACACTTTCACGTTTTGCGGTAAATACTGGATCATGTGGTGGAAATGGGAGCGAGAAAAGAAAAACATTTTCAAGCGCTTTGCCTGGAATATCGAGACCTTCCCATAAATGAACTGCACAAAGTATAGAATTCTCTTCATTTTGAAAATAAGAGACAAGTGTACTAATTTCTGCATCTCCTTCAAAATAGATCGGAAGTGTTGTTTTTCCATGTAAATATTCTTTAAAGCGAATAAGTTCAGTCTTATTGGCAAATAAAACTAAAGCCTTTCCTTCTGTTTTTTCCATTTGTTCATGTATATATTGCATTTTCGAAATATAATCATTCTCTTGGAATGTTGGCGTATAAATGACCATATTTTCTTCATAGTCAAATGGAGAAGCGACAGAGAAGCTTAAATAACTTTCAATTCCAAGACCACTTGCCATATAATCAAAGGATTGATTTTCTGCTAAAGTTGCCGAGGAGAAAATAAAAGGCTTCTTCTGTGAAAAGACCTCTTCCCTCATAATATCTTTAACCATTCTTGGCATGATGACAAGAGTTCGTTCACCATTATTCTCTTCGAACCAATTAATCCCTTTTAATTCTTTAAGAAAGAGTGACAATGAATAAGTTATTTGTTCTAAATATTCTTCAACAATTTTTAAATCATAGTCATTTATCACATACATTTCACTTTCAAAGACGAGCTCTTCCTCTAATGAACTGATTAATTCAAATAGTTTTTTTCCTTCAGCCAAAACTTGAGGTGTTTTTGTGATTGTTTTTTTATCTGAGCCGTCAGGTGCTGAAGATGCTTTCGTTAATGTATTAAAAAATTGTTCATTTTGAATAATAACATGTTCAATGATATGTAAGGTTTTTTCCCTTACATCATTTTCCATTAATCTAGTCAAAAGCGATTCAAGTATTTGTTCGGTTAGTCGATATGTTAATGCTTTTTGTGAAGCGTACTCTAATAAATGTCCCTCATCGAAAACAACACATGAACTTTCTGGTAATAATGGCAGCTGACCTTCACGTTTTCTCGAATCCTTTGTCCAAATATGCTCCATGTAAAAATCATGGGAACAAATGATTATATCCTTCGCATTGCGGTAATAATCTCGATTTAATGTTTGACCACACCGATGCCGTTTCTCACAAGAAAAGCAATCTTGAAAAGGGTCCCAGGCAATATTAGCCCATTTTTCATCATTAAGTTCTGGGTAATCCTTTCGATCGCCATATCTCTCAAATATTTGCATGGACGAACCTGAATGAACGAAATCTGGTAGACCATCGTAAATCGAATTATAGGCTTCAAAATCCTCACTTGCGACATGTGTATCAAGCTTATTTAAACATAAATATTGATCTCTTGACTTCGCCAGTCTCACATCAATATTTAATGATAATGCTTTTTCGATTTTAGCAATATCACCTTCTTTTTTAACAAGCTGCTCGATCAAAGTTTCATCAGCACAAGCGATTATTGCCGGCTTGTTCGTATAGCGAGCATATGCGATTGCATAAAGTAAATAAACGATTGTTTTTCCTGTGCCGACACCAGCTTCTGCAAAAATAACCTTCTTTTCTTTAAACGCCTTTTCTAATTGAAATGCCATAAAAATCTGTTCATCACGTATTTCAAAGCCATTTTCTGGCAAAATATCATAAAAAACATCCCCGATCCATTCGCTTAATTTATCATAAAATGAATCACTTTTTGATAAGGCAAATGGCAATCTGTTTTGCATAGTACCCCTCCATAAAAAAATATTATTCTACATACTCTATTTGAAAACTGGAGGCGCCTATGCGTCAGCCGAGCTATTCGATAGAGAATCTTCATGACATCCCTGTATCATTATTACTTAAATGTTCCTTTATTAAACAAAAAGGCCATTCAATCATTCTATCGTATAATCAAAAAGTGTCAAGAAAAAAAGACCTGACAAATTTAGTCAGATCTGATCAATAAGAATCACATCTCTATTTATATTTTAACAAGAATGAAAAGGACATTGCCTGCTGGAGTTCATTTTGCGCATTCTCTAGCTGCGTAAGCGCGATAGCCGACGAACTTGCTTCAGCCTTAACCAATTCAAGCGTATTTGTTAATACTTGGGATATTCTATTAAAATCAATCATAGAGTGATTCAACAGGAGCCCTCCTATCCATTTTTATGATATGTATATCATATTCAGAAGGAGCAGCTTATATGTGTTTAAAGATTTAGCGCTGTTATTTAACTTTTGGAGGACGTTTTCCCCAATATTGATAATAATCTGTTCGGATAAAACCATTAAATAATTTCCGTTTTTTTGTAGCCTGTTTGCCATAAAATTCTTCAAAATTTTCATTTGATGTAAGAATGTAAATGGACCATGTTTCTAAAGGTAAAAAAGCTTTTCCCATCTCGAAATACATTTTTTGTACGGCTTCTTTGTCACCAAGTCTTTCACCATAAGGAGGATTCCCCACAATGACTCCGTATTCCTTCATTGTTGTAAAATCACGAACTTGCATTTGTTTAAACTTCACTAAATCACCAAGACCTGCTTCAAAAGCATTTTCCTCTGCTATTTTTACCATTCGATGATCAATATCAGCTCCAATAATATCTAAAGGCTGATCATAATTTGCAAGGTCCTCAGCTTCTATTCTCGCTTCATCCCATACTTTTTCAGAAATCCATTTCCATGTTTCTGAGACAAATTCTCGATTAAATCCTGGTGCAATGTTTTGACCGATTAAAGCCGCTTCAATTGGAATGGTTCCAGAGCCGCAAAAAGGGTCGACAAATGGTTTATCTGGTGTCCAATTAGTAAGCATAACAAGTGCTGCAGCAAGCGTTTCTTTTAGTGGCGCCTCCCCTTGGCCTGTTCGATAACCTCGTTTATGCAAACCACTACCGGTTGCATCGATAGTCAATAAAGCAACATCCTTTAAAAGAGAAACTTCAATTTTATAGAGAGGTCCATTTTCATCAAACCATCCTGTTTTTTTGTAATGTTTCCTCAGTCTTTCGACAATCGCCTTTTTAACAATTGCTTGACAATCAGACACACTAAAAAGTGTTGATTTTACAGATTTTCCTGTTACCGGAAATTCAGCATCCTCAGATAAAAATTGTTCCCATGGAAGAGCTTTTGTTTTTTCGAAAAGCTCATCAAAAGTCGTTGCTTTAAATTCGCCAATTTTTATTTTAATTCTATCTGCCGTGCGAAGCCACATATTCGCACGAGCAATGGCTAATTCATCACCTTTAAATGAAATACGGCCATTTTCGACCTCACACTCGTATCCTAACCCACGCACTTCTTTCGCAACAAGGGCTTCAAGGCCCATTGCAGATGTTGCTATAATATTAAAGCTTGTCATATTTTCACCCTTATAATAATTCTGGTTCCCACATTTTCAAAAACTCCAAAAGCTTCGTTAATTTGAGAGGCTTCGTAATATAAAAGCCTTGAATGCTGTTACAATTTTCTTTTTTTAAATACTCATACTGCCGCTTATTCTCAACCCCTTCAGCCACAACGGATAAATGCAATCGATGTGCCATCCTTATGATAGCTTCAACAATTGAACTGTCATCCTTGTAGACAGTTAGACCGCGAACAAAGCTTTGATCAATTTTCAACGTATCAATCGGAAAACGATTTAAATAGCTTAATGAGGAGTAGCCTGTACCAAAATCATCAATAGATAATTTTATCCCAAGCTGCTTAAGCTTTACAAGTTTATCAACCGTTTCGACTGCTTTTGGCATAATCATGCTTTCTGTTAGTTCTAATTCGATACAATATGGATTCACATTCGTATGACGGAAAATATCAGAAATCCCTTTCACAAAACTATCTTGATTGAAATAGATAGCCGAGATATTTAGACTCATTCTTAAGAGAGGGTAACCATTTAAATGAAGTAAGTTTAAATCTTCACATGCTTTTTGAATAATCCAATTACTTATTTGGATAATTAAACCTGTTTCCTCTGCTAAAGGAATAAACTCTGCTGGTGAAATCATCCCTAGGTCTTGTTGATTCCACCGCACAAGCGCTTCTACACTCACAATTTCACTTGTTTCCATATCAACAATCGGATGATATTCAAGAAAAAATTCGTCCCTCTCAAGCGCTTTACGCAAATAATTTTCTGTTATCCTCTGGATCGATTCATTACTATGCATTTCCTCATGATATAGTTCATAATGATTTCTGCCACCTGCTTTTGCGGTATACATCGCTTTATCAGCATTTCGCAGCAATGTCTCCATATCAGTCCCGTCCATAGGGTATATGCTAATGCCAATACTTGTAGAAACATATACTTCCTGTGTATTTAGAAAAAAAGATTTTGAAAACGCCTCAATAATCCGTTTTGCGATATGTATAGCTTCTTTTGGGTGTTTAATATTTGGCAAAACGATGACAAATTCATCACCCCCAAGCCGTGCAATCATATCTTTGTTTTTTATTAAGCCTTTAAGTCTTGAGGATACATTTTTTAAAAGTAAATCCCCATAATTATGTCCAAGTGTATCATTGATTTGCTTAAAGCGATCTAAATCAAGAAAGAGAATCGCAAGCTGTTGACCATATTTTTCAGCCGTTTGGATTAATCCCTCTAACCGCTTATTCAAACTATAACGATTTGCAACACCTGTCAAGGAATCATAATGAGCTAAATATCTAAGTTGCTCCTCTGCATATTTACGATCGGTAATATCGCTAAACACAGCAACATAATTTATAAGATTTCCGAAATCATCTTTAATTGCACTAATCGTCAGCCATTCTGGATAAATCTCTTCATTTTTTCGTTTATTCCAAATTTCTCCTTTCCAATAGCCTTGTTCGTGAACATGTTTCCACATTGTCTTATAAAATTGCTTATCATGTACCCCAGATTGCAGTATGTTTGGATTTTTACCGACCACTTCCTCTGAACTATATCCAGTTACAATTTCAAATGCGGGATTTACTGAAATAATTCTTCCACGAGGATTCGTCACCATAATCCCTTCACTTGTATTTTCCAGAACTTTTGTAGCAAGTTTAATGGCATTTTTTGAACTTTGCTCGTTTGTTATTTCACGTATAACAACAAGATAATTAATTATATACTTATTTTCGTCGATAATCTGTTTAATATTTAACCACGCATGAAAAAACTCTCCGTTTTTCCTTCTTTTCCAAACCTCTCCTTCCCATTTTTCGTTTGCTCGAAGTTCAGAAAGAAGAATATGAAAATTGTTAACATCTTTAAATAAAGTAGAAAAGCTGGCACCCTTTGCTTCTTCGTCTGAATAATGAATTATTTTTTGTGCCCAAGGATTTACGGAGATGATGGATAAATCATTATTCAAAACAATGATTCCCTCTTGTATATGATTAAAGACAAATTCTGACAATATCATTGTTTTTCCATCCTTATTCATTTCCTATTCTACCTATTTCTCCTATTATCATGTTGCAAATAGCAATAATATTCGATAAAAACATTAAACGCATATTTTAAATATATTTCAAGTATGTTTGGACTTATTTTTACTAGATATATTCTTTAATGATATATTTTTTTTCTCGAGAATACAAGAAAGCTCCCCTTAAAAAGGAGAGCTTATCAAAATTATTCAAAATTTGCTCACTAATAACGTTCTATAAGCCATGTTTTGTTCCTTTGTACTACAAACGACCTTAGTCTCGTACACAGGTGGTAATCATCTATCTACAGGTAAATAAAACCTGTCTTTCTCCTCGTTCATTTCCTTAGAGAAAGTGCCCCTACCATAATTTGGGTTTCTCGCTCGTGGGGTTTACCTCGTTCCACCCTCTTCATTTCTAAAGAGGCTTCGTCACTGTGGCACTTTCAAGGTATTCATACCATATCAATTAAGACTTAGGTATTTTCCCTGCCGTCAGCTAATTATATTAGCTGCCCTAGCTTATGATTTGGCTAGGCACGAACACTACGGACATCTCAGCCCGTGCGAGCATGGACTTTCCTCTACAATTCACTTGTAGCTCATTGCAGCGATTACCCGAACGCTATTAATGACAACATTTATTATATGTGACTTCTACTTGAATAGCAAATGTTTTCAGTAAGAAATTGAGAGAATACATGTCAATCGTACAATTTATTACCAAAAACGTGTTTTTCTAAATTGGACAAACGCTTTAATATATCAAAATTTGTTGTTCCAGCAGTTTGAGCAGCTGGAGCTGGAGCTGGACGTCTAGAAGCTTCTTCAAGCTGCTTCTTTAATCTCATGTTTTCTTGCTGTAAATCTTCAATCTCCTGATGGAACGTTTCATAATCTTTAATAATCCAGTCTAAAAACTTATCGACTTCCTCAGGTTTATACCCACGCATCGCCGTTTTAAATTCTTTTTCCAAAATATCTTTCGCTGTTAATTTTACTTTATCAGAAAGCACGCAAATCACCTCTAAGTATCACGATCATCATTACTATTTTTTCAAAGATATGCATTTTTGTCAATTTTTCTTTCGGATTAATTTTCTACATCATCGTTTTGATTCATTTGCTCTTCCTCTACGAGTAACTGCAATTCATAAAAATCAATTAATCGAATATCATATTCACCTTGTTCTTGATGACTTCTGGCAGTCTCATAAAGATATTTTGGACTCCCCTCTTTCTCAGGATCATAGAACATAAGAAGTGCATTGCTTTTCTCAAGAAAAAATTGATTTTTCAACCGAAACTGTGAAGGATTTTCATATCGTTTGTGGGATACTGAATCGATAAAATCCGCTTGAGCAAGAATGGATTCATACCATTCCTTATTCACCTCATTCCAAGACTCCTCTTGGTCCAAAAAAGGAGTAATTACGGCAAGCTGCAGATCCGCATAGCCTTCTAATTGTAAGTCAAACACGACTTCAGCAGCCCATAGTTCTGTTCCAAGCTGACCGCTGATTAATACCCATTCTAATCCATTTTCTAATAAGGCTAAAAGATTGTTTTTCAATGCCTTTTTTATGTATACGACTGCAGGGTCATTATTCTTAAATATTCCGATTTCATATGGTTTATATCCTGAAATTATTGCGACCTTCGCCATATTAAATGCTCCTCAATTAAAAACTTTAGCATTTAGAAAATGCCTTTATTTATCTTATATGATAGGAGAAAACAAGGGCAATATGCCCTTGTTCTCATCCTTATTATCCAAAAAAAGGTCCGGGGCCAAATCCTGGTCTAGGAACACCAAATCCTCCAGGGACTGGGCCAGGTACTGCAGCAAATTGCTGGTTTGTTACTTCATTCACGACCGACTGCGTATGCGGGAAGTAATGCTGGTGTTGAAAATGAATGTGATTAACTGTTGTCGTATGGGACGGATGAATGTGTGGCACGATATTATTTTGGAAAGTATGGTTTACACAGCATTTTGTCGGACTTACGGTAGCAGGAAAAACATTAGTTGGTCTTGGTCCGCAATACATTTAAAGATCCCCTTTCATCAAAATTATTTACACTACAACCTATGATGAATAAGGGAATCTTGTACTAATGAATATACCTATTTTTCTTGCTTTGATAATTTCTTTATGAGTCTCATCTTTCTTTTGTGTATGTCCGTTTGAAAAGCATGAAATTTAGGGCTTTTGTCAGTGAAAGCTTCTCGACATTTTTTTTCCGCCTTTTCCGTAAAGAACAGGGATTGAGTCAAGTCTATTTCTCGATGTTCATATAATTTAGCAAGCTCAATACAAGCCTCTAGTCCAAGTTTTTGTTCTCCCTTTTCAGCAACTTCTATCCATAATTCAGCGCATTTTTTCCACATTTTTTGTTTCTTGTATTCGAAAGCAAGAGCATGTTTTGCATATTGTGCATGACTATCATTACTATCAGTTATCGTAGAAAAGGCTTTTTTGGCTACAGTTGAATCTCCTAATTGGGAAAACCAACGGCCAATTTCATATACTTCTCTTGTTGATTGATTATTATCGAGCCCTAGTAGCTGATAGGAAATATGGGTATACAAACTAATTAAAGACAATATATCTTGTTCGTTATGCTTTAAAACCCCTATCATTCCTTCAGGGTCCTTCCTTTCTACAAAATCGAAATAGATCATCGGTGCAAGAAAGCCAGGTATATCATCCTTTCGTTCGATTCCTAATACTTCTTTTTCAACAATAGATAATTTCAAACGCTCTAATTTATGTTTCCACATTCTTCTTGAAGCATGGTAGAGATCAAAATGTCCAAACGGAGGAAGCTTCGGTACATTTTCTCTTATTAACGTATGACGTGTTTTTACTTGCGGCCAATCAAAGGCTTTGCCATTATACGTAATCATCGTATGATAATTAATGCTCTCAAGAAAGCTTTGATATAACGGAATTTCTGCCCCAGGATGCGGCAGTATGTGCTGCTTTAATTTTATTTTATTTTCCGTTAAGCTTGCATGACCAAGAATAAAGATAGAATTCCCAACCCCACCACCTAATCCTGTCGTTTCGGTATCAAAGAAAAAAAGACTTTCAGGCTGATACCCTTTCGTTGAAAGAGGATGAGAGATAGTAGAGTTATTCCACGCATTAACAGCTGATTGAAAATGTGAAAAAGAATAAAGTCCATTTTTAAATTGAAGAGAATACTCCTTCTCTCTTACGAGACAAAAACTGTTATCAAAAAAATATGGGTATACATTCTCTTTTTCCCACTTATCGAGAAATGGGATTTCAAACGAATTCGCTGAAATATTTTCAAGAAGCTGCTCTTTCTTATTCTGATTAGGTGTAAGATGAGGTTTTAACCTGTTTAGTTTATTTTTAATGGACATGACTATCACCATCATGACCGATTTCCGCCACAAATTTTCCTAATATCGTTAATACATCTTCTTTCGCACTTTGGGACGCAACATCTGTTCCGATGCACGATGGACATCCACTTTCACATGGACATTTTCGAACCATCATCCTTGCTTCTCTTAAGACATATTCGAAATTCTCATATATTTTCTCACTTAATCCTACCCCACCAGGATAACGATCATAGAAGAAAATAGTAGGTTTTTCATTATGAGCAGCTTTCACTTGTGGTACGACATGAATATCCTGTGGATCACACATCACAAAGAGCGGTGCTATATGTCGTAATACATGTGCTGTCCCAATTATTCCTTGTTCCGCTCGACTTTGTTTCAATATATCCTCATTTAACGAGACCCAAGCAGAGCTTGTATGTAATTCTTCTTCAGGCAGACTAATTGGTCCAGAGCCGATATTTTCATGGGTCTCAAACTTTATTTTTTTAAAAATAGTTGCCATCGCCGTAACACATACATCCCCATATCCTATTTCTCCACTTAGTGTATTGCGATGTTTATCCACTTCTAACACTTTTAGTCCGACTGCAAGATTTGCATCTGTATAATAATCTACGTCCACTTCACGAACAAAAGCTTTTTTTTCTTCCCAGTCTAGCAGCTCGACTTGATATTGGATTCCTTGATGTAGATAAATTGCCTCATCATGCAAAAGTGTCATCGCAGAAAATCGATCCATTTCACCAATTACTTTCACCTTTGCAATATTCGAACGATCTATAATGACAATATTCTCTTGGGAAGCTGAACGAAGACTAATATTGTGCGCTGGGAACGCATCATTCATCCAGTAATATTTTTCACCATTTTGATATAGGACTCTTTCTTCAACTAAATATTCAAGTACTTCCTCGGTTTCAAAAGTACCGAATTTCTCGCCTTCTGAAAACGGTAGCTCATACGCCGCACATTTAATATGATCAATAACAATGATTAAATTATCAGGATTAATTCGAGCTGTCTCAGGACTTTTATTGAAAAAATAATCAGGGTTTTGAATCACATATTGGTCAAGCGGACTGCTACTTGCCACAAGGATGACAAGTGATTCACTATGCCTTCTTCCAGCTCGCCCCGCCTGTTGCCAAGTACTTGCAATCGACCCGGGGTAGCCAGTCATCACACATACTTGCAGCTGTCCAATATCAACTCCTAATTCAAGCGCATTCGTACTAACAACACCATATATTTCACCTGTTCGAAGACCGCGTTCTATCTCTCTTCTTTCTTTAGGTAAATAACCGCCCCGATAGCCTCGAATTGCTTTTGGGCCTAATTGATGTTTAATTAGCTCCTGTAAATATGATAGCAATATTTCTACCCTAACTCTACTTCTTGCAAAAACAATCGTTTGAATTTTATTTTTTAATAAATGCCCTGCAAGCATTCTTGCCTCTAGAATAGCACTTCTTCTAATATTTAATGGTATATTAACTACTGGAGGATTATAAAAAGCAAAATGCTTCCTCCCGCTTGGTGCCCCATTATTATCAATAAGTTCAACCGATTTTTCGATGAGCTTTTCTGCTAGCTCACGAGGATTTGCAATTGTTGCAGAAGTACAAATAAAAATAGGGTCACTCCCATAAAAACGACAGATTCTTCGAAGGCGGCGGATCACATTTCCCACATGACTACCAAAAACACCCCGATAAATATGAAGTTCATCAATGACAACAAATTTCAAGTTCTCAAATAATGACACCCATTTCGTATGATGGGGCAAAATAGCAGAATGAAGCATATCAGGATTTGTCATGACTACATGACCCGCTCTTCGTATCTTTTGACGTATATTTGTTGATGTATCCCCATCATAAGTATAGCTGTTAATATTCAACCCAGTTTCTTCAATGATTTCATTAAGTTCACTTTTTTGGTCTGAAGCAAGCGCCTTTGTCGGAAACAGGTAAAGTGCTCTTGCATTATCATCATTAATAATTGTTTGCAGAACAGGGAGATTATAGCATAGTGTTTTTCCTGAAGCCGTCGGCGTTACAGCAACAATACTTTTCCCTTCCATTGTCCTTTCATAAGCAGACTTTTGATGCGAATATAAAGATGTAACACCTCGTTTTTGTAAAGCAGCTTTAAGCGATGAATTAATATTTAATGGCAGGTCTTTCATCTTCGCCTCTTTTTCTTCCACAGTGTGCCAATGTACAATATTATCTTTATATTGAGCCGTAGCTTTCAATTCATCAATAATCTCCTGCAAATTTCTCCGAACTTTCATCTCATTCACCTCATACCTATTATTCTAGCGAATAAGCGTTCGTAATTAAAGGTATATTGATCATATTCTTTCATATAATGTTCATAAACTTAAAGTTCATATCGCTTATGATAGGTATTTTTTTGTTACAATAGTGTTAACAATGGAATACCACTGAGGTGAGATGATGGAATTAGCAGAAATAAAAAGAGTCCTTTCGCAATTTTCGCTCTTTAAAGAGCTAAATGATTCGGAAATGGATAAAATCGTTGATATTTCAATCACAAGGGAATGGAAAAAGGGCAGCCATGTCTTCATGCAGGATGACCCGCTTGAAAATGTGTATTTCATAAATAGTGGTAGAATTAAAATATATAAAAGTGATATTAACGGCAGAGAACAAATTGTTACAATTGCCAAAAAAGGGGAAATGTTTCCCCATGTTGGTTTTTTCCGTAAAGGTGGCTATCCTGCTTTTTCAGAGGTTCTAGAAAACTCAACTTTAATTGTTGTGCCTATTGATCATTTTGAGAAAGTTTTGATTGATAATCCCGAGCTTTGTATTAAAGTTTTTAAAGTACTCGGAGAGAAAATTATCGATCTACAAGACCGACTAGAAGAAAAAATTCTTAATAACACATACGAACAAATTATTAAACTTCTTGTCCGCTTAGCAAGAAGTCACGGACAAAAACTGAATGATGAAACATATCTTTTAAAAGCCGAATTTACGAATAAAGATCTTGCCAACATGATCGGAACGACAAGAGAAACGGTTAGCAGAACTTTAACTAAGCTGAAAAAAGACAAATTGATTGAAGCAGACAAAGCTGGGAATTTTATCATTAATCCTGATAAACTATTCGAAGAAATTATATAGCTTGAGATGAACAAGACATTGTGGCTATCAGGTTATCCAAAAAAGATTAATAAGGTGCAAAAAGCAGGTAGATAAAAACATTCCGTTTTATCCACCTGCTTTAATTTTGAGAATTTAGAAATAGCTTTATTTATTATACATGTGATAGTTGAAGCATCTCTGCCATATCTTCTTGTGCAGTGCCGATAAGCTTTAAATTAAATGTTTCTTGAAGAACAGACAATACTCCTTCTGAAATAAATTCTGGTGGCTTTGGCCCAATGCGAATATCTTGAATTCCTAAGCTAAATAATCCGAGAAGAATGGCAACCGCTTTTTGCTCGAACCATGAAAGTACAATACTGACAGGTAGTTCGTTAATCTCACATTCAAATGCGTCAGCTAATGCTTTTGCAATTTTTACTGTTGAGCCTGAATTGTTACATTGACCTAAGTCAATATAACGTGGAATTTCTGTACCTGGTACAACGCCATAGTCAACATCATTAAAGCGGAATTTACCACAAGAGGTCGTTAGTATGACTGTTTCTGGAGGTAATGACGTCGCTAGCTCACGATAGTAGTCTCCACCCTTCCCTGGTGCATCACAGCCTGCGATAACGAAGAAACGCTTAATCTTCCCTTCTTTAACAGCTGCAATTACTTCAGGAGCTAATCCTAATACTGTTTCATGATGGAAACCTGTAAGAAGTGTCTCCTCAGATTCAATATTCGCTTCAGGCAATTCAAGTGCTCGATTAATTAATGGACTGAAATCATCATTTACAATTTTTATGACATTTTCAAGACCAGCAACTTCATAAGTGAACATTCGATCTGCGTATGACCCTTTAATTGGCATTACACAGTTCGTAGTGGCTAATATGGCCCCTGGGAATTTTTCAAATAATCGACGTTGATCATACCATGCTTTCCCAATGTTCCCTTTTAAATGGGCATATTTCTTTAGTTGTGGATACCCATGTGCAGGCAGCATTTCAGAATGCGTATAAATATTAATTCCTTTACCTTCAGTTTGTTTCAACAGCTCCTCTAAAGCGAATAAATTATGTCCAGTAACGACGATGCATTTACCTTCAATTTTGTTTTGAGAAACACGAATAGGCTCAGGTATTCCTAATCTTTTCGTATGTGCCTCATCCAACATTTCCATCACTCTAACAGCTGAACTGCCCACTTTCATTGCCATATCAATATGCTCTTGAACATTAAAGTTGGAGTTTGTTAATGTCATATATAAAGCTTCATGTGTTGTCGCATCAACAAATGGATCTGTGTAGCCTAATTGGTTAGCGTGAGTGCGATATGCTGCAATTCCTTTTAATGCAAAAATGATCGTATCTTGTAGACTCGCAATCGTTTCATCTTTTCCACATACACCAACTACTTTACATCCCCCTGTTGGTGTTTGTTCACATTGGTAGCAAAACATTATGTATCTCCTTCTTTCCATCGCTTTTTACATTGTTCAGCTTACATTCCAAATCACGCATTAAGTGTGATTCAGATCACTCCTGCAATAGTTGTCAAAAATCGTTCAAAAAATTATGTCGAAATTTTAACAACGAACAAACGCCTAATAACCTTCATATAATGGAATGAAATAAATACTCAATAGAAGTGTCAGAAAGGAGCAATGACAGTGAATAAACGAAGTAAAGGTGAAAATAGTGAGTCATTTGGAGATCTAATGAAGTCAATGAATCAATTATTCCATGAAAAGCCTGTAAAAGGTTTTTTGCAATCAATAGATGAATTTTTTAAAAATCCTTTCCCCATGTCAGCACCATTTCAAGTAAACACGCAAGAAACAGTAAATGAATATGTCATAACTGCAGAGCTTCCAGGTGTAAATCGTGAACAAATTCAAATAGATGTATTGGAAAATTACATGACGATTTCTGTACATGCAATTGAATCATTCACCGAGGAAGATGATAACAAAAACATCGTCAAGAGAAGACAATCCATGCATAAATCATCACGAACAATTGCGCTTCCACAACCGATTTTAGAAAACAAAGTAAAAGCCTCTTACAAAAATGGGCTGTTGAAAATTCGAGTTCCGAAGCAAAAAGGGAAGCAAATTTCTATCGGTGGTACTGAATAAAAAATAGGGGCTGACCACTATACAAGTGTCAGACCCCACATAATCTTTATTTTGAAGTATTCAGCCAGCCACTAAAATAGCCTGTCGGAACATTGAAATAGGATTTCGCGAAGCGAATGAATTCTTGTGTATCCACTTCCTTATAACGAAAATGCTCATAATAGTCAGAAAGAAATTGCATACTTACTGTTTTTACATCATCTCCCTTTTCTCTGTATTTATCCTTCATGATCTTTAGCAATTCAACGGCAGGCTGTCCATATACATAGCCGGAATTTTTCAATTGATCCAATGATACATTTGAATGTTGTCTTCCTAGCTCTAGCTCTCTAATAATTTGTAGTCGCCGATTCGACATTCTGAATGCCATATATTCCGATTCATTTTTATCGATATAAAAATACAATGAGGTCGCAAATTCTGTAATCCCTTCGTCTATCCATGCTTCATGATATTGATCATTTATAACGACCCCGTAAAAATATTGATGTGCAATTTCATGAACGATCGAAATATTATAAAAATGAGTATCCTGGATATAAGGATTTATTGTGACGATCCCGGGGTATTCCATAAAGACTCCATTATCAAGGATAATATCTAATTGTTTATGAGGGTATTCTCCGATATTTTCCTGATAAAATATCAAGGCGCTTTTAGCTAAATCTATTGTATCATCAATATTTTTATCATGATCTTTTTTTGTAAATAAGCGGATATTTACTCCATCATTTGCATTTGTCTCATACATGTCCATGTTTTTCATAATCGCGATGAAAAAGTCCCTAACTTTGTTTATTTTTACTGTTCCTTCTGTTTTGCCAATTTCTGCATCTCGAGCAGCCGTCGAAACGAAGGAATAGCCTTTCGGAATCTTATAAGACACTTTAAAATTAGAAAAATCTGTGTGATACGTTTCTAAACGATCTGAATAATCTTCCTTATTCCATTTGCCATTTTGAAATGTAGCAAGCATTGGATACCATTGAGCTAAATAATAATTATCTTTCTCCTTAGAAAACCTGACTCCACCTTCTGGAACGGTGAAAGAATAATCAATTTTCACTTTATATTTTGTTTTGTTTTTCAGTTCATCTGGGATATGTATTGTTAATGTATCATGGTTTAAATCGTACTGAACTTTCTGATTATTAATGTTAATTTCTTTCATTTCTATTTCTGAAAAGCCTTTCACATCTGAAAATTGATGACCTTTTATAAAAGCGTTCGGGATAAAATAAAATACGAGTTCATTCCACGCTACGTCTGACTTATTTTTTACATGAATTGTTGCTGCTGTTTCAAAATGACCGCTCTCATCCATTGATAATTTCAAATCATAATTCGCTTTATTATTATTTTTTACACCTATGTCTGCATCTCTAGTTAGATATACATAAGAGCCAGCTCCAATAAAAATAAAAATGAGCAAGACAAAAGCAAGCTTTTCTCCACTAAAAGTCCAAAATCTCCTATTACTGCCAAATTGTTTTCTTACCGGATTAAAATTTGCAGATTGACCTGTTTTAATCCAAGGTGTCTTCGCATAATTTGATTGAAAACGATTTTTCAAGCCGTTTGCCAGCATGCTAAATGAAATCGTTGTAAATAATAGAACAATTAATGGGACAATCAAAATATGAGTATTTCCATAAATGTTTCCCCGCGCTTGCCCAACTAAACCAGATAGCTCTTTTGTAACGGAAAGATATATTAGTGGATCAAAACGGACAGTTGTCCCTCCAATAAAAATATTCATTAATGCAAGTTGACCCATAATCGTAATGACATAAACAATTTCTAAAATAAACGTAACTAATAAAGACTCTTTCAATAAAGGGAAGATATGCTTCCAAATAAGTCGATTTCTTCTCGCTCCTAATACTTTAGCAGCTTCTATATAATCAGATTTGTAAAGCTCAGCCGTTTTTAATCTGATAGATGAAACAATACTTGGGATACTTATGACAGAAGCAATAATAATAAAATAGCTTACTAAAGTGCTAACTTGTAAATGACTATTAAAACTAATCGGTCTCATGAAGAAATAAAGGATTAAAAATAATGGAACATAGCTCCAAGCATTTTCAAATGCAATGATCCAGGTTGGCGTCTTTTTCCAAGTCCCGATATACAAGCCCAATATTGTGCCAAAGAGCATTTTTATTATCGTTACACATAATGCGATAAACACTGTATACCTTATCCCATACAAGATCATCGTTAATAAATCATAGCCCCATTTATCTGTCCCCAATGAATAGCTTTCATCCTTAAACGGCGCTAATGGAGGTGAGAGAACTTTACCATTTGTATACTGTGTCTCAAGCATCTCTGTTAAAGTGTGAGGTGCCATCATCGGTCCAAATAAACAAAGAAATAGTAACGCGGAAACGAATACAATTCCGATATAGAATGGATAATTTAGCTTGAATAGTTTATTCATATATAAATCCTCGTTTAAAAAGATAAAATAGTATTCTTACTGATAAATAGACAATTGCTGATATAATGAGCAACGAAAATAATCCAATAGCAATTGGCTGAATTTCATTACTTTGAAAGATAAATTTTGTAATACCTGAAACATTCATTATGTATTCAATAATAAAGAGATTTCCGATTGCTAAAGAGATTACTTTTACGAGCTCTGCTTTAATAAACGGTTCAATATTTTTATAAACATGTTGAAAATTAATATAATTCAAACGCAGTCCTTTCGCGACAGCTGTACGAATATAATCTTCCCCACTCGTTTGATAATATTTTACCGCAATAAGTTTAAATAAATATAAGGTTGGCGCAATACTAACTTGCAGGGTAGGAAACCATATGTTTAATACTCCTGCATCAGGACGTAGTGACATGATACGAACGCCTGTTAATTTATAAAATTTTACCGCCAAGATTAAAGAAATAATAATGATAATGAAGTCCGGAATCGTCGATAGAATATTCAATATGTAATTAAACACCCTTGTTAGTCGGAAGCGGCTAATAAATATCCCAAAGATTAAACTCACCACAACTGCCACATTTACTCCCACCAACATGAGCTTTAGACTCATAAAAAAATTATCCGCAATATCTGAAGCAATTTCTCTCCTTTGCATTCCTAATTGATAAGTACCAAGATTTCCATGGCTTAATTCACTTATAAAGCTTGTATAAACATCAGGCAGCTTCTCAAAATTCCACTTCAATTGCTTTTCTGTTTGGTCGATTTCGATCATCATTGGCAGAGAAGCTAGAGTAAGGATTAAGAGGATGATTATCACAATTTGTTGTAAAATTCTTAGCATATAAGCTCCTCCTTTTGAATCATTTTTTCATTCTCATTCTAAACTGTCAATAATTTTTCGAAAATTTTCCATAAAAATACCTGTGGGAAGAAGTCACAGTCAACGAGTTGATCCAAAAAAGTCAGATCTAAATGACACCCTCTTCACCACAGGCGATCCCAAAATCGCTATTTTCATTTTAATTAAAATTAAAGTTTAATCATTCCTCCTAAACCTTTAACCATTGAAGAGACTTGATTTACGGCACTCATCATTGACCCAGCAGTATTCATCATTTTATTAAAATCCAATGACCCATCTTGAGATTTAAATGAGTTAATAATGGATTGAACACCAGAAGGTTGTTTTGGAATAAATGATTGTTTCGGATAAGGGTTCATATATGGATTAGGTGAAAAAGATTGCTGAGAATTCATGGAAAATTGATCATGTTCAGGTTCTAAAGGATTTTGAAAAACATTTTGAGCATAATTATTTGGTGCATTTTGATGTTGTTGTTGAATTTGATGTTGTTGTTGAATTTGATGTTGTTGTTGAAAATGATAGTTAGGTGTTGGATATTGATTGTACATTGGCATTGGAGAAGGCTGATATGGATGATTACTTAAATGGGACCCTCCGAAAGCTTGATTTCCCTGAATATATGGATTCCAATTTCCTAACTCATTCCCATACATAGGATAAGGATATTGACGCAAATGATGTTCGGGATACATCCTCATCAAATAAGGATTCATGCTTGGTAAGTGTGCAAATGGTACTTGATTATGAAAGGTGGCTCTCTGTTTCCTTTTGCCAAACATAGGTTACACCCTCTTTATAAATATATTTCTATACTTCAATTTATGTTCCTATCGCCCATTTTGTGAATGCTTTGCAATCATACATTATGTCTAACTATGAAAAAAAATGTCGGAAGTCTAAAAATTTCAAAAACAAAAAAAGTTCACGTCTTTATGTTAATATAAAAAAAAGAAATTAACGCTCTACCAATTTTTGAGGAGGGAATTAGCATGAATGTTCACGAACTAGCAATGGAGTTTTTTCAAAAGCGAAAACACAATCCAGAAAATGTAAATGAATTACTAGACTTTACTAAAAAGTCGTATATTCACAATGATATTTCGATTTCGGTTTATCGGAATCTTGTTCGTGAGCTTGAAGCACAAGGAGCAGAAGTTCCTGATTCTTTTTAAGCTTTGCCATCATGTAAAAAGGGAGCCCATATTTCAAGGCTCCCTTTCCTCTTTAGATACTAACGCAATTATGTTATTCAAAATATACTTTATTGATGTCACTATATTCGTAAATCTCGTACGACTTGTTTCGGGAAAAAAGGCTTGAACAGCTATAGCCTCAATTTGGTCATATGTGGAATCAATTTGCGCAACATGCATGTTTTTTGGCTTTCTCGTCTCAATCCAGTTTAAAGCTACTATTCTCCATTGGTCATTAATATGTTTTACTTTATCTGCAAAAGGCTTTACTTCAGTATAAAAGTCTCCAGCCTTCCCTGTCTTTTTTACATCCTCAAACTTTTCTGCGACTGTATTAACCAAAGATAATAATTGAATGGTTAATTTTTTTAACTCGTTTTTCTCTTTCATCAAACTCAACTCCATACTTGATAACCCGATTACTGTGACATAATCTTATCGTATATTTGCTTTAATAGCCAAGTTTGAGTTTGAGATTTTTTGAATGCTCGATTTTTATTGAATGACAAACACCGGGGAGAAGGGTTTCATTTTTTTCCAACTTTTCTACTTTTGCACTTAAATCACGAAGTTTAGCTAAATAGCTATTTTCCCAGTTAACCTTTGAAGAAATACTGGATTCTAGCAAGTTTTCCGCAGCTTCTATTTGAGCATATATTTCCGTTAACTTCATCATCACTGTCTCTTTATCCACGACCTGAACATTCATTATTACCCCTCCTTACTTAAATAGTATGACTACCTATTCTCTATCATTTTATTCTTTCCTTCACGAGTGACAAAACTAGAAATGATTCGCCAAAGATAGTATATTTTTGCATTCTCAGCCTTTCAATTCGACAGGTCATTTCATCATACTTAGAATATAAATGGCTTTGTTCATTTGTCTTTGCTTATTTAAATACCAATCCGTCATTTCAATTGGATATTTTTGCAATCCAGCAAACTTCAACCATCTTCGTTTTATCGGTGTTTTTGCTGACCAATCTTTCATATATTGTTTGCGATGCTTTATAGCGGGGTATGTACATCTTAAAAATGGCGTTGTTCTTTTTGTACCATTATTAAAATAATACTCATAATCATATCTCGAACCTGTATGAACGGTTCTGCACGCAAATTCAAAGAAGTTTGGAAATAGCTCTTTTTTAAATAAAATATGTGCTAGTCTTTTTCCTAAATTAATCCGTTCTGTTACTGATTTAAACCCATGAACACTCGCACCATATAATTCACCATGACAAGTTGGAAAAATAACCGCACTAAAATGAAACCAATCTTGAAATAAAAAAATCGGTGAATAAAATACTTTCATTTTATAATGTGGATGTTTAATGACTGGCTGTTGAATAACATTTTGCTCATTGATAATTAATGAATACAATAACCTCTTTACATTCTTTTCTTTCCAAAAACAGTTCCATTCTTGTTCCATAAATGAAGATACATGGAAAAAGCTTAATAAATGAAACATAGGTCGCTTTATTTTCGTCGAATATTGATAGAGCAGTAGTTGAGGATAAGCATCTTGGAAAATTAACCAATTTGCCCGTTCATATGTTAAGAAAAGTTTAGTTCGAAATTTTTTCTTTATTATTTTCGGAAGTGATAGTCCTTCAAGGTCGCACATGTTCCAACCGGCATTACGGGACACCATACTTGCAAGAAACGACCAGCATATTTCAGGGAATTTAATATAGTAATCAAAATAGGCTTCTGTCCGTGAAATATTATCAACATTACAGGCTTTTGTCATATGTTTAATTTTTTGTATGAGTTCTGCTTCATCTTTATCAAGTGTACTCGAACATGTCTTTTTATTTAGTGGAAACATGATTATCCTCCAATAGCTGCATATCTTTTACCTTTTACAGAACAGAAATTTTTATTCAACCAAAATTTCTCGAGATTTGGTATGATAAGTGTAGCTTGTGAGGTGACAACAATGAATTTCCATTATCCGAATGGCAAAAGATATGTTCCGGTAAAAAAGGAAGCGATAAAATTAAAGCAAGAGAAAAAATGGTCATTTGGTAATCGTGGTATGACTTTGGAGGAAGATATTAATGAAACAAATGATTATTATTTAGTACACGAGATTGCTGTCATTCATAAAAAGCCTACACCTGTTCAAATTGTCCAAGTTGACTATCCAAAAAGAAGTGCAGCAGTCATTAAAGAAGCCTATTTCAAACTAGCATCAACAACTGATTATAATGGTGTCTATAAAGGTCGCTACATTGATTTTGAGGCAAAAGAAACACAAAATAAAACATCATTCCCATTAAAAAACTTCCATGAGCACCAAATAAAACATATGGAAGCAGTTGTGAAACAAAAAGGAATATGTTTTGTTCTTTTACGATTTTCGAGTACTGAAGAAATTTTTCTCTTAGAAGCGAACTATTTGCTTAAATTTTGGCAAAGGATGAAAGAAGGCGGAAGAAAATCGATAACGAAAGAAGAAATAATCGAAAACGGTCATTTAATTCCACTAGGCTATCAGCCTAGAATTGACTATATAAAAAAAATCGATTATCTTTATAACTTAAAATAAACTGTAGAAAAACAGAGCAATCATTCTAGAAAGGATGAACATATATGGCAGAAAAATACCAATCAAGAGAGGAGCGCCGAAAACAACATGCCACAAAGCCGAAAAATAATCGGAAGAAACAGCCAAAAGGAATCTTTAAGAAGATTTTCTTGACTCTAATCGCTCTTGGCATTGTAGGTATTATTGCTGGCGCTGGAACCTTTGCTTATATGGTAAAGGATGCACCTAAACTAGATGAAAAACAATTAAAGGATCCCATTCCTTCAAAGATTTTAGATAAAGATCAAAATGTTATCACAGAAGTTGGGTCAGAACGACGAGACTATGTTAATTATGAGGATATTCCGAAATTAGTCGAAAATGCATTCCTTGCAACAGAAGATGTTCGCTTTTATAAGCATCACGGGATGGATTTAAAACGACTAGCGGGAGCAGTCGTAGCCAATTTCACAAGAGGTTTTGGGGCAGAAGGAGCAAGTACGATTACACAGCAAGTTGTGAAAAACTCCTTTCTTAACAATAACAAAACCTTAAGTAGAAAAGCCCAAGAGGCTTGGCTATCCTTCCAGTTGGAAAGAAAATATACAAAAGAAGAAATTTTCGAAATGTATGTTAATAAAATATGGATGGCTGAACGTAGTCATGGAGTATTAACTGCTTCTCATATTTATTTTGGTAAAGATCTTGATCAATTAGAGTTGCATGAAGCTGCATTGCTCGCAGGAATGCCGCAAAGCCCTGAAAATTATAATCCTTTTAAGCATCCTGATAGAGCAGAAAAGAGGAGAAATATTGTACTTTCATTGATGAATCAGCATGGGTTCATCACAAAGGAAGAGATGGAAGCTGCAAAGGCAATTCCTGTTGAATCTAGCCTTGTTAAGGAAGAAGATCGTAAACATAATGATGCTCCATATGATTCCTTTGTCGATATTGTAATAGACGAAATTAGTAATAAATATCCTGATTTAGATATTTCTTCAGACGGATTAACCATCTATACAACATTGGATACAAATGCACAAGATTATGTTGAAAAAATGTTGAATTCAAATGATATCGTTCAATTTCCAGATGATGAATTTCAAGCTGGGATTACCCTGCTTGATACGAAAACAGGAGAAATTAGAGCAATTGGAGGCGGTCGAAACTTAAAAGTTAAACGCGGTTTCAACTTTGCCCAAGACACGAGAAGACAAGCAGGTTCTACCTTTAAACCGATTGCCGATTATGGCCCTGCGATTGAATATTTAAAATGGGGTACTTATTATACACTTGATGATAAGCCGTACACTTACTCTAATGGAGTAAAAATCAATAACTGGGATCGAAAACATATGGGCGTTATGTCAATGCGGGAAGCGTTAGCTCGTTCACGTAATATTCCAGCACTGCAAACATTGCAAAAAGTTGGCCTAGATAAGGCTAAAGATTTTGCTAATGGATTAGGATTTTCAATAGATGAGATGGTTGAATCTCATTCCATTGGAACGTTTCCAGTATCGCCAATCCAAATGGCTGGAGCATACAGTGCATTCGGTAATAATGGATTTTACACAGAGCCGCATTCTATTACCGCTATTGAAATGCGAGACGGCTCAAAAATAAATGTCTCTCCAGACACGAAGCCTGTTATGAAGGATTATACAGCTTTTATGGTTACAGATATGCTGAAAAGTGTTGTGAAAGACTCTTACGGTACAGGGAAATTAGCAAATGTTTCTGGGCTTCATTTGGCTGGAAAAACGGGGACAACAAACTATGACGCTAAGCAAATTCAAGATTGGAATATCCAAAAAGGTGGAATCCCTGATGCTTGGTTTGCCGGCTATACAACTAATTACACCGCTGCAGTATGGACTGGCTATAAAGATATGAAAAATTCAATTGCACCAGGTAAAGATCAACAAATTGCTCAGCGCCTATTCAAAAACTTAATGCAGCATGTATCGCAAGGGATCGATACGCCTGATTTTACTGTACCGAATAGTGTTGAGAAGGTTGCCATTGAGAAAGGGTCAAATCCTGCAAAACTGGCTAGTGATTTTACACCTGATAACGAAATTATCCGTGAGTATGCCGTAAAAGGCTATGCTCCAACAGACGTTTCGGAAAAATACGATAAATTAGAGGCGCCTAGTCAACTTAAAGCTGCATATGACGCTGAGATGAATCAAATTTTATTAACATGGGATTATCCTAAGGAATTAGAAAATGTTCAATTCGAAGTTTCCGTCGCTCTCGACGATGGGTCTGAACAAGTTTTACAAGTAATTTCAGAAAATGGATTGAAAGTTGCTAATCCGATTCCAGGAGGTATATATCAATTTAAAGTTGTGGCCATGAGAGAGGATCAACGAAGTGATCCGGCAGTTGTGAAAGTAGAAATTCCATTGCAAGATGCGGATCATGATAATGACTGGGGCGATGATCAAGGTTCAGGAGACGATAATAGCACCCCTGGAAACGGGAATGGAAACGGGAATGGAAATGGGAACGGAAACGGGAATGGAAATGGGAACGGGTCAGATGATCATATCGATAACCCTGATAATACACAAGATCCCCCTTCTGACGATACTTCTCCGGATTCGGGAAATAGTTAATTTCAGTAAAAAAAGCGTCAAGCTCATTGCTTAGACGCTTTTTTTACTGCTAATTTTTTAACATATTGTTTCTCCATTTCAACCATTAATTCACTTAACTGTATAAAGGAATGATAAAAAGCAGGACGTTCAATAATGAAGGATAATCTTTCTCCTATATTGACTGGGCGAAAAGCTAGTTTATTTATGAAATCAGCTTCAAAAAACTGAACCGGAGATTCATTTGCCCAATATATAAATTCCAACAGGAGGCTAATTCCTTTTTTCATTGGTTCTAAAGCTTGTTTATAGTTCCTATTTAAAAATAATTCATCGAGAGTACTTTTTATTTTCTTCCATTCTGACATAAGAAGTGAAATGCACTCCTCTTTCATTTCCCATGGCCTCATTGCATCAATTCCAGAATAATAGGCAGCTTCATATAGAAATGGAATATTTACATTCATTGTTTGCAATGCCTTCCGCTCAACTATTAACTTTTCTTTTGCTAAAAAAAAGAATGGATGCTCTAATTCATGCGGAATGTTTATTGTAATCTCCTCTGTCACTGTCCATTCTTCTCCTTTATCCTTTTCTTTCCTTCTCTACATACGTTAAGCAAAGGGCAAATTGTACATTGAGGATTTTGTGCTTTACAATGATATCTGCCAAAAAAGATCATGCGATGATGGGTAACAGACCACTCTTCAAGTGGGATCTTTTTCATTAATGTTTTTTCAACTTCTAGAACAGAATCCTTCCAACGACAAAAGGCTAATCTTTTGCTAACACGTTCCACATGAGTGTCAACTGCAATTGCAGGTACGCCAAATGCGACAGAAACGACAACATTTGCTGTCTTTCTTCCAACACCTGGAAGCTTCATTAATTCATCTCGGTCTCGTGGAACCTCTCCATCATAATCAGTTAATATTAATTGACATAGTTTTTGAATATTTTTCGCCTTATTGCGGAATAAACCAATAGAACGAATATCTTGCTGTAATTCCTCTAGTGAAACATTTAAATAATCTTGAGGAGTTTTATATTTTTGGAAGAGCTGTTCAGTTACTTTATTAACGAGAACATCTGTACATTGTGCCGAAAGGGCAACTGCGATGACAAGCTCAAATGGATTTGTATGATTCAATTCACAATGGGCATTCGGAAACATTTCCCCCATTTTATCAAGGCAAAATCGAATTTGACTCTTATTTAACAATTTCTCTCACCACTTACTAATTTATTGCTCTAACCAATTATAAAACGGAATTGTCTTCACTGCTTGTGATGTTCCTTCAGATTGTTTCGAGCGCTGTTGTATTTGATTCTGCCTAAATTTTTTCCCATAACTTTTCGCTTGCTCAATTGTTTTAATTCCATTTTTCTTCCATTCAAATAAGATTCTATCAATATAACGGAAGTTTAATTTACCTGACATAACAGCCTCTCTGAGTGCTGCTTTAATAATATGTGGATCATGATGATCATCGTCCATCCATAATGCAAGTGTTTCACATTCAAAAGGTGATAACGGTCGACCGAATTCTTGTTCAAAGCATGTATATAAATCAGTCTCATTTTTTTGATTCATCATTACCGCTTCTTGTTTGTTTTTCATGAGGAATTGATCAATTAACTTTTCCCATAATGGTTCAATCTCGTATTTTTCATATCGAATTCCATCTGCTAAGTAACCTTCTTTTATTTCTATAAACCCTTTCTGAATTAATTTACGCAAAATTTCCGTACATTCGGAGACAGAGATTGTCATGCGGGATGATAATTCGGTAGGAGTAGGAAATTCATTTCCGTTTTCAATAAAGGAGATTACATGCAATATGAGTATTAGTTCATGCTCATTTAAATTCATTTCTTTATATTGAGATAATAAAACTCCAGGGATCGTAACATGTCCTTCTCGAAGCCATTTCATCATATTTGTTTTAGCCATTCCTGACACCTCAATTTAAGTATAGCATGAATTATATTCACTAGTAAGATGAAAAAAATCCGCCGAAGCGGATTATAGCTTATGGATATAGACGGTTTAATAAACGTGGGAATGGGATTGTTTCCCTTACATGCTCAACTCCACTAATCCAAGCAACCGTTCTTTCAAGTCCAAGACCGAAACCAGAATGTGGAACAGAACCGTATTGACGAAGCTCTAAATACCATTTATAAGCGTCCATTTCTAAATGATGCTCTTCCAAACGTTTCTTTAATAGCTCAAAGTCGTGAATCCGTTCTGAACCACCAATAATTTCACCATAGCCTTCAGGAGCAATTAAGTCCGCACATAATACTACATCATCACGTTCTGGATGAGGCTGCATATAAAACGGCTTTAACGAAGTAGGATAATGTGTAATAAATACTGGCTTATCAAAGCTTTCAGCAATAGCAGTTTCATGTGGCGCGCCGAAATCATCGCCCCATACAATATCATCAAATCCTTTTTCTTGGAGAAACTTAACAGCATCATCATATGTGATTCGAGGGAAAGGCGCTTTTACTTGTTCAAGTTTTGCCGTATCACGACCTAATGTTTTAAGTTCAATACTGCAATTTTTTAAGACAGATTGAACAATATAAGAAACATAATCCTCTTGGAGCTTTAAGCTTTCCTCATGCTCATAAAACGCCATTTCAGGCTCAATCATCCAAAATTCGATTAAATGACGGCGGGTTTTTGATTTTTCTGCACGGAAAGTTGGACCAAATGAAAATACTTTCCCAAGTGCCATAGCTGCAGCTTCCATATATAACTGGCCGCTTTGAGAAAGATAAGCATCTTCATCAAAATATTTCGTATGGAATAATTCAGACGTTCCTTCAGGTGCACTTCCTGTTAAAATAGGTGGGTCTACCTTAACAAAACCTTGTTCATTGTAGAACTCATAAGTAGCTCTAATAATTTCATTACGAATTTTCATCACTGCATGCTGACGACGAGAACGGAGCCATAAGTGACGATTATCCATTAAAAACTCAGTTCCGTGTTCTTTTGGTGTAATTGGATAATCTACTGCAGCGTGGATAACCTCAATGCCAGTAACAAGTAGTTCATATCCTAGTGGAGAACGTTCATCTTTCTGAATCTTACCCGTAACATATAAAGAAGACTCTTGTGTTATTGATTTAGCTGCTTGAAATACTTCTTCAGCCACTTCTGTCTTAACGACGACTCCTTGGATAAATCCTGTTCCATCACGCAATTGCAGAAAAGCAATTTTTCCGCTAGAACGTTTATTCGCAATCCATGCACCGATTACGACTTCTTGATCTACATATTTGTAAACTTCAGATATTGTTGTTTTAACCACAAATATTCCCTCCAAAAACTAGTAAATCTTTCGCTATGTATCCTTTATATTATACTCTTCGAAGTTCAGACAAGCAATATTGCTTAAAAAAACAGCAGCTGAAAATACTCAGCTGCCATTTTCAATTATTTCATTTTACTTTTGACAAATTGCTGTATCCGTACTAGAGCATTCTCCAATAGCTCTAAAGATGTTGCATATGATAGACGAATATTATTCGGTGCACCAAAGCCTGTTCCTGGAATTACAGCTACCATCGCTTCTTCCAACAATGCAGTTGAGAACGCATCAACATCTTCGTAACCAGTTAATTCTAAAGCTTGTTTAACATTAGGAAATAAATAAAATGCACCTTGCGGCTTAATACAAGTAAAGCCTGGGATATTAATTAATTTGTCGTAAATCGTGTTTAATCTTACTTCAAAGGCAGCACTCATTTCTAAAACCATTTCCTTTGGACCTGCGTATGCTGCAATTGCTCCATATTGAGCGTTTGTCGTTGGATTCGATGTGCTATGGCTAGCTAGGTTTGTCATCGCTTTAATAAGCTTTGAGTTACCAGCTGCATAACCGATTCTCCAACCTGTCATTGAGTGTGATTTTGACACTCCATTAATAATTATGGTTTGTTCTTTTAATTGCGATGAAAGCTCTGCAATTGATACGTGCTTAAAACTGCCATAAACTAATTTCTCATAAATCTCGTCTGATACAATAAGAATATTATGCTTTAAGCATACTTCACCTAATGCTACTAATTCTTCTTCCGAGTAAAGCATTCCAGTAGGATTGCTTGGGGAATTAATAATAATCGCTTTCGTTTTGTTTGTAATGGAGGCAGTTAACTGCTCGGGTGTAATCTTGTATTCATTTTCTTCTTTCCCCTCAACATAAACAGGAACACCATCAGCTAATTTTACTTGTTCAGGATAACTTACCCAATATGGAGTTGGAATAATGACTTCATCACCTTCATTCAAAAGTGATTGAAACAAAGTATAAAGGACGTGCTTTGCACCGCTTCCGACAATAATTTGGCTTAGGTCATATTCGATTCCTTGATCCCGCTTAAATTTATTGATAATTTCTTTTTTCAAAGCTGGAAGACCTGCAGAAGGCGTATACTTAGTATGACCTTCAAGCATTGATTTGTGGGCAGCCTCGATTATATGCTGAGGGGTATTAAAGTCAGGTTCCCCTGCCCCTAACCCAATCACATCGAATCCTTGTGCTTTAAGCTCTTTTGCCTTTGCAGTAATAGCGAGCGTTGAAGAAGGTGTTAATGCCGTAACTCTATGTGCAAGCTCTAAATCCAATTCCTTTCCCTCCACTTATAAGTTCTCAATTTTTTTAAGCCAATCTCCACTTTTGAAATCAACATAATAATAATTTATTAAGTCCCCATTTGAACGATAATAAATTTCCCATACAGGGAAATCTTTTAACATGCCTAGGCGAACGGAAATAATTTCTTGAGGATCTTTTTCTTCTTTTAGTTTATTTATTGCTTCTTGTTTTGTAATCCCATCCGCCTGTTTTCGTACAATAATTTTTCCTTCTTTTTCTGGTACCCATACATAAATGCCTGTCCCACTGTCATCCTTGCCCTTTATGACATAATAGGTGTCTTGACCGTTATATAAAGTAAAGTCCTCAGCTTCTACTAACTCTGTTTTTTCAAGTGCAGTCTGAATGGCTTTTTGCTTAGCTTCCTTGACAGGATTTACAGCATTTACATAAATAATTGAAGCTACTCCAATACAAGCAACAATGGTAATAATGCTAATTATAATAAATTTCTTCACATTTTTCACTCTACTTATGTTCGATAAATTGTAAAAACAGCTTTATTTTGATCCTCTTTATCAAGTGCTAACCCGAACATTAAATCCTTTTCTTTTAATGTCCTATTTAAGATATCGACAATCTTATACAAATCTGAACTGTGCATGATTTTTACTGTCGATAAAACCTCAATCTTGCTTTCCATTCTGGAATTCCTCCTCAAGGACTTTCAATATTTGTTACTAATATGCTTGTTCGTTCAGGACATGCTATAAGTACGTAACAAGAAATACGTATGTATGCTTAGCTTAGCCAGTATATCCTGTTTAGCGGAGCTAGACACTTACCTAACTCATAAAAGCCCATACTTTATTTTTCTATAGTACAGTATAACAGCTTAGAGTTAACCCTTAAATATATCATCAAAAATTTTTTCTTCTAATCCACAACTTCGTTTTGCTGCGCTCAAAAGCGCAGCATTTTTTATAGCCATTTCTTAATCATTTCCACAATCTCTCCAATTTTCCTTTTTTCAACTGGAATAGAAGGAATGGATTCCAAGAAGGATTTTCCATATTTTGTTGTTATGACCCTACGGTCAAAAATGAATATAAATCCACGATCCGTTTTCGTTCTAATTAGTCTGCCAAAACCTTGTTTAAACCTAATGATGGCCTCAGGTAATGAATAATTAGAAAATGGATTCCCTCCATTGTTTTTAATTTCCTCACACTTTGCTTCCATAATTGGGTCATCCGGTGGTGAAAATGGCAGTCGCACAATGATTAAACAACTTAAATCTTCTCCCGGAATATCTATCCCTTCCCAAAAGCTACTCGTACCCAATAAGATTGCTTTATCAAAGCGTTGGAAATTCCGTGTTAGTCTTGAACGGCTACCACTCGATATTCCTTGGGCTATTATGGCATAATCATCAAGAAAACCGGATTCCTTTATTAAGTCATACGTCTTTCTCAACATGTCATGAGAAGTAAATAATATGAGCATCCTTCCCTTTGTCGCTTCTGCAATTGATATAATGTGCTCACTAATGGCTGCCACATATTCTTCAAGTGAAACAGCATTTACTTCGGGCAAATCATCTGGAACAATTAGTTTTACCTGTTTATCATAGTTGAAAGGGGATTGAATTTGCATAGTTGAACAATCAGATGATTGAAGTCCTAGCTGCTCTCCCATATAGTTAAAAGAATTTTTAACTGACAATGTAGCCGAGGTAATCACGACACTATTCTTATTTTTGAAAAATTGCTCTTTTAAATATTCAGCAACTGAAATAGGCTGCGTAAAAAGAGTTGTTGCATTTTGTGTTGATCTCACATCTATTTCAATCCATTTTACATATTCACGTAATGATTGTAAAAATAATTTTCTAATGATGAGTATTTCTTCTGAAAGTTCATCTAATAGTGAGGATAATTCTTCTAGGCTTGATTTATCTCGTGCCGTTAACAAATCTTTCACTTCACTATTCCGAATTGCTTTTAGCCGCTTCGTTAATTCGTTTACAACATCGACTAACTGGAATAAAAATCTTTCAGCACTTGTCTGTACTGCTTCCCACTCTTTGCTCGACTCATCATTAGAAATACGGCAATTAACCCGATTAAACCCTTTTATCGCCCTCGATTTTTTTTTCGCAAAAATAGAAATGATTTTAAATAATTCAGCAAGTTCAAAATCTAGTTGGATAAGCATTTGATTTACTTCAAAAGAATGAAGTAAATCAAGGTCATCAAGGTTCAGCTTTTCAACTATTTGTTCGAGTTTAAATAGTAAATGCTTTTGTTCCATAAATCCTATTTGACTAAGCTGATAACGAATTTTTAAATAATCAAACGTATAGCCAAAATGCTTGCTTGCAACTTGACCAAAATGATGACCTTCATCAATGACAATATATTTATAATCAGGAAGTATTTTTGATTCAGCAATAAGATCAGTAAGAATAAGCGAATGATTTGTAATAATGAGATCTGCATTGGAGGCTTTTCTTCGCGCACGTAAATAAAAATCTCTTGAAAGCCAAGATTTATTTTCTAGAAAAACCGTTTCATCATTTTTTATTTTATTCCAGAAAATAATGCCACCGCTTGATAAATTTACATCGTCAATATCACCGGATTCCGTCTCTGTTAACCAAACGAGAATTTGCATTTTCGTAAGAATGGTATCGTAATTATCATCATAATCTATCAACGATTGCTCGAATTTTGTCAAGCTTAAATAATGACTTCTTCCTTTTATTAAAGCGGCATTAATAGAAAACGGAAGCATTTTTTTTAGCTTCGGGATATCATTTGTAAGTAATTGATCTTGTAGCTGTGTCGTATAGGTGCTAATAACAACCGGTTGTTGTTTTTCTTTTCCAAAAAGCACAGCAGGAATTAAATAGGCTAATGATTTGCCAACACCTGTACCAGCTTCGATCATTGCATCGGTATTATCTGAAAAAGCATTATATATACAATCCATCATTGTAAATTGACCCATTCTTTGTTCATAAGAAGGAAACACTTTTTGGAAAAGTGTTATTTTTTCTTTATGCTCAGATGGATACCCTGACAAATCAGTTGTCGAACACTGATATCCTTCTTGCATTTTCTTTAATGCAATTCCATGATAAATCTCAAGATCATCGCGAACATTTTCAATGGTCGCTTCTCTTTGTGAAATGATTTCATCTAATAATAAACTAAAATCACTTTTTAATCCGCTAGCTAGCTTCTGAAGCTGTTTAACGGTTTGCAAAGGTAATTTCTCTATTCGCTCGAACAAAAGTAATAGCAGCTCTGCAGTCACATATGCATCACTATCTGCCTGATGAGGGCGCTCATGATTTAACCCTTCTCTTAAGGCAAGTTCAGACAATTGAAAGCTATCTGCTGTCGGCATTAGAATTCTTGCTAATTCAACAGTATCAATAATCGGACCATAATAACCGTTATACCCTGCTTCCACTAATTCTTCCTGTAAAAACGTCAGATCAAAAAGAACGTTATGGGCAACAAAGTATCCGCCTTCTAAAAGCGTTAATACTTTTGGAGCAATTTCGGAGAATTTTGGTGCATCCTTGACCATTTCATCATTTAGTCCCGTTAATTCTTCAATGAAGGGCGGAATTGATTGCCCGGGATTAACAAGCGAGCTATATTCTTCCGTAATTTTACCGTTTTCGATTACAGCCGCAGCAAATTGAATAATTTTATCACCCTTTTTTGGGGCGTTCCCTGTTGTTTCTAAATCAATCACAACAAATTTATTACCCATACTACACACCTCTAACATTCAGTCAATCAAACGGTATCATAAAAACAGAAAAAGAAAAAGGTTAATGACATAATTGCTTCATGTGATCATAGAAAAAGCCTGTGGGCTATAGGCTAAAAAACAGCTCCTCACAGGCGATTTCCCAAATATCATTTTTAAAGAATTGTACTTTCAGGCTCGAAATCGATGATTTCTTTAATCTGATTATGTTCGTCCATAAGTGCAACTTTTGGTTTATGTGTTAACACCTTTTCTTCCTGTACGAGTGCATATGAAATGATGATCACAATATCTCCTACTTGCACAAGCCGAGCTGCAGCTCCATTCAGGCAAATAACACCGCTCCCTCTTGTACCAGGAATAATATACGTTTCAAGTCTAGCACCGTTATTATTATTCACAATTTGCACCTTTTCATTTGCAACCATCCCAACTGCATCAAGGATATCTTCATCAATTGTGATGCTGCCTACGTAATTTAAATTTGCTTCTGTTACAACTGCACGGTGAATTTTTCCATTCATCATGGTGCGAAACATGATGATTCCCCCTTAGTCCTCGTCAATGTTTATAATTAAATTATCAATTAGTCGCGCTTTCGAAAATTTCACCGCTAATGCAATGATCATTTTTTTATTTAAAACCGGTTGTTTTTCGAGGCTTGGATAAGCAAGAATTTCAACATAATCAATCACGCCATCCATTTTTTCAAGCTTTTCCTTTATTATTGTCATGATTTTCTCAGAATCTTTTTCACCGTCATCAATGTGCTTCTTTGCCAGTAACAGGCTTTCGTAAAGTGATGAAGCCTGCTCCCTTTCAGAAGGTAGCAAACGAATATTTCTAGAACTTTTTGCTAGCCCATCCTTTTCTCGAACAATTTCTACAGCAATGATTTCTATCGGAAAATTAAAATCCTCAACTAACCCTTCAACAACTGCAACTTGCTGTGCATCCTTTTTCCCAAAATAAGCTTTGTCAGGCTGTATAATGTGAAAGAGCTTTGTAAGCACAGTTGCTACACCATCAAAATGGCCTGGACGAGATTTGCCGCATAATACATCTGTTCTCTTTTTTACATGAACAATTACGGAAGATTCAGATGGATACATTTCATCTACAGAAGGGTAAAAAATATAGTCTGCTCCTTCTTTTTCGGCAAGTTGCTTATCCCGTTCAAAATCTCGAGGATAGGAACTAAAATCTTCATTTGGGCCGAATTGAATCGGATTAACGAATATACTTAATACGACGATTTCATTATTTGCTCTAGCCTTTTTAATTAGCTCTAAATGCCCTTCATGTAAAAATCCCATCGTTGGAACAAAACCAACTGATTTTCCTTGCTTTTTTTCGCGAGAAATAGTTGTTTGCATTTCTTTTATTGTTGTTACTACCTGCATGTCTATCCTCCATCATTACAATAGCATTTCGAATTTACCTTAACGTCCATATAACGATAGCAATTCTTCTTCCTTCATCGAAAAGCTATGCTCTTCTTGTGGAAACTTTCCTTGCTTAACTTCTGCCGTAAAAGAAGCTATCCCTTGTTTAATCACATGATTTAAATCGGAATATTGCTTCACAAATTTCGGGACTCGTTCAACCCCGTAAGAAAGCACATCATGATAGACAAGAACTTGTCCATCAGTATCAACTCCAGCACCAATTCCAATCGTCGGAATTTCTAGTGTTTCCGAAACTTCTTTTGCCAACTGTTTCGGTACACATTCCAACACAATCATAAATGCTCCTGCTTGCTCACATTTTTTCGCATCTTCAATGAGCTTTCTAGCAGCTTCAGCGTCTTTTCCTTGTACTTTATAACCACCTAGAACACCAACCGATTGTGGAGTCAGACCTAAGTGAGCACAAACAGGAATACCAGCCTTTGTTAAAGCTTCAATACTATGAAGCACTTCATCTGCCCCTTCAATTTTAACAGCATGTGCACCCGTTTCTTGAATTAGTTTTGCAGCATTGATAAGTGTGTCTCGAATCGATAAATGATAGCTCATAAAGGGCATATCAATTACGATAAATGTATTATTTGCTCCCCGTTTTACAGCTTTTCCATGGTGAATCATGTCATCAAGCGTTACTGGCACAGTTGAATCATAGCCTAATACGACCATTCCAAGTGAATCCCCAACTAAAATCACATCAACTTCTGCTTGTTCAGCCTGTTTGGCACTCGGATAATCATAAGCGGTTAGCATTACGATTTTCTCCCCAGCCTGTTTCATCGTCTGAAAATCGAGTGTTTTCTTCATTTCTATTCCTCCTCTTAGTTTCGCTTCAGCTTTCGCTAAAGCCTTTCATTTCTTGTAAGGAAGAGGGCGATAAAAATTCACCTAAAGTCTAGGTGGAGCAAAGTAAAAATCCCCCTGCTAGCAGAAGGATCTAAAAATAAGCTCAAAATTGCATTTCATCCCTCTGTCCCGGTCCACTTACGGATCTAGGCAGAAATTCTTCAATTTGTTTGAAAACAACGGTGCAGTTCAACAAAGGATACTGCCCAAATAAAAAGATGGTAACGCCTTAACTTTAGCATTCCAAATAAATTATAACAAATCCAACGTCTCATTGACTAGAAAAATCATTTAAGTTCTATATCCGCAGAATAAACATGATGAATCTTCCCTAAATCGTCTTCAATCATAAGGACACCATCTTCAGTAATCCCAAGTGCTTTTCCATTTATATTGCCTAATAATGTCCTCGCTGTAATATTCTTTCCAATACTAACTGCATAGCTTTCCCAAAGAAGCTTTATTGGATAGAAACCTTTATCTAAGTAAAGCGTATACAATTGTTCCAATTTTAGAAGAAGGCTTTTTATAATGTCTGCCCGCTTTAGCTGCTCGCCTAATTCAATTGATAAAGAAGTGGCAGTTGCTCTTAAGTCTTCTGGATAGTCTTCCATTTGCTGATTAACGTTTATTCCGATCCCAATAATGATCGCATTAATTCGATCTGGTTCAGCAAGAAGCTCTGTTAAAATCCCTGTTACTTTTTTGCCATTTAGTAAGATATCATTCGGCCATTTAATTTGTGGAGAAAGGCTTGTTAAAGCTTCGAGCGCTTGAACAACAGCAACAGCGGTAAGTAAAGTTAGCTGTGGTGCTTTAGGAGGCGGGATATTAGGCCGCAAAATCAAGCTCATCCATATTCCTGTATATTTAGATGAATGCCATACTCGATCCATTCTACCTTTTCCAGATAATTGTTCCTCAGCAATAACAATTGTTCCTTCAGGAGCAGCTTCATATGCAAGGCGATGGGCAATTTTTTGAGTAGAATCCACACTTTCTTCATAATGAATTTGTCTGCCAAGAAATTCTGTCATCAATCCTAATCTAATTTCATCTGCAGTCACTTTCTCTGGCGTTTTCAAAATTCGATAGCCTTTTCTTCGTACAGCCTCAAGTTGAAATCCCTCCTTCCTTAACTCTTCAATATGCTTCCAAACCGCCGTTCTTGAACAACCAATTACATTAGCTAAATGCTGGCCAGATAAATAATCATCTTTATTATTTGTAAATGCCTCAAGCATTTTCTTCCTTACCTCTGATTGCACCCGAATAACCACTCCCTAATAGAATCAGTCTCATTTTTCACTTCATGATTAATGACCGCTATTTCAACTTTATCTAATGTTTCTTTTATCCATGGCCCTTGCTTTCGTTGAAACCAAGCTTGCAGATCATTTCCTGTCACTTGGAGCTCACTTCGTTGTTTGATCGGCAACAATTCATATCTTTCTAGTAAGAAGCTTTCATCATCCTTATTTTGTTTTTTTATTACATTAAGAATGTTCTCTGCGCTTTTTACATTTTCAAGTCCAGCAGTATATAGAGCCACATCAGTCCAATTTTTTTCTAATCGATAATGTAGCCAATTCCCAATTGAAGAAATGGATTTTATTTTTTTCGTTGGCATTTTCCAGCTTTTCAAAAAGGCGATTCGATCATTTCCATGCATATCGAATTGATATAACAAAAAACACCACATTTCTTCAAGTGAAAGAGAATGATAATCATAGTTCAACATGCTGTATATTGATTGTTGAAAACTAGATAAGTTTGGCAAATATTTATATAATCCCGTTTCAGTTAAACTTAAAAGAGCTTTTTTGCGATTTTTTCCAATAAGAAGCTTTTCAAATTCAACTAGTTTTCGTTCGACAGAAATATTTTCTAATAAATGAGCTAGTGATGCTAATGCTGCATAAGTTTCCTTCTCAATCACAAAATCTAACTGACTAAAAAATCGGAGTGCTCTCATCATTCTTAATGCATCTTCTGAAAAACGCTCCTCCGCTTTTCCTACTGTTTGAATAACCTTATCCTCAATAGCTTTCCTTCCATTAAACGGGTCAATAAAGTTTCCATCTTTATTCATTGCTATCGCATTCATTGTGAAATCCCTGCGCTGCAAATCTTCTTCTAATGAACGAATAAACTGAACTTCACTAGGTTTCCTGAAATCTATATATTCTGCTTCCGAACGAAATGTTGTCACCTCGTACGGGATTCCATTGAATAATACAATAACTGTGCCATGTTCAATCCCAACATCAATTGTTTTAGGAAAAATACGTTTCATTTCTGCAGGTGTTGCCGATGTAGCAATATCTACATCTTCAATCTTTTTTCCGAGCAGACAATCTCTTACCGCCCCACCGACAAAATATGCTTCGAAACCAGCAGACTCGATTTTTGATAGTAATGGAATTGCTGCAAGAAAGGGGTTCTTCATTGTTCCTCACCAATCTTTAAAAGCTCATAATATATATTTTCGTATTGACTTACAATTAGCTCTCCTCGGAAATGATGATAAGCAGAATTAATTGCTTCGGTTGAAAATTGTTTATGTAATTCTTCATTCTTTAATAAAGCGATTCCTTTTTCAGCAATTGTTTCAATATCTCCAAGTTCACACAAATATCCGTTTTTTTCATTTGTAATTAATTCGGGAATTCCCCCAACAAGAGTTCCTATACATGGCACACCGCATGCCATTGCTTCTAATGCTACTAATCCGAAACTTTCTTTCTCTGAAAGTAATAACATTAGATCACTGATTGAATATAACTCTTCTAGATTATCCTGCTTACCGAGGAATAATACTTTTTCACTAAGATTCAATTGATTCACTAATCGGCAAATGACGGTCATTTCTGGCCCATCACCTACTAGTAGGAGTTTAGCTGATACTTGTTCTGAAATACGAGCAAATGCTTTAACGACGTCCTGAACTCGTTTTACCGCTCGGAAGTTAGAAACATGAATCACAATTTTTTCATCCTTGTTTATCCCATAATCATTACGTAAATGAGAGGAGTTTGTTAATCTAAATACCTCCTCATCAATAAAATTATAAACAAGCTCAATTGATTTATTTGGGTTAATGACATCATATGTTTGAGCTATAAGTGAATTTGAAACAGCTGTCACGATATCTGATTGTTCAATGGCAAACTTAATTGAAGCAGTAAGTGAAGGATCATATCCAAGTACTGTAATATCTGTCCCATGTAAAGTCGTCACAATTTTAATATCTTTTCCACTCATTTGTTTTGCGAGAATAGCACATACAGCGTGAGGGATAGCATAATGAACATGAAGTAGATCAAGACCCTCACGATTTATGACCTCTGCCATCTTGCTTGCGAGTGCAATATCATATGGTGGGTATTGAAAAACCGAATATTGATTAACCTCCACTTGGTGGTAATAAATATTCGGATACATTTTATTCAGCCGAAAAGGGAGACTGGAGGAAATAAAGTGAATTTCATGTCCTTTCTCAGCTAGCTTTTTACCTAATTCGGTCGCAATTGCCCCAGATCCGCCAACCGATGGATAGCATGTAATGCCAATTTTTAATTTCTTTATCATCATTCTTCTCCAAATAAATCAAAATTTATGATTAATGGCCGTTTTTTCATAAAACCTTCTGCATAAACAACATTAACTTCTTTCCCAAACAGTCTCTCTCTAGCTTCAATCGTTTCAATATAACCATTTACTAGAGGTGTATCAACTGCATCACTTGTTTTCACAAATTGGCTTTTATAGGCATTGAGGCTCGCTATTTTTTTATCCATATAATTTGAAACATCTATAACAAAATCAGGTTTATGAAAACCATTAATCATATAATAATAAATATTTTTCACACGATGTGGCGATAAGCCTGATTCTTGCGCATATTTCTTTATACCAGCAGAAAAGACAGCCTCTTCTACCAGTTTGGAACAATGTCCATGGTCTGGGTGACGATCTTCAAAATAGGGTGAAAAAACAAGCTGTGGCTTATATGTACGGATTACATCTACAATCTTTTTTATGTAAACATCATTTCGGTATATGCCTCGATCAGGTATATGAAGAGTTTCCCTTACATCAACATTTAGTATAGAAGCTGCTGCTTTTGCTTCAATCATTCGCGTTTCAACATTCCCATTAGATGACAGCTCAGCTTTTGTTAGATCACAAATACCTACTTTTTTTCCCAGAGCTGTATATTTCGCAATTGTTGCTCCCATGCCAATTTCGACATCATCTGCATGGGCACCAAAAGCTAAAATATCAAGCTTTAGTTCCCGCATTTTCCCCACCGCTTTTCCCATTCACAAATGTTCTCCAGGATAAATCTCCTCGTTCAAGGCCTTTAATTAAGATTTCTGCTGTCCCCATATTTGTTGCTAAAGGAACAGAATACACATCACATAATCGAATAAGTGCAGATACATCAGGCTCATGGGGCTGTGCTGTTAAAGGATCACGAAAAAAAATAACAATGTCCATTTTATTATTCGCTACATAAGAACCAACCTCTTGGTCCCCACCTAATGGACCTGATTGGAATCGATGTATATCAAGCCCTGTTTCATTAATAATTCTCGATCCAGTTGTCCCGGTCGCAAAGAGGTTATGATTAGCAAATATATTTTTGTAGGCGGTGACAAAGCTAACGAGATCATTTTTCTTTTTATCATGTGCAATTAAGGCAATATTCATAATGACACTCCTCTGCCAAGCGAAAGCGACATAGTCGAAGTTCCTATGAAGCTAAGCCAACTTTCGCTTTGTATTATTATTCTAGAATATTTTCAAGGCCGTACACTAATGTATCGATTTTAAGTACAGTATCAACTGCCAACTTTATACCAGACATAAAAGAACTACGATTATAGGAATCATGACGAATTGTTAAGGATTGTCCTTCTGAACCAAAAATAACTTGCTGATGAGCGATTAATCCTGGTAAGCGAACAGAATGAATGTGCATCCCTTCGTACTCCGCTCCTCTAGCTCCTGCTAATGTTTCTTTCTCCTCTGGGTGTCCTTGTTTCTTCATCAGACGAACATCGGCAATCATTTCCGCTGTTTTCACAGCTGTCCCTGATGGTGCATCAAGTTTTTGATCATGGTGAAGTTCAATAATTTCTACATCTTGAAAATACCTTCCTGCCATTTGAGCAAACTTCATCATTAATACAGCGCCAATCGCAAAATTTGGAGCGATGATACAGCCAAGTTCTTTCTCTTCACAAATTTGTTTAAGCTCAATTAAGTTATCCCTCGTAAAGCCTGTCGTCCCAACGACTGGCCTGACACCATGTTCCAATGCTATTTTCGTGTGGTACATGCCAAATTTAGGTGTCGTTAAATCAATGATTACATCTACTTTCGTATTTCGAAAACATTGTGAAACATCACTGTAAACAGGAATATGTAATCCGAAAAACCCGTCTGAATCACTTAAGAGTCCACCATCATTTTTATGATCGATGACAGCTACTAGATTGTAATTTTCGATTCCCATTACGAGCTGAACTGCTTCCCTTCCCATTCGTCCGCGTGGACCGGCGATTACAATATTTATGTTATCCATATCTTCTTCCCCTTCAGCCCTCTATTCTTGTCCAACGGTCTTTATCGCGCATATTAAACTTTTCCATGACAATATTATGAGCTTCCTCTAAATCAATGTTTAAGGCATTTGCAAAGCAGATAAGGACAAATAACATATCCCCTAATTCCTCTTCGATCGCTTTCTCCGTTTCTGTCGACTTCTTTGGTTTTTCACCAAATTGATGGTTTACTTCTCTTGCAAGCTCCCCTAATTCTTCTGTCATTCTTGCTAATAGGGCAAGTGGACTAAAATAGCCTTCTTTAAACTGACTTATGTAACTATCGACTTCCTTTTGAAGCTCCTTCATCGTTTTATTCGTCAAGCTATTTTCACCTCAATTCATTTTCTAAGACAAGTTTACATGATTCTCTCACTTTTAGATGAGAGAGAATTATGCACGCTAAAGATGAATTTCCTCCTTTTATGTTAGCTAAACAAATGCGCTTTTACAAATATTTTTTACAATCTATGCTTTCATTGCTCTAATAATAATGATCTTATATAATTAAAGACGCATCTGTTGTAGAAATTTCGGGAATTGGAGGATTTTTATGATATTTGGACTAAAAATTAAAAATATCGTTTTTATTATAATTGGAGCAGCAATTTTTTCTTTTGGCCTCGTACATTTTAATATGCAAAATAATTTAGCAGAAGGTGGTTTTACTGGAATCACATTGCTATTATATTTTCTCTTTCAACTTGATCCTTCTTATACAAACTTAATATTAAATATTCCAGTTTTTATTATTGGATGGAAACTACTAGGAAGAAACGCTTTTCTTTATACATTGCTTGGAACTGTTAGTGTTTCTGTTTTTTTATGGATTTTTCAACGTAATCAATTCAATATACCACTTAAAGAGGATTTAACATTAGCAGCGTTATTCGCAGGTGTATTCATTGGAGTAGGGCTGGGAATTATTTTTCGATTTGGAGGAACAACAGGCGGCGTTGATATTATTGCACGACTAGTGAATAAATTCACTGGTATTAGCATGGGGAAAACAATGTTCACATTTGATGCGGTAGTCATTACTTTATCCCTGATTTTTTATTTGTCATATAAAGAGGCCATGTATACACTTGTAGCTGTATTCATTGGAGCACGGGTGATCGATTTCATGCTAGAAGGAGCTTATGCTGCAAGAGGGGCAATGATTATATCTGATTTGAATGACGAAATTGCCAAAAAAATTATGAATGAAATGGAACGAGGGGTAACGATTTTAAGCGGAAGAGGCTCTTTTACTAAGAAAGAACGTGATGTCCTTTATTGCGTCGTTCCTAAAAATGAAATTATTCGCTTAAAGAATGTCATCACATCTGTTGATCCACATGCATTTGTTTCTGTAAGTTCTGTCAATGATGTACTCGGTGAAGGCTTTACACTTGATGAGAATAAAAAGCCTATTGAATAAAAAAACCAGCCCTTTGGCTGGTTTAATCATTTTGTCTTCCCATTCCTGTGTAAATTAAAATGAGACGTAATAATTCTAATACTGCAATAGCCGCTGCGGCAACATATGTTAATGCAGCTGCACTCAAAACCTTTTTTGTTTCTCTTTCTTCATCGTTCCGAATAATTCCGAGGGATACAACTTCATCCATCGCACGACTCGAAGCATTGAACTCTACAGGAAGTGTTACGAGCTGAAAAACAACTGCAAGAGCCATAAAGAGAATTCCTATTAATACAAAATTGCTCAAACCAGCAATTAAACCAATCAAGATTAATATCCACGAAAAATTAGAACCGATATTGGCAACTGGAACGAGCGAATGACGGAAGCGCAAAAATGCATAATCCTGCTGATCTTGAATCGCATGCCCACATTCGTGTGCAGCAATCGCTGCTGCTGCAACTGAATGTCCATGATAATTTGCTGTTGATAATCGAACTGTTTTTGAGCGTGGATCATAGTGATCAGACAAATGTCCTTGTGTCTCTTCAACTGATACTTCATATAATCCATGAGAATCCAAAATTCTTCTTGCTACTTCAGCACCACGCATATGTGAGGAAGCCGGAACTTTTGAATATTTGGCGTATGCACCTTTAACCTTCATTTGTGCCCACAGAGGAACGATGATGATGATCGCAAAGTAAATGAGATATGCTCCCAAAATTGTACCTCCATATTTTTAAAATTTTTAGTGTATATATATTTATTGTATTTTTAATACTTAATAAAGTCAACGTTAATGCCTTCTTGAGCGATCTTTCTCTTTTTCTTTCTCTCCTTGATATTTTCTCCAGCCAGCATACGTTAATGTAGCAACAATGATACTACCCGTTGAAATAATGACCCACCATAAAGAAGGATCGGCTTCATCTTCCTCTAAATCAGCAAATATTCGCTGTAAATCAGCTTCTAATGCTTCAAGTTCTTGTAAGCTTGCAGACTCTGATAAAATTTCTGGACGGAATCGGTCTATATAATTAATTCGTGTATCTAATTGCTGAATTCGTCCAACCTCAACACTAAGCTTCAAACTTGGGTAAATCATGTCATATAAAGATAAAAAAGCATTCAATTTTGAATGGAAATGTTCTTTATCCCCATTATATGCAGCAGCTTTCATCTCGCTTAAAATCGACATAATGGGTGACTCCATTTCTGTCCAAAGCGGTTCATATTTCGAAGTTATTGTATCAACGACAAGACGAAATTTCGTAACTCGATTGATTCTCTCATCATGGTTCATTGTTAGATTTGCAGTTGCCTCAACAGCCTCATTAAATGAAACTGTGACAATTCGCAGCTCATCTTCTGACAATGATCGCTCATGTTTTGAAACAGATGTAAACTGCCTCGAAAAATAATCAAGCAGTTTTTTTGCATCCCCATATCGTTGAAGCTTCACCATTTGCAAGGCTTCATCAGAAAGTTTGTCCAATTGATCCACAGACGTCTTTACTTCAGCATGTATTGGTATTGACATCGGAATGAAAAGAAATATTATTATAGCTGCGATCATGATCCTTGCTCTCATACTTGTCCCTCCCACAAATCACTAATAAATATGTATGTGAGATTGGACAAGGTTAGACCAATAATTAAGAGAGGCTATAGGGGGACTTCGAATATAGCCAAATTGAAAGCTTATTTAATTGTTAATGTAAAACGATTTTTTCTTACTGTTAAGTAAGCTGTAATAGCGATAGAAGCCATGCTTAACCAAAAAGTGAAATAGCCAATCTGAGGAATATACATATCTAAAATATCGTAGCGCGGCAGCATTAAAAATACATAATCAATGACATCGTTATGCAATGTCCAAATTGCTGCAACTATAATATGCCATGTTTTTATTCGATAAAAAGGCGCAAAGAGCATTCCTTGAATGGCCATAGCTCCATGAGAAAAAATTAACATTAAAGCAATAAGGTCGAGCTCTCCTGTCACTTTAAGCACTAATAAATTCATCACAACAGCCCAAACACCGTATTTAATAAGCGTAATAATTGCTAATGCTTCAAAAAGCGGCCAATTTGTCCGAAGCAAAAAAGCAATTAAGACAATTACAAAAAATAAGCTTGCTGTCGGACTATCTGGAACAAATGGTAGAAATATTGGTGGTGTGTCTTTTAATTGTGGCCCATACCAAAGATATCCGTATATCGTCCCTGCGATATTAATGATTAACAGCAGCCAAAGGATTGTCCGATTAGCTAATAAAGGATAGATCCATTTCATATTTGCCCTCATTTCTTTAAATAAACGATATAGAAAAAACTGACGAATGGATCGTCAGTTTTTATTATTATACTATTTGCTCGTAAGTGTTGAAATATATTCGGCTAATTTGTCTAACTCTTCTTCAGTTCCTTTAAACATACCAGGAGGCATTGCTCCTACCCCATTTACAGCAATATCCTTCGCCTCTTCAGGCGTTAATCCTGTATCAATAAGTGATGGTGCACCTCCACCGCCTTCAAGAGCGGCACCATGACAGCTTAAGCAATTATTAGCCTCTAGAATTTTATAACCTTCAGCACTTGTGTCAAATTCAACAATTTGACCTTGCTTTGCAGCTGCTTCCCAGTCATGAGTAGCAACTGATTGCCAAGTTAAAAACGTAATCGCTGCTAATGCTAAAAGCATAAAGCCTGTCGCAAATGGTCGTTTAGAAGGACGACGCTCTGGGCCACGGTCAATAAACGGAGCTAGTAATAATGCTCCAAAAGCTAGACCAGGAATAATAAATGCTCCTACAGCATTGTATGGACCAGATGCGTAAGTGTATTTAAGTAATTGGTATAAGAATAAGAAATACCAGTCTGGCATTGGGATATAAGCTGTGTCACTCGGATCAGCAATTTTTTCAAGCGGTGGCTCATGTGCAATCGTTAAACATAAAAAACCTACTAAGAAAACTGCGCCTATCATCCATTCCTTTAACAGGAAGTTAGGCCAAAAAGCCTCCGTTTTCCCGGGATATTCAGAATAATCTTTCGGAATATTCTTCATACGTCCAGTAGCTGGTACACGAGAGTCACCAACGAATTTCATACCTTTTCCACGATGCATTGGGCGATTCCCCCTCCTTTATCAAAAAATCATCTACTTTTTTACAATGGTCCAGAAATACCTTGTTTACGAATCATCACAAAGTGAGCAGCCATTAATCCAAACAATGCCGCTGGCAAGAAGAATACATGAATCGCAAAGAATCGTGTAATCGTTTGTGCCCCAACAATATCTGCATCACCAGCAATAAGAACTTTTAGATAATCCCCAATTAATGGTGTAGACTCAATAATTTGCATTGTAACTTTAGTAGCAAATAATGCCTTCATATCCCAAGGTAATAAATAACCTGTTAAACCAAGCGCAAGCATGACGAAGAAAATAAGTACTCCGACAATCCAGTTTAATTCACGAGGTTTTTTATACGCACCTTGGAAGAAAACGCGCAAAGTATGTAAAAACATCATGACAATAACTAAACTCGCACCCCAATGGTGCATACCGCGGACGATCTGTCCAAATGCAACATGGTTTTGCAAGTAGTATACAGATTCCCAAGCATTTTTAATATCTGGAACATAATACATCGTTAAGAACATTCCAGAAAGAATTTGAATAACGGTAACGAAGAACGTTAATCCACCGAAGCAGTATACGAATGCAGAAAAATGATGCGCGGGGTTAACATGCTCTGGCACTTCATGATCTGCGATATCGCGCCACAAAGGGGTAATATCTAAACGTTCATCTACCCAATCATAAATCTTGTTTAGCAATGATTACGCCCCCTTTCTTGGCTTAGCCTTACCTAAATACAAATAACCGTCTTTTTCAATGTAAGGGTATACATCTAATGGTGCAAATGGAGGTGTTCCCGGCACATTCGTACCATCTTTCGTGTAAAGTCCTCCATGACAAGGACAGTAAAAATGATCTTGGTTAGCTTTGTCAGTATTCCAGTCAACCATACAGCCTAAATGTTTACAAACTGGTGATAGTGCAACAATTTCTCCTTTGTCATCTCTATACACCCATGCAGTACCTGTAACTTCAGATTCATACCATGCATCTTGTTGATCGAATTTAAAATCAACACGCGTAGGTACATCCGTGATATCCGCCATTTTTTTTGTAGTTGGGATAAAATCACTTGTAGCCTTCGCTTGAAGCACTGGATCGATAGCAAATCGAACCATTGGCATTAAAATACCTGCAGCCATGAAACCGCCTACACCAGTGAGTGTGTAGTTTAAAAATTGACGTCTTGAAACCCGGTTTTTGCTCATATTTTTCCCCCCTCTGTTATAAAGTGAAGTCCAACGGACAAAAATAACACAATATAAAACTAGGACATAACCATGATATATCAATCTGAATTGAAGGTCAATATAATCCTGTGTCCAAACGGTGGCAACTGTATGACTTATATTGCTTTTAGTCTTCTTTTTGCCATTTTTGCATAAATAAATTTACTAATTGCTTAACTTGATCCTCCATAATGGAATTTCGTTGACTTTCATCAAATTGTTCAAGCGGCAAGGATGGCAGCCAAAGTACATCTCCTTTTAGCTGATTTTCATGAGACTTCCATAGACTATCTGATGTGAAATAAAATATATATTTAAATCCCTCAGAAAGTAATTTTTCCTCCCATATTGACAAATTGCGAACTAATTCTTCTTCTGCCAATGATGTTAAATATGTATGACTAGGCAGCATAAGCAATCTGCCGTGAAATTGTCTTTCTACCTGAACGCTTAACATCGAAATAAATTCATGACTACATGCTGTATTTTTCATATCATCTGCAAAGGATATTGGCAATAGTGGGATAACAGCCGTATCAATATACTCCTTTGATTTCATAAACATTTCAATATCTTGAGTTACCCATCTCATCTAATCATTCACTCCGTTTACAACTATTTATTCCTCCTAATCATATCATTATCTTTAATCGATTACACAAAAATATTCGCCTGCTTATATCAGCAAGCGAATGTCATGTTTTTTTCATAGCTTTTAGTTTTGCTGTTAAATGTAAAAATGCTTTTTCATCATGATGATCCAATGCTTCATCAATTTTTTTCATCAATAATTCTTTTTGAAATTTTTCAATGCTTTCAGCAAGAAATCTTTCGGCAATTAGACGCTCTTTCTCACTAATTTGCAGGTTTTTAGGCATGTATGGATTCTCTTCAAGAACAGCTGCATATTGATGAGCTTTATTTGATGCATGAAAGTTTAATTGAATAAAAATATCCTCTTCTCGATTTAGGCGAATATCATGAAACGATTTTTCTGCATCTGTTGTCATTACATTCTCCTTGTAAAAACGAAATGGGACATCATCAACACAATGAGTAGACATGACTAAACCTTTTGGGCTATATTGCGCTTGTTCAACAAAATGGACTTTTTCCATCAACTGGTCATGACTCATTAAATAATTCAATATCCAGACACATTCACGTCTTTTTAATTGATAATGATTAAGAAACCAGCGAATAAAATCTTTTTTCTCGTTGACAGAAACAGGGGCTGACATGTTAGAATCCCTCCTCTGTGTATTCATTAAGATCATTCTAAAAGTCTTCCGAGAACATCTCGATATTCTAAGTTATTCGGTTCCATAATTACTAGCTTATTAAAAACTTCGATGGCCTTATCTCTTTTTCCTTCTTCAATTAGAAAATATCCATAGTCAGAAAGAAAATCAGGTTCTTCTTTAAAGAAAGTATATGCTGAGTCATATTTGTTTAATGCCAAAGAATATTGTTCAAGTTGTTGATAAGCGATTGCCGCATCCCAAAACAGCCTCGGTTCTTCCTCTTCAAAATCCTTCAACATCCCTACAATTTCTAAGATGTCCTCATATCTTTCTTGTCTTATTAATAATTTATTCAAAGTAACAGCAGCTTCAGTGTATTCAGGATCAAGTGCGAGTGCTTCCCTAAATAATTTTTCTGCTTCCTCTTCATTGCTTATTTTAAGTCCAAGCTTTCCACCGTAATAATAAAGCTCTTTATTATATTCATCTTGTTTAATACCCATTTTGACAGCACGAAAACTATTTTCTAGCTCTTCCTCACGCTCATATGCCTTTGCTAAGTTCAAATACAAAGAATGATATTCTGGATCAAGCTTCATTAGTTCAGTGAACTTTTCAATGGCGGTACGATTATAGCCAGCCTGTAATGCGGTAAACGCATAACTAAAAAGCGTATTAATTTCCATTTTATCTTTCATTGCTTTTTCGTAATATGGCAAAGCTACTTCAAAGGCTCCACCAACACTTAACACTTCTGCCATTCGTTGATTGATATTTACACCAGCAATCATATCTTCTGTTTCTAATACCTTCTCGTAGGCTTTTGCTGCTTCAAGAAATTTCCCTTGCTCAGCATACAATTCACCAAGGGCAAAATCAATAATAACTTCATTTGGTAAAATCAACTTTGCTTGTTGGAGCTTTTGTTCACTTACTTCAAACAATCCTTCCATTTGATAAAGATCAGCTAGCAGTAAAAGTGATTGTGGATAACTCGAATCATCATGATTTACTCGTTCTAGCACGAGAATCGCCTCATCCTCTTCCCCAAGCTCTATATGTGACTCAGCTAAAAGAACAAGTATTTCCCCCTCCTCTGGATACGATTCAAGCAGTCTTGAAAATAATAGCTTTGCTTCCTCAATAAATCCCATTTGAAAAAGCTCTTCGCCTAACATAAATCTTTCTTCATGTGATCCTTTTAATAAGATATGTTTGAATTTCTGCATTGCCTCTTCATGCTGACCACTTTCTAGAAGCGCAATAATTGTATTAATTTTATCCATCATCTGTTCCTTTCGGCACTAAGCTTCAATCTTTAAATATGAGGGTGTGTTTATTTTAACATGTTCGCCAAAACCAGGGCGAAAAAATACAAAATCGTTCGCTCGAATTACTTCTCCTTTATGGACCGTAACAACAAGCTTACTATTATGATAATGAAACAGCTCCAATTCTTCAATATTTCTGATTTCGTCACTACTTTCATACAAATTATATGATAGTTCATGACCTTGCTGAATATTCGATTTAAAAGGAAAAATGCCTATTTTCGCAAGAGCATGATTCGACAATGGGGCATCTTCAGTTAATTCATGCTTAATAAATGGAATTCTCTCTTCTTCCATTAAGCAGATCCAATCGTGATGGACTTGTTTCTGTTCCTTCATATTGTTTGCTTTAAAAACTGGAATGAGCGGACTGTTGTATGGGAACATCGCCTCGCGTATCCATCCCCATGGGAGTTGATAAAGCTCATCCATTTGCTCTATTTCAATGAAAATGGCGGGAACTTTTTCTCGTTTACATTTACGTAAAAAGGTTTGTGTAACTAAACGAACCGGGATTTGCACACCAATAATATAATCGATTGGACAATTAAATAACTGTGTTTTAAGCCGCTTTATTTTTGTCGTGAGCTCATGCTCTTGGCTGATATGAGCAACCGTCAAAAAAGCTGTACTTCCTTTTAAAATAAATTCATCCATAAAATATTTTTTGAACTCTGAGAAGGATTTTTCTATTGGAAGATGTTTTTTGAAAAGAGTTGGTGTTGGCGTCATAATAAAAGGCTCAGCATTCATCTTCATAAACTTGTATTTTTGAAAGCTTTGTTTCATCGCTGAAATTCGCCCATTATCAACGAGGAGTGAGGCTGTGTTAAGTTGTTTACCTTTGAGAATATTCGCATTTTCAATAATATAAGTCATAAAACCACCCTTTTATTGGTCTTAAGACAAGCTATGAATGTTTTCCCACTTTTATAACTAAGAAAAAATGAGAGCTGCAATTTAAAAACTGCAGCCCTGTATCTATGAAAGTAAATGAAGATGTTCAAAAAACGATGGATAGGAGACATAAATGGACTCTTCCTTTTCAAGAAAAACATCTGCTTTACAAATAGCGGCAGAAATAGCTAACATCATGCCAATCCTATGATCTCCATGACTTGAAACATTCCCACCAGTTAGAGTAGTTTTTCCGCGAATAATCATCCCATCGTCTGTTGGTTCAATATTGGCCCCAAGTTTCTTTAATTCAGCTACTACAGTATCTATTCGATTCGTTTCCTTCACTTTTAATTCTTCCGCATCTTTTATGACCGTTACACCTTCTGCTTGTGTTGCTAATAAAGCTATGATCGGAATCTCATCAATTAAACGTGGAATTAAATTGCCTTCTATCGTTATCCCTTTCAGTGAGGAGGTTTTAATCCTGATATCCCCATAAGGCTCAAAGGAATCTTGTTTATTTATGATTGTAAGATCGGCGCCCATTCGTTCCATAACATCAAGAATGCCCGTTCTCGTTGGATTTAAACCAACATTGCGCAAAATAATCTCACTGTCTTGTACAATAGCACCTGCAACTAAAAAGAAAGCTGCAGAAGAAATATCTCCTGGCACATGAATGTCTGTTCCTACTAAATGCTGATTACCCGAGATTCTCAAAGTTAGACCATCGACTTCAATGTGACCACCAAACTTCCTTATCATTCTTTCCGTGTGATCTCTTGTCTTAGCTGGCTCGATAACCGTCGTTATACCATTTGCCTGAATACCCGCGAATAATATCGAAGATTTCACTTGTGCACTTGCAACCGGAAGCTCGTATTCAATACTCTTTAAGTCTCCACCTTGAATGGATAATGGTGTATATTCACCATTTCTTCTTCCATGAATCGTGGCTCCCATTTGTTGTAAAGGTTTTGTCACTCTAGTCATCGGTCTCTTTCCAATGGATTCATCTCCAATAAGCACATTATGAAATGCTCGTCCTGCAAGGATTCCTAACAGTAATCGAATGGTTGTACCAGAATTGCCAACGTCCAATATTTCCTGAGGTTCATGTAAACCTTCTAAACCATTTCCATATATAATAACCTTTTCTTCATCTCGGTCGATCATTACCCCTAATTTTCTGAAGCAATCAATTGTGCTTAAACAATCCTCACCTAATAGAAAATTCGATACTGTCGTTTTCCCATTCGCGATCGCACCAAACATTATGGAACGATGTGAAATAGATTTATCTCCTGGAATCGCAATTTCTCCCTTTAAACTTGAAATATTAGTTTTTAGCTTAATTGGTTTCATCACGTTCACTCCTTACCATCATTTCGCTCTTCCCTTCTTCGCTTTCCACCAAACTTGTGCTTAGTTATTTACTTTAAGACCCAAGTGACGTGCGATATGTTGTATTGTTCTGGATACAAATTGCAGCTTTACTTCGATCCTCTTCCGTTTGAAAACTAATGACGAGGATTCCATTTATATCTTCGCGTGTTTCTAAAATTCGTATATTTGTTATACTAATTTCATCTTCTGCCAGTATTCCAGTCACTTCAGAAATTACACCTGGATAGTCTGGAACATCAAGAAATAAATCGTAAAAATTTGGAATAGCACCGCGTTCTTTTTGCGGCAGCTCATCACGAAACTGTTTTGCTTTTAGAAAATACTCATATATTTCTTGACTATTTTCAGTTTGTAGCATAGTCGAAACTTTTGCCATTTCCTCTTGCCATTCTTGAAGAAGTTGAAGCAACACCGTTTTATTATGAAGTAATATATCTCTCCACATTGTTGGACTACTTGAAGCAATTCTTGTGACATCACGGAAGCCGCCTGCAGCTAAACGAGGAATGAGCTTCTCTCTCTCACTTGTCTTTTCAGCTTGATGAACAAGGGAAGCCGCAATGATATGAGGAAAATGACTAATAACACCTGTTAAATAATCATGTTCATCTGGAGTCATTGTAAGAAATTTTGCTTTTGTTCCAATAAGCCATTGTTGCAAACGTCCAATTTCTTCATCTTTAACATGCTTTTCTGGTGTTAATAAGTAAAAAGCATTTTCAAATAAAATGGATTTAGCTGCAGCTACTCCGCTCTTATGTGAACCTGCCATCGGATGCCCTCCGATAAACGTAATCTCCTTCTTTTGAAGAATGAGAGATTTATCGACAATTTCCTTTTTCGTACTACCTGCATCCGTAATGATGACATCTTTCTTAAGTGGAAGTTCTGCTAAAATATTTAGAATATTTTCTGCTTCTTTTACAGGTGTAGCAATAATAATTAAATCTGCACGAACTGCTCCATCTTCAATACAATCGACTGTTTCATCAACAGCATGTAGCAGCTTCGCTATCTTTGCTTGTTCTATATTTACATCAAAACCGATCATATGCGTATTTTGATGAGCTTTTTTTATACATAATGCTAATGAGCCCCCAATTAAACCGAGCCCAATGACAAATACACGCCCTTCCAAAGCTGTACACCGACCTTTAAAATAATTCAGAGGCTTTATTAGGAGCCTCTGAATCAAGTGAATTTTAATTTAGTTTAATCGTTTTAGGAAACAACTACCTTTTCAGTAAGATATTGGCTCATCGCCTTCATCAGGCCTTCATTTTGTTCCTTTGTGCCAACTGTTACCCGAATAGAAGTTGGAAACCCTAAGGCAACTCCTGAGCGAACAATATAACCTCGTTCCATGAGATACTGGAATACTTCATTCCCATCCGTTTTAAAATCAATTAAAATAAAATTTGCCTGAGATGGATAATATTCCAGATCCTTTTCCATACAAAACTGATAAAATTGTTCTAATCCATCACGGTTTTTCTTTTTACAAGAGGCTACAAATTGTTGGTCTTTTATAGCTGATTTTGCTGCAGCCTGTGCTAGAGTATTCACATTAAAAGGCTCTCTTGCAGGCTCTAGAGCTTGAATTATTTCAGGATGGCTTATACCATAGCCGACACGCAAACTAGCAAGACCATATATTTTAGAAAATGTTCGTAAAATGATTATATTTGGAAACTGATCAAGTAATGTAATAGAGTTGCCATAATCTTCAGCTACGACATAATCGAAATAAGCCTCATCAAGAACGACTAATATATCCTTCGGAACTTTATTTAAAAAAGACTTTAAACGATTTTCCGAAATATAAGTGCCTGTGGGATTATTTGGATTGCAAACCCAAATGAGAGCAGTGTTTTCATCCATTGCCTTTAACATTCCATCAAGATCATGTTGCCCATCTATTTGTGGGATTTCTCTTATTTCAGCACCATCTAAAATTGCATTATGCTTATACTGTGAAAACGTTTGAGTAGCCATAACAGTGTTTGCTCCAGGCTGTAGTAGCGCTCTTGAAATAATTTGAATAAGATTGTCTGCACCATTCCCGAAAATAAGCTGTGAAGGACTTAAATGAAAATGGATTGCTAAAGCTTCTCTTAAATCTGTAGCGTTTCCATCAGGATATAACGGAGTGGATTTTTCATTGCATTGAAGTGCAGCAATCACTTTTTCTGAACAACCGAATGGATTTTCATTTGAAGCAAGTTTAACAATCTTGTCTAAACCAAACTGTCTTCTTACCTCGTCAATTGATCTCCCAGGCTGGTAAGGAGTTAATTGCAGCAGCTGCTCTTTCCATTTCATATTTTTTCACCTTTTTTCGTTCAAATTATTGTTTACCAGCATTTTGTAAATCAGGTCTAAGAATAACTGCACCATCTAAATAAATGTGATTGATTTCCTGTTGCGGTACATTCGTATTTACATGCATCATAATGCGAATACAATAGGCTAATGAGGAAGGAACAGGTATTTCAGTCATACACATTACTGGTACGTAAGTCCATCCATCAATTAATCGCAATGCTTTTGCTGGAAATGCAGCTGTTATCTCTCCGGTTACTGAAATAAAAACGGAAGCGACTGACTCAGGGTCAATCGTATTATCATCAATCATTTTCCTCAGTAAACGTTCTGTTGCATTAATAATTTCCATTTCTTCGTTACCATTAACTGTAATGGCACCCCTAACACCCCGAATCATCTTCTTCCCTCCTTACGAAAATCGCTTGTTTCCCTAAAACACACATAGCTCTTGTAATAATTCATCATCTGAAATTTCGACTAAAACCGGGTGACCGATTTCCTCTAATAAAACAAAATTTACTTTTTGACTTATTGTTTTTTTATCTTGCTTCATTCGCTCTAGTAAATGGTTTGCAGTTAAATGCTGTGGCATTTTCGTCTCATAGCCTAAAAAAGCTAGCCAATCTTGAAATTCGTCCATTTCAAATGAGAGCCCATATTTTTTTTGACTTAATTTCAACGCGAATAATATTCCAATGATCACCGCTTCACCATGAGTCCATTTCCCATAGCCCATCTCAGCTTCAATAGCATGCCCTAGCGTATGCCCAAAATTTAAATACGCGCGAACTCCATTTTCCTTTTCATCTTCAGAGACAAATTTATTTTTTATTTCTATTCCTTTCGTTAAGAAATAGCTTATTTGCTCATTCGTTAGTTTATCTAAGGAATGAATATGGTTCTTTAACCACTTATAAAAAGAATAATCATGAATAAGCCCATGTTTAATAACTTCAGCAAAGCCTGATCTTCTCTCATGGATCGGGAGCGAAGATAAGAAGGATAAATCATAAAACACGGCTTCAGGCTGATGAAACGCCCCTATCATATTTTTTCCTAACGGATGATTAATTGCGACTTTCCCACCTACAGCACTATCATGAGCTAAAATGGTTGTTGGCACTTGAATAAATGGAATACCCCGCATATATGTAGCGGCCACAAAACCGCCAAGATCTCCAACAGCCCCACCACCGAAAGCGATTAGAAGCGACTTTCGATCAAGTTTATTTTGAAGTGCAAAACTTAAACACTCGTAATAAACATCAAATGTTTTCGCCTTCTCCCCACTTGGAACAATACAAGGCTTTATTCGAGGAAATACAGCTTGAATCGTCGCCAAATAAAGACTCGCAACCGTTTCATCAGTAACAAGCATAATGTTTGTTACTGATGGGAAATTTTCACTTAAAAAGACTTTAAGCTCATAAATGGCTCCTTCACCAACATATACAGGGTATTTTTTCGAAGGGGTATCAATCGATCGTACATTCATTTAGAAATCCCTCGCATACACTCTTTGCTCGTCTACTATTTTCTTTAATGTTTCAAACCTGTCTGAATAAAATTGCTCCACTATCGCCGAAGCCAGTTCCCATGCGATTACATTTTCTGCAACTACGGCTGCCGCAGGAACTGCACAGCTATCTGAACGTTCAATACTTGCAGAAAATGGTTCCTTCGTTTCAATATCTACACTTTGAAGAGGTTTATAAAGAGTTGGAATTGGCTTCATAACACCTCTAATAACAATCGGCATCCCTGTAGTCATTCCACCTTCAAGTCCACCTAATCGATTTGTGCTTCGATAATAGCCCTGCTCTTTACTCCAATGAATCTCATCATGTACTTCACTACCAGGTTTACTTGCGGCTTCAAACCCAATCCCAATCTCCACACCTTTAAATGCGTTAATGCTCATCATTCCGAATGCTAATTTTGCATCGAGTTTGCGGTCATAATGAACATAGCTCCCAACTCCTGGTGGCATGCCTTCGATGATAACTTCGACAACTCCACCAATCGAGTCTCCTTGTTCTTTTGCTTCATCAATAGCATTCATCATTTTCTTCTCAGCATCACGGTCAAGACAGCGTACAGGTGAGAGCTCTGTTATTTCTTTTAATTTATCGAGCGATTCATATTGTGTAACAGCTGACTTTACTCCACCAATTTCAATTACATGTGAAGCTACCTCAATTCCAAGCTCAGCTAAAAGTTTTTTTGCAACAGCACCTGCTGCAACTCGTACAGTAGTTTCTCGCGCAGAAGAGCGTTCAAGCACATTTCTCATATCCCTATGCCCATATTTAATTGCACCATTTAAGTCAGCATGACCAGGACGTGGACGGGAAATTTTGCGTTTCATTTCTTCCTCATCTTCAAGAGATATAGGCTCTTGCCCCATTATTTTTGTCCAGTGCTTCCAATCATTATTTTCCACGACTAAACCTACTGGTGATCCGAGTGTAATTCCATGCCTTACTCCGCCGACAATTTGCACTGTATCTTTTTCAATTTGCATTCTTCTGCCTCTACCATGGCCTTTTTGACGTCTAGCTAGTTCATCATTAATATCAGTCGCAAGCAATGGCAGTCCAGCAGGAAGGCCTTCTATAATCGTTGTTAATTGTGGTCCATGTGATTCTCCAGAAGTTAAATATCTCAAAACTCTTTCCCCCTTCAACTCATTAAAGGATTATGTATCAATATAACATATGGATAAAAATAAAAATAGTAAAAAACGAAAATTTCTATTTTCTTCTATAAAAAAAAGTATCCTCTGTTTCAAAATTATATTTTCCAGGATTAAAAATTTGCTCTGTACTCCCAACAAAAAAAATGCCATCCTTATCTAAAGCAGCACTGAATTTATCATATAAAACATCTTTTGCTTCTTCAGTAAAATAAATAAGAACGTTGCGGCATACGATTAAATCAAACGGCCCCCCGAAAGAATCAGCTAGCAAGTTTTGCTTCCGAAATGTAACTGTTTTCTTCACTTCATCTGAAACGTTAAAAAAACTTCCGTCCTTCGTAAAATACTTTCGCTTCATCTCTTCCGGAACCTCATTTAAAGATCTTTCCGGGTAGACGCCAACTTTTGCTCGCGCAATAATATTTTCGTCAATATCAGTCGCTAATATTTGTACTTGTTGTAAAGGCATAAATCTAGACATAATCATAGCAATGGTATATGGCTCTTCACCAGTTGAACAAGCAGCACTCCATATTTTCAAACGTTTTTTTCTAGAAAGTAATTTCGGCAAAATCTTTTTCTCTAGAACTTCCCATCGTTTTGCATTTCGATAAAACTCCGAAACATTAATGGTCATCCTGTCCAAAAATTCATTTAATAGATCTGCATCCTTACTAATCGCATTGAAGAAGTCACTAAAATTTTTAAAGCCTCTCTTTTCATACAATGACATAAGCCGTCGCTTCATTTGAGCCTCTTTGTATAAGCTTAAGTCAATCCCTGTTTTCTTTTTTATATTTCCAATAAACTCTTCGTAATCACGCGACATACCTTCTTCTCCTCTAAATAAACGTTATAATTTTATGTATATTCCAATTATAGCCGATAAAAGGTAATAAGAACTATTTTTTTCAATATTACGTAAATTCCACGTATAGAAAAAGCACTCGTTAAACGAGTGCTCCCATTATAAATTAGTTAATCCATTCATTCATAAGCTTTGAATAATCAACAAGTTCCTCTTTTTTAAAGAATAAATTAATTTCACGTTCCGCGCTTGCTGGTGAATCAGAACCGTGGATAATATTTTTTCCAACAGTTACAGCAAAATCACCGCGAACAGTTCCAGGAGCTGCGTCTTTCGGATTTGTAGAACCCATCATTTGACGTGCAGTTGCGATTACATTTTCACCTTCCCAAACCATTGCAAAAATTGGCCCAGAAGTGATAAAATCAACTAATTCCCCAAAGAATGGACGCTCTTTATGTTCACCATAATGCTCTTCTGCAAGCTCTTTTGGAATGCTCATAAGCTTTCCACCAACAAGTTGGAAGCCTTTCTTCTCAAAACGAGCAACAATTTCTCCAATTAAATTACGTTGAACGCCATCAGGCTTAACCATTAAAAATGTTTTTTCCATTACATTTCACTCCTAATACATATGTATATTGATGAATTACCTTCACTCGTAAGACAATCCACGAAAATACTATCATTGTTTTTAAAATTTATCAAGCGGCAGAAGCTGTTACTAATTTTTCCTTTTCCCGATAAATTTAGCAATATCACGCAACGTTTTCTTCGCTCGATTTTGAGGAAGTTCACTTAAAGTTGCAAGCGCTTTACTTAAATACTGCTCACTTACTTGAAGTGACTTTTCGATTGCACCTGATCCTTTTATTAGGCCAATGATTCGTTCAATCTCTTCACGCTTCGTATGTTCATTAACTTTTACTATTTCCTGGCGTATTTGATCATCTTTCATTGCAAATAATACAGGCAATGTAATATTACCTTGATGAAGATCTCCACCTGCAGGTTTGCCTAATTCTTTTTCTGTACTCGTAAAGTCTAAAACATCATCAATGATTTGATAAGACATTCCAACATAATAACCAAATCGGTAAAGCTTATTATGAATATTCTCATCAACATCAGCTGCTATTGCACCGAGCTGACAACTAACAGCAATTAAAATCGCTGTCTTCCGCTTAATACGACGAAAATAATTCCGAACATTTTGTTCATAATTATATTTATCTTTTATTTGCTCGATCTCTCCAATACATAATTCAACTAAAGTGTCTGATAATATTTTATGAGCAAACGGTTTTTCTATTTTTGTAATTAATTCAAGTGCGCGAGCAAAAATATAATCCCCTGTATACATAGCAGTTCGATTATCCCATTTTGCTTTAATCGTTGGTTTCCCCCGGCGCAACTCGGCATCATCTATTACATCATCATGGACAAGAGAGGCCATATGAATAAGTTCGAGTGAAACAGCCACATTTTTAATCATATTTATGTCATAATTCCCAAATTTCCCTGCAAGCAAAACAAAAACTGGGCGGATTCTTTTCCCCCCGGCTTGTAATAAATGCAAAGAGGCTTGCTGTAGTATTGGCGACTCAGCTTGTACTGTTTTCTCAAGTGCCTCTTCAATAATCGATAAATCTGAATTCAAAAATGAATACATCATTTTTAACTTCATAAACATTCACCCAACTTACTAATGCTGTTTTATTTTTCTTTTCTTCCTATATGAACTGCAGCTGCTCCCCCACTATATCCTTTGTATGTTACCTCCGTAAATCCTGCCTGCTCAAACATACGAGCAAGTTCCTTCATTCCTGGAAAATCACGAGCCGATTCCTGTAACCAAGAATATTCATCATAGCTTTTTGCAAAAACTTTCCCAAACAAAGGCATAATGAATCGGAAGTAAAAATTAAATGCTTGTTTATAACCAAACAAAGTTGGGTGTGAAGTTTCAAGACAAACAGCCATTCCCTCCGGCTTTACTACTCTCTTCATCTCCTTAAGTACTTGTAAGTAATCAGGGACATTTCGTAAGCCAAAGCCAATTGTTACATAGTCAAACGAATTATCTGGAAATGGGAGCTCCATCGCATTTCCATGAACAAGTTTAGCCTGTTCTAGTTGCAAGTCTTTTAACTTTTGTTCACCTATTTTTAGCATGTTTTTACTGAAATCAAGACCAAACACTTCTCCGTTAACACCTACAGCTTCTGCTAGTGCAATCGTCCAATCAGCCGTCCCACAACAAACATCTAAGGCTTTTTTACCTTGTTGAACATTCATCCGTTTCATCGTATCTTTTCGCCATTTAATATGCTGCTGAAAGCTAATAACAGAATTCATTTTGTCATAGTTATCAGATATTGTCTCAAAAACGTGGTGCACTCGTTCTTCCTTCGATTGTTGCATGACACTACCCTTCTTCCACAAATGTATTAGCAGCATGCTGATGCTGGTTTAAGATAGCCTCAATTCTTTGTTCTAACAACTTATTAGTAAATGGTAGCTTCTTTAAACATTGTTCAATTAAATGTTTTGAAAAATCAATGTATCGTTCACATATATGGAGTAAATAATTTTGTTGTTCAAGTGATAAAGCTGCTCCAGCCTGTCCGTTTTTTTGAAAGGAGATTTTTTTTAGCGATTCAAACACAACTGATTTTTCACCTTGTAAAAATAATTTCTTTTCAGCAATTAACCGTTTTATTAGCAAGAAGTTAGAAGCAAGATCATTCCAAATAGAATTATCTAAAAAAAGTGTGATTTTCTCAAACAAGGAGGATTCTATTTTTTTAACATCGTTCATTAATACTTCTATCCCAACTGATGATTTTTGGTATACGGAAATTTTATGCTCGTTAACTTCTTTAATCCCTTCAGCTAACGACCTAATCATCGTAACCTCATCAATATCAGCGAGAATTTTATAATATAAACCACTATAATAAACACCAGCTAACACAGTAAGCTGCCTATCTTTATTATCATCTTCCTCTAATTCATTATTGGAAACTAGCTCATGAGTATCAAGGGCAATTTGGATAAGCATTGTTGTTAATGCATAATTTTCAGCTATCTTCTCAGGTAAATCTGCTTTATCAAGCAAAGAAAGTAACAGTAAGAGCTTATCTTCATCGATTTCCGGAGAATCAATATACTTATGCAAATAAGGGTGCTTAATCTTTTTAAATATTTGTTCTTTCATATCCGTTAATTTTATCTTCATGTCCTGCATGTAATCACCCTTGTTTCCCCTAAGTTTTCTTCGCTCTCTTTTTCAATAAGCAGAGACAATTATATCATATCTTACAAATACGTAACAGGAGAATTTCAGGAAATAAGCCTATAGATAAAATCCTATTTTTTTGCTTCGCTTTCCACTTCACCATAACTTGTAATAATTTTTGCACTCCCTCTTATTTTTATCGCAGAAGTATGTTCCGTAAACTGCGCAATTAATACTTCGCCATGATCAAGCTTCTCAGAATGATGAAATCTAGTATCTGAACCTCTAGTCAAGCCGATGACATTAACTCCATCTTCATTCGCTTTAATCACGATATAATCATTATTTGTAGGATTTCTCTTTTCCATAAAAAACACCCTTTTTCTTGTTTATCAAAATCGTCTTAAGAATTTAGCACAAATTTTCTAAAGAATAAAGTTAGAATTTTATGAGTGAAAGTACTTCAGTTCGGGCTTTATCATCTTTTGCAAAAATGCCTCTAACTGCTGAAGTTACTGTTTTCGATCCTGGTTTTTTTACTCCGCGCATAGTCATACACATATGTTCAGCTTCAACAACGACCATAACTCCATGTGGCTCTAGGGTTTCATTTATCGAATCAGCAACTGTTGCTGTAATACGCTCTTGTAGTTGCGGTCTTTTTGCAACCGCTTCAACGGCTCTTGCAAGTTTACTTAACCCAGCAACCCTTCCATTTTTCGGAATATAAGCTACATGTGCCTTACCGAAGAAAGGGACAAGATGGTGTTCACACATTGAATAAAATGGAATGTCTTTTACTAAAACTAATTCTTCATGCTCCTCATTAAAAATAGTTTCAAAATATTCCTTCGGATCTTGATTTAACCCCATAAACACTTCTTCGTACATTTTTGCCACTCGCTTTGGCGTATCAAGCAAACCTTCACGATCAGGGTCTTCCCCAATTGCTTCTAATATTAAACGTACCGCATCTTCAATTTGCTCGCGATTTACAGTTGCCATAATCTAAATTCCTCCTCAGTCACACATGTCTAATCCAATATGTTCATATTAGCATAACCATTTCAACCCGCGCAAAGAAGAAATGCTAAAGTGGCTTGTTCAGGGGCGACAAGCAGATGACGAGCAGAAAAAAACCGCGAAAAAAATTCGCGGTTTTTAGCTCAAAGCTTTCTTTAAGCACCTATATGTACTTATTTAACTGCGTCTTTTAATGCTTTACCTGGTTTAAAAGCAGGAACTTTGCTTGCAGCGATTTCGATTTCTTCACCTGTTTGTGGGTTGCGACCTTTACGAGCAGCACGCTCACGTACTTCAAAGTTTCCGAAACCAATTAATTGTACTTTATCGCCATTTTTTAGAGCTTCTAAAATTGAATCAAATACAGCATCAACTGCTTTCGTAGCATCCTTTTTAGAAAGTTCGCTAGCTTCAGCAACTGCGTTAATTAGTTCTGTCTTGTTCATGCCTTTCACCTCCTCCCAAAAATAAGCTAAACCCAATAATATTAAGCTTTTACTTACATTTGTAAACAAAATTACCAAATTCTAAACATTGTAACGTATTTTTGTTTAACAAGCCCAATAATAAATCAAAAATGGAAATATATCAATCCATTTTCAAGAAAAAAACCTTTATTATTAAGGGTTTGAGGCGTTACAACGGTAATTCTGTTTAAAAGATTATCATAATCATTTGCTGTTATCAAGAATAATTCATCAATTAAAGGGAAACTTTTCATAAAATTATCTGATTGTGACTAGATTCGTCGTTAAAATAAGAAAAAAGACCCCTTTCGGAGTCATTATAAAATAATTGCTATTAGTCCTCCAGAGCCTTCGTTTATGATTCTTTCTAAAGTCTCCTTCAGTTTGTATCTTGCATTTTCTGGCATCATGAGCAGCTTTGCTTGAATTCCTTCTCTTACAATTGAACTTAAGCTACGACCGAAAATATCAGAATTCCAAATGGATAGCGGATCATCTTCAAAATCTTGCATTAAATAACGAACCAATTCCTCACTTTGTTTTTCGGTTCCAATAATTGGTGAAAACTCTGATTCCACATCCACTTTGATCATGTGGATGGATGGAGCAACCGCCTTTAACCTGACACCAAATCTTGAACCATGGCGTGTGATTTCCGGTTCATCCAAACTCATATCTGCTAACGATGGAGCTGCAATTCCATAGCCCGTCTGCTTCACCATTTTTAGTGCGTCAGATATGTGATCGTATTCCGCCTTTGCATGAGCAAAATCTTGCATAAGCTCAAGCAAATGATCTTTTCCGCGAATTTCTACTCCAACGATTTCTTTCAAAACTTGATCATACAAGTCATCTGGAGCATATAAATCTATTTCAGCAACCCCCTGCCCCATTTCAATACCCGCTAAGCCTGCACGGTCTATGAATTCAAAATCGCTGAATTGATTAACAACACGGTCTACGTCTCGCAATCTTTTAATATCTTTAACTGTTTCTTTAACAGCTTCCTGATAGCTTTCTCTTAACCAATGGTCTTCGTGCAGCACCATCACCCAACTTGGTAAGTTAACATTTACTTCAAGTACAGGGAACTCATAAAGAGCTTCACGCATTACATTCAATACATCTGTTTCACGCATTCCCTCGACACTCATGGCCAAAACTGGAATATCGTATTTTTCAGTTAATTCCTCTCTTAATGCTGCTGTATTCGGATGATGTGGTTGTACACTATTTATGATCATAATAAATGGTTTTCCAACTTCTTTTAATTCATTAATTACTCTTTCCTCAGCTTCAAGATAGTTATTGCGTGAAATTTCTCCGATCGATCCATCCGTCGTTATGACAACTCCAATTGTTGAATGCTCCTGAATAACTTTTCTCGTCCCAATTTCAGCAGCCTCATGAAAAGGGATTGGTTCTTCATACCAAGGAGTATTAATCATTCTAGGTCCATTTTCATCCTCATAGCCTTTTGCACCTGGTACCGTGTAGCCAACGCAATCAACTAAACGAATATTTACGTCTAAGCCTTCATCAACATGAATAGTCGCTGCTTGATTTGGCACAAATTTCGGTTCTGTCGTCATAATTGTTTTTCCGGCAGCACTTTGTGGAAGTTCATCCTGAGTTCGAGCGCGATCAGCTTCATTCGCCATATTCGGCAAAACTACTAATTCCATAAATTTTTTTATAAAAGTTGACTTACCTGTACGAACAGCACCAACTACTCCAAGATATATATCGCCGCCCGTCCTTTCGGCAATATCTTTAAAAATATCTACCTTTTCCAAGTGATCCCCTCCTAAAATCTGCGGGATAATATTATCCTATCAATTGCGCATGGACATTATAAGTTTATGATGTTGTCCTATCTCGTTATGACAGTTTTTAAAATTAATTACCCCATATTTGAAAAAACATTTTTATACATAATGAATTAAATTTCAATTTAATATAAAAATAAAAATAAAAAACCCTTCTCCTACAGTATATTTTTGTAGAAGAAGAGTTATGACTAGTTCAATAAAAAGATTGGTTCATTTGTCTTTTCATCCATTGTATATGGCAATGAATAAGCAGGTACAAAAGGAGAATCGAGTACAAGAATATTTCTTATGTCATCTCCTTGTTTATAATTAAACTCCTTATTCTGCATTGCTCTAGCTAGATCAGTTCGGTAGTCTACATAGATTTCAGCCTCACCAGTGACGACAAAAGGTAGATTATGACCACTATACGGGCTTAACACTACAGGAGCTTCCTTATAACCAATTTTTTCATAATCCAATGTAAATACATGCTCAGCAATCTGCTCTTTATATGGAGGATATCCTTGGGATTTAATTCGGAATTTAATTTCTCGAATCGTTTCAGCAATTCTTAAATCAAAAATTTTTACTTTCGGCTCTGTCTCCACATCGACAAGGACGTACTGAAAAACCCCTCCTGACTCAAATGCGTTTCCAGGTGGCTCAGCCATATATTTAGGTGCAAGCTTTTTAAAATCAATTGGATATTTTTGATAGATAGGGGTTGTTTGATCCTTTGTTTTTATTGGCAGAAGCCCCCCATTGTCCTCTTTGAATTTATCTACTGCAGCTTGTACAGCTACAATTTGATCTTCATAAGGAACTTGATTTTTTGCTAAGTTTTCTTTAGGGTACATACATCCAGTAAGTACTGAAATGATGACGAGCAGCAACAAGATGAGCCGCAAACCTTTCTTCATTAAACTCAACCCTTTAACAAACAATTTTAGTGTATGTATTTCGATTAATCACTTGTTGGTCCACCAAATACAATTAGAAAAATAATAATGCCCGACACAATCATTAAAATGTATGCAATGAAAGCAGTTATGAACTTTAGCATACGATTGCCTATTTTATAACGACTCAAATAGATGAGCACGATCGAAATGAACATGAATCCCATTGAAGATAACGATATCCACATTTTCATTAAAGATGGCGACATAATATCAACTCCTTTTACCGAGATGTATTATATCATACAAGCCTTAGAAATTGGAAAAATTCTGTTTTTCTTGCAATAAAAAAAGCTGAGATAAAGAAGGGGCAATTCTTTACCTCAGCCGCGTGACTAAAAAACCCAAACACCCTGTTCATGTCACCAGTTTGCTTCGTTGCATTGTATGCATGAGGTGACTAACTCGCATCCTCGAATGCCTATATTTTCAATTATTCATCAAGAACATTCATTAGCTCATCCATTTCATATGTTTTTCCACGTGCCATTAAAATGTCTACACCTGTTTTAGCGTCAACATTATTGAAAAGTACATCATAAAGAACATCTGTAATCGGCATATTTACACCATATTTTTCTGCCAATTGTTTAGCAGCCTTAGTAGTACGCACACCTTCGACAACCATGCCCATATTATCAAGAACTTCCTGTAAATTATGGCCTTTTCCAAGCAAATTCCCTGCTTTCCAGTTCCGTGAATGCACACTTGTACAAGTTACAATTAAATCACCAATTCCTGTTAATCCTGAAAATGTAAGAGGACTTGCCCCCATCTTCACACCAAGTCTGGCAATTTCAGCCAAGCCCCTTGTAATCAAAGCAGCTTTGGCATTATCACCATAGCCCAAACCATCTGTAATTCCTGCTGCAAGGGCAATAATATTTTTAAGTGCTCCACCAATTTCAACACCGATAATATCAGGGTTCGTATAAACACGAAAATTATGATTAATAAATAAATCTTGAATTTTTTCAGCAGCTTCCATGTTTTTAGAGGAAACTGTTACGGTCGTTGGATGACGAAGACTCACTTCCTCTGCATGACTCGGTCCAGAAAGGACAACGACACTATCTAATAGATGAGCCGGAATTTCTTCTTCGATCATTTCAGAAATTCTAAGCAATGTATCTGGTTCAATTCCTTTGCTAACATGAACAACGGTAATTGGCTCTTTTCTAATCATGCTAATTTTATTCATTACTTCTCGAATTGCTTTCGTTGGCACAGCAAGAATGATTGAATCAACACCTAATAATGCTTCATGAAGTGATATGTACCCAGTAATCTCTTTAGGCAATTGAATACCTGGCAAATATTTTTTATTCGTATGGTATTCATTAATTTCATGAATTTGTTCAGGATTATGTCCCCAAAGCCGAACATCATGATTATTATCTGCCAACACCATTGCTAATGCTGTACCCCAGCTACCGGCTCCAATTACAGCAATGCTTTCTTGTTTTTGTCCCAAGAGAACACCTCCTTTTTTCTCTGTCTAGCCTACTTTCTTTCCCGTGCGAGAATCTTAATCGGAGTGCCTTCAAATCCGAAAGCATCACGAATTCTATTTTCTAAAAAGCGCTCATATGAAAAATGAAGTAATTCTGGATCATTTACAAAAACAACAAATGTAGGCGGCTTCACAGCTACTTGTGTCGTATAGTAAATTCTTAATCGCTTCCCTTTATCTGTTGGTGTTGGATTCATTGCCACTGCATCCATAATAACATCGTTTAATACACTTGTTTCCACGCGCAATGAATGATTTTCACTAACTGTATTGATCATAGGAATTAGTGTATGAATCCGTTTTTTTGTTTTGGCCGAAAGGAAAACGATAGGTGCATAACTAAGGAATAAGAAGTGCTCACGAATTCTTTCTTCAAATTCTTTCATCGTTTTTTCATCTTTCTCAACTGCATCCCATTTATTCACTACGATAACAACGGCCCTGCCTGCCTCATGAGCATAGCCAGCTATACGCTTGTCCTGCTCAATTATGCCTTCTTCTCCATCGATGACAACGAGTACAACATCTGAACGTTCTATCGCTCTTAATGCTCTAAGAACACTGTATTTCTCTGTCGTTTCATATACCTTGCCTTTTTTGCGCATTCCTGCCGTATCAATGATGACATATTTTTGACCATTATAAGTAAGCTGGGAGTCAATCGCATCCCTAGTTGTACCTGCAATATTACTGACAATAACTCTTTCTTCACCTAGGATTGCATTAACAAGTGATGATTTACCAACATTAGGCCTGCCAATTAAAGAAAATTTAATTGTATCATCTTCATAATCCTTTTGACTTGATTTTGGAAAGTGCTTCGCAGCTTCATCAAGTAAATCTCCCAACCCTAAACCGTGAGAACCAGAGATCGGAAATGGCTCTCCAAATCCTAACGCATAAAAATCATAAATATGCTCTCGCATTTCCGGGTTGTCAATTTTATTTACACCAAGTACAACAGGCTTCTTTGCCTTATAGAGAATTTTTGCTACTTCTTCATCTGCTGATGTTACGCCTTCCCTCCCATTCGTTAAGAAGATAATGACGTCTGCTTCATCAATCGCGATCTCTGCTTGTTGACGGATTTGTTCAAGGAAAGGCTCATCCCCAATATCAATTCCGCCAGTATCAATAATATTGAAATCATAGTTTAACCATTCTGCTGAACTATATATTCGATCTCTCGTTACTCCTGGAATATCTTCTACAATCGAGATTCGCTGCCCGACAATTCTGTTAAAAATTGTTGATTTTCCTACATTTGGGCGTCCGACAATTGCCACAACTGGTTTTGCCACGAATATCACCCTTTCATATCAATTCGAAAAACTCGGCGTTCTGTCCGCTTTAGCTAAAATAAACCCTTCTTTCACAATAGAAGGGTCCAACCTAATTATCTTATCAAAGCAATACCATTCAAGCAAGAAGAAAAGTGCAGCCTTGAACATCACGTGAGTTTTTGTTTCTCCTTCTCAGATTGACTATAGTATTTAGCAAACAAATCTGCGATTAATTCAAACCCGTTCCAGATGGCTAGTAAACAAGCAGAAATGGCTGCTACATCCAAATAGACAAAAGATCCTATCAAATAGGGAAAGGAATATTTCGTTAAAATAATAGCATAAAGAAAGTCACCTTGGATCGAACCTAGCAGCATGATAAAAAACCTTAAAAATTTTTTCTTTTGCAATACAATGGACAATACAACAAGAATAACAGAAAGCATCCAATAGCGTGGGAAAATGAGCCAGACTGGATCAAATAATTCAAATATATGAAAACTCGCATATGCAAGCATAATAATAAAAGTGCATAAGAATAGATATAATGTCACTTTTCTATTTACCTTAGCTAAATAAAAGAAACAAGTAGTAAAAAGAAAAATACTCGCATACGAAATACGTAATCCGAAAACAGATAGACTATTTGAAGAAATAATGATGAACAAAAGCAACCAAATTGACAGGAGCAATCGCTCGTTTCCACTTCTTTTCATAAAAAAAGTAGCAAGTATCCAAAATGCCCACGAAATCCAAAAAAACAATAATCCTTCCATTCTCTCCACCTCTATCATTCCCATTATGTCTCTTGACAATGTAATTTAATCTTTTTCTTACAATTTTGTATAAAAATAAAGGAATTATTCCATCTTAAGGAGTGGGAGGTGGTTTCAATGGAAAAGGATCGACAAGAAAAAAAACTTAAACAAAGCAGAAGAACTGAATCTGATCGAGACCAAGCACTCCATTATCCTGGAGCTACTAAATTGCAAAGTCCAGAGGAAGCTAGAGAAATGAATAACAATAAGATTTGAACAATACATGAGGAAAATTAGAGGTCAAAATTACATGTTTACCATCCAAATCAAAAAAGCTCTCGCTAGTTGCAAGAGCTTTTTTATTGGATTTTTCTTTGGCTAAATTTCTTCGTATCAATACTTCTTTCACTTAACCAATGGTGAGTTTTGCCAGAAATAATCATTGGGACTTGCTGTAAATCGGCAATACTTTTTGCACCTAAAGCTGTCATAATCAAGGCTAATTCATGCTGAATGGTTTTGATTTCTTCAATTAAAGCTTCAATTCCTTCTTTGATAAGTATTTTAAGAAAAAAACCAGCAACACCAGCAGCATCAGCACCAAGAGCTATTGATTTGGCAATATCAAGGCTTGATTGAATACCACCTGATGCGAATACACTCATGTTTGTACTCGCCTCTTTCGCTTCAACAATCGCAATTGGCGTCGGAATTCCCCATTCATCAAAAAATGGCAATGAACTTGCTCGTCTTTCATTCTCGATTTTCGCAAAATTCGTCCCACCATATCCACCAATATCTACAGCGGCAACCCCTACCGATTGAAGTTTTGCAACAGTATCCATACTCATCCCAAAGCCAACTTCTTTCACGATAATTGGGGTATTGACACAGCTTGCAATTTTCTCAATACGCTTAAGAGCAAAGCGAAAATCACGATCACCTTCCGGCATCGCCAATTCCTGAACAACATTTAAATGAATTTGGAGCGCATCAGCTTCGATCATTTCGATAGCTGCTTTTGCTTGATCTACGTTTGCTTCACTGCCTAAATTGCCAATAATGAGCCCTTTCGGATATACTTTGCGAACGATGTCATATGTTTTTCTTTCGGAAGGATCTTTAAGTGCTGACATTTGTGACCCTAAAGAAATGGCTAATCCTGTTTCTTTCGCAGCAATGGCAAGATTTTCGTTAACTTGTAAAGTTCTCTCTCCTCCGCCACCAGTCATGGCATTGATAAAAAAGGGCGAGCTTAAGTAAAGTTCGCCAATTTTTGTGCTTATATTTGCCTCGTCCAATGCTGAATTAGGCAAGCTTTGGTGTATAAAGGCTATATCATCAAAGCCTGCTTGCCTTCCTTGCCCAGTTGAAAGAGCTAACTGTATATGATCCCATTTTCGTTTTGATCTTGACAAATTTAATCACCATTAATTTTTCAAATTCTTTAATTTATCACCGATCATTTCGCCAAGTTGGAATCCTTTAGATTCTTCCGGAAGCTCGTAATCAGTAATATATTCAGGTTCTCTTTCTTGAAGTTCTTTTATGCTTAATGATAAACGTTGTTCTTGCTCATTGACTTCAAGCACTTTCACGTTGACTGTTTGCCCTTCTTTTAATACTTCATGTGGAGTACCAATATGTTTATGAGCAATTTGTGAAATATGAACGAGTCCTTCAACACCTGGGAATAATTCTACGAATGCTCCATAAGATACAAGCCTTCTTACGACCCCTTCAAGAACACTGCCCTTCGGAGCCTTCTCAGCAATATCTGCCCACGGTCCAGGAAGTGTTTCTTTTATGGATAGTGAAACCCTTTCGTTATTACGGTCTACACTTAAAACTTTTACTTGAACCTTTTGACCTTCCTCAACGACATCAGATGGCTTTTCAACATGATCATATGAAAGCTGTGAAATATGAACGAGTCCGTCGATACCACCAATATCTACAAACGCTCCAAAATCAGTAATTCTTTGTACTGTTCCCTCTAACACTTGACCAGACTGTAGAGAATCAATAACTTGGTTCTTTTTCAGCTTATTTTCTTCTTCAACAACCGCTCTATGTGAAAGAATTAGTCGATTTTTTTCCTTCTCAAGTTCAACGATTTTGAATGTCATCATTTTCCCTTTATAATCTGTAAAATCTTCAACAAAGAATGTCTCGACCAATGAAGCTGGCACAAATCCACGTACACCTAGATCAACAACTAGTCCACCCTTTACTACATCCTTTACTTCCGCTTCAAATGTTTCACCTGATTGAAATTGCTTCTCAAGGGTTTCCCATGAATTCTCGGCATCTACTTTACGCTTAGAAAGAATTAGAGCTTCTTCTTCTACCTTAAGCACTTCAAGTACAAGCTCATCACCTTCAGAAACGACGTCACTAGCTTTTTCAACATGTAAACTAGATAATTCACTAATAGGAATAATCCCATCTAGCTTGCTATCACGAATATCGATAATAACTTGCTTTTCTTCAACCTTAGTAACTTGGCCTGTAACTTTATCGCCAATTTCAAAATTCTTTACTTCTACTTGGTTCATTTCTTCTGACATATGTATTCCTCCTTATCGAAATGCGGAAGTTTCCTTTCGAACAATTTTCCAATTGCTCCTACGATTTCGCCGTAGCTTTAATTTTAAAATATTTCCTTTTTATTAACTTCTTATAAACGACTTCTTTTGTCAAGCAAGAAGGTTTAGCGATTATTATTAATCAGTTTACGAATTTCATCCATAATTAATTCAGTCATTTCATCTGCAGAAATTTTTCTTTCACGAAACTCCTTAATATTTATTGGTTTTCCATAGACTACTTTTAATCGTTTAAATGCCTTATATGGACCAATAATGGCACAGGGCACAACTTGTGCGTCTGTTCGAAGTGCGAAAAACCCGGCACCAGCTAGCCCTTTGCCTAATTCCCCAGATTTATTTCTAGTCCCCTCTGGAAAAAGACCTAATACTTTACCTTCCTTTAAAATACCTAATCCTTTTCGCAATGCTTCTCGATCACTCATACCTCTTTTTACAGGAAAAGCATTTAAATGGCTTACTACTTTCCCTAAAAGAGGAACGTTAAATAATTCTGCCTTTGCCATGAAATGAACAGGTCTGGGAGCATTTATTCCAACAACTGGCGGGTCCAATACATTAATATGATTTGAGCATAGAAGGACACCCCCATCTTTCGGAAAATGCTCTCTTCCAATTACTTCAAACCGATATAATGGCTTCAATACTCCATATACTACCGATTTTGCAAAAGAATAAAACGTCAAATTCATCCGATCCTTTCATTAGCAAGCAACATAATTTTTTCAACTACTTGATTGATCGACAAGGAAGTCGTGTCAATTTCGATTGCATCTTTCGCTTTCTTCAAAGGAGCAACTTCACGCTCAGAATCAAGCTTGTCACGCGTTGAAATCTCTTCCTTTAATCTTTCTAAGTCAGACGGGAAGCCTTTGCGAATGTTCTCGGTATGTCTGCGAATGGCCCTCTCGTCCACTGATGCAAGTAGAAAAATCTTCACTTCCGCAAAGGGTAGGACATGTGTGCCAATATCTCTACCATCCATCACCACCCCGCCATTTTCGGCGAAGCTTTGCTGCCTTCTGACCATCTCTTCTCTGATTAACTTATGCTTTGCAACAATTGAAACTGAATTCGTTACTTCTGACGTTCTTATTTCATCCGTAACATTTTTCCCATCTAAGTAAATTAGCTGACTATTATTCCTTGAAAGCAACTCTATCGTAGTAACTTGTAAAATTCCAAGTAGCTTATTCTCATCTTCTAAGCTTATTTGTTCTTGAAGTGCCTTATACGTTAAGGCTCTGTACATAGCACCTGTATCTATGTATATATAGTTTAATTGCTCTGCCACGATTTTTGCGACCGTGCTTTTCCCAGCAGCAGCTGGACCATCAATTGCGATTGAAATCTGATTCTTCATATTTCCTCCTAAATTCAAGGATAAACCATTATCTCCGATGAACTACCATCTTCTCTATTTTATCATATAAAAGCGAAATCACCTTAAATAAATTCTTATATTATCTTTTTGAATAAATCGAGTAGGAGGGGGTGATTAACCCCCGACCTCTCACACCACCGTACGTACGGTTCCGTATACGGCGGTTCAATTAAGATGAGTAACGCAAAGATTCGTAACGAACTTGCAGACTTCTTAACCCTTGCTTTTCCCAGTAGGAAATGCCGAGGGTTCTGTGTAATATGGGGCTATTTGAAATTCGCCAGTAGCCTTTTCGACTGTTTCCCCACTCATATGCTTTTCCATAAGGAATGTTAAAGCGAGCGAGATTTCTGACTCTTGTTCGAGGGTTCTTCCAATTCTTCCAAAGGCACATTCGCAATCTTCTTTTAATCCAGCTGTCTAAAGATTTAAATATTGTTGGTGTCTCTGCGAGCGCGAAGTAACCACACCAACCAGTTAGATATTGATTTAGTTTTTCAATGCGATATTCCATTGGAAATGGCATCTTTCTTGAGGTAATTTCTCGTATTTTCTTCTTCATTCGGTGTAGGCTTGTTTTCGCAATACGAACCTTCGGTTCTTTATGGTAGGTAAAACTAAACCCTAAGAACTTCCGATTCCACGGTCGGTCTACTGCTGACTTTTGTTCATTTACTTTAAGTCGTAGTTTTCCTTCAATAAATCGCTGTACACTTGCCATCGTACGTTCGCCTGCACGTTTACTTTTCACGTAAATATTACAGTCATCTGCGTACCGAACGAATTTATGACCTCGTCTCTCTAATTCTTTATCGAGCTCATCTAACACGATGTTTGAAAGTAACGGGCTGAGTGGACCACCTTGTGGTGTTCCTTCTTCTGTACTTGAAATCACTCCATTTATCATGACACCGGCTTGGAGATATTTTCGGATGAGTTTGAGTAATGGCTTATCTTGAATTCTTTTCGCTAATGTACTCATTAAGCGGTCATGATTGACTTTGTCAAAGAACTTTTCTAAGTCCATATCGACAACCCATCGATATCCTTCTTTCAAATAACCTTTCGCTTTTCGGACAGCGTCATGGGCACTCCGATTTGGTCGAAATCCATAGCTATTATCCGAAAATATTGGATCATATTCCTCTGATAATATCTGCGATATAGCTTGTTGAATCAAACGGTCTGTCACGGTGGGGATACCTAGTAAACGCACACCGCCGTCTGGTTTCGGGATTTCGACACGACGCACCGGTTGCGGTTCATAGGTTCCCGCTAGAATCTGCGATTTAATGGATTCCCAATTTTCGAGGATGTGCTCTCGTAAGGATTTTACGGGCATCATGTCTACTCCATGGCTTCCTTTATTCGCCTCAACTCGCTTGAGTGCTTGTATCATATTCAGTCGTGCTAAAATTTGATTCAATTTCACCATTTCGTTCCTTTCCGTGAATAACTTGTCTTCTTATAACCGCCTGAACTACACCCTCCATGAAGCACCTCATGGGATTCACCACTACCTTCATCATGTGAGGTTTCTCTGTTTTCTGTGTTCCATCATCCAGAACGGCATGCCAAGGGCTATTCTCTCTTAATTGTTCAGTCCTTCCAAATGGTTCTAGACCCATTTGTACTATGACCTCTGCTGACTTCTGATGATTCAGCTACTTGTCGCCAAGTAGGTTATGAAGGGTACTTCATGTTCTCATCAGACCTCCCCAGGTAAGAGTGCAATCTTTCCCTCCACCTATCTGCTTCATTTACTCTGTATCACCTTCGACAGAAAGGACTTTGTTTTGTTTCGCAAACTCGTCCAATGATACCTAGCCTCATATGAAGTTCGTGTTCCTCAGACCGGAGGTTTGCCGCCCGCTTCCTTCAGATTCTGCGTCACCACAGACACCCTTGCGTTAAGCTACTGCTACTTCTGCCTTCACAGTTCGGGACTTTCACCCTATAGATTGCACCCATGCTGGGCGCACGAAAAAAAAAGCAGGTATTTACCTGCTTTCTCATTGTCCCTTAAACGTTTCGAGCAATTGAGTGAAATTATCCTTTGTCACACCCTCATATTGACTTAGCTCTTTTAATTCAGGAAGCGCATTTAATTTATGGAAAAAAATTTGTGCAAACATTAAAAATATAAATTGAATTATCACGATTTTTATCAAAATTCTTTCTATCGATTTCATCTATAACCGCCCCAATACATCGTTCATTCTTATTATGGGAGATTATCAAAAAATTTATGCTTCTTACTGTTAGATTTTATACTTCCAATCCTTTTTTCTTCAATGCAAGCTGTCTATCAAAACAAAAGCGAAGTAATAGCTGTCTCTCAATTGCGGAAATGTCAATAAATTGAACTGAAATAATTGAATGAGAATCATTAAAATCTATAACTCGAACAACTTTACTCTTTAGTTTTACATAATGAATTTCTCCATTTTGCATTGGTAATGCAAACCAATTATGAATAATCATATTTTGTTTAACTTTTGTATGTTTTTTACTAATAATTGCGGCTCCGCCTGCACTAATATCTTCTGTAATCGTAACAAAGGGCTGAAATTCAAAATTATTCGGGTGAACAGCCGTATCAACTGATGTTTCCACTCGGACAAACTGTCGACGCTGAATCTTTATTAAATGTTCGTTTCCTGGATAAGAGAGAACGATCATCGGAATATTCGTCTTAACTCTTTTTAAAACTTCACATTCAAAAAGATAAACAGACCCGTCTATGGAGATAAAAGTTGTTTTTAATTGGGTCCCTTCCATTAGAAACACCGTTCTGTTCGTTTCCATATTTATTGGATAATCAATATATAACTTATCCCCTACTTTTTCTACAAGCTTGCATTTATATTTTTCAATCTTGTCTGAATATTTAGGTTCCAAAATAAGTACATCACCAATATTTATCATAAGGATCACTCTTTCTAGTTTTAAAAAAAGGAGAAACTTGTCATTTAATTATGACATGACTAGAAAGATTTGTACATAAGAAAAGCGAATGATGTAGACATTGCTAGCTTAATCCTGCACTTTTTAAAAACCAAGATTAGATCGTCTCTTCAAATATTGGCTCTGCATTTTGCAGCTTTTCAACCTTCTCCTCATGACCATCTTTCGCATTAATAAAAATACGATACGTATCATTTCCCAAGACCCCTAAAAATTCGTAACAAAGAACTTCTTCGTTTAGATCATTATTAATAATGGCTAAACCATCCTCCATAATCTTTAATTGTGGATTTAATTTTGTTCGCGCATCTTCTAGAGAAATGGCAGGACTTGGTATATTTCGCTTATGATTTGCGCGTAAATAATCCCCAGCTGAAAAACCGATCATATTTCCATTATCTAAAGCAATTTTTATTTTTACCGAATCAGAATATAATCGAACATTTGATTGTGTTGCTACAAAAGTAAACAAGCCAATATGGTCATATTGAGCACTTTCGAATAGTTCAAGATCCGTAAATCCATTATCTTTAAGAAAACGACTTGCCTTTTCACTAGCTTCATTCAAACTAATGTTTTGCTTTTTTACATCTCTTGATAGAATATACCAAATCGGGTAGCCACCCTTTTTCAAAATATCCATGCTTGCTTCTTGCCTTGTTTTATTATCTTGCAGGGAAACACTATAAAATGCATAATCAGAGCCTTTTCCGTTTTCAGTTACATGTACCTTTGCATTCTTAAAAGGAGTGTATTTTTTTGCTTCAGCTACTGCTTCGTTAGCTGTAATGTCTTTTCCATTTATATGTGTAAAATCTTTATTCTTTTTCTCGAGACTTAAAAATGTTGGTCCTAAGTCTGTTTCACCATAACCCTCTATCGTTTTTTCAACCGTTTTAAATCCGTCGATAATTGTATTGTCTGTTGCCTGTTTTCCTGAAGCTAACGCCATTTCAACATCCATCCAACGAAGATTATTTTTTAGGACTAAATGCTGTACTTTTCGCAATTCATTCTGAATATCAGCTGATTGAGAGTATAGCTTTTTTAATGACGTATATTCCTTATTTGACAACGGCTCCTTGTCTAAATCTCTCACTGCTGTCCGATAACTGAAATCACCGATATTTGCTAAAAATTCTTCTGTTTTATTGAACGGGAGAAGTGTTAACGGGAGTTGTCCCACACTATTATGGGCCTCAGAGGTTAATCTCCATACTTCCGTTAAAGCTGGTGACAATGATTTCCGAGAATTCATCGCTAAAGTTGTTCCGATTTTGTCATGCAATAAATCAACTTTATAAGTCAAAGTATGAAAGGCGCGTTGATAATTATTTTCTGCATTAATTAAGATAGCATTTTTCTCACGATGCTCTTGGTAGCCCCAAAAAGCTGTTCCCGCGACACCTAATGATAGCACTGCAATTAATAACACCCTAAGCAATTTCCTTCACCTCTTTATTTACAAAATATATGTTTTCCAATTTGCTTAATTTGAGGTCTCGACCAAATCCAAGCACTTGTAGCAGTGTCTGGATTAAAATAATAGAGGGCATGCCCTGTCGGATCCCATCCATTAATCGCATCCAAAACCGCTTTTTTAGCATTTTCATTTGGTGTAAGCCATATTTGTCCATCTGCAACAGCTGTAAAAGCGCCTGGCTCAAAAATCACTCCGGATACAGTATTTGGAAAGGTTGCACTATTAACTCGATTTAAAATAACAGCTGCCACAGCTACTTGACCAATATAAGGCTCTCCTCTAGATTCCCCATACACAGCATTTGCCATTAGCTGAATATCATTTTGGGAAAAACCATTAGGAATATTTGCTGCAGTCGGTTTCTTTTGTGCAGCACCTTGGTTGGCAGGTGCCTTTTTAGTTGTTGTTCCAGTTGCATTTTGTTTATTTAAATCAACTCCACCATAATAAGTGAACTTCTTTCCACTATTTATCTGCTTCTTTACATACGCCTCATCATATTTCGAGGCTTTTACTAATTTTGCTTTTGTAGTTGCACCTGCCAATCCATCAATATCGAGGCCAAATTCATATTGGAAGTTTCTTAGCGCCCAGTATGTCCCCCAACCAAATACACCGTCAATCTTCCCATTATAAAAGCCTAAGTATTGGAGCCGAGATTGCAATTCGATAACATCATCCCCTACAGCACCTTTCTGGATAATTTGATTTGAAAATGCACTAGCACTCTCCTCATTTCCACTCATTGGAGTAAGGAATAGACAGAATAAAACACTTAGAAAGACTTTTAGAAATAAAAGGCGTGTTTTCATTGATTGTAACCCCCACAGTAATTCTTTTTAACATTAACTCTATATTTTGTATTAGAAGGTTTTTTATACAAAAACAAAGAAAAATATCATGACAAAATCAAAAAACTCTTCATTTTTCATGAAGAGTTTTTTAGAAATTCAATTGATTTTCATAATGTTTTTCGCTCATTGCCCTTGCCATTTTAACTTTCCTTAAACCGAGCCACCAAAGAAATATCATAAATGGAAGCATAATAAATAACCAATTTTCCTGTGTAATTAAAATATAATCATATATGCCATGAAGAATGAAAGGCAAAAATAACGAAATAATAATCCATTTCGTCTTAGAGGTTGCTGTGAATTTACCTTTTCCGATATAATAACCCATGATAACACCAAATAAGGCATGACTGGAAACAGGCAGCAATGCTCGTCCAAGTGCAAATTCAAGTCCATTTGAAACAAGGTAAAAAATATTTTCTAATGTAGCGAAGCCAAGTGAAACTGAAGCACCATAAACAATCCCGTCATATGGCTCATCGAAATCAGCATGTTGATAAACCACATAGAAAAGAATAAACCATTTAAAAAATTCTTCCAGTAAACTCGAAGAAAAAAAGGCATTTACAAAGCTTGCCTGGAAAATATCCTCTGTTTTAAGAACATATTGAATAAACATGATTGGGAAAACGAGCAACGCCCCAAACAAGAAAGTTTTAAAAACTGTAAAAATAGGCTCTGAGTCATATTGATCTCTTAAATAAAAATAGCTTAATAATGCTAATCCAGGGGCAATACCCGCAGTTAATATTCCAAGCATGTGCTGCCCTCATTTCATACTCTTTTCTTAATCGTAACATGTTATGAAAAGAAAGAAAACTAGAAGCTTAAGTTTTACTTTATTTAGATGAAGACTCCCATTTAAGAGCTACTGTTAACAATATATTTCCAGTTAAATGATAAATGTCTACTAAATTCATTTAAGCCATACCTTTTATTAGCATTTTTAATAAAAATAATGAAAGAAACGAGATTTAATTTCGCAGACGAGAAATTGATAAACTTTGGGGGTATACATGTTGAAAAAGAAAAATGTTCTAGTCATTCATACAGGTGGAACGATTTCAATGAGTGAAGACAGTTCAACAGGAGCTGTAAGCCCGACTGAACACAATCCGTTAATAGAAAAAACAACTGAATTAAGTTCAATGGCTAATATTATCGTTGAGGAGCCCTTTCACCTCCCTTCACCACATATTACACCAGTCGAAATGTACAAATTGAAGGAATTAATCGAGACATATAAAACAGAAAACGTATCGGGTGTTGTGATCACACATGGGACAGACACATTAGAAGAAACAGCTTATTTTCTGGATTTAACACTCAAAAGTCAGGTGCCAATCGTCGTAACTGGTGCCATGCGTTCTAGCAATGAAATTGGTGCAGATGGACTATATAATTTAATCTCTGCTATAAGAGTGGCTACCTGTGATGAAGCAAGAAATAAAGGGGTTCTCGTCGTCCTTAATGACGAGATTCATACTGCAGAAAACGTTACGAAGACCCATACATAGAATTAGTTGCAAATACTTTCATAATTCTACATATGAGCCTAATTGATTTACCTTTTAAATTGAGAGAATACAGCCTATAATATAGCCTATCCCCTTAAAGAAAATTTACAGTTACCTTCACTTCATATAAATCATCTTTATACCAATTAACATGACTTATAATTGTTTTATATATTTCATTCATTTTTCTTTGCTCTGTTGTATTTTCAGCTTCACTTAAAAAATTATCAATTCTTTTAATCCTCTCTACATTAGAAACTATAGAAAAGGCGTTTAGTTTCTTCTTTTCATTTTTCAAATCATCTTCTAACTCTAATATTCTTTCTTGTCTAACTTTCATTTTTCTCTTGGCTTTATCCGCAGAATACATTCCTATTTCATATGCATCCTCAATTTTTTCTAACGCTTCTTCATTTTTCTCATATTCGTCTTCTAAAAGTTTTATCCTTTCTATAATTGCTTGTTTTTCCACATTGTTGGTTTCTATTGTGTTAATTTGCGACAATCTTTCTTTTACAAAGATGGCTGCATTATAGATAGCGTCTTCTACTATCTCAATTTCACCACCTTTACACCTTCCACATTCAGTACATTTCTTGATAAAAATACCAGTTTCCTCTCTTTGTATAGTAAGAGTGCTTCCACAGTTATGACATTTTACTAAGCCAGATAAAGCATTGACATTTCCACCTTTTGAGTGAGATTTTTTTTCGCTCATTAGATGAAGTATTCTCATGTGTTCTTCTTCAGTTTTTAATGGAGTGTGGCAATTTTTCACCACAATCCATTCTTCTTTTGATTTTTTTCTAAAAGGTTTTTTATCTAATGAATTTGTTTGCGATAGTCGAGTACCTTCTGTCTTATTAGAAGTAATATGTCCTAAGTGCACATCACTTTTAAGTAATCTGTTCACTGTATTAGCTGTCCATTGACCATTTCTTGGCGAAGGAATTTTTTTCTTATTTAAAATCCAAGCAATGTCATATGTTGACTTACCATCTAAAAACTCTTTAACAATTAGTGTTTTATAAATTTCCGACTGCTCTTTGTCTATTGTTAACTTTTTTAAATCTGAATTATACCTATATCCATATGGAGCTTGTCCGTTTGACCACCTTCCCATCCTTTGTCCAATTTTTCTTCCTGTAGTTAAGCGTTTAGTAATCATCTTATATTCTCTTCTAGCCATAAACCCTTTAAAGTCCATTGTTTCTTCATCACGTTCATCATTAGGGTTAAATATTTCAAATGGATTAGATGAAATAATCAATGTTCCACTATTTTTGAAAATTCTTCTTATGGTGTCTTGATCTGTACCACTTCCTCTACCAAGACGATCATAGTCAAACACGAGAACAGCATCGTATAACCCTTCCTCAACATCTCTGAGTAGTTCTTTTATTTTAATTCTATCTTCAATAGACTCACCAGAACCAATTTCAGCATACTCAATATAATTCCATTCATTTTTTTCACATATCTCTCTCATTATTAACAGATGCTTTTCTAAATCTTTCTCTAATTCTCCTCTAGATTTACGGAGGTAAACTGCAACATTTCTAATCGCTTTAATGATACTGGTTATATCTTGTACTGCAAACAATTCATCTACCTCCCTTTATACACAACTTCTATGGAGAAATTCTGTTCATTATACACGTTGATTTCAACCTGTTCCCACATAATTGTTTTCTGTTGTCTATTCAAGCCTAATCGATATGCCATCTTCTTTATTTGTTCAGTTGAGCGATGATTGTTTAATTTTTCTTGAACACCTAAAGCTCCAAATTTTCCATAATATTGTAGTACTATTTTCTTTTCTTCATCAGTCCATAAATCATTTCTTTGAATAACTGAATTTTGTAAGCGAGATTGCTTTGATACTTCTGGTTTCTTTTTTAATCCTAATTGTTTTGCTTTCCTTAAAATCTGAGTATTGCTGTACTGCGGAAAATATTCAGCTAATTGATTCGATGTTTTGATTGAATAAATCTTTTTAAGTAATTCGGTTTCATCATTAGACCAATTGGCTCTCATAAAACGTACCCCCTATATTATTCTATTAAGTATAATATACAAAAAATAGAGTAGATTGTAAATGTTGTCAATCTACTCTATTAATGGAATTAAAAATGCTTATGTATTTGCTCTGCTAATCTGACAATTATGTATTCTGGAATTTTCTCCAATAGTTCTTTTTTGAATTTTTCTTGTACCGATTTATGCTTAATAATTATAGTATTATTTCGTTTTACAATAAAAGTATCATCATTCACATTATCACCATCTTATCTATTTATTTATATCTCTCAATCAATTCATCTAATAACTTATTCATATAGTGTCTGTACCTTACATTTTTCAGCACACTTCTAACCTCTACTCCAATTTCTTCACAAATTCTTAAAGGAATACTGCTTTCATTAATCCTGCTTTTATATGTATGTGATAATTGATTTTCAGCTATGTTTTTATATTTAATAAACTCGTCAATATGTATAAAGAATGTTCGTGTTTCTGGTTCTCTAAAGTTAAGTAAAAAACCAGCAATCACACCATTATACTTTGTAGATTCTTTTAAACTAGTAATCTGATGTTGTTTTATCATATGTTCTTTTAAACTAATACTCTTGTCTTTAGTGGACTTCATTTCTATTGGAAATAAATGATCCTTATAATATAGAAGACAATCGAATTTATTTTGTGGAAGCTTTACTCTCATTCTTACATCTGGAGGCAATTTTACATCTCTAACACGAAAATAAAAGATATTTTGTTCATTGCAACTCGTCTCCACATCTTGCTCAAAAAGTTTTCCTTCATTTTTCTTTTTTGACAACCTATCCTCTCCTTATAGATAGAAATGGTTACTTTTTTAACATTAGTTTAATTAATTTTAAAACTTATATATTTTTTTAAATTACTTAAATCTATTACCTTATTATTCTCATCAATGATAAGTTCTGACATTATTATCACCTCCTTAAAAGTCTATGAAAGTGAAATTTTAATTTGTTTCTAACTTAAATCATCTTCAAGATTTCCACCTAGAATATCCCACACTTCTTGATATGCTTCATACTTTGCTTTTAACTTTGTTTTTCTTGACCCAGTTGCATATTCAATCTCAGTGGTAAGAATTAACACCTTTCCCACAATCTCTTTTCTGATTTCTCTAAGTTCATCTGATAGCTCACTCATTTTTGTTATTTTTATTGACAAGTTTATTCCTCCTTTTCTATGACAAGATTTGTATTTATTAGTTTTTCATTTAACTTAATACCCTCAATCACAACTGGCTTTAATGGATTAATACTATTAAAAGGAATTCCATTATCACATGTGATTTCTTTTAGCAGCTTATTTTCCATTTTTAACTCCTCCCACTCTTTCTTTATAAAATTTGACTTTTATATAAATGTTATTAGTTTAATTATTTTAATGCGTCAATCTCTATGTATTATCTATGCATTCCTTGTTAATGTAAAACTTCTGACTCAATATCACTGAAGCTTATTCCAAAGTTTGAAGTATATTCTTTGTTTTCTTTAATTGTCTTTTCTATGCTTTTTTGAACTTGAGGTATTCTACTTCCCAAGGATAATGATTTGTAGATGTTTCTTAATCTTGATCCTTCATGCTTTATTACTCTTCTTTTTTGTAGTACATCTTGTAATTCTTTAGAAAGATAGTATCCCTCACAAGCATTGAATTTAGAAATCTCAATCTTATGATAAATGTCAGATACTTTTCTATCATACTCTGATTCTTTCTTACTAATTTTTGCAATATCGGATTGCATCTTTCTCTGAATCTTACTTAGTTCATTTAAGTATGTACTTGCTAAACACATTTCCATCACCTCATATTTTTTGTATTAAAAAAGAGTAAATATAATAGCTACTCTCATTGTATTAGTTTAATTACTTTAATTCAATAGTTTAGTTTAATTTATTTTAAATTTATTAATTGAGTTAAATGGCTACGTCTAACTTAATCTGCGAATGTCTTTCATACCCTTCTAAATTGAAGTGTTCAGGTTTAAAATCATAGAAGTTTTTAATGGCATCATCAATTATCAATAGTGGTGCAGGTAATGGTTCACGATTAGTTATTTCTTTTGCTTGTTCGATATGACGAGTATATAGATGAAGATTATTAATATAGTGATGCAACTTACCCACCCTCATTCCCACTGATTGAGCAATCATGTGTTGCAATAAAGCATACTGAGTTACGTTTATGTTTCCAGCTACAAGATAATCTGATGATCGCTGCACAAGTGTCATATTTAATCTTTCACCATCAAAATCCCACATTGTTAGGAATGCACATGGATATAGCGTCATGTCATGTAAATCTTGATGATTATATAAATTAGTGATCATTCTACGACTGTAAGGGTCATTTTTCAAGTCCCATATAAGTCTATCAATCTGATTGAAATAACCTTCCTTATACTTGTGCTCATATTGCATTTGTCTTCCATAAGCTAAACCCAAATTACCTCGCTCATTCTTCCATGAATCCCAGTATTTAACTCCGTACTTCTTCTCTAGTAAATTCACATCATTTGACTGATCTTGATAAATCCAAAGGTCTTCTTTTAATCCAGACTTCCATGCAGTAGGTCTAAGTGTACCAATTGGAAACTCTTCTTCTAAATCATATTCATTTAACACACCAAAAACTTTTAGCGTATAAGCAGGTGATCCGTCTTCCCATTTCGGTCGAACATTTACCCCTTCATCGGATTTACCAAATTGAAGTATTTTATTAATATTGTCCTTTATTATGTAATCAGCTTTACTCATTCAAGCTCTCCTTTATATTAGAATAGGTGAAAGTATTTCTACTCCCACCTGTATATTTATGTATTAAGTTGATTCAAATAAAATCCTTATTTTACAATATATTATTGGGGAAACTCCATTGTGACTCTATTACCATTCCCATCACGTACTACGATGACTTTATCTTTCTTCTGACGTTCAATTTCTTCTTTTAATCTCTTTTCTGGTGCGAAATCACGTTCCCAGTTCTCAGGCTTAATTATCTTACCATCACTTTTTCTAAACTTAGGGATACCGTTATGTAATTTACCCATATTTGCTTCCTGTACTATTTTAAATAGATTAAAAGGTTTAACACCTAGAATAGTAAATGAACCTTGATTAAAATACTCAACATCAGTTAATGCATCAGCTTGAGCAACAAGAATATCTTCGACAGGTTTTGCTTCTTCGACCATTTTATTAATTGCAGCTCCAATTCCATCTAGTAGACTATCAGTAAGTTTCAAGAATTCAACTTTATTTCCACCAACAGTTGCGTACAATAATTCAACTAATTCTTCCGCAGTCCATACAGTACGATTTAAAGCTGTTTTTTTATCCATCGGAGTAGGTGTTTCATTATAAGGATGATTAAATGCCTTATGAAAGTCACGAACCATATAGTAAGTTTCATTTCGATTATATGTTTTATTATTAGCTTTGCGTTTTCTCAATGGTGAGACATCTTTAATTTTCCATTCTTCTGTTTTAGTTGTGCGTAAGTTACTTTGTTTGTTTACAATTATCTCGACACCAACTGTTTCACCTTTAATGTATAATACTTTACCTTGTTTCTTTTCTGGGTGAATAAAAATTAACATACCTTTTCGAATTTGTTTTGCTTGTGTCATATTAATCTCCTTTTGTTCAAGTTTTAGTAAAGAAATTTACCAATTAAGATATTGCCTTTTTTATATTAATTTACTAATTAATTCTTGAAGTTCATCTGGATTAAAACCTCTTGATCTAGAAATCTCATTACCTTCTTCATCTAGTAAAATAGTAACTGGCACACTTGAAATTTCAAATTTTACAGCAAGGTTTGGATTATCAAATGGATTAACTTTCTCTGCTAATACATTATTGTCATTTAGAAAATTCTCCACCATTGTACAGGCAGGGCAATTCTCCTTCTCAAACTTAAGCAACTTTTTCATTTAATTCATCCCCCTAACTAAACTTTTAAATTCTTCAATTACCGGTGGTGTAGGGTAGCTCTCAAACTTTAATTTAAAAGCTATTTCATTCTTTTGTCTCAGCAAATCTTCAAGGACATCTAATGCTCCACAAAAGAAATCATCACCATAATGTGACTGTCCACTACCGAACAATCCAATCTTCCTATTCTTCAATTCTACTAATTGCTTGAAAATCTTCTTAAAATATATAGGAGGCGTTCCTCTACCTAACGTCAATGTTCCAATTAATATTGTTTTATAATCCTTAAAATCAACATCTTCTGGATTCATTTCATTAAGGTCATAAACATCCCATTCATTAATATTCTCTAGTTGCTCAAGTATTGATTTAGTGTTTCCTGTCATTGAAAAGTAGTACGCTGCTTTAGAGGTCAAAACCTTCGCCACCTTCATGACTATAATTAATCACATTTGTTTGAAAGAAGTCTGCTTTTGTCGCTCTATGTTCACCATTCTTCTCACCATAGTTTAGAATCCATTTAGATTTAATATCTTTATTATCAGTATAAATGTCATTTAATCCAGCATTTCTACAGATAACATTCGCAAGATATTCGATATAATCTGTGTATTCTTTAATACTCATAGTCTCAATATCAGAGAAGATTTCATTAGCCCATTCCTTTTCAGCATCGACACACTCTTTTATGAAGTTAACTGCATAATCATAGTTCTCTTGATTATTTAATTGAGGATTTTCCAACATTAAAATTTGCATAACTAATCCATAGAATACATTATGCTGCGTTTCATCTTTCTTAATTAAGTTAATCATATTGTTTGAGCCAATCATTTTATTATCCCTTGCTAGTGAATGGAAATAAACAAATCCACCACTAAAATATAATCCTTCTAAAATAATATAAGCTAACAATCCTTCATAAAGAAGCTTAAAGAACTTAGATTCATCTTCCTTTGCTTTACCGACAAGTACATCTTCAACATAATCAACTAATGCCTGAATCTTATCAATAATAATTTGATTTCGTTTCATCAATGTTTTCAATTGTTTAGGAGCATTAAATGCTTGACGTTTCTCCGTATCATTTAACATTGTTGAAGTTAAATATTGATAAGAGCGATTATGTAGTCCTTCAAAAGAAGCGATTAACTGTACACATCCAGCAATACTTGGATCAGTAGTTAAATAGCCTAATAAGAAGTTGAATCTATTCGCAATGGAATCTAATTGAGTGAGATAGCCAGTAACAACATTGAAAGCATATCGCTCTTTATCTGTAAGTTTTTGTCGATAATCCTTAATATCTTCCCCTAGTCGAATTTCATCTTCAATCCAATATTCACTAAACATTTCTTTATTAATTTGTAATAGTGCAGGGTATTTTAAATCATCCCAATCACAAATTCCACTTGCCTCTCCACCAAATGCTCTAGTTGATTTATTGTTAACTTTCCCATTAAATACACGAAACGGTTTAATTGTAGACAATATTATTATCTCCTTTGTTAGTATTCTTATCTGCACCTATATACTAAGTAGGTGCAGATTAATTTAATTATGCTTCACAGAATGAACATCCTTCTGAACGGTCAACGTTATTCGTGTCTGAGTAGGTATAATAGATGGTCTTTAATCCTTTTTCCCACGCTCCAACATCTAATCGTAACATTTCACTTGCCTTAATTGACTTATGAATATGCATATTATGTGAGATACCTTGATCAATATGTTTTTGAATAGCTGAGATAATATTGATAGACCACATTTCATCCATTTCAAATCCACTCTTATAGAACCACATTGTCTTAGGTGAATAGTTTGGTGGAATCATTGTTACATTCATTCCAGCCTTTTCTTCTTGATAAATTACTTCATATAAAGGATCGCAACTTGGAGAAACTCCACCCATTATTACACTATTACTTCCAGTTGGAGCAATTGCTGCTAAATAAGAGTTACGAATTCCACCATTCATAACTTTATCTTTAAGTTCTAGCCATTCAGAAGCACTGTATCCTCGTTTTTCAAAGTATTCTCCTGTATGCCATTCAGACCCTTCAAATAAAGGATACGATCCCTTCTCAACTGCTAACTTATGTGAAGACAGTATTAGTGAATAAGCATATTTTTCAAATAAGTTATCAGCAAACTCGACTGCTTCATTACTATCCCACTGAATCTGTCTATCTGCAATAAGTGTAGCTAATCCCATAGCTCCTGCACCTACAGCTCTATATTGTTTATTTGTATGCGATGCTTGTTGCACAGGAGTCCTATTTAATGAGATAACATTATCTAACATTCTCATTTGAATGTCTGTAACTCGTTGAAGATCAATAGTATCATCTTTAAATACATTTGGAAGTACAAGTGAATTTAGGTTGCATGTGACTAATCCTTCACCATGTTTGATTTGAAGTACAACTCCACCTTCTTTTAAAACATCCTCTTCATGTTTATCTGGTGACATATTCTGTATAATTTCTGTACACAGGTTACTTGCATGTGGAATACCTTTATGTGAATTAGGATTCATTCTTGCTGATGTGTCACTATAATATAAAAATGGAGTTCCACCAGTTTTTCTAGCAGTATAAATATTTGCGTAAATATCTTTGGCTTGCACTACACGCTTTAACTCCAGTTCACTTTTCTCTACAATTCGATAATAATATGTAAAGGCATGGTCAACTTCGTTTGGAATTTCGCCATCTCTTAGTTTTTTATTATCGTATAATGTATTTAAATCAATCCCTAGCTTTTTATTAACTTCATAAGGATCAACAATTGTCCAAGTTTCACGATTATTTAACCTACGCATAAACTCATCAGGAATACATACTGCTGTAAAAATAGAATGCGCTCGTCTTTCCTGAGAACCAGTTTTCAAACGTAAATCAAGAAAATCAAAAATATCTAAATGCCATAAAGGTAGATAAACTGCAATACCACCTTTTCTTGCACCCAATTGATCAACATATTCTGCTATATTACTTAACAACCTGCAAGGATGAACAACGCCTGTTGAACGTCCTTTATATCCACGAATCCAGCTTCCTCCAGCTCTTAAATAGCCAAGGTATGTTCCTATTCCAGCACCGTTTTGACTGAAAGTGGATACATCTTTTATTACATCCATAATGCTCTTTAAACTATCATCCATAGTTAAAATGTGACATGATGAAAGTGTCCCAAGTGGTCTTCCACTGTTCATTAAGGTTGGTGTTGCTAGACCAACATATTGATTAGATAATACCCAATAAGCTTCTCTAACATAGTCCATTCGTTTTGTTTTTTTCTCGTCTTTCATTAAATACAGGGCTGTAGTAAGAAATCTCTCTTGAGGTAATTCTAATTGTTTCCCACTGTAACTTTTTATCAGATAGTTTTTATCCAATAAAAACAATCCAGCATATGAAAACAATCTGTCTTTATTCTTATCAATAATTTTCCCTGCTTGTTTTAACTCTTTTTCACTATAAGATTTAATAATATCTTCAGAATATAGACCTTTCTCTGTCATCATTAAAACAAAGGAATAATAATCACCATATCCTTTTCTATAATCAAACCCTCTTTCCTTTGACGCTTTTTTGTATATTTTCCTTAATAAAGCTGAGGCTGATAAATATGTGAAAGAAGGTGTGTTTTTTGTAATATTATCGTTTGATTCTCTTATGATTAAATCAAATAGTCTTTCAGCTTCGATTTCAGACCTACCTTCTAATTGAACGATAATGTTGTCTTTAAGTTGTTTAATGGCTGACGGTTCAAACTTTTTTTCTGAATCTTGTACAATTTCATTTACAAATTTATCGAATCTCTCTTTGTTAAATTCTGTTTTTTGAATGTGAGATTTTCTATCTTTTGTAATTAACGTCACTCAATTACCCACTTTCCGTACATATATTTTTCAATTTAATTATTTCTCATTAATTCTCACTTCATCTTCAAATATGTAATCTTCATCATTAACCCAATCTTGCTTATAATTTTCAGCTAACTCATTGAGATAAGCTTCTTCAAACGGACTCTTTGTAACTACATTTACTTGTTTTACTTTTTTTACTGGAACATAGTACTCATTTAACCTGCACCTTGTAATTACATCTGAGTTACCATATTCATCAGTAATTTTTAGCTCTCCCTTTTTAATTGGAAACTCACCCGAAAAAGTTTGTATGACTCCATCTTCCTCAACCTCAGAAACAGTGACAAGAGAGTTTTTATGAGCAAATAACATTCTTTCACCTCAATTTAATTATTTTTCAAATGAATAAACTTTCCCATTAAACTTACCAGAATTTAACCTTGTCTGTTCTTCAAAGTGCGTTCTTGCTTCACTAATGAATTTTCCATCATATTCAAAATAATGATCTTTTCCTTCAATACTAATGAAACTATAAAACTTTCTATAAGGGTTAAATGAAGCCTCGTATGTGTTATTAAAGATGGTACGTACTAACCCCTTATTGTAACTTTTGTGTTGTTTTCTCATATATGAATCTCCTTAGTTAGATTATTTAACCTTATAATTAGAACTTTTTAACTTGTCCTTAATCTACTTGCAGTGATATTATTGCTACTATAAAAAGATATTAGAATTCTAAATTCAATCCAATTTCCTTCAATATCTTTTTCAATGTTATCTTTTTTGAATTCTTTTCAATTCTTTTAATCTCATTGTCAATATTGTCAATGCAATCCTTATGTCCAGTGATAATAACAGAAGATTTATCATCTCTTATTTGTACATTCCATTTCTCACCTATATTTAATTTATCGCAAATCATACAAATTTGGTTTTCCATGCTGCTTCACTCCTAAATAAAATTGAGGTTGCTTGTACTAATAATTTTGTAAATAACCAAATACATTTAATCACCTCACTTTTTTAAAATAGAGTGTCAATAAATCTATATCACTCTTTCAGGATAATATAATTATATTAGTTTAATTAAATCATAGTCAATAGTTTAGTTTAATTATTTTAAATTGTGTTATTAGTAATTAATTTCTTCTTTAAGTAATCGCAAAGTGTTATACATATTAGATATGTTTACCTCGTATTCATCCCAATCTAAGTCCTTGATATCTCGATTAAACTCTAATTTTAATGATATTTCTCCTATTTGTTCTTCTAATTTACTAACAAAGGATAATAAGGTTTCTAGCTTGTATTCATTAAATGGCAAATTTATTTGAGCCTCCTCCATTGACTATAATTTTTTCGACTTTAAGTATGTATTTGCATAAACAATATAATTTACTGATGCAGCTAAGTTATCATTGATATGTTTAACATGTTCCGTATTTGGATTACTACTATCTAACATATGAAACATTTCATCCAGTAACTTATATGATTCATTTATCAGTTGTAGTGTATTCTCTGTTGTTGGTTCATTGGGCATTTTAATCAACTCCTTTTGGAAAGTATAGTTTAGTAATTTGTTACTAGCACCTCAACAGTGCTATTTTTACTTTTATCTTTAGCTTGATAATTACAATTTGAGTATGTATTATTCAGATAATGAATTTTGTATTTTCTAGACCATTCGATTAATATATCATTTTTCTTTCCTTTGTTCTCAAAAACATTTGATAAAGCGAATTTTATATCATTCTCATTTAACTCATCTAACAAATTAAATAATTTGAATTCATGTTCTTCACTCCATCCGCCTTGTTCGTTATAAGCAGCCGTAGTAACAAGATAAGGAGGATCGCAATATACAAAATCATCTTCATTTAGTTTGCTTGACTTCAAGGTGGCAAAGTCACAGGTAGAAAAGGTTAGATTTTTTTGTTTAATTACATCTACAAAAGTAATGAATCGTTTTCTTAGTTGCGGATTGAATGTTCTTTTCCCTACAGGCATATTAAATTTACCATGTCGATTGAATCTAATTTGATTACTAAAGGAATGAACCACTAAAGCATAAAACATCATTTCGGATTTATCACCATTATTATAAGCATCACGTAATGCTAAATATGGTTCTTTTTCCCATGCATTCAAGCTAAATTTATCCATTATTCCTTCAAGTTCTTCAATTAAAGTATTTACATCATTCTCATATAGATATTTTACTAGATTAATAACCTCTTCCTGAGTATCGTTTAATAAAATTCTATTCGCATTAACATTTACTCCTACATTACAACCTCCAGCAAACAGATCGATAAATGTATTGATACTGTCAGGGAATAGAGGAATAATTTGTGGGAGTAACTTGAACTTTCCACCAACGTAATTGAGTGGAGACTTAATAAAATTTGATATACAAACCACCTTCTTATATTAGTTTAATTTATTATTTGTTATAAAATTGAAGTTTTATCTTAATATATGTTTGTCCAAGATTACTTTGAATATTGCTTCTAAAACATCAACAACTATACTATTACCAGCTAAAGCATACAAAGTAGCGTTTCTTTTACCCTCTTTAGTTGGAAATTCCTTCAACATAAGGTCAAAATCTTCATCATCAAACCCTAGTAATCTCCAACACTCACGTTCTGTTAAATATCGATATTGTGGTCTATTTAACCTAATAATTCCTGCATTCGGACATCTATCCTGTCTTTCAGTTATTGTATAACAGTAGTCCATAATAACATCTAATTGACGTTTGTAGCTTCCAGTTGGTTTAGGATTGAATTCCTTGATTTTACTTAACATTGACGGGATATTAATTATGTATTGCTCTGGAATGTTATCATCTGGATTATATTCTAAAAATTCCTTTATACTTCGCATTGGTTTGTGTTCAAGCTTACTAAAGTCAAACTTTTCATTGTCCAACAATGATATACAAAAAACTCTTTCACGAGCATGTGGAATGCCGAAATTTCTAGCATCTAACACATCAAATGAGTTTGTGTATCCCAACGATTCCATTTCTTGAAGATAGTAATTGAATACTGGCATTACTTTTTTATCCAGAACTCCTTTAACATTTTCCCAAATAACAACTCTCGGTCTCCATTCTCCCATCTCTTTAATTACTCTCAATGTCTCAAGCATTAACTGTGATCTTGAATCTTCAGCAGAGCCTTTTCGATTATTGTTTGCTCTGCTATTATCTTGACATGGTGAACCGTGAACTAATATATCAGGCTTTAAATTCCAACCTCTAACATCTTGTGGCTTATGTAAATGATCGTAAAGTGCGTTATATGCTTTTACTCTGTTTTGCTGCCATTCAACATAATCAATGCACTTATGATTAACTCCAAGGTTTATTAATGCTTTTCTTGGTGCACCAATTCCGCCGAACAGCTCTAAAATTTTAATCAATCATTATATTCTCCTTTTATACTTTTTAATTACACAATAAATAATTGAATTTATTACTCTTTTCGAATCCCAATTTTAATCGCTAACTTATAACAAAAGAATCCTTTATTATTAATCCAAAATGGTATCCTTCGTACTTTATTTTTGGTGTACCAAATTGATTCACTTAATGCGATCAAAATGCGAAAGTTGAGAATATCAATATATGTGCATTTAATTAATCCATCTGGTGCTTCTTCAATATATTTAATAATGTGCATAATTCATCTCCCTTCAATAAAAACAGAATTTTATATTAAATAAACACTGGAAAAATTCCTTTTTCTTTTAGTTCTTCGATTTCTCTATCCATTAAATAGTAAACTTCATGTCCTTCTGTTTGTTCAAACTCATCCAAATCAATTCCAACAACATCACAAAATGGCTCTAGTTCACCTTGAATAAAAATTTGCTTTAAGTTTTTAGCTGTAAATAGCCTCATTCTATTCCTCCTTTTCTATTAAAATCCAGTTTTATAGCAATTTATTCCTCAAAATCTTCGTCTTCATAAAGTAGTTCTTTTACTCTTTCCTTAGTAATCTCCGCAAACTCATTTAAGAAATCTTAAATCATCTTCTTCAATCGTAATCTGATGACCTCTTCCTCCGATATCAAATGATGTGTAAAAGTATCCTTGATCCATTAATTCATCTAGATTAATAGTTAAATATTTTTTCATAGTGTTTCCATCTCCTTTTCCATAAAAACATTACCAATAATTTCTTCCATATCATATTGATTTAGTGTAGTTCTTAAATTTTTTACTACATTTTCAAATGTTTCATAAGATACTTCTTCAATATCAATTTCCTGAGACTGATTGACAATTTGTTTTGCAACTTCGAGACCTTGAATAAAATAATGTGCTTCTTTTTCTGTCAAGCTGTGACTTTTAGGATCAAGAGTTTTATGATATTCAATAACTTTATCGATAGCTTCATTGATATGCTCGTACATTTATCTCATCCTCCTTTTAAAATCTTGATTTTACACGTATTTAGTTTCCTTGGTCACTAATTTATAGTTATTTAATTCTCTTATGAATTTGTCTAAATATAGAGCGTAATCACAATAGTTTCCACCACAGTAATCTTTTCTTATGAAAGTTACAGTATCGAATGTGACATCTCTTTTTAAATGGATGCTACCAGCTCCTCGTAATATTGATGCAGTATGTATACAATCGTAAATTTTATTATTCAAAATATATTCTTTCTCATCTTTATCAGTCTCAAAAACTATTAAGATTTCGCTCATCATATTCTCTCCTTTTCTAAATAAAAACCCGATTTCATCACCAACTTTCAAGAACAACAGTTAACTTTACGTTATCTACATTTTTTAGGTATTTAACAGAATCAAAGTGTCTTTTGGCAGTACCTAACTCTTCGAATTGTTGTGTTTCAAGTACCTGAGTATCCTCTTCAAGATCATATGTTGTGACAGTTACCTCATAGGTCATTACTTAACCTCCTTTCTCAATAAAGTATTCTTTTTATTTAATAAATAAAGCACTAATTTGTACGATAATACCGCCCGTGTTTAGAATTACAGCTCCAATCAAAAAATACTCCACTCTGTGTTTATTTTCATTGAATACCCAACCAGCAGCTCCTATAAGACAACTAGTTAATCCTATGACAAAAATAATTAAGCCAATTATTATTCCAATCAAAAAATCACCTCTCCATCTATAAATCAGTTATTCTGAAATATAATTCTTGCTCTTTCTCATTCAATGGTCTGTCAGTCGAAACTATAAATCCCCAATTTATGATAATATCTAATTCTTCATCAGTTAAAAATAAAGTGAGTTCCTGTTTATTCTTCAGTTCCACAAATACTTTTCCACCGCATCCGAAACACTTTTCATTTGTATACTGCTTTCTTTCGCACCTTATACAACTGTAGTTATGAGGTTTCAATTTAACCATCTATTCCCATCCATTCATCTCATTTTTGTCTAACAAATAATCTATAAAACTTCTGTTTTAATTTATTTTACATACTTGATACTGTTTAAATTCTCCATCCTTAATTTCCAAACAATTTAACTGTCCACCGTAAGCACAAGCTCCATCTATGCCAATCTTTTTATTACCAAAGAAGATATCATTCTTCTTATGTAAATATGTACATGGAGTATGACCATGAATTACAGTATGCTTAAGTTCATGATTGTGATTTAAAAATTGATCTCTAATCCAAATGAAATCATCATTGCCTGTATTCTTCCAATCTTTTAAATGAGGATTGATCCCTGCATGGGTAAATATATACTCTTCAGTTTCGTAATAATAAGGGAGTGAATCAATAAAACCTATATCATCACCATGCTGCAACACAATTTCCTCTGCCCATTTTCTATATGTTTCATCGTGCCATTGATAAGAGTCAAAGTCATTTATGTAATTTCTAAGAGTTATTTCTCCGCCATTTCTCAAATAATTGTAAACATTTGAGTATACATGTGGTCTCTTAACAAAATCTAAAAACATCTGATCATGGTTACCTCTCAACGCAATTGCTCCATATCCTTCAAGTTCTCTTACAATTTCAACAACTTTCTTATTATCTTTACCTCTGTCTATGTAATCTCCAAGTAAAATCAATTGATCTGTTGCTGAGCTATATTTTACAGTGTGTAGGAGCTTATCAAATTCATCATAGCAGCCATGAATATCACTAATTACAAGTATTCTATCTATAGTAGTCAACCTCCATTTCTTTTAGTATTGCTGATTTAAGCTGTTCTGGATTCTCTCTTTTTCAACTCTTCTAAATACTTCTCTTCATACTCAATTTCTGAGATAGGTATAACAAGCCCATTAGATTCTTTTTCCAGATCAAAATCTGCTTGATAATAAATATCATCTTCACTTGTCACAAAGCTTTTAAGACTTTGTCCACGTCTTCTCATTACTCCATATGTGAAGTTAATTAAACTTAAATTCTCAAACTCAGAAAGTCCTTCAGTTTTAATAATTTCCTTATAATCATTTAGAATTTGTTTAGCTCTCTTTGAATTACTTTTAAGTTTCCCATCTTTAGTGAACAGCTTTTTATTATTTTCATTTTGGATTTCATTAATATCGACAAATAAATATTCAGTCTCAATTGCCATTTTGGTGATGTTTTCTCCTAACAACTCTCCAACCTTTTGAAAAACACTGTCCCATTTTGAACGTAATTTAAAATGTTTCTTTATAGCCTTATCAAAATTCGTTCCATTTTTAATTTTGAAACATTGTACATTCCTCATTTTTTAATCTCCTTTTTAATTTATTTTTTCCATTTAAAATTCCTATTTTATATGTATTTATTTAATTTTATATTTTTCCTTTACCCATTTAACACCATGCTTTTCAACCTCTTTTAGTATCTCGTCTAATGCTAAATTTGTTCGATGAGATCTATATAAATCATATGTTGCCTCGTAAGCACTCCAGAGTTCTTTGGCTTTCATGGACATTAATTCATTTAAGTGTTTACTTGAAAGTGTTCCACCTAGTTCTTTTAAAATATCATTAATCTCATCAATTATTTCCTTTCGATTTACTTCAGCAGTACTTTTTAAATCATAATAATGGGGACACTCTTTGCTATTTGGAATTGCTTCATTATAAATCTCTTTACTCTCTGGACAACACTGTTCAAACGCACACCATTGACATTCAGACATTTTACATTTCATACTTCAGTCCATCCCCAATCTAACTCACACAATGAATTAAAAACATCTATTGTCGCATTGGGATCATTTGAATTAATAGATATTTGAGAACCGTTTGCGTTAAATGAGACGCATACAGCTTGCTCCCAAGGCTCAGTATTATATATAAATGTGATTTCTCCAGTGTTTACAGCTATATTTAGTTCCTTTATTGTAAGGTCATTGTGACATAGCCAGTCAAAGTCACTTAACAATTTATCTATTACCCTTTCCATGTCTTTGACCGATAATCCATTCGGTGTTCCAAAAGCTAAATGATTAAATAATTCCATATAACATATCCTCCTTTAGTTAATCTATTGTTCTAATAAAATACAAATTTTATGTTTAGAGGTAATCTTTATTGATTACCTCCATTATGTATTTAATTTATTTTTATAATTGATTCATATTTCTAAAATACTCATCAACTTCTGTGTTTCCAGATAGGTTTAATATGTAATCTGCTCTTAATCCACGAAGTAAATTTATATTGTCATTTTCAATTCTAATTTCAAATTCTTTAGTATTGATTACAGGGACACGGATTTTACCATTTCCACTAACCTGTATTTCATTTAATGGAATTCTATCAACAAACATTTTTTGAAACATCTGAAATACTCTTACTTGTTTATGATCGCTACCTACTATTACCAAAACTTTAAATCTATCTTTATTTAACGCTGGTACTAATTTCAAACTAGACATTATCCCTTGAATTGTATAAATTAGATCTCGTTTAGCTTTAACATGTTCATCAGGTGTCACTTTGAATTGAAATTGCAATTCAAACATTGACCGAAGTAAAAAATCCTGTTCAGGTTTTACTATGTAACTTTCTTTCCAGTTATTTAATTCTCTCTCAACATAGGACTCTCTGCTCTCTAAATTACTCATTTTTATTCCTCCAATTTTATATTATTTCCAATGACTAGGGTGACGAAAAGTAATTGATTGTTACATGTTAATCACCTCCTTTTCATCATAAAAGAGTTGATTTATTAAGATTTAGTTTCATATTATGTATAAAGCATATTTAAGTCATAATTGGACTCAATGAATTTAATTGTCTTTTTTCTATTGCAGTCATTTCCTAAATAAGTGTAAATTTCGTTCATTTCTTCAAAGTTGAAATCAGTTTCTAAAAACTCATTCACAACAGCTCTAATCCTTTTCTGCCAATAGTCACTAACTCCCTTACAACTTGGTCTGGATAACCAAGCTAAAACTTTACACTTCAATTCCAACTCTGTTTCTACATTCTCTAATCTGAAATAAATATTGTTTTTAGGTTCAATAATTAACTCGAAGTTTGAATTAATAAAACAGCTTGGAGAATATTTTTGAACAATCTTCATAAATTTCTTTATTAACTCTATATTCATAAAAGCTCCTTTCATATTGAGTAAAACAGCCTACTTTATATTGCCTCTTTCTTAATCAATGCAAATCCCCAAATCACCTTTAATCGCTTTATTTCTTGCAGGTAATGTGAAGCATCTTTGATTTCCTTTACTAATAAAACGGCAGAACCTTCACTATTCCATGTATCTTTGCTGATGTGAGAATATTTTACGTTTTCTATTTGTGACTTTGATTTAATTTCAGTGCTAAATATACTTGTATTACCGTCTCGCTCCTTAATTAGAACAAAAGCAATTTTTAGTGAAAATTTGTAATTCTCATTAAGTTTTTTAAACCACTCATTACTTCCAGCTTGCATTATCACCACTCCTTTTTATTTAATTAATCATGTTAAAACAATTAATTTATTTAGTAAAATCACATTCGAATTCTCTAATATATCCTCGGACAACATCATTAGAAGGCTCTAACATATGTATCTTTCCACCATTTTCAAATTTTATTATTTTATCTTCATTTAGTGTTAATTCCCACGCTATATGTTTCATCTTTGCACTGTGAAAAGGATTTGTGAATTCACACTCTAACCATCCTTCACCACTATTCATATTTTCTACCTTACAGTGTCGTGGAATAGACTGGTTAGGGAGCTTTGAATTCCCGTCTTTAATTATATTTTCTTTATATATTTCAAAAGAATCTTCTTCAATAATTCTTGATTGAAATTTATCTTTATTGTTTACTGCATAATGAATTTCAATTATTCTAACCAAAGAAAATCCTCCTTTCTTAATAAACTGAGATTTTTATATTAATTTAATTTATTATCTTTAATTATTTCTTCAGTGATTTCATTACTTGTCCATTCGTTTGTGTTGTACACTTGAATTCTTAAGTTACAATCTAAAATTGCTCTTGTATATTCATCATTTATCTTGCCGACCATGCTCACATCAACATATTCATCTCCACGTTGTCTAATTCTTTCTTCAATTACATTGTCATCAGCATGTAAGTAATAGACTGTGGCTTTATTTTTAATCAAGTCCTCAATTTCTTTTCTTTGCTCGTTGGTCAAAATTGCATAATCTTTATATAAAGTTGCATAAACTCTATTGCTATATATAAATCTATCAATGATTGTATTGTTAAGCTTGGTCAGCTCTTTAAACTTATGTATCAATTCCTCATTCGTACATTGCGAATGCTCAAAAGAAGATCCTTTTATTATAGGAATATTTAATTCTTTATGTAATTTTTCTGCTATTGTAGTTTTAAAACAACACTCGTTTCCCTCAAGAATAATTAACATTCTATCCCTTCCTTCACAACATTACTTATATCAACTACTTCCATCGATCCATCTATATACTCTATCTCGCATTGTCTATATAAATAGTCTATTAATATTATTTTACCTTTTTCTTTCTTACTGTTTAAATACGTATCACCAATGTTAATTTTTAAAATTGAGTCATCTGAATTAATTTTATTTAATTCTATTTCTTTGACTTTTGTATATGTACCATCTGGAAGCTTCACTCTATAGTCATATGATCCATAATCTAGCTGATCAGCAATTTGAATTAAATCTCCAACATTGTCTGGTAATCCAACAATAGCTTTTCGGTTTATTACAGCATGATCGCCTATGTTAAAATTCCAAACTCTCAAATTATCACTCTCCTTCTCTCAATATTTCCACTTTCACATTCTTCTGTTTTCCAAAATCAAATGCAACTTTTTCATTCCTAACAGATACTAGCACATCAATCTTATTACCAACTATGGCTGAACCAGTATCAGCTACATATGCAATAAAGGTTTCATCTCTTGTGTAAACTCTAACAATTGATTTAGGTTTAATAATAGCTCTATCTGCTGCAATTATTCTCATTCCGTTATAAGTAATATCTTTGGATACATCTATACCTAAACTTGTCTTGCCTATACAGCCTTCTTTACAAAAAGACGTGTATGCAGTGGCAGTCACATAAAGTGTTCTTTTTACATTTGAACTCCCTCTACTCACCATCTGGCTAGGGAGATCTTCCGTTCTTTACTTTTGTATTTAAAACCGTTAATTGCTTTTCTATTTCAATAATTTCATTTTCTTTAATTATCAATTGTTTGTTTAATTCTTTTAAATTAATTTTATATGTATCAATCTTGTCCTGTTGCTCTCTTACTATCTCATTAAGTTTCTTTATTTCATCTTCCTTTTTAATAATTTCTCTCTCATGAATATTACTACTTACAATTCCTAAAGCCACCAAAACTGTTATAATAGCAACACTAAGATAAAAACCTTTCATAATCTTCTCCTCTTCTAATGCAAGCAAGAGGATTCATCACCACACTCTCTAATTAGTATATTATCATTCTATATTAGTTTAATTATTTTGTAAAGGGTTATTTACAAAAATTTAGCAATTATAATGTTTAGATAAAACCTTTATTTTAACGTGAATTCTATGCCTCAGCTCTTACTGTTTGAAGAATTAAATCTCCATTTGGAGATACCTCTTGTATAAGAGCTACAGTGCTTTGATAAATTGAGTTACGATATTTTCTTGGTATAAACTGATTCCCTCTTCTAAATCCTGTAAGTAATATCTTGTTTCCCCTTGTAAACCATGATCGTTCTATTATCTCCTTTTCATCCTTAGAAATTGGTCGAGATATTTGTTTATTATAATGTGAAAACGCTCCTGCATAGAATTTAACAGTTACTACTCCATCTGTGGTTAAAATCGTTACACGATGTTTATTTTTATCTCTATCAAGAACTGTCCCTGCTATCCTATATAGTTGAAACTCTTGTCTTGGAATTCCACGAGATACGTATTCCTTGGTTACTATTGGAGTTGCTTGTAGCTCATTGAATGAAACAATGTCGTACTTTTTAGTATTCACATGTCCTAGCTCATGTTCATTGTAGTAAAATGAGAGAGAGTCCATCTCCCACTTCCCTAAAGGTTCTCTTTCAAAGTCTAGCCAAACCTCATTGAATAACTGCTCATTAATAAATTGCACGTTTTCTTCATTAGCCATCCACTCCCTTAACACATTCATTTTTTTATCGTACTCTTTTTTAAATTTCTTTTCAGAGATTACTAAGTACCCATCATCAGTCATTTTAACTACACAGTCTTCTGTGAAATGCTTCTCGAAAAATGGTTGAGCTATATGGTCTAACTTAAATAATCTATCTTTTGGCTTACTAACAATCTCGTGGACTGTTTGAGATATGTAGGCTCTAAACTTAAAAAGTCTTGACTCTAAGTGAAAATTATTAGGCAGCATGTTTTTATTGACTAACATAGACATATTTTGCATATTTAGCTTCTTCTTAGGCTCAAATGTGTGTTTAATGAATCGCTTCATTAAATCTTTTCGATTGCCGAATGAGTCAAAGCAACCCCCTTTAATTAATTGCATCATTTGTCCATTCTTAACAGTTTTACTATCAAACATCTTTACTAAAAAGTCATTGAAGGAAGTATATGGTCTATTTTCAATTATTTCATGGATAACCTCATCCCCAATACCATTCATCCCTTTTAACCCAAATATAATTGAATCGTTTTCTAGGTCAGGTATGAATCCAAATTTCGCTTTATTAATATCGGGAAGTGCTATTTTCACTCCTCTTTGGCGGATATTTCCTATTGCGGAAGCAATCTTACCATAGTCAGTAGATTTGCTTTTATGGTCTTCTTCTATTTCTAGCATTTCTGAACTGCCAGCATTTACTGATAAACATGCGGTTTGCCAAAATAAAGGATTATATTTGTAATTTAAATTTATTTCTTGTATAGCAACTAAACTGTATGCAAGTGTATGTAAAACAGAAAAGCTATATCCGAGCTGACGTTTAATTTGGACATTCCACACATAGTTTAAAATCTCTTCCCTATTATTTAATTCTCTTCCATATTCAAAAAACTTCTTCTCCACTTCTTCTAGAGCATCTTTTGATTTTTTAGCAATTGCTTTACGAAGTTTATTTGCTAAACTAACATCAAATCCTGCAATTCTTTTGTCCATTGAAAGTAGCATTACTGACTCCTGTGTTTCAGCTACTCCATTTAGTTTAAGTAAGTGCTCTTCCATTATCTTAATCTCTTCATTATTCAAGCTGTATTTATTTAATTCTTCATACCATAGAGAAATGTTGTTTTTATATTTTATAAAAGTATCAATTGGTTGCTCTTCTCCATCTGACATAAGTCTCATTAGTGAATTTGCAGATGCTGTCTCTAATAAATTACTAGGCTTAACCTTTTTCGCTGTTTCAATTCCTATTTCGGTAGAAAACTGAAACAAATCTAAAATTTCTCCACTTCCCAACATCTCATAAATTTTATCGTCTGTCTTTTCAATGTTATCAGGATGTAAATAATGATGAAAAGTTTTTCTCAGGTTTCCTTTCCATTCAATTTCTTTATGTTCTATAAGCATATCAAGTGTTGTTCGTATTTTATCTAAAGCTTCGATAGTTAAAAGGTCAAATTTTACATTTCCAATGGCTTCGCTGTCACCTAAATTATACTGTGTAATAGGATCTCCACTAGGAGATTTCATCATTGCGTTTGACTTATAGTAGTCTTCATTAAACAAAATTACTCCACCAGCATGAACACTACGCTTATTAACCAATCCTTCAATTTTAAGAGCAGTTTCTTTTAAGTGTGGATATTTTTCTACTTCTCTAATAAATTCTTTAATAGGTTTTCTGTCCAGCTCCTCATTTCCGAAAAAGCAATCAGATAGCGACCAATTTTCTCCTCGCTCAAAGGGAATCATACCACTTAAATATAAAGCTATGTCAGAATCAATTTCTAGTCCTCTGCAAGCTGTTTGTAGTGCAGATTTACTTTTCTCTGTACCAAATGTGCAAACTTGTAGTATCTTAGTCTCTCCAAAGTGATTCCTTAAAGCCTGAATGATTTGTGGTCTTTTACTTCCTTCTGTGTCTATATCAATATCTGGAATATCAACACGACTCTTGTGTAAATGCCTCCAGTGAGGCAATTCAATATTATACTCCAATGGATTCACTTGAGTAATCCCTAAGAGGTAATTGACTAGGAAGCCTGCTGCTGATCCTCTTCCAGACCCAACAAGGCTATTTCCTCCACACTCATCATCCCAAATAATATTAATAATTTCACGAACCGTTATATAATAAGAAGTCATGGCTTGGTTTAATATTAAACTTATCTCCCATAGCTCTTCTAATTCCATGTTGATTCGATTTAATATTAAATGAAAATTTTCTTTGGTTAGTGTATTAAAAGGAATATTTTCCTTAAAGCCATCCTCTAAAACTTTAATCATATACCTGTCTTGCTCATTTTCAGAATAAGCCATTTTTTTTATGTAATCATATTTATCATAGGCTGGTTTAAACAAGTGACGAACCTCAAATTCAGGTAAAGCAATCTTTGGTATTACTGGCTGATGCTCAATTGTATAATTTTCAACCATTTCTCCAATTAACAATGTATTTTCTAGGGCATCCTCAATAATTTCCCTATCGATATAGCTCATTCGTTCAAAAACTTCTTCCTCAGTTTGAAGAAAGCAAGCTTCATAGAATGATTCCACTTCTCTTTCTCCATCTTTGGAGTTTAAAAAGGCTTTATGTACTACTCTGTCCTCTGGTCTGAGATAATGCGTATCTGTTGCAATAATCCTTTTTAGTCCATAATAATCTGCCATTGGAATAAGTTTATTGTTTACATATATTTGTTCTTCCGATAAAGCTGGTTGTAACTCAATAAAGAAATTTTCTTTTCCAAATATATTAATACACCATCTAATAAACTTATCTAATTCAGCTCTATGATAGTTAGCTTTATCAGAATCTCCTTGTTCTTCCGCATTTTTTATTTCAAGTAAGTGAATTGAACTTTCAGATCCTAAGCAAGCAGTGGTAGCAATTAGCTGATTAGGATTCTCTCTTATTACACTTTCTAACTCATTTTTTACAGTGGGTGTTCGTTCCATCATTCCTGTATAAAACGACTTTTCCCAAGCCTTGCTGCTTAGGTATCTAAGTAGCTCATGTCCTTTTTTTGACTTGCTAATTAATATAAAGTGAGGAAATTTAGTTGCTCCAGACTTATAATTATCTCTTACTTCCTCTAAGGAATTTACAAGGTATATTTCATTCCCAAGTATTAATTTGAAATCTTCAGGTATTTTCCCTTTTTCCTTTAATTCTTTAGTCTTCTTAATTGCTTCTACATGGGCTGAAACTGATTCATGATCGGTTATAGCAATCCCTTTGTAATTATTTTTGGCAGCAGTTAGAATCAATTCTTTAACATCATTCGTGCAGTCTAGTAATCTTAGATTGCTTCCTTTTGCAGTATGATTATGACAAGAAATGAAGCACACTATTAGCGTCACCTTCTTTCGTTATATATATTAAATTAATTACTTTAAATTGATATTAAAAAACAAACTCTTTCTTTTTTACTTTAACTACTTCATAGTCTTCTATAGCAATCTGTGGCTTAATTTTTCCATTCCACTCATTTACAGTGCATTTCCCAACAATGTTGAGTACTAGTCTCTCGCCTTTACTTTTTAGAGTTTTCCATTCATCCTCATTACTGAAGGGCTTAATATATTCAATTCCCCAATTCTCAAATTTTAATGTCTTAGATGTTTTTCCGTTTAAGTATATTTCATCCTTATTTATTTCAACTTCAGTTATTGCAATTAAAGGCTCCTCAACTTTATATCCCCATAAATCTTTATGACGGCTCAATTCAAGAATAAATTCCTTTGGAATGTTTTTATTTGTAAACACAAAGTCTACTTGATGATAATCAATGTCTTCAAAGTCACCAAGTTGGTCATTTATTAGTTCATTGGCTTCTATTAATTTCTGAGCTTCAATTTCAAAGCCATGTGCGTTTGCATGACCTTCGCAGAAAATAAATTTGTTTGTATTATTTAGAAATTGTTTCAGATCTTTAATTATACCTTTGTCATAGCCTCGTCCAGATCCTCTTAAAATTTGTTCATTTTCTTCTTTTTTTCTAAATAATAGAGTTGGTCTTCTGTATGTTTCAGCAAGTTTATTTGCTACTAAACCATTTAAATTTTTATGTAATATTTCAGTTGTATCTACAATTAATACTTTATTTGATAGTAGTTTTTTATCATCTATTCGCTCAGTAATAAGTTCAACACCTTTATTACGCATCCTGTCTTGTTTAGCTTTTAAATTTCCTAGAATACGGGCTGTATTTTTTTCAATAGGCTCATTGATATTTTTTCTTTTATAGTATATCTCCTCATCTGATTCCAATAAAGCTCTAAACATTTGCTCTTTTTCCTGCATTGTTCCTACACGAATACAAGCATTTAATAATGGGTTAATATAAAAACTGGTGGAAGTAATATTTATTACTCCTTTTGTTGAATATGATTGTTTTTTGAACAATTCCTTAATTAATTTATTTTTTATATTTTTTAAACCTTTTTCTGCGAAATATCTAGTTTCTGGAGATCTCATATCCTGAGAATCGGCAATATTACCAATAGCCACTAAATCTAAATATTTGTCTGCTAATTTAACATTTAGTTTATCATCCAATGCCTTACAAAACTTATATACGACACCCACTCCTGAAAATTGTTTATTTGAGTACTCAGGAGAAATTTGACTATTTACAACAATGGCGTCATTTGATTCTTCATCGCACTCATGATGATCTAAAACAATTATATCAACTCCGCTTTTTTTTAATAGACTGTGCTCTTTAAATTGATTAGAGCCTGCGTCTGGAACAATAACTAAATTAATGTTATCAGGTATATTTTCAATAATAATACCATGTTCTTTCCCTTCTTGAAGTCTCCATTGAATATCAATTGTTGGAAATATAGTAGTTAAATGGCTTATTAATAATGCTGCTGCTGCGTTTCCATCGATATCAGGATCAATTTGAATGAAAATTTTATTACCTTTTTTTATATGTTGTAGTAAGCAAGATACAGCTCTTTCAATATTTTTCAACTTACTCCAATGCAAAACATCCTTTTCACTTATCGACATAAATGATTGAATATCATCAATTTCTCTGTTGATTAAAACTGTTTCAATTGGTTCTAAATAGTTATTTTTCCCAATTAGTTCAAACTTCAAGTAATCACCTCATCTTTCGTTGTAACTTCAAATTTATCCTTCATTAATAATTCAAGTATTTGTTGCCCTTTATCAACTGGCGCATCTTTATCTTCAAGTAAGCCTTTGAAATCCCATAGTATGTAAACCCTAGTAAATGATGAGAATTTTTTTGCTAGTTTTAATATGTTTTCTTGGTAATCAATTAATCTACTACTATACTTCTCATCTGTTTCGTTTTCTTTTTTTCCTCTGAATTTATCAAAGCAGATAAATACCTCCTCAACACCTAATTCTAAAATTAAATCTCTGTGGTAGTTTGATATATTACTACTACAAGTTGCCACACTAAAATTATTTTTACCATAAAAATCTTCACATTTCATAACTGATTTCTGAGACTCAAATATCGCAGCCTTTTTTAATCTTTTAATTGCATGTTTAGTTTTATGTAATCCATATAAATTATAAATTGTGGGGAATGAATATATTTTATTCTCAACACTAATTGGCATATATTTCTGACCAATGTCAATGCTTTCTTGATTTAGTGCTCTACCAGTTAATCCAATTAATTCGCTATCTATGTTTCTATGTGGGGTGATTATTCTGTTTTCTCGAAAGTAATAACATACTTCAAATTTCATTTGTGTTTCATATGTAATTTCATTGAGCCATAGTTCATGGGGCTTTTTAATAAACACATCCAAGATGTTTTCATTAATAGTGGGAATATTTAATTCAACCTTTTCTTTCCTCTTGAATCGATTCAGCCAATTCCAGTCATCAACTATGTGACTTTCCTTTAAAAGTATATTAGAAGTAATAAATTTACCTGTAATATTAGCTACATACTGTATAGCCTTATGGAAAGATATTTCAACACCTCTTTGTGAATGAGAACGAATAACTAGCTCATAGATATCCATACTCTCTCCACATGTAGTATAGCAATGGAATAATTTGCCTTCCTTGTAGTAATAAAGTTTGTGGCTCCCGCCTTTTGAATTATGACAAACAGTTGTGAATATTGGGTTTTTCTCTTTGTCTTCTTTAGCTTTTTCGCTACCCAAATCTAAAAGTATCTTATGTATATCATCCTCTGTTAAACTTGCTTTAATAGCATCCTTATCCAGTTTCATTGGGCATCACCCATTTAAAAAGAAAGCTGCTCTTCAGTGATCTCATCTTTTAGTTTAGGTTTGGGTTTAATTAAAAGTTTTTTAATGTTTATTATTTCATTTTCAATATTTGTTACGAATAGATCTGTTACTCTCATATTTCCCATATCAATATGCGAAAAAACTTTTGCTTTATCTACTCTGTTCCCACGATTTTTAAATACATGAGTGACATAGTTTGGTTGTTTAAAAAACCCTTTTGCTAAAATTTCCTCTACATCCTTTTTTTCCATTTTACTGATTGGGAGAATAATCATACCTCCATCTGCTTTATCAATAATACTTTTCCCTCCACGAATATAGGACGAATCAATAATTGCCCCTTTGTTCCAAGCTTCCTTCCATTCACCATTTAGTTGTGTTGCGCTCATTAGATAAACAGAATACTTATTACAAATATCTTTCAACTTGATTGACATTAGCAATAGAATTTGATCTTCTCGTAGCCCTATCCCACTAGCTTTTGACATCTCAGAAAAGACTTTTACAGAGCTGTGAATATAGTCGAAATAAATATACTCTACTCCATTTAATACTACATTTTTCTCTATTGTTTGCTCAATATCTTTAACGTTGAAATTCGGCAATTGTTCAAACCATATAGGTGAGTTTTCTAGTATCCCGGCAGCCTTTTCTACAATTATTCGCTCTTCATCTGTTAGATCGTTGTACAATATTTTCTCTTCGTCAACGCCACTTATGTAAGCAATAGCTATTGTTTGTAATTCTTCAAATAGCATCTCTGTTGAAATCACTGCTGTCTTCTCTTGGAAATCGTTTTCAATCCAATCTTTCTTTGTTAAATCGTATATAAACTTAGCGCTTAATCTACAAGCATCTGCAACCATATGTCTTGTCTTACCACCGCCTGTAATACTACTGCGAATATAATATTTCTTTTTACGAGAACCACGAAAGATTGAAGTTAACATTTCACTATTTAATGGAACACCAATATCTGGTGATTCTCTTAATCTTTTTAGTAATGCACCAGCACCTTCTCCAGCTTGTATCCCTTGACTATCATTGTTTGTTTTGAATTTATCTTTTACTTCTATCATCTTAATTTCATAAAAACTTAAGATATCCTCTATACTCAACTTATCAAAGTTTTCTTGCATCTCTTCTTTTTCTTTAGGGTCAATAATATCATCATCATATAGCTCTTTAATATTAAATCCTAATCCATCCATTTCACGAATGAGACTGAACTTTTTTAATCGCTTATAGTAATATTCAAAGTTGCTCTCTTCAGCTAGTTCTTGGATTCTATATAAATACTCAATCCCATCATTATCATTGAAAATCGCATATTGTATATCATATTCTTTTAGGAATCCATCAATATTTATCTCAGAGATAACTTCTGTCCCATCATTATATAAGTTATAGATTGCAGCAAATATAATCTTATGGAATTTTTCAGGGAAGTCATCATTAGTTAATTTGTATTTATTTGAATCTGCTAACAATAGTGGATTTTTTAGTATACTTCCTAGCACCTGCATAATTGCCATTTTATCTTGATACATGTATGCATAAGTCTCCTTCCTTTAAATAGCAGATATGTCTATTTTCTTTGATTTTCTTCTATTTTTATCCATGCTTATATAGACGATCATTTCTTGCGATTCCTTACTATCTAAGTTTTGAATAGATTCCGCAATTTTTTTCTGTTTAATATAGTGCCTCTTTGCTTCTTCATATATATACGGAATGATGCCCACACCTGTATTTTCTTGAACTCTATTATCTAAAGTTTCAAAAAAATATCTTAATGCTAATTCCATCCCCTTATATTTATATCCTTCTGATTTCATATCCTTTATCTGCTTTTTAATAACTAAAGAAGGATATTCGACTTTAAATAATTCGCTTATGTACTCCATCAATTCTTTATAGTCTTGTCCCTCACGTTGCCATGTCTCAAAACAATAAATATGGTAATACCTCTTCTTATGTTCGTGCGACTCGCTCTTATTAAGCTTCTTCTCACAATATGGACACTTCACTAATCTCCCCAAATTAAATCACCACCTTATAAAAATAGGAGGCTTAATCAGAAACCTCCTATTCAATTAATGCTATTCATTTAGCAATTCTTTAAGATCATCTAAAATTAAACTCATTACTTGCACTTGTCCTTTTTTACACTCGGTTACCTTCTTCCCAATACCTAAATGATGTTCAACTACATCTTGGAGTTTGTCAGCTTTATCGCCTTCAACCATCCTAACACCAATTTCTTTTATCTCTTCCATGAGCTGATCGTAATCAAGCTCCTCTGACTGATATGATTCCTTTTGCTCTTGATATGTAACGGCAGTAATACCTTCAGCTTCTTCCTGTTTTTTAATTCCTTCTGCGATAACTTTCTCAAGATTTTCAGCAGTAAACTCTTCTAAGTATGTATCCATATAGTCAAAACGTGATCTAGCAAAGAATTCATCGGTTTCTGCAAACCACGCTGATGATTTAATTACTTTTCCATCCTCATCAATTCCATTACTAGTTAAATAGGCAACTACATCAGAGTTATCAACAATTGGTTTAATCGAGCGTTTATCTCCTTTTGGAATGTGCTTTCCTTCTTTAGTTGTTTCTTCATGAGAAATAAAAATTAATGTATATCCAGAGCCTAGTAATTTATCAATTTCTGCCCAGTATTCTGTCTCATATTCTTTCCAAAGTCCAAATCCATCATTGCCATCCCCGATTGTTTCAACTCCATGTTTTTTACAAAGGAAGTCTTGGCAATATAGAGCACTTGTATAAACCTCATCAAAAATAATCGTTTGATACAACTCTTTTGCTTTTTCAAGTGTTTTAGGGTCTGTTAATTGTTTATTAATTTTTTTGAAGTCTCTCCAGTTATTAATTGGTAGGAATGGTACTCCTGCAATGGCACGGATTCCTTTTTCGAACCCAAGATAAAAGGGTTTATCCATTCTTGTTGCTTGCTTTGTCTTACCAAGTGAATTACTCCCAACTAGCGTAATTACCTTCCCTTCAAGTCCTCTAGCAACAGTTGAAATTTGTGGATTAAAAATATCAAAACTACTCATATATGAAATTCCTCCATTTTATATTAAATTTATCAGAGGAGGCAAGCTCCTCTATACTTTTATTTTAAATATTAATTTAATTGTTTAAAAAAAGCTATTAAAACGGTAAGTCATCAGAACTAATATCAATCTTTTTCTTTTCAGAAGGTTTCGCCCCAAATCCTTTTTTCTCAGTCTTTTGCGGTTGCTGATTATTCTTCTTATTTTTCAATTCCTCAAGATAAACTTCTCGTTCAGTGAGAGCTTTCTTAATTGCTTCCATATTATATGTCTTAACGTTTTCTTCATCATATGGCTCAGTTCCACCAGTGATTAAATACTCTCGTGTAAAATTACGCTTAATTTTTTCTTTTGGTTTTCCAAATCCAACTTCCTCAACTATCTTGGTTATTTCTACTTTATTGATAATCTCCCCATAAATTTTAGCAGTGTTACCTGTTTCATATGTATCTCGAATATATTCAGCTCCAATTCCTTCTGCTACGAACTCTAATGGAGCTATCTGACCACTATACTGTGGAACAAAACCTCGTAGTTTTACTCGACCAGTTTCCTCACCATCTCGGTCAGTTTCTTCGATAATGGATTGAACAAATACCTCAACTTCAAACTCTGCTTTAGGTTCAAATACATCATTCGCTTGTACACGATTAATGAAGTTTGTAGACAGTTGTGGATATGACTTAATCATTCCATCTCCACCAACATAGTCATTAATTCCTAATTGACCAGCAGCAACACGAACTTTATCAGCATTCTCTTTACCTGCTTTAGCAGTAGATACATACTCATCTTTAACTGTTAGTAGCCCTTTATAAATACCGTTTTCTGTACCATCTTTTTTATGCTTCATACTGAAAACTCTAAATGTATGAATCTCGCCTTCTTTTACTTCAATATCAATTTCACCACCAATGAACTCACGCTTGTCGGCAGTTTTATTAACCTCAATTCGAACCTCTTGTAATAGACCTTCTACAAATACTTCGTTATCTGCTTGACGTAAAGTGTTTTGTTCTGACATATATTAAATTCCTCCTATTTGTATTATATTAGTTTAATTTATTTAATTATGTAATAACAATAAAATTCTTTTTTTAGAGTAATTGTTTGATAAACGAAAATTGTCTCATTTCTTTTTGAATTTAATATCCGTTATACCAAGTTCTTTACTCAATTTTATGTATTTTTCTTTGTCTAACTTCCAATTTCCATAGTGCTTTCCAGTTCTGTGATTCTTAATAGAAATTACTTTATTCCATTGAGTCGTAATATGTAAGTTACCATAATGAAATAGCTTTTTCCCTAGCAATCTATCAAGCTTACTTTTTAATTTTACCTCCTTTGCCAATAATATATTTCGACTTAGTTTTCGTGCAGCTTGTTCTTTTGTGATAGTGATATTTCCTTTCACCTTATCACGATAATAATGGTATGCTGCATTTGAAAGCTTTAGTATTTTCATTGTTCTCACCTTCTTTCATATGGGATATTTCTATATTAACTCACAAACAAAATTAAATCAATAGTTTAGTTTAATTATTTTTAAATCTTTTATGTTCAGTAATTAACCTTGCACAAATATCATGCATCCATGCTTCTTTAGGAAGGTGATATCCAGTTGCTCCGTCAAAATCAGCAAACTCATTACGATAGAATTCTACACTGGAGGATTCATTCGGATGTTTTTTCTGTAAGTGAGTAAGTTGATTGCACCAAGTGTCGTAAGTAATATCAGAAATAAGACTTGTGTTCATCTGATAATATAAATATGAGTGGATAAGGATCTGTCTTCTACGTCTATGAATTAGTTCTTCAATTTCATTCATTATTTATCTCTCTTTTCAAACTGATTGCAGCAAAAATCAGCGTCTGTTTCAATTACATTTACGTATCCGCCATCCCAACCTGTCACAAGATCAATGGTAAGCTTTTCTTTGATTTTTGCACATTCTCCCATCGAATAGCAGGTATATTTCCAATGTTTACATGCCTCACATTGATTCATAATTTATCACTCTCACTTTCTTATTAAAACTCTTATTTGATTAGAAATCTTTATTTATTATTTCTCCACTATTTACATCTGGATTCTTTTCCTTATGCCATTTTATAAATGATTTTCTATTCCTCACATAAGATACGAAGTAAATAGCTCCTTTCGTCCTTTTATAAAGTATGTTGTTTAGCAAAAACCACAATGGGTACATAAAAAGCGATATAGTCATCAGAACTCCTATACTCAATATCAAGATAGAAGAAGCGTATGTACCAAAGTGAAAAATTCTAACTATAAAATCACTCATGTTTAATCTCCTTAGTTTTTTTATTACTCATTAAATGCAAAATTTCATTACTTATTTAATGCTTGTTTCATAATATTCATAATATCAATAAACAAATATACTTCTTTTTCGTCGTAATCTATTCGATATTTTAGGCTTTTAAAATGTTTATAGTTTTCTTTAATAAACTGTTCAATATCTAATGTTTTTATAGAGCCATTTAATACATTATTTACATACACATCATATTCAATCATTACTCTTCTTCCTCTTGATACATTTCAACTGCATCACTATATCCGCCCCAATTATCAACACCGCAAGCCTCCAAGCAATTTAAAAATTCCTCTTTGTCTTGTAATCGCTCAATTTCCTCAATTAATTCACCTACTTGTAAAGCCATCGAAGTGTGTGTTTCAATATCCATATAGTCACTGTTATCAAATTCTTCATTATATTCTGCCCATTGCTTTTTGATTTTTTCTAAATCCATTTTTCGTCCCCTTTTCTTTTTAAAAGTATATATTTATTTAATTTATTCGTTAATAATTTCCCTAATTCGCTTTAACTTATCAGCATTACTATCTAACAACTTGTTTAAATCTAACTTAGCACTTCCAATTTTGTAATTACCATATATCTGAATTCCCACTTGATTACTATCTTCATTGACTAATCTAATACCATTGAATGTTGCATACATAAAATTATAAGGATCGTACCATCCCTCAAACAAATCATTCCATTTTCGATTAAAGAACATTTCCATTTGCATTTCAATATCTTCTGCACAACCAACTTCCAATGAAACTTCTTCAGTCATGTCATTGTCAAACACAATTGTATACATCATGAATCCTTTAATATTTTTGAATTCAATTATATTTTCAGCAGCCAATATGTTTCCTCCTTATTTTCCTATTAAATTCATCATTTTAAAGACTTGTGGAAAATTTTTCTTTCACTATCTCTCTTAATCTTGATGCATTTTTATAAAAAGCATCTTCATCTAACTCTATGAATCCGTTAAGTTTAACATCAGATTCCTCGACTGAAAATTTTACAGTTACTTTCTTTTCAGGATTACTGCAAAGAAGCATTCTCCCCGTTCCATATGCAACTTCACTTAAATCTCCAAATGTAATTTGCTCAATATTAATACTCACTTTAATTTCCTCCAAATAAGTTATTTTTTTAAAAATTATTCGCAAACTCCGTCATTAAATCCTTCATCATAAGCCAGTCGATACTCTTTCTCCATTTCCTCAATACTTACAATATGTAATAATTCATTTAATTCTTCTATTTCAAGTCCTCCATGTTGATCAAATCGGTTATAAAGTAACCATCCAACTCTCTTTAACATATCAAACTCGCTCCCAATCAACTTATTAATCTCAAATAACATTAACTCACCTCCTGTTTCATTCTTTTATTAAAGTATTTTATTTCTTCTTCAGTTGAGGGCTTTAGTGATTCTAACCATCCAAAATCACTAATCATTCTTGAATAGCTTCTACCCTTGCCTTTCTTTTTCCAATTAACATAATCTACTGGAACTAATCCATTTTCTTGTATGTAATCGATTCGCATAATCCAAGTGTTATCTGGGAAGTATTTATTTGCAGGGCTATGCATTGTCCAGTAATCACCTGATTTAACAGTAACTCCATATTTATTAACTTTTTCAGATATCAATCTTACACCTCATTTCTAAGTAAAATTTACAATTTATTGTGTATTTATATTTCGTTTTGAATTAAAATCAAACTAATGTTCCATCAATAACGACACAAGTATTTTCCATTTTTTCAAATTCTCTTAGTAGCTCTTCAACGGAATACTCTTTAGAGTCATTGCAATTGGCAAGTTTCCAGAAGGCATACTCCTTTGTTACCTGTCTAGGATGACCTTCTTCCAACACCTCATCTACGTTTTCTCCACCTACTGTTTCCACATAAACACTTGCAGCATCATCAATATAAAAACCTTTTGGATCTGACTCTACAGTAATTAATCCATAATATTCATGTTGTTCAAACTCAAAATACATTTTCATCTTTTTTCCTCCTATATTTATTTATTTATTTTTCAATCCAAACTTCTCTCCGTTTAATCTTTACTTCCTTATGTATTTCTTCACCAATTACATCTGAATTTAAGATATGTTTAAAACACTGATAGAAAGAGTTAACGGGAAACGTTAACTCTATAGTTCTATTCTATCAAGCATTCAATTGATTCCGTTTATTGTAATAGAATCTGTGCTTTTTAATAGTTCATGTAGATATGGTATTGCTAACTAAAGCTCTATTATCATTTAAAAGAATTCCTGAATTCTCACAAGCTATTTTATAGACAAAGTTTTTTCGTGCTAGATGATAGCTTTTATCTTCTCCATAAAAATTGATCTTCATTTGTTCTAATTCTTCATGACGATATTCTGCTAATGGTTTTTCTTTTTCATCTCTTTCTCTAACTACTTGTTTTTTTGCAATTATTTCATCATAAATAGTCGAAGATGCCCAATATTCAGCAACTTTTTGAATTTCCTCATAAAATTCTTGAACATTACCCTTAAAATAATCATCAATTAATCCGATTTCTTTTGATTGTAATGTACTCAAAGCAGGACATTTTTCAGTAATTTCAAAAGCTAATTCTTTACCTATACGTTTTGGCAATAAATAAGTCCAATATTCTGAACCATATAGGTTTCCCATTTTTTTATAATGAGGATTTAAAACAATACCTTCTCTTGCAAAAATAAAATCACCTGAAAGACCTAAAATGACACCTCCTGCACCAGCATTTCCTTGCATAGCAGTCACAACAATTTTGTCTGTTGTATTTAAAATTTCAAGAATCAGGTCATCTATTGCGTTAATATTTTCCCATGATTCATCCCCTTGATTTTCAGCATATTCAATTGTATTTAAGTTAATCCCATTAGACCAAAAATCATGTCCGCCCATTAACACTAATACTTTTATATCTTTTGTCTTAGCTTCTGCAATGGCTTGTTGAAGTTTCTTACAGTGTAAAGTGTGCATAGCTCCATTGTAAAAATCGAAATGCATGTACCCTACTTGATTTTTTTCTTTATAGTAGATTTCTCTATACGTTCTACCTTTGATTTCGTCAAAAGGGTTAATAAGTAATTCGGGAACATTCTTTAATAAATGTGAAAGGGCAAGGGTTGCTGGTAACTTTATCCCACCTTTTTTCTTTACATGACTGATCCAAACACTTCCATCAATCGTTCCTACACACACTGCATCATCACGATAACCAAGAATTTCTCCTGTATTTCCAAGAATCATATCATCTACATGACTACCGAATAAATAGTATTCTTCACCGAATATGATATCAAGAACACCAAGGTTACTATCAGCAGAACGAATTTTCCTTACTATAGTTTCAGAATTATCACTAAACCAATTAATTTTACGGTCTATTTGTTTCATCGTAGGTAAAAGTGTTCCTTTCACGTCCGAATTACTATAATCCAATGGCTCAGGCAAAAACTCTCCTTTTTGGTATTTCTCAAACTTCACCAATAGATCAAGTAATCCTTTTACAGCTACATATGTTGCTTCACGTCTGTATAGCGCACTTTTACTAACTTCACGCATAGGGTAATTATTTGAAGACCAAATATCTCCTGCATCCATTTCTGCCTCTGCTTGAAGAAGTGTAACTCCCCATTCTTTCTCCTGATTCATTATCGCCCAATCAATAGAAGAAGCTCCTCTATCTCCTTTAATACCGGGGTGTACAATAATACATACATGCTTCTTCCAAATTTCTTCTGGAATAGCAGTCTTGAGAAATGGACAGATAATCAAATCTGGTTTTGAAACTTCCACAGCTTGAATCATTGTTTCTTTTGTTGAGGTGATATGAATATCCACTTCATATTTCCTATCTATTAATTCAACGTAAAAGCGTTGGCTCATGCTATTATGTGCTGTTGTTATAAGTAATATCTTCATTTTAACCCTCCAATATCTTATTTTTATAAAGCTTATTGTTGGAAGTTTCTAACAAAATATAACAAATCACCATGACAATAGGAAAACTAATTAGATTGCACATTTCACCCCTTCTTTAAGATCTTCAGCTTGAATCAGCCTGCATTGTATAAAACATACAAATACCTCCTTAATTACAAAATTTTACCAACGGACTCATTTTATATTTTTGAGTGACATCAGTCAATGAAGTACACAAAATAGACACAATAATATTACTCCGTGAATGCAATAGTGACATCAAATAGACAAAATTATCTAAAAAAATTTCGAACATCGATTTACTCTTATATCTCTTATTGAATTTTTTATTAACAAGAGCAAAAATCAAAGTATTATAAGTGTTAATGTACGTGTAATTCAGTGGTATTTTTACAAATCTTTTATGTAAAACATTCGTTTTATTAATGGAAGCAGCCATAGCCCACAAAACCAATATGTCTTCTTTTTTCATCGAAACCATAGAAGGGTAACATTTTTGGCTCTTCTTCAATTTCTAATTCCAAAGTTTCATCGGTCTTCTTTAAAAGAAATACCCATAAGTTGCACATATCTTTAGGACTAAATGTAACTTTATTTTTGTAAGGTAAATCGAAATTTTCCTTATCTAATCCCATTCCGACTAGAGCATCGAATAATTCGACATCAATAGATGACTCTTCAAATTTTCTACAGATTTTTTCAATGTCTACGTCTGTATTCTCTTTAATTTTAAAGTGTATTTCTCTAATCTCTTCTACAGGTTTATTTGATTTTATGTAATAGTAATTACATTTCCCATGACCGTCATCTGACCAGTCGCCAATTGGCATTCTAAATCTATACATTACTTAATTCACTCCGTTCTTAGTAAAATGCAACTTTTACACAAACATTTTATTATATTTATTTAATTTATCTTTTAAAGCTTTTCTTTCCTGTTTCTTTTGTCCGCCTAATAATTTCATTTTTTCATGGTCTAGTGAGTCAGCTTGTGACTGAAGATTTCCTATGTATCTAGTAATATGAGTTATCCAATTACCTTCATGTATCCATCCATATTCTTCTGTCCATCCCAACTGTCCGTCAACTACTCCATACACTTCAAATGCATTATTTTTGAAATATTCATCATTATCATATTTCTCATTGATTAAATAAATTTGAAAACACTTTCCTCTTGCATGACTATTGGTTACAAATACTACATTCTTATAGAGAAAAGCCTTACTGTCTCCACCATTCCAACCGTATCTTAGATTCGATTTTCGCAAACCGTCTAATTTATATTGATAAGCTTTATGAATAATGTTGTAATATTCACTTGCACCTTTCATTTTTCATCCTCCTTTTCGTGATAAAAACATTCTTTTAATGTACATTTTCTTCAAACTGAGTCACTACGTTACTGTTTAACCCACACTCTGTTGCGTTCGTACCATTCTTTTATTTGCTCGTCATATTCACGGTATTCATCAGACCATAACCAATACTCTGCCCTTTTCTTAACTAACTCAACTAATTCATCAATTTGTTCAACTCTTACATGTCTTTCTTCAGTCATGTCTGCACCTCTTTCCCACTTCACATTTTGTGACTTATGTTCAAGATAAATAGATAATTTTATTTCATTATTTTTGCACTTTACCTTCTTCTAATTCATCCAAGACAGTCAGTATCTTATCTGTAAAATTGTGCATTGATGTTTGTTGATCTATCTTTACTTTCATTCCTAGTAGCTCATATTCATTTACAATTTTATCAGCCATAATTAGACTTCTAATATATTGAATTTCTGTTAGATTAAATGGACTAAAAATAAATTTCTTTTCTGGCGAATAGTTAAGTCCACTATATTCAACTTCCGTTATACTAGAGAAATCAAAGTTTAGCATTTCTTTATAGTCATAATGGCGATAACATCGTTGACAATGGATTTTCTTTTTTGTTTCCCATTCGGATAAAATATCAATATTTCCACATTCAGGGCACTTACTCTGAAACTTAGATTCTCTCAATCTAACACCTCAATTTCTCAATAAATTCTCGAATTCATCTAGTTTCTAGTTAATAACCTCTTCAATTCCCCACTCAATGCCACTCATACTTATTGGCAATTCAATCAATTTATTTTTAAACTCATCTGGCAAAGGCTCTAATAATAATGAATTCTTATCAACCGAAACTCCTAATACTTTAAAAGCCATTCCATTTACCATTAATCTAACTCTACTGTTGATTCTGTGACTAGCTAATATCCAAACTTCTTTACCTATTAATTCCTTTAATTCATCTGCTTTATGCCATTTATAGTCCATCGTTCCCTCCTTGAATTGATTACATTAATTTAATTATCGTTAACGTCTATGAATGTAATGAAATATCGTTTTTATTTCAACATAAAAAACTTTTTAACCAACCTTTCACCTCTTCGTCCTTCAAAAATATCTGATACGAAGTACACTATTGAAACGACAGCGATAAAAGTGTTTACTAAGGGAGTGATAGTAATCAATATATCCTTAATATTTGGATCATTATTACCTTCAATGGTTATTCTTCTAATGAATACATAAGTTAGAATTAATGAAACAATATATAGTGAAATGCAATAAATCAATAATCCACTCATCAACTTCACCTCCATATTAATTTTATTTCTTATTAAAAGAACAGTTTTATGAAGAATATATCTTTTTCAATGCTCTTTTTACCTTGAGCAACTCCTTAAAAGTGCGGAAATATTCCTCTGGTGTATTGTATTTAATTTCTGTTCCAAAATAATAAGTTCGTCCGATTTTATTGGCGACCTTTTCTGAGGTATAGTAATCTAAGTCAAATTTTACCTTTTCCATATCTGAGCTAATTTTTATCTTATTTGGAAATTCATAATAAATACTTTTAACTAAATCGGTCAATACATCTCTGCACTTATTCAAAGATTCCCCTCCTATATTTTATATTCAATCCATTCGTATGTAGTTGATTCATGCTTTGCATACAATTGTTTTTCAGCAAACTCATTAAGGTTTCCACATTTCATTAATTTATTTAAGTTATCATATTTCTTTTTAAAATATTGACCATTTTCTTTCTCATCGTAAACGCTTAACTCCCCTTTAATGCTGTTTCCATAGATTGAAGGCTTTTTGTGCCAAATTTCATAATTTTTATAACGATCATCGTATTCTAAGTAAAGCTTATTGTCGAAAGCTAAATCTATAATTCTCTCAACAGAGAAATGCTTATATTGTTTATATGCATTTAAAAGCTGTTGCTCTTTTAAAGTGACAACTTCTAAGTCTGAAAAATATACATAAAATATGTCAATTCTACCTTCCTTTGAATTTCGATAACCTCCTCCAGTTTTAATTTTTATGTAGCCGTTAAAATCACCTTTGATGGTTAAAGTGATAATTTGATCGCATTCTTTGCTGTTGCTTTCGAATCTTGGTTCAATGGAAATGCTATTAATTTTTGAATCAATCAATGCAGTACTATCACAGACTTTCTTAATTTCCTGTAATAGTAAGTCCTTATTAACTGGAGTAAAACCATGAATAAGTTCGTACAATTGCTTGTTCAACTCATAGACAGCTTTGTGCTTTTCTCTTTCATTCTTAAGCATTTGCTTCACTCTATTTTCCCATTTAGTCACTCTTCTTCACTCTCCTTTTCTCGATAATTTAAACCTTTTATGTTAAAATTGTTAGATGGTGTTAACTGGTTTTCTTTAAAATTTCCATAATTGTTATTGCGTTACTTCCTCTTACACAATATCCATCTAATAATTGTATGTACGCTAGGTTTATATCTCCGTGTCCACAACATGCATTCATTACTCCTTTTAACGTACCTAAACAAGCGTCATGACCTTCTCTTGTATTGGCTTCATTGCAGTGTCCACAGGTTCTTTCTTGGTGAGTTTTCATTGTGGGTTCTTTAGTATCGCTATAAACCCATTCCTCGTTCAAATACTCTATTTGGTGACCTCTTAAATGAGACTTAGACATTTCTTCTCTCCTCACTTTCTTTAATTTATTTCTCAATATAATAGCGATTTTATAAATAATGTTTTGCATTATACGTCATTATCTTTCTTTGTCACCCAACATTTACCCACTAAACCACCCATACCACTATTAGGTATAGTAAATTGAATGAGTCTTCCTTCATGAGTTGATGATAGATATAAAGCTTCATATGTACCTTTGGATGGGTCGTTTATTTCTATTTTATCGCCTTCTTTTAGCATCATTGTTTCTCCTTTTAAAATCACGCTTTTAATAAGTCTCATATTTTTGTAATGAATTAAGAATAATAGCTTTTGTATTCTGTAAGATTGCCCATTCCTTAAAATCATCAGCATTATTCATTCTCTTTTCGACTTCCCCTAATTGATTCTCTAATTTAACCCTAATGTTCATATTCATAACTCCTTATATTTTTTTAAAATTGCACATTTATTTAATTACCATATTTCTTTTTGATAACAATAAAATTGAATACCTTCTTTACGATTTGGACTTTCCTCATATGTACATACTGCTGAAAATGGAATAGTAATCTGCAAGTTATTCATTTCAGTTTTCTCACTATATGCATAAAAACTCTTGTTACTTTTTGCATTTCTAAGACCTACAATAGAAGTCCACAAAACTAACTGTCCCATTTCCAATCTCTCCTTTCACCTTCTTCTTTCAATATTTCTATTAACCTTTCTAATTGCTTTTCACTTATTGAATAATCCTGTATTCCTTCTTCTTTTAGCCTTTTTAAGATTTGCTCCATAATACTATCACCCCAAATGAAATTGGATTTTTATTTAATCTTCTAATGCGTCGTTTAATTTTTTTGAAACATTGATACCTTGCTCATTTAACTCCTCTACAATCTGTATTACATAATCAGTCAACATGGACACTTGACATTCTAATTGAAACACTTTGTCTTCCATTTATTTAACTCCTTTACAATTTAATTTCTTAATAAAATCTGACTTTTATAATATAATTTTTCGTATTATGCATTTATAACTCTGAACAAAACACGTTGAAAAAACTTATTTTTTACTATTCCAAAACGATAATATGAAATTTCATCTCCACTCGGAAAACAATGTCTACTATCTCTTGTATGATAATCATAATTCGCTTTTGCAAGTTGCTTTATCTTCTTATACATGGACTTGCTAACTGAATAATATTCCCAATATTCATCTTCGTAATTGTCTCTGAATGAGTATTCAATATCCCTAAATACTGTTTCTGCTGTTACTTTCGGTAATTTCTTAATGATAAGCTCATACCCAAACAATTTCACAACCTTATCACCTCTTAATGTGTAATATACTTCCTTTTAAATTCGGAATTTGATTACGATTTCATAATATCAATGCCTCTCAGCACAATACCTTCTGCCATTTTTGTAGCACAGTTTCTACAAATTTTCGGAACAGCAGTGTTTCCCCAAGTCTCTTCAATTCCACAAAATGCACATTTGTATTTAGTCATAGCGCAACCTCCAGCTCCACTTCGTGAGTGTTGAATAGCAGTTGCTAACTTTTTAATGTCAAAAGGAGATTTCGCTATTTTTATATTTCTCTCAAGAGTAACCATTAATTTAATTTGTTGGTCATTATTTAGTTTTTTTACTTCACTCCAAGATAGTTCTTTTGCGAAAAGATCCATTAGTGTTTTCTTATAGATCTCCATATTGCCTCTTTTCTTGCCTTCAATGCTCAAAATATACCAGTCTTTCATCTTAATACTCACCTTCATCTCTCAATAAATTTCGTATTTTAAAACAATCTACTATAATAATTCATTTTCTCTTCTCCGCAAATATTGCACACGCATTCTTGCTCAAATCTACCTTTACTCGTTTCAACCTCATCATACTTATACCAATCATGTTTACACTGTTTAAATAACTCTTTCCTTTTCTCAGCTAAAGGTTTAATATAAGTATTTTTAATTTCTTCTATCTGTTTTTTATATTTTCCAATTTCATTATTCAACTGATTAACTTTTTCAATCAAATCATTTTCTTCTAGAAATGGACTTTTTTCTAACAGCACCCAATCTTTTTCAAGTTTAATAAGTTTCTCTAAATCATATCCTTTAAAAACATCATCATATATTTTCAATTCATAATACATATCACCTAACATCTGAGTATACTTGGTTAATTCAGCATACTTTCCAGTTCTTTTATTTTTGAAATATAAACCTAGTGGCAATTTAGGGACATGTGGTGTATTTGTTACAGATTTAGTTACTTCACCATCTTTATTTTTCTGAAGAAGGATATGCTTTCCTTCTTCATTGATTCCCCCATATGTATACTTTCCTTGATCATAATAACAATCTTCTCCGACTGTAAGTTCATTATTTAAAATTACATCATTTATATTCATCGATAACACTCCAATATATTAATTTATTTATATTAAAAATGGTAACTTCTCATCTTCATTGCCATCCTATTTATACTCACTTACTGGAACTTCTCGAATCACAGTTGCCTTCTTAACTCTGATATGTCCTTCATTGGCATCTACAAAGTCTTCAACTTTAACAGATAACTCAATTAGGACTGCTCCATCTGAATGGCGATAAGTTGAGTCATTTATTGCTTTCTTTTCATTCATGTGAAGTTTTCCACCATGATCACCCCAAGGGTCGGATGCCCCTTTTGCTACTGCTTCTTGTCCAATTACATATTCAAAGTTCTTATCATAAAAGCTAAAATATTTGTCATCTTTCTTATTTACAAATTTATAAAACTTGTTTTCATTAAAGAATTTCTCTGTATCTAGTATAATATGATTTTCTGGTAGTTCATCTATACTTTCCAATAATCCGAACCAAGAGATTCTGTGCAATTCTTCATTTATGTATAAGCACTTAGTCGGTAATGTTGAGATATTTGAAATTAAATCTTCAATATTTTTAAACTCAATAGGAATCGGTTCTTTGAAGTAATCTTCACTTAATGCAATATCTGCTATCTTGTCAATCGCAGCTTCTAAGTCAAATTCCTGATCTTCTACATCCTCAAATAACTTGTCATAATTTATACCATACATACCTCCAAGTTGCTCTTTTAATTCTTCATATGTATTTATTTCTAATAATTTGCAAGTCAGTATAATTCTAATAAATTCAGGCTTGGAAATCTTATATCCTTTTTCTTCGTACTTTTGAACCCTCAACATTGATACAATTGGAAAGTCTGTATCCTTATTAAATTTCAATATACGTTGTGAATTATGTTTAAGAAAGTCAGAATGCAAAGTAAATTCTTCATTAGAAAAATCAAAGCAGCCCATGCAAGCAGTGAAATCAAAAGTTTTAAAAATATCTTCAGGTGTTTCAAAATATTTAAAATGAATCAACTGAATCTCTACATCATCATACACAGTTAAAGTTGCTTTCTTAGTATGTGAAACAATATGTCTACGCTCTTCCCATATATCAGCTAAAAAACTAATTGCAGACTCTTCATTTCTAAAATAAATATCAATATCATTAATATCTCTATTACTAAATAAGCTTGTAATTGCTCCACCTGCTACATATGCTTTATGATCTTTGAGCATTTCTACTAAGTGTTTCCCAAGATATGAATATAATTTATTCTTTTCAAATTGAGTATTTATGTAATCCTTTTTAAATTTTTCGATACCTTGATTTACCTCTTCATTAATTAGTTCATTTAATTTTGCATTTAACATTCTTTTACTCTCCTTTTATATCAATTTATTTTTTTAAAAAATGTATGTTTCATTAGAATTGATTTCTGTACTCATTTAATTCCATAATTAATTCATCGACTTGTTCTTTAGTTAAGCACACTTCTATAACATTATCCCTGCCTTGATAAGCTGTGACACTTAATTTCACTTCACCATTAGGCTCATATGGTCTTACTTTAAAGTAAATGTTCTTGTGAGGTTCTTCAAAATAACAAAAGTATTTATTCATTTTCAACATCCTTTCTCGATCAAACGTATCTTTTATGGTGATTAACAATTAATACCTTCAATTTCAACTCCAAGAATTTCAAGTGTCCTCTTAACTGATTGCCAGCCTTGTCTAAATTGACTGCCACTTTGACCGTTATTTTCTAAACAGTTTTCACATTGAATCAAATCATGATAGTAAGCATGTAACTTATCTTCAGGCGTATTAAATTCAAACAGATACCCATCAACTAATGCATTATAATAATTAAGTCGATTCTGATTAGATTCCCTCACATAATTGACAACTGCATTAATACTATTTTGTAATTGCACATCATCATTATATTTCGTGCTACTCTTATAATGACTTAAAAGGTTCTCGATTTTATACAGTATATCTTCACCTAGTGTCTTTCTAATAAACTCAAGAGGTCTAACAATCTTGTATGGTAAAATCACTTTATTCATTGATATCTAACTCCTTTAATTTATTTCCTTTTAAAACAATCTTTTTATCTTACTCTTCCTTTAAAAAATGCTTCTTCAAGACTAATCGAATGTGGATATTCATGTATTAACCATTCTTCAGAAGGATAGTACATACTGCTTCTGTCATAAGGCTGTGCTTCTCCATTTTCGACTTCAATACTTCCGAGATATCATCCAGCAGCAGATTCCATTCTTACATGACCAATTAAACGAGCTTTTTTCATTTATACTTTAACTCCCCCTATAAACATTCTTTTGATTATTTTTCTTTTGAAGTAATCACATTACTTATTAATATCAATTGGAGGTACTAAACTTATGTGGGTAATTTCATTAGCTGCTGCAGCCTGTGCCCTATTTTTAGTCAGTAATGCAGAATCTAAAATTAAAAAGCTAGAAAAAAGAATTTCAGAACTAGAGAAACAACAGTAACATTCAGACCAGTACATAAACTGGTCTTATTTAATTAACTAATTTACTCTTTTGTTTCCTACTCTCCTCCATCATCACAATCTAGAACTTTGTTAATTTCGTATTTACTTTCATTCATACTGTAAATTGAAAATCTTCTTTGCCATTTGATTTTCAAATAAAATCAGGCAAGGTAAAAGTTTCAAGAACTTTCTCCCTTTCTTTATGATTTATTAGAAAAAATATTGTGACAACAACTGCTACTGCCAATAATTTCATAACCTCACTCCTTTATGGTCAGTATATATTTTATTAGAGTGAGGCGTGAGGCTAAACTAAGCTCACCTTTTGTTTACAAAAAATGCCTTTTTTATTAATGTTAGATTAATATTGTAAATATTTTCATGGTGGTGTGATATATGCAGTTAATTAAACGTCTAGCCTCTACTCTTCTTGGTTTAACAATAGGTTACATTATCGTTTATTTTTTATTTGGCGAAAGTAGTATTGATTGGGTGTTTGTTGGATTCCTTGTTGGAATTAATCTTATAGTTATGATATTAGCCAATGGTAAGCTTGGTAAAAAACTTAAATCGAAAAATAAATAACCAACTGAGCTATCAGTATGTTTCGCTAAAATTTTGTAACGTGTATTATAGTTTTGATGGATAGCTAAATCTAATTTGATTTGCATAATTTCCGACAACTATATCGGCAACAAAATCAGCAAATAAATTTTGCTTTTTGACCACTTCTGCATAAGCCTCAAATTCTTCTTCACTTGTTTCTTCTGGCATTGGAACATCACGTTTTATGCGAAGCAATACATCATCTAAGCCATCTTTAACAGAATGCTTAACTTTGAATTCGATGCCTAACTCCTTAGCTTTTTCAGTTACCTTCTTAGTAATCACACCTTCATAAATTTCACTAATCTTCATTATCATTCCCTCTCTTTCTTGCTTCACATTTTATTTAAGTGAATATACTGCTTATTTTTATTATCTGAACCTTTTAGAAATCAGTTCATTCTTAATTCGTTGCGCCTTTTTAGGATCTTCATTAAGTCCTAAAAAATAAATGCAAGATACGACGCCAACACCTTTTTTGACCTCCAAATGCCTTATTGCAACCCCACATCCACTCGGAATACTGTTCATCTGACAAACATTACATATTGACACTTTCTTTCCTCCTTTGTTTAGCATTTTTTCAATTGCGAAACTCGCTGCTTAAATAATTTCCTTATGGTTAATTATTGATCCATACGATCTAATCTGTTTTTTCTTCAGTCTTCTACCACACTCATTACATTTGAAAACTAGTATTCTTTCATCTTCATCATCTAATCCATTTGTTGTTCGAAATGTTGGAATCCACTCGTATTTCTTAATTAGTATCATATCGTCGTGATGACAAAATAATTTTCTAAACAACTATATTCATCCTTTCCAAAACTTTATTTTTACTCCAATCCCTCTACAACTATTCTTCCTTCTCTCCAAGCGTCAACTTCTTCTTGAAGCTCTTCAATTTTATATAACATTGAAAGTATAAGATTATCTCCAACAAGGTTTCTCCATTCTTCTCCATGTCGCAATGCTTTAAATACCCCATTTGGTAAATCCTCGATGACAGTATATTTATTACCTAATTCAACTTTTACCATTTATCTAACCTCCTTTCTCATCATTCACTATTTCAATAAATAGTATATTTCAATTTTAAATTTGTACACATTACTTCATTTTGCTACAATCACATTAAATAACTCTTGGATGTGATTGTATGTGTGGTAGATTTACTCTTTTCACAGAATTTGAAAAAATAATTAATCGATTTGATATTCAAGCTTCTATAGATGGAGAACAATATTCATTTAATTATAATGTAGCACCTTCACACTCTGTTCTATCAGTTATCAGTGATGGCAATGTAAATCGTCTAGGTTATCTTAGATGGGGTTTAATTCCTTCATGGGCTAAAGATATGAAAATTGGATATAAAATGATAAACGCTCGTGCTGAAACTCTCACTGATAAACCTAGCTATCGTAATGCATTTAAGAAAAGACGCTGCTTAATTCTGGCTGATTCATTTTACGAATGGCAAAAGTCTCCTGACAGAAAGATTCCTATGCGTATTAAACTAAAAAATGATGAACCATTTGGAATGGCTGGTTTATGGGAATCTTGGAAATCTCCTTCAGGTGATACGATCTATTCTTGCTCAGTAATTACGACAAAACCGAATGAACTGATGGAACCAATCCACGACAGAATGCCAGTTATCCTAAATCCAGACGATGAAAAATATTGGTTAGATCCTACAAATGAAAATACTACTGAACTAAGTAAATTATTAAAGCCTTTTGATTATAAAATGATGGAAGCTTTTGAAGTATCAAATGATGTAAATTCTGTAAAAAACAATTCCATTCATTTAACTCAGCGAGTTTGCTAATTATCATGTTGGCAAACTTCTTTTTATTTATGTTTAACACCCAATGACAACCATATCCTTATGTAATAGTTCTCTAATTAATTTTCTAATCTTCCTCGTCAAAGCTTCCCCTCCTGTTCAATTACTTCATTTATTAGTATCCATTTGGCAGCCTCAATGTCATATTCAACCTCATCAATCAATCCTATTGTTTTACGCTTTTCACATTCCTTAAGTGCCTCCAATGCTTTATTACAACTCTTGATGGCTTTTTTAATTTTTTCTTCAGCAGACACTTAACAGTATTCCCTCCTTTTTAAATTATTTTATATTATAACCTTATATTAGTTTAATTGTTTTATAATGTCAAGATAAAAAACTAAAATAATAATTTAATTGATTTAAATAGATGTTGTAAAGCTCACCATCGAATCCTCTCCCATTTTATGACTCAATGATGAACTTATTTACATTTGTTGTAATTTGATTAGGAGTTCTACTTTTAATCGTTTCTCATTTTATGGTATTATTGTCTTGACAGTTAAAAGCACCCAGTTATAACTGTTACTTCGCTACTATGCAATATGCTTAGTAGCTTTTTCTTTATCTATATTTTGATCCTCAAAGTCTACTAATGTCAGACTGTTTAAATTGACAAAGCTGGCTTTATGTACGCTTCCATCAGGTAACGTAATTTCAACCTTTGAATTGATTATAGTTTCAGTTGTTATTACATTTTTAATCTCATCTTCGTTTAAATTTGTTTCAAAGAGTAAGTATAATCCTGCTTCAAAATGTGCCGAATTTTTCATCTTCAATTGACTCCCCCTTAAACGTGATTTTTTATTTACTTTAGTTTAAATAAGCTAAACTATTATTCATAACATCACTCCCTTCAAAAAACAGGAACTAACGTTCGTATTTTTGTGTTAATCTCATTATAATGCGAACATTGTTCGAATACAATGTAAAACTAGGTAAATTTTTCTTGTCTAGCATGGAAATCATTGCTATGATATACAGAGACTTTTGGTTTAGGAGGATTTTCCGTGACTAGAGAAATAGTCGGAAAATGCCTGCTCCTTGAATTGTTAAATAAATCGTATATGACTCAAACAGATTTATCTATAAAAACTGGCATATCAAAACAACAGATAAATGAATACATAGGTGGAACACGTTTAATGTCGATTTATAACGCAAAACTTATTGCCAAAGCTTTAGCATGTAAAATTGACGATTTATATGAATGGAAGCTATAAGGAGTGGGCTAGGGCTAATTTTTATGATTAGTCCTAGCCTTTTGTTCACGAATAAGTTAACTTTTTATCAGTATTCTAACGTAATAACCTAATATTACAATACTTAACAGGTTTTGTCTTTGCTGACTTTTGTCGAATCTAATTATTGTTTGTCGAAAATTCGAAAAATATAGGAATTCATTATATGAAAAAATCCAAAATTTACTTTTGTAAAAATCGGAATCGAATAATATGTAATAGTATCAATTTAATTGTTTTTTTTATGTAAGTCAACACCCCCGATTTGAGGGTGAATATGTTAACTTTATTAGAATTTTATCTTTATCCCATAAAGCTCAAATAACTTTTCTTCGGTTAGAAATGTTTTCATTAAGTTAGTATTATAATACACATGGGAAACAGTGTGTATTTTACTGTAATCATATTTTATACCTATTTTTTCAAAATCTGCATAACTCATATCAATTTCTTTATTATTTTTTTTCTTCTCTTTAATTATCTCAGCAGCCATATGAATCATACCAGATTGTTTAAGAGCATTAGGTGTTAAATATTCTAAATCAAATTCACCTTTAATGTTATTTAGTCTATTATAAAACACCTGAAGTGAAACTGGTTCACCTTCTTTTGCTCTACTTTTAATATTTCTGAAGATATAATTTGAATCCAATAAATCTCTTTCTTTATAATCTCCAGTTTCTTTGTCATAATTACGATAAGTTTGCGCTTCATAAGCATTTTTAATATATCTCATAAAAGTATTATCTAGCTTGATTTTAAAATTATCTCTATTCCTGATTGTCAATTCATTATTATTCCAATCAACATCATAATAGCTAATGTTTCTCAATTCTTCAAACTTATCACCAACTACACCTTCAAACATTAGTGCCAAAAAAGCTTGGTCTTGAGCATTAGGAAGTCGCTCAATTAACTCAATAAGCTCATCTTTCGAGTAATGAATTTTCTTTGTTTTGTCAACTAAAGTGTCATACCAAGAATCGTTTATTCCCTTCATGGGGTGTATGTTATTTTCCCTTAATCCCATTGGTTCGATTGCCCATGAAATATATTTTGAAATAATTCTACCGTGTGATCTTGCAACACCAATTGAATGAGGGTTGGCATTTTTAATTACTTTTCCGATTTCAGGTAGACTAAAATTGTATAAATCTTTATTTAAGACATCCTCAATCAGTTCTGCACTTTTGAATACATATTTAATAGTAGTTCTACTGTCCTCATTCTCAAATCTTTCATTTAGATATCTTTCCTTAATTTCATTATTATAAAGCTTGGTAGACATAACAATTCACCCTTCGGTATTCTTCTTTAAATCTCAATGCTTTCAAAGTAGTTAGTAATAGCCTCTCTAACTTTATCAGTTTTCGAGAACTTACCATCAACCTCAATAACTCCAATTTCTTGCCAAAGTTTATTCTGTTTACTAAAATCAATATTTTCCACTATTTCAAGTATTTCGGAGGGATCAGCGTTCTTCTCCATCAATCTTCTGGCTAATACAATATATCCAATGAACATATTCTGATTATTTATTAAGCTTTTCTCTCTAAATTCATGATATTTATTAGTAAACTCATCTTCAAATGCACCTAATAAATAATTAAAAGTTTTCGTTAAAAATTTTGCAACTTTATACACATTAATCATCTTATCTAACTGAAAATGCTTAAACTGACTTTCAATTGTTTCTGCCAACAATTTATATGCAACAAGTTCATTATCTATTTTACGAACATGTCTACTATCTGAAACTCTGTCTCTTAAGTCTGATTTTGGAAGAAATTCTTGCATTACTGCATCGGCTTGTCTTGACCCAAGTAATTCTTCAGCTCTTTCTTTAGCAATTGGAGTAGCCTGTGCAAGTTGTCCCTGATATCTCCTAGCTCCTTCGTCAGTATCATTAAGAATTAGCAAAGTGAAAGTAAAATCTAGTTCACCTTGCTCATGATAAGCCATTTCAGTACCCTTAGCTCTATGATAACCGTCAACAATGTCTAATATTGTACCTCTTGTTATTGTAAGTCTTCTTGTCTCAGAATCATAAATAATTTCGTTTTCACCATAATCAGCAGTACCAATTGCAGCATTTAGCACTATTTGAGTAGGCTCAAGAGTTCCATTTTTTAAGTGATCTTTTATTTCAATAACGTTTTGCATAACTAACTTTGCTTCAGTGATCACCTCTCCTCTAACTTTTCTCTTAACTGATTCCCTTTGAATATTGAAATTATAATGAAGTTTCATTGAAGCAGAAAGTTTAGCTAATAAGTTTGCAGAAATAGTTCCAGCATACCTATTATGAGTAAGCCTTGTGAAATTCTCTAATGTTAATGGAAAGTCAATTTGATCGTCTAAATCATAAGTTCCAATATATTGCCTAGACTTTTTCATCTCTTGATCTGTAAAGTAATTTTCGGGATTAATATTCATTATTCCTGTCTTTAAGAATACTTGTTCAGTTAATAAGAATAATCCTCGTGTATCTAATTTTGGAACATGTGTTTCAGGATCATTTATCCACTCTTGAGTGTTGATTATTTTATATTTCCTAAATTCATTCTTTATGTCATTTACTGTTTTCTTCTTTGTTTTTAACTGGGAGGATTGCATAGCATTTATTAGATTTTCTTCTAATTCTTTCCGTTCTCCAATCAAATGTAACACCTCTTTCTAAGTACACTTTCTAATAAGTTAATTCTATATGACTGACCATAAATTGTAAACTACTGTGATTTAATTTCTTTTAAAATTTCTTTAATCTTCAAGTTTAAAATTGTTTGAAAGTCTTTTTTGCACATTCCAATAGCTTCAATTAAAATATCCTTATCTACTTTTTTGTATAATCCCATGTCTAAATTACCTTTTGTTGAAACAGCTCCCATAGCACCATAATCTTCAGCTTCCAAATATATCCTAGTTGTGTCGAGCCTAGAATGCTTTGCTGCTCTTTGTGCCTCAAGAATATCACCAGTCATTCTATATCTAAAATTCACACCAGCTTTTTTGATTGAATGAAATACGATATTTCTTTCTTTGGGTATTTTCATCTTATCGTCCCTAAGTCTTGCAAACATACGATCAATTGATTTTGAACTAATATTAAAAACATATTCAGATTTGTTTGTTTTAATTCTTTTTAATTCCTCGAAAAATTCTAACGATATACTTTCTCTAAAATGCTTATTACCTTTATCAATACCTTGTACGACTACAACATCTTCTTTTTCTATAAAGTTTGCCCATTTTAAACTTAGTAGTGCTTCTTTTCTAATACAAGTATCGAGTGAAAATAGTATAGCTAGGCTTTTAATATCTCCATCATTTCTCTCATTTGAAGCAAGCCTTGCCATTTCAAACACCTCGTGAGCCTCAAGTGCACCGTAATGATTTTTTACTTCTGGAAGAAATCTAATTAAAGGTAAATATGATATATCACTGATAAGTTTTTTAGCAGCCAAGTATTCAACTAGTCCTTTAACCGCTGTAACTTTCCGATTAATTGTTTTATTGGTATACTCCCTTTTTTGATTTTTGCTTTTTAAGTTATAAAGGTAATTAATAAAATCTTCGAAATCATCTAAAGTTAACTGAATATCATTATGTGATAAGTATTTAATTTCTTTATTTTTAATAATACTAAAAAATAACTTAATGTCTGCTAAATAAGCTTTCGCTGTACCTAAACTGTTATAACTATGATTATCAATAAATTTCTTTATCTGCTCATAAACTTCAGTGTTATTTAACTTAATTACTTTTTCAGATAACATTTTAAGCAGCTCCCTCTATTCTCTTTAACTTACTTTCCAAATTTCTTTGAATTCTTTCGACTTCTTTTAAAAATCTCTTTATTTGCTCCGCACTCCATCTCTTTGAGTTTCTATCTATAAATTGGAACAGTTCATTAGGTTTCATCATCATAGCACTTCATCCCCTGATAATTTTATTTAAATTCATTATAATCAAATTTTTATTTTTATATATTTAGTTTAAGTTAATTACTTTTATAACTAAAGTATACATTCAATCCAATTTTTTGTAAAGTAAAAACTGGATTGAATGTCCTATATTTCCTCTTAATAAAGAATATAATTATTTTTTGAAGTATATAAAACAGATGTTTTATAAAAATGGCTCTGTTAAAGATGAATGTTGATATTTAATACTATCCTAAATCCATAGTATAATCACCATAAGAACGTATATTCGTGAATGAGAGATAATAAGCAAAGCGTTTAGCATTGCGAAAAGACCTACCAATAATTAAGACATATGTTAAACTTAATTTAAGGACGACTATACGGAGGTGGCTTTTGAGAGTATTATTAGAGTTAATAAGAACTATCGTGATATTTGGTATTGTTGGTGGCATTTCCAGCTACTTACTTAAACATGTATATTTAGCGTTTGGTACTGATACGAATAATTACGGTTGGATAGGTTTTATAGCAATTCTCATTTTTCTTTTTGTTCTATATAGAAATAAATTGCAGTTTAGTGGATGGTATAAAGGAAAAGGACGGGAAAAACTTCCGAAGAAAGTATCACAATCGCTTAAATTTGGTGTAATTTTACTACTATTATTACCTCCTATTCTTAGTTTCGTAATGAAATAACAGTAACGTGGATACAAAAAGGGGAAGTCCTAAAAAATAGGAATTTCCCTAAATTTATTTTGGAAAATCAACATTAAAAATTTAACAGAGCCATTAATATTTATACTAATATTTACCACCGCTAATCCAGCAGACTAACTTCCAAATAAATGTTAAAATTGCTGTGAGGTGTTTTTATGTTCATATCCCCTATGTTATTACACAAATCAAATGTGCCATTTGACAATAACGACTGGATCTCGGAATTAAAATTAGACGGTTTTCGTTGCTTATGGACGAAATTTAATAATAAAGTAAAAATCTATACTCGCCATAATAATGAAATCACATCAATGTTTCCTGAGTTAATTAATCTAGAAGTATCTGATGGAACTGTTTTAGATGGAGAAATAATTGTATCAAATAATGAGGGTAAGCCTGATTTTGAGGCTGTTATTGAGAGGTTAAAATCTAAGAAGTCTCAACATAAAATTACATTTTGTGTCTTTGACATTCTTTATAGTGAAAACAAAAGAGTAACTTACATGCCTTTACTGGATAGAAAAGAAATACTCTCCCAAGCTATTCCTGTAGATTCAAGCTTACTTACTAAGACAAAATGGACACTCGGTAAAGGAGAGTCATATTTTGATTTAGTAAAACAACTAGACCTAGAAGGAATTGTCCTCAAGAGAGCAAGCTCAATTTATCAAATTGATAAACGCTCAAAAAACTGGCTGAAAGTGATTAATTATAAATATGCAAATGTCTATGTCTGTGGACTTCGTAAGGATGAATTTGGGCTATTGCTAAACTTTGAAGATGGCTCTTATGCAGGATTACTTGAATTTATGCCACCATCTAATCGAAAAGAGTTTTATAAAGTTCACAGTAATTTAATTATTAAAGAAAATGATAAATTTAAATATCTCAATCCTAAATTGAAGATGAGTGTTAAATATCGAAATTTGACAAGTCAGGGTTTACTTCGTATACCAAGCTTTGTGGAGTGGGTTTCATAAGCTCCACGCCTACATAAATTATTTGAACTACATCAAATCCGTCTGATTCCTATCTATCATTATTAAACAAAAATTCTCATAAGAGTATTTATTGAACAGACTACAGCAACTAACCAAATAATGAATATAAATATTAATGTTTTAAATTTCATCTCACCTGTCCCCTTTTATAAAATGAACATTTTAACTAAGCATTTCTATAACACCTTGACCAGTCAAATAGACAACAGCCAGTACAAATATAATTAAAATTGAATAAGCAATTATTTCAGGCTTTTTCTCCCACACTAAAATCACACCAACAAACAGTCCCACTGTCAGTAAACCAATTAATAGTGAATACAAGTGAATCATTTGACCACCTCATAATTATTTATTGTATGTATAATTTGACAAGTAGCACCAATTCCTAAGAATATGTACCAGTATACTATCGTTGAAATAGGCTTATTTAAAATTTCAGACAATCCATGAGCTACTATCTGATCAAATTCAAATAACCAAAGGAATATTGCCATTATCAAAAACATAATTAATATCAATTTATTTCTCCTTTTAACGAAATTCAATTTTTATAATGATTTATTATTTATGTAAATAGCCAAATTGCTTTATTACACTTTTCACAAACTATTCCAACTACATCATGCTGCTCCCAAAAAGAAAATTTCGAATGATCTATTCTTACATATTGTCCTTCACCTTCTGTATTTTCATTTTCTTCACCAGTATCTTCGTCAATATTGTTGAATTCCATTTCATTACCACAATCGCAAATGATTTTCAAAGTATTCACTCCTTTTATATGTATTTAACTACTAAATAAATGAGTCGTTTATTAGCTTCCTGTAACCCTGAATCTCTCTTCTTCGTTCGTCAGTTAGTTCTCCTAGTGCTTCATTCGCAATTTCTTTTGCACGATTAACATTTGTAAAGTCATATTGCCTTGTAATCTCTTCTAATGCTTTTTCATAAGTGTAATTTTTCTCTGCCTGTTCGATAAGCCAATCATAACTATCTAAGGAAATTATACATTGACCTCCACATAAATACTCAAATGTATTCAGTTCTTTCAATTCCTCTTTTACTTCATCTAATTTACTCATTTCTACTCTCCTTGTTTTATAATTTAATTTCTATTTAAAAGCATTATTTTAATTCCTATTTACTAGCTCTTTAATTTCCTTCAGTCTATTTCTACATTTCCTTAAATTGTTAGCCGTTTTCTCTTGTAATCTATCTAGTTTTTCAAGCTTTTCAGCTTGCTCTACAAGCCAGTCAAATTCGACCTTAGACAGACAAACACTAGGAAATACACCTTGATGACTAACTACAGCCCAATGCTTTACATCATCCAAATTCATTATTTTCAACCTTTCTAACTTCAATATTCATGTTAAAATCGTTCTTATAATTAGTTTAACTAAAAACGTACTCGACTCTCACTGGTAAAGTTGCAGTGTCCCTCATTCCGTTAAAGTGCTTTACTTTAACTCCATATTCTGATTCTAAGATTATGTCTCCAATTGTATAATTAATATCAGTTACAGTCTTTAATTGAGCTTCGGTTATTGTGTTTTTACTATAAGATTGCTTTTTAATAATAGGAAATAAAACTTCATCTATTAAATTTTGAGTAAATAAAAGTGTTCCATCATGTTCTAGTGATCTAATTATCTGATAATCATAAGAACTATTTACATTCTCATTGTATGTAACGTGTCCAAGTCTAAGATTTTCTCCATAACCACTAGAACTTAATATGTCTGATATACGCCCTAATGGGTTAATTCGATTAGTTTTATTCATTTTTTCGACTCTCCTTAAAATCTACTCTTTATCAGGTTTTTTTCTTTTGATTTCCTCTAGTTGTTTTCTTTCTACTTCGAGAATTTCCTTATAATATTTACCCTTATTTTCTTCGATAAAATTAAGAAGTTTTGTAAATTTCAAATACAGTCCACCTTTTTTTCTAGAAAATTTATTTTGCTATGAATCTATTAACCTTCTTAACTTGTTCCATCGAAATTCTAGGTGTTACCCCTTGTATCCATTCCTCATTAAATTCTCCACGCCAATCTTTATCACCATTTCTTAAATATTCGAAGTCGAATATTTTTTCCCAAGTTTCCTCAACAGGATAATTATATTCATCCTTTAAATACTTTTCCCAATCTTCTTCATTATCACAAACAGGGGAATTGTTAAGTACGCTATGCCATGAATCGAAATCTGAAAATAAAATTTGATCATCAGGAATTTCTAAAGTTAAAATTACACCACGAGTTCCTCTTTTAAACAAAGCTTTTTCATTTCTATTTGGTCTCCTTTTCCATACCCAAATTGGATAGTTCTCTCCTTTGAAATTTGGAATTCTAGTTTTCATTTTGGATACCATCCATTTATATGGTTTTTCAAAGTAATCCCATGCATACTTTTCTTTTCCTATTAGGTAACCTTTTTCACGCATTTCTCGGTATGCTTCAATTCGCTGAACAGTATATACTCGCATTGTTTTACTCCCTGTTTTTTAACATATTTTATCATTAAACTATATAAAAGAATCAATTTATTTAGTCTTGAATATCTACAATGATATAAAATCCACCTAACATACCATCATAGTATGAATCTATATAGACATACTTTTCATTACTATACATTACCCTTCTGTCCTTAATCAGCCTTAGAAAGTCTTCAATCTGTAATGGGGTCATTCTACCAACATTTTTAGAAAAATTAACTCCTGATTCTTCAATATAGACATTTATCATTTTAATTCCTCCTTATCCTTATGAAATAAATGTTTTATGATATTTCAAAATTAATTTTCAATTCCTTGACCTCTTTTGGTGGATTTTCTTCATCAAATAAAACTAATAAATTGGTATTTCCTGATATTGTTTCATCAATACACCTTTGAGCATTCTCTCTTGTTCTAAATAAGTCAGCATCTATAGGATTGTCTCTAGTATGAATATGTACTCGCATTGAAACCAAATCATCTAAGTCTTGAATCATATAGTCTCCATTATTCATTTTGACTACATATCTAATTACTTCATTCATCATTTATCACTCTCTTTTTCCTTTCCATCCTCTATAATTTGTGCAATTTGTCTTGTTGATGTAGCCAATACATAAAATAACTCTTGTAAATCATTTGCAAAATCATTAGCTTCTAATGAGATTTTGCCTTTATGATTCAATCTAATCGTGACTGCTCTCATGTTTGCCCCTCCTTATAAAACTAATCTTTTATCTTGATGATTCTAGTTTAACTTCTAGCTTTACATTTTCAGTAATTAATCTTTTTATTTCCCCTTCTTTTAGCTTGTTGCCATTTTGTAGTTCTATTACATATTCCTTAATCTCTCTTATCGTAAAATTATTAAATATTTCATCCACTGACATTGTAAAGTTATAGCTGGATAAACTGCTTAATGATTCGCTAATTTTACTCATTAAAATCCTCCATTTATTCATTTAATTATATTAAAAACTATAGGACTGTCTAAACAATCCTAATATCAATCACATTTTCTATTTTCACTTTTTCAATGCTATCCTCAACTGTGACATTCAGCTCTCTCAACATTTGATCTATCTTATTTATATAACACTTGAAAGTTTTTATGCTCCCCTCGTGAAAGACATCCAAATAAACAGGCGTGTAATCCTCAATAGCAATTCTTAAGACATCATTGATCTCCTCAATTTTTTGTTCATCTAATATAGGCTTTGTAATTTTTCCGTTATCTCTTCTATATTGTATAAATTGCTCCACATGCTCTGGTAACATCATTCTTGATGACTCCCATCTTAGGTTATGCCCTTTACTTAATTTATTTACCGCCATCCTAAATCACCTCTATTTGTAATGACCGCCTATTTTCCTTGCTCTCTCTGAAGCTTGCCCTGCCTTTGTTAAAGAAGAAGCTCTATATATTGCTGTGCGTCCATATTTATCCCAAATGGCGTCCAAAGCTGTATTAAGGTTTTCCCTGTTTAAATAATTGTCAAACAGATCAATTTGATAATTATCCGATGTTTGCAAGTTTGTTATTGATACTCCCAAGCTTCGTATTGGTTCTCTGTCCCAAAATTCGAGTAACAATTTAAACGCTGCATTAAAAATATCCATGTCATAATTTGTAGGAATCGGTAATGTTGTTTGTCTGTGAAATCCAGTAGGATTATCAAAGTCAACTCCACGTATTCCACAAGTGATTGTCGTTCCCATATATCCCTTTAACCTACATCTTCTCGCTACCTCAGTACTCAATTCTAAAAGGACTGTCTTGATCTCATCTAATTTTTTATAGTCTCTAGGAAGCGTCATATGATGACCGACAGCTTTTTGTCTGTTATGTGTAGCTGGCTTAACAGGTGAATAGTCAATACCATTTGCTGTTTGCCAAAGTACCTCACCATTTATCCCCCAACGTTTTCTAAGAGTTTGTATAGGTGTTCGAGCTAATTGCCCTATTGAAAAAATCCCCATACCTTGTAAATGCCTCTCCATTTTTCTCCCTACTCCAAACATTTTACCAATAGGTAATTTCCATAATCGATCCATGCTTGAATCATCTAACTTAAATATCCCATTCTCATTTTTCTTAGCAAAGTTATCACAAGCTAGTTTAGCAAGGATCTTATTCTTACCTATACCGACACGAGAATATATTCCTGTGTCAGTCATAATTTTTTGTTGTACTTTCTTAGCTATTTCATACTCATTACCAAATAACTTCTGACTGCCTGTTACATCCATAAACTGTTCATCGATCGAAAATGGCTCAATTACATCTGTAAATTGCTCCATTATTTGACTAATTGCAATTGATACATTTATATAGTCCTGCATAGCAGGCTTTACAATCACTAGATCGGGACATTTATTCAATGCTTGCCACAGTGTTTCAGCAGTCTTTACGTCAAACTTTTTAGCGATTGGACAAGCAGCTAATATGATTCCACTCCTACGTTCAGGATCTCCAGCTACTACTAGAGGTTTATCTTTGTATTCATCATTTTTTACTTTTTCAACGGATGCATAGAAGGATTGCATGTCTACTAAGAAGATAACTTTCTCTTTCATCTTATCCACCCTTTACGGAACGTTTGTTCCTTATTATTATATACGAACGTTAGTTCTTTATTCAATATAATAAAAATGTTTTTCGTTCCAATTATTGGGTAAATCTTACGGCATTTCAATTATGTATTAAATTAATTATTTTCATTTGGGTTTATTATTTTAGTTTCTCCAATAAAATGCAAACCTCGCTTCTTCAAACAATCAAAAAGGATAGTTAAAAATTCCTTATGTGTTAAATCATCATATGTATTAATCCTCCCTTTAATTTCAAACTCTTTCATTTTTTCACCTCCTATGATGACTTTAATTTATTTTTAATCTCATACACACTTTTTGGAGCACTTCCCACCATACCTAAAGCACGATTGTAGTTTTCAGTGTTACCGTAGAACTCTTTATATTGCTTTTCAATTTGAAATCTTTTTAGTGACACTATATTATTTTTCATGAGTCACCCTCCCTAGACTTAAGTTATAAAACAATTAAACTATATATCTAAATTATAGCACTTTAGGTATTTTTGTCTAGTATTAATTTAAATAATTTAAAAATAGATGTAGACAGTATTAGACTAATTCTAACACCGTCTACATCTATTAGACATATTGTAACTCTTCTTCAGTAAGATTAAGGAAATAATCAGTTTCAACATTTATATTTGTATTGCATTCACAATTAGATTTCCAACATAATACACATTTTTCATTTTGTTCACTTACTTGTTCTCTCAGTGTTATTGGTAAATACGCTGCTTGAAGAACTCTTAATGAGTATTTTTTCATTTTTATCTCCCTTTCGTTCCAATTTTTTATTTTTATATTTTTGGATTAGTTTTAATAAAATACTAATGGCGTTACCCGATAAACAGGTAACGCCACTCTTTTAATTTAATTATTTTTGATTGTCTTAGCCACCCATTGGAGGATCAGCTAAATTCTTTTCACTTGTTGGAACATTTACAACATCTTTAATTGTAGCAACTCCTAAACCTAGTCCTAATACAAATACTACTACTGCTATAACCTTTAAAGTCTTCTTCATAAATTTCTCACCTCCTTTCAAATCCCTCCTTTTAAATTGCCCTAATTGACATTAAATCTTCTAATAATGATTGATCATATCCATTTTTAAGTAATTCAATTTTTGCAAAGTTTGCTAAAAATGCATCCCCTATCTTTAAATAATTAACAATAGATTTCAACAAGAAATCATTATCCTTTTTGCTAACTCCTTTAAGGTAATAATAAAAAGGCTTTTCTATTTCATTTTTATGCATTTCTAAAAGTGAATCAATATCTCTACCTTCAAGGGCATTCATTAATAAATAATTTTTTATATATTTGCAATTGTTCTTTTCCTTTTCCCAATATACAGCAGCCAACTCAATTTTTTCCATGATGTCTTCTACTATTGAGGATTTTCCCATTTCATCATAAATAGATAGACATTTATTTAAATTAAACAAAAGTTCATCATACGAAGAAAATAGATAAGAATAACCTTTTATAAAATAAGCAAATGCTTTAAACATTTTCCCAGTATTCTCAGAGTTTAAAACCTTGTCGGCATGGATTCTAGATGTCTCCTGTTTATCATATACTCTTAGTGATACATGTGACATTACCTCACTAAAACGACACTCATACCTTTGTTTGATGTATCCATTTTCAATTAAATCTAAATCTGCTTCGACTTCTTCCGCAATCATCATAATTACATTATGTGCGCTCTTTTGTTGATAGCAATAAATCTTGAATAGATTTAAAAATACATTTAATTCTATTACATTTGTTCTAATCATTCTAGCTCTCTTTAACAACTCATCGTAATTTATATTAGGAAAATTAACTTGATGCTCATATTGTAACCTGTAAACTTTAGACCACTCTTTACTTTCCTTGTTTGAACACTCATCCATACTGTCTAATAAATATTTAAAACCGTCCATCTGCCGATTAGATGATAAATACTCTAGCATGTTTCTAGCTGTTTTCTTATTTGGGTCAATTTGCTTAGCGTATCCATTCATTTTATTTGGTGCTTCATTGCTCCAAATATATGTAACTACATTAAGTAATCCTTGAAACTTATCAAATTCTTTCTTTTCCTTTTCTAATACTCTAGTAAAATTACTACCTGATGAATACCCAGCGACACAGGCTAACTCTTCTGCATATCCTCTTGGTTGTTTATCAATTTCATTTAATAGCATTTGCTTCAAAGTTAGCTCAGTTCCCATTTTACTCACCCTTTTTCCATTTATGTAAATCTTATGTTAATATCAATAGTACAATAGACCCATTATCATTGTCAATATATTTGTTTAATTTAATTATTTTATTTATTATCCTATTTCAGCCCTACTATTTACACCTCTTCCTATATTATATAAGTTTAATTACTTTATGTAAAGAGGGAATCGGAAAATATTTCCGATATAATCACTGTTTTAATAGATCTTCAAAATAACGTATTTTTTCATTTGCTTCTTCTACATTATCATAGAATCCAATAACACATTCAAGACCTTCTCTCCCTCTTATTGCAACTTCTATACTTTCGCCACCGAAAACTTCTTGCTTTTGAATTTTAAAAGGAGAAAAAGCATAAATCCAATAATTATTATGAAAGTTTGAAATTGGCACTTCAGAAAACTCTAAGAGAAATTTTAGATACTTTTGATTAAAATCTATTTCTACACCCCTTATGTTCTCAGATAAATCACTTTTAAACTCTTCATCAATTTTATCATTGAACATGACACTCAAAAAATCATGAGTTCTAATATCTCTTATTTTCCTAAGTTCATATAATTCTTCACTTAAATACTGTAGATCTTCAGTATAATCACTTATCCCTAATAAGAAATCTGAACTAACCTTAAAAAATCTTGCTAGCTCGATTAACGTATCAATTTTGGGATTTGTCTCATTATATTCAATTTTTTGATACCCACTCAAAGTAATACCAATGTTTGCAGCTACCTCTTTTTGACCAAACCTATTTTTTTCTCTTAGCCATTTTAATCTTTCAGCTAAAATTTTCATATACACACCCCACAATATACATAGTAATACTGTGCAAAATAATATACCGAACAATCTAGACATAAACATTTACTCTGTGTAATACTATAGATAAGAAATGACAACTTGTACCACTATCACTATTTTAATACACACAGGAGGTGTTGGCAAATGGCTAAGATTGGCGAAATTAAAATTGTTGTATTTGGAGAGGAGTTCGACAAAAATCTTCCAGTTAGAGGAACCCTATCATTCGAATTCCCTGATGGTTCACAATCAGAATTAGACGTGCTAGATATCCTTGAAGCTGGTTGGTATGAAAATATAGCTTAAAAGTTAAATAGTTTCTGACCTGCTTCTAGTTGCAGCTATTAGCAGGCTCTATCTTATAAAATATCTCTTTTATATTTACTTCTAACTATCTTCTTTCTCGCACCAAGAGCAGCTATCGCAAATCTGTTCAATCATCCAATTTGCAAATTCATCATTAATCTCTTGTTCTGTTGCATCATCATCAAATTCTACTTCTTCTACTACAACATCGTGACCACTAAAATCACGTTGATACTTAAAAATAATTGTTTTCATTATCCATATCTCCTTTTTCTTATTTTCATTAAAACAAATATTTTATTCTGCTTCAATGAGACTTCTGTCAATCTTTACGCCTTTTTCCCAAACGGAAATCTCTATATCCTGATTATCAAATTGACTAGGCGTAAAAGATTTTACAATGTTTTCATCTGTCCCAACATATTCGATATTTCTTTCCAGACCGCCACTAATACTTTCAACTACGAATATTAATATGACACTCACTCCTTTCCTCATAAAAGTAATTTTTTAAAACAATGTCTTTATTATCTGATCTTCACTTCTTTTTAGTTTTTCAGACATACTCTTAATATCACGAATTACACCTATAAGCTGAATAATAGGTATTTTAAAATCCGCTAATTTTGTTCGGTACTCGTCAATTTCAATTATTGAAAGATTATATAAAGCAATATTACTTTCATCAGTTATACTAATTAAATTTTCTCTTTTTGAGCTTAATTCATTAATAAGCTCATCTTTATTATTAATAGTACTCAGTGATATGTACGCTACTCCGAATTTATCAAATTCCTCAAGTAGAAATTCCAATAATACTTCATCAGCCATATCAATATCCTCCTATTATAAAATTAAACATTTATCTTAAGTAGCATTTATCTTTAAATCTCTTATTTATAGTAATTAGGACATTTTGCATATTTCCATTAAATACTTTCGCCTCATTTACTCCATCAGTAAATACCTTTATTTCATATTTACCGCCACTTTTCTTTTTCATTGAGGTATAGCCGTCAGTTGTATCATAATAAATAACTTTTCCTTGATTTAATAATTTTATGGCTTCTGCTGATTTTAAGTATTGTTTATCCATACTGTTCTCCTCTCACACTGAATCTAAAATTTTATCTCACATATAAGCTCTTTAAATCTCTTGCTAAGTTTCCTAAAAACAATTTAAAATCACTTTCTGTTAAAGTACCTTCTTCACTCAATATCTTCATCATATCGTTGATAGCATCATTTATTAGCTCATCTTTGTAATTGTCTTTAGCTTGTTCTAGCTCACTTAGTTTATCATCTAACTCAAACTTTTTCTTACTCATCTCATTCCAAGCTGCTTGTTTGTTATCCATATATACCAACTCCTTATAAATCAATCCTTTTATTTCAAAATTGCTTTGTAGGCTTTTAAATTATATCTACCACAATCTTGCTGAAGAATATCATCTGGTAACTCATGGGTTTTCACTTTCGTTAAATACTCAAAGAAATCTTCTCTCTTTAACCCTATTCGAGTGATAATTGCTTTTAATGCAACTTGTCTTGAATCTCCTGAATTGAAGTAACTTGATGCCTCTAAATCACTTTCTATTTTCCTCAAAAGGATCTCAACATCTTCATATTGAAAGCCATGAGTTTCTGCTGTAGGTGCAACTCTAGGATAATGTTTGAATAATTCATCTTCTAATATATGCATTATTACACTCACTTTCTATTAAATGATTTCTTTTATCATTTTTTCAATATTTTTCTAGCTTCTGTTATTGCATGTTCCAACATATTTAGAGTTTCTTCATTTGTTTCTATATTTACTTTACCATTCTCGGTGCAGATGTATAATTTCACTCCATCTCTATACAATATGTCTCCACCAATGTAAGTTATCTCTTTCCCATCAATATTCACTTCCATTTAAAGCACTCCTTTATTATTCAATCCACTATCTGATTGGTATTCAACACTCAATCAATGAATCTTTTATAAGCTTGCCTTCAGAATCTATCTCGTAGTTAAAACTTTGAAAACATTCAGCATTTTTACATTCTAAGTAATCTTTTTCTGTATCGAATTTCTGTGTACTTGTGGGATGTTTGTGTATCTTCCCATCCTTAGTGATTTTGAATTGGTTTACCAAATCGTATTCTTTGTACAACATTAAATTGCCTGTTTTACACTTGGGGCATTTCATTTTTTAGACCTCCAAACTAGGCATAATCAGTCTGTTGCGAAACTGATTGCTTATATTATTGCTCCATTATTTCTTAAATTTCTCATGATTTCAGGATTGTCGTTTTCTACACTGTAAAAGAATACTTGATCCACATGATTTTCAATATCCCAATTTTTTATACTCCATTCATTTGTTGTTATCAGAATAACTTTATTTGATTTAGTAGTTTTCACGTCACTCAAGAATTTTTCATATTTATTAGGTTTATCTAGTGCCAACTGAACAGGGTGAAACAAAGTGAAAGTATTTTCATTTCCGCTAGGATTTGATCTTGTGTGTGAAGTATAGCTGTTTATATTGACAATCATACTACCTAAACTATAATTAGTAGTTGATTTAACCGAATTTGGTAAAAGCTCCTTATTAAAAGCACGATTAATATGAAATGATATATCGGACATAGAACTAGTTCGAATAATTCCCTTATCAAACTCTCTATTTAAACATGCAAGAACCACTCTAAGTTTAGCATCATTATCATAACCTCTTACCAATAATATCCTTTTAGAATCGTCTTTCAAAAAAGCTGTTATTATTTCGATAGCCTTATCTTTATCAGTCATTGGTCAACCCTCCAAATAAATTGATTATTTTGTTATCATTCAGTTCTTTTTTACTCCTCTATTCCATTATCTTTATAAATAATAAGTGCAGTTCTCTCATCTATACTGTTTGTTGAATACTTAATATCAATAAGATCGTTTATATCATTTAATGTCATTAAGAATTTATTTGTTTCGCCTTCTATTCCGACATATCTACCATTATAATACCCTGTTATTTCTTTTACTTTTACTTTAACATTACTCATTATAAACACCTCTTAATTGTCATTATTATAGTTACTATTTTACCTTAATCCTTCCAATTCTTATATATCAATTCACCTAATTGTTTGCTATGATATCTTAGTATGAATATCTACCTCGGAGGTTTTCATCCATCATGAAAAAAGAATATGATTTTGAAAAAATTTATGATTTTTTAGAATACCCTGACAAGGTTTCTGGACGATGTGACAACTGTGGTAAAGCTCATTTTAAGTCAAAAATTGAGAATAGAATGCTTATACGGGAATGTCGTAATTGTGGCTTAAAGAAAAGAATTTAATCGTTTCAGTAGCTTGGTAAAAGGGAACTATCTCTTAACAGGCTACTGAAAATTAAAGCGACTTTAAATTATACCTTTTCTTTAAATCTTTTAATATTTGGATTTTTAATTCAAGTTCTTCTTTTTTTCTAATAAGTTCCTCAAGTTCACTTTCTTTAATTGCGATAAATTTAATGATGTCATTTAATTTACTTTGCATTGCCTCGATATTACTCTTCATTATACAATTTCCCTACACATTCTTTCTCTTAATAATCTTACTGTAAGTATCTTGGTCGACATGTCCGTTTTCAATATGAATAGTTCCCGTTACCTTTTTACTATTTTGTGTAGTATTTATTGTATCAATGATAGTCAAAGCGTGTAAAATTATGCCAAATACTTTTTTATTCTATTAATTTATTTTTATTTTAAAACTTGGATTTTAAAAAAATTCTCACTGAACTCTTAATTCGGACTACGGCATTAAATTACTTCATAGTAATTTACTAAACACTTCATTAAATCAGATGTTAATATCTTGTTTAATGCTGTATATTGACCTTCCTCATATTTAGCCCAATCTTGCCCGTAATGTTCAGCTACAAGAACCGCTTTACTTTGTTCAATACTAAACTTCATAACTCTCACACAATCGTCTAAAAATAATTCAATTGCTTCCGCTACATCTATTTCAATTTTCATTTTTTTGTTCACCATAGTTCCATTCCTTCTATGTCACTTTATCTTTCTAGTATTCACTATGAATCTTTCATTTTATTAATTCTAGCTCATATGTCATTTTTTAGCTTACAACAATTTCAAAATATTGTTGATCTAAATTAAGTCTAGAACTTTCATAAGAATAATCCAATAAATCTTCATTTCCTTCTTCAGTAAATACACCAAATTCTTCTACTAACTTTACTAAACTTTTAATTTCACTTGGTGGAAATTCTCCAATTTCAATCCCATCTGACCAAGCATTGTGACGAATGATAACTTTTAACATGCTTCTTCCTCCTTATAATTTTAGTATAATATAATATTTATTCAGATATGATTTGCTTGATTCTTCTTAACTGATCTAATGTTAATCCGAGTTTTCCATAGCTACCAAATTTCAATCTAATATCTTTACTTAATTTTTCAATTTCTTCATCGTTCAATATTTCTTGCTCAGAAAAATACAGCTCCCAGTCATCTGAATACTCTGTAACTTGTCGTAAGTCTTCAATATTAAATTTAGTCATCCATCTTTGGTTAATAGCTCCTTCTGAACCAACAAAGAAGTACTTTCTTCCAACTTTTAATATTGTGGATTTCTTTATTTCTTTATTTCCGTATCTTGCTGCATTATTTACTGGTTTTAAAAAGACTTTTGTTCCAACCTTAATTCGTTCATCCATTTCACTAAACTCCTATTAAAAGATATTTTTATTGAAATTTTCCATTTAGTTTCATTTTGGCTGTAAATATTTCTATATAACTAACAATATTAGTCTTTGTTTCATGTAGCCCAATACTAGCTGCTAACTCGGTTGCCCTCATGGTACGTCCTTCTTTTGATGACATACTGTTAAACAACTTGTCAGTTTCTAGTAATTTATAAAGCTTATCTATCAATCTTTTTCTATATTCTTTTTCTTCATTTCTAATTTCACTCAATAATTCTTGCTCTCTTTCAATTTGATTGAACTCTCTAGCTTCTAGAAAACTTTCGGTAATATCATCTAAGGCATAGCTGCCATCTGCATAAATATCATCTAGTAAATATAATTCAACTTTTAGGGCGTCATGATTGAAATTATATAAATACTTCGACAAAAATCAAATTACCGATATTCATCTCAACCATTTTGTTATACTCTTTGGCTTCCTTTTTAATTCTTTTATATTCAAAATCATACTCTTCTTCAGTAATTAGATTTAAATCTATTAATGATTCCTTCGACACTTCTACATAGCTATAAAAAGCGTATTTAATGTTATTCAATTTAATAAACTCAATAAATTTGTCTAGTTTGTCAGTTCCATTGAAACTAATATCAGTTTCGTTGTGATTATCAGCATTAAACAATAAAATATCATTGGCTTTAAATTTACTCATTAGTTCAGCAACAGTTTTCATTTGCAATTCTCCTGTATATTATTGGTAATAATATAATCTCACCCCAAAGGAGAAATATCAATTTATATCGTTCATTTGTTTCCTTTCTTAACTTTCTTCTTTGCAATAATCTTTTGAATCTCCTCTGTTAAACTATGTTTATCTCCAATGTGAGTTAAGCATAGAAAATTTATTTTACTTAGTTTCTCTTTATCTGTCATTTATTTCACCACCGATAGAATGCACTGCTTTTAAAATCAATCTTTTATTTGATATTTTCTATTGCCTCTGCAATAGCTTCATTAAAACTACATCCGCCATTATAATACCTAACCTCAAACTCAATTTCTCCACTATCTTTAATAGAGGAATTAAAAATTTCATCGTATGGATCTAATTCTTCTTTTTCTATATGATAAACAATACCACCTTGAACTGTAATCTCTTTATAACACTCATCCAAAAGATACTCTTCATAAGTATCGAAGTAAGATGGAAGCTCTTTATTATCTAACAATCTCTTACACTGCTCTTCTAAGCTCTCATTTTCATATCTTTCTATCTTTCTTAAAGCTCCCTTATAATGCACTGTTTCGCTCATATTATTTTCTCCTTTTTAATAACTCAATCATTTATTAACTTTTGAATGTCAGAAATTGCTCGAAATAGTTTTTGTAAGTTTTCCATTATCATTTCTTCCGTTTCGGGCAAAAGGTGTCCTTGTTCAAGTAAATCTTTTTTAATCTCAATGTCATTTTTTAATATACATACCGCATACTCAATATGATTCATAATCAAAAAACACCTCTATTAAAATGGATATTTTATAAAGACTTTATAAAGTCTAAGTTATTCTTTACATATTCAATTATTGCCTTTTTAGTGGTATAGCTTATTTCTTCCTCTTCCAATTTAGTTAATAACTTATCCTCCAAGATTTCCTCCTCTGATAAATGAATCTTATCCGAAGGCGAAACGTATTTCCATTCGTCACTACAGTCATTTTCTTTAATTTCTCCACCATACATTTCAAGGATACCCCTCATTAACTCAATGGATGATCCCCACATTCCAAGACTCATATGTGTTCCAGGTTTCCCATCATAATCATCTACATAATTTTCAAAAACTGATAGATTTCTATTCTCACCTTTGTAATCAAATGAAAGTACATAGTAATCTTTTGAGTGAGTGTCTGAAATATTATTATTTATATTAAATTTATGCTTTAGTGCTCTTTGAATATCTTTTACACCATGTTTATTACTTATACGTCCATCTGTATCAACGCCCATTATTTACATCCCCTTTTCTCAATACCCATGTATTTTTTCATGTTCACTAGTAAAATATTCATTATAGACTTTAAAAAGTCCTCGTTTATATAAGTTATGGAAGGTGTCTCCAGCAACATTTACACCGAAACCAAACTTCGTTAGCATTCTAGCAAACGCTGCTTTTTCCATTGCAGAAAGATGAAGTTATTGTCGATGGTATTTCATTTTCGTATACTTTGAAATCGCTCATAGCATTCGTCCTTTCCATTATTCAATTCTTTCACATGTAGCCCTAAATTTCATTCCATCTACTTCAAACTCAACTTCCTCTGTACAGTATCTTGCTACACATCTTAAAAAACTTTCTGTTATATCTGTTACCTTATGTCCATCATCATTAGACATCCCTTTCTTAGCTTTTCCTGCAAAAACCTTTCCATTGTGAGCTGCGCAAGATAATTCCAACTTATTTTGACTACGTTCATCTAAAGCCTTAAAAGCATTCGAAAGTAACTTTGCATGATTGGTCATTATGTAAATACCACCCTATTTTCTTGATAAATTCAGATTTTTAAATTGATTTACACATACATTCCACGATGATACCCATTTATAATTCCATCATTTTGGAGCTTCTCTAATATTTTATCTACATTATCAAATACACCTTGAGCATACTTTTGATGTCTATTCTTCATTAATATACTTTGATAGTCATATGGTTGTAGAAAATTTTCATCCAAAATATCAATAGAAGTTATTTTTAAACTTTCTTTATCTAATTTTAGGCTAAATGACTCATCATCCCCAACCATTCTCATAAAGTATAGCGTTGATTTATGATTGTTTGAAAATCCGTATTCTAAAAGCTGCTTAACTGTAACACCTTCATTTATCTTAATTCTTTTTGTGAAGCCTTTTTCAGTCAGTTCTCCCTCTTTTGGTGGTGTAATTGTGTAATCATTATTCATATATTCACTCTCCTTTTTATGATAAATGTCGCATTATATTTAGAAATTAATATTCTCCTAATTTTCTACTTGGATACAGTGAACTGTAATATACCTTCCCATCTCTTAATTGACCAACCGTTTTATAAATGTCATCTAGTAAATAATATTCTCTTGCACCGAATAATAAATCTTGAAATCCCTCTCTAGACATTACAATATGATTGTCATAAATTTTTATTGGATGTTCAGGACTGTCACCATATTGATGACGATATTTTACTGTTGCCTTTGGTTTTTCTTTTGTATAAGGTAGCTTACTTGTCATTTTTTAAAACTCCTTTTCTTATAAATATCACATTTTAATGTATCTGCTTTAATTCATTCAATACTTCTTCAGCCATAACCTTATATTCTTCATCTGCAAACATATTATATAAAGTCATGTAGTCATTATACTGGTCAAGTAACATGTCGATAGAATGATGTTCTTTTTCTTCTTGGAATTCTTTTGTAGTATCCATCCCTATTAAATATTTATTAATGATATTAAGATCGTAAATAATTGATTCGAAGGGTCTTTTATCTTTATTATTCATTACTGTTTACCTCTTTCTTTATAAAATTAGAATTGTATTTCAAAATCCACTAACCATAATTGCTCTTGGTGTTATGTACAATTCATTAGTTTTTATTTTAATATTCATTATTAGTTTAATTATTTTTATTTACTTTGAACAAATCGTTTACATCTACATCAAAAATAAATAATCCTGCTGCTATCCCAGAAAACAAAATAGTTAGAATCAAAAATGTAAACATATATCCCACTATTTCACCCCATTTTAATTTAAAAACCGTCAACCATTCCTAAGCTGATCATTATTGAATAATCAATCTTACTCATCATATCTTCATCAAGCCTCGTTAACTTTTCAGACAGTCTTGACTTATCAATCGTTCTTAACTGTTCCATTAGTATTACTGAGTCCTTTGGAAATCCAAATCTATTCGCTCTAATTTCTACATGAGTAGGTAACTTCGCTTTTCCAATTTGACTTGTTATTGCTGCAATTATGACAGTAGGGCTGAACCGATTTCCAATATTATTTTGAATTACAACACAAGGTCTCATTCCTCCTTGCTCTGAACCAACAACAGGACTTAAATCTGCTAAATATACATCACCACGCTTCACAATAAATTCTCCTTAGTTTAATTTAATTATTAATATCATTATAACATGTGTTAATGGTAAAAGATAGATTTATTTCTATATTTGTTTATTTTTTTAAAAATAGTTATTTTATCATCTAGTCTTCCTTGTCATACTTCTTTAAGAAATCAATAAAACCTATATCATCACCATGTCCCATTTCGATACGATCAATCCAGTTATCATGTACTGTATCATTATTTAAACCTTGTTCATCTAACCAATCCCTTATTACTTTTTCATATTCTCTTGCAATTTGAAAAGCTGTTGCAGACTTTCTAATTGCATCTTGAATCTCTCTTGGTAGTTTCATTAAGTCCACTCCCTTAAAATTGTCATTTTAATTTAAATTTTAGTTCCTCTAATTTACTTAAAGCATCTTCAACGAAAGGTACTTCTCCTTTATTGTACTCTTGACGTTCTCTTTTAATTGTTTCAAATCCTTTTTCATTTGCATACAATGGATTTACGCTATATGCTCTTGCCTTTTTAAATACAGTCATGAAGTCATTTTCTAGGTAGGTTAAAAAATCTAAAATATGCTTTATTTCTTCTGCTGTAAAAAAATTAGTTAATTCAAAGTTTCTAATATGAGCCATTGCTTCTTCAAAATTCGATTTTGAATTCTGTGGAAACCCACTTTCAATACCATGAGAAAGTAAAATATTTTCAATTTGAGATAGATTATATCTTACTAGGTATCTATTTTGGTTTTCAATGGCACGCTTCTCATTTTCTCCAGCTTCCTTTATTGCTAATGCAGTTTTATTGGAAGTTACAGTTGCTCTCCACAACAAAAAACTAAAAAAAACTAGTCGCTAAAATGTTTAATCCTACAAGAATATCAGAAATTGTTACTGTAGTAGTTTCAATAACCATGAAAATGCTCCTCATAAAATATTCGTTTTATATTAATCTTTACTTAATGTGATTCGATTACTAGCTTCCTTAAATAACTTATTCATTTCTTTTTTAAATTCATTTATATGTTGATTCCAATTACCAAATTCATCAGGGCTTAATTTGGTATCAGGATTTTGGAATGTCGCTGAAATGCTCCCTAATTTAAATTCTAAGGCTTTAAGTTTTTCATAAAAATCTTGATCTGTATCAACTTTAAATAACATATTATCCATCTCCTTTTTAACATTAAAATACCTGTTTTATACTATCTCTCCTTTTATTTGATAATCTATTTCTAAATATTGAAAGGAGAAAAATAATTCTTTTTCACAAAAATCCTCCCAAGCTAATTTATCATCTTGATAATCACTCTCTGAAAAAACTGCTGCCTCTAGTAAATTGTCAGTGTAATTCACTTTATTAATTTCTACTTTGCCCTCATATGAGAGTATTGAAGGATTCTTGATGTATCCTTTGTCAGTTAATATAACGTGATTTCGTACCATTCTTTTTCCTCCTGCTCCCGATCAAATACTTGTTTTTTATATTGAATAATATATAAGACTATTATCTTTATATGGGGACTTCTCTAACTTAACCTCTTTTAAATCACCAGTTTTTATTAGTTTTTCAGCTTTAGCTTTCGCCAAAACAGGAGAATGACTATGCCATCCATTCCGCACTTCTCTAGTTAATAATTGATAACATGCTCCGTTATACATGATGATATCTTTTTCATTTAATTCAAATTCATCTCTTCCACATTTTATCTTCATGATAATTCCTCCCTATCTATGTAATACATCTGTTTTGTAGATCTTAATTGTAGCAGATTTCTCTAAGATCGATATCGATCTTATTCCCTTTTTCATCCTCTACCCATTCACCATTAAAAATACATTTCTTCATTACATTTTCCAATTGCTCTAATGTTTCAAAAGTAGTAGAGTGTGGTACACCTCTAAATCTTTCAGGTGTATTCCATCCAGTAGGAATCCAGCATAATCTATACATATCTCGTTGCCTCCTTTTCATTGTAAAAGACTTGTTTTAATGTATTATTAAATTATTATTAATTTCCTTGTTAAGTTGTAAAAATTCATTAACTTTAAAATCTATGCCATGGATCAAAAAACTTAATCTTAGTTCTATTTGCTCTAATTCAATAAGCACATCATTCTTTCTTTTCTTATCATGGCAACTGATATAAAGATCATGTAATTCTTGAAGTCTATTATATGTTGGCTCATATAGTTCTTTATGAGGGAAAAGATCGCAATCCATCATTTTCTTTAGCCTAATTTTCATATCAAAAACCTTTTTGATAATTTGTAACTGCTCTTGCTTTTTCAATACACTCACTCCGATCTAAATCTATACTTCGCTATATATTTTCTTAATAAATGAGAAGTTTTATTGATGCCCAGTTAATAAATCAACTGACAGTTCTTCTCTTTCCTCCATGTATTGTAATAGTATTTTCATTGGCATATATGACCTACGATAATTTTTGCCTATCAACGTAAAGAGATTATTATTTACTTCTACAATGAATTCGTCTCCATTGAGATCTTTCCCAATTAATTGTATTCCACCGTCAATAAATCCACAAGAAAGAGTCATCGCCATCTCGTCACCTCCTTTTTCCCCAACCTTATAAAAGGGAGATTTTAAACAAGAACTACATAATCTTACAATTCTTGAAACTACATTTGCATTATCCTTAAGAAATACAATAGTTACATATGTAGGCACTTATTTTCTTCCCCCATTCATTTAATTATTTAATTTAATTATATCAATTTAATTATTTAATTTCATTATATCAATTTAATTATAATATATCAACGCTTAATTTGAATTTAATGATCGGCAAAATAAAAACAAAACCCATTTTGAGGAAATATTTACATATAAATGAAACTTGAAAGAACTTAATACGTCTAATCATTAAAAGGAAAAGAGGTTACATATGTTTAAATTTAAGAATATATTTGTGTTTATATTATTGATATTGATTACTACAAGCTGCTCAAATAAGCAAAATATAAATGTTCAGAAGCTTAATGATAATGGAAATTATGAAGATTTCAATGTAATTTCTAAAGCAAATACAGTTTCAATAGTTAGAGAAATACTCAATAAAGTTAAATGGGAAACAATGGAGTCAGAAATGGAGAGAGAAGCTGACTATCTTTTTTATTTTCAATTTGTAAATCCAGATATTGAAGCAAAACCAGTCTTATACTCTGTTTGGATTAACCCTAATAAAGATTCACTTGAGGTGACTCAAGGAGATACAAAATATGTCCATTTAAATGCTGATGAGTCAGCAAAACTATATAAAGCAATAACAGATACTAATCTTTCAGACATAAAATAAGGATTTCCTTTTTCAGGATGTCCGTTTTTTTATGTTCAATACACTAATTCAGAAAGTATTTCTAACTTTTTAAAAAATAGTCTTTTATTTTAATAGTTTTACTGGTATTATTTAACATAGATGTAAATAAATATCATTATTAGGAGGAGTATAAGTGAAAATTAAAAAAGTGTTTATGTCTCTATTAGGATTTGGTGTTCTTATAACATTAATTCCACAGTCTGGTAACGCTTATAATCATAATTCTAGTAAGCTATATGAGCCTAAAGATGCATATTATTGGATTCATGGTGTTTTTGCAGATTATGGATTAACAAGCGAAATTAGAAGAGGGTTAACTGCATGGAACACTCTTCCAGAGATTGAATTTACCAAAGAGGTTAGTTTGCCTGGGGGCGCAGATGTAAAAATGGAATATGTAGATAGTCTTTGGAGTGATAATTATGCAGTACACAGGGGAAATGGAAATATTACTTTTTATAAAAATTGGAGAACAGATTTGAATTCAACACGTCGAAAGGAAACGGCAGTTCACGAAGTTGGACATGCTATAGGACTTGCACACACTCAAAAAGCCAACAATTCTATAGCAGTAATGAGGGAATATGATTTTAATGATAAGGACTATCCTCTATCTGATGATAAAGATGGAGTTAAAGCAAAATACAAATAAAAAAGAGGAGGCTTAAGAAATGAAAAAAATTGCAATTGTTGCTATATCTGTTATAGTAACCAGTATTATGTTAATTTTTACCTTTGGAAATCCACTCTCTAAAGCCAAAGATGTCGTTGGTGCAGAAAATGCTTCACCAAAAGATGTTATTTTTGAGGGTAAGACCCATTCTTTTGAAACATTAAAAGAATTAGAAAAAGAGACAAGTATTATTGTACGTGGTTCAAAGATCGAGGAAGAAGGAGCTGTAATTTCAAGATCTGAAATCGATGGCTCAGTGAATAACGGATACACGAAAACAATATTTAATATTGATGAAGTATATAAAAATAATGATAACAATGAGCAAATTAAATCTGGAAATAAAATAATTATATCAGAACCAGCATACTATGATAAGGAAACAAACACAACGTACCGTGTAAATGGATATGAAAACATGGTTAATGAAAATGAATATATTTTATTTTTAATTCCAGTAGATGAGGGTATGTTTTCTCCACGTGGTGTAACTTTTGGGAAAGTACCTTTAAATACTAAAGAAATAGAAGCAGTTCGACAAATCAATAGTTACTCAAATGACGATAGTTTAGATATATTTATTAATCTTTTCAATGAGGTAAGAGAAAAATATAGTGATAAATAGTAGTTTTAATATATGGGGCTAGTAAAATTTACTAGCCCCATATATAGAATCAAATCTGAATTTTATCCTAACTTAGCAATCCTATTTCCTATATGATTGGTACGTTTACCACATCGTTTACACCTAAATGAATACTTTGATGTGAAAATCCATCCTCCGCCTATGAAATGCCAGTCATGATCTTTTAACTGACAAATGAATAGTCGTGAATACAGTTGTTTCCATACGTCAAATAATATGTATTTAATTACTTTAAATAAAATTTCACATAGTGTAAGAATTGAATCTATTATAACTCTCATTTACTCACCTTCCTTTATTTAATATCGGTAAACGTATAACTTTCGGGTAAGTGAACCTTTGTGTTATATATTCCCTTTTTAATTCCATGTCCTAAATCTTTTTCTAAATACTGATACTCAACATACGGCTTTTCTTCATCAGTTAACTCCATATAAGCCTCGTACCAACTTGTTTTAGTTACTATACCTTTATCCTTATATGAAACTGTTAAAGGCGTTCTTTCTACTGCCGTGCTGCGTGTGTAACCTGTTCCCCACCATGCTTGACCAGTTACTTCATGACTTAATTCTGGATCAATTTTTATGTAGATTATTTCTTTCTTCTGCTTTGGTAAAGATTCAATAAATGGCTTTACATACTCATTTTCCCATTCAATTACTTTAATATTAAAAATTTCATCTTCTTTTACCCATGCTTTGCTGACAGTTCCCATGAAAACAATAAACGAGATAAAAAATAAAAACACGCCTATGATCCCTCTACCGATTCCTAAATCAGAGTATCCCCACAAAATAAGAGCAATTCCAATGAATATTGCAAATAAAATAAATGACCACAAGCCAAATGTAAATTCTGAATACCAAGGAAAATTTGGCTTAGATATCTCTTGTCCAATCTTTATAACTTGTTCAATATCCACCTTTTCAACTCCAATATAAATTTATTTAATTAATAAAACACTGGTTTCATTTTAATACCGTACATTAAGAAATTCTAAATCATTTAATTCTTTGTAATTGCAGCCTAAATTTAGACCTCCAGTTACGCAAACAGCCTTATTTCTACTTAGTACTGGTTCTAGCCAACATCCTCTTAAATCATTTATAAGCCTAAGTCTGTATTCTTTATTGTCTATTTTAAAAATGTCGCCTTCTATGTACATTGAATTTCTCCTCCTTTCTTAATAAATCAGAGTTTTTAAAGAAATTTACAGTAGTTTAATTTTTCATCTAAAACCTCGTATTCTATGTATTTAATATATTCAGCTCCGTCGTATTCCTCTATTGTCCAAGGCTTTGTAGTGTCTATTTCTACAATTGAAGCATATTGATAATATTCTTTTCCTACTTGAAAAACATTAATATTCCCAAGTCGATTTTGTTCAATAAATCCAATAATCTCTAGATCTGTTCTTGCTTTTAATTCCCACCAACTCATTCCTTTTTTCCTAAGTAGTTCTTGATACTCTCTATTCGGCTCAAAGAAACCGTGATTTTTACTTAGAATAACTTTTACGCTTTTACTCATAATCTCAATCTCCTTTTAAAATGTGTATTTTACTTAAAAATCCATTCTTACATATTTATATAATTTTCTTAAAGTCATAAATGAACGACTCCATTTTTCTTTTGTTAAATTGGTACAACTTGTTACTTTCTAAAAATGGTCTTTCAATTATTAATTCATTTTCTCGAACTCTTAAATAGCCATTATTATCAAGTTCTCTGTCATAATACTCATAATAGTCAGCTCCAAGACTATCAGCTTCTTTAGGTGAAAAATTAGCCCAAGACTCATGAGAGATAGTTTCAAGATATTTATATAATTCATTAAATTCATTAGGTGTAAATTCAAATGTAACTCCATGTTCACTGTTCAGTTGATTATGATTCATTTCGAAAATCACTGCTGACTTTCTATTTTTAATTATTAGCTCCATTCCACTGGAACTTGAAAACATTTTACTTTTCATTATGAAATTCCCTTTTTTTAGAAATAGCCAGCTCGAAAAATGACTCGCTGTTATATGAGTTTTAGCTAGGTATAGGACTAGTTCGTCAATTCACATACCTTCATAGTTTAATTATTTTTAAATTGCCTCTTGACGATCTTTTTTGACTAATATAGAAATATAGGCTTTTGCATCTTTAAGCGTTCCATTTGATTTAGCTGACCATAATTCTTTACCTGTTGCAGATTCATAAACTCTAAACGCTCCCCAAGCCCTCAAGGTAAAATAGCCTTCACATTCATAAATTCGACTTTTTACTTTACTACCATTTCCGTAAATATCCACTTCTTTTGTTGTAGTTTTAAATGTTAAATCTGGCAAATGCTGCTTTAATTCTTTTTGTAATTGCTCTTTTAACTTGTTTTCTTTGTCTTTTCTAGCCTTATTTTTGTAATATGAAATAGTATTCTTTAATTCCTCTGGAAGTCCTACAAGTTCAAACATCCATTTATCTTGTCTACTTGCTATTTTGTCATATCTACTCTTGGATAAATTTCCACGTCCCGAAACTGCCCAATGAGGTTGTGCACCTTTTGCAGATAACCATTTAACATATGCATTATGGTATTTCTTTTTGAAGCTCTGTAAAGCTGATTTTATTTTATATATGTAATAATCATTTTCTAACTCATTTACAATCTTTTTAACTTCATTTGTATAATGTGAAAAAATAGATTGTATTTCTTTATTATGATCCGTTTTAGATTGTCTAAATATCCAATTTGCGTCATGTTCTTGATCTTGGATAGATTGAGGAATATTATATTTTTCGTTAGTAGAATCATCAATTTCAACTTCTGGATATTCATATTTTTGCCCGTTCGAATCTTCTGCGCCTGTTATAGCATTTTCTTGTTGCTCCTCCCCTGTTAATTGTTTAGCAAGGGAAATAGTTTCATCTGTTAAAATTGCCCACCAGATAGAAGGACGGTTTTTCCCTCCCCATTTATACCCATTAGCTTTCATTGCATTTCTCAGTTCCTCAGATGGTTTTTCACTAAATTTTACTTCAATTCCGTTACCTTTTGTTCCTGTGCCTGTTATGTATGTTACTGTGTTTTCTTTGGCATTTTCTACTGATTCTGATATTTGTGTTTCATTATATTTATTTAATTTACTTTGATTCGTTTCTAATGACTCTTTAATCGTTTCATTTTCCTCAACGATTGTCTGTTGAAATTTTTCTTTATTAACATCTTCTAACATATAAGTATCTAAAAATAATCTATATTCCTTCTTATCGTCTTCAGTAATTCCATAAGCTCTTAAAGTATTTTCATAATCTTCCATAGTTACATGATAACCTTTTCTCTCACCTGCGAAAAATGTACAATGATTTTCAATATGTTTCTTTAATTCCTGTCCGCTCGTATGGCTAGAAAGAACGTCAATTCTACCAGTATAAGTGTGACCGTCTTCCCATGTAATTTTAAATTGTGTCTTATCATAACCGCCAGTATCTTTATGAATAGCAATGTTAAATATAATTTGTTCAGCTTCTTCAAATGTTTTAACTGTTGTATTGTCTTTTACTTGATTAGATTCCGACCATAAAAAAGTAATTTCTTTTACTTCAATTTTCTTTTCAGGGGTTTTTAACTTTTCATCAGTTTGAAAGTATTCTGATACGTCAACCATTTCGCCTTTACGATTTTTAATTTCCATTGGCTTGTGCATTGAAACTTCTTGATCGCTTTTCACAATACATACAAGTGTTGTTCTACGAATATCGAATATATGATAATTTTCTCTTTCTGAGTCAAATGTTATCAATGTTAAAGTCTTAGAGGATTTCTCAATAACCTTTACTACCAATTCAAGCGATCCAAAATTATACATTCTCATATCACCTTCACGAATTTCTGAAGCCTCAACTGCTGAAACGCTTCCGACACCTTGTAATTGAATAGTTTTAGTCATATTCGAACACTCCTTTAAATAATTAATTTAATATGTATAACAGTTTTCTTAATTACTATTATACATCATTTTAAATATAAATCAATATTAATTTAATTATTTTAAACCTTATTCTTTTAATAAATTTTCTATTTTAAAGTGAAAATAAGTCTTATTAAAAGTGTGATTTTATTTTAAATAAAAAAGCCATATCTGAATGATATGACTTAAAATTTTCTTATTTTATCAAATGGGTAAATTCTAAATAAAACTTTACCTACAATATTATCAATTGGAACTGCTCCTATTTCCCTACTATCACGACTGCCATTTCTATTATCACCCATAACAAAAACATGATTTTTTGGGACAGTTATTTTTTCAAAAGGAAATGCCATGTCATCTTTTATGTAATCTTCAATTAACGCTTCCCCGTTTCGATATACCTTTCCATCTTTGTATTCTAAAATATCTCCTTCTTCACCGATTATCCTTTTAATCCAGAGCCTTTGATCAATATCACTATCTCCAAAAATCACATTAACAATTGGACTTTCAATAATTTTGTCTTTTATGTTCCTTTTATTATTGATTCGGCTATCTATGATTACTATATCATTATATTTTGGTTCTTTACCTAGAATATCTCCTCCCTTATATACAATAACTTTATCTCCAATTTTGGCTTTATCATAAGGGTCTTCCCCATCCAACGTTGGCTCCATAGAACTTCCACTAACCGTAAAAGGTTGAATAATAAACACACTAACAATTATTGAGATTGTTAGTCCAAATAAAAGTGCCTTACTCCAACTGAAAACTTCGCTCAATACCTTTTTGATTGTCATTAATCAACATCCTTTCCTATAAATAATTACGCTTTTTCACATTTTAGCTTTTAATTCCTAAATATATTATAATATATAAAGAAATATTTTCCATTTGTTTTACATTTACTTTAATCCTTAAAAGCCACAAACTTTATGAAAACAGTTAAAGAAAAAGACAGCCTTTGATGGCTGCCTAATTATCTTTTACTATTAATTCAAATCTATCGGCTATTGCTTCAGTGTAAAAATATTCTTCGAAGTCTTCTAATGTATCCAGTAAAGTCATAATCATATGTTGTTCTGGTGTCATACTAATTTTAAAAACTACATATCCTTCACTGTCCTTTTCGATCTCATAGTCACAATTGGAACTGCTAAAATGCATCATTTCATAATTTACTTTAGGGAATCGAAATTCAATCATATCTTTAGTTCTGAAATCGAACTTATGAATACATGTAACCATTGCTTGCTCCATAATATCCATAAATGTAACCGTGTTTTGATCGCCTTCCATAAATTCAATTGCATCTGCAACTTGCTCATAAACTTCATCAGATAAATTGTATATGTAATTCTCTTCACGCTCACCGTTAGCATATTTTTTAATCATTTCTTCTCTAGACATCAGTGCATTCATTTTCTATTCCTCCCCAGATATTTCTATTAATTTTTATTCTAGGTTATTTATGTAAATATAACAATCTACCTTTGACAACTGTCCCGATTATTTTATGCTGTCCATCTAGCAAAGTATAGTTTTATATTTATTTTACTTAAAGCTTTTTCATCTAACTGATCTATTTCATCCTCTGAAACAACATCTGTGAAATATTTATCCTCATCTACACTAAATCTACCATCAATAAAATCTTTTATCTCATTGATTAATTCATGTTTACTTGTTCCATTATAAATTTGCTCTTCATCATTATACCAAGTTTCGTAATTAATCATTTTACCACTTCCTTTTATTGCATTTATTAATTTAATTTTATCATGTAATTTTAGTATAACAAAAATAAATAAAAATAGTCAATATTAATTTAATTTATTTAAAAAATAATTCTGCATCGATAATAACTTTTAAAGTATTCCAATCAATAATTCTCATATGTGGTTGTTTAATTTCCTTAAGTGCTTCTATGCTGTCTGATATTGCAACCTGCTTCCATCTCACAGTTTGACATGTTCTATTTTTAGTTATTTCTGTTGGCACTACATAGGATTCCGAACGTTCTAGCATATACAATTTATATTCCTCCGTAGATTTCCCATAATGATATTTTAGGTTATTTATGTATTTATAAAAATCTATCTTGGATGGTTGTATATTACTTTAGTGTTGCGTCATTGCTATTGTCTAATGATCTACAGCTATCATGGTCACATACCCAAGTACCACATAATGCGGTCACACCTTCTTCATCAGAAATAAACTTTCCGCATTTTTCACATTTATACTTTTTCATATTATCAACCTCTTAAAGTTTATTTAATTATTCTTTATAAATGTTCTATTTTATTCAAATGCCCAGTTAATAGACTAGGCATCCTTTATTGTTAATTCAAACCTATCAGCAGCTATGAATACCAATACAATCATTAACGAATTGATCTAACTCTATTTCCATAAAAGCAACTTCATTTTCAGAATATCCACAGTCCCATATTAAATCACGGTACATGTCTGCGATAAAATTAATTAATCTTATGTTATTACTCGTATTCTCATTTTTAGATAATTCAAATAGGTGTTTAATTTGTTTTTGTGTATCAGCATTATTGACATATTTTTTAGCGACATAACTTTGTACTTCTTTTCTATTATTTAATATTTCTAACATTGAGATCACTCTCCCTATTGTTTTTGGTTCATTGTAAATATTATACATTGTCATTAGACTTAAATAACAATATTTCATATATCAATAAATTTATTTTTTATTGTGAAATGGGGATGTTTACTTAAAGAATCCTTCTATTATTTCTTTTAACTTTGAATCAAATTTATCTGTAATTTTAAATAATAAATACTTTTGTTTGTCGGATAATCTCATAAATTGTTTGTCGGATAAGTCAGAAATGAAATTATATTCCCATTCTGTCATTTTTGATTCGTTTCTATTTCTGAATGAATACATTGTTTCAGTGTAATTGTTTTGTGGTTCTTGCTTTATTCTTTTTTCATTTTGATACGCTTCCACTTGTTTTCTATATTCAGTTGATACTTCTTCTTTCTGCTCAATCTCTTTTAGTTTGTTTTCGTCTAAGAAAAGAAAGCCTGCGCCTCTACATTTGAAGCATATTCCCTCTTCAATATGATAGTATTTAGTTTTTCCCTTGCTACAATTATCACATTCAACTTTAATTTTTCTCATTCTGGAAACATCCATACATTAGGGGAATTCTTCCTTAATTATATTGCAATGCTTATGTATTTTGTACCGCAAATAATTTCATTTTTAGTTTCATTTACTTTTCTTTCAATTGATTTAATTCTATTTAATAATGATGTTTGATAGTCCATTTCAATTAATTTGTTTCTTAATGGTCTAATTACATTATTCATATACTCATCATCTGTGTATCCAGTATAAACTCCATCTTCTAGCTTCTTCTTCCAAGCCTCTACAAGCTTATCAAATGTATCATTATAATCATCTACCATTTCAATATATGCTTGTTTTTGCTCTTTTAGTGTTTTTAAAGTGTCAGTTTTATTTAATTTAACCTTTTGTTCTTTTAAATCTTTTCTTAATTGCTTAACTTCTTTTTCAAGTGTGGAAAGGTTAGGATATTGTATTCTATGCATTCTGCAAAATATTGTTTGAACGTGAGTTGCCGCAATATCAATTTGATTTTTAGTTACCACTTCACTTGTCATTTGAATTTTTTCTCTAGTCATTTCTTTTTCTCCCTATTTTTAATTTAATTATTATATTGTAACCTTAGAAGGTTTTGACACCCTCTAAACGCTTCGGACTTAATGCGGTTTATAGTCCTCCAGAAGACTGTTAAGCTTTTTCGATAGTTCCCCAATCTTCTTGATCATATTCTTCAGCAATACCGTAGGAGTTTTCATGCCTATCTTCACACCTGTAGATATCCCATTTTGTATGGGTTTCTTCTACATGTGAAAATTCCGCTTTCTTTCCGCACCAACAAACATTTTTATTAAACATTTTAATTCCTCCTATGTAAAGCCAAATTTTTAAATACTACCCTAAGAGGATTATACCCCTTAGACGCTGTGAGCTTAAAGTCTATTTTAAGTCGCTCACACGACTGTTAATTTTTTTATCTTACCTTTTTAATCCAATCAATCCATTTTCATTAATCTTTAAGGTAGTAATACCGATATGTTCTAAAATTTCAACTTCTAAAATCTCAAAAAAATCTCCGCTGGGCTTACAAAATTTATCATTCACAATTCTTTCAAAATAATTAACACTTCCATCTTTTCTTTTTGCTTTAAATTTAATCTTATAGCCTTCAAATTCATCTTGTCTTTTAATAAATTCGTCTATAGTCATTTTCATTACGATATCCTCCTAATTGTTAATTTAATTTGTTTATAAAATATTGTTTTTATTGAATTTAGCTAAATTTTGAATTTATTATATCACATTTTCTTTTAAGGTTATTTCTTGCTCCTTCTCCACCATCTTCATCTAATATCTCATTTGTTCCTTTGTCGTAAATATACCAAAATGGTATAAATCTATTCCTTTCATCATCGAACATTGCGTTCTCAATTCCTAGCTCATAGGAGTTTTTCGTTACAAACCTTTTACCATTGTATTCAATTAATTCTCTTTTTGCTATAAGTTTAATATAGTATATTGTAACTTCCCCATTATCATGGCTTGATTGTACTTCATATTTCCAATCGTTTAACTCTATTACACTTGAGAGAGAAAATCCTTTATGGTCTATTCTGATTATATTGCCTACTTTCATAACTTCATTAATTTTCTTACCTTCTAATTGAATCTTATAAGACATTTGATTCCCTCCTAATCACTTTAAGTTTATGTATTCTAGAGGGGAATTTCTTCCCCTCTTAATTATTCTATTACTAATAAATAATAACTTAATGCTTTTTCAAATTCTTCTTTGTTGTAAGCTAGTTCCATTAACTTATCATTCACTTTGCTATATTTATCAATAAAATTATAAACCTTTTCTATTAACTCATTACTTTCAACAAAGTTACAAATTAAGATTTCTAATTGTTCGTTTCTTTTTTGTTTATCGAATTCCTTTATGCGTTCTCCCTTTTCTTTTTTGTCAATTTGATTTGTCAAAAAATTGTTTGTTGTTTTAATAATTTTATCGCCATCAAGCTGTGTTAATGAACTGACTATGTATCCTTTTTCAGTATTAACCATTTCGAGTAAATAATTAGTTTGATCGTATGATTGGAACTTTGCTGGAGCACATCCAGCTTTATATTCAAAATGAAAAATCACTTTGCTATCATAATCATTTACTGACACTTCGACATTTTTTTGTGTAATCATTTTCTTTACTTCACTGACTAAATCATCATTAGAGACATTGAAATATTTTTTAAAGTTAACATAAATCATCTTTATTCCTCCAAGTCCCTAGTGGGAAAATTTATGTATTCCTTATCCTTAATTACATTATACATTACCCTTAAAAAAAATACAAGTATTAGTTTAATTATTTTATATATTTTTCAGTTTATAAAAGAGACAATTTATTATGAATATGCCTGTATTAAAAACGTTGATTTAAAGCCATTTCCTCCTAAGTCGATTTTATGCAAGGGTAGGTCGAAATTATGCAACCCTAGAAAGAAAAAATGCAAAGGTAGATTCGATTTAATGCAGCATTAAACCGTATGTATATATAAGTTATATAATAATTAATAATCATTAAGAATCATATAATAATCAGTATTTAAAACGAACAAGTAAATTGTCCGTTTCGATGAAAAATTTCTGTGTAGTTTTATAAGTTTTCAGTTTTTACATAATAGTGATTATTATATTTTGTGAATAACGGATTATCTAAATTATCATATTCGCCATTACATTCCAATTTTTGTCTTCTTATTTTAATTAATTTATTTCTTTTTAATAACTCATTATAATCTATAATTGTATCTTTACTTAATCCTAATGTTTTGGATGTTGTTTCAATAGAAGGAAAAGCAAATTGACTCATAACATCATCTTTCCTATTAATAAATGATTCATAATAGAATAGTAGTCTTAATCCTATTGTCCCGATATGCTCCATCCTATTCAATACAGTTGCTGGAAGCTGTGTAAATGTTTTAACTTCAAAAGGAATTGGATCGAAAGTAAATGACAAGCTTCCCTTTGTAGGAAATTTAGTCACGCATTCAAGGATAATTTGATTTTTATGTAAATTAGATAGACATTTTTTAAATGTGCGGTTATCAGATATAAGTAATTTATGTTTAAATTTATTATGATCAATTTTCATTTCACTATTATTATAATTGCGAAAGTGTAGAAATTTTAGATATGCGTATACTGCGAAGGTGTTCGAATCCATTTTAAAATATTCATTTCTTATTATTTCATCTGGTATTTGAATAATTAACTTTTTCTTATTTTCCATATTTATTTAATCTCTCCTATTTCACTAATTATAAATTTCACAACATTTCACTATTAAACTATCAATTTGATTCAATTCCTTTAAACAATCTATTATATTCTGTTAGTGCTTCCCCAAGATGTTCGGATTGTTCATATAGCCAAAATTTCCTATCATCCTTTTCGTTCTTAGCTGTACATACGTAAGGTATCTTATAATTAATATGTATAAACTTATGTAACACTTTTGAGTAGCAAAAGAAATATTTACCTTTGTTCATTATTCAATCATTCCTTTGTAAATTATTTATAGTTCAATCTGTTAGAAATGGGAAAAGACCAGCCTTAATTGACTGGTTGAAAATTGATTATAGAATCTCTCTTTTTCTCAAATTGACGAAAGGTAATTTCTTTAAGTTTATTTTAGCTCGCTTTGTTAGAATGATCATTGTACTACCTCCTCATTATTAACAGAAATAATATCTCCATGTGAATCGAATGTCATTGTGATTGTTTCGTTTATATTTAGAGATGAAATATGATAATTGTTAGCTTCAGTTAATGTTATAAATGCTCCAGTGTCGTCTGTATTGGACTGGAAATGATAGCCTTCATTGTCTATCGAGACAAGTGTTAATGTGTCAGTAATGGTCTTAGGTTGCGTGCTACAAGCTGACAGGATAATGATTGATGTAAATAAGATAATTTGAATTAGTTTCATTTTATAGGTCTCCTTAAGAGTTATTATAGATTTGCGAATCTTAGTTTAATTAGTATTGTCATTATGATGGATAATACAATGAGTAGAATTGTATATGAGTTACTGGAGATAAAGCGAAATATGATTGACTTCATTAGCATGTAAACTCAACTTTATCAACTGATACGTTATAATAATTAGCATAATCTTTGATTGCTTCGTATTCTCCAAACGGAAAGAATTGTATATGTGAGCCGATAGATGAATTAAAAGTAACTTTTACAAGTGATTGATTAAGATGGTTTTTCATTCCGAACTACCCCACTTGTTTAATTTAATTAATTTATATATTTGTTAATATTAATTGTGTCTGATAGGTCAGATAAACGACTGTTTAGAGCGTTGTCTAGTTCTTCAGACAGTTCTATAGGTGTTAGGTTAAGTTGTGTTAGTGAAGTGTGTAAATCGGCTTTGATTGAGTTTTGAATGGTCAATGGTAGTTGATTGATATAGGATGTTAGCATTTTATTCTCCTTTGAGGTTATTTATTGTATTTGGTAACTTTCATTCTAAAAAACTCTTTTCCAGTGCTACTTATTGTCAGATATTGCCGTAAGAGTACTGATCCCTTTGTTCCTGTGACTGTGCCAATTATGTCATCATTTCCAATACATAGCATACATTCATATACTCTTCCTATATCATGCTTATCTAAGAAGTTTATTAATCTAATTTTGTGTTTAGTGTGAGCTTTAGGAGGTAAATTTGAGATTAGAAAAGTATAATCATTCCCCTCATTCTCGATTAAACCTAGTTGATTAGCTTCATCAATAGTAATAATTTCTATACATTTGCCCTCATTCCAAGATACTTGAACCATGTCATTTGAAAGAATTTTTACTTCTAGTTTTATTCCACACTCTAATGCGAATTTTAGTTCATTCATTTTTATTATCCCCTTTTATCCTTAGCGGATATGTGCTATTTGATTGATTCGTTACACTTATTATAACATGAATAACTATTTATGTACAGTATTAGTTTAATTATTTTATATTTTGTATGTTATAACATCCACTAATAAATAATGGTTGCTATAACTGTAGAATAATAAAAAAGTATGGTACAGATAGTCAGAAATGATCTAACTATCTGTCATTGTCTTTTCGACTGAGTACCATAACTATAATTGTGGTAATCGTTGATATAGCTAGTAGTATATCTGCTGTAATGGTCAAGGTAGAAGTGTTGTCAGATGTGAGTCGTGTAATGATATAACAGACTACAAAGACAAAGAATAATAAATTAGAGTATTTTTTTAATATTTGCATATTGTTTCGAGTGTGGTATATAATATCACTTGAAAAGGAACTATATAAGCTTCCCTTTCAAGCTTTGGATTATGGTATAGTCTTATCGTTTGTGCCTTCTTCTAGTCCTGCTACGACTTGGAGAAGGTTTTTCTTTTTGCTTATCCTTATGTCTCATCCCTTTGATTCTTTCTATGATGATTAGATACTTTTCTATAGCTGTTAGGATATGAACGGTAAGGATTGCAATAGCTGTCGCAATTCCGACTATACTCATTATTTTTACTAAATCCACACTCGCTTGACCTCCCTTCTATGTAAACTATTTCCTTTTATCTATTGTTCACCTCCTTTGTCTATGATTCTATTATAACATATTTAGTAGATTTAGTATAGTTATTTAGTTTAATTATTTTATAATTATTGATTATTAATAGGTTGGTAGTGTTAAATATATGGATAGATGTAGTTATTGAAACTATATTGTGGTGGTATGAATACTATTTGATAAGGATAGATGAATGATTGAGTTATTAGATGATGAATTGAATAAATTGACTGATTAAATATTGACTGATTGACTAAAATAATACTTTGGTCATTTTCAGCATGTTATTTGTCGATTTTAACGCACAAAAATATACTATAGTGTACTTTGTGGATTTTGTTTATTTTTTTAAAATTTTAAGTGAATATCTGTAATATTGTATTATTTGCTACATTATAAATTTTGTTGGTATTTAATGGATAGAAATGACCTAGAATGATTCTTCTAGGGACACTTTAAGGGTATAGGGGGGATATTTAACATATATTAACCCCCTAAAATATGGTAAATAAAGGTAAGCACATGTACTTTCACACCTTACCAAATTTTACGAACGATAAAAGATTATCACCTAATTTTTACCATAAATATATGTTTTTTAAGTCAATGTCATCGTAAATGCTATCGTAAGACAACGATACAACCGTTGATACTATTGACTTCTCATTTTCTTATTTTCCCCAATGTCTGCGAATAATCCATAAATTCACTGTATTTTAATACTTAATCCCTTGTCCCATAAGGCCTTGAACGATACACAGGCACTACTAACCACTCTAACGAGCAATTTTACCTGTCTAAATCACCTCCAAACCCTTACCATACCTACCTTTCTACTCACTCTCTAATTCAATCCTGAGCAACTTGACGATAATGCTCTATCGTTACATCATAAAATTCTATATATTTGTCATTAATCACTCCGAATCTTACTGATACCAAGCTCTATTCCACTTTTACTTCCACAATTTATAAACACTACATTAAAATTATCTACTCACGATAACACATTTTTCATCTAATTTTAACCATTAATTTACTATTTTTATCCGAATATTCTCCTTTTCAAAATTTAGCACATAAGGAGGGGATATTTATTAATCCAAAATAAAAAAGGCAGCCTGTATAAGACCACCATTTTAAAATTGTTACAAATATATTTTATTAATTTAATTACTTTACTTAAACCCCATCATTAGCAGATCATCACTCTTATTTTCTTCTAGCAACTCAATCAAATACTTCCTGTTTTCAAACTTATCAATTGGAATAAATCTGTGATTTGGGTACTCAGGATAATAGAATACTGTGATTTCAACATTGTTAATTAAAATATTGCCACTTTTCAACGTATTAAAATATAGTCTAAGTGTTGAAATTGAATCACTCAATACTACATAGTCATCTGTTAGTTCATCAATCTTTCTGAAACCAAGTGAATTTCTTCCATCTCCTTTAAAATTAAAGGTAAACGTTGGCACATATCTATCTAATGTATTTTCAAAGCATGTTTTATGATTCATATTATTAATCTCCTTTTATATACATATTTAGTTAATGCTTATCCTTCAATCAATGTTAACTTTGGCTTTGTATTCCCAATAACCTTTTCAATTGTTATTTTCTCATTATCTAATGGCTGCTCAAAATGAAATTCTTTAATGTCTCCCCATCTCTCATCCCTATATGCTAAGTAATCAGCAACAGTTAAACATTTTATGTATTTTAGAGCTTGCTCAAATTTAACTTTTGGTGTTCTATCATAAGGAACACTCACTCCGTTTACATTTCTCTTAAATATTGACCATAAACCTCTATTCACTTTTACCCACTCAATTAAATATTCTGATCCTCGTTTTCTACTCTCCGGTAATCTAGGACATAAAATTTTAGTAATAGCAGAAGTAACTTCATGCTGTGCTTCTTTTAATTCTTTAACCTGTCCCATTGTTAATGCATCATGTTCACGGTATTCATTATAGAAATCAATTAAAAATGAACCAACTTTCATTACCTCATCCCTTGTTTTCCTAACTTCTCGTGCAACTTCTTCTACGTATTTTACACTTTCATACAGAACATCACCTTGAGTTTTCATTTGTTTCGCCATTTCCATTAATTTAACATTACTCATATTTATCAATCTCCTTTTATTTTTAATTTTTATAGAATTTCTGCATCAATAATATTACTTTGTTTCACTTCAATCTTTGAATCTAAAATATCTCTAAGTGACTTTGTAAACTCTTCTAACGCTATCACTGAATCAAGTAGATCATCTTTTAACTTAAAGCTACTAGAAGCCACTGCACCCTGTAAGAATACACTTGGACTAGCTTCATTAATGAAATTATGTATCTTAATCTGTAAGTCAAAAATACTTATATGTGCTTGATGTTTTAATTGTTCTTCTTTTAACTTCAATTCTTCAATTTTACGTTTCTCTTTGTTATCATATGAATTTAATTCATTTAATTTTTTTTCTATTTTTACTTTTTCTTGTAATGATGCTCTTAATGCGTTATTCAATTGCTCTATTTGTCTTTTACTGCTTTCTGCTTCACTTTTAAACTTATCGTATTCATTTAATTTGGTTTTAATATGATCGGGTATCACCTCCTTAACAGTTTCAACAACTTTAGTTTCAATTTTTGATGGCTTATTTTTTTCTTGTTCAAGTTGGAAACTTAAATTTTCTACTTTTTGTTGAAGCTTTATGTACTCATCAGTTTGTTTTTGCGTCATTTGTGAAATTCGTTCTTTACCAACTTCACTTAAAAATTTTTCCTGTTCTTCTTGTGGAAGTTTAGCCCAAATTTTATATGCTGTTGTAGCTTTAAGCTTACCTTCTTCAACTAGTTCTTGAAATTCAGGGATAAGTTCGTTTAGTTTTTTATACTCGTGTAACTGTTGCTTACTTATCCCTAACTCTTTCGCAAAATCGGATTGTGTTTTTAGCTGAGTAATATTATCTGACTCAGGTTTTTTATATGCGCTCCCTTGTCTAATTCCATAAATTCTTTCTAACTCAACTATACATCTCGCCATTTTCATCGGGTTAACATTCCCTATTCCACGTTGAAGAATATTTGTGCTAATTAAATCCTCAAGAATCATATCCTCTTTTGGATTACCTGTTTGTGGATCATTTTCAGGATAGTGTGTCACTCTACAAGGTATTTCTAATATCCCTAGCTCCTTACATGCTCTTACTCTTTGATGACCTGATACAATTATCAAATCTTGAGTAATTACTACTCCTTCTACAACTCCTCTCCTCACAACCGACTTTTTGAAATCCTCCCATTTATCACCAGTAATATCATCAAAGAACTCACTATTTCGTGGATGAGGGACTAAATCATTTATTGATATGTATTGCATATTTATATTCTCCTTTCATATTTGGTTAATATAAGAATAAAACATTTAAAACTAATAGTCAATAGTTTAGTTTAATTAGTTTTAACAGATCATACCCAATATGCTTCCAGTTTTATTTCTCTTAACCAATTTATCACAGATAATACGGCATTTTAGTTTTTATCAAAGTTATTCTTTGTGTAACTCAAACCATTGATAATAATATATTTCTAATAATGTATTATATTAATTTATTAAAAAGACTACTCATATTTAAGTAGTCTTCTCCTCATAATGAATTCAAATTAATTGCTTACTTAAAGCTATCATTTTTCAACGAGCATATTTATCAAAGATTTCAGAAACTGATCTATTTCTTGTTTCTGGCTTTTTAGTTACTGAATCTAATAATGCTGTTTTGCTTGTATTTTTAGATTTATAAACCCTGCTTTCAGTGCTATTTAGTAATTCTTTATGCTTTTCAATAATATTGTCTACTTCCTTCACTCTATCATACATCCAATCTAATCCACTTAGGATAATAATTACGCTACCCTTCCCTTCGTGATAATAACCCTCAAATAGCTCTAATGGTGGATGAGCAAATTTCTCAAATAGCAAATCATACTGTAAATATTCCATAAGTTTTTCATCACCATCAAAAATGATTCCAGCTCTTATTATCTTTTCGTATTGAATTGGAGCAAAAATCGAATTATCCCATGACGTATGAATGATATTTTTAAATTGTTCTCTTTGTAATTTAAAATTTGATATACCCGTAATATTAGCTTCAGAAATATGCATTACTCCACTTGTTTTGAATAATTGTAATACATCCCTTTTATCAATAACGCCATTCTTTGAGCTTTTCTCAGTATACGAATTGATCAAATCAATAAGAGATGTAAATGTAATATTTATTTTCTCATATTGCTTATTTTTGGGGATCTTATTAAATTGTTTAACTTGTGATTGATTATCCAGTGGAATTACGCAAATATCTATCTCTGACAACTCTTCTGTTGCTTCTTGATTGTTTAATTGACTTCCTATTACTTCGTTATAGTCTGGTAATATTGGACAAGCTACAAATACCTTATTTTCCATTCTGCCTTTTAAAACTTCAGTAATAAAAGGTGCAATTCCACTCCCTGTTCCACCAGCAGTCGAAAATACAATTAAAATAATTTCTATTGAAGGCTGCGAGAAATTTTGAACTATATGTTCAATAGAGGCTTCCCAATTAGTTTGCATTTGACTCATTGCTAAGTTTCTTTGTTTACCTACTCCTTCACTACCAAGAAGTTGAAATTTATTTTTCACATGTGTTAATGAATCTAAATCACTTTTTGAAAAGTTAATTGCAATTGTTGGATAATTTAACTTAGCAAATTCCTCAGCTATATTTCCTCCTGCTTGACCAATACCAACTACTCCAAACATATTAAATTACCTCCTTAGAAATTGAACTAAACAAAGCTTTAATACCATAGTTAGTGATGTAAACTTTGTGATCTTTTTGACCAGTTGCGATTTCTATGAATTTAGCAATTTCTAACCTATAAAGCGATTTACGGAAATTTGCAATCGAAAGCTTACTTATCTCACATAAACTGCTCTTTTTTATTGCCTTGAATTTAACTTCTGCTTCGTTGTCGTTTAAAGCACTAAGAATTTTTAAATCTTCTACTGATAAGCTTGCTACAATTTCTTCAAAATAGTTCTCCATAGTTACCTCCTTTATATTCAAGTATCTTTGTTGATATTTAATGATACTTAAGAATATTTAACTATCTCGGTAACATTATATATCGTAATTATAAAATATTACAAGTTATATTATAAAATTTTATAATTTTATGTGTTCTTTTTTAAAATTCTTTGGTATAATTAATAATGAAGGATATAATTAGGAGGTGAATATTACATAGATGAAGGTTGGATTATTTTGAAGAATAAAGTCAAATCAAATTTAGGAAACATATTAGATGAAAAAGGATTGAGATTGAAATGGGTAGCTGAAAAAATTGGTGCTACGCCATCTCAGCTATCAAATTGGTGTAAAAATGATAATGCTGGATGTGCAAAGTCAACCCCAAGTGTTATATATGTATTAAGATTACAGAAGTTATTAAATTTGAGAGTTGAGGAGATGTTTGAAGAAAATGATTAAGATAGAAATACCTGATTGTATTACCATAACTTGCGAAAATATAAATATGTTATCGCCTAGTGACAGCGGTGTTTATTGTTTCTATAGTAATGATGATAAATTATTGTACATTGGTAAAGCATCCGAATTAAAGCAAAGATTACAAACTCATTTTTCTGGAGGGTCTAAAGATAATAATACAAGTAGATTTAATTATTTAATTGACTACGCAAAAGTATTTTTTGAGAACTGCCCTTTGAAACGTGAAATATATGAAACTTATATGATCAATAAAATGAAACCATTATATAATAAACAAAAATGTATTTTATATAAGTCAAAGTATTATCAACTACCGAGATATCCCAATAAACAAAATAAATTAAGAAACAGTAAAAATAAAAACAGATGTGTCGCAATGACTATGCAAGGAGAGCAGTGTAAGTGTAATGTAGTTCAAGGAACGACTAAATGTAGAATTCACACAAAAATAAATTAAATTAAAATTATCAAAAGAGTACATTAAGGTTCGGAGGGATAAACTATTTGTTGAAACCAAGACTCAAGGTAAGATTAGCCGAATTAAATATAAAGCAGCAAGATCTTTGTAAAAAGCTAGGTGTCACTAAGCAAACTTTAAATGCATGGGTAAACGGTAGAGCTACACCAACATTAGAGATGTCATTTAAAATTGCAAACTTATTAGATTGTAAGGTTGATGATTTATTTACATATATAGAAGAAACAGAGTAATCCTATCTTTTGAAAACATCAACGATTAAAAAATACTTGATTTAAATTAATTAAACTAATATAGTTATTTATATAAACAATCTATTAATCTTTTAGAATGTTTGTCGATATAATAAATATAGCTTTAAATTAATTAAACTAATAATTATAAGGAGGTGAAAAAATGAAAAAAGTTGAATTCAGAGTAGAGGAGGTTTTGGCTTATCTTGAATTACTCGTAATTTCGGATTTAGCTGATGAAGATGAATTGGAACTGTATCAGGATTTTCAATGGAAAAATAAACTCAAAATAAATACATATAATAAACTCATTATGAAAATGAGAAATGAATATAACGGTTAAATGCATATTATTCTGTTGTAATGATAATAAATAAACTGCACAACACTAAATTGAATACTAATAGTCTAGTTGAATGTATAAGAAGATTTTTTATAAGAGTTGACAATGAATAAATGAATTAAATTGATATTAGGAGGAATTATTATTGAAGAAAGGCTTAGATAAGCAAGTTTATATATTTAGCATTGGAACTGAGGCATTTTATACTAACTCGGAAATGAAAATACATAATAAACTGTCAAAGAATCGTATTCTTAAAATAAAAATCAATGATAAACTAAAAAGAATTGAACATGAATTAAAAGCTAATGACATTGATTTAGAGAATAAAAAGCTTCTGACAGATAGAAAGATTAGTTTAGTAAAAGGAGTTCAAAGAGTTAATAAATCTATAAATAAATTAAAAATAGAACTTGTGTATACACTTAATAAACATAAAGGTTCAAGATATTTGAGAGAAGAAGCACTGCAAATCAACAAGAAAATTGGAATGTTTGACTCTGCCCTCACTAGAACATTAGGAATGAAAATTAATTCTACTTCAACAGACATTATAGTTGTTCGTGTTTATTATTATCAGATTTTGGAAGAGTTAATTTCAAATGGATTTATATATAAAGGTGAAAAGTACATCTACTTCTCTTCGAGTGCTGGACAAATAAGGACAAAAAAGGGAGTCTGGATTAAAGAGAGTCTTTGGAATAAGCATAAAGGTGCTCTAACATGTGGGTTAGATATTGATGAGATAAATGCGAAAGGAGGTTGTAATGTAAACAAACTTTTAGCTTATAAAGCACTCACCGCTTCTGCGTCTGTTAAGTGGACTGATTTTAATATTGATAAGACTATTGTTGTACCAGATCTAGAAACAAAAGTAACATCTATGTTTGATTACATAAATCGTCATACTTATGAAATTAAACGTCAAGAAATGAGCGTTCCTATTGAACATACTGACGGTTGCGGAATGATACTTCCCAAAAAGTCCAAAAAGGCTTTTATGGTGCGATTGCCTTATGTAAAAGGATTACTCGTCCCCTTCCCTTTTGATCAGTTTGCAAAAGAAAATGGAAATACCAAAGTAACGGATATATACGGGAATGAATGGGATATCATCAAAGATGATATTCATGTAATTTTTACAGCTTCTCAATTCAAAATGAAAAAATACTATGCTAATTGGGGCGACTATAAGAAAAGATTCAAAGAAAACAAGTGTCAAGCTGTAAAGTTGAATGAGGAAGATGTTGGAGCTAATGCTAATCTTAATTATCAAATGTTACAGACACTAACTGATATTACTAATAAAGAACTGAAACACTTAGCTCAACCAACAGTTGATGATATCTTAAAAGTTGGATCAGATAAAGAAACCATGCTTAGAATTCTAGGTGCTACCAAAGAAAATACAAGAAAAAATTATTATCAAGAAGCCTTATACATATATCCTGAACTTTTGAATGATGAACATTCTAAGAAAATTATTAAAGACAAGAAAAAGTCGATGGTACGTGATGCCAGAGCTGCTAAACTTAGAATTAATGGTAAATACATATATTTAATCCCAGATTTGTATGCATTTTGTGAGAGACTATTTTTAAACAAAGAGAAACCAACAGGACTTTTAAATAACGGAGAAGTATATTGTAATATCTACAAAGAGGAAAAGGTTGACATATTAAGAAGCCCGCACCTATTTAAAGAACATTGCGTGAGACAAAATATACTTTCTAAAGATAAAAGTAAATGGTTTATCACTAACGGAATTTATACAAGTATATTCGATCCTATTTCGAGAATACTGCAATTTGATAATGACGGAGATAAGGCGTTAGTTATACAAGATGAGCCATTTGTCAAAATTGCCGAAAGAAACATGGAAGGTATTGTTCCCTTGTATTATGAAATGGGAACATCAAATGCAGAACAGGTAACAGATAAAAGAATATACGATAGTCTTCTTCTCGCTTTTAAAGCCAATATTGGCGAGATTAGTAATAATATAACAAAGGTTTTCAACACTGAAAACATTGACTTAAGGGTTGTTAAATGGCTAACTGCTGAAAACAATTACATTATTGATTTTGCTAAGACGTTATATATGCCTACTCGTCCTCAATGGGTAAATGAAATTATCAAGGGGTACATAAAAAGCAAAGTCCCCTACTTCTTTATCGAAGCCAAGGATAAAGAAAAAAAGAATGTTGAGTCTATCAATAATAGTACAGTGAATAGATTGAGGAAAATCATACCTAATAAAAGAATTAGATTTGAAGAAATTGCAGGAACACTTGACTATCAAATGCTAATGAGTGAAAAAGTAATTCGAGTAGATAATGAGGTTATTAATAAATATGTCGAATTAGATAGGAGTAAAAAATGGCTGATAAAAAACCTAGATAAAATTAGATCGAATAATAAAATGTACATATATAAGCATATTAGAGAAGAATTATTAAAAGTCCATAGTGATGAAAATAGAATAGTAAATATTCTTGTTGAACATTTATACGGGAGAATCAATAGTAGTTTCAAAGATACTCTTTGGTGGACGTATGGAGATGTTCTTTTGGCTAATTTAAAAGAGAATCTTGAAGGCTCAATGCAATGTGAATGTTGTGGAGTAAGGATTGAGGAATATAACACAAAAAAATATTGTGAAAACTGTGCAGAAAAAATAAAAAAAGAACGTGATAGAATTGCAGATAGAAAATACAAATTTAAGAAAATGCGAGAAAAATCAAACATCCCAAACCATTGATATGATAACATTCTACTAAAATAAGAAACAAACTAAACTCTTTGAAACATTAATATATCAAGCTTTTTAAGACTTTTTTAATAATAGTCTACAAAGGAAGAAAAAGCTAAAGTACAAGTTTTAATGGTCAATATCTTCCCTCACATTCAACAATGGAACAAGGAGGATAAAATGACCCAATGGAAAAAGATGTACAGAACAAACAAGAATACATATCAAATGAAATGATTGATGAACAAATGAAGAAGTTTAAATTCATCGGCAATGATGGTTTATTATACAGTAGGTCTAAAAAATATATTTTAAATGATAATTAAACTGATATAAAATAGCTGTTTTAACAGCTAGATAAAAAAGGATTAAGAGGAGGATTTTTTTAATGACAGCATATAAAACTGATTTAGTTTCGAAGGTAAAAGAGGAATTAAGCTTAGATAGGAAAAGTGCAATTCAAGTTGTGGATATTGTTCTTGAAGCTATTCAAACATTGACGAAAGAACACGGTAAACTTCAATTGAAGGATCATGGTAACTTTGAAGTACGTGAGCGCGCTGCTCGTAAAGGTCGCAACCCACAAACAGGTGAAGAAATTCAAATCGCTGCAAGCAAAGTTCCTGCTTTCAAACCATCCAAGGCATTTAGAAAATTAGTTAATCAATAATTAAATAAATATCATACACGAAAAAGGTATATAGAGTAGGGTTATCTCCCCTACTCTTTTCTATTTGTAATTAAAATTTACCGATTAGGTATTGGAGGAAATCATATGCCACTCCCGAAAAATAATCTGTTCTTTGGATATGCATCAAAGCTAACTAATGAACAGAAAGAGTATATCGATTCAATTATTGATAATCAATTAACAATCGTAAATGCTAAAGCTGGCACTGGTAAAACAACCCTAGCTGTAATGGCTGCAAGATTTCTAGAAAGAGATTTAGTTTACATATTCTCCCCTGTTGAGGAGCGCACGTTAGGATATACTCCAGGTTCTGTAGAAGAAAAAGAGGCTAAGTATATAGTTCCGCTAAAAGATGCCTTATTAGAAATTAATGAAGATCCAGATAAAGTACTAGTTTATGAGGACAATATCGATAATGTAAAGAATGGCAATGCTTGGGTTAAAGCTATGTCTCATACATTCGCAAGAGGAACAAATATCAAAGGTAACAAATTAGTGATTATTGATGAAACTCAAAATTTCACTCGTGGAGAGTTAAAAAAGGTTTTAACAAGGATACATAATGATGTAAAGGTTGTAATGATTGGACACGATGGACAAATAGACTTAAAAGATACATCAAAAAGTGGTTTTGTCCCTTACTTAGAACACTTTAATAACGAACCTTATGCAAAAGTATGTAATTTAAAAGTTAACTTTAGAGGAAAGCTTGCTCAACATGCAGATGAATTAACTTGGTAAAAATTTGAGTTGCTTCGAATTAAACCATAATTAAATTAAAAAGGGAATTTAAGGAGGAAATCTTAGGTGGCTAAAGATACTTTAAATAGAAAATACACTAATGTAATTATTGATTTGGAACATATGACATTTACTGAAATGCCGAAAAAGAATGGTGAAGAAGAAAGAGAATTTGACTTGATGACAGAGTTAGCAAAATTTGCAGGTAACGACAAGCGAGTAGATATCACTTTTGTTGAAGTTTCAGAGCACTTACCTTCTGGTGATGAATAGGGGGTTGTCTAGTGTCGGAATTTAATTTTAATAGATTACAAGGTGAAACTAAATTTAGACAATTAGTAAGAATTTCTGTTGCAAAACTTAACAAAGAGCATTCAATGGATTGGCTAGATGTTAAAGAAATGTTTGATTTTCAACATTCTGCGGAATCACTGCGTAAGTACGCTTCAGGTTGGAAGTTATTGCTTGAAAACGAAGAAATTGAACAATTGAACAGTGAAGAAAAAGTTACGTATAAAGAAACAACTGAGATTTTATCAGATGGTTCTCATAGATCTGACAAACTGGTTAGAATGACTGCTGAACAATCGAAAAATGTAGATTATTTACTTGAAGCACATGGATTTAATAAGAATACTTGGGAACTAGTAAATGCTAAGAATAACATTTGGAATGTTTATAGTAAGCAAGACGGTATTCAATCATTATATTCTAGTAGAGTAACAGTTAAACCTAAAATAAAAGAGTTCTCAATAGATGATATAAAAGATGCTATTAGAGATTTAATGGAAAACTATGAAGCCCCTATCCTAAAGCCAATTAAATTTTCTAGCAATGGAAAATTACTTGAGGTAAATGTTTCAGATTTACATTTAAATAAATTAGGGTACATAGATGGCGAGTACGATCATGAGTTAGCTGAAAAAGCATTTTTTCACATACTTAATACTGTAGTTAATCAAACTGAGCATTTAAAATTTGAAAAAATACTATTCATTTGGTCTCATGATTTCTTTAATGTTGATGGATTAACGAAAACAACTACAAATGGAACTCCTCAAGATGTCAGTACAAGATTTGCGAGTATGTATAAGCAAGGTAAAAGGATGTTAATTCAAGGAATTGACTTACTGAAACAAATTGCACCTGTCGAAACAATTCAAGTTGGAGCAAACCATGACCGTCTGACAAGTTACACAATGTCAGAGGTGTTAGAAGCTTGGTATAGAAATGATGAAAGTGTGACCATAGACAATGATCCATTATCAAGAAAATATAGACGCTTCGGAAAATGTTTAATTGGATTTAGTCACGGTGATAAAGAGAAGAAGCGTCTAGGAAAGATTATGCCAGTTGAAGCAAGGAAAGACTGGGGAGAGACTTTATATGCTGAAATACACGCAGGTCACTTCCACAGTGAACAAGCTGTAAAAGAAGAAAATGGAATAATTGTAAGGTATCTATCTTCCCCAAGTGGTACGGATAATTGGCATTATGAGTCAGGATACGTTGGAGCAATTAAAAAGGCACAATCGTTCGTGTGGGATAAAGATAAAGGATTAGAACTAATGATTAATACTACTGTAACTGAAGATGAACTAACTTATATTAATTAAATTAATATTGGGTAACGCATGGAGGGGTATGCTCCCTCTACCCTAACTTTAAGGGTGGGATAAAATAGTGAAAGAAATTTGGAAAGATGTTGTGGGATATGAAGGAATCTATATCGTAAGCAATCTAGGAAGAATGAAGTCACTAGAAAGAAAAGTTAGAAATAATTTAAATGGTGGACTTAGAACTATAAAAGAAAGTTACCTAAATACTTATACAAAAGAAAATAAGTATAAAAAAGTCGGATTACAAGGGAAAACATTTAGAGTCCATAGAATTGTCGCAGAAGCGTTTCTAAAAAACCCGAAAGGTCTTCCTGAAGTTAATCATATCAATGGGAAGAAGAATGATAACAGAGTAATTAATTTAGAATGGGTTTCATCTAGAGACAATTCAATCCACTCCTATGATAATGGTTTAAACCATAGCGGTGAGAAACACCCAAATTCAACCATGACGAACTCTCAGGTTATTGAAATAAAGAAAAGAACAGCTAATAAGGATAGACTTGTAGATATTTCGAGAGATATGAAGGTATCAATCAAGGCGGTAGAGTTCATAAATCAAGGTAGAACATGGAAAAGAGTTGTGCAATGAAGGCTTTGTGGGCGCAAATAAACGTTTCCAATTGTTTGAGTACTCCCCTACTAGCTTGGACGCTATATATTATATATAATTTAAAATAAAAAATAAATACATATAAATATTTATTAACAAGGAGAATATATGAATAACTTAATTAAATTCAATCATGAAGACCAAGTTTGTAAGAAATGTGAGCTGATTAATTCATACTTTGACGATATCGTTAATTCAAAATCACCTGAACAACTATTTACATCTCTAAGTGATTTAGTGAATGATGCACTTGAATATTTTGGAGAAGAGTTATTTCAAGATGGTTTTGATGTCGGTTCTAAAATTGGTTGTGTGGAGTTACTCAAAGAAAATATTAAGGCAAATCAAGAATTAATCAAAGAGAAATAGAAGTTGCTTATTGTGAAGACTAAAATATCAATTAAATAAATAATATGAATGAGGTGATAAAAATGTACTATATCAAACAACTTTTTCCAATGAAATATAACACTGTCTACAAAGATGATGAGGGAAATTGGCATTATTCTAAATGGAATATGTGGATGGGAAAATGCTTCAACATTAGCGATAGAACTTTAATGTGAAATAAATTAATATAGATTCTCACACCTTAACAAGTGATGATTCAAGTAAAATACTGTTTTTATGAGAAATCCTTACAAGCGTCTGTTAGCTGTTAGTCTAAATGCGGCTAACGGGCGTTTTCTAAGGATTTTTTGTTTTTATTTAGGAAGGTGAGATGATTGGCTAATAAAAAAGAAAAGCTTACTTGCTTAGAGTGTACAAAGAATAAGGATAAAGAATCTGGTTTTTATAATTCTAATAGTGATTTATATAAAACGTTAGGGAAAATTCCAATTTGTAAAGTGTGTCTTCGCTCAAAAGTTGATTATAACAATATGGATACTATTTACAGTATTCTTAAACAATTCGATATTATGTTCGATATTGAATATTGGAAAAGAGCAGAGAATAGTAAGACTGATACATTTGCTAGATTTATAACTATGGCAAATTCACTCCCTCAATTTGAAGGTAGAGGATGGGAAGACAGTGTTTTTACTCGCAGTGAAACAATCGATGAAGAAGAAACTTCTCTGTTGGGTATAAATGAAATGGTTGATTTAAATGTTCTTGAAGATTTAAAAGAAAAATACGGTCACGGATATCCAGATAATGAGTATTTACTATTTGAAAAAAAATTTCAACAATTGAAGCCAAGTTTTCAATTAGTTACTACTATGCATGAAGAGTATCTTAGGGAATATTGCGTTAACAAAGTAAAAGAAACTCTTGCTAAAACCAAGGGGAATTTCAAAGAAGCTAAAGAATGGGCTGCAATGGCTAAAGAATCTGCCGAAGCTGGAAAATTAAAACCTTCCCAAATGAGTAAAGCTGATCTATCTGCTGGACTTGATGGGTTCGGTCAACTCTCAAGAGTTGTTGAAGAAAAACATGAGCTAATTTCATTGTTACCTAAATTCACTCAGCAACCCAAAGACAAAGTAGATGTAGTTTTGTGGTTATATATAAACTACATAAGAGATTTGAAAGGATTACCAGAAGTCGATTATAAGGATATTTGGGAGTTTTATGAAAAAAGGCGAGAAGAATATGAAAAACAGGAATTAGACAATCTTCTCACTGTAGAAGAGAGTGACGAAAATGTCTAGTTTTAAACATTTTCAAGATGACAATTTTAAACATACTAAATCAAGTTCAAGAACATCAAACCATAATCCTGCTTTCAATAGTAATGTCAATCTTGATTCAAAACAAGATTCAATTGATGAAAATTTAGAAAAATGGATAGAATTTGTTCAATGGGCTAGATGGTTTCCTGACCTCTGGTATGACTTAATAAAGCCAGAAAAAGGCGGCATGAGGCTAGACTTAGATCAACGAGTATTTCTTCGATGTATGAGTAGATTTGTAAGTACGTATGGTGTCTTCCCTCGTGGATTTGGTAAAACCATGTTAGAAATAATGAGTATATACCATACTTGTATTTGGTTTCCTGACATAACTATAGCAATGTCTGCCCAAACTCGTGAAAATGCTGCCTCTATCAGTGAAGAGAAACATATGGAGATCATCAAATGGTTTCCATTAATCAAAAATGAAATCACAAAAACAAGCTTTACTAAAGACAGTGTAGAAGTAATTTTTACTTCAGGTGGCACATATTCAGTCTTAGCAAACTCTCAAAGTAGTAAAGGGCAAAGGCGTAGAAGGCTCAACGTCGAAGAATCTGCATTGCTGAATAATGAATTATTCAAAGATGCTTTAGAACCTGTAGTCAACGTACCTAGAAGAACTATTGGAAAACTAAGTACAATTAATCCATTCGAATTAAACGGTATGATTAATTTCTTAACCACTTCTGGATATAGAGGATCGGATGAATATTTAAGGCTAATTAATATGGTTGATGAAATGGCAAATCTAGAAGGAAAAATGGTGTTAGGTGCAAGTTGGGAACTCCCCTGTCACTTTGGTAGAGGTGAAACAAAGAATCAAATATTAGCCAAGAAAAATGATCCTACGACTTCATCAATTTCTTTTGCAATGAACTATGAATCACGTTGGGTTGGAGCGTCTGACGGTGCATTAATTAACATAAATCAGATGCTAAAAGCTAGAACACTATTGAATCCAGAATTAGAATGTCCTAAAGATAAAAAGGGAAATTTTCTACTACATGAATATGTTTTTGGAATTGACGTTGCTCGGTCTAGTTCAGAAAGTAATAATAAAACAGTAATTATTGTATTGAAAATAATTAGAAATAAAGAAGGAGTTATACGTCAAATTCAAGTTGTAAACATTGTAACACCTCCTAATGGATTGAATTTTACTCAACAAAGCATAATAGTTAAAAAATTATTTTATCAGTATGGTGGAAATTTGAATCTAATGAAATCAAGAGTAAAAGCTATAGTAGTTGATGGAAACGTAATTGGTAAGGGATTGATTGATAGATTGTTAGAAGAAGTTACTGATCCAGAAACCAATGAGGAATTAGGATGCTTTGCAACTATCAACACTAGTCAAGAAAGTGAGACTTATGATGCTCCTGAATTAGTGTATGACTTAACAGCTCAAGGGATTAATGGAGATATCATAAGGACTTTCATGGACTATATTGAATCAGAAAGATTGAAATTCCTCAATTCATTCCAACATGTAAAAGAAAAATTACCTAAAGACATCGATGATCTTCAAGTTGAACTTGCTTGTGCACAAACTCAAAGGTTAATTGATGAAGTTTCTAATTTACGCTTAAAAAAAACTACCAATAATATAACAGTTGAACAAGTTGTTAGAAAAATTGACAAGGATAGATACTCTGCATTGGTCTATGCGCTATATTACATATCGATGTTTTTAGAAAAAGAAAGCTCCGACAGTGAAAATATTGATGATTACCTTTTCTTTATGCAATCTGGTTTTTAAAAACACAAACACAATAATTAAATTAATAAAGAGGAAGGAGGTAACATTGTGTCTGAAACAAATTTTTACGCAGATGAATGGATAGAATTAGCGAATATGACCGATTTTATTACTCAGTATGGATCTGGTGCATCACTAACAGACATCAAATTATCAGATTTATATAGATACTTGAAAAATCCATACGCAAACATTAAAGATATTCAAAAAGCATCAAAGTATTTGACAAATAAACATGGAATAATAAAAGAAGTCCTTCGAGCTTTAAAGTCACTCCCTACATTAGATTATGTGTTGTCATGGTCAGTTATTGATGATGATAAAAAACTTAAAAAATATGAAAAAAAAGTACATGACTTTTTAAAAGAAATTGATCTTAAAAATATGATCAGGGATGGTCTTTATGAAGTTGGCGAAATGGGAACAGTGGTTGCTTGCTTAAGAAAAGATAAATATGTACAATTCTTAGATTTAGATGATTTGAGAATTAATAAACAACGTAATGGCAAATGGGTTGTTGAATTTGATTTGAAATCAATAGATACATTAAAAAGTACACAAGAAAAAACCGCAATAATTGAATCACTCCCTGAAGAAGTAACAATTGCTAAATTTAATTTATTCAAAAATAAGGGAGAAGATTATCGATATGTTGAACTAAAAGATTGTGATGTAGTAAATACTGATGCCCATCGAAATTTTCCATATGGATTACCATTGACAATGGGTGCTTGGTCTTCCCTATTGCAAAAAGAAATGATTAGTCGAGTTGAGAGATCGGTAGCAGATAGATTGATAAAGCAGGTATTAATTTTAGCTGCTGGACATCTTGATAAAGCTGGTGAAAAACCTGTTCCTAAAGAAATCATCCAAGCGTATTTTAAAGAAGTAAGCAGTCTAATGCAGAAAAAAGAAGGTATCAATCAAAGAGGAAGTGTTGAATCTTCTGGAACAGGAACGATAGCTCTTCCCCACTTCTTGTCTTTGAAGACTTTAGATGTAAATACTGAAATGTTTAAAAAAGAACTTTACCAAAAAATAGATAATGACATTTATAGTAATCTAGGCATTAGTCCAGCAGTAATCTGGGGTGGTGGTGAAAGTGGCAACTTTAGTTCAGCCACTTTAAACAGTCAAAAGTTCTTTAGGTACATTTTTACCCTATTAGAAAAATTCGAATCATTAATTAATAGATATATTAAGAGAATTCTTCCTAGTAATATATCATGTGAGTTCGTATTTTCAAAAACTACGATGCTAGATAAGGACGCACATATTGATAAATTAAAGGAATTGTATATGCAAACTGGAATTTCGAAATTTTGGATAGAATCATTAACTGGGCTACCTTATGAAAATGTTATTTCACAGGCTTCTTATGAGAAAAAGTTCCTCAAAACAGGTGAGATACTTTCACCTCCTGCAAATGCTTATACACAGTCTGGTAAAAATGGTCGTCCAAACGAAGAAAATCCAACAAATCAAAATACAATTAAATCTAAAGGTAATGGCGGAAATAATAACCCCTCCCCTTCCGATTGAAGATAGGAGTTGATATTCAAATGAAAGGTTATTCTCCAAATTTTAAAATCAATAAAACTGAATTAAATTCAAAGTATTCTTTTATAGAATTGGGAGCTAAAAAAATTCAACACGATCAGCAATGTAAATGCGAAAAATGCATTTTAAAGAGGAATTAAATTAATGTACATAAACTTGAAAGGAGGTGAATTGATGGAGAAAGAAATACAGTCAATAAAATCTTCTATTATTGAAATTTCAAGTATAAATAATGTGACAAAAGAAGTAACAATGCTCATTCACAAAATAGATATTACAAATGGCAATGGTCTAGATTTTAAGGAAGAGTATGTTGAAAAATATAAAGATACTTTATTAAATAAACCTGTAGTTGCAAAATATTATCCACTTAAAGATGACTTAGGTGATCATGAACCTATTTTAGATTCAAATGGAAATATTATTGGTTTGGAAACCATAGCAATCGGTACAATAAAAGATTCTTATATTGATGAATTTAAAATTGATTCAGAAACAACGGGTAAAGCATTGTATGCCAAAGCTGATTTATGGAATTATAAATACCCTGAAATTATTGCATGTGTAGAAAAACTATTCAATTCAAATAACGCAGAAAGTTCCGTTGAAGTTGAAATTTATAGCTATGGTGCTAACCCTACACAAGAATATAGGTATGCAACTGATTATACATATATCGGGAACTGCCTCTTGGGAAGTGCTATATTACCAGCAGACAATGATGCAGGTGTAATTAGTGTTTCTCAAAAAGAAATTGCAATGGCTGCTAAATTTGATTTGCAAAATTTAAAAGGTGATACGGAAGGAGAGAAAAAAGTGCCTGAGACTGAAATTTTTAATAAAGGTTATGAAGTTAGGTATCATGGAAAATTAGAAACTTCCTCATTAAAGTTTTCTGAAGTTAGAAGTCAAGTTTATAATCTTTTAAACCCCATTAATCCAACAAGTGGAAATCGGACATACAACTATTACATAAGAGATATGCATGTGGATTATGCAGTTGTTGAAGACTGGTATGATGAGAAGACTTTATATAAGATTCCCTATTCTATTGTGAATGATCAAGTAGTGATTTCACCTGACAGCGAATGGCAAAAAGGATCTCTTGGATTCATTCCAGAAGGAGTTGAAGTTGCTACTCTAATTTCTGAGAAAGAAACAGAGATTAATAATTTAAATGATCAACTAACAAATGTAAAGGAGGAATTGGCTACAATGAAAGGTAATAAAACACAGGAAGTAGTAGAATTAGAAGCCAAAATTGTTGAACTTGAATCTAAAATTACAGAATTAAATTCAACAATCGTTTCACAAGAAGAATCAAAAACAGAAATGGAAGGTAAATTTACTGAACTTAATTCAGAAGTTGAAACTTTAAAGCCTTTTAAAGAACAAGTAGAAACTGCTGAAAAAAAAGCTAAAGTAACTGAGCTATCTTCTCGTTATGAGAAGTTACTTTCGGAAGAAACTTTCAAGTCTGATGAAGTTCAAAATGCAATTCAAGAATTAAATTCACAAAAGTTAAATGAAATTGTAGTAAGTGAAGTTGCAAAAGAAAAGACAGTTGAAGTTTCTTCAACTAAAGATGGTGCAGTAACTATTGTTGCAAGTAAGCAAGATGATTTGCTACCTAGAGATAAACATGATTACTGGACTTCCCCACGCTCATAATTAATAAAAGTTAAAAGTTAAATACAAACTAGGAGGAATTATATAATGGCAGGTTTTGTAGCTTTATCAACAAATAATGATGTGTATCTTGGTTCTTTTAAAAATGCTGAAGCAGATGGAGTAGAGAATGGACAATGGGTGACTTTGAATCATACTGCTAAAACAGCTTCATTAGCGGATGCTACATCTGGAGATGGTGATATTCTATTTGTAGCAAATGAGATTACAACTATCCCAGAGTATGGAATTGATGATATTGACTTTAAAGTTAAGAAAGATGAGTATTTACGTTTGAGTGCTCCACAGTCTGGAATGATCTATGTAACAACTAAATTTAACGGTTCATTAAACGAAGGTGATGTTGTAGCTGTAGGCGTAGGTGGGAATGTCGAAGCTGTAGGTGCTCGTACACCAAAACATAAATTTACTGTTCATAAGAAATCAAATGAGTATGGAGTAGATACTTTACGTTTACTCGTTATTTAATATTAAATACATATTAAATTATCATTATATTAATGGAGGAATATAAAAATGGCTATTAACAAAGACTCTCGCATAGTCGAGGTATTTTCTAAAAACATGCTTAATAATGAGGTTGATAAAAAAGAACTGAAAGATGCTCATGAATTTATTAAAGAACTAGCATCTAACCCAAATCCTAATAATCGATATGAAATCGCACAAATTATGTCTTATGTAATTAATGATGGTTTGCAGCAACGAGTGAACTATCTTGAGCAACTTGCAGACGTAAAACGCACTGGTATCCAAGAAAAAGCACAGTTTAAAATTGAAGTCGATGGAATTAAAGCTATGTTTCAAGCAAAGTCTGCTTCTACTGAGCGTTCAAAAGTAAGCACTAAATACGTAACTCTTGATACTGAAGAAGTATCAGCTCGCCCAGTAGTGAACTTCCTTGATTTACAACAAGGTAAAGTTAATTTAGTAGAACTTGCTCATAAAGCTACTACTCAAATGGAACTTGCAATCGTTAAAAGAATTCAAGATTCTATTTACGCTGCTTTCTCTTCTATGTCTACTCCTAACTATGCACCGGGTTCGGGTATTGCAAAAGCCACATTTGATCCAATCCTTCATGCAATGTTACGTGTAGGTGGCTCTGCATCAGTTGTTGGCGATATTGAAGCTTTAAGTAAGTTCACAGGTGTTGCTGGATTCAGTGATAAAGTTGCTGATGCATTAGCTATTGAACATAATCAAAATGGAATGATCGGTACATATTTAAGTGGGAAATTAGTCAAACTTAACAATCCATTCCAAGCAAATTCTCTAACAGATACTATACTACGTAAAGATTTAATTTATGTAATTCCTAGCGGAGATGAGTCTTTACGTCCAGTTAAAGTTCAATTTGAAGGTGGAGTTCAAACTACTGATGCACCAGTTAATATCAACTCTAAAGAAGTTGAATTCCGTTTCGATCAATATGTTGGAGTCGGTACTGTCGGTGTTCGTAAGCTACTCGGTGTTTATGAGGATACTACATTATAAAAATTAAATTAATAAAGCAGAGTTAGCGCTTTCACTTTCTCTGCTTTACTTATGAATACTATGAATACAAGGAGGATATTTGATGAGTAATAGTATTAAAGTTGTAAATGATAATAGATTCAATGTGGGAATTCGTTTTGAGAATGAAGCTAATCGTGAAATTACAGTTCGTGCAAAGTCGTTTGTACTAATGTCGGAAAATGATATTTTGTATGTTGATTCAGTAAGTAAGCTAATTAGGAATGGGATTTTATCAGTAGAGAATGATGAGTTAATGCAGAAGATGGGATATATGGAGAAAAGCCCGAATGCCATTACAGATGATGAAATTGATAAAATCTTCAAGTTACCAGTAAATAAACTAAAAGCAGAATTAGAAAAAATTGATTCTAAACATGCTATTGATAAAGTTGCACATGCAGCTAAAACTGCTGATCTGCCTCAATCAAAATTAAAGGTAATTAAAGAAGTATTAAATGTGGAAATTTTTGAAGAAATAGACCAAGAAATTGTGTAGAAGTAGGTGGAATTTATGACCACTTATGATAATGTTTATGAATTATTTCTATCAAAAGTTGAAGACTTCGAATTACAAAAAAAGCTAGAACTTGAACTTAACTTTGCCAATGAAGTGATGTTTGACTTCTTAAAGTCTGCAATCCCTAAATTCACATATTCAGTAAAAGACTTATCTAATAGAGATGATATACTACTACAATTTAATTTCATTCTATCTGAAATCGAAAAGGAAATACTTGCAACCTTAATGGTCGTTGAATACTTGTCGCCTAAAATATTGAGAGACGAATTTCTTGAGAGTCGCTTAGGATCAAAAGATTATCGAGAGTTCTCCCCTGCTAACCTATTAAAAGAATTAAAGGATTTAAGGAAGATATTCAAAGATGAAGCTAACCTATTAATGATTGAATACTACTACAGGCAAGGAATTTAATTATGAAAGTATCACAACAGTATTACAACACATTGAAAAATAAACTATTCAAGATTCTTTGCCTTTTCGAAGAAAAGAATCATGGGTTAACTCAGTTTATCGATTCATTAATTTATGAATTATATGGTTTGCAATATTTAATTGAGAATGACAAGTATGACAGTATCACTAGCATCATTGCTATATTAGAGCATTTTTATGATGATAGTCTTCAATCGGAAGTAAGTATAGGTGTAATAAGACGGGAAGTTTTTCACTGTATGGATTTGATTCAAAAATTAATTAAGGATGGTGAGAATAAATGAATTATATTGATAGGTATATTCATCGCCTTAAGAGTAAAGGTGATAATATGTCAACTTCCCTCATTAATAGGTCAAAGAGAAAAACCAATGACCAATTTCATACCTCACCATCCTATTCTATTGTAAAAGTAAATGGAATTGAAACTGATTCAATAGTAAACAACACTAAAGAATACACTGAGAAACAAATTTTCTTTAAACCTGATGTAATCAAGGATATAGGTTCTATTGTTGAGTATAAAGAAAAAACTTATCTACTTATGAGGTTTATTGAAAATGAAATCTATCCAACTGCAACATTAAGATTATGCAACTCTACCTTCCCTATTGAGACTAATAAAACCCCTGTTTTAATGAGAGATGAAGATGGGAATCCCAAAAAGGATAAATACAATAGACCTATACTTAGTCCATCAAGTGGACTTCCAATAAATAAACCTTGTATTGTTGAAACTAAATATTACTTCAATAACAGAAATGAGCAGGTTACACTTCCTGAAGATAGGATTATGGTTACTCTTAAATATCAGGAAGCTCCAAATATTGAAATAAATGAAGAGTTCGAAATGTATAAGTCTAGATTCCGAATTACATTTATTGATTACTCAAAAGTTGTTAATACAGTTGGAGTTATGACTCTTACTGGTGAAAGGGTGATGAATAAGTAATGGGAATGTATCAGAACATACGAGATATTCTTGATGTGGTTTGGAATGATGAGGATTTAAATAGATTGCTTTATTATAAACCAGAAGATGAGTCAACAAATGTACTTGACCCACTCTCCCCTACGCTTCCAAATATTTTAGATATAGATGAAGACTGGAAAATTCGCAATGATACAATCATGATTACCCCAAAAGATGATGATTTAACGAATAAAGTTAAATGTAGACTATTTGTTTATTTAGGAAATAGACGACCGCTTGGGGGAAGTCGTAGTTTTCAAACTGTAAATCAAGAACTTATAATCGATGTCCTATGCCATGCTGATTTTGAAAATGGCGACATGAGAAGTAATCGAATTGGTGACAGGCTTAATGAACTTTTTTCTCTTAATAACATCACAGGGTTAGGAAAAATGGACTATGGTGGTGGGCGAATCATTTCAAGAGTTCCTAGTCAATATGCTGGCTATCAGCATACGTATGAGTTTGGAGGAACTAAAAGATGATAGACATAAAAGAATTCTATATTCTTGGCGAACCAATTGATACTGAGATTGGAAAGTGTCACTTTATAAAAGTTAAAGAATATCCTGATTACTTTATGGATTTACAGGTGGTTGCTCTAACGAAGAATCATATAATTAGTAAATATAGTGAATTAAATAAAGACAATAGTTTAGATGAGTTTATTAATGAATTAAATAAAGTTGACTTATATGATATTGCGATAGGGATTCCAGACATTGCTATTTCATACAAGAGATTATTCAATAAGGTTTTTCAAGAAGAAGATATCTTTCAATTTATAACCAAGCATACATTTGACTCATATAGAAAACTTATTTTGACAATGAGCTGCCTTAAGGAAGAAATAGTCAATCCAAATCCTGAAATACAAAGAGCTTTAGAAAGAAGTCGTAGAGTGAAATCAAAGGATGGAGAAAAACTTGAATTTGCTGACATTGTTACAAGTATAGTCGGTTATAACGGATTGACCTATGATGACATTAAGAAATTCACACTATATCAGTTTTATATGACTTACTATCGAATTGCTCAATTTAAGAACTATGATACATCAACATTGTTTGCCACTGTAGCAGCAGATAAAGTGAATATTGAAAGTTGGAGTAAGCATATTAATCTATTTGAAGATGAGAAGCACTCCATGTCATATGGGGAATTCACAAATTCTATAAGTAGCGTTGTTGAAGAGTAGAGATTCTACTCTTTTTTTTATTTTAATTAAAATTAGGAGGTAAATAAATGAAACTATTAGTAATTGATACTGCTGACGTAGTAATGAGAAGAAAATCTGATGGTCACATCTTTATTACAACTGAAGCACAGCTAACATCAATTAGCCAAACATTAGGAATAAATGACAAAATTTATGGTGGAATTGGAAATAAACCACTAGCTATTATGAAAGGTCAGAAAGAAGTTACGTCTACCCTACGTAACGCATTCTACGATCAAGAATTCCTTTCACTTACTCAAGGTGTAGCAATTAAAGAAGATGGAACTGCAACAATTTATAGAACTGAAAAATCATTAAAAGTAACCGATAATGCTGACTCTCTAGAAATTTCCATCACAGGAACTCCTGTTGATGATACTGTCTTTATTCGAAATGCAGTAGGTGCTGTTGAAAAAGCTACTGCAACTGATGGAAAAGTTGTCATCCCTACTGGTCACGCTGTTGAAGGAGAAATTGTTTCAGCAACTTATCAAGAAGCTGTAACAGGAGATATTGTTGAATTAGACGGTGAAAAATTTGCAGAAGCGTATACCCTTGAATATCACACTATTGCATACAATCCAGATACAAATAAAGTAGTAAAGGATATTTATATCCAATTAGACCATGTAGTGCCTTCTGATGAATTTGAAATGTCATTAGAAAATGGTAATGCAATTGCACCAGAAGTTAATTTCGAGTGTATGGCATCTCCTAACTCAACAAGTATTGGACGTATCATTGAAGTGGATAGAGTTTAATAGACAAATATGTACATATGAGTAGGTGGACTTCCCTCCCCTACTCTTTCTTATTATAAAATGACGTTTTTAAAAGGATAATAAAAGGAGGATGAAATATGAGTAAGCAAGTTAAGAAAACAAATACTGATATCAAGTTTTCTGAAATTAAGAAAATTGCCAAGGAAACAAAGCAAACAGAACAATATGAATTCGAAGATGGAGCAACCATCACATTCTACCCTACTTTTCCCCCAACACTTATAGAGGAAATGATTAAAGAGATTTCCACTGTTCTATCACAAGAAGGAGATGAATTGCAATTATCAGAAGAGATGAAGCACAAGTTTATACTCTTCCATTGTATTAAAAAATTTACCCATCTATCTAAACAATTGAAAGCAAACTCCTTCGCAGGGCAACTATCTGAAATGGAAGATGTAATTGATTCAGGATATTTCGAGAAAATTATCGATGAAGTATTTTTACAGACTGAGATTTATAAGGTTTTTGACGCTATGAGTAAAATTAGCAGCAATTATTTATTCTTAGAAAAAATGACTAAAAAAATGCATGACGAAGTAGAAAAACTTGAACTAAAAAATAGAGACGTAATTGAAAATTGAATATAGATAAAATCGGAAAAAATTTTGTTCAATAAGCGAGTTGAAATAAATGACTTCATTTAACAATCTAAAAGATTTACAGCGTTTTGTTAATCGTATGGCGAAAGAGTCTATGGTTAGAGGTAATGCTGTTAAATCAGAGGTAATTGAAACAGGAAAAAAACATGTTCAAGAAGACGTGTACGATGTCTATACCACTCGTGTATATCAACGCTCTGGACAACTAAAAGAAAATTGGGAAGTTGAAGAAACTGTTGATGGAATAGCTGTTTTTAGTAATAGAGTTGATGAAGGTAGAAATGTAAGTGAAATTGTTGAAACTGGTCAGGGATATCAGTTTGATTTTGAGTTTAATGGAAAACCAAGACCATTTACCGAAAACACAAGGAAAGAGTTAGCAGAAGGAGCAAGGTTAAAAGATGCTTTAAAGAAGGATATGAAGTCTATAGGATTAGACGTTACATAATTAAACTAACATCGGAGGTTTGTTATGAGTGAGTAAAGTCATAAAACTAAGCGAAGTAACTGATCAAGAATGGAATGAAGTACAGGATTTTAATAAGACGATAACTCAGGAATTTTTAGAGCAGCAACATTTATCCCCTCAAACTTTAACGCAATACGAATCAGGAATTAAGCAGTTCTTCAGATGGGTTAAGGATAATTGTGGAAATAAATCAATCATAGAATTGAAGCCTCGTGATGCTTTACGCTATCAGAATTTCCTCATGAGCCGTAATTTATCTTCAAGTGCAGTTAAATTTAAGCGGTCTACAGTATCTAGTCTTTGTGGATATATTGAATTATATTACGCTGAGGAGCACCCACTCTTCAGGAACATTTATAACAAGAAAATTCCCAATCCACCAAAAGCTCTTAGAAATGAAAAGCAACCGCTATCCAAAGAAGAATTAGATTTATTGATTGATACGTTAAAAGAAAAAGAAGAATGGCAAATGGTAGCTTATATTCTGTTTAGTTATTGGTCAGGATGTCGAAGAAGCGAAGCAGTTCAGTTAAAACGTGAAGTTGTAACATATGAAAAAGTTAAAGATAATAAAACTGGAGAATATAAAGATTACTATATGACTCACCCAATAAGATGTAAAGGTAAGGGGCGTGAGGGCAATATTCGTAAACTTGTTTTAGGATAAGAAGCTATAGATGCAATTATCAAATGGCTAGAAATTCGTGGAGAAGATGATTGTGAAATGGTTTTTGTCAAAAAGACTAGAGAAGGAAAAGTGACCCCTTTGACAGCTAATGCTTTTAATTATTGGTGTTCAGAGATATTTACTGAAATTGTAGGAAGGCGAGTCCATCCTCATCAACTAAGGTCTACTAGAGCTACTCATATAGTTGCTTTAGATGGTAAAGATATAAAAACTGCTCAGAAAGTGCTCGGACATCAATCATCTGAAACTACTGAAATATATGTTGTTCGTGATGATGACGATGATATTGATGATGCATTTTAATTAATAAAACCACAATTTTATGACCTCTACTCTAGTAAAGTATGAGGTCTTTTCACAGTTATTAACATAATTCACAGAATATTCACAAGGCATAACTCACCTTCTATAGAACTTATTACCTATAAGGAGTGATGAAGATGAATATTGAATTAGCAAAGAAAAGAATAGCTGAATTACAATATTTTGTTGATTTAACAGAATCTTATCAGCCTAGAACACTTAATGAGATAATCATAAAAGAATATGCAATCACTGGAAGCATTGAAAAGACGACTAATAAGCTGAATGAATTAGGATACAAAATTGATGATCGTAATTACGAAACTAGAGATGTATCTGCTGTGATAAATTCTAATCCTAGAAAAAGTGATGATGAATTACATAGAATTGTTAGGAAGTTTTATAGGAAAAAGATAAAGAATAGTTCATTCTTGTAATTTCTACACAACCCTCCAAAATACTCCTATTATTCTCAGATTATGGTAGAATATAGGGAAGATTGGAGGTGAATGAAAAATGGCAAAAATAAATTCAATAAAGTTATTTGAGCTTCTTGAGGATATAAACATAATTAATAAACAAGCAAAAGATATAGATGATATTGCAATAGAAATTGACAAAGTAACTTCAAATCTAAATCATTGGTTAAAAAATTTAGAAGCAGAAAAAGCTATAAAGAAGATATTGTGGGAAGGAATACTAAAACAATATGGTACATATGGAACAAAATCTGGACAAGTAAAATCATTTAAAAAGAAGAATAAAAATAAAGAAATTGTTGAATTTGATTTTAATGAGCAATTTTCTAAAGGCAAGTTATTAAGTATTGATTTTGGAACAAGTAATATAGACCGAGAGCTTTCATTAACTCACACTGGAATTGTATTAGCTGATTATACAGGTTTTGTACTCGTTGTCCCTATAACTTCTCAAAGTAGTCTAGAATTTGAAAATTTAGCACCTGATATTCAAAAAGACATTATTCCTATCTATAAAATGGATTATAATCAAATTGAAAATAACTCTTACATTTTAATACACCAAATGAGAGTAGTATCTAAGAATCGAATTACAAAAAAAGGTATCATTGGTTCTTTAGCAGGAACAGAGATTATGAAAGTAATCGAAGATAAATTGATAAAAATCATTGCATTTGATTACTATAATAGTCAACAAGAAAAAATACTAAGTTTAGAAAAAGAGATTGAAAATTTAAAATTACAGTTGACTTAAGAAATTTTATCAGTTATTATTAAACTATACATATGCAGCCTTAAGGGCGTGACTTTAAAAAAGTCCTTATACATCTAAAAAAACCATTTGGTTCCCTCTTAGTTTAAACTAAGAGGTTTTTACATTTTATTAAAGCTTAGACCTCTACATTAAGTTGTGGAGGTCTTTTTCGTTGTTATGGGAATCTCTCCCCTACCCCAACTTAATAATGTAGATAGAAATAAGACACTCAAATTGCTGAGTGTCTTATTTGTGTTTATTGTGATGGTGTTTTATTAGGCATTTAGTTATCTTCATTTTTGTCAGCACTAGGCTTATATGGAGAGCTGTTTTCAGCAACTGAGGTGCTTTTTTTAGCTTTATTTGCTGCAGTATATTCATCAAGCATTTTGAAAAGCTCATATGCGTCAAGGGTTCCTCTTGAACTTTTATTACCTACTTGATTTCGTTGCTTATCTATGGTTTGAGGAGAAATAATTTCATCTGTGGTGTCAAAATTCAAACTTAATTGAATTAAACTATCGAGATGTTCCTCTAGAACATTCACAACATAGTTACTTAAGCTTCTATTCTCAAGTTCTGCAAGCTCTTTTAATTCATTCTTCATCTTTTTTGAAATGATTATTGTCAGCCTATCATTTTCGTCTGAAATAGCCATTGAATCACTCCTTGATATTGCAAATTACTAATAAGTAAATTCATTATACACTATCGAATAATGAATATCCACACTATTTACAAAAGGTTTATAAACCCTTTATGATAAACTGTTGACAAAAGGTTTATAAACCCTTTATACTTACTTTAATAGCAATCAACATAAAAAATATTACAAACTAATACATAGGAGGAATAAATGTGAACAATGTATATGGGAATTTAAACTTAACAGTATCAGTGCCAGTTGAAGCTAAATCAGAGACACTAGGATTGTTGGAAGCGAATTATAAGTATAATGATAAAAGATTCATAGCTTACAAAGTGGTAGCAATTGACCATGATGGCTCAGAAAGAGAAATTAGTGCTTATGATGGAAAATTAGAACTCGATGAGTTCATTTTAGCTTAGTAAAATAGTAGATTATAATAGATACATAGAATAACGATATCCTCGTGAAGAGGTCTAAAGATGTTCGTTACTTGTGAGTGCAGTTACAGATTAGCTACCTGTAATATATGCCTATTCCCTTCGGGCTTGCACTCACATGTTTTTTATGAGGGGAAATAAATTAATGTGAAGGGATGATGTGGAGATTGGCTATTGTTGAGGGACAGAAAGTTAAGGTTAAGTGGAATGGTAAACATAAGAAATATTATGAATCCATTTTAGATGAATATGATAATCAAAAATACTTCTGGAAAGGAAATGCTCAAGAGTTTGAGGTTGATTTAATAGATTTACCTAAAAATAGTCAAGCAGATGTATTAGTTGAGTGTGATTACTGTTCAAGTAAACTAAAAAAGAAATATATAAGCTATTTGAGATCAAGAGAAAACAATTTTAAACATGGAATTCATAAAGACTGTTGTGATAAATGCTATTCCTTAAAAATGAGAGAAATAAATGGCACTTTAGACGAATTAGATTTTACTGACACTGAACCAACATCACAAAATATTTACACAAGAGATTTTCTAATAAGTGAATTTTACAGATATAAAAATGAGAATGGCACTTATCCAAAGAAGAGTGATATTAATGGTACTGATGGTTATCCAAGTGCAGAGGCTTATAATACAAATTGGGGAACTTGGGGTAACTTTTTAAAAGATATTGGGGTTCTAGGTGACTTTGGATGGTATAAAGAAGATGAGGACGTTATAAAAGAACTGTATCCAAAAGAATATGTCTTAATGAAAGAGATTAATGGTAGGTTAATTGTAAAACGTTCTATTTATGAACTGCAAAAAATAGCACAAAAGATGGGATTAAAGAAAAGAAATTTATTAATAGCAAGAGAATATGACATAAATTTAAGTGATTTAGAGATTTTTTATGAATCATTAAATGATTTGAAAGAAGATGTTGATAGATGTCCTGTTGTGATGGATTATGATGCCTATACGAAATTAAATAAAATTACTAACAGAAGACTGATTGAAAAAAAATTGAACAAGTCATTTGGTGAGATATGCACTGAGATTTTTGATCAAAGTAATAAGATAAAGAGCGATGATGAGTTATTGAATGAACTTAGAGATTTGAAATACAAACTGGGACGAACTCCAAGAGCTAATGAGTTGAAGTTATACGGATTGGCTGAACATAAAACATATAGAAGAAGATTTAATATGACATATCAAGAACTAATAGATACATTAGGCTGGGAGTTAGCTAGTCCTAGAATGAGGTTTAAGAGTGAGGAAGAGATGCTTGCTGACTACGAAAGATTACATAATGAACTAGGAAGGCTACCTAACGAGGCAGATTTATTAGATTGTGAGTATATCTGTTCATATCAAACTTATAATACAAAGTTTGGCTCACTTCAAAATGTTTGGGATATTTTAGAACTTGTTTATAATCCAAATCAAAAAATGAGTGCAGGATATGTTTGTATTAATAAAAATAATGAGATTTGTCGTTCAAGTTCTGAGTTAGCTATAAGTAATATATTTATAGATAATGCAATTTCCTACATTCCTGAGTTAAAATATTCAGATTTTGACAGTAGTCTAAAAAGCAGATGGCTAATGGATTGGTATTTAAAAGATTATGATATTTATGTTGAATATTTTGGGATGTACCAGGAATCACAATTGAAAAGAAACACCAGAATAGGAAAATATTCGAGAAAAGCAAAAAGGAAAATTAATTATTGTAATAAGAATAATATTAAACTGATATCACTATATAGAGAAGATTTAACACATAATTTTAAAGGAATGTATGAAGAGTTCTTAGAAAATGGCATAAAATTAAATATTAGAGAATTAATTAAAAAAGTTGTCTAATTACATTTTTAGATGACTTTTTATTTTGGTCAAAATTTACTATAATGGGATTAATTAAACTCTTTAAGGGGTGATTCCATTACATGGCATTATTATTTATTACATTAATTATAAGTATTGGAGTAATAACTTATTACGTTAACAAAAATGAAAAAGAACGCTCTAAAAAACTTAGAAATGTTAATATCACTAATCAAAATAAAATAAGTGAATACCTAAAGTCAAAAGAAATAACAGAATCTAAAAAGTATATTTCCAAAGACTACTCAAATGCTATTATTCTTGATGAGAGAAATAATGAAATTTTGATTATCACTAAAAAATTCAAAAGAAAATCTGATGGAACATTTGAGTATAGTTTTAATCACTATAATTTTGATAGGTTGATTGAAACAGAGCTTGCAATTGATAATCAAATAATTCATAAATCAGTCAGAACAAATCAATTAGTAGGTGCAGCAGTAGGTGGTGCAATATTTGGTTCAGTTGGAGCCATAATTGGAGGCTTGTCAGGAAATAAGGTCGAAGCTCAAAACATTAAGAGCATAGAATTAAAAATATCAGTTGAGGATATTGACTCCCCTATTCATAAAATAAGCTTTTTATCTAGTGAAAATAATAAAAATGGATATTCGAAGGACAGTAATGAAGTAAAAGTGGCTTTAAAAAACATCGAAAAGTGGTATGGAATTTTAGAGATAATTATTAATCAACAGAATAAGGCGATTGACAGTTAAGGAGTGCTATTGAGGCACTCCTTTTTATTATGTAGAAAGGAGTGTTTAAGTGGCTGGAGAAAATTTGAAAATTCTTATAACTGGGTCTCTAAATGTAGGAAGCACATTAGGAGAAATAAATAATCAGATAAAGGCTCTTGAAAAAAAGATAAATTCCATAAAGTTGAGTGTTCAAATTGATGAGAAGATATCCAAGACTCTTCAGGATTTTTCTCGCTCAATGGAGAATCATAAGAAAATTACTCAAGACCTGAATAGAGTTATCAAGGAAGAAAAAACTGTTACCAGAGAAGCAGATGGGGTAATAAAGGAAAAAATACGACAACACTTAAAAAGTGGAGAAATTATTGAAAAAGAAATAAAACGAATAAATGAGCAAACAAAAACTACTCAAAAACAAACTGATGAAACAAGAAAATTAATTGTCGAAACTGATAAGTTAAAAAATAAACAAAGGCAGATTACTAAACTTGATGGTCAAGGTAATTATACTGGTGGGTCAGTAAATGTTGGAGATAAATTTAAAAATACTACTTTAAATTACAATGCTAACAATGAGATAACTGGTCAAAGAACAACAGAAAATTTAAAGCAGCAAGTTCAAGCAGTTGAAAATTTGAAACAGAAGTTACTTCAGCTTAGTAATACAGGAACAATTACAAACTCTTCACTTGGAAGAATGACATCCGCATTAAATGCTGCTCAAACAGAAAAAGAATTATTGAGAATTGAGCAAGTTTTAAATAGAATCCAAAATAGTTCTAAATCTAGAGAAAAGACAAAGGAATTAGAACATCAATTAAAACTCTATCAACAACAGGCACAAATCAACGCTCAAAATCTCAATAGACGCTATGGAAGTTCTTTAGGTGAAGATAATCAAAGAGCAATAAATAACTACTTACAATCAGTAAATAGATTGACTTCTCAAACTCCAAATCTTAACCGACAAATGCAACAATTAAGTATGCAGTTTAGAAGTATTTCTTCAAATGTAAATGCTGCTACAAGTCATGTTTTATCTTTTGGTCAACAATTGCAAGTTGCAATGCAGAGGATACCATTATGGAGTATGGGGATGGCTTCATGGTATTTACCAATTCGTGGGATGAAAGATGCACTACAACAAATAGTGGAGATCGACTCCCAATTAACAGTGATTGAACGTGTTTCCAATGGTCAGGCAGATATCAATGAGGTATTCCAAGAAAGCATTAGACTTGCAACAGAGCTAGGAAACAGAATTTCACAAGTCAATGAAGGTATGATAACTTTCGCTCGTTCTGGATTCCGTGGACAGGATTTATATGCAATGAGTGAAGTTGCTACTCTCATGTCAAATGTAAGTGATTTATCAGTAGAAGAATCTGCCTCAAGTATCATCGCAGCAATAAAAGGGTTTGGAATTGAAGCTTCCAAGGCAATAACCATCGTTGATCGCCTCAACGAGATAGACAACAATTTCGCAATTTCAACGCTTGATTTAAGTCAAGTCTTGATGAAAGCAACGGGCGCAGCTAATACCTTCGGAGTGAGTATGGAGGCAATGTTGGGTCATGCGACAGCGATCGGGCAAGTTTCAAGAGAATCGGGAAATATTTTAGGGAATAGTCTGAAAACTATATACAGCAGAATAACTACTATGGATAAATCCATTGAAATGTTGGAAAGTGTTGGAGTCTCAGTCAAGGATATGGCAGGAGAAATGCGTCCTGTAGAACATATTTTAGACAATTTATCAGAACGCTGGAATGATATTAATTCAGAGACTCAGCAGATGATTGGCTTACAATTAGCTGGTCGTTTTCAATTATCGAGATTTTTAATCTTAATGCAACAGCAATCTGAGAGTTTAAAAGCTCGAAGTGCTGCTCTCAATAGTGAAGGATCGGCTTATAAAGAAAATGAACGTTTTTTAGATAGTTACCAAGCAAAATTAAATTCCCTTTCTAATTCTTGGACTACTCTTTCCACTACAATGGGAGAAAAGGTTCTTGGAAGTGGTATTGTAGTTGTTTCTGAGAGTTTAATGTCAATTGCACATGCAACGTCATTTGTAATTGATAAAGTTGGATTACTCCCTCCCCTCTTCACAATTGCTGGTGCAGCATTTTTAGCTTTAAATAATCACACTAGGAGTTCAATTGTAAATCAAGGAATGTTGGCAACGAGTTTAATTCGGACAGGCGATTCAATGTCAATTGCAACTGGTAGATCTAGGATACTACAAACACAACTTTACAATTTAACTCTAGCAGGAAGAGCAACCGCAGCCTCATTTTCATTTTTGGGAAAATCAATTGCAGGTGCTTTTACATTTTTAAGCAGAGCGTTTGTTCCATTAGCAATTTTTACAGCAGTAGGAGCAGGGATATCATATATTACAAATAAAGTTGTTGAACATCAACAAGAACAAAAGAAACTAAGAGAAGAAACTGATAAACTAGTAACCTCATATAAAGATAATGAAATGCAAATTCAATCATTAGTATCTAGATATGAACAACTAGATAGTCAGGTTAAAAGTGGAAATCTAGTAAAAACAGATGAAGAGTATTTAAAAGTACAACAAGAGCTTTACACATTGTTACCAAGTGTTGCAGAGTCGGTCGATGAAAAAGGACAGGCTCATTTGCGTTCGGCTAGTGCAATTCGTGAAGAGTTAGGATATTTAAAGGAACTCTCCAGAGTAGATGCTGAAAAATTTATTACTAATTTTCAATCAAATTTATCTGAATTAAACGATAAGATTTCCGAAACACAAAATAAACTTAATGAAATTAAGGATAGACAAAATAATAACTATTCTGGATTACTACCTTGGTTTGGAGTAAGAGAAAAAGCACAGCTTGATGATATGGCTAATAGTATTATCGGTAGAAGAGATATAGAAGCCAAATTAGATGAGAGAAAAAGACTTTTTCAAGGATTGGGTAAATCATATGCAGAATATTACGGAGTTCAGTCTAAGGTTACAGAAGAAGATCAAAAACATATTAGTGCAATCGTGGAAAAGAACGCAAAGCTTCTTGATTCAAAAAATGGAATAAAGCAGGTTGAAAATGAAGTCAAGGCTTATATAGGTGCGGTTGGTGAAATTAGAAGTGTTTCAGGTAATTTATTTGATACTTCTAGAATTCAAACAATCGTCAAATATAATCAAGAAGCAGTAAAGTTATTTAATGAGATGTCAACTGAAATGAAGAATGGGAATCAAGATTGGGACAAATATAGTGACAAACTAGAAAAAGCTGGCTTTAAACAAAAAGAAATTTCTTCCATTCTCAATTTACTAAAAACAGGTAAAGATGAATTAACTGGTGCAACATTAACTTACATAGATGCTTCTGAGGAAATGGTTGATGTTGAAGAAGATAAAATTTCTGCTACAAAGAAGTTAATTGGAATAAATTCCGAACAACTCGACTCAATGTACGAACTCATTGGAATGTACAAACTCCTGTCAGAATTAGAAGCAGACTCCACTGAAAAATCAGCAGAATTACAATCAATTACTGAACAATTGGCTTCAGCTTACCCTCACCTAGTTAAAAATAAGCAAATAAACATTAAAGCTATTGAAGATGAGGTTCGAGCTAATGACGTTCTTCTTAAAGCAACTGATGAATTGCTCAAGGGAACTTTAACAACAGAGCAAGCAAAAACTACAACCACAGCAATTCAAGCTAAAAAACGTATCGATATATTAAAACAAGAATTAGCAGCACAAAACCAAATTGTTCAAAAGTTTAATGAAATGTCTAAGACACTATCCGATAATGCCAATACACTAGAACAAGAAAAATTGGCAATGAAAGCTTATGATCGTTCAAAGAAATTAGTTAAGGATATAGATATTGATTTACCAGATTACCAAAAAACAATAAATGATCTAGCTAATTCAATTGACTATCAAGGTAGAAATGCAGAAGCCATAAAGAAATCCAATAAAGAATATGAAAACAGCATTTATATATCAGATAAATTCAAAGCTGCACTCGAAAAACTCAACGCAGAACTAGAAAAACAAAAAGCAATCCAAGCACAATTCCCAAAACACTCTCAACAATATCAATCTGCACTCAAAAATGAAATCTCACTAATGCAACAGAAAAAACAATTATTAGAAGATCAAACTAAATCACTTAATGAACAAATTAGAGCAGGTAAAATTCAATCAACTGGAAAGATTTCAAATACATCTAGTACTTCTTCAACAACCACTCCTTCAGGCATGTCAAAATTAATAGCAGAAGCTAGAAAGCAATCTAATTTAGGAACTTTCACCTATAAGCAAGTTGGTGGAGAATTTACAGGTACATATAAAGAATTTCTAAATCGTGCCTTATCTGACTGTTCTCAGTTTGCTCAAGAGTATTTCGAACACTTCTTGAATATTAAACTTCCTAGAACCGCAGCTCAACAATGGAATGCAGGTACGGCAGTAAAAGATGGTCAACAGCAAGTAGGCGACCTTGTTTTTTGGAATACTACTGGGAAGACAAATTCTCATGTAGGTATTTATACGGGCAATGGAAAAGCTATGCAAATGGGACTCAGTGGATTAAAAGAGATAAACGTAAGTGATATTAAAGGATTCGAAGGATACAGAAGGATAGTAGGTGCTACTGACAGTAGTATCTCTAATGGAGCAACTGGTGTTACAAGTAATACTCAAGAATCCATTGACCAAGCAAAGTCAGAACTATTACAGTTACAAGGCGATGTTTTAAGTGTAAATGCAGATATTCAACGCTTACAACTTGAATTAGTCAAAGCCCCTCTCTACCAAGCAGAGCATAGATTTAGTCAAATTGATTCACATATGAAGATTATCGAATCTAATATGTCTAAAATGGATCAGACATCCAAAGCTTATCGTCAAGAGCTAAATAGCCAAGTTAATCTTCTTAATGAAAAGAAGAAAATTACTGAACAAAATATGGCTTTTATTGAAAATGAATTAAAGAAAAATAAAGCCTTAACAGAGAATCAAAAAGCTGAATTACAACAAACATATCGTGATTTACGTGATTCATTGGTTGATTTAGAGGACAGTATTTATAGCAATAGAGATAGCTTTCTTAATTCAGCCCTAGACGGATTAAACAAACGCCTAGATGAATCAAATCAAAAATACATAGACCAAATTGAAATAATTGAACACTTAATGGATGTTTCAGTTGGCAACGAAGACGAACAAATCAGATTACAAGGACAAAAAATCTCCTTACTCAATAAACAAAAATCTGAAATCGAAGCTAATATCCGCCTTCTCGAATCTCAAAATAAAAACTTAGTCAACAATAAAGCAGCACTTGAAAAGAACGTCAATGAAACTAAAAAATGGCGTGATGCTCTTATGGGTGTCGAAAAATCAATCCAAAGTATCTACTCTGAAATTGCAGACAAAGTAATCAATGCTCAAAAAGACTTCTATCGTGAGAAATTAAATGCTGAATTAGATGCTCTTGAACAACGAGACAAAGCTATCCAAGAATCCTATGATAAAGAACGAAAATTAATGGAAGACAATCATAAGCGTGAAATGGATTTATTGGATGAGGAATTGAAACAGTATCAAAAAATCATCCAAGCAAAATTAGATTCCATTGATAAGACTGAATCTGAACGTGATTACAATAAAGAGCTTGAAAAATTATCTGCTGAGAAATTGAAAATTGAATCTGAGAAAAATAAATTAGCATTGGACAATTCTTTTGAAGCAATCGCTAAGAAAATTGAATTAGAAGAGCAACTTCGAGATAAAGTTGAGCAAATCGAGGAATTAAAGCATAAACGTGAAGTAGAGTTAAGGAAAAATAGCTTACAGGATGAATTAAATAAAAAGCAAGAAGAAATTGAAAATGCTAAGAAAGCTTTAGATAAGAAGCAAAATAATGAAAAAGATGCCTTAGAGAAATCTAACAAAAATCTAAAAGACAGTTTAGAAGCTGACAAGAAAGCAATTCAATCCCACTATGACAATATCATTAACGATGAACGTAAATGGGCAACAATGCGAGAAGATATTATGAAAGGTAATATCAATAATCTTACTGGTGAATTAATCGGATTTTCAAATGACGTTAATATGAATATGTCTCACATGGGTAATAGTATTAAAAATAATCTAATTGACAAACTTAAAGAAGCCATTGATCTATTACAAGAATTTAGTCAAATTGGTGTTGGTAGTTTTGAAACTGGTATCAGTAAACCAAACAGTCCTTCCTCTCCTTCTACTGGTGGAAGCCAAAACTCAGGGAATCAAAACACAGGAAGCAATAATCAAACTTCTCCTAACAATGTGTCTGGAAAAATCACAATAGTGAAGCCAATTAACTTGTGGAAACGTGAGCGAAACAGTGACAAATTAGAATTTGTAAAAGTTTTAAAAGCTGGAGAAGAATATAAAGTATACGGATATGACGATAAATTCGGTGGGCAGTATGACGTAGGTGGTAATCACTGGATAACAAATATGCCTGAGCATATAAAGCTTAAGAAGTATCATGATGGTGGAATTGTTGGTGGAAAAGGAAACAGACTGACAGAACTAGCGAATAAGCTATTCAATTCTAAACCCAATGAGCAAACTGTCTTGGCTTTAAAAAATGAGTTATTTGCACCAGAAAAGAACATGCCAAATTTCTTTAACAATATCGGTAATCTTGTTTCTAGTATGACACCAAGCGTGGCAGCTCCACAAGGAGCTACTATTCAAATGGATATTCACATTGAAAACATGAACGGAACAAAAGCAGATGTTACATCTTTCTTCAAGAAAGTAACAAATGAATTTAAAGGAGCAGGGGTGATTATTAAGTAATGAAGGAAAATTTAGAGTTTGTTTACGATGGACTATCCTCTCGTCATATGGGGGTAATCCAAGTCCATATAAATAGTGGATTATTTGAAGAAGCATTCATTCCAACACGTTCCATTCAAGAGGAAAAAATCAGAGGCAATGACAAACCATACTTTTATGGAGTTACTTATGAACCCCTCTCCTTTCCTATATCATTATATTTTGATGGAGAATTAGACAGTAGAAAACTGAGAGAAATTGCAAATTGGTTTAATGTTCATTATTATAAGCCACTATACTTTTTAGATTACTCAGATAGAATATTTTACTGTATGCCAGTTGATGATTCGCAGCATATTCATAATGGGTTAAAGCAGGGATATTTAACTTTGAATATGAGATGTGATTCACCATTTTCATATACACCAGATTACACAACAAAAATTTATACATATAAAAATAATAATGGAACAATATTAGAGTTTAACAATAGAGGGGATGTTAATTGCTCCCCTCTTCTTTTATTGCAGAAAATTGGTGATGGTGATATTTCAATAACGAACTTAAGTCTAAATGGTCGAGAATTTAAATTCACTCAATTATTAGATGGAGAAGAATTAATTATTGATAATGAAAAACAAACTATCGAAACCAACATTCCTCTCACCTATCGATATGATAATTTCAATTTCAATTATCTTGTAATGACCAGAGGAATGAACAGACTTCTTATAAACGGAGATTGTAAACTCCAATTTAAAGGTAGATTTAAGACACTTCAATGAGGAGGTGAATAAATGAAACAAATAGATTTATTCAATGAAGAAAATGAACCATGTATTTTTCTTTGCAAACCTAATCGCACAACTATATATCCAATTTTAGGGTCTATTGGACTTAATAGAATTGTTAATATTGGTAAGTTAAATGAGTTAAGTTTTTCTTTAACCTATGAATCTGAAAAAGACATGCAAGTAGTGAGAAATCCAGTTGTAGATTTAATCAGAGAAAGATATTTTATCAGATTTGAACAAGGCAATGAAAAAGAATGGTTTGTCATAAATGAAATTGCTGAAGGCATGGATGAAGACAAAGATAGAATGTCTGTTCATGCTTTTTCTCTTGGGTATGAATTGAATGACAGGGAGTTAAGGTTCTACGAGGCAGCATCAAAGAATGTCACAGAAATTATGAATGAAGTATTACAAGAAACAATTTGGACTCTTGGATATGTAGATGCAGATTTTGATATACTGTATCGGTCATTTGAGATATCTGATCGGTCTATTCTTGATTTCACATATGAAGTTGCGGATAAATTTGGTGCGAATGTTGTCTTTAATACAAATAATCGAACTGTTAATTTTTATAACTTTGAGAATATAGGAAGTTTTTATGGCTTAACAGTCTCTCTTGGAAAATTACTTAAAACATTAAACAAATCATCTTATCCTGATGAAATGATCACTGTTTTAAAAGCTTTTGGTAAAGATGGATTAACTTTTAATGATGTAAATCCAAGTGGAACTAATTTCATAGAAAACTATGACTACTTTATGTACCCTTTTGAATTAGCAGAAGATGGAGTAACTGTTTTAAAACACAGTAACTATATGAGTGATGAATTATGTATTGCATTAATCAAATATCAAAAACTAATTGAGGATAATAACTCAGTATATCAATCTCTGTTAAAACAGAAAGCTGAGAAACAAAGTATTCTTTCTACTAAAGAAAACGAATTATCAGCATTAAATGCAGAATTAGAGATGATAGAAGATAGATTAGCTGTAGCTAACGCAACTGATAAAAATACATCTCAAATTATTGCCGAAAAAGAGCAAATGGAATCTAGGATAAATACCAAGAATATTGAGATTAATGAGGTTAAAGACGAGATTCAATTGGTCGATAATCAAATCACTGAACTCAAAAATTTATTTTCAATAAATAATAACTTCACTCAAGAAGAATTAGATGAAAAAACGAGGTTTGAGTTTGTTAGAAATTGGTCAAATGAGAACATTATTTACTCAAAGGACTTATATTCTGAAGCACAAAAACATTTAGAAAAAGTTAAAGTACCTAGAGTAAATTTTGAAATTGATATTGTAAATTTCCTTGATGTAGTAGAAGAAAAACATAATTGGGATAAATTGCATATTGGTGATACTATTTTAATTGACTATGAGAAGTTCAATGTAAAGGTAAAAGTCAAAATAATCAAAATTGATTATGACTATGATAATCATTCCATCAAACTAGAAATCGCCAATTTTGATAACTTGGGTGACGACTGGAAAAGGATGATAAGACAGTCTTATACAGTATCATCTGGTCTGAATTCACAAAAGGATAAATGGAATGAAACTGCTGGAAAAATGGGAGCAATTAATGATCTCGTAGATGGAGAATTTGATGCAAATAAGAGAAGAATAATTGCTGGAGTTAATGAGTCTGTTATGATTTCCAGAAAAGGATTAACTATTACAAGTATTGATAACCCTAATGATTTACTAGTTGCTCAAGCTGGTATTCTGGCTATTTCTAACGATGGTGGAAACACATATAAAAATGCAATAACTACCAGAGGTGTAATTGGTGAGAGAATAATCGGGAAAATATTAGTGGGTGTTAATTTAGTTGTTGAGAATGATTCAGGAAAGTTCACTTTCGACTCTAACGGAGCAACAATTAAAAATGCATCATTCAAGTTAATTTCCGAAACTGGTGGAAATGGAATAACTATCTCCCCTTCTGATGGGTTAGTGTCTACAAAGAGCGACAATACAATTAAAACAACACTAAATGCTACTGAAGGAATCAAGATTGAAAAAAATGAATTTGGTGTGTGGAGAAAAAAATTCTATGTTGATACTAATGGAACATTAACTGCTGAAGATTTAATAGCAAATAGACTTATATTCAGAAGTGGAAATGACATTTTAATTGACGGTACAACTAGAACAATAGATTTTAGTAAATTCACAACTAAGTTAGGTTCAGTTCTAATTAATAATATACCAATTATGGATCTGATTTGGGATTTCAATAATAATCGTCAGAATCAATTTAATGGTGGAATTATTCAAACTGGAACTTTAATAGCTGATAAAATCACAACTGGAACATTGAATGCTGCTTTAGTAAATGTAACTAATTTGAATGCTAGTAATATTACAACTGGAACTATAACAGCTAGAGTGTCAAATGCTTACGATGCTGAAGTTGGTGGTACTCTTACTATTGGTAATAATGGAAACCCAAGGATGACACTATATACACAATCAGGCTCTCATAGAATTGTAAGTAATGATTCGGCAGGATTAAGAATACAAGCAAATTCAATTGGACTAGTAGCAAGTGGATCAAATGGTGTTTATGTTGACTACACCCCTCTTGTTGCTAAAAGTGGATTTCGAGTTGATGGAGGAATATCTCAATTTAATAATAATGTTACTGTAAATGCAACATTAAATGCTTCTTACATTCAACAGCAAGGTATCCCTGTGGCAACCATTAATTACGTTGATTCAGTACTTAATGGTCTTGTAACGACTTCCCAATTGAATGCCGCTTTACGCCAAAAAGAAAGTGAAATTGTTTCATGGGCTAATAATAAGTTTGTTTGGAAGTAAGGAGGGTTAGTATGAAAATAAATTCAAACTCAAACGGATTTCGTATTTATTGCGATGGAAATGTTACTGTTAATGAAAATATCAAGCCTAGCTTAATCTTCAAGTTAAATGAGGCATTCAAGAAAAAAGAAGAAGAAATAGTGGAGTGGGCAAACAATATTAAATAATTTGATAAAATGGAGGTTTTATAATGGTGAAGCTTGTAGTTCATCTTAATAATGGTAAGGAATTTATCGCAAATGTTGAGACTTATAATAAAGAAAAAATAAATGAAGATATAAATAATCAACAATTAACTAGTGTAATAATTGGAGACGATATTTTCAACCGACATTCAGTAATTGCAGTTACACAGTATAAAGAATCAGTTTAAATGCTAGGAGGATTAAATGATTATGGAAGTTAATGTTGAATTGAATGATTTAACACAATCATTCTTAAAACAGATTGCTACTTTGAGTGAAAAATTGGCTTATCAAGAAGCAATGAATAGCACTCTTGTAAGAGAGAATTTAGATTTAAAAGAAAAAATTAAAGAAAAAGACAAAGACGAAGCTTAATTGTTTCATCTTTTTATTTTATAGGAGGTGTATAAATGAATGTTTGAATATAACAGTCCTATTATCACTATGATGAGAAAAGGTACACCTGATGATCCACATGCGCCCTATGAAGAAACACTACAGATAGGTAATGGTAAAGTTTCCCTTACAGAAATACCAACTCGTGATGAAAAAGTTGTAGTATTGGGCGAAGATATTATGTGGATTGAGACTGATGGAGAATTGAAGCAAGATAATTGGTTTCAAGTTGACTATAATCTTGGAGTTGTTCATTTTAAATCTGTACATAATGGAAAATCTTTAACATTTAAGTATTCTGGTAAAGGAAGTCAGTATGTTCCTGCTGATAGAGTTTATACAAAACATGATAATGGTAGTGTCACTGAAACACTTGAGCAAATTATAAAGCAAGGAACTGGTGCGATTGAAAGCTTGGAGGAAGTAAATATTGTTATAAATAAAGCTGAGACAGCAATATCAGACGCAACCAACGCTGCAAATTTAGCAAATGAAAAAGCGAACTTAGTAGATACGAAAATTATATCATTCGATAATAACGAATCTATAAGAGAATCAAATGAAGCCTCAAGAAAATTAAATGAAGCTACAAGAGAAGCATCAGAACTATCTCGTACTGATGCAGAATTAACTAGAATTGCAAATGAAGACTCAAGGGAATCAAATGAGTTAATCAGACAAGCAAATGAAGACCAAAGACAGTCAGATACTTCCACTGCATTATCGAATACAGAAGCAGCTATAAATGAAGCTAAGACAGTATCACAAAATGCTCAAGATCTAATAGACACCTCGATCCATCTGAGAGAATACTCCCCTATTACAAACTATGTCGTTAATAATGAAGTCAGATATAATGGTTCAACTTGGAGATGTATGCAAGATTGTAAAGGAGTTGTACCAACTGAAGGAGTAAACTGGACTCTTGTCGCTCAACGTGGAGTTGATGGAACTGGTTCTGTTTCAACTGTTAATGGTAAAAGTCCAGATGAAAGTGGAAATGTAGAAATTACCTCCACAGAACTAGGTTTAATAACTCGACAAGAAGCTGAAGATTTAGCTAATCAAGCTGAAACAAACGCAAAAAATGCAAGTATTTCCATTTCTCAAAAAGGCATTGCTGGCGGTGTCGCTGTATATAATTCGGATGGTAAAGTTATCGATGCAAATGGTAATGAGGTTGAAGGCAAAGTTAAATCTGTCAATGGTCAAACAGGCGATGTAGTAATCGATGTTAACACAACCGAAATGGCTCATTTTGACTACATTATTGAAGCTACCCAAGAAGATCAATCTGTATTCATCATTCCACTAGAAACATTTTCTGAAAAAGATATGGTTGAACTTTATATTAATAGAATACCATTACAAGTTGATGACTTTATAGTTTCAGATAAAACAATAACTCTACTCAATGACACGGTTACCTTGGGTGAGTCTTTATATGTAAAAATTATAAAAAATATACAAAAAATAAATCAAGATACATTAAATGGAAGCTATTTATCTAATAACACTGTATCAAAAGAAAAGTTAACGCAAGATATTAAAGATAGTTTAACGAAAGCAGATAACTCTATCTCCTCTTCTGATATCGGAAAAACTGTAGCAGGTTTTAATGAATCAGGTCAAGTATTGGATAAAAACGGAAATGTTGTTGGTGGTGGCAGTGACCCATCTGAATTGATAAAGCAAATCAACTCACTCTATCGTCAAAATACTAATCAAGATAGAGAAATTGCATACCTAAAACTTAAACAAGAAGCGTCTGAACGAGTAGAAGGCGGTACAGTGTTTGCACATGACATGCGTGGAAACATCATAGGTATGACACTTGATGAAGTTAACAGTGAAAACATCGTTATTCGTGATGGTAAGATGTTGATGATTAATCAATCAGAGGAAACGAAAACTATAACAGATGCTACAGTGGTATCAAGTGCGTATGATACGAGTGGTAATGGTGGTAGAAGGATGGTCAGGTTGAGCAATGGTTGGATTGTAGCATGTGTAACTGACTTATTAGTAACCAGTTCACAGAGCATTAAGTTTTATGTTAAAAAGACGCCAAATTCAGAATTTGAACTTTTGACCACTATATCTACGTCTAATTATAACTCCTATGTGTCCATAGCTTCAAAGGAAACAGTTGTAACTATTCTTATTACAATGACTGACAGTACTGTTGTAGGAAGTTTTGATTTTACAACAGTGGAGTCTAGTATATCTATGTTGTCGAAAAATTTCAAAACAATTAGTAATAACCAACTTGGACATAGTGGTAATTCGCTAGTAGTAAATAAAGAGGAAACAGAATTACATGCGTGTTGGGCAAGTAAAGATCCTTCTCTTCCTAACAGTTTTAATATTCACTATGTGAAGGGTATTATTAGTCAAGTGGATGGGAGTGTAACTTGGAGTGCAGTTGAGCAACTCTCAACTGCCGATGTTTCCACTCAATCGTGGACTAATCCATCTATTATTGTAAGAGCAGATGGAAAGCCTAGTGTTTTCGTACAAGTTCGTAATGGTGCAGGAAATTACGGAATATATTCAATAAACTACAGGGGATCAACTTGGTCTAATTCAGTTGTTTATATTGCTAATAATATACATGTTCCAACCTCACCATCCGCAATATTCGTACCGAAAAGTGTAAATGGATTAGACAATGGTCGTATTTGGGTATCATGGCATTCGAATGATTCTGCTTCACCAAATGGAACAAATATATTCGTGTCTTATTCAGATGACGCAGGATTAAATTTTAGTGATCCTATCAAATTAACGTCTGACGCAGGATTTGTAAGCAATAAATTTGTAACTATAACTGCAAATAATATGAATGAAATATTTGTAGTGTATTACAGTAATTCGACAGGTAATGCTTTAGTGAGGATGCGAAAATACAGTAATGATAGTTGGGGAGCAGTAACCAATGTCACTAACACTAACATACAAACAGCAGATGCTCAACCTTCAACACTTGTAGATATTTCGCTAAGTTTTACAGTCCCTCTAGTGATATATAAAACTTCTACAAAAGTAGTGTTTTCTGGAACATGGCAGGAAACAGTCGAAGAATATTCTCTAACAGCGAAAGCAGTATATAGGATTCCAAAGACAGATTATATTGGATTATTTGTTCGTAAATCATGGGTAACTCCTATATTTACAAATTTATCATTATTTGTAAATGGTTTACCGATGGAAACTGATAATGATCCAACTGAAAAAGTTGAGAGAGCTTACAAAATACAATTGCCTGTGGAAACTGATGTTGAATTAGTAATAGATATGAGTAGAGATAGCACTGATGCACAAGATGCCAATTCAATCACAAGAATTTTGGGAGGTCGAAGTTGATGAATGAGTATAAACTTAAAATACCTTCAAAAGAAGAAAGACGAATTAAAGAATTAGAAAAAGAAAATACCTTATTAAAAGCACAAAATCAAGCTTTGGCTGAACGAACGGACTTTCATGAGGAAGTATTGACAGAGATTATTCTGACGATCAATTCATGATAGTCCGTTTTTTAATAAAAATATTAATTAAGCTATTAGGAGATGATGAAGATATGATGGCATTATTGTTAGCACAGAGAGTGATTCTAGGAAAATTAGAGTTTAATGCTGTTCCAGAAACTCTCAAACCACAGGCATACGAACATTTGAATGATAGTGGAGTGGGCTTTTTAGCTGGAGATTATCAGCCACAGACAAATTAAAATATGTAGTATGTATAAACACATTAACAAACTATAAAGTAAATAATATTAAGCAGATTAAAGAAGAGGATGATTACTCCCCTCTTCTCTTTTTTTATTTGAGAGGTGAAAAAGTTATGTCAAATAAACCCAAGTTAAAAGATCTAGATAGATCAATATCTAATATACTTGATAAAACAGAAAATGATATTATTAATATTTCTGATAAAATAGGCATTTTAAATGATTTATCAACCACAGAAAAAACTGATTTAGTTAAAGCCATTAATGAAGTAAATGCAAAGCCTACTGGCGGGAGTAATCCAACAGAAACAACATATACAGAGTTAGAAAAGGTTAATATCTTGGATTCTCCAATCTATTCGCCTGTAGATATTGAACACTTAGAAGGGAAAACATATATTAATCATGTTCCGCTTTTTGATAGTCGTATATGGACAGGTTCAACGACAGGAGTCACAATTGTAAGTCCAAATGAAATTAAGATGACAGCAGATGGAAAGTGGAAATTTATCACATGTGACGTTAAAGCAGAACAGAACGCAGAGTATACTATTTCTGCAATAATCTTAAATGATAATGAAGGCTTTGCACATATTGAAATATCTTGTCTAGATTCAAATGAAAATACATTGTTATCCGTTGGAAGTGTAACAGGAGCATTGAGAGAAAAGACTTTTACAACTCCCCAAAATACAAAAACATTTAGAATACGATGTAGTATAGAATCGGACTTAAAAACAGGAGATTATATATTTAAGGATATAATGCTCAATGCAGGAGCAGTCGCACAGCCATTTGTAGCAAACGTACAAGGGGTAACTAACCCAACTATTGAAGTTAAGGGGAAGAATCAATTAGGAAATTTTAATCAAACATTTAAGTTAGATAGATTTACTCAATCTACAATTTATGAATCTAATAACCCTTACCATGTGAAATTTATAAGTGGAAGCGCACTTAGAACAGTTAAAAAACTTTTAGAAGATGCTACTTATACCTTTAGTGCAAATGTCAAAGGTACAATTAGTTTAACAACATCTAAATTAAATGATAGTTCAGATTCAGCAGTTGTAAGTACTTTATATGAAAGTCCGTTATTCACAGAAGAAACAAATGTCACTTTCACATTTAACGCTCCAAATGGTGAGCCATATTTAAGGTTACGTTTAGCAAGTGAAGGAACAGAAATATCTAATTGGCAAATATATATAGGTGACACAGCGTTACCATTTGAGCCAAACAACGACAATTCTATAACTCTATTAGAAACATTCTATGAAGGTGACGTTTTAAATGCAGATGGCACAGGAACTTGGAAGAGCAAAGAAATAGTTTTAGATGGTAGTTTGGAATGGGTATTTAACTCTTATACCCTTGCACTTAAAGTCGTAAAGTTTCCAATTCCTAGTGACGTAAACAGCAGTTCAATAGTTGGTGTAAAGTATAACGGTGTGATAGTGCCACGTGCTACTGTTGCGTCTTCGGCAAAAGACCAAGTGACGGTAGACGAAACACATATCTATTTATCAATTGCAACAGATGATAGCGGTTGGGGAACTAGTGTTGACCCTACTAGTGCCGAAATAAAGGCATACTTTAATGGATGGAAAATGTCTTCAAGTAATGTAGATGGTGTTGCTCCTTACAATGGAACGGGAACGAAGTATTGGACACCTCTAGGTAGCTTTGATGGTACGAGGTATCATGGTTTATATGATGGGACAGGAGTCCCAACAGAGCCACCAAGTCCAAGCAACACAAGAGGTTTTAATGCTTTCATTACAAAACCATATACCCCTTACAGACTTATATATAAATTAACAACACCTATAACAAGAAAAGCTAACATATATGGCGATATTTATCTTCGTGAAGGTGCTAACCAAATTGAGTTGACCGAGGGAAGGATTGTAAGGGAAAGAGTTAATCCTGTATTAAATAATGAATTTTATAAAATAAATGAAAAAAACTTACCAACATCACATTTATTAGTGAAAGCTAAAAATATTCTACAAGTTTATAAAAATGGAAAGCCTGACTATACTTGGGAACATGGTGAAGGCAGCTCTTATTATCTTGGTGGTGGATATGCATATACAAATAAAAGTAATTTCGATCCAAACGCCATTTACGAAGTAGACTATATTCCTTTAGAGCCTTATAAATTAACTGCACCATTTAACGAAGTTATGATTTCAGCGTATAGTAATATAGAAAGTGTTAGTATGGGGTTAGTTAATAACAGCACAAATCAAAAAAGCGAAATCAATGAGATAAAAAGACAACTGCCTAATATTAAACAAGACCTTAATGACGCAAATAGAAAAACTGGAGATTTAACAGAATTAAATACTGAACATAAAGAGACATTAGTAGGAGCAATCAATGAAGTGAATTCAAAGCCTTCAGGTGGAGGTATTGATGAGTGGGAGTTACTTGACGCAATTGAATTAAGTGACACCAACAAATGGTATGCTATTGGACATGAATTTAAAAATAAACTAAAGAAGCTTAAATTTGTTTTCAAAACAGTGACCAACCATTGGACAACTACGGGGAATACTCCTGCTTCTAATTTATATGTCCTTTTCCAAGGTGGTGGCGATGCAGGAAAACATAGGCCTGCTGGTTATATAGCGAATTTTAATACTACAGGTACCGATTTTTTTAAATATCAATACAATGGTACAGCGAAAGATAATCACATTTTATTATCAGTACCATCATCAACCGCATATCCTTATCCTGAAATACATGGTGAGTTAATATTTGAGAGTAAAAATATGTCGGCTGGTCGTGGATCGGGATATCCGAATTCCCTATTTATGAATGGATGGATGCATATCGTAGATACTAAAAACACTACCCATAGGGTCCCGATAAATTATAGATACGACATGGAGTTTATGTCATATGATCCTAATGGTAATCACGGTACATCACCTTTTAGCATAATTATCAGGATTGATAGAAATCCGGAATTCACGGAGGGTACTATAGAAGTGTGGGGTGTATCATTATGATCAATAAAGATTATGAAAATGAATTTACAGATGAGAATGGGAAATGGTTAGTTTTAGAAGGTGGAACTTTATTTCTAGTCGATCCATCAGATGAATGGAAAAATAAAGATTTATCAAATGAAGAGTCAGCACCCGAACCAACTCTTGAGGAAAAACTGGCAGCATTGGAACAAGAAAATTCAACACTGAAAGAAGCACAAGCAGAGACAAATACAACTCTATTAGAGTTAATGGAAACTATCTTAATGGGAGGAATGTAAAATGAATATTATACCTTTATTAACAAAGCAATATGCAGTTTGTGTCTATGTGTACGGTACACGAAAATTTGAAACAGTTGTCGCAGATTATCATGAGCCAGTAAAAGAATTTGCAGCTAATACTTATACATTGGAACAAATCGATAATGCCTTGGTTAAAGGATACATCACTGAATCCGAATATATCGATACAATGAAATATACAAAGGTTGAAGAAGCACCTACTGAATAAGGTGTATTTTTTTATGTTAAAACACAAGTTTTATCTTAAAAAGTATGTGATTTCATCTTTATAAACCCTAATTTTAAAAGGTTTGTAGAGTTGGATTTTCACATACTTTTTATTTTTTCATTAAAAAAGAAGATTGTCACGGTTAGGTAAACAATCTTCTTATTGGGTAGATACCCACTTTCATTATATCACAAAATGGAGGTGGTTTTTTGTAAATAACTAAATTGTCATCGGAGTGTGTTGAAAATGTCAGAAGCAGAAATCTCTGTTTTAAAAGAGCAACAAAAAATGACCAATAAGAGACTGGAAAAAATGGAGGATACCATTCCAACTATTGAACGTTTAACTACCCTCATGGAGTTGACTACAGAAACTAATAAAGAACAGAGTGCGACATTGGCTAAGATCAATGAAAATTTAACTAATCTTAATTTTAGCATGAACGATTTGTCTGACCGTGTGACAGAAATTGAGAATAAGAATACTAATGAAAATATTAATAAATTACAACAATCAGTTGAGAAGCTTGATGACAGAGTTAAAAACATAGAAAAACGCAAGATTGATTGGAATGAATTTATTAGTAGCACATCAATGAAAATTTTAGGGACTATTGTTACTTTAGCTATCTTAGCATGGTTAGCCAGTCAATTTGGCTGGAGCTTCTTAAAGTAAGGATGTGAAGAGTTGGAAAAATCAAAAAGACATAAAACAGAATTCTCTAAAAAAGTAATAATGTTTAGTTACGCTATAGGGATAGTAATAATCCTATATGCAATGTACATACAACTTCTGATCATTACCAAAGACTATCATGGTGATTCAGGAATTGTGATAGCACTAATTAGTGGTGCTTTTGCTGAAATGGCTACTGTGACAGGCTTCTATAAATGGAAGGCAATGCAGGAAAATAAAATTAAACTAACAGAAATATATGGCAAAGAGATAGTAGAAGGTTCAAATATTGAAATAGATCAGGAGGAATTTTAGATGAATTATTTAATTGAAAATTGGTACATGATTATTGGATTTTTAGCTTTATTGGGATTAATTATTACTGTTATCTATCGTTATATTAAACTACCAAATAGCAAGCAAATAGAAAAAGTTAAAGCATGGTTACTTTTAGCAGTAGTTAATGCTGAGAAAGAACTTGGAGAAAAAACTGGTCGCTTAAAACTACGCTACGTATATGATCTTTTCATTACACGCTTTAAATGGATTTCTATAATTATAAGTTTTGAAATGTTTAGTACATTAGTCGATGAAGCATTAGAAGAAATGAGAGCAATGTTAGCAGCAAATAAAGCTGTAAGTCAGTATGTCGAGAAGAAATAAATATATTAATACATAATCAGAGGACATGTCGAAAAGGCATGTCTTTTTTTTATTTTTAAGGAGGAATATTAAGTGACTAAAGTATTTAAAATAGCTGTTTGTGCAGGTCATGGTGGCTATAAAAGCTTAAATCCAAAGTTATATGCTACAGCAGGTAAACGCACTCCTGATGGTGAACCTGAATGGACATTTAATGATAAATTAGTTCGTGCTTTTATGGAAGAAATGAACAAGTATAATAATGTGGAAGTAAGGCGATTTGATGATCCTACTGGTAAGACTGATGTGTCACTAAATATTAGAACAAATTTAGCAAATGCTTTGGGCGCAGATATTTATATTTCATTTCATCATAATGCAAATACTGCTAAATGGGGAAATTGGACAGGTGTGGAGACATTCGTATATACTACTCCAGATTCTAAATCGTTGGAACTGGCAGAGTGTGTTCATCCTGAACTTGTTAAAGCATATGGTCTAAGAGATAGAGGTATTAAAAGAGCAAACTTACACATTGTTAGAGAAACTAAAATGCCTTCCATTTTGATCGAGGGAGGTTTTATGGATTCGGTTATTGATATTAAGAAACTTCGTGATGATAATGTATTAAAAAATGCTGGTATTGGTGTTGCTTGTGGTGTAGTTAAATATGCAAATTTAAGCAAGAAATCTAACTCAAGTAATAATATTACTTCCCCTATCCTGCCTCAACCAGAAACGCTCATGTGGGGCAAAACCATATTCAAAAAAGGACAGATTGGAAAAATCACTATTACTAAGCCTATTAATCTTTGGTCAGATAAAAATGGACAACTTAAAATGGAAAGAATTTTACTTCCAGCAGAAGAATTTCGTGTCTATGGATACAGAGAGAAGCATGGTGGTCAATACGATGTTGGCGGAGGAATGTGGATAACAAAAATGCCTGAACACATTAAATACGAGACACCATCAAAAGTGTTACTTGCTAAAGCTAAAGAATTATATGGATAACATTAGGAGAAGGGTTAATCCCCTCTCCTTTTTCATGGAGGAATCATGTTGTAGGAAATATTATTACCTAACTAAAAATTTCTATGTATTGGAGATGATAAAATGAAATATAAAATAACGAAAAGTCCATACAATGGCTATACTCAAAAGATTGAATTTACAATTGATGAGTCAAAGAATACATCTGCTATTTATAGTTTAAAGAAAGAAATTACTGCAACAAATGAAATACCACCAATTGGTGAAGATGAGATTAATACTACACAAACAGAACAAATTACTACAATTGTCGATTTTGATTATGAAACAAAAGAAAATGAAAAAGTCACAAGAAAATTCGTTGAGAAGAAATACATCGACAACGACGGTGTTCCTTTTGAAATAATACAAGAAATGGATATTGAAGACGTTGCTTCTGAGATTGAAATGCTCAGAGATTTAGCTAGAAGTATGAAATAAAAGTTAATTTTTATCAAGAAAAGTTTGTGAAATTTAGGGATAATCTTAGTATAAGAATTCTACATTTAACCCCTCTTTTTACAAACTTTTCTTGAATATTTGTCACCCTAAGAAAAATCAAGGATTGTTATTAGATTGGTACTTATACCTCTCCCCTTCTATTTTAATTTAGTACCAAGTCGTCACCCTAAAATTAAAATTGGATGAAAGTACCTTTGCAAAGTATTGGCTCAGTCTTATCTTTGAAATGGATTTCTAAAAGAAGCTTGTCTTCAATTTCTATATAATCTACAACTTCCCTTATCTCTTGGTCAGTCATTTCTTTCTGATATCTTCGTTGTATTAGCCCTTTTAAAAAATCTTCTTCTATAGTTATTCTTTTACATTTTCCATAATTATCATACGATGAACAGATATATTTATGAACGAGTCTTTCCTTCTTAAATTTCATATTCTTTCCACAATGCTTACATCTACATTTCTTACTTAGAGAATTCCCCATCTTTATCCCCTACTAAAATTAACCTGATTAACTTCTACTCCTGAGGCTAACATCGCAGCCAACTTTATTCTAGCTTTTTTGCTATCATAATCTTCACCCAATATTACACCCATAAGCTTCAGATCGTTAGCACTGCCTTTGTATCCATAAGAAGGATAGACTTTGCCCTCTTCAGCACTTGTTGTAATAATTATTTTAACACCATTATCCAATGCTTTTTTAATTGAGTCAGTCATAAATGGTGTGGTTTGTCCTCTTCCCACTCCTTCTAAAACAATACCTTCAGCTCCTGCACTCACAGAAGCGTCTATGAACGTTCCATCTGCATTTGTATGACATTTAATAATATCGACTCTTGGAATTGCTCTAATAGGCTCATAAGTACTTCTATTGACTGGTTTTTGATAAACGTTAACCTCATCATTATCAATAATTCCTAAATAACCATATCCAAAACTTGAGAATCCCTGTAAGTTTGAAGTGTGAATCTTTTTAACATACTTAGCTGAGTAAATGCGTTCATTAAACACCACAACCGTACCTGCATTTTTAATTTGCTCGTCCACTGCAACACTAATTGAATTCCTCATGTTCGAATAAACATCTGTTCCCACATCTTGAGGTGAACGTTGTGATCCAGTTACAACAACAGTTCTTGAATCAGATATTGTTAAATCTAGAAAATATGCAGTTTCTTCAAGTGAATCAGTTCCATGAGTCACTACTACCCCACTAACCGAATCATCTTTAAATTCTTCTATAATTACATTTCTGAGATGTGTCATTAGATCAAATGTAATATGCATACTAGGAAGATTCATAGCATCAATGATTTTTATTTCTATATCATCAGGTAGCTGACAAAGAGAAGCTAATTCTTCACCAGATAGCACACCTGAGTCTAATAAACCTTTTGACATTTCTTTACTTGCAATAGTTCCACCAGTAGTTATTAAAGAGACTTTTTTCTTCATAGGAATCCCCCTTTTAATGCTTATATTATATACTAAAATGAGGTTGTGGATAACTAAAAAAGAAAAACACACTGATAAAAGTGTGTCGGAATGTTGATATATCAATGTTTACGGGGATAGACCAGTCTCTTTCTTTCAAAAGGTATTAATCATACATTTGATACAAGCAATGTGTCAACCTTCCAAAGTCCTCAATATGGACCAATTGGAATTGTCACAAAGAGAGGCGTGTTTTTTCACCATCTCCCTACTAATCATGAGCATTATGAAATAAAGGATGTGTCAAAGCGTGTAGCTTTGATTAAAGCTCATGCTGGAATGGATTCAACCCTTTTATCAGCCATTGGGGATCTTCATTATCACGGTGTTGTGATTGAAGCGTTAGGACAAGGAAATTTGCCTCCAGCTACTGTTGAGGGCATTAAAGAGCTTATAGGGAAAAATATTCCTGTTGTCCTCGTTTCCAGATGTTTCAATGGGATTGCTGAAGATGTCTATAGCTATGAAGGTGGCGGAAAAGATTTAAAAGATTTAGGAGTCATTTTTTCAAATGGACTAAATGGGCAGAAAGCACGAATAAAACTTCTTATAGGTTTAGCACAAACGACAGAACTGAAGAAAATTGAAGCGATGTTTATGGTATAGATATTGAAAAAAGAAATCGGTGAATAGCCGATTTCCCTTTTTTACTATTTAGTTATTATTATTTTCTTTATTCTTAATCGCTTCTGCAATTTGGTTGCCATGATAGCGACCGTTTTCAATAAATATTTCATTTGCATTATTTCCAGCTGCAATTACTCCTGCAATATAAATACCTTCAATATTTGTTTCCATTGTCTCACTATTATATAATGGTCTTCCCGTTTCAGCATCAAAATGAACTCCCATGCTTTGAAGAAAATGATGGTCAGGGTGATAGCCTGTCATGGCAAAAACGAAATTATTTTTAATTTCATACTCAGTATTATCTTTCATATAGATTAACCGATCATCAAAAATTTCTTTCACATGAGCATTAAATTCCATTTTGATCATTTTATTTCGAATTAATGAATCAAATTCTGGTAAAATCCACGGTTTAATACTTGGAGAATACTCACTGCCACGATAAATAACTGTCACTCTTGCTCCAGCCTTTACTAGCTCTATAGCGGCATCAACACTTGAGTTTTTTCCTCCTACAACGACAACATCTTGATCAAAATACGGATGTGCTTCTTTAAAATAATGAAAAACCTTCGGCAAATTCTCACCTGGGATATTCAAATAATTCGGATGATCATAATAGCCTGTCGCAATAATAATTTTGCTCGTCAAATATTGTGCTTTATCTGTCATGACAACAAATTCATGATTTTGCTGTTTTGAAACTTTCATTACCTTTTCATACGTATTCACACTTATTTCTTTTCTTTTAACGACTTCCCGGTAATATGATAGAGCCTCATTTCTTTTCGGCTTATACTCGACAGAAATAAAAGGTACATCCCCAATTTCTAACTTTTCACTCGTACTAAAAAAAGTTTGGTGTGTTGGATAGTGATAAATCGAGTTTACAACATTTCCTTTTTCAATCACTAACGGTTCTAGCCCCATTTTCTGTAGAGAGATTGCAGCAGCTAATCCACATGGGCCACCACCAACAATAATGGCATCTTTCTTTATCATTTTTAAAAACTCCTTTAGAAAAACTTGGCGTTCGCCAAGTCCTTTCGACGAATGCCTCAGCTTAAAAAATCTCCTATCAATAGGATAGGAGATTTTTCGAAAATATTCAAATGAAGACCTTAAACCCAACCGCGGAATCTTGAAGCCTCAGCCATTTTTCGAACACCGACCATATAGGCTGCAAGACGCATATCTACGCGACGAGATTGAGCTGTGTCGTAAATGTTTTTGAAAGAATCAACAAGAATTTTTTCGAGTTTCTCATCAACTTCTTCTTCAGACCAATAATAACCTTGATTATTTTGAACCCATTCAAAATAAGATACAGTTACTCCACCAGCAGAAGCTAATACGTCAGGAACGAGTAAAATTCCACGTTCCGTTAATATTTGTGTTGCTTCTAAAGTTGTTGGACCATTTGCCGCTTCAACAACAATTTTCGCTTTAATATTGTGAGCATTTTCATCTGTAATTTGATTTTCGATGGCAGCTGGAACTAAAATATCACACTCTAATTCCAACAGCTCTTTATTCGTAATCGTATCATTAAATAAGTTTGTAACAGTACCAAAACTATCACGGCGGTCAAGTAAATAGTCAATATCAAGACCATTCGGGTCATGCAAAGCTCCGTAGGCATCGGAAATACCGATTACTTTTGCGCCAGCGTCATGAAGGAACTTCGACAAGAAGCTTCCAGCATTTCCAAAACCTTGAACAACAACACGAGCACCTTCTAACTCTATTCCACGCTTTTTCGCAGCTTCTCTAATACAAATTGTTACCCCTTTAGCTGTTGCAGATTCCCTTCCATGAGAACCTCCTAATACTAATGGCTTTCCAGTAATAAAGCCAGGAGAGTTAAACTCATCCATTCTACTGTACTCATCCATCATCCACGCCATAATTTGCGAGTTTGTAAATACATCTGGCGCAGGAATATCTTTCGTTGGTCCTACAATTTGACTAATTGCACGAACATACCCACGGCTTAATGCCTCTAGTTCACGGAATGACATATTTCGAGGATCGCAAATGATTCCACCTTTTCCTCCACCATATGGAAGATCAACAATTCCGCATTTTAAGCTCATCCAAATCGAAAGTGCTTTAACTTCTTTTTCCGTTACACTAGGATGGAAGCGAATTCCACCTTTAGTTGGTCCCACTGCATCATTATGCTGAGCCCGGTAGCCAGTAAAAACCTTCACTGTTCCATCGTCCATCCGGATTGGAATCTTCACTGTCATCATGCGAATCGGCTCTTTGAGAAGCTCAAACATTTCGTCTGAATACCCTAGTTTCTCCAACGCTTTATGAATAACAGTTTGGGTTGACTTTAAAACATCCAGTTTGTCTTCATTATTTGTTTCAGTACTATTATTGGCTACCATTCGTAAACCAAACCCCCTAAAAATCTCATTCATTTGTTGTCCGCTTTCATGACATAGTATACACCTTTGTTTAATTTATGCAAGATGAAAAGCGTATTTTTTGATAATTTTATGTAAACGTTCCCAATCAAATCCTGATCATTATTTTCATATAATATACAACTTAAAAAAATACACTATTTTCCTGTAAATTAATTCTCCATAAAGTAATTTAGGGTAAAGTTAGACTTTACCCCATTTTGAATTTATTTCAATTAAATTGCCTTTATCACTTATGAAAAATAATGGACGATCTTTTCAACAGCATGATTTCCAATAATTTCTTTACCATATTCTTGCAAAACATGATAACTCAACATGGATGGATTTCCGTATTCAGCGAGGATAGCAACAAGCTTGCTTAATTCTTGCGGGTTTTGGTTTATAAAGTGAATATAATACTGGTCCTTATAAGCAAAAAGACTTCCGCTCATTAAATTCATTAACGCTAAGCGCTTAGCTAATTGGACTACATTTTCAAATTCATTAAATTCAAAAATAATTTCCTCACTGCGATCCATTATTACCTGCATCTCAATAAAACCATCCTGAAGTATGTCCTCTTCATTCTCGTCTTCCATCGTAACAATCATAATCATACCTTGAGCCTGCATTGAAAAGATTTCTACCGCAACTGGACCTTGAATTTCAAACCCGAATTCTTCATTTGCCTCTTCAAGCATTTCATGAAAAAGCTGTTGCCATTTCATAGAATCCTTCCAAATATCATCTTTCGTTAATCCTCGTTCATACAAGTCATCTAATGATAAAAATATTTTGATTTTATTATAATTTAAACGTTCTAAGTGCATGCGAATGCCCCCTGCCAAAAACCAACTCTTATGAATAGTGTATGAAATAAGCATAAGATGGTGAGTCGTACATTTATTTTACCCGCTACGCTTATTTCCAATATTCCAATTAGTTGAAGTGGGAAGAATTCTTAATTTTAATAATGTGCGTTTCTGCTTTTGCACCGAGACGAAATGGCAGTGCCGTTGTTCCATAACCATTACTAATTAGTAATGTTGTTTGCTTTAACTTTTTTATTGTTCCTTTTTTATAAGGACTGTACCCAAGTATATGAATTTGCCCCCCATGAGTATGTCCACTTAATACAAGGTGAATATTGTGTTCTTTTTTTATTTTGGATACGATATTCGGATTATGGCTAATTAGGATTTTAAATCCATCTGTTTCAATGTCTTGTAATGCTAATTCGAGATCATCCCGTTTTTGATTTATATCGTCTACTCCTATTAGGATTAGACGATCACCTTCAATCGATTCAAATGAAACAGCGGTATTATCGAGAATCTTAACTCCAAGATGGAGTAGCATTGCATCTAATTTTCGAAAATCAACTTCATAATCATTATTTCCCCATACGAAATAAACAGGGCCAAGCTTTTTCAATGTATCAATATTGTTTTTTACCCTTTCAAAGGGCACTCTTTTTTCCATTAAATCCCCGCCAATAATAACGATATCTGGCTTCATATCCAACACTTTCTGAATAAGATCTTCGGATATCACTCTTTTATGAATATCTGAGATAAAGAATATTTTTATCTCGCCAAAACTTTCTGGGAAATCATGAAAAAAAACTTCATTTTGAATGACCCTATTTGCAAATGCCTCTTTTAGCATAAATAAAATAAGTCCAACTCCAGCTAATAAGGCGATTGTTATGACATACCACATAGTTCCTCCTACATAAACCATTACATTTTCTAAACAATCATAATCTTATAATCTATAGAAATAATATCATACATATAAATGAAACGAAAAACCCCTTTAAACTGAAGTGACCCCTAAAAGTTAGACACGGTTATTTCATCAGGCAGCTTGAGTAAAATGAGTTCGGTATTGCACCGGACTCATTTTTAATTTTGCCTTTATTCGTTTCGTATTATAGTAATTGATATATTTTTCTAATTCTAATTTAAAATGTTCTACACTTTCAAATTCCTTTAAGTAGAGGAATTCCGACTTCATAATACCAAAGAAATTCTCTATTACCGAGTTGTCGTAACAGTTGCCTTTACGAGACATGCTTTGCACAATGCCCCTGGACTTAAGCGCATGCCGGTATTGATTCATTTGATAATGCCAGCCTTGATCTGAATGCATTAGTAGCTGATGATCCTCTGGTAAGCGCTCTAAAGCTTTCACCAACATATCTGATACAAGTGAATACGTTGGTCTAGAGCCAATTGTATAAGTAATAATTTCTCTATTAAATAAGTCTAAAATAGGAGATAAATAGAGTTTCTCGCCGAATAATTTAAATTCCGTAATGTCTGTTACCCACTTTTCATTTGGGACATTTGCGGTAAAATTACGGTCTAAAATATTAGGCGCAATTTTACCAACTGTACCTTTGTATGATTTATATTTTTTCATACGCACTAAACACTTTAAACCTAACTCTTTCATGATACGTTGAACCTTCTTATGATTTACTTTTTGTCCACGATTCGCTAGCTCATCACGAATACGACGGTACCCATAACGACCTTCATGTTCTTCATAAATCGCTTTGATTTCCACTTTCAAATCGGCATCTGGGTCTGGTTGATTCATTCGCTTCACTAAATCATAATACGTGCTACGTGGAATGCCAGCGAGTTTTACAAGTGCTTTCACCGAATATTTATGCCTTAATTCATAGACTACTTGTGCTTTGTCTTGTTTGGTGATTTTCCCTTGTTTTGAACTAAGGCATTCAACTTTTTTAAATACTCATTTTCCATTTCTAGCTGTTTAATACGTGCTTCAAGTGCTTCGGTAGACCCTTTGACCGGTGCTGGTTTAGGTTGTTGATTGGATTCCTTTTTCATGGATGGACGCCCCTTTTTCTTTGATTGAAGGGCATCTAATCCTTGTGTTTCAAATAGATTTCTCCAAACAACAATGGTTGAAGGGGCAGGGATCTTAAAAATCGCTGCTGTTTCATTTAAGGACGTACCATGTTCAATCATGTAATTTAGTACGTCTAGTTTATACTGTTGTGTGTAATTTGTACAAGGTTTAATAAAGGCTTCAACACCATTGTATTCGTATTGTTTGACCCATTTAAGGATAGCTTTATGATCAGTCCCGAACGATTTCGCTATTTCATTTGAACTCTCATTTCCATTTAAATATCGCTCAACTGCTTGTAATTTATCTTCTGCAGTAAATTTAGCCATAGAAAAACTGCACCTCCAATTGTTAGATGGTGTCTAACAATTGGGGTGCAGTTCAAACATATTTGATTAAAAGGGTTTTTCTAAGAGTTATTATTTAATCCTCATGCACATCAAGAATTCTGAAACCTGAATCCTCAAGCTTTTCTATAAACTTGCTGATATTCTCATTCTTTTCGACTTTAATCACGATCCTACGGATCAATTTGTCAGTCTCATCAAATGTAACAAGAGAAATAATTTGTTCATGGAAATTTTGTGCAATTTCTGATAATCGAGCAATTCTTCCTTCTGCCTCAGAAGTTGTGAAGGCGATTCTCACTCCGGATCGATTCATCCCAAAAGCTGATTGGAATTGAAGCAGCACGTCGAAACGAGTTACTATGCCCAAAAACTTTTTATTTTCATCGAGAACCGCGAACAAAGGTGTATTTTTCAAACTAAGCAAGGTTTTTTCAAATATTTCATTGCCCATTAAATACTCATCTTTTTGCTTAGCAATTTCCTTCACCTTTGTGTTTTGTAAATAATCATCTTTCCCTTTTCCAATGGAAAAATAGCTTTCATAAATTGCATATCTCGTAACAATTCCAATATAGTTATCCCCATCAAGAACTGGCAAGCCATCAATTTTATGTTCTTCTAATTTTTCAATAGCTTCCTTTACAGATTGATCATGGTTAATTGTATAGCAAGAATATTTAGGAATCATAACACTTTTTACAAACATCATTATCACCTCGAAGTATTGGATACTCTTACATTGTTAATAATTCAACGAGAATTATTAAATTCCCTTTTAAATAAAAAAATTTCATTATAGAATGAAATTGCATTTAATTGAAAGATGTGCACATTACAAGAGTAAAGATTTTGAACGAATGTATAGATTACGTATGATTAACTAGATATTCTATTTATGAGTACTACTTGTTTTCATGGTATAAATTAATATCATAATTTGCCTTCATGATTTCAAAGACAGTATGGCGATTCTTCCACTCCTCTTCTTTTTTCCAAAGATCTTTACTTTTATCAATAATTTCACATCGAAGTGCGTGAAATTCTTTTTCTGCTTTATCTTTTTTCGTTTTTAACATATTCATCAACCCATATAATCCAACAACTATTACTAGTAAATATAAATTGGAAGATTTATGAACAAATATAGAAAACATCGCAGCAAACGAATAGGAATAAGGAGAGAACAAAGTATAATACAAATAAACAAAATAGAAAAAGGCAATAAAGATTGTCATCCACATGACGATTAAATGACGAAGCTTTAATTTATCAAATTTCCTCTTTCGTTCAACAACTTTTTGCAGCATTTGCTTCGTCGCCTCGTCCGTACGATTATCAAGCATTTTAATTGATAATTCCATATTTCACCCCTCCATTTTCACATTCGATAAGGAGAAGTGAACAGTATCTTATAGCCTCCCCTTATCCATAATCGTATGAGCTTGTACATCAATTTATGAATAAAGGGGAGGTAAACTTTATTTGTTCGGAATGACAAGAACTTGGCCTGCTTGTATATTCTCATTTTTTAAATTATTCGCTTTCTTTATGATTTCAATACCTGATGGTGATTTATAGTAGTTCATGGCAATTCGATACATTGTTTCTTTTGGTTTTACAGTATGATATACAACCTGATCTGCTTTTTCATCTTCTGGCTTTTTCTGCTCGGGTTTCTCCTCAGGTTTATCATCATCTTTATCTTTATCTTTATCTTTATCAGATATTAAACCATCTTGATTAGTAGAACTGTCAACTACCGGTGTTTCATGTATCGAAGCCTCAGAATCTTCTTTCTCACTCTTGTTTGCATCAGGAGAATTGGAATCCTTCTCTAATTCTTGTTCTTCAATGGACGTTCCTTTGCTTTCTTCTTGATTCTCAAAGCCAACCATTTCAAAACTATTTCCTGACGTGGCCGCTTTTTCCGCATTTTTAATTTTTTCTAATTCCCAATACTTATACATGCTAAATATCGTGATCGGCAATAAAATAAAAAACAAAGCAAGCAAACTAATGACTGGATGCTTTAGTTTCCACTTATTTTTCTTTCTTCTTTCTTGATGATGTCTACTTCTTGGCGGTAATTCTTCTTTTTGGATTTTATTATCACCTAATTCTGGCGCTTTATCGATTTTTTTTCTTAGTCTTTCAGCTTGATCTCTATAAGGATCTTCTCTATTCATGGAACATCCCTTCCTGTCTATTATTACGGTATTTAATGATAATACCGAGTAAAAAATCAATTACAAAATGCATAAATATCGTTACAACCAAATTCTCCGTCATATAGAACACAACACCGATAAAAAAGCTTAATACGATTATATTTAAAAATAAAAACCAATTAAACAAGTATCGATAATGGACAACAGCAAAAATGATACTTGAAATCAGAAGACCAGCATGGGTTTGGATGATGCCACGAAATAATATTTCTTCACAAAAAGCAACGATCGCGGCAATAAAACCGGTATGGATTATACTTCGATTGCGAAAAATCCTTTCATTCAGCCCTCCATCATCATAGAAAGAAGGGGGTAACAATTTCATTAAGACGACATCAAGCAAAACAACGATAAGACCAGCTGTTCCACCGATTAATAAAATATCAATGTCATTCCATCTAAACAATTTGAAAAAGTCCTCAAAACGATTAAACAAAATAAACCCTAAAATACTTGAAATCACAAGGAGGATTATTTGCGTTAAATATAAATGAAACAAAAGCTCTTTGTCCGAAAGTTCTTTTATTAATCCATTATACTTATCATTCATTTTATCCGCTCACTTACTTAAAAGAATCTCTGCTAAATGTTTTTTCCAGTCATATGTACGCCTCTCAGCTTCTTTATGAGTTGAATTCGCATAAAAATGGCTCAGTTCAACTCCACATTGATCACAGCAGTATCCTTCTTTTTCTATTTTCATATCTTCGTCAAAATACTTCAAGATTTTTTTTCTTCGACAGTCTTTCTCTTGCGTCCATTTAAACATATCATAAATCTTTTTTCGCTTTATTTGAAGGCGTTCACTGCTATAAGTCTTATATTTTTTAATCGCCTCTTCTAAATGCAGCCCATTTTCTACTTGCAGAAAATCTGCCACCATTCTCCATTGAACTTCTGTAAAACCAGTAGCTTTTCTCAGTTCACTTTCAAAAGCAGCTAGTTTATTAGTTAAATGGGGGTGATCCTTTATTACTTCGATTAACCAGTCAAGTTGCTCAGGACTTGGAATCTCCCCTTCAGTCAGCTGATGAGCAAGCTGTTCATCACCTGGTGAATATAAAAGAACCGCAATACTCCTTTTTCCATCCCTTCCTGCCCGTCCGATTTCCTGTAAATAAGCTTCCATTTGCAAAGGCATATGAAAATGGATGACATAGCGAACATTTTCTTTATTAATCCCCATTCCAAACGCACTCGTTGCACAAATAACTTGTAGCTGTCCATGAATAAATTGTTGCTGAATTAATATTCTATTTTCTTGCTCCATTCCGCCATGATAAGGCATTACATTTTCAACGCCTCGGTCTTTTAATAAAGCTGCTATTTGTTCACTAAGCTTTTTGCTATTAAAATAAATAATCCCCGGACCAGCCAAACGGTTAACCAATTCTACAAGTCTGTCTATTTTCTCTTGATAAGAATCCATTGTTTCAACAGTAAGAGCGATATTCGGACGATTAACGGAATTAATAAATTCATTCCAATGATCGAATGCTAACGTTGAAATAATATCATCCTTTATCTCTTTTGTTGCCGTTGCTGTTAACGCAAGTGTAACTGGATTCCCTAATTTCTCCCTAATTTCACCGAGTTTTAAATAATCTGGCCGAAAATCATAGCCCCATTGAGAAATACAATGAGCTTCATCAATAACAAATAAGGAAATGTTAAGTTTTTGTAGCTTGTTCACAACGTAATCCAACTTTAACATTTCAGGGGAAAAGAAAATAAATTTATATTGATGTAATCGACGAATTGCTGTGGATTTCTCTTTCTGTGATAAAAAGGAATTAAATGCGACTACACTTTTTTCGCCATTCATCATCAACTGTTCTGCTTGATCTTGCATTAACGATAGTAGTGGTGAAATAATGACAACTTGTCCATCGAGTAAAAAACCAGGCAATTGATAACATAGGGATTTGCCAGTCCCAGTAGGCAGCATGGCAATTGTATGATTTCCTCCTAAAACTGAAGAGATCACTTCCTTTTGACCAATTCTAAAAGCTTCATAGTTAAAAAATCGCTTTAATTGTTTTTCTAGTGTCATATTTTTTCACCAGCCTGAGCTAATACGAGTCGAATTTGAAAATAATCTGCTTCTGGAACTAGTTTTCTAATTTGCTTTAATTGTTTCGATTTAATATTTTCGAAAGCAGCTGCAATTAACTTACGCAGCTCTTCACTAATAAATGGAGAAATATCGAATTCCATAACATTTAAAGCTAGTTCAACGATATGATCTTCAATTGTACTTTTCTTCAGCCCTCGGATTTGAGCAATTTCTTCGATCTGATACTGTTTTTTTAATAGTGAATACGTTTTTCTTGTCGATTCGGTTAAAGGGGCTGAAGCGACTAGATCCGCAATCAGTAAAAATAATAATGGAAATTCACTTTTCCGCTCATTCAGAAAACTGATCATATAGTGTAGAATGTTTTGAAACTGGATGTCGTATAAATAAAGATCCATATTATGTAAACGAGCGGACTGTTCAGCTGTTAGCCCAATCCTCTGAAATCCTGTTAGTCTTGACACTAAAATCGAAGGATTTAAATCTTGATTTGCTTCAAAACAATGTACGATCTCAAGAAATAATCTTTTACTTAGTTCGTCTCGATTTAGACATGTATGAGATAAATAACCTTTAAGCCAATAATGGTATTCCCTTTTTCTTTGAATAGGTATGTATTTTGTATCTCGATAGCTTAAATGAGAAATAACTTGCACAGCAAGAGTTAACCTCTCCCAAAACAAATTTGCGCTATGATGAAATTTCCATCCATCTAAATATTGCGGCAATAAATTTTCGTTCACAAAAAATTTTACATGCTCATTCCCAGCTTCTGTTAATTGATATTTTTGCTCAAATATTTGGTCAATGAGATTTTCTCTTTCTAATTTTGCAATAAAGCTTTCTAAATCAGAACGGGTGATACTTGGAAATACACCAAAAAGATTTGTTAGTTGAAATAAGTGTGCATCTTGAATCGTCTGTGAAGTTTTTTTTCCATTAAAAAGATGAAGGATGGAAAAAATTGTTCGCTGCTTATCAAGCTTATGTAAACAATATAAAATTAACTGTTCAATAAAAAAGATATTTTTATTGTTCATTCTACTTTCACATCCGAAAATCATTTACCTTCATTTTATCATGAATAAAATAATACAGTTCGAAAAAATCGAACATTTGTCGAAATCGCTCGACGTAGCTATGATAAGCATTCTCAATACTTTTCCTATTGAAAAGTTGACCATTCAGTTTTACAATAGAGGTGAAGAAAGTGTTTTCACTTTCGAATTGCAAGACATTAAGAATATTTTGTTTAATAATTTGGGAGGTTTTTTCATGGCAAAGTATACAATTGTTGACAAGGAAACTTGCATCGCATGTGGGGCGTGCGGCGCATCAGCACCAGACATTTATGATTATGATGACGAAGGCATTGCATTCGTTACTCTAGATGATAACCAAGGTATCGTTGAAATTCCAGATGTATTAATTGATGATATGATGGATGCTTTCGAAGGCTGTCCAACAGATTCCATTAAAGTAGCTGACGGCCCATTTGATGGTGACCCACTTAAATTTGAATAGTTTCATAACATTTACAAATAATACTCCCTATTAGTGGGAGTATTTTATTTTTATTCATCAAAAAAGCAACAGTGCAGGCTGTTGCTTTTTTACTCTCATATATAATTAAACAGCATTACTATTCAAGCTTTGCTTTTTCAACCAAATACTCATTCGTGAGAATATTAACATAAACACGATTGCAATGATAAATCCTTTAATGATATTAAACGGCAAAATTCCAGTCACAATCATCGTGCGCATTTCTGGTGCAGACATTAAAGGCGTATTCAAGAAGAATGTATATGCTGGTAAAATGATAAAGTAATTTAACACACTCATCGTAAACGCCATAATTAGCGTACCGATCACCAATGCAAATGTCATGCCTTTTTTTGATTTCATCTTGCTATAAATAAAATATGTCGGTAATACAAACAGAATACCAGCAACGAAATTAGCAATATGACCAACCGGAACACCAGTCGCACTTCCTGTCATAAAATAATCCAAAATATTTTTAATTAATTCCACTAATATGCCAGCTAATGGGCCAAAAATTAACGCAGCGATTAATGCAGGTATATCGCTAAAGTCAATCATCAAAAATTGTGGAAATGGTGGTATTGGAAAATTCAACAGCATTAAAATATAAGAGATACTGCTCAACATTCCAATTGCCACTAAAGCTTTAATTGAAAGTTTTTTCATGTTATTCCTCTCTCCTTGTTAGGACTATCTCTCCTAAAGAAGAAAGGTTCAGCAGCTATTGCCTCGCAAAAGAAAACCCCCAAGCTTCACACTTGAGGGAGTTTTACAAAGGCTCACTAAATAAACGTTCAATAAACCTGCATTTTTTGAACGTCTGCAGAACCTCCATCTTCTCCCATCCAGACTGTACTGTCGGCTTTGGAATCGCACCAAATCCTGCCTTAGCTATGCACATCCCTAAATTGGAAAGCACAAACGCTTTTTATAGGCTCGCGGGCTTAGAGATTAATTCTCATCACCGCCGGTCGGGAATTTCACCCTGCCCCGAAGATAGACCGTATATAATTTTATACAGCTATTATTATACTAAAGAAATGTAAAAATAGAAAGTGGATTTAACTATTTAACTTTTCCGATAGTTAGTGAGCTCATCTTTAATCTCTTTTTCAATGTCCAAGTCGGCTTGTACCATTTTTCCGCCAAGAAATAATAAACTAACACATGCTCCCATAATACAAGCAATTAATAAACGTCTTATGTAATCTACCATCTTATCCTTCCTCCTAATTTCAACTTACTTTTTGCGCCTACGTCACTTCTGCTTATCATTTCACCCTATGTTCGCCTTCCTTTTTTTAGTACGAAAGATTTGAAAATCTTGATATTTGCTTAGCTCTTTCAATAAATAAGGAGACAAACCGAATGGTTTATCTCCTCTATCATTAGTATGGAAGCTGCTGTTTATTCGCAGCAATCGGAACTTTAATTTCTTCATTTAAATTAAATCTTCCAATCATTTCTATATGAACGTTTTCCAATTTAACTGCACGATAATTAAATTCCTTCGCTGTAAGAAGAATCGCTTCTATTGTATGAACAGTAGACTCATCATTATTTAAATTGGAATCCTCGGAAAATGTCAGTGTTAATAATTGTTTCTCGGGATTTTCGACCGCTTCAAAATTCAATTCAGAGGGAATGGAAGCATATAAATTCGCGACTTCACGATTATATTTCATTTCCTTTAGCGCCTCTGTAATGGAACTGATCTTCTCACCAAACGGAATAATAAATGGCTTTTTGTTTGTTTCATTAGGATAATAAAAATAAAAAGCATGATTTCCTGGCTTCTCATCTACTACAAATTCAGTATGGAAACCATTATGTCCAAAATCAATTCCAGGTTTGCCATCAGTCATTAAAGAAATTTTGTCAATATTATATTCAATCATAGTGTTTGTCAGAATTTTTTTAAAGAAATTTTCATTTGTAAGCGAAACATCATAATCATTAACTGCGGGGACATCAACAGTTAAAATCCGACTATCTTTATCTAACGATAATTGTGCCTTTAATGGATAATATTCACTTAACCCCCATTCTTCTTCTCTTAAATTTTCCATGTTTTCTTCGAAAAGCTCGAACTTTGATTTATTCTCTTGCTTCTCGACAAGAATACTGACAGGGACAATCGCTTCTGCATTTTTATCTGGAATTTCGTAAGTTAATACTTCCATTCCATTCAAATCTTCCTCATAAATAGCAGTTGAGAAATCTTCTGTAGAAATAGATTTATAATTTATTTTATCCTCATTTTCATCAAAATTACTTATATCAAAACTTTCTGCACTTTTTTCTTTTTCAGTGCTTTCAATCGCTACTTCGCTATTATCAGCTTTTTCCTCTTTCATTTGTTCAGACACAGAGCGACTCACTGCGTCCCCCATTGATTTTTCCTCTGATAGCTGCCAATTAAATAGGTTAGGAGCAAGAATGAAAAACAAAAGCAAAGCTGCCGCTGTAGCTGCCGTTGGCATGAGCCATACACGTTGCTTGCGCCGATTTAATTTAATCGTCATATTTTGAAAGATCTCTTCCTTACTACGATTATCATTAATTTTTGGCATCCGACTTAATAAATCCTCAAGCTGTTCATCGCTCCACTTATGCTTCTTCAATATCCATCTCCTCCTTTCCTATATTTTCCTCCATATATTTCTTAAGCACCTTTAATGCTCGATGCTGTGTTGTTTTTACTTTACTCTCTGTCCACTGTAAAGCTTCAGCTGTTTCCACAATGGAAAGCTCATGAATATATCTCATGATAATAACCATTCTTTGGTCCACTGTACACCGATCTAAACATTTATAAATAAGTTGTATTTCTTCATTTTGAACAGCAATTTCCTCAGGGATCGGGCAATCATCTTTTACTTGCCCAGTTGACCAATCAAATTTCTCTAATATTTTTTGTTTCCAGCCTTTTTCTTTTCTGAATGAATCAATTGCTACATTTCGCGCAATCGAAAAAAGCCACGTTTTCTCGCTGCTTTTCCCCTCAAATCGTTCATACGATTTCAGTACTCGAATATAAACTTCTTGAACAAGATCTTCGGCATGCTCTTTGTTTTTTACCATATAAAACAAAAATTGAAAAACATCTTGATGATATTTTCGATATATTTCATCAAAAACGGAGTCCATCGATTCCCCTCCCCGTTCAATAATTATAGTCGTTAATTATTAATTAAAAGTTACATCTTATAATATAGTATTAACTATGTAAAAAAGGAAGGATTTTCTGAAAATCCTTCCTTCACTGTACAAAGTGCGTTAATATCTTTTTTTGAGCAAGAATGTTTCGTGTGAATCAAGAACAATCGGCAGCATTTTCTAAATTATTCAATATTTCGTGGAATAAAGATGGAAAATGTTGTTCCATGACTTATTTTGCTTTGGACGGTAATTCTACCTTTATGTGCATTGATGATATTTTTTGCAATCGCTAAACCTAGGCCTGTCCCAGACCTTCCTCTTGTTCTCGCTTTATCTGCTTTATAAAATCGTTCAAACACAAATGGCAAGTCCTCTTCTGGAATTCCAGAACCTGAATCGATTACGTCAATATATAATCCACGTTCATCACTATATTCCGAAACAGTCACCTTACCAGTATTCGGGGTATGCCTAATAGCATTATCAATTAAGTTCGTTAAAACTTGTTCAATTCCATCTGGATCAAATTTAAGCAACATCATTTGGTCATTTAATTGCAGATTTAATTGAATGTCTTTTTCCTTTGCTAATCCTTGAAACTTACGTACAACCTTTTGAAGAAATGGATTTACGTCTATATCATCTTTTGTTAACTGAATATGACCTGCTTCCATTCGGGCAAGATCAAGCAATTCATTAACGAGTCGACCCATTCTTAGTGATTCATCGTAAATAACACTCGCCATTTCTTTCTTTTCCTCATCGGTTCCGGCAATATCATCAACAATTGCTTCACTATACCCTTGCATCATCGCAATCGGAGTCCTCAATTCGTGTGAGACATTTGCAATAAAATCTTGTCTTAACTTGTCAAGCTTCCGTTCCTCCGTCATATCTCGAATGACAGCAACTGCACCACGAATATGAGTGTTATTATAAAGTGGACTAACGATCATCACCCAAAATCTACCTTGAATTGAAATTTCACCCACTTGTTCCTTTTCAGTATTGACCGCTTTTTCAAAGAGCTCCATTACTTTCGTAGGCACAGCAGAAGGGTTTTTGTTTTCCTCGTCTTGTTCATAATACCAATTTTGTAAAAACTGCTCTGCAGGAGGATTGGTTATTAAGATTGTCCCATCTTTACTAAATGTAATAACACCATCAGCCATTCCACTTAAAATACTAGCAAGCTGCTCCTTTTCTTGACTGAGTGCATTAATATTGAACTTTAACTGTTTCCCCATTTGATTAAACGCTAAAGCTAACTCTCCAATTTCATCTTGGGAGGTTAACGGAATCTTCGTATCGAATTTCCCCCGAGCCACCTCAAATGCTGCCTCTCTCATTTTGCGCAAAGGTGCAGTAATTCGAGTGGATAAGAAAAAGGCAAAAAACGTCGTTAATATGATGGCAACACCAGCGGCAAGAAAGATGAATTTCGTCGTAGTGCGAGTTGTTTCCTGAATAACTTCTAATGATTGATAAATATAAACAGCACCGTCTTTACTACTCGTTTCTTCTAACGGAACACCAATAATTAATATTTTAGACTCATTATTTTTGAGTTGAATATTGCTAGAAACAGATGAAATCTTCTGAACCGTTTTATTTTCGGTAAAAACTTTTTTAAGATCCCCATCTTCAAGAATAAAAGAAAGTGGCAATTGAAATGCATGATTTTGATTCGGTGAATAGTATATTTCATCTGGACCATTAATAATGACTACATTTGTTACATCATCAACTAATTCCCAAGAAATTTCCAAACCAATTTCACGCTCATGCTCATTAAAAATACGAGCAATTTTCTGTCCTGAATTGGTTAGCCCCTTTTCTAATTCCTTCACATGGTAGTTCTCAAAAAACTCCAAAAGCAAGATCGTTAAAATAAACAATACGAAGGAAACAAGTAAAAGTATCGTAACCGAAAGCTTACCAACTACACTCCGCCAAAACATCACTCATTTATTACCTCGAATTTGTAACCTACACCCCATACTGTCACAATCATTTTTGCTGCTTGCTCAGAAACTTTATTCAGTTTTTCACGTAAGCGCTTAACATGTGTGTCAACAGTTCTCAAATCCCCGAAAAATTCATAGTGCCATACTTCTTTTAGCAGTTGTTCCCGATCAAATACTTTATCTGGTGATTTTGCTAAAAAGTAAAGTAATTCATATTCTTTTGGAGTGAGGCTCACTTCTTTTCCATCAGCTGTTACTCGATGGGCATCATGATCAATCGTTAAATGCGGAAAGACGATAATATCTTTTGTTGCTGATTCAGTTTGAATATAAGTCGTATTTGAAGAACGTCTTAGCAACGCTTTAACACGGAGCACAACCTCTCTTGGACTAAATGGCTTAACGATATAGTCATCCGTACCAACTTCAAAGCCTTGTACCCTATTAACCTCTTCCCCCTTAGCTGTTAACATGATAACAGGTGTTGCTTTCTTTTCCCTTAATTCTCTACATACTTCAATACCATCTTTTCCAGGCATCATAAGATCAAGAAGAATGATATCATAATCATTAGCAACTGCTTTTGATAATGCCGTATTCCCGTCCTCTGCTTCATCAATTATGTAGTCTTCCCTCTCCAAATACATCTTTAATAAACGTCGAATTCTTTCTTCATCATCAACTACTAAAATTCTAACGTCCTTTTCCATAGCATAAATCCCCCCTGAGTTAATAGAGGCTGTTCAATTAATTGAACACCTAATGAGACAAATGTTTTTGCAAAGTTCTGTCTTGCTTTATTATACCGTTTTTTTGTTCTAAACAATGAAAAAAATGTCGTTTTCTTTAAAAATAGCCTTCACCAATGTGAAGTGAAGGCTATTTTTTACATTCTTTGCGTATGTTTCATTATCCTGCGTATGAGTGTAAGCCAGCAATAACAAGGTTCACAGCAACTAAGTTAAACATTATAATAACAAAGCCAAGTACAGCTAACCATGCTGATTTTTCCCCATGCCATCCTTTTGATAATCTCAAATGAAGGAAGGCAGCATAGAAGAGGAACGTAATAAGCGCCCATACTTCTTTCGGATCCCAGCCCCAAAACCTCGTCCAAGCAATTTGTGCCCAAATCATCGCAAATATTAAAGCTCCTAATGTAAACACCGGAAAGCCAATTAAGACAGAACGATAACCAATTTCATCTACGAGATCAAGATTAATATTTTTTACGAGCGGTTTTAAGGCAGCTCCGATTCGTTTTCTTAATATTAATCTAAGTAATAAATACAATGCCGTACCTACTAACAATGACCAAATATTAGTGTTTAATTTTTTTGCATTAATTAAAGCAGGCATATCAACAAGCGGTTGAAATTTCCCTTCCGTTAATAGTTCACCTTTATGTGGACCTGTTATTGCAGGAAGATTGTATTCAATTTTCGCAGGCTGATCATTTTTATCTATCCAGTTAAATTCAGCTTTATAATCCATCATTGAAAATGTTGTAGAAATTAGAACAAAACCAAGTGTACATACTAATCCAAACATAATTGCTTCTAAACCAAATGTCTTTAAACTAAATTTTGATTGATCAATAACTTTGACTAAATAAATTAATCCTGCAATAAAACTAATCGCTAATATCGCTTGTCCGACTGCTGCTGTTGTAACATGAATATGTAGCCAGTCACTTTGTAGAGCCGGAATTAATGGCGAAATCTCGCGTGGAAACATACTTGCATAGGCAATCATTAAGATTGCAACAGGCAATGTAAACGCACCAAGCATAGGTGTTTTATACATAAAGTAAATAATGATAAATGCCCCGACGAGTGACATTCCAAAGAAAGTCGTAAATTCAAACATATTACTTACTGGCGCATGACCTGCAGCGATCCAGCGTGTAATGAAGTAGCCCAGTTGAGAGATAAAACCAATAATAGTTATAAAGATCGCTAACTTTCCCCATTTATTTTGGCCTTTCTCTTTTTCTTTTGCTTTTTTGTCTTTAATGGCACCAGCAAAAAGGACTGTTGCAACTAAATATAGAAAAAATGATGCATATAATAAATTCCCGCTTATGCTTACCATTCATGGTCCCCCTTTTGTCTAGCTCAAATTAACTTTTCTCATCTAGTGATTGCTCACTACTAGTTATTTCTTTTTGTACTTGGTCTTCCGGTTCATTTATGCCAGTACCATCCAAAATGCTTTCAATTTCTCTTTTTAACCCATGCCAGTTTTTATTCGTATGACCCGCAACCCAAACTTCATCATTGACGCGACGAATCCAAATACGTCTATGATTCCAATAAGAACCTTGTGCAACACCAATCATGAAAATAATACCACCCAATATGATGATCCCTAATGTTAGATCTTTACGGACAGTTAATCCAGACACATTTTTTGTTTCTATTCCAGTGAATGCCATTTTATATTCATTATCCCCAAATGGTTCAATTGTTTGTCTAATGGCAACAAAGCTAATTTCACCATCTGGTTTATCAGGTGTTAACATTTTAAATACAAATGCTGGGTTATTAGGTATTCTTGATTTCGTAATCGGCTCCCCATCCTCAGCAAATTCAAAATCAGGAAAATAACTAACAACTTCAACAGAATATCCATTTCCAAGATCATATCGATCTTTCGGATCGAATAAATCTATCGTTATACTTCCGAATTCAGCGTTTGACTTTTTGTTAGCAAGAGTAAATGACATTTTGTTTAACTCGTCTAACTTATATTCCACTTGATAAATAGCAAAGCTACCAAATTTTAAAGGGTCGTTAACGCGAATCTCCTTATCCTTTAACTTTTCAAGTTCAGGCGTTTCACCAGCAATCGTTTCTCCTGACTTTTTGTATAGGGTAACATTTGACTGGAAATTTTTAGCAACCATCCCGACTTTATCGAGAGCCTCACTAAATACTTCTTTGTCTTTCTCTTTATCATACACTTCAAGGATGAATTGATTATTTTTTAAATAATATTCCCCTTGTGTATCTGGAATCACTTTCGTTTCTCCTTCACGGAGCCAAAGCACTTTATCAATATACATTCCTGGAACAAATCGAAGCATACCACCAATCAAGAATATGATTAATCCGATATGGTTTACATATGGACCCCATCTAGAAAAGCGGCCTTTTTCAGCAAGGATATTTCCATCCTCTTCACGAATATGATATCTTTTTGTTTTCAAATTCTCTTTCACTTGAGAATAGGAGACATCTAAGCTTTCAACCTTTGTTGCACCAAAAAGTCTCTGTCTCTTTAAAAACCCTTCATGCCTTGTAACTCGCTGTGCTTTTAAAGCACGATAGAGAGGTACGACGCGATCAAGACTACATATAACAAGGGAAACACCGATTGAAGCAATTAGAACTAAATACCACCATGAACTATATAAATTATGAAATCCAAGCTCGTAATATACTTTTCCAAACCATCCGTATTGTTCCTTATAATACTCAGAAGCCTGCACAACAGGAGGAATATACATTTCTTGCGGCAATAACGTTCCTAAAGCAGATGCGATGAGTGTAATAACAATTAGCCAAACTCCAACTTTAACAGACGAGAAAAAATTCCAAATCTTATCAACAATCGTTTTGTTATACGTTTGAGAACGTCGAGCGCTTCCCTCATATCGCATATCAACGAGTGCTTTCTCTTTTTCCTGCTCCTCAAGAATCTTTCCACACGCTTCACAAAGTATCGTTCCAAGCGGATTCACATGTCCGCATTCACATTTTACGTCCTTCATTTTTACAAACCCCTTATATCTTATGGTTTAACCATTTCCATAAGATCTTTAATCATTTCTTCTGTTAACTGGCCCGTATGGTATTTCACTACCTTCCCTTCTTTATCAATCATAAATGTTGCCGGAAGTGCTCCAATTCCATAGGCAGCCTGCACTTGTCCATCCTTATCAATGACTACTGGAAAAGAAAGATTATGCCGTTCAATAAATTTATTCACTGAAAGCTCTGACTCACTCACATTAACAGCTAATGTTTGTACACCCTTATCCTTAAATTGCTTATATTGATTATCCATATAAGGCATTTCTCTTTCACATGGTTTACAATATGTACCCCAAAAATTCAAAAACACACCTTGCCCCTTATAATCGGAGAGTTTGTGCTTTTCTCCGTTCATATCTACTAATACGAAATCAGGAGCAATTTCCCCCATTGTAACTTTTTTTACGTCTTCTTTCGTAAAATTTGCATATAAAGTATAAGCAACCGCAGAACCGAGTAGAATCAAGATAATCGTTCTTGTTAGTAAGCGCTTTTTTTTCATATAAATCCCCCCCAAAAAATGCGGCATTTTCGTAATAAATGTGATCGTTCAACTCAGAAAACTATGCAGTTTGAAATTAATTATATCACTTATCACCATATTGATAATGTTTATAATATGAAGGAAGTATGACTTTTCTATGAAATTTATTAGAAAAACTTAGTGTTCGCCAAGTCCTTTCGGCGAATGCCTTAGCTTTTCTTATGCGGTGTTATAAGCAATATTTTATTTGAATGTAATTTTACTTAGCACGTTAATAAACTTAAACTTTCCGACTAGCCAAAAAAACGATAAAGAAAATATTATCGCTTCTTAAGTGCCAGTGCACGCAATTGTTTAACTTCATGAATCGTTAATTCCCGTGCTTCTCCCACCTTTAAACTTTGAAGAGTTAAGAAGCCATACCTTTCTCGTTTTAACTTCACTACAGGGTGACCGATCGCATCAAACATTCTTCTTACTTGACGGTTACGTCCTTCATGAATCGTAAGTTCAACGATAGCTGTTTGCTTTTTTTTGTCCAAAGAAAGAAGTTTCGATTTTGCAGGTGCGGTCTTTCCATCTTCTAAGCGAATCCCTCTTTCCAGATTTTTCAATTCTTCTCGAGAAGGAATCCCTTTTACTTTCGCTACATAAACTTTTTCAACTTCACTTTTCGGATGCATAAGAAGATTAGCAAATTCCCCATCATTCGTTAAAATTAAAATACCTGATGTATCAAAATCTAAACGGCCAACTGGATAAATTCGCTCCTCAATACTTTGAAAATAGTCCGTTACTACTTTTCTACCTTTATCATCTGCGACACTCGATATAACGCCTCTTGGCTTATAAAGGAGGTAATAAACATGCTTCTCTCTTTCAACAGGAATTCCATTTACTTCAACACGATCAGACGGTGAAACTTTTATCCCTAATTCCTTCACAATCTCTCCGTTTACTTTAACATGCCCTTCTAAAATCAACTGTTCTGCCTTCCTACGGGATGCAAATCCAGCATGGGCAATTACCTTTTGTAATCTTTCCATATGTGTCACCTCAACTAAAGTACAAATACTTATAAAAAATTATACCTTTTTCTTTCCTTTTGAATTATGACACAAATCATACCTTTTTCAAAGTAGACTTAATTTGATTGAGAAAAAATAAAAAGATACCCAATTAAGGTATCTTAACAAAATCAATCATTTAACTACCGAAAACAAGTGTTACAACAACAATTGCTGCAATAATTCCAACTAAGTCAGCCAAAAGACCAACCTTCAAAGCATCTCCCATTTTTCGTATGCCTACCGCACCGAAATAAACAGTCAGTACGTAGAAAGTTGTGTCAGTACTCCCTTGCAGCACCGATGCCAGACGTCCAACAAAAGAATCTGGCCCATGAACAGCGATAAGATCACTCGTCATTCCAAGTGCAGCTGTCCCTGAAATTGGGCGGATAAGCGCTAGTGGAAATATATCTGCTGGAACGCCAATCGCTTCTAGCACCGGTTTAAGAAATTGCATAAAATATTCTAATGCACCAGAAGCACGAAAAACAGAGATGGCAACCAGCATTCCGACTAAAAATGGAATGATTGAAACAGCAATTTTTATTCCTTCTTTACCACCATCAACAAACTTTTCATAAGTAGGAACTTTTTTAATTGTACCATATACTAATATAACTGCGATAAGAACTGGTATAAACCATAGAGAGATAATTGATATTACTTCCATCCGACCTCATCACCTTTTAGTTCTTCGATAATAATAATACCGATCAATTAAGATGGCGCCCAGTGCGGAACAGATAGATGCAATTAATGTCGGGCCGACAATTTCAGTAGGGGATAATGAATCATAATTCATTCGAATTGCAATAACGGTTGTTGGAATGAGCGTTATACTTGATGTATTAATTGCAAGAAAGGTTATCATTGAACGACTGGCTTCATTTTTACCACCATTTAAGTTTTTTAATTCTTCCATCGCTTTAATTCCAAGTGGGGTTGCAGCATTTCCTAGCCCGAACATATTCGCAATCATATTGGACAAAATATAGCCCATTGCTGGATGCTCATTTGGCACTTCCGGAAACAATCTTTTGACGATCGGCCTAAAAAAAAGTGATAGTTTATTTAGCAGTCCAGCTTCCTCTGCGATTCGCATGATTCCGAGCCAGAATACAAGGATACTAATTAATCCGATACATAAAGTAACAGCTTCACTTGCTCCTTTAAATACTGCCTCATTTACTTCAGCCATTGTTCCATTTAACATGGCAAAGATTACGCCAATAACTGTAAGTAAAACCCAAATAATATTAACCATTTTGTTTCACACCAATGATAGAAGTAAAAAGACTTCGGAATCGCTCAAAAAATGATTCCTTTTCTGTGTTTCCTACTTGCTTATAATAGACTGGGATTTTTGTGATGGGCTCATTATCAAAATAAACGATTGCTTTACCCACAATATTCGGAATAACCTTCCCATCTTTCCAATCTTTTCGAGGTTTTTTTAACTGATATTCAATCCGGAATAGTTCTCTTTCTTCATCGTAAACAGGGTAATTAAATCCGTGGGTTACATACACCTTTTGTTTGTAAAATGGATCCTTCACATCTTTAATGGTACCCTTCGATAGAATTTCAGCAAAATGATATGTACGATAGCCCATTTCATACATTTGAATATGATCATTCCAATCGTTTGAAGCATTTAAGGTTACAGCTATTAAATCCATTTCCCCCTTTGTTGCCGTTGTTACTAAAGTTCGTTTTGCTCGCTTTGTAAATCCTGTTTTTCCACCCGTACAATATTCATACATTTCTAAAAGCCTATTTTTATTTTTCCATTCCCGCTCCCAGCTTTCAGTTGGATGTGGGGTTCGATGAATTTTCGTACTGGAAATTTTCTTATATTCGTCATTATTCATCGCATAGCGCGTAAGCAAAGCCATATCATAAGCTGTTGAATAATGATTTTCATGATCGTCAAGTCCATGAGGATTCGCAAAATGAGTGTTAACCATGCCAATTTCTTCAGCTTTCTTATTCATTAAATACACAAATCCATCCAAGCTTCCACCTACATGTTCCGCAATAGCCACAGCCGCATCATTTCCAGAACGAAGCATTAATCCATAGACTAAATCCTCCAGTTTAATTTTTTCTCCTGGAATTAAATAAGCTGAGGAGCCTTCCGCTCTCACTGCGTTTTCACTAACTTTAACGATTTCTTCCATTTGTCCAGACTCAATGGCTATTATAGCAGTCATAATTTTCGTTATGCTTGCAATTCTGCTTCGTACATGCGCATCCTTTTCAAATAAAACACGTCCCGAACTTTGCTCCATTAAAATTGCACTTCTTGCACTAACAGAGACAGAGGCAGCCGTACGCTCTGGGAAAAGTGCAATTAATATTGTTGTCATAACAAAAGCTATTAGTAGCTTATTCTTTTTTTTCATTGCATTAACCCCGTCTCCCATCGACTATCTTCCAGCCGCTTCTGCTTTTCTTTTGTCTAGCATTAGCGGCTAGGGGCTCGAGGTCTTAAGCCAATCTGTCATGAAGGTTAAAGTACAACCTTCATGACAGCTCGTCTTAAGCTTGTCGCCCCTGAGCAAGCCGCTTCTGCTTTTCTTTTTACAAGTTTATGCTGGACAAGTATGGTTATGACAAAAAAAGGTGAAAAACAAAGTTGTTTTCCACCTTAATGCTAAATGAACTTAATATGGCTTCCACTTTAGCTCAGACGCCTTCATAAAGCGTTCTTGCACATTATGCCAGTTCACGATATTCCACCATTTATCTACATAATCGCTGCGGTTGTTTTTATATTGGAGATAATAGGCATGCTCCCAAACATCTAATACTAACAGCGGAATTGTATCCCATTGTGTTAAATTCATATGCATTTCAGTTTGCAATATTTCAAGATGACGTGAACGCGGGGACCAAACTAACACTGCCCAGCCAACACCTTCTACTTGTTTAGCAGCTTCTGAGAAATGCTTCTTAAAAGCTTCAAAACTGCCAAAGTACTTTTCAATTTCAATTAATAACGCCCCAGATGGTTTTCCCCCTCCCTTTGGGCTCATATTATTCCAAAAAATCGTATGAAGATAATGACCAGACCCATGGAAAGCTAGTTCACGCGACCAATGTTTAACGAGTGAAAAATCACCTGCTTGCCTTGCTTGTTTCAACATTTTCTCCGCTTTATTCAAGCCATCCACATATGATTTGTGATGCTTATCATGATGTAGTCTCATAATTTCTTCAGAAATATACGGTTCCAATGCATTGTATGCATATGGCAATGGGGGAAGTGAATGTTGACCAGCAGCTACATTTGGGGAATGTATATGAATACTTCCAATATGCTGCCTTTCCAAAAAATATTTCTCCATTTCAGTATGAAGCTCTTCAACTTGATTTTGAATATTGATTAGTTCTTCATCATTTAAAGGGCTATTAATCCCTTCCATAATGGCTGAGAATCGATTCATCCTTTTCCAAAGTTCATCCTCTCTATCAATATTTTCCGACTCTAAAAACTCTTTAAGTTGCTTGTTCCATGTAAAGACACTTTGAATATATTCTTCGAAATTACTCATTTTTTCTTTCCCTCCTCCTCTTCAGTCCCTTTTTATCCTATGAGTGATTGGTTGGCCAAATTGCACAAGAAACGTGTAGGAAAAAGAAAAAGAAAAATAAGTCTAACTCATTTAAGAATTAGACTTCTTTCAACTTTGTTATTTCCTTTTATGTACCTCTTGAGCCATTACTGTGGCTGAACAATAAATTCCAATGGTGAACGAAGATGGTAGCTCTTTTTGTTTTCCAATTCCTCAAATATGGTAGGAATTTTAGAAAAATCAACGTCTTGAAAATAGGATGCAAACTCTGTTTGAGAATTAATATAAATACGTTTGCGATGACGAAGACCTGGATTTTTCAATAAACAAACAAGTGCTACTATATCTTTAAAATCAACTTCTCTTGTACCAGCTTTAAATAATGGATTCGTCTCAAATGGTGTAAACTCTGGAAAGAATTCATCGAAGTAACGAACATACAAAACATGTAATGTTTTTTCTTGTCCATCTTCTTCAAACGTAATTTCACTCCGATTGAAAAAATCTTCGGACGTATTCGATTTTTCCTTTTCAAGTTCATATCCTTGGCATTCTTTAATAAACAAATAAATCCCTCCCAAATCTATTGTTCAACTATCATATTAGCACAAATAAGCAACTTGAAATATATTAAAGCTCGATTGTATCCTGAAACTTGTTGAAGAATAAATCTGCTTCCTCTTGAATAAATTCATTATCGACGTTTTCTGGGAGAGGAGGAAGCTCTTCTATTTTTTTCAAGCCAAAATAATCAAGAAATTCCTTTGTCGTTCCATATAAATAGGCTCGACCCGCCCCTTCTGCTCTGCCAACTTCTTTAATCAAAGCTTTGGCGGCAAGTGTTTGCAAAGGACGTTCTGTCTTAACTCCCCTTATTTCTTCAATTTCCATTCTTGTTATTGGCTGTTTATAGGCAATAATGGCTAATGTTTCAAGAGCTGCCTGTGAAAGTGTTGTATTTCCTGGAGAAATGACAAGCTTTTTCAAGTAGGCAGCATTTTCTTTTTTCGTCGCTAGCTGATATGTGCCGGCAAGCTCGACAATGACAATACCTCGTGTTGAATTGTCCTGATAATCTTCGATAAGTTCTTTTACAATTGTCTCCGTCTGAACTTCATCCAACTCGAGAACGAGTGAAATTTGTTTTAAAGTAAGACCTTCATCTCCAGCTGCAAACAGAAGACTTTCTACAATCCCTTTCCAATTAACGATTCCCACTAAACGTCACTCCTTCCTCAGCAGCTGATAGAAATATTTCCGCAAAATTATTTTCCTGTTCAATCTGAATTTCTTTTCGCTTAATAAGTTCTAAGATTGCCAAAAATGTCACTACTATTTGTTCCCGATCAGGGACAGGGAATAAGTCATTAAAACTTCTTTTTCCTTTAATACTTCTCAATTCATTAAGAATTTCGGCCATCCGTTTTTCTATTGGAATTTCTTGACGGGTAATCTTTGTTGAGAGAGGCTTTTGTAATTTCTGTTTTCTGAGTAATTTTTGAAAAGCTCCAATCATGTCATATATCGTAACATTTAAATCTATTTTTTCGATTTGAATATCTTTTGCATAATCTGATAAATCACTCGGTGGCTTCGTGAATATTAAGCCCCTTTCTTGCTCTAATACCTTAAAATCTGTTGCTGCTTCTTTATATTTTCGATATTCAACTAATTTTTCGACAAGCTCATCCATCGGATTTTCATCTTGTTCATTTTCATAATCATCATCGTAAAGCTCTTCCTCATGTTTCGGAAGCAGCATTTTACTTTTTATCGCTAGAAGAGTTGCGGCCATCACTAAATATTCGCTAGCAACATCAAGCTGCAGCTCCTGCATTGCGTGAATATAAGATAAATATTGCTCAGTAATTTCAGCAACTGGAATATCATATATATCAATTTCCAGTCTGTTAATGAGATGAAGAAGCAAGTCTAAAGGCCCTTCAAAGGCGTCAATTTTCACATTATAATGCTGCATAACTTACCACCAAAATTTCTAAATATACACCAAAAAAGCACTGGCTAATTCTAGTATAAGTTATTCATAGTTGATATCCAATAGAAAATTCACTGTCAGTACTTTACAAAGGACCGAAAAAACTTTAATCCGCCCATACAAATGAATAAACACATACATAATATGAAATAGAAACAAGTAAACCGAAAAAACAGGAGGTAAGTTGCATGTCAAAAGTTAGGTGCCATGAAGGTACTGGCTTCGCCTTAATCGTTGTGTTATTTATCTTATTGGTCATTGTAGGAGCTTCATGGTGTTTTTAAGAGTGATTAAGAGTATAATTTAAGATAAGCATTCACCCGGGTTAGCTGCCGGGTTTTTATTATGTAAATTTATGAGACAATATTGAATATTGGATAAGGGGGTAGACGATTGTATCCAAAAGAATACATCGAATTTTTAGTTCACTTTCATGGAGATCGAGACTACTTCGAATGTCATGAAGTGCTAGAGGAATTTTGGAAAATGACTGAACCACGCGACAAACAATCTATCTGGGTAGGATTTATCTTACTAGCAGTAGCGAATTACCACCATCGCCGTCATAACTTTATCGGTGCAAAAAGAACTCTTACAAAATCAATTGAAATTCTTGAAATAAATAAAAAACAATTAATAATTTTAGGATTAAACCAAGATAGATTATTACAAAACCTTCAGGAAAAACTGAATCAAATCTCTAAAGGTAGTCCATATTCTAGTTTCAATTTACCAATTATTGATCCATTATTAATTTCTGAATGTAAGGAGCTTTCTCAACAAAAAAGCCTTGAATGGTGCAGGGAGAGTGATTTAACGAATCAGGGGCTAATTAATCGCCACTCACTTCGGGATCGAAGTGCTGTTATTAATGATAGACTAAATGCATTGAAAAAAAGGCAGTGAATTCACTATTCGCTGCCTTTTTCGTGCGCCCAGCATGGGTGCAATCTATAGGGTGAAAGTCCCGAACTGTGAAGGCAGAAGTAGCAGTAGCTTAACGCAAGGGTGTCTGTGGTGACGCAGAATCTGAAGGAAGCGGGCGGCAAACCTCCGGTCTGAGGAACACGAACTTCATATGAGGCTAGGTATCATTGGACGAGTTTGCGAAACAAAACAAAGTCCTTTCTGTCGAAGGTGATACAGAGTAAATGAAGCAGATAGGTGGAGGGAAAGATTGCACTCTTACCTGGGGAGGTCTGATGAGAACATGAAGTACCCTTCATAACCTACTTGGCGACAAGTAGCTGAATCATCAGAAGTCAGCAGAGGTCATAGTACAAATGGGTCTAGAACCATTTGGAAGGACTGAACAATTAAGAGAGAATAGCCCTTGGCATGCCGTTCTGGATGATGGAACACAGAAAACAGAGAAACCTCACATGATGAAGGTAGTGGTGAATCCCATGAGGTGCTTCATGGAGGGTGTAGTTCAGGCGGTTATAAGAAGACAAGTTATTCACGGAAAGGAACGAAATGGTGAAATTGAATCAAATTTTAGCACGACTGAATATGATACAAGCACTCAAGCGAGTTGAGGCGAATAAAGGAAGCCATGGAGTAGACATGATGCCCGTAAAATCCTTACGAGAGCACATCCTCGAAAATTGGGAATCCATTAAATCGCAGATTCTAGCGGGAACCTATGAACCGCAACCGGTGCGTCGTGTCGAAATCCCGAAACCAGACGGCGGTGTGCGTTTACTAGGTATCCCCACCGTGACAGACCGTTTGATTCAACAAGCTATATCGCAGATATTATCAGAGGAATATGATCCAATATTTTCGGATAATAGTTATGGATTTCGACCAAATCGGAGTGCCCATGACGCTGTCCGAAAAGCGAAAGGTTATTTGAAAGAAGGATATCGATGGGTTGTCGATATGGACTTAGAAAAGTTCTTTGACAAAGTCAATCATGACCGCTTAATGAGTACATTAGCAAAAAGAATTCAAGATAAGCCATTACTCAAACTCATCCGAAAATATCTCCAAGCCGGTGTCATGATAAATGGAGTGATTTCAAGTACAGAAGAAGGAACACCACAAGGTGGTCCACTCAGCCCGTTACTTTCAAACATCGTGTTAGATGAGCTCGATAAAGAATTAGAGAGACGAGGTCATAAATTCGTTCGGTACGCAGATGACTGTAATATTTACGTGAAAAGTAAACGTGCAGGCGAACGTACGATGGCAAGTGTACAGCGATTTATTGAAGGAAAACTACGACTTAAAGTAAATGAACAAAAGTCAGCAGTAGACCGACCGTGGAATCGGAAGTTCTTAGGGTTTAGTTTTACCTACCATAAAGAACCGAAGGTTCGTATTGCGAAAACAAGCCTACACCGAATGAAGAAAAAAATACGAGAAATTACCTCAAGAAAGATGCCATTTCCAATGGAATATCGCATTGAAAAACTAAATCAATATCTAACTGGCTGGTGTGGTTACTTCGCGCTCGCAGAGACACCAACAATATTTAAATCTTTAGACAGCTGGATTAAAAGAAGATTGCGAATGTGCCTTTGGAAGAATTGGAAGAGCCCACGAACAAGAGTCAGAAATCTCGCTCGCTTTAACATTCCTTATGGAAAAGCATATGAGTGGGGAAACAGTCGAAAAGGCTACTGGCGAATTTCAAATAGCCCCATATTACACAGAACCCTCGGCATTTCCTACTGGGAAAAGCAAGGGTTAAGAAGTCTGCAAGTTCGTTACGAATCTTTGCGTTACTCATCTTAATTGAACCGCCGTATACGGAACCGTACGTACGGTGGTGTGAGAGGTCGGGGGTTAATCACCCCCTCCTACTCGATTGTATCAGTATGATAATCACATTTATCTAGAAACGCTTCTGTATTTTCATTTGCTGTTAAGCTTTTTTCTGGATACATCTCATGTAATGCCTTAACCATTGATTTTCCAATCCCTTGATGTCGATGAGAAGGATTGACAGAGATATGCTGAATCATAATGAAATCATTATCAAATGAAGCGCCTATTAATCCAATGATATCTTCTCCTTCTTTCCATAAAAACAAACTTAAATCCTCTTCACATTCATACTGCTTCATCGTTTGCTGTAGTATTTTCAAGTCCTTTTCATTTGGCATAAAAGATAAGAGACCCATTGCAATTTTCTCAAAAGTTTTCTTATATCGTATTAACATCATTATCCCTCATTATGATTAAACGTTCCATCCATATTTTCCCCCAAACTTCACCAATTCAAACCTCTTTAGCATTATATAGATTGTGCGCTTCGTTTGTTCCGAAACTTTAAGCCTGCTTATGATGCCGAGTTTTTTGGTCCTTACTGAGATGGAACAATGAAAAACCAATAATATAATCCCCATGAGAGACTAAAAATGAAAAGTATAGCAAAGAGAAGCCAATTTTTTTTCTTCATAAATCGTTTAGTGTCCTCCCAAAAAAACATTATCACTATTTCTTTCTATATTCATTGATTCGTGGATTATTCTTATTTTACACGAAATGCCGCTAGATTACCATTATGCCAAATGGAATAGGAGCTTTTTCACTTAAATGGCATTTCCTGTTTCGGCACGATGAATGACCATTTAAACCTTTGGTCCATCGCCTTTTTCTTTGTTTAATGCAGCTAGTTGTACAAAAAAAAGCACCTGTATGAGGGTGCTTAATATTTTATCATTTCTTTCAGGGGCAAATCCATTCGAACTATATCTTCGAACGACTCTCTTCGAACGACGAGCTTTGCCTGCCCATTTTCAACAAAAACAATAGGTGGTCTAGGTATGCGATTATAATTATTGGCCATTGCATAACCATACGCACCTGTACAGAAAACCGCTAGTACATCATCGCTACTACTTTTTGGCAACGGTAAATCCCAAATAAGCATATCTCCTGACTCACAACATTTTCCAGCAATTGAAACCGTTTCTTCAGCTTTATCCAGTACTCGATTTGCCAGCACAGCTTCATATTTTGCTTGATAAAGAGCCGGACGGATATTATCACTCATCCCACCATCTACGGCAACATATTGGCGAATATTAGGCACTTCTTTTCTTGAACCAATTTTATAAAATGTCGTACCAGCATCACCAACTAAAGAGCGTCCTGGCTCAATCCAAATTTCTGGCATATTTAAAGCAAATTTTGCAACTTGTTTCTGAACCTCTTGAATGATTTCTGCAACGTATTGTGCTGCTGGAAGTGGCTTATCCTCATCTGTGTATCTTATGCCGAATCCACCACCTAAATTTAGCACCTTTGCTTCAAAGCTTAGTTTATCTTTCCAATCATACAGCTTTTGGCTAATCTTTTCTGCTGCTACAATAAAACCCGTTGTTTCAAAAATTTGCGATCCGATATGGCAATGTATTCCTAACATTTCTATTTTTGAAGATTCAAGTGCGATTTTCAATGCTTGCTCAGCTTGTCCATTTTGCAAATCAAAGCCGAATTTCGAATCTTCCTGACCTGTTAAAATATAATCATGTGTATGTGCTTCAATACCAGGTGTAACTCTTAAGAGGATTTTTGTTGTTTTCGCCATGTTTTCGCATAATGAACTTAGTAGCTCTAATTCATAGAAATTATCAACAACAATACATCCTATATTATTTTGTAAAGCCATTTCTAATTCAGCTTTACTTTTGTTATTCCCATGAAAATGAATACGTTCAGGTGGAAATTCAGCCATTAATGCTGTATAAAGCTCCCCACCAGAAACAACATCTAAAGATAATCCTTCTTCGTTTGCAAGTTGCGCCATAGCAATACAGGAAAATGCTTTACTCGCGTATGCTACTTGTGCAGCAACCCCAAGATTTTCAAATGTTTGCTTAAAGCCCCTTGCTCTCTCTCTCATTAATGCGACATCATATACATATAACGGCGTACCAAACTCCTGCACAAGTTCTACTGTATCCATTTCGCCTATTTCTAAATGTCCTTTAGCATTCACTTTCATCGTCCCGTGAAAATACATATTTTCCCCTCTTCCTAAAAGCATAGAATGCCTGTTTCCTTTACTATTTTATTCAAAAAAATGCAAATGTGACATATAAATACACCCTTTATTGTTCCGCAACATTAAATAGACAGAATTCATAAAAGAATTAAAAACACTTTAACATAAATATACATGAAGCTCAATTACTTTGTAAAAGTAAGTCCCTTCATTTGACCGGCTGTCTTACACGATCTTCAGTACGATTAATACTTGGGCGAAGCTTCGAACCTGGAATTGCACGACGAACTAATATTTGTAAAAATGCTTTTGGATAAAATGGAATAAATGGCCATAAATATGGTGTGTTCAGTGGTTTTTTACATGCAAGCCAAATAATGAATATTGTAATGGAGATAACAAAACCTGGAACGTGAAACAAAGCAACTGCAATTAAGAAGCAAAGCCTTGTGATCTTATTGGCGACACTTAATTCGTAGCTGGGAGTCGTATATGTTCCAATAGCAGCTAATGATACATAAAGGATTACTTCAGGAACGAAAAGTCCAACATCAATCGCAATTTGTCCGATCAAAACAGCAGCAATTAATCCCATAGCTGTCGCCAGTGGAGTCGGCGTATGAATGGCTGCCATTCTCAAAATCTCTATTCCAAAATCCGCAATGAATATTTGAAAAATGATGGGGACATTTGTTTCTTTGTTCGGTCCAATAAATGACAGCTTTTCTGGTAACAATGACGGCTCCAACACAAATAAAAACCAAAGGGGGAGCAGGAATAAGGATGAGACTATTCCAATAAAACGCATCCAACGTTCAAAAGTTCCTACAGCAGGGGATTGTCGATACTCTTCCGCATGCTGCATATGATAGAAATACGTTGTAGGTGTAATAATTACACTTGGTGATGTATCTACATATACAAGCACATGACCTTCAAGTAAATGGGTTGCAGCAACATCTGGACGCTCAGTATAACGAACATAAGGGAATGGATCATATCCTTGTTTAAATAAAAATTCCTCAATTGTTTTATCGGCCATTGGAATTCCATCAATTTTAATGGTTTCAATTTCTCGTTTTACAATTTCGATCAAATCTTTATTTGCAATGTCCTTTATATACGCAATCGCAACATCTGTCTTCGATCTTTCACCAACCGATGTAATTTCAAAACGGAGCCTTTCATCCCTGATTCTTCTTCTTGTTAATGCAGTATTCAATATAATGTTTTCAACAAATCCATCTCTAGACCCGCGAATAACTTTTTCCGTATCAGGTTCCAGAGGCGTTCTTCCTGGATAGCTACGGACATCTACAGCAAATGCAGTCGTTTCTCCCTCGATTACGACAACAATGAGTCCAGATAGGACTTGATCAACAAGTTCATCCATTGTCTTTATTTTCTCAACAGAATCATGTACAAGGCGATTTTCAATAATTTCAAAAATTTTCGAGGTTTGCTTTTCATTATCATTTATTTCAACAAGCTCTTCAATTAATCGACTTATAATTAGTGAGTCGGTTAAACCATTTACATAATAGAGGTCGACCCCTTTGCGAAGAATCTTTAGTCTCCTTAACCCTAAATCACAGCATACTTCTAGTCCAACTCGCTCTTCCATATATTTTTCTATTTTTTCTAAAGATTCAGGGATAGGCATTTTATTCTCCTGCTTGTTGTCTGACACGATAACCGCTCCTTTCTAATATAAGTTCAATAGCTTTCATTGTAATTGGAGAACCGTTTTCGTAATGATCCTTTTTCGCCATTTTACCAATATCACCGATTCCAACAATAATGGGTACGTTCAGTTCATCAAGACAATAAACTGTATCACCATTTAGTCTTCCTATTTCCAATTCAGGTATCCCAAATTTGTCGACCCCATATGGTGTAAGCTCTCCATTACAATCAATCGAAATATCAATTCTCGTCCATTCTGCCTGCTTTGTTTTCGCAGCTACAGCCAATATACCTAAAACATGAATATCTTCATGTCTCGCAACATATTTTAATGCTTTCTCTCCAGCACCTTCACCGACAAGCCCACTATCATCAAACATGACAAAAACAGGATCGTTTGCTGCTTTTTTAATGAGTTTTACAATTAGGGGACCATCTATAGATGTTGGATTGCCATGGGACAATGAAATGCACCTGCCTCCTACTTCCTTGGCGACATATTCAATTGATTTTCTAGCATAGTCATCCCCATCAGTTATTAAAATAACGTGCCGCTGCTTTTCCATAGCTAGATTATCCTCTCATCTACGAATTTAACTTACTTCCCTACAAAATAAATCCATTGAAATAAAGACCCGAATATTTTACCAAATACAATTGCCATTAACAGGATGATAATCTTTCGCTCAATCCCAATTCTTTTTGCCAGAATAGGTAAGACATTTAATACCTCGGTTAATGCTGCAGCTAACATACCTACAAATATTCCTGTAGCAAAGCCAATGAATATTAAAAGATAAGGGGTGAGTCGAAAGTAAAAATCCCATAAAGTAGCTAATCCACCTATCACCGCACCTAAAACGACTGCCCACTCATAGAAGCGAATCATTTTCATTGTTTTTGTAAGCTGAGTTAATCTTGGAATAATGCCTAAGACTGTCAAAAAAGCAACAAAACCAGAGCCAACCGCAAGCCCACCCGCTAAGCCGATAAAAATAACAAATAAAACATTAATCGTCGTCAAGACTTTTCATGCTTTCTTTGTTTTCATTTAATGAAATATACTGATCTAAATCCATCTGATAATTAAACATTTCAACTTCTAAAGGGCTTGGCTCTTCATTTAATCGCTTTTTAAAAAGATGATTAAAAAATAGAATCATTCCTAAACCTAATCCGAAGGAATATGGAATTTGAAAAATTAAAGGCTTTTTATCAACTTCACCCGTTATGATTGTATAAATACGCTGTTGGACTCGCTGCATACTAACATCTTCATGAAAGTTCATAATTGTAAGTGCTGCCCCAAAAAACAAAAGAAGCCACACGATTAAAAACAGTGGAATCGATACTTTACGCTTTTTCGAAATGACTTCAATAATTACTTGTGATGGACCGATCGTTTGAATATCAACGGGCTGAATCTTTTGGTTTACAAAACGAATTATTTTCATCACATCGATAACAATTATGTTTTGATCAAGTTCTGTAACTTTATAAATTGGGAGTTTCTCAAGCTTCTCAATGATAGTTTCAGCAGCGATAATTTGGGCAACATCTTTTAATAAAATCGTTTCGTGCGGTCGTACCTGTACTCGGTGGCACAAGCGAATATAAACTGTATGTTCCATTTCGTTCACTTCCCACACTTAATTTCCATATATAATAGTATGAGTTAGATATATTTTCTTCATGTTGGCCAAAAATTGGAAAGACCGCATGGATTACATTTAAATAGACTAAACTAATAAGAGGATATTATGTTCAATATATGAGCATATATCCTCTTATTTTATACATACTTGATTTATTAACTAATTATTGAAAATATAGTCTAATATGTATATAATAAAGAGAACATACGTTTGCTACAGCAAGGTGGAGGACGTAGCCCACACCGGGAGGCGTAGTGAGGTCTTTAGACCGAACGTTACTAAATTTTCGGAGGTGAAATGCTATTAGGGTTCAAGAGGTTATCTTGGAGAATAACAGTAAGAGGTACATATTATTGGATCAAAATGGATTCCCTGTAATGCCAGTTATGAAATATATAAAATATTTAGATAAGACAGGGAAAAGTCCTAATACTCAAAAAACATATTGCTATTCCATAAAACATTTTTTCACTTATTTGGAAGAAACAAATATAGATTATTGGTCTATTAGGTTAGAAGATTTAGTAGAGTTTGTGGGTTGGTTAAGAAGTCCTTATGAGAGTTCAAAAGTCACTCCTCTACAAAAAGAGAAAGCAAAGCGAACAGAAAAAACAATTAACCTTACAATTACAGTTATCGCAAACTTCTATGATTACCTCTACCGAAATGAAGAAGTACAAAATGACATGATGGAAAAGTTAATGAGGCAAGTTTTTACAGGAGGACACTCACGCTACAAAAGTTTCTTACATCATGTTAATAAGGACAAGCCGTCAATCAGAAACATACTAAAATTAAATGAACCACGCAAAAGAGTAGAAACACTCTCAAAAGAACAAGTATTACAAGCAACTACTAATATAAGAGATAGGTTCTTAATTCAATTGTTATTTGAAACAGGATTGCGTATTGGTGAAGCTCTCGCTCTTTTCATGGAGGATTTTGTTTATGATCATGGGAAGGGGCATCGGATTCGTTTAGTAGATCGTGGCGAGTTGAAAAATGGTGCTATGTTAAAAACAGGAGAACGAGAAATATATGTGTCACAATCCTTATTGGACTTATATGATGATTACTTGTATGAAGTGATTGACGAATTGGATTTAGATTCAAACTTTGTTTTTGTAAAGTTGCGAGGTAAAGATGTAGGGAAACCAATGGAATACTGGAATGTAGAATCCTTATTTAAGCGTTTAAAAAAGAAAACAGGGATAAACCTACACCCTCATCTATTCCGCCATACTCACGCTACAATCTATTATCAGAAAACGAAGGATATTAAACAAGTGCAAGAACGGTTAGGACACTCACAAATCCAAACAACCATGAACCTATACCTACATCCTTCGAATGAAGATATTCGAGAAGATTGGCAAAAGGCACAATCCGAATTTAACTTAAAGAAAAATAGCTGAAAGGAGTTAATGGATGAAGCAAATAAAGAATGTTCAGGTAAAAGGAATAGGTTTTCATGAAGGTTTACAAAGAGAACTTTCAATGTACTTCGAAAAAACAGTACATGAAGATGGTTCTGTTTCATTTGAAGAAGTAAACAATCCATATTTCTTAATCAACGACATATGGAGTATCTATGATATAGGTAAAATTAAGCAATTTAATAAAATGGTAACGAACTATAAGGATTCACTTAAATTTCTTAAGTTTCAATTCATCAATCCATCTATCAATTTACAAGTGAAATATGTGTATTATAAGAAACTGTTTAATGATTTGTGGTCAATCCAAACTGCATCTGAATATCAAAAATTGTTAAATAACTTGACGAAGTTCTTTAACGAGAAATATCCTAAACTATCATCTTTCTTGGGGTTAGATATTGATAAAGTAGAACGTGAGTATTTGTTTTGGTTGAATGAAATTGGACTGAAGACCCATTTTATTAAAAAACGAGAAATAAGAAAAGATTCTATCATAAAAACACCAGTAGCTAGTTTTTTGAGACTCATTTATAATGCCCTATTACGATTCACTGATAAACGTGAAGAATGGAAAAAAGACAAATGGGATATTCGTAATTTACATGAAAAATACGGTATTTATTACAATAAATCCGATAAAAATTATTTCCTTAATATTTACAATATTGACCCAAGAGTTCGTGAGCAAGTTAAAAAATACTATAAACAACGGTTATTAAGTAAAAATAACTTCTCTTGGAGTACAGCAATAAAATATCTTTATTCTTTATCTGAATTTTTCAAGTTTATCTTCTCTAAGGAAAAATCATGGTTTGATATAAAATCCTTAAAACGTCATCATATTGAAGAGTACGTTGAATACTTACATGAATACGCTAAAAACAATCTAAAACGACGAGACTCGAATCCTGAACTGTATGTATATCAATCATTAACATACTTACAAAAGTTTCTTGAGGATATTCAACGATATGAGTATGAAATGGCTCCCGCCACTCATGTAAGATTGTTAATCTATCCTGAAGATAAGCCTAAAATAAGAAAAAAATCAATTGATGAAATTGATTACATCCCTGACTATGTATTAGAGCAACTCTTTACTCATATTGATGACTTGCATAAAGATGTTATTCCTGTTGTCATGGTTGCATTTAAAACAGGCCTTAGAATTTCCGATGTATTAGGGTTAACTTCTGATTGCTTGGTGAAACTAAATGGTCAATACTCCATTGAAACTGATATTGAAAAAACCTATGTTAAAGGGCACCGAATCCCCATTGATGATGAATTAGCTGGAATCCTTGCGGTTTTGATAGAAAAATCTAAAAAGCATAGCAATCAAGATAACAATCCCGAAGGTTATATTTTCGTTCGTTATCGTGGTCAAAGGAAAGGAAAACCTTTTGATCAAGATTTTATAAGAGTAGAATTAAACGTATTGGCAATGAAAAAGAATATCACTGATGAAAGTGGAATCTTATTTCATTTTAAAACTCACCAATTCCGACATACTTATGGGGTGAAGATGTTAAACGGTGGTGCGGATATACTGACGGTACAGGAGCTTTTAGCACACGCTTCACCAGAAATGACATTAAGGTATGCAAGACTATTAGACGATACGAAAAGAAAGGCATTTGAATCGGTAATCAGGCAAGGAGTTTTCACATTTAACCTAAACGGCGAAGTACAGGAAATCAGGGCAGATGAAGACATACCAACCGATATATTAGATGCCTTATGGCAGGATCACAAGCTGAATGCGATGGACAACCCTTATGGAACATGTCACGCTCGATTAAACGGAAGCTGTCCTTATATGGAAGCCCCACCCTGTCTTACTTGCGGTGACAATCAAACACCATGTAAGGATTTAGCTGTTGGCTTTTCAGAGTTAGATAAGGAAAAATATGAGCTTCACATTAAAACAACTATAAAAGCAATTGAAATAGCAAAACAAAGAGGTCGAAAAGATATAGCTGAGAAAAACGAAAGAAATTTACAACGGTATCAGAACATTTTAAATACCCTTCAAGGAGGAAATATTATCTTTGGTAGACAAGCCCGTATCAAAAGAAATTTAGGTGTTCAAAATGGCTGAATATGATCGTTCAGCCCACTTGAAAGCCATTCATGCGATTCGTAGAGCTAACACCTATCAGAAGGTAGACGAAGCCATTAAAAGGCTTATTAAAGCTAATGAAAAAATAAATTTCAACAGTGTATCCAATGAAGCTGGTATATCAAAAGCAACACTGTATAACAACAAGGAATTCCGTTCGAGAATTGAAACATTACGAAATCAGCAATTACAAGTACCTACACCGAAACAAGTAAAACGAGAAATGAACGAAAGCAATAAAGATGCCCTTATCGCCTCACTAAAAAGAAAGAACAAAAAATTGGAGGAAGAAAATAAACAACTCAGAGAGCAACTGAAAGTTGCTTATGCAGATGTTTATAAAAAGTTATAAAGGAGAATAACCTTCTACCCCTCTTCTTCACCTAACGGGCAATTTAGTTGAAGAATAATTTAAAGATTTCAGTGAAAAATACTCATTAATTAAATCTATATTAAAGGAGTTTTCGATGAAGAAATTCCTGGTAATATTATCTGTTGTTCTTCTTAGCATCCATATTAATAACCATCAAGTGGTTGCGGAAAAACTTTCAGGAAATCTTGATGCCCAAAGTGAGCAACCTGATTGTAAACTTATATATGATACATTGATTACATCACTTGAACCATCCATACAAAAGGAAATAATTAATTACTATGGATATCCTAAACAATATGGTTTATATGATGCTAAGATTTTGAGTATCATCAGAGGGCATGAGGGTCAGTTTAGCTTTATTGCAAAAATCCAAGTCACAACATTTGACCATGCACATGACCCTCCTTATGGTAAGGAAACAATGACTTTCAAAATAGACACATTTGGGGTTAAAACAATTAGCTTTCAACATGAGGGAGATAAATTAGAAAAGGATATAAATGAATTTTATAAAGCAACACTTTCAGATATAAAACAGTCTTTTAATTTGAATTCAGAGTCTTACTCTTCTTACACATACAATCAATTGCAATACCAAACAGAAATAAATAAGGAATTTAAATCTTTATTTAATATTGCAGAAGAAATCGTAACAAACGTTTTGCTTCCTGAGAGAGAGATACCCTACAAAAATGTTATTGACCCTGTAACCATTATTAAAGGAAATACAGGTTATATTCTCTTTAAAAAGTCTGATGGTACAAATGTAAATTATCAAGTACAAAAGAAAGATGGTAATTGGATAGTAACAGATAAAAATAGTAAACAAGGTAAGAAAATGGATTATAAATTACCATGGTATGTATGAAAAAAATTAAACCTACTGATTAATTCACTTAAAACGAGGGCTATTCTTCAAGAAGGAGAATAGCTCTTTCTTATTGAAGTATTGGAAGTTTAGTTGAATGTCTCTATGGACAGCTTAAAAACCAAAAGGGAGTGTCCTCATGAAGAAGCTTTACTTAATCATTTTGTCTGTGTTTATTTTTTCAATAGTTCACTTGCAAAATCCAATTCACATCTTGGCTAAAGATAATTATCTATTTCCAGATAATAAGGAAAAGCAATTTATTAGTGCCGAGGAGTATTTTCTTAATGGCAGCCTAACGAATTATACCGAATATAAGGAAGCTGATATAAATTTTCGGCAAAAATTGCTTTACAAGGACTTAAAATCGTTTATCAAATCCAAAGTGACTGATTATTACTACATAAATTTATACAATGTTTATGCCGATCCACATAGTGGAGTTAGTCCTAATCGCCAAGTGTATTTTTATTGTTCCATACTAAACACTGATAAGTCCCTCAAATATAAATATATAATTTTGGATGCAGAAACCTTTAAACAAATAGTAAAAGGTGATGGAACAAGTTTTAAATTTAAGGATTGAATCTTCTTGTACTATTGGGGGAGTTAGTTCAACAAGAAAAGACATAACATATTAGTCATATAAAATATGTTATGTCCTTTATTTTATCTAACTTTTAATAATTTTGGTCTTGATTAACGTTAATCCATGCGGTCTTTCATTTGTTGAAGAATCTTTTTCTCAAGGCGAGAAACTTGGACTTGTGAAATACCAAGCCTGACAGCAACTTCTGATTGTGTTTGATCCTTATAGTAGCGTAAATACACGATTAATCTCTCTCGATTATCAAGTTCATTAATCGCTTCTTTTAAGGCAATTTTGTCAAACCATTTCCCTTCATTTCCATCATCAATTTGATCGAGAAGCGTAATCGGATCTCCATCATTTTCATATACTGTTTCATGAATCGAAGTAGGTGTTCGGCTTGCATCCTGAGCTAAAATAATATCTTCAGCAGGGATGTCAAGATGCTCGGACAATTCATTAATGGTTGGAATCCTCCCGAGGATTTTTGACAATTCATCTTTAGCTCGCCTAATTTTATTGCTCATCTCTTTTAAGGAACGACTTACTTTTATTGTGCCGTCATCTCTAATAAAACGTTGAATTTCTCCAATTATCATCGGAACTGCGTACGTTGAGAATTTCACATCATAACTAAGATCAAATTTATCAACTGACTTTAATAAACCAATGCAACCGATTTGAAAAAGGTCATCTGGTTCATATCCCCTGTTTAGAAAACGTTGCACGACTGACCAGACGAGTCTCATGTTTTTTTGCACAATTAAATCACGTGCTTCTTGATCTCCATCTTGGCTTCTCTTGATGAGTTCCTTTACTTCATGGTCCTTCAAAAACGTTTGGCTATTTTCCGTTTTAACCTCCACATCCATAGCAAGACTCCCTTAATTGCATAGCATTTTATTTTTTGCTAGATGCTTTCTTAATCGGATCTCTGTGCCTTTTCCAAGTTGTGAACTTATTTCAATTTCATCCATAAAGTTTTCCATAATCGTAAATCCCATTCCAGATCTTTCAAGTTCAGGCTTTGTCGTATATAACGGTATGCGTGCTTCATCAATATCTGGAATTCCTAAGCCATCATCCTTAATCGAAAGTTCCACTAATCCATCTTCGATTTTGACCGTAATGTAAATGATACCATTCGGATCTTGTTCATACCCGTGAATAATGGAGTTTGTTACTGCTTCTGACACAACGGTTTTTATTTCGGTAAGCTCATCCATTGTCGGATCAAGTTGACTGACAAATGCTGCGACCGTAACACGAGCAAATGATTCATTCTGACTTAATGCACTAAATTTAAGCTGCATTTCATTTTTCATCTTACGCAACCCCCAGTCTTTGCAAAGCAAATTCTTCCGTCGGTTCTAAACTAATGATTTTAAAAAGGCCCGACATGTCAAATAATCTTTGAACGGCTGGAGAGATTGCACAAACAACCATTTCACCATGCTGTTGTTTAATTTGTTTATATCTGCCTAGAATAACACCTAGTCCAGAGCTGTCCATAAAAGTTAAATGCTCAAGATTTAAGATAATATGATGAATATCATATTCTTCAATCGCCTTCGTTGCTTGCTCTCTAAGAATATCGGCAGAATGATGATCAAGTTCTCCGGTTAACCGAATACATAGAACGTCACTTTTTACTTCTAAGTCGATCGTTAGACTCACTATATTAGCCTCCTTATTTCAAATCCTACCACGTTTTATCATGATAGCCTTTTGGCCCCTTTATAGTGAATCCAATTCGCTGTTCAAATGCAGATTTCCTTCCTACAGACAAAACTAGTGTTCATTCGCTAAAAATATAAACAATCTTAACCCTTTCGACAAAAGCGGTGCCAGGCACTACCAAAAGACAGTTTGCCCTATTTGTCCACGAGTGGTGCCTGGCACCACAAAAAGACAGTGGATGTGTTTTTAACTTCCTGCTTTTGTAAACATACCCATTGATCGTTTGTATAACGTCCACCAGCTTGCTTTAGGGCTAGATTCTTTTGCAACAAGAGGGCTTTCGACTAATGTTTTTCCATCTTGCTCAAGCTTTAAAACACCCACTTTATCTCCTTTTTTTACAGGTGCTTTTATGTTTTTATCTAAAATGACTGTCTGCTTAATGTGTTCTAATCCTTCGCCTTTTTTCGTTAAAAGGGAGATTGGTTCGCTTGTGAGTGCCTCAATTCGCTTCTTTTCACCTTTGCTTACTGCCACTTGCCCAAGTGACATATTTCTTTTAAACATTGGATGTGTTTTATATTGGCTAAAAGCATAATCTAGCATTTTCGTTACTTGAGCATTCCGCTCTTTTGATGTTGGTGCACCAAATACGACGGCAATGACTCTCATTCCATCTTTTTCTGCAGTAGCGGTTAAACAGTATTTAGCTTCATTCGTAAAACCTGTTTTTAACCCATCCACACCTGGATAAAATCGAACAAGCTTATTTGTATTGACGAGCCAAAATTTCTTATCTGTATCTTCACGAAGATATGATTCATAAACGCTCGTAAATTTAGTTATCTCTTCATACTTAAGGAGTTCCTTCGCCATTATTGCCATATCATGTGCTGTACTATGATCATTTTTCCCTGGTAAACCAGTTGCAGATTTAAACTCTGTATTTTTTAATCCTAGCTCTTTTGCTTTTTTATTCATTAACTTGACAAACTCTTCCTCAGAGCCTGCCAACCTTTCTGCCATCGCCACTGATGCATCATTTCCTGAAGCAATCGCAATGCCTTCTAACATTTGCTTTGTTGTCATCTCTTCTCCTGGCTCCAGAAATATTTGTGATCCTCCCATTGAAGCTGCATATTCACTTGTGCGAATTTTCTCGTTCATTGATAGTTTACCTTTGTCAAGTGCTTCCATTATTAGCAGCATTGTCATTACCTTCGTCATACTTGCAGGAGGAAGTTGCTCATGACTGTTTTTTTCAAATAATACTGTTCCAGTATCACGCTCGATTAAAATAGCAGATTTCACATTTTCAACTAAATCTACTCCTTCTTCTCTTGCTAGTGTAGAAGGAACGAAGACTGAAATTAATAAGAAAGACATTACAATAAATGAGACGATCCGTTTCATCACATAACCCTCCATTCTATATAACTCCCATTCTTACCACATAAACCAAATTTATACTTTTTATTCCAATAAGGTTTGGATAAATTTTTAGAATGGTGCATAACCTAATATTTGGGTTAAATAAAAAAAACGCTAGTGAATGTTCATTCTACTAGCGTTTTAAGTAATTTTTTATTTATTTTGTTATTTCTTCATGAATGAGTTTTGGTGCAGCTATTTTTTCACTTGAAATCATAATATTTTCATATAGCTTCGTTTTTACTTCGTCGACATTAGCAAAATTACTATAAATCGTGACGATGGACTCACCTTTACTCACCTTGTCGCCAATTTTCTTACGTAGTACTAGACCAACCGCCAGGTCAATAACAGAATCCTTCGTTGCTCTGCCTGCTCCAAGAAGCATCGCGGCCGTTCCAATTTCATCTGCAACGATTTCAGAAACATATCCATCCGTAAGTGCAGGAAGTTCAATTATAAATTTGGCTTGTGGAAGTCTCTCAGGATGGTCAACGACAGATGGATCTCCTCCTTGAGAGCTTAAGAATGTTTTAAAAGTGTCTAAAGCTTTTCCATTCTTTATCACTTCCATAAGCATTTCACGAGCTTCTCCTAATGAACTGGCTTGATTAGCGAGAACAACCATATGACTTCCTAATGTTAAGCTTAATTCAGTTAAGTCTTCTGGTCCTTCTCCTTTTAAAGTGTCGATTGCTTCTTTTACTTCAAGTGCATTTCCGATCGCATAACCAAGCGGTTGGCTCATATCTGAGATGACTGCCATCGTGTTTCTTCCAACACTATTGCCAATTTGAACCATCGCCTTCGCCAGTTCACGAGAATCATCAAGTGTTTTCATAAATGCTCCTGCACCTGTTTTTACATCAAGAACAATGGCGTCAGCACCTGCTGCAATTTTTTTACTCATAATCGAGCCGGCAATCAATGGAATGCTATTGACTGTTGCTGTAACATCTCGAAGAGCATATAGCTTCTTGTCAGCAGGTGTGAGGTTTCCACTTTGACCGATTACCGCAATTTTATTTTTATTCACAAGATTAATAAATTCTTCATTTTCTAATTCAACATGAAAACCTGCAACAGATTCAAGTTTATCAATCGTACCGCCAGTATGCCCAAGTCCGCGACCTGACATTTTTGCTACTGGAACTCCTACAGCTGCGACTAATGGTCCTAAAACAAGAGTTGTCGTATCACCAACTCCCCCTGTCGAGTGTTTATCCACTTTAATTCCATTAATTTTCGACAGATCAATTTTGTCACCTGATTCAACCATTTCCATTGTCAAATCAGCTCTTTCTTTTTCTGTCATCCCTTGAAAGAAAATAGCCATTAATAGTGCACTAACTTGATAATCCGGAATTGTCCCATCCGTGTAGCCTTTAGTAAAAAATTGAATTTCTTCAGTTGTAAGTTCTTTGCCATCCCGCTTATGCTCAATTATATCAACCATTCTCATTTTAAATCACCCACTATAGCTTTAACATAACGCAAAAAGTCAACCTTTACTTTTTCAGTCGTTTCAATTACGTCCTCATGATTTAAAGGTTGATCCAATATTCCAGCTGCCATATTGGAAATACAAGAGATTCCTAGGACATCCAAGCCCGCATGTCTGGCGACAATCACTTCAGGTACAGTAGACATCCCAACAGCATCTCCTCCTAAATGACGGATCATACGAACCTCTGCTGGGGTTTCATATGTTGGACCTGTATTCCCAACATAAACACCTTCACGAATAGGAAGATTTAACGAAGCAGCAATCTCCTTCGCTTTGCTCCTCAGAGCACTTGAATATGCTTCAGACATATCTAGAAAACGAACACCCATCTGATTGTCATTAGGTCCAATTAATGGATTGCTGCCCATATTATTAATATGATCAGTAATAAGCATTAAATCTCCTGGTGAAAAATTCTCGTTCACTCCACCTGCAGCATTCGTGACAATTAATTGCTTAACACCGAGTTCCTTCATAACCCGAATTGGAAAAGTTACTTTATCGAATGAATACCCTTCATAATAATGAAAGCGTCCTTGCATAACAACAACTTGAACTCCATTGAGCAATCCAAAAACAAGCTGTCCAGCATGTCCTTCTACTGTTGAAACTGGAAAATTTGGAATCTCATTATATGGGATTTTAATCGCGTGTTCGACTTCATCCCCTAAAACACCTAGTCCTGAGCCAAGAATTAACCCAATTTGTGGCTGCTGATCATATTTTTCTTTTAAAAAGTTTGCAGCTTTTTGAATCTTTGAAAGTTCCAAGTTCTATCCCTCCTATAGCTAGTTTTGAAAACGAATGATGAATTTATATCTATTTCAAATCCGCCAAAAAGCTTTTCCCATGCTTTGGCAATTTCACTTTAAAGTTATCTGCTATCGTTGCACCAATATCAGCGAAGGTTTCTCTTAATGGAAGCTCTTTTCCTTCCTGCATATTTTTGGCATAAACTAAAAGTGGTACATACTCTCTCGTATGATCGGTTCCAGGATGAGTCGGGTCATTTCCATGATCAGCCGTGATGATTAATAAATCACCTTCCTGCATTTTTTCAAATACTTCAGGCAGACGTACATCATATTCCTCTAAAGCTTTGCCATACCCTATTGGATCGCGACGATGTCCATATAAAGCATCAAAATCTACTAGGTTTAAAAAGCTTAAACCAGTAAAGTTCATATCAAATGTTTGTAATAATTTGTCCATTCCATCCATATTCGAAATCGTGCGTAGTGATTTAGTTATACCCTCACCGTCAAATATATCAGAAATTTTTCCAATTCCAATGACATCGAACCCAGAATCCTTTAATTCAGACATAACCGTACGGGAAAAAGGCTTTAGTGCATAATCATGGCGATTAGAGGTTCTTGTGAAGCTGCCAACTTCCCCAATAAACGGCCTAGCAATAACCCTTCCAACCATATATCTTTCATCTAAAGTTAATTCCCTTGCAATTTGGCAAATACGATATTGCTCTTCAATCGGAATTATTTCTTCGTGTGCAGCTATTTGGAGAACTGAATCTGCTGAAGTATAGACAATAAGTGCGCCTGTTTTCATATGTTCTTCCCCAAGCTCAACAATTATTTCTGTTCCACTTGCAGGCTTATTGCCAATCACCTTTCTTCCAGTTCTTGCTTCTAGTTCAGATATTAATTCTTGCGGGAAGCCTTCCGGAAATACTTGAAAAGGTGTTTGAATATTTAGTCCCATAATCTCCCAATGCCCTGTCATTGTGTCTTTTCCATTGGATGCTTCTTGCATTTTTGTATAAAAACCTAATGGATTTTCGGCTTTAGCAATTCCCTTAATTTCGCGAATATTACTAAGGCCTAACTTCCCCATATTAGGCATATGTAAACCATTCATTTTGTCCGCTATATGGCCAAATGTGTCGGCTCCCTTATCACCAAATCGTTCGGCATCAGGTGCTTCCCCTATTCCAACTGAATCCATGACAACAACAAAAATTCTGTTATATTCGTATGAAGACATATTGCATTCCTCCTAAATTGTGACTACGGTTACAAGATAAATCGTTCGAGCGAATCTTTTACTAGCTCAAAAAATTGTATCTTCTCCAAAAATAGGTTGCCCTATTTGAGATGATTAACATCCAACCATTTTTAATATGTCAGAAGTCTGACATCTATATTCTACATAAGGTTTTCATAAAAAGAAAGAAAAAGCTGCCATTTTTTTGGTCAGCTTTCCTATGCTCGCGGATGATGTTGTTTATATACATCTTTTAATCTAGTTTTTGATACATGCGTATAGATTTGCGTTGTTGAAATATCGGCATGTCCGAGCATTTCTTGAACTGCACGCAGATCTGCACCATTCTCAAGCAGATGAGTGGCAAAAGAATGCCTTAATGTATGAGGCGTTAATTCTTTTTCTATTCCCGCTTCCTCCGTTAAACGCTTCAATATTTTCCAAAAACCTTGTCTAGATAGCCTTTTCCCGTGATGATTTAAAAATAAAGCTTCATCTCTATATTTTTTTGAAACAAATCGACTTCTACCCTCTTGTAAGTACTGCTCCAAAACCATTGTAGCAGTTCTTCCAATTGGAATAATTCTCTCCTTGCTCCCTTTACCAATGCACCTAACAAATCCCATAGTTAAATGAACATCGCCCATATTTAGACCTATTAGTTCGCTAACCCGTATCCCTGTAGCATATAATAGCTCAAGCATTGCTTTATCACGAAGACCATAATGATCAAGTGTTTTAGGTGAGTCTAATAATGTCTCAACCTCTTGCATATTTAGCACTTTTGGGAGTGACCTTTCGAGCTGAGGTGTTTCTATATGTACAGATGGATCGTGATCCACAGCCTTTTCCCGAAGAAGAAATTGGTGGAATGATCGAACTGAAGCAATATGTCTTGCCATTGTTTTCGTAGACTTCCCTTGCTCTTTAAGAAACTTAAGAAATTGAACAATTTGCGTACGCTGTACTACGTTCAAATCTTTAATACTTTCAACATTTCGTAAATATTTTACATAGCTTTTTAAATCTCTTTCATACGAAATAATCGTATTTTTGGCAAGTCCCTTTTCAACGATTAAATAATGTATGAAATCTTTAAGATTGTCTTCCATTACAGCACTACTCCCCATTTAAAAAGAAAAGAATTAACCGTTCAAACCAACTTGATGATTCACTTATATTCCCATATGCAATTACTTTTACTGCTGCTCCCTTTGGCTCTTCATAACGGTGGTAATCTTGATATTCCTCATTTAACCACATAATACCATAATAAAAAAGGATCGTGCATCCCGTGAATAGGATGAACACCTTTACCGTCTGTAACGCAATCTTAAGCCAGGATTTCATTGTTTATTGTCCTCCGTACAAGCATTTATAATACAAGATATGCCAATAAGGACAAGTTTTATACCTAGTAACAAGCAATCAGATTACTTATTTCTTTTCTGAAAATAGTAAAATTAATGTTGCAATCGGCCCAAGAAAAAGGGAAAGCAAAAACCAATTTAAGCCTGTTCGATTTTTTCCTTGTGCTAAGCCTGCGTTAATGAGTGCAAGTGTTCCCCAACCAACAAAATAACTGTTTTCCATCTTTCATTCCCCCATATTATGAATATAAAAAACCTTCTCTATCATTTATATATAGAAAAGGTTCAGGATGATTATTCTTTAATATTCTCTTTATTACTTTCTTCTGTTTGAGCCTGATTATCCTCTACTTTATCATGACAGCGATGGCAAATGCCATGAAATGTTAAACGATGGTCTTTTATTTGGAAGTTCCATCTTCGCTCGACAATTTCCTCAACATCTTCTAATAAATCCTCTTGGATTTCATCAACTGCACCGCATTCAATACAGACTAAATGATGATGAAAATGTGCTGCACCTTCTTGACGAAGATCGTAACGAGAAACACCGTCACCAAAGTTAATTTTATCAACAATTTTTAATTCCGTTAACAATTCTAGTGTTCTGTACACAGTTGCTAAGCCTATCTCAGGCGATTTTTCTTTAACAAGGAGGTAGACATCTTCCGCACTCAAATGATCCTCTTCATGTTCTAATAAAACACGGACGGTCGCTTCACGCTGAGGCGTCAACTTATAGCTAGATGAATGCAACTGTTTCTTTATTCTATCAATTCTGCTTTCCATACTGAAGTTCCTCCCTCGCCAATAACATTCTCATTATAACAGATAAAGGGATAGAATCAAACTAAAATCATTATAAATAAAACTATGCAATCATTATTATATAGTAATAATTATAAATTGTAAACTGAATTCTCTTTGGATAAAAACCATTTTGGCTTTCCTAAAAGCCTCATCATTAAAAGCAAATGTAGTCAATGAAAAGTAAGCTTTTGTTAGCTACCAGCTGAGGAGGTATGTTCAGGACATTCTTTCAGTGAAGCCTCATGAGTAAGGTATTTTTGAATGAGCCCACAATAATGTGGTGTTTCCTCATTACCAGTGTTCGGATGAAAATGAATACATCCTAAACATGGTTCCGATACGGCGAGATGGCCTTGGTTATGCATGATTGAAATAATAGAGCCGAGACCAAGCTCAAAGTCTGCTAGTATTTCATCAGAAATGGAGTCGAGCGCTTCTTCTAGTGTGCCACCCCAATGTTCAAGCTTCACCGTTATTTCCCTACCTTTAGACGTTAATTGTAGCAAGGTCACTCGACGATCCTCAGGCTTTTGTGTTTTATAAATCAGCTCTTTTTTAACTAGCTCATTCACAACCTTTACGGCTGTTACATGTGTCGTACCGATTGCATTTGAAAAATTGCCTACTGTTGCAACATCTTTTCTTGTATGTAAACAGAACAATAATGCTTGTATTTGTATCGGTGACAATCCGATCGCATCACTTTCCGCCTGGGTCACCTTTTTTATTGCCTGAGATATCCGGAATAGAGCCATACTAATCCGAGCTGAACGATTTTCCTTGCGGTGCTGTGGATCGAATATCATCACATATCGTACCTTCCAAGTTCATTCTTTTATCCATTTTACATATAAATTTGCTCAATTAAAAGAAGGAGACACCGGCAAAGGCACCTCCTTCTTTAAACATTAACCTTTTTTTACGTCTTCTAAACTAGCACCGAAGTTGATGTGATAAACATTACCGCCAATCACAAGGGCAGGAACTGATTTAATACCTGCGCTTTCTGCTTCCTCAATCCGATTTCGATCAGTACCGAGATGCACGATTTCTGTATCGACTTTTGATTTGTCAAGGTACTCCAATACAACTTGTTCTGCATCTACACAAACCGGGCAACCTGCATGATAAAAAACTGCTTTTGACATAACAATCAGCTCCTCTAATCATTTATGTAGCCTTGCTACACATCTATAGTATAGTAGAGAAATGAAAATAAGAGCAATTACATATTGCCTATCGTTATTATAGGTAAACATAATGGTTTATGAAGACAATTCAAATTACTATGAAAGCCTGTCATTTGCTTTAATATAAGCCATTTGGCCCTCGATTTGTTTTAGCAAAAATTCGCACTCATCAATTTCATACTTGTTATTATCTTTCTTAAACCATTTTAAACAAAATAAAACATGCTTTTTCCATTCCATTAAGTCTTTATACGTACAGCTCTTAACTCTCTCGGTAACGTGTTCACGATGCAGTTGTATCACCTCACTGTTTACCAGTTAGTCTAATCTGGGAATCAACTTCGGTACCTTCCAAACGTTTCAAAAATCTTATTCTCCAATTTTGCGACAGTTCCTCCACTTCAAGTATCTTCTTCATACTCTCGATCTGATCTTTTTCACGGTGCATAATATGGTTTGCAAATGCAACCGATATTGCTTTCGGATGGGAATGGGTTTTTATCAAACTATCGGACTTAGATACGACTCCTTCTTCAAGAACACGAAAATAGAACCCGGTATAACCTGTTTCCTGTACTTTTTGTGGCAAATCAAGTTTTCCGTACTTTACAGACAATTTGTAACAAGGCTGCCTTGGTTGAGTAACTTGAACAACTGCATCACCAAGCTTAAAAATATCGCCAATGTTTACATCAGATTCCAATAATCCTCTAGTTGTTATATTTTCTCCGAATGCGCCGTATTCCAATGTTTTTTGCAATTCATTTTCCCAAAAAGGATAGTATTCAGCGGGATAAACACAGACCGCCTTATCCCTGCCTCCATGATGTACAAGATCTGCTTGCCCATCTCCTTCGAAGTTCAGGGTTGATAAAAATAGAGTTTTTTTTGTAGGGTTTTTAAAAATACCTGTAGAAACTTCTTTATTATTAAATTGTACTTGCCTAGGTTTACCTATATTAATCGAAAGGATTTCGACATGTTTCATATTAAATCACCTCGACTTCCACAATGCTGTATTAAATGCATAAATCGATAAATATCTTCTGGATGATCCAATCGGTGTGTAGCTGATATTGCTTCTGGTTGTTTTGCACCCCACAAGGCCAACCCAAAATCAATCTTTGCTTCATTGGCACATATTTGGTCAAATATAGTATCTCCAATATAAATGGCGGTTTTCGGATTCACACCTGTTTGTTCCATATATTTTAATAGTGGATCAGGTTCAGGCTTATGTTTTGCTGTATCATCCGCACATATGACATGTGAGAAATATTTAAGTAATCCGAATGGAATAAAATCAGCTTTAAATTCCTCACGCGTTTTCGAAGTCACGATGCCAGTATGAATTTTATTTTCCACCAATTTCTCAAGCATTTTTTCAATTCCAGAATAGATAGATAACAAATTATGATAGACACCTAAATAATGAAGGAGTTTTTCATTTGCGCGCTCAATATTTGAAATTTCAAGCATTCTCAAGCTATTCACACTTGTCATACCTAATAAATAAGTAAGTTTTTCAGATGGATATTCGATATCCATCTCTTCTTGTAGAACTTTTTGCAAAGCTAGTATGATCGCCTGATCCGAATTGAGAAGTGTACCATCCACATCAAATATGACTGATTTATACATTTTTTGTACCTCCTATGTCTTACAAATAGTTATTAATTCTGAGCTTGTTCCATATGCTTTCTAATCAACTTTAAACAACTTATCAAACTAAGATTCTGTATTCGGGTCAAGTATATTCTGAGGATAATGATTGTTCAATACTATTATTAATATAATGTAGATAGTTATTACCTATAGTTCAGAAATGAACAAACCATTATTTTACTAGCCTATCATTATGATAAGAAATATGTATTAGAAGCAAAAAATGACTCTCTATATAATCTAATGTAGATTGACTTTCCATTAAAGGAGGCTTGCGATTTTGAGATTAAATCAACGTTTTTTGCGCACGTTGACCGAGCTAACATCAAATAAAGAGCTATCTCATTTAATTGGCGCATTTACAAAAACTAAGATAAGCCGATTGCTAATTCCTTTATATGCAAAAACATATGCGATCCGTGTTGAAGAGGCTGAAAAGCCTTTGAATGCTTACCGAACATTAAATGATTTTTTCATCCGCCGTTTGAAAAGCGGGGTTCGAAAGATTGATCAAGATTCGTCTTCTCTTGTCAGTCCAGTCGATGCCACCATTACTGGTATTGGTAGAATAGATGATCATTTAACATTTACTGTTAAAGGCCAATCTTACAAAATAGAAGAATTATTGGAGCATTCGCCCTATACACAAAAGTACAATAAAGGTTGTTTCATCGTTTTGTATTTAAGTCCAGCCGACTATCATCGAATCCATTCACCTGTCACTGGAACGATTATTGAAAAAAAACATGTTTTAGGAAAAACTTACCCTGTCAATGAATTTGGTTTGAAACAGATGCACAAAGTATTAAGTCGGAACGAACGACTCATTACTTACATAAGGCACAAAAACGGGACGATCCCAGTTATAAAAGTTGGAGCTATGAATGTTAGCAGCATTAAATATTCAGAATCCCTTCAAATTCACCCCTCTAAAGGTCATGAGCTTGCTTATTTTGAATTCGGTTCCACTGTCGTGTTATTAATCGAAAACGGAATATTTGAATTTTGTAAGGGGTTGGGGTTAGGTAGTAAAGTTTTCGTAGGTGAGCCTCTAGGCTATTGGAGAGTAAAAGACGAATAAACCATTCTGTTTATTCGTCTTTATTTTATGATTGAAGAGAGTGAATGACTGATTTCATTAATATGGGAGAAATAAATGCTTCTATCCCTGCAGCAGCACATATAAAAAGAATGGATACAGCAAAAGTAGCCATATACCTTCCAAATAACGGCATCATTGGCTGTCCTACCCTCTTCATAAATTGTCTGCTAATCATTTTTAAAGAAAATGAAACTGAAAGGGTTGTTGCAATGATGAAGATCGGAATGATAATTAGATTTTGGGGCAGCACAGAAACAAATGATAGCATAAATCCATCCCATCCCATTTGATTAACTAAAAATCCGACCGTAAATCCAACAACCATCCCTTTCATAAATAAAAGAACTAAAATAACTGGCAGTCCAATAATTGATATTCCTAAAATCCACATAAGACTAATAAACTTTATATTGTGTAAAAAACTTTGCTTGAATAAATCACGTGCCCCTGCAATATTCTCCTCAGAAACTTGGCCGAAAAATTGAGAAAGATAATAAAACAAATCTTCTTTTTGTGAAAAGCTTAAACTATTAACCACAATTGCACCAAATATTACCCCCATTAAAAACAATACAATCACAAATAAATAAGTTGAGGAATGCTCGCGGAAATGATTTGCGACGACGTCCTGGTACATTTTTTTTCTCATTGCTATCCTCCCTGTCTAGCTTAAGCGGCTTTCAAGAACCGAGTCCTATACTTGTGACACAAGCGCAAGCCACCTATTAAAATTCTGTTATTAAATTGTATGCTCGTCCTTTAAACATATGCTAAATGCTTTTTGTTTTAAAAAAATACCTTGATCACCCCAAAATCTTCCACTATACTATTATGAATCTTAGTTACTATTCATTTTCGTTTTAGCATAAGGAGGTCTTGCTAAAGATGAACCCGATTTTTGTAGAGTTTCCAGAAAAAATTGAAACAGAAAGACTTTATTTACGTGCTTGCTTACCTGGTGACGGAAAAATGGTTTATAACGCTATTCAAGCTTCAGTCGAAGATTTGAAAAAATGGCTTCCCTTCGCCAATAAAGAACAAACAGAGGAAGAAGCTGAAATAAACGTAAGAAAATCATATGCTCAATTTTTATTGCGAGAAGATATTCGGATTCACATCTTTCGCAAAAATGATGATGCATTCATCGGCTCAACCGGACTTCACCGGATTAATTGGGAAGTAAGGAAGTTCGAAATTGGCTATTGGTGTGATTCACGCTATCAGAAAAAAGGATATATCTCTGAGGCAGTCGAAAGCTTAGTCGATTTTGCTTTTTTGCATCTTCAAGCTAATCGAATTGAAATTCGCTGTGATCCTAAAAATGAGAACAGCCGAAAAATCCCTAAAAAAATAGGCTTTACCCTTGAGGGAATTTTGCGAAGTGATAGCTTAAGTGCTGATGGCAAAGAACTTAGAGATACTTGTGTGTTTGCAAAAATTAAAGAATAAAGTGATTGTATTTATTCCTATTATCTCGTATGATAGTAAAAATATGTTAAATTCAATGCGGAAGAGAGTAGTTATGAAAAATAAGCTTAAGCGAATTAGGGATGGTGAAAGCCTAATAGCTTTTTCATAATGAAACGCACTTCTAAGAAGCAGCCTGAAAATAGTAGGGTGTAGTCGGATAATATCCGTTATCAATTTTGAAGCTGGTCCAATTGGGCCAAACAGAGTGGTACCGCGGGTAATCTCGTCTCTATTTAGAGACGGGATTTTTTTTTATCATACTTGTTTTACAAATGCCAATGAATTGAAAGGGTGATTTTTTTATGGGAAAATTATTAATGGCTTTTGCAGAAGAGATTTCGATCTCTTTAGATAAAGGAATCCATACTAGCGTCATACAAGAATTACTTGAAAAACCAAAGGATGTGAATAAAGGAGATATTGCTTTTCCATGTTTTCGATTAGCAAACCGTTTAAAAACTTCCCCAGTTACAATTGCTTCAGAAATAGCGTCAAAATTTCAGCACCCACTTTTCGAAAAAGTTGTGGCAGATGGACCATATGTAAATGGTTTTTTTAATAAAGAAGTAGTTGGCCAAACGATTTTAAAAGAAATTTTGAGAAAAGAAGCCAATTATGGTTCCAAGACACTTGACAAAGAGCAAAGAATTGTCATTGATTTTTCATCACCAAATATTGCAAAGCCTTTTTCGATGGGACATTTAAGGTCTACTGTTATTGGTCATTCATTAGGGAACATTATCGAAAAATGTGGATATAAAGCGGTTAGAATAAATCATCTCGGTGATTGGGGCACACAATTTGGAAAACTAATTGTTGCTTATAGACGATGGGGTAATCATGAGATAATTGAAAAAAATCCGATTAAAGAATTATTAAAATTATATGTAAGATTCCATGATGAGGCAGAGTCAAACAAAGAGCTTGAGAAAGAGGCGCGGATTTGGTTCAAAAAACTTGAAGATGGAAATGAGGAAGCAAAGCAGCTTTGGCAATGGTTTCGTGATGAATCTTTGAAAGAGTTCTCAAAAATATATACATTATTAAATATACAGTTCGATTCATTTAATGGAGAGGCATTTTATAATGATAAAATGGAGCAAACGATAATAAACCTCCAGCAAAAAAACTTGCTTGAAACTTCAGAAGGCGCGGAAGTTGTAAAGTTAGAAGAATACGGCTTACCTCCCTGCTTAATTAGAAAATCGGATGGAGCTACTCTATATGCAACGAGAGATCTAACTGCTGCTATTTATCGATACGAGAACGAGCCGTTTGCTAAAACATTATATGTGGTTGGTCATGAACAAAGTCTTCATTTTAAACAAATTTTTTTAGTGCTCGAAAAGCTTGGATACTCCTTTGCAAAAACTCTCGTTCATGTCCCTTTTGGTTTTATTCTGAAAAACGGAAAGAAAATGTCTACGAGAAAAGGCAGAGTCGTTTTATTAGATGAAGTATTAAATGAAGCAATCCAATTAGCCAAAAAAAATATTGAAGAAAAGAATCCCTCTCTTTCTAACAAAGATGAAATAGCAAAAATGGTTGGGGTCGGTGCCATCATATTTCATGATTTGAAAAATGAAAGGCAAAACAATTTCGAATTTTGTCTTGAGGACATGTTAAAATTCGAAGGAAATACAGGGCCATATATACAATATACACATGCAAGAGCATGCTCCATCTTAAGAAAAGCACAACAAACCATACAAGTTGATAAATTAACTGGATTAAATGATAAAAGCAGTTGGTTCGTCATAAAGCTTCTAATGGAATTCCCTACAGTAATTGAAAGAAGCTTCACCTTAAATGAACCATCTCAAATTGCAAAATATGTAATTGATCTGTCTCAAGAATTTAATAAGTTTTATAATAACGTCAAAATATTATCAGCTAATTATAGCAAGCTGAATGATAAATTAGCTTTAGTTAAAGCAGTAACGATTGTTTTGAACGAAGGCCTTCGACTTCTCGGGATAAAAGCACCTAGCGAAATGTAAAGTCAAAATTCAGATTCTAAAAAAGGATAGAAGCTTAATTAAGAAGCTCTATCCTTTTAAAATATTTTATGCTTTAATCAGCGATTTTCCCATACTTCCCGCCACCACCGGCAGTTAAACTAAGTTTGCCTTCTCTCGCTTTTACGATGAGTTCTGCAAGTTTAGGAGGAATAATTTCCGCAAGTTGTTCGAATGGGACCTGATGTAAAATTGCCATTTCTGTACCGAAATGATTCAATAGCTTTTCAAGCATTTTGGGCCCGAGTCCTGGAATAAATTCTAGTGGAACTTGATGAATATAGACAGCGCGATTCACTGGTGATGAGCTGGCAGTCTTTAACTCAGCAATCCTATCTGCTACCCCTTTGACAAACTTCGTGCTGTTACAATGCTTGCATACTTTGCTATTAGGAACAGCAGGCTCGAAGCACTGTGCACAAGTTGTTCCATGATACTTTCCTAAAAGCGGATCTAAACCGTAATTAGCCTTCACCTTTCGCCCATCTTTCCCTTTTAAAGCTTTCTCTAACTCTTTAAAAGTTGGCTCTTTCAAGGAAAGAATCTGATATTCCCGTGCAATCTTTTTTAAGGAGTGAGCATCTGAATTCGTAATAAACGAATAATTGTGAAGTTCCTTAATTTGATCAGCCATATTAGTGTCGGAGCTCAAGCCAAGCTCGATCGCATCAATTTGTTCTTTATTGAATACTTCTGTTAAAGAGTAATTGACTCCTTTACCATACAAGCTTTTAAAAGGAGTAAATACATGAGCTGGAATAAATAAGCCGCCAAGTTCCTTCACTTTATATTGTAATTCCAAACCAGTTGCGTATATTCGTTGCGAACTGAGTGTAATATTCTTCAAATGTTGTGAGAGCCACAATGAAAATTCCTTCATGATGTCTATGCTTGGAAAAAAACAAAGAACATGAATTGGGCCTTTGCAATTCTCGTCGTATATTTCGAGTTCAGAGCCAGGAATAATTGTTAAATCCCCGAACATTAATCCACCATCGACATGTTGTGTAACATCTCCTGTCTTGATTAGTTGTTCTATTTCAATGATGACTTCTGGCGAATGACAATCGATAATGCCAATCATATTCAGGCCTTTCTCATTACGAGAGTGCTCAATAATATTCGTAAACGTTAATGATTTAGCTCCCGTTATTTTTACTGGCTTACCAGACATCGTTCTACCAATATGAATATGTAAATCTGCATAATACTGATTCATTTATTATTCAACGCCCTTTGCAACTGCAAATATTGAATAGCATATATAGACTTTGCATCATAAATTTTCTGTTCCTTTATGAAAGCTTCCGCTTCTTCAAGTGTTAACTCAAGTAAATCTACAAATTCATCTTCATCTAAGGAGGCCGCATTTTCTTTCTTTTCGAGCCCTTTAGCTATATATAAATGGATAATTTCATCTGCGAATCCTGGAGATGTATAGAAGGAAATAAGCCATTCCAGTTCGGTACATCCATACCCTGTCTCTTCTTCCAACTCTCTTTTTGCACATTCTGCTGGATCCTCACCTAACTCAAGCTTACCTGCAGGTATTTCTACAATCGTTTTTTCAAGTGCTTTGCGATATTGCTCGACCATGATGATTTTATCATTATGTGTCTGTGCCAAAACTGCTACTGCTCCTGGATGCTTAATAATCTCTCGTTTCGCTATTTTTCCGTTTGGCAGCTCCACATCATCCACTTGAAGACTGACAACTCTGCCTTTAAAAATCTGTTCGGATTTTATCGTTTTTTCCTCTAGTCGATCCATCGTTCAGCCACTCCTGTTCTATTCCGTTTATTCTCACTCATACATATTACCATACTTTATTTGGAGGAGGATGGCATGAAAATTCACTTACATAAAAAGGGAGTTATTATCATCGGAAAACCTTGGGAGATTCGTGAAAAATTAAAGGAATACCGAAAAGAATACGATTTTTTGCAAGAGTGGATTTTTGCAAAAAAGAAAAAGATTAAATGAAGGCTTCCTTATTTATTTGTGTAAAACTGAATAAATATAACAATAAAATTAATCTTTAGTTCCCATATCAAAGTTAAAATTGTCCAATTTATTTGATGTAAGATAGAAACTTTCGTTAAAATAAAAAGAAAAGGTGGAAAAAGAGGTCATTTTTATGAAAAAGAGAAAATTAGGGAACTCCGATTTATATGTTAGTGAATTAGGACTTGGCTGCATGTCTCTCGGTACTGATCCAATAAAAGCTCATGAAATAATCGAAGAGGCTATACGAGTTGGTATAAATTTTTTCGACACAGCTGATTTATATGATTACGGTGAAAACGAGATGCTTGTCGGTCAAGCATTAAAAAGGTATAGAGAGCAATTAATTATTGCCACAAAGGGTGGAAACCGCTGGAACGAACAAAAAAATGGCTGGAGATGGGATCCTTCGAAAAAATATTTAAAAGAAGCAGTTAAAGACAGCTTGAAAAGATTAGGGGTTGACTATATTGATTTATACCAACTACACGGTGGTACGATCGAAGATCCAATCGAAGAGATAATTGAGGCATTTGAGGAACTAAAAGCAGATGGCTATATCCGATATTACGGAATCTCGTCAATTCGGCCAAATGTCATAAAGGAGTTTGTAAAAAAATCAAATATTTCATCTGTAATGATGCAATACAGCATCTTGGATCGTCGACCAGAGGAAGAAGCTCTACCACTTCTTCAGAATAAGGGCATAGGGGTTATGACAAGAGGACCACTCGCCAAAGGGCTATTAACAAATAAAATGCTCGAAAAAGCAATTGAAAATAGCTATCTAGATTACAGCGCCACAGAATTGAAGGATGTTATTTATCAGCTAAGAGAAAAAATCTCAACACGTAATTCAATGACTGAAATAGCCCTTCACTATAATTTAGCCAATCCTACTGTCTCTTCTGTCATTACAGGTGCCAGTTCAGTTGAACAAATTAGAGAAAATGCAAAAGCTGTTCAAGCGACTCCGCTATCTGACAAGGAGCAGGCTGTTATTCAATCCATTGTGAAAATGAATACTTATGGGGAGCATAGATAATAAGTAAAGACTGATAAAAGTAAATGTGATTTCTTTATTTTGAAAAGATGAAAAAGACGACGCCTTTGTTTCATTATGTAGCGTCGTCTTTTAATGTTTTAATTGACGATACCATGTCAAAGCTTTACTTTCAATTTCTTTTACAATGGAACCTTTTGCTTAACGCCCTTGTCATTTCCTTATTTTGTCTAAATGATAAAACCTAAACTAGGCATCTCGTTTACGGTAAAATACAATAGCTACTGTAATAAAGATCAGTGTCCATAACATTGTAATACCTGTCCCTTGCATTGCTGTAAGGACATTTATTTTATCAGAGGAAGGCGGCATATACATATAATATCCTGCCGCATCCGGAAAATAATTTTTAATACCAGGTTGAAAATCTCTCGACAATGGACTGACAATAAAATAATAACCAAGGAGTACCACTAAAGCAGGAGTGGTTTGTCTAAATAAAGCACCTATAGCTGCACTGAGAAGTGTGGTTAATGCTAGATATCCTGTTGCACCTACTAATGTTTTTATCATTGTGTCTATTTCAATTTCTACTGCTGTTTCTCTCATCATCATAAAAGTATATAGTACACCTGATGCAGCAATAGTAAACGCCACAGGAATGGTTATAATTGCCAAGGCCAAATGCTTCATGGATAATTGAAGCCCACGCCAAGGTATCGTAGTTAAAGTAGTTTGAATCTGACCACCCGTATATTCCGAACAAGTAGCTAAGATACCAAGAATAATGAAACCCGCTTGAAGATATCCCATAGAAGCAAGTCCTATATTCATTATACTTTGCGTTCCTGCTGCCCCTTGTAGACCAGCAGAAGTAAAAGCTGCGACTAAAACTAAATTAAGAATGAATGTACACATAAGAGTAAGCCATATCAATGGTAATGTAATTAATTTATCCAGTTCAGCACCAAGAATTTGTGTTATCTTTCTACTAGATGAGACACTCATGATGCAACGTCCCTCCTATGGAATACAATGGCTGCTACAATGAAAAGAACAGTTACCCAAGCAAACATGATTAAACCACCTGTGAATGGGGTGTGAAATCTGTCGCTCGTAACCATAAACATATCAAGGCCAGCCATATCTGGTAAGTAAAACGCTAATTTTGTAATCTTAGTAAGGAGGTAAGAGACTGTCACAACAGATGAATTTATCATGAGCACAGCAAGCGGGATAATGCCATTCTTAGTTAGAACCGTAATCCCAAATGCTAAAAGAGCAGTAAATACCCAGTAACAAACCGCACCGATCAGTCTAGATGCTTCAAATGCAGGTGCGTATTCACCAAGAATAAGAATTGTTGCTGACACAGTTGTTAGAATAGCAACAATGGAAAGCAGCATGCTGATCACTGTCACAGCACTTGCTTTTGCCAGCAAAAAGTGGAAACGGGATGAAACAACGGTTAAACTCGTTGTAATCTGATTCCCTCCACCAGATTCACTGCTCTCTGTCAAATACTCACTGCTGACAGCAAGCACACCAAGAATGATGATACCTTGCACACCAAGACCTAATCCAATATAGCCAATTTCCGATAGTCGTGTGCTAACTCCAGCTATAATCTCCTCTTTTTCTACTATACTGTCCAAGGCAGCAATGACCGCTGGGGCAAATGCCCCAATAAGAAAGGCTAGCCAAATGCCCGGCAGGGAGAACAATTTAGATAGTTCCGCGTTGAATGCTCTCATACAACATCACCCGTATTTTCAGATGTCAGGGCAAAAAAGGCTTCCTCCAGCGTGGAATGGTTACCTATTACTTCTTCCAATGTTCCATCTGCAACGACTTTTCCATGATTAATAATCACCACATCATCAACCGTCTCTGCAAGCTCACCCATTAGATGACTGGATAGTAACACCGTTTTACCAGACGCAGCACGTTCACGTAAAAATGTCCGAATCCAACGAATCCCTTCTGGGTCGAGCCCGTTTACGGGTTCATCTAAAACCAATATTTTTGGATCACCAAGTAGTGCAGCTGCCATTCCAAGTCTTCTCCCCATACCAAGGGAATAATTTCCAACCTTTTTCCCAGCTGCATTCGTAAGACCTACTATTTCCAGAACTTCCTCGACACGTGAGCGAGACAATCCTGCGGCACAAGCAATCCAACGCAAGTGTGCCCGTCCTGTTCGCATACGATGAGCTCCAAATCCATCAAGTGCAGCACCTACTGTTGCTAGAGGATTATGTAATTCTGCGAATGGCACTCCATTAATTAGTGCACTCCCTGAGGTGGCACGATCTAATCCAAGCAGGATGCGAAGTGTAGAACTTTTTCCTGCCCCATTTGGACCTAAAAAACCAGTTACTCTACCAGGTCTAGCTTTAAAACTGACACCTGATAAGATTTCTTGATTTCCGCGTTGTTTGACTAAGTTATTAATTGTAAGCAACCATAACACTTCCTTTCTGTTATGGTTCTCATTATAAAGAAGCAAAGTTACATCTTGGTTATCATGTTGTTTTCTTCTGGGTTAACTTTAGATTAAGCTCTGCCAATAGCTACTCTTGTGCCATTTTCAGTTGATATAAAGTCAGCTTTCAGCTTCATTTTTTTCAACATATAATTTGAAGCCGATAAACCAATCCCCGCCCCACGCTCATGGGAAGAGTGATCCATACCTGGACCTCTGTCTGCAACAATGATCTGTTCTTTTTCTACATCAACTACAATGTTTGCATACTTTCCCTCTGCTGCATGGCGAAGAATATTCTGAAATAAATTATCCAGAACCCGTGTCATCCATGTAGGATCTGCTTCCCAATAAAAAGTCTCCTCTGTCGGTAAATCAACATCAAGCTGAATTTCTTTTTCTTCAAATACAGGATACCACGCAGCAACAGATGCTCTTACTAAACGTACAATATCTGTTGAAGTTGGCCCGAAAGGATGTTTCCCTGAGGTAAGCAATGTATAGGAAAGTAAATCATCCATTAGATCTCCGACTCTTGTAATCGTATGGTTTATCTCTGTTAATGAGTTTTGTCCTTCTAAACTTATTGATTCTTTATTTAATTTGGTGATATGTCCTCTCAAAATGGTAAGTGGCGTTCGTAAGTCGTGAGATAAATTCGCAATGAGTCGATGTCGTAATAATTCCTCTTCATATTCTCGCTTGCGACTGTCTTCAAGCTGCTGAATCATCCAATTAAAAGAACTTCCTAGCTGGTCTATTTCATCCATACGATTACTTTGAACAGATATTGGTTTAGGAAATGAGTTATGATTAGCTGAAAATGACATGACTTCTTGTAAGCAGGTTAGACGTTTACGAAGTCCCAAGAAGAACAGCCAAGACATTACAACAAATGCGACAATAATAAGACCAAACAAAAGTAGTATAACGTAAAATTGATTTAACATATTGAGATCTTCTTCATTGATACCCGGAAAATCAACGAACGCAAAGAAGAAAATAAGCACAAGTGGAGGAAAAAAGATAAATAGAAAATGTCCTTTTAGAAAACGACGAAATAATGATCTAGTCTGTTTCATAGTTTCACCCGATAGCCTATTCCCTTCAACGTTTCAATAATCTCTGGGGAATCTGGATGACGTTCCAATTTTTGCCGCAGTCGATGGATATGTACCATTAATGTTTTATCGCCAGTTATGTAAGGTTCGTTCCAAATCGCTTCATAAATTTGTTCTTTTGGTAAAACTCGATTAGGGTGTCGTAAGAAGTACATTAAAATTTGATGTTGTTTCCCTGTCAATATAATTTCTTCTCCTGTGTGTTTGTCAAATACCATTTGGACTTCTGGATCTACTTCAATATGATTTCCTAATGAAACGCGTTCGGAATGTGTTCCACCACTTCGACGGATTAATACTTCTACTCTTGCAATTAATTCATCCGTATGGAATGGTTTCGTTAAATAGTCATCAGCAAATTGTAAACCATCTACCTTATCATCTATCGATGTTCGAGCAGATAAAAGCAAAATAGGAACAGCTGGAGCTGCCTTTTTTAATCGTTTTCCCACAGTAAATCCGTCTAAACCGGGTAACATGATATCCAAAATAACTATTTCATGCAGATTTACTTCTTTTTCGGCTCCTTCACCAGAAAGCAGCCACTGAACTGAAAATCCTCGCTGTTCCAATTCTTCTTTTACCCAACTGCCTATTTTCTCATTATCTTCAATATATAATACGTTTCTTTTCAAGTAACATACCTCTCTCTAAATTCCAAAATTTCCTTGTATTATAACATAGTAATCTAATTTCCAAGCAGAGTAATGAGCTTGCCTATCCATATAAAATTGTAAATATATTTGATACTAAAAATATGAATAACTATTTTATATTGGAAAGAAGATCAAAGGTAAATCACAACGTGTCTAATTTCTATTTGCTTCAAATATTAAATTTTTTCTTTATAGATTAAGTTCATGAAAAAGAAAGAAGTATTCCTCTCCTTGAATAGAGAAATACTTCTTTTGTGTTCACTTTACCCTTCAATTTGTCATTTATATTCTTTCCAGTTAAGTTCACTTTCACTAAGCAATTGTTCAAAGCTTTTATTCTTTTCTCGCAGTCTTCTTTCTTCTCTCTTTTTTTGCTCATCTTCTTCTTTTTGTTTATCTTCTACTGCTTTTAGTTCCTGTTTCTTTCCTTTTAATTGTTCCATTATATCTGTGTTCAGCATATCACCAAGTGTTAAAGGCTTATCATCTTTTTTTACTTGCACAGATTGTCTTTTCTTTTTCATTCATATCGCCTCATAAATCTTTTTTTGTGGTTAATTATATCATAAATCTTTAAAAACGAACGAAAAGCACAGCATCAAGGGCTGAGCTTTTCTAAAAAGGCTAATACGCATCTGTTAAAACATGTTCGTCCACCTGCAATGCAGCTTCTGTCGATTGAATAATATCCTCCACTGTAAATCCTTTCGCAACTTCAATGAGCTTTAAACCCGATTCTGTTACATCGATAACAGCTCTTTCCGTAATAATCCGATTTACAACAGCTTTTCCTGTCAGTGGAAGTGTACATTTTTTGAGGATTTTCGATTCGCCCTCTCTATTCGTGTGATCCATAATAACAATTATTTTTCCTGCGCCATGAACAAGATCCATGGCACCACCCATCCCTTTAATCATTTTTCCAGGAATCATCCAGTTTGCCAGATCACCAGTTTGAGAGACTTCCATTCCACCAAGAATGGCGATATTCACATGTCCCCCGCGAATCATCGCAAAAGATTCAGCACTATCAAAATAAGCAGCACCTGAAATGGCTGTTACCGTTTCCTTGCCAGCATTAATTAAATCTGGATCAACTTCCGCCTCAGTTGGATAAGGTCCAATGCCAAGCAAGCCATTTTCCGATTGCAGTACTACTTCCTTATTGGCTGAAATATAGTTTGCTACTAAAGTAGGCATCCCAATTCCTAAATTAACGTAAAAGCCATTTTCTATTTCTTTTTCAGCACGTTTAGCTATTTTTTCTCGAACAATCGCTTTTTCGTTACTCATTGACAACATCTCCTTTCCTAATGGTTATTTAGATAATGTAAGTCTTTCGATTCGCTTTTCCTGATTTCCTTTAATTAATGCTTGAACATAAATGCTTGGTGTATGAACATAATTCGGATCGATCTCACCTATTTCATACAAGTTTTCCACCTCTGCTATTGTCACTTTACCAGCGGCAGCAATCATTGGATTAAAGTTTCTCGCAGTCTTATGATAGACGAGATTCCCCATCTTATCACCTTTCCATGCCCTTACTAAACTAAAATCTGCTGTCAATGCTTCTTCAAGCAAGTATTCCTTGCCATTAAAAATTTTTGTTTCTTTACCCTCAGCAATAGGTGTGCCTACACCTGCTGGCGTATAAAATGCTGGGATACCTGCTCCGCCTGCACGAATTTTTTCTGCTAATGTTCCTTGTGGTAATAATTCGACTTCAATTTCTCCTGAAAGAACTTGTCTTTCAAACTCTTTATTTTCCCCTACATAGGAACCGATCATTTTTTTAATTTGTTTATTTTTTAATAACAAGCCGAGTCCCCAATCATCAATCCCACAGTTATTCGAAATAACCGTTAGATCCTTCACACCCTTTTCCACTAAAGCAAGGATAAGGTTTTCTGGAATTCCACAAAGTCCAAATCCCCCAACCATTATCGTAGTACCATCTTGAATCCCCTCTACTGCTGCATTAAAGGAAGTACAGATCGTTTTCATATTGTTCATCTCCCTTTCCCAATCACCCGTATTATGGTGCATTAAATTTTGAATGATAGCTCCATTTTATCTAGCAGACAGATCAATCAAGCTAATTCAACAATGGTGGCGACCCCTTCTCCACCACCAATACATAGAGTAGCAAGTCCTGTCTTAGCCTGTCTCTTCTGCATTTCATGAATTAATGACACTAGTATTCTAGCCCCACTTGCTCCGATTGGATGTCCTAATGCAATAGCTCCCCCATTCACATTCAATCTTTCGTTTTTAAAATGAAGCTCTCGACCGACAGCTAAGGATTGAGCGGCAAATGCTTCATTTGCTTCAATTAATTGAAGGTCTTCCATTGAGATAGCTGCTTTCTCAAGCGCCTTTTTAACGGCTTTAACAGGGCCAATTCCCATAATACTTGGATCCACCCCTGCACTTGCATTTGCTTTAATCGTTACTAAAGCCTGAATATTAAGTTCATCGGCCTTTTTCTTACTCATGACAATGAGGACAGCTGCCCCATCGTTAATTCCTGAAGCATTTCCAGCCGTTACACTGCCATCCTTTTTGAAAGCTGGACGTAAAAGTGCTAGTTTTTCAGTTGTCGTCCCTTTTTTCGGATACTCATCTGTATCAAAAATGATCGGTTCACCTTTTCTTTGTGGAATCACAACTGGAATAATTTCGTCCTTGAATTTACCTTTTTCCATTGCCTTGATTGCTTTTTCCTGACTTTGCACCGAAAATTCATCTTGTTCTTCTCTTGTTAGATCATATTTATCGCAAAGGTTTTCAGCTGTCATTCCCATATGATAATCATTAAATGCGCACCATAATCCGTCCGCAATCATTGAATCTACCAGCTGTTGATTTCCCATTTTGAAGCCGTTGCGAGCATTTTTTAGAATGTACGGAGCTTGGCTCATATTCTCCATTCCACCTGCTACTACAATATCTGCGTCACCTGACAAAATGGCCTGTGTTGCGAGATGAACGGCCTTCAATCCAGACCCACATACTTTATTAATCGTCATTGCGGAAACGCTTTCAGGGAGTCCCGCTTTTAGTGCTGCTTGCCTAGCGGGATTTTGACCAAGTCCAGCCTGTAGTACATTTCCGAGTATTACTTCATCTACAAGCTCAGGTTTCAAACCGACCTTCTCAAGTGCTCCTTTTATTGCCACTGCACCAAGCTCAGGAGCAGATATATCTTTTAAACTTCCATTAAAGCTTCCGATTGCTGTCCGAACAGCACTAACAATTACTACTTCTGTTTGCGACATATTTTTCATCCTTTCTTCATCTTTTCCTTCACTTATTTCGAGAATTAAAGAAAAAATCCTTTAATTTTAGCAAAATTTCTATTATTCTTGCATTTACAAAATCATTCAAACTAAAATAAAGATAGCGATTACAATCCAATGCTGTACCTGTTAAAAACTATGAGAGGGGAGAAGAAAACATGACGCTACAATTGCCTAAAAAAGTAACGATTATTGAAGTAGGTCCACGAGATGGTCTACAAAATGAAAAAGTATTTGTTCCGACAAATATAAAGAAAAATTTTATTAACTACTTAAGAACAGCTGGGATAACGGAATTAGAATTAACTTCCTTTGTATCACCGAAGTGGGTGCCACAAATGGCTGATTCAGAGGAAATTGTTTCTGAATGCTTGGATGAGAGTACACGTAATATTGTACTTACCCCAAATAGAAAAGGAATTGAAAGGGTCTATTTGACTAATTGTACAGCGGTTGCTGTATTCGTAGGGGTGAGTAATACATTTAATTTAAAAAACATAAATAAACCAACGATGGATAGTATGAAAGAGTTAGTCCCTATCATTGCTGAATTGAAGGAAAAGCACTATTTTGTACGGGCTTGTATATCGACAGCCTTTTATTGTCCATATGAAGGAAAAATGGAGATTGATGACACATTAAGCTTATGTCGTCAATTTGTTGAAGCAGGTGTTGATGAGTTAAGTGTTGCTGATACAATCGGCATGGCTGCTCCACATGAATCATTTTTACTATTTAGTCGTTTAAAAGCAGAATTTCCAAATACGTTACTGACTGCCCATTTTCACGATACGAGAAAGCTTGCTCTTACGAATATTTTTGCTGCTTTACAAGCTGGAATCGAACGTTTTGATTCTTCAGTTGGCGGACTTGGTGGCTGCCCATTTGCCCCTGGATCTGCGGGAAATGTGGCAACAGAAGATGTTGTTTATATGCTTGAAAGGATGGGAATAGAAACGAATATTGCGTTAGAAAAGCTGATTATGGCCATTGACATAATTAAACCATACGTAAATCGTCCGATTGATAGTCATTATTATCGGCTAAAACAAATGAATTTGAATTAAATAGAAAATGAACAATTAACAGTAGCGCTTTAAGCAAAGTTACGAAGCTCAAGCGCTACAAAATAATAAATAAGCATGTATCTAGATTGAGAATACTTTTCCTTTTGGCTTCCATTCAACAGATGGAATGTTAAAGCAATAGCCTATCATATCACTTTCTTTAGCCATTTTAGCCCATTCATGATCTTTCAAATTATTTAAAGCCATTGGAAAAAGAAAATTCTCTTCGCTTTTTATAATTTCCCTTATTTCATATAAAATAGTATTTAATAAAACAATAACGGTCTGTTTTTCACCTTTATAATGGATTAATTTTTGCATAACATAGCTTAAATTATCTCGAATAAAGTCGTAATGTCGCCACATTTTATTAGAATGGACCCTATTTACATAGCTCTCTAAAAATGGAGACAGAAGTTTTTCAATACGAAGGTAATGCTTGTCAATTTCAAATAATAGAAAGCAATCATCAAAAAGCTGATTTGTATTTTCAACTGTATCTTTTTTTGCGAACTCATCCAAATGAAGTCGAATTTTCGATTCTATTAATCTTTCCAATTCGCGGTTTTCTAGCTGAAATAGATGAATAGGATGACCAAATTCCTGTTCCATTTCATGAAAAATTCCTTCATCTAATTTTAATAACCTTAATGTACGACTATTTATTCTTGCTCTCATTACAAACACCCCTTTCAAGCTTTTCTAGAAAAACAAAAAAATCCAACACAAAAAGGTTGGATGATCGTCAATTCCAAAATATCCTCCTTCTTTATAAATGTGAAAAGCATTTCAGTTTCCCAAAATACCCTGTGGGCAATGGCCCAGGCTTTTATCCATGAGTTTCCTTTTAGGAGTCCAAGCTCGAAGAAATAAGTATTCAATTTACCTAATTATAACTATTTATGACTAAATATAACAAATAAATAATTATGAATATTATGTGACAGGCTCGTTACTTCATGATTCATTATAAAATAAAGCGACTAACGTATTCCTTACTAGATGAATAAACTCGTTCATGTTTAACCATCCTAACAAATGTAAAATATGAGAAAGGGGAAAAAGTCATGAGTCAAAAACGAGACAAAGGTTATAGCCAAAAGGGAAAGCCAAATAGTGAAACAGTTAATCAAACAATTGCTGCTGAGGAATTAGAAAAGGCCATCCATCCAACAAAAAGAGAAAATTCTAAGCAATAAGCTGCTCCCTGAGTAGCTTATTTTATTTTAGCTAGTAAGAAATCCCGTTAAAAGCAAATTAAAATCCTCTTTCTTGTTTTATTTTTTTCCAAAATGGTAAAATAAAACAAGGGAATTTTGTGTATTGGAGGAGAAAAATATGAAAAGACTACTTCGTTTGACAAGATACTTTATTTCTTTCCTTCTCTTTTTGACATCAATCGGTTTGTATTTTACGAATAGACTAATGTATATGAAAAAGAAAGCGGATGAATTTATTGTAAATAGGGAAAAACAAGCTGGTCGCTACAATCCAATCGAGTTTGAAAATTTACCGAAGGAGGAAGTGCTCATATCTTCTCCATTCGGCTATAATTTAAAAGCAATTGTTATTGAGCCTCATCCTCATAATCGCTATATGATTATTTCACACGGAGTAACAGAGAACAAAATCAATTCAATTAAGTACATGAATCTTTTTTTAAAGCGTGGATTCAATGCGGTTATTTATGATCACCGCCGTCACGGTGAATCTGGAGGAAAAACAACGAGCTTTGGCCATTATGAAAAATTCGATCTCCAAGCAGTAATTGATTGGTTAAAAGATACAAAGGGGCCTCATATTCAAATTGGCATTCACGGTGAATCAATGGGTGCTGCCACGATGCTGTTATATGCTGGAATGATTGAAGATGGTGCAGATTTCTATATTGCTGATTGTCCATTTTCCGATTTTAAAGAGCAGCTTTCCCATTTATTAAAAAAGGGGATGAAATTACCACCAAAAGTCATCCTTCCTGTTGCCGATTTAGTATTACGAATGCGGCAAAAATATTCCATAAAAGATGTCTCACCTATTTCTGTTATCGAAAACATTAAAAATCCAATCCTGTTTATTCATAGCCAAAAAGATGATTTTATTTTGCCAACCATGTCTGAAGCATTATTTGAACGAAAAACAGGTCCAAAAAAGCTTTATATTGCCTCAAATGGTGTTCATGCACAATCATTGAATGAAAATAAAGACGACTATGAAAAAGCAATTGATGAATTTTTGAATGATTATGTATTTCCAAAACAGAAAGGGATGAATGGGCAGACCAGTAGCTCCTAATCTGGTCTGCCCATTCCCGCTCCGTCATTTGAAATTCCTCTTGCCGATTTGTAGTCTCCCACTTTAATATAATAGCGCCCGCTTTCTTTCTTAATGATCCGAGCGCTGTCTACTCGCTCCTCCGCTCCTAACACTTCCACTCGATTAAATTCCTTGTTTTCAATCTTTCCAAAAATGACTGGATGCCTTGTTTCTACGTTTCCTTCGCGATCATAAACATAAAATACTGTCGTATAGACAGTAAGCTGTTCATCTTCCTCATATTCCCAATGATTATGGCCAGCATTTTCCCATCCATCTTTATCATTTCCCTTTAAAAACGCAACAGTTAAAGCATCGAACTCACCTTGCTTGTTTTTCTGATGTGTTAAATAAAGTAAAATGACGCCATCCTTAACCTTTTCTTTGTGGATGACTTCTTTTACATTAAAGGGGATGTCTTTTTCAATGACCTTGTTCATTGGTACAGCTGTACAAGCTGACAGGAAAATAACGATAAAAATAAAGACTGTCTGTTTCCTTCTCATGCTGTTCCCTCCGCTTTACTAACATCTTTAACATTTAATGTTCATAAAGCGGGAAACATGCATCATTTTTCACAATACCATTTTTAATTTAGAAAAGTCTTGGCAATTTCGATTAATCCCTCAATCTCTTCACTTTCTACGAACTTATCTGGCCACCATGAAGTAGAAATAGAAATTAAAAATTTCCCAAATTCATCTTCTTTTACAAAATATATTTGATGTCGCTCTTTATTATATAAAAAGTCAATTCCATCTTTCGTTATTTGAGTATGTATTGATAAATCATCTGTTGTCGACAACTTCTCTTTAATAGGTTGTATAATGATATGAATGCTTTGCCGATCTTCTATTTTCGTGCTCTCACTTTCATAATGAAGAGTTAAATTTGACAAATCAGCTGTTAAAGTTCCTTCCCTTGTAATGTACTCTAAATTCTTTTCCTTTGCTTCCTTGTACATTTCCTCCGCTAATTTTAAATGATCTCTTTCAGTAGGAACCTCGTAATACATTGTTCCTGATTGAAGTTCTAATTTATTTTGTAACTCATCCTTTAAATGAAGAAATTCCTTTATATCAATTGGTATTTCCGTTACACTTTTTAACTCTTTGCCACTGTAAAGCGCTGTTAATGCTGATACACCAATTTTCTCATAAGCATCTACTGGTAAGAAATAATTAAACTTTCCAAGTGGAATATCCTGACTAATCTTGTCTTTTACACTTCTATATTTTGCCATTACCTCATCATACTTATGGTGCGGTTCTGCTTCTTCATCTGTCATTTCATTCATCTCAAAAATTTGCTTTCCATCTGAGCTAAAAAACTTCCACCCTGTAAAATGTATAGCCGCCGTAGCAATTGAAACCGAAGCAAAAATCGTCAAAAATGCTGTAATGAATGATGCCCGTAAAAATATCGGTCTTTTTTTCTCTTTTACTATTTTTGCAGTCAAATACTCATTCGAATGCATTTCGGGAATTGCTTGTTTCTTAAATCTTTGCTCAAACTCTTCAAATGATTTAATTTTATTATTCATCGTGGGTTCTCCTTTCGATCGTTTTTTGGATTTTCAGCTTAACTCGTTCAAATCGTTTTCTAGCGGCTGGTACTGAAATATTAAGAATTATGGCTATTTCTGCAAAATCTCTATCCTCGATAATGCGGAGAACGATAATTGCTCTTTCCTTTGCTGATAGTTTAGCTAGTATGTAATCCAATTCAAGGTCTTCATGCTTTTCATACTGGATTTCTTTCTGAGAACGATTTTTCTCGGTAAAAGGAATAAATTCAATGATTGCCCTTCTTCTCACTTTATTTATGCAATGGTTATGAGCAATTTTATACAACCAGGCACGATGATTGTCGATTTCACTTAACTTATTACTCTCATAAACCTTTAAGAAAACGTCTTGCACAGCTTCTTCTGCATCATGAGTATTTCTTAAAATGTTATAGCAATAGACAAATATTTGCCGATGGTATTCCGCAAGTAATTCTTCTACGCTAATCTCACTTATTTCCTGAATACCATATTCTAGTTTGTTAGAATACACGCCACATTCACCCCCTCTATTAAGTATGACAAACCATGGCTTACTAATGTGACAATTTTTAACGTAAATAATTAACTATATTAAACATACCTGTTGATTTCCGCTCCAATCAACAAAATAGCATAATCAAAAAATTGATTTTCATAGCCATATAAAAACAGGCACTTATCCTTTAAAGAATAGTGCCTGATTCATTTCACATCTATTTATCAAAAAAGAATGTTTCGATTCCTTCCTTACCAGTCTGCATATCTTTCATTTTGTAATGATTATTTCTTACCTCCTCTTCACCAATAATAATAACATTGCGGATGTTCTCTTTATTTGCTTTATCTAAAGCTTTTCTTAACCTTTTGATTCCCATTTCAAGTTCTACCTTATAGCCCTGTTCCCTTAAAGCTTTCGCAACTAATAGGGATTCTTTCAATGTATTTAGCGGAATAACATAGAAATCGATAGTAGAATCATTCAGCTTTTGTTCCTTCAATTGATTGAAGGCCGTGTAGATGACATCAAGTCCGAATGATATGCCGACTGTTGAAAAATTCTCATTTGTTCCGATTAATCCACCAATAGCGTTGTCATATCTTCCTCCACTGCCAATGCTAGATTTAATCGTTTGATCCGTTAGAAATATTTCATAAATCGTACCAGTATATATTTCTAAGCCTCTTGCTAAAAAGGGATTAAATACACATTGAGCTTTGACACCTAATGTTTCTAAATAAGATTCTAACTCCTTTAGCTCTGCCAAGCCTTCTTTAACCAGTTCATTTTTGTTAGCAAATGGCTCAAAATATTGATAGCTTGTATTCTTTTTATCCAATAAAAATTGATTAATATATGAAACGGTTGCAGTTGAAAGTCCTTGTTCTGTAAGTTCGAATGTTACTGCCTCCAGCCCTACTTTTTCAAGTTTATCGAGGATCAGAATTACTTTATTTACCTTTTCTTTTTCTGTTTGAAACACTTCAAGTATACCCGTTAATAATTTTCGGTTATTATATTTGATCGTAATGTCTAATTTAAGTTTAGCAAAGGCATCTAAAGCCATCATCATTAATTCCGCTTCCGCAATTTGTGATTCTACGCCAACAATATCAACATCACATTGAGTAAATTCACGGAATCTTCCTGTTTTGATCGGTCCGTCCCTGAATACTTTTCCAATCTCATATCTTTTAAAGGGCAGCTTTAAGCTTGGATTCATAGCGACAACCTTTGCAAATGGAATGGTAAGGTCATAGCGCAATGCTAACTCCCTTTCACCCCGGTCAGTTAGCGTATACATTTCTTCTACTATTTCCGCACCTCCCCCATACTTAGAAGCGAGGAGCTCTGTGTAATTTAAGATTGGGGTTTCCAATGGCTTGCAGCCATACTGGATAAATACATCTTCTAATGTTCTCCTAATCTCTCTGCGAACAACCTCTGCATCCGGTAAATAATCCTGTGTTCCCTTAACATTTTGATAATCCATTTTTTTCATTAAATTATTCCTCCAATTTTTTTAAAAAATAAAAAAACCGCATTCGATTTAAGTTATATACTTAATCAATGCGGTTTCATGATAAATAGCCTTCCTATTAACGATTTATTAAAAATCGGATAGCAAGACTATTTCATATGATGATGTAATTGTGATAAGGAAATCGTTATTATTTGCATTTTTCCCACCTCTAATTTCTATTTAATTTATCACATTCCAAATTGGATTGCAATTTCTACTCAGCATTTTTTATTTATGTCCGATCGTAAAAACTCATTCTCGGGTTTAAGTATTCATTCGTACTTTTCAATTGAAAACAATTAGCTTTTTCAGAAAAGTCAATTGTCATTTTTTCATCGAAAAAGACTAACTGCGATTTTTCAATATAAATGCTTCCGGCTTCCGTTTCTATTTCCTTGTCGTCTTTCTCTAATTCGTTTACAAACCAAAGTACTGGTACACCATTCACACCACACCCGCAGTCATCAATATCATATTTCAGCTTTAAATAGCCACTCTTTGCTGCTAGCCGAGCTTTTAGTTTATTTCCTGCTAATTTCGTGATGATTATTTTCATCATTTCCACCCTTTTTGCTGTGATATTTTCATGCTTTATATATAACGATATTGCTTTTTTCCTCTTTTCCTTATAACATTGATTATAAATTGTGGCAAATTTGTGAAAGGGTGGTTAATGATGTCTAAAGTAACAATTAAAGTGAATGATAACGGTTCTTATCGAATTACTGGAGATGTTGAATTAGTTGATGCAGAGGGAAATAAATATGAAACGAAACAAACATTCTCCCTTTGTCGTTGTGGCATGTCTGCAAAAGCACCATTTTGCGATGGTACTCATAAAGGAAAATTCGAGTCTGTTGTTCGGGCACCTATAGTTGCGAATGAATAAATAGAAGCTATTCGTCATACACATGATGCTTTCCAAATAAAAGCTCACATGTGTATTTTTTTACTAAAGAGGGAATTATCTTTTTCTTAACTAAGCATATTCCTGTTTATTTTCTTTATCGATTACAGTTGTATATGAATGAAGCAAGTTTTCAAATATCGTATCCCATTTTTGAGTGAGTGCATACTTTCTGCCCTCAATCCCCATTTGGTTTCTTAATAAGTGATTATGCAAAAGTTCTATTACAGCATTTGTAAAATGCTGTACATTTTCTGGCTGACATAGCCTACCCGTAATCCCTTCTTGAATAATACATTTCACTCCGCCTGAATTTGCACCGACAACAGGTGTTCCGCTAGCAAATGATTCGAGAACAACATTTCGAAATGTTTCGGTTGGCGATGGAAACACAAATAAATCTGCTGCTGCATAGATTTCTGCTAAATCCCTTCCTTGTAAAAAACCGACAAAATCCATATTTTCAAGAGCATCTTTTTGCATTTGATTTCTGCTAGGACCGTCACCGACAATTAACCACTGAAGATTTTCATTTATAGATGGAGGCAAGGCTTTTGCTACTTCTAGTAGTGTTTTGATATCCTTCTCCGGTGCCAGTCGTCCTACATAAATAAGAAGAAACTTTTTGCGAATTTGATATTTTTGCCGAACAGCGAACTTATCATAATGAGGATGAAAAAGTTGACAATCCACCCCTCTAGACCACACTTCCATATTCGTAAATCCCTTTCTCTTTAATTTTTCTAACGTGTCAAATGTTGGAACAAAAGTTTTCCTTAATGAGCGATGAAACCAATTCATATATTTCCATAAATACTTTGACATAAATTGCAAATCGTAAAATTCTAAATAATAGTCAAAATCAGTATGATAAGAACCTACTAATGGAATATTCAGTTTTTTTGCGTAATATGCTCCACATTGCCCCATATTAAATGGAGTAGCGACATGGATAACGTCTGGTGCGAAACTAATTAATTCCTCTTTCATTTGGAAAGGGTTTGGAAAGGCTAAACGGCATTCAGGATATAGAAAAAAAGGAAGACTTTTAAAACGGTGAATATGGTTCGTCACATATTCACCCTCTAGAGCAGTTGGAGCAAAAACCTTATACGAAATATTTCGGCTACTTAAATAATCAGTATACCGTTTTAATGTTCGAGCAACCCCATTTATATCCGGGTAAAAGGTGTCAGTGAAAAAGGCGATTTTCATATGATCCACCTCCAAATAATAAAACCTTATACGTGCTGATTTCATCATCCTAATAAATTGTAGCTCATACAGCCACATATAACCCCTAGTATTCCCGCTAGGTCTACCAATAGAAACGTAAGTAATTCCATAGTGTTGAATTTTTTCAAGTGAATAACAATTGCGCCCATCCACAATGACTGCATCCTTTTCGTTGAATTAGCATATCCATTCGATCATTGGTTCCTATCGGAACTGTACTTTTCGTACAAATAATCATGTCATTTTTGGCGTTTATCGCAATTGCATGTGAAACGTTAAATACAGCATCGAGATTTGCCGTTCCATCTTCGTTCTCTGGTGTTCCGACAGCAATAAAAATAATATCTGCATTTGAATAAGCATGTTGAGGATTCGTTGTAAAAAATAAACGGCCATTAGAAAGATTTTTGTGTAAAAGCTGTTCAAGCTCTGGCTCGTATATGGGGGAGCACCCCGTTTGCAGCATTTTGATTCTTTTCTCTTGAATATCGATGCATGTAACTTCGAAACCCATTTCTGCTAAACAAATACCTGTCACAAGCCCAACATACCCTGTTCCAGCAACCGTGATTCTCACACAATCCCTCCCGTTATAAACTTCTTCAAGCTTATTTTATAAAAGGAATATAAATTCTTTCTTGACGCAGTGTTAAATCATTGTAAAAAAAATCTAGATAATTTTTCAAAAAATTTATATTACGATCAATTTCCTTCATACTACCTAAAAATTCACTTGGTAAACTAAAGAAAACGACGGAGGTTTTCCACAATGAGACGTCCTACAGCTTTAATTCTTACTGCGAAATATGGCAATGGACATGTGCAAGCTGCCAATGTCCTTGAAAGTCATTTAAAACAAAGAGACATCGATCCGATCGTTTCTGATTTATTCGAGGAATCCTATCCTGCCTTTTCAACTATTACACAATCATTGCTAATCAAAAGCTATTCTTCTCATACTACTTTCTATAAATGGTTTTATTACGGCACGAATAAACTGAATTCGAAAGGACTTGCACAATTTTCTAGTTACCTCGGCCGCAAGAGACTATTAGAACTCATTCATCAATATAATCCAAGCTTTATCCTATTAACCTTTCCACTCCATGCAGCACCATCACTTATAAAAAAATCAAGAATTTCAATTCCGACATATACGATTGTTACTGATTACTGCTTACATCCATATTGGATGAATCCATATATTCACCATTATTTCGTCAGCTCAGAAATGGTCAAAAACTGTCTATTAAACTACCATATTAGTGAAAAGCGTATTACGATTAGCGGAATCCCTATACGCTCACAATTTGAAATGCCAGTCAATAAACATTCTGTCTATCATAAATTTCAGCTAAATCCTTATAAAAAAGTGATCACCATTCTTGCTGGCGCTTTTGGCGTTTTAAAAAATGTGAAAGAATTATGCGAGCTGCTGCTCCACTTTCCTACTTACCAAATTGTCGTCATTTGTGGAAAAAACGATTCTTTATACAAGAGCTTACAGCCTATGGCCTCTTTATTTCCGGTATCTTTTCGATTATTCGGCTATGTAGAAGATATTCATGAATTATTTGCGATAAGCAATTGTTTGATTACGAAACCAGGTGGGATAACTTTAACTGAGGCAACAGCTACAAAGGTCCCGCTAATTTTGCATCATCCTATACCAGGTCAAGAATCAGAGAATGCAGTATTTTTTGAACAAAAAGGAGCGGCACTTATATCACACTCCATATTTGAAGTTGTCAAGCATGTTCATACTGTTTTGCAAAACGACGAAATATCAGAAAAAATGAAGATCGAACTACATCATATATATAAGCGCGATTCTGCCGCCATTATTGTTGATCATGCCATTAATGGAATGAAACTGCCTGATAGTAAATTAATCTAGTACAGAAAAAGTTCATAATAAGCCGAAAAGCCTCATCAATGTGATGAGGTTTTTTTCTCTGTTTTTATATATAAATATTTACATATAAAATATTATATATTAAACTATTGTATATTATCTCCAAGAAGGTGGAAAATGAATGATATTAAAAAACAATCCAGCATTTCGTTATTTATTTTTAGGGAAAATTTCTAGTGTTTTTGCAGATTCTGTGATGTTTTTTTCTTTATTAAAATGGATTGAAGTTCAATCAAATGGGACGGGGGCATATACTCTTTTCTTCGTTGCTTACTATTTACCCATCACTTTTTTTGCTCTGCCAATTGGCACATGGATTGAGAATAAAACATTACAAAAGGTTATGGCATATTCAAATATTCTTCGGATAACTGTCATTGCTGTTTTTATCATTTCGTTGCCGCTTATCAGTTATCAGTGGGCTTATTTGCTTTTAATTATGTTGAGTATTTTAGGATTATTTTTTATGCCTGCTAACCAATCACTATTACCTCATGTCGTAAAAATTGCAGAGCGGCCAACCGCTAATAGTTTCCTTTATGTCGGTCTTACTGCTGTAAAAATATGTGGACAAATCTTTACAGCACTCATGATCAAACTGTCTGTTCAGCCTGTTTTATTATTACTCATGTCTGCGACACTTCTTTTTCTTTCATTTATTTTTATTAATCAAATTAAGCCGCTCATTAAACGAGAACGAAAGGGAAAACAGCGGCCATTCACATTAATGAGTGAAGGAATCAAGTACATCATTCATCATCCTCAACTGAAGGCATTGTTTTCCTTTTTAGCTTTAGCGATTTTTTTTATCTCATCAGTTGATTTAATTCTTATCAATTTTTTGACTGAGCGATTATTAGTTGGTGTTGAAAATTTAAGCTTTATTGGAACGGCTTCACTTATTGGCATTGCAATTGGGGCTGCAATTGCCCCAAGATGGTATCGACAAGTTGAAAGAAAATGGCTTATCATCGCTCCACTCTTTGCACTAAGTATTAGTATTGGCTGCCTATTTTTTATTTCGAATTGGCTACAGATTCTGCCACTATTTTTTATGCAGGGAATTGCGGTAGGTTGCTATAATGTCACTATCATTACTTATCTTCAAGATACTGTTTCTAGTGAGAATTATACGAGAACCTTTAGTTTATTTAATATGATATCAAGTTCAATGGCACTGCCCGGTGTCCTTTTAATTGGTGTATTATTATCTAAGGTAGGTGTTTTAAACACGATCATTAGTTTTTCTGGAATCTTATTCATTATAGGGATATCTGGAATATTCGTTTTCCCACGACTTGGGAAGGGCTATTCAAAGGATTACATACAGGCTAGTTGAAATTATCTTTTTTTGAAAGGATGAAGTTCATTGTCTTTACGTTTTGGCATACTAGGGTTTTTAAGTAAATGGGAAGCGAGCGGATATGATTTAAAGAAAGAATTTGATGATATTATGAGTGTATTTTGGCATTCACATCTTTCGCAAATTTATCCTGAATTAAATAAGCTTGAAAAAGACGAGTTCATTAAAAGCAGGCTTGTAGAGCAAGAAGGTAAACCTGATAAAAAGATCTATTCCATTACCGAAAAAGGAAAGGGTGAATTAATAAACTGGCTTCTGACTCCACCTGAAATACCAAAAATGAAGGATGCTTTTCTTATGCAAACATTGTTTATGGATAATATTCCTGCTGATGAAGTTCTCCTTAAACTCCATATGTATAAAAAGGAAAGACAACAGCGTCTAAATAAAATGAAAAACATTGTTAGTGAGAGAATAAAAAGCTTGAAAGAACGAAATGTCATAAAACCAAGAATATTAATGAGTTCTGCTGTGTTAAAGCGGGGACTTGAACAAGAAATTCAATACATTAAATGGTGTGAAGACACGATCGGTTTAGTTGAAGCATGTAAATATCTTTGGAATAAGGAGGAATATATCCTAAATAATTCCACAAGCGTCGTTCCCTTTACCGAAGTTGAGGAAATCATCATGAACTATTTTGGTGACTTTAATATTGATAATAAAGCTTAAATCCCATGATAAAAAGTCCTCGTGTAATACGGGACTTTTTATCTTCTAAGCTTATCCTTAATAGAAAAACATTCAAATTATTGCAGTCTTTCCAAAATGTCATCGAGCAATAAGTTTGCTGCTTTAATTCCGCCTGCGGTATTCCAAATTGTTTCATTCACTTCATAAACTTGATTGTTTTTTGCGACATTTAAACTTTTAAATACTGGGCTTGCCAACCATTGGCTTGCCACTTCACCAGCTGCTTCTTCTGTTAGGAAGTAAAACATTATATCTCCGTCCATTACTTCCATTGCTTCTTCAGAAACGGTTTCAATAAAATTATCAACATCTTGTGAAGCTGGTCTAGCCATACCTAGTTGCTCAAGTAAAACACCACTGAAAGTATCTTTTTGATAGATTCTCACATCCTTAAGTGAAAACCGCACAATTGATACCTTTGTTGCTAACTTTTCTCCCAATTCTTCTTTAGCAGCTGCAACGCGGTCATCAAATTCTTTCATTTTCTGCTCGCCTTCTACTGTTTTATTCAATGTTTCTGCATAAAGTTTAAAGTTAACCTTCCATTGTCCTGATAATTCTTCCGAAAAAACAGTCGGCGCTATTTTATTAAGCTGTTCATATATTTTTTCATGACGTACTTTATTTCCAATTATTAAATCCGGATTCAAATCAAGGATCGCCTCAAGATTAGGCTCAGTCTCAAAACCTAGGGCTTCGACGCCTTCCATTTCATCTTGAATATGCTCATACCAAGGTTCCCCCGTCCATGATTGCACCGCACCAACAGGTTTTACTCCCAATGCAAGAAGTGCTTCAGTTCCTTCATTTGTTAAAATAACAACACGTTTAGGCGTTCCTTTTATTTCAGTCGTTCCCATCGCATGTTGAATTTGTCTAACATCACTAACAGTACTTTCTTCAGCCTCTTTCTTCTGCTCTGTCTCGGCTTGTTGCTCCGACTCACTACCTGTTTTCTCATTTACATTTCCACACCCAACAAGCAGTAGTATGAATAGCATAGATACAGCTATTAATAAGCCAGATGAATCTATTTTTTTCTTCATCACATGTTCCTCCTACTCCTCTATATAATTGAGAATGATTATCAAACTCACTATTTATTGTATTTGATTCCAAAGGAGGACACCATGGACATGATTATCTATTTTATATGGATTACATACTCAGATGTGCTTCAGTAGAGAAAAATTGAACGATAGAAGATATCATATGTTTTCTTCCATACGGCCCCCAAGGATCCCAGCTTCCACTATTCGGAACAAATACTTCGTTTCGTTTCACAGCATCTATCTCCCACCATAATGGATTTTGCGCCATCTTTATAATATCTGCTTGCTTACTCCATAAAATCATAATTCTCTCTGGGTTTAATGCTAGCATCTCTTCGATTGTAAAAAAGGAACAAGATATGAACTCTAGCTGATGATGAGCTTGAAAACCTAGACCAGTAAAGATTAGATCACTTGCAGAATGTCCAGTTACCCCATGTACTAGAAATTGATTATCTATTACCCGCAGTACAACCCATTCACCGACCTTTGTCACTTTCCTTAAGCAATCTCTCGCTTTACGTTCAGCACAATCCATTTCTTGAATGATCTTTTCCGCCTCTGCTTCTTTTTTAATGATGACAGCGATGCTTCTTTGATAATCTTGCCAAGTTAGTGCACGATTAATTTGGACAACTCCAACATCCATATTTTCTAATCGAGCATCATAATCGTTACGACGATTTGTCGTCAAGATAAAATGAGGATCTATCGCCATTACATCTGCTAAATTAACATCTCTCTCTACATTTACATATTTCGCCTCGGAAAAATGTTTTTGCAAATAACTAGGTAGCCCAAAATTATTTGGGAATTCACTTGGATAACATGGAACAACAACTGGTTTAACACCTAAACTAAGTAAATGATCTTGTAAAAATAATTTACTAATAACCGCAATCCTCGGCACATTATTTTTTCGGTATAAAGTAGGAGATTGCCCTTCTGTTCTCTTAAATAGCCTGCTAAAGTACAATTCATCCTCATAGCCTAACATAGCAGCAACATCCTTTATGTAGACAGCAGGTTGCATAAGCATTTCCTTCGCTTTTTTCATTCGAATTTTCCGCAAATACTCTGTTGGAGTTACTCCTGTCTCCTTTTTAAATGCACGGCAAAATGATTGTTTCGCCATTCCTGCATGCTTATGTAGACTGCCAATATCAATTGCACGATCATAATGGTCGTGCAAATACTTCATACTTAGCTCGATGCCCGTATCCATCGCCTGCCCTTTTTGTTCCTTATCATTTTGCAAAAGCCAAAGCAGCTCGAAAAATAAGGATTGCTGCTTCAGCCAAGTTAAATAACAAGCCGTCGAATTTAGACTGCTTAGCTTTCGCATTACCTCTAATACCTTCAATGTAGATTTAAGTTGATAAGTCTGATTGTTAATCATAAAAGCAACTTGCTTCTTACTTGAGAAGAAATCTGTTGTTTCACTATATTGCAATAAGTAATATTGCAAATTTTCTGCATTATGAAGTTCGATAGTTGCGCCCTTATAAAGAAAAATACATGTATTTTGATGAACACTATGCTTTATTCCATTTATCGAAATTTCTGCTTCTCCACCTATCACATAACAAATAAAATGAGACTGAATTATAAACCTCTTTCGTTTGGACAATGAATGATGTTGATGATGCTCCTTACAGGAATCGACGATAAGTCCTTTACGAAACAACAAGAGCACTCCCCTTTTTCATACGCATATTGTTAATTCATCCATTCCTCAGCTACTTATTCTCAATATATTTCTTCATTTTTGTACAAAAATTTTTCCTCCAAATTGTTTTTGTCCATTGTTGAGACAATATATCTACTCTATTCTATTATCAATGATAATCATTATCAAATAAAAGTTGGAAGGATTTTCAAAATGAAGATAATAAATAAAATGACACGAATCTTTTTCTCTATTCTTATCATAAGCATATTCACTGCTTGTAGCACAAAAACGAGTGAGTTTAATAGAAAAGAAGAAAGTCTATCAGAAGATAAGGTAGAAGAAACTCGAACTTATACAGACTATTTAGGGCATGTCGTTACAATCCCTACTTCCCCTGAGCGAGTCATTTATCATGGTGAAGGGTTTGGTGATCTTCTTGCTTTAAATGTAAATGCTGTTGGCGGAGGTTTCTCATGGATTACAGATTATGCATGGGAAGAGCGAGTAAAAAATGTAGAAGACGTTGGTTTTCCAATAAACGTTGAAAAAACATTAGCCTTAATGCCCGATCTGATCATTATTGCAACTTCTGATGAAAAAACTTATGAACAGCTTTCAAAAATTGCCCCAACGATTGTGTTTGATTCGTTCGCTCCTATCGAACAGCGAGTACCTGAACTTGGTGATATTTTAGGAAAAAAAGTCGAAGCAACTAAATGGCTTAGCAATTATAAACAAAAGGCTGATAAAATGTGGGAAAAACTTATCGATGATGGAACTATACAACCGAATGAAACAGCCTCTGTCTTAACATTTTATCCTGGAAACCGTTTATTCGTCATGGCCCGCGCTGGACTTTCCCAAGTTCTTTACGACACAAATGGCTTTATCCCAAATGAGAAAATTCAGGATATTCTTGACGAAGATAAAGGATTTGAAGAAATTTCAGTAGAACTACTCCATGAGTATGCTGGAGATCGAATTTTCATCCTTACTCCAGTAGATGAGGAGGCACAAATGATATGATGGAAAGTAATATTTGGAAGGAATTACCCGCTGTCAAAAATGGACATGTGTACACCCTTGAAATCAGAAAAAGTGATAGTGACGCCTCTTCTAGAGAATGGCTGATAGAAGAGATTCCTGCTATGCTAAAAAAATAGATTGGTTGTTAAGAGGCGTTTTACCTTTAGTTGAAATGCCTCTTAATCTTTTATACAATACTATTAATTGATAATCATTTTCATTTGTATAAAGGAGTAAAAAGTTGACGTATATAAATCAGACTTCTACAAAAACAACATTGCTTTTTCATTTATCTAACATTGACTATATCACTTGTCATTCACATGATAACTTTCAAAATGTAAATTCCACACAGTATACGTTAATCATTTTTATTACTGGGTGTGGGACATTGTCTATTGATGACAAGCCATATCTCATCTCAATAGGTAAAAGCTTTCTTCTACCGCCTAATTCCGTATTAGATCTGTCAGATATAGATAAGCAGAGTTATCGTTTTTATATACTATCTTTCACAACCATTCAATTGGAGCGGCAGGCACCCTCTACTTATAAAGAAAAATTGCTGTCTGATCAAGTAGAGTATGCCATCTATCCTTACTCCCGTTTTATCCGCCTCGCTGAAGAACTTTATAAGATGCAGCATAATCGCATGATATTCAATCCTTTTAAACTGCAAGGTCAATTTTATGAACTGCTTAGTATATTGTTTGAACCACATCTCCATCCCAATCAGAAGCTAGATGCTTCAAAAGCAGTTGAGCAAACGATTGAATACATGCACAAGCATTATCAACAGCCACTAACCGTTAAACAATTAGCAAGTTTAGCTCATGTCGTTCAATGGCAATATAGCGATATCTTTCGAACTCTAACTGGAAGAACTCCGCTTGATTACCTAACAGACATACGGATAAAGCATGCAAAGAAACTGCTGCAAAAAACGAATGCGCCTTTGAAGGATATTGCACAGCTTGTTGGATTTAACGACGAGTACTATTTTAATCGACGCTTTCGTCAGATCGTCGGGATTCCTCCAAAACAATTTGCCCACCAACAAAAGCACAAAATTGTCGTAAAGGATTGGACAGGACATGAAGTTGAAATTCCCTTATCTCCTCGCAGAGTTATTTACCATGGCGAAACGTTTGGAGACATGCTCGTTTTTAATGTCCTTCCAATAGGAGGCGCTAAAGAATATATTAATAAATCTGTTTATAAAAACCGAGTTCCTCTTATTCAAGATGTATCTTTTCCAATTGATTTCGAAAAATCATCTAAACTAAAACCTGATTTAATTATTTTTACGAATGCCAATGAACAGCAATATAGAGAATTATCAAAAATTGCACCTACTGTTACACATAATTCATGGGAACCACTCGAAGAACGCATTGTGACATTAGGTAAATGGCTTAGTAGAGAACAGGAAGCAGAGGATTGGCTCTTTCGCTTTAAACAAAAAGAAAATATGATGTGGCAGAAGCTACAAGGTAACGTTAAACCTGGTGAAACAGCTTCTTGTTTCATTTTTGATCATGGAAAACGCCTTTTTGTCATGGGATGTTCAGGCTTACCAACCGCTCTTTATCATCAACATGGTTTTCAACCCAAAAAAATAATTCAGAAAACGATTGATAATGGAAAGGGTTATATAGAAATATCACTAGATTTAGTACCTGAATATGCTGGCGATCGAATATTTATACTGCTCTCAGATAATCCAGTATCAAGGCTGGCTACAGAAGAATTAATAAATTCTTCGATTTGGCAAAGCCTCCCTGCTGTCAAAAATGGCTATGTTTATTTAGTAAATGCACAAAAATGGAATTATAGTGATGCCTTTACGAGGGAAAAATTACTAGGGGCATTACCTCTTATGCTTGGACATATATCTTAAAATTTTTCAAAATGATAATTGGTATTTATAAAACAAAAATATTCTATATTAGAATAAGTGTAGCTCAATGAGTGAATTGGTGCTTAATCTGAAGAAAAATAAGCCTTAAGTCTGAAATTACGACTCAAGGCTTCATATTCAGGATAAAAGCCTACCAAAGCAACAAAACTAAGTGCACAACTTACTGTCTACTAAAAGCAAGACTAATCGATAAAACTTATTGGAATGCTAATGGTACGTTTTGAAAAAGGAGAAATCTCCTAAAATATCATAATAGTGTAGTATAAATACAACAATCACTGATAGAAGCCAGAAAGCGCAAATGAAAATAAAATCTTTCCTAACCATTGATATTTGCCGATAATACGTCCGTGTAGGAAAAGCACCAAATGCTCTTGACTCCATCGAATAGGCAGTTCGCTCCGCATGGCGAATTGATGAGGATAATAATGGAAGGGCATATCGTTGGATTCGATCGATGAATCTACTGAACCCACTCTTTCCGGTATATCCTCGAACTTGATGGGCCATTTTCACAAGCTTGAATTGCTTCATTAAAATCGGAATAAACCGAAGAACAGCCAATGTACCATAACCAAAACGGTAATTGACCTTCCATTGTTGAATTAACGCACGAATAAAGTTTGATGTATCTGTCGTTAACGTAAACAACATAGACAAGACGAGCAAAGAAAGTAAACGCAGCCCTGTAGCAGTTCCAAATATGATTCCTGCTTCATATACATGAATGAAGCCAAATGATATCAATAACTTAGAACCTTCATTGACACTTTTACTTACCATTAAAGGATAAAAAATCATAAATCCAAGTACAAACAGCAGCATAGGAGCACAGCGCTTTAAATAAATGTTTAGTGAAATACGTCCAAAAATTATGGTTGTACAGCTTATAAGTAAAATAAATATGGCAGGTGTCCAAACATTCGTTGTCATTGTCAGAAAGAGGGCAAGTGGACCTATAGCGACAAGTTTGCTTAAAGGATTCAGACGGTGTAATAAAGAATCTGATTCAGATTGTACGGTACCTTGAATCATGCTTGTACCACCCTTACCCGTTCTTCCAATGCTTCCACCAAATTTTCGATCGAATACCCATTCTGGGGTAATTGTTCAAACTGTAAAGCCAGTTCTACAGACGGTGGCAATGAAAGCCCGTTTTCCTCCAATAGTTTTTGCTTTGTAAATAATGCTTGTACCGTTCCATGAAAAACCAGTTGACCTTCTTTTAAAACCGCAACGTTTTCGGCAAATTCTGCAATTAACGCCATATCATGAGATATTATGATAATGGTATGACCGGTCCTTTGCAATTGCTTCATAATTTGTAATAAAGCTCTAGCATTTTTCTGATCTTGTCCAAATGTCGGTTCATCAAAAATAAGTAGTTTTTGTCCTGTGATTAACATAGAGGCGACACTTAACCTTCTTTTTTCCCCATGACTTAATTGAAAAGGATGAATGTTTGCATACTCCTCAAGCCCAAAAAGTACAAGCATTTCTTGCACACGTTCAACAATCTCTGTGCGAGAAACATTTCGACATTTTAAACCAAAGGCTAATTCATCTGCAACACAACTTGTGATAAATTGATGTTCAGGATTTTGAAAGACATATCCAATCTCATTCACAATCTCATGCATAGGAAGTTCTACTAGATCTTTGCCGTTTAAATAAATGATCTCTTTCTCAACTTGCTCCAAGTTCATCATAAAACGAGTCAATGCGGATTTGCCAGAACCATTTTTCCCGACAATCGCTAAAAAATCACCTTCAGGTATACTCAGCTCCATTGGATGAAGTATTTTTGACAGCTTGTTAGAAAACTCCTTTTTTTTGATTTCCAATACAATATTTTTCCGGGATAAGTTCTGCTCCTTTAATGGCATGATTTCTGGATTTTTCACTGCCGAAAGGAACGGTTTTATTTTTGCCACCGTTTCCTTCACAGTCAACGGATTGCTAGTAAAAGGCAACACTCTACTTTGCAGCTCCATTTGCAATTTAACACAATAAGGCAACCAAACTCCTTCTTCAAGCAATTTCTGGTAATTTTTATAAAAAACATCACGTGGATGGCCATCAGCTATAATACTTCCATTTTTCCCAAGTACGACAACTCGATCAATTAAATCAATAACATCATCAAGCTTATGCTCAATCATAATAATCGTATATTCTCCACTTTGTCGAAGCTCACGTAAGATAGAAAATACTTCTTTTGTACCTGCTGGATCAAGATTGGCTGTCGGTTCATCTAATACAAGAATTTGTGGCCGCATACATAATATGGAAGCAAGTGCCAATTTCTGTTTTTGGCCGCCAGATAAAAGATCAACAGGCCAATCTCTAAATTTGGATAACCCAGTTTTCTTTAATGCAGTGTCTATTTGATCATTCATTTCAATGGGGTCTAGACAGAGATTTTCCATTCCAAATGCAACCTCATCTTCTACTTTCATTGTAACTAGTTGTGCGTCTGGGTCTTGAAAAACGATACCGATATGCTTAGTGAATTCCATAATTGGCGTTTCAGTTGTCTTTTTCCCTTCTACACGGATAGTTCCGCTAAAATCCCCATAAATACTATTTGGAATGAGGCCATTCAAACAATAAGCCAATGAACTTTTTCCTGCTCCAGAAGCACCTAGTAACAAAACCATCTCATTTTTTTTAAAGTTCAAATTAATCTTATTCAATACACTTTTTTTTGATCCTAAATATGAAAAACAAACATTTTCCATTTCAATTACGTTCAACTTTTCCACTTCCTGCTACATGATAGGATCTGTTGTACTCTGCAAGCATCCCTATTTTCATTACCGCATCTGCCAATAATTTAGACAACATTCCACCAATCATTCCGCCGATTATTGTTACGACAAACATCGTCACTTGAACACTTACCGCTAAAGAAGCATGACCATATAATGGGTATTCAAGAAGCATACTAATTAGTGTGGCAACCGCGCCACTGAACATTAAAAACACAATCGTATATTTTCGATAGAGAAAAGCTAAGAAAGGGATTTCACACTCAAATCCAGCCATTGCTGCCCAAAGAACACCAATCAACCCATATGGTGAAAATGGCAACATGACAATTCCACCAATTGTCATTGCTACTAGACCAGCTCCTGGTTTACGAATTAAGTAAAGTGCCATTAGACCTGGTATCATAAAAATTCCATCCGTTATTCTTGAATACCCTGGCCCAAGGAGTGCAGCGAGTGGAAAATACGCAAACGTCACTCCAAGCAAAACGAAAGCAAAAACAACACCGATCATTCCTGTAATGAGAATATCCTTTGTACTCCAGCGCCCCTTTCTACGCTGTAATGAGTTATTATTAGTAGTTTCTTTCATCATTAGTCCACATCCATTCTTTATTAATTATCTTGAATATTTCAATTTTCCTTTCTTGATAAGGAACTTCCATTTGTTCGAACATTTAAATTATCATAAAAAAAGAGCGGTTTATCCGCTCCGAAAGATCTATACATACTCCATTTAGACATTTTTATGCTGTCACTTAAATTTAATGGGAGATGCTCCATTCTTCTATTTTTTTGCGAATAGAACAAAATTTCTTATAAATTCCCTCCTCCACAATAAGTTGACTATGTGTCCCCTGCTGAGCAATTCCTCCTTCGTTTAAGACGAGAATTTGATCGGCGTTTTCAATTGTAGCTAGACGGTGAGCTATAATTAAAACCGTTTTTCCTTTTGTAAGTTCACTTAGCGCATTTTGTATTTCATGCTCGTTTTCGGGGTCTACACTTGCAGTTGCTTCATCCAATACTATAATAGGTGAGTCCTTCAGCATGGCTCGAGCAATGGATATTCGTTGCTTTTCACCACCAGATAGTGTTGAACCCCCTTCTCCAATGACACTTTCATAACCATCTGGTAAGTTCATAATAAAATCATGACACCTCGCTTTTTTGGCAACTTCGACTACTTCATCGAATGTCGCCTTTGGTCGCCCAAAGCAAATATTATTAAATACAGTATCATGAAATAAGTAAACATTTTGAAATACAATGCTAATATTCTTCAATAAATGCTCCGTCTTGACATCCCGAATATTTACACCCCCAATGTTGATTTCCCCATTTTTCACATCGTAAAATCGGGCAATAAGCTTACAAATCGTTGTTTTTCCACTTCCTGATGGGCCAACAAGTGCAGTTGTTGAATTTTCAGGTAAATGAAAAGACACATTATGGAGAATTCGACGGTTGTCGTAACCGAATGATACATTTTTGAACTGAATAGTATAATTCGAGATAACAGCTTTTTCACTGCCATCATCCAAAAACTGTTCGGTGTCTATATTCTTTAGCTTATCTAATGTTGCATTAATAACCTTTAAAACATGGCTTGCATTATTCATTGCTTCTATTTGCTGAAACATGACAAATGAAAAGATGAAAATCATAATCATTGAAGAAAGTAATAGCTCTCCATTCAATGTTAAAACAGAAGATGTTAAAACAATTCCAATTGTTGCACAATGGAGTGCCAAAATATGCAAACTATTGAATGGAGCATAATTTTTTTCGATTTTTACATTGATTTCTTTGCTTTTTTTAAATGCATTTTGAATGCCACTCTTTGAAACTCCTTGCTGTTTAAAAGACTTCACTTCTGCCATTCCTCTTATATATTCAATCGTTGAAGAGATCATTTCATCTTTAGCTTGTTGATAAACAGGTGCATTTCGTTCACTTTCTTTACTCAATAGATGTAAAAATAGTGCAGAACATATTAAAAATAGGACTGCCACGATAGCAATTGAATAATGTAAAAACGAAAGACCAATAATAATCGTTAACACACTAATATAACCATTTACAACAACATCAATCATCTTCATTCCATACATTTCAATAAATGATAAATCCGTTGTCACAGCTGAAGTAAGGTCTCCTGCTTTATGACGTTGTAAAAAACTTAATGATACACGCTTTAATTGATTACCAATTTGGATTCTTTTTTCTGCTATTACTTCATATCCTATACTCTCTTGCGTAGAAGCACGTAGATATGAAAAAATAAATCGGCCTAATACTGCTGCAACCATTGCAAGTGCAATAATCCAAATAGTCGATGGCTCGAGAGGCCTTCCCCCTTTCGCATCTTCCAACACAAAATTCAATCCAAATGCGGCAATAATAATTGGAAATGCAACACATATAGTATGAAAAATTGAATAGATAAATCCGATAAATATTCGCTTTTTTCGCGTCCCTGTCCATTCTACTAAACGATAAATTGATTTAAGCATTATTGCAGCACCTCCTTCCGCAGCATGCTTACAGCCCAATCTTTTGCACCGATATGCGCTTTCCACATCAATTGATACAATTCACACGTCCGAAGAAGTTGCTCATGTGTTCCAGCTTGTTCTACCTTTCCTTTATTTAAGACAATTATTTTGTCTGCATGTTGTATGGTTGATAATCGATGTGCAATAACAATTACGGTTTTCCCTTTCGTGAGTACTTCGATGGATTGTTGGAGTTTCTCTTCATTTTCTGGGTCTGTAAAAGCTGTAGCCTCATCCAAAATAACGATCGGTGCATTTTTTAATAACACTCTTGCAATAGCAATCCGTTGTTTTTCTCCTCCAGATAGTTTACTTCCCACTTCTCCAGCTACTGAATGATAGCCATTGTCTAATTTTTCGATGAATTCATGACAGCAAGCCGCTTTTGCTGCATTTATTACTTGTTCATCTGTTGCTTCGGGATCCCCAAGTCGAATATTTTCAAGCAATGTTGCATTAAATAAAAAATTGTCTTGTGTAACAAAACTGACCATTTCAGCCAATTGATTAAGAGGAATCTTTTTTATTGGAACAGTCCCAATTGTAATTTCTCCTTCGGATACATCCCAAAAACGAGCAATAAGCTTGGCAATTGTTGATTTTCCACTCCCTGAGGCTCCGACCAAAGCAATAAAATTATTTTCTGGTAAATGTAATGAAAAATTAGTTAAAATATTTTTTTCTGAGGCTTCCTCGTATGAAAAAGATACATTCGTAAGGTGCACATCATAATTTTGCAAATGAGCATATTCTGTAGTATCTTCCAATTGCTCTAACTGTAAAAATTGCTGAACTTCTAGAACAGCAAATTCAATCGTTTTTGCATTGTTCACAAATAAGGTGAAATTCATTAATGGACCTACAATGCCTAGAGAAAGTATAAAGCACATCGTTAAATCGACAGGAGTAAGCAAGCCAGAATAATAAAGATACATACCGATTGGTACTGTTCCAAGTAAAGTAGACGGGAGGACAGCAGTAGAAAAATTCATAGGTTTCCATGTGCTTTGGAACCAATTCAATGTGTATCCTTTAAATGATTGAATCGCTTTTTCGAATTTTTCATAAGAACTGGACGATTGACTAAACGTTTTAATAACTTCTATTCCTTCGATATATTCAACGATGACACTGTTTACATGATTACTCGCCTCCATATAATCGGCATATTGCTTATTAAATGACCTAGTTATATAAATGAATGGAATCGCTGCAATTGGAATAGTAAGAAGGGATACAAACGCCATTCGCCAATCAATAAATAGTAAATACACAAAAACCGCAAGAGGTAATAGTGAATTTGAAATACCTTCCGGAATAATATGTGCTAGAGGCAGTTCAATCGTTTCAACACGATCGACTATCGTATTTTTCAATTCTCCTACTGAATATTTTTGTACTGTTCCAAGTGGTGCTTTCATTAATTTTTCAGCAATTTCAAGCCGCATTGACTCTAATATTTCATAGGCCGATACATGTGCAAGTGTTGTTGAAATCCCATGAAATACAACTTTAATCATATATCCCATAAGACTAATTCCAACCCAAAACAAAATAGATGACAAGGTTGGTTCTTTTGTAATAAACAATTGAACGATTTTATAAACTCCGAAATATGGGACGATCCCTCCAGCTACACCAATAATGGCACAGCCTATTGAGAGCGCCATTTGTACTTTGCATCTTTCAGCGAATGACCATACTACTGAAAGCCAGTTTGATTGCTTCACACATCTTCACCTCTTTAATAATCTTTTTGTTTTATTATTCAAAAAAAAGAAAGGTCCAACCACTCCAAGGTGATTGAACCTACTCCATTCCGACAAAAGCTTTCTGATATTCAGTTGGAGGCATGCCTTTTATTTCTTTAAATGCCGCAGCAAACTTGCTCGGATTGCTATAGCCTACTTTACTAGCAATAGTGGTAACCGTATCATCTGTTTTTCGTAAAAATTGCGCAGCTTTTTGAATTCGATACGTGCGCATGTAGGCATAAATCGATTGTCCATATATAGCCTTAAAACAATTTTTCATTGCCGTTGAAGAAATGTTAAATTTCACTGAAAGTTCTTGTAGCGTAATATGTTCATCCATATGCTTGCGAAGAAAAGCCATAATCTCTTTTACGGTTTCAACTTGCCTTTTTGGAAAATACTGATGATTGTCGATATGGGTCTTTGTATTGACAACACTTAATAACAATAATAACTCGAGAACTTTAATTCGATAATAATGTATACAAATTTCATCTGGAACATCATACAGCTCCGAAAAAATATGATGCACCGCTTTTGTCGTTCGCATTAAAAACGATGAAGATCGAGAACAAAACTTCGCTTTTATTTGTTGAAGATTGATCGAAAACTCTTCAAATATTTGATCCATAGTGTCTAAAGCTTGCTCTATATATATGGCTACTGTAACTCCTTGATAATAAGCTAAAGGAAAACTAAAAAAATTATTGCCGTATTCATTTGTACTAATCTGTATATCCCCTTCATTTATATACATAAATGTTCCATTTTGAACCTCCCATTCAAGTCGACCTTCCCGACAATGATTTATTGTTAGCATCGGAACGTTCGGACGAAACTCTGAATGACCATGACACATTTGAAAGTTGTTGAACATAAGTTCAATTCCTGGAAATACAATATAGCTCTTCATAACTCCTTTACCAGTTTGATCCTTCATGACAAAGACTTTGCAATTTTCATCTTTTTCCTCCATTGAAATATTTCTTCCGAAAAATACTCGTTTGCTATTTGAGCATTTCATCAAATCCCATCCTTATTACAAAATTTACATAATGAATTACAAATCAGCTACTGATGCGTATGTAAATGCCTCATATTACTTCCAAACCTTTCTTGATGATATTCCCCTTATTATATAGATAATGATAATCATTATCAAATATAATGAAATTAGACTTGAAACTTGATCATCTTCTTTTATCAATTAATTTCCATTTGACAATTTTAACATTATGCAATATAATAAGTTCTTAATGATTTTGGTATTCGTTGACAAAACATTTGGCATTCTACAAAATGTTTTTGAAGACACTTATTCACACTGGCGCGACTTCGGGGTCGCAAGGACGCAAAAGATGGTAGGGTTTGCGTTGTTTGAGGATAGAAAGCACATAGTGGAACACTACCGCGGCAAAATTGCTTTATTATGAAAAAAGCAATCATCTATTATGAATGTGAAGATGAATGATTAAATAGAAAGTCAATGTTACCTAATAAACAAAGGGCTGCACTCAAATAATGAGGCTGCCCTTTTCCAATTTTTAATCATTTATTTATACTCCGAATTGCGCTTCATGCAGTCGGCTATATGTACCATTACTTGTTAAAAGCTGGCGGTGGCTTCCTTGCTCCTCGATACCATTCTTTGTAATCACAATAATTCGATCAGCGTCCTTAATCGTGGCTAGTCGATGCGCGATGACAAGCGTCGTTCTTCCAATTGTCAACTCAGCTAAAGCTTGCTGAATGGCTGCTTCAGTTTCCGTATCTAATGCTGATGTTGCTTCATCTAATATTAAAATGGAAGGATTTTTTAAAAATAATCGTGCAATAGCAAGTCGCTGTTTTTGTCCTCCCGACAATTTGACTCCACGCTCACCTATTAATGTGTTTAATTGCTGATCTTGGGCTAAAATAACATCTTCTAATTGAGCACGCCGTGCCGCTTCCCAAATTTCTTCTTCTGTCGCATCGAGTTTTCCATAGGCAATATTTTCACGGATCGTTCCATCAAATAAAAAGACATCTTGTTGAACAATGCCAATTTGCGATCGAAGCGAATCAAGCTTCATTTTTTTTGCATCGAAACCATCAATGGTTATTTTCCCCTCTTGTATATCATAAAAACGAGGCAGTAAACTGCAGATCGTCGTCTTGCCTGCTCCAGAAGGACCAACAAGCGCTACTGTTTCTCCTGCAAGAATGGATAGATTAATATTATTCAAAATATAGCTGTCTGGCTCGTAGCCAAAGGAAACATTTTGAAATTCAATATTTCCTTGTAAATTCGGTACATCTATTGCATCAGGCATATCTTTAATATCTGGATCTGATTCAAGCAAATCTAAATAACGTCTAAATCCTGCAATTCCTTTCGGATACATTTCAATGACTGCGTTAATTTGCTTAATGGGACCTAAAAAGATATTTGACAATAGAATAAAGGCAATAAATTCACCATAGGTCATGTGCTTTTGAATAACAAACCATGTTCCACATAATAAAACAAAAATCGAAATAACTTTCATTAAAATACTGCTTATTGATGAATTCCACGCCATAATTCGATAGGCAGCCAGTTTTGTTTGGCGAAAGCGTTCGTTATTTACTGCAAACTGAGCAATTTCATGGTCTTCATTCGCAAAAGCTTGAACAACTCTCATGCCACTAACATTGTTTTCTACTCGGGCATTATAATCAGCAACATTGGAAAACATGCTGCGAAATGCAGTTGTCATTTTTCTACTAAAAAATAGTGATAGATAAATAATAATTGGAATGATAACAAACGTTAATAATGCTAAGCTTGGATTTATCGAGAACATTAACGCAAAGGCACCAATTAACGTCATGATTGCAATAAACACATCCTCTGGACCATGATGTGCCATTTCTCCAATATCCATCAAATCATTTGTCATTCGTGAAACTAAATGACCGGTTTTATTATTATCGAAAAACCGAAATGACTGTCTTTGTATATGAACAAATAAATGTTTTCTCATATCCGTTTCAATATTAACTCCAAGCATATGGCCCCAATAGGTGACAATATATTGAAGCACAGAACTAACAATATAGATTGCTAGAAGCCCAGCACAAGCCCACAAAATAATGGACCATTGCCCAGATGGTAGCAAATCATCCACAACTCGATTGACTGCGAGCGGAAAAGCCAGCTCTAACAATGCCGCAAGAATTGCACAAGAGAAATCTAATATGAACAAACCCTTATACGGCTGATAGTAAGAAAAGAATTTTTTTAACAATAAATCACACTCCAAATTCGCTCATTATTGATAATGATAATCATTCCCTTTATAAAGTTTAGTATACTTAGGGATAATTATCAATAGAGGAATGAATATTTTATTATAAAGAAAAACCCGCGCTTTCCAATAAGTCATATTTTCATTTTTTGACTGCCTTTTTCAATACAATAAGAGCACTCCCCGACTAGCTACAGAAGAATGAATAAATAGTTCACTTTGGCAAAGCTTGCCTGCTGTCAAAAATGGCTTTGTTTATTTAGTAGATTCACGAAAATGGAATTATGGAGATGCCTTTACTAGAGAATATTTACTTGGAGTGCTCCTGCTTGGACATATATCTTAAAAGCTATTATTTCCAAAAAACAATTATTGGTCTTCAATAATCATTGAAATGATAATCGTAATCAATAAAACTTGTGCTAAATTGGAAGCTCTCCGGTCCTACCCATTCAGTGATCATTCTAGCTAGTTCCTTAAACTGAAGCTTTAGAGAAATCGGATCTGGGCCGAGCTGAAACACCCGGTTGTTCTTCACCACACCTATAAACAAGAAAGCTATTTTTTATTTTTTTGATTTGTAAGCCAAGAAGTTAATTCGTCAACCTGTGCTAATACCGCTGTCGGATCATAATACCAAGCGCGCTCTTCTGGCCAAACATATAGTCGATTATTTCTCACTGCTGGTAAACTACCCCAAATTGGATCTGATTTAAAATCTTCTACTGTCCGACTGTTAGAAGTCATTATAATATAGTCACCCGCATAGCTAGCCAGCAATTCCTCTGAAAGCTCTGCCCATTGCTTCTCCATCAGTTCATCTGCTATAGCAGCAGGCGGCTTGCGGTTAAGTGCTTGATAAATCGGCTGACCACCACGACCGAAATTATCACCATACACATATGTATTCTTTTCCGTGTACTCCATAATAGAGAAGCTTGCATCTTCTGGAATTGCTGCATCAACCTTTGCTTTCGCATCTGCAATCTTCTGATCATATTGCTCTAACCAAGCCTTTGCTTCCTTCTCCTTACCAAGCAACTGACCGAAATAAGTTAACTCTTCATGAGCATTTTTCAGTTCACCATAGGGGATAACGACTGTAGGTGCAATTTTACTTAATACCTCATAGTTATCTCCATTTCCAGTAATAATAAGATCTGGTCTAAGTGCAAGAATACCTTCAGTAGATGGAGCTCCGTAATCACCTATATCTGATATCCCTGTTAACACATCTTTGAAATAATAATTTTTTAACGTTAGTCCAGGAGCTCCGATCGGAATAGCATCTAAAACAATTAGGCTTCCTATGTATTCCTCGGCCACAATACGCTTCGGTTGTACAGGAATCGCAATCTCTCCATTTACTGTCGTAATCGTTTTGGTGATGCTCGTTTCATCAGTTTCTTCATTTTCTTTAGTTTTCGAGGTACTATTTGCTTCTCCACACGCAGTAAGCATTAGCAATAAAAAAAGAAATAGTACAACACTTAATTTTTTATAGTGATATTGTTGTATAAGCAATTCGATACCCTCCAAATATAACAATTGATAATAATTCTCATTAATTATTGTAAAATGGAGGGCTTAACTTGTCTATGCACTGAAATGATATTCAACTCTTCATTTTTATGATGTTAGTACATTCATTAGTTCTTGAAGCTGTGCCTTCGTGGACAAAGGATCATAGCCAAAAAATTTATGAGATTGGTTAATGATGTAAACTCGATTCTGCCGAACAGCCTCCATACTTTGCCAAGCCTTGGATTGAAACAGATGATGTACCCGTTTTTGGGCTACACTACTCGTAGGAAGTGCTGTGATAAAAATATAGTCGGCTGGATAATCTATAATTGCTTCAATTTCTTTCTCAATAAAGCCACTTTTTTCAATATTATGATTAAGCACCGAGATAGGGCGTTGAAACCCCATATCTTCATACAATATATGACTTCCTCTTCCATAGCTGCTATTAATACAATAAGCCGCTTCTGTACCAATTTCCCATACAATAGCCGTTCCTCTTATGCCTAGTCGTTGATCAAGCCACTCGTTACACATCAATATTCGTTTATCATAATGACTAAACCATTCCTCCACTTGCTCTTTTCTATCGACAATATTTGCAATAAGACGAAATTGTTCTCGCCAGCTAATATGCATAAAAGGAAGTCCAAATACGGGCGCTAATGAAAGTAAAGACTTATTTTCCTTTGCTGTATTGTAGTTAATAATTAAGTCAGGGTGAACGGCAGCGATATTTTGATAGGTAGAAGCTATATTTTGTTCATAGTTGTTTAATTTCTTTACTGGGCTAACTTGCTTTATATCTTCTAACCAAGGTGAGTACACACCCAATTCAGGTGTAATGCCAAGTGCAAGGAGACATGCAGTATGGTTCGTATTGAGTGCAACCACACGCTTTTGCTTATTGTAATAGGCAGTGGGCGAAATTCCCACCAACCGCTTAAATTTCCTACTTAAATAAGTTCCCTCTTTGTAGCCAACTTCATGAGCAAGTTGATCTAATTTTGGCATGTCATATAGCAGTTTTTGCTGTGATTCTCGAATCCGTAGCAATGTAAGATAAGCACTAAATGTATGTCCTGTATGTTTGCGAAAAACCCGTGAAAAATGCTCCGGGCTTACTTGTGCTCGTTCAGCCAAATACTCACGTGTTAAATCTTCATGAAAATGCATATCCAAATAATCCAGTACTCTCTCTATCCAAGATTCATTATGCTGATTGTCTTCCAGTCCGTTATATAGCTCTTCTAGTAGTTCTGCAAATAACTTTTGAAACCGAAATGGATTACTGTTAAAGAATTCTTTAGACATTTTTTCTAACTCTACTGCTAAACTTATAATCCTGTAAGAGCCGTCCAAAAGTAGTTTAGTCTGCTGTAATTGGGACGGCTTGGCACGTTCATTCTTGAAACAACGATATAGAATTAGCGTTCCCCGAAGTCTAACATGTGACAACTCAGATATATTCAATTCTTTTGCATTATGCCAAAGTACAACACATCCACGTGATAACGTGTGTTGCACCCCTTTCAGTGTACATAACCCAGTTCCATCAGATATAACAACAATGCAAGGCAATGAAGACATTTCCTCATGATTATTTATAATTTCCTCTAATTTAGTTACTTGAACGGGATGATAATACGTTTGAGAAAGCAAGATATCACCTTTACTTATATCATTGTTTATTTTCTCTTCCTAAAAATTTCCCCATTGCTAAACTTTCAATTTTTTCTATAGAATCATAAATTATTGACTTCTAAAGTAAGACTATGATTAGGAGACCTTCCTTTTTCAAACAAGACTGAAAGACTTCTTCTAAGAGCTGTTCAATATTAGCAAAGTTTAGCTTTTAAATACATGCTATTTTTTGCGCAAATACGCTCATCACATCATCAATTTTCTTTAAATTTGACAATACCCCATAATTCATCCAGGTGAAAAAATCTACTTCATATACTTGCTTTTTCTTCACAGCTGATAAATCTTGCCACACAGGTTCATTAAATAACGTAATCTGTTCTTGACCTTCACGATCAAGTGTAATGAATAAATGCTCAGCATCAAGCAGCGACAATTCCTCTAATGAAAGCTCAGCTCTCCTTATTTGAGGTGCTAAATGTTTTACACTCATCGGCAACTTTAAGCCGAGATCTTTATATAAGATTGGACCTGTATACCCATAATCAGGACCTGCATACAGAATAATTTTATGTGCAGAAATACGTAAACAAGCGACCGTTTCATCAACATTTTGAAGAAGCTGTTTTGATTCATAGGCTTTTGATTCATATTGCTCAATAATTGTTTCAGCCTGTCTGTCATGCCCAAAAAGATCAGCAATGGTTCGCAATATCATTCTCCATTGCTCCCCGGGATATGGCAGTATGTACGTTGGTGCTAACCGTTCATACTGAGCAATTGAAACCCAACGCTCCATACCGTCCTCAATCATGATGAGATCGGGCTTAAAGCTTGATAATGTCAAATAATCTTTTGCTGCAATATCAACAATTGGTGTTTGCAACAGATTCAAATAATTTTGTTTTCCCCATCCACTATGGAAGCTTTGGGCAACTGGTGTAATGCCAAGTGCTAATAAAAAGTCTTCTAAAAATGGGGCAAACACCTTTATATTTTTTTGATGATTGCGCCGATACTGCCCAGGGGTAATTCCAACAGACTGCTTAAATCTTCGATTAAAATAATATTCATTACTATAGCCAATATTTTCAGCAACCGTATGCAGCTTATTATTAGTCATTATCAATAATTCCTTTGCCTTCTCGATTCGTATTTGATTTAAATATTGGCTTGGTACTTGTCCTGTTTGTTTTTTAAATAGCTTCACATATTGCCGCCTGCTCGTTTTGGTCATTTCTGCCAGTGTATCAACAGTTAAATTTTGTTGATAGTTTTGCTTTAAATATTCGATGGAGTCCTCTAAATCTTTAACAGCATCCCTCTCCAATGTCGACAACTGATTTTGTTTAAAAATAAATAAAAGCAATTCCTGAAGCTTAATATAATTGTGATATTGGATGAGTTCATTTTCTATATCAAATTGTTTGTAAATGGCTTCTACTAGCTCAAGGCAAATAGAATGGGGTGTACAATTTATTTCACCTTTAGATCGAGCTAATGGACTGACTTTCTTACTTTGTCCGTATTCCATTTCCTTTATATTTAGCTGATAAAAACTTATATTCTCCTCATCTTGGATCATAAAGGCTTCATCGCACCCGATAATAAATCCACAGCCCATTTTTAGCGAGTGTACTACATTACCAATAGTAATTTTCCCAGTGCCGCTCTTAATAATGAACATAAGGTAATCACTTTGACATATTATTTCACTGTTATTAATATTCGATTGAATATACCGGATACTTTGTAATTTGTAATGAAATAAATGACTATTCGTTCCTGATTTTATTTTCTGCACAATTCCTCACCTTCAATTGAGAATGATTATCATTATTTTAAAGCAAAAAAGTAAGCTATTCAATAGAAAATAGCTTACTTTTATTTTTATTTCACAAATATTTTTAATAGATCATCAGTTTTCATCATATTCGCCGTAATGGCTCCAGATTGCCAGTATGTCCGATCAACGATATGTACATTTCCTTTCTTCACTGCCGGAACTGATTGCCATATTGAGTTTTCTAAATATTCTACTGATGCTTTGTTCTCTTCTGAATTCCACTCTCCGTTCGATGGGAATAATATAATGTGATCTGCATCCAGTTCCATAAGCACTTCCTCTGATAAAAGCTCATGAAACTCTTTCATATTCGCCGCAAATGGGTGTGGTGTTAAACCAAGCTCATGATAAATATTGCCGATATATCTGTTCTTAACTCCGAATAATGCTAATGTATTGTCACCAATGTTCAAACGAACGACAGCTACTGTTTCATCACCGATTGCTTCATGTAATTTCGCTTTCGCATCAGCTATTTTCTCCTCATATGCTTTCACTACTTCATCTGCTTTTTCTTTTTTCCCTAAAATATCAGCAATTGTTTTTGTTATTTCAATTGGATTGTCCAAAATTTCCTCTGGTAGACGGTAAGTTGGTGCTATTTTAGAAAATTGTTCATACTTAGCTGCATCAGCTGCACCATCGACGATAATTAAATCTGGCTTCTTATCAAGTAAAAATTCAATACTCCCTGTCACATCAAATTCAGGAGCATCAAGTTTAAGATGATCCTGTTTTCCCCAAAGTGGATGATACCACTGAACAACTGGCTCAACTTCTAATGCTTTAAGATAGTCTTCTAAATAAATTGCTGCTACCCTTTGTGGCTTAGTCGGAATTTCTACTTCTCCAAATTCATCTGTAACAATTCTCGAATTACTATCCAATTTCTTTTCTTCCTCTTTTTCAGTCTGCTTTACTTCTTTATCTACATTTTTACTAGCATTATTACTGCAGCCAACTACCCCACCGATAATAATAAGTAGAGCCATTAATAAGCAAATTGCCTTTCTTTTCATTTGTTTACTCATACCATTCACTCCTATAAAATAGTTTTCAATTGTTATTAATTGAAAATGATTATCATTATCTTTATAACAAAACTTATCATATCTTAAAAGATTCAGTAAGCTCAATACATTTTTTTTACTCTTTTTTATACTTTTGAGCTCTCAATATATAAAGTTAGCTGCAATACGAAAATGACAACTTTATGAAAATCATTCAAATAGCTATTGAAAATTGGACTTTCATGATATACTCATATTGTGAAATATTTCACAATATGAGTATGAGTTTACATCATTCCTAAGAATATGGAGGGATTGCTCGTGTTTAACTATATTTATTATGAATTGAGAAACTGGTGGCTTGAAGAAACGATTGATCAGACTGTTGAATTTGAACGATTGGAATCTAAACACACGAGGGTTCATTATAACGAAGACATTTACGAAAGCATTCGAGTACATTAATCTTTTATTGCTTCTAACAGCAGCTCTTCTATTAATGAAGGGCTGCTGTTATGTTCAAGAAAAAGGCTTAGTCATTGACCATAAGAAGTAAGGAAGAACGAAGCGTCCCTTATATAATTCTTCTATCCAAAAAAGCTGGCTATCTAGAATTAAAACTAGCAAGCAGCTTTAATTATTTACAATTTTGATTTAAATGATTTCCACACTTTTCATAGATTATTCCCCTCGGTAAATTGTTGAGAAAACTTCCTTAATACTTCTTTAGGATTCGTGCCGAACTTCCTTTTAAACGCCTCAGCAAAATAACTAGGGTTGGAATAACCGACTGCATTGGCAACCTCTGTTACATTCATTGAACCATCTTGTAATAAATATCTTGCCTTCTCGAGACGCTTTTCACGTAAATAGCCAAATACCGTTGTACCAAACATTTCCTTAAAGCCCTTTTTTAATTTATAATCATTTAATCCAATTAAACGAGACAATTCAATTAATGACGGTGGGTTTATCATATTTTCAATAATAATGGCCTGTGCTTGACGTATTTTTGCCCTATCGCTAATTGAAAATTCTGTTTGATTGATTGGTTGGCTAAGAAAAGTTCGAAAGGTTCTTGCTAAGAGCTGTAAAACTGTACATTCAAGCTCTAAATTAGTCATTTTTTTAGCAGTAATAGCATTCAGCATTTGTTTGAGAATGAGAGTATCTATAGAATTGATTTTTTCCTGAAACAAGCGATAGGATACTCCATTAAGAACATCTTGAAAATTCATGGAGCTCTCTCCGTTGCCTTCTATTTTATTCATATAATGATCAAAGGTTGAGACTGGTATCCCAATGCCAACCATTTGATAAGATTCATTTCTATTAAATAAAAAACTAGCCTCTACTTCTTCAATGAATTGCAACGAGCATGTCCCAGCAGTTATTTCATAGACACAATCGGAAATATGAACACCCCTTGTTCCTTGTAGACAGAAGCTAATCTCTACCATAGGCTTTGTTGTTAACATATCCAGTTTATGTTCTTTATGAAAAGAGTAATCAGAAACGATCACTTCCAAATCTTGACGTGGGCTAAGACGATAAATGGTGCCAGCCTTTTCCTTTGATTGAAAAACCATATATTCCTGTTGTGCTTCCTTTGGCCCCAGTATTTCTAATGCATGATAAAAATGATTAAAATTTTGATGAAAATCAACTTTCATTGAGGTTATCACCATCCTTTAGCTCTTTATTGAGAACGATTATCAATAACTAATCAAAGTATAGCAAACGAATTTACTTTAAGCTATAGAATTATTGCTCCTGCACAATTTCTGCCTTAAGAACTGTTGACAATAGCAGCGTGAAAAAGAAAACGACAGCGCCAAAACCATAAGCCATTTCAAATCCTCCTACGTACTCAATAAGCCAGCCTGCTAACCCCGGTCCTATCATCTGACCAATCGCATAGAAAATAGAAATGAAACCAATTGCAGATGCTACATATTTCGTTGACACCTGCTGGCTAGCCTTCATTTGAATGAGGACAAGAACCCCACCGAGTGAGGAGCCCCATATGATGGAAGAAAGTATAAACCCTCCAATATTTTCTAACGTAATGGGAAGTAAATCTCCGACAACTGATAACAGTAATGCCCCCATCAATGCTTTTTTTACACCGATTTTATCAGCGAGCATTCCCCAAAATGGAGCTCCTCCTATGGAAACAATCCCCGCAATCGCATAAATGGTGCCCGCTGTTGCTGTTGAAATACCGAGTTCCCTCATATAGCTTGTTTGATATAAATTAGGAATAAGGTAAACAAGCCCAACTGCGAAATACATAACTGCAATCATATACAACTCCTTACTTCGCCAAGTAGTTGTTTTTTCCTGTGTAGTATCCTTTTCAGCAACAACTCGTGGTTGTTTTATCACAAAAAATGCTAACAACACAACTATAATTGTCATTATCGCGAAAATTAACCATGCTCCTCGCCAGCCTAGCTCAGGAAATTTCTGCAGCATAAATGGTACGAGTAGACCTGATAATAGCATTCCAATACCTGCACCGCTCATTAACAGTCCCATCACGGTTCCTCGTTTCTTCGGATACAGGCTAACGGCTATGGACAGCAGCGGAGTATAAACAAGCGCACTTCCAGCTCCTGCCAAGAATAATGTGATAGCAGCCCGCCAGAAGCTTGTAACGAATACAAGACCACTCAAGCCTAAAATGACACAGCTCCCTCCAACTAACAGTACATTCTTTGCACCAATACGTATTGTTAGCATTCCTGAAAGCCCTACCGTTAGTAAATAGCCAAGGAAGAGTACTGTTCCTAATAACCCGGACTGTGTTGTAGACAGTGAAAGCCCCTGTTGCATAAAAGGTAAGATAATGCCATATGCCATACGTGCAAACCCTGTCGTTGTTACAATCAATAACATCCCCGTTGTAACAAACATCCAAAAATTTCTCATTTGTCTTCCCTCCTTACTGAGTGTTAGCTAGATTAATTGACATTATTTTTTAGATGAAATCATCCTTCCTTATATCGATAGCCATTATCATTTAAAAACATGGTTAGTTTAATATTCCTCGTATGCTCCTTTCCACCAATTAACGGATATTAATACGGTTATACGGATTTTATTTTCGATCCTTGTATGAAATTTTTTTGATATTGATCTTGGTTCCTTTTCCACTATGTAGTAGTTGAAATCCTGTTAACAAATATTCTGTTCGCTCTAACTGTACTTGAGCACTTCCACGTATTGAGAATAGAAACATACTTGCAGGAATTCGATATTGACTAAGATTTTCACCAGGCATCATTTTTACATGGCGAACGTCAAGAACTTTTACCATTACTTCGTTCCAAAGAAGAATCTGCCCATTATCCAATTTCACTTTTAACCAATTCCTTTCGAATTTCAGCATCATTTCATTGCAATTGATAATTATTCTTAACTAAGTTCTTTGTATAACCTAAAAAAGAAGTCCTTCAGTTAAGACTGATGGACTTCCCTGCACAATCTACATCCCTTTACCGAGAATGATTATCATTATTATAAAGAAAAAAAGTAAGCTATTCAATATAAAAATAGCTTACATCGATTATTCGTTATTTTTTCTCAAATGCCCTTCTTCCGAGACGCTCAAATAAAGAGGGAAAAAGCGCATATACAATACTTCCTGCATTCATCCAGTGAGGCAAATTAATTTCACGAGTAGGTGTCAGCATAGCATCAACTACTTTTTTTGCAACATACTCCGGTTTTAGCATAAATTTTTTCACGTTTTTGACATATGTTCCTTTTTCATCAGCAATGTCAAAGAAATTCGTTTCAATTGGACCTGGATTTACAGCTGTCACATATATATTATACTTGGAAAGCTCCAATCTCAGGCTATTCGTATAACCAAGAACAGCATGCTTTGTTGCTGAATACACACTTGATTTAGGTGTCGCAATTTTTCCAGCTTGAGAGGCAATGTTAATAATATGTCCGTTTTTTTGCTCTTTCATTTTTGGTAATATCATTCTAGTACAAGCCATTAAACCAACAACATTCACAGCAAACATCCCTTTTATCTCATCCATACTCGCCTCAGACGCTTCCTTAAAAATACCAAAACCAGCGTTGTTTATCAGGACGTCAATTTGGTCAAATTCGGTGAGAATCGTCGAAAAAATAGCCTCCACTTCATTTGAATCGGAAACATCGAGTTTATGTACGCTGACCTTCACTTGAAAGCGATTCTCAAGAACTACTTTGAGTTGGTTTAGCTTTTCAAGATTTCGAGCAAGTAAGATAAGATTTCCCCCTCTTTCTGCACAAAAAGTAGCCATTTCCGCGCCAATTCCTCCAGAAGCCCCCGTTATGATAATATTTTTACCAGATAAATCATGTGCCACGGTCTCACCTCATTTTCACAATGTAGCCGTATACAAAAATGCTTCATTCGTCTTATCTACCTTAATTTCCCCTAGCTGCAACAAATAATCAAGCTGAGCGATTGTTTCTGAAATGGTTAGCGAAAGTTCCTTCTTATATACAGCAGGAAATAATCGTTTGCAAATCTCAAAGACAGTAAGTGCCTCCACTTCAAGCCATCTCTTTACTTGCATTGCTCGTTCATGTTGACGAATAAGTCTTCTTTCTATCAGTTCATTAACTTGGTAAATCTCCTCACCATGCCCTGAATAAACATATTGAATCGGAAGTTGTTTCAACTTTTTTAAAGATTCATTATACTGCAGTTGCGGTCTCGGACGTTCTTTTGTTCCATGTAGAGGAGGCTCCAAGAGCGGATTAGGTGAAATATGAGCAAGAAGATGGTCACCGCCGACAAAAACACCGTCCTTTTCCCGAAATAATCCGATATGGCTTTGTGCATGACCTGGCGTTTCAATAACTGTCCAATTTCCTAGGCCAATTGGAGAATCTCCCTCCTTCAATTCCCCAGTAAGAGAACGATTGCATGTGTAGCGCAACGTCTTTTTCAGTGCACTAATGAGGAAAAAATATTGTTCAGGAATACCACATTCATAAAAAAGTTCACGATAAAACTCATCATGTTCAGTTAAAAAAGCCTCTGACCTGCTCAGCCATCTGTCGTTCAATCGATGGCCGTACACCTCTAAATTAGCTGAGAAATAGTCCAATAAGCCTGCATGATCAGGGTGGTGATGTGTGAGCACGACTTGTTCAATATCTTCTACAGATAATTTCAAGTCTTTTAACTGTCTGTTCAATGCATCCCATGCGATATCCGTTTTTGGACCTACATCGATAAGTGTTAGTCTATCACCTTTTACAACATATACATTTACATCACCGACAGGAAAAGGAGTCGGTATGATTAATTTTGCTATACCATCTTTCCACTGCAACATTTTTCAACTCCTCAAAAACATTATATTAATATAAATCGAGCATACTTGATTTAAGAGTTCGTATAACCTATTAATGATACACTAATTGTATATTATCGTATTTCTCTTAAATGAATATGATAAACAAAGTTTACCGTTTTTTCGCTCAATTGTCATTATTTTCACATAATTTTCTCCAAGTAAAATATTGAGTAAAACTTCAATATCTTGAAATATATTCCAAGATACTTATACTTAACATAAAAGCAAAATTAAATTTCTTATACAGTTGTTCTTTTTAAAGAACATGTGTTATCCTATATAAAATATTGATTTGTTATTCATTGGGGGACCATGCAAATGAAAGCAAAAAAGAAGAGAACGATTTGGCTCCGAGCCATATTCATTACTTTACTATTAATTGTTATAAGTACGGCCGTTTACGGGTATACGATTTATAAATCATTAACGACTACAGTGGAGACGATGCATGAACCACTTGAAAGAAAAATATCTGAAAAGAGAGTTGAGGAAATAACTTTAACAAAAAAAGAGCCTTTTTCTGTGCTCATCCTTGGAGTAGATGAGCGTAAAGGAGATCGAGGACGTTCAGATACGATCATTATCTTAACCATTAATCCCGATCAAAACTCGATTAAAATGCTGAGTATTCCACGTGATACACGAACGGAAATAATAGGCTACAATAAAGAAGATAAAATTAATCATGCTTACGCATTCGGCGGAGTCGAAATGGCTATGGCTACAATGGAAAATTTCTTAGATATACCTATTGATTACTATATGAAAATAAACATGGAGGGCTTTAAAGAAATTGTGGATGCAGTCGGTGGAGTTACCGTAAATAATGATCTTGACTTTACTTCAGATGGTACACATTTTCCAAAAGGTGAAATAACTTTAAATGGAGCAAAAGCTCTCACTTTCTCTAGAATGAGATACGAAGATGCTAGAGGAGATTTTGGGCGTCAATTAAGGCAGCGCCAAATTATTCAGGCAATTATTAAAGAAGGAGCTAGTCTTTCGTCTTTGACTAATTACCGTACGATTTTTAGTGCATTAGGTAATAATATAAAAACAAACCTACAGTTTGATGAAATGGTCGATATTCAAAGAAACTATCGAGCAGCAGCCAAACAAATATCCCAAATATCTATCGAGGGAAGCGATAAAAAAATGAATAGTATTTATTATTTTATCGTTTCAGATGGAGAAAAAAAGCGAATTCAAAATGAACTCAAAAGCCATTTAGAGATTTGAAAATGTTTTATTCATAAAAAGATTAGTTTTTCACCTATTTTCAGTTTTTTTTAATAATTCACCCTTGACAAACATACATGTCATCATCCATAATCACAATTAACATTTAACATTGACAAATTGTATGACTGAAAATGCGATGAATAAGGCCAGTAAATAGTTAATGACAAAAGAGAGTGAAGTTCAGCGGCTGAAAGACTTCACCGTCCACTTAACGATTGAACCTACCTTATGAGCGGTTAGGCAAACCTAAACGTGTTTCCGGCGTTAACGGATTTGAGATGCCTTTTTTAGATGAAGAAAAGCTTTGAGACAATGATTGTTACATTGTCTGCCTGTTTTTCAAGATCATAAAAAGGTAATTGAAGGTGGTACCACGAAAAGCATAGTCCTTTCGTCCTTTACGGGATGAGAGGACTTTTTTATTTACATTTATTTAGCTTGAAGGAGGAATCGTCAATGAAAAAAATAGCGGTAATCGGGGCAGGTTCCATGGCAGAAGCTTTAATATCCGGAATAATTAAAGAACAGCTGATTGACTGTAAATCCATCTGGGTTACAAATAAAACAAACCAAACGAAATTATCCGCATTTCAATCAAAGTATGGAGTTACCATAACCTATCAACTTGATGAATTATTTGAAGAGGCAGATATCGTTATTTTAGCTATGAAGCCTAAAGATGCGGCAGACGCAATCACACAGATTAAAGATTTTTTAACGAGTGAAATGCTCATCATCTCCGTATTAGCTGGTGTTTCAATCGAAACAATTGAACTCCTAGCAGAAAAGTCACTTTCGGTTGTACGAGCAATGCCAAACACATCAGCAGCCATCGGAAAATCAGCTACAGCCCTTGCCGTTAATCATAAAGTTTCTGAAAAACAAATATTACTTGCTCATAAAATGTTTACTACTGTTGGGCTCACAATGATGGTCGATGAAAAACAGCTTGATGCGGTCACTGGCTTATCAGGAAGTGGACCTGCCTATATATATTATCTAGCTGAAGCAATGGAAAAAAGCGCTACTGACATTGGACTTGAAAGAGGCCTGGCAAAACAATTAATCATCCAAACATTACTTGGTGCAGCCGAAATGCTCGAAAAATCTACGAAAGAGCCACAGCAGCTCCGTAAGGAAGTGACAAGCCCTGGGGGGACAACTGAGGCTGGCATCAAAATATTAGAAGCCTATAATGTTCAACACGCATTTATTGACTGTATTAAAGAAGCAGCAGCCCAATCAAAGCGGCTTGGTACATCATTTAATGCTGATTTAAAGCTCATTTAAAATTGCATGAGCTAGTGTTTTAAATTTTTTTTTTAAAATTGCTATACTAAAAGGAGGAGATTTTTTTAAATGAAGGCTGTGTTAAACATTGCAGTTGATTTCCGCTGCAGGCATTCGCTTTCCGTGGGCGGTCCGGGAGTCTCCTCGTCGCTGTCGCTCCTGGGGGGTCTCCCTTTGACTCGCACTCCCGCAGGAGTCTCATGCCTTCCGCTACAATCAACAAGATGGAAATATCAACAATAAACTTTAACAAAGCCTAAAAGAAAAATTTAAATAGGAGGCTCTTATTAATGAATTCGAAGCTTTTTTCCCCTTTTACGATTAAAAATACGACATTTAAAAACCGAATTGTCATGGCTCCAATGTGTATGTACTCTTGTGAAAATGAAGATGGCAAGGTCGAAAATTGGCACAAAACCCATTACACAAGTCGGGCTGTCGGACAAGTTGGGCTCATTATTACGGAAGCTACAGCTGTTACCCCTGCTGGGAGAATTTCACCAAAGGATTTAGGCATTTGGAGCGATGAACATATTGAAGGCTTAAAAGAATTGACTTGTTTAATGAAAGAGAATGGAGCACAGCCTGGCATACAACTAGCCCATGCAGGCAGAAAAGCAACGGTTGAAGGAGAAATTTATGCTCCATCTGCAATTCCCTTTAATGAAAAGATGAAAACCCCGAAAGAAATGACAAAGGAAGACATTCAGGAAACGATTAACGCCTTTAAGATCGGAGCAGAACGAGCAAAAAAATCTGGCTTTGAAGTCATTGAAATTCACGGTGCTCACGGTTATTTAATTAACGAGTTTTTGTCACCCCTTACGAATAATCGTACAGATGAGTATGGAGGTACCCAAGAAAATCGCTATCGTTTTCTACGAGAAATTATTGAAGAAATTAAAAAAGTTTGGAGCGGCCCGCTTTTCGTGAGAATTTCGGCAAGCGATTATCATGAGGATGGCTTAACTGTCGAGGATTACGTAGAAATGGGAATATGGATGAAGGAACAAGGAATTGACTTAATCGATGTCAGTTCTGGTGCAGTTGTACCGGCAAACATTCATACGTATCCAGGCTATCAAGTAAAGTTTGCTGAGAAAATCAAAGCGGAAGCCTCAATCTTAACAGGTGCAGTTGGACTTATTACGTCTGGTTTACAAGCTGAAGAAATTCTTCAAAATGGTCGTTCTGATTTCATCTTTATCGCTCGCGAGCTTCTTAGAGATCCTTATTGGCCTCGAACTGCTGCTAAGCAACTTGGTGTCAATATTGAATCACCGAAGCAATATGAGCGCGGTTGGCTGTAACTTTCTAAATCAAACAGAGATGAAGAAGTTGACCATTCATCTCTGTTCTATTTTTTTTACAATCCTTTTAATGAATCAATGAATACGACAATAATTACAATGGGAATTATATAACGAAGAAGAAAAAACCAAATTGAAAAAAGCCAATGAAAACCTTTAGATTGTTGTATTAATTCACTTTTCAAAATATCTTTCTTCATTTTAAAAGAGACAAAAATAGAAATTAAAAGTGCACCACACGGCATAAGGATATTGCTGACAAGAAAATCAGCACTATCGAAAATACTCTTTCCAAAAATAGAAATGTCCGATAAGGTACTAAAAGATAAAGCTGAGGGAATTCCAACGATAAATATCGCTGCCCCTGTAATCCAAGCAACCTTCCTTCTTCCTTTCACATTTTTTGTTGTGAGTGCTGCTACAACAATTTCGAGCATAGAAAATGCGGATGTTAGTGTAGCAAATAAAAATAAAGCTAAAAAAAGCAGTAAAAATACTTTACCGAAAATAATTTGCTCAAAAACTGATGGTAAAACAATAAAAAGTAAACCTGGACCGGCTGTTGGTTGAAAGCCCATTGAAAAGACTGCAGGAAAGATAGCCAAACCTGCCAAAATTGATATGAATAAATTCATCATAACAATTGAAATAGCTGGCTGTACTATGCTCTCTTTTTTTGATAAATAGGAGCTATATGTAACCATGACAGAAACCCCGACACTTAATGAAAAAAATGATTGTCCCATGGCATAAAGAACGCTCTCTGAAGTGAAACTTGAAAAGTCAGGCTTTAAAAAGAAGGTTACACCTTCCATTGCCTGATTTAAAGTAAGGGAGCGAGCGATTAATACGATGAACAATAAAAACAAAGCAGGCATTAATACTTTGCTGACTTGTTCAATTCCACTTTGTACTCCCCTTGCTACAACAACGATCGTTATGATTAGAAAGATAGCTTGAGAAATGATAACTATATTCGGATTGGAAACCGTTTGATTAAAAAATGCTTCAAAGTCCCCACCCTTAAGTCCCGTGAACCCTGTAATACCATAGTATAAATATTGAAAAATCCAGCCACCAATAACACTATAAAAAGATAATAATAGAAAACAAGTGAATACGCCTAGATAGCCAATCCAATGCCAGTTCGAGTTTGGCGATATTTCTTTATATGCTGATATGGCTTCCTTCCCAGTACTTCTTCCAATGACAAATTCTCCAAGTAAAAGTGGAAAACCAATCAAAAGAGAGAAAATTAAAAATAATAAAATAAATGCTCCACCCCCACTCATACCTGTCACATATGGGAGCTTCCATATTGCACCAAGACCAATTGCTGATCCAGCTGATGCCAAAATAAAACCAATTTTTGAAGACCATTGTTCACCTTGTTGCATAACACTTTCCTCCTAATTAATTAGAGCAAATATGCCTCGTTTATTGATGTATGTACTAATTTTTGAACGGGTTAAAAAAGAAACAAGCCATAAGCAAAGATTTTGTAGAATAATTTTGACAAATTTCTATACGTGTATATTGAATTCTCTTAGCGGCCTTGTCTATAGCAATATATTTCTTGCTTTAACCTATTTATATATAAAAAAAGCCACAACTTCAAAAGGGACGTGATCTCTCACGCGGTACCACCCTTTTTGAAAGTTGTGACTTTCCACTCAACATTTATAACGGAAATACCGTCTTTTCCGCCAATCTCTTGCAGAAAAGAAAAGCTCCAAGCCGAAATTCATCTTATCTTTGTATCAGTTCACAGCAACCACTGACTCTCTATTAACAGGGAAATAAGACTTAATAATAACTCTTCATTGCTTTATGAAAATAATATTTACAATTTATATTGAATTATAGTTTGCTCTTCATGGCATGTCAATATGATTTATGTTGAATAGGAATTTCTTTAAAATCTTCTGCAATATTCGTATTCGAAAAAATAATTTGTGCTTCCTTTTCAAGCTTCAACCAATCAGTCCGATCATATCTTGAGCTAATATGTGTTAAACATAGCTCTTTCACTCCAGCTGCTTTTGCAACCTCTGCAGCTTGAGTCGTTGTTGAGTGAAAATATTCATAAGCAAGATTTTCTTCCCCACTTGAAAAAGTCGCCTCATGTATGAGCAAATCTGCATCTTTCGCTAACTTTACTGCGTTCTTACATTTGCGAGTGTCTCCGAGAATTGTTACGATACGTCCTTTCTGGGCAGGCCCAACATAACGACTTGGTTCGATCATACGTCCATCTTCAAGTGTTACCGGCTCGCCGTTTTTTATTTTTTTATAATGAGGACCTGGCTTGATTCCTGCTTCGATAAGTTTATTTACGAGGAGCGTACCTGGCCTGTCTTTTTCTATAATTCGGTAGCCAAATGAAGGAATACCATGTTCCAGCAAATACGCTTCAACTATGAATGTATCATCTTCAAAAATGACTCCTTCCTCAATCTCAATAATTTGTAATTCATATTTAAGATTTGTTTGACTTACAGCCAATGATACATGTACAAAATCTTTCAAGCCTTTTGGTCCATAGACCATTACATCTGATTCTCCCCCTTGGAAGGAGCGGCTTGATAATAAACCTGGAATTCCATAAATGTGATCACCATGAAGATGAGTAATAAAAATTTTCTCTATTCGACGTGGTTTAATCGAAGTATATAAAATTTGATGCTGTGTAGCCTCCCCACAATCGAAAAGCCAAACCGCTCCTCGTTCTTCAAGCAGCTTTAAAGCAATTGAAGTAACATTTCTAAGCTTTGCAGGCACACCAGCTCCTGTACCTAAAAAAAGAACATCCACATGATTACCTCCGTTTCTCTTCAATATTTTCATCATACTACAGGGAAATAGCCGCTACAATCTTCCATCTTCCCAAATACTTTGGATATTAAGAAACTCTTCGAGAAAACTACTTTTAATGATTGAATTCCTGCGAATTTAATTGAATTATGGTATAGTTTTTACGTAACTTAATTCGAATTATTGTGAAAAGAGGTATATTCATCGTGGTACATACTGAAAAACAGAGTGCGTTGATTATGATTTTTGGGGCGACAGGGGATTTGGCGCAACGAAAATTATTTCCTTCCCTCTATAAACTATATAAAAAAAATAAGCTTGCAGAGCGTTTTGCAGTTATCGGGATTGCAAGGAGATCTCTTTCACACGAAGAGTTCCAAGCAAGAGTCATCGACTCCGTACAGTCTGCTATTGAAGGCTGTACGGATCTAGAGCAATTTGCCGCACATTTTCACTATCACTCACATGATGTTACTGATTCAAGATCATATTTATCCTTGAAGGAAATGGCTGCTAAATTAGATAAGCAATGCTCTTTAGATGGGAACCGCATTTTCTACCTAGCGATGGCACCAGAATTCTTCGGTACTATTGCTGAGCATTTAAATTCAGATGGGCTGACTGACGGAGAAGGTTTTAAACGCCTTGTCATTGAAAAACCTTTTGGACATGATTTAGAATCAGCTAAACAACTGAATGAACAAATTCGCAGTGCTTTTTCTGAGGATGAAATCTACCGGATTGATCATTATTTAGGGAAGGAAATGGTCCAAAACATAGAAGTCATTCGGTTTGCTAATGCCATTTTTGAATCGCTTTGGAATAATCGTTATATTTCAAATATACAAGTCACATCAAGTGAAATTCTCGGAGTAGAGGAACGTGGACGTTATTATGAAAAAAGCGGAGCTCTTCGAGACATGGTTCAAAACCACATGCTGCAAATGGTTGCCCTTCTCGCCATGGAGCCTCCTATTCGATTAACGACCGAAGAGATTCGTTCAGAAAAGGTTAAAGTATTAAGAGCCATGCGTCCGTTAGAGGGAGATATGGTAAATGAGTTTTTCGTGCGTGGTCAATATGACAAAGGCTCAATTGATGAAGAACCCGTTCAAGCCTATCGGACAGAACAAATGGTTGATGAGTTATCAAATACCGAAACATTCGTTGCTGGTAAGCTGATGATTGATAACTTCCGCTGGGCTGGTGTTCCAATTTACATTAGAACAGGGAAAAGAATGGAAACGAAATCAACTAAAATTGTAGTTCAATTTAAAGATATTCCGATGAACTTGTATGATCGATCTGAACAGAATGTAAATCCAAATTTACTAGTCATTCATATCCAACCAGATGAAGGAGTTACCTTGTACTTAAATGCAAAAAAAGCTGGACAAAATATGGAGGCTACACCAATAAAATTAAGCTTTGCTAATAAAGGATTTGATGGAATTAATACGCCAGAAGCTTATGAAAAATTATTACATGATTGCTTACTTGGGGATGCTACTAATTTTACGCATTGGGATGAAGTTGCCCTTTCTTGGAGCTTTGTAGATAAAATTTCTGACGTTTGGGAGAATTCACAAGCAAGCAATTTTCCTAACTATGAAGCGGGAACAATGGGCCCAAAAGAAGCAGATGTTTTATTAGAAAAAGACGGTTTCTTCTGGTGGCCGGTATCTGATTTAGACGTAGAAACTTGTTAACGGAAAAGCGCAAGCTAGACACTCATCTAACTTCGAAAATTTTCTTTCTTATCTTTTTAAAACAACGAGAGCATTCGCCAAATTTTTTTCAGCGAATGCTCTCGTTTTTTCGGTTACAATGACCAATGTTCATAAAGCTGGAATTATTCTATCCAATTTGTATGGAATACACCAGGTTTATCGTTTCGACGATATGTGTGCGCACCAAAATAGTCTCGCTGCGCCTGGATTAAATTCGCTGGCAATGTTGCCGTGCGATAACTATCATAATAAGATAAAGCTGCAGAGAAGCATGGAACTGGAATACCGTTTTGAACAGAAATACTAATCATTTCTCGGAGCGCATGCTGATAATTTTCAACGATCTCTTTAAAATAAGGATCAAGAAGCAAATTCTTCAAATTAGCTTCACGGTCATAGGCTTCTTTAATCTTTTGTAAAAATTGTGCTCTTATAATACAGCCGCCTCTGAAAATCATCGCAATATCACCATAACGTAAATCCCAACCATATTCTTCAGATGCCGCTTTCATTTGAGCAAAACCTTGTGCATATGAACAAATTTTACTCATATACAATGCTTTTCGCACAGATTCGATAAAAGCTTTCTTATCGCCACTATATGGCTGTTTTTCCGGTCCACGTAAATGCTGACTAGCATACACACGTTCATCTTTCATGGCTGAGATAAAACGAGCAAAAACAGATTCTGTAATGAGAGGAAGTGGTACACCTAAATCAAGTGCACTTTGACTTGTCCATTTACCTGTTCCTTTTTGTCCTGCTGTATCAAGAATAAGATCTACTAATGGCTTGCCAGTTTCCTCATCTTTTTTCGTAAAAATATTAGCCGTAATTTCAATTAAATAGCTATCAAGCTCTCCCTTATTCCATTCTGCAAACACTTCATTAAGCTCATCCGTATTAAGGTTGAGGACGTTTTTCAGAATAAAATAGGATTCTGCAATTAATTGCATATCTCCATATTCAATCCCATTATGGACCATCTTCACATAATGACCGGCTCCATCAGGACCGATATAAGTTGTGCATGGATCACCTTCCACTTTTGCAGAAATATCTTCAAATATAGGAGCAATTAGCTCATATGCTTCCTTTTGTCCACCTGGCATAAGTGAAGGACCGTTAAGCGCACCTTCTTCGCCTCCAGAGACACCAGTGCCAATAAAGTGAAAGCCTAATTCACTAAGTTCTTTATTGCGGCGTTGCGTATCAGTAAATAACGTATTTCCACCATCAATTAAAATATCACCTTTATCAAGCAGTGGCTTTAATTGCTCAATCATTCCATCTGTAGGAAGACCAGCTTTAACCATTAACATAATTTTGCGAGGTTTTTCTAATGAGTCAACAAACTCTTCAAGAGAAAATGTGCCCGTTATATTTTTCCCTGTCGTTTCCTTCAACATTTCAGTCGTTTTTTCGGGAGAACGGTTGAAAACAGATACAGAATATCCTCTGCTTTCTATATTCATGGCAAGATTTTTGCCCATAACTGCTAAACCAATGACTCCAAACTGTGATTTTGACATCGTTAACTTCCCTTCTATCCTATGTCTTGTTACGACAAATCCATTTTACTTTAACAAGGATTTAATTATTAAGCAAATCGATTATTTCCCTTTTTGCCGCTGTGGATTTGAAAAATCTTGCAGAAAATCTTTATTAAAGCTCGTTTCAGTCCCTATCGATTGCTGCTGCTTTTTTATTACGGGTAATTCCCCAGCATTGTCAATAATTTGCGAACCATATTTTTCACGTAAATTAGACAATACTTGAATAAGTGGTTCTTTTTTTGCTTCTTGCTCATAGCTAAAAAGATCAAGCTGTTTCACTGCTGCATTCTCTTCTATTAAATCCATTCCGGTAACACCTAGCAAGCGGATAGCATTTCCGTTCCAATGCTTCATTAATAATTGCTTCGCCACAATCCATATATCTTGCTCCTTCTGAATCGGATTGTTTAGCTTTTTGCTTCTTGTTATTGTTTTTCGATCTTTATATCGAATCATGATACTTAAGGAAGAGGCGAGCACTTTTTTTCTTTTAAGCCTTACCGCTACTTTTTCAGCAAGATGCTCTAACACTTTAAAAAGCTCCTGCTGATTGGCAATATCTCTTGGCAATGTGGTTGAATTGCCAATGCTTTTAAATTCTGTCGCTGCTTCTGGATCAACGACTCTTTGATCATGTCCATTCGCTCGATCCCTTAATCGCGGACCATTAATGCCGAGAATTCTTTTAAGTTGAATCTCATTTGCTCTAGCTAAATCACCAATTGTTTTTATCTGAAATCCCCGTAATTTCTCTCCTGTTTTTTTTCCGACACCATGCATTTTCTCCACTTCCAACGGCCACAAGACGGAAGATACATCTCTTTTCCGCAAAATTGTAATTCCGAGTGGCTTCTTCATGTCAGATGCCATCTTAGCTAAAAATTTATTTGGCGCTATCCCAATACTGCATGGCAAATCAAGCTGCTGCATAATTTGCTTTTGGATTGTTTCAGCAATTTGAAGTGGGCTTCCAAATTCATAGCTATCTGTAATATCAACATAGCCTTCATCAATAGATACGGGTTCAACGAGAGACGAATATTGATTTAAAATTTCAAACATGCCAATGGAGGCAGCACGATACCGCTCAAAATTCGGTTTTCTCACTATAAGGTGAGGACAAAGTTTCTTTGCTTCCCATAATGGCATCGTTGTTTTCACACCGAGCCGCCTCGCTTCATAGCTGCATGTTACGATAATCCCTCTTCTTTCTTCTGGATTACCAGCAATCGCCAAAGGTTTTCCTTTTAATGATGGATCATATGCCATCTCTACAGAAGCATAAAAACTATTCATATCAACATGTAAAATGACTCTTCCCTTTTTCGGATACATCTGTTTCATGTCGACACATCCTTGAAAAATTTCTAAGTAAATTCACCAAAGCAAACTATTTTTATCAAGTCTATTCAATAAATTGCCGCATACCCTTAGAAATTTATCGAATACCTGTTTGGGTGAATAAAGTCAAAAACACAGAGGTTCAATGTTCAACCCTCTGTGCAAGGTGAAATCTAAATCACATTAAACAGATTCCTTCTGTGATTTCATAAATTCTTGAATCTCCCTAATCCCCTCAAGTGATTGAACTAAAATCGTAGGGTCAATGATTGTGATAACACGGGAATTCAAATTTGCGATCCCGGAAAAATATGTCGTCTTGCTATAGGCTAATAACCCAAGCTGTTTAAGATGTTCAGCAGGAATATCGATAATTTCTTTCGCTTCATTCACAACGACACCAATTAAAAGATCCTTTGTTTGCAAAACAATCATTTTCGCCAATTCTCGATCTGTAACCGCTTGATTGTAAAGAATCATCTCAAAATCAATCACTGGGATAAGCTCTTCCCTTACTTTAACAATCCCATTCACATAATTAGGTAGGTGTGGAATCGGTGTAATTCCTTCAACTTTTTCAATAGACATGACAAATTGGATTGGTATTGCATATTCTTCGTTTCCAACTTGAAAAACGACAACTTTATTTATCTCTTCCAAAGTTAACCCTCCTGCATCCAAGTGGGTAATTATTCCCCTATTTGTATATAATCAATATACCATACTATACCTTTAGGCAACTATATCTTTCGTTTTCAAAAAGAGAACCTGTTTGAAGGTTCTCTCATGCTTTTTTATGAGTGAGCACAGTGCCTTTGAATTGTGCTTAAGCTGTTACTTCCTCAATGATAGCAATAACCATCTCAGCAAGCTTATTTAATTCCTCAATCGGCATACGTTCATTTGTCGTATGAATTTCTTCATAGCCTACAGCAAGGTTTACTGTTGGAATGCCAAATCCAGCAATGACATTGGCGTCACTTCCGCCTCCACTTTGTAAAAGTTCACAACTACGGCCGATTTTAGCTGCAGCTTTTCTAGCTACTTCAACAACATGATCCCCTTCACCAAATTTAAATCCAGGATACATTACTTGAACTTCAACTTCAGCTTTCCCGCCCATTTCTTCAGCTGCACTTTCGAACGCTTCCTTCATTTTGCTTACTTGCTGTTCCATTTTTTCATTAATTAATGAACGAGCTTCAGCTAAAACATCAACACGATCACATACGATATTTGTTTGTGTACCACCTTCAAAACGTCCGATATTTGCCGTTGTTTCCGAATCAATTCTTCCTAATGGCATTCTTGAAATAGCTTTAGCAGCAATTGTAATTGCAGACACACCTTTTTCTGGGGCCACACCAGCATGAGCTGTTTTTCCTAATATCGTTGCTTTTACCTTTGCTTGAGTAGGTGCAGCAACAATAATATTCCCAACTTTGCCATCACTATCAAGCGCATAACCGAACTTTGCAGTTACTAATGAAGAATCAAGAGCTTTTGCTCCAACTAATCCAGACTCCTCACCAACTGTAATAATAAACTGGATCGTTCCATGTGGGATGCCTTGTTCTTTTAATACTTTTATTACTTCTAGCATGACTGCTAATCCTGCTTTATCATCAGCACCTAATATCGTTGTACCATCAGTAATCACATAACCATCTTTTATTGAAGGTTTAATACCTTTACCAGGAACGACAGTATCCATGTGGGAAGTAAAATAAATCGTATCCACTCCATCTTTCGTACCTTGAAGTGTGCAAATTAAGTTGCCAGCTCCATGACCAGTTTCTGCAGTCGTATCATCTTCAAATACGTCTACACCTAAATCAGAAAATTTTTTCTTTAATACTTTCGCAATTTCTGTTTCATATTTAGTTTCTGAATCAATTTGTACAAGCTCTAAAAACTCATTAAGTAACCGTTCTTGATTGATCATTCTTCGTAATCCTCCCTGAATAGTAATTAATATTATTATTTAGACTCTTTTTCGTATATATTGTTGTTTTTGCCTTCAAATTTTGTCCGTTGATTTCCGCTGCGGTCACGCAGCGATCGCGGGGAGTGACGTGAGCCTCCTCGGCGCTTGCGCCTGCGGGGTCTCACGCTTCCCTCTGTTCCCACAGGAGTCAAGTGCCCTCCGCTCCGATCAACTCAGATAACTAAACAAAAGTTGCACGAATAGAAACAAACTTTACGAAAATAGCCTTTATTTATAACTATTTTAGTATACCGTTGTGCTCATATAAACGGCAAACGTTTTAGATTAAAGCGGAATATTTCCGTGTTTCTTTTTTGGTCTCGATTCTTTTTTATTTCTGAGCATTTCAAGTGCTTGAATGAGTTTTATTCTTGTTTCACGAGGATCAATGACATCATCAACCATCCCTCTCGCCGCTGCTACATATGGGTTAGCAAATTTTTCACGATATTCCTCTATCTTTTGTGCCCTCGTTGCTTCAGGATCCTCACTATTTTGAATTTCTCTAGCAAAGATAATATTTGCTGCTCCTTGCGGCCCCATCACAGCTACTTCTGCATTTGGCCATGCAAATACAAGATCTGCTCCGATTGCTTTACTATTAAGAGCTACATATGCACCACCAAATGCTTTACGTAAAATAACAGTTAGTTTCGGTACAGTCGCTTCTGAATACGCATATAAAATCTTCGCTCCATGACGAATGATGCCTCCATGCTCTTGTTTTACCCCTGGGAAGAAGCCAGTGACATCCTCAAAAGTAATGAGCGGAATATTGAATGAGTCACAAAAACGGATAAACCTAGCTGCTTTATCAGATGAATCAATATCTAAACCACCTGCCATAAACTTCGGCTGATTACAGACGAGGCCGACAACTTCACCTTTTATTCTCGCTAAGCCAACAACGATGTTTTTTGCAAAATCTTGATGGACTTCCATAAATGAATCCTCGTCAACTACTTGTTCAATTACTTTACGCACATCATATGGACGTACTGCATCAAAAGGAATTACATCTGTTAAATCTGGACGGTAATCATTCTCAGCTTTTGGAGCGGCGCTCGGTGGTTTTTCTTCATTATTTTGTGGCAAATAGCTTAGAAGCCGTCTAACTTGTTCAATCGCCTCAGCCTCTGTCTTACCTTTAAAATGAGCATTTCCACTTATTGTATTATGTACTTCTGCTCCCCCTAAATCTTCAGATGAAATTTTCTCACCTGTTACCGTTTCAATCACCTTTGGTCCAGTAATAAACATTTGACTTGTTTTCTCCACCATGAAAACAAAATCTGTAATTGCAGGCGAATATACAGCTCCTCCTGCACATGGGCCCATTATAACTGAAATTTGCGGTATGACTCCAGAGTATATTGAATTTCGATAAAAAATATGGCCATAACCATCTAAAGATACGACACCTTCTTGTATTCTCGCACCGCCTGAATCATTTAAACCTACAAAAGGAGCGCCATTTTCAGCTGCTAAATCCATCACATTTGCAATTTTCTTCGCATGCATTTCGCCAAGGGCTCCACCAAATACTGTAAAATCTTGCGAAAATAAAAATATTGGTCGCCCATTTACTTTTCCATAGCCAGTGACAACACCATCTCCAGGTCCTTTTTGCTCATTAAGACCAAAGTCTGTACAGCGGTGCTCAATAAACGGATTTAATTCAACAAATGTCCCTTGGTCTACTAGTAATTCAATCCGCTCCCTCGCTGTCAGCTTCCCTTTCTCATGCTGCTTTTCAATTCGATCATCACCTCCACCCAATTCAATTTCTCGGCGTCGATCATACAATTCATTTATTTTCTCATAAATGTCAGACATTTTGCTCTTTCAGTCCTTTCTTTTCACATAATTCATATAGAACACTCCCAGTTGATTTTGGATGCATAAAAGCAACTAATGCTCCTCCCGCTCCATCTTTTGGAATATCCTGAACCATTCTTATCCCTTTCTCTTTTATTTCATTAATTCTTTCCTGAATTGAATCAACACCTAAAGCAATATGATGAATTCCTTCACCACGCTTTTCAATATGCTTTGCTATTGGACTGTTTTCACTTGTTGGCTCTAATAGTTCCAGCTTTGTCTCTCCTGCCTTTAAAAATGCTATCTTTACCATTTCACTTGTCACTTCCTCAATCCCAAGTAATGGCAACTGAAGGATTTCAGTATAAAAAGGCAAAGCTTCATTTAGAGAACAAACAGCAATTCCAATATGATCAATTTTTTTAATCAATGTATAATCCTCCAGTACTATTTTTTCATTCTATTAAAAAGTTCCTAATACTAAAAATTATACACTTTTCTATCTTATAAATAATATGAATTCTTAAATTATTCGAGCAGTTGTTCATTTTCTCTTTTCCTAGTAAAATGAAGATAAATGAATGTGTTTTTACAAGGAGGTCATTTTAATTGAATAGTAAGAAAACTCGCAAGATAATTGTTTATTTAATGATCATTGCTATGCTTGCTTCAACACTTTTTTTAGGCTTAACGATGTTTTTATAATTAAGCTTAAACATACTATCTAATCGTCTTTCGTTCAAGTCCATTTCATGCATGTTCCATTTAGGAAGACTTTTTCAATTTCAACTTCATTCAACAGGTATAATTCTCCTGTTGAATGAAGTTAGATGCCCAATCTACCCCTTAATTTTCGCTTACGTCCACGATCTCATCTTTTTTCCTCTGATTATTTATTCCTTTAAAAGTACTTTTTATGATTAAATATTGCTCCATTTCCTGAACAAATTGGACAAGCGCAGCCCTCGCTTCGAATTCTTCCCTTGTTTTCGGAAGGGACATCTTTTTAAAAGCTGCTTTCATTTCTTGTAGCTTATCAAGGAATAAATAAGCGGTATTGCCTGGATGGATTTTTATTGATAATTCCTCCATAAAATCGGCAATCATTTCAGCCTGTTCAACTGTATATGAAATCGAAGTAACTATAGGCAAGACTCTTTCTAATATTTCAAACTGTTTTTCTCTCATTTTAAAATATTGATAATAAAGATTTTCACTGCGTAGAAAATGATTCTCGACATCACGGAAAGCAAGAGATTCTGCTTCTTCAATTAATTTTGCAGTTTCCGTAATTTCCAAACCGTCCCACTTGCTTTCATTTGTACGTAAATAGACAATAATTTCCTGGAAGATTAGTTTAAAGTTATCCTCAATCTGCTGTCGATACCCTTCTAGCTTCTGATCCAGACTTGGCATAAATAGATTTGCGATAAGCGCTACTCCTATCCCAATTGAAATGATTCCTAGCTCATTAAGGAGAAGTTCAGCTGTAACTTGCCCTGCAGAATATATGTGTAAAATGATGACGCTGCTCGTAACAATCCCATCACTAACCTTTAACATAACGGCAGTTGGAATAAACAATAAAAGAAGCAACCCAATCATAATTGGATGGAAGGAGATCCCTTGAAACAAAACAATACAAAATAACATGGCAAGTAAACATGCGTAAAAACGATCTAAAGATGTTTGAATTGACTTCTTTTTTGTTACTTGTATGCAAAGAATCGTTAATATTCCCGCAGAAGCAAAATTATTAAGCCCTAAAATTTGGGCTAGTATAATTGCTGCAGATGTACCAATAGCTGTCTTAATCGTCCGATAGCCAATGCGAAATTTCATCCTAAAACCCCTATTTGCTCTAGATTAAAATGATATGAAAAAGAGAAGACGACCAAAATCGATCATCCTCTCTACTAGAATATACTTTCTATAACATTTTTTGCAAGAAATCCTTTGCTCGCTCAGAAGTAGGAGTTGTAAAAAATTGTGCTGGTGCGGCCTCCTCAACAAGTAAACCGCCATCTAAAAAGAGAACTCGATCAGCAACTTCTCTTGCAAAACCCATTTCATGAGTTACAATTGCCATTGTCATTCCTGAAAGTGCAAGAGTTTTCATCACATCTAAAACCTCTTTAACCATTTCTGGATCCAATGCAGAAGTTGGCTCATCAAATAGCATAATATTTGGTTGCATTGCAAGTGCACGAGCAATCGCCACCCTTTGCTTTTGTCCACCTGAAAGCCGATTCGGATATTCATTCGCTTTTGCTGATAATCCGACTTTTTCGAGCAGCTCTAGTCCGATCTTGTCTGCTTCCTGCTTGGAAAGTCCCTTTACTTTCATTGGTGCATACGTTAAATTTTGCAAAACCGTCTTATGAGGGAATAAGTGAAAATGCTGAAACACCATCCCTACATTTTGACGAACTTTCATTATGTTTGTTTTCTTATTTGTAATATCTTGATCATCAATCCAAATCTGACCGCCAGATGGCTGTTCAAGCAAATTAATACAGCGAAGAAACGTAGATTTCCCTGAACCGGAAGGACCGATAATGGCAACGACCTCACCGTCATTAATTGTTGTTGAAATTCCTTTTAAGACTTCAAGTTTGCCAAATTTTTTATGCAAATTTTCAACTTTAATCACTTCTTCTCATCCTCCATTCAATGGCTTTACCAAGGAAAGTTAAAGTGATAACCATTATATAATAGATAATACCAGCTAATAACAACGGCTCTAAATATAAATATTTATCCGCCCCAACGACATAAGCCCTACGCATAATATCCATAACGCCAATCGTCGTTACAATTGCAGACTCTTTCGTTAAAGTAATAAATTCATTCATTAATGCTGGTAATATATTTTTTAATGCTTGAGGCAAAATGATATTAAGCATCATTGACCGATAAGGTACGCCAAGAGCCATTGCCGCCTCACTCTGTCCTTTATCAACAGCCATAATTCCTGCACGGATTATTTCCGAAATATAGGCAGCAGAATTTAAACCAAATGATAAAACCGCTGCAACATAGCCATCAATTTGAAAACCTAATAATTGCGGTGAACCGAAGTAAATGATCATCAACTGCAAAACTAATGGCGTCCCGCGAAAAATAGATGTATAAACATCAGCAAACCAACCAAGCGGCTTGATGGAGCTGATTTTAAATAAAGATAAAATTATTCCTAAAATAAACCCTAATATCGCTGCCAAGCCAACTATTTTCAGTGTAATTTTAATTCCTTCTAATATGAATGGCAGGGAAGGGAGAACGGAAGGAAAGTCAAGATTCATCCTTTAAACCATTCCTCTCAATTTCATTTTCATGGAAAAAACGTTCAGAAGTTTCATGCATCCTGAACGTTTTGACAGACTAGCAAATAGTAAAACTTCAAGCAAATTGAATTTTTACTTTTTTATTATTCACCATCAAACCATTTTTTAACAATATTATCAAGCTCACCATTCTCAATCATTTCTTTTAATACTTTATCAAATTCAGCAGTCAGCTTACTATTTTTCGGGAAAGCAATGGCATATCCACCATCAGCATCTTCAATTGTAAAGCCTTCTAAATCTTCATTTTTTTCAATAAAGCCTTGAGCTACAGTATCCTCTATCACAGCTGCATCAAAACGGCCAGATTTAATTTCTTGGATTAAATCAGGAATACGATTTCGGTTTTCAACGTTAATATTCAATTCTTCAGCTAATTCATTCGCTTTATCTTCTTGAATAGAGCCTAATTGCACCCCAACCTTTTTTCCAGTTAAATCTTCAAGTTTTGTGATGCCACTATCTTTTTTAGATACGATCATATGCTTTGAAGTGTAGTAAATATCACTAAAGTCTACATTTTTTCTACGTTCATCTGTAGCTGACATACCAGAAAGAACAATATCAACTTGACCTGATTGTAATGCTTGAATTAAACCACCAAAATCCATATCACGAATTTCCAATTCATATCCAAGTTTATCAGCAATTGCCTTCGCGATATCTGCATCAATCCCAATAATATCTGAACCTTTTGCCGTATCAATAAACTCAAATGGAGGGTAATCAGCAGAAGTTCCCATAACTAGTTTTTCCTTCTTTTCTTGACTTCCTTCTGAACCACTTTTTGAATCTTTTTCACTTGTACCACAAGCTGCTAACAAACCCATTAAGAGAATGCTAACAAAAAAATAAGAAAATATCTTTTTCATCTCTTATTATCCCCCTATAATTGTCTGAAAATTACTATAATTATGATATTATTATCAGTGATCTATAATTAATTTTCAAGTATTGCATGATTATTAATATTTATTCACTTTAACGTATTTTAACACAAGTTTATGTAGATGCAATATATTTTTCTAATTTTAATAGGATAATATGAATATTTTATTATTCTGAAAAAGTAGTTTTTCCTTAACAAAAAAAGTCCCGTATGAAACGGAACTTTTTACACTCATTATAGGTCTTCACAATATTTTTCAAATGCAGCTTGCAGCTTCTGAACAACGGCCATCGGCTCAAACCCTTCAATATCATGACGCTCAATCATCATACAGATCTTGCCATCTTTTAATAGAGCAAAAGATGGAGAGGATGGTGGATAACCAGTAAAATAGCTGCGAGCTGTTTCAGTTGCCTCTTTATCCTGACCAGCAAATACAGTAACTAAATGATCAGGACGCTTATCATAATGAAGAGAATGAGCAGCTGCTGGACGGGCAACACCACCTGCACATCCACAAACAGAATTAATCATGACAAGTGTAGTGCCATTTTGTGCAAGAGCCTCTTCAACTTCACTCGATGTTTTTAATTCAGAATAACCAGCTGCAACGATTTCTTGCCTTGCTTGGTTCACGACATCATTCATAAAAAAATTAAAATCCATATTCATAAGATCACTCCTTTATTTTAGTAGAATTAAAATGACTACTTACATCATACCAATTCAAAGCACTATTTCCAACTAAGTTAGATTCTAATGTAAAAAAAGCTGCTTGGGCAGCTTTATTTTTTAGAATACACTTGAAATAAATCTTCTACTGCAGAAGTAACCGTTCGTTTACCAGCAATCACTTCATTTTCAAATTTTGGAAGCAAAGATTTGATTTCTTTGTTGTAAAAAAAGCTAAATTGCAGCTGGTCAATAATCATTGAATAAAGCCATTCTCTCGTTTGTTCTCTTCTGCGATCGATGAAAGCACCAGATGTCTTCGTTTTTTTCTCAAAAGCACGAATCATATCCCAAATCTCATCTAGTCCTTTATATAAAATGGCTGAACATGTGAAAGCTTTTGATTGCCAACCTTTTGTGGCTGGCTGAAGAAAGTGAAGAATTCGATTATATTCAGCTTTTGTTTGTAAAGCTAGTTGCTCGTTCGGACCATCTGCCTTGTTTACGATAATAGCATCAGCTAATTCCATAATCCCCTTCTTCATTCCTTGCAGTTCATCGCCTGCACCAGTTAAAACGAGCAGCATAAAGAAATCAACCATGTCTCTAACAATGACTTCACTTTGCCCGACCCCAACAGTTTCAATCAGAATCACATCAAAACCAGCAGCTTCACATAAAAGCATCGTTTCCCTTGTTTTTCGGTGGACGCCTCCAAGCTTTCCCGCAGAAGGTGATGGACGAATAAAAGCACGGGGATTTCTTGAAAGCTGCTCCATTCTCGTTTTATCACCGAGAATAGAGCCGCCACTTAAACTTGAACTTGGATCAATAGCAAGAACAGCAATCTTTAAACCTAAATCACATAAAAATTGACCAAAAGCCTCAATAAATGTACTTTTACCAGCACCAGGCACACCTGTAATCCCAATGCGGATTGATTTACCAGCATGTGGCAGGAGCATTTGCAATAACTCTTGTGCCTTATGAAAATGGTGTTCTGCATTACTTTCAATTAATGTAATTGCACGAGCAAGCACACTTCGATTTCCTTCAAGGACTCCTGCAGCAAGGTTATCTGTATTAATTTCTGTATCCGTTTTTTTGGCATACACACTTCTTTTTACAAACTTATCCATTTATTGCGTCACTTCCTCATATCCGAGACGACGATAAATTTCGGCAATTACTTTCTGTGCGGCAACAGGGATGATTGTTCCAGGACCAAAAATAGCCGCTGCACCATTTTCCATTAAAAATTGGTAATCTTGAGCTGGGATCACTCCCCCAATAAATACAAGTATATCTTCTCGACCGAGTTTTTCGAGCTCTTGAACAAGCTGAGGAAGCAATGTTTTATGACCTGCAGCAAGCGAACTGAACCCAACAGCATGTACATCATTCTCAACTGCCTGTTTTGCTGTTTCTTCTGGTGTTTGGAACAATGGACCGATATCAACATCAAAGCCTAAATCTGCAAATGCTGTTGCAATAACCTTTGCCCCACGGTCATGTCCATCCTGCCCCATCTTTGCAATTAAAATTCTTGGTCTTCTACCTTCGTTTTCTAAAAAGTCATCTGCCATCTTCTTCACTTCTATGATTTCTTCCTCATTTGAAAATGAAGAACTATAAATTCCGCTAATTGAACGAATGACGGCTTTATGACGTTTAGCAACGCGTTCGATCGCATCAGAGATTTCACCAAGTGTTGCTCTTACTCTTGCTGCCTGGACAGAAAGCTCAAGTAAATTGCCTTCACCTTTATCAGCAGCTTGCGTAATTGCCTCAAGTGCTTGTATTACCTTACTTTCATCACGGGTTGCTTTCAATTTGTCTAATTTTTCGATTTGTTTTAGTCGAACGGCAGTATTATCAATGTCTAAAATTTCAATAGGCTCTTCTTGCTCTAAACGATATTTGTTCACACCGATAATAGTCTCTTTTTTCGAGTCAATTTGTGCTTGCCTTCTTGCAGCAGCCTCCTCAATTCTCATTTTCGGTAAACCTGTTTCAATTGCTTTCGCCATTCCACCTAAGCTTTCAATTTCTTCAATATGTTCCCATGCACGCTTTATTAATTGTTCTGTCAATGCTTCCACATAATATGAACCGCCCCATGGATCAATTACCTTCGTAATATTTGTCTCCTCTTGAAGAAAAAGCTGTGTATTTCGTGCAATACGAGCAGAAAAATCTGTAGGAAGTGCAATCGCCTCATCAAGCGCATTCGTATGAAGAGATTGAGTATGCCCCATTGCTGCAGCATGAGCTTCAATAAGTGTTCTTGTCACATTATTAAATGGGTCTTGCTCAGTTAAGCTCCAACCAGAAGTTTGGGAATGTGTTCTTAAAGCCATTGATTTTGGATTTTTTGGGTCAAATGCTTTCATCATTTTAGCCCAAATATAACGGCCCGCTCTCATTTTAGCAACTTCCATAAAATAATTCATACCGATTGCCCAAAAAAATGATAATCGGGGCGCGAAGGAATCAATATCAATACCAGCCTTCAAGCCTGTTCTGACGTATTCTAAGCCGTCTGCAAGTGTGTATGCCAGTTCAATATCTGCAGGAGCTCCCGCCTCTTGCATATGATAGCCTGAAATACTAATGCTATTAAATTTCGGCATATATTTAGAAGTGTATTCAAAAATATCTGCAATAATTTTCATCGACATTTCGGGTGGATAAATGTAAGTGTTTCTTACCATATATTCTTTTAATATATCGTTTTGAATCGTGCCTGATAATTTATCTTGACTTACACCTTGTTCCTCAGCTGTAACGATGAAAAAGGCCATAATTGGCAAAACAGCCCCATTCATTGTCATTGAAACAGACATTTGATCTAATGGGATCCCATCAAACAATGTTTTCATGTCAAGAACAGAGTCAATTGCTACCCCCGCTTTTCCGACATCCCCGATTACTCTCGGATGATCGGAATCATACCCTCGATGTGTGGCGAGATCAAATGCTACTGATAAACCTTTTTGTCCCATCGCAAGATTTCTCCGATAAAAAGCATTGCTTTCTTCGGCTGTAGAAAAACCTGCATATTGACGAACAGTCCATGGCCGATTGACATACATCGTTGGATAGGGGCCACGTGTAAATGGAGCAAGCCCCGGAAGGGTTTGTGAATGATCTAAACCTTGTAAATCTTCCTCTGTGTACAGGGGTTTAATAGATATACTTTCATTTGTTTCAAATAGAAGTGTATCAATTGATTCATTCAATTCTGATTGTACTTGTTTCAACCATTCTTCCTTCTTCTGCTTCTCTGTACTGAACAAGGAAATACGTTTAAAATCTGGTTTTTTAACCATTGCTTGCCACCTCCATTTCACTAAGCAGGATAGAAAGAGTTTCATAGCAATTGCTGTGTAGATGGATAAACCCTGCAATGCCTAACTTCTTCCATTGGTCCCGTTTTTCAGCCTCTGGTAGCCCAGCGAGATAAATCTTTATATTTGGTTGTTTTTCCTTTACTAATGCCATTATCATTGACTCATATTCCTCATATTGCTTATCTGTTCCACAGATGACATAATGATTAATCTTCGTCTCTTTCACGAATTGAAGTGCCATTTCAAAATGAGCAATATTCTGACTCTTTATGCTATGAATGCCACCCGTTGCAAAAAAGCTCGTCATAAAATCTGCTCTAGCCTTATGGGCCTTTAATTCCCCTAAACAGATAAGTCCTGCGACAGGTTTAATTCCAGACTGCTCCATTTTCTCGGCGGCAGCTCGTAATTTCTCAAATGGTTCAGATAAGCGAACTTGAGAAATCACTGAATCTCCCTTAATATTCGATATTTTTAGTCCCTTATCGTTCAAATTGGCATACATATTCGTTCCGATAATACTTTGCTTTCTTGTATAAATATCTTCTTTTCTTCTCTTTAACACTTCATTAATTTTTTCTTGAAGCCAGCCTGATTTTAAAGCATTTGCAATCCCATCTTTTTCTTCAATTTCTAGAAATAATGCCCACGCCTTTTCTGCCAGCTCATTTGTTAAGCTCTCTACATACCATGATCCACCAGCAGGATCAATGATTCTCTCTAAATGGGCTTCATTTTTTAATATTAATTGAATATTACGTGCGATTCTTTCTGAAAATGCAGTTGAATGTCCTTCAGGCTCATTATAAGGGCTAACATGAAGATATTGAACTCCTCCAAGAACCGCTGCAAAAGCTTCATTACCAGCTCGTAAAATATTCACATATGGATCATATACTGTTTTTGTAAAAGAAGAAGTTTCGGCAGAAATGACCATTTTTTGTGCTTCCGTACCAGCTCCATAGCTTTCAGCTATTTTACTCCAAAGAATTCTTGCTGCACGCAGCTTAGCAATTTCCATAAAAAAATTTGCGCCAATGGAAAAATTAAAAACAAATTTACTTATAAGATCTTCTAAGCTGAATTCTCGCTGTAAAAGCTCATGTATATAGTGGACTCCGAGTGCTAACGCGATTGAAAGCTCTTGAACAGCATTTGCACCGGCATTATGATATTTACTAGTATTAATAAAGATTGTTCGTAGATTGGGCATCATTTTATTCGCAGTTTGGAGGCTTGACACCCAGTTATCGTATGATAAATTTCCAATCCCTGTCATTGTATGCTCTGTTAATGGATCAGAAGCAATATAACCTGAGATTTTTTCACAATCAGTAAGCTTTGATAATTTTGTCAGTACTTCTGTTTGTTTTTCATTTGTTTCGATACTAAAAGGGTATTTTGAATACAAGCCGTCTATAAAACTCTCAAAATTATTGAGATTCATTTGATCAACGGGAAAGGATAAGGTTGTCTGTCCTTTTGCTAAATTAGCTATAAGTTCCTCTTTTAATTTTACTTCAGATTTAATATATAGCTTCTGTGCAACCTCCCATCCTTTGTCGAGATAGCCTAGAGTGCTCGACCCTCTGCGAAAATCAGAATGGCCAGGAAATTGTGAAACATGATTTTTCAAATCATCTGCTGTATAAAGCGGCTGTAACTGAATTTGTTCGTACGTATTTGTCGACAATGATTCCAGTGGTTTTCCTTTTAGTGCTTCTTCAGCTTTTTGTTTCCAAATTGTAACCGTTTGCTGCAAAAATGTATCGTTTTTCATCCTTTTAATTGACATGAATTACTGTCTAATTAAAGACAGTTTCCCTCCCTTCAACTTACAATAAAGTAGAATTTTAGTTTACACATCTTCTTGAGGTGGGGGTTTTACTGCCCGTTCATCTTGATAAATTCAGACATTTTTTATCATATACTTATTATTTTATTATACATAGAAAGACTTTTCCAAGGATTTATATATAATCAAAGGCGCCAAAAACAATTGGCGCCTCATTGTCTATTTAATAGACGGATGTATTTTCTTTTGTCATATTTTCAAGAATTTCTTTAATACGCTGTAAGAATCTACCGCAAACAAGACCATCTAATACACGGTGATCTAGTGAGAGACAGAGGTTTACCATATCACGGACCGCAATCATTCCGTTATTCATAACAACTGGGCGCTTAACAATCGATTCAACTTGTAAAATGGCTGCTTGCGGGTAATTAATAATCCCCATTGATTGAACAGATCCAAATGAACCCGTATTATTTACTGTAAAAGTCCCGCCAGACATCTCAGCAGATGTTAATTTCCCTGCTCTTACTTTTGCTGCGAGCTCACCAATTTCACGGGCAATGCCTTTAATTGTTTTTTCATCTGCATTTTTTATCACAGGAACAAATAATGCATCTTCTGTAGCAACAGCGATTGAAATATTAATTTCTTTCTTTTGGATAATTTTATCTCCAGCCCACATTGAGTTAATTTGTGGAAATTCTTTTAATGCCTGAGAAACAGCCTTTACGAAGAAAGCAAAAAATGTAAGATTAAAGCCTTCTTTTTTCTTAAATTCATCTTTAATTGAATTACGGTATTCGACGAGATTCGTAACATCTACTTCTACCATCGTCCATGCATGTGGTGCTTCATGTTTACTACGAAGCATATTGGCGGCAATTGCTTTCCGAACTCCTGTTACTGGAATTTCTATATCACCTGGAACAACCGGTACATTAATAGCAGTTTCAGCTTGCTTTACAGGAGCAGAAGCTAATTGTGGCACTGCTTTTTCTTGTTCTGAAATAGCTGGAGCTGCGGCTGTCTGTGCTGAAGAGCTCGGTTTTGGTATGTTTCCAGTTTCAATGAGCGTCGTCAAATCCTTTCGTGTAATTCGACCACCAGCACCTGTGCCTGCTACTTGATTTAAATCAATTCCATGCTCTTGTGAAAGCTTTAATACAGCTGGAGAATAACGTAATCCAGCTTTGCTCACTTTCTCAACTGAAGGATTTGTATTTACTGTTTGTTGTTCTTCAGCTTTTGGTGATTCTGCAGGAGTTGCTACTGGTACTTCTTCATTAACGGCAGTACTTCCACCTTCCGTTTCAATCGTTAAAATGACCTCTCCAACCTCATAGCTTTCACCTTCGACTGCCATTAATTCTTTAATTACCCCGTCAAAAGATGAAGGTACTTCTGCATTCACTTTATCAGTTAATACTTCAGCAAGTGGATCATATTTATTAACTTTATCACCAACAGAAACAAGCCATTTACTAATGGTACCTTCTGTGACACTTTCACCTAGTTTAGGCATTGTAATTTTTTCAATTGCCAATGGATTTACCCTCCTTTTTGTCTATTCCATTTCGTCTACTCGTCTTATGCTTGTCAGGGCTTAGCAGTCGCCTACGCTTTTCTTTGTCTAGCTTCGGTGGCTAGGGGCTCGAGGTCTTAAGTCATTCTGCCAAGTAGGTTAAAAAACAACCTACTCGCCAGCCTACCTTAAGCTTGTCGCCCCTGAGCAAGCCACCTACGCTTTTCTTTTAGTAAGCGGCGAGTTCTCTCATTGCTTTTTCAACTTTATCTGGGTTAACCATGAAGTATTTTTCCATTGTCGGTGCATACGGCATTGCTGGTATATCTGGGCCAGCAAGGCGCATGATCGGTGCATCAAGCTCAAATAAGCAGTTTTCAGCTATAATCGCAGAAACTTCACTCATAATACTGCCTTCTTTATTGTCTTCAGTTAATAACAATACTTTTCCTGTTTTCGAGGCAGCCTCAATAATAGCTTCTTTATCAAGTGGATATACAGTTCTTAAATCAAGAATATGAGCAGATATTCCGTCGCTTGCTAATTTTTCAGCTGCTTGGAGAGCAAAGTGAACACAAAGTCCATACGTGATAATCGTAATATCTTCACCTTCACGTTTCACATCTGCTTTGCCAATTGGCAATACATAGTCATCATCAGGTACTTCACCTTTAATTAATCGATATGCTCGCTTATGCTCAAAGAAAAGAACAGGATCTTCATCACGAATCGCAGCTTTCAAAAGACCTTTAACATCATATGGAGTTGATGGCATGACAATTTTTAAGCCTGGCTGATTAGCAAAGACTGCTTCAACAGATTGTGAATGGTACAATGCACCATGTACACCGCCTCCATATGGAGCGCGAATAACCATTGGACAGCTCCAATCATTATTCGAACGATAGCGGATTCTAGCAGCTTCCGAAATTATTTGATTTACGGCTGGCATAATAAAATCCGCAAATTGCATTTCTGCAATTGGACGCATTCCATACATGGCAGCTCCAATGCCAACCCCAGCAATTGCCGATTCTGCAAGTGGAGTGTCAATGACACGTTCTTCACCAAATTGATCATAGAGTCCTTGAGTTGCTTTAAATACTCCACCTTTTTTCCCAACGTCTTCACCTAAAACGAAAACTTTCGGATCTCTTTCCATTTCTTCGCGGATCGCCATTGTCACCGCATCAATATAAGAAATTACAGCCATGTTCCTTCCCCCTTACTATTCGGCATAAACGTGTTTCAGCGCATATTCTGGTTCTGCATATGGCGCATTTTCAGCATATTCCGTTGCTTCATTTACCATTGCCATTACACGATCATTGATTTCTTTCTCTTTGACCTCATCCATTATGCCATTTTCTTTTAAATAAGCACCAAAAGTAATGATCGGATCTTTTGTTTTGGCTTCTGCTACTTCATCTGGAGCACGATAACTGCGATCATCGTCATCAGAAGAATGTGGTGTTAAACGATAAGAAATCGTTTCAACGAGTGTTGGACCGTCTCCACGGCGACCACGATCAGCTGCTTCTTTAACTACTTTATAAACTTCAAGAGGATCGTTTCCATCAACAGTAACCCCAGGCATTCCATAGCCAATCGCTCGATCAGAAACATTTTCACATGCTAACTGTTTTTCAATTGGTACAGAAATCGCATATTTATTATTTTCACACATGAAAATGACAGGAAGCTTATGAACTCCAGCAAAGTTCGCCCCTTCGTGAAAATCCCCTTGGTTGGAGGAACCTTCTCCGAACGTTACGAATGTCACGATATCTTTCTCTTCCATTCTTCCTGCAAGTGCAATACCAACTGCATGTGGGACTTGTGTTGTTACAGGTGAAGAACCTGTGACAATACGATTTTTCTTTTGACCGAAATGTCCAGGCATTTGCCGTCCACCTGAGTTAGGGTCCTCTGCTTTCGCAAATGCAGATAGCATTAGCTCTTTCGGAGTCATTCCAAAGGTTAGGACAACACCCATATCACGGTAATATGGAAGTATGTAGTCAATTTCTTTATTAAGTGCAAAAGCAGCACCCACTTGTGCGGCTTCTTGACCTTGACATGAAATAACAAATGGAATTTTTCCTGCACGGTTTAAAAGCCACATACGCTCATCAATACGTCGAGCTAGAAGCATGGTTTCGTACATTTCTAATACTTTTTCATCGCTTAACCCTAAAGATTCATGACGATTTTTTTCCATTTCAAAACCTCCTAAAATTATTAACCATGGATTGCATTACCATCAACAGCTAATGCTGCTTCACCAATGGCTTCTGATAATGAAGGGTGCGGATGAATTGTACGAGATACTTCCCAAGGAGTCGCATCAAGCACACGCGCAAGTCCCGCTTCAGAAATCATATCCGTTACATGTGGACCTATCATATGAACACCGAGAATATCATCTGTTTCTTCATCGGCAATAATTTTCACGAATCCATCAGATTCCCCATAAACTAGTGCTTTTCCAATTGCACGGAATGAGAATTTACCTGTTTTCACCTTATATCCTTTTTCAATTGCTTCCTCTTCAGTATATCCAACACTCCCTACCTCAGGGGCACTGTAAATACATTTAGATACTAGACTATAATCAATCGGGGAAGGGTTTTGATTAGCGATGTGTTCAACAGCTACTATGCCTTCATGTGAAGCAACATGAGCTAGCTGTAGTCCGCCTATTACGTCACCAATTGCATATATATGGGATTCTTTCGTTTGGTAATATTCATTTGTTACAATACTACCTTTTTCAAGTTGAATATCTGTATTTTCAAGACCAATTCCTTCTACATTTGCTTGACGCCCTACAGAAACGAGAAGTTTTTCAGCAGTATATTCTTTCTGTTCCCCTTTTACTTCTGCGGCGATTGTAACTCCCTCATTTTGTTGAAGAGTTTCAGGAAGAACTTTAGCACTTGTAACAATTTTAACGCCTTTTTTCTTCATTAAGCGTTGCATTTCTTTTGATATTTCCTTATCTTCAGTCGGGATAATGCGGTCAGCATATTCAATAACTGTAACTTCTGCACCAAAATCATTGAGCATGGATGCCCACTCGATTCCTATAACACCACCACCAACTATAATGATAGATTTCGGAATTTCCTTCATTATTAATGCTTCATCAGAAGTCATCACATTTCCACCAATAGCAAGGTTAGGAAGCGAACGAGGGCGAGATCCGGTTGCAATAATAACATTTTTCGGAATGAGCATGGCATTATCTTCTCCATTGTTCATTTCCACAGAAATGGTACCAGGCATTGGGGAGAAAATTGACGGACCAAGAATGCGTCCAATCCCTTCAAACACATCAATTTTACCTTGTTTCATTAAATGTTGAACACCTTTATGAAGCTGATCAACAATTTTATTTTTTCTTTCTTGTACTTTACTAAAATTGACAGAAATGTCTCCTACACTAATGCCAAAATCCTCACTACGTTTTGCTGTTTTATAAACTTCAGCACTTCGCAGTAATGCCTTGCTAGGAATACATCCTCTATGCAAACATGTACCACCAAGTTGTCCTTTTTCAACTAATGCTGTTTTTAATCCTAGCTGTGAAGCACGAATAGCCGCTACATATCCGCCTGTTCCTCCACCAAGAATAACTAAATCATATTCCTCTGCCACATTATTTCCCCCTCTTAAAATATGTGTAACACCAATAGGACCTTTTTTTAATTCATAGTGACTTGCTCAATTACGGAACCAGGGTAATCCTTAACAGTCTCTTCACCACGAAGAATACGAAGAGCTCCCTCTGCTAAAGCCTGTAGCTCATTTTCACCAGGTTGTATAATGACATCAGCAATCCAGTTAATTCGGTCACTAATTTCTTTTACAAATTCCTTTCCATAGGCAAGACCACCTGTTAAAATAATCGCATCCACCTTACCACTTAGGACAGCACTTGCTGCTCCAATTTCTTTTGCCACTTGATAGGCCATCGCAGAGTAAATGAGCTTAGCTTTCTCATCGCCTTTTTCAATCATTTTTTCCACTGTTATGGCATCATTTGTGCCTAAATATCCGACAAGACCACCTTGGCCGACTAGTTTTTTCATTAATTCCTCTCGGTAATACGTACCCGAAAAACATAATGAAATTAAATCACCTGCTGGAACGGTGCCTGCACGTTCTGGACTAAATGGACCATCTCCATGAAGGCCATTGTTAACGTCTACAACCCTTCCTTTTTGGTGAACACCGACCGTAATTCCTCCCCCCATGTGGGAGATAATTAAGTTTAGATCCTCATACCTTTTTCCCATTTCCCTTGCTACTCTACGCGCTACAGCTTTTTGATTTAAAGCATGGAAAATACTTTTTCGTTCAATTAGCGAAAAACCAGAGATACGAGCAATTGGCGCTAATTCGTCAACAACTACTGGATCAACGATGTATGAAGGGATATTTAAAGATTTTGCAATTTCATATGCAATGATTCCTCCTAGATTAGAGGCATGCTGTCCAGCTTTACCTTCTCGTAAATCTTTCAGCATCTGTTCATTAACAACATATGTCCCACCTTCAATTGGTCGTAATAAACCTCCACGCCCGCAAACCGCATTTAACTTAGAGATATTAAAGCCTTCCTCATCCAATGTTTTCAGGATGATGTCTTTACGAAACTCATATTGTTCAATGATGTTATTAAATGAATTAATAAGTGCATTATCATGACGTATTGTTTTTTCGAAAATAGAAGTTTCATTATCAAATACCCCAATTTTTGTCGAAGTTGATCCAGGATTGATAACAAGTATTCGATTATTATGTTCTTGCACTATTTAACCTCCATATCCGCTTTCTTTATTCAGCTGCAGTGCAAGGCACCGCAGCCTTTCTAGTTAACGGCGGCTTAGTATGTGGTGGCCATTCTGTAAGAATTGGCTACGAGAATTTCTCATTCTTTCAATTCTTTCTTCAGCCATACGATCCGCTGCTTTATACGTTGGAATTCCATCACGCTTTGAAATTTCAATCACTTTACTAATGGTATCGTATAGTCCTTCAACTTTTTTCAACGCACGTTCAGCATTATAGCCGTATAGCTCATCTGCTACATTGATTACACCGCCGGCATTTATTACATAATCTGGTGCATAAACAATACCCATTTCATGAATGATATCACCATGACGTTCTTCTTTTAATTGATTGTTAGCAGAACCTGCAATGACTTTCGCTTTAATTTGAGGAATCGTTTCATCATTTACTGTTGCTCCAAGTGCACAAGGTGCATAAATATCACATTCAACACTATAAATTTCATCTGGCTCAACTGCTTTAGCTCCAAAATCATTAACTGCACGTTGAACTGCTTCTTTGTTAATATCGGTAACGATTAAACTTGCACCTTCTTCATGCAAGTGTTTACATAATGTGTAAGCTACATTACCTACACCTTGAACAGCTACTACTTTACCTTCTAATGAGTCAGAACCAAATGCTTCTTTCGCCGCAGCCTTCATTCCAACATAGACCCCATATGCAGTTACAGGAGAAGGGTTGCCTGATGAACCAAAAGCAGGAGAGATACCTGTTACATAATCTGTCTCCTCATGAATTAGATCCATATCAGCCACAGTTGTTCCTACATCTTCAGCAGTAATATAACGACCATTTAATCCTTGAATATAACGGCCGAACGCACGGAACATTTCTTCATTTTTATCTTTTTTCGGATCACCAATAATAACTGTTTTGCCTCCGCCAAGATTTAGCCCAGCTGCAGCATTTTTGTATGTCATGCCTTTTGCAAGACGTAAAGCATCTTCTATTGCTGCTTCCTCAGAAGCGTATGTCCACATTCTTGTACCACCTAAAGCTGGTCCCAATGTTGTATCATGAATAGCAATGATTGCTTTTAATCCTGATTGTTTATCTTGACAAAATACTACTTGCTCATAATCATATTTTTCTAGATATTTAAAAATTTCCATTGTCCTATTCCTCCTAAGACTTTCATTCATTTATTTTTTTGGAATTCCAGCAATTTGCTGTTGTCCTTATACGTAAGATAATAAAATATATTATGTTGCTGAACAAATCGCTAATGCAAGAGAATATAGTTTACTTTCGGCTGTGTCAGCTCTAGATGTTAATACAATTGGTGCTTTTGCACCAGCAATGACAGCACCTACTTTTGAATTTGCAAAATATATTAATGATTTGTATAGAGCATTCCCAACTTCTATCGTCGGTACTAATAGTATATCTGCTTGTCCTGCTACTTCACTTTTAATCCCCTTATGTTCAGCGGCTGCTATCGAAACAGCATTATCTAATGCAAGTGGACCGTCTACAATGCAATTAGTCAGTTGACCTCGTTTATTCATTACCGTTAGGGCTGCAGCATCAAGTGTAGCCGGCATTGAAGGGTTTACAACCTCAACAGACGCAATTGGAGCGACACGAGGCACTTCAATTCCGATGCTTTTCGCAATTCCTACTGCATTATGAATAATTTGAGCTTTTTGCTCTAAATCAGGTGCAATATTCATCGCTGCATCAGTTATAATCGTAAATCGATCAAAGCCAGGTACTTCAAAAACAGCTACATGGGATAATACATTTCCAGTCCTTAAACCATACTCTTTATTCAATACAGCCTTTAAGATGGTTGCCGTTGGAATATTTCCCTTCATAAGAACATTCGCTTCATTCAATTTTATCGCTTTTACAGCATTTTCTGCAGCTAAAGCACTGGAGTTAGCATGAATAATTTGGATTTTCTTATTTGATACCAACTCACTATGCCGTTCCTCGATGATGCGCTGAATTTTCTCTTTATCCCCAAATAATAAAAATGAGGCTAAATTTCTATCAACTGCTTTCGCAATCGCCTCGATCACTTCGAAATCTTCAGCAGCCGCAACTGCTACCGTTTTTTCCTTATAACGGGTTGCTCTTTCTATTAGCAAATCCAATTCCATCCTGTCCCATCAACCCCTTTTTTTCAGCCTAAAATGAACTGCATTTATTTAGTATGCAATAATCATGCCAGTTTACAAACTTTTGAAAACGCTTTATATGCATGACTTTTGTATGAAAAATTATTCATACCATGAAAATTATTGCAGGCTATTATTTGCAATATCATATTTTTCGAGCTTATAATACAAATTTCTAACAGATAATCCGAGTAATCTTGCTGTTAGCGTCTTATTTCCACCAGTCTTTCGAAGCACCTCTAAAATCTCGTTTCTTTCAAATTGCTCTACAAGTTGAGCTAACGTAAAGTTTTCACTGCTGCTTAAACGATCATGATTTTTGTCTGTACCTTCTGATTTCTTAACTAAGTCAGGCACGTGCACCTCATCAAGAATGAATTCATTATACTTCATAAAAATGATGGCTCTTCCAAGTATGTTATCAAGCTCTCGCACATTTCCAGGCCAATCATATTCCATCAACTTTTGAATGGCCGATTCAGAAACGCCTTCGACATTACGACCATATTCTTGATTGATTTTTTGAATTAGTCGCCTACAAAGCAATGCGATATCTTCTTTTCGTTTTCTCAATGGAGGAATATGGATCGGCATGCGATTTAAGCGATAATATAAATCTTCCCTAAATGTCCCATTCGCAATTCCTTTTTCTAAATTAACATTTGTCGCCGCTATTACTCTTAAATCGATCTGAATCGGCTTTGTCCCACCGACTCGTGTAATTTCTTTTTCTTGAAGTACCCTTAATAGTTTCGCCTGTGTGCTTGCGGTTAACTCTCCAATTTCGTCAAGGAAGATACTTCCATGGTTCGCTTCTTCGAAAAGTCCTCTTTTTCCACCTCTTTTCGCACCAGAGAATGCACCCTCCTCATAGCCAAATAGCTCACTTTCTAATAATGATTCAGAAATGGCTGCACAATTTACACGAATAAATTTATTATATTTTCGGTCACTTCCATTATGTATCGCATGAGCAAAAAGCTCTTTTCCTGTTCCAGATTCACCTCTCAGCAAAACTGTAGCTGGCGTTTTCGCCCCTAATCGAGCTTGCTCAATGGCAATCGTCATTTCCTCAGAGCTTCCAATAATATCTTCAAAAGTATATTTAGCCTCAAGTGTCCGAATGATTTGTCTTGCTTGATTTAACTCCCTATTCAATGCTTCAATTTCAGAAACATCGTGAATGACACCAACACTACCCTTAAGCTTTCCATCAACAATGACAGGTGCGACATTCACAACAACATCTTTTTTATTCGGGCCGACTCTCATTGCTACGCCCCTTACAGCTCTTCTCGTCTGAAGAACTTTCATATGGACACTTTCATCACCCTCCGAAATATCCGCATTTGCCGGTTGACCGATGATCTCATCCTCTGAAAGACCTGTAATCCTTGAATAGGCTGGATTAATAATAATTCCCTTCCCATTTTCATCCACAACAGAAATAGCTTCATCGCTCGATTGGATAATGGCTTGAAGCATTGTCTTAATTTCTTTTAAATTCGTAATTTCTTCAGCGAGATCCATTACTTCTGTCATATCTTTAAATACTGCAAACGCACCAATGATCTCATCATTTTCTCCTACCATCGGTACTCTCGTTGAAATTATTTTTAATCCATTTGCGAGGACAGACTCATGGTTCGCTTCGATTCGTCGATTTTCTATCGTTCGGGGTAATTGACTATCAGGGATTACACTGTATATATGCTGCCCAAGGGCTTCTTCTTTTTTTACGCCTGTCATTTTTTCGGCGCTGCGATTAAAGAAAATAACTTCTGAGTTTTTATTCACGACAACCATTCCGTCACCGGTTGAATTAAAGATAAGATCAAATTTATACGTTTCATTTCGTATACTCGTAATTAACGATTCTTTTTCCTCAATTAATCTTGCTAATAAAAATGCAACACTTCCTGGGATTAATACCGAGTTATTTGATATCGCTTCGCGTATGTCAAGAAATACTTCCTTGCTTCCAGTCACCTCAACAATAATATCAATTTCCTGTTTCATAAATTGACGCCAATCTGTACCTGTTGCGATCCCTTTTTTCTCAGCCAATAAAATACCTTCTGCATCGGCATTACGATCAACCATGGCAATAACTTCTAACATGTCTGTTTCATTCATAATTTTTAAGATTGCTGTTCCACCTTTACCTGCACCAACAATCATTACTGTTTGCATTTTATTGCACCTGCCATTTTTCTTGAAAGTTATTTCATTATACACTATGCAAATTATTTCACGCATCTTTATTTTATCGATATTTGTATCGCTTGACAAATTTTCGTATTCATTTGATACTTTTGATAAGAACCAATTGACGAATTGAAGGGAATCGCTAATGGTAAGAATTTTTGCTTTAATAATATTATTAATCCCAGGTTTTATCGCAGCATACGGAATAAAATTAATGAGAGATATGGTTTTTGGCATTCTCCAATATCCTTTTCCTTATTTATGGCTGCAATTTCTTGTTGGTCTATTAATGTTTCTACTTGGGTTAGGCTTTGTAGCAGGCTTTATTCTTCATCGTGATCGAAAGAAAAATAAAGTTCAGGCGCGCTTTAAAAAAGTAAAATAAAGGCAAACGGAAACTCTTTCCGATTGCCTTTATTTTTAAGTTCATGAATCCTATAATATCACGAATCAAAATACTTGCTATTTTCTTGTTCTCTAACTTGCATTGCCTTTAGAGGGTCATCGGTAATAAATGCGGAGCACCCATCCCGTATCAAACGTTGCATAACATTTTCTTTATTCACTGTATATGGCCTTACGGCAATCCCAAATTCCTCTGATGCTCTCACTAATTCACTTCTTGCAATTGTATATATTGGATGAATGCCTTTTGCTCCTATCGATTTAGCATACACCCAAGGCATATAAAGCCCTTCAGAAAATAATGGAGCCGTTTCGATTTCTTGGTCTATTCGATAACAATAAACAAGACTGTAATGATTAAAAGAAGAGAAAATGACACGTTTCATCATATTAAATGAATGTACAAGTTCAATGACCTTCTCTTCCATCCCCTCATACGGAAACACACCATTTTTCAACTCGATATTACAAATCATTTGATTTGTTGACATCCATTCCAAAACCTCAGTTAAAGAAGGAATCGATTCTTTTTGCAAAAATAACTTTTTCTTATAGCCTATTTCTAGGTTTCTTAAGTCTTTATATGTGTAATCTTTTACGAATCCTTTTCCATTGGTTGTGCGATCAACTCTTTCATCATGGATGACAACAATTTCTCCATCCTTTGTCATTTGGACATCAAGTTCAATCCCATCAGCACCAACTTTTTCAGCCTCAATGAATGCCTTCATTGTATTTTCCGGATATAAAGCAGAATAGCCTCTATGGGCAAATATTTGTGTCATAATATGACTCCTTTTAATTAAGTTAAAAAAGCGCTCTCAATTCGAGAACGCCATTTTTATTCATCATTTCATAAATTTCAAGAAGCTTTATGCTCTAATCGTAATTTATCTGCAACCATTGCAATAAATTCAGAATTAGTCGGTTTTGCTTTTGACATACTGACAGTATAACCGAATAAAGAAGAGATCGAATCGATATTTCCTCGACTCCATGCTACCTCTATAGCATGTCTTATTGCCCGCTCAACGCGACTTGCCGTCGTATTGTATTTCTTCGCAATATCTGGGTACAGCACTTTAGTAATTGAACCAAGGAGCTCAATATCCTTGTATACCATAGCAATGGCTTCACGCAAATACATATATCCTTTAATATGGGCTGGTACTCCAATTTCATGAATGATGCTCGTAATGCTTGCATCAAGATTTTTCGGCTTTGATTCAGTTTGAGAACGATAGGTTGAAGAAGATTTTCTAATAACAGGATTCGTAATTCCACTAACTTGTCTAATATGCCGTGCAAGATTATCCATATCAAAAGGCTTTAAAATGAAATATGATGCCCCTAAATCTACAGCTTTCTTCGTCACATCTTCCTGACCAAAGGCTGTTAGCATGATCACATTAGGAAGATGGCTTTTATTTAAACTACGTAGCTTTTCTAATACGGCAAGCCCATCTAAATGAGGCATAATTATATCCAAAACAAGAACATCTGGATCGACTTGCTCAACAATCTCCAAACATTCCTGCCCATTATAACCAACACCAACTACTTCCATATCATCCTGAGATGATATATACTCTTCTAATAACCCAACAAGCTCTCTATTATCATCGACAACACAAACTTTAATCTTCTTCACGCAAAATTTCCTCCTCGATCCAATTATTAGTCCATTTTCCAACTATTATCTCTATCCTATTTAAGAAATTCGACAATGCAACAGGAATTCCTTTTCTTTTATTATAATTTTCTCAAAAACATGAGAAAACCATTAGTTTTCTTACATTTTCTACTTCATTCGACTGATTTCAAGGTTTTACGATAAAGCAATTTGCCAGTTTGTCGATTAATCTTTATTTTATCATACCATGAAAAAAAGACGGAAATATCTCCGTCTTTCTCCTAGGCATTCTACCTGATAAATATTTATGATGCTTTTTCTTTTGATTGTTCATTTTCATAAATATTAATGCCCGCTTCTTGAAGCATCCATTCAATATGAACACCATAACCTGAAGTTGGGTCATTTACAAACACATGGGTAACTGCACCTACCACTTTATCGTTTTGAATAATTGGACTGCCACTCATCCCTTGAACAATTCCACCTGTTTTCGCCAACAACTTTGAATCCGTTACTTTAATAACCATTCCTTTTGTTGCAGGGAATTTTTGTGGAATTGTGCTGACAATTTCAATATCAAAAAGGGTTACTTCATCATTTTCAACAACTGTTAATATTTTGGCTGGTCCTTCTTTCACTTGATGAGACAAAGCTATAGGCATCGGTTTATCCATAACTCCATTTTTAATGGTCTGATTCAATTCTCCAAAAATTCCAAAGGGGCTATTCCTATTTATATTTCCAATTACTTCTTTATCAGGAGAAAACCTCGCCAACTTTTCACCTGGGTTCCCGTTACTGCCTTTCTCGATCGAGGTAACAGTCGAACGAACAATTTGGCCATTATCAACTACAATTGGTTTTTTCGTATCCATATCAGAAATGACATGCCCTAATGCACCATATTTTTTTGTTTGTGGGTGATAAAAGGTCATTGTTCCGATTCCTGCTGCAGAATCTCGAATATATAAACCAAGCTTGTAGGAACCTTCACCTTTCTCTTTAAGTGGAATTAATTTAGTTGAAATTCGTTCATTCTCTCGATTAACGACAATCATAAGCGATTCACCAGATTTACCGGCCTTTTGGACAAATGGAGCTACATCTGACATTTTTCTAATTTTCTTTCCATTAATTTCTGTAATAATATCCCCAATTTTAATACCTGCTGTTTCACCAGGAGACACTTTTCCTTCCAACGTGCTAACTTGATGATGTCCAACAACTAAAACACCAACAGTATTTAGTTTTACTCCAATTGATTGGCCACCAGGGACAACTTTAAAATCCTTTAATACATTTACATCCACTTTTTTTATTGGAAATCCGGCATATTCAAAAATCAATTCACTTTCCCCTTGTTGCTTTGCTTGTAGAGAAACCGAATCATTATTTTGTTTTAGTGAAATACTTGATCTATCTGAAGCTAAACTTGCAGATACTGTTTTTGCTTTTCCAAGTTTAAGCTGTTGACCTTCAAAAATTGTTACAGAAAGCGGTATATTCAAATATTGTTGAACTGGTTTTGAAAAACCAAGAGCAATTAATGAAACAAGGAGAATTCCACCAATTATTTTTCTAAAAATGTCTATTGTCAAAGTCCTTCACTCTCCTCGCTTCTAATCCACATACGTTAAATGGCTACACTTATAATTTTGCCTGCAAAGCGAGCATTTATAACCTGCATATAATAAAAAAGCTATCCTCGCTTGGATAGCTTTTCATTGTATCTTTATTTGCTTAGCAAGTTGAAGGAGTTCTCTCGCATGTTCCTTCGTTAAATCAGTAATTTCAACTCCTGAAATCATTCGACCAATTTCTTTTACTTTTTCTGTATCATTCAAAGCTTTCACAGCTGTTTTCGTTCGACCATCCACAATATTTTTGGAAATATATAAATGTGTCTCAGCCATGGCTGCAACTTGTGGCAAATGAGAAATGCATAAAACTTGAGAATTAACAGAAACATGATAAATTTTTTCTGCTATTGCTTGAGCAACTCTACCGCTAACACCAGTATCAACCTCATCAAAGATAATCGATGTAACTCCTTGATGTTTAGAGAAAATACTCTTTAATGCAAGCATGATTCTTGAAAGCTCGCCACCTGAAGCAATTTTCGAAAGAGGTTTTAATGGTTCTCCTGGATTTGTTGAAAGATAGAATTCTACACGGTCTATTCCATTTTTCATAAAATGTTCAGGCTCAGTATGAAAATGAACTTCAAATACAGTCTTTTCCATATAAAGCTCTTTTAATTCATTGTGTATTAATTTTGTTAAATTTTGAGCTGTTTTTTTTCGTAACTTACTTAGTGCTTCTGCTTCAATTAATAAATCTTCCCGAAGTGATAAAACTTCTTTTTCGAGCTTTTCAATATGAGTTTCTTTGTTTTGAATGGTTTCAATTTCTTCTTCAATTTTCGAAGCATATTCAAGAATTTCAAGGACTGTTTTTCCATACTTGCGTTTCAATTGTTGAATTTCATTAAGCCTTTCCTCAATATCAGCCAATCTTGCTGGATCATACTCAAGAAAATCAAGTTGATTACGCAATGTACGTGCTGCATCTTCAAGCTGATAAAAGCAATTTGTTACCGTTTCAGAGAGCTCTTTATGTGTATGATCAAGTTCAGCAGCTTCTTGTATATGCCCCATGACGAGCCCAATCCAATCTAAGCCTGCTTGCTCTCCTTGTAATCCTTTGTAGGATGATTGTAATGAATCATAAATCCGTTCAAAATTACTCAGCTTTAATTTTTCTTCGAATAATTCTTCATCCTCGTTTATTTTTAAATGAGCTGATTGAATTTCATCAAATTGAAATTGAATTAAATCCAAACGATGAGCCATTTTTTGATCATTTTCACTTAAGTTTTTTAATTGTTTAAGTTTTTGCTCATATGTATGATAAACTCGTTCATATTCAAGAAGTGCTGCTGCAATATTGCCCCCACCAAACTGATCGAGAAGGTTAATATGAAACGATTCATCCATCAGTTCTTGATGTTCGTGCTGCCCATGAATATCAACGAGTGTACTGCCAATTTCTCTTAATATTGAGATTGTAACAAGCTTTCCATTTATGCGGCAAATACTTTTACCAGACTTAGAAATCTCCCTCTTAAGGACGATCATTCCATCTTCAATTTCTATCCCGAATTCACTTGCTCTTTCATATATTGGATGGTTCGGATCATCAAGTTGAAATAACCCTTCAATCTCAGCCTTTTCCTCCCCATGACGGACAAACTCTACCGAACCTCTTCCGCCAACAAGTAAATGGATGGCATCAATAATAATCGATTTTCCAGCTCCAGTTTCACCACTTAATACTGTTAGGCCTTGCTCAAACGAGATGGAAAGTCCTTCAATAATCGCAAAATTTCTAATTGATAGTTCCGCTAACAATTTAAATCACCACCTAATCAAATTAAAGCATTTCAAGAAAACGATTTGAAATGATCTCCGTCTCTTCAGGTGTTCTACAAATAATTAAACATGTATCATCTCCACTTATTGTTCCAAGGATTTCATCCCAGTCTAAATTGTCAATAAGCACCGCTATTGACATCGCATTCCCAGGAAGTGTTTTCATAACGAGAAGATGTCCAGCTGACTCTATTCCTACGAAAGCCTCCATTAAATTCCTTCTTAATTTTTGTAAAGGATTAAAACGTTTGTCAGCAGGTAGACTATATTTATATCTTCCATCTAATAATGGGACTTTTACTAAATGGAGTTCTTTAATATCTCTCGAAACAGTTGCTTGCGTAACATTATACCCTGCACTTTTTAACTCATCGACTAAATCATCCTGCGTTTCAATTTCATTATTAGCAATTATTTCACGAATTTTAATATGTCGTTGACCTTTTGTCATATTATCACCTCTATTAGATTAGACCAAGCTACCCACTCTATATGTTAGCTGAAAACCGTATTATGTACAATTTTTATTAGTAAATTAAGGCTATATTTTTAAGATACGCTGATCGTTTAAGTCAAAAGAAGAGGAACAAGCCGCAGCCTATTCCTCTTCTTTTGTTTGTTTTAATTTAAGTTCTGTATGGGCATCAAGCACTACTTCAGCTGGTTCCAATATGAGAGAATTTTCGCCAACTTCTTTTTTCCCAGACCAAAACATGTGCAGCAAAAATTCGATATTCCCATCCCCACCTGTAATCGGTGAAAATGATAAATCTTTAACATCATATCCATTCATTAATGAAAATGTAATGATCGTTTCAAGAACAGCTTCGTGTACTTTAGGTTCTCTAACAATTCCTTTTTTTCCGACCTGCTCTCTTCCTGCCTCAAATTGAGGTTTAACAAGGGCGACAATATCACTGTCAGGCACTAGTAAAGTTTTTAAAACAGGTAAAATTAATTTCAGCGATATAAAGGAAACATCGATTGAAGCAAAATTTGGCATGCCAAACTGTAAATCTGCTGGTGTGACATAGCGAAAATTCGTTCTTTCCATGACAACAACTCGTTCATCCTGTCTTATTTTCCATGCGAGTTGATTGTATCCTACGTCGAGAGCATATGACATTTTAGCCCCATTTTGCAGAGCACAATCTGTAAACCCTCCTGTTGAAGCACCAATATCAAGTAAGATCTTTTCTGCAACAGTTAAATCAAATACTTTTAAAGCTTTTTCAAGTTTAAGCCCCCCTCGACTTACATATGGGAGAACCTTTCCTTTAACTGTCAATGGAATGTCACAGCTTACTTTCTCGCCTGGCTTGTCAAGGCGGTTTTCATTGCTGAATACGAGCCCGGCCATTATGGTTCTCTTTGCTTTTTCCCGCGTTTCTGCCAAGCCTCTTTCAACTAGTAATACATCTAATCGTTCTTTTTTCACTTTCATGCTCGATGCCTTTTTTGTGTCTTTCTAGCCAGTTTCATCATTCTTTCGACAACTGCTTCCGTTGTAAAGTTAATTTCTTCTAAAAGCTCCTCAACACTTCCATGCTCGATAAATTTATCAGGAATACCAATGCGATCAATTTCCTGATGATAATATCCGTGATCATGTGCAAACTCAATAATAGAACTACCAAATCCACCTTGAAGAACAGCTTCTTCTATCGTTAAAATCGGCAGATTTTCTGCGAATAACTGTAAAAGCATTTTTTCATCAAGTGGTTTAATAAATCTAGCATTTATAACTTTAATTGAATAGCCTTGCTTTTCTAAAAAGCTTGCAGCATCCATTGCCATCGGGATCGTTGTCCCAAATGTCAAAATAGCAGCGTCTGTTCCGTTTTTTAGGACTTCCCATGTTCCAATTGGGATCGTTTTCAATTCTTTATCCATTGGAACTCCATAGCCATTTCCACGTGGGAAACGCAAAGCAATCGGACCATCATCATATTTTATTGCCGTATAAACCATATGTTGTCCTTCATTTTCATCTTTAGGCATCATTATGACTATATTTGGCAAATGCCGTAAAAAGGCAATATCAAAAACACCTTGATGAGTTTCTCCATCTGCACCTACAAGTCCAGAGCGATCAATCCCGATAAATACATTTAAGTTTTGTCTACAAATATCATGGACAACTTGATCATATGCCCGTTGAAGAAAAGTAGAATAAATGGCTAGAAAAGGTTTCATGTTTTGTGTGGCAAGCCCTGCAGCTACTGTAGCAGCGTGTTGCTCAGCAATACCAACATCAAACATTCGCTCTGGAAATTCACTTGCAAAGCCCTCAAGCTTGGAACCGACAGGCATAGCTGGAGTAATCGCAACAATCCGTTCATCCTCTCTTGCCAGCTTTCGAACTGTTTCACTTACTAAGCTACTCCATGCTGGAGGAGGATTAATCGGTTTTACAAAAGTACCCGTCTCTATTTTATAAGGACCTGTTCCATGCCAAGTACCAATTGTATCGCTTTCGGCAGGCTGATATCCTTTGCCTTTTTTGGTTATGACATGAAGAAGAACGGGACCTTCTGTTTTCTTTGCATAGCTCAAGCATTCAAATAAATTCTCGAAATTATGACCATCAACAGGGCCTAAATACGTAAAACCTAATTCTTCAAAAAACATTCCCGAAACAAAAAGATATTTCAAGCTATCCTTTACTCTTTCAGCTGTTGCTGCAAGCTTTCCACCAACAGCAGGGATTTTCTTTAATAAATATTCAAGCTCATCTTTCGCACGCTGATATTTTCCTGCCGTGCGAAGCCTTCCAAGAACATTGTGAAGTGCACCGACATTTGGAGCAATCGACATTTCATTGTCATTCAATATGACAATCATATTCTTTTTCTCATGACCGATATGGTTTAACGCCTCTAATGCCATACCGCCTGTTAATGCTCCATCCCCAATAACTGGAACAACATAATTATTTTCTCTTTTTAAATCCCGAGCAATCGCCATACCCATTGCGGCCGACAATGATGTTGAGCTATGACCTGTTTCCCATACATCATGCTCACTTTCAGCCATCTTCGGAAAGCCACAAAGCCCTTTATATTGTCGCAACGTATCAAATTGACAGGCACGACCAGTTAGAATTTTATGAACATAAGATTGATGGCCGACATCCCAAATAATTTTATCCTTTGGGCTATCAAAGCATTTATGCAAAGCAATCGTTAATTCAACGACACCTAAATTAGGACCAATATGTCCACCTGTCCCTGAAAGCTTCTCAATTAGAAATCTCCGAATATCTTGACTTAATGCTTCAAGCTCCTTAATTGAAAGATCTTTTAAGAAAGATGGGTCTTTTATTGTCATAAGATCCATTCAACGGATCACTCACTTTCTATCTTTTTCAAGCACTTGTTTTCTGTCTATATTATAACAGTATGAAATAAATCCACAAGAAAATACAATATAAATTAGCGTTTGGCAAACAATTCTATACTTTTTGATGATTACTTTTTGTTTTTAATGATCTCTTGAAGCTATTAAATCTGTAATCTCATCTAACAAAAAAGTATTAAGGCCTGTTTCGAAAAGCTTGCTTTTTGCTAATTCAATATGTTTCTTTAAAGCATTTTTAGCACCATCTAATGATAATAAAGCGGGATAGGTGCCTTTATGATTTGCTTCATCACTGCCAACAGGTTTTCCAATTAAATCTTCATTTCCTTCAAGGTCTAAAATATCATCACGAATTTGAAAAGCGAGTCCAAGATGATAAGCAAATTCGGAAAGTTTTACGATCGTTTCTTCTTTTGCACAAGCAAGTATAGCACCAGAAACAACACTGCAATTTAGTAGTTTTCCTGTTTTATGAATATGAATGTATTCTAAATCCTCTAGTGAAAGTTGTTGATCTTCACCTCTTATATCAGCAACTTGACCACCAACCATTCCTTCTGCACCAGCTGCTTTCGTTAACTCTTTAATAAGCTCAAGTTTCGTTGCGGCATCTGCATGTTCAGTCGCTGTTTCAGTTATTAATTGAAAACTATGTGTTAGCAGTGCATCTCCTGCTAATATTGCCATAGCCTCGCCGAAAACTTTATGGTTTGTTGGCTTTCCTCGCCGCAAATCATCATTGTCCATACTTGGTAAATCATCATGTATAAGTGAATATGTATGGATCATTTCGATTGCAGCTGCTGTCTTTATCCCTTTTTTCGTATCTTCTCCAAAGGAAGCTAAAGTAGCAAATAAAAGTAGCGGCCTAATTCGCTTTCCACCAGCTTCTAGCGAATAAAGCATGGATTCTTTTATAATGGCAGGGGCATTTAGCGTATTTACACTTTCGGTTAATTCCTTTTCAAGCAATACCTTATGAGTTTTTGCAAATGATGAAAATGATTCAAGTGGCAAGATTACTCCTCCTCGGAAATGACGAAATTTTCTTGTTTGCCATCCTCTGTCAATATTTGAGTCAACTGGGCTTCGACATTTTTCAATTTGTCATGACAAAATTTCGAGAGCTCCATTCCTTGTTTATAAATATTGATTGCTTCTTCGAGAGGGACATCCCCTTCCTCAAGCTTGTCTACAATTACTTCTAATTGCTCCATTGCTTCCTCAAAAGTTAATTCAGGTTTTGAAGCCATGATCGTCACTCCCCTATCTCTTTTACTTCACAAATAAAGGATCCATCTGAAACCTTTACATTTATTTGGTCATTTATCTTTACTTGATTAGTTTGCTTAATTAGTGTTTTTTGCTTTGAATAAACAAGACTATATCCACGATCCATAATCTTCAAGGGACTTAGTGCTTCTAAGGTTGATACGAGATGAGAAAATTCCTTTTCTTTTTTCGAATAAATATTTCCCATTGCACGGAACAATCGTTTATCACATTTTTCTTGCTGTTCTTTAGACCTATTAAGAATCTCCTGCGGATTGCCTCGGAGCAGTCTTTTTTGCAAATTTTTCGATCGTTCAACCTTCGCCTCAAGTAATCTCATTGTACCGCGTTCGAGCTGCTCAGTAAGTTTATCAACTTGCTCAAGCTTTTGTTCATATAATTTCTGAGGATAACGAAAAGCGTATGATTTTTGAATTCTAGCAAGTCTTTCTTGTTGCCCAGTCACGCGCTCTTTCGTTGCTCTAATAATTCGTGACTGCCTATCCAAAACACGCTCAATTAAGTCATCGATATGTGGAACTGCCATTTCGGCAGCTCCTGTCGGCGTCGGAGCACGTAAATCAGCAACAAAATCGGCAATTGTAAAATCTGTTTCATGTCCAACAGCAGATATAATTGGGATTTGAGATTGAAAGATTGCTCTTGCCACCATTTCTTCGTTAAAAGCCCAAAGCTCTTCAATCGATCCCCCTCCACGTCCAACAATTAAGACATCTACAATCTTATTTTCATTTGCCATATTGATTGCTTTAACAATGGATGGTGCGGCTTGCTCTCCTTGAACAAGTGCTGGGAAAATAATGATTTTTGTGATAGGATATCTTCTTTTAATCGTTGTGATAATATCTCTAATGGCTGCCCCGGTTGGTGAAGTCACAACACCGATCGTTTTCGGGAATTTTGGAAGCGGCTTTTTGGCCTGTAAAGAAAACAATCCTTCTTTCTCTAGCTTTTCCTTTAATTGTTCAAAAGCTAAATATAAATCCCCAATTCCATCAGGCTGCATTTCCTTGACATAAATCTGATATTGTCCACTTGGTTCATAGACAGAAAGATCGCCTCTAATGAGGATCTTCATTCCATTTTCTGGTGAAAACTTCATTGAACGATTATGGCTTGAAAACATAACAGCAAGAACACGTGCTTTCTCATCCTTTAATGTAAAATACATATGTCCGCTAGAATGTTGTTTAAAATTTGAAATTTCACCCTTTACCATTACATCCTGTAAATGTGGATCAGCATCAAACTTTCTCTTTATATATTTAGTCAACGCAGTTACCGTTAAATAACGCTGCTCTTTCATCTTTTCACACCCTCATAAGAAAAGCGCAAGCACTTTGATCTTCCTCTTGCGGTATTATAAGAAGTCATATAATCATTTTTTAACATTAAAAAGCTTTATCTTTCATTAACCAACAAAACTGCCCTTTCATTATAAATTTAGCTCCCCCATCCTGCAAAAAAAAGGTAGAAAAGAGGTTCTAAAATTTAATTTAAAAGGGCAGAGTTTAAGATTTTTTATTTTTCTAACTGAAGTTTATTCTGAAGTGACTTTGCTGCTTTTAAAGTATTAAACATAAGCATTGTAATGGTCATTGGACCAACTCCACCTGGAACAGGGGTAATAAAACTGGAAATGTCTTTTACAGCATTAAAATCAACATCACCACAAAGTCTTCCTTCACTATCTCGATTCATCCCAACGTCGATAACAATGGCCCCGTTTTTAACGTGTTCCTTCGTAATGACATTTACTTTACCGACCGCAGCTACTAAAATATCTGCTTGTTTCGTATATTCTTTTAAATCAACTGTTTTAGAATGGCAATATGTAACTGTAGCATTCTTATTTAAAAACAATTGCCCAGCAGGTTTTCCAACAATATTGCTTCGACCTACAACGACTACATGCTTCCCTGAAATATCTACGTCAATATAATTAATCATTTCCATAATGCCATGTGGTGTACATGGTAAGAATGAATCTTGACCGGTTATCATCCTACCAATATTTACTGGGTGAAAACCATCGACATCTTTTTCTGGTATAATCGTTTCAATCACTTTAATTTCATTAATATGTTTTGGCAGTGGCATTTGTACAAGAATCCCATGAATACTTTCGTCATGATTTAATTCTTCAATTTTAAGAAGAAGTTCCTCTTCACTGACAGAATCAGGTAACTCAATTAATACAGAATGCATACCAAGCTCTCGACATGTTCTTTCTTTGTTTGAAACATATGTTTTTGATGCCGGATCATTTCCAACTAAAATAACAGCAAGACCGGGAATGATACCTTCTCTTTTAAGTTTTTCAACCTCATTAGCAATTTCAGACTTTTTTTGATTCGCAATTTCTTTTCCATCAATCAACTTACTGGTCATGAATGCTTCCTCCTAAATTTATTGAAAGGAACCGGCAGTTGCTTCAACTTTACATATGCTGTTTAACTTTCGAGAGAATACCGTTTATAAATTTGCTTGACCCCTCATCCCCGTATAATTTAGCAATCTCTATTGCTTCGTCAATGACAACGTTAGCCGGGACATCCTTTTCAGAAAACTTTAGCTCATAAACGGCTAATCTTAATAAGTTTCGATCTACGGTTGCCAATCTTTCCAATTTCCAATTTTCGAGATAAGTTATAATGGATTCATCAATTTGAGCTTTATGCTCCAATACCCCAAATACGAGCTGATCTAAATAATGATCATTCCCAACACCTTCTAAAACATGTTCGATTGCAGAACTAGGTTCAGCTTGGCTCATATCAATTTGAAATAATGCCTGTAATGCCTTCTCACGAGCTGTTCTTCTTTTCATTCTATTTTAATCTCCTTTTAACGGGGAAAATTTCAACAAGTTACATTCACTTTGGTGTATGATGCTCATCTTTTATAGAGCACACCCTAAAAACTTCCCTTAATAATCTGATTCCTCTGCCAAGGATTAAACCTATCAGGCAAAAGGGCAGACTTTCACATATTAAGTTAAAATTACATATTAAATAATAGCATAAGTTAAGTATGTTCGCACAATACGTAATTTATTTTCCTAATAAAAGAAGATTGGTCATTATCAATTCCAACTTTAGCAGAAAGTAACGTAAAAATAAACATTGTAATGCAAATTCATCTTAATAGAAGTTTTATATTTCTTCATGTAAAAAGCCAAAGACAATTTTATTGTCTTTGGCTCCAATTTTAAATTTCTTGTTCAAATTCAATTTCATGCTTTTGATTTTCAAAAATGATCCCAACAACATGAATATTTACTTCCTTTGCAAGAAGAGCAGTCATATTCAATAATGCTTGTCGAATATTATCTTGTATTTCTTTCGCTACATTCGGAATAGAAATGCCGAATTTCATTAAGCAGTAAACATCAACTTTTATCCCTTCTTCAGAAAGCTCAACCTTTACACCTTTGCCATGGTTTTTCTTGCCTAATCTTTCAACAACACCAGATGCGAAATTGCCACGCATTTGTGCTACACCTTCAACTTCAGAAGCAGCAATCCCAGCGATTACTTCAATTACTTCAGGAGCTATTTCCACTTTACCATGACCAGTATTTTCTTTATTCACTTCTAAAATATTATTTTCACTCATTTTTGCACCCCCAATTAATAATAGCAACATTTAGCAATCAAAAATAGCTTAAATTGATTTAAAAATGTTTATCAAGTTGCAAAGTTTTTCAATATGTCACATTACTTGATAGAGTTCTAAAAACTTCGTGTTAAATTGTCCTTCAACGAATTTTTCATGGCTTAAAAGCTTCAAATGAAATGGAATTGTCGTATGAACACCCTCGATTACAAATTCACTTAATGCTCTCTTCATCCGAGCAATTGCCTCTTCTCTCGAATGACCATATGTGATTACTTTAGCAATCATTGAATCATAATATGGAGGAATTGTATACCCAGGATATGCTGCAGAATCGACACGGACTCCATAACCACCTGGAGGAAGATACATCGTAATTTTTCCTGCCGAAGGCATAAAGTTCTTCTCAGGATTCTCCGCATTTATCCGACATTCTATTGACCAGCCTTGGAAAGTGACATCTTTCTGATCAATGACAAGCTTTTCACCTGCAGCCACTTTAATTTGCTCTTTTATTAAATCGATTCCTGTTACCATCTCTGTGACTGGATGTTCAACTTGAATACGCGTATTCATTTCCATAAAGTAAAATTTGCGGTTATGATAGTCATAGATAAATTCGATCGTTCCAGCACCTGAATAATCAACAGCTTTCGCTGCTTTTACTGCAGCTTTCCCCATTTCATCACGGGTTTCACCATCTAATGCTGGTGATGGAGTTTCCTCAAGAAGTTTTTGCAAACGTCTTTGAATGGAGCAATCCCGTTCACCAAGATGAATGACATTCCCAAAGGTATCAGCAAGTACTTGAATTTCTACATGGCGGAAGTCCTCAATATATTTTTCAATATATACACCCGGATTGCCAAAGGCTGTAAGAGCTTCCTGCTGAGTAATATTAATCCCTTTGACGAGCTCACTCTCATCACGGGCAACGCGAATTCCTTTTCCACCACCACCTGCAGTGGCTTTAATAATAACTGGATAATCAATTTTATTAGCAAGCTGGATCGCTTCATCAATATCCTTAATAATGCCATTAGATCCTGGAACAATCGGTACGCCAGCTTCCTTCATTGTTTCTCTCGCTGTATCCTTTGTTCCCATTTTCGTAATCGCTTCAGGTGTAGGACCAACGAAAATGATATTACATTCACGACAAAGTTCAGCAAAGTCAGCATTTTCTGCTAAAAAACCATATCCCGGATGGATGGCATCACAATCAGTAAGTTTCGCTATGCTTATAATATTAGTAAAATTTAAGTAGCTGTCCTTTGAGGCTTTTGGTCCAATGCAATAGGCTTCATCAGCAAGCTGCACATGAAGTGACTCTTTATCTGCCTCAGAATAGACCGCTACAGTCTCAATCTCCATTTCACGACATGCGCGAATAATTCGAACAGCTATTTCTCCTCTGTTTGCAATTAACAGTTTTTTTATCATCCTGTAACCGCTCCTTACTCAGGCTTAACTAAAAATAATGGTTGTCCGTATTCGACTAATTGTCCATCTTTAACTAGCACTTCAACAATTTCCCCATTGATTTCAGCTTCGATTTCATTAAAAAGCTTCATTGCTTCTACGATGCAAACGATTGAATCACTAGAAACCTTTGATCCTACTTTAACATATGGATCAGCATCCGGTGATGATGATTGATAGAACGTTCCAACCATTGGTGAAATAATTTTATGTAGATTCGTTATTTCAGCCTCAACTTGCTTTACTGGTTCCTGTACAACCTTCTCTACCATTGTTTCTTTTTTAATTTGTGCAGGCTCTACAGCTGTTACTGTTTGAACCTCTTGAGCTATTGGTGCAGTCGGAAGAACAACTGCTTTTTCAGCAGCTTTCTTTTTCATTTTAATTTTTGAACCATCATATTCATATACAAATTCATCAATATTAGATTGATCAACAAGCTTGATCAATTCGCGAAGTTCTTGAATTTTTAGCATATTAACACTCCTTAGTTTCACTGTATTAATCATTCTAATTAGTATATTGCTGCAACGACTTGAATTAATACAAATGAATAATTTAAGACTAGATACTAATATCATACGATAAAAACTTATTCAAATTCAATCTTTGATTAGTAGGAAGGATAATATTTTTCATTTTCATGATTCTTTATGAATTTTTGATAGAGGAATTTTATGAAAATTAACGAAATAGTAATCCAATAGAACTAGTAATAAGGGAGAAGATAGGAAATGAGTATGATTGAAGAAATAAAGATGAAGGATAAAATAAGAAAAAACTCACTCGTGGTAAAAGCAACCTTCATTAGTGTTATTCTTGCTGCAGTTGTAGATATTGTCATGAAAAAGGAATTAATTATTATTTTATCCATTATTATTGGCGGTGGAATTGGTGTTGGAATTGTTGCTTCTCTTCACTATTTAAAAAAATGGATTTCATTCATTCCATATTTAGCAACTGTCATTGTCACATCAGTCATATTTGTCATCATGGAAAACAGCGTATCTAGCACTGCTTACTTTTTAGTCTATTTTGTTATTGCAACAGCTGCTATTTATATGGAACAAAAAATATTATGGCTTTCTACTTCTCTCGGATTTCTTATGATAACCATTTTTACTCTCAGGCATCACCAAAATTTACCTCTTGAAGGGAAAAACTATGTGACAATCTATTTACTATTTATGCTTGTAACGATATTACTTTCATTTCAGCTATCATTAGCAAAAAAACTATCTGAAAATATTGTTTCGGCACAAAAAGAGACTTCATTATTATTGGAAAATAATATTTTAATTAAACAAATGGTAGATAAAAGTACAACAAATATTTCTGCCATGATTAACGATGTTAAAAGAATGAGCGAGGAAAATTATCAATCTGCTTCTGAAATGAGCCATTCGATTTCCGAAATTTCAAGTGGTGTGCAAACTCAATCAGATACGATTATTGATATCACCCGTTCTTTAGAACAAGCTAATCAATTCGCTGAACATACGAGTCAGCTCGTCAAAAAACTTCACCATGATGCAATTGACGCAGAAATACATACTAACGAAGGACAAACATTAATAAAAAGATTACGTGATGATATCTCTCTTTCTTTTTCGGAAATACAGAAGGTTAATGAGAATATTTCCTTGTTAGCAGACTTAATTAAAGATACATCTCAATTCGCCGAAACCATTCAAGCAATAGCTGACCAAACTAATTTACTTGCATTAAATGCTTCTATCGAGGCAGCTCGAGCTGGCGAAAGCGGAAAAGGTTTTGCTGTCGTTGCTGAAGAGGTAAGAAAACTTGCAGATATTTCACGGAGTACAGCAACTCAAATAACTGAAAATTTACATCATGTTATTTTAGATACTGAAAAAACGAAGAATAATGTTCTAATGACAAGCGAGAAATTAACGAGCAATCATTCAATAGCAAATGAAACACAGCATTCTTTTCAAAAAATTCAACAAACATTTACCCAACTAAAAGAGGACATTCATCATTATGACGCGCTGACAAAACAAATATTCGATTCCTCTGTAGCTATCGGGACATCGATCAATGAATTTAGTTCTGTCATAGAAGAAGCAAGTGCATCACTACAGGAATTAGCATCAACCGTTAATTTGCAAACAAAGCAACATGAGCATTTATTCCATTCTATTGCTCAAGCTCATGATTCAGTCAATCAGCTCATTGAAATACAACAAAAATAGCAGGGGTCTCCACGATCCCTGCTTTCCTTATCTCTCACTGTCAAGTTTAAGATAGGGGCTCAAGGTCATAAGCCCCTGAACAAGCTGTCTCCGCTATTTTATTTCGAAGGTTGAAATTCTACTGTGACAAGTTGGAGATCACCAATTTCATTTGTTACTTCCCGAATGATGTCATTTGCTGCTGAGCGTGAAAGCTTGTCAGCCTTCACAGTAACAAGAACAGTTGGCCCATCAGCACGCACGAGAACATCCTCATAATTCATAGCACGAATTAATGTTTCAAGCATTTCTTCTTTTTGAGCAATTTCATCTAGCATATTAATTTGTTCTTTAGCCTCACTTCGCACTTCCGCTGAAAGCTCTGTTGATGCCATTTGAATTGTTAAATCTTCCTTTAATTTATCTCGTTCTTCATTTAGTTTAAGTCTTAAAGCCGTAAATACTTCATCTTCAGAAGCATTCGTAATAATTGCACTGTCAGTGTCTTCTTTCCCTTCTGTACTCGTATTTGTCTGTTCTTCTGTATCCGTTTTCTCTTCTACATTCGCTAAATTCTGTCCTCTTTGGTCTGGTGAAGTTATATAATACACTGATAAGACAACTACTAAACTTAACATTGTTAATAGCCAAACTGTTTGTTTTTTCAATAACATTTAGGAATCCCCCTTTGTTTTTTTCGGCATTACCGCAACTCTATGGCTCGGAACGTCAAGTGCTTTCGTAACAGCTTCAACAATCCATTTCTTCACTTGAATATTATCTGCTCCTTTTGCAACAACGAGAACCCCTCTAATTACTGGTTTCTTCGTTTCTATCACTATTGGAACCTCTTTTTCTCCGTTTCTAATAATGACAAGCTGTTCTTCCTTTGATTGATCTTCTACGTTTCTTTTTCCACCTTCACGGTCCGTCTCATCAGTTGTTTGTGTTTTGCTATTTCGATTTTTTTCTAGCACCTTTTTCTCTGTTGCGTCAACATTTACCACAATTGTTACGTCTTCAACACCAACAATGGCATCAAGTGCTTCTTTAATTTGTGCTTCATAGGCTCTTTCATATGTCGCAATTAAATCATTGCCATCACTCTTCTTGTGCCCGAAAGTAGGCACTTCTTCCTCATCCTTCTTCTCCTCATTTTTAAAAACTGGTGAACTCGTATCTGATGGCTTATCTTTAAAAAGAAGATTACTGATAAGCATAATCGCAGCACCAAAGAGCAGAACAAGTACTAGATATTGATATTTTCCATGTTTTTTGTCAGACTGTTCTTCATTTGCAAATATTTTTTTTAACCATATAATGGGTCCTTTTTCTTTATTCATTCTTCTTCATCTTCCTCCCTTCTACGAGTACTTCAATTATTTCTTCATTCATATTCCACTCATGAGCGAGAAGAGAAGCAACTTTTTTTGTCATGTTGTCAGGCCTGTTTAAAGGAAGAGTTTCACGCGTATTAATATTTACTTTTTGGACCACTTCAACAGCTTCAGCTTCTTCATCTTTATGCTTTAATTGAATAAATACTTTTTGCAAATTTTCCGGAAAAGCACGCGGTGAATTTTCATCTTCTTGAAAGTCAATGTCCATAATTTCTAATCCGTACTGATCCATCAACTCCTCTTCCACTTTCATTTTTAATTGGACTTGCATGTCTTCTAAAATATATGCATGTTGCCAGGCTTGTATTTCTTTTTTCTTTAATTCTATTGAATTTTCTAGTTTTTTTTCGTCTGAGGCTTCAAAAAATGGGATAGCTGCGATCTTTTTTTCAAAATCACTAGAAACGAGTTTCAATATAGGGGTTAAAATCACGACAATTAGCAATAAACCCGTAACCATTTTCGTGTATTTCTGGAAGCTCGAATTAGGAAGAAGCATATCAATAACAGTGGCTAAAAGAACAAAAATAATAATATTCGTAATCCATTCTTTAATAAATTCCATCCAACCCACTCCTTGCCGGCTTATCTTAAGCTTGTCGCCCCTAGGCAAGCCACCTCAGCTTTTCTTTTTACCTAACCATCATTGTTAAGTTTCCTGCTGCAATTATGACTGTAATGCTGAGAAAGAACATAAGTGATACGATAGATAAAGCTGCAAAAACATAGATAACACTTTTACTAATAATATCTAAACACTTAATAATTGGTCCGCCACCTAATGGCTGCAATATGGCTGCGGAAAATTTATAAATGAACGCAATCATTAAGATTTTGATGGCCGGAAAAGCAGCTATCAAAATTATAATGACTACACCGACAATTCCGACTGTGTTTTTTAATAAAACAGAAGCACTAATAACAGTATCTGTCGCATCTGTAAACATCCGTCCAATTACCGGAATGAAATTTCCGGTAATAAATTTAGCGGTTCGAATTGCAACTCCATCTGTAATCGCAGTAGAAGCCCCTTGAACAGAAAGAACACCGAGAAAGACTGTTAAGAACATCCCCAGTAAAGCAATGCTCCAGTTTTTTAATAAATTTGCTAGCTGTGTTACTTTGTAATGTTCTGAAAGAGTGCTCACAATACTTAACAATGCTGACAAAAAAAGAAGAGGGAGAACGACGTATTGAATAAACATTCCACTCATGTTCATTAGAAAAAGAATGACTGGATGAAAAAATGCAGCTGACATTAAACCGCCAGATGAAGCAATTAATGCTAATAAGAGCGGGATTAACGCTAAAATAAACGCTATCATCGTATCAATTGCTTCCTGGGCATAGCTTATTGCGACATAAAAGCTATTTAATGCGATGATGATGAGAACCATAAAAACAATGGCATATGCAGCTTTACTGACCGTGCTTTTTTCAAATGAATTTTGTAAGGTTTGGAGGAACATACTGCAAACAGTTAGCAAAATTAAGGTTCCCAGCAATTTACCATTGACGATAAACTCATGGAAAACGAATTTCATTAAACTAGATGTCCATTCTTTCAGAGAAAACGATTTTTCTCCTTTTAAAAATTCATAAATGCTTCCCTTTTGGCTTTCAGGCAAGAATCCACCATATTCACTACTTATTTGTTCCCAAAAGGCCTTTAGTTCTTCAAAATTAAGAGAATCAATCTGTGATTCTACTATTTTCTGGGGATTCGTTATTTCATTCGGCTGCTGAGAAGCTTGTACACTTGGACTGATTAACAAAATAAGCAATATATTAAGAAATAACATTTTCTGCATTCTTTGCTTCATCGATTACACCTCTTAGCTTGGGATCATTTGTATAATAGTTTCAATCAAGACCGAGAGTATTGGTATGGCCATCGCGAGGATTAAAATTTTTCCTCCAAGCTCGATTTTGGAGGCAATCGCTCCTTGTCCAGCATCTTTTGTAATTTGGGAAGCAAATTCAGCAATATAAGCAATGCCGATAATCTTTAAAATCGTTTCTATATAAATCATGTTAACTTTTGCGCTAATCGCAATCTTTTCGATCATATGGATAATGGCGTATATTTGGTCAATTAGAAAAAGGAATATCGCACAACCAACAAAAACAATAAGTAAAAAAGCAAAATTGGGCTTTTGTTCCTTCACAATTAATGCAAGAAAGGTTGCTACAAGTGCAACTCCTACGATTTGAATAATTTCAATCTTAAAGCCCTCCTTTAACCTTGAAATAAAAAAACAGATTTTATTTTTTGGAAGAGGTCATCTACGATAGAAGCAACCATAAACAAAATGTAAATAAACCCAAACAACGTAACCCATTGGGCATATTCTTTTTTTCCGACTTGATCTAGGATTGTATGTAAGAAAGCAACAACAATCCCAACCCCGGCTATTTTAAAAATAATATCTACCTCTAAGCCCATTTATTCTCCTCCTAAGTAGTAAAGCCGAAGTGCCTTTGAACAAACAAAGGATCATTGCTTGACGAATATTCGCAGCGCAAAAGCGAAGTAATAAAATCATTACATCAATAAAATAATTAATAAAAGACCAGATAAAAAACCGAGGCTTTTGACCATCTTTTCGTATTTCGCTTGCCTTTCATTTGCGTCAACCTCCTCCCGTTCTAAATGAGAGAGTGTCAGCATGATTTGTTTTTGCTGTGAATGGCGATCATGTCTTCCTAATGTTTCGCCAAATTGCTTCATTATTTCAAATTCACCTTGTTTAAATGCTGTCAATTTCCATACTTCTTTTAAACTTTGCTCCCAAGCCTCTTTCACCGTTGTTTCTGAATTTGTCAATTTTTTGGCGAACGCATCAAAAAACCAAGAAATTGGTTTAGTAAGTTGAGAAGATAATCTTCGAGCAGCTTCATGCAATGGAGTATGACCATACATGATTTCCGCCTCTAGAGATTGAAGAGCTGATTTCAGCTGTCGAAGCTGACGCGGACGTTCATTTAAATGTCTTGCTGCTTCAAAACCTGTCCATGTTGTTGCGACAATAATGAATATAGCACCGACTATTTTCATCATTTTACGTCACTCCCATTTCTCTTGAAATCTCAATCCCACTGCCATTCTTAATACATGCCACACTTCCAGGCCCGTTTTTTCGATTAAGTTCAATAAATCGTTGAAATATTCCCATCTCTAGAATTGGTTTAATCGTCGGCCGCTTTTTTAGATCATCCAAGGAGTTTCCGTGAGTCGTCATCATTAACTTAATTCCTGCGTTAACAGCTTCCATAATGGCTTCGACATCTTCCTTCCTCCCGATTTCATCGACTATTAATACATCTGGACTCATTGAACGAATCATCATCATCATTCCTGCCGATTTAGGACAGGCATCTAACACGTCTACTCTTGGCCCAAATGTCATTTGGGGAATTCCATTCACACTTCCTGCAATTTCCGATCGTTCATCAATAATCCCAACCTTTTGTGCTCGAAAACGCCCCAATTGATCATCACTCGAAATAATCCTTGCAATATCTCTCAGTAATGTTGTTTTTCCTGTTTGGGGCGGTCCAATAATGATTGTATGAAGCCAATTGTCGTTATATAAACTCGGTATAAGTTTTTCGGCTATTCCAATTTGTTCTCTTGCGATTCGAATATTAAAGGAGGAAATATCTCTAATCGCTTTCACATCCCCACCTTCAAGAATGACCTTTCCGGCTAAACCTACACGATGTCCACCTTCAATTGTAATAAACCCACGTCTTAGCTCTTCTTCGAGTGTGTATATCGAAAAGTGGCTAATCTTATTAAGTAAATGAACAGCATCATCTGCACTAAAGAGAGAATGAATAAACCTCACATCACCTTTAATTGTCAATTCTATTGGACGATTGATTCGTAATCGTATTTCTTCTAATTCTTTAATTTGATGAGGAGGGATATGCTGTAGTTGTGCTGCAATGTTATTCGGCAAAAACGTTAGTATTGATTCCAATGCACGATCCTCCTACTAATTTATTGAGCAAGCCATCTGTTACGACAAACATTTTTTTCTTGTCATGCAAAGATTCGTGTTGCTTTTCCTTTGGACTAGCTCTTACTAATTAAAATGTATGCCTTGTTCGTAACAATATGACTTCGTTTTATGTGTAATAAGTTGTTAGCTTGGAGAAGTTAATGAAAAAGCTAGGAGGAGAATAAAGAATGAGAAAAATCTTTTTCTGTTTTATAAGTATTTTTATGATGGGAGTACCTCTTCATAGTAGTGCTAACATAAACAATCATTCAGCTCCCCAAAATGTCATCTTCATGATCGGAGATGGAATGGGTATAGGACAAATCGAACTTGCCAGACAAATGGAATACGGAAAAGAAGGGAGGCTTTTTCTTGAATCATTGCCACATGTTGCTTTGGTTCATACGTATTCTGCGAATAACGCTGTTACCGATTCTGCTGCTGGAGGAACAGCACTCGCAATCGGTAAAAAAACGAATAATGAAATGATTGGGATATCAGCAGATGGAGAAAAAGCTACAAGTATCCTCGCTTTATTTAAAGAAAATGGAAGAAAAACTGGAGTGATATCAACAAACACCGTTACAGATGCCACACCCGCAGCATTTACAGCAAAAGTGATGAATCGATGGAAAGGTCAGGAAGAAATTGCCCGTCAGCAATTAAACAATGAGGTAGATGTATTAATGGGAGGTGGAGGAATTTTTTTTAGCCCTGAAAAACAAAATGGCCATAATCTTGTAAAAGCAGCCATTCAGAAAGGCTATACATTTGTCTCAAATCGTGAAGAGCTAGCGAAAGCGAAAGGGAATAAGCTTCTTGGTCTTTTTCATCCATCCTATATGAGCTTTAAATTAGATCGAGAACTTTTGAAAAGTAAAGAACCTAATCTTACCGAAATGACCGCAAAAGCAATTGAATTTTTAACAGATAAAAAAAGTAATTTTTTTCTTATGGTTGAAGGTGCTCGCATCGATCATGCTTCTCATTCTTCTGATTTAACAAGTATATGGAAGGAAGTGATCGAATTTGATAAAGCTGTTCAATATGCGGTGAATTGGGCAAAAAAGGACGGGAAAACACTTGTTGTTGTGCTTGCTGATCATGAAACAATGGGATTATCTGCAACCGAACCATTACAGATTGAAGGCTTGAAAAAAATAAAAGCAACACCAGAATACATGGTCAGTCAATTTGTGAAAAAAAATGATTCATTTACTTATGAACCAAATAGTATAAAAAAAGTCTTAAAAAAATATGCTCAAATGGAGATTAGTGATCGCGAAATTATGCTCTATCATAAGAGGATACAGCCAAAAGAAGGAATTGCCTATCCCCACCAGCTTCCAGCTTGGGAATTAGGAAGCCTCATTGCCAAAAAGCATTTTGCCGGGATCATTAGTGCAAATATTCGTCAAAATAGTTCATCTGGTGGCCACACAGGCAATATGATTCCCCTATTTGCATATGGGGTTGGGGCAAATACCTTTGATGGAGTTTTAGATAATACTGAAGTTCCTAAAAAAATAGCTCATTTAATGGGGTGGGAGCTTTAACGTTCATAAAAATTTGTATCATTTCCTCTCATCATTCGTACGTATTAAAGTAATAGATTTTTTCTGAAAGGATGAGGAGAGTGTACTATCATCAACCTAATCGACAGATGCAGGTCAAAAAAGAAAGCAAACGAAATATCATTCGAGTCATTGGAGAAGGAAAGATTACAGTAAAGCCTGATCAGGCAAAGGTAACTCTAGGGGTAATGACAGAGGATATGGAGCTGCAAAAAGCACAACAAAACAATGCGATCATCATTGACAAAATCCAAAAAAGTTTAGTGGCACTAAGTATCCCAGAGGAACAAATTCAGACGATCCGCTATTCTGTTCAGCCCCAATACGACTTTATCGAAGGGAAGCAGCATTTTCGAGGGTATCAAGTAGAACATCTACTTTTGATTATGATAGATCAGATGGATGGAGTTGGCAAAGTCGTTGACACCGCTGTAAATAATGGAGCAAATATCATTTCAGGGATATCCTTTACTATTTCAGACAGTAATTATTACGAACGACAGGCATTATCTGCAGCTGTCCTTGACGCATATCAAAAAGCGGAAACTATTGCTAATACGCTTAAGGTCCATTTGATAGGACCGAGACTAATATCTGAAAATCCAACGCAGCAAGGTGGACCGATTCCATACCAATCGACTGCCTTAATGAAAAGCGATACAACCACCCCCATTCAAGCTGGTACCATCCAAATCTCTAGTCAAGTTACTGCTGACTTTGAATATATGAACTAAATGAATTCGATTTATATAAATATTAAAAAAGCAACAACCATTTGGTCATTGCTTTCGTTACGAAATTTATAGCCGCCTTTGCCGCCGATTCATATGGAGTTTCATACCTGCTCCACCAGGTGGGTGCTCTCAATTACCTTCGCAAACGTCCTCTTAAACTTAGAGGCTTGTTGTTCATGTAATGTTGTTGAACTCCCTTATTATAAGTAAAGGTTGAAACTTCATATACAAGCGTACAATGCAGCTTTAATAGTCTTATTTTACAAAAAAAGAAAGCAATACTCAACAGGGAATTTGTAACATTATCATTTATTGGCCAAAAGGCTCAAAAACCGAGCTCCCTAAAAAGACAAAGAATTGCTTTCTAGGGAGCTCAACTTTTTTTGACTAGTCTAGCGAAACCGCAATGCTATGATTAAGCACGTGATACGTAAGTACCTTCATCAGTATTAATAATAAGCTTGTCGCCTTGATTAATAAAGAAAGGCACTTGTACAATCAGACCTGTTTCAAGAGTTGCTGGTTTTGAACCACCCGAAGCTGTATCACCTTTAATTCCAGGTTCGGTTTCTGTTACTTCCAGAACAACTGAATTTGGAAGCTCAACTCCAAGTGTTTCACCATGATACATCATAATGTGAACTTCCATATTTTCTCTTAAAAACTTAAGTTCATATTCAATTGCTGATGATGGTAATTCAATTTGCTCATATGATTCATTATCCATAAAGACATGCTGATCACCACTTGCATATAAATATTGCATGGTGCGGTTATCAATTTGTGCTTTTGCGACTTTTTCACCTGCACGGAAAGTCTTTTCTTGAATCGCACCATTGCGAAGATTACGTAGTTTAGAGCGTACAAATGCCGCACCTTTACCTGGTTTTACATGCTGGAAATCCATTACACGCCAAATTCCATTATCTACTTCAATTGTTAAACCAGTACGAAAATCATTTACAGAAATCATCTAAAATCCTCCTAATGTCTAGCTTCAGCAAAAACGCTTCAGCTTTTCTCCTTGTCCAGCTCAAGCTTTTTCTATAGAATTATCAATTCTTTTGTTGAATGGGTTAATAGCTCATTTCCGTCTTTCGTGATAATTAAATCATCTTCAATTCGAACTCCACCTAGACCTGGAATATAAATACCCGGCTCACACGTTACAACCATTCCAGATTCAAGAATTATTTCTGATTTACTTGAAAGTGATGGCCCTTCATGTACTTCCAATCCAATGCCATGACCTGTTGAATGCCCATAATATTCTCCATAGCCTTTTTCAGTGATATAATCACGTGTTAACGCATCTGCTTCTTTTCCACTTAATCCTTGCTTAATACCTGAAACCCCACGTAACTGTGCCTGTAAAACGATCTCATAAATTTCTTTTAGCTTTTCATCAGGGTTTCCGACTGCAAAAGTACGAGTAATATCAGATATATAGCCATTGTAATAAGCACCGTAATCCAATGTCACCATATCGCCCTTTTCAATTACTTTCTCACTGGCTCTTCCGTGTGGCAATGCAGAACGATAGCCAGATGCAACGATAATATCAAAAGAGGATGAAGCTGCGCCAGCTTTTCTCATAAAAAATTCTAATTCATTTGAAACTTCTAGCTCTGTTAAACCTGGACGAACAAACTCAACAATATGCGTAAATGCAGCATCCGCAATCTTCGCTGCTTCCTTTAATATCTTAATCTCTGCATCAGTCTTAATCAAGCGTAACTTTTCAATTACTTGAGAAACCGGTACTAATTCTGCATCAATCTCTTTCTCATAAGCTTTATATGAAGAAAAAGTTAAATGATCTTGTTCAAAGCCAAGTTTTTTAATCCCTAAGTTTTTCAATTGCTCTGCTACTTTCTCAGGTATTGAACCTGAATGCTTAACAATTTCATAACCTTTACATTCTTCAGTTGCTTGTTCAATATACCGGAAGTCTGTAATAAATTGTGCACTTTCTTCACTTATAAGAACAACACCTGCAGAACCAGTAAAATTTGTCATATAACGACGATTGAATTCACTTGTAATAAGTATACCGTCAATCCCATGTTTGCTGAAGCTTGAGCGTAATTTCTGTAATTTTTCCAAACTAATCTCTCCTCTTCCTTTTAGCTTTTCCATACCCATATAAAGCATTATAATTTTACCGAAAACATAGCGAGAAACACTTTATGAGTATGTGCGTTCGATATATGTAAATAGTTTAACAACAAGAATATTCTACCACAACTATTTTCTTTTTCACCACAATGAAATCGCCTTAATCTCAAACATCATTATCCCGCTCAATCAAATATTTTCTTTCACTTTCTTCATACGAAATCGTGAATCCCACAAAAAGTCCATATAATATATATAGACAAATCGATGTAATGATCGTATCTCGACTTAGCTCATGAAGTGGGCTTATTCCAGGAAAAATAGGATGTAAAATTAGAAAAATCAGCAGAAAGAGAACGACTCCATAGATCATTCCTACAAGTGGACTTGAAAGCTTCCTTAATGACAAATAATAAATAAGTGATGCGATTATCGAAATACCACCTAATAAAACAATGCTAAAGATCGTTCCAAGCCACCCTTCTTTCCAGTCTCCAATTGTCCATGGTTCCAATATGACATTCGGACGAATTTCTGTGAGATTTATTAAAGAGGCTAAATATCCAAGCCCACTCCAAAAAACACCTCCTATAAACCCAGTAATAATGACTAACGTAATAAATGACATTGGTTTATGAGTATGCTCTCTTTTTAGTTGGTTTTCATTATTCACTTTTGTCACCTCCATTTACTATTATGTCCACCTTACGTTAAATTAAGTTTTGCTACAGATAGTACATTTATATGAGATGAAAATAAATTACCTTAAAACGGCTTCCTTTCTAGAGGTTTTCTCTTATTTTTAGTAGAATAAAGATAGGTACATACAGCTTTTGATGGATTAGTGCTTTGAACGAAGTGTACCACGTTCCGTATTGACTTCATCGTACTTCTTAAATACGTCTTTATTAGCTGTTAAAATTCCGAGTTTATTTTAGGTTGGTGTTTTTATTTATGTCAAAAGATCAAAAGCCAGTATATGGGGGGCAGGCTGTCGTTGAAGGTGTTATGTTCGGCGGAAAACATCATTACGTTACCGCAGTGCGTAGAAAAGATAATTCCATTGAATATTTCAAGCTTCCTCGGAAGTCTAAGCCATCATTGCAATTGCTAAAAAAAATTCCTTTTATTAGGGGAATTGTTGCAATAATTGAAGCAAGTGCTAATGGATCAAAGCATTTAAATTTTTCAACGGAAAGATTTGATTTAGATCCAAGTGAGGATCACAAACTAAATGAACAGGAAGGTTCAAAGTTAACACTATGGCTTGGAGTAGCTGCATTAGGTGTAATCTCTTTTCTTGTCGGTAAATTTATTTTTACACTTGTTCCGGTTTTTTTAGCAGCCTTAACAAAACCAATCTTTTCAAGTGACTTATCGCAAGTATTAATTGAAGGATTCATTAAACTATTGTTATTACTTGGCTATATTTATGTTGTCTCACTCACCCCCCTTATTAAAAGGGTATTTCAATATCATGGTGCTGAACATAAAGTAATTAATGCATTTGAAAACGGAAAAGAACTTACAATCGCAAATGTTCAAGCACAATCAAGGCTCCATTATCGCTGTGGAAGTAGCTTCATCTTATTTACCGTGATTGTTGGGGTATTTGTCTACTTACTTGTTCCAACTGAACCACTGTATGTACGGGTTCTGAATCGATTAGCACTTATACCAGTTGTTCTCGGAATCTCTTTTGAGGTATTACAATTGACGAATAAAGTTCGGAATATCCCAGTTTTGAAATATCTTGGTCTTCCAGGTCTGTGGCTGCAACTTTTAACGACGAAGGAACCAAAAGATGACCAAGTAGAGGTGGCTATTCTCTCATTCAATGAATTAATCAAAAATGAGAATGAAACAGAAGCGCGGCTTAAAGCAGGAGAAATTGTCTAAAGCTAAGTCAAAGTGAAAAATCATTAGCTGAATGAGGAAATTATCGATACAAATACACCAAGGGGAATATGATGTTTAAAAGCTTGAAAAAATGCTCATCATGCTCATAGGGAGGTGGCATTCTTGAAAAATCGGAATTCAGTATATATAGTATCTGGTTTAATTGCTCTTGCGATCATTGGTGTATCCACAAGTATAATTTCAAATCCTGCCGGTTTTTTTAAAAGAATAGCTGTCATTTTATTAGTTGGTGCAGTGATATTTTTCATTTTTCGACGTGTAATGCAAGCAGGTCCTGGTAAAAGTGAGCAAAGGGCATTTGTTCGAGCAGCGAAGAAATCAAAAAAACGCTACCATCTGCAAGACTCTGCGAAAACGAGCAATCGGAAATCAAGCGGTGGTTCGTTAACTTCGATTAAAAAACCGAGAAAAAAATCTTCTGCTCATTTAACCGTTATTCAAGGCAAGAAAGGCAAAAAGAAAGATCGAGCGTCTTTATGATGAAGCTCGACTGTAACTAAAAGTAAAATAATGAAAAGCAAAGCCATTGTTGATTGATCGATTGCTTTGCTTTTTCTATTATTTATACCTATTTTTGCTTAATAGCTCCAACGAGAAAAAAATTGCTTTGCACATTGTTTTCCTAACTGAACTAGTTCTTGTTTTTTCTCTTTCGTCAATTGAAATTCAGTCGTAAGCACACCTTCAGTTGGGATGAAGATAATATTGCTTTCATGCTTTCGTGAAATATATCGTGAATCATGAGCATCTTTCATCGTTTCAAATAAAGCCTCAAACATTTTTATTGCATTTGTTATGTTATTTTTCGGACGCTCATTCATATTATGGCTTAGCTTCACTCCTAAGACAGGTCTAACTTTTTTCGCATTGTCTTTATCAAATAACCACATTGGGAAATTACTTAGCACTCCACCATCGACTATGATGTTTGCCGTTCTTTTCGTCATTAGCTTAACTGGTTCAAAAAAATAAGGAAGACTGCAGCTCATGCGAATGGCTTTAGCTATCGGAAATGAACCAGGATCAATTCCGTAAGTAACTAAATCATCTGGCAAGACAATTAATCTTCCATTCGTTAAGTCTGAAGCAATGACACGTAATTCTTCGGGTGGTAGATCAGAAAACTTTCTTATTCCCTTTGCAGCGAGCTTCTCAGCAATCCATTTCTCCAGCTCCTCTCCTTTATACAATCCAAGGCGCCAATACAATAGGAGCCACTTTGTAACAGCAAAAGGAAGAAGTGTTTTTCTTGCATCTAGAAACTTCTCTAAATCAAGTTCATTTAGGAGATCATAAATTTCATCACTTGAATATTTAGCAGCAATTAATGCGGCAATGATCGAGCCTGCACTAGTCCCAGCCACATTTTTAAAGCGAAATCCCCTCTTTTCAATTTCGCTATAAGCACCAATAAGTGCAAATCCTTTTATGCCTCCTCCTGAAAAAACACCATCTATATACAATTTCCGTCACCCCCATAGATGTTATTACTTGATACATCTTTAAGCAGGAACTAAAGGAAATAGTACGGTTGACAAGTATTTGCAGAAAAAAAAGATATCGCTTTATTGCTGTTAGCATAAAGGAAGTGTTTTATAAACAAGTAAGCAAAAAAAAAGATGGCTCGAGTCCATCTTCTTTTCCTTTTAATCATCTTATAAACCACATTTTAATTGGGCATTACAGTTTGTACACGTATTACAGCCACCGATTTCCTCAACACTACCTTTACGGCAAACTGGGCAAGTATTCCCAACCTCTGAACCAATTACATTTGTGGATTGTAGTTCATTAATCGTGTCAACTAATACAACATGTTGTTTTGATTTCTCTTTTTTCTCAAAGCTTGTTTCTTCAAAGCTATTTTCCTCAGCTTTTAATGTTAAAACTTGTGAGTCACGTGAACCATCTACATAAACAGTTCCGCCTTTAGCACCACCGCGATATAAGCGTTCATACACCTTTTCTACTTGCTCTACACTATAGCCTTTTGGTGCATTAACGGTTTTACTAATGGAACTATCAATCCAGCGCTGAATGATGCATTGCACATCTGCATGTGCTTCAGGTGCTAAATCCATCGCAGCGATAAACCATTCTGGAAGATTATTCGGATCTGCTTCAGGGTGTTTATCTAAATACTCTTGAACAATATCTGCTTTTACTTCAATAAACTTACCGAGACGACCACTTCTAAAATATGAGAATGAGAAGTAAGGCTCTAGACCCGTTGAAACCCCAACCATTGTTCCCGTAGATCCTGTAGGGGCAACCGTAAGTAGGTGTGAATTGCGAATACCGTTTTCTAATATTGATTGACGAATGTCTTCAGGCATTTTTTGCATAAAGCCGGTTTCTGTAAATGCTTTACGCAATCGATTTGTTTCTTCTTCTGTTTCTCCTGTTAAAAATGGGAAGCTGCCTTTTTCTTTTGCAAGCTCAACAGAAGCACGATAGGCTGTCGTCGCAATTGTTTCAAACACTTTGTCTACAAGCTCGTTTCCTTTTTCAGAACCATATTCAGTTTCACAGTAAATTAATAAATCGTGAAGCCCCATTACTCCTAGACCGACACGGCGTTCGCCAAGAGCTTGTTTTTTATTATCTTCAAGGAAGTATGGGGTTGCATTAATGACGTTATCCTGCATTCTTACGCCAACTTCAACTGTTTGCTTTAATTTTTCAAAGTTAACTGTTTTGTTTTCTTTATCAGCCATTTCAGCAAGGTTAACTGCAGCCAAATTACATACACTATATGGTGCAAGTGGTTGCTCTCCACATGGGTTTGTTGCAACGACTTTTTGTCCATAGCTTTTTGCATTTGTCATGTCGTTCGCATTGTCAATGAAGAAAATGCCTGGCTCTGCTGAGTATGTCGCACAAATATTAATTAGATTCCAAAGCTCTTTCGCTCTGATTTTACGATATACTCTCACTTTATTACCAAGTTTCTCCCATTCGCGTACATCGCCAACTTTATGCCATTCTTCATTATAGTTATGCATTTGTTCACTATCATAGCTTTCTACGTCAGGAAAACGTAATTCATAGTCAGCGTCATTTTCTACTGCGTTCATGAATTCTTTCGTTAAGCAAACTGAAATGTTTGCACCTGTTAGGAACTCAGAATTATGAACAGAATATGTTCCTCCAACCTCAAGCTTAGTTTCTGCATCATTTATGATCTTCTCACTGAAACCACCGAAACCTGGGATATGCTTATAGTTTACGATTCCTTGATACATTGCCACTTCTTGTTCAGTAAAAGGTGTGAATTTTAGCTTTTCTTTTGCATATTTCTTGATTGTTTCATCATTTGTCGTTTCGAGCAAGAATCGTAAAATTCTTGGGTTTTGCATTTTTGAAATTATAAATTCGATTATGTCTGGATGCCAATCCGCCAACATGATCATTTGTGCTCCTCTTCTAGAACCACCCTGTTCTACAAGATGTGTCAGCTTAGCAATATCATCAAGCCAGGAAACTGAACCAGACGATTTTCCGTTTACACCTTTTGCAAGTGTATTGCGTGGACGAAGTGTTGAACCATTCGTACCAACACCACCGCCTCGGCTCATTATTTCCATTACTTGCTTTCGGTGCTCAGATATTCCCTCACGTGAGTCTGCTACGAATGGCATGACATAACAGTTAAAATACGTAACATCTGTATCTGCTCCAGCTCCATATAAGACACGTCCAGCTGGTATAAAGTTTAAGCTCGCTAGCTCATCATAAAATTTTTCAAACCAAATTTGTCTTTGCTCTTCGGTTTTTTCAACAGAAGCAAGTCCGGTTGCATTACGCTTCGCAATCTGTTCATAAAAAAGCTCAAGTGGTTTTTCAATGACATCTAAAGATCTCTTAATAATACCTGTTTGAGCTTCTTCTGGATCGTCAAGCACCCCTCGATAATCTTCTTCCACTAATACTTTTGCTGTTTTTTCTTCCCAATCAATTTCAAGAATGTAGCCAAGTCCTCGCGCAGGAAATTTCGGATCTTCTTTAATGGTGAGAACAACGAAGTCTCCGTCAGTTAATGTTATTTTTTCTGTATCTTTAAATGTATACCTGTCTAGCATGACTAAACGGGAAACCCCTTTGTGAGTCATTTTCATATTTGGGGTAATCGGGTGAACTTGAGGAAAAAGACGGATGTCCTGATTCAAGCGTTCAATGTTCAAACTCATATTTTGTCCTAATGCAACAGGCATTACTACAACTCCTTCAACAAAAAAGATTCAATTTACATTATAAAAACTTGTTTTTGTAAATTCTAGTTGATTTAATTAATAACCTTAAGTTACCATATCAAAAATGTAAAATCAATAATAAAATCTATATATAGTGGTGAATTAATTTTTACAACCACTATATATTGTGTTTGTTTCACGATATTTTTTTTTTGTCAAAAACAAAAAAAACTAGAATCTAGAGAAAACGAAAGAAATTAAAAGGTTTATCGGATATTTAGACAAATTTCAATATAATTTAAAGCTTGCACTTTTTAACTAGGTAATACGACCTATGGGAAAAATTTGAAAAATACATTTATTTTTCAACAACAAAAAACACAGGTGTTAATTCCTGTGTTAAAGTAATCAGTTATTCTTTATGTTTCGGTATAATTTCAAATATTTTCCCCGATTCAAAACTATCGACAAGACGATTTAGCCATTCATAATATTCGAGAGCCGATTGTAATTTTTCGATATCTACCCTTACCGATTCCTGGATATCCTCATCCACTTCATTCGAAGAAATGATTTGTTCAAGTTCCTTTATTGCCTTTGCCATGGTCGTCATATTCATTGCGATCCCAGACCGCCATTTTATCGTAAAGAAATCAATAAAAGTTTGATACCAATCTTCTTCAGCTTGATATAAGTCCTTTCTCGATCCCTTCTTCCATACCTTCTCCACCATTTTGAGTTCCTGTAAAACTCTCACTGAGGTACTCATACTTGTTTTGCTCATCCCTAGTTCCACTTTCATATCGTCTAATGTCATAGGGTGATTATGGAAATACAACATTCCATATAATCTTCCAATCGAATCTGTCACACCATATAAATTCATATTTTTCGCAATCGTTTCAATAACCCGCTCCCGAACACGCTCAAGCTCTTCTTTCTCATTCATGAAAACAATCACATCCATCATATCAATCTATTCTTCATACATTGCTTTTCTTAGGAAATAAAATATTCATTAATTAGACTACCATGTTTTTGATGAAAGTAAAGAACCAGTCATTTGAGGATAAGGGAGTAAATGATAGGAATTGTAAGGAAATAACTTGTTCAGTACGTTCAGTTTAAACTGTACAAACAAATATAACAGAATATAGCTGTTTATCACCTTTGCCCACTTTCTGGATAACTTATACAATGAATAAGTCTGATGGAACGGCCGCAATTCTAAAAGAGGTGAAAGGTTTGAATGAAAATCATATAAAAATAAGTGTTAGCAATGTAACAAAAATTTTTGGCAGGAACTATAAAAAAGCGATCCAGATGCTGAAGGAAGGACATGGAAAAAGTGAAATCCTTAAGAAGACTGGTGCAACAATTGGAATAAATCAGGCTTCTTTTGATGTCTATACAGGAGAAATCTTTGTCATTATGGGACTATCTGGGAGTGGCAAGTCGACTTTAGTTCGAACAATAAACCGACTCATTGACCCGACAATTGGTGAAATTTCCATTGACGGGAAAGATATTACAAAAATGAAAAAAAGTGAATTAAGGGAAGTACGACGAAAAAAAATTAGCATGGTCTTTCAGAAATTTGCGCTTCTTCCACATCGAACTGTATTAGAAAATACAGAGTTTGGTTTAGAAATACAAGGAATGGAAAAAGAAGAACGAAAACAAAACGCATTGACTGCATTAAAACTAGTTGACCTTGAAGGCTACGAGCAGCAATATCCAAATCAGTTAAGTGGAGGTATGCAACAGCGAGTAGGATTAGCTAGAGCGCTTGCCAATGACCCAGATATTTTATTAATGGATGAGGCTTTCAGTGCATTAGATCCACTTATTCGCAAAGATATGCAAGATGAATTATTGGAAATCCAAGCCAGAATGGAGAAGACCATTGTCTTTATTACACATGATTTAGATGAAGCACTCCGAATTGGAGACCGAATTGCCTTAATGAAGGATGGAGAAATTGTTCAAATTGGCACACCAGAAGAAATATTAATAAGTCCTTCAAATCATTATGTAGAACGATTTGTTGAAGATGTAGATTTATCTAAAGTGTTAACTGCAGGACATGTCATGAAAAGAGCTGAAACTGTCCAAATTGAAAAAGGACCAAGGGTTGCACTGCAGATGATGAAGGAACTTGGAATTTCTAGTATTTATGTTGTCGATAAGAAAAATACGCTGCTCGGCGCCGTCACAGCCGATGCAGCAAATAATGCTGTTGAAGATGGTCAATTATTGACAGATGTACTTAATAAAAATGTGCAAACTGTTTCTCGCGATACATTATTAGCTGATTTATTTGATAAAGTGTCCACTGCTACTATTCCAGTAGCCGTTACAGATAATAATAAACGCCTTCACGGAATACTTGTCCGCGGTGCCGTTATCGGAGCACTTGCTGGAAACAATGAGATTATTAATCAGACAAAAAATAATAAGGTAGATTCTAAGCAATCTATAAAGGGGGCATAATTTCAATGGAAAATTTATTACCAAAACTCCCCATTTCTAAGTGGATTGATCAGTTTGTCGATTGGTTAACAATTACGTTTGCGGCAGCCTTTGACGGCATTTCCGAAGCGCTAAAAACGATTGTAGAAGGTTTGGTCGCAGGACTTGGTTTTATCCCTTCCTATCTTTTTATGATTCTATTAGCCTTATTAGCATGGAAACTATCGACAAAGGGAATTGCTTTATTCACAGTGATCGGGCTGTTTTTAATCGAGAATTTAGGCTATTGGGAGCCAATGCTAGAAACACTTGCCCTTGTTTTAACAGCTGTTTTTATTTCTGTCATTATCGGTGTCCCAACTGGAATCTGGGCTTCACAAAATAAGAAAGTGAAACAAATTATCACACCGATTTTAGACTTTATGCAAACGATGCCAGCGTTTGTTTATTTAATCCCTGCTATCTTCTTCTTTAATATTGGGGTTGTCCCAGGGGTAGTCGCCTCTGTTATTTTTTCAATGCCACCGACAATTCGGTTGACAATACTTGGTATACAACAAGTACCAGCTGACATTATTGAAGCAACTGAAAGTTTTGGATCAACTGTAAGTCAGCGGTTATTGAAGGTTCAGCTTCCACTTGCAATGCCGACAATCATGGCTGGAATTAATCAAAGTATTATGCTTGCCTTATCAATGGTTGTTATCGCTTCAATGGTTGGTGCCCCAGGTCTTGGAGCAGATGTTTATCGTGCTGTAACACAAATTCAAATTGGTAAAGGTTTTGAGGCCGGTCTTGCCATTGTGGTCATTGCCATCATCCTTGACCGGATTACCCAAAATATAGGAATAAAAAACAAGGAGGAACTTTAGAATGAAGAAAAAATGGTTATCTGCTTTGACAGTACCGTTATTAGCTTTAGGGCTAACTGCTTGTGGCACTGATAAAGCAAATAGTGACAACAGCAATACTGATATAGGAAATAAAGAAGTGTCAATTGGAGAAAGTGTTGATTATAAAATAATTGGGATCGATCCTGGTGCTGGTCTAATGAAAGCAACAGCTTCAGCAATTGAAGAATACGGGCTAGATAATTGGAAAGTTGTAGAAGGATCAGGTGCTGCGATGACAGCGGCATTAAAAAAAGCATACGACAAAAAGGAGCCAATTATTGTTACAGGTTGGACTCCTCATTGGAAATTTTCTAAATTTGACTTAAAATATTTAGATGATCCGAAAGGGGTTTATGGTGGGGAAGAAAATATTCATACGATTGCACGACTAGGACTTGGAGAGGAACATCCTTCAGCTTACAAATTCCTTAATCAATTCCATTGGACGGCAGATGAAATGGCAGATGTTATGGTCAAAATTACGGATGGTGAGGACCCCGAGGATGCTGCGAAAGCATGGGTTGAAACAAATGAAGACAAAGTAGCGGTATGGACTGAAGGAGTTCAAAAAGTTGATAATGACAAGATCACATTAGGATATGTGGCCTGGGATAGCGAAATAGCCAGTACTAATGTAATTGCTACTGTGTTAACTAACCTTGGCTATCATGTTACTCTTCGTCAAATTGAAGCAGGGCCATTGTGGACTGGTATTGCTGATGGAAGTCTTGATGCAAGTGTGGCAGCATGGCTTCCTGTTACACACGCAGATTATGCAGAAAAGTATGCTGGGAAATTTGAAGATTTGGGCTCTAATATGGAAGGAACAAAAATTGGCCTCGTCGTTCCGACTTATATGAATATTGATTCAATAGAGGATTTAAAAGAATAAGATTAAAACCAATGAGGCTGGGACAAAAGTATTTTAGCCAATAAAAAAACCGAACTATTTTACGAAGCGACAATTAAGTACTTCGTAATAGTTCGGTTTTTACTTTCTTTGTACGTTGTTTCTCAAAATATCATTCGGTTTTACGAAGTGGAAAATTAGTTATGTCCCAGCCTCTATTTTTTATTAGATCATTGGAGAAATTCTAAAATTGACCTCGCTAATTTACCCTAATTAATCTTATAACCAGCCTTTTTCTTCGGCAATACTAATAGCCTCGATTCGATTTTTTACATTTAGCTTACTTATAATTTCTGACATGTAGTTGCGGACAGTTCCTGTTGATAAAAAAAGAGAGGTTGAAATCTCTTTAGCTGTTTTCCCTTCTGCCACCATCCTTAATACTTCCCGTTCCCGCTCAGTTAAAGGGTTTTCTTCTTTTATACTTCCAAAAATTAATTCTGAAGCAAATTCCCGTTTTCCTTTCATCACATTTCTTATCGCTTCTGCAAGCTCATCACTTGATCCATCCTTCAGCATGTAACCATGAACCTCTGCTTTGACTGCACGCTCAAAATAGCCTGGCCTTGCAAATGTCGTTAAGATGATAATTTTACAGTCTGAGCCAAGCTCTCTCAATTCTTCAGCCACATCAAGCCCGCTTTTAATGGGCATCTCGATATCCATCAAGCATATATCCGGCTTTAAAGCTAGGATTGAATCAAGTGCCTCTTGCCCATTTCTAACTTGAGCAATTACCTCAAGATCATCTTCGAAATCAAGAAGGGACCCAAGAGCTCCTCTGAGCAATCCTTGATCTTCAGCAATCACGATTTTAATCATGAAACAACATCCGCCTCCCTCTCTTTCACGATAATTGGAACAGTTATCACTAGCTTCGTTCCTCCATCGGTCGATGCTTCCACTGATCCATCAATTAATTCAAGCCTTTCTGATATTCCCTTCAATCCGTTGCCAGTATGATTATTTGTGCTCATCCCTCTCCCATTATCATGAATACATAATCGTATCTCTCCAGCTTTTTCCTCAACCTGAATAAGGCATGTTTTTGCGTGACTATGCTTAACTACATTTGTCACTGCTTCCCTTAAACACATACTTAGAATATTTTGAGTTAACAATGGGATATCAGTTAATGTTGTCTCCCCTTCGAAAACATACGAAATCCCCGCTGCTTTAAGAATAGCCTCTGCTTCCATTAACTCCTCAGCAATAGTGATTGTTCTCATATCAGAAACAAGCTCTCTCACTTGTGATAATGCAGATCGAGAGGTTCTTTCAATCGCTTTAACCTCATCTTTAGCACGTTCTATATCCTTTGTGATTAATTTTCCAACGAGCTGACTTTTCAAGGTTATTAATGATAGCGTATGGCCAAGCGTATCATGTAAATCACGGGCAATTCGCATTCTTTCCTCCCGCTTGCTTAACTCTCTAATTGTTTCATTTGCTTCATCTAATTTACGTTCAAGCTCCATTTTACTATTCATAGAGCGAATCCCAAATGGTGAAATAAACATGATGAGGATAAAAGGCAGAAAATATATAAAATCTCCACTTAATATCTTTTCAAATTTTATTATTATCGGAATCAGCAACATGATAGCAAATAGCCCTAGCCCTAAATAGAAACGTTTCTTATTCGTCACCCAACCAATAAAGTTAGCTGAGAAAAATCCTAAAAATAGATTATTAATATTAAAAAAGACTGCTAGCGTAAAGATAATTGCCATTTGTAAAATGAGCCAATAGGGAAAAGAAGCTGTAAAAAAATAGAGCTGCCTGTAAGATATTAAAAACAAGCCAAGCAGCATGTAACCAATAAAGGCTTTAAACCCGCTTAAAAAGGAAAGATAATATCCAGGCATAAAAAGATAAACTAAAAAAATATAGGGAAAAAAGCCATACTTAGATGGAAATATTTCTATTTTTCTTCCCATAACTGCCATATTCATTACACCGCCACTTCCTGCTTTCTCCTTATATAACTTGATAATAGCATAAATAGGACTAAGTAGCCGAGCAATACAAATACATTTAGCCATTCAGGCATATTTCCTCTTATAATCGCCCATGCTCCACTTCCTAGATGATAGGAAGGCAGCCATTTTCCAAAACTTTGCACAAACTCAGGCATGATCTCCATCGGCATCCACATACCTCCTGAAATCGCCAATATCATATAAAAAACATTACTAATTCCCGAAGCTGTATCTACTCTTTTCATCGTACCTATTAATGTGCCTATAGCTAGAAATGGGGCTGATCCAAGTAAAATCCAAAATGCACACATGAGCCATTCAGTTACACTCAAAGAAACATGATTAATGATTGCACCAGCAGTAAAAATTAATATAATTGAGAAAATATGGATAATTGTTTGTCCAATCATTTTTGCTGAAAAATAAGCAAAATCAGATAAGGGAGTAATGCGCATGAACATGGACCAGCCTTGTGAACGCTCCTCTACAAGTCGAATCCCTAGTGTCATAATGGAAGAGCCCATTACACTAAAAGCTGTCATCGACATTAAATAATGGGCCTGCCATTCCTGTTTATCTTGAATACCTGTATTAAATATTTTTGTAAAAATAAAATAAAACAATATTGGCATGAATAATGACCAAAATACATAGTATGGATTTCGAAAAATTCTCAAGAATTCTGCTTTGCACTGCATACTAAAACCGCTCAATTAAATTGCCTCCCTTTTTCCTGTTAACTGTTCGAAAGCTTCTTCTAACCTTCCACTTTCAACTTGAATTCCACTTATATTCATATTTCTCGAAAAAATTACCGCAAGTACAGCATCTGTATTATCCGCCTCTAAATAAATTCGATTATGCTTTATATACACTTGGGACACACCTGCGATTTGCTCAAATTCCTCAACCGATAAATGAGAACTCGCTTGGAACGAAACCGTTTTTTTCGTTAGCTTTGCTTTAATTTCTTTTGGAGTTCCATCTTTAATGATGGAGCCATTATGAAACAATATAATTCTTTCGGCAACATCGTCCGCTTCCTGTAAATAATGAGTGGAAAAAATAATGGTTTTTCCCTGTTCTTTCAATTTTTGAACCGTTTCCCAAAACAATTTTCTCGATGCGATATCTAATCCGACAGTCGGCTCATCAAAAAATAACAAATCAGGGTTACCTGCCATTGCAAGTGCAAAACTAAGTCTGCGTTTTTGACCACCTGACAGCTTATGCGCTCGTTTATTTAAATCTTCTTCATTTAACCCCGTCATTTTAATTAATTCGTTAAATGAAACTGGATGAGGGTAATAACTTCTAAATAATTGAATAACTTCTCTTACCTTCAATCCATCTATAACACTGACCTCTTGAAGCATCGCTCCAATTCTTTCACGGACTTCCTTGTCTTTAGGAGCTTTATTAAAAATTTGCACATTCCCACTTGTAGGTTCTAGTAAACCGAGCATCATCATAATCGTTGTCGTTTTTCCAGCCCCGTTAGGGCCAAGAATGGCGACTACCTCACCTTTTTTAATCGAAAAAGAAACTTCGTCAACTGCCTTTTTATTTTTGAACTCTTTTGTCACATTATTTAATAAAACAATCGGTTCCATTTTTCCACCTCCGTCATAACTAACTTTATTTTAAAATGGAGGGAGAAATGGGGTTAGTAGATTATGTCACAACTATAAGATGACATTTGTCATTTTTTAATTACCCACTTCCCTTGTTAATAAAAAAAAGCGGCTAGCGCCGCTTCTACCTCTTAAAATTCCATTCATCTTGTTCATAACGTTCTTTCGCAATTTTAGTTACATAAGCCATCTCATCCACTGATAATTCATAAGGCTCAAGCTCAATATGAAGCCCTTCTTCAAAACCCTTTTTAAATGCTTCTTTTGCTTGTTCGAGTGTGACTCGTGTCTTACTAATTTCATTAATGGCAACCGCTTTATTTTTAAATGCTTTTTGCATCCGTTCCTTTACACGTTCATTTGGATAGTTAAATAAACTGAATAGTTTCTCCTCTTCAATATCGAGTAAAATGGATCCGTGTTGAAGAATGACACCCTTTTGTCTTGTTTGTGCACTACCTGCAACTTTCCGTCCCTCTACAACAAGCTCATACCAGCTCGGCGCATCAAAACAAACAGCGGAGCGAGGATTTTTCAATGACTCTCTCTCTTCAATCGTTTTCGGAACAGCGAAATATGCTTCCATCCCTAAATGATGGAATCCTTTTAAAATTCCTTCAGAAATAACACGATATGCCTCTGTGACCGATTGAGGCATATTTGGATGTTCCTCAGACACAATCACACTATATGTAAGCTCATGCTCGTGTAATACACCCCTTCCCCCTGTCGGTCGCCGGACAAAACCAAGCTTATGCTTCTTTACAGCTTCCATATTAATTTCTTTCTCAACCTTTTGAAAATACCCAATTGAAAGTGAGGGTGGATTCCAGCCATAAAAGCGAATGGTCGGAGGAAACTGTCCTTCACTATTCCAATCTAGCAATGCTTCATCAAGAGCCATATTGAAAGAAGGTGAACAATTACCTGAGTCAATAAAACGCCAAATTTCTTTTTTCATTAGAAAACCTCATTTGCATATTGATAAACTACTATTAATTGTAGCAAAATTTTTCAAAGAGGTCTCCTTTTCTAAAGTCATTTATCAAGGAAAAAGAAGATTTTCAACGGTTCTACTTTACTCATATGATTGAAGGCTTATATAATAGAGTAGGCGTAGTAAAGCGTGAAAGGAGAAAGACATATTGGATACACTTTATTTCCTGTTAATTATTATCGGGGCATTTCTTGTTTATACGATTGTAACTTGGCTATATCAGCGAAAAATCGTTAAAACACTAACAGAAGAACAATTTCGCGAGGGTTACCGTAAAGCCCAATTAATCGATGTTCGCGAACAAAATGAGTTTGACAACGGTCATATTCTCGGAGCGAGAAATATTCCACTTTCACAAATGAAAATGCGAATGAAAGAGCTTCGTCCCGACAAACCCGTTTATTTATATTGTCAAAGCGGTATGAGAAGTGGGAGAGCAGCACAATTTTTATATCGCAGAGGCTATAAAGACCTTTCACAACTCCAAGGCGGCTTTAAAAAATGGACTGGAAAAGTGAAAACAAAATAGCAAAAATGATCATGTTAAACCAATAGATGGTTTTGCTTTACGGTTACATTATTATTAAAAGAGTTGGGGGATTTCGATTTTACCCTTTATCAAACTTCGATTGAAATTCCGATAAATTTTCCAACCTTGCTAGATCATTTAAAAGCTTATAAGTAAATAAAAGCTGGAGAAGAAAATGAAATCTTTTTCTTCTCCAGCTTTATTTTTAAGTCTTATTGAACTCCCTTTTAGGGAGGTAATAAGATTATTGTTTTTGATAGCGAAGAATCGGCTTACGAGCAGCAAGTGTTTCATCAAGACGACCAACAACTGTATTATGTGGTGCTTCTTGAATGATTTCTGGATTCTCTTCTGCTTCCTTCGCAATTTGAAGCATAGCATCGATAAACGCATCGAGCGTTTCTTTCGATTCTGTCTCAGTCGGTTCAATCATCATACACTCTTCCACAATCAATGGGAAGTAGATTGTTGGTGGATGATAGCCGAAGTCTATGAGACGTTTAGCGATATCAAGAGCACGTACGCCGAGTTTCTTTTGACGATTTCCACTTAATACGAATTCATGCTTACAATGTCTATCAAATGGAAGGTCATAGGCATGCTGCAATCTTCTCATCATATAATTTGCATTTAATACTGCATATTCAGTTACAGCTTTTAAGCCGTCTGGTCCCATTGAACGAATATACGTATAGGCACGAACATTGATCCCGAAGTTTCCGTAATATGGCTTAACACGTCCAATGGATTGTGGACGGTCATAATCAAATACATATTTATCGCCTTGTTTCGTGATGACTGGTTTTGGAAGATAAGGAATAAAATCTGCCTTTACACCAACAGGACCTGAGCCTGGTCCGCCTCCGCCGTGTGGGCCAGTAAATGTTTTATGAAGATTCAGGTGAACAAGGTCAAATCCCATATCTCCTGGACGAACTTTAGACATAATTGCATTTAAGTTCGCTCCATCATAATACAGTTTTCCACCTACACCATGAACAATTTCAGCCATTTCAAGAATATGTTCTTCGAATAAACCGATTGTATTTGGGTTTGTCAACATTAGTGCTGCTGTATCTTCACCAACAACACGACGTAAATCCTCAATGTCAACAAGGCCATCTTTAGTCGATTTAACCGTAACGGTTTCAAAGCCCGCTACTGTTGCTGAAGCAGGGTTCGTACCATGTGCTGAGTCAGGAATGATGACCTTTGTCCGGTTAAAATCACCGTTTGCTTCATGGAAAGCACGGACCATCATTAAGGCTGTCCATTCTCCATGCGAGCCTGCTGCAGGCTGAAGGGTCACTTCATCCATACCAGTAATTTCAATTAAATGCTGTTGCAGGTCATACATAAGTTCTAATGCACCTTGAACACTGCTTTCATCTTGCAAAGGATGCAAGTGAGCAAATCCATTATAACGCGCTACATTTTCATTAATCTTCGGATTATATTTCATTGTACATGAACCTAATGGATAGAAGACTGAGTCAATACCAATATTACGTTTAGAAAGTGCAGTGTAATGACGCATAATATCTAGCTCAGAAACTTCTGGAAGCTCTGGTTCTTCCACTCTGAAATATCCCTCTGGAATTAGCTCATTAATATCAGTTTCCGGAACATCCATTTCCGGGAGACTAAACCCAATGCGACCAGGTTTGCTTAATTCAAAAATGAGTGCTTGATCGTCCTTATGCATGGTACTCCCCCATTTCTTTAACAAATGTATCGATTTCTTCCTTCGTTCTTAATTCTGTAACGGCAACGAGCATATGATTTTTTAAATCGGAATAATCTCGGCCTAAATCATAACCACCAATGATTCCTTTTTCAAGAAGCTTTACATTTACTTCTTTAACAGGGGCATTTAATTTTACAACAAATTCATTGAAAGAATGGCCATCAAAGACAATCTCAAACCCGTTTTCTTTGAATTGTTTTTTCGCATAATTCGCTTTTTGAAAATTCGCAAGCGCCATTTCCTTGACACCTTTTTTACCTAATGCTGTCATTGCGACAGATGCAGCTAAAGCCGTAAGGGCTTGGTTTGAACAAATATTAGAAGTCGCTTTTTCTCTACGAATATGCTGCTCACGAGCTTGCAATGTTAAAACGAAGCCACGGCGGCCTTCCTCATCAACCGTTTGACCAATAAGACGACCCGGTACTTTTCGTACTAATTTATTTGTTACAGCAAAATACCCGCAATGTGGTCCACCAAATGCAGTTGGAATGCCAAATACTTGTACATCACCAACGACTACATCCGCTCCAAATTTCCCTGGTGGTGTTAGTGCACCTAGTGCAAGTGGATTACTTGAAACAACAAACATGGATTTATGTGCATGAATGATTTCCTCAAGCTCTTTTAATGGCTCGATTCTACCTAAGAAGTTCGGATATTGTACAATAACCGCAGCAACATCTTCATTAATCAATTCTTTAAGAGCCTCAACATCTGTAACTCCTTCTTTTTGAGGAATTTCAACAACTTCAATGTATTGACCCTTCGCATAAGTTTTCAAAACTTCCTTAGACTCAGGATGAACTGTAGTTGATATTAACACCTTTTTGCGGCGAGTATGTCCTGCACTTAACATGGCAGCTTCGGCTAAAGCGGTGCCGCCATCATACATAGAAGCATTCGCAACTTCCATACCTGTCAGCTCACAAACCATCGTTTGAAATTCAAAAATGGCTTGTAGCTCCCCTTGGGAAACTTCAGGCTGATATGGTGTATATGCTGTATAAAACTCTGAACGGGATAGAACATGATCGACTATGACTGGCATATAATGATCATAAACACCTGCTCCTAAAAAAGAAGTGTTGTTTTTTAAATCTGCATTTTTTTGAGCCAATCCAGCTAATTCTTTCATTAGCGCAGATTCTGTTGCTGCTGGTTTAATATTGTATTCGCCTTTAAACCTTACTCGTTCAGGAATATCATTGAATAACTCATCAACTGAGTTCACACCGATAACATCGAGCATCTCTTTCTTATCTGACTCAGTCAGCGGTAAATAACGATGTTTCATCATATAATCTCCCCCTTTTATTATTTTTCTCTTTTATAGAAAGGTGTAGGTGCCACAATTGCTTTTAGGCGCTTTCCACGAATTTCTACTTCCACTTCATTTCCAATATTTGTATATTTCGTATTCAATAGAGCTAATCCAATATTTTTCTTCAATGTTGGTGATTGTGTACCTGTTGTCACTTCTCCGATCTTCTCTTCACCTATGAAAACAGGATAGCCATGACGAGGAATTCCACGATCAATCATTTCAATACCAGCTATCTTTCGATTTAAACCATTTTCTTTTTGGCTTAACAATACTTCTTTTCCGATAAAGTTAGCATCTTTATTTACTTTAACCGCAAAGCCAATACCCGCTTCTAACGGTGTAATATCTTGAGAAATTTCTTGGCCATAAAGGACAAGATTTGCTTCAAATCGGAGCGTATCACGAGCACCTAAACCACATGGAATGACTCCTTCCTCTTGCCCAGCTTCTAAAATATCCTTCCAAATGGAAACAATGTCCTCGTTACCACAATAAATTTCAAAGCCGTCTTCACCTGTGTAGCCAGTTCTAGACACGAGTGCCTTTCTACCATTTAAATCTACATCATTTTGGAATTTAAAAAATCCGATATTTGCTAAGTTTGTTTCACTAGCCAGCTTTTGAAGCACCCGCTCAGCTAATGGACCTTGGATGGCAACTTGAGCTGTTTTATCAGAAATATTTTCAATTTGTACATCGCCTTCAAGATGGTCACTTAGCCATTTATAGTCTTTTTCAATATTTGAAGCATTTACAACTAATAAATAATGATCATCTGCATACTTATAGACGAGCAAATCATCTACTGTTCCGCCATTTTCATAACTCATAGCCGTATACAGGACACCGAATTCTTTTAATTTTGAGATGTCATTCGTCATCATTTTTTGAAGATATTGAAAGCTGTCTGGCCCCTTTACAACAATCTCACCCATGTGAGACACATCAAATAATCCAGCTTTCGTGCGAACTGCTTCATGTTCCTCTTTAATGCTTGAAAACTGAACAGGCAGATCCCAGCCCCCAAAGTCAATCGTTTTCGCACCATGGTCTTTATATACATCAAACAATGGTGTACGTTTTAACTGTGACATTTACTCATCCCCCTTTTATCCTTTGTAAAGCTTAGAAATTCGCCAATAGAAAGGAGCTCTTCATAAGAAAAGGACAGAAAACCCCCTCTAAAAATGAGAAGATCTCTGTCCTTGCACCTGAAAGTTTACCGTTAAACGGCTTTCCCCTTTGGTGGCCCCTTTTTGAATAGAATCGATCATTTGAAGCTCACAAGCTTATCAAGCTTCAAAATTCACACTTTCAGAAAAAAAGAGCACTCTCCAGAGCTACGTCAAACAAGAGTTCTTTTGCCTGAGAGATTCACAATTTCATTGCTTGCTCCTTCGGCGCTACATAAGTAGTCTCTCCCCTTGTCATCATCCGCATTTATAAAATTTTCCAAGTTGGTTCATACTAAGAAAAAATAGCATTTAATAGGACTACATAATCAACTAGTTTCCAAAACAGATTGTTACATAAGCCCTGCTGGTAAAACAAAATGGAAAATCATTATCGTTAAACGATAAACAAATGAATGTGGCAAATTTCAAAACTTTCAAAGCTATTCTAATCCTACCATTAGAATTGCTTTTGAGCAAGGAGTTGTTTTCATGCCTGTACAGATCAAATTTGAGTCCCTCTGGCAAAACGATTTTTTAAAACGGACAGAGGAGGATGGGCCTTGGGGATGTTGGGAACTTTATAAGTTAACAATGGAGGCAGAAAGTCATACGATCATTCCTGAATTTGAGGGATTACAAGCCCCAAAGCATTTATCAGGACTTACGCCTTTGCCACATCAATTGGAAGTGGCAAAGCAAGTTGTCGAAAACATGAATGGAAAGGCAATTCTCGCTGATGAAGTCGGATTAGGAAAAACGATTGAAGCTGGATTGATCTTAAAAGAGTATATGATTCGCGGACTTGTAAAAAAAGTATTGATACTTGTACCCGCTTCACTCGTTACACAATGGGCCTTTGAGCTAAACACGAAATTCTTCATCCCTGCGGTCATACAGCGAAAAAGCTATGTTTGGGATCAATGTGATGTCGTCATATCTTCAATCGATACAGCTAAACGCAATCCCCATCGCGATATTATTTATAAACAAGACTATGATTTAATTATTATTGATGAGGCACATAAACTGAAAAATAATAAAACGAAAAACTATGAGTTCGTTCAAAACTTAAAAAAGAAATTTTGCTTATTATTAACTGCAACACCTATTCAAAATCGGATTAGCGAGATTTTCAATTTAGTCTCTCTCCTAAAGCCCGGTCATTTAGGGAGTGAATCCGTTTTCTACGAGAAATATCACAAGGATTCACGAAGCTTAAATGATGATGAGCGTTTAAAAGCACTTGTGAATAAAGTAATGATTCGAAATCGTCGAGAGGATACAGGCATCCAATGGAAAAAACGGACGGTCGAAACGATTCCAATCGATTTTTCCCCTGAGGAACGAGCATTATATACCGCTATTTTAAGCCTGCGTGGAGATGAAAATTGGCAAAGCTCAAGTTCATTTTCAATCATGACCCTTCAGAGGGAGGCATGCAGCAGTAGAGAAGCTGTTTTTTTTACATTAAAAAATATGCTCGCTCGAAAAGAAAATCCAACGAAACAATTCGAAAAAAAAATCCATGATTTAATGGCAATCATCGAAACCGTACAAAAAAATTCAAAAGCCGTGAAAGCACTTGAACTAATTAAACAAATTAATGATAAAGTGATTATTTTCACCGAATATCGTGCTACACAAATGTATTTGCAATGGTTTCTGAAACAGCATAATATTACATCTGTTCCTTTTCGAGGTGGTTTTAAAAGAGGAAAAAAAGATTGGATGAGAGAGTTGTTCCAGAAGAATGCCCAAGTTCTGATTGCAACTGAAGCTGGTGGCGAAGGGATTAACTTGCAATTTTGCAATCATATTATTAATTTTGATCTGCCATGGAATCCAATGAGGCTGGAACAAAGAATTGGTCGTATTCATCGCCTTGGTCAAGAAAAGGATGTGCATATTTTTAACTTTGCCACTAAAGATACTGTTGAAGAGCATATTTTAAAATTACTATACGAGAAAATTCATCTTTTTGAAAAAGTAATAGGTGATTTAGATGATATTCTAACAAAACTTGATTTCGGAAATTTTGAAGACTATTTAGTTGATATTTTCGGTAATTCCAGTTCTGAAGGCGAAATGAAAATTAAGATGGACAATTTAACGGCCATGATTCAATTTGCTGAAGAGCTAAGGGAAGGTGAGATGAATGCAGCAACAGGAAATTCATAATTTTCTCGAACGATACTTTCAAGCAAATGGCTGTACAATCATCCATAATGGTCCAGGATTTCTATCGGTAGAATTAACGATTGACTTAGATAAAGAACTGATGAATCGCCCGTTTTATTGGCATTATTTAGAGAAAACTGGTGGCACTCCAAATCCAATGAGCCTTACGCTCATTACAGAGCCTAATTTAGCTCCAAAAGACTTAAAAGGAGAAATTATTCACTTCGGCTCCCCTAGATTGCACCAAATTTTCGCTTCAACACGAAAGCTTGCCGGTTTTATTCGCTTATATGAAGAGCAGCAGCGCTCTCCTGTCACGCAAACCTCGTTAAAACCATGGCTTGGGATGAATATCCGCATTTCTTATCAAAGTGACAGAAAGCGAGATGTACTTAAATCAATCGGTTTACAACTAATTAATGGGCAAATGATTGAAAACTTTCATGATAAGCTACTAGAATTAAAGCTTACTCGAAAAATTCCAGATTACTCCTTTACCATCTCGCCTCTCATCATGCCAAAAAGCGGGATGTTAAGAGTGGAGAAATTTCTTAAAGAGCAGCTTGAGTTAGAGGATCATTCTTGGGCAGAGGCTGCAAGAGCAAGATGGGATAAAGATTTAACACTGCTTGAACATTTTTATGAAGAGCTGGACGAAAAAGGAGAAGTTTATGAGATTGAAAAAGCCGCATTGAAAGAGCAGTATGAACCCAAAATTTCAATTTCAATTGTCAATGGTGGATTATTTTATTTAACAGATTTGGCTATTTAATAAGAAAAGGGTAAGTGCCTTGGTCAAGCGCTGGGGCTAGACATTCATCCAACTTCAAAAATTTTATGCTTTCTTATTAAAAATAAAAAAGCTAAACTCCTTCGGAACAAACAATCTGTTCCGAAGGAGCTTAGCAAAGCAGCTTAGCTTGAAAATATTTAATTCCTACTTTATATAGGTCTCTTCTTTCTGTACTTCCTTTTAACTTGATCGTAAAAAATATATGGAAGAATCCCAAACCATTTTAACAGAAAGGGTTCTTTCATTTCCTTTTTCTCGATATGTTGCCGTTTTCGCTCTTCCTTTGGCTGGTCAATATATTTGATAACCGTTTGTGTAATATATTTAACATAATCATTTGTATTCAATGATTACACCTCATTCCCCACAATGCTGTTTCAACTTAAAGTATGCCCTGCTAGGAAAGTTTTAAACAATGTACGATTTCTCTAACGATGTCGACAACTTCTTTTCCTGATGTATCAATAACGTAGTCAGCCGTTTCCTGATAAAACGTCATTCTCTCTTCATATAGCTTTTTAATTTTTTGCTCTTTATCACCTTTTAATAATGGGCGAGATTCATCTTGTTCAAGTCTCATCAATATTTCTTCAGGAGTAGCAAACAGGAAAAACACATTGCCTTTTTCTTTGAGGAGCTTCCGATTTTCTTCTCTTGTCACAACTCCTCCCCCAGTGGTAATGATCGTATTTTCACTGTGAAGGTTTTGAAGCATTTTTGTTTCCAGCATACGAAAATACGCTTCACCATCCTGCTCAAAAATGGTGTTAATACTTTTTTCCTCTTGTAATTCAATTTCTGCATCCATATCCAAAACTGGGAATGCTAAATATTCCCCTAATTCTTTCCCAATTGTCGTTTTTCCAGCTCCCATAAATCCGATTAAAAAGATCGATTTCATATCATTTCCCCTGTTTAGTTTTTTTCAATCCATTTTATCATCTTCCCTACTTCTTTGTCATAATAGCCGAAACCTAATACGATTGGTAAATCCTCCATTCGTAAATTAAATGAAACTTTAAATTGATTATCAGTAAGTTTTTCAACTCCATATTCAACCTCCCCATCCGTGAATATGAGATTTCCAGTCGGTAGAGCATTCTCATCTAGCTGCTGCATTTCGTTTTCCACATGAATGACAGAGCATAAGAAATAATACTCTTGTTTAAAAACGGTCTCAGCTTCTCTATATAACCGTTTCTCAGCTAAAAATTGTTCTATATACACTGTTAATAAAACAGAAAAAAGAAGAATCACGCAAAACGTAAGTGGATAGGTAAACCCTTTTTCATTACGGATCATGGGATTTATCCAATTCAAGATAGGAGTATACTGGGGCAGTAAATGTTTCAGAAAAATTATTTTTCACGGTTATCCTCACTCCATCTTTTATTTTCTCAAATTGTACGGTGTCGATTTTTTGGAGGACTACCTCATGTCCCGAATAATCAACTCTCCTACGAATACTCGTTCGATATTTTTCATAAAGAACATCTTGTCCATTTTTCTTTAAAAGCAGCCTTCCATTTGATACGTGCACTTCATCAGCTAAACGTATTTCCTTTTTCAGCTGATTTATAAATACATTCCACTCCATATTTTGCGCGGCAGCATCAAATCGTTCATTGTGAAAGAGAAGCGTAAAGCTAATTGGAAAAAAAGCAATGATAATGAGGAAAATCGAAAATGCATAGAGCATTTCAAGCATTGTAAATCCAGAATTATTAAAAAAACTCACATTTTTTAATTGTCCTTTTAAGTACATTTTCATATTGAACACAAACCTCCATTATGGCTTGTCCATTAGATTGTTCATACACGACCTCATAATCAGTTTGATCCATACTCACCGTTTCAAAAAGTGGAATTCTCCCATCTTTTTTTGCGTTCAATAAGGTTTCATATAGTAGCTTAACAGCTGTATTTTCCTGTTTTGTGGCAATAGAATGATTCATTGTCTTCATAATTAAAGGAACCATGACCCCTGCTATTACGAGCCAAGCCGATAATGTTAAGAGCAGTTCAGCTAAAAAATAACCTTTATTCTTTTTCAACATAGAATCTGCCCCTCCCGATCAAAAATGTCATCCGATATCTTTCTTTTCCCACTAGGATATAAATAGAACCAAATTTATTAATATTTCCGTCAGGTTGAAATTGAAAATTGAGACTTTGTGATCCAGAAACAACTTTAATCTCTTTTGGAATTTCCCTTTTTACGAGAAATCCATCAGCTACTCTTCCCCTTAAATAGTACATATTTTGTTCAGGTACAATGGAGACATAGACCTCATGGTGATGGGAAATGGCATACTGCTGCGCATAAAATAAATCTGCCTTTAGTTGATTTAGGAAAAGTTGTCTTTCCAAGAAGAGAAGTTGAGGCTTTATTAAAAAAGCTGATATAGAGGCAATAACGAGGAAAACACTTAAAACAATAAGAGATTCAATTAATGTATATCCCTGCTCTCGAGTGTTTACTATGGCTGCTTTTCGCCCATTGCTTCTTCTGCTAATACTCTTCCATCCGCTGAAATCGTTATTTTCGCTCCATTTGGACATGTATTTTCACCTTCATTTAAATATTCTTCATCAATTAATGCCTGAATAGAAGCTGGTTTTTTTCTTTTATCAATTTCATATGCCTGAACATGTGCCTGAACCATTTGCACAAAAGCTTCACAGCCTTTATTGTTTATTTTTGAATTATGCTTCGTAACATTTGGAATTGTAATAATTAACAAAACAGAAATGACTAATAAAACGATCATCATTTCAATAAGTGTAAAACCTTTTTCATTTCCTACTCTCATTTTTAAAATCCCTCCAATAAATGAAACATCGGTAATAATACAGCTAGATACATCGAAACAATTAAAAATCCAATGAATACATATAAGCATGGTTGAACCGTTTTAAGTAATTTTTCAGTCTTTTCTTCAATGAGATTCAAACAATGTCTGCTAAAAAAATATAGCTCTGAATCAAGCTTTCCATTTTTCTGTCCATGTCTAATGATGTGCGTTAGTTCTCTTTCGAAAAATGAAAAAGTGATTAATATCTCCTCTAGTCCCTCCCCTCTTTTCAAACCTTGTTTAATTTCTTCACCTAACTGCTTATAAAATGGCTGCTTATCATTATTTTCAAATAAACGTAGTGCTTCATGGATGGATAAACCGCCAGTTAATAAATAACTTAATTGTATTGAAAAATAGTGAGTAAAAAATAATCGAAGAAAATCCCCAAAAACAGGGAAAGAAACAAGAACTTGCTTTTGCTTTATTTGTGAGTATTTTCGAAATTTGAAAATATAAAAGAAGAGAATGGCAAGGAACATAATTCCGCACCCTGCCAACACATAAGGAATGATATCGCCGAAAATATAAACTACTTTTGTAAAGAAGTTTGGCTTTAGCTTCATAGAAGTAAATAAGGAGGAAAATCTCGGTAAAATTAAGTGATCAACGAATGTAAATAATATCGCTGTCATGAGGATTAGAAAGAGAGGATAAACAAGAAGCTTTTTTAATTTTTCAAAATCCCCTTGCCTTTTAAGCATCATCTCGCTTCCTTCTTGGAAAGCTGCTGCAAGTCCTCCATGCTGTTCTGCAAAGTATACGTAGCCAATTAAATGATGATTAAACTTTAAGTTTGCTAAAACTTGGTGAAAGGGATAACCTTCCCTTAAATCTGCAAGCGATTGACTCATTTCTGCTTTCTTTTTTTTCGGAAGTTGAAAACTAATGGATTCAATTGCCTCAGAAAGTGGATAACCTCTTATTAGAAGCTCACCTGTTCTTTTTAAGAAAAGACTTTGCTCATGAAGTGTCCATTTATTTTTGTTCATGATCAACCACCCACCGGTCATATTCAGAATCTTTTATATAGCCAAGCGCAATTCCCTTCTTGATAATGTCCTTTAATGTCTTGTATTGAACGAATACATCTTCTCCCTTCGCTTCCTTCATCGCTGCATTTAATGCTCTACCTGCCAGCAGTTCAAAAACACTCGCCCGCTTCCATCTTCCATAGCAATAGCAAAAGGCTGAGCATTCATTTTCACAATACGGGCATGTTAACTCAACTAGCCTTTGTGCGGTTACCGCTACTAGCGTCTGTTGAATTTCGACAAAATTCACCCCAAATTCACTTAACCTGTATATGGCCCCTTTCGCATCACGAGTGTGCATAGTTGAAAGTACTAAATGACCAGTTAGCGCAGCACGTACTGCAATCTTTGCTGTTTCCGCATCGCGAATTTCACCGACCATAATAATATCAGGATCATGCCTTAATATTGCTTTAAGACCAGTCGCATAAGTAACTCCTGCTTTTTCATTCACTTGAACTTGTAAAACGAGATCATTTTCTTTTTCTATTGGGTCTTCAAGCGTGATTACATTGCGGTTGAAAAGATGGGAAGTTTCATTTATTAGGGAGTATAGAGTCGTTGTTTTGCCAGAACCGGTCGGCCCTGTAAAAATAATTAATCCGTGGGCATGTTTTAATAAGGCAAGCATTTTTCGTGTCATTCCAGGAAATAAGGATATTTGATAAAAGGGTATTTGTTCTTGCTGTTGAAGGATTCTAATAACGAGGCTCTCACGATGAGCTGAAGGGAGAGTTGAAAAACGAAGTCCAACGATTTTCTCGTCGATAAAATAAGAGTAAGCACCGCTTTGTGGCCGTCTTTTTTCACCAATGTCCATCGAGGCTGTAAATTTAAAATGTGCAATAAGTCGCTCACATTCCTCCTTTGGGAGATAAAGTCTGGGAATAAGCTTGTTTGATAATCGAAGTTGAATGAGGGTGTCTTTCCTACGGGGGACAATGTGGATATCTGAGGCGTGGTTCCGAACGGCATCTTTAATAATTCGTTCTGCAAGTTTTTCAATTGTGTTCAATTGAAGATAACACCACCTTTTGGAAATTATTCCACTTTATTATACAATTACTGTATTGATTTGACAAATTATTTACGTGTAAAAATTTATTGAGCATGACATTCATTGTCCTTATTAATAAGAGAAATCTATCGTCTTGATAAATAATGTCGTTTAGTTAATAAAAAACAGATTGTGTCAAATTTTAATAGCAATAATTGTGAACATTTTATAAACTTATAGTGATAACAGTGTTAACATTTAATACCTATATTATAATAGAGTCATTATCCGGTCCCGAGGTGATCTAGGTGGAACAAACATTAAAAATTACAAATGTATTATCTGACCCAACACGCTTTTATATTTATCAATACATTACAAAGACACATAAAGAAGTAACTGTACAGGAAATCGCTGAAAATTTCGAAATTCATCCGAACGTAGCGAGACTGCATCTTTCAAAGCTAGAAGATGTAAATATGCTTGTTTCTGACACACAAAAAACAGGAAAAGGCGGTCGACCTAGCAGACTTTATCGTTTGTCTGATGATGTGATACAGCTTAATTTCCCGTATCGTGATTATCAATTGCTTTCAAAAATCACGATCCAAACAATGATCTCTTTAGGAGAGGTTGGGAAACAAGCATTATATGATACTGGTAAAAAGTTTGGTCAAGAATTGATTGAGCAAGAAAAGAACAGTGCTTATCAAATCGGAATAGATCTTAATTTCGAACAGAAATTAAATATTTTGAAAAACGCAGCAACAATGGCAGGTTTTTATCCAGAATTTGAATCAAATGATGACAAAACAAAAATCTTTTTCCAAATTTACAACTGTCCTTTTAAAGAAGTGGCGATGGAGCATTCTGAATCTGTCTGCAATATGCATTTCGAATTTTTAAAGGGAATGTTTGAGTCATTATTTGAATCCATTGAATTAGTGGAGAAGGAAAATATGATTAGTGGCTGTGATTCATGCTCATATCATGCGATCGTCACAAAGTAGCAACAAAGAGTTATTTACTTTTGTTGCACATTTCACTTATAATATGAAATGATGTACTTATAATATGTAATGATGTACTTACAGGGGTAAAAGGAGGGATACATATGGATCGTATGTTCAGAGTATGTGGATTTTGGACAGGAATCTTTGCCGTCATGTTCTTCATAGGGGGCATGTATGCAACATCTTTAATCTTCTTTGTTCAAACTGGATTTTTCGTACTTTTAAGCTATTTAAAGCTGACAGAACGTATGTACTTATATGTCTTCGGAGCATATTTGACGGTGTTTTTCGTCGGTTTCACTTACTGGACAACTTTTATGATGGTACCAGGTGCAGGACATTAAGAAAACTTCAAACTACTCAATAAAAAAGCGATGAAACTCATCGCTTTTTTATTTTTTTAAATTTTTTAAGTCGTCTTCATTTTAAAATGTTCCTAAATTCCTTTTGTTTGCAGAATGACATGAAAAGCTGAACTCATTCCTGTTGGCATGATTAAACTTCGAATCGCTCTATTTCTTTTACTCGTTTCTGAAAAAGGATTCGGATCGTAATGCTCTTGGAGTTCTTCGATGATTCCTGATGTTAATAAAAATTCATCCTGGCGCCATTTTTCATTAAAAATTAATCCAGAATTTGTGCCCATACGGATTAATGAATCGAAGTGAACATGACTCGTAATATCCATTTCTCCGGGGTGTAAAAGGACATTATTGATTTGCTGATGCTGGTAATATCCTCGTAAGCTTCCATCCTTTCTCCACGGTGCTCGCCATTCTTCATTTGAATAGCCATAATCAACCGTCAGCACAATTCCCTTCTCCATTGTGCTGGCAATCTCATGAACCATTTCTTCCATTTGTAACGGAATTTCTATTCTTTGGCGATCAACTAATTGTAATCCACTTTCAGCAAGAAAGGAAAAAATTCTTTCATCCGCTAATGGGACAAGCTTTTCAACGAGTTCATTATTCTGAACGGTGATCATAACCTCCATCAATATATCACCATGTCTTTCGATGACATGTACCGGAAAGGCATCAAATAATTCATTTGAGAAGATCATTCCATTAAACGGTGATATATCGGCAAGATTTTCGATTTGTCGAATATTTTCATTGAATGTGATTATCTTTTTCTGTTGCAGACGATGATATGTGCTTTCCTCTAAGATGAAATAGTTGAGTGTTTGTGATGTTAATTTGGACCATTCCTCGATGAAAGCTTGAGCAAACCGCCCCGTCCCAGCTCCTATTTCACATACAAAAGGTGGAAGCTTGTGCTCATTCATATATTTATAAAACCATTTGGCAACGGCTTGTCCATAAATATTAGATACATTACTAGATGTAATAAAATCACCTTCTCGACCAATTTTAACCTTTTCCTTCATGTAATAGCCGAGCTCCGGATGATATAATACTTGTGAAATAAAATCAGCATATGTGATCGTACAACCATTCTTTTTCATAATATAATCAGTTAAAAACTTTTTCATAAAATACTCCTTTATCTCATTATTACTATTGACACGGTAATAACGGTGTTATACTATATTTATAGTAGTAAAACTATATCCCCTCCCATTATTTGAATAGAACATCCCCCAGAAAAGCCCTTCTCTTATGAGAAGGGCTTTTCTATGCGAAGATTAAAATCCATGTAAAAATGGGTTTGTATCCATTTCCTGGCCAATTGTCGTAACTGATCCATGACCAGACATAACAATCGTCTCTTCTGGTAATACTAATAATTTCTCATGTATGCTTTTTAATAGTTGATTATAATTTCCTCCAGGCAGATCGGTCCTACCTATGCTGCCATTAAATAACGCATCACCCGATACAAGCAGCTGAGCCTCATCAAAATATAATGAAATACTGCCTGGTGAATGTCCCGGAGTTTCAAGAATTTGAAAACGGAAATCACCGATCATCATTTCTTGTTCAGCATCTATTAAATGATCTGCTGGCTTCCCTTTGACCGTCTTAATCATTTCATATTTTAATGAACCATTTAACTTCGGGTCTACTAGCCAATCTGCCTCTAATTTATGAACATACACTGGAATGCTATATTCACCTCGAATATCATCAACTGCTCCAATGTGGTCAAAATGGGCATGAGTAAGAATTATCGCTAATGGCTTTAACTGTTTTTGCTGAATAAAGCTTATTAGCTTTTCACTTTCCTCACCAGGATCAAAAATTAAACAGGTATTATTCTCTAATGACAATACATAACAATTTGTTTGTAAAGGACCTAATGGAATTTGACTCCATTCCATTATCAACACCTCCAGTTGATGAATATAATTATTATTCTACACGATTTTCATGCCGGATAGGAAGGAAATATAATCATGTGAATATACGACATAGAAGTGTCATTTTTGGACCTCGACAAATACAAGAAAAACCGATAGAATATAATACGAATGTAAAAAAAATTACATACTAGATGTAAATGAAACGAACAATACTATGATTGTATAAGGGGGCTATTTTATTATGGGATTAGTTATCATTTTTGCACTTGTAGCTGTACTAGCTGCATTTGGTGCAATTAGCGCATTAAAGAATAAAAACTTCCTTGGCTTTGTATTAGCAGCCTGCTCATTGCTTGTATTCGGTGGTTTTGCTTTAATGACATTAATTAAAAGCGGATATCCAGCAGTAAGCTAAGAAAAGCGAAAACGCCTCGGTCAGCGGCGTATAAACTGGACTGACCTCGACTGAGATAAAGGAAACACGACGAGTGATAACGAGGACGATGTTGACTTATCGTAGGGAGAGGGAGTGCAGGCAAAATACGCCACGTCCTGTGCAATGCCTGCACTAGCACGTCCTGTGCGTCGGAAGTTTACTAGTCGCTAGGCGCTGGAGCTAGACACTCATCCAACTTCAAAGATATAGGTTCCAATATGACAAAAAGGAAAGGACACCGATTTTCAAGGTTCCTTTCCTTTTTTGTCTTCATTTTTTTCTAGCTAAAAGAAAATCTAGGTCAAACACCCCTTACTTTTCAATATTAATAAGAGGTATTACTTGTTTTGTTTTCATATCAAGGAGTTTTTCATAATAAAAACCGTACAAGCAAAGTTCACCATTTGGTGCACAGCTTAAAGGTTCATTTTTCAAATCCTCGAAAAGTACTTTCATTTCCCCTTTTATAAAATCAAATGAAATTAGCTGAAATCCTTCTTGATATTCATCCGCAGCTGCACTATAAAGCGGTTTAAATGTAAGAAAATGATTTTCTTCATCGAAGTCAAAAAAGGGTATGAGCCAATCAGAAAATCTTGTTAAATGAGGAATAGTGAAAGATGATAATTCCTGAAAATCATTGCGAAGAAAAGAATAAACAGCTTCTTTCTTTTGCTCCGGTTTAACCGTTATCGTCATTAAAAAGTTTTTTATCGATTCTACATGATAAACTTGATTTAGCATTTTTCCTTCATTCATATTCGTTAATGACTTCTTCATTAATGGAGCAAGCAGCGTTGCATTTTCATTGCTCCAATCTAAATAAAGCAGGTCATCTTCATTTAACCAATAGACAAACGGTTCTTTTAATGGAACATTGGTCATTTGACTTTCGGCGATATTTACCTTAACCATAGAAAAATCCCAATTCTCCGTAAACAGAGAAATTAATAGTAAATCTTCATTATAAGGACTCCATTTAAAAACAAAATCGAATGCCTCAAGCCTTTCTTTCATTAATTCCTTGCCATTTATATCAATAATTGTAATAAGTCCCTCATAAGTTGTTGGAGCAGCATGAATCAAAATCTTGCTTCCAAATGGATTGACTATAACTGAGGCAATAGGTGCCTCACTTTCATATACTAACTTCGTTATTCCTGTATGAACATTATATGTATATAAATTAGAACCAAAATCAACATTCATTAAGTAAAGAATCGTTTCATTATTTAACCAGCCTGTTATCGTATTGAATTGACCTTGTCCCATTTGCAAGGGGGCAATTATTTCGCTACCAGTAAATAAATGGGGAATCTCTTTTTTTTCGAAAGGCAGGTTTAGTTTAGAGCCAGAATGCGTCTCTACATTTTTTTCTGTCATACAGCCACTAAGCAAACTCGAAATTAAAAAGAGGAATGCACATAAAAAAAGAACTTTTCGATTCCGCCATATTTTTGTCTGCTCCAACTTAGCCCCTCCCTTCTACTCCATAATATTAGTACGTTAATCCTCTTAAATTGTTTCATATTTTACGGAAAAACAAGTCAAAAAGAAAAAATCGGCCAACCGCCGACCTCTCCTCATTGAATATATGACATTTAATCCCGATTACATATACATAGCTGCAAGGAAAATACCGAGCACTTCTTCGAATATTTCTTCATATTGTGATAATGGCAACGGATTAATTCCCTTTCCCATTTCAATTGTAAAGCCTGGATGACGAAACTCCTTAATAAACCAATCTTTATAGCCAGCATAGCTATCTATATATTGCACCGCTTTATAGCCGCTTACTCTAGAAAATTCATTGGCTAAAATCTTTGACTCTGGAGGTTCTAATCCTTCATATCCCCAATAAAACTCTTCCCCTTGTGTATGAAAAGCAAGCATGCGATCAAAACGATTATTTCTGGCCAGATTTACCATTGCAATGCTCTCTGGCTCAGTTAAAGGGGCTTCTCCCGCATAATCTCTAGGTGAAGGTTCTTTCTCTCCTCTTTCTTTCTCAACCTCCCATTTAACTGGAAATTGATCATTTAAATCTACACCTCTAATATTCGCTTTCCATCCAGAAAAATTATGGCTCCCTCGATTAATTTTAATAACTTGTTCACTTACCTCAGGAGTAGGACCATTGATAACTAAATCAACACCATCAGGGTTAACCATAGGGACGATCGATAAATCAACCATATTATATAATGGCATCATCGTTAAACCTCTTATCGGTTTAGCATTCGTTAAAGATAAAAGAAAATAATTTAATAACCCCATTAATACACTAGAGGTAATCCATTCATTAGCATGAAAGGAAGCATTGAATTGTACCTTCTTCGTTCCTTTCCCAAGCTTAATTTCGTAAATTTGCTTTCCGAGAATAGACTTACCAATCGTATTTATTTTAATAAAAGGATATACATCCTTAAGCTTTTGAATATCCTCCGTTACTGCTGCGAAATTGTAATTTCTTTTCCCATTTACAATTAGGGAAATAATCCGATTTGGTATGAGAATTGTCATCCCAATATTCAATTGATTTGGGTTTACATTTTGATTAAGAAGGAGTAAGGCATCAACTGATAGATTTCTCCCTTCACTAAGCTTCCATAAGCTATCGCCTTTCCTCACTGTATATTTTTGTACAGTATATCCTGGTATTTCGATCTGTTGACCAATCGCTAAAGATGATGGATTTACTGTTGGATTCGAATCAATCAGTAAATTTAATGGGATCATAAATATTTGGCTATAGTGCCAGAGCGTATCACCTGCACGCACTTTAACTCTCATCATTGTCTCCTCCTCTCATCCTTTTATTCTTATGAGAGGAAGATGAAATTCATTCCGTTTAGAAGCTAAGGTATTCACCATTTTCAGCTATTGTAAGCAGGTAAGGCGATCGATCTAGCTAATTATAATTTATCATAGAACAGGAAGAAGTTCACTCATTCTCAAACTAAAGTTAATAATATACTGTGACAAAACCCGTTGAGGCGTTAAAATCATTTCCTCGGCAATAAGAAAAAAAAGCCTGCATACTTCGCAGGCTTTTTCTTTACTTTCCTTGAATTTATTCCGTATCTTGTTTATGAAAGAGATCTTGATTCAAATAATCCTTATTTTCATAAAATCTTAATAAGTCACCATAAATAATCTTATCTGAGTACTCCAATTCGTTTCTGGCTTTCTCAATATAAGGTTCACAAGCTGACACATCAGTTGGTTCACCTGTTTTTTTGTCATAACAAATATCTTTCGTATAAACATGATCTTTTGTAATAAAGCTGCCATCACGTAAAACCGTAAATTCCATTCTATCCTCAGAGAAAAGGTCTGAACCAAAATCAAAATTATCTTTTGTTTCTATTCCGAGCAAATGAAGAAGAGTAGGTTTTATATCAATCTGTCCTGATACCTTCGATATTGTCTTGCCTTCCTGCCCAGGGATATGAATAATAAATGGAACTCTTTGTAATTGTGTACTAACAAACGGAGTTACTTCCTCCCCTAAAAACTCGCTCATTGCTTTGTTATGATTTTCTGAAATTCCATAATGATCTCCATAGAGGACAATAATTGAGTTTTCATATAAGCCTTCTTCTTTTAATCGTTCAACAAAAACCTTCAATGCCTCATCTGTATACCGAACCGTCGGAAAATAATTGTTAACGGTTTTATCATTCGATGTATATGGTTCTATAAATTGGTCTTCCTCACCTAATTCAAATGGGAAGTGATTTGTTAATGTAATAAACTTCGCATAAAAAGGTTTTGGCATGTCTTTTAAATGTGGGATAGACTGTTCAAAGAAATCAATATCCTTTAAGCCCCAGCCAACTGAATTCTCATCCGTTACTTCATAATCAGGCAGTGAATAAAACCGACTATATCCAAGCGACTCATACATAATGTCTCTATTCCAGAAGCTTTTGTTATTCGCATGAAGTGTAGCAGTAAAATATCCTTTGCCACGCAATATATCAGGAGTTGCCTCATATTCATTTCCGGAATGTGTAAAGAATACCGCTCCTCGACTTAACGGATAAAGTGAGTTTTCAACAATAAATTCTGAATCAGATGTTTTACCTTGAGCCGTTTGATGATAAAAATGATCAAAGTAATAACTATCTTTAATAAATTCATTTAAGAACGGTGTAATTTCCTGTCCATTTACTTTTTCATTAATTACAAAGCTTTGTGTGGACTCCATTGAAATCATGATTATATTTTTCCCTTTGGCAATTCCAAACAATTCATCATTCGGCTTCTTGTAATTAGCATGAATATAGTTATCTATATCAACTAATTCACTACCATCAGCCATAGCCCTTTGCGCAGATGATTTCGATTGCAAAAAGGCATCATAAATATGGTAATTGTAAGTACCGATGTTTTTAACAAGCATTTCTCGATCAAACGTTCTTGTTAGAAGTTGTGGCCGTTCTGTTTCAGCTAAACCTAAATTAAAGAAAGCAATCGCGATCGCAACTAAGAAAAAAGCTCTTCGATCAACCTTCGAAAATTGATGATATGTAGCAGACTTAGGTTTAAGAAAAACAATTAACACTAAAATAAAGAAATCGGTAAAGTATAATAAATCACTAAAGCTTAATAATTCACTTACACTGCTTCCGAGATCACTCATATTGCTCGTTTGAAATAGTACTGGAATGGTTAAAAAATCATTAAAGAATCTGTAAAAAACAACATTCGCAAACAATACTAAGGATATGAAAAAGCTTGTAATCAAAATATATCGACTACGATTCTTTTCTTTCATAAACAAGCTAATTCCAAAAACGAAAAGCAAAAAGCTTAATGGATTAATGAATAAGATAAACTCTTGCCGCCAATTTTCTATTTTTATTTCAAAGCTAGTTTTATAGGCAATGTACGTCTTCAGCCAAAGCAATAATGTCGCTATCCCAATGAGCGAAACCTTTGACCAGTTAATTTTTTTCATTTTAATAAATACCCTCCCTGTTTTGTTAAGAACAGATACGGAAATGTTTGTTCCTTTTTCCAATTTAAGGATGTTTCCATTTAAATCAAACCTTATCTTAATACTTTTTTTACAAAAAATCAAATCCCATTTAACATTAATTTTGTAGAATTATAGAATTAATGGATCTCCCTACCCCACATTATTAGACGGATGAAACATTGAAAAGTTTCGAATTTGTCCTATTTCCGAAAAATGAGCCATTTGGCATAAATCAAAAAACCATCCACACTTTATTGTGTGAATGGTTTTTAAATCAATAAAACTGAAAAAATTACTGTTTTTCTTTCAAAAATGCTGCTTCATGCCTTAATAATAAAATCGCCATTTGGTATTCCTTTGTTTCGATTAATTGTGATTGATAAAGCTCCTTAATTTCCGCCTCCATTAATTCTAAATCAGCCACTCTATCACCAACATATATTATCGTTCCAAATTTTTTTAATAATTGTTGAACATCATATATCGTTTTCATTTCATCCCTCTAACTTTCATTTACCTCAAATTTATCAGGCTTGCATACTACTGATTTATCACTTAGCTTCATACTCTTTAATCATTTGCAATAAATTTTCATAATCCTTTTGATTTGGCATTAATTCATCAGCCATTTTAGCATATTTATTTGCCTCATCGATTTTTCCTTCTTTAAGGTAAACATAGGCTAAATAGAAATAAGCTTCATGAAAGTTCGACCTTTTTTCAGTTGCGATTACTAAATGTTCTTTTGCTTTTATTAAGTTATCCGTTTGCAGTTCTACAAATCCAAGGAGAAGATAAGAGTCAGCAGATGCTGAATTTTTATTCACATATTCAGTCAGCATGACTTCCACTTTTTCATATTCATTCGATTTAATATAATCTTGAGCAAGTACCAACATAGAGTTTTCATCTACTAATTTCTCAGGCGAATGAAAGCCATATTGCAGTAAACCTATGATCGATATGGCAGTTATACAAAGGAATAGCAGTTGGAAAAATAGTTTCTTCTGTTTAGGAAAATGAACGATGCCCGTTGCCAGAAATCCCCCAATTAGCCCACCAATATGACCTGCATTATCAATCCCAGGCATTGAAAAACCAAAAAGAAGATTAATGCCAAGCACGACTAATATATTTACACCTATCGTTCTGAAAAAAAGACGAGGGTATATAGTTCCAAAATAGAGCAAGGCGCCAAAACAGCCAAAGATCGCTCCACTTGCACCTGCTGAAATGCTTGTACTAAAAATAAAGCTAGCTAATGAGCCGCTAAAACCAGCAAGTATATAAATAATAAAGAAACGACCTTTCCCATAAATTCTTTCTACAGCCGTGCCTAAATAATAGAGAGCTAGCGTATTCATTAATAGATGCAGGACACCGATATGTAAAAACATCGGCGTGAAAAATCGCCACCATTCTCCATCCAAAATAAGGGGATTGAATTTAGCTCCATATTTTATTAAGGTTGAATTGCTCGTGCTTCCACCCTGTAACTCTAATAGTAGGAACATGACAACTTGAATAATGATAAACATATATGTAAAGAAGGGTTTTCCATGATTAAAAAGTTTTTGTTCCTTTTTCGCTCGATTAGAGGCTTCTGACAATGCAGCAAGCTTCACTTTATCGATTTCACTCTCAGTAATGGGTTCATTTACTGGAAATGAAAACTCATGATTTAAGATACTTCCTAACTGCTGAAACGCTTCAGCATAATGGGCTTTATCAAAGATAATCGATTTTACTTTTGTTTTTTCATTATTTTGATAGCTAAAAGGTTCAGCTATTTTACATTCATAATCATCTACTGGCGGATAGGCTGATACATAAATATTTATTACATTCATATTTCCACGAGCAGCCTGTTTTCTAATGTTCTCCCCATTTATAGCTGTCCGTTCAATATCATTTTGCATCCAATTACTCCAGTCTAAATTATAACGTAGTAATCGGATTACTTGCGCCTCTTTATTTTCAATTTTTTCAAGCCACAATTCATTTTGCTCTTGAGAAAGTTGAACAATTCGGTATTCATGTGCAGATATTAAATACTGAGCCAGCCTCCAGAATACATACTCTTCTTGAAAACTCAAGTTTTTCCCCACTCTCTTCTTACGATCATTTATTTCTTCTTCAGAAAAAATCCTTCATTTAAACTATAGGCAATTTTACTTCTTTTTGTAAAGTAAAAGAAAAAGACCTAGCAAGGCCTTTTTCTAAATAAATATTTTAGGTGACAGCTGTTGAATCAGAAGGAAACAGCATTCTCATTAAGCGCTCCCGTATTCCGGGAATACCTAATAACGAACTAACCATAATTCTTCGTAAAATGGCATTTTTAAAAATAATGTTTAAGACCCGATATCGATTTTGGAAAATAAATAGTCCACTAAGCGCGATTACTATGATCCAGATAAAACGCCCCATTTTCATCCCTCCTACTACTAGTTTTGGATGATTTCGGCGATTTTATCCATTACATATATGTTTATCCTTTTTTATTTATTTAAGCAACATCATGCCAAATAGGGCAGCTAGGAAGCCAGATGAAAAATTCACGAAGTCATTATTAAAAATAGAAAGCCCTCTCTTTTTGATTGTGCTCGTTCCACAATGGTTTAACGACTCAACTTCTGTACCACAAATTTTACATTGATAAACAACTTGAAAAAATGCTCCTAACACTGTGTCAATTAAATTTCCTGTAAAACCTAATCCAAAAATGATAAGTGCTTCAAGGATAGTCAAACGAAAAAAATAATAAGACAATAAAGCAATCGTTAAAGCCCCTATAATCGCTGCTACGGTTCCAAGGGAGCTTACGGCTCCCGATGTTCCACTTTCAATTCGTTTCAGTGTTCGAATAAAAATGGGCTTTCTTTTACTTAATGAACCAATCTCTGAAGCCCACGTATCTGAATTTGCAGCTGCAATAGCAATGGCAAATCCAATCAACCAAATAGGTGATGGAATCGTATAATTCAACAAACTAAAAAGAGCAGCCGTTCCTCCGTTTGCTGCAACTTGCTGCCAGTCGCGCTGTGAGCCTTTTTCGTGCCGCTCTTCCATTTTCATTTTGGCTTTTCTTTTAAATTTTGACCAGAAGCTTGAGCTCGCAAAAAAGAACCCAAGTAAGAGCAGCCCTTTAATACCAAAACCATAACTTACTGTAACACCAATAAGAAATGCAGCTATGCTACCTGATTTTGTCAAGAGTTTAAAGAAATAGCCACCCATTGATATCATGACAATAAATAAGAGAAGTAATAATGAAATCATCGTTTATTTCAATTTTGCTGTCATTATTTTACTAACTGGTAGATCATGAGGTTCGATCGGAAGCTTAGAAACAATTTGTGATTCAAAAGCTAAAGAAATCTTCTTTCCATTATATTTAAGAAGTAGACGGTCATAATACCCTCCACCAAACCCTAGGCGATATCCTTCCTTTGTAAAGGCTACTCCAGGGACAATTAATAAATCAATATGATTCAATGGAACTTCTTTTGTAACAGCCTCAATCGGCTCTAATAAACCGGAGTAAACAGATTCCAACTGATTAAATTGAGCGATTTGCCGAAAAATCATCTCTCGATTTTTTGGCAAGCATTTCGGAATGACAATTTGCTTGCCCTCTTCCCATGCCTTCTTAATAATCTGATATGTATCAACTTCTGGAAATCTTGAAATCGTAATTCCAACTGTTTTTGCTTCTTTCCAAAAGGGTTCATCGTAAAGTCTTAACGCAATGTCAGATGATAATTGCTCATATTGAAGCTTATCCATTTTTGAGAGCTTTTCCAATATTTGCTTTCTAAATGTTTTCTTTTCATCTTTCACTTCTATTCACCTCTATTTTCAATACAAAACACAAAATAGTCTCTTATTAAAAAACAAAAAAAGCAGAGGGACCACATGGCCCACTACTGCTTATTTTGTCTCACGATGTGTAGTAGAACGTTTTTCTCTTGGGCAGTATTTTTTAAGCTCAAGACGATCTGGATTGTTTCTTTTATTTTTTTTAGAAATATAGTTACGATCTCCACATTCTGTGCAAGCTAACGTAATATTCACACGCATGTAATATCCCTCCAAACTATTGATAACTAGTTCGTTCATACGACTTTTCTATAATATCACTTTTCACCCGCAATTGCTAGTGTGTTTTTTAAAAGCTCAGTATTTAATTTTAACATTTCTAATTCATTTTGTCCGCTTATGATCCATGATTTACCTAGGCAAGTCCGATTTTCTTTAATATCAAGATCAAAGGTTTGTATACTCACTGGATTCCCATTAGTCATCGGATAATATTTCAGGATTCCCGATTGTGTGCACTCCCATATTTCATCATGATCCATATTCCAAAGAGGCTGTGATGAACAGCTTCTCTTAATACTTCCAAAACAATAGCCATTAATTAAATACATGGCCTCATTTTCAATATGATAGATCACATTTTCAGAAGGTGAAATAAAAGATAAATGTGTATTTACAGTTTGTTTCCAATATTGAAATAAAAGCTTAGCCTGAAGGGAGCAAAAACCTTGATTAGTAATATATACGTTGAGCATACTTATATCCTTGTGAACATGTTCTTCTTTCATATATAAACAAATGCCTTCAGCAAGATTTAGCTCGTCTTTTCCAGACTCTAGCCAGTATGTTTTTCCATCTATCCATATACCGGGAATAACATTAAAAAAATCATCTTTAATTTGTTCAGGATGTTTTAAGAATTCTGAACGGAGACATGAATCTGTTTCCATCGCTTTTTCACCTTCCTACCGAAAATATTTCCTTATCTTCATGTTATCACCGAAAACTAGTCCTAACAATAAACGGAAATTGTCGATTATTGCTTGTCCTCCTACAAAATTCTGCATTTTTTCCTGTGACATAGATGAAACGAATCGAATTTTGTCGGAAATAATGGTAAAATGTTGATGAATGAAAATCGAGGTGACTTAATTGGAATATGTAATGATTGGCCTATTAGCCATAGCCGTTATTCTTTTAATTTCTTCCGTCTTTATGAAGGACCCATACAAAATAATACGAGAAGAAATTGACCAACTTTCTATGACTCAAATTCAAGAGCTGTATATGATTAAAAAGAAATTAAAAGTACTCGAAGAAGAGCTTCTTGTAAGTGATGATTCCTTTCAACCAGTCCTTACTGCTCACCAACCCGCATTTGAGCATGAGAACAAAGGAATACATGAAATTATCAAAAACCAAGTTTGGTCACTTGTTCAGCAAGGCTTGAATGTAGAACAAATTGCAAAGCAGTCTTCGCTTTCTGAAAGTGAAGTTGAGTCGATATTAGCTGAAATGATTAGAAGAGGGTAGAGAAATGAATAAAAAGAGTACACGAGCTTTTGCTTTTGGGATTGTCATTTCTGTATGTATAATCGGTGTATTTTATTTTTCGGAAGAGAAGAAAGGGACAGAAGGAAGTATAATAGATGAAGAAACAGCAAAAAGTTATTTACAAAATAACGGTTATGTTATTTTAACAAAAGATCAATATAATCAGATGGATAAATCAATCTCAGAAGCTCAAGAAAACACTAAAAAAATAGAAGCGCAGTTAAAAGATGAACAAAAAACAGCTGATAAAGAAAAAAGTAGTAATCGTTTTAACCTTGAAATAATTAGTGGAATGGTTTCACATGATATTGCCATAAAGCTTGAAGAGAAAATGATTATTGATAATGCCGATCAATTTGAAGCTTATTTAGAGGAAAATGGATATAGCAAAAGAATTCAGCTCGGTTCTTTTGAATTAATGGAAGGCATGAGTTATAAAGAAATCGCAAAAATAATTACAAAAAGTTAAAGCAGCGAAGCAAGCCGTCGCTGCTTTAACTTTGTTAATTATTTAAATCGAACTGACGCCCCTTTACTAAATAAAAGATATGTTCCGAAATATTTGTCATATGGTCCGCAGCTCGTTCTAAATATCGGCAAGTAAAAGAAAGTTGAGTGATTTGTGCCATTAATTCAGGATATTGCAGATTAATCTTCATTAATTCTTGTATTGCCTGACCGTATAATTCATCGACTTGGTCATCCATATCAGCAACTTTCTTCGCCTTCAAGGTATCTTCATCATAGTATGCTTCTAATGATAATCTTAACATTTTTATACTAATTTCATACATTTGTTTAATGTAGACAATTGGTTGTAGAAGTGGTTCATTTCCAATTCGAATTGTCGCTTTAGCAATATTAACTGCAAAATCTGCAATTCGCTCAATATTGGTTGCGATCTTAATCCCAACGATGATTCGACGCAAATCTATCGCAACAGGCTGCTGTTTTGCGATTAATAGAATAGAGAAATCATTAATTTCTTCATACAGCAAGTCTGCTTCATTATCATTATCAATAATTTCCAATGCCAGTTCAATATTTTGCTGCTCTAGCGCATCGATAGATTTTGAAAGTGCTCCTTCTGCAAACTTACCGAGACTAAGCAATTTTTCCTGCAGCTCTTTTAAATCATCATGAAATTTTTCCCGCACTGACATTTTTCTTCTCCCTTCATCCTAATTCGCAAAAGCGAATTTGAGCCCAGATTTTTCATCTTACATAAAATTATTACATTCTTTAAAAATCCAGAAGTATTAGCCAAATCTTCCTGTTATATAATCTTCTGTTCTCTTGTCCGAAGGGGTAGAAAAAATCTTATTCGTATTTGTATATTCGATTACTTCCCCATTTAAGAAAAATGCTGTTTTATCAGAAATACGTGCAGCTTGCTGCATATTATGTGTCACAATAATAATACTGAATTCTTTTTTCAAATCTTGAACGAGCTCTTCAACTTTCAATGTGGAGATCGGATCCAACGCTGAAGTCGGCTCATCCATCAAAATAACATCAGGCTCAATGGCAAGACAACGCGCAATACATAAACGTTGTTGCTGTCCACCTGAAAGGCCATACGCGTTCTCATGTAAGCGATCCTTCACTTCATCCCAAATTGCAGCACCTTTTAAGCTTGTTTCGACAATTTGGTTGAGAAGCTTTTTATCACGTATTCCATGAATTCTCGGTCCGTATGCAACATTATCATAAATTGATTTCGGAAATGGATTTGGTTTTTGAAATACCATCCCTACTTTTGTCCGCAGCTCTTCAACACGGTACGATTGGTCAAAAATACTGCGATCACGATATAAAATTTCACCTGAAGTTTTCACTCCTGGTATAAGTTCAATCATTCTATTTAACGTTTTAATATAGGTTGACTTTCCGCAGCCTGATGGACCGATTATGGCGGTTACTTCCTTTTCCATAATATCTAAGTCGATATTTTTTAGCGCATGATTACTCCCATACCATAAATTTAATTGATTAGTCTTATAAACAATATTTTTAGCTGGTTCCATGTCATTTGTTGCATTAGTTTGTTTATTATTAACAAGATGAATTTTTTGTCTTTCCATTGTTGCACTCATTTCTTTCGTCCCCTTTCTATTAATATCTTTTTGAAAACTTATTCCGAATGAGAACGGCAATCGAGTTCATAAATATGAGTAATGCAAGTAAAACGATAATTCCAGCAGCTGCTAAAGCTTGGAATTCCTCTTGTGGTCTACCAGTCCAGTTATAAATTTGCATTGGCAGAACCGTTAAACTATCAAATAAAGTTTTTGGTAAGAAAGCAAGAAAGAGTGGAAGTCCAAGTACAACTAATGGTGCAGTCTCTCCGATCGCCCTTGATAGTGCTAAAATGCCTCCTGTTAAGATTCCTGGAAGTGCTGCAGGCAGCACAACTTGAATAATCGTTTGCCATTTTGTAGCACCCATGCCGTAAGAAGCTTCTCTCAATCCATTGGGAACAGACCTAATTGCCTCCTGAGATGAGACAATGATAATGGGTAATACTAATAAACTCATCGTTAAACCAGCAGCTAACACACTTGTTCCAAGTGCAAGTGCACGGACAAATACAGTCAAACCTAATAAGCCAAACACGATGGATGGCACACCTGCAAGGTTTGAGATATTTATTTGAATAAAGCGTGTAAAGCGATTTTTCTTCGCATATTCCTCCAAATAAATGGCTGTACCAACACCTAAAAATAATGAAGCTGGAGCGACAACGCCCATAAGCCAAATTGTACCAATTAATGCCGTTTTTACTCCTGCTTGCTCTGGCTTTCGTGAAGGTAAGCTTTGCAGGAACTGTAAATCAAGATAAGCAACTCCTTGAGTGAATATCCGATATAGTAAAATCCCTAAAACAACTAAACCAAACATCGTAGCTGTGAAAAAGATAATTTTGAAGAGAATATTTGTTGTTAACCTAAGTCTCATCCGATTCGTTACGGTTGAATGATCAATTAATTTCATCTAATACTCCTCCCTAAATCGCCGAGAGATGAATTGCGCAAATAGGTTCATGGTCAACGTAAACAAGAATAATGTAAAGCCAACGGCATAAATACTGTAATAAATAGTTGTACCGTAGCCAGCATCTCCCTGACTAACTTGAACAATGTAAGCTGTCATTGTTTGGATGGAGCTTGTTACATCAAAATTCATATTCGGTGTTGATCCACCAGCAACTGCAACAATCATTGTTTCCCCAATTGCTCGTGAAACAGCTAAGACAATCGAAGCAGTAATACCTGATACTGCTGCTGGAAGAACAACCTTCAGTGCAACTTCTAATTTCGTCGACCCTAAAGCTAGAGCTCCTTCACGCATCGCATTCGGCACTGAGGAGAGAGCATCTTCAGAAAGTGAAGCAATCATTGGTGTAATCATAATCCCAATGACAATACCAGGGCTTAATGCATTGAATATTTCTAAAGAAGGAATTAGTTCTCTTAAAATAGGTGTAACAAAAGTCAATGCAAAAAATCCATATACGATTGTCGGAATACCGGCTAAAACCTCTAATATCGGTTTAATCAATCTTCTCGTTTTGTCAGATGCATACTCACTCAAAAATATGGCAGATCCTAAACCAATTGGTACAGCAACAACTGCAGCAATAACTGTGACTTTCAAAGTTCCCATGACTAGAGGTAGAATACCAAATGAACCTTGAGTTTGCGAAAATGGATACCATTTTTGTGCGGTTAAAAATTCTACAATGGAAACACGATCAAAAAAAATAAATGTTTCAACGATCAATGTCAGTACAATTCCAAGTGTTGTTAAAACAGAAACAATAGCAGTTAATAGCAAAAGAAAAGGGACAATTTTTTCAATCCAAGTTGAAAAGCTTTTTTTTTGCTTTTTCGCTTTGATCAATTCCTGTACAGAAAATGATTTAGTTGAAGTGTGTAAATCCAAATTGAAAAACCCCCTTCCATTTGAAATGCATTTAATGAACATAATGGGTCGGACGAGAAGCAAATTTCCCATCCGACCGTTATTTATTACTTAAGTCCTTCTAATGTTTTTAAGCCAGCCGCATAATCTTCATCTTTTAATTTTACATACCCAACATCTTCTGCAAGCTCTGCACCATTTTCAAGTGTGAATTTCACAAACTCGTAAACTCCTGCTTTGCTCTTAACTGCTTCATTTTTCACATAAATGAATAGTGGACGAGACAGTGGTGCATATTCACCACTTTCGATCGTTTCAAGTGTTGGCTCTACAGCACCGTTTCCTGAATCAACTGAAACTACTTTTAATTTATCTTTGTTTTCAACATAATAAGAGAATCCAAAATATCCAATAGCATATTTGTCACCAACAACACCTTGAACTAAAACATTATCATCTTCAGATAAAGTTGCTTTTTCAGAGATTGGTTCATCATCTAAAATAACTTCATCAAAGTAATCATACGTTCCAGAATCTGTTCCTGGTGAATAAAACTTAATTTCCTCTTCAGGCCAGCCTGCACGAATATCAGACCATTTTTTCACAGTTCCATCTTCAACCCACATTTTCTTTAGTTCATCAATTGTCAAATGGTCAACCCAATCATTGTCTTTATTAATAACAAGTGAAATACCGTCATTTGCTAGTTTCAGTTCAGTGAAATCGATGCCCTTCGCTTCTAATTCAGCTTTCTCTTCATCTTTAATCGGACGAGAAGCATTACTAATATCTGTTGTTCCAGCAATAAAAGCTTTAAATCCACCACCTGTACCTGAAACACCTACAGAAACTTTAACTCCAGGCTGTGCAAGATTAAATTCTTCTGCTACAGCTTCGATGATTGGATATACTGTTGATGAACCATCAATATTAACTTCACCTTGAAGCTCTTTTTCACCCTCATTAACTTGATCCTTGCTTGTTCCTTCAGTTTGAGTTTGGGTGTTTGTCTCTCCGTTCGTTTTCTCAGCATCATTTGAGCCACAAGCTGATGTAAAAGCGAGTACTGCTCCAATCAATGTTGATAGTGCCAAGTATTTAAAGCTTTTCATTTCTTTAATTCCCCCTAAGAGATTGGTTGTTTTGTCCTACAGCTACTACTTTAAAGAATTAGGATTAATTCCGTTTGAACTTTATGTAAAGCTTTTGTAAATTTGAAAGAATAAGAGAAAACAACCGCTCGAAAATAGAAAAAATCTACTCCCTTCAAAAGGAAGTAGATTTTACTTGTGATAATGTTATTGTGCTGAACCTTCATTTTCTGTTTCTTCATGATTATTTTCATTATTTTGACTAGGATTTTCTGCATTATTACTTGATTGACGCTGTTTTTTTATTTCAAAATAAGTATCCAAAACACGTTGTGCAATTTCAATGTTTTTAGAATGTCCTTTACCTGATTCATAAGCCCATGGCACAAGAACAGAAATCGCAACTTCAGGTTTATCTGCTGGGGCATAGCCAGTGAAGGTTAAATTAATTACTTGTGGTAATTTTTCACCAGGTTTTCGTTTTGGACCATCATAAAGGGCTTGGGCAGTCCCTGTTTTACCAGCTGGATTATAGGTTTTTCCAGCAAATCGATAATAGGCTGTTCCCCCTTGCTCTTGTGTTACTTTTTTGAAACCTTCCTGAACACGTTTAAACCAAGCTTCTTCCCCATCAACTTGATTAAGCACCTTTGGAGAAATTTCTTGAACAATCGGTCCTAGTTCGTTATTCTCCATTAATGGCTCTCGAATTTCTTTCACAATGTGAGGCTCCATTCGATTCCCACCATTGGCAATCGTGGAGATATATTGGGCAAGCTGCATATTGGAATACGTATCATATTGGCCAATTACAAGGTCAAGCAAGAAACCTGGTCTATCAGCTTTGCCTTTAAATCCAATTTGCTCATTAGGTAGATCAATTCCTGTTCTAACTCCTAATCCGAATTGTGCAAATGATTCTCTAATGGTCCTAAATGCTTCTGGGTTTAATCTCATTGGGCCATCATATTGATATTCACTACCATTAATTTTGAGTGCAGTCCGAAACATGTAAACGTTCGATGAATATTTTAGCGCGTTAATATCATTCATCAACCCTAAATTTTTCCATGATTTCTTTGGCTGTGTTCCTTTAATTTTTAGCGGTGTATCATTAAAAACATCCCCTGGTTTTATTGCCCCTGTTTTATAACCCGTTAAAATGGTCGCACCTTTAATAGCTGAACCTACGTTATAAGTAGTCGAAATATTTCCAAGTGCATCATCTAACATTACTCTTTTTCCATTTTCATCTGTATCAATTTGCTTTCCTGCCATCGTTAAAATTTCGCCTGTATAGGGGTCCATTAACACGACATAGGCGCGATCAAGCAAATTTGTGCCACTTATTTTTTTGGCATCTAATAATTCTTCTTCAATAATTTTCTCAACAGCCAATTGCAAGTCCATGTCAATGCTTAAAACGAGGTCCTTCCCTCTTTTTCCTTCAGAGATTGGAATGGTTTCAAGTACATTTTTTCCTGCTTTATCTGTAATATTTTTCACTCTAGCTTTCTGTCCATGCAGAACATCCTCGTATTGCATTTCAATATAGCTTTTTCCAACACGATCATTGCGGCTATAATCTCTTGCCAAATAATAGTCTAGCTGCTCTGCCGGAATTCCTTCACTTGAAGTTGTAATCTTACCTAAAACAGTTCTCAAAGTATTGCCAAATGCGTAATATCGTTCCCAGTCAGTTGTCGTATCAACGCCTGGTAATAGCTGCAGATTTTCGCTGACAACAGCAAACTCTTCAGGTGTCACATTTTTATTTTTGACAATTTGTGGTGTAAGCGCATAGCCGCTTATAAATTCACGGTAAATCGCAAGCACTTTTAAATCAAAGTCAGTTAACTCATTTAAATCTTGTTCCGTAATGCGTGCAAGCTTTAATTTATATATTTTATCGTCATATTCTTTACCTTCAAATTTTTCCTTCAATTTTTCTCTTTCTTCATCTGGAACTTTCTCTTCTGCCTTTTCTGGATTTTCGATCATCCAAAAATCCTTTTTATCTCTTTCTGTAACTTTATCCGGATCCTTATCAATAAGCAGGGCGAGTTTTTTCGCTACTTTAATCATATCACCCTGTTTCGCTCCTGTATTCGTATACGTGATCGCATTTTCTGGTGTGTTATCCACTACTACCTTGCCAGTCCGATCGAACATTTTTCCTCTTGGCACAGGATTGTTCACCGTAATTTCTTCCGTCCGTTCGATTTCCCGTCGGTAATCATCTCCATAGACGATTTGTACGATCCCTAATCGCAAAATTAAGACAGAAAACAAAATAAAGACGACAAAAAATAAAATGTTCAAACGAACAGGAACATGCGACTTCTTTTTCTTCTTCTTTTTATTCAATTTCTAATTACACATCCTTTTATGTAAAACGTAAACATTATGACGTTTCATATCCTTTCCTTTATTTTATAAGAAAACAATAAATTATTCTATGATGAACCACTAATAAATGAAAAGAAACATTTTACAAGTCATAAAAAAAGAGAAGAACATTCTCTTCTCTCATGTAGAATCGATATTTATTCGCCTTATAAAAAAATAAATACATGTATGCCCAGCTCCAAGGATGAGCAATAAAATGGGTATGGCTTTTTTTTCATTAAAAAAGAGAATAGCTATTATGAAAGATAGGATGGAGGTAACTCTCCCTGAATTTAAGAAGAGCTCACGGACAACAATGTATTCAATTCTCATTTCAGCAGCCTTCCACCCTTTGCCTATCACATCATACGTCATCGATAAATAAGGAACGAGAAGAAGAGGATAGGCAATGGCAATGGTTGCAGCATATATTAATAGTCGTAAATACGTTACATTGAAAACAATTAAAAAGATAGCGGCATATAAAATGAAGCCACCAACTAGGATTGCTTTTTTACGATGTTTTTTCGCAATGAGCCTTGACACACTATAATACGCGATAAATGCAATTCCCGAATTGACAAGCCCATATGTACCTAAAGCCAACTCACTTCCAGTTGAAATGAAAACAAATACTGATATGACAAAAGCAAATGTCCCTTCACGCAAGCCTTGGAAAAAATGGGCGTACGTTACTAGACGCCAGTTTTGATTATTTTTTCTTTCAGCAAAAATTCTTTTTAACCAATACTTCCCTTTGGCTGGCCGCCTTTTCAAAAAGAAGCTTAAAAACACAGCTAATGAAAAAAGCGCAAGTGATATACTAAAAATCACTGAATAGCCTGTAAACTTCTCCATCTTCGAAATGATAAAACCAGCCGTAATAGGTCCAATCATCCCACCAATAGATGTCAATATCCCAAGGAAGCCATTAAAAAAATCTCGATTTTCAGGCTCGGTAATTTCAAATGTTAATACATTAAAAGCTAACCAATAAAAACCATATCCTATTCCTAATAATGCACCGAGAAGTAATAAAAATTTCGATGCATTGGTTCCGCTAATTAAGACCGTCAAATAAAATGCTGCTAAAAAAATCACTCCTATTCTTAGCACCATAACACGATCAATCTTTTTTGCCCACCGCCCTGCTAATATAAAAGTAAGCGGCTGGGCTATTGCAACAGCTAAATTATAAAGCCCTAAATCAATAAAAGCTCCAGATTGTTTCCAAAGATAAATATTTACAAATGTATTCGAAAGGGCAACACTTAATGAGTAGAGCCCACCAATCACTAACAATAAACTTAAATCCTTCGTTAATTCGACTTCTCCGATCAACTTCCTTACTTTACTCATAAAAAAAACTCCCCTTATGTTCTACAGGGTAGTTTCTATCAAAGTCTGTGCTCTTATACAAATTTCCTATTAGAAAAACACGGCAAAGGAATATTCCTTCGCCGTTATGGACTGATTACGTAATTTCAATTATTTTGCAGCGCTGTAACGTTTAGAAACTTCGTCCCAGTTTACAATATTCCAGAAGGAATTAATATACTCAGGGCGACGGTTTTGATATTTTAAATAGTAAGCATGCTCCCAAACATCTAAACCTAAGATAGGCTTTTTGTTTTCCATTAAAGGTGAATCTTGATTTGGTGTGCTCGTTACTTCAAGCTCACCATTATTCACAACTAGCCAAGCCCAGCCAGAACCGAAACGAGTGGTTGCCGCTTTAGCAAACTCTTCTTTAAAGTTTTCAAAGCTTCCAAACTTTTGATTAATTGCTTCTGCTAAATCTCCTGTAGGTGTACCCCCACCGTTTGGAGAAATAATTTGCCAAAATAAAGAGTGGTTTACATGACCTCCACCGTTGTTGCGAACTGCTCCACGAATAGCTTCAGGGACATTATCTAAATTTGAAACAATTTCTTCAACTGTTTTAGATAATAACTCGTCATTTCCCTCTAATGCATTATTTAAATTTGTCACATATGTGTTATGGTGCTTCGTATGGTGAATATTCATCGTTTCTTTGTCAATATTTGGTTCAAGTGCATCGTATGCGTAAGGTAATTGTGGTAATTCAAAAGCCATTAAAAATTCCTCCTATGTAAATAAATTAAGCCTTCAAAATAATCCCACATTTTCACAATTATAATGTTAGAATTATTCTTCTTGCTTTCATAATAAGATTACCAAATTTAAATAAACGTTTCAATTAAATTGCTTGAAGTCAACTATACAATTCCCAGTTCTTTCAATTAATATTCGTGTTCGTCTCTCTTTCTTCTACATTTCGTTAAATTGTCATTTTTCTCTTTAATTCCGTTCTGTCAAGGATTTAAATCATATTACCCCATTGTATATAGCTATTTCCCCTTGTCGGATGATTGACGCCTATGAACAATTCCGTTAAAAATAAATTAACGTGTTTCGTAAGTGAAAGGAGTGACAGACTGATGAGGGATTTTAACATTTCAATTTATAGTTTAATTATTCAGCACTTTATTGATAAAGAAACCATTCAAAAAGTAAAGGCTGGCACCATTCTTTTTCAAGAAAAAGACAAAGTCGATCATATTTATATATTGCTTTCTGGAAGTATCGCTCTTGGAAGGCTTCATATGACAGGCAAGGAATTTACTTTAAAAATCCTAACAGGAGAAGAAATTCTCGTCGAATATCAATTATTTAAATCTTCGCCTCGATATTTATTTTATGCAAAGACAATAACAGATTGCGAAGTCTTTATGATAAACCGAGAAAAGTTCGAACAATTTTTATTAGAGGATAGCTATCGTTTAAGTGCAATGACGGCATGGCTGAGCACTAGATATTTAAAAGCACAGATGAAGTGCCAAGATTTAATTCTCAATGGAAAAAAAGGTGCACTTTATTCCATTCTTATTCGACTTTGCAACAGCTATGGGATTATGACTGATAAAGGAATCGTCATTGATTTACCATTAACCCATCAAGAATTAGCTAATTTAACGTACGGTACAAGAGAAGTAATCCAGCGATTGCTGAAAGAGCTTCGAGAAAAAAATATTATTTCGTACGAACGGCAAAAAATTACAATCAAAAATTTAAATTATTTAAAAGAAGAAGTCGATTGTCAAAACTGCCCTTATGAAATCTGTGGGTTAAACTAAGAAAAGCGCAAGCGCCTTGGTCAGCGACGTATTAAGTGAAACTCAATTAGTGGGGGTCTTACTGCCAGTTAATCTGCGATAAACTGGACTGACCTCGACTGAGATAAAGGAAACATTCTGACATTTTAACGAATGAAAAAGACCCATTGTTTTCATGACAATGGGTCTTTTCCTTCGATAACTTACAATACAACAATAAAAAAGTAACCAACCATGAAAGCTTGAATTAGCCCTTTTGTGACGACACTACTAATAAAACCAATTACTGAACCGAAGCCAATTTTCATCGCTTCCTTCCAGCCCTTTTTATTCACGACAAATTCAGCAATGATAGCGCCTAAAAATGGGCCGAGAATAATACCGAGTACAGGAATAACAAAAGGCCCTAAAATGATGCCAATTGTACTTCCCCAAATTCCAGCTTTCGAGCCGCCAAATTTTTTTACACCAATCATATTAGCTACATAGTCTGCAACGAATAGTAATAGAATAAATAGTCCTTGAATCGCCCAAAAAAGCCAATTAAACGGCTCGAATGAAAAAAATACTCCGTATAGAATAATCCCGCCAAAAAGAAAAATGACACTAGGGATGATCGGATAAACAAGTCCGATAAATGAAATAATGAATAATATAATGATGATTGTCCAATAGAAATATTCCATTTTACCCCATCCCCCTTTCATTTTGATTTCACATAGAATAAGCCAACCCTTGCTTTATTTCCTCATAATCCTCACCTAAAACCGCTTCCGCAATATTAACAGCATGATCACCGATTCTTTCTAAATTACTAATAATATCAACATAAACAATACCAGCTTGTGCAGAGCAATGTCCTTCATTTAAACGGATAATATGCTGTTTGCGGAGTTTTCTTTCCATTTTGTCAATTGCTTCCTCCTTCTGGACAACATGAAAAGCTGCATCTTTATCTTTATGATCTAAAGCCTCTATGGCTTCAGATACTGTAGAAATCGTTAACAGAAACATTTCTTCTAAATCATTCATGGCCGTATCTGTTAGTTTTATATTATTTGCTAATTGGTATTCAGTAAGCTCAATAATATTCTCATAATGATCGCCTATTCTTTCAATATCCCTGATTGTGTGCATTAACATCGTATGCTCTTCAGATTCATGCTCTGTTAAAGAACTAGTAGCGAGTTCAATTAAATAATCCGTTATTTTACGATCAAGGTCATTAATCGCATCCTCAAGCTGCATAGCATTCCCTGAATGCTTTAAAAGTTTCGTCTTCAAAAATTCATGGGTTTCTTCAAGCCCTTTAATTGAAAACTGTCCCATTCGTAATACTTCTTCCTTCACTTGTCCTAATGCTATCGATGGTGATTGCTCTATAAAAACGGGATCAAGATGTTTAACACGATATTCAGCTTCTGAATCTTCTCCAGGAATTAATTTCGTCACAATTAGGGCTAGGACGGCAACAAAAGGCAATTGCATAATCGTGTTTGAAGTATTAAAAATCCCATGGGCAAACGCAATGGTCATTGCTTCATTTAATTCTAAACTATTTTGTAGAGTTCCTACTACAAATGTGAATGGTTTTAATAAAATTAAAAATATCGTTGTCCCAATTACATTAAATATTACATGAACCGCCGCAGCCCTTTTCGCTGCTACAGATGTTCCAATTGCAGCTAGTACAGCTGTGATCGTCGTTCCGATGTTATCACCGAATAAAACTGGTAGTGCAGCGTTTAAATCAACAAGATTTTCTGAGAAAAGTCCTTGCAATATTCCAATTGTTGCACTTGAGCTTTGAACAATAACGGTAAAGACTGTTCCAATAATGACTCCTAATATTGGATTAGAACTTAAGCTGACCGTTAATTCATGAAATGACTCAAGCCCACTTAATGGCTTCATTCCACCGCACATTAATTCCAATCCGTAGAAAAGGGCTCCAAATCCAAAAACAATTTGACCGATATTATGAATCTTTTTATTTTTAAAGAAAAATAGTAAAATGGCACCAGCAGCAATAATTGGTAATGCATATGCACCTACATTTATTCCAATAATAAAAGCTGTAACAGTTGTGCCAATATTAGCTCCCATTATCACACCAATGGCTTGACGAAGCGTCATGAAACCTGCACTGACTAAACCAACAGTAATAACCGTGGTTGCAGAGCTGCTTTGAATAAGCATAGTCACAAGCATTCCTGCTAAGACACCCATTACAGGATTTGTTGTAAAACGATCTAACAAATCTCTTAAGCGATCACCCGCTGATTTTTGGAGTCCTTCTCCCATAAACTTTATACCAAATAGAAAGATTCCAAGACCGCCTAAAAATTCAAATAGCATTTGCTGAATATTAAGTTCCAATTCTCCAACCCCTATATTTTATATTCGACATTTATCAACAAACCCCATACAATTATTATTAAAGATTAGTTCAATTGTAAATATTTCTTAGCATTTATTTACAATACATTAACAATTGAACCTATTATTACAATTATGTTACAAGAAAATTTTTTAAGGGTGTGTCAAGATGAATATTTTTAAGCAATTTTTTAAGAGTTTATATTCACCAAAGGATATCGCATTGTTTCGTTTTCAAGGGATTGGAAAAACGATTTTATATGTATTTTTACTTACATTCCTTTCACTTCTACCTGCCATCTATTATTTAAGTTCAGCTACTATAAATGGGATAGATGCCATTCAAAATAGTATTAAAAATGAACTCCCTCCTTTTCAAATAACAAACGGTGAATTGCAATCCGAGGAAAATGCTCCGATTATTTTAAAAAAGGATGGTTTTACGATTAATTTTGATTCTACTGGAACGATCTCCATTGATGATATTGCAGAAAATAATGAAACCATTGCCCTTTTGAAAAATGGCGCCTATTTTATTGCCAATGGAAAAGTACAATCATTGCCCTATTCTATGATAGGCAACATAACAAATGAAGAGTTATTAAATATATTTTCATCGATAGATTCTTCATTAATTATTATTATTCCAATCATGGTTTTGATCATCTATATTTTGACTGCTGGACTAAACTTTATTCAAATTTCAGTCCTTGCACTACTTGGATTGTTATTAATAAAAGTATTGATGCGCAATATACAGTACCGTCATTTATGGAGAATTGCTGCATATAGTGTTACATTGCCTACTATCTTCTTCACAATAATGGAAGCATTAAAGACAACTGTACCGAATGGTGCACTCATAAATTGGTTCGTGTCATACATCGTGTTATATTTAGCCATTAAAGAAATTCCTCAACCAAAAAAGAGATAGGACGAAGATTTTCGTCCTATCTCTTTTCTATAAAATAGAATCTTGCTTTGAATATGTAAATTTTGAGCTCAGTGCCTCTAGTGATTGTGATAATTGCGTAAGTTTCTCTCCAACCTCATGACTATTCATTACTTTCATTTTCTGTTTTTGTGAGGCTAGCATCATTTGTTCAGCACTTGCTAACGTTTCCTGGGAGACAGATACGAAATTTTTAGTTGCCGCTTCCATTTTTGGCAATGTGACATTTAATCCAACTAATCCATGCTCTGCCTGCTTTATCATACTGCTGACAGCTTCTATTTCCAGCATTAATTGTTCAAATGATTCACGGCTTTCTAAAGCAGTCTCTAAATGTGTTTGAAAACGGCTAAACATCTCATTAAATTCATCTGAAGCCTTTAATGAGATCGACTCCATCTGTTCAATTGTCTTCTTAATTTCTTCTGTTGCTTCGGAAGACTGTTCAGCTAATTTCCGAACCTCATTTGCGACAACTGCAAATCCGCTACCAGCTTCTCCTGCTCTAGCAGCTTCTATCGCTGCATTCAATGCTAATAGTTTCGTTTGACCAGCAATATTTTGTATGAGAGTAACAATTTTGGCGATCGATTCTGAATATGTTTTAACCTCTTCAACAGTCGATGAAACTCCTTTAAATTCTATTCCAAAATGATTGAAGGTGTACAGAAGATTTCCAACGCTTTTCTCACCTTGATGTGCTGAATGATTCATCAATTGCGCCTTCTGCATAACCTCTTTCATTTGCCCGAAAATATAGTCAACTGATATTTTCATTTCTTGAAACATCCGAATGCTTTCCTCTGAGCTTGAAGCCGTTTGCTCGGCACCTAATTTTACAATATGTATAGCCTCATTCAACTGCTTGTTCTCTTCTAATACTTGGCTAGATATATCTCTTAATTCATCACCTGTTGATGATAAATTCGTAGTTGTAGAAGATATTTCATATAAAACACTGCCCATTTGCTTTATCATCGCATCAAAGCTTTTGACTAATGAATTGATTTCTGGAGTAGTCGTTTTTGCCTCCACTTTAAGATCAAAGTTTCCATTTCTTGCTTCTCTCATGACTTCCCTTAGCTTTGATAACGGCTTCGTTAAGCTTCTTACAAGTAAAACTAGAATCAATGAAGTAACAGTTATGCTAATCGTTACGACGATAAATATGTATTTTGCCATATCATTAATTTCTTTTAAATATTGTTTTTGAGGGATTGCGATAACATAAATCCCTTTGAATTCCTGGATAGATTGAAAAGATATTGTATATAGACTGCCATTTAAATCACGATGAATGAGTCCATTTTGCTTTTTTCTTATTTCATCTAAAACAGTCTGAGAAAATTGAACATTCGTATTTTTACTAACTGAAAATGGAATGGCACCTTCATTATTAACGAGAAAATAACTTCCTTTTAATCCGTCCTGTGCGAGCTGTGCATCTTGACTTTTAATTACTTGCTCTACCCTCCCATTAAATTTCTCTTCTTTTCCAACATAAATGAGCATTAAATTTTGAGCAATATCATAGATAGACTTAACTTCTTTCGTTAACCTTTGCTCCATGATTTTTATCGTTGTTTCCTTTGATTTCCCGTAAGAAATATACGCAACAGCAGAAACAGATAAGAGGAGCAAACTTAAAATTAAAACTAAAAGGCGCGTTTGGAGTGAAAATTTTGATAGTAAATGGTGAGTTTTTTCCTGAGTATTTTGTAACAACAAATACATACACCCCTTCCAATAGTCCTAATTATGACAAAGGAATATTAAGGAATTGTAAAGGCATGGTAATTTTTCCATAAATATTTTAGTAAAAAAGCTGTTCTATTTTTATTTGAAAAGCATATTCATTTAATAGAAAAAAGCGATGTTTAATTAATAGATGGAGGTTTAGCTTATATGAAACGTTTAGCTGCATTACTAGTGCTAGGCTTGATCGGATATACCATCTACTACGACTTGACAATTGGTACATTACCAGTCATAAAAGAACAAACAATTGCAGCTAAATCTACAGCGGTTGCAATAACACCTTATTTCGAGAAAAAAGTTTCTCCAGGGGATACCGTTTTATCTGTTGTTGAAGGAAAGCTAAACGGACCATTACCAGTCACAATCACACAAGTAATTGCAGATTTTAATGAATTAAACAACGGATTGCAGCCAGAAAATTTAAAAGCTGGGCAAACGTACCGCTTTCCTGCGTATGATTAGGAAAGTTATTGCTTCTTTCTTGTCAATTTCAATAATTCATTGATACAATAGTTAAAGTGATTTCTTTTAGCAAAAAGCGAAAGGCTGAAGTAAAAGAGAAACCACTAGTATTGAAGTGCTAGACACTCATCTAACTAGGAAAACTTTAACTTTTTTATCTTTATATAAAAGGAGCGAATCTCCATTGACTGAAATAACACATCGCACAAAAACACGGCCAGTAAAAGTAGGGCCATTAACAATTGGCGGTAGTAATGAACTTTTTATTCAAAGTATGACGACAACGAAAACTCATGATGTCGAAGCCACAGTAGCTCAAATTAAACGGTTGGAAGAAGCTGGCTGTCAAATCGTGCGTGTAGCTTGTCCTGATGAGAGGGCTGCTGATGCTATTGCCGATATAAAAAAACAAATTAACATCCCTCTTGTAGTCGATATTCATTTCGACTACAAGCTTGCTTTAAAAGCAATTGAAGGTGGAGCAGATAAAATCCGAATTAATCCTGGAAATATTGGGAAACGTGAGAAAGTAGAAGCCGTGGTAAAAGCGGCTAAAGCGAAAGGCATCCCTATTCGTATTGGGGTTAATGCTGGTTCACTTGAAAAGAAAATTCTCGAAAAATACGGCTACCCTACAGCAGATGGCATGGTCGAAAGTGCTCTTCACCATATTAAGATTTTAGAAGACCTTGATTTTCATGATATTATCGTCTCAATGAAGGCTTCTGATGTTAACTTAGCGATAGAAGCTTATGAAAAAGCCGCGAAAGCATTTGATTATCCACTTCATTTAGGAATTACTGAATCAGGTACACTTTTTGCAGGTACAGTTAAAAGTGCGGCAGGATTAGGAGTAATCTTAAATAAAGGAATCGGGAATACTTTGCGCATTTCGTTAAGCGCAGATCCTGTTGAAGAAGTAAAGGTTGCGAGAGAATTATTAAAGGTATTTGGCTTATCATCTAATGCTGCTACATTAATTTCTTGCCCTACATGTGGTAGAATTGAAATCGATTTAATTTCGATTGCTAATGAAATTGAGGAGTATATTCAAAAAATCAAGGCTCCGATTAAAGTAGCTGTTTTAGGCTGTGCCGTAAATGGACCTGGTGAAGCTCGCGAGGCAGATATTGGTATCGCTGGAGCAAGAGGAGAAGGCCTGCTATTCCGCAAAGGTGAAATTGTCCGTAAAGTACCTGAAGCAACAATGGTAGAAGAATTGAAAATTGAGATTGACAAAGTAGCTGCAGAATATTTCGCAAAGCAGGAAGAAGAAAAACAAAAAGCTAATAGCGTTCAGTAAAGCAAAACTTTTTTCAATAGTTTTAAAAAGAGCTGACCCAAAAGGCCGTTGAAAACGACTTTTTAGGGTCAGTCTTTTTCTTTAAAATAATTATTTTGAATATTATTGAATAATTCTGAAACGGAAATCAACCGACAAGTTAATAAAGTTTATACAAAAAAGAGGTGCCCCTAAAAGTTATACTTTTAGAACACCTCCTTAACCTTATCTTTCCTCTATCTAAAGAATGGCAGGATAAACATACCAACAATAATGGATACAACCCCGATTCCAATTGCCCAGCTGCCTAAGCTTGTTGCTCCTCTTCTACGAGCAATAAAGCCTAGAATAATTCCTGTAGCTCCAAACAAAACCGGAAAAACAAATAATGAGATAATCGAAAGAATTAATCCGGCAGAGCCTACCCCTCTACCCGCTGTTTCTACTTCGTTATCCCTTTCTTCTTCTGAATCCATGCCTCTATTAAAGGTAATGGGTGCAGCAAGCTCAGCTGAGGTTTCTTCTGTGAAATCTGCAGTTTCATCTAGGTTTATTTCTTCGTTTTCATCTCTTTGCCGAAGATCAAAACCCGTATTTTCGTGGTCACGATCCTGATCTGCCAATTTGATCCCTCGCTTTCAATAATCGAACCAATTAAGATCTTTAGTTGCTTAATTGGATCATTACTATTGTTTGCGAAATAATTGTATTTTAAGATGTAAATGTTTCACAGTTTATCCATTACGTTAATATTTCTTTAGTCATAACGATAGTTTTGGTAAGATAAAAAGGAAATTGTCGAAAAGGAGAGTATTTTATGAAGAAGCGTTTTGGGCTCGATATTGATGGAACTGTGACATGTCCAACCTCGTTGATTCCATATATAAACAAGGCTTTTCAACTCGATCTTACATTAAATGATGTTACACAATATGACTTAAATCATTTAGTGGATGTTTCCGAAGAGGATTTTGCCAAATGGTTTGCCGAAACTGAGCCGATTATTTATGCTAAATCGCCGCTTGCTGAAGGAGCGAAGGAAGTTCTGAATAAATGGGAAGGCGTTCATGAGTTATTCTTTATAAGTGCAAGAAGAGCCGATTTATTAAATGTAACGAAGGATTGGTTTTTTGGACATGCAGTGCATTTCAATCATATTGATTTATTAGGAACACATAATAAAGTTCAAGCTGCAAAAGATAATAAAGTTGATATCTTTTTTGAAGATAAACATGATAATGCCGTTATGCTTCATGAGGAATGTCAAATTCCTGTCATATTGTTTAACACCCCATATAACCAAGATCCCATTCCGAATGGAGTGATTCGTGTAAATAATTGGGCTGAAGCCAATAATTGGGTGGAAAATTGGTTAAGGAATTGGCAGTAATAAGGTGTTAAAAAAATGCCTGTATCGCACATATTCAAAAAAGTGTCATACAGGCATTTTTGATTACTTGATAAGCTGATATATTATCCAAAAGCGGCATTTGTTTCATTATGATAACAATCAGGACAACGACCATATATTTCAAATTTATGGCCTGATACATCATAGCCCTTTAAATTATCTTGAAGCTCTTTCATCGGACAAGTTGATATTTCTTTCGTTTTCCCACATTCTAAACAAATAAAATGGTGATGATGCTGTTCATGTGCACATGTGTAGCGAAAATGCTTTTCACCCGAGAGTTCAGTCATTTCAAAAATACCGAGGTCAACAAATAAAGATAAATTTCTATAAATAGTATCAAAGCTAATACCTGGATAATCATCTTGCATCCAAGCGAGTACATCTCTTGCAGTTAAATACTTATTGTTTTTCGCAAAGAATTGCAGCATTTCTTCCCGTTTATCTGTGTATTTATAGCCTTTATCTTTTAATAATTGTAACGCCTCATTCACATCCACGTTCTTCACCTCTTATTAATTTTCATGTTTAGCTCATGCCATTTTGAGTGCGATTTTTTTCAAAAGAATGGTTACGATTAAGATTAGGACCGCTAACATGACAATTGTTCCACCTGGAGCCAAGTCTAAATAATAGGATAAAGTAAGCCCTCCTAAAACGGATGTTTCTCCGAATAAAATAGAATAAAAAATCGTTTGCTTAAACCCTTTAGCAATCCGGATACTTGCTGCAACAGGCAAGGTCATTAAGGAGGAAACAAGTAAAATACCGACGATTCTCATTGATGCAGCAATAACGAGTGCAACCATAATAATAAAAATAAAATGTACACTTTTCGCAGCAATGCCCGAGGCTTTAGCATGTTCCTCATCAAAGGATAATAAAAAGAGCTCTTTATATAACAATACGATAAGTGCTATAACAAGGATACTTATTATTAAGATTGTCCATAAATCCATGCGGCTCACTGCACTTACACTTCCAAATAAATAACTGAATAAATCCGTATTAAATCCATCTGCCAATGAAATAAAAATAACCCCGAGTCCAATCCCTCCAGAAAGGATAATCGGGATCGCTAATTCTTGATAATGCTTATAAACGGCACGAAGTTTTTCAATAAACAATGATCCTGTCACTGAAAAAACCATTCCCATATAAAGCGGGTTTAAGCCACTAAAGATGAGGAATTTTTTTTCTAAAAAAAGACTGGCTGCAATTCCCGCTAGCGTAACATGGCTTAAAGCGTCAGCTATAAGTGAAAGTCTGCGTACTACGATAAAAACACCTAATAAGGGAGCAATGATACCAATAATAATTCCCGTTAAAAAGGCATTTTGAAGAAACTCATATTGTAAAATCCCTGCAATCATTGATTTACTCCTTCAAAATGATGATGGTGGTCGTGGTTGTGAGTTAGGATTTGAACATCGTGACCATAAATTTCAGATAAGTCTTTAGGTTGAAGCTGTTCAAACTCTACTGTCTCCCCATGAAAATGTAAATGATTATTTAAGCAAGCAACATGAGAAACTTTGTCGGAAATCGTTCCTATATCGTGCGTAACTAATAAAAGTGTAATTCCTAATTTTTGATTTAAATCATAAAGCATTTCATAGAAGGACTGAACATTTTGCGCATCAACGCCTACAGTAGGCTCATCTAGAATAAGTAAACTCGGCTCACTAACTAAAGCTCTCGCAATAAAAACACGCTGCTGCTGCCCTCCAGAGAGCTCCCCGATATTCCGATTTTTAAATGATTGAAGCCCCACAGATTCTATCGCATGATGAATCTTTAGTTGATGCTCTTTTTTCATGAATTTAAACATGCCAATCTTTTTCGTTAAGCCACTTGCAACCACTTCATAAACTGTCGCGGGAAAACCAGTATTAAAGGAATTAGCTTTTTGAGAAACAAATCCGATTTTCTGCCAATCTTTAAACCGGTAAATTTCTTCGCCGAACAGGCGAACATTCCCTTTTTGTAGTTTAAGTAAACCAAGAATTAGCTTTAATAAAGTCGACTTTCCCGATCCATTCGGACCAACTATACCTAAAAAAGCCCCTTCTTCAATAATCAAGTTAATATTTTCGAGTACATTGTCTTTTTCATAGCGGAAAGACACATCTTTTATCTCAATAATTGGCTTCATTTGCTTAGCCATCACAATCACCTTCGTATTAAGAATCATTACGATTTACAGATGTAAGTATACAGGATGAATATCAGATTGTAAAGAATTCAAGCCTTTCTCCCTATAATCGCCCAAAAAAATTGCGCCATTATTTCTACATAACCACTGTCACGAACCCATTCATTTTTTCATAAGGTAAAATAGAGGAGTGAGGAAAATTGAAAATTTTTGAAAACATTATTAATCACAAAATAAATACAATTACTGCTGATGAGTTATTAAAGTATGGTGGCCAATTTCAAATATCCATTTCGAAGCAAGAAGCTCAAAAAATTGCGGAGTATCTTCGTGGAAAGAGTATTAATATTTTTAATAGCAGCGAGCGGACAAAAATAATAAGAGAAATTGCAAAAATTGCCGGACCTGAAACAGCTAAAGAAATAAATCGGTTGTTTATCCAATTTACAAAATAAAAGCGGAAAAAATTCCGCTTTTATTTAAACCTATCCTTGCATAATGATATTTAATAAATCTTCATTGAACTCTTGATTTCTAAGCATAGCAATTTCATGCTTATATGGCGCTTTTTTGTTGTTTTTATCTTCACCAACATACGGGGTTTCGAGAATTTTTGGAATATCCTTTAATTGTGGATGATGAACGATATAATTTAACGCCTTAAATCCAATATGACCAAAGCCAATATTCTCATGACGGTCCTTTCTCATCCCCCGCTCATTTTTACTGTCATTTATATGGAGGACCTTTAAACGATCAATGCCGATAATTTTATCAAAGGAATTGAGAACGCCATCAAAATCCTCAACAATATTATAGCCTGCATCATGTGTATGACATGTGTCAAAACAAACTGAAAGATGATCGTTGTACGTAACGCCATCAATGATCATCGCTAGTTCTTCAAATGCCTTCCCACATTCAGAGCCCTTTCCTGCCATTGTTTCAAGAGCAATCTGAACTTTTTCATCACCTTTTAATACTTCATTTAACCCTGCAACAATTTTTTTGATGCCCTCTTCAGTACCTGCACCAACATGAGCACCTGGATGCAAAACAATTTGCTTAGCTCCAATTGCTTCAGTACGATCGATTTCAGTTCTTAAGAAATTGACCCCTAATTCAAATGTCGCTGGATTTGTTGTGTTGCCAATATTTATAATATAAGGAGCATGCACAACGATATCAGAGATACCATTTGCCTCCATATGCCTTAGTCCCTCTTCGATATTTAATTCCTCAATTTTTTTTCTTCTTGTATTTTGCGGTGCACCAGTATAAATCATAAATGTATTTGATCCATATGACACAGCTTCTTCACTTGCAGCTAATAGCATCTTTTTTCCACTCATTGAAACATGTGAACCAATTTTCAGCATAATTTCTCCTCCTACTTTTTGGAAAGCTAATCATTATCTCTTTTTTTGGATTCTTCTTTGGCGTTTTTTAAAGCTTTCTATTTCAGATTGCATTTTCTTCTTATAACCAGGTTTTACTTTTTTCGGCTTTTGAACGAGTGATTTTGCTTGCTTGTCAATGTCATCTGTTTGTTTTTGACGATTTTTTCGTTTATTACGGTCTTCTAAATCTACCCATTCTCCTTTTTGCATATCTACATGATGAAATTCAATTCCCATCTTCTCTAAACGAGCTAATGCATCCTCATCTGCTTGCTCATAAATGGTTAAGGCAATGCCAGTATTGCCAGCTCGTGCTGTTCTACCGACGCGGTGAACATAGAAATCTAAATCTGATGGTAGCTCATAGTTAATAACATGACTAATCCCTTGAATATCAATCCCTCGAGCAGCTAAATCTGTCGCAACAATATATTGAAATTCAAGGTCTTTAATTTGTTTCATCATTTTCTTTCGTTCCCTAGGGTTAAGGTCCCCATGAATCCGGCCTACCTTTAATCCTTTTCCGATCAAGGAGTCCGCAACTTCATCAGCCATTTTCTTCGTGTTTGTAAAGACAATGGCTAAATAAGGGTTAAATAAAGTAAGAGCTTCATGAACAAGCTTTACTTTATTTCTATGTCTTGAAGGTAAAAGGCGATGTTCAATTTTCGCTGCCGTAACTTGCTTTGGCATAATATGAACATACTTCGGGTTTTCCATATATTTTTTCATAAAAGGTTTCAATTTCTCAGGAATTGTTGCTGAAAAAACAAGCATTTGCAATTTTTCTGGCATTTTTGAAGCAATTTGATCAATATCTTCAATGAAGCCCATATCTAGCATTAAGTCAGCTTCATCAACAACAAGCATTTTGGCAGTATGAACAAAAAGAGCTTGTTCCTTCACTAAGTCATTAATTCTTCCCGGTGTTCCCACAACAACTTGAGGTTGTTTTTTTAATTTTTCTATTGATCTTTGCTTATCTGTACCCCCAATATAACAGCGTGCACTAATCGTCTCATTTTCATCGCAAAATTCTGTTACCTTTAAAATCTCGTGATATATTTGACTTGCTAGCTCTCTTGTTGGTGCAGTAATAACGGCTTGTACTTCCTGTCTAGAAAAATCAATTTTTTGTAAAATCGGCAATACATAAGCATGAGTTTTTCCTGTACCTGTTTGTGATTGACCGATCGCACTTTCATCTTTCAAAATGATCGGTATGAGCCTTTCTTGAATTTCTGTAGGCTCATAAAATCCAAAATGTTTCACCGCATTTATGATAAAAGGCTTTAGTTTGTACTGTTCAAATTTAGTTTCATTCATTATTTAAAACTCCTCTGTCTAGCTCCTGGCACTCTTCAACAAGTCACCTTAGCTGTTCAATTAATCGTATCAATCGTCATCCTGTTATTATAATAAAGTTTGCAACAAATAACCACTTTTACGTCAAAATAGCCAATTAAAGATATATCGCTATTTACTTTAACTAATCTGTTTTCTACGCATACTTTATTAATATAATGGAAAGGAGGCAACATAAATGTTTCAAAGACAAATTCCACCTATCCAAAGCGGAATGGGCTTCCATAGAGGAATGCCAGCTCACCCATTTATGGGGCAAATGAACAGTTATCCACCAATGCCCAACATGTTAGCCGGAAGCCATCCTCAAATGCAAGCAGGAATATTTCCACCGTTAGGACACGAAAGACAGCCTTTTATAGGGGCGAATATGCAGCCACAGATAAGAGCTGGAGGTCATCCACATATGGGCCCTGGCATTCCGCAACCGTTTAGAGCTGGAGGAAGTCCACAAATGACGCCTAACTTTCCACCACAGTTTAGAAACGGCAACGGTATACCCCCTCAGATGAATTCGGGTGGATTTCCACAGTTTGGAGCAGGAGGAGGCCCACCAATGAGACAACAAGGCGGTGGTGGTCTTCTTTCCAAACTATTAGGCAAGGGAAATCAAGCACGAGGGGCAGCAGCAGGCGGAAATGTACTAGGTGCAAGTCGTGCTGCTACTGCTGCTACTGGTGCTACTGGTGCTACTGGTGAAGCTGGTGGGGGAATATTAAAAGCTTTAAGCAATCCTACTGCGATAAATGGCTTTTTAACAAATACGCAAAAAATGTTAAATTCAGCCTCACAGCTCGGTCCAATGGTTCAACAATATGGGCCACTTGTAAAAAACATACCTTCGGTGTGGAAGCTATATAAAGGGATGACAGGCTCTAAAGATGAAGCGAAAAATAATGAAAAAAAATCAACGACAGAAAAAAAATCAAAAAAAAAGAATGCAACCGTAAAAGTTAAGGACAATGAGAAGATAAGCGAAAATTCGCCCCCTCCAAAAGCTAAAGAAATAAAAATCAGAATGTCAAAACCTAAATTATACGTATAAGAAGGAGGCAGCTGCATTCTTTTTCTTATTTTTAGTTTCATTTATATGCATTTATTCATACACATATTGCGCAAGCAGCAGCATCTACCTCCTTTTAGTATGATTCTCATTAGAAGTCTTATATAATAGAATGGAACATGAATATAAACATCATGTAATATTAAACAGAATTCCTAACAGTATAGGGGGTTTTCATAGATGGAGATTATCAAAATATCACCGCGCGGTTATTGCTATGGGGTCGTCGATGCCATGGTGATTGCTAGAAATGCAGCTTTGGACAAAACATTGCCACGACCTATCTATATTCTTGGTATGATCGTTCATAACAAGCATGTCACGGATGCGTTTGAAGAAGAAGGAATTATTACACTTGATGGCAGCAACCGCAAGGAAATTCTTGAGAAAGTCGATAAAGGAACGGTCATCTTTACTGCGCACGGCATCTCGCCTGAGGTGAGAGAATTAGCTAAACAAAAAGGACTAATTACGATTGATGCTACATGTCCCGATGTTACAAGAACCCATGAATTAATTCGTGAAAAGGAAAAGGAAGGGTTCAAAATCATATATATTGGAAAAAAAGGCCACCCAGAGCCTGAAGGTGCGGTCGGGGTTGCCCCCCACGCTGTTCATCTCGTTGAAACTGTTGAAGATGTCGAAAATTTACAAATTACAAGTCCAAAAATAGTTGTTACAAATCAAACGACAATGAGTCAGTGGGATGTTAAGCATGTAATGGAAACCATTGCGAAAAAATATTCTCATGCTGAATTTCATAATGAAATTTGCAATGCTACTCAAGTCCGCCAAGAAGCTGTTGCCGGGCAAGCAGGCACGGCTGATGTGCTGATAGTCGTAGGCGACCCAAAAAGTAATAACTCAAATCGTCTAGCACAGGTTTCTGAAGAAATTGCACATACGAAAGCCTATCGGATTGCTGATATTACCGAACTTAATATAGATTGGATTAAGGACGCTTCCACAGTCGCCGTTACTGCCGGTGCCTCAACTCCTACTCCAATTACGAAGGAAGTTATCACATTTCTTGAGCAATTTAATCCGAATGATGAAAACACTTGGGTACGCGAAAAAAAGGTACCGTTAAATAAAATTTTGCCGAAAGTAAAAACGAAATAAAATAGCCCCTATAGAATGACATGGATAAGATGTCTCCTCTATAGGGGTTTTTATCTCATTCGGGGTCAGTCCAGTCCATACGTCGTTGAACAGTCGACTTCGCTTTTCTTTGTCTAGCTACGGCTCCTAACGACTAGTGAACTTCCCTCCCCCTCCTTACGATAAGTCAACATCAGCTCGTTTTCACTCGCTGTGTTTCCTTTATCTCATTCGGGGTCAGTCCAGTCCATACGTCGTTGAACAGTCGACTTCGCTTTTCTATATAAACTGAAATGGATCTGTGTTTAATTCTGATGGGAAAATGGCTACATCATATCCTTTTTCGTTGCACATTTTTGTTAATTGTTTTGCCACACCTTTTTTCATTACCTTCTCTACGTTATGTCCTGGATCAACAATGTTCAATCCTACACTCATAGCATCATGAGCAACATGGTAATACATGTCACCTGTTACATAAACATCGGCGCCTTTAAATTTAGCCGTTAAAAAATATTTATTGCCATCACCACCAAGTACGGCTACCTTTTTAATTTTTGAATTTAAATCACCGACCACTCGCACATGATTAACATCAAATGCCATTTTGACATGGGCTGCAAATTCCTTTAACGTCATTTCCTTAATATCGCCAATTTTTCCAAGCCCTAATGTTTCCCCTTTATTTTCCAATGCGTAAATATCATAAGCAACTTCCTCATACGGATGAGCTTTAAGCATCGCCGTTAAAATCCGCTTCTCGAGATGAGCTGGATAAATGGTTTCTATTCTTTCTTCTTTTACAGTTTCAAGTTTCCCATGAGAGCCTATATGAGGACTTGTAAACTCATTCGGTAAAAACTGTCCAATTCCAGCTGAAGAGAAAGTACAATGACTATAATTGCCGATAGATCCAGCCCCAGCTTCACCAAGTGCTTTCTTCACATCATCCACATTTTCGAATGGAACATAAACGACCAGCTTTTTCAATTGAGTTTCATTTGTAGGGTATAATACTTCTGTATTTGAAAGGTCCAGCGCCTCTGCTAACATATCATTTACCCCGCCTTTTGCAATATCAAGATTTGTGTGGGCGGCATAAACTGCAATATCATGTTTAATTAGTTTTTCAATTAATCTTCCTGAAGGTGTATCGGTATGGATTGCTTTTAATGGGCGAAAAATAGGGGGATGGTGCGCAATAATGAGCTGTACATTTTTATCAATTGCCTCGTCCACAATACTTTCTAATACATCAAGCGCAATCATGACATTCTCTATTGGTCTATTCAATCTTCCAATTTGCAAACCAATTTTATCGTCCTCCATTGCAAGATTTTTCGGAGAAAACTGTTCAAACAACTGGATGATTTCATGACCGTTCACCTTTTTCATACGTTTAAAACCTCCTCAACGATTCTCAACTTTTCCATTAATTCTTTTCTTTTTCGATTATTTTCTTCTGTCTGTCCCGCATTTTCTAGCTGGACTAAAATACGTTGCCAGTTATTCCATTCTCTACGCCATTTCTTATTGAAAGCACTTGATTTTTCTTTAATTAAATAAGGACCGAGGAGCAATTCTTTTGACAAATCTTGATAGACAGTATTTGGGTTCCCTTTTTCTGCAACTAAAATTTCATAAATTTTTTCATCTTCTTCGAGAATATGTTCAGCAATTAATGCCCAGCCATTTTCAAGCAGCCATTCTCTGATCGAAATGGCACTAATATTTGGCTGCAAGATCAATCTCCTAGTCTCTGTAAGCTTTTCTTTCCCGGCTTCCAAAATGCTAGCGATTAGTGCCCCTCCCATTCCAGCTATCGTAATACAATCCACTTCCCCATTTTCGATAACTTCAAGTCCATTACCCTTCCTAACATCAATTTTCTCAGTAAGGCCTTCGATAACAACTTGACGCTTCGCTGATTCGTATGGACCATCTGCTACCTCTCCAGCGATTGCATAAGGAATGGAACCTATTTTAACTACATGGCATGGCAAATAAGCATGATCCGAGCCAATATCAGCTAATCTATACCCCTTTGGAATATAGCTAGCAACAGTATGAAGTCGTTTTGATAATTTTTCTGTATTCATAAAGCTCACCATTCTTTAACTTATCCGTTTTTGTATTACTAATTATTCTTTATGATGTTTTAGTCTACTAAAAGTTTAACGATCCAACTAGTTAAAAAAAGTCCTTTACATATGCAAAGGACTTTTTTATAACCATTATTTAAGATTAGCTAACCATTCAGCCATTGCATCTTCTTGACCAGGGATTAATCCTCCTGGCATACCACCAGTTGTTCCATTTATAAGGATATCTTTAATCTCATCTTGCGAGATTGGTAATCCCTTTAATGCTGGGCCAACCCCACCTTGATATTGATCACCATGACAGCCAATACAGCTCTTCTTGTAAATATCCTCTGGGTTAGTTGCTGCAGTCTCTTCTGTTTTTTCACCGCCGCCCTCTTTTTCAGCAGCAATTTCTTTCATATTGCCGAGACCAATAAAAGACATAACAAACATTAATCCGATACCTAATACAAATATTAATACGTACGGCATAATTGCATTTTTCATGTTTTAACCCCCCCTTATGTAAGAACTTCTCATATTTAGTAAGTATATATACAAACAATCTCTATTTTACTTCAAAATGCAGTTAAGGAAAAGCCCTAAAGCAAACTTTGTCACATCTATTTCACAAACTAGACAAAAACTCCACCATCTCAGATGGAGTTCATCTTTATTTCTAGGATTTAAGAAAAATCTCACCGATTACTTGGTAAATTAGCTACAGCCAATTTGCCTTGCAATGACCATTCGTTGAATTTCCGACGTACCCTCACCAATTTCAGTAAGCTTGCCATCTCTCATAAAGCGTTCTACATGATAATCCTTCATATACCCATATCCACCATGGATTTGAACAGCCTGGTCGGTTATTTCCATACAAATTTCTGAAGCGTAAAGTTTGCACATTGACGCTTCTTTCGAAAAAGATCTACCTTGATCTTTCAACCATGCTGCTTTATACACCATATTCCGTGCAAGTTCAATTTTCATTGCCATATCTGCTAGTTTAAACTGAATGGCTTGAAAATATGACAGAGAATGACCAAATTGTTTTCTTTCTTTCGCATATTGTAATGCTTTATCATAAGCTGCCTGGGCTATGCCAACAGCCATCGCACCAATCCCAATTCTTCCCCCATCCAAAGTAATTAAAAATTGCTTAAACCCTTCACCTTTTTTACCGAGCAAATGCTCAGTTGGTACGCGCACATCTTCCAGTACAAGCTCAGTTGTATTTGAAGCATTTAGCCCCATCTTCTCATAATTATCAATGATTGTAAAACCTTCGATATCAGTTGGTACAATGATCGCACTTATTTCTTTTTTTCCATTTTCTTCACCAGTTATAGCTGTTAGTGCCAAATGTTTCGCATAACTTGCATTCGTTATAAAGCATTTATTCCCGTTAATAACAAATTCTCCATTATCTTCAGTTGCCGTCGTTCTCGTTCCCCCTGCATCAGAGCCTGCCCCTGGTTCCGTCAAACCAAAAGCCCCCAAAGACTCTCCTGTACAAATCGGGACTAAATATTTGTTCTTCTGTTCTTCTGTTCCGAATAAATAAAGTGGAGCACCACCTAAAGAAATATGAGCTGAATAAGTAATGCCTGTCGAGCCACATGCACGGCTTAATTCCTCCGTAACAATTGCGAAGCTAATTGTATCTGCACCAGCACCACCATATTCCTCTGGAAAAGGAAGTCCCATTAAGCCGAGCTCAGACATTTTGTCAAATAATTCTTTTGGAAATTGTTTATTTCGATCTCTTTCTAATGCACCTGGGGCAACTTCTTCATTAGCAAACTCACGAATCGTACTTAGAATCATTTTCTGTTCAGATGTTAAATCAAAATTCATTATTTCCATCCCCTTTATAACAGTCATGCTTCAAAAGCTTTGGCAGGCTATTTTAATATGAAGATTAAAAATAACCTTCAAACTTGTGCCAAAACCAAACTTTTTGAATGCGTTTACATATATTATAAAAGGATAGAGTTAATTTTCACAACATTATAAATTTTTTAAAATATATTCGTTATATTAATATATAGATGACAAGAAGTACAATTCCTAATAATCCAGAGATAGTAAAAGATAAAAGTTTAAGTTTCCAACCAGTTAATAACCATACAAGACAGTTGAAAACTAAATTAGAATAAAGTATTGTTAAATTTCCTGGATAAAGTCTTGAAATAAATTCTACGGAAGTTAATAATAAAATTAGGGCTGAGGTAATTAATGGAATTTGCAAGAATAATCCTTTTTTAGAAAAGTAATAAGTAAAGATAATTCCTGCTAAAACAAAAATAATTGAAAAGGCCATTTGCAAATTAATAGGCAATTCAGTAAAATGGATTAAAAACATCGTAAATGGAATAAGAAGTAAAAAAAGATAGTAATTTTTCCAATAAGGAACTTTTCTATTTTTTTCTTTTATTTCATTCGGCTGGTTTCCTTCTGTGTATAATGCTAAAAGAAAATCACAATAATGCTCTGGAAGCATGCGGGTATTTTTCCAGTGAATGATTTCATTTATGATAATATTTTTTTTATTTTCATTCATTTTTGTACACGTCCGTTCTGGAAGTTTTCCAAAAAAAAAATAGTTTACTTCCATTGTAAGAAGTAAACTATTTTATGACAATCCTTTTTATTACAAATTGATTAGGTCTAAAGGACGGTTTCTCTTTCTTATTCTAAAAAATCTTTTAAACGTTTGCTTCTGCTTGGATGTCTTAATTTACGCAATGCCTTTGCTTCGATTTGGCGAATACGCTCTCTAGTAACACCAAAGACTTTACCGACTTCTTCTAACGTCCTAGTACGGCCATCATCAAGCCCAAAACGAAGACGAAGTACATTTTCTTCACGATCAGTTAAAGTGTCAAGAACATCCTCTAACTGTTCTTTCAGAAGTTCGTATGCGGCATGCTCGGAAGGTGATGTCGCATCTTGATCTTCTATAAAGTCACCTAAATGTGAATCATCTTCTTCACCGATAGGCGTTTCTAATGACACTGGCTCCTGTGCAATCTTTAAGATTTCTCTCACCTTTTCGGGTGTTAAATCCATATCCTCTGCAATTTCTTCAGGAGTTGGTTCACGGCCTAAATCTTGAAGTAGCTGTCTTTGAACACGAATTAGTTTGTTTATTGTTTCCACCATATGAACGGGAATACGAATCGTTCTTGCTTGGTCAGCAATTGCTCTAGTAATCGCTTGACGTATCCACCAAGTCGCATACGTACTAAACTTAAATCCTTTTCTGTAATCAAATTTTTCAACAGCTTTAATTAATCCCATATTTCCTTCTTGAATTAAATCAAGAAATAACATACCACGGCCAACATATCTTTTAGCTATACTAACGACTAAACGAAGATTGGCTTCAGCGAGGCGTCTTTTTGCTTCCTCATCTCCATCTTCAATTCGTTCAGCAAGCGCAATTTCTTCTTCAGCAGATAATAGATCTACACGGCCAATTTCCTTTAAATACATACGTACAGGATCGTTAATCTTCACTCCAGGTGGAACACTTAAATCATTTAAATCGAATTCTTCCTCACCTTTTGCAAGCTGTTTCTCATTTGGGTCCTCATCGTCATTATCACCGACAAGCTCGACCCCTTGATCACCAAGGGTTTCATAGAATTCATCCATTTGGTGAGAATCTAACTCAAAGTGAGATAATTTTTCCGCAATATCATCGTAAGCTAGAACACCTGTCTTTTTTCCTGCTTCAGTTAACTGCTCTTTCACTTGTTCTAGGGTCAATTCTGAATCAACTTCTTTTGAACGAGCTGATTTTTCAGCCATTTGTCCCCCTCCTTCCAAAGTCACAAACATCCTAACATTCACTACTATCTATAGAGACTTGCGTAATTGTTTAATTTCCTCAGCAATCATCGCTGCCTTTACAAAATTATTTTGCCTTTCGGCTTCCTTTAGGTCAGCTGTTTTTTCTTTTATCATTAACATTTTTTGATAATTAAACACCTGTTTCATGTAATCAGTTAATTCTTGTTCATCAATTTCATCATTTATTGCCATCATTTCAATATCGACTACCGTTCTTTTTAGCTTCTCATCATTTAAAAAATTAATAAATGAACTTGGGTTAGGTAAATGTCCATTTTCATAATACCCGAGTAAATAAGTAAAAATTGCCTGGTGTTCATCAATATTAAATGTATTTCCTTGCAATAAATGTTGCACTTTAAAAGCAAGCTCACTATTTCTTAACATATGAGCGATTAATCGTTTCTCTGCTGAAAAATAGGCTGGTTTTAACTGCTTATTTTGCATTGTTTGAGAAAGTTTACTTTTTAGAACAACATTCGCTTGCCCTTTATTCTTGCGCTTCTCATTAAAATATATTTGTTTTTGCTGTTCTTGAAGAGCGTCTAATGAGAGTGAAAATTCATTTGCTAATTGACGCAAATAATGATCTCTCTCAACAGCTTTATCAAGGCTGCTAATTTCTTTTAATACTTCTTCGATATAAAGAAGCCGATCTCCTTCATCATGAAGCCTTTTCCCTCTTCGATAATAAAGAAGCTTGAAAGCCATTAAGGTAATACTTCCATCAATGACTTCATTCCGAAATTTATCATGACCAAACTGCTTAATATATTCATCAGGATCCATTCCATCAGACATTAAGGCTACTCGAACATGACAGCCTATGTCATAAAGCATGTTTGCCGCACGGAATGCTGCTTCAATACCAGCACTATCTGAATCATAACAAATCGTGATAGACTGAACATTTCTTCTTAATGCTAATACATGGTCTTCTGTTAACGAAGTTCCCATCGTTGCTAAACCATTTTCAACACCTGCACGATCTGCAGCGATAACATCAGCAAACCCTTCAAAGAGAACGGCCTGTTGAAGCTTTTTAATCTGCGGTCTTGCTAGATGAAAATTATATAAAATTTTACTTTTATTAAAGATTGCAGTTTCCGGGCTATTTAAATATTTGGGCTCATCTTCCCCTAATGCCCTTCCTGAAAAAGCAATCGGATTTCCATTTCGGTCAAAAATCGGAAACATGATTCTGTTGCGAAAGCGATCAAAATAATTCCCATCTCTTTCACTTCTAATGATCAAACCAGCTTTTTCAATTATTTCTTGTGGAAATTTCCTCTTCATTAAAAACTTATACACAAAATCCCATGAATTAAGAGAATAGCCTATTTGAAATTTTACAATCGAATCCATTGTAAATCCCCTGTTTAACAAATACTCAAGTGCTTGCTGACCATCCTTTGTATTTACAAGTAGATGGTGGTAGAATTTACACAATAATTCGTGGGCCTCCATCATCTGTTGGATATCAGGAGGGACTGAATGATGGGTGGAAACAGAAGAGGCGGCAATTTCTAATGCAATATTGCCTTTCTCTGCTAATTTGACAGCTGCTTCTTGAAAGGAATATCCTTCTAGTTCCATTAAAAATGAAAAAGCATTTCCTCCTGCCCCACAACCAAAGCAATGATAAATTTGCTTATCTGGAGAAACAGAAAAAGACGGTGTATTTTCTCCATGGAAAGGGCATAATCCAAAATAGTTTCGTCCTTGCTTCTTTAATTGGACATAGTCGCTAATGACATCGACAATATCGACAGCTTGCCGAATTTCATTTACTTTCTCTTCTGCGATGCGCTCCGTCATAGGAACAACTCCAATATTTTTTCTAAATTAATATTCTCTAAAAACTAGTTATTTCCTTCAAAATTCGACAAAATTATAGAAAATTGATTGATAAACCTCGAACGATCCTCTTGGTTAAAAGGTTTAGGACCTTTAGCATATATCCCCCTTCTACGCGCCTTTGCAGAAATGTATCTCATATTAAGCGCCGTTTGAATTTCATTTTCTTGAAATAAAATCCCTCGAGGAGATAAAACTGAAACTCCTTTAAGCAAAAGTGTCGATGCTAATCCAATATCTTGTGTTACAACTACATCCCCCGCTTCAACATGATTCATAATATATAAGTCGACAGCTTCTTTACTCGAATCAACGAATATCCAAGCTGAATCACTTAAATCATTTTTCATGTGGGCATAGGAAGCAATAAACATAGCTTCAGCCATATATTTCTTACATATTTCGACAATTTCCTCCTTTACAGGACAAGAATCTGCATCTACCATGACAATTGGTCTGCCTAATGTTCTATAAATTCTACATCACTCCGCATATTCCTTCTTTCCACTAGCATTTTTTGCTTATGGAATTCGCAAGCAAAATTCAATTCATTATTTATAGAATTTTTTGTGCTCTTTCGTCTATGTCGAAATTTTTTTACGCTAGAACCTTGACTTCTCACAATAAATAGTTTATTCGTTCACTATGAACTCTAAACGTATTCTATAAACTTTTTTATCACAATTTTTTATTATAGTATAAAAGGTTAAGTATTTCTATTATTTAATCTTATATTTATGTGTATTTAAGTATTATTAAATATTTCTAAATATTCCGGAACATGCTTATTAACAAATTGGTACTGTTGAGCATGGCTGTTGATTTCCGCTCCAGGTTGCTCGCTTTCCGCGGGCAGTCCGGGAGCCTCCTCGGCGCTATCGCACCGGCGGGGTCTCCCTTGGCCCTTCCTCCCGCAGGAGTCTCGCACCTTCCGCTCCAATCAACAGGTGCGAAAATAACATTATCCTTTAACAGAGTCAACAAATTAGAAAAACTTAGCGTTCGCCAAATCCTTTTTCGCGAACGCCAAGCTTTTCTTATGAGATGTTATTATAGCACCTATAAACCTAAACTTATCTACTAACCAAGAAAAAAGGAGGCTGTCCAGTTGACAGCCCCTAATTTTTAGGGAAGCTTTGGCGGTAAAGATTCAATATGATGTTGGCTGTTTCTTCAACAGCTTTATTCGTTACATCGATAACTGGACATTTAATTCGATTCACAATCGTCTCGAAATAGACAATTTCCTCTTTGATCCGTTCAATATTCGCATAAATGGCATTATCATTCAATCCTAAAGAAATTAATCGTTCTCTTCGAATATGATTAAGTTTCTCTGGACTTATTTTTAAGCCAAAACACTTTTCAGGGGGAACGAGGAATAACTCTTCAGGGGGATCAACTTCAGGCACTACCGGAACGTTTGCTACCTTTAGTCTTTTATGTGCTAAATATTGTGATAAAGGAGTTTTAGATGTCCTTGAAACACCTACAAGCACAATATCCGCTTTTAAAATCCCTCGAGGATCACGGCCATCGTCATATTTAACAGCAAATTCGATCGCTTCAATTTTTTTAAAGTAATCCTCGTCAAGCTTTCTAACTAGACCAGGTTCAAAGAGTGGTGTTTTTCCGTAATGAAGCTGAACTTGATCCATTAAAGGGCCAATAATATCACAAGCATAAATACCTTCTTTTGCAGCCATTTCTTGCATATAAAGGCGCATATCGGGTTTGACAAGCGTATAAACTACCATTCCATTTTCTAATTTTGCGAGGGAAATTACTTCGTCAATATGTACTTTGTCTTCAACATATGGGAATCGCTTAATTGTTATTTCACTGCCATTGAATTGGCTTACAGCTGCTTTCGTAACAAGCTCAGCAGTTTCCCCAACAGAGTCAGATACAACATAGATGATTGGCTTATTATTCATCCTTCAACACCATCTCCTCTAATTTCTTTGCTTGCACTCTTCATTATTTATCCTCTGCAAGAGCCAAAAAGGCTTTTGTAAGGTTTGTTTTTGTAATTCTTCCTATTACTTCAAAACCTTTTTCAGTTTGTTTAACAATTGGCAACGCATCAATTTGTTTTTCAATCAGCTTTTTTGCAATGTCAATTAATAAATCATCTTTCTCACACATAGCAATATTTGGCATTCTCGTCATAATAATATTGACAGGGATCGCTGTTAACTCCTGTTTTCCAATACTCGCCCTTAATAAATCCTTCCGAGAAAGAACGCCTACTAATAATGATGATTGATCAACAACGAATAAAGTACCTACGTCTTCTAGAAACATCATAACAATCGCATCATAAACAGATACATTTTCGTTTACGACAACAGGTATCGATTGAAAATCCTTTACATAAAGCTTCTTTAAATTTTCAGTAAGCAGCTGATTACCAGATTTTCCGGTGTAGAAATAACCTACACGAGGCCTTGCATCCAAAAATCCAGCCATTGTTAATATGGCCAAATCCGGCCTTAATGTTGCCCTTGTTAAATTTAATTGCTCGGCAATATTTTCACCTGTAATCGGGCCATTTTCTTTAACAATCTCCAATATTTTTTCTTGCCGTTTATTCAACTCGATCATAATCACCACCTGACATAAAATGCGGAAACGCCTTGCTCAAGCATGAACAAACCTATCTAAAAGTTTTTCAGGCCCAGCTTTCATCTTTACGTCATTGCTAGCGCCTTATTAATAAACCTTATTATATACCATATCTTGAAAATGAAAAGAACAGTTTATAGATATTGAAAATGAGGAGAGCCAAAATTGACTCTCCGATAAAAAGCAATATTACTTCACAATAATTTCGTTCATATTGGCAAACTTCTTAATAATTTTTGCAAGATTAACCATTTGGCTCAATCTATTGTTGCGAATATTACGATCTTCTGCCATAACCATCGTATGATCAAAATACTGTTCAATTTCAGGCTTTAAAGAAACGAGTAGTGCAAATGTTTCTTCCGCGGAAATCTCTTCATCTAATTTCTTGCTAACGAGTATGAATTGATTATAGAGATTTTTTTCAAACTCATTTTCGAATAAATCAACATTTATTTCTGCCACATTTTCAGCTTTAGATGAAATATTAACAACTCTACTTAAAGCCTCAATACTTTCTTTAAATCCTTCACCATTCTTTTTCGCTTCAAGCACTTCAGCCCTTTTCACAAGAGCTGGAAGTGAACTTATTTCATTATCAAGAACTGCTTCGATTAAATCATATCTTATATGCTTCTCTTGTAGAATATGTTTCAATCTTTGTTTAAAGAATGACATTACTTCTTGCGTGATTTCTTTCTTGGCTTTCTTCAAAATATTCGCTTCTTCTAACAGATTTAAAGAAGTATTTACAACACCTTCTAAGGAAATGGAAAAATGTTTATTTAAAAGTGTTTGTACAATTCCTGTTGCTTGGCGTCTTAATGCATATGGATCTTGTGAGCCACTAGGAATAAGCCCAATCGCAAAAAACGAGACAATGGTGTCCATTTTTTCTGCGATTGCAAGGGCAGCTCCTGGATTACTGCTAGCTGTTTCATCATCAGCATTGCGCGGCATATAGTGCTCATTTATAGCCTTTGCAACACCTTCTTTTTCACCTTTTTGGAGCGCATATTTCTCTCCCATAAATCCTTGCAACTCAGGGAATTCATAGACCATATTAGAAACTAGATCAAATTTACAAATTTCCGCCGCACGCTCAGCAATCTCGCTTTCCTCCTCGCTTAAATGAAGTTCAGCGGTAATATTATTTGTCAGCTTTCTGACTCGCTCGACTTTTTCTGAAAGTGTTCCGATTTCCTCATGGTAAACAATAGACTTTAATTTCGCTAAAGAATCTTCAATGGCCGTTTTTTGATCTTCCTTATAAAAGAAAGCAGCATCAGAAAGTCTAGCTCTTAATACTTTTTCATTGCCTCTTGCCACCTTATCTAAATGTTCATGTCCACCATTTCGTACCGTGACAAAAAAAGGAAGTAGCTTTTCAGCTTTTGTTTTCACCGGAAAATAACGCTGATGTTCCTTCATTGAAGTAATAAGGACTTCTTCAGGAATGTCGAGAAACTCCTCTTCAAAGCGGCCAAACAAAGCTGTTGGATATTCAACAAGATTATTTACTTCTTCTAATAATTCCTCATCAATCGGAATTATCCAATTATTTTCTTCTTCGATCGCCTTTATTTGTGATAATATTGCATTCTTTCTATCTTCAGGATTCACAATAACATACTGGTTCAATAATGCCTTTTCATATTCTTTTGGCTCATTAATTGTCACTTTGCCACCTAGAAAACGATGACCTATTGTCCAATTACTAGTCTCAACTGAAGTAATGGAAAATGGAATAATCTCATTTCCAAATAAGGCTATGATCCACTTTATCGGTCGTATAAAACGGAGTTCTTTATCTGCCCAGCGCATGTTTTTTGGGAATGTCATGGCTGTGATAATTTGCTTTAGCTCATGTAGTAAAGTAACTGTTTCCTGACCTTTAATAAATTTTTTAACATGAGCATATTCAACTCCATTAATTTCCTTAAAAAAGATCTCATCAACTTGCGCACCTTGCCCACGGCAAAATCCAATTGCAGCCTTCGACCATTCACCTTTATCATCCATTGCAATTTTTTTTGCAGGACCCTTTGCTTCTTCATGAATATCCTCTTGTGCTTCGTTCACGCCTTCAACAAGCACAGCTAATCGACGTGGCGATGAATAAGCTTTTACTTCATCATAAGCAATTTTCTTTTCTGCTAACCATGATTGGACTTTCTCTGCTAGCTGATTCATGGAGTTCGTCACAAATCTCGCTGGAATTTCTTCTAATCCTATTTCTAAAAGGAGATCTCTTTTAGTCATTTCACTTCTCCTCCTTTGATTTTAATATTGGAAAACCAAGTTTTTCACGCTCTTCATAAAACGTTTTGGCAATTTTTCTAGCAAGATTACGACATCTTCCTAAATAACCGGTTCTTTCCGTAACAGAAATGGCACCTTTCGCATCTAAAAGATTGAATGCATGTGAACATTTCAGAACATAATCATATGCGGGGTGGACAAGTCCTTCCTCCATTTGTCGATGTGCTTCCTTTTCATAAATATTGAAAAGATTAAAGAGCATTTCGGTATCAGATGTCTCAAATGTATATTTAGAATGCTCAATTTCTGGCTGTAAGAAAATATCTCTGACTGTAAAACCGTCTGTCCATTCAAGATCAAAAACATTCTCTTTTTCTTGGATGTAAGATGCTAATCGTTCAATTCCATAGGTAATTTCTACGGAAACAGGCTTACACTCGATTCCTCCGACTTGTTGAAAATAAGTAAATTGTGTAATTTCCATCCCATCCAGCCATACTTCCCATCCAAGACCAGCACAGCCGAGTGAAGGATTCTCCCAATTATCCTCTACAAAACGGATATCATGCTCTAATGGGTTTATTCCTAAAGCCTGTAATGATTCTAAATACAATTCTTGAATATTATCTGGTGATGGCTTCATAATCACTTGAAATTGATGGTGCTGATAAAGACGGTTTGGATTCTCACCATATCTGCCATCAGCAGGGCGGCGTGACGGCTCGACATAAGCTACATTCCACGGCTCTGGACCAATCGCCCGTAAAAAGGTGTATGGGCTCATCGTACCTGCCCCCTTTTCAACATCGTAAGCTTGCATTAATATACAGCCTTGACTTGACCAATGCTTCTGCAAAGTTAAAATCATGTTTTGAATATTCATTTTTGCACCTTCCTTAATAAAGTTTCTTTCCTTTTGCAATAAGTGTTCATTCATGACAAAACAACAAAAAACCCCCGTCTCTATGCATGAAGCATAGGGACGAGAGTTTACCCGCGGTTCCACCCTATTTGCTGTAATATACAGCCACTTTATTGTCCAATTGCTCTGGAGCGCCTTCCTTATCCTTCCATACCTAGCTTTCACTACCCTAGGATCGCTTAAATAGAGTGGGAAAAGTACTCTTCTCCGTCACAGCAACGAATATAGTTAATAATATGAATAATAGATGAAACAAAAACGAATGTCAATAAAAGCAATCTAATTATTTTAGGGACAGGGGAACCGGTTCCTTTTCCCAGATCCTTTCAATCCGTTCTCCCAACCGGCTTAACAGCTCATTTGTTATTGTTCCAGCATTTTCAGCAACCTGTTCAGCAGTTATTTGTTCTGTACCATCCGTTCCGATTAACGTAACAATATCATCCTGCTTAACATCTCGGATATTTGTAATATCAATTAAAAGCTGATCCATGCAAATCTTTCCAATAATAGGTGCTCTTTGACCAGAAACAAGTACATAACTATTCCTGCTTGCTAAGCTTCTTGGAAATCCATCTGCATAACCTATTGATACCCCTGCAATTTTGGATTGACGAGTTGCGCGATATTGCCGACCATATCCAACAAATTCACCACGTTTAATTTCTTTTATAATCGATATTCTTGCTTTTAAAGAAAGAACTGGACGTAAATCAACGGAAAGCTTTGTTTTATCATTTGCAGCACTCAAAACCCCATACATTGCAATGCCAATTCTTGCAAAATCACAATGAAGCTCAGGAAAATTCAAAATCCCATAGCTGCTTTGCATATGAATTTTCGGGGAAATCCCCTCGCGATACTTAAGCTCTTTGACTATTTTATGAAATCGTTCTATTTGCAAGTAGGTAAATTTTCGCACATCGACATGTAATTGATCAGAGACACTTAAATGTGTATATATACCTTTAATTTCCAAGTTTTCACAAGAACATATTTGTTTAATTTTCGTCATGTTTTCGCATCTTTCCCCTAAACGATTCATACCAGTATCAATTTTAAGGTGCGTCATTATTTTCTGACCTAATTTGTTTAACTGCTTTGCATAATCGAAACTAACGATAGTCTGGGTTAATTGATATCGCTGCAATTCATAGGCTTCTTGTAAAGAGGTATAGCCTAATATTAAAATTTCACCTTTCACCCCATTTATGCGAAGTTCAATCCCTTCAGCCAATGTCGCGACTGCAAAATGAGTAATTCCTATTTTATTAAGCTCTTTTGCCATTTGAACACTACCATGTCCATATCCATTTGCTTTTACTACTGCCATAAACTCACATTTATGAGGTAATATTTTTTGTAATTCCTTTACATTGTGACGAAGATTAGCCAAATTCATTTCAGCCCATGCTCGGCCCTTCATAACCATTTTCCTTTCTTTTTTTATCCATTTGTTTTACGAGTATTGCTGAACAACCGTAAGATACTAAAGTGACTACGAAAAAATGAATCATACTATTTTCCACTAATAACGACTGAAGACTTGTGATTTTAGCAAAACCACGTACGAGAACAATAATAAAAGGATGAATGATATACACAATCATGGAAATGTTTCGTAAGTCTTTCCTTTCTTTGCCTTTCCATAAAAGCAATAGTTGGAAGACAAAAAACATGCATGGAATCAGCATTAAATACATGCTGTCATGACGTTGTAAAGAATATTTATGAAGCAGCAATCCTTCAATTAACAGAAGGGAAGCTGATACGACAAGCCCGAAAAAGCAATTCTTCAAATGTCCAGGTCTCGGTTGTTTAGCAATCAATGCCCCGAGTATAAGAAATATAGGGGCAAAAAATAGACCATTTCTTGTGTAATCGGAAATGCTAAATACTTCTTCATAAAAAAGCTTCAAAAATGGCATTTGTTCTGCTATTCCATAATAACTATCTCCGAAAAGTCCAACTAAATAAAGAAGACTTGCAATTAGAAAAACAGAGGTCACTGTAAATTTATTTAATAGTACATATAATCCAGCTACTCCAATTATGACAGCAGGTAAATACCAAAGATGATAAAAAGTTCCATCAAAAACAATATCCTTTAATAGGGTTGGCATAATAGGTTTATTGTCAAAATAACCTGCATAAAAGTTTATTGGGAGATAGAGAAGAATGGAGATTCCATACAATAAACAAGATTTTTTCATAAATTTATTTAATTTATTTCGGTCTGCTTCTTGATTGTTTAGATAATGAGACACTAAGAAAAAACCTGTTGTCATAAAGAAAAATGGAACTGCAACCCTGGCAACAATTCGGGTCAAAATGAAATCTCCTGTTTCGGTTAATGATAATAATGGTGATGTATGATTAGCAACGACAAGAATGGCTGCAATCATTTTAAAATAGTCAATTCCACCATATTCACTTTTTGGATTCATCCATCTATCCTCCAAATCGTGACAATAAACCCAGTAGCATTATCTCCAGAAACTTGATAACGATCATTACTTGAGATTTGTAAATAAATTGGAAAATCCGAAGATGCCTCGACATAAAATATTTCAAAAAATTGCTCATCTATTTTTAACTGAAGATGGCTTTTGTTATATGAGAAACCTTTTATATATTCTATGTATTCTTCTAAAGTGATTTCTTTCTGTTTTATTACATATGAATGAGGAAAGCCAACATAGCGAAAATGCCAAGGCTCATGGGCAATTCCAGTAATATCTGTCTTCCCACAAGGATAACGTTCGATAAATCCGTACATAGGTGCCTTTTCTCGAAATTTTTGACTTATCCCTGTATATGGGAATTCTGGTCGAATAAAATCAATATCCTCTTTGGCTATTCCAACATCGATCGCTAAACCTGTTTGATGTTCACTATGGTTTGGCAATGCAACATAATTGGATGTAAATTCTTCGCCATTTTCCGCCATAGAGTCATAGTAGATTTTTTGCTGCTCTGCGAAAGTCCGATAACCGCTAACAGGGACAATATTCTGAGCACTTTTAAGTGAAGCGATAAGTTTTGCATACATAACTGCTGCCTCATGATTTATTAAAATAGTGGGATAATCAGAACTAATAGAAACAAAGTCATTATCAATAAATTCATCCGAAACAGCATGCGTCTTATTAATCAGGATTAAATTTCCTTTATACAAATTGGCTTTCTCTAGAACTAAACTTTTCATTGTTCTACCCCTAGCCTTATTATCCTTTCTAAAATCTCTTCAAACGACATTCCGCCGCTTTTGAGCATATTAGGAAAGCGGCTATGTGCAGTAAAACCAGGGATTGTGTTCACTTCATTAAAATAAAGATCACCATCTGGTGTTAAAAATAGATCGACTCTTGCAAACCCTTTACAACCTAACACCCTATAAATCGTTTTTGCAATATGTTTAATTTTATTTGTTGTCTGTGAATCGACTCTTGCTGGTAAATGAATATTAGAATTCTGCAACGTATATTTTTCTTGATAGTCGAAAAAGCCACTTTCAAGTTCGATTTCATCTACTTCACCAATCATTAATTCATCATTGCCCAATATGGCGCAGCCAACTTCAAAACCAGAGATGTTTTCCTCAATAATGACTTTATTATCATATTCAAATGCGTTTACAGCAGCCTTGAATAGGTCATTTCTTTTATATACTTTTGTAATCCCAAAGGATGACCCTGCTCTTACAGGCTTCATAAACAGCGGTAAGGAAAATGATTTGATCTTTTCAAGAAGTTCACTCTCACTTATTTTGTCATTTATGACAATAGAACGCGGTACCTTTATTCCTGCCTGCTCTACCAATGTATGTGCCAGCCATTTATCCATACAAATGGCTGAGGAAAGCATGTCACAGCCAATAACCGGAATCCCAGCTAACTCCAATAGCCCCTGAATCGTACCGTCCTCACCATTTCGTCCATGAAGAATTGGAAATGCTGCATCAATTTCCGTTATTTGAAGATTATTTTTATGAAATTCAAGTAAACCATGAACATCTCTACTAGGAGAGATAATTGTTGGAATACAGCTTTCGTCTTCACTCCAAGTATTATTAGCGATCTTATCAAGGTCGCCATTATACTTAAGCCATTTCCCTTGTCTTGTAATCCCAATTAATATTGTTTCATAAAGATTATAGTTAACGTGTTTAATGACTGCGGAAGCGGACTTTAATGATACTTCATATTCTGTTGAACAGCCACCAAAGATAATCGCAATCTTCTTCTTTTCCATCCTTGTTCTCTCCTCCTTCTGACAACTTCTATACAATAGACGAAAACTAACTATCCTCCCCCTACATAAATAATTAATTCTTTAATCGGACAAGAAAGAGACACTCCTATTAAATGAAAAAACAACTCCTTTTCTCTCTTAATTAAAACAGAGAGTAAGGAGTTGTTTTTTAATTTTTCCTTATAAATACCTTAAGATTATCTTATGATTCATTAATGGGACAAGGGACCTGTCCCTCTATCCCATTTTTCCATTTGATTTAAAAACTTTTTCGTTTTTAAATTTAGTCCTGAATATTCATCATAATAAGTCGCAATGACTTTTTTTAGTTCTGCTTTTGTTTCTGGTTTTACAGAAATATTTCCAAGTCTTGAAAGATCTAAAAAGTAAAAGAGCCGTAAAAGCTTTACAGTTGCTGGAGTTATTTTAAGATGATATGGATCTTTTTCTAAACAACGATGACAGATTAATCCGCCTTCACGTATCGAAAACGAAAAATGTCCTTCCGTATTTTTACATATCGTACACTGATTTAACACTGGATAAAGCCCTAGTGAATTTAGCATTTTCATCTCAAAAATATTTACAATGATTTCTGCATCATAGCCTTCATTAATCAAATTTAATGTTTGATAAATTAGCTCAAACAAGAAGGGATTCGGCTTTCGATCCTCTGTGCTTTTATCCGTTAAATCAACGATGTAGCTTGCATAGGCAGTGAGAAAAATATCTTCTTTGATGGAACGCATAGAAGAAATAATCTCTCCCTGTTGAAGTCCGCCTAATCCCGTTGATTTTTGCACTAAAAAATAACCATATGTAAAAAGCTGGGTGACGGCAGCTAGCCGACTATTCGGCTTTTTTGCACCTCTTGCCATCACACCAACTTTTCCCCATTCGCGTGTATAAAGTGTCACGATCTTATTTGTTTCACCATAATTAGTTGTTCTAATGATGATGCCTTCACATTTTTCAAGCATCACTGCCACCATCCCTATATGGAGACAAACTTATGAGATGGGAAAGTCAATTTCTGCTAGTTCTGCGTCCTGATTTCCGGGTAAATCTTGAGTTTCCTTTTCTAGCTCCTTAAAAAGAAGATATGTGTCAATATTACCTGTCTGTGAAAAAACTCTCCAGGTAAAATCCATCATGGAAAACCCCACCTTTCCGATTTTCAACGCATTTTCTTACTCCCAAATCTTTATATTTATCATAGCCTGTCTTTTCAATTTCATAAGAGAAAAATATTGTTAGTTAATATCATACATAATTTTCATTTTTCACTAATAACATAGTTAGGGCGGGAAATTTTGTCAAGCTCAGATTCAACGATTATTCACATTAACAAACCTTTTATTAATATTCATCTTCCTTAAATCCGAAGTCACGAAGGTTTGACATTTTATTGCGCCAATCCTTTTGAACTTTAACCCATAATTCAAGAAAAACTTTTGAGCCGAGAAGATTTTCAATATCTACACGAGCACGTACACCTATTTCTTTAAGCATCTTCCCTTGTTTTCCGATGACAATTCCTTTTTGCGAATCACGCTCAACAATAATTGTTGCCATAACATGAACAATCTCTTTGTCTTCTTTTCGCTCCATTTTGTCAATTAATACAGCAAGAGAATGCGGTATTTCTTCTCGTGTCAAATGTAGTGCTTTTTCACGGATGAGCTCTGAAACGATAAAACGTTCCGGATGATCGGTTACTTGATCAGCTGGATAGTATTGCGGACCTTCAGGTATATAGTTTTTAATCTGATCTAATAATTTTTCAACATTATTTCCTTCAAGTGCTGAAATCGGTACAATTTCTCTGAAATCATATTTTTCTTTATAAGATTCAATTATTGTTAATAATTCATCAGGGTGAATTTGATCAATTTTATTAATAACAAGGAATATTGGAGTATTCACAGCTTGAAACTTTTCAAGAATAAACTCCTCTCCACGTCCAAAACCTTCCTGTGCATTGACCATAAATAAAATCAAATCAACTTCTTTAAGCGTATTTTGGGCCACCTTCATCATAAAATCGCCAAGCTTATGCTTTGGTTTATGAATACCAGGAGTATCGATAAATATATATTGAGCATCATTCGTCGTCAATACACCTTGAACTTTATTCCTCGTAGTTTGAGGCTTATCACTCATAATAGCAATCTTTTGTCCAATTACTCGATTCAAAAATGTTGATTTTCCAACATTTGGTCTGCCAATAATTGAAATAAATCCTGATTTATATCCTTGATGACTTGTATTATTCATGTAAATCCTCCGGTGAAAAAGCACCAGGCAATAGCTCTTCTACTGTAAGCTCCTGAATATCTCCGTGTAAATTTGTTAAGTATATTTTCATATCTTTTGGAGCTAGCTCTGAAATCACTTGGCGGCATGCTCCACAAGGTGGAACCGGGCGTTTTGTGTCAGCAACTACAGCCATTGTTGTGAAGTTCTTAACCCCTTCAGAATATGCTTTAAATAGTGCCGTCCTTTCTGCACAATTACACATGCTATAGGCAGCATTTTCAATATTGCAGCCGTGAAATATTTTGCCGTCTGCTGTCAAAAGCGCAGCTCCTACTTTAAATTTTGAATATGGTACATATGCTTTCTCTCTAGCTATTTTCGCTTCTTCAATTAATTTTGCTACATCCACTTGTCTGTCTTCCTTTCCTCTATGAAGAGTGTTACTGATATTATTTTACATCATTTTGTTAACGATTTCATTGTTTGTTATAAAAAAGTAATAAAAGATTTTAAATTTTCTAAAAACAAATATTCATTTTCTTTTTAGTTCTGTTATTTTATCTAATTTAAGAAGATTTTTCAAACTTAACCATAATATCTTTAACATTTTATCAAAAAAAGACTGCCCTCTTCGAGGAGGACAGTTCAATTAAATGAGATTAACAATAATTTTGGTAAAAAAATAATGATCCCGATTATTACACATATGATGGCGTAAATAAGAACAGCTCCAGCTGCCATATCTTTTGCATTTTTGGCAAGCGGGTGATATTCTGCTGTAACGAGATCAACGATTCGTTCTATCGCTGAATTTAGCATTTCAAGAGCTAACATGCCCCCTATGGCAAAAAGAACGAATAACCATTCAACTTTTGACAAGCCTAGCCATAAACCGATAATCATGACGAGAACGGAAATGATTAAATGAATACGTAAATTTCTTTCAGCCATTATTGCAGCTTTTATACCCGCAAATGCGTAACCAAATGACTTTCTTAATCGCGACCTCTTATCGTTGGAGTCCGAACGCATCTAAAATATCCTTTTGTCTTGAAAACATTTCTTTTTCGTCCTCCGGAGTCATATGATCATAACCGAGAAGGTGAAGGAAGCCATGTACGGCTAGAAATCCTAATTCCCTCATAAAAGAGTGACCATATTCTTCAGCCTGCTCCTTCGCTTTTTCGACCGAAATAATAATATCTCCTAAAACACGCGGCATTTCAACACCTACGATCGCCATTTCTCCTTCTCCCATTTCCTCCATCGCAAATGAAATAACGTCTGTAGCACTATCTTTATTGCGGTATTCCTTATTAATCTCCCTAATTTTATGATTATCAACAAATGTTAGCGAAATCTCAGTTCCTTCATCAATTTCCTCCATTTTTGCTGCGAAATTTAAAAGCTTAGCGATATACGCTGTGTCTTTTTCAGACAGTTCACTTGTTTCATCCAATAAATCAATTTCTAAGTTCATGCATGTTTCACCTTCTGTTTCGTCATCTCTGGATATTCAATACGTGAATGGAAGATCCCATTTAATGTTTCACATAAAGAACTCGCAACTATTTCCAATTCCTTCAAAGTTAAATCACATTCATTGAGCTGTTCATCTTGAAGCCTGTCTGCAATAATGCTCCGTACTAAGCTTTCAATTTGCTCAGGTGTTGGATGATTCATCGATCTGACAGCAGCCTCTACACTATCTGCTATGCCGATAACGGCTGCCTCTTTTGTCTGTGCTTTCGGTCCAGGATAGCGATAGTCTGCTTCCTTCACATCCATATCATTTTGCTTTGCTTTATGATAGAAAAATTTTAATAATGTCGTACCATGATGCTGTTCCGCAATATCGACAATTTCTTTTGGCATTTTATGCTTTCTTAACATTTCAGCCCCATCAGTTGCATGGGCAATAATAATGTTTTTGCTCGTTTGTGGTGGAAGCTTATCATGCGGATTTTCGATATTCATTTGATTTTCGATAAAAAACTGTGGACGTTTCGTTTTCCCGATATCATGATAATAGCACCCCACTCTTGCCAATAATCCATCTGCTCCAATTGCTTCACAAGCATATTCAGATAAATTTGCTACCATGACACTATGGTGATAGGTTCCTGGTGCCTCTGTTAGGATTTTACGCAGTAATGGATGATTAGGGCTTGAAAGCTCGATAAGCCTCATCGTGGAAAGAATGCCAAAGCCTGCTTCGAAAAATGGCAGCATGCCAATAGCTAGCACTGCTGAAACAATTCCAGAAATAAAACCACTCACAAAATAAAATCCATATTCAAGTCCATCATATTGCCCATTTCTTATGAAGAGCAAGGAGAAAATCACAATTATATTTACACCTGCAACATATGTTCCGGCTTGAAATATTTTTGTTCGTAAATTTTGCTTTGTTAAAAACAAAACACCTGCTAAGCCACTGCATATAATATAAATTCCTGCAGAAACATGAAAGGTCCCTGCAATCCCTTCATTAAAAATAATGCTTCCGCAAATCGCCATGATAATTGTAAATAATACGGCCATTCTCTCATCTATTAATATCTTTATTAGCATTGCTCCCATTGCAGCAGGGAAAATAAAACTTATTTCCGAGTATTTAAACTGATGTAAAAAGCTTGTTCCCTTCATTATTAAAATCGACAAACTAAAGATAATGCTGAAAATAAGTAAATAATTATGTTTAACTTCGGGTTTTGCCTTTAATTCATAAAAATAATAGTACATTGCCGCTAGAACAACGAGTATTAATAATACCAATCCAGCAAATGGCTGCATGGAATTTTTACTATCAAGCAAGCCGATTAATTCTAACTGTCTGTATATGTCTCTGCTAATCAACTGCTGTTCTTCAACAATAATTTGACCTTGAAGAATTCTAACGGGTTCAACACTCTCTACAGCTTGCTGGCGTCGTTCATCTGTAGCAACTGGATCATAAAATTCATTTTGATAAATTGCATATCTGCCCAGTTCAATAGCTGATTGCCTTAAACCTGCATTTAAGCTGGCAAACTTTAATTCTTCCTCCACCCTCTTCTTAGCATTTTCAACTTGATCTGCTGGAATTCTTCTGCTCATTACATTGTTTATCGCCGTGACAGTCAGATCTTTTGCAATGGAACGTTCATTCTTAGGAGCTTGGACTAATGCTGTTAATGTTTGATCAGATATTTCTTGAATGACACTTTCCGTAAGTTTGCTCTTCATTAAGAGCAGTTTTTCCGCTGGTGTTGGTTCTGTTGATATAACCATCTCGTTTCCAACTTCATCTGCTTTTATGGCAGCTTTTTTCTTTTCTTCCATTTCTGCCTTAATTTCAGCATTTACTTCAGTGGCAGAATCGAAAATAGACGTAATAAGATCCACTCGATTTTGTGCGATTTCCCTTTTGACTACATATACATCTTGAACTTGGTCTTCCGCTTCTTTTTTCTTCTTTTCCGTACTCGCTTTATCTTCAACAGTGATTGGTGATCGAATCGTCTGTTCAGCAATTGAAAATAACTTTAAATCTAATTTCTCTGGTTTTACATTGCTAAACATTGCCGAATACATGACGACACCAAGAAGCACGAATAATAAAACTTTAAAAAAAGTTACCTCAAGTAATCCTTTGATCTTTGTTAGATAATGATGAATTTTTTCCATTTTCATCCTCCTACCTTGGCGAATAACAAGATAAAGTAAACCTAAAACAATGAAATATGAATAAACGCACAGTATAGGCAACCTGCGATAAGCTTTATCTTAGATATGTAAAATCATAACAGTTTTTTTGATAAGTTGCACCTTTATTAAAAATACCTTGTTAACTCAAAAAAAAAACCGTACGGGATATACCGACGGTTCATGTGTCCTATTACATTTTTCATTGTTTCTATTCAAGACGAGCGTATGCTTGGATTATTTTTGCTACGAGCGGATGTCTGACAATGTCACTTTCCTCAAGGTGAATAAATGTAATACCTTTAACCCCTGCTAATATTTCTTCTGCGACAATCAGGCCAGATTTAGCTCCCTTGGGAAGATCTACTTGCGTTTTATCACCAGTGATTACCATCTTTGAATTGAAACCTAATCGTGTAAGAAACATTTTCATTTGAGCATGAGTTGTATTTTGGGCTTCATCCAAAATCACAAATGCATCATCAAGTGTTCTCCCTCTCATGTAAGCTAATGGGGCAATTTCAATTGTTCCTCTTTCAATTAATCTTTGTGTATGCTCTGCTCCCAAAATATCATGTAACGCATCGTACAATGGTCTTAAATAAGGATCAACCTTTTCCTTCAGATCTCCTGGTAAAAAACCAAGGCTTTCTCCAGCTTCGACTGCCGGTCGAGTTAATATAATTCTTTTTACCTTCCCGGTTTTGAGAGCGGTAATGGCCATAACAACGGCAAGATATGTTTTTCCAGTGCCTGCTGGACCAATTCCAAAAACGAGATCATTATTTCTGATTGCTCGAATATATTGGCTTTGTCCAATTGTCTTAACTCGAATTGCTTTGCCAACTGCATTTCTTGTTATTTCTTCATTATATAGGTCGCCAAAATATTCCAACATCCCTTTTTTAGCCAATTCCAGTGCATACATGACATCTCTTTGACTAATTGGCGTACCTTTTCTAATAATTTTCAGTAATTCCATTAAAACATGACTAACCATTTCAACATTTTCCATTTCCCCAGAAACAAAAACAGATTCACCACGGGTAATAATGGAAACATTCAATTCTTGTTCGATCGCTTTTATATGTGCATCCCCATTCCCTAATAATGCGAATGCTTCATTTTGATTCTCAAGTTGTAAGTTCACTGTTTTTAACTCTTCTGTCATTCTGTATCTCCTTGAATAATTGGTTGTCCAACTGCAATATTTTCGATAATTTGGAAATGTATTGATAATTTTACTTTACCATTGTCCACCGACTTGTGTAAAATCTTTTCGCCTTTTATCTTATCATTTTCAGATAAACGGCTTTTTATATCATTGCGCGCCATTATTTTTGCCATTTCCAATGCTTCTGACTGAGAGTAAACCCTCGTTACTTGCTCTTTTTCCCGAATCGTCTGATTTACGAAGCTTATCGGAAGCTTCCATTTTAATAAATAAATTTGCTTTTCATCTTCTTCGGTTTCATATTCTTTATATTCATTTTTTCCAAAACCCCAAATCTGAATTGGGAAGTTTCCAAACTTTAAATAATATTTTCTTTTCTCATTTCCATTAAATACTTGAAATGTCGTTTTTAAAGGCTGTGTAACATCTGTTTTATACCATGTCTCACCATAAACGACTCCTCTAGCTGGAACAGTTCTCGTTCGTTCTCCCTCGCCAATAAAACCTGATACAAGCAATTGTCCAGGTTTTACGTGATCATTAACATTGACCGCTGGTTTGCCTTCTTCAACGAAAATATCGACGATAATCGCCTTTTTCTTCGCAACTAAATGTCGCGGACTGAAATATTCAGGTTGTTCTGGCTCCGTTTTTTCCACAACTTGAAGATGGTAGGTTGTCCCTTTTAATTCAACACCAACCCATGTAATGACATTAATATTATCAGTTAGCTTTCTTTGTATGGCTTCTGGATTATCAAGAAAAAATTGCAGCTTTCCTTTTTTCACCCCTATTTCATGTAATTCTTTGCGAATTTTATATTCTGTTGCAGGATCAGCACCTTTTATCTCAATACCCCAAACCATATTTGATAAAAATAAAATGACGATAAAAAAAACAATTGCCCCCATAACAAAACCACTATTTTTCAATAGTCTTTTCACTAGAAATGGGAAGCCTGTCCGTTTTAAAAACTCAATTTTGCATTCGCTTTTCCGAACAATTGCCCTTAATTTTTTAATATCGCCAAGCTTCATTTTAAATGTTACTGCATCTATTCCATGTTGCTTAACTTGCCAAATGTGGATTTTGTTTCTTGTTAGCTGATTAATAAAACGTTCAATTCCTTTTCCCTTCGTTTTTACTGTAACAAATCCACCAAAAAATTCTATCCATTGATTTTTCATTATTCTTCCCCCTGATTCACTCTCCAATATATGTGACCTGTTCAATTTTCCCCTCGAGCAATATTTCTTCCGGCAAAATGGTTTTTATAACGAAAGCTTTGCCTTTAATTAATAGTTGGCCTTGTTTAAGTAGCAGTCTTAATTCTTTATCCGAAAAAGCAAGTAACCCCCGGTGGTTTTCAATATATATATGAATTTGTCCGATCATCGTAATGCGAGGTAAGTCCATCGTGACATCATGAGGAAGTTCTAGATTATGTGTCATCCATTTTCGGATGAATTGCCCCAACTTTTTAGCCATAAAAAAAGAACCCCCTTTTATCTCATATGTATGAGATAAAAGGGGGTTCTAGCACTTAATTTTAGATGGGTTATCACCTAATTATTTACGCCGTAATGATCGATGCGGATTGAGCGCACGAGGCGGACCCATAATTTCTGCCCAAACGACACCATTAATCACTTTTTGTTTTTCGGCAGTAAGACTAAGCTGTGGAGCGGGCATTTGCTTTTCTTGCGAAGTAATCGATTCAGTCGTGACTGATTTCACTGGAGCAACGTAAAGTTGTTCAGCCTCTCGTTCCATAGGATGAGGCTCTTCCTTCGCTTGTTTTAAAGTAGCTTCAGCAAATTTTCTCTTCTCAGCATATTCCCTTTCATACCTTTCAGCCATTTCAGTCGCCATTTGCTCAAGCCGCTTTACAGGTGACATCGTTTTTCGATCATCCACCGGTCTCCGCTGCCCCTGCTCGTTTGAAATCGAACGAGCTTGTGATGGCTTAGTTTGGGAATTTGGATTTTTTTGATTTTGATTGTTCACTTTTGACTTGTTGAAAAGTGATAGAATTGCCCCAATAATTATCACAATAATAAATGGATTATCCAACAAAGCATCCACGAGAGAGAATCACTCCCTTCTTATAAACTGCATATTAATCAGAGATGTTTATGAATAACGATTATTTTGGACCGTCTTTATGATCATCATTGATTTTGCCGATTGAATCTCTCATATCTGTATCAGCCGAGATATTTTTGATGTTCATATAATCCATTACACCAATATTCCCAGAGCGCAGAGCTTCTGCCATAGCAAGTGGAACTTGAGCCTCAGCTTCAACAACCTTCGCTTTCATTTCTTCAACTTTTGCTTTCATTTCCTGCTCTGAAGCAACGGCCATTGCACGGCGTTCCTCAGCTTTTGCTTGGGCAATCTTTTTATCTGCTTCAGCTTGTTCTGTTTGTAAATGTGCTCCAATGTTTTTACCGATATCAACGTCAGCAATATCAATCGATAGAATTTCAAAAGCTGTACCTGAATCTAATCCTTTATCAAGAACTGTTCGTGAAATCATATCAGGGTTTTCAAGGACCTTTTTATGATTTTCAGATGAACCAATTGTCGAAACAATCCCCTCACCAACACGAGCTACGACTGTTTCTTCACCCGCACCACCGACGAGGCGATCAATGTTCGCTCTTACGGTAATTCTTGCTTTCGCCTTTACTTCAATTCCATCCATTGCAACCCCTGCAATGAAAGGCGTTTCGATAACATTTGGATTAACACTCATTTGAACTGCTTCTAGAACATCACGCCCAGCCAAATCAATCGCTGCACTTCGCTCAAATTTCAATTCAATATTTGCACGGTGGGCAGCAATTAAAGCATTTACGACTCTGTCAACATTTCCCCCAGCTAAATAATGACTTTCAAGCTGGTTCGTTGTTACATCTAATCCTGCTTTATGTGCTTTAATTAATGGGTTAATGACACGACTAGGAATTACACGGCGCAATCTCATCCCAATTAATGTGAAAATACTAACCTTTACACCTGCTGCCAATGCTGAAATCCACAGCATAATTGGAACGAACGTAAATAGAATTCCTAAGAGAATGACAGCAGCAACAACTGCAATAAGAACAAAAATGGTTCCTGCATCTAACATATTATTTCCTCCTCGTATAACTGATTATTTATCTAATTTTGAGACCTCTCTTACGACAATTCGAGAACCTTCAGCTTTTACAACGCGCACTCTTGCGTCTTTTAAAATAAATTCTCCTTCACTAACAACATCAATCCGCTCATCCTCAATAACAACAGTTCCAGATGGGCGTAAAGCTGTCAAAGCATACCCTTCCAAACCGATAAGCTCTAGTCTACTTTTATTAGACACATAGCCGTCCTCTGTCTTCGTTGAATCTGTTAAGATCATCTTCTTAAATATGCTCATTTTTTTACCAAACACCTTTATCAATATTATAGATACTAAAATTGAAATCCCAATTGCAATTAATAAAGATATCCCCATATGAACGACATTATCAGTTGCTAAAAAGAGACTGCCTACTACCGCTCCCAAGCCGAGTATACCTGCAATTCCGCCTGGGACAAAAAACTCTGCGATAATTAAGCCAACTCCTATTATGAAGAGAATAATTGTCTCGTAGCCTGCTAAACCAGCAACTAAATGTCCGTAAAAGAATAGAAGCAGAGCAGATATGCCCATAAATCCAGGGAGGCCAAAGCCCGGTGAGTATAATTCTAACACAAGACCTAAACTACCAATTGAAAGAAGAATAGGAATAATGACAGGATTTGTGATAAATCTGGCAACCTTTTCAGCGAAGCTTTCTTCAAAAGTTTTAACTTCTGCATTCGGTAAACCAAGTTGACTTAATAATTCTTTAAGGTTTTTTACTGTACCCTCTGAATAGCCAACTTCATTTGCCTTTTCGGCTCCTAATGTTAATAGCTTCCCTTTCGGTGCACCATGATTAGGTAAATTTACAGACTCATCTGCCATCGCACGAGCATAGATCGGATCTCGATTCTCCTTTTGTTTTGCAGCTTCATCCATTGCCGCAATCCAAAATGACTCTGCTTTTTTTCCAGCTGTATTTCCTTGCTGGTCAATAATTGCTGCAGCACCGATTGTGGAGCCTGGTACCATATAAATTTTGTCGGCATTCAAAGAAATATAGGCACCTGCTGATAAAGCTTGCTTGTTAATAAATGCAACCGTTTCCACATTCGTTGAAGAAATTAGCTTTCCAATTTTGACTGCAGCATCAACAGCTCCTCCTGGTGTATCTATCTCAAATATAATGGCTGCTGCATCAGCTTCTTCCGCAGTTTGAACAGCCCTACTTAGAAATGCGTACATCCCTTTTTCGACGGTTTCTTCAATTGGAACGACATAGACAATTTCGTTGTCTGCATTTCCTTTAAAAGGCGATACCATTAATATGAACGCAAGCAGAAAAGAAAAAATTATTAAACTTCTTCTTAATTTCAATCTTCTCCCTCCCTTCAATCCTTCCACCTTAATCCTAATACGTTTTCATATAAAAAAAGGTTTCAAATATTAATGACCAATTTTTTCTCTTAACACTATAATAGCTTTTTTAAACCAAGTTTAACAAGCATTTTAACCATGTTAAAAAAGACCGAAAGCATATGCTTACGGTCTTTTATAAAGAATATACGTTTTTAGGAAAGGTGTTGTTGTACAAGTTTATTTACTAGAGCCCCATCTGCTTTTCCTTTAACCTTCGGCATAATGGCGGCCATTACTTTACCCATCTCAGCTTTTGATGTTGCACCAGTTTCAGCAATTGTTTCTTGAATAATTTTTGAAACTTCATCTTCAGAAAGCTGTTTAGGCATATATAATTCGACGAATTGAAGTTCCGTACGAATTTTTTCAACAAGATCTTCACGACCTGCTTTTTCAAATTCATGGAGGGAATCCTTGCGTTGTTTCAATTCGCGAGAGAGAATCGTTAGCTCCTGGTCTTCGGAAAGTTCTGAACCAAGCTTAATAGCTTCGTTTTGCATGGAAGCTTTAATCATCCGAATAACCGTGAGTTTATCCTTTTCTTTATTCCTCATCGCTTGTTTCATATCATCATTTAAACGATCGAGAAGACTCATGAAATCCACCCTCTCTTAGAACTTACGTTTTCTTGCAGCCTCTGATTTTTTCTTACGTTTTACACTAGGTTTTTCGTAGAATTCGCGCTTTCTTGCTTCTTGAATCGTACCTGACTTAGATACAGTACGTTTAAAGCGACGAAGAGCATCTTCAAGCGATTCGTTTTTACGAACGACGGTTTTAGACATTCTCTTTCCCTCCCTCCGAGCACAACACACATACACCAACATGGTTTTTCCATGTACTTTGCAATTATAATATAACAGCGAATCAAGGTCAACTGTAATTAGCCCCTATTTAAGAAGCATGTCCTCATCCTTTTCACCATAAACATGAAAGTAGGGGGTGAGAGCTTGACTCAGCTAATTTTTTTCATCATATTAATTGGGGTTTTTATTTATGGAATGACTTTATTACGAGCAGGACTTTTTAATTTATCTGCTGAATCGATGAAATTATGGCTGACAAAATTAACGAGCACACATTGGAAAGGCTTTTTAGCAGGGATTGGCATTACATGTATACTCCAAAGCAGCTCTGCCGTTATGGTTATAACGATCGGATTAATTTCAGCGAGAATGCTGTCTTTTCCGCAATCAATTGGGATTATATTAGGAACGAATGTCGGTACGACATTAACGACTGAAATTATCACTTTTGATATAGAATCATTTCTAGTTCCACTCGCAGTTATTGGGGCTGTCTTTCTTTTAATAGGGAAAAAAAATATAAGAAGCATCGGGCTTATTCTTCTCGGGATTGCTGCCGTATTCGCTGCTATGGGAGGATTTGAATATTTAGCTGGACCATTACAATCGTATGAATTAGTAGACCGATTGCTACTCACTTTAGATAAAAGTCACCTTTATAGTATTCTTGCCGGCACTTCTATTACAGCTATAATTCAATCTAGTACGGCTACGATTGGAATTATCATGGGGTTCCTTATGAATAATGCCATTCATTTGGATACTGGGATTGCCATTATGCTTGGCTCTAATATTGGAACTTGTGTTACTGCTTTTTTAGCGTCTATTGGGGCTGGGCGTGAAGCGAGATTATCTGCTTACGGACATATTTGGTTAAACATTATCGGTGTCATCGCCTTTTATCCATTTATTCACTTACTTGCAACAATCGGCGTCCAGCTCGCTATTGAAGCAGATACTCAGCTTGCTCATGTCGGTGTCATTTTTAATGTTATTTCATCCTTGCTTGTTCTTCCATTTGCATCTTTGTTTGGGAAATTCATTATTTTGCTTCATGATAAAAAAAAATAATGCAAACTTACAGAAATATGGAGTTTCTAAGCGTTTATCAGCGGATTAAAGCTATTTATCAGCGGGTTTCAATGGTTTATCAGCGAGATCCAACAATTTATCAGCCAAATCTGATGATTTATCAGCCGAATCACCCATTAACTGGAAAAACCTAACGATATAGAAAACCCCCAATTACCAATTGGGGGTTTTTGCCATTTTAATAGTCTGAATCACTTGTTAAACCGTTGACAATTGCTATTCCAGAGCTTGCTCCAATTCTTGTTGCCCCCGCGTCAATCATTTTTTTTGCATCGTCAGCACTTCTTACTCCACCCGATGCTTTCACACCGATTGTAGGGCCAACTGTTTTTCTCATAAGGGCAATATCTTCAACAGTTGCACCTCCAGTAGAGAAGCCAGTTGATGTTTTCACAAAGTCTGCTCCTGCTTTCACTGAAAGTTCGCATGCTCGTACTTTTTCTTCGTCTGTAAGCAAGCATGTTTCAATAATAACCTTTGTTAAAGCTTTTCCTTTCGCTGCAGCGACAACTGCACGAATATCCTGCTCAACTAAGTCATTGTCCCCTGTTTTTAATGCGCCAATATTAATGACCATATCTACTTCTGTTGCACCGTTCTCAATCGCATTTTTCGTTTCGAATGCTTTTGTTTCAGATGTAGTAGCACCTAAAGGAAAGCCTATTACTGTGCAAACCTTTACATCTGTTCCTTGCAAATAATTTGCGGATTGTTTCACCCATACTGGATTTACACAAACAGAAGCAAAATCATATTGCTTTGCTTCCCCACATAATTTTTCAATTTGTTCTTTCGTTGCATCTGCTTTTAACAATGTATGATCGATCATTTTTGCAATAGTTTTTGTCATTAATGATTGCTCCTTCCAACATATTAGTTGTCCGTACCTCTCACATCATACCATTGATAATATGAAACTTCAAACCGAAATTAAGTTAGACATTTTGATTAATAAAAAAGAAACTGCCAAGTGGCAATTCCTTTTTCATGTTCTTATTTTTATACAGCCGTTTCCGTTTTTACATTCAGTTCCTTTTCATCGATGATTCTTACAAATTGTCCTTCATTGTATGGATAGCCTGCTTTTGTGATTTTCACTTTAACAATTTGTCCGACCATGTCTTCTGTTGCCGGGAAAACAACTTTTAGATAATTATCTGTATAGCCAACATACATTCCTTTTTCTGCGTTTTCCTTGAATTCCTCTTCTGGAATCACTTCAAGCACTTCCCCTTCAAACTGTGCAGCATATTCTTTTGCCAGCTGGTCAGATAAAGAAATAAGACGATGTACACGCTCATTTTTTACCTCTTCATCTATTTGGTCTTCCATTCTTGCAGCAGGGGTACCTGTGCGTTTTGAATAAGGGAAAACATGGAGCTCAGAAAATTTATGATCTCTAATGAAATGATATGTTTCCATAAACTCTTCCTCTGTTTCACCTGGAAATCCCACAATGACATCAGATGTAACGGCTAATCCAGGAAGCACTTCTTTTAGGCGCTCAAGACGCTCGCCGAAAAATTCCATTGTATATTTTCTCCGCATTCTTTTTAACACTGAATTTGAACCAGATTGAAGTGGGATATGAAGATGTCTAACAATTAATTCGGATTGGTCGATTACTTCGATTACTTCGTCTGTAATTTGACTTGCTTCAATAGAAGAAATTCGAATCCGCTTTAGCCCTTTAACATTCTTCTCTAAATCTCTTAGCAACATCGCAAGATTATAATCCTTCATATCTTCACCATAGCCGCCAGTATGAATGCCTGTTAAAACGATTTCTTTATATCCAGCATCTACAAGCTGTTGAGCTTGGTGAATTACTTCCTTCGGATCCCTCGATCTCATTAATCCACGAGCCCACGGAATGATGCAGAAGGTACAAAAGTTGTTACATCCTTCTTGAATCTTTAAAGAAGCACGAGTACGATCTGTAAATGCAGGAACATCAAGCTCCTCATAGACACGATTTTTCATTATATTCCCAACGGCATTAATTGGTTGACGCTCTTCTTTATACTGCTCAATAAACTCTAGCATCTTTGCACGATCCTGTGTTCCAATAACAATATCTACTCCCGGAATGGCCATGACTTCAGCTGGAGATGTTTGCGCATAACATCCAGTTACACAAATGACCGCTTCTGGATTTTTCCTTATTGCTCTACGAATTATTTGACGGCTTTTTTTGTCGCCCGTATTTGTGACTGTACAAGTATTAATAATATAAACATCTGACATTGCTTCAAAATCAACACGCTCATAGCCTGATTCTTTAAACAATTGCCAAATTGCTTCTGTTTCATAATGGTTAACTTTACAACCAAGTGTATGAAATGCAACTGTAGCCATATATCTTCACTCCATTAATTCAAAATGATAAGAAACAGCTGATAATGCATAAAGTGGGGCTGTTTCCGTTCTTAAAATCCTTGGCCCAAGGCCGCAAGTCCGAAAGCCATTTTCAGTCAATGTCGATACTTCATGCTCCGTTAGCCCACCTTCAGGCCCAAAGACAAATAAAAGGGATTGACCTGTTTTGATCTCACATAAGGTTTTGGAGAAGAGCCTTGCCTCTCCAAGTTTTGCTTCTTCTTCAAACGCAATGACTTTATAATCAAACTTCTCACTCATTTTTAATAATGATTTCAAGTTTATCGGGTTCATTACGAGAGGAAGAACTGTCCGATGTGATTGCTCTGCTGCTTCCTTGGCAATTTTTTGCCAGCGTTCTACTTTTTTTACACCCTTTTTCTCATCCCATTTTACTACTGAACGTCCTGAAATAAAAGGGATAAACTGATATGCCCCTAGCTCCGTACCCTTTTGAATAATCCATTCAAGTTTATCCCCTTTAGGCAAACCGCTCACAATTGTAACATTTATCGGCAGCTCTGAAGTAGCTTCAATCCATTTTACTATTTTTGCCGTAACAAGGAACTCGGTAATTTCTACTAATATACAGATGGAGCTTTTATTTTGGGAATCCACACAGATTATTTGATCGCCGATTTGCATTCTCATAACACGAACAATATGATGGTAGTCATCTTCTGAAATAGTAAAACAATTATCACTTGCTAGTTGATTAACAAAATAACGCTGCAATTATAACACCATCTTTCATCGAAATACTAAAGTGTAAAACAAGGATGACAGACATACAAAAAGGAGGAACAAATAAATGGTTCCCCCTCTAAAGGCTACTGTCTTTTTCCGATAATGGCAACCCAGTCTTCCATCTCAATTATTTCTTCGATCTGAAATCCAGCATCGATCATTGCTTGCTTTACATCCTGCTTTTTTTGCTGAATGATACCAGAGGTAATAAAATAGCCATTTTGTTTAACGACAGAAGCAGCCTCATTCGTAAAACGAAGAATGATTTCTGCCAAAATATTTGCTACAACGATATCTACTCCAGATTCAATACCATCGAGTAAATTATTTTGTGCCACATTTACAACATCATGAACTTTGTTTAGAGTAACATTTTGACGCGCAGATTCAACAGCTACCTCGTCTAAATCAAGTGCTGCCACATGTGCAGCACCAAGCATTGCCGCAGCAATACTTAATACCCCTGATCCAGTACCAACATCTACAAGCTTATCGCCCTTTTTAACTGTTCTTTCAAGCGCTTGAATACACATCACCGTTGTTGGATGGGTTCCTGTTCCAAATGCCATACCTGGGTCAAGCTCGATGATTAATTCATCGCTATGCACAGGTGTGTATTCCTCCCAGGTCGGCACAATTGTAAACCGTTCAGATATTTTTACAGGATGGTAATACTTTTTCCATGCGGTTGCCCACTCTTCTTCATTTACCTCACTAATACTGATATTGTTTTTACCGATATCAATATTATAAAGCACAAGATTGTTTATGGACTCTTTTATTTCATCAACTGTTTCGTTAAGAAAGCTATTAACAGTCAAATAAGCTTTAACAACAACACCTTCATCAGGGTAGTCATTTGGATCGAGTTGATAGATTTCGCCGAATTTATCCGTTCTTTCTTTTACAAGTTCTAATGGATCTTCTATTACTACTCCGCTTGCTCCGGCTTCATGCAAAATATTCGAAATCGGTTCGACTGCCTCATTTGTCGTATGAATACTGATTTCTGACCATTTCACTACTACCAACTCCCTTTACTTATTCACCCTTAAATGCACGTTTCACTTTCGCAAAAAAGCTTTCTTCATGTTCTCCTTGTGGAACCTGACCACTAATCTCCGCAAAATCTTGCAATAATTGCTTCTGCTTCTCAGTTAGTTTTGTTGGAGTGACAATCCGGACAATAATATGCTGATCCCCTTTGCCATATCCTCTAACATTTTGTATCCCTTTATCTTTCAAGCGGAATTTCGTTCCCGTTTGAGTACCAGCAGGGACCTTTAATTTAATTTTTCCATAAAGAGTTGGCACCTCTACTTCGTCCCCTAATGCAGCCTGGACGAATGTAATCGGCATCTCACAATATACATCATCACCATCACGCTCAAAAAACTCATGAGCGCGAACATGGAATACAACATATAGATCTCCTGACGGACCTCCATTTACTCCTGGTTCTCCTTGGCCAGCTACACGTAATTGTTGTCCATCGTCAATACCGGCTGGTATTTTTATCGAGATCTTACGACGCTTCTTCACTTTGCCGGTTCCACCACAAGTCGAACATTTATGTTTAATCTGTTTTCCTGTTCCACTACAGTAATGACAAACTCGTCGGTTGACTATTTTTCCAAATGGCGTATTTTGTTCAACATTCAGTTGCCCTGAACCATGACAGTGGCTACATGTTTCAGGCTTTGTTCCAGGTTTTGCACCTGAGCCATTACAAGTCTCACATGGTTCTTCACGTGGAATTTCAATCTCTGTTTCTTTACCAAAGGCAGCATCTTCAAATGACAATGTCATCGTATATTGAAGGTCAGCACCTTGACGAGGGGCATTTGGATCACGTCTTGAACCGCCACCTCCACCGAAAAATGTGCTAAAGATGTCCTCAAAACCACCAAAGCCTTCAAAGCCGCCGCCACCGAAGCCTTGATTAGGATCCGTATGTCCAAATTGATCATAATGAGCCTTTTTTTGGTCATCACTTAATACTTCATATGCCTCTGCTATTTCTTTAAATTTCTCATCCGCACCTGTTTCCTTATTGATGTCTGGATGATATTTCTTGGATAGCTTTCGATAAGCCTTTTTTATTTCATCCTTGGAAGCCCCTTTATCAACACCAAGAACTTCATAGTAATCCCTTTTACTCATGATTACCACTCCCCGATTCATTTCACATAAAAATTATTTTAGCATTTTCACATAGAAAAGCGCAAGCACCTTGCCCAGCGCCGTACGAACTGGACCGACCCTCAAAAAACTTATATACAAAATAAAAGTCAAAGCCAAGAATACCTGACTTTGACATTGAAATGCGAAAGTGCTTTTGTTCAGGGGCGACAAGCATAAGACCAGACAGCATGAAGATTGTTTATTAACCTTCATGCTGCAGCGGCTTATGGCCTTCGACGTATAGGAAGGACGTACTTGTGCCGACGTTGCCACAGGACGTGGCGTACTTATTCGGCGAGCCCCTAGGCACTGTTAGCTGAACAGTTCTAATGAGACTTATTTATCGTCTTTAACTTCTTCAAATTCTGCGTCAACTACATTATCATTGTTATCTTTTGTTGCTTGACCATCTGCCCCTTGCGCAGCTTGAGCTTGCTGTGCAGCCTGTTCATATAGCTTCATAGTTAAAGCCTGAACGATTTCCTGTAAAGCATCCTTCTTCGCTTTCATTTCATCTAAATCGTTCTTTTCAATCGCAGCCTTTAAAGCATCCTTCGCTTCATTTGCTTTAGCAACTTCAGCTTCATCTACTTTGCCTTCAAGGTCTTTTAACGTTTTTTCAGTTGTAAAGACTAACTGATCTGCCTCATTGCGAAGCTCAACCTCTTCTTTACGCTTCTTATCTGCTTCAGCATTTTCTTCCGCTTCTCTTACCATTTTATCAATTTCCTCATCAGATAAGCCGGTAGAAGATTTAATTGTAATGGCTTGCTCTTTATTTGTTCCAAGGTCTTTCGCTCGAACATTCACGATACCGTTTTTATCAATATCAAATGTTACTTCAATTTGTGGTACTCCTCTTGGAGCAGGAGGAATGTCTCCTAATTGGAAACGGCCTAATGTTTTGTTGTCGGAAGCCATTGGGCGTTCCCCTTGAAGTACGTGTATATCAACGGCAGATTGGTTGTCTGCAGCTGTTGAAAATACTTGTGATTTTGAAGTAGGGATCGTTGTATTTCGCTCAATTAACTTCGTAAATACGGCACCCATTGTTTCGATTCCAAGAGAAAGTGGTGTGACATCAAGAAGAACAACGTCTTTCACATCTCCAGAAATAACGCCACCTTGAATAGCAGCACCCATTGCTACAACCTCGTCTGGGTTTACACCTTTATGAGGCTCCTTGCCAGTCTCTTTCTTAATCGCTTCTTGCACAGCAGGAATACGAGTTGAACCACCAACTAAAATGACTTTATCAATTTCAGATGGAGATAAGCCTGCGTCTTTCAGTGCTTGACGAGTTGGCCCCATAGTACGTTCAACTAAATCAGCAGTTAAAGCATCAAATTTCGCACGACTTAAAGTTACCTCTAAGTGTAATGGACCATGCTCCCCTGCTGTAATAAATGGCAAGGAAATTTGTGTTGAAGTAACACCAGAAAGGTCTTTTTTCGCTTTTTCAGCTGCATCCTTCAATCGTTGTGTCGCCATTTTATCTTTCGAAAGGTCTATGCCATTCTCTTTTCTAAATTCCTCAACTAAATAATCGATAATAACTTGGTCGAAGTCATCTCCACCTAAACGATTATCCCCAGCTGTTGATTTTACTTCAAATACTCCATCACCAAGTTCAAGAATAGAGACGTCGAATGTACCACCACCTAAGTCATACACTAGAATGGTTTGGTCTTCATCCGTCTTATCCATACCATATGCTAAAGCAGCTGCAGTTGGTTCGTTAATAATACGCTCAACTTCAAGACCAGCAATTTTCCCCGCATCTTTAGTCGCTTGACGCTCTGCATCATTGAAATATGCAGGAACCGTGATAACTGCTTTTGTAACAGGCTCCCCAAGATATTCTTCAGCGTATGATTTCATATATTGCAGGATAATCGCCGAGACTTCTTGCGGCGTATATTCTTTTCCTTCTGCTTCAAGCTTATGAGCAGTACCCATATGACGCTTAACAGACATAATTGTATTTGGATTTGTAATCGATTGACGTTTAGCAACTTCACCAACTTGACGTTCCCCGTTTTTAAAGGCAACAACAGATGGTGTTGTACGGTTTCCTTCAGGATTTGGAATTACTTTTGCTTCTCCGCCTTCTAAAACGGATACACATGAGTTCGTAGTTCCTAAATCAATTCCAATAATTTTGCTCATGTTTTAACCTCCTAAAAAATTATGTAATTAAAGATTTACTTTTACCATGCTCGGACGAATGACTCGATCCTTTAACATATAGCCTTTTTGGAACTCTTCCACAACAATGTTTGATTCAAATCCTTCTTCTTCCACCTGCATAACAGCATGATGAATTTGTGGATCAAATTCTTTGCCAACAGCTTCTATCTGCTCTGCTCCTTCACCTTTAAGAGCTTCTAATAGACTGCGGTAAATCATGTCCATTCCTTGAAGAATTGATTTTGCTTGCTCATTATTCGCTTCCATTTGAAGTGCTCTTTCAAAGTTATCGATTGCAGGCAATAAATTTGTTATCAAACTTTGTGCTTTATATTTTTCAGACGCTTCAAGATCTAATCTTGCACGACGTCTGCTATTATCAAAATCAGCTTGAAGACGATAATAACGATTATCTGCTTCTTCTAATTTTGCTTCTAATTCAGAAATTTTTTCATTTGCTGCCTTTAATTGCTCATCTGCTTCAGTTGTAGTTTCTTCTGCCTCTACACTCTCTGTTGCATTTGGCTCTGCAGTCGTAGTTTCTTCAGTTTCATTTGATTTCTGAACCTCTTCTTCGTTAAAGCTTTGTTTTTCATCTACCAAATTATTCACCTCCCTTAATTGCTTTCATACAGCTTCGTTAATTCAGCTGTTAAATCTGTACTAATATAATCTAATAAACTAATGACACGGGAATACTCCATTCTTGTCGGACCTAAAATGGCAATTGTACCAAGCCGTTCTGTACCGACCGAATAGGTTGCCGTGATAAGACTACAGTTTACCATGGCTGAATTATTATTTTCGTGACCAATTTTTATATTGATTCCGGAATTTTGTTTACGAATAAGCTCGTAAATACTATCCTCCTGATCAATCATATTCATTAAATTTCTGATCTTCTCTAAATCATGAAATTCTGGCTGGCTCAATATATTTGTTTTCCCACCAAAAAATAATTTTTCCTGTGATGGAATCATGAGTGTACGAGCAATCGTTTGAATGAAGGAATCGTAGCTATTAATATGTTGCCTAAAAAGCAGTGAAACTTCCTTATCAATTTTTTCATTCAAATTTTCAATTGAAACACCTACAAGACGTTCATTTAATATATTTGTTAATTTCTCTAAATCACTTGCATCCATCGTTTCTGGAATTTGGAACATGCGATTTTGAACATGGCCAGAATCCGTTACAATGATTGCAACTGCCGTTTGTTTATTAATCGGGATTATTTGGATCCTTTTTAATTTATTATCCGTAGCTGCTGGACCTAAGGCAATTGCTGTGTAATTCGTTAATTCAGACAGAATTTTTGCTGACTTTTGAACAATTCTTTCCAGCTCATACATTCTTTCTGTAAAAATCGATTTAACTTTATAGACATCTTGTTCATTTAATTTTTGCGGGGAAAGCAAATGGTCTACATAATACCGATACCCTTTATCAGACGGTACTCTCCCAGAAGAAGTATGTGTTTTCTCAATAAAGCCGAGCTCTTCTAAGTCAGACATTTCATTTCTTATCGTAGCTGAACTTAAAGAGATCTCATCTTTTTTTGACAAACTTCTTGAACCAACTGGTTGCGCTGAGTGAATAAAATCATCAATAATAACCTGAAGTATTAATAATTGGCGATCAGTCAACACGGTTATCACCCCTGTTAGCACTCTTCATTACCGAGTGCTAATTATACTATTAAATTAACAAATCACTGTTATAGTGTCAATAAAAAACGCTTATCTTCCTTTTTCTTCATTTATCGACATCATTCTACTTAAGAAACGCTTGAAAAACTTCATTTCCCAATAAGCGTCCTTTTTTCGTTAATCGAATCTCATCTTGTGTAAGTTGAATTAAATTACGTTCTTCAAGAGCGTTTAATTCATTTTTGAAAATATCCAAAGGACTTTCTTCAAATTTCTCAATAAATTTTTGGATTGAAATTCCTGCTGTTTTTCTTAACCCTAAAAACATCTCTTCTTCTATTTTTTCTGTTCGAGATACGATATGTTTATGAATAATTGGTAGTTCCTTCGAATGAACTGTTTCCATATATTTTTTTAATGGCCCGTGATTAGAAATACGTGCCCCATTAATATAGCTATGTGCTCCAGCACCAAAACCATAATACCACTCATTGTTCCAATAGGTTAAATTATGCTTGCTTTCAAACCCAGGCTTAGAAAAATTACTAATTTCATATTGCTTGAACCCATGTAGGTCCATTTCTTCCATTAATATTTCATACATTTCTGCCTCAACATCTTCCCCAGGCAAAGGAAGCTTCCCTTTATTCATTAAATTATAAAATACCGTTTTAGGTTCAATAATCAGTGAATAGCCTGAATAATGCTGAATATTTAAGCTGAATGAAGTATGAAGTGTTTCTTTAAAATCGGCAACTGTTTGTCCAGGTAAGCTATAAATTAAATCAATGCTAATATTTTTGAAACCGTTCTTCTTCGCTGCTTCAACTGACTCGAAAACATCCTTTGCTCGATGAACCCTGCCAATTTTCTTAAGCAATTCTTCATTAAATGTTTGTACACCAAAACTAATTCGGTTCACACCTGCTTCAAATAAAATCTGAAGCTTTTTCTCAGAAAGGTCTCCAGGATTTGCTTCAAATGTAAATTCCGTATTTTTAGTATACGGAAGATTTTTCTTTATCATTAAGCAAAGCTTTTCCAGTTGTTGTTCAGTTAATGCAGTCGGTGTACCACCACCGATAAAGATCGTTTTCAGCGTATTTGTTGGTGCTTCTTGCAAAGTCAGTTCCATTTCTAATGCAAGTGCATCGAGGTATTCATCAACTGGCTGACCTTTCAGAAATACTTTATTAAAATCACAATAATGGCAAATATGCTCGCAAAACGGAATATGAATATAGGCTGCTTCTATCATTTTCACTACCACTCCAAATGAGAAAAAAGAGGCTAGAGTTGCTTTTTCATCAAAAGCATTTCTGACCTCTTTAATCGTATTTATTTCTTCGAACTAGAGTCATCCATTTTCAACACGGCCATAAATGCCTCTTGAGGAACTTCAACAGAACCAACCTGCTTCATGCGCTTTTTCCCTTCTTTTTGCTTTTCTAAAAGCTTACGTTTTCGGGAAATGTCACCACCATAACATTTAGCAAGAACGTTTTTACCCATTGATTTAATGGTTGAACGTGCGACGATTTTCTGACCAATTGCTGCTTGCACAGGCACTTCAAATTGCTGGCGAGGAATGAGTTCCTTTAATTTTTCAACAATGACTTTGCCCCGATCATAGGAAAAGTCTTTATGGACAATAAAGCTGAGTGCATCCACTTTTTCGCCATTTAGAAGAATATCCATCTTCACAAGTTTAGATGGCTTATAGCCAATTAACTCATAATCAAAAGAAGCGTATCCTTTTGTATTCGATTTTAATTGATCAAAGAAATCATACACAATTTCAGATAATGGGATTTCATACGTGATATTCACTCTTGTCTCATCCATGTATTGCATATTGAGGAAAATACCTCGTTTTTGCTGACATAGCTCCATAATCGCTCCAACATAATCATTAGGCGCCATCATAGTCGCTTTCACATATGGCTCTTCAATATGGTCAATTTTTTGAGGGTCAGGCATTTTGGATGGGTTATCTATTTTTAATTCTGTTCCATCTGTCATAATGACTTCATAAATAACACTCGGAGCTGTCGTAATTAAATCAATTTTGAATTCCCGTTCAATCCGCTCTTGTATAATCTCCATATGAAGTAATCCTAAAAATCCACAGCGGAAACCAAAGCCTAAAGCTTGTGATGTTTCTGGCTCAAATTGTAATGCCGAATCATTTAACTCTAACTTCTCAAGCGCTTCTCGTAAATCATTAAACTTCGCACTATCAATTGGATATAGACCACAATAAACCATTGGATTCAGTTTACGGTATCCTGGTAGTGCTTCTGTTGCACCATTTTTCGCATTTGTGATCGTATCCCCAACTCTTGTGTCCCCAACATTTTTAATCGAGGCTGTTAAAAATCCAACATCCCCAACAGTCAGCTCGTCCAGCACTTCTGCTTTCGGGGAGAAAACGCCGACCTCGATAACTTCAAACTCTTTACCGGTCGCCATCATTTTAATCTTGTCACCAGCTTTAACTGTACCCTCGACGACACGAATGTATGCAATAACACCGCGATAGGCATCGAATAATGAGTCAAAAATAAGGGCTTTTAGAGGAGCGTCTGGATCACCAGTCGGTGCTGGAACTTGTTTAACAACCTGCTCCAAAATATCTTCAATTCCAATACCAGCTTTCGCTGATGCAAGAACAGCTTCAGAAGCGTCAAGGCCAATCACTTCTTCAATCTCATTCCGAACTCGCTCTGGATCTGCACTTGGCAAATCAATTTTATTAATGACAGGCAAAATTTCTAAATCATTATCTAATGCTAAATAAACATTTGCTAATGTTTGCGCTTCAATTCCTTGTGCAGCATCCACAACTAAAATAGCTCCCTCACAGGCAGCTAAGCTACGGGAAACTTCATAAGTAAAATCGACATGGCCTGGTGTATCAATTAAATGAAAAATATAAGTTTCTCCATCTTTCGCATTATATTTTAATTGAACAGAATTCAATTTAATGGTTATGCCCCGTTCTCTTTCTAAATCCATTGAATCTAGCAGCTGATTCTTCATCTCACGAGATGTTAATGCTTTTGTTTTTTCTAATATCCGGTCTGCTAATGTAGATTTTCCATGATCAATATGAGCAATGATGGAAAAATTTCGGATTTTCGATTGTCTCTTTAGTCTCTCTTCTCTATTCATTGTTTCACTCCTACTATGAAAAGCTAACGCGCTTTGGCAATAAGCCAACATCTATCTTAAAAAATAAAAATTTCCTACTTTAATATTACTTACACTATTTTTAGATTATAGCAGTACGTTTTATAAGATTCAATCTACAATCATAGAGATAATTGAAAAAACGACTGCTATTTGCAGCCGCTACTTTTCCTTTAAAAGTTCTGTCATAAAATCAATAGACTTTTCGGTCATACTTGTCACACCATCGGAAAGTTTTTTTCCTATTGAAGAAAAAAAATTATAAGCTTTCATTTCTTCAAGCTGCCGCTGTTTTTCCTTTATGTCATGGCTTGATACTTCGTTTCCAAGTATGGACGCTGCATATTCTCCACTTTCTTTCTCTTGAAGAGTAAAGGCACTTTTAAAAGCAGCGTCATCAAATCCCTTCATGTTTTGAATGCCTTCATGTGCCTGCTGCATCCCGAATAAAACGGCAACGAACATGAGTGAGACAAATAAAAATGCTTTAACCATAAACCATTTCATCATAGCCACCTATCCTAATCAATTCTTTTCATCTGGATTTGTTATTGGATTACTAACCTTTTCAGCCTGCCAGTAAAATTCACTAAATACGTCTGCAAGTGCTTCTGCAGATAAATTAAGCTCTTCAAATGTATTATCTACTCCACCGAATTCAATGAGCATGGCATTACTTGATAAATCCTGATTATATTTGCCGTTTGTTCCTTTCCCTTCTTTCTTAATAACGGCTCTACTCAATCCAGGATACTTTTTATTTAATAAAGTATGCATCTCTTTTGCGAGCCTTAAATTTTTCTCATAATTTGGATGCTCTGCTCCTACAACAAAGGCTAGCTTTGCATATTTTTTTCCATTAAGGTCTAGTGTTGTGTGCTGTTTTCTCTTCGAATCACGATGAATATCAATAAAGTATTCTAAGTCACGATTATTAGCAATTGCTGCTTGAACGACAGGTCTTGCTTCTTGATAGGAATAATCAAAATTTAAATCTTTCTTTATTAATCTCCCGTAAATATCCGTTTTATCTAGGTTAGTTCCGATCCCTCTTGATTCAAGCTCTTCTTTTAACTTGTCACCTATTTTTGTCACATTTAATTGTGAATGATAAGCATGGTTCGGATTTGTAACTCCTTTTAAATAAGGCAAATATGATTCGGTATTATGAGTGAAGTATAAATAAACAACTTCCCGCCCACCAGTTGATAAATCAGTATTATTTGCTGTTTCATGTGTATTTATGTCCTCAGTATTTTGTAAAGTTGCTTCCTGTTCTGCTTTTAGAATCTCTATGGGAGGTGTCGATTCCATGGGCATGTTCGTATAGTCAGTTCCTTCACTTGCCAATATTATTTTACTGTCATATAAAGAAAAAGACGGCAACTCCCTTCCTAATAAGCTCCTTGGATCATCTAAATTAATATTTGTTGAGAGTTTAAAAATAACATTCATAAATGTTGGTTTTGCCGACTGTTCTTTCATCCCTTGCATAAAGTGGCGGTTTTCCCAGCCAAGAAAATGATACAGCATTTCTCCAGTAATATTATTTGTTGCCGTATTTACAGATGAGGAGCTAAGCCGATATTCAGGTTTGATTGATGTTAAAGCACTACTTATCAAAAAGGTTAAAAGCAAGAATAGCAAAAAGCTGCCAACGACTTTAAGCAAACTCGTACCTTTTACAAAAACATATAGTTTCATCCTTCCACCTCTCTAACGAAAGTCTAGTAATTCTTATGACTTTACTAGAGAAGATAGAACAGAAATAATCTTATCTTGTGTAGAAGCCTGCACTTTTTTGATCAACCTTATGATGGAGTGCAGCATTTAAACCATTGGCAAGTAAATTTGCCATATCCTCAATAAATACATCTACCTCTTTAGGGGTCACCATTAAATTATGTCCGATCGGTGAGAGAACTTCATAGATTAGTTTCCGCTTTTCTTCTTCCTCAAGTGTACCGATCATCCCGAGAAATGTTTTGCGATGCTGTTCCTCTGGTAAATCTTCTTCAGTTAGTTTCTTTCTCTCGCCAAAACTCATTCCAGCTGGGGTCAATGCTCTTGATGGTCGATTCCCTTCTTTCATTTCTTTACCGAAGTGCTTTAAAATAAAATCAATCGTATCGCTCGTAATGGAAACAGCATCAACGACAGTCGGTACTCCAATTGCGATAACTGGAATGCCTAATGTTTCCTTACTAATTTCCTTTCTTTTGTTTCCAACACCTGAGCCAGGATGAATCCCAGTATCCGAAATTTGAATGGTCGCATTCACCCTTTCGATCGACCTTGAGGCTAGAGCGTCAATCGCGATCACAAAATCCGGTTTTGATTTTTCTACTATGCCAAAAATAATATCGCTTGTTTCAATGCCCGTTAATCCCATTACTCCAGGAGCAATCGCACTAACAGGACGAAATCCCTCCTCTACACTCTCTGGCTGTAGCTGATAAAGATGTCTTGTAACTAAAAGGTTTTCACAAACTTGCGGTCCCAGCGCATCAGGCGTGACATTCCAGTTCCCTAATCCCACTACTAAACATGCGGCATCCTTCTTAATTCCTGCCTGTTGCAAAAACTGAGAAAATTCTTTCGCGAATATTTCTGCAACTTTCCGCTGCATATCTGTATCCTGCTGGCGAATTCCCGCCGCTTCAAGGGTTAAATATGTTCCTTCTTTTTTTTCAATTGTGACGGCCCCTTCGTTTGTCACTTCTACATAGGAAACCTTAATGCCGTCTTCTTCTCTTTCTTTTATGACAACACCTTCAATTTGCGATAAGTCCTCTTCATCTTGTATATGCTTTTGTCGATCAGCAATAACCATTTCCCGAGCTTCAATGGCAAGATCAGTTCTGACCGCGTATTTATTTAAATCTAATGAATCTCCCATATTCATCACCCTTTATTTTTACTTTTATCCTATTTCCTATCTTTTCCTTTATCCTGTTAAAACATTCATTTTTGATTGCGATAAGAAAGTAAATAAAAGGAGAGTATTGCAATATGACGTGGTGTTTGATAAAATATCACTTGTTCTGAAATATTGAATTGTCATGAATGTGAAAGTCGAGTTAATATAATCTCGATGTTTTTTTCGGGAGGTGAATGGTGTGCCAAACATTAAATCTGCTATTAAGCGTGTTAAAATTAATGAAGCTAAAAACGCTGCAAACGTTACTGCAAAATCTGCAATGCGTACTGCTGTTAAGAAAGTTGAAGCTGCTATCGTTAATAACGATGCAACTGCTGCAAAAGAAACTTTCGTTGAAGCTGCTCGTAAACTAGATAAAGCTGCTGCTAAAGGTCTTGTTCACAAAAATGCTGCTGCTCGTAAAAAATCTCGTTTAATGAAAAAAATGAATGCTTTAAATGCGTAAGTTGTAAAAATAATGGCTATCCTTTACGGATAGCCTTTTATTTTTTATTTAAACGGAATAAAAACATTTCAATTAATAACTGCTTATTCATCCCGCCTGTTTTCATCGCAAAATCTGCCTCAGCTAGCAGTTTCATAATATTTGCAAGCTCTAAATCTTGAAAAAGCTGTGCTTGTCCAGCAGCAAGTTTAATCCGAAATGGATGGACTTTTAAATTGCCAGCAATTTGCTGCTGGCCATAGCCCCTTCTAGCTAATTCTTTTACTTGATAAATAAGCCTGAATTGACCTGTAATAATGGAAAGAATCTTAATCGGTTCTTCATTTTGCTTTAATAAATCATAATAAATTCTTAATGCTTCATCGATTTTTCGATGAACTATCTTATCCACAAGTGTAAAGATGTTTTGTTCTAATGAACGTGAAACAAGTCTGTCAACAGTTTCCTCATCAATTCGATTACCAACGCCAACAAATAATGCAAGCTTATCTACTTCACTTGTCAGCATAAAAAGGTTCGTACCTGCAAGTGTTATCATCAATTCTATTGCTCGATCATCTATTTCCACCCCATTCATTGAAGCACGTTCATTCACCCACGATTTTAGTTCAGCTTCACTTAACTTCTTCGCTTCAAGTAAAGCCGCTTTTCTTTTTAGCTCTTTCGTTATCTTTTTCCGTTCATCTAATTTTTCGTATGGTGCAATAAAAACAACAATCGAATAAGGGGATGGTTCTTTCAAATAGTTATCGAGTTTTGCTAAATGATGCTCTGTCTTTTCCTTCGTTTTTTCAGACGTTAAAAAAACAGGATTATGTAAAAAAATCAATCTTTTTTCCCCGAAGAAGGGATAGGTTTCTGCTTCCTCAAGTGCTGCTTCAATTGGAGTTTCCTCTAAATCAAACGAAGATAAATTAAAATCTAATTCTTCTTCTGTTAATACAGTATTTATTAGCAGCTGCTTTGTTTCGTTTATAAGAAAGGACTCTGCTCCATATAATAAATAAATAGGAGAAAACTTTTTGCCTTTAATTTGTTTCCATAAATCAAATACCACTTAAATCTCTCCGTTCATCAAATTCGCCTTAGCATATTTCTTCAGATTTTTATCAAGTTTCCCAATAAATTTCCCATGAAGAATTTCTATCTTTATCCTAAAGAAGCTAAGGTGATTTGACAAGCGGTAACCATTGTATTTAAAGAGAGTTAGCATTGCCATTTCAATGCCAACTCCCCATCTATATTGAACATCGAAAACTGAGGCCTAGGATACTCAAGTTTCGACGGTGCACCACTTTACTTCTATTTTTGCCATCGTTTTATAACTTATTTGTGACAACTCTTGTCATAATTAGAAAACAAACGAGGAACGGTAGATTTTTTTTTTCTAATCGCTTATACTAAAAAGGAAATAGGAGGGGTAGACTGTGAACGAATTTGAAAAGGACGTCCAATGTAAGCGTAATGATGCGATTGACGGCGGAATGGGATTCATTGTTTCTTTCGGTTTTTTTGCAACGCTATTTATTATCGCAACAGTCGTTAAAGTTGTAGGCTCTTAATAACTACATATGAAGTAAATTATAGGAGCTGCACTCAGTGCAGCTTCTTTTTTATCGTTTAACTTCATTCTATGGAAGTTGAATAGAAAAGGTTCCTTTGTCTTTTTTGAACGTATAAATGATTGCCCCATGCTGATCTGTTCGCAGCACTTTAATATTCCTTTCAGTTAGACTTGCAAGGACTTCCTTATTTGGGTGCCCGTAACGATTATTTTTTCCAGCTGAAATAACGGCAATTTTTGGTTGCGTCTTATCTAAAAAATTCTCTGAAGTTGAGGATTTACTCCCATGATGACCGACCTTTAATACATCAATTTTTAATTCCTTGTAATGCTCAATTAATTTTTCTTCTCCACCCTCTTCTAAATCGCCTGTAAATAGCCATCTTAACCCACCTATTTTTGTATACAGAACGATGGAACCATCATTTCGATTATCATCATTTGCTGTTTGAGGGGATAAAACCTGAAAAACTACATCACCTGTTCTCCAATTATCTCCCGCCTTTGTAAATTGAACGGGAATATTCTTTTTGCTTGCCATCATTAATAGTTCCCTCTCTAGTGTTGAAAGCTCCATTGTAATAGGCATTATCAGTTCTTTTACTTCTATCTCCTTTATAACCTCTTTAGCTCCACCAATATGATCCATATCACCGTGCGTTAAAATAAGCTTGTCAATAGTTGTGATCCCTTTGCTTTTTAAATAAGGGACAACCACATCTTTTCCAACCTCATATTGCTTTTGCCTAACCTTCCAGTTTTCTGTATCAAACTTTAATGTACCGCCAGTATCGATTAAATAATTTCCTTGTCTATAGGGCATTCTTATCAAAATACTATCACCTTGACCAACATCAATAAACGTAATTTCGCCATAAGGAGAAAAGGTGCTTTGGGCGCTGTGAATGAAAAAAACGAGCAATAGGATCATTGTTATTTTTATAAAATGCTTTAATTCGTTACTTTTCTCCCAAAGCGAGAAAAATACTGGCACAACGATGATATAAAGTAAAAGAACAGGTAATGTGGGCTTTCCAAGCGTTATCGTTGTAATAGGAAACAGAGTTAGAACTTCAGTGAAATTATCCATTAAGATTATAAGGAAATTAAAAGGATGTAGGAAAAAATGTATGAACTGACCTAACAGTAAATGAAGAAGAAATAATATAATAATCGTTGGTAATATGACAACAGAAAACAATGGAATAAAAATAACATTTGCCATAATAGAAATCAGGGAAACTTCATAAAAATAATAAAACAATATAGGGGTGGCAGCTAATTGACAAATGAAGGAAGTTACAAAGAGAAGAGCAATTGGATGAGTTATTTTTTTCATTATAATCGGTGCGGAAAGAATGAGAGAAAAGCTAACACAAAACGAAAGCTGAAAACCGACATGATAGATGACTAAAGGAGAAATTAGTGAATATACGATAAAAACGATACTAATTATATCAATTGTAAGTAGTGATAATTTACTGCACCATTTTTTTAAAGCGAGGAAAATCATCATCATAAAAACTGCCCGGATAACAGAGGGTGCTGCACCAGTTAGTATTACATAACATGGTAAAAATAAAAGTAGAGCAGTCATCATCTTTTCTCTTGATATGCCAACTCTTATTCCACAATAAAAAATCATACCTGCAAGCATACCGACATGGAGACCAGAGATCGCCAATAAATGAATGATTCCAAGTTTTTGGTATAAATTCAATATATTAGAATCAATATAATTTCGTTCCCCAAATAATAAAGCGATTGCTAATGGTGCAGATTCAGTTGGAAAATGTTCATTTACATAAGAAATGCCATCATTTCGAAGTGTTTGAAAATATATGTGGAAGGTCTTTTTAGGGGAGCTACAGTTTACGAGGTTGATATGCTCAATTTGTAAAACCCAAAATACTCCATTTCTATTTAAGTATTCTCGATAATTAAAAGCATTTTCATTGGAAGCTAGTAATGGTTGCTCAAGGCTTCCTTTTACATGACAAGACATACCTATTTTTAGATGTTCAAGAAATAGTTCTTTTTCTTTTTCAGTCTTTAATTTATACCGAATCACTAATTTTTCTTTATGAATCATTTCTTGTCCAATTGCGGAAAACATATTTCCATCTACTTTAGAATCATCTTGCAATAAGAGATAAAAATTTTTCTCATTTCCGGAAAGCTTTGTTACGTTAGTTCTTTCAACCATTTCACTTCTCACAAAGAAAATGGTATACATACAACATATGAATAAAAGCTCCTTTTTTGAAAAACTCTTTTTATAATAGAGAAAGACGAAGCCGAATATAAAAACTGAAAAATAGACGTATTGTTTACTAAATGCGGCCAGCATTCCTAAAAGCGCAGCAAAAGAAAAATAAATCCACTTCCCTTTCATTCCATACTATACCCCTTTTTTTATTTTGCCTCTGTTAAACAGGGCTGTTGATTTTCACTCCAATCAACAGGTGCATAAATCAACATTATCCTTTATTAATACCTAATTTTAAAAAAGAATCACTGTAGCACAATGATTCTCACTGCTCATCCGTTTTTATTGGTAGATGGACAACTTCAATATCCTTTAAAAAGTAATCATTCCATTTATTTGGATATGCATTTCGGTAGACAATTCGTTTTATTCCTGACTGTGCTAGTGTTTTTGCGCATTTTTCACATGGCTCATGAGTAATAAATGCAGTTGCCCCTTTAAGCAATCCTCGCTCAGCATGAAGAACTGCATTTTCTTCCGCATGTAATGTGCGAATACATCTTCCCTGTTCGTTTATTAAACAGCCTACATCCTCACAATGATCATGCCCATGGATAGAGCCGTTATAACCTGTTGAGATAATGTGTTTATCCTTTACAATGACACAACCTACATGCAATCTTGGACATGTAGAACGTGAACCTACTTCACTTGCAATCGCTATAAAATATTCATCCCAGCTTTTTCTTTTCATCCTTGTACTCCTTCTATGCATTTTATATGTTTAAGTTTAAAATGAGAAAAGCAATGGGTCAATCTATTACCTTATTTTACTTTAATGCTGCTTTGTAACTTTTCGAAAGTTTTATCGCCTATCCCACTAATTAACTTTAGATCTTCAATTGCTTTAAATGGACCATTTTTTTCGCGATATTCGATTATCATAGCTGCTTTTGCAGGTCCAATTCCTGGCAATGTTTGTAATTCCGTTTCATTTGCAGTATTCAAGTTTACCTTTCCATCATTTTTCCCCTTACTAGCTGTCCCCTCAAATACAAAATCACTTCCATCAGCTCCTTCCTCACCGATTATCGGGACATAAATGACCATTTCGTCCTCTACTCGAATAGCGAAATTTATTCTAGATTCGTCTGCATGTTCATTTAGTCCTCCAGCTTTCGTAATCATATCGATTACGCGATCATTTGCTGCTGCTTCATAAACCCCAGGATTAAGCACAGCACCTTTTACATCAACAATGATTATCTCTTCTTCCATCTCTATCGAATCAGCTTCCTCATTAGAAAGAAGTTGTCCATTCGACAGCAAAGCATAGTCATTTTCCAAAACATTATGCTCCTCATCCGATTTCAATAAAAAATAAATCGACACTGCCATAACTAGAGCAACTCCAATAATATAAACTTTATTTACTCTAATCCAATCGAACAATTTATATCTTCCTTTCTTTTTAGCATAATCGAAACTAAGCTTTCATATCGTATATGAGTAAGTTTGCTTGTAAAGGAGGACAGAAACAATGAAAATTGGTATCATCGGGACTGGAAATATGGGGAGAATATTGACTGAGGCCTTGCTTGATAGTAAAGCTGTATCTCCTTCTTCGTTAAAGATAACAAATCGAACGAAAGCAAAAGCGCTTGAAATTAAGCAGATTTATAATGAAGTACAAGTAGAGGATAATGGTAAAGCGGTAGCTGAGCATTCAACTTTAATCTTTATTTGTGTTAAACCTAAAGATATTCATCACGTCATAAAGGATATCACCCCTTCTTTAACAAAGGATAAATGCATGGTTTCGATAACTAGTCCAATAAGTGTTCAGCAATTAGAATCCATTACAACATGTTCCGTTGCAAGAATTATCCCAAGCATTACGAACCGGGCTCTTTCCGGTATTTCCTTGTTTTCATTCGGTAAACATTGCGATCCTAAGTGGAAAAAAACGTTACAAGAAATGTTTGCTCATATTTCGAAGCCTGTTGAAATTGAAGAGGAAATAACGAGAGTTGCCTCTGATATTGTCAGTTGTGGACCAGCATTTTTTAGCTATTTAACACAAAGATTTATTACTGCCGCTGTAAAAGAAACAAAAATAGACAAAGAAACAGCCACAACACTTGCAGAAGGAATGTTAATTGGTTTAGGAGATTTACTGAAAAAAGGCTTTTATACTTTGCCGACATTACAAGAAAAGGTATGTGTAAAAGGCGGGATAACAGGTGAAGGGATTAAAGTGCTTGAAAATGAATTAGGGGATGTTTTTGAGCACATATTTCAAGCAACCCATACAAAGTTTGCAGAAGAACTTGAACATATTAAAAAACATTATGACCTATCATAAGATCATTCGGCGGAACATAAATAAATCCTTCTTTATTTAAAATATTTTTTATGGCTTTGTAAATTTTTTCTCTCATATGCTATTCAGTCGTCTACACTTCCGTCATCTCCTCTGCATTGCTTTTAGTAATAAAATGAGGGCCAGCTCCGAAAAGCTGGCCCATTTATTGCAAAAAACATACGAGCAATCATAACGTCATTTTCTACAGACAAAGAAAATTCGTTCGGATTGGCTTTGTGGAGAGATCGGTTCAAAATCAGCAACAACATCAACTATTTCAAACCCAGCCTCTGTAAGCCAATTTTTATACAATTCGATTGGAAAGGTGCGCTGAAAGTGTAGCTCATCATAACGGTCATATTTTCCAGTTTGTTCATCTAGGACAAAAAAGCTTAAATCATGCTCTACACTATTGGGAGCATCACCTTCATACGACTCCCAAATATAACTTATCACTTCTTCATTAAGCGCAAATGTTTGTCCTACGAATTGTTCATTTATCTTATATATAGAATGAACATCAAAAATAAAAAGTCCGTCAGAAGACAAATGACGGTGAACAGATTGAAATGTTTCTTGAACTTCTTTTTCAGTTTGTAAATAATTTAAAGAATCACAAAAGATCCCGATCAAATTAAATTCACCAAGTCCGTCAAGTTCAGCCATATTTTGTTGATAAAACGGAATGTTCAATCCAGCTTTATTCGCTTTTGCTTCAGCTACAGTCAACATATCATCTGACAGATCGACTCCAGTTACATGAAATCCCTCTTCAGCTAGCTTGACAGAGAGCTCTCCAGTTCCACAAGCAAGATCAAGCAGATTTCTCCCTTGAATAGAATATTTTGACGTATAGTTTAATACGAATTCCACCCATTTATCGTAGGGAGCATCTTTCATTAGTTCATCATAAAGATAAGCAAACTGCCCATATGTCATTGATTAAACTCACTTGGCACGTTTTCAACTGGTGCATCGCCCCAAAGTCTTTCTAAATTATAATAGCTTCTTTCATCTCGGTGGAAGATATGGACAACAATATCGCCAATGTCAACTAAAACCCATCTTGCCTCATCAAAACCTTCCATTCGCTTCACGGAATAGCCCATTTCTTCAACCTTATCCTTCATTTCACGAGCAATAGCCTGAACTTGCTTATCTGAGTTTCCGTGACAAATAATAAAGTAATCAGCTATTAACGAAATTCCTTTCATATTTAGAACGATAATGTCTTCTGCTCTTTTGTCATCAGCTGCTTTCACTGCAGTGTAAAGCAATTCTTTTTCATTCATTTTATTAGTCCTCCTGACGCATGACAAGGTCATTATATGTAAAGAAAGTGCCCGGAAAAACAGGTTGGCCTTTCTTCATTAGAAATAAAATTGTATTTTGGATCGATTTAATTAATGCTTTATTTAAGCTAAACTTTGCTAGTTCTCGAACTTCATCAACTCCAGGGAAATGTCTTCCAGGCTCAATATAATCAGCTAAATAAATTATTTTATCAAGCAAAGTCATACCAATTCGACCTGATGTATGATATTTAATCGCATCTAATACTTCCGGATCATTAATCCCTGCTTCCTTCTGTACGAGATAGGCCCCTACAGGCGCATGCCAAAGCTCACTATTAAAATCAAGCAATTCACTCGGCATGTGCTGGTCAATAATTATCTGTTTCATTTCCTCTTTTGGACGAAATTTAGCATAATCGTGAAAAATAGCGGCTAACTCCGCTTTTTTCCAATTAGCTTGATAAATATTAGCAAGTGAAATGGCTGTTTCCATCACACCAATTGTATGAAGATAACGATGTTCTGTTAACTGTTCTTTTACTATTTTCAAAGCTAGTTCACGTTCCATATAAGCATTTCTCCTCAATATAGTCCCGAACGGAATCAGGAACGAGATAGCGAATTGTTTTTCCTTCTCTTAAGCGGCTGCGAATTAAACTGGAGGAAATCTCAATTTCAGGAACATCTACATAAAGAAGTGGATAAATACTCTCTGTTCGATATGCTGGTCTTTGAACACCAATAAATTGAACAATTTCTACTAATTGGTCAATATGACGCCATTTGGGCAAGTATTCAATCATATCTGCACCAATAATAAAGTAAAATTGGGTATTTGCATGTTTCTCAATGAGTAATTCCATTGTTTCATACGTATATGAAGGCCCTTCCCTCTCAAGTTCAATTTGCTCCACTTTGAAATTTGGATGATTCCTTATAGCTAGTTTCAGCAAGTTTAATCTATCTTCATCACTAATTGCATTCAACTTTTTCTTATGTGGAGGCTCTTGATTCGGCATAAACCAGATTTCATTTAATGATTGTGCAGCCAAAACTTCATTCGCAATAATTAAATGTCCAAGATGCGGTGGATCAAAGGTACCTCCTAAAATGCCGATTCTCTTCAAGTGTCTCCACCTGCCTTAAGGTAAACTAATCTGCTTATTTTCTCTTGATTCTTTGTACAGAACAATCGTATTTCCAATAATTTGAACAAGCTCGGCATTTGTTCCCATTGATAATTCTTCTGCAACAGTTTGTTTATCCTCATCACAATTTTGTAAAATATTAATTTTCATTAATTCTCTTGCTTCAAGTGCGTCTGCCACTTGTTTAATCATATTTTCATTCACTCCACCTTTTCCTACTTGAAGAATCGGATTTAAATGGTGAGCTTTTGAACGTAAAAAACGTTTCTGTTTACCTGTTAACATTTCGTTATCCTCCTAGTTGTTGAAGTACATTTGCTTTCATCTGCTCAGTATCTGGAGAAATACCTGTCCATTTTTCGAATGCAAGGGCTCCTTGGTGAACAAACATATTCAATCCGTTTTGAACTATGCAACCTCTTTGTTTCGCTTCATGCAATAATTTTGTTTCGAGGGGGTTGTATATGATATCACTGACAAAAGCATTTGGTTGTAAGTTGTGTAATGATAAAGGTAGCTGATTAATATCGGGAGCCATTCCAATCGATGTCGTATGAATAATGATATCGTATTGAGAAAGACTCGCCTCTGCAGAACTTATTTCTATTGCTCGAGAAACAACCGAATAGGGACAATCCTCTACAATTGCAGCCGCTTTAGCCAAAGTTCGATTACAAATATCTAATCTTTTAACACCAGTTCTTGCCATAGTGAAATAAAGTGCCCTTGCTGCACCGCCGGCACCAATGATTAAAATATTTTTATCATTTATCGTCTCTATTTTATCCATTAACCCTTTTACATAGCCGCTTCCATCTGTATTATAGCCGACTAATTCACCATCTTCATTAACGACAGTATTAACTGCACCAATTGCTTCAGCAAGCGGATCAAGTCGATCTAGAAATGGGATAATCGTTTCTTTATGTGGAATTGTCACATTAAAGCCTGCTGTCCCAATTGCCTTTAAACCTTTAATTGCGGCCTCTAAATCGATTTTTTTCACATGGAGAGGATGATAATGAGCATCTATTTTATTAATTTTAAACAATTCATTATGCATAATGGGTGACATTGAATGGGCAATTGGGTCCCCAATAACAGCAAATAGCTTTTTCAAAATCCCACTCCTCTAGATTAAAGATCTTCTTATTAATGCATTAACACCTTTCGGTACGTATGCAGCTACTTTTGCACCTGGTTCATTAATTGTAATCCAACCAAGACCAGAAAAAACGATATCCACTTTTCCTTCTTTCACATTGAATTCATGCTTAACGAGATGAGGAAAAGTATCCATTTGCTCTATTCTTGGGGGAGTTAATAATTTTCCTGCATGATTTAAATATAATTCATCTGCATTTTCAAGCTTTGTTCTATGAATATTAATTTCATTTGAAAAATGACATATAAAAGACATGCGTCCACCGCTAATATAGTCGAAGCGTGCTAGTCCACCAAAGAAAAGTGTCTGTCCTTCATTTAACTGATACACTTTTGGTTTAATCTCTTTTTTTGGGGTAATAATTTTTAAATCACGCTTATCAACATAATGAGCCATTTGATGGTGGTTTATTATTCCCGGTGTGTCAATTAAAGCTCTCCCATCAGCCAATGGGATTTCAATTATATCAAGAGTTGTTCCAGGGAAATGAGAGGTAGTAATGACATCTCCTTCACCAGTTACTTCTTTTAAGATACGATTAATAAAGGTTGATTTTCCTACATTTGTGCACCCAACTACATAAACGTCTTTTCCTTTTCGGTATTCATCAATGGCAGCAGCTACCTCTTTTATAGACTGCCCTTTCGCTGCACTCACAAGAAAGACATCTTCAGGTTTTAAGCCTAGCTCCTTCGCTTCCTGTTTCATCCAGTTAATTAATTTATTCTGTTTCACAGACTTTGGAAGCAAATCTACTTTATTTCCAACGAGAAGAATTTTGTTTTTACCGACAAATCGATGCAGGCCTGGCAGCCAACTTCCATTAAAATCAAAAATATCTACAATCTTTACGATTAAGGCATCACTACTGCCAATTGTATTTAAGATTTTAAGAAAATCATCATCAGTTAAATCAACATCCTGAACTTCATTATAATGTTTTAAACGGAAGCATCGTTGACAAATAATCTCTTCCTTTTCAAGAGCGGACTGTGGTGCAAATCCGAGTGCATTTTTATCTTCTGTTTGTATTTTCACACCACAACCAATACATAAATACTCACTCACTACTTAATCCTCCTAATCAACTTCATCCAGACATATTTGGTCCCAAATTTGTTTATCGAACTCGCCCCACCCAATGAATGAAGTTAAAGCATTCCTTTTTTTCGGAACCAATTTAATATTCTTCTTTCAACCAATCGATTAAAACGTGTAAAAAATCCATCTGTTTGCGCAACTGGAATTACAAGTATAGTGCGGAATCCACTTCGGTTTCCACCTAAAACATCTGTTAGTAATTGATCGCCAATGACAACAGTCTCTTCTTTTTTCAGCTCCATTTTATGTACTGCCTGATTAAAAGCCCGCCTTAGCGGTTTTCTAGCTGCAGGAATAAAAGGAATTTGCAGCGGTTCAGAAAATGCTTTAACACGGTTTTCATTATTATTCGATACAATCGTAATCTTCACATTACTATGCTTCATTTCTTCAAACCATTTCACTAATTTAGGCGTCGCATTCGGCCTGTCCCATTCTACTAACGTATTATCCAAATCAGTAATAATGCCTTTAATACCATTTTCTTTTAAACTTTCTGGCGTAATTTCAAATATATCTTTTGCATACTGATCTGGCAAAAAAAGCTTCAACAATATTTATACACCTCTATTAAATGAGAAATTCGTACGATCAACACTTTTGATTTCATCATATCTAATTTTATTTGTTGTTTCAAACGTTGAAAAACTTTTCGACAATATCCGCTTTCCTCCTAATTGTGGATAACTTTATACACATTAACCACATTGCTCCTATACAGCTTTATTCTAGTTATAAACAACTTAACCACAAGTTATCCACTATCCATTGTGGATAAGGGAACGGTTGTTCTAAACAAGTAATTTTGCTAGAGTATGGATATAACATAAAAATCTACATTAACTGTAAAAATATCGGCATATAGACAAGTAATATTTTTGGAGGTGAATAAATATGAGAAAGCTGTCAGACGAATTATTAGTCGAATCATATTTTAAAGCAAAAGAACTAAAGCTTAGTCCAGAGTTTATTCGCTTAATCGAGACAGAAATTCACCGACGTTCATTATCAATTAAAATTAAGGTATCATCCTAGAAAAGGCAAAGAATTTATAACAGGGAAGAAAAAACTTATAAATAGTAATTCCTTTTACGAGAGGGTGTCCCAAAAGTATAACTTTTAGGAGCACTCTCTTTTCTTATGTTCTTATTTACTTGTCCACTTTTCCCTCATAGTCTTTGCGTCTTCCACTTTAATCTCTAAAAAAACCAATACACTCTCCAACTTTAACATTTGCAGGTGTTTGGATTGATGACATTGGCTCAAAGCTATCTTTTTCAAACAGCAATACAACGGTAGAACCAAATGTAAAATAAGCCATTTCATTACCTTTTATGAGCTGCTCACCTTCATGTGTTACTTCGATTGAATTAACAAACATCGCTCCTACTTTTACAATCGAAATAAACCCTTTCTCATGCTTAACCTCCGTAATTTTCCGGTAATTTTTTGAAAGTGCACTTTTCCCATATTTCAAACCATGCTTATTAACTGGGTATGATTTTGTGCCTAAGGTCCATTGATCTACTACTAGGCCAGTTACAGGACTGTGAATACGATGGTAGTGGCTAGGACTTAGATAAAAAATCATATAGTATCCATCGACATACTTCTTAACTTTTTCCTCGCTTCCTAGCATTTCACTGATAGAATATTCCTTTCCTTTAACAGTTATCATCTTCCTCGGCTCAATGAATCCAATATCCTCAATGACTGCATCAACTGGACTTATCGCCGAATTAGGTTCAATCTCATGTGTACGTGCTCCCTCTTTCAACTTTCTCGTAAAAAATTCATGTAAGGACTCGTATTCTTCAATTGCCTTATCCATTTCATTTTCATTTATTTTATATGTTTTTGAAAAAGACGGAATAATAACGCGGCTCATTTTAGAACGGGCAAACTTGTTTAAAATGCTAGAGGTCCACTTCCCGTTCGTTAATTCAATCATGAGGCGATATAGTGACTGTTTCAATTTTTTCACCTCCTAATAAGAAATGTGCTAGAGCTTCGGAACAATTCTAATTAAGATTGTCCCATTAAGATCATTTGAAAAGCTTTCCTTCGAAACGAGCTAAGAACGATTAGAACTATTCCGACTTTCATGAAGGAACAGCTTTACGAATTGTCATAAAAAGCTTAAAATTAAAATACTATATGATATTATAAGCGGTTGAAATATTCAGTTGTTATTTCTTTATACATAAAGGAGTGAAGAGTTTGTTTTTGTCTGACGTGCTTGATCAAACGATCAAGAAATGTAAAGCTCAACTAGCAAATATGCTGACTTTAGCAAATTTAACATTAGGTGGCTTTGCAATCTTATTTTGCTTAAATGATCATTTGGATTTAAGCTTACTGCTCATATTTCTTGCTGCACTTGCCGATCGTTTCGATGGTATTGTTGCCAGAAAGCTCAATATAGAAACTGATTTAGGGAAACAATTAGATTCCATGAGTGATATTATATCATTTGGAGTAGCCCCAGCACTATTAATATATCAAGGAATTTTATCTGAATTTGGTGCGCCAGGCGCATTTTTCACCATTTTTTATATCGGCTGTGGTGCTTTTCGACTTGCTCGCTTTAATATTAGTGAAAATAATGGCTATTTTACAGGTCTACCTATTACGGCCGCTGGCTGCTTAGCCACACTTAGTTTTTTTGCCATACCGTATATTCCAGCACCATTCTTCTTATTTATGATGATCATTCTTTCATTCTCAATGATAAGTCCTTTCAAATTACGAAAAATATAATGAACAATTAAAAGCCGCACTCGCTTGAGAGTGCGGCTTTATTGTATAGATAATGATCGGAGACACGAATCGTCGTTATGCTATTTTTCAGTAAGGGCTAGAAATTCCTTAATATCTTCAATACATAATCCAACGGCCTTTTCCCAAAATTCCGGTTTTGTTAAATCAACATTTAAATGCTTCTTTGCTAAGTCTTCAACCTTCATTGAGGCCGTGTCTTTTAATAATGCGATATATTTTTCCTCGTAGCCTTTGCCTTCCTCAAGTGCTTGTGCATAAATACCAAGTGAAAATAAAAAGCCGAAAGTATATGGAAAATTATAAAATGGAACCCCAGTAATATAGAAGTGAAGCTTTGAAGCCCAGAATGATGGATGGTACTGTGAAAGTGCATCTCCATATGCTTCTTTCTGTGCCGCTTCCATCAGAGCATTTAACTTCTCAACACTAACCATACCATTTTTACGTTCCTCATAAAACTTAGTTTCAAATAAGAAACGAGCATGAATATTCATTAATAAAGCAATCGTTCTTTGAATTTTATCTTCTAATAAAGTAATTTTTTCTTCTTTTGTTTGTGCTTTTTTGACAGATGCGTCAGCAACAATCATTTCCGCAAATGTTGAAGCTGTTTCAGCAACATTCATGGCATAATTACGATTTAATAACGCTAATTCTCTCATCGCATACGTATGAAAACCGTGTCCGAGTTCATGTGCTAAAGTTGAAATATTTGATGGCGTCCCCGAGTACGTCATAAAAATTCTTGATTGGCTGCTTGCAGGAAAATACGTATGGAAACCACCTGGTCTTTTTCCAGGTCTATCTTCGGCTTCAATCCACTTTTCTTCAAACGCCATTTTTGCAAAAGAAGCCATTTCTTCACCAAAATGTGTAAAGTTCTCGATAATAAATTCTGCACCTTCTTGATAGGAGAGCTTCACTTCAGTGTTGCCCATTGGTGCATCAAGGTCATACCAGCTTAATTTTTCTAATCCTAGCAACTCCGCTTTTCTGTTCAAAAATTCAACAAGTGGCTGTTTATTCTTCGCGATAACTTCCCACATTGTATCGAGCGTTTCTTTTTCCATTCGATTAATGGCTAGCGGCTCTTTAAGAACATCCTCCCATCCGCGTTCTTTGTATACATTTAATCTGAACCCAGCTAAATGATTTAACGCTCTTGATAAATAATCTGATTGCTGTTCCCAAGCTGTTTCCCATTTTTCAAAGATTTCACGACGTACTTGTCGATCAGGATTTGAAAACTTATTCGCAGCCTGTCCAATGGATAATTGCTTTTCTTCACCATTATCCTTAAACGGAATCTTAATATTACCAACAACCAAATCATAGAGTTGACTCCAACTATGATACCCATCGATGGCTAAAGAATTAATTAAGCTTTCTTCTTTTTGTGATAATTTTTCAGTAGCGGCTGTTCGCCTTTCTGTCAAAACAAAGGATAATTCAGTTAACTCAGCTGAATTCATAATACTTTCCCACACAGAAGCATCATATTTTGTTAGCTTTTCATCTAAAATGGTTAACGCAGATTGAAAGGCTGCACTAAGCGTCGTTAATTTCGCACGATGCTCGTCTGCTTTTTTGTCCTCTATATTTTGAGCTTGAAGACAGCTGACAAATGCACTAGCTTCTCGAATTTTTTTCGTACCTAATTCAAATTTCTTTATTATGTTTAAAAGCTCTGTAGTATCAGAAATCGAATTAGTTGGTTCCCAATTATGTACGTCTGTCTTAAATGCGTTTATTTCCTTTTCCGTTTCTACTACGTGTTCAGCAAATGCAGGTGAATCACTTCCACCTTTAAAAAATACGTCTAAGTCCCACACAGGTGAATACATTTTTGTTGTCATTCAAAATCCCCCTTATTATCAACATTCTATTAAATTATAAATTAACTTTTTCGAAACTTCTATCAATAAGGCTGTCCATTTTTCTTTCAAGGGTAAAGCAATCATGAATAAATTGCTTTACACCAATCATTATTCACTAACAGCAATCCCCTAGAAAAAATACCCCCCCAAATATAATTAGTAGAATTAGCAATACGACTGCAAGAGCTAACCAAAATCCGCCTCCTCCATAACATGGCACAGGGTACGCCGGTGGGAAGTAAGCAAAGGTATACGGATAACCAAATGGCATTGACTCTTAACCTCCTTTATTGAATTCCTTTCTACAAAATATGTCCATAGCGAAAAAAAGTATAGGCAAACATGATAGTTTGTATAAATTTTCATCACCCATTCATTCAAATCTTTGCTCATTAAACACTTTTCCGTTACTATTGGGATCGAATATAAGAATAAATTAATAGTAGTTGGAGTGAAAAACATGAAAACGGCAAAATATTTTTTCCTTCCTGTTATCTTTATTTTTGTTCTATTCGCAGCAGGCTGCACGAAAAATGAACAAAATACAAATACAGAAAAAAATGATAAAGAGACTGCTCAAGTAAGTGAATTCGCCATTACAAAAGCTGCCCCCCAGCGAGTTGAACAAATATATGGGTTAGGCTATCCTGGAAATGATTCAGGATTATATGTCGCCTCACAAGATGGAATTAAAATTTTTGCAAATAAGATGTGGTATGAAGGAAATTCTCAGAGACATGAATATGTAGGATTCCAACCAACAGAGGAAGGTTTCATTGCGAGTGGTCATCCTGAAAAAAATACAAATCTAGAAGATCCACTTGGCATCATTAGAAGCAGTGACAAAGGGGCCTCCTTCGAAAAACTTGCCTTTTATGGAGAAGGAGATTTTCATTTTCTTTCTGTAGGGTATGAAACGAATATAATATATATTATTAATGAGAAGGAGCGTTCTACATTAAAAGCAGGTGTATATCGTTCTGAGGACGATGGGAAGTCGTGGGAGCCTCTAAAATTTAATGGTTTAAATACTGATACAGTCGGAATGATTGCCGCTCACCCTACAAAACCTAATCTAATGGCAATGTCAACAAGGAGCGGAATCTACTTATCTGATGATAAAGGTGATAACATGAAGCTCGTGACTGAACCAAATATGTCAACAGCACTCGCATTTTCTGGAGATAACCTTTACTATTCGTCTGTTGAAAATAATAAAGTTTTGTTTTATTCAATGGACATTCATTCATTAAAGACTAAACAAATAGAAATTCCCTTTTTAAATTATGATAATCCCATTACATATATTGCTGTCGATCAGAAGAACAATAACACCCTTTCGTTCTCAACCTATTTATATGATGTATACGAATCGACAGACAGCGGCGAAACATGGGGCTTATTATTAAAAAATGGGAAAATCGAGTGATTGACCGTCTCATCTGCATTCAATAGGAGAGGGTCTGTCTCATAAGTCAAATTATTGGCTTAGAGACAGACCCTTTCACATGTCTAAGATAGGGATTTATCTAATAGCTATTATCTATCGACCATTTTTTACGATTTCCATTGAGATTCTGTCCGATAGCTGTCTCCTATCGACCAAATTTTCTTAAATCTATTTAGATTATGCCGATTTAGGTTAGGGAAAAGTGTTGAAAATGGCATTCCATTTTCTTTTTAAAAATTACCCTATTGTACCCCAATAAATTAAATCCAATGAGAGGGCCGTTGAAGATATGATGGCAATATTGTCGCTTCGTTTCCTTTTGCAGAATTCATTTGCATTTGAGTGAGAAACATGCTTGTAGATAGATCGGCACCACTAAAGTCAGCATCTCGCAAATCGGCGCCGATAAAGTCTACACCTCTTAAGTCAGCATTTTTCAGTTGCGCGGCAATTAAATATGCACCTCTCAAATCAGCTCCTCTTAAATCTTTGCCATTTAAGTTTTTTCCAATCCAATCGACGACTCTATAATTGCGCTCTTTTATTTTTTTGGATTTATACATTTTCTCCATTAAATCATGACGAATAGCCTCACTCGTTTTTAAAAGCAATTCATTTACGGGGAGGCGATAAAGTGTGATATTTATTGATAGCAGCTCATCAGCTTCTAGCCTTGTTAGCATATTTAATTGTTCTAATTGTGTATTTAACTTTTCGAATAATGTTCGTGAAACCTTGTAGGACAATGCCTCCGCAACATAAGCAATCATCTCGTATAGCTGCTCCATAATTGGAAATACACGAAACATTTTCTCTGCAACTTCAGGACTTTCTCGCCAATCCTGTCCGTTAAAAGTAACTTGGGATACCATTTGTCCTGCACCTAAGCAATCAAATACTGTACAACCTTTAAATCCTTTTTCTCTAAGATCCCGATGTATTTGACAGCGAAAATCAGACATTAAATTAGGACAAGGCTTGCCAGCTTCCTTGTTAATCGCGAAATCACTTGACACAGCAATATTAAGAGCTGTACAACATAAGCCAAAACATTTCTGACAATCGGCCTGCAAGCTCTCCCTTATTTTTTTCGCTGTTTCAAAAGTAACTCCTGAATCATTCATCATTTTCATACCTTCTTAATTTCATATTTTCTGTCATATTATCTTATTTTTAAAATTATACTCTATTATCATTAACTATTTCGACTACTATATTGTTTTCCGCTTATTTCTATATGTTATATTTGATTTCCAACAATCCCTATGATAGAATTATTTTAACTCAAAACAAATAATGGGTTTAAAAAAGGAGCTTTTATGTTAATTGTCGTTCATAACTAATTCGTAATTAAATAAGGTTGAAATCTTCAAAAATTACATTCTCCTTGAATGTTTATTTTCTATGGGATTTTTTAACCTTTTGAATTAGTTAAAGAACAACGGATAACAATGCCTTCATGTTCAATTCTGAACCCTAGGTCCGTGCTGTTCAAGCACGGACCTTTATTTGTTTTGGGTATAGAAAAGGCACGAAATGACGTTTGTTCATTTTGTTGCCTTTTTTTATTTATTGAAATTTCATGAGTTACAAAAAATATAAAAGATGGGGAAAATCACAATGAATTTTATTGAAAAAGCAAATGAAAATCTAAAACTTGACGAAGGTTCAATTATTATTGAAAATCTATTAATCAAATGTTATCTTTCTCCTGGAATATCTACTAAAGAGCTTTCACGAAATTTATATCTTCCAGTCCCGATAACTGTAGCTATAAAGAAAGAGCTTATTAAAGCAGGTGTATTGCTTCAGGATAAAGGAGTGCGTTGTACAATGAAAGGAAAGGCCTTTGTTGAACAAGAACTTGGCTTTAAAGGTATAAAAACCTCCTTATATCAAAAATTATTAAAATATGATGGGAATGCTCTTCCTGATTTAAGTGACGTTTTACTTAAACTTCAAGATTTATTTCCATTGCGGCCACAAGTCGACGTACAAATCGATCAATCACAGTGTACACCTGATACGAGTTTAAGAAGAGCACTTTTATGCTTAAAAGAACATTCATTAATAGGCAAACGTATCTTATGTGTTGGAGATGATGACTTAGTTAGTATATCTATCGGTTTATTACTTAAAAAATTATTTCCTAGCGAGCACTCTTTTCAAACGCAGATCGATGTCATGGATATAGACAAGCGCTTTCTGAAATTTATAAAAGATTTTGCAGAAAAAGAAGGGTTGCCGATTAATTGTATTTATCATGATATGCGTCACCCATTTAAAGAAGATTATGTAGAAAAATATGATTGTTTTTTTACTGACCCGCCCTACACCTTGCAAGGGATGAATTTGTTTTTATCACGAGGTGTCAGTGCCTTAAAGAAGAGGAAAGGGTTAAATATCTTCTTATCGTTCGCCCATAAGTCTCCTGAATTCACGTTGAAAATGCAACAAGCATTCGTTGAAATGGGACTTAGTGTAAATGCGACTCTTCCTTCATTTAATAAATATGTCGGTGCCCAAATGATAGCGAATCGCAGCCAAATGATGATCATAAAAACTACAGACCATACAACTGTACCAGCAAACCTATTAGATAAATTTACGGGACCACTTTATACAGGAGAAGTAAAACAGTCGACAAGAATTTATCGTTGTACGAATTGTGGTGGTGACGTAAAAGTTGGAACCCAATGTAGTTTTCAAACTATTGAGCAACTAAAAAGAGAAAAATGTCCATATTGTTTTGAAAACACTTTTCTCCTAAAAAATAGAATATAAACAAAAAAGCTTTGCTTGCAAGGAGGGATGATTCCCCTCTTTGTCAACAAAGCTTATTGATAAAAACTAGCTATAATCATGGCTGCTGGATAAATCAAAAGTTGACCAATTAATGTTCCGAGAAGCTTTGTGCCTATTAACATGATGACCAGCGCTTTTACGTCCCCATATGGTCGTTTATTTCGTAACGCCTGGTCAGTAATAATGGCGGACTGTGGATCAACTAATAAAGTTAATAAAATCGCAGCAACACCGTTAATCATTCCAGATGAGCCTGCTGCAGCTAAATAATATTGTTCATCTACAAAATAAGCTGCATAATAGGCGGAAAGTACGCCTATCGTATAAATAGCCGTAATGACCGTATTAATAATTAAAAGTCGCTTCGGAATTTCTTTATAGCGTAAGCTGTTTATCATCCTTTTATGTGGTTTCGTTGTCTTTTTAACGATACGCTTTATATTCGACATGCTTAAGGCTTCTACTACAAGGGAAGGTACTGAACCTTTTACTTCAAGTTTATTTACTGCAATTGCAAAGAGTTTAAGAAACGTAGGGATTAATAGAATCCCAATGAATGTACCAATTGTTGCTGCGAAAATAACTAGTCGAATATCTGAAAGTGGATCTATTTGTTTCGCAATGCTAATTCCAATAAGTCCTCCAATTAGTGGAGCTTGAATCATATTTGCCGTTCTCGAAACTAAAACAATTATATTAAATAATGACATTGAAAGTGCGAACTTTCCACTTTTAACAGAATTTAACCGCACAGAATAAGCAAGCGTATCAACTAAATGAATGACAATTGTTAGGCCAATAAGCCAAAACAGCATGAATGTTCACCTCATCCTAAATATGGTTAAGCTCATATAGATGGAGACGATAACACTCTAGCAATTGTTACATATTTTAATCCGTATGTATGAAAAGAAATTCAGCAAAAATGTATTAGAAAAATTTCATTCACATCATTATTCACTCAAATTTAATTGATTTTAAAAATTTGAATGTGTATGATGAAATAAAAAATGAAGGAGATAAAATATGGAAATTAAGAAAAAAAATCCTGAAAATCTCGCACCACCCATTGCTCAATACCATCATGTTACGGTAATTCCTAAAGATGCTGAATTAGTGTATTGTCTGGACAAGTTGGCAATGATAAAAACGGCATTTTGCCAAAAGATATTGAGAGCCAATATATTAATGCCCTCGAAAATATTAAAGCCATTCTTGAAAGTGAGAATATTAGTACGAATAATATTTTTAAAATTAATTTTTGGCTGACAGAAGATATTAATAGAGAACTATTTTTAGAAAAATGGAATGAGTTTCATAACGGGAATCCACCTGCAACGATATATGCATATGTAGCTGGATTAGCGAACCCAGATTTAAAAATTGAAATTGAGGCTTGGGCAGCAAAATAAAAATTCATTCTGATTATTTTTCGACTAATGAGTGTTCTACCTACACTCTTTTTTTATTATAATACAAATGCTAAAGCCTAAATGGAAAGATTTCAAAATTTAGAGTCTCTCTTATGATTAACTCTTGCTTATTTCATTCCCTGAATAATAAGCCAACCCTTTTTTGTATGTTCATAAAATTGTACCGCTTGAAATCCAGTCCTATCAAATAGTTCTTTCATTTCATCCTTTGATTTAAAAGATTTCATATGATAATTGATTTTGTATATCTCGGCACCATTCCTAAGTTGCGTGTTAAGGCAATGATTCCCCCAATTGCTCCGACAAAATCTATTGGCACATGCTGCATAATAAAGCTATTGTTTGGAGAGGCGATTAATCCCATTCCTAATCCGATAAAAGCAAGAATGATGATTACGCCAACAGGAGATAAAGGATGAGGAAAAACAACACTTCCGATGAAGCCTAGATTATGAATCAAGCGATGGCCAAAACGATCTCCTAAGCTTCCCATTATAGGAAGTGATGAGGCAATAACGAGTAAATAACCGATTGTAATCCATTGTACAGTTCCTAAAATTGTGTGGAATATATTTGATAAATATGGAAGCGAAACATTTACAACACCTGCTGTAAAATGCGAAATAAAAGCACCGATACAGATCGCGACCATCATATAAAATGGTTTATTTTTCATAAGAGTTGAGGCAGTATTCAAAGAGGATCCATCCTTTCTCTGTCCGATAAAAATTAAACTTACATTTTTTAAACAATGCAAGTAACACATCTAGTTTAGCAGCTAAACAAAATGAACAAATCATGTTCTTTGTCATATAGTCGCAAACACAGTATTTTCTTGTAACGCATGTGAAGTTTTCAAAACTTCAACCGCGTTCATTCCTTCTGTAAACATATTCATTTCTAAAAACATGACTTTAATAATCTGTTTCATATTATTTAGTTTAGTATCTAAACTAAAATGCGTCAAGAATTTAACTCGAAGCTGATTCAACTGCTTACCTCCTCTACTTTATGGATGTAGAAAAAGGGAATAACTAAAATAACTAAAACTTGTTGAATCATATAAATAGCCTTTATTATTAATATGAATAAAAAAAAATTACAATGTATAGGGGTTGAAATATAGGTGACTCATGCAAAAGAAGTCCTTTTGGATCAATTATTGGCTAATGCAAATGACCCTAGCTGGTATGTTCCTTTTCACAAGTCGATAGAGGGAATCACGAATAAAGAGGCATTTTGGAAGCCTGATGCTGAAAGCCATAGCATTGCAGAGATTGTGCAACACCTTATTTATTGGAATGAAACATGGCAAGTAAGGTTTAAAGAGTCACATGTTAATGCTGTGCCACCAATTAATCATAATGCAGATAGCTTTCTTGTCCCCGAACATAAAACCTTCTCAGACCTTAAAGATCAGCTATTAAAAGTGCTGCTGCAGTGGCAAGAGCTGATTACAGAAGATCAGCTTGAATCAAATGTTAATGGATTTCCTGTGGAAGCAAAATGGTGGGGGATCATTGCAAACACAGCAACACATAATGCTTATCATATTGGACAAATTATGTATATCCGAAAAATGAAAAAATGAAATATATAGAGATGGCTATTTTTGATTAAAACATTATTGATTAAATTAATATATCGTTACAGAAGTATGAGGCACCTTTCAAAGGCCTTGTCCCAGTCATCATTCAAAAAGTTACATATTATAATAACCATAAATCATTTTTCTTTCGCTTAACCGTTTGCTTCTGAGCCTAAATAGGCTCTTTTTTTCATACATAAAACCGCCAGCTTACAATGAAGATTATTCATTTTTCTTATTTACCACTTTTATGATTTCATCTAATTTCTTTTCCATTTCAATCAAATCGGGCATTTTATTAACCTCGTTTCATAAATTCCTCTAGTTAGATTCTAGCATATTAGAGTTAATTTTAATTCTATTAGAATAGCGTTGAGGGGGATCTGAATCTTCTTGTCCTAAATCGGCATCATAATAAACAGTCACTATCTCCCCTATTTCAACTTTTTCATATTCATCTTTTTCAATAGAGAAATATACTCCATTTTTTTCGCGAGCAATCTTAATGATTTCATCATTTGTTTTATCAAACAATTCTTCACGTTGAATTTTTTCTACTACCAAGACTTGATTTTTATCTTGGAAAATCCTCTTTGCTATTATAGTACCTGTAAATTCCTTCATATTAACATCTTTTTGGCTTATTGATTGACAAGAAGCAGTGATAAAAGCTAGCAATAGTACAACAAATAATTTATATATTCTCATACCCCTCTCCTCTTGTTTTCATTTAAATTATTTAAACTTTTTCAATAATAATAACTAATGATAACACTTATGATGTTCTTATTTGAGTATCCCTTATTTTTTAGTGTAACATCTGCAATAGTAAAAACAGCTTATTTGTTATATAATGCAACAGTAAAAAGTTTACTCTTTTATTCTGTGAAGGAAGGGCATGAACTATGACCGAAAAAGAATTTAATGTAGTCGAGCACCTTGATGAATTACGAAAAAGATTAATCATTTCGGCAATAGCTTTCGTAATTTTTCTTATCGTAGGAATGTTTTATGTAAAAGATATTTTTCTCTTTTTCATGGGAGACCTAGATTATAATCTGATCGTTTTAGGACCAAGTGATATATTGTGGATATATTTCCATATTGCAACCATCGTTGCCGTTGCTGGAACAATCCCAGTAGCAGCATGGCAAATATGGATATTTGTTAAACCTGCTTTAAAGCCTATAGAAAGAAGTGTTACATTAGCTTATATACCTGCCTTGTTTTTTCTTTTTCTAGGAGGATTGGCATTCGGGTACTTTTTCATCTTTCCAAACATCATGAAATTTCTCATACATATGGGTAGTGATTTAATGGCTAACTCTTTTACCGCAGAAAAATATGTTAGTTTTTTAATTAATATGACCCTACCTTTTGGAATAGCTTTTGAATTGCCGCTTGTCTTGATGTTCTTAACAACCTTAGGCTTAGTAGATCCATATAAAATAGCTAAGATAAGAAAGTATGCTTATTTTATTCTAGTCATCATTGCTTCTATGATTTCACCACCTGAATTTTTTTCTCATATTTCAGTAGCAATTCCGCTGATTTTATTATATGAAATAAGTGTTTTGTTATCAAAAATCGTCTATAAACGAAAGCAAAGAGAGGATAGCATAACATACAGTGAGGAACCTAAGCATTCTTAAATTGAAATGTTAAAAATAAGCTTTATTAATAGGCTGGCTCAAAAGGTCGATAATAGCGACCTTTTGGGACCAGCCTAAATATTTTTCAAGTGAGAAGTTATTCTTAACCATCCGATAAGAGCAATTCCAAATGTTCCATGCTTTTTTCGAACCTGCATATCCATTAGTCCTTGACACATCCATTAGTTTAATAAACTATTTAAAAATTTAAATTGCTTTTTTGCCAAACCAATGAGCAAAAAATAAAACAGGGAAAATAAGGAAAATAAAAGGTATACTAATATATAAAGTATTCAAAGTTATAACTTGGTGTTTAAATAATGAATTAAACAATATAATCGTGTAAGGAAAGACTATTAATACTGATGTTATAACACCAGGGGTAATTGACCTTAGAAAAACAGACTGACCAACATGAGTGAATACATGTAGAAAAAAAACCGATATCATAACTGTAAATAAATATATGTTGCCAAATGGACCATGATTAATATATTGACTTGCCAGATAAGTCGAACTGCTAACAAATACAAAAATAACTAATACAGCAACTGAAAATTGTGCAGTTGACATTGAAAATTGTTTGATAACTTTATCGGCAATTTTTCTTGGCAACTTGTCATAAATGACATTTGAATTCTTCCCCATCCACTTTTCAATCATAATTATTTCTTCCAAATCATGAAGAACAAATATGATAGGAAATAGCCAGATAAGTGTTTGAACATTAAACCACTGTTCCATCCCGTTCCATTCCTTTCTCATTCTATTTTAACCTTGCTTCACCTCTGAATTTTCTTCATAGAACTTGAACATTATATCGATTCCTGATTAATTCTTTAGTTCGTATAAGGGACTCTTTATTACGACGCAACTAGTACTAAATGAAATCCCTTTTTAGCTAAATTGTGAGCAAATTGATTTCCCGTTCCTGATATTGCACCAGTTATTATTACTGCCCATGGACCATATTTTTTAATAAAATCATCCATCCATTACACCTCCTGAGTAAATACTCAATATTATTCAAAAAAAAATGCTCAATTAGAAATCTCAAGTCCTTTAAATATAAAATTTACTAGACTCTCAATATAGTTTTCATTTTCATGAGCGATTTCATCTGTTGCTCTTTCCCCAACTAAAAAATGAGTTAATAAGGTTGAAAGAAACATTGAGGTTGCTAATTCAATTGTCTGTTCTTCAACAGGACTAGAAACAGCTCTTGTAAGATGCATTTTAATTTGTTCGGACATTGAATGAATAAGGTCAACCACCTTCATGTTTACAGCTTTGTTTTGTACCATTTCGGGGGACCAAATAAATGATAAATAACTTTTATTACGCGATAAAAAATCAGAATACAAATGTCCTAATTGAATTAAAGCTGGAACTGGATTCATTTCCGATAGTTGTTTCATTTCCTTGTTCATTGACCCAGCAAATGATAACTCACTAATTAAATGATTAAGGAGTTCGTTTTTATCTTTAAAATAATAGAATATAAGACCTTCTGCTACACCACTCTTTAATGCAATTTCTTTTGTAGTTGTCGCTTTAAACCCCTGTTCTGTAAAAAGCTCCAATGCAGTATGTATAATCTTATCCTTTTTTGATACCAATAAATTCACCCCTGAAAATCTTATGTTTGAGTATTTACTCAATTATAAGCGATATTAAACTTCTGTCAATATATACCACAGACCTAATCGATATGTATGAAAAAAAGAAATACAATCCACTCTCGTTTAAATCCTATCATTAAAGTCATTAAGACATTTTTGATGGATCTTATCTATAATCGAGCTTTATTTAAAAATCATAATTGCATTTTATAAATGTCCTACAAAATATTAATATTTAATTAAAAAAGTCAAATCCTTATTGTACAGAAGGATTTGACTTTTTTAACGATAGTGTTACTTTAAATGGATTGCTATTTGAGCTAGTAGGTTCTTCATTATGTACTAGCTTGTTTATCCCACTTACGATAGCATCATATTCATTTAAATTAAAATAATCCATTGAATTGATCAGTAGGCTGATGCCATACTCGCCATCAAACAGAACTCTTGAATATGTGTTCTCAGTCCATCCATTATGGGAAATTCCACCATTATTTACTTCCCACCCCATCGCATAGTAAGTATCATTTCCCATGTAAGAAGTGGGTTGATGCAATTTGCTTATAGCATTCAGTGATAAAATACTTTTTCCTTTGAATTTACCTTGGTTCACTTGTGCAATCATATAGTTTGCCATATCCTCAGCAGTGGAAATAATGTAACCAGAAGGAACAGTGCCCTCGTGATTTTATCGATTTTCGAAATATCAAGATTACCATTTAAAGACTCATCTTCGTTTGCAAATACAACTCTACTAACACTTGTTAGTAGCATTAATATGGTGATCATTAACACTTTAAAAATTCCAAATTGTTTATTAGGCATATTTCTAATTTTCCTTTATTTTTATATTTAGTAATACCTTGTAATCTTTCATTATTGCATTTTCCATTTTAGTTGTTGGGTAGGGGCTTGATTACTTTTATTCCATTGCATTATACCTTCGTATGAAGTATCGTCTATAGTAGCAATCGTGCCTATTAGTATGCCATCTTTCCATTCAATGATTGGGATTGGATATTCAAATGACTCAAATAATATCAAATCCTCTGGAGGAGATATTTTTTGAAAATCTCTCAAATTGATAATAACTACTTGGTTTCGAACGACTTCAGAACCTTCATTTCTACCAAAGAGAAATGCTAAATAATCATTATTGCCCTTAAAATCTTGGAGATAACTTGAAACTGAAACCTGTATGGACTGTATATCCCCTTCCTTTTCTTCCAGTAGAAGTTGATTACAAAGCTTCGTTCCACAGCTGTAATTTACAAGAATATAATCCTTCTGATTATTTGTATATAAATATCTACCTCGAATTCTATTTATTTCACTATTTTTATCCTCAAACTGTTCTAGGTATGACTTTAAAATCGGCACCTTGTCAATGGATACATAGAGTTCTTCTTGGTTTGGTATTTTAACAGGAAGAATAAGTTCTTTTTGCTGATCCGTTTCAAGGCTATTATTTTTAGATTTTTGAGTTTCTTCTCTATCAAGCTTAGAGATATAGCTACTCTCCTTTGCTTGGCAAGAAACTAAAAATGTGATTATTAAAAACATAATTGCTAAGTGCTTCTTCATATTATCCTCCATTACTTGCAATGTTACTAATCAACAGCTAGCAATTTAATTAATTCTATGATTTTTTCATCGTTACCTAAGTCAATGGACACTAACTTTACATTTTTAATCATATCTGTGTAGAGTTCTTCACCGGCAGGGTAGTGACCATCCCAACGTAAAGGAACATTGTATACATTAATCGTGCCATCCCCATTCCCACTATAAGTTACAGATCCGTCCACTAAGCGACCACCTGCTAACTGGACAACATTTTCCGGATAGTTTGCGCTGGTCTCATCATTAGGATTAAGTGGGGTGCCAGCTGAAATTTGTCGAACATTCAATTCATCTAACTCTTGATTCGCTCCAAGTTGCAACCAAACCCGAGCATATTCGATTTCCTTGGAAGAATATTTAGATAATTGATTCTCTTCTTCGCTTTTAGGTGTATTATTTGATAACTTGTTTCTTGTTTCTTCTGAAGTAGTTTTCTTAGAATCCTTCGTTCCAGATTCTTTAGCTTTTATTGTGGACTCCGATTCATCTTCCTTCTTGTTTTCTAAATTGTTTTTTTCTGTATTGTCCTGCAAGTCTTCATTATTGGTTCCAACATGTGTTATCATTTTTCCTTTTTGATTATCGTCATCACTGCACGCTATAAGCAGTAATGCTGATGCAAATAAAATCAGCATTGAAATTAGGATTTTCCTCACTTTTTTTCCTCCAGATCAAAAAAACTTCGGCATATCGACCGATTAGATGTATTTTTGTTCGACTAATCCACCTACATAGAAAAAATGAAATTCGAGTTATGATGTAATTGAAATTTCAGATGTTTTAAATTTTACATGGGCCTTTAAAACAAAAAGGGCGCAATTATTCTTATTATAATTATTGCGCCCGTTTAAGTACATTTCTTCATAAAAATCTAGGAAATAACCACCATACAATAAGAATGATACTAACTATTCCCCAAATAGTGGTCCCTGCTATCCTCCAAACGATGGATCGGGTAGCTGAACTTTGATGGATCTTACTTTCCATATTTCTTGTTAAAAAAGCAACAACGACAAATCCGATTATAATGAAGCCAATAGCTAACCAAGATAATAAATCCACTTTTTATCCTCCTTTTTGTGAATACGTCCTAATCTGCTGCTTCGTAGTTTAAGTAAACTCCTTCGCAATTTCTATTATATTCTAACATAAATATCCAAACATCTTCGGAGAAAGTCTTCTACAAGTGCTCCTAACGCGAGTTGTGGATTTAAAAAAATCCTGTATTTAAACACAGGACCTTTAATCAACTTTTATTTTATATACTTTAAATTTGTTTTATCTTTTAACCCCTTCCATAATCCAAACAAAATCATTCAGATTAATAAAACTGACGGAAAATTGATTTGCCTCCATAAACTTCGTTAAAATTGGAATCGTCGTATAATATTCTCGCTCCAAATCTTCTGCAAGATTATGAAAGCCTTTTTCTATCGAATCTCTGATGGCTCTTTTATATGCTTCAACAGATTCATACATTGTATCTGCGAAAACGATTTTTCCACCAGTTTGGAGTAGATTACTATAGGCTTCAATGGCTTTTTCCTTCTCAACATCTGTAAGGTGATGGAAGGCATAGGAACTGACAATTGTATGGACTTCCTTATCTAGATGGAAATTGAGAAAATCCCCTTCTTTTATTTCTGCCCGTTCGCCTAGCTTATCGATAGCGAGTTTTCGCATAGATGGTGATGGTTCAAATGCAGTCACAGTTAACCCTCTTTTCAGAAGCTGCTTCGTAAGATTCCCCGTTCCCGGCCCAAATTCAACAACATGACCATAAGAACGATTTGCCACCTCATTAAGGATTTTCTCGTAATGTTCAAATACTGCCTTATATTCAATATCATGACCTGATACAGCATCATCATAGCTTTCTGCCCATCGTTCAAATATTTCAATAAATTCTTTTCCCATATTGCACTCCCCATATCCTATATATTTTTTATAATTCATATAGGTATACTATGATTTAATAAGAAACTTGTTCCTGCACTAATTCAACAATAGAAGACATGAGTTAGAATACACCTGCACAACGGTTAGGCATGACGGACAAAGTATTTGACTTGAAAATGTTATTTATCTTAGATAGGGTTCGTTTAATAATAACGAACTGAAGAAAGTTACCATCCTTTCAATTTCAATTTGCTTTTTGTTTGTAGTGGGATTTGTGATTGTTAGTAGTGGTTTTCTGAAAATAGATAAAGATATTATCAAATATGAGGGACGTATTTATTCTAATATTACGGAACTTGATTGGTTCGAAAAAGAAAAAAGTAGGTATCAGAAAGGGGAAACAATTGGAGAAATTAAAAGAATTTCAAAATCTTCCCTTTCTCTGTGGAATTTTTCAGCAACAAAATTACCAAAAGGAACTGTCTTATATCATACAGATGATACAAAAGAAGGAATAAAACCACTTATAATTTTAGCTGAAACAGAAACTGGTGGTATTCTATATTATAGATGGCTACCTAAAGAGTAACAATCTATTCTGCTCTTTACTTGAAGAACAAAAATTAAACACGATTAAAAACGCTTAGGTTTCCCCAAGCGTTTTTTAGTGCTAAAATAACTGTTAATTTTTTAACTCATGTCCAAAGCCTAACTTATTGTATTCACCTATTATTATGTAAAATAACTTAATAATCTATCAAAAGAATGGAGCTCGTCATATGGTTTTATTTCGGTATCATTCTTGATCATATGAGGATTGAACCATATGCCCTTTATATTTGCATTTTGACAACCACCAATATCCTTTTCTATGTCATCTCCAACGAATAATGCGGCTTCCGGTTGCACATTAAGCCTATTTAATGCTAATTCAAATATACGTTTGTCAGGTTTACTAAATCCCACTTCTTCAGAAATAATTATTATATCAAAACAATTATTTAAATGAGTATTGATAATTTTAGCTTTTTGCCTCTGAGTTGAACCATTTGTTATAATTGCAACTTTAACTTGAGTCTTTATCGTATTTACGATATTGATCATATTTTGGTCTATAGAAAAACACTGAGGAAAATTGGTATTCCAAAAATCTTGTATATCATTGCTTGGCAATCTATATTTTGGTGGAAATTCATTGAAAAATGATTCCAAAACCTTTGCTTTATCATTAGAGCCATAGCCTCTATTATCATATTCTTTGAATTTTCGCAGCATTTCTTTTTTTACTGAATGTTTAACATCCTCATAACACTTTTCTAAAATAATTAAAAACATATTATCTACTGCCTTATCCCTATTAAGTAAGGTATCATCTAAATCAAATAGCATTGCTTTATAACCTCTCAATAACTTTCACAGCCTTTCTCACATTATATAAATAATCCCTAGTTCGAACCTCAAAACGTTCAATTTACCGAAAAATACAATCTTAAACTATCATTCTCTTCAGTGGGAAGGAGGTTTTCTTTTATCCTTCCATTTAGTTATTGGACATTTTTTTAATTGTTTGTAAACCCTTAATGTACATCTTGAATATTTTGTTCATTTACCTTGTCATATATAAATTGTACCACACCATATTTTACCACATTCTGTTTACTCCTTGTTTAAAGTGTTATTCGATTAAATAGCTCGATGGTTGAAAAAGTGATGACCCTTCCTTATCTTAATACACCTCTTATTAAGATTTTTTCTTTTTTACTCCAAAGAGTAATTAAAATTAAATTAAAGAGTAATTTTTATTGCAATTTAAAGCCATTTAATTTACTATATAAAATTAAGGAGGTAGGTTATGGAAAAAATGGATGACTTGAGATTAAATGTAAGTTTATTACGCAGGAAAGTACCGAATCTAACAAGTGCAGCCAGGCAAGTTGGCTTACGACCAGCTACCGTTTCTAACCTATGCACAGGAAAAATACCTGTTGGCAGAGCTGAGGTTCGAACTTTAGTTGCACTAGCATCATTAGCTAATTGTAGTTTGGATGAACTGATTATCAGAGGGGAGAAAGTCGAAATGATAGAAACGAAAATCAAAACGTTAGATTTATTTGCTCCTTTAGCAAAAGGAGGTACTGTCGGTTTGGTTGCGCGCCCTGGAATGGGTCAGCTCGTTGTATTAGCAGAATTACTCTATCGATTTAAGAATGAGGCATATAAAACAATCCTTTTAATGCCTGAAGGTGATTACCAAGGGTTAAATGATCTCGTTGAAAATGCAGAAACTATTACAAACTCTATTGAAGACACATACGAGTGTATTGCGAAAATTGGTGGAGACAAAAATATTATGTTCGTTGCAGACAGAACCCATGTAATAACAGGAGGCATCCAACAACTGCAGGAGAATCTTCAAGGGATAGGAATTCATTCTGTTACAACTTTCCTCGTTGATTTGACAGGCGAAGTTGTTGATGAAGATTTACCTTATGGACCACTTGAAACCTTTTGGCAATTCGATGTTGATCTTGCTGCAAGACACCGCTATCCAGCCGTTAATCCTCTAAGTTCAACATCATCTGTTCTCGAAGGAGCTCATTTAGAACAAGAACACTTCGCCATTCAACAAAAAGCATTAAAACTTCTTCGCCGCTATCGGGAACTCCGTTCATTAGTGAGTGTTAGCGGGATTGAACGAATTCCGACATCTGAATTACAAACATATCAAAGAGGAGAAAGGCTTGAAGCATATTTAACTCAGCCTTTTTATATTGCCGAACCCTTTACAAAAAAGTTAGGCCAAGCGGTTACCCTGCAAGATACTTTGAATGATGTAAAAGAAATTATGAACGGTGCCGTAGATTCTAAAGATGTATCAGAACTAGAGTTTATTGGGAATTTACAATCCTAATATTTGGAAAGAGGTCTAAACAATTGACCATTCATTAATTGGTCCTGTCTATATAAGAGAGGCAAAGCCAGGTCAAACTTCAGAGACTTACGAATTACACAAATTGTCATTACTTCAAAAGGAGTTCATGCATTTCTTCCCTTTGGAGTACTAAGATAGGACAGAGAAAGCGCTTCCTTTTTTGAAGAAGCGCTTTCATCTTTTGCTTTATATTAGTAAATCATGTTATTTGATATGGGGAAATTTCAATTGATGCCATTCATTTTGTTCTACGTTTATACTCTGATGCTGGAACGGTAAAAAGTCTTCGCCACATTTCAGGACATAGTGTAAATACATATGTTTGGAGAAATGCTCAAGGGATTAGAAAGTACGTTAAATACCATTGGTACCCATTTGAAGGGATACAATACATTGGTCGGGAAGAAGCAAATAGACTAGCCGCTGAAAATCCTGATTACGCTGGTAAAGATTTATATGATGCGATTGCCAGTATTAAACCCGTGGAATATGGCTTATATGTCCAGCTTATGGACCCAAAGGATGAAGCAAATCTTTCTTATGATCCTTTAGACGATACAAAAGTATGGGATGAAATAGAGTATCCCCTAATACCAGTAGGCAAAATGGTATTAAATAAAAACCCTGATAATTATATGGAACAAGTAGAAAAGGTCGCCTTCTCCGTTTCTAATTTACTAGACGGCGCAGAATTATCTGATGATAAAGTACTGCAGGGCCGTGCCAATATTTATAGTGATTCTCAAAGAAGAAGAATTGGAGCTGAATTTCGTAAATTACCTGTTAACCAACAGCAAAATTGGACACCAGCTAATCAAATAACAAGTGGTGATGGAAGATATGTTGAAGGCAAACTAGAGAGAACTTCTATAACAAAGCAAGATGATTTTGGGCAGGCTGGTGAATTCTATACGAAGTTAACTCAATTGGAAAAAGAACATCTTGTCGAAAATTTAGCTAATGATTTGAAAGTCATATCTGATGATATTAGAAAGAAAGTAATGGAGTATTTCAATAAAGTATCATCTGACTTAACAAAGAGAATTGAAATGGAAATGGGAAAGTGATATGAAGATTAAAAAACGTCATTATTTCGATTAAAATGACGTTTTTTTAAAAATTATTTATGTTTCCTTTATATATTTACATAATCTTCGTTATTGGAAGTGAAATGAGCTTACACATCCAGGCTGTTGATGATAGCTAATATTTGATGATCTGTCCATTTGCCATTAATTTTTATATTTTCTTTTGCTATACCTTCTTTTATAAACCTAACTTTTTCCAATACACGAATAGATGCTATATTGTCAGGCATAGCTCCCGCTTCAATTCTATGTAGTTTTAATTCTCTAAAAGCAAAGTCCACAACAAGTCGAAGAGCTTCTGTTGTATAGCCCTTTGCATTAAACTCCTTATCTAAAGTAAATCCCGTATAACAGCTTTGGAGGTCTCCCCTAGCAATTTGAGTTAATGAAATGTCTCCGATAAGTTTATCAGTAGCTTTTAAAAAGATTCCAAAAGCATATAATTGCCCTTCATCAGTCTTTTTTAATGCCTGTTCAATGCGTATTTTTTGATGTTCTTCTGTATAAAAGGTATCTGGCAGTAATGGGCAAACTCGTTGAAAAAATTTGCGATTTCTAGTATGTAAGTTTGCTAACTCGCTGGCGTCAGAAGTTTTATAAAGTCGAAGATATATTTGTTGTCCTACTAGTTTCATAAAACCCCTCCGATTCCTTTTAATACAATTTTATCATGGTTAATGAAGGAAAAGAATGATGAATATCGGCTTGAAGGAAAAAGTTAATGATTGTTTTTTGAATTTAATATCTCGTTAATTCTAACTTTTGGGTTTCATTCTTTGGCCCAGTTTCCTTACTTAATTCTAGATGTTCCCGAAGAAAATGAGATAGCTTTTGTCTTTCATTATCGGAAACAATGTAGTACCAGATCTTTTCGCCTTGTTGATTAGGTATTATTTGACCAGTGCCATTCAATTTATATTCTCGAATGTTTTTTCTAATATCTTTATATGTTGACTGAATACTTACCATTTTATCTAGACGGAAGTTTGTTTTGATGTTTTTTGCGACTGCCTCAAAAATATGGTCAAAACTCCACAATGATGAAATATTTGAACCTTTTTCGAGAATTGATTCAATGATTTTACGCTGTCTTTTTTGTCTTCCAAAATCCCCCTCCGGATCGTCATGGCGCATTCTTGAAAACGTCAATGCTTTTTTTCCATCAAGTATTAGCTCCCCTTCTTTGAAGGATTCACCGCCAGCCGAAAAGGCTAAATCGTTATAAACCGTTACACCTCCTAAAGCATCGACAATATCTTCAAAGCCCTCCATATTTATCTTAACGTAATAGTCTATGGGAATATTTAGAAACCTTTCAACTGTCTTCATTGACATTTCTACATCCCCAAAGGCATAGGCATGATTTATTTTATCTACTGTGCCATGTCCAACAATTTCTGTACGTGTATCCCTAGGAATGCTTAGCATATTGATTGATTTCACATGTGGATTTACTGTCATGACAATCATTGTATCGGAACGCCCTTTATCGTTCTTACGCTCATCAACCCCTAGCAAAAGGATAGAAAACGGGTCACCGTTTTTGACAATGATTTCTTCGCTTCTTTTTTCAGATTGCATTCGTTCTCCATGGTCATAGATAGTTTTAACAGCTTGATTAAAAGAATGATAGAAGAAGTATGCATAAGTTCCTCCCCCTAATATTGCTGTCGACAAATAGTAGTAATAAGGCATAGATCCATTTCTTCTTTTTCTTCATATGATTATTCCCTTTCATTTAATAATTTATCTATTTCATATTCGCCTTCAACGCTTGGTCAATTAATATTGTTAATGCTTCAATCCCTTTAGACACTAAGTGTACACCATCAGGAGCAAAATATTCCGGATGGTTTTTAGCTGCAGAATGCCAGTCAACCAATGTGATATCATCATTCACTTTCGCTTTCTCTGCTAATGCACTGTTCACTTTGCCTTCCCACGGGCGGGGTACACGTGTATTTACTAAATAAATATGAGCTTTTGAGAATGATTGAAGTAATGAATCTATCGAAACATTAGAGAAATATCCATTTGTACCTAATTCAATGATGACAGCATGATCAGGCTGATTAAAACTTGTGTAGGATTGTGCGAGTTGAACTGCTTGGGATACTTGTCTTCCGACTTTACCGTCAATCGTCATGTCTGGATATTTAATATGCAGGCTTGCAGCAATGTCTAGCATGACAGAGTCCCCAATGGCAAGGATTTTCTTATAAGGTTTATTTACAGGTGTGACACTTGTTTCCGATTTCTCCTTTTGAAATGAATCTTTGTTCTGTTCAACTTTTGACGTTAATTCTTTTCCATTATCTTGATCGGTAGGATTTTTCTCTAATGTAATGCTTTCCTGACTTTCAGAGGAGCCAGTAGTAGAACCTTTACTACTTGAGGACGGCTCCAGATGATTTATTTTTTCTTGAGTTGGATATGTCTCCATAGATTCCTTTTGAACATCCCCTTTTACTACACCAGTGATACCTGTAGTGAACACCAAAAAGAATAGTGGCAGGAGGATCGTTGTTATTTTTCTAACCAAAGTTAATCTTCTCCACTTACAAACATTCATTGCAAGGTACTGTCGAAAAAATGCCCTAAAGCCATGTTCTCGAATTGGCTTTTCAATAAAACGATATGAAAGTTCTGCAATGATAAATGTGACCACTACTTGCAAGCCAACACGCCAGTATTCTGGATTTCCTATTTCAGCCACAGGCGTACTAAGCACAATAACAGGGTAATGCCAAAGGTAGATTCCGTAAGATCTTGAACCAATCCAGCAAAGGGGCTTAAAAGAAAGCAATTTTCCTAAAAAACTAACTGGATGACTAATACAAGCTATCAGGATGGCTGCATTTACACAAACCAGCAGCATCCCTCCTCGATAGAGAAAAGATTGAAATTCATCTAAAAATAGAATAGAAAGAATAAGAACACCAAATGTGATGAAACTTGTTATATTTAATATGTTTCCTAACTTAATAGATAGATTTCCAGAAGAAAGTCTCTTCATTGGCCAGACAAAGGCAAGAAAACAACCAATAAGTAATTCAAAGGACCGTGTATCTGTCCCATAATAGACACGGCTGGGATCTACACCAGGTTGATACAATAAGCCCATTAATATAGCTGAAAATATTACGCCAATAAGCAAAAGGATTGTAAGGTTGCTACGCTTTTTAAATATATAAAATCCCGCAGCTAAAACGATTGGCCATAGGATATAAAACTGTTCTTCTATCGCTAGAGACCATAGATTCTTTAAAGGTGATGGTGAGCCGAGACTATCAAAATAGGACAGTTTGTGAAAAATAAACCGCCAATTACTCACATAAAAAAGAGAAGAAATGGCGTCTCCTCGAACAATGTGTAAGAGATCGCGATTAAACAACATAACCCACACAACGGTGGTCATAATCATTACATAAGCTGCTGGTAATAATCTTCGAAAACGTTTGATCCAAAATTTACGCAAGTTTAGATCCATTTGATTTCCCTGAGCCGGTAAAGCAATAGATGTGATTAAATAACCAGATAATACAAAAAAGATATCGACTCCTAAAAACCCGCCTTTAGCCCAGCTAAAGCTAAAATGATAGGCCATGACGGATAGGACAGCGAAAGCGCGGAGTCCATCTAATCCAGGAATATAGTTGTGTTTCTGTGTCATGCTTAAAAAGCCCCCTCATATAACATCTTTCTTTATGGTATTTAGCCATACTTTCTCCAATCCTATTTAATCAAGCAGAAATAGTTTTGTTCCATTTAACTTTTTAGTTCCAGATAATAGACGTTAGCACCTAACTATTTTGTTTTACTAAAATAATAAAATTCAAATGGTAATAACTTCCGTTTTATTTTGCAATAAATAAAAAAAATCCACTTTGAACATAGATTGCTCAAAATGGATTCTTACTCAGAAAGATTTATATTTAGTTTTTATAAAAAATCGAACTATATTTCAAATCAACAATAACTTACATAGGTTCAGAATATTAACTACATAGATATAGTTTTTGTTGCGACTGTTTGTTGAAATGCCTGATCATGCTCAACAATAACCATTGTGGGATTAAATCTTTGAATAATCTCTTCAATCTGTATGCGCGAATAAATATCAATAAAATTTAACAGTTCATCCCAAATATACAAATGAGCTTTTTCACATAAACTTTTGGCTATAAGCAGCTTTTTCTTTTGTCCACCAGAAAAATGAGATATATCTTTCTCAAATTGAATTCGGTCAAAATCCATCTTACGTAGGATGGATTTAAATAACGTTTCATCAATCTCATGCTGTTCAATAAAGTCCGATAACAATCCCTTCAGATGAGAAGTATCTTGTTGGACATAGGAAATAATCAAGCCTGAACCTAAATTTATGGAGCCTGTATGCTGTATCGGATTTCCTAGAATTAGTTTTAGGATACTACTTTTTCCGCTCCCATTCTTTCCATCAAGTACAATTCGGTCACCTTGTTCAACATTAAAGCTAATTGGCTTATTCACTATTTGGTCATCGTACTTAACAGACACATCAGCCAAAACAATCAATTCATTTGATTGAAAATCCAATGGTTCTAATTTTAATGACTCCATTTTTTCCACATTTTTTAGTAATTTTGACTTTTCCTCAATCGCTTTTTGTTGCCTTGATTCAAGGTTCTTTGCTCTCTTCATCATCTTTGCCGCTTTATGTCCTACAAACCCCTTATCAAGCTTAGAACCCGAATTTGTTGTCCCGTTTTTGGAAGCTTCTACTTGGCTAGACCAACCTGCTGATCGCTTTGAAGACTGCTTTAATCTCCCGATGTCTTTTTGTAGACGCTGATTTGTAGCCTCCTCATGTTCCTGCTGTCTATCAAAATTTAACTTCCATGAAGAATAATTACCGCTTTGAACTTCAATATTTGCCCTATTTATAGATAAGATATGGTCTACACATCCATCTAAAAAGATTCTGTCATGTGAAATTAAGATAAAACCCTTTTTCTTCCTTAGATAATCAGAGACTATCTTTCGCGCATCAGTATCTAAATGATTAGTTGGCTCATCAATTAAAAGAAATTGACCCTCAGTCAAAAAAAGTGCAGCAAGCAACACCTTTGTTTGTTCTCCATTTGATAATGTTTTAAAAGGTCGGTACATGACCTCGGCATCAACATTTAGATAGGATATTTCACGAAGAAATTCCCAATCTTCCGCTTGGGGGCAAATTTCTTCAATGATTTCATAAGTATACTTGTTTTTATCCGAAACAGGATAAGGAAAATAATTAAATTCTACTGAAGAATTGATTTTCCCACTATACTCATATTTCCCTAATAATAAATGAAAGAAAGTTGTTTTACCTCGTCCATTTCTACCGATAAATCCAAGTTTCCAATCCGTATCTATTTGGAAGTTTACACCTTCAAAAATATTGTCAAAGCTGCCTGGATAAGAAAAAGTTAAGTCTTGAACTTGTATCATTGACATAATAATTCCTCCTTTGTATATCAACACTTTTTACTTTTTATACAAAGTCGGCACATCCATCTATTCTAAATTTCTCCGTACAATCTTGATGGATATTATCGACTTATACGGAGTATTACATGCGTAACAATCGTATCTGAATTGCTCATTTCTTTCCCTCCTTTATTTATTTAATTGGCTGCGTTAAAGCACATTGTTGATTTTGAGCACAATGTTGATTGGAGTGGAAGGCGCGAGACTCCTGCGGGACAGATGAGACTCCTCGGGCGCTTTAGCGCCGAGGAGGCACACCGCCCGCCCCGCGGAAAGCGAAGCGCCTGAGCGGAAATCAACATTCACTTTTACACAGCCATTTAATTAAAAGTACAGATTAAAAAACATCAATCTTATCTATGGGAGAATAAAAAATCCTCCCAATTTGCAATTGGAAGGATTAGTCTTTCACTAATAGTAAATAAGTTCTTTTTTGCCATAAGATCATGACAAAAAAGTGTAAACTGATTTATAAAAATGGATAGACTAACCCTATATTTTGTCGTTTGAAGTTATTCATTTCAAATAAAAATATAGATTAGTTAATCATTGTCCATTCATCAGTCCTCTCATAATCTTATTTTTATATTAACAAATTTTTTTAAGGATTACAATTCAGCACCATCTTCACCTCAAATTACTGCTTATTGCTCTTTTGATAATTTCCATACAATTGACCACACGCAGCATCTATATCAATTCCAAATTGACTTCTAATGGTTACATTAATACCTGCTGCTTTTAATTTTTTGTAAAAATTAACAACATGACCTTCATCAACTTCACCGAACCTTAAAGGAGAGCTGACGGTTGGGTTATATCTGATTAAATTTACATGATATAAACGTCCTTCCTTATATCGACCTTTTAATAGACTCACTACTTCTTTAGCATGATCAATAGAATCATTCATACCAGGTAACATAATATAAGCGATGTAAACTTTTCTGGAAGTTACTCGTATATGCTCATCTAATGTATCCAACACATCTAATAATGGATATTGCATATTAATCGGCATCAACTTACTTCGTTGCTCATTAAAAGGAGAATGCAACGAGAACGTCAAATTGACTTGCGGATGATTCAGAGTCATTTTTTTTATACTTGGTATAATACCAATCGTTGAAATAGTTAACCTACGAGGGCTTAAAGCAAAAAGCATAGGATCAGTGAGTACATCTAAGGCATCGAAAACTTGCACATTGGCTAACGCTTCTCCCATCCCCATAAAAGAAATACTATCAATTGAATGACCTTGTAAGTAAAAATGGAGGATTTGGTCAGTTATTTCATCTGATGTCAAATTTCTTTTTAATCCAATATCACCTGTAGCACAAAATTTACACCCAAAATGACATCCGCACTGAGAAGATATACAAAATGATTCCCACCCAGCTTTATATTTCATATTTACCGTTTCTATTTTTTCATTTCCTGATATTTCAAATAAGACTTTCGTGACTTGCTCAGAATGTTGCTCCTTTAAAGGAACAATATCTAAAATGGACTCTCCAAATTCGTTAACTAACATTTCTCTTAACGATTTTGGAAGTACATTCATTTCATCGAATTTATCTATTCTTTCTTTAAAAATGGCATTCAAGATTTGTTTCATTCTAAAACTTGGGCAATCATGTTCCCCTAAAAATTCTTTTATTCTTCTATACTTATTGCTTAGTTTTAATTGCATCTTTCTCATCCTTTCATAAGACTCTCTAGTTTTATAGGAGTAAATAGAAAGGAGTTGACTATCCCTTAAGTTAAAAATAATCGCAAAAAAGCACCGATAGAATTATCGGCGCTGAACTTTAAATAATATATGCACAAATAAATAAACAAGGACTCTAAGTCATTGCGTTGTCATTTATTCGCCATAGAGGCAAAGCTCCGATAACTGTTTTTATATGGTTGTATAGCATAAAAAAGGACAGACTACTCCCTTTGTCCGCTAAATCATTACCAATTTTTACATTTTTACCAAACAGAATTCTAAAAACAGTTAACATTGCTTGCACCTCCCTTTGTTGAATTTATTATAGAGTAATCTAACATAAAAGTGAGTATATGTAAATTTATTTGGAAGTCCATTCATATAGAATATCAGGTAAATTTTCTTCATTTTCATGTCCTCTACCTATGATTTCAAATCCATTTTTTTTATAAAATCGTTGTGCATTCTCATTTACTTCAAATGTGTATAATGTTAATCTCCCACTTGATTGTGCTTTTACTCTATCTATCAATGTTTGACCTATACCGATTCCTTGATGATCTATATGAATATAAAGTTGGGTTATTTCCTTTTCATTATAGGCTATCACCCCAACTACTTTTTCATCAATTAACGCTAAATCTATTTTACACTGTTCAGATAATATATGATTTAAATAATAAACGTGATTTTCAAAGGAATGAATTTCTTTCTGGCCAATTGCCTGTTCCTTGCTATCTCGCCACATAGCCACTGTTTGTTCAGCGTATTTGGGGTTAAACTGAGTAATTGTGATTTTGTTTTTGTTCACTACAATACCTCCTTAAGTTTTTTAATTGCCCATAAGTATTAAATTTTTCGTGGTATTCTTCCTTCATTAAATAACTCGATCGTGGATAAGAAAAAATCCTACAATAATGAAGTGACCCCTAAAAGTTAGACACGGTTATCTCATTAGGCAGCGGATTGGGTATGAGTCCGATATTGTATCGGACTCATGCCTTTTAATTTAGCCTTAATTCGTTTGTTGTTATAGTACTCGATATATTTTTCTAGTTCTAGTTTAAAATGTTCTACACTTTCAAATTCTTTCAAATAGAGAAACTCTGATTTCATGATACCAAAGAAATTCTCCATAACGGAATTATCATAACAGTTTCCCTTACGGAACATACTCTGGGTGATTCCTCTTTTTTGTAAAGCCTGACGATATTTCTTCATTTGATACTGCCAACCTTGATCTGAGTGCATAAGTAGCTGGTGATCTTCCGGCAACCGTTCTAGTGCTTGTTCCAGCATCGTTGATACGAGAGAGTACGTTGGTCTAGAGCCAATCGTGTATGTGATAATCTCCCCATTGAATAAATCTAATACAGGTGAAAAGTAAAGCTTCTCTCCAAATAATTTAAACTCTGTAATATCCGTTACCCATTTCTCATTCGGATGATCCGCTCTAAATTGACGATCTAAAATATTGGGCACAATTTTACCTACTGCCCCTTTATAAGATTTATATTTTTTCATGCGTACAAGGCATTTTAAACCTAATTCCTTCATGATTCTTTGTACTTTTTTATGATTCACTTTTTTACCACGATTCGCTAATTCATCACGAATTCGACGGTATCCATAACGACCTTCATGTTCGTCATAAATAGCGCTTATTTCGATTTTTAAATCGGCATCTGGATCGGGTTTATCCATTTGTTTTACATAATAATAGTATGTGCTCTATGGATCCCAGCTAGCTTCACTAATTCTATCACCGGAAACTCATGCCTTAATTCATAACTACTTGCGCTTTGTCTTGTTTGGTGATTTTTCCTTGTTTTGAACTAAGGCATTCAACTTTTTTAAATACGCATTTTCCATTTCAAGCTGCTTAATACGTGCTTCCAGAGCTTCGACAGATCCTTCGGCTGGTAATTGATTTGTTTGTTTCATAGACTCTTTTTTCATGGATAGACATCCTTTCTTCTTGGATTGAAGGGCATCTAATCCTTGTGTTTCAAATTGCTTTTTCCAAACAAGAATTGTGGACGGTGCCGCTATATTAAAGATAGCTGCTGTTTCAACAAAGGACGTACCGTGTTCAATCATATAATTTAGTACGTCTAGTTTAAACTGTTGTGTGTAATTTGTATATCGCTTTATAAATGCATCAACACCATTGTATTCGTATTGTTTAACCCATTTAAGAATTGCCTTATGATTAGTTCCTAAAGATTTGGCTATTTCATATGAACTCTCATTTCCATTTAAGTAACGACTAACTGCTTGTACTTTGTCTTCTGAAGTAAATTTAGCCATATAAAAACTGCACCTCCAATTGTTAGTTGGTGTCTAACAATTGGGGTGCAGTTCAATATTTTTATTGTACTAACGATACTCCAAATTAATAATTAATTGTGGAAGAAACCTACTCATTTCTTAAACGCTAAGCTTTTGCCCCTTTTATCAATATTCATCATAGATATCGTCAGCATTTTCAAATCGAATTTCTTCAGAATTTAACGTACCCATTTTATCACTTCGATCCTCCCTATTACCTGGGAGGTTACCTTCTGGGACTAAATCTTGATTATCTCTAAATACTGTTTTTTGTTTCTTCTTATCATTGACGGCCATATTACCACTCCTATTCATTATTGTATGAATAGTTATTATCCCCAGATTTTTAAGCTCCATCCTAACTACAGTCTATATTTTATTGGACCTACTATAGCTAAAGATTATGGACATATACATAGGAATTAGTATCCTTCTTCAATTTCATCTGTACCTTAGTAGAACCTCCTCTAGCAATTATTGAAACGAAAGAGGATACTGTTCGAGAAGCATTTAATAAATACCAATATCCTTGGCATGAGAAAGATCCATTTGACAGCCAATATCAACGATGGGTTTTAGGACATCCTGATTTTCCTGAAAAAATTAATGCGTTACTTTATGCTCGAGAACATGCAATAAAAGAAAATAAAAAGAAAGATGCCAAATTTCTACGTGAGGATTTTTCAAAATTAGATGTAATCATTAGAGATGAAAGAAATGGTCAATACGTTAGGCTTGCTAAAGGTGCTAATCATTAACTTTGGTGTTTCTCCTTTTTTCTTCTTATCTTAAAAAATCTATTCAGGTTTTCTATGCAAACTTTTTAAAAATTATATTTCAAACTTCTCCTCTCTTGAAGAATTATCCCCTTAGTATAGTTATTTTAGTTCTCAATGACATGGAAATATACACAACAAACTCCATTTGTGGTTTAATATCGAAGAGAGGATAATAGTGTAATAATATTAAATAACTTCTGAAGTTAATAGATAGCGAGGGTATTAATTGAACAGATGGATGCTTTTTTCAGTCATTGGTATGGGTATAATTATGTTTGCTTTAGTTTCTTTTTTGTTGGTTCGCCATATTATACAAGAGAAAGTTCTTAAAAAAAGTAACGAATTGATAGAAAATGGCGGTGTAAGCGAACTGGTAGAATTAAATATAAACGAGACTAAACAATATATTTTTATTGAAGGAAAAGATAAACAAAAATCAGTTATTTTATTTCTTCACGGCGGTCCTGGTCAGCCGCTCCCATTTGGGGTAAGTTCAAGAGGTGTTTATCCGGAAATAACTGAAAATTTTATAGCTGTTTATTATGACCAGCGGGGTGCAGGCAAAAGTTATCAAAGTGATATTCCTTTAAATACTATGAATATCAATCAATTTGTAGAAGATACAAATGAAATAGTGGATTATTTGAGGGAACGGTTTAATCAAGACAAGATTTATTTAGCATGCATGTCCTGGGGTTCTATTATTGGAATGAAATATGTTGATCGGTATCCAGAAAAAATCGATACATATTTTGGTATTTCTCAATTTGTTAGCAACACTAAAACCCAAAAATTATCAACCAAATGGTTAAGCGAAATAGTTGAAGATAAAAAGATAAAAGAAGATATTGCTTCATTTGGCAATCCCCCTTATTCAATAGAAAATGAAGAGAAATATAGCAAATATATCAGCAAATATGGCGGAGATAATTATAGCGATGAAACGATTTCCAAAGTCAATATCCTTAGTTACCTAAAACCTATGTTATTCAGTCCCGATTATTCATTGGGAGATATCTACAAAGTCGTTTATAGTGGCGCAAAGTTTAGTTTGTTTGAATCAAAAGTATTACAAAAAGAAATACAACATGAAGTTGACTTGCAAGAAGAAGTGAAAATAGTAAAGGTTCCTATTTATTTTTTCCAAGGAATCCATGACCAATTAACCAATTATGATTTAACAAAGGAATTCTTTAATGAATTGAACGTTCATGGGGAAAAGGAATTTATCCCGCTAGAAAAATCTGCACATTACCCAAATAAAGAAGATTTTAAGATATTCATTGATAAGATGATAGACGTCTCTAAATAAACCAATCTCCATTTAAGCCCTTCCTGCCTGAATAACAGGAAGGGCTTACTCTTTAACGTCACTAATATAGCTAGTTTTTCTATTTTACTTTAATTACCTTCTTAATTGAAAAATATCTTTTTTTACAAATATTTTTTGTAATCTTCTACTATTATTTGAATAGTATTAAATGCTGCTTTTGCTTTCACTTTATCAAAATTTTTTCGAGATCCTGTTAATTTAAGTGTATTGTTACACAATCGTTTTTTGTCAGTTGAATAACAACCTTGTTTTGAATTAATGTTTCTTTAAGAAGTTTAGCATTTCATTGAAAGCGTTTTGGGATGATTTTTCATTAAACTTAGAAGAGAATGGGTCACTGAATCCGTGTTGCCCGAAGTATTTATATATCTCGATATTCTTCTCTTTATTCAATTTTGAAATTAACTCATCCACACTAAATGATTGTTCCTCTTGAGGAAAGAACAAAATTATAGGGCATAGAGGCACTATTTGTGTGTAATTCCTAATTCTTGAACCATAATACCCCACAACCCCATCAAGACACTCCTCCTCACTACACAACCAAGCAATAGTTGCTCCAACACTAAATCCAATAATATATATTTTTTGGTATTCATTTTTAACACTTAATAATAAATTCTTTATTTTTTGTACAGCGATTGAGAACCCTATATTCTCTATAAAATTGAAATAAGCAATCTTCTCTTCAAAATAATCAAATGGTTGTTCTCGTTCTAATAAGTTCGGACAGATAACGTCAAAGTCTTGTTTTGATAATAAATCACAAAATTTTTTTATATGTTGATTAATACCATAGATTTCATGTATCACAATAATCAAAGTATCTGATTTTTTTAGGATCTGAAGCATTTTATTCCCCTTCAAAGTCATTCTACAATCATATAATCAAAAGAAATTATATAATTTCCTATTGAACTGTTGTCCATTTATATCACAAATTCAAACCCCGTCGCTCTTTTGAATGGCGGCTTATATTCTTTAAAAACCAATTTTATTTCTGAAAGATCATCAGGTAATGATGGTGATACGATGAATGTATAAGATTCGTGTCCTCCTGAGCCTCCCCCTCCTTCGTTTCGGCAGTCGTAATCGGCCTCCTTTTTTACTTTACAATTTAGTTTACCATTTCCTTGTTCAACAATTTGTCCCTTTTCATGAAGAAAGACGCTTTCCTTATTTCAGAAAAGCGCCATTTAGTTTAAAAAGAAACCCCCTTATTCAAAGACAACCATTTCTCCGACATCTACAAATCCAAATCGCTTATAGATATTTTTCCCATCATCTGAAGCCTGTAATACAACTGGTTTTTGTTTATCCTTTGTTTGATTTAGAAGAAATTGAAACATTTCACTGCCAATTCCTTTACCTCTAAATGTTTCTTTTGTCATCACATCATAAATACCATAACTATCTTTGCTTTCTATTAATAAACCAGTAGTTACAGCCATTTCGTCTATGCATCCAATAAACATTTGAACTTCTGAACCTAATTTTATTTGTGAAAACTTATTAAAATAACTTTCTAAGGCATCTTTTTCTGGTGTACCTTCAAATAAGCTCATAAATACCTCTATATATTTTAAAAGTTCTTCTTTATTTTTCACATTAGTAATCATAAGCTGATGGGAAATTCTTTGACCAACATTAAGAGTATTTTCAAGTTTCATCATTACATTACGTTCCGTTTCTCTTAGGTCATATTCTTGCATAAGTTTTTTCCAATCATCGTTTAAATACTGAGCATCAATCCAAATACTAAAGGGATATTCTTTATAAGAAAAATTATCGATTCCATTTCTGATCTTAACTGCATTTTTGATATTTGGAGATTTCGGCAATAATACATTGAATGTATCAGTAGGAATTTCTGTATTTGCTATGACGAAATCTTCTTCCTTTGTAAGTTCTCCACTAACTGCATGAGTAAATACTTTTAATTTTTCTTCAAAATTGTTTATTACTAATTGTTGATTTGTAAGCATGTTTTTGCACCTTTCAATTTAATTTAGCGCGCTCTTTTTTATTATAAGGTCAATTAAATTCTAAAAAAACTGTGTTCACAGTATTTATATCCTCCCATAATTTTCAGAAAAAATAGAAGCGATTCATTTTCTTTTCTCAATAATACTAAAGCATTAGAAAGCAACTTAATTGTACATGATCATACCGAATTAATTAACTCACCTTACTCCCTCGCTACCCGGCAGCAGAACTTGCCAGAGTAAAAATATCTTCAACAAAAGTTCCGGATTATTAAAAACTAATAATACTCCATCAATTTTTAGTATTTTTTCTCCGTGTACCCAAATAAAATTCTTCGTCATTAATATTAGCTCTCCTTGTCATATCCTCACTATCGTCCCCGTTAATTTAAGTACAATGTTTCAATGATTATTTTAATATATTTACAATCAATATCAGTAGAATAGAGATTGAAAGGAAACCAATCATAAAATAACCAATATATTTTAAGGGTCTTGGTAACTTCTTCAAGTCTGCATTGGCAAGATTTGAAACATTTCCTTCAATCTTATTCATATGGTCTATTGCATCATTGAAAGGTTTTTTATCCTCATCCATCCTCAATTCCCCCTTTATTATACATAATTCCCTCATTTCATAAAATTTTATTAAAAACATCTAAGTTTAATCAGTATTAATTTTTGATGTTTGAGTAGTCTGGAACAAACCCACGAATAAGGTCAAACCAGCCACAATTGGAGTGATTCCAGAGATAGTTAATTTAAACAGCCAAAGTGGAGGTGGTTCATTACTAAGGTAAGAAGAGAAGGTTGCATTAGAAGCGATAGTAGATACTATCGGAATATAAAGCGAAATAAATAGACATGGAAGGGTTACGCATAGTAATAATGATTTATTGATTTTAAACGACCTTCCTTTTAAGAAAAGTAGCGAAATGTAAACGCCGAATAAAAAAGGTTCAATTGAATTAAACCAAATTAGAGGCAATGTGTTAAAAGTTCTGTCAACGGTTTGTTTTACTGTTTGTTCAATATGATAATCAATAATGATTAATCCAAATAAACCTACAACCCATAATAATTTCAGGACCGATTTTGACCACTTATTAAGCATACTAAAACCTCCTTTTATCAACTGCTCCTTTACTTCAATAAGAAAAGGCTATTCTCCTTCTTGAAGAATAGCTCCTTTTACTTTATTTAAAAACTTTATTCAATTCTTTGTATACCTTGTAAATAAAATTCGTTATTTTTTCATCGTACTCAGGGTATGGATAGTTTAATGAAACAGCTACTTTTTTTGAATACAATCGGAACATATCACAACATAATTCAAAGGCTTTCCACGTTTTTGAATTTCCGGCTAATGAATAAGTTTGAATTAATTTTTCATACTTTTCGTTAGAAATATATTGATTAATAAACTTATAATTCTTCCCTATACTGAAATTATACCCCTTTCTTTCCCCAATCTCCCAAGATATCATACGTAGAAGTTCAGGACGAAGAATTTGGTTAAAGTGGTCTATAGCAAATAAAAGCTCATTTCTATATAACCCTTTTGTCACATATGTTGCTACACTCCAAAACTCATTACAACAATCATTAAATTCTCGTTCAGTCGGCTTCTTAATCCAATACTTTTTATCAGTTGGTACTACATTTTCAGTAATACGCCTATCTTTATCAATCAATATTTCGACTAATCCATCTGACTCAATAAAATATTGTTCAAGGTCTTGTAAAGGTATTAAACCTAAATCAATCTTAATTCCATCTGCAAAATACATAATGTATGTAAAGTAATTTTCGTATTCAGCAGGGAAAAGCTCCATATCTTCTGGTTTTTGCATAAAAACGCGTTCTCCAAAAACGTTTAGCCAATGATCATCCTTCTTATATTCCTCTATATTGGTCACAAATAAAGTTAGGTCATAATCTTGAAAAGCGTCTTTTATAATGTTTGGATTAGTTCTAGAACCTTCAAGTACTGACAATCTGATTCGATTATCATTCATAACGATGTTTTTAAATAAGTTTAGCATTTCTTTATCTGAACGCAATCATATCTCTCCCATTCATTAATTTAAAATAATGATATCATCCCCTACTCAATAACTGTAATTATTCACAAAGCCGTATTATGGAATAGTTTTGTCTCCAAAGGGGGAAGGTGTCGGACCATCTGTTGGTGGAGTAATTGCCGAATATGCCCATTGGTCTTATATACTGCTTTTGCCTATCGTGACAATTATCACTGTTCCATTCCTTGCAAAACTATTGAAACAGGAAGAGATAATAAAAGGAATGTTTGATACTAAAGGAATAATATCTATGTCCGCAGGTATTGTATTGTTTATAATGTTTACGACATCTTATAGGGTTTCCTTTCTTATCATTAGCATTATATGTTTCTTAATATTTGTTAAACATATTAGGAAAGTGTCTAATCCTTTTGTTGATCCTTCGCTCGGAAAAAATGTCTCATTTATGATTGGAATCATTTGTGGAGGACTTATATTTGGAACCTTAGGATTTATTTCTATGGTCCCTTATATGATGAAAGATGTCTATCAATTAAGTACCGCTGCAATTGGGAGTGGGATTATTTTTCCTGGGGCAATGAGTGTTATTGTTTTCGGTTATATTGGGGGATTGCTTGTTGACAAAAAAGGTTCTTTATTTGTGTTAACAACGGGAGTTATATTTCTTTCATTAAGCTTTTTAGTAGCTGCCCTTTTTATAGAAACAACACCTTGGCTCATAACAATTCTAATCGTTTTTGTTTTTGGAGGGCTTTCTTTTACGAAAACAGTTATATCCACCATTGTTTCAAGTAGTTTGGAACAAAAGGATGCTGGTGCTGGAATGAGTTTGCTTAATTTCACAAGCTTTTTATCAGAAGGAACGGGTATTGCAATTGTAGGTGGATTACTATCAATACGTTTGCTAAATCGAAAATTATTACCTATAAATGCTGATCCGTCCACTCATTTGTATAGTAATTTGCTATTTCTTTTTGCAGCAATTATATTCTTTAGCTGGTTGGCTACTATGAATATGTATAAACGCTCAAGAAGAAATATATAAAAGAACTTATAAAAGAACAGCAACTACAAAGAATTTTATAAACTAAATTAGTAAATTACAAAATTCTATGTAGACTATAAATAAGTAAAAGGTTCTATATTTTAAAAAAAGTGTTATAATGTATACAAATAACATAAAATAAAAAAGACAGTAGGTGCTGGAACATCCACTGTCCTATACAATAGTCGCCCCTCAAAGAGTGGCTGGCTCATATGGTTCCAAGAAATAGACCAATCCCTGTTACTTGTCAGGTCTCAAGGGAGGTCTATTTCTTTTTGTTTTGCGACAACATGGCGACAATAAGCGAGCCGAACGTTAGCATTAACATAAGTGCTTCAAATATTGTCATAAAGCTTCACCCCCTTTTAAAAGCATAGGAGTGAGCCAGACCACCCTTGAGTGAGCCGATTCTATTGTTGTGCATATTATAAAAAAGTCATGGAAGATTTTAGTTTCTAATTTGAGCACTTACTTTTTGTAGCTTTCTATCCTTTCCTGCCTCTTCTTCTTATAAAGAAGCAGCTGCAGTTATAAGCGCCTTTTTTAGTCTTTGAAGAAGAAGGACTTTGTTGCAATACTGGCGACTGCGAGATATCGTAGCTCAAATCAATCTCCATAACTTTCTTATCTTGCAAAAAATTCTACATTCAAAGGGATGAAAATCGCAAGATACTATTTCTTTTTATAAAAGGAAGAAATGTAGGAATTAGCCCAATAGGGTAATGTTAATCAATGGGTTTGTATGAAGGAATGAGAATTACTGAATTTAACAAACAAAAGTTACACAATTTTTTATATTTAATAGCATTAAGAGAATCAAGCACCCTATATATGGGAAAACATGTAAAAAAACTAGTTGATCGACTAGCAAGCACCTGAAAAATAATCTCCGTTACTTCTTTAAAACAAAATAGTTTTATATCTTAGAGATTCAATTTAATTAAATTACTATTTATGGTATTTATTACATATTACTATCAAAAACAAAATTTGTAAATAACAAGATTGAATTTTTAGAATAAACAAACATATAATTATAAAGGATAATTATCAAAAATCAACCTAAAATAGATAAAGATTAACATACTTATCCTACATTCTTTTTATTATTTCAACTCTCTCTAAAAATAAAACAAAATTTTTTCAAAATGCAATATGTAATTATTTTGGTATGACAGGAACCAAGTGCACACTATTTTGAATTCTATCAGGTGCTAAATAATTCTCAATGCAAGGTAAATTCGCCAATTCATATCCTGAGGTTGGAAGCCAGTCAGTATACAAACACCTTCAAGCATCAGTAATATTTGGAAAAACAGCTCATGTACTTTTAGGTACCACTATTTTCTCCATATCGCTAGGGAATTCACTCATATAGCGACACCCCATACCATATCCATACTTAACAGCAAGATCAATGATTCGAACGACGGTATTATTTTGAAGTTCAAATGCTGCTTGCGATAAACGTCTTCGCCTAATAAATTCAGAGAAAGCTAATAAATATCGGTTTGGACATATACTTTCTTTAATTCAGTTTATTGGGATAAAGTGAAACTTAATCAGTGGGGGTTTTCCTTCATCCCCCACTGATTATTAGTTGAACCAATCGGGCTTTTAGGGGCTGTTAGATCTTCCACTTAGAATTTTTATTTCCACTACATTCTTGAAGTGGGGGTCTTACAACCCGTTAATGCGGGATAAATATAGAAAAAACACTACCTTCTCCCTTCACAGATGATACTTTCATATACCCACCTTGCTGAGTCACAATTTTGCGTGCGAGATACAGGCCGATACCAACGCCTTCTGTCTGCTTTGCGTTTTGTCCGCGATAAAATCTTTGGAAGATAGTATTTATCTCGTGTTCTGCTATTCCCGTCCCATTATCTTTCACATCGATACGTGCAAATATTTCATATTTCTGAATGGTAATATCAATCTTTCCTTGTTCCTTTGTATATTTCACTGCATTATCAAGTAAATTCACAATCGCTTCTCCCGTCCATCTAACATCATGCTTTATGACAATAGACTCTTCTGAGTGAAACGTAATCTCGATCTGTATATCACTTGCCTTTGGTAATATTTGCTTTATAGCAGTAAGCACTGTGTTTTCAATCGACTGATTCTCCATATTCAGTTTAATAATTCCTGTCTCTAGCCGTGACATTTTAATCAAACTTTCCATTAGCCAATTTAAGCGGATTATTTCATTCTGAACAATCTGTGTAAACTCAATCCGCTTATCCGTAGACAGTTTCTCATCAAGCAACATATTATAATACATATTCAAATTCGTAAGAGGTGTTTTTAGTTGATGGGAAATATCCGAGATCAATGATTTAACGGCCTTATTGTCTTCTTGATGCCTTTGATTTTGAGCTTTAAGCATACTCGATAATTTAATAATCTGTGTCTGAAGTTTAGAAAGCATCGTATCCTCTAATGTAGAGAAGGATACATGATCTTTCATATTCATGAGAGACTGAATCGTTTCTGACAATTTTTTCAAAACGATATTCAATTGTTTACGAACGGCCAGTGTATATCCTATGAATAGTACAAAAAGTAATATAATGAACAAAATACTAGATAATAGAATCTTATTACTCGCATTTACAACGACGAGAATTGTAATAAAGCCTCCGCTTAATAATATAAATCCAATCATGGCGCCTATTATTATTTTTGAAAAAGTCAGGTTCACCGTTTTAGTCACCCCAAGTGTAGCCAATTCCAAAAACCGTCTTGATAATAACAGGATTTTTCGGATCCTCTTCGAGCTTATTTCTAAGTCTTTTGACATTTACACTGAGTGTATTCTCATCGACAAAATTTCCATCTATATCCCAAAGCTTCTCAAGGATCATTTGCCTAGTTAACACTTGTCCACTATTCTGTGCAAGAATCGCCATTAATTTAAATTCATTCGCTGTTAGCTTCACTTCTTGGTCATTCTTATAAACTTGCATTTTTTCAAAATGAATCTCTAGATTATTATAATGATAAAGATTATCGCTCTCACTTGTACTACTTCTTCTTAAAATAGCTTTGAGTCGTTGAGAAAGAACGAGCATACTAAAGGGCTTCGCTATATAATCATCTGCCCCTAAACGAAAACCATTCACCATGTCTTGCTCTGTATCATTAGCAGTTAAAAACAAAATCGGCACTTGAGAGGATTTGCGAATTTCTTCACATAGACTAGCACCACTTTGATCAGGCAGATTGATGTCCAGAATGATAAGATCAATCTTATTATTTGTAAAAAATAACCAGCCCTCGTGAAAGGAATATGCTGAAATCGTATTGTAGTTTTCTTGCTGAAGCATAAATCTTAGACCTTCATTAATAAGCCGATCATCTTCAACGATCAGGATCGTATTCATATAATCATCCCCTTATTTTCACTACTATTGTAGCATATAGAGGAGGCATATTTTGCATATGCCTCCTCTCGTTTAATCCTATTCTCTTAGCCGTTCTATGATACTCAGTTTATTCGTCATATTGTAAGCAATCAATGGAACCGTCAAACATATTCCAAATACAAGAATGATAGAAATAAAGAAAGGAAGCCACGGGAATGTATAGATTGCATAGGTAGCCTCCATTCTGAATAATTTAAAAGCTCCATAGCTTATTAGGCTTCCTAAAATTGCAATTAATGCTGTCGATATAACTCCATACCATGTCCCCTCAAGCAGAAGCATTTTTGTTAACTGTTTACGAGTCATCCCTATGCTTTCCATAACAGCAAACTCAATCCTTCTAACTCGAACACCTGTATACATTGTATTGATGTAGTTAAGAATTCCGATGAAAGCAAGAATGAATGCAATTCCACCGCCTAAAATGTAAAGCGTTATTTTCGAAGACTGCATACTTTCTGCTGTTTCCAATTTCGACTCCAGATATAGTTCTCGATCTTCTGCAATCATAGTTCTTAGCTGTTCTAGAATCTCTGGCTGCTTGTCTTTCTCAGCCTTTATATTCAGTTTATATATCATTGGCTTATCTACTATTTGCTTAAAAGCTTCATGGCTTATATAAGTATTTGGTGCAATCATTCCACCGGGTGCTTGAAACATCATATTTACGAATCCACCAATTTCGAAGCTTCTATTTGGATGATCGGTTAGCTCAAAACGATCTCCAAGCTTAAAGTTTTCTTCATCCCCACCAAGCAAAGCGATTTCACCTTTATTAAATCGGTCCATATCAATGGGCTTTTCTAGATTTTGATTTAGTTCTTTCACATACTTCGTGTCAATTCCAATCGCATTTGCCACAAATCTATTCGGTTTGAGCAATTCTTCCTTGCTCGGACGTTCCATTTCAGTTCTATTGGCAAAAGCATCAACATGCTTAACAAATACGTCAGGATCATATTTTACTTCTTTATTTTCTATATACGTTATTCTAACATCGGTAACACCATTGATCTGCTCAATTTGTTTAACCATATCTTCCGTAATCTTATCTTTGCGTTCATCCTCATAACCAATAGACATCGTATTGTTATACAGATCAAATTCATTCTCCCAATAGCTGTCTACAAAATTATCAGTATCCATACTTAGTACAAGTGTATTAACTGTCATAAAAGTCGTTAGCCCCAGAAATAAGGAGAGGAACACGACAAATGCACGTTTCTTCTCTCTGAAAATATTGCGTAAAGCCATTCGGTTCAGCTTAGAGCCATAGCTCGTTCGAGCCGTCCTCGCCTTCATAGTAGTTCCAGTGTACCGAATCGCTTCAATCGGAGAAACTTTACCTGCAACACGAGCAGGCTTAGTGCAGCTAATCAGTGTGGTAATAAGTGCAAATATTGCAGCTCCAATAAAGATAACTGGGCTGAATGAAATCTCTACATCGCTATTTAATGTTGAAATGCTAAGCGCCATTGGAACGAAGACAAATGATAATAACATACCTAATGCAATTCCTATAGGTATCCCAATAAAGGCTAATTTTAAAGCTTGACCGATCACAATCCTTCTTATCTGTTTAGCTGTTGTACCAATTGTTTTAAGAAGGCCGTAAAACCTTGTATCTCGAGACACAGAAATATAGAGCACATTATAAATCAATAAATATCCACTTAGTACTAGAAATAATACGACACCAATATAGCCTATAAGTGTCGCAGTATCAGCACTTTCTGCTTGATCATAAAGCGGAACAATTTTCACCTTTTGCTCCGTACTTAGCTTAATATCTTGCTCTAGCTGCTCTACTAAAGCCGGTACATTCTTGTCACTATTAAAAATGATAGATGCAGCTCCTGATTTAGCAGGATACCTTTCTTTTGACTCAGCAAAAGAGGTTGAAACGAACAGGCTCCCAATATTGCCTGAACGAATATTTACATATTCGGTATACCAGCCACTTAGGACAAAAGATTCAGTTATTTCATCAGACAGCACACCATCTTTCTCAGTTGTGTAAGTAAGAGAAATCTCCATTCCGATCTCTGGATTCTCGATGCCCATTGCCTTCAGAATCCAGGTTGGCGCTAGAATTTCATTCTTTGCCTCTGGATAACTCCCCACTATTTCTTCATTTAACGGTGCACGAAAAGTGTTCCATTCATTTTGGTCAAACCAATGCAAATTCACCGAAATATTTCCCATTTCAGGTGTATTGGATACATAAGCAACACTTGTGCCAAGCCCAACCTCTTCAACATAATCAAGTTTCTCTAGCTGCTTAACCTGCTCATCAGTCGGTAAAGTCAATGCTGCATGCGCTAATGTCCCCATCATTTTCAAATGTTGATTTTCTATCGACTTCAAAAAACTCATCCCAATACTAAAAACAAACGTAATAAGTAGCGTTGTAAGCACAATCGCTAAAATGACAAATCGATTTCTCGTTTTATTATTTCGTAAGGTTCTGCTTGTTAGTTTGGCAATGACCTTTTTGTTGTTGTTAGGAAACATCATGATTCATGACCCCCAACAATTTTCCCGTCTTCGATACGTATAATGCGATCAGCAAGCTGTGCAATCTCTTCATTATGTGTAATCATCATGATTGTTTGATTGAATTGACGACTAGTTACCTTGAGTAATCCAATAACCTCCTGACTTGTTTTACTATCCAAATTGCCCGTAGGTTCATCTGCTAGAATAATAGCAGGCTTAGTGGCAAGTGCTCTAGCTATTGCGACCCGCTGCTGCTGTCCTCCGGATAAATGATTTGGGAGGCTTTCAAGCTTATCGTGAAGTCCTAATGTTTGAATAATATGTTTAATAAATTGCTGATCAACCTGATTCCCATCCAGTTCAATTGGTAACATAATATTCTCGAGTACATTTAAAATCGGAACAAGATTATAGTTCTGAAATACGAAGCCAATATTTCTCCTTCTAAATATTGTCAGAGCTTCATCATTCATCCGGAAAATATCATTTCCCCCAACGGTCACTTCTCCACTTGTCGCCCTGTCTAATCCACCTATCATATGCAGTAAAGTAGATTTCCCACTGCCAGACGTTCCGACAATCGCAACAAATTCACCTTCATTAATTTCCAAGTCAATTCCATCAAGTGCTTTCACTTGATTTGCATCTTTATTGTAATATTTTTTAAGACCTACCGTTTTAAGTATCCTCATGTTTTACCTCCCCATCTCTATATAGATTTGAACTTCGTATATTAAATTATAAAGTCCACTTCTTACGATCTAGTGACAGGCTGACAAAAAATCCCCAGGAAACACATCTTTTATAATAAATGAAGAATCCATTTTGACGTAGGTTTGATATGCTCCCTATTAGATAGACAGATTAACTAAAAACTTGTTTATCTAAAGGGAGTATTCCTATGATCTTTTCCGGAACAAAAAAAATCAAAAGATTACCGAACCTTTTTCGCTAGAGTGACAATATAGTATGTAAAGCTGCTTACTCTGGAGGGCCTTCTGAATGCAAAATGAATATATGTATCAATTACTCACAAAAATGAAAGGTGGTGATCAACAGGCAGTTCGTACGATGTAGGCTGTCAACTATCAGGGCGTCTGCTTAGCCTAGAAACCTTACATTATTTTAAGAATCAATGGTCAGGAGCCGAATCCATTGAAGCAATATTTTCAACGAATAGATAATTTGTTATAATAAGGAAATACGTAAAACCATTGAGGTGAAAATATATGTACTGGACTCCTCTATTTGAAAACGATGTACCAACAGTACTCTCCCAATCTTAACGGAGAGAACTCAAGAATAGTATTTCTCTCCGTTAAGGCATAACAAGCCTAAAAAACACGGAGGGTACAAATATGAAAAATACAATAATCGGTTCTTTATTTTTAGTAATCAAGTATTTGGGGAGGATTGCTATATTTAGGGATCATATCAACAGCCATAGCATTTCTATTGTGGAATCGTGGTCTACAAATTCTAAATGCTTCTAGTGGTGGAGTTTTCTTCTTTTTCCAACCTGTTGTTGGAACATTATTAGGTTGGTTGATATTAGAACAGTAGCGGACTCAATCAAATCTCAATATATAAAAAGGTAATGAATACTCAAACTGATGGAGGAATTAAAATGGTAACTTTTGACGATTTTCAAAAAATAGATATGCGTGTCGGAGAAATTATTAGAGCAGAAGCATTCCCTAAAGCAAGAAAACCTGCATATAAATTGTGGGTTGACTTTGGAGAAGAAATAGGAATTAAACAAAGTAGTGCTCAAATAACAGATTGTTATAGTTTAGATGAACTAGTTGGTAAGCAAGTAATAGGAGTAGTTAATTTCCCTCCTATGAAAGTTGCTGATTTCAGCTCAGAAGTTTTGGTGATGGGGACTTATTCTGAGCAAGGTGTAGTTCTAATAGAACCTCAACAAAGGGTTAAAAAAGGCGACCGATTAGGATAAGTTCTAAGAACACAAATGATACATTTCATTTGTGTTCTTTTATACAAACCCCCAGTTTGTTGAACAAGAATGAACTCAATAACTTGTTAAAAATACTTTCCCTTTTGTTTTATTAAATTCAACAGCGTCAATTGCCTTTTTGACTTCCGACAAGTCATATTTAGAATCGACCCTCATCAAACGTAACTTTTTATTATCTATTAGCTGTATTAAATGATTAAACATTTCCTGCCATTTTTTTGCTGATACATTTTTATTCCAATTCCGCAAATGAAACATATTCGCATTCACTTTTGCTTTATGTACAATATCTGCCCAATTTACTTGTATCCCAGATAAAAGACCGATTGTTAAAAAATGTCCATCAGGACGGACACTAAAAGCTAATTCATTACCATCCCAACCACCAATAGAATCAATGGCAGCATCTGCACCCATTCCACTTGTTAATCCCATAACGGTTTCATTTAAACGAATTATAGAGGTGTCTAGTACATTAGAAGCACCGAGATGAAGTAATTCCTCTGTATGCTTATTATTTCTAGTCACTGCAATCAATCGAAAACCTAAAATCTTTGATAATTGAGCAAAAATATGCCCAATAGAAGAACCACATGCATTAACCAATAAAACATCATTTGGCCTTAATTTTAAAAATTCCGTACAAACCACCCATGCTGTGACGGGATTAATATACATTTGTGCTGCAGTAAAATCATCAATAGAATCAGGTATAGAAACGGCAAATTCTGCTGTTGTCTTAACAAATTCTTGCCATGTACCTTCCCCACGTAAAGGTAAAACCCGTTTACCAATAAGGTCTTTTGAAACTAAAGGACCTAAATCCTCTACAAACCCAACCCCTTCATAACCAGGAATATTTGGTAAAGAAATTCGATGTGAATAAGCCCCTCTAATTGGAATTAAATCAGAAGGATTGATAGGTCGTGCCAACATACGAACAAGAACTTCATTATTTTTTGGTGGTTCAATTGGTTTATATTCAATTTTCAACACATCTTTAGGACTACCGAATTCGTAGAAATTAATATATTTTCCATCCAAAACAATAAAGACTCCTTATTATAAATTAGAATTATTTTTTAATTTGGAATTTCATTAACGTTGTAAATCCTGTTTCCTGATTCCAGCCCTTAAAGGAATGCAAAGATTAGTGCCTAACATTGGTTTTGAAAAATGTTTAGTCGCGTAGATACCCTGCTGCGATAACAATGTTTTTTTATTACGCCGTTGATTTGGTCGTGCTTTATCATTCAACATACACAATAATAACTATAGAATCTGCATGGCTTCCATCCGAGCTCCATATTCGGATAGAGTTGCCTCTATCAAATGTTTTTGCCCAATGTGATATAAAATCAGAATATTCAATTTGCTCATATTTATAGTATTCTGCTGAAATGGCCGTGAAAAAATAGTCTGTTTTTTCATAGCACATATATATTCGGCTGTTCTTTGTTATTTCTATCGTTGCGTTTTCTCTCTTTTCATTTGCATTAGAGATACTTTTTTCGAGAGTTAATACTGGTTCATCAAAATCTATAAACTTACCATTAAGATAAGAAGATGTTTTAATAAAATCTGCTACCAATTCCTCATTTTCAGTGATTACCTCTTTCGGGGACAAAACCAAAAGATCTGTATTATATACAAGTAATACCCCCACACTAACTGCACCAGTCATTAAATGCAAGATGAGTGTATAGATTAGAAATGCAAAATTAGATTTTGTTACTCTTTTTATAAAGCGGAATAATTGATATCCAATCAACACACCGACGGTGTTTAGAATGAGATCATCAATGTCCGTGCTTCCTAATCCAAAAACAAACTGTACTATTTCAATAATGGTGCTCGTGCATATTCCAAGGAGCAAGATGATTTTCCCTGATTTTCGAATCAAAGTTGGCAAAAGTATTCCCAAAGGAATAAACAGAACAATGTTGCCAAGAACATTCTCAATGATTCTTTCAAATGAAGTTCCAGTTTTTATCATTTCCAAGATAGAAACAAAGGGTACAATGCTTATGATTCGCTCACTCGTTCCGATAGCAGCTGATAGATTGAACAACGCTACCTGTTTGAATAAAGTAATGCGGAATAGAAGCAGACAGTAAATGATCAAAACAATCCATAAGGAATAACGGATCATTTTTTCTTTTCGTTTATCTTCCATATTGTTTACCTCTTTTTATATTCAAAATAACTTGTCCGTTTTGAATATATTCTATCAAAGGAAAACAAGTGATTTATTCTCTTTTCATTTTCTAAATCTTATTTTTTTCTTATAATTTATGGTTGAATTGGTAATGTAATGATAAATCTTGTAGTTTCCTCTGAACTTTCTACGCTTATGTTTCCGCCATGCAACCTAATAATTTCTTTTGCAATTGCTAAACCTAATCCAGCACCGCCTTTGTCCGAGTTTCTAGTTTCGTCATCACGATAAAATTTATCAAACAGACACTCTAAACTTTGAGTTGGTATGGTTTTTCCTTTATTTTCAATAATTGAGGATATATATTCTCCCGATGAATGTGCGGAAAAAGTAATCGTGCTATTAGAGAAACTATATTCAATGGCATTTTTAATAACATTCATGAATACTCTTGCGATTTTTTCGCTGTCTGCAATAATATACAAATCACTTTCAATCTGCAAATCTAATTGAAGGTTTTTTCTCTCTAAAATTGGGAAGAACTCATCAGCTAATTGTTCGAAAAGAAAACTTAAATCAACTTCTTTTTTTGACAATATTTGATTAGACAAGCTGTATCTTGTAATATCAAAAAATTCATCAACTAAGTTTTCAAACTTTAATGCCTTGCTAAATGCTATCCGCGTATATTTCAAACGCTGCTCTACGGGCATGTCGGGTGCTTCGCACAATAAACTTAAATATCCGACTACAGAGGCCAAAGGTGTTCGAATATCGTGGGCAAGATAAGTAAGTGTATCAGATTTTTCTTTTATTTCCATTTCCAATAAATGCTGTTGCTCTCGATTTTGTGTTTTTAATAGATTAAGTTGATTTTCCAAATATTCAAAACCCTGTGGTAACACGATTTTTTCCGTTGTTTTATTAAGAACTTCATCCATGGTATCCACTATACTTATTATTTTTTTTGAGTAATACAATTCAATTACGATCCAAACAAAAAGCTGTGAAATAATAAAAGTAAACAAAATGACAGCAGGTTCATATGAATGGATTAAGTATGACATATCATAACCAATGGTTTGTTCAAGAAAAATATAAAAACTATCCTTTGAAACTATACTAATTATCAGATAGACTACACCAAACCCAACCAGTGCAATGGTTCCCCAAACAAAATGATGAAGCAGCCGGACTTGACTGAACTTTTTCGAAAAACTTTTATTTTGGTTATTCAATGATATACCCAACCCCCCATATTGTTTTTATATATGTAGGTTTATTAGAAATATCATCTAGCTTTTCCCGTATGTTCCTTATTTGCACCATTACTGAATTGCGACTGTTTTTAAAATATTTTTCACCCCAAACTTTTAGAAAAAGTTCATCTGCACTAAAAACTTTTCCTCTATTTTCAGATAGCAGCCAAAGTATGGCGAATTCCGTGGGAGTAAGATTTATAGTTTTTCCGTTTAATTTGCACTCATGTGCTTTTTTATTTAATGAAAGTCCCATAATTGATATAGTATCTAATGTGATGCCTTCTTTTCCATCATACTCTTGTACACGCCTTAACTGTGCTTTCACACGTGCAACTAATTCAACAGGAAGGAATGGCTTTGTCACATAATCATCAGCACCTAAAGATAATCCAGCAACTCGGTCTATTCCGTCAGTTTTGGATGTAAGCATAATGATAGGATATGTATGCTTTTTTCGAATCATTTTGCATAATTCAAACCCATCTATATCAGGAAGCATTATATCTAAAATGGCTAAATCAAATTTTTCATTTTGTATATACGACAGTGCTTCTTTAGAAGAATAGCATTTAGTTACTTGAAATTTTTCATTCTGCAAGAATACTTCTAATAAGTCGGCAATTTCTTTTTCATCATCCACAATTAATATTTTACTCAAGCTGTTCACACCTTCCCATTTATGCTCTTCCATCCAAGGGTATTTCAGAATTTTTTGGAATCATCCACACTCGACTAAACCGAACTACACCCTTTACTCTATTTTCTTCTCAGAGCTTCTGAACCCAACATTCTGTAACGTTCTATTTTCGGCTGCTTCCTGCACAGTCATATATTCCATGTCAACGTAATCTTTTAAGGTATATATTAACTATTGTATTCGTTTAACCGAATTGATCAAGAGAATAAATCTTATCTTTATCAGTCGTATAGCCCTCTATTTTTCCTTAAGAGAGAGGCATTTTTATGCCTTCTTTTTCTCGTTGGTAAGGAGAGTTCGTGAACATGTTTCAACATTGAATTATATTCAGTTAACTTTACTATTTTTAATATCCATTAATTGAAAAAACCACTCACAGTATTTACATATGAGTGGAATAAATTTAACTAGTCGGCAATCTAATAGGAATTATTCATTTGGATTTATAATAGCTAACACCTGATGATCTTCCCAAATACCGTTAATATTAACATTTTTAATGGCTATTCCTTCTTTATGAAAACCAGCTTTTTCTAAAACTCTTATTGATCCGATGTTATGTGGCATTACTCCAGCTTCAATTCTATGTAAGTTAAGGGTATCAAAAGCATAATTGACGATTAACTTAACTGCTTCTGTGGTAAAACCGTTACCATTATGTTCTTGATCTAAGTCGTATCCAATAAAAGCACTTTGTTGAGGTCCACGCATAACTTGGAATAAGCTGATAGTGCCAATGAGTTTATGACCATTTACTTTATAGATGCCAAAATAGTATTCAATATCTTTTTGTTTGTTTTGTTCCCATTTTACTATTAATTCTTGCTGAGCTTCTAATGACCAGTAAGTAGTAGGACGAGTGATTGAGTGCTTCTCAAAAAATGAGCGATTTTTATTTTGCAAAAGTAGTAATTCGTCAGCATCCGAGAGAATAAAAGGTCTAAGATAAATATTTTCACTTTTAAGCATCTAATCTTCCTTTCACTATTTAATACATTACATTATATCAGAAAGAAAAAACGTTATCCGAAAGGAAAAAATATTTCATAAAATCAATTTTCATCAAATTTAAATATTGTGTTTAATTTTGTCATATTTATCCATCTTCGTTATTCTGAATCTAGTCCAATTGCGGAATAAGAAAGGGCATTTAATCAATCTTTTTTTTAGAAATACAAGAGCCAATGTTTCTCTTTAACTAATGTAACTCTAAAAAAAGAGAACAAGTATACCAAACATAAGTGCATTAGGATTTGTCTCATATATCGATTTAATGCATTTTCAACATTCAGTTCCACACGCCCAAAACCTGTAATTTACTGCATATTCTTTTCATAATTTATAAGTGTCAAGTACTGGTTTATTGGTTCCTCCCCTGTTTTTTTAAACCCGAGTTTTTCATAAAAATGGCGATTTCGATGATCATCTTTTGGGGTGTGAAGCGACCACTTTCGTACATGAGGGAATCGTCTTTCTAGCTCCTGTACTATTTTAGAACCTAAACCTTTGTTTTGAAATCGGGAGCTAAGAAAAATCGAAAACAAATAATAATGAGTATAGTTCTGTATGACAATGCAGATTCCGCCTGCAAGCTTATCATCAACAAAAATAGAATAATGCAAAGAGTTTTGCATTCTAAATAAAAAATATTCCAAGGATTCAGTTGCTGGATTTGTATCGTAATCCTTATATTTCATTAAATCGAAATAAAACGCTTCTTTTTGAATCTTTAACAATTCGTATGCTTCTGTATTTTTTGATGGTAAAATCTTAAATTTCATCTCCCTACCTCCTAAGCCATTTAGACGTTTAGTAAGAGAAAAATTCCGGTTTCCTCCTTTTTTACAATTTAAAGAAAAACTTATATAATACAGTTAAAATTCACTTTTCAATATAGAAAGTTATTAGATTCTCTATTAGAGAATCATGCTGATGAGCCAGATAAACAGCTTTATTATATTATGACAACTGCCTTTCAGATAGATGAACCATTATTCAATAAAAAGTTAAACTATTCCTTTTCGTAGCGTTTTTACTGTTTTTAACTTTTCTGTTCAGCCTTTTGGTAAAAGAAAAAGATAACCCTAAAAATAAGGAAAACTCTACTATTAATGATTTAAAGGAAGGAATAAATTACGTTTGGAGTATAGAACTTCTTAAAAGAATGTTGATGATTCTTGTTATCATTAAAATTACCTTTAAAGCAAGCTTTTTCATATTTATCCTGTCTTTTTAAAGGCAGAAATAAAAGGACATAAGTTTAGATAACTACCTAACTCATATCCGAATGACTGTCTCAGTATAATGACTAACCTATTGTGTTCATATAAAGCACTTTTGTGTTTCTCCTTTTTCCCTTCCTATCCTAATTATTTTTCCGCTTTTCTTTCTCTGCCCGATAAAATTCGTGAAACATTTTCATTAAGGCACGCTTTTCAATTCGAGATACATAGCTTCTAGAAATGCCAAGTTCTTTGGCAATTTCTCGTTGTGTTTTTTCTTTCTTCAAGTCGAGCCCAAAGCGACCGATGATGACTTCCTTCTCTCGGTCATCAAGAACGCCAATATATTCTTTTACTCGTTCAAGCTCTAAATTCAACTGAATCGTATTAATAATGTCCTCAGAATCAGATTTCAAAACATCGATCAAAGAGATTTCATTCCCTTCTTTATCCTGGCCAATCGGATCATGAAGGGATACATCCTTCTTCGTTTTCTTTAGAGCTCTAAGATGCATGAGTATCTCATTTTCAATACAGCGGGCAGCATATGTTGCCAGCTTCGTTCCCTTTCCCTCTGAATAGCTTTCAATTGCCTTAATTAATCCGATCGTTCCAATTGAAATTAGATCTTCGGAGTCTTCCCCAGTATTTTCGAATTTCTTTACGATATGAGCTACAAGTCTTAAATTATGCTCAATCAGCATGTTGCGGGCATAAGTATCGCCAGCAGCCATCTGCTGCAAATATTTCTTCTCATCAGCAGCCGATAGCGGTTGAGGAAAGGCATTGTTTTTTACATAAGAAACAAGAAAGACGATCTCCTTAACCAAATACCCAAGTGCAGTTAATATTCCAGACATTTATTCCACCCCCGCTTTCAAACAATAGATTATAACTAATACTTATGAGCTTTAAGAGTTGTTTTTGTCTGTCCACCTGCATTTATTTTCCTTAATAACATTATTTCTAAATAAATAGGGGATTTATCCATTTAAATTCCTTCCATCCTGTCAATTTTACATTATTTTTTACGTGCCTAATTTCATATATTTGCTGTAAAACAGGCGTATTCAATAGTACATTGTCCTTCCGAGATACATATATATGCATGGAATAAGCTTATAAATTCCTAAGGAGGAGTATTGAATGAGTAATGATATGATGGAAGCTTTAGTCAATAAAGTTATTAAAATAAACAGAGGCGGACCTGAATCATTAACTGGTAAATTATTAGAAACTGGAAATGACTTTTTAATCTTATTATCACAAGATGACGGAGTAACGTATATGAAGAACCAACATATTAAAAGTATTTCTGAAAATTCAAAGGATAGTCAGAAATTCAATTCTTATTTGCTAGAGACTTTAGATTATAAAACCGCCTATAACTTTTCCGACCTTATGGATAATCTTAGATACCAATGGGTAAAAATTAATCGCGGCGGGCCTGAAAAGGTAGAAGGCGTTCTTTATGATGTTAGCGATGATTTTGTAACAGTCATAAAAAATGAAGAAATCGTTCGTGTGTCAATGTATCATATTCGTAGTATTAGTTACGGTTTAAAAGCAGAAAAAAATCAAGTCGAATCAAATAATTAAGCCCCATAATTGATAAAGGAAGACAATAAAATAAAAAAGGAGTCTATGAGAAATGAATCACTTAAATGAGAATTTGTCCTTACTCGTTGGGCACGAGCTTAATATTTTATTAAGCGACGGGAACTCAATTGAAGGTGTTTTGGCGAGTATTAAAGATGATTATTTAGTAATAGAAACAGATAAGTATTTTATTTACCATAATCTTAAAAATGTAAAAGGTTTTTTGAAAAACACAAAAAAATTAAAATCAAAATATTTTACAGATTTATCAGATGAAGCACATACTTTAACAGATGTGCTTAGAAAGCTGCAAACAAAATGGGTTTCAATCGATAGCAAGGTGAATCAAAATAGTGATGATAATCAAAGCAATAAAGGTTTTTCTGGCTTTTTAAGTACTGTAGAAGATGAATATGTCATTTTAATCGGAAAAGAAGTGCAAATGTATTTAAACACTGCCAATATTAACAATATTATTCTTGAAAAAGAAGATACGAGTAGTAATTCTAATTCTGCAGATGATTATTCAAGTTCGTACGGAGCTTATACCTACACTGGAAGAGATTCCATTTTTGGGGGAGGAAGAAAATAAATAACGATAAGTTCATATCTTTTCTGCAAATAGTGAAAGGAGGTTCAATATTTGAAAAACATCTTGAATAAATTAATTGGCGAAAAAATCGCACTTCAACTTCCTGGTAAAAAGATGATTCATGGGATGCTGAATGATATCGGAAGTGATGTCATTGTTTTATTTGACGGAAAAGACTATCTTTATTTACCAATTGTTCATATTCAAAATATTCGTAAATTAGAAGCAGCTAAACATGAAATCTCACCCCCAAGCGATTTGCCCCATATTGAACATGATGACGAGCTTTCTTTAAGAAAGGTTTTAAATTCAGGAAAAGGGATGTTCACAGAAATTTACATTACAGGGAATCAGCCCATTCCGGGCTATATTTCGAGTATTATGAATAATTACTTTGTCTTTTACTCACCCGTCTATAAAACAATGCTTATTTCACTAAACCATTTAAAATGGATTATGCCATATACAGCTAATCAGCGCCCTTATAGCTTAAGTAATCAACAATTACCAATGAGTCCCACAAATATATCTCTTGCGAGAACATTTGAAGTACAAATTGAAAAAATGGTCAATGACTTAGTCGTTCTAAATGTCGGAGAAAATGCTAATTTAATTGGAAAAATAAATAGCTTGCAAAATAATTTTATTGAGCTTATTACTGCAAGAGAAGAACAAGTTTATTTAAACATGCAACATATTAAAACAGTCCATTTTACAAACATTTAAAAAGCCGTTTTTACGGCTTTTTTTATGTGATATGATAGCAGTAATCGTCCATGAGATGGAGATAGCATTTTTTGATGAAAGAGGGAGCATAATTGACTGCACAACGATTAATTTTATTATTAGTTATGGTCATTGTACTGATTGCGAGTGTTGCAGAAATAATATTTAACGGGTTTTCTTTAAAAACCATCCTTTTACTGGCCGCCACAGTTATATTAGTCATTTTCCTCTGGTTTCGACCTGAAAACAGGCAATAAAAAGGATTAACCAAATGGTCAATCCTTTTTATTTTTAGTCGGCACTTACTTCAGTGAAAATGACTACACCAATTGTCGCACATAATACTAGCCCCATAACGATTGAAAACAATTTTTTCAGCTCCTGTCAAACTTCCTTATTTAATAATTAAATTAAATTTACCATAATCACATTGTTTATATTTACAGTGAATATGAACTTTCTGTTAATAAATAAGTACATTTTCTAGGAGAGCGTTTTTCTCAAACGGGTGTTTAGTTTCTTTTCTTTTTTCTAAATTCCAGTGTCAATAATAATACATGCAGTGACATTAGATTTTCCCTCCTAACTTACATTCGCTAGGTGGTATCTTTCTCCACCGATAAAATAGCCTGCTTTCCTTGCATTAGAAATAACATCTTCATTACCACCTTCCAATTATTGTATTTAAAAATTAAAATGGGTGATTCATTGTCGTGTGTTGCTTGTGATTCTCTTCATAAATTTTCATAACCATTTCATTATGAAGTGCTTCTTCAACCGTTACTTTTCTTTTCTTAATCGTAATCGTAAAAAACAAAATATTTAGTGTCATAAGGGTTTTCACCTCCTTTAAGATATCCTCATTTAAAATGGCTGCAGCTTGGCACAAGCCGAATCTACGCAAAAAAGCCGCAAAGAGACATTGCTCCTGCGGCTAAAATGGCATAAAAAAGCCACAGGTGCACGATCCTCCCTGCGGCATGGATATCTAATAAAGAAAAAAATTAAGCGATCCATTCAACGTAGGTCGAATTCGTAAAATATACAGTTTGATTTGATTTTCCAACAGAAACTAAAGCATAAGTCATTTTATTCGACCTCCTTTTTTTGAATTTTTCACTTCATGGCAATTATATCCACAATAATCAAATTTGTAAACCTTTTTTTGTATTTTTCTAGAAATAAAAATAAATATCTTTATTCTTTTAATGCAGCAACAATTTTCATGACAAGCTCAGCTGAATGCAATGCAGCTGTTTCAAGAAATTGCTCAAATGATATATTAGACTCTTTTCCCGCGATATCGGATAACGAGCGTATCACGACAAATGGAACTCCAAATTGATAAGACACTTGTGCAATTGCTGCTGCTTCCATTTCTACAGCTTGAAGATTTTTAAATTTTTTATTAATATAATCAACCCTCACTGGATCATTCATGAATGAATCACCTGTCGCAATTAAACCACGTACAACTTGAATATTAGAAATTTCATTTGCACAGTTTTCAGCAATTTTGAGCAATTGACTATCCGCAAGGAAAGCAACAGGTAGCTGTGGAACCTGACCATATTCATATCCAAAAACCGTAACATCAACATCATGATGACGAACTTCAGTTGAGATTACGACATCTCCAACATTTAAATCTGGATTAAGCCCTCCAGCAGAGCCAGTATTAATAACATAGTCAGGCTTATATTTTTCTAATAAAACAGCCGTTGATAAAGCCGCATTCACTTTTCCGATACCAGAACGAAGAAGTACGACCTCTACGCCTTCCATCTCCCCAGTTGTATATTCACAGCCAGCAATTACTTCCTGCTCTTTTCCAGTTATTTTCTCACGTAATAGCGTTACTTCCTCTTCCATTGCTCCAATAATTGCAATTTTCACAGTAAAAAACCTCTCTCTTTAATTATTCAGTTTTTTTATCTATTTCAACCAATTCTTCAACTTTCGTCGGTTTCCAGCCTTTACCATCTACCCAATCCATATAAACTCGATATTTTTCTTGCTGATCTTTCGATGAGATTGTTCCAACCGCACGATTATGACCGTTATTGCCAATGAACCAGATTGTCATATTACTTTCATCGACACCTGTTGCATATGTGATCGCCTGGATCATTTCGGTCCAGTCAACAGAATCTTTATCAAAAACAGTAGTGTGCTCACCTGTTTGTACTGTACCAATCGGTTCCCAACTTGAATTTTCAATGGTATTTTTCACATTTTCATTTTCTCCACCAGCAGTGACAACTTCATCATTTTTATCAGCAGGAGTCACTTTTTGTTCAGAGGGCTTATTTTTATCTTCCTTGTTAGTCTGGTCAGTTTCATTATTATTCGCCTGTTCTCCATTTGTTTCAGTTTCATCTTTCGACTTGGACTGATGATCTTCTTTATCTTTGTTATTGTCAGCAATATCTTCGGTATCTTCATCCTGTTTGTTTTCAGTCTGTTTATTAACGGATTTATCAGGCGTATTATCATCATTTCCTCCTAGGAAAATGATAGACGAAACAACGATTATTAGCAAAATAACAAAACCAATCAGCAAATTTAAAATCAAATTTGTTCGTCTTCTTTTCCCTCGTGCTTCAGAACGTGATTCTCGATTATATGAGCTGTACTTCAAAAAAACTCTCCTCCCCACTATCTATCTATTGTAGGCTATTACACTATTTTAGCATGACTATATTCAAACATGAAAATTTTTATCTGTCCATTATTTCACTGATTTGTCTCATATTTGTGGATTTCTTTCACAATGTCCGCAAAAAGAGTATTCACTCCACCTGTTCCATTCGTAACATCTAAACTAACTGTTACGAGTGCATATTTGGGCTTATCAAACGGAAAATAACCTGCAAACCATTTGTTATATAGCTGTTCACCATTTAACATCCTTCCAGTTTCTCCCGTTCCTGATTTGCCGGCAACCTCATAGGGTAAACTTTGAAACCATCTTCCCGTTCCTTCTTCATTCATTACCACTTCACGCAAAAGCTTCTGCAATTTCATCGCGGTATAAGGAGAAACAATGTCGCCCTCTATTTTTTTCTCTTTAAAATCTACAAGAGAAGTTCGATTTTTATACTCAATTTTTGAAGCAATTCGCACCATATCTTTTTTTCCTCCCCTTGCAATTGTTGCCATCATATTTGCTACAGCAAGAGGAGTCGCTCTAACTTCATGCTGGCCAATTCCAGTTAAGGCAACAAAGTTGCTATCCTTTTTTGCCTCATCCGTTAGAAAAACTCGACCCTTTTCTTCGTCTTGAAGTTGTTTGAAATCTACAAAATGATATATATCTCCGCTCCAACCAACTGGACCAACTAATGAAAGCCGTTTAGCATAATCCTCTAATATATTGGCATCTATTTCCTTTAATTCCTTTGCTATCGTTGCGAATGTATTATTACAGCTTTTCGCAAAGCTTTCCGTAAAATCTAACATTCCATATTGAAAAAGCTGATCAGGCTCCCCATTAATTTTCTTACTACAATCAAAAGTACGTGCCGCATCTGCGAGATTATATTCTATTGCAGCGGCAGATACAACAGTCTTAAATACGGAGCCGATAATTTGTTGCTTTAACATTTCATTTTCAATTCCACCCGTTTTTGGCTGAAATGGATCCTTCTTATTGATTTGCGGACGTGAAACCATAGCCAAGACAGAATTTGTTTCAATATCTAACAAAACAACTCCACCTTTATTGATTCCATGCTTAACAACAAGGTTTTCAACTAAGGTTTGGAAATCATGATTAAGCGTTGTTTTAATGTTAACCGGATAAAAGGGATTTGCTGGTTCCACATATTTCACATTAATCCCAAATAAAGGACCACCAATTGCATCAACATGATAAATAAGCTTTGATTTTCCATCAGGTAAAAGAAATTCATCGAAGCTCTTTTCCATCCCAGTAAGGCCAATCATCGTTTTTGCAGAAATCTCTTTATCTGGATAACGTTTTCGAAAAACAGCTTCATTTTCTCCTGTTATGCCTACTAAATGCTCTGCTAAGTTTTCTGTTACATGATATTTTTTATCAACTGCGAATACACCAGGGATTTTTAAAACATTTATTTCATCCATTTGCTGCTCGGTTAATTGCAGCGGTTTTTTCCCCCCGTAAGCAAACGGTTCTTTTGCGTTATTCACTTCATAGCGAAGAGCATACTCAGATATACCTGTAATTTCAGAAACCTTCTTACTATTCCATTCCATTTTCTTCAAAAATGGAAATAGTATCAAAACCGAAAGATTTTGATGAGTAATCGGAGTCCCATCACTATAAAGAAAGTTTCCACGGCCATTATCAAGAATCATTTCCTGTGATCGCTGATTTACACTCGCTTCTAGTAAATTAATTTGCCTGCTCGTAAAATGTTCAGTTGAGATTAATTGAATCTGGGCTAATCTGCCGAGTAAAAAAACAAGCCCGAAAATACATAAACTAAGCCATATTACTGCTCTTTTTCTCCACATAAAAAAACACCTCGTCAAAAGTGTTGACGAGGTTTGTGCATTTCAAACGATTCTTTACTTAATTGCGATAATTTTAACGTCCATTTCTCCACCTGGAGTTTGAACTTTTACTTCTTCGCCAACTTTTCTACCGAGCAAGCTTTTTGCTATTGGTGAGTCATTTGAAATTTTCCCTTCAAATGGATCGGCTTCTGCACTTCCTACAATTGTATATGTTTCTTCATCACCATCTGGAAGTTCAATAAATGTAACTGAGCTACCTAATGAAACAGTATCTCCGCTCAATTCAGCATCAGAAATAATCTTTGCATTGCGAACCATGTTTTCAATCGTTGTTATTCTTCCCTCAACGAAAGCTTGCTCCTCTTTGGCTGAATCATATTCAGAGTTTTCTGATAGGTCTCCAAAGCTACGTGCAATTTTAATGCGCTCTACTACTTCTTTACGCTTAACTGATTTTAAATATTCTAATTCTTGTTCAAGCTTCTCTTTTCCAGCTTGTGTCATCGGGAAAACCTTTTCAATTGCCAAAACCTTCACTCCTTCAAATTTCACAATTCTATACAAAACGAATAGGTTATCCTATTTCCCCTTATACTTAATTGTGTTCTGTCTGTTTTTTATGTACTTCAATTTTTTCATAAATGCATAGGAGCGCGTCCTTTGATAAAAAGGGCGCGCATAGATTTGTCCAATCTTGGACTTTTATATATTATATTTTCTATGCTATTGTGTCACAAAAAAGACTTTTGTTCAAGAATAGTTTGAATCTTTGTGACCATTAAATCGATTGCTACATGATTATGTCCGCCTTCAGGAATAATTATATCTGCATATCGCTTCGTTGGTTCGATAAACTGATTATGCATCGGGCGAACAACATTCACATATTGATCAATGACGGAATCTATTGAACGTCCACGCTCTTTAATATCTCTAATTAAACGACGAATAATGCGTAAATCTGCATCTGTATCAACAAAAAGTTTAATATCCATTAAGTCGCGCAGACGTTTATCCTCAAGAATAAGAATTCCTTCTAAAATAATGACATCCTTTGGCTCAACATGAATTACTTCACTCGAACGAGTATGAAGTGCATAATCATATACTGGCTTCCTAATTGTTTCATATTTTAGCAAGGCCTCAATGTGCTCAATTAATAAATCTGTGTCAAATGCTAATGGGTGATCATAGTTTGTTTTTAATCGTTCTTCAAAAGGTAAATTTGATTGATCTTTGTAGTAATAGTCCTGTTCAAGCATCAAAATGGAGTGACCTTTAAAACAATTACAAATTGATTTTGTCACACTTGTTTTTCCTGAACCAGAGCCACCTGCTACTCCTATAACAACAGGTTTGCGATTCATTTCACTTAAATCTCCTTTCGCATCATGTTGTTTGGAAATACAGGTCTATCCATTTTAAATTGAACGATTTGCATTGGGTGACGAGCAGCATCAAGCTCATTTCCCTTTTCATCCCAAATTTGTTCAATCCGGAAAGTGAAATTCTCAATTTCTGGTCCAAAAAATTCAACCTCTTGACCTGGTTTAAAATGATTACGCTGCTGCAATGTGACCATTTTCGTATCAGCATTATAATCTAATACTAATCCAACAAAATCGAAATTTGTCTTTTTGCTATGATTTCCAAACATCTGCTCTTTAACACCTGGAACTCCTTCAAAAAATGCAGGAGCTGTTTCACGATTGGCACATTTCGCTAATTCATCAATCCATTCCTGTTTAATTTTGAAGTTTTCCGGCTCTGCACAATAAGCGTCAATCACTTTGCGATATACACTTACAACAGTAGCCACATAATGAATTGATTTCATTCGGCCTTCAATTTTCAAACTGTCAATGCCAAGCTCAATCATTTTCGGGATGGATTGGATTAAATTTAAATCCTTTGGGCTCATGGCAAAAGGAGAGTCGCCTTCTGTAAAATATGGTGTTTCATTATCTCCTTCTAATTTATATAAATCATAATCCCAACGGCATGATTGGCAGCAACCACCACGGTTTGAATCACGAGCAGTCATATGGTTACTTAAAGTGCAGCGTCCCGAATAAGCAATACACATCGCCCCATGAATAAAGGTTTCAATTTCAATATCAACCTTCTCTTTCATTTCACGAATTTCTTCTGCACTTGTTTCCCGAGCAAGTACAACCCTTTCCATGCCTTCTTCTTTCCAGAACTGAACTGCTTTCCAGTTAGATAATGATTGCTGTGTACTTAAGTGAACTTCAATCTCGGGAGCTACACGGCGACATGTTTCAATAATTAGGGGGTCTGCGACAATAATACCAGCAATCCCTGCTTCCTTAAGTCCAAGAAGGTATTCTTCCAATCCTACGATATTTTCATTATGAGCGTAAATATTTGTTGTTACATAAATTTTCGCGTTGAATTTTTTAGCAAATGCTACGCCTTCTTTCATTTCTTCGAATGAAAAATTATCAGCATTTGAACGCAAACCATATTCTTGGCCACCAATAAATACTGCATCAGCACCATATTGCACAGCAATTTTTAGCTTTTCTAAATTTCCTGCTGGCGCAAGTAATTCAGGTTTTTTAACGATTACTCGCTTACCATCCACGATTTTGGAAATGTTGTCTTTCACCGTTGTCATATTGTATCCCTCCCTTAGAAGTTAATAAACTGTTTCTTTAAAGAAAAATCCTGTATCTAACGGACGATTAGTTGGCTGAATTTCTTCAATTTGACTTAATAGCTCGTCCTTTTCATCCTCATATTGATCTGGATCTTTTATACATAAGTCGATTGCCTTTCGATAAAGCTTTGTGACAGTAAGAATATATTCAGATGTTTTTAATATCCCATCAATTTTGAAAGAATCAACACCTGCTTCAATCATGTCTTGAAGCTCATCAATAATACAAATATCATTTGGACTCATTATATGTGTCCCGTTTTCATCCTCGAAAATAGGATATTTATTCTCACGTTCCTGATCATGTAAAAACATATTGTCTGTTTGCAATCGATTTTGGACTTCCATAACCTTCCCTTGGTATTCATAGTAATTACCAAGAAGAGAACGCTTTGACTGAAACATTGCTGTCATACCATGAACTTGGACTTCAATTTCTACTTCGGCATTTTCTTTCATTTCAATAATGGATTCCATGCTTATTTCACGAGCAAGAACTGCACGTTTAGCCCCTTTGCGACCCCAATAATTACATGTATACCAGTTTGTTGCTGTCGTCTCTGTGTTCCAATGCAGCTTCATCGCAGGTGCTACTTCTCTAGCAGCCATCAATACAGCTGGATCCCCAAAAATAATCGCATCTGCATTCGCCTCATTCATAAATTGAATATAGCTTGGCAAATCCTCAATTTTCTCATTATGAAAAATAGCATTCATTGCAACGTATACTTTTTTTCCTTTTGAATGTGCAAGCTCAATCGCTTTTTTTACATCTTCTTTAGAAAATTCACCTGCTAGTCTTAAGCCATATTTCTGTTCTCCAACAACAAATGCATCTGCTCCAGCTTCTGCTAGAGGCAAAATATCTTCAATATTTCTTGGTGTGACTAATAGTTCTGGTTTTGCCATCATTTTCACCTCTTTTTACTTATTGCTACCCCGTCACCTACTGGTAAAATGACGGTATGATAATCGGGATGGTTCATCAGCCATTGGTTAAAATCATGAATCTTCTTTGCAAGATTCCGTGTCCGTTTATTTTCAATCTCTTTTTCATAAACAAGACCTTTAAACAGAACATTATCAGTGATAATGATCCCATCTTCAGCTAAATAGCGTGAATAAAGTTCAAAAAAACGTTTATACTGTCCTTTAGCCGCATCTATAAAGATCGCATCGAATGGAGCAAAATTCATGATGAATGCTTCACTCTCAAGTGCGTCACCTTCAATAATCGTAATTTGCGCATCCTTTTTTGCTTTTTGAATATTTTGTTTTGCCTGCTCATATCTTGTTGCGTCCCTTTCGATCGTTATAATCCTACATTCAGGGAGGCTGTAAGCCATACGAAGTGCTGAATATCCAATTGCTGCTCCAATTTCCAATATGGTGTGAGGCTTGTGAATGCGCAAGAGCTGTATCATTACTTCAATTCCGGCAATTTCCATTATCGGAACGCTATTTTCCTTCGCATATTGCTCTATTTCATCTAAAAGTTCATGTCTTTTAGGAATCAATTCCTCTAAATATGCATTTAGTTTATCGCTTTGCATACTTTTATCACCTCAAATGGACAAGAAAAAATAGCGTTCACAGAAAAGGATATTAAAATGCTGGTACGTAAATACCGATATCCTTTTTAACTGTTGTACACGCTACATAAATATTATATAAGTCTTTTAAAACACTTGAATTATTTTAACATAAATAGATTAGGAATGCTAATTTTTCTACTTTCCAATATGTTGAGCCTTCTTTATATTATGCTCCTCTAATGTTTTAGAAAAAAGAACTTCACCAGTTGGCGTTGCTAGGAAATATAAATAATCTGTTTCCTCAGGAAATAATGCAGCTTCAATCGACGTAACACCAGCATTAGCAATCGGACCCGGTGTCAATCCTGGATGCTTATACGTATTATATGGTGAATCAATTTCTAAATCTTTATATACGACTCTCGATTTATGCTCACCTTGAGCATATAGAACAGTCGGATCTGTTTGTAGAGGCATACCAATCTTCATGCGATTGTAAAATACACTCGAAATTTGATCACGATCGACTTTTTGTGTTGCCTCTTCTTCAATTAAAGATGCCATCGTTAATAATTGATGGACTGTCATCTCACGTTCCTCTATTTCAGCATGATAGCCACGTACAACACTTACCGTCTTATCCAGCATTGCAGATACAATCTCTTCAATGGTCGGATCTTCTTTATAAAACGGATATGTTGCAGGAAATAGATAGCCTTCTAACGGATATTTAATATTTTTATTAAATATCTCATCTGTCAGAATATCAGGATATTTTGCCATTAAAGATTCAATAAATGCTTTTTCATTTAGCTTCTTGAATACGTCATCAGCATTTTTATTCGTTTTTTCAGCAATAATACTCGCAATTTGCTCAAGCTGCTTTCCTTCTGGTATCGTCATTTTAAATACGAGCTCTTCTTGAATTTTCCCAGTTTTTAAGTTTGAGATAATTTCGGGAATTGTCATCGAAGGCTTTAACGTATAATTACCAGCCATGAAGCCTGTTTCATTCCTTAATTTAACGTAATATTTAAAAACCCGAGCATCTTTAATAATTCCGTTTTCTTCTAAAATTTTCCCGATGCTAGAAGCAGACGAACCAATCGGGATATCTATTTGTTTTTCTTTTTTGCTATCTGGATTCACTGGTTCTAAAGCAGATTTAAGATAAAAATACCCCCCACCTGCAACAACACCTACTGTAATAATTAAAATAATTGCGATGATTAAAACGATTTTCCTCACGATCTTCGCTTCGCTTTGACGCTCAATCATTTTCTTGCGAATTAGTTCTTTCTTTCCTTTTTTGTCATCCACTGACATTGTATCCCCACCATTTCAAAAAAGCTAATCTATCGGAAAAACTTGTGCATTCGAGTATTTGCTGCTTGCTACCTTTCCACTCCGGCTTATTATACTATATTTCTTTTCAAGAAGAAAAGCGGAAGCGTAATCGGTTCAATTACAAATCATGCTATAACAATTCAACTAATCATCTCATTATGAACTTAAATTTTCCTACGAGCTAAAAAAAGCTGACCATAATGGCCAGCTTTTAAATAGTTAAATCATGTTTAAATTTGATGAATAGCTAACCCTACGAATAGAACTTAGGGTTATTTTATTCTTCCTCTTCTTCAAGGAAAGTGTTAAGCATTTCCTCAATTAAATCCCATTCTTCATCTGTTTCAATCGGCATTAATTCGCCATCCTTATTATCTTCGCTCGGAATAAAGGCAGACGCATGAATTTCAATGTCCTCGTCATCGTCCTCATCTGCTCCTGCAGGATAATATAATACATATGACTTGCCGAATTCCTCAGAATCAAATGTGAAAAGAACTTCACATAACTGCTCATTGCCTTCTTCGTCTACTACTGTAATATTGTTTTCTCCATGATCCATTATATTCACCTCATTAATTTTGACTATCTAAATAGCCTTGTAAAATCATAACTGCTGCCATTTTATCAATGACTTTTTTTCTTTTTTTTCGGCTTACATCTGCCTCAATGAGCACTCTTTCTGCAGCCATCGTTGTTAAACGCTCATCCCAAAGAACAACTGGTAAGCCAAATAGTCTTTCTAGCTCTGAAGCAAAAAACTGACTTGCCTCGCCTCTAGGTCCAACCGTCCCATTCATATTTTTTGGCAAACCAACGATAATTTTATTTACTTCATGATCTTTTATTATTTGACCAATCTTCGTAAATCCAAATTCTTGCTTTTCTTCATTAATTTTTATAGTTTCTAAGCCTTGTGCAGTCCAACCAAGTGCATCGCTTATTGCAACGCCAACGGTTTTTGAACCGACATCTAAGCCCATCGTCCGCATACTTTAATCCTTTCGGTGCTGTTTTAAATAAGACTTAACTAACTCTTCAATAATTTCGTCCCGTTCAAGCTTGCGGATGATATTACGGGCATCCTTATGGCGGGGAATGTAAGCAGGATCCCCTGAGAGTAGATAGCCAACTATTTGATTGATTGGGTTATACCCTTTATCTTGCAGAGCTTCATATACTTGAAAAAGCACTTGATTGACGTCGTGTTCAATAGGCTCTTCAGGAAAATTGAATCTCATTGTTTTATCAAATGAGCTCATTTCTTACACCTCGCTTTATTGATAATAGGGACGAAAGCTTTTGTCTTTCCTTCATTTTACACTACTTTGTTCGGATATCAAACGGATTTTACCCATTCTTCTACAAATTTCAATGCACTTTCGAGCTTCTCTGGGTCTTTTCCACCAGCTTGTGCCATGTCTGGACGGCCACCACCGCCTCCACCGCAAATGGACGCAACTTCTTTAATAACCTTTCCTGCTTGATACCCTTTTTCAATTAAATCTTTTGTTACACCAGCAATTAAATTTACTTTTCCTTCATGAACACTGCCAAGAACAACGATTGCGGATCCAAGCTTATTCTTTAAATCATCTGCCATATTACGCAAATTATTCATATCTGTTGCAGCAACTTTTGCTGATAAAACTGTAACGCCGTTAATTTCCTTTGCTTGCGAAACTAGACTCCCAGCTTCAATATTCCCTAATTTTGCTGTCAATGACTCATTTTCACGTTGCAGCTGCTTTACTTCACTAAGTAAGCTGTCAATTCTTGAAGCTAAATCTTTTGGATTTGCTTTTAACTTACTAGCTGCTTCCTTTAGAATCGCAATTTGGTCATTCAATAGCTGATAAGCAGCTTCACCTGTCACTGCCTCAATACGACGTGTGCCTGCTCCAATGCCACTTTCTGATTGGATTTTAAATAATCCAATTACAGAAGTATTCGGAACGTGACATCCTCCGCATAACTCTAAACTATAATGTTCAACTTGAACAACGCGAACGATTTTCCCATACTTTTCACCAAAAAGTGCCATAGCACCCATCGCTTTAGCCTCATCAATATCCTTATAGTCGATTTGAACATTTAAGCTGCGCCAAATTTGTTCATTCACTATAGATTCAATTTTCTCCAGCTCTTCGTCTGTAATTTGGCCAAAATGAGAGAAATCAAATCGTAAACGATCAGGTCCAACTAAGGATCCTGCTTGATTTACATGAGTTCCTAATACATCTTTCAATGCTTGATGAAGCAAATGTGTTGCCGTATGATTTTTTATAATCTTTGCACGAGTAAATTCATTAACAGAAGCAATAACAGACGCATCCATTTTTAATGTACCAGCTTCAATAATGGCTTTGTGGAGATTCTGCCCATTTGGAGCCTTTTGCACATCCTTAATAGACACTTTTACTTGTTCAGCCTCTAATAATCCATTATCTGCAATTTGCCCGCCGCTTTCAGCATAAAATGGTGTCACATCTAACATGATCTGAACTTCATCACCAATTGTTGCCTCTTCAACTGATTGACCATCTTTTATAATAGCTACAATCTTTGCTTCTGTTTTCAATGTGTCATACCCAACGAATTTACTTTCTACTTTAATATCGCCAAGAACTCCACCTTGAACTTGCATAGAGTCAACATCCTGTCTTGCAGCCCGCGCACGTTCACGCTGATGGTTCATTTCGATTTCAAAACCATCATGATCAACCTTCATGCCTTCTTCTTCAGCATATTCTTCCGTTAATTCAACTGGGAAGCCATATGTGTCGTAAAGACGAAATACATCTTCACCTTGAATTACGATCTTTCCTTTTTCCTTTTCCTTTTTTATCACCTCTGATAAAATAGCCAATCCTTCGTGAAGTGTTTCATGGAAGCGTTCTTCTTCGTTTTTAATTACTTTTTGAATAAAAGCTGATTTTTCTTTTACTTGTGGATAGAAATCATGCATGATCTCACCAACTACAGGAACCAACTCATACATAAATGGCTGATTAATATTGATTTGCTTTGCATAACGAACTGCTCTTCTCAATAATCGGCGTAAAACATAGCCTCTACCTTCATTTGATGGAAGAGCTCCATCGCCTACAGCAAATGCAACTGTTCTGATGTGGTCTGCAATGACTTTAAATGCAGTATCCTTTTCTTTATTTTGTCCATAATTCTCACCAGAAATCTTTTCTGTTCCACGAATGATCGGCATGAAAAGATCTGTATCATAGTTTGTTGGTACATTTTGGACAACTGAAGCCATGCGCTCAAGGCCCATACCAGTATCAATATTTTTCTTCGGTAGCGGCGTATACGTTCCGTCTGGATTATGATTGAATTCTGAGAAGACAAGATTCCAAACTTCTAAATATCTTTCATTTTCACCGCCAGGATAAAGTTCTGGATCATTTTCATCATCCCCATATTCTGGACCTCGATCATAGAAAATTTCAGTGTTTGGACCACTTGGGCCTTCACCGATATCCCAGAAGTTCCCTTCTAACCGAATAATTCTTTCCTCTGGAATCCCGATTTGTTTCCGCCAAATCTCGAAAGCCTCTTCATCTTCGGGATGTATCGTTACAGATAGTTTTTCTTGTTCAAACCCAATCCATTTTTCATCCGTTAAAAACTCCCATGCCCACTCGATTGCTTCCTCTTTAAAATAGTCACCAATCGAAAAGTTTCCGAGCATCTCAAAAAACGTATGGTGACGCGCAGTCTTTCCAACATTTTCAATATCATTTGTCCGAATTGATTTTTGTGCGTTCGTAATACGTGGATTTTCAGGAATAACGCGTCCATCAAAATATTTCTTTAATGTTGCGACACCACTATTAATCCACAAAAGAGATGGATCATCATGGGGAACAAGTGACGCACTCGGTTCAATTGCATGCCCTTTTTCTTCAAAGAATTGTAAAAACATTTGGCGAATTTCTGCACCTGATAACTGTTTCATCCTGTTTACCTCCCATTTTTAACACTGAAGCTAAATAAAGAACACAAAAAGCCCTCATCCCTAGACAGGGACGAGAGCATGCTCGTGGTACCACCCTGATTAGAAAGTACACATATAACTTGCTGGAGTTATTTTGAGTCTCCAAGTACTTTCATCTCATTGTTCCTTAACGCGGATAAACGGCAGGGATTAGCTGCACTCTGGAATAGCCTTCTGTTATCCTTCATCTAGGAATTCTCTCAGCCATGGAATTCCATCTCTTTAGATGGCCTATAACATACTCGTTCCTTCTTCATGATTCCATATCAATAATGTTATAGTCGCATTATAGCGATATAAAAACAAGTTTGTCAATCTTTCCTTTGCGAACGTGCAAATTTCATGTTGTTTCTCTTAAAAAAATGGGCACTCGCATGCACGAAGCTAACTTTCAATACTGCTAATAACGGAACAGCAATAATTAATCCAAGCACTCCAGCAGCTTCTCCTCCAGCCAATAATGCAAATATAATAACAAGTGGATGCATATCAAGACTTTTCCCAACAATATATGGTGATAATATATTCCCTTCTAAAAACTGAAGAACGAGAACAATTACAGCTGATATAATAACCATTTTTATTGACATGGTAGCTGCGATTACAATGGCTGGAACCGCTCCAAAAAGGGGCCCAAAATAAGGAATAACATTTGTTAAGCCAATGAAAAAGCCTAATAATAGTGGATATTTCATCCCAAAAATCCAAAAAAGCAAAGCGGAAATAGCACCAATGGCAGCACAAACTAATAACTGTCCCCGAATATAGCTGCCAAGCGATTTATCTACATCTTTTAGAAATAATATTCCTTCCTGCCTCCACTTTCTTGGTGTTAAATACCATGTCGTCCTTTTTAATAAATCAATATCTTTCAGCATGTAAAAAGAAATAAATGGGATGAGTGCAATAATTAACGAATAATTTAAAACATTAATTAAGATATTTACACTTTTCGAAAGCAAACGATCTAAAGATGCCTCCAATGTTAAAATACTTTCATCAACTCTCATTTGCAATCCTTCTGGCCATTTAGCTGTTTTTTGCTGGATAAGATCAATCCAACTTCGATATTGATTAGCAAATTGAGGGGCATTTTCTGTTAAATCTTCAAGCTGATTAATAAAGGCTGGAATTCCTTTATAAAGTGCATAGCCTGCTCCACCAAAAAAAAGCAAGTAGATAATAAAGACAGCTACCCCTTTATGAATTCCTCCTTCATAAAGCTTCTGTACGAAAGGATGCAGCAAATAAGTAATAAATGCTGAAACAATAAATGGTATAAAGACAGCACTGATGACTTTTAATATTGGAAACCAAAGATCTTGAAGTTTTAAAAAAACAAATAAAACGATAAAAAGGAGAAGTAGAAAACCTAGCCGATAAAACCATTTTAATTGAACATCCACATTCCACCCTCCTTTACATTTAACTCTAAATAGACAAAAGGGCCGACACCAGCTTCGGGTCAGCCCTGTTTATTTATCACTACGAGAGATAACGTCGTTCTTCATCCCCAAAAAGATCATCAAGAGAACTTAACGTTCCATCTTCTTCAACTTGATGGGTGAAAATTTCGCCGTTTAATAAAGTTAGTTCGATAAAACAGCCCCAGCAATAATATTGATTAATGCCAATTTTACCAATATCTTTGCTTTGGCAGTTCGGACATTTCAGCATAGAAAAGACACCTCACATTTTTACATTTACAATGATGGTGTCCTTTCCGATAGCAGGCGGCATATCTGTTTTTATGACTCGTTTGCCTTCGAGTATGTCTGAAAAGAAACCATCAGATAATTCATACCCTATGATTGTCCCCACTTCTTCTTGAAAATATACATCTTCAAGCAGCCCTAGCTTCTCCCCTTCTCTTGTCATCATAACCTTACCAACTAAACTATTTTCACTTTCAAACGTATAATCATCTGCGTTTTTTTCCGATTTCAAAAATGATTGTTCCTCAATCATGACGCCATCCCAACCAAACGAGGATACATCATCAATATCAATTAAAAAAGTTTTTTTCAAAAGTGCTCCTTTTTTGACTAATAGGCCTTTTACTAGGCCATCAGCGGTAATCCGTAAATCAGAAACTTCACCAAGCTTTGCTCCGCTTTTGATTTCAATAACAGGCAACCCTTTCAGTAATGAAAATGTCCGCAAAATGTGCCCCCTTCCCGGAACATTTTTAGTTTACGGCCTCCTCCATAAAATCATACGGAGTGATATTTTCCATCCCAATAAGCGGATCAATCTGCATAAATAGTTCTTCATAAGTAAGAGCTTCTTCCTCAGTCTCGGCCTTTGACATTTGTATATGTTCACTAGGAATTGCTTCTTTAAGTTTTTCTGTTAGTGTAGTTAATCGGGCTTGCTCATCTGCTCGTTCAACACCAAGCTTTAAAGCCTCTTCCTCCCCACATAAAATCAGAAATTGCTTACTGCGAGTGATAGCTGTATAGAGAAGATTTCTCCGCAGCATACGGTAATAGCTTTTCACAACTGGAAGAATGACGATAGGAAATTCACTTCCTTGCGATTTATGCACAGAGCAGCAATAGGCATGGGTAATTTGATTTAAATCTTGTCGAGTATATGTGACTTCAACACCTTCGAATGAAACGATAACCATATCTTGCTTCTCGGTATTTTCCTTCGCAAAAAAAATCGAAACAATCTCACCCATATCTCCATTAAAAACATGGTTTTCCGGCTGATTTACTAGCTGTAGCACTTTATCCCCGATTCTGTACTTTACATCTCCATACAATAGCTCTTTTCGTTTGCCATCGTGATTAGGATTATAAATCTCTTGTACAATTTCATTTAGCTTATCAATACCAGCAGGACCTCGATACATCGGCGCTAGCACTTGAACATCCATCGCCGAATACCCTTTCTTTTTTGCATTAGTAATGACTTTTTCGACAACCATTGCTATTTGGCTCGTGTTGCATTTGAAAAACGACCGATCAGCCTGCTGATCTGTTATATTGGCTGGAAGCTTCCCTTTTTTCATTTCATGAGCTAATTCAATAATAGATGAACCCTCTGCCTGGCGATAAATATTTGTTAAACGAACGATCGGAATCCTGTCTGAGCGGAGCAGGTCTTTAAGAACTTGTCCTGGTCCAACAGAAGGAAGCTGATCCTCATCACCTACTAGAATAACCTGAATTGTATCAGGAAGTGCTTTAAATAATTGATTTGCCAGCCAAATATCAACCATGGACGTTTCATCTATAATTAAAATTTTCCCCTCAAGTGGGTTCTCTTCATGATGATCAAAACCTTCTGCTCCATTCCAGCCGAGTAGTCTGTGAATGGTAACAGCTGGCAGGCCTGTTGACTCTGCCATTCTCTTTGCAGCCCTTCCAGTAGGTGCAGCTAGTAGAAATGGAAAAGGTTCATCTTTTTTATAATCTTTCGGATTTAAAGAACAGCCGTGCAATTCGGCAAATAACTCAACTATCCCTTTTATAACAGTCGTCTTTCCAGTTCCCGGTCCACCAGTTAAAATAAGCATGGGGGACATTAATGCGGTTTGAATGGCTTCCTTTTGTGATGGTGCATATTGTACCTTTATGCGTTCTTCCAAGTTTCCAAGTGCTAATAAAAATTCTGATTCAGGAAATTGTTGTTCATATTCAGTCTGTTTTAAGATTCGCTTTATATTCGTAACAAAACCTTTTTCTGAAAAATAAAGAGAAGGCAAATACACGTTTTGTTCTTCGACAAAGATTTTGCCTTCTTCACCTAGCTTAATAATTTCATTCGAGATATCATGAAAATCAATTTCATCACGTTTATTTTCTTCAAGCAGTCTTTTCGTTTGTTGCAGCAACATTTTGGCTTCCATAAAGACATGTCCTGCCTGCATTGACTCTGTCTCTAGAATGTATAAGCATGCAGCCCTTATTCGATCTGGGTGGCTTCCTGAAATTCCGAGCTGAAAGCCTAGCTCGTCTGCTCTACCGAAACCGATGCCTTCAATATCTTCAACAAGCTTATATGGATTTGTCTGAATAATAGTTAATGTTAATTCTTTATATGTTTGATAAATTCTCATGGATAGCTGCGGTCCAAAGCCATATTGATTTAACGCGATTAACACTTGCTCAAGCCCTTGATGCTCCATAAGTGTATCGTATAAATCTTTTGCTTTATCAGGAGGGAGCTTAGGAATTTGGTCAAGCAAAGATGGTTCATTTAAAATGCGAGAAATAGCATTTTCCCCCAAAGTGGCTACAATGCTTTCTGCTGTCTTAATCCCAATCCCTTTAAAAAGTTCACCTGATAAATAATTGATAACACCTTGCTTTGTTTGAGGAATATCTTTACGGAAGTGTTCAGCATGAAATTGAACACCAAATCGCGGATGCTCCTTTAGCTCCCCATAAAAAATATACGTTTCTTGCTCATGAATTTTCGGTAAATAGCCAGTAATAACTGCTTCTTTATCTTCATATTGCTCATTCGTCTCTTCAACGCGAATCCGTAATACTGTATATAAATTTTGCTCATTATGAAAAATAGTGACGAGATGCCTTCCCTTTATGTATTTCTTTTCTTGCTCCGGAAACAGATTGAAAGAAGCTTGAGAATTCTCAATATCCATATGTATTTCCCTCCTCTCTCTACTTATTTATTCAGGATTTAATGCAATTCTGAATTTCCTTTTACGATCATCTTTTTTCCATAACCAGCCAACATATGGTCTGATTGAATTTCAAGTGCTTTTTCAAAATGTTCAAGGGCTTTATCTCCATCTTCCTTGAAGCCGAAAGCAACACCTAAATTATAGTGGGCATCTGCATGGTCTGGATCAATATCCAAACATCTTTCAAATTGTTTAATTGCTTCATCAATTAGCTCAAGCTTAGCTAGACATAAGCCATAGTGAAAAAATGCCTCTGCATCAAATTGATTTAACTCAGTACTGCGCTGTAAATATGGTAATGCCAATTTAACTTGTTCTAATGCCACTAATGATAGACCAAGCATGAAATAATTATCGCCAGATTCTATTCCTTTTCTCATCGCAGTTTCGAACATATTTTTCGCTTGTTCATATTGTTCAAGCTGGTAATATAAATTTCCTGCACTATAATAAGCAGAAGCAGCATTATGATCTAATTCAATTGCTTTTTCAAAAAACTTTAATGCCCGTTCATGATCACCAAGTACAGTTAAGACATTTCCAAAGTTAATATATGAAATCGGGTCATTTGGGTTTTCTTCAATCGCTTCAACGAAAACCTTCGCTGCTTCCTCCCACTTTCCTTCTTGCATATATTGAATTCCTACCTTATTTCTATCCATAATTCTCAACTCCAATCAAATTCATATTATAAAAGCGGAAGCGCCTTGCTTAGCGACGTATAAACTGGATTAACCCCGACTCTATGATAGAATCGGGGTGTATTTTTAGCCAACAAAATCTAATCGCTGTCCGTCCTTATAAACCTCATCGATTGTTCCACCGCCAAGGCATTCTTCTCCATCATAGAAAACAACAGCTTGACCTGGAGTAACCGCTCGGATTGGCTCATGAAAAATAACTCTTGCTTTATTATCTTCCATTAGTTCAACAGTCACTTTATTATCTGGCTGACGATATCTGAATTTTGCTGTACACTCGAATGTTGATTGTTTTTCTTTGTTTGAAACCCAACTAATATTAACTGCAACGATTGAATGAGAGTAAAGTTTATCATTGTGAAAGCCTTGGCCAACATAAAGTACATTACGTTTCAAGTCTTTTCCAATAGCAAACCACGGTTCTCCCGCTCCTCCAATTCCTAACCCGTGCCGCTGTCCAATCGTGTAATACATAAGTCCATCATGCTTGCCGACAATTTTCCCATCAAATGTTTCCATATTTCCTGGTTGTGCAGGTAAATAGCTGCTGAGAAATTGTTTGAAATTCTTCTCACCAATAAAGCAAATTCCTGTACTATCTTTTTTAGTTGCTGTCGCAAGCTCAGCTTCTCTCGCTAATTCACGCACTTTTGATTTCTCAATATTTCCAATTGGAAACAACACTTTTTCCAGTTGATCTTGACTAAGCTGATTGAGGAAATATGTTTGGTCTTTATTATCATCCATTCCACGGAGCATCTTATATTCTCCATCACGGGATTCTACTCGTGCATAATGGCCAGTCGCCAAATAATCAGCACCAAGATTCATCGCATGTTCTAAAAAGGCTTTAAACTTGATCTCTTTGTTACACATGACATCAGGATTTGGTGTTCTTCCCGCTTTATATTCATCTAAGAAATAAGTAAATACCTTATCCCAATATTGCTTTTCAAAATTGACTGCATAATAAGGAATGCCAATTTGATTACAAACGCGAATGACATCATTGTAGTCCTCTGTGGCAGTACAAACCCCAAATTCATCTGTATCATCCCAGTTTTTCATAAAAATACCGATTACATCATACCCTTGTTCCTTCAATAAAAGGGCAGCAACGGAGGAATCGACTCCTCCTGACATCCCGATAACAACTCGGGTATCTTTCGGTGCTTTTTTCATTTATGTTCACCTTGCTTCTTATTAAAATTATATATTGAGAAAGACGATTGTCTAGCAATTGTGACTAATAGAATGCCAATTTTCTAATTCGTCAGGCGTTTAATAATTTTTACTGTTTCTTTAGCTGCTGTCACAATTTCTTCTTCCGTATTGTGAAGGCCAAAGCTAAAGCGGATGGAATTTTGCAAGCGTTCCGATCCTTTTCCAAACATAGCAACAAGAACATGTGACGGGTCAATCGTACCTGCAGTGCAAGCTGAGCCACTTGAAGCAGCAATCCCAGCTAAGTCTAAATTGACTAAAGTGGCTTCAAGATTTGTTCCAGGAAAGCTTAAGTTTAAAACATGAGGAAGAGAATGATCAAGTGATCCGTTTTGCAAAAATTCTATTTCATTATCTTGAAGAATTTGAAGAAAAATACATTTAAACTCTTGGTAAGTCTCTCTCTTCTTCTCCCGCTCTTGTTGAACAATCCGAACAGCTTCCCCAAATCCAGCAATATATGGAACATTTTCTGTCCCAGCACGCCTTTTTCTTTCCTGATCCCCACCGATGACTCTTGATGATAATTTTAAATCCTTTTGAGCATATAAAAAACCGATTCCCTTCGGACCGTTAATTTTATGTGCAGCAACTGAAAGAAGATCAATTCTCATTTCTTTTACATCAATTTTTTCAAGTCCGAATGCCTGAACTGCATCTGTATGAAATTTAGCTTGATGTTCATGAAGTAAAGCGCCGATTTCTTTAATAGGCTGGATCGTGCCGACCTCATTGTTCCCGAACATAATTGTGACTAAAATGGTGTCATCTCTTAACGCTTTCTTCACATCATTAACATGAATTAGCCCTGTCTCATCAACAGGTAAATAGGTTACTTCATACCCTTGCTTTTCAAGATGCTGACATGCATGAAGAACAGCATGGTGTTCAATTTGAGTCGTAATAATATGTTTGCCTAACTGTTTATAAGTTTCAGCTATTCCGAAAATAGCAAGATTATCTGCTTCAGTACCGCTTCCTGTAAAGATAATTTCATTTGCATCGGCATGAATACTTTCTGCGATTTTTTCTCTTACTCCATCAATAACTTGTCTAGCTTGTCGACCAAAATAATGAGTACTTGATGGATTTCCATACGTATTATTCATAACATCCATCATTTTTTCAATTACTTTCGGATGAATTGGCGATGATGCAGCATGATCCACGTATATTCTAGTCATTTTTTCACCTTCTTGAATGTAGATGTCTATTTCTCTTATTATTTAGAGTATTTTACCATGTTAAACAAGGCTATTGATTTCCGTTCCAGGTTGCTCGCTTTCCGCGGGCGGTCCGGGAGCTTCCTCGGTTCTGTCGCACCTGCGGGGTCTCCCTTGTCCCTTCCTCCCGCAGGACATTGAATAAACATCCTTGAAATAACACCGTACGAAGAAAATGCGTATGCATTTTCGAGGAGTCTCGCACCTTCCACTACAATCAACAGGTGCATAAATCAACATTATTTTTTAACACGGCCTAAATATAAAACATATATGCTTCAGTTTCACCGTCATCTGTATAGTTTGCCAAATCTTCAAGTGTTGTATTATCTAATACTTCTTTAACGGCATCACGTATTTGCATCCAAAGATGTTTTTTCGCAGGTTCTTCATCTTCAAGTGCTTCAACAGGACTAATCGGCCCTTCCAAAACTCGAATAATATCCCCTGCAGTTATTTTTACTGGATCATTTCCTAAAATATATCCTCCATAAGCTCCGCGAATACTTTTCACGAGACCAGCATTTCTTAATGGGGCAATAAGCTGCTCAAGATAATGCTCTGAAAGATCGTTCGCAAGAGCAATCGTCTTTAAAGAAATCGGTCCCTCCCCGTGCTTCTTTGCTAATTCCATCATAATTGTTAAACCATAACGGCCCTTAGTTGATATTTTCATATGCTTGCACCTCTATCCTTTTCTCTACTTGTTGTGACAACTTTTGCTAAAGTCTGCTTCATTCGTTTTTCTAAAAATTTGTTCGTTAAAAACTGGCATTGTGGCAATGCAAAGCCAGCGATGGGACCAATTGTTAAACCAATAGCTATGGTTCCCCAGAAGATAGGCCCACCAAGCTGCCAGCCGATTAATAGCACAATGATCTCCATACAAGCTCTTACATGACCTATTTTCCAGCCTGTTTTTGAAGTTAACGCAATCATTAAACTATCTCTAGGTCCTGCTCCAAGTTGAGCTGATATATAAATCCCCATCCCATAGCAATAAATAAACATTCCAAAAACAAACATGATAATTTTACCACTTAATGAAATAGGGGTCTGCATAAACGGCAATAACAAATACAAATCGATAAAAACTCCAACTAGAACCATATTTAAAAAAGCCCCCATTTTCGGAAACTCTTTAGAAATGATGGCTGCAACTGCTAATATGACTACCCCAACGATAATTGACCAAGATCCGATTGTGAGGCCTAACTGGTAATATAAGCCGACATGAAGTACATCCCAAGGACTCGCTCCTAAATCAGCGACAATTAACAAAACGATCCCGAGACTCATTACTAATAATCCTAGTAAATAAACAAAAAATCTCGACCCGATTTGACCCCTTTTTTTCCCATTCATTCGCCATATTCTCCTCGCTCTGAGAAAAAACGTTAATCTTAGTAATTAGATAGACTTTTGTTATTATAGCATATTTAAACGTGTTGATCATTTTGCCAAACATAATATTATGGTATGTTTAATTTATTATAAAATTTGTCTTGCGGAATCAAGTAAGTGCTGTTCATGTTTTGAGGTGACAATGATGAGTATTAAACCATTAGCTTATAAAATGAGGCCAAGAACCATCGAAGAAATTATCGGTCAGGAGCATCTTGTAGCAGAGGGGAAGATTATTAATCGAATGGTAAAAGCAAAACAGCTTTCTTCGATGATTCTATATGGACCTCCTGGAATTGGAAAAACGTCGATTGCTAGTGCCATTGCTGGAAGTACACGTTATGCTTTTCGAAATTTAAATGCTGTGACAAATAATAAAAAAGATATGGAGATCGTCGCTTCTGAAGCAAAAATGTCGGGTAAAGTCATCTTGCTTCTAGATGAAGTCCATAGACTTGATAAAGGAAAACAAGACTTTCTTCTTCCTTACTTAGAAAATGGCATGATTACATTAATTGGGGCAACGACAAGTAATCCATACCACGCAATTAATCCTGCCATTCGAAGCCGCTGCCAAATATTCGAATTAAAGCCATTATCAATAGAAAATATTAAAGAAGCTTTATTACGAGCAATTAAGGATACGGATCGAGGATTAGGCGATAAAAATATTCAGATAAGTGAAGAAGCGCTTATCCATTTTGCCACAGCTTCGAATGGAGATGTCAGAAGTTCATTAAACGCTTTAGAATTAGCCGTTCTATCCACACCGCCAGATGAAACAAATATTATTCAGATCGATTTGCAAACGGCAGAAGAATGTATGCAAAGAAAAAGCTTAGCACATGACAAAGATGGAGATGCTCATTATGATGTTCTTTCCGGTTTCCAAAAATCAATCCGGGGGAGTGATGTAAATGCAGCCCTCCACTATTTAGGCAGATTAATTGAAGCAGGGGATCTTCCGAGCATTAGCAGAAGGCTGCTTGTCATTGCCTACGAAGATATTGGACTTGCTTCACCACAAGCTGGGGCAAGAACGTTAGCAGCGATTGAAACGGCAGAGCGAATTGGCTTTCCCGAGGCAAGAATTCCGCTCTCAAATGCCGTTATTGAGCTATGCTTATCACCGAAATCGAATTCAGCTATTGTTGCAATTGACAATGCCCTTGCAGATATTAGGGCGGGAATAAGCGGTGAAGTTCCTGACCACTTAAAGGACGCTCATTATAAAGGGGCAGAAGAGCTCGGTCGAGGAATCGATTATCAATATCCCCATAATTTTGAATCAGGCTGGGTCAAACAACAATACTTACCTGATAAACTAAAAAATAAAATTTATTATCATCCAAAAAAGACTGGTAAGTTTGAACAGGCATTGTCTGTTATCTATCAAAATCTTCAAAAATAAAAATATGGTGCCTATGTTGGGCACCATATTTTTTAGTAAAATGCTTAAGCTGCGACATCTCGCTTTTTAAATACGTAGAAGGCTACTACTTGAAACAATACAAAATAAACAAGCAACATGATAATCGAGAATGAAATGGTCATTCCATCAACGATTGGAGAACCTTCAAAATACTGTAGCAGATTCGTATTAGCAAACAAAATGTATTTTGCCCATTCATACTTCACGGCAATTAACTGTGTTACTTGTCCTCCCATAAAGTAAAGGAATAATGACAAACCAATAGCTAATGAACTATTGCGGAATGCTGCAGAAATCATGAACGCCATCGTTGCAAGCATTAACATATTAATTGATTTTAAACCGTAATAACTAATCAGATGAACAAACATGCTTTGTTCGGTAACCTTCCCATTATAATAGTTTAAATACGGAACAGCGTTTTCTGGCAATCCGAAAAGTGCCGCCCCTAAACCTGAAGAAAAAGCAAATAAGAGTGTTAGCATGAATAAACCGAACAACAAAACAGTCAAATATTTTGATAGCAAAATTCTCCATCTTTTTATTGGCCGGATCAAGAGCAATTTGATCGTTCCCCAATTGAATTCACTTGCTACTATTCCTGCAGCGATAATGATCGTAAACAATCCTACAAAATCAACCATTTGAGAAATATCATTAACAAATCCCCAAACTGAGTACTCCTCATTAGGTGAAATATTGTGTTCAATTCGATATTCATTTAAGGCCAATTGTCTTTCCGCATATTGTGTCACGTTTATTGGTGCGGAATCCCCCATCTCATCAAGTTCCTTTTTGAGACTTTCATTTTGAACCTGTAATCCTTGTTTCCAATTATCATTATCCGGAATTGTTCCTTTAGAATCTTGGTATTTAATGAAGCCTCCAACCAAGATTGTGAACAATAATAAAATCCCAATCATTACGTATGTGCCTGGCCGCTTAAATATTTTCATCCATTCGTTTTGAATAAGATTAAGCATTTATCTTTTCCTCCTTATGAGAAGTCACTTCGAGGAATCTATCTTCAAGTGTTTTCGTTACTTCCTTAATTCCATAAATTTGAATATCATGATGAACTAGCTGTTTTATCATCGAAGGAATACTTTCTTTCTTTAGTTGCAATGCAATTCCATTATTCGTTTGCTGTATTTCAATAGATGGTTGTATTTCCTTAAGCAGATTGAAAGCTTTCATTGGTTCTGCTACTTCAAACTCATATATATTTTCTTCTCCATTTACAAAATCATGAATTTGCTGAACATCAACTAGCTTACCACTTTGGATAATCCCAATTCGATCACACATCATTTCCATTTCTGAAAGCATATGGCTCGAGACAATGACAGCCATGTTCTTCTCTCTCGTTAACATTTTAAGGTGATCTCTAATTTCACGAATTCCCGCAGGGTCTAGTCCATTTGTCGGTTCATCTAGTATTAATATTTTGGGATCATGGAGAAGACATTGAGCCAACCCTAATCTTTGCCTCATCCCAAGTGAATATGTTTTCACCTTGTCATGAATTCGATCAGTGAGCCCAACTAACTCAACTGTTTCATCAATTTTCTTTTTCGATATTCCATTCGACATTCTCGAAAAATGTTGCAGATTTTGATAGCCACTCATAAACTTGTACATTTCTGGGTTTTCAACAATTGCTCCTATATGGGAAATGGCTTGCTCAAAGTCTGTTTTAATACTATGACCCATAATTTTTATATCACCAGAAGTCATTCCAATTAATCCGACGATCATTCGAATTGTCGTTGTTTTTCCTGCACCATTCGGTCCGAGGAAGCCAAACACTTCACCTTGATTCACATTGAAACTAAGTGAATCAATAATCGTTCTTCCTTTAATGACCTTTGTTACATTTTGGATTTCCATTAAGGGTTTCATCTACTTTTCTCTCCCTGTAATAAAAGTTAAAATTCTTCCTTCGCAATAATCTTTATCCCATTGACTAAATTCCAAATGACGACAACGAAATTTATAATGAAGAATACGGAAATACTGACAATAAAAAACGGTGATAGCGTATCCGTAGCTGCTCCTTCAAAAATGCCGTAAATCACAAATGGCATAGGAATAAAGACAGTAAGATGGGAAAACAATGCTCTTTTTGCATGAGTTTTCACTTTTTTATCCTCACTAACAAAATAGACGATAATCGGAAGGATAAACCCTGCAAAAAAGACACTAAAATAATTTAGTGATGATAGTAGCTTATTTGTATTCATTTTCTCCTCCTTTTTGTGAAAATGTTTGCTTCATCCATCCAATGACAGACATGCCTTTCGACGCTCTTAGCTCCTCCACATTTTGACGGTCGATGATTTTCCCATTTTGTAATGCTAATACTTCATCAAGAAGAGGCTCAATTTCATCAATTTCATGTGTGGCAATGACAACGGTCTGGTTTTCAAAATCTAAATAAGAGAGCAAGCCCTTCACAATCGATTCTCTTACCATCGGATCAAGCCCAGAAAATGGCTCATCCAATAATAAAACTTTAGCCTCCCTAGCTAGTGAAAGCACGAGCTTCAATCGGCCACGATTTCCTTTAGATAATTGTTTGATTTTTTTTGTCTCTTCTAGATTCATAAATTGTAACAATTCATTTGCACGATCACGGCGAAAATCAGGAAATTGAGAGTCATAAAATTCAATCATATCTTTCACTTTAAATGGGTCATAAAACATATCAAGTTCAGTTAAATAGGCAACATCTCGAGCAATTTTTCGATCTGCTATCTTTCCATCGACAATAACTTTACCTGATGATGGATGCGCCAAGCCTGCAATCAGCTTTAATGTCGTTGACTTCCCGCTTCCATTTGGACCCAGCAAACCATAGATCTTTCCTTTTTCAAGTGTGAAGGAAACATCATTTAGGCCAAATTCACCACCATATTTTTTTGTTACTTGCTGAAACTCAATCATGCCAATCCCCCCGTTTTCCTTTAATGAACTCGTGTAAGCCGGAGAGCATTTCCTCTTCTGTAAAACCAAGCTCTTTCATATTGATAACAAATGCTTCAATAATATCCATTTGCAATCGAATTTTTAATTCCTTAATCAAATTTATATTCTCGGTAACGAATGTTCCTTGCCCACGCCTTGTTTCCACGATTTCCATCCTCTCCAATTCACTGTAAGTTCGCTGAATCGTATTTGGATTGACACCCATTTGCACGGCCATTTCACGTACTGACGGAAGTTTATTTCCTGGTGAAATTTTGCCGCGAATAATTTGTTGATTAATTTTATCAATAATTTGCATATAAATCGGCTTCGAATTTTCAAATTCTTCACCCATAGCTTACACCTCGACTTTCCGCTCTAAAAGCCAAACTGCACAAATAAAAACGATGACAATAATGACTAGATAAATAATACAGTTCATAATGGATAAACCAGCTGCATCATGAACCCCAGCTGTGAAGGAATGTGCTCCCGTTTCAAAACGAATAAAAGGAATTGAATCAATCTTAATCGTACCAATCCTTATCATCTTTTGGTATATCGGGAGATTTGTTACATAGTTTTCAACAAATGATAGGAGAAGCCAAATACCAATCATAATTGGCCAACGTAAGTTCCTAATAATTGGGATGTTTTTTAATGCATGATAGAAGGTCCAAAAAAATAAAACCCAAATTCCTAAAAAGACCGACATAAAAAAGATGATAAATCCAGAGAACAATAAATTTGACATCGGCTGTGCGAGCGGTGAATCAGTAGCCAGGACCTCAGGTAAAATGGCTTGATTAATTCCCCATACTGCTAATATTAATGCGATAACAATTGAAAATAAAAAATAGAATGCACATGATGACAATTTAGCCAAAAACAGCTTTGAACCGCTGTTGGGATTATGCATCCACAATTGTGTCTGAGCTTCTGTTTTTAGGGAATTGAATAAGAAAGCCGGCATGAAAAATACATGCATAAAAAAGATCGTTAATGTTATAACAGCGAAAATTTGAGGTTCATGAAAATACCTTTGTAAACCTACTGCGAGTAAAACAATTATGAACATCGCCAATAGACTAAGTAAAAATAAGTTTTTCGAAAGCTTTAGTTCTTTTATAAATAAACCAGTAAAGGCCCTCATGGAATCTCCTCCTGTATTAGCATTTCAGTGTTCTAGTTAGATAGTACACTGTTACATTAAGTAAAGTCAACTCTTTTCACAAAAAAAGACCTAGCCCTTTTTAAGAGCTAGATCTTTGTAAAACTCTAGTTATCGTTCTTTACACGATTAATTTTTACATCACCCAATAATTGTCTTACAACATAGCTAGCCATAACAAGCCCAGCAACGGAAGGCACAAATGCATTAGATGAAGGAGGCATTTTAGCTTTGCGGATGTCTGCGTCATCCTTTCCAACCACTTTCCGAACATCTTCCCGAATGACAATAGGACTTTCATCTGAGAATACAACAGGAACTCCCTTCTTAATTCCCTCTTTTCGTAAACGTGTTCGAATCACCTTTGCAATTGGATCAGTATGAGTTTTCGAAATATCAGCAATTTGAAAACGAGTCGGGTCCATTTTATTAGCTGCACCCATACTTGAAATCATCGGGATATTTCTTTTTAAGCATTCTTTAATCAAATGAATTTTATACGAAATTGTGTCAGAGGCATCGACGACGAAGTCTAATCCCTGCTCAAAAAACTGCTCATATGTTTCTTCAGTATAGAACATCTTCAATGCAATGACTTCACAGTCAGGATTAATATCTTTAATTCTTTCCTTCATTAAATCAACCTTTGGTTGCCCAACTGTTGAAAGCAAAGCAATGATTTGTCTGTTTACATTTGTAATATCAACATCATCTTTATCAACAAGCACGAGCCGTCCAACACCCGATCTTGCTAAAGCTTCAGCAGCAAATGTTCCGACACCGCCAACACCTAGAACAGCAACCGTGCTGTTCTTCATCTTTTCAAGCCCTTCCTTCCCTATAGCAAGCTCATTTCTCGAAAACTGATGTAACATGTATCTCAACTCCATACAACTTAAATATTGTCTATTTTGGTTTACCCGTTTAAGAATATAACATACTTTCCAATAAAAATAAGTACTTCAATAGGAGTTTACGCCTTAACAAATTTAAGTTATTCATATTAATTGTCACAAAATTGTCACCAGTAAATTATAGCAACTATTATTACCTGATGACAAGTGTCACTATTTTTTTCTAAAACAGGATGATACGATTAAGCAATTAATAAATGAAATGGGGGTATTTATATTGAATTTACCACAATTAAAAATTGGCCACATGACTCCAAAGTTTCCGATTCTCCAAGGTGGGATGGGCGTTGGGATCTCACTGAGCAGTCTCGCTTCGGCTGTTGCGAACGCAGGAGGAATCGGCATTATTTCTGGTACTGGAATTTCAACTGAAGAATTACGAGCCCATATTCAAAAAGCTAAAAAGCTAACAAATGGAAAAGGCTATATTGGAGTGAATGTATTATTCGCAATGAATGATTTTGCTGAGAAAATGAAAGCAGCGATGGAGGAAAAAGTTGATTTTATTATTTCAGGAGCTGGAATTTCTCGGGATATGTATGCTTGGGGCAGAGAGTATGGGATTCCTGTCATTTCTATCGTTTCCTCTGCAAAGCTAGCAAAAATTTCTGAAAGACTCGGTGCTGCAGCAATAGTGGTTGAGGGCTGTGAAGCAGGTGGGCATCTCGGAACAGATCAACCTTTATTTGAAATCCTTCCTGAAGTAGTAGAGGCTGTTAGCATTCCAGTTATTGCGGCAGGTGGAATTATGACAGGAGAAGATTTGGCGAAGGCCGTTCAGTTAGGAGCTTCTGGTGTACAAATGGGAACGAGATTCGTAGCGAGTGAGGAATGTGATGCACCCCTTTCTTTTAAAGAAAAGTATGTGAACGCAAGAAAAGAGGATACAATCCTTGTAAAAACAACTGTCGGCTTACAAGGCCGTGCCATCAAAAATAAATTTACCGATTTAATTAGTGGAGCTGCAAAAGTAAAAATCACGAAATGTCATGATTGCTTAAAAAATTGTTCTTACCGTTTTTGCACATTAGATTCTCTGTTAAAATCCGTCGGCGGGGATGTTGAGAACGGCCTTGTATTTGCTGGGGCAAGAGTAGCTGAAATAAAGAGCATATTACCTGTACAGAAAATCATTCAAAATATTGCTGCTGAATATACATTAGCGACTTCATAAATGACTTTTATAAGAAAAGCGAAGCTAAGTGCTTTCGCTTTTTTATTTTAATTGAAAAAGAGTTCGATAATACTATATATTTCTTAATTTTAAACAGCTATAACCATAGATAACCGCCTTTTTTTCAAGGATAACAGCAACTTTCTCATGATATCGGTCTTTTTCCAAGTATATCGGTCTCTTTCCGATTTTATCGGTCTTTTTCCAAGTATATCGGGCTCTTTCCGATTATATCGGCCTTTTTCCGATTATATCGGTCTCTTTCCAAGTATATCGGCCTTTTTCCGAGTATATCGGTCTTTTTCCGATTTTATCGGGCTCTTTCCGATTATATCGGTTTTTTTCCGAGTATATCGGCCTTTTTCCGTTTATATCGGCCTTTTTCCGTTTATATCGGCCTTTTTCCGTTTATATCGGCCTTTTCCGAGTATATCGGCCTTTTTCCGAGTATATCGGTCTTTTTCCGATTTTATCAGCGACTTTCCAATCAATGAAAAAAAGCCATGCTATATGAATAGCATGGCTTTTCAATTCAGTATGTAAAAGAGCCCCAATCGTGCCGTCGCTTGAGTGCCTTCATTTTGAACCCGCATATAGCAGGTGGGTGTCCTGCTTTCAGTATTCTGTAAGTCCTCTTGTTAGAGGCATTTACGCAACTGAAAAACTCCAGACTCCCGAAGGAAAGATGTTCGGTCAAAATTTAGGTTGTACAACGAACACATCAGGACTCTTTTTTGATTACCTGTATTTTATCATATCCACTATCCTCTTTCAAGCAAGCTTACGGAAAACTGCTAAAGAGGAGGAATGACCTATTCCTTCTCTGTCTTTTGAATATTTAATGCTAAATGCAAATCATCTAATTGAGCTATATCTACTTCACTAGGTGCTTCAGTCATTAAACAGCTTGCACTTGCTGTTTTCGGGAATGCGATTGTGTCACGAAGATTCGTTCTTCCGGAAAGAAGCATAACAAGTCGATCAAGGCCGAGTGCAATTCCACCATGTGGCGGAGTTCCATAATTGAATGCTTCCAATAAAAATCCAAACTGAGCGTATGCTTCCTCCTTTGTAAAACCAAGGACATGAAACATTTTTTCTTGGATCTCTCGTTCAAAAATACGGAGAGAGCCTCCGCCAAGCTCATAGCCATTTAAGACAAGGTCATATGCTTGCGCCCTTACTTGACTTGGATCTTTATCAAGAAGATCTAAATCTTCTCTAAATGGCATTGTGAATGGATGATGGGCAGCATAATATCTGCCTTCCACTTCTTCATATTCAAGCAACGGCCAATCTGTAACCCACAGGAAGTTAAACTTGCTTTCGTCAATAAGTCCGAGGTCTTTACCAAGCTTTGAACGTAAAGCACCAAGCGCGTCTGCTACGACATTTTTCTTATCTGCAACAAATAGGAGAAGGTCACCATTCTCAACAGACAATGAAGCTTTTATGGCAGCTTGCTCTTCATCTATTACAAACTTCGAGATTGGCCCTTTCAAGCTATCCTCTTCTGCCTTTAGCCAAGCAAGCCCTTTCGCACCATAACGTGAAACAAATTCTGTTAAAGCATCAATATCTTTTCTGGAATATTGTGTTGCTCCACCCTTCACATTAATTGCTTTTACTTGCCCACCTGAACTTATTGCACTCGCAAAAACTTTAAAGCCTGACTCCTTCAGAATTTCGGATAAATCGACTAATTCCATTGCAAAGCGTGTATCCGGCTTATCAGAGCCGTAACGATCCATCGCTTCTTGATAAATCATGCGAGGAAATGGAGTTTGGATATCAAGGCCTTTTACTTCCTTCATGATTTGTTTCATCATGTTCTCCATTAAATCCATAATATCATTCTGGCTCATAAAGCTCATTTCAATATCAAGCTGCGTAAATTCTGGCTGACGGTCAGCACGTAAATCTTCATCACGGAAACAGCGGGCAATTTGATAATAACGTTCAAATCCACCTACCATTAACAATTGCTTAAAAATTTGTGGAGATTGTGGCAATGCATAAAATTCTCCTGGATGAACCCGGCTTGGTACTAAATAATCACGTGCACCTTCAGGGGTGCTCTTCGTTAAAATCGGGGTTTCCACATCAAGGAATCCCGCTTCATCAAGGAAAGTTCTCATTACTTTTGTTACTTGATGGCGCATTTTAAAGGTTTCAAACATAACAGGTCTTCTTAAGTCAAGATAGCGATATTTAAGACGTATATCTTCGGACACTTCGGTCTTACTATCGACAGAAAAAGGAGGTGTTTTCGATTCATTTAAAATCGTTATTTTCTCAGCTTTTATTTCAATTTGTCCTGTTTTTAAATTCTCGTTTACTGTACCTTCTTGTCGAGGGATAACCGTCCCTTCAATATCAAGAACAAACTCGTTTCTTACCTTTTCTGCGATAGAAAGAGCTTCTTCAGAAACCTCAGGATTAAACACAACCTGAACAAGACCTGTACGGTCACGCAAGTCAATAAAAATCAAACCACCGAGGTCGCGGCGCTTCTGTACCCATCCTTTTAATATAACCTTTTCTCCAATTGCGGCTTCAGTTACTTCTCCGCAGTAAAATGTTCTCCCAAACATGATTATTCCTCCTATAATTCAAGCTTTAGCCATTCCTTAATGAAGTGCCATAAATTTTTCGATAAATAAATCAAGCTCGATTTCAGTCTGTTCACCAGTCTCCATCGACTTTAAATTTATTTTGTTCGCTTTTAGTTCATCTTCACCTAAAATTGCCACATACTTTGCATTGATTCGGTCTGCTGCTTTAAATTGAGCTTTTATTTTTCGATCTAAGTAATCCCTTTCAGCAGAAAAGCCTGCTTGACGCAGCTTGTAAAGTAAACCTACTGTATAATCTTTTGCTTCCTCACCAAGTGCTACAAGGTAACAATCAATCCCTTCGCGAGTTGGCAGAGTAATTTTCTCAGCAGCCAAGGCGGCGATACAACGTTCAATACTCATTGCAAAGCCAATTCCCGGTGCTTCTGGTCCCCCAATTTCTTCCGTTAACCCGTTATATCGTCCGCCTCCACAAAGAGTTGTAATTGCGCCGAAGCCTTCAGCCTCACTCATCACTTCAAAAGCGGTATGATTATAATAATCGAGCCCTCTTACAAGATTTGGGTCAACCTCAAATGGAATATTTAAAGCTGTTAAATATTGCTGTACTTTTCCAAAATAGCTTTTTGATTCATCATTCAAGTAATCAATAATCGATGGTGCTGTCTTCATTAATTCATGATCACGGTCTTGCTTACAATCCAAAATTCGCATTGGGTTTTTCTCTAGTCTGCTTTGACAGTCAGAGCAAAACTCATCAATCCTAGGGCTAAAATGATTGATTAAAGCCTCTCTATGCGCAGCTCTGCTTGATTTATCTCCTAAACTGTTAATGACAAGCTTCAGCTTCTTTAAGCCTAATGATTGATAGAGAGTCATCGCTAGAGCAATAATTTCAACGTCTATTGCTGGGTCAGCACTTCCGATGGCTTCAGCGCCAAACTGAACAAATTGGCGATAACGCCCGGCTTGCGGCCGTTCATAACGGAACATTTGTCCCATATAGTAGAGCTTAATCGGCTGACTCGCATCCCCATACATTTTATTTTCCACATATGAGCGTACAACTGGAGCGGTGCCTTCAGGTCTTAGTGTAACACTTCGATCTCCACGATCTTTAAATGTATACATCTCCTTTTGAACGATATCTGTTGTATCTCCAACACTGCGTAAAAATAATTCTGTATGTTCAAATATAGGAGTTCGAATTTCTTGATATTGAAATTTTTCACAAAGTTCTCTTGCTTTTTTTTCAATAAGCTGCCATTTCTCTACTTCTCCAGGGAGAATATCTTGTGTCCCCCTTGGTATGTTTATAGACATTCCTTCATTCCTCCAATAAATCAATTTATGTACACATGAAAAAGCTCTCGTCCCTTGTATATAATACAAGGGACGAGAGCTTTAATATTCCCGTGGTGCCACCCTAATTGAAGCTCTTATAAACTTAAGCTTCCACTTTTACAGTTAACGCCTGCCTACGTTCATCTCCTACTAAAGCTAAATGCTCTTTCAGAGAGAAGCCTACGAAGTGTTCATTCGTTAAATCATCATGTAGAAATGCTTTCAGCCTATGACATTTCTTCTCTTTTCATGTGGGGTTTAACTACTATTCTCCATCAACGGTCTACTCATAATGTTTATATAATAATACGGATGATAAAGAGCATTGTCAATAGTGATCCTTTAAGAACGCTCTAAATATTTTTTTAATTTCTTTACATCTTTAACTGATAATCCAAATTCAGAAGCTAATTCAACCATATTCGAACCTTGCTCCTTCTGGATAAAATCATGGAAATCCACGCCAAAAAGCTGATTTTCTCCTAATTGTGCTGACATTCCTTTATCACCAAATCTCATTTTGATCCCCCTCTGTTTTTTCACTCCCTTCTATTCTTCCCAAAAAAGAGAAATTGCTTCCAAATGATTTATTATTTCATTTTGATATTTTTGCAGGAAAATGATTTGCCAAAAGAGAAATATTACCTAGGCATGAAGTTAGAAAGTATGAAGGAGGCTAAATATGCAAAATAAGAAAAAGTTCATCAAGATATTGTGCCTAATTCTAATTGTCAGTTTTGGGTTGGTTCCATCTGTCCCAACAATTAGTGCAGCAGGTCAATCTGTAAAAGTTGGAACCGATAGCATTAATATTCGAAAGGGTCCAGGACTTAGTTATCCAATCGTAGCGAAAGCAAAAAGAGGTGAACAATACTCCTTACTTGCTGAGAAAGGGGATTGGATTGAAATTCAATTGCCAAGTGGGGAAAAGGGATGGGTTGCAAATTGGCTGGTCTCGAAAGGGAGCGGTCAACAAACGCCAACTACACCTGCTGTAAATAATTCTAATAAAAAAGCTATTGTAACAGCTGATGGTTTAAGAGTTAGAAAAGGCCCTGATACGAGCAATCAAGTTATTGGCACCATACATAAGGGGAGTTCATACAACGTCATTTCAACTAGAGGAGATTGGATACAGTTAAATACACCTTATGGAAATGGCTGGGTTTCTAAAGATTTTATTAATCTACAAGACAGTTCAACTAATAACGAACAGACGGCAAGCTTAAGTGGAAGGATAACCGTTAACATCTTAAATGTCCGAAGTGCTCCATCCATTAATAGTACGATTATCGGAAAATTAGGTGAGGGAGATTCCGTCAAAATTATCTCTCAACAAGGAGACTGGACTGAAATCTCTTATTCTGGGACAAATGCTTGGATTAGTAGCGAATTTGTGCAAATTGGAAATGATTCCGCTACTAATTCGAGTAATGATAAGAAGCAAGATCCCGTTTCTTCGTCAGCGATCGGGAAAATTGGAACGGTTACAGCTACATCATTAACCGTTAGAAAAACGGGCTCCTTAGATGGAAAACCCATCTCTACTGTTTCTAAAGGACAAAGCTTTAACATAATTGAGGAAGTAAATAACTGGGCAAAAATTGAATACAAAAAAGGGGCTTACGGATGGATTGCTAGCTGGTACTTAGATAAGGCTGGGAAAAATGATTCTCCATCAACAGGAGAAAAAGTGAAAAATAGTACTGTCACGATCATGCACGATGGATCAAACATTAGAAAAAATGCTAGTACTCAATCTGAAGTAATCAAAAGAGCGAATCAGGGAGACACTTTTACAATTAAAAGCATTCAAAAAGATTGGTATGAGCTTAAACTTTCTGATGGAAGCAGCGGTTTTATTGCTGGATGGATTGTTTCTGTAAATGGTTCAGCACCGCAAGTTGAAAAATTAGGCTCTGATAAGTATTTACAAAATAAAAAAATTATTATCGATCCTGGACATGGTGGAAGAGATAATGGTACTACTGGAACAAGCGGTACCATTGAAAAAACTTTAACATTAAAAACAGCCCAGCTTTTATATAGCAAACTTAAAGCAGCTGGAGCAAATGTCGTACTTACTCGCAATAGTGATACATATATTCCCTTAGCTTCTAGAGTTTATTCTGCACATTATAATAACGCCGATGCTTTTATTAGTATCCACTATGATAGTGCAGATGATCGCAGTGTCAGAGGAATGACGACTTACTATTACTATTCCTATCAAAAAAAGCTAGCCGCAAATATTCATGAGTCCGTTGTGCCTATCGCAAATATTAAGGATCGCAATTATCGATATGGAGATTATTATGTTCTCAGAGAAAACAAACGAAGTGCTATCCTCATGGAACTTGGGTATTTAAGCAATCCTGCAGAAGAAATGCTTGTCACATCTAGTCAATTTCAAGAAGCAGTCGCATCAGGAATCACCCAAGGGTTAGCAAAATACTTTAAAAATTAATCATTTATCAATAAGAAAAGCTAAGACATTCTCCTTTAACGATTGTCTTAGCTTTCTTTTATGCAAAACTATTAGCTGTAAAATTTTTTAGATTCCTATTTACTTTCCAAAATTAGCGTAACAGGTCCATCATTCGTAAGCTGTACATCCATCATCGCACCAAATTCACCTGTTTCAACTTTCAAGCCTTTTTCACGAAGATAATGATTAAATCGCTCATACATTTTCAATGCATACTCAGGCTTGGCCGCATCCATAAAATTCGGTCTCCGCCCTTTTCGGCAATCACCATATAGAGTGAACTGGGAGACGGATAATATTTCTCCACCTTTATCAAGAACGGAATAATTCATTTTTCCTTCTTCATCTTCAAACACACGAAGATTCGCAATTTTCTCCGCTAAAAATGCTGCATCTTCTTCTTTATCTTCATGTGTAACACCAACGAGTAGGACAAAACCTTTCGTAATGCTTCCAACGACCTTGTCATTAACCGTTACACTTGCTTCCTTACTTCGCTGTACTACAACTCGCATCAAAAATACCCCTTAATTCATAATCCTTCGAACAGCATATACATCAGGAATTTGCTTTATCCGATCAACAACTTTTTGTAAATGGCTGACATTATTAATGGCGATCGTCATATTAATCGTAGCTGCTTTATTCCGATCAGACCGTCCCGTAACAGCAGATATATTCGTTTTCGTCTCATTTACTGCTTGTAATACTTCATTTAATAATCCTCGTCTGTCATAGCCAGTAATTTCAATTTCAACGTTGTATTCCTTACGATCATTGAATCCTGTTTCCCATTCGACTTGGATTAATCTTGTTTTTACATCATCCGTTACAATATTCGTACAATCAGCTCGATGTACTGAAACACCTCTACCTTTCGTAATAAATCCTACTATTTCATCCCCAGGTATTGGATTACAGCATCTTGAGAGACGAATGAGCAAATTATCAATTCCAGAAACTCGAACACCTGAACCGTGCTTTTTAGAGGATGGGAAAGTTCGTAATTCAGAAACAGCATTTTTAATATCTGAACTCTGTTCTAAATCGCGCTTTTTCCGCCATTTTTCTGTTAAACGATTCGCAACTTGCAGGCCTGTTACGCCATTATAGCCAACAGCAGCATACATGTCCTCAATATTAGAGAAATTAAACTTCTCAGCCACTTTTTTCAGGTTTTCATTTGTTAAAATTTCTTTCAAATCGAAATCCATATTACGAATTTCTTTTTCAATCTGCTCTTTTCCCTTAATAATATTTTCATCTCTTCTTTGTTTCTTAAAGAATTGTCTAATCTTATTTTTCGCTTGCGATGTTTGGGCAAGCTTCAGCCAATCTTGGCTTGGACCATATGAATGCTTAGATGTTAATATTTCAATAATATCGCCAGTTTTTAACTTATAATCAAGTGTAACCATCTTTCCATTTACTTTTGCACCTATCGTTTTATTGCCTATTTCCGAATGAATCCGGTAGGCAAAATCTATTGGCACCGACCCAGAAGCAAGTTCAATCACTGCTCCTTTCGGAGTAAAGACATATACCATGTCTGAGAATAAGTCTATTTTGAGTGATTCCATAAATTCTTCGGCATTGACTGTATTATCCTGGAACTCCAAAATTTCGCGGAACCATGATAATTTATTCTCGATTGAAGAGCTTTCATCTACTTTTTTGCCTTCCTTGTATGCCCAGTGGGCCGCAATCCCGAATTCTGCAATACGGTGCATTTCAAACGTCCGAATTTGTACTTCTAGTGGGTCACCTTTCGGTCCAATAACAGTTGTGTGAAGAGATTGATACATATTTTGTTTAGGCATAGCAATATAATCTTTAAATCGTCCAGGCATCGGTTTCCAGCAAGTATGAATGATCCCCAACACAGCATAGCAATCTTTAATGCTATTGACGACGATTCTAACAGCAAGGAGGTCATATATTTCACTAAACTGTTTATTTTGCAAAACCATTTTTCGATAAATGCTATAAATATGCTTCGGTCGCCCGGAAATCTCTGATTTAATCGAAACATCATTCATCCGCTCACGCATAATCGCAATGACATCATCTAAATATTGCTCCCGTTCAGCGCGCTTCTTTTTCATTAAATTAACGATGCGATAATATTGCTGAGGGTTTAAATATCTTAAAGCTGTGTCTTCTAGCTCCCATTTGATTTTGGAAATTCCTAATCTGTGTGCAAGAGGGGCAAATATTTCCAGTGTTTCATTCGCGATTCGACGCTGTTTTTCAACTGGTAAATGCTTTAATGTGCGCATATTATGCAGTCTATCTGCCAGCTTTATAAGAATAACTCTTATATCCTGTGCCATTGCAACAAACATTTTTCGATGATTTTCCGCCTGCTGCTCCTCTTGTGATTTATATTTAATTTTTCCTAGCTTAGTCACGCCATCAACTAGCATTGCAACTTCCTCGTTGAAGGCTTCCTTAATATCTAACAATGTAACAGTTGTGTCTTCAACTACATCATGAAGAAAACCTGCTGCAACAGTAGATGGGTCCATTTCTAAATCGGCTAAAATACCTGCCACCTGAATAGGGTGGATGATATAAGGCTCACCCGATTTTCGATATTGTTCACGATGTGCATGTTTTGCAAACTCATAAGCTTTTTGTACAAGTGCCGCATGCTCATCATTTAAATATTCTTTTGTCCTGTCGATGACTTGTTCAGCGGTCAGAACATGATCGTTCGCCATGGGATCACCTTATCTAATAATTTTTTCATCTATTAACATTTTCCGTTTAAAATCCCTTTAACAAATTCGCTTCTAAGCATTTTCTTTCACCCAAAAATATATCGAGATTTGCTCATTATATTTCTCCTAAGCATCGTCAAAGGCATTTTAACTTTATTCAACAAGGAGTTAGCTAAAAAGTTAAAATTATATGCTTATATACTTCTCAATACATAAGAATAAAAACACATTGCTGAATGAAGTTAAAATTTAAATGATTGCTACTATTATCGAAAAAAAAAACGAAGATGTAAAGGGATTGAAGCGATTTTTGCGAAAAATTAAAAAGAATGTCGAAAAAAAGAGCGCTTTAGCGCCCCTTTCATAAATTAAAACTCCATTAATGTAAGAATATCATATTTTCCAAGCTTTTTGCGACCTTCTAAATATGATAGTTCAATTAAGAACGCAATTCCTGCAACAACTCCACCAAGTTCCTCCACTAATTTAATGGTCGCCTCGATGGTTCCTCCGGTTGCTAATAGATCATCCGTTATAAGAACTCGCTGTCCAGGCTTGATAGCGTCTTTGTGAATCGTAAGGACATCCTTCCCATACTCAAGTCCATAACTCACTTTAATTGTCTCACGTGGAAGCTTGCCTTCTTTGCGCACTGGTGCGAAGCCTACTCCAAGCGAATAAGCAACAGGACACCCAATTATAAAGCCGCGTGCTTCAGGCCCTACAATAAGCTCAATCTGCTTTTCACGCGCATATTCGACGATTTGGTCAGTAGCATATTTATATGCATCACCATTATCCATTAATGTTGTAATATCTTTAAATTGAATACCAGGCTTAGGCCAGTCATTCACAATCGTAATATATTGTTTTAAATCCATTATTTCATTGCCTCCTCATATTTCCCCAAACCTTGCATGACCTCATCAAACCAATGCTTTAATTCATGATAGGAAGAATAAAGCAAATCACTTTCTACAATATTTTGTGCGTTCCTTTCCATATATGTGAGTGAATCTGTTAAATCACGTTTTATTACCCCATTATTAACAGAAATGAATCCATTGTTTATTTTAACAAAATCTAATTCAAAAAACACCTGTGACATAAAGTCAATTGATTCCCTGCTCCATCCCTTATACTTTGCAATATCATCTCTGTATTGTCTTAAATCGAGAGGCCCTTTTTTTACAATTAATGCATAAAACCATTTAAAATGCTCTCGAGTCGGGAGCGTGCTGAAATAGGCACTATCTTTTTGATAAAAATAGGCATAGATTCTTGCCGGACTTTTCTTTGCAAACAATTTTTCGAGCAAGTCTTTTGATGGGGGCAGATCTAATAAAATCACATTATTATTTTCAATATCAACCGTTTCTGCTTCTTCAAACGAGCTAACGATCGTTAAGTCCCCGCCCAAATATTCTTGAAATATTTTCGCATTTTCTTCATGAAAGATAATCCATTTTTGACGATCTTTCGGAATTACCCCTACAATATTTTCAAAACGTTTTACCCCTCGAATATCGAAAAGCTGCCATGAATCGATAGCTAAATCCTGTAGGAATATTTGTGGCTTGCGAATATTATTCCACTCATTTATTGATAATTCACCAATTACGGATATTTTTGAACTAGGAGAAATTTGTTCATAAAGATCCCCTATTCCAAAACCAACTCCATCTAAAGAGAAACCATTATCCTCAATCGTCATTTTTAAATGATTTTGATTTGCACCAATCTTTCGCATACTAGCAATTTTTGCTGCTTTAATTAATATTTTCGGTTTTGGATTGTCCATCCCAAAAGGGGCGAGTCTTTGTATTTCCTCTATTGCGGACAGACTTATTTCTTGTAAAATAAACTCTCCATCAACAGGTGAAACAGGAATAAAATCGGCTTCTGTTAATTGTTGCTTTGCTGCCAAATTTAATCTCTTTCGAAGATCATCAACATCTTCTATTTTCAAAGTCATTCCGGCTGCCATCGGATGGCCGCCAAAATGAGGCAATATATCCCTGCAATTGGACAGATTTTGAAATAAGTCAAAGCCTGCTATACTACGAGCAGAGCCTTTCGCTAAGCCAGTCTCTTTATCATAGCTAAGAACGATTGTAGGACGATAATATTTTTCAACGAGCCTAGACGCAACAATTCCAATAACGCCTGCATTCCAGCCTTCCTGACAAATGACAAGGACTGCATGATCACTGCTAGAGTATTTTTCTTCCACTTCTTTCATAGCCTGTGCCGTAATTTCACTAACAATGGTTTGCCTTTCTTTATTTAACAGTTCAATTTCTTCGGCAATTGATTCTGCTTCAGCAAGATCATTTGTAAGAAGTAAATGTACAGCTGGATCAGCACTATCGAGTCTGCCAACAGCATTAAGCCGTGGTGCAATAAAAAAACCTATCGATTCCTCGTCAATAGCGCTTCGTTCTATACCAGCACGTTTAAACAACGATTGCAACCCGATATTTTTCGTATTCTTTAGATTTTTGAGGCCACGTTTGACAATTAAACGATTCTCCCCTTTTAAAGATACTAAATCAGCAATTGTGCCAATCGCAGCAATTTCAAGTAAATGGTTGGGCATTTCTCCATAAAGGGCATGTGCTAGTTTTAACGCAACCCCTACACCAGCCAATTCCTTAAAAGGATATGGACTATTATGTAGCTTCGGATGAATAATCGCCAATGCTGTAGGCAGTTCAGGTCCTGGCTCGTGATGATCGGTGATGATTAAATCTAGTCCAAGCTCATTGGCTGCTTTTGCTTCATTAATGGCCGCAATTCCTGTATCGACTGTAATGATTAGCTTCATGCCAATATCTTTCGCATACTGAAATGCAGGTATATTTGGTCCATATCCTTCTGTAAATCGGTTAGGAATATAGAATTGAACGTTTGCCCCTAAATCACGGAGAGTCATCATCATGACTGATGTACTTGTCACACCATCTGCATCATAATCACCAAATATTAAGATTGGCTCTTGCTTATCGATCGCGAGTTTGATCCTTGAAACCGCTATATCCATACTCGTTAATAAAAATGGATCATGGAAATCCAGCTCATCATCAAATAAAAAAGACCGTGCTAATTCAACAGTATCCATTCCACGATTTACTAGTAATGAAGCGACAAGAGGAGCAATCTTTAATTCCTTAACAAGTAAAGCTTCCTTTTCTTTATTCGAATCACGAACAATCCATCGTGTTTTTGACTGTAACATCTATTCACCCCTCAACCTATTAATTATACTAGAGGGTTTTATTCGTTTCAATGATTGAAGTTAAACATCTTGTTCTCCTTCATTGTATGGATTTATATGAACAAATACATTATGGACATTATTCATAGTTAACAATTTATTCTTCACCTTTTTTCCAACTCGATGCCCTTCTTCAACTGTCATATTCGGATCAACAGAAACTTTTATATCGATGATGACGTAACTTCCATGTTCTCTTGCATGCAATTCATCGATATTTTTTATTTCTTCAATCGTCTCAACCGCTTTTCTTAATTCAACTGTATCCTCTTCATGTAGAACGTGATCAAGTGTATTGTGGATCGATTCCTTCCCTAATGACCATGCCATTTTCAATACCATAAGTGATACGATGATACCTGCAACTGGATCTGCATATTCTAACCAGTCATAACCAAGTTTTCCGCCAATAATAGCACTCCCAATCCCTATTAATGCAGCGATGGAAGAGTATACATCCGATCGATGCTCATACGCATTCACAATTAGCGCCTCACTGTTTAACTCACGTCCTAATTTGTATTTATAGCGAAATAGGATTTCCTTCACAATGATTGAAATAATCACAGCGATAACAGCTATTGCTTTTGGTGCCTCTATGGGCTTAAAAAAGGCGATGAATGATGATTTTCCAATTTCAAAGCCTACTAGTAGTAATAGTACGGATACGATAATGGCAGCGATCGATTCAGCCTTCCCATGACCATATGGATGATCCTCATCAGGCGGTTGTTTGGCAGCTTTTAGCCCTAAATAAACAGCTAAAGACCCAGCAATGTCTGATGCTGAGTGGACAGCATCAGCAATTAATGCTCGACTTCCTGCATATATACCGATTGCCCATTTAAGAATTGCAAGGATAATGTTTATGACAATGCCAAGCATTGCCGCAAATTCTGCTTTTTTAAAACGGTCATGTTGTTCCAAAACTACACGCCCTTCCTAAGAGTCACTGTTTCTAGTTTAAATGTTTTTAATCTATATATACTTCAGAGCATAGCTGAATTTTCATGTGTAACCATAAAAAAACCTCAAGCATAGCTTGAGGCTTCATTTCTATAAAATTAAACTTGAGGTTCATCACTTGACTTACGCACAACTTTTTCTGTTTTAATAACGCCTTTTTCTTTTAGTTCTTTTCCTTTCCAGTCAACCCATATTTGTGCAGCTAAGAAAATAGAAGAGTATACACCGATTAATGTACCGACAAGTAAGGCGATAGAGAAATTACGGATCGATTCACTTCCAAAAATCAGAATACCTAATATGGCAATAATCACTGTTAAAACCGTGTTGATCGAACGAACCATTACTTGACGTAAGGCAGAATTGACAACATCAGCAATATCATCGAAAGATTTCAGGCGTTTTTTCTTTTGCATATTTTCCCGCATTCGGTCAAACGTAACAATCGTATCATTTAAAGAGTACCCAATGACCGTTAAGATAGCGGCAATGAATGTTACATCTACTTCCAATCTTGTAATACTAAAGAATACAATAATCAGGAAGGCATCATGTAACAATGCTAAAACAGCTGGAACGGCCATCTTCATTTCAAAACGAATGGAAACGTAGATAATAATTCCAATTGAAGCAATCCCTACTGCTTTCAGGGCATTAATCGCTAACTCTTTTCCTACAGTTGGTGAAACAGTACTAACAGTTGGGTCAAAGCCAAACTTCTTATGGAAATGAGCTTTAAGATTTGCAATTTCTTCCTTATTCAAGACATCTTTAAACCTTGCTACTCCGATTTCTTGATTATTGCCAGAAATAACGATATCGTCTGTTTCAATATTAAGTGTAGCAAGTTCAGATTTCATTTCTTCCTTCGTCAAAGCGTCGTTTGTGTGTATTTCAACACGCGTACCACTTGAAAAATCAATTCCTAAATTCAAGCCAAACACTGATACAATGATAATTCCTGCTGCCATTAATATCCCAGAGATATAATAATAAATTTTACGTGTCTTAACAAAGTCAAACCGATCGAATTTTGATGCTAATTCATGTGTATCAATATTTTCGGCAATATCGTGAATATCGCTTTTCTTAACACCAAACCAGCTCGGTCTCTTATTAAATAAATTACTATTCACCCATAGTCCGAGCAATAATCTCGAACCGTAAACAGCAGTCAAAAAGCTGACTAAAATACTGATAATCAGCATTGTCGCGAAACCCTTTACAGAGCTTGTACCGTAAAAGAATAAAACACCAGCAACCAAAATTGTCGTAATATTAGCATCGAAAATGGAAGTAAATGAATTACGACTTCCAGCTTGAAATGCAGATTTAATCGTTCTACCCACTCTTATTTCTTCTTTAATTCGTTCATAGGTGATGATGTTAGCATCTACCGCCATTCCGACCCCGAGAATTAAGGCAGCAATACCTGGTAAGGTCAGGACACCATTCATCCAGTCAAAAATGAGGAGAATTAAGAATATATAAATAGATAATGTCACAGTTGCAATAAATCCAGGGAAACGGTAATACACAATCATAAATAAGAAAATGATTGCAATTCCAACAATTCCACCAAGAATGGTTTTATTTAGTGCTTGTTCACCGAATTGAGCACCAACAGATGTCGAATATACTTCTGTTAATTTTACAGGTAACGAACCAGCATTTAGTAAATCAGATAATCTCTGTGCTTCCTCAACCGTGAAGCTACCTTCAATGGAAACAGTATCTTGGTTAAAAACTTGACTTACTCGTGGTGCTGAAATCAAATGTTCATTTTCGACACCGTTTAAAGCCTTGAATGAGTCCTTCCCTTCTTCAAAGTCAAGCCAAATAGCAAGAATATTGTTTGGCTCTCCCATCTTAACGATACGCTGTGTGACTTCTTTAAATTTATTAGCGTCTTTTAATTTGAGGGAAACACTTGGTCTTCCATTTTGGTCAAAGCTCGGCTTTGCCCCTTTTGGAGCAAGATCGGCCCCACCCATTAATTGCACGTCATTAACATCACGGAAAGACAAAGTAGCTTCTGTAGACAATAGTTCCCGCGCTTCATTTTGATCGGTTACTCCAGCAAGTTGTACACGAATTCGATTTTCGCCTTCAATTTGAATATTAGGCTCACTTACACCTAAAACATTAATCCGCTCATTTAAAGCACTTACAGTACTTTTTAATGCCTCATTATCAATCTTCTGCCCATTTTTTTCAATTGGTTCTACATCATAAAGAACTTCAAAGCCACCTTGAAGATCCAATCCAAGCTTAATATCATTTAATATGCCTTTTGTTGTTGTCCCCGCTAAACTTCCAAATAAAATTAAAATGAGAAAAAAGGCAACAATACGACTGCGCTTTACCATTACGAAAAAATCCTCCTTAATTACGAGCCTACTTACGACCTACGAACATAACCGGCATGCTAATTTCCAAACGAGCACAGCAATAAGAAATCATGTTGCGACCGGAATTTCCATTATTCATTATGAAACAGTTTAGAAAAGCTGTCAATTTTTCTATGTATCATACAAAAAATTCGTTATTTTAAAAGTTCTTGAAGCTCTTCCTCATTATCGAAAGCAAATTCAGCTTCTTTAATAGCTTCAACGGTCGCAAAGTTGAAAAATTCACCAACTTTTACAGATAAAATATCTTCAACAATTTCATGAATTAATTTTGGTTCACTTAATTTTCTCCACTTTTTTCTAATCAAAAAGTTCCAAATCTCTTGTTCAGACACTTGCCCATATCCTAACAGTGAAAATTCCTCTAGCTTACTTTGTAAAACGACCTGAACATCTTTTCGAAGAGAATCATTTAAATGGCTAGTATTCATTACAAAAGCCTCCCTGTAGTGGAAATTAAGTAAACGCAAATAATAATCAAATGCTTGTCATTCTTTGTCCACCTATTTGCATATAGTTAATTGTATATGATCACACCTATTTTGAGAAGGCAGGGAGCCAAATGTCTAAGTTTTTAAAAGGAACAATGATCTTATTAGCTGCCGGGCTTGTCACACGGGTCCTTGGTTTTATAAATCGGATTGTCATTGCAAGGTTTATTGGAGAAGAAGGTGTCGGACTTTATATGATGGCCTATCCAACATTAATTCTTGTTGTTACCATTACACAGCTAGGATTACCAGTAGCGATATCGAAAAATGTAGCTGAAGCTGAAGCGAAAGGTGATATGGCAAAAATAAAAAAAATATTAGTTGTGTCTCTTACAATCACAATATCACTTTCAGTCATCTTTACTCCAGCATTGCTTATTCTTGCTCCTTATTTATCAGAGACATTATTCACTGATTCACGTACACACTTGCCTTTGCTTGCCATTGCCCCAATTGTGCCTATTATTGCGATATCTTCAGTTATTCGGGGTTATTTCCAAGGACGGCAAAATATGAAACCTTCCGCTTATTCTCAAGTGATCGAGCAAGTCGTGAGAATATCATTAATCGCTGTAATGACAAAAGCATTTCTTCCATTCGGGATTGAATATGCCGCTGCAGGAGCGATGCTTGCATCTGTTATTGGAGAACTTGCTTCTTTATTATTTTTACTAACAACTTTTAAGCTAAAAAAGAAATTCAAAGTTCGAAAACAATTTTTCCATTATGTAAAGTCTGGTAAGTCAACGTTTAATGAACTAATGAGCATTGCTATTCCGACAACTGGAAGTCGAATGATCGGGTCATTGGCATGGTTTTTTGAACCGATCGTTGTTTCACATGCTTTAGCAATTGCTGGTTTCGCTGCCATTACAGCTACAAAGCAGTATGGGGCCCTTACTGGCTTCGCCTTGCCTCTATTAATGCTGCCATCCTTTATTACCTACTCTTTGGCAACATCATTAGTACCAGCCATAAGTGAAGCTAATTCAAGAAATCATAAGCGGTTAATTGAATATAGGTTACAGCAGGCACTCCGCTTTACATTAATTACTGGTGGACTAGCAGTGATCATTCTATATGTGTTATCAGATGAATTAATGGCATTTATGTATGGCTCGACTAGCGGTGCTCCGTTTATTAAATTAATGGCTCCCTTTTTTATCTTTTATTACTATCAAGTTCCTTTACAGGCGGTTCTTCAAGCAATGAACTTAGCAAGAGCAGCGATGATTAATAGTTTGATTGGGGCAATCGTCAAAACGGCAGTCATCTTCATCCTAGCTAGTAATCCTACTTTCGGCATAAACGGGGTAGCGATGGGGATGCTTGTCGGGTTTGTCCTCGTGACATTGCTTCATTTTGCAACTGTTCTCAAAACGATTTCTTTCACTTTCCATGTTCGAGAATATATAAAAATTTTTTTAGTCATGGGGATAGCTGGTATTAGCGGTTACTCTCTTCTGCAAAAAATGCATGATGGTATCCACATAATCGTTCAAATATTAATCATCTCTTGTATAATTACACTCATATATTCTAGTCTTATTATTATTTTGGGTTTAGTAACAAAAGATGAATTAAAGCGAATTCCGATCATAGGTAGACCATTATCAAAATTTGCTTTTCGTTAGAAAAGCGCAGGTGCCAGGCGCTGGAGCTAGACGCTCATCTAACTTCAAAGATATAAACTCTGATATTATTGAAAACGAAGGCATTCGCATCTTCTTTATGCAAATGCCTTAGAAAATAGTAGTTCTCACAAAGACACTTCTACTTTTTTTCATCAATTAAATCGATAAAAAATTGACCATTTTCAAAGCTGCAAAATGAAATTTTTTGAATGTCATGGTATCCTCTTTTTCTCAATTGTTGCCTTAGCCAAAAATTCGTTTGATTTATTTTAATAAGATTAGGTTCCTGGATTATACCATCGAGAATAAGGGGTATTGTCATATGACCTTTTTTCTTTTTCTCTTTTTTCAATACAGATAATTCCCCAGTCGTTTCTAGAATGGCAAACTCCACATCCGTTATATTCCGAATGTCTTTCCCTCTTAATTGCATGAGTAAGTCATCTAAATTATAACGGTGCCTCCTCATCGCTTCCTCATCAATCTTTCCTTTATTAATAATGATTGTTGGTTTTCCATCGACTAAATCACGAAATTTTTTGCTTTTTAATGCAGCAAAAGCTAAAATAATTTGAATGATCATCAACAACAGCATTGGAAGAACATTAGAAAGTATTGGTGAATTTGGCTTTTCAATCGATAATACAGCTAGTTCCGCCATCATAATGGAAACTACGAAATCAATTACACTAAGCTGTCCAAGTTCCTTTTTTCCCATGATTCTTAAAATAAGTAAAATCAAAATATATAAAAAAACTGTTCGAAAAACGATCGTTCCATAATGCTCCATATACTCTTCCCCATTTAAATAATATTTGCCTCTTATTATGCGCGTTGAAATTAAAATCATGTATTCTAAACATTTATTCTCAGAATCCCTGACAAAATTTATATTCTATTTTTCCAATTCATGAATATGCTTGTACTAAGGAATAGCCGGTCTAAAAAGACTGGTTAGATAACCGTAGATAAGTGAAAGGAGTGGAGTAAAATCGAAGAATCAAGAAATGTCAGCGGCGTCCTATACGGAATTATTACCGTATTTGTGCTTGCCATTGTGAGCAGTTTAATTTTTTCACTATTACTTAAGTTCACATCTCTCCAGGAATCATCGTTACGTCATATCATCACCGCAATTTCCTTTATATCACTCTTTATTGGGGGCTTTATTTCCGGAGGAAAAGGAAAACAAAAGGGCTGGCTCCTTGGAGGATTAACCGGGGTTATTTATTCTGTCATTATATTTTTGTTTCAGTATTTAGGATTTGATCGATTATTCGATATAGAACAAATCATTTATCATACTTGTTACATACTCATCGCCATGATGGGTGGGATTCTAGGCGTGAATATGTCTAACAACAAATCAAGAACTGCATAAAAAAAGAAGCGGAATCCTCTGATCCCGCTTCTTTCTCAATTTAATCCTTGATTTTTTAGACTTACTTTGAAAGCATATCGCCTGCTGTAGCTTCTGTTACTTCGCGAATGGCACCACGATCGTATGTAAGACGGCTTCCATCTCCACATTTAATGACAACTTTACCTTCGTCAATCGCATCAATAAAGCCGTGAAGACCTCCAATTGTAACCACTTTATCTCCCTTTTTTAAATCGCTCTGCATTTGCTGAACCGCCTTCTGACGCTTCTGCTGAGGACGAATAAGCAAGAAGTAAAATAACACAAACATTAATAAAAGTGGTCCTAATGTTCCAAGCATTTCCATACTTTCCCCTCCTTTCATATTTTTTTATTTTGTTGAAAAACGAGTGATTGTTTTTGTAGTTGAACAATCATGAATCATAGTCCCTTGGCGTATTTAGCCTAAAGGCTTTAAAAGTTCTTCGCATCTGGTTTATTAAAACCATATTGTTCGAAAAACTCTTCTCTAAAGTCACCTAAACGATCTTCTCTAATCGCTTGTCTGACCTCTTCCATTAATTTTAGCAGAAAATAAAGATTATGGTAAGTTGTAAGTCGAATTCCGAAAGTTTCGTCACAGCGAATTAAGTGACGGATGTAGGCACGACTGTAATTTCTACATGTATAGCAATCACAATTCTTATCAATCGGACCAAAATCTCTTGCATATTTCGCATTTTTGACAACTAATCGACCTTCGCTCGTCATCAAAGTACCATTTCTTGCAATTCTTGATGGAAGAACACAATCAAACATATCGACTCCGCGAATGGCACCATCGATTAATGAATCAGGTGAGCCTACTCCCATTAAATATCTAGGTTTGTTTGAAGGTAATAATGGCGTAGTAAAATCAAGCACACGGTTCATCACGTCCTTCGGTTCTCCTACAGATAAGCCACCAATCGCATAGCCTGGGAAATCAAGTGAAACTAAGTCTTTTGCACTTAGCCTGCGAAGTTCTTCAAACTCTCCACCTTGGACGATTCCGAATAAACCTTGATCATTTGGACGTTTATGGGCTGTTAAACAGCGCTCCGCCCAACGTGATGTTCTTTCAACTGACTTCTTCATATATTCAAATGTAGCAGGATATGGTGGACATTCATCAAAAGCCATCATAATATCTGAACCGAGAGAATTTTGAATTTCCATCGCTTTTTCCGGTGATAAAAATAGTTTATCCCCATTCAAATGATTTCGAAAATGTACGCCTTCTTCTTCAATTTTGCGAAATTCACTTAAACTAAATACTTGGAAACCACCAGAATCTGTTAAAATGGCGCGATCCCAGTTCATAAATTTATGGAGGCCACCTGCTTCTTCGATAATATCGTGGCCAGGACGTAACCAAAGATGGTATGTATTACTTAATATTATTCCTGCTCCCATTTCTTTTAAATCTTCCGGTGACATCGTTTTCACTGTTGCTAATGTTCCGACTGGCATAAAGACAGGTGTTTCAAAAGAGCCATGTGGAGTATGTACACGGCCAAGACGAGCGCCAGTTTGCTTACATGTTTTAATTAGTTCATAACGAATAGCTGTCAATTTGACTGTTCTCCTTCCAATGAGACAGGGGGATATACCCCTTTATCCCTTATATGATTAGCATCGCGTCGCCAAAGCTAAAGAAACGATAATGTTCCTTAACGGCCTCGTTGTATGCATTTAGGACGTTTTCTCTACCTGCTAATGCACTGACAAGCATAATGAGTGTTGATTTCGGTAAATGAAAATTCGTTACCATCCCATTAATCGCCTTAAACTCATAGCCTGGATAAATAAAGATGTCTGTCCATCCACTTGCCTCAATAAATTTTCCATTATTTGAAGTCGCAATCGTCTCTAATGTTCTCGTTGATGTCGTCCCAACAGAAATAATTCTGCCTCCATTTGCTTTCACATCATTTAATAATTTGGCTGTTTGTGCTGTCATATGATAATATTCAGCATGCATTTCATGCTCATGAATATCGTCAACACTAACAGGACGGAACGTACCTAAACCAACATGAAGTGTGATAAAGGCAATATGAACACCTAATGCACGAATTTCATCTAACAATTTTTCAGTAAAATGAAGTCCTGCAGTCGGTGCTGCAGCAGAGCCAATTTCACGAGCAAAAACAGTTTGATAACGATCCTTATCATCTAACTGTTCTTTTATATAGGGAGGTAAAGGCATTTCGCCTAACATATTAAGAACTTCATAAAAAATCCCATCATATTGAAACTCAAGAACTCTTCCACCATGTTCAGCAGTTTCTAAACAAATGGCCGTTAATTTTCCATCGCCAAAAATAATTTTCGTTCCCTCTTGCACTCTTTTTGCTAGCTTAACTAATGTTTCCCACTTATCGCCTTCAAGCTGTTTTAAAAGAAGAACTTCTATTTTCGCTCCGGTATTTTCTTTTTCTCCAAATAGCCTAGCTGGCATCACTTTCGTATCGTTTAATACGAGACAATCCCCTGGCTGCAAATAATCCGTAATATGAATAAATGTTTCATTTTTAATCGAACCAGTGGATTTATTTAATACCATTAATCTACTGCTTGTCCGATCAGGCAGGGGCGTTTGGGCAATTAATTCCTCTGGTAAATGAAAATCAAATATATCTACTTTCATAATGGCACCAACTTTAATAAATATGTCTTGCTAAAAACGAATGATCATCACTATTCAAATGGAACTTCCAATTGAAAATGACGATACACCATTTCGGTTACTACTCTTCCTCTAGGTGTTCTTTGTAAAAATCCTATTTGTAATAAATATGGTTCGTAAACATCTTCAATTGTATGTGCTTCTTCTCCAATGGTTGCCGCTATTGTTTCCAAACCAACTGGACCGCCTCTGAACTTCTCAATGATCCCTCTTAATAATTTATGGTCAATATGATCCAACCCTAAACGGTCTACTTGAAGAAGCTCTAATGCTTCATTAGCTTGAATACAATTAATGACCCCATCACCTTTAACTTGAGCAAAATCCCTTACTCTTCTCAATAGACGATTGGCAATCCTAGGGGTTCCTCTCGACCTTTTCGCAATTTCATTAGCGGCAGGACGGTCAATTTCGGTTTCTAGTACATCTGCTGTTCTCTCGACAATTTCTTGCAATTGAGCTTCATTATAATATTCAAGTCTGCTAACAACTCCGAAACGATCCCTTAATGGTGCAGAAAGTGCACCAGCTCTTGTCGTAGCTCCAACTAATGTAAAAGGAGGAAGATCAAGTCGAACCGATCTTGCACTTGGACCTTTTCCAATAATAATATCAAGACAGAAGTCCTCCATAGCTGGATAAAGCACCTCTTCGATTGTTCGAGGTAATCGATGGATTTCATCAATAAACAGCACATCACCCGGTTCTAATGCAGTTAAGATCGCAGCTAAGTCACCAGGTCTCTCAATAGCAGGACCAGCAGTTGTACGAAGATTGACGCCCATTTCATTCGCAATAATGGCTGCAAGCGTTGTTTTTCCTAACCCAGGCGGACCGTAAAGCAAGACGTGATCAAGTGTTTCCTGTCTTAACTTCGCTGCTTTAATAAATATTTCGAGATTTTCCTTCACTTTATTTTGTCCAATATATTGTTTTAATGTTTGCGGGCGCAGACTAGTCTCAAAAGATATTTCTTGAATATCTGCCTCACTTCTAATAATCCGCTCTTCCATTCACGATCACCACGCAACTAGCTATTATTTTAAAAGCATATGTAAGGCTTTTTTTATGTATTGGTCAGTTGTAAGCTTTTCTTTACGTAAAACTGGAGATATCTTTTTAATTTCTTTTTCTGAGTAGCCAAGTGCTTGTAAGGCGAGAACCGCTTCATCAAATTCAATTTCTCGATTATGATCATTCGACTGTAATTTATCGGGTGAAAACAAATCGGGAAAATAGTCGGGAACAAAGTTTTGTAGTTTTCCTTTTAAATCCAGAATCATCTGTCTAGCTGTTTTCTTTCCTACCCCAGGAAATTTAACAAGAAAAGCCTCATCCTCATTTTCAATTGCCTGAACAACATGTTCTGGCTCTCCAAAAGCTAAAATGGCTAAGGCGCCTTTCGGTCCGATTCCGGTAACATCTAATAGTTTCATAAACAATGTTTTCTCTTCACGCGATTGAAACCCATATAATGCTAAAATATCCTGTCTTACATGCTGATAAGTAAATACTTTTACTACTTCTCCGAATTCCTTCTGAAAGCTAAATGGATTTGGTGTGAACATTTGATAGCCAATTCCATTATTTTCAATAACGACATATTCAGGTCCAATATAATCGATGCGACCTTTAATAAATTCAAACAATGCCTTCCGCTCCTCTAATTTGCTGTACTCCATTGTATCATAAAATGTTTATTCCATCATTGGAAGTTTTGAGTGTTACACAAGTACAAGGATAGATGCTCGAAAAATAAAAGTCTTCTTTTCCGTCATAATTGACAAAAAGAAAAAGCTTGCAAAATTGACAATCACGATTATAATATATAATGTTTTGAAACAACATAGGAGGTTTTCAACTTGAAAAAATTATTAGCATTCTTAACTATTTTCTCTCTAGTTTTTGCAGTTGCAGGCTGCTCTACTTCTGCTGAGAAAAAAGAGGTAGAAAATAAGTCTGAAGAAAAAACAGCGACAGAATTGACAGATTCTATTAAAACAAAAATGTATAATTCCGTTCGAATTGCTGAATTGAAGGTAAATGAAGTTTTTCATAAAGAAACTGCTGCTGACGGTGAAACACCGATCATGAATCAAAACTTCGCAGAGAATGATAAGGCTGTACAATTTCTCTCCAACTATTACAGTGAAGATGTTGCCAAGTCTATTTACGAACATTATGCCACAGAAAATAAAACAGCTGAAGGTCAAATGATAACGAATGTAGAGCCTTATTTCGCACCTTCCTTCCTTGATACAACTATTGAAAACGTAGAATTTGAAGGAAACGATGATAAAGCAACCATCAAAACAGCTGAAAATACAACATACCATTTACAATTAAAAGATAATCAATATATGATTACACAAATCGAAAAATAAACTTACAAATAAAAAAACATCGATTGCCGTGAATCGATGTTTTTTTATTCATTGATTAACTTCCATCTTCCTTTATTTTCGAATAAACTTTAAACGTCTCAATTACCTCAACATATTGCTCTTTTGTTTTAATGGGTATTCCTTTTTTCAGTTCCTCCCATTTTTTACTTTCAAGTTTTCCTAAATCAATTTGAAAAAATGATTGGATAATATTTGTTTGCCTCGGCCTCCCATTGAAGATAGTAAACACGCCTTCATTTGTAATCCCAAAGTAGCCATTTGCTTTTAATAATGGGGAAATATCATCGATATTTTTGCGAAATACGAGCTGAGCTTTCTTCATTTCAATAAGCTGCCAGTCATCATATTTTGCCCAAAAATCTTCTAATGACCAAATTTTTTCGACAACGGATTCTTGACTTAATTCCCCATCCACATACATTCTTTCTAATATGACGGTCAATTCAATTGGTTCCTCATCACTTTTTGTTGCCTTTACAATATTGTTTTTATCATTTCCTATCCAAGGATAAAAAATAGTAATTGGAATTATCATCAAAATTGTCAATATGAAAGTAGCAATGCGCTTTTTCATATTTATTCACCTCTTTTATTGAGTACACACATATAATGAGTCCTTACCTTATGTAGTGTAACCATTTTTGTAAACCTTATCCTGCTATTTTCTGAATTTACTCCATTATTGAATCGATGGCTAAATGAAAGTAAAAAATTGTTTGTTATCATCTTTGATGTAAGACTATAATTATCATCATATAAGATTACTTACTATTTTTTTATCTAAACGGGTTTGTGTATTGGAGGGGGTACCTTTGAAGAAAACGATTAAAATTAAAAATATTGTCATTGGTGAGGGCGCACCAAAAATCTGTGTGCCAATGGTCGGTAGAACATTAGCTGAACTTTTAGAAGAAGCAGCTTATTTACAAACAATTGACTTAGATATGGTTGAATGGCGAGTGGATTTTTTTGAACATGTTGAAGATATTGAAAAGGTAAAGGTGACATTAAAGGAAATTCGTAAACGGTTAAGAGATGTGCCACTGATCTTCACATTGCGGAGTGCAAAAGAAGGTGGAGAAATAAATGTAAGCTCACAATATTATGTGGCATTAAACAAAGCCATTGCCGAAACTGGCGAGGTGGATGTGATAGATGTTGAGTTGTTTAATGATGAACAAGATATTAAAGTATTAGTAGAAATAGCTCATATTCATAATCTGTTTGTTATTATTTCCAATCATGACTTTGAAAAGACTCCTGCTAAAGAAGAAATCATTTCTCGCTTAAGAAAAGCTCAGGAATTAGGGAGTGATCTCCCTAAAATGGCTGTTATGCCTACAACTACCACTGATCTATTAACATTGCTGGATGCGACTGCTACCATGGCGGAGAAATTTGCTGATAGACCAATTATTACAATGTCAATGGCAAGTAAAGGCATCGTCAGCCGGATTGCCGGAGAAGTGTTTGGCTCAAGCATCACTTTCGGAGCTGCAAAAAAAGCCTCAGCACCAGGACAAGTAGATGTACAAGAGTTGAGGGAGATCTTAAATATTTTGCATAAGCATCTTTAATCTCAGCAAATGGACAAAAATCCGTCCTAGTTTTTAAAGATAGGAACGGATTTTTGTTGTTATTTTGAAGCCTATCTAAATATAAACCTAAAAATCCTTTTCTTTATAAATCTTTATTGATAACAGCCAAGAACTTGCAAAAAATAGGAGCGTTAAAATAATTCCAAACATTATTAGTTGTTCACTTGAATATTGGCTAAGAATCTGGAGAATATTTTCAACATATTGACTCACTAAGTGCCAAACCATATTTCCAAGAATAACCGTCCCAAATACCGCTATCATCATAAGGATCCTTGCATATTTCTCACCAAATTTATAATAAATCGGATAATAAACGGATGCGACTATTAAAACAATTAAAAATCCAATAATAAGTTGATTTGCCTCTGGAAAAGGCTGTTCATACATATTAAGAACAGAATAGAGCAACCCTTGTAAAACGGTTACTAGTCCTTTAATAAATAACCCAAAAATAATAATGCTAACATATTTCGCCGAAACAATTTTAGCGCGGCTAATCGGCAAGCTGTTCCACATTAAATTTGAATGGCTCCTGTCATCAAAGCTTCCGGAATTCGAAATATAGATAAAACCCGCTATAGCAACAGCAAATGCCGGAGGATTCTCAAGTATAAAAAAGAAAACAATAAATCCTAAAATTAATAATAAGATTTTTTTTAATAGGAGAACATCTTTTAAGATTAATTGATACATTTAATACTCCCCCTTATTCGTAAAATACATAATATCTTCAAGAGTTGGTTTTTCTATTAACACATCATGACCAAAAACAGCTTTCGTTTGCATAATATTGCTTGTCAGAGCTTCAAAGCCTACATTTGTTCTACGAATGCTAACAAACTCCTTTTCTGTATCTCTATCTAATAAATCGTTTCGCCCCTTCACCATTCCGTACTCAGAGAGCAGGTCATCCCTTTCTTTTGAAAACAAGATTTTTCCTTGATGTATATAGGTGATATAATCTGCAATTCGGTCTAAATCAGTAGTGATATGGGTCGAAAAAAAGATTGTCTTTTGCTCATCTAACATGATGTCATGCAAAAGTTCTAAAATTTCTCTACGAAAAACGGGATCAAGCCCTGAAGTTGGTTCATCCATAATAATAAATTCTGGATCATGACTAATGGCAAATGCGATGGCCATCTTCATTTTCATTCCTTTAGAAAAGCTTTTAATTAGTTGCTTCTCTGGTAGTTGAAACTGATCTAAATATTTCTTAAATTGTTTGTCATTCCATTTCTTATACATCGGTGCAATGATTTTTCTCATTTCTCGAATCGTTAAAGTGTCGTAAAAGCAATTTTCATCATAAACAAAGCCTATTCTTTCCTTTATTGCTTCATTGTGCTTATCTTGTTCTAAACCAAAAACTGAAATATCTCCGCTATCTTTTTTTATTAAATTCATTAATAATTTTATCGTTGTACTTTTCCCAGCTCCATTCGCCCCGATAAACCCTGTCACATACCCTTTTTTAATTGAAAAGGAAACGTTTTTTATTGAGAAATTTTTAAATGCTTTTGTGACATTTCTGAATTCAACTACATTTGTCATTTATCATCATCTCCATAAAGAATTAACAACAATTCTAATAATTCATCTTTAGAAAGATTGATTAGCTTACTTTCTTCAATAACCTCTGCTAATTTATCTTCAATAATTTTCAATCGTCTTTCTTTTAACAGCTCTTGATTTTGACTAGCAATAAATGAACCTTTTCCAACAATGGAAACGACAAATCCATCATTCTCCAATTCTTCATAAGCACGTTTCGTTGTAATCACACTTATTTGCAAATCTTTTGCAAGTTGTCTGATTGAAGGAAGAGAGTCTCCTTCTTGCAGTTCCCCTTTTAAAACTAACTCTTTTATCTGCTTAATAATTTGTTGATAAATCGGATCCTTCGATGTATTCGAAATAATAATATTCATTTATTCACCCACAGCTTATATAGTGTATATATATAATATATACACTATATACAAAACAGTCAACTAATTTTTGTTACATAAGAGAGAAAAATAAAAAAAGAGACTGACTCAAAAGGTCCTGTCCGTTGATTTCCGTTCCAGACGCTTCGCTTTCCGCGGGGCAAACGGTAAGCCTCCTCGCCGCTCACGCTCCTGCGGGGTCTCACCTGTCCGCTTTTCCCGCAGGAGTCTTCGCGTCTTCCACTCCAATCAACTCAGCGCAAAAATCAGGATGAACTTTGATAAAAAATCGTTATTAACGTTTAATAAGAACAAAAAAAAGAGAGTGCACCTAAAAGTAATACTTTTGGGACACCCTCCGCTGGTAAAAGAATTTACCTATTATTATTCGTTCGAAATAAATTGTTTAAGTCTAAATAAATTTGATCCTTCGGTCCCCAATCACGTAAGCCATTGTCAATATTTCTTAGACGGCTAAACGTGCTTGCATCGGTAACAATCCTACTTGTCTTTCCTTGCAAAAGGGGCCGAATTGCTCGCCTAATCTCAGCTTTTGTTTCATTTACATGATTTGTGCTTGCAAGATTGACAGCAATGATCGCATTGTTCCCATGAATAACTGTTTGAACATCCTGTACATTATTAATTTTAGCTACTGTATCGTTAATTTTTTCTACTAAATGCCCTTCGTAAGCCTCATAGTAGTAGGAGCTTTCAACTTTCCTTATGTTATCGCCTAAATGCCCATGGTAGTTCATGTCTTCACGACTAAAAAGTTGAGCTGAATTTCTTGCATTATTTCTAACTGGACGGTTTCTCTGATTATTACGATAATTTTCTCCTTTAAGACCGAAGGAATAATCCATCAATTCGGTTGCTGGCCCATCATTATCGGTGCCATCCAGTATTCGAGCATTCCCTCCACGGTTCTGAGCATGATTTTCGTTCGAATAATAGCCTACAGGCTGAGTCATATTCCGATCGCGATTTTGAAGAGCCGATTTATCGTTCATTCCACATCCAACTATTCCGAAGGACAATGCAGCTATTATGGGAAATTGTATGAGCTTTTTATTCAAACTTTAAACCTCCTTGCCAAAGTACGAACGAGAGCAAAAACTTATTGCTCCTTTATATAGTGGCAAGAATCAGAAGCTTTCATTCATTGGCATATACTAATTGCTTGAAAAACTCCTGTCTTTCTGCAAATTGACCTTCAGTCATTTCTAATAATTGTTCCAGCTTTTCATGCTGTAAATAAGTACCTTCTTTTATCGCCCGATTCCATTCTCGAAAAATATCTGTCGGAAATGCAAGTGCATAAATAAATCCTTTTTCATTAAGAAATGGTTTAAGCTTTTCATAATGGAATAACTTCTCAAAAGACCAATTGAGATGTGGCAAAATACGGTTAGCGTACTGTAAATAATCGATATGAGGAATTCCAATACTAATTAAATCAAAATCGATTAAGAATAATTTATTATTTTTTGCTCTGAGAAAATTATGATGTGCAACATCACCATGTAAAATAACTTTTTCGTCATTCATGAATAAATGCGACTCACTTATCATTCCTTTTAGTGACCAATCTGCCCAAACAATAATTTCAGCTAACATCTTCTCTTGAATGAAATATTTTACAATCGGCAGATTATTGAAAAATATTGCAAATCTTTCTTGCCATTTTTCAATCTGCCAAAAGGTAGGTATAAGCATCTGAAATATATTCGTTAACCATTTTGTAGACAAATGAAATTGATTTAACAGATGGGTTCCATCTAATCGATCTTTATTTAGTTTATAACTAAATTCTTTTTCTGAAGGCTCTATATATTGCAAGCAACCATAATAAGTATGTTCAAAAAATAATGGAAATTTCGTTAGAGGATAAAAAGAATACGTGTTTTCAAATCCACTTTGACTTAAAGCGGTTGTGAAATTTTCTTGAAGCCTTAAACGATCATAACTGGAAAACCCTTTCAAAATAAAGTTTAAATGGTCTGACTCAACTAGGTAAACCTTATTTTTAATTGGTTTAATCTTATCGATAGAAAAAGGAAGCTGCTTCTGTAAATAAGAGAAGAGACGATCATGGAACAAATCGTCTCCTCTATGGTCATACGTCAAATCCACTGCTCTCTTCAGAACTGCGAGGCATTCCAAATGCAGTCCCTCCCATTGGTCCATAACCATACGGATTCATATATGGAGAAGGTGGGAAGCCCATCTGTTGACCGTATGGAACGTTATACATTGGATCTCCTCCCATTCCAAAGGCTGGAGAACCATAGTGCGGCATTCCTCCATCACACCCACAACCCGCCTCTACACCTTTAACTCCGTGTGTTGGCATTAAGTGCTGTTGACTTTCCATCGGCATAAGAGGCATTTGAGCTTGCGTTGGGCTTATTGGCATTTGCGCCATTTGTGGATACTCCTCCATTACACCTTGTACTTGTGGCATAACGCCCATCTCCGGAAACCCATAAGTCACTGGTGTCGGACCACAGAAACCTGAACCAGGCATAACTGGAGAGATCGGCACTAATTGATATGGTTGACAAGGTACTTCTGGATAACCATATATTGGCTGTTGCATAGCTGGTGCTGTATATGAGGGCTGAAGTGGAAACTGTGACTCTTCAATACCCATTACTGGTGCAGGCATTTGCGCTTGAGTTGGTTGTGTGAATGCTGGGTTTATATGCGGCATTTGATGATGCATTGGCATGTGTTGATGCATTGGCATGTGTTGATGCATTGGCATGTGATGATGCATTGGCATGTGATGATGCATTGGCACGTGCATGGAAGAAGACTCGACATAACCATGACTTTCAACACCTGCCATCCCATGATGTGGCATTTGATGCATTGGCATTGTAGCACTTGGATACATTGGCACACTCGCTACACCTTGTACGTGAGGATATGGCATTTGTTGCGGATATCCTCCTTGAAAACCAGAGCCTGGCATTACTGGAGAAATAGGAAAAAGGCAATTCGGTTGATATGGATACATTGGTTGAGTATACCCTCCTTTATGTGTATGAGAGTATGATTCACTCTCATATATCTCTGGACTATATTCAGAAATGGGCTTCACTTGCGGAAGAACATTTACTGGCTTTGGTGGAAGCTGTGGAAGCGGATGTTCAACTGGTTTCATGATTGGTTGTTGAATCTGTTTATGCTCAATTGGCTTCATGATTGGCTTTTGAATCGGTTTATGCTCGATTGGTTTCATGATTGGCTTTTGAATCGGTTTATGCTCAATTGGTTTCATGATTGGTTGTTGAATCGGTTTTGGCGGTAGTTGAGCAGGTTGTTGTGGAGCTATATTGGCCATATTCATCATATAGTAATTATTTATATCAATTTCCGGCATAACGGGCTTAGGCATCTTCGGAACAAAGGGTTTTTTCGGGAGTTCTACTTGTTTTAATGGTAATTGTTGTTGTGGTTTTTCAACAACGGGCATCTCTTTTTTTGGCACTTCCTTAGGTGCTTCAACAATAGGCTTGGTGATTGGCTTTTCTTTCTTAACAGGGTGTTCGATTGGCATTTCTTTTTTCGTACCCATCTTAATATTTGTGCCTGGTTTGCTTCCAACAGGAGTCTCTTTTTTTATCGTTCCTCCAGCTCCTGGAACTTTTATTTTCATACCAGGCATAATCATATCAGGGTTACTGAGCTGTGTATTCATTTTCTTTAGCTCTTCAAAGTTCACGCCGTACTTTTTGGCGATCTTCCAAAGAGTATCCCCTTTTTGTACGATATGGATCTTCACTCTGATTTCCCTCCTAGTCTTAAAAAGCTAAAGCACCTTCGAAATAATGAATCCATCATTATTTCTGTAGTAAAATCGCAGGAGACTCATAGGCCTATTGCAATATTGAACGGATTCTCTATGAGTTTTAAGACTCTGCATGGCTAGCGCATCCTTGGGCATCGAGGCTAGGTGCTGAAGCTAAGTAAATCTTTCTTTTTTGGTTGTATTTGCAAGCCTTTACGTGCTGTGACCTCTCACTATCTCGATTTCTATATAGTGTGGGGTTCCAACTCGATCATCTGTGATAAGTCCATATAGTGTATGACAAAATGGGCAAATTGCTATTAATCTTCACAAAAACTTATGCATTTATTTTTGAAAATATGATAAGAATGCTTTAGTTTCAAGCAATAATGATTTTACTTATGATAAAATTAATTAATATTAGCGCGTAAGGGAGAATAATCTTATGAAGGATCAGAAAAAAATATTCGGTGATGAGAGACGAGATTTCTTGCTTCAGCTATTAAAAGATTCATCTGAACCGATTACAGGAAGTGAACTTGCTGCAAAAGCCAATGTGAGTAGACAAGTTATTGTAGGTGATATTACTTTGCTTAAGGCGAAAGGTGACCCTATTATCGCGACAAGCCAAGGCTATATATATTTAAAACAGGCTTCCCTTACTCCTTCTTTTGAACGAGTAATTGCCTGCTACCATCCTCCAGAAAACACAGAAGAGGAATTAAATATTCTTGTTGATTGTGGTGTAACCGTCAAAGATGTGAAAATCGAGCATCCTGTCTATGGGGATTTAACTGCTTCCGTCATGGTTTCGAATAGAAAAGAAACGAAACAATTTATGGAAAAAATAAAATCGACAAATGCTTCCTATTTATCGGAACTAACGGAAGGGTTTCATCTTCATACGCTTTCAGCACCCTCCGAGAAAAACTTAGACGATGCAGAGCAAGCATTAAGAAAAGCAAAGTTTCTAGTTGAATAGATTTCACTGAAAAATAAAGAGTGAGACATGCAAAACAAGATGTTTTGCATGTCTCACTCCTATTTTTAAAGCTTGACATTGCCTAGGTTAGACTGAGCATTTTTTCATTCCGAGCTGATAATAAGGATAACTGCCAAGAATTTTTACTTTACAATCAAGTGCCTCTAATTCAGCAACGACACCTGGAATTAATACATCATCTTTTTTCATATCAACATCTATTATAAAGAAATAATTACCTAAGCCTGTCTTCATCGGTCTAGACTCAATTTTTGATAGGTTTAGTTTTCTCCATGCAAAAGCTGACAACACTTGATGGAGTGCCCCAGCACGATCAGATGGCAACATAATCATGATAGTTGTTTTATAACCACCAAACATTCCAACTTCTTCACTTAATGGCACTTGTCTTTTTGAAAGGATGATAAATCGAGTGTGATTATAACTAACATCGTGAATATCCTCACGAACAATCGCAAGCCCATACACCTCAGCAGCTAATTCATTTGCAATAGCTCCCCCTTTTATTCGGGGATTTTCCTTTAGAAATTGAGCTGCCGCAGCTGTAGATGTAGTATTTTCACATGGAATGCCCATCAATTCTTTATGAAGAAATTTATGACATTGTGCAATTGCATGTGAATGGCTATAAACCATTTCCGTTTCAAGCCATTTTTCTCGATTGTTTGGATGAACCATAAAATGCTGCCGAATTGGAGCAGTAATCTCACCTATTATTGGCATATCCACTTCATGAACTAAATAATCAAGAGTAATGTTTACAGAACCTTCGAGTGCATTCTCAAGAGGAACGACCGCGATTTCGATTTTATCCTCTGATAAGGCATCAAAACAAGCTGGAATTGTTAAATAAGGAACAGCCTGATTTCCAGGAAACATCGCCCGAACTGCAATATCCGTAAATGTTGCAATCGGACCTAAGTAGCCGATTTTCACGGTGTTTTCCCCCCTCTTGTCTTAAGCTTGTCGCCTCTGGGCAAGCAGCCTCAGCTTTTCATATTAGCTTTGTTAAACAAAGTGGTTGATTTCCGCTCCAGGTTGCTCGCTTTCCGCGGGCGGTCCGAGAGCCTCCTCGGCGCTATCGCACCTGCGGGGTCTCTCTTGTCCCTTCCTCCCGCAGGAGTCTCGCACCTTCCGCTCCAATCAACAGATGAATAAATCAAAATTTCCCATTAACACAGAGAATTCTATTAAGCGCCTGAACCGAGTACCTCTACTTTTTCAACGAACTCTAATCTTCTAAGCATCGTTAGTAATTCATCAATTTCTATTTCTATCTCAGTAGTGTTTAAAGATAAAGTAACATTGGCTCTTCCCATCAATGGAATGGTTTGGTGTATCGTCATCACATTACAGCCTGAACCCGCAACAACACTTAATAAATGTGATAGCGTCCCTGAGCGATCCTCTAAATAGAAAAATAATGTGATTAAACGCTCCTTTACAACAGTATGAAAAGGAAAAACGGTATCACGATATTTATAAAATGCACTTCTACTTAAATCAACCTTTTGAGCAGCGTCCCATACAGATTCAGCTTTTCCACGTTCCATTAATTCTTTTGCTTCTAACGTTTTCTTCATCGCTTCAGGCAAAACATCTTCACGAACTAAATAAAATTTTTTGTCTAGTTTGTCCTGTTTCATATATTCACCCCGTCAACAAATGAGGTTAATCAATAAACTCGAATTCATAATCGAGCAGCTTAACCGTATCTCCGTCTTTTGCACCTTTTTCTCTCAATGCAGCATCAACACCCATTCCTCGAAGCTGTCTAGCAAACCTACGAACAGACTCGTCTCTTGAAAAGTCAGTCATCTTAAAGAGCTTGTCAATCGCATCACCAGAAACGATAAAGGTACCAGCTGAATCCCTTGTAACCATAAATTCTGTTTGCTCTGCTTCATGTTTATAGACAACACGATGAATTCCAGTTTCTTGTTCCTCTTGAATAAGCGGGAACTCAGGTGTTTCATCTATTTTGTCAGCAATTGCAAACAATAAATCCCTTAAACCTTGACGCGTAATGGCTGATATAGGGAAGATAGGATAATCTTCTTGCAATTGTTCTTTAAATGTTTGAAGATTCTCCTCTGCCCCAGGCATTTCCATTTTGTTTGCGACAATGATTTGTGGTCTTTCTGTTAGACGTAAATTATATTCCTTTAATTCATTATTGATCGTTATATAATCCTCGAAAGGATCTCTTCCTTCTGTCGCTGCCATGTCAATAACATGAACGATGACACGGGTCCGTTCAATATGTCGTAAAAACTGATGTCCAAGTCCAACTCCTGAATGAGCTCCTTCGATTAATCCTGGAAGATCGGCTAGCACAAAGCTTCTGTTATCCTCCGTTTCAACCATCCCTAAATTCGGGGCAATCGTCGTAAAATGATATTCAGCAATTTTCGGCTTTGCCGAAGAAATTACCGATAATAGCGTTGATTTTCCGACACTAGGAAATCCGACTAATCCTGCATCAGCCAATAGCTTTAATTCAAGAATTACTTCTCTTTCAATTCCAGGCTCCCCATGCTCAGACAGTTCAGGTGCAGGATTTGAAGGTGTGGCAAATCGTGTATTTCCTCTGCCTCCACGTCCACCTCTAGCAATGACAGCTCTTTGTCCATGCTCCGTTAAATCAGCAATTACCTCACCAGTTTCCACGTCAGTAACGACTGTTCCTGGTGGAACCTTCACAACCATGTCCTTTGCATTTTTACCATGCTGATTTTTTGACATCCCATGTTCTCCACGCAAAGCTTTAAAATGACGCTGATAGCGAAAATCCATTAACGTACGCAAACCTTCATTAACTTCAAAAACAACGTCTGCACCATTACCGCCATCTCCACCAGCAGGTCCACCTTTTGGAACATATTTTTCGCGACGGAAAGCAACCATCCCATTGCCCCCGTCACCACCTTTTACATAAATTTTAACTTGATCGACAAACATTTAATTCCTCCAGTCTAAGCTGTTCATAACATCTTTTCGAGATAGAAAATCTTCGGCAGTGATGGGTTCCACTGACGGTTAAATCAAATTATCCACTTTACTTGCTATATTGAAAAAATAGCTCCAGTGAAAGCTCTTGTTCAGTGAATATTAGAACATTTAATGTTGGAACAGTCGTTTCTTTATTTAATAATTGTTCGAGTGGCTCTTTTTCAGTTATTATTCCTCTAAAATCAAAAAAGAATCGGACACCCTCTTTTTGCGGTGCAATTGTCACAGATAGATGGTTTTCATTAAACTTCTTAACAGTTGCATTTAGACAGCTAAAAAAAGAACAAGTCCATTTTACAAGCAATTCATCATCTAAATAATCGCATATCGTATAATCTAAAACATCATATTCCACTTGAAAAGGGTGATTTTCCCAATTATATGTAAGAAGCAGTGAGGCGAACTGGGGAATTTTCATGTTTGAAAGTTTAGCTTCCTGCTGGGTCTCTACGATGATTTCGTCAATAATCTCCTTTACTCGATCCACTTTATTTAATGAGAGATTTCCTTTAATAAGTTGAATTTTGTTTAACCAATCATGGCGCGCATGACGCAGCACCTCAATCGTATTCCAGTTCTTATTCATATATCCACTCCTACACATTCATAAGTGCTAGAGACTGCTTGTAAGTTAGTATATCAAAAAAAAGTGCAAAACAGTAAGCAACTTTAAGGAAATAACGAAGTTTTCAAAACAGTTTATTTTTTAGCAACGCATCCATTTTAAAAACAATCTTAGCGCCCAATCTTTCTTTTTCGAACTACTCATTCCCGATTTCTTATATGGTTCTTATATAGGGAGACAAAAAGTTGATTCATCAGCAAAAAGAAAACTCTAACCTCTTAAGGTTAGAGTTTTCATCTCAATTGCTTATGCTTCTTGAGCTACAGGATATACGCTCACTTGCTTACGGTCACGGCCTAAACGTTCGAACTTAACAACGCCATCAACTGTTGCGAAAAGTGTATCGTCTTTTCCTTTACCAACGTTTACACCAGGGTAAATCTTTGTTCCGCGTTGACGGTAAAGAATAGAGCCGCCAGTTACGAATTGACCATCTGCACGCTTAGCACCAAGACGCTTAGCGATAGAGTCACGACCGTTCTTAGTAGAACCTACTCCTTTTTTAGATGCAAATAACTGAAGATCTAATTTTAGTAACATGTATTCCACCTCCTATTTTTTGAAGGTAATTTTTATATGCTGTCCGTATTCTTCTTCAATCGTCTGCAAAGAGACAACCATTCCTTCTAAAAGAAGTTGAATCTTTCCATTCGTTTCATCCGATAAATGATCGGGAACTACACAATGGAGAAATCCATCAGCGTTCTGTTCAATCTCTGGAGTGATGCCAGTTAAAGCATATACTGCATTAATTGTCCCAACTGAAACAGCTGATACACCTGCACAGACAATATCATTTCCCTTTTCAGCGAAAAAAGCGTGGCCGCTAATTGAAAATGATTGAATCATACCGGAATTTTTACGATTAATCGTAACTTCAATCATCGAGCTTCACCTTAAGCGTTGATTTTTTCAATCACAACTTTAGTGTATGGCTGACGATGACCTTGCTTCTTGTGATAGTTTTTCTTTGCTTTATACTTGAAAACAATGATTTTCTTCGCACGGCCTTGCTTTTCAACTTTAGCCGTAACAGTAGCACCTTCAACAACAGGGCTTCCTACTTTTACACTATCTCCGCCAACGAAAAGAACTTTATCAAAAGTAACTGTTTCGCCTGCTTCAACGTTAAGCTTTTCGATGTAGATAGCTTGACCTTCTTCTACACGTACTTGCTTTCCACCAGTTTCAATAATCGCGTACATGAACTGCACCTCCTCTTTAACTAAGACTCGCCATCCTCAGGTGTATTGCACAATAAAAAAATAAAAAGTACCTCTGGTTTATCATAGAACCAATGGCACATCAATCTATGTGCAATAGCTTAAACCTGCTCTGAGCGGTTGTAGCACAGGTGCGCTACAAACATAACATAAAAATATTATCATATGTTTGCTTGAAGTGTCAATTGTATTTATTTATTCATTAATTCTGCTTCTTTACCGAATTGACGAATTTCATAAAAAGGTTTATGAGCATTGACCATCACAAAAATAATTTTCAAGCCAATTAATTTTTCAAAATTGTGTTTGAATATATTTTGTTCACCAGCGAAAATGGCTTGAACATCAGCTGTCAATTCAATTAATACCGCCTCATAATCGCTGTTTCGATACTCGAACAGCTCTCGTTCTAGCTTGAATGCCATTGTTCCTGCACTAGCGATTCTTCCCATGCCCTCACATGTCGGACATTTAACCGTGAGCACTTCAGAAATAGCTGGTTTCGTTTTTTTTCGAGTCAATTGGAGTATACCAAGTGGTGTAAAACCAATTAAATTGGTTCTTCTTTCATCCTTTTTTAATTCACCCTGAAATATATGGAGTATATGCTTCCTTTCCTTATCATCTTTCATATCAATAAAGTCGATTAAGATCATCCCGCCAATATCACGCAGGCGAATTTGTCTTGCGACTTCCTTAGCTGCCCATTCATTTGTTTTCATCACCGTATCACGTAAATCTGTTTTTCCAGAGAATTTACCAGTATTCACATCTATAATCGTTAATGCCTCTGCTTCATCAAAAATCAAATAGGCGCCGTTCTCAAGCCAAACAATTTTCTTTAACGCTTTTTCAACCTCTTGCTCTAGATGATAAGCTGCAAAGATGTTTTCTTTTCCATTATAAAGTTGAACAGGGAGCTCACTATTTTTTTGTAATTCAGCTTTAACCGTTACATCATCTACTATCACTTCCCCTATTTCGATCTTCTTCATTTCTTCTTGCAGCTCTTCTATAAATGAATTCCGCTCATATAATTTTCCAGGTTTCTTTAATATCTCTGCCTTATGAAACACTTCCGAATACTCTTTCCGCAGCCGTTCCAATTCCTCTTGTAGAGCTGTCTTAGAATGCTCCACACTTGATGTACGAAAGATGACTCCTTCATCCTTGTCTTTTATTTGATAGCCAAATTGCCGTAAATTCTCTCTTTGCTGATGATCTTCAATTTTTTTGGAGATTGCCACATAGCGGCCTTTGGGCATGTAAACTAAATGATCGCCTTGAAATTCGAGCACACCAGTGAGACGCGGTCCTTTTGTTCCCATTGCATCCTTTTCAACCTGAACTAGGAGCTTTTCTCCTTGATGTACGAAAGATGAAATGCCCCTCGATTGTTTAACGGAAATATCTTCATCTGCCAAAATAAATGCAGCAAGCTTATCACGATGTAAATAGCCATTTTTTCCTTCGCCAATTTGGATGAATGCTGCGTTCATACCAGGCAGAACTTTTTCTACGACTCCTAAATAAATATTGCCTACAGACGATTGGTTTCTAGGTTGGATAATCTCAATCTTATCAACGGTGTTCTCTTTTATGACAGCATATCGCTTTTCTCTAGCCGCATAATTAATAATCATTTTATTCAAGCTTTATTCCTCACTTATTTTGAACGTAATAGGTCTATGTATTATTTTCGCAATTTAGTACGTATAGAGCAAGTCCCCGATTCGAGTTGTAGCAATTTTCTCAGAAAAAAAAGCATGCAAAAGCTCATTTTCATCCATTGATCCAGTCTCTAATCCGTCTTTTTCTATGATAATAGGATGCTTATATCCTCTTTGAAACTTTTCAAGAACATGAATGACAAGTTCATCATCTTTCACAGTAATCGGCTTTAATGTACGAAAATCACTATTTTTTCCGTAATATCTTTCTAGAAGAAAGCGAATAAAAACATATCTTTCTTGCTTCCACTCATAATAGAGAGAAAATAGTAAAAATGCGATTACGACCCAAATGTTTAAATTTATCGGTGAGGTAAATAAAATATAGATGCAAAATATGATCGTACAACAAATTGAAATGAATAAGGCTTTTTGATGAGCTTTCGGGAATGCAAAGAAATGTGACATTAAAAGAAATACTAATTTTCCACCATCAAGGGGCCATATTGGCAGAAAGTTAAAAAGTAAAATCATTAAGTTATACTGGATGAATAAATAATAGAGCCCTTCTGAAACAACCGAAAACTGAAAAAGGATAAAGGCAAGTCCCATCATCCAGAGATGCTGCAATGGCCCCGACAGTATCACAATTACTTCTTCTTTAATCGGCCGATTCCCATGCTCATCCATTTCAGCAACTCCACCAAAAGGCAAAAGAGCTATCCTTTTTATGCGCCATGAAAAAAACGTTGCTGCAGCTGCATGACCCATTTCATGGACAAAGATAATCAACAAAAAAAGAGATAATTCAATGAAATGTGCGGTCATAATTGCTAGCCCCATCACAATCCATAATAACGGGTGAATATGAATATATTTAAATAAGCCTAGCCATTTATTCAAATGGGATCACCTGGCTCGGATCGACAAAATCATCACCTTTTTTGATAGCAAAATAGAATGAGCCCTTCAAGCCATCTTCCAATACAGTTGAAGTCCCGATCTTTGTACCAGTTTCTATATATTCCATAAGATTCACATTAATTTCAGCTAAATTGCCGTACCATGATTCACTATTATCCGCATGTTTAATAATAACGGTTTTTCCAAAATCCTCTTTTTTTCCAGCAAAACGAACGAGACCTTCTCCCATTGCCTCCACAGCTTCATCTTTATCTGTTTCGATCGTAATTCTCTTCCCATTTTCTTGAAAATCTTCAAGAATTCTTGCTGAAGCTGGTAAAGCATATTCTAGTTTTGGAGTTGTATTATTTTTCTCATCCTTCTTTTCATCCGTTAACGGCGGCAATAATGCTAGCGGCTTGCCAAATTTCTCTTCATACCAATTCGATACCACGATAAATTGAAAATCCTTCTCCATTGTGGTTTTTACAAAATTCCGTGCAGATTCGAAACTAGCCGTTTCATTTTTGAACAAAATGGCTATTGCTAGAAATAAACAGGCAGATGCTAAAACTTTAAATAATATCCAGTCTTTGTTAAATAATGGGTGACTCCCTTCCTCTGCTCCACCTTCATAAGAAGAGATTTTTTCGAATCCGTATCTTTCCTCATCCTCCACCCAAAAAACATCCTCTTCATTCGTTTTCTTTATCCGATTGCTTACTTTTTTTCGTTGATTAATTCTCTTTCGAATCTCGTCTGCTCTATTTTTCATGCTCTCCCCACCAATCCATTAACCCGTTTGTACAAGTTTATGAGTTGTCCAAATGGAGTATGACTAAGAAAATGTATTGGATTGTTTAAGTGGTCGGGAGCGCTTATACACTCCTTATTAAGAAATATTTTTGGATTTCATTTCACTAGGGAAAGTAGTTTCTTTTGGGCTATTGGACGGGTTCTGCGGTTTTTATATCAAGATTTGTCATTAGGAACGAACTATCGGACTGTTCTCGCGATTTTTACATTAAGTTTTGTCATTAGAACAGGGCTATCGGGATGTTCCTACGATTTTCACATTAAGCTTTGTCATTAGAATCGAGCTAATGACAAATTTCTAACAGTCACCATTAAATTTGGTCAAAAGTGGTAATGAATTTTGTTTTATATACTAAAAAAAGCCAAGGATTTTTTCCTCGACTTTGCTTAAGCTTGAATCTTATTTCACACCAAAGAATTTCTTTAGTTTTGAAAAGACACCTTGATTTTCTTCCTCTAAAGGTTGTAGAGGAATTGATTCACCTAATATTCGACGGGCAATATTTCGATAGGATACAGCCGCCTTACTGTTCGGATTCATCGCAATTGGTTCACCATGATTAGAAGCTCGAATAACCTCATCATCATCTGCAACTATTCCAATTAGATCAATGGAAAGATGGGCAGCAATTTCATCTACGTCCAACATATCTCCATTTTTCATCATTTGATTACGAATACGATTGATTACAAGCTTTGGTGGCTCCATATTTTCTTCTTTTTCAAGTAAACCAATGATCCGATCTGCGTCTCTAACGGCTGAAACTTCTGGTGTTGTCACGACAATCGCTTTATCCGCACCTGCAACAGCATTCCGATAACCATGTTCAATTCCAGCAGGACAGTCTATAATGACGTAATCATACTCTTGCTTCAATTCATTCACGAGCTCTTTCATTTGTTCAGGGGTCACGGCTGTTTTATCACTTGTCTGTGCAGCAGGCAATAAATAAAGCAAGTCCTCAAATCGCTTATCTTTAACAAGTGCCTGGTGGGTTTTACAACGACCTTCCAACACATCCACAAGATCATAAATAATTCGATTTTCAAGACCCATCACAACATCTAAATTTCGGAGGCCAATGTCTGTATCAACGAGACATACCCTTTTACCTTGAAGAGCTAAAGCAGTTCCTACATTCGCGGAAGTCGTCGTTTTCCCGACACCGCCTTTACCTGATGTAATCACTATTGCTTCTCCCATATTATAGTCCCCCTTCCAATCTTGTAATATTCGGCCTTACATGCATTAAAACTTGTAATCTATCAACCGTAATTTGATGGTCCTCATTTATGTACGCACATTCCATTTCTCTTGTTTCATCATCTTGATAATGGTCAGGTGCTCTTGTAATACAATCACTTATCCGTAATTGTGATGGCTTCATCACAGAGGCGGCCACAATAGCCTTATGGTCGCCATAAAAACCTGCATGGGCAATTCCTTTTAAAGTGCCCAGAATATAAATATTTCCGCCTGCAATCACGGTCCCACCAGGATTTACATCCCCGATGAGAAGTAAGTCACCTGTCGTCTGCAGAACCTGTCCAGAGCGAATGATTTTAGCAACAGAGGTAATTTCAGTTTCTTTTCTTAATTGTTCTGCCTCATCTTTCAAAATAACATTGGAACTAATGGTGTCTACCACAAGATTTTTCTTTTGACGAATTAATCCTTTTAGCTCCTCTTCTTGCTCTTCTGTTAAATACCTATTTCCAATTTGGACTTTTACCGTAATTAGCCGATCTTCCCGGGATCTAGAACTTTCAGCCAGCTTGAAATCAAGTTCTTTCTTAAGTTCATCATAGGAACATGTATCATCTAAATGTAGAATGAGCCCATCCTTCGTCCCTTTAATTGTTACATTTTGAAATTTCTTCATATCAAGATGTTCACCTCTCGTAAGAACAGTGCAAGCGCTTAAAGCACTGGGGCTAGACAATAGAAAAGCTTTCTTCTAAATGAAAAGAATTCGACAAAAATAATGCAAAATCCTTTTTTACGAGAAACTTCTCCTTAACGTGCAATCATTCACGTACTTTTATCGATTTATCCTCAATTAATTATACTAAAATTAAACTTCTAAACTTTCTACAATCTTTTCAAAATACTTTTTGAAGGGATAAGCAACTATTGCGATGAAAATGAAATTTAACATTAATGTTGGCAAAAGTCTTATTGATAGGAAACTTGAGAAGTCCATATCTGTCCTATGGATTAGAAAATTAAATTCATAAGAACCAAGTTCTACTAGCAGGACACCTAATAATGTTGCTAGTGAAACAATAACAATATTCGTCTGCAAAATTTTCATTAGCTTAGCAATTAAATAAGCAATGACAGGAAACAGAAACAAATAGATACCGATAATTTCAGTATAAACGACATCAAACAAAAGTCCGAATATAAAAGCATAATAAAGCCAATATTTTTTCGGTCCGTACACTGTTAAAAACAAGATAGCGACAATTAAAAAACGTGGAACAATGATGTAGTTACCGCCAAAAACCTTTGCAGGGAGCAGCTCAACAAAGGTGCTCTCAGCAATAAATAGGAAGATGATTAACAAAGGAAGAAGGACTCTTTTCACAGTTCCTCCCCCTTATCATCCATCATATCTTCTAATTCCGGTTTTAGGGCGCTTCTTTTCACTACCATTACATGTTCAATATCATAGAAATTAGCCCCAGGCTTAATATATGCCGTTTGAGTTAATCCATACTCAGCGGGAGCCACTTCGACTACCTTGCCAATTGGAAGATTTTTTGGAAAGACGCCGCCTTTTCCAGAGCTAATGACGTTTTGTCCTTTTTCCACTTTTGCTTCAGCAGGGATTCTCTTTAGCATGAGAAGCCCTTTATCTTTGTCATAACCTTCTATTAGTCCGAAATAGCTCTCTTCCTTGCCTTGAATTTCTGCCGAAATTCTGTTAGTAGGATCCATCGAACTTAATAGTTGGACAGTGGATGTAAAAGGCTGAGCACTTTTTACCTTCCCAATTAATCCATTCGCAGTAATGACGGCCATATCTGACACAATTCCATCTTTTGTTCCTTTATTAATCGTAAGCAATTCATTCCATCTATCAGGATTTCTCCCGATAACAGTTGCCTGCTTCGGTTCGAACTCACTTAATGAATCCTTTTTACCAAGGATTTCTTTTAATTCTTTATTGTCTTTCTTTAGCATCTGTACTTCAGATTCGAGTCTCGCAAGCTCATCAAGTCTTTTCTTTAATTCTTTATTCTCAGTATATGTATTTTGCAAATCTTGTAGATTTTCAAAAAAACCTGCAACATAATGAGTTGGACGAGATACGGCTGATTGTACCCAGCCAGTTGTATCTTTAATAAATTGTTCTGGCCAGCTTAACTGATCGCGCTCCTTTAAAGAAAACCCAATCAATGCCACGAGAATAATAATACTGACAAGCAATATTATCAGGCGCTTATTCATAAAAAACTGTGGCATACGAAAACACCTCTTCCTCAAAAACAACCTAATTTATATACATAGAGCGTGAGTAAAGCCTAAATCCAACGAAGTTGAAAATAGGCTTCATCTATTTCTAAATCCTAAAACATTAGCGGGAGTCTTTCGATTTATTTTTAAATAAGTCGATATGATCAAGTGCCTTACCAGTTCCAATAGCAACGCAATCAAGTGGATCTTCGGCAATCAATACAGGCATTTTTGTTTCTTCGCTTATTACTTTATCTAAATTTCGAAGCAATGCACCACCACCAGTTAAAACAATACCTCGATCCATAATATCGGCAGCAAGTTCTGGAGGCGTTTTCTCTAATGTCACCTTTACCGCATCAACAATCGCATATACAGTATCATGCAACGCTTTCGCGATTTCCCCAGCTGTAATTTCAATTGTTTTCGGAAGTCCTGTCAAAAGATCACGACCTCGAATTTCCATATTTTCAATTCCTTCCGGATCACCAGCTGAACCTACTTCAACTTTAATGATTTCCGCTGTCCGTTCCCCAATCAAAAGATTATAGTTTTTGCGGATGTAATTAATAATCGAATCATCCATTTCATTTCCAGCAACACGAACAGATTGACTCGTTACGATCCCACCTAAAGAAATAATGGCTACTTCTGTTGTTCCTCCGCCAATATCCACAACCATACTTCCTGTTGGTTCCCAAACTGGCAAATTCGCACCGATTGCCGCTGCAAATGGCTCCTCAATTGGAAAAGCATCACTAGCACCAGCTTGACGAGTCGCGTCAATAACAGCACGTTGTTCAACAGCTGTAATTCCTGACGGAACACAAACCATCACATGCGGCTTACCTGAAAATAGACCTTTATTTTTATTTGCTTGTTTAATATAGTATTTCATCATGACAGCGGTCGTTTCATAGTCAGCGATGACACCGTCTTTCATCGGGCGAAGTGCAACAATATTTCCTGGTGTACGACCGATCATATTTTTGGCATCATTTCCAACCGCAACGATGCTCTTCGTGTCAGTTTGTAAAGCAACAACTGAAGGCTCTCTTACAACAATGCCTTTTCCCTTCACATAAACGAGCGTATTTGCTGTTCCTAAATCAATTCCTAAGTCCTTTGTTCCAAACATAGCTGTATCTCCCTTTCTGATACGAAATGCAAATAAGGTTATATTTAAAAATTTTAATTTTTCGGTCAAAATAACAATTTTTATTTATTATCGCGAAAAAAACATAACTAATATTATAGCCTATCTTCCATTAAAAACAAAGTGCTATAAATATCCTTTTTCCTTTAGACTTACAAATTTATTCTCCCCAATTATTAGATGATCGAGCACTTCAATCCCAATAATCTTTCCACATTCAGAAAGGCGTTTTGTAACCTCAATATCTTCCCTGCTAGGAGTGGGGTCTCCAGATGGATGATTATGAGCACAAATGATTGAAGCGGCAGATCTTCTAAATGCTTCTTTAAACACTTCACGCGGGTGAACAATCGAAGCATTTAGGCTCCCGATAAAAATCGTTTGTTTGTGGAGCACTTGGTTTTTAGTATTAAGGTAGAGGCATACGAAATGTTCTTGTGAGAGAAATTTCATATCATTCATTACATATTTCGCACCATCTTCTGGCGAACGTATGGTATACCGATCATCAAAAGATAAGTTAGAAATCCGTCTGCCTATTTCAACGGCAGCGAGCAATTGAATGGCCTTTGCCTTTCCAATCCCCTTGATGGAAGTAATCTCATCTAGTGAAGCATCTTTTAACAGCTTCAAGCCTTCAAAATGAGAAAGAAGTCTGTTCGATAATTGCAGTACAGATTCATCCTTCGTCCCGGTACGAAGCAAAATGGCGATTAATTCATGGGTGGACAAACTTTGAGGGCCATTCAGGATAAATCGTTCACGCGGCCTCTCATCCTGTGGATAATCCTTAATGAGCAAGGATTCCATTTCCATACAATCATTCCTCCCTTTTCATATGGCGCAAGGGAGTGTAAAGATGAAAAAGATTAAGAAATACGATAGCCTGCATTCCTTAATTCTCGAATCGTTCTCGAAACAGGTAGACCAACGACAGCAAAATAATCACCATAGATTTCTTTAACAAACATACTTCCATAGCCTTGAATGCCATAAGCCCCTGCTTTATCAAACGGTTCACCGGTGTCAATGTAAGCTTTAATTTCATCATCTGAAAGCTCCCAAAACACCACATCTGTTTGAACATAAAATTGAGTTTCTGTATCCGGAGCAATAATGGTAACTCCTGTGTAAACAGAATGGGTTTTTCCTGACAATGTTTGAAGCATCGAAAAAGCTTCTTGCGAATTTTTCGGTTTTCCTAATACAGCACCTTCTAATACAACAACTGTATCCGCACCGATAATAAAAGAATCAGGATTTTGCTCACGAACTGCTTTTGCCTTTCTACTGCCAAGCTCCATCACAATTTCACTAGGAGTTAATGCAGGATCGAAGCTTTCATCAACATTACAGCTAAAAACTTCGAATGTTAAATGAAGATTTTCAAGAAGTTCTTTTCGTCGTGGAGAAGAAGAGGCTAAAATGAGGTTTTGCATAGTATGAAATCACCTAACCTTTTTATTCAAATCAAAATTGGGAGATACAACATAATCGTACCAAAATTCATCATGACAAACAAATAATAATCGACAAATATCGAAATAATTAATTTAGGTATTAACATGAGGAATAGAGCCTGTTAATTTCTAACAGGCTTTATTTTTAATTATTTCCTAGAAAATAATCAGATATTGTCGAAGAAATTTAGTCAAGCTGCTCATAAGCTGCCAAAAAGGCAAGCAAATGCTGCTGAATTTTATTCAATGCCTCTGGAGTTGCTGTTTGCTTATAACTATTTAATTGCTCCATTGCTTTCTCCAGTTCATCCTTCATGACGATTATGCCCTCATTTTTTAGTTGACTCGCTTCGATCCCCTTAACTGTAGAAAATTGTTTCTCAGCACTCTCAATTAATGATTCCGGAATCTTCGCTGTAATCGCTCCTTCCGAGACACTCGTTGCTAAAATCTCATAGAAGGTATGAACACCTTCAAGTAATTTTTTCTCTTCCGGTTGTAGTTCCTCAAATGATTTTTCATTAATAATGAGCGATTTAGCAAAAACTTCAACTCCTTTATTTGATAATTGAGTCCCGATTTCTTTCGCATGCTCGAGACTATCAGCAACACTTAGAAAAAGAAACGCTTGTCCATCCTTTTTAACTATTTGTGATGGAACTCCTTTCTTTGTATTTTCTGTCTGCAACTGTTTTGCTGCTTCTATATTTGAAAATACACCACCTTGGATGACAAATGTAGATAGTGGTTCCAATTGTAGTTTTTCAACTATTGCTTGCTTACCATCGCTATTCTTCGGTTGGGCGTTTACTGGCTCTGCCGCCGTTTCAACTATCTTTTCCGTCGTGACGAGCTTTAAAAAAATTAATCCAAAACTAGTTCCCACAATAATAGCAAACAAGACGACAATGACGAGTGGACTCAAAAGGAGATTACGTTTATTTTTGATAAGTACATCACTAATTAATGTCGAATTCGACTTTTTCCTTTTTTTAGGTTGTTCAACAATTTTATATTCCGATATGATGTCCGTATCCGCAGTTTCCTCATGTAAAAACCAATCGAAGCTATCATCTTCTTCTGATTCCTTCGTAGCAGCAGCTTCAAGTTCGGAGCTATAATCGACCTGTTTTATTTTTATAGGCTTTTCTTTGCTTATTTCATCTATTTGAACTTTTTCTTCATTCTGAGCCTTTGTTTCTAAATATGAACGATTTTCCCCATTTATTTTTATCGTAATCGTTTTCTCTTTTTTGGGCTTGTCCACAAAATGTCCTCCCTCCACGTACAATGCTAAGTTTGTTTCATCCTATCACAACAACAAAAAAAAATAACAAGACTTTTGTCGTCTTGTTATCGAAGAATTTCGGCATATATTTGTTAAAAACTAGAATTTTTGACAAGCTTCGTTTCTATTATTGATTGAGTGAAATAACTTCATAAAAATTTGATATAAATTATTGCCATGTTAAACGATATACGTTGAAATGCTTTGTCCAGAATTTGTTATATCACTATTCGAAGACATATTATTCTCTTCTGGCTATTCATCTTCATTGAGCTCTGTATCGCTTTCTTGTTGTATGGTGATGTTTCCAGAACTAATAAAAGGATTTTTCTTATTGCTAGGCTTTGGCACTTCCATTTTAGGAAGCTGTCCAATAAGATCGGTTAAATTAGGCATATAAAAGGCTGAGACGATTATTTTATATTCAATAAGCTGTTTTTCTTGAGCCGTCGAAACAAGCTCATCCTGACCAGTAATATCTAATTCTTCAACAATAATAATTCTATCTTGAGATTCGAGAGATTGAATGAATTTTTCCATTTCAAAATAGGTAGGTGATTGAGCAGTTATTGTGACCGTCACTTTTTTCATTCCATTAGGAAGCGAAAAGGATGCTTTTTGTTCACCAGCCTCTTCAGGCTGAGTTCCATCATTATTCGAGTCGCTTTGTTCACCTGTCGTGTATTCTGTTATTTCTTCATCAGAAAACTTCATATCGGAAACAAAGCTTCCCGATAGGACCTCTGCTTTCTCAATATTAAGCAGCAATTGTTCAACTAACGGCTTTACAGGAATTTGTTGTTGTAATACTTCCGTACTCTCAAACATACTTGTTTGACTACCATCTAATCGATTTTCAATAACTACTAGTAGCTTCTTTTTAGAATCTAATTCCTGTTGCTTTTGAGCTGCACTTGTTTTTAATGGCTGAAGGTAGAAAAAATAGAGACTAACAAATAACAACAATATAAAGGCAATTATGGCTATGACAATGAATTTCTCTTTTTTTGAAAATCGAAGGGTCATGAATCCTTCCCTCCTTGCGCTTCAGCCTGAATAGCTTCTTTTATTAGCGATTTATTTAAAGTCACTTCAAATTCTGCGAGGTAACGCGGAATGAAATGAGAATTTTTAAGTTCAACTTGACGATCTTCGTCAGATTCTTCCTTTTCCAATTCATTTGCAACAACTGAATGTAATTGCACATCTTTAACCCAATCTGAATCAAGCATTGATTTTAAGTAGTAAGATGCTTCTCGACTCGTATCAAACTGGACAATTAACTGAATTGTTCCCGCCTCATTATAAATAAATGACTGAATAAACCCTCTTTCTGGAAGCAAAGCAGTGAATTTTCTTAAAACAGGCACAGTCTTAATTGGATACTCGTCAGCCCATTTAATTGCTTTCTCAAGCTCAACTAATGAGTTAGTCGCTTCAGAAAGATTACTTTTCTCTTGGATAGCTGAAATTAATTGTTCCGTTGCAACTAATTGCTGGTTAACTCTTTCTGCTTGCCCCTTGTACAGCTGTCCAATCCAAATCGTCATTCCAATGCCAACTAAAAAAATGAAGAGTAAAATGCCAAGTAAGATAAAGAGAGCTTTATTCCCCGACTCCTTTTTTGGTAATAGGTTTATCTCGACAAGCATCTCTTACACCTCTTTTAACGCAAGCCCCAATGCAAGATAATGCGTCATAGGAAGCCTATCTTCGGTTGCTTGAGCAATTGAATTTACATTTAAGGTTTGCACAGGAATTTGAAAGCGGCGTTCCATTTCTTTCGTTATGTGATCAAGTAATGGATGATCCCCATTAAGTAAAATTTTGGTTATTTTCTGTTTGCCATGATTAATTGAATAACGGTAGAAATCCATGAATTTATTTATTTCCTTATAAATATCCTCTATTTGGTAAATCAACTCATCTCTTTCCCCAATATACACCAATTCTTTATGTCCAGATTTATTCATGTTCGCACTCCATTTTTCCTCCTCAAAATCTAGCATAGAATGGTGAAGAAAGAAGGGGAGGTGCTCTTCAAAAATACAAACATTTACCATATTAATATCAAATTGGACCATTAACAGACGCTCATTTTCTTGTGGCATCTGTAAATGATGATATAGCCGATATAGTGAGAGAGGCGCAATATCTGCCGCTTCAGGACGTAGCTTTGTCTCTGAAAATAATCCAGCGTATTCCATAACAGTTTCTTGCTGAGCAGCAAAAATCAAAACTTCACGACTATCCTTTCCTTTTGACAACGGGTATGTCGTGAAAACAGGCTCATCAAATGGCAGATGGATGCTAGAGCCGAGCTCCAAATATAAATAGCCCTCGACCTCATCATCCTTTATATCCCCTGGAATCGCAACTTTACGAATGATGACATAAGAATCTGGAACAATAAAGCGAATCGGACGTTTTTGAATTTTCCAATCCATCACACATTCTTCTAGTATCGTTGCTAATGTGTCATGATCAATTATTTTTCCATCTCGGACAATCCCAAATGGAATAAACCGCTCACCAAAGCGTTGGATGGTAGGCGGATTCATTTGCTTCAACTCGATAAAACGAATCGAATAATCATTGATGATGATATTAATTATACGGGTTTTTCGTGAAAAGAGAGAAAGAGCCATTTCGTAAACTCCTCACTTATAATCTTAGAAGTTAAAAAAATGATAAATACGCTTCAATAATAGAATCACCGTAAAAATAAGCAGTGAGCGTACCGGCAGCTATAAATGGGCCAAATGGAATTGGATTCTTCCGTTTTAGCTTCCCGATTAACATGCCGATCACACCGAAGAGCGCACCAAATAAGGCTGACAGAAAGAAGGATAATAACACCATTTTCATCCCTACAGCAAGTCCGATAAGAGCAAACAGTTTAATATCGCCGCCGCCCATGCCTCCTCTACTAACTACGGCAATTAATAAGAGTAAAGTAAACCCGACAACTGCACCTAATAAAGGATCCCACCATAGATTCAAAGGAATGAAAATTCGTTCTAACAAAAAAATCCCCGTAAACACGAGCAGTACTTTATCAGGGATCAGCATATATGTAAGATCGGTAACAAAAATAATCATAAATAATGAGATTAAGGTCCAAGCAACAAAAAGCTCGCTCGTCCAACCGACAATGAATGGTGCTGCAAGAAATAACAACCCTGTCATAAGCTCCACGATTGGATAAAGGGGGGAAACCGGAGCTTTGCAGCTCCGGCACTTTCCACCTTGAATGAGATAGGATAAAACCGGAATCAGCTCGAATGCAGAGAGCTGATGTCCACATTTCGGACAAGCCGAACGCGGGGAAACAATTGATTGCTTTTGCGGAACTCGCAAACCGACGACATTATAGAAAGAGCCAAGGATAAGTCCGTAAATGAAAACCAAAAAATAAAGAGCCTCCATTATTCTACCTTTTTAACGCTCTCTCTTTTCAAGTCTTCTTCTGGTGTCAAATCTATACCTCTTTTACTATTTAAAAGTTTAACTTTATAAATTAAATTATTATTAGTTGACCCTGTAATTTCTACATGTGACTCAGTGCTATCAGTTTTGGAGTCACCAGGTTTATACTCATCTTTGTCAGGATCTTTCAATTTTTCAATATATCCTTGTTCTTGTAAATATTGAAGTGAGAGAATAACCGGTGTAGCCCCATCAGGCACAAGTGAACTATCCCCCGAAATCGCAATCTTCGCTGAATTGATCATTTGCTGAGCGTTCCCAACATGTGCATCCTTTTTAGCATTATCAATAAGTCCACCAATACTCGGAATCGCAATCGCTGAAATAATTCCTAGAATAACAACTACTGCTAATAATTCTACAAGTGTCAACCCACGTTGATCTTTTAATCTTTTACCCATTTTCTTTAACATATGAATCTTCCTTTCTTTTCTTTTTTTCTCAAAACAGTGACATAAGTCCTAGTTATATTATACTGGATTACCGTTATAATGAAAGGTAAACTTGTTAATTTTTTGTAAACAATTACCCTATTTGGTTAAAAATCTCAAACATTGGAACCATAATGGATATAACGATTGTTCCTACTATCACTGCCAACATAACAATCATCAACGGTTCAATCAGTGATTTAATTCGATCGGTACTATACTCGACCTCTTTTTCATAGAAATCTGCCACTTTTCCTAGCATTGAATCTAGTGAGCCTGTTTCCTCACCGATTGTAATCATTTGTGTCACCATTGGTGGAAAAGCCCAATGACTTTTCATCGGACCTGTTAACGATTGTCCCTTTTCCAAAGCATTTCTAGAGTCACGAATCACTGTTGCAATCACTTCATTTTCGACTACCTTTTCGACAATGGACATTGCTTGTAAAATAGGCACAGAGCTTGAAAATAGCGAGCTCAATGTTCTTGTCATTCTTGCTAATACTGCTTTTTGCAGCATTTTCCCAAAAATCGGGATTCGGAGAATAAATAAATCCAAATAATATTTTGTTCGGATGTTTTTCCTTAATAGAATAATAGTGATGACGAAAGCAATAAATAATAGTATGATTAACCACCAATATATTTGCATAAATTCACTAGAATTCATCACAAATTTCGTAATTGCCGGCAATTCTCCGCCAAAATCCTCAAACATCGTAACAAATGTTGGAACGACCGATACTAGTAAGAAAATGACAACCCCGATGGCAATGAGACCAACAACGACTGGGTAAGCAAGTGCAGATATAATCTTCTGTTTTGTATTATGCTGTTTTTCATAATGTTCTGCAAGCCTGTCTAATGTCTCATCCATATTACCGCCTGCTTCACCTGCACGAACCATATTAATAAACATCGGTGAGAAGACTTTCTTATGCTTTGCGGCAGCTTCTGACAACGGATTTCCCTCGCGAAGGTCTTGTTCAATATCGAGCAGTACTTTAGTAAGATGTTTGCTTTCTGTTTGTGAGGCTAATATTTTTGTAGAATCTACTACAGAGACACCTGCTTTTAAAAGCGTCGAAAACTGTCTTAAGTAAACAACAAAATGTTGAAGCTTAACGGGATTGCCAATTGAAATGTCCTTTGTTAATAAGGTTTCAGGCACTTCAGCAATTTCTAATACTCGTATACCTTCTTCCCTCAGCTTAAGCATGGCTTCGCGCTTTGAAGTTGACGTTATAACTCCTTCTTTTTTCCCTTTTCGGTCTCTACCGGAATATTTGAATTTTGCCATTTTACATCAGCTGCTCCTGTAGAAATGGCTCTGCTGCTTCTTTCGAAATGATGCCAGCTTGTACAAGTTCCTTTATGCTCGTTTCAAGCGTATGCATGCCTTGAGCGCGCGATGTCTGCATAATACTGACAATTTGATGGACCTTTTCGTTGCGAATTAAATTCGCTACGGCAGAATTATTAATTAATATTTCGGTTGCCGCTTTCCTTCCTTGTAAATCCTTCCGTCTAAAAAGCCGCTGAGAAATGACTGAAACTAGGACAGAAGCGAGCTGAATTCTAATTTGCGGCTGCTGCTCAGGGGAGAAAACATCGATAATACGGTTAATGGTTGCCGGAGCACTTGATGTATGCAAAGTCCCTAGCACAAGATGGCCTGTTTCCGCAGCAGTAATCGCCGTCTGAATCGTTTCTAAATCTCGCATTTCTCCTACAAGAATTACATCTGGATCTTGCCGCAATGCTGCTCTTAAGCCATTCGCAAAATTCCTCGTATCAAACCCAACCTCACGCTGATCAATGATAGAATGACCATGCTTATGAAGGTATTCAATCGGATCCTCAAGTGTAATAATATGCTTCCTCATCGTTTCATTCATGTATTGAATCATCGCAGCTAAAGTAGTTGATTTACCACTTCCTGTCGGTCCTGTAACTAGGACAAGGCCTTGTGGCTTTTCACAAATCTTTTTTAATGAGTCAGGCAAATCAAGTTCTTCGATGGTAGGGATTTTCGTTGGAACAACTCGAATAGCCATCGAAATACAAGAACGCTGATGATATGTGTTCACACGAAACCTGGATACCCCTGGAATTCCGTAGGAAAAATCAAGCTCGCCTTTTTCCTTAAAGGATTCCCACATATGTTCTGGAATTAAAGCTCTTGCCATTCCCTCTGTATCATCTGGCTTTAATATATCTTTTCCGTATTTTTTCAAGTCGCCATTTATCCGCAGGATCGGTTGGACACCGACTGTTAAATGAAGATCTGACGCTTTTAATTCAAATGCGGCGCGCAATAAATAATCTATTCTCTCTTTCAATTTCCGCACCCCTATTCAAGTATTGCTACTCTTAATACTTCTTCTGTCGAAGTCAAACCTTGCTTCACCTTTAATAAACCATCATCAATTAGAAAAATCGTCTTATTTCTAATCGCCATTTCTCTTAATTTTGCGATTGATTCTCCATTCATAATCGCTCGTCTTATATCATCATTAATAACGAGCACTTCATGAATCGCAATTCGCCCTTTGTATCCAGTCATATTACAAGAAGAACACCCGCGACCTTTCATGACCTTTTCGATGCTCATTCCTCTTTTAGCAAAAATCTCCATTTCCCGTTTGGAAGGTTCATGTTCAGTTTTACAATCACGACAAACCCGTCTTACTAGACGCTGAGCAACAACTCCACTTAATGAGGAAGCAACAAGAAAAGGTTCAACCCCCATATCCATAAGTCTTGTTATCGTTCCAATGGAGTCATTTGTATGTAATGTACTTAATACAAGATGTCCTGTTAAAGAAGCACGAATGGCGACTTCCACTGTTTCTTTATCTCGAATTTCTCCAACCATAATTATATTAGGATCTTGCCTGAGGATAGAACGAAGTCCTGCCGCAAAAGTCATCCCTACATTCGAATTAACTTGAATTTGATTAATCCCTTCAAGCTGGTACTCAACCGGGTCTTCAATTGTAATAACATTTACTTCTTCACTATTCAACCTATTTAATGCTGCGTATAGGGTAGAGGATTTCCCTGAGCCCGTAGGACCCGTTAATAAAACAATCCCAGTTGGTTTTTCAATCATTTCGATAAATCGTTCTAAATTTAACTTATTGAATCCTAGCTTGTCTATATCATTTAATGAACTGCCTAAATCAAGAATCCGCATAACGATTTTCTCACCATAGACAGTTGGCAATGTAGAGACACGCAAATCTACTGGGTGAAATTCAAGATTTACTTTAATTCTTCCATCTTGAGGAATGCGATGCTCGGTTATATCTAAATTAGCCATAATTTTTATCCGCGCAATTAACACACCTTGCATATGCTTCGGAAGGATTCGTTCTACACGCAGAACACCATCAATGCGATAGCGAATGATCACTTTCGTTTCTTGCGGATCAAGATGAATATCACTCGCTTTCATTGCTACTGCATTCGATAAAATTTGATTCACTAACCGTACGACTGGTGAGTCTTGATCCGTAATCGTTTCTTCCTGAACTCGTTCTGTTTGTTGATTATCCCCAATTAATTCTTCGAAGCCTTCGTCAATATTATAGTACTTGTTAATCGCTCTTAAAATATCATCCTTTGTTGCAATGGCTGTCTCAATTTGAAATCCTGTCGATAGGCGCAAATCGTCGATCGCGAAAAAATCCATCGGATCTGCCATCGCTACAAACAGCTTGTCTCCTTCTTTTTTCAAAGGAATTAATAACTGACGTTTAGCCGTTTCTTTCGGAATGATCGTAAGTATTTTCGTATCAAATGGATAGCGGTATAAGCTTATATGTGGAATTCCGAGCTGAAATTCAAGCACTTCGATAAGCTGCTGCTCCGTTATATACCCTCGTTGAAGCAAGGCATCGCCAAGCTTTTGTCCGTCACTTTTTTCATCTAATGTCGTTAATAGCTGTTTCTCTGAAATTAGTCCAGATTCGACTAATAGATCCCCAAGCCGCTTACGAATTTGCTTCATTTCTCATCCCTACTTTATTCGGTGATTATTTCATTTGTTCTTTTTGTTTTCCCCATAGAGCGTTTTTTGAATCGATCACACCGTCATTTTCTTCCTCTACTAGTGTACTTTCATCTCGATCACTACTTGCATCTGAATTTTCCGTATCATCTTGTTGATTGTTCGGTTCAGATTGAGAATCGGATTTTCTTTCCGCTTCTTTGTTTATTAACCCATGAACTTCAATTTGTGGAATGGGTGGGTAAAAGTCTTCAGACATTATCTCTTTTTTTAATAAAGCTCCTTTTTCATCATAAATCTCGCGAACAATTTTAATAAGCATGCCATCTTTTCCTGTTTTTTCAACCGTCTTTTCTCCCGATTTCAGGAGCGGATTAAATTGTTTAATTGTTTTTGGTGTAAAGGATTGTTCATCCTTCGTCGAAATAACATATTTATTCGAAAAAGCTGGTCCGATTAACTTAAAATGCAAATTATCTTCATTTTGCTGTAGTTCAATCATATAGCTTGTCTCATTTGGATTTGTAAAGACAAAGTCGAGCTTATGATCGAAATCTATTTTTGCCTCATAGCCTAATTGAACATTTTCTGGTTTTTCATGGCTAATATGCCTTTCGATAATTGAAAAATTCGTCGGTAATATGAGCTCATATATCCCATTTGCAATCCCATTCAGGATAAATGAAGATTCATTTTTCAAACCGTTTTCTTCTATAGATGTTAGCAGAGAAAATGAAGAGCCTGAAGGAATTTCAATTTGATTCACTTTGCTAATAATCCCTGTCATTGAAGGATCTGCATGATCTAACTGAATCGTTGCTTCACTTATAACTTCTTTCGTAAAATTGGCTGTAGACAAATAATTTTCTAGCTTTATATCAACCTTACTAGAATCAAGCATTTTGGCATTTTCACTTAAATCTTTGTTGAGCTTTTTGAAATCAATGCTATTAAGATGTAGGGAAGGGAATTGTAACTGAAGGATGTCATTAAATGATGCTTGATCAATATGTACGAGCAGCTTATTCTTCTGATTATTAATAGCTGCTTCTACGGATTCGCCAATTTCAAAGCGAAACATAGAATTGTCTAGTAATATCGTATTCTCTTTATAATGCAAATACGTTTCCGTATAATTCAACCATTCTGTAAGTTGCTCATCAGCTGTTTCCATCGCTTCATATTCAGTTTTCCCAGAAAGATCAATATGTCCAAGCATGGTTCCTTCTGAAAAAACAGGCTCATTTTTTATCATCGAATCGAAGGCAGAGGCACCAAAATGCGAGAAACTAAAAATAAAAAAGGTACAAAGAAAAAGAATGATAAATAATTGAATTCCTCGTTTATTTCTCAAAGCTTCCGACTCTCCTTCAAAATTACGTGCATATTATTTATGAAAAACAAGTTCTTCAATTTCAACCTCATTTTCGGTTTGAGTATATCCTGTTTCGCTCTCATTTTTTATACCAGTTTCTTCTAATATTTTTTCGATTTCAGACATATAACTAACGGCATAGGCAGTTTCACTATTTTCCTCCAATAAATCCGTTTCAATCGAGTCCTCACGATTGAAAGCTTCTTCCCGATTCATTAAGAATGACACATCTTCATCTATTTCAGAAAGAGGCTCTCCCTTGATAGATTCAATGACAGGAACATCATCCTCGGTTTCTTCCATTTCGACTTGAGTTTCTTCGATGTCCTCAAAGTTTTCACTATTGCTATAGTTATCATGTATTTCAACGTCTAGAAAATCATCTTTAAAGTCAACTAGCTCATCTTCATCATGAATATTTTCAATTGACTCATTTATATTTTCCAATGCCTGATTTTCTTTAGCAAGAATGATTGTTTCGTTTTGGATAGGAGAAACAAGTTCTGCATTATTATTTATTTGGATATCTTCATTCATTTCTGAAAACGCAGCTACATGATTTTCTATCTTAGAATCTGTTTCGCTATGCGTTTTAGGTAGTAATACTGCTCCAAACCTTCTTTCTAGGATAAATGAACATAAGATTATTAGTAAAAGTAGAATAAGGTAAGATTGCCATAGGCCCAATATCCCCCTAGACAGAAGACCTACATTAGCAATTAAGAATGCAATTCCAATTAGACTTAGCTTCCCTTTAATTGATATTCTAATAGGTAAAAAAGAAACGACTGGAACAAGAATAAGCAAAGAAACGACTGCAAATGTGATATAATCCACACTATCACCCCTATTAGATTATAAACTCTTCTTACTATGATTATTGTAGGTAATTTGTTACAAATTTTCAAATACTGTGAATAAAGTCCTATAAAGACTCTATAATTACAGCTAAATAATATATAATGATAGGTGAGTTCATGGTTTAGTATCATTATATGTTACTCTGAAATATCTATAATAATTGTCTTATCTCCTCTTACTGAGTTTTTTTCTGAAAAATTGTCATAATTCACTGATGGGAAAATTGTATAATAAACTGTTAATTTATTATTTTCTAACGCTATTGAATCTATTTGTTTTTTAAATTGAAACTTCTCATCACTCATTTTAGTAGTTACCATCCGACTTGGAATATATTCTTCGAGTTTTTCATTAGAAAATATCTGATAATACTTTTCTACTATTTCGGATTGTGTAGGAGCTTTAATTTTTGGATCCAATTCCATTTTCTCTTTTATTTTATTTAACCAATCTAATACTTCTTGATATGCATTTTCACTTGCTTTATCAATGGCACTTTCAACATAGATTATACCCATATCTGATAACTTTCTTAACTGCAACTGTTCTTCTGTTTTCTTAAACTGTTGTGTATTGTTTATTAATTTACTAAAGATCATTGGTGTGAATATCCCTATAATTGTAATGGTAAGTAATACAAGAATTAAAGCGTAGCCTTTTTGTTCATTGATCTTTTTCATCACTACTTACCTCCTGTTTCAATATATCCATAAATTTCAGAGTCTGGCTTAGAATTTGAATTGTTACTTGAAAAAACTTGCACATGGACTCTCTTTATACCTAGTTCAGTTTCTTTACCTTGTTGAGTGATATTTACATTAGAATAATAAGTTTTTCCATTTACATTGTCTTCATAACGATGTTCACCTAGAGGAATACTATTCTCTTCATTTGTTCTACGCAACGTATTAAGTACTTTCTCAGCGACATTTGTTGAAGTTAGTTTTTCTTCTGTTTTTTGAGATAGTGATAATGAATTTGAAAAGATATTAAAAAAAATGATGATGACAATGCTAAGTAGAGTTATAGAAGCAAGCAATTCAATTAACGTAAAACCGTTACTGCTTAAATAATTCTTATATTTATTCATTAATCGTTCCTCCCTTTATAAAAGTAATTCAAGAAAAATAATTGTAAAGTGCGGTGAATAACATGGAAGAAAAGAAACTATTTAAGGAATCTGGATTTACTCTAATAGAGTTATTGGCAACACTAGCTATTTCAATGCTTGTTCTAGGTGTAATCTATAGCGCATTAACTTCTTCTGACAACTTTAATAAAAAAACACAATCACATATAAATCTTAGACAAGAGGCTAACATCATTATTACCCAATTAAGACAACAACATCGAGGAGAGACCTATGATATATGTTACGACCAATTAGTTCCATTCGACAAGGTTATTTTTGAAAAGTTAAATTTAAATCGCTCAATTGTAAGTAAAGGAGATTGTATATCCATTGATCCAACAAAAGATTTGGAGGTTAAATTTACATTAGCAGATTTAAAAAATAATACATTTGACATTGATACAATAATAGAGTCGAAGAAAGGGAACGCCCCAGTTGAAATTGTCATTGAAAATCCAAAAGATCAAGATTCGGACTTTTATAACTACTTAAAAAACAACAATATTTTTGTATTTAGTTCAAATTTATCTGCTTTTGGTTCAACATTAATTAATGGACCAGGAAATATGCAATCCACTTTAGTCGTAAATAATAGCGGAAATTCATCCATACAATTCCCTGGGAACAATACGATAAATGTAAAAGATATATATATTGATAAAAAAGGAGGAACCATTAAGTTTAGTTCGAGTACAAAATTAGGAGTTATTGACAAAACGAATACGGTGTTCTTGCGTGGTGAAGTTGACTTAAATAATGGTGGAGCTGAGATTAATGGTGACACTATAATCATAGATGGAAAAGTGAATTTTAGTAATAGTGGGAAAATAAAAGGGAAAAAAGTGTATATCAATGGCGATGTAACATTTCGAAATTGGAGTGCCCAAATTGAAGCAGATGAAATATATATTAGCGGGGAAATAAATTATATTACATCTAAAAATTTATTAGGCACATTAAAAACATTTACGAATGAAATGATTTCTACTATCAAAGAATCTACTACTCACGCTCGAGAAATACCTTCCTTTAGGGATAATGATTGGTACGAAAAAAATGGGTATATTATAGATAGAAATGCTGAACTAGCAAATAACGTAAAAGTTTTTTCGGAAACTAACTATCAAAAATCAGATATATCAAAAGATTTACAGAATATTATTATTGTTAGTAAGGGTGACATTATTCTTCACAACCAATGGAAATCAATAAGCGGAGTATTAATTGCACCAAATGGACTAGTAAAGTTCGAGGGTAACTCCTTTAAAGGTATAATAATTTCCAAAAATGGCTTTGAGGTTGTAAACGGTGGCAGTAAAGTGGAGTTCAGTAATGTAAATAACTTTATTCCTAGTGCAGACTTATTTCCTTTAAAATAAATGTTTCTCGAAAAATACTATCTTAAAATGACTGGTTGTAAAAAAGATTTGGTTGTAGTAAGTTTTCTTAACACTTATTATTCTTAAACTTATTGCTACATTGTTATATAAAAAAAGTTCTTCATTACTGAGATGAAGGACATTTTTCTGCGCCGTTTCTAGAATTTTGTCCTTCATCATCACTATGATGGACATTTTAATGTTATTCCCCTTGGGAATTGTCCTTCATCACCATGATGGACATTTTAACACTATTCCCCTTGGGAATTGTCCTTCATAACCATCATGATGGACATTTTAACGCTATTCCCCCTGGGAATTGTCCTTCATAACCACCATGATGGACATTTTAACGCTATTCCCCTTGGGAATTGTCCTTCATAACCACCATGATGGACATTTTAACGCTATTCCTCTGGGAATTGTCCTTCACTTTCTACATGAAGAATATTTCACATCAATTCCTCTAGGATCCGGAGTTGTCTAATGAGTCTCTTCTTGAATTGGTAGTAGAAGTAAGTTCTTCGATGGTATAATTTTCTTCAGTATTCATTTGTTCGCTCATAAAAAATCGTCTTTCTTAAAAACGTTGTGTGGTAACTTCATTTTATAATAAAGGACGATTTTTTTATTTATTTTGGAAATGAGAAAGGCTGTCCTCAAAAGTCAGATTCCAATGACTTTTGGGACAGCCTCTTTGTTTCTTTTTTGCTATTTCACATACTCCCCTACCCGATTTCGTCCAGCTCTCTTCGCACCGACATAAAGTGCTCGGTCTGCATGACGAATAAGAGAAAGCGGATCATCAGCATCTTGAGGGGCAGTCGCAACGCCGATTGAAGCAGTGATGTTTATATTAATAGTGCCACTTTCATTATCCAAATGCTGTTTAAGTGTGAATGGGTGGTTTGCAATAAAAGCTCTAATTTGTTCTGCCATTTTCAATGCAGTCGCTTTTTCAACATCTGAAAGGAGAATGACAAATTCCTCTCCACCATAACGGGCAACAATTCCTAAACCAGCTATTAGCTTTTTTAATTCATAAGCAAGTTCACAGAGGATTTCATTGCCGCTTTGGTGGCCATATGTATCGTTTACTTGTTTAAAATGATCGATATCAAGGATAATCAATGATATTCTCGATATTTCTTGCTTTTGTAATTTCATAAATTCATTGCTTAATATATTTTCGAAATACTGATGGTTATACAGCTTTGTTAATGCGCAGTGCTCACTTTTTGCCTTAGCTTCTTCATAATGTTTTGCATTCTCTACTGCGATGGCAAAATAGGAGCAAAGAATTTCAACGATCATGAGCTGAGATTTCTCATAGGCTCCTTTTTGGGTTGAACCTAATGTAAGGATTGCAACTACATCATTATTTCGAATCATCGGGATGCTTAAAACACTTTCAGCATGTTCAGGCATATAGCCTTTCGCAATATGGTGCCACTCCTTACGAGAGTTGTATAAGGCAGGCTTTTCTGTTCCCCAAACAGTTCCACTAATTCCTTCATTTTTTTTGAGCGGCCATATTTCATTCGATTCAACAATTCCATTTTCTACACGCCGAATTAATTGCAATTCTTTATGATCGACAACATCAAGAATAAAAGCAAAATCGACCGTCAGCATCTCAGTGATTTTATTAATAAATAGATCAATAACATTATTCACATTTAATCTCTCTGCAAGCTGATGACCGATCTCGGTAGCTTTTTGTAAGTTCTTATTTATTTTACTGCTCGTATAATAGAGATTTAAGATGATTGATAAGCTGGCAAATGGAATACTGACGAATAATATCGCTAACAACCCAACTTCCCGGTACAAAATATAAAGAACAAATCCAATGGGGAACGTTATTAAAGTTGTCACTGTCTCCCAAACAAAATCTTTTCCAAAATGCTGCTTTTTATTTTCATAGATTACAATATTAAAAATGATAAGGATTAAATGATTAAAAAAATAATATAAAACAGGATAGATTGCAATGATCCAAAAGGATAGCTGACTAGGACTTAAGTTAACCCCTGTTTCTCCACCTAACTGATAATAAATGAGGCCACTGCACAAGGAAACGAAAAAAAACATCAACGAATTAAGTGGTATTCGGAAAAACTGCTCTTTTGGTAATTTCACACTTATAAATAGAACAAGCAGTGCTAACTGGGCCATGACCATTTCCGCAAACAACCCAAATATTAAAAACACAGCCCAAGACACCCATTGAATCAAAAAAATGGGAGTCCCATTTATCACCATAGGTACTGCAGCAACAAGTGACATGAGCATAAAAAAGATAAAAATATCAATTTCAAGTCCGTTAATATGAGGTGGATGCATTTCATAGGTGAACCATAAACTTACCGGAACGACAGCAAGCCAAATAATCCAGATTCCTATCTTTTTCTTCGAACTTACCATCATTCCACCCCTCCTCACATTAACTTATCGTTAAAAAATGCGATAAATTTCTAAAAAATAGTACTATAGTCACGTGATTATCTTACCAAATTTTCTAATAATTGTCACACATCATTTTCCAAAGTTTTCAATAAATAAGGTTTAACTGCAGATAAAAAGTAAAGAGAACCTGTTACGATTAAAACCTCCTCTTCCTTTAATAAAGAAATTTCTTCCTTTATTGTGCATTTCCAGTCTTTATTAACATGCTTGTTTACATTTTGGCTCAGCTTAAATAAATCCTCTGCATTTGCTGCCCTAGGATAATCAAAATCAACAAATGTAATTTTGCTTGCTACGCGATCTAAACTCATAATCATCGAGTCAAGTTTTTTATCTGCTAAAGCTGCAAAAATAATATTAATTTTCTTATGTTGAAATCTTGTTTCCAGCTCACTTACTAAAGCGGTAACCCCTTCCTCATTATGCGCTCCATCAATGACCACTACAGGATCATTCGAAAGCATTTCAAAACGCCCTGGCCAATACGCTTTCGTAAGACCTTTCTGAATGTGCTCTTCATCAATTAAAAATGAAAAATACCATTTTAATAGTTGAGCTCCCATTACTGCTAATGAAGCATTTTCTGTCTGATGTTTACCCGCCATCGAAATTTCAAGATTTACTAGTTCACTAAATGGCGTTTTTTGTGTGAAAACTTCACCTGTTGCTGTTGATCTATGGTTGCTAATCGAGAAATGATTGCCTAATAAATAAAGGGGAGCTTTCACCTCCAATGCTCTATTCGTAATTACTTCGATCGCTTCCGTTTGCTTCACAGCAGATACGATTGCTGTGCCTGCTTTAATAATGCCTGCTTTTTCAGTAGCAATTTTTTCATATGTATCACCTAGGATTGCTGTATGGTCTAATCCAATATTTGTAATAATCGATAAGATCGGATGGATAATGTTGGTCGAATCAAATCGTCCACCAAGGCCGACTTCAAAAAGAACAATGTCGGCTGGATGAACATGTCCAAAATATTGCATGGCCATTGCTGTAATGATTTCAAATTCAGTTGGACCACCAAGCTCGCTATTTTCCAATTCAAGCGCCAATGGAAAAATATCATTCGCCAGTTGAACAATTTCTTCATCCTTAATTGGAACACCGTTAAGGGAAATTCTTTCATTAAATTGTTCAAAATAAGGGGATGTAAACGTTCCAACTAAATAACCTGCTTCTTGGAGAATGGACCTCAGATAAGTAACAGTTGAGCCCTTCCCATTTGTTCCTCCGATATGGACTGACTTAATTCTTCTTTCTGGATGGTCAAGCTTGTCCATCATCCATTCCATTCTTTTAAGTCCAGGCTTTATGCCCAGTCTTAATCGAGAATGTATCCAGGAAATAGCCTCTTCATATGTAGTAAACATGCCAATACCTCCTATGATTTCTACTTATTGCATTCAAACAAACGATTTAAAGAAGGCGAACCCATGAGGTGGATCCGCCTTCAACTGTTATTGTAATAAGAAAAGCGCAAGCGCCTTGGTCAGCGACGTACGAACTGGACTGACCCCGACGAGATAAAGGAAACACGACGAGTGAAACGAGTCGATGTTGACTTATCGTAGAGAGGGGAAAGGAAGTTCGCTAGGCGCTAGCGCTGGAGTTAGACAGTGATCTTCCTTCAAAATTTCCCCACTTTCTTATCATTTTCGAATTCACAAGCGCTAGATAGTCATCTAACTCAGGAATATAAACTTGTTGTTATTCACCTTTTAATTCTTTAATACGTGCTTCAACTACAGCTCTTTTCTCACTGTAATCTCGTTCTTTTGCCTTTTCTTCCTCAATAACTTTTTCTGGAGCTTTCTTAACAAATCCTTCATTGCTCAGTTTCTTCTGAACACGTTCGACTTCTTTGTTTAATTTATCGAGTTCTTTTTCAAGTCGAGCAATTTCTTCATCAATATTAATTAAACCCGCTAATGGAAGAATAATTTCTGCTCCTGTTACAACTGCACTCATAGCTTTTTCTGGGATATCCACTTCAGTTCCAATTGTTAATTCTTCTGGATTACAGAAGCGCTCGAGATATCCGCGGTTTTTCTCTAAAGTTTTTAGGATAGCACCATCTTTAGCTTTTAAAATCATTTTGATTTTTTTGCTCATTGGTGTATTTACTTCTGCACGGCTATTGCGAACAGAACGAATGATTTCAACTAACAGCTTCATTTCATTAGCTGCTTCGTGATCTGTGTATTCTGCGACCGGAATTGGCCATTTTGCAATCGTAATCGATTCGCCATTGTGAGGGAGATTTTGCCAAATTTCCTCAGTAATAAATGGCATGAACGGATGCAACAGACGCATTGTATGATCAAGAACGTAAGCTAGTATCGATCTTGTTGTTTTCTTCGCTGCTTCATCTTCACTATAAAGTGGCAGCTTCGCCATTTCAATATACCAATCACAGAAATCATCCCAAATAAAGTTATAAAGCACACGGCCAACTTCACCGAACTCGTACTTATCTGATAATCTTGTAACGGTTTCAATTGTTTCATTTAGGCGTGTTAATATCCATTTATCTGCTACCGATTTCTCACCTGATAAATCAATTTCAGCAAAGGTTAATCCATTCATATTCATTAATGCGAAACGGGAAGCATTCCAAATTTTATTCGCAAAATTCCATGTTGCCTCAACCTTTTCCATGCTGAAACGTAAATCCTGACCAGGAGAGCTGCCAGTAGAAAGGAAATAGCGTAGTGAATCTGCACCGTATTGATCAATAACATCCATTGGATCAACACCATTTCCGAGCGATTTACTCATCTTTCTTCCTTGCTCATCACGAACTAACCCATGAATTAATACATTTTTAAATGGACGATTATCAGTAAACTCAAGTCCTTGGAAAATCATTCTCGATACCCAGAAGAAAATGATATCATAACCTGTTACTAGAGCATCTGTTGGATAATACCGTTTAAAATCAGCTGCCTCTACATTTGGCCAGCCCATCGTTGAAAATGGCCATAATGCTGAACTAAACCACGTATCTAAAACATCTTTGTCCTGCTCCCAGTTTTCAATATCTGCTGGTGGTTCATGTTCAACATATACTTTTCCTGTTTCTTTATGATACCAAGCAGGAATACGATGACCCCACCATAGCTGACGGGAAATACACCAATCGCGAATATTCTCCATCCAGCGTAGATATGTTCCTTCGAAGCGATTTGGAACGAAATGAACCTTTTCCTCCTTCTGTTGAAGTGTGATTGCTTCATTAGCTAAAGGCTGCATTTTTACAAACCATTGTGTGGATAGATATGGCTCAACGACAGCACCGCTCCGCTCAGAATGACCCACTGAATGTAAATGCTCTTCAATTTTGAATAATACACCTAGCTCTTTGAGGTCTTTTACAATTTGCTTACGGCATTCAAAACGATCCATATCTTTGTATTTGCCAGCTTTTTCATTCATCGTTCCGTCTTCATTCATCACAAGCACACGTTCAAGATTGTGGCGGTTGCCAATTTCAAAGTCATTCGGGTCATGGGCAGGAGTAATTTTTACTGCTCCTGAACCAAATTCCATATCAACATAATCATCAGCAACAATTGGTATTTCACGGCCAACAATCGGAAGCTTAACTGTTTTCCCAATAAGGTGCTGATAGCGCTCATCCTCTGGGTGAACGGCAACTGCTGTATCACCAAGCATTGTTTCTGGACGGGTTGTCGCAATTTCAATATGACCTGAACCATCTGATAACGGATATTTCATATGATAGAAGGCGCCTTGAACATCTTTATGGATAACCTCAATATCTGAAAGAGCTGTTTTTGTTGACGGATCCCAGTTAATAATGTATTCGCCACGATAAATGAGTCCTTTTTTATAAAGAGAAACGAATACTTCACGAACTGCTTGAGAAAGGCCTTCATCTAGTGTAAAACGCTCACGGCTGTAGTCTAAGCCTAACCCTAGCTTTGACCATTGTTCGCGTATATGACTTGCATATTCCTCTTTCCATTTCCATGTTTCTTCAACAAATTTATCTCTGCCTAAATCATAACGAGATTTTCCTTCATTGCGAAGTTTTTCTTCAACCTTTGCTTGTGTAGCAATTCCGGCATGATCCATACCAGGCAGCCAAAGAACATCATAACCCTGCATTCTTTTCATGCGTGTTAGAATATCTTGAAGAGTTGTATCCCATGCATGACCAAGATGAAGCCTCCCAGTTACATTTGGAGGTGGAATAACGATCGTATACGGCTTTTTATTCTCATCATCCTTCGCCTCAAAAAACTTACCTTCTAGCCACCAATTGTAACGCCCCTTTTCAATCGATTGAGGGTTATATTTTGTTGGCATCGTAATTTCTTTTGTTTCCATCCGATTTCATCCTTTCTTAAATCAAATTCGCCTTGGCGAAATTGCACCCAGTTTTTATCGAGCGAGCTCGATAAATTCCCATTAAAAACAAAAAACTCCATTCGCCATAAAAGGACGAATGGAGTATGCTTCGCGGTACCACCTTTTTTTTAATCAAAAGCCAAAAAAATGCGAAGGGGGCTTAATTAGGATCGAAAACATAAGACAAGTTGAATTATCTTATAACCTCGAGTCCCAAAACACCGAAGCCAGACAGGATCTTGCTTATCCTTGCGTTCTAGTTTTGATTAACTCTTAAACAGATAACGGATTTCCCGTCTTTTGCTACTTCGGCTTGTTGCCTTTCACAAAAGAAGCTCAAGGGCGACCTTCCAACGGTTTTGCTTAGAAAACCTTTCAGCTACTGGTTTTCCTCTCTTAAAGCAAATTGCCATCGTACTCTTCCCTATCCTCGCTGATAATATATATGATTATATTACTAATAGTAAGGTTTTACGTCAATCATTATGACCGATTTAATTGTATTATATGCATTTTAGCGTAATTTGAAACATACTGTAAATTAATAGGCACATAAAAGGATGTTTACACATAGTATAGTGAATGAAAGGAAATTCGGAAAGGAGCGTAATGAATGAGAAGAAGATATAATCCCAATACACTTCCACCTTGGTTACGGACAATAAGAGGAGCATGCTCACAATTTATCATTCCATTTTGCTGTTTTCAAGGGATACGAGTCATTATTTTTCCTACGACGTTTGATGTTCTATTTCTTGCCGCTTTAATCTTAATTGCTGTAGCTTTGCATTTACAACTGCTTTAAAGGAGCCCAAAATTTAAGATTGACTTTGGGCTCCTTTTTGTGTTTGTGTTTGTGCTTCTGCTTCTTTTGCTTGCTTTTTTTGCTGCTCAATTTCCTCTATTCTCATGACAACATACTCTGTATTTTTGAACAGCCAGTATTGTCTATGAAGATGGTAAGTAGCTTTTCGTTCACTTAAACGTTTTGGACTTTTGTAATATTTTTCCGCTGAGCGAATGATAGAACCAGGATGGGCAAAATAACTTAAAAAAAGCAAAAACTCATCTTCTTTAAAAGGAAAATGATTCAAATACGTATAAATCCATTCAATACATTCCTCTGAGCGTTTAGGATGTGTTTTTAATGTCCGTGATAAAAAAGGCAATAAATCATGAAGAGGTGATCCTTGTTTAGCATTTTCAAAGTTAATAAAATATCCGTAGCCCCTATCATCATACAGGAAGTGTTCGGTCGAGACTTTTCCATGAACAATTACAGTACGAGCTTTATCATTATCCTTCGTTTTTTCATACCATTCCTTTAATTTATTACTTGAATATCTCAATGCTTGATTGACTTCATTATAATAAAGGGCAAATGATAATTCGAATGGGGACATGTATACCCTCTGTTCACACGCCTCAATAAAACCTTCGAGAAATTCTGTTTCTTTTTCCCACTCCTGTATAGTATTTTCATAATGTTCCTTTCTCTCATCCTTCTCTATTTTCACTTCACGAACAGATAATGTATGCAGCCTTGCTAATTCTCGAAATAACTGCTGATGACGAGCAAAACGATTTTCCTTCTCTTCATTTGCTAACCAAGGCATTAAATAATAAAGTTCATTATTATGGAGAACTGCATACCTACCATCAACAGTTGGGAAAATTGGCACAATCCGATTATATCCATTTTGAAATAAGGTTTGGACATGACGAATAAAGTCGGCGCCTTGTTTTGGGTTAATTTTTTTTAAAGCAAATATACCTTTATTCGTATAGATTCGTTGAACATTGCCTATTTCCTCCACAAAATGAGGCTCAAGGGCATAATGCTTTACGATCGGCATAACTTTCATTAATCGATTCTTTTCATACATAAGAATCACTCACCTTTATAGAAAAACGAAAATGATTGTAAAACAAAAGAAAACAGTCAAGCAGGTTTTTTCAACCTGCTTAGCCTGTTTTTGTCATCGAGTTAACGAGCTACAGCAGCGGGAATATAGAGAACTTGCCCTTCCTGGATATCATGATTTATCTCCAAATGATTCACTTTTAGTAACTGTAGAACAGGTATATCATATCTTTCCGCAATCATATCAACTGTATCTCCGCTTTGGACGATGCACACTTTTAATTTTGCAACTTCAGCTTCTTCCTTTCTAGCAAAAAACTCGGTTAAAGACATGCTTTTCTTTTTTGATTTCGTTTTCTTTTTTTCTACCTGCTTAATGATTTCCTCTTCTGACTCAAAAACTTCTTCAACCTTTACACTGCTGCTAGAGCTTTCTTCTTTATGTTTCATATCTGAACTCTCAGCTTCTTGCATGGAACTGGATTCTGTCTTTGGCATTTTGAAAATATCAATTGGTGAAGAGGCTTCTTCCCGCATTACTAATACCGGAATCTCTACAGCTTCAGCTTGATTTTCCTCTTTAGCCTGCTTTACTTCCTTTGGTTCTACCCTTTCATCAGGTTTAAGAGACTCTTTTTTTGCTTCCGCTTGATTTGGTTCTACTCTTTCATTAGGTTTAGGAGGCTCCTTTTTTGCTTCCGCTTGAAATGGAAGATAAATTTCCTCTTTTTCCTCATTTTCCTCTTCAGTCGCTTTCAATTCAACTCTAACCTCATGATAATCTTCTTCAACTACTCTTTCTTCCTCTACTTCTATTTCTTCTACTTCCTCTTCTACCTCTACCTCTTCCTCTTCATATTCATATTCATAGGTTTGTGGACGCTGCTGCTCCCCATATAAACCAGTAATCATTAAATTAGCTGTCAGCTTCATGCAGCTTCTTTCAGGAAAAATATAATCAAATGATTCAACTTTTACATCGATATTTTCAATTTGGTCAATTCGATTCGTAGGAATTGAAATATCTACAGGGAAAAAATGGTGGAATTCACAAATTCCTTCTTCTCGTTCTTCAACAACTTGTATAAACTTAGGAGCAGAGAATGTATCCTCTTCATCTTCTTTTTCTATCTCATTCCGCTTATATTCACCTGATAGTTCTAATGCCCCTTGAATGGTTACATACTGCTCATTCTCCTGAATGAGGATATCAGGATCAAGGGAAATCGAAATTAATTCCAATACTTCCTGTCCTCTTTGAAACCAGACAGATTCCTCTAAAGAAAATCGTAAACACGATGAATTCTCTTGGGACAAAGCGACTCCTCCTTTCATTACTTTCCCGTAAATCACTATGTCAATTAAAATCTATGATTTAGAAGGTTTTTTTATGATAAAAAACCTAGTGTAATGAAATATATTTATGAATTGAAAAAGAGACTGACCATAAAGGGCGTTTAAAACGATTTTTTGCCAAATCCATACTAATTTTTGCGCAGAGTTGATTGGAGTGGAAGACGCGAAGACTCCTCGAAAATGCACGCATTTTCTCGTGCAGAGTTAATTCGGAGATGATTACTCAACATCCTGCGGGAAAAGCGGACAGGTGAGACCCCGCAGGAGCGCTCTTCGACGAGGAGGCTTACCGCTTGCTCCAAGGAAAGCGAAGCGTCTGGAACGGAAATCAACGGACAAATTAATTTGTTCATACAAAAAAGAGAGTCCCCTAAATGTAATACTTTTGGGACACCCTCTCAAATTATTATCCTTTAAGTTTTGAAAATGCAATTTCCACTGCTTGAATAGTTTTTTCGATATCTTCATCACTATGTGCAGTTGATAAAAATAAACCTTCGAATTGGGATGGTGGTAAGAATACTCCTTGGTTAGCCATTTCACGATAATATGCTGCGAAATAATCTAAGTTTGAAGCTTTGGCAACATCATAATTAATTACATGTTCATTTGTAAAGAAGAAACCAATCATTGAACCAGCCCGATTAAATGTATTCGGGATATCATATTTTTTTGCTGCCGCTTTTATTCCAGCCTCTAATCTATCACCTTGGCGCTCAAATTTCTTGTAGCTCTCTGGTGTTAACTGACTTAATGTTTCGTAACCTGCTGTCATCGCTAATGGATTGCCGGATAAAGTTCCCGCTTGATAAATTGGACCGCTCGGGGCGATCTGCTCCATAATATCTGCTCTGCCACCGTAAGCTCCTACTGGAAGCCCGCCGCCAATAACTTTTCCTAAGCATGTTATATCTGGAGTTACATTGAAATAGCTTTGAGCACAATTGTAGGCAACGCGGAAGCCAGTCATTACCTCATCAAAAACTAATAATGCTCCATATTGAGTTGTGACCTCTCTTAAACCTTCTAAAAACCCTGGAAGCGGAGGAACAACACCCATATTTCCAGCCACTGGCTCTACAATGATACAGGCAATATCTTCGCCAAATTGTTCAAATGCATATTTCACGCTATCAAGATCATTGTAAGGAACTGTAATGGTATTTTTGGCTACTCCTTCAGGCACTCCTGGACTATCAGGTAAACCTAAAGTCGCAACACCTGAACCTGCTTTTATAAGCAAGGAATCACCATGCCCATGATAACAGCCTTCAAATTTCAAAATTTTATTGCGTTTCGTATATCCACGTGCAAGACGTAAGGCACTCATCGTTGCTTCAGTACCAGAAGAGACCATACGGATTACCTCTATTGATGGTACTCTTTCAATGACCAACTTAGCTAATTCATTTTCTGTTACTGTTGGGGCACCGAAGCTTGTCCCATATTCTGCAACTTTCTTAAGTGCTTCAACTACACGATCATTCGTATGACCTAAAATTAATGGCCCCCATGATAGTACATAGTCAATATACTCATTGCCATCAATATCATATATTTTGGATCCTTTTCCTCTCTCCATGAAAATCGGGTCCATCTTAACTGATTTAAAGGCACGGACAGGAGAGTTTACTCCTCCAGGCATTAATGTTTTTGCTTCTTGAAAAGCAGCAATTGATTTTTCGTACGAACGCATTTCATCCCTCTTCTCTAATTATTGTTCTTTAACCATTTAGCCGCATCTTTGGCATGGTAAGTAATAATTAAATCACAGCCTGCTCGCTTCATTCCCGTAAGCATTTCCATGACAATTCTCTCTTCATCAATCCAACCGTTTTGTGCCGCAGCCTTTACCATTGAATATTCACCGCTAACATTATAAATAACGAGTGGAAGATTAATATTATTTTTTACATCACGAACAATATCAAGATATGGCATACCAGGTTTGACAATTAAAAAGTCTGCACCTTCCATTAAATCAGATTCTGCTTCCCGAATTGCTTCCATCCGATTAGCTGGATCCATTTGATAAGCTTTCCGATCACCGAATTGTGGTGTGCTGTCTGCTGCGTCACGGAATGGTCCGTAAAACGCAGATGCATATTTTACAGCATAGGACATAATCGGTGTATTTTCAAAACCAGCTTCATCTAATCCAGTACGAATTGCCGCAACAAATCCGTCCATCATATTAGAAGGGGCAATAATATCTGCTCCTGCTTTAGCCTGGCTAACAGCTGTCTGAACGAGTAATTCAAGGGACGGATCATTTAATACTTGATCACCTTCTATTACACCACAATGGCCATGGCTTGTATATTCACAAAGGCAGGTATCTGCGATGACAATGATTTCAGGATATTTCGATTTAATGAATCGGGTTGCTTCTTGAACGATTCCATGGTCATGATACGCTTGCTGACCACATTCATCCTTTTCTAAAGGAATTCCAAATAATAAGACAGATTTAATTCCTAAAGAAATAACTTCATTCATTTCTTCTTCAAGATGGTCTAAAGATAAATTGTATATCCCAGGCATTGAAGTAATTTCTCTCTTAATATCATTTCCTTCTGCCACAAAGATCGGATAGATGAGATCATCAATCCTCAAGTGATTCTCCCGAACTAAAGCTCTCATGTTTGCACTTTGGCGAAGCCTTCTATGACGAGTAAATTGTATATTCATTGTTGGTTTCCTCCTATTTTTGTTATTTTACAAAGTCCTCTAAATAAACAATAATGCTTTGCAACATATGATGAACCGTGTATACGTCTGGGGAGCTATGTACTGTAAGTTTGTAATGTTTCGCTCTTTCTGTTGTGATCGGTCCAATGCAGCCGATTAAACAATCGGCTACTTCATTGTAAAGATTATATTCCTTGACGACATCCATTAAATGGTCAACTGTTGATGGACTTGTGAAAGTAAGAATATCAAGTTTTTTGGCAATCAAATTTTCCACTAACAGCTGTTTACTTTCTATTGGAAAATAGGTGCTGTATATGACGACTTCATCGACAAGAGCTCCTTTTGCCGTTAAAGCGGAGCAAATATAATCACGTGCTAAGTTTCCTTTTGGAATCAACACTTTAGAACCGGGTTCAATAAGTGGCAAAAACTCTTCAACAAAACCTTCCGCAACATATTCTTGGGGTGTAAAATCGACTTGAATTCCTTTGCTGAGTAAGCAGTTTTCTGTTCTTTTACCAATAGAAGCAACTTTCGGAAGTTCCTTTTTCTTTAGACCATTAAAAATCGCAACAAATGTTTCCACTGTCACATTGCTTGTAAAAATAATCCAGTCATACGTATATAAACGACTCATAATCGTTCGTAATTCATCTGTCACTTCAACAGGCTTAAAAGCGATAAGAGGAATTTCAACTGCTTTTCCTCCGTAGCTTCTGATAAGATCGGAAAAGGGTTGCGCCTGATCTTTTCCTCTTGGAACTAGAATAGATTTTCCGTTTAAAGGAAGAGAGGGGGCGGTCATTCCGCGTCCAGCTCCTCTTTAACCTTATCAATTAATTCCTTTGCACCTTGCTCTATTAAACTATTGGCTGCTTCAATCCCAACTTCTTCGGGATTTTTCCCTTTTGTTTGCTCTGTATAAATAATTTTTCCATCAGGAGAGCCTACAAGAGTTGTTAAAACAATTTCCCCATCATTATTTAGTTGAGCATAGCCTGCGATTGGCACTTGGCAGCCACCTTCCATTTTATGAAGAAATGATCGCTCTGCTCTAACAGCCAAATCGGTTTGTTCACTTGAGAATTTTTTCAACAAACTAAGAAGTTTCTCATCATCCCCACGGCATTCAATAGATAGTGCCCCTTGCCCGATTGCAGGTAAACAAATATCTGGATCTAAATGCTCTGTAATGACATCCTCTGCCCAGCCTAATCTTTTTAAACCAGCAGCAGCTAGAAGGATCGCATCGTATTCTTCCGTTTCAAGTTTTGCTAGTCGCGTATCAATATTTCCTCGAATCCATTTTATTTCAATATCAGGACGACGTGCTAAAAGCTGTGCAGCTCTTCGTAAGCTAGATGTTCCGACAATAGCCCCTGGTTTTAGTTCATCGAATTTAATATGTCCTTTAGAAATAAGGACATCTCGATGATCCTCTCGCTCTGGGATACAACCGATTACAAGTCCTTCAGGTAGAATAGCTGGCATATCCTTCATACTATGTACAGCCATATCAATTTCTTTATCTAGCATCGCCTGCTCAATTTCCTTAACGAACAAGCCCTTCCCGCCTACTTTAGAAAGAGTTACATCTAAAATTCGATCTCCTTTTGTCACGATTTCCTTTACTTCAAAATCAATCGAAGGATCAATGGCCTTTAATTGATTAATCACCCAATTCGTTTGTGTTAAAGCAAGCTTACTTCTACGTGAACCAACGATAATTTTTCTCATGAAATTGCCCTCCTATGAATACCAAAAATGAAAATTGGATAGTTTCCCAAATAAAAAGAAGTTAATTAATACAAATAAAAATGAGGCAATATTCCAAAGTGCTAAGTTTTTACCAGTCATTCCTTTGCCTACTTTTAAATATAAATAAATGCTATAAATAGCAAGAACAATAAATGAACCAATTACTTTTGAATCATACCAAATCATTTCAGGGACAGTTAATATAGCTTTCTGAGTCCCTAAAATTAAGCTTATCATTAGCATCGGTACACCTATTATATTTAAAACATATGACATTTTTTCGAGGCTTGACAAATCCGCGAGTCGGATTAACGTTTTCCCCCACTTCTTCCTTTTCAATAAGTCATACTGTATTAAATAAAGAAGCGAAAACACGAATGATAATGAAAAGGCACCATAGGATAGAATCCCTATTGTAATGTGAATAAGCACTAATTCTGAAATAAGCTGCTGTACCATTACTTCTGATTCGAAATGAATGGGGGCGAATGTATGAATAGCGATAATACTAAACCCTAGTACATTTGTAAAAAAGATAATAAAATCCATCTTAAGAAAACGGTTAATCACCAAAGATAAGGTAACAAGAACCCATGCATAAAAATATAGTCCTTCAAAAATGGTCAGGACAGGGAATCTACCAGTTTTCAGCATAAATAATAAAAAAAATATTGTTTGCAAAATCCATACAAATGCAAGTAACCAGAAGGCAGTGCGGTTTGCCTTCCGGTTAGACGTCAAAAAATCTACAAAATATAATAAAATACAAAAGGCATACAAGACGACTGTTACTTCATGTAGCCTTGTCATGTATATATCAAACATAAAACAGTACTCCTTCTATGATTGAAAGGAAGCCTGTGGCGAATACGCGTTAGAGTGCCCTCGCTCGGCTGCTGGCACTTCCTGCCGCTCAGAAATATATTCTTCAATATTAAAGATTTTCACAAATAAATCTAAAGACTTGTCAGCATCTTTACTTCCAGCCAATTCTTTAGCCTGTAATATAGGATCCTTCAATAATTGATTGATAATACTTTTTGTATGCTTGTTTAAGACCTTTTTTTCTCTTTCACTCAAATTCGGCATTTTTCTTTCGATACTAATCATCGTTTCAGCTTGAATAGCTTGTGCCTTTTCACGTAATGCAGAAATGACTGGCACTACACCAAGCATATTTACCCATTGTTTAAACTCAACGATATCCTTCTCAATCATAATCTGAATTAAGCTTGCTGCTTTCTTACGTTCTTGAAGATTAGCTTCAACAATTCCTTCTAGATCATCAATATCATATAAGAAAACGCTATCTAATTCAGCAAGGGCAGGATCTAAATCACGAGGAACAGCTATATCTACCATAAATAATGGTTTTCCTTTCCGCATTTTCTGCACATACACCATCATTTCCTTCGTTACAACATATTCCTTTGCACCTGTTGAACTAATTAATATATCAGCATCAATAAGCGCACATTGTAGTTCCTTTAAAGTTTTGGCATTGCCTTCATACCGGCTCGCTAAATCTTGAGCCTTTTCAAAAGTCCGGTTAATCACCGTTACTTTACTTGCACCGTTCGCATGAAGATTTTGAATGGCTAGCTCTCCCATTTTACCGGCACCAAGAATGAGAACATGCTTGTTTTCTAATGAACCAAAGATTTTTTTCGCTAATTCAACAGCTGCATAGCTAACTGAAACGGCGTTAGCTCCAATATCTGTTTCTGAATGAGCCCTCTTTGCAAGCGTGATTGCTTGTTTAAACAGCTGATTAAAAATCGTTCCTGTTGTATTTCCTTCCTGTGCCTGTAGGAAGCTTGAACGGACTTGTCCTAAAATTTGAGTTTCTCCAAGTATCATCGAATTCAATCCACAAGCAACATTAAATAAATGCTCAGTTGCTCCGTCTTGTTCATAAATAAATAAGTACGGGGAGAACTCTTCTTTCTCTATATTAAACCACTCGGATAAAAATTCTTTAATATAATATCGGCCCGTATGAATCTGATCGACAACCGCAAAAATTTCAGTTCGATTACAAGTAGACAAAATTACATTCTCAAGAATGCTTTTTTTCTCTTTCAATGCTTTCATCGCTTCTGGCAACTGAGAAGGATTAAATGTCACCTGCTCACGAATTTCAACAGGGGCTGTTTTATAATTAAGACCGACAACTAATATATGCATTTTAAATTGACACCCCCAACTAAATTGCACACTAAACTAATATAATTGTAGCACTTCTATACATTTCATAAAATGCGGAAATGTGAACAGATGGTGAATTAATGTGGCAAACAACACAAGATTCTGCTTTAATAAAATTGAAACTTGTTAATCTTTTATGTTCACTTCACATGCATTATACAAAATGCTCCCTTTAGTACAGTAACAAAAAATAACATTAGATTCAAGTAAACCTTATTGGAAGCGGTGTATATATGAAAAACCAACGTATTTTCCCAGGAATCATTCTTATCGGCTTTGGTGCATATTTCTTTTTGCAACAAGCAAACATTACTTGGCTCCAGCCTTATTTCATATGGCCAACTTTATTCATCATTATTGGTGTTGCATTTTTATTGCAAGGTTACGTTGCTAAGGATTATCATGCAATCCTCCCAGGAGTCATTCTAACGGGTTTCGGTCTTCATTTCCATGTTGTGAATCGCCTCGAAATTTGGCCTGATCATATCGGTATTTTTATTTTAATCATTGCGCTCGGATTTATACTTCAACATCAAAAAACGGGTACTGGCTTCATTCAAGGAATGCTTTTTTTAATCTTAGCGATTCTGCTCTTATTTTATGACCGAATAAATGGATGGTTAGGGTTGTTAGAAAATGGCGTTTCGTCTATTTGGAAGTATTGGCCAGCTCTATTGATAGCTGTTGGCGCCTATTTTCTTATTATTAAAAAGAAATAGAAGAAGAGAGTGTCCCAAAAGTATAATATTTAGGAGCACTCTCTTTCTTGTATGATCTTATTAACCTGTCCGTTGATTTGTCTTTATTTATTCAAGTCACTTTAATCATGAACTTTTATAACACCGAATCTAAAAAATTTTTTGTGCGTTCTTCCTTCGGATTGGAAAATAACTGTTTTGGATGTCCAACTTCAACAATTCTCCCTTCATGAAGATAAACCGCCCAATCGGCCACCTCTCTTGCAAATCCCATTTCATGGGTTACCACGATCATCGTCATTCCTTCATCAGCTAATTCCTTCATCGTAGTTAGCACTTCTCCTACTAATTCAGGATCAAGTGCCGAAGTTGGCTCATCAAACAGCATAATGTCCGGCTTCATTGCAAGTGCTCTTGCGATGGCAACGCGCTGCTTTTGTCCTCCCGAAAGCTTTGATGGATATACATTTTCTTTATCTGATAAACCTACTTTTTTTAGAAGCTCTTTCGCCTCTTTTCTCACTTGCTCCTTCGGAAGTTTTTTCACATATAATGGTGCTTCCATCACATTTTCTAAAACGGTTTTGTGAGGAAATAAATTAAAATGCTGAAACACCATTCCAACTCTCCCTCTCACTTCATTGAGATTATGTGTTTCTTTTTCAATCTGCTCCCCTGCAATTTTGATGATTCCGCTATTTTTGAATTCCAAAAAATTCAAACAGCGTAAAAGAGTACTTTTTCCTGAACCACTCGCCCCTATTAGACAAACAACTTCACTTTGTTTCACAGTCATATCAATATCTTTTAGCACATGTAAGTTACCAAATGATTTGTTTAATTTCTCTACTTCTATCATTACGTCACTCATTATTTATCACCTCTTAATCACTCGTTGCCATTCTTTTTTCGATAAAGCTTACAATTGTTGAAAATACAAGAACTAGAATTAAATAATATACGGCAACAATGAGCAAGTAGCTCATGTAATCATATTTAATGGATCCTTGTGTTGTCGCTACATTAAAGAGCTCATACATACCGATAAATGAAGCAAGTGAGGAGTCTTTTAAAGCAATAATGAATTGATTTCCTAGTGGAGGAAGTGCCCTTTTGACAGCTTGCGGAAGAATAATTCTTCTCATCGCTAAGTTCCTTGTCATTCCGAGCGAGCGACCAGCTTCCATTTGCCCTCGATCGATTGATTGAATCGCTCCCCTAAATATTTCAGCAATATATGCTCCATTATGAAATGCTAACCCTAATACGACAGACCAAAAATCTGAAATATTCAAGGCAGTTAAGCCAAAAAAGAAAATAAAAATTTGTACGACTAAAGGTGTCCCACGAACGATAAAAATATAAAAGTTCGCAATCATTTCTAATATTTTTATATTTGAGATCTTTAAAAAGGCAAAAAACAAACCAATCACTATGGCTATTAAAATAGATACGATTGTTAGTTGAAAGGTTAGCAGCATTCCTTTTAAAAAAATTGGGTACGTATCTATAAATTTAGTCAATAAATCCACGTGCACCATCCCTTACCATTTTTTAGTAAAAAAGGGCGAATGCTCTTATCTACATTCACCCCTTGTTTATTCCTTCTCAGGATCAATCGTTATATCTTCACCGATGTATTTTTGGCTTATTTCTGTTAGCGTACCATTCTCATGTAGTGTTTCCAGCGCTTTATTTACTTGTTTAAGCAACTCATCATTGCCTTTTGCAATGGCTATCGCCTGTTCACTTCGACCGAGCAGCTCTTTTCCTTCAATTTGCATACCTGCTCCAATCGCTTCTTTCCCAGTAACAAAATCTGTAATAACGGCATCATGCTTTCCTTTGCTTAATGCCTCTAATGCGACAACATCACTATCATAAAATTTAATATTCGCTGTAACTGGCTCTGCCATTTCTGAATATGTTGTGCCTTTCGCAACAGCTACTTCTAAATCTTTTAAATTTTCGAGTGTTTGGATTGTACTATCGGGACGCACATAGATTTGGGGACCTGAATAATAATAGGGGATTGAAAAATTAACAGCTTCTAAACGTTCATCTGTAATCGTATGACTTGCAACCGCTGCATCAAATCGACCAGACTTTACTCCTTCAACAATTCCTCCAAATTTGAATTTATGCTGGACTGGTTCTAGACCAAGTTCCTTTGCTACTGCTTCTGCCACATCAATATCAAAGCCACTCATTGCGCCGTCATCATTCGTAACACTAAATGGATTGAATTCACCTGAAGCAGCAAATGTAAATTTTCCTTCATCAACAAGCTTCATGCCTTCTTTGGCTGATTCTTTTGATCCACATGCTGCTAAAAGCAATACTACAAATATGATAAAAAATTGTTTTCTTATATGTCGCAAAAATCTTTTTCCCCTTTCTTTCTCTCTTATTTTTTATCTTTAACTACCTTAACATATGTTTTTATTTTTCCCAAAATTCATATTATGTGATAATTAGTGATATTATAGGAAATTTTTAGCTGCCATTCACTGAAGTATCTGATGCCCTTAATTGTTCAATTATTCTAGCAAATCCTCGCAATTCCTTATCTTTTGACAAAAAACGAAATGAACTAGGAATTTTACTAGATGAAATGAGTAACAGAGCTAATCAAAAAAATGAACCTAGCTGCCTTTCGCAACTAGGTTCATTCCAATTTCTATATATAGCTTTGAAGAACAGACCATGCCTCATCTTTTCCATGACCTGTTTCAGATGAAAAAAGTATGAGATGATCGTTTTTGTTCAGGTTCAATGTTTCTTTCGTAATTTTAATATGCTTCTGCCATTTGGATTTAGAGATTTTATCAGCTTTAGTCGCAATAATGACACAAGGAATCTCGTAATGCTTTAAAAAGTCATACATCATTATGTCATCATTTGTTGGGGGATGACGCAAATCTACAATTAGAACGACAGCTTTGAGCTGCTCTCTATTCGTTAAATATGTTTCAATCATTTTCCCCCATACTTCACGTTCCTTTTTCGAAACTTTCGCATAGCCATATCCAGGGACATCAACAAAATATAAAATTTCATTTATTAAGAAAAAGTTTAACGTTTGAGTCTTACCAGGTTTTGATGACGTTCTTGCTAAGCTTTTCCGATTTAACATTTTATTAATAAAAGAAGATTTTCCAACATTTGATCTACCAGCCAAGGCAAACTCTGGCAATCCCCCTTCTGGGTATTGATCAGGCTTTACCGCACTTATTACAATGTCTGCAGTATTTACTTTCAATTGTCGGCACCGCCTGTCAATGCATGTTCGAGCACTTCATCAACATGAGACACAAGCACAAACTTCAAATCTTCACGAACACTTTCAGGAATATCATCTATATCTTTTTCATTGTCTTTCGGAAGAATGATTTTAGTCAATCCTGCACGATGGGCGCTTAATGACTTTTCTTTCAATCCGCCAATCGGAAGCACACGTCCCCTCAATGTAATCTCACCTGTCATTCCAATTTCCTTACGAATTGGTTTACCCGTAAGTGCTGAAACAAGTGCCGTTGCAATGGTTATCCCGGCTGATGGTCCATCCTTCGGAACGGCTCCTTCTGGGACGTGAATATGAATATCATATTTCTCATAGAAGTCTTCTTCAATCCCTAATTCATTTGCTTTAGAACGAACATAGCTGAAAGCAGCTTGAGCTGATTCCTTCATCACATCTCCAAGCTTTCCAGTAAGGACAAGCTTTCCTTTTCCCGGGGAAAGAGAAACTTCTATCTGTAATGTGTCCCCTCCAACTGTCGTGTAAGCAAGACCTGTAGCAACTCCGATTTGATCTTCAAGCTCTGCTTGACCATAGCGGAATATCGGTTTTCCTAGAAACTCTTCTACATTTTTTTCAGTAATGATAACTCTTTTCTTCTCACCAGAAACAATGATCTTTGCCGTTTTGCGGCAAACGGATGCTAACTGACGCTCTAATCCTCGAACACCAGCTTCTCTCGTGTAGTAACGAACGATTTTTTGAATGCCTTCTTCACGAATTTGCAGCTGTGATTTTGTCAAACCATGCTCTTTCACTTGCTTCGGTAATAGATGATCAATCGCTATATGAATTTTCTCAAGCTCTGTGTACCCTGCAATGGTGATGATTTCCATCCGATCCCTTAATGGTCCAGGAATCGTCGCCAAATCATTTGCTGTTGCAATAAACATCACTTTCGAAAGATCATAAGTTTCTTCAATATAATGGTCGCTGAAACTATTATTTTGTTCTGGATCTAAAACTTCGAGCATTGCTGAAGAAGGATCACCTCGGAAATCATTTGACATTTTGTCAATTTCATCTAGAAGAAAGACAGGATTAATCGTGCCAGCCTTCTTCATTCCTTGAATAATTCTTCCAGGCATGGCTCCAACATATGTTCTCCGATGACCGCGAATTTCTGATTCATCACGGACACCACCTAAAGATATACGCACAAAATTTCGATTAAGAGACGTAGCGATCGAGCGTGCTAAACTTGTTTTTCCAACTCCAGGAGGGCCAGCAAGACAAAGGATTGGGCCTTTAAGTGAATTTGTTAGCTTTTGAACAGCTAAATATTCAAGCACCCGTTCCTTTACCTTTTCAAGTCCATAATGATCATCATTTAAAATTTTTTCGGCTTTATTGATATTAATGTCATCTTCAGTCGCCTTATTCCATGGCAATGAAATAAGCCATTCAATATAATTGCGGATAACTCCACTTTCTGCTGAGCTCGAAGGCACCTTTTCATACCGTTCTAATTCTTTCATTGCAGTCGAATAAACATGCTCAGGCATGCCAGCCTCTTCTATTTTTTCAGTCAGATCAGCAATTTCACCTGTTTTTCCTTCTTTGTCTCCAAGCTCTTTTTGGATTGCTTTCATTTGCTCACGCAAATAAAATTCCTTCTGAGTACGCTCCATAGACTTTTTGACACGTTGACCAATTTTCTTTTCTAAATTCAATACTTCTTTTTCATTATGAATGATATCGATGACCCGATTCATCCGCTCTTTGACATCTAATATTTCTAAAATATCCTGCTTTTCCTTAAGCTTTAAAGGCAAGTGAGAGGATATGATGTCAGCCATCCGGCCTGGCTCTTCAATATCGGCTACTGCTGAGTATGTTTCAGCAGATATTTTTTTCGAAATTTTTATGTATTGTTCAAAGTATTCAAGCATAGTCCTCATTAATGCTTGAGCTTCTACATCCTTCGTTGTTGATTCATCAAATGCAACAACACTAACAGAATAATAGGAAGTTTCATCCTTGAATTCAACAATATCGGCTCTCTGCAATCCTTCTACTAATACACGAATCGTACCGTTAGGAAGTTTAAGCATTTGTTTAACACGTGTTAATGTTCCTCTTTTGTACAAATCTTCTTCCATTGGATCATCTATTGATACTTCTTTTTGCGAAGTTAGGAAAATTAAATGTTCATCAACCATTGCTCTTTCAAGAGCCTGTACCGATTTCTCACGCCCAACATCTAAATGAAGGACCATTGTCGGAAAAACAAGCAAACCCCGAAGAGGCAGGAGGGGGACGATGATTTCTTTCTTTTTCGCCAAACTAACGCACCTCCAATTTCATCTTTTATTACTAATATTTTCTTTGTACAATTCTATCGTATTTAACCATCAGTGTCTAATTAGAAATGCTAAAGTAACAAGCTAACTAAAGAAAAGGAAGCTTGAGGATGGTTATCCCCCTATTTGAAGGAAGGGCCTATGACCATCAAATCGGAAAAATTCGGCATTCGTCTATTTCTCTCGACGAATGCCCTGGCTTTTTCTTACATGATATAGTTGGCGACACCCAATCAAAATTTTATACTTACTTATTACCTTAATAAAACTTCAGCCTGTCCTATCATTCAAGCCGAAGTTTTATCCATTTATATGCTTTCTTTTTTTGCTAATTCAATAGAAGCAGGAATGATTTGCTCCCGATAAAATTTTTTTAATAATGCAAGTTCAAAAACTTCATTTAAATGGTTTACAGGAACAATTCGAATGCCTTGTATGTCATTAAGGATGGATTGCATGTTTTCTTGGGGGATTATAACCGTTTTTGCCCCAGCCTTTTTTGCAGCTTTTACTTTTGGATAGACACCGCCAATTGGCTTCACAAATCCATGAATACTTATCTCCCCTGTCATCGCAACTGTATGATCAATTGGTAAATTGTATATAGCGGAATATATTCCCGTTGCCATTGCTATGCCTGCTGAAGGTCCATCGATAGGGATGCCTCCAGGAAAATTAACGTGAATATCAAAATCATTCGCTGGAACTCCCATTGAACGAAGGACCGTTATCACATTTTCAATCGAGCCTTTAGCCATGCTCTTTCTACGAATTGATTTCCCCTGACCCCCAATACTTTCTTCCTCTACGATTCCGGTAATGTTTATACTTCCTTTTTCATCATTAGCAGAAATCGCTGTTACTTCTATTTCAAGAAGAGCACCTGAATTCGGGCCATAGACAGCAAGACCATTTACAACTCCAACCGCTGAATCTGTGCTAATTTTCCGTTCCATTCTTGGAGAAAGCTGGCTCGATTGAATGACCCATTCAATATCTTCATCTTTAATCCATGCTCTCTCTTCCGTTATTGCAAGTCCTGCGGCAATTTGAATCATATTCACCGCTTCTCGTCCATTTCTAGCATATGTAGCCAAAATAGTTAGTGCATTTTCACTTATGGAAAGCTTAACCTTTTCAGCAGCCTTTCTCGCAACTTCAATAATTTCTTCCTCTGCCAGCTCTCTGAAAAAAACCTCCATACATCTCGAGCGAATGGCCGGTGGAATTTCGTTTGGTGTTCTTGTTGTGGCACCAATTAATCTAAAATCTGCTGGCAATCCATTTTTGAAAATATCATGAATATGATTAGGGATTTGCGTGTTTTCTTCATTATAGTAAGCACTTTCTAGAAACACTTTCCTATCTTCTAATACTTTCAATAGTTTATTCATTTGGATTGGATGCAGCTCACCGATCTCATCAATAAAAAGGACACCACCGTGAGCATTTGTGACCGCCCCTTGTTTCGGCTGAGGAATTCCTGCCTGCCCCATCGCTCCAGCACCTTGGTATATCGGATCATGAACAGAGCCAATGAGTGGATCGGCAATACCACGCTCATCAAAACGAGCTGTTGTTGCATCTAATTCGATAAATACTGAAGATGGTTTAAAAGGTGACTTTGATGTTTTCTTTGCTTCTTCGAGCACAAGTCTAGCGGCTGCGGTTTTTCCTACACCAGGTGGACCATAAATAATTACATGCTGGGGATTTGGGCTGCATAATGCTGCTTTCAACGATTTAATTCCATCCTCTTGCCCAACTATGTCAGAGAAGCTCGCTGGTCTAACTTTTTCAGCTAAAGGCTCTGTTAAAGAGATAGCTCTCATTTTTTTCAATTGATCCATTTCTTTTTTTGATTCGCGGTCAATTGAAACTTTTTGAGTTCGCTGGTTTTTGAGCAAATTCCAAAAATAGAGCCCAATAACGATTCCAAAAAACAATTGTATAAATAGGGCAATCCCCGTCCAACTCATACTTTTCCCTCCTGCACTTTGTCTAGCTCTAGCACTCAATTAGAGTGCTTCTGCTTTTCTTAGTCTCGCTGATATATGCTAGTATCTCCCTCACCTGATTGGAATAAACAAGATTTATCTTGTAAAAAGCTGGACAAAAAAAAGCTAAACCTATTAAGGTTTAGCTTTTTTACTTCATTCACACTTCTAGTATTATGCTGATGTTTTACGCTCTTCATCAATAATTGTTCCATCTTCTAATAAAAGCTTAGGTAATGTATTATCAATGACCGTTTCTTTCGTTATAATACATTTCTTTATATCATCACGGGAAGGCAGTTCAAACATGACATCAAGCATGATCCCTTCAATAATAGAACGGAGACCACGAGCACCTGTTTTTCGTTCGATAGCCCTTTTGGCAATTTCTACTAAAGCTTCTGCTTCAAAGTCAAGCTCTACATTATCAAGCTCAAGCATTTTTTGATATTGTTTGACAAGGGCATTTTTTGGTTTCGTAAGAATTTCAATTAAGGCATCTTCATCAAGTGGCAATAGGCTCGCAATAACTGGAAGACGACCAATAAATTCTGGAATGAGACCGAATTTCAATAAATCCTCTGGAAGAATTTTTGATAAAAGATTCTTATGTTCAACTTCATCCTGCTTCACATCAGGACCAAATCCAATTACTTTTTGACCTAAGCGACGTTTAATAATTTGTTCAATCCCGTCAAATGCTCCGCCACAAATAAACAAAATATTTGTTGTATCAATTTGGATAAATTCTTGATGTGGATGCTTTCGTCCACCTTGAGGAGGAACACTTGCAACTGTGCCTTCTAATATTTTCAACAAGGCTTGTTGAACACCTTCACCTGAAACATCCCTTGTAATAGATGGATTTTCAGACTTACGTGCCACTTTATCGATTTCATCAATATAGATAATTCCTTTTTCCGCTTTTTCAACATCATAATCAGCAGATTGAATCAGCTTTAAAAGAATATTTTCAACATCTTCTCCCACATACCCTGCTTCCGTTAATGATGTTGCATCTGCGATTGCAAATGGAACATTCAATATACGAGCTAACGTTTGAGCGAGTAGTGTTTTTCCGCTCCCTGTCGGTCCGATCATGACGATATTACTTTTCGATAGTTCTACATCATCAATTTTGCTATTGGAATTTATGCGTTTGTAATGATTATAAACAGCTACAGATAAAGACTTTTTTGCTTGTTCCTGTCCAATAACATACTCATCAAGAATATCGCGGATTTCAGCTGGCTTCGGAACATCCTTGAATTCAACTTCCTCTTCAGTACCCAGCTCTTCTTCTACAATCTCTGTACAAAGCTCGATACATTCGTCACATATATATACACCTGGTCCGGCAACAAGTTTGCGCACTTGATCCTGTGTTTTGCCACAAAAAGAACATTTCAGCTGCCCTTTTTCATCATTAAATTTAAACAAAATATTCACCCCTTAAAAAACTTCATATCAGATTAAGCATGCAAAACGTATGCAAAATATCCTGATTTTTAACTATCACCATTTTAGTCATGTACTGCATTGTACCATATATCTATTATGGACAGGAAATAATAACTCTTGCAAAGCCAGTTCTCTTATGTATTGTTACATATTTACCCATTTTCTCTATGTTTAATCAAAAAGTTATTCTCAATAAGCTTAACCATTTTTGGTTAAGTTAAGTCGATTGTTTTTAACCAATTAATTCATATGTATTTACTGGAAATTATCTTTATTCTAAAAAAACATTTTCTATTTTATAAAACAAGGCACGATAAAATCGCGCCTTGTTTATTATGTTATTTTTATTAAATAGTTTTGCTATTTTCTACAAGGAAGTCAACTGCTTTTTTGAATTGAAGATCTGATTTTATTCCATCAAGGCTTCCTAAAGCTTTTTGAATATTTTCTGCAGTCATATTATACATCTCAGCCATTTTGCTTAGCTCAGCTGTAACTTCTTCATCAGTAACTTCAATATTCTCAGTTTTTACAATTGCTTCAAGAGTTAAATTTACACGAACGCGCTTCTCAGCTTCTTCTTTCATTTGTTCGCGTAATGCACTTTCATCTTGACCAGAGAATTGGAAGTAAAGTTCAAGATTCATTCCTTGCATTTGCAGACGCTGTTCAAATTCTTTTACCATACGGTCTAATTCAGTGTCAACCATAACCTCTGGCAGATCGATTTCTGCATTTTCAGTAGCCTTTTCAACTACTGTATCTTGTACAAAATGCTCTGCCTCATGTTTTTTGCTATCTTCTAAACGAGTTTTTACTTTTTCTTTAAGAGCAGCTAATGTCTCAACCTCTTCATCAATATCTTTAGCAAACTCATCATCTAATTCAGGAAGCTCTTTCCCTTTAATTTCATGAACAGTAACTTTGAATACAGCAGGCTTGCCAGCTAATTCAGCAGCATGATACTCTTCTGGGAAAGTTACTTCAACATCTTTTGACTCTCCTGAAGCAACACCTACTAACTTCTCCTCAAATCCAGGGATAAATTGACCAGATCCAAGCTCAAGAGAGAAATTGTCCGCTTTTCCACCTTCGAATGCTTCTCCATCTACAAAACCTTCAAAATCAATGACGACAGTGTCGCCATTTTCAGCTTTGCCTTCTTCTTTAACAACAAGCTCAGCTTGTTTCTCCTGCATGCTCTTTAATTCATTATTTACATCTTCTTCTGTTACTTCTGTATCGAACTTTTCAACTTCAAGGCCTTTATATTCGCCAAGTTTTACTTCAGGCTTTACCGTAACTTTAGCTGTAAAAATAAAACTTTTGCCCTTTTCAATTTGCTCAACATCAATTTCTGGGCGGTCAACTGGCTCAATACCAGTTTCCTCGATCGCATTTGCATAAGCCTCTGGTAGAAGAAAATCTACAGCATCTTGATATAGAGATTCAACTCCGAAACGTTTTTCGAACATGCCACGAGGCATTTTGCCTTTACGGAAACCTGGAACATTGATTTGTTTAACGACTTTTTTGAATGCAGCCTCTAAACCTTCAGTTACTTTTTCTGCATCTACTTCAACTGTAAGAACTCCATGGTTCCCTTCTAATTTTTCAAATTTTGCAGACATACGATTATTTCCCTCCAACGATCTATTGTCATTTCATTCATAACGAATGGATATGGATATAGCTTTCTTACACTGTAAAAAATCCCATTTACATATACAACCATTATATTATAACATACGCACCCATTCTTTCAACAATGAAGCTAAAAAATGGTGGATGAAATTTCTTCTATTTTCTTTAATACTAGTTCAGCTTCTACTATATCCTCTTTTTTCACATCATATCTCTCAGCTAATTCCTCTGCTTCATTTGAAATCCCCTGATAAGCTGCCGCTAATAAATGGTAGGCTGCTGCCCAAACTTCATCCTTGTATTGCTCGAGCTCGAAAGGATAGAGGATAAAGAAATGACGTCTAATTAAACTGTTAAGATTATTTAAGAGAACAGGATTAACATGTTCTAATTGCTCATTCAAGATATGGAGCAGCCTATTTTGTTGTGGCTGTATTTTGTTATTTTGTAAATTAGCAGGATTTACAGCTAGTTGTTTGTCCAACTTCTCGATCATAATTTCTTGATCATATTCTTGATTTATTAATACATTTAACAAGATCGTTTTAAAGAAAAGATCCCCTTCTTTTGCCTGAAGATAAAATTTTATTTGTTGTATATAAGGCGTAATGTTTCTCTCTGCTAATTGAGCACCTAGTTGTATTTGCGCTTCTTGATTTTTATAAGAGAAAAGATCGAGCTTTCGACCGATGAGTTCATCCGTAATATCACTTTCTTTTTCCTGTAAAGGTTTTGCATCTGCCATTTTTCTACTAAAATGCAGCATACTTGTAAAGTGCTCGAATTTCTCTTTCGGAATTTCTCTTTCTTCTAATAGGATTTCAATCGTTGCAACGATTTCATCATATTGATGAAGCTGCACAAGAATCATAATGTATAGTTCAATAATATGAATATAATCACCGATCCCCATTTGCAGCATCCGATTTGCAAATTCCTTAGCTTTCAGTAATAAACCTAATTCCAAATTAGCAAGGACAAGGCCAAAGAGAATATCATGATTATCTGGATCAAGCGCCAGCGCTTCTTCAAGATAATCAATAGCATCACGAAAATTCTTTTGTTGTAGGCTTTCCAACCCTTTCTCAAGGAGTCTTTTTTCGAGGTCGGGAAATAGGATAACTTTATCATTTAGTTTTTTCCTAGCTCGCTTTTTCATTGTTGTACGCCTCAAATCTTATTATTTTGAATTAGTTTAGCATCCAATTCATAATTAGAAAAGGAGAGACGGCTAAATTCATATTATAAAAAAATAGATAGATCCACAGCAACTACTGTGAATCTATCTATTTTTAGTTAAGATACATTTGATCGTTCGTATTCACTAATTTTATTTTCAAGCTGAAGGGTAATTTCAATTTCATCCCAACCATTCATAAGCATTTTTTTCCAATACCCATTAATTTCAAACTTCATTATAAAACTATTATTATCAGAAATTGTTTCATTTTCTAGATCAATTTTTAAGTTATAAGGCTGATTTTTTGCTTCTTCCAATAAATATTTCACATGTTCAGAAGATAATTGAATAGGAAGCATCCCATTTTTCAAACAGTTCTGATGGAATATATCTGCAAATGACGGAGCAATTATTACTTTAAATCCATAATCAGCTAAAGCCCATGGGGCATGCTCTCTAGAAGATCCGCAGCCGAAATTTTCATTCGCAATCAAAATTTCCGCGCCTTGATTTTCTGGAAGATTTAATTCAAATTCTGGATTTACCTCACCGTTCTTCAAATACCGCCAATCATAAAATAAATATTTCCCAAAGCCTGTTTTTTCGATTCTTTTTAAAAATTGCTTTGGAATAATTTGATCTGTATCTACATTCGCTCGGTCTAAAGCAATTGCTTTTCCATGTAAAACTTTAAATTCAGTCAATTTCGGTTCCTCCTCTATGAGATTCGAGTTGTTTTATATACTTTTATCGACATTAAATCAATTCACTCACATTAACGAAACGGCCATTAATGGCTGCTGCTGCTGCCATAAGAGGACTGACTAAATGTGTTCTCGCACCAGAGCCTTGGCGACCTTCAAAATTTCGATTAGAGGTAGAAGCACAATGTTCTCCACTTGGAACGATATCATTATTCATGCTCAAACACATACTGCAGCCTGAATCACGCCATTCAAAACCTGCTTGCTTAAAGATGGTATCCAGCCCCTCAGTCTCAGCTTGTTTCTTTACTTGCTGAGAACCAGGGACAACAAGTGCCCTCACATTAGGGTGTACATTTCTCCCCCTAGCAATATGTGCCGCTTGACGTAGATCCTCAATTCTCGAATTTGTGCAGGATCCGATAAACACATGCTGAATCTTAATTTCTTCGATTTTCTGTCCTTCTTGTAACCCCATATATTCAAGTGCTCTTTCAAGAGACCTTTTCTCAATCTCTGTTTTACATTTTTTAAATGTAGGAATTCGATCATTGATTTTGGCTGTCATTGCAGGATTTGTTCCCCAACTAACCATCGGCGCAATATCATTTGCATCTATTGAAATAACCTTATCGTAAACGGCATCATAATCTGAAGCTAGCTGCTTCCACTCTTCTATAGCACTTAAGAAATTTTCACCTTCTGGAATATGTTTTCTTCCCTTCATATAAGTAAAAGTCGTTTCATCTGGACTAACTAGTCCAGCCCTTGCTCCACCCTCAATTGACATATTGCAAATGGTCATTCTTTCTTCCATCGTCATCTTTCTAATCGTTTCACCACAATATTCAATTACATGACCTGTTCCGAAATCAATCCCATAAGATGCGATAATATACAAAATGACGTCTTTGGCCGTAACGCCCTTTCTTAATTCTCCGTTAATTTCAAGCTTTAACGTTTTTGGTTTTTCTCTCCATATCGTTTGTGTTGCCATTACATGTTCAACTTCACTCGTCCCAATTCCAAATGCGATGGAGCCGAAAGCCCCATGTGTTGAAGTATGACTATCCCCACAAACAATTGTCATTCCTGGCTGTGTTAAACCTAGCTCAGGTCCAATAACATGAACAATCCCTTGGTTTGGGCTATCTATTCCAGCTAATTCAATACCAAACTCTACACAATTCTTTTCTAATGTAGTCATTTGATTTAAGGCAACTGCATCTTTAATATCATAGCGATTGTCTGTCGGAATATTATGGTCAACAGTAGCAAAAGTTTTATCTGGCCTTCTTACTTTTCTATTTTTCATCCTTAATCCTGAAAATGCCTGGGGGGAAGTAACCTCATGAACGAGGTGTAAGTCTATATACATTAAGTCAGGCTTTCCTTCTTCTTTGTGAACGATATGCTTTTCCCATATTTTATCAATAATCGATTTACCCATTTTTTTCAAACTCCTTATCAAATTCGCTTTACATTCAAGATTTAGAAACTTAAAAGAAAAACGACCACTTGGAGGTCGTATAAGAAATATATTGCTTTAAATAGTCGCCTTTCTTTGGCAAGCCGCCTCCGCTTTTCTTTGGCTAGCTGCGGCTCCTAGCCCCTCGAGGTCATAAGCCAATCCAGCATGAAGGTCAAAAGCTACCTCCACGCTGGCTCGTCTTATGCTTGTCGGGGCTAATCAGTCGCCTTCGCTTTTCTATGCATATGCGCCCATGATGTTCATGATGGCTTCGTTGTCTAGGAAGGTGGCTTTAATTTCTTCTACCATTTCAGTCGTTGATGCTGGCTTTTTGCCAAATGCCATAATATCTTTCGTTCTATAGCCCATATCGAGTACTTGATTGACAGCATTTTCAATCGCTTTCGCTTCCTCTTTCAATCCAAATGATAATCGAAGCATCATAGCAGCAGAAAGAATAGTTGCAATCGGGTTCGCAATATTTTTCCCTTCAATATCAGGTGCGGAACCATGGATTGGTTCATATAAATAAGGGCCGTTTTCAGAAAGACTTGCTGAAGGCAGCATTCCTAAAGATCCTGTTAAAACTGAGGCTTCATCACTTAAAATATCACCAAATAAATTTTCTGTTACGACGACATCAAATTGTTTTGGCTTTTTAATTAATTGCATTGCTGCATTATCAACAAGCATATGTTCCAATGTGACATGAGGATAATCCTTTGCTACCTCTTCTGCAACCTCCCTCCACATTCGACTCGATTCCAACACATTTGCTTTATCTACTGAAGTGACCTTCCCACGTCGTTCAGCTGCAAGCTGGAAAGCGAGTTTCATGACGCGCAGCATTTCATCTTTTTGATAAAATAACGTATCCACGACAGCCTCTTCACCATTTTTCTGCGTCCGCTCGCTAGGTTTTCCAAAATACAAACCACCTGTTAATTCACGAACCATGAGCATATCGACGTCCTCGATGACCTCTTGCCGAAGAGGGGATGAATCAACAAGGCTTGAATAATAAGAAGTCGGTCTTAAATTTGCATATAAGTTTAATTCTTTCCGTATTTTTAGCAAACCACGTTCAGGACGAAGGTGAACTGGTTGGCTTTCCCATTTCGGTCCACCAACTGCTCCAAGTAAAACCGCATCGCTTTGTTTGCACAACTCAATTGTTTCATCAGGCAGTGGGTTTCCAACCGTATCAATGGCCTCGCCACCAATCTTTCCATAGCGGAATTCAAATTGATGACCGAAGCGCTCCCCAACAACCTGCAAAATTTCAATTGCACCTTTGACCACTTCTTTACCGATTCCATCACCAGGAAGAACAGCGATACGTTTTTTCATTTTTACCCCTCCGTCATTTTTTAATAAATCCATTATGTTATTCCGCTATTCATCTATTAGTTCACTACATTAAGTACTGGTACTTTATTTTTCATATAAATGACACGATTAATAGCATTTAAATACGCTTTCGCTGAAGCTTCTAATACGTCTTGAGCAAGTCCTCGTCCACTTGTTTCCGTATCCATATATTTCAAGCTCACATAAACTTGTGCTAGTGCATCCCTACCGGCGCCAACGGATTGAATACGATAATCCAGCAAATGAATTTCTCCGTCCACACATTTTTCAAGTGTATTATAAAGTGCTTCGATACTGCCTGCGCCTGTACCCGCTTCCTGAATTATTTCTTTATCAAGTCCAGTTAATGTCACTGTAGCAGTTGGGACTTGATTCGTACCGTATTGCACTTGAATCTGAATTAATTCGTAAAAACGTTCTTCAGCAGATAGTCGATCTCCAAGTACGAGTGCAACAATATCTTCATCTGTTATTTCTTTTTTACGATCTGCTAAATCTTTAAAAGCAGTAAATAATGTTTTAATTTCCTCCTCTGGAACAGAAAGACCTAGTTCATTTAAGCGATTTTTAAATGCATGTCTTCCAGAATGCTTTCCGAGAACTAATGAATTCGTTTGGACGCCTACTAATTCAGGTGATATGATTTCATATGTTGTTTTTTCCTTTAATACACCATCTTGATGAATTCCTGATTCATGAGCAAAAGCATTTCGCCCAACAACTGCCTTATTCGCAGGAACGATCATACCAGTAAGTTTACTGACGAGACTGCTCGTACGGCTAATCTCTTGTAAATGAAGTCTTGTTGCAGCTTTGTAATAATCATTGCGAATATGCAAGGCGAGCGCGATTTCTTCGAGAGCAGCATTCCCCGCCCTTTCTCCAATTCCATTTATCGTTCCTTCAACTTGTGTTGCCCCATTTTCAATGGCCGCAAGCGAGTTGGCAATCGCCATTCCTAGATCATCATGACAGTGAGTAGATAAAGATACTTTATTAATAGAAGGAACACGCTCTTTTAAGTATTTAAAAATCTGTCCATATTCTTGAGGAGTCCCATACCCAACAGTATCTGGGATATTAATAACATGGGCTCCTGCTTGAATAACCTTTTCAACAATCTCAGCTAAAAACGGAAGCTCTGTTCTTGAAGCATCTTCGGCTGACCATTGAATAATTGGAAATTTCTTCGCTGCGTATCTTACTGTATTTACAGCTGTTTCAATGACTTCTTCCTTCGACATCTTTAATTTGTACTGACGATGTATTGGTGATGTGGCAAGAAATGTATGAAGACGTGGCTCTGCCCCATCCTTAAGTGCTTCCCAAGCAGCATCAATATCTGAAATCACTCCACGAGCAAGTCCTGTAACTGAACAATTTTTTATCGTTTGGGCAATTTTTTGGACAGATGTAAAATCTCCTTTTGAAGCGGCAGGGAAGCCAGCTTCAATTATATCGACATTCAATTTTTCAAGTTGCTTAGCGATTTCTAATTTTTCAGAAAGATTCAAATTGACACCGGCTGACTGTTCACCATCACGTAGTGTTGTATCGAATATTTTAACCTTTTGCACTTACAACAACTTCTTTCTTTTTCCCACTATTGACAAATGGCATCATTTTTCGAAGCTCTCTACCAACTTGCTCAATTAAGTGTTCATTTTCTTTATTATTAACTGCATTAAAGACTGGGCGGTTTGCTTGATTTTCTAAAATCCATCCTTTGGCAAATTCCCCATCTTGAATGTCTTTTAAGATTGCTTTCATTTCTTCCTTCACTCTTTCATCAACAACACGTGGACCACTTACAAAGTCTCCCCATTGTGCTGTATCAGAAATCGAATATCTCATTCCAGCAAGACCGCCTTCATACATTAAGTCAACAATTAGTTTCAGCTCATGCAAACATTCAAAGTATGCTAATTCAGGCTGGTATCCTGCCTCAACTAATGTTTCAAATCCAGCTTTCACAAGGGATGTTAATCCTCCGCAAAGGACCGCTTGTTCTCCGAATAAATCCGTCTCAGTCTCCTCTTTAAATGTTGTTTCTAATGCTCCTGCTCGTAAAGAACCGATCGCTTTAGCATAAGCTAATGCAAGTTCTTTCGCTTCACCTGTCACATTCTGATAGATTGCGAATAGTGCTGGAACTCCCGCATCCTGTTCATATGTTCTACGTACAAGATGTCCCGGTCCTTTCGGAGCAACAAGTAAAACATCACACTCTTTCGGTGGTACAATTTGGCTAAAGTGAATATTAAATCCGTGCGCAAACATAAGGGCTTGATTCGTTAAATTTGGTGCAATTTCATCATGATATACTTTCGGTTGCAGTTCATCTGGTAAAAGAATCATGACGACATCCGCTTGTGCAGTCGCTTCTCCAACTGAATAAACTTGGAAGCCATCTTCTGCTGCTTTATCCCAAGACTTCCCTTTACGAAGTCCAATAACAACTTCTACACCGCTGTCTCTCATATTTTGTGCATGTGCATGACCTTGCGATCCATAGCCAATTACCGCTACTTTTTTCCCATTTAAATATGCTGAATTTGCATCACCGTTATAATACATTTTTGCCATTTTTATTTCTTCCTCTCTATTTAAAAATATGATAGTTTACGTATTACTTACACAATTGAAAAAGGTTTGTGTTGGTAAGCTGTTCGTTGCGTTCCTCTTGGAAAGGCAGTCGTTCCTGTTCTTGCTAATTCTTTAATACCGTAAGGCTTAATCAATTCGATAAACGCCTCTATTTTCTCCGACTCCCCTGTTATTTGAATAACTAAACTGTCTTTACTTACATCTATAACAGTTGCTCGAAACGGTTCAATTAGCGAGTAGATTTCACTTCTCGTCTGAGGGGTCGAGAGAACTTTAATTAACGCTAGTTCTCTGGCAACGATCGCTTGATCACTAATATCTACTACTTTTAGAACGTCTATTTGTTTATTTAACTGTTTCGTAATTTGCTCGCTATCCTGCTCACTTTTAACATGTGCGATACAAGTAATTCTTGAAACTCCTTCTTGATCCGTTAAACCAACTGAAATACTTTCAATGTTATAATTGCGCTTTGAAAATAGATTCGTAATTCTATTTAAAACGCCAGGACTATTTATAACTGTCATACAGATGATTCTTTTCAAGGCTTAGCACCTACCATTTCGTGTAATCCTTTACCAGGCGCAATCATTGGATAGACATTTTCATCTGGATCAATTCTAAAATCTAATAATACAGGTTCACGGCTATTCATTACTTCAGTTAAAATCGTCTCAGCTTCCTCTTCATTTTGAATGATATATCCTTTGATGCCATATGCCTCAGCGAGTTTCACAAAAGATGGTTGAACGGATATTTTGCTGTGAGAGAATCGAGACTCGTAAAAAATCTCCTGCCACTGCCGAACCATTCCAAGTGATTGATTATTAAAAATCGCAATTTTAATTGGAAGATTATATTCTTGAATGATTGATAACTCTTGCGTTGACATTTGAAAACCAGCATCTCCCAAAATAGCTATCACACATGCGTCACGGTCAGCAAACTGAGCACCAATACTTGCTGGAAGGCCAAAGCCCATTGTTCCTAAGCCCCCAGAGGTCACCCATTTATCAGCTTTTTTAAATTGATAGTATTGTGCAGCCCACATTTGGTGCTGACCTACATCAGTGACAACAATTGCTTCGCCGTTAGACTTTTTATAAAGTAGCTCCATCACTTTCTGAGGTTTTAACATGGAAGATTCACCATAGTAATATGGAAATTCTTCCTGCCATTGCTGAATAGTCTCTAGCCATTCCCTATTAGCTGGCGGCAAGGCATTTTGATGTAAAAGTTCTTTCAAAGCCTCTTTTGCATCAGCGACAATCGGAATTTCAGTTGGAACGTTTTTACCAATCTCAGCAGGATCAATATCAATATGGGCGACAGTTGCGTGAGGAGCAAAATGCTGTAAATTTCCAGTTAAGCGATCATCAAATCTTGCCCCAATATTAATTAGTAAGTCACATTCACTTAATCCCATATTTGCTGCGTAGCAGCCATGCATCCCTGCAAGACCAACGAAAAGTTTATGATTTGCAGGAAAACCTCCTAATCCAAGAAGTGTATGAATGACAGGAAGCTGCTGCTGTTCCGCATATGCCTTGAGTTCTTCCGCTGCTTTAGCATGGAGTACACCTGCTCCTGCTAGAATTACTGGCTTTTTCGCTCTGCTCACAGCCTCTGTTAATTTTCGTATTTGCAAATAATTTGGCTGTAAAGTAGGTTGGTAGCCTGGTAAATTGATTTCTTGCTCCTTCGGAATTTCAGTTACAGTGGCTGCAGCAATATCCTTTGGAACATCAATTAACACTGGACCAGGCCGTCCGCTCGTCGCAATATAAAATGCCTCTTTTACAATTCTGGGAATATCCTCAATATTGCGAATTTGATAGTTATATTTTGTAATTGGCGTTGTAATTCCGAGAATATCAGCTTCTTGAAAAGCATCCGTTCCAATTACTCCTGTTGCAACTTGGCCAGTGAATACAACGAGTGGTAGAGAATCCATCATTGCGTCTGTGAGACCTGTCACAATGTTCGTCGCACCTGGGCCAGATGTAGCGATAACAACTCCAGGCTTTCCTGAGATTCTTGCATAACCTTCAGCAGCGTGAATTCCACCTTGCTCATGTCTTGGCAAAACGTGAAGAATTTTTGAATCATATAATTTGTCATAAATCGGTAGAACAGCACCACCTGGATACCCAAAAATCACTTCAACATTTTCCCTCTTCAAGGCTTCTAATAACAGATCAGCACCAGTGAGCATATCTGGCACAGCCTTCGATTCTGTTACGGCAGCTTCCTGCAACATTTGTAATAAACCTCCTCTTTTTTCCTTTTTTGCAAAATAAAAAGCCCTTTCATCCCTTATAAACCTATTACTAGGCTAAAGGGATGAAAAGGCCAAATCACCTGTTCCACGGTACCACCCTAAATTCACGCAATATTGCATGCACTTATGAACAGTATCAATACTGTTCGTTTTGATAACGAGTGTATGTACACCCGACCAGCTCTATTCGATGATATTCTTTCAAGCTGGCACTCTGAGGTGAGTTCATTTTATGTGGAATTGCCGGTTCCCAGCCCCACCGGCTCTCTGAAAATTCCTAACCATAAAACTACTTATCCTCTTCTTCGTTTTTAAGTTATTTTTTATTGTACTTTTAGACTTTAAACCAATAAACTTTTAGAATAAAAAAATAAGTTCCATTATTAAGTTGAATATTGATAATAGGAAAATTATTTATTACAGAATTATTAACTTCTTATATTGAGGACTATCTTACGCTCATTTTTCGTAATCGTCAACACCCTTTTGTAAATTATTTGATTATTTAAAGTAATCTGATTTAATGTATCCGCTTACATTGTTGGTCTATTCATATTTAGGAATGATAAATTTTTTTCTCTTTTAGATGAACGAAAGTGCTCTTTTTAACAACAAAAAAACTCACCAACAAAATGGTGAGTTTCAAAATTAACGTCCCAGGAGAGATTCGAACTCCCGACCGTACGCTTAGAAGGCGTATGCTCTATCCGGCTGAGCTACTGGGACATGTTAATATTTTCAACGACAAGTTTTATTATATTAGGCTAATGATGAAATGTCAACATAAAAATATAACCTATTTTTTGAGGGAAGCAACTTACTTCCCTCCATAGTTTATTCTGTTCACATCATTTTGTGAAGAATAAGTTTTGTTTTAAATGTTCTAGCTCTCCTTGATGTAAATCAAACACATGCAGCGTTATTTCTTTTTCCTCAACATCTATTATCACATATGTTTTTTCTTGCCTTCCTCTTGGTAGCCGAATACTGCCTGGATTAATGTATAATATATCATCGATCATTTCAGCACCAAGAATATGTGAATGGCCAAAACAGACAATATTTGCCTTCAGCTCTTTCGCACGATAGGCTAGATTTAATAATGTTGATTTAACCGAATAACGATGACCATGTGCAATAAATAATCGTAATCCATTTGCATTCTCTACTAGCTCCTCAGGAAAATTCTTTTCAAAATCACAATTTCCACGGACAACTAAGTAACGAGAAAGACTTTTTTCAATTGCCGAAAGCTCTGAATCTCCACAATGAATGAACAGGTCTATTTCATCACTATGCTTCTCCTTTATTTCCGTTAATTCAGTTGTAAGTCCATGACTATCACTGACTATTAATATTTTCATTATTTCGCCGCTCCTGATAGGATAACAGGGAGCTGGTTTGCCAATTTTTTAAGTGCATGTCCACGGTGGCTTATTAGCGATTTTTCCTCCGGAAGCAATTCTGCCATTGCTTTATTTTTTTCTAGCACAAAAAATATTGGATCATAGCCAAATCCAAAAGACCCTTTTTTATCTTGTAAAATTTTGCCCTCACATGTCCCTGAAACTGTAAAGGTTTTCTGATTTGGGGCAGCAACAGCTATTGCACAGTAAAAACGGGCTTGCCTTTCATTGTCTGGTACGTCTTGTAGCTCATCAAGCACTTTTAAAAGGTTAGCTTCATCATTTTTTTCTTCTCCAGCGTAGCGTGCTGAATAAATGCCTGGTCGACCATTTAATGCATCAACAACTAATCCAGAATCGTCTGCAAGAACGATTCGATTTAAGGCTTTTGAAAGTGATTCAGCTTTAATGATCGCATTTTCTTCAAAGGTAGATCCTGTTTCTTCTGCCTCCTCTATGTCAGGAAAATCTAATAAAGTCTTTACTTGAAATCCATACTTTTTAAAAAGCTCCACGAATTCATTTGCTTTTCCACGATTTTTCGTAGCAATAATCACTTCCTGCATATTTAAACATTCCCCTTTAATTATTTACTTTATTAATTTTATTTGTAATTGTTTCACCAAGAGCTTCTTTTTGCAGTTCAAAAATATCTGCTAGCCCATCTTGCGCAGATTTTAGTAGTTTTTGAAGCTCTGAATATGAAAATGTTGCCTCTTCACCAGTTCCTTGTAATTCAACAAATTCTCCAGACCCTGTCATAACAATATTCATATCAACAAGCGCTTTTGAGTCCTCAACATAATTTAAATCGACCACAACTTCTTTGTTTTCTAAAATTCCTACACTCGTAGCGGCTAAAAAATCGATAAGAGGATATTTGGGCAGCTTTTTCGTTCCAGTTAATTTTTCTATCGCAAGAGCCATCGCAACGAAAGCTCCAGTAATAGAAGCAGTACGTGTCCCACCATCAGCTTGAATCACATCACAATCAATCCAGATCGTTCTTTCTCCAAGTGCTTCTAGATCAACAACCGCTCTAAGAGCACGTCCAATTAAACGCTGAATTTCCATCGTTCTTCCTGAAACTTTTCCTTTTGAGGATTCACGGATCGTTCTTTGTTCAGTTGCCCTTGGTAACATGGAATATTCTGCTGTAATCCAGCCCTTTCCTTCTCCCCGCATAAAAGGAGGCACACGTTCTTCAATGCTTGCTGTACAAATCACTCTCGTATCACCGACACTTATTAGCACGGAACCTTCTGGATGTTTTAAAAAATTCGTTTCGATATGTATTGGCCTTATTTGTTGTTCGTTACGTCCATCTGCACGCATAAGCTGATTCCTCCTCTAGAAAAGCACAAGCCTCCTGCTGAAGCCAGTCACTCATCTAATTAAAGTTTTAAACTTCCTTGTATTTCAAATAAATAAGAGGGGCAAGTATTTGCCTCCTCTTTCACTGTCATTATATAGTATATCAAAAACAAAGCTTTTAAAAACTACCTGTATTTACTTTTTGCGGACGAGTTACAGGCTCCGTTACTTTCTCACCGTTCTCGTTAACAAGTTCGGTCTCACCGTTAACTGTTATCGCTACACTTTCAATTCCTGTTTGCTCTGTTAGGGAAAGTACGAGAGCATTCAACATATATTGAGAAACGATTTTCTCGTCAGTATTGCTAAAAACAGCCTCATTAAAATTCAAGGTGACTTTTCCGTTCTCAACTTCCGGTTTATTAAGCAATTCAACATTAGCTAAGAAATCACTTTCTAAATTTGCGGAATAACTTGGTCCCTTCACAAGCTCCTCCACAACCGCAGCAATAGTATCTGTAAGTTTATCAGAAACTCGCTTCGTAACAGGAACATAGTAGTAAGAGCCTTTTTCTCCACCTAAATAATATACGGTAACAGGCTTCGTATTGTTCATATCCATAACATCTGTCGTATCAATATTTATCCCATTTGAGCGGCTGAAAGTCTCACCAATTGGTGTGCCACCAACAGGCATTTTCGTTAAAGCATGGCCATTCAACTGAAGCTTCACTTTTTCAACTGAATCAAATTGTGTTAAAGTCCATGTGATTGCTTCCAAAATTTTCATTTCTTCACTTGCTTCATATTCTTTAAATTCCTTCGAAAAATTAACAGTCGCTACCTTATCTTTAATATTAACGGATATTTTCGTATCTGCAGGTAGAATAGCCCGAAAACCATTTGGAAGCAGATCGGTTACTGGACCATCCTTTACTAAATATTCAAGCGCCTGTGTCGCAACTGACTCTGTTGCAGGCAACGCTATCGTTTGTGGGACGACAAAGCCATCTTTATTTACTAAATAGAGTTCCGTTTGAATCGTACGAACAGTAGCGTCATCTCCGGTCGTTTCGACATCAGCACCTTCTGCTCCTTCAGTAGCAGTTGTTTCCTCATCTGTGTAGGTTACAGATTTCGGTGGATCTATTTTTTCCTTCCCGTCTGTACCAAATAATCCACAGCCAGATAATAATACAGATGACAATAGGACAGCAGAAATAATCGTTGTTTTTTTATTTATGGTCATATAATCCCTCCAAAGACAGTTTGTACTACATGTATACGAGCCTAATTGTAATTTAGACCGTCTGAAGGGAAAAAAATTTTAACTTATGCTAAATGTAGAGGCGATTGATCAATTCACAATTTCATCCTTCATTAACACAGCTTTTATCATAAAATAATCTATTTCTGGAGGAAGCTCCTCTTTTATTGGCTTTAGCTTGTTTTTTCCAACCTTTTTTACTGCCTCTAAAACAAAGGCTTCTATATGTTCATCAAATATTTTCGTCCAATCTAGTTCGAAACCTTCTTTTGCTGCACGTAAAATATGATCTTGGATTGTAACGGGAGAAAATTTCCGTTTTTGAGCAATTTCATTCACTGTAAGACCATCAAGATAATATTGATAAGACATTAAATAACTTGGAGTCTCATTAACAGCGTTTTGATCTTCAGCTTCTAACTGTAAAGCGGAATTTTCCACTTGAATATTTTGTTCACTAACAAAGCTCTTAATCTCTTCCATAAAAGCCTCACCATATTTTTCGTATTTCACTTGTCCAACACCTTTTATTCTTAGCATTGACGTCTCATCCAGTGGATAATATTGGCTCATTTCCCTTAACGTTGTATCAGGAAAAACAACATATGGTGGCACTTTTTCATCTTCAGCAATTTTTTTCCGTAAAGTGCGAAGAGCATTGAAAAGATCACTATTTTCTTCAGCTTCTATAGATGGAGCTTGAATCGTTGTTTTCATAAAAAGCATTTCCTGTTGTTTTAAAACAGGTAAAGCTCTTTCAGCAAGTTTGACAATCGGATACTTGCTATCGGTTAAAGATAAATATCCTTCTGCAAGCAAATAATTAATAATATCTACAATTCCCTTTTCCTTATAAGCCTTTAGCAAACCATATGTTGATAGCTTATCAAAATTAAACTCACGAATTCGCTTATTTTGCGAACCCTTTAACACCTGTGCCGTTAACGTAACACCGAAGCGCTCTCCCATTCTTTTAATACAAGAGAATATCATTAGCGACTCCTTCGTAATATCAACTTGCTCTCGCTCATCTAAGCAATTGCTGCATTTCCCGCAGTTATCAAGCTGACTAGTTGGAGCAAAATACTCAATGATATACGTTTGCAAACATTTTTCCGTATGGCAATAACTGACCATTTGCTTTAATTTATTGTATTCTTGCTCTCTTTTTTGAGAATCAAGATTCGATTCTTCAATCAAAAATTTCTGCAGCTGTACATCCTGTGGAGAAAATAATAAGATACATTCACTGTTATCTCCATCTCGCCCCGCACGCCCTGCTTCTTGATAATAAGCCTCGATATTCCGAGGGAGATTATAGTGGATAACAAATCTAACATTTGATTTATCGATACCCATCCCAAATGCATTCGTCGCAATCATAATGTCAGCTTTATCATAAACAAAATCATTTTGAGCATTTATCCGCTCCTTCTCATTCATTCCAGCATGATATTTGGCGACTGAATAATTTTGTGTTTTTAAATGATTAAATAGCTGATCAGCTTCCTTGCGGCTTGATGTATAGATAATGCCAGATTCATCTCGATGCTTTTTTATATATTGATTAATAAACTCTCTTTTATTAATACCTTTTTTAATATGAAAAGCGAGGTTTTCTCGAGCAAAACCCGTAATAAAACTATCCGATTCATGAATATGTAGTAAATCTCTAATATCATCTGCAACATCTTTTGTTGCAGTTGCCGTTAAAGCAGCTATTATTGGCCTTTCATGTAAACTGCCTAAATTTGTAACAATCGAGCGATAGCTTGGTCTGAAATCATGCCCCCATTGAGAGATGCAATGTGCTTCATCGAATACAATCATGGATACTTGAATACGATTTAGCAAATTTACAAAGCTATCAGATTCAAAGCGTTCAGGTGCTGCATAGACGAGTTTAAATTCTCCATTTCTTATCCCAGCCATTCTTTCGTTGTATTCCTGCTGGGTGAGCGAGCTATTAATAAACGTAGCGGGTATGTCAGCAGTTGTCAGAGCGTCTACCTGATCTTTCATGAGAGAAATTAATGGGGAGATAACAATTGCAGTACCTGGGAGCATAAGAGCGGGAATTTGGAAGCAAAGTGATTTTCCGCCTCCGGTCGGAAGAATTCCAAGGGTATTATGGCTTTCTAATAAATTTTGGATAATCTCTTTCTGTCCTGACCGAAAGGAGGTGTAGCCAAAATATTGCCTTAAATATTGTTCAGCCTGTGCTAACAAATATATCACCTCATTTTATGTATTTTGTTCTATTTTATCATGGATAATCTATAAAGCGGAAGTGCCATACCCATATATTCCCTTTTGTGTTCTTATTAACCTGTCCGCTTTTCCCACAGGACGTTGAGTAATCATCTCAGAATTAACCCCGCACGAGAAAAATGCGTATGCATTTTCGAGGAGTCTTCTCGTCTTCCTCTCCAATCAACTCAGTGCAAAAATTAGGATGAACATTGATTAGAATAACTCGGCATTCGCCAAGTCTTTCGGCGAATGCCCTAGCTTTTGAGTCATCTTCTTAAAGGTGAATTTTATTCACATTTTCAATCGGAATTTTTAGCCAGTCTGAGGCAATTTTCTTAAAAATAATTTCTGAACCCGTTGTATAAAACTGATGTTGTGGTTGTTCATGAGAATTGTTTAACATTTTTTGGTGATAAAGAATCGTGCTTGCTTCCCTTGCTGTTTCCTCACCAGAACTAATAACACTTACTTGCCAACCCATTTCATATTTAATTAATGACTCAAGTAGTGGGTAATGTGTACAACCTAAAATGAGTGTATCCATCTCTACGTCTTTTAGCGGTGCTAGCGTTTCAGCAATGATTTTCTCAGCTAACGGTCCAGTATATTCGCCGCTTTCAACGAGCGGAACAAATTTAGGACAGGCAAGGCTATGTACATTCACACGTCTGTTTAATTGCTTCAATGCTCTTTCATATGCTCCGCTTTTTATCGTACCCTCCGTACCGATAACACCAATAATCTGATTCCCTGTCTTTTTAAGTGCCGTTCTAGCTCCAGGTGAAATAACGCCAATGACGGGAATATGAAGCTCGTTTTGAATCTCATCTAATGAGACAGCAGTTGCTGTATTACATGCAATGATAAGCATCTTAATATCTTGTGTTAATAAATACTTTGTCAATTCCCATGTAAATGCTTTTACTTCCTCTCCAGGTCTTGGTCCATATGGACAGCGTGCAGTATCACCTAAGTAAACAATATTTTCATGTGGAAGCTGACGCATAATTTCCTTTGCTACAGTCAGACCACCAACACCTGAATCTATGATGCCTATTGGTTGTTTCAAAGTAACCGCCTCATTCTACTCGCATATCTTGATGTAATCTAATTAAATTTTTTTCAAGTCTTTGTATTTCTTCACTTGAGTATTCATTTAAAACTTCTTTTAAATATAATTGTCGTTTTTGAATGCATTCATCAATGATTCTTTCACCCTCATCTAATAGGTGAATCCGAACAACTCGTCTATCATTCGGGTCTTTAACTCGTTTCACTAGACTGTTTTTTTCCATCCGATCAACAAGATCAGTGGTTGTACTAAAAGCAAGATACATTTTATTAGAAAGTTCCCCAATCGTCATATCACCCTCCTCAAAAAGCCATTGAAGAGCAACAAATTGTGGTGGAGTAATCTTATAATTACTTAATATTTCTCGACCTTTTTGCTTAATAATTGCGGATATGTAGCGTAATTCCTTTTCAATAACAGCAAAAACATCCCTTTCCCTCACTTCTTCCAAATCCAATGAATCCAACTCCCATTTTTTATTTACGCTTATTCAGCTCCCCGAAAGGAAAAGTACGTATACATACATCCTTTTTCCATTCATTTTCACCTTTTTCCGCGCAAATTTCAAGGTTGAAATGTAGTTTAATAAAAAAAGTGATTAAAATAGTTTAAACCGGCATCCCCAAGAAGGATTGCCGGTCTTAGTTAAAGTTCTAGCTCTCCCATTCGAAGGAGCTCTACAACAGCTTGTGATCGCCCCTTTACACCAAGCTTTTGCATGGCATTTGAAATGTGGTTCCGAACTGTTTTTTCGCTTATAAACAATTCACCAGCGATTTCTCTTGTTGTTTTGTCTTGTACTAACAGTTCAAATACTTCTCTTTCTCGTTTGGTGAGTAACGGCTTATGAGTAAATTCGTTCTCCTTCAAGTATTATAACCCTCCTTGCCTTTCGCCAGCTATGAACCGCGGGGTGGGTATATATTTAGTCACCATATCATATGTCAAGTTAATATCCGAAGTGACAGCATTTCCTTTATGGAGAAAGAAATAGTTGCGATATCCATTATGATCATTAAACTCTTTTTGGCCTTTCATCTTCTGTTTGGAAAAAAATGTATCAAATCTACATTCTCCTCTATCCTGTTGTCATAAATTTCCTTGATTTTTTTGCTAATATTCAATCAAAGGGGATCCTTTGTCCACCGATATTATAAATGAAACATCTTACAAACAAAAATATTACATCAGGGATGGAGAGAGTGCTTAATGAGGATATCAATTTCCAAGAAGCTTTCATTTTTTGTTACGTTATTACTTATCTTTATGATTGTCGTAGGTTTTTTGGGTATAAATGGAATGCAGAAAATTAATAAAGAAAATAAACAATTAGGGGATAAATGGATTCCTGCCATTCAGGAAATCGCAGGTATTAATTTTTACATACAGAGGATAAATTCATTACAGGCTCACTATTTACTTGCGCAAAATAGTAAAGATAAAGATTCCTTTAAAACAGAAATTACCAATATAGAGAGTGGGCTTAATGAGCAACTAAAACTTTATGAAAATAACATTTCGAATGAAAAACAAAAAGCAGTATTTATTGAAATGAAAAATGCATTATCATCTTATTTGGACATGCATACAGACTTTATGAAAGCTGCTTCGCTAAACGATCAAGAGCAAGCTCTAGTCCTATTAGAAAAAAGCAGAGAATTGTATAAGAACTTAGATGGAAAACTATACAATGTTGTTTTAGAAAATAATAAAAATGCTGATGATTCAATTGAACAGAGTTTGTTTATCTTTTCTCAAGGTAGGACCATATCACTTGTCGTGATGGCATTTTCAGTCCTTATTAGTGCACTTTGTGTCTTTTACTTGTTTAGACTAATTGCACAGCCGCTAAAAAAATTAAGCAATGTTGCCAAAGAGGTCGCTGAGGGAAATTTAGTACAAACGATTACAGTTAAATCTAATGATGAAATTGGAGAACTAGCCTCTTCCTTACAAACGATGTGTAATAATTTACGCTCTTTAATTACAAATATTAATAAAGAATCTGAGGAAATTGTTTCCTTCGCAAATCATTTTACAATAACGGCAGAGGAGTCGAGTGATGGTCAAAAACAAGTTGCGATCACAATGAATGAATTAGCAAAAGGGGCAGAGGAGCAAGCACACAGCACCACCTCCCTTTCTGAAATGATCAGGGACTTTACTCATGCCATTACGATTTCAAATAAAAATGGTGAAGTATTAAGCGATGAGGCTAAAGGAATTCGTAAATTAACGGAAAGCGGCTTTAATCAAATGATGGAAACAACTGTCCAAATGGACACGATCTATTCCGTCGTCCAAAAATCAGTCGAAAGAGTAGAAAGCTTAAATGAAAGCTATCAAGAAGTATCCAAATTAGTTCTCTCCATTCAATCGATATCAGAGCAAACAAATTTACTTGCTCTAAATGCTGCAATCGAAGCTGCAAGAGCTGGTGAACATGGCAAAGGTTTTTCAGTTGTTGCTAGTGAAGTACGGAAGCTTTCTGAGCAAGTTGCCCAATCAGTTTTAGAGATCAATGAGATAACACAGGAAATTCAGTCAAGCTCATTAGAAGTAACGAAATTACTCGAGAATAGCTACAATAAAGTAGAAAATGGCAATGAAAAGATTAAAGAAACGAGTAATACATTCCAACATATTAATCAATCGATTGCGAATATTCAAGAGAAAATTAATGAAAGTGCAGGAGAGTTATCACTTATTTCTCAATCAGCAGCACAAATTAATACGTCAATTGAAAGCATCGCAGCCATATCAGAGGAATCCTCCGCTGGAATTGAAGAAACTGCAGCCATTACAGAGCAATCATCAACAGCGATGGGACGCATTAACAATGATTCACGTAATCTAGTCGCTTTAGCAGAGCGATTAATGACAACCATCTCGAAATTTAGATTATAATACAGAAAAGCGCAAGCGCCTTGGTCAGCGACGTACGAACTAGAGACAGTTCCCTAACAATAAAGGCCTATTCTGATAAATTATAAGAACGAATGGATGAAGTTTGTTAGTTCCCACTTCATCCATTCGTTTTTTATTCAGTCTTTAATGATGACTACGCATTTATGATTTCCCCATTTTGAAGCAATGCTCTCATTTCTTCCGTCCATGGCACCCCTTTTCCAGTCTTTTTGGACATTTGTACAATCGTTCCTCTTCCTGTAAAACAAACGGTCCCATCCTTTTTCTTACCTAAATAATGAAGATCAACTGATGTTGTTCCAATTGAATTTGCCTTAACATAAATATCAATTTTTTCATCAAAAAAAGCTTGTTGCATAAAATCACATTGGAGATCTGCAACAACTGGGATGGTCTCACTTTCCTTTTCTAACCATGTTTGAATGAATCCCTTATGTTTAAAAAATTCAATTCTGGCAAGCTCAAAATAAGTAAACGGAACCGTATTATTTAAATGCCCAAACATATCTGTTTCAGAAAAACGCACGGTAATGCTATAACAAAATTGAAACTCATTCTCCCAAGCTGAAAAATTATCTATATAATTTATTTTCGCCATGTTTTTTCCTCCTTACTTTAAAATGAATGATTATTCATTCAAGTTTAAATTATAAATTATTTCAGAATAAATGAAAAGCCTATATACATAAGATTGCTTCTGCACGTTTTTCTCGCCTCCTAAATATAAAAAAACCCTTCTCCAATTTTTGAAGTGACCCCTAAAAGTTAGACACGGTTATTTCATCAGGCAGCTTGAGTAAAATGAGTTCGGTATTGCACCGGACTCATTTTTAATTTTGCCTTTATTCGTTTCGTATTATAGTAATTGATATATTTTTCTAATTCTAATTTAAAATGTTCTACACTTTCAAATTCCTTTAAGTAGAGGAATTCCGACTTCATAATACCAAAGAAATTCTCTATTACCGAGTTGTCGTAACAGTTGCCTTTACGAGACATGCTTTGCACAATGCCCCTGGACTTAAGCGCATGCCGGTATTGATTCATTTGATAATGCCAGCCTTGATCTGAATGCATTAGTAGCTGATGATCCTCTGGTAAGCGCTCTAAAGCTTTCACCAACATATCTGATACAAGTGAATACGTTGGTCTAGAGCCAATTGTATAAGTAATAATTTCTCTATTAAATAAGTCTAAAATAGGAGATAAATAGAGTTTCTCGCCGAATAATTTAAATTCCGTAATGTCTGTTACCCACTTTTCATTTGGGACATTTGCGGTAAAATTACGGTCTAAAATATTAGGCGCAATTTTACCAACTGTACCTTTGTATGATTTATATTTTTTCATACGCACTAAACACTTTAAACCTAACTCTTTCATGATACGTTGAACCTTCTTATGATTTACTTTTTGTCCACGATTCGCTAGCTCATCACGAATACGACGGTACCCATAACGACCTTCATGTTCTTCATAAATCGCTTTGATTTCCACTTTCAAATCGGCATCTGGGTCTGGTTGATTCATTCGCTTCACTAAATCATAATACGTGCTACGTGGAATGCCAGCGAGTTTTACAAGTGCTTTCACCGAATATTTATGCCTTAATTCATAGACTACTTGTGCTTTGTCTTGTTTGGTGATTTTCCCTTGTTTTGAACTAAGGCATTCAACTTTTTTAAATACTCATTTTCCATTTCTAGCTGTTTAATACGTGCTTCAAGTGCTTCGGTAGACCCTTTGACCGGTGCTGGTTTAGGTTGTTGATTGGATTCCTTTTTCATGGATGGACGCCCCTTTTTCTTTGATTGAAGGGCATCTAATCCTTGTGTTTCAAATAGATTTCTCCAAACAACAATGGTTGAAGGGGCAGGGATCTTAAAAATCGCTGCTGTTTCATTTAAGGACGTACCATGTTCAATCATGTAATTTAGTACGTCTAGTTTATACTGTTGTGTGTAATTTGTACAAGGTTTAATAAAGGCTTCAACACCATTGTATTCGTATTGTTTGACCCATTTAAGGATAGCTTTATGATCAGTCCCGAACGATTTCGCTAGTTCATTTGAACTCTCATTTCCATTTAAATATCGCTCAACTGCTTGTAATTTATCTTCTGCAGTAAATTTAGCCATAGAAAAACTGCACCTCCAATTGTTAGATGGTGTCTAACAATTGGGGTGCAGTTCATTTTTGAAAAAAGGGTTTTTACTATTAATTACACATTGTCGCTTCCAAAAAAGTTTTTGAAAGATTGCAGTGTTGCAGCACGGTTAACTGCAGCAATGGATGTGGTAATCGGAATTCCTTTCGGACATGATTGCACACAGTTTTGTGAGTTCCCACAGCCTGTTAAGCCACCATCTTCCATAAATGCATTTAATCGCTCAGCTTTATTCATTTCACCTGTTGGATGAGCATTGAATAGGCGAACCTGGTTAAAGACAGCAGGTCCCATAAAGTTTGTTTTACTATTAACGTTTGGACATGCTTCTAAACATACACCACATGTCATACATTTTGATAATTCGTAAGCCCATTGGCGCTTAGGCTCAGGCATGCGTGGACCTGGTCCAAGGTCATATGTTCCATCAATCGGAATCCATGCTTTTACCTTTTTCAAGGAATCAAACATTCTGCTTCGATCAATCTGAAGGTCACGAATTACTGGAAATGTAGTCATTGGTGCTAAACGAATTGGCTGCTCTAATTGATCAACAAGTGCTGAACATGATTGACGTGGTTTTCCATTAATAACCATCGAACATGCTCCACATACTTCCTCTAGACAGTTCATATCCCACGCAACTGGAGTCGTTTTCTCACCTTTAACATTAACTGGATTACGGCGAATTTCCATTAACGCTGAAATAACGTTAAGGTTCGGACGATACTCTACATCGAACTCTTCATGATAGGGCGCAGAATCTGGATTGTCTTGACGAGTTATAATAAAGCGAATTGATTTTTTGTCACTCATCACTTACTCTCCCCTTCTCTTAATGTTTTTTTGTATAGTCACGTTCACGTGGTTTTAATAAAGAAATATCTACATCTTCATAATGGAATGCAGGAGCAGTATCTTCCCCAGTGAATTTTGCCATTGTTGTTTTTAAGAACTCTTCATCATTACGCTTAGGAAAATCTGGCTTGTAATGAGCACCGCGGCTTTCATTACGGTTGTAAGCACCAATCGTAATAACACGTGCTAAATGAAGCATGTTTTTCAATTGACGTGTAAAGGCAGCACCTTGATTGCTCCATTTCGCCGTATCGTTAATATTAATGTTTTTAAAGCGTTCCATTAATTCAACAATTTTTTCATCTGTTTTTAATAATCTATCATTGTAACGAACGACCGTTACGTTATCTGTCATCCATTCACCAAGCTCTTTATGAAGAACATACGCATTTTCTGTTCCATCTAAAGACATAATTTCATTCCATTTTCCTTCTTGCTCTTGAATAGCACGCTCAAATACAGAGGAAGAAATCGCATCAGAGCTCTTTTCTAATCCATCGATATAATTAACTGCATTTGGTCCAGCAACCATACCACCATAAATGGCGGATAATAATGAGTTAGCACCTAAACGGTTTGCCCCGTGCTGTGAATAATCACATTCTCCAGCTGCGAACAATCCTGGAATGCTAGTTTGTTGATTAAAGTCAACCCAAAGCCCACCCATTGAATAGTGAACAGCTGGGAAAATTTTCATCGGAACTTTATGAGGATCCTCACCCATAAATTTCTCATAAATTTCAATAATTCCACCAAGTTTAACATCAAGTTCATGTGGATCTTTATGGGATAGATCCAAGTAGACCATGTTCTCACCGTTAATGCCTAGCTTCATATCTACACAAACATTAAAAATCTCACGTGTAGCAATATCACGTGGCACTAAGTTTCCATATGCAGGGTATCTTTCCTCAAGGAAGTACCATGGTTTACCATCTTTATAAGTCCAAACACGACCACCTTCACCGCGAGCTGATTCACTCATTAGACGAAGCTTGTCATCACCAGGAATCGCTGTTGGGTGAATTTGAATAAACTCACCATTTGCATAATGTGCACCTTGCTGATACACGATGGAAGCAGCTGAACCAGTATTAATAACAGAGTTTGTTGATTTCCCGAAAATAATTCCAGGTCCACCTGTTGCCATAATAACAGCATCTGCAGCAAATGATTGAATTTCCATTGATGTTAAGTTCTGGGCAACAATCCCTCGGCAAATCCCATCATCATCTGTAATAACGCCTAAGAATTCCCAGCCTTCATATTTCGTTACTAATCCTGCCACTTCATGTCTGCGAACTTGCTCGTCCAACGCATAAAGAAGCTGCTGACCAGTAGTAGCACCAGCAAACGCAGTACGGTGATGTTGTGTGCCACCGAAGCGACGGAAATCAAGTAAGCCTTCTGGTGTACGGTTAAACATGACACCCATACGGTCAAACAAATGAATAATTCCTGGTGCAGCTTCACACATCGCTTTAACTGGAGGTTGGTTCGCTAAAAAGTCTCCTCCATAAATCGTATCATCAAAATGGATCCAAGGAGAATCTCCTTCACCCTTTGTATTTACAGCTCCGTTAATACCACCTTGGGCACAAACAGAGTGAGAACGCTTAACAGGTACTAATGAAAACAGCTCTACCGGAACGTTAGCTTCAGCCGCTTTAATGGTTGCCATTAGGCCCGCAAGACCGCCGCCGACAACGATAATTTTACCTTTACTCAATGTGACTCACTCCCTTTAATCCTAAGTACAACATTCATAATAAACACGTCGATAATGATCTAGAGCTTATATTAATAACGACTTATACAAAAGCAAAAATGGCACGAAGACCAACGATTGAAAGTAGAACAAAGATTCCCATCGTTACATACGTTGAAATAACTTGTGAACGAGGAGATAATGTAATTCCCCAAGTTACACAGAAAGACCATAAACCATTCGAAAAATGGAATATTGTTGAGATTACACCGACAATATAAAATACAAGCATAAATGGACTTGAAAGAATATCACTCATCATTTGATAACTTACATCTGCTCCCATTGCTGCCTGAATTCGAGTTTGCCAAACATGCCATGAAACAAAAATAAGCGTAATTACGCCAGTAAAACGTTGAAGAAAAAACATCCAGTTGCGGTAAAAACTGAACTTACTTACATTGTTTTTTGCTGTGAAAGCAATGTACAGACCATAAATAGCATGAAATAATAAAGGCAAAAAAATGATAAATATTTCTAAGATAATTTTGAATGGAAGATTTTCCATAAAGCCTACCGCTTTATTAAATGACTCTTCTCCCCCTGTTGCAAAATGATTGATTACAAGGTGTTGAATTAAAAAAATCCCTACCGGAATAACACCAAGCAATGAATGCAATTTGCGATTGAAAAACTCTCGATTACCCGCCATGATTTACCCCCCTATTTTTTGAAAAAGGCATTAAGGATTAGCTGTCCATTAATGAAGAACAAATATGTATGCGAACAGTCAACCTTAACTTAGCAAAAAAGTTGATCACTTTCTTACAATTATGTGACATGTTCATTTTACCCCCAACATGTTGGAGCGTCAAGGAAACGATTACATTAAATAATCTTCATAAAAAATTTTTTCATAGTATATTACTATTACATTTTTTCGAAGCAAAGTAATAACAACACGAAATTATTCTAAAGCAATGAATATATTAAAATAACATTTTTTTCATGTTACGAAAACACTTCTTTTTCATTATCACATAACTAATTCTTCTCAAAATTGTATATAATAGAAGAACAATAGAAAGAGGGGAATAAAGGTTGAGCGAAACGACAGCAGAAATCATTTTAACAGATAACAAGGACGAAACCATTTCAACTTTCGGCTATGAACTAATTCGTGAAGTTTTATTACTTGAATTACTTGGAGATGATGCACCTGAGATTTTATATTGGGCTGGAAAAAAACTTGCCCGTAAATTTCCTCAAGATACGATAGAAATGACAATTGATTTTTTTCAGCAAGCATCTTGGGGAAGTCTTACCTTAAATAAACAAACAAAAAATGAAATGGAATTAGAGTTATTTAGCCCTTTAATAAAGGAGCGTTGTGAACAAAATAAAAATTGCACCTTTCAGCTAGAAGCAGGCTTTATTGCACAACAAATCGAAAATCAAAAAGGTGTGATTTGTGAAGCCTTTGAGCATCCGAAAAAGAAAAAAGGAAAAGTGCAGTTCACTGTAAAATGGGATAATAAAGATACGATAACGTCTGAGTAATGTTCTATTATCCGAATAAAAAGCTTTCAAAATTCTTCTTTTGAAAGCTTTTCTTCATTTCTATATAAGGAAGCGATAAAGTGTCACGCTTCCACTTGTAGCTTTGCTAGTTCAAAAGCATCATGTAGCGATTTAACTGCCTGAATCATTTTTTCTTGTTCAATTACAGTAGAAACTTTAATTTCGGAAGTACTTACCATCTTTACGGAAATATGATGGGCAGCTAATACGGCGAACATTTCAGCTGCAACCCCTGGATTCGAAACCATTCCCGAACCAACAATCGAAACTTTCGCAAGCTTTGATTCAGTTTCAATTTGTTCATAGTTTAATTTATGCTTGCTGTTTTCCAATACTTTCACTGTTGCATCAAGATCTTCATTTTTGATTGAAAAAGAAAGATTCGTTGTTTGTTCGGCTGTAGTACTTTGAATGATAATGTCTACATTAATTTGATTTTTCGCAAGCTCTGAAAAGATAACCGAAAGGCCTGTTAATGAATCAGGCAGGCCTAGAACAGTCACTCTCGTTATATCGCTTTCGAAAGCTACTCCACGCACAACTAAATTTTGTTCCACCTTTACTTCCTCCTCAATTATCGTTCCAGACTCTTTTTCTATACTGGAACGAACCTCTAACTGGATATGATAGTTTTTAGCAAACTCAACAGCTCTCGGATGAAGAACTCCTGCACCTAAATGAGCAAGCTCAAGCATTTCATCATATGAAACTGCCAAAAGTTTTCTAGCATCCTTTACATATCGTGGGTCAGTCGTGTATACGCCAGTAACATCTGTATAAATTTCACATTTCTCAGCTTTTAAGGCTGCTGCTAAAGCAACGGCTGTTGTATCAGAGCCGCCGCGTCCTAATGTGGAGATGGAACCGTCCTCAGTAATTCCTTGAAAACCGGCAACAACAACAATTTTTCCATCATTCAATTCTCTTGTTACTCTGTTTGTATCAACAGCAATAATTCTTGCGTTACCGTGGACTGGTTCTGTCTTGATTCCTGCCTGCCAGCCAGTTAGAGAAACAGCCGGATAGCCTTTTTCAGTTAACGCCATCGCTAATAAGGAAATGGTTATTTGTTCACCTGTAGTTAATAGCATGTCCATTTCACGTTTGCTCGGATTTGCAGAAATTCCTTTTGCTAAATCAACAAGTTGATCTGTCGATTTTCCCATTGCTGAGACAACAACAATTACATCATTTCCTTTATCTTTCTCCTCCATAATTCGCTTTGCAACATTTTGAATTTTTTCTGCATTTCCTACAGAGGTTCCCCCATATTTCTGAACAATTAATGCCACAGTTTCCCTTCTTTCTAAATGATTTATCAATGAGGAAAGATTCCTGTACAACAAAAAAACAGCAATGAGGCTATCTCATTGCTGTGCTTAAAAACGTATTAAAAATACGCACACAGTGAGATAGCTCTCCAAGACAGTGTTTTGTCTTGACAATCCTACATTTATTAAATGCAAGACCAGCAAAGAAAGTGATGAGACTTTCCCCACTTCGGCAAACTTTCCCTTTCAAAGCTTTTCATTGAAGCTCATTCTTCTCCAAGCTTTTACTATTGAAGTTTGCACCTCTACCTTCACTTTTAGATCGGAAGTCCAAAATAGGATGGACAACACTTTATTTCTCTAAAGTGTATTTAATTTTCAGCAATTATAGCATATTGTTATTTTTCCAACAATACTATTCTTGCAATTTTTTAATTAATGCATCCGCAACTCTTTCAGGCAGTCCAATATCCCTAAACTCCTGAAGCGTGGCCTCTTTCATTTTCTTGACGGAGCCAAAAGTTTTTAGCAATTGTTTTTTCCGCTTTTCACCAATCCCAGAGATATCATCAAGAACAGACTGAAAAGCATTTTTTCCACGCAGCTCACGGTGGAAAGTAATGGCAAAGCGGTGAACCTCATCTTGAATTCTTTGTAGTAGATAGAACTCTTGGCTATTCCGGGCAAGCTGAATGATTTCTAAAGGGTTTCCATATAATAGCTGTGATGTGCGGTGCTTTTCATCCTTAACGAGTCCAGAAATGGGGATATCGAGATTTAATTCATTTTCAAGCACATCTCGGACCGCCTCTACATGTCCCTTTCCGCCATCAATAATAATGAGATCAGCAAGTGGCAAATCTTCTTTAAGAACACGTGTATATCTTCTTCGCACAACTTCCCTCATTGAATCATAATCATCAGGACCTTGAACAGACTTAATTTTATACTTCCGGTACTCTTTTCTTTCGGCCTTTCCATCAATAAAGACAACCATTGCTGATACTGGATCTGTTCCTTGTATATTAGAATTATCGAAAGCTTCAATCCGGTGAGGGGTATAAATTCCCATCTGTTTCCCTAAATTTTCAACTGCCTTAATCGTTCGCTCCTCATCTCGTTCAATAAGAGAAAACTTCTCTTGCAAAGCAATTTTCGCATTTTTCGTTGCAAGCTGAACGAGATCCTTTTTCTGACCACGCTGAGGCTTTAACACTTTTACTTTTAAAAGCTCCTCTGCCATTTCAGCACTTATTGAATTTGGCACGAGGATTTCGCGTGGCTTAAAATGGTTTGTTTTCGTATAGAATTGACCTAAGAACGTTAGCATTTCCTCATCCGGTTCATTATAGATTGGAAAAATAGATACATCCCGTTCAATTAGTTTACCTTGCCTAATAAAGAAAACTTGAACACACATCCATCCTTTATCAAACGCAAACCCGAACACATCTCGATCTGTAAAGTCGGTTGTCGTAATTTTTTGTTTTTCCATTGTCGTTTCTATATGGGCTATTTTATCGCGGTATTCTTTTGCTCTTTCAAAATCAAGTTCCTCAGCTGCTGCTGTCATTTTTTCTACTAGTTCTTTTTTTATATCTTTATATCCACCATTAAGAAAGTGAATGATCTCATCGATATTTTTTTTATATACATCTTCACTTACATCTTGAATACAAGGTCCAAGACATTGACCTAAATGATAATATAGACATGCTCGACTTGGTAAATTTGTACATTTCCTTAATGGGTACATACGGTCTAGTAGTTTTTTTGTTTCATTTGCTGCTTGTACATTTGGATACGGACCGAAATATTTTCCTTTATCTTTCTTTACTTTTCTTGTTGTAATAAGACGCGGATGTCTTTCAGCTGTTATTTTAATAAACGGGTAACTTTTATCATCCTTCAGCATGACATTATATTTCGGATCGTGCTTTTTAATTAAATTCATTTCAAGAATCAATGCTTCCATATTGGAGGAAGTGACAATATATTCAAAGTCTTCAATTTCATTTACTAGCCTTAATGTTTTTCCATCATGTGAGCCGGTAAAATAAGACCTAACCCTATTTTTTAAAATTTTTGCCTTCCCAACATAAATAATGGTTCCTTGTCGATCCTTCATTAAATAACAGCCAGGTTGGTCCGGCAAAAGAAGAAGTTTATTTTTAATTATATCGTTCATTAATCGTTCACCTCCGTGCCTCAGCCTTTTGTTGTCTAGTTAAGCCCGAGCTTAAAATCTTACTATATTCCATCTTTAAAGGAAAGCACAACCAGCTCGCCTTATGCTTGAGGCCCACAAGATGTGGGTCATGCAGACGTTGCCACAGGACGTGGTGATTTTAGTCTGCGTTCCTTTCTGAGCGAGCCGCCTCAGCATTTATTTATCCAGCTGCAGCGCCTAGGGGCTCGAGGTCTTAAGTCAATCTGTCAAGAAGGCTAAAGTACAGCCTTCTCGCCAGCTCGCCTTAAGCTTGTCGCCCCTGAGCGAGCCGCCTCAGCATTTAATATGATCATACAAAAATCCTCGGCCTAAATAAAGCCGAGGATTTAATAAATGAAAAAAAATTATTTATACATGTTTTGATAGCAATTCCATAAGGGCTTCTTTAGGTTGGAAGCCAACAGTTTTGTCAACAACCTCACCATCTTTAAGTACGAGTAAAGTAGGAATGCTCATAACTCCAAATTTGCCTGCTGATTCTTGGTTTTCATCGACATCAACTTTAACGATTTTCACTTTCTCTCCAAGTTCAACATCTAAATCCTCTAGTACGGGAGCGATCATTTTACAAGGACCACACCATGGAGCCCAAAAATCTACAAGAACAACCCCTGAATCAGTTTCAGTTGCAAATGTTTGATCTGTAGCGTGTGTTATAGCCATAATATATGCCTCCTAATAGTTCACTAAAATATATAACGACAGTATAGCATCGTTTATTTATTGTTGCTATTATTTTGCTTCATTTGTAATTTCCCCCGTAAACCCTACAACTATTCTTTTGCAACCTTATAAAATGAGCGGCTATACTCAGCCGCTCACATGTTATTATGCATTTACTTTCAATTTTTTAAATTCTTCTATTAGTAAAGGTACTACTTCAAATAAGTCGCCAACAATTCCGTAATCAGCCACATTGAAAATATTAGCTTCTGGATCTTTATTAATTGCCACAATTACTTTAGAATTCGACATTCCGGCAAGATGCTGAATTGCACCTGAAATGCCACATGCAATATAAAGATCTGGTGTAACGACCTTACCAGTTTGACCAATCTGCAATGAATAATCGCAATAATCTGCGTCACAAGCACCACGCGAAGCACCTACTGCTCCATTTAATACTTTCGCAAGCTCTTTCAACGGTTCAAAGCCTTCTTCACTCTTTACTCCACGACCACCTGCAATGACAACCTTCGCTTCAGAAAGGTCTACCCCTTCACTTGCCTTGCGAACAACTTCTTTAATAATTGTTCGCAAATCTTTAATCTCCACAGATAAAGCGGAGACTTCTCCCGTTCTTGACTCATCTTTTTCTAATGGGCTAATATTATTCGGACGAATAGTCGCAAAGATTAAGCCGTCTGTCACAATTTTCTTTTCAAAGGCTTTGCCAGAATAAATGGGTCTAGTAAAAACTAAATTTCCCCCAGCTTCTTCTATGCTAGTAACATCAGAAATTAAACCAGAATTTAATTTCGCAGCTATTTTTGGAGCTAAATCCTTGCCTAAAGCTGTATGTCCAATAATAAGACCATCTGGACTTTCAGTATTAATGACTGCCATCAGTGCCTGTGTATAGCCGTCAGTTGTATACTGGTTTAGTGTGTCATGTTCTACAGTAATGACACGATCCGCTCCATAATGGATTAATTCATTACTTAAGGCATTTACAGAATCACCTACTAAAACACCTACAACTTCTCCACCTTCAGCAGCTGTCTTTGCAGCTGAAATTGCTTCAAAGGAAACATTACGTAATAATCCGTCACGAATTTCTCCTAGCACTACAATTTTTTTAGCCATTTTCGGTACCCCCCGCATTATTTAAACTCTTCATTAAGATTATGCACTTAGACAACTTTTGCTTCTGTGTGAAGAAGATGAACTAATTCTTTTACTTGTGCTGCTATATCGCCTTCAAGTACTTTTCCAGCTTCTTTTTTAGGAGGAAGATATATTTCAATTGTTTTCGTTTTCGCTTCAACATCGTCCTCATCAAGGTCTAAATCATCAAGTTCTAATTCATCTAGCGGTTTCTTCTTCGCCTTCATAATCCCTGGCAATGAAGGATAACGCGGCTCATTTAATCCTTGTTGCGCTGTTACTAGCAAAGGTAATGTTGTTTCAATTACTTCGGAATCCCCTTCTACGTCACGAACAACCGTCACATTGCTTCCATCAATATCAAGCTTTGTTATCGTCGTGACGTAAGGAATATTTAAAAGCTCGGCAACACGCGGCCCAACTTGACCAGAGCCACCGTCAATCGCTACATTTCCGCCAATAATTAAATCTGCATCTTTGTCTTTTAAAAATTCAGCAAGAATTTTTGCCGTTGTAAATTGATCACCATAATCTAAATCATCTTCAGTATTAATAAGGACTGCTTTATCTGCACCCATCGCAAGTGCTGTACGTAGCTGTTTTTCTGTTTCTTCATTTCCAACAGAAACAACCGTAATTTCCCCATCATGCGCATCACGTACTTGAATGGCTTCTTCAATCGCATATTCATCATAAGGGTTTATAATAAATTCAGCACCGTCTTCACTAATTTTTCCGCCTGAAATCGAAATTTTTTCTTCCGTATCAAAGGTTCTTTTCATCAAAACAAAAATGTTCATGATTTCCCTCCTAATTTAAAAGCGATTTCGTCTTGCCAAGCCCCGACAAGCATAAGACGAGCTGACTAGAAGGTTGCTTTTTACCTTCTTGACAGATTGGCTTATGACCTCGAGGGGCTAGACGCAATCGCTGGATAATAAAAGCGATTATGTCCTATTTAGTTTCCTGTAAATTTTGGTTCTCTTTTTTCGATAAATGCTGAGATGCCTTCTTTGCCATCTTTAGAAACAAATACTTCTCCAAACAACTTAGCTTCTTTTTTCACACCGTCATAATATTTTTCTGTTTTCGCATAGTTTAATAGTTCAATAGTTGCTTTAATTGAAACAGGGCTTTTCTTTGCAATTTTTTTGGCGATTTTATAGGCATTCTCTAAAAGCTCAGTCTCGAGGTATGCGTGATTTGCTAGTCCAAATTGAACAGCTTCTAATCCTGTAATCGGTTCACTCGTAAAGAGCATTTCGGCTGCTCGTGCTGTTCCAACTAAACGCGGAAGGCGCTGTGTACCAGCAAATCCTGGAATTAATCCTAATTGCAATTCAGGTAACCCTAGTTTCGCATTTTCAGCTACTAATCTAAAATGACAAGCCATTGCAAGCTCTAATCCTCCGCCTAAAGCAGCACCGTGAATGGCAGCAATAATTGGTTTCGGAAATAACTCCATTCTTTCGAATAGATTTTGCCCATATGTTGAAAGATTCGTAAATTCACTCCCCGTATCAATGGTCGTAAATTCTTTAATATCAGCTCCAGCTGAAAAGAAGCGGCCTTCGCCATGAATTAAGATGACTCTGATTTCGTCATTTGCTTCAATTTCATTGAGCACTATCGTTAGCTCTTTCAACAGTCCTGAAGAAAGAGCATTTGCTGGAGGTCTGTCAATTGTTATTGTGGCAACCATTTCATTATATGACCATTTTAAATATTCCAAATTCCATCCCCCTTTTGCTTTTGCCTACTTTTGAGACGAACACCCTTTTAGAAGCAATTGATGAACGGGACTAGCTAATGCAGTTAAATCATACTTTTGATCATTCATTACCCACGATGTAACCGTTTCATCCATCGTGCCGAAAATCATTTGTCTTGCTAATCGAATATCAAGGGTCGGTGAAAACTCACCATTTTCTTTCCCTTCTAATAATATTTTATCAACAACAGAAAGATAGCCTTTAAGAATATCGTTAATTTTATGACGAAGTTCCTTATTCGATTGTCTAAGTTCTAACTGCGTAACAATTGCTAAGTACCGATCTTCTGACAGCATAGTAAAGTGTGTTTCTACCATCATTAATAGTTTCTCTGCGGCTGTTTCTTTTCCTGCAATCTTTTCTTCAATTTTCTCAACAAAATAACCCATTTTTTCTTGAAAGAGGGAGATGAGAATATCTTCTTTGTTTTTGAAGTATAAATAAATGGTGCCATCTGCAACTCCAGCTTGCTTTGCAATCTTTGATACTTGCGCTTGATGATAGCCATTCTCAGCAATAGCTATTACTGCAGCATCAATGATTTGACGATATTTTGGTCTGTTTCTTTTCAATCTGTTCCCTCCTTTCAAGAGCATACCTTTACTAATATAAGAAACAAAAATGAAAATGAACATGTAAATTCATTTTCATTTTCAAGCAATGAATGAATCATCATTCATATTTTTATAATAGTATCACAACTCTTTTCTGTCAAGAAAGGCTATGCAATATTTTTTGAATTTAACAACATTATGCCATTTGCCACTATATTGAGACAAGCTTTCTTTTTCAAAAATAAAGAACCCAATGAAATAGGTCTTTAAAATTAAGCCTGTTTTTCTTTTTCATCATCATTTATTTTTTTTTTGTCTTCATCAATGAGGACTCTGCGCAAAATTTTTCCGACTGCTGTTTTTGGAAGTTCATCTCTTACTTCATATACTCTTGGCACTTTAAATGCAGCCAAATGTTTTCTAGCAAATTCATTTAATTCTTGCTCTGTTACAGTCATTCCTTCTTTAAAGACGATATAGGCTTTAACTGTTTCTCCACGATAAGGATCAGGTATTCCAGCAGCAACGACTTCTTGAACGGCAGGATGCTCATACAATACTTCTTCAATTTCTCGAGGATAAATATTAAATCCACCAGCAATGATCATATCCTTTTTTCGGTCTACTACATAAAAATAACCATCTTCATCCATATAACCGAGATCCCCTGTTAATAGCCATCCATCCTTAAGTGTTTCGGACGTATCCTCAGGGCGATTCCAATATCCTTTCATTACTTGTGGACCTTTCACACCTATTTCACCAATCTCACCTGGTGGCAAAGGGTTTCCCGTTTCCATTGAGAAGATAGCTGCGTCTGTATCTGGCCATGGAACACCTATACTTCCTTTTACAGGAGGAAGATGCCAAAGAAAATTAGCATGTGTTACAGGCGATGTTTCCGTTAATCCATAACCCTCAACTAACTTTCCACCTGTTACGTTCTCAAATTTTTGTTGAACCTCAACAGGTAGAGCAGCAGATCCACTAATACATGAATCAATTGAGGATAAGTCATATTTTTTCAAATCAGGATGATTCAACAACCCAATATAAATGGATGGAGCCCCTGGAAATAAGGTTGGCCTCTGCTTTTGGATTGTTTTTAACGTTGTTTCCACATCAAATTTCGGAAGCAACACCATTTTATTTCCCTGCATAACAGATAGAATAAGTACAGTTGTCATCCCATAAACATGGAAGAATGGCAGAATTCCTAATACAACCTCTTCGCCTGGTTTCGCCTTATAAAGCCATGCGCCACACATGGTCGCGTTTGCGATAAGATTTCGATGGGTCAGCATGACTCCTTTTGGAAACCCAGTCGTACCACCCGTATATTGAAGCAATGCAAGATCCTCTTCAAAATCAAACTCAAACTCTTTTAGGTTTCTCATCGGCTGTTTCAAAATTTCAGTTAATAAATGATTATTTCCTTCATGTTTTACATTTACAACAATCCCATATTGCTTCTTCTGAATAAATGGATATACTAGGTTTTTCGGAAATGGAAGAAAATCCTTGATAGCGGTTACAATAATATGTTGCAATTCAGTCTGAGGCATCACTTTTGTTACCCGCGGAAAAAGAATATCCATCACAATAATGGCTTTTGCTCCAGAATCCTTCATCTGGAATTCAAGTTCCCTTTCCATATAAAGTGGATTCGTCTGTACGACAATCCCTCCAGCATATAAAATCCCATAGTAACTAATGACCGACTGTGGTGTGTTAGGAAGCATAATTGCAACCCTATCACCTTTTTGAATGCCTATTTCTTGTAAGTACCCCGCAAGCTTTTTGGCTGAATCATACACTTCTTTATAAGTGAATTCCTTTCCCATAAAATGAATAGCAATTTTATTAGGGTTTTCTTTTGCTACTTTTGTTAAATAATTCTGAACTGGTTGATTTTCATAATTCAAAGTTGAGGGGATTTCTTCTGGATATTTTTCGAGCCATGGCTTATTTTCTAACAATGGTTTCCCTCCTTCTTGTAAATAATATTCAGAACATTATAATTGTTCATTTTTATTATAATATAGTGACCATTTTATGACAATTAGAATAGTACTTTTCAATCAGAAAAGCGCAAGCGCCTTGGTCAGCACTCAATCAACTTCAATGATAATAATTCTGATTTCAAAAAAAATCGCCATAAAAATGGCGATTTTCTTGAAATATTTTATGTGAAAAACAGTAAATAAATTGCACCGATTAGAATAAATACCCCACAAAGAGTAAACAATACTTTCGCTAGTTTTTCCAATTCGAAAAATCACTCCTTAAGATAACCCAGCTCCAATAATAAAAGATAAGCCAATCGAAATTATCATTGAAATTAAGCCAACAGCCTTATTATTTTTTTCGATTTCCTCATCAACTTTAAATTTTGGCGTAAGAAATTCGAATATAAAATAAGCAACAAGCAATAAAATAAAGCCATATACTCCCCAGCTTATCATCGTTAACAATGTATCATTATGCATGATAGAGTGTCTAAAAATATTGGCAATTCCAAAGATCTTCCCACCAGTAGCCATTGCTACTGCCAAATTCCCCTTTTTTATTTCTTCCCAATTTTTATATTTTGTTACCAACTCAAAAACAGCGAGGAATACAACCATACAAAGAATAACAACACTAAAATAACCCGCTGTTTTCACAAATTCATTCTCCCAAAATACATTCATTTATTGCCCACCACCTATATCCCAAAATTACCCAAGAACAAATTACTACATAAAATTAAAACTCGACAATGGTCACACCTGTACCACCTTCACCTGCATCCCCATAACGAATTTTCTTTACTGAACGATGATTACGTAAATATTCCTGTACACCTTGCCTTAATGCCCCTGTACCTTTCCCATGAATAATTGAAACACGTGGATAAGCCGCAAGAAGTGCATCATCAATATATTTTTCGACCCGAAGTAATGCATTTTCATAACGCTCTCCTCGAAGGTCTAATTCAAGATTAACATGGAAGTCTTTCCCTTTAACAGTGGCAATCGGCCTTGTTTCCTTAGGTTTTGGACTCTTTATAAATTCTAAATCCTTTTCAGCGACTTTCATTTTCATGATACCTATTTGAACATGCCATTCGTGTTCAGAAGCTTTTTCAATGAGATGCCCTTTCTGATCAAAGGTAATAACTTTCACTTCATCCCCTTTTTTGAAAACATGCTTTGCTTTCATAAGGTTTGCCTTTTTCGATTTTTTCACTTTTGGTGTCGCATCTTCTAAACGTCTCTTAGCCTCAATAATTTCATGCTCTTTAATCTCGGCTGCCTTTTCAACTTGCATTTTTCTTAAATCACGGATAATTTCTTCTGCTTCCGCCTTCGCTTTTTCGATAATAACCTTAGCCTTCTCAGCTGCTTTTTCTTCTAAAGTCTCTTTTTTCTCATAATATTCGATCATTTGCTTTTGTAAATCTTTATGAAGCCTTTCAGCATTTTTTAAAAAATCATTTGCTTCCTCAAGTTCGGCTTCAGCTAATCGTTTACTTTCTTCTAACGATGCAATCATATTTTCAACCTGATTGTTATCCGCACTTATATAAGTACGGGCTGTAGAAATAACATTTTCATTCAATCCGAGTCGTTTTGATATTTCAAAAGCATTACTTCTTCCTGGAACACCTATTAAAAGCTTATAAGTTGGACTCAATGTTTCAATATTAAATTCGACACTCGCATTTACGACTCCTTCTCGATTATATCCATAGGCCTTTAATTCAGGGTAGTGGGTTGTAGCAATAACTCGTGCACCACGTTTATTAACCTCATCAAGGATTGAGATCGCTAAAGCTGCACCTTCTTGTGGATCTGTCCCAGCACCGAGCTCATCAAAAAGTACAAGACTATTAAAATCAACCTTATTAAGAATTTCTACAATATTAACCATATGTGAAGAAAATGTACTTAAGCTCTGCTCAATCGATTGTTCATCCCCGATATCTGCATATACGGCATCAAAAACGGCCACTTCAGAACCATCAAGTGCAGGAATTTGTAAACCAGCCTGTGCCATTAACGTACATAAACCAACTGTTTTTAATGTAACCGTTTTTCCACCTGTATTTGGGCCAGTAATGACTATCGTTCGAAAATCCTTGCCTAATGCAACATCATTCGCGACAACTTCATGAGCTGGAATAAGAGGATGTCTTGCTTTGAATAAAGCGATTCTTCCCTCGTTATTTACTTTCGGTTTTGAGGCTTTTATTCGCTTACTGTAGCGTGCCTTCGCAAACATGAAATCAATTTCCGCCAAAATGGCGACAATGATTTCGAGTACTTCACTCTCTTCAGCAACTCGCTCCGTTAACGCAATTAAAATTCTTTCAACTTCCTGCTGCTCTTTCACACGAATATCTTGAAGTTCATTATTTAATTGGACAATCGACTGTGGTTCAATAAATAATGTTTGACCTGATGAACTCTGATCATGGATAATTCCTCCGTAATGTCCTTTATATTCTTGTTTAACAGGAATGACAAAACGTTCATTACGAATTGTTATAATGGCATCAGAAAGCATTTTTTGTGCATTTGATGAACGAATCATACTTTCTAGTCGTTCTCTTACACGTGATTCCTTTGTCCTTAACTGATTGCGCAAAGACCGAAGTGTATCACTTGCACTATCAAGTATTTCACCATTATCATCAACAGCATTTTTTATTACTGTTTCTAAATCTGCCAATACGACAATTCGTCCCGCATAATCTACTAAAATGGGAAGATGGCTCTCTTCAACATTAAACTCTTCAATGAATCTTTTTATTTGTCTGCTTACATGGATTGTGCTTGAGATTTCATTTAGCTCATGTGGACTTAACATTCCACCTATCGTTGCCCTTTTTACATTAGGACGAATATCAAAAATTCCCCCTAATGGTACATTACCTTTTATCCGCAGTACTTTCGCTGCTTCATCTGTTTCCTCCTGCAATCGCTCAACTTCTGCAAAGTCGACAGATGGCAAAAGCGCTTCTGCTTTTCTTTTTCCTAATGAGGAAGAAACATGCTCAAGTAATTGTTCCTTCACTTTATTGAATTCAAGAACTTTAAAAATTCGTTCCTGCATGAGGATAGACCTCCTTTTCAAAATACATAAAGCCTCATAACGAAGTATTTGAAGCTTATTTTTTATGTTGTAAAAAATCGAATAATTCTTCTGTATTCAGTGCATTTATAACAGTGTCTTTCTTAATCCATCCTTTTTTAGCAACTGAAACACCAATGGACATATGATGAAGTGTCGATCTTTTATGAGCATCTGTATTAATAACGATCTTTACACCTGCCTCTTGTGCTTGGCGAATATGTTGGGCGCTTAAGTCAAGACGATTGGGATTTGCATTTAACTCCAATGCTGTATTTGTTTCCTTTGCTAGCTCAATTAACATATTGATATCCACTTCATACCCATCTCGAATGCCAATTTTTCTTCCAGTTGGATGGGCTATAATATCTACATGAGGGTTCTGTAACGCTGTTTTCAATCTTGACATTATTTTTTCTTTTGGTTGTGAAAAAGCAGAGTGAATGGAGGCAATGACGATATCCATTTCAGCAAGTAATTCATCCTCATAATCTAAAGTCCCATCAGGTAAAATATCCATTTCGACACCTGATAATATCGTAATATCATCATATCGCTCATTCAAACGTCTAATTTCTTCTTTTTGTTGCCTTAGTCTCTCTGGAGTCAGCCCATTCGCAACAGTTAAATATTGGGAGTGATCTGTTATCGCCATATACTTATATCCTTTTTCTCTACAGGCTTCAACCATGTCCTCAATTGAAGATGCACCATCACTCCATGTTGTATGCATGTGTAAGTCTCCTTGAATATCTTCAAGCGAGATTAAATCCATTTCAGGAGTGAATTCCTCCACTTCTTTCCCGTCTTCCCTCATTTCAGGAGGAATCAATGGAAGACCAAAATGAGCATAAAATGGCGCTTCAGATTCAAAGGTTATAACTTTGCCTGTTTCGATGTTTTCTACACCGTATTCACTAATTTTTTCTCCACGTTCTTTTGCTAACTGTCGCATTTTTACATTATGCTCTTTAGAACCTGTGAAATGGTGAAGTGTTGTAGCAAACTCCTGAGGCCTCACAAGGCGAAAATCTACAGATATATCATAGTTATGTTCAAGGACGATAGAAACCTTTGTTTCACCGGCAGCGATAACTTCTTTAATCCTAGGTAATTTTAGAAGCTTTTCTTTTACATGAGCAGGATTCTTTGTTGCGATAATAAAGTCAAGATCCTTTATCGTCTCACGCATTCTTCTTAAGCTCCCTGCACGGGAAAACTTCTCAATTTCCGCAATTTTTGCAAGTGCTGATTCAATCTCTTTAGCTATTGGAAGCATAAAGCTGAGTGGAAGGCGCTCTGGTCGCATTCTCGCATTTTCAAGTGCACCAAGAATTTTCTCTTCACTCTTTTTGCCAAACCCAGCAAGAGCTTGTACATTCCCCTTCAAACAAGCCTCTTTCAAATCCTTAGCATTTTCAATGCCGAGCTCTTTATACAGCTTGGCAATTTTTTTGCCACCCAGTCCTGGTAATTGAAGGAGGGGAATTAATCCTTTCGGTACTTCAACTTTCAGTTCATTCAGAACATCAGAGCTTCCTTCTTTCATAAATTCCTCAATAACTGCTGCAGTACCCTTCCCGATTCCTTGTAGCTTTGTTAAATCGGAGAGCTCAACTAATTGATCTTCAGTCGCTTCTAATGCGGCTGCTGCTTTGCGATATGCCGCTATTTTAAAAGGATTTTCTCCTTTTAACTCCATATAAATTGCGATTGTTTCCAAATGTCGAACGATATCCTTTTTACTCATATCTATCGGTAACACCGCCTAATTTTTTACTTTTGTCCATTAAATCATACCTTTTGTTAAAAAGAAAACTTCTCCATAATAGAGAAGTTATGAAGCTACATATGCGAACCACATCTCTTTTATTTTCTCAGAAAGAATTGGCGTATTATTTATTATCCCTTTTGCCATAAATGAATCATTCATTAATGATTGGAGCGAATCTATTGGTACTAGAGCAGCTATATATAATAGAATAAAAATGATAAGATAGATTTCGATAAATCCTAAAATACCACCAGCCCAAATATTTAGCTGCTTTAAAATCGGCAGGTTTGCGACAAAGTCAAGCATACTACCAATAATTTGGAGAACAATTTTTACAGCAAAAAAAATCACGACAAAGGCGATGGCGCGATAGTAGGCATCTTCAAGATTTGCATGATCAAAAATCATTTGAATAGTTGAATCATTCCCGAAATTTGGATACGGAATCCATAATGTAAGCTTTGGAGCGAGCTTTTGATAATACATATTTGCAATAATAAACGAAATAATAAATCCAGTTAAATGGATTAATTGGAGAATGAAACCTCTTTTTAAACCTACAAAAAAACCTAAAACTAAAATAAATAGTATTGCAAGATCCAGCATGACTTGTTCAGTCCTTTACTCTTTTTAATTCGTTTTCAAGCCGTTCAACTTCATCTAAAGCCTTAAGATAATCATTAACGACATTAACTGCTGTTAATACAGCTAATTTACCACTATCGAGATATGGATTCTTTGAGCTAATCTCACGCATTTTTTCATCAACCATTGAGGCTACTAGGCGAATTTGGCTTTGGCTTTCAGTGCCAATTATGATATATTGCTGTCCATAAATATCAACAGTTGTTCGTTTTTTTTGTGTATTTGCCAACATCTGTGCCCCCATTCTTCTAGAATCCTAATCAATATCATAACACGAACATTCTCGTGCGTCTAAACTTAATAAAAATAAAATCGAAGAAATAAAAGAGGAGTAGGATATAAATGAGCAATGTAGTACTTGTGAAATCACAAACTGAAATCGAAGAAATGAAAATGTATTATCATCCTTATCTTTCTGAAAAGATTCCTCCCGGGGGAGTTTTTACGGCAAAAACACCAACATGCCAAATCACGGCCTATAAATCTGGAAAAGTTCTATTCCAAGGGAGCGATTGTTCGGGTGAAGCAAGTAAATGGGGAGATACTAAAGAGCATTCTAATAAAATAATTCAAAAACAGACAAACGCATCCTTGCCAGAAAATATTAGCTCGCTTTCCATCATCGGGTCTGATGAAGTTGGAACTGGAGATTATTTCGGCCCGATTACTGTTGTTGCTGCTTATGTTAAAAGCAATCAAATTCCATTATTAAAAGAGCTTGGCGTTCAAGATTCAAAAAATTTAAAAGATGACAAAATTACAAAAATTGCCAAACAAATTAAAAACATAATTCCTTATAGTCTATTAACTTTACATAATGATAAATACAATATGCTTCAAAAAAAGGGAATGTCACAAGGAAAAATGAAGGCATTATTACACAATCAAGCAATCGGTCATGTTCTAAACAAAATTGCCCCGGAAATACCTGAAGGCATATTAATTGATGAATTTACTAAGAAGGAGACATACTTCCAGCATTTAAAAAATGAAGCTGTCGTACAGCAAAACAATGTTTTTTTCAGTACGAAGGCTGAAAGCATCCACTTAGCCGTAGCAGCAGCTTCAATCCTAGCGCGTTATGCATTTATCCAACATTTTGAGCATTTAAACAAGGAAGCAGGGTTTACGATAACGAAAGGTGCTGGCCCTAAAGTCGATGAAAATGCGGCTCGCCTTATCCATGAAAAAGGACTGGAAGTTCTTCCTTCCTTTGTAAAACTGCATTTTGCTAATACTGAAAAAGCTAAGCAACTGTATAAAAAGAAATACATGAATAATAAATAAAAATGAAAATGAAAAAATGCGCAATCAAACCGCATTTTTTCATTTTTAATTCAAGAAAAATCTTTGCCGCTTTTTTGCAGGATAAAAGACGATCGAAGGCTCTGTTAAACGAATATCTGGAAAACCTGCAATCGTATCAACTGCTTCCTTATTAAAAAAGTCATTTAAGTTTTCCAGTTCTAACGCCTCAGTTGAACAAGCTTCAACACAAGCAGGAAGCAACCCCTTATCTTGACGCGGATAACACATTTGGCATTTGCTAACCTTGTGTAGTTCAGGATCGAACTGTGGCACATCAAATGGACAAGCCGTTATACATAAACCACAGCCTGTACAAAGGTCAGAATTGATTTGTACAATCCCATCTCCCCTTTTTGTAAAAGCATTTTCTGGACACACTCGAAAGCACTCTGGACTGCTGCAATGATTACATGAAATGGAAAGAAATGTTTCATCCGTTAAATGTGAAACCCTGCGCCATCTAACCGCTGTTTGATTTTCATTTCGACAAGCTATTTCACATGCTTTACAGCCAATACAAAGATCGATATTGAAAACAAATCCCATCTGTTTAACCATTTCAGTCACCCCCATTTCCGGATATTCACACTACTATCATAAAAATTTGTACTTGATTTTCCTTTCATTGTTTTCTCATTATGAACGATTACTTGATTAATTGGATTTTTACCAACTTGATTAACTATAATGACCTTTTTCGGGAGATGGAAATTTATTTTCGCTTTAGCAGCTATCTCACCATTTTGATTATAAATTTGTACTCTTTCCCCTTCAGAAATTGCATACTTTGAAGCTGCATATTCTGACATCTCTACGATTACCTCATCCTTATCTGAGGAAAGCCAAGATACAGCCTCATATTGTGAATGAATTCTTAGTAAAGACTGGGGGGTTATTAGCTTAAAAGGATAGGCACTTTCTTCTTCTATCTCATGATTAGCATGATCAAAACTTAATGACATATTTTTAGGAAAAGCATGCTTGAATTTCACTGATTCGATATCGCACTCATCCTTTTCTTTATTCCGCAAATGAGGTCCATCACGGAGCTGCCTATAACCCTCTATAGAATAAAGTTCTTTAACAGATGGAGTTAGTTCTTTTTCAATCCAATCAATTGGTTCTAATTCATATGGGAAATTCGAAAAATCAGGCGAACGTTCATTTAGCTTTTTCGTTAACTCCCTAGCAATTTGCAAATCACTTTTCGCCTCATAATAGGGAGAAATCGCTTTTTCGTTTAATGACAGCCAGTGATGCCAGTAGCTAATATTTATATCTGTTTCTTCAAATTGAGTCGTTGCTGGCAAAACAATATCTGATAACTCCGCTGTTTTCGTCATAAACAGATCGACCGTTACGATTAACTCAAGCTTTTGCAATAGTAATTCCCATGCCTTCATGTCATGGTCTTGTGATAATGGATTTCTTGAAGCAATCCATAACAACTTAAGTGGAGGTTTAGAAAGATTAATGGCATTTTCAGCAAATTTATTTATATCAATTTCTCTTATAGAATGTATATTAGGGTGAGAAGGACCTTGGTGATTCAATAAATTTATAGGAAAATCTTCTAGACCATTATGCGCATAATACACTCCGCCGTTTCCGTTTTGAAGTGTTCCTGCCAATGCTGCTAGTGAATTGATGGCACTAATATTTTTTCCACCATTTTTATTTCGTTGAATTCCAAAACCAATCCATGTTGCACAAGGTTTCGTGTTGGAATATAAATGTGCAAGCTCATTTATGACATCAAGGGAAACCCCTATTTCATGGCAAACATCTTCCAAAACAACTTGGGTTTTTACATATTGATAGAATTCATGCCAGTTTGTCGTATGATTTTCGATAAATTCATGATCATATAAAGATGAATCAATAAGAATCTTTGCTACAGCAAGTGCAAGCAATCCATCTGTACCAGGATTCATTTGAATATAATAATCTGCTTTCGCTGCTGTTTGAGTAAAAATAGGATCGATAACTACAACTTTTGCTCCTCTTTTCCTCGCTTGAAAAATAAACTTCATTTGATGGACATTTGTTACGGCGGGATTTGCTCCCCAGATAACAATTAATTTAGCGTCAGCCATTTTTTCAGGCATCAAACTAACAGCTTGTCCAAACGAGCTTTTTATTGCGAGCTTTCCAGACATTAAACAAGGATTTCCCACCGGTCTTGTATGAGGACCAAAACTATTAAACATTCCCTCGACCGCATAATGAAGGAGTCCGAGATTTCCAGAAAATTTATTATAGCCACAGGCAAGATTAGATCCATATCTTTCATTCAATTCCAAGATTTTATCAATAATAATTGAATATGCCTCATCCCATGTAATCCTTTTCCAATTACCAGATCCTCTAGGAGATTGTTTGATAGGATGCTTTAAGCGATATGGATTATACACATATTGGGTAAATGCATAGCCTTTTGCACATAAACGCCCCTGATTAAATCCGTGCTTCGGATCGCCAGAAACTTTAATGATCTTACCTTTATCCACGTATGACAGCATACTACATGAGGCGAAACAATTTCTAGGACAAGCATTACGATAAATTTCCATTTCCAACACCTACATTTTGTATTATCACACAATAATGACTAAAATTTCCTTAACTGTTTTATTTTTAATGCAGCCGCAATATCTAATTTCACATTCATATCATCGAGCTTTTTATCCAAAATTTCTTCGATTTTCTTAAAACGATACCGCAATGTATTCCGATGTAAAAACATCGCATCAGCTGTTTTTGAAAGATCATATTGATTAACTGAAAAGGCTTCCAGCGTGTTCATAAGCTCCCCACCATGAACGCGATCAAACTCTTCAATTTCCCCTAATATATGAAAATAATATTCTTTTAAATCTTGAAGATCATGTTTATACAAAATTCGTTCAATCCCCAAATCATTAAAATACGGAGTTGAAATATTTAATAATAGACCGAGCTCAAAAGCAACCTTTGATTCTTGATAGCTTCGAAAAAGCATTTCTGGATTTGTACATTCCCTCCCCACTCCGGTAACAATCCTTACAGATAAATTCGTTTTTTCAACCTGATTGATGATGTGTGATACAAACGAATTCACTTCTTCGCGTTTCTTGATTCTTACACTTTCTTGCAATGGGTAAATGACAATGATCTCACCACGTTTTTTCATTGCAATTGGCTTCAAATTCTTTTCAACTAGTGATTTCTCAATTGTATAGAATAAAAGTTCTAATAAATGCTGGTCTTCAGAATAATATTCAAAATCCTTCAAAGAAAAAACAATCACAGTATGTGGATGATTAAAATCCCATCCCCAAACTTGTCCATAAGAAATGATCTCTTCTTTTTGCTTAATATTTCCATAAAGCAAATCATATATAAATGCTTCTTTTAAATGCTGTCTTTCCTGCTTAATTAGGATTTTTTTTTGAAACTCGAACGAACATAATGTAGTAGCATAAGTAATAATTGAATTCAATTGTCCCAACTTTTCATCTGAAATTTCTCCGCAGGCAATAATGATATAACCTCTTAATCTTCCATCTGAAATGATGGCTGAACAAATGCCTGATAGCGGGTTTTGGTTACATGCTAATTGACATTTGTATATATTCGATTGATCGACTACTAATTCACTTCCTACATGATCTATATATTCAACCACCATACTATTTTCGAGTGGGGTGGAAGCTAACTGATTATACAATGGATCAATCACAATAATGGGAAAAGCTAATAGATTCGATAGCTGATCACAAATACCCTGCAAACCATTTTCCAGCCCGGTTAGCAAATGCTGCAAATAATCTGGGACGAAAAAATTCCTTTTCACTAGCCTCAAATCCTTTCTCCACATGTAAAAACTACTCTCTTCCATACTATAATATGCGTTTACTAGGTTCAATGGATGTCACAAGTCCGTAATAACTCGTTGTTACACCGTACAAAAATTGATGTTCAATTTTGTGCATCCGTTATATATCTTCTCTAAATTGGTTTTTCTATAATAAAGATAGATACAATACGTGAATCATTTCACAAACTTTATTATAAAGCAAATAAAAAATCATTTTTTTCATCTCTTTAGAGTCCAGTATCGCAGATTTTTATAAAGGAAGTGAGGAAATGTTAAAGAAAATTACAAAGGACAGCCTCTACATCATTAGAAATCAATCACTTTTACGATATGCTCAGCTATTTACAAATATTGAGAGTGACACACGAATCAATATTAAAGCATTTGGGCTGCCTCTAGAACAAGCACAAATCAACAATGAAAAAACGAAATTACGAGCAATATTAAATGAGAATGGTGCCCATTTTCGTAATAACAATAAAAGCATCTATATAAATAGTATTTCAAGTGCTTGTGAAGCATGTCAAACAGGTTCAGAAAGCTACACAACCTTTCTTTCTATGAAATGCCATCGAAATTGTTATTTTTGCTTTAATGAAAATGAAGATAGCTATACGCACTATTTAAATAATCAGAGAAAGGCTACGGAAGAATTAGCATCATTAATTGAAAATGGCTACCAACTTAAACATATTGCCTTAACTGGAGGTGAACCCCTTCTGTTTCCTGAAGAAGCAATTCAATTCTTTCGATTTGCTAAAGAAAAAACACCCGAATCATACACTCGCATGTATACAGCTGGCGACCTTTTAACAGAAGACATCCTTCGGCAGTTAATGGCAGCTTCCTTAAAGGAGATCCGATTTAGTATTAAAATGGAGGATTCACCTCAGAAAATTAAACATATTCTAGGGAAAATAAAATTGGCGAAAGACTATATTCCAAATGTTTTAGTAGAAATGCCTGTCATCCCTGGAACATTAGAAGACATGAAAAAGCTCCTTCTAGAGCTCGATGAAATTGATATTTTTGGGATAAATTTATTGGAATTTTGTTTTCCACTAAAAAACCCTAAACCGTTTATTGATCGTGGGTTTGAATTAAAAAATCCTCCATATGAAATGTATTACAACTATTGGTATGCTGGTGGATTAGCTATAGCAAAAAGTGAAGAGCATTGCCTTGAGTTATTAAATTTCGCTAAGGAACAAAATTTGAAAATGGGTGTTCATTATTGCTCGTTAGAAAATAAATTCACTGGTCAAGTCTATCAACAAAACTATGATCAAAAGCTAGATCCACAATATACCTTTTCAAATCAAGATTATTTCTTTAAGACAGCAAAGGTTTTTGGCAAGGACAGAAGAAAGGCTGTTAGCATTCTCGAAAAAAATCAAATTCCTTACAAAGTGAATCAACAATATGATTACATCCAATTTTCTGTAGAAGCCATTCAATATTTGCATGATGTTAAAGTCGAAGTTGCGATTGTTTCATGTATTGTCGAATTTGAAAACAAGGAAAAATTAATTAAGGAAGTAAGTGTTGATTGGACTACACCTGCATTATTTCAGCTTGAGGATGTTAGCTAAGAAAAGCTGAGGCGACTGTTCAGCGACGTATGGACTGGACTTACCCTGTATGAGATATAGGAAACACGAAAAGCGATAGCGATTCGATGTTGACTTATCGTAAGGAGGGGGAGGGCAGACTAAGTGCGCCACGTCCTGTGGCAACGTCTGCATAAGTGTTTTCTTTGGGCTTCAGCCCTTAGAAAACACAATCAGGCTATGCGTGACTAGCATGTCCTATGCGTCGGAAGTCCACTAGTCGCTAGGAGCCAAAGCTAGACATGAGGAGGGAAAGAAAGAATGACTTTATCAAATGTAAGTAACGTATTTTATGCAAGACAATATGCTTACGATATTTTGCGAAGATTTTTTGTTGAAGAGCCGAGAAAGGAATATATTACGCAATTCGTTCAGAAAAATATGATCGACTTTTTCCCTTTTAGGGAAGACTCTCCTGAGTTGCAAGAAGGAATTAACGATATTAAAGATTACTTGGCTGCACATGATGTGATTCATATTGAGCGTCATTTTGATGAATTACATTGGGATTATACAAGAATGTTTATTGGTCCTTTTACATTACCGGCACCACCATGGGAATCATCTTATGTTAGAAAAGACAAGCTTCTATTTCAAGGGACAACGATGAATGTACGAAAATATTACGAAAAATACGGAATGGTCGTTACTGATTTTAATATTGAAGCAGATGATCATATCGGTTTAGAGCTCGATTTTATCTTCAATCTTAATGAACTTTGTATCCAAGAAATAGAATCGGACTCACAAATGAGTGTGTCACACTTAAAGTACTTAATTAAAGAACAACAAGTATTTTTAAAAGAGCATTTGCTCAAGTTTTCACAAGATTTCAGCAAAGCCGTTGTGAGTGAAGCAAATACACAATTCTATCAAGGCTTAGCAAAGCTGCTTCATCACTATTTACTTATTGATTCAATGGTTCTTAAAGAACTAATGAATATAGAATTCTCTATGAGGGGGCAAGAAGAATGTTTGATTTAGTTAAGAAAATAAATGACTTTAAAATGTCACGTAGATCATTTATTGGATGGACATCTGCCATTGCAGCGACAACTGCGATACCAGTTGGACGCGGACTAATTGCTAAAGCCGAAACCAATATTGGAACAGAAGCTGCAGGTGATGAAGGTATATGGAAAACAGCTGCATGCTGGCATAACTGTGGAAGCCGTTGTCTAAATAAAGTGCTTGTCAAAGATGGTGTTGTTATTCGCCAAAAAACAGATGACACACATGAAGACAGCCCAGACTTTCCTCAGCAGCGTGGTTGCTTACGAGGACGTTCCCAACGTCATCAAGTTTTTAATGCGGACCGTTTGAAATATCCAATGAAACGAAAGCATTGGGAGCCAGGTGGAGGAAACAAAGAGCTACGCGGGAAAGATGAATGGGTTCGAATTTCATGGGATGAGGCACTCGAGCATATTGCCTCAGAAACAAAGAGAATTAAGAACAAATACGGAAATGAATCCATCTATGTATCTGGTGGTGCTGACATTGGCAAGGTCATGGCAACACAAGGCGGTTACACTGCAAGTACTGGAACGATTTCTTGGGGTGCATGGCTTTACACATATGACATGCTTGGCGTTGGTGAGGGCTTATATGTCAACGGTATTAATGACCGTCTTGATTTAAGAAACTCACAATTAATCGTTCTCTGGGGAGCGAATCCTGCTTGGAGCACAATGGGTAGTGTCACTTACAACTATTTACAAGCGAAAAAAGCTGGAGCGCGTTTTATTACAATCGACCCTCTTTATACAGATTCTGCAAACGTATTTGGGGCTGATTGGGTGCCGATTCGACCTGGTACTGACGATGCGCTCGCTTTAGGAATCATGTATACACTACTAGATGAAGACGACCCAATGACAAACCCATTAGTAAAATGGGATTTCTTAAATAAATATACAATTGGCTTTGATAAAGATCATATGCCTGAAGGTGCAGATCCAAAGGATAACTTTAAGGATTACTTATTAGGTACATATGATGGACAGCCGAAAACACCAGAATGGGCGGCAGAAATTTGCGGAGTTGAGCCAAGCAGAATCCGCTCCCTTGCTAGGGAAATTGGGGGAACAGATAGAGTTGCATTATTAACTGGTTGGGCGCCTGCACGAATTAATCATGGTGAAGGCTGGGTACAAGCGTTTTCCACACTCGGAATGATGACAGGCCATATGGGTAGCTCGGGAAATATGACAGGTGTTAGTTGCTGGGAATATGCAGGTAACATGGGACCAATGCTGTTAAAAGGCGGCGGTGGTGGACTCCCATCAATAGATAATCCGGTGACAAATATGATTAATGAAAATGAAGTATGGGATGCCATTTTAAACGGAAAATTCCTGCAAAAAGGTGAAGGAGAAAGAAAGGTAAATATTCAATTCATTTACCATAACTATAATGCTCACCTTCAAACAAGAAGTAGTATTCCAAGAGGAATTGAAGCCCACCGTAAAGTAGAATTTGTCGTTACAAATGCTTACGCATTAACAACAAATGCGAAATACTCCGATATCGTCCTTCCTGTTGCCACTCAATGGGAAACAGAAGGAGCAGTAAAAGGTGGAAACAGAGAAATATTAATTAACTGGTCAAAAATTGTTGAACCACTCTATGAATCTAAATCAGATCAGCAAATTGCGAAGGAACTTTTGAAAAAGCTTGGAGAGGACCCAGCGAAGGTTTTCCCAATCTCCGAAAAACAACAATATTTTAATCAATTAGCTGGCAGCACAGTCGTGATGGATAACGGTGTTGACTATGAGCCTTTATGTACAATTACAGCAGCTGATATTAAAGAATGGGGTGTAGAAGGAACTCCGCAGCAAGGACGAATTCCACTTAAAGAATTTGTTGACAAAGGCATTTATCAAGTACCGAGAAAGAAAGGCGATAATTTCAGCTTTATCGCTTATAAAGACTTTATTGATGATCCAGTGGCAAACCCTGTTTCAAGTGAAAGTGGCAAATTCGAAATTTATTGTAAGGCACTAAATGAGGCTTCCAAAACAGCCTTTACCGAAATACCGCCTATTCCGAAATATATTCCAAAGGCAGAGGGCTATGAATCTACTTTCGAAGACTGGAACACTAAGAAAAAAGGAAAATATCCATTCCAAGTCTTTAATCCACATTATTTAAGACGTTCACACAGTACGTTTGATAATGTGCCACAATTGCGTGAAGCATGGCCTAACCCTGTATTTATTAGTGGCAAAGATGCTAAGAAACTTAATATTAAAGATGGGGACACTGTTTTAATGTCTAATGAACATGGAAAAACATTACGTCCTGCGAAAATTGTTGAAACGATTATGCCTGGAACAATTGGCCTTCCTCACGGTTCATGGGTGGATATTGATGAAAAGACTGGGGTCGACAAAGCAGGAGCTGATAATATGCTTGTTGGTTATGTCCCAACTGGTCTCGGTACCTCTGGCTATAATACTGCACGATGTAATGTAGAGAAATGGGACGGAGAGCCACTTGAAGAAGATGTAAATTGGGAACAACGAATTATTAAATTTAAATAAAGGAGGGCGTAGATTATGGTCCAAATGGGTTTTTATATAGATGTTGCCAAATGTGTTGGCTGTAAAACATGTACCATTGCTTGCAAAGATAAAAATGATTTAGAAGTAGGAAGGAATTTTCGAAGGGTCTATGATTTTGAAGAAGGAAGTTTTCCTAAACCATCTATTTACCATCTATCAATCTCTTGTAACCATTGTGAAGACCCGAAATGTGTGAAAAATTGTCCGACAACCGCCATTCATAAACGATCAGAAGATGGTGTTGTTGTTATTGACCATAATAAATGTGTTGGATGCCGCTATTGCGAATGGAACTGCCCTTACGGTGCACCACAATTTAGTGAAGAGATTGGCAAGATGACGAAATGCGATACTTGCCTTGATTTACGAGCAAATGGAGAAGATCCAGTCTGTGTAAGCTCTTGTATTATGAGAGCCATTGAATTTGGTCCTATCGATGAACTCCGAGCTAAGTATGGATCTGTAAATGAAGTAAAAGGAATGCCAAGCGCTTCCATTACAAAGCCAAACATTGTCATTCAAATGTAATGAAATTCCTATGTGGGGGATCCTCCCCCACTACAAAACAATATCTAGCTTTAGCTTTTAATTAAGGAGGGAAATCCCATGGATGAGTGGGCATTATTAATTTTTTCAATATGTGTACAAACCGCGATTGGCGGAATGTTCATGCTATGGTTGTTTCAACGTAATATGAGCAAAAATGGTGAAGAGACTACATTTTCCGTTTTAAAATTACCTCTTATCATTATTGCTGCACTATCCATAGTCGGTCTTGGAGCTTCTTTTGCACATTTAGGTGCACCAAGTAATGCATTTAACGCAATAAGAAATATCGGTTCTTCTTGGATGAGCCGTGAAATTGTCGTAACAAGTGCCTTTATTGGTGCTGCTTGTATAACAGCTGGACTTGCAATTGTCCAGAAAAAAATAAATCATCTGTTTATACTCATTACAGCCATTATCGGGTTTATCGATATTTATTGTATGGCAGCAATTTACGCTAACTCTTTAATAAGCGGCTGGAATTCAATCAACACATTTACATCTTTTTATGGAACGGCCTTTATTTTAGGAGCAGTACTTATTGCTAGCTTTACAATCCCAGCACTACGTGCGAAAAATATGGATGAGACAGCTAAAAATCTTTTGAAACTATCATTTTACACTGCTTTATTCGGAATTGCCATTCAGCTTGTAGGTGTTGCTTTGTTCCCTGCTGATATGACAGACGTTAATATGATGGCGGCTACTGCTGCTACTACTTCTCTAGATGCCTATCAAGGGATGATTGCTATTAGGTGGGTAATCGAAGTAATTGGATTAGCATTATTAGGTTATCTCGCCCTATCCCCTACGAAGAGAGCACCAATTGCTATTGCGTTTGTCGCCTTAATCATAATTGGCTTTGCCGAAGGTTTAAGCAGATATGTGTTCTATGTTCTAGGTTCATAATGAATTAGACATTTGCTAGACAAAAGACAATTATTATTTTATAAAAGGAGTGGCTTTGATGGGATTACTAAATGCATGGATGGAAAGTTTAGATTATGATTTTACAGTATTGGATTTATGTACTCACCACCAGAGCCCCCACTCCTCTTATATGAAATGTTTGGATGTCTGTACATATGAGGCGATTACCTTTGTTGATGAAAAACCGTATATTTCTAATGAAAAATGCAAAGAATGTGGATATTGTATAACTGAATGAGAAATGTGTAATGTGTAAAAAGCGAGAAGAATTCGGTCAATTTTTATCTTAAGGAGGAATTGAACTTCATGCTATCAAATATAGGAATCCCTGGTTTAATCTTAATTCTAGTTCTTGCATTGATTATTTTTGGCCCGAAAAAACTACCTGAAATTGGTCGGGCGATGGGACAATCTTTAAAGGAATTCAAAAATTCAACTAAAGGAATAATGGATGACGTAGACGAAGCAGAAGTAAAAAATAAAATTGAAGAGAAAAAAGGAATTTAATTAGAATAACTTGGTGTTCGCCAAAAAGACTGTCTCTTAGTCAAAAATGACTTTGAGACAGTCTTTTTGTTTACCCTCTTAATACAGCCCCAGCTTTTTCCTTCACTGCAAGCAATACTTTATCATGAGCTTTTACAACTTCTTCGTCTGTTAAAGTGCGTTCTGGATCGAAATATTTAAGCGAGAATGCAATTGATTTTTTCCCTGCCTCCATACGCTCTCCTTCGTAAAGGTCAAATACATGAACCTCTTTCAATAAAGTTCCACCTGCACCTTTAATAATCATTTCAAGTTCTCCTGCCGCCTTTTCTGTATCAACTACAAGCGCAATATCTCTCGTAATCGATGGATAGCGTGGGATCGTACGATAATGCAGTGGTTCTACTTCAAAATCTAATACTGCCTTCAAGGATAGTTCAAATACATATGTTTCTTTTAAATCATATTCCTTTTCAACTGATGGATGTGTTTGACCGACAAAACCAATCGATTTATCAGATAAATAAATTTCCGCTGTCCTTCCTGGGTGTAGACCGTCTTTTTCTGCCTGACGATACTCTACTGCATCTGAAAGTCCGAGACTTGCAAAAATGGCATCAAGAATTCCTTTTACAACAAAGAAATCAACTGGCTTCTTCTCCCCTTGCCATAAATGACTTTGCCATAAACCAGTGACGGCGCCAGCGAGATGTTCCCTTTCTTCTGGTAACTTATCAGAATCATTCGCAAGGAACACGTCTCCAATCTCATAGATCGCTAAACTATCGTGCTGTCGTGCTGCATTATATTTTAAGACACTTAGCAATTGGGGAACGAGGCTTAATCTAAGTGTACTATGGTCTTCACTCATCGGCATCGCTAAGCGAATTGGCTCACGTTCTTCCAAAGCAAATTGTGTTGCCTTTTCACCACTCGTTAGTGAATACGTAATGGCTTGGTATAAGCCCGCTCCTTCAAGTACCTTTCGCACAATTCTACGCTTGCTTTGATATGTTGTAAGATGTCCTGGCGTAGCTGAGCCAATTGGAAGTGTTGATCCTAAATTATCATATCCATAAAGTCTTGCAACTTCTTCGATCAAATCCTCTGGAATGGTAATATCGCCACGTCGTGTAGGAACCGTCACGATAATCGTATCGCCCTCAACATTTGTATCGAACTGAAGTCGATCAAAAATTTGTTCAACTTCCTTCATGATTAAGTTTGTTCCAAGAACTTGGTTTATCTTATTCAATGTTACAGATACAACTGCTTGCTCAACTTGAAGAGTATTGGCTTCAACGGTGCCTTCAAGTACTTCTCCACCCGCATATTTAGCAAGTAAATATGCTGCTCGTTCTGCAGCAGCCCGGACTCTATTCGGATCGACTCCTTTTTCAAAGCGAGCACTTGCTTCACTTCGCAAACCGTGCTCTTTTGAGGCTTTTCTTACAGTTGCCCCTTTAAAATAAGCAGATTCAAGCAGGACTGTCTTTGTATCTGACTGAACTTCTGAATTTAGCCCTCCCATCACTCCAGCTAGTGCAACTGGCTCTTCACCATTTGTAATAAGTAAATGTTCTGACGTTAATTCACGTTTAGCTTCATCAAGTGTTTGAATAACTTCTCTTTCTTTCGCACGGCGAACAAGAATTTGCTTTGATCCTAAACGATCATAATCAAAAGCATGGAGAGGCTGGCCATATTCAAGCAATACATAATTTGTAATATCGACTACATTATTATGTGGGCGAATCCCTGCAGCCATTAATCTTCCTTGCATCCATAATGGAGAAGGCTTAATTTCGACGTTTTTAATGACTTTCGCAACATAGAGCGGGTTATCTTCTTTTGCTTCGACATCGACTCGAATATAGTCAGAAGCCTTTTCACCCGATTCTATATGTCCCGTTTCCGGAAGCAATACCTCTCTCTCTAAAACGGCGGCAACTTCATATGCGACACCAAGCATACTAAGGCAATCCGAACGATTAGGTGTTAAACCTAGCTCTAAAACAATATCATCTCGATGTAGAAGAGCAATCGCATCTGTTCCTACTTCCGCCTCATTGTGGAAAACATAAATGCCTTCTGAGAATTCCTTTGCAATCAGCTTGCTTTCAATGCCAAGCTCTTGCAAAGAACAAATCATCCCATTCGATTCTTCACCGCGTAGCTTTGCCTTTTTGATTTTGAAATTCCCTGGTAGAACTGCACCGACAGTCGCTACAGCAACTTTTTGTCCTTTATCAACATTAGCAGCGCCGCAAATAATTTGTACAGGTTCAGCTTCGCCAATATCGACTAAGCATTTATTTAATTTATCAGCATTTGGGTGCTGTTCTCTTTCTAATACATGCCCAACAACAACACCTTGAATCCCTTCATTTAATACTTCAACACCCTCTACTTCTATCCCACTCTTCGTAATTCTTTCAGCAAGATCAGCAGGCTCAATGCCTGATAAATCAACATAATCCTGCAGCCATTTATATGAAACAAACATATTTTATCCTCCTATTTCAGCTTTTCTATTGAATTGAAAATTGTTTTAAGAAGCGGACATCATTTGTATAGAAGTGGCGGATGTCATCAATGCCGTATTTTAACATTGCAATCCGTTCAACTCCCATTCCGAACGCAAAACCAGTATATTTTTTTGAATCAAAGCCTGACATCTCAAGCACATTTGGATGAACCATTCCTGCACCTAAAATTTCAATCCAGCCTGTTTTTTTACATATATTACAACCCTTGCCTCCACATTTAAAACAAGAAACATCGACTTCTACAGAAGGTTCAGTGAAAGGGAAAAAACTTGGGCGTAAACGGATTTCACGGTCTTCACCAAAAAGTTTTTTCGCAAAAACTTCCAACGTACCTTTTAGATCACTCATACGAATATTTTCATCAACTACAAGACCTTCAATTTGCATAAATTGATGTGAATGAGTTGCATCATCATTGTCACGACGGAAAACTTTCCCAGGGCAAATGATTTTTACTGGACCCTTTCCCTTATGCTTTTCCATCGTACGCGCTTGTACTGGTGATGTTTGTGTGCGAAGTAAAATTTCCTCTGTTATATAGAAAGAATCTTGCATATCACGTGCTGGGTGATCTTTCGGTAAGTTTAATGCTTCAAAATTGTAATAGTCCTTCTCTACTTCTGGTCCTTCCGCAACAGTGTAACCCATCCCAATAAACAAATCTTCAATTTCTTCAACAATACTAGTTAATGGATGATGGTTGCCCATTTTAACCGGACGACCAGGTAAAGTAACATCAATTTTCTCAGATGCTAGTTTTTCTTGAACAAGCGCTTCTTCTAACTGGTGCTGTTTCTCCTCAATACGTACTGCAATGGCATCTCTTACTTCGTTAGCTAGTGCACCCATTATCGGACGCTCATCCGCTGATAATTTTCCCATTCCTTTTAATACTTCTGTAATAGGTCCTTTTTTTCCTAAGTAGGAGACGCGGATATCGTTAAGTTCTTTTAAATTAGACGATTGACTAATTTTTTCTAATGCTTCTGTTTGTAATTCCTTTAAACGCTCTTGCATCTTATAAATTCCTCCTTTAAATACTGTTTTTTTCCAAAATAAAAAACCTCAATCCCAATAAAGGGACGAGGTTTTGGATTCGCGGTACCACCCTTTTTAACACAAAAAGCCAAAATAAGCTCTATGTATTCGCTTCATTCGGATAACGGCAATAAGCCGGTCCATCTTTACAATGAAATGAATAAAATTTTGTTCAAAGAACATCGAAGTTAACATATCCTCTACTAAGCAGATACACCAAACTTCTCATTTCATTGGTCCCGACGACAACTCAGGAGGTGAAATTTTCGTTTGTAATCCCTTGAAAATGCTCTCAATCTAAGGCAATTTCTCCCTGGAAAGTTCTCACAAATTACTTTTCTCCGTCATTGTTTTATTTCATATAATTTTGATGTTAATTATAGTATATTCTTTACATAGTTTCAAATCGTTTTCTCAAATGGAGCGCCCATTTTCATTTCTTAAGTAATAAAGCAAGATTCCGGTTGCAATGCCAACATTCAATGATTCGCTTCTCCCATAAATTGGAATGTATAAATTTTCGGTCGTTTCCTCTAAAATAGATTTTTGAACACCGCTTCCTTCATTGCCAACAATTAAAGCAAATTTGCCAGTTGTTTCAATTTCTCCATATTCCTTCGCATTTTCCAAAGCAGTACCGTAGATAGGGATATTTGCTTGTTTAAGCTTACCAATCCAATCAATTAATTTTCCTCTTACGATTGAAAGATGAAAATGGCTCCCTTGAGCCGAGCGAAGAACTTTCGGATTATATACATCGACACTTCCTTCTCCTACAATAACCGTATCAACACCCGCTGCTTCTGCAGTTCTAATCATCGTTCCTAAATTGCCTGGATCTTGCACGGCATCAATAAGTAAGTACTTTGTTCCACCTACTTTTTCTAAAGCAACATGTTTTTGAGAACAGACTGCCATGATTCCTTGCGGTGTTTCCGTATCTGACAAACTTTTGATAATCTCATGGGTTACTAATGTTACAGGAATATCACCATAATTCCATGAAGGGGGAAGTCCTGTTTTTTCACTAACAATGATTTCTAAAATATGCTCACTTACTAATGCTTCTTCGACTAGATGAAAGCCTTCAACTAAATATGTCCCTGTCTTATCTCGTTCTTTTTTGGTCAAAAGCTTTTTCCATTGCTTTACTTGTTGATTATTGGCAGAGTGAATATACTTCACACTCTCACTCCTCTTTTATTTTTCTTTCTTATTCTTATATCAATTTCCTAATTATAACGTAAATAAAATACATAATAAATCCAAAATTAGAAAACATATTATTAGAAGAATAATACTTAAGGAGTGCTGAGCATGGATTTAAACCTTCGCAATGCAGTGATACACAATGTTTCTGGAAATACCCAAGATGAGCTGAAAGATACGATCGTCGACGCAATCCAAAATGGAGAGGAGAAAATGCTGCCTGGACTTGGCGTTTTATTTGAAGTCATCTGGAATCATTCCTCTGAGCAAGAAAAACAGGAAATGCTTCAAACATTGGAAAGCGGATTAAAATAATGAAAGAGGGCGGCTATAACCGCCCTCTTTCATTATTATGAGTAAAATCATCCAATTGAGAGATGCTCGACAGGCGCCTATTCCTTAACCCGAGCAATGAGCTCTTCTTCAGTTAAGATGGTTTCTGAAAATCCAAGCTGTCTGCCAAGCTGTGTAATGTGGGGTTGTTCCAATTTCGCAGCTTTTACGATCTCTTGATTTGAAAAAACCTCTCTCGTCGGCCCATCCATTAATACTTTTCCTTGATTAAAAATGATGGTTCTCTCAAACACGTCTGCCACAAAATCCATATCATGTAATATACATATAACTAGTTTTTCTTCGCGTCTTAGATCGCGGATAATCGTTTTTAAAATTTCCCTGCCTTCATAATCCTGTCCCATCGTCGGTTCATCAAAAATAATAATATCCGTCTTCATCGCTAATACAGAAGCAACGGTAATCATCTTCCGCTGAGAAAGACTTAAATCATAAGGGTTTCGTTCAACTGTATGTGTTAGTCGGACAGTCTCTAATGCCTGCAACGCATTTAGCCTTGCCTCTTGTTCTGTTTGCCCAATATTAAGAGGACCAAACATCACTTCATCGATTACTTTATTTTTAAAAATTTGCTCATTCGGATTTTGAAAAATTAGACCGATATACTTTGCTAATTTTGCCGGTGTCATTTCCCGTGTAAGCATATTATGAATAAAAATTCTCCCTGAACTCGGCTTTAATAAACCTTTTAATAATTTTACAAATGTTGTTTTTCCAGCACCATTTTGTCCGATGATTGCTGTTGATTGCTTCGTAAATTCTAGATTAATATCGTGCAAGATCGTTATATCCTCTTGATATGAAAAGTTCAGATGTTCAACTTTAAGATGAGTCATTTGAAACCACTCCTTTACCATTTACGAATGATTCTATTTAAATTGCCCAATCTTTGGACTTCACTAAGTGTTACAGGATATAAACCTGTCTTCTCATCTTTCATCTGTAATGCTTTACATATCTTTGTAAATGCTGGTGGAGCAACCCCGTATTGTAATAGATCCTCGCGAGAGAATACTTTTTGAGGAGTGTCAAAATCAACTAATTTACCACTATGTAGAAGCATAATTTTATCTGCATATTGAGCTAGCTTCTCAACTTTATGCTCCACCATAATGATCGTTATGCCTTCCTTTGCTAGATTCTCAACCACCTTAAACACTTCCTCAGACCCTTCTGGATCAAGCTGAGACGTTGGCTCATCAAGAATCAGCACATCTGGTCGCATCGCAATCACACTAGCAATCGCTACACGCTGCATTTGCCCCCCAGACAAATTAAACGGATTCATATCTTTAATATGTTCAATTTGTAATAGCCGAAGACTTTCTTCAATTCGAGCAAGCATCTCTCTGCGTTCAACTCCCATATTTTCAAGACCAAAGGCGATTTCTTCAAATACGGTATATTTTGAACCTGTCATTTGTGAGAAAGGGTTTTCAAAAACAAGTCCAACTTTCATCGTAATCTCGCTTATTTCCTTCTCCATAATTTCTAAATCATCAATAAATACATATCCTCCATATGCTCCTTTAAAAAAATGAGGAACTAAACCTGTTAATGCGAAACATAATGTTGATTTCCCTGCTGTATTTTTTCCTACAATCCCAATAAATTCACCTTGATTAATTTCAAATGAAAGTTCGTCCAATGCTAATTTATCAGCGTTTGGATATTTATATTTCAATCCTTCTACCTTTATTTTACTCATAGCCATATCCTCCAAACGATTGCGGCAATAAACAGACTACTTAAGAATAGTTTTATTAACTGTGGGGATGGGTATTTTTTATCCTCATTTAAAAATGTTTTCTTTTTTCTAGCATTAAAGCCTCTAACTTCAAGTGCAATGGCTCGTTCTCTCGTGTCATTCAAAGAGTTTAGTACAACTGGACCAATTAGAGGGATAAATGCTTTCATTCGAATCCATAAGCTCCCTTCCGTTTCCATTCCTCGCGACCGCTGAGCATCGGCAATTTTCCCCATTGTCGCTTTCATTTGAGGAATGATTTGAAGTACAGATAAGAAAACATAGCCTATTTTTGGAGACATTCCTTTTTTTATTAAAGACTCGATTAACTCATCTGGTTTTGTTGTCAAAATTAATACGCCAAACACAGAAATCATATTAATCACTCTCATAGCTAAAATGAATGCATATGCTAAACCTTCTTGATAAAAGACTATCATTCCAATTTCAAATAATGGGGTTTTGCTTTCTGGATGAAATAGTCCTTGAACAATAATAATAGAAATAATTAATAAAAAACTTATTCCGATAATCGGTATAATTTCGCGAAAAACCTTACCGATCATGAGTATTAAAATACTCAATAAGGATACTGCTGTCACGACTTCATAGTTAGGAAATATATATGTGATGGTTATTGAAATAAAAATAAACAATAGTTTAGAAAGTGGATCAATTTTATGAATAACTGAATTTTTTTCCACATATAAGGTCATTGACTTCATATTCAATCTCCCTCTGACATCATTTATTGAATGGGAAAATAAAAATGAGGGTGTCCCAAAAGTATAACTTTTAGGGCCACTCTCTTTTTTTTATGTTCTTATTAACTTGTCCGTTGATTTCTGTTCCAGACGCTTCCTTATTTTCTTAGCTCCTAATTATTACTTATAATCTTTCAATTTTATTTTCGCTATTATACATATTCGTTAGATTATTAGGAAGTCCTCTGTATAGGAAAAAGCTAATCATAACAGTTGCAATTTTATCTGGAACATCTACAACAATACTGTCACAAAAAGATGCTAGCCATTGTGGGAATTGGTTTGCAATTAGCGTAGCATATAAAGCATCCCCCCACACATTTCCTGTCTGTCCTCCCCAAAATATAATATTTAATGGAGTTGAGACTGTAGCAGCTACTAAACCGACAACAAGCCCAATCACAAATGCCTTCTTTACATTCGCAATCCAGCCCTTATATGCCATAACCCCGACAACAAGACCTATGACACCGCTCGTAATGGCATAAACAAATGAAATAGGGTCCATCGTAAATCCGTAAATAACATTATTAATAATTCCTGAAATTGCTCCAATTATTGGACCTGCCAGCATGCTCGCTAATACTGTTCCTATGGAATCTATCCATAGAGGTAACTTCAGTAATCCTGCAAAAAGCTTTCCCAAATAGTTAATCCCTATCGCAGCTGGTATAAGCACTAAAGCAGCTGTAGAAAAACGAAAAGACCAAATACTTTTTTGACTCATGTGACACCTTCCATTTCAAATAAATTTTTCCATTTGTCGTTCACGATACTAACTTGATAGAATACTAGAATGATCAATACTTTACACCTATCTTTTCACCTGTCTACTATTGTAAGCTTAGGAAACAAACTTTTCAATTTATTTATTGAATTCTATGCAGTTCTTATAAAAAAAAGAGCTCATTCCTTTTATGGAATAAGCTCGCTTTTCTCAAATATCATTATTCAAATGTAATTCGGTCAATTGTTTCTCTATCTAAACGTTTAATCACTTCAGTAATTAGCTTTACAGCATTTTCATAATCATCGCGATGAAGCATTGCTGCATGAGAATGGATGTAACGAGTTGCAATCGTAATAGACAGAGCAGGAACTCCATTGTGAGTTAAATGAATCGAGCCTGAATCAGTTCCACCACCTGGAACGGCATCGAATTGGTATGGAATCTTTAATTCATCTGCTGTATCTGTTACAAGGTCGCGCAAACCTTTATGAGAAACCATGGAAGCATCATAAAGAATGATTTGTGGTCCTTTCCCCATTTTACTAAGGGCTTCTTTTTCCGTTATTCCAGGAGTATCACCCGCAATCCCTACGTCAACACCGAAAGCGATATCTGGCTCGATTTTTTGTGCTGATGTTTTCGCCCCGCGAAGACCTACTTCCTCCTGTACTGTACCAACTCCATAAACGATGTTAGGATGATCCGTATTTTTTAATTCTTTTAACACATCAATAGCAATCGCACAGCCAATGCGGTTGTCCCAAGCTTTTGCAAGAAGCATTTTTTCATTGTTCATGACAGTGAATTCGAAATATGGAACGACCATATCACCTGGTTTCACGCCCCATTCCTTCGCTTCTTCTCGACTTGAAGCACCAATATCAATAAACATATCTTTAATCTCTACCGGCTTTTTGCGTGCTTCAGCAGGAAGAATATGAGGAGGCTTAGAGCCGATGATGCCCGTTACATCTCCTTTGCTCGTCACAATCGTTACACGTTGCGCTAACATAACTTGTGACCACCAGCCACCTACAGTTTGAAAGCGAAGGAAGCCTTTTTCATCCATACTCGTAATCATGAAGCCGACTTCATCTAAGTGACCAGCAACCATGATTTTCGGTCCATCTTCCTTGCCAACCTTTTTAGCAATTAAGCTGCCTAAACCGTCTGTCGTCACTTCATCAGTATATGGAGCAATATATTTTTTCATTACTTCTCGAACTTCACGTTCATTGCCCGGAATTCCTTTCGCATCTGTTAAATCCTTCAGCATCGTTAATGTCTCATCTAATTTCGGCATTATTTCGACTCCCTTAATATGTATTCATCATTATTATACAAAAGACTTTGCACATTATAAAGTGAAACTCAAATTGTAGTTTTCTTCTATAAATCTTAATCCTTTAACTTATTAATGATTGTGATGAATTTATGATAATTAGTTGAAAGTTCTTTATCCCATTTTCGGGTACAAATATGAACTGGTCTGCTTATTTCTACTCCATTTACCTTTACTCTGCCTATTTTCTTTCGTTCTATATCCTTTTTGACTGCTATGGATGGAGCTAGCATTATTCCATAGCCAGCAATTACTGACCGAAGTGATTCATTTAGTCCATGAAATTGCAATCCCACTTTCGGTTGTGGCGTCTGATGAATTTTACATAAGGCTAGTAATAATTCTCTAGTGGAGCTACCTTCTTCTCTTAATAAAAATGGCTCCGCAAATAATTCCTTTAATGTAACCTCCTTCCCATCAAACTTATGGCCATGCGGTACGATAAACCAATAGTCAATATTCATTAAATGGTGAGATTCAATATCCGGTTCAGACAAATCTTCTTTTACGACAAAAGCGATATCTGCCTCGAAATGAAGCAGTTTTTCCAATACTTGATCAGAATTTCCAATATGAAGATTTACGTTTATCGACGGATATTCATTCTTAAACTTTGCTAACCAATTAGGTAATAAAAAATTAGCTGGAACATTTGTAGAGGCAATTTTCAATTCATCTAGTTCTCCATTTTTTAATTGCAGCAATTTATTTTCAATATCCTTTTCCATATCAAAAAAGCGTACAGCTCGACCATATAAATATTCCCCCTCCACTGTAAGCCTTATCCCTCTTCCTTTCGTTTCTACGAGCTTTAATCCTATTTCTTTTTCTAGATTCCTTAATTGAATCGTTACAGCGGGCTGACTTATCGCCAGTGCCTCTGATGCCTTTGTTACACTTTTCATTGAAGCAACTTTCGAAAAAATACGTAAAGCATGTAAATTCATATGAGATCCCATCCATAAATTTTTTTTATAGATAATAAAAAAACATATATTAGTTTTATTAATAAACATTATATATTCTTTAAGTAATAAGAGATAGCCATTCTCATGTTACTTAAAGGGGTTTTTTACTTGAATAAGCGTAAATACATTTTATTATTTGTCCTGATTATTTTATCGCTATGGATGTGGGAGGTCTTCACTACAACTATTCATATCAACAAAAATTTTATACTAATTGCTTCAATCGGGGTCGTTTCTTCTTTTATTGGCACTTTAGCTGGGGGAGGCGGCCTTATAACATTGCCAGCCATGATGCTGGCTGGGATTCCCATTCAAACAAGTATTGCCACAAATAAATTTGCTACTGGGGTAGCCACACTATCAAGTATCTTCTATCTCGTGTACCATAAACAGTTGAAATTAAGGACGATCATCCTTCATTTATCCATAGCCGTAAGCGGAGGAATCGTTGGAGCACTTATAACAGCTCATGTTTCTGAAAAAGCCATGACTGTGGCAGCAATTATTTTGCTGTTATTTTCATTAATTATTACGTTAAAAAATAATAGCTTGTTTCAAGCTATTCAAATAAGTGAGGCTAGTTCTCAGCATAAAATTAGCCGACATATTATTCCATTTTGTATTGCCGTTTACGATGGTGGGTTCGGTCCAGCTTCTTCAACATTTAGCATTGTCTATTATATGAAACAGCAGTTTGCTTATGTAAAGGCAGTGCAATTAACACGGGTATTAATTTTTGGAAGCTGTTTAGGTGCTTTTACTGTATTTTATCAAACTGGCTTTTTTCAATGGCCTATCGCTATCTCAATGGCAGCTGGTTCCATTATTGGAGCCCAGATTGGGATGATTGTTTTACCGAAAATTCCGATAAAAACAGCTAGAATATTACTCATTTCAGTTATTTTCTTATTAATCACACAAATGTTTTATCAAGTTTTTCATTGAAAAATGGCAGGTACAAATAGAATTTCACAAAGTTTGTTATCACACGACCAAAAGCTTCGACCTTCAACCGTGTGATAACCACTTTAATTAATAACCTTGCTTTTGTCTCTCATAATTAACTTCATTTTTATCCACATATGCCTTTTCCGTTTCCCTTTCATTGAAGCCTAATAGCTTTCCTAGATGGATATACGCCTGAAATAACTGGTTGTAATCAGCTATAGATTTGCTAGCTCTGAATTTTCTAATCAGTTCAAAAACGACTAAAAACTGCTCATTAAGAGATTCTTTATTTTTTACAACTATGGATTCATTTAATTCCTGTTCAAATCCACACTCAATCCCTAGAGATAAAATAAAATGAATACCATCTACATATTCTTCTAGTACTACTTGCTGTGGTGAAGATGGCTTTAAACTCCAAAATTTGAAGCATCTCGTTTCATTTGCTAATTCCCCCAATTCAACAAGCAGTGCCAGCACTTTACGTTCGAATAAGTCTTCCTCCAGTAATCTATGTTTTGTTTCAATATGCTCATCCAAACCTTTTTGCATGGCAAATAATTTTTGAACATTCATTTTCATTCTCCTCACATATTCCCTACCGTTTTTTAAAAAAAGTTATAAAAAAATTATATCAAAATGAAAAAAAGTTGAAACTTTTTTATTTTTCATCCGTATGTTAAGGAAAATACATTGGAGGGCTTTTTTATGATGTGGTTAATACGCTTTCTGCTATTTGCACTCATTATCTTTCTCATATACAGTGTTATTAAATACTTATTGAATCCAAAGCGCAAGCTTGAGCTTGCCCATGAGCAGAAGCGATACTTTTTTTTAGATGACCAAAATAATGTCCGCAAAAATTTTATGATCACCTATAAAGGGGTTTTATTCGAAGGGGAAAAATATTTAGGAACAACCCAAAATGCCTTTGAGGTTATCTCCATCTTTGTTTGGCCTCACGACATTGCTTCATTAAAGGGAATGGTACGAGAAGATTTACAGTTTATCGAAAGAAAAATACAAGAAAGCTATCCAAATGCAAAAATTGATTGGAAAAGTCCAATTAAGGAGTTTATGGAAAAAAGCAATAAACCAGAAACTCCGTTTAGTGAAGGGGACTTCAAAAAATAAAGGCTTGCTCTCCCCCTATTTAAATGAAATGTCGCTCAACAGATTCGAACTGTTGAGCGACTATTTTTTATACTTCCTTAAAGAATTCTCTCCATTTTATAACAATTACTTTTTCTCTTAGTATGAAAGCAAGAATTGAAAATGAAAATAATATGAGGATTATCATAGATGGTGTGAATCTACTAATATATTCCCCAAATACTGTATAAAAAATAGCCAATGGTAAATTGGTTAACCATGAATTTTTAACATATTGTTGGAAATTTTCATTCCGCTCCATTAAACAAAAATTCAATAAATGATAATGAATAAAGGGAATTAATCGAAGTACAGCCACTTGCCCTACACTAAAGTTCCGATACTCTCCAAATAAACGCTTTCTTAAATTCGAAAGCTTTATATGCGTTTTGGGCATTCTTTTAATGAGAAAATAAAAAAGAATACTGCTGAGCATTAATCCAATAATCGAAAAAAGACTCCCAAAGAAACTGCCAAAAAGAATTCCTCCTGTAAAACAAACGAGTGAAACCGGAATAAACATAAATTGTCTTAAAATATGAAAGAAAATAAAGGCTATTGGGGCTAAAATTCCAGCTGTTTCAACCATCACAAACAATAATGATAATTCGTCTTTCATGGCCCACCTCTCTAGCTGAATTTCCTTGTTGTCTTTTACAGCTTATTGGCATATGTGAAAGGTTATGACAAAAGATTTATAGCATAAAGCAAAAGACCAACTTCAAGTAGCGAAAGAAATGGAAGACCGATTTTGAATTGAAGATGTTTTGTTTTGTGCCTAAACACTTTCATCCCAAATGTCATTCCAACTGCACCAAATAATACTGCTACAAGCCAAAGAGTACCTTCACTTATACGATATTGGTGCTTAACCGCTTTCTTCTTATCCACTTTCATGATATAAAATCCTACAAGGTTCATCACAATGAACAAAGTCATAAGCGCTGTGAGCATATTTGTATCCTTTCGTGATCTTTATTTTTAATTTGTTCGTTAAGATATATTAATAATCTACTAGTATTTAATTTAAAAGTACTAAATAGTAAAAAACAAATCAATTATTTCAAAAAAAAGCGCTGTTAAACATGTTTGTTGATTTCCGCTCCAGGCTGCTCGCTTTCCGCGGGCGGTCCGGGAGCCTCCTCGGCGCTATCGCACCTGCGGGGTTTCCCTTGTCCCTTCCTCCCGCAGGAGTCTCGCACCTTCCGCTCCAATCAACATATGCAAGAATCAATATTTTTCTTTAACAGAGCCAAAATAACAGAAAGCCATCCTCAAAAATGAGAATGGCTTCAGCTTTTCTTATTACTTGCTTAAGTTTTGTTTTGCAACTGATGCTAATTCTGCGAATGCTTTTTCGTCAGCAATAGCTAATTCAGAAAGCATTTTGCGGTTTACTTCGATACCAGCAAGCTTTAATCCGTGCATTAAACGGCTGTAAGAAAGACCGTTCATACGAGCTGCTGCGTTAATACGAGTAACCCAAAGTTTGCGGAAGTCGCGTTTTTTCTGGCGACGGTCGCGGTAAGCATACATTAATGATTTCATTACTTGTTGGTTAGCAACTTTATATAATGTATGTTTTGAACCGAAATAACCTTTAGCTAATTTAAGAACTTTTTTACGACGTTTGCGAGTAACTGTACCGCCTTTTACACGTGGCATATGATTTCCCTCCTAATATCGGATATTACTTAACATTTACTAATAAGAAACGGATACGTTTGTAATCGCCTGAAGAAACAAGAGTTCCTTTGCGAAGTTTACGCTTTTGCTTTTGAGTTTTATTTGCGAACATATGACTTCTATATGCGTGTGAACGCTTAAGTTTTCCAGAACCTGTTCTTTTGAAACGCTTAGCAGCGCCGCGGTGAGTTTTCATTTTTGGCATTTGGAAATCCTCCTCTTACTTTTCATTTTTTGGTGCTAGCACCATAAACATGCTTCGACCATCCATTTTTGGATAAGATTCTACAGTCGCTACTTCATTACAAGCCTCGGCAAAACGAACTAAAACACGTTGACCGATTTCTTTATGAGTAATGGCACGTCCTTTGAATCGGATGGATGCTTTTACTTTATCCCCTTTTTCAAGGAATTTAAGAGCATTGCGAAGTTTTGTATTAAAATCATGCTCATCAATTGTTGGACTAAGACGAACTTCTTTAATACTAATAATCTTCTGGTTTTTACGAGCTTCTTTTTCTTTTTTCTGCTGCTCAAACTTAAACTTTCCATAATCCATTATCCGGGCTACAGGCGGTTTTGCATTTGGTGCGACTAGAACAACATCAAGATTTACTCGTGAAGCAATTTCCAATGCTTCATTTTTGGATTTAATTCCTAATTGCTCGCCATTTTGGTCAATAAGACGAAGTTCTCGAGCGCGGATACCCTCGTTTAACAACATATCTTTGCTAATAGTTAGACACCTCCAAGGTTTAAAATGCGAACACAATATTTGGTTGCACCAGATTAAAAGCTGTTCGCAAGTATACATAACATTTCTGCACAACTAGACAAGATGTGAGCAGACATTTTAACCATATAAAAAAGTGTGGATGATAAACACCCACACTTTACGGACAAAATTAAACAGAAAATGTTCACGTAAAACCTGCCAACTGCTTATGCGTCAATCAGGTGAGAAGCGGGTGCTTCTTCTTTCCTCAATTTGTATTCAATTACCTTAGCTACTATACCACAAAAGATGTTTTCATGTCAAACGAACTTTTTTTATTCAACGAAAAAAATTGTAACAAAAGAATCGGAATTATGCAAGTAATTTTCGCCAAAGCTTGTCTCTCTTTAAAATTTCACTTCATCCTTCAATGACTCAATAAATTGGTCAAAAGATACAGTTTCTGATTTTTGTTCACCATATTTACGAACGTTGACTGCTTTTTCTGCTACTTCATTATCCCCGACTACAAGCATATAAGGGATTTTTTGCATTTGAGCTTCTCGAATTTTGTAGCCGATTTTTTCATTGCGGGAATCAAGCTCCACTCGAAAACCTGCTGCTTTTAGCATATCTTGCACTTGTTCTGCATAATCATAATGCACATCTGGTGAAACTGGAATGACTTGAACTTGAACAGGTGCAAGCCAAGTTGGGAACGCCCCCTTATATTCTTCAACTAAGAAAGCAACGAAGCGTTCCATTGTTGAAACAACGCCACGGTGAATAACAACAGGACGATGTGGCTTGCCATCTTCACCAACATAGGATAAATCAAAGCGCTCAGGCAATAAGAAGTCGAGCTGAACAGTTGATAATGTCTCATCTTTTCCTAAAGCTGTTTTTACTTGTACATCTAACTTTGGACCGTAGAATGCTGCTTCCCCTTCTGCTTCGAAATAGTCAAGACCAAGTTCATCCATTGCTTCTTTTAACATGGATTGAGCCTTTTCCCACATTACATCATCATCATAATATTTCTCCGTATCAGCGGGATCACGATAAGAAAGACGGAAAGTATAATCATTAAGATCAAAATCTTTGTATACAGCAAGAACTAAATTAACGACACGTTTAAATTCTTCTTTAATTTGATCTGGGCGAACAAATATATGTGCGTCATTCAAAGTCATCCCCCGAACACGCTGTAATCCTGATAGCGCACCTGACATTTCATATCTATGCATCGTTCCAAGCTCAGCAATACGAATTGGCAGCTCTCGATAGCTATGCATACTGCTTTTATACACCATCATATGGTGAGGACAGTTCATTGGACGTAAGACAAGCTGTTCGTTATCCATATCCATTACTGGGAACATATCCTCTTGGTAGTGCGCCCAGTGTCCTGAAGTTTTATAAAGGTCAACACTCCCCATAACAGGAGTATATACATGATCATAGCCTAAGCTTACTTCTTTATCGATAATGTAACGCTCAATAATTCGACGGATTGTCGCACCTTTTGGAAGCCATAAAGGCAAGCCTTGTCCAACTAATTGAGAGCTTGTGAATAGGCTTAACTCTTTCCCAATTTTACGATGATCACGCTCTTTTGCTTCCTCTAATAACCGAAGATGCTCTTCTAAATCTTCTTTCTTGAAGAAGGCGGTACCATAAATACGTTGAAGCATTTTATTGTCGCTATTGCCACGCCAGTATGCACCAGCAATGCTTAATAGCTTAAATTCTTTCAGCTTACCTGTTGATGGAACATGAACGCCACGGCAAAGATCAACAAAATCCCCTTGCTCATATAGAGTGACTGTCTCATCTGCTGGAATTGCTTCAATTAGCTCAAGCTTGTATTCATCGTCTATTTTCTTAAAAAGCTGAACAGCTTCTTCTCGGCTGACTTCCTTACGAACAATCTCAATGTTTTCATTTATTATTTTCTTCATTTCTTTTTCAATAAGCGGTAAATCCTCTGGAGTTAAGGACTCTTCTAGATCGATGTCATAGTAAAATCCACCTTCAATGACAGGTCCGACGCCAAGCTTAACATTTTTATATAAGCGTTTAATCGCTTGAGCCATTAAATGTGCACTGCTATGACGTAATATTTCTAATGCTTCAGCACTATCCTGTGTGATAATTTCAATCGCACCATCTTCTTCAATTGGACGGCGCAGATCATACATTTGACCATTTAATTTACCTGCAATTGCCTTTTTCTTTAATCCAGGACTGATCGACCCTGCAACTTCCTCTGTTGTCGTTCCTTTAGGAAACTCCTTAACAGCACCATCTGGAAACGAAACTTTAATTAATTCTGACATGCTCTTTCCTCCTTAATTTATAAAGACAAATAAAAAAACCCGTCCCTAAAAAAGGGACGAGTTATCATTAACACGTGGTTCCACCCTACTTCTCATTTTTCTTCATATGAAAAATGACTTGTAGCATTTTAACGGCTTGTAACCGTCAACTCATACTCTTTGACGAATGATAAGCGGCGAATCTCTTCGTCTGCTCTCTCGGATTATCGGCGAATCTCATTCACATCATTCATGTTCAAATTTTAGAGTTGAAGTTCAGAGGTGGTAAGCATTCAATCGTGTTAGGAAGTTTCCAGCCTTGCCTTCCCTCTCTATAAACCGTTTTAGAATACTGTTATCCTCATCATAACTTTTTACTAGTGATCGCAAAATAATATTATGTACTGTATTATAGTTCGTTATTTTCGGAATTGCAAGAGCCCCTTTATATTTTCTCATCGGCTGGGAATGAAACTAATTGTTTATTGCCATAGAAGCAAGAAATAGGGACCATCATCAGCCTCTCTTCAAAAATATTGCGAATCGTTCTGACAAGCGGCTGTTCCATATCATCTGTATAAAGATGAATAACTTTTGGTGCAATAGAAAGCAAGGGAGCGATTGTAACGGAATCTATATACACTGGGTGATTAAACAAAAGCTTCCGATCAATCATACGTAATAATTCAGGTCGCTTTATTTCGTAAAATAACTCATCAAAAAAATGAATGCCTTCATCAATCAGTAAATGAATCACATTTAATTTTGCAGATCGTCCCTTTAAAAACTCTCGTAATGTTTGAATAAATATTTGATATTCCTGTTCCATCTTATACTCATCGATAGAAATCTCCACATATTTTGCCATCTGCTCAAAAAGCGGTCGCATCCGAAATTTCACAAAGGAATCGAAGGAAAAGGCAATGTTTTCTTGAAAAATTTGACTGATGGCATTTTTCATATTTTTTTCAAATTCAAGATCACTTACAAATGAAGCTAGTTCAACCCGACTTCCCTCTAAAATCGAGTGGATGATTTCTAAAATTTGCTGCTGCTCTTCTTCATCGTGATAATAATACTCAGCCATAATCCTCCGAAACCAATCATCTTGTTTATGCTTGACAATAAATTGAAAAAAGACTTTTTTTACTTGCTCAAACAAATTTTTCATCTTCGGCTCGATCATGATTTTCACTATATGATGATCTTCAATTTGAAGAATTTTTTGATTGGATACTACGGAAGAAGCTAAATAAAATTGAAGATGGCGATACAAATCTTGAGCATCTTCACTTTTTCGGAAAATGATTTCGATCAACCAAATCCCCCCTTTTAAAAGATCTTTACTTTTAATATATATGGGGAATTTGGACAAAGTAGACTAAGAAAAGCAGAAGCACCTGCTTAGCGACGTATGGACTGGACTGACCTCGACTGAGATAAAGGAAACACGACGAGTATGCGAGTCGATGTTGACTTATCGTAGGGAGAGGGAGGGAAGTCCACTAGGCGCTAGGTGCTGGAGCTAGACATTCATCTAAATTCAAAGATGTAAACTCAATTATTATTAGAAAAGCAGAAGCACCTGCATAGCAATTCTTGGACTAAACGATCGTTAATTTCTGCGATTAGGCCCTTCCACAAGTACTGGCTCTGCTAAATATTTTATTCTTTCCATAATCCTGCGTGCCTTTACTTTTTCTTCTTCGCCACGCTGACTATAGGATAAATGATGTTCTAATTCTTTAAAATCAAAATTGGAAGTAAAAAACGTCGGAAGACTTTCAAGCATTCGGAATTGAAGAATTGGACCTAATACCTCATCTCTCGTCCAACTAGACATCGTTTCCGCTCCGATATCATCAAACATTAAGACAGGAACTTTTTTTATCTTCTCAATTTTTTCATTTAAAGTTGAATCAGCTATTGAGCTCTTTAATTCTCTTAATAGTTCTGGGACATAAACAATCATTGATGAAACTTGTTTACTAGCTAATTCATTCGCAATTGCTCCTAAAAAATACGATTTACCAACGCCAAATTTTCCATGAAAATAAATGCCCTTCTGCCTTGAACCTTGTTCATAGTTCATAATAAAGGAAGCAGCCTTTTTCGTTGCATCTATTCGTTCGCCATCTGTGTAAATTGAGTTAAAGGATGCCTCAAGAATGTCCCTTGGGACATACATGCTTTGAATAAGCTTTTCATTTTTTCTTTTTTCATCGTATATGATCTTCCGCGGGCATTTATCATAATGAATATTAATCGTACCACGCTGAATCACCAACTCAGGATGATATCCTTTCATAAAATTAACACAGCCTTCTAAGCTCGAACATTTATTACATTCTTTACTTTGATTAGAAAACTCATATAGCTTCATCAAACCTTTATCGATCATATCTTGTGTTAATTCATCCTCGTGGCTTTTTAAGAATGTCAATACATCTGGATGACTCAATGTTTCTCTTTTCTGTTCTTCATATCTTTTTCGGAAGCTTTCATTTCCTGAAAGTCGTTTTAATGTTTCATTAATTTTTTCCATCTGTCAGTCACCCCCCTGAACGCATTTTCTTCAAAATTTCCTCTAGCTCACGTTGTTTTAATTCTTGTTCTTCTTTACTTTCATTTTGCTTTTGTAAATGGCTTTCGTCATCTGTTTTATCAAACCAATCTGGAAGCATTTCCGTACGGATGACTTTCTTTTTGCCAGAATTAGCAGTCGTTTTTTTCTTCCCATCAGCCCATTCCGTATATTGCCTATGCTCACTTTTCGCTAATTCAAATGCTTCCTTAGCTGTTTTTATTTTTTTTCTTGCCCAATGGCTTGCAATCTTTTCTACATAGCTTTTCGTCAGCTTCATATCAGATTTAAGCATAACATATTGCAAAAGAACATTTATAACGCCAGGTAGTAGCTTTTGCTGGAACATGACATCCTCAACAATTTGTAAATCTGCTTTCGAAGGTTCTGCCCCCCCAGATATATCTTTAAGAAATTGACGAGGGGATGTCGTTTCAACATATCGAAGTAGTTCTTCCTCTTTGGTCTTTGGTTCATCCTTTTGTGTCTGATGAATCATTGGTTGTGTGTGGTCAACAAGTGATGGCAGCTTGTCATTGTATTGAAACTGATACCAATCCCTTGCCGACTTTCTTAAATCTTCAACGTTAATTTCACTTTCTTCCGTAATGGCGCTTATGACAATGTTTTTCATTTGAATAACGTCAATTCCATATAAAAACGCTAAATTACTAATGGCATTTTTCACTTTTTTCGTTAATGCCTTTTTCGGAACGAGTGATTCATTCAAGCCCGCTTCCAAAAGGTCAAAATTAAAATGCTCATTCGTAATTTGAATGCTCTCAGGTTCTTGCCTTCCAATAAATACTTGCTCATCATCTAATTGCAGCATTTCGCTCGTTTCAGCGTTATATGTAAGTGACTCTAAATGACTTGACGAAAATACATCTTGGAATTGTTTTGTCACTTCTTGATAGTCTTCCTTACACTCAACTTTTTCTTCACTGAAAAACCGTTTTAATCGTAAATATTGATTTTTGCCGATTTTTCGATATAAGTAAATATTAAGCATACCGTCTAAAAAAAACTGCTCTGGTGTTAAAGGTGGAATTAATTCATATATAAAGGTCCGGGAATGTTCTGTTTTTTTTTCGTAAACTTTTAATAATCCTATCCCTTCCAACTTCATCCGCGCATCATAAACTTTATTTAATCCCATCTCCATAAAGTTCATTAAACTATGATGGGAGTTAGCTGTTGACCATAAGCGATTCTCCTCTAATTCAGCCCATAATGTCATATACAAACTGAAACAAGCAGAGCCAATTAAAGGCTGATATAAAAAAGTTAACACCTTCCGATCATAATCATGCAGAAGCCCACTGGCGTTCACAACATATTGATCAATTGGTAGTATCTCTTGCCAATGCTGGGCCATTTAACCAAGCCTCCTGTTTTTTAGTTAGAAAAACTTGGCGTTCGCCATGTCTTTTCGGCGAATGCCTTAGCTTTTCTTATGCGGTATTATAAAGTGAAACTAATCGGGCAATTACGGGCTGTTGATCCCCCACTTAAAATTTTGGGATTTGCTCAACTTCTTGATATGGGGGTCTTACAGCCCGTTAATGCGGGACAAACGCTAATATTATTTGAACTTTATCACACTTTAATCTTAAACTTTCCTACTAGCTAAAAAAAGAGCTAAAGAAATTCTTCAGCTCAAATATCATGCATTCAACACGACTGGTCATTGTTTATTTACTTTCGTACTAGCTATCTTTCTTAATTAATTCTTTTAATTCATCAATGAATACATTAATATCTTTAAATTGTCGATAAACGGAAGCAAATCTCACATATGCAACATCATCGATTTTGGCCAATCTTTCCATGACCATTTCACCGACAGATTCACTTTTTATTTCTGATACTCCATTACTGCGAAGTTCCTTTTCGATACTTGCTGTAATTTCCTCAAGTTCTTTTAGTGGAACAGGCCGCTTTTCACAAGCTCTTAATAGTCCACGGAGAATCTTTTCTCGGCTAAATTCTTCTCTTGTGCCCTCTTTTTTTACAACAATAAGCGGAATTTCCTCAACCTTCTCGAATGTTGTGAAGCGATAACTACATTCCTCACATTCTCTACGTCGACGAATTGAACGATAATCATCTACAGGACGGGAATCAAGAACACGCGTATTATTATTTTGACATGAAGGACATTTCATTCAATCAGCTCCGATTCCTTTTCACTCAAAGTATAGATACTTATATTGTACTATTTTTTTATGAAAAACCCTAACAATTTCATATAAAAAGAGGTGTATAATAAATATACACCTCTGAATCTCGAACATTATCGTACATTTGCTTGTTGATTAATTTGAACTGGTCCCATTCCACGTGGAATCTCGATATTCTCACTTGTTTTGGCTCCTAATGCAGCAGCGATATAATTTGCAGCGATGCTAGGATCAAGATCACCACAAGTATACACATCAATGCTTGCATAGCCATGCTCTGGAAAGCTGTGAATTGTTAAATGCGATTCAGAAATAATAACGACACCACTTACACCTTGAGGTGCAAATTTGTGAAATGCGACTTCTCGCACTTCAGCTCCAGATTTTAATGCTGCATCTACAAATGTTCTCTCAATAAAATCTAAATCATTAATTTTTTCAAAATCGCATCCCCATAATTCAGAGATGACATGACGACCCATTGTTTCCATATTCAAATTTCCCCCTTTAACAATAATAATGAAGTTCCATACTTACAATGGTCTATAACTACCACGGGGGAAAGTTAGTCCAAAGAGGTCCTAACCCTTTAAGTAGCTAATAATTAACCAAAATTCAAGAAGTTCACGAGGACTAGTATACTTTGTTTGATTTCTTTTTGCAACATATGTTTATAAAAAATTGTTAAAGGATCGCAGGTTCCATCTTTTATACCATTGCCAAAACGGAGTTACCTATTCAGAATAATGGAAAATTGCACTATAATAATAAAGCAAAAAAGATCTGCCGCTTTTTGGCAGATCTTTATAAATTCCAATTACCCGATATTTACTGTTGACGTTTTGTAAAGCTCTTGAGCAACATATTTTGTCAAGTCTACTACACGGCAGGAATAGCCCCATTCGTTATCATACCACGCTAAGACTTTCACTTTATTTTCACCAATCACCATCGTGGATAATCCATCAATGATAGCAGAAAATTCATTTGTGTTATAATCCACCGATACTAATGGCTCATCAGAAACATCTAAAATTCCTTGTAATGATGTTTTTGATGCTGCCACAAATGCATCATTAATTTGTTCAATTGTAACAGCTGATTTAAGATCAACAACTAAATCAACAAGTGATACGTTTGAAGTCGGCACACGTAAAGACATCCCGTGTAATTTCCCTTTTAATTGTGGAAGTACTAAAGATAGCGCTTTTGCTGCACCTGTTGATGTTGGGATAATCGATTGGGCACAAGCACGAGCACGACGCAAATCCTTATGTGGATTGTCGATGTTTTTTTGATCATTTGTATAAGCGTGGACTGTCGTCATTAAGCCATTTTCAATGCCAAATTGTTCATCAAGAACTTTGGCAACTGGAGCAAGACAGTTTGTTGTACAAGATGCATTAGAAATAACATCATGCTCATTAATATTTAATACATTCTCGTTTACACCCATTACGATTGTGACATCTTCATTCTTTCCAGGCGCTGATAAAATCACTTTTTTCGCTCCAGCTTCAAGGTGCATTGCTGCTTTATCGCGCTCATTAAATTTTCCTGTAGCTTCTATAACGATATCTATATTTAAGTCTTTCCATGGAAGCTCAAGTGGGTTGCGATTGCTAAGTAATTGTACACGTTTGCCATTCACAATAATAGCATCATCAGCAGGAACTACTTCCCCCTCAAATTTCCCGTGATTCGTGTCATACTTAATTAAGTGGGCCAAAGTTTCAGCAGGATAGCTTGCATTTACAGCGACCACATCAAGTTTATCTTCAAGAATGGCTTTTCTAAATACCATTCTTCCAATTCTCCCAAAACCATTAATCGCAATTCTCGCCTTCATTTTCCGGCTCCTTCCACAATATGTTATACTTTTTGAACCTTATTATGATAATTAGTATAACATAATCCAACCTATTTGTGATGAGTTAAAATTCAAAAAACAAATATCTAATTATTCAGAAATGAATCCAATTTTGACTGTATGTATTTAGTATTTAGCAACAACATTAAAATATAAGCTAACATTCGTCTAACTTCAGAGAAATAAATTCATTAAAAAAGAGCATATCCCAAAAGTATAACTTTTAGGTGCACTCTCTTTGTTAATGTTCTTATTAACTTGTCTGTTGATTCTTCGCGTCTTCCACTCCATTCAACTCAGTTTTGGGTCAGCCTCTTGATTTTCTATTTTCCATATATTAAATATCTCGTTTAATTGGGCTTCTGTTGCTTCAATCGTCCCGTTATTATTAATAATGGCATCCGCCAATTTCATTTTTTCCTTTAAAGCCATTTGCGAATGAATTCTTGCGAGAGCTTCCTCTTTTGAAAGCTGATTTCGCTCCATTAACCGTTGAATTTGAATCTCTTCGTCTACATAAATTAATAATGTTTTATCAACCATATATGTTAAGTTGCTTTCAAACAATAATGGTATGTCTAAAATGATGATGGTTTCACCATTTTTGATCGCTTCTTCTTTTTTAGCTATCATTCTTTTTCTGACAGCCGGATGAACAATGCTATTTAACTTTAGACGTTCAGCTTCATCATGAAAAATAATTGAACCTAACTTCCCTCTGTCGATTGAATGGTCCTCTAAAAGAATCTCTCTCCCGAAGTGTGCAACAATTTCATCATAAGCTTCCTCGCCTTTTTCAACAGCTAAACGAGCTTCTACATCTGCATCAATGACTGTGACATCTTTTTTCATTAGCATGGAAGAGACAGTGCTTTTTCCACTGGCAATTCCACCTGTTAAGCCGATAACTAAAGACATGTACATGTTCCTTTCAAATTTTCCATAATCCAATTAAAATTAACAGTACTCCAGGAATAAAAGAGAATCGATGTGCCCAGCTACTCTTGGAGAAAATCGCTCCAACCTTTAATCCCATATATATAAATAGGGAGCTCATCACAGCAACAGCAATCGCTAAATAATATGGTGAATAGCCAAGCAGCGCTGCTCCAATTCCTGCTCCAAAAGCGTCAAGCGATAGGGCAATTCCAAGCATAAGTGCTTCAATGCCATTGATCGTTCCTGATTTATCAAAATCCGCCGTCATCGGCTTATGCAAAATATTAATGACAATCCCCAATGACTTAATTTCAAAATTAATAATCGTTTTTTCTTGTGGAAGAGCTTCTTTCGCTTTTTCAGGACGGAAAAATTGATAAAGTATCCATATCCCAAGAATTATAAGGATGATCCCTCCAACACTTTCTGCTATTCTAGCTGATAAAAACTTAATAGTGAGGTGCCCGATTGCCATTGCAATGATCAAAGTAAATGCTGAACAACTTGCAATTACTGCAATCGATTTTACGGGGATGCGCATTTTCCTTAAACCGTAAGTTAATCCAACGCTAAAACTGTCAAGACTGACAGCAAGTGCCAGTATGAGAAGTGAGATTACTTGCATCATTTGGATAGTACTCCTCCCTATCAATCGCTAAGATAGTATATGGAAGAAGCCTATCCGTTGTTATTATTTGAACAAAGTTAATTTTTTTGACAGGATGGACAAAAAACAGTTCCCCGTCCACCAGAAATAATTCGTTCTAAAGGACCTCCACAAACTTTACAATCTTCCCCTTTTCTGCCGTATACAAAAAGCTCGAGCTGAAACATACCGATTTGTCCCTGAGAATTAACATACGAACGAATCGTACTGCCGCCTTTTTGTACCGCTTCAGATAGTGTAGCCACTATTTCTTTATGAAGTCTCATTAATTCTGATTTTGTAAGACTATCTGTTGAACGTTCCGGATGAATGGAAGACCGAAATAATGCTTCATCAACATAAATATTTCCGAGGCCAACGACAACTTTTTGATCAAGTAAAGCTGCTTTAATATTTCGCTTTGTCTTTGCAAGCCTTTCAGTTAACAACTCGCTTGTAAACTCAATGCTTAAAGGCTCAGGGCCTAATTGGGAAAGAGGAAGCACTTTAAATTCCTGTCCCTTTAAATAAAGGTGCATCGTTCCAAATTTTCGAACATCCTTATAACGGAGCTCTGTACCATCAGTGAAGTGAAAAATAACATGTGTATGCTTTTCAACAGGCTCTTTTTCTTGAAAAAGTCCGTATTTACCTTCCATACGTAAATGAGAAATGAGAGAAAAATCCTCTGTATAAAAAATAAGAAATTTCCCGCGTCTGCCAACATCATAAATAGTTTGACCGACTAAAGCGTCTGTAAATTGAGTAACATCGTCAGGATGTTTAATCATTTTCGGCCAATTGACAGAAACACGTGCAATTTTTTTATTCAAAACCAATTCTTGCAATGTCCTGCGGATTGTTTCTACCTCTGGCAATTCTGGCATAAGCTCCCCCTCATTTCATCCTTATTTTGCATCGAACCATGTTGGTCCAAAGGAAAAATCGACTTTCAGTGGAACTTTTAGCTCAATCGCATTTTCCATTACTTCTGGAACAATCTTTTTCAATATTTCAATTTCATCCTTTGGTGCTTCAAAGATCAATTCATCATGTACTTGAAGCAAAAGTCGTGTTTTTAGCTTTTCCTTTTGCAGGCGTGAAGCCATATCAATCATTGCTTTTTTAATAATATCTGCAGCACTTCCTTGAATAGGCGTATTCATGGCTGTTCTCTCTGCAAAGCTGCGAAGATTAAAGTTTCGACTTGTTATTTCAGGAAGATATCTTCTACGGTGAAGTAAAGTTGAAACATATCCTGTTTGTTTTGCCTCCATTACGATATCATCCATATATTGTTTAACACCTGGATAGCTTTCTAAATACCGCTCAATAAATTTAGCAGCTTCCTTTCTTGTGATCCCTAAACTTTGTGAAAGCCCATAATCACTAATTCCGTAAACAATCCCAAAGTTTACTGCCTTAGCTTGGCGGCGCATATTAGAGGTAACGTCATCTGCTGCAACATGAAATACTTCCATAGCTGTTTTTGTATGAATATCCATATCTTCCTTAAATGCCGTAATGAGCTTTTCATCAGACGCAATATGGGCAAGTACTCTTAATTCGATTTGTGAGTAGTCCGCAGCAAAAATAACCCAATCTTTCTCAGACGGAATGAATGCTTGTCTAATCTTTCTCCCTTCCTCTAGACGGATCGGGATGTTTTGCAAGTTCGGATCAGTCGAGCTTAAACGCCCAGTTTGTGTTAATGCCTGATTATAAATGGTATGGACCTTCTCTGTCTCTTTATTCACAATTTTAAGTAAGCCTTCAATATAAGTGGACTGAAGCTTGCCAAGCTGGCGATAATTAAGAATTTCGCGAATGATTTCATGATCATGCTCAAGCTTTTCAAGGACATCAGCTGAAGTCGAGTAACCTGTCTTTGTTTTCTTAATTGCTGGAAGTCCTAATTTATCAAATAAAATAACACCTAGCTGTTTCGGTGAATTAATATTAAACTTTTCTCCAGCTAATTCATATATACGGATTTCAATAGCTGCTAATTTAGTTTGAATTTCTTCTCCCATCGTTTTTAAACGAGTGAGATCCATTTTTACACCAGTTGATTCCATGTCAGCCAAAATAAGAGATAATGGCAATTCCAAATCGTAAAATAATTCAGCTTGCTGATTTTCTGTTAGCTCACGATCAAGCTTAACTTGCAATGAATTGAGGGCATTCGCTTTCCTTGCCAAATGCTCAGCAAGCACATTCTCTTCTGGTACTTTTCTTTTTGCCCCTTTTCCATAAAAAACTTCATCCATTTGGATTGAAGAATATCCATGACTTTTGGCAACTGAAGTCAGATCCTCAATTTTTTCTGATGGATTAATTAAATAAGAAGCTAGCAGCATATCAAAGGTAATCCCTGCTAAATGAATGCCATGGTGCCGAAGGGATACCTCTGATCTTTTTGCATCGTAAACGATCTTGCTTTTACTTTCGTCCTCTGCCCATTGTTTAAAAGCTTCAGAAGCTAGTGCCTTTTCGGTAGAAAGGAAGAATGTCCCCTTTTCATTCGCAACAGAAAAGCCAATAATATCCGCATAATGGTAATTATCGTCTAATACTTCAACATAGAAAGCATTTTCATCTGTAAAAATTTCATCCGTTATATGGTCTACAATCTTATACTCGATTTCAGCTAAACCTTCTTGTTCTACTTCATCGTTATCGTTGCTTAGTTTATCAAGCAATGAATTAAAGCCAAGTTCCTTATAGAGCCTAATAACTTTATCTGTCTCGAACCCTTCATACTTAATTTCACTCAAGGAGATTTCGATTGGAGCTTCTCTCATAATCGTAGCAAGCTCCTTGCTCATCAAAGCTTGCTCCTTAAATTCGATTAGCTTTTCCTGAAGTTTTTTCCCGCTTACTTTGTCTGCTGATTCAAGAACTGACTCGATTGTTCCAAACTCCTTCAGCAATTTGAGCGCAGTTTTCTCGCCAACCCCTGGGACACCCGGAATATTGTCTGAGCTGTCACCCATTAAACCCTTCATATCAATAATTCGATCTGCTGTAATGCCGTACTTTTCTTGAATATAGGATGGAGTATATTCCTCAATTTCAGAGATTCCTTTTCGTGTAATCGCCACAGTCGTTTTTTCAGAGCTTAATTGTGTTAAATCTTTATCACCAGAAATAATCTTCACTTCGTAGCCGTTATTTTCTGCTTGAAGAGATATTGTTCCGATAATATCATCAGCCTCATAATTTTCAAGCTCATAGCGGGAGATTCCATACGCATCTAGCAATTCTCGAATGAAAGGAAATTGTTCCGATAATTCAGGTGGCGTCTTTTGTCTTCCACCTTTATATTCGCTAAACGTATTGTGGCGGAATGTTGTTTTTCCAGCATCAAATGCAACAAGTAGATGTGTAGGCTTCTCCTCCTGAAGAATTCTCGTTAACATCGTCGTAAATCCAAATACAGCATTCGTATAGATCCCTTTATCATTATTTAGCAGCGGCAAGGCAAAGAAAGCCCTGTAAGCAACACTATTGCCATCAATTAAAACAAGTTTCTTTTCCAAAAAAATACCTCCTAAAATGAATTGCTGAAGGCGCCTTCTTATCAACGACAAGCAGAAGACAAGCCTTACCGAAAGGCTTTCTTTGCCTTTCTGGAAGGAATGGATGTGAAGCTAGACAATAAAACATATAAAAAAACGTTATTTTCTTTCTTCATTTTACCATGAGAAAATGAAGAAAGGAAAATAACGATTCTAAATCAAATACGCCTAGGTTATTCTTTATAGCCCATTAACAATCTGGCATATGGTGAATTGGAAGGAAGGACAATAACGGTTTCGTCATTAATCGTCTTTTTATACGATTCTAATGTACGGAAAAGAGAATAAAAGTTCGGATCCTTTGAAAAGGAATCATTGTATATTTTCGCTGCTCCAGCTTCTCCTTCTGCACGAATTTCTTCTGCATCAGCTTGAGCCTTTGCGAGAATTTCCCTTACTTGTTTATCCGTATCTGCTATGATTCTATTTTTTTCAGCATCGCCTTGTGACAAATATTCTTGGGCTTTTGATTGACGCTCAGAAATCATTCTTGTGAACACAGATTGTTCGTTTTCTGGAGGCAAATCCGTCCGTTTAATGCGGACATCTGTCACAACAATTCCATAATTATCATTTTTTAATAATTCATTTACCTTCTCAGTAATCTGATCATTTAGTGATCCTCTTGATGATTTCTCATCATTAATAATATCGTTATAAATTACCCGACCAAGTTCTGCACGCGTAACGGAATAAATGAATTCTTCCATCCTTGCTTCAGCACTTTCTAATGTTCTCGCATTCGCAATCATCTTCTTCGGATCTTCGATTCGCCAAACAGCATAATTATCAATAATCATTCGTTTCTTATCTTTTGTGTTTATTTCAGCCTCTGAAACATCAGATGTTAATTGATACTTCGGTAATGTTGTCACACTTTGAACAAATGGGATTTTATAGTTCAACCCTGGTTCGTCAATGATTTTTACAACTTCACCGAACTGGCGAATCACTTTATACTCCCCTTCTTTTACGATAAAAAGATTACTCAAAAGAAGACCAAGCAAGACAAGAAGGATGACAATAAAAAATCCGCCTTTTATATATTTTTGCCATTGTAAATTTCCTCTCGTATGCTCATTCATGTTTACTACGTTTTGATCACTCATTTTTTTGTGTCACTTCCTTCCTCTTTTTCATTTGGAAGCTCTTTGTCAAGAGGACGGATCGGGAAATATTTTAACGTATTACCGTCATCATTCATAATATAAATTTCAGCACCTGGGAGAACTTGTTCAAGTGTTTCGATGACAAGTCGTTCCCTTGTTATGTCAGGATTTTTGCTATATTCCTCGTATAGCTTATTGAAAACTGCCACATCTCCACGAGCTTTTTCTGTACGTGCTGCCTTTTCACCTTCTGCTTTTGATTTAATCGCAGCTTCTTCCCCTTTTACTTCATTCATGCGCTGATTAACATATTTCTTTGCTTCATTCTTTTTCGTATCTGCTGTTTCACGAGCATCTGTTACATCTGTAAATGCTTTGCGAACTTCCTCGTTTGGTAACTCGACATCTTGAAGCTTTACGGCAAGTATTGAAATTCCAACATCATATTTCTCAATTAAGGATGACAATAAGTCTCTCACATCTGCTTCAATTTCTGCTTTTCCAGATGTTAAGGCATCATCAATTAATGAGCTTCCGATAATACTTCTTAATGAAGCTGAGGTAGCATCATATAGAATTTCTTTCGGGTTTTGCGCATTATATAAGTACTTTTCAGGGTTTGTAATTTTCCATTGAACAACTAGATCAGCAAGGACAATAAATTCATCCCCGGTAATCATTTTCGTTTCTTCAGGAAAATCCTTCATATTACCTTCTTTATCTTCACTACCGAATTGAAGACTAAATGTTTCCTTCGATAATTTTTCGACTTCCTGAATTGGCCATGGCATTTTGAAGTGAAGACCAGGTTCAGTAACAGCCTCATCTACCTTTCCAAACGTTAGAATAACTGCCTGATCTGATTCATCTACAGTATACCATGTCGTTAATGCTGTAATACCTAACACAATAATTAGCAGCACAAGGCCAGTAACCGTATATATTCTCTTTAAACTGACCATCTTCTCTCCCCTTTCTGTAAAGTGAAACTTCACGATAACTTTTCACACCTATAAATACGGATAAATGGTTTAAAGGTTTCATAATTTCCCATATCATCCAATAAAAAATGAACTCTAGTAGTGAACATCGTGAGCAAAATCTACAAGTACAGGCGAACAACGATGTGCAAAACATTACAGTTAGTTTCTAGGAAAGGATTTATTCAGTTCGATAATAAACATCGTTCCACATCCTACTTCACTCTCAACACTAATAGTTCCTTTATGTGCTTCAACAATATGCTTTACAATGGCTAGACCTAAGCCTGTACCGCCAGAGTTTCGACTGCGAGCTTTATCCACCCGATAAAAACGCTCAAAAATTCGTGGAATTTCTTCCTTCTCAATACCAATTCCAGTATCTTTTATTTTAATAACTACTTTCGAAGCTTTCTCATATAGAGAAAGTGAAATATCTCCACCTTTAGGCGTATATGTAATCGCATTTGTAATTAAATTTAAAAAAACTTGTTTCAAACGGTCCGCATCTGCCTCGATCATTATAGGAGCGCCCTCATTCTTGAATACAAGCTTAATTTCTTTTTCTGAAACTTTTCCTTGAACAATCGCCAGTACCTCTTCGATCGTAGCTGTAAGATTATATTGCTGAATAGATAAATGAAAGCCTTGCTGCTCAATTTTTGATAAATCCAATAAATCTTGAATAAGTGATTGCAGTCTATCACTCTCTTGTAAAATAATTTTTAAAAAGGCTTCAAGCGCTTTCCTATCATCCATCGCCCCATCAAGCAAGGTTTCTGAAAAACCTTTAATCGAGGTTACAGGTGTTTTTAATTCATGTGAAACATTTGCTACAAAATCCTTCCGCATTTGTTCTAACTTCTTCATATCAGTAATATCATGGAAAACTAACAAAATCCCTTTCCAAACCGCATTCGAACCGATAATTGGAACACCATACACTTCAAAATGGCGTCTTTCAATCCCTAAAGGGATAAGCATCTGTTTGCGAATTTTTTGCTCCGTCATAAAAATCTCTTCGATTAATCCATTAATATCTGGATGTTTAATGACCTCGTAATAAATATTATTTAGATAGTTAGACGTATTAATATTAAAAATCTCTTTATATGTTCGGTTTATTAAACTGATGTATCCTCTACTATCAATTAATAAAATACCGCTCCCCATATTTTCTATCAGAACTGCAAGCCGATCACGATGCATTTCCTGAGATTTTACCATTTCCTGCAGATTTCTTGCCAAAATATTAATAGAGGCGCTTAACTTACCGGTTTCATCAATATGATCCTCATATGTTCGAGCACGATAATTTCCTTTTGCAAGCTCAATAGCCGTTTTCGTTGCAGCTTCAATTGGCTTCGTATAGCGTGTCGTTATCCTCGTACCTAAAATAAGGATGACGATAAAGGAAAAGCTTAAACTAATAATTAAAATCCACCAGATTTGTCGATAGGCTTTATTGATTTCATTCATTTTCGTACTAATAAATATAAAGCCTTCGAGTTTACCTGAGTTATTAATTGGTTTCCAGTAATAATGCAAATCGAAGCCTTCACTTACTTCGATAAGATTCTGTCCATCTGTTTTTTGATTAATCATTTGCTTTACTAGTTTTTGATGCTTTTCTTTATAGGTATCTCCGAATTGTCCGCTATCATAAATTATTAGTCCAGTCTGATCAACTATCGTTATTCGTGCTTCAAGCATTTTACTAAAATTATTAATCGTTTCATTTTGTAAAGACTGAATACCTCCCTCCTCGATAATATAGCTCGAAATTAATTCACTTTCTTTTTTTAATCGTTCATCAAATGCATTTATATAGTAATTTTTGAATAGCTGGCCGAGTAATAATCCTAACCCAATTAACACAGCTAGTATAAGTGTAATTAACCCAAAAAGAAGCCGAAATTGGAATTTAATCATCCTTCTTTCGGCCCCTCAAGCTTATAGCCTAAGCCGCGTATCGTTTTAATATAGGCTGGCTTTTTCGTATTTTCTTCGATCTTCTCTCTTAAATGGCTAATATGTACGTCAACGATTCGTGTATCCCCTACAAAATCATAGTTCCATACTGCACTTAGGAGTTGATCCCTTGTTAATACACGTCCTTTATGTTTCGTTAAATATAGTAAAAGTTCAAATTCTTTTGGTGTTAATTCTAAAAGGCGATCTTCAAAATAAGCTTCATATAATTCAGGATAAATTTTCAAACCACCAATGTGCAGATAATCTGATTCTTCTTCAATATTACTTGTTTCCTCAAGCAAAAGTTGTGTTCTTCTGAAAATAGCTTTAATCCTAGCCACAACTTCACGTGGACTAAAAGGCTTAGTCATATAATCATCTGCACCTAGCTCTAGCCCAAGTACTTTATCGAATTCATCATCTTTTGCCGTTAACATTAAGATTGGTGTCAAAACTCTTTGTTGTCGAAGCTGTTTACATACCTCAATCCCATCAAGTCTCGGTAACATTAAATCAAGTACAATTAAATCTGGTTTTTCCGAGATGGCTAAATGCATTCCTTCTTCACCATCCATCGCTGTCATTACTTTAAATCCAGCTTGTTCCAAATTATACTTTAGTAACGTTAATATTGATTGTTCATCATCGACAACTAGAATTCTCTTCTCCATATGAGCCTCCATCATATATATTCGCTTAACAACAATTTTACCTACCCTATTTATTATAGTATATATTTATCCCAACTGAATACAAGTGAGCCAGTTCTAGATAAAGCTAATCCATTTAGGAGAATATTCAATTGTGTCTAAAGCAAGAGAAAATCATTCCTATTCATTATTGATCTCGTTCCTTATTTATTCCAATATGATCGGTTTCCTCATATGCAATTTCGTGTTTAGTATCTTGAAAAGGCATATCATGTTTTATGTTCATTATCCTTCCTTCACTAATATGATCAATTGGCGTGTACTTATTTGATGGAACTGTTCCCCATTTAAACAGGCGATAAATGATAATTCCAATAATCGAAATAATGGATAATAGATACACAAAAGCCATTTTAGCATATCTCCTTCCATACAAAATAAGAATAAGATAATTTAAGTAAATATTGGGTGAATAACGAGAATACATGATATGAAGCACCAAATGAGGGTAACAAAGAGACAATACTGACACCTACTAGAGGTTTAATATTGATGGCCTATTCCATGGAAGAAAAAAAGGGGCATAAAGTGAAACTTCATTCAGTGGGGGTTTCTTCACCCTCACTGAATGCCAGCATTTTAGAAATTTTCGAGTGCTTCGCCTTCCATTGTATGTATTTTATGTGGTGGGCAAACAAGTAACGTACCAATAATAACCGCTTCATTTTCTTCGTTTGTGCCTGTCACTTGAATCTGAATAGTATGATTACTGTTACTTACTTCTGTTACTTCAAAAAGAAACTGTATAGTAGCATAATGATAAACCGGTTTTACATATTCGATTTCCTGTTTCAAAACATGGCTTCCAGGTCCAGGCAAATATTTTGAAACAGCAGAGTTTATAATGCCATTTATCATAATACTAGGAACAATTGGTTTTTTATACGGCGTTTGTGAAGCGTAATCATGCTGAATATACAGTGGACTCGCATCATTTGTAAGTCCAAGATATAAAAGTAAGTCTTTATCTTCGATTTTTTCGGTTAATGTTAATTTTTCTCCGACAGAAATTTCTTCAATTTTTCTTCCTAATTTTCGCTTTCTGCCAAGCAGCATTTTCTGCACCTCCAAAAATAATGAAGCAAATATAAAGATTCACAAGTAGTAAAACAATTCAGTTTTATTAAGATATTATAACATTTATTTGCGCTAAAAACGAATAAGTACAATTATCAACTAAACGAATAAATAAAAAAATTCGGGATACCCCGAATTTTTTATAAGAAAACTAGGCTAAAACAGCCATTACACCGCGAACAGCTTCTGCAGATTTATCCAATGCTGCTTTTTCATCAGCCGTTAATTCAAGCTCAATTACTTTTTCAATTCCGTTCGCACCTAAAATTGTTGGTACACCTAAGTAAATTCCTTCATAACCATATTCGCCCTCAAGATAAGCGATAGATGGAAGAACACGGCGTTGGTCTTTCAAAATTGCTTCACACATTTCTACTAAAGATGCGGCAGGAGCATAATATGCACTACCGTTGCCAAGTAGATTGACAATTTCTCCGCCGCCTTTACGTGTACGTTCAACAATCGCATCAAGACGATCCTTTGAAATTAATGTTTCTAGTGGAATGCCACCTGCGTAAGAGTAACGAACTAGAGGCACCATGTCATCTCCGTGCCCACCAAGAACAAAACCAGTAATATCTTTAACAGATAGATTTAATTCTTGAGCAATAAATGTACGGAAACGTGCGGTGTCTAGTACACCAGATTGACCGATAACACGATTTTTTGGGAAGCCAGATTCTTTAAAGATTGTATATGTCATGGCATCAACTGGGTTTGTCAATACAACGATAAAGCAGTTAGGAGAGTTTTTAGCAATTTCTTGTGCAACACTTTTCATAATCTTTTGGTTTGTTTGGACTAAGTCATCACGGCTCATACCAGGCTTACGAGCGATTCCAGCTGTAACGACAACGATATCAGAATCCTTCGTATCTTCATAATTTGAAGTTCCGATGATATTTGCATCGAAGCCTTGAACAGGACTAGCTTCAAGCATGTCTAACGCTTTACCCTTTGTTGGATTTTCCATTTGAGGAATATCAACTAATACAACATCCCCTAGCTCCTTTTGAGCAAGTAAAAAAGCAGTCGTTGCTCCAGTAAAACCGCTACCAATTACAGAAATCTTTTTTCGTTTTAATGACATAGTTCTTCTCCCCTTTATTTAGAAAAATGTTGAAACTTTTTATTCCAAAAGCTCTGTTAAACTTGGCTATAGATTTTCGCTCCAGGTTGCTCGCTTTCCGCCGGGCGGTCCGGAAGCCTCCTCAGCGCTATCGCACCTGCGGGGTCTTCCCTGTCCCTTACTCCCGCAGGAGTCTCGCACCTTCCGCTCTAATCAACAGGTGCATAAATTAGCAATTCCCTTTAACAGAGCAATTCCAAAAAATATGTAAGGAGAGCTGCAGTCATGCAGCTCCTCTCAAAGTATATCGTAATTAATCCATATTTTTAATTAATTCATCAGCAAATTCGGAGCATTTCACTTCTGTTGCACCGTCCATAAGTCGTGCGAAGTCATATGTGACTACTTTAGAAGCAATTGATTTTTCCATAGATTTTACAATTAGGTTAGCAGCTTCATTCCAGCCTAAATGTTCAAGCATTAATACGCCAGATAGGATGACAGATGAAGGGTTAACTTTATCTAAACCAGCATATTTTGGAGCAGTACCGTGAGTAGCTTCAAAGATAGCATGCCCTGTAACATAGTTAATATTTGCTCCAGGAGCAATTCCAATTCCACCAACTTGAGCTGCTAGTGCATCAGAAATATAGTCTCCATTTAAGTTCATTGTTGCGACAACATCAAATTCTTTTGGACGTGTTAAAATTTGTTGCAAGAAAATATCAGCAATCGCATCTTTCACGATAATCTTACCAGCTGCTTCCGCATCTGCCTGAGCCTTGTTTGCTGCATCAGTACCTTGTTCATCTTTGATGCGGTCATATTGTGCCCAAGTGAATACTTTATCACCATATTCTTGTTCAGCAAGCTCATAACCCCAGTTTTTAAATGCGCCTTCTGTGAACTTCATAATATTTCCTTTGTGTACAATCGTTACAGATTTACGTCCTTCTTTAATTGCATAGTCAATAGCTGCGCGAACTAATCGCTTCGTTCCTTCCTCTGAAACAGGCTTAATGCCAATTCCAGATGTTTCTGGGAAGCGAATTTTGTTTACTCCAAGTTCATTTTGAAGAAAAGAAATGACTTTTTTCACTTCGTCAGAGCCTTTCGCATACTCAATCCCAGCATAAATATCTTCAGTATTTTCACGGAAGATTACCATGTCAGTATCTTGAGGGCGTTTAACTGGTGAAGGTACACCTTCAAACCAGCGAACTGGACGCAAGCATACATAAAGATCCAACTCTTGGCGCAGGGCCACATTTAATGAGCGAATTCCACCGCCGATTGGCGTTGTTAATGGACCTTTAATCGCAATTAAATATTCGTTAATGACATCTAAAGTTTCAGATGGAAGCCATTCACCCGTTTGATTAAACGCCTTTTCTCCTGCTAAAACTTCTTTCCAAACAATTTTGCGCTCACCATTGTACGCTTTTTCAACAGAAGCGTCTAAAACTTTTGAAGCAGCTGCCCAAATATCAGGACCTGTTCCATCTCCTTCAATGAATGGAACGACTGGATTGTTTGGAACGTTTAATACCCCATTACTTACCGTGATTTTTTCACCTTGCATATTATTTCCCTCCATTTTTATAATGCATAAACAACTAGCCCATCCCTTTTTATGTATGACAAAAGGCAATTGTTTTTCTATCAGAATCAAAGGTTAGAAGGCAACGCCCCTAACCTTTATCTGCTCTCTCTATATTACAGCAATTTAATAATAAAAAGTAAACTACTGAGCTTAATGATTAGCGCTCTTGAATTGGAATGTATTTTTGCATTCCTGGTCCAGAATACTCTGCACGAGGGCGAATTAAACGATTATTCTCATATTGTTCAAGAATATGTGCTAGCCAACCTGATACGCGGCTCACAGCAAAGATCGGTGTAAATAAATCATGATCAATTCCTAAACTATGATAAACAGACGCTGAATAGAAGTCTACATTTGGTGGTAAATTCTTCTCTCCTGTAACAATGCTTTCAATTTTCTCTGACATTTGATACCAATGAGATTCGCCAGTTAAATCAGTCAACTTTTTTGACATTTCTCTTAAATGCTTTGCACGTGGATCACCTTTGCGATAGACGCGATGACCAAAACCCATAATCTTTTCCTTTTTCTCTAACTTTTCACGTACGTAAGGCTCCACATTTTCAACAGTGCCGATTTCTGATAACATTTTCATTACCGCTTCATTGGCACCACCATGTAATGGGCCTTTTAAAGCGCCGATAGCGGCTGTTATTCCAGAATAAACGTCTGACAATGTTGCTACACATACACGGGCAGTAAAAGTTGATGCATTTAATTCGTGATCTGCATGAAGAACAAGAGCTTTATCAAATGCTTCAATCGCAATTGGCTCTGGTTCTTTTCCTGTTAACATATATAAGAAATTAGCCGCAAACCCAAGATCTTTTCTTGGTCCAATCGGCTCTAAGCCTTTCCGTACTCTTGCAAATGCTGTCACAAGTGCTGGCATCTTCGCTTGTAAACGCATCGCTTTTTTATAGTTGGATTCAGTATCCATTAAGTCGGCTTCTTCATCATATAATCCTAAAAGAGAAACAGCTGTTCTAAGAGCAGCCATTGGGTGAACTTTATCAATCGGATACATCTTAAAATGTTCTATTACTTCCTTCGGTAATTCAGCATTATCAGCTAATTGATTTTTTAACTCCTCCAACTGAGATAAAGTAGGAAGCTCTCTGTGCCATAGAAGATAAATTACTTCTTCAAAGCTTGCATTTACAGCTAAATCATCAATATCGTAGCCTACATACGTTAAAGTGTCGTCAATGATAGAGCTGATAGACGAAGTAGTCGCGACTACCCCTTCAAGACCGCGTGTTACTGTCATCCTGAATCTCTCCTTTTCATAATCAAATTCGCCAAGGCGAATTTGCGCCCAGATTTTTATCGAGCTTGCTCGATAAACTTCATCTAAAAAATCTGAGGCATCCGCCGGAGGCTTTAACTTTAAAAATTTCCCCATACCCTTTTGTCTGTTTCATTTTTTAAAGTTGAATCCCATTTATTCAACTATTGAAAAAACCCATTTGTTATATAGGCTTAAATTGCCTTTAAAGCCGACTAATAAAGTCAAGCTACAGGGACCGAAAATAATTTAAAAAATCGAAAACAAATCGAGCGATTGCTCGACAGTATTTCAAAAAAGAAAATGCTTACATTTCTGTTTTTTCAAAAAAGTGACTCTTGTTAATTTTCATTTATTTTATATAAAGCTTGAACTTTCAAGTCCTATTATAAACAAAAATCTGACATTTGGGAATGAAAAGTGACGAAAATGTGAAAAATTTATTATTTTATTAGAAAAGCTTAGAATTTGTTTTGAATTTAGTTCATAGGACTTTTTTGAAACATAAATTAATGAAAGAATATTTTGCATAGTATAGTCATTTAAGAAACTCAAATAGCTTCATTACTAAGTAAGCAATACCAGCACCGATAAGTGGACCGACCGCAACCCCTCTAAAAAATGAAACTGCAATAATCGTACCGACAACTAGAGCTGTCGTAATATGTGGTTCTTCAGCAAGCAAGCCTACCCCACCTTTAGCAAGAAGTGCAACTGCGATGCCGGACACGAGAGCAATCCACGCATTTGGTGATTTAAAGGCGTCTATCAATTCCTTGAAACCAATATCACCACTAGCAATAGGAGCAAGGACTGCGATAGTAATGATTGTAATGCCCCAATTAATTCCTTTCGACTGTAAAAACCCAAAACCCTTTGAATCTAAACCAATTAACTTAAGCGCAATAAGTATAATAGCTGCAATCATTAAAGATTGGTTTTTTGCGATGAAACTAATGACTAGCAAAAGCAATAAAAATACGAGCGGTTGGTTAAACAAGTTTTTCACCCTTCCAATCCTTGTTATTATTCTAACATAGTTTTATTTTATTAATAATTTTTCTGCTCTGAAGATGAATCTTTTTCTTTTTCAGATGCGTAGTAAAATAGTGTATGATATTAGTAAGGGAGGTTATTTGTTGAATTACCAATACATATTTCGAACGTTAAGATTCCTATTAGTTATCGGTTGTATCTTTCTCTTTTTTATTAGCTTTTTCTTTTTAGCAAAAGTAGCTTACCCTTTTCTAATTGGATTTGCCATTGCTTTTCTAATCAATCCACTTGTCAATTTCCTAGAGAAAAAAGGGCGAATGCCTAGGGCGCTTTCTGTTCTCATTAGTATCGTTTTACTTATTGGGTTGTTTGCGGGATTAATTACCCTATTGATTGTAGAGATTGTTTCTGGTGCAGATTATTTAGCCAAAGTCGTTCCAGAACATTTAGATACATTAATTAATTATATTGAACAGTTTTTTGCTGCTCAAATTATCCCGTTATATAATCAGTTGACAAGCTTATTAAGCAATTTAGATACTGGGCAGCAAGATGCCATTTTAGCTAATATCGAAAGTGTGGGTAAGAAAATTGGAACAACTTTAGGTTCGTTTATCCAAAATCTTTTCGGTAAAATCCCAAATATTATTTCTTGGTTCCCTAATGCAGCCACTGTTCTCATTTTCTCACTATTAGGAACATTTTTTATAAGCAAGGACTGGTATCGCCTTTCAGCTTTAGGCGGCAAATTGATTCCGAATAAAGCTAAATCGAGCAGTAAAACAGTATTTGCTGATTTAAAGAAGGCGCTTTTTGGTTTTATTAAAGCGCAAGCTACATTAATATCAATTTCAACTGTCATTATCTTGATTGGACTTCTTATTATGCGAGTTGATTATGCCATTACTATCGCATTAATCGCTGGTATCGTTGACATCATTCCTTATTTAGGCACAGGTTTAATCTTTGTTCCTTGGGTAATATATGCAGCCATTACTGGTGATATGGGAATGGCAATCGGAATTGGGGTTTTGTATACCATTGTTCTCGTTCAGCGGCAAATAATGGAACCGAAAATTCTTTCTTCAAACATCGGACTCGATCCTTTAGCAACATTAGTTGCCTTGTTTGTCGGCTTTAAATTAATTGGATTCCTTGGATTAATTGTTGGACCTGTAACGCTAGTTATCATAACAACTCTTCATCGAGCAAATGTCTTTCGTGATTTATGGGCATATATTAAAGGAAACGGAAATGGTAGTAAGGCGTAAAGTGAAACTTCAATCAGTTGGGGTCTTACAGCCCGTTAATCTGTGATAAAGAAAAGGTCACTCTTGCGATAAGAGTGACCTTTAGCTTTTTGATTATCTTATTATCGTAATCGTATTTCGATCTATCCATTTACGGAAACCTTTCAAAATCAACCTTTTAAAAATAGGTTTTGTTGGAGGCATAAGCATCAATAAACCGATTATATCCGAAATAAACCCAGGAGTTAGCAGCAAAATCCCACCAAATAGAATACATATCCCGTCTAAAATAGCCTCTCTCGGCATTTGACCATATCGCATTTGCTCCTGTGCCTTTCTGAGTGTTTCCAGCCCCTGCTTCTTCGCTAAATAAGCACCGATAATTCCGGTAAGAAGAATGATGGCAATCGTTGGCCATACCCCAATAATATTTCCCGATAAAAGAAAAACACTTATTTCCGCAACTGGAATGATGATGATTAATAAAAGAATATAGCGCACGATGCCACCTCAATATATAAAGTTTAATTTAGCATCATTCTTGCAGAATGCTTGAATTACATCAGAATGATAGAACTATTTATTAAAGAACACTTGCATGTCCGTTATAAATTACACCCCGATTGGAATCAACCGTAATTTCTTGACCATCTTTTAATTCCTTTGTTGCATTTTCTGCACCAACGATAACTGGAATTCCAATATTAAGCCCTACAACGGCAGCATGACTTGTTAGGCCACCCTCTTCTGTAATTAATGCGCTACATTTCTCAATAGCAGGCATCATCTCACGGTCGGAACCGAGGGTTACTAAAATGGAACCCATTGTTACTTTAGCTATTGCCTCTTCTGCATTTCTAGCGATAACCACTTTTCCGAAAGCTGATTTTCGACCAATTCCTTGAGCTTTTATAAGAATATCACCGATTACATGTATTTTCATTAAATTCGTTGTCCCAGCTTCTCCAACCGGAACACCAGCTGTAATCACAACTAAATCACCAGATGAAACTATCCCGCTATTTAAACTTTCCTCTACGGCTGTATCTAGCATATCATCTGTTGTTGCCGCTTTTTTCCCCATTTGTGGGTAAACCCCCCATGCTAATGCTAATCGTCGAGATACATGGTCATTCGAAGTTACCGCAACAATTGGAGCTTTTGGCCGAAACTTTGAAATCATTCTTGCTGTATGTCCACTCTCAGTTGGAGTGATAATCGCAGCTACATCTAAATTTAGAGCCGTATGGGCAACAGATTGGCCGATGGCATCTGTAATATTATGCTTATTATCTTTGCTACGTGATGAGAGAATTTCCTTATGTGCTAAGGCGGTCTCAGCACGTGAGGCTATATTGTGCATCGTTTGAACAGCTTCTATCGGATAAGAGCCTGCAGCAGTCTCACCAGACAGCATAATCGCATCTGTTCCATCGAAAATAGCATTCGCAACATCACTCGCTTCCGCTCTAGTCGGACGAGGATTGCGCTGCATTGAATCCAGCATTTGAGTTGCCGTAATAACAGGCTTTCCTTGAGCATTACATTTTTTTATTAACTGTTTCTGCACTAATGGTACTTCTTCAGCAGGGATTTCAACGCCAAGATCTCCCCTTGCAACCATCAAACCGTCAGAAACCTCAAGAATTTCATCGATTTTATCGACTCCTTCTTGATTTTCGATTTTAGGGATAATATTAATATATGTCGCTTGATTTTCTTCTAAAAGCTGTCGAATTTCAAGAACATCTGATGCTCTTCGAACAAAAGAAGCTGCAATGAAATCAACTCCTTGTTCAATCCCAAATAAAATATCATTCGCATCTTTTTCCGTAATTCCCGGAAGATTGACGGAAACACCGGGTACATTAACACCTTTTTTATTTTTTAAAGTTCCGCTATTTAAGATTTTTGTGCGAATTTCATTTGCTGAATGATCAATATGTACGACTTCAAGACCAATTAAACCATCATCTAACAAAATCTTTGAACCCATTTCAATATCATCGATAAGTCCAGAATATGTAACGGAGAATTTTTCATTTGTTCCTTCTATTTCATTCATTGAGATTATGATTTCATTACCTGCGGATAATTCAATGGAACCATTTTCCATATTATGTGTCCGAATTTCAGGACCCTTTGTATCTAATAATATCGCAATCGTTTTCCCCGTTCTCTTTGCAGCTTCACGGATATTCCGAATTCTTTCCCCATGCTCTTCATAATTTCCATGTGAAAAGTTTAAGCGAGCTACATTCATTCCAGCATTAATAAGTTGAATTAATTTTTCCAAGCTTTCACTAGCAGGGCCGATCGTACAAACGATTTTCGTTTTACGCATCTTCATTTCCTCCAATTAACAATTATTAAAAACACTTTTTAATTTAGCTACGTTCAGCAAAGCATTACCTAGATAGAAAGTTCCTTTGATAAGTTATATAAACTAAGATCTACTGTATGCTTCTTACTAAGAACCTCATTAATATCGTGGTCAACAATTTGATTGTTCACTATCCCGACCGCACGTCCTCCCTTTCCTTCAAGAAGGAGTTCTACTGCTCTTGAAGCAAGTCTGCTTGCAAGGACCCGATCAAATGCAGTCGGTGAACCACCACGCTGCATATGGCCCAGCACTGAGACGCGTGTATCAAAACTTGTTGTCTCTTTCACCTGCTTAGCAAATTCAATACCACTAATAACACCTTCAGCAACAATGATAATACTATGCTTTTTACCGCGTTCATGGCCTTTAACTAGGCGAGCAGCTATTTCATCCATATTATAGCCTTCTTCAGGAATAATAATGGTCTCTGCCCCACCTGCAAGTCCTGCCCATAGGGCAATGTCACCTGCATTTCTTCCCATTACTTCAATAATAAATGTTCTTTCATGGCTCGTTGCTGTATCACGAATTTTATCAATTGCATCAATAACTGTATTTAATGCAGTGTCAAACCCAATCGTAAACTGTGTACCAGCAATATCATTATCAATTGTTCCTGGAACACCGATACAAGGAAACCCATATTCAAACAAAGCTTTCCCACCATGATATGAGCCGTCGCCACCAATGACGACAAGCCCTTCAATTTCGTGTTTTTTTAGTTGTTCAATTCCTTTTTGTTGACCTTCTTTTGTTTTAAATTCTTCGCATCTTGCAGAATATAAAATCGTTCCACCTCGATGAATAATATCCCCTACAGAACCAAGCTCAAGTTTCTTAATATTTCCGCTGATTAATCCAGAATATCCCCCATAAATGCCAAAAACCTCAACATTATGATAAATGGCTTTACGTACGACGGCTCGAACTGCCGCATTCATACCTGGTGAATCTCCTCCGCTCGTAAGCACTCCGATTCGCTTCAAAGTAATCTCCCTCCACCTGGAAAATAATATCTTTAGAAAAGTGCACTTTCATAGTGGTTTCATTAATAAAATAACATGAAGGGACATCTATCACAACTCAATCACGGTAGATGTAATAAAAAAAACGTGCTTGTTGCACGTTTTAATTTACTCCAATAACTTCATTTACATTTGAAACCTTGCCGATTGCTTTATATTTTTCATAGCGATGATTGATGAGCTGAGCTTCACTAAGGGCTTTAAGCTCCTTTAAAGATTTATATAAAATGATTTCAATCTCTTCGGCTTGCCTTTTCATATCTTTATGAGCTCCGCCTTTTACTTCAGGAATAATCTCATCAATAATTCCTAATTCCTTTAAGTCAGGTGCTGTGATTCTCATGCTTTCAGCAGCTTTTTTCGCTAAAGAGGCATCTCTCCATAAAATGGAAGCAGCACCTTCAGGTGAAATAACGGAGTATGTAGAGTTTTCTAACATATGAATATGATTTCCAACCCCTAACGCTAAAGCACCACCACTGCCACCTTCACCGATGACTATACAAATAACAGGTACTTTTAAACTAGCCATTTCAAATAGATTTCGGGCAATCGCTTCACTTTGCCCACGTTCTTCAGCTGCTTTTCCCGGATATGCCCCTTTTGTATCAATGAAACAAATAATCGGGCGTCTAAACTTTTCTGCCTGCTTCATCAATCTTAGTGCTTTGCGATATCCTTCAGGATGCGGCATGCCAAAGTTCCTGCGAATATTTTCCTTCGTATCTTTTCCACGCTGATGGCCGATTACCGTCACTGGAAGTCCTTTAAACTTCGCAATCCCGCCAACAATCGCCTCATCATCACCAAATACTCGATCTCCATGACATTCGAAAAAGTCTTCAAATAGAAATTGAATATAATCCAAAGTTGTCGGACGCCCCGGATGGCGTGCAACTTGAACACGATCCCATGGCTTCATATTATCATAAATATCTTTTTCTAGTTTCTCTAGTCTCGCTTCCAGTTTGTCAATTTCAGAAGATAAATCTACATCTGCACTTTTCGTAAATTCCTTTAGCTCAGCAATTTTTTTTCTAAGCTCAATAACTGGACGTTCAAATTCTAATTCTCCTACCATTCGAGGTCACCTCCTTGTTCATGCATCGATACAATACTTGAAATTTTATCTTTAAGTTCTAATCTTGAAATGACAGCATCAAGTTGTCCATGTTTTAAAAGAAATTCAGCTGTCTGAAAATCCTCAGGCAACTCTTCGCGAATGGTTTGTTCGATAATTCTTCTGCCGGCAAAACCAATTAAAGCTCCAGGCTCTGCAAAATTAAAATCTCCGAGTGAAGCAAAGCTTGCTGAAACACCGCCAGTTGTTGGGTGTGTCATAATAGAGATAATTAATCCGCCATTATCACTGAATCTTTTAAGTGCAACACTTGTTTTTGCCATTTGCATTAAACTAAGAACACCTTCTTGCATACGTGCACCACCAGAAGCAGTGAAAATAAGAAATGGAACGGATAACTCATCAGCCTTTTCGATGGCAAGCGTGATTTTTTCCCCAACGACAGACCCCATGCTGCCCATTCGAAATGTTGAATCCATAACAGCAATAACGATTGATTGCCCATCAATTTTACCGATGCCAGTAACTACTGCTTCATTTATATTCGTCTTTTTTCTATCCTTTTCTATCTTTTCTAGATAATCCGGAAAATTCAAAGGATTTTCTGAAATCATACCAGCATTCAATTCCTCAAAACTATTAGGATCTAAAAAGCTCTCAAGACGTTCTTTTGAATTCATTGAATGATGGTATTGGCAATGAAGGCATACTTTTAAATTTTTCATGATTTCTTTCGTATACATAATTTTTTTGCAGTTCGGACATTTTGTCATTATTCCTTCAGGTACGTCTTGTTTTGCTGCCTCTGAAGGGATTGTTGCATATTTCTTTTTCTTTGGTTTTGTAAAAATATTTAACAAGATGAAACCTCCTCATGTCTAGCTTTAGCTCCTATTAGCAATTGGACTTTCGAATGGCAATCTTGTCCAGATTCGCTAAACAGTCGACTTTCGCTTTCCTCTATACAATTTAGGCTATTTTCGAATTTTTTGACGAGCAACATTTTGTAAATCATCATAAATATTGCAGATGACCTCGAAGTGGTCAGACCACTTGCCCCTAAAAAATAAAATAGGCAAACAAACATTGTCCGTTATCCTATTTACTATAGAGTAATAATATTACAAAATGTGTAAAAAGCTGTCATAAACCTTTCGACAATTTTCTTAAATCTTGATAGGCCTGTCTTAATACAGCTTCTTGCCTCAATAATAGTGCATTCGTCAATTGCACATAATCTTGTTTCGGTGGCTCCTCTTTGTCAAGCTTTAAAGCATTGTAATAATCTTTTAATATTGTCCATATTCTCATGAATAAATGATTATCAGCGAATTGGACAACTTGTAAGAAAAATTCATCATCTGTAAAATGAGAAGATTTTGTCCACTCATTTAAAGAAAGTATTTGTTCATCTGTTGCTTTATATAAAACTAACCATAAACAATCCATTTCAATCAAATATTTTGTTTCAATAATATCTCTTTTTGCTTTTCCATCCTGCAAAATAAAAGTGGCAAGCAACTGAACAAACTGATGTCCTTCAAAATCACGGATAAAAGTTCCTTCTCCTCTTCTTGTTTCAATGAGGCCAAGAAGCTCTAAAGCTCTTAATGCTTCACGAACGGAAGAGCGCCCGACATTCAGGCGCTCACATAACTCACGTTCAGAAGGTATTTTATCACCCGCTTTTAGACCATCCTTTTCGATCATGGTTCGAAGCCGATTAACAATTGAAATATATATCTTTGTCCCTTTTTCAGGCTGATTCACGTCAAGAACTCACTCACTTTTCCCGATAATGGCAAGTCGTCTTGTTTTTTCCTTTATTTCCTCTAAGTCAACCTTAATCCGCGCAACTCCTGTTTCCATTGCTGCTTTTGCCACACCTGCCGCTACTTCAGGGGCAACTCTTGGATCAAAAGGACCAGGGATAACATAATCCGCATTTAATTCATCTTCTTTAATTAAACTGGCAATTGCTTCAACAGCGGCTATTTTCATTTTTTCATTAATATGAGTAGCCCTTACATCTAAAGCTCCACGGAAAATCCCTGGAAAAGCGAGAACATTATTAACTTGGTTCGGGAAATCTGATCTTCCTGTCCCTATGACAGCAGCTCCAGCAGCTTTTGCTTCTTCAGGCATGATTTCAGGAGTTGGATTTGCCATAGCAAAGATGATTGGATCTTGATTCATAGAGCTAACCATTTCTGATGTTAACGATCCAGCAGCTGAAACTCCGATAAAAACGTCTGCTCCTTTAATTACATCTGCTAAACTACCGCTTAATTTATCACGATTTGTATATTTCGCCACAGCGCTTTTGATATCATTCATTCCTTGTGGACGGCCTTCATATATCGCGCCTTTCGTATCACACATAATAATATCCCTAACTCCATATGTGTAAAGAAGCTTAATGATTGCAATTCCTGCTGCTCCAGCACCATTTGCAACAACACGAATTTCATTTAATTTTTTATTCGTAAGCTTTAATGCATTCACAAGACCTGCAACTGTAACGATTGCTGTCCCATGTTGATCATCATGAAACACAGGAATATTTGCTTCTTTCTTTAAGCGCTCTTCGACAGCAAAACAATGTGGGGCTGCAATATCTTCTAAATTTACCCCACCAAATGTCGGTTCAAGCAATTTAACAGTTTCTACTATTTTATCAACATCTGTCGTATTTAAACAAATTGGAAAAGCATCAACGCCAGCAAAGCTTTTAAATAGAACAGCTTTCCCTTCCATAACAGGTAAGGCAGCTTCAGGGCCGATGTTGCCTAATCCAAGAACGGCGGTTCCATCAGAAACAACGGCAACCATATTGCCTTTCATTGTGTATTCATAAACGGTTTCGGGTTTATCATAAATTTCTTTGCAAGGCTCAGCAACCCCAGGAGAATAGGCTAAGCTCAAATCTCGAGCATTTTTCACTGGAACTTTAGATTTGGATTCTAATTTTCCTTTATTTACTCTATGCATATGTAAAGCTTCTTCGCGTAAAGTCAAGCAACATCACTCCTATAAAATAATTCTAATCTTATTTGTTTTGACGTAATCTTGTCCAATTTCATATCAAGCTTGCTCTAAATCAAAAGCACGATGGAGGCTTAAACTTTATACAACTAGTAACACATTTATTTCTCCCAATCAAACTGCTAAACTTAACTGTTATAATAGGTGGTCAGACCAGTTACCTCTTTAGAATATAACATATTTATTGTTGATGTAAAGTGTCATCGTTTTAGGATTACGTTGTTTTCACCAAGAATTTCTTTTAGTTCATCCATTACATTTTTCGATGAATTTATCCGATCTTCATCACCTAAACGCTTTCTTTTTTGAGTACTTTCATAGTAAATAACAACTTGGATATTCCCACTATTCCGTTTAAAAATATTTTTTAAAGCATAAAGCAGATCAGCATTTTCTTTTTCTTTCATTATTTTCAAATATAAAATTGGTTCTTTATCTTCTACTTTTTCAATAGCAGAATTTACATGTTCTATTTCCTGAATAATGAGCTGCCGTTTCCCTTCTCTTTCTTCCATTTTTCCTTCAATCACAAGTATGGCACCTTGTATTAAAAAAGCAGAAAAACGGCTGTAAACTGTCGGAAAAACAACTGCTTCCATATCATCTGACTCATCACTTAATGATAGAAACGCCATCGGTACGCCTTTTTTTGTACGAATTTTTTTCACTTCTGCTATATATGCAATTGTTTTTACCTTTTTTGCAGATGGTTTTAAATCTATGAGTGGCAAGGCGCCTAATCGCGGTACATATTGTTCAAAAACTGATACAGGATGATTTGATAAATATAAGCCAAGAACCTCTTTTTCCCGAGCAAGCTTATCTTCGGCTAACATTGATTCAACTTCTGTATATATCGGTTTTGGAAAAAACTGATCATCGCTAAAAAATTCATACTGTTCATCATCTGTTTTTAATAAAAGAGCATGGTCAAGCGCTGCATCTAACGTCGCAAGTAAAACTGCACGATCTTTCCCAAACTCATCGAAGCTGCCAGAATGTATTAACGCTTCCAACACTTTACGATTTACGGCTTTTTGTGACACTCTAATACAAAAATCAAATAAATCTGTAAAGCGATTATTTTTCCGTGCATGAAAAATTTCCTTCAATGCCGCTAGCCCAACCCCTTTAATGGCTGCCAAGCTGAATCTTATTGATTCTTTTTCAACGATGAAGGAATAGCCGCTATGATTGATAGATGGTGGAAGAATCGACAAATTCATTTGCTTCAATTCTCTAATATACTGTGCAACCTTCTCATCATTTCCCTTTACTGACGTAAGCAATGCCGCCATAAAATGTAATGGATAATGCGCCTTTAAATATGCGAGCTGATAAGAAATAAAGCTATAGGCAACTGCATGGCTGCGATTAAAACCATAATTTGCGAAACGGACGATCAAATCATAAATCTCCTCAGCTTTCTTTTCATCATAGCCATTTTTTAATGAGCCTTGAACAAAACGTCCGCGCTCTCTATCAAGTGCTTCCCGTTGTTTTTTACTTACCGCTCGCCTCAATAAATCGGCTTCCCCGAGTGAAAAGCCAGCCATTTTTGCAGCAATTTGCATAATCTGCTCCTGATAAACGATAACACCGTACGTGCTTTCAAGAATTGGAATTAAATCAGGGTGAGGGTATTCAATCTCTTGCTTTCCATGTTTTCTATCGATAAAAAGCGGAATATTCTCCATCGGACCTGGTCTGTTTAAAGCATTCACTGCAACAATATCCTCAAAACTAGTTGGCTGCAGCTTTTTCAGCACTCTTTGGACATATTCTGCTTCAAGCTGGAATATGCCTGACGTATTTCCACTTCCTAATAATGCAAAGGTTGCCTGATCATTTAGTGGAATCTCTTTTATTTGCAATGCTTTTCCTGTTTTTCTTTGAATGGAAGTTAAAACATTTTCAATTAAGGATAAATTCCTTAATCCTAAAAAATCCATTTTAAGCAAACCAACAGCTTCTAGATGTTCCATCGAATATTGTGTTAAATATACATCATCATGGCCAGTTTGAATCGGAATGACCTCCACTAGTGGGGTTTCGCTAATCACAACCCCAGCTGCATGGGTAGATGTATGTCTCGGCAATCCTTCGAGTTTAAGTGCTGTTTCAAACAGCTTATGATTCGAGGAAGACTCATGAATAAACATTCTTAATGAGTTCGATTCTTTATATGCAGCCTTTAAAGTTATTCCTAGCTTCGACGGGATTTTACGTGAAAGAATGTCCAGTTCTTGTGGAGTCAACCCAAACGCCCTGCCGACATCTCGAAGTGCAGATTTGGCTGCAAGTGTTCCAAATGTAATAATTTGTGCTACATGAAGTTCTCCATATTTTTGTGAAACATATTTAATGACTTCATCACGTCTATTATCAGGAAAATCAATATCGATATCTGGCATAGATATTCTTTCTGGATTCAAAAACCGCTCAAATAAAAGATGGTGCTCGATCGGATCAACATCGATTATATATAAAACATATGCAACCATTGAACCAGCCGCTGAACCTCTTCCAGGTCCAGTCAAAATCCCGTTTTCTTTAGAAAAACGCATGAAATCCCACACGATTAAGAAATAATCACTGAATTTCATTTTCTGAATAATATGAAGCTCATATTGAAGACGTTTTATATGCTCCTCCGAAGGGTTTTTATACCTTTCATGAAATCCTTTCCAACAAACTTCCTCAAGTAGGGCAGCAGCAGAGCGATTATTTTCGACAGGATACTTCGGTAAATTTTGCTGATGAAGCTCCAGCATAACATTACATTGCTCAGAAATTTCAATCGTATTTTGCAATGCTTCTGGGTGTGTAGAAAATAACTGAATCATCTCATCAGCTGTTTTTAAATAATATTCCTCACTATCAAGTCGAACGAATCCTTCATCAGCTAATTTCACACCTTCTTTAATCGCTAATAAGCATTCATGTGCAAAAGAATCCTCTTTTTCTAAATAATAAACTTGATTAGAAATGGTTAATGGGATACCAGTTTCTGAACTGATTTTCTTAATACCGGCTTGAACCTTTGCTTCCCGCTCTGTTTGATGATTTTGAAGGGTAAGATAAAACTGTCCCTTTTCGAAAATATGTTGATATTGCTCGGCGACACTTTTCGCCTGCTCATATTCATCGCCTTCCAATTCATGCTCGATTTCCCCATCTAACCCTGGACTAATGGCAATTAATCCTTTTGAATAAGCTCTCAGCCACTTTACAGGAATTCCATCTGGAGATTTTGTTTGAACGACACTTGTAATTTTTAAGAGATTTTGAAAACCAGTATTGTTTTTGGCTAAAAGGACGAGAGGGTAAGACTCTGAAGCCGTCTTGGCACTTAAGACATCAACCGTTAAGCCGAGAATTGGTTTGATTTTATGTTTTAAACACTCCTTATAAAAAGCGATCGCCCCATACATCACATTGCGATCGGTTAACGCAAGAGCTGAAAACCCTTTTTGTTTTGCGTTCGCAACTAATTGTTCAACCGTAGCTGTGCTAGAAAGTAAACTATATGCACTATATACATGAAGGTGAATAAATGACACACTCGTTCACACCCTTACTCTTCTATATATATCTATTATAGGACGGTCATTTGAAAAAAGAAAATATGTTCTCGTTTTAATGACAAATAATGTTTTTAGTAAATATCATAATTTTAAAGGATTGTCCATATGATTTATAAAGCAAGCTTCCCGCAATTGAGCCTTTAGAAAATTCGTATAGTTAGGAAGGATGAGTATGAAAATCCAACCTTTTTTTGCTTCTTTACTTGATAGTTACTTTATTGCTTTCGGTGTCCTCATAGGTGGATCGATTATTGGCAGTCTAGCAGCTTTTTTAACTGGAAAGCCACCTTTAACTGAAGCCTATCGCATTTCTAATATCATTCGAATTTGGGCCATTATTGCAGCGATTGGCGGAACATTTGATACGGTATACAGCTTTGAAAGAGGCGTTCTAGATGGTCAAACGAAGGATATTTTCAAGCAATTTTTATTAATTTTAGCTGCGCTAGGTGGGGCTCAAACTGGTGCAATGCTCATAAACTGGCTAACAGGCGAGCATGTTTCATGAGAATCCCTCCCTATTATCGCCAATCATCTTGGCAGCGTTTCTTAGCAGGTGCAGCGATTGGCGGGATCATTAGCTGGTTTATTTTTTTATTTATATTTGGGGAGTGGCATGAAAAATATAGTATGCTTATAAAAAAACAAAGAGAGGAGATCGATAAGCTTAAAGATGATATAAAAATATGGCAAGAGGACTTTAAAGAATTAAATAAAATAAATCGTGAACAGCTAACCATTCAAGAAATAAAAATCAAAATAAAAAATAGTGAAAAATATAAGATGGATTCGTACAGTGTCTTTGAAATTGAAGAGCAACTAAAAGAAGATATTAATATGATGTTAGCTAAGGATATTGATACCGTCTATAAAAGTAGAGAGTTAATTAGAAAGATTATCGAGAATAAAGTTTTTAAAGTGAATGAAAAACGTTATCGTGTTGAAGTAAAAGAGATCGTTATTTATACAACCTTATCCATCCAATTAGATATAAGATTGGATTGACCATTAAATCGCCCGGCATTACGCCGGGCTTTTCATTAGTTTTTACACACTTCTTCTAAATCTTTGATGACAGCATACATATCATCCCAGGAATAAATGGAAGCACCTGCTGCGAGAGGATGCCCACCGCCATTATAGTTTCTTGCTATGCCATTAATGATCGGACCTTTTGAACGCAAGCGAACACGAATTTGATCCTCTTCCTCAATAAAGAACACCCATGCCTTAATACCGGCAATATTTCCAAGGGTGCCAACAAGCAGTGAAGCTTCTGAAGGTTTAACATGAAATTCCTTTAATAATTCCTTCTTTAAAATCATGACACAGACACCATTTTGTTTTAGCTCAAAATTTTGGAGCACATAGCCGTTTAATTTTACAACATTCGGTGATAGTTCATACATTTTGTCAAATAGCTCATGTCTAGAAAAGTTGTAATGAATTAATTCACCCGCATAAGCGAATGTTTTCTTTGAAGTACTTGGAAAAAGAAATCTCCCAGTATCGCCAACAATTCCTGCAAACAATAATCTTGCAGCTTCATCAGACATTTTTAAGCCCTTATCTTTTCCAGCTAAATAAAACTCATAAATCATCTCACTGACAGAACTAGCATCCGTATCCACCCACATCAAATCCCCATAGGGGTCTTCATTCGGATGATGATCGATTTTTATAAGTTTATCTCCTAAATCATATCGATGGTCACAAATTCTTTCAGCATTTGCTGTATCACATACGATGACCAATGCACCTTCATAAGTACTATTTGGAATTTGATCAAGTCTGCGGAGATAGTGGAGTGTTTCCTCCTCTTTTCCTACTGTATAAATATTTTTATCAGGGAATGATGCCTTCAAAATCTCGGCTAGCCCACCCTGTGAACCGTACGCATCTGGATCAGGACGAACATGTCGATGAATGATAATTGTTTCATATTGTTTAATCAAATCCAATATTTTATTTTTCATTTGAATCTCCTTTTAAAAAATAGTAATGAAACACAACTTATAGCATTTTTTTCGGTTTCCCGTTAAAATGGAAGCAGATTGATGAAACTCGGAGGTTATGAAATGCCTATTTTAGTCATTTTAATTACAATTTCCCTTTCATTTTATATATTTTATAAAGTGAAGTATGTAAGAAGCAAGCGGCCTGTAGAAAGAAAATGGATTTCGTCAAAGTCATCTGTTGCTCTTGGTTTGTTTGTCACTCTTTTTGGAGTAAACCAACTGTTTTTAAACGGGAACACTGTTACCTATATTATTGCCGTCATCTTCATCCTCTTAGGTGGCTATAATATATTTGGGGGTGTGAAAGCCTATCAATATTATTTTCCCCTCGCTGTCGAGGAAGCCAAAAATAATTAATTTGGGAAAGCCGTTCCATAATAGGAACGGCTTGTTTTATCTCTCAATTAGTTGGCACATCATCATTGCTTTACCGACAAGTACCCCTTCATTGAAAACTTCTACATCAACTTTTCCGAATTTCCGCCCAACTTCTAATACTTTCGGATAAATTTCAAGCGTGCTTTCAATTTGCACAGGCTTTAAAAAGTAAATGGTCATGTTTTCGACGACAAGATCCCCTTTTTTATAATTTCTTAGCACTCTGTTCGCTGCTTCAGAAACAATCGTTGTAAACACTCCATAAGAGATTGTCCCAAGATGATTCGTCATTTGCGGAGTTACTTCACACCTGTATGTATCTTCACCTTTTGGTTTTTCCCTTGTTAAAACAAGTTGATTTGTGACTATATCATCAATTGTCTCCCCAACTTGCGGCTGTCGTTGTATCATTTGTAAGGCCTTTAACACATCTTGTCTACTAATAATTCCAGCAAGCTTATTAGAATCATCAACAACGGGAAGAACTTCTATCCCTTCCCAAACCATCATATGAGACGATGAAGCTACACTTGTCTTGCCTCTTACGGTCATAGGGTTTTTCGTCATGATTTTTTCAACTGGGGTATCAGGTTCATGTCCCATAATATCTTTAGATGTTACCATCCCCTGCACCTTCATGTTTTGATCAACAACAGGAAAACGGCCGTGTCTAGTTTCGCGATTATAATGTAGCCAATCTGCAACGGTATCCGTCGTTTTTATATATACCGTCTCCTTGAGCGGTGTTAAAATATCTTCGACAAGCACGATTTCCTTCTTAATTAATTGGTCATAAATCGCTCGGTTAATCATCGTCGCAACAGTAAAAGTGTCATAGCTACTAGAAATAATCGGGAGTTGCAACTCATCTGCTAGCTTTTTTACATGTTCTTCTGTATCAAATCCTCCCGTGACAAGCACAGCTGCACCAGCCTTTAAGGCCAATTCATGTGCACGCGTTCGATTCCCGACAATGAGTAAGCTTCCTGCATCTGTATAACGCATCATCGCATCAAGCTGCATTGCACCAATTAGAAACTTATTCAGTGTTTTATGCAGGCCGTCTCTTCCTCCCAATACTTGCCCATCAACAATATTGACTACTTCAGCAAAAGTAAGTTTTTCAATATTTTCCTTCTTCTTTCGTTCAATTCGGATTGTGCCCACACGTTCTATCGTACTGACATACCCTTTGTTTTCTGCATCTTTTATCGCTCTGTATGCAGTTCCCTCACTCACTGTTAGAGCCTTGGCAATCTGTCTGACAGATATTTTTTCTCCAACTGGTAATTCATCAATATAACGTAATATTTGTTCATGCTTCGTAGCCAAGACGTTCACCCTTTATCATTTCAAATTCGCCAAGGCGAATTTGCGCACAGACTCTTTTATCGAACTAGTTCGATAATCCCCCCTAAAAATCTAATGCATCCGCCAAAGGCTCTAACTTTATTCAGCTAATATTTAGATCATTTCTGATAAATGTTATAAAATCAACTCATTATTTTTGGGATTAACAAATTGCCCTGAATAAAGTTAAATTTCCTATAATTTCATTATACGGTTAATAACGTCTTGATTTCAATTCGGTATGGATTAAGTTAACTCATTTCAATTGTTATCGATAAAAGGAACGTGCTCTTTTTCTATCATTTAGCACTTGAATTTCTCTCTTGCTAACTTTCTTTGGAACGTATAGCAAAGCTGTTAAATTGCCAGCTATAACGATAAGTGCAAAAGCTAGCCACGAAATAGCAAAAATCCCTTGCAACCCTTCACTAAAAATATTTAGCCTAGGAACTGCAATATAAAGAAGTGCTCCACATACTAGCAAACAAAGTAAATAACGGTTTTTCATGTATTTCCCTCCCTGAAAAAGCATTCTTCTATATATTTATGCAGACAGGCTAGAAAAATGTATTTATCCTTTCACACCGCTATTTTCCGCTCTATGAAAGTTTTCAAAGAAAGAGTGCTTTCGAGAGTGCAATTTTTGCAAAATGATTTTCACAACAATCGGACTTCTGTTTAAAACGATGAGTAGTATAATTGAAATAGAGGGAATTTTCTTATATTTATAATTGATTTTTTCAGCTTGGAAGGAAGGAGCGCTCCAAGTGATATTAGACCAACGCTGCATTGCCGTACTAACCAAGATTGCTTACGCACCATCATTTGTTTCCCCCCTTGAACTAATGGAAGAGTTGAATGTTTCCAAACGTACAGTCTACTATGATGTCGGAAAAATTAATGATTGGTTAAAGGATAATCATTTAGAAAAACTTATTTATATTAGAACAGCTGGATTTTATCTTGATGATAAATCTAAGAAAAAGATTAGAACGAAGCTTTCACAATTTAATCAAGAAAAGGATTATGAGTTTTCTCCTGAAGAACGAGTGGCATGGGCTGCCATCTTCATTTTGACAAGGGAATCTAATCTTTTTCTGCAAGAACTTATCGATCGATTGAAAGTAAGTCGAAGTACATTACTAGCTGACATTCGAGAGCTCAAATTGCTTCTAAAGCACTTTCAAGTTGATTTAAAATTTCATAAAACTTCTGGATATTATGTAGAAGGTGAAGAATTACAAAAACGAAAAGTAATCATTTATTTTTTATCACAAGTGATGACATATAAAAGTGGATTTGACTTATTATCAGAAATTCAATCGACTATTCAGCATGAGAAGCAAACGAACCATGATTTTTTAAATCATTTTTATTTAGATACAATTTATCAAATTTTAACGAAATCTGAGCCCATATCAGGGGTTTTTTATACTGATGAAGTCATCCAAACATTATGTGTTCATTTATTTTTACTTATTAAACGCTTTAGTCAAGGAAAACATATCTATATGGATCCAGTTGAAAAGAACGTAATTAAAAATACGTGTGAGCATAAGGCTGCCCAATATATTTGTAGAGAAATTGAAAACGCCTTCAAGATAATTGTTCCGGAGGATGAAACATATTACATTACTACCCATCTATTAGGAGCAAAAATTAGTAATTATCATCCGACAAAAGTGGATAACCAAAATTCTGCGAGCTTGAAACAAATCATTTCCAATATGGTAGATGATTTTCAAAAGTATTCTTGTGTTTTTTTCGAAAACCGGACGGAACTGGAACGCAATTTATTCTTTCATTTAAAACCCGCTTATTTCCGAATTAAATATGGGGTGAAATTAGATAATTCGTTAGCAAAATCGCTGCAAGATTCATATCATGATCTTTTTATACTAACAAAGAAAGTCGTCCACCATTTTGAATATGTTTTAGATAAAACCATTTCAAATGATGAAGTTGCTTATATTGCTATGCATTTTGGAGGTTGGATTGATAAAGAAGGTGTACAAGTAGAAAAGAGACAAAAAGCTGTTATCGTTTGTGCAAGTGGAATTGGTACATCGCGAATTCTTCAGAAGCAAATTGAAGAATTAATGCCAACAGTAGATGTTGTTCATATTATGACCGTTCGTGAGTACGAAAAAAGAGAACTACACGGAATTCATTTTATTATTTCTACTATTCCAATTACAGAAAAACAGCTGCCAGTATATATTGTCAATCCCATTTTAACGAATACAGAAAAGGAATTATTATTAAAGCAGCTTCAGCCTGAACAAACCGTTTCTCAACTTGCAAATATTGATGCACTAATGAATATTATCCGCAGCCATGCAAGCATTACAGACGAAGAAAAGCTATACAATGAATTAAAAAAATATTACAAGCACAAGATGGAATTCAACATGGAGGTGCTATATAAACCGATGTTAAATGAATTGCTTACCGAAGATAAAATTCAATTTATAGATAAAGCAGAGAACTGGGAGAGTGCCTTACAATATGCCGCACAGCCGTTGCTAAATGATCATTCGATTACACAAGGCTACATTGATACGATGATTCATAATGTTCATTCCATGGGCCCTTATATCGTTATTGCTCCAGAAATTGCCCTTCCACATGCTCGGCCAGAAGCTGGTGTAAACAAGCTTAGTATGAGTTTCCTACAACTAAAGCAAAGCTGCTCTTTCTCAGATAAGCCAGAGCATCAAGTTCGCCTAATATTTGTATTAGCGGCAATTGATAATGAATCACATTTAAAGGCGCTGTCTCAATTATCTAGTATGTTATCAGATCAAAGCAATTTAGAAAAATTGCTTTTAGCGAAAACAGCTGATGATGTGGTGAAAATAATAAATCGATATTCGCATGAATAAGGAGGAATTTTCAATGAAAAAAATTTTAGTTGTTTGCGGTAATGGTTTAGGGAGTAGCTTTATCGTTGAAATGAATGCCAAAAACGTCTTAACTGAGCTAGGTATAGAAGCTGAAGTTTCTCATACTGACTTAACAACTGCCAAAACAGAAAAAGCAGATATATACCTTGGTCCAAAAGATATTATCACGACATTAGATGATGGAACAAGAACGATTGTGGGACTGACAAACATATTAGATCAAAATGAATTAAAAACTGCCCTTCAAGCACATTTAAGCTAATTTACTTTCTTGACTCATAAAAAAAAATTAGAGGGAGGGGAAATAAGTGTTTGATTTTATTATGAATGATATTTTAGGGACTCCTGCCATTTTAGTTGGTTTATTTGCACTTTTAGGTCTTACTCTTCAGAAAAAAGGGATAACAGATATTATTTCCGGGACACTGAAAACCATTATGGGTTTCTTAATTCTTGGCGGTGGAGCTTCAATATTAATCGGCTCACTTGATATCTTTGGAAAAATGTTTGAGGAAGCCTTTCATATTAAAGGTGTAATTCCTAATAATGAGGCGATTGTAGCCATTGCTCAACAAACATTTGGGAAAGAAACAGCCATGATTATGTTGTTTGGGATGCTTATGAATATTATTATCGCTCGAATAACACCGTTTAAATATATTTTCCTGACAGGGCATCATACATTATTTATGGCCTGCTTAATTTCAGCCGTTTTTGCTACGGGTGGAGTAACGGGGTTGCCATTAATTATAATCGGTTCGATTCTTCTGGGCTTATTAATGGTCTTTATGCCTGCATTGCTTCAGCCTTATGTTCGCCAAATAACGGGGAATGATACGATTGCTGTTGGGCATTTTGGATCATTAGGCTATTTCACAGCTGGCTTTATTGGCAAGCTTGTTGGTGATAAGTCAAAATCGACAGAAGATATTAATGTACCGAAGTCACTAGGCTTTTTACGCGACACATCAGTTGCAATGTCATTAGCTATGGCGATTTTATTCTTAATCATTGCACCTATCGCAGGAAAAACCTATGTCGAAACAGAATTAAGTGGTGGAGTCAATTTCCTTGTGTTCTCCCTTATACAAGCCATCACATTTGCAGCTGGAGTATATGTTGTGCTTGCAGGTGTCCGTATGCTAATTGCTGAAATTGTCCCAGCATTTAAAGGAATTGCTGATAAAATTGTCAAAGACGCAAAGCCAGCCCTTGATTGTCCAGCTGTATTCCCATTTGCGCCAAATGCTGTCATTATCGGTTTTATCTTTAGCTTTATGGCTGGATTAATCTCTATGTTCTTACTGCCTATCATTGGATTAAAAGTGATTGTTCCTGGACTTATCCCTCATTTCTTTACAGGTGCAGCGGCAGGAGTATTCGGCAATGCTACAGGTGGTAGACGCGGAGCCATGATTGGTGCTTTTGCTAATGGTCTATTAATCTCTTTCCTTCCAGCATTTTTACTGCCAGTTTTAGGATCATTAGGATTTGAAGGAACAACTTTCGGGGATTCTGACTTTGGACTTGTTGGAATTTTATTAAGCTTTTTAATCAAATTATTTTCTTAATTAAAAAACAGGATAATCATACTGAGTCAGAGCATAAAAACAGAGAGTCCAATCGACTCTCTGTTTTTATTTGTACGTAAGATGTATATGTTTGAATCGTTTTATAATTCGATCGCTTCTCCAGCTTCAAGAACTACCCCAATACCTTCATCTAGCATTTCAATAAAGTTATAAGGATCCTGCTTAATAGGCGGGAATGTGTTATAGTGCACAGGTACAACTTGCTTCGCTTCGAGTAGTTTGGCGGCATAGGCTGCATCTTCCGGACCCATTGTGAAGTTGTCGCCTATCGGCAAGAAAGCAAGGTCAATTGGATGCCGCTCACCAATTAATTTCATATCAGAGAAGAGCGCAGTATCACCAGCATGGAAAATGGTTTTTCCTTCCACTGTTATGAGAACACCAGCAGGCATACCTAAATAAATAATTTCTTTATTTTCCGTCACAAGTCCTGTTCCATGAAATGCCGGTGTCAGCTTTACTTTACCGAACTCGAACTGGTATGCACCACCAATACTCATACCATGTGTCTTTAAGCCTTGCCAGCTTAAATAGGTAGCTAATTCAAAATTCGCAATAACGAGTGAATTATGTTTTTTCGCCAGTTCTACTGTATCGCCAAGATGATCGCCATGTCCATGAGTAACGATAATAACATCAGGCTTTACATCGCTCACTTTTACATCTGTTAAATCATTCCCTGTAATGAACGGGTCAATTACGATTGTCTTGCCTTGTGACTCAATCTTCACAAATGAATGTCCATGAAATGATACCTTCATCCTTATTCCCCTTTCAATTCTTAGAATTATGTAGACTATTTCAACGAAAATTCAATTTATCCTGCTTTCTTCGTGTAATGATAAGTTTATCTTACTTCATATTTCAAAAAAAGCTGAACGATGTTTATTAAAGGTATTTTGTTATTTCAGCGATTAAAGTTTGGACACGCTTTAGATAATGCTCCCTTTTCTTTACATCATCAATGAACGAAGTGAACAGAATAGACAACATGAATACCGTATCTAAACGATAAATTAATTGAATGGGTCTATCCGTTTTTTCAAGAATGGTATGATTATTATAACCTAGTAAAAAGGCTTCCTCCTGCAATTCCTGTGTTTCTGATATTCTCATCAGCTCCATAATTGGATTGCCAATAAAGGAATTATCCCAATCGATAATAGCCTTAATACTGCCTTTTTCACCTATTAAGTTGGGGCGTCTAACATCAAGATGCAATAGACAGTCATCTGTTCGCGCTGTATTTAGAACCGCTTCCAGCTCTTCACTAGATGGTAAGATCATGTTGAAGTTTGTTCGTTCACTTAGTGTTTGTGCACGGTTTATGATTCTATTCGCGATGACGTTACTTAATGATTGCTGATTTTGATCAATAATGGATAAACCATCTAAAGGGATTTTATGTATATGAGCAACAAGCTGACCGATATCAAAGGAAGAAAGAGGACTATCATCTCCTGCAACGAAATCAGAAACGAGAAAATTGATTTCCTTGCTTAAATAAAGCTTCTGTACTTTAGGAACTGGGAGTTTGTATTTATCACAATGCTCGGCTATCATAGCTTCCTTTTTTAATGAAATAACTCCACTTGAATGCTTATCCATCATATTCTCTTCTGGTCGCCAAGGCGTTCTGACTGCAAGTAATCCTAAGTTCTTTTCTTTTATTTGAAAAACAGCATTTATGACCCCACTGCCAATTAGTTTTATATCTTCTATCTGCCATCTTAAATTATGAGTGCATACATTTGAAATGCTAGACTTTAATTGTTCAATCGTTTTGTTTGTCAAATCCATTTATTCTTTTCCTTTCTGTTTTCTTCCTATTATCATAACATCTCGTAACAAACCTTTCATGTTCATCATTTTTTAGAAAGGATTTTCGATTACTCTCATTTTCACCTCGGGGATAGAAATCTCCTCCTGAAAAAGATCGATAGGAAACAGTTGTTCCACATGATATACTCCTTTTGAATAGGTAGAATGATAAATTTCCTCTGCTACTTTGGCAGCAATTTGAGCGGTAATCGTTGATTCATGTTTACTATGAAAGAAACATTCAGCTAAGACTTGTTTTCCGTTCGCTTCGCCCCATACATCTACTTTTACTGTACATATTTCTTTTCCCCATTTGATTTTACTTAGTAATGAAACAATTCCGTTTTGTATTATTAGATATTTTAATAGTTTAAAGAATTGTAGTTTTTTTAAAATCGCAATAAACTCTGTGATCATTTTTGAATCAAAGCATAATCTCGTTGAAACCGTTGGAACAGATAATGTATTAGGGAGAACATGCTGATCAGAGAAGTTAAATCTAAATCCCCTTCTCTTACCTAAATGTCCAAATGTCGTTGTTTTTCCATCATTAAAGCTATCAACGATCATTATCCCCCCACCACTTATTTTCTTCAGTTTTCCATCACACCGAATGTAATAATCGTAACCCCGTTTCAGAATAATGCTTTCTAGATTATGTACACACCAAAAATAATACGCTTTGACTTTACTTCTTCTCTCTAGAGTCTTACAACCCGCAAATCAATAAATTGTTTAGTAACTAAACTAATTAATTAAAAAATAGACTGCTGCACGATGGAAAATGTGATACAGTCCATTATCCTTTATTCAATAGTGTTAGCCATTAATTCTTCCGTAAATAGCTTCAGTCCTTTTTCAAAAACAGCGATTTCATGAGCTTCTAATTGTTGACTTAGTTTTCGATAAAATTGCTGGTGCATAGCTTGGTGCTCTTGAAAAGCAATTTCTCCTTTCTTCGTTAATGTTAAAAGAATAGCCCGTGAATCTGTCGGATGAGCTTTTCTTAATACAAGTTCTTTTTTTTCTAACTTGCTAACTAGCTGTGTCACAGCCCCTTTCGTAATACTCAGTTTATTGGCTAATTGGCTCATCAACACATCACCATTTAACCCGATAGCATCAATTGTATGAATTTCACTTGGGGTTAACATTCCGGCTTCTCCAAATGTTCTTGGACTTCGCTCTAAACGTTGTAACTGCATAATTAATCTACCAATTCGTTCACTCTGGTCTGTCAAAGTAATATTATTATTATTCATATAATTAGTATAGCAACTAAACTTTTTAGAAGCAACTTACAATAACAAAAAAACATTTTATTCTTTTCTTCTTGTTGAAAAGTTTACTTTTGCTCAATTAGTTGCTACTCTTTTTATATTACATACTTAGGAGGTCATTTCATGAATACAAGGTTACAAAAATTATCCGAATGGATGAAGGAAAATAATATTCAAGTTAGCTTTATAACAGCACCAGATAACGTCTTTTATTTTAGCGGCTTTTTAAGCAACCCTCATGAACGCCTTCTAGCGTTAGCCGTTTTTCAAGATGAGGAGCCTTTCCTCGTTTGCCCTGCTTTAGATAAAGCGGATGCAAAAAATGCAGGTTGGAGCAATGAAATCATTAGCTATTCAGATATTGAAAACCCATGGGAATTAATCAATAAGTCGATCAATCATCGTCTCAAGAAGGTAGAAAAGGTTGCCATCGAAAAAGAGAATTTGAATGTTGAGCGCTATGAGGTACTTACCCAAATTTTCAATGGTGCACAATTTGTTTCTGCAGAAGAAAAACTAAGAAAGCTTCGTATGGTTAAAGATGAAAAGGAGCTTAAAATTATTCGTGAAGCATGTGCCCTTGCTGATTATGCTATTGAGGTAGGCTGTGACGAAATTAAAGAAGGCAAAACTGAACTTGATGTTCTAGCAGCTGTCGAATTTGCACTTAAGAAAAAAGGCGTAAGAGAAATGTCTTTTTCCACAATGGTGTTAACTGGAGCTAATGGTGCATCTCCTCATGGAAACCCAGGATTAACCAAAATTAAAAAAGGCGATTTTGTCCTTTTTGACTTAGGTGTTATTGTTGATGGCTATTGCTCAGACATCACGAGAACAGTTGCATATGGTGATATAAATGAGAAGCAAAGCGAAATTTACGAAACCGTCTTGAAGGCTCAGCTCGCAGCAGTTGAGGCAAGCAAACCTGGGGTATCTTGTGCTCGTGTTGATTTAACAGCGAGAAATATCATTGCTGCAGCAGGCTATGGCGACTACTTCCCACACCGTCTCGGTCATGGATTAGGAATTAGTGTACATGAATACCCTTCCTTAACGGAAACAAACGAACTTTTACTTGAAGAAGGAATGGTGTTCACAATCGAACCAGGCATTTACGTACCAGGGGTGGCAGGAGTTCGAATTGAAGATGATCTAGCAGTCACAAAAAATGGAGTTGAAATATTAACGAAGTTCCCGAAACAGTTGCAAATCATTAAATAAAGCGAAAAACCAGGCCAAAATGGTCTGGTTTTGGTACATTTTAAAGCTTTTAATCAATCTTATTGCAAATTCCTGATAGAATTCAGCAAATCCCATTTTTCCGATATATCGGTCATTTTCCGGATTTATCGGCCTCTTTCGAGATATTTCGGCCATTTTCCGGATATTTCGGTCACTTTCCGGATATTTCGGCTATTTTCCGGATTTATCGGCCCTTTTCCGGATTTATCGGTCACTTTCCGGATATTTCGGCCACTTTCCAGATATATCGGCCATTTTCCGGATATTTCGGCCACTTTCAAGATATATCGGCCACTTTCCGGATATATCGGCCACTTTCGAGATATATCGGACATTTTCCGGATATATCGGACATTTTCGAGATATATCAGCTTCTTTCACTTTTTATGGTTTATATCATTTAAAATCTCATCTTTATTTAACTCTTCATTATTATCTTCAGATTGTACAACTACCCCACTATTATAAACAGCCATAATTTGCTCGCTCACTTCGTTTGTTCCCTCTTCATTGAACCCGTTTGTCTCATATCTCTCCTTCATTTTTATCCTTCCTTTTTATAAAAATAATCTGGTAATAAGTATTATTTGATTAATTGTCACTGTTATTCACGACTTGGTATTGTATAATTAAGGTAAAGGAGGAGATAAATATGGGGTTGAAATATACTAATATTTTAGTTGCAGTTGATGGTTCAACAGAGGCTGAGTGGGCTTTTAAAAAAGCGATTGAAATTGCAAAACGAAACGATGCACAAATTACTTTAGCACATGTTATTGATACTCGTACATTCGCTACAGTGGAAGCGTATGATCGAACAATTTCGGAAAGAGCCGATATGTTTGCCAGAGAATTAATGGAAAAATATAAAAGCCAAGCAATTAAGGCAGGGGTTCCCCAAGTTGAATATATCATTGACTATGGATCTCCAAAAATTATTATTCCAAAAGAGATCGCTAAGAAAAATAAAGTTGATTTAATCATCTGCGGTGCAACTGGATTGAATGCTGTTGAACGCTTCTTAATCGGCAGTGTATCTGAAAATATTACCCGCTATGCTCCTTGTGATGTTTTAGTCATCCGAACAAATAAAGAAGAGTAAATTTTTCACTCATATTTGTTAAGTAAAAAATTGTTAAACCAATCTTTATATAAAAATGTAGTGAGAGCGTCACATTTGTTGAATATCCAACTTATGTGACGCTCTTTGTAGTATAGAATATTATTAGCCTTTATTAGTGTATCAGTTAAGTAAATTTACTCTTCTCATAAGAAAGCCTGCAGTTCATCGTAAATAGTTGATAGACATTATAAAAGTGATAAGCTTATTATGATGATGTATATGAAAATTGGAAAAATCGGAGGATAACAGCATGTCTCGCGCATTTATTTTTGATATGGATGGTACTTTATTTCAAACCGATAAAGTTCTAGCCTTATCTTTAGAAGAAACATTTAACGATTTAAGCGCACAACATTTATGGGAAAAAGAAACACCACTTGATCAATTCCGCGAAATTATGGGAGCGACTTTACCGGTCGTCTGGAAAACATTATTGCCAAACCATTCTAATGATATTAGAGAAAAAGCGAATGAATATTTCCATAAAAAATTAATTGAACAAATTAACAATGGGAAAGGTTCTTTATATCCGAATGTTGAAGAGCTCTTTACTTATCTCAAAAATAATCATTATGCAATATTCATCGCAAGTAATGGCCAAATCGAATACTTAAGCACCATTGTAAAATATTATGGGCTCCACAATTGGGTGACAGAAGTTTTTAGCATCCAACAAATTGATTCTCAAAATAAAGCTGATCTCGTTCAGACCATTATGGAGAAATATAAAATAGTTAAAGGTGCGGTTGTTGGAGATAGATTATCCGATATAAAAGCCGCCAAAAGCAATGGGCTTGCCGCAATCGGCTGTCGCTTTGACTTTGCACAAGAAGATGAGCTATTACACGCTGATCTTATTATTGATGATTTACTTGAGGTAAAAAATCATATGAGTCTTTTTTAAGTTTTTAGTTTTATTGCCATAAAAAATGTGTGCCAGAACTCTGACACACATTTTTTTAAGCTTATGTTTAATTATTTATATATTTTATTACAGCCATTTCCTTCCCAAATCTATCACCATTATCAATAAATCCTAAGCTTGCATATAAATAATGGGCACCTACATTCTCAGGTCGATAACCGACAATCACCTTTTTAGCCTTTGGTAACTTGGCAATTTCTGAAATCATCAGACTAGTAGCTTCTTTGCCAATCCCTTTACCTTGATAATTCTTATCGATCATGATTCGATAGATCCAATACCCATTAAGTTCTTCTAGAACAGTATTGTACATTAAAAAACCAACTACTTTTTCTTTAAAATAAATTGCATATGGCCTTAATGTAGGCTCGTATTTTGATTGGACAATGGATATGGCATTTGATTCAATAAATTCTTTTTGATTTTCTGAAACCTCTAACACGCAGCAATCATACCAATTTTCAGCATTCAATTCTACTAATTTAACATCTTCAATACTCATATTACTTCCCCTTTCTAAATTTCGGGGAAATGCTGAAGCAATTCGTTAACTAGGCATTATCCCCTTAAAAATATGAACAAAAACAAATTTGCTGTTTAACATAATGAACGCCCCCTTAACTAAATTGATCAGAAATCAAATCTTCATTTCTGAATTACTTTATTATACCAAATAATATGAATGGTTCTCCTCGTTTTTTAATATTTGTATAGTCGTAGAGTTTTTCGTACCGGGCAAAGGACAGCCTATTTAGTTGTCAAACTCTCAATAATAAAATCTAGCTGCTTGTCTAATGATACCGGGTCATTAAAAAATGCGGCATTTGTATCTAATTCAAATACTTTGCCCTCTTTAACTGCAGGGAGTTCCTTCCACAAGGAACTTCCATAAAAATCTTCGGGGTCTCCATTATTTTCTTGCCAAGGACATGTAAAAATATAGTCTCCCGCAAACTCAGGTAGCGTTTCCAGAGAAAACTCAGTCCATCCTTTGCCACTATCAATTGCGTCCTTTTGGACTAATTCTGGAGCCTTTAATTCAAATTCGCCATAGATAATTTCGCCACCTCTAGCATAGTTATGACCATACGCATAGATTCCCTTCGAAAACGGTGACAAAATGGATATTGTTTTATCGCCAACGACTTCTTGTACTTTTGCTTTGCTTTCATTTATTTTACGATTCCAATTAGTTAGCCAAGCATCTGCTTCCTTTTCTTTTCCGATTATTTTACCAAATTCCTTTAACTGTTCCTTATAATCCTTCTCTCCATAATTAACCGCTATTGTTGGCGCTATTTTCTCGAGCTTTTCATTCAGTTCAGCCCCATTGAATGTAATAATCAAATCAGGGTTCATCTCTAATATTTTCTCGACAGAAGGGTTTGACGCGTCACCTATACTTTCTATGCCATCAAGCTCACCTTCAAAATATTTGTTCCCCATAGCATAATCCGAAATTCCAACTGGTTTTACACCTAAAGCGATAAAATGTCCGACATAGCTATCTGCAACAACAACAATTTTTTCTGGATTTTTAGCATACTCAATTTCACCATTTGCCGCTTGATAAGTAACTGTTTCGTTCTTTTGACTAGATTCATCGACATTTTGGTTCGCTTCAATACTCTTTTTATCGGTAGTTTCTCCACAAGCAGCCAATACTCCAATAAATAATATTACTAAAACCATTTTTGAAAATTGTTTAATATTCCACATTATATGTATCATCCTTTTCTTTATTATATGATATTGATAATCATTATCATTTAATATTATATGATAACGTGGAAATAAAGTCTATCCTTTCCAAAACCTTTAGGTAAATAAAAAAGATGCTTGGATAAATTCCAACGCATCTTTTTTGAGTCAAAATAGGATCCTTACTCATTACTAAACATATATTTCTTTGATCTTATATTCACACTTATCACTAAGCCTAAAGCAATCATATTCGTTAAAAGCGAGCTCCCCCCATAACTAATAAATGGGAGAGGAATCCCTGTAATCGGCATCAGCCCGATTGTCATCGCGATATTTTGAAAAGCTTGAAAGGAGATTAATCCGATTGTTCCTGCACATAAATAACTCCCAAAAACATTATTGGCATTCAGGGCAATGATGACGATTCTAAAGATCAAAATAAAATACAAACCTATCAATATCGATGCACCAATAAACCCAAATTCCTCTCCCACTACAGAAAAAATAAAATCCGTATGTACTTCAGGAATTCTTCCACTTTGCACTTGTGTACCAAGGTTAAAGCCGCTGCCCCTCAATTGGCCAGCACCGATCCCACGAATGGCTTGTGTTAATTGATATCCATAGGAGGAGGCAAATTCATTCGGGCTAAGCCAGCCATAGATTCTTTCTAGCTGATGGGGTTTAATCACTTTTATAAAAATATCGAAAAAGTGATTGTGCAAATAAACAAGGAGTGCCAGTAAAGCTGCAAATCCAGCAGTTAATAAACCAATCATTTTAAATGAAATACCTGAAACGATAATAATTGTTACCGTAATCGCCATAATGACTAGTGCTGAACCTAAATCAGGCTGAACTAAAATTAAATAAAATGGAACTAATGTTGCGATAACGATCCTGATAGTAATGGGAATACTATCTTTAAAGGATAAAGTTTGCCGACCATATTTATTCATTAAAACTGCTACGTAAATAATAATAAAGATTTTCATAAATTCTGAAGGCTGTAATTCAAAGAAACCAAGATTAATCCATCTTTGCGAACCATTTTTAAAGGTTCCGTAAAAATGAACAAGGATTAATAATCCAATTCCAGCAAAATACAAGGGAAGGGCTATCCTATCAAGTAGCTCATAATCAAAATACGCCACCCCAGTCATAACACCAATTCCAATAACATACCAAATCATTTGCCTTTTTACAAAATAATAGGGATCATAAGAAACATATTGTCCTGAACCACTATAGACCATTATTAAACTAAATATTAAAAAACATAATATCGTAAGAATTAATATTGTATCAACTCGAGATTCCCTTTTATTCAATACATCATCGCCTCTTATCTTCTCTATTTACTAAGGCTCTACTCAAAAAGAAAAACACCTTAACATAATTGAAGGTGTTTAAGAACCTAAAATATGCGAGTAAAAAAGACTTTTACTTATTTCCTATTCCGTTTATTTATTCGCAATATGTGTAACCTTGAAGGTTGTGATCGTTCAGAATAAATCAAATTTGTTTAATACTTTTAGATTTAAGAACAAGCTGCACCGCAATCGCATCATCTAAATAACCAATCGGAAATAGATAATCAGGAAGCACATCAACAGGCAAAATGAAATAGATTAATGCTCCACCGATAATTGCAAGTTGAGCACAAGTGCCCCTTTTAGCGCAAAAATCTTCGTACATTTGTTTTAAATGACGAATAAATGGACCAATACTGCCAACTTTCTTAAGCTTTTCATCAAACTGTTGAAGAATCATTTCTTTTCCTTCTTCGGTTTGTGTGTATTGTTCATACTTCGCTAATTGTAGCTCAACACTTTCTAAAGTGAATTTTTTATCATACATATTAGAAGCAGCAAGGAAATTTTGAATGCTTTCGACAGAGGCATGCAAATCTGTATCTTCTTGTTTTTTTTCATATGCATAGCCTGCAGAAACTAACAATTCTGAAAGAGGAACTTCCAAACAACTAGCAAATTTTTGTAAATGATGTATATTAGCTTTACGCTTCCCACTCATAATTCGCGAAATCGTTGCTTTATCAATTTCAGTTAGTTCACTTAGTTTTCGCATAGACAATGAACGTTCATCTAATCTCTTTTTTAGTAATGAACCGAGATTATTATTATATAAGTCTTTAATCATCAGCTATTTTCCTTTCGAGCTAATTCTAAGGAGTTGGTTACTGTTTATTCAAAAAGAATGCTCATATCGCATAAAATTTTCATAGGTAATTCGACAAAAACAGTTTGGTATTACCATAAAACATCGTTGACATTTTGTCAACGCTAAACAGCTATTTAGACAACGCTGTTTTTGATAGTGTGATATATATTTATTTTTTTTGGAAAGATGACTGGAAATATTTAGATATTTGAAATAAAATCATTATATAAAAAGTATTAAGAATGCTTCAAAAATCTGATGCAGCTGCTATTACAAACATTGTAATAATTTGCATTTGAAGAAAAGCATACCATAAAGTACTGGCTCGTTACTTTAAATCGAAACTAGCTTCTGGTAAAGTTTTGCAAAAATTAGGAATGGAACAGGAGGGAATATTAATTGATCATGTGGGGTAATAAAATCGCTACGAAGATTTGATCTATTATGGAATGATTAACTCACAAGATTGATAATCGTAGATTATGGACAATTTATTTACAATAGACTGTGGAGAAATATTACTAAGAGAGTTTAGAATTGAAGATGTAGACGCTATTTATAACCTTACTTCGCAACCAGAGGTTTATGAATTTTTGCCAGACTGGCATTCAACAAGAGAACAACGATTAAACTGGGTTACAAATTATGAGATACCATCCAATAAAGAGTTTTTGTCAGCAGTGCCTAATATCGCTGGGCATAACTATTTGAAGCTAGGTATAATCTTAAAAGAAACAGATGAATTTATTGGTTTCTGCAATACAGGAATTAAAGAAGAACTAAATGAACCAAATCGAGAAATTGCTTTTGCTATTTCAAAACATTACAGAAATCGAGGCTATACAACAATAGCAGTAAAAGCATTGATGAAATATTTGTTTGAGAAAACAGATGTTGAACTTCTAAATACGATTGTTCTTCCACACAATGTAAGCTCAAATAGAGTCATTCAAAAATGTGGATTTCGTTATAATGGAGATATTAAAATAGAGGACCAACAGTTTTATCATTACACTCTTACGAAAGAAGAGTGGGAAAGTAAAATATTGTTATAAAAAAATTAATTAAAGACTTTAAGTTAGTGAGAAAGGGAGCTACGGCCAAAACGGAGCTCCCTCTTCTATTTATCCATAATTTTAACAAGACTCTTTGTTGTCGTCGCCTATAAGTTCATCTTTATCATTTCTATAACACTTTTATAATATGAGGAATCGTGAGGGACAAAATCGCTTTTGTTTACTTTTTTATTAATGATAGATTTGCTTCCAGAATGATTAATTTCAAAACCTTCAACATGAATTTCATCTATTTCACCAAACCAAAGCTGAGTAAAATCATTGAATTTTGCTTTTACAATTCCCGATACTTCTTCTTTTTGTAAAATAAAGTCATGGAAGTCATTTTTACTTTTATATAAAAAAACACTCGCAAATTCTTTATCAATAAAATTATTTAGTAAGACGCAATATTTAATCTGTCCCAATGGCACTAAATCACGAATGGTCACTTCAATGCCTAATTCTTCTTTTATTTCCCTTACCCCATCATCAATGGTTTCATTAGCTAACAAATGCCCAGCCGCCGTAATATCGTATAAATTGGGATAATCTTTTTTGTTTTCACTTCTAATTTGCAAATAAACATAATCAGTCCTATTTTCTATACTTACAAACCAGCAATGAAAGGCTTCATGCCAATGTCCAAGTCTATGTACTTCTTCTCGTGTTGCGATCCCTATTTGATTTTTGTGTTCATCAAATATTTTTAGTAATTCACTTTCCATCAAAAACGCCTCAACTTTATCTTGATTAGATGCTCTTTAATAGTCGTTTTATTTTAGCAGTTTCTCCATTATATTCTTCCAATCATTTTCTCGCAAACTCAATTAACTTCTCGTATGGATCTCCTTCTAAACCTAATGCTATACAAAATGCTGGCTCCGTTTTATACCCTTGTTGCTTTAATCCTATTACCTTTTCCCTTAATTGAGGGATTTCCTTCATAAGATGATATTCAATTAACATATGAATATATGCGTATTGCTTAAAAACTGGTTGGGGCTGAGCAAATAACTCAAACTCAAAATCGCCAAACATAAAGTTAGCCTTCAAAACTGGCAAATTTCTAATCTTTGTCTCCTTTATCCTAAAGTCCTGTTTATCGTGGTAGAGTGATTCAACTTTTGCTCTAAACGGTGGAAAATCATTCACTTCGAAGATAATATCTAAATCTGAGCCTTCAACATCAATCCCGATCGGAATGGTTCCACATAGTACAGGTTGAAAATCTGCTAAATCCTTCATGACCCCTAAAGTTTTTATAACTGAGTAGGCTTTCTGCTGCCTTTCATTTCCGCCATTTAAATATTCAATCGTTTGAAACATCATAACTCCTTATCTGTTTATAATGGATGATTTACCCAATAATCTTTGCAATCTGTACTTCTTTCAAGCAGCTTGTAATCAACTAAATATCTTCGTAATATAGCAAAATCAGGATAGAATGCTTTAATGATTTCATTCACTTCCTTCTCGCTATACACTGTTCCTTTCGAGAATTTATTCATTAGCTCTAATAAAATAATGACCTTTCGCTTTTCTTTACTTGGCAATTCTTTAAGGACCCCATCTTTAATAAAGGCCGCTATTGTTTTCTCCCGCTCTTCTTCTGTAAAATGAAACTTATCAATATACATTCTGCAACATCCTTTTCCAAGAAAAATGGTTCTGCATATTTAACTATTTCTAATAAGCAAGTTCCCTATTTCTAGTTGTTTAGAGGTGTATTCACTATGATGACAATCAAGCGATACTTCAACTTTATATGTATTGGATTCAATAAATGAAATCGTTTGCGTTCCAAGTTCTACTGTAATGGTTCCTTCGGTTTCATAATAATTTGCGAATAATGCTGAAATTATGCTCTTATCGTTTTCTGTTAAAGCCCCATATATTTTTACTTGAGAAATCCCTTGGATATTATTTTCTCTGCTGTTAGGTACCATATACTGCTGCATGAACTCCTTACTTTTTTCATCATTGAGCTGTTGTAGGAAGAATTGAAATGGAACTCCTTCAAATTTCGGCAAATATGAGTTTTTCCATGGCATAGTCCTTGTGAATAGATTAAAAAACCATCGAAATCTCAATGGTTCAGGCTGGGAAACTTCCGTTATTCTCCCTTTAAGTTCCTTGTAAGTCGCTTCAATATCATCTACTTCTAAAGCAAAACCCATTAGACCTCTATGCCCCTGATGATACTGCTCTGTCCAACTTTCAACCCAGCCTCCGCCATCTTTGCTTTTAATGCGAACAAACTCAAAATATTCGTTTCCAATCCATAAATTAGAAACTTTAAATCCTTTTGTTCCTTTCCCCCATTTTGGTTTATATGGCAAACCCATAGAATGAACCATATTAATAAATTCTTTATCTTCCTGTACATAACTATCAATATTTACGACTAAATGATCAATTTTCATTTTTTAACTTCCCCTTGTTTATAAACATACAAATTTTAGTAATATTTTACACTATATTTCTTTTAAAAAGGGAGATATACAATTAATTACACAAATATTCTTAAATAAGCCAGGCTTTTGCTAGCAATTGGATCCCACTATGTATTTCTAATTCAGACAACCCGCCAAACCCCAATAAAATTTTCGGTTTTCGATTATCTATTGAATTAGCAAAATAGATCGATAATGGATATACCTTTACACCAATTGCCATTGCCGAACTTGTTAATTCTGCCTCAGTCATGCCATTATTTACTTCTAAAACTAGATGAAGTCCTGATTTTTCCCCGATTATGTTTACATGCTCTCCTAAATGGACTTTAATAGCCTCAATGAATGTATGCTGTTTTTTACGATAAAGGGTTCTCATTTTGTTTAAATGATTATACCAATGGCCTTCATTCATAAAGCGAAATAATGTTTCTTGATGAAGTCGAGAGGCTGTTTGCTTATAGATGGAGAAATGTTCTTCATATTTCTGGCTTAGTTCTGGTGGTAACACGAGATAACTAATACGAATGGAAGGAATAAGTGACTTTGAAAATGTACCTAAATAAATGACATTTCCATTTGAATCTAGTCCTTGCAAGGAAGGGATCGGCTTTCCTTTATAACGAAATTCGCTATCATAATCATCTTCAATAATATAGCCACCAACTTCAGTAGCCCATTTCAGCAGCTCGATTCTTCGTGATATTGGCATAACCATTCCGAGTGGGAACTGGTGGGAAGGGGTCACATAAGCAACGGTTGCTTCACTATTTTTTAGTTGATTTATTTCCATCCCATCCTCATCTAAGGAAATTGAGTGCAACATGACCCCTAAATCTTGAAAAGCAGCTCTCGTTCTATGAAAGCCCGGTTCCTCCATTGCGTATACATGTTCTTTCCCAATTAATAGACATAATAAATGTATTAATATTTGAGTGCCTGCTCCAATCACAATTTGGTCAGCAGAACATTTCACACCTCTAGAGAAAAATAAGTATTTAGCTATTTCTTCGCGAAGGGACAACTCCCCTTTTGAATCACCAATATTAAAGTACTCGCTTTGATCCTCATAAAGCGACTGAATCGTCAATTTTCTCCAAATCACATACGGAAAATGCTCCAAATCAACCTTTCCAGAATTGAAATCAATGTTAATATTTATCCATTTTTGTTCCTTTTTTGTTGGTGCTGTTTGAGGTGATAATTGGTTCGGAAGTACCTCTTCTTCTAGTCTCACTACAAATATACCTTTACGCAGCTTACTTTCCACATATCCTTCTGCACGAAGCTGATCATATGCAGCTTGAATTGTATTTAAGCTCAACTCAAGATATTTAGCGAGCTTACGTTTTGACGGTAATTTTTCATTTGGCTGTATTCTTCCTGCTCCAATTTCCTGCTTAATATAATTTGAAAGCTGGATATATAAGGGGATACTACTTTTATTATCTAAAATTGGCGTTATTTCAACCATGAACCACTGCTCCCTCACCTTTATCTGGTACCAATAAATTCATTAAATCTGATACTTTTGATTATACCAGTTTGTGGTTTAATAATGGATAAATCCGTTTAAGGAGGAAAAAGCGTGATGAACAATCCGGCAATGATTATAAAAGAATTAAAAACCGAGAATGAATGGCGAGACGCATTTCCAATTATGCAGCAATTGCGAACACATTTAGATAAAGCCAGTTTTCTTAAATTAGTGAAAGAAGCAAAAGAGATGGAAAATTATCAATTAGTTTCATTATATGATGATGGAAAAATGGTAGCCGTTGTTGGATTTATGCCGATGTTAACTTTATATCATGGGAAATTTGTATGGGTGTGTGATTTAGTAACAGATTCTACTGTGCGTTCAAAAGGATATGGAAAAATTCTGCTTTCTTATGTCCATGATTGGGCGAAAGAACATGACTTTAGGATTGTTTCGCTCTCATCCAATTTACAACGAGTTGATGCTCATCGTTTTTATGAGCATAAGATGGAGTATGACAAAGTGAGTTATGTATTTTTAAAGAGGGTTTAATTTTAAGACTAGAATATTTCACAGTTTTAGCGCAAAAAAAGGGTGTGTATGCCAAAAGGATAACTTTTAGGGGCACCTTCTTTTTGTATGATCTTATTAACTTGTCCGTTGATTTCCGTTTCAGACGCTTCGCTTTCCACGGGACAAACGGTGAGTCTCCTCATCGCTCAATCTCCTGCGGAGTCTCACCTGTTCGCTTTCCCGCAGGAGATTATGTATGTATTTTTGAAAAATCATTCTTCTTTAATGAGCACCTAAAAACTCTGGTTGAAGCTCTATCTCTTTTACTCCATTATCAAAATATACTTTATATGCTTTACTATTTGGTCTTGAACTTACGATTTTACTAATATCTTGATTAATATAATGAATAGCCACTCCATCATCTGCTGCAACTCCAGCTTGAATCTTTTTTGTTTCAATTAATTTTTGATAGACCGGTCTTCTCTCCACTTCTCCATCATAATGTGGACAATTACTTCCTTTTAAAAAGCCCAAACATGTGATTGGCTCAAGTCCATCTCCATATGAATCAGTTACCCCTTCATCGAACCAGCATATCGATCCAGCACTAATTCCTGCCAATACGATCCCTTTATCCCACGCTTTTCTAAGTATTAAATGTAACCCCCATTCTTTCCATAGGGCTATTAAGTTTTTTGTATTCCCTCCACCTACATAAAGAATATCTTTTTCCAATAAAAATCCTTCGATATCTCTCGTTATTGGTTTAAATAAAGATAAATGTGAAGGAATGCAATTTTGTTTTTCAAAGAAATTGTAAAACCTTGAAATATAATGTTCTGAATCTCCACTTGCAGTCGGGATAAAACATATTTTCGGAATTTTCCCAGAAACCTGGTTCAATATATATAAATCTAACAAAGGATTTTCAGGCTCCATTGAAAATCCCCCGCCACCTAAAGCAATGATTTGTTTCATGCTCTTATTTCCTTTCTTTTAACGAAATCTATATAATTTCAATTATCTATATTTCTAGCATATTTTCACTTTTTATAACCATCATAGATCGCCTCCCAATTAAAAGGTCTAGCCATTCTCTTTTCAATGTTATCTAATGGCTTAAAACCATATTGTGCATATAGAGAATGAGCATCCCTAGTAGCAAGATGAAAATTAGTTCCTTTTAAATTGGGATGTTCGGTAATGACAGCCATTAACCATTTACTTAGTCCTTTCCCTCTATATTCAGGAAGAATAAAAACATCACCAAGCCAAGAAAATCGAACGAGATCAGATACAACTCGGGCAAAACCAACTTGATTTGGAGAACCGCTCATTGGGTTCCCTTTATAAATACCGTAGCAAAGAATTGAATTTTCAATTGAAGCAATAACTAATTCTTTTGAAATACCCTTTAACCAATAAGATTCCTCACTTAAATATTTATATATAACTTCTACATCTAAAAGATTTTTGTCCGTACTTATATAAAAGCCATGATTACTTATCAATTCTGTATTCTGCTTATTCATCAGCCTGTTACCCCCGTGAAATGTTTCGAATCTTTGTCAGTTTTTTATAGCTCAAGAGATTTATAGATTTCACCAATTAGCCCATTCATTTGATGGGTTCCTAGATCAGTATTCGTCATCATAACAGCACCAGAACCTAAATATGGATAAGCGACCATCATACATTGAAATCCTTTGCCCCAGCCAAGTGATGATATTTCAAGACTCTGCCCCGAACCTTCTAAAAAAACGCCAAGCCCAGCCCATTGTTTACACCCTTGTGAAGTTATTAGATCCTTTGCTCTATTTTTTGAAAGGCCAATAGTACTGTTTCCGTTTAAAGAGCTTATTAATTCAAGCACTAATTTAGCAAAGTCAGTCGGTGTTGTCCAAAGTCCTGCGGCAGCTAAATAAGGATAGATGGGATATTTCGCTTCAGCTATACTTCCATTTTTATTATGGCCACATGAAAAATCTTTGTCCTTAATATCAGATAAACTTCGAACGAGAAAACTATTATCCATATTTAACGGCTTGAATATATATTCCTGCATTATACTCTTGAAAGGCTTGCCAATACTATCTTCAACTACTTGCTGAATAACACAATAACCTGCATCTGAGTATCGAAAATCACTTTCAGGCTCATAAGAAATTTTAATCGCCTCTTTACAATATGGTGTTTTTCCTTCTAGTAAGTCTGCAATCGTAAATAGACGATAAGATGAATCGAGTTCACCAAAACTTCCCTCTGGATCAATAATCCCTGATTGATGGCTGAGCAAAGAACGTAATGTTACTTTACTCGAAATAGTAAAGTCACTCTCATGAATCTTCCATGATACAAGTTTCTTATTAACGTCTTCATCTAAATCAAGAATACCTTGATCTACTAACGTCATAACTAGCATAGAAGTAAGAAATTTACTCATTGAACAAGCATTAAAAATAGTCTGTTCGCTTACTCCTCTTAAAGTGCCTTCTTCAAGAATTCCAAAGCCTTCCGCCATCTTCATTTGGCCTTGATTAATCAATGCCATACTTAAACCAGTTACATGATAGTGGTTCATCCGTTCTTGTAAATTAATATTCATTATCTTCAACTTAAACACCTTCTGCCTATTATTTGCATCACTAAAATTGGATATCTATTTCCTTTACAAATACGGCAGTGCCTGTTATCTCAATATCATAATTATTTTCACTTTTTGCAACAGTAACGATTACCCTTCCATCTTTTTCAATTTCATGACCTTGCTCAACAATCAGTGTAATGGATTTTTCAAAGTTAGGTTTTATATATTTGGCATAATAGGCTCCCATTACTCCTGAGGCAGTACCAGTCACTGCATCCTCAATTGTGCCCGAAAAAGGTGATGAGAAATGTCTTGCATGCATTTGAGTATTCGGATCATAAGTTTCCAAACAAAATGGATGAATGGATGCTTTCGGCATTTCTTTTAGAATAGATGGAAATATTTCGTTTTTCGGCTCCATTTCTTTAAATGCAGCTACATTTTTTATGGGCACTAATAAAGTCCAAATCCCTGTGCTTCCATATAAAATCGGGAAGTCTTCATGAAGGTCGCCTATTTGTAATCCGATCGAGTTAGCTAATGCCTCCTTGGAACCATTAAACTCTACGAACTGTGGTTGAGCTTGTTTCATTGTTATTTGCATTTCATTATTTGAAGACATACTCATATTTATAGGTAAATTCCCAGCCCTTGTTTCAATGATGATTGAATTCTTTTCATTTAATAATCCCTTTGTTTTTAGGGCGTAAATCATTGCCATTGTTCCATGACCACATAAATTCATCTCGTGTCCTGGAGTGAAATAGCGAATTCGTAAATCAGCCACTTCAGACTTTACGGCAAAAGCAGTCTCATTAAAACCTACTTTATACGCTATTTCTTGCATTTCCTCGTCAGTTAAATCATCTCCGTTCAACACAACACCTGCTGGATTTCCCTTATCAGGTTTATCGCTGAAGGCATCATAATGTAAAACCGTTATTTTTTTCATCTAATTTACCACTCCAATAATTTTATTTTTCATTTCAGCAATTTCATGTTTGACGTATATATCTGTTAGTTTGGTGAAGTTAATATATTTATAGAAAGAAAAAAGCAAAAACCTAATCGTATAAGTTATCCTTTATTCTAAATGATTACTTACAATTTTTCCTAATTCTAATTATTATACAAAATTCTGCATTTTACTAGTTAAGTATCTTTTTTTCTTTTTATATGTAAAAGATATTTGACAGGTACATTCTGGTGTAAAAGGTTATCCTTAATACCTTTATGACAGAAAATTGACTTATGACCTCGAGTTCCTTGCAGCTGAAGCTAGACAAAAGGTGGATAAGGAATGAGTATTCGTAAAATAGGAGGTATCATTTGTGGAATTGCAACATTAATCGTCATTGGTTTTACAATTTATATTAATTGCAGGCGAAAATGTTGGTTTCAATGAAATTATCTCCATTAGTCTATTACTTATGATGTATTTTTCTGCAATCACATGGGGGACGAAGGAAAGTAAAGACGGCATCATGCAGGAAGAGGAATTAGGAAGACGAATTAATGAAAAAAGTTCGCTTATTAGCTATTACGTTCTTCCTGTGCTCATTCTTCTCGCAATGGTAGTCGATCAATGGATGAATGGCACAGTAAATATTTTTCTCACTGCTATTTTAGGTATCGGGGTCATTACACAGCCATTTGTAGCGTATCTAATTGCTAGGAAATATCAATGAAAAGATAAGTAATTCTTTTTCTAAAACTATACTAGTCTGTCTGATTAAAAATTCACTATCAGACAGACTAACACTTTTGCAATTATACTAAACTTAAAAATTCTTCTTACTGTCAGTTATCTAGTTCGTTTATTTCTTTCTTTTTTTCTGGATATCTATTAAGGTATTGTTTCAGAGGGTTTGAAGCAAGATGTGTTATTTCATTTAAAATAGTGGGGTTTATATATAGGAATAGGTCATTATCATTATTTAGAATATGATTCTGAAAAAGTTCTGTAATAGTTGTATGATAAGCATTATATTTATTGTAATATCCAAGTATTATACTTGTATCAAGCAAAATATCTTCTTCTTTCTGAAACCCTGAAAAAGAAGGAGTATTAAAATCAATTATTTTCATATTTCCACCATTCACGAACCTTATTTAAATCAATGCTTTGTGATGCACTACCCATATGCTTTTTTAATAAATCTTTTTTCATTTTAGATAATCCGTTTACTTTAGTTTTATCAATTCGTTTGACTACCGTCGCACCCAATTCTTTTTCCTCCTCTTTGCACATACCATCACCCCCTAAATAATAATTTTAGTATTTAGTAGACATTTTTGTTCGGTATAAAATGCCAATTATAATAAGCACGCTGACTCCTGCAAATATAAAAAAGAAAGTACTAGTAAATATATTCATTATGTGAAAAGGAGCTTTATGAATAAATTCAGCCTTTACATACACATTTTCATCTTTCACTGCAATCGCCGAAGAAATCGATAAACCCACTATTTCATAATACTCCGTTCCTTTTGGAAAATAATTTGAAGCATTCCCATAGTATCTTCCAGTCATATCGTTAGGCTTCGTTCTAACTTCTCCGATTCTCTTACCAATTTCACTATCAGCAATCATTACTTCTTGTTTAACTTCGTATACCTTTCCTTTCCAAACAACAAATGGGTATGCCCAGGATAGAGCATGAATTGAGGAAGCAAATATAAATATAAAAAATATGAATAACATCGATAATTTTTTCATACATTCCACCGTCCTTTTGCTCTCATAATCATTTACTCATCATAAGCAATCCTTATTTTCTTCCAATATACAAGAAATACTGGCTTGTTCTCATGTCAGAACTACTGAGATACTATCTTAATTCTTTTTCACTTTAAAAACGATAAAATCAGCACATCTGAAATCTTCTTCAAAGGAAGGATACTTTTCCAACATTTCCTTTGATGGCTTAGGTTCTTCAACGCTAACGATAGAAAAGCCTGTTTTAATTAACGTATTTATATAGGTAGAAAGGGTTCTATGATAAAATAGAATTTTTTCTTTATCGCTAAGCCTTTGTTCATATTCCCCTTCATAAAAATATTTATCTACGTTCCAATGGAGCTTTTCTCCATTCGTTGTTCTCTCCCAGCCACTTTCGGGAGTAATGAAACATGGATGTAAAATTGAAAAAACATAAGAGCCACCATTTACTAATAATCGATACATTTCTTGAAAAGCTTTATTATAATTTGGAAGATCTTGTATGACCATATTAGACACGATCAAATCGAAGCTTTTATCGTCAAAAGAACTTAAATTTTCACAATTGCCATGCCTATAATCTATTTGTAAATCATTTGACGTTCTCGCTTTTGCAATTTCTATCATTCTTAATGAATAATCTACTGCCGTTACGACAGCTCCAGACTTAGCTAATAATCTACTTAAATAGCCTTCCCCACAACCAGCATCTAAAATTTGTTTGTTTTTTACATTGCCCATTAAAGAAAATAAGACTGGATTCAAAAGGACCTCTTTATGAATATCTCCTTGCTCACCATGATTTGCGGAATATTCATCAGCAAAATTGTCCCATCTTTTAATTGCTTCATCTGCTTCAGAACGATGTTTCACAATATCAACTCCTTAAAAATAGCCAAATGACTTATTCTCCTACACCAATTTCTTCTCATAACAATAGCAGTCATGTACTCTCTTATATTTTTCTTTTATGATTTCTTTTCCATCACCGACATAGTGTGCAAATGCTTGAACTGGAGGGATTTTCATAGTTTTCTTTTTCCTTCAGTACGTTTTCAAAATAGGCTGTATCCAAAAATCTATTCGTGAAGTGTTTAAACATTCTCTTTTCATATAAAAGTCTTTTGTCACTGATTAAAAACAGGAATTAGGAAAAATATATTAAAAATACACATTAATTACACTTTAACATATTATCCATTTTTTAATTACCTATCTTTAAAATGGAAAATCATCTTTAATGGATGTAACCTTCTCCTCTTCCCAATCTTTTCGTACTATCGCATATCCGATAGAGTCATATACATTTGAACCTTGAGGCCAAGCACTTCGATGATAGGCTTCTTTCACATATCCACTTTTGTGTAATGTTTTACGCATGGCAAAATTATCGTTTCTTGTGTGAGCTTCTATGCGAATAATATGAGGATAGGTAGTAAATATGTAATTGGTTAACCATCGTACACATGACAAACCTAATCCTCTTCCACGTTCTTTTTCCTTCAAACGAAGATCGAATAAGCAAGTAGGATCTTCTAAATCAAAAATTCTTATGAGCCCTAATTTTTTATGCTCATTCATAATCCAAAATGTTTTATTCCCATTCTCTGTATAAAATCCTTTATTTAACGCTTTTTTTATGGAGTCTGCCGAAGGTTTTTCCTGACCATGGAAAGGCCAAGTTTCAGATGTTAACAATTCAACTAATTGCTCATCCATTTCTCGGGAAAATTCTTTAAATTGAGGAATTTTTGCAATCTTGTTGTCTACAATTAAAGGATTTTCTACTTTATTGGCTCGATTAAGCATTTCTTGCAAGTATTGTTCTGATTCCCCTTTAGGAATACTTAGACATTCCCATTCTTTGTTTTTTAGCATTTTTCCAACATACATAATTTGCCCGATATGTGAGGCATAATGAGCAACCTGTCTCTCAATTGCTTCTATAACAGAATGACTTTCACCCCGAATGAATACAGTCTTTAATAAATCGGTTTCCTCTAAATCATTCAATGTCTTAAAGAGCACACTCCATCCTTCATCCCAAGTTTCCAATAATTCTTTTATAGAAGAAATATCGTCGATAAATTCCTTGTCTCGATTTCTATTAGGCTTCTCACCATCTGAATTCAAAAAATCAGTCCATCTTGATACCATATTTCCACTTACATGCTTTACTATGATTGCGATACTATTTGATTCTTCATTATATGTCCAATGAATATCTGCTTCAGATAGTTGTTTTAATGTTTGATCACCTTGACTTTTCATACTCTTAAACCGCTCTTTTACAATTTTTAAATACGCTGTTTCAATCATCATATTGATTCTCCTTTCTAGATTGATTGTAAATAGAACAACGATGGAATTAAGACTATAATAAAGAATGACGTTAGCGAATAACCACCAACGTCAAAATTGCAGCTACCACAACTTAATTTTTTTGATAATAATCTTGAGCATGATAGGCTTTAAATCCACAAGACTCATAAAGCTTTAAAGCATGTGCATTTTTGGCTTCTACTTCAAGAAAGATCGAGTAACCATTCTCATGTTCTTTTTTGATCACATTTGTTAACGCCTTACGTCCGATTCCTTTTCCTTGAAACTGTGGGAAAACAGCAAATCCGTATATCCATGCTTCTCCATCTGAATGGTCAACCCGCATTTTTCCTACTGGCATCCCCTCTGACTCAATGATGAAAAATTGTTCTCTGTTTTCCTGTTTGATTCTGGCATTATAATCATGAGCATCTTGCTCCTCAAATCCAAAACATTGCACATCTAATTGAATTTCAGTTGCCAAATCTTGCGGTGTTGCCAGCCTTAATGTAACATCATGATTTTCAGTTAAACTCTTTTCTGCCCATTTCATCTGGTATTCTGTGAATAAATAAGTGGAAGAGATTGTTTGTATAAATGCCTTCCCTGATTCAGAATTTGATGGCGCATTTAAAAGAATTTGCTTAACCTTACGTTCTTGCAATCCTTTTTCAGCGTTATGGAACAGCTGGGTGAATATCCCTTTTCTCCGATAATTCGGAGAAACCATCCCACAAACCTCAACCTTATTTCCGAAGCCGTATAGACCTAGAAATCCAACAAGCTTCCCATCCTCATAATGGAGAAAATCATCGCATTCGTCTTCCTTGCGTGTTTGCAGCATATCCCAATTTAACTTTAACTGGAAGTTTCCCCCTTCCTCACACTTACATTGCAATTCTTTAATATCAGCTAATTGTTTAGTAGATAACAAATATATTCCTCCAAATGAATTCGTTTAAATAAACCATTCGATATTTCTTTTTCAATTCCTGCTTTGAAAAAATCTTCTATATTCTATTCCATAGTCTTGCGACATTTATTAATTCTCTATCCTCAAACGTTAATTTATAAATATCTGGCATATGGAGGTCTTTCCAAAATTCAAAATCATATTTTTGATGGAAATAATTCATAATTAAAACCATTATATTTCCATGCGTGCCAATAACAATATTCTTCCCCTTATATTTTTCTACTATTTGCAAGGTTGCCTTGACTCCCCGTTGCTGAGCGACCACATTTGATTCTCCACCCCCCCAAGCAAAATGAGGTTCCTCCCAAACCTTCGTGATGGCTGTTGGAAAATCTTCAACAGATGTGGAAGATAAAATGCGTTCTTTAAACTCATCCACGATTTCTATCTCTTTTTCAATAAAATTTGCAATCCCTTGAACTGTTTGAACTGCTCTCTTATATGGACTTGAAATAACGAGATTAATTTTTTCTGATTTTAATATTTCCGTAACCAGTTCTGCATCAATGAAGCCTTCGTTCGATAAAGGCCTGCCTAATTCATCAGGGGTGTATATAGAATGGGCGTGCCTTACGAAATACAAATTAGTCAACGATAAACTCCCCCATTTTCAAAAATTCAACTGTCTTTTCCAATAAATATGGCTGAATTTCTGCATGTGTCAGATTCTCTGGAAGGGCATCGAATAAGCTTAATTCACCTATTTCTGAATGAGGCAATGGCCCAAGCTCACTTACCTTCGCCAAAAACAATCTTCCAAATTGTTTATTTACGAGGTTATCTACCGAATAATCACATATTGGAGTAAGCTTATATTTAGTCGCGCCAGTTTCTTCAAATAGCTCACGTTCTGCCGTAGCCACGATACTTTCCCCTTGCTCTCTATGTCCTCCTGGAATTTCCCAACTATTTCGTTCCTTATGTCTTACATAAATCCATTTGCCTTGATAAATGGCACAAATAACAGCAAATGTAAGTTCATCCTCTTTTATAGTACCGATCGGATAGAATTCAATTTGCATACACTATTCACCTGCTTCCGGATTCGCAATCTCGCCAATAAATAATATTGCGCCAGTTGTGTCATCTGAAATCATCAAGAAAAATGGACGGTTTACTTCCATATGGAATGGCTGATCGAGAGGTGCAGATTCTGTTTTCATTTCTACCGATGTTGCTGCTGCAGCCTCTGTTCCTTCTTCATTCACATCAATAAATGTTTTTTGTTTCACGATATTAATCCAAATCGGATCATTCTCTTCAATCATTTTTGCGAAATTTGCACCTTTGTCAAAGGCAGTTGTCATTCCAAGCTTCTTTAATGCATCATTCAACAAAACTTCATATTCCATTTGAAATTTTGGCAAGAGAAGGGTTCCTTCTTTTTGTTGGAATTGTGAGCTCCATTCCTTCCAATTGTCATTTGTAAGCTTATTTTTGAATGTTTCTACACTTGCATTTTCTTTTGGAAGAAATACTTTCATACTCATTTCTCCATCACCATATGGGAGAGAAACCGCTTGGAAGCTTTCGTTTTCCATGTGAGACATTTTTTTATGAAGACGCATGAGTGGTGTTTCTTTCGTAGCTCCATTCCCTAAATAAAAGGTTCGTTTTTCAGTCTCTTTTTTCTTAAATTCATCCTGCCAGCTACCCTTAAAATAAATCGCATTTATTAAAATAGCGACTAAATCGGGATCCAATGGGGCATCAACAATTTCTTCAATTTTATGATTCGTTGATTTCTTTACCCAATCATTGATTAGTTGAGGAGATTGGCTATCAAGAATATCAATTTCCTGTATGTTTGCATGAAAGTAGTCTTTATTATTTTGGGCAAAATCAGTTTGAAAATGGAATTTTTGATTTAACCAAATAGAGTTTGCAACATTTAATTGAATTTGTTTTGAATCGTGATAGAGCATGGACAATAAGGAAGCATTGGCCTTGTTCAAATCAAGTACGTCCATACCGTCAGCATGCAAAACTTTTGCGATTTCTTCCTTCGTCACCCCATCAGCTCCGTTATAAACCATTGATAATGCCATTAATAAGCTTGTTGGGGAAATAAAGATATTCCCATCTTCATTTCCCTTAACCTGTGACAAAAGCTCAAATCCTAATTGATTATTACTAGAAATCATTTTCTTATAGTCATTTTTGCCAAAATCTATGTTGCTACTGAATTGTAGGCTTCCTTGCTGATTTCCTAGACCACACCCTGTAACGTAAACAAGCAAACTAGCTAGTAGAATGAGCAAGATTGTTTTCTTCATCCGAGTCACCGTCCTTTACCAAATTAGACTATATTTATTGGAAAAGGTTACTCTAATTCGCTGCCTGATTACATACTCCGCTCTTTCATTTGATGAATAACCGTCTTTTTAAAATCTTCAAATAAAACACTTTCTGTATTTATACTACCATATTTCCTTATATTTACCTTTTTCTCTTCAATTTCATTATCTCCGATAACAAGCATGTATGGAATCTTCTTCATTTGTGTCTCTCTAATTTTGTAGCCTAGCTTTTCATTACTATTATCCATTTTGACCCTCACGCCTGCCTGCTTGAGCTCCGACTGAATTTGCAAACAGTAATCAACATGTACTTGTGAAACTGGAATGATTTGTACCTGTGTCGGCGCAAGCCAAACAGGAAAGGCACCAGCAAAATGCTCGATTAATATACCGAAGAAGCGATCAATCGATCCAAAAATAGCTCGATGGATAACTACAGGACGAACCTTTTCATTATGTTGATTAATATAAGTTAAATCAAATTTCTCCGGCATTTGAAAATCAAGCTGGATTGTTCCACATTGATGGCTGCGTTTTAATGCATCTTTAATGTGAAAGTCAATTTTCGGTCCATAAAATGCTCCATCCCCCTCATTTAACCGGTAGTTAACATGCAAATCCTCTAGGACATTTTTTAATGCCTCTTCAGAGATTGCCCAAAGAGCATCATCACCTAATGCTTTTTCTGGCCGAGTGGAAAGCTCTACTGAATATTCAAAACCAAAAGTTTGATATACTTTGTCAATTAAATTGAATGCCCGTTTAATTTCATCACCAATTTGATCCCGGCGAGCAAAAATATGGGCGTCATCCTGACAAAATGTGCGAACCCGAAGCATCCCATTTAAAGCACCGCTATATTCATGACGATGAACTTGACCAAACTCTGCGAGTCGAATGGGCAAATCTCGATAAGAGTATAAATTGTTTTTATACATCAACATATGGCCAGGACAATTCATTGGCTTCAAGGCAAAACTAACTTGATCAACTTCGGAAAAATACATATTTTCATGATAATGATCCCAATGTCCTGATCTTTCCCATAATTGTTGATTCATCATTAATGGAGTGCGTACCTCATCATACTCTGCTTTTTTTTGCAGCTCACGTGAGAATTGTTCTAGCTCATTTCTAATTGTTTGTCCATTTGGCAAGTAAAACGGCATTCCCGGCGCTTCCTCAGAAAACATGAATAACTCAAGCTGTTTTCCTAGCTTACGGTGATCGCGTTTAGCTGCTTCTTCCAAAAATATTTCATATTCCATTAAATCTTGTTTGTTTTTATAAGCTACTCCATAAACACGTTGAAGCACCTCGTTTTGACTATCCCCTCTCCAGTAAGCACCAGACACACGTGTTAGTTTAAATGCTTTTACATAGCCTGTTGAGGGAAGATGTGGACCACGACAAAGATCCATAAATTCTCCTTGCTGATATAGCGTTATTTTTTCACCTTTTGGAATGTCCTTTAATATTTCAAGCTTAAACGGCTCAGCTTTTTCCTCTAGCAGCTTTTTCGCCTCTTCATATGAAACCTCTTCACGTTTAATCATTAAATTCTCGCTAATGATGTTGTTCATTTCTTTTTCGATCATACGTAAATCTTCAATAGTCAAACTATGCTCTAATTTAAAATCATAGTAAAATCCTTCGTCAATAATCGGCCCAATTCCTAATTTCACATGGCCATACAATCTTTTTACAGCTTGTGCCAATATATGTGCTGCTGAATGTCTGGCAATTTGCACCCCTTCTTCATCATCTAATGTTAAAATAGTAAGCTTCACATCCCTATTTAGCCTAAAGCTTATATCAACAAGCTCGTCATTTATTTTCGCTGCCACCGCTTTTTTTCTGAGACTTGGGCTAATTGTTTCTGCGACCTCTGCCACTGTCATTCCTTTTGAAAACTCTTTGATTTTTCCGTCTTGAAATTCGATGTTCATACATTTTTTGTTCATAACCATACACACTCCTTTTCAAAATAAAAAAAACGCACCCATCCCTATGTAAGGGACGAGTGCGTAATCTCGTGGTTCCACCCAAATTCCCATAAACAAAAATACGATTTGCTTACGGCTTTGGTGCTGTAACGTAGCATGGACGATATCAAATACTTATAGTTCTTTGATATAGCTCAAAGGTGGTAAATTATTTTCCTAAGCTAGGAAGTTCGCAGCTTTTCTTCCCTCTCTGTTAACCGTAAAAATAATTATTGTCCTTATCAGTGCTTATTCTCATTTAATTTTTAAAAATAAAAAAACGTACTCATCCCTAAAGTAAGGGACGAGTGCGTTATTCTCGTGGTTCCACCCAATTTCCCATAAGCAAAAATACGATTTGCTTACGGCTTTGGTGCTGTAACGTAGCATGGACGATATCAAATACTTATAGTTCCTTGATATAGCTCAAAGGTGGTAAATTATTTTCCTAAGCTAGGAAGTTCGCAGCTTTTCTTCCCTCTCTGTTAACCGTAAAAATAATTATTGTCCTTATCAGTGCTTTGTATGAAGTAATTTTTTTACATATTACAATATATAAACAAAAATAGCAACAGCTTTTTTCAAAGCAAAATTGTCGTCGGATTTATTGAACAAGCCTCGACGTGCACGGAGTAGTCGCCAAGCGCAGTGAGATGAAGCTGACAACATTTTAAAATAATTTGCTTATGCAGCATATACTCATTGGCAACGTCCCTTATAGGCCATTTCATCATTTTAAAAGGCTTTATTTTATTCACTCCATATGCGCTCTAGATGTATTTCATCATTTAGACAGCTTAATAGAAAAACATCGGGATTGCTAAGATTCTTCCAGCCCTCAAAACCAAAGTCATGATTATATTTTTTTAGTAATAAGGACATCACATTCCCATGCGTTACAATTAATGTATGAGGAGCCCCATCATTAAAAGCTTCTTCCACAACCTCTACGATTCGATTCATGGCTTCCTGACTTGATTCTCCACCCTCATATTTCAGTTCTAAATCTGTAAAGGTTGCTTTTAATTTTTCAAACCAGTCCGGAAGGTTGGCTTTACTCAATACTCGTTCTGAAAGACGGTCATCTATTTCTATATTCAAAGCAAACTTTTTACTTAGTGGCTCGACAGATTGCTTCGCCCGTAGAAAAGGGCTTGAAATAATCCGATCCAATTTTTTATCTGAGAAAAATTCTGCTAATGCATTCGCTTGAACACATCCTTGATCGGTTAAAGGAGATTCAGGCGGCTGACCACTTGCTTCACAATGTCTCACAATATAAATTTTTTTCATGACAGGATTCCTCTCCTTCACTCATAGATTCTTCTCAAACATAATCATATCGATTGCCTGAATCCCATCCTCGTATATGGGATTAGGGTATTTATTAAAAAAATTCTTCCTTATCCCAACGATACGAAAACCTGCTTTTTGATAAAAGGCTAAATTAGCTATACTAGAATTAGCAGTTCCAACGATCATTTTTTGAAAAGATTTTCTTCTATATTGTTCAAATGCCAGATTCATAATGTCTTTACCGAAACCTCTTCCTCTATATTCAGGCAATAAAGCAATATTTTTTAATTCCACAATAGAAGGGGATTCCTGTATAAATAATGCCACCCCAATCACTAAATTCTCTAACAAAATAGAAAACATATCTCCTTCATGGATATATTCATTGATAATCTCTTCACTTTCATCAGCTAGCAATAAATACTCCATAAAGTTCTTTCTTTCATCTAAACGAATTTCTTCTAATTTTAGAACATCTTTCATCAAACTAAACTCCTTTAATCTATTATCATTATTGAAATTCATAAAAAGTCGTTCCCATTGGAGAGACACTTTTGATAAATGCAATTTCCTTATGTGTGACAGCTGGTACAAAAAATTCTGTGCCCCAATGTCCTGAATGAAACATTAACGTTAATTCATTTAATAAATTTACTGTAAACCATTTGAACTCACCTTTTTTATTCAAATGATGAAATAGAATATAATCAGTGAGAGCAGGTGTTTTCATTCCTTTAAAAATGGAGAGGTCTCCATCAAAACGAATCGTTAAGGCATCACTAAGTAGAGAGCTAAGTTCTTCAATTGTATTCACTTCTTCATTCCAGCAATGAATTTCAATAGAATCAGCTTTTTCTAAAAAAAAGGTTAACAACGGAAGCCAATAATCATAGTTTCCTGAAATGGGCTTTGGTAATACTGAATTAGCGACCGTATAAATTGGGATCTCGAATGATAAATTATTTTTCACCAATCCATCCCTTCCTCTCTATTTCTTACATCAACTATACTTCAACCTTGCTAATCCGCAAATTTTTTTTGTATAAGCGACTATCCATTTAGAAATATGCGGAAGTTTTAATGGGACATTCTATGTTTTTCTAACCATTACTTTTCCTTCTGAATTTGTTTCATTATCCCATTCAACATGAATTTCGAAAGTGCCCTCTTCAAAAAACAGCGGGAATCTACGTCGAATTGATTTTTGCATCGGTAAGTTTTTTACATCTTCAATATTTACCCAAACAGCTTTTCCTTCAGGCGATTCCTGGAGTAACTCCCCAGTGAAACTAGTAGTGATATAATTAAAAATGATGTATCGATCATTTTTTTCCTGATTGACATATTCATACAGTCCTTTATAAATGAGATTACTAACCTCTAGTCCTGTTTCTTCCTTCACTTCTCTAATTGCAGCCTCTATAAAACTTTCAGGAAATTCTACCTTCCCACCAGGAGGAATGAACCCTTTAAAATCATCATGTTGTCTATCTAGTAAAAGTACCTTATTTTGATTTTGAATCATACATACCGTCCAAAACTGATAATTAATCTTATTGCTCATTATATCCTCCTGCTTTTTTCCGATCACTTATTTTCTTCTTTTCTCCAAATAATCTTTTGCCATAAAATAAGCACTCACAGTAAATAATTGTGTTTTTATTTCATTCGTCCAAATTAAATTTGCCATTTCCTCAAAGTCTATCAATCTAACATTTATCTGTTCAGTATCATCTAATTGTTGTTCATATTTTCTAAATGCATTTACAATTAAATATGTTTTAACTCTATTATTTTGAGTAGCAGGATTAACCATAAATTCTCCTAATAGGATCGGATTTGTTAAGGAAATATAGCCTGTTTCCTCTCTAACCTCTCTAATTAATCCTTCCTCATGTGATTCATTTCCTTCTCTTTTTCCAGCAGGAATTTCTAAATAAAAATCGTTACCTGCGTAACGATATTGTTCAACAAGGACGATTTGATTTTCCTTCGTAATGACTATAGCATTGACCCAATCTGCATATTCATTCACATAATATTCGTCTATGACCAATCCATTTGGCAATTTACATTTATCTTTTCTAATATTCCCAAATGGACTATTATGCAAATATTCCGACTTCAGAGTGTTCCATTTTTGCATTTTTAAACTCCATTTCATGATAATTAATCTTCTTTCTTTTTACAAAGCGAATTTTTCTTTAATAAGTTTCGCAACTTCTTCCGCACATAAATTGGTATTATTAATTTTGATATAGTTTTCCTTTTTTATTTCACCCTCTACCGAATTTAACCGATACTTTACCATTGTATTTTTTAAATCAGCTTCGGACTTGTCTATATTTCGCTTGCTTGGTTTATGTTCAAGCCTATTAACACTTCTGTTTCGTTCAAGTCTTTCTTCAAGTTCAGCCTCCAATTCAACAAAATAAACTTCTCCCCCGTTCGATTCGAATAGAGTACTAACTTTTTCTACATAATCCCAATCTGCTTGAAGATCAAATGCCCAAACATAAGTAAAAATTAAACCATACATGTTACTTTTCGCAACTTCGGCAAATATTTCTTGGCGAATTAAATTTACTAACCTATTTCCTTCTTTTGTTCCGTACTCAAAAAATGGATTAATTAATTCGATCGTCATATGGTTATGAAACAGCTTTAATTCAGTGATTTTTTCTAGTTCCTGCCCTACCGTCATTTTACCAACAGCTTGGGGACCAACTATTATAATGAGTTTCATTTAGGTCTCCTTTCAAAGTTTACACTGATTTATTTAGCCCTCTTTATATATTTCTCCATACGTAATCTTCATACTTGGCGCATACATGAGAGAAGTATTTATATTAAAAATTTCCGAAAAGTGTAACTCAGCTTCAAACTGTTTAATTGCCTCCACTTCTGTCAGTCCCCGAGCTATTAAACGTTCAATAAATTCTTTTTTCTTAATAGGTTCGTTCCCTATCCCTTCCTCTTTAAAAGAATGATATAAATGCTGCTTATCTTTTTGATTCATATTAGGATGAAGAAAATTCACTTTATCACTAACTCTACACTCAATATTTTTCACATTTAATTCTGTTAAATATATTGGTATTTTAATTCCGATATTGCCATCTATCCGATTTTGTTTCGCATCGTTTTCAAATAATTTTTGCAGAATACCGAGCTGAATAATATGTGATTGTTCCTGTTCATTTATGTAATAGGACGACATATTCGAAATCCAATTAGGTTCAAAGCAGATAATTTTACCTTCATGAACAACAGAATCGACCATTTTTTCCAGCATGCTTTTCGGGTCAGCCATATGCAATAAAAATGCATGGCAAACTGCGACATCATACTTACTTTCTAATTCCAGTTCAGTCATATCGGCAATCATGAATTCCGTTTCATATGGGAGATCCCGAAAAAGCTCCCTTGCCTCTTTAATTAATTTTCCCCCTTTATCGATTCCCGTATATGTTGAGCCTTTTGGCAATAGAGGCAATAGTTTCAGTCCTAAATAGCCATACCCACACCCGAAATCAATCAGATTCACAGGTTTAGTCAGCTTCCAAACAAAATTAACTAAAAACGCCAAATAGTCATCATTATAGTATAAATCCCTCGTATTCTTTAAATATTCCAGCTTGTTATCCCAATAATAATCCTCCATCTTCACACCTACCACTACAAACATCTCCTTATTAAATATACGAATTAATCAGAAAATAGTTTCAAAAACAAAGCGTAGTTACTTTATCTACTAATTGCAAATCTATCATGTCCTAAACCAAAAAACGTCCCTTATTGAGAGACGCCCTACCATTATAATAATTTTGCCATATAATACTCATCATAATATTCATTATCGATCGATAGCGAATTTCGTTTCGTTCCTTCAATTTCAAATCCGCTTTTTTTATAAAGAGCAACTGCGATTTCATTTTTAGTGACAACCGTTAACTCTAAACGTGAAATATGATGAGTTTTTGCCCATTCGTCTAATCGTTGAAACAGTTTGGAACCAATTCCTTGACCACGGTATTCTTTTAAAATGCCAATGACAAGATAACCTCTATGTAAAATTCGCTTTCCACTCCCACCAACTACTATTAAATAACCTACTAAGTTTCCATCTTGTTCAGCAAGGAGAACTGTCGAATTTGGTTCATTTTTCATCTGTTCAATTCTTTTTCGCTGGACGTCTGCAGACAGCATTCGTTCCCCAGGCTCCATCATCATAAACTGCGCTTCTTCCTCTACTTGCTTTACTAAATTTACAAATTTCTCAGCATCTTCAAGTTGAATTTCTCTAATTAACATAATAATCCCTCTTTACTCGATTTCATTCAAATGAAAAATAATAACCTTTATAGTTCAAAGCATTGGTCAAGCCAATATTTTCTGCAATTGCAATGGAAGGTTTATTTTCTTCCATACAGTCCCAATAGGGAATTAATTCATTTTTTAAACACCCTTGTACAAAACAATGGGCTAACTTCTGGGCTAATTTTTTCATGCGATGTTCCTTTAAAGTTTCTATATTTACACTTTGTGTATGGTCGACAGCGAACCCCGAAAAACAAATACTCACTATTTTATTTTGATGAACGATACAATAACCAAGCCCATTATTGAAAAAACTTTCAGGTGAGGACCAACATTCTTCTATTTTTGCAAGTAAAAATTCGGTATTATCGATGGTACTTTCAAATAATTCCTTATTTATTTTTAAAACTCGATAGTCTTCTTCAATTATTGGTTCGGAGTTTTCCTGATATTGACCTTTTTCGAGCTTATAAACTTTTTGATTCCAGCTTTCCAACTGACGATGGTTAAATAATTTTTCAATCGTTTCGTTCCATTTTGGATGATTTCCAATGGCTTCGAAGCAATTTAAATGTACTTTTTTTGCTTCAGGTATAATAAAGTGATCAATAAAATCGTTGATTTCATCATTAAATTTCTCATTCTTTTCATTGCCAATAAAGAAAAAGCCATCATTGTTCCCGAGCCAGATGAGTCCAGAATTAGGTGAATCCGCATCATCTACAAAAATACGGCCAGGATTTACACCGTCGACAATTGCTTTCACTTCTAATTGGCCATCCCTATTTATTAAATCATTGCATTTATAAAAGTTTCGGCATTCTAATTCAATAATCAAAATGGTTCTTCCTTTCGTTTTATCATCCACTTACAGTTAAATAGACTTGCAGATTTAAATAGTGATATTAATAAGTTAATTTGCACATTTTGAAAACAGGAAAAATCCAATTATAATGGCGACAATCAACAATAGATTGGTCAGACAGCCATTCCCCTTTAAGGCCGTTGGATCCCCTACCATAGCTCGATTTATGGAATCAGCCAAATGAATATCGGATTACGTTCCTGTTTTTGCTTTTTATCTAGCTCATCCTTCTTCATTTACATGCCTCTCAGCTATTATTAATTTCATCTACTAGTGTTTGTAATGCATTTCCTTTAAAAGACGCTCTCATCTTGTTTCGAAATTCTTCTTTATTTTTATGAATAGTCTCAACGTATTCTAATAATGTATGACTATTTAGCTTATCTTCTTCCAATGTAAGTGAATATCCTTTATTTTCAAATGCCTTTGCATTCAAAATTTGGTCTCCTCTACTTTGATGCAAGCTTAAAGGAATAATAATCATTGGAATCGTAAGAGCCAAAAACTCAAAGATGGCGTTAGAACCTCCACGAGTAATAACGATACTTGTAGCTGCTAAAATATCTGGTAGATCTTCATGAACGTATTCAAACTGCCGATAACTTGAAGCTGAAGATAAATGATGATCAAGATTATTTTTTCCACAAATATGGACAATTTGATAATTAGCTGTTAGCTGTTTTAAGGATTCTCTCACTGTCTCATTAATTGTTTTCGCCCCTAAGCTCCCACCCATAATTGTGATAATGGGCCTTGTATGATCAAAACCGAGAAGCTTTCTTCCTTTACTCATTGAGCCTTGGAGAATTTCTTTTCTAATCGGTGACCCTATCACTTTTGTTTTATGCTCTGGGAAATATGTTTTCGTTTCATCAAACGAAGTAAATATTTTTGTGGCAAAACGATAAGAAATTTTATTGGCCAAGCCCGGTGTAATATCACTTTCATGAATATAAATCGGAATCTTTAATGATTTCGCAGCTAAAATTACAGGGACAGTCACAAATCCACCTTTTGAAAAAATTAAATCCGGTTTTATTTTTTTCAAAAGGCTCCTTGCCTCCATACATCCTTTCAATACGCGAAAAATATCTTTCACATTTTCAAAGTCTATATATCTTCTCAATTTCCCAGAGCTTATTCCAAAATAAGGGGTATTTATTTTTTCAATTAATTCCTTTTCAATCCCTGTTTTTGACCCAATATAATGGATATTCCACTCATTTCTTATTTCATGAATGACAGCAATATTTGGAGTCACATGACCAGCAGAACCGCCACCAGTAAAAACAATCGTCTTTTTAGACATACATCCTCCTAGTTGCTTCGTTACGATTTTGTATCATTATATGTAGAGCAAGCACCTAATTGCTTTTTAAATAAAGCGAGTGGATAATGCTCTTCCTTTAACACAGCTTCCGTCATTTGCTTTAGTACACCCGCATCACGCAGTTCTTCATGATTCATTTTCACAAGGTCATGTAAAGCAATCCACTGACTATCAATAATTTCCGCTCCATCAATTGCTAATGAACCACCAATAATTTCTCCGATAAAGTGGAATAAAATAACATGATGATTCGTATTACTTATAAAATTGTATACTCCAGTTGCTTTTGAAAGCTTCACATCATATCCTGTCTCTTCCTTTACCTCCCTACAAGCGGCCACACATATATCCTCACCATCTTCAATACGCCCAGAAGGAAAATTCCATTTATTTCGAGCAGAAGCTTTATTTTCTTTTATGAGCAAAACTTCATTATTTTTCATCAACGATACACTTACAACTAAAACAATCCCATTTTGAGTCATGTTGATTCTCCTGAAATTTTATTTTGTTAATTGTGCCAGAGCTACTTCTTTAGATTACTTCTACAAAGCTTTGTTGATTACCTTCTTGGTCATTTTAAGGAACACCTTATTATTTTCTTAAAAGAGATTTTCCAAGATTATATAGAGATTGTTTGTTGAAATAATGAGGGTAGGTTTTCGATGCATTTATGTTTAGGAAAGGACTAGTGAAAATAAAGAGGGGGAGGTTGAAAATAGTAATGTGTTGAGGGTGGAGGCAATAAAAAATTATTGATTATAAATCTTCCACTTATTTCAAATGTTAAATTATACGTTTAATTGCTTAAATGAAGGGGAAAAAACACCTATCCATCAAGGATAGCACTATCAAACGGAACTAGATTAACTCTAATAAATGAACGAAGGAATATTTAAAATTTAACTCGATAAGAAAATTATACAGATGAAGAATTTTTAAGGATTAGATAAGATAGTTTTCTTTATAGGCTGAAGTGAACTTTTTAATATTTAGATCCTTAAAATTAAACAACTTAATTCAACACTGAAAGTATAAAATTCCCCACCTATATTCATTACTTATAGGTGGGAAATAATCTTCTATTATCTTCAATCGCACTTTACTAGATTATGTCGCATTATATTCCTATAGTGACATTACGCAACAGTTAAAGTGTCTGTTAACTCTGTATACTCATCTTGGTTGATACGATTTCCCACAAGAAAAATATCAAGTTTCTGCTGCATATCTTCTTTGCTAATATAAGACTTTCTTTCAATTTGGGATTTACAAGCACGGTAAGTTAGGTTGTTCATTTTACATTCCTCCAATTATTTAATTTAGTCCAAGTTCAATCATTGTTACTCGATAATCCACGTCCACCACATAATCATTTAATAGCTCAACTTCTGAAGGTTCTTTTGGCGGTTCTTCAATTACTTTTTCATCACCAAAAACAATCTGTCCATTTACTATCGTAAATTCATGTGTCGATGTTTTCGCAACTTCTTCTACTGTTAATTCGATTGATGCATAATCGTCTATTTTCCCACCGAAGTTACGAATTGCATCTTTTTCTATAACCTCTTCAATGGTTTCGTTACTGGCAACAGTACTCACTATTTTTAGCTTGGCTTTATTATAAATGATGATCATGTAAACACCTCCAAGAATACTTCGATCCCTAATGTGTTAATTCCGCCGCTATTCGTTATGTGAAACTCTATCCAACCTTGAGTTATGTCTACTTTTACATATGTGATAAAGAGATGTCCATTAGCACTAAAACCAGCGCCAAAAGGGTTTCCCATTGTAGGATAAGCCGTTGAATTATTAATAGTGACCTCTTTTTGTCCAGGAAAAACATTTGCGTTTCCCGAAACCACGATATAAGCGTTATTGCTGTTTTTTGTTAAAAGTTCTTTATTAAACTTGAACATCATATTATTTGCTGTTGGGCTATATAGCCTTGTTGCACCAACAACATATAGATTAGCGTTTTTTGGCATGGTGATACGTTTGATATACGTTGCTCCTGGCGCTATTTCTGTAACCGAATCCCGCCAAACGATATATTCAACGTTTTCACTTGACCCATCTGCGTTTAACACCTTACCATTTGCATCTAGCTTTGCTACACCATTCGGCTGCCCTTTTTCACTCGCTGGGATTTGCTTCACATTATCCACGTTTCCTAATCCAACTTGGCTCGGTGTGTGTGTGTGTGATCCTGCCGCTTTACTGTTCCAGTTTGTGCGTTCAGCAGCCGTAATATGTTTTACCTCATCAGCCAAATGCGATACAAGCTCTTGCTGTAAATCAGAGATATCCTTACCTGTTAATTGCAAATAATCCCAATTGCCACTTTCATTTTTTCTTTTTAAAGTTGCCATAAACTTTCACCTCATCTGACAAAAAAATACACCTCAAAAGGTGTTTATTTTTTGTCGTATTATATTCCTGTCGTTTACTAGGCTGCGTATGTGTCACCCGTAATTTGACGGTATTCATCTTCTGTAATGTAGCCTTTTGCCACAGCATTTTTTAATGTGTCTTTTGTGGTAACAGGGCTTGTGCCAATTGCGTAAGCTGTTTTAAAATAAAAGAATAATGGACTATTCATCTGTTATACCCCCAAGATCATATTAATGGCTGATTGTTGTGCAATTACTTGCTGTTTAAGCTGAGCTAATTCTTCTTCTGGTGACACTGGCGTTTCTTCCTCGATTTGGAGTTTTACAGTCTCATAAGCTTCGGGTGTTACTGTTTCAACATCTCCACCTATGTTAACTTCCCCTTGGTATTCAAAATAAGCGGCGTTTTCGTTTAATGGATAAAGCTGTGAGCCTCCTACAATTTTTTTAGTATCCAAACCCTTGTAATCTGCGTATCCGTCTTTTTGTATTAAGTTATTAACCTTTATTAACATATCGTTTCCCTCCTATATGTCTGTTACGTTTAACGACCACGACATGTATCCAATTCCACTGTACGTGGTTATATCATTGCTTGGAGATATAATATGGTATTCAGTCGTAGCCCCTAATGCTGCACCAGTTCCATTTACCGCCACGAAGGAATCCTTTTTATTTAAAAATCTGCTTTTTACGCTTGTAAAACCTGATTTCGATAAAACAAGAATATCATTCATATCATAAAGATCGATGATATAGCTAGTACCACTGCCATTTAATCTGCTGGTTAATAGATTTCCGTTTCCTTTCTGTCGATATGATGCTCCTACTTTCCTAAAAGTAGTTGAAGCGGTCAATGTTCCACCAAAATTATATATTCTTAGACCGCTAGTGCTATTGTGTACATAGCCATCTTTAGTTATTGTTTTATCTGTACTTGAATCACTCCACAAAAGAGTACCATCAGGAGCATACTTCCTGATCTGATTGCTTTGCGTACCATACAGATTATCATCACTGTCAATACTAGTAGCACTGAAATCATTGAAGCTTCTAGCGATTATTTTAGTTGGACCAGATAAATCGTTTATACCATTAGCTAATTCTTGGAAGGTAGGATACCCATCACCATCTGAGTCCGCTACCGTACCACCTTTGCCAGTAATCGCGTCTCGGACTACGACTTTCCCGTTACTGGCTGATGTAAAAGCCGCATCTGCTCGATCATATGCCACCTTAACAGCTTTTGGCGTTGCGGCTGTGGTTTCATCATTGCTATTTGTTGCACTATTTAACTGCACATGCCCATCTTTTGTCAAAGAAGCTTTTTCAGCCAAATGCGAATCAATTCCATTCTTTATTTCTTCAAATACAGTACCTTGATATGTGTTGTCGCTCGTGTCCAACCATAAGTCACCTACATTTGCGTTAGCCGGTGGAGTATCTTGCTGGATAATGCCATCTCCTTGTTTGCTAATTTCTTCTAATGCTTTATCGATTTTATCCATATTTTTATTTTGGACGGCGACATTATAAAATTCGTCTGGAGCTGGCTTTTGCAAGTTATAATTTGGTGTATTGGTAGCCATTAAATCACCTCATTCCTTAGTTGTTCATGGGTAAATGCTGCTAAATGAGCATGTGTATAGTTTGCTAATTTTGAATGTTGATTGTATCGGATTTCAACTGTCAGGACCATGTTTTGTGGTGCTATTCTTTCTAGCATGATAACTACCGCATCAAATTGGCCTTTAACAGTGAGTTCAATTTTGACAGTTAATGTTTTATTCACTACATCCCGAGTCATTTCGTACTGCCCTTCACCAAGTAAATTATCGAGCAGCTGCTTTAAAACTCGATTTGTGTATGGTGGTTGTTCTTGGTAGCGTGTAAGAATGCGAAATTTGCGGGTTTCTAGCACATCTGTACCGGGAACATTGAGTTTTAGCATTTGTTCATAGCGGGCAGCACCCTGTTCATTGGCCGTTAGGATGAATTGATTATTAAGTGTATTTTCGATTTCCTGCCATACGTTTTCTAGGATTGGATTTTCCATATTTGCAATTTCAATTAATTCTTTTATTTCCTGTAAAACTGGCGGTAAGTAGTTTAAGATATTAACTTCTCTAGCCATTTACAACACCTCGCTTTGGTATTGCTTCTTTCGTAAGCGCAATATTCATCTCAGCACCATTTAATAGTGTGTTCGCAATATCTAGCACACCTGGTATCCCAAGTAGACGTGTTTCAATCTGGGAAATCCTTACGACCACACCAGCTTGATCATCATCGGATTCAGCCCATTCTTTCGCTAATTCTTTAAAATACTCGTCAATTACCAAGTGCACCTTTGCTTCTATGTCAGCCCAGCTCCAACTGTTTTGATAGGTGATAGTAAGATTTACGTCTATCATTTTTTCGTCTACTGGAAATACCGACACAATATGGTCGATTGGTGCTATTCCTAATCCATCCCCTTGTCCATCCAACGGGTCAACAGCTTCTTGGATATCATCTACCAATGCTGAAGAAGGTTTTTCATATTGTGAATTAATAATGACGAGCTTGACTGTACCGCCGCCATTCCAAGCCCGGTACACTCGAACACCGCCAACACCTTGCAAGGAGCTCACTTTATCTTTGTAATCTTTTCGATTCCCACCGAATAAAGTTGATTCAAAGCTATTAAAATAGCGTGTTCGGAAGGCTTCTGTTTCTTCTTCATTTTCTCCAGGTACAAGCACTTCCGTTAATTCTGCAGAAGTTAATCCATCAATATAATCAATCGGAATTAATGCCCCGAGGAATAGGTTTCCAGCCTCTCCATATGTTTCACACTCCATTACATACTCATTGCCTTTTAACTTGTCTATGACTATATAATTCAACTCATCTAATGAGAAACGAGCACCGATAGGAACGTTTTTGTTGAAAACGCCTTTAAGCCTTGCCTTCGTCGCTTCAAAAGGCTTCAAGCCACGCTCCACTGCACGTCTAATTAAATATTCGCGAGGCGCTGTATCAGCAAAAACTAAATCAACTGTATTTTTTAAAGCAATAAGCATCTGAATCGTTTCAGCACTATTAGCAGCAACTGCGTTATAAATCATTGATGTTCCTTCGCGTGTATCGAGTGATGGATCAACTTTAGCAAGCTTTTGTGCTAATAAATCCTCATACGTTACATCTATATCCATTGCCATTTAGTAAATCACCTCCTTTTCGCCTTCGATTTCTCCATAAATGCTATGAACCGTAAATGTGACTTGAATTTTCGCCTTTTTTACGTCAAAGGAAAACTGATCAACTCCAGTAATGCGCTCGTCTTGAGTCAGGCATTCGCTAATTCGCCGTTTAATTTCAGGTAAAACATATGCGAGAGGCTTGCCAAACAAATCCTTCAGCTCTATCCCAAAATTCCATGAATAGATGAAGTGATCATATCGCTCAATTTGAAGCATTAAAAAAATCGCCTGTTTCAATGCTTCTACTTCATCAGTGAAGCCAACACAGCGATTTCTTTCTGGATAGAGTTTATAGTTTTTTGTTGGCAGTGGGGAAGCCTCTTCAAAGTCCGCTACTAAACCATCATTCACTTGGGGAATCATCTACTCACCTCTTTATCCCACACAATATATTTTTGCCCACCTTGGATTTTTAGCAACATTACGTGATCACCGACTTTCAAAGCATTATGCACGAGAAATTTTTTCCGTCCCTTATAGTCATGAGTATGGGCATCGGTGACTTCTGTTACATGCTCGACTGTCATTTCTGTCTCATAATCTTTCACATTTCTCGTTAAAATTAATTGAGCAATCGTTAATTCCTTCTTTTGCTCAACGACTATTTTTAATGGAGAAGTGCTAGTTACTTTACCGAATTGAATGGCAGTTGGATCAGCTGCTTCTATCGCTTCTTTGGCAGCTTTCTTAATAGCGATAACAATATCATTCATATCAATCATGCTACAAACTCACCACCAATTAAACGAAGATCCATAAAGTGTTCACTTTCCTTAAAGGTATGTTTTACGCTGTCCACGATCATATAGTTCATTACTTTAACGTCGTCTAAATTAAGCTTCACAACTAACATGCTGCCGCCACGCACATAAATGTTGCCGAACACATTTTTCATGCTTAAATTTCGAGTTTTCCGATTATAGAGAGACAATAGAGCGTCTGCTTTAGCTTTGCCATTCGTAGATTCCTGTATGGTTTCAAAATACTGTAGCAAGCCCCAATTTTTAATATTGTTGCTGTCATGAACAATATAGATTTCACGTTTGCTTGTTTTATCATTGTCATATGAGAGCTTAACTTGGTTATACGTGTTTGAATCGATGGATGAAGTATATTCAAAATTTTCTCCCGTTTCTTCATCCAGTAGTATATTCAGCTTCATCGATTCAATATTTTTTAGCGTCAATTTGCCAAAGTTATCATAAAAGACATACATTTTCTTTTTATTTTCTAAGGTTAAATCTAACGCATTCTGAAACATATCGAATAATGTTTTATTATCTTCAGTTCTACTAGCGATTTTATAGCCAGTGTCTTCGATAGTTCCGGTATTTAAACGAAAGTCCGCGGCAACCATCTTTATAAATTCAGAAGCTGTTTTATTCTCATAAACATACGTATCTTTATTCTTTAAATAGCGTAATTGATCATAAGCAGTGACATTAATAAGGCCCTCTTTAGAACGCTTCTTGATAAATACATAACCACAGAAAACATTCTGACCACCAACTTTCAAACGAACTTCATTTCCTTCTTGAAAATCTAATATTTCATCTTTAATAACAGTAAAGGTTAATTTGCCTGGTACTCCCCTTCTAGCCGTTTCCCAAACAATCCCTTCTTCCACAACAGGTATCATTATGTTTGAAGCATTTTGAATAGTAAGTTCAATATTGCTCAAAATTTGATCACCTTACTTTCTACAACTATCACTCAAAACTTTATAATTTGTCCAGGATAGATAAGATTTGGATTTTTTATATTGTTTTTCTTTGCGATTTCCGGATATTTAGTCGGATCTCCTAAATACTTTTTGCATATAGCCCACAACGTATCACCCTTCACTACCTTGTGAGACTTAGGTGCAGATGGAGCATTTACAGTTGACCTAGTCTTGGAAGTTTTAGCAACAGCTTTTGTATCATTCTTAGGCTTTACAAATTCAACTACTTTCGTGCCATACTCACGATATTGCTTTAACTGGACTTGTACGACCATATCAAAGCCATATGCATGGTCATCCTTTATTTCATATTCTTCTAACGATACTATCATTTCTGTATCGGAAAATAAGTTACCGTCGGGCTTCATACGGGTCATTAAAAATTGAAAGGGCTTTTTATCCACTTTAAGACTTTTTAGTTTTTTTAGATAGTATGTTGCTGGTTTAAAACCATCTGGATAAACAGCGAATGGATACTTTATATTGGGTAGCAGCAGTTCAAATGAAAGCTCAGTTAATCCCGCTTGTTTAAGCAAGTTAACCTCACCTTCATTGATGAGTGTAATCGTCGTATTCTGATTCTTTATTTTTGTACTAAACTTTGAAGGAGCAACAGGAAATTGTACTTTGTCAATGAAAAAACTATAAGCCATCATTACACCCCTTCCGCAACAGAATCCAATGTTTCCACTAGCTTTTCTCCGAAACGGTCAATAATGCCATCGATATCCAAATTAGTATTAACATTATTGTTATTCGTCATATCAACCTTAACCTCGGCTGTAGTAAATCGATTAATCACATCACGCTCTGCCACATCACGAAGATATTTTAAATCTTCTTCAGTCGCTACCATCGAATTTGCCATTTTTTCTGTGTTTGCTGCTGTTTTGTTTCCAGTCTCATTAAGTGGTTCAAAGGCTCCTTGTGTTTGTTTTAAAATATCTTCAAATTTATCTTCTTTTTTCCTGTCGTCTTTTGCAAATAAATTAGAGCCCCAGCTGTAGCCAGTATCCCAAGCATCCCCTAGTGATTTCATATTCATTTTAGGCGCTTCCCAGTAATTAGCCGGTGTCTCACCGATCAGTTTATTTAACCCTGTTTTCAAATTCTCAAGATCACTAGTGATAGAAGTTCTATAGGTGAATTCTGTTCCTTTGCCAACTCCAAGTAAATCTGTAACACTATCTGGTAGTAAATCAACAAACCAATTCCATGCTCTTATTGCCCCATTAACTGCAGAAATAATTGCGTTGACAAAGCTTGTTGCAAAACCATCCCAGCCCTTCGTTAATGCGATCGCCATATCAAGACCAACATTTGCAACATTAACAAATGCTCTTTTTACGTTATATTCGAGATCTACATTAAATAGATTTACAATAAATTCGATAAATGAAGCAAAAATATTCCACCAAAAGGCCACAATATTATAAATAAAGGCGCCTAATGTAGAGAAAACACCTGCTATTATCCCTGTTGCTGAATATGAAGTCCCGGCAAATTTATTTATAGCAGCAACGACTAAGTAAATGACTGAAATTAATAAAATAACCCCCAAAACAACTAACATGATCGGATTAGCCATTAATGCAGCATTTAATCCCCATTGGGCTGCAGTTGCAGATATCGTCGCCTGTACGCCTCCCCATGTTGTAGCTGTTAACAAGCCAGTCGCTAAAGTTCGAATGCCTAGCCATACAGCTTCAGCTACTTCAGCCATTTTTTTTATTTCTAATGCGGCAGTATATGCAAGGATTGCTGCGGTAATACCGAAAATCACAGGGGCAATTAATGACCAGTTATCTAAAATAAATGTTGCGACATGACTTGCTATGTTAAATAGGCCGCTTATTAATTCAATGACAATGCTTACCGCATGCGCAAAATTCAGCATTAAAACTTCAACTTGGGGCATATTCGAATTTAATATATTTAAAAATTGAAGCACTGCAGGATATAAGGCATTGCCAACATTTTGCTTAATCTCCTCAAAGTTATTTTTCAATTGCGCAATTTGTCCTTGTGGCGTATTTGCCATTGCTTCGGCCATCCCGTCCCATGATTGACCGATAATATCTGAAATAACAGCCACTTTTTCCATCTCTGTTCCATTTTCGATGATTTTCTTTTGGGCTTCAGATACTTGAAAGCCATTTCTTTGCAGATCGAGATATTGTCCATTTAGTGCATTCCCTAGCTGTCCCGCAAAATCTACCATTTGTCCATCATCGACATTGATACCTCCCATCCCGGCAGCATAGTCAGCCAATGTATCCATCATCGTCTCTATCGCTTCACCTGACTGCAAATACGTACCAAGCTCTCCTGCACCTGCTAATAATGCTGTATTTCCAAATGTACTTTTGCTTCCAACTTCACTAGCCTTTGCATGAAGAGATTCATATTCCGCTCGGGTGGCACCTATATTGCTCATGACATTTGCAAGTCTTGTTTCAACTGTATTTAAGGCATCTGCAGAACCTAGAAAATCACTTACAAAACCAACACCTTTTTTTAGCCCTTCAATGCTTAAATATTTCCCAATTACATTCTTGACCTTGTTTGCTAGGCCATCTGCAGCAGTTTGACCATTTATAAGATTATTATTTAGTTGGCTTTGGGCATTATTTGCTTGGTTAATTTCATTTTCAATTGCATTAAAAGCACTTTCAGCACGAGAAAGTTCATGAAGTGCAGCCTGAATACTAGATGTATCTATAGCATTGCTTGAGGCCCTTTGCATGACTTCAAAGCTATTTAGAACAATGGTCATTGCTCTATTCATACTGTTTAATGCTGAATTCATCCCTCCTAATAGTTGAATAGATGAACTAATCGTAGCCAATTGCTTCACCTCTTTTCAAAACAAAAAGCACCCGATAAAATGAGTGCTTTTAAAATGTTTATCATTCAATTTGAAAAAGTAAATTTTTATAAAAAGGATTTTTCATCTACATTATCTTCTTTTCCTCTTTGAACTTATCTTTTTCTCTTCACGCTTTTCCTGTTCCAATTTTATTTGGATGGCTGCAATGACGAAAGCTTTTTCATACTTTGATAAGGCTTCATATTCATGAGGCCATTTATGAAATTTATGAAGGCAATAATAAGCGATGTTTGCTTCATAATCGCCTTCATTTATTAGTTTTTTGCTTCGTCAACTGCATCCTCTAAAGATACTTCAAAACCGTTAACCTCTTGAACCTTCGATAAATAATCAGCGTATTCCCCCGGTGTGAGCATAACCTTTAGAAGAGAATCAGCTCCCATTACACCGTAGCTATTTTGTAGTTCAGCATCATCTAAATTAGGATAAACCGTACATCTCGCACCAAGTTTTCCTAAATAGGCGTTGTAATTTGTTTCTGGGACAAACTGGTTTCTTTTTCCTGGAATCGGAACTCTGGTCGTACATTTTTTTCTTAGCACTTCATCCTCCTCAGGTGTAATCGAGCAAATTTCCCATTCAATTGGTCGTCCATCTTCAACAAAACGTTTAGAAGCGACATATTTTACGTTCTCTACTTTAATTGCGTTTTGTGCTAAAAACGCTGATAAATGACTCATCTTTAAACCTCCAATTAATTAATAAAATGAAAAAACTATCTATATTCAAACGTCATCAATGTAAGGGTCATGGTATAATATTCCTTATACAATAATATCGGCTCACTCAAGGGTGGTCTGGCTCACTCCCATTTTGAAAGGGGGTGATGCGAATGACAGTTTATGAAGCCTTATCTCTTATGATAGCTTTTGGCGCTTTAATCGTCCTACTGTCGCAAGACAAAAAGAAATAGACCTCCCTTGAGCCTCGAAAACTTGTAGGGATTGGTCTATTCATTTGACTAAGTCGAGCCGGCCGCTCTTAGAGAGGCGACTATTGTATGTGACAGTCGGTGTTACCAGCACCTTCTGTCTTTTTTTATTATATACAATATGCAATCATGCTATTATTGTCTTCATTATAACTCACAATGAGAGTAAAATAAACATTCAATCAATTCATCCCTGGTAAAAGATTGAATTTTTCCGGAATCTCAAAATCATCAAAGGTAAATTCCAAGTCCTCTTCTAAATATTCTGCATCTGCATCGAACTTCGTAAGTATTCCGCCATCCATATTACAATCTTTCAAAATGACGGTTTGACGGCCGACACCAGATGTCGGATCTTCGTTCGTTACTTGAATATCGAAATAAATATCCTCACCCGTTTCCTTAAAGCGATAAAGCAGTTCACGAAAAATTGATGTATTATAGTGAAATGTCGCGGAACCACTTCCCGACCATCCTGTTGATTTATTGCCTTTCCCTGTCTTACCTAGAATCGGGACCTCACTTTTTGTCTTTTCGATCGAGGCTTCTAAATTGATCGCCTGCATAAAATTATAACGATTTCCCTCGATTGTGACGAAACACTCCGCAAGCGAAGCACTTAACGCATCTTTTGCATTCATTGTTTGAGCCAAGATTCATCTCTCCTTCCTTAAGCTACTGTTACTGTCATATACAATTGACTCATTGCATTCACAACGGTTATGGAATCACTGACAACAACAGATTTTTTTCCCGTTCCTTTTTCGACAACAACATCCTCAGGCGTGAAATTCTCAATCGCCTGCAATGTCTCAAGTTCTTGATGATGTTTAACAATATCGTTCCATAATGAAATTCTTCCCGACTCATTGTTCGGAATATTACCGAGATATTTGTTATTAAATAGCACGGCAATGTCGTTAGCGATTTGGTCAAGAACTCTAATCGTCTGGTTGCTGTTAAAATCATCGTTCTTTTCTTCTGTGAAGCTAACTAATGTATTGATATCCTCTAACACTCGAACTTCATCACCGACTTTATGGAAAATGAATTTTCCAGCCTTCAAGGCATCCTCTAATGCTGTTTGAGTATAATCAACATCAACAGTAAACTCGCCATCATACCGTTTATTTGTATTAGATTTGTTCACTGCACAGCCTGCCGAAGCTCCAGTTACCCAATATACTAGTGACTGTGGATCAGCATTGACGACTTTATTTTCTACAGAAATCACACCTTCATAATTGGCTGCAGATCGATAGACAACTGTTTGAAATTTTGCTCCAACTTTTTCACGCATACGTTTAGTAAAAGCGACAAACAGGGCAGAAATAACAGGATCGATGGCTAAACAACCAAGCGTATTAAAATGATACGATTCAATCTTATCTAAGAACTCTTGATACTCTAGACCTGTAGGCTGCTCACCATTCGTACCACCAGTTAAAGGCGTTCCTGCAGTTGGTGCTAAAATCGCATCCGCTTTCCAAGTGACGAAAACATTCGCTTTCAATTCACCCATTTCCGTAACTGTTTGGGAATCAATCACTTCAGTGCCTAGCAATGTCATGACATCAAACTTCTTAGTGTCATCGACATTTGTGGCAATCACAATTTTTAAATCATTTCCTCTTGCACCACTATACAAAGCGGTCGCAAAAGTATTTGAAGCCTTTACTCCTTTATTCAGCTTGTATAAGTAAGCAGTATGGATATTTTTGAATAAATCCCTTAATCCTGTTAATTTTTCATGATCAAAAGAATAGCCAAATAGTTTAAGAGAGTGCTTTTCGAAATCCTCTACCTTAACGGTAAAGACCTCCCCTTCAATCCCCCAATCAAGTTCTAACGCCAATGCTGCTGTGCCTCTTTCTGAAAGCGCAGATGACGCACGCTTCGCACTGATAAAATTAATATAGGCACCTGGTAATACTTTGTTCTGTGATGTAAATGTTCCGCCTCCTAATGCCATTTTACTTCACCTTCCTTTTCATAAAGTCTGCTACTAGTTGACTAACTTCTTTTAAGCTGTAGTCCTTATCTTCTTTTAATAATGCGTTGAGCAAATCTCTCTGATTACGGTAATTTTCCGAGGAAAGAATTTGCTGTTTAGAAAAAGCTTCATCAGTGCTTTTCTTTTTATTTGCCATTTTATTCACCTCTACTAGCGCCATTAATTGATAAATCTACCATTTCATCTACTGGCTCTGTTTCTTTCATCAAAAACATAGTGTAGTTAACATTGAAATGAAGCATCCCGTCCTTGATTTCGTGCTTCATTTTTGTCCCCCTGAACAAATCTTCTTGTATACTCACAAATTCCAGTAAGCTATACAATTGTTCAGCCATCTTATGCATATCATCATGAGGAATTTCAGAATCAGAATAATAGTGAATCATGAACGAATGATTCCGCCTATACCGATTACCCATGATTTGGTCTTGCTCAACAGAAAATAATTTTACAAAAAGACTAGGTTTTAGAAAGTCTTGTGCCAATTCATCGCCATAAATGGGCAGCGACGGAAAATGAGCTTTAAGCTTTGTTATAACAGCTTCCCTAATCGTATTAATGCTTACAACTGCCACAACGTATCATCTCCCTCCATTTTTCTACTGGAGAAATCTTCTTTCTAGTAAATAATAAACGGTCGTGAAATAACAACTTTAATGAGGAGGTGCCTTTCCTCCTTCGATCACATTCTTCGTGCCGCTATGAAATCCAACTGCTGCGGCTGCGAGCAATATGCCCACTAAAACCCCCTCTAGAGACTGCCCAATAAATACAAGACCAGCTAATATCCCCAAACATAAAGCGATAAGAGGAAATAGCTTTTTTGGAACGCCAGTTTGAGCAATCACCCATAAAATAAACATGATTGCTGGGATAATAGAAGTCTCATAGATGGTTAAATCAACATTCATTGTTATCACCTCCTTTAAGGCACAAAAAAAGACCTTCTTTCATGAAAGGTCTCTTTTTATTTTTTGTTGCCTACAGAAGTACATCATCATCTTGTATGCTGCCCTCGATAAGTTTAATACCTGCTTTGGTAATATAGAGCCTATCGTCATCCAAAAGCTCCTTCATAAAACTATCTTCTCGTCGAACATAAGGAGGATTCTTTTTATCAGAATCGTCAGCTAAATAATGAATATGTTTATCAATGTCAGCCGTATGAAGCAATCCATATTCCTGAAGTGCCAGCTTTAATTGCTTAACCGTAACAGGGCTAGGATAAAACATCGCCACTATTCGCATAATTTGACCACGATATTGTCGATTCTTCAATACTTCTTTTTGTTCCATCACGATTTATCCCCCATACTTATTTTGTTAAGCTTCATAAGTTCATCATAAATTTTATCAAGTTTTCGGTCTGTTACGGCTGTAGCACGGATAAAATCATCCTTTTGGACAAAACGTTCAGTAGCTTCTAGCTTATATTTACCTAAATCTGCTTTTACAGCTTCAACTTGAATTTGCAGCTGCTCATCGTTTTTATCTAGCTGTGTTTTAAAGGATTTTAAGAAGAATGAAATAATCCCTATCATTGCTCCTAGCACTAGCTGAACAATCCATTCCGCCACAAATTTACCTCCTTTATCTCCTAAAATTAACGCGTGCGGGTGAAAAGTGTGCGTACAAAATATGAAGAATACTATTTATCTATTTCGAAAGAAAAGCAAACATTCGCCGTATCCATCGTCGCCAACTAGTGCGTAAGCTCCAAACCTATCACCTACGCCCGCTAATCACTTCGTAGATACTAATAGATTCTTCATCACCCGTTTGATGTATACCACTGTGCTTGATATGGGAAGCTCCCCGAAAAACAAAAAACCAGTGTGGCTCATTTGCCTTCACTAGTAATTGTAAAATGGATCAGGTGGAGTTTCTTTTCAAGTAGTTTAGGAATCTAGTTCTGCGAAATAGAATCATATCGGAAACCTATATATCCTCCGAGCTCAAACTCGGAATAAAATGGAAAAAAGTCAGCTATATTTCTCTGTGCCGACTTTGTTCATCTGATTTTATTTCGATTCTTATGGCTTATTGGAAAAAATCAACTTTGTTTCTGCTTTAGGATCGATTCTTGCCGCTCGCATAAGAGAATCGACTTCATTCATCTGCTTTGAGGTCGATTCTTGGCGCTCACATGAGAGAATCGACTTCATTCATCTGCTTTGAGGTCGATTCTTGGCACTCACACGGGAGAATCGACTTCATTCATCTGCTTTGGGGTCGATTCTTGACGCTCGCACGGGAGAATCGACTTCATTCATCTGCTTTGAGGTCGATTCTTAGGGCTCGCATGAGAAAATCGACTTCGTTCATTCTCTTTGAGGTCGATTCTTGACGCCCGCACGGGAGAATCAACTTCATTCATCTACTTTAAGTCGATTCTTATGGATCTTACAGATAGATCAAGGAACTACTTTGTTACGCTACACTTTATTCAACGACTCCAACTACTTTTACAGAAAATGAGTTGTTATTTCCAAAATCAATTAAGAAATTCCTCCGATAATTTTACGTACATAGCTCTCACTGAGCTTGTATTTAACACTGAGCTCTTTATAATTGCCTCCATTAAACTCCTGTTTTATTTTTATATCACGAAAATGCCTCATTACGCGATCACGTTTCGGGATATAAAGGTTTGTTCCACCATAATAATGACAAAGCTTTAAAAATGAATCGATACCAATTATTTCCGCAGCGTCTTGATATTCCTCTGGAAGCATAGATAGTTCAATACTGGTATTAGTCAACTTGAACACCCCTTTCAAAATTATTGCCTATCGTATTTAATTTTTTGCTGATATATTTGATATAATTAAAGGTGAGGTGATAGCAGATAGTTTTTGTTTGAGGAAAACATCTTTTTCGCAACTCGCGTCAGTTATAAAAACTCTACTAAAAATCACCTTTTCAATTTCTCACACCTCCGATTTGATAGTTATTGGCTGTCAATCTCTTCGTTAGTTGTTATAATTTGCGTTTTAATGTCATATTGTTTACGCTATTATTACTTAAATTCTAAAGATTATTTTCAGCGAAGTCAATATAAATACAGATTATTTTCTGTAATCCTGGATTTTTACTGCCATATTTTTAACAATGAGGTGTTTTTTATGGATACGATAGGTTCTCGCATTAAAGGATTAAGGGAAAAAATAGGCTATTCAATGGGGAAACTAGAAGAAGCGATAGACGCCTCAAGAGGCAGTGTGAACCAATGGGAAAAGGATAGAAGCATACCTGGGGGAAAAGCGGTTATTGCTTTAGCGGAATTCTTTCATGTTTCGACTGATTATATTTTATTAGGTGCAGAAATAAATCATCAAAAATCAACGAGCTTTTTCACTGAAAATGGAGAATTAAATCTGCATTTACTTAACTTAGCGGAAGAAGAAAAACTAGAATTGCACAGTTTTATTCATTATTTAATGTACAAAAGAATCAGAACGGATAAATTCAAAAGCGTTTCGAATATCCGAGAAAAAGAGGATACTTATCTACCGAGCGATAAATTTATTAAATTACCTATTTTAGGGAACGTCGCAGCAGGGAATCCGATCCTTGCGATAGAGAATTTAGATGGCTACCTTGAAGTTCCATATTCAATCGGCAAGGGTGGAGATTTTATCCTTCGTGTAAAAGGGGACTCCATGGTTGATCTCAATATTAATGATGGTGATTACGTAATCGTAAAAAAACAATCATATGCTGAAAGTGGCCAAATTGTCGTAGCTGCTATTGAACATGAAGCAACAGTCAAAACTTTAAAATTCGATAATGACAGCTATGTATTGGAGCCAGCTAATTCAAGTTATTCGCCAATCAAAGCAGCTAATGCGATTATTTATGGAGTAGTGGTTGGCGTTTATCACAGCAGTTGATCACTCTATGTTGCTCAAGAAAAACTTGGTATTTGTCGGCCAAAGCCCAAGCTTTTCATATGTAACAATATATCAGCATCTCATTTTTACTTTAGTACGTGAGTTAACTTCCCTACTAGCTAAAAAAAATCGTCCACGTTTTGTGCCATACATAAAGCGGATGATTTTTTTTATTTTCGTCTCTAACTTGCTAAATAGTCATTCCAAAACCATTGTCATAAATTCGACTTGCCCGCTATTAAATTCGATCTGCTTTTCAAACCCGAGCTTTTCATAAAGATGAATGGCTCTTTTATTAAAGGTCGCCACCGTTAAACGAATACACTTCTGTGGAAAGCTCGTTTGAATATGCTGAAGAATAAAAGAAAAGAAGTTAGAGCCATTTCCTTTGCCTGTTAAATGAGGATTCATTCCAATGCCAATATCAATGAAATCTTCTTCATAAGCACCGAATTGTGAACCGCTCGGTACTTGTGCAGATGTTCCATAACAATAAAACCCGACTAATTCGCCCTTTTGATCGGCGACAATATGATAGGGGGTGTCCAGCATTTCTTTTATTGCTTCTGCATTTACTTCATTATTATAAAAGTCATATGGTGGTTCGTATTTCCATGTTAAAATGTCTATTGCAAGTTTTTCGTTTATTTCTTTAATATGTAACTTCATTGTGCTGCTCCTTCAATTAATTTACCTATTCTTTTTTTGCCAATCTACATATCTTTCATCAATAATTACTTTAAGTTTTCGATAATTCTCCCAATTATCGATCACATGATACAACGTTTCTACGTCAGGGAATGTATCCTGATAATCATCTAAGTAGTGGCCTGTATCAAAATCAAAATAAGCTTGAGCAAACTGATTTCCTTCATCATTTAACATATCACTAGCTAAGACACCGTCCCAATTCATATATATTTGGGTCCCTGTCAGCTCTCTTCGATAAAACTTTTGTATTTCTGTTTGTGCTTCCTCTTCAAAATCTTGACTAAATAACTGATGGTCAATGATCCAGCCAAGGAACATACCAGTATGTACAAATGCTTGCTCTATTTTGATATCTTCTGGAAAATCACCATCATAATGGTATTTTGCTTTATCATATACGCTTACCAATAGACTCAGCTCCTTAAGATTTTTGAAGGTATTGAATTAGGAATTCCTCATCCTCTGGAAATGATAAATTTAAACTACTTATTTCCTCGATAGATTTCCATGCAATTTCGTATATTAAATGATCCGGATCTTGAATTTCTGCTTTGCCACCAATAATAGCAATTTCAAAATATTGTACTTCTATGTATTCTGTCTCTTTCTTAAAAAGTGGACGACTAATTTTAATATCATAGCCTGTTTCTTCTTTAAGCTCTCTAATACAGCACGCTTCAAAGCTTTCTCCTTCTAATAAACCACCAGAGGGTACAGACCATCTCTTTGGCTCATCTATTTTTCCTTGTAATACCATTAAAAGCCTTTGTTCCTTCACACATATTCCTGCTGAACCTGACCACTTTTTCATATAAGCTCCTTTTTCCATTTCATCATCATAATAAAGAGAGTTCGATTTTCTAGTTAAACCTACCTTACCTCCAAACCTGATCCAGTTGATCCTTATAGAAATGAATCGCCTTCTTATAGCTTAAAATTTCCTTATCATTTGTTGTCTCAATTAAGCAATTAAGCAACAAAGCCATAGCGCTTTTATGATCATTTAAATTATATAGTGTCATCGAATAAAATACTTGCAAGGCCCGATTGTTCGGAAACAACTTAATTCCTTTTATAAAAACATTTTTTGATTTTTCATATTCTCCTAGTGTTCGATAGGTGCTTCCAAGTCCAAGGATCGCTCCTTCCAAATCCTTTCCGGATAGTCCTAACGAAATAGCAGCTTCATAATATGATACCGCTTTAGATTCTAAACCTAATACATCATAGCTCCATCCACATTGATAATGGATGAATGCATCATCTGGATGTTCAGCTACTAATTTTAAGAGAAGCTCGTTTGATTCCTTTAGTTTACCTTCACTTCGTAAATTAATCGCTTTCTTTACTTCTTTCTTCATCATAATTCACACCCAGCATTCATTTTTTTGAAAAATTTTCTTACAACAGGAATTTGATTTTGCTCTAGTGAAAGACTTTATTCATTCAACAGCGGCATCATCTTAATAATCGGTTCCTCATAAGGATGAATCTTTTTAATAATCGTCCTTACTTCAGCCATTTTTTCGTACAAGCACTTAAATTCTAATTTACATTCAGCACCAAAACAGCTTTCACCTGCAGTACCTTTGAAAAAAGTGAGCACCAACCTATGTTATTTACTTTTGATTTTCTCTACTACAATTATAAAAAAATTATGAAACTTTTTAAAGCGAAAGAAAAAGTCATTACTTAAAGTGAAGAACATTCATAAGTGCCAGCTAGAAAAATAAGACCTTACCTTTTTTTGAGTACAAAGTAAGGTCTATTTTTTTTACCGTACAATATGATCACAGTTACGAAAAAATTGTCGCAAAGAATTAATCCTGTCATCTTAATCTATATATATTGTAAAATACTACTAAAATAGGGTAAAAATTTAATATTAACCATTAATAGTAATAATATTCTATTAAAAATAGGTCATGTGTAATATAATTAAGAAAAATGAACGATGAAGGGGGTCTGTCCAAATGAGTTTGAAATATTTGAATCTAGGAGAAGTTCTTAATTCATTAAGAGTTTACAAGAAATTAACCATCGATGAGATAGCAAACGATATTTGTTCAGTAGAAGATTTTACCCTTTATGAGAAAGGAGAGAAATACCCAACACTAGAGGAACTTGAAGAAATATCTAATAAGTTGAATGTGCATTTAAGTTACTTCTTTGATTTTTCTAATTCTGGTCGATTTAATTATGTCATTTGTATTATGAAGCTCATTGAAAAATACAAAAGAAAAAGAGATTACAAAACTATCTATCAAATTATTCAAAAGGAATGGAAAAATCCCGATTTTGCCTTAAAAACTAATAAACAATATTTATTATGGCATGAAGGAATTTGTGTGTATTACCTATTTAAAGATAAAAAAAGAGCAGTTACTTTATTAAATAAAGCAATTGAGCTTACTAATCCTTCAAAAAACAACCTATCTGAAAGAGAACTTGAAATATTAACAAGCATTGCTATTATTGAAAAGGACGACAAAAATTACCATAATGCTCTAAAAATATTTTTAGAAGCTTATCATTTCTTGGAAAATTTACCTCACCTTAAAGATTCGAAAGTAAAGTTAAGAGTCCTGTATGCTTTAGCTCAGTTATTAACAAAATTGGGGAAATACGATAATTCACTTAAATACAGCATTGAGGGAATAAAGTTTTGTATTAGTAATGAAAGTCTTTATCTATTCGGAGAATTATACTATCAAACAGGAGAAAATTATATAAGAATTGGAGAATATGAAAAAGGGAATGAGTATCTGAAAAAATCAATATCTGTTTTTGAATTACAAGGGAATTCAAAGTTTGTTCAATTAGTAAAAATAGAAATTGAAAAATTAGTAGCTCGTTGTTGTTAACTATAAATATACCATTAGGAGGATATTAAATGAAAAAGATGTTTGCTATTGCAGTATTAAGTCTTGGTTTATCGGTCATAATAGGACCAAGTAACGAGGAAACAAAGCTTGCTGATCTACCTTCACAACACAGCATTGAAAAGCCTGTTCAACTTGCTGATTTACCTTCACAGCACAGCATTCAAAAACCTGTTCAACTTGCCGATTTACCTTCACAGCACAGCATTAAAAAGCCTGTTCAACTTGCTGATCTGCCTTCACAGCACAGCATTCAAAAACCTGTTCAACTTGCCGATTTACCTTCACAGCACAGCATTAAAAAGCCTGTTCAACTTGCTGATCTGCCTTCACAGCACAGCATTCAAAAACCTGTTCAACTTGCTGATCTACCTTCACAGCACAGCATTAAACTGCCATCAGAAATAGTTTGATCGTTAAATATAAAAAAAGAGAAAAGCTGATTTCATTAACTGAAAATTCAGCTTTCTCTTTTTTGTAAATATTGCTGGATATTATTCTACTAAAATTCCTAAATTATTTTTCCATCACTATTCAGAACCCTATATATCCAACCTCTTCTATAAATTCTTCTGGTATTAAAACTTCAAACTTAACATGTGTAAAAACCACTGAATTTCCCTCGCTTTTCTTTCTAGCCACTTAGATCGTTTTTCCTAAAAATATAAGTAATCGCATTCGTTTTTAGCCTTATCGATTGTTCGTTTCGTGTAATGCTATATTCCAATGGCTTGATCGTTTTCTTTAATACTTTCCAACCATAATAATGATTCTCCATTTTGCTTAACATTTCTTCTGTAGAAAGGTTTACTTCCATAAAGGTTTCTAGCTTCTCACCAGTTTGCATATCTATTTCTTCGATTTCTGTATTTATGATTATACAATTAATTCCATTATATTTCGTTCCCTTTATCATTCGTCTAACAACCGCTTCTAACATTGATTCTGATTGAACATGTTCTAAGCTTGATACAGCAACAATGAAATCATATTCTTCAGACTCTATTTGAAAGCTACCAATATCAGATTTTACTGGCGAAATTACATCTTCAACTCCATGCTCTTTGCTATACTGTGCTAATTTATTCAATGCCGAATCGAGTAAATCAACACATACAACCTCACCACCATCACTCTTTATAGCTTTTGCTATTGGGATACTATTTCTTCCAACTCCACAGCCTAAATCAAGGACCTTTACACTTTCTTGATAATGAAAAAAAGGCAATAACTCGATTACACTTTGCACAGGTTTATGCAGCCACGACCCCTTTTCAAATAGTTTATACTTTTTATAACATTCATCATGATACTTCTTTTCTTCTCTGCGAATATGTTCAAGCCTATTCAATATTCTCCCTCATTTGCGAAGTCCATCTTTAATCCTCCATTTTCCCTAACGAAAAACCAGCAAATAACCGCCCCCCGTATGGAAGTAAGATATTATCTACTAATTGAATAATTTCGCTCTTCTCATCTGTTTTATAAAAAGTGTCAAAAGCTGTTACAAATCGTTCAGCAAAATCATGATCATAATGTCTTAATGAACGAAACAGCCACTTTGATGTACCAATCCACTGTCGGTTTGTTCTTAAGACAAATTCACTTACTAGTTCTGCTAACGAATTAGCAATAAAAATCGCTTCTTCTCTTTTTGTACAGCCGATGAAATCGTCCAAAGCGTCCGTAATAAAATATCGCTTAACTTCTATCGTTTCTCTCGACCATTTCTCTGGACCTTTCCTCATTATCTCACTAGCTTCTTTTTTAATTGCTTTCAATATCCCTTCATCTTTTAAGATCAATCCCTCTACAACCATTCTTGGCATGGATGGCCTGGCTTGTTCATAGTCTTCCTGAAAAAACTCATGATAGGATGCTAAATTATGTACAAATACCTCAATATTCCAGCCTAAATAAACAAGTGATTCTCTGTAAGAAGCACGAATGCTATTATCGAATATGACAATATCAAGATCAGATGTTTCTGTTGCTTCACCCCTCACGACACTTCCAGCTAAAAGGGCTCCTTGGCAATTTGAAAATTGCTCCTGAATCAATTGCTTTGCAGCTTCCAACGGCTGTACTTTAACGTTCTCGCTCATTGTTACACCTCCCAAAGATATTTTAATGAAGTAATGATTTTACATGCATAATCCCTTTTTCTACAGAAGTTTCTACATAACCAATTATTTGCTCAAATGTGAATACGTCTAAAGGTTGGGCAAGACTATTCTGTTCGAAACTCACATCATCTAAGACAAAAGAAATAAATTTGTTAATTTGTTCGAATGTGACTTCTTGCAGTTCAATAATCTCACCATTTTTTTGCAATTCTTGTTGCAGCTCTGTTTTAAGCCCGTAATAGTTTAGTAGCTTCCCATTCAATAAACGAAAATCATTATGGTATAGATTAAAAATATTTTTGTCCGTTTCCAGCCTATTTTTTAACCATGGCAAATAAAAGCCTTTTAACCATATATCATCAGCAATTAAATGTGTGTAATAACCTAAAATAAATGGCGTATTGCTTTCTTTTCGATATTTATGTAGGAACTTTTCAAAATCGATGCTTCTTGAATAATTACTTACATCTCCTACAAAAAAATGAGAGCGATCTTTCGGTGTAACGGCATCTGGTGCTATTCCACCTAATAGAAATGAAGCTTTATCTATAATTGAAAAATGATTAGCAATTTGATTGGCAATAATAATATGCATGATTCTTGAGCCCAAAAGCTTCACCCTTCCTTCATAAACTTCTCCCATTTTTCTAGGCTTATTCTTTAATCTTCAATCCAAGCATCGCTGCAAATCCAATCGCTTGTTCTGAAGAAACGATACAGCCATTTACATCTTCCAATGCAACAATGATTCTTTGAAATGTTGAACTGCTAATATCTATGTCTTTTAGTGGTGTTCGGGAAAAATTCACTTCATTTAGATCACACTGATAAAAATGAACTTTATTAAGCGCACACTCGAACAAGTCTGCATTTCGCAGTGAACAGTTATCAAATATCACCTGCTTTATACTTCCATATCCGAAGGCACTTAAATTTAGATTACAATTTTCGAATACAACATTCCCTACCGTAGCCTCCGCAAGATTGACACCTAGTAATTTTGAATCTTTGAATTCAATTCTATGAAGAACCCCTTCCATGAAATCAGCATTTGATAAATCACAATGTTCAAAAACAACATCGGTTAGTTCAACATTTCGAAACGTGACATGACTAAAAGTGACATTGCGAAAAATCACTTGAGATAATTCCAGTTTATCTATCTTTTCCCTATCTATTGAACAATTAGCAATTATACATTTGTGAAGATATGGCTCTTCTTTATAATAGATTTCTTGGAAATTAGCTTGCGGTAAATTCTGTTGGATTTTTGGTTTTACAATTTTTATTTTTTGCGGCATATTACATTCACCCTTATTAACCCTCTCACTCATTCAATGATTTAGCCAAAATAGCATCAAGAACTACTTGGTTTCTATGTCCAACTTCAATAGTTGGTAAATCTCTGTCAACTTTATTATAGACAATATATTCATACAATTTTTCTAATAATGGATAAAATGCTGAATAATAGCTAATTGCTACCGCAGACAAATTTGGAGGGATTTTTCTTTCATTTTGAATGGTTATATCTATTAATTGTTCATCCATTTTTCCTAAACAAAGTTGTTGATCGTTTGTTAAAGTAATGGTACCTTCTTTACCAAATATTCTTAAACTCGAGCCAAACCCATGATGAATTCCTGAAATAAGTTGAATGGAGAATGTACAATTGTTCTTCATTTTCCCGTGAATAAAAAATGCATCATCTGCATCTCTTTGTTCCCCTGCACCAATGGGAATATGAGTATGTACTAATCCATTAATCATTTCAATTTCATCATTAACAAGCCAGTTCAAACAGTCGATCATATGTGTACCTAATGCACCAAGCATTCCCCCAAATTTTTGTTTCTCCCCCATCCAACCCCTTTTGTTAAAAATAAGGTTATTGTATTGGACACTAGAAGTATGATATTCAAAATGGAGGATGTCACCAATAGTATGATTCATGATTAGTTCTTTTACTTTCTGACGAGCTGGCAAGTATCTCCATTCAAAATCTATTAAAACATTCGCTTTATACTGTTTGGAAAGCTTTAATAATTCTTTAGATTCATTGCTATTCATCGTGAATGGTTTTTCACATACTATATTCTTTATTCCTTTTTCCAAGGCGTATTTAACTATTTTAAAATGATAGAAAGGTATGGAGCTGACAAATACTAAATCAAGTTCCTCTCTGTTCACCATATCAGTCCAGTCTTTATAATGAGCAGGAGTGTTTTTTTCGCCTTTCAATTCCCCTGGTAATTGATGTCGTTTCATTGTGCTTATAGCTGTTACTTTCATCTTTGGATGCGTATTAATAATTGGAGCTTGAACAGTTAATCCAAATCCTCCTCCGATTATACCGACCTTCATATTGAAAAAACCTCCCTGATTTATTTACTATCATTAAATACAGGCGATGTTAAAATGAACCGAATTTTTTATAATGTGATATTATTATCTAATAATTCTAACATATGTACGAATAAAATGATTCCAAGACTCTCCTGTCATTATTATTTTAAGAATTCCTGCATAAATTAGTACCATCTAGCCCTTCGTTGCATTACTTCCATAAAACAAATCATATGAAAATGAACATTTTTATAGTATTATGAAAAAATTATAGTTAGGAGGAATAATGATTGCGTAAAGGGTTAAAAATTTTACTTGGCATTGTGTTTACTATTGCTGTTTTATTAGGTGCTTTTTTAATCTACATAAGCTTAACCGATTATAAACCAGCAGACATGATTACTTTAAAAACAGAGCGAAATCAAGATTTATCGTTACCAGTTGATAAGGTGTTTTCCATTACAACCTTTAATCTTGGCTATGGCGGCCTAGATAACAATGAACATTTCTTTATGGATGGTGGTAGCAATTCACGTGCAAGCAGCAAAGAAAAAGTAGAAGAGAATATGCAAGCAATTGCAGACTTTTTAAAGGAAACATCATCTGATTTTTATTTTTTACAGGAAGTCGATCGTGATTCCACGAGAAGCTTTCACATGAATGAGGAAGCTTATTTAATGGAAAAGCTGCCTCATTACAGTTCAACATTTGCACAAAATTATCTTGTTAAATGGGTGCCTGTTCCTGTTAAAAAGCCTCATGGCTCAGTAAGCAGCGGGCTTGTGACTCTAGCAAAATATCAAATCGGTGAGAGTAAGCGCTTCGCTTTAAAAGGACAGGAAAGTTGGCCGCGTCAATTATTTGAATTAGATCGCTGTATGCTTGAGCAACGAATTCCGCTTTCAAATGGGAAGGAGCTTTTCATCATCAATGTACATTTATCTGCCTATGATAAAGGTGGCAAAGTTCGAAAACAGCAGCTTGAATTTATCAGCAATTATGTAACAAAGGAATACGAAAAAGGAAACTATATTATTTTGGGTGGTGATTGGAATCATTCCATTCCCACTACAGACCCTAGCATCTTTCCGACTACGGAGGCTTGGCCAGATTGGCTGCAAATGATTCCCGAGGAATTTCTGTCTGAAGGATTTCAATGGGTAGCTGATAAAACAATCCCTACATCAAGAACGATTGCAAAACCGTATGTTGAAGGTGAAAATTTCTTATCTAATATTGATGGCTTCTTAATCTCTGAAAATATTGAATTGATTTCTGTTAAAGGACATTCATTAAATTTTAAACATAGTGATCATAATCCTGTGACAGCAGAATTCAAGTTAAAATAAGAGAACATATTTTGAAATTACTGTGAATAATGAGCAGAAGAATTGTATTCATCACTATTTTCTCGATATGCTAGATTTGTAATATTAATTAACTAGCGAAGGAGTCCTTTAAATGCCAAAGCAAACTGTTTTTGTAAACGAATTCACGAACGGTATTTTAGACCCAAAAGAAGAAATGCTAGGTCCCGTTAAAGACGGAGGTTTTATAATTGCAAATACAACTCCAGGATGTTGGGGACCCATGATTACACCTTGCTTAAAGGGTGGGCATGAAGTAACAAAGCCGGTATTCGTAGAAGGAGCAGAAGTGGGTGACGCCATTGCGATTAAAATTCACTCAATTAAGGTTACTTCCCTTGTCACGTCATCAGGGAATGATGCACCAGTAGAAGGTCGTTTTAATGGTGATCCTTTTGTCGCTGGAAAATGTCCTGAATGTGGAGAATTAAATCCTGAAACAAAGATTGTTGGTATTGGACAAGAAGCAATCCGTTGTGCTAATTGTGGTGCAGATGTGACACCATTCGTTTTTACAAATGGCTATACAATCGCATTCGACCATGATAATAAGATTGGTGTAACCCTTCATAAGGAAGCAGCCGAAAAAGTTGCAAAAGATGGGAAAGCATATATGGCAACACCTGAAAATTCGATTCAAAATCCGATCGTCACATTTGCTCCAAATGATTTAGTTGGCACAATCGCAAGAGTTAGACCATTCCTTGGACAACTTGGCACTACACCAACTCGTCCATTCCCTGACTCTCATAATGCTGGCGACTTCGGACAATTTCTTATTGATGCTCCACATGACTATGGCTTAACAACTGAACAGCTTGAAGAAAGAACAGATGGTCATATGGATATTAATCGTGTCCGTGAAGGAGCGGTATTAATTTGTCCTGTTAAGGTTGAAGGCGGCGGTGTTTATTTAGGCGATATGCATGCCATGCAAGGGAATGGAGAAATTGCTGGACATACAGCAGATGTCGCTGGACTCGTCACATTACAAGTACAAGTAATAAAAAATGCTCATCTTGAAGGACCTATGCTTTTACCAGTCGTGGAGGACTTGCCTTACTTGGCTAAACCAATTACTAGTGCTGAAAAGACAGCTGCAGAGGGGCTAGCTAAAAAATGGGGAGTACAAGAACTTGAGGATTCTTTGCCTGTATCCTTTATTGGAACTGGGGCTAATTTAAATGAAGCAACAGATAATGGTTTACAAAGAGCTGCCAATGCTTTCAGCATTACCGTTCCAGAAGTATTAAACCGTGCAACCATTACAGGTTCAATCGACATTGGCCGCCACCCTGGCGTCGTCACGGTCACATTTCTAGCACCGACGAAATATCTTGAAAAAATAAATATTGTTGAACTTGTTCAGAAACAATATCAATCATAATAAATAATCCGGCTCCCTTTTGTTTTTGGGGCCGGATACTTAGTTTTCTCCTAAAATAATTCTCTCCTAAGCTTTTCGGGAATCGGTTGACTGAACTAATTCCCGTTCGCTGGCTTCTTCCTGCTTTTCGGGAATCGGTTGACCGAACTAATTCCCGTTTGCTACCTTCTTCTTACTTTTCGGGAATCGGTCGACTGAACTATTTCCCGTTTGCCGGCTTCTTCCTGATTTTCGGGAATCGGTTGGAGGAACTAATTCCCGTTTGCTGGCTTCTTCTTACTTTTCGGGAATCGGTTGTCTGAACTAATTCCCGTTTGCCGGCTTCTACCTGCTTTTCGGGAATCGGTTGACCGAACTAATTACCGTTCACTACATTCTTCCTGCTTTTCGGGAAACGGTCGACCGAACTATTTCCCGTTTGCTGGCTTCTTCTTACTTTTCGGGAATCGGTCGACTGAACTAATTCCCGTTTGCTACCTTCTTCTTACTTTTCGGGAATCGGTTGACCGAACTAATTCCCGTTCACTACATTCTTCTTGCTTTTCGGGGATCGGTCGACCGAACTAATTCCCGTTCGCTGACTTCTTCTTGCTTTTCGGGAAACGGTCGACCGAACTAATTCCCGTTTGCTACCTTCTTCTTACTTTTCGGGAATCGGTTGACCGAACTATTTCCCGTTTGCCGGCTTCTTCTTGCTTTTCGGGAATCGGTCGACCGAACTAATTCCCGTTTGCTACCTTCTGCTTACTTTTCGGGAAACGGTCGACTAAACTAATTCCCGTTCGCTGTATTCTTCCTATTATTCGGGAATCGGTCGACTGTATGTACTTATTCCCATTTGCCAGTTTAATAGATATGCATGATGCATGTAATAGAATAATAGAATATAAATTTAATTTTCAGCTATTTGTTTTTCTTTCAAATTGCTTCTTGACCATAGTACAACAGGTATTAGTAACAATGACAGAAATCCACCGACAAATGATAAGGTCGTATAACCAAATTGAGCTACGATAAAACCTGAGATTATTCCACCTGTTGCACCAGCTAAAGCAATAAAGACATCTACAGAGCCTTGTACTTTTGCACGATTAGACAGAGAAGTACCGTCTACAATAAGAGCGGTGCCACTAATTAAGCCAAAGTTCCAGCCTAAGCCGAGCAGTGTTAGAGCTAAAACTAGTAATACCATTGAATCAGACGGTGCTAAAGCTGCTATGATTCCTGCAAGAAGTAAAGTAACACCTGTAGCAATAACCATCGCAGTTCGTCCAATTTTATCAACAAGAATCCCCGTGACAAGTGACGGTAAATACATGGCAGCTACATGAATCCCTATTACAAGCCCGACAGCATGTAATCCATGCCCATGATGTCCCATATGCACTGGTGTCATTGTCATAATGGCGACCATGACAATTTGGGAAACAATCATAACCGTTGCTCCTACTATAACTCCTTGTTTATTAACAGAAAGATCGCTTGGCTTCTTCACTGCACCATTAGCTTCTGCTACTTTCCCTTTGTTTACAATGACTTTGGCAACGATAAGGGGATCAGGACGCAGGAAAATCAAAAATACTAAACCAGCTAAGATATAAGCAACAGCTGCTAATATAAACGGACCTGCGAGTGAGGGAACACCAATGGAAACTGCAAATCTGCCCATCACTTCAACTAGGTTAGGTCCCGCCACTGCCCCAAATGTAGTCGACACCATGGCAATGCTTACTGCCGTTGCACGCTGAGTTGTATTAGCTAAGTCTGTACCTGCATAACGCGCCTGTAAGTTTGTCGCAGTTCCAGCACCATATACGAGAAGGGAAGCAAAGAGGAAGGGGACATTGTTCATGACAGCTGCCAGCACCACTCCAATTGCACCGATCCCCCCAAAAATAAATCCAGTACTTAGTCCAAATCGGCGTCCGGATCGTTGGGAGAGATTCCCTACAAGTAATGCTGCAATGGCAGAACCAAGTGTAAACAGCGCTGTTGGAACTCCAGCCAAACTTTCAGTTCCTAGCATGTCTTGAGCAAGAAGTGCACCTACTGTAATTCCTGCTGCAAGTCCCGCTCCACCAAAAATTTGCGACAACACAACGATAACTAACGTCCGTTTATATAAACGCTGTTGTTGTTCAGGATTGTCAATATAATTTTGGATCCAAGCAGGCTCACTTTCTAAAGTGTGTGAAACATCTCGTTTTTGTGACATCGGTTGAACCACCTATTCTTAAAAAAGTTTTATGATTCCTGCCTAAACTTCTGCCAATCATGAACACTATTTTCTAAACGGAAAGCGTTAAAACCTTTCGCTGTTAACAATTCGACTGCCTTCACAGACATAACGCAATAAGGACCTCGACAATAAGCTACTACGTCATAATGACTAGGAAATGCAGACAAATTTTCTTCTAACTCTTGCAACGGTATTGAAATGGCTCCTGGAATATGTGCCACCTCATACTCTTCCTTAGGTCTGACATCAATTAATAATATTTCGCCAATTTCCATTCTTTTATTAAGTTCAGCTAGAGAGATTCCCTCGATTCCATCTTGATGATTTAAAAACTCCTCTTTTATTTGTTGAACTTTAACTAGTTGTTTTTCAGACAAACTTCGCAAGCAATTCATGAAATCCACAACAGCTTCATCAGCTAACTCATATATGACGTAATTTCCCTTTTTCTTAAACGTTACAAGCTTTGCATGATAAAGAGTTTGTAAATGCTTCGACACGTTTGCAACAGTCATTTCCGTATCATTCGCTAAAGTTTCCACCGATTTAGGACTTTGAGATAACAAGTCTAGAATTTCTAATCGTTTCGGACTTGAAAGACTTTTCCCAATCCTAGCGAATTCTCCATATAGTACATCCTTTAAAACACTATTATCTAACATATTTCCCACCTCACCTATTCAACTAATTGGTTGAATAGGTGTAGTATAGATGGATGCACTAGTTATAGTCAACCAAATTGCTTCTTGCTAATTGTTTTATAAAAATTAAATAACTCCTTCTAAAAACATTCTATTAGAAGTAAGTATTGCTTATTAATATTTCAGATAAAGAAATATATGTTAAATTACAATTAACATGCATGAGGATAAATATTTGCTAATTAGTTAAGGGGGATTTTTAATGGTAGTCATTATTTCATTCACCTCATTATTCTCTCTATTTCTCATTTATTATTAAGAAAATTTTGGATTGGAACCGAAAAGAAAGAGATATCAGAGGATGGAAAAAAGATTAATTTGTGGGGGAAAGCTATCCTCGCATTCATCGCAATAATTACGAACTTTGTAATCCTGACCTATTACTCAGAAAGCAGTGTGATGAAATGTTTTTTTATCATTCTGATTATCGTTGCATTAGGATTTCAGTCATGGATTGATTGGAAATATGTGAAGGATTCGAAGCAGTATAAAGTTTCAATTATGGTACTTATTCTTGGGGTAATTTTAGTTCTTTTTCTTATGTAGCTTGTTTTTCTCTTAATAAAAATATGACGGTCCTGATGGAGCAGTTATCAACTAGATATTGAATCATCACTAATGATGAGGAAGCATAAAATGTTTAATATAAAAAGTTAAAGCTTCATTTATCCATATTGTACCATATTAAAAATAAACTAGTTTTCTATTCAGCATGTTTACATCTATCTCACTTTCCTGATGTAAAAAAACAGCCATATTAATTTTTGCATTGTCAAGTTTCCCATTTTCATCTAAAACTTGAAAGGATAATGCAACACGAGATGAATCTGCCATTATCTCTCCAATTTTAAAAATAATTCCTTTATTCTCTACTTCATAGTCAACCTTGTTAATTAAACCTGCATCCGCTGCTAGTCTCAAACCATCATCTACTTGTCCTGTTCCAAATAACCCTCCTATCCACTCAGCAAAGCTTTGGTTCATTGTTGCTGTCAAACCGAAAGCTAATATAAGACCTGCTGCTGTAAGCAAGATTCTCTTTCTACGAGAAGTCCATTTTTTATGCGACGACTTTTGCTCAAAAGGCTGGATCTTTTCTAAAACAGTCGCTGCAAAATGATCAGGCAATGTCGGTGTTTGTAATGTTTCTTCTATAAATTGTTGTTATTGCCAGCTAATACATCTTGGATCCATTGCAGCTCCTCTTCCATTTTGACCTCCTACTTTAACGAACATGCGCATGTCACGTTTTTAACTTTCACTTATAATAACGTGTCTATCGAGCAATTCATTTCATTTTTTATCATTAATTTTTACGAAATTAATATTTTGGGATATTTCATAAAAGATTTGCTTTACAACCACAACCCATATTATCCCTTAACTTACAAAATCAGCAATCTATGATACACTTATGAATATGAAGAAAATTCAGTTATATTAAAATAAGAAGGCAGGTAATTGAATGGACGTAATCACCCATGCAAAAACAGACATTAAAAAAGTAATTTTTTGTGAAGATGAAGTACTAGATTTATTGTTTATTGCTTTACTTGCACAAGGGCATCTCTTACTTGAAAGCGTCCCAGGTACGGGAAAAACAAAAATAGCAAAAAGCTTTGCTAAAGTATTGAACGGAGAATTTAGTAGAATTCAATTCACTCCAGATGTTTTACCAAGTGATATAACTGGAATTCGTTTTTTTAATCCGAAAACACAGGATTTCGAGTTGCGTGTTGGTCCAATTAAAACAAATGTCTTGCTTGCAGATGAAATCAATCGGGCAACACCGAAAACACAATCAAGTCTTTTAGAAGTAATGGAAGAATTTCAAGCAACAATTGATGGAGAAACAATGAAAATTGACAGACCATTTATTGTAATTGCCACCCAAAATCCTGTGGAAAATAATTACGGCACATTTCCACTGCCAGAAGCCCAGCTAGATCGATTCCTTTTTAAAATAGATTTAGGTTACCCATCTAAAGAAGAGGATAAGTTGATTTTGCAATCATATTGTCAAAAGGATCCTTTTGACAAATTATCTCCATCCCTTACATTAGACACAATTCAATCATTACAAGACAAAATACAGCAAGTAACGATTTCAGACATTGTGTTCGAATATATTATTGATCTCATTCATAGTTCAAGGGAACATGAAGATGTTGAACTTGGCATTAGCCCACGGGGAATGCTTGCATTAATGCGTGCTGCCCAAGCTCGAGCATACATAAAAAGCCGCGAATATGTCACACCAGAAGATGTCAAAGCATTAGTACCATATGTTTTTGAACATCGACTAATCTTAACGATGGAAGGCTCAATGAAAAAAACACCACAACAAATTATCAATGAGATCATGAGGGAAGCGATCGTGCCTGTTGAGTACGGGGTTAATCAAACATGATTTGGAAAAAAATGTATGGGATAAATCATGCAAAAAATGTTGATTTTATCATCATTGTCATGCTAGTTCTCTCCTTATTAGGAGCTATCGCACGGAGTCCACTTTTTTTTCTTCTAACTGGTATTTTTGCTACTCATTTATTTATAAGCAAATATTATGTAAAGAAGATTGAAAAGCAATTAATTTTAGAAAACCCAAAAGTAAAAATAAAGTTGTTTCCAGGTGAAGTATCAACCGTAGCATTCCATTTTCAAAATCAATCATTGTTTCCGCTGCTTAACGGGGAACTTCAGTTTAGAACTGGTCCAGCTATTAAAACGATTGAACAACATAATTATCATAAAAATTATTGGAAAGTGATTAAAATATTCGCTTCATTATATAGTCATCGAAAAATGTCGATTGACATCCCCATTATGGCTGAACAACGGGGGACAACTAGATTACATGAGATTATGTATTCCTTTCCACATTTGTTTATGTTTGATACAGTCTCATTGTTATATTCAAAAAACTTTCAAACGGAAATAATTGTTTTTCCAAAGCCATTGCCAGTACATGGGATGGAAACAGTCTTTTATCAAAATTCTGGAGAACAAAGAGTAAAGTTTTCTCCAATAGAAGATATCCAAAGTCCGTTAGGAACAAGGGATTATCAATTTAGTGACCCATTTCATCGCATTAATTGGAAAGCATCTGCTAAAACACAAAAATTACAAACAAATGTTTATGAAAAAACAGCTGATATGAGCTTTGTTTTTATCGTGAATCTAACCGTTGAAAATAAATTAAATTTAAGCCATTTTAATGAAAATTTAGAGACTCTATTATCTTACACATCATTTTTATGTCAATATGCGCTTGAAAATGGCTTTCCATACGAGGTATATATCAATGCCCGTAAATCAGGGAAAGTCCCCTATTTCCATATACCAGAAGGAGAAGGAAAAGGACATTATTTACAATCACAAGAAATGTTAGCTAGAATTGAGCGGCAAACAGCGATTGTTTCATTTAATGAAATGCTCCATCGAGTTGGACAGCAATTATCAAAGCCAAAGACGCTTGTAATAATCGGAGAAACCCCTGCTGAATTTAGTGAAACAATCCGTCATTGGAAGCGAAGACAAGGGGCCATTTTCCATCTGAAAAATACCGGTGACGGGGCAACAATTAGGCCTTGGATTGAGGGAGTGAAGCAGCTTGCACAATAAGCACCCAATCCTCACATTAGCTTATCATTATTATAGTGAGGCTATTATCATTTTTATCATTTCCTTTCCTTACTTCTATTTTTATTTATTTACCATTCCATTTTGGAGTTATTTAAGCATCGCTTTTTGTTTAAGTATCGTTTTTTCCTTTTATTCAAAATTTACATTAGGTTATAAATGGTACTTCTTAATCGCACCGTTTCTTTTAGCCCTTTTCCACATTTTAAATTATCCTGGCTTAATTAATATGTTCTTTACATTTATCTTAATTTGGCGCTATCTCATGCTGAAACAGAAAAAACTAGTGAATCGTGAACGAAGTTATCTTGTCATTACAACGATATTAGCCAGCATATTTTTCATTTTATCTCATGATTATCGTTTATTCGTCTGTTTACTATTGCAATTTTTTATTTTAATAGTAGGAAATATATTTAGTCATTTCACTATTCTTACGCATGAAAAAAATAAGCTATCACAGCTTAAACTATTGTTCTATTATTTTAGCTTCCTCGTTTTAGGTGGAATCATCACCTACTTTATTTGGTTCATTTTGAAAAAGGCTTGGGAAATGCTATTATTAATGCTTTCATTTGATCCGAGCCTATTAAAATTTTTAGATTTTGAATTTAAATTTAAGGAACCAGAAGTTGAACCAGATTTTTCAGATGAGAACATACTGGCTGAATCAGAACTTGGAAATTCGATCTTTGGCTTTATTAATGAATCAGTAGCAAATGTTATTGGGATTACTTTTTTAATCATACTAGGCTTAACCATATTCGTGTTTGTTTTTATTAAACTAAAAAACCAGCTTAAGCCTATCCTTAGTGAAGATTCTATTGAAATTTCATCAAATGCGAGAATTAACGAGAAAATTAGTCCTAAAATGAATTTAAGACGACTATTCAAAAGAAATACGTCTAAGCTCGATCACCCAGTCCGTAAGCTGATGTATCATTTCGAGAAAGAAGCAGTTAAAAAGAAAATGGGAAGAAAGCATTTTGAGACATTGGAAGATTGGTTTACACGAATGGGCATAAAAATGAATGTACAAACTTATCAGGAAGTAAGATATGGTCAAGCTAATGTTACGGATGATGAAGTAAATGAATTAAAGGAACAATTGAATAAAATCAAAGCTCAACTGAAAAGATAAAAAGCTCAGTGAAAACGATTCACCGAGCTTTTCGTCTGTAATCATTTCATATAAAACATCTGAATCCTTTTCAGATAGTTTCGTTTATTTATTTTGACCTTGGATAAACACTTCAAGCATATCTTTTTGAGGAGTAAGCCAAATTAAGTATTTATTGTTAATCCTAAAATCAGGTGGGAAAGCCATCTTAATTTTAGCATTTTCCCAATCCACTTTTTTAAGTATATTTAATGCTTTTTCTACCTTTTCCTTGTCTGTTATTTCTTTCAATTTTTCATATTGATTTTCTGTGCCAACACGTTTTTCAATGAACAACTTTTCTTCTTCAATATTATATTTGTTTCATTTATTTGATTATTTATCTGGCTTTAAATTACATCCAACTAATGAAATGGCTGCAATTGACATAATAATTAAAATAACAAATTTTCTCATTAGACACCTACTCAAATTTTCTTTACATATAGATGAGTAATTCGCCAAAGAAATTTCATTTCCTTGCATGATAACAATAAAAATTTCTTATCATTTTACTCATTTGATTCCCTCTTTCTAGATGTTTCCTGTTTTTCGGGAATCGGTTGACTGTTTTGATTCCCGTTTAATGGCTCTATCTTGATTTTCGGGAAAAGGTCGGCTGCTTTGATTCCCGTTTAATGGCTCTATCTTGATTTTCGGGAAAAGGTCGACTGTTTTGATTCCCGTTTGCTGGCTCCATCTTGATTTTCGGGAATCGGTTGACTACTTTGATTCCCGTTTGCTGGCTCCATCTTGATTTTCAGGAATCGGTCGACTGTTTTGATTCCCGTTTGCTGGCTCCATCTTGATTTTCGGGAATCGGTTGACTGCTTTGATTCCCGTTTAATGGCTCTATCTTCATTTTCGGGAAAAGGTCGGCTGCTTTGATTCCCGTTTGCTGGCTCCATCTTGATTTTCAGGAATCGGTCGACTGCTTTGATTCCCGTTTGCTGGCTCCATCTTGATTTTCGGGAATCAGTTGACTACTTTGATTCCCGTTTGCTGACTTCTTCTTGATTTTCAGGAATCGGTTGACTGCTTTGATTCCCGTCCATCTTGATTTTCGGGAATCGGTCGACTACTTTGATTCCCGTTTGCTGACTTCTTCTTGATTTTCGGGAATCGGTCGACTGCTTTGATTCCCGTTTGCTGGCTCCATCTTGATTTTCGGGAATCGGTTGACTGCTTTGATTCCCGTTTGCTGACTCCATCTTGATTTTCGGGAATCAGTTGACTGCTTTGATTCCTGTTTACTGGCTCTATCTTCATTTTCGGGAATTGGTTGGCTGCTTCGATTCCCGTTTACTGGCTCTATCTTCATTTTCGGGAATCGGTCAACTGTTTTGATTCCCGTTTGCCTGCTTATCACTACATCGCTTCGGACTGGAAAGACTTTTCCCGATCCTTGCGAATTCTCCATATAATAAATCCTTTAAAACATTGTTATCCAAACCTATCACCCCATCTATTCAACTATTCAGTTGAATAGATACATTATAAATGGATGAACTAATAAATTTTCAACTAATTTGTTTTTACTTTTCGAAGAATACCTAGAATTATTTCACATTAATTATTAATCACTTGATAAAAACAAAAACGACTGCTCTGAATGGGCAATCGCTAAAAAAATCATCTTCTTTCCATTTCAAGAAGATGTGCTATTTGATTGTAATCCTTTATCTTCCATCCTTCTTGGATAAAATGAATATTGCTTATACAAGTATTTAATAATATTGTTTTTCCCGAACCTATCTCACCATTTGATAGAATAGCCAAAATTGCATTAATAACTGCTCCATGTGCCACAAGCAATACTTTCTTTCCTTTAAAACTTTCATTTATTTTTTCAATTCCTGACATTACGCGTCTATGAAAATCTTCTGTTTCCTCTTGATTTGGATAGATTTTATTGGGAAACTTTTGAATGCATTCCTGTTTTGTCATACCTTCTGCATCACCAAAACCCCGTTCCACGAATTCATCCATTTCCAAGAGTAGTATTTTTATATTTTCATTGATAAGTTCAGCTGTTTGTTTTGCTCTTTTAAGTGGGCTTGTAACAATAATATCCCATTCAGAGGCCTGCAAATACTCACCACATTTATGTGATTGCCATATGCCATTCTTATTTAGTGGAATATCTGTTTTTCCTTGAAGCCTCTTCGCTACATTCCAATCTGTTTCTCCATGTCTTACTAAGCAAATTGAGGTAATGTTGATCACTCCTTGTAAAAAAATACCTACCCTAAAGATTGATAATTTTATTAAGTTTTTCAAATGAAACAAGTATTTCTTTCCAGTTCAGATATTTATCCACTTCTTCTTTTTTACACCATTTAAACATTGAATGCTCTTCTGATAAGATAACGAGTTCAATCTTATCTAATTCTACACCATAACAAATATCTTTCATTCTCATCTTAACATTGTTCTTCATACACTCATAATCATAAGATAAATCCAGGTCTATATTTTAATAATATCTTATATTCCTGTTTCTTCAAAAATTTCTCTTTTAACAGATTGAATTGGTGGTTCAAATTTTTCTACGCCTCCACTTACTGGCTGCCAAAAACCCCCTCTCTTTTGACTTCTTTTTAATAGTAAGAAATATAGTTCAGGATTTAATGTATATAAAAATGCAACAATATTTATTCGAATCACTATTTTCACCTACCCTGAGTATTTTAAATTAATCATGCAAATTTCTATTTTGTTCTACCTCATCCTTACTAGCTTAATTTTGATTATTCTCGAATTTGCGTACATTATGATAATATTCTCCAGTAATGCTCAGAAACTCTATAAAACAAAATTCTAGCACAAGAAGAAGCAATGTTTTCTATCCACTAGTTTTTTGTAGTCGTCCTTAATAGCTACACTTTATCTACCAATAGATTCCAAGTAGAAAAAAAGCCACCTCAAAAGCATTAGCCTTCAAAATGACTGTTTTCATTAATATAGTGGTACCTTCCATTTATTTTTAAGCTCTGTATAGCGAGTTACAGAGACAAGATGCAATGTTAATTCTTCTGGAACCTCATCCATTTCTTCAACTCTTATCTCTATTGTCGTTTTATAACGACCATGTTTATCCTTTTCATCTAGGATAGACCCTCCACCACCAGTGTGATAAATTTCACCGTTATTATCCACAAGAATCCACGTTCCTAGCTCAGTTGCTGTGGCCTCTCTACCGCCTTCCATTTCAATGGTAAATGCTGTTTCTTGTTCAACTTTGGGACCTTGTGATTTTCCCAGCGAATATTCTTTAGTCATTTCCGCTTTATTAATCGTGAAATAATTGCCTTCAAATTCAAATGAAATGGTCTTCTTCTTTAATTCCTTTGGTTTAATTGTAATGGAAAAATCGGATGGGACTGTTTTGAAAACCCCGTTTAATACAAATGAAAGCTTCTGTTCAGTTTTACTAGGAATGTAGGAGTCAGTATACGTATAGCGACCAAGTTGGTCCATAATCTGACCAAAACCTCCCAAACCTCCGCCTTCACTAGTTGGGTGTCCTTTCCCTTCAATAAATATATTTTGCTGAGCAAGCGGTTTTCCGTTTACTTGCTCAATTGAATAACCGATGCTCGTTCCATAATGCATGAACCTGTCTATTTTCTCGTGACCAAATCTCTTAGTAAGCTCCTTCATTTCATTTTCAATTTTCTCTAGTTCTTCTTTTGTAAAACCTGATTCATACACAATTTCATTCGTCGATGGATTAAACCTCGCTTCCTTCATTATTAGTTCTACACCATTCACACTCGTCTGCTTATCCTTTAATGAAAGAACAGTTGTTAATTTATTACTTTCATTTAAATCAATAGGAATTTCCATACTCCAATTCCCTTGAATCCCATCTAACTCTGATAGCATTAATTGTATCGTTACCTTTTCCTGTACTAGGTGTTCTCTCATGGATAATTCAATAGAGCCATAGCCATCATCACCTGATCCTGTCCAGCCCATACTGGCAATCTCAAGCGTATTTCCATATTGATCAATCACAGTTACTTCATTGTTCGGATCTCCAAAATAGACTTGAATATCCTCTAATTTTCCTGTACTATTAAAAACTTGATAAGATAGTGCTATTCGAGAGGAATCTGCCACAACATCTTCCACTTTAAATGTTAATCCTTTATCGGTTGCTTCTTTATCCACACGTTGAGCAAGACCCGCATCCGCTGCCATTCTTAAACCTTCGTCGACTTGATCGGTTCCAAATAATCCACTAATCCAGTTTGCGAAGCTAGCATTGAAAGTCGCTGTTAGGCCAAAAGCTAATACAATGCCTGCAGCTGCAACCATAATACGTTTCCAAGTCTTCCGTTTTCGACTGACAGATCTTTGTTCGTAAGGCTCAAGCTTATCAAGAACAAGCGAGGCAAAATCATCAGGCAGCGTTGGTGTTTGTAATGTTTCCTTTAGAAATTGCTGTTCGGTCTTAAATGTCTCTACTAATTGTTTACAATCAATACAGCTTGAAATATGTTCTTCTATTTCAATATGCTCCATCTCTACTAAAAGGTCATCAACATATTGCGATAGTTTATCTGTCGTTGGACACTTCATAAAAATAGCCTCCTTCTCGTTTTACCGTTTCTCTCATTTTCTTCTTCGCTCGATGAAGCTTATTGCGAACAGTCGAAACGGGAACTTCTACAAGCTCACTAATTTCGTCATAGCAAAGCTCATTAACATAGCGTAAGAGAATAATCATCCGCTCATCATCTGGTAATGTTGAAATGAGCCGTTCTAATTGGCGGCTTTTCTCTTTTTTTAGAAAAATAACCTCTGGATGCTTCGAATCCTCCATTAACTCCTCATTGATTTCTACTCGCCTCATTTGATAGCTTTTCTTACGGAACTCATCCATGCAATGATTAAACGCCACTCGATATAGCCAACTAGAAAACGAGCCTTTGCCATCGTACTTTCCTAATTGTTCATATATTTTAATAAAAGCTTCCTGTACTAAATCTTGGGCATCTTGTGGATTTTTTGTCATCCTCAAAATGGTTGCATATAGTTGATTTTTATATTTGTTAATGATGTAAGCATAGCCTTGTTTATTGCCAGCTAACACTTCTTGGATCCATTGCTGTTCCTCTTCCATTTTGACCTCCTACCCTAACGAGCATGCGCATGTCGCGTTTTTTTACTTTCATTAATTATAACGAGTTTTGTAGATGGAAAATTTCACTCTTTTTTAAAATGTTTTTTATACCCTCGGTAAATATCCAACACTTTATCTTAAATATCGGTCTAAATTCTTTCATATCGCTTACTTTTTCAAACATATCCGTCTGTTCGTGTAACATCAGCTTTTATCAAAAAATGATTAGATATTATTATCTTTTAGAAAAGAAAACGAGGGAAGAAAACAAAATTGTTCTCTTCCCTCGTATCTATTTTATGAAAATTTTTCAAAGCCCTTTTCAAACAGCAACTTGCTTTATAAGCGAAATTTATTTATTCCCAAGCTTTTCCTTCGCCTTTTCAATCGCAATAATAATTTGCTCAAAGCCAGTCCCACCTGCACTATTACGTCTCTTAACTGCTGTAACAGGATCTAGTACTTCATAAATATCCTCTTCAAACAGCGGATGTGCTTCGACAAATTCTTCTAACGGCAAATCTGCTAAGAAGCAGCTTTTATTCACACATGTTAAGACAAGCTTTCCGACAATTTCATGAGCTTCTCTAAATGGGATTCCTTTATTCGATAAATAATCTGCGAGCTCTGTCGCATTAGAAAAGTCTGTTTTTGTTGCCTTTTCCATATAAGATGTATTCACGGTCATTGTCCGAATCATGCCAGCAAAGATTTTTAGGGAGCCTGTTACTGTTTTAACTGTATCAAACATGCCTTCTTTATCTTCCTGCATATCTTTATTATAGGCGAGCGGCAATCCTTTCAAAACAGTGAGGAGTCCCATTAAGTTCCCATACACTCGACCTGTTTTCCCTCGAATCAACTCTGCCATATCTGGATTTTTCTTTTGCGGCATGATACTGCTTCCTGTTGCAAAACTATCATCCAGTTCAATGAAACGGAATTCTTGGCTAGACCAAAGAATAAATTCTTCGCTTAATCGAGATAGGTGCATCATTAATAGCGAACTATTTGATAAGAATTCAATAATAAAGTCCCGATCACTAACAGCATCAAGACTGTTTTCATAAATCCCTTCAAACCCAAGTAATTCTGCGCTAAAATATCGATCAATTGGAAATGTTGTACCTGCTAATGCACCAGCACCTAACGGGGAAAGATTAATTCTTTTTATACTTTCAGAATAACGCTCTTTATCCCGCTCAAGCATCCAGAAGTAAGCCATTAAATGATGAGCAAATGAGATCGGCTGAGCCCGCTGAAGATGAGTATAGCCTGGCATAACCGTTTCAATATTTGCTTCCGCCTGCTCGATAAGTGCGTCTTGCATTTCTTCAATTAAATGGATAATGACTTGGACTTGCTTACGCAAAAATAAGTGCATATCAGTCGCAACTTGATCATTTCTACTTCTGGCTGTGTGAAGCTTACCACCAACAGGTCCAACAATGTCGGTCAAAAGGCTTTCTAAGTTTAAATGAATATCTTCTAATTTTACAGAGAAGGATAATTCCTCATTTTCAGCTTTTTCTTTCAGCTGTTCAAGCCCTTGTTTAATGTTATGTCCTTCCTCTTCGGTAATAATTCCACACTTCGCAAGCATCGTCACATGAGCGATGCTTCCTTCAATATCCTCCATCACTAATTCTTGATCAAAAGAAATGGAGGCGCCGAATTCATCTACCCATTCTTCTGCTGATTTCGTAAATCTGCCGCCCCATAGCTTTTTCAATTTGTCACCTTCTTGCCTTTTTGGACAATGCTTTGTACCTTTGTAGGTAAGCCCCACAGTTTAATAAAACCAACGGCTGCATTGTGATCAAACTCATCATCTGAAGTATAGGTTGCTAGTTTTTCGTCATATAAAGAATACGGAGATTTTCTACCTTCAATAATGGCATGTCCTTTGAAAAGCTTAACTCTTACTGTTCCTGTGACAAAAGTTTGTGTTTCTTGAAGGAATGCTGCTAATGCTTTTTGCAAAGGAGAGAACCAAAGTCCCTCATAGATCAGCTCAGCCATTTTCTTCTCAATAACCGGTTTAAAATGAGCAACTTCTTTCACTAAAGTTAAATCCTCAAGCTCTTTATGGGCTTTAATTAATGTCATTGCCCCTGGACATTCATATACTTCACGAGATTTAATTCCTACTAATCGGTTTTCAACATGATCAATACGGCCAACTCCATGCTTTCCAGCAAGTGCATTTAATTCTAAAATAAGCTCAGATAATGGATATTTCTTTCCATCAAGGCTCACTGGTACCCCTTTTTCAAAGTCAATTTCAACAATATCAGGTGTATTTGGTGCTTCTTCAAGACTAGCAGTCAACTCATAAGCCTCAGCAGGTGGCGCTGCCCAAGGATCTTCAAGAATTCCACATTCATTGCTTCTTCCCCATAAATTTTGATCAATGGAAAATGGTGAATCTAAATTAATTGGAATCGGAATATTCTTTTCCTTTGCATATTCGATTTCTTCTTCACGAGACCATTTCCATTCACGAACTGGAGCTAATACTTCAAGTTCCGGATTTAATGCTTGAATCGCGACTTCAAAGCGAACTTGGTCATTTCCCTTTCCTGTGCAACCATGAGCAACAGCAACTGCCCCTTCTTTTTCGGCAACTTCAACAAGTTTTTTGGCAATTAAAGGACGTGAAAGTGCCGAAACAAGTGGATAGACGCCTTCATATAATGTGTGAGCTTGTAAGGCAACTAATGCATAATCATTAGCAAACTCGTTCTTAGCATCTATGACATATGATTGAACTGCGCCAACAGACAAAGCTTTTTCCTGGATAAAATTCAAATCTTTTCCTTCTCCAACATCTAAACAGCAAGCTACTACTGCATAGCCTTGCTCCTCTAACCATTTAATAGCAACTGATGTATCTAAACCACCTGAATAGGCGAGAACTACTTTTGGTTTTGACATTTTAATATTTCCTCCTTAATTTACGAATAATTATTCATTAATGTTTGTTTTTATTCAATGATATTGTATAAGAATATCATATTTTTTATAGAAATCAATACTTTATTAGAAAAATGTAAAAAGAAAAAACGATTTATTCATGGAAGGAAGAGTCATATTCATGTAGAATAGAAGTAACATTTGCTATGGGGGATTTCATAAATGGTAGAACATTTTTCACATAATGATCGTCTCGGCATTTCCCTCCCAGCCTTTGATAAGGACTGGGATGATTATCCACAAAATATTCAACAAACCATTTTATTTCATTGGGAAAAAATTAGAGGTAGAATTCCTGATCGTATTGAGGAATTAGAAAATATGATTAATATGAAACAAGCACTGCTCAATAATGAAGCGAACTTTATTAAATCTTGTGAGCTAAACAGTGAAATTTCAGAGCTTGCTTCAATCATTAATGATCTATGGCTTTGGTATCGTACACATCAGGATGTTACGGAGAAAGTTCATTTATAATAAGAAAAGCGTAAGCGCCTTGGTCAGCGACGTATAAACTGGACTGACCTCGACTGAGATAAGGAAACACGACAAGTGAAACGAGTCGATGTTGACTTATCGTAGGGAGAGGGAGGGCAGGCTAAATCCGCCACGTCCTGTGGCAACGCCTGCACTAGCACGTCCTATGCGTTGGAAGTTTACTAGTCGCTAGGCGCTGGAGCTAGACACTCATCCAACTTCAAAGATTTTAATTCTGATATTATAAGAAAGACCGTTCCTCTCCTTTTTTTCGGAGAAACGGTCTTTTAAGCTACATAATTTATAAATCTTTCTTTAACTCTCCTACGATATGACCAAGCTCAGGTAGGATTAATTTATTCATCGCTAATTTGACTGCACCAGAAGAGCCCGGTGTAGAAAACACAGCTTTATTCTTAACAACTCCAGCAATCGCACGTGATAGAATGGCAGATGAGCCGATATCCTCTTGATAACTAAGCATGCGGAATAATTCTCCGAATCCACTAATTTCTTTGTCAAATAAATCTTTTACTGTTTCAATCGTAATATCGCGTAATGCAATTCCTGTTCCGCCATTTGTTAGTACGGCATCAATATTCGGATCATGGCATCCTTTTAATACTTCTAAACGAAGTGCCTCAGCTTCATCTTTGACAATTGTATAATCAACAATTAAGTGCCCTGCTGCTTCTAAAAGCTCAATCACAAGCTTTCCACTTTTATCCGTTTCTTTATCTCTCGTATCACTTACAGTAATAACCTTGCATGCTACTTGTCTAGGTGCCTGCTGTTTATGCTCCTTTACACTCACCCATAAAAGCCTCCTTTCTTATGCAAATATCTCATTTGATAATAGTGATGGGCAAACTCTGTTACTTTTCTTGTTAGCTGATAATTTGCCCCTGCACCGATCGCCATGCTAATGAAGGGAATGCCTTGAATTGATTTTTTTCGAAAAATAAAAATCGCCATCGCTTTAAATAGCTGTTTAATTGGTTGTTCCATCCAAGTAACATCCGCTAATTCTTCATTTCCTTCATAAAAATAATGCTCATTCACATCTTGAAGCTCATCCAACAAATCACTCCAAGCTTTGCCTTGCAAGCGAGGTGGGAGTGTTGCTGCATGAAATACTTTAAGTGAGCTCATCATCTCATAAGGTGTGTTAACCTCAATTCCATATGTCATGGCGATTAGCTGGACAGCTCTTAAATTAATCACTGCCATTGCTGGAAGATCAGCTCCGAGCATAAGTGTATGGCCAGTACCTGCCATTCCACCTTGAGCAAACGAGTATAATCGATGACGAGCAATTTGTTGCTGGGCTATGTATTGTAGCTGATCAATTGATAAGTTATGTAAATCCTCAATGCTGTCAATTTGAGTGGAAAATACTCGCCCTGCTGTTAAAATCCGTTCTTTCGCATCAAGCTGCAATTGGGAGCCTTGAATTAAGGCATGAAGATGGAATAACCAACTATCGAACGCTGCAAAGAATTGCTGTTGAATACGTTCAGGCAAAAGTGAAAATGAGTGTTCTAAATATTTTTCACATGTTAACTCAAGATCATTTGGCTCGTAACCGAATAGCTTACTTTCCCATTCCTGTATCTCGGCTAAAACTCTTTTTTCCCGTTCGGTCAATGCCATCCAATACTCCTCCATTCAATAACTGTTTATATTTTTAGGATGATTTAGTGTCCAGAAGACAATCGTACTACATCTCGTGCAATCATAACTTCCTCATTCGTTGGAATGATCATGATTTTCACAGGTGAGTGAGGGTAGTTAATAAAAATCTCTTTTCCGCTAATCTTATTGAGATCATGGTCAAAGTATACCCCCATGAACTGAAGACCTTTTAGGATGCGTTCACGCACGACCCTGCTGTTCTCTCCAATTCCGGCAGTAAATATAATTGCATCTACCCCATGCATTCTTGCTGCATAGGAGCCAATATATTTATGAATTTTGTTCGCAAACACTTCAAGCGCTAATTCTGCCCGCTCATTCCCTCTAGCAGCCTCCGTTTTTATATCACGCAGGTCACTTGAAAAGCCGGAGATCGCAAGCAGTCCGCTCTTTTTATTCAGAACATCCAATACTTCCTCAGCTGTTTTATTCGTTTTTTCCATGATGAATGGAATTAAGGCTGGGTCAATATTTCCCGAACGAGTCCCCATTGTAACACCTGCTAAAGGAGTAAATCCCATTGACGTATCAATCGATTTCCCACCTTTTATTGCCGCAATACTTGCTCCATTTCCAAGATGACATGTAATAAGCCTTAATTGCTCAATGGGACGACCAAGCATCTCAGCAGCGCGTTGTGAAACATATTTATGAGATGTACCGTGGAATCCATATTTACGAATCCCGTATTTTTTATAATATTCATACGGTAAACTGTACAAAAATGAGCTTTCTGGCATTGTCTGATGGAATGCAGTATCAAAAACAGCTACAGCAGGAACATTAGGCAATACTCGTTGGAAAGCCTTAATCCCTGTCATATTCGGTGGATTATGAAGTGGCGCCAATTCTGATAGCTCATCAATTTTTTTCAAAACATCATCTGTAATTAACACAGATTCATAAAAATATTCTCCTCCATGAACAACACGGTGGCCAGTCCCTTCTATTTCACGTAATGATTGAATAATTTCTAGTGATATAAGCTTTTCTAATAAAAGCGTAACGGCAATATCATGATTCGGGATATCAATGATTTCCTTAATTCTTTCACCATTTGCTTCTATATTGAATACCCCATCATTTAAACCTATACGTTCAATTAAACCTTTTGAAATAACTCTCTCACTTGGCATATCAAATAATTGAAATTTTAAAGAAGAACTGCCAGCATTAATTGCAATGATTTTTGCCATACACTGCTACCGCTCCTTTCCCTATCAATTTCAATTAAAACATTGTCTACAAAACTGTTCAAGAGGAGTTTCAATAGAAATATTGACATTACTGCAAATGTTGAAAAAGTAGACATTCCAAATGAGCACCGACAACTAACTGACAGACAAGCTAAGCTTTATTTTCACTTATTTTCTTTATACCATTCATCAATTTTTCGAAGAATCTTTTCTACTTCTGTCGTTTTTGATAGGCTCGGCATATTAACAAGCAGCACTTGCTTCGGCTGTTTTACACCTTCACCTTTCTTCTGAAGAATAAAAATACTTTTTGCTGCTTGTTCATTTTTGAATAAAGATAGTGGAAGCTGTAATACACCTTGGATATTCGCATATTTCATAATAAATTCATGAAGCTTCGAAGCTTGTTCACTTTCAAACAATCGATTCGGAATAATAAAAAACAAATAACCACCTGATTTTATATGTCTTATACTCTGCTCAATAAAAAGATGATGGGCATAAGTATGTTCCTTTTCAGCCTTAACCTCATAATCGGCTGCACGAACATCATTTGGATAATAGCCGACAGGCAAGTCTCCAATGACAACATCTACCTCATTGATAAACAACTGTTCAAGACTATCTTGATTGAAAAGTTGAATCGGATGCTGTTGTAAGTTGGCATTGACATAGCTAAGTTTTATTAAAATATCATCAATATCTATCCCAATTGCCTCAACAATTTTATTTTTTTGCTGATTAATCACAGTTGTTAAAAGATTTCCAGTTCCAACTGCTGGGTCAAGCAATCGAATGGTTTTCTCCTGAACAAATTTATCAACTAAATAACCAACAAGCATTCCTACTGCGTCTGGAGTCATTTGGTGGTTTGGCTGAACGATCTCTTTCATCCCTTTAAGGATGGAAAGCTGAAAGGATTTTCGGATATCTTCCTTTGAATAGTTGCCAATATGGATGGATTCATAGCTTTTTTTTATTCTTTTGACCGTTAATTCACTTAGCTCTTCTTGAAGAATTGTTTCCTGAAAAATATTCTCTCCCGTTTCAGCTAACGCTTCTAAGTATGTGCATAATAATTCTTCTTGAATAATAAGTGCCGTTTCATTAAAAACAGTAAATAACTCCTCGACTGGAGTAGTTTTCATTCACAATACTCCCCTTTCATTTCTATTGTCTCATTTTAACACTTTGATAAACTTTCTGTTAGCCAAGAAAAACCCCAGACAATCATCTGGGGTAAGTATCGTATAATTTTCTGTTCAGTCTTTTTCCGCTTCAGCTTTTTTTTGCCCAGCTTCAGCATTACTTTGTCCAGCTTCAGCATTACTTTTTACTTTGCTTGTTTTGCTGCTTCTACTGCTGCTTCGTAGTTTGGATGGTCTGTAGCTTCACTTACATATTCTACATATGTAACTGTATCGTTTGAATCAACAACAAAAACTGCACGTGCCAGTAAACGAAGTTCTTTAATCGCAACACCAAATGCTTCACCGAATGAAAGATCACGATGGTCTGAAACAGTTTGTACATTTTCAATGCCAGCTGCTGCACACCAGCGCTTCTGAGCAAAAGGAAGATCCACACTCACTGTAAGAATTTTTACATTATCTAATTTAGATGCTTCTTCATTAAAACGACGAGTTTGAGCATCACAAACACCTGTATCAATTGAAGGAACAACACTAATTAAGCGTACTTGACCTTTAGAATCAGCTAGCGTAACTTCTGATAAATCATTCGCTAAAACTTTAAAGTCAGGAGCTTTATCCCCAACCTTTACTTCATTTCCTAATAATGTCACTGCATTCCCTTTAAAAGTAATTTCCGCCATTTTTTCTTCCTCCTTAAACAATATATGTATAATGTAAATCATATCTTTTTAGCATTCTATTTGCAATTAATTACACTTCAGATTCTCATCCTAATTCATTCGTTCTAAACGTAAACTACCAACCAAGAAAAAAGTTAACCTCTCCTAATTAGGAAAAGTTAACTACTTTTAATCAAATATTTAAATCTGATTTTGGTCCATTATACTCGCCTTTGTTTTGATTTTGCTCATGATTCTTTTTATTAAACATATGCTGAATTTTGTCAACAGCTTGTGGTGCAAGATCCAGAATACGTTCATATAAATGGGTGCTTTCGTCAAGATGAATCATTTTAACTTCCTTAGAATTCACAATTAAAAATGCAAGAGGGGTAATCGAAACACCACCTCCACTTCCTCCACCAAACGGAAGACTGTTTGATTGTTGACTATTGCCTCCACCACCTCCGCCTCCACTTGATTGGCTATCAAGGTTGAATTCACTACCACCTGCAGCAAACCCGAAGCCGACTTTGGAAACTGTTAATATGACACTGCCATCTGGAGTTTCTACCGGATCTCCAATAATTGTGTTTACATCAATCATTTCTTTCAAATTTTCCATGGCTGTTGTCATTAGCCCTTGAATTGGATGATCTGACATTGGTTAAAGCCTCCACTTCTTATACTGATTTAGTTTTACTATTAGATAAGGTAGAAAGCGGTTTATTCCTAAACTTAGGCTTACCACCCTTCCAATATTTAATTATTTTTATTCCTGCTAACATAGCATGTCCGATTCGAAATTGAATCATACATGAAATGAACGTTTGTGAAATAGCTAACTGAAATTGAGGGGTAATCGTTATATTCGGAACGGTTTGCAATTTAAGAAAATGACTAATCATCCCTATAATTCCTCCCTTTATCGCCCAAAATGCTCCTGCAATCATTCCAGTATAAGCAGCATCATTCACCCCTACCGTCGTATGCCATTCTATTTTTTTTATGGCTACTTTTTTGAGAAACTTACGAACGATCAAATTAAAGGATATGATATGCACCAAAAGCTCCCCCATATCCCTAAAGCTATTAAGCAAGTCATCATAAGAAAATTGCTTCGTTTCTTTATTCATTGAACTTTCTTGATCTCTATCTGATTTTTTTTGTTTAACAACAATCGTAGGTGAATCATCATCAATTTTAATCAAGGGGAGTTCTATTTTGTATTTAATTAAGCCAAACCAAATTTTAAACTGTATTTTCAAATGATCGTCATCGTTATGATGTTGATATTGCAAATAGACTTTTACTTTCGTTATCAACAGAAGTAGAAAAAGCGCGAAAATGACTATGATAACAATGAACAACCATTTCAATTTCAGTCACAACCTTTCAGCCACAGTATTTCCCCGTAAAAAAAAAATAAACGTGTCAGACAATGAATTGCCTAACACGTTTTGTAAATTATTTCTCATGCACAACGGTTGTATCTGTAAACAGATCGTGTAATCCTTGTTTCTTCGGTAAAAATGCAACAACTATATATCCAACCCAAATAAATTTTGAAATAAATCGACCGATCCATTCTCTAAAAATTACAGTACCCCAAGATAGTGGCTTTCCTTCCAAATCGACAACCTTTAACCCAAATACCATCTTTCCTATTGTTTGTTTAAAAAATTTAGTCATCAAAATAAAATAAGCATAAAATGTGATGGCTGTTACAATTGAAATTGGAGCAAACATATGAGCTTCTATTAACGGAATTTTCAATAGCCGGAAAATCGGATTGATAATTAACCGATCCATACTTCCAATCACAATTAAATCGAGCAAATATGCCCAAAAGCGCATCCAAAAACCCGCGAATCTAACGGGAATATGATAACCGATCATTTCCTTTTCATTTGCTTCATTTATAGTCATTATCGCCCCTCCTATTCAGCATATAAATACATTAGACGTGGAGAATTAGGCTGTGATAATAACTTCATTAAACCAGCCATTTCAACATCAGGACTCAGCACCTTTTGAGCGCTCAACTTGAACATTGAGCCAAAGCCAAGGCTTTCAGTATACTTGACAACTTTAGCCCCTTCTAGCTTTTGGTCTTTTTTCAATGCTTTAATGACATCTTCCGTATAACCAAATCCATCAATTAAATTTAATTCCTTCGCTTGACGACCATCATACACCCTTCCGTCCGCAATTTCCTTTACTTTCGCTGCAGGAATTTTGCGTCCCTCTGATATGATTTTGACAAATCCTTCATAAGAATTATCAATCATCGATTGAAGAATTTTTCTTTCATCTTCTGTCATTTCACGAGTTGGACTCATAATATCTTTATAAGGTCCACTTTTAATTGTCACGAAATCCACGCCATATTTCTCAGCAAGACCAGCATAATTCATACTTTGCATGATGACACCAAGTGAACCTGTTAAAGTTTCCGGGCTGGCATAAATTTTGTCAGCAGGTGCGGAAATATAATAACCGCCTGAAGCAGCCATTGACCCCATTGAAATATAAACAGGCTTTTTCGTTTCTGATTGAATTTGTTTAATTTTGTCATGAATTTGAGCACTTTCTACAACCCCTCCACCTGGAGAGTTGACTTTAATAATTAATGCTTTTACAGTACTATCCTCTTTTACTTGTTCAAGCATTTGCATGAATTTTTGGTGATTATAGCCATCAGAGGAAAAGAGCGAGGTCGTTCCTCCAGTATCTTGAATGACTCCGTTGACATCAAGAACAGCGATTTTCTTCATTTCACTACCTGCTTCAATCACTTCTTCAGTAAAGCCCGAACTGCTTGCAAAAATATCTGTGAATGATGATTCTACATTTTTGAAAGCAAATGATGAAAGTAAATTCGTAATAACTGAAAAACCAAATAAAAATACCGCAATCGCTAATGCAGCCCAGCGTTTTCCGTTCATTGTGTTTCATCCTCCAAACAATCGTTTTTGACATAATTAAGTCATTTCTACTTAATCCCTCATTTTCTTTACGAGTTCATCTTTAAAAATGTTTCAAATACAAGTAAACTAAATTTGATAACATTATCATATCATACCAAATTATCAACTTTATGGAGATAGAATTTATTTCTTACTATCAAATGGGGGAATGTAAATGCCTGCTCGACGCAATATTTATTTTTATCATAAAAATGATGAGGAAATGATCGAAAAGGTTAAGCATCTTTATGAATTAGCAAGGCTTCATCAATTCACCATTGTTTCAGATTATAAAATGGCGAATGTGATTGTTAGTATTGGCGGAGATGGTACTTTTTTGCAAGCTGTTCGCAAGACAGGCTTCCGAGAGGATTGTCTATATGCAGGAATTTCAACAACGGGAAGTCTAAATCTTTACTGTGATTTTCATTTAGACGAAACAGATAAAATGGTTACCGCAATGACAAATGAACAAATTGAAGTAAGAAGATATCCAACGATCGAAGTGACGATTGATGATCAATCCTCCTTCCATTGTTTAAATGAATTCAGCATTCGCTCTGCCATTATCAAAACATTTTTACTTGATGTGTATATTGATGATCTCCACTTTGAAACATTCCGAGGAGATGGAATGGTTGTTGCAACACCAACTGGAAGTACAGCATATAATAAATCATTAAAAGGATCGATAGTTGACCCGCTTCTTCCTTGCTTACAAGTAAGTGAGATGGCTTCTTTAAATAATAATCGCTACCGTACACTAGGTTCTTCCTTTATTTTGAGCGGTGATAGAAAGCTAACTTTAGGTGTTGTTCAAGACGGAAATGATCACCCAACAATGGGAATGGATAATGAAGCTTTAAGCATTCAGCACGTAGAGAAAATTGATATTAAATTAAGTGAACGAAAAATCAAGACAGTTAAGCTTAAGGATAATTCCTTCTGGGAAAAAGTAAAAAGAACATTTTTATAACGAATCATTTTTACTGGAACATTTATGAAATGAAATTCGAGGGGCTGTCATCTTGGACAGCCCCTTTGCTCTTCCTCTATACGCCAATCCCCTTCTCTTTCTTCCGCTTCATCTCTAGACGATTAAACAGTTTTGTTTTCGAAATAGAATAAAGTGTAATTGCTGTCCAAATAAATAAAAAAGATAGTAAGTGAATGTTAGAGAAATGCTCATGATAAAGAAATACACCAAGAATTAATGTTAAAGTAGGCGCAATAAATTGCAAAAATCCAAGTGTTGCCATCGGTATTTTTTGTGCTCCTTTAGCAAAAAACAGAAGCGGAAGAGCAGTTGCCGCTCCAGAGCCAATTAAAAGTAAATCTGTTCCGATAGATAAGGATAAAAAGGCCAGGGTTCCTTTAGAAGCTAAAAATATCATATAAGCGAATGCTATTGGAGTTACAACAAGTGTTTCTAAAGTTAATCCAATAGTCGAATCAACCTTTACGAGTTTTTTCATTAATCCATACAATCCAAAAGAAAAAGCTAGTAAAAAAGCTATCCAAGGAAATTTCCCATATGAAACCGTAATAATCAATACACCGATTATTGCTAAAGCAAAGGAATAATATTGTGCAAGTGATAGTTTTTCCCGAAAGACAATCATGCCAAGTAAAACACTCACAAGTGGATTTATATAGTATCCTAAACTTGCTTCAATCAAATGGTTTGAATTAACAGCCCAAATATATAGAAACCAATTACCGCTAATTAATAGGGAAGCAATCAAGAGAGCAAATAGCTGTTTTTTATTCGTTCGAAAGCCTCTTAATGTTTGAGCAAACTCTCTCCATTTCCTAGAAAGAAGTAAGAGCATGATCATGAAAACAAAAGACCAAACAATCCTATTTGCTAATATTTCATCAGAACTTACATTTTGAAGCAACTTCCAATATATTGGCAATATCCCCCATATTAAATACGAAAAAGCCGCATAAAAAATCCCCATTTGATTTTCATTTTTTATCATGGTTAGCCTCGATTCTTTCTAGTCTAATGATTATTCGACCTGAAAGATTATCATACCATTTATTTTACGAAATATAATCATTGTTTGCCTGATAAAGTGAAACTTCAATCAGTGGGGGTTTTCCGACGCACATGACATGCCAGTGCAAACGTTGCAACAGGACGTTGCGTTCTTAGTCTGCCTTCATCCCCACTGATTGTTAATTGAACCAATCGGACCTTTACTGGCAGTTGCTCTCCCACTTATGCTGCTTTGTTCATCGAACCTTGAAGTGGGAGTCTTACTGCCAGTTAAGAGTGGGATAAACCATTTTTCCACCAATGACGGTTTTTGCGACCGTTATATTCGGAATCTCTTTTGGATGTACTTTAAAAATATCTGTTTGCAAAATTGTAAAATCCGCCAAATATCCTTCTTTTATAACCCCTCTATTCATTTCATGACAAGCAGCAAAGGCACTTCCCTTTGTAAATAAGCTAACTGCTTCATAAACCGTTAAGCATTCCTGTGCATTATATACTGTATGATTCGGATCATCTATATTCGTTCTCGTAACAGCAGCATGAATGCCGAGTAAAGGGTTTAATGGCTCAATCGGTGCATCAGAGCCTCCAGCACATGGCAATCCGTTCTGTAATAACGTTTTCCATGCGTAATAATGTCCATTACGTTCAGCACCGATTCGATCGATAACCCACGGGAAATCAGAAGCAAGAAATCTTGGCTGGATATCAACAATGAGTGGTAATGTTTTGGCTCGTTCAATTAAATCCTCACGAAGAATTTGCGCATGAATGAGTCTGTCTCTTCCTTTCCCTTGTAATGGGTACTTTTCAATCGCACATAATACCATCTCAAATGCTAAATCCCCAATAGCGTGGACAGCAACTGGCAACTCATATTCTCTCGCTTTTTTCACAAGATTATTTAATTGACTTTGTGTGAAAATGGCGACTCCTGACGTTGAAGGATCGTCTGCATAAGGGTGACTAAGCAGTGCTGTTCGTCCCCCTAAAGCTCCATCAGCAAAAATCTTCATCGCTCCAAATTCAATCCATTCACTGCCACTATGAAAATGCTCCCCTGCATTTATCATTTCATCAACAACCTCATGATGAACGAGAAGATGAGCTCGAAAAGAAAGACCTTCCTCCTCAATAACCCGCTTAAAAGTTTCATACGTCCGAGTATAACCGCCATAATAATTTAAATCCTCCGTATGTGCACCAGTTAAGCCTAAGCGATATGCGTCTTTAATCGCTTCAGTAAGAGCCTTTTGCAAATATGCCTCAGAAACGGTTGGAATAACATTAAATAGCTGTTCATATGCTTTGTCTTTTAATATCCCATTGGGCTTTCCATGCTCATCTTTCTCAATTACCCCACCTGGAGGATTTTCTGTATGCTCATCAATTGAAGCCGCCTTTAAAGCCCGTGTATTAGCTACAAGTGCATGACGACAAACTCTTTTCAGAAGTACAGGATGATTCGGAACTATCTCATCTAATTCATGTGCGTAGATGAACTCGTTCGTTTCCCAAAGATTTTCATTCCATCCTTCCCCAATAATCCACTCACCTTCAGATGTTGATTTTGCATACTCTTTAACAGCTGCTAGCACTTCTTCTTTCGATTTATACGAAGAAAGGTCAAGTCTTATCAACTTTTCTCCATGACCAATTAAATGCATATGACTATCAACAAAGCCAGGTAGCATAGTATCGCCATTCATATTTATCCTGTCATTGATTTCAGCATGATATTTCTCTTCTAAATCTGCAAGCTTTCCGAGTGCCATAATCTTATTTCCATTTGTCAAAACAGCCTCAACTTGATGATTTTCATCTTGCAGCGTGTAAATATTGCCACCATACCAAAGTGTACTCATTCTTCAATACTCCTTTGCAACAAAAATGCAGGCAGTTCATGCCTGCATTCGTCAATAATATTTTAATCGCAAACGCCCTGTTCGAGACGCCTCAGCTTTTCGATCTGTCTAGCTTCGACGTCTAGGGGCTCGAGGTCATAACCCAATCCAGCATGAAGGTAAAGTACAACCTTCCTGCTGGCTTGTCTTATGCTTGTCGCCCCTGTTCGAGACGCCTCAGCTTTTCATCTCGCTTCCATTTCTTGTTTTCTTAGTTCCACTCTTCTTATTTTACCAGATGTTGTTTTCGGAAGTTCGTGTAAAAACTCTATTTTTCGCGGATATTTATATGGTGCAGTCAACTCTTTCACATGCTCTTGTAGGTTTTTCACAAGATTACCATCTGAACTGTCAACACCATCTTGTAAGACGACAAATGCCTTTACAATATGCCCACGAATTTCATCAGGGCTTGCGACAACTGCACATTCTTTAACAAATGGATGTTTGACTAATGCATCTTCAACTTCAAACGGTCCAATCGTATAACCAGAGCTGATAATGATGTCATCTCCTCGGCCTTCAAACCAAAAATAGCCATCCTCATCCTTTTTCGCTTTATCCCCTGTTACATAATAATTGCCACGATATTGCATAGCCGTTCTTTCTGGATCTTTGTAATAGGTTTTAAATAAGGCAGGCGTTTCAATATGAACAGCAATATCCCCAACTTCATTGACTGCACATACTTCACCACGCTCATTAATAATGTCTACTCTATTACCTGGTGTAGGCTTGCCCATTGAGCCTTCCCTTAATTCCATCCCTTTCGTTATCCCGACTAATAATGTATTCTCCGTTTGTCCATATCCATCTCTAACATCAATATTAAAATACTTGCGAAATGTATGAATAACCTCCCGATTTAACGGCTCCCCAGCGGAAACGGCACTGCGAAGATTCGGAAGCTTATATTCTTGAATCTTGTCTGCTTTGGCCATAATTCGATATTCAGTTGGTGTACAACAAAGAACATTTACCTCATAGTTTTGTAAAAGCTGCAAATATTTTGTTGGTTCAAATTTTCCATTGTAAACAAAACCCGTTGCACCCGAACCAAGTACAGATAAAAACGGGCTCCAAATCCACTTTTGCCATCCTGGTCCTGCTGTTGCCCAAACAACATCACCTTCTTCAATACATAGCCAATTTGGGGCTGCCGTTCGCAAATGTGCAAATGCCCAGCCATGCGAATGCACGACACCTTTAGGGTTGCCAGTTGTTCCTGATGTGTAGGAAAGAAAAGCCATATCTTCGCGAGAAGTATCTGCCATTTGAAAATCATCTGAAGAAGATTTCATCTCTTCATCTAAATAAATCCATTCATCAGCTGCAGCACCTACAACAAATTTAGGCAAGGCTTTAGCTTCATTAATATGTGAAAATTGCTCTACATAAGGGAAATAACTTACAATTCCTTTTACATCACCATGATTAAGTCTGTACTGGAGATCTTTAGAACGGAGCATTTCAGAACTAGGAATCACAACTAAACCAGCCTTTAATGCTGCAAGATATACTTGATATGCGTCAATGAGTCGAGGAATCATAATAAGCAATGTATCGCCCTTTTTTAATCCATTTTTATAGAAGACATTGCCTATTTTGTTTGCATTTAATAGCAATTGATCATATGTAATTTCTTTTTTCTCTCCGTGTTCATCCTCCCAAATAATGGCTAATCTATCTTTATCTTTTGCAAAACGCTCCATTTCTGAAACTAGATTATATGTTTCCGGTGCCAATAAATCTTCTCGTCTCATTCAATCTCCCCCTACACTAAACTAAATGCATTTTAATTAGACTCTGTTAAATTTGGTTGTTGATTTCCGCTTCAATCAATAATAGGTTACCAATAACAGAGTTTTTCAATTAAAGACATTATACTAAATTATCCTAAAATTTAAAATTATTTATTTTAGGAATAAATTTACACTGTTAGGAGAGCATGAATAAGGAGCAGGATTCAATCCTGCTCCTTGTAGCCATATTATTTATTTAATTATATTATCTTCCGTAGCCACCCAATTGTTGTTGAGCTGTTTGCACTAAACGTTTTGTAATTTCTCCACCCACTGAACCGTTAGCACGAGAAGTTGTATCTGGGCCAAGATTTACACCGAATTCAGTAGCAATTTCCATTTTCATTTGGTCTAATGCTTGTTGTGCACCAGGAACTAAGAGTTGATTTGAATTTGAATTTGAATTAGCCATGTGATATCACCTCCTTGTGAGTATAGAATGTGTAAAATCACATAGCCATATTCAATTAATTACTGGTAATTCATAGAAATATGAAGGTAGCTTGTTTAAAATAAATCTCCAAATTCTTCAGTCTTCGAAGCATTTGGTTTAATCTGGATCGTTTCTATATTTTCGACCGCTTTACCTATGAGAGGTTCGAAATCAATATAACTTTCATAATGTAGAACTTTCTCTTTTTTTGGTTTTGTTTTTGGTGATGAAGGAACAAATACAGTACAGCAATCCTCATATGGTCGTTTTGAAATATCAAAAGTATCTATTTTCATCGAGATTTCAATAATTTCTGTTTTATCCATCGTAATTAACGGTCTTATGATTGGTGTATTTGTCACATCATTAATCGCATACATACTTTCAAGTGTTTGACTCGCTACTTGTCCAAGGCTGTCTCCTGTTACAATAGCTAATCCATCATTTCGTTTTCTGATTTCATCTGTAATTCGGAGCATGATTCTTCTTGTTGTCGTCATTGAATAATTTGCGGGTATTTGCTTCCCGATCAGTTGTTGAATTTCTGTAAAAGGAACGATGTGCAGCTTTATTACACCACTAATAGTTGCAAGTTTTTCGGACAAATCAATGACCTTTTGCTTCGAACGTTCACTTGTAAAGGGTGGACTGTAAAAATGAACAGCCTCAACGCCAAGACCTCTTTTCATAGCTAAAAAACCGGCAACTGGACTATCTATTCCTCCTGAAAGCATGAGCATTGCCTTCCCACTTGTTCCTACTGGAAGCCCGCCTGCGCCTTTGATAATTTGACAAGATAAATAAGCTGCATCCTCGCGAATTTCAACTAAAACATTAATATCCGGCTTTTTTACATTTACTTTTAAGCCTGGGACATTGATTAATAAATGTCCTCCAAGTGCATGATTTATTTCATTTGTATCGAGTGGGAAATTTTTATCTGCTCTTTTTGTTGTAATTTTGAAGGTGTTTCCTTCTTTATACTCATTGTGAAAAAGTTCTAACGCGTCCTTTTTGATTACATCCATTTCTTTAACTGTTTTGATCGCAGGGCTAAATGTTTGAATCCCAAAGACACCTTTTAACAGTTCAATGATTTTAGCACCATCTTCGCCATTTAAAAGAACATACATTCTTTCACGTTTTAACTCTATTTTTATATTCGGAAAATCCCGAAGAACCATTTTTATATTTCTTCTAAGCTTATCAATAAATCCTTTGCGGTTTTTCCCTTTTGTTGAAAGTTCACCGTATCGGATAAGAATGCGATCATAATTCATATTATTTCATAACCTTTCTAAGCTTTATTATCGTATTGTGAACAACCCCAATAAATTGCTTAGCCTCATCAATTGTATTTTCATAAGAAAGACTAATCCTTATTGCGCTCATCGCTTCTTCATCAGGAATACCCATCGCTAATAAAGTATTACTTGCTTGTTGTTTTTTAGATGAACAGGCACTCGTCGTTGATACATAAATACCATGCTCTTCAAGAGCATGAACAAATACTTCAGCTTTAAACCCTTTAATAGAGAAATTTAGGATATGGGGGGCCGATTCATGAATCGGTGTATGAATTGTAATTCCCTCTATTTTCTCCAACTGTTCTCTTAAATAATGCTTAATAGCTGTCATCGTCTCTTTATGTTTTACTTGTTTAATAAGAGTTATCCGCAAAGCCTTTGCCATCGCGACGATTCCTGCTACATTTTCCGTTCCACTTCTTTTCTTTCCTTCTTGTCCCCCACCTGAAAGCAAGGGTGATATCCCAACCCCATTGCGAATAAATAGCACACCTGTCCCTTTTAGTCCATGAAACTTATGGCCAGATATTGAGAGAAGGTCAACATGGCAATCATTGATCGAAAGAGGGACTTTGCCAATTCCTTGGATATGATCGACATGAAAAAGGATTTTTGAGTATTTCTTTAAAAGTTGACCTATTTCTTTTATAGGCTGTATAGATCCAATTTCATTATTAACGTGCATAACTGAAACGAGAATTGTCTCATCTGTAATCGCTTTTTGCATTTCTTCCATTTTAACGACTCCATTGCTATCAACAGGAAGATAAGTTACACGAAAACCGGACTCTTTTAACTGAGAAAAAGCTTCTTTTACAGAAGGATGTTCGATTTCAGTCGTAATAAGATGGTTACCTCTATTTTTATATTTAAGAGCTGCACCTTTAATTGCTAAGTTATTACTTTCTGTGCCCCCTGATGTAAAAAAGATCTCATTTGTTTGTACATTTAGAAGCTGAGCTATTTGATCTCTAGCTTGTAAAAGAAGTTTCTCTGATTGACCTCCCATTCGATGAAGTGAAGAAGGATTACCAAAATATTCAACCGATACTTTCGTAAATGAATCTAACACTTCCTGAAATGGCTTTGTCGTTGAACTATTATCAAAATAAATCATCGTACCATCCTTCCACATCCGAAAACCTATTAGCAACTTTAAATCATACCATATTTTATTGTCTTTTAAAATGGCTGTTTCAATCATTATCATAATATAATAAAAAATTAAGCCTATAGTTATTATATTAAATCTCACTATAGATATAAACAAAACGAAGTCTTCAACGAAAATAAAGAATTAAATTTAAATTATTTAAATTCAAGTATATAAGATAATTATCTTAACATACTTAAAATTCTGACTTTAATATTATTTCACAATTATACTTATTCATATGATACTATGTTAGTGTTCTTAATATTTTATATTAAATTTTCAAAACATTCCGTCTAGGTATATTGATTTAAAGTGTTAAAAATGTAACATGAAAGGAGAAAACATGAACGCTAAATTTACTTCAAAACAAATCATTCCCGTCGGACTAATGCTGTTCGCCCTCTTTTTTGGAGCAGGGAATATGATTTTCCCACCATTTCTTGCTCAACAAGCGGGCAGTAATATATGGCCAGCTGTTATCGGCTTTTTAGTTACAGGAGTTGGGCTTCCGTTATTAGGGGTTATCGCTATTTCAAGAGTTGGCGATCTCCAAATATTGGCTAGTAGAGTTCATCCTATTTTTGCAGTCGTATTTACTGTCGTCTTATATTTAGTCATTGGTCCACTTTTTGCCATACCTCGTACAGGAACAGTTTCTTTTGAAATTGGAGTTGTTCCTTTTTTACCTGATGGATCAGCAAAATTGGGATTAGCCTTATTAATCTTTACCATTCTTTATTTTGTTCTTACATTATGGCTATCATTAAATCCTTCTAAATTAGTAGACAGAATTGGAAAGATATTAACTCCTGCTCTTTTAATCGTTTTAGCTATTTTCGCCATTAAAAGCTTTATTACACCTTTAGGTAACTTTAGCACCCCTAATGAAGCTTATGCGAACGGACCTTTTTTCAAAGGATTTCTTGAAGGTTATTTAACGATGGATGCCATTGCTTCACTCGTATTTGGAAGTATTGTTGTTGCGTCGATTCGAGAATTTGGTGTAACCGATAAAAATACAGTTACAAAACTTTGCATAAGTGCAGGTGTGATTGCAGCCGCTGCCCTTGCTCTCGTTTATGTTTCACTTGCATGGATAGGTGCTACAAGTACCGATACGATTGGCGCACAAGAAAATGGAGCAGCTATTCTTGCAGCAGCTGCACACCATCTATTTGGTGAATTCGGTGCAATTATTTTGGCATTGGCTATTTTATTTGCTTGTTTAACAACTGCTATCGGTTTGATCTCATCTTGTGCCCAATATTTTTCTAAATTAATCCCTAGTATTTCATATAAGAAATTTGCTGTTATTTTCTCAGTGTTTAGCGCCGTTATAGCAAATGTTGGTTTATCACAGCTTATTAGTTTCTCAGTACCAGTTTTAGTCTTTATTTACCCAATTGCTATTATGTTAATTTTCTTATCATTTGCTCATAACCTTTTTAGAGGCTATACTTCCGTATATATATTTTCCATGATTCCAACAGGATTAATTGGAATTGTGGATGGCTTAAATGCTGCCGGATTGAAAATTCCTGGTATTACAGAAGCACTACATGTTTTACCACTATTTGACAATGGAATTGGTTGGCTTATACCTGCCATTATTGGAGCATTAATTGGATATGTATTGGCTATCCTCTTTGGAGCTACTAAGAGAATTGTAACAACAAACTAAATTTTGCTTTAAAAGTGATTTTACTGAGGTCGGCAATAAGCAATAAGCCGACCTCTTTTTTAATTTAAAGGTTCTGTTAAACAAAGCTGTTGATTTCCGCTCCAATCAACAGGTGCAAAAATCAACATTTTCCTTTAACAGCACCAATTTAACAAATCATTCACAGGTAGCGAATCTTTAATTTCCTAATAACAAAAAAGGAGAGCCACATGAATGGCTTACTCCTCTGATTGATTTATTAAATTTTCTATTTTCTTCATAGCACCCGGTTCAATTTCCTCAATTGATGTTGCGGCATGCTCTAATGCTGCTTTATAGTCAAACCCCCGGAATGATGCTTCAGCTTCTAATAAACCAACTTCAACAGAAGGATATCTGCTGCGATAACGATTGCCATATTGAATTACTTTCTCAACGAGCATAATCGTCTCAATCATTTCCTTCGCATTATTCACAACTTTGTCCACTGTAAGCTCAGCTACTTCTAAATATTGCTGCACAGTTTGAATATTCAATGGTTTCTCACCAAGCTTAATGAGCACATTATCAATACTTTCTTTCGCATCCTCCATTATATAGAGGTAATCTTGAGGGAGCCCAGGAACATTGCTTTTTGAAACTAGCCTAATTGTGTCTGCGATATTCTTCTTTAGTTCTGTAATCCGTTCACGAGCAGCAATTTCATCTTTTCTTAAAGCTTGTAGCTTCTCTGAAAAAGCTTTATGTGCCTCAACAATTTCTTCTAATTGTTGTTTAATTGACTCTAGCTCTTCCTTTAGAAGTGAATGAGCTGTTGCTTTATCAGCAATCTTATGGTCGAGTACTTCAAATTGCTTACTTAATTGAGTCAACTTCTTATCAAGCTGAGCTTGTATATTGATATCTTGCTCAGATAGATGGTAGCTTTCTCGAACAAGCTCTAATTCGTTTCTTAGCTGATTATTTACTTCTCTATTAGAAAATAACAGATTTTTCGTTGCTTCATCATGATTTGTGACAAAATGCTTCGAATGAACTTCATTTTCAAGTAAGTCATATAATACATCAATGCTTTCATGTATCTCATCAATCCCGGATTTAACATCACTAATCTCTGCCTGATCAATTTTCTTTATAAATGCAGAAATCTCCTTTTCAATCTTTGCTGTTTCCTTTTCCAGCTGGACGTGATCAAGAATAAACCCTTGCTCGACCATTTCTTTATATCCCTCTTTTAATTCCTTAATTTGGGCAGGGATTTTAGAATGGCATTCAACGAGTAAAGTCGGGATCGCTTCCATCTTTGATTGGATTTCCTCTAATCTCGATTGAATCGTAAAGACCACTTCTCTAGCTTCTAAATAATTGCCATTTCCTGTACTTTCATCAAAATCGTCAAACTTTGAAAATGTTTCATCTAGTTGCTGTTCAAGTTGTGCTGCAGAAGCTCCGTATGTATGATGATGAGCCAATAATGTTTTCTTACTTTCGCGATACACATCCTTTAGCTCTTCAATTTCTTTTCTATTTTTCTCTTCACTTCCGACAAGCTCATTCAATTCCTCTAACATTACTTTAATATTATCTTCAATCTCAGATAAATACTTTTCTATTTCCTGCTGAACACCCTTTGCTTTCTTGAAACGATATTTATCTATGTATTCCTCTGCATCAAATAAATATTCCTCGACATTCGGTAAGCGTACTGCTACAATTTCATCCCAGTCATTTCTCCAACGCTCAAATAATTGTTCGGTTTGTCCTGTCATATTTAATTGTTTTACTTTCGACATTTCGTCAAGAACAGGGCGATTCGTAATATCCATCTTCCATGTTTCTAACCTGTCAACTTCTCGATAATACTTTTTCTTTAAAAAATAGCCTGTTAAAAATAACCCTATCAAAATGACGAGACCGCCAATAACAAATTTCATTTTTATTAAAGCCCCCTGTTCTGTTCCTCGAGCCAATATATGGATTTACAAAAATTAAATTCATGTTAAGTTCAATGTTTTTATGATACCATGTAAACGACAATTTTTGACTATTTATTTCACTTTTTTATCTAAATTATTGTGAAAAAGTATCAATTTTATAATTGTTTTCATATTTTTCCATCTTTTCTTATAATTTTAAAAGGAAGGAGATGTTTCAAATGAAAAAAGACGGACATATTCATACCCCATTTTGTCCACATGGCACAATGGATGCGTTAACGGGATATGTGGAAAAGGCCATTTTATTAGGTTATGAAGAAATAACCTTTACAGAGCATGCTCCATTGCCAAAGGGATTCATCGATCCTACTCCAAAAAAAGACAGTGCGATGAAGCTGGAGGATTTAGACATATACATGGAGGAAATTGAAAGGGTAAAAGCAATTTATCGTCATGACATCATAATAAACACTGGATTGGAAATTGATTATATCGAAGGCTATGAGCGAGAGACAACATACTTTCTCAATCAATATGGTCCGTTTTTAGATGATGCCATTTTATCCGTACATTTTTTGAAAAATGGTGATGAATATGATTGTTTGGACTACAGCCCTGAAAACTTCGCTAATATGGTGATGAAATATGGATCTATCGAACATCTTTATCGAGTCTATTACCAAACCGTCCTACGCTCAGTTCAAGAAGATTTAGGTGCATATAAACCGAAACGAATTGGGCATATGACTTTAGTGAAAAAATTCAAAAAAAAATTTCCAATTGCCAATGAAAATAAAGAGGACATATTAACTATTTTGTCTGCTATTCAATTACAAGGCTATGAACTTGATTACAATAGTGCCGGCTTTCAAAAACCGCTTTGCAGGGAATCCTACCCGCCGAATTGGGTCGTGAAAGAAGCCTTAGAAATGGGCATACCGCTAATTTATGGTTCAGATGCACACCGAATTAAAGACCTCGGTCAAAACAGAGAGCAAATGCTTATTTAAAATAGGTGAATGAAGAAATCGTGCGAATGAGCCGATTTCTATTTTAAGCTAGTAGGAAAATGTAAATAATATTAGCGCTAATATTATCGCATAAGAAAAGCTAAGCCATTTGCAAAACGCTCTTTAGCGAATGTCAAGTTTTTCTAATTTACAGCTAACAACGCATTTTCACTTTTATGGTCGCAAAGGACTCCTTCGATCCAGTAATATAGTTCTTCGATATATTTATCAGCAAAATATTTTTCATTTGGAAGGACATGAAGAACTTCAGTCATATATTGCGTATTTAAAAAGGGCATGCTCAAAAGACCTTTTAGCTGAAGAATGATATACTCAGATGTAAATGGACGAAATTCCTTCGCCATCATCCCTCTTTCAAACACTTTATTAAAATAATACCTTTCTTTCATTAAATAAGTAGTCATTATTTCCCGAATAACTTGTGAATCAATCGAAACTTCTCTCAAAATTAATCTAGTCAAATGAATGTTTTTATATTGATAGTTCATAATATTTTTCGCAATATTCTTTAGGCAAAAGGCAGCACCTTGCTCTAGAAGAGAAAATCCCCTTTCTACCTCTTTTATATAACCTTCAAAAAAATCAGTAAGGCAATACTCAAGCAATCCATGCTTACTTTCAAAATAATAGGAGATGTTAGAGGAGTTCACCTTAGCTTTTTCTCCGATGTCCCGTATGGAAGTACCGCTGAACCCTTTTGCATTAAACAACATAATTGCAGCTGAAACGATTTTCTCTTTCGAATTTTTTCTCAATTTTCTTCACCCCTTATTAGAAAAGCGGAAGCGCCTTGTTTAGCGACGTACGAACTGGACTCACCCCGACGAGATAAAGGAAACACGACGAGTGAAACGAGTCGATGTTGACTTATCGTAGGGAGGGGAAAGGAAGTTCGATAGGCGCTAGGCACTGGAGCTAGACAGTTCTCTATCTTCAAAAACTTTATACTTTCTTAGCCTTCTAGCTTAGAAAAGCGGAAGCGCCTTGTCGACGATAATTTACACGAATTCCTTGTTATACATAAACATTCTTGTTAAAATCACCATATCCTTTATAAACATCTCGACAAAATTTCGGTTGTTTCTTCTAATTTTGCAAAAAGGAAAATAATTGCTAAAGAAAGCAAGGTGAATGATTGTGTTCCATGTCGAATCTTACCGCGGAGCCCGCGAAGAAAATTATCTTTTAGTTAAGAAGCAGCTAGCCGCATTGCTAGATGGCGAGCCAAACCGCATTGCAAATTTAAGCAATGCTTCTGCACTATTAAATCAGTTTCTTGATCGAATTAATTGGGTCGGCTTTTATTTACTTGAGGATGACGAACTTGTACTGGGCCCATTTCAAGGCCTACCTGCCTGTGTGAGAATTCCACTTGGAAGAGGAGTATGTGGTACAGCAGCAAGGCAAATGAAAACGATTCGTGTAGAAGATGTCCATAAGTTTCCAGGTCATATTGCTTGTGACGCAGCTTCACAATCTGAAATTGTCATTCCACTAATAAAGGACGGCAGCCTTATTGGTGTATTAGATATTGATTCACCAGAAAAAAATCGCTTTGATCAATTGGATGAAAAGGAATTAGAGGATTTTGCCAACATACTCATTTCTTCTCTTTCATAAAGGATCTTCTTCGCATATATTGATGTTTTGCCTTCTAATTTTGCCCGTTGATTTCCGCTGCGGGCACGCAGCGATCGCGGGGAGGGACGTGAGCCTCCTCGGCGCTAGCGCCTGTGGGGTCTCACGCTTCCTCCATTCCCGCAGGAGTCAAGTACCCTCCGCTCCAATCAACTCTGTTAACTAAATAAAAATTGCACTAAAAAAAGACAAACTTTACGAAAACAGTATTCATATAAAAGTAAATGGGACTGTCTAGTAGTCTATAGACTAAACTAACAGTCCCTATGATTAAAAATGATATTAAACGTTTTCCAATGCCTGTGCTAAATCATCACGGAGATCTTCCCATGATTCTAGCCCAACTGATAGTCGAAGCAGTGTATCTTCTATCCCCATTTTTTCGCGTGATACCTTTGGCACTACTGCATGAGTCATTGTTGCTGGATGTTGAATGAGTGTCTCAGCATCGCCTAGACTAACGGCAATTTTTATGAGTTTAAGCTCATTCATTAACTTTTGGGCTGTTTCTTTATCCCCTGTAATTGAAAAAGAAATAAGTCCACCTGGTTTTCTCATTTGCTTATTGGCGATTTCATAATCTGGGTTCCGCTTATCTCCTGGAAAGTAAACATGCTCAACTTTCGGATGATTTAATAAGAAATCTGCTAGCTTTTCAGCATTATCACAATGACGATCCATCCTGACTGCTAGTGTTTTTAGGCCGCGTAATAGTAACCATGCATCAAACGGCGAGATGATGCCTCCAATATCCTTTTGTGTCGTCATAGCGACTTCCCTCATAAATTCATGACTGCCGATCGCAATTCCCGCAATTACATCTCCATGGCCACAAATATACTTTGTTGCACTATGAATGACGACATCGCAGCCAAGTGAAAGTGGGTTTTGTAAATAAGGCGAGCTAAAAGTATTATCCACAACAACCGGTATCCCTTTTTCTTTTCCTACTTCGGCAACCATTTGCAAGTCAACAAGCTTCATTGTCGGATTGATTGGTGTTTCAATATAAATACAAGTTGTTTCAGGACGAATTTCATTTAACAGCTGCTCTTTCGTTGCCATCGTCGAAAAATCATGATGTACTTGATACTTTTCTTCCATCATTTCCAATAAACCAAACGTGCAACCATAAATCCCTTGAGAGCATAAAACATGATCCCCTGTTTTCGTTAAAGCTAAAAGAATAGCAGAAACTGCAGCCATTCCTGAACTGAAAGCAAGAGCTGCTTCTCCTTTTTCAAGGGCAGCCATCCTATCTTCCAACATTTTTACTGTCGGATTGCCTAACCGCGTATAAATAAATCCATCCTCCTTACCAGCAAACCGCCTTTCCCCCTGTTGGGCGGTTTCGAAGGTAAAAGTCGATGTCTGAAAAATAGGTGGTGTAAGACTACCCTGATATTGTTCTGGATCATATCCCTCATGGATAATTTTTGTTTCAAACCTAGTAGATTCTTTTTCTGCCATAATTAATCTCCCCTTTATCATTGCAAACGCTTTCATTATGTTTTGATAAAAACTCGACGTTCACCAAGTCTTTACGGAGAGTGCCCTAGCTTTTCTTATGCGATGTTCTAAGCAGTATTATTATTTGAATTTCTTATCTAGCTAAAAAAAGACCTCTCTTTTAGCATAAATTAAAGCGCGCTTTTTTGAAAGTACTTTATGATCTGAAAAACAAAAAGGACCAATCACAAATATTAGCGACTTAGTCCTTCGTTATTAATAATCTCGTTTTCTTGTATGACAACCTTATTTTTTCCCGTGTGTTTAGCCACATAGAGGGCTTTATCTGCACGTTTAAATAATGTAGCATAAGATTCTTTTTGTCCACGGTTCCAATGTGAAACACCGCATGACACTGTTACTTGTGGTTCTGTATTAGTGTATACTTTTTTAACGAGTCGTTCTGCAATGACAACTCCTGCGGAAAGCGATACACCTGGCAAATAAATCGCAAGCTCTTCTCCGCCCCATCTTGCACCGATATCTGTACCCCTAATATTAGCATTTATCAAATCTGCCACTTGAATAATGACATCGTCTCCAACCTGATGACCAAATGTGTCATTTATCGATTTAAAATTATCAATATCAACCATAATAAAGGTTCCTTCATGATCTTCATTCATCGATTGATGGATTTTTTCATCAAGATAACTGCGTGAAAATAACTTTGTTAAATGATCGGTTACAACCATTTTTTCAAGTTCTTCTCTTAGCATTGCATTCGTAAATGCAAGTGTGGAATGATGCACAAGTGATTGGAGTAATTTAAATGCTTCAAAAGAAAAATGGTATGGCATATGATGCATAACTAGTGCAAACCCTTTCTGAATGCCAGATTGGGTCATTGGGACAGCCATAATGGACCTATACTCGATGCCATCTAAGCTCATTGATTGATTTAAGTCACCAATGAAAAGAGCATCATCTTCAGCCTCTAATCTATCTTTAATATGCTCTATATAGATAGTAGCGTCCTTTTTATGAAAAAATTCAGTGCTGCCATTTAATACTTTTGTTTCCCCATCTGTAAACAAAATGAATCCGACGACTTCCGCATCAAAGGAGTTGATAATCTTCTCAGTTATAAAGGTTATCGTTTCGGTCAATCGTAAATTCGAATTCAAACGATGTGACGTTTCATTAATTAACTTAAGATCTGTAATTAACTGTTTTGATTGCTGATAAAGCTGTGCGTTTTCCAATGCGCTCCCTGCAGTATTAGCAAGAAGTGAAATAAATTCTACTTCATTTATTGGAAACATTAATGTGTTTGGGGCAATAACTTGTAAAACACCATATACCCCTTGCTTTCCTTTCAATGGAGCATACATAATGGATCTTTTCTCCTGCAAAGAATCTTCAAATTGAAAAGTTCCAGTGACATATGCCTGCATAGCCGCAATATTTTCACTATCATACTCTAAATCCTTTATCGGCAAATCCTCTAATTGATTATTATCATGTGAAAGTAAAAGATAATACGTAAATGCAGGGTAAACCTCCTGAAGCGTATAAATAATTTCTCCTAGTACATCATCTGTATGCATAGTGGAATGAAATTTCTCTGTCACACGAAAAAGCTGTTTATATTTATTTTCTTCTGAAAGTATTTTTAAAAAGCTTTGCGACTTATATAAAAACTGAGCTGTTTCCATACTGATCATATCCATCCACTCATCAGGAAGCTCGTCTAAATAGGCATTTTTTCCCATAATTCCAATAAATCCAAGATGTTGATTATGTAAATGAAGATTGAGTAATACATCATATGCTTCAAAGCCGGGGAGCTTATGACGAATCGTCCGTGCTGTTTTTATTCTGTTATTCATTTCATCCAAAGTAAGTTTCAACGAAGATGAATGATGTATTTGTTCCTCTGTAGAAGCTTCAATCGTTGCTTTATGCCCAAATTCATTATAGCTAAACAGAGTCACTTCAAGTGCATTTGTCAATTCTTTAATGGTTAGAAGCATCTTTCTAAATATTTCATCATAATTCAGGGGATCATTCCCTGTACCGAAAATATCATAAAAAGAGCTTTTTAATCTATAAATAATTTGCTGTCCGAGCAGGATCATTTCTATCATCACCTATTACTATTACTGATTTAAAAACAATGGACATATAATGTTTTCACTCATTAGCATAATAAAGTTTGCACTACAATCAGTATAAAACATACAAGTGTGAATAATCATTCATTTTTTTATTAATTACGGAATTATTGTCGCAATTTTTACATTCTTCTCGGTGACAATAAGCCAAAGCTGCTGGTCATTTGATAAAGCATGAAGCTCAACAGGAGTTTCTTCCTTACTTAAAGAAATGGACTGCTTTTCGTTCAAAGCAATCGTCGCTTCATCTTTCCGAAAGATAAACGGAGTTATGTATGGATTATTCTTATTGAGTGTATTTATGTTTCTCTTCTCTTCTTGTAAGCTTGGATTGAAATATAGCCACTTTTCATGACTCTTAGCCCAGAAACCGTCCGTACTTATATCTAATGATAATTGTTCTATTGGAAAACTAAGTTTAACGGCATGCTTTGTAGTAAACTTATAATGATCGTCTTTATTAATTTCATAGATGCCCAAAGTATGCTGATCGTTTTTATGCTCATAAAGAACGATGACAGGATTGTCTTTCTCGTATATACTTGCATGCAGAACAATAGCTTGAGGTGGATGAGTTGACTCGCTAATCGGTAGCTGCTCTTGCCGATAGGAAAAGCCAAATAGGACGAGCATAATAAAAAAAACAATTAACAAATAGCGGATCATCTTCTCTTTTTTTGTTTCGTTCACTTTCATCACTCTTATTGGCAATGTCATCTTTATTGCATAATTATATCATATCTAATGACAAAATTAGTATAAAATACTTATTTTTCTAGTATCTTAAGTGAAAAAGTCCCTTGACTTTATTGATTAAAAAATAATATAATATTCTTTGTGTAAAATATTGCAGCCTATGTGAACTCATTTATGCACGCATTTTGTTCCTCAATAGATTTTTGGTGCGGCTTTCTGCAGACACCAACAGCTTTTTCAAGGAGACAGCCTCCGCTTTTATCTATTGATTGGGTATCGCGTAACTCCCTGCTGCTGGGGCGAAGGTACAAAGAAAACAAAATGGTCATAATTGTTGTACACATCTGTTTTTATTTTACCTAAATAAAAACATTAAAGGAGGAGTCTTAAATGGCTCGTTATACTGGTCCAAGCTGGAAACTATCTCGCCGTCTAGGAATTTCCCTAAGCGGTACAGGTAAAGAATTAGATAAGCGTCCTTACGCTCCTGGACAACATGGTCCAAACCAACGCAAAAAATTATCTGAATACGGATTGCAATTACAAGAAAAGCAAAAGCTTCGTCATATGTACGGAGTAAATGAGCGTCAATTCCGCAACCTATTCGATAAAGCTGGTAAAATGACTGGTAAACACGGTGAAAACTTCATGATTCTTTTAGAATCACGTCTTGACAACGTTGTTTATCGTTTAGGCTTAGCTCGTACTCGTCGTCAAGCACGTCAAATTGTTAACCATGGTCATATCCTTGTTGATGGTAAGCGCGTTGATATTCCATCATACCGCGTTACTGCTGGTCAAACAATTAGCATTCGCGAAAAATCTCGCAACCTTGACATCATTAAAGAAGCAATCGAAGTTAACAATTTCGTTCCTGATTTCGTAACTTTCGATGCAGACAAATTAGAAGGAACTTTCACTCGCTTACCTGAGCGTTCTGAACTTCCAGCTGAAATTAACGAATCTCTAATCGTTGAGTTCTACTCTCGTTAAGCTGAGTAGTCTGCAAAGTGTAGTATTAAAAGCCTTAGAAACCCGTTACATTGCGGTTTCTAGGCTTTTTCTATTTTATGGATAATGCAGGAAAATGCACTAAAATGTATGTATTTGGGGCTAATTTTGGGGCTAAATGTGGCCAAAAAAAAAGCATGAATGGCGGCGTATGTAGAGGAATAAGTATTTGTAAATTGGAGCTATTCACTCACCCGAAAATTCGGGTCAATAGAAATAACCTTGATATTTCCATCAGTTTTGTAGCTACTATCAATGAAAAAATCCTGAGAACGCAAAGTTGCGTTTTCTAAAATTTGTTTACATCCTTGTTATTTCGTAAATACCGTCCTCGATAAATATTTGTGTTTTATATTCTTTTCCGTCAGGTGGTTGCAAATTGCAAGTAGCTGAAAATTCTCCTTTTTTGATATATTTGTATACCTAACTATATTTTCCTTTCGACTAGCGCAAAACCATATTTTTCATTTACATATTCTATAAATAATTCACAAAGGAGATTTTCAGCGTTTATTCTAAATGCTTCTTCATCAAATTCAATTATTGTATCTTCGGTAATAATGCTTTTCCGATCTTTCATACTGCATCCCCTTCGAAAATGCATTATGAGAAGAATGTGCTTATCAACGAACTTTGGGAACAGAGAGGAAACAGCTGCTTCACCTTCCTGAGGCAGATTATCCTGCCTGTTTCTTACCTCCAGTCAATAGTTTTTTTATAAAATTCTTTGTTCGAAGAGATTATTTTTTGTAGAGGATGGGGTACCCCTATCCTCTACAAAAAATTGCACATGTCAAAAAGACCTAACGAGTTTTCTTTTTTTCGCAAGGTCAGTGTGCTATAGTAAGATTAAATGATTACGATTTTTGAGCTGGTAGTGCGGACTCATAATCGTACAATATGCCGTGTGTAATAAGGTGAAATGCGACTTTCAAGAACTTATTCATACACGCCACGATCGCAACCTTATGGGGCTTACCTTGAGGTTGCGTTTTTAATTTGTAGTAATAGTCGACGAAATGATTTTGAACGCCTTTTCTCATAAGCATGGTTCGAATCATAAAGAATAGAATTTTTCGTAGTTTATTATTTCCACGCTTATTGATTTTGTCTTTATAAAACGTATTTCCCGACTGATACCTCATGATATCGATCCCTACATACGCATTCAATTGTTTATGATTTTTAAAGCGCCTTATATCACCTACTTCACCAATAATTCGAACAGCTGTTGCTTCACCTATACCAGGAAATGAAAGTAGTATTTGATACTCGGAACAATCTTTTGACAAGTCAATCATTTGTTTCACTACCAGTTCTTTTTTCTCTTTTAAATCAGTGATTCGACTTGCATAATCCTTTGCTTGTACACATCGTATGTCATCTTTTGAAACGGCTGGATAAGAGATTTTTGCAGCTTCAAGGAGAGCGATTCCTTTCTCTTCTGCTCGTTTCAATGACAAATTCTTTCGTGTATTCGCTTTTAATCGATTGCGAATGACCGTTTTCGAATGGCCTAATACTTCATCTGGGTGTGAATACAATTGCACGATATTCAAAAAAAGAGCAGAACGTTTCGTAAATAGCTGTTCTAATTCTGGAAAACTTAATTGTAGAATGGCATGTAAACGGCTATATAAATGCGTCATTTCACTATCTAGCTCATCATAATAACGTGTCAACCCACGCATCTGCTGGTAGTAATCTTCTTCTTTATACGTCTGTTCACGTTCTACTCGAAAATGTGATTTCGCTAACTCATGTGCATCGCCTTTATCCGTTTTTTGGCGTCGCATCGAAGCCATTTGTAAGTTTGCTTCAAGTGGATTAATTCGACAATATGTATATTGATAGTCTTGAAAAAAGCACTCCAATGGTTTGGAATAGACACCAGTGGCTTCAAAAACAACTTCAGGAGCTTGTCCATCTTGAGAAGTGAGTGCTTGAAGTGTTTCGTGTAACTGTTCAAAAGAAGGGCGATTATGCTCAACGTCTTTTTCTACTTCGCATTGACGGTATTGGTTGTAAATAACCATCGTACTTTTTCCTATACTGACATCAAATGCTACAACATGTTTCATGATTTCATTTTCTCCTTTTTGACCAATCATAGAAGTCTTCACATTACCTTATCGATTCCATTTTCTTATACATGATCTCGAGGATCCAACATACTAAACTGATTCACATAAGGGCGTGAAGTTAGTCGGTTTTTAATACGGACTCATACTTGGTCCCAGAGGCTGTTCGACTTTTCTTCACTTCTACTATAAAAAAATAGTAGCACAAACCATGGCCTTGGTCTGTGCTACTAATGTTAGTATGTTTTTGATTACTTAAAATATGTTCACATGTAGTTAAGTTTTTCATCTTTTATACTATAACCAATCACTTAGCATTTCCCTAGTAACTTCTCCCTCGTGAACTTTTTCAATAATTCCATTCGAATTTATTAAAAAAGTAGTGGGAAGATTAATAACTTTATATGAACTTTGAATTGAAGTATCCTTATCACCTAATATCGGGAAACTTAAGTTATATTTCTTAGTGAATTGATTTACTACAAAATCTGAATCACCGACATTAACTGCAATAATATTGAAGTTTTTGTCCTTATTATTAGAATATGCCTCCTCAAATGCGGGCATTTCTCGTCTGCATGGTTGACACCAGGATGCCCAAAAGTTCACTATTATTTTTTTATCAGCTAATTTATTTAATTCTATTTCTTCATTGTTTATGGTTTTTGATTTGAAATTAATTGCAGGTTTTCCTTGTAGAGAATATACAGTATCTTTTTTATTATCTTTATTATACAAAGTAAAAATGACAATAAAAGCCAATATACATAAAATGGCTATCCGATATATTAATCTTTTTCTTTTTATAAACATAATATTCTCCTTTAAAAATATTATTATAAGTACCTTGACATTTTACAGCTTTAATTTTAGAGAACTAAAAACTAATATTCATGTTCATTTCCAATATATTTCATTTCCAAAGTTTTTACAACAAATAAGATATAATAATCATTGATGTATGTAATATATGGTAGCATTACCATAAGGAGTGATAATTTTGGAAAATGTAACATTATTATTAGCTTTTGCTGGAGGTTTTTTGGCTTTTATTTCTCCATGTTGTTTACCGTTGTATCCATCATTTATTTCTTATATAACTGGGGTTTCTGTAAAGGAATTAAAAGAGAATAAAAATGTCTCTTTTAAAAAGAAAGTTTTAGTTCATTCAATATTTTTTTCACTTGGGTTTTCAATTGTTTATTATATTTTAGGGTTTTCTTTCAGTAAAATAGGAGACCTCTTTGCTTCAAGTAAAGAGTTATTAAACACTTTTGGCGGTATTTTTTTAGTAGCTATAGGATTATTTTTATTAGGGATTATCAAACCACAATTTCTTTTTAAAGAAATAAGGTTTAATTATAAAAAGAAATCTTCTACATATTTAAGTTCATTTTTAGTTGGTTTTGTTTTTTCTGCTGGTTGGACTCCTTGTATAGGGCCAATTTTTGGTGCGATAGTTTATGCTAGTGTAATAAATCCTGCTGAAACATTTGCGAATGTTACTGCTTATTCGTTAGGATTTTGTATACCATTTATAATAATGGCTTTTTTCATAGGGAAAATAAAATTTATTTCTAAATATTCCTCAATTTTAATGAAAATAGGAGGAGTTATTATTATTATTCTTGGAATAATGATTTTCTTTAATAAGATGACTTATTTAAATATGTGGACATCAACCCTTACATATTACATTGAATCTTTATTTGAAAAATAAATATTGTCTGATAGGGGAGAAGTCAGGAAAATGTTGGCGGTACCCAAAAGGATTGTAGGTGTGTTCAGCACCTGCCAGTCTTTTTTAGTAAATTCAGTGGGGGTGTACCAGCGAATCTATTACCACCCGTAATAAGAAAATGACGAGATTACAATAATACTACAAACACGTATACCCCCAGCCTGTTAAAAAATGGGGTGAATAATTCTGAAATTGCAATTTTTAATGGAGTATTAATACTCGTTGTAAAAATTAATGAAGAAAGTAATTATGTACTCAAGCTTAATTATATTTCATTTATTTTAGCTTGTTTAAATAGAAGTAACCTAAAACTCCCGACTTATCAATCGCTATCTGAGCCGGGAAAAGTCGTTAAAACCATTTTCTTGTGATTATTTAGGCTCGGAAGAAATTAGAAAAAAATGGCTGGATATGATGAAACGAATTCTAATAGTGGAAAGGGTATCGGAGATAGAGAATTCTTTGCGTTTCTAATTCTATTCCTTATTGTGGGTAGAAACAGCTTCGCTGTTACTACTCGTATATTAATTTCATTTTTTATAATATCCTATGCTTAAAGTATCTGTGTGGCTATACTCACCTTTACACGGTAAAATCCCTCTGGTGTGTCATTACATAGCAACTAGAGGGATTCATTTAAAACGGTTATACAAATAATGCTCCATTAATTCATGTACCTTGTTACGTATCCTCGGATTAAAGTAATTATGTTGCTCTTCAAATCCTTTATATAAAAATGAATACATCGTAAATGCTTCGTCATGACCTATTTGCTGAACCTTCATATTCCCCTGCCGCATCTTATCTTTAACAACTTTTAAATCCTTTTGTACAGCTCTTATTGTTTCCTCCACAAATTTAGATAAGGCTCCTTTAATTTAAATGGTGCTTTATCTATAATAATTCGATCTTTTTCCAACACGGTAAGAACCATAGGCAAATACATAGCTTGCTCGATTATATCATAAGCCCCCTATCAAACAACGCATATAAACACGCAGCACCTCCTGGTACTAGAATGTATCAATTTAAGGGAGGTGCTTTTCAAAATGCCGCAACAAAAACTTACAATTGTCCCCGTTACATTACATTCCGAAAACAAAGTTTCATATACATCCTCTTCATTAACAGCCTCTGCTAATAACGCTTGCACGCTCAAAACGGCAAACGTAGAAATCTCTTTCTCAAACGGCGTAGATGAGCACATCATCCAAACGGTTATGAGGGAGTTGAAACATCTGTGAAATACGACTATACAAGCGTAAAAAATATTTACATCATTTGTGGAAGGACCGATATGCGAAAAGGCATCGATGGTCTGGCAACACTGATTCAAGATTCTTTCGAACTTGATCCATATGGTGATTCCATTTTCTTATTTGCAGGATGGAGTAAAGATCGCTATAAATGTTTATATTTCGATGGTGATGGCTTCGCCATGCTTTATAAACGTTTGGATAACGGAAAACTCCAATGGCCAAAAGATGAAAATGAAGTACGCAATCTTTCACAAAAGTAGCTTCGCTGGTTGCTCGAAGGGTTATCGATCCAGCAGCCAAAGGCGATTCGGCCATCATCAAAAGGTGTCTTCTAAATTCATTAAAGCCCTTCATTTTATCTTTATTCCACTGTGCGAACTCGTTATAATAAGAGGAGTGAATCCGAACGAAGAGTGGTGAATGATGTGAAAAACGTTTCTTCTATGAGTGAAAATCAATTCGAGAGATTAATTCGATTGCTTGAAGAGCAATTGGCTCATTCGAATCAACAAAACCAAGAACTATCAAAAAAATTGGATCAATCGTTGAAACAGAACGAAGCGTTAACGCAACAACTTCGCCATTTAACCAAGCTTTTATATGGATCAAAAACAGAGAAATCGAAATATAACGTACCAGACGGGCAAGGATCATTATTTGATGAGGACCCGTCTTTTAGCGAGTCTGAGCACACAGAAGAACAAAGCCAACAGACCATTTCTTATACTGTTGTTCGAACTATTCAAAAGAAAAAACGAAATGATTCATTACGTGATGATATCGAAGTAGAAGCAGTTCATTATCATCCAGAAAATACGCAATGTGACTGTTGCCAAGGACAAATGATTGAAATTGGCAGTACAATCGTACGCGAAGAAGCAGAATTTATTCCGGCAAAAATGATAAAAATTCAACACATTGAACACGCGTATGAATGTAAAAATTGCAAAGGCGATGCATTTCAAAAGGCGCAAATTAAACGTGGTAAAGCACCACAGCCTCCTATTCAACGTAGCATCGCAAGTCCCAGTGTACTAGCCAAAGTAATATATGATAAATTTTCACAATACTTACCCCTTTACCGTCAGGTAAAGGAATGGGATCGTTATGGCCTGAATACCAATATAAGAACCTTTCAAATTGGGTCATTCGTGTATCGCAAGATTGGCTATTGCCCATTTACGAACGAATGAAGCAACTGATGATCGCTAAATCGCTTTTACATGTCGATGAAACATATGGACAAATTATCAATCGATCCGATGGGAAATCTTGCCTATAATTGGGTGTATCGAAGTGTGCCAAGCCAAGGGCCAATAATGACTCTGTTTCAAAGCTCATTATCACGGGCTCGATCTGTCCTTGAAAGTTTCATAGGAGGATTTTCAGGAACGATTGTTTGTGACGGTTATTCTGCCTATGATAAGATTGTAGAAAAATTTCTTGATTGGGTTGAATCGTCACCATTCTACGGGAAAAATGCCCTTGCGAAAGCAGCTGAATACACTTTGAATAGGGCAAATGGACTCAAATCATTCTTGAATGATGGCCGCATTGAAATTGATAATAATCCTGCCGAAAATGCCATCCGTCCTAACGTTTTGGGTAGGAAAAACTGGCTTTTTTCGGTCAGCGAAGCCGGTGCAAAAGCGAATGCCATTTGTTTGAGTATCGCAGAAACAGCCAAAAGTAACGGCGTTGATTTCTACGAATACATAAAGAAACTTTTCAAGGAACTTCCGAATCTCGGCACCCATCAAAACCTTGAAATTTTAGATCAATACATGCCCTGGTCAAAAATGATCTAGGAAGAATGTAGCAAATAAATTAAATCAGCCGTATATTCGATTGAAAAAAATCGTGGTAAACGGCTTTTTGTGATGCGTGCCGGTAAAGTGCACTTATTTTTTATAATTCGGGCTTACAATACTGCAGCACAGTTTGGACAATTTAAAGCTTTAACCATGCTTCATCGCTCCTAATATTTACTATTATTAGTATACTTTTAATTACCAAATATACCAGTAATACAAAAGAAAAAAGACCATACTCACATGAGCGCATGGTCTTTTTAATTCTAATTAAGTTCATTCTTAATCTGTAATGCAAAATCTTCAATCGTTTTTCTATCCTTATAAATTGTGATTCCAATTCCAGAACGAGTAGATCTACTTGAAATATATTCACCAGCATCTATCCAAAATTGAAATTGGTAAATTTGTTCTTCAATCAACTCACTTTTGTTTGCTAAAATAGAAAATGAAAATGAAGGATCAGTAGAATCCCATACTTCTGCTTCTAATAATTCATCCCAATTTCTTAGAATTAACGTATGTAACATCATAATGTCACTTCGCAAAACTAAAAATTTAAAATCCAAATGATTGTTACCACAATTAAAATTAATACAAATAGTGCTAGAAACAGAATCTGTTTCCAATATATTCAATTTCAAACTTGTTTTTGATGCACTAAATGATCTATCTTTTATTATTGCCACCCATTACCACTTCCAATTACTATTAACGAATTTTGAAGCAATCTCTCCAGCATCAGGTTTGTAGATAGTTGCTACTTCTTTTGAATTTCCTACAAAAACGACATTTATATTTTGTCTTTTATCATATACTGCCCTTGCACGTGTATACTTGTCGAAGAGCTCTTAAAAAGTTAAGGTAAAATAATAATTAAGGAATAATCAAATTAATTGTATTATAATCATCTTCTTTGCCTTCTTCAACACTTACTCTTTCAAGAAACATCAAATCCTGAAGTCGATTTTCGAAATTGGTAGAATCTACAGAATCTCCATTTATGAAATGTTTATATTGTACCCCAGGCATCTCATAATAAATTTCTTTAAAAGTGTTATCATCTTTATTAATAATAAAGTATTTATAAAAACCGCTATTAAATTTTCCAAAAAACGAACCTTCTGTGACCTCAACAGTTGGCGGTGTTGGATTATCATCCGTCGGTGGTGTTGAATTATCATCCGTTGGCGGTGTTGAATTATCATCCGTTGGTGGTGTTGAATTATCATCTGTCGGCGGTGTTGAATTATCATCTGTCGGCGGTGTTGAATTATCATCTGTCGGCGGTGTTGAATTATCATCTGTCGGCGGTGTTGAATTATCATCCGTTGGTGGTGTTGGATCATTGCTTTCTCTGCCATAAATACCTTCTTCATCAAATCTATGACTAGAGTGTTCATAGTTGGTAATAATATCTGTCCTTTTCACACCTACTGGAATGACTAACTTCGAAATCTTTGAACCTTCTTTTACTACTAATCTAGCATCCTTATTAGTAATTTCAAGTTTGTGAATGTCCCCAGTAGTATTTACAACCACTTCTGTACCTGTGGAGATAATAAGATCTGTAATATTACCATTGCCAATTAGTTCCACTTTATTCTGAGCTGTAACTTCAAGAATTTGAACATTAGCATTAATTTCAACAATCGTTGCACCATTAGTTATGATCAATTTTGGAATTAATACTCCTTCTTCAGCATTTATGATTGAATCCTCAGAAATTATTAATTCCTCAATATCATCATCTTTTTCGATAGGAACTACTAATAAATCTTTAGCTGATGCAAACGAAGATTGAAAAACAAGCAGAAAAATCGTAAAGCTAACTAGACCTAGTACTTTAGTAATATATTTCGCCATATGTCACCCCTATTTTTTTACTATTATGAAAGGAAGTTTAACACCATTTTTACCTTTTGTATACAGTTTATTGTTAAATATTAATCAATAAACGACATAAAAAAGCCAACAAACTAATGTTGACTTCAATAATTCTTATAAAACAACCGTACCAGGTACTTGAATAATTCATTTATAATTTCTTTTCAAAAAAGGTTAAAGATAAAGTCTCATTTACTGTGACTTCTCTAATTTTTTTAAAGCCATTCTTTTCATAAAAACGAACTGCTGGCATATTTTTAGAACCTGTCGCAACGATTATTTTTTCAGACTCGAAATTACTTGAAACATAATTTAATAGTTTTTGAGCAACACCTTTTCTAAAATGAGTTGGATGTACAATTAACCTGTGTATATCAACAACATTATCTTCTATTTTTAATGATATGGCTCCACATAGTTCTTTATCTTCATAATAACCAAAGAAAGTTTCTTTACATACTTGCAATGTTTCAACTGTATCTTTCAATGGAGGTATTTCATCCGTACCGATTATTTCTGCCTCTACTTTATAGGATGGTATTTGAATATTTAATACATCCCTGGCGATATCTTTTAAACTAATATCAATTATTTTAATCAATGTAACCCCTCATCTTTTTTAATAAACTTACTCCGTCGTATCATCCATATCAATAATACCATAATTACCCATTTGGTATATAACAATAAAACTACCTACAAAGTGTTGTTACTACGTGTTAAAAAAAGAATCGATATAACGTGCAAAGTCTGCCCCGACTTCGTGAAGACCTCCGTCTTTTACAATATAGGCTTTATTCTTCACGGTATTGTAGTAAAGTACACAGCTATATCCGCCAATGTCATTAGACAATTTTATCGTATATTGATTTGTATAATTGTTGTCCAAGTCCTCCTCTTTCGCAGGTGTCAGATTCGTTCGTAGTGTTGAATCAATAAATGCAACTACTTTGAAATCAGTTGTCTCAAATTCGTTTACTGACTTAAAGCCACTCATATCGGAGAGAACCTCGATTTCTACTCTGTTATACTCAGTATGATATACTGCTTCCGGTTTACTTGGAGGATTTTCCACCATCGTATCTTCTAGTTGATTTGTATCCCCCTGCTTAGGATTTGTAACTAGTGCAATTCCTACAATCATTACAGTTATCATGGATACAGCAATCACCCAAATAGAAGATTTTCTGTAATTCAACACATTTTTAATCCGCACTTTTACATTGCCCTCACCAAATGCAAGCGGGCTTCCATTGAAAATATGCTTGCTGGTGGCAAGTGACAATAACGAATTAGCGTAAGGCTTTTTAATATTTTCATTCATATCTTTAAATACCCGTTCATCACAGGAAAGCTCCATATCCAAACTCATTAACATAAACGCAATCCACACAAGAGGATTAAACCAATGTATGGATAATATGAAGAAGGCTAATATTTTTATAATATGATCTTTTCGATGAATATGGGTCTGTTCATGTAGCAAAATATAGCCTCTTTCTTCAACATTAAGATCAGTCGGTAAATATATCTTTGGTCTTATTAAGCCAAGCACAAATGCTGTTTTCAAATTCTTCGCTTCGAAGATATTCTTCTCTATTAATTGTGCACTTTTAAGCTGTCTTTTTAAGTTCAAAACAGATACAAGGCTATACACAAGCAATGCTATTATTCCTAAGACCCAGATGTATGCCCCTATTTCAGTATAAATCTGCAATGGATTTACACTAGCTCCAATACTCGGTGCAGGAAGTAATTCGTTTACAAAAGAATCAACTACTTCTATCCCGCTATTAATCTGTGGAATTTCCTGATAGATAATATTATGGGGGATAGGAACAGTATTCGTATTCCAAGGCATTAGACTAAACATACCTTCAAAAGAGAATGGAATGATAAGACGAAATGCCACTACACTCCATAGTGCATACGAGATGAATGTTGGAGCTTTTTTGAGTGGAATCCTAATAAGCAGCACAAAAAGGATAACATAGCTTGCAGTAAGGCTCATATTTAAAGTAGTTAGAAATAGCTCACTCATTGCTAGGCCTCCTCATGCTCGTCAATCAATTTTTTCAACTCTTCCACTTGATGCTTACTTAATTTTTTTGCTCCAATAAAAGTAGTGAGGAATTTAGGCAAGGATCCACCAAATGTATCCTCAACAAAACGTATACTTTGCTTAGCGTAATATCCATCCTCTGTAATTAGAGACGAAACGACAGCATTTTCATTCTGAAAAATGCCCTTTTCACATAACTTTTTCAATACTGTATAGGTTGTAGACTTTTTCCAATTCATTTCTTTTTCACATAGCTTTACTAGATCACCAGAGCCAATCGGTTCATTCTGCCAAATTAAATATGCAAACTTTGCTTCACTTTCTGTTAGTTTATAATCTTTCATCCTAAACCTCCTTGGTCTATACAATATAGACTTATTCTTAGTCTATACTGTATAGACTGTGATGTCATTAATTTATAAAATTAATTTTCTGGTTGAAATTAAAGTTCTACTATCTGATGCCGTTCATTTTTTTATTATTCGTGCAAAATAAAAAAGGACTGTAGTTGTTCACAGTCCCTTCCATCTATTTATATAATTCCTTATACGCAATGACCTTTAAAGCCATGATTTCCTCTTCTGTTAATTTCCCTTGTATTTCTTGAAGAACCTCCTCTTTAGAAATCGTTCCCTCTTGTACTTGTACACGTATATCATTAAGCTCTGAAATACCAACTTTTTGGATTAATACTCTTGTTGCCTCTTCTTTTGTACTGAACGGTAATTTGCTGCTATCTGCTGTTTTGGCTTCTTCAATAAATGATTTTAATTCAGGATCACTTTCAATCGTTTTCTTAATTTCATCCATTTCCCCACTATTTTCTAACTCAGTAGAAATCGCTTCTACTAACTTATTAGAGGCAAACTTAGTACCATAGTGATAAACGCCAAAACCAATGGCACCTAACAAAATAACCGTAATAATTAAAAATTTTATAAACTTCATCTCTCACACTCCTTATGACTCATGTTAAATGATACTACAAATTAAATAAAAAGAAGAGGTTATAATTTCATATTCTCCTTGTAAAAATGAGCCAATTTTAACCAGCAATATTTTTTAACCAGTTGGCTTTTTGCACGGGGTCATTCAACTCGTATTACTGTCATCGCATACCTCTTAACAAATGGAAGGTTGTTGGATGTATGATTGCTCTCCACAAAGCGAGGAAATTTCTTAATATTGAATTAATGGGTAATTTGGTTTATATTGGGAGTGATTGACTATTAGAAAGGAAGAACATAATTATGAAAAAACTTACTAGTTTATTATTATCATTCACACTATTACTAGGTTTTTCCATAACTTCAGATGTTAATGCAAAAACAGAAGTGAAAAAATATAAAAACTGTAAAGATTTAAACGCAGACTATAAAGGTGGAGTTGCACGTTCTGCTTCAGCAAAGAATAAAGGCGGTAAAACAAAGTACAAACCTTTTGTCTCTAAAGAATTATATGAGGCAAATGCAGGGCTTGACAGAGATAAAGATGATATTGCCTGTGAGAGATAATGAAATTTTAATTACAGATATCCTCAGCTAAAATCGTTTTTTTAGTAGGTGATTTTTCGAATGAACAAAAGAGCAGAATTTTTAATCGTCATTGTTAGTGTAGGTTTATTTGCTTTGTTATTTCAATATTTAAAAGATACTTCAACCACTTTATCTGTCATAACATTGTCTCTCATATACATAGTCGGAATAGTTTATATTTTTTTGAGGAAAGCTAAGAGACACACTTTATTTAGTCTTGTCATTACCTTTTTATTTGTAGGTGCTTTATTCAATCTTTTATAGTATCTCTTGTATAAAAATAGGTTGCCATAAGGGCAACCTATTTTTATGTGAATAATATTTAAATCGCACTTAATTGATTTCTCAATTTCTTTAGTTCATTTTCTAGTTCATTGAGCTGTTTCTCCAAAGGAGATGTATTGCCATTAACAGATTCGAGCTTTTCTAAATCATTTTGCAATCGAATGTAATCAAGCTTTAGTTCCAGAATATTATTCTCAATTTGTGCTTTGTTCATTTCTATCCCTGCTTTTTAAATCCTTATTTGTAATTGATTAAGAAATACTTCTTTTTCCCACGGCGAATGATCGTAAATTGATTTTCAATTTTATCTTTTTCTGTTAGAACATAATCTGTCTCAGCTACACGGTCGCCATTTAATGAGACTGCACCGTTTGCCACATCTTCACGAGCTTGACGCTTTGATGGAGAAATCTTTGCAGCCACAAGTAGATCAACTAATCCGATTTCTTCTTCAGTTTTGTGGTCATATGATGGAACATCCTTAAAACCTTGCTTAATTTCTGCTGCTGTCAGGTTTTTAACATCGCCACTAAAAAGAGCTGCCGTAATTTTTAGTGCTTGATTTAATGCATCTTCGCCATGAATAAGTCGCGTCATTTCTTCAGCAAGTGCCTTTTGAGCTTTACGGAGATGTGCTTCAGTTTCAATAGATTGCTCAAGTGCTTCAATTTCTTCACGAGATAGGAATGTAAAGAATTTCAAGTATTTCACAACGTCTGCATCAGCTGTATTTATCCAGAATTGGTAAAACTCATATGGAGATGTTTTTTCTGGATCAAGCCAAACCGCTCCACTTTCAGTTTTGCCAAACTTCGTTCCATCTGCCTTCGTTACAAGAGGGATTGTTAAGCCATATGCTTTGGCTCCTTCTCCTGTCATTTTGCGAATCAGCTCTAACCCAGTAGTGATATTCCCCCATTGATCACTTCCACCAATTTGCAATTTACATTGATGATTCTCATATAAATGCTTAAAGTCCATTCCTTGCAAAATCGTATAAGTGAACTCTGTAAAGGATATCCCCGTTTCTAAACGTGACGCAATTGTATCCTTTGCAAGCATGTAATTAATGCCGATATGCTTTCCAAAATCTCTTAAAAAGGTAATGATATTTAATGGTGCTGTCCAATCATAGTTATTGACCATCGTTGCACCATTCTCACCATCAAATGAAAAAATTCTCTTTAACTGTCCTGTTAAACATTCAACATTATGCTGAACCGTTTCAATTGTTTGAAGTGTTCTTTCTTCAGTTGCTTTTGGGTCTCCAATTAATCCAGTTGCTCCCCCAACAAGAACAATAGGACGGTGTCCATGGTTTTGAAATCGTCTAAGTGTTAAAAATGGCAGTAAATGACCAATATGCATACTGTCACCAGTAGGATCCATTCCACAATATAAAGAAATCTTCTCTTTATTTAACGTATCTTTTAAACCTTCTTCATCTGTTTGCTGGTAGATAATCCCTCTCCACTGTAAATCCTCTAACAAATTCATTCCATTTTCCTCCTTTTAAAAATAAAAAAGCGCCCCTGCAAAATTGCAGGGACGCATAATTGAATTGCGCGGTACCACCCAAATTGAGGACAAAAAGCTCCTCCACTCAAACACGATAACGGATAATCCGTTCACTGCTATAACTAAAATTTTAGGTTGACAGCGAAAGCTCAAGGAGGTAATTCATCTTTCTACATGTACCGACTCACAGCAACCGCCGGCTTTCTGAAACAGAGATAAAAAGACTACTCATTCCCATCAAGGCTTATATAAATTTTTTAAGTTAAAGTATTTTTAACATAACAAACTAAAATTGTCAAACTAGCTTTTAAATATTCTTTGATCTTTTTAAGATCTATTGCTCAGTTAGGTTCCTATTTGAGCGGCGGGCTATCGGTTCGGGAATCGGTTAGCTCTCTTGATTCCCGTTTTAAGTAACACGCTTACTTTTCGGGAATCGGTCGGCTCTTTTGATTCCCGTTTTTAGCAAAGCGCTACATTTTCGGGAATCGGTTGACTCTCTTGATTCCCGTTTTTAGCAAAGCGCTGCATTTTCGGGAATCGGTTGACTCTCTTGATTCCCGGTTTGAGCAACTCGCTTACTTTTCGGGAATCGGTTAGCTCTCTTGATTCCCGTTTTAAGTAACACGCTTACTTTTCGGGAATCGGTCGGCTCTTTTGATTCCCGGTTTCAATGACACGCTTGCTTTTGGGAATCGGTTTGCCCTCTTGATTCCCGTTTTAAGTAACACGCTTACTTTTCGGGAATCAGTTGGCTCTTTTGATTCCCGGTTTTAGCAACGCGCTGCCTTTTCGGGAACCGGTTGGCTCTTTTGATTCCCGGTTTCAATGACGCGCTTGCTTTTCGGGAATCGGTTGGCGCTCTTGATTCCCGGTTTAAGTAACACGCTTACTTTTCGGGAATCAGTTGGCTCTTTTGATTCCCGGTTTTAGCAACGCGCTGCATTTTCGGGAATCGGTTGGCCCTCTTGATTCCCGTTTTAAGTAACACGCTTGCTTTTCGGGAATCGGTTGACCCTCTTGATTCTCGGTTTCAGCGACGTGCTACCTTTTGAGGAATTGGTTGGCTCTTTTGATTCCCGGTTTCAATGACACGCTTGCTTTTCGGGAATCGGTTGGCCCTCTTGATTCCCGGTTTAAGTAACACGCTTACTTTTCGGGAATCGGTTGACCCTCTTGATTCCCGGTTTCAGCGACGTGCTACCTTTTCGGGAATTGGTTGGCGCTCTTGATTCCCGGTTTTAGAAACTCGCTTACTTTTCAGGAATTAGTTCACTCACTTGATTCCCGGTTTGAGCAACTCGCTTACTTTTCGGGAATCGGTTGACTCTCTTGATTTCCGTTTTTAGCAAAGCGCTGCATTTTCGGGAATCGGTTGACTCTCTTGATTCCCATTTTGAGCAACGCACTAACTTTTCGGGAATCGGTCAACTCATTTAATTCCCGTTTTAAACAACACTTTACCTTTTCAGGAATCAGTCCACTCACTTGGTTCACAATGTACATTTTAATCAAAAATGAAAAAGAGCCTTTTAGACTATATGAATTTTACGAATACTTGAATCGTATTCTTATAAATAGACGTCTAAGTTAAAGAGAGAAATTTCAGAAAAAACTTTGTTGTTTTTATCGAAACTCAAACTGATAGAAATTTCATTTTATGCTATAATGTATCTGTTTTAGGGGGAATGATACGGATGAAAGAAAACCAAAATTTTATCGATAAATTGAAATCATTTTTTATGAATAAAAAAGCAGCAAAAGGGGCTAGAATCACTTATCAAGTCGCATGGAATTTAGTCCTGTTGTTTATTATCCTAGTTGTTCTAGGAGGTTCTTTCGCAGGTGGTGTAGGAGCAGGTTATTTTGCTGCACTTGTGAAAGATGAGCAAATACGTCCTTATGAAAATATGAAAAAAGATATTTATAATTATGAGGAAACATCTGAATTGTATTTTGCCGATAATGTTTATCTTGGCAAGCTAAGGACTGATTTAGAACGTGAAGAAATCAAGCTTGAAGATGTGTCTCAACATTTAATTGACGCTGTTGTCTCAACAGAGGATGAATATTTTTATGAGCATGATGGAGTCGTTCCGAAAGCGATTATGCGCGCTGTCTTCCAGGAAGTAACAAATTCATCTGTCCAATCAGGAGGAAGTACGCTTACACAACAATTAATTAAAAACCAGCTACTTACGAATGAAGTAAGCTTTGAGCGTAAAGCAAAAGAAATATTGCTTGCTCTCCGTTTAGAAAAGTTTTTTGATAAGAAGGAAATACTTGAAGCCTATTTAAATGTATCTACCTTAGGAAGAAATTCTTCAGGACGGAATATTGCGGGTGTACAATCAGCAGCAAAAGGGATTTTTGGTGTGAATGCAAAAGAACTTAATCTACCGCAAGCTGCATTTATTGCGGGACTTCCACAAAGTCCGTTCGGATACACCCCTTATACACAAAAGGGAGAGTTGAAAAAGCCGGAAGGAATTGAGCCTGGCTTAACTCGAATGAAAACCGTGCTAAAGAGAATGTATGAAGGCGGAAAAATCGATAAAAAACAATATGAAGACGCTTTAGGCTATGACATTACAAAAGATTTTATCCCCCGCTCTGAGAGCACAATTGAAACATATCCATACTTAACGATTGAAATAGAAAAACGTGCAGTTGAAATTTTGACAAAGATTTTAGCCGAAAAAGATGGCTATGACGAGCAGGATTTAAAAGAAAATGACGAGCTCCGAAATGAATACAAAATTCTTGCTGATCGTAATTTAAGACAAAATGGCTATGAAATTCACACGACGGTTCGCAAAGATATGTATGATGCTATGCAAGTGGCAAAGGATAATTTCACTTACTATGGAAGCGATAAAATTGAAGTTGTCAAAGATCCTGAGACTGGAGAGCGCACAGAAGTTGTTGAGCCTGTTCAAGTTGGAGCTATTTTAATTGAAAATAGTACAGGAAAAATACTTTCTTTTGTCGGTGGTCGTGATTATCAAATTGAAGCAACGAACCATGCAACAAGTTCTCAGCGTTCTAACGGTTCTACTATGAAGCCACTAGCCGTTTATGCACCTGCCTTAGAGCTAGGTAAAGTTGCACCTGGAACAGTAATTCCTGACATAGAGGTTTATCTCGATCCGAGTCGTCCAGGTGTTCCGTATCCAACAAACTATGACAAAACATATAGTGGCTTAGTGTCTGCACGTTATGCATTGGCAATGTCATATAACGTTCCAGCGATGTTAACATATAGAACGATTTTAAAGGACCGACCTGCTCAGTACCTAGAAAAAATGGGAATTACGACAGTAACTGAAAATGATTACACGACTAATTCATTAGCACTTGGCGGAATTACAAAAGGTGTTACGGTAGAAGAAAACGTAAATGCATATGGCACATTTGCCAATGGTGGAAACTTCGTTGATGCTTATATGATCGAAAAAATTCTTGATAAATCCGGCAAGGTTGTCTACGAGCATGAAGTAAAACCTGTTGAAGTGTTTAGCCCACAAACTGCCTTTTTAACGATCGACATGATGAGAGACGTTATTAAATATGGTACAGCTAACTCAATGAAAAATTATTTAAAATTCAACTCAGATTGGGCAGGAAAAACCGGAACTAGCCAAAATTTACAGGATTCATGGTTTGTTGCAGTTAATCCGAACATAAGCTTTGGTGTTTGGAATGGCTATGATACACCGAAACCATTAGAACTGCGCTATAAAGGCCTACACCACGGTCCACGAGGCGTCTATTTATGGTCAACATTATTAAATGCTGCTTACGATATTGATCCTGAATTAATCGGTGCGCCTAATAAACAATTCCAAATGCCTGGTGGAATCGTGAAAAGATCATATTGTGCAGCCTCTGGTCTACTTTCAACAGAAGCATGCGCAAAAGCAGGTCTAGTTGAATCAGATTGGTTTAATGCAAAGTTTCTCCCTAAAAATGCTGGTGACAGCTTTACTGATGGCAAATACGTCCATATCGGGGATAAGCGCTATCTAGCATTAGAAAGCACACCTGAGGAATTCACTACGAGTGGTGTGATGATAAGTCCGAAATACTTTGAAGATTTCTACGGGATTAAGATCAAAAATGCAGCACAGCTCATTCCAACTCGTGATCGATGGGCAAGCATATTTGCAGCTGACGCAACATTAGAGGAAAACGGAAAAGTACCGAGTGCGCCGAGTATTAGCGAAGCAAATTCTACCATTACTTGGGGAAAACATCCGGAAGGTGACGTAATCGGTTATCGAATATATCATAAAACCGCGAATGGAAATGTAAAAGTTGATAGTATTTTAGCAGGTGATGTCTTATCTTATAAGGCAGCAAATGGAGAATACTATATTACAGCTGTTGATATAGCCGGAAAAGAGTCAGCTCCTTCCAATATTATTAAAATTGGAGAGACAGAAGAGACTCCACCAGCAAAAGAGGATCCTGTTAAACCGCCTCAACAAGAAAAACCGACCAATCCTCCTGGGGAAGATAATACAAATCCTGGTAGTGGTAATGGTAACGGAAATGGAAGTGGAAGTGGTAACGGAAATGGCAATGGAAGTGGAAATGGAAGTGGAACGGGCGGCGGAGATGGAGAAGATGATGGCGGGGGAGATGGAGCACCTCCAGCCAATGGAGAATAATTGCCGATAAACTGAAACTTCAATCAATGGGGCTTACTACCCGTTAAAAACTAAAAGCCTGAGAAGTTAAGAATAAACACTCTTAATTTCTCAGGCTTTTTTTAATCTTCCATTGTTGAAAGGTCACCAGTTGGTAAGTCTAGCTCCCACGCTTTTAAGACGCGGCGCATAATTTTACCACTTCTTGTTTTCGGCAATTTATCCCTAAATTCAATTTCACGTGGGGCTGCATGGGCGGCAAGTCCCTTTTTCACAAATTGACGAATATCCTCTATTAACTCTTCAGACGGTTCATATCCATCTAATAAAGCAATAAACGCCTTAATGATTTCCCCGCGCACAGGGTCTGGCTTCCCTATTACGCCCGCTTCTGCTACTGCAGGATGCTCTAATAGTTTGCTTTCAACCTCGAACGGGCCGACACGCTCACCTGAAGTCATAATGACATCATCGACACGGCCTTGGAACCAGAAGTAGCCATCTTCATCCATGTAAGCAGAATCGCCTGAAACATACCAGTCCCCAGGCATAAAATAAGACTCATACTTCTGCCTATTATTCCAAATTGTGTGCATCATTGCTGGCCATCCTTTTTTAATCGCTAAATTGCCCATGCGATTAGGCGGGAGCTCTCTTCCTTGGTCATCAACAATTGCACCAATCACACCTGGAATTGGCTTGCCCATTGACCCTGGTCTTATTTCTAAGCAAGGATAATTACAGATTAATAGTGCACCTGTTTCCGTCATCCACCATGTATCATGAATCCGCAATTGAAAGACTTTCATGCCCCATTTTACGACCTCTGGATTTAATGGCTCACCCACACTAATAATGTGACGAAGACTGCTAAGATCAAATTTCTTGACGACTTCATCTCCTGCCCCCATCAGCATTCTAAATGCTGTTGGCGCACTATACCAAACGGTGACACCATACTCTTCAATCATCTTATACCATGACTCAGGATTAAATCTTCCACCGACAATTAAATTAGAAGTTCCCGTTAACCAAGGACCAAAAATTCCATATGACGTCCCTGTCACCCAACCTGGGTCGGCTGTACACCAATAAACATCCTCTTCTTTAAGATCAAGAACCCACTTTGCTGTTTGATATTGTTGAATCATGGCATTGTGAACATGTAGAACCCCTTTAGGTTTTCCTGTGGAGCCAGAAGTATAGTGCAGAATTAAGCCATCTGTCCTTTCCACCCATTCGATCGACAGTTTATTGCTAGCTTCTGTCATTCTCTTATTAAAATCATAATACACACCTTCCTCAACAACATCTTCACCAACTAAAAATATTGTTTTCAATGCAGGAAGGTCTTCGACTGGAACACGGTTTAATAGTTCTGGTGTTGTTATAAGCGTAGTTGCCTCACTATCAGCTAGTCGATCAAAAACGGCCCCCTCCATAAATGCTTCAAATAGCGGACCGACGATAGCTCCAAGTTTAATAGCACCTAAGGCAGCAAAATATAACTCAGGCGATCTTGGCATGAAAATGAACACCCTGTCGCCTTTTTCAACATTCCCATATGCTTTCAGAACATTCCCAGCTTTATTTGAAAGTTCTTTCATTTCCTTAAAAGTATATTTTTCGTTACGCAATCCTTCACGAAAATAAAGCGCAACTTTATTTTTCCTAAATGAATCTGCATGACGATCAATTGCTTCATAAGCCATGTTTACCCGTCCTGTTGCATGCCAAGAAAATTCCTTTTCCGTCTCTGACCATTCAAATGTACGATACGTTTCATCATAGTTTTTTAAGTTATAATCTCCTTGAATGGCTGATAATGCTTCAACTTTCATGTATCAATATCCCCCTTTTTAAAATGAACCTTATTTGCTTCTTCTAAAATCTCTGCCCCATCTATTTTTCAGAGTCTATTAGCTTCAGCCGTTAGTAAGTTTCCTAATATTATATTATAAGTTCAATTATTTCTCAATTTTAAAAATATTTCAATTTTACATTTGTCACAGAATGTTTTGGAATATACAGAAAATTAACAGAAAATTGCTCTTCATTAGTAGATTTTATGTATAATATAGTTACATTGAATATTGTGTTTAAGGCGGTGAACGAATGGAACATCGTAAAACGTATAATGCAAAAGAAATAAACACCCCGAATGGTTCCTTATTTATTGAAGGGCCTATTTCACCTGAAAAATTAGCTGAGTTAGAGTTCCATAAGGATTTAGTGGCGTTCCGTCCACCAGAACAACAAAAGAATGCATTAATTGAAATTGCGGGGCTGCCAGAAGGTAGAATCATTATTGCTAGAAATCGGGAAACTATTGTTGGATATGTAACATATGTCTACCCTGACCCACTTGAAAGATGGTCAGAAGGAAAGATGGATAATTTAATTGAGCTTGGCGCAATTGAAGTCATCCCTGAATTTAGAGGATGTGGAACAGGAAAAAATTTATTAAAAGTTTCGATGATGGATGATGCAATGGAAGATTATATTATCATTACAACCGAATATTATTGGCATTGGGACTTAAAAGGCACTGGCTTAAACGTATGGGAATATCGAAAGGTAATGGAAAAAATGATGAATGCTGGTGGCCTTGAATGGTATGCAACCGATGATCCGGAAATCAGCTCACATCCAGCTAACTGTTTAATGGCCAAAATTGGGAAAAGAATTGACATGGATTCTATTGAACGATTTGATCGCCTCCGATTTAAAAATCGCTTTATGTATTAAATGAAAATGTCTGACTAAGGGGGAAGTTTAGTGATTGTTGAAGAAATTATGCGGACGAATGTTGCGACATTAACAGAAGAGAACACCATTGCAGAAGCAGTTAAACTAATGGGTGAAAAGAAAATCCGACATCTTCCTATTATAAATAGTAAGCGACAATTAGTGGGACTTGTTACGGACAGAGATATTCGCGATGCTTCACCATCGATTTTCGATACTGAAAAATTTAAAGAAGAGCTGCAGAATCCTCTCAAAGTCATTATGAAAACAGATGTTATTACTGGACATCCGCTTGATTTTGTAGAAGAAACCTCAGCTATTTTATATGAGCACCGTATCGGCTGCCTGCCAATCTTAAAGGATGACAAATTAGTTGGAATCGTAACAGAAACCGATCTTCTCCGAACTTTAGTTGAATTGACAGGTGCACACCAGCCTGGTTCGCAAATTGAAGTAAAGGTTGAAAATAAAGCAGGGATGTTATGTGATATTGCCACGGTTATTAGAAATCGCAATGCCAATATACAAAGTGTATTAGTTTATCCGGACAAAATGGATGAAAAATATAAAATTCTTGTCATTCGAGTTCAAACGATGAACCCTCTTCTCTTAATAGATGAGTTAGAAAAGGCAGGACATCAAGTTCTTTGGCCAAATCACCCGGGGAAATCATCATGAGCTATGATTCAGTATTTATTTATTCTGATGACCTGCTTAATTATAAATTTAATTCCGATCATCCTTTTAATCAAATAAGGGTAAAGCTTACACTTGATTTACTTCGGCACTTGTCAGCTATCAATGATCATCAACTCGTACCTCCGCGTACTGCTACAGATGAAGAGCTTGAACTAATACATGACCCGAATTATGTGAACGCTGTCAAGCTAGCAGGAAGTGGTCAGCTTTCAGCAAGTATAGGAGAAAATTATGGACTTGGCACAGAAGACGTCCCGATGTTTCAAAATATGCATGAGGCAAGCTCTTTATTAGTTGGTGGAACATTAACGGCTGTTGATTATGTTATGACTGGCCAAGCGAAACATGCTCTTCATCTTGGAGGGGGCTTGCATCACGGATTTAGAGGAAAAGCTTCAGGTTTTTGCATTTATAACGATAGCTCAGTCGCAATTAAATATCTTCAAGAAAAATACAAAGTACGGGTATTGTATGTAGACACTGATGCACATCATGGGGATGGGGTGCAATGGTCTTTTTATGATGATCCAAATGTTTGCACACTCTCAATTCATGAAACAGGACGTTATCTTTTTCCTGGTACAGGAAATGTTAATGAACGTGGACAAGGAAAAGGTTATGGCTTTTCTTTTAATATTCCTGTCGACGCATTCACCGAGGATGATTCTTGGCTTGAAATGTATAGAACATCTATAAAAGAAGTTGCTGAATTTTTCAAACCGGATGTTATTTTGACACAAAATGGTGCAGACTCCCATTATTTAGATCCTCTCACACATTTATCTTCAACGATAAAAATATATCGGGAAATTCCAAAGCTTGCTCATGAAATTGCCCATCAATATTGTGATGGAAAGTGGATTGCTGTCGGAGGAGGCGGATATGATATTTGGCGTGTCGTGCCACGGGCATGGGCATTAATCTGGTTAGCTATGACTGAAAACTCAAATTGTTTCGGAAGTTTACCACATGAGTGGGTAAAGACTTGGGAAAATCACTCCCCGGTTCCATTGCCTACTCAATGGGATGATCCTATCGATTTGTACAAGCCCATTCCAAGAAAAGCTGAAATTACTGAAAAAAATATCCAAACATTAGAAAAAGCATTGTACCCGATTCGCAATAACAAAAAAACTGAGTCCTTATAAGATATTATATTCCGATTCATGAAGAAGCTGGCTCAAAAGGTCGTTAATAACGATTATTTTGGCTAGTAGGTGAGAAAAGCGAAGCGTCTGGAACGGAAATCAACGGACGGAATAATAGAAACATAAACAAAGAGTGTGCCCCTAAAAGTTATACTTTGAACTGCACCCCAAAAGTCAGATTTTACTCTAACTTTTGGGGTGCAGTTCAATTTTGGGACACACTCTGGAAATATGTGAATCTAATTTGTAATATCATCTTGTTTATATTTTGGATCAGAAATGATTATTTCTACTCGGCGATTTTTTTTCCTGTTTTCAGCGTCACTATTTGAAACAATAGGTCTTGTGTCTGCATAACCAACTGCAATGAATCTACTACTATCAATCTTATGATTTTCAATAAAATATTTTATTACACTGCTTGCACGTGCAGCAGACAGCTCCCAATTGGATGGATAGCGGTATGAATTCATCGGAACATCATCTGTATGACCTTCGACCTTTACCATATTAGGAAGATTTGTAAGTAGTTCTCCTACTTTATTTAAAAATTCATGTGAGCCTCCAATCAAATTTGCTTCCCCTGGATCAAATAAAACCTGTTCTTGTAAAACAAGAACGACACCACGCTCTGTACGATTTGCAATAATAACATCCTCTAATCCGTTTTTATCTAAAAAGCTCTGAACCTCAACTAATAGATTCTTCAATGAATCTTCTGAAGCTTTATCTTTGTCAGGCTGTTCTGTATCAACCCCAGCTGGGTTTTCTAACGGGATAATGGATGGATAAAAATCTAAAAAATGTTCACGGTACGATTGTGTAATTGCTTTAAACTTAATAATGTCTATTTGCGACATTGAGAATAATAAAATAAAAAAAACTAAGATTAATGTAACTAAATCAGAGTATGTAACCATCCAGCCAGGAGCACCATTTTTAGCTTCTTGTGTTCTCCTCCTAAGCTTCATCTTTCAAGGCCTCCCCTGAAGTTATCATTTTAGCAGCTTTTCGTTCACTTGCGGATAAAAATGCGCTTAGTTTTTCTTCGAGCAGCTTCGGATTCTGACCTGATTGGACTCCAATTACCCCTTCTATGACAATTTGCTTTAAAAAAACCTCTTCCTCTGTTTTCAAAGCTAGCTTAGAAGCAAGAGGTAAAAACACTAGATTCGCTAACAATACGCCATAAAACGTAGTAATTAAAGCGATTGCCATATTTGGTCCAAGACCAGAAGGATCATCTAAATTATAGAGCATGAGGACAAGCCCAATTAATGTTCCGATCATCCCCCATGCTGGCGCGTATTCTCCCGCCTTTTCAAGCAGACTTCGTCCTTTGCGATGTCTCTCTTCCATCGCTGTGATTTCCGCATTCATAATATCATTAATGACATCTGGCTCAATACCATCTACAGCTAGTAAAATCCCTTTACGAATGAAAGGATCTTCTACTTTTTCGATATCAACTTCTAATGATAGAAGTCCCTCTCGACGAGCTCGTTCTGAAAGTGTTACAAATGTCCTAATTAGCTCGCTTAGATTTTGTTCGTTATGTGAAAAACCTTGGCGAATGACTGTGAATAAATGTTTCATTTCCTTCAATGGAAAACTTACAAGTAAGGCTGCTACTAAACCACCGAAAACAACTAGCATGGAGGAAGGATCAATAAAGCGAAAGAAGCCATTTATTCCTCCATTGGTTATGATTCCAAAAATAAGCATAGCAAATCCAAAAAGTAATCCAATTGGTGTTAATACATCAAACCTTCTCATATTACCTCTCCCGATTCTACAGAAATAATAATTGTTCCACTTTCTATATTATCGGCATTTCCATTATTTTGTTGAATTTCGCTGTTCAATCCTGTGTGGGAGAACAACAATATGATCATGTACCTCTTCTTTGTTCATCAGTTTTGTCAACAGTCTCATTGAAACTGCGCCAACATCATATAGTGGATGAACAATTGTAGTCAGTCTTGGACGCACCATTACAGATAAACGAGTATTATCAGAGCTAATTACTTCGAAATCATCTGGGACATTATAGCCTTTGTCTTCGACTCCATGAATAATCCCTAGTGCCATTTCATCTGAACCGGATAAAATAGCAGTTGGTCTTGTCTCGGCTTCAAGCAGCTTTTCAAATGCCTCAAGTCCTGAATCGTACGAATAATCCCCTTCAACGATCAATTCCTCTTTATAAGGTAGACCAGCATCTGATAGTGCACGTTTATAGCCATTCAATTTCTTTTCGCTATTTATTGGCTCGATTAGCGGACCAATAATATAGGCAATATGTTTATGTCCTTTTTCGATAAATGCGTTTACCGCATCATAGGTAGCTTGTTCATAATCAATATTTACAGATGGTATTTTTTCTGACTCTTCAATAGTTCCTGCTAATACAATGGGAACAGAAGATTTTTTAAACTCATCAACAAGTTCTTCCGTAATATTTCCACCCATAAACACGATTCCATCTACTTGTTTTCCGAGCATCGTATTAAATAAATGTAACTCTTTTTCTAGATTCTGGTCAGAGTTGCTCAAAATAATATTATATTTATACATTGTCGCAATATCTTCTATACCCCTAGCTACTTCGGCAAAAACAGTTATCGAAATATCAGGAATAATCACCCCAACAGTAGTTGTTTTTTTACTCGCCAATCCTCGTGCTACTGCATTTGGTCGATACCCTAATCTCTCAATAACCTCTGTTACCTTTTTTCTAGTTGCAGGCTTTACATTCGGATTTCCATTAACAACTCGAGAAACTGTAGCCATTGAAACATTCGCTTCCCTCGCTACATCATAAATTGTTATGTTCATTTTTCTTCACTTCTCCTTCTTTTATTAACGACCTTTAATTTACTCTTTAGTTTATAGCAAGCTTCACATATCTAATCATAAAAAATCGTATGTTTATTTACGCCTTATAAACAGTGTAAATATGTGACTAGTTACACATACATATTTATTATTAATGATACGATAGACAATTACATGCTGCAATAAAAAAAGCGTAAGCACCCAGTGGGTTTCCTATGTACTAGATAAACATCAAAAGTAAAATGGATATGCTTTCTTACTATGAAATTAAGAAGCCTCCTGCAAAAATGCAGAAGGCTTGCTTGCCATTAATTTCTGAATGAATCAAGTTAAACTCTAACAAAGGCAGATGACTGGAGTTCGTGCATGAAATCGTCAAACTGTTTTAAATTCATTTGCTGAGCACTATCAGAAAGCGCAACGGCTGGATCTGGATGAACTTCAGCCATCACACCATCCGCACCAATTGCTAAGGCAGCTTTTGCAGCTGGAAGTAATAAATCTCTTCTTCCTGTTGAATGGGTCACATCGACTAATACTGGAAGATGTGTTTCCTGCTTCAATATCGGAACTGCTGTAATATCAAGTGTGTTACGAGTTGCACGTTCATACGTACGAATACCACGTTCACAAAGGATGATTTGACCATTGCCTTGAGCCATAATATATTCTGCAGCATTGATAAATTCTTCAATTGTTGCGGATATTCCTCGTTTTAATAAAATTGGTTTATTTACCGCTCCTGCTGCTTTCAATAATTCGAAGTTTTGCATATTTCTAGCACCAATTTGGATGACATCAAGATAATCAACTGCGATTTCGATATCTCCTGGGCTGACAATTTCACTAATAACAGCTAAATCGTATTCATCTGCAATTTGTTTTAAAATTTTGAGTCCTTCTAAGCCAAGGCCTTGGAAATCATATGGAGAAGTTCTAGGTTTGAAAGCTCCCCCTCTTAGAAGCTTAAGGCCTTTATCTCTAACTGCAGCCGCAACGGTAGCAACTTGTTCATAAGACTCAACCGCACATGGTCCAAAAACAAAATGTGGGTTTCCATCCCCAATTTTTTCACCTTTTAAATGAACGATCGTATTTTCAGGCTTTTTCTTTCTGGAAACTAAAAGTGCTTTACGATGGTCATCCTTTTGAAGTTCTAATCCAGCCTTAAAAATTTCTTTAAATACATGCTCGATCGTAGAATTTTCGAATGGACCATCATTATGCTCCTTAATTAAATTCAACATGTCGCGTTCACGGACAGGATCATATCGATAAACGCCTTGTGTTTCCTTTGCTTTTCCAATTTCTTGAACTAACTTTGCTCTCTCATTAATTAAGGATAATAGCTGCAAATTTAGTTCATCAACACGATTTCGCAATTGATCTAATTCATTACTCAATTCCTGTCCCATCCCTTCAATAAATAATAATTATATGGTACATTTTTAATAATTAGAATTTATTATATATGAATTTTTCCAACATGTCACGAAAAATTTCTTTAATAATTAGACGCTTTTAAGCAGTAAAGTATTTTGGATTAATACATAAAGAAGGTGTATCTCTTGCAAGAACAAAAAAAATTATTTGCTTTAGACATTGGAACCCGTTCAGTTATTGGAATTATTTTGGAAGAACAAAACGGACAATATCAAGTAATTGATGCCCTTATGAAAGAGCATTCCGAAAGAGCAATGCTCGATGGACAAATTCATGATGTATTATCCGTATCAAAAATTATTACTGAAATTAAAGAAACACTTGAAGTAAAATATGGTCCTTTGAAAAAAGTATGTGTCGCTGCAGCTGGAAGAGCCCTTAAGACAGAACGAGCAAAAATTACAATTGATATTAACGGAAAACCGCTCATTCAAAAACAAGATATTCTTCATCTAGAACTAAGTGCTGTCCAACAAGCACAAGCATCTGTTGCCGAAAAGCATCAAGCTGAAAAATCTTATTACTATTATTGTGTCGGCTATTCTGTGCTCTATTACCGGCTTGATGGAGAGGAAATGGGTAGCTTAATCGACCAACAGGGCAACGAAGCATCTGTGGAAATTATTGCGACTTTCCTGCCTAAAGTAGTCGTTGAATCTCTCCTCTCAGCCCTACATCGCGCTGATCTTGAGATGGAGGCATTAACATTAGAGCCGATTGCCGCTATTAATGTATTAATACCACCTTCAATGAGACGGTTAAATGTTGCTTTAGTTGACATCGGTGCAGGAACATCAGATATCGCCATTACAGATCTTGGTACAATTATCGCTTATGGAATGGTCCCCATTGCTGGAGATGAAATAACGGAAGCGATTAGTGACCAGTTGCTTCTTGATTTTCCATTAGCTGAAAAAGCAAAAAGAGATTTACATGAAAATGATACAATAACGGTCACAGATATACTAGGATTTGAAACTGAAATCCAAAAAGAGGAAATTATTAAACAAATTTCTCCGGCATTAGAGAGACTTACTTCATCGATTTGCAATGAAATATTGAATTTAAATAATAACCATTCCCCAAAAGCGGTTATGCTCGTTGGAGGTGGTAGTCTTACACCTGAATTACCGAAAAAAGTAGCCGAAAGATTAGGTTTACCCGAAAATAGAGTAGCTATTCGCGGCATTGATGCCATTAGCTCTTTAACGATAGCAGAGCATATTAGGAAAGGTCCTGACCTTGTAACCCCGATTGGGATTGCGATCGCCGCTCATAAATCACCTGTTCAGTACAAAACAGTTTATGTAAATGAGCAGCCTGTCCGTTTATTTGAAGTAAAAAAACTAACAGTTGGAGATTGTCTACTTGCTGCAGGGATTAAAATGAATAAACTTTATGGAAAACCCGGGTTAGCCAATATCATTACGCTAAACGGACAAAGCATTACTGTACCAGGAAGTCATGGAGAACCACCAATTATATTACGAAATGGAGAGCATTGTTCCTTAGATGATGCAATTGAGAGTGGTGATCAGCTTTTTGTGACAAAAGGAGCTGACGGACAAAAAGCAGAAATCCAATTGAAAGATCTCATCGATGAGATTCCATCAAAGGATATAAAAATAAATGGTGTTCACTATACGATTTCTGCTTCTTTAAATCGAAATGGCAAAATAGCAGCACCCGAAGAATATATTAATGACAATGATGAAATAGAAGTGAAGATCCCAGAAACGGTTGAGGATATGCTGAGAGCTCTTAGCCTGCACGAGCTGCTGGCTGAGATCAGGCCATTTAGAGTGAAAATAAACGGAAAAGAAACATTCATTTCTGCTTTTTCAGGAATTCTTTATCGGAATGGGAAGGAAATTAAACCGTTCAGCAGCTATGAACATTGTGATGAGATTATTATCGAGAAAAAAGAACTGCCGACATTGAGAGAACTCGCGCATCTAAAACAGATCATGTTATCCCAAAACATTCCCGTTTCTTTTAACGGAAAAGAAATCCATCTTACGAAGCCAGTTACCATCATTACAAGAGATGGGCAACCTTTATCTGAAAGTGACGAGATTTACGACGGGGATAGCCTATTGACTGAACAGAAAAAAATTGAGCCTTTTATTTTTCAAGATTTGTTCAGCCATGTAGATATTGAAGTTCCTTCGCAAACAAATGGAAGATTCATATTATTAAAGAATGGGGAACAAACTACTTTCGATTGCAAGCTTGACCCTGGAGATGAATTAAAAATTGTTTGGCCGCTTGAGAAAAATACAAAACTTACTTTCAAAAATTAAAGCTATCACGCTCAGAGATCATTCTCTGAGCGTGATAGCTTTTTCATTATTTATTCTCTGATATCGCGCTAGTTAAAGAGTCATATGTAATTTTCCAATGTGAAGCATGCCAAACAACTTCCCCATTTCTGAAAAGAATCGCTTGTGGAGATTCATGTTTAAGCTGGAATTTTTCAGCGATATGATTAGATAGTGGGCGATCATTCTGAACAACGAGATAGTATGTATTTTCATTTTCAGTTGAGAATTTTTCATACTCTTCATAAGCAGCCTGGCTAATTGGACATGTAGAACTATGCTTCAATATGAAAATTTCATCTCCTGTTTGCACAGCTTGATCAAAGTCTTCATTTCCATTAAATTTCTTCATGAACTTATTTCCTCCTTTAGAAAAACTCGGCATTTGCCAAGTCCTTTCGGCGAATGCCCTAGCTTTTCTTATGCGGTATTATAAACGCTAATATAATTTGAAATTTATTTTACTTTCATACATTAATAAACGTAAACTTTCCTGCTAGCTAAAAATAAACGGTGAAGTCATTTTATCACTTCACCGTTTCCAACACAATTTTATTACGAATGAATATCCGTTTAAAGTTATTTATTATAAATAACTTCAGTCTCATCGAATGCACGCTTCGTTTCTTCTAGCTTTTTTTGAACATTATCTTTATTAACTGCTGTGTCTGAATCCACTTCTTTTGTTTCTTCAGCTTGATCTTCCGCATTTCCATTTGTTCTTAAGTTTTTAACTTTATTCACTAATTCTGTTGATTGTTTTGATACAGTTTGTGTAATAGCATTTGTTTTTTCCTTTGCAACAGCTGCTAATTCAGTACCTTTTGTCTTAGCTGTTTCACGCAATTGCTCTGTTTTTTCTTTAAGGACAATGGCTTGCTCATTAATATCACTTCTTAGTTCTTTACCGGATTTTGGTGCAAGGAAAAGTGCTGTCGTTGCCCCTACAATCCCTCCAATTAAAGCTCCAATTAAAAAATCCTTTGTATTAATACTCTCTTCTGATTTTCCTTGAGTTTGCTCGTTACGATCTTGATTTGCCATTATTCAATCTCCTCCTTTAGTTTCTTCCTCGTTCCCGTCTTATACGCGGAACTTTCTTGTCCTCTAATTTATTTTGAGCGGCGGCCTGTTTTCTCATCTCCCAATTTTCTTTCATTTCGAGAAAAACTTGCCCCCACTGGACAACCTGGGAAATTTTATCTTGATTTTTCTCAATTTGATTATTAACTGAGGATGTAACATTTTGAATAGAACGGTTAAAGCCGCGAACAGAATCGCCTATTTCTTTAACAGCGAAAACAACACTATTGAGGCTTTCAGATTTCTTTCCAATATCCTCAGCTAAGCCATTTGTTTTATGAAGGAGTTCTGTCGTTTCTCTTGTAACACCGTCCAGTTGCTTTTCAAGACCAACTAATGTTTTCGATACACTATCTAATGTTATTTGCAAAGATTTAAGCGTTTTTGATAAATAAATGACAAGAATCAAAAAAGCAATTGCAATAAGTGCGATACTTAAATATAAGATGATTTGCAAAAAAGACGCCTCCATTAACCTTAATCTATGTCGAAAAAATTGACGAAAAATCTGTACTACTATAACAGTTCAAGATGAATTGTTTATTTTCCTGCTTTTATTTTTCGTCTTTTTATAGACACTTAAAATTATACTACATGTAAGGATGTTTTTAAAAATGAACAAAAAAAGGATTTTAGGTTACAATATAAATGTGTTATATGAATCTAGTTTTTCGGAGGGAAAAAACGAATGAAAGACCCACGTATTGAAACACTTGCCAAAAATTTAATTAATTACTCCGTTCGTCTGCAAAAGGGGGAAAAAGTTCTTATCGAAAACTTCGGTTTACAGAAGGAGCTCGTTACTGCACTTGTTAAAGAAGCGTATGCAGCAGGTGGCTATCCTTTTGTTCTATTAAAAAATCATGAAGTTGATCGTGCCTTATTATTAGGCGCACAAGAAGAACAATTTAATATGATGGCTGACTTTGAAGCAAATGTAATGAGCCAGATGGATGCTTACATAGGACTTCGCTCAGGAAATAACATTAATGAGCATTCAGATGTTCCAGATGACAAAATGAAAATTCATGGTGCAACTGTCGGAAAGAAAGTCCATCGAGACATTCGTGTTCCAAAAACAAAATGGGTGGTTCTAAGATATCCTACAGCATCAATGGCTCAATTAGCAAAAATGAGTACAGAGGCATTCGAAGATTTCTATTTTGATGTTTGTAATCTTGATTATGGAAAAATGGACAAAGCAATGGATAGTCTTGCTGAATTAATGAACAAAACCGATAAGGTTAGACTTACTGGACCTGGGACAGATTTAACATTCTCAATTAAAGATATTCCTGCCATTAAATGCTCTGGTCAAATGAATATTCCTGATGGAGAGGTTTATACAGCACCTGTAAGAGACTCTGTCAATGGAGTGATCACTTATAATACCCCATCACCTTATAACGGATTTACATTTGAAAATGTTAAATTAACGTTTAAGGATGGAAAAATTGTTGAAGCTGAAGCAAATGATACAGAGAGAATTAATAAAATTTTTGATACTGATGAAGGAGCACGCTATGTTGGTGAATTTGCAATTGGTGTAAACCCTTATATTCTTCATCCGATGCAAGATATTTTATTTGATGAAAAAATTGACGGCAGCTTCCATTTCACACCTGGTCAATGCTATGATGAAGCCTATAATGGCAACCATTCAAATATCCATTGGGATATGGTTAACATTCAGCGTCCAGATTACGGTGGCGGAGAGATATATTTCGATGATGTCCTAATTAGGAAAGATGGTCGCTTCGTGCTTCCTGAACTTGAAGCACTTAATCCTGAAAATTTAAAATAAGCCCGTTTGCTTTAAAGAAAAGCCAAAAGGGCAAGACCACAAAAAGAATAAAATTGTTTTCGGGAAACGGCATAGCTTCGGCTATGCCGTTTCTCCATTCTATCATATCCATCTTGACAGATTGCATGAATACCGTTACGATTATATCATGAACTAAAACATAAAAATATTCATAATATAATTGGAGGTGATCATATGGCTAAAGGACCAAAAGGCTTTTCAGATAACGATAAAGAAGAATTGAGAAATAAACTTTGTATAGAATGTGAGCGAAGTTGGGCACTACACGGATATAAAAAAACAAGTATTGGTGAATTAACAACAAAAATCGGTATATCCACTGGATCATTTTACCTATTATATGGATCAAAAGAAGATTTATTTTGTGAAACGTTAGAACGTGTACAAAGTCGATTAAAAACAGGGTTGAGGGATATTATTTTCCATAATGGTGGTAAAGATGGATTTATGAAATCTCTCATATGGCATTTTCGAGAATATGACAAATTCCCCTTTTTATACGATTTGGGTACTCCTGATTTCTTAGCTTTTTTGAATAAGCTGCCTAAAGACCGCATAGAAAAATTAGAATTTGATAGTGTATCATTTTTCTACGATATGATTGAGCTTGCTAAGCTTACTCTAAAAGTTGATAGGGAGAAAGCCTACGCAGTAATAGGCACCTTGTTATTTACAGTGACTCTAGAAGAAAGATTTACTTATGACCGTTTTGAGGTGTTTGAATTTCTCTTAAATAGTGTCATTGATGAATTGTTTGAATAAGAGAGGAAATGGTTCATACATATTTGGGCAAGATTATCTATTAGTATAAAAGCAATCTTCAAGCAAAATGTGAGATAGAGAAATGAGGTAAGTAAAAATGATAGATGAAATATTCGGGAGCATCATAGACAATTTGAAAAACATAGCACCCATAGCCATTGTTTTTAATATCGGATTTGGTATTGCTCTGCTTTTCGTAGGTGTCATCTTTTTGCGAAAGCAACAGCAAACTAAAAGGCAAAAAATTGGCGGGTGGATATGCGTATCCTTTTCTGTTTTGGCGTTTTTAGGAGCCGTATCTAACTGGTTTTTCTCTTATATTGTATTTTAGGGGTGGTTGGACATGATGATTGATAAAATGCACACTGCGATGAATAAGGCATGTGAAAAAGCAAATGAGATTACAGGAGTAACTATTATGCTTCCAAAACCGAGTAAACGGTCTTTAAAAATTAGTGTGTTTACGAATGGGTTGGTTGGAGTGGGTTTTATACTCTTTGGAGTCATGACACCATATAAATGGATAATACTATTAGGAGCTTTAGGCCTAACAAGCAGTATATTAGTATACCCAAAAGCTAAATAGGATTGAAAAATTTGTATTATTAGATTTGCTACCATGCGGTAAAGAAAAAAAGTTGTTACACTGTTGCACTGAAATTTCATAGATAGTAGTCACCCTGTAACAGGAAATTTCGGCAATCAAGATGAGCTATTGACTCCTATTACGATTTTTAATATATCCTATGGTAAAACCGCCTGTTCAGTATTGTGCTTGAACAGGCGGTTTTTGATATATCCTCTATTCCAAATGGAAGGGTTGTTGTTGTTCTTATCTCAACTGTTTCTCATATGCCTCTTGAAACTTTTGAATATCACCTGCACCCATAAAGATAATGACACTATGTTCATGGGATTTTAAAATTGAAGTCTTATCCTCTGCTAAAATTTCTGCCCCAGGAATTTTTGCTTGAAGGTCTTCAATTGATAGTTTTCCGTGATTTTCACGTGCAGAACCAAAAATTTCACATAAGTATACTTTATCGGCTAAATTTAAGCTAACCGCAAAATCATCTAAGAAAGTTTGTGTTCTTGTAAAAGTATGTGGCTGAAAAACTGCGATGATTTCATAATCTGGGTATTTTTGACGAGCTGCATCAATCGTAACCTTAATTTCAGTTGGATGATGTGCATAGTCGTCAATAATCACTTGTGTATCAATTTTTTTCTCAGAAAATCTTCGTTTTACTCCTTTAAACGTTTGTAAACGTTCTTGAATAATATCCGAAGGAATTTCTTCATAATGACAAATGGATATAACAGCTAATGCATTTAAAATATTATGGTTTCCGAACGTAGGGATTGAAAAAGTTTCATAAAACGTATTTCTAACAAATACGTCAAATGTTGTTCCCGTAGTCGTTTTAATAATATTTCGTGCTTGAAAATCATTTTCTTCGCCAAATCCATAAAAAACAACAGGTACCTTTGCTTGAATTCTTTGCAGCTGTTCATCATCACCGCATGCAAAAATCCCCTTCTTTACTTGCCATGCTAATTCTTGAAATGCTGCAAATACATCTTCAATGTTCGCAAAGTAATCAGGGTGGTCAAAATCAATATTCGTCATGATTGCATAATCAGGGGAATAAGATAGAAAATGTCTGCGATATTCACATGCTTCAAAAACGAAATATTCCGCATTTTCATCTCCACTTCCAGTTCCATCTCCTATAAGGAAAGATGTAGGTCTAGCACCTTTCATCACATAAGCAAGCAAACCTGTAGTTGACGTTTTTCCATGAGCACCCGTTATAGCGATGCTAGTAAAGTTTGTCAAAAAATCACCTAGAAAGCGGTGATAGCGAACAATTGGCAAGTCAAGTTCCATTGCTTCTTGAATCTCTTCATGAGAATCGGGAAAAGCATTGCCAGCAATAATCGTCATCCCGGGCTTTATATTTTCCTTTTGAAAGGGAAGGATCTTTATTCCAGATTCCTCTAGGGCTAGTTGAGTAAAAAAGGTTTTCTCATAGTCTGAGCCTTGAACTTGGTAATTCTTATCATGGAGAACTTGAGCCAAGGCACTCATTCCAGTCCCCTTAATACCGACGAAATGGTAAATAGTCATATAAAGAACCTCCAACCATCGTATATCTGTAAAACAGTATATGACATATATCTAGTTTTGCGCATTTAAACATTATAACATTAATCATATACAAAAACTATTCAACTTTTTCAAGTCGTGGATTTGGACGATAGCGGCGTCCTGCTTTCGCCTCATGCTTACCATTAATTAACACATTATCACCAGTAAAACCGATGTTAATTTTTAATAAGCTGCTACCAATTCCATATGTATCTACAGGAGCGCCCTGCCTTTCAAATTCAAGAATGCGAGATTCATTAAAACCGCCGCTGACAACAATTTTCACATGCTGAAAGCCTTCATCATCCAGTGCCTGTCTCAGAGCAAAAATCAACTCTGTATTCACTCCACGTGGATCAAATGTACCGAGCAAATGCTGATTACGTAAAAAATATTGATCAATTAACGTACGAGATGTATCAACTCGAACACCTTTCAAATCATTACCAAATACTCTCGCTACCTTTAAGGCATCCGTAATCGCGTCATTATTATAGTCGACTAGTGTGACAAGGTCATCTTCAGGAAAGGTTTCTTTATATGCCTTTGAAGCAGCAACAATATCTCCATTGAACAGTTGGATAAGGGCATGTGGCATCGTGCCCATTCCCTTTTTCCCCCACCATTCATTCATTGCATGTGTGGCTTGTGCTGTAGCTCCCCCAATAAAAGCAGCATAGCCGTCACCCGCTTGGGTTGTATAATGATCATCTCTATCACCCATGAAAATAACTTGCTTCTTCTTCCCTGATATACCTGCTGCTTTCACAACATTATAAACATTCGTTGCAACCGCTGTCCGTCTAGAAAGAATTCCATCAATCACGCCCTCTAGATAACCAAATGTTTCGTATTTTCCGGTAATCGTTAATACAGTTTCAAATGGCGATATTTTATCGCCATCCTTTAATGAATATATTTCAAGTTCATCCGAATTATCAGCAAAAGTTTTAAGTAAGGCGATGACTTCATCTGTTCCACATAAAACTGCATCACTTTTTTGAAAAAACTGCATGGTAACAATTTTATCATGATGATATTTTTTTACGATCTCTCTCGTTTTCAAAAAATAAACAGCAGAAAACCAACCATCCTTCACACGTTCATCGAATTTAAATGTTTTATTCGTTAAACGCTTTATTTCCCCTTTTACTTTAAGTTCGATTTCCTTCATCCTTAAACTCCTCACGAAATGTTCATATATAAAGGCTACTTATTTGTATCTGTTAATCACAATACCACTAATTAATTTAATGTACTAGTGTCTTGTAAAGATTCAAGCTCATCTTCAGTTAAATGAACCTCGCGTGGCTTACTTCCTCGTCCCTCTGAAATAAAACCTTGCTGTTCCATCATGTCGATTAACCTTGCAGCACGATTATAGCCAATTTTGAATCTTCTTTGTAGACTTGACGTAGAGGCAGCCCCTTGCTCAACTACAAATTCGCAAGCCTCGTAAAAGAGCTCGTCTTCCTCTTCAATGACTTGCGCTTTTTTTAATAACTCTTCTTGCTCGAATAAATATTCAGGTTCTCTCTCCCGTTTAACATGAGCGACGACATCATCAATCTCGTCATCTGAAACAAACGTACCCTGCAAGCGAACTGGCTTGGACGACCCATTTTCTAAAAACAGCATATCCCCACGTCCAAGCAGCTTTTCAGCTCCACTAATATCAATAATGGTCCGTGAATCAATTTGTGATGACACAGAGAAGGCGATTCTTGTTGGAACATTCGCCTTAATTAATCCTGTAATAACATCAACAGATGGTCTTTGAGTTGCAATAATTAAATGAATTCCACACGCTCTTGCCTTTTGCGCAATTCGGCAAATCGCTTCCTCAACATCAGCTGGTGACATCATCATCAAATCAGCTAGCTCATCAATTATTATCACAATATACGGTAATTTCTCTGAATAGCGTTTATGCTCTTCTGCAAGGTCGTTAAAACGTCTAATCTCCCTAACGCCTGTATGCGCAAACAACTCGTAGCGCCGCTCCATTTCATCAACTGCCCACTTTAAAGCAGCTGTTGCCGCCTTCACATCTGTAATGACAGGACTAACTAAATGGGGAATTCCATTATATGGAGCTAATTCAACCATTTTTGGATCAATTAATATGAGCTTAAGCTCATCAGGATTTGCTTTATACAAAAGACTGACAAGTATGGAATTTATACAAACACTCTTACCTGAACCCGTTGCACCTGCAATTAATCCATGGGGCATTTTTCTCAAATCTGTTACAATTGGGTTGCCTGCAATATCTAATCCAAGAATCGCTGTCAAAGGTGAAGAACTCGTAATAAATTCATCACTCTCTACAATTTCACGAATAAAAACTGGTCTGCTCGTCTTATTTGGCACTTCAATCCCAATCGTATGCTTCCCTGGAATAGGTGCTTCAATTCGAATATCTCTCGCTGCTAAGCTTAATTTAATATCATCTGAAAGATTCGTTATTTTATTTACCTTCACTCCTGGATCAGGCTGAACCTCATATCTTGTCACTGATGGTCCTTGTGTAACATTTACTACCTTTGCACCAACATTAAAGTTTAGCAACGTAGAATTTAATAGCTGTTCTTGCTCAATAAGCCAATCAGACGTATCTTCTTGCATTGCAGCTAGAGTCAGTAAATCACTCGAAGGAAACTGATAGTAGGAAATAGGCTCAACTTCTTCTATTTCCTCCTCTTCCTCTGTCTGCTTATTTAACTCGATTTCCTGAATTGGTTGCGAATTATTTATGCTCCTTTCTGAAGCAGGAGATAAACCTTTGTATAGCTTTTGTTTATCTTGATTAAGCATTAGAACATTAAAAGGAATATGCTTTCTTGGTGCTGGATCTGGGTTCTGTACTGATTCCTCTATTTCATCTACATTTGTATATTCTTCATGTTCTGGCTCGAGATTACTCTCTTCTAGCTCTTTCTCTTGGACATATACTTCTTCTAGTTCTTTCTCTTGAAGATATATTTCTTCTAGCTCATCTTCTTGAACATATACTTCTTCTAGCTCTTCTTCTTGAATATATACCTCTGCTAGCTCTTTTTCCTGAACATATACCTCTGCTAGCTCTTCTTCTTGAACATATATTTCTTCTAGCTCTTCTTCTTGAACGAATTGCTCTCCTGCATGCTCATCGTATTCTTTTTCAATTGGCTCTAATTCCTTGGACACATCTTGGGCAACTTCGACTTCATCCATTTCATCGCAGCTTGATAGTTGTTCCAGATGAACTTCTGTTGAATCCATATGTGAATCCTCTAGAATAATGTGACGAAACTCGCTATCATTTCGATACTCCTCATTTATCGGAGTTGGTGATAGTTCTAATAAACTGTCCTCTATTTCTTCACTTGCATGACTATTTAGTTCGTATTCAATTGGGATTATTTGTTCCTTTTTAGTCGATTCCGCTACTTTCGGGCTCGGCCGTTTAAAGCCGTATATTGGAGAAGGAATTTCTGTTGGTCGAAATGGTCCATGCTTTCTAACTGGTTCTACTTTTGTTCGTATTTGTGAAGTATTTGATTTACTTCTTTGCTGCTGCTTATGTATTTGTTTTTGCTCTTCTACCTTTTTCTTAACTTCACGAGCCTGAGGATCCATTTTTTTTGCTTGATAAGGACGTTCTTTCCTCATTTTTGGCTCAGAATTATCATCAGGGATTAATGGAAAACGGAATTGTCCTTTTGGGTATTGATAAAATACTCTAGCATTTACATCCTTTGAGGCTTTTGCTTGATTTTCCTGTGAATCTTTCCATTCAGGCTGTATCGTTTCTTTATATTCTTCATTATTCTCTTCATCATTTTTAAAAATCCGTACGATCTTTTTTATCCAACTCAATTTATACCAACTCTTTCTTACGTACTTTCCTTTTTATTTTATCAGTATTTCGAGAAATTTGTAGAAAAATATGAAGGACCACTAAATTGTGATCCTTTCGAAAATAGCCATTTTCTATTTGTTTCGGTTTTTTCCGAGAATAAAAATCGGTTCGAACTCACCATTTTCATACAGAAAAGATAGAGCTGTTATCGGTACTCGACCACTAGCAAAAAAGCTCATCGTCATCTCAGCTAGAATGTCAAAACCCGTTTCATTCCTAATATCAGCAATGATCAATACATCTTGATGAGGAACTGCCACCGCCATCGTTCCTTCTATTTGTTTAACCATTCGTTTAAGAAAAGCTTCATTTAAAATTCTACTCGCATCATACCCGTCATTTTTATTCAAAAAATAGAAAATATTCCCTGCAACGGTATCAATTTTCACATCTGTAGGTAATGAGCGCACATTAAATAAAGCCGTCTCCCTTATTCTTTCCGGAATCCAGCCTTCTTTTTCCATCACTTTTGCATCAATTAGTCGATACGTTTTTCCTAAATCTAATGCATAGTAAATTCGTGTTTCAGCTGTATGTTTATCCATTAAAAAAGCAATTCCTTCTTCAGATTCAGTTGGAAATGAGGTTGAACGAATGACGGGAAAAATATTTTTTTCAGAACCTGAAAGCTGAATATCTCCCTCCATTGCTTGAAGACCTTCCTCAACATAATAGACAACTTCATCGATTGCCTTTTCCTTTTGTTGCTCCCATCTAGCAATAATTCCTGGCAATGATATCGTAATCCCTTTATTTGTCAATTTATTTTCTATTCGAAGTTCATCCTTTTTTTTATCAAATATAAAGATTCGATTCGAATTTGTTAATCGTTTCTCTAGTTCATTCTTCATCTTAATACTGTTCATTTTCATCTAAATCCCTCCTTAGGCCATTAGGATGTAAATGTTGTTTATCTTATTTTCCTTTTGCTGGCTTTTGTATTAATTAGCTCTTCTTTAAACATGGCTGTTGATTTCCGTTCCAGGTTGGCTCGCTTCAATCAACAGGTGCAAGAATCAACCTATTCCTTTAACAGAGTTAATTAAATATCATTGTACATGAAAAAACCTCCATCAGAAAGGATGGAGGTTTGGCCTGTTCTTTATTTAGTTAATGTTTCAATGAAATTCTCGATTTCTTCCTGCGTTTTTCGGTCCTTACTTACGAAGCGGCCTAATTCTTGGCCATCTTGAAAGCCGATAAAGCTTGGAATTCCAAATACATCAAGCTGAATACAAAGATCGATAAAATCATCACGATCTACATAAATAAAAGTATAGTCATTATATTTTGCTTCAACATCTGGTAAGATCGGTTCAATTACACGGCAATCTGGACACCAATCAGCTGAAAACATAAAAATATGCTTCCCATTGTCTCTAAGTTGTTCAAATTGTTCCATTGATTCAAGCTTTTTCATTGCGATCTCCTCCTGCGTGAATTCTCATGTTATTTAATAGAATTCACCCTATTCTCATCATCTATTCAGATAATACCAAGCTAATGATTGCCCGTCCAATAATATGCATGCAATAATAAAACCTTCATGAAACACGCATATTCCAAGATCACCTATTAATCTAACTATGGTAAAACACTTTTAATCTATTATTCAAATTAAAAAGCGAAAGGCTTACCCTTCGCTTTATTCTTCCATCATTTTTATAGAATTCACAATTTCCATCATCGCAGCCACTTCAGTTGACAAACCTTTTGTTTTCGCTTGCGTAGTAATTTTTACCCCACCGACACCGACTGTCAGTTCATTTATGTTTTTATCAGTATTGTTTATTAGTAAGTATCCTAAATACCCTTCTTTTGTAAATGTTTCGTTTATTTCATAATCATCTTGTTTTAAAGTTGCTTCATATACAACCTTACTAGTAGAACCTTCATGTTGATTATAAAAAAGGATATATGTTTTGGCACCATTCTTTAAAATAATATTATTTGGTGTTTCTTCTTTTACTTCAAATCCAAAAGGTAGATAGAACTTTATATCTTGATTTTTATTATTTGTCTCTTTAGGCTCTTTTTTGAATGTTTCACGCGCTGTTTCTAATGCTGCATTTTGCTCTTCCTTTAAAGAAGCAGAACATGCACTCAACATTAATACAGCAAACAAAAAGAGTAAAACCGCTTTCGTATGGTTTCTCATACTTTTTTCCTCCTAACCAGGAACTCTTTCCTCCTTTTCTATCATACATTTCTTCATAATCATCTGACAACCCTTCATGAATAAATTCCTTTTGATGAATTTGTGCCTAGATTTTTATAAATTATTTCCAGTGAAATTTAGGGAAACTATAGGCTCTATCATCATCTCACTTCAATGATTTTTTCGATACATATATTGACCGAATAAAAGCTGTGTTACATGTGTAAACATGGTAATGCGACTAATTTCGCCATTAGTAAATATACCAATGGCCCCTTCACTTTTTCGAACATTTTCTATATGGCTGAAGTCATCCATGACGGGTCCAAGTTCTTCGCCAGCTTTTAAACGCTTTGCAACAACTTCTGGCAGGAGAATTCTTGCACCACCTGCAATAATCATAGGCATGTCCTTCTCTGCAAGTGCTCCCCAATTACATAGAAATAAGCCATATTCCGTTTCCTGAACTCCACCTTCGAGCCCAATCCCGATATCGCCATTCCCTTCCATTCGTGCAGCATTCGCTCTATTTATTGCTCCTTTAATCGTTTCTTCATCTGAAAACGGCTGTTCACTAACACCTGATGGAACATTAACAGAAAAAAAATCAGCCTGATAGCTTTGAAAAGCTGATTTTACAGCATTAATTTTTGCAGGATTTTTTGATCCGATCATAATTTTTGCATTTGCTAAGTTGCTTATCTCCACTACTGGAAAACCTCCAAATCAAAGGACTTTTTAAACATTTCCAATTTAACTTTCTTACTAGTAAAAAAAGGCAACAAAATTTGTTGCCTTTTTTTATTTTTAGCTATTTTGGCGAATCGTTTCAACTGTTGTTTTATCACAAGCTTTCACAAGCTTCACTAACAATTCTTTTGCAGCTGCATAGTCGTCCACATGTACGATCGATGCATGTGTATGAATGTAGCGTGAGCATACTCCGATAACTGCACTTGGTACACCTTCATTTGAAAGATGGACTTGGCCGGCATCCGTTCCACCTTGTGAAACGAAATATTGATAAGGAATCTTATTTGTTTCTGCAGTATCGAGAATAAACTCTCTCATTCCTCGATGTGTAACCATTGAGCGGTCTAAAATTCGAAGAAGGGTTCCTTTTCCTAGTTGACCAAATTCGTTTTTATCACCTGACATATCATTTGCTGGACTTGCATCTAATGCAAAGAATAGATCTGGGTTAATCATATTTGCTGCTGTCCGCGCCCCTCTTAACCCAACCTCTTCCTGTACTGTTGCTCCAGAGTAAAGAATATTTGGTAACTTTTCATCCTTTACCTCATCTAATAGCTCAATTGCTAATCCACAGCCGTAGCGGTTATCCCAAGCTTTAGCCAAAATTTTCTTCTCATTCGCCATCGGTGTGAACGGACAAATCGGAACAATTTGCTGACCTGGCTTAATCCCGATCTTTTTCGCATCCTCACGATTATCGGCGCCAATATCAATTAGCATATTGCTAATTTCCATTGGCTTGCTGCGTTTTGCTTCATCTAATAAATGTGGAGGAATGGAACCAATAACACCAATAACAGGTCCATTGTCAGTCATAATTTGGACTCTTTGTGCTAATAACACTTGGCTCCACCAGCCGCCAAGCGTTTGAAAGCGAATCATCCCATTTTCCGTAATTGACGTAACCATAAAGCCAACTTCATCCATATGACCCGCAACCATAATCGTTGGTCCATTTTCGTCTCCGCGTTTTACACCAAAAATACTGCCGAGTTTATCTTGAACAATCTCATCTGTAAACTGACTTAGCTGTTCACGCATAAATTTCCGTACTAAATGTTCATTACCTGCTGCACCCGGTAATTCAGTTAATGTTTTAAAAAGCTGTAATGTTTTTTCATTCATAAAAATACTCCCTCTTTTATCATTAATTTATGTATACATTTATATTATAGATCTTTTATTCTACTTACCACTATTTCTGTTTATCAAGTTGTTTGATAAAATAAGATGAAACTTTATAATAATACATATTGTCACTTCAAGAAGCCTGTTAAATTAAGATAATTTGTTAGAATGAACGGAGGATGACACATGAATTGGAAATCATTTTTACTTGGTGCTGCTGTAGGAATTGTGGGTGGATATGCCGCTAGAGAAATCCTTTCTCAAAAATCAAAGATTTCCCCTGATAAAGCATTAATAATGGCAAAAGAAGTCTTTAAGAAACATGGACCGATAAGTGGCTCTTGGATTCTTATGAATGCTGAGAAGTATGAAAAGAATGAAATACAATATGTCGTGTATCGTGGTGGAATTTCAAGACTAACAGGAGAAAATATGGTGCAATATGAATTTATTTCTGATGCTAGTACTGGTACCATTATAGAAGCATATCAGCTTTAAGAAAACAACTTCCAAAAATATAAATTCTAATAATAAAAAGAAGCTCATAAAGGAATATTTTTCTTTACGAGCTTCTTTTTGAACTATTATATTGTTTTCGATGTAGTGAGGAGTTTATTAATATTTTCAGTTATATCATCTAGCCCATCTGTCGGCTCGAATCTTTTGATCACATTACCTTCTTGATCAATCAAAAACTTCGTAAAATTCCATTTAATATGCTTGCCAACTAACCATTCAGGACCTTTAGCACTAATCATCATTTTTAATAATCTCTCTGAGACATTATCTTCATTAAAACCTCTGAACGGAATTCTCTCCTTCAAAAATTTAAAAATTGGGTTAGCTTCTTCCCCGTTTACATCCGATTTAGCAAAAATCGGAAAAGTTACACCATAATTCATCTTACAAAATCCAGCAGCTTCCTCATTTGTTCCTGGCTCCTGCTCAGCAAATTGATTACAAGGGAAACCAAGAATTTCAAAGCCTTGATCACGATATTGCAAGTATAGCTTCTGTAAATCTTCAAACTGTGGAGTAAAATGACATTTGCTTGCTGTATTGACAATTAGCATGACCTTTCCTTTATAATCAGCCAATGGTACCTTCATCCCATTTGTTTTCTCTGCATGAAACGAATATATAGTCATAGCGCACCTCGTTATAATTTATAATTATTATTATTTTATAGTAACTATTGACTAAATCATCTCATAAATTCAATTGTATAGCAAATAATCGATTCAGAAGAACTAGGATAAATGACTTATTTACGTTCTCTACTTAATTGGTTGATTACATTTCCTTCGTTATCCCATTTAATTGCCCGGTAAAAAGCATCATGATAAAATGTAAACCATGCCTTGTGCTGTAAGCCATATTCAATCCATTTTTGTTTTGCAAATATTGAATCCATCGGATAATCATCATAAGCAAGCACCCAAAGTTCATTTTGATGTGCATGTGTTGGCATAATGTCTGCCATATGAATAATGATTTCTTCTTCCTCTTGGATGAGGATAATGGAATGTCCGTCACTATGGCCGCCAGTGCGGAGCATTTTTATAAATCCCCATTCCCATTTCTCTTCAAATGTTTCAACTTGCTCTTGAATCGCTTCCCAATTTTCTTTCCAATATGTATTTCTTGAGCGTATATTCGGGTTTCTCATTTCATCCCATTCTGTCTGCGATACAATAATTTTGGCATTTGGAAAAAATGAGACATATTTATTATTAGTGAATTTTGTCAAACCACATGCATGATCAAAATGCAAATGGGTCATTAAAATATAATCAATCTTCAATGGAGTAAGACCAAGAATTTCGAGATCCTGCTCCACTTGAGATTCCTCTAATGCACCAAAATTCCGTTTTTGTTTTTCAGTTAGTTTCCCGTAGCCTAAGCCAGATTCGACTAGAATATTTTTTCCTTCTACTTGAATCAAGAGCGGATCTGTGCGAAGTTCTATTTGATTTTTCTCATTACAAGGATACTTTTTTGACCAAAGTGCTTTTGGTACAACTCCAAACATTGCCCCTCCGTCAAGATTCGTAACACCTCCACGAAGCCAAGTAAGTTTTATATTTTTTAATTGTAATGTCTCCATAAATTCCTCCTAAGCATTACTTTTTTTGAATATTATTAATAGCAACTCTATTTTAGCATGAGTAAACCAATTAGAGGGGAATAGAAAAGTACTTTGAGGAATGAACTTGAAGTCGAGAAGCCGATAGGGGAGTAAAGTCCGTTCATTTTAATTCATTCAAATGGGGTGTCCTGATTTAACCATTCTGGGGACACCCTTTATTCTTACTTGTATTGAGCTTCACAGCGATAAATACGATTTCCTTTTCGAGAAAACTTTTCTTCATACTCAGTCATAATATTGCCTTCAAAATGACTGTTATGAAGATCTAAGCTAACATCATTTAGCAATAAACCATACTCTGAAAAACTCATTAGTGAAAATTCAAATAGTCCTTGATTATCTGTCTTAAAATGAATTTCACCTTTATCTACAAGTATGTTCTCATATATTTTCAAGAAGGTTTTATACGTAAGTCGTCTTTTCGCATGTCGAGCTTTCGGCCAAGGATCAGAAAAGTTCAAATAAATCCTGTCTACTTCGCCACTTGCAAAATACGTCTGTAAGTCGGCTGCATTTACATTCATTAGTTTAATATTTGGTAATTCTTCTTCAATAATTTTCTCTAATGCTGTGACGATGACACTGTCTTGTAATTCAATGCCAATATAATTAATAGTAGGATTAGCCTTTGCCATCCCAGTAATAAATCTACCTTTGCCTGTTCCAATTTCAATATGAAGCGGTCCAGTTTTATCAAACATTTCATGCCAATTTCCTAAATGCTTTTCAGGCGATTGAATGACATATTGAGGATACTCGGCAAGCTTTTCCTTCGCCCATGGTTTATTTCTTTGTCGCATGCTGACACTCCTAATCAAATTTCGTTTCGCTAAAAACCTTATCACGCAAATGATTTCGTTGCAAGTACTATTAAAATACATGCATAAATAAAAAAGGAATTCACATCATAATGGTAAATTCCTTTTTTAACCTTATTATATTGAGATTTTGTAATAAGAAAAACTAGTGCATTCGCTAAACGGATTTTACCAATGTAAAAAAAGTGATGTGAAGAAAGGGTGTGAAAAATGCCAATAAGTCAACAAGATAAACTAAGTTTACTAAAAGATATATTAAGCAACCATCAAATCGATTGTTGCGGTTCGGTTTCAGAATGTGAACAATTATCAAGATTAGTTAAATCTTTAATGATTCATCCTAACTTAGATCAAAACGCAATAGTAGTATTAGAAGAAATTTATAATTACAGTCAAAATGGTGTTCGTTCCATACACTTGGATCAGCATATTGAAGCTCATCAGCAACAGTTATCTCAATGGATGAATGATCTCAATCAATTCTCTTAATTTTCTAGAAGCTCTTCTAAAAATTGAAGCCATTTATTCATTTCCTGAAAACGAAACTTACTTTTGTGCCATTGAACTGCCATCAATGTTTGGGCAATAACGTACCATTTCATTCTTAAGTGCAGATCACTCGTAAGCTTACGCCCATAGCGTCCGACCCAGTTTTCCCACTCCTCCCTTGGAATGTATAAATACAAAAGCATTCCAAGATCAATGGCTGGATCTGCAATCATCGCCCCATCCCAATCAATCAAATACAACTGGTTGCTTTCCGTAAGCAGCCAGTTATTATGATTCACATCACAATGGCATACAGTCTTTTCTTCACAATGTATAACGTTTATTTCACTCTTAAGATACTCAATCGAATTCATTATAGAGCTTTTCTGTAAGAGCTCAAAGTCTAATTCTTCCTCAATCGTATGCAGGAGCATTTCAGGAGAAAGTGGAGACTTTCCCAATCTTTTCAGCATAACTAGCAAAGGCTTTGAACTATGAATCTTTTTCAATAGTTTAGCCACTCGCTCATTGTTCATCTCTGTTTGTTTAAGTTCTCTTCCGTTTAGCCATTGTTGGGCAGTAATGACATCGCCATTTTCAAGTCTTTTTGTCCATACAAGCTTAGGGACAATTCCTTCTGCTGATAAAACAGCAAGAAATGGCGAAGAATTCCGTTTTAGGAATAGCCTTTGACCCTCGATCCTGGCAAAAAAAGCTTCCCCAGTTGCACCACCCGCAGGAGAAATTTCCCACTCTTGTCCAAATAAATCTTCCAAAATGTTCACCTGCAATTTACTAGCTATTTAGCTGAATAGCTATATTATGAAAAGCGCTACGAAAAATTTCTAACAGCTTTTCAAAACAGAAGGCGGACTTTTTAATAAAAAGCCCACCAAATCATTCATCATAAAAGTACGAAAGCTCAAGCACAAAGGTATACATAACTTTCGAATCTATCGGTTTCTATAGAAATAAAAAAAGCTATTGATGCAATATCTCACAATAGCTATCTTTTTAAATTTTATCTCTTAATAGCTTTTTTCGTCAAGTCCATTTATGAACGTTTCTAAAACAAAAATAGGAATTAAGGGATAACAGTAAATTGAAACACGCAGTTTAACTGCTTATTAGTACATATGTACTAATAGGCGAAAGTAATATAGAGCGATTAGATACTTCTCTTACTACCTCCGTTCCGGAACACAGATCATCTGCAATCATTTTCCAATTTCCAAGCGGTAAATCGACTGACTGCTGATTCTTTGTAGGATTAAAGTAAACAGTAATCCGATTCCATCTTCCATATTGTCCAACTTGATCTAACATGTAGCCGATAATCGGTTTTTCCACTGAAAGAAATTTCATATGTGTATGGATCAAATCTGAATCGTGAAATCTGAATGCTCGATGTGCCTTGCGAATTGCAATGATGCCTTTTATATATTCAACATTGTCTAAAAACTGGATTTTCCGCTCCCAGTCTAATTGATTAATATGATCTGGTGAACGATAACTGTCACCAATCCCACCTTTTGTTCTAAAAAATTCTTGCCCGCTATGCAAAAATGGAATTCCTTGTGCTAATAGAACCATAACAGTCGCTAGTCGATGATAGCGTCGCTTTATATCCTCTTCTTTTATTGGGATACAAACAGATATCTTATCCCATAAAGTATGATTATCATGTGACTCAACATAGTTAACCGACTGAATAGGAGAGTTAAAAAGGGCCCACTCTTTCTTCTTAATCCCAATACTGCCAAAGAGAACCTGTTTAGCATATTCATAATAATGTTCATTGCCAAGCGCATATCCTTTATCATATAGATTAAACGTACTTCCTTTAATCGTATCCCTAAATAAATCATTAAATTGGGCAATTCTCGGTAGCTTTACTTGATTGCGGATATTCGCTTTTTGCTCTTTATTGAGAGGTGTATTTAAATCCCAGCCTTCGCCAATAATGATGGCTGTTGGATGAACCGCATCAACCTCTTCACGGATCATGTTCATCGTTTCAATATCAAGAATGCCCATTAAATCAAAGCGAAACCCATCGACATGATACTCTTTTAACCAATACATAACAGAATCCTGGATAAATTTTCTTGCCATCAACCGTTCTGAAGCGAAATCATTGCCAACCCCTGTTCCATTTGACGGCATGCCAAAATCATCATATCGAAAAAAATAGCCAGGAACAACTTTTTCAAAAGTAGATTGCTCATGTACATACACATGATTATAAACAACATCGATCATGACTCTTAACCCTGCAGAATGAATCGCTTGGATCATTGTTTTCAATTCATTAATTCGTATATATGGATCAGTTGGATCGGTGGAAAAACTTCCTTCTGGAGCATTAAAATGCAAAGGATTGTAGCCCCAATTATATTCCTTCCATGTACTATTTTCATCCACACCTTCAAAGTCATGGACGGGAAGAAATTCGATGTGAGTTATGCCGAGCTCTTTTACATATGATAATCCTGTATGTGTGCCATCTATTCCAACGGTATTTAATTCCCCTGCACCGACGTATGTTCCTTTTCTCTTAATGCCGCTCTTAGGGTGGATGGAAAAATCACGAATATGGGTTTCGTATATGATAGCATCAGTTGGATGGTCTAATGGAGGAAGTTGGGGTTTCATCGTTTTTGTTTTATTCAAATCTACAATAATGCCTAATCCACCGTTTACGCTTACAGATTCAGCATATGGATCAACGGCTTCTCTCCATTCTAAATTTACACAAACGAGAAATGTATAGTAGAATCTTTCTAAATCTTTCTGAATAGTTAATTGCCAAACTCCTTGCTTTTCTCTAATCATTTGATGAATTTCTGTTTTGCTTTTTTGACTATCAATTAATTTTAACTGTACTTTTGTAGCTGTTGGAGCCCATAGTCTAAAGGTCGTTTTCAAATGGCTATAAGTATAACCGAGTACCCCGTTATAATAAAAAGCTTTGTCAAAAGCTTCTGTCCGAATGACTGCACCAATTTGCAAATCTGTTTTGCCATTATGCTCATCGATTATCCAATGCTGATGACCAATAATATCTTCTTTATTCGTGTGGCAAATGTACTTTACCGCATTCTTTAGTAGAATACGGTCTATTATGGAAAGCTTACTTTTTTCGAGATTATTTGTTAAAAAGAAACAAGAGGAATTTCCTTTATGATATGTAAAAGGAAGCAGAATCGTAATGATCGTCATTTCGTCTAAATAGGCATCATAATCACGCTTAATTGGTAATATGTTAGCCGACCTCCTCTTTTTCCTCTATAACGGCATTGATTAATATCGGAAGTGCTTTCGGAATGACATTCATCATTAAAGGGGTTGAACCAATATCTTCACCATCCGCATGTGCGTACACTGGGACATCTGATTTGATTTTAATCGACTTCCCTCTGAACATTTCAACCTCTTTAAAGGAAACATGCCCTCCCCAAAAAACTGTAATAAATACAAATAACAGCTTTATTCTTGATAAATTATGCACAACCGTAATATTTAGTTCACCATCGAACGGGGAAGCCTCAGGGGAAATCTTCATTCCACCCCCATAATAAGGCTGATTAGAAACCGTAACAAACCAAGCAGAATCATATGTATATGTCTTGCCATCAACAAGAATTTCAATGGCTTTACATTTATATGTGAATAGATTTTTCAGCAAAAAATAAACATACACGAATTTACCGAGTGATATTCGATTCAATATTCTTTTTATCTTTGATTTATTCACATCACGGGAAATTAAAGCATCTAACCCTGCCCCCATATTATTAATAAAATAAAGCTCTTGACTATTTTCAAAGGTAATCTTTCCAATATCAACGATAGTTGGTTCTCCTTGATAATCTTGTAACAATGACAAAAGGGCTTGTTCCGGATTTTTAGGCACACCAAATCCACGGGAAAAATCATTGCCTGACCCACAAGGAATATAAGAAACTTTCACATTACGAAAATGTACGGCCCCATTAACAACCTCATGCATCGTCCCGTCACCACCAACAGCGACAATTAAAATAGGCTTCTCTCCGGATTTTTCAGCTAAGCTCTCTGTTAATTCTTTCGCATGCCCACGAAATTCAGTAAAAAAAGCCAAATACGTAATATTTAGTTCACTAAGAATCTTCTCTAATTTCCGCCAAATTTTTTGACAGTAGCCATTTTTCGCTTGTGGATTCACAATAAAATAAATATTATTCATTCTCGTCAGGAAGCTCCCACTCTAATCTTCTGATTGATGTTGTTTGGCAATATTGAAGTAAAGCCTGTGCACCTTTAAGCTGCATATGTTTAAGAGGTGTGCGAAGATTTCTCATGCTCGCAAACCATTCATCATGATTTCTTTTTTCAATAAGCTTTATATCGAATGGCTGTGCAGGATAATCCACATAGCCATTCCTGCATAAAACAGCTTTGTGAATGGGCAAATCAATATTATGCATATTAAAGACCTGTTGCACAATTTTCCCTGTTCGATTTAATGATAGAATTGGATTTAAGACTTTTTTCTCTACACCTTTGCTGCGCTTCACCCAAAATCTTTCCTTTGAACCAATGAAAACAGCAAGATCATCTTCTTCAAGAAAGCTAATACACCATGCCCCCGTTGGTGTGAGAATGATCGTATCAACTTCAACCGGTGCTTTTTTCAATAAAAACAATGGCGCATATAAAACTAAGAAGGTATCTGGAAATCGCTGAAGGAAATACTTTAATTTTTCATCATAGTAAAATGATTTATCGATGAAGGATTTTTCTGTTAATGTAGCACTTGCCCATTTCATTTGAAAACGAAATATTTGATCGAGAAATTGCTGCTTTAACTCTTCTTCCTGTTCAGGGCGATACGAAAAACTCGGCTCAAAATCAAGTACTTCTTCCTCTTTAGAACCCTCTTCATCAGAGGCTGCTTCTTCATTATCTATGAATCCATCATCCTCATTTTCTTTTTTTCCCCGCTTTAATAAACCTTTCAGCTTATCCATGAATGGCTGCTTTTCTTCTTCAAGCCAATCAAAATTTTCCTGCTGTGTTTGGAAATGCTGTGAAAAGTGAATCTCATCATCATTTTCCCAAGCCTCTTTCAATTTAACCCATTGCTGTTTTTTAAGCCTCACATAACGGGAAGGATATAAATAAATATTTTGTTCGTAGCGTGAAACATAATCTTGTAATTTAATTAACTGTCCCATTTTCTATTGCCTACCTTATATATTCACTCCATGATGAAATAGAGTGACCGATATTTTTGAAAAACTGCTAGATATTACTAGTGAAATGTAAAAATATCAACAAGAATGATATATTGGAAAGTAGCCGATATTTGCAGAATGTCGCTGATATATTTTTAAATAATAACGACTTTCCCGCAAATAGCAGCAGTAAAAATATAAAGTATGTGTCGAGTGTTAGCCAGTCTATCTTAATATCGGCTCAAAAATATGATGATTGTATATGTAATAATAAGTTTATTCTGTTAAAAGTGGAAAGATAGCAATTTTTTCGTATTTAGGTAGTTGATCCAAATGGGTTTCGTATAAAACAACCTCACTTGCTTCAAAAGAGAGAGGGTGTTTATCAAATGGATGATTGATTTTTAGTAAGGTTTCATGGAATGGATGATTTCCGCTCCATTTTCTCGCTAACGTAATATGAGGTTTAAAGGCTCGTGTGTCCAATTCGAAACCAGCTTGCACACAAGCAGAATAGACTTTATCTCTAATCGAAGATAAGCGATTTTCTTGAATCGTGTCCGCCCAAAAAATTCTCGGTTCATCCTCTTTGCCAAAGACTCCGAGTTGGTTAATATGAAGTGAAAAACTTTTTTCTCCTTTTAAAGCCGACTGAACGAGTTTTTTGGCAGTCATGAGTTTCTCAGATGATGCAGAACCAAGAAAAGCTAATGTAATGTGGTAATCTTCATGATAAACCCATCTGTTAAATGGAAGCTTTGCCTTTAACTCCCTGCATGACTCGTTTAAATCACGTTTCGTTTCATTTGGTAAACTAACCGCAAAGAAAAAATGCGTTCTTTTCTCCATTTAAACCTCCATTAGTACACATGATATTTCATTTTATTTTATCAAATGTTCGTTTTAAATGCACTTAATACTCTACGATGCATGGAGCACACAAATAGGATCATTCGGTTGACCGAATGATCCTATGAGAAAGGAGCGATATTTACGTTATCATTCATTATTTAAATTTATTAGCCATGCCCGCAGTTTATGTTTATGGTAATAAATGTTGCCATTTATTTTGATATGAGGAATATTTGGATACATCGTTACATGCTTGAACTTAATTTCATCCTTTCCGCCATTTCCATTATCTTTTCTTTTGATAAATCACCAGCTTCAACGAATAACACATAACGCAGCCCATTTTCATCCCACATTAGTGTGTTAAATTCTTTCATATGCTCGGCATTTTGCCCACGTACTTTCAATCCCGTATCTGAAATGGCTAAATCCTTTTCATCCGGCGTTGGGAAAATAGTTAAATTAAGCTGCGTGAGTTCTTCAATATTTGTATAAGTGATTGAAATTTCCGTTCTATTCAGTATACCTTTCATTTCATCGATTTTAACATCACCTTGTACAAGTTTTTCTTCATTTAGAACGAAGAATGGTGAACCTAATTTCTCTTCCGCTTCCTCAATCGTTCCTATATTATTCCCTAGTTCACCCATCTCATTATCAAGATTAATAATCTCTACACCATCAGGCAATGTTAGCATAAAGGTATCGTCAGTAAATTTTGGTGATGTATCAAGCTTAGAATAAGTCATTTCTGAACGATTACTTCCAAGAATACTAACTGTTTTTACGAGGAACCACGTTTTTTGGTCAACCCAAAACTCCATTTCCCCAATTAAAGAATTTTTTTCTTTCGGTTTTAATTTCATATGGTGAGTTTGAAATCCATTTACCTTTTCTTCACCAATGAACTCATAATCATGGCTATCCTTTAAATTATCTAATAATGCTAGAAGCTGCTCACGATGATTCAAGTCTGGCATATCGATTGAAGCTGTGTCCATTGTGAATGCTTTATTTTCCTTTTCATCATAGGAAATCATTTTTTGTCCATCATTTACGGAGATCGCTTCAGCTTTTGTATTCTTATCAATCATAACTATTCTTATTTTCCCATCTTCACTGCGATATTCCTTCATCATACTACTTTCCTTCAGCTCATCATCCTCATAAAAGCTCATTTCAGCTTCAGCATAATAAGATTTAAGTTCCTTTTCTGCCTCCAATACATTTGAAATAATTTCATCTGCAGAGACACGCATCGCTTCAGAGCAGCCTGTTAACAATCCAATCGCTAATAAAGAACTAGCTAATACACCTTTTAATTTCATTCTCTCTTCATCCTTCCTCAAGCCAGCAAGCTATTAACGTTCCATATCCCGCTTGTGACCATAGTTTTATTTTTCCACCGTGCTGTTCAATCGCTATTTTCGCAATGCTTAATCCAAGTCCTGAAGTGCCTCCTTGTCCTCTTGCTCCCTCTAATTGCACAAATGGCTCAAATACATTTTCTAATCCTTCCACAGGTATCGCTATTCCTTCATTTTGGATAAGTAATACTACACCATTCTTGCGCCAAGCTTCAAGTTCCTTCACAAAAGGTGGAAATATCCATTCAGGGAGCACATTACTTTTCGAAATAGCTGCAAGCCATACTTTATTCCCTTCACCCGTATAACGAATGGCATTGGCCATTAAATTATCAACGACACGAATCATTTGCCTTGCATTGAGAAGATAATTACCTGAAACTGATTGCTCAACTGTTAAGCAGATGTTCTTCTTTGTACAAGGCTCCTGATAACCCCCTAACAGCATCTCAAAAAACTCGTCACCTTCAACTTGAACAAATTCGATTTTTTCCTTTGCAGACTTTAAAGAGGTATATAATGTTAAATCGTCAATCATAGCCTTCATATAATCTAATTTTTCAAAAATAATCGTCCGATACTCAAACTTCTCTTTCTCCGTTAAATCCGCATTCCCATTTATCGCTTCAGAATACGCTCGAATGGCGGTTAATGGTGTTTTTAAATCATGTGAAAGAGCAGCAACGATATACTCCTTTTCTTTTTGTTGTCTTTGCACCTCTTCATTCGTCTTTTCAATTTGGGCTTTCATTTTCTCAAAATGTTTGATTAACTCACCAAGTTCATCATTTGAATGAATAAGATTTTTCCGGCCTTTTTCACCATTAGCAAATGCCATCATGTCTTCTCTTAACATATTAAGAGGACGATTTAATTTTCGGTTTAACAAAATTACAGCTGCACCATAGATCATGATAAAAGAAACGCCTAAAAATCCCCCGATCAATAATGTTCGATCATTTACACCTTGAAGCCAATCATTGCGCACAACTGTAATTTCGTAAATACCAATGAGCTCACTTCCATTAAACACTGTTTTTTTGTATGAATTCGTACGATGCTTTTTTTTAATCGTATTTAAATCTTTGTACAGCTCAATCAGATCACGTTGTTTAGTTGCTGAAATGTCTAAACCAGTATTTTCTATAGTGGAATATAGTTTTAAGCCATCTTTGCGGTATAAATTAATATTCATAGATTTATCTGTTATTTTCCGCAGTTCTTGATAATTTTCCACTGGTTGCACTTTGTATAAAGACGGCTCTGCAAGCTGCTGCTCAATGGAGTCAACTTTCTCTCTCATTTCCATAAATTCCGAGAAGTCACGCCGTTCATCATAATGTGCTAAACTTACATAGAAAAAATAGAGGGATACAATCGGAAGAATCATGACAATAAAATAACTGCTCATTAACCAAGATTTTATTTTCATGAAATAATTTCTCCGATAAAACGGTAGCCAACTCCCCAAACCGTTTGAATGTATTTTGCTGTTTTCGCTTCATCTTGTATCTTTGAACGCAAGCCTTTAATATGAACGGTGATAGTGTTATTTCCATTTAAATCCTCTTGTTGCCAAACATGCTCATACAACTCTGACTTCGAAAATGTTTTAAAAGGATTTTTCGCTAAAAGAAATAATAGTTCCAGCTCCTTTGAGGTTAAAAGCAATGGTTCTCCCATTAGATAAACAACCTCTTTCTGAAAATCTATTACTAATCCGTCATGATATTGAAGTGCTTTAGATTCATCCATATTCATGTAACGGCGAAATCTTCGTAAATGTGAGCTAATTCGCGCACTTAATTCCTCTAAGCTAAATGGTTTCGTAATATAATCATCTGCTCCTAAATCAAGACCGTTAATTTTGCTGTCACTCTCTGTTTTCGCACTGACAATTAGAATCGGAATATCGCTCTCCAGTCTAATAGTTTTGCAAAGTGTAAAGCCATCCATTTCGGGAAGCATAATATCAATTAGAGCAAGATCGTATTCGTCTGCTTTAAAATCTTCCCATCCCTCTTTTCCTGTTGAGGCCCAAGTAACAGAATACCCCTCCTTTCGTAGATGGTCACAAAGAATGCGAGCTATTGAAGCGTCATCTTCAACAATTAATATCTTTTCTGTTTTCATCATTTGTGTATCCCTCTTTCACTTTTGATTATAAGTAATAAAAAGTGCCCATTAGATAATCTTTATAATTGCTTAATAAGTTGAAAATTGCCTATTACTCTAGCAAATAAACAAATTTCGTAAATATAATAAAAAAGCAAGCCATCCTGTAAAAGATCGACTTGCTCCTAACCAGTATTTTTGAGCTTTACTTTAAGCTTCCACACTCTGTTTCGATTTCTTGTTCAAAAAGTAGTTGAAGCTTTTTTGTAATCATTCCAGGTGTGCCATCACTAACTTTCTTTCCTTCTATTTCAATGACAGGTGTAATTTCTGTCGTTGTTCCAGATACGAATACCTCATCAGCTTCACCTAGTTCATCAAGTGTAAACGTTCTTTCTTCAAAAGGAATATCATTTTTTGCACAAATCTTCAAAATCACTTGTCGCGTAATCCCGTTTAATATTAAATGATCTGCAGGATGTGTAATGACTTTTCCGTCTTTTATCATGACGACGTTTGAAGCGCTGCCTTCTGTAACAATGCCATTACGATGTTGAATCACCTCGTAGCAGCCTGCCTCAACTGCCTTTTGCTTCGCTAATAGGTTGCCGATCAAGTTTAAACTTTTTATATCACAAAGAAGCCAACGAATATCATCATTCAATACCGTTTTAACACCAGACTTCATATTTCCCTCTGGTCTTTTCACTTCATTCGTATAAGCCGTTAAAATTGGGCGTACATCTGCACTTGGAAAAGCATGATTTCTTGGTGAAACGCCTCTTGTTATTTGCATATAGATCGTACCGCAAACTAGATTGTTTTTTTCGATAAGTTTGAGTAGCATTTCTTTCATTCCATCAACAGTGTAAGGAGTATTCATCTTAATTTTCTTACTACTTTCAAGCAGTCTCTCTAAATGTTCTGTTGCTGTAAACATTTTTCCGTTGTACACTCTGATGACTTCATAAACGCCGTCCCCAAATTGATAACCTCGATCTTCGATATCAATTTTTGCATTTGAACGATTTACCATTTCCCCATTCATCATTACGAAAACCATTCTGTTGCCACTCCCTAAAGTATGTATTCAATCATAAAGTAAAACTCAATTAGCGGGAATTTCACTGCCCGTTAACCTACGATAAAAATATATGGGCAATTCTAACGCACATTAACGGGCTGTACAACCCTTTCTGGAAATTTTTTTCAAAATATCAATGCTGCTTTTTAGGGTTTACAGCCCGTAAGTATCCGAATTGTATGATCTTCAGTTAGCAAGTTCGAAAATAGCTTGTGCGTAAATGGCAGTTGCTTTTAACATATCTTCAATATACATATATTCATCTTTCTGATGAGCAATATCTTCTCTACCTGGGAAAAGAGGACCGAATGCTACACCAGACTTTAAGGAACGCGCATATGTTCCTCCACCAATTGAAATTAATTCTGCTTTCTCACCAGTTTGTTCTTCATATACTTTTTTTAGTGTTTGAATGAGTTTATCATTTTCATCAACATGATGTGGTTTAGAATCAGAGAAGTTTTCAATTGTAAAACTTTCTTTCTTCATCAATGCCTCAAGCCTTTTTCTCGTTTCGTCCATATTATTTGTTACAGGGTAACGAACATTTAATCCAAGACGGCCTCCTTCTTCTTTTGTATATGAAAGCTTTCCTATGTTGATCGTTAACTCACCTGTTATATCATCTTGATAGGCAATCCCTAAGTTCCTGCCTCTAGAATCGCCTGTAAAATAGCGGGTTACGAATTGAAAATATTGATTTGCTTTCGTATTCGTAGAGGCACTGGCTAAAAATTCAGCTAAATAAAGACCCGCATTTCTTCCATTATCGGGTTCCATCCCATGTGCAGATACCCCTTCAATTTCAAGGATTAAATCACCGTTCACAATATAGTATTTGCCTTTTAATTCATGCTGCTTTAAAAATTCATTGTATTGATAAATGAATTCTGTCGGATCTATATTTACTGCGAGCTTTGCACTTGCAAAATCTGGTACCATATTGTATCGTCTTCCTGATTGGAAAGAGAGCACCTCAACTTGTGAGTTCACATTACTTTCCTCAATTACTGGCATTTGTACAAGGTCAAAGTCAGAAATACCTTTTTCTGCATAAATAATTGGAAAATCCGCATCAGGTGCAAATCCCATTGCAGGCATTTCTTCGTGTGCAAAATAATGCTCAACACAGCGCCAATCGCTTTCCTCATCTGTACCAATAATCATTCTGACCCGCTTATTAACGGGAAGTCCAAGCTCTTTAACAATTTTCATTGCATAATAAGCAGCCATTGTTGGACCTTTATCATCAATGGCACCTCTCGCAAATATTTTCCCATCGCGAATCTCAGCGCCAAAAGGGTCGCTTGTCCAGCCATCACCTTCAGGTACAACATCAACATGGCAAAGGATCCCAACAATTTCCTTACCTTGTCCAAACTCCAAATGACCCGCTAGATTACCGACATTTTTCGCCGTAAATCCATCGGAATCTCCAAGCTTGAGCATAAAATCCAATGCTTCCTTTACGCCTCTCCCAAGTGGAGCATCCGCACTCACATTTTCCTCGTCCAATACACTTTTAATTTGTAATAGTTTTTTCGTATCCTCGATCAATGCTTCTTTTCTTCGTTCAACTTCTTGTTGCCAATCAATCGTACTCATGATAATTCCTCCTTTTGACTAACTTCCGCGATTAAGTGCAAGTGAAGTATCGTTTACCCTGCTCCACTTTTCTATATACTTTTTCCGATAAAAATTTCTACTCAATTATATCAATTAATGATTTCATATGGAAATTGCAGTCCGAATCTCGTTTTAAAATAAGATAAAATGAAAAACCAACATGTGATGAATAGACAAAGAATAATGATCGCTAAAAGAAATAACATGGTGATAGTCCTTTTTCTTGCAGTAAAATAAGAATTTGACTCATTATACTTTTTGTTCATTGGATTTGAAGTAAGAATCTTATCCCAAATGAGTGAAAGCCAAGATTTCATCATGATAAGATAACCGATAAAAATGATCGCTTTAATCCAAAGCGGCGGAATAATAACCATTGCCGCAGTCGTAACAGTTATTATTTGAAAGTAACTCCTTACATAGGAATGGTTTCTAATAAAAACTTTAAAAAACAACTCCATAAAACCTGTTACCATCGTTCGCTTTTTAAAAATACGTTTGGAGCGCCGAAATAAGATTGGCTTCGTTCTTTTTGATACGACAGACTTTTCAATTTCAAAAGAGAGGTTAAAAATCATTTCAGTATTTTTGCTTTTCAGTTCCTGCTCCATCTCTATATCATGATCGATTGACGAGATTCTTTTAATAGTCTTTAAGCTTAGCCTGATTGATACAGCCAGCATAATAAATGCCAACATATATATTAAAAATAATTGCCCCTTTTCCCACAATATATAAATTAACTGATTAACTAGACCAAATGCTAAAAATAAGAATACATTCGCTATTATTTTTTTAAACTTCATTTCTATTTTTCTCAGATAAAACTTCACAAGCATAAGTGTTACGTTTAACCCAATAAAGTAGAACCATATCGAAAAAATTTGCTGCCAATCAAGTAAAAAATGATTTCTTAAAAACGGTAAAAGAACTACAATTGTAAAACTAACATGCACTACTTGCACAAAAAGTGAATAAGCATACCCCCACTTCCTCATTCCCATGAAAACGTCCGAGTTTTTTACAAGAAAAATTTTGTCCGCTTCCTGTACATAAGTTCGAATATTCCCGCTCCATGACAAAAGATAAATCACGAAAAATACGAACAACATCGGGATAAATGCAAGCCAGCTAGGCGTCTCCAGCCACCAAGAGCGATAAAAATAAATAAAAAGCATGCTCGCTGGGATAATTAAGTAAAGGATGATTGTCCAATCTGCTATCGTGCGGATTACTTTATATTGATATTTCCATCCTCTTATTAAACGATCCAAAAATATTTTTCTACTCATCCTTTGCATTACCTTCTGCTATTAGGTGGAAACAGTCATACAACGATCCGTTTGGCAAATTACATTGTTCCCTAATTTCACTTAGCGTACCAGCTGCATGAAGCTGTCCCTTATGAACAATTAAAAAACGATCACATACCTTTTCAGCTGTATCTAATACATGGGTTGACATCAGGATACCTGCCCCACGTTGGCGCTCAGCCTGAATTGATTCAAGAAAAAGCTTCATCGCATTTGGATCTAATCCAATAAATGGCTCGTCAATAATATAAACATCGGGATTTACAATCATTGACATAATAAGCATCGCTTTCTGCTGCATTCCTTTTGAATACTTTCCTGGAAACTCATGAGCATGCTCAGCAAGATTATATTTTTCTAGCAGATTTTCTGCTTGCTGAACATATGTTTTATCGTCTAATCCTTCAACTGCTGCAATAAAATCTAGATGCTCCCATAATGTCAGCTCATCATAAAAAATAGGTCTTTCTGGGATGTAAGAATATTTTGCATCTTGCTGAAATATTACATCCCCCTTCATATTTTCAAGCAATCCAAGTATTGTTTTAATTGTCGTACTTTTTCCCGCTCCATTTGGTCCGATCAGTCCGATTAGCTCTCCCTTTGGAACCTTAAAGTGAATATTATGTATGATTGGTTTCTCACGTTCATAGCCAGCTTCTGTAATATTTACGTTAAGTAATGTCATTTGTTCTCCTCCTAGCTCTAATACGGATAAATAGATAAAAAGTTTTGTTTTTTTCGTATTAGAAGTCCTCAATATCCTTATTTGAACTTTCCTCATAAACAAGCCGTGTTGTTAATATTAAATAAAGAATTTAATAAAAAAACGGTATATAAAGGTTTTGTAAATTTTGCAATAAAGTAGAAATTATCAAAAAATAGGGGTACAATGTATGTAGAAGATGTTATTTTGAAAGAATAACCGTATATGTGTAAAGGGGATGGCCGCGGAAAAGAAAACTACAAATGCTTGAAGAACTTGTTTCTTCACGAATCTGTCAGTTGCAGGAATTTGCCATTGGTTTGAAAAAAGGATAGGGAGTGGTTTTTTGAAACCTTCAACTAACCGGATGTTAAACCGTATCAAATCCGTCTACATTTTTATTAATAATCGTGGAACTGTAACAACGGGAGAGCTTGTAGAGGAATTTGGTATTACTCCTCGCACCATCCAAAGAGATTTAAATGTTCTTGTTTATAACGATTTAGTGAAAAGTCCGAGTCGTGGAAAATGGACAACGACAAAGAAAAAAGTAAAAATCTCATCTTAAAAACTTGACATTCGCCAAGCCCTTTAGTCGAATGTCTTAGCCTTTTTATACAATAGAAAACTCCAAATCAAAAAAATCGCCATTAAGAGGCGATTTTTTATTTCACTTCATATTCAAGTAGCTCGGTTACTTCCTCATCCGTTAATTCTCGATACTCGCCAAGCTCAAGTGATTCATCAAGCATAAGCGGTCCCATTGATATTCTTTGTAAATACATGACTCGTTTACCGACTGCTTCAAACATTCTTTTTACTTGGTGAAATTTCCCCTCTGTAATGGTCAACTCAATATCGGAAGTCATTCCTGATTTGATAATCTTCAAGTCACCTGGCTTTGTTTCATATCCATCGTCTAATATGACACCCTTTTTAAAAGCTACAACATCTTCTTCCGTCACTTCACTATTAATGACAGCAAAGTATGTTTTCGGGACATGCTTTTTTGGTGCCAACAACCTGTGGGCTAGCTGACCATCATTCGTCAACAACAATAGCCCTTCCGTATCTTTATCGAGACGTCCAACCGGGAATGGCGAAAATATGAGATCATCAACATCCAATAAATCCAACACGGTTTCATGCTCTGAATCCTCTGTAGCTGATATAACACCTTGTGGCTTATTGAGCATTAAATAAATAAACTCCTTATATTCTACTCTTTCACCATTTATCGTAACGATGTCTTTTTCAGGATTAACATGCTGCTTTGGATCTTTTACTTTTTGTTCATTAACCTCAATGATTCCATCCTTAAGCAGCTTTTTAACTTCCTTTCTGCTTCCATAACCTAGATTGGCTAGCATTTTATCAATTCTCATATTATCACATCCGTTTTGAATTACGTCTTATCCTTTTATCCTTAATTTTCTTAAAGCACGGTCAACCTTTTCTCCCATTAGGAAATAAATGAGTCTCGATTTAAAGCTTAAGAAAAAGTAAATTCCTCCTCCGACCGCTGCACAAATGATGACAATTAATAAGCTTGAGAACTTCGCTTCAGTCGATAAGAAAAGCGTTAAAAGTTTATAAATAATCCCCGTTCCAATAAACATGGAAAATGTAAACAATACAATTAATAAACTCCTTCTTATTACAAGTTTGAAAGGGTAATGAGCAAATGTTTTAATGACGAACAAATTAATTAGGATGGCCGCAATATAGCCAATTGCAGTTGCGATAATGGCGCCTTCTGTTTCAAATAACTTAATAAGTGGAATGTTCAAACTCAATTTTATTAATAGTCCAACAAGCAAACTTAGTACAGTAAAGCGCTGTTCATTAATCCCTTGTAAAATCGCAGCTGTTACTAAGAAATAAGCAAATAAGACCGCCACAGGCGCATATGTTCTTAAAACTTCTGTTCCTAGCTCACTATGCTGGTAAAATAATGTAAAAATTGGCTCTGCTAACATTGAAAGACCAACAACTGCAGGAAGGGTTAGAAATAAGACGACTTGAAAGGCCTGATTCAACTGGTGATTTAAACTAGCACGATCATCGTCTACAAACGCTTTCGTAATGGAAGGAACTAATGTTAATGAAAAAGCGGTAGCTAATGATACTGGAATAATGACAAGCTTATGGGTTTGCATTGTAATAACAGCATAAGCAGATTCAGCCTGTTCGTAACTATTGCCAACTGAGCGCATCGTGTCAATAAATGTAAACTGATCAACTAATTGAAAAAGCGGATTCGCGATCCCTACGAAAACGAAAGGCGCAGCGTAAATGATGATTTCCTTGTACATTTCCTTCAAGGAAATATCCATCGTTCCCTTGTCATGCAAAAGCAATTCATTTAAATTTGATTTTCGCTTATACCAATACCATAGAAGACTTAATAATCCACCAATTGCACCGATAAAAGCTGCAAATGTTGCGACACTGACAGCTTGAGTAATCGTGCCCTTCATAAAGTTCAAAACGACATAGGCTCCTGCAAGCACAAATGTAATTCGAACGATCTGTTCGATTACTTGTGAGACAGCCGAAGGCCCCATTGATTGATGTCCTTGAAAAAAACCACGAATTAAACTCATAACCGGTACAACAATAAGTGCAAAGCTAACCGCTCGAATGACCGTCGTTACATCTTTTAAATTTGCCTCTACATCAGAAGAAGTACTCATTTCAGCAATGAATGGAGCTGTAAAATATAAGGCAAGGAATGACACAATTCCCGTACACATCATAATCACTAGCCCTGATTTAAATAGCTTTCTCCCGACCGCATACTCTTCTAATGCATTATATTTTGAAATAAACTTCGAAACGGCAAGTGGAACCCCTGCTGTCGCAATGCTTATAAAAATGGTATATGGAACATAGGCAAAAGAATAAAGAGCATTCCCTTTATCTCCGACAATATGATAAAAAGGAATTACATAAAGTAACCCAAGAATTTTTGATATAATCGTTCCCAACGTTAATATGAATGTACCTCTTAAAAGCTTTGATGACATAGATCCACGTCCTAAAATTAAACTTAAAAACCCCAAGAGTATATTTTATCATAAAAAAATTTAATTTCATGTACTTAAAATCATAAGATTTTTGACACTATAAGTAGTGTACTCCTCTTCACTAAATTTTTCCACTTAAGGCATTAGAAAAAGCCAGTAGTGTTACACTGGCTTTCTTCTCGAGTATCGTTATTCTATTTTCGTCCATATGTTTTCTATTGAAATCCCTGCATCCTTCATCGTACGGAAAATAGGACATCTTTGCTCCACTTTATTGCATAGCTCTTGAACTTGCTCCTCAGAAGCAGTCGTTTTAACAAATGCTTTCACATTTACCTTCTCAAAATATGGTTTTACTTCCAAGTTTCCCATTAATCCACTAAGATCAAGCTGGCCTTCAACCTGGAACGATAGATCATCAATGATGATCTTCATTTCTTTTGAAATAATTTGTGCCATTACATTTTCACATGCTACAAGTGCAGCAAGCAATGTAGACATTGGATCAGCTGCCGAATCTTTTCCACCTAATGATTCTGGCTCATCAATTATTATTTTGTGTTTCCCCGCAATTGCATCGGTTCTCATTCCATTGCTAGTTGATTCAACATTAAATATTAGTTTTTGGCCCACTACGATTCACTCCTAATCAATATTATAAGAAAGCTTTATGCTCTTTCTTAATTCCTCAGCTGCTTCACCCATCACTTTTAGCTTTTGGAATGCAATTTCATCACTGTTCATTGGTCTTTGAGCGAATGTTCCAAAACCACAATCTGGATTTAAATAAATTTTTTCTGCTGGAAGTATTTTTAATAATTGATTAACCTTGTCAATAATGTCTTCCTTTGTCTCGACTTCCTCCGTTCTTGGGTTCACAACCCCTAAGCCAATTTCAACATGAGAAAACTCTTTAATTGCCTCTATTTCTCCAGCTCTTGGAGTTGCATATTCGAGCACTAATTGATCAATATCCACTCTTGACAAATAGGCAATCAACGGAAAATAAGCGCCTCTTAATAGAATACTATCATCTCTGCTCCAGTTTCCTCGACATACATGAATGCCAAATTTTGTCCCTCTGCCACGCATTCCTTCCATCGTGCTATTCATCAAATCTAGGGCAAATTCTATTTCTTCTTCTGCATCTGCTTTCGCTGTTAATGCACCACACATGAACGTTCGATTAGCATTCTTTTTCGTGAAAACGAGCTCCGTCAAAACAGGTTCATCAAACTGGACAAAATCAACTCCCTCAGCAATTAACTCCTCCATTTCTTCTCGTAAAACGCTTACAATATCAAGAGCTAAATCTTCTTTCGTTGGATAAGCATCCTGTGATAAACCTTCAACCCACATTGATCTCGTTAATAAATAAGGACCTGGAAGGGTTACCTTAACTTTTTTATCCGTATGCTCCTTTAAAAAACGATAATCATTTAATGCGAGCGGTTTTTTTCGACTAATTTTCCCTGCTGCAGCAGGGTTTGATAATGAAAATGCTGGAACATCAAGCGTTCCAAGAATTTCTTCAAAGCTCGCTTTATCTTCAATATAATCAAGAAGTTCTGAAACAGTTAGCATTTTTACATTGTGCAAATGCTCCGCAACAAAGGAGATGTAGTTATCCCGTCTTTGCTCACCATCAGAAACGATATCCATCCCTGCCTCTTCTTGCAGGCGTAGACATTTGATAACAGCTTCGTCAGCCACAGCTTGAAATTCCTCTTCCGTTATTCTACCAGCACGTTTCTCCCGCATCGCTTTTTGCACTTCAACCGCTCTTGGCCAGCTGCCAATAACAGTCGTAGGAAATAAATTTGCTTTCATTTGTTTTTCCTCCTAATAAACAATTGAAAATGTCAGGTTAATCTCAACTGCTTTTTTCAATGTTTGATAGATTGGTGAACGGTCTAAGTTGTTTTGCCAGATGTTCTCTAACAGACTTTCGTCTGCAGAGGATGATACATAACATGTACCAGTAATTGTCTTCAAACTTGGATTTCCCGTATCTTCCATTTCCATATGGTATAAAATATTGTCAATTTCACCCTTGAGTGAAATTTCTATTTGATCGACAATCACCTTTTTTCTTGAAGCATGTGCTTTAAATCCTACGGTCAGGCAAGATGCTAATGAAGAAAGTAAGTAATCAATCGCACTCGGAGCGTCTACATTTGCTCCGAAATCAGCAGGCTGGCCTGAATAAAAGCTATGGTTTCGCGCATAAATTCGTGCCTTTAAATCCTTTTCTCCCTGTACACGAACATTCCATTTATAGCCTTTTGCAGCTTCAAGATCCTTTTCTAAATTAGATTCGGTTTGACCTTTACGGACGAAATATCGAACGGTATTATCACCCGGCTCAGAGCCTAGAAATTCATGTTTGACCATTCTACACCAAGCAGGTAAGTCATCTGCAACCGTTCTCTCCCTACTTCTGATTTCCAAAATCTGTCCCGACTCTAGCGGATTCATATTTTTATTAATAATTAAAAGGAGACCTGAACCACAGTCCAGATCTCCCCCATCACAAACTGCATGAGGATTAAACATGATCATTGCCTCCTTATGTAAAACCTCTTACGTAAATTAGTACGTAATAGACGCTGATCCTTGTGAAAGGAATTCTACTAATCTAGCTCCCCCAACAATGGTTGCTCCTTCTATTAAATTATCTTCTGATAAACCCCGTTTTTTGTAGCATGGACTGCACACCCAGATAATTCCTCCAGCTTCAACAAATTGCTCCATTAACTGCTTGATTGGTGCAAATCCTTCTTCATGAATATCATCTGCATAACCTTTTTCAGCTAAGTAAGCGCCTTCAACATTTAGAAATACAACTGTTTCCTGTCCTGAAGCAACCGCTGCATTCGCAACGACAAAACCAACTGTTGCTTTATCCGGATCATTTTTTGCACTTGTAATACTTACTGTGAATTTACCTGCCATTATTCATTCCCCCAAATAGATTATGATTAAACCTCACTCATGCTATGAAATTGATGAGGAGTTAATTCCCTTTTTGAATAAAATATTGACTAATCTTTCCTTCATCAAGCCGTTTCAGCAACGTATGATTTTGCATTCGACACCATGCTGGCAGATCTTCCCTTGCACCAGGATCATATGAAATCACTTTTATGATTTCCCCTTCCTGCAACTTCTTCATCTGCAAAAATAAATTCATAATGAGCTCGCCACACCCTGTTGGACCAGCATCATATGTTGATTTAACCTCTATGAGATTCTCCATTCGACAGCTCCTTTATAAAGTGAAACTCAATCAGTGAGCCCCCACTTAGAATTTTTGGTTTTGCTCAACTTTTTGAAGTGGGGGTCTTACAGCCCATTAATGCGGGAAAAAGGTTCTTATCCCCATTATAATGAATTAGCTACTGAAAATATATTCATGCTATCTATAAGAAGAATGATATTCTATCGTTTTTTTCAATATATGAAATGAAAATGATAACTAGTGTGTTTATTTAATAAGCTTATTAGGAAACCTGTGACAAATCGTTTATAATGGATTGGATAAAAGATAGAGTTAAGTTGGTGATTTAATGAAATATGATGTAATTGTCATTGGTGGAGGTCCTTCTGGCTTAATGGCAGCAATTGGTGCGGCTGAGCAACAAGCAAACGTGCTGTTAATTGATAAAGGAGACAAGCTCGGCAGGAAGCTTGCTATTTCGGGTGGTGGCAGATGCAATGTGACAAATCGGCTGCCTATCGATGAAATAATTAAGCATATACCAGGAAATGGGCGTTTTTTATATAGTGCTTTTTCTTTATTTGGCAACGAAGATATTATTACCTTTTTTGAGGACTTAGGAATTCAGTTGAAAGAGGAAGACCATGGTAGAATGTTTCCTGTCACAGATAAAGCGCAATCTGTTGTCGAAGCATTGTTAGCTAGACTTAAACAGTTGCACGTTACCATTAGGACGAATAGTGCGATTGATCAGATCTATTATGAAAATGACAAAGTTGCATCAGTGAAACTAAAAAATGGCGAAATCTATGAAGCAAATTCTGTTGTTGTTGCTGTCGGTGGCAAGTCTGTACCCCATACAGGCTCCACAGGTGACGGATATGCATGGGCTGAAAAGGCTGGACACACGATAACCGAATTGTTTCCAACCGAAGTTCCTATTACCTCAAATGAAACTTTTATTAAGAAAAAAACATTGCAAGGACTTTCATTAAAAGATGTGGCTCTTAGCGTATTAAATCCTAAAGGAAAGGCTGTTATTACGCATCAAATGGATATGATCTTTACCCATTTTGGTGTAAGCGGCCCAGCCGTTTTACGTTGCAGTCAATTTGTTGTCAAGGCAATGAAAAAATGGAATCTAAAAGAAGTGACAATGAGCCTTGATGTGATTCCAACGAAAAAAGAAGAATCATTATTCCAAGAAATAATTCAGCAAATTAAACAAGAGCCGAAAAAAAGCATCAAAAATCTATTAAAAGGATTATTACCAGAAAGGTATCTCCTATTTTTACTTGAAGAAAGTGAAATAGATCCAAATACACAAGGAGCCAATCTTTCAAACGAAAAAATTCGGGGCTTTGTGAAAAAATGTAAAATGTATCAGTTCAAAGTGAATGGCACGTTGCCACTTGAAAAAGCTTTTGTAACGGGGGGCGGTGTTGCTGTCAAAGAAATCGAACCAAAAACAATGGCTTCCAAAATAATGTATGGGCTTTATTTCTGTGGTGAGATCCTTGACATCCACGGTTATACAGGTGGCTATAATATTACATCCGCTCTTGTAACAGGAAGACTTGCTGGAATTAATGCTGGCTTAGCAGCAAAACTGTAAGCTAATTAAAGGGGTATTCGGATAATCGTGTGGAAACTTCAAAAATAAATATATGTATTCTTTCAAAAAACCAGTATAATGTAAAAAGTATTTGACATTTTTACTGGTTCATTTATAATTGTAAATGTCAAAAGTATTTTACATTTACAGGAGGGGTTAAAATGAATTGGATTTTGATTTTGTTAGCTGGCATATTTTTATTAACCGTCACACTTATCACTTTTCTCCTTTACTCATTATCAAAACAAGGAGATGAAAGGAAAAATCACATTAAACAAAAAGCAATGTCTCAAACGTTTGTAATTATAGTCGGTGTATTAATAATAGAAATAGGTGTATCTATATATGCATCTATGACTAATAATTCAGGAACAAACGGATTAAATCCGTTTACTTTTCTTGTCACATTAACAATAGTTTACTTTATAGCCCTTTTAATTAATAAAAAGAGATTCGGTGGATAATTATTATGAAAAATAATATTCGGCAATTAAGAAAAGCAAAGAGGCTTTCCCAAGAGGATTTAGCTAAGCTATGCCAAGTTACCAGACAGACTATCAATGCCATAGAAAATAATAAATATGATCCAACTTTGAAATTAGCCTTTGATATGGCTTTGGTTTTAGATACCACAGTTGACGAGTTATTTTTTGTATGAAAACGAAAAAAATCAGAGTAAAATTGTTACCTGATCAATTCCCTAATTGGGCACAAACTGGCTATGAATGGGTGTTTGAAGAAATTTACGGTGTTGATTTTCCACATTGACCAAGGCTATGGAAGAGTACCTTTTAACCCTCTTTCCACACTATTTTCCGATTACCCATTAAATGTAAAGTGAAGAATGATTGAGTAGGCATCTGAATACATTATTGGGACCACTACTATGGCTTTTTTCCATTAGGAGTGGTCTCATTACTGCTCTTTGGGACCACTACTACGGCTTTTTTCCATTGGGAGTGGTCTCATTACTGCTCTTTGGGACCACTACTATGACTTTTTTCCATTAGGAGTGGTCTCATTACTGCTCTTTGGGACCACTACTATGACTTTTTTCCATTAGGAGTGGTCTCATTACTGCTCTTTGGGACCAATGCTCCTGCAACTTTTCTAATATAGCAACTTGAATGCAAACGTATTTACGCACGATATATAATCATCGCGGAAAAACAATAAATTTGTTCATCCTCTTCATCCTCATTTATTGCGGCTACGTTGTATTTAATATCTAGTAATTTTCTCTCTTCGATTTTCGATAAAAATATATTCATTTCCTTTTCAAGGTCTTTTTCATGCTCATGATCAAATAGCTTTACTTTAATCAATTTCCTCACCCTAACGTTTTTAAGTATTATTGACAGAATAGTCAAATTTAAACCAAATATGCATTTACTCGATATAATTTATGGTAAACAAATCGTGTGGAGGTAATTATTTTGATCAAAGTTATATATGATTGTGACAATACAATGGGATTGCCTGAAAAGGATGTCGATGATGGTTTAACTTTAATGTATCTTCTTGGAAACAAAAAGATTTACTTGCTTGGAGTGACGAATACATTTGGTAACAGCAATATTGAAGATGTCTATACAGCGACAACGAAATTATTCAAGGATTTACAAATAACAGATATCCCCTTGATAAAAGGTGCTGCGGAAAATACAGATCGTAAAAGTGAGGCAGCAACATTTCTAGTAGAAATGGTTAATAAGTACCCGAATGAAATTACAATTTTAGCAACAGGTTCCCTTACTAATTTATATGGTGCTAATCAAATTGACCCAAGTTTTTACCAAAAGGTTAAAGAAATAGTTTTAATGGGAGGCGTAACAGAACCATTAATCATTAACGGAAAACAATTAAATGAACTTAACTTTTCGGTTGACAATGAAGCAAGTCATAATGTTCTACACTCGGGTGCAAAAGTAACTGTAATGACCGGCCACATTTGCTTACAAGCTGAATTCAAAAAAGAAGAATACGATAGATTAATGGAAAATAAGACGATTTCATCCTATAAATATATAAAAAAACAATCCTATGCTTGGTTTGAGTATTTTAAAGAGCTTTTCTCTACGGAAGGTTTCTTCAATTGGGACATCGTTTCTGGAGTATATGTAACAAATCCTGAATTATTTGATGACAATTTTCAATACATCGTCTCGACTGAAGAAGATTTAAAGACCGGCTATTTAAAAATAGAAGAAAACTACTCAGGAACAAAGATCAACATTCCAATGATAATAAGCGATATTCAACGATTTAATGAAATCATCTTTGAATCATGGAAGAATGTCACGGTAAAATAAAGACCTTTCTGGTAGAAATCCGATGAAAGATCTCTACCAGAAAGGCGTATATAAATCCTGCATAAAGTCGATTTGCAAGTACTGTTTTATTTTTTCAAATGTGTCCATATTTTTGATTGTCTTATTCGGGTCATGATACTCAACATATGCATAGGCACACCATGCTAAAGCTCTTAAATAGAGATAAGGAGTATATAAATGCACCCGCTCTCTAATATTCTTATCCTTCCCATTTAATCCATTTACATATAAATGTAAGAACTCTTCTTTTTCATTAGTGCTAAGGATATCGTTTGTTTTCCACAATGTCGTAGTTGGTGCCATAAATTGCGTTAAATCTTGCGCAGGATCACTAATTACTGGCTTTTCCCAATCAATTAAATAAGAATGTTCCTTCCCGATAATAAAATTGTGGGAATTTACCTCTGTATTATTCACAACATGCCATGGTTCAATAAGAAAATATTTCTCTCTCGTTTTATTAAGCTTAGTCCAATCTATTATTTTTTCAAGAAACAGTTTAATCTCCGTATGTACAATCGGGCTATCCCAAACATTTGTTAACAGTCTTTCGCCTTCTCGAATTCTATCACTAAAGAGATTTTCCTCCACAATAAAATGATGGGGCTCATCAATATGTAATGAATGAATGTTAGCAAATATATTCGCAGCCGCAGGTAAGTCCACTCCATAGTTAAGTGGATTTCCTTCTAAAAATTCCATAATTAAAATTCCACAATCAAAAAAAGTTCGTGTATCATCAGCATAATAAACTTTCGGTGTTACACCCGACCGCTCCAATCGCTTAATGGAATGATACTCATACATAATTTGATTATCAATTTCTAATTGGCTACCTGTATTTACTCGAAATACATATTTATGCCCAGCGGAATCTAGTGTGAAATTAATATTATATTCGCCTTGAGCGAGGAAATTCACTTTTGTATCTTTATGTAGCTGAAGATGCGCTAATTCGGGATTGTCATAAATATACCGTTGTATCTTACAAGCTAATTTGTCTTTTTCCACTGCTTGCCTATCCTCCATGCCTTCAAATACTTCACTGTATTTATCGCTTCTGAACTATGCTCATACTTTTTCATAAAATCAAACAAATCCTCTTTCGTATCAATATCTTGATACTTTTTGGCTAATCCGATTGATAAGCCTTGATTATTTCCTTTATCGATTGTCGACTCTAAGACCGATTTCCCACCCCATTTTTTATTAATAGCAAAAAGCGAATCATTTCGTTTCTTCATACCAACCAAATAATAGCCGCCATCATAAGATGGTCCTAATACGATATCGTGAACATCCATTATGTTAAAAGCATTTCTAATATCCTCTGCTTTAATATCCGGTATATCAGACCCCATTAATATGACCTTTTTATATCCTTTTAATAGGACAGACCCGATAGCATTTTTCATTTTATCACCTAAATCTTCGCCGCTTTGCGGAAAAGTATTAATATAACTAGGGATAATTGGGGCGAGTATTTGAAGAGAATCTTCTGGAGTAAACGTTAAATAAATATCAACATCATCCTTTAGTTGTTCAAATGTGATGACTATATCACGCAAAAAGGCATTATGTAAATCCGCACATTCCGATCCTGACATGATGTCCATCAACCTTGTTTTTGTTTGCCCAGGTATCGGTACTCTCGTCATCATTATTAGTGCTTTCATTATTGTCACTTCGCTATACTAATTTTGTTTTATCGCTTATCTCACTTCTCTATACATCCGACTTAATTTATCGACTGGTGCCCCAAGTATATATAGTAATTTTATTTTATGCATTTTAAGGAGGGTTTTTAATTGTCCATCCTTTTTAAATCGTCTGGCTGAAGTACCGATTTTTTCATTTAACAGCTTCATTTTTCCTAGCTTATGGATTCTTCGGGATAAATCCCAATCCTCCATTAATTCCATATTTTTGTATCCATCTAACTTCTCAAAGATTTCCTTTCTCATAAATATCCCTTGGTCCCCAAAGATGAGCTGCAAATATTTTGCTCTTCTATTTGAAGCGTCTGCCACATACTTCATAAACCTTGTCTCCCAATCATAGAAATAAAGCTGAAAGCAGCCGCCAATATAACCTTGCTCGATCGCCTCTTCGATTGCATTAATACTATTATGATCTAGCTTTGAATCTGAATGAACAAACCATAGGATCGTTCCGTTTGCAGCCATGGCTCCAGCATTCATCTGCTTTGCTCTTCCTTGAGAACTGTGGATGACCGATACCGCATTCTCTTTTGCTATTTCTACTGTCCGATCTTTACTACCGCCATCAACAACAATAATTTCTTTCGCACCCTGTAATGTTTGAATGTTCGTTAAAGTTTCTAGTATCGTTTTTTCTTCATTCAACACAGGAATAATGATAGATATCATAGCTACTCCCTCATTCAAAAAGTATCACACGTTCGAGTTTTATATTAATCGAGACATCTTCTCCCACTTTGTAGACCGTATGCGATTGAGAAATAACCTTTAATTCGTACCCTTTAACAGAAACTGAATAATAGATTCTTTCACCCGCATATTTACTTGAAATAATTTGTCCAGTTAAATCCGTTGTTCCAAATGGAAAAATCTCAATATCATCTTGCTTCACCATTAGCTTCGCTTCTTCAGTATTCTCCTTTTCAGTTTGAACATGGATGATTTTTGATTTAAAAAATCCATTCTCTATTCTTCCATCTATATAATTTTTCGCCCCGAAGAAATTAGCGATCTCGATAGATTTAGGATTTTTATATAGTTCTTCTGGTGTGTCAAATTGTTTAATTTGTCCACTTAGCATGACCGCAATTTTATCCGAACACATTAAGGCTTCCTCACGATCATGTGTAACAAGAATGGTCGTTATCTTTAACTTCTTTTGTATTTCTAGTGTCAGTTCTCTCATTTCTTCTCGCAGCTTTGTATCTAAGCTGGAAAAAGGTTCGTCTAGCAGCAGAACTTTAGGTTCGATTGCTAGTGCTCTTGCTAAGGCCACTCTCTGCTGCTGACCCCCTGAAAGCTCATGAGGATACTTTTTGTTATTGCCTTTAAGCTTCACGAGCTCTAGCATTTTTTCTACCTGTACCTTTATTTCTTCCTTTGGTCGCTTCGCCATTTTTAAACCAAAACCAATATTTTCCTCAATGTTTAAATGGGGAAATAATAAATGCTCCTGAAAGACAATTACTGTTCCCCGTTTTTCCACAGGTAAGTTTATAATCGATTGTTCACCTAGTAAAATATCCCCTTTATCAGGCTTGATTAAACCAGCAATCATCTTTAATGTCGTCGTCTTGCCACAGCCTGATGAGCCAAGTAGTGAGACTACTTGCCCTTCCTCCACTTCAAAATGAATATTATCTAGAACCTTCGTTTTGCCGAAAGATTTATTCAGATTTTTGATCGTAATTTTAGACATATTTATATTCCTTTAGTTTCTCTTGATAGAAACGATTTGTTAATTTTTCGATAATAATTAAAAATAGTAATGTCGTTAAAATAAAAACAATACTATAAACTGAGCCCATCATTCGATCACCACTCTGTACGAAAGGAAACATGAGCATCGAGAAAGTAATAACTCTTCCCCCACCAATTAAAAACGTAAGAAAATATTGGCTAAATGAGACGATAAATGCCATACTGCCTGCCGAAATGATTCCAGGTAAAATCATTGGAAATGTAACATGAAGAAATGCCTGATAGGGACGAGCACCTAGAACCTTAGCTTGAATCTCCATTTTTTCCCCAACGATTTCAAAAACAGATTGAAGAATTCTTATCGTATAAGGAATACAAGGAATTAGATGAATTAGCACAACTCCGATAAAGGTATTGGCTAATCCCATCTTAATAAATTGAATATGAATCCCCATCGCCACTGTAACGGTAGGGACGATCACTGGTGCGAATACGAGTATTTCGATTAGCTTCTTTCCTTTAAATTGATAAAAAGCAAGCGCTTTGGCAGCTGGAATTGTCATTGCTAGCGTAACAAGCGTCACAACAAAGGAGAGCCATATACTAAATAATAAAGTACTTATACTTTTAGATGAAGGCTCAAAAAAATATGCCCAACCTCGAATTCCAAAACTAGAAGGAAGAATCTCTGGCCATGGCCAAATTTTTGTAAAGCTCCATATGACGATTACGATCAGCGGTATTAATAAAAAGCTTAGAAATAAACCGATGATAAATTTATATTTAATGCTTGTCTTACTTTCCATTGCATCACCTAGTATATTTATATACCCTTTCGAACGCTTTAAAATAGAGCCATGTAAGAATAATCGCGATTAAAGTAATCAACATATTGATAACCATTGCGTAAGGCCGATTTTGTAGGACAGGATTATTGTATTCAATAAAAGCTTGTACTGGCAGTGCCTTCGGCTGCGTAGGTCCTAATAATAGTGGTACCTCATATGCTCCAAAAGAAAATGCAAAGATAATAATAAAGGAGGAAAAAACAGAAGGCATAATAAGAGGTAACAGTACATGGAAGAATACTTGTCTTTTTTTAGCACCAAGGTTATAAGCGACATCTGATAGCTTATTGCTTACTCCACTAAGGATCGTATACGTTGTCAGCGCAACAAAAGGGATCTCCTTCCATAAATAAGCGATCATAATTCCAATCCCGTTTTTTTCATACAGAATAGAAGGGAACTGGCTCGGATCCGAAATCAAGCCAGCTCCATATAAAATTCTAGGTAATATCCCAGATTGGGATAAAATATTATACATAAGAAGAACAGAAACGATATGTGGGACTGCAATCGGTACCCGATAAAGGGATTCCACGATATCTTTCCTTCCTTTTATCTGCAAGATTGAATAGGAAAGTAAAACACCAAAAATAATTGCTAGCACTGATGATACGATTGAAGTATAAAGGCTGAAACGAAGGGATGATAAAAACCCTTTATCCAATAAAATCTCCCGATAGTATTTCAGCGTAAATTCAGTTAAACCTGCTGCCTTAAAATACCCCAAGCTCTGGATAAGTCCCATTATGATGCCCGTGAGAAATATACCAACTAATATCAAAAGTATTGGAGATAGCAATACATATGGCTTTAGCTTCTCATTCAAATTATTCACCTTCACCTGGTATCGTTTCCATCCAGATTTTCTCAATAATTGGCACTAAGTCTGCCGGCATTTCTGGGATTCTCTTTTCTAGTAAATCATCCTGTGGAAGAGTTGCTATTCCTAAAGGAATGGAGCTAAATCTCTCTTGCTCTTCCTTCGTTAGCTTATTATTATCTAGCACTGGGAGATCTCCCCATGTAGCTGGCTCATACTTAGTCGCTTGTGATTCTACATTCAATATATAGTTAATTAAAGCCATTGCTCCTGCTTTATTCGGAGCATTGAATGGAATTGCCACGAAATGAGTATTTCCAATCGTACCTTTGTCAAACACGAACGTTCTAGTAGACTCAGGAAATTCCCCTGTTTCAATTTTACCTGAAGCAGAATTTGGATTATAGCTCATCGACATCCAAACTTCACCATCTGCATACATATTATCTAGCAGCGGTGACTCGGCAGGATAAGTTTTTCCTTCCTTCCATAAATATGGTTTCAATTCTTTGAAATATTCGATAGCAGGAGCAATCGCTGCTCTCACTGTTTCTTCATCTGCTTCCATATCCATAAATTGCTCATATCCTACGATATCACAAATAATATTTCGAACAAATGCTGAACCTGTAAAATCTGGCGGGGCAGGATAGGTAAATTTCCCTGGATTTACTTTCGCAAATTCAAATAGCTCCTTATGATCTATCGGAGTCTTATCCATCTTTTCACTATTATAAACCATAACAAATTGGGCTTTTCCATAAGGGGCCTCATAGCCTTCTACTGGATAGCCAAAATCAAATTTCACATCAGCAGAATCCTTGTCAATGTATTGATTGAAATTCGGTAATTTCTCTGTAAAAGGACCAAATAGTAAATCATTTTCTTTAGCCGTGAAGAAATTTTCTCCATTGATCCATACGACGTCTATGTTGCCTTTCTCAACATTAAGCTGCTTCTCATTAAGTAGGGAGTTTAAGATTTCATCTATATTCATCCCTACTCTTTTTACCGTAATATCATAATCTTTTTTTACATTTTCGGTTAAATATCCGTCAATCCAAGAATTTGTTTGTTGACTACCACCCCAGCCATAGAAAGTAACCGTTGTTCCTCTTGCAGCTTCAAGCAGCTCTTCGAAATTCTTATCTAATACATTCTTCTCCGTTCCCTGTTCTTCAGATTTTCCTGAACATGCGGCTAATAATAAAATACAAGCAGTCAATAAGAGGAAAAATTTATTTTTCAATTTTGTCATTTACACTTCTCCTACTATTACATTGTGATTTACATTCAAAATAACCTTCTATTTGTTTGCAAATTAAATAAATAGCAAACAAGCAACCATTTGCCAGCAAAATTTTTTCTATTTTAATTGGACGTATTAAGCCAAATCTATCATAAACCATGATTCCAACTACAACATCCAGCGTATATGCCAAAGCCATTTTTGTAATAATGCAGCTCTATTCATTCGCAATTATTTCTTTCTCCCTTTCCATTTATAAGGAAGCTTGACGATCGTTTCTGGCTCATTGATTTCTGATAAATAGCGTATAGTATCAAGAAGAATCTCTTTTTGCAAATCTGTTTCAAATGCTCTACCAAAGCTTCGCCCCAACGGAAAGCGTAAATGAACAGCTCTTGGAACCCGCACTTTTTCAGTTAAGTCCCGTAAATGCGCGATCGAAATAGTTGGAATCCCAATCTTTTCTATCCCATATTGAATCAATCCCACGGATTGATGGCATATGTATCAGCCAGGGTTTAAAATAACCGCATCTACGTTATCCGCTTTTAATTGGTTAATAATTAGTGGAATCGTTTCCTCAATTAATGGCTCTGTATTCGGAATAAATCCCATTAACCCATAATGAGTATTTGCTACTCCGCCAATTAAACCTTCTTCTGCAAGCTCCTTTAGCCTAGTAAGTGGAAAAACACAGTTAATATCTTGGTCAGCGTCTTCTCGATCAAAATGAGTATGACTAATCATTAAATCTTCTTCACTGCAATGATAGGGAATTAACCTTACAGTCGGGTCACCATCTTCAACTTCAAAAACAGTTTGTGTTTTTAAATGAACGCCAGCAGTCGTAATGAGAGCGAACTTTGCTTCCTCAGGCTTTTTTGTAAATTTCACTAACGGAATATCCCCTTCTATAGGAGAGACCATGTACTTAGCTCGCTGTGTCATGATTGTTTCAATTACTCGATTACCCGATAGCTTCATCCTGCCTTCCTCCTTTCTGCTTTTCCATTAGCCAAAATAATCCTCCTGCTAAACTTGAGACAGCAACAAGCACAAAGAATAGCAATGAAACAGAGACAGCCACTCCGTCAGGTACACCAAGCTCCTTAAAAAAAAGTAAATAGCTTGCTTCGCGAACGCCCAATCCGTTAATACTAATCGGCAGCATTGTTATGATAGAAATAAGTGTAATATAGACTAAAAGCTCGTAAAAAGGAACATCAAAGCCAAAAGCTGAAAATAGCAGGTCATTAATCCATGCCATTCCAAATTGAAATAGTAAGGATAGAATAGCAACAGCTCCCAACCATCTCCAATTTTCATGGCGATAATCTACTGTAGCCCCACCGATTTTTCTGATTATATTTTTGCCCTTATTTAATATTTCTTTTACTTTTCCTTGATTTTGATGAGCAATAACTCCTTTATGCTGTTCTCCCTTACGCAGCCAATAAATAAATAGAAAGCCGATTACAATGAGGAGAGCTGTAACAGCATAGATCGTGATTAGGAAAGGTCTAATACTCTCCATAAACAAAGAAGCAACTAGAACAATTACAATCATAGCTGCTCCACTCGTTAAACGTTCAAATGCAACGGAAGCGGCAGCAATTGGCATTCCGGTCGTCTTCCCTAAATAGAGAACCCTTACAAAATCACCGCCAACACTACTCGGTAAAAAATTATTAAAAAACAAACCAACATAATATAATCTTCCTAGCTTGAAAATGTTAGCACCTTGTTTATTTTCTTTTTTAACAGACGATTGAACAAGCATCTTCCATTTCCACACACTAGAAAAAACCGTAAGCTGGATCGCGATAAAAGCAGCTATCATATAAAAAAGGGAGCCCTCCCGAATAATATGAAGGGCTTCTTCCCATTGAATTGTATAGACAAGCCATGCAATCAATCCCACACTAACGATGATTCTAACCATTAGCTGAAATTTAGAGTTTCTATCTTTTTTCCCTATTTGTTCCATTTATTCATTTACACTCTTTTCTATGTAAAAAAAATTGTCGTCGGATTTATTGAACAAGCCTTGATGTACAAAGTAATCACCAGAGCAGTGAAATGAAGCCGACGACATTTTACATATTTAGTAAGGAGCAGAAGCTCATGATAGCTTTTTGTACTTAATAAGCTGATTTAATTTTGGTCGTAAAATCATACCAATTACAGCTAAGGCAATCACGATCGTGAAAAGGAAGAATAGGATTTTCACTGTATCAGTAGCTGTTTGCCCTAAATAGGAGTATAAAATGGTAGCTGGTAACTGCCCTAATCCTGTTGCCCAGAAAAATTGCCAAAAGGAGATAGACGTAACCCCTGCAGCATAGCTGACTAAGTCAAATGAGACAATTGGGACAAGTCTTGCAATGAATACTGAATGCTTTCCGTATTTAGCAAAAAATTGATCCCACCAGTTTAACGCCTTCTTCGTAACGATTTTTTCTACAACTGGTCGTCCAAGAAATTTTGCCAAATAAAAACAGACAATCGCTCCCAGCATTGCACTGCTCCATGATAAAATAGCTCCAAAAAACCAACCAAATAAAAGACCATTTGCAAACGTAATGACAAAAGCAGGGAGAGGTGCCATGACAGATTGAAATACCATTAGCAATCCAGAAACAACTGCGGCACGGGAACCAAATGATAATAAATAATCACGAAAGCCTTCCACATCTGCATTCTTTAAATAGCTAATTGCTAGATTAACAAACTCTCGAATACCTCCCTGTCCTAAGTACAGAAGAAGAAAGATGGCTAACAATCCGAATAAAGCCATCATTCCAAAGCGATTAAAGGAAGATAATTTATCCCACTGCATTTTTGTTTCTTTTTTTAAGATTAGCGGCATTTTTAGTACTGCAAAAAGTGCTACAGCACCAATGATAAAACCAATTATTAATAAAATATTCATCATTTCTAAGCTTACTAGATTTTCAAGAAAAAATGCTTTACTTACCATGTACGCTGGTAAAATGGTTAGGCTGTTACTTAATAAAACAAGACTGACGATAAAACTAATTAATGCTGTTATTATACTAATTTTCCTTTTTTCCCATATTCCTAAATTATTCGCATTCATAAATACACGAGCAAAGAAAAACCATATCCCAGTTAAAATCGTTACCGTAATGATATATTCACTATCGAACATCATATCAAGTAATTTAATTTTCAACAGAATAGAAGCTAATGCCATTCCAATTAAAAAAAACAAAAAAAACGCTGCAATAAAATGCAATATCCCCCGTAGGAAAGTTTTCATTTCGTTAACTCCTATTCAATAGCAATTGAGTGAGTAATCCCACGGCACCAGCTATCAAAGTACATAAAACAAATAATCATATGTTGGGAATGAATACGAATGTAATTATTTATTTTTCAAACTTAATATGATGACAATACTGATTTGGATTACTAAGACGATTTGAAATACCATTATGAAATAAGGATAGGCCAACATATTAATGAAAAAGTCACTATTCATAACAAAACAAACGGCAAAGCTTATGATTGCTGTTAAAGCTATTTGTAGCTGATAAAATCTACTCTTGCTTTTTTTTAGTGCAAAAACGAGAAGCAGCAAAAATAGTAGACCGATTAAAGCGGCAATAATGCTTTGCCACATTAAACTATCGATTGAGTAAATACTTTGCTCATATTGGTGCCTTTTGTAATAAACATGATGATTAACCCCAGCTTTTTTTCTTGTTAAATCATTAATGACAAATACGGCTGTTATTAATGCTATTTGAAAAAACACAGATAAAAGATAGGCGGCTTTCCCGATTATTTTTTTCATCGTTTCAATTATTTACTAGGTTCTCCAGTTTCAGTAGGATTATCTGGGATATTGCTCCAACCAATCCAACCGTCACTGTATAGAGACGTATTTTCAAGACCCATAACATTTGCATAGTATAAAACCTCAGCTGCCCGCCAACCGCTTCCACACATAAATGAAAGATGCTTATCCGTATTGATTCCGCACTCATCCCATAATAATTGTATTTCTTCAGCGTTGCGCATCGTATTATCAATATTACGGTAATAATCTAATGAATTTGCGTCCGTTTTTCCAGCAAAGGCAAATACGGAACCAGGAATTCTACCTTTTTGATCATGATAGCTATAGCCGGATGTCTTTCCAATATGTTCATCCCAAGTACGATTATCTACTAAAGTAAATTCTTCCGTTTTAGCTAATTCTCCTTTTACTTCATCTATTGTATCAATTAAATCAGGATTAGCGGGAATTATAGCTCCAAAATCAGTACCAGGTACAGGCTTATTGCTCTTCTTTTCAAGCTCATAGCCAGCTGATTTCCAAGCATCTAAACCACCATTTAATACTCTAACATCCTCAACTCCGATATAACGAAGCACAGTAGCAACACGGTATGAAGCCATTGAAGCTTCCCCAGTTACAATGATCGTATCATCTTTCGTAAATCCGTAATCTAATGCAAATTGGGCTAATTCATTATCACTTGCGATCATCCAGGTAGGAGGTGGTTCGATCGTATCCGTATTTATATGTACACTTGTCGGAATGTGGCCATTTGCATAAGATGTTTCTTCTTCTCCCCAACTTGCTTCAACGATTTTTACATTTTTAGCATTTTCAAATGTTTCTGGTGTGTTTCCATCTATAATATCTTTAATGATACTAGCAGGTACGATCATATGATAGTTCTGATATTGTTTCATAGGGAGGCTTTCATCTTCTGCCCATTGTTTTACATCATAAGTATATATGTTTTTAAATCCTTTTTTACTTAAGTAATCCTTAACTTCTAAAGCATCTTTTCCATTTGCATCATATAGAACGATATTTTTATCAGAAATGATGTTCTTTGTCTTAAGAGCTTCATCTAACGTCTTCTCTTTATCATCTGCTTCTACCTTTAGCCAATTAGCTGAAAAGTCAACGGCACCTTCTATATGACCGCCACGTTTAACTCCATCTAATTTCCAGCCATTGTATGCATCATTAATTCGAGTATCAACAATTACCCATGAATCGTCATTTAGTTTATCTTTTAGATCTTCGGTAGTAATAACCTCAGTTGATTTTTCTGTTTTACCAGCTTGTTCAGTTTGTTCTTGATTTTTTGTGCAAGCCGACAAGATAATCATGGTTAAAATTGAAGCAATAACTATTAGCAAGCTTGATTTGTTACGCACTTCCCTCTCTCCTCCTAAAATAAATAAAATAGTTTAATAAGAATTAAAAATTTGTTGAAATATTGAAAGTCTTATTAAATGATTTAATGTCATAATTTGTAGAATAAAAATTACGAAATTCGACAAAACCAACATCTTTTCTATTATATAAAAATGTTATCCTTATAATAAATATATAAAATCGTTATTATATGTGAATACTGATTGATTTTTTCGATAGATTTGAGGTGAAAAACTTGGATATACATCAATTAATTGTTTTTACAAAGGTTGTTGAACATAAAAGTTTCTCAAAAGCAGCCGAAAACATTTTTTTAAGTCAATCAACCGTCAGCTCACATATCCAAGCGCTTGAAAAGAACTTAAATCTCCAATTATTCGACCGAGATGGAAGAGAAACATTGCTTACGCCTCACGGTGAACGATTATATGTTTGGGCACAAAAAATTCTATTGTTACGAGATAAAGCGATTCTCGATCTAAAAGAAGGAATGATGGATTTTCGTGGGGTCGTGAGAATAGCTGCAAGCTCTGTTCCAAGTTCCTATATCATTCCAACAATAATTAGGCATTTTAACCAAAAATACCCTAAAATTACTTTTCATGTAAGTGAATCATCATCAAAGAATGTTGCAGATAAAGTGCTAAAAAGAACAGTAGATTTAGGTATATTAGGAGAAAAATATGAAAATGACAAGCTATGCTATATTCCTTTTAAAAAAGAAAAGCTTGTATTGATTACTTCTAGTCAAGTAAAAATGGAAAATCAAATAGTTAGCTTTGAGGACATTATAAAACAGCCTCTTATTATGAGGCATTCTGATTCGGGTACACAATCATGGTTGAATAAACTTTTGAAAAAGAATGGCGTATCGAAGGAACAGTTAAATATTACTGCGTATACAGACTCAGGTAATAGTTTAATTCAGTTTGTAAAAGAAGGTATCGGCGTTTCAATTATTTCCGAATTGGCAGCACAAGAATGTGTAGAAGATAATAAAATTCGTATGTATAACATTCAGGATTTCGATGATGAAAGGTACTTCTATCTCGTTTATCACAAAAACAAAACTTTGTCGTTACCCGCAAAGCTATTTATTGATAATGTGAAAGAACAAGTAAGTTGTCCAGATTTAACTAAAACACCTCAGCATTAAAAGACATGAATCAAGGTGAAATAATACAAGTTATCGCTAAATGTGTAGCCACTTTAATAGTTTATGATATAAAGGGAAGTCTCATAAAAACGCCTTAAGGACATCCCTCTCTTCTAGAGAAAGTTAATTTATTTTAATATCCACTTCTTATTCAACTTCGCCCGTCCAATTCATCATTCCACCAACCATGTTGCGGACCTTATATCCTTGCTCTTGCAAATAATAGCATACATTTGCACTACGGCTTCCAGAACGGCAAATAAAGATATATTCTTTTTCCTTATCAAAATAATCGAGGTTTTCAGGAATTGTCATCATGCGAATATGCTTAGCACCTATAATCATGCCCAACTCTACTTCTTCATCTTCTCTTACATCTACAAGCTCTAACTTTTCTCCTGCCTCAAGCTTCTCAGCTAGTTCATCTGGTGTAATAATTTCAATAGATTCCATAACGAATTTCCTTTCACAGTTCAATCAATAGGTTTTCCCTATACACATAATAAAAAACATCCTCTGAAAATGCAATCAGAGGATGTTTTTTTAAAATTACGCTTTTCTTTTCTAGCTGCGGCGCCTAGGGGCTCACCGACTAAGTACGCAACGTCCTGTTGCAACGTCGGCACTAGCACGTCCTGTGCGTCGGAGGTCATAAGTCAAGCCATCAAGTAGGTTAAAGAACAACCTTCTCGCTGGCTTGCCTTATGCTTGTCGCCCCTGGGCGAGGCGCCTCCGCTTTTCTAGTTCGCTACGATATTAACTAGTTTTCCAGGAACTGCAATGACTTTACGGATTGTTTTTCCGTCAATTTGCTCTTTTACTTTGTCATCTTCCATCGCAATTTTTTCAAGGACATCCTTTTTAGCATCTGATGGAACACGAAGTTTTGCTTTTACCTTCCCGTTAATTTGGATGACAATTTCTACTTCATCATCGACTAATTTCGCTTCATCATAGGCAGGCCATGATTCATACGTAATCGTATCATTAAAGCCAAGCTTTTCCCAAAGCTCCTCTGCGATATGAGGTGTTATGGGTGATAATAATTTTACGAATCCTGCCATAAAGTGCTTAGGAAGGACTGTCGCTTTATAAGCTTCATTAATAAACACCATCATTTGTGAAATAGCTGTATTGAAGCGTAGTCCCTCATAGTCTTCTGTAACCTTTTTCACTGTTTGGTGATAAACTTTTTCTAGACTGCTTACATCTTCTGTTTCTTGAATTTTTGGGTTGATTTCCCCATTTTCTTCAATAAATAGTCTCCAAATTCGGTCTAGGAATCTTCTTGAGCCATCTAAGCCATTTGTTGACCATGCAATAGATGCGTCTAACGGTCCCATGAACATTTCATAAAGACGTAAAGTATCAGCACCATGACTATGAATAATATCATCAGGGTTCACAACATTCCCTTTAGATTTACTCATTTTTTCGTTTCCTTCTCCAAGAATCATTCCTTGATTAAACAGCTTTTGGAATGGTTCCTTCGTATGAACAACCCCAATATCATATAAAACCTTATGCCAGAAACGAGCATATAGAAGATGTAGAACTGCATGCTCAGCACCACCGATATAAATATCGACTGGAAGCCATTCTCTTAATTTTTCGGCATCTGCCAATGCCTCAGAATTATGTGGATCAATATAGCGTAAATAGTACCAGCAGCTTCCTGCCCATTGTGGCATTGTATTCGTTTCCCGACGGCCTTTTTTACCTGTCACAGGATCCACAACATTGACCCACTTCTCAATATTCGCAAGTGGAGATTCTCCTGTACCAGATGGTTTAATTTCTGTTGTTTTAGGCAATAGAAGTGGAAGTTCTTCTATAGGTAAAGCTGACATTGTTCCATCTTCCCAATGAATGATAGGAATTGGTTCACCCCAATAACGTTGGCGGCTAAATAGCCAGTCGCGTAAACGGTAAGTAACTTTCTTCGTTCCTACGCCCTTTTCTTCCAACCAAGAAATCATTTTTCCAATTGCTTCTTCTTTATTTAAGCCGTTTAGGAATCCTGAGTTTACGTGCTCTCCGTCACCAGTGTATGCTTCCTTTTCTATATTTCCTCCAGCAACCACTTCAACAATTGGAAGTTCAAATTTCTTTGCAAAATCATAATCTCGTTCATCATGGCCTGGAACTGCCATAATGGCACCAGTTCCATAGCTAGCTAACACATAATCGGCAATCCATATTGGCATACGTTCGTTATTTGCAGGGTTTATTGCATAGGCACCCGTAAAAACGCCTGTTTTTTCTTTTGCTAAGTCTGTTCTTTCAAGATCACTTTTACTTTTAATTTTATCAATATAAGCAGTAACTGCTTCCTTTTGCTCAGCTGTTGTAATTTTATCAACTAAATCATGCTCAGGGGCTAACACAGCATATGTTGCTCCAAATAGAGTATCCGGACGAGTTGTAAAAACAGTAAACGTATCATCATGTCCTTCAATTTGGAAGGCTACTTCTGCCCCTTCTGAACGACCGATCCAATTACGCTGCATTTCTTTAAGGCTGTCTGGCCAATCGAGTAAATCTAGATCCTCTAGTAGACGGTCGGCATATTTAGTAATCTTTAATACCCACTGTCTCATTGGGCGACGTTCAACTGGATGGCCGCCACGCTCACTCTTCCCATCAATAACTTCCTCATTTGCTAAAACGGTTCCAAGAGCGGGACACCAGTTCACAGCGACTTCATCAATATAAGCAAGCCCCATTTCATAAAGCTTAATAAAAATCCACTGTGTCCATTTGTAATACTCAGGAGCCGTTGTATCCACTTCTCGGTCCCAATCATATGAAAAGCCAAGTTCCTTAATTTGACGACGGAATGTATTAATGTTCTTCTCGGTAAATTCAGCTGGGTCATTTCCTGTATCAAGCGCATATTGCTCAGCTGGAAGTCCGAATGCATCCCAGCCCATAGGATGGAGGACATTATACCCTTGCATCCGTTTCATCCGGGAAACAATATCGGTAGCTGTCATGCCTTCTGGGTGACCAACATGAAGACCTGCACCTGATGGATATGGAAACATATCTAACGCGTAAAATTTACGCTTACCCTTCTCCTCACTCGTTTTAAATGTTTTATTTTCTTCCCAAACATTTTGCCACTTCTTTTCAATCTCTTGATGATTGAAATTCATTTCATTTTCCTCCTAATCCTAATCAAAAATAAAAAAACTCTCATCCCCAAAAGGGACGAGAGGATTATGTATGAATCTCCCGCGGTACCACCCACATTAGTGACAATGTCACTCGCTTCATTATCCTTAACGCGGAAAACGGCAAGTATTACTCATTGTTCACACTTGCAGCTCAAAGGCGAGTTCATGACGTGCCCGACTGACTTGCACCATCCGTCAGCTCTCTAAAAACGGGCTTAACAATCACTACTACTCCTTTTCGTAGCACATCGTATTTATATTCCAAAGTTAAAACTTTGTACATTTTTTTGCAGTTATTTAAGAAAATGAGAAAACAGATGAATCGCTTTATTACATCACTATTTCGCAAACATTATCAAGCCTTTATTGATTAGTGCTATTGTATAAAATTTCCCACAAAGATGCAAGTGACCCTTCAGACTGAAAATTTTATCTCTATACTATGCATTTTAGTCATAAATGTGAACTAAGATGCTGACGCTAATTCTTTCTTTTTCTTTATTTTTTTGTCATAGAAAATGGTCGTAAATATAGAAATGAGAAGTAATCCAATAATAATGATAAAAAGGATTGACATCCCATATAGATCAACTAAAATTCCTCCAAGCAATGGCCCAACCATGCGTCCACCTGTTGCTGTACTGTTCACGATTCCTTGATAAAAACCTTCTTTTCCTTTAGGGGCTAGATCATTGGCAATAGTTGGAATAGCAGGCCATACGAGCATTTCGCCGATCGTTAAAATGATCATTGCAGCCAGAAAAGCAGTGAAATGTTCCGCCTTCGCAATAACAGCAAACGAAACAATAAAAATAATGATTCCGACATTAATCTGAGTCTTCAAAGATTTAATACCGCGTACAAAGAAGCTTACGAGAGGCTGTCCAAGTACAATTAATGCTCCGTTAACTGTCCAAAGTAGACTATATTGTCTTAAAGAAATATTAATCTCTTGGGTAAATGCTGCAATGGTCGTCTGCCATTGAACATACCCCACCCAACATAATAAATAACCTGTACATACTATTAATAAAGCATATAGCTTAGTATGGTCTTTAACTGCTCGTTTCTCTTGTAAAACGGAAGAATGTGATATTGAATCAGCTTCAATTCCTCTGTACCCCCAAAATGCAATGAGGAGAAAAATGATAAACATGAACGTATTAGCAATAAAGATAAGCTGAAAAGAATAAGAGGCAACAAAGCCGCCAAGTGCTGAGCCGATAGCTACACCAAGATTTTGCGCAACATACATTGCGTTAAATGGCTTTCTTCCGCCTTCCTTCCATACGGACCCAGCCATTGCATACATAGAGGGAAAAATAATGCCTGAGCCAAAACCGATAATTGTCAAAAAGATAACATAGGTTGGCCAGCCATGCCAAAAAGTTAAGCAAATTAATGCAGAAACCGTAATGCCAATTCCAAGCAGAACTGATTTATATCCTCCGATCTTATCGAAAAGGATACCCCCATATAAATTTCCGATAACTGTTGCCCCAGAATTCAACATGAGAACAATCCCAGCAACTGATAAAGATTTTCCTAAATGATCGTGAATATAGATTGTATTTAAAGGCCATAAAAAAGAAGAGCCTGTTACATTCACTGCCATCCCTATAATTAAAAGCCATAAGGCACGTGGCATGAAAAACGCTCCTTTACTATTAAGCTAAATGGACTTATTTCGTGCACTAAATATCAGAATAAGTCACAGTAGCTCGTATAATTTAAAGCAGGAGTTAGCTGCTTATTTCGAGTTCCCAAATAATTTTATGTCTTTTTTATCGAGCTTGCAATAGATAAAAACCTAAAATAATATATACAGAAAATACATAATACTTCTATAATATTAATCACAAAAAAAAATTATCATAATATGAATTTTAAAGATGGATAGGAAGAATTCCTTTCAAAATATGAAGCTGATTCATTGACAGACATTCATAATCTTGTCACAATATAAAAGAAAACACCATACAAATGATTATTTGTACAGTGTTTTCGTCTGTTGGTTTATTTTTTTGGAGCAGGCTGTTGAGCAGGGAAATATGAATTTAAAGCGTGTTCACGCTTCTTCGTATTTTCTTTCTCATCATAAACAGCCTTCTTCGCTTTTTCTATTTCTGCTTTTAATTCTTCTAAATTTACACCGTTTTTAACAAGTTCCTCTGTAGCAATTTGAATTGCTTTATTAGACTCATCACTAGATGTTTTCAGTGAATCGAGTGCACCTTGAGGGTTGTGGAAACCAGCAGCACTTTCTGCAGCAATAATATCCCAGAACCATTGACCTTTACGGACATGCTCTTGTGCTTCTTTAATCTTCTCTTCACTAATTCCAGAAGTAATCATTTTATTTACATAATAGTGTGCTGAGATGGAGATATCTTCGGCTGAATGCAATGCTCTCATATGAGTATCTTGAATGCCAGTAACACGCTCTTTTAATTCATCTAAATCACGATTGCTATGGCAAGTTCCACAAGATTTTTCCATTGTCTTAAGTGGTGATTGCCACCAGTGTGAGCTAATTTTCTTTTTGCCATCTGCACGCTCATATGGCATATGACAGTCTGCACATGTTACGCCTGCTTTCCCGTGAGGGCCTTCAATATGTGTTTCGAAGTCAGGGTGTTGTGCTTTTAACATTGGTGTACCTGAAACATTATGAACCCAGTCTTGATTAAAGCCTGTTTCTTTACCAGTTGTTTCATAGTATTCGTACATATTTTCTGGTTTAAAACCTTCTGCCCAAGGGAATGTAACTTCACCGTTTGATGGTGCAAAATAATATTCCACGTGACATTGTGCACATACATAGTTTCTCATATCATTTTTTGTTGCATTTGCAACGTCAATACCTTGAGATGCCAAACCTTTTACTAAGCTTGGACGTGTAATGCGAAGATCCATTGTTTCTGGATCATGACAGTCTGAACAGCCAATTGGGGAATGTCCCATTGCTTCTGCTTTTGGCCATACGAGATCATTAAAGCTTCCACCCCAATAATCATCGCCTAATTCTTCTATTAGTTGTGGAACCGCAGTTGATTTACATGTTAAACAAGAACCAATTGATTTATCTGTAATTCGTAATGTTGTACGAATATCTTCGTTTGCATAAACGTGTCCACGGTCCTCATTGTAGTCTAAAGCAAATCCATATCCATTAAATAAAATCGGTAAATATGGTTCTTTATCATGGTCGTATTTTGACCTTTTTACTGAACCACTATATTTTGTATCTACTGTATCATCTGCATTTTTCATGTAGCTGTCATAATGAAGCGGGAATAAATCTTTAAACGCTTCATTGCTAATTTCGTCTTTGGACAGGCCTGTTTTTCCAGCATCAGCTGAAGTAGCATTATCCTTGCTTGAACAGCCTGAAACAATTAACATGACAGCAGCCAGGAGAAAAAATGCCCATCGATAATTCCTAGCCATTGTTCATCGAACCTCCCTTAGTTTCTAAAAGCTCACCAGATTTTGGTGGTTTAAAGTAATCTTCTGTTTTAAATCCTTTGCCATGTGGGATTGCCTGATGGCAGCTTGAACAGCTGTCTTTCGCATCATGTGACACATTTTTCAATGTAGATTCATGGCAATCAATACAGTTTTGGTTGATAACCTCTTGTGAATTGGTTGTCGCATGTAATACTTCAGGAATTTTGTCTGAACCTAACGTATTATAGTAAACGTGACCAATTCCCGCCTTTGCCTTATTCGTATACTTATTTACAATTGTGTCATGAGGCAAGTGACAATCACTACAAGCTAATTTCGCATGCGTAGAATCGGCGAATGAGTCATGAACCTGTGTCATAATATGACAGCTGCTACAGAAATCAGCAGAATCTGTATATGCCAGTGTTTTCACCGAAACAACAGAAATAATAATTCCAACAAACACACCTACTACAAGTAAAAGTTTTTTGTCTATGGAGAAAATCTTTTTTAACATTTTTTTCACCTCCCCCTATTGAAAAAATCGCTAGTTCCAAAAATATTTTTTAAGAAATAGCCATATATATTAAAATGCTGATAACAGCACTTTAATCCTGGGAATTGTGAATATTTTCTATCAGTTCTATTAAGTTTTTCTTTGTAGTTGGACCCGTAAACCTCTCAACAATAACACCGTTTTCATCGATGATGATTGTTTCAGGCTGGCCAATTACACTGTAATCCTTTGAAACTTCCTCTTTCGTATCAAGCAAATAGTGAAGTTTAGAATTTGATTCTGCAATATATTTTTCCATTCGCTTTGTTGTCTCACCTTTTGCAATTATGAGAAGCTCTGCATTTTTGTAGTCTGCTCCAAATGCCTCTAACTCTGGTGCTTCATCAATACAAGGCTGACACCAAGTAGCGAAGAAATTCAATACAACCATTTTCCCTCGATAATCAGATAACTTTATCTGTTTACCTTCCATATCCTTTAAGGTAAATTCAATTGCTTCATCACCTGGATTTGCAGATACTTTACCACCTAGTCCATTGACAAGAAGAGCTAGTATTCCAACAACAAAAACGATGACGATAATTGGGACGAGTTTTTTTCTCATATACTCTCACCTGCTTTTTATTGTTCTGACTTCCAATCTTCAAGAATTTGAATTTCCTTTTTCAGATCCTTTTGACGTTTTCCAAGAACAAAAATGTATCCAGCTAATAAACCCCAAATCACTGTGTAAGCTGCAAATAAATAGGTCATTGCTTTCTCCTCCTCGTTTATATCTAGCTTCGGCAGCAGCTGCCGAAGCTTTTCGATTTAGCTTGCTAATTTTTCGATTACTTTCGCTTTTGCTTTTTTTACTACTAAACGCATTTTTTCAATTTCTCCACCTTTTCGCAGTAAGAAAACATAGAGCAAGGTGATGGTTGCAATGCTGAATAATAGTGTAATGAGCATTTCAGGCTCAATTCCGCCGCCCTTCTGATTCTTTCCATCGCCAAACACGACCGGATGAAGCTTCGTATTCCACCAACGGATAGCCATAAACACAATTGGTACGTTAATACAGCCGATTATGCCAAAAACTGCAGATAGTCTAGCAATCTTTTCCCATGAGCCTTCCATTTTCCTAACGAATAAATAAGCAACATAGATAAACCACAGGATTAACGTAGTAACTAATCTTGGTTCCCAAGTCCACCAAGTATTCCATGCTGATTTTCCCCAAATCATTCCAGAGATTAGTGCAACTGTTGTAAATAAGACCCCAATTTCTGCAGAGACGCCTGCATAAATAAAACGCGATTCAGTTGGTTTTTTTAATATCATCACACTATAAACCCCAACTACGAAGAAGGCTAAAAACGAGACCCACGCACATCCGACATGAAAGTAGAAAATCTTTTGGCTTACGCCCATTGTTTTTTCAATTGGCGACCAAATAAACACAAGATATAAAGCAATGAAAAATGCAGGTACAAGCAGTGCAAATAATATGCGGTCGATTATTGCAGACTGTTGTTTCATCAGGATCCCTCCATTAAATATTCGAATAAAAAGAAGCACGCTGCAAAGAATAGCAAATCATAACCAACCATTAGCTGGAACCAAGAAATCGCATCCTCAATTCCATCTTGACCAAGGACAACCTTTGTCGCTTGAACAGCTGCAATCATTAAAGGACTAAGTAAAGGCAATAATAAAACCGGAAGCAGCATTTCACTATTTTTTGCATTTGCTGCTAATGCAGCTAAAAACGTACCGACAATAATAAATCCGAGAGTTGCAACAAAGACAATCAGTAGAAACCAAATCATTTTGCCATTAAATCGATAGTCAAATAAAATGAATAATACCGGAATGCTAATTACTTGGACGATTGCAACAAGAATAAAGTTAGCCATTACCTTCCCAAGATAAATACTAGCAGAATCAATTGGCGCAACTCTTAAACCAGTTAAGCTATCATTTTCGTTTTCTGCCAAAAATGAACGATTAAGCCCAAGCAATCCTGAAAAAATCGTAATCACCCAAATTAATCCAGGGATAATGGCTCTTACTGTATTATTAGTCGGATCAAAGGCAAAGCTGAAGATAAGAATGACAAGGCTGGAAAAGATGATCATCATCCCAATCATTTGCTTTGATTTCAACTCATTCCGTAAATCTTTCCCTGCAATAATCAGTGCGTCAGACAGGACTGTGATCATTTTCCACTCACCGCCTCGTCATACCATTCCTTTAGTGCTACTAATCCCTTTTCTCTTTCAATATTTTGATAATCAACGATTTTGCCTTTATTTAAAACAAGTGCTTTATCACTAATACTTATCACTTGTTCAAAATCATGAGAGATTAAGAGGATGGCAATTCCATTATTTTGCTTTTCTTTAATTAGATGGTTTAAAAGACTAATTGCTTCTTGATCTAATCCCGTATGTGGTTCATCAAGCAAGAGAACATCAGGTTCAGCAAGCAAGACCCTTGCAATTGCCAGCCTTTGCATCATTCCTCTTGAAAAGGAACGAATTGGGATATCTTTAAAATAGTGAAGCCCAACTGCTTTAAGCAGTTCTAATACTTTTTCTTCTCTATTTTTTACTTTGTATAGCTTTGCATAAAAACGTAGATTCTCTACTGGAGTAAGAGAATTATATAAGAAGGACTCATGTCCTAAATAACCAATCTTTTTTCTTAAAAGGAGCGATTTTTTCTTTACTAATTCCCCATTCAAGTAGATTTCTCCACTTGTTGGCTGCATTAATCCTGCCGCAACCTTAAAGAATGTGCTTTTCCCCGCACCATTCGGCCCGATAATGGCTACACTTTCTCCACGCTCAAGTGCTAATGAAAAGTTTCTAAGGATAATTTTATCGCCAATAATTTTTGTAATATTTTTTAATTCAAGCATAGTATCCAACTCTTTCTTAAGTGAATCGAAGCAGTTCTTTTTTTACACTATCAAGATGCTGCTTATATTCCTCAATATTTTTGGAATATTGCTCTATAGAAACTTCTCCTCGCTTCTTTAACATCTCTAGCTTCGTCATTTGTTCTTCAATGACAGCCTTCTTTTTTAAAAGCAATTGAAACTGCTTTTCATCATCATCTGGTTGCTGCTGTTGGATCTGCTTTTTTTTTCTAAAAATAACGATTATGACAATGGCTAACAAAATGAGCAAGACGATATGTGGATTAAGCTTATTTAATATTGGCGTGCCTAACCAAAAAGATATAAGCCATTCTGGATGGAATGGTGGTAAACTACTCATCATTCCACCCTCCCTTTTTGCTTCCGTAATTTACTAAGTTCTTTTAGAATTTCTCTTTCTGTTTCATCATCTATCGTTTCTTTTCTAGGATGATTCGCTTTTACTTGATTGTCATGCGTTAAATAGCCTGCTGCAAGAGCTTGATAGCGTTTCTTCATCGATTCAAAATCGTCCTTGGAAATTTTCTTCATAAGATAGTCCATTTCCAGTTCATTTACAGCCTCATAAATCATTTCTAATGGCAGCTCACCATCGTTTCCATCAGCATAGGCTAACGCTTTCCCTCCACTGTTAAAAAAGGGAGCAATGATAAAATAAAAGCAGCTAATGACAATAATGGCGCCTAATATTAAGTATAAATAATCCACTTTGATCGCTCCTTTTTACTTAGAAAAGCGAAGCTACAAGATTACAAGCTCCAAATATTTTCTAACCGTTAATGAAAATCAAATGCCATCCATTTTTCAAATCTAGAACAAACTCAATGTTTACGATTAGCTTAAAAATGCTTACGCCTTTCTTCCTCAAAGGTTTGTTCAACGATTTCCTTCTCTATTTCAGGTAGCTCTTTTACTGCAATCGTTTCTGATTCAGCATTTCTATTCGTTAATTTCTTAATACCAAAACCAACACCGATAGCACCTAAGAGAAAACCTACTGCTGGCATGATCCATGCAACGATTCCACTTCCATCTGTTGCTGGGGTTCTTAGTGCAGCCTGCCCATATTCGTCAACGTAAGACTGTAAAATTTCTTCTTCTGTTTTTCCTTCATTTAATGCCTCTAACACTTCTTCATAGTAAACTTTTTTTATCGTACAAGTTGATATATCATGGTCTGCATGTCCTTGCATATCGAGTTTACTAATCGTAGATTGGAATTCTTTAGAATTATAGGTGAACTGTTCATTTGCTTTTACACGAATCAAGTTAAAAGTAAGATCAAGCATTGTAAAAGACGCTAACAAGGCAATTGTTCCCTTAATGAAATCCCTTCTAGTTAAGTCCTTCATTTTCGTTCACCCGCCTGCTTACTGCCGAGTCGATAGGTTGCACGAGTTTTCCCACCAATAAGCGCTATGCCAGTTCCAATTAACATGAAGAATCCTCCAACCCATATCCAGCTGACAAAAGGATTTATTTTTACAAGCACCGTTATTTTTTCTGTATTTTCCCATGAACTTAGCACAACATAGAGATCCTCTTTCCAGTTAGTTTTGATTGCAATTTCTGTTGAAGGCTCTGGCCAAGTGCTATAAAATATCTTCTCAGGTTTAATGGTTCCAATATTTTTTCCTTTATATGAAACTGCTAAATTAGCATAGACAATCCCATTGCCATTTTTAGTCTTTTCCGCCAAGCTTTCGAACGTTAATTCATAGCTTCCGACCTTAAAGCTTTCATCTTTATTTACTGTTTTCATAACCTCTTCAGAATAAGCATTTGACGCGATAACACCGACTGCAATTAAGGCGATACCAATATGAACGATGTAGCCGCCATATCGACGTTGATTTTTTCTTGTTAATTGGACAGCAGCTTTTACAAAGCCTTCCTTCGTTGCCTTTCTTCGGGCTAATATGCCTCGCCAAAATTCAGCAATATGAACAGCTAACATAAAGACCGTAACAGTTAAGCCGATGATGGCATAAATGCCTTTAACACCCATTGCGACAAGAACGATGGCAAATACAATCGCTACTAAAAGTGGGGCTATCGTATTTTTTAAAAATCTTTCAAATACAGCTTTTTGCCATGAAATGAGTGGACAAATTGCCATTAGCAATATAAGAGCTAACATAATTGGAGCCATTACTTTATTAAAATATGGGGCGCCAACATTTACTTTTGTTCCTGTTATTGCTTCTGAAACTAGTGGATACATCGTCCCCCAGAATACTGCAAATGCAGCTCCAACAAGGATAAAGTTATTTAGTAGAAAACTACTTTCCTTAGAAAAATAAGCTTCAATCGGCTTACTTTCTTTTTTAATAAGCTGGTAGCGAGTCGCTACAACATAAATGGCAAATAACATCATAAATGCCATAAACACTAAGAAATACGTTCCAAGATCACTATCTCCGAAAGCGTGGACACTCGTTAAAATTCCACTTCTAACAAGGAATGTTCCGAATAGAGATAGAATATAAGATAAAATAATTAAGCTTAAATTCCATGTTCTCAACATCCCTTTTCTCTCTTGAATCATCATCGAATGTAGAAAGGCCGAAACGGTTAACCATGGTAGAAACGAAGCATTCTCAACCGGGTCCCAAGCCCAGTAGCCACCCCAGCCTAGCTCTAGGTATGCCCACCAGCCACCAACTATATTTCCAATTGTCAAGAACAACCAAGCTGTCAGAGTCCAACGCCTCGTTAATTTTATCCACTCTGCATCCATATTCTTCTTTAATAATGCTGCTATTGCATAAGCAAATGGTACAGCTAAACCAACATAACCCATATAAAGAGTTACTGGATGAATAATCATTCCTGGATTTTGGAGCATCGGATTGAGCCCCTTGCCATCTGTTGGAATTGTATCAGTCATTTCAAATGGATTCGCATTCAATACCATGACAATGTAGAAAAATAACATATTCAACAACAAAATAATAGAAACATAAGGGATCATATTATTCTGCTTTTTCTTATTTAATACGACTATGGCTGCATAAATACTTAATAGAAAGGTCCAAAGTAATAAAGAACCTGCGTTACCTGCCCAAAATGCAGCCAATTTATAAATTAATGGCAAATCTACGTTTGAATATTGTGCCACATATTTATACTGAAACTGACTTGTTCCGAGAATATATAGTAAAAGAAAGGTTGAAATACTCGTAACAAATGCAAGTGATAAAATTCCTCCTCTTGCACTTTCAAGCCATTTTTGCTCTTTTCTTTTCAGCCCTATCATATTTGCAACTAATGAGTACAAGGAAATGACGATGCCAAGTATGAGTGCGATATTTCCAATTAAATACATAATGTCACCAGCCTGTCTAATTAGTTTTGCTTATTTTTATTTATCTCTTTGTGCATCTCCACATCATAATTCTCTGGATCTTCTCCCTTATATTTTGAAGGACATTTAGTCTGAACCTTCTCAGCTTCAAACACACCATTTTCTTTCAGAAATCCTTCAACGATGACAATAACATCATCAGAGAAATTATCTGGCTTTACCCCCATGTAAACCACTGGTAAGCTGACCTCTTTTCCATCCTCATAAATTTCAAATTTCAATTCAATTTTGTCGGCATTCCATTCAACGGAATCTTTGTTTAGAAGCCCCTGAGTCAAAACGTATTCATTTTTGTAGGAGTTTTTGTTTTTCAGTAATTCCTCTATTGAAACTTCTTTGCTTCCGGCGCTCGGCATTGTAGTAAAAAACAAAACAATAAATGCAGCTGCAACAAGAGTTAAACCAAACATAATTTTTTTGTTCTTTGACATTCTTTTTTAACCCCCTAATTTCTTTATTAATTCGTTATACTCATTTTCAGTAATGCTTCCTTCAAGAAGCATAGCTCTAAGTCGAGATTTCTTAGCTTCAAAATCGACTGTTTTCTTTTCCCCTCTTTTATGAGCAACAGGATTGCGTTTTTTGGCTTTTTTCATAAAAATGATAAGCAGAATAGCTGCTAAAACACTTATTCCACCAACTACTGAAATAATAATCCAAATTGAGAGGGTTTCGTTTTTCTTTACAGCCCCTTCAGTATGAGCAGGGTTTCCTGCCATTGCATCCATTATTTCCATCGTTGTTCTTGTTTCTGAACGCTTATATTCGAGCTTGAATTCCTTCATCTCATCTGCTTTCATACCTTGAAACTGATACAAAAACAAGTTCATACCGTATCCATTTTCTTGATGTGAATCTGCATCAGGAGTTAACTTAAAGCTTTCAGTTTTTAAAGGTTCTACAAAAATAACACTTACAAGTCCAATATTAGAAAAGCTTTTAAATTGATAAGTAAGAGATTTATTATCTTTATCTGCTTTTAACTGGCCTGTATAATATTCAATAACAAATTTATACGGTTCATTCGGTTGGATTTCTTCTTTTGTTTCCCATAAAATCGTGCTTGTTTTTTCATCAATGGAGTATTCAATTTCGTTTAACTCGGTTAAATCTCGACTATATTCTGCGGCAAATCCGATACGAAAATTTTCCTCATTCATTGGAAGCGGGATAGCAATTTGTCCTTTCTGAGGCTTATCAGTTGTATTCATAAGTGTTCCATGATAACCAATAAGCAAAGGTGTCTGTTTTGAATCCTTTTCCTTTGGATGCTTTGCATATTCAGGCAATACTTGTATATTTAATTCCTCCAATTTTAAAACTGGCTTTTCTGTTTCAGCATAGGAGTACCCAGGAATATTTAAGAGCAGAATAGCCACTCCTATCCAAGAGAGGATGAGCTTTTTCATCATTTGACGTCCTTTCTAATAATCAATAGTTTGTATTATTCAATGAAGCCAATTTTTAACAGAAAGTTTGACTTTTTTGTGAACAAGTTCACATGTGTTGTTTTTAAATTACTTTAGGAAGTTTTTTTGGATGGGGTATTTTGTAACAGCTAATTATTCTCAAAAAAACAACTTATTTTCTGAGAACCATTTTTGTAACTTTTTTCATTTCCCTCTATCTTATTTAAACCATTTTATGGGGAGTTGATTCTGTGACATATTTCACAGTTGTTCTGTATGTTCTTTACCACTTTGTGAACTTCAATTAGATAAATGGATGTAAATGCACGCGTAGCAATACATAACAGCTGATGTCGACATAGCTCAAATATTAAGACACTTTTGTGAACATGAAAGGCTCTAATGCCATTCGCATTAGAGCCTTTTCTTTTTCCGCTATTCTGGACGGAACTTAGATTTTACAGGTTGTCCTTTATTTTCATATTTCCGTTTTGCCTGTTTCACAAGATCATAGTCTGTTCCCACTTCTATATCTTGATTATTAATTCCATTTCGAGTTTTCTGTTCTGGATTGTTTTGCTTTGATCGCTGCTTTACCATACTTTCACTCCACTTCTTAATGAGGACTCGTGATCATTTCGTTTTGAAGTTGCTGCAGCTGAAGCCTCATTCTATGAAGCTGTTCACGCTGCTCAGAATTTGCACTTAAAGCAAGCTTTGCCAGATCATTATATGCATTTTCAAGAGATTGAAGTGCTTCGGTATAACTTACATCGTTATAATGTTCTTGCGTTCTTCCTTCTTGTAATTGATCATTAGCAAATTGGATTGCATCCTCACATTGTTGAATAAGCGCATTAACAGAATCGCGAGTTGCCATTCATTCCACTCCTTTTTTAGGATGGGTCAGAAGCATATAGCTTCAACATATAGTTTGCTCCATTTTTCATTCCTTAACTAAAATAAATTGCTGACAATTTTTTTGCAGCCAATACATTTTGCAACCTTTACTGTTCATGGTAAGATTATTTTTATGCAAATGAAACTTGACCACTTATAAGAGGAACGGCAAACATTGTTAGAAGCACGTTCTGAATTATATTATGCATAAAAAGAACAAGTATAAAAGTTTTTCATATTCCGTTAAATTAGGAGGTATCTAGGATGAATCAAACGAATCCTTTTCCGTTTGCGACTGATGACAAACGTTACCATACATGGAATTACCATTTGCGAAATGAATTTGGACATAAAGTTTTTAAAATTGCGCTTGATGGCGGCTTTGATTGCCCTAATCGTGATGGGACTGTGGCCCATGGTGGCTGTACTTTTTGCAGTGCGGCCGGCTCCGGTGACTTTGCTGGTAACCGGGCCGATGATTTAGAAACACAATTCAATGAAATTAAAGAAAAAATGCATTATAAATGGAAAGACGGCAAGTATATGGCTTATTTTCAAGCCTTTACAAATACACATGCTCCTGTAGAAGTTTTAAGGGAGATGTACGAAAAAGTACTGAGCCAGGAAGGAGTAGTCGGACTTTCCATCGCGACAAGACCAGATTGTCTTCCTGATGATGTTGTTGAGTATTTAGCTGAGCTTAATGAAAGAACCTATTTATGGGTAGAACTTGGCTTGCAAACAGTCCATGAACGAACAGCACTTCTTATTAATCGAGCACATGATTTTAAATGCTATGTTGAAGGGGTTGAAAAGCTAAGAAAGCATGGAATCCGTGTTTGCACTCATATTATTAACGGACTTCCCCTTGAAACACCCGAAATGATGATGGAAACAGCCCGTGAAGTAGCAAAACTGGATGTACAAGGAATAAAAATTCATCTTCTTCACCTTTTAAAAGGAACACCAATGGTAAAACAATACGAAAAGGGGATGCTTGAGTTTTTATCATTTGATAACTATGTAAGCTTAGTATGTGATCAATTAGAAATTTTACCACCTGAAATGATTATTCACAGAATTACTGGTGATGGCCCCATCGAATTAATGATCGGTCCAATGTGGAGTGTAAATAAATGGGAAGTCTTAAATGCCATTGATGCGGAGATGAAAAGAAGAAATAGCTGGCAAGGAAAATTTTATGACCAGAGCCAAATGAGGACACAAATATGAGGCTAGATGGAATTCTCCCATTTGCTAGACAATTATTAAAAAAAGCAGTCTCACATGGGGATGTTGTTGTCGATGGAACATTAGGAAATGGTCATGATACGGTGTTTCTCGCTGAATTAGTTGGCGAGACTGGTTATGTCTATGGTTTTGATATTCAAATACAGGCCCTAATGAAGACAAAAATCCGCTTAGAAGAACATCAACTCTCAAAACAGGTCATGTTATTCGAGAAAGGACATGAACATGTTCATGCTAGTATACCTGTAACCCATCATGGTTCGGTGAAAGCGGCCATTTTTAATTTAGGCTACTTACCTGGCGGTGATAAAACGATTGTGACCACGCCTAACACAACCATCACTGCCATTGAACAGCTACTTGACATCATGGCTCCAGAAGGAATGATCGTCCTTGTTGTTTATCACGGTCATGAAGAAGGGGCAATCGAAAGAGATGCTCTTCTTGAATATGTCACTCAATTAGATCAGAAGATAGCTCATGTCCTGCAATATCAATTTATAAATCAGCAGAACCATCCTCCGTTCATTATAGCGATTGAAAAAAGGTAATTGGCAGCCCTAAATTGGGCTGCCTTATTTATGGCTGTTTGCTTCTTTTTTCAATTAAAATGAAAAGACTTGCCTCTTCTGCAAGCCTTTCGTTAATTATTAAATCGCCACTTTTGCATCATTCGGTAAGCTCTCCCATTCAAATAAAAGAAAAGACTTGTGAGTCCACCTTTTTTAATGATACTCTTTGCAAACTTCTTTACTTTTTTCTGTTTTCTTACCTTTTCATCTGAAAGGTAAATCCCTAGCAGCCCCCGATTAATTAATTGATGAAAACGTTTATGTGGCAGCTGCTCTGTATGCTTATCAGCTTCATCAACAAAATGCTTTAACCGCTCAAATAATCTTTGTTCATTCTCATAATAAAAACAAAAATTTAAATCTCCACCAGCCCGATCCTCATCTTGGTCAATAAAGTAATCCAATAATATATGTAAACCTTGAATGTATGGAAAATATCCATTACGAATTTTTTCGGCATAATGTTGTTCAAAATCATCTCTCATTGCATAAGAAACAAGGCAAAAAATGCCTAAAGTTGAACCAGAACAGGCTGAGAACTCATACCATTCCATCTCAGGAATCTGTTCTTTATTTTCATCAAACCAGTCTTGCAGACGAGGGACACGCTCTTCCGCTTTCACATGCTTATGAATTTGTAAGTCACAATAATAACTACATAATTCAAGTAAATAATCTTTAATTTTTTCATAATTTTTTAGCTCAGACAGTACCTCTCGACAAGTAGCGGCTAAATCCGCTAAATAGTCTCCATCATTTTGTTCACTTCGGAATCGGTAATACTTTTTCGGGATCGCATCAATCGTTAACGCATCCATCATTGACTCATGGAGAGCAGCAAAATCCTCAGGATCTAAAGAAGTGCTGCGATCACATAAATTATCCAAATAGTCACTAATTGTTTGATAAGCAACGATGAATTTGATGGCAAGTGGATATTTTTCAATGGCGGTTAAAGCCATAATGGAGCCGCCTTCACAATGAAAGGTTTTATGTTCAATGCTTGCTAAAGCTTGTTTTCGCAGCTCCGGATCAGGTATGGCTTCCGCTCTTTTTTTCCAATAGGATAATTCCTTATGAACAATCGGAAGTATTTTCGTATACACTTTTGACATTAAACTAATAGGCATTGAAGGTACACCCATAAAAACTCACTCCTACTATATTAGGTAACCCCTAATTACCATCCACCAAGAGAAACTAATCTCGAATTTTCTCCACAGAATAGCTCTATTTCATTACAAAATCAGATAATATAACCAATCGCCTTTAATTGGCTGTTCACAAAGTCCTTTGTATATTCAAACACTTCTTCTCTTTCAGGCTCATTATAGATTTCATGATAGCAATTTGGCCATTCTTTAAATCGTTTTTCAGAAAATGGAGCAAGATTAAACCAGTCATTTACTGCTCTTTTATCAACAATTAAATCTTCTCCTCCCTGCATAACAAGCAATGGCACATCTTGAATATGATCAAGCTGTTCAAACCCAAGCTTGATGGCATGCGTAAGTTCACAATACCACCTCACTGATACTCTCGTTACATATAATGTATCATTTGAGTCTGCATCCCGAACATCTTTATTGCGAGTTGCCAAATCTACAGAAATCCCTGAATCCAATCGTAAGCTTGGTGTAATGACATTTAAGCCTCGAGAAATGATCTCAAGTATTTTGGATGGTTTTTTCATTAATCCTAGACATGGCGATGAAAGGATTACCCCAGCTAAATTCAGCCTTTCTTCTTGTAGAAGGCGAATGGCGACTAAACCTCCCATACTATGCCCGATTAAAAATACCGGCAGTTCAAATTGATAAGCTGCTTGAATCCAATCCTTTACCTCGAAAATATACTCATCAAAAGAATCAATATGACCCCTTCTTGATCTTGTTGTCATTCCTTGGCCTGGGAGATCGCCCATGATGACATGAAATCCTGCCAATCGCCACATTTCAATGAGCCAACCGTACCTTCGGTGATGCTCCATCGCGCCATGCACGATGACAATGACTGCTTTAGCCTCTCCTTCAGCTTCCCATTTCCACATAGTTTTCCTCCTAAACCTTATGCCTAAGCCATATTGTTTAAATTATAGCCTAGAAACATCTATTCTTCACAATATTTCGACCTAATATTTACGTAAATATTATCTCTCAACTATTTTATGGTAAAATTTATTTATTATTTTAAATGAAGGGATGTTTTTTAAAAAGTGATTTATCCATATAAAGGGGAACTTCCAAAAATATCGAAATCTGCCTTTATTGCTGATTATGCAACCATTACAGGCAATGTGGAAATTGGGGATGAGTCTAGCGTTTGGTTCAATACAGTCATTAGAGGAGATGTTGCGCCAACAATCATCGGAAAAAAGGTAAATATCCAAGACAACTCTGTTCTTCACCAAAGCCCAAACAATCCACTCATTCTCGAAGACGAAGTAACTGTCGGTCATCAAGTCATTTTACATAGCTGCATCATCCGAAAAAAAGCACTAATTGGCATGGGCTCCATTATACTTGATCAAGCCGAAATTGGAGAGGGCGCATTTATTGGTGCTGGCAGTCTTGTGCCACAAGGGAAAAAAATCCCTCCCAATACGCTTGCATTTGGCAGACCAGCTAAAGTCATTCGAGAATTAACTGCTGAAGATATTGAAGACATGAAAAGGATCAGCAGAGAATACGCCGAAAAAGCACAATATTACAAATCATTGCAGATTGAGAAATGATTGTGAGTATTGATACTTTCGGGAATAAGTCTGGTAGCTTGTTTCCCGATTTTCATGATCCTCCTGATTTTTGGGAATTAGTCTAGCTTTCTGATTCCCAATTTTCGCGGTGCTCCTGTTTTTCGGGAATTAGTTTGGCTTCTTGATTCCCGATTTTCATGATCCTCCAAATTTTCGGGAATTAGTCCTGCTTTCTGATTCCCGGTTTTCGCGGTGCTACTGATTTTTGGGAATTAGTTTGGCTTCTTGATTCCCGATCTTCACGTTGCTCCTGATTTTCGGGAATTAATTTGGCTTCTTGATTCCCGAAATTAGCGGTGCTACTGATTTTCGGGAATTAGTTTGGCTTTTTGATTCCCGATCTTCACGGTGCTACTGATTTTTGGGAATTAGTTTGGGTTCTTGATTCTCGAAATTAGCGGTGCTGCTGATTTTCGGGAATTAGTCTGGCTTACTGATTCCCGATCTTTGCGGTGCTACTGATTTTTGGGAATTAGTTTGGCTTCTTGATTCCCGATCTTCACGGTACTACTGATTTTTGGGAATTAGTTTGGCTTCTTGATTCTCGAAATTAGCGGTGCTACTGATTTTTGGGAATTAGTTTGGCTTCTTGATTCCCGGTTTTCACGGTGCTACTGATTTTCGGGAATTAGTTCGGCTTTCTGATTCCTGGTTTACGCGACACTCCTTCTTTTTGAGAATTATTCTGGCAACCTAGTTACCTTTATCTTCGCAAGTACTCCTTTTTCCAAGAACTTCGCTTCGCTTCAACATAAAAAATAAGAGCCTCATAAAAATGAAGCCCCCACTTTTTTATTAATCTTATTTTTGTAAAGCAGCCGCCTTCAATGCATCTGCTTTATCAATTTTTTCCCAAGGCAGTTCAATATCCGTGCGGCCAAAGTGACCATAAGCAGCTGTTTGCCTATAAATCGGACGGCGCAAGTTAAGCATATTGATGATGCCTGCTGGACGAAGATCAAAGTTTTTACGAACGACATCAACTAGAATATCTTCTCTCACGACACCTGTTCCAAATGTATCAACAGAAATGGATACTGGTTGAGCAACACCAATTGCATAAGCAAGCTGAACTTCTACTTTATCTGCTAAGCCTGCAGCAACGATGTTTTTCGCCACATAGCGAGCAGCATAGGCAGCAGAACGGTCAACTTTTGTTGGATCTTTCCCAGAGAATGCACCACCGCCATGGCGAGCATATCCACCATACGTATCAACGATGATTTTGCGGCCTGTTAAACCTGCATCTCCTTGTGGTCCACCGATTACGAAACGACCAGTTGGGTTAATAAAATACTTTGTATTTTCATCAATTAGTTCTTGTGGAACAACTGGAGTAATGACATGTTCCTTCAAGTCTCTTTGAATTTGTTCTAAAGTAATTTCTGGATGATGTTGAGTTGAGATAACAATTGTGTCAATGCGAACTGGCTTATTGTTTTCATCATATTCAACGGTAACTTGAGTTTTTCCGTCTGGGCGAAGATATGGAATGATCTCTTCTTTACGCACTTCTGTCAGACGGCGAGCTAACTTATGTGCCATTGAAATGGGAAGAGGCATAAGCTCTTTCGTTTCGTTACAAGCAAAACCAAACATTAATCCTTGGTCTCCTGCACCGATTGCTTCAATTTCCTCATCACTCATTTGACCTTCACGAGATTCTAGTGCTTGGTCAACCCCCATAGCGATATCTACTGATTGCTCATCAATAGATGTTAACACTGCACAAGTTTCAGCATCAAAGCCGTATTTTGCTCGATCATAGCCAATTTCTTTCACTGTTTCACGAACAATTTTTGGAATATCTACATACGTAGATGTAGTGATTTCTCCTGCAACTAGGACAAGACCCGTTGTTACTGACGTTTCTGCAGCTACTCGAGCATTGGCATCCTTAGCTAAAATCGCATCTAAAATTGCATCAGAAATTTGGTCACAAATTTTATCTGGATGACCTTCAGTAACAGATTCAGAAGTAAACAAACGTACGTTTCTTGACATCTGATTTCCTCCTTAGATAGAAATTGAGTAAGATTCCTTTTTAACAAAGCAATCTTGGTTTGATACGGAACTCATTCCCTAAATAATATGAAATAAACATGGAGTTTTTATTATCATATCCGTCAATCTCCTCTTCAGATATCGTAATAAGCAACCCCATAAATTGTGCATTTCAAAAGCCGTCCATCTTTTTTGCAACAAAAAAACCCTTCCATCAATGTGAAAAGGTTGAAAGCAAATCGATTCGCGCCTTTCACTCTTATCGTTCAAGGATCAAAGTCCTTGCGTCAGGTTTAGCACCTTTGCTCTATAAAAATCGTAAAGCAGGTTGCTGGGCTTCATAGGGCCTGTCCCTCCGCCAGCTCGGGATAAGAGAGTATCCGTTCAAGAAATGATCATAACGTATAGTATGAAAGGATGTCAATAAGTTTCTTAAATTAATCGTGTATTTTCTTGTTACTTGCGCATTATAATGAACAACTTCCATCATCGCATTTTTTTCTTAAAAATCGGTGTCTATTTTTAGCAATTCGTTTGTAAATTGGATTCCCAAGTAAATGAGTAAAAGGAAGAAACAAAATCACTCCTCCAATTGCTGTAGCTGGAAAAAGTACGAATAAATACCGGATTGCGTTATAACCTTTCAATACTTTTCCTCTGGAAGTGATAATGTGAAGCTCTCTTCGCAAATCCACCTTATTAAAGGATTCTCCCTCTTCCATTTGTTCATACTCCTGTAGGGAAACCCACTTCACTTGATGAAGCCAATCTAACTTTTGAAAAACTCGTTTTGATTGCTTGCATAATGAGCATGTATTGTCGTATAATGCGAGCGTTTTCATAGAATCAGTCCCGTTCATATGCGATAATATATTTTAACATATTTTCCATCGTGATTATGATATTATATACAAGAAAAAGAAATCCATTTTCTTGATAAAAAAAATCACCATTAGTATAGATTAATCACCTGAATGTGTTATACTATTCACGAGATTATTCATTAGAAAATAAACTGGATAAAGGAAGGTTTTCATCAGATGAATTCTGTAGGGATTTCCAATAAACTAACCGAACTATTAATAGGAAATAATATTCATATTCAATTATCTGTTCCACAGCTAGTTGAAAAAGTTTTGAATCGTAATGAAGGCTCTATCACTTCAACCGGTGCTGTTTGTGCAACCACTGGAAAATATACTGGTCGCTCACCTAAGGATAAATACATCGTAGAAGAAGCCTCTTCAAAGGATAGAATTGATTGGGGCAATGTCAACCAACCAATTTCTGAGGAAATTTTTTCGAACTTATATGATAAAGTTTTAAATTATTTAAAAGAAAAAGAGGAAGTTTTTGTTTTTAAAGGATTTGCAGGTGCTGATAAAAAATACCGCTTGCCAATTCAAGTCATTAATGAGTATGCATGGCATAACCTGTTTGCTCATCAACTATTCATTCGTCCAACTGATGAAGAATTATTAGAGCATGAGGCACAATTCACAGTTATTTCTGCCCCTAATTTTAAAGCTGATCCTGCTGTAGATGGAACTGCTTCAGAAACATTTATTATCGTTTCGTTTGAGCGTCGTACAGTGCTTATCGGTGGTACAGAATATGCTGGAGAAATTAAAAAATCAATATTCTCCATTATGAACTATTTACTTCCAGAAAAAGGCGTTTTATCTATGCATTGCTCTTCTAACGTAGGTGTAGAAGGAGATGTTGCTTTATTCTTTGGTCTTTCTGGAACAGGAAAAACTACTTTATCAGCAGATCCGAACCGCCGCTTAATTGGTGATGATGAGCATGGCTGGTCACCAAATGGTGTATTTAACATCGAAGGTGGCTGCTATGCAAAATGCATTAATTTATCACGCGAGAAAGAACCACAAATTTTCGATGCGATCCGCTTCGGTTCTGTTCTCGAAAATGTAGTCATTAATAATGAGTCACGTATTGCTGACTATGATGATAGCACCTATACGGAAAACACTCGAGCAGCTTATCCGTTACAAGCCATTGACAATATTGTTGACCCAAGTGTTGCTGGTCATCCAAATACAATTATATTTTTAACTGCTGACGCATTTGGAGTATTACCTCCAATTGCAAAATTAACGAAAGAGCAAGCTATGTACCATTTCTTAAGTGGTTACACTTCTAAGCTAGCTGGTACAGAACGTGGAATTACTTCACCACAAGCAACATTTTCAACATGCTTTGGTTCACCATTCTTACCGCTTGCAGCGACAGAATATGCGGAAATGCTCGGCAAAAAAATCGACGAACACAATTCAAGAGTTTTTCTAGTAAACACGGGCTGGACTGGTGGCGAATATGGAGTTGGAAATCGTATGAAACTTCCTTACACTCGTGCAATGGTACAATCAGCTCTAGAAGGCGAGCTAAATAATATCGAAACTGTAAAGGACGAAATTTTCGGTCTTGATATACCATTACACGTTCCAGGTGTACCTGATGAAGTACTGCAGCCGAACAAAACTTGGGCTAGCCAAGAAGCTTATGAAGTCAAAGCAAAAGAATTAGCTTCTAAATTCCGGGAAAACTTTAAGAAATTCACGGATGTTTCTCCTGCTATTGTCGAAAAAGGCGGTCCGATTGCATAATCGGCTATGAAATTTCTTAAATAGCTAGTGCGTCTCTTTGTCGAGAGACGCACTTTTTTTATTTATATTTTATGCATCCATGCGGTTAAGTCTTTTACGATTCTTCGATTGATCCCGGGTGGAAAATAATGTGTGTAGCTTTGAAAATACCAGCTCTCCACTTTCTTCTCAAGTGACCTCAATCTGTTTTCAAGGCGATAGGCATGTTCGACAGATACATTGTCATCTCTGACCCCATGAATGATTAAGGTTGGAACTTGCAGCTTTTCTATTTGAAAAAGCGGTGTCCGGTATTCGTATTGTTCACGTACTTTTGTTGGTGTTCCTCCAATCACTCTCTTCATCATCCTCCGTAAATCCTTCCGCTCCTCATATGTAAGAAACATATCACTCACCCCACCCCACGTAACGAGAGATTTTGCTTCTGGAAACTCAAGCGCCGTTAGCAATGCCATGACTCCTCCTCTTGAAAAACCAAAAATATGGATGTTTTTTACTCTCGGATGTAATTTTAAAAGCTCAAAAGCCGAAAACGCATCATGCCGATCCTCCCCAGCAAAATCTTCATTTCCTTCTCCACCCTGATTCCCGCGATAAAATGGGGCAAATACAATAAATCCTTCTGAAGCAAATTGAACAATGCGACCAGGTCTAACTTTACCGACATTTTTAATCCCACCACGCAAATATAGAAAGCCATCAACAATGTTGTCACCCTTCGGTTCAGCGAGAAGCCCCTTTACTTTTAAACCGCTAGACCAATACGTAACGATTGATAATTCTATATTTGGATTTGGCGAAGGAAACCTTTGTTTATGTATGATCAAATTCATTTTAGATTATCTCCTTTTGTGAGAGTTGCTTATATATCTGGAATTCGGCTGTTATATTCTGAGTTCGGCCGATATTTTCTGCATTTGGCGGATTTATTACGAGTTCGGCCGATATATCTCAAACTCGGCCGATTTATCTCAAACTTGGCCGATATATCTTAAACTTGGCCGATATATCTTAAACTTGGCCGATATATCTCAAACTTGGCCGATATATCTTAAACTTGGCCGATTAATTACGAGTTTGGCCGATATATCCTTAAAATATCTTATATTTCCTATTTTATCGGCCAAAATCATCTTACCATTTCGATTCTAAAAATTATTCATATAGGCATTCACACATTTTTCGCCCATTCATACGATAATGTAGAATTTAAAGCTAAATCTAGGAGGGCTTTGCTTTGAAAAATTGGCTAAAAGTTAGTTTTTCCCTACTTCTAATTGCCATTCTTATTATACCCTTAGCAGCTTGTAATAAGGGAGAAGTTCAAAAGGTTCGCATTGGTGAGGTAACACGCTCTATTTTTTATGCACCGCAATATGTTGCTCTTGAAAAAGGCTTCTTTGAAGAGGAAGGCCTTCAAGTTGAGCTTACAACAACTGCTGGTGGTGACAAAACGATGACGGCTCTATTATCAGACAGCATCGACATTGCCCTAGTAGGTTCTGAAACGTCTATTTACGTTTATGCGCAAGGCTCCAATGATCCGGTTCTAAACTTCGCCCAACTGACACAAACAGATGGTACTTTTCTCGTCTCCCGCCATAAAATTGAGAACTTCTCATGGGATCAATTGAAGGGAACAACCTTCCTTGGGCAACGTAAAGGCGGAATGCCACAAATGGCTGGGGAATTCGTCTTGAAAAAGCACGGTATTGACCCACACACTGATTTAAATTTAATTCAAAACGTTGATTTCGCTAATATAGCTCCCGCATTTGCATCAGGTACTGGGGAATTTGTTCAGCTATTTGAACCGACAGCCAGTGTTTTTGAAAAAGAAGGAAAAGGTTATATCGTTGCCTCATTTGGAACAGAATCTGGGCACATTCCATACACAAGTTTTATGACGAAAGAAAGCTATATAAAGGAAAACAATGAAACGGTCCAAAAATTCACGAAAGCAATTTATAAAGCTCAGCAATGGGTCGATTCCCACAGTGCCAAGGAAACGGCAGAGTTAATTAAAGGATATTTTGATAATACCGAATTAGAGATTATTGAAATGGTGGTAGAGCGCTATAAAAGTCAAGGCTCGTTCGCAACGGATCCAATTTTAGATAGGGAGGAATGGGAGAATTTACAAAATATTATGGATGAGGCTGGTGAGCTGCCGAAGCGAATTGACTATACTACTCTCGTAAATACAGAGATTGCAGAAAGTATTATGAAGAAATAATCTTTCCTAACATTATGTATTCGAAATAAATTTCAGCTTATGATAAGGAGGGCATCTATGAATTTCTTAACGATTAACGATGTTCAGCACACCTATTTCACGAAAAGCTCTGCGACAACGGCCCTCTCCGATGTCTCACTTGAGATTCAGGAAGGAGAATTTGTCTCCTTTCTCGGTCCAAGCGGGTGCGGAAAAACAACCTTGCTATCCATCATTGCCGGTCTGTTTAAGCCGACATTTGGAACGGTTACTTTAGAAGGAAAACAAGTTGAGAAAGCTCGTGAAAATATTGGGTATATGCTTCAGCAAGACTATCTTTTTCCATGGAAAACGATTGAGGAAAATATTTTATTAGGATTAAAAATGAGTAAGAATTTAGATGGTCCAAGAAAACGGTATGCTCTCGATTTGTTAAAAAAAATGGGATTAAAAGGAGTCGAATCTCAATTTCCGAAGCAGCTATCAGGCGGGATGAGGCAAAGAGTTGCTCTCGTCAGAACGTTAGCAACTGAACCGAAGCTTCTATTGCTTGACGAACCATTTTCTGCCCTTGATTACCAAACGAAATTAAAGCTCGAGGATCTTGTTTCGACAACATTGAAAGCTTTCGATAAAACAGCCATACTTGTCACTCATGATATCGGTGAAGCCATTGCCATGAGTGATCGCGTTTTTCTTTTTTCTTCTCATCCAGGTAGGGTTTACAAAACCTTTCACATCCCAAAAGAATTGAGAGAAGAAACGCCGTTCAATGCGAGGAGCCATAAAGATTATTCTCGTATTTTTCAAATGGTTTGGAAGGAGCTGGAGTCTCTTGAATCAGTCGCCAAACATTAAATTTCTTCATGAACAATACCTCCAAACATTAAAACGCGAAAAAAAGTGGGTGCTTTTTTATCAGCTCATTATCTTCCTTTTCTTTTTTTCCAGTTGGGAGCTTGCCAGTCGAAAGCAATGGATTGATCCGTTAATATTTAGTTCACCGTCTAAAGTTTGGTCATTACTAATGGTTAAAATTCAAGACGGAACTCTCATGGTCGATTTGAGCTATACGCTATCAGAGACCGTTTTCGGTTTTATTCTCGGAACTGTTATTGGTACACTTCTCGCCGCCATGTTATGGTGGTCACCCATGCTCTCAAAAATTTTAGATCCGTATTTAGTCGTACTTAATTCAATGCCTAAAGTAACGCTCGGACCGATTTTAATCGTAGCCTTAGGACCTAGTTTCACTTCTATTGTTGTGATGGGTGCGATTATTTCAATCATCATTACAACCATTGTTGTGTATACGTCTTTTAAAGAAGTCGATCAAAATTATATAAAGGTTTTGCAAACATTTGGATCTACACGCTGGCAAATTTTTAAAGAGGCGATCTTACCTGCGTCATTTCCAGTTATTATTTCGACATTGAAAGTAAATGTCGGCTTATCATGGGTCGGTGTCATTGTGGGTGAATTCCTCGTTTCTTCTAAAGGGCTTGGCTACATGATTATTTACGGATTCCAAGTATTTAATTTCACACTCGTCATGCTTTCCCTACTTGTCATTGCCGTTTTTGCTACAATTATGTATCAGCTTGTTGAACTATTAGAGAAAAAACTAATAAGAAATGGTTCATAATGAAAAACGGCACTTCTCAATGCCGTTTTTCCTGTATTTTCAAAATACTTTTTTCTATTACTTCATCTTTCATAATAAAACTGTATTCCTCGCCCCATCTTAAGGTCAATAAATCTCCTCTGACTAACTCTGGTCCCGCCGTCTCAAGATAATCATCCTTCTCTTCTACTTTATCTACAACTCCATAATAAATCCTCTTTACAAATGTTGCATCAAGGTGCGAAACTTCGTATTCTCCAATAAATTGAAGCTCCTTCACAACAGCTCCCGTTTCTTCCTTGACCTCTCGTCTTGCGGCTTCCTCAATCGATTCCCCTTGCTCCACTTTTCCTCCTGGAAACTCTAAACCTCTTTTCTTATGCTTCGTCAAAAGCCATTGATCCTCCAATTGACAAATAACGAGAACATGATTGGGCTGTTTCGAAAAGGCATTTCGCTCAAAAGCAAGCTTAACAATACAACCATTTGCATCGATAAATATCTCCACCATCCATCCCTCATTTCATAATTAAACATATTATAGCGCTAATTATATCTATCCGCATTTAGAAGGATTTATTTACGATGTTTCTATGAAAAAAGGATGATTTGATAAATTTTTGAAACTTTTCCAGTTAAATTATCGTACAATAGGTGAATACGATAAAAAAAGGAGTGTTATCTTTGAAGAAAAACCTATCATACTTAATAGGTTTACTATTAGTTTTTATGCTTGCAGCCTGTGGACAAACAGCCAAGCCTGTTAATGAAAGTGCAAATAATAATGGAGAATCTAATAGTAAATCAGAATCAAAATTAACATTAGAGGAAGTATTAGAAAAATCAACTGCTGCCTCTGAAAATTTAAAAAGTTTTTCTGTTAAAATGGAAATGACTCAAAATATTAGCTCTAGCGAAGATGAAATGAATATGGATACTCATTCTAGCATCGATATGGATGTAGTCATGGATCCGATGGCATTTTATCAAAAAATGTCTATGACAATGGGTGAAGAAAAAGTAGATATGGAAAGTTATTTTACTGAAGATGGAATGTACCTTTATGAGCCTTCAGGTGGGGAGTGGATAAAATTCCCACAAGAAATGACGGACATGTTCTTACAAATGGCTGGCCAACAACAAAATCCTGGTGAAGAATTAAAGAAATTGCAAAAATTTGTAGATGATTTTACTTTTGAACAGGATGATAAAAACTTTATCCTTAAATTAAAAGCTTCAGGAGACAAATTTAACGATTTCATTAAAGAAACTGCGATGGAATCTATGCCAGCTGAAATGGCTGATGAAGATTTATTTAGTAATATGAAAATTAATTCAGTAGATTACGAGATTCTTGTTGATAAAGAAACCTTTAATCCCGTTGCTTTAAAGATGGATATGGATATGGAGATGACGGTTGAAGAAGTAACGATTTCACTGAAACAAGCAGTAGATGCGAAATATTTAAACTTGAACAAAGTTGATGTGATTACAGTTCCACAGGAAGTTCTTGATTCCGCAGTTGAAATGGATATGTAATTCATAACAGCTTAGATGCAAGAACTGCGGAAAATGATTTCCGCAGTTTTTTTATTGGCTAATAGGAAAGTTTAAGTTTATTAACATTACTAAAGTAAAATGAAATTCAAATAATTGTAGCGTTTGAAATACCGCATAAGAAAAGCTAGGGCATTCTCCGAAAGGACTTGGCGAATGCCCAGTTTTTCTAATAAAATCCCATGTCTTCAATATGTTTTCTTGTCTCATCGTCCCCTAGCTTATAAAGCAACTCATAAACTTTTGACATTGTTTCATCATATTCATCATTTTCCTTATCATTATGGTATTCTAGAAATGGAATATGTGCCCGTACAAAGCTTTGCCATTCTGTTGAATAGTTTTGTTTAAAGTATGAACGCAGCTCGTTAATTTCTTCATTTGTAGCTGTTATTTTATAATCCCAGCGTGAAGCTGTGGCACTTTGTGAAATTTCTCCTGTTCCAACAGTAATATAATATGTATTTTTATTTTCTGTCATTGACGCTACTCCTTTTGTTTACATCCATAATTTTTTGTCTAGATTCATTTTCACAACAATTTGTCTTATTTATCCTTACCCGAACAGTGAAAAATTTATGCAAATTTGCTATCATTATCGAGAAACATACATATACTAACTAAAATCAATGGAAGAAAATATATCCTAATTGGAGGTGACATCATGAAAATAATTGACGAACTTTATGAACTTTATCGTCACAAGCTTACTGGGGATGAAGAAGATATCGACATGCTTGCATTTGCCTTTTTAGAGGAAATGAATCGTGATGATTTATTAACGATTATTCATGAATTAAATAATCAAGAATTGTATGATCTTATGGGGCTTTATTTAATTGAAAGCTTAAAGGGAAAATTCGCAAGTGAGAACTTTACTCGAAGTAGAAACACAAATGTCACTCAGCGTAATATTCATTAATTACATACAAAGGTACTCCTTACATAGAAGCTTATGCACATGGGTTCCTATTTTCGTTTGCAGAAATGTGTAAAAAGAAGGGAGATATAAGATTGATTGCCGTAATTGCGATTTCAGTAATTATTGTTGCGATCGTTATTGTTTTGGCTGTTGTCACAACATCAAAGGCTTATACATACAAACATACAGTTGATCCTGCTGATGAGCAGCTTCACTTTGATAATAATCAAGTCGAACAAAAGAACGATTCGGAAAAAATAAGTTAAACCGGACTGGGATTTGACCCAGTCCGGCTTCTTTTTATCGCAGATTAACGGGCTGTAAGACCCCCACTGATTGAAGTTTCACTTTATGCAAAAACCTGCTTTAACTCTTCTTTCGATTGTTCTAGCCAGAAACGCATTAAGCGCTTTGCTCCTTCTAAATCATGAAGTTTTGCTTGGCCACATTGCTTTTCATTGGCAGCTGGAATTTCCGTCACTTCAACCGCTGATTTCAACGTATCTTCGAGCAAATCAATAATTTCTTCCACTGTCGGTTCACCGCTCACAACTAAGTAATAGCCTGTTTGACAGCCCATAGGAGAAATATCGATAATATCAAAATGATCGTATTTTTCACAATAAGTACGGATATTAAAAGCGAGTAAATGCTCTAACGTGTGGATCACATCTGGCTTCATTGCCTGCTTATTCGGCTGGCAAAATCGAATATCAAACTTATTAACGACTCCATCTGTTCCTACTTTATGCACTCCACAATGTCTAACATATGGGGCCTTGACGGCGTTATGATCTAATTCAAAACTCTCCACTGATGGCATATTTAACACTCCTCTCGTTTCTCTCCTTATTGTACAGTAAAATCCGAGTATCTTCATCAACAATATATGAACTTTCTATTTCGACTAATAAAAGATTATATGTTATCTTTTTATCATTAGAATATATTGCTGATTTGTAAGCGATATTCTCGCATTAGGGACGATTCACTTCAAATCTAGAATGGAATGGTAAATATGTTGAAAAAAATCATGATTGGGATTATCCGCTTTTATCAAGTTGTCATCTCGCCTTTAAAACCACCAACTTGCCGCTTTTACCCTACATGCTCACATTATGGACTTGAATCTGTAAAACGATTTGGAGCGATAAAAGGGGGTTGGTTAGCTATGAAACGCATCTTAAAATGTCATCCTTTTCATCCAGGCGGAATTGATCCCGTTCCTGAAAAATGGCCTAAGAAGAATAAAAATTAAGCCTTATAGCCATCGACGATAATTTTCAATTCCCCTGTTGCTGGGTCTATGACTAGGCCATGAACAGGAACATCAGTCGGCATTAATGGATGTTTTTTCACCATTCGCACACTATGTGAGACACTTTCCTCCACATCATCGAACCCTTTAAGCCAATCTCTTACATCCACACCTGAATAGGTGATTGTATCAAGTGCTTCTTCCGATTTTCCGCGTTTTCTCATGCTTTCCATCACGCCATCTGGCTTCATCCCGCTCATTCCACAATCATAATGACCGATAATTAATACTTCCTCAGCTTGAAGCTCATATACAGCAATCAGTAAGCTCCTCATAATACTACCGAAAGGATGTGCAACAAGTGCTCCTGCCGTTTTAATAATTTTTACATCCCCATTTTTCACATTTATCGCTCTTGGCAGTAATTCAACTAATCGGGTATCCATACAAGTAAGGATGACCATACCTTTATTTGGATATTTTGTTGTAGAATATTCTTCATATTTTTTTTCAGCTACAAAATGCTGGTTATAATCTAAGATTTCGTCTAATAATGTCATCTTAAAATCTCCTTACAAATTATTTTACATCTTTAAGAATACAAAAACATGCTTCAACAAACAAATATTACACTTGATTTTTATGTTTTTTTTATGTAAGATAGGAAATGGTAATCGGAATGGTTCCGAATTGTATTCGTTTTACATGAATAATGAAGAACAGAATAAATGATTTTTATTCTATTTTTTTCTTCACCAAATCGTAATGACTTCGATTTATGAAAGCAAGAGAGGAGAAAACATGAAAAAGCTATTCGTATTTTTTTTAACGATTGGCCTACTACTAACAGGCTGTACAAATGCTGCGAAAAATACTATGAAAGATGGTGACGAAAAGCTAGAAGTTTATACCACTGTCTATCCTTTACAGTATTTCGCAGAACAAATTGGCGGAGATTATGTAAATGTAAACACCATTTATCCAACAGGGGCAGATGAGCACACCTTTGAACCAACTCAAAAGGATATGATTAAGTTAGCTGATGCTGATATGTTTATTTATATTGGTCTAGGATTAGAAGGTTTTGTGGAAAAGGCGAAAACCACTTTAAAAAATGAAAATGTGAAGATGGTTGGTGCTGGGGAAAACATTCATATTGAAGCTACAGAGCATGAAGAAGAAGATGGTGAGCATGATGAACATGGCGACCATGATGAGCACGGTGATCATGAAGATGATGGACATCATCACCATGGAGACATTGATCCGCATGTTTGGATTGATCCGATTTACGCTAAAGACTTAGCTCAAGCGATCTCAACGGCTTTTGCTGAAAAAATGCCTGAGTATAAAGAGCAATTCGAGGAAAACTATGCGACATTATCAAAGGAATTAGATCAATTAAACAGTGATTTTGAAAAAGTTATTGCTGAATCCAAGCATAAGGAAATCATTGTTTCACATGCCGCTTTCGGGTACTGGGAAAAACGCTATGGATTAAAACAAATTAGTGTTGCCGGTTTAAATACATCAAATGAACCAACTCAAAAGCAGCTTGAAAAAATTATTACAACGGCAAAGCAATATGATCTAAAGTATGTATTCTTCGAGCAAAATGTGAACTCAAAGCTTACCGAAATTATTCAAAAAGAAATTGGAGCTGAACCATTAGTTCTTCATAATTTATCGGTATTAACTGATAATGATTTGAAAAATGATCCATCTTATTTTTCACTAATGGAAATGAATCTTAAAGCTCTCGAAAAGGCTCTTAATAATTAAAACCTCCTCCTAATGGAGGTTTTTTGCTTATCATAATTCCTTCAAATAACAGGAATTAAAAAGTTTCTATTGCCACAATCTAAAATAGGGATGTGGAGAGACATTTCCTCTCATTCATCCATTTTTTCGTAAATCATTTCAAATATATTTGAAGGAGACGATCAATTTGGCCAAAGATGTTTTATGTGAAGTTAATAATTGCACCTTCTGGGGAAGAGGAAATAAATGCAATGCTTCTCAAATTTATGTAGTTAGCCATAAAGGTGAAACAGCTGCCAATAGTAAGGAAACCGACTGTAAAACTTTTGAACCTTCAATCTAACTTACCGATTGTTTAACAAAGAGAAAGACGGTGTCCTGAGTGATGCCGTCTTTCTCTTTGATTAGTATGAAATTACAAGCTTTCAAGTCGTTTTCTAAGCTCTCTCCGCAAAATTTTCTTCGAAGCATTTCTGGGGATTGATTCAATTGGATAAATTTTTTTCGGCACCTTATATTTTGCGACTTTTTGTCGGCAGTATTGCACAATCTCATCCTCGGATAATGTCTTTTTCAAAACAACAAAAGCGACTGGAACTTCACCCCATCTTTCGTCCTTTAATCCGATTACACCTGCATCAGTTATGTCAGGATGTGCAACAAGAACACCTTCAATTTCAGCAGGATAAATATTTTCCCCACCAGAGATAATTAAATCTGAACGTCGATCTAATACATATAAGAAGCCTTCATTATCGAGATAACCAATATCCCCTGTGGAAAGCCAGCCATTCACAAGTTTATTGGTCGTTTCCTCGTTGCGGTTTAAATACCCTCTCGTGACATTTGGACCTTTTACGATGATTTCTCCTGCTTCATTTGCATTTGCTTCTTCACCATCAGAGGTTACGATCTTTAATTGTGAAGGAAAAAGTACTTTCCCTGCAGAGCCTAACTTATTTAAGGAATATTCAGGTGAGAGTGTGACAATTTGTGAAGATGTTTCCGTCATCCCATATGTTTGGTAGACTGGAATGTTTTTAGCTAAACATTTTTCCAGTAATGATTTCGAAGCTGGTCCCCCTCCGAGCAGCATACAACGAAACTCTGTTGGAAGTTTTGACTTATCTAATGCCTCTTCAATTCGACTTAGCATTGTACTAACAACAGACATAATCGTTACATGCTCATTCTGAATAGACTCAATTGTTTTCTCTTCATAAAAAGACTCATGAATAACGATCTTCATTCCATAAATAATGTTTCGCATAATAATCGAATAGCCACTAATATGAAATAATGGGACGGTACAAAGCCAACAATCCTTTTCATTTAAGCCAAGATTCAAGGCAGAGCCAACAGCACTCCACCAATGATTTCCGTAAGTTTGTATAACACCTTTCGGATGACCAGTTGTTCCCGATGTATACATCACTGTACAAATTTCATCTAAGGAGATCTCTTCAACTACATCTGGTTTTGTAAAATTAGCTTCAAACAACTCTTCTTTCGAAATAAATGTTATTTTTGGACATGCATTCTTTATTTCCTGATACTTCGTTGAAAATGCTCTCTCTGTTATAAGAAAAGTTGATTTTGAATCCTTTAACTGCCATGCAAGCTCTTCAGCAGATAATCGATTATTCAAGATGACAGCACGGATACCAAGTAAGTGAAGGGATAAATAAATAAAGGCTGTATCCGCATGATTTTTTAGCAGAACACCGATATATTGCTGCTTTCTCAAACCTAAAGCTGTTAATTGACCGGCAATTTGATATGCTCTGTCATAAAGCTCAGAAAATGTATAATTTCTCCCTTCAAAATGGAGGGCTTCTCTTTCTGGGGTTAAAAGTGCTCTTTTTTTAATAAAATTCGGCATAATTTGTTCAGCCATTAGACCACCTCTTATAATATCAATCGTTCATCTTATTATATATTAGTCTACATATTAGTCGACACATTACTAGACAATAGAAGCTTTTTATTGACAAAACCATTTTAAAGTAAAAACAGCCTGATGGCGACACCATCAAGCTGTTTAGCTATTCTAAATTGAGACTGCACCTAAATCAAGGGAAACGTGGAAACTTACCAAAATCAGGCTTGCGCTTCTCCTTAAAGCTGTCGCGTCCTTCCTTCGCTTCATCAGTTGTATAGTAAAGCAATGTTGCATCACCAGCAAACTGTTGAATTCCAGCAAGTCCGTCTGTATCTGCATTAAATGCTGCTTTTAAGAAACGTAGAGCTGTTGGACTCTTTTCAAGCATTTCTTCACACCATTTAATGGTTTCTTCTTCAACCTTATCTAAAGGTACAACCGTATTTACTAGCCCCATATCTAATGCTTCCTGAGCATTATATTGACGGCATAAATACCAAATTTCTCTTGCTTTTTTATGGCCAACGATTCTTGCTAAGTAGCCAGAGCCATACCCCGCATCAAAGCTTCCTACTTTCGGACCTGTTTGTCCAAACACAGCATTGTCTGCAGCAATTGTTAAATCACAAACGATGTGAAGAACATGGCCTCCACCAATCGCATATCCTTTAACCATTGCAACAACCGGCTTTGGTATGACACGAATTAAGCGTTGTAGATCAAGGACATTTAGACGAGGAATTTGATCGTCACCTACATATCCTCCATGTCCACGAACTTTTTGGTCTCCACCTGAACAAAATGCCTTATCTCCAGCACCTGTTAAAACAATTACGCCAATATTCGAATCATCGCGTGCATAGGCAAATGCATCGATTAACTCCATGACAGTCTTTGGTGTGAACGCATTATGTACATGTGGACGGTTAATCGTAATTTTTGCAATTCCGTTGTACGTTTCATACATTATTTCCTCATACTGACGTCCTGCAATCCATTCTACTGCTGACATAAACGGAATCCTCCTTTATCGTATATATTCATAAGTTTCATTCAAAAACCCACTTACTATTGTACCAAAAATTTCTGGATTCTCCACATGAATTGCATGGCCGCAATCTTCTATCGTTTGCCATTGACTATTTTTTAGGCTTTTTGTCATTTCGTTTGCAATATGGCAAAATTTATTATCCAAACTGCCTGTCATAATCAAAGTAGGGATTGTTAATTGTTCAAGCGATCCCCACCAAGAAGGTTGGCTCCCTGTCCCCATACCATACAAACTATTGATTAATCCTATTTCATTATTGCTCATTCGTTGCTTTCGAATAAGATTACGAGTCGTTTCTGGCAGTCTTTGCTGACTGCGAAAAAGCGGAATGTTTTCCCAATAATGAATGAATGTTTCTAAGCCATTCATTCGAATTTGCTCAGCAAGCTTTTCGTCTTGTAATCTCCGTTTTTTTCTTTCCTCTTCATTGTCAAGACCTGGTGAAGAGCTTTCTAAAATTAGCTTTCTCACCTTCTCAGGATACTTCATTGCAAAGGTGAGTGCTAATCGTCCACCCATTGAGTAACCGAGAATATCTGTTTGTTCTATTTCAAGTTTCTCAAGTATTTCGTTTAAATCATCTGCTGCTGCCTCAATATCATATTTTGCCTTATCAATCGGGCTGTCTGTTTTTCCATGCCCGATAATATCAATGGCAAAAGCTTTCGAATGTTCACTCCAAACAGGAGTGAACTCTTTCCAAGTCGAACTATTACCTGTAAAACCATGGAGCAATAGAAAAGGAAAACCGTTTCCCCATATGTCCGCATAGTAGCGAATACCTTGAATGTCAAAATACATCAGCATTCGCCTTCTAATATTCGACTTATTTCCTGGGAAACTGCATTCCACAAATCACGATGCTCACTTAAATTCTTTTCTCTGTTTGTCGTGATTTCCATAACTTTTAAACCTTGAGTTGTGGCAAACTTCTTCATTACGGTATTAAAATGATCCCAATCCGTTATTAGTTCATAATGACCACCATACATTTTCACAACATGCTCAAATTGTAAATCTAACGGTGTTCCGAAAAGCTGTTCGAAGTTCTTCGGATGATTTGCTTGAGGAAGGAATGAGAAAATTCCGCCGCCATTATTATTTATTAAAATAATATTTATATTTATTCCGTATTGTTTTGCTGCAATAAGCCCATTTAAATCATGGAAGAAGGTCAAATCTCCAACTACTAAATATAGTGGCTGCAAGGAAACCCCTGCTCCTAACGCAGTGGATGTTGTGCCATCAATTCCATTTGCCCCGCGGTTTGCCATGAGACGTATTGACTTTCCATTAGAATGGAAAAAGGTATCTAAATCTCTTATTGGCATACTATTGCCAACAAATACTGTTGCACCATCAGGTAAGGACTCTGCTAACTGAGAAAATAACTTCCCCTCACTAAGCTCTTCAATATCATTTATCCTTCTGAGATGTGTTCGAGCTATTTCATTCATCTTTACCCATTTTTCTAGAAAACGAGTAACTTTCTTTTCCTCAACAAATGGAAGGATAGAAGAACAAAATTGCGTTTCTTGACAATGAATCATTTCTGTAGAAAGCATACCTGGATCTCGCCATCCACCACCGCCATCAATGACAAATTGACGGACACCATGATTTTCTTTCAGAAAAATGGATAGGGGCTTTGAAACTGGCATGGCACCAAAACGAATAATGACATCTGGTTTCAAATATTTCTTTGCATCTTCATTTTTCAAAAACGTATCATATGCATCCATAATATACGTATGCTCGTGTTCACCGCTTCTTAATTGGGAAAGCGGATCTGCAAGAATAGGGAATTTAAGTGAATCAGCCAGCTTTGTCACAGCTTCTGAGAAACCATCTAATTCAATCGGGCCACAAACAATAATTCCCCTCGAATATTCATTAATGCTTTCACCAATTTCTTGGTACTCTTCCTTACGTAAAGTTAACTCTCCTGTTTGAATTTTCACATATCCACTTGAACGCTCAGTTAACTCGAATAGATCTTCTTTATCCAATTGTGGAATTAAAGGCTCACGGAAAGGAAAGTTCAAATGTACAGGGCCTGCTGGAGCTCGGAGTGCCACTGCTGCTGCTCTTGCACAAACTGTCCGAGCATAGCGAATCATCGCTACTGAGTTTTCTGGGGGAGCCATTTCGACGAACCATTTCACATGATGCCCATATAAATGAATTTGGTCAATTGCTTGAGGAGCGCCGACATCACGTAAATCATGCGGGCGATCAGCTGTTAACACAATTAATGGGATTCTTGATATATTCGCCTCAACTACTGCAGGGAAGTAATTAGCACCAGCAGTTCCTGATGTACAAAGGATGGCTGTTGGTTTATTCGAAGCCTTCGCAATACCTAACGCAAAAAAGGCAGCCGAACGCTCGTCCACATGTATATGTACACGAAGGTCAGGATGCTCTGCCATTACCATTGCCATCGGGGTAGACCTCGATCCTGGGCTTACTACAATATCCTCTACCCCATTATGAACTAACTCTGAAACAAAAGCGGCGATATAAGAGGTTAATGCCTCTTGATGACTCATATATTTTTACCTCCAAGTGCTGTCAGCATCGGTCGAAATTTTATTTTTGTTTCAATATATTCACTATTTGCATCGGAATCCTCCACAACACCACATCCAGCAAAAAGTGATGCTTCTTTCCCTTGAACAAGTCCAGACCGAATGGATACGGAAAACTCGCCGTTACCTTGATAATCCATCCACCCCAGTGGAGCACCGTATAAACCTCTATCAAGCTCTTCTACTTCTCTAATTTTCACTACGCCTGGCTCTTTTGGCAATCCTCCTAATGCAGGTGTTGGATGGAGCCGATCTACTAATAATAACAATGATGTATGTTCATTTGCTTTCCCAATAATAGGTGTATAAAGATGCTGAATATCTCTCATTTTTAATAGCTGTGTTTCTTTTGGTAAAATAACTTCTTCACATACTTCTTCCATCGCTTCTTTAATCATTTGCACAACATACTCATGTTCAATGATATTTTTCGGATCATTTAATAATGTTTCTCCGAGAAGCTGATCATCTTTCTCCGTCTTCCCTCTTGCAATGGAGCCGGCAAGACATGTTGTAAATAAATTTTCTCCACTTTTTTTCACTAAACGTTCAGGGGAAGCGCCGAGAAAACAATCTCCATTTGATTCAAATGCAAATACAAAACTTTCATGCTGTTCAGCTAACAAATGTGTTAGCACTTGCTCTACTTGAATTTCATTATTGAAAAACAATCTTAATTCCCGTGCCAACACTACTTTATCTAATGAAGTTTGCTTTAAATCTTGCACAACTGAGGTGACAGTATCCTTCCATCCCTCTGGATTCACTTCAATCTCATCTATTAAATGAAACATATGATCATTTTGAACATTTGATAATGATGAGAAAAGTGTTTTTCTTTCAGAAACGACTTTTTCAATTAATGACAGGTCATCATGCTGTGTGCACACAATATTTGTCGTTAAAAAAGCCTTCCCTTGAATTTCACTATACATAAACTGTGGAATATGAAATAAAGAATCAGCATATTTCTCCCAAAGCTTTGTTTTTTCTTTCAACGGATCAAAAGAAAAACCACCAAACATAACAGGGCCAATTCCATTCATTTTATATGGATTATATATGACAGCATCAGCAATAAAGCGCTTCCACTCTTTTTCGACATGAAAAAAGCGGCCAGCAGCCTGAGCCGATTGAATTTGTTTACATATTCCAAGGCCAATAATAAAAGTCTCATCGGAAGGGTCTTTCCAGAAAAATCGCTCGCCTAAAAAGCTTTCTTGTCCTGCTACAAAAAAGGAAAGGGGTTCTATTTGATTAATTTGTTGCACTTCACTAATTAGAACTGGTTTACATAAGGCTTTAGCTTTTTCTATTGCTTCAAGGATCCCTTCTTTTAGTTCCGTTTCTTGTATCGTAACCAAAAAAATCCCTCCAATAACAGCCAGTCGACTATTATCTTTTATCTATCTTTAATTTTAACATACACCTACTAAAGACGCTATGTCAATTATCCTCAACTTCTCATTAGCTATACATTATCACCTGAAAAATCCATTGACACTTTTATTCATATTTACTAGACTAAATGATGGATATGACAAATAAATTTTTGACAGAACAAACGATTTTTGTTAATATAAATAAGTTTGAAACTAATTATGACGTTTTACTATAAGAAATCAAAGGGGAGAGTTACGATGCAACCTGAAATGCATACAAATTTTCCATCTTCCGAGCAAAAAAATTGGAAAGTCTGGTGGCAATTAACAAGACCTCATACACTTACTGCTTCCTTTGTTCCTGTTTTACTCGGAACTGCTTTAGCGATTCAAGAAACAACTATTCATTTCGGCATGTTTTTTGCCATGTTACTTGCAAGCTTATTAATTCAAGCGGCAACGAATATGTTTAATGAGTATTATGATTTTAAAAGAGGACTCGACAATGAGGAATCTGTTGGGATTGGTGGAGCGATTGTTCGCAATGGCATTAAACCGAAAACAGTTATGAATCTAGCATTTACGCTGTATGGTGTTTCGATATTAATCGGGGTTTATATTTGTGCAAACAGCAGCTGGTGGCTTGCTCTTATTGGATTAATTAGCATGGGAATTGGCTATTTATATACAGGTGGTCCCCTTCCAATTGCTTACACTCCATTTGGAGAAATCTTTGCTGGATTTTTCATGGGAATGCTAATCATCTTAATTGCATTCTTTATTCAAACGGGAACTGTAACAACAACAAGTGTGCTCGTTTCTATTCCGATCTTAATTCTCGTTGGAGCCATTTTATTATCAAATAATATTCGTGATTTAGATGGAGATAAAGAGTTTGGCCGCAAAACATTAGCCATTTTATTAGGAAGAAATGGAGCAATAAAGTTACTGGCTAGTATGTTTATCGTTTCTTACGTATGGGTATTTATTCTAATTGCGATGAATATCATTTCTCCTTGGTTAGCTATCGTTGTATTAAGTGCACCGAAAGCCATTAAGGCGACGAAAGGTTTCATCGGAAAAACAGTTCCGATTACGATGATGCCTGCTATGCAAGCAACAGCTCAAACAAATACGATATTTGGCTTTTTATTATCAATCGGACTTTTTCTAGGCTATTTTTTATAAAGTGAACTTAAATCAGTGAACCGCTCATTTTTGGATGGGCGGTTTTTACATATATCAGAATTTTACATTCTTTGAAGTTGATGAGTGTCTAGCTACAGCGCTTGAGCTTTTCTTATTTTACTGTCATGTTTTTGAAAATCTCGCTCATACTAATTACATGTAGATTTCTTACGCTGAAATCATTTTTTCGAGGAAGTGAACCGAGTGTTAACAAATACACAACTAAATGAATTAAAAGCAATGCTAATGGAAGAAAAAAAATCATTGGAATCACTCTTACATGGAGATACAGCAGGAAGTTTAGAAGGTGTAAATGCTCGTGAAGCAGTTGGAGAATTATCGATATATGATAATCATCCAGCAGATATGGGAACTGAATTAAATGAACGAGAAAAGGATTTTGCATTAGAGGGGCATTTCGCGACTGAGCTTCATAAAGTTCAGTCAGCCCTACAAGCAATGGAAGAAGGAACATACGGGAAATGTAAAGTGTGTGGAAGTGATATTATTTTTGACCGCCTTGAGGTGATTCCAGCTACATTATATTGCAAAGAGCATAGCCCTGAGCAAAAGGTTTTCAGAGACAGACCTGTTGAGGAGGATGTTCTCGAGCCTGCACATGGAAACACTTTTCAGCATCATCAATTTCGTGAAGTTATTGATAATGAAGACAGCTTTCAGGAGGTTGCACGCTACGGAACATCAGAAACTCCTTCAGATTTAAGAGGCGATTATGAAGATTACAATTCCCTTTATAATGAGGGACATGATGATGAAGGCTTCACCGAGGATTACGAAACATTCATTGGAAACGATATTGCTGCGAACACAAGAACTATTTATCCTTCGAAAAAACACGAAGAGTACGAAGCCATGCTAAATGAAGAAAATATTGAAGCCCCTTTTGGAGATGTCCCTTATAGCTATTCGGACGATTATGTAAAAGAAAGAGAGGATAGCGACGATAATCAAAGAGGGAATGCTGAGGAATAGGAGACATTTCATCATTCGACTTCGGTACATATGATTGAAGTCGATTCTTATAGATAAGTATCATAAATCGACCTTGCTATATACGATTAAGGTCGATTCATACGGACAAGCATCTTAAATCGACCTCACATCATGCGATTGAGGTCGATTCTTATAAACAAGTCTTTTATACTGACTTCATTACATATGAGTAAGGTCGATTCTACTTGTCATTCTAAAGTGGTTTGATCCCCCAAATATCATGAGCATAATCCTTAATGGTTCGATCACTAGAAAAGTAACCTGAAGCAGCAATATTCTGCAAACTCATTTTTAACCATTTGTCTCGATTCTCGTAAGTAATACCAGCACATTCTTGGATTCGAGCGTATGCATCAAAATCCTTTAAAACGAAGTATTGGTCATTTTCAAGTAATAGGGAGTCAAAAATCAATTCGAATTCGTCTTCAACTTCAGGAAAAAAGCCATTTATCATTTGATCCATCACTTGGCGAATTCGTTGATCATGATGATAATATTCCATTGAATTGTAACCACCCTGTCGAGAATAATTCCATACATCTTCTGCGGTTAATCCAAAAATGAAAATATTCTCTGCTCCTACTTTTTCTTTTATTTCAACATTGGCACCATCAAGTGTACCAAGCGTAATAGCACCATTCATCATAAATTTCATATTGCCAGTTCCTGAAGCTTCCTTGCTGGCTGTTGAAATTTGCTCACTCACGTCTGCTGCTGGAAAAACTTCTTCCGCTAATGATACGCGATAATTTTCAAGGAAAACAACCTTTAATCTGTCGTTTGTTTGTAAATCATGATTTACCTTTTCAGCAACTGTATTAATAAGCTTAATAATTTTCTTCGCATAGTAATAGCCTGGAGAAGCTTTTGCACCAAAGATAAAAGTACGTGGGTGCATCGTAAAGCTAGAATCCTCCTTTAATCGATTGTACAAATACATAATATGGACAATATTTAGTAATTGCCGTTTATATGCATGAAGACGTTTCACCTGTACATCAAAGATGGAAGAGGTATCTACAACTAGCCCTGTTTGCTGTTTAATTCGTTGGGCAAGTCTATTTTTATTTTTCGCCTTAATCAGTGAAAGCTGTTGAAGAAATGCGCGATCTTCCTTAAATCGATGTAACTCCATAAGTTGTTCTGGCTGCTGAATCCAAGACTCCCCAATCCCCTCTGAAATAAAGGTTGCAAGCAATGGATTTGCTTTTAAAAGCCATCTTCTATGGGTTATTCCATTTGTTTTATTATTAAATTTTTCAGGAAATAATTGATAAAAGGCATTCATTTCTCGTTTCTTTAAAATTTCTGTATGTAAGGCTGCTACACCATTCACACTATAGCTACCAACTAGAGCTAAATGGGCCATCTTTATTTCATCATGAGTAATGATCGCCATGCTCTCAATCTTCTCCCATTCCCCAGGATATTGCTCCCAAAGCTGGCGGCAATAACGCTCATTTATCTCCTGAACGATCATAAATATCCGTGGCAATAAAGGCTGAAATATTCGTACTGGCCATTTCTCAAGTGCCTCCGATAAAGTAGTATGATTCGTATAAGAAATTGTGTTTACCGTAATATGCCATGCTTCATCCCAGCTTAAGCCTTCCTCATCAAGCAAAATTCGCATGAGCTCTGGAACTGCAAGAACAGGGTGAGTATCATTAATATGAATGGATATATGTTCATGCAAATTCATTAAATGAGTATGTCCCTTTCGATAGCTGCGAATGATGGAGCAGAGGCTTGCGGAAACAAGAAAATATTGCTGCTTTAAACGGAGGATTTTCCCATCATCATGTGTATCGTCTGGATACAAAAATTCTGACACGGATTCAGTCTCACGCTTATATTTTAAAATGTCCTTATGAATAGGATAAGTAGATAACTCTGCATTCCATAGTCTTAACGTGTTAACAGTATCATTTCTATATCCGACAATCGGTAAGTCATAAGGAACAGCTGTGATCATTTCCGCATTTAAATGGTGGAATACGAGCTTTCCATTTTCCTCTTTACATTCAATATGTCCCCAAAAAGGAATATCAATTGCTAAATCAGCTCTTCTTATCTCCCACACATGTCCGTTCTTCAGCCATTGCTCTGGAAGCTCCACTTGATAGCCACCAACTATTTTCTGTTCAAATAACCCATGCTTATAACGGATTCCACAGCCATGACCAGGTAAATTTAACGTTGCAAGGGAGTCCATAAAGCAGGCTGCTAATCTCCCTAATCCGCCATTCCCAAGTCCAGCGTCCGCTTCCATTTCTTCAAGGTCATCTAAATGAATACCCAAGTCGGCTAAACCCTCTTTAACAATGTCCTCAAATCCTAAATTCAATAGATTATGATAAATGAGTTTACCGAGGAGAAATTCGATTGACAGATAATATACTTGCTTCCCGTTCGCTACTCGATAACGTTCATTCGTTTTTATCCAGTTCGTACTAATATGTTCTCTCAGCATATTTCCAAGCGTAAAATATTGATCTAAATTCGAGCTTTCCTTAAAGCTTTTTCCACACATCATCTCAAGCTTTTTTAAAAACGCAGCTTTAAATTCCTCTTTATTCGAAAACATCTTGCTCACTCCTTGAGACGAGTTCATCATATAGCTGATAATACTTACGGGCCGACTTCTCCCAGCTATTGTCTGTTGTCATCGCATTTTTCACAATGGTTTGGAAACATTCTTCATCCCGATAAAAACTAAGTGCCTGCTGAATGGTAAACAACATATCATGAGCATTAAAGTTATGAAATGAAAATCCATTCCCTAGACCTGTCTGTTCATCAAACGTATTTACTGTGTCATTCAGTCCGCCTGTTTCTCTAACAATGGGAACCGCCCCATATTTCATCGCAATCATTTGACCTAGCCCACATGGTTCGAATTTCGAAGGCATTAAGAATAAGTCTGCTCCAGCATAAATTTGATGTGCTAATTGTTCGTCAAAGCCAATAAATGCTCTGCATTTCCGTGGATAAGCTGCTTCCATTTCACGAAAAAAATGTTCAAATTCCTTATCCCCTGTTCCGAGAATGATAAACTGAATATCTTCAGCCATTAATTGTTGAAAAACACATTGAACTAGCTCAAGCCCTTTTTGAGGGGTGAGTCTAGTAACCATAACGAGTAAAGCAGCCTCTTCTCTTTGTGGAAGTCCAAAATCATTTTGCAGCTTTCGTTTATTTACTCGTTTCTTCTGAATATCTCCTACATCATAGCATTGATAAATAGTTTGATCAGAAGCAGGATTATATAAGTCCTCATCTGTTCCATTTAAAATTCCTTCGATACTAGCAGATCTTTTTTGCAGTAGTCCATGAAGTCTTTCCCCATAATATTCCGTTTGGATTTCATCTTTATAGGTAGGACTGACTGTTGTAATTTTATCAGCTGCCACTAATGCACCTTTCATAAAATTAATATTTCCATAAAACTCAAGCTTGTCGATATGGAAATGTCGATCGTCTAGCCCTAATAAGTCCACAAGTGTCTCCTTTGGCATAATCCCTTGAAATTGGAGATTATGAATGGTAAAAACTGTTTGAATTCGTTCATAGCCACTTCTCAAACTATACTGTTCTTTCAATAAATAAGGGATCATCGCTGTATGCCAATCATGACAATGAATAATATCAGGGAAAAAATCGATATAAGGCAGACTTTCTAATACTGCGCGATTAAAAAAAGCAAACCTCTCTCCATCATCAAAATAACCGTATAATCGATCATTGTGAAAGTAGTACTCATTATCGACAAAATAATAAGTAATTCCTTGAACATTCGCTTCTTCAATTCCACAGTCTTGATTTCTCCAGCCCACTGCTACATTCATTACAGCTTTTGTCACCATCTTTTCTTTAATTTCCTCAGCTATTATGCCATATTTCGGAAGGATTACTCTTATATCTGCTCCAAACTTAGCTATTTCCTTTGGCAACGAACCGGCAACATCAGCAAGCCCACCAGACTTTACAAATGGAACACACTCAGAAACGGCAAATAACACTCTCACGAATTCATCAACGCTCCTTGAACGGTCCCTTTTTGAATGACATACGGTAATTCATCAGTTCCCGTTATAACCGCACCTGATTCAATTTTGGCATCTTTATCTAAAATGACAGACTCTAATAAACAATTGTCACCAATCTGACTTTTTTGCATAATGATACAGTTTTTCACAACCGTTCCCTTCCCAATTTTTACTGCTCGAGAAATAATACTATTTTCTACAACCCCTTCGATTTGGCAGCCATTTGCAATCATGGAATGGGAAACAGTAGCCCCTTTCATATATCTTGATGGTGGCTCATCCTTAACCTTCGTATAAATAGGCTGGTCTTTACGAAACAGTTGCTTCCATATTTGTGGTTCTAAAATGGACATGCTCGTAGAAAAATAGGTTTGGATTGAATCGATCATTTTCGCATAGCCATCATACTCATATGTGCAAAGATTATAGGCATGCTCTCGACTTGAAACAACATCATACATACACGTATATCCAGTCAATTCTCTCGTTTGAATTAATTCGATAAGAAGGGATGTTTTCACTAAATACATTTGTAAGGACTCACCATTATGACGAATTTCCGTCATATCACAGCCCGAATAAATATGCCTTTCCAATACGGGCCTAAAATCCATATTAAAAACAGTAAAACAATTAGCGATAAGGGAATACTTCTGTTTACTACGATAAAAATAATCAATATTCGCTTCGAAATGGCTAAATGAGCCAATTCCTTTTCTTTGTCCATCAATATCTGGGGAAGGGAAAAAGAATAATCCATCCTTTTTCCGATTCAAATCCCAATTTTTGCCTGAGCCTAAATGATCCATTAAGGAGCGATATTGAAATTTTGGAAAAATCGCCACACTTTCAATATTAGAATTTACCATATTAGATAAGACAAAATCGATAAGCCGATACCTACCTGCAAATGGAACTGCTGCGAGGGAGCGGTGATTCATTAACTCCGCCAATCCTTCGTGATAGGTTGTCGCATCGATTACACCTAATAATTGATTTTTCAACTATATTTCCCCCTTGAAACTATTGTCTAGCTTTGGAGGCTAGCATTTCCTCAGAAACGAGGATGATTTCATTATCCATTGAAGCTTTTATGATCGTTCCATCTGGTATTTTCATATCTGTTGGAACAATTGCTTTTTCAATAAAGACATTCTCCCCGATCTCAGCATTTGGCATGATGACAGATTCACGAATAAATGAGCTTTTTCCAATTGCCACTCCTTGAAAAAGAACAGACTTCTCTATATCTCCATTTATCGTACAGCCCTCATTAATTAATGAATCACCAATACTTGCTTCAGGAGAGATATACTGTGGTGGATGATTCGGGTTAACCGAATAAATCCGCCAATCATGTTCAAATAAATTGAGCTCACATTGTTCATCCAATAAATCCATATTCGCTTCCCAAAGGCTTTTCACTGTCCCAACATCCTTCCAATAGCCATGAAACGGGTAAGCTACTAGCTTCTTTCTATCTTCTAACAGACATGGGATAATATCCTTGCCGAAATCATGAGTTGAATCATGGTTCCGATTATCCATTTCTAAATATTCCTTTAGTAGTGACCAATTAAATATATAAATCCCCATAGAAGCAAGATTGTTTTTTGGTGAACTCGGTTTTTCTTCGAAATCGACAATTTCCATATCAATGTTTGTATTCATAATTCCAAATCGATTGGCTTCCTGCCAAGGTACTTCAATAACAGAAATTGTCACATCCGCTTTTTTCTCCATATGGAAATTAAGCATCAACTCATAGTTCATTTTGTAAATATGATCACCTGATAAAATCAATACATATTCAGGAGAATATTGCTCAATATAATTCAGATTTTGATAAATCGCACTTGCCGTACCGGTATACCATTTCACCTCAGATGTCTCACTATATGGCGGGAGAACCGTGACCCCTCCATTTCTACGATCCAAGTCCCATGCACTGCCAATACCGATATACGTGTTTAGAACAAGTGGTTGATATTGTGTAAGGACTCCTACTGTATCTATCCCTGAATTCGCACAATTGCTTAGTGTAAAGTCAATGATTCGATATTTACCACCAAATGGAACAGCTGGCTTTGCAATTGTTTTTGTTAAGGAGTAAAGTCTACTTCCTTGTCCCCCTGCTAATAGCATGGCTACGCACTTTTTCTTTCCCAATCCCTTTCCTCTCCTTCCGATGTTTTACCGGACGTAATATTGATATTCCAAAAGGCGGAATGGTTATGCATACCGAATAAGGTTTGCCATGATAATTCACTGCCTCTGTCTGTAAAAGCTTTTTATTACGACTTCCCGAGCCTCCGAACTCATCTTCATCGCTATTTAAGATTTCCCGATAGGAACCTTCTTTCGGGACACCAATTCGATAATTATGATACTTATGATTCGTAAAATTACACACAACAACGAGATGCTCATCTGCTTTTTTTCCCTTGCGAATAAATGAAAAGATTGACTGCTCATCATTATTTACATCGATCCATTCGAAGCTCTCATGAAGATGGTCAATTTCATAAAACGGTTTAGAACGACGGTATAGTTTTAAAAGTTTTTTCATATATTCATTCATTTTTCGATGCATTTCATAGTCAAGTAAATTCCAATCAAGCTGCTCCCTATCTTTCCACTCATCAAATTGCCCTAACTCAGCCCCCATAAAAAGCAGCTTCTTCCCGGGGTGTGCGATCATATAGCCAAAAAGCAATCGAAGCTGGGCAAATCTCTCCCAATATGTACCTGGCATTTTATTTAATAATGATTTTTTTCCATGAACGACCTCATCATGTGAAAGTGGTAACACAAAATTTTCCTTAAAAGCATAAAGTAACGGAAAAGTCATTTTTTTATGAACGTTTGCACGTAAATTAGGCTCTGTTTCCATATACGTAAGAATGTCATTCATCCAACCCATATTCCATTTATAAGTGAAACCAAGCCCACCATCTCTTACAGAAGAAGTGACATTAGGCAAATCTGTTGAATCTTCAGCCATTATTAGACAGGTTGGATCTGTTTCTAGGACGACTTCATTTAACTTTTTCAAAAATTGGATACCAAATGGATTTTCAGTTTTACGATGTTGATTTGGCCAATAAATCATATTTGCAACTGCATCCACTCTAAAACCGTCAATATGATAATATTCCATCCAAAAAAGTGCATTTGAAATAAGAAAGCTTTGTACTTCATTTTTTCCTAAATCAAAATTGGCCGTTCCCCAAACGCTATTCTCACGATCAGCTGCCGTTTCATACTCATATAAATAAGAGCCGTCAAACTGATATAAGCCATGTGCATCCTTACAGAAATGACCAGGTACCCAGTCAAGAATGACGCCAATGCCAGATTGATGACATTGATCAATAAAATACATAAAATCATGCGGAGTCCCATATCTGCTCGTAACTGAATAATAACCTGTTCCTTGATAGCCCCATGAATCGTCGAGCGGATGCTCAACTAATGGCAAAATCTCAATATGGGTAAATCCGTGCTCAATTATATAAGGGAGCAAACAGTCCGCCAATTCCTGATAAGAATAATATGCACCATCTTTTTTCTTTCGCCATGAACCTAAATGTAGTTCGTAAATGGCCATCGGTTCTGAACGTGAATTCTTTCTTGCCTTTTTTTGCAGCCATTTATGATCATTCCATTCATATCCTCCTAAGGAATAAACGATAGAGGCAGTATTTGGCCGGACCTCAGAATAAAAGCTGAAAGGATCCGACTTTAAAATTCTCCTTCCTTCTTTTGTCATAATCTCGAATTTATATAAAGCACCCTGTAAATCTTTATTTACAAGAATACTCCAAATACCCTCATTGTTAACTCTATGTAAGCAATACCCTCTTCCATTCCAATCATTAAAATCTCCAACTAGTCTGACAATTCCAGCATTCGGTGCCCATACAGAAAATCTCGTAAATACCCTATTCTCACTTGTCACTAAATGAGCACCAAATAATCGATAGCTCTCATACAGACTTCCATCATGAAATAAGTGGATTTGAAAATCAGTTGGAAATTTTGTATTCATATAATTCTTCTCCTACTAGTGTATTTAAATTTTGCCTTCATGATTTATATTCGAGTGACCTTCAAAAAAGCCTTGTAAATGCTATGTAAATCTTCCGACAACTTTAGTCGGGTTTTGCCATCTTTTACTGAAATTCTAAGCTTATTTACTGTTTTCAACATAAAACGAGTCATGCAATGACAAAATAAAAGGAGGTTAAATGAAGAGGATGGGAGGAAATGTAAAGTGAGTAAAGAAGAAGATGAATTTTTATTAAGGGAGTTTGAAAAAAAGGAAGAGAAAGTACCGATATTTGGACCGCCAGATGGCAAGATTTTAGCAGTAGGTGATTTATTTCGTGGGCCCTCAACAGGGATTACGTCTGAAATTGATTTAAACAATCCCGGAAGAAAGCTGGAGGAGAGGGAAGTAAAATTAGATTAAATCTCTTATTATTTGTAAAAATTGAAAGAAGCTGTCCTATGTAAATAGTTTACGACAGCTTCTTTCATCATAATTATGATTTAATTTGTTGATAAAGCTTAATACTGTCAGCTATTTGTGCCCTTTCTGGGTTGCTAATATCTTTTAAGGGTGCTCCCATTACGATACAAATGTATTCACGGCCATCTTTAATTCCAAGGGTTGCCCAGCATTCCCCAGCTTCATAGGTTGTACCTGACTTCCCTCCAATTATATTAAACTCTTTTTGATTCACATCATTAAGCCTGGTTAGAACAGTTGATTTTAGCATAATTCCATCTGGATGATCCGCTGTTGGTGTTGTTAGAAAAGTCTCTTTCGTAAAAATGGCTCTAAAGTTTTCATTGTCCAATGCGTAGTCTAGAAGGCGAGCCATATCATAAGCAGTTGTATATTGATTCTTATCATGTAATCCTTCAGGGTTAGTGAAATGTGTATCCCCCAACTCAAGTTCGGCTGCCTTCTCATTCATCAATGCAACAAAATCATCCACATTTCCTGCTACATGAACAGCAAGAGAATTAGCCGCCTCTCCACCAGAGCTCAATATAGTTCCATAAAGAAGATCACGGTAGGTTACTGGTTCTCTCCCATAAAAGCCTGCCATCGAAGCATTATTTGCTACCATTTCCTTATAAGTCTCAACATCTATCGGAGTAGTTGCAGATAAATCATCAATATGCTCAAGAGCAACAATCGTTGTCATAATCTTTGTAAGAGAAGCTGGATATGCTCTGGACTTAGAGCTCTTTTCAAATTCTATACGATTATCTTCTCTGTCGAGTAAAAGAATATATTTACTTGCATACTGGTCATTATCAAAAACCTTTAAAAATTTCGGCAAATGAATAATATCCATTTTTATTAGAATAAATAAACCAACGAATACAATAACTAAAAACTTTAGGGCTTTAATAAACTTTTTCATATATACCTCACTCTTTGTTTTTCAAAAGCTTTTCTATCCTATTTAAATTAGACTTACTTACGTTCTAACACGATTAAAAAAAGCTCCTTATTATCTGATATAAGAATATCAAATAATAAGGGGCTTATTTTTTGTTTTACATGATTAAATCCTTACATTTTTCTTACGAAATTAAGAAGGAAGCCTTACATTCACTTCAACAAATTCATTTTCACTTTTAGCCTCGATAATCCCACCGTGTGCCGTTACAATGGACTTCGCAATCGCAAGCCCAAGTCCAGCGCCTCCCGTCTGAGAACTTCTTGAAGAATCCATTCTAAAAAATTCATCAAAAATATGAGCCATTTTTGCACTAGGGATCGTTGGTCCCCTGTTTGTAACACGTACATCTACAAAATCATGATCCTTACGTACACAAATAGTAATCTCACTATTTTCATAAGAATAATTGATAGCATTTCTAATTATATTATCGATAACCCTTTCCATCTTATTCGGATCCATGTCCAATTGAATATCAGATTCTATATCACTATGAATTGAAAGATTTTTTTCACTCAAAAATGGGGTAAATTCATAAATAATTTGCTCCATCATCATGCTAAAATGAACCTCAGTCTTTTCCAGTATCATATCATTTAAATTAAATCTTGTAATTTCAAAAAACTCATTTATTAAATCCTCTAGCCGAACAGCTTTATCGAAACTGATCTTTAAATACTTTTTTCGAAAACTATGGCTAAGATCATTTTCTTCAGAAAGTATGGTCAAATAGCCGATAATCGATGTTAGAGGAGTCTTGAGATCATGCGCTAAATAAATGATCAAATCATTCTTCCTTTTCTCCGCATCCTTTGCTAATTTCTCATTTTCTCTTAAACTAAACTTGATATTATTCATCTTTGCGGTAACATCTTTTAGATCTCCTGAAAGAGAAATGAGCGCATCATCTTTCTTATAAATCTCGTCAATTGCAGCAATAATCTCATCTGTATGCTTGATAGATTTATGAAACAATATAAAAGTGATAAGGGCATAGCCAAACGACAGAACGATAAAAATTAAAAAAGCTTTATTATAATTAGCCCAGTGATAAAAAGGATAAAGAAATTCAGAACCAAAATATGTATCACTGCTTAAAGTAACTTTAAATATGAAAAATAAAAGGATAACAAAAACCGTATAGAGAATGGCCCACATAAGAAATTCTAATGCGAATTTTCTTCTGAAAAATGGATAGAAATTATTCAATGATGTAGCCGACCCCCCAAACCGTTTTGATAAATTTTGGCTTTCGCGCATTCTCCCCCATTTTTTCCCTTAATCTTGCAATATGAGCCATAATCGTATTGTTGTTATCAATATATTTATCGCCCCAAACATTAGTAAAAAGCTCTTCTGATGAAATAACCTTTCCTCTTTTTTTAGCGAGATATAATAAGATATCAAATTCCAAAGGGGTCAGCTCAATCTCTTTTTCATAAAGACTCACTTTACGAGAATCGATCACGATAGATAACCCATGAATATCAATAAAGTCAGATTCCATTTCTTTATTATAAAATTTTGTTCTGCGAATCTGAGTTTTGACCCTCGCAATCAATTCGAGTGGATTGAAAGGTTTAGTAATGTAATCATCAGCGCCTATTGTTAAACCCATGATTTTGTCAATATCTTCAACCTTTGCTGTAAGCATAATAACAGGGTAATAATATTTCTCTCTAATTCTCTTTAAAAGAGTAAAGCCATCCACATCTGGAAGCATGATGTCCAAAATAGCTAAATCAAAATTATGATGAATCATTTGAAGTGCAGCCTCACCAGCATGGACCTTTACTACCTCATAGCCCTCATTCTGAAGATAAAATTCAACCAAATCAGCTATTTCCTTTTCATCATCAACAACAAGAATTTTTACCATGATAACCCCCAAAACAAACCATTTATTATAAGGAGACGTTCCCCCTTTTTCATTATACTTATAGCATATTCCCAATGAGAACTCCATGATTATTATCCCAGTTCTTCGGATATGCAGCAGATCGTTTGCAGAGTACTGTTATGACAATCACCTTTCCCAAAACAAAAAATGCGTAAAGAAACTAGACGTTTCTTTACGCATTTCTTAGTATGACCCCTACGGGATTCGAACCCGTGTTACCGCCGTGAAAGGGCGGTGTCTTAACCGCTTGACCAAGGGGCCAAAATAAGTGGCGGAGAAGGAGGGATTTGAACCCTCGCGCCGCTTACGCGACCTACACCCTTAGCAGGGGCGCCTCTTCAGCCTCTTGAGTACTTCTCCATTATGGCTCCGCAGGTAGGATTCGAACCTACGACCGTTCGGTTAACAGCCGAATGCTCTACCACTGAGCTACTGCGGAATAAAAGGAATATGGTGGGCCTAAATGGACTCGAACCATCGACCTCACGCTTATCAGGCGTGCGCTCTAACCAGCTGAGCTATAGGCCCTTCTATTGGAGCGGGTGAAGGGAATCGAACCCTCATCAACAGCTTGGAAGGCTGTGGTTTTACCACTAAACTACACCCGCATTTTTTATTGCTATAATCCAAAGATTCACTTACGCTCTTTCATGCCTCTTCCTCTTCTAGTATATTCAAGGAAGTAAATGCGTCGAGGCAACTCGATGATAATTCATGGAAGCTTCGCTCGTGGCTGTGGTTTTACCACTAAACTACACCCGCATTTTTTTATTGCCTATGATTAACGGTAAGTAAATGGTGGCTCAGGACGGAATCGAACCGCCGACACAAGGATTTTCAGTCCTTTGCTCTACCGACTGAGCTACTGAGCCAAATGAAATATTATTTCCTAAACAAATTTTGCGGTAAAAAGTGTGCGCCAAATCTCTTCGTGATTTGTTGCAAATTTTAAAAGTTTACCATTCGGTGATGTTTTGCTCTGTTGCTGTAATCTTTTAAAATTCTCTACCGACTGAGCTACTGAGCCAAACATTTTTTTAAAATGGCGGTCCGGACGGGACTCGAACCCGCGACCTCCTGCGTGACAGGCAGGCATTCTAACCAACTGAACTACCGGACCAAATTGCGGGGACAGGATTTGAACCTGCGACCTTCGGGTTATGAGCCCGACGAGCTACCGAACTGCTCCACCCCGCGATAATAATATTTTTTAAAGTTTCACAATGCTTGTTTTAAGCATTAAGACTGTCCCGATTTCAGGAAGCTTACTCAAGAAGCAGCTCAATCGGTACAACTCGCAGTTTACTCGATGAAGTAACGCTCGTTGCTCCACCCCGCGATAGTAATATTTTAAATCTTGTTATGCCATTCATTTAAGAAAAATGGCGGAGGAAGAGGGATTCGAACCCCCGCGCGGTTTAACCCGCCTGTCGGTTTTCAAGACCGATCCCTTCAGCCGGACTTGGGTATTCCTCCGTATGTTATATGGTGGACCTTGTAGGACTCGAACCTACGACCGGACGGTTATGAGCCGTCTGCTCTAACCAGCTGAGCTAAAGGTCCAAGATTCATCATTATATCAAAACTTGTAAGCAATCTTGAATATGGTAGCGGCGGAGGGGATCGAACCCCCGACCTTACGGGTATGAACCGTACGCTCTAGCCAGCTGAGCTACACCGCCAAATAAATGTTTATTATATTTAAATAATAATGGAGCCTAGCGGGATCGAACCGCTGACCTCCTGCGTGCAAGGCAGGCGCTCTCCCAGCTGAGCTAAGGCCCCGTAATTTTAGTGGTCGGGAAGACAGGATTCGAACCTGCGACCCCTTGGTCCCAAACCAAGTGCTCTACCAAGCTGAGCTACTTCCCGAAAAAACAAACGCGCCCGAAAGGAGTCGAACCCATAACCTTCTGATCCGTAGTCAGACGCTCTATCCAATTGAGCTACGGGCGCAATATAATGGTGCCGAGAACCGGAATCGAACCGGTACGGTAGTCACCTACCGCAGGATTTTAAGTCCTGTGCGTCTGCCAGTTCCGCCACCCCGGCACATTATGGAGCGGAAGACGGGATTCGAACCCGCGACCCCCACCTTGGCAAGGTGGTGTTCTACCACTGAACTACTTCCGCATATTATGTAAAGTGCGGGTGAAGGGAGTCGAACCCCCACGCCTTGCGGCGCTAGATCCTAAGTCTAGTGCGTCTGCCAATTCCGCCACACCCGCATATTTAAAGTGGTGAGCCATGCAGGATTCGAACCTGCGACCCTCTGATTAAAAGTCAGATGCTCTACCGACTGAGCTAATGGCTCAAAATTCAAAGTTTTAAAAACTGAATTTTGATAGTAGTAATAAATATGCTCCAAAGCCCTTTGGTCTTTGTCGCAGATTTTAAAAGCTTACCATTCGTTGAAGTAAAGCTTCGTGGCTGTAATCTTTTAAAATCTGGTGCCGGCCAGAGGACTTGAACCCCCAACCTACTGATTACAAGTCAGTTGCTCTACCAATTGAGCTAGGCCGGCTCATAATGGTGGAGGATGACGGGATCGAACCGCCGACCCTCTGCTTGTAAGGCAGATGCTCTCCCAGCTGAGCTAATCCTCCATATTTAATAGCTTGGCGGCGTCCTACTCTCACAGGGGGAGAGCCCCCAACTACCATCGGCGCTGAGAAGCTTAACTTCCGTGTTCGGGATGGGAACGGGTGTGACCTTCTCGCTATCGCCACCAAACCAATATCTTAATATCCTCATTTAAGAGATTTTCTAAAGACATACTCTATTATAACTAATTTTTAGCTTTTTGCAAGAGGAAAATTTGCAATTTCATTCCCTCAAAACTAGATAATAAGAAGAAGAAATAGAGTAATCATAATTATTTTGGTTAAGTCCTCGACCGATTAGTATTTGTCAGCTCCACGTGTCACCACGCTTCCACCTCAAACCTATCAACCTGATCATCTTTCAGGGGTCTTACTAGCTTGCGCTATGGGAAATCTCATCTCGAGGGGGGCTTCATGCTTAGATGCTTTCAGCACTTATCCCGTCCGCACATAGCTACCCAGCTATGCCTTTGGCAAGACAACTGGTACACCAGCGGTGCGTCCATCCCGGTCCTCTCGTACTAAGGACAGCTCCTCTCAAATTTCCTGCGCCCACGACGGATAGGGACCGAACTGTCTCACGACGTTCTGAACCCAGCTCGCGTACCGCTTTAATGGGCGAACAGCCCAACCCTTGGGACCGACTACAGCCCCAGGATGCGATGAGCCGACATCGAGGTGCCAAACCTCCCCGTCGATGTGGACTCTTGGGGGAGATAAGCCTGTTATCCCCGGGGTAGCTTTTATCCGTTGAGCGATGGCCCTTCCATGCGGAACCACCGGATCACTAAGCCCGACTTTCGTCCCTGCTCGACTTGTAGGTCTCGCAGTCAAGCTCCCTTGTGCCTTTACACTCTACGAATGATTTCCAACCATTCTGAGGGAACCTTTGGGCGCCTCCGTTACTCTTTAGGAGGCGACCGCCCCAGTCAAACTGCCCACCTGACACTGTCTCCCGCCCCGATAAGGGGCGCGGGTTAGAATTTCAATACAGCCAGGGTAGTATCCCACCGATGCCTCCACCGAAGCTGGCGCTCCGGCTTCCTAGGCTCCTACCTATCCTGTACAAGCTGTACCGAAATTCAATATCAGGCTACAGTAAAGCTCCACGGGGTCTTTCCGTCCTGTCGCGGGTAACCTGCATCTTCACAGGTACTATAATTTCACCGAGTCTCTCGTTGAGACAGTGCCCAGATCGTTACGCCTTTCGTGCGGGTCGGAACTTACCCGACAAGGAATTTCGCTACCTTAGGACCGTTATAGTTACGGCCGCCGTTTACTGGGGCTTCAATTCAGAGCTTCGCTTACGCTAACCCCTCCTCTTAACCTTCCAGCACCGGGCAGGCGTCAGCCCCTATACTTCGCCTTGCGGCTTCGCAGAGACCTGTGTTTTTGCTAAACAGTCGCCTGGGCCTATTCACTGCGGCTCATCCGGGCTATTCACCCAAATGAGCACCCCTTCTCCCGAAGTTACGGGGTGATTTTGCCGAGTTCCTTAACGAGAGTTCTCTCGCTCACCTTAGGATTCTCTCCTCGCCTACCTGTGTCGGTTTGCGGTACGGGCACCTGTTACCTCGCTAGAGGCTTTTCTTGGCAGTGTGGATTCAGGAACTTCGGTACTCTATTTCCCTCGCCGTCACAGCTCAGCCTTCACGATAATGGGATTTGCCTCATTATCAGCCTAACTGCTTGGACGCGCTATTCCAGCAGCGCGCTTACCCTATCCTCCTGCGTCCCCCCATTGCTCAAACGGTAATTTGGTGGTACAGGAATATCAACCTGTTGTCCATCGCCTACGCTTTTCAGCCTCGGCTTAGGTCCCGACTAACCCTGAGCGGACGAGCCTTCCTCAGGAAACCTTAGGCATTCGGTGGATGGGATTCTCACCCATCTTTCGCTACTCATACCGGCATTCTCACTTCTAAGCGCTCCACTAGTCCTTACGGTCTAGCTTCAACGCCCTTAGAACGCTCTCCTACCACGGACACCATACGGTGTCCATCCACAGTTTCGGTGATACGTTTAGCCCCGGTACATTTTCGGCGCAGAGTCACTCGACCAGTGAGCTATTACGCACTCTTTAAATGGTGGCTGCTTCTAAGCCAACATCCTGGTTGTCTAAGCAACTCCACATCCTTTTCCACTTAACGTATACTTTGGGACCTTAACTGGTGGTCTGGGCTGTTTCCCTCTTGACTACGGATCTTATCACTCGCAGTCTGACTCCCATGGATAAGTCTTTGGCATTCGGAGTTTGTCTGAATTCGGTAACCCGATGGGGGCCCCTAGTCCAAACAGTGCTCTACCTCCAAGACTCTTACTACATGAGGCTAGCCCTAAAGCTATTTCGGAGAGAACCAGCTATCTCCAAGTTCGATTGGAATTTCTCCGCTACCCACACCTCATCCCCGCACTTTTCAACGTGCGTGGGTTCGGTCCTCCATCCAGTGTTACCTGGACTTCAACCTGGACATGGGTAGGTCACCTGGTTTCGGGTCTACGACCACATACTACATTCGCCCTATTCAGACTCGCTTTCGCTGCGGCTCCGTCTTCTCAACTTAACCTCGCATGTAATCGTAACTCGCCGGTTCATTCTACAAAAGGCACGCCATCACCCGTTAATGGGCTCTGACTACTTGTAGGCACACGGTTTCAGGAACTATTTCACTCCCCTTCCGGGGTGCTTTTCACCTTTCCCTCACGGTACTGGTTCACTATCGGTCACTAGGGAGTATTTAGCCTTGGGAGATGGTCCTCCCTGCTTCCGACGGGATTTCACGTGTCCCGCCGTACTCAGGATCCACTCTGGAGGGAACGAAGTTTCAACTACAGGGCTTTTACCTTCTCTGGCCGGCCTTTCCAGACCTGTTCATTTACCTCATTCCTTTGTAACTCCGTGTAGAGTGTCCTACAACCCCAAGAGGCAAGCCTCTTGGTTTGGGCTAATCCCGTTTCGCTCGCCGCTACTCAGGGAATCGCGTTTGCTTTCTCTTCCTCCGGGTACTTAGATGTTTCAGTTCCCCGGGTCTGCCTTCTATACCCTATGTATTCAGGTAAAGATACTGTTCCATTACGAACAGCGGGTTTCCCCATTCGGAAATCTCCGGATCAAAGCTTACTTACAGCTCCCCGAAGCATATCGGTGTTAGTCCCGTCCTTCATCGGCTCCTAGTGCCTAGGCATTCACCGTGCGCCCTTTCTAACTTAACCTGTTCGGCTAATGATAAGCAGCGTATCTCTGCGTCACCTGCGCTCGTTCACCTCCTCATGTGCTGAAGCACACTCCGGGGTTCACTCACTTGGTTCCTTGATCTACTTGCTTCTCATTACCCTCACAATTCGTAAGAATTGTGATTGGTTTTAAACTCTATTAAATAATAGAGAGAAATACTAAAATGGCGATTACTCGGTTTTTCTTCTTCATTATCTAGTTTTCAAAGAACGAAGTTTTGAGAGATTGTTCTCTCAAAACTGAACGAACAAATGACGTCTTTTTATGAAGTTTCCACTTCATTTTCCTTAGAAAGGAGGTGATCCAGCCGCACCTTCCGATACGGCTACCTTGTTACGACTTCACCCCAATCATCTGTCCCACCTTAGGCGGCTGGCTCCAAAAGGTTACCCCACCGACTTCGGGTGTTACAAACTCTCGTGGTGTGACGGGCGGTGTGTACAAGGCCCGGGAACGTATTCACCGCGGCATGCTGATCCGCGATTACTAGCGATTCCGGCTTCATGCAGGCGAGTTGCAGCCTGCAATCCGAACTGAGAATGGTTTTATGGGATTGGCTTAACCTCGCGGTCTCGCAGCCCTTTGTTCCATCCATTGTAGCACGTGTGTAGCCCAGGTCATAAGGGGCATGATGATTTGACGTCATCCCCACCTTCCTCCGGTTTGTCACCGGCAGTCACCTTAGAGTGCCCAACTGAATGCTGGCAACTAAGATCAAGGGTTGCGCTCGTTGCGGGACTTAACCCAACATCTCACGACACGAGCTGACGACAACCATGCACCACCTGTCACTCTGTCCCCCGAAGGGGAAAGCCCTATCTCTAGGGTTGGCAGAGGATGTCAAGACCTGGTAAGGTTCTTCGCGTTGCTTCGAATTAAACCACATGCTCCACCGCTTGTGCGGGCCCCCGTCAATTCCTTTGAGTTTCAGCCTTGCGGCCGTACTCCCCAGGCGGAGTGCTTAATGCGTTTGCTGCAGCACTAAGGGGCGGAAACCCCCTAACACTTAGCACTCATCGTTTACGGCGTGGACTACCAGGGTATCTAATCCTGTTCGCTCCCCACGCTTTCGCGCCTCAGTGTCAGTTACAGACCAGAAAGTCGCCTTCGCCACTGGTGTTCCTCCACATCTCTACGCATTTCACCGCTACACGTGGAATTCCACTTTCCTCTTCTGCACTCAAGTTCCCCAGTTTCCAATGACCCTCCCCGGTTGAGCCGGGGGCTTTCACATCAGACTTAAGGAACCACCTGCGCGCGCTTTACGCCCAATAATTCCGGACAACGCTTGCCACCTACGTATTACCGCGGCTGCTGGCACGTAGTTAGCCGTGGCTTTCTGGTTAGGTACCGTCAAGGTACCGGCAGTTACTCCGATACTTGTTCTTCCCTAACAACAGAGTTTTACGATCCGAAAACCTTCATCACTCACGCGGCGTTGCTCCGTCAGACTTTCGTCCATTGCGGAAGATTCCCTACTGCTGCCTCCCGTAGGAGTCTGGGCCGTGTCTCAGTCCCAGTGTGGCCGATCACCCTCTCAGGTCGGCTACGCATCGTTGCCTTGGTGAGCCGTTACCTCACCAACTAGCTAATGCGCCGCGGGCCCATCTGTAAGTGATAGCAAAAGCCATCTTTCAGCTTTTCCTCATGTGAGGAAAAGAGTTATCCGGTATTAGCTCCGGTTTCCCGAAGTTATCCCCGTCTTACAGGCAGGTTGCCCACGTGTTACTCACCCGTCCGCCGCTAACTTTTGGGAGCAAGCTCCCGCAAGTTCGCTCGACTTGCATGTATTAGGCACGCCGCCAGCGTTCGTCCTGAGCCAGGATCAAACTCTCCAATAAGATGAGACTTCCTTCGCGGGATGTTTTTCCCCGTGATGGTTAGTCGAATCAATCGGGTATTTACGGGCAGTTATCCGCAAGGATATTACTGCGCGTTAATACGCGATAAAGAGTGAGTTGATTAGCTCTAAAATTGTCTTTTCAAAAAAGACTAAAAAATTAACGTTGACGTTTTTGTTCGTTCAGTTTTCAAAGAACAAAGCTACCACATTGAGTCACTTCATGAATAAACACCTGTGAATAATATCTATGTAGCTTTGCGACGAGCTGAGGAGTCACATCCTCGAATAATCTACGGCGCAGGAGCCAAGGCTTCATTCAATCTGCCAAACAATTTCAGTAAGTTATTTTTGCTTTATCGCTGAGAAGCGACTTTCTTAATTTAACACATTCCCTCATTATTAGTCAATAACTTTTTTTGAAAATCTTTTTCTTATTTAAAGCTACTTATTGAGGACGAGTTCTAATATACCATGCGTGAAAAATGTTTGCAATATAATTTTTATATTTTTATTCGTTTTTTATTTTTCATTATTTAGCTGTAATCTTCAAAGCTTCTATAGCATTGTTCACTGCCTTGCTTGTTAATACTCATCCTATATTTAAATGAATTAAACTATATAGCAATTGAGATACTCATTGTACAATAAAAAAATGAAGCACTTTTTACTGAATGAAATTCAAGTACTTGATCCATTAAATAAGAATGAGGACTGATACTATAATGAAAATTAGGATTAAAAGAATATACGATCCCGTTGAACAACAGGACGGCTGCAGAATTCAAGTCGACCGATTGTGGCCACGTGGAATATCTAAGGAAAGAGCGAGTTTGGCACATTGGATGAAAGAAGTAGCTCCTAGTCATCAGCTTCGAAAACAGTTTAATCATAACTCAGAACAATTCGAAGAGTTTCGAATGAACTATATTGAAGAATTACGTTCGGATACTTTAAAATCTCAAATGATTAAGGAATTATGTCAGTTAGCAACAACTCATGATCTTACACTATTATATGCTGCCAAAAATACAACATATAATCATGCAGTCGTGTTGAGGGAAGAAATCCTCCACATATCCACAGACTTAACAACAATATAAAGACTAGAAAATCAATAATTCACATTTTTATTAACAGGATGTGGATAAAGATACGCACTTTATCCACAAACTCATTCATTTCAGCCAAGTTATTCACAAGCATACTTCTAGTTCGTATGACTAAAAAATAATCATAGCCCCCCATTCAAGTTCATACTATCTACTAACTCTATCATTTTGAAAGGGGGAATCGGACTGGAAACGATAACACTTTATTTATCATTTTTTATGACTATCTTCTTATTTGCGTATGCATACGCAGAAGGAATAAAGATCGCAAATACTGAAGATAAGGTGTATGGAGGGACATTTATCTTCTCTGTAATAAGTGCCTTCGTTTTCTCCAAATTTACATATTTATTTATGTAACAAAAATCTCACTCACAATTAGGTGGATGGCAAGTAGTTCTCTTTTAAAACTGCAGAGATCGCAGCATCAACGAATTGACCTTTTTCAAAATAACGTTTTCTTAGAATACCTTCAAATTCAAAGCCATTTTTCTCAAGAACTCGTCCAGATGGAATATTCCTCGGGTCGTAAAATGCTTCAACTCTATTTAGGTCCATTTCAATGAATCCGTATCGTATAACAGCTGCAATAACCTCTGACATAATACCCTGCCCCCAGAAGGATGGGTGGAGCTCATAGCCGAGTTCCGCTTTCCAATGCTCACGTTCAATCGCATGGAATCCGCAAGTTCCAATTAATTGATTATCTCCTTTTAAAGTTATTGCCCAGCGGATCTGCTCCCTATCTTCATATCTTGTAAGGAATCTGTTGATCTGCTCTTCCGCTTGCTTTTCAGTCGTAAAAGATTCAAGATCATAATATTTTGTTACTTCATCCTTTGAAAAATAGCTAAACATATTTGGCGCATCACTTAAATCAAGCTTGCGAAGTACTAGTCTTTCTGTTTCTAATATTGGAAAAGACAAAAAAGCTCTTTCAATAGCCATCATAATATCCCCTTTTATATAGTTTATATGGTTTGAAGTTTCCTGTTGAGCACTTCAATATCTTTCCAAACATAAGCGATTTCTATATGTTTTCCCCCTGCTATCGTAATTTCTTCTTCTGCCACTTTTGTCGGATCATATTTTTCATAAAAGAGCTTACTATTATTTTCTGCAAGAACCCAAACAAGAATGGATGAGTACTCTGATAGGAGCTCCTTTACTCCTGCACTTAATAATGCAGTTCCGATTTTTCTTCCTTTATAACTTTCTAGTAGATAGATAGCATATAATTCTCCATCAGCTCCGAATTTATTCGTACGCTCAGGTCCAAATGCAGCAAACCCGATAATGTCTCCTGCACTATTTTCCGCCACATAGACAGGCTCTTTATCCGTTTTTGACGATAGGCCTGCTTCCCACATACGGAAACGATCTTCAACCTTAAGATTATCCAAATACGCTTGATTGACGATTCCTTTATATGTTTCTTGCCAGCTTCTGACATGAACATCGGCGATCCCTTTCGCATCATCTACAACAGCTCTACGAATTTTCATCTATTTCTCTCCTTTTTCACGTAACTGCCTTATCTTTCATTTTCTTCATCCGAATTCTTCGTTCGTCTAGTAAAAATAGAGAAACTCCCGCAATCACTATACCTCCTCCAATGAGTTGAGTCCATGTAATCGATTCTTGCAATAGAAAATAGGCTAAAAAGGCTGCCCCTACTGGCTCGAAAAGGATTGCCATTGAAATGGTTGAAGTGCTTAAATATTTTAAAGACCAATTAAATAATGTATGCCCTAGTAAAGTTGGTACTAATGCAAGTAGAATGAAGTAAACCCAGTCATTCGTTTCATATGGAAATAGCGGCTCTTGTTTCATAAGCACATAGATTAGAAGTGTTACTGTACTTATACTATAAACGACAAAAGTATACGTAATTAAAGACAGCCTTTGCCGAACGGTTTGGCCAAACATGAAATTTGCTGTAATTAAGGCACAGGCTATTAAGGCCAATATATCCCCATATAAGGCAGAACCACTAATTCTAAAATCACCCCAGCTAATGATGATGCTTCCAACAATAGCAGTTATTCCACTTAAAATGGCTTTCCATGAGAACTTTTCCTTGAAAAATAGATACGTTCCGATAAAAGCAAACAACGGTTGAAGTGTGACAAGCACGGTTGAGCTCGCCACAGATGTGTAGTTTAATGACTCAAACCATAAAATGAAGTGGAAAGCGAGAAATACCCCTGCTATTATTGAAAACACCCAGTCTCGTCTAGTAATAAGACGGAGCTCTGGAACATATTTTAGTAAAAATATCGGCAGCATAAATAAGACTGAAAAAAACAAGCGATAAAAAGCAATGACTCCAGATGGAGCTGTCGATACTTTAACAAGAATGGCTGACGTTGACACCGAAATAACGCCAATAATGAGAAGTACATAAGGATTTATTTTTGTGTCTGACATATATGATTCTCCTATTTCTTAATTTCTATATTTCAAAGTATATCTCATATTTTTACTTTGTTAAGCAGTTAATGAAATCTTTTTATTAATAGAATAGCATTCTAAATAAATATAAAAAAGAGGGATAGTATGAACCATCTAGAGTTAGAAGTCTTGATGAAGCTAGGAATTTCTGCCATTCTTGGACTAGTCATTGGGATTGAACGTGAATTAAGAAGAAAACCTGTCGGATTGAAGACAAGCTTAGTCATTGCCATCGTCAGCTGCCTCTTGACGATCGTTTCAATAAAATCAGCCTACGTATTCCCAGGAAAAGAAGGGGTTCAAATTACGATGGATCCGTTGCGTTTAGCGGCGCAAATTGTTTCCGGAATCGGATTTTTAGGAGCTGGGGTTATTTTACGAAGAGGAAATGATAGCATATCTGGATTAACAACAGCTGCATTAATTTGGGGAGCTGCCGGAATTGGAATTGCAGTTGGTGCAGGCTTCTATATTGAAGCAATGACTGGGGTGGCACTACTCATCATTAGCGTTGAAGTCATTCCTATGTTTATTAAATTAGTCGGTCCGAGACAATTACGTGAGAGGGAAGTTACCCTTCAACTAAAAGTTAGCAGTAAAGAAAACATCGAAGACATCCTCTCAGCTGTAAAAGATTTGAAAATATCCATCATACGTGTACGAATAAAAGATATCGAAGAGCAAAAGTATCTCATCCAACTTATCGTTACAACAAGCCATAAGAAAAGTATTACCGATATTTATTACAGCGTATCCGAGTTGAGTGGCGTGCGGAGTGTTGAAATAGAAAGTATGCAATAGTCCTCTTGCCAAATTCCAATGTTGCCGATATAATCATTGTTGTACCAACCAATTGGGGGATTAGCTCAGCTGGGAGAGCGCTACGCTGGCAGCGTAGAGGTCAGGGGTTCGAGCCCCCTATTCTCCATAAAGGAAACCCTTGCGTAGCAAGGGTTTTTCTTGTTTTTCATTCTCCCTATTTCTTGTTAAAACGTGAAGTGTGCACAAAGTGTACACCTTTAGTATACTAAAGCGTTAGAAAGCAACTTATTTGTACATTATTTTACCGAATTAATTAACTCACCTGTGTATCCTTGGAATAAAGTTTGATTAAAATACCTCACAAACCCGTATTTTACGATATATTTGACAATCCCTTTTGAAAAAAGAATAATCAAAAGGGATTGTTATTCAACAGATTAAAGTTTGATTTTTTAAAAAAGTTTGATCATTTTCTACTTATGTTGTTCAACAATCGCGCCCTATCGTATTATTAGGTCAGCCAGAAAATATTTCTGGTTGACCATTTTTTATATCGATATATGATAACGGTAGCCGGGGTAGAACGTTCGCGCCCGTGGGGCTAAGACCCCGTCCGCAAAACAGTTCGCCCCCTACTTGTAGAAACATGTTTGAGGCTGGTTGGGACAATGATCTCGTATAACAAGCGAAGCTATGACACTACAAGAAGGATTAGGGGTACCGGTAATTATATTTGGAGGAGGAAGTTTATAATGAATCCAGTCATTGGTCTGGATGTGGCAAAAGGTGAAAGTCAGATTCAAGCATACTTGGAGAGAAAGAAACCCTACAAAAAAAGTTTCAAAGTAAAACATGATCTTGATGGGTTAGCTAGTTTATTAGATTTTATTAAAGAGATAGAAGATATTTCAGGAGAACGTCCCCCTCTTGTAATGGAATCAACGGGTCATTATCATACACCGGTTGTTCAATATTTTGAGGACAAAGGCTATTTAATTATTATTGTAAATCCACTCATCTCCTATAAAGCAAAAAGTTCTAGTTTGCGAAAGGTAAAAACAGATATCATTGATGCCAATCACCTCTGCGAGCTGTATTATAAAGAGGATTTAGAGCCTTATAAAAAGCGTGGTATCCAACTTATGAACTTACGTCATCTTACGAGACAGCACGATAATATCACAGGCATGTTTGTACAAACCAAACTACAATTTCAAGCAGTTTTGGATCAAGTTTTTCCTGGATATAGTAAGGTTTTTGGAGATTTATATTCGGACGTTTCTTTAAAGACATTACAAGCATTTCCTACTTCAGAAGATGTCTTGAAAGGTGATACTGAAACATTAACAACTAAAATAAAAGAATTCTGTAATACTCGTTCACTACAATGGGCAAACAAACAGGCTGAAAAGCTAATGACTGCCGCAGCTCAAAACCCTTTTCAGAAGGTTTTATACTCTAGTCTTGCCCTGAGCTTAGATATGTTTATTAATATGCTCTTTGAATACAAAAAACATCTATCCATGCTTGAAAATGAGATAGATGTTTTAGCAAAAAGTATTGAAGAATCTAAGATTATCCGATCAATTCCCGGTATCGGTGAAAAAATCGCAGCCACGATTATTTCTGAAGTTGGGGAAATTGAAAGGTTTAATCATCCTAAGAAACTAGTCGCATTTGCCGGTCTTGATCCAAGTGTCTTTGAATCTGGCACATTCAAAGGTACTTACAATCGAATTACCAAAAGAGGCTCTAGCAGACTACGTCAAGCTTTGTATATGGCTGTTAAATGTGCTATTCGTGACTGTCGCAAACAGAAAACAACGGATGAAATCCTTCCTCGTAATAAGAGATTACGAGCGTTTTATGATAAAAAACGGGAAGAAGGAAAACCTTTTAGAGTAGCTGTGATAGCTTGTGCAAACAAACTCCTACATTGGATTTATGCACTTTTAAAAAGCAAAACTTCTTTCCAAGATTTAGCTTGATTTAACAATTTAACCGAGTTAACCGGAACTTTCCAAACACAGTATTTGGACGGTTATTTGGTATACACGAATTTAGTATAACATGATATTTTTAATTTTTTTATTAAAAAATGTTGACAACTATTGGCTGGTTTTGATGAAGATCTTTATTGAACTAAAGCCCCCAATAGTTAAATAAGAAATTATTATTTTCCACGATTATTATTTAAAACTTTATAAATGAGAATAATAACTAAAATACACAATATTGAAAAAATAAAAATCTTAATAATTCCCTGTTGTCCACCAAAAAATCCATCAAAAGCACTTCTTACTTCATATTCCCCTTCTCTATACGCCTTTATATATCGACCATCAGATTCTTCAATAGCTATTGCTTCGTCTGTGTTAATACCTTTGATTGAATAATACTTAGTACCCTTTTTAAAAGTATTAGAGAAATTACCAGAATAAGATTCCATATCTGAGTATTTAGTGACTTGACCAATTTCGCTATCAATTTCGGTTACATACTCATCGCTTACTACATAAATATAACCTTGCCATACTACAAATTGAAAAGCCCAAGAAGTTGCAAGTAGCTTACTTGGTAAAAAAAAAGTGATTAAAATAAATAATACTGCAATCGAAAGTAAATTTTTATTTCTCATACAAGTCCCCCTTTCTTCAATTTGACGTTTAGTATTTTGTATAAGTTTCAATAGCTGTCTTATTGAACAGTTCTGCCCCGTTAGCACAAGAAGCAATTGTTATTGTTTAGCAATCGCCCCCGTTAGTAGAATATATTCCCTTATTTCCAATCAATGTATCTTGCGTCTCCACCAAATAATTCATCAGCTATCAAATTACCATCTTTATCAAAAGCTCTAATAGTCCATGTATCCTCTGAATATTCGTCAGTGACAAAAAGTACATAGTTATCCTTTACTTCTTTTAAATAATATTCGTCAATGTTTTCTCTTACACCATCAAGGGTTAATTCGTATTTATCCGATGGCATTACACCTTCCATATGGTTTCCCAGTGCAATATACTCGATGTTAGAATTTTTTGCTGTTTTTATAGCAACTAAAAAATCATCCTCATCGCCAATTCCAGTGGCTTGAAATGGTTTGCCTTCTTCTACCATACCCTCCCATGCACCACCATCATACCGATACAAAAAGCCAAACTTTTTTTCTAATTTTGCCACCCCGAATGTATTATGAGTATTATCTTCAAATAATACTGCTTTTGCATAATTACCAATATCACTTGAATGAATCATTTTAACATCGCCTGGTACTGCATTTATCTCTTTAAAGTGCAATCCTGATAAAATACCGATTAAAAATAAACCTAAAATTAAAATGACACCAAATAAAACTTTTTTCATTTAATTCACCTCTCACAACTTGAATTTTACCATAGATAGCCAATATTCTTCTTGCACTAACCTGCCCCTTTAGCTTAAGTACGTCTTTTCACAATCTTCATTTCTCTTAATAAGCGTTATTCAACAATCTCCCTCAATAATGAATGTAAAATCTAACGATTTCTCCTGTTTTCTTAGATTTTCATAGTAGTCTTGTTTCAAAGGTTATCTTCTGTGTGGATAGAGATGGATTTTGAGGATAAAATTGGACATTTGAAGAAAAAAGACTCACAGCTTAATAAACCAATCTTTTACATAAATTGGTTCATTAGTGAAAATATGATAGCACTGGTGGATGTCCACATATCTCATGGAGGTCAACCCTCCCATGCCTCACAGAGTCTTTGCTCTCAAATTCCTTCGTCCAACCTTTCCATGAGGTGGATGTCAGTTACGCTGGCCCACAGGGTCCTTGCCCGAAGTATTGTTGCTTTACTGACTAATCCGTGCTTCAAATGTACCTAAACCTTGAGTACCTAACTACTTACTACTTAATCTATTCTAAAACATTATCAACCGGCTATTTTTACATTCTCTGATACTGCCATATGAGGAATATCCGTTAACATCCTTGCTTCACTAAATTCAAATTGTTTTTTACCTATGGCAAAGAATATACGTATGAGCTTATTACACAAAGCGATCAGAGATTGCATCTTTTTCAATGGGTTGTCAGGTCGTTGTGTATAATAGGTATGAAGTGCTTTAAAAGCTGAATTCTTCGCAACGAGTATCATACAGACTCTGAACAGCAGAGCACGAAGTTTCTTTCTACCTCGCTTCGTAATCCTTGTTTGTCCCTTATGCTTTCCAGACGTATTTTCCTTAAGACTTAACCCAGCGAGCTTAATGATTTGCCTAGGATGGGAGTACTCATTTAGATCTCCGACTTCTGCAAAAAAGCCTGCGACAGTATCTCTTCCGATTCCCTTGATGGCAAGCATCTGTTGAACACCGGGTATTTGATCAATTAATGCATCTATTTTGGTATCCAATTCTTCGAATTTAGACTGGATTAACTCATATTTAGCTATCAATGTTTGTAATTCTAATTTCGCCATATCTGCCCCTTGACGAATACCAATAGATTCACGGGCTGCTTGTTTTAAATCCTGAATCTTACTTATCCCTACACTGCGTTTAACAGCTTTTCTTAAGTGATTTAATAGATCCTGATCAGAGAAATGTACAAGTTCATGTGGTAATACATTTAACTTCAAAAATTGTAAAGCTGCTTTACCTTCCCAATTCTTAAAAACCGTTAAAAATTCAGGGAAATATCGGTCAATCCAGTTATGCATTTGACCTTGTACAATTTGTTGGTCAACAGTTAAGAGATCACGAATTTTCTTAGCCACACGGAGTTCTGCATAAATACCTTGTGGAATAGTTGGTTCAGCATATCTCCCGTCCTTAACCAATTGCGCAATAACTCTAGCATCTTTTATATCGTTTTTAGTTGGTGAATTATCATCTAATTCCTTACTTTTCTTAACGTGTAATGGATTAACTAACACAAATTTAATCGTATGTTCCCTAAGAATATAAGCTAAATTAAGCCAATAATGACCTGTCGGCTCCATACCGACAATTACTTGATTCATCATTTGAGCTTTCATAAGTCGTGAGATCCAATTAAGAAAATGACAAAATCCATCTTTTGTATTTTCAAAGTAACAAGGTGAGCCAAACTCTAACCCTCTAAAATCTTGAGCTCTGGCTACATGTTTGTATTTTGCAATATCTACTCCGATAATAAGTGTTTTAGAAGTAATTTGAGCGATTTTCTTGTTTTGGTTATAATTCATGATAGGCCTCCTGGTCATGATAGATTTTGCCCATTTCGCTGGCCAGCTTCAGGACATTCTAATCATACCAAGAGGTCTTTTTGATACTCAAATCTCATTTTCCTTCAATACAGGAATGCTGGCCCGATTGTGGAATAAGAAAAAATCCAGCTTTGACACAGGATTTTTAGTCAAACTTTATTATTATTTATCAATCTTTATTTTAAATTATCGAACTATGTATTAAATGATAAATCTTTTTAAAAAACGACAACCTTACTCCCGCATCATCTTTCAATTGAAGAATCTTTAAAAAACTCGTTTTCAAATCGAATGGCAGCCTCTATTTGTAAATCCTCATTTACATGTGAATACAAATCTAATGTTACCGCAACTCGTGAATGTCCTAATCGCTCTTGAACAACTTTAGGATTTATTCCGTTAATCATTAACTGAGTGGCATGTAAGTGCCTTAAATCATGAATTGTTATCTTTGGCAATCCTGATTGATTAATTAGACGATTGAAATCTCTTAAAAGATTTCTTGGATCCTTAAAGCCCCCTTCAAACGTAGAAAAAACCATTCCTTGATCATTATACGTTTCTTTAAAATTCTTTTTATGATTTGATTGCTCTTCTTTGTGTTGTAGAAGTTTATTTAATAAATATGCCGATATGGATATTTGACGTTTAGAGCTTTGTGTTTTTACATCTTTTAAAAACAAGCCCTTTTCTATAGTTTTTGCTAATGATCTTACTACCCTTATTTTCCCCTTCTGAAAATCAATATCTTCCCACTTCAACCCTAGAGCTTCTCCTCTTCTCATTCCTGTGAAGATAATCAATTCAAAAATTGGATCTATATTTTGGGATCCCAGTAATTTCAAGAACTGCTTAGTTTGTTCTATCGTCCAAAGGTTTATTTCCTTTACTTCAATTTTTGGGGGAGTCGCGTCTAAAGCTGGATTAATCTTTATTAAAGACCATTTAATCGCCTGACCGAAGGCACGTCTCATTAAATTATGAAATTCCCTTACAGTCTTAGCTGATAGTCCTAATTCTATTTTTTGGTTGTAAAATTCATCAAGTTTTTTCGTTGTAATCATTTGTAATGGGGTTTTTCCAAAGTATGGGATCACATGTTTTTCAATATAAAACCAGCGCGTTTCCGCTGTAGTTTCTGCTACTGACATTTTATAAGAATTATTAAACCACTCCTCAATATATGTCGAAAACAGTACGTTATTTTGTTTCACGTAAGTCCCATCGTTTATTTCACATAACGCTTTGTTAAGATATTCCTGAGCATCCTTCTTTGTTTTAAATCCTCCTTTATACTTTTGTTCCCTCTTTCCTCCTACACCTATGTCATATCTAACAGCATAAATCTTACCTCTTTTAAAGATAGAGCCTTTCATTTTTCTTTTGCCTCCCATCCATTTCTTAAACTTTTAGATAAAAGGATGCCCTATAAATAGATTTGGGAAACAATAAATCAAAAAACTTCATGCTATATCCAAAAAGTTTATCGCTTTTTACACAATTCTCTTTTCTATTTCATAATTATCCTATTTACTCTAAATAAAATAAGTTCAATCAAAAATTTTAATAATGTACATTAAATGTGCAATTAATAAAAATTAATGGTATGTGGCAAAATAAATTTATACTTCTGCTAGAAAAGAATTGATTACTCTTATAATTAAAAACACAAATTAGTTTCCTCAATTCCATCAAAAATCAACTATAATATTTCTCATAAAGCGAAAGCTTTTTTGTAACAATTTTACGCTCTTTTCACCATCTATATTAGTTATACTTTTTGATCACAAAGAACTTTACAATTGAGCATATTTTATGGATTCTAATATCATCTCTGTTTCAAAAAGCAATCGTTAATCCCAATAAACTTAGTGTTCACTCATTTTCAGCATTTTGAAGTAAGAAAGAGTTCATTTCTACTTGACGGTCACTAAAGTCCATATTAGGGTGAGTATTGCAGACAGAATGAGCCAGTTGTGCAGAGTTTTGAGCCACTATTTGCGGACAATCGAGCCAGTAAGTGCGGAGTCGGGAGCCAATGGTAGTAAAGTATAAGCAGCTATTGGAAACGTAGAAGTCTCCAATAGCTTTAGTTTATCTTATTTAAAGCGTTTCCCGTCAAGGTGTTTATCAATGATCTCAAGAGCCCAGCGAACGAGTTCATCATGATCGAATTTATCTTCATCCAGCCAGATACATGGAGGTAATAGCTTTGCTTCCACACTCCTCATTATGTCATCAGGTAAATGCCTATGAAAGAAATACATTGCTATACGGAGTTCTACTTCTTCAGGAATCATTGAGATACCGTCAATCCGTGACGTTCTCTCATTGAAACTTCCCCGTCAACTAGTATTTTGTACGAATCGTGCACAATACGGTCCAAAATCGCATCAGCTATCTGTGCCTGTCCTAACTTAGAATGCCACCCTTCCGGTGAAAATTGGGAACAGAATATTGTAGATGTTCGCTTTAATCTTGCTTCAATAATTTCTAACACATGAAGCACATGTTCCTCTGAAAGTTCGGTTAATAACCACTCATCAAGTATCAATAAATCAATCTTTTTATATTTTTGGATTAGCTTTCGGAAACTGCCATCAGCTTCATATTTCGCAACAGCTAATTCATCAAGTAATTCAGGTAATCTTATATACTTTACTTTGTAAAACTGTCGACACGCTTGAATTCCAAAGGCATTCGCTATCCATGTTTTTCCGTTTCCTGAAGCCGCCATTAAAATGATGTTATGATGATTCTGGATGTAATTCCCCGTTGCTAATTCTAAGATTAAATTCTTATCTAACTTACGGTCTGGATGGTATTCTATATCTTCGATAGCTGCGGTTGGATCATTAAACGTAGCTTGTTTAATCAAACGTTCCAATTTATTTGTCTTGCGGCGGTCATACTCGTAATCTACCAATAGATTGAAACGATCATCAAAGTCCATGTTGTTATATTCCTTGTTTTGACTTTGTTGCTGATATAACTCTGCCATTGCTCCCATTCTCATTTCAGTTAATTTACGTAACGTTTCTTCGTTCATCATTTACTATCCGTCCCAAAGTATTTAGCCCCACGTACAAACCCATAATCCTCATTTTGAGTTTGGTAGTTTTCTATGTCTCTCTTCTTGTTCTTTCGTTGCTTTTTCTTCCGATCAAGTATGCTTTTTAAAACTGAAATCGTTGGATTTGTTGATATCTCAAGTAATGTTTGTGTTGCTTGTTCTAATTCATCCGTTGTATACTTTGTTGATAAATTCCTTAATGTACTCAGGACATTTAACGCTTTCTTTTCTATATTATTTCTCAAAATATAAGAGACAAATTCTGTCATATATGGTCCTACTGACTCAGCCCACTTCTTGTTGTTTTCTGGATTATGTTCTAGATATAATCGATGGTTATCAGGCATATGATCCGTATTCGTAGAATATTGACCAATTTCTCCATTTAATCGTTTATGGGATGCAATTCTTGTTTCTTTGAAGTAAACTTCAATTAGATCCGTAGTCAGTCGAACATCGACAGATTCACGGACATAGTCATATGGAACGGAATAATACATTCGTTCAACTTGGATGTGGTAGTTCAGTTGAACCTTTGCTATTTTCCATTCAGTAAGCTTGTATCTTGTTTGAGGGAGAGCTTGAAGATAGGATTTTTCTTCTTCCTCGAACACCTTTTTTCTTGAGCCCGGACGCTTTTGGAAATCGAGCGTATTAAGATCCTCCAATTTTCTAAAAATCTGTTGATTTAAGTCCTCAAGATGAAAACACTGATAGTCTCTTAAAGAAGCAATAATCTGTCTTGAAACATGCCCAACTGAACCCTCGACACTTGGTTTATCCTTTGGTTTACGAACACGACTTGGAACGACAACTGTACGGTAGTAATCAGCAAGTTCACGATAGGCTTCATTTAAAAGAGGTTCACTTCTAAGAGCCTTTGTCACCCCGGTCTTTAAATTATCTGGAACTAAGACTTCAGGAACACCTCCAAAATATTCAAATGCATGAATATGAGCTGTCAGCCAGTTTGCGGACTTCATATCTAAGAATGCCTCGACATAACTCAATTGACTATAAGGCAAGGTAGCTACAAATACATACGCAGATAAAATCTCCCCAGTAGAACGATCTTTAATTTCCAGAGTGGAACCAGCCCAATCTACTTCCATAATTTCACCTGGTTTTCGCCGAATAGGCATAGTAAGCTTATACTTTTTGGCATACTTTCCGTAGTTCTCGGTAAAAGTACGATAAGCATAAGGTATCTTGCCACCTTCACGAGCTTCATCTGCATATTCTTTATGCAATAAGGTTAAAGTGATATTCTTTTTTTGAAGTTCCTTATGAACTTTCTCCCAATCCACTGGAAAGTAACCTTTCTCGATAGCTTGTTTCTCTGGGAAAAGAAACGATTCCAGCCACGGATTGGTCATGATGTCGTCCAAACTTTCTAAGCCAAGTTTCTTGGCTTTACGAACGACATTGGAGACTGTATTTCTTGAATGTCCAGTACTTGAACTTATTGTTCTTTGACTGACATTCTCAAAATACAGTTCCAGAATCTTACGATAATTAATCATAAAAAAGCCTCCTGTATAATAGAGTCATGTTCATTGGCATGCAGAGGTAGCGTCAGGAAAATGCGGATTTACAACATTAAAGAAATCTCAATATTAAAAGCCTAAATTCTCATTATGAAATTACTGAGAATTTAGGCCTTTCATTGCTTCATTATTGCCACCCTTTAATGGAATAAAGAATAATTATTTGTTTGCAATAGCTCCCGTATAGCAGCTGTTTCATAATTCCTCATTAATATTATGTTTCAGTTTTTCACTTTGAATAAACGCTTTTAATTTGTTTAGGTAATTCCTCTAACTGAACCTCCTGCCAGTATGTAACACCACGAAAAGGTGCCACATACAATTCTAAATATGCGCCTTCTTGTAATTGTTTGCTACTGGTAAAAGTAAGAGTCTTTTTTTCTCCTTTTTCATCAAAGGCATCTAAGTTATATTCATATCGCTGATTATCACCTAATTTTATTTCATCATTAACGACCATAGTATAATAAAGAGTTTTCCCTTCCGGATTTTCTGGGGTCAGCTTATTAGGATTATAAAAGAAGATGGAAAACGCTACGACAATCAACAGTATTAGGCCAATTATTCCAAACAAAACTTTTTTCATGCTAACACTTCCTTTTATTTGTTTAAGCTACTACATCCTTCTTTCTCATCCACTGAATTGCTACTAAGCTAATGACAATTAGGTAGAGTAGATTCATTATCAAGAATAATAAATAATCATTTTGGGATGAAAAACCCGATTGACTGAGTACACCCATTCCTATAGTCAAAAGAGAATGGGGAAAAAACATTCCTAAATCCATTACGTACATTCCTAAACCCAAAAAAGTAGTACATAAACCGATACCGATGGGAACAGCGAAACTACGAAAACGCATTGAAAGGGCCAACTGTAAAGCGCTAATTGTAAGGCTAGCTATCCATCCCTGTATTAACCATTTAAATAATTCATTAGGAAGTGCAGAGGTCAGCCCTACCAACTTTCCCCCAAGAAGATACAAAAGAAAAAACGAACCTTGAACAAAAATGAGCATTACACTGACAACAAACAATTTAGAAAGAAAAATACTTGCTACAGATACTGGTGCGGTCATGATCATGTTCCAGTTTTTATTTAAATGCTCTAATCTCCACATATACGCACAGCAAATGGCAATAAGTATGGGAAAGAAAAATTCCCCATAAAATAATCCAACTTGTGACCAGAGGCTATACCATTCTTTCCCTAAAACACCTTGATTCAAATAAAAGTTGGCACTTCCAATTAATACACTTATAATCGGAAGAATTATCAGAATCACCCATATGCGTGAATGTTTTAGTTTCAACCACTCAGCAGAAATACATCGTATTAACATTGTCACCCCTCCTTATAACTCTTGCCTTGAAATATGGTTGCTACCAGCTAAATAGATAATAATCCCAGCTATAACCAGCACCTCAATTGAAGGCAATAATGTATTTAAATCCTGTATAATAAATTGCATTTTTTCATTTACATAGTTTTGCTTAACGGGGCTTAACCCTGTGTAATAGGACCAAATGAAAAATCTTCGAATTCCTAACGGAAATAAATCAGCTGCCATGCCGATAAATCCCCCAATCATACCAAGAGATAAAGCGAAAGCTTGATTTTTAACCGCCATTGATACCCATTGTTGCAGTGCAATAATGATCATGGTGGTCAAAACTGTTCCCATAAGGAATTGTATAAGCAGGGTTAATGGTATAGGTTGTTCAAAACCTTTAATAATACCAAATATACTGATAGAAAAAACTTGCAATAAAATTACCCACAACATGACAATACTTGCACAAATATACTTTGCTGCATAGAGTTGCCCCCGTTTCACAGAAACTGTCAGCAATAGTTTCCATGTATTCCCCTTATGCTCCATATCACAGATACGAGATACACATATTGCTGAAAGAATAGGTAAAAACAAGCCGTTCATAGAGGTCAGCATCATAATAAGCTGTTCCCAACTAGCATTCTCTGGATTACGGGAAATTGACATACTAGTTGCCATGAACGCCCACATTATTTCTACAAGCAAAAATAATGTAATCATCAAAAAAATATGCTTATGACGTAATTTGTAGAATTCGAGGCCTATCAGTTTCATTACAGGCTACGCTCCTTTCCTGTAATCTCTAGGAAAATACTCTCTAGGTTCTTTTTATGATCTTCAATACGAAGTACTCCTATATTGGCCTCAACTAAATCTCTATTTACTTGTTCTATCTGTTCATCTTTCAAGTTTTCAAACACCAAAGAATCACCACGTTGTAACGGGAAGAAGCCTTTAGTAGAAAGTAGTTCTTGTGCCAACATATTATTACGAGTTTTTATCATAATGGTTGGATGACTCTTGTTTTTTAATTCATCCATGCTACCTTGAAATAGCATTTTACCATCGTTAATAATGCCTACTGATGTTGCAATCTGTTCAATTTCTGAAAGGAGGTGACTAGAGATAAGTACCGTTATTCCATAGCGCTGGGGTAAAGATTTAATCAGCTCCCTAATTTCACCAATACCAGCAGGGTCAAGACCATTTGTAGGTTCGTCTAGTATTAAAAGCTTTGGTAAAGATAATAACGCCATAGCAATCCCTAATCGCTGTTTCATGCCTAGTGAATATTGACTTACCTTTTTATCCTTTTGGTTTTCTAATCGAACGATTTTTAATGCTTCTGATATATTCCTATCTGGAACTCCCCGCAGTCTTTGTATAATTCGCATATTTTCAAGCCCAGATAGATGTCCATAATAAGACGGAGATTCAATAAGAGAACCAGTTTGGCCTAAAATAAGACGGCGATTTGCATCAAAATCCTTTCCAAAGACCTTTACTTTGCCATCAGTTGGTCGTGTTAATCCTAATATCATTTTTAATGTGGTAGATTTTCCTGCTCCGTTTGGTCCAAGAAATCCAAAAATATCCCCTTCACCTACAGATAAATTTACATCCTTCACACGATATGTATTACCATATCGTTTGGAAAGATTGTGGGTAGTAACTATTTGACTCATATTCTCATCCTCCAATTTGTTTCATCAATGTTCTTTATATACAATATAAAAAGTTAACCTTTCGTCAGGCTGAAATTGACCTTACGCTAACCTTAAATCATAATTAATGACCAGATTATAAGGATGAAGGAAGAAAAGAGTAATATATAATTATATTGGGTGATATTAATTGGATAATATAAAAAATAAAAAGTTACTTATCGTAGACGATGAGCATGAAATAAGGAATATGGTGGATGGATTCTTACGTAAGGAAGGATTTGATCGCATTTATCAGGCCTCCAATTGTGTGGAGGCTATAGAAGTTTGCCAATCTGTAAAACCGGATTTAGCTATTTTAGATGTAATGCTCCCTGATGGCGACGGATTTTCCCTTCTATCTTCCTTACGTCAATCATCAAATATGCCTGTCCTTTTTTTAACGGCAAGAGGTGAAGACGAAGATCGATTATTAGGTCTTGGACTTGGTGCTGATGATTATATTGTTAAACCTTTTTTACCACGCGAACTAGTTCTCCGCCTAACGGCAATCTTGAGAAGGGTCTATTCACCACCAAAGCCGGAACAATATCCTGTTTTTCAGTTAGGGAACCGCGTGATTAATCTAGAAAGTGGTACGGTTCGTAGTGACATTAATGAGATTTCTTTGACAGCAAAGGAACATGCATTACTGTTAAAACTTTTTGAAAATCGAAATCGAATCGTTACCAGCGATGCACTTTGTCAGGCAGCATGGGGGGATGATTATTATGGTTATGAAAATACACTGATGGTACACATCCGCCGTATCCGTGAAAAAATTGAAGTAAATCCTTCTAAAACTGAATATTTACTGACTATTCGGGGGTTAGGATATAAATTAATGGTTAAGGGAGGCGAATAATGGAAGGTTCATTACGTATTTTAAAGCGCTTTATTGGTGCAACTATGATAATTTCCGCCTTTTTATTGGTTTTAAATTTTATCTTGTTAGGCGTTTGGATACTTAATGGCATGAACGAAGGGAATTCTCCTGCCACAGTTGTTCAAAAAGTAGCAGAGGGGTTACACCATTCATCTGATAGCTATTCTCTAGATTCAACACCTACAAAATTACTGGAACAGAATCATGCATGGGCCATGCTAATTGACGATACCGGACAAGTGGGATGGAAATATCAACTTCCTGATGAGCTTCCCGAAACCTATTCATTGACAGATGTAGCCAAGTTTACCCAAAGGTACTTAATGGATTACCCTGTTTTTGTATGGGAACATAGTGAAGGAATAGTAGTTGTAGGGTATCCAAAAGGGAGCTTGGCAAAATATCAGCATATCCTTCTTACAAATTGGGTCTCATCTTTACCGTTAAGGATAGCTTCTTTACTTATTATTAATATAGGTTTGGCTTTACTTTTATCACTTCTCATTGGTTATAAACTGATTCGCTCTATCCGTCCACTAACTCAAGGAATACAAGCTCTTGGTGAGGATAGAGAGGTATTTATAGAGCCAAAAGGCATATTAGCCGACCTTGCACAAAACGTAAATCGTGTTGCAACTTTACTTCGTAAGAAAAATGTTAGTTTAAAAGAACGGGATGAAGCACGTTCCAACTGGATAGCCGGGATTTCACATGACATTCGAACCCCACTTTCTATGGTACTTGGTTATGCAAGTGACTTGGAGGAAAATAGCGATATCCCTTCAGAACAAAGAAGACAAGCTAGTATTATTCGGCGACAAGCAGAGAATTTACGATCTCTTGTAAGTGATTTAAACCTTGTCTCAATGCTTGAATATGAAATGCATCCTCTTAACAAAAAGCCAATCCGCCTTTCCGCACTTGCAAGACAAGTTGCATCCGAATTTTTAAATAACGGGTTAGATGAACGTTTCACAATAGAAGTTGGAATTTTAGATGAAAGGGTTCAAATCGATGGCGATGAGCGATTATTAAAGCGTGCCATTAGTAATCTAATACAAAACAGTATTAATCATAATCCTGATGGATGTATAATAATTTTACAAACGACCTTTAATGAAAGTAATAGGACCTGTATTTTTATCATAGAGGATAACGGTAATGGAATCCCTCAAAGTGAAATTCCTAATCTATTGGAATTACCCTTTTCTTCTAAAAGAAAGCGTGCTAGCCACAATGGACATGGTTTAGGCTTACCAATGGTTGCAAGAATCGCAAAGGCCCATCAAGGATATTTAATTTTAACAAGTGATGTCGGTAAAGGGGTGCGTGCAGAACTTGTATTGCCTTCCGTAAGTATCAATTAAATGAAAGTATGTTTTTGCATGGAAAACAAGGCTTTACATACAAATTAGCATAATATCTTGTATATAAGGCCTTTTCATACAATGTTTAACATCTTTTCTACCGTGATATCAAAATTCCCACCCTAATAAATAGCCAATCTTCTGAAAGGGGTAAAATGGTCCTTTAATGGAGGTAATCCGTTGTCGCATACGAATAAGATCTCTCTCTAATTGGTTAACACCAGCCGTTTGTAATTAAGAATTGGCTGTATGGATTGGATTATCTTCTGATAAATCTAGCCATGTATCTTTTAGTGATTTTAAACTTGCCTTTTTACCTCTTATATTATCAATTAATTCAAATAAATCCTGTGTACTACGGGTGATCCAAGTTAAGTCTGTCACATAAATAATGTCGCCTTCCTGTGAATCCTTTAACATTTTTTGTGGTTGCTCACAATCCTTTGTTGCTCCATTTCTATAGCTGGCTCTCTAGTCTGCAGAAAGTGGCTCTTTCTTCCGCAATCACTGGCTCAAAACTCCGCACTTGTGGCTCAATTCATCTGCAATAATCATTTTAGGCATAGTTTTACTACATTAATGTCAGAATCAGGGTCATCTATTACATCAATCATGCAGCTCATTAATCACTCTAATCTATATTCAACAAGTATTTATATAAAATCTAACTATACAAGAAATCAAAACATCAAAGTGACTCAAAACGATATCTTATTTAAAAAGCTGAATGAAATGAATCTTATTTAATGAAACTAAAATTAGCAGGATGACTAAAGAAATGCCACTAGAAACATTGAAGATCAAATGAAAAATATCTATAGAATTAATGTTTCTCTCACTATGATAAGTAAGATAACTGATAAGATTATGCCTCCGAACGTAAAAGATTTCTATACGAATAATTCACTCCTAAACCAAAAATACCAAAACACTAATGACGGGGGTAGACCCTAAAATTTCTTTTGAAAAAAGAGAAGAGGCTGGAACAAAAGGTTTTCAGTCAATGAAAAAACCGAACTATTATTTGAAACTCTAATTAAGAGCTTCGGAATAGTTCGGTTTTTATTGTTTTTCACGTGTTCAGTAACGTATATTTTTCGGCTTTAAAAGTGGATAATTTAGTTATGTCCCAGCCCCATTCCTCATTTCTACTAAATCACTATCAAATTATATCCTTACTCTACTATATTCTGAGTAGGTAAGCCTGCTATGAATTAGAATTAGATTTCATCACTCCAGTAACTATCTGTGATACCAACTATAGCCGGCGTACTAGAATTTTAAACTTTCAGTGCTTAGAATAAGTAGAACTCATTAAATCTTCTTTCATATCCAAGTTTTTTTGAGCAGAATAAGAGGCGTAAATGAAGAAATAGGCCATCGCAATTATGATGAGTAAAAATCCAAGAGCAATTATCCAGTAGCCTGGTCCAAAGAAACTAGGTGTTACAATAATATAGACCAGTGCTCCAAGGAAACATAATATTACACCGGCACACAATAATATGTTTGCAATTCTTCCCTTCTCTGCACTTAGCCAATGTTGTATCAAAATCATTACTACCATTAATGCAGGAAAAAGAAAGAAGCCAAGATCTAGGTGAACAAACGTATACACTTTAATATTAGTAATAAGTCCTCCTTCTTTATAATCGTCCATATTAAATTGAATAAATAAGCCCATGCAACCTACGATTAAAGCTATATTCTAGACAAACGTAGTAAACTCGCAGCCTTAGATGACTATTTCTTTAGGAGAAAATGAAGTGAGTAGATAAATCCATAGCACTATCCTCTATTTCATTCAGATAATACATATACCATAAAATGCTGATTATTTCGGATAAAAACTCGCTGTAAGCAAAAAAAAAATTCCTTTTCTTAATATCAACCTAAAAATCTCTTTGACATTGACCTTACTTGAGAAAGATAGGTATCTTCACAAAATAAATTGTTTGTAGAAGAGAAACAAAAATTACAATATTTTCAGGTAAAAAATGGAGCTATTCTCGGTTTACAATTTGATTGAACGCCATTAAAACACCTACAGAAATCGTTTAATAGAATGGAAGATTTTACTAAAACTGCAACAAAAATAAAGTTCATTGAAAATGATGATAATGGTACAGCAATTGAATGTATTAATTTATCATATGGTTACAATGATGGCTATGTCATATCAAATTAGAATTTAAGAATTGAAAAAGAAAGTAAGACAGCAATTATTGGGGGCAGTGGCTCAGGCAAATCAACATTATTATTTTTCTTATCCCTTCTAGTCTTTTTTAATGCAGACAAACTAAAACCCGCTGCCGAGTGTTATACTCAGGAGCGGGTTTGCATTTCATTATTTAAGAGTTTGCGATTTTTCTAGATCTCTTTATTGTAGTAACTAAACAAACCAAGAGTTATAGAAAAATAAACAATTTAATGAGAAAAGGATTTTTTGCAGTAATAATGTGACTTGTCGTACTCAAAATTTAATATATACACTCTTTTTCTAGAGACCTTATATCATTACCACATTAATTTCTTTTTTTAGTCTGCCTTTTTGTTACTTAACTAATTGCAAACTCTATCGCAACTAATTATTAGTGTATTCTCTATTATCGAACGGTCCCATATTGGAATTTCACACTTCCTCTAAGACTCCATTGTTCAATTCAAATATCCTATTAAATTTTTTTAATACTTTTAAATCATGTGTAACCATAATAGTAATCTTATCTTTTCTCATTTCTTTAATTAAATCAATCATCTTATTTGACATTTCAAAATCAAGAGCACTCGTCACCTCATCTAATAATAGAATTGGGGGATTAACTAATAGCGCTCTAATTATAGACAGCCTCTGTCTTTGACCTCCAGATAAATTTCGTCCGTCTTTTTCGATCCAATATTCAAAATTATTATGTAGAAAATCAAGATTTAGTTTTAAAAATAAGTCATCAGCAACCTTCATAAAATTCTGTTCTTCATGACTTTCAATAAATAAATTCTCTTTCAGAGTACCCTTAATAAAATTACTATCTTGAAAAACGTAATTCACATAATTAAAAAATTCATTATCTGGAATATCTTTTATATCTCTTCCATTTAGATAAATTATCCCATTATTAGGATGAATAAATTTAGCAATTAAATTTAATAGTGTTGATTTTCCACTACCACTTATACCTTTTATACCCACGAATTCTCCATTACACAAGTTAAAAGATACACTATTCAAAATTTCGGTGTCAGATATTTTAAAACAAATATTAGACAACCTTAAATTATATATTTTTTGCTTATCAGGCGTATTATTAAATTTAATTCTTTGTTTGCTCTCTAATACATTTATTATTTGCATCTCGGATGCCTTAATACTTTTGAGTAATCCATAATTGAAAACCAGACTTTGTACAGGACCCGAAATAAACCCAATATAAGATGTCAATGCAAAAAGAGTTCCTATAGACATTTGATTTTCTTGTACCATTACTGAACCAAAATAAAAAATTACACATAAAAAAAGCGAGTAAAAAACTTTACCTAGGACAAATAAATTGTTAAGTACTTCTAATTTAACAACAGGAGACACATTTTTTTTAAAGAGATTAAACATTTTTGTAATATCCCATGCCTCTTTTTGAAAAATCCTTATCTCATTTGAAATACTATAACTATTTGATAACTCTTCTGTTATTTCCTCTAAATTTTTCTGTATAGTTAGAGAGGTATTAGTGATATGTTTACCAAGAATTTTAGGTAGTATGGAGTAAATTGGTATTATTAACATAGCTATTAATAAAAATTTATAATTAATTATTAAAATAAATATTAGAATAGCTATCAATTGAACATAACTTAAATAATTATCTAATTTTCTTCTTAATTTTTGTTTTGCTAAATTTACATCATTTATTTGAAACGAGATTAACTGAGCCTCATTAAATTTATTTAAGTCCTCGAGCTCTCTTACTTTTCTATGAATACTTTGTCGTAAATACAAACTATATAAGGATTCAATGTAAGTCATTAGTATTTGTTTTATAGAAAACGCAATATCGGCGATAACTAGGCTACCGGCAAATAATAAGATACTTTGAAGAAGAATATATTTATCCTTACTTTGTATACCCTTATCTATAACATATTTATTAGCGAGTGGAATATACATAAAAAAAGCAAAAGAAATTATACCAACTATTGATAGTATTAATAAAAGAACCCAATTTTCTTTTATAAAATTTTTAACTTGCACTTTACCACTCTTTCCCTTATGCGAAAGGTATTGAAATATATTTATTCTCATAGTTACTTTTTGGCAAATACTTTGTTATCTCAAAATCTAAAGGATCATACAATTCAGTATCGATATGAGGAAAACCTTCTGGAGAAAAAACTTTAACCACTTTAACATTAATATCTTTTTGTGGGTGTGGTAAAAAACATACATACATATCTAACTTAAAATCAGCATGAACTTTTAGAAGAATTTCTTTAAAGTTAGATTTAAATTTATAATCCAGTATATCCATTTCCTGATTACTATTTATCAAATAGGAATACTTATTTAAAAATTCACTTTTATCCATGTTGTAAAAGTTATATACATATTTATTGTTACTTGTTCTTTTTAGTGAATCTGGGTTTTCTTTTATAGAAATACTTGATTCTAATATCATTATGTACTCGTTAAGACTACCTTCTAATGCTTTCAATAAATCATAATCTGCTCCTAGACCTGAAGAAAATGCATTTCCACCATAACCTATTGTATAAATGACAAAAAAACCGTTTATTATCGAGATATTGAAAGAAAAAAATTCTTCCGATAGTCTTTCAGCAGCTTTTAATAATATCCTTAGATTTTTATTAATAAAAAAGTATTTTTTTATTAAATCATAGTTCAACTTCTGACCCTCGCTCCTCGAAAGCCAATTATAGACCAGAGACTGTCTTTCAATAAATTCCTTAAAACCATTCTCTATTGCATTTTCACTATAGATATGTGATGCTAACCCACATGAATCGTTATTATATTCACTTTTCCCCTGTTTTACAAAAATAGGTAATTGAAAATTTAATAATACGTTTTCTGCTTCTACTTTAGCTTCTTCACCTGTCAATAAATTGAAACAATCAATAACTGGTGTATCATTATAATAATTTTGAGGATAATAAATTAGTGAACATATTCTTTCTAAATGTTCTCCTAAACTAGCTTTAATAGCGGCTTTTTTATCACTTCTATATGCATGTCCTTTTGCATTTTCTATCATCTTTGTGTCAGCTTCAGCACGAAAACATTGATTGAGAAACGTGTTATTTCTGAGCTGAAATGATTGCAATAAAAAAGGGGTACCATTAATTCTTCTATACATAGTAATCTCCTTTAGACAATAGGGCATTCAGGAATTATAGCTAATTTTTCCTCTGTTAAACAAATTGTCCTTCTATTAATTACCCTATTTAAGTCTAGATAATTTTTCTTTGGCACATGATTATAAAGTTCATCAGATATTACTTTTACAACTACCAATTCCTTTTTTATTAATTGAGGCAGAATCATTATTTTTAATGATTTTATCCAGTTTGGTAGGTGTAAATAATAATCCGGATAATCCTCATTTAATGATAAATACGAATTCCCTACATGTTCTACAGGAGCATCCAGTATTGATTTTAAATATTCTAATATATCCGGATTAAAAAAAATATCTATCTCATTATCATTTGAGACATACCCTTTTAACTTATCATAATATTTAATTTCATAATAAGACCCTAATAAGTAAGTTTCAGATAATGACTTCTCTATTGCCTTTATTAATGACAAGGAAGAACCAATGCCGAATTTAAATTTTAGTGGATTAAACTCAGAATAAGCAATTGTTATAACTACTTGTAAAGGGAAGAATTCAGTTACTAAGAAAAAATAAACACTATAACCCTGATTTATCAAATGATCTTTATAAATAGAATCTACTTTTTCATTATATCTAACAAACTTCTTTCCATACCAAAACAGAAATATCGCATTCTTTTCCAACAATTCTGAAATTGCGTTTATCTTAGCTTTTAACGGATTTCTATGTGTAGCAGTTCCTGTTGTATCAACAAACGGCTCTACTAAGCTATATTTGGTTAAGCATTCTGGAATTAGCGTTGGTTTATTTTGAATAAGATCAAAAGCATGGATCATATTATTGTTCTCTTTTATATTTCCATAATTTAATGCCAGAGCTCTTCGTTCTAAAGATTCGGAGAATGCTTTTTTCTGAGCCAAATTTTTATTAGTGGAAACCGCTCCGCAATTAGTAGGCCCCATGTAACCATCGTTAATAAACGTTCCTATTACTGATGCAGAATTAAAAATAGGAGTATTTAGAAATGCCTTATTACTATAACCGAATCTGCTGCCTTTATCTTTGATAAAAATCATTTTATTGCACCAAACCATTGGAGCATTGCTATTGGAGCCAATCTAGGACTCAATCCTAAGATATTTGATAAACTGTTATCATTAAAACCAGACCAACAGCACTCACCATAATGTTCGTAATTCCATAACGTATTTCTAAAGCTTTGTGCCATTAAACCTACCTCAATTAGGGCATGTCTATATCCTCTGATTTTATATTTGGTAATGGCTCTTCTAATATCAATTGCATATAACATTGCTAAGTTTGGCATTTCTTCCATGTGGACATGAATTGACGCTTTACATTTAACAAGATCTTCTTCTGTAAACCCCTTTAATAACAATAATTGATTTTTTTTTGAATCATATAAATAACTTCCATTAGTTTTTAGAAAAGGAACTGTTTTATTATCTAATACTAACAGTATTGGAATTACCGGATAAAGCCCCCCTGCAGAAGGGTAGTTCCTGTGTGAATTTTCCATTTGACCAAAGGATCTAAACAATATATCGCTTAGATCGTCGATTTTAAAGATGTAATCTTCTTTAAAATACCTCTCGCTAGTTTTATTAATAGTCAATAGTTCTCTACTTACAGGTGGTAATGAAACTGTATCTTCTGTTAATATTGGTAAAGGGTCAGTATCTTCCGCAAGGCTTACCCAATAAATCAATTCAGAACTATCATAAAGATTCCAATGATAAGGTATGTTCCACGTAGACTTTTGATGCATCTTAACAACTTCATTTAATTCAGACTCAGTTAAAAGTGCTTCTTGAAGCCACTCCATACGCTTTAATTTATCCACTTTTTCGAAAAGATCAGACCGGTTTTTTTCAATGCTTTTATTGTTCATAGCAATCACACATTTCCCAATAAATTGATGTATCTTCATATTTCTTTAAGGTTGATACATCTAGCAATACACATTTATTAATGCTTTGTGGATGCAAGTTTAACTTCCCTAGATCTCCTAAAAATGAATTGACTTTATTACTAACTAAACAAGCAATATTTAAATCTTGAATGGCATCTAAATGAGTACCTACCTCAAAAGAATCATTTGTTTCACTGTACAAAGTATCAATTAAATGTTGATAAGTAACTTCATTTTCTTCTCCTGCGTATAAACTATTTTGTATATGTCCCATATGACAATTATGACAAGGTAATTTCCAATCTACGGAGTATAAACAATCTAGATAAAAATTATTAGAATAAATATACCCAAATAATGAAATGGAGTTTTTTAGATCCTTTTGAGTTTCAACAAACTCTTTTGCGAATTTTTTGTTATAAGGATTTAATAATACAACTAACAATTTTTGATTTAAATCTTCACAATAAACATTTTCAGTATTAATCTTATTTACTTCTAATATACCTTCAAACTTATTAAGTAACGTATTATATACTAATTCACTAATAGAATCATTATTTGAAATAATTGTTATTCCATTAATTTTAACTTCTTTATTCTTAATCTCCTCAATAATTTTGTAATTCATTAAAAATTCAATTGCCTCTTGTGTATCTTCATTGAAAATACTTTCTAACTCCAAATATGTAGTAGTTTTATTAAATTTTAGTTCCCATTCTGTAAGTAAAGTTATCATTCTATTATCATTTATTTTACTAATACCTTGGGATGTTTGAATAACCACAGCTTCACTCAACTTATAAAATAGAAATTTATGAATATTGTAAGTTGTATTATCTAGACTTTGTTGTTGAACCAATTAATTTACCTCCTAAAACATAGAAGATAAGTAAAAAGCTACTTATCTTCCGTGTTTGTCTTTAAGCAAAAATTTTAATTTTCGAAGAAGAGCCACAGCCAGTTGAACAACCCTTGCCTGGTTTTATACATGTAGTTTGACCAACGCAAAGGCAACTACTTCCACCACATCCACTAGCACAGTTTGGATCTTGTTCAAATCTTACAGGTTCGTAACTACCCAATATTGCACCAGTTCCAAACTTTGAAGAATTCTTAGATTTAACTTCTACTGAATTTTTTGAAATACTCATAATTTCCCTCCTTTCCCATATGCATCCAAAAATATCATAAATCTATTAAGTATTCAATATATTTATATAATTTTTTTAAAAAAATATATCAAAAATACGAAATTTTCACACACATATATATATAGGTTTAAACTAGGAGGATAATGATTTTAATTCTTTTAAGAAAATTAAATAAATAACTGGAAATGGTTAAATTTTTATTGTAAAATAATACAAATTAGAGAATTTTATCAAACTCTCAAAATGAATTTATATACCTTTTGCTACGCTGTTTTTCGAGTAAATGATATTAACTTGTTCCTAAAAAATCATGAATAGTTAAAAAATGATCTGGAATTATGTTTAAGGGGAGAACAAATGGCTAAAATAATTTTGGTTATTATCTTAATATTATTACCTTTATTAACTGTTGTTTTTTTTATTTTCGGGAAATTATCACTAGCTTTTTCTTTTGGATTCTTCACTCTAGCAATATTTGGATCGGTCGGAACTTATTATTCTATGAAATCAAAAGATGATTTATACAGAAATTATAATAAGAAGATTTAATATTAGAAAAAGGGGAATTTTCATTTCCAAGTAAGGAGAAGTATTTTTTTCAAGTAGAGGAAACAGGTGAAAATGGATGAAACATTATATAAGTTTACTTTTACTACTATTACTTTTCTTAACAGGTTGTAGTGAAACTAAAAATTTAACTTCTGAACCAGTTGATAAAATTGATAAAGATAACAATTTGATAACTAGGAAGTTTTTCGCAGAAGGATCAAATACCAAATTTGTTATTCATAATGATGGGAAACTGAGTAAGGATGCCATTAATAATATTTCTAAACAAATCAATGATTCTTATATATATATCACTAATAATTATAAAAACGAAAATTACGACTGGAATAAAAAGATAGATATATATATTAAGACAGAAATCAAGGAAAGTTTAGCAACGAAAAATCACATTGTTCTGTACAATTCTCATGGAAATAACTTTAATTTAACTCACGAAATGACCCACACTCTTTTAGGTATTGGGAATCAAGATATGAACGGTTTTAATTATGAATATGGACTTTTTACTCAAGAAGGCTTGGCAACAGTAATCGAAGAAGAACTATATCCGGAAAAATTTGTATATCCTAACAACGGTGTAGAAACCCATAAGGTTATGAAATATATTTTAGATTCTAAACAGTATATACCTTTATACAAACTAATACATAATGAAATCAGTGAACAATACTTCCGTTCCTCGGATGGTAAAACAATGTGGATTAGTTATATTGAGTCTGGTTCATTTATGAAATATTTGATTGAATTTTATAATAAAGACAAAGTAATGGAAATTTATAATACTCCTAACTTTCAGAATGATTTTATCGAAGTATTTGGTTGTTCTATTGAGGATGTAGAAAAAGAATGGATAAAATTTATATTAAATGATGTACCATCACTAACATCAAATGAAAAAGGTAGATTACTTTTCCCATAAAAACTTATTTAGAAAAAATGATTACTAGTTGTTTACCTCAAGGAAGTAATTTAATAGTTAGTTAAAGACTATTAATTTTTATAATGTGCACCATTGCATTTTTAGAGATAATGATAATTGGTATTAACACTTTACCTTTACCAAATAAGTATTATGAAGAGAATTGCATTTAATCCACGTTCTCTATAAGTCAATATGGCTCAACATACAAAAGGCACTATGATCCAATTGTCATCGGGACTGAAATTGGTTCCGCAGTTTTATTACTGGTTCTAAACTTTTATTTCACAAGCATTTATACCTTTGTCGATCTAACTTAATTCTTTTTCTAAGATCTACATCAAAGAAAAAGTGTGCACAAAAGTGTGCACATACATAATTTTTTTATTTTATCTAAATTGTTCTAGATTTCTTTTAACAGCCCTCAAACCCTTGATACACAAGACTTAATTAATCTGTATTTATCTTATTTAACTCTGTTTATTTACTTCAATCCCGCTGGCAGCGTAGAGGTCAGGGGTTCGAGCCCCCTATTCTCCATATACAAAAACCCTTGCGTAGTGAAGTGACCCCTAAAAGTTAGACACGGTTATTTCATCAGGCAGCTTGAGTAAAATGAGTTCGGTATTGCACCGGACTCATTTTTAATTTTGCCTTTATTCGTTTCGTATTATAGTAATTGATATATTTTTCTAATTCTAATTTAAAATGTTCTACACTTTCAAATTCCTTTAAGTAGAGGAATTCCGACTTCATAATACCAAAGAAATTCTCTATTACCGAGTTGTCGTAACAGTTGCCTTTACGAGACATGCTTTGCACAATGCCCCTGGACTTAAGCGCATGCCGGTATTGATTCATTTGATAATGCCAGCCTTGATCTGAATGCATTAGTAGCTGATGATCCTCTGGTAAGCGCTCTAAAGCTTTCACCAACATATCTGATACAAGTGAATACGTTGGTCTAGAGCCAATTGTATAAGTAATAATTTCTCTATTAAATAAGTCTAAAATAGGAGATAAATAGAGTTTCTCGCCGAATAATTTAAATTCCGTAATGTCTGTTACCCACTTTTCATTTGGGACATTTGCGGTAAAATTACGGTCTAAAATATTAGGCGCAATTTTACCAACTGTACCTTTGTATGATTTATATTTTTTCATACGCACTAAACACTTTAAACCTAACTCTTTCATGATACGTTGAACCTTCTTATGATTTACTTTTTGTCCACGATTCGCTAGCTCATCACGAATACGACGGTACCCATAACGACCTTCATGTTCTTCATAAATCGCTTTGATTTCCACTTTCAAATCGGCATCTGGGTCTGGTTGATTCATTCGCTTCACTAAATCATAATACGTGCTACGTGGAATGCCAGCGAGTTTTACAAGTGCTTTCACCGAATATTTATGCCTTAATTCATAGACTACTTGTGCTTTGTCTTGTTTGGTGATTTTCCCTTGTTTTGAACTAAGGCATTCAACTTTTTTAAATACTCATTTTCCATTTCTAGCTGTTTAATACGTGCTTCAAGTGCTTCGGTAGACCCTTTGACCGGTGCTGGTTTAGGTTGTTGATTGGATTCCTTTTTCATGGATGGACGCCCCTTTTTCTTTGATTGAAGGGCATCTAATCCTTGTGTTTCAAATAGATTTCTCCAAACAACAATGGTTGAAGGGGCAGGGATCTTAAAAATCGCTGCTGTTTCATTTAAGGACGTACCATGTTCAATCATGTAATTTAGTACGTCTAGTTTATACTGTTGTGTGTAATTTGTACAAGGTTTAATAAAGGCTTCAACACCATTGTATTCGTATTGTTTGACCCATTTAAGGATAGCTTTATGATCAGTCCCGAACGATTTCGCTAGTTCATTTGAACTCTCATTTCCATTTAAATATCGCTCAACTGCTTGTAATTTATCTTCTGCAGTAAATTTAGCCATAGAAAAACTGCACCTCCAATTGTTAGATGGTGTCTAACAATTGGGGTGCAGTTCAACTACAAGGGTTTTTTCATATCTTTATTTCTCAACCCTTCGTTCGTTATCACGTTTCGTTCACAAACCGTTCACAAAAGTTCCATCTAACTAAGTCTTTTTTTCAATTCTCGTTCCAGTTTATCAACAGCATCTCTTTGCATACTAGGTAAAATATGTGAATATATTCGCAGTGTAATTTCAACATCCTCATGGCCCAATCGTTGTTGAACAAGTTTTGGATTTTCTCCATTAATCAACAAAAGAGTTGAATGAGTATGTCTTAAATCGTGAAAAGTGATCGTTCTAGCTTGAGTAAATTTCTGATCTCTGTAAAATTCCCTTAACAAGTTTCGAGGATCTTTGAAATTCCCATAAATATTTGGAAACACAAGATTGTTTTCTTTATAATTACTCCCTAACGATTTTTTCCATTTACCTTGCCGTTTTTTATGATGGCTAAGTTCTTTAATAAGAGAGTCGGAAATGTCAATGGTACGCATTGATGCTTTTGTTTTGGGAACCTTTACAAACAAACCCTTTGATTTTGAGAAGCTAAATTTCTACTTATAGAAATCGTTCGTTTTTCAAAATCAATGTCATTCCATCTCAATGCCAATATTTCCCCACGTCTCATTCCAGTACTTAACGCTGTAACATAAAGTGAATGGTTTTCTACATCTCTAGTTCCAATAATAAACTCAACTACCTCTTCATACCTCCAAGGGTCTACAGCTTTTATGCAAGGTTTAGGAGCAGTTGCTTTTATAGTCGGATTGTCGATTAGAAACCCTTGTTCCACTGCTTTAGAAAACGCCTTTGAAAGTATATGACGTAAATCCTTAACTGTTTTCTTACTTTTTCCTTCTTCCAATTTAGCAGCATAAAACTCATTTAAATCAACTGGAGTAATTTAAGATATAGGAGTTTTATCAAAGTAAGGAATTAAATGTTTTGATATCATATACTTACGATTTTCAGCAGTGGTTCCTTCAACCTCAAGTTTATAAATGTTATTAAACCACCAGAGAATATATGTAAAAAAGGGTTCCCTGCTAGGCTCAACTACTTCTTTATTATCCTTTTTCAAGAGAATCTCTGCCAAAAATAACTCTGCCTCTTCCTTTGATTGAAATCCACTTTTTTATTTTTGTACTCTCTTTCCATTCATACTTTCTGTGACATCATAACGTACAACCCAGTTTTTCTTTCCCTTCTTCTTAATTGATGCCAATTATAAGCTACCTCCTATTAATGAACAAAAAGTGCGCAAATGGTCTTTAGAAGTGTTTTCACTAGCTCATTTTCCTAAAACCGAATTATGCAAATTTGTTCTAATAGAAGTAAGCATTTCACACTCTTAATTCAAATTTTCTTTTATCTAAAAAATAGGATAAATATCTAGTAGGATATATTCTATCTCCTCACATCAGACGGTTTAGCATTAATAACAGATACTACAAATGACTTATCAATTGGATTCCCATCATTAATTTTACCTTGGGCATTAGCCCTTTTAACAACCTAACCATGCTATTAGTATAGGCATATTCTTTAATTATCCAATTTTCAATCTTAACAACCTCATATATTTCAACAAGGTTAAGATAATGCTGTAGCCAATTTACATCTTCGATAATGCAACCAATCTCGTATGCTTACTTACCATCATGAGCTTTTGATTCAAATTCCAAGTTATATTTGAACCATAATGTAAAAACCTTGAAAAGCTAAAAGCTAATCAAGGTCTCTAAATTCTATCTATGCTTACTCTATAGAAATGTACTCGGACGGAATAAAATCCGCCAGCCATATAGTATTATTACCTTTGTAAAACCTTATTCCTTCATCCAGAGCCTTCTCAGCATCAATTCTTAGTATAACGGGAGAAAAGTCTTTTCTTTTTCCTACTAAAAATGCTGTATCTGTATCAGCTGATAGATGAACAAATTGTCTACTCATAGGTTGAAGACCTTGGTTTAATATTTGCTCCACCAAATGTCTTGCTGTGCCATGGTAAATGATCGAAGAGGGAGTCCCAGTTCTCTTTTTTATTTTTTGAGTTATGGAGTGTCCATACAATGCTCTAATTTTTCCCTTTGAAATCTCATGTCGTTTTTTATCTGATATCTCAACCATTTTAACCATATCATTCACATCTAAATGTTTCCACTGATTGTTAATTCGAAAGGTTATTAATAGTTGTTCAATATCTACCCAACCTTCATCATCTAGCTCTAATTCATACTCCCAAGGAGCATGACGTAGCGCATACGAAATTTCTTTACTTAGTTTAAAGTAATCCATACTCCTCCAACCTTTTGCTTTAGCCCCCTTAAAAAGAAGGCTAAAGATTATAAATTTAACCCTTTAATGAAATTGGTTCCTAGAAATTCATAAGCACCAAAGCCATCAAAATAGATCAAATAATGGTTATAATAAGTCTTGTCTTTTTTTATAGGACTTTCTTCTTTTAACCAATTAGACATTTTTACAATTCCCACAGCATTATACGCCTTTAGCATATCCTCATTAACCTTGTTATCAGGAGTATGCCTATACTTAGCAACGTCCTTAAATGTAATTCCTGTCCATTGATAAGAACCCGATTCTGATTCAAAATCAAACATAAGGATATAATCTCCCCCCCTTTGTTCAACCTTGGGAGTATGCATAAAGTCTTGGGCTAACTCATCAATTATAAAAACCTTTTCAACTTCCATGCCTAACCTCCTTATTTTAAACTACTAGCATTTTTTCCTACACCAGTAATTCTAAGAACGTCAGTTCCGTAATTATCCAATCCATTCCGTAACAGTCTCTCGGTTATTTTGGCTTCAATAACTGAGTCTCCAGTTTTATTGACTAAATTCCATTTTGATTCCGCCATGCCTGCACGTTTTAGCGCTAATGAAGATCTAGTATTTTCGATTAATTTTACACCGTTCCTTTCGATATAAACCACAGGAACATCCTTAACATTAATTTGACCATTTCGAATCATACCTGAAACTTCTCCAATTGTTTTGCCAGCAAATTTTCCTTCTTGGCTGAAATATGGTGATGCAGTTATCTGTGTAAACTTTGCATTACCCCTACCCTTATAGATATTCTTTCCAGCCTTAATCAAGCCCTCTGTTGCATGCTTCCCTACAAGCTTCATTCCAGGGATCGGGATGAAACTCATTGTGGAACCTATTCCTTCAGACCAGCGTTCTGCTGCGGAAAGCTTTGTACCGGTCACGTGATTCATTCCGCTAAAGGCTTGTTGGAACCCTTTTAACGTTCCAACATAAGGAATCAAATCAGCTAAAAAGTTTCCACCTTGAAGCCATTTTGAATCACCATCTCGACTCAAACCGAATGGGTCAATATAGGTGACTGGATTGCCGTTTACATATGCATAACGATTAAGAGTTTGAGCTGTGTCGATCGTACCTCTCAGGACGTCACGATTGATAAATCGTTTTATTTCTGGGTTGTAATATCGTGCTCTCATTTGATATAAACCGTTAGGATCTGTCATGACACCATCGCGTCCATTATACATGAATGGTTGCACTGTTGTCCCTTCATGTGCAAGCATTTCTCCATATGGGTCATAGTGATACGTATCAGTTATTTGCCCACTTGTATTTGTCAGTGCAACTGTACTTCCACGGCGATCAAAATGATATATCTGGTAATTGCCAGAACTATCCTCCCGACCAATAAGCCCAACACCGTACACATAATAAGCTTGTGCCCGTCCATCTACATCTGTTTCCATCAATAATTGAGACAAGATCGCATGAGGATTGATCACAAAGTTTGTCGTTTCTCCATTAATTGTGAGTGATGTCCTAGTGTTCTCACTATTGTATCCATATTGAACTTCCCCCGCCTTTAGAAGTCGATTACGAGAGTCATACACATAGGAATCCATTTTACCATTCAATGGACCATAGACCATATTTCCATCTTGATCAAATTGAACATCTACATCATTATAAGTTTCTAGACGGTTATCACCCGTGTAAGTCATGGATGCATCAGAATCTTTTATCTCATTTTTCTCGTCTGACATACTAGGGGACAAACCCGGACCATCAAGAGAGAAATAAAATGATGATTCATCATCTGTTCCTTCTTCAAGTAGTGTGTCAGATGTTAGACCCAGAGAATTAAAATCAGACAAGTTCGGTGAAATCCCACCTTCTTCAATCAATAGATTACCAACAGCATCATATTCATAACTATAATCATGAATGATTTCACCGTTTGCTTTCTTATTAGTAAGCCTCGTCATTTGTCCTAAGGAATCATAGGTTCTCGTTTCTACAGAGCGATCAGGACGTGTCGTTACTATTAATCGACCATTGGCATCATATTTATAAGTTGTCTTTCGACCCTTCCAATCTGTAACTGATGTCATTTGATCATCAGCATCGTACGTATAAGTTACTGTTTTCCCATCTGGGTATATGAGATGAGTTAAACGACCGGCAGCATCATATTTATAAGAAATTGTCTGACCATTCTCATCCGTATATTGCTCTACACGGTTTAGTTTATCATATTGTCGAGTAAGCTTACGACCATTCTCATCTATAATGGCTGTAACATTTCCATTCTCATCGTATGTGTAACTCACTTTTCCATCTGGGTCAGTAAATTGAGTTAATTGTTCAGCCGCATCATAATTATATGTTGTTTCATTTCCTCTACTATCCTTTTCACTTTTTAGCATACCGAGACGATTGTAACGGTATGAATGTTTTCCCCCGATCGCGTCGGTTTCACTTAGATAACGACCAATACGATCATATGTGTTGACTGTCAAATTTCCATTTGGATCGCTCAACTCCACGATTTTGCCTATTGCATTATACTTGTGGTTCGCCTGTCCTTGTAGAGGGTCGGTGACAGATACGAGACGATTCAAATCATCATAACTGAATTTTGTTGTACGTCCAAGTGGATCAGTGATCTCAACTAGTTGATTCAACTCATTAAAAATGTTCTTATACGATGCGTCTAGACCGTCAGTCCATGAAATGATATTTCCTGCTTGATCATAATTCGCTGAATAAAACTTTTTACTATTCGCATCATACGCTTCAATTAACTGATCCAAGTCATCATATACATAGCTAAAAGCTTTTCCTAAACCATTTTTAAAATTCACGACATTTCCAACAGCATCATACTTCAAATTTGTTTGATAACCTAATGGGTTTTTAACGGATATTATTCGTCCTTCTTTGTCATTCGTAAATGTTGTTGTCTGGTTTAAAGCATTCGTTATTCTAGTTAAGTCACCGTTTCCATCGTAGTTATAAGTCGTAATGTTACCTCTCGCATCGGTTTCACTTACTAAATTCCCTTGGCTATCGTAAGTAAATAACTTCGTTCGACCGAGTGGATCGGTTTCTGATAAAAGTAGATCGTTATCGTTATAATGCAACAACATTTTATTGTCTTCTTCATTTATCATGCTGTTCATTCGATTAGCATGATCATATCCGTAATTCAGCTTTTCACCTTCAGCATTGATTACCTGAAGCAATTGACCATTCCGATAAATATATTCTGTGACACCGCCTAGTGAGTCCATCATAGTTTTCAACAAGCCATCTGTATCATAAGTATAAGTTGTTACATCGCCTTTTGGATTTGTGACCGATATTAAACGATGATTATTATCATACTTATAACTAATGGTTTTTTTATCAGGGCCAATAACTTCTGTAAGATTGTTATCTGCATCATACTTCATAAAGACAGATTGACCACTATAATCAACAACTGTTTCAAGATTGTTGCATGTATCATACGTAAAGCTTGTCCTTTGATTTAGAGGATTCGTTATACTTGTCCGATTGCCTGCTTCATCATACGTATAGATTGTAGTCCTTTTAAGTTCATCTTCTATTCTAATCAAATGGTAATTCTTATCATGAATATGTTTCTTCTTATTACCATTTCGGTCGGTTATTGTTGTAAACAACATTTCCGCAGCTTCTTCATAAGCAAATCTTGTTGATGAGCTATTTGCATCCCGCTGTTCTATAATACGCCCTTCTCCATCATACACATTGTAGAAAAGCTTGATCCCATCACTAGTTGCCGAAATAATTTGACCAGCTTGATTATAACTGTAAACTGTAGCCGTTCCAATTGGTTCAGTTATTTTTATTAATCTTCCTTCAATATCATAATTAAATTCGACTTTTCGTCCAGCTTGATCTTTTACTTCTGCAAGATAACCTAATGAATTATAGTTAAATTGCAATTTAGCACCAGATATTTGATCCTTAATCATCAATAGATGCCCAGAATCAGAATAATTAAGTGTCAGCTTTAACCCAGTTTTATCCTCCATAGATGTTAGCTGTCCATTAACATTAAAATGGTATATTGTCCCATCATTACGTTTTAGCAAATAAGTACCATTTGGATTTTTCTTTAGTCGATCCAATTTAGTGGCCGTTTCTTTTGAGATGAAATTTCCTTTTGAATCCTCTTCAAACATATTAGAACGGAAATCGTTCCAGAAAACATTAACTATGCTTCCCTTTACTTCTAAACGGATATTGAAATTATGGCTCCAACTCTCCCCAAGTATCCCTTTATCTGTTAAGAGAGAATGATACTGTGCTTGAAATGGAATCGGTACAATTCCATATGATGTTAACAATGTCCGGTTAATTATTTGTGCACCAGTAGAAGTATCAATTGGATCAGCATGGAATGACTGTGGGTCATGCTGGATAGGATCTAGTTTCTTAATTTTCTCTGCTGCCTTAATTCCTGATAGTTGCTTGTTATTTTCCTCTTTAAATTCATCAAATTGTAAAATCCCATAAGGGCTATACAACAAAGTATTTTTAACAGTAGAGTTACGAACTGTTGCCGCTGATCCTGAAGGAATAATAATTGAATTTTGACCGTTTCTTTCAGAACCTGCTCCAATTTTATAGGAAAATTTCCCATCAACTCCTACTATCTGATTTACTTTTGTAAAATTTATAGTACTAACCTTTTCACTAGGTACAAGTATCTTTTTAAATAAAACTGGATAAGAGAGATTCTTTATTTCGAAAGCATCGTAAGGTCCTTCTATCATCATTGTAGTCGTACCCACATTTGTAAGAGTTAATCGTGATTGACTACTTAAGGTTGAGGTAGTGGTTTTGACATTATGATTGATACCCGTAATATTGCCTAATTGATCATACAATACAAAGTCATATTCTCCTGTTAAATTTACTGAATAGCTGCTCGATGCCTTATTTCTTAGCTCTATGCTTTTACCTGGAAGTAACATTCCCGTGAATGTCACAGGTGTTGAGCGTTTGGATACTTCTAATAAATCGTAGACACCATATGCTTCGATCGCTTCGGCAGATGTGTTCATGACCGCCAAACGACTCCCAACTCCGAGACTTGTAGACCCTGCACTAGTTCGTCTCGAATAATTTGTTTGTTGACCTTGAGCATTATACATAGCAAAATCATGTTTTCCTGTTAGGTAAACCGTTGAGGAGCCACGATCCTTTTTATACTTGAACTCAATATTTTCTTTAGGGGCAAGTAGTTGTTTGATCAACACTGGATTGGAACGTTTATTTATCTCGAAAGCATCGTAAGAGCCTTCAATTACCATTGTTGACGTGCCCACATTCGTAAGGGCTAAACGGGACTGACTCTCTATTGTTGAAATGGTCGCCTTAACATCACGACCAATGCTAAGGACACTGTCTGATGCGCTATAGGTTACAAAATCATATTCCCCTGTTAAATTTACCGAAAAAGTACTTGTTGCCTTATTTTTTAGTTCTATACTTTTACCTGGAGGTAACTTCTCCGTGAATGTCACAGGTGTTGAGCGTTTGGATACTTCTAATAAATCGTAGACACCATATGCTTCGATCGCTTCGGTAGCTGCGTTCATAACCGCCAAACGATTCCCTACCCCAAGACTTGCAGACCCAGTACTTGTTCGTCTCGAATAACTTGTTTGCTGACCTTGAGCATTATACATGGCTAAGTCATGTTTTCCTGTTAAGTAAACCGTCGTGGAACCACGATCCTTTTTATACTTCAACTCAATATTTTCATTAGGGGCAAGTGGCTGCTTGAGCAACACCGGATTGGAACGTTTATTTATCTCGAAAGCATCGTAAGGGCCTTCTATCACCATTGTTGACGTACCCACATTCGTAAGGGCTAGACGAGACTGACTCCCTATTTTTGATGTAGTCGCCTTAACATCACGATTAAAGCTCTGGACGCTATCAGATGCGCTATAGGTTACAAAATCATATTCCCCAATTAATTTTACCGAGTAATCACTTATTGCCTTATTTTTTAGTTCTATACTTTTACCTGGAGGTAACTTCTCCGTGAATGTCACAGGTGTTGAGCGTTGGGATACTTCTAATAAATCGTAGACACCATATGCTTCGATTGCTTCGTCAGCTGTATTCATGACAGCCAAACGATTTCCTACTCCGAGATTTGCAGACCCAGCACTGGTTCGTGTCAAATAGTTAGTGATTTGCTCTTGAGCATTATATAGTGCATAATCATGTTTTCCTGTTAGACGAACCGTCGTGGAACCACGATCCTTTTTATACTTGAACTCAATATTTTCTTTAGGGGTAAGTGGCTGCTTAAGCAACACTGGATTGGAACGTTTACTTATCTTGAAAGCATCGTAAGGGCCTTCAATCACCATTGTTGATGTGCCCACATTCGTAAGGGCTAGACGAGACTGACTCCCTATTTTTGATGTGGTTTCCTTAGCATCACGACTAAAGCTCAGGACACTATCAGATGCGCTATAGGTTACAAAATCATATTCCCCTGTTAATTTTACCGAATATTCACTTGTTGCCGTATTTTTTAGTTCTATACTTTCACCTGGAGGTAGCTTCTCCGTGAATGTCACAGGTGTTGAGCGTTGGGATACTTCTAATAAATCGTAGACACCATATGCTTCGATTGCTTCGTCAGCTGTATTCATGACAGCCAAACGATTTCCTACTCCGAGATTTGCAGACCCAGCACTGGTTCGTGTCAAATAGCTGATGATCTGCTTTTGAGCATTATATAAAGCATAATCATGTTTTCCTGTTAAATGAACAGTCGTAGACGAGCTATCCTTTTTATACTTGAATTCAACATTTGATTCTGGAGCTATAGTTTGCTTGATCAATGCAGGATTGGAACGACCATTGATCTCTATCGCATCACGCGGTCCTTCGATCACTATTGCAGATGTACCTACGTTCGTAAGTACTAATCTTGTCTTATTTCCAAGTTTAAAATGATTCGACTTTTCATCACGTCTAAAATTAATTACATTATCTATATTACTGTAGTAAACATAATCATATTGCCCTGATAGATAATTTGAAAATGTATTAGTAGTTTTATTTTTAAATTCAATACTTTTACCAGGCAACAAAGTTTCTGAATATGTTACTGAACTTGCTCGTGTATGAAAATCAAATACTCCATAAGGAGCATAAATTTCTTGGGGCTTTTCACCTGTATTAGTCAATGCCAATCGTTGCTTACTATCTACACTAATCTTTTTTATCTGCTGTTTTTGGTAATGACTTGACACTTGATTAGTCCCATCATAAAAAGAATAATCATAAACTCCATTTAGAGAAATTGCTGTTAAATATGAATTTTGGTTAGTTACATCAAGACTATTCCCTTCCTGGATAGTTAATTTCGAAAGCGCAGGATTTAAACTATTTTCCCACTTAACATCCTCTCTAGGTCCAATGACACGAACTGAATCTCCGTTCAAATTAGTTATTACTATTGAACTGCCTTTAGAAAGGTTTTTCACTGAATCAGAAATATTTTCCCCATAACTAACTACTTGACCATTTGAATAATATTGTGCATAATCATATGTTCCTTCTAATTGTAATCTTAATGATGTATTAGAATTATTAGTTACCTTAATACTTTTTCCATTTTGTAATTTCTCTCTATGCAGTGCAGATATGTTTCTAGATATTAATGTGAAACCATCATATGGACCTCTTACTTCCAACTCCTCGTTAGACTGATTAGTCACAATCATTTGTCCTGAGGATAATATATTAGTAGAGTTAGAGCCTAGTACGCCATAAGAAGTTAATTTATCATTACTGTAGGTCGCATAATCATAATTATTATGATTAAAATATAAATTAAAATTGTTTGAAGATATACTCTTAAACTCAACAGTATCACCATTCTTAATAACTTTTTTAAAAGTAGCAGGTGTACTTCTACCTGAGAACGTGAAAAGTTTATAAGGTGCAATAACTTCATAACCTTTTTTACCAGAATTTGTAACAACCATACTTTCATCTACATATACATTTTGAGTACCTGATGAAGAATTAATGCGATAATTTTTAATATTTCCAGTTTTATCATAGGTCGCATTATCATGTGCTCCTCCAACTTTATATGAGGCGGAGCTTGTACTTTTATTTTGAACCTTAATAGTTTCCCCTGGATCAATTTGTTCTTTCTTTAACGCTGGTGTTCCCCTTCCGCTTATTTCTACTAATTTAGATGCTGTACTTATTTTAATCGTACTCCTGGAAGTATTTGTTACTACAGCTTCCTGATTGCCATAAATATCAAAGTAATAATCCCCTTCACCTTGAAATAGTGAAGAATACGTCCCTCTGCTAGTATATTTCGCAAAATCGAACGAACCGTTCCTAATGTACACCCTAACGTAACTAGTATCGTTTTTATAAGGAAAACTAATTGACACCGAATTACCTGGCTCTAGTTCATAAACATTATTATTTGCTTTAGTAACCTGTATACTAACATTAAATAAAATAATAAAAACTATTAAAATACCAATAGTTAGATTAGTTTTATTTTTAAACATTTTTGTCAAAACACCTTACTTCCTATATATGGAATCTTTTTCTAGAGTAATACCTGAAAATTTAGCAGTACCTAAACCAGATGAATTAGGAAATAATATTTGTAAATGAACCCTTGCGTATGTTGAATCAATTGGAGGTGTCACACTTGAATCAATCCAAATCCAATCTGTAGGTTCAAGTATATTTTTTATATTTTCATGACTAATCAACATGTTATTTATATCATAATAATTAATGACCACTTGTATAGCTGCCCGCTCTAATTCTTCTGCTTTCACCCAACCTTTGATAGTGTAAGTGTTATGATCCTTTAAGTGAAAATCTCGATAAATATTTGCTCCACCAGGCTGAACTGAAATAGCTGATATTTGCTGAACTTCATTAAGTTTCCCAGCATTATTATCCTTTATATCATGAGGACTTGTCCTATTTTCACTCTCTTCCTCAACCTGCTCTCCACTTTCAATTACTTCCTCAATTTGTTCGCCACTTCCAATTTTTTCTTCAACCTTTTCATTGTCTATAATTTCAGATTCTTCCCCTGATTTTAGTTCTTCTTGTAATTCATCCTTTACATCTTCCTCTAATTTACCTTCATTCTCTAGCTCATTCTCTACTTCAATATTTTCAACCATCTCTAGGTTATTATCTTCTACAGTTCCCTGATTCTCATTAAATTGATTTACTTTTTCTAACAATAACCTGTATTCTGACGTAACCCCGTTTGTGGCATAAGGGTTCCAATTGTTGCTAACCTCTAGTGACGAGAGTTCATCCATAGAAGATAAAACCGTTTGGGCACTCGATGTATTAACTTCTAACAGATTCCCCCCTATATCATAAACATAATTGAGCCGCTTTTTTGTTACTACATCAGCTTCCACCAACCGATTTAACTCATCGTATTTATAGTGGATTTTTTGTGCAGAAACTGGAGTAATACTACAAAAAATTAACATAACAGTCATTACTAAGTATTTTTTTCTCTTCATATACTTACTGTCACTCCTCTCGTTTTAATTATTCACAACTAATCATACTGCAGTTTAATAGGAAAAAACAACTATTTTTAATCATATTTTCCAGTAAATATAGTATAATTTAACTATTTATATCATATATAATAGAAATATATGTAATATAATGTATAATTTATATTTCAACACTTCTTTATGAAATATTTGTTCTATACTAAACACAATTTAGAAGATTGTTTTCTAGAACTTTAGTTATTTAGCTTACTCTTAATTGAAAAAAATTTTTATTATTTTTTATAGTCAACTGTGGTAACTAATTATGTTCGGTCATCCACCAAAAAGGAAGCTGACTAGAATGACGTTAACAACGACTTTTAACTCAGATTCTACTTTTTTCTTTTAGAAGTTATAAAATGAATTAATTAGGTTTATTTTCATTCCTTAAATCGACTATTATGTTCTATTTCTTTGTTTTTACTATCTTCTCTCTTCTGTGGTAAGCGTCAAAAAATCCCCACCTACTCCGTAGATGGGGATCAAGTTTTTATTTAGATAATTGGTTAAAAACTCTGCAAATGATTGGTAAGGTTGTTGACCAAGGTAGTAATTTATCTAAAGCATTTCCATCTATAATATACATGTTGGGAAGAACCTCAAATAGATAGCGAAGATAATAATATGGGCACCTTCAAACGGAATTGCAACCACATTTAATTGAGCCGAAGGTAACCTAGTACTACTAACAGTATTTACTTTTCTAATGTATTTTTTCATTAGTTCTCTGGCTGTAGTAGAAAGGTTTTTTAATGTGGACTACCTTTTTGATTCTTCACTATCACCATTCGATGAATCCTTAGTACAAAACCACCTTTTACATTAGTTAACTTTACATTTACAAAAAAGAAGTTTGAATCTTGGTCGTTTTCTTCCGTAAATGCTGGTAAAAATGATTTAAAATCGGCTCATTGTCTTCACTAAATGTATAATTAAAGTTTGCTATGTGCAAACTTTTCCCCAATCATATCCTATTGTATTAAATTCCAACTTCCAAATAATTATCCTCGGTTCGTTAAAGTGTTGATCCGATATATTTTAACAGGTGTAATATTATCCTCCGAAATCTTTACCATTTAATCGAGGATTAATCTTAAAATAAAAATTACATTATTTTTAGGTGTACCAGAACTTATACATAACTGGACTTAAACCCAGTCTTTGAAACTACATATTATACTTTTCCATTTGTCTTAAGCCATTCAAAAAACTCATCTCGTAAAACCCTTTTACATCTCCTAATATTTAACGACAGAAAGTTCTGAATTTTCATGACTTCATATGCAGTTAGCTTTGATATTTTTAAGATTTGACTAATATCTTGGGCAGTAAGAACGATAGGATAATCTTCCACATCATTCTTTTTCATCACTATCAACTATCCTATGTTCAAATTGTTCATATTTATCCAAAATCCCTTTCCATTCTCGTAATATCTCTAAAGCCTTTCGTTTTCTCTTACATGAAATTGATTTTTCAGAATTCAAAATAAAACCTCCTATTATTTAATAACAAGAGGTTTTTCATTTAATATCTTTAAGCTACCCTTATCTAATAAATAGGATAATTATTTTTTTCTTTACTTATATGGAATAATATAGTTGCTTGGAATTTCTAGAATTTCTTCAATAAAGTAATCTAACTCTTCTACATCTCTATCCAAATTATCATAGTATCCATAAAATGATACTTTTGAAGCCTGACGAAAAGGTGCATTAGATTGCACGATATATTTCACCTTATTGTCTAACGCACTATTAATCCCTCTTACTATTTCAAGATCCATGTGTCTTTTTGAAGTTGTGTAAAATTGTAAGCTGAAATAATTCAGATTTCTATCCAACCGAGCTATTGTAATGTTCTCATATTACAAAAATGAACTTTCACCAGTATTAATAACAAAATCTTCTATTTTCCTAGTATCAGGCATTGTAAGGGTTGTTTTTAAAACTTTTTTTAAACTAACTATTTCGCTTTTATTGTATTTGTACTCAAAAAAGCTATTCCTAGCTTCAAAATTCAGCATTTCATCACTAATGTAAGCATCTCCATTGGCACATCGAGGACTATCGCCAATTTCAACAACTTATTACTAATTCCTCTAATTTTGGTATTTGGATAATCTTCACCAATATATCTTTCAGCTCCTTTAAGTCCCATATAATTAAGATTCTCAAAAGTTAATTCATGAACCTCCAACAATGCTTTCAATCTTAACCCAGGGGGAAGCTTTCTAATAAATTGGTCAAATAAATAGGATTCCCTTACAAAATACTTTATGTGTTTCCAATTAGAAATGCTAATTTAAATATGTACAATAATGCTTGAATAAACATGTACAAAGTTGATGGTGACCTACATACTAGTCTTGAGGTGATTAGTATGTACATACCGTTGAATCTTGATATCAATTTTGAGATTAAAAGTCTGTTAGACTTACCAAAATTCAAACAATTAATGGAGTACATGAAAATGAAAATTAATAAAAGTAAATTAGCAGAAGAATTGGGTGTGGATCGCCGAACCATTGATAAATACCTAAATGGTTTTGTGCCAAAAAGGAAACGGGAAAAGCCATCCAAGATTGATGAGTATTATGAAATAATAGCTGCCCTCCTTTCGGAGGAGTCCAAACAAGTATTCTACTATCGCCGAGTGCTTTGGCAGTATTTAAAGGATAATCATGGATTTGGAGTGTGGGGCTTCTACCTTTCGTGCCGATATAGCACGTACACCAGAATTTAATGCCTACTTTACAGAGGACAAACGTATTGCTTCTCCTAAGGGAACGATTCGTTATGAAACTCCACCAGGCAAACAAGCACAATTAGATTGGAAGGAAAACATTCTGTATGAGACAAAAGATGGTGAACAGGTTGAGATAAATGTGGCTGCCCTCATTCTATCAACTTCAAGAGTACGTACATTCCACATGAGTATATCAAAATCACAAAGCACATTGTTTTCCTTTTTAACAGAAGCTTTTGAAACGTTTGGGGGTGTGCCTGCAGAAATCCTTACGGATAATATGAAAACCGTGATGGATGAAGCTAGAACGGAACATGGTCCAGGTAAAGTGAATATAAAGTTTGAACAGTTTGCGAAAGACTTTGGCTTTAAAGTGAGGGCATGTATCGCTGGCCGACCAAGGACAAAGGGGAAAATAGAGACCACAATGAAGCTACTAGACGAAATACATGCCTATCAGGGACAACTAACATTAGAGGAATTGCATCAGTTTATACAGGATTTAGCCAACCGAGTTAATCACCAGATCCACCAAGGTACGGGAAAAATTCCGATCATTGAATTTAAAAAAGAAAGGAACCACTTATCCCAGCTACCAACTGAAAAAATAAGAGATTCCTATCGCATCAAGCATACACTGGTAAAAGTCAATGCATCCAACATGATCTCCTACAAATCAAGCCAGTACTCCGTACCACCAGAATATCAAGGAAAGAAAGTAGGCTTACAAGTGATGCTAGACTAAAAAGTAGACACAGATTGTTATAATAAATATATCAACTATAACGAGGTGTGTCTGTATGACAAGAGGTAATGGCAAACGATACGATGAGACATTTAAAATTGAGACGGTAAAATATATTCGTGAAAACCATAAGTCTGTAGCCCAAGTAGCTAGAGAAGTAGGAGTGAACGAAAATACTTTACATGGCTGGGTAAAGAAATATGGCAACCAACCAGAAATTAAAGCTGTACAAACATTTCCCACCGAATCAGCTGAATTAAGAGCTCTTCAGAAGGAACTTCGGGACCTCAAGGAGGAAAATGAAATCTTAAAAAAGGCGATGCACTACTTCGCGAAAAGCCCTCGGTAAAATATGAATTCATTCATGACAATCGCTCCCGATACCGAGTGGAGAAGATGTGCAACGTTCTGGGAGTTTCCAAAAGTGGCTACTTCAAATGGATAAACCGTCCGAAGAGTAACCGACAGACTCAACACGAGCAATTATACCAAGAGATTCTTCAAACCCATTTAGAAGTCAAGCAGCGTTACGGTAGCGTCAAAATCGCTAAAGCCCTGAATAAACGCGGTGTAAAAGTCAGTGAGCGTACGGTTTCTCGTATTATGACAAAGAACCAATGGAAGTCTTGTACCGTCAAAAAATACAAGGCAACGACCAATTCTAAGCATCAACATCCAGTAAGTGAAAACGTCTTAAATCGGCAGTTTAAAGCAAGTAAACCAAACCAATATTGGGTCACGGATATCACTTATATTCCGACCAATGAAGGCTGGTTATATTTGGCGACCGTAATGGATTTGTATTCTCGTAAGATTGTAGGCTGGGCTATGGGCAATAACATGACCAAGGAATTAGTCATTTCCGCATTAAAGATGGCCTACAAGCGAAAGCACGGTAGAAAAATCTGTGTCTATTTTCTTGACGTAGTATCAAAATAGACATAGATTTCTACCGCGCTTTCGCTCGATTGCGTTCATTAAACGGTTTAAATAAAGGGAAATTAAAAGGAAAATCAAACTGCGGAATTTCCATACTTTTGCCCAAATACATCCGGTGAATATACCCTTACGTCGAATGAATCCGTTTGGAGTTATAGAAGAACTCTATGTATTTCAAACAATGATTTCTTGGTTTCCTTCTTAATTTTATACCAAGTCTGATACGTCCACTTCTAGGATTACATGCTTGGATTTCAAAGCCATAAAAAGCTGCAAACTGTAAAAACTCATTCGTGAGTGTGGCTTCCTCATTCTTTCCTCTAGGCTTTATCATGCGGCTTTTAAATTATCGATCTTAATTTTTCTAGGTACCCACCTAATGATTGAACATAATCTTTAGCCCATATAAGAAACATTCTTGATTCTTACTTGGTAATGGGATACAAGAGGCTGAATTACTGTAAGGTAGCTCATGATTAAACAATGTACATCATTATACTTTCCATCTTTTACTGCCTCTGTAATTCCAAAATCAACTTGTGCTTCAGCTGGAGGATGATTTAGGCACTTGAAGTTTCTATCCTTCCATCTTCTACTCTATCTTTTCCTTCTCGCCAATCAGAAACAAAATAACAGACGGATAGGATCCGGTAAATCCCATCATTTGTAGATCAGTGAATAGCCTTTTATTGGTTCTTCTTTGTTTTCTCTTTAACTTTTCATCCTCCGCAAGCCAATCCCATACGATTTCTCCCCATTTTTCTTTGCACATCATCCCACTTTTTTATTGTGTACTTCCTCCAAAATTTTAAGGAATCAAAAATTATTATCCATTAATATAATATCAAAAAACTAGGAATTAATTGGAGTGCTGGCAAGGCCTTTTTTCTATAAAAATAGAAGTGCAAAGTTATGTACTTTTATGTCTCATAACTCTGTACTTCTATTTTGCAATAAACATTAGTTTCGTATTTCTCTTCAGATTAAACCAAATAGATTCTTATTGAATAATCAAAAGTGTGCACAAAAATGTGCACAGACTTAATTTTTTTATTTTATCTTGATTATCCTAGATTTCTTTTAGTAGCCCTCAAACCCTTGATACACAAGACTTAATCAATCTGTATTTATCTTATTTAACTCAGTTTATTTACTTGAATCCCTCTGGCAGCGTAGAGGTCAGGGGTTCGAGCCCCCTATTCTCCATACACGTAAACCCTTGATATTTGAAATGACCCTAAAAGTTAGACACGGTTAATTCATTAGGCAGCTTGAGGGTGGTCTGGCTTACTCCCATTGAAAGGGGGTGAGGCTAATGACAACATTTGAAGCTATCATGTTAATGCTAACATTCGGCTCCCTTGAACCGTATCTTCTCCCCAAACATTCAATAACTTCTGATTTTTCATCATGCGCCACAACATTTCCTCTAGTTCAAATTCATCTGGTGACTGAAATATTTTATTATTTTATGGTATAGTTAATCAAAAATATATCTGAGGGACGTTACGATGAAGAAGAAAGAAAAAAATTCAAGATATTTTGCGAAAATTTCATTGGGAATTATGTTTGCAGGGTTTCTCATAAGTATTCCTTTTCAAGACTCTTTTATTGGTCGATTATTACTTGGAGGATTTGAGGCGGGTCTTGTAGGAGGACTGGCAGATTGGTTTGCTGTTACAGCTCTTTTTCGCCACCCTCTTGGTATTCCTATCCCGCATACGGCATTACTTCCAAAAAACCGCGATAGAATGATCAGAGGTCTTATATCCATGCTTGAAAACGATTGGCTGACAAAAGAAAGTATTCAAGGGAAAATCAAACAATTCAAATTTACAGACAGATTATTGCAAATGACAGAGAAAGAATTGTATTCGGATACATTTAATAAACGGATTGGTTCAATACTCCGTCAGGCCATAAGCTATGTTAATCCAGAAAAAATAACCCCGTTTATAGAAAAGGAGCTAAAGAAATATATACTGTCTATAGATGCAGCAGGTTTTCTCCAATCTATAATTAATAAAGCTCTCAACAGGAATTTAGATGAAAAGGCTTTGGACTATATTCTGACTGAAACTGAAAAATGGATGGCAAAAGAAGATACAAAATTAAAAATCGGTATTATGGCTAAACAATTGCTTGATAATACTGAAGCAGATGGCTTTCTAAAGATAGCGATTAATTCTATTCGCAACTTAATTAATGAGGAAAAGCTTGGGAATATTCTACAACCATTTATTCTTAAAAGAATTGTTCTCTTACAAGAGGGTAATAATCCATATAGGCACTTGATCCTTTCACGAATTCGCAAAGAATTAGAAAGTGTGCAAGATAAAAAAGAGCTAGTAGTTGAATTAAATGTTTGGAAAGATACGCTGGTAAATAATTGGAGTCCAGCAGATCAAATTACGAAGATTTTGGAGCATTCTCAGAATAAATTGATTTTACTGACCGAGGATAAAGAATTTATCGAGCAGTATGTACTATCAATTATTAGAGATCTTTTAGATAGAATGAAGGAGGCTCCAGAAAAAATCGACAGCATTGAAAATTGGGTACAAAATCAAATTTTCTATTTGATTGAAAAAAACCATTCTAAAATGGGTAATCTTGTAAAAGAAAATCTTGAGAAACTGGATAACGAAACTCTTATCGATTTAATGGAAAAAAACGTAGGTAAAGATTTACAGTGGATTAGAGTGAATGGAGCTATTTGCGGTTTTTTAATTGGTTTGATTTTAACAATTTTTAAGGTTATTGTGTAAAACCATTATTAAAGAGCTTGTCGTTGTTAATTTAGAACAAGCATGTATCATGATTTTAGGAGTGGGTATCTAAGGACCTGCTATAATTTTTTGAGAGAGTCTCCAGAAGGACACTCTCTCGTTATTTTATTTCAAGTCTTCAATCGAATGAATGTCGACATACTCTGGTACAACTAGTCCATTCTTCGTCCCATGAAGATTTCGTCCAAGGTCAATGAAATCCTTCTTATAGGTATTATAATACTCAACATGCGTAGTTGGGAGCCATGCACCAACCATCCCATCCGCACTTCCATTGGCTACACCAGCAAACATTGGCCCAACTTCAACTTGGCTTAATGTCACATCATAGCCATTTTGCTCAAGAACCTTGCCAATAACATATGTACTAGCTATTTCTGTGTCCCAAGCAACAAAAACAAGCTTAAGCGGTTGGCCACTTTCTGATCGGGCACCGTTTGTCCATTCAGAAACTTTGTCAGGATTGGCATCAATCCACTTTTCAGCCGCTTCTGTTGGATCCATTCCATCTGTAATATCGACCATCACGGCTTCCATATCACTTGGTTCCCAAGAAAATTGATCAAGGATTTTATAGGCGCCAGGTGCATCCTGTTCAAGACCTTTTCTTACGATTGTATGAATACTCTCAGCCCCACCAAAGGATCCTTTCGGGTCGTCGAGATATTTCAAATCGAATGAGGAGAACATCCAATGTGGTGACCATCCAGTGATAATAATGGGTTTTTGATTATTATAGGCTTTCTTCAGTTCAGCAACCATTGCGGCAGAAGAGCCTTCAAGTAACGTCCAATCATCTAACTGGTAATCTTTTAGTGCTGTACTTGTCAACCCCATCAAGCCTGCTCCAGGTTCAATCCCAACAATTTCATAATCTGTTTGGACACCAATACCATTCGCATTTCCATTCTCAGTAGCCTTGTTTTTTGGAATCGCTACCACAATAGCCGTACCAACTACAAGAATAGCTAAAATAGAAAAGGCTATTTTAGGCTTAACAACATGTCTGTAAGCTGGGTTACGTAAATTTTGCGTGATGCGGTCAAGAATAATAGCGATGAAGACAATCGATAACCCAGCTTCAAATCCTTGTCCAACGTTAATTTGACTAACCGCTCGGTAAACATCTGCCCCAAGTCCAGGTGCACCAACTAACGATGCCGTAACAACCATCGATAGAGCAAGCATAATACTTTGGTTAACCCCTGCCATAATGGTTGGAGTAGCTAAAGGTAATTGAACTTTGAACAATTTTTGACTGGTAGTTGCACCAAAAGCATTTGTCGCTTCAATTAAATCTTTCGGCACTTTCTGAATACCAAGATTCGTCATACGTATGGTTGGGGCAATAGCGAAAATAAAGGAGGCAATAATTCCTGGTACGACTCCAATCCCAAAAAATAAAATGGATGGAATTAAATACACAAATGCAGGCATGGTCTGCATAAAGTCTAAAATAGGTGTAACAGTGTTTTGCACTGTTTTTCTTTGCGCACACCATATTCCCAGCGGGATCCCAATGATGATCGTAAGTAATCCTGATAATAATACAATTGCAAGAGTTTGTATACTTGAATCCCAATAACCAAGATTATCAATCAATAGTAAACTAATGAACGTAAAAACTCCTAATGGCCATCTGCTTGTATAGATAACCAAGAGAGTCAAGAAGAGAATTAAGACAATGGGAGGACCTACACTTAATACATCCACTATTACATCCAAGAGCCCATCGATTAAATTGGTTATAAAGGTAAAAAGTCCAGCCATCGCAATGGTTAACCATGCAACAAAAGAATCTACCCATTCTCCTAAGGGAATTTTGGGAATATCCATTTATTTAGTCACTCTCCAATTCATTCAAAGAATCTTTATTTCCCGTTAAAGCACCAATGACTGCCCCGCGTATCACAATTCCTTTGAATCGATTTTCTTCATCAATAACCGATATTGGTAAATTGGATGTTGCGATCACTTCCATCAGATCCGTAAGTAATGTATCTTCTGATACGGTTGGGATATCCGTTGTCATGGCTTCGGCAATGGATTGATTTTGATCAATGGCTTGACGTGCTTGTTCCGCAGTAATTGCCCCCAACAATTTATTTTTACGGTCTACAATAAATATGCTGGAATATCCTTGATTTCGCATAATTTCCAATGCAACCCTTGGACCTCGGTTTACACCGATTTTTTCGCCTCGCTTCATCACATGTGAGGCAGTTAGGACTTTTGATAAATCAACATCTTCAACAAACTTTTCAACAAATTCATTTGCGGGCTTGATCATAATTTCTTCGGGTGTCCCTAGTTGAATGACACTTCCATCTTTCATCAGGGCGATTCGATCCCCAATTCGCAGCGCTTCATCTAAATCATGTGTGATAAAAATAATCGTTTTCTGGTATTGTTCTTGAATGCCCATTAATTCATCCTGCATATCTTTACGTATTAACGGATCTAGGGCGCTGAAGGCTTCGTCCATCAAGATAATATCAGTATCGCTTGCAAGAGCTCTAGCAAGACCAACCCTTTGTTGCATTCCACCGCTTAATTGTGATGGGTATTGATGTTCGTAACCTTTTAACCCGACAGCTTCTAAAGCCTGCATCGCTTTTTCGCGGCGTTCATCCGGAGCGACTTTCTTAATTTCAAGACCAAATTCAGCGTTTTCGAGTATCGTTTTATGTGGAAAAAGGGCAAAGTTTTGAAAAACCATACTGATTCTTTTTTGTCTGGTTTCCCGTAATCTTGCGGCATTCATTTTAACAATATCCTCATTTTTTATTAGTATTTCTCCAATTGTAGGATCGATCAGCCTGTTAAACATTCGAATTAAGGTTGACTTTCCGCTTCCAGATAAACCCATTATGACAAAAATTTCACTGGGATAAATGTTAAAACTAACATTATTAACTCCAACCGTGAGCCCTGTTTCTTTTAAGATTTCTTTCTTTGATTTGCCCTGTTTCAATAAATCAATGGCAGCTTTAGGAGATTTACCAAAAATCTTTGAGACATTCCTAACTTCTACATATGGATTCACCGAATCACCTCATTTTATTAATCACCTAGTCCCTATTTAGTTTTCCCTATTGTGTGTCTCAGTATGAAAGATTCTAAAGGAGAAGGGAAAATAGCATGAACCCATTGAATGATTTGATCACCACAAAAAGATCGAAAAATGGATGAGATACAAATTTTTATTACAATACAAAAAGGATATGAAATCTTTCCTTTGAAAGAAAAGTTTCATATCCTTTTACTCTTTTAGTATAAAAGTTCAACCATTTAGTGTAATAAAGCAAATTGACTCTGATTCAAATTTCTGTAGAGTTGAGGTAAAATAATAATCATTTTTGCCTAATACAATAATTAGCAAATCGAATCCTAAAATAAATATAAATAACAGCTTTATTAATCTGCTAAAAACCTTCAAAGTTTTACCCCCGATTTTTCTTAACCTATATTACATAGAATACAAACGTACATATTGACCTTAATTTCTCTAAAAATCAAATACATTAATATCCAAATAGGTAGGTTCTTATCGCATCAACTCGTCCGATAGTTAAATACCATCTTTCTCAAATACCATACTATTATTACCAGATTTTTTCAATTTTTCCCGATGTTCTTCCTCCGTTAAATGGCTCTTTTCATGAAGAAAGACGCTTTCCTTATTTCAGAAAAGCGCACTTTAATGGAATAATTAAAATATGGCCGTAGTACAAACATAACTTAATTATTCTTGTACCAACTCCCCCATTAGTTCAACGAGAAAATGCTAATTTCGTAAAACATATGGAGGCTTTATTTTTTATTTATTATTTCCACGAGACCAGATCACGATTGGTATGATACTAAGGACATAATCCCGCCAGCAAGTGATAAAGCTGTACCACTTATCAAACCAAAATTCCATCCTATTAAAAGTAAAGCAAGAGCAACGACCTGAAGGAATAAAGAATCACCCGGTCTATCCGGATACAAAATTAAATAGAATATATAGCAAAACAAATAAAGGAATGATTGGAAATGAAGAGGCCATTAAATCCTGAGGATCTGTTTGAATTAAAAGTCGTTAGTGATCCGCAAATTTCACCTGATGGTAAGAGCATTGTCTATGTTGAAACAAAGATGGACAGGGATACCAATAAATATAGCAGCCGCATCTGGATCGTTTCCACCTCTGGAGAGAACGCCCCACAACAATTCACCTCCGGTCCCGGACTTGATTTTGCTCCCCGTTGGTCTCCGGACGGCAAGTGGCTTGCTTTCGTATCAACCCGGCGAGGACATTCCCAGCTTTGGATTATGTCCAGTACGGGTGGCGAAGCCGAAGCTCTTACTAATATTCGGTATGTCAGTGGCATTCCTGTATGGTCTCCAGACAGCCGAACCATCGCTTGTGTAGTTCATGTGGGCCCGGAAGGCCCGGAAGATGATATTGGTCGAAAACGAACACCAAGACAACGGTTTTCAGAAGATGTGCTCGTCATTGATCGTCTTAAGTATAAGTTGGATACCACTGGTTATTTAGTCGGGAAAAACTGGCACCTTTTCACTATCCCTGTCGTCGGTCCTGATCGCGGTAAATTCCAGCAACTCACGTTTGGCGACTACAACTACTCTTCCCCAGCATGGTCTCCCGATGGACAATACATCGCCGTAGCCGGTAACAGGACACCAGAACGTTTAGACCTCGCTTTGGTCAATGATATTTGGGTGATTGCTGCTACAGGGGGAGTACCTCACCGGTTAACTCGAAGTCAAGGGCCTGCCAACCATCCGACATGGTCTCCTGATGGACAAGTGATTGCTTATGTTGGACATGATCGGAGATACGGCGGTTATACGAACCCAGGCATTTGGATGGTTGCTGCCTCCGGGGGAGAGCCATGGGAATTGACTAACGGCTTCCCCTATCCCATAGGCGATAAATCCATTGGGGACATCCGCGGTCATAAAGAGCCTTCGATTAGCTTAACTTGGGCTCCTAATGGTCAAAACATTTATACATGTGTAAGTAAAGCCGGAGCTGTTCATCTTTGGCGCTTTTCCATTCCAGATAATCAAGCAATTCAAATGACCACTGGGAATTCAGTCATCTACAATGTAAGCTTTACTCTGGACACTCGTCAGGTGGCTATGGCCATTACTACAGCTACGCTGCCAAATGACATCTGGGTTGCTGACATCTCTAATGAAACGATTACCAACAAACGTCGGCTCACAAGAGTGAACCGAGATTGGCTCAGTCGGCTTGCCATTTCCGAGCCGCTCCATTTTTACTCGCGTTCGGCGAATGGTCCGGAGGTCGAAGGTTGGATTCTTTATCCGCCTAGGAGGATTCCCGCACGAAGTCTAATTCCTGCGATCCTGGAAATCCACGGTGGACCGATGATTATGTATGGCTATGTCTTCTTCCTTGAATTCCAGTTGCTAGCTTCACAAGGTTTTGCCGTGATTTATACCAACCCTCGTGGGAGTATGGGCTACGGACAAGAGTTTGTCGCATCCATTCGAGGAGATTGGGGAAACCATGATTATATGGACTTGATGGCGGCAATGGACTACGTTCTATCGAAGGGAACGCTCGATCCGAACCGTCTTGGTGTTGCGGGCGGAAGTTACGGTGGTTATATGACTAACTGGATCGTCACCCAAACCCACCGTTTCAAAGCTGCCGTTTCGATGAGAGGCATCAGTAATCTGTATAGTCTCTTTGGTACGTCAGATGGTGGATTTTTAAAGGCCGATGATTATGGGGGGCCACCTTGGGTGTTTCCGGAAAAGTACATGAAGCGCTCACCAATCAAGTATGTGGCCAATGTTCGAACACCGCTCTTGATCATTCAAAGCACCCTCGATTTTCGAGTTCCTATTGAACAGGGTGAACAATTTTATACTGCCCTGAAGTTTCAGGGACGTAACGTGCGCATGATCCGCTTTCTCAATGATACCCATGAGCTGTCACGTTCTGGAAACCCCTGGCATCGGGTGATTCGACTGGAACATATTCTAAGCTGGTTTCAGAAACACCTTAAGTTGACTGAATAAGGAAATAAAACAAAGAAGACCTTCAGACCGCGCCGGACGCCTTTCTTAATATTAATATCTTGTTGAAGGAAACAACATCGTAGTACAGTGAAATGACGAAAATTCTACTTAGCATTCGAACTAAACAGTCTACATACTATGAGTTTTATCTATAGCTTCTCGTAGTGCTTTAGCTAATTTGATTGGATCGTCCTTTGCCCAAAAATGCATAAAAAACAGTCGAGGATTCTCGGTTAACATGTGATTATGTATAATATATTTCCATTTGTACATTGAGTAACTCTCCTTTAGATGTATAGTGAAATATTTGGATATAATATTATAATTTCCCATTCATCCTTTTTCTTGCACATAACAGCTCGTTAGTGAAGGAGGGTTAAAGAAATAAATAGCACAGGACTATTTTTAAAAAGATAACACTTACTCAATTAAATGGCTCTTTTCATGAAGAAAGACGCTTTCCTTATTTCAGAAAAGCGCCATATTATTGAATAACGTTCAGCTTATATTAGCAGGTTTATGATATAACATATGAATTTCTAATTTTAGCTGTATAAAACTTCATATTATTAATTTAATACAAACTTTTAATATCAACATTGTCTGGCAACTTGTATGGGTTTTCTGTATTTATTCTGTCATAAAACATTATTCCATTTAAATTACGGAGTTTAAATTTTTTAGATATATCTGGGTCTTGGCTGTTTTTCAAATATTGAAGCATACAAAACTTTTTTGAATGAACATACTTAGTTCTTCTTTATTGTTACTTTCTTTTTTAAAATACTTGAATATACTTTTTTACATCGTCTTCCGTCTTAATGGAGTTTAATTTATCACTTGGAATTGTAATGTAAAATGTTTCGGGCTTTTTATCTTCTAGTTCTTGTTCTTTTAAATAAAACGTTAATTCGATATTTTTAATCTCTTTTTCGTTTACTTTTTGAATGAAAGAAACAACTTCTTTAATCAATGCTTCTTCTGTTTTACTAGAACGTTCCTCTTTGAAATGAATGACAACATTGATACCTGTTTGAACATCTTTGTAACTCGGTACGTCTTTTTTTATATCTTCTAGGCTTCCTATGCCATACACAGGATATACACCATAACGATCAACAGAAAGAGAATCAAAAGAACTATCTATTAATGGGACTAGGTCCCCTTTTACTTCTTTCTCCCAAACTGCTTCTGGATAGTAATCATGTAATGTATTATCGCGTTGTTTTTCAGCGCTAAATGAAAATTCTTTATCATCTTTTAGTGTAAAAATGGTTCCGTAATTATCAAATTTAAAATTAAAATAAGATTCTTTAATGTCGACCTTGATGTCGTATTTTTCTTCAACATACTGTTTTAATTCTTTTGAAACTTGTGTTTTTTTCCATGGAAGTCCATAGAAAGAAACATAAATAAAAAGTACAAAAGCTACTATTAATAACAAAACAACTAGTAGGATAATTTTTTTCATCCTAAATCCTCTCCTTGTCATGATAATATCCGCACCCGTTACTTGATATTCTTTTTCTTTTATTTGAGAGTACGATTGCCATAACAAATAAAATTATTGAAATCAATAGAGCTGTTCCCGAAGCAATAGGTGTTAATATTCCTATTATTAGTAGAATAATCCCTAAAACAACTAATCCGATAACCATTGAAATTCATCCTACCCTTATTAAGGAAATATCATAATTATTTCATCTTAGCATTTATTACCTTTTCATTGTACAAAAAATGGAGAATTACTTACTTTTTGGCGTAAACTACTCCGCTACTTTGAATCTGGAACGTTCAAAGGTACTCAAAATCGAATTACTAAAAGAGGCTCTAGTAGATTGAGACAAACTCTATATGTGCCATTCGGGACTGTCGAAAGCAAAAAACGACCAATGAAATCATCCCACGCAACAAGTGTTTACGAGCTTTTTATGATAAGAAACGTGAAATCATTTGAGTGTGTTATAATGATCTGGTCTGAAGGTTGTTTTTTCCAAATCCGGTCGTGCTAGTAAAATTACGGACATCTAACCTGAAATAGTGAATTTTCGTGGGTGATAATTTGAAAATTTCAATAGAAGAAATAAGTAGAGAACTGGAAGAAGAAATCCTCATTAGGTGTCATGAGATAGATGAAGAAATACGAGAAATCGTGAGTATACTAAAAACTGAAACACTCATCATACTCGGATATCAAAATGATAGAGTTCATCGTATTAATCTTAGAGATATCTATTATTTTGAGGCAGTTGACGGAAAGATTTTTCTTTACGGCAAGGATAACGTTTTTGAAGTAAAACATAAGCTTTATGAGTTAGAGGAAATATGTAAAGAAAAGGACTTTTTTCGTGCCACCAAATCAACCATTCTAAACATAGCTAAAATTTCGTCCGTTCACCCTTCCTTTAGTGGTCGATTCGAGGCAGTGCTTGATAATGGGGAACGTGCTGTTATATCAAGGCAGTATGTGCCTGTTCTAAAAAAAATGCTTGGATTGTAAAAGGTGGATACATATATGAAACTTTCCGAATTTGTACGAAACATCATTAGCGATTTCTTGATTATTTTCGCATCGATAATTATTATTATTACTATTTTAAGACAAATATATTATCCCAATATGGCCTTTGATTTAAAGTCAATTTATATCATTATTGCTTTTTCATTTTTAAGTGCACTAACGGGATTTATTTTATATTCTCCTAATAAAATAAGTGAAAAGAAAATGCGGATAAAAATGGTTATTCATTTTTTCACCTTAGAGATTCTATTGATTACCCTTGCTAGCATTTTCGGTATTGTGAGAAGTGGATTAGATGTAATTATTATTGCACTGCAAATTGCTGTTATTTATATTATCGTTCGTCTGTTGTCATGGAAAAATGATATAAAAGAAGCCCAAAAAATTAACGAAAAACTAAAAACATTTAAGAATAATGATAATGAGTAGTCGAGAAAATCATTATGCAGTTTTTTCTGCAACAGATTATTTTACGGTAAACTTTATAGTTTACCTCTTTTTTTTGCATCTTATTTGTCTGTAAGAGCAACTTACCGTTTTTCTATATACTTCTTTTCGTCCACTTATTATGATAAGTTCATAAAAATGTTTGGAAAAAAGGAGTAACAAAAATGGGAACTTTATTATTAATTATCACTTTGATTTTCGAAATTGTTTCTACAGTTTACTGTATGATAACAAAGCAAACCCATAGAAAAATAATGAATTATATTAGGATTGCTGGATTTATTGCATTTGTAATACTCACACTTTCCTCTGTGATTGAGTGGAGTTTACGCTGGGGAATGTTTGGTATTCTGCTTCTCTCATTAGCGGTAAGGGCGACAGTTTCTCTTATTCGTAACAAGGAAAACAAAAAATATAAAACTTCTAAAATTGTGTGGAAATCCATTGTAATGATAGTTGTAACAGCATTTGCGCTTGCACCTGCAATTGTTTTTCCGGAGCATAAATCACCAAAAGTAACTGGTAACTATAAAGTTGCAACCGCTACTTACACATATACGGATAAAAACCGTATGGAAGAATTTACGGATAAGGAGCAACACAGATTTGTGAATGTAAAGTTTTGGTACCCAAAAAACGGCAATGAAACATACCCAATTTTAGTGTTCTCACATGGTGCATATGGCATTAAGGATAGCAATAGCTCTACCTATACTGAACTTGCTAGCCACGGTTATGTAGTCGTTTCCATCGATCATCCCTATCATTCCTTCTTTACTCGTTCAGAGGATGGAACAGTAGCTATGATCAATTCAGATTTTAGCCATGAAGTCGAAAATATGAATAAGGGCAGTTACTCGAATGAAGAATTATATAATATCATTCAAAAATGGATGAAACTGCGAACAGATGATATGAATTTTGTCATTGATACGATCCTTAAAAAAGCACAAAATGACAATACCCCTCTTTATCAACATATCAATACAGAGAAAATTGGGGTGTTCGGGCACTCAATGGGCGGTGCCGCAAGCGTTTGGCTAAGCAGGGAGCGCGATGATGTAAGTGCAGTAGTAAATATCGATGCGCCTTTCTTTAGTGAACTTGTTTATAACAAAGCAGATGATAATTTTATGGCAAACAGCAAAGCCTACACAACCCCTCTTTTTAATATTTATTCTGACGATGTTTGGAGACAACTGGATAGTACTCCTGTTTATGTAGCGAATAAACTCAACAATAAACAGTTCGAAGGAGCATATACTACTCATTTTAAAGGCGCAAAACATTTAAGCTTGACCGATTTACAACTTTTCTCTCCTATACTTGCAAATATTCTGCAGGGTGGAAAAGCCAACATCGATCCATATTACTGTCTTGAAATGGAAAATGAATTAATTCTTGAATTTTTCGACTATGAATTAAAGGGCATTGGTCATTTCAATCCGAAGATGACGTATTGATTTTGTATTTAAATAGACTTAGGCTTTGTACAAAATTTCTGCCATAACTGTCCCAAAGGGCTGACTCAAAAAGTCGATAATAATGATTGAGGATTTGTAAAAAAACATTGGTTGGAGCTTAAGGCACAGACTCCTGCGGAAAAAGTGGGATAACTGGTAGATTAAATAAGGAGTGACTAAAAGGTACTTATTTACTGACCTCTGATCACTCCTCAATACATTACCTATATTAAGTGGTCCTCCGCCCATATTGATTTATTAATGGTTTAATCTGTTGAAAGATGAACTTACAGTTTCATAAAATTAAGCCGTTCTTTTTGCCTTTTTCTCCTCGTTGATTAGTGAGGACTTTTCAATGTACCTCGCAATGCAAGTACCAACCAATAAGGAACACAATGGAGCACTTATATTTAAAATTGAAACATTAGAAAAAGCAATTATATAAGAAAATGCTGTACTTATTTTCATTGATGACCTTGAAAAACTTTGGTTCAGACTATTTCCGAAAACACCAAGAAGAGAAAATCCTACAATAATTGAAATAAACTCTTTCGGCAAAGTTTGGATCAACGGAATTAGTTTCCATGAAAATAGACCGAAAACAAAAAGGAGAATACCTGAGACAACTGCTCCCATGTACCTTTTTTCTCTAGGACCTGCCTCTTCACCTGAACATATTGCAGTAGCCATCCCCGCAACATTTGCCGATTGTCCCCCAAAAAGGCCTGATAATATTGAAAATAATCCTCCTGCGGAAATAATTTTATTTACAGGAGCTCGATAGTTATTTTGTTCTAATGCACCAATCGCTACTGCCGCATCATTACTTAAAATAAGCAGAGCAAGTGGAATAGAAATAGAGAGAAAACTTACAGGATTAAACTCTGGAACCTGGAACCGAAGAATAGATACTCCTGCAGACCATTCGATACTGTTCAAAGGATAAAACAAAATCATCGTCATAAACCCGACCACAATTGCTGCAATCGTAGGTGGAATTCTTGACTTCCACCTGCTTAAAATGAAGAAGGTGGCCAGAGAAACGCTACCAACAAGTAATAGCTGATTGATAGAGATAACGAAGTTCACCATATACTTTGTAATCATTCCTGCTAGCATAGCTGAGATTATTTCTTTAGGTACTAAATTTATTAATTTGGAGAAAACATCTATTGATCCAATAAGTAACATTAATAATCCTGAAACCACATATGCCCCGATTAATTCATGAAAAGTAAACTGAGAAGTCATTGTTGTAAGAAATGCAATTCCTGTTAGTGTAAGTCCTCCTACTATTGGAATCTTATAATATAATGGAAGTAATATCCCTAAAATTCCTCCAAATACATAGACGGAAAACATCCATAAAGACGTCTGTTCATTCGTAAAAGCTCCATTTGAGGTTGCTTCTAATATAAGAGCAGATGGTCCAGTTATAATAAATATTCCCGCAATAACTCCGCTTGAAATATTTTTACTATTTAAATCCCTAAAACAAAACATATTCCTCCTCGGTTTAGCTGTTTAGTTAATTTTCAAAATAATTAGTGTTTCCACGCAAAAAACAATCTATAAGTATGATAGTATTCTATTTTTGGTTGTTATAGACCATCCACATTCAGGAATCGAGTTCTCCCAATATCCTTATGGCTGAACTAGTACCTATCCTGGATGCACCTGCATCAACCATTGATTTTATATCATCCTTGTCACGAACTCCCCCTGATGCTTTAACCCCAATATTTGGTCCAACTGCCTTTCTCATAATCGCAACATCTTCAACAGTTGCTCCGTACAGTGAAAAACCTGTTGAAGTTTTGACATAGTCTGCGCCAGCTTTGACAGATAATTTACATGCTTTTACTTTTTCTTCATTTGTTAATAGACAGGCCTCTATAATAACTTTAACTAGAGCTTTTCCTTTTGCAGCATCCACAACTGATCTTATTTCTTCCTCAACAAGTGTATAGTTTTTATCTTTTAATGCCCCAATATTTATTACTGTATCTATTTCTGTAGCTCCATTTTTAATGGCATTTATTGTTTCAAATACCTTTGTTTCTAGAGTGTTTGCACCTAAAGGAAATCCTATGACCGTACACACGTTTACTTCTGAATCCCGCAAAAGTTCTGCTGATAGGCTTACCCATGCAGGATTTACACATACAGATGCAAAGCCATGTTGTTTTGCTTCTTGACATAAATTAATGATTTCTTTTTCATTCGAAACAGGTGAGAGTAATGTATGATCTATTAATTTTGCAAAGTTCATCTACTCCGCCTCCCTTATCGTTTTTGATCTCCCTCCTAAACTTCCGCGATCCTTCTAAAGTTTTGAGGTGGGGCCTTGCTGCTTGTTCATTCTCGATAAATAATTACTAACAAAAAACTTAACAACATAATTGTGAATCAATTCGCGCACCTAAACATTCTATAGGGTGAATATGAATTGTGAGTAACCTACTCTTTTATCATAATGAATGTAAGTATTTTTTGATCATCCACTTCGGTGCTTTTTTACCCATCCATTTACTCCTAGAGCATAAAAAAAGAGAATCATGAATGAAATCATGTTTCTCTTTTTTTATCTGGTTGAGTTAAAGGCATTCGCAAACCTTTTAATTCCTTCGTTTATTGTCTCTTCATTCTCTCTTGCAAAAGTGAATCGTGCATAACACTTTTTGGATCCCATCATAGATCCTGGGACATAGATCACTCCTCGCTTTATAGAGTTTTCTAATAACTTCATTTCATCTACATCTCTTTTTAATTTACACCAAATATGGATTCCACCTTGAGGAATCGTAAACGCGACTTGATCTTTTAGAAAATCATGAAAACTTGATACAATTTGATTGCGCCGCTTCTCTAATTCCTTTACTAATTTCTTGATATGAAAATGGAAATGTTCTGATTCTAAAAAATCGTTAGCGATCCATTGGGTAAAGCTAGCATGTCCAAAATCAATTTGTTGTTTGGCATCAGATAATCTTTCTATTACCGATCGTGGTCCTATAATCCAACCAATTCTTAAACCCGAAGCAACAAACTTCGATAAAGAGCTAATGTATAGGACATTTCCGTGTTTATCCAGGGATTTTAATGTTGAAACTTCCTCTCCTTTAAAAGACGTTAAACTATATGGATCATCTTCCACAACAGGAATTCCATGTTCTGATGATATTTCTAAAATAGCTTTCAGCTGGCTCTCTTTTAGCAAAGTTCCCGTTGGATTTTGAAAAACTGGATTTAAAAATATCATTCTTATCCGATGTTTTTTGTGTAATTCTAGTAACTTATTTGGATCTACACCATTCTCACTTACTGGTAAATAGAAAATTCTTAAACCTGCTGATTTAAATATTGGGAGATTAAAATGATAGGATGGATCCTCAATCACCACTGCATCACCGGGCTTTAATAAGCATTGAACGACTAAGTGTAGAGCCTGTTGAGCTCCGGAAGTAATCAGAATAGATGATGGGTTTGTTTCAATATTGCGAAGCTGCCTCACATGCTTTGTAATGGTAGTCCTTAATATTGCATTTCCCTGTGGATGATCATAACCTAACCTACCGATAAAAGACCTAGTTGAAGTAATCTCTCTAAAGGCGTTCATCGGAAAGAGATCTTCCGATAATTCACCACTGGCTAAATTGATTAATTTTTGCTCTTCCATCTCTTTACGTATTCTTTGAGCGACTGGTAGATTAGGTAAAAATGAACCTGCTTCAATGTATCTGTTCCAGCTAGGTATACGTTTTTTTGTGATCCCCCATATATCTTTACTTATCGTAGTACCACTTCCACGATTACGTTGAATGAGACCATTTGATTCAAGCTCATCATATGCAGCGACAACAGTACTCCTATTTATATTTAACTCCTTAGCTAAATATCGCTCAGAGGGTAAGGGTTTATCTGGCGGAAAAGTTCCATCAGCAATGCCATTTTCAATATACTCAGCAATTTGTTTATAAATCGGTTTTTTAGCTTTTCGATCAATATTCCAATCCATTTATTTGCATCCCTTTTTAAAAACTTGTTTTTGTTTTATTTATTGTAACCCAATTTTCCTTACTTTTCCCATTAATACAAATAAATACCCTATTGAGTCACAGGTACCAATAGGGTATTTACGTTACTATCTTCTAAACAATTTTACTAATATAAACACCAAGCGCGATGACAGACAATAGAATAACGATAGCATATATGAATGTTAAGTTAGTAGTATTTCTTTTTGTAGAGTTACGATAATTTTTATCACTTTTACTCGCTACGAGTACTGTCCCAACCCCAGCTAGTATAGAAATAATTACGACAAATGCAATCAATATAGTCATACGTCACCTCTTTACTGTATTTTTATAACAAAAGTCTATCAAAAATCCCCTTATATAATATTTCATCTAAATCATCACTATAAAATAAAAAGTAATATTTGCACCCATCCATTTTTAAATAAATTTCACCATCCACTTTATTGTATTTCACCATCTCCCTTCATCTTAACCTTATTGTAAAAGCCCATTTATTAAGCTATTTTAAGATTTTTGAAAGCTATTAAATAGCTAAATATCCCTTAAAAAAATTTTTTCTTATTTGAACAATTTGTGAAACATCTTTACATTTAATTGCATTTAAAAATGGGTGTCATTAGTATAAAAATCAATTGTGAATCAGTAACCTATCAAAACCATTTCATTTTTACTTGAACATAAAAAAGTAAAGGAGTTTATTTATGAAAAAAAAAGGGGCTTTACTAACTATTTTTTTTACTATTACCACACTGTTAATAGGGTGCGAGCCGTTATTGGTTTTAGACCCTAAAGGTCCCCAAGCAGAGACACAAGCTAAAGACATTATGATTTCTATATTGATCATGTCTTTTATTGTCATTACCGTATTTGCCATGCTTTCATTTATGGTAATAAAATACCGTGCTTCAAAACAAAGTTCTGATTACGAGCCACCACATATAGAGGGAAGTATACGTGTTGAAGCAATATGTATTGGAATTCCTGTGTTAATTGTTACATTCTTATCTATCCTATCTGTCCAAAGCAACTATAAAGTTGAAGCTACTCCAGAAAAATACAAAGATAAGGAGCCGCTTGTGATTTACGCTGCCACTTCTAATTGGAAATGGCATTTTAGCTATCCTGAAGAAAACATTGAAACGGTTAATTATTTGTATATTCCAGTTGGCCGCCCTTTAGAATTTAAGCTTTATTCGTACGGACCAATCACAAGTTTTTGGATTCCTCAACTAGGTGGCCAAAAATACGCAATGGCGGATATGGTAAACACTTTACATTTGGCAACTGATGTTTCAGGTGAATATATGGGACGAAATGCAAGCTTCAGTGGGAAAGGGTTTGCCGAAAATACCTTTAATGTCACAGCCATGACTCAAGATAAATTCGAAGATTGGATAGACGATGTAAAAAATACAGCTGAACCTTTAACGGAAGAAAAATTTAATGAATTGTTGAAACCAGCTATTGTTGGGCAGTCAACCTTCACGGGTACACATTTGGATTTTTTACCGCCTCCTGAAGGACATCACGGTTCAAATAAATTAGAACATGCTAATAAGGATACCCATTCTGACACTGTAACATCGGATGATAAACATTAAAACTATAACTGAAACTTATACAACCCGGAAGGAGATTTATGTAAAATGGATTACTTCGAACGATTTGCCGTTCCTCATCCTAACCCCGCTATTTATGCATCAATGGTGGCCATTGGGCTAACAGTTATCGGGATAATTGCAGGATTAACATATTTTAGAAAATGGGGATATCTTTGGCGTGAATGGTTGACTACCGTTGACCACAAACGTATTGGGATTATGTATTTGATTTCTGCTCTATTAATGCTTTTCAGAGGTGGAGCAGATGCTATTATGATGCGTGCCCAACTAGCTGTTCCTGAAAATAAGTTGCTAGATGCGCAACATTACAATGAAATTTTCACTACTCATGGAACTGTCATGATAATTTTTATGGCCATGCCATTTATTATGGCCTTTATGAACTATATTGTTCCATTACAAATTGGTGCTCGTGACGTAGCTTTCCCAAGACTGAACGCACTGAGCTTTTGGTTATTTTTTATGGGGGCCATGTTATTAAACATCTCCTTTGTCATAGGAGGATCACCGGATGCAGGATGGACTAATTATTTCCCGCTTGCAGCAAATGAATTTAGTGAATCTGTGGGAGTAAATTATTATATGTTTGCTCTTCAGATTTCCGGTTTGGGGACATTAATGACTGGTATTAATATGATTACCACTATTTTAAAAATGAGAGCACCTGGTATGTCTTTAATGAAAATGCCCATGTTTACATGGTCTTCCTTAGTGGCTAATGTTATTATCGTGTTCGCTTTTCCAGTATTAACAGTGGCACTTATTATGGGAACGATGGATCGATTATTTGCCACTAACTTCTTTACCTCCACAAATGGCGGAATGGATATGCTTTGGGCAAACTTCTTCTGGGTTTGGGGACATCCCGAAGTATATATTTTGATTCTTCCTGCATTTGGTATTTATAGTGAGATTATTTCTACTTTCTCAGGCCGCAATCTTTACGGCTATAAATCAATGGTCGGCTCGATGGTCATAATCTCTGTATTATCATTCTTAGTTTGGACGCATCATTTCTTTACAATGGGTCAAGGAGCTTTAACAAACAGTATCTTCTCAATTACAACGATGGCCATTGCAGTTCCAACAGGAGTTAAAATATTCAACTGGTTATTTACACTTTGGAAAGGAAAAATTGTTATTACAACTCCAATGCTTTATTCATTATTATTTATTCCGATTTTCACAATCGGTGGAGTGACTGGGGTTATGCTTGGAATGTCAGCCGCCGACTACCAATACCATAATACGATGTTCTTAGTTGCCCATTTCCATATGGTGATTATTCCTGGTGTCGTGTTCGCGATGCTTGCTGGTCTCCATTACTATTGGCCAAAAATGTTCGGCTTCAAGTTGAATGATAAAATTGGGAAAGTGGAAGCTTGGGTAATTTCCATGAGCACTCTATTAGCATTCATGCCCATGTTTTTCTCTGGATTAGATGGTCAAGCACGTCGGATGTACACTTACTCTTCTTCAACTGGATTTGGTTTTTCGAATATGCTTTCGTTTATCGGAGCAATTGGACTTGCTATCGGTTTCTGTTTAATTGTTTACAACGTTTACTACAGTACTCGTCACTCTTCCAGAAAGATCAGTTCAGATCCATGGAATGCACGTACTCTTGAGTGGGCTACTCATAGTCCAGTTGCAGAATATAACTTTGCCATTACGCCACAGGTTAAATCTGTTGAACCGTTATGGGATGCAAAGAAGCGTGGGCATGAATTATTCCCTGGTTATTATGAAAAAATTCATATGCCAAATAATAGTGGTGTTCCTTTCATTATGGGCTGTATCTTCTTTGCATGGGGATTCTCATTTGTATTCGGAATGTGGATTCCTGCCATCATCACAACCATTGGCATCTTTGCGTGTCTGGCCCATCGCTCATTTGAGAACGATCATGGTCGTTACATCTCTGTAAATGAAATTCAAAAAACTGAAACATCGCGAGGTGCTTAAATAATGAAAATAGATAACTCGCTACCTCTAGAATATAGTACAGGACAAAACCAAGCTAATATTTTAGGATTTTGGATTTTTATAGGTGCCGAAATTATGCTTTTTGGTACACTTTTTGCCGCATACTTTACATTAGTGGATCGTACCGGTACCGGTCCAGCAGGAACAGATATTTTTGAAATCGCGCCTGTATTGATTGAAACCTTTATACTGTTAACAAGTAGTTTTACGATTGGATTAGCCATTCATGCTATGCGTCTCGGCAGACTGAAGGCCATGATGACATTCTTTTGGATTACACTTCTTCTTGGTCTCGGATTCTTATGTGTCGAGATTTATGAGTTTAATCACTTTTATCACGTTGGAGCAGGATTACAAACAAGTGCATTTACCGCAATCTTAATAACAACATTAGGAACACATGGAGCTCACGTTACGTTTGGTCTATTTTGGGGAATATCCATTATCCTTCAAATGAGGAAGCGTGGATTAACTCCTGAAACGGCTAATAAATCATTTATATTTTCACTTTATTGGCATTTCCTAGACGTTGTTTGGATCTTCATTTTTAGCTTCATCTACCTGAAAGGACTGATGTAAACATGAGTGAATTATTTCCGCGTAAACAAGTCATGGGTTTTGTATTTTCACTAATACTTACGGCAGTAGCCCTTATGGTTTACTTCACTAACATGCCATTCACAATAGGCATGACAGTCCTACTCATTACTGCCTTCATACAAGCAGCACTTCAGCTAATTGTATTTATGCACGCTAGTGAAACAAAAGATAAAGGACCCATTTACACAAATATTTATTACTCATTGGTGATTGGTCTTGTAACTATTTTTGGTACATTACTTTGTATGATATGGGGTTATGTATAATTTAATTGTTTTGAAGCGTCTTTTAAAGACGCTTCTTTTGTTATACATTAGATGAAATTGATTATCGTATTAGTTTCCGTCCTAAAAGATTCCCTATAAGAAAAATTGGTGCCATAAAAATACTTAGGGGAATACTTTTGAATAGTAAATGACTGTCTATGAAACCTAATTCAAACAAGCGGTTATAGGTAAGGATAGAATAGGGAATTACGATGAATAACGCCGTTATGACACCAGGTGTATAACTACGAAAAATAATCGTTTGACCAATATGAGAAAATGACTGTATAAAGAATACATTTAATGCAGCAGTAAATAGAAGAAAGTTTGCCCCGATTGGCAGCAGGCAAACGGTCATAAATGCGATAAATGATATAAAAAGCAAAATCCATGCCATACTAATAGAAAGTTGGACAGATTTCGCACCCAATTTTTTTTTGATGGTTAACGTAAGTTTGACAAGGAAAGTTTCCCGAACCTTATTTTTGTACTTTGTTATAAAACTCTCAATAGTTATAATCTCCTCTAAGCCATGGAACATAAAAGTGACAGGGAACAACCAAATAATTGTTTCAATATAAAAAAGTTCATATACTGTCTCTAGCATCTTTAGCCTCCTCATGGGGATACCTGAGCATGTCTATCTAATTAATATATTTTATGCCATGGATCGAATTTAAGAATTAGACAGTGACTAAATGGGTGGTCTTTGAAGATTTTCTTAGTTCTAACTAGTAATTTTCCAGTTTCTTAACCTATTTGCTTATCTACACTATTAACCACTTTCCCTTGGTTCCAAAAAAAAAACGATTACCTAGTATAGTAACCGCCCTCATTCTCCGTTAACGATCTTCGCAAATTCATCAAGAGTAGTTGAATATTTGATATAGATTCGTGGTAAAAGATACAATTCGTCTTTTATGCCCTTCTCAGAAAATAGTTCAGGAGTTGTCGTAAGCCCAAACATATAGTATTTCTTCGTTTCTGCTACGACCTTGTTACTAAAATTTCCGTATGGATACGCAAGAGCATTAACTGGTTTGCCCGTTATTTTTTGGATTTTATCTTTGGATCCTTTCAATTCATATTCATAATTTTTTATTTTCGTCAAATCAGGATGTGTAGCAGTATGAGACTGAATGGAGATAATCCCCGAATCAGCCATCATTTTTATATCCGATTTCGATAATCGGTTGGAGCGACCGATAAAGTCAGAAATAATAAACATGGTACCAGTTGGTTTAAAACGTTCGTTTTTTAGTTTTTGAAAGATACCAAATGCATTCAAATTGTTTTTGTACCCATCATCAAAGGTAATGAAAATGGGTTTGTTTACTTTATAAATGTCTTGCCAACGCTCAAAAGTTAATAATGTATAGCCATGATCTCTTAGATAAATCATTTGTTTCTCGAAGTTCTTCGGTGTTACATATAACTCCTTTGAACCCTGTCCTTTAAATTCGTCAATCGAATGATAAACTAAAATAGGTATTTTCCGTTGAGCAAAAGCTTGTGATGGAAGAAATAATATAAGAAGGCATAGGAAAAACATGGCAACCTTTTTCATAAAACTCCTCGCTTTTTATCCTTTTTATTATTGTTCAATATATTGTTCCTCCAAAAACATCGGATTATGATGATTTCTCCAATATTTCATTCCATCTACCCATTTTTTTGTTTTTAAAATCCATCCTCATTTCAGAACAATTATCACTAATTGTTTCTTGGCTTTTCTATATGAGAATTCTTTTGCAAATTAGATAAAACATGTAAAATATATGTTAAATCCGAATAATAAGGAGGATGAGTATTTTGGAGCAAAAGCCCTTTGACTTTTCAAATAATCCATATGAAGAAAAAAATTACTTAATCGGTGAACAGCTTTGTCAGTCATTGAAACAATGTAAGATGATTTTTGATAATGATCCATTTTTCTCATTTTCTAAATATATTCCATATTGGTCTAAAAACTTTGTTCTTTACAAAGATTTAATAGAAACAGTTATTGAAGCTGTACAAAAATCTGAAGAATTTAGACCACGGATTAAACCAAACGAATTCAAAAAAAATATATCTATTTTTAAATCCATTGAAAAGGGACAGTGTTTATACTCAGTGCCCTTTATTCGTCAATATAAAAATGCAAGTATAGTACAATTTAATATTGATCGAGTTCCTAATGATATAATGAATAACCAACATATTGATTCTTATTTTGAATTATTTTTAGGTGAACAATACGAATGCCGAAGGATAAATAGTTCTGACTCTATGAATCATTCTTCCATGAACTTCATAGTATCCCCAGCGCTACCTGACGATCTATCAGGTATTGAAATGATTTTCAAAGAATACAATACACCTTTTAAGTATAATTCCACAGGTCTTGAAATAATAATTAAAATTTAAATTAAATACAAAATTTTCAACTGACATAAAACCGGAACTTTATCTTCAGATTTTTTTCCGCTTTTACTAATATCACAAATTCGTATGAATAAAAACCCCGAATCGAATTTACAATGATCCGGGGTTAATCTTAAATTATCACATGATTATTTTTAACCTTAGGTATCCTGTGAGGATATCCATTTATTAATCATTAAACCCTAAAATCTTTCATACTTTCTCCAAGAATATAGTGTGAAAACCACATCAAATTCTGCTTCATAATAGCCGCATTAATTCCTGGCTGGTCAGAACTATAGGCCATTCCTTTAAATATAATTAATTCTGTATCAACTTCCATATCTCTTAATCCTTGATATAGCTCATATGCATTTGGTACTGGAACTCTTGCATCTTTTTCGCCATGTTGGATTAAAGTGGGCGTACAGGCTGATTTAATATATGTCATCGGTGATGTTTTAGCATATATCTCTGGATCATTCCATGGAGTATTTCCTAAATACATCCTCATAAAGTAAGGGATATAGGTGGCGGGAAAGGAGGTTCTCATTTTCTAAATGTTTTCCCTGAGATTATATATATCCCAGCGGTAAAAAATGCAAGTGACGATATTAAGGATTCATCTCCATATATGAAAACCCTGTCTACTCTATATAAAGATGTTATTAAAAATTTAGATGAATATAAAGAGGCCCAGGCTAAAACCGAACTTTTGCAAGATAAAATCAATGCACATGATAATGAACAAATTAAGTATTTTGAAAATGAAGTTCAAGGATTTTTGAAAGAGGTAACTGAAACAAAAATAAGGTTTAATGTTGATATAAATCCTTTGGATGAGATAGTTGGGACTTCTTTAAAGCCTAATTTTGACTATAATGGACTCGAAACTTTATTAGATCATCAGGGAAATGGTGTTCAACGTACTTTTATATTGTCTATCCTTAAAGGATTTAAGATGTATAATAAAAAATATCAATCTGAAGAAAAAGGTGTAGGTAGACCATTAATAATAGCTATTGAAGAACCAGAGCTTTATCTACATCCTCACCTCGCTAGAGTATTTAAAGACACACTCTATAGCTTAGCAGATGAAAGCTTTTTTCAAGTTTTGGCAACTTCGCATTCTCCTAATTTTATAGATTTGTCACGGTCCAATAGAACTTTAGCTAAATTTTCGCTTGATGATAATAAAAATGTGTTTGCTCATCAAGTGGATTCAGATATTTTTGGATTACCGACTCAAGAGAAGGACAAATTTCAGGCTCTATTAAAATTTAATCCATACGTTAATGAAATATTTTTTGCCGAAAATGTAATTTTGGTGGAAGGGGATACAGAAGTAGTTGCACTAAAATTAATTGGAGAAAAGCTCGTGGAAGGTAATGAATTAGAAAGTGACATTTATAATAGGACGTCTGTAGTAAATTGTGCCGGTAAAGGTACAATGTATGTTGTACCAAACGTCCTTAATAATTTTGGTGTAAAGTATACTTGTATACACGATTATGATATCACAGAGTATAATAAAAAGGATGAGAAAAGAAGTAAAGCTGCTTTAAAAGCTGTTTTGACTCTCAATCATAAAATAGAAAGGTTATCTAAAAATCAAGATAATAAAAAAGCTGTGTTTCGGCATACTTTTGAAGCGGAAATGCCAGCGGATTATGAAAAAGGGAGTTCAAAATCATTTGCTGCATATGAGTATTTAAAGGGAATAAAAATTAATGATTTACCTATCGGATTGTTAAATATAGTACGGTTTGCATATAATATTCCGTTGGAAGATGTTCTAAATCATGACAATGAACTCCTGCTTAGTTATTATGATTGGGATGTACTCAGGGAGGCTAAAGAAGAGTGGCTACCAGAACCCGATGAAAATTATATAATTACTGTTAAATAACAGTGATTTCTATAGAATAAAGTGCAATAAGTCTTTATAATTATCACTAGATGATTTCGCTATGCATTAAGCCGGTTTTTCCTACACTAAGGAATCATCGGCTTTATTGTTTTTCTGTAATATTTCCTGTTCTTGATCTAAACATACAACTTTTTCTCCTTACGAAAACGCGCATTTTCTTAATGGAAGGTTTCATCGCCTTTTCATGGTTTGGTGATAATAAAAATCAAGGGCTTCCAGCTATAACTGGGCTGACTATGTTATTTGATTTGAAGAATGGGTTTCCTAAGGCAATGATCAACGCAAGTTATTTGACAGGAATGCGTACTGGAGCAGCAGGTTCAATAGGCGTGAAACACCTGTCAAAACAAGATTCAAAAACACTAATGATTGTAGGTACAGGAGTTCAGGCGATTTTTCAAATAGCAGCCACTCTATCTCAAGTTCAGACAATCAACAAGGTATATATATATAACCCCGAAAAATATGAAAATGCATCAAAATTCCAGTATTCAATAAAGACGGAACTAGATAAAATCATAAATGATATCAACGATACTTATAATAAGAACTGGAAACAAAGAATTGAGTCAGTTCAGTTTGTAGCTGTAGAAAATCCAGTGAAAGCTTTGGAGGAAACCGATGCAGTAATTACGATAACGCCTTCGCGAAAACCACTGATTTTTAAGGAGTGGATTAAGCCAGGCATACATTTCAGCCGTGTGGGGGCAGACATGACTGGAAAACAGGAAATAGATGAAAAGATCTTTGAGGTAGCTTCTGTATATGTAGATGATATTACACAAGCATCGACAGTCGGAGAAACACAAAGTGCTATAAGGGCTGGTATATTAGGCAAAAACAATTTGACTGAAATCGGACAATTCATACTTGGAAATGCGAAAGGACGTACAAGTGATGAAGAAATTACGATTTTTGATAGTACTGGCATAGCATTGCAGGATCTTGCAGTTTCAAAATATATTGTATCAAAAGCAGAAGAAACGAATGTTGGGACAATCGTGCAAATATAAAATCGATATACAATTTGGAGGGATCATATTATGAAGTTAAAAGTTTATACATTAAATTCATTTGCAAAATCCATTGAGGGAGGGAACCCTGCCGGAGTGGTACTTAGCGCTGATTATCTATCAGATGAGGACATGAAAAAAATAGCAGGTATCATCGGTTTTAGTGAGACTGCTTTTGTCATGAGGTCAGACCTTGCTGACTTCAAGGTTAGATTCTTTACACCTAATGAAGAGGTTGATCTTTGTGGCCATGCAACGATAGCAGCGTTCTATACACTTTCAAGCCAAGGGTATATTAAACCTGGAAAATATTCTCAAGAAACAAAGGCTGGAATTTTAAATGTAGAAGTAATGGAAGACCTATCAATTATGATGGATCAAAATGCTCCAAGCTATTATGAAATAATAGACAAGGAGGAAATTGCAGATTCCTTAAATATTACTATAGATGAAATGTTGGGGGATCTACCAGTGCAAATTGTATCTACTGGCCTTAGGGATATACTTGTACCGATTAGAAACTTAGATATATTAAATTCTATAAAGCCAGATTTTGAAAAAGTAACAAATATCAGCAGTAAATATAATACCATTGGTTATCATATTTTTACCCTTGAATCACTAAAGGGTTCAAATGCTCACTGTAGAAATTTGGCACCTTTATATGGAATTCCAGAAGAATCTGCAACTGGTACATCCAATGGTGCCCTTTCATGTTATCTATATAAATATGGTAAAATCAAACCTGAACATGTTATTAATATATCTGTTGAGCAAGGTTACTCTATGAAAAAACCTTCAGAAATAGTTATAGCGTTAACCACTCAAGGGAAAGAAATTATTGAGGTAAAGGTGGGCGGAAAAGCATTGAATTTGTCCGAAACAGAGGTTGAAATATAATTGTAGAATATAAATATCTAATAAATTGAAATAATAAGATAGCTGGATTAGGTGTTATGTTACATCTAGTATGGCTATTTTTTTCTTAATTAAATATCCTTGGTAATATGTTAGCTATTATTATAGCCAATTATATTTTTAAGCATAAATTCGGGCTATATACAAAGGCAACCCCCTATATCAATGGGGGGCTTAAGAGGTCTAAACCCATTATTTCTGCTTGTTAGTATCATCTTTCTATTACAACACATGAATTCTGCTTGTCTTCAGGCTTTGTGCATATGTCGCTAAGGCAGGACACCTACTTCACTTAAATTAGACAGTGAGGTACGTTATTTTATGTTTTTATTGAATATATCTGGAGAAAAAAGTTACTGGCCCAGAGGGAGAGCCCCAGAAACAGTTTGTTCCTTCTGGTGGTGTGAGTGGAGTTGTTTTTGCTCTACCCTATTGAGCAATTACAAGATTTAGTTAAAGGCTTTACTAATTATAGTATTGATTCAATTGAAGTCCATGTTAAAGGTGTAGCACAGACAGATGGTCTTACAAGATTAGTAGTGGGGGTTTCTGGTGAAGCAGGAGTTAAATTAGTAATGAAAAAAAATCAATATATTTTTATCAAACTTTATTCAAAACCAACAGGTGATTGTGGTTTTGAAATAAAGTCATACTGTTTAAAATAAAGTTGCACTATTTTACCCATTTGGATATGCATTGTTCAAATGGTGGTGGAAACAAAAATACGGTAAATGATGTCAAAGTAGTTATTATGATGGATAATTTAAAAGCCCTTTATTAATAAGGGCTTTTAGATTTATGGAATAACCGTTAAATTGCTATAAATAATAAAAAAGAATAGGAATCATCCGGTGAAATCACCTTAACCATGTCCCAGGTTAGATGAACATGTAGAAGACTATAATTGGACGCTCTCGGAACATGAACGAGCACCTGATCAATTTTTAATTCATTGTATTTATTCACTTTTCCCAGCTCTTCCTTAAATACAGGATAATCTGCCTCAGGAAGGTGAAGCAGCTGTTTCCTCTCTTGTTCCCAAAGTTCGTTGATAAGCACATTCTTCTCATAATGCAGGCGGTTCCGGTCCTCTATTAATTGTCTTTCTAATTGAACTGTTAAGTCTTCAAAACTGCTCATCAATGGTGCCTTATTAAAGAAGTTATATCGAACATATCCGACCTTGTTCTCAACGTTTCCTTTTTCATGTCCACTCCTTGGATTACAGGCTTTGACCTCAAAACCATAGTGATTTTGAAAGGAGATAAACTCGTCAGTGAGTTGAACTTCTTCTGTTTTTGAACGTACTTTTTTACAGCAGGAGTAAGATTATCAATTCTTACCTTTATAGGTACACCGCCTGCCTGTTGGAAAAGTTGCTTGAATCCAAATAAGAAACATTCTTGATTTTCAGACGGTAAAGGTATGGCAAACCCTGAATTACTATAAGGAAAAGACATGATTAAAGCACGAATATCTACTAGTTCTCCGTCTTGTACAGCTTCCATGACACCGAAATCTACTTGTGCTTCTCCAGGAGGATATTCTAACCGTTCAAAACCCTTGTCTTTTTCGTAATTGTGCGTATTTTTCCACTCTTGAACGAAATAACAAATGGTCCGGTAGGACCCTTCAAATCCTAGACCCTGTAATTCTTTGAACAATTGCTTGGTCGTTCTTCTATCTTTTCTCCTCATTTTAGAATCTTCAAATAGCCAGTCTGAAACAATATTTCCCCATTTTTCTTCATACATCATGCCACTCTTTTTAGTTATAGTTGCTTCGGGTAATTGTTCCCCGTCCGCATATTTCTTCGCTGTTCTCCAATTAATGTTTAAGGTTCTTTGTATATTGGTAATAGATAACTCTTTGTTGTTCCTTAAGTGTTTGATACAATTAATATCAGACATTGCTAGCATCCTTTCCATTCCTCCACTCTAAGTTGATTCGACACCAATTACAGTAGAGGAACTTGGGGTGACTGGCAAGTCTTTTTTTATGCCCTATAAAAATAGTACAGGACTCTGCAGTTTTACCTTGCAAAGCCCTGCACTTCTATTTTGCAATAAAAATAGCATCCTTATATGACAAAATCTATATAAAAATAGATAATGCTATTGTTCAAGATACAAACCAAATTAGTTATCTTATAGAAAGAAGGAAAACTCATTATTCTTGAAAATAAAGTGATATTGAATACAAATAAACAAAGAGGCTGGTAGATTTCGAAAAATTTCTATCAGCCTTTTTTACAGCTAAAATACAGTATATACTCGCTATCTAAGTATTCTTCTCAGAACAAGCATTTTCCCTTATAGGAATGGATAGGGTTATCAAACTCTATTAAAAATAAAATTTTTAAAACTCTCTATAAAATGTTGCAGTAATTTTTTCTGAACTACTCATTCTTGGATATATTGTGCCCATTCTTCCATCCCAAGAGTACACAGAGTTAAATTTGAGACCAGTATTATGATCATAGCCCTGAACTATTAAAACTGGCTTCCCATAATCAGAGTATGCTCTGATATTACTCGCGAATACGGCTCTCTCAGTAACTGTATAGAAACCTAGAACTGAAAAGTATGGAGAAGCTTTAGGTATTATGGATCCTATAAACCACGCGACACCTTCATATACACTTGCTTCAACTTTAGAAGCATATTGAGCTGCTTCTCGAGAATTCATAAAAAGATAATTATATTCTATGTTTACACGGCCACCACTTTGATAAATTTCTGTCTTCATATATGCAGAATGAATTGGTGTTAAATCAGGTAAGCCTAGCATTTCAAGATCTGTATCTTCAATAAATTCTTCAATAGATTCTTCAATAGATTCTTCAATAGATTCCTCTGCGACAATATCTTTTTTAGAAAAATCACCTTCCGTTATAGAGGTAGTTGAAGCAAAAGTACTATTAGTATTACTTAGAAATACAAATCCCATGGCAAAAAGAAACAGAAAAGGTACAAAAATTCTCTTCATTGTTAATAATCCCCTCTCTTGTAATATTTTACAAATTAATATTACTATAAGGAGATTTTATTTTCAATATTTTCTGTTTTTTTTATGTTTTCCGATAATATAAATCAGCAATCCTCCTAAAAGTACAAAAAAAGAGAATAATATATCAAATTTAAAAGTTAATAGTAAAATAGAGGATCCCATCGTTAACATCCCTAGAAAAATAATAATATTCCATTTCAACATAAGAATTCACTCCCTATTGGATTTTTTTACACTTTTAGAAAATATTCTACACGGATACATATAACCCTCTTATTAATATGGCTAAATTAAATATTTAGATCAAAATCTATTCTAAAGTTAGCAACTGAACAAGAGGCTTAAGCTTATTCGAATATGTCCTATGACTCTATACAATAGGGAGCTAGCCTTACATCCCCGGCGAGGGTAAAATTAATCGAGTTAATGATAAAGCAAATATTATAAATTTAGAGTGAAAGTTCAATTCTGGATGAATATTATTACCCTATTGCACCACTGAATATCATAAGTTGCACCACCGCATATAAAAAAGAAAACCACTTAATGTGTTTTTGATAAGTTAGTTTTGAGCCACTTTTATACGATTTGATCACATAAAAAATGAGCTACTTAATTTCCAATTCTATTAACCTCTCTTATGATAGAAAGTGACCAAACTTACTACATCTAAGAGGAAGAAAAGGATGATTCAAATGGCTCAATTTCATAATATCAAATTTTTAAAAGAGGTTGAAGGTTTGTCGCAAAGGCAAATAGCGACAAAACTTGGTATCTCCAGTAATACAGTAAGTAAATATCTTAGAGAAGACACTGCGCAACAACTATCTTGCGAAAAACTGTGTATGGGATTAAGGAGATTCTTCAGAAACAAAACGGGTATTGCCAATCATTGATCAGTGGCTTGAATTGATGATCAAAAAATCTGGAAAAAGCAAAAGCATACAGCCATCAAAATTTATAAGAGATTGATAGATGAATATGATTTTAAAGGATCTGCCTCCAATATTAGAAAAATCGTAGCCAAACGCAGGAAAGAAATTCAGAAAGTCTTTATCCCCCTTGATTTTCAACTCGGCCACCAATTCTAATTCGACTGGGGAGAGGCGGATGATCTCATGGACTTTCTCATAACGGAAAACTTGCGTTTTCTTTGCTTCCAATAGAGCATTCGTCGAATTTTCCATGCCAATATCTCGATGAAGGAGGAGAAGTCGAATGAACTTTTGATCGCTCGCTGAACCTTCCTGCTCTCGCATTTTCAAATGGAATCTCCTGAAGACATCAGGAACTTCTGAAGATTGGAATGCGTGAGAGTCCCGAATTGCCCGTGGTTTCTTAAGTAATACTTCTAAATAATGATCCAGAATCGTAATAATTTGATTGCTTTCATAGGAGCGAGGATGTTCAGCGATCACACGGTTTTGAGCCACAACGATTACTCGATCAACAAAATTTTTTACCCACACAGTTTGACCAGCATAGCTACATGGAACAGAATAATGATTTGTTTCTACTGTTATAAGAGAAGTTTTATTTTCTTTACGGGACACAAGCTTACAAGCTTCAAAACGATTGGCCGGAAGGGGATGAAGATGTTCTTTTTCTTTCACCCACATTTCTAGAACCTTTTCAGATTTATTAGGGACGTGAGTCCTATTAGCTTCCTTTAAAACAATCCAAGAGATAAATTCATTCAGCACATCCATGGATTGTACTTCAGGGTAAGGCACCAAGGCATTACGTCTTACGTATCCTACAGCGCCTTCGACACGACCTTTTTCATTTCCACTTGCAGGATTACAGAATTCAGCTTTAAAAACATAATGAACCTGGAGTCCAATAAAGGCATCTTGTTCTAGTCTGTCCCTGCCTTGTAGAACTTTTTGTACGGCTGTTTTAAGATTATCAAGTAGACCCTCCGTTGGAACTCCTCCTAAGAATTCAAACGCATGAATAAACCCATCCAAAAAAAAATGAACTAAATGCTGATACCTTAAACCTTTAAAAAATCCTTGTATTTTCTAATACAATAAAAACATATTCTCTAACTAATTCACCTTCATTTCCTTATTCAAGGATAGCACCTTTATTATTCGTTGACTTATTTTATCTTAGCTTGGTAAAACATATCTAATATAACACCAGTTATAACAACTTCATAAGTGAACCCTTCATCATTCAGACCTCCTTTACCAAAAATTACATCGAACTCTTGTTCGATTTTTGATTGAATAAAGAACGTTTGTTTGCATATAATAAACATAAATTAATTTTACTTGATCTAAGGAGCATGATTTTATGTACAAAGATAGGGGCATGCAAAAATGGCAAGGTTTTATGTTAAGTGAACACAATGAAGATATCCATTACCATAATAAAACCAAAATACAACCTGTGTTTCTTGAAGAACAGGAATTAGAAATGTTTAATGTTTTGCTGCAATTATCTATGGAGAATAAAACGATAATTAAAATAACATCATCAATCTTTAATGATGAATACGGAAAAATAATTGAAACAATTGGTTATGTGAAAAAATATGACCCCATAGAGCAAAAAATTCAATTGATGGATATTCAAAATAATAAAGTCAACATTGGCATTAAACAAATTCAATCAATTGAGGAACTTTAATATGATATTTGATTTAAAAAATCTACCTAAACGAGACATTCTTTGTATAGACATGACAGCTTTTTTCGCTAGCGTAGAATGTGTAATGAGAGGACTAGACCCCCTAACCACTTATTTAGTTGTTATAGGGAAAAAAGATCAACCAGGCTCAGTTGTGTTAGCCGCTTCCCCTTCTGTCAAACGTGATTTCAGAATAAAAACTACTAATAGGCTATTCGAGATTCCTAATGATCCTAGAATCATTATTGTTGAACCTCGAATGAAGCTATATTTAGAACAGAATCGTGCTATTCAAAATATTTATCGAAGATACGTAAGTAATGATGATCTACACATTTACTCAATTGATGAAAGCTTTTTAGACTGTACATCGAGCAGACGATTATTTGGTGACAAATTTACAATCGCTAAACAGATTCAAAAAGAAATATGCGAAGAGTTAGGATTAATTGCTAAGATTGGGATTGGCGACAACTTATTACTTAGCAAATTAGCTTTAGATAATGCCTCTAAGAAAACTAAAGATGGGATTGCTTACTGGAGCTATGAGAATGTCCAAGAAACAATATGGAAAATTCCTAACCTAACTGATATGTGGGGAATCGGCTCACGTACTGCTCGTACTCTAAATTCAATGGGGATTTTTTCTGTGAAAAGTCTAGCAAATTGTGATGTAAAATTACTTAAAAAGAAGCTTGGTGTCATTGGTGAACAGTTATATTATCATGCCTGGGGAGTGGATTTTAGTCGAATATCTAAAAGGGTCCCACCAAAAGAAAATTCGTATGGAAGAAGTCAAATACTACTCAGAGATTATGAAGATCCTTATGAAGTTGAAACGATCATTCGTGAAATGGTTGAAGACGTAGCTGCGAGACTAAGGAGAAATAATGTAGTTGGTGGAGTTGTTCATTTAGGAATTGGCTACAGTAAGGCAGAATATGAAAAAGGCTTTTCTCATCAATTGAAATTAATGTCACCTACTAGTCAAACTAAAGAAATTACAGATGTGTGTTTAAGAATTTTTCGTACTTATTATACTGGTCAAGTCGTGCGACAGGTAAATGTTTCTGTAGGTAAAGTATTAAGCAAGTATGATATGCAGCTTAATTTATTTATGGATACTGACGAAATGAGAAAGCAAGAAGCATTAGATAATACTATTGATACAATTCGGAATAAATTTGGAAAAGCCGCCATTCTTAGAGCGGCCTCTTACACAAAAGGTGGTACAGCAAAGCAACGTGCTGGTATGATTGGTGGACATAAACAATAGCTCTCGAATGAGGGCTTTTTTATTTGTCACTATAACATATTGACATTGACCAATAAAAAACCAACAAATGGACATTTTTACGTATCCTGTTTGTTGGTTATATTTTTTTCTTAAAATTTAGTCCAAGGAATCAATGGGAAATTAGGATGTGTAGAATCAAGTTGCCAGTAACGTGATGTTGCATTTGCTCCTACCCAAAGCTTAAATGTATCATTAATAAATCCTAATCCTCCAGTAGCATAAACAGTCCATTCCCCACGATGATAAGCTAATCCTCCTGAAAGATAATCAGATCCTGTTTGTTTCGTCCAAATCATTGCAGGATTAATATTTGAATGCCAGTGGTTTCCTGTTACTACTTTTGTAGCATTTCCACCATTATGCTCAAAAGTTACGCTTGAATAAATGGTTGAAACTTTTAAAGAGCCTACATACAAACTATAACTTTTTTCTTCGGTTTTTGAAGCTGCTAATGAATTTCGTGGAGTTTCATCATTTGCTTCTACTCCAATTTGAAATTCTTCGCCATTAATAGTTATACTTGAGCTTCCTCTTGAAATTTCATCTAACAAATGTCCAGTATCAGAAAGAATTAAAAGAAACGCTTCTTGTTCATTTTTTTCTAAAGCAAGAAATTTTTCAAGTCCCTCCTTTGCTAACTCATTTCCTTCAGTAATAAGATCTTCTAAATATCCTATATAGCCATCAGCTGATTCAAGATATTTTAATTGCTCATTTAGCTGTTTTTGAAGATCTTTCTCGTTACTGACCGTGGCTGCACTCGCATTAGACAGCGAGAAAACAAAGATTAATAGGGTGAAAAATGTAAAAAATGTTCTAAAAAGCTTCATTTCATTCCTCCTAAAATTTAATTTGTAATGCAACTACTATTGTAATAGTTAATATTTGTAAAATAAAGGATATTTTAACAACAAATTGCGATATTACTAGTCTTTAAACGACAATAAGCTCAAATGGAATTTTTTAGACATATTTAATGATATTTTGAATAATACTAGAAACGTAGTGATAAAAAATTGGAAGGAGTAGTCATGTGAGTGAATTAAAAAAAGTTGCGTTAATTTCATCAGAAGCCCTATTTTTCTTAGTAATTGGATTATATCTCTTACTTTACATAGTTAAGGATTTCTACGCTATTTATGAAATTGAATTGTTAGGGAATATTTGGATTAATTGGTTTGGGATTTCATACATATTATTTGCCCTAAATACCCTTATAATTGGATTGTTTCTTTTCAAAGATAGGCTCTACTTTAAGAGGAGGCTTACATCCTTATCGTTTTGGATATTATTTATTGGTGCTAATGCTATTTTCATAAGTCCATTTATTATCGGGCACAATCCATTTTAAAAAAATGCAGAAAAATAACCCATGCCTATCATATTTTTCATACATTGGGTTATTTTTCAGCTTATTAATAGAATTCCTAATTTTTAATGATTATTATTTAGAAACACTAAAAACAATGATATTTGCTATTAGAGAAAGTTTCAAAGTATTAAAGAAGAGGGATATTAAAGTAGTTTACTTTTACTTCTAAAATTTAGTTTCTATTTTATAAAAGTTTGTTTAATATTAAACTAGTAAATATTTTACACAGGAGGAATTATATTGGAATCCACTACAAAAGAAACAATCATAAAAAAAGAAATTTTGATTGAATCCCCTCTTAACTTAGTTTGGTATGCTTGGACTATTTCAGAGCGAGTTTCTGAATGGTTTGCTCCCGAAACATTTATAGAACCTAAAGTTGGTGGTGCGTATGAACTTTATTTTGTTCCTGGTAATAAAACCGGCATGAACACTAAAGGATGTAAAGTAACAAAAATTGTTGAACAAGATGAGCTTCACTTTACTTGGAAAGGTCCAGACCAATTCGCAAATATGATGAATCAAGAGGATCAATTGACTCTTGTAAAAGTACGTTTTAATAAAAATGACTATAACTCAACGAAAGTAACTATTGAACATACTGGCTTTAAGGATGCAGATAATTGGACAGATGCTATTGATTGGCACAACATGGCTTGGGCAGGTGTCCTAAGTAGTTTAAAATCCTCGCTTGAAAAAGGTGAAGGAAATTTATGTTGTCAACCCACTGAATAATTAATTCTTACTAAAACATCTATTAGTACTTGAAATAGATGTTTTTTTATGGAGTTTACTACTCAATTAATTTATTGCAAATATGGATTTTGAAGTAGAATTTTATTTTATCAATGGTAACCTCATATTTTTTGGGTGTAATAAAATAGGTGTTTTCACTAGGGCAAATATATGGTTCATTTCATAGTCTAATAATGAAAATATTTAAAATGGAGGAGATCAAATGTATTATCAAAACTGGGGACAACAATGTCCGCCTCAATTTTGCCCACCTAAAACATTACCCACTCAATTCGATCCAGGACAAATTTCGCCAACGAAACAATATGTCAGCCCAGTTCTTTCCAACACGGTAATTTCACATGTTCATCCTTCCCACAACACGACAGTTAATGAGCATTTAATTACTCATAAACATTATTTTCCTCACACTGAATCCGTTGTAAACGTATGTAATGAACAACATATTATGTGTGGAATACCTTATAATCCTTGCTGCTCACCATTTAGACCATTTTTTTAATTTAATTCATGCAGCCCACCGCACCCCAATTATTAGACATTATCTAAAAATTGGAGGTGCTTTTTTATGGATAAAAAGTAGAAGATGCTATCCTCTTGAAGAATAGCGCCTTCTACTTTTAATAAATCCTCTAATAGGAGTGTGGTAATAGCTATTTATCTAGGTGGCGACAGGCGGAATTTCAAAAACCGCCGCGGTGTTTCCCTCGTCGCCATATTATAAATTATTCGCCGATTCCTGTTTCTACTTTTGTCACGGAGATTCCTGATTCTACTTTTTTAATCGTTATTGCTGCACCAAATAGTTTCATGCAAATGTAATAAACGACTCCAGACACGACTAATGAATTTAATGATGATACTCCAATATCTGTAACAAAGTAACCAACAGCGAAACCAGCTATCCAAGCAACAATTGAAATTGGATTCCAGCTTTCACATTGTTTTGGCAGTTCATTATTCCTTCTGCTTTCATCCAGCTCAGCCCTACTGCGCTTTAAAATAAAATAATCAACAATGACTATCCCGACAACTGGCGGTATGACTACCCCAAGTAAAACGAGAAAGCCGATAAATTTGTCAAGAATCCCTGCAACTGACATGATGGTACCGAATAAACCAACTACAATCGTCATAGTAGCACGATTAAAGTTTTTCTTGAAAAATATATTCATAGAATTTGTTAAACCAAGACTAGATGAGTAAAGGTTAAGGTCATTTGTTTTAATAGTAGAAAAGAGTACAATTGAAGCTCCTAGCCAGCCCGACAATGAAAGCATAATGGTGACAACATCTGGAGATTTAACAACATGCGCCATTAATACGGCAATTAAGCAGATGCTTAGCTCCCCTACGAACGTACTTATTGCGGTCATCCAAAAGACATCTTTCCAGGTACGTACATAACGGCTTATATCAGGCGTCGTTACAACCCCTACAACAAACCCGCCTGTTACCATCGTAATCGCTACTCCCATTGGAAGTGGGGTACCTGGTGCGGGAGAAACTAGCAGACTGCCAATATCAGCCGTTGCAAGCAGCTTATAGGCAGCAATGCCAACTGCAAGTAAAAATAAAGGTAGCGCTATATTTGCTGTATAACTTAATACCTTAAAACCAAAGACAACAAGTAATGTAAGACCCAATCCCGTTATTATGGACCAAATTTGTACATTAAACATATTTGTCCCTTCGTAAATCCCTAGCGCAAATACACCATTTTGAACACCAAACCATCCTGTTAATGATATGGCAATAACTAGTCCGATAAGCAATGAACCAAAATTCCCAAACCCTGACCATCTTGTTAATAAAGCGGTTGACAAACCTTCCTTTGCAGCTGCATAGCCAATTCCAAATCCAATAATTTGTAGGATTACACTTCCAAACATAACTGCCCAAAATGCGTCCCAAAAAGACATTCCACATCCTAATGTTGCACCAAGCATCAATTGCGATACACAGGCGAAAAAGCCAAGTCTTACGACTAATACTTGCCACATTGGCCTCTTGTCGGAATCAGGAACACGCCGTAAAGAATGATCATCATGAGACTCTAGATTTTCTTGAACTTTTGCCATACCGACACCCCTTATTGTTTGTTTTTTCGATACTAGTATGATAGATACTTATTAAATTCGTCTCTAATTAAAGGGTTATTGAAAACAACATAAAGTGGTCTTGAGAAATCAAGATGTCTTAATATCTTAACACCTTTAAACTCTTTCACTTGTGCCTGATATTCAAAGACACCAAGATCAACAACTGCATAATCAGCTTTATTTTGCATGATAAACTCAACTTGTTCCTCTTGATCATGACAAAAGACTTTTATTCTTTCCGGCAGAAGATCGATAACATCTCCATATTTATAGCCTTTAATGACAGCCAATTTCTTATCTAATAGAGCAATATCTTCAATAGATGTAATATCTTCATCTATGAGTGAAATAATTGTCGTAATCGCATTCCTAAAAAGAGTTGAAAAGTAGTAGAGTTTTTCTCTTTCTGGCGTTTTTTGAACTTGAAAAGCCATATCAATTTCTTTATGAATGAGCTTTTTTTCAATTTTACTCCATTCATCCAAAATGTACTCTGGAGTAGCTCCCATTTTGTTAATTATTTCATTTACAGCTCTGTAATCTGAGCCTTCTAAAACTCCTAACCCATTATAAAATTGATAGGGTGGAAAAGGGTCTGCACCTACTAGACATTTCTTCATACTAATCCTACTTCCCTAACTTCTTCGCTAGTTCAGCAAGGTCAGGGTGTATGAATTTTCCATTATCCAATATTAGCTCCCCGTCCAGCCAAACAGAACAGGCCAATGATATTCCATCTACATGACTTTTCGCTACTCTCGGTGCGCCTCCTGAATAGTTTGGTCCTTGATGACCAAAGCCCCATTCCGTACTTCCCCAAATTCGTTCATCCTCTGTCGTGCAACCCTCTAATTTAGCATTAGGACTACAGCCATAACAAACATGTGCTGCGATATACATATTGGGGTCATTCAAGGACGCGAAATAATCTTTAACCCGCTTTGCAAGCATTCCACCTTCAAACTCAACGATTCTTCCTTTTTCTACAACATAGGTTATCGTTTCACTTAGAACACCTAATTCGAGATCTCCACCTCCACTAAGTGCCCCATCAAATGCTATTCTTCCATTGATACTTTCCTCAATAGGTGCCCAACCTATCTGGCCAATAAGGAAATGTGCTCCCGGTGTACTATAATCAATTTCATTATTCATTGGTCTTTTCGGATCATTTTTAAAGGTTACGTCAGTCCCTGCTTTATTTGTTATTCTTACTTCTGTTGCTTCTTTAGTTAGTTGAGTAAGCCTTGTCTGGAACTCTTTTTGTGCTTCCATATCGACCATACCTATATTCCTTACAATTCTTTCAATTCCTAATCCGCCAAGCATAACTTGTCTAGTTCTTCCATTTGTAACAGCTTTATCCCATATCGGAGAGTATAAAAGCCATTGGTCATTTAGTTCTATCCATACATCCGTTTTGTCCGCACATTCTATCAGTGGTTCTGGTAAGTATTCCATCGTAAGTGCTCCATAACCTTTTGGCGTTGAATGCCAGGCCAGCATTGCCTTAGCACCTAGAGCATCAGCCATTTTGACAATTTCCTCAGCCACTCTGAAATCTCCAATTGAATCGAGAGTTACCAACACACTTTCTCCAGGTTTTACCTTTACCATATCGTGCATTAGTTTATAAGCCGTTTTTGTAAGTTCCATATCTAAAAACTGTGCCATACTATCCCTCCGTTATTTTTTGTTATACTCTACCTTACTGATTTTGCTTTTCTATCGTCTCTTTTAATTGAATATATATTTGTATTCTTTACACTTACATTCGCGTTTGTGTTTGAATCTTCTGAAATCTCACATCCTTTTATTTTTTATTAAGATAGACTTATTTTACAACAATTGAGTGAACCATTTGAATGTTCTGAAAAACAAAAAAAGGTTAGCTATTTGTGCTGGAACACAAAACGCTAACCAGAAGTTCCTAAAAACCTACTTATTTTCAAGTGCTATGACCATCAATGTATTTAGTAAATAAGGCATTTTCCAAGGCTCATAACCTAATAAATCAATAATTTTATTCTTTCGATAATGCACTGTATTTTTGTGAATATACATAAAGTCAGCCACTTTGTCCACATCCATATCATTGATAATAAGTTGGCTCAATGTCTTATACAAATCTTGCTTGTTCTTTTCGTCATATTCCTTGAGTTTCCGGAAAATATCCTGTAAAGACGTAGTCAATTTTTGGTTCTCTCTGAACTCTCTAATTAATCCGAAGCAGCCTAAGTCTTTGAATAGCGTATATTTATTTTCTCCGAAATAGCTTCTTCCAAATTTAAACGCATCTATAGCTTCTGTATATGCTTTCGGTATATCTCTAAAATCATGAAACACATTGCTTACACCAATAGAGGTGTCGCCCGCCAAATCATGATCCCAAGTTTCAAGCAGATCGTTACATATTTTACTTATCCTATCTTCTCTTTCTACTGTTTGTTTCGCAATGAGTATAATAATTAAATCACTTCTTAACCCGACCAAATTATCCTTATTCTCTCTTTCAATCATGTCTTTTGTCTTTTTGTACTGAACATTTTCTATATACCGCTCTAATTCTCTCAGATCTTCCCTAGAATTTTCTTGGAATTTGTTAATATTAAGGACAATAATCTGACTGATTTTTTGTATATCCCAATTTAGATCCATTCCAATCTTGACAGCAACTTCATCCGACCTAAAATTCCATGTGATGAGATCCCCAATATACTCTTGTTGCCTTTGCATTTCAATTTCAGATACTCTGCTACTTTTAGTCGATATTAATGTATAGATTCTAGCTATTATATCGAGTATTGACATGGAGTCCTGTAAATGATGATCATCAAGCTCAGCAACGACTGTACCAAAAAACATCGCTTGTGATCGGACAAATGTAAGCAAGTATTTTTTATCATTAATCATTAAAATTTTATTTTTATCATCGATGGTTTGTATCTCATGACTTCTTTCAAAAAGGTAATTTGATAACTGACTAAACTCGTTATTGTATTTAGGATAAATAAGCTTATTGTTAATATCTAAAAACCATATTTTCCTCCCGTAAAAGTCTGCCATTGTTTTATAAATAACATTAACATCCTTTTTAGAGACCACATATTCAATTAACGTATTTTGCATGTGGTTTGCATTGAGATACGCACCAGATGTTTTTTCCATTAGCTTTAATATTATTGGATTCATAATCTCAATATATGTTGTCTCACTCTTAGCAATTATTAAAGGAAAGTTCATCTTGTTACATAGTTCTTCGATTCTTGGATCAATATTCTTAAGCCAAAGATCTAAATGGCAAATAATGACCCCTGCAGATTTAGCTTTTATAAGTGATTCAAAAATGTCCAGTTGCTGCTCAACATTATTCATTACAGCATAAAGAGAAGTTATATATAGTTGTCCCTCTATTAACCAACTTTGCTCTTTCGTATCAGCGACTTCCAAAACGGTTACTGAAGATATTTTATTGTCCAGACCATCAATACCCGCTTTTATATAAGCATACTTAAGACCACTTAATGAAAATACATCCCTTACCTTCATCTAATCACTCCAGATTAATATTGTAAAATTGTAGTTTCATTCTTATTAATTGATAGGGCATTACAATATCTAAAAGCATTCTTCTTATATGTATTATAATGTTTTTTTGATAGCGGTCATATTTCTTCTCATTTTATTTCAACTGAGTAACCCGATTCTAGCCCTTCTTCTCCTCAACACCTTATAATAAAAAGAAAACTCAAATCCCTTACCAAAAAGGAGTTGAGTTTTCTTTTTTATTTCTTTATTGAAAATGCATTTTTATCTCCACAACCTCAGAGCGAGTGCCAATTCTAAATGGCGGGCCCCAGAAACCGAACCCTGATGTAACGATTGAATGCAAGTTTTCTTTTTTCAAATATCCCCAATCATTTTCATAGATCCTGTTAGTTATGAAATTAGCTGGTGCTACCTGTCCCCCGTGAGTATGACCTGATAGTAAAAGATCTACCCCATTCTCGCTTGCTTCTGCCAATGCATTTGGTTGGTGATCGAGCATAATGATCGGCTTCTCATTGTTTAAGGGAGCGACGATTTCTTTTATGCTTTTTCGATTTCTATCTGTTAAATCATTTCTGCCGACAATATAGAAACTGTCATTCATGTTAACTGCCTCATCAGATAACATCGTAATTCCCGCTCCTTCCATTTCGACAAAAAGCTGAGCTAAATCATCTCCGTAATAATCATGATTTCCAGATGTAGCATAAACACCAAGTGGTGCTTTAAGTTTCTTCATCGTTTCTCCAAGATTTCCCTCCAAAAACGGCTCAATATAATCGTCTATAATATCGCCAGGCATTAAAATAATATCTGGTTGTCTTTCTTTTGCTATTTTCACAAACCTTTCTAGATGGTTTTTCCCTACCATTTTTCCAATGTGAAAATCTGATGCTAAGAGGATGGTAAGTTCCTTTTGCTTTGATGGTTTATCTATTGATACTTCATATGTCCGAACAACGGGATTCCAAGCATTGTAGGAGCCAATGGAAAATACGAAGATGAAAAAGACAACTATCGCCCAGCCTATTAGCTTAAGACCTTTCTTTTTGGAAAAATAATAAATAAGGTTGGCAATCGGTAAAATTATTAGTCCATATCCAATGATTAAAAGCCACATTCCACTAATGAAAGCAAGAACCTTAGAAGATACAAACCTATCTATGAAAATATTCAATGCTATAAAAGCCATACATGCGATATATGCCTTTTTATAACGAAATGAAAACACTTCTTTCAGCCAAACGAAAGCGTTATAACCCACATAAAAACAGAGTGCCAAATAAATCAACAAAAATATAGCTAGTGTCAAAATCATCATAATAGGTTATTTTTGTCTCCTTATCTCCAAGAGGTGTGTATATCTATTATTCTACCAATAGTGCATCTTAATTGGGAAATTAAAAGCAGTGATCCCCAATAAACTATTAAGTATATGGGCTAGAATAAAATTTTATTTAGACAATATAAAAGGACGCGTTACTAAATATACACGTCCTTTTATTGATAGTATTCTAAAATGTTCATTTTATAAAAAAAACATCCCGTTTTTTTGTTTTACTCCCCTCCCCCATTTAGATAGTACGTTTCTGACAAAGAATCGTTTGCCTACCTTCTTCCTCATGTTCCTCGAAATAGTGAATGTTCCATCGATCGAATATCGAAAGTAATTCCTTTGGCTGAAGCTTGTAATCATTTGAAATCCCTTGATTCACATGAAGTGGAGAGCGATAAAAAGTTTCCATAAAAAAATAACCGCTTTCCTTTATCACCGACTTTACAAAAGGAAATATCGAACGATCCAAGTAATAAGTCATGACAACTAAGTCATACGTATTTTCTGCTATATCTAACTTCTTCCATTCTGTCAAATCACATAAACGAGGATAGAGCGGGAGTAAATACTTTGTCGTCTGTTCCTTCATATACTGGATTGCCACATCAGAAATGTCTAATGCATGCACTTCATACTGCAGTTTTGCTAAATAGAAGCTATTCATTCCTAGCCCACAAGCAAGATCAAGAGCCATTCCTCCCTTAAGATGGTGTGCATGGCGCTTTAATCTTTCATTTGGGACAAGCCTCTCTATTTGATTGATACGTGATGTATGTTTTATATTCCATTTATTTTTTGAATTCATTAAAATCACCTAGTAAAAAGTCTACTTCAAATGGAATGCTCACATTCTTAGCCAATCGTCTCAACAACATTTCCATCACTATCCTTAATCTCGCTTTTCACAATGTTAAACACAATCCCTTTAAAACTATTTAATGTATACTCCCCAACCTTTGGTACAAGTACTTCCAAAAGTTCATTTACACATTCTTGATTCAAGTAGAGAATAGCTTGATTTGCTTTTATTTCAACTTTTGGCTGCTCTGCAGGTGAAAATAAAATCGATAGATTCTGTCCAAATAATTGCAAGTCTTTGTTATTCGGGATTCTGCCATTTACGATTTGCGCAATGAGGGGCGCATCCTTTGCACCTATCGTTATCATAATGGTTGTCTTTTTAAACAATGATTTCTTTTCGTTCCAAGCAAGATTATCCAAAAATAAACTTCCCGTACTTGATCCATCTCGTTGCATGCCTAACTGAAAAGCTTCTTTCATTAACGGATCATTCATAAAGGATTGCCTTGAAAGATCTGTTATATACAATGGGAGATGAGAGGAAGCGGCTTTTAACAATCCAAGCGTATTCCACATTTCCATGGCTTCACGCTCATCAACTGTAATCCCAACGACTTGCAAAAATTCTACTCGCCCATTTGGACTTGAAATAGGCGGCAGCTCAGGATCTTCAATAAAGGCGATAGATTGAAGTAATGTATCGCTATCCAAAGCAATAGGGCCATTCGTATTCAAATAATGCCCTGCCTGAAAATAATTGCCGCTTGTAAATATGTATCTACCAAGATTTTGTAAGAAATTTAAACTCCATGCCGGCGGCTCTTGCTCGTTCTCATGCTTTAAAAGCCTAAAGGTTAATTCGAAGCCATAACCACTATATTCCGATTCTTCATTCTCTTTTTCAAATAAATCGGAGAACCCATATGTAACAAGATGCCAATGGGGCAACGGCTCCTCTTTCACATAAGCACTTATTCCTTCTAACGGATCAGGACCTCCAAGAGAATACGGGATCATCGTACCATAATGCTTGGGCTCCTGCTCACCGTAAAGCCGCTCCATCTCCTTATCAATCGCTTCCCAACCAATTGCCTGTTCCTCTTCACTCATCTTTTTCTCCTCCTTCTATCTAATTTACAAAGCTGTAGTGGAAAATTTATTGTAAATTCTAAAATATAAATACTATTATACTTAAACAATTGACTTATTAGGACTTATTTGCAAATATAGGATAAACTATCCACTCTCGAAGAATTTTAGTTGGATAAATGAAAATTGGATATTCACAATTTATTACCGTATATGTTGATAAGATGAATCGTGTATTGGGGGGGATTCTCTAATGAAATCCGAAAGAAAATGGTATCGCATGTGGAGAGTATTGTCTTTTGCGTTGTCCTTATTTATTCAAGTGTATTGGTATAAAATGAGGAAAAAGCCAGCTGCTGATTGGGAGCAATTATGGGAGAAGCTCGGACGGCAATTCCGAGAGCTCCTCTTTGAATTGCAAGGATTACTCATTAAAATAGGACAAATGTTAAGCATACGTGCTGATTTACTTCCGAATCATTTTGTCAAACAAATCGAGGATCTCGTTGATCAAGTTCCTCCATCACCATGGGATGATATAAAAAGCGTATTGGAAAGAGAGTGGGATGGGCAAATTGAAGAAAAGCTTTTGTCTATTGAACCAAATGCTGTAGCTTCGGCATCCATCGGTGAAGTGTATCGTGGTGTATTAAAGGATGGTACTGAAGTTGCCGTAAAAGTTCAGCGCCCCACCATCCAAAAGATCGTCCAAACAGATTTTCGTACTTTATCAATTATCATTTGGTTCGCAAATTACTTTGCTCCTATTCCGAAAGGATTTATTCACTTTAAATTGCTTTTCCAGGAATTGAAACAAGTAATAGAGAGAGAGTTAGATTATAAAAAAGAAATGGAAACAGCACAGCATTTTCAGCAACGCTTTCAGGGCTTTTCTAAATTAAAAATACCTACTATTTATGAGGAGCTTTGTACATCACAAGTCCTTGTAATGGAATGGGTAGAAGGATTTCGGATAACAGATGTAGAGGCACTAGATCGTTTTGAAATTGATCGTGTTGAATTAGCACAAAGACTCGTCCGAATTTTTCTTCCTCAATGGTTGGAAGCAGGAATGTTTCATGCCGACCCTCATTCCGGAAACGTTTTAGTAAAAGAAGATGGTACTTTAGTTCTGCTTGATTTCGGGATGGTAGGAGAAATTTCTAAGACTGATGCAAGCAATTTTCAAGGATTACTGGAAGCCATTCTATTAAAAAATTATGCAAAGTCTGCTGAAGGATTACTAAACCTTGGATTTTTACTACCCGGAGCTAATTTAAAGATAATTGAAAAGCTTCTCGCTGATGTTATCTCATTTGATTTAACCCAATTAAAGGAATTGGATCTTATTAAAATGAAAAAGGAAATGACTGACCTTGTGCACTCACTTCCCATCCAAGTCCCGACACGGTTTGTCTTTCTAGGCCGTTCCTTCGCGACAATTGAAGGCCTTTTTTTCACCCTTTGTCCTGAAAAAGAACCGCTCGAAATTATAAAGCCAGCATTTTTCAATTGGCTGGAACAGAGTGAAACAAGTAAATGGAAGTTATTTTTTAAATGGGTTCATTCCCTACCCGTTTTTCAAATCATTCATTCCGTTACAGATTTAATTAATAAACCTCAGGAATTTCTCGAACAGAAGGAATTGCAGCAGCAGCGAGATTTCCAATTTATGATTTTTGAAAATCAGAAAAAGCGGATATTCTTCTTAGGCTTACTTGGGGTAGCAGGAGCATTGTTTGGATTATATGAACAAGCCACGATTATTTGGCAATGTTCATTCGGAGTAATCGGAGTTTCCTTGCTTAGCTATGGTATCAGCAGCAGGAAGCAAAAAAAGTGGCTGAAGTCCATTCATAAATAATTAGCCATAATCAAACCAATACTGGGATTGACAAGGAAATTGGCAAGAGATCGTCCATATGGGGATGCTGCAAACGGAATACTTTAAAAGAAAGAATAAGACAATTACTTCTCAGGACTAATTAGGCTTCGTAATATTTTGACTTTAAAAGGACATATTTTACCTTGATCACTAATAAAGGTAGAATATGTCCTTTTAGGGGTGAGAATTGTGGAAAGTTTGCGATTTCGTTCATAGAAATGGTCGTTTTTAGCAACAGGCTTAATTTAAATACGATGACTAGTTATTTGAAAAATGCTATACATCTTTGCTATTCTAATTATGATTAATAATAACGGAAGCAGGAATAATGCTTTGACGAAGGGAGAAATGCTTTAATGAATCTTGTTACTTTAAATAATGGGTTAAAAATGCCTCAGCTTGGTTTTGGTGTTTGGCGAGTGGAAGATGAACAAGCAACGACCGCTGTTACGAAAGCACTTGAAGTTGGCTATAGATCGATTGATACAGCGATGGTTTATAAAAACGAAAACGGTGTGGGAAAAGCGATTCGCGAATCATCTATCCCGCGCGAGGATCTTTTTATTACGACAAAGGTTTGGAATACGGATCATGGCTATGAAAACACATTGCGTGCCTACGATGAAAGTTTAGAAAGACTTGGGCTTGATTATGTTGATTTATATTTAGTTCACTGGCCAACACCAGAATATGATCAATATATCGAAACATATAAAGCACTAGAAAAGCTATATCAGGATGGTCGTGTAAAAGCGATCGGTGTATGTAATTTTGAACTTGACCATTTACAACGCCTATTAAAAGAATGTGATGTTAAACCAGTATTAAACCAAATTGAATGCCATCCATATTTATCACAAACAGAAATGAAAGAATTTTGTGCGAACAATGACATTTTTGTAGAGGCTTGGAGCCCTCTTCATCAAGGCGGAGAAGTCTTACAAGATGAAGTCGTTCAAAAAATTGCTGAACAACATGGAAAAACTCCTGCACAAGTCGTATTGCGCTGGCATTTACAAAACAATTCAATCGTCATCCCGAAATCTGTAACTCCTTCTCGGATTGAAGAAAACTTTAATGTTTTCGATTTCGAACTTTCTACGAGTGAAATGAATAATATTCACAACCTCAATCGCAATGAACGAAAAGGACCAAAACCAAGCGAATTTAACATGCGCTAAAAAGGAATCTTACTTAAACGATAGAGAAAATAGAAGAATTCGCTACATATACTGGCGAATGTACAAAATTAGCGGTGAGTTGCTGGATATATCAATAATTTTCCTGATATATCAGCAACTTTCGAGATTATATCGGTCACTTCGGGATATATCGGTCACTTTCGGGATTATATCGGCCACTTTTCAGATATATCGGCCACTTTCGGGATTATATCGGTCACTTTTCGGATATATCGGCCACTTTCGGGATTATATCGGCCACTTTCGAGATTTATCAGCAACTTCCCAAAAATAACAGCAACTCCTAAAAAGGAATGTGATTGCATTCTTTTGAGTTGCTGTTTCATTTATATCATATGGAACTCTTCACTTTTATTGTATATATACCTACACTTCACCGGTTTTTTTATTAAGTGTAAAAACTCATTTCTTTACCAACTATTTTACTCATTTTTGTAAAGCCAATAAAAAAAGACCAGCTTATTTATACTTCAAGCTAGTCCATTTTTCATTTCTCATATTGACCATACATGCACTTATGACCCCCCAAAGCTGATTTTCAAAAAGGATACTCTTAATGGTATAGTCTAATTAAGATCGATGTTTTAGTGAGTAAACATCTTCTTCTATTCTATTCAGCTTATCCATCATAAAATTTATCTTCGATTCGGAAATTTTCATTTCTTCTAGCTTCTTATCGTATGCTTCAAATTTGCCATCTTGCTCAATAAATCCACCTCGGATTGCAGAAAACATTTCACTTAAATTTTTTTCAACATCATCCATCCTTTTATTGACCTTCAATAACTCATTCCTAACTTCTTTAAAACCATGATTCATCTCGTTGCTTACTTCAGAAATACCTTGTTTCATTTCATTTCTTACTTCCGAAAAACCATGTTTCATCTCATTTCTTATTTCCGAAATATCTTGTTTCATTTCATTTCTTATATCTGATATTCCTTCTTGCAGCACATTCATTTGTTCTCTCATATCCAAAAGCATGTTAAACAGTTCTTTCTCCATCAAATTCACCACACTTTCATTTATTAATTTTACACTAACATAAAACGAACATACGTTCTGTAAGTTTAGTCACAATTTTCAAATTATTTATTTGTTGGCTACGCTCTATTAACAAAATTAACACAATCTAATTTTATCATATTCGTGTTTATTAAAAATAATAAAAAAAGTACTAACCCAATATTGAATTAGTACTCCGTTTCGATCTATTCTAGATTTTTATTTATCATCTTTTACAACGACAAGCCCTTTGCGCAATGTATTCCCAATCGTACAAGCCCGTTCGGCAGATATGATAAGCTTCTTTTTATACTCATCTGAGAAACGTTCAGGTAGTGTTATTTTCATTTCGCATTTTTCAAATCGGGCCGGGCTATTTGGTGCTTTAATTGCTTTTACTTCTACGGAGAATTCATCAGCTCGGACTTCAACTCCATCGCGTTCGAACATTCTTTGCAGTACGATGATCGTACACATTGCTAATGAAGCTTCAAGCATTTCCTTCGGATTAAGTCCTTCAGAATCTGGTGAAAAGCTCCCTTCTACTTGGAATCCTGCACCATTATATATGCCAAATTTCCCGTTTTCCCCTTTTATTAGTGTCAATTTTATGTTCCTCCTTTTCATTGCCCATGCAGACAACTAGCAAATACGATTACAAGAATTATATAACTTTATGAAACCATTCTCATTCATATAGATGACAGGCCACAAAATGTTTCGGGGCCATTTCTTTTTTGAGTGGAATCTTATTGCGACAAATATCCGTCGCATGTGGGCAGCGCGTATGGAACATACAGCCAGACGGCGGATTTAAAGGAGATGGTATTTCCCCCTTCAAGACGATACGTTCTCTCGTTTGTTTTCTATCCGCTCTCGGTACAGCCGAAAATAAGGCCTGAGTATATGGATGAAGCGGTGAATCAAACAAGCTATCTGTTGGTGCTTCCTCTACGATTTGTCCTAAATACATCACACCGATTCGATCTGAAATATGCCGGACGACACTGATATCATGGGTGATGAATAAATATGTGAGCTGAAGCTCGTCCTGCAGTTGCTTTAATAAATTGATAACCTGTGATTGAATGGAAACGTCAAGAGCTGAAACAGGTTCATCACAGATGATGATTTTCGGATTTACAATTAAGGCACGGGCTAGTCCGAGACGTTGTCTTTGCCCTCCTGAAAATTCATGTGGATAGCGATAATAATGCTCAGGCTGCATCCCTACTTTTTGCAGCATCTCAAATACACGTTCTCTTCGCTCCTGCTTATTGCCGAGCGAATGAATGATTAATGGTTCCTCTAAAATATGACCAATCCGTTTGCGCGGATTTAAAGAGGAGAACGGATCTTGAAAAACGATTTGCAAATCTTTACGTATATTGCGAAGATCTTTTTTCGACATTTGAAAAATATCCTCGTTTTTATATAATGCTTTCCCTTCGGTCGGTTCTGTTAAGCGTAATATGGTTCTTCCTGTCGTACTTTTCCCGCAGCCTGATTCCCCAACAAGGCCAAATGTCTCCCCTTCGTACAATTGAAATGAGACATCATTTACCGCTTTAACTTGACCTTTTACACCACCTAAACGACCTAATTGACCTGTCACTGGGAAAAACTTTTTCAAGTTTTGAACATCTAAAAGTAATTCTTGTTGATTATTTGCTTGAAGAGACATAATCACCCTCCTCTTCTAGGTCAATTTTTTCATAATGCCAGCATCTGACCTTTTGTATTCCTTTATGGACGCGAAGCTCCGGTTCCCTTTCCAGACAAAGCTCATCTGCATATGGGCAGCGTGAAGCAAAACGACAACCAGTTGGGACATTGTCTAAGGAAGGAACTGTCCCTTCAATCATATGAAGTTCTGCTGAGCGTTCCCCATCTAGCTGAGGAATTGATTTCATTAAACCTTTCGTATAGGGGTGAAGTGGTTTTGAAAACAAACTATCTGTATCTGCCTCTTCAACAACCTGACCGAGATACATCACCATAACTCTCGTACATATTTCAGCTACGACCCCTAAATCATGGGTGATGAATATAACCCCCATTCCTAGCTGCTCGTTTAACTCAACAATCAAATCTAATATTTGGGCTTGAATTGTAACATCTAATGCTGTAGTAGGCTCATCCGCAATCAATAATTTAGGCTGGCAAGAAAGAGCCATGGCGATCATGACACGCTGCTGCATTCCTCCAGATAATTGGTGAGGATATTCATCGACACGCTTCTCAGGTGCAGGAATCCCAGTCAGTCTTAACATTTCAATTGCTTTTGCATAAGCTTCTTTTTTCGTAACTTTTTGGTGCAGCAAAATGGATTCACGAATTTGGTCACCGATTGTATAGACAGGATTCAATGAACTAAGTGGGTCTTGGAATATCATTGAAATATCATTTCCACGAATCTTTTGCATGCTTGATTTAGATAGCTTCAAAAGGTTTTCACCTTTAAAGGAGATTTCACCTTCATATTTAGCTGTATATTTTTCATCAAATAGTCTCATAATGGACTGGGACATGACACTTTTTCCACATCCAGATTCTCCGACAACGCCAAGAATCTCTCCTTCGCTGACATGGAAGCTTATACCATCTACCGCAGTAACACGCCCCCGCTCAGTGTGAAAATGTGTCTTTAATTCTTTCACTTCCAAAAGAGGCTGCTTCTCCATGGATATACCTCCTATCAAAATACACATCTATTTAACTCTGATTTTTTTCCTAGAAGAATGTGGATCAAGAAAGTCCCGTAACCCATCACCTAGAAAGTTCAAACCTAATACGGATAAAATAATGGCTAAACTAGGGAAAACGACCATCCACCACGCCTTGAAAATAACTAGCTTACCTGCAAACAATATATTTCCCCAGCTTGGTTCTGGCGCTGGAATACCTGCTCCTAGAAAACTAAGTGCAGCTTCAGAAATAATCGTTTCCGCAAAAATAAATGTTGCTTGCACAATGAGCGGTGAAATGGTATTTGGCGCGATATGCCGCCAAATAATACGCATTGTGCTTGCACCTTGTGCTTTCATTGCTTCTATATATGTCTGCTCTCGAATAACTAAAGCAGTCGAACGAACAATTCTAGCAATATTAGGGGTAAATACGATACTTAACGCAATGATCACATTTGTAGCGGAGGGCCCTAAAGCAGCCATTAAAGCGATCGCTAAAAGAATGCCTGGAATCGACATTAACCCGTCACAAATCCGCATTAAAATATGATCTAATACAGCATAATAGCTTGCGTAAAGTCCAATTATCATTCCTAATATGGATGAAATTAACGTTACCGCAAGTCCAATCCCCATCGATACTTGTGCCCCATAAACAATTCGGGTCAAAAGATCGCGGCCAAACTCATCCGTTCCTAATAAATGAGCCGAGCTAGGTCCTTGTAACCGTTCCGCTACTTTCATTTCATACGGATCAAAAGACATGAGTGATGGACCAATTAAAGCCGTTATCACCAAGACAATGAAAATAAAGCTGCCGATTACCATTAATTTATTTGAGAAGAATCGCCTCATGACCAATTGACGCTGTTGTTTTTTTAGACGGGATTTAATTGTATCAAATTCATTCTTTCTCTCGATTGCCTCCATATTCTACCTCCTCTCTATTTACGCTCAAGTCGGACCCGTGGATCGATTACACCATAAAGTAAATCCACGACTAGATTGATAGAAACATAGGCTAATGTCACGAACAATACGACACCCTGAATGACAGCAAAATCACGGCGTTCAATGGAATTGATGATGAGCTGACCGATGCCTGGAATATTAAAGATGGTTTCAACGACAACAGCTCCTGTTACTAATGTTGCAAAGGATTGACCGATAACTGTTAAAATTGGAAGAAATGCGTTTCGAAGAGCATGCTTATATACGACTTTATGCTCCTTAACACCTTTTGAACGAGCTGTTTTAATAAAATTCGTATTTAAAACCTCTAGCATTGATGACCGAGTCATCCGTGCCACAAGTGCAGTTTGAATGGCCCCTAAGGAGATAGCGGGCAAGATTAAATATTGAAAATGATTCCACAGCCCATTGCTTAATGGCTCATAGCCAGCTACCGGCAGCCATTGCAAGTGAACACCAACAAATAGCATTAATAATAATCCAAGTAAAAAACTTGGAATTGTCATACCTAATAAGGAAGCTGCCATAAGAGTTTGATCTGTAACAGATCCTCGGCGATAAGCCGCAATAATTCCAATCGGAATCGCTAGGATTAGGGCAACAATCTCAGCTAAAATCGCTAAAGAAACGGTTGGCCCTAAGTGATTAAAAATCGCCTCCGTAACAGGCTCTTTCATAAAGTATGATTCACCTAGATCGCCTTGAAAAACGCCGGCAACCCAATCAATATATTGTTGATAGATTGGGAGGTTAAGTCCCATCTCTTCACGCAACGCCTCAATCTGTTCTTCAGTCGCTTCTAAACCTAAAATTACTGAAGCTGGTTCACCGGGAGTTAAATGAACGATCAAAAAAATCGCGATGGACACAACGAATAAAACAGGAATGAGCGAAAATATACGTTTGAAAATATACATTATCAAAGGGAATCCCCCGCTTTTTCTAAACTTAATTTGAGCCTGCATTAAAGCAATAGTAATCCTCCATTACGAAAGTAGCAATGGAGGATTACAATATTATTTTATTACTTTCGTATTCCAAATGATCGGAGCTTCAAATACTTCAAAGCCTTCAAGCTTATTGGTTGTAGCAAGGATGCTCTTATATTGACCAATCGCAGTGGATGGTAAGTACTCGTATAAGAAGCCTTGTAATTCATCCCAATGTGTTTTTGCTTCTTCTGAAGTGCCAGCAGATCGAATCGCAGTAAGCAACTCAGTTATTTTCGGATTTTCCGTACCCGCCCAATCACGTGTTACTGTTAATAACTGTGGTGGTGTCGGCTGATATCCGTTACTTGTAATAAAGATATCCCATGATGTAAAATCATTTTTCCGTTCTAGGAATGTTGGGAAATCGAAGTTTTCTACTTTCACATTCATGCCTAATTGTCTTAGCTGTTCTTGGACAACAAGAGTTGCTGTGTACATTTCGGCGTAATCAGCTGTTGTTAGCAATCTAATTTCTTGTCCATTATAACCAGCATCTTTTAACAACTTTTTCGCTTTCTCTACATCACCTTGGTTATAGATTTCCTTCCCCGCATCACTTGCCCATTGCTTTTGGTTCGGATTCATATAGCTTGGTTCTAGTGTATATAGTTCATCATTTACGAAGCTAGCCATCATGATTTCATCCATTTTTAAGCCTGTATTCACGGCTTGACGCATGTTTACATCAGCTAGTATACCTTCGTTCGTATTATAGAATAAAGTTAGTGTTCCACCAACAAATGGATGGACCTCAACATTTTTCGCCGTGCTTAGTTGCTCATAGTTTTCAATCGGAATACTTTCAGCAATATCATATTTACCTGTTTGAATTCCCGCAATCCGTGTTGAGTGGTCAGTTACGAAATGATAGTAAACATCATTGACAAATACTTCTTTCTTCCCTGATAATCCACTTGCTTCTTGTTCAACAGCTTTATAATCTTCATTTTTCACCAAATGAATATACTGATCTTGCTTCCATTCCTTAAATTTGAATGGCCCCGTACCAATATATTCTGAAACTCCTTCTGCAGGAGCAGATTCAATAATTTCCTTCGGCATAATTGCAGGGAATTGCGCCTTTGAAGCCATAATAATCAACACGTCAGATGTCGCTTTCTCTAAATTCAAAACAGCTGTATATGTATCTTTTGCTTCGAATTTTGCGTTAGCTAAAAGTGCTTTTGCCCGTGATGATTTTTCCAACCAACGATTCATTGAGGCTACAACGTCCTCTGAAGTCATTTCTTTCCCATTATGAAATTTAATACCTTCTCTTAAGTGGAAAGTATATGCTTTGCCATCATCACTAACATCAACAGATGCAGCCAACATTGGAACTGGCTTATAATCTTTGTCAAACGCCATTAAAGGTTCAAATATACCTCCGGCAATATTAAGGGCCGCTTGAGATACAGTCATAGCTGAATCTAAAGTTGGCGGCTGTGCAGTAATAGCAATATTTATTTCATCTTTATAATTTTTATTCTCTCCTGTATTTCCTTCCTTAGAGTCTGTCGACTCATTTACCTCTTTATCTTTGCTGCAGCCGATCACTGAAATAGCTAAAATAACTAATAGTAGAAACATGCCTATTTTTTTCATTTTTGTTCGAGACCCTCCTGTTAGTTGCGTTTTTCTCTATTGTCTACTGCGCTCTTTTCATAGCGCAAAGATTTTATTGTTAACACATTCCTCCTCGAATGGACTTGATAATAAGTAAACTCTCATAATTCACACCTTTTTCATAGGAATTATAAGATATGAAAATATTAACCTAGTTCAAATAGTATTGTCAATGATTTATCCCCCAATCCGAAAACATGAATAGTTCTTTCTCTATTCATTGATAAAACCGAACGGAGACTTCTTTCAATAGTGTATGACATTTTTCCGCTTTAAGGAAAAAAGTCTGCTCCTCACTTTTATTACATAGAGAGAAGCAGACTTTATTTTTAAAATGACTTTTATATATTAGTTTGCTTTTTCAAGCAATCATTCAAGTTATCTGATTAACCTCTATCTTAAACCACTCGTCATTCGTTTTTCAAACGCCCTATTAAAATGCTGAACAGTAATAATGCGGCAAGTGCAATACCAGTAATGACAAACAATGCTTGACTGAATGATATGGAGTCAATCATAACGGCTGTGTAGGAAATACCAATTGAAGCAGCTACATTTAGCACTAAATTGTAAAATCCAACCGCAGTTCCTGTTTTTTCTTTCGGCATCGTGCTCACACAGCTGTCAAGCATTGGTGCATACATGAAAGCAAACGATCCTGAGAATAGCATCATCGATATAATAAATAGCACAACTGAGCTTTCAAGAAATAAGCCTGGTAAGACAACACTTATGGCAATACATGCCATCGCTATCATAATTGCTTGTTTGCTGCTAAAGAGTTTTGCTATTTTTCCTGAGAGAGCACCGATAATAACAGCCGTAACATAACCTGGAATTAAAATTAAGGAAATCGTGTCAAGCTTCAGTCCATATATTTTTTCAAGGAGAAATGGAAACATAAAAATATAGGCCAATTGAACTGTATAAATAATAAATGCTACTGAAAGGATTGAAATGAAACGTTAATTTTTGAAAAAGGATATATCAATAAGAGAATTGGAGCCTTTGTTAATGTAGAGAAAAAATAAAATCGCAGCAGCTGCAAATGCAATCATATAGATCCAATTAAAATTAGAAATATAAAGCATAATGGATGTCGCAACAGCAGCAATTAAGATTAAGCCAATCACATCGACATTTGACTTTTTTGCCTTTTCCTTCGGTAAATATTTCAAAATAAACGGTAATATCACTAAAGTAATTAATGGGACGAGAAATAAGGTTGTCCAATGTAAGTACGTTGAAATATACCCACCAATTAAAGAGCCCGCAATTAAAGAAAGTGAGAAGCTGCTCGTGCTAAAGCCAAGAAATTTCTTCTGTTCATCTTTTGGCAAATGCTTTGTAACATAGATAACATAAAGCGTTTCAGCTGAAGCTAAACCAGCTGTTTGAATAACTCTTGCTATGAGTATCATGACAAATGAACCATGAAACAGAAATCCGAGAATAGAGCCTGTACAAATAAGAACAATGCCTATGCTTAATAGAGTTCGAATACTAATCGAGTCAGCTAACGAAGCATAGACGACTGCACCAATCCCGATAATGAGCCCGGCTAATGTAGCTTGCCAACCGACGGTTGTTGCTGAAATACCAAGATCATTGGCGATCTCGACAGAAATAAGCTTAAAGGCATTATCCATAATTAACGCTAACACGAAGAAGGTTAAGATTATAGGTACAGCTTTTTTTGCTTGATGACTATTTGTATTATGTGTTGTTTCACCTGCTGCTGTCATCAATTAACTCCTTTTCTGCAAACATGCTTTTATTTTTACGCAAGCTCTAGAGCAATTTCCATCATTTTTGTAAAGGCGGTTTGTCTTTCTTCCTGTGTCGTTTTTTCTTCTTTAAAAATATGATCACTAATTGTTAGTATACAAAGTGCATTCACTCCAGCATGTGCGGCATTTAAATAAAGTCCTGCCGATTCCATTTCTGCACAAAGAATCCCCATCTCACTCCATTTTTGAATTGCTGTAGGATCTGCATTATAAAAAACATCGCTGGATAATACATTCCCGACACGTACTTTTTGTCCCTGTTCATCTGCCACCTTTTTCGCTCTTTCTAAAAGCTCGTATGAAGCAGTAATGGAATAATGTCCTGGAACATTGAATTGGTGTCCATAATTAGAATCTGTTGAAGCGCCCATGGCAAAGACAATATCATACAAATTCAAATCGTCTTGGAGTGAGCCTGCTGACCCAATCCGTATAAGATTTTTGACACCGAATACATGAATGAGCTCCCAAGAATAAATACTCATACTGGGCGTTCCCATTCCAGTTCCCATGACAGAAATTCGTTTCCCTTTATATGTTCCTGTATATCCAAGCATGCCACGAACTTCGTTAAACTGAATGACATCCTCTAAATAGGTTTCTGCAATAAATTTTGCCCGTAACGGATCACCAGGTAATAAAATCGTTTCTGCAATTTCTGCACCATTTGGTTTAATATGCGGGGTTTCTTTAAAGTTCGTTGAGCTCATTTTCTTCGCCTCCTAGTTGTATACGCTTACTTTTCTTTAAAACATAAATGACATCATGAATATACAAATATATTTAGTTGTATAACTAGTTGTCTAATTTATACATTATAAAATTACCACGATTTTTATTCCCTTTCAATCTATATTTTATGGAAAGGCAAAATTTCTACTCACAAAAAAAAACAGTGCCTTCTTTAAAGAAGTAACACTGTTTTTTGAAGTTAATTTTTGCTGCAATGAAAACATTATTTTGAAGCATTAACATGGATGATGCTAAAGTCTCTCGGAATATAGTATTTATTAAAGACTATTGGCTGGACTTCATTCATATAAACACTCTCTAAAAGTAAATCACATTCCTCGCCACCAATAATTTTATGTTTTTGGGTTGTTGAATTTACAGATGTTGACCGCTTAAATTCTATTGTGGCAGAATTGGCTAGATCATATACTTTGTTTTCAAGCATTTGTAATAATTGTGTTTTATCTTGTAAATCTAATTCCAACTCTGAAACGGTTTCAATGGCCATAAAAGTAAAAGCATAGCCGACAACATTGTTATTGCTTTTATACCAGCGTTCAAAGGCAACAACTGCAGCAGCCTTCCTTTTTAACACCTGTTGTGTATAATCACTTTCAATGTCTAAACGAAAATCAAGCTCCACTTCATCGATTTTTTCTGTGTGACATTTATACATTGGATTGCCGATTTTTTCGAGGCCAATTGTCCTTTTAAGCTGCTGCTTTCTCGTAACAAAGCTCCCTTTGCCATGAATGCTTTTCACTAAACCATCATCCTGCAAAAGCGAGAGCGCCTGTCTTAATGTCATTCTGCTGACACCAAATATTTTTGCTAATTCATGCTCCGTTGGTAGCTTACTTTCAGGTGGAAAAAATCCATCGATAATTTGTTTATATAATTGATCATAAATATTTATATACAAAGGCTTCTTTCCTTTTTGGAAGCCATCATTGTTCAGCCACATTCTATACACTCACCTGTTTTTATTAGACTTCTAATACTTCTATTCTTACATTAATATATTATATCATGCTGTCATTTCATAACATACCATCACAAAACATGAACATTCCTAAAGTCCAATGATATATAGAAGAGGCTGAACAAACCGTCATTCGATTTTTTAAGTATAGAAAAACTCCACTAAGATGACGGTTATTCTCCATCCATCATCTTGAGAGGAGTAAATTTTAAAAATAGGCTCTGTTAATCTTGGCTGTTGATTTCCACTCCAGGTTGCTCGCTTTCCGCGGGCGGTCCGGAAGCCTCCTCGGCGCTATCGCACCTGCGGGGTCTTCCCTGTCCCTTCCTCCCGCAGGACATTGAATAACCCTCCTTGAAATAACACCGCACGAAGAAAATGCGAATGCATTTTCGAGGAGTCTCGCACCTTCCGCTACAATCAACAGGTGCAAAAATCAACAATTCTCTTTAACAGAGCCAAAAAATAAGAATACGGCTTTCATTTACCGATTATAAATTTATCCATAAGCTTAAATTTTGTAATGATAAATCAACTTTTGGTAATTCTTTTATTTCCTTTTTCGTCTTTAAGAAGAAAAGGAAGTTTCTTATGTCTTCGACAGCCTGTATAAAAGTGAGTGTTTTAAAATTATTTGAACAATGATGTTTCAGATAGTGGACTAAATCTTCTTGTTTAATAAATATTAAATAATGAATACTTGTGCAGTTATACAAAAATAGGCGGATTCTGTCTAACGATTGCTGTGTTTTTTCATCAATTTTTAAATCATGTTGAAATTGCGATAGCAACACATCGTATCTCGAGTACTCACTTTTTAGCATTATCATTGCTCCTTATAAAATTTCTTTTTTTAAATTAAACACTATTTATTAACAATCATTAACAATTCCTTAAAGCTTAAACTTAAGGACTAATTCATTTAAATTTTCTGCTTGTTTAGCTAGTTCTTCTGAGATTGCAGCGATATCTGCAATCGATTCATTCATTTGTTGCTATTCTTAGAAATCGTTGCTAGATTTGTCGAGACAATGTTGATTTTATTTGCGACGTCGGAGATCGCTGTACTAATATTGTTAAATGTTTCTTTCGTTGTTTTTATTTGATTTGTTCCTAATTCAACCTCATGATAGCCAACTTTAGTTGACTTCCTTCAACTGTCATTCCTAATACTTCATCAGAAGCGTGCTTTATTTGTTCTCCATTTGTATTGGCCTCTTCTACATTCGTTAAAAATGCCCTCATGATAGAAGCTAAATCACTTGCACTTGTTGCTTGTGTTTCTGTTCCAGTTGCCATTTCCTGCATAGTGACGGCAATTTGCTGTGTTCCTGCATTTACTTCGTTCGCGGATTGTGATAATTCCTCACTTTGTCCATTAATCACTTCAGAAACCATGTTAATTTCGCTTAATACATTGCGGACATTACTACTCATTTCATTCGTAGAAACAATAAGCTGGCCAATTTCATCATGTAGTAATGTATGTAACCGTTCACCGCTAAAATCTCCGCTGGCAATTAAGTTCATTCTTTCTTTAACCCTATTTAATGGATTTGTAATGATATTTGCTGTAATAATCGCGACAATAATGCTAATAATTATGACAACAGCAATTAGTCCGATTGCTACATACAATGTTGCTTGTCCACTATTCATAATATTTTGACCGATATCATTTATTTTCTCTCGGCTTTCTGTTGCTCGCTTCTCATAGCCAGTCATAATATCACGAACTTCTTGATTTTTGACCGCAAGATTTTGTCTAGCTAACACGTCATTTCCTTTGTCATACTCAGCAAACACTTTTGTGATAACGAATTCTTCCCAGTCAATCGTTCGTTTCTTAAGAAGTTCAAACTCTGGAGTATTCCCTAAGGATGTAATAATTTCTCCGTTTTCTTTTCCTACTTTGCTATATTCATTAAACCGTTCTTTATAGTCGCCGCCATATAAAACATAACCACGTGCTGTTGAAATTCTGTTAGCTACTGATTTAGCTAATTCTTCATTTGCAATTAATAGCTGTGTTTCCTGATCAACAATGACTTTCGTATTTTCATTCATTTTATCAACGAAATAATTTTTTGTTCATTTTATCTTTTTTTACTTCTCTTATTCTCTTCACACTTCTTTCTTTTTTCACATTTTCCCCGCCTTATCAAAGCATTTAAAAAAAGGTAAAAAAAATAGGCATTCTAAATATAATTAGAATTACCAATAGCTTCTTGTATAAATTCTCTGTTTGTGTTTTTAGTTTCAAAACGATATAAGTAATAAACTGAATGATTCAAAAGCTATGCTGCTTTAGCCATTCAAGCCTATAAATATTCCTAAACAGATTTTTTTATAAATAAACAATTGGTAACCAGGCGATCATAGCTTATAGAATTAATTACCTATTTTGCCTTAGACCCTTAGCTTTGCGTCCTATCTTTTCAAATAGTTTGCCTTTTTCAATCTTTTGATTTCACATTTATCTACCGATTGCACCCATACCCTCTAATAGTACCCTCGCATCTTGATTTAAGTAATCAACCGCATCTTTTCTTAATAACAATTTTGCCTTATCTTTGACGAGCATTTTTAAAGATCTCATATCAAATTTAGACGCATATGAATTGATTGCAATCAATATTGCCATATCCTGTCTTGTAATAGGATCTTGACCAGATTCCGTTCTTTCAACAATGAGTTTCAATAATTCTCTAGCATTACTTTTTAGTGATACTCGATGTTTCTTTAAAATTTCGAGATTATCCTCCATTAATTTTCTAGCCGTTATAAAATCTAACTGCTCAACGAAATTATTAATTTGATCAATTAAATCTTCTGGTTTCATGATTATTCACCCCTATTTTCGTGTATCTATCAATAAAAATTGACTATCCTAAAAAAATAGAATAGCCAACAGAATTTTTATGAAATATAAAAAAATCATATCAATTGGTAACCAGGCGATCATAGCTAATAGGATTAATTACCTATTTCACCTTAGACCCTTAGCTTTGCGTCCTATCTTTTCAAATAGTTTGCCTTTATCTTCATATTATTGTAGGTATTTAAAACTATTACTTTAGTAGTGTAATATACTGCATTTCATTTTTCAACAAATTTCTACATTTTTCTTTTTTACCCCTATAAAAAACCCGAATCCTGCCTATATAGGATTCGAGCTTTTATATTTATTCATTCTTCGGTTATACGTGTACTTGCAGAAAATCGATTACCTGTTTAAGTGCATCTTGAACAATTGGATTATGAAAATCATTTTCAAATACATGTTCACCATTAGGGATCGTAATTAATCTTGCCTCAATGCCTTCCTTGACTAAAGCTCCACGCATAAAAGCAGATTGTTCATATGGAACATCGACATCTTTTGTTCCGTGTAGTAATAACGTTGGTGGAAATTCTTTTGAAATATTATACATTGGGCTAAACTTGATAAGCTCCTCTTTTTCTGTCAAAGGATTAAATCCTGTTATTTCATGAATCCATTCGCCTGTCTGCCTAGCATATAAATAAAGGAGGAAACGCTCATGAACCGATCCTTCTGTCAGAATTCGATTAGAAATAAGGTTTTTAGCAATTTCCTTTGGCACACGGTGCTTTTGACAATAAAATTTATTTGGAGTTGTTGCCCAACTTGCACTTATATCCCCATATCCATAGAAGGAAACGATTGCACGAGGTTTATTTTGAAATGTTCCTGTACTAAGAGCTAAATAACCACCCGCAGAGCCTCCAATGACAGCAATTCTATTCGGATCAATACTAAATTGCTTCGGCCCTTCCGTTTCAATCCAGTGAAGTGCATCTTGGACATCTTCAAGAATATCTTTAAGTTTTGTTTCAGGAGCTAGTCGATAATCAATCGAAAATAATGCGAATCCACTATCATAATATAGCTTTTTTATATCCTCTTGAATGTCTTCTCTCGTTCCCCAAAGCAAACCACCCCCGTGGATATAAACGATAACAGGAGCATGTTCTTGATTTGCTTCATAAAAATCAGCCTTAATTTCAAAGCGTTCATCTTTTTTGAAAGTAACTGTAGTTTTCATAGTAGTATTCACATCCATTCAAATAAAATCAAGGGAATAATCTTTATTCTCTTTTTTTCAACATATAAAATAATATCAGTTGATGAGTAGTGGGTCTAGCGTAATCTTTTAGTTCAATTTATATACTTATAGTAATTGTCAATATTTTGTTTATTTATTACTTATTTTAGGATTAACAAGTTATGAGGTTTCCTTTGCATATTTTAGAACAGCTTCCTCTAATACATCGATTCCGAGGATAATATCATCAAGGTCTGTGTACTCCTCAGGATGGTGGCTTAGTCCGTCTACAGATGGGACAAAAATAAGTGCTACTGGTCCTAATTTTGTCATATTCATCGCATCATGCCCTGCCCCGCTATGCATGACTTCATAAGGAAGAGCTTTCCTTTCACAAATCGTTTGAATTTCCTCCATTAGTTCCGTAGAAAGCAGGACTGGCTCTTCCATACTAATGATCTTCGTATCAATTTCAAGCTGGCGGGCTTCTTTTACTGACAGGATTGTATTATAGACATGATTCAATACCCGCTCTCTTGAATCAGTTGATGTCGATCTAATATCAATTTTCAACTCAACTTCACCTGGAACGACATTCATCGCCCCTGCCGGAATATGTAATACACCTATGGTACCAACTGTCCCAAAGGCTTGTTCAAGATTTGCCGATTTTTCTAGCTCTAATGCAATTTCAGATGCCCCCAGCAGCGCATCTTTACGCATAAACATCGGTGTTGTTCCTGAATGTGATGCTTTCCCATAAATGTTAATAAGCAATCTTATCGGCGCGGCAATGCCAGTAACGATTCCAATTTTCTTCTCATTATTGATCAGGACTGGACCTTGTTCAACATGCAATTCAAAATATGCTTTAAATTCTTCATCTTCCCTACTCGCTTCCTCAATGCTATTAAAATCAAGTGCACAGAGGGAAAATGCCTTTTCCATCGTAATCCCATCTCGATCTTTTAAATCTCTGTATTTCTCCTTATCAATAAGTCCAGCCATTGCCTTACTGCCGACAGTTGAAACACCAAATCGAGATGATTCTTCACAAGCAAATGCAATAATTTCAATTGGATGCTCAGTAGTAATCGACTTATCATTCAACCGTTTGATCACTTCAAGTGCTGCTGTTACACCGACAACTCCATCATATTTTCCACCTTGATAGACCGTATCCAAATGTGAACCTATGACAACTGGAGGGAGCCCTTTTATCACACCTTCTCTTCTAGCAATTAAATTCCCGCAAGGATCAAGACGGATTTCTAAGTTTTCAGCTTTACACATACGCATGAACGCATGTGTACAAGCTTGTTCTTCATTCGTATAGGCTACTCTTGTTATTCCGATTTCACCCGAATTGTATTGATTCATTTTATTTAAAAGGATTTCATATCTTTCTTTCGATTCCATACAATCGCCCCGCTTAGCCTAGTATTTTCATATCATACTGTATTAGACAAGAATTGTATATTATTGTTGCTAACTTAAAAAGCCGCCTCCAACTACATGGGGCAGCATTTTATTCCTTTACCTTTAATAAACGCAATGAATTCAGAACAACGATTAGTGTTGCACCCATATCCGCAAAAACAGCCATCCACAACGTTAACCATCCGGGAATAATGAATAGTAAAGCTACTATTTTTAGACCGAGAGCAAAGATTACATTTTCCTTTATAATCGTTAATGCTCTTCTGCTTAATTGAATCGTGTAAGGAAGCTTGTCTAGATCATCTGCCATTAAGGCGATATCAGCTGTTTCTATTGCTGCATCTGTTCCGGCACCACCCATCGCAATTCCAACTGTTGCAGCTGCCAAAGCTGGAGCATCATTTACACCATCTCCAACCATTGCAACTTTTCCATACTTGTCTCGCAACGTTTTGATCGTCGCTAATTTATCTTGCGGCAATAACTCAGCTCTTACTTCACTTAATCCGACTTCATTCGCAACCGCTTGACCTGTTGCCTTATTATCGCCTGTCAACATAATTGTTTTTTCGATACCGATTTTTTGTAACCTTTTCATAACGTTTGAACTGCTGTCTCGCAGTTTGTCAGCTACCGCAATTAAACCGAATATTTCATTATTCGTTCCTACTACTATGACTGTTTTTCCTTCAGTCTGCAATCCATTTATTTGTGTTATGACCGCATCTGGAAGATGGCCGATTTCTTCAAATAGCTTTGGACTCCCAATATAGTACAATTGATTGTTTACTTCTGCTTTCGTACCTTTTCCTGTAATGGATTGAAAATTTTCAGCTGTGTACTCATGTTGAGAAATTCCTTTTTCTTTCGCTTTTCGAATTATCGCAGAGGCTAAAGGATGCTGTGACAGCTTCTCCAGTGCTACAGAGATTCGTAATAATTCACTCTCATTCATTTTTCCTAGCACTATTATATCTGTTACTTCCGGTGTTCCATTCGTTAATGTCCCTGTTTTATCAAAAGCAATGACCTGTAATCTGCCAGCTTCTTCTAGGTGAACCCCTCCTTTAATGAGTACACCTTTTTTAGCAGCATTCCCAATGGCTGTTACAATTGCAACCGGTGTAGAAATAACTAAAGCACATGGACACCCAACAACTAAGACAGTTAAACCACGATATACCCATTCGGACCAGGCCCCTCCCATTAATAGTGGGGGAACGATGGCTAATAACAGTGCTATTAGCATAATTACGGGTGTATAGTACCTCGCAAACGTATCGATAAACACTTGTGAAGGAGCTCGTTCTGCCTGTGCTTCCTCTACTAAATGAATAATTTTTGCAATCGTTGTGTCTTCAACACGTTTTGTAACCTTTACTTCTAGTGCACCCTCTTCATTTATCGTTCCTGCAAATACTTCATCACCAACCGTTTTTAAGACAGGTATTGACTCGCCTGTTATCGCTGCTTGATTGATTGAAGATTGTCCCTTTACGACTTCACCATCCATAGCTAGTTTTTCACCAGGCTTAATAATTAAAACGTCCCCTAATAAAATGTCTTCTACGTTCAATTTTTTTTCGTGAATCCCTCGTCTTACAAGTGCTGTTTTTGGAGCAATGTCCATTAGTGAGCGAATCGATTCTCGAGCCTTATCCATTGAATAGCTTTCTAATGCTTCACTTAATGCAAATAAAAAAACAACTACTGCCCCTTCACTCCACTCACCAATAATGGCTGCTCCAAGAACCGCAATCGTCATTAGTGTTTTCATGTCAAATTGGAGTTTTGAAAGATTTCTTACACCCACTTTAAAAAGGCTAAACCCACCAATGAATATGGCTACAGCAAAAATAATAATTGTCGTTAAGTCTACTTCTCCCAATTTGAACATTGAAGTATATCCAACAATAATAAATAGAAGGGAAAGGATTGTCGTTTTATTTTCTGCCTTCTCCCAAAATGGGCGTTTCATTTCTTCGATTCGCTGATTTTCAGGCAGCAATTTTATTCCATCAAAAGCTCCTGCCTTTTCAAGCTGTTCAATCGTTGCTTCTCCAAATACAGTTAATTTCGAAGCACCGAAATTTAGTTGCACATCATTCACTGTATGAATTTCACGAATATTCTTTTCAAATTTTGCGGCACAATTTGTACAGGAGAGCCCCTGTAATCGATATGTTTCCTTCTTATTTTCTAATGCTTCTCCCATCGCTGACACCTTCTTTAGAATGAATCAAGGCAATTGATACAAATTGATAAGCTTCGTTTATTTCGGCTCAACATGAACATGAACATCAAATACCCCATGCACATTTTTTAAGATATTTTCAACCTCTGTTGAAATATCATGGGCAACTTGAATATCTAAATTAGGATTAACTAAAATGACAATATCTACTACAGAATTATTTCCGTAATTTCTGGCTTTAATTTCTTTAACAAAGCCTACACCATCTACTGTTAAAGCTGTTTTTCTGAAAGATTCAATCTTTTCCTCATCGAAACCATCTGTTAATTGATGAGTGGCATCGCGAAAAATATCCCATGCCGTTTTACAAATAATTAAACCGACGATGACCGCCGTTACAGGGTCAAGCCATGGGAGATTGAACTGAGAGCCGATAATACCAATGGCTGCTCCAATACTGACTAAACCATCAGAAAGATTATCTTTCGCAGCGGCTATAACAGCTTGGCTATTTATTTTTTTTCCTAAATTGCGATTGTACCGATAAACAAAATACATTACTACAGCACTGAAAATGCCCGTCCACGCTGAAATTAAATCAGGTGATTCCTGCTTCCCATCAAAAATAGAAGAAATTGCTGTAAATAAAACTTGAATGCCGACAACAGCCATAATAAAGGAAGCAATTAAAGAAGCAACCGTTTCCGCTTTCCAATGTCCGTACGGGTGATCTTTATCTGCTGGTTTTTGGGATAATTTAAGTCCGATCAGAATGGCAATGGAGGCGATGATGTCTGTCGCATTATTTAAACCATCAGCTTTTAACGCTTCTGAATTAGCCATATAGCCAATAAACAACTTTAATGAAGATAAGCAGAGATAGGCAATTATGCTAATAATAGCTCCTCTTTCCCCCATTTTTAAGTCATTCATTCTTTGTTGTTCCATTATGCTTCCTCCCTAATAAATCCTATCTTGATCATAGTATCATCTAAGTATCGAGTGGGGATAGAGCAACCTTTTTTCACTTATTTATACTTGTAACATCTGGCAAAAAGAGTTTCTTGAGGGCAAAGATTATTTGTAAAAAAAGTAAAACCACAATTTTAAAAGGACCTATGATTTAAACCCATATTTTTTGTTAATCTATACAAAAATATGTGTTCATGCAGGAAAAGGAGGGAACAATGATGGTTACTTGTCTGAAAAGGGTGGATTATTTTTAACAAGCATAAAAAAGAGCCGTAAATCTTCCTCTTCTGTAAAAGCTAATTCAATTATTCTTCCATATGCGATCTAAAATAATAACAACAAAAGTGCCAACTAGTAATCCATTTGAGAAAATATGCTGAAAGATATTTGGCAGCCCGAAGTGCAACTATATCAAATTAGATGCCAAAATCCGACATTGGAAACACCAGCGCCGGATTTTGGCAAAGAATCAAATTCGCCTTGGCATATGTGAGTCCAGATTTTGTCGGGTTTGCACGATTAAACCCTACAAAAATCTGAACCAACCGACGAAGGCTTTAACTTCATTTAGCCAAGGTTTAAACCTCAAATTGAATGACGATTATTTTTAATCATTTAATTTATGAAAGTGCTCCCATAAATAATCACAATCTTCTCTGTCGTCAACTTTAATCATGTTGACAACGCTATCATCTTCACCTTTTAAATATGCACGAAGATGTTTGTCAGAGAAGCCATGCTTTGCGGCATCTTCATTTGTGCTGCAGTAGTAAACTGTTTTAATACCAGCCCAGATAATCGCTCCCATACACATTGGGCATGGCTCACAGGTTGCATAAATTTCGCAATCTGATAAGTCAAATGTTCCTAACTTTTTAGTAGCTTCACGAATAGCAACCATTTCTGCATGTGCTGAAACATCCGTATCTCTCATCATTGTATTTCCAACGGCAGCAATAACTTCACCGTTACGAACGATAGTAGATCCGAATGGGCCACCGTGTCCTTTATCCATACCTTCGATTGTTGCGTCTACAGCTAATTTCATGTAATCCATTTTAAATCCTCCCAATACTCTCACATTAATTATTTTAAACCAGGTGGTAAAAAGTAAACAAATACGACAAAAGCAATTGCCCATTCATTTTATTACTTTCCACCCGGTAAAGTATAAAGAGTAAATGATACTATCAAACTGTGAAAAATTCCAATTTTTTCAATTCTAAAAAAAGTATTGAACCAACTAAATAAGAAGAATAATGTGAAGCTGTATCGTGAGTTTCTATTTACTCTGTAACAGGACCAATATTTTCTTTCTTATTTACATAAAGTTTATAAACTAAAAATGCTGCTATTAGTAGATATCCCCAAACGAAAGGCATAGCAATATCTTGTGCAATTCCAAGAGTGTTTGTATGAATTGCACCCACAAAAGATAAAATGGCTCCGAACACTGCAGCTATTATAGCTCCAATAGGCGTGTTACGGATAGTAAATACAGCTATACAGCCCCAAAGTACACTAGTAATAGGAGCACCATTACCTAGAGCTTGCAAGCCATCGTAGAAAAGTCCAGCATTGTGAAGGGCAAGTGAAGAAACTTGACCAGCGCCCTCCCCTACGGACATACCAGTAGCTGAAAGTGCATTATTAACAGCAGTAAGTGCCCATGTAGCAACCCATGGGAAGAAACATACAAAGATTGCTGGCGCTTCAAATTTCGGACTTTCTTTAACAACTTGATGCCCTGTTACAATCGCAATAAACACGAGCATCGGAACAATAGCAGCAATTGGAACTACAGCGAGTAAAAGACCCATTAGACTGAAAACCGATAATAAGAATATGGCAACAGAACTAGCAATGGAATAGCCTAACCCTGCACCAACTTCTTTCCAACCAGCATGACCTACATATACTGTTACTGGGAATGGGTTACCACAAAGGCCACCTACTAAAGTAGAAAAACCGTTTGCAAGCATAACGTCTCTAGTATTGTATTCATCTCCCACAACAGCTGCAGCTTCAACGTTTTCTAGATTAAATATGAAGTTTGATAATCCTAGAGGTATAGCAGTTAATAAATATGGCAACGCAGCTTCAAAACTGTCGGCAAATCCAGTTAAATGCAGCTTAGGAGGATTAAAGCCGAATGATTTTAGAGCTTCTGTAACATCAGCAGGATTTTGATATCCAGCTATCCAAGCAATTGCAGTTCCAATTACTATCAATAATAAACCTGTAGGGATTTTTTTAAGTATTGGATGTTTACTTAACCAGTTCATGAAGATGATTATTAATGCAACAAAAGCTACTACAGGCATTTCAAAAGATTGTAGCATTGGGTTCATACCTAAGAATACAAATGCCAAACCTGCCAAGGCTGCTAGTAATACCGTTCTTGGGACAAGCTTTCTAATCGTTTCACCAATGAATGCACCTAAAAATAAAATAGAAGCCTCAAGAAAGCCCCAAAGCACAGCAACTGTTGTTGTGAAGGCAGCATCTTGTGTTTGATGATATAGAGGGAGCATAATCACAAATACGATAAGAAAAATTCCAGGTGAACTAGAACCTGATGGTAGTGCAGTAACATCTGTTCTACCTGTTTTCTTAGCTAATTTATAGGCAAAATAAGCAAAAATAATACCAGATATTAATACCGCAAGTCCAAAGCCTGGAACAATACGTTTAAAAATAAACTCTGCTGGCATGCCAACTACGCCAATTAATAATGAGATCATAACTAAAAAGTCTGTCAAAACATTGACGAACAAACCGAAGGAAGCAGCAAAGTCTCCCTTTTTCCAAAAAACTACATTACCCATGATGAACACTCCTTGCTTTTAATTAAAAAGCCAGTTTAAATTTTGCTCCTAAGCGAGGATCCATTCGCTTGTTAGCGTTTTCAATTTAGACAAAAATTTTGTGTGTTTGCCTATAGGTCTCCAATATTCTTTGAATTAATTAATTCGACATTTTTGCAAGGCTCATTTCGATGCGAGTATGGATTTTTTCTCGGCACTTGCACTAACCTTACATAATAAGTTTAAACAAATTGCACAAAACAGTCATTGTATATTGAATCCAAAAATAGTTACTTGTCTTTAGGCATGTTATACAAGTTAGTATGTACAAATTAAGACAAAGGTATTTAATCATTTCTAAAAAGTACAGTTTGAAAAATAGAAGGGGTATTTTCCTATATTTATGCAATAAATGGTTTTGGGAGATTGAACCTATAAAGATATAAAAATAGAATAAAGTTGTTGCACTAGATACTAGCTTCCAAGGCAAGATTAAAGTTCCAACGATAGCTGTTAAAATACCAGCCTAATACGTTCATTCCGCTAGTACAATGACCGACCTTATGCAAGGTCGGTCACTGTACTAACTCCACTATTATTTAACAATATGTGTACCAGCTTTTTCCTTAACTGCATCTTTTAAGCTTTCTGGATCTGTAATGATTACTCTTGATCCATTTTTCTCCATAAAGCTTAAACTTGCTTCAATTTTCGGCAGCATGCTACCTGGTGGGAAATGGCCTTCCTCTACATATTGCTTTGTTTCCTCAATTGTAATTTTCTCAAGTGCCTTTTGGTTGGGTTTACCAAAGTTAATGCACACTCTTGATACGCCTGTTGTAATGATGAGTGTTTCAGCATTTACTTGTTCTGCTAAAAGGCTTGTAGCAAAATCCTTATCAATAACAGCGTCAATCCCTTCATAAGTGTTGTCAGCGTTTTTCACTACTGGGATTCCGCCTCCGCCGACAGCAATAACAACAAAACCTGCGTCAATTAAAGACTTAATGGCATCTTTTTCAACGATATTAATTGGTCTTGGAGATGGAACAACTCGACGGTATCCTCGACCTGAATCCTCAACGAAAATCCAGTCTGGATGTGCTTTTTTCATTTCTACTGATTGCTCAAGTGTGAAGAAAGAGCCAACCGGTTTTGTAGGGTTTTTAAAATTAGGATCATCCTTGCTTACTTCAACCTGTGTGATGACAGTAGCAACCTTTTTATCAATGCCTCTTTTTACAAATTCATTTGTTAAAGCTTGTTGGATTTGGTAGCCGATTCCACCCTGTGTATCTGCTCCACAATTAACAAGCGGCACTTCAGGCATACCAGCAACTTCATGAGCGATTTCAGAACGTCTTAATCCGAAGCCCACTTGAGGTCCGTTTCCATGTGTAACGACAACATGATAGCCTTCTTCTATCATATCTGTAATATTAACAACGGTTTCTTTTACTGCTTCATATTGATCTTGAACTGAGTCACGACCGTTTTCTTTCACTAGTGCATTGCCTCCAATGGCAACAATTACTACTTCACTCATCCGATTACCTCCGTTGTGTATGTTTATTAAGCTTGTTTGCTCTTTGCTAATAATTCAAGAGATTGCTCTTTGTGCAAATGATATAAAGGATTTTCCGGGTCATTAGCAATTGCATTTTCGATAGCTTCAATCGCCTCTTCATGCTTGCCTAATGACCTTAGGCTGTTTGCCTTATGAAAAGAGAAATCATAACGATGCGGCTGAAGGGCCAACAGCTTATCCATTTCAACAACAGCTTCCTCATGTCTGCCAAGTTCTCTTAAATAATTTGATTTATGATAACGATAGAATGTTTCTTCAGGATCAAGCTCACAAGCCTTATTGTATTCATTTAGGGCTTCCTCAGGTTTTTTCCATAATCTCAAACAATTAGCTGTGTAGAAATAGAAATCAAGATCTTTCGTATCAATTGCTAATGCTTTGTTATATTCCAGAAGAGCCTCTTCGTATTTCTTCAATTCTTGCAAGAAATAGCCCTTATAGTAAATCAAATCAAGATTTTTATCATCTGTTTTTAAAGCTTTATTAATTTCAGCAATCGCTACTTCATATTGATCATTTTTAGCAAAAGCTTTTGCTTTTACAATTGCCTCATTTGTATCTTTATATTCCTTCTTAAGAATTTGAAGGACTTTGTGCTGGTTAAGCTCTTCTGCATGCTTCAAGGATGACATTCCATCTCTGTCCGGTAAATTCACATCTGCTCCAGCATCTACAAGAGTTTGAATAATGTCAGAATACAAACGGCCTCCATTCCCTAAAATAACAGCCTCAAGTAGAGCTGACCATCCTAAATTATTCACATGATTTACCGGAACTCCTGCTTCAATACAAATTTGAACCGTTTTTAAATAGCCCTTTTCACTAGAAGGCAGCAGAGCTGTTCCTCCAAAACGATTCACACTTGGTAAATCTGCACCACCAGCAATCATTAATCGCAAAATTTCATGGAATCCGTTTGCTGCAGAACAAATAAACGGTGATAATTGAGTAATATCTCTTGTATTAACATCACTGCCCGCTTCAATAAGCATTTTTGCCGCTGCCACTTGATTTTTTTGTGTAGCCACCATTAAGGCTGTACGACCGGCAGCATCTTTATAATCAACACTGGCTCCTTCTTTCAGTAAATTCTTAATAACAGTTATTTCTCCACGTTCACTTGCAAGTAGAAGTTCTGTGTTCAAGGGTTGATTTTCCACAATCATTCTCTCCTTTAGCCATTATCTAAGCTCTGTTAAACTAGACTGTTGATTTTCGCTTCAATCAACAGAGTGTAAAATCAACATTGGGCTTTAACAAAGCCATTATCTAAAAAAAGCGGTCTGACCCCATTCCAAATAAATTGGTTTGGGGTCTGACCTTTTTAGAGTTTGGCTCTTTTCGTATGTATTATTGTTTTCACCTTTAAATTTTGCCCGTTGATTTCCGCTACGGGCACGCAGCGGAAATCAACTCAGATAATCAAACAAAAATCGCATTAAAAACAACAAACTTTACAAAAACAGTCTTAGGTTTTATTGAATATTTTCAGCTAAAGCAAGCATTGCTTTTTCAAAAGCTTCAACTGGAGGATTAACAATACCAGCACCAATCATTCCGATACCTGCATCTTTATGTGCAATAGCCGTATTAATAATCGGCATAATGCCAGATTGAATAACTTTACGTACATCAATCCCTGTAGGAATTCCCATGAAGTCAAGTAATGGAATCGTTACGTTTGGATTTTCGGTTGTTGTAATTTCCTTCATTTGTGTTGAGTAGCTAATTGCATCCTCAGCTGTTCCTCCTACAAGAGCAACAATTGCTGGAGCTGTAGCCATTGCAAATCCACCGATACCATATGTTTCAGTAATTGCACTATCACCAATGTCAAGACCAGAATCTTCTGGTTTGTAGCCTGCAAACATTGGTCCAATTACTTGCTGTGCTGGACCAGTAAACCATGTATTACCAGCCATACCACTTACACGAATACCGAACTCAACACCATTACGTGCCATCGTTGTTACGACTGTGCTGTTTTCAATACCATGTGCAGCATCCATTGCACATTTAGCCATAGCCATCCAAGTTGGACCAGAGAAATAGTCACTGCTCGCAACGAAGTCGAATACTTCTTTCTTCTGCTCAATTGTGTAGTCTGTTTGTATAATATAAGGTGTTAATGCTTGAATTAATAGAGTTGTCCCTGCAATGTTACGGTTATGACACTCATCACCCATATGAAGAGCTTGGGCAAGCATTAAACGAAGATCGATTCCTTCAGGATTTAACTTCATCGCATCTCTTAACATTGGACCAAAAACATCACGCATCCAGATTAAGCGATTAATAACACTTTCATCATTCGCACCCATACGAAGAATTTTTGATAATTGCTCACTCAAGTTTGTATAAGCAATATTTCCGTATGTTTTGTTCTCTACGATATGCATGAACATAGAAGCAGATGTTACACCAGCCATTGATCCTACACAGTTATGCTCATGACAAGGCGAGAATGTAATTTCACCAGAAGCTGCAAGCTCAGCAGCCTCTTCAAGGTTCTTCGCTAATCCTTCAAATACGATTGCTCCCGTTACTGCACCCTTCATCGGGCCATTCATTTTGTCCCAAGTAATTGGAGGACCAGCATGAAGAATCGTTGTTTTAGTCATACCTGGAACGCAATTAATTGCTTGGTCATACCCAATTAATACAGGTTGAGAGTTAATAATACGTTCAACTGCAAGCTTATTCGCTTCCTCAATTTTTTCCAAAATAGAAGGATTCTCTAATTTATCAAGTGCTGCAATAAGATCTGGATTCCCTCTACCTGGTGGAGTCCACTCTAAGTGAGTTACTTCTGTATTTTGCGCTTGTAAATCATCTTTGAAAGATTCGATTCCCACATTGATAACATTGAGTTTTGTATTAAAAAGTTCATTTATTTTACTCATGGCTATTCTCCTTTCTAAACGAAATCTCTAGCCAATAGACCAGCGTTTTGGCTGCTGCTTGCATGTGTTACACCTGCAGCTAATAATTTATTTACTTGCTCATCAAGATTTTGGGGATCTAATTCTGTTCCAAGAACATAACCGATAATTTCTAAATGTCTACCTTCTTGATCAGCATTTTGTTTCGCTTCAATCATTGCAGGAAGCATTGCACCAACTGGATCTTCATGTGCTCCGAATCCTAATACAAAGTCCATCATGATTACGCCAACTTCTGGATCTTTTGCTTCTTGAATAAATCTCTCAATTCGAGTTGATGGATCGATCATTGGATGTGGCTTTCCTTGTGTAAATTCGTCATCACCAAAATCAATAAATGTATGCTCAATGCTTGTGTTTCTATCTTTTAAGTGATAATTTGGATCTCTTTGAATATTGCTGTAAACGTTATCAAACTTTTCCATTGCCGCATGCATCGCTTCATCACATAGCGTACCGCCACTGAATAATCCACGAATATATTTTTGTTCTGGTTTTAGTTTTGAACGAACTTCTTCAATTAATGAAATGTTTAGCGCGCGTTTGTTAAGCTTGCTTTCATCTGCACCAGCCAATACAACTGCTTTAATAGCTGCTTCTTTTGACATTTTCGCGAAATGTGCACCAGCTTCCGTTACTTTCTTTTCGTCTCCACCAATAAACCAAACAACAACTGGTTTTGTACATTCTTTGATTTTCGCAAGAACTTTTTCTTCCACACTTGGTGCAGGTGGCTTAGAAACAAGAACGATCACTTTTGTAGCTTCATCATCTTCAAGTGCTTGAATACCATCAAGCATCATAATTCCACCAACTGCTTCTTTCAGGTCTCTTCCGCCTGTTCCGATTAGTTGAGAAATACCGCCGCCAAATTCATGAATACGTACACTTACTTCTTGGCTTCCTGTTCCTGAAGCGGCTACGATCCCGATATTTCCTTTTCTTACTGCGTTCGCAAAACATAATGCGACATTATTAATGATAGCTGTACCACAGTCAGGTCCCATCATTAATAGGCCTTTTTCATGTGCTAATTTCTTTAAAGATATTTCGTCTTCTACACTAACATTGTCACTAAACATCATAACGTTTAGATTGTTTTCTAATGCTTTTCTTGCTTCTCTAGGTGCATAAGCCCCGTTTACAGCGATAACAGCAAGGTTTGCATCAGGAATGTTTTCTGCAGCTGAAGAAATTGTTGAGTATTTAGCTTCGCTTTTCCCTTTTGAAGTATCTTTCTTTTTAGTGAACAGTTCATTGATAGCAACGAAAGCGTTTTCACATACTTCATCTGATGCAGCTTTTACAACAATGATTAAATCACTTGTTTTCGCCTCTTCGATTTCTTTCGTCATGAGACCAACGTTTTTCATTACCTCTTTATTCATTTCAGTACCCATTGCAATAATGGCTTGCTCAACACCATCAATTTGATTGGCTCTTGTTGAGAGTGACATTAAAGAAACTGAATCAAAATACGTGTTTGGCTTAATTACAGCTTGTACAGTCATAATTTTCCTCCTATTATCAAATTCGCCTTGGCGTATTTGCGCCCAGATTTTTATCGAGCTTGCACGATAAATTTCCCTTAAAAATCTGAGTCATCCGCCGGAGGCTCTAACTTTATTCAGCTGAAGTTTAACTCTCCTGCTGAACTGACCCCATATTAGCAATCAGTCACCACTTATTGAAGTGGAAGATTTTTTGCTGAATGAAGTTAGATTAGCTTCCAATCCAGCAACAAGCCCTAGAGCAATATCTGTTCCAGATGAAGAGCCGATGGTTAATACTTTATTTAAAGAGAGAATTAACTCTTCTTCACTACCATTAATAATGGAATGAACAAGTTGAATAATAGATTCTCTCACCTTCCCAATAGATGCCTTTTCTAATGCCATATAGCTGATTTCATTCGTTAGCGTTTTCGCTTTTTTTACAACCTCTTTACAAAAAGATTGATATGAAGAATAAGGACTATCTTTTATATAAAAAGCTGTGAACAAACCAACTAAAAAATCATCGCCTGATGGAGTTAATCCAGGCCCTAGGCCTAATATTGTAACCGCATGCTGTAAGGCTTTATCAATTCTACTAGATGATAATTCTTGTAGAAGAAATCGAGATTGCTCGTGAAGTACTCTAGAAACTTCTCTTGCAAAAAGATTATCAGATGTCAGATCTAGCTTGACGCCTCCACCTTTACCATGAATATCAATAAATTCCTTTACTTTCCTTAAATTAGTAATCGTGACTTGCTCATCTTTTGGATAATTAGGTAAAACACTCGCCCATTTTTTACTATTTTCAATAGAAATAGTTAGTTTATTTCCGATATGCAAGAGCTGATTTCTTGCGACTACTAATTCATTAACTAGCAATCCAACACCTTTAAAATTCTCGGTGTCAATTATTAAAGTATTAGGTGCGTTATCAACTTCTCTACTAGCTACCGTAAATAATTCCTCATTATCTCGGCTTTTGATGTTAAATGTACGATTAAATACACTATGTACAAAGCCATGAAAATCCGAGCGATTAATTCTTTCAATAAATTCAATATCTCCTGATTGAGTAAAAATCACATTATTCATATCCAAGTTTAAAATTCCCTTTTTCAAATAAAATATTCGATTTCACAAAGTTCTTAGGATGTCTACATTTTAAGAACAAATAAAAAAAATGTGATATATTAACGGTAAAAAGATGAATAACCTCCTTTGCCACTAAAGTCACATTATTCTAGCTACTTATCCAAAATAATTTGACAAGTAACAAGCCTTACATGATTATTCTAGATAGAATGTCTATAATTGTCATCGTCTATTAAAACCAAAAAGGACTCACATCACTTGTGCATGTTGTACAATGGGATGTGTTCATTTTAAGTCAAAGGAGTTGAGTTGAATTGCTTAGAATAAAAGATTTATTGGAAATTAAAGCGATTGAAGGATTAAAAGTCGTAGCAGGGGAACAAGGCATTGATAATGTCATTTCACTTGTGAATATTATTGAAAATCCTGATAAATTTGATTGGCTGTCATCAAATGAGCTTTTATTATCTACTGGATATATTTTTAAAGATAATGTGGAATTGCAAAATAGAATAATTAAAGAGCTTGCTGAAATAAATTGTTCCGGACTTATTATTAAAATAAAGCGCTATTTTGAGCAAGTTCCACAAAATATGATAGATCTTGCAAATGAATATGGCCTTCCTCTTTTAGAATTGCCTTACGAGTATACATTATCTAAAATAATTTCGATTTTTAATGAGAAATCTTCTGGTAGATATGACTTATTGAATCGAAAAACATTAGATATGCACAATATTCTTTTTAAGATCGTACTCGAGGGTGGTGGAATCGAAAGAATTTCTTCCATGTTAGCTGAAACAGTCAATAATCCGATTATTTTTTTGGACAAGGATTGGAAGCTACTGCATTATACTGATTATATTGATAACCCCATTCCATTAGCTTATTGCCTTAACCTTGTGAAGAACCATACAACTTTTAATAAAGAGTTTACAGACTCAATTCCTAAAGAAATTAGTGAAATGAAGAAGTCAATTAAGCGGATATACCATGCTGAAAATTTCGACATAAAATGCCGTATCCTGCCTGTTGCTGTATCTAAATTTATATACGGATATATTGTTGTGTGGCAAACCGTTCGTGAATTGACCGAATTTGATTATATGGCACTTGAACAAGCTTCGCCGATAATGGCTCTTGAAATGATAAAAGCAAAAGAAATTGAAGATGTTAAATTAAAAATAAGACATGACTTTTTCGTTGATTTACTCACTGGAAAAATTACCTCTAGTGAAACCATTCAAACACTTTGTAATTTGCATGGATTAAATCCATCGTATATGTATTACTGTATCGTCACGACAATTGAGTTTGGTGAAGTAGAAAAATACGAAGATATGATAGCAAGAAAATTCCAATTGGAAAGTAAAGTCAAAAAATGTATTGAGGTTATTTACGAATATTCGCATAAAGCGAACGGAGAAGTAACATGTTTTAATCGAAATAATCGAATCATTACTTTAATTGGACAAAATAATAATCGATCACCTATTTCCGTAAATGAGGCGAAACAATTCGGAAATGATATTTACAACATTCTTAATGAACAAGTTAACAATACGATTTTCTTAGTTGGCATTGGCAGACAGTATAGCTCTATTAATTCTATTCACAAAAGTTTTTCTGAAGCGAATGAGGCCATTAGACTAATGCAAAAGTTTGAGGATAAAGGGGGAGTAGCTCATTTTGAGAATCATTCTGTCTATCATTTCCTAGACTCGAATATTAAAGACATCGAATTGGATGACTTTTTCATGAAAAGCCTTGGGAAGCTATATGAGCATGATTCTATACACGGAACAAGTTATATTGCTACGTTAGAAAATTACTTTAATAACAACTTAAACATTAGTGAAACAGCAAAAGCCATGTATTTGCACCGAAATACCCTTATTTACAGAATTGAAAAAATCAAAGAAATCTTAAACTCAGATTTAAAAAATGCTGAAGAACTATTTCAAATACAGTTGGCATTAAAAATCTATAGACTATTAAATAAATCATAAATAACCCTATTTTTTATGTGCTATGAGAATTTCTCCTTAACCATCGGCTAATTTTGTCTTTTTCTTAGAACCTTTGTCGAATCTATTTCGAAAATAGAATTATCTTTTATAATTCTTTATGAGAGGAATTATTATATTTATAGGAGTAGAGAATAATGAATAAGACTTTACTTGAACAATTAGTACTAAGACGTATTAATAAAATGCGAAAGGAAATGATTCTTACTGCCCGTAAAACGGGTTTAAATAGTAATGAAACACTAAATACTAGTAAGAGGCTCGATAAATTAATATACTTCCATCTTCAGTATTTTTCTTAACTTCCAAAAAACTACAATTTAGCTAGGAATAACCCTAGCTTTTTTATTTGTCTTTTTTGCAAATAATTTCTTCCAATATTTATGAAACTGTTTAAACTCGTCTATAATACGAAAAGTGGGCAAATGAATGAGGTGGTGTTTGTTTTGCCATATAATGTATTAACAAGTTTTGCACGGTTGCCACTCGTATTTCGAGTACTAGTCATTTCAATAATCATCATTGTCTTTTTTGGAATGATTGTTCATTTAGTGGAACCAGAACAATTTCCAACAATATTCGAAGGTATTTGGTGGGCTGTCGTAACAGCAGCTACTGTTGGTTATGGTGATTATGCGCCAAAAACAATTTTAGGAAGATTAGCTGGCATAGCTTTAATAATGGTTGGAGCAGGATTTTTAGCTGCTTATTTTGTCAATTTGGCAACTGTTGCTGTAACAAAGCAAAATGATTTTCTTGATGGAAAAGTTGAATTCAAAGGAAAAAATCATATCGTTGTTATCGGCTGGAATGAACGTTCTCGTGAAATACTGAATATGCTCTGCAAGCACCATAAAGGACAAATGTTCACTTTAATTGACGAATCACTTAAAGTGAATCCATTACCGACAATGAACATTCATTTCATACGTGGTCGTGCAAGTGTTGACGACATACTTATTAAAGCTAATGTTTTCGAAGCAAGTAAAGTCATTATAACCGCTGATCCGAATAAAGGAGAGCTGCAAGCCGATATGCACACAATTTTAACATTATTGGCTATAAAAGGATTAAACAGAAATGTTCAATGCATTGTCGAAATATTAACATTAGAACAAGTTGCGAATGCAAAACGGGCTGGAGCTGATGAAATTGTGCAGACGAATATTCTCACAAGCTTTGTCATGATAAATAGTATTACATCACAGGAAGTTGTCACATCTTTTTTAGATCTTTTAAACCAGCTTGATAGACGAAAATTAACCTTTCAACCTGCTGCACCAGAGGCCGTAAATCGTACTTTTATGGAATTAAGTCAACTGCTTATTGTAGAGGAAATTCTTTTATTAGGGATAAAAAGAGGGGAAGAAACATTGCTGAATCCTCCCCATCCTTTTACAATTCTTCCTCAAGATCAATTAATTGTCATTCAATAAATACAAAAAATGAGTGTCACTCATCTGAACGAGGACACTCATACAACTTTATTTCAAGCGCTTTTCGAGCTCATCTTTCTTCTCTTCAAATCCAGGCTTTCCTAGGAGAGCGAACATGTTCACCTTATAGGCTTCAACTCCAGGCTGGTCAAAAGGATTTACTCCTAATAAATATCCACTCATCGCACAGGCTTTTTCAAAGAAATAAACTAAGTAGCCGAATGTATATGCATCTATTTTAGGAATTGAGATGACAAGATTCGGCACGCCCCCATCTGTATGAGCAAGCATAGCTCCTTCAAATGCTTTGTTATTTACAAAATCTACCGTTTTATCAGCTAAATAATTTAAGCCATCAAGATTATTTTCAGCCTTTTCCATTTTTATTTCATGACGAACTTCTTCAACATGAATAACGGTTTCGAATAAATCCCGTCTTCCTTCTTGGACATATTGGCCAAGCGAATGAAGATCAGTTGAAAAATTGGCTGATGAAGGGAAAATGCCTTTAAAATCCTTTCCTTCACTTTCACCAAATAATTGCTTCCACCATTCAGCAAAATATTGAAGGCCTGGCTCATAGTTAATAAGCATTTCAATCGTTTTGCCTTTATTATATAAAACATTTCGCACTGCAGCATATTGATAGGCTGCATTTTCAAACAGCTCTGATTTCGAGAAATCTTCCCGTGCAATCGCTGCTCCTTCCATCATCGCTTCAATGTCCACACCACTTACTGCAATCGGCAATAACCCCACAGCTGTAAGGACAGAATAACGTCCACCAATATCATCAGGTATAATAAATGATTCATATCCTTCTTGATCTGCTTCTGTCTTCAATGCGCCTCTTTCTTTATCGGTTGTAGCATAAATACGTTTTTTCGCTTCTTCTTTACCATATTTTTCTTCCAATAATTTTCGAAATATCCTGAATGCGATTGCTGGTTCAGTAGTTGTACCGGATTTCGAAATAACATTTATCGAAAAATCCTTTCCTTCAAGAAGGTCCATTACATCTTTCATATAAGTTGAGCTGATATTATTACCTGCAAAAATTATTTGCGGTGTATGGCGTTTTTCTTTAGAAAGCATATTGTAAAAGCTATGGCTTAACATTTCAATTGCTGCACGAGCACCTAAATAAGAACCACCAATCCCAATAACTAATAATACATCCGAATCATTCTTTATTTTTTCTGCGGAATCTTTAATCCGTGTAAACTCATCTTTGTCATAATTAACAGGTAAATCAATCCACCCTAAATAGTCATTTCCAGCACCTGTTTGTTCATGTAATGAATGATGCGCGACCTTAACAGCATCCTGCAAATATGTAAATTCATGTTCCTTAATGAACGGAAGTGCTTTCGAATAATCGAAACGAACATGCGTCATTACAGTTCCTCCAATCAATTGATTTTCTCTATTCACTTTACCGAAACCCACCCTTATAATCAAGAAACTAGCTATTTTGTAAGCGTAAACATTTTTGACATATTTTTCATTAGAAAAACTTAGCGTTCGCCAAAGTCCTTTCTGCTAATGCCCTATCTTTTTTTATGCGGTATTATAAGCAGTAATCTTATATGAATTTCACTTGGCTTTAGTCGTTAATAAGCTTAAACTTTCCTACTAGCCAAAAAAATCCAAGCACTAAAAAGCACTTGGATTTTTTATTTTTGCTCTTTTCACATATATTGTTATTTGCCTTCAAATCTTACAACGTAGATTTCCGCTGCGGGCACTTGCTTTCCGCGGGGAAGGACGTGAGCCTCCTCGGCGCTTGCGCCTGTGGGGTCTCACGCTTCCCTCCATTCTCGCAGGACATTGGATAAACATCCTTGAATGAACATCGCACGAAGGAAATGCGAATGCATTTTCGAGGAGTCAAGTACCCTCCGCTCCAATCAACTCAGTGCAAAAATTGGTTCAGCCGCAGTTACTTATGATTAACTTAATACTTTCTTAATCCGTTCGATTGCCCAGTCTAAATCCTCTTCACTGATAACGAGTGGTGGAGCAAAACGAATAACCGTATCATGTGTTTCTTTGCACAGTAAGCCTTCTTCTTTCAATAGTTCACAATATTTACGTGCAGGCTCTGATAATTCAATTCCAATAAATAAGCCGCGTCCACGCACATCTTTAATGATCGGATTTTTAATTTCTTTCAGTTTTTCCATGAAATATTCGCCTAGCCTAAGTGAACGCTCAGCAAGCTTTTCTTCCACAAGCACGTCAATGGCTGCTATCGAAATGGCACAAGCCATTGGATTTCCACCAAATGTTGAACCATGTGAACCAGGGTTAAATACACCAAGAATATCTTTATTCGCAACAACACATGAAATCGGCATCACCCCGCCACCTAGCGCCTTACCCAAAATATACATATCAGGAACAACATCTTCCCACTCGCAAGCAAACATTTTACCGGTACGAGCAAGTCCTGCTTGAATTTCATCAGCAATAAACAGGACATTGTTTTCTTTACAAACATTGTAAGCTTCCTTCATAAAGCCTTCAGTCGGAATAAGAATGCCTGCTTCACCTTGAATAGGCTCAATTAAAAAGGCTGCGGTATTTTCAGTGATCGCTGCTTTTAATGCTTCTAAATCTCCGTAAGGAATTAGTTTAATTCCTGGAAGCATTGGGCCGAATCCACGCTTATATTCATCATCAGAAGAAAGTGAAACAGCTAACATTGTTCGACCGTGAAAGTTGCCTACACAGGCGATAATTTCAGCTTGATCATTTGCTACTCCTTTAACATCATATGCCCAACGTCGAGCAGCCTTGATCGCTGTCTCAACAGCTTCAGCTCCTGTGTTCATCGGAAGTGCCATCTCTTTATTTGTTAGCTTACAAACTTTTTCATACCATGGTCCGAGCTGATCATTATGGAAAGCTCGTGATGTTAAAGTTGCTCGGTCAGCTTGATCCTTTAATGCTTGAATGATTTTTGGATGACGGTGACCTTGGTTTACTGCAGAATATGCACTGAGCATATCTAAATATCTATCTCCTTCAGGATCTTCTACCCAAACACCCTCTGCTTTTGAAATAACAATTGGCAGTGGATGATAGTTATTTGCGCCATACTTTTCAGTTTGTTCAATGATTAAACTAGATTTTGTTAATTCAGTCATATGTTTTCCCCCTCGTTATTTAGCATTTCATATCATTGTACGTTAATCTTACACCTATTTCTGAGAAAGTAAAACTCAATCACTGGGATTTTTCGACACAACGCGACAGGATGCCGCGTTTTTGTCTACTTTCATTCTTTTACAGGCGGTTGATCCCCCACACGGAATTTTCAGTTTCACTCAACTTTTTAAAATGGGGGTTTTTACCTAAATTTTAAAAATAAAAGTTTAAAACATTTCAGATGTTGTTTTTGCTTGCATATGAAGCAATAAATAGTCAGGGCCGCCTGCTTTTGAATCTGTTCCTGACATATTGAAGCCGCCGAATGGCTGGTAGCCTACGATCGCACCTGTACAGCCACGGTTAAAGTAAAGGTTTCCTACATGGAAGTCTTCACGTGCTTTTTCCATGTTCATACGGTTGTTTGTGATAACTGCTCCTGTTAAACCATATTCCGTGTTGTTCGCAATTTCAAGTGCATGATCGAAGTCTTTTGCTTTAGAGAAACCAACGACTGGTCCGAAAATCTCTTCCTGCATTAAACGGGCATCTGGCGCAAGATCAGCGAATACAGTCGGTTTAATGAAGTAGCCTTTTGAATCGTCTCCTTCTCCACCTGTCATCAGCTTTCCTTCCTGCTTGCCAATTTCAATATAGCTCATAATTTTATTGTAAGCGCTTTGGTCAATCACAGTTGCCATATAGTTGTTTTGGTCTGCTGGGTCTCCTTGTGTTAAGTCATTTGTCAGCTCAACCACACGGTTTAACACTTGATCGTACACCTCTTCAACGATGACAGCACGAGAACATGCAGAACATTTTTGGCCAGAGAAACCGAATGCAGACGCCACGATAGAAGTCGCTGCTAATTCCAGATCTGCTTCCTTATCGACAACGATTGTATCTTTACCGCCCATTTCCGCGATTAAACGCTTCATCCAAATTTGCCCTTCATTCACTTTGGAAGCACGATCGAAAATACGAAGACCGACATCACGTGAACCTGTGAAGCTGATGAAACGCGTATCTTTATGATCCACTAAATAGTCGCCTACTTCCGCACCACTTCCTGGGACGAAGTTCAGCACACCTGCAGGAAGTCCTGCTTCTTCCATCACTTCAACGAATTTTGCTGCAACAATGGGTGTTGTTGAAGCCGGCTTCAAAAGAACCGTATTTCCTGTTACGATTGCCGCAACCGTTGTTCCCGCCATAATCGCAAGTGGGAAGTTCCAAGGAGAAATGATGATTCCTACTCCTAATGGAATATAGTCATATCGGTTAAATTCATTTGGACGGCTATGCACACGTTGGCCGTCTTTAATGCGCAGCATTTGACGGGCATAATATTCTAAGAAATCGATCGCTTCTGCTGTATCTGCATCCGCTTCATTCCATGGCTTTCCAGCTTCCTTTGTTAAAAGAGCAGAAAACTCATGCTTGCGGCGACGGATGATCGCAGCTGCTTTAAATAATACATCTGCCCGCGTTTCCGGCTTTACTTTTTTCCATGTTTTAAATGCTTCAACCGCTGCTTGCATCGCTTTTTCTGCAAGCTCTTTGTTTGCCTTTGAGACACGGCCGATTACTTCTTCTTTATGAGCAGGATTGTACGATACAATTTTCTCATCAGTTGTAATGCGCTCTCCACCAATGACTAAATCATAATCTTGTCCTAAATAACCTTCAACTGTTTTTAAACCGGCTAAATAAGCTTGACGGTTTTCATCTACTTTAAAATTTGTGAATGGTTCATGCTTGTATGGTTGTACCATTTTTGTTCATCCCCTTAACTTTTTAATATACCTCAACCTCTATTATGCAAGTATTGTGCCAAATAATAAAAAACAGCATTCTTCACATAAAAGTACATTTTTATAAAAATACAGCAAAAATATTTTGCCTTTAACAAGCTCTTCTTAGTAATATGTGCAAAATTTCATTGCACTACTTCCTATTGCAATTTAAACTAACGTAAGAAGGACTTTGAAAGTGGTGTATACCAATGAATAAGAAAGAAATAATGGAGCTTCAATTAAAAAATAGGATTTTTCAACAAATCCTTAAAGAAATCGATATTGGTGTTCACGTCGTTGACAATGAAGGAAAGACTATTATTTATAATAAAAAGATGGCGGAAATTGAAGGAATGAATTTCGAGGACGTCGTTGATAAAGATTTGCTCGATGTTTTTTCCTTTCATAAAAATGAAGATAGTACATTAATTAAGGCTGTCACAAATGGTGAAGAAATCACCAATGCGAAGCAAACTTATTTTAATAATAAGGGACATGAAATTACCACGATTAATAATACATTTCCGATCATTGAAGATGGCGTTCGTATCGGTGCGATGGAAATTGCCCGTGATGTTACGAAAATTGAGAAATTAATAAGAGAAAATATGAATAAAAAAAGTGATACTCGCTACACTTTTGATAGCATTATAGGCACAAGCAATGAAATTCAAGAGATTATTGCTGCAAGTAAAAGAGCGACAAGAACTAGCTCATCGGTTCTGATTATTGGTGATACCGGTACAGGTAAAGAATTATTTGCTCAAAGCATTCATAATGGAAGTAGCCGTTCCTCGAAGCCATACATTTCCCAAAACTGTGCTGCCCTTCCTGACAGTTTAATAGAAGGCTTACTATTTGGGACAAAAAAAGGCGCATTCACAGGTTCAATTGAACGACCAGGACTTTTTGAACAGGCTGATGGCGGAACATTATTGCTTGATGAAATCAATTCTCTTAACCCTTCATTACAAGCAAAGCTATTACGAGTCCTGCAGGAAAAAACAGTGCGCCGCTTAGGGGATACGAAGGATAGAAAAGTAGATGTGCGAATCGTTGCGACAATTAATGAAGATCCGATAGACGCCATTTCAGCAGGCAGACTTCGCAAAGACTTATATTACCGGCTAAGCGTTGTTTCTCTCTTCATCCCGCCATTGCGCGAAAGAAAAAATGATATTTATGATCTTGTTCATTTTTTCATCGAAAAAAACAATCATTTATTTGGCCTGCAGGTTAAAAATGTTGATGAACATGTTTTGGACATATTTAATTGTTATGATTGGCCTGGAAACGTCCGGGAGCTGGAGCATGTCATCGAGGGAGCAATGAATTTAATTGATCATGAGGAAAGAATTGAATACTCACATTTACCTATTCACTTTCGAAATAAACCTCAATTTAAAACTAGTGAACAAGCTGCTCAAGTAAACGACCTTACTTTTAATGAAAAAAACAATGCTCCCCTCCCTTTTGACAAATATATAGAAATGAAGGAAAAGCATTATTTACTTGAGATCTTAAAACGGCATAACTATAACATTACCCAAGCTGCAAAATCTCTTGAAATGAGCAGGCAAAATCTTCAATATCGGCTAAGAAAGCATCAAATTCAAAGGGACACTTAAAATAGACGATAGGCAGGGACTTTTTTTCATCATTTCAGCTATTTTTCAAGCTCCTGCCTTCTTTGCAAATAGCCTACCTAAATGTAGACTGAAATGGATTTAAGGAGTTCTTTTCAAATAATCAACATAATATTGCTTCGCTTTTTCATAGGCTTCTGGTGTGTCAATATCGGTTAAAATGCCTTTATCCTTTACTTCAATCATTTTGCGGTTAGGTATGTTCTTTATGACTGCTTTTGCACCTATATCTCCTTTTAAGCCCATAAATAAGTTGCGATCAAAATTTCCGAAAAAAACCGGATGCCCGCTTTTCCCATGATAACTTGGCTGAATCATAAAGCTTTTATCGCTTTTCATTAGCATTTCGTTTCCTGCAAGAAAAATAGATTGAACCGTTTCCTTTAATAAGAAAGGGAGATCTCCGAGGAAAACCATGATGCCATTATGATGTTTACTGACATGCAAAATCCCTGCTTGCAAGGAGGTACTTAGCCCTAAAGCATATTCATGATTGATGACCCAGTGAAAGCGATGATCGTCAACAGCTATTTTATTTTGTATTGGCTGAGCATTATAGCCAATGACAGTTATCACTTCGGCGAAGTCTACCGCCAATGCATGTTGAATGACATGTTCTAAAAGCGGTTTCTCATTTAATAAAAGCAGCTGCTTCGCTTTTCCCATTCTAGTAGAAGTCCCAGCTGCAAGAATGATTGCACATATGGAAGATGTCTTTTTCGTTTCTTTCATTTTATACGACCATTTTCGTATTTCCTCGGTGGTGGATATGTTCAGACTCTCTTAAAAAGCCGGCAGTATGCCCGTTTTTCTTAGCAATGATTTCGGCCATGATACTTATTGCGATTTCTTCTGATGTAGCCGAACCAATATCGAGTCCTATTGGGCTATACATTCTCTTTAATTCATCATCATTGAAAACAACACCCTCACTTTCAATTGCTTTTAGCATTCTTATGCGGCGAGAGTGTGGACCAAGAACCCCAACATAGGGAGCGATAGAAGGCAATACAAATTTCAATGTTTCAATATCACGTTGAAAATGATGATTCATAACGATAATATATGTTCTTTGTCCGATATTTAGTTGATCATGAAAATCATCTGGACTTAAAATGAGTATATTGGTGTTCGGAAATCTTTCTTCATTATTATATGACCGTCTTTGATCAACTACAGTAGTCTTAAAACCTAGTGAAACAGCATATTTCGCTACTGGTATGGCATCATGTCCAGCACCAAATATCATTATTTCTGATGGGGGAATATACACATCTACAAAAATATTCATTTCTTTACCGTTTTCTAGTGTAAATATATATGTTTCTGACTTCGGGTTTACTTCTTGCAATTTCTTTATTGCTATTTCAGTTACTTGGAAATTAATTTTCTCTTCTCCAAGATCGCCAAGAGGATTATTTCCACGTGATAGTAAAAGTCGAGCTTGATTCGTTCTCGTCTCTGAGCGACTATTCGGCAAGACTGTTGCAAGAACACTTTCTTGCTCTTCTTTAATAAGATTTAACCACATATCAAACAGCGGCAGCTTATCCATATTCCCCCTCCTATATCTTTATTTTGCTAAAGGAAAGATTGGCTCAATAAATATTTTTACTGTTCCTGGACAGCCAAGTCCAAGACCCCAAACAAGCTCCTCATCAAGTTCGTACGTCTTTAATATAGGTAAGCCCGATTCCATTACCGCTTTCGCCTCGCAAACTACATCAGGCTCTAAACAACCACCAGATATCACGCCAATAATGCTTTCATTTTCATCCACAAGCATTTTTGCCCCTTCACGTCGATAAGCTGATCCTTTTACACTTACGACAGTTGCTAATGCAGATTTCCGACCAGATTTCCTCGTTTCCTCTATCGCTGTGAAAACGATATCATTCCCATTCATTTTCTCCCCCCTAAAACAAAAAAACATAGGGACTCCTTTCGATTAATTAAAAGGTGCCCCTATACATTTATTCATTTATACGAGGAAATATTATGTCAGTTGAAGGAAAATAAATAATTTTGCGGCAATTCTTTATATATCTATACAACATTGGCATGCCTTACGAGAATCAACTTTTTTTCGACGCTAAAAATTCTGTCGTATAGTCCCCGCGATTAAATCTGGAGTCTTCCATAATTTGTTTTAGCAATGGCAGATTCGTTTTTATCCCTTCAATATTCATCTCTTCTAGTACACGTCGCATATTCGCAATGGCAGCCTGACGGGTTTCTCCATGCGTAATAATCTTACCAATCATTGGATCATAAAAGGGTGAAACGACACTGCCATCAGCAATGCCAAAATCCAGCCTTACATCCTTTTCGGGTAATACTAGTTTTGAAATAACTCCTGGAGATGGGAAAAATGTTACCGGATCCTCTGCATATAGTCTACATTCAATTGCATGTCCTGTTTTATTTATTTCATGCTGCTTGACCGCTAATTTTTCCTGAGCAGCGATTTGCAGCTGAAGCTCAACTAAATCTAATCCAGTCAGTTGTTCGGTTACTGGATGTTCGACTTGAAGACGGGTATTCATCTCTAGAAAGTAAAAATTTTGCTGCTCATCAAAAATAAACTCCATTGTCCCTAAGTTTGTATAGCCAATTTGCTTTGCACCCCGAATAGCTGCCTCAAACAATTCAGCCCTTAGCGTCTCATTAAGAAATGGCGATGGCCCTTCTTCAACAACCTTTTGATTTCGACGTTGAATGGAGCATTCTCGTTCAAATAAATGAATCATATTTCCGAAGGAATCGGCAGCAATTTGCACCTCAATATGGCGAGGTTTCGAAATCCACTTTTCCAAAAACATTGTACCATCATTAAAAAATGACAGTGCTTTTTTCTTCGTCCCTTCAAATGCTTTCACTAATTCTTCTTGATTTTGAACAAGCTGCATTCCGATTCCACCGCCGCCTGCACTTGCTTTTAGCATAAGAGGATAGCCTAGCCCATCCGCGATAATGATCGCTTCTTCAACCGACTCAATGCTTTTTTCCGAACCAGGTACAACTTTGACTCCTGCCTTCAACATTTGATTACGAGCCTCAAGCTTGCTGCCCATAATGCTCATCGTTTCCGCAGAAGGACCGATAAAGACGATGTTTTCCTGTTTACATCTGTGGGCAAATGTTGGATTTTCAGAAAGAAATCCATATCCGGGATGAATGGCGTCAGCCTTCATATCCTTCGCTGCCTGGATTATATTTTCAATATGAAGATAGCTCAATTTTGCCTGTGCAGGTCCAATACAAACAGCCTCTGTCGCCTCACTAACATGAGGTGACTCTGCATCAGCTTCTGAATAGACGGCAACAGTCGGAATCCCAAGCTTATGGCACGTCCGAATAATTCTTCTAGCAATTTCTCCCCTATTCGCAATTAGCACCTTTTTAAAATAACTCATTGCTTTAACTCCCTTATCATTCGTCTTAGCGTATTGCTACGCTTTGACTACTTCGCTTTAAGTACCGTTATTTCCTGCACGTATAACATTTCCGTTAACATAGCTTATTCAAAAAAAAAACCAGGCTAAGCCTGGTTTCAAATCAAGATTATTATTTTTTAATTAAATCATCACGTTGAGATTGGTCAATCCACTCTTGAAGCTTATCTTTAAGTGTATTGAACCCTTGAGCAGAATCATTGTCAATATTAATTGGAGCTGCTTGACGTTTACGAGGTTTTTTCGCTTTTACTTCTGGTGTTGGAGGAGCTTCAACTGTAGCACGAATAGATAATCCAATTTTTCCTGCTTCTTCATCAATAGATAAAACTTTAACTTGTACTTCATCTCCTACTTTAAGGTGTTCATTAATATCTTTTACAAATCCGTGAGTAACTTCAGAAATATGAACAAGCCCTTGAGTATTTTCATCTAATGCAACAAATGCACCGTACGGCTGTACACCCGTAACCTTTCCTGTAATAACACTTCCTACTTCAATTTTTTCTGACATGGAAACACTCCTAAATTTATTTGATTTTATACCCTTTTATTCGCAATTAAAAATTATACCATAAACATAACCTATTGTGAACTATATCTACTGAGCAAGGGTGTTTTTGATCGCTGTGTACATACTGAAGTTAATTGGAGTGTTATTTATCATTTAGGGTAAAATAAAGGAAATTCTTATTCACATTTTTAGGGAGACTTTGTAAGATGATACAAACTAACTTCGGAAGACAAATGAGCATTAACGAAATAAATATTTACTATGAATTATACGGGCATGAAAATACGAAAGAAACAATCATCTGTCTACATGGGTTTCTTTCCTCCTCCTTTAGCTTTCGGCGCCTAATTCCCTATTTAACAAAACATTACAATGTTATTTCTATCGATTGGCCCCCCTTTGGTAAAAGCGGGAAATCAAAACGATTCCATTACTCAATTAGAAATCTTGCCGACACCATCATCAAACTTATTGAAAAGCTTGGAATCAAACATTTTACCATCATTGGCCACTCTATGGGCGGACAAATTGCGCTGAACATCGCTCATTCTCGACCAGAGCTAGTCGAAAAATTAATTCTATTATCAAGCTCAGCATATTTAAAAAGATCAAAACAAACACTCATTTTTCTAAGTTACTTTCCGTTTTCCCATTTATTTGTTAAGCGATACTTGGAGCGTTCAGGATTAGAGCGAAATTTACAGAATGTCGTCTATAATCAAACCTTGATTGACCAAGAAATGGCGAACGGCTATTTAGAGCCATTTTTACAAGCGGAAATTTTTCATGCTTTAACGCGAATGATTCGAGATTGGGAAGGAGATTTATCGATAGAAAGGCTAAAGGAAATTGAAACACCTAGTTTACTCATTTGGGGAGAGCATGATAAAGTCGTCCCGCTCCATATCGGACAACAATTAACGAAGGACTTGAAAAATTCAAGTCTCATTATTTTAAATGAAACGGGACATTTAGTTCCTGAGGAAAAACCAGAGGAAGTTATGAGCCATATCGACGAATTTATAAGCAATGGTTGAAAGGCTCTATAAATTAGTCATTTCAATTGACACTTCAACCTAAAGGGTACATATGCCATTATTTTTAATAGTAAGAAGCTCATTTGCGATTTTGCTACATTTTTCTAGTGGAATGATTTCTTCGAACGAAAATTCAAAGATGGCTTGAATTTTTCGAGCAAGAATTTCTTTATTATCAAGAGCATGAATAGCCTGAACGATATCAGCAATTTCCAGATCATAATGACCAGAACCAATGTCAAATGGATCCCAATTATTGATAAGATCTACAAAGCGAAGATTTATTTGCTGTGTTTGCATGCAATCACCTTTACCTTTATCCATTACTTTTTATTCCAACTTATTATAAAATATATCTAACAAAATGAAAAAGGTGGAGATGAAATGAATCAATACAATTTTCATCCAATTATTAAACGTGAAAATACTTCATCTGTTAAATGGGGATTAACAAAGGAAATCTTCGGAGCAGATGATGTTTTGCCAATGTGGGTCGCTGATATGGACTTTCAGCCTCCAAAGGAAGTAATGGAAGCTCTGCAAAAACGATTGGACCATGGGATTTTCGGCTATACATATTTGTCGACCACTACTTCAAATGCCATTAAGCAATGGTTAGAGAATATGCACAATTGGACAATTGAAGAAGACTGGATTCTTTATGATTATGGAGTTGTGCCTTCGATTTCTACCGCAATCAAGGCATACACTTCTCCTGGAGATAGCGTTATGCTCCAATCACCTGTTTATGCTCCTTTTTTTGAAATGATCGAAATTAATGACCGGAAAATTATAAATTCTCCATTAAAACTAAGTCATAATCGTTATGAAATTGACTTTGAGGATTTTGAGAATCATTTAAAAAAGGGTGTAAAACTATTCCTTCTTTGCAACCCTCATAATCCTGGAGGTAGAGTATGGAACGAAGAAGAATTAAGAAAAATCGGAGAGCTGTGCCAACAATATGATTGCCTGATTCTCTCTGATGAAATTCATTCTGATTTAATTTATAAACCTAATCGCCATCATCCATTAGTTTCTTTGGATGAAAAATATAAAGATATTGTCATTACATGTATTGCACCGACGAAAACATTTAACATAGCAGGGCTACAGGCTTCTGCCGTCATTATCCCAAATAAAAAATTAAGAAAAGCCTTCCAGAAGATTCAGCGACAACAAGGGTTTTATTCATTATCAACCTTCGGCATTATCGGAATGGAGGCAGCTAATGAACATGGAGAAGCTTGGCTTGAAGAGCTATTAGTCTATTTATCTGAAAATATCCGAATAACAAAGGAATTTATTCAAGAAAATGTCCCTAACGTATCTATTATTGAGCCCGAAGGAACATATTTAATCTGGATAGATTGCCGAGAACTTCAGCTCAGTGATGAAGAAATCAAAAAAGCCTTACTGGAAAAAGGCAAGCTTGCCTTAGAGCCTGGAGGGAAATACGGTCCTGGGGGCGAAGGCTTTGTCCGCATGAATATTGCCTGCTCACGAGAATTGCTTTTAGATGGACTGGAGCGATTCAAAAAAGCCTTTTCTTAAAACGAATAGTGTTTTTTCACGGATGGGATGAAAAGGAGGCTGTTTGGCTGGCACTTAGCCATTAAACAGCCTCTACTATTTCTTCTAACTAGTTATTTCGTCTTTTTCTTATCATTCGCAATAGATCCACATGCAATCCGTTCACCTGAATCACCAGCAGGCTGTGTCATCCCATCATCAGCACCCTCATGAATGACAATAGATGTCCCATCTTTTGTAAGCAATGATTTTTTCTTCCCTTTTTTCAATGTCACATTCGGGGCCATTATGTCCACTTTAACATCGCCATTATCCTTCACAATTAAGTTAGGAAGGTCCCCTGCATGGGCTCCTTTCGGATTCAACAAACCGTGCTTTTTATCATCAGGGTTAAAATGATTGCCCGCAGATTTAAAATCAGGCGGCTTACACGTTCCCTTTTCATGAATATGCATAGCATGCTCGCCTGGTGGCAGCCCTTTTAAATTAATTTTTAGTTTTACACCTGAAGCCTGCTCCTCTAACTTAATTTTTCCTAAAGAATCACCGTCAGGATTGAACATTTCAACCTCTTTATGTGTCACATTTCCTTCTGCACATCCTGCTAAAAAAAACAACAGAATAAGCATACGAACTTTTTTCATTATGATAAATCCTCCATCAGCCATTTATCATTATTATTTCCAAATGAATCCTTTAGTAAACAAGCGGACTTACAATTAGAAAAGCTTTCATTCGCCAAATTCTTTCGGCGTATGTTATAGCTTTCCTAATGTGAGGTCTAGTTGTATATTATTTTAGCGCTTTACAATTTTAAACTTTCTAGTTAATTGGAAAAGCTCTTCGTGCACGCTATTTACGAGAAATACGTGATTCTCCCACTGATTCCCGAAAATGACGAGGGACTCGACGTTCGGGAATCAAAACCGCTTACCTTTTCCCAAAAATGACGAGGCGCCCGACGTACGGGAATCAAAACCACTTACCTTTTCCCGATAATGACGAGGCGCTCGCCATTCGGGAATCAAAACCGACTACCTTTTACCGAAAATGACAAGGCACACGCCGTTCAGGAATCAAAACCGCTTACCTTTTCCCGATAATGACGAGGCACCCGACGTTCGGGAATTAAACCTGCATACCTTTTACCGATAATGACGAGGAACTCGCCGTTCGGGAATCAAAACTACTTACCTTTTCCCGAAAATGATGAAGCACTCGCCGTTCGGGAATTAAACCTGCATACCTTTTACCGAAAATGACGAGGCACACGCCATTCGGGAATCAAAATCGACTACTGATTCCCAAAAACGAGGAGACGCACACCATTCGGGAATCAAAACCGACTACTGATTCCCAAAATCGATGAGACTCACACCATTTGGGAATCAAAACCGACTACCTTTTACCGAAAATGATTGTTTTGTTGGTACGGGAGTCTCATTCGAGCACTTTGAGATCACTACTAAACCTGTTTCGCCGTGGCTGTCGTCTCAATGATGTACTTTGAGACCACAGCACAACCCATTTTATTAAAGCAATGGTCTCATCCTAACTCTTTGAGACCATTACTATCCTATTTTGATGAAAGAACAGTCTCAATGAGCACGTTACTCATTTTTCAGCGAGTTCAAAAGACAGAATTTAAAGATACTAATTCCGATACTTTCAAAAAAAAAGAACAGTCCTCACATCAACTGTTCTCACCACTGTTATTCATTTGTTGTTTTAGCTGTGCTTCAAACTCTTTCGCTTTTTCTTCTTGACGTTTAGAAATCTTCAAAATGAAGCGAAAGGTTATTACACATAGAATGAAAAATATCGTAAAACTAATCGCTGCTGGAATATATTCTGACTTATCCTCTGGAAAATATAAAAATAAAGATAGTACAAACCATTGTAGCATGACAATCTTTCCTTTCTGCTATACGCAGTGGTTCATTTATTCATTATAACAACAATGCTGTAACTATCCAAACTATTTGCAACATGAATAAAGTAATTACTTCACTTTAATCTTTTTGATAACAACATCTTCAACTGGCTTGTTAATAGCCCCAATTTCAACACTTGCAATTTTATCGACAATATCCATTCCTTCAATTACTTGCCCGAATACTGTATGTTTATGATCAAGCCATGGTGTACCACCTTTTTCATATGCCTCAATGATTTCAGTTGGATAACCAGCTTGTTCCATCTCACCTTTATAATCCGGATCTAAATGACTATTTTGAACAATAAAGAATTGACTGCCATTAGAATCAGGCAGATCAGGCTTTGCCATCGATAATGCTCCTCGGATATGAAAGAGTTTATCCGAAAATTCATCCTCAAATGGCTGTCCATAAATACTTTCACCGCCCATGCCAGTTCCTTCCGGGTCCCCACCTTGTATCATAAAATCATTCATAACTCGGTGGAATATGACTCCATCATAGTAGCCATTTTTACTATGTGTAATAAAATTTTCAACTGCTTTTGGTGCATATTCAGGGAATAGCTTTATTTTAATGGTTCCCATAGACGTTTCCATTTCAACAACTTGTTCATTTTTTTGAACTTTATTTGTTAACTGTGGATACTCCACTTCTGCCTTTTCACTAGGGCTTGTACTACAAGCAGAAAGCAGCAAAATAACTGCCAGTAATGGAGCAAAAAATCTTCGTTTCATTTACATATTCCTCCATAATCCAAAAGTTTCTTTATCTAATAGATTACATGATTTATTTGACAAATGCACTTCGTTTTTCCAAAATAAGATTAAAAGCAAAGGCGACTTGCTCAAGGAACGACAAGCACAAAACAAAATGAAAGGAAAGTTGCTTTTTTAACATTCCTGACAGAGCGGCATGTGGCATCGAATCGATAGCGCCAAGAGCTTAACAATGAAAAGCGAAGGAGATGGTTTTCATGGCAGAATTTAAAGTAGGCGATAAAGTGACAGCCATTTATAAAACTGGAAAATATATTGGAGAGGTAACAGATATTCGCCCTCAGCATTATTTAGTGCGAGTGCTTGGTGTATTAAAGCATCCGATGCAAGGTGACTTGCATAGCCCAAGAGAATCAGACGTGATGATTTTTCATGAGCGCAAAGCATTAGCATATCGAGAACAAGCTAATATCCCGAAGAAAATGGTTCATGTGTATGAGGAAGAGATTCCGGATTATACAGAATCGTTAAAAGCAGCTTTGGAGAAGATGAAGCAAGATTTGCATGATTCTCCATCTCAGTTCGGAGAGTTAAGTTTAAAAAATATTGAATCGCTTGAGAAGGACTATTTTCATTAAAATGCTAACAAGCCAAATCGGTGAGTTGTCGATTTGGCTTGTTAAGCAAACTTATTAAGGAACTTAGAAAAATCGACACGTTCTCCAATTGTTGTTGGCTCCGGCTTTTGTAAGTATCTCTTGTCTTTTTCTACTAGTCTAAAAATATTATAGGTTGTCATTGCATCATCTAAAGCTCTATGATGTTTGCCTGTTCCTTCTTTCCCATATTCCTGAACAGCCTTCCATAAGCCAGTTTGATTTTGATCGCCAAAAAAACGTTTATATTCCATTGATAAGTCGACTTCATTTCCGATTAAAGGAAATGGGACTCCGGATCGTTGGCAATTATTGCGCAGCACCTTCATATCCATATTTCCCCAAGTAATGGTCGTACAGAACTCATTTCTACTTAACTCCTTTAACTGTTTGACGAGCTCTATAAATGAAATACCTTGATCCACCTGATCTTGAGAAATATGAAGGAATGACTTGCACCGTTCTGTTAATTTAGGAAAATGAACTGGAGAAATATAGGAAGAGAAGCGCTCACAAATTTGATCATTTGCAACAGAAACAATGCCTGCTTCAATGATTTCTGGGAAAAAGCCCTTATATTTTCCACCCTTTTCAGGCATCGTAAATTCAAAATCAATAAATAAATACCGTTGAACCTTCCCCATCTTTTCACCTTCTTTCAGTTGGTATAGACGCACATTTTTACTAATATTATAACATGAAATATTTTAATTTTTCTGCTTAATTAAATCTTTTTCATCTCAAACCGAAAAAAAAGATGTAGGCGAATTTATTATAAACGAAAGGAATGTGAAGCAGTTGCGTACATTTGCTGGCTACTTCATCATTGCTGCTTTACTCCCTGTTCTCATAACTATTCTTTTTACGACTGGAACAGAAATGAAGAAAGTAAAAAGTTTTCATCACGTACTAGAAGAAAAAATCACAATGAACGAAATTGCTTTGCCGCAAACAAGCTTAATAAAAGCAGACGATGGCGAAATTATTTCTGAAATTCACCGACCCGTGAATCGGATTAGTTTGAATTCCGAGGATATTCCATCTTTTCTTAAAAAGCTTTTCATTTTATCTGAAGACAAACATTTTTATGATCACGTTGGATTTGATATTACATCCATAGGTCGAGCACTTGCCATCAATCTTAAATCGAATAATATTGAACAAGGTGCGAGTACAATTACACAGCAACTTGCAAGAAACCTTTTTTTAACAAATGAAAAATCGTATAATCGAAAGCTAACTGAAGTCTTGTATGCCTATGAGATTGAACGAAAATATTCTAAGGAAGAAATTCTAGACCTTTATATTAACGCCATTTATTTTCAGAATGGTGCATATGGTATTGAGGCAGCAGCTCAATTTTATTTTCAACAACACACGAACGAGCTTTCTAAAGCCCAGCTTGCTTTTTTAGCTTCTATTCCTAATAATCCAACACTTTATGATCCACTTAACCATTTTGAACAGACAAAAAAACGACAGGAAAGACTAATTGATCAGCTTACCCAACATAAATATATGACGATAGAAGAAGCTGAACAAATCAAATCAGAGCCGATCACTTTAAAGATAAAAGAACGCATTGATCGATTTCCTGACTATGTAACATATGTTGAGGATGAGCTAAAGGAACTCATTGCAGAGCAAGAGGGTTTTACTGAATTGCGAAGAACATTAGCGGATGAAACTGAAAGGAAGGAGCTTGAAGCGAAGCTGCAGAAAAGAGTGGAAGAAGTTATCTCTTCTGGAATCATTATCGATACAGCTCTTCAGCCAACCATTCAAAAAAAAGCAAAATATGCAGTGGATGTAAAGCTGCCATATAAAGATATTGAAGGAGCAGCAGTCGTAATTAATCACGAAACCCATCAGATTGTCGCTCTTATAGGTGGAAAGCAATATAAAAAATATGACTTTAATAGAGGCTTTCAAGCATACCGCCAGCCAGGTTCAGCCATTAAGCCGCTCCTCGTATATGCACCTTATTTAGAAAGGACGAATGTGTCACTCGAGAAAACAATTAGTGCCGGTTATTTTTGTAAAAACGGATATTGTCCACAAAATTACGGTGGAGCTACGTATGGAATGGTTAGTCTTGAAAGAGCATTTATTTACTCATACAATACACCCGCTGTACGATTACTAGATATTATCGGAATCGAAAATGGATTTAAAGATTTAGCAAACTTCCAATTTGCCAAAGTTTCAAAATCAGACTATGTATTGCCTGCCGCAATCGGCGGATTTTCCACCGGAGTATCACCACTTGAATTAACATCTGCCTACACAGTTTTCGCAAACGGTGGCAATTACCAGCATTCAAGAGCAATAAAAAAAGTCACCACTCGAAGCGGTGAGGTCCTCTATAGCTGGAATGAAAGCCCAACTCAAGTGTGGAGCAAGGCAACGACAGATAAAATGAATCAACTATTAAGAAAAACGGTTCAGTCTGGTACAGCCAAAAAAGCATATATTCCTAACCAAAGGGCAGGTGGAAAAACTGGGACGACAAATGAGTACCAAGACTACTGGTTTATTGGCTTAACCGACCAATATACTGCAGGTGTTTGGATCGGCAAAGATCAACCACAAAACTTAAAATATATTGAAAACGCTGCCCCTCAGCAGCAGATTTGGAAGTATATCATGTCGGGAAATGAATAGTTAGAAAGAGAAAACGGTCAAAATAAGTTTCTTTTTGACCGTTTTTTACACATAGCTCCTTCGCTATTCTTATATTCTTCAAAAATATCTGTCTGTTAGCATTATAAAGGCAAGCTTGCCATGAAACTGTTATAAACCTTCACTGCTAAAAATACAACACTCGAAATTAAAGAACACCAAATCATGACTTGAAAAAATATGAGTCCAATCAAACCGATTATCGAAAGCGACGAGCTTATCTTATAAACAAAATACATAAAATAAATGATCGTTGCAGCAGCAAAAGTAAAACCAATTCCAATAAAACTGTTCAAGCTAATTAATGACAGGCCGCTTCCAATAAAATAAATGACTGCACCATTTCGAATGAGCTTCAAGCTTTCTCCTTCAGAATCCTTCGAAAAGAATAAAAGTGATAACTCATTAATCGTATTAGCTATCAGCTTTAGAGCAGCAAAAACCATAAAAAATAACACAAGAAGTAGCACTAACAATGACAGCTTTATTCCACCCTCCGAGAAAAACTCTAACATTCCTCCATAGATTCCAGTACTTGTTAGTAATTCGAGGATCATTTTCTCGGTTCTAATCGCAAGGGAAAGACTAAATAATATGATCGAAAGCAGTGGAAAATAACTCGTAAAATATGTATTTTTCATTTTTACTCCATCCGTTTCACAACTTTATTCAACTTCTCCATTATTACGGAATTAGCAGAAATAGACAACACCGATCATTTAATCACTATTTTTTCCAAAAATGTGTTAAACTTGGATTTATACCCATTTATTCTATCATCACAATGAATAACATAAAATCTGTATTGTAGCGAAGAAAACATGGAAAGGGGAAAACTATGAGAAAACTAATCATGAGTTTTGTTTTCTGTATCATTCTCGCACTAACGACCCAAACCAAACTGATTCAAGCAAGTATGGAGACAGAAAACAGAACTGCATTCTTGACAGCATTAGATGAGCAGCTTGAATCGTCCGAACACTACTTTGACAAAGGGTCTGTATCTTTAGTTGATGGCTTTCATTTTACAGGAACAATTGTAAAGGTCATTACCCCAAAAACAGAGACTAAAGAGGAGGTTGTCAAGGAATATACTTCTCAAATAGCAGTCGGCTTTGTCGAATTCAATGAGATCCGTGATCAGATATTTACTTTTAAAACAACAGCTTTCTATTACTATGACTTAGACAACAAAGAGTTTTTAACTGCAAGCCACGTATTTTTAAATGAAGAAGTAAAAGAATTCTTCGATTTATACAAGTTTGATCTTAAAAAACAGTCAACTGTAGGCACGCAAATCGTCATCATGCTGCTTCTTTCACTAATTATTATCGTACCAGTCCTTATTATGATTTTTCATAATAAAGGGAGAAGCACGGTATCTACTACTTATCAATATAATCTTAAGGGTGAGGCATAACTCACCCTTTTTTTGGCTAATTGGAAAGTTTAAGCTTATTAACGTATTAAAGTAAAAAATAAAGTTCAAATAAAATTAGCGTTTATAATACCGCGTAAGAAAAGCTAGGGCATTTGCCGAAAGAACTTGGCGAATGCCCAGTTTTTCTAATTGCTTAAAAAAATTTTTTGAAAGTTTTTTCTTGATTTTTAACGCCTTCCTACCTATTTAATAATAGTCTTATGAAATAGGTTTAAGCTAAAATCAATTGAAGAAATATTCACTAATCATGGTATAATGAAAAAAAGTGTAAAGGATCTGGATAATAATGATTATTGGGCTGACGATAGTTTTACTTCTTGTGTTATTTTTACCATTCACAGTAAAGCAAGTAGAACATAACTTAGAACTATTTTTATTTATTATGGGTCTCGTAGCTGCAACGATTAGCCAAGTCCTAGATGGAGCATTATTTTTCAAAGCTCTTGAAGATCCGATACATATTACATTGGCAGTCCTTATTGCAGGATTATTATTTAGATGGGGACAAACCCCGATTGAAAAAGGCATACTGACTGTCAGCAAAGCCATGCCTTTCCGTTTGTTTTTAGCACTTATTGTTATCATTCTCGGAATCATTTCCAGTGTCATTACAGCGATTATTGCAGCAATCGTTCTCGTCGTTATTGTTAGTGTTATTCGCCTTGATCGAAAGTCTGAAGTTCGTCTTGTCGTACTTGCCTGTTTTTCAATAGGACTTGGGGCAGCGTTAACTCCTATTGGTGAACCACTCTCAACAATTGCAATCAGCAAATTAAATGAAAGCTTTTTTTATTTGCTTAAACTCATCGGTTCAGATGTTATTCCTGCTATCCTTATTTTCGGGGCACTTACAGTCATTTTAATTAAACCAAAAGAAGATCAGAAAGGCTTAACAGCTGGCCTTGAAAAAGAAAGCTATAAAGAAATCTTTGTACGAGCTGTGAAGATTTATTTATTTGTAATGGGATTAACATTGTTAGGAGCTGGCTTTGAACCGTTTATCGAAAGATATTTACTCGATCTTAGCCCATTAGTACTTTATTGGATAAATATGATTTCTGCTATTCTTGATAATGCTACACTTGCAGCCGCAGAAATTAGTCCTGCCATGGAGCCTCCTACAATTAAGGCGATTTTACTTGGTTTGCTGATTAGCGGTGGTATGCTAATTCCAGGAAATATACCAAACATCATTGCTGCCGGAAAATTGAATATTACAAGCAAGGAATGGGCGCGTTTTGGCGTTCCGATTGGTCTAATTACGATGGTAGCATATTTCATTGTCATTCTTGTTGTTGGCTAAGCCGTACAATCATTTGAATAAACAAAAGATAAGGTGACGGAAATCCTGCCATTGCATAAGAGGCCTGGATATTCGTCACTTTTTTATTGCAAAATACGTTCACTGAAAAATGTAATTCTTCTTAAGGGGGTCATGTTTTGTCCTTACTTCACCTCGCAGTTATTTCACCATTTTTACTTGCGATTTTCATTCCTATTTTGTATAAGCTTTTTCGACGTATTCATACAGGATGGTTCGTTCTTCCTTTGCCGATTTTATTATTTAGTTATTTCCTTTCCTTTTTACCCTTTATTTCTAAAAAAGAAATAATAATCGAGTCAGTTCCATGGATTCCAGTGCTTGGCATTGACTTTACTGTGAAGGTAGACGGACTTGGATTGTTATTCGCCCTGCTTATTTCAGGAATCGGAGCATTAGTCGTACTATATTCGATCTACTATTTAGCAAAAGAGAAGGAAAAACTTAATACATTCTATGTGTATTTATTACTCTTTATGGGTGCAATGCTTGGAGTTGTTCTTTCAGATAACTTAATCGTTTTATATACATTTTGGGAATTTACTAGTTTTTCTTCCTTCTTATTAATCGGGTATTGGTATCATAAGGAGAAGTCTAGATATGGTGCACAAAAATCAATGCTCATTACGGTGCTCGGCGGCTTATCTATGCTTGGAGGAATCATCCTCCTCTACATGATGACGGATACATTTCATATTTCGGAAATTATCGAGCAAGCTGCGATTATTTCAACTGAACCGTTGTTTATTCCTGCTTTACTCTGTTTCTTATTAGGAGCTTTTACAAAGTCTGCACAATTCCCTTTTCACATCTGGCTCCCAGACGCCATGGAAGCGCCAACACCAGTTAGTGCTTATTTACATTCAGCAACGATGGTGAAAGCAGGCATTTATTTAGTTGCGCGAATGAGTCCTGTTTTTGCTGAACAAGGTCTTTGGTTATGGTTAATTGCAGGATTTGGGCTCGTTACATTGTTTTGGGGTTCTTTTTCAGCTGTAAAACAGACAGACCTTAAAGCAATCCTTGCGTTTTCAACAGTCAGCCAACTCGGCTTAATTATGTCTCTGCTCGGGATAGGTGCTGCTGCACTTCATTTCGAAGGGATTGATAATCAATATTTTGGATTGGCAACGACTGCAGCGGTGTTCCATTTAATAAATCATGCAACATTTAAGGGAAGTCTTTTTATGGTTGCTGGAATTGTTGATCATGAAACAGGTACGAGAGATATTCGTAATCTTGGTGGGTTAATGAATTTCATGCCGATTACGTTTACAATTGCCATTATTGGAACATTTTCAATGGCAGGCCTCCCTCCATTCAATGGGTTTTTAAGTAAAGAAATGTTCTTCATGGGGATGAATCGAGTACTAGATCTACATATTTTCAGTCTAGATACATGGGGCATACTCTTCCCAGTTATCGCATGGCTCGCTAGTGTATTTACATTTATTTATAGCATGATTCTCGTTTTCAAAACGTTTACTGGTAAAATCCAGACTGAAAAGTTAATGAAGAAGCCACACGAAGCACCTATCGGCATGTTAATTTCACCCATCATTCTTGCTGCATTAGTCATTGTGTTCGGGCTCTTTCCTAATATTCTATCGGATAGTCTAATTGCTCCCGCAACGAGCTCTATCATGCCAAATAGTGATATAAATGTTCACATTTCTTTTTGGCATGGCTTATCACCAGAATTGTTCATGACAATCGGTGTAGTCGTCTTTGGAATTGTGCTTTTCTTAACATTTCCGAAGTGGCGCAAAATCTATCATTTCTTCCCTAATAAGCTAACCTTAAATCGTCTTTATGATAATAGCTTGGAAGGAATGCAGCGCATTGCAAATAAGCTTACAAAAATGTATATGAGCGGCTCCATCAGAACATATCTCATTTATATTTTTACATTCTTTATTATCATTCTAGCTTCGACAATTGGCGTGAAAAATGCCTTTAAGTTTAATACTTCCAATATTTCTTCAATTGGATTTTATGAAATTCTATTAGCATTGGCCATTGTTGTCGCATCGATCAGCATTCTGTTTGCGAAAACGAGATTAACATCGATTCTACTACTTGGCTCGATCGGCTATACAGTCGCCATATTTTTTGTATTATTCCGTGCACCAGATTTAGCATTAACACAGCTCGTCATTGAAACGATTTCAGTTGCTCTTTTCTTGCTTTGCTTCTATAAGCTCCCACAGCTTAAGAGAGATGTGGAAAAGATTCGTTTTAAACTTACAAATGCTGTTATTTCCATTGGCGTTGGTGCAATCGTCACGTTAATAGCCCTTTCAGCACATAGCAACAAACTATTCGATTCTATTGCCGGGTACTATGTGGAAAACACTTACGAGGAAGCAGCTGGCAAAAACATGGTTAACGTCATCCTCGTTGATTTTCGGGGATTTGATACGATGTTTGAAATTACTGTCCTAGCTATTGCTGGATTAGGGATTTTCGGAATGATCAAGTTAAGCTTAAAAGGAGGGAAGAAAAATGAAAACAAATAATATCATTTTGCAAACGACGACAAAAGTCGTGTTGTTTATCATTATTCTTTTCTCTATCCATATTTTCTTTGCGGGACATTACACACCAGGCGGGGGATTTGTTGGTGGATTGCTTACATCAGGGGCGATTGTGTTACTTTTATTAGCTTACGATATAAAAACGGTCAAGGAAATCCTGCCGATTAATTATATGTATATGACAGCAACTGGGCTATTGTTTGCTGGGGCAACTGGCGCAGCTGCTCTATTTTTCGATGTACCTTTTTTAACACATGCCTTTGGTGATATTCATTTACCGCTTTTAGGAGAAACGTCGCTCCATACTGCTACCATCTTTGATCTTGGTGTATTCCTAGTCGTTGTTGGGGTAACGATGACCATTATTCAAACAATTGGGGAGGATGAGTAATGGAAATAGTGATGGCTTTTGTCATTGGGATTCTATTTACTACGGCAACTTATTTAATGCTTTCCAAAAGCATTCTCAGAATTATTATCGGAACCGGGCTGCTAAGCCATGGTGCACACTTGCTGCTTTTAACGATGGGTGGCCTCAAGAGGGGGGCTCCACCATTATTAGGGGAAGAAGCTAGCGCTTATACCGATCCGATTCCACAAGCATTAATTTTAACAGCGATCGTCATTAGCTTCGGAGTCACAGCCTTCTTTTTAGTACTTGCTTATCGATCCTATCAAGAGCTTGGAACGGACAATTTGGAAAGATTGCGAGGGAATGAAGGCAATGATTAACTTTTTAATATTACCAATCTTAATTCCGTTTTTCACAGGAATCATTCTCATCTTTTTTGTGAAAAACGTTCCAGTACAACGTTGGATTTCTTGCATTTCTGCCTTTATAAATGTTGTTGTTTCATTATTACTCGTCCAGAAGGTGCATATAAATGGGATTCAGACATTAGATGTTTCAAGCTGGCAAGCACCTTTTGGCATTACCCTCGTCTCTGATATGCTTTCTGCGCTGCTCGTTTTAACGACAAGCTTGATCGCATTTGCTACCGTCCTTTATTCTTTCCGCTCAGTCGGAATTGAACGGGAAAAATACTATTATTACTCTGCATTGAATTTCCTGCTAGTTGGAGTCATCGGTGCATTTACGACAGGAGATATTTTTAACCTATTCGTCTTTTTTGAGGTTTTGCTCATGTCTTCATATGTTTTGCTTGTCATTGGGGGAACAAAAATCCAGTTGCGTGAAACGATTAAATATATTTTAGTAAACGTTATCTCTTCCGCATTATTTGTTATCGCTGTCGGGTATTTATATTCAGTAGTCGGAACTTTGAATATGGCACATATTTCGGTCCGCATTAGTGAAATTGGTCAATCTGGAATTATTACCGTTATCGCCGTCTTATTTCTAATTGTCTTCGGTATTAAAGGCGCGATATTCCCATTATACTTTTGGCTTCCAGGCTCATACTACGCCCCCCCAGCACCTGTTATGGCCTTATTTGGAGCGTTGCTGACGAAAGTTGGTGTGTATTCCATTATACGGACATATACGTTATTTTTCGTAACAGATACAGGCTACACACATAGTCTATTAAGCATTCTTGCGATCCTTACCGTCATCGTCGGCGTCATTGGTGCTATTGCCTTTAACGATTTGAAAAAAATTATTATTTACAATATTGTCGTTGCCGTCGGGGTTATTCTATTCGGCGCAGCTGTCATGACCCCTGAATCATTGACAGGCTCCGTTTTTTATCTCATTCACGATATGATGATTAAGGCAGCTCTTTTCTTCCTGATTGGGATTATGATTGCGATTACAGGTACGAGTGATTTGCGAAAAATGAGTGGATTAATAAAGCGCTACCCTGGATTAGGCTGGACCTTCTTTATTGCAGCACTGGCACTCGCTGGAATCCCGCCACTAAGCGGATTTATCGGTAAACTATTCATCGTTCAAGGAGGAATTGAGGGTAAGCATTATTGGGGATCAGGGATTATTTTACTCTCTAGTTTACTCGTCTTATTTTCGATTATGAAAATCTTTATTCATGGTTTTTGGGGAAAGCCGCAAGACTTTGCAAATGAGGATAAAGTGCCCGTTCGCAAACTCCTCATTGCACCAGTCCTTCTAGTTATTTGTTCAGCCCTATATGGTTTAGGCTCTGAGTTTGTTTTTCCATATATTTCACAGGCTGCTGAAACACTTGCAAACCCAAATATATATATTGAAGCCGTTTTAAAGGAGTGAGCATATGGCATTTCAAATATTATTAAACATATTTCTCGCGTTTGTTTGGATGTTTTTCAAAATGTCATATGATCCTTTAACCTTTATGGTTGGCTATTTTTTCGGACTTGTCATCTTGTTTTCCTTTCGACGTTTTTTTCAAACACGCTTTTACATTTGGAAGGTTTTCGCTGTACTTAATCTTGGCTTTATTTTTATCAAAGAGTTGATTTTATCAAATATATCCGTTTTAAAAGTCATTTTAAAACCGAAGCTCGAGATAAAACCTGGGATATTTGCACTGCCAACCGTGTTAGAAAAAGAATGGGAAGTTACAATTCTCGCAAACTTAATTACTTTAACACCTGGAACACTAGTCGTCGATGTTTCCGAGGATAATAAAATTCTCTATATTCATGCCATTGATATAGATGATGCTGAAGATGCCATTAACTCGATTAAAGGAACATTTGAGAAAGCGATCATGGAGGTGAGCCGGTAATGATCGAAATGGTTGTAAAGATTGCTATCGTCTGTATATCTGTTGCCATTCTCGGCTTATTATATCGAGTTATTAAAGGTCCGACGATTCCAGATCGAGTTGTCGCACTTGATGCGATTGGCATTAATCTCGTAGCTGTCGTCGCTTTAACATCTATTTTTCTAAAAACAAATGCCTTTTTAGAGATTATTTTGCTTATCGGTATTTTATCCTTTATCGGCACAGTAGCCTTTTCTAAATACTTGGAAAAGGGGGTCATCATTGACAATGACAGAGATAATTAAATTTTTAATTGCTGGATTTATTTTGATTGGGGCATTTCTAAGTCTTGCTGCTGCTTTTGGAGTTCTCCGGCTTCCAGATGTGTATACAAGAAACCATGCTGCTTCTAAGGCTGCTACTTTAGGGGTTATGTCGATTTTGCTTGGCACATTTCTTTATTTTTATATGGAAGAAGGACATTTTAACTCAAGAGTCATCCTTGGAATTGTCTTTGTTTTCATGACCTCACCTGTTGCTGGTCATTTAATTAGCCGTGCCGCCTACAATTCTGGTGTCAAACTAAGCAACTCAAGTGTACAGGATGATTTGAAAAAAGTCCGCTCTAACAAAAAAAAGTAATGACGCTCGTCATCGAGAATAAAAAAGGAGAGCTTCCCAAATTTTTGGGTGCCCTCCTTTTCGTTTTCAAACAAACTATTTCTTTAATTTTATAACAGCCATTGTACATCTTGAAACACAAATGAGCTGTTCCTGCTCATCAACTATTTTAATATCCCATACCATCGTTGTTCTTCCTTGATGAAGAACCGTGGCGATGGCTGTTACAACTCCATCTCGTTTTGCCTTCACATGATTAGCATTTATTTCCAGTCCTGCTACTGCTTCTGTTTCTTTATCGACCAACTCAAACGCCCCAATGCTTGCTACCGTTTCTGCAAGGGCAACAGAAGCACCTCCATGTAATAACCCAAATGGCTGTTTTGTTCGTTCGTCAATAGGCATCGTCGCGATGACTTTTCCTTTTTCTAATAATGTTATTTCTATTCCTAAAGCCCCGATAAGCGTATTCTTAATGTCCATAATAAAATCTCCCTTCATCATTTAACTATTTTTCTAGTACTACTTAAATGTGGAACATCCCCTATTAAAAGGAAAGGTATCCTTTTGCTGCAGGCTTTGAAAAAGCATATCTGTTACTCCATTTTATTATTTACATCCATAGAAAGCACATAATCCGTAAGGAAAAATACAATATATCAATGGATAAACATAATGAGGAAAGGGGACTAATTGTGAACTCAAACTTTTATCCTTATCACAATGGTAATATGAGCAGCCCTTCGTATTTTCATAATAAATACCATAATCACTACCACCCACAGCATGCATTTAGACAGTACCCAACTATAAATCCAGCGACGTTTATGAAGTCTGCAAAAGAAATGGAAACACTCATGCATGATGCAACCTTGCTCTTAACAAAAATGGCTTCATCCAGACAATTCTCTTTTGAATTTATGAGTGCAGCCCAAGCGTCTAAGCAAGATAAAATTCAAAACATGCTTAAATCAACTGGCATTAAAAGAATTCCAAAGGTTTCGTATACACCCGATGGATTGTACTTAAACTTTGAATCAGGTATTGAGCAGCAAAAATGCTGTCAGTTGGCAGTAAAGTTAAGATGGGTGTAACCAATTCTTACCTATGCCCATCTTTACGTGCTTGAATGTATCCATAATAGGCACAAGTACCATTTTTAGTTAAGTCCTTTACTTCAAAGCCGCACTTTTCATAGAAAGGGAAATTATTAGCTGAAGTGTGCGCAAACCAGTCACCATGAGGGAGTTTTTGTACACAAAGCTCTACAAGCTTTTTTCCAATACCTTTCCCACGATAATCAGATAAAATAACTAAATCCATTATATTAGCAGCCATAATTTTATCCGAGATGACCCTAACCATGCCAACCATTCTGTCATTATCCCAAACAGTAAAGGCCCAAGTAGAATTTTTGAATATTAATGTAAACTTTTCTTTCTGCCAGGATGGCGTACTCCTTACCCAGCCAGCATTTTCGAAAAGTGCTTCAACACAATCGGCAGGCACATCATCAGTCCCTTCTCTTATGACGAAGCCGTTGAAATATTGATACATATTAATCATCCCCCTCCCTACTAATGAACAAATTTTTTTCATTTCATATGCATGATTCAGCTTGTTTTATACTTTCCTTTAAGTAACTAGGTGCTTTCGGATGGCTTACTATTTCTTCAGTCGTTAACCATAATACTTGTTCTACTTCATCATGACTTTTCGGGAATGCTTCACCAGTTTCATGTTCACATAGAAAAACTATATCGATGACATTTTCGCCTTTATCCGTTACGAAAGATGTACTATGAACGTAAATTAGTCTGTCTTTTACTTTCACTCCCACTTCTTCAAATATCTCACGCTTGACTGTTCTCTCTAATATATTTGTTGAGTTGCCTTCTAATTCTACCTTTCCCCCAACAAGCGAAAGCATCCCTCCAGCATGTTCCTCTTTTTTACTTCTCATAATGATTAACCATTTATCATTTTTTCTTATTGCTCCTTCAACATTGACAATAAACAATTGCTGACCTCCCCTAACGTTCTCTCATGATTACTTCTCCAAAGTTCGCTCATTTCCTTTTTATTTGCTTCTCTTGTATAATCGTTCAACTTTTACCCATTAATTTACTTATAGAAAAGCGACTCTTCTTAATTGAAGAATCGCTAATTTAACGGAATGTTAATGGTTTTCATTTTTTTTAGTCAATGGAAATAGTACACAATCCTTAATCGTATCACTTTCCGTTAATACCATTAATAAGCGCTCAATCCCAAATCCAAAGCCAGAGATAGGGGGCATCCCATACTCCATAGCGGTTAAATAATCTTCATCCATTTCCATCGCTTCTAGATCTCCATTACTCTTTAAAAAAGCTTGAGCTTCTAGTCTTTTTCTTTGTTCAAGCGGATCTACTAACTCTGAATACGCATTGATTATTTCTGAACCGTTCACTACTAGCTGGAATCGATCTGTTAGAGCAGGGTTATGATCATTGGCCCTAGCTAATGGCGATAAATCAATCGGATGTTGAATTAAAAATGTCGGATGAATCATTTGCGGTCTGCTCACTTTTTTATAAAGGAGATCAATGAGATTGCCTCTCCCTAAAGATTCGATATCCATATGATTGATATCAATATTTCTCTTTTTCATTTCTTGAAGTAAATCTTTAACATCAGGATAAAGGTCGATGTCAATCCCAACATCTCTTAAGATTAAATCTCTGAATGACACAATAGTCCAATCTAATGAAAAATCAATGGATTGACCTTGAATGGTAATCACAGTTGTATTGAATGTTTGTTCAAGAACAAAGAGGAGCATCTTACGCATTAATTTCATTGTATCCTCATAATTCCAGTATGCAGCATATCCTTCAACCATCGTAAACTCTTGAAGATGCTGGGGACTGATTCCTTCATTTCTAAAACACTTTGCAAATTCAAATACTTTCGTAAAGCCGCCAATGATTAATCTTTTTAAATACGTTTCTGGAGCAATTCGTAAATTTAATTCAGTGTCTAAAGAATGATGGAAGGTCTTAAAAGGTTTAGCTAATGCCCCAGAGGAAGTATGCTGTAAGACTGGCGTTTCAACTTCTAAAAAATGTTGTTCTTCAAAAAATCTTCGAATAGCACGCACCATTTTTGTTCGAGTCAACAAACGACTTTGCGTTTCCTTTGTCATAATTAAATCTAAGTAGCGCTGCCTATATCGTGTTTCAATAGAAGTTAACCCATGCCACTTCTCTGGTAATGTTCGGAAAGCCTTCCCGAGAAATACATAATAATGAATTCTCAATGTTTTTTCATTCGATTTCGTCGTATACATAAGTCCTTCAACACCGATAAAATCACCAATGTCGATTACTTTTTGAAATTCATTAAATACAGCCTCCCCAACCTCTTCTTTTTTCAAAAGAAGCTGTAAACCGCCATCAATATTGGATATCGTTATAAAAGTCAATTTGCTAAAATTTCTAATCCCTACAATTCTTCCAGCAACCCGCACACCTGAAATACCATCATCAAGAAGGGACGCTTCATAAAGTTCATAATTGGTAGAAAATCGCTCAGGATAGACCGAGATTCCCTGAGATTTTAAGGCCTCTATCTTCTCTATTCTTAGATCCATTTGTTCATTACTCATTCTTTTCCCTCCAGCCATTTTGTTAGATTATTGAAACTTGAAACGATAAATTTATAGATTTATCCAACAAAAAAACTCCCACCTCCAAGATATTCATCTTGAGGACGAGAGTTATTAGCTTCGTGGTACCACCTCAGTTTATTGATATGTTGCCATATCAACCTCTTCGGGTACGGCAATTTATTATAATTGATTATACCCTATCTCTATAACGGGAGATCCCGTCGCAATATCACTAAGAATGTCACCTTAGATCCATGCGAAGCTCCAAGTCTTTTTTCATTAAGATCATTATTACTCCTTCCCACCAAACAGGAGCTCTCTAAAAATAATTAATCATAATTACTCTTCTCTTCATAGCTATGTGTTCTGTATTTAATAATAAAAATCATTCTATGAAATTAAAGGAAATAAGTCAATACCTTTCAATTATTTGTCAATTTATTCATTTGAAAAAAGCGCTACTTTTAAACTCTTGATATATCATTACGAATTTTTAACTTCTTTGCCTTCAATCAATAAAGCCGGCTCTTATAGCTCTCTTGTAATTCCTTTGCTACTTGCTCAGCCGTTACATTAGGAATTTTAGTGTGTGCGACTAGCATTTGAGGAGCTGAGGGTAGGTTCTCCTTTGCTAACCATGAATCTGGATTCCATAACTCTGATCGTATGAAAGCTTTTGCACAATGAACATAACACTCTTTTACCTCTACTCCTATCCCAAAAAGTGGAGCTCGGCCATTTACCCTATTCTTTTCAAGTAGTTCTTGATCACGACAAATATAAGCTTTCCCATTTATTCTCAAAGTCTCGCCTAATCCTGGAATGTAAAATAGGAGACCGATATAAGGATTGGAAATAATGTTATGGGCAGAGTCCATTCTTCGATTTCCCGGACGCTCTGGTATAAACAAATGTTGTTCATCGAGAACTGTCACAAACCCAGGGGAGTCTCCTCGCGGTGAAACGTCACATTTCCCTTCTTCATTAGCAGTTGCTATAGACAAAAAAGGGGATTTGGCAATAAAATCTCTGCAATGCTGATCGATAAACGAAATTACTTTATTCGTCGCTCTTTCGCTTGGTTTTCCTATAAATGAACAAAACTCTTCAAATTCTTCTTTTGTCGTAATAATCTCTTTAAACATAATACTCATCTTATCTCCTTTAAAGTTGATAATCTTTTCATTTTAAAACGAATGGAAGGGGATACCGAAATATTATAAGGATATTAAAATTTCTCCTGATTCATTAATGACCGCTACGGCAACTCCGACTAATATGAGAGGCTGATTGCCAACAATCTTGCGTAAATCTTCAATATAACCCATAACTTCCTCCAGAAATAATAATATTCATCTTAACAAACATATTTCGACACTGCCTTTTATTTTCCTCCCTTTTCCATTATAGAGTTATCTCCCTATTATTCTTTTATTAATGAATTCACCGAAAGCAGGAAATATTAAAAGAAGAAGAGAATTATATAGTGCATTTTAATAAATAGATTCATTTTATTATATGAGATTGGAGGAAAAACATGATTGATGTTAGAACCATAAAGCCTGAAATGACCTACAGTCTTAGACATAGTGTTTTACGTCCTCACCAAACGATTGATGATTGTAAATATGAGACAGATCATGAAGATGGTGCATTTCATATTGGCGCGTTTTATGAAGGAAAACTAATCAGCATTGCTTCTTTTTGCCTCGAAAGGAATCCTGATTTTCCTGATGATAAACAATATCGTTTACGAGGAATGGCAACTCTAGAAGATTATCGAAAGCTAGGAGCAGGTAGAGCAATCGTTGCCTATTTCGAAAGCTTGATAAAAGACAAAGAAGTTCATCTAATCTGGTGTAAAGCTCGAACGACCGTACAAGCGTATTACAATAAATTAGGTTTTATAGAACAGGGTGAAGTCTTTGATTATCCACCAATTGGCCCACATATTGTGATGTATAAAAAATTAACGTAAACTTTTTAGAGGTCAATCTCATTAAGAGATTGGCTTTTTTTAGTTCATCTTGAAGGATTGACTATGCTCAATCATATAGTATTTCTCCCTCTATTAAGGTTTGGCTCCAGGTAACCGTTTTTGATATTCCTTAACAACTTACATTATATGGGAAAAATTCATATATTTGTTATACATTTCTGGCAGATTAGGCTATAATTAAAAGGATTGCCAAATATTAGGAGGGATATTTTGAGAAACTTAAGGAATCTTGGAATCTTAACATTGTCTACTAGTCTATCAATCGGAATTTTTGCACCAGGTGTAGATGCAACATCAGTTGTAAATGAGAGTAATAAAAACGTACAAATTCAAATTGCTCAGTCAGAAAAACTTGTTTCAAAAAGTGAGCTTATAAAGAAATTCAAAGCATTTTTTCCACAATTTAAATTTTTAAATGATAGTGATTTTAATATAGAAAACGGTCACCGCTACCCTAATGATGATTCCATTCGCTATGATTTAAGCTTTCACAAAAATGAAAACGGAAAGCAAATTTATGGGAATGTTGGCTTTGTTGGAGAGCAATTAGAGATTGAACGCTTTTTCTATCAGCCGGCTAATGCAAAAGATGCTTTATTTCCAGCAAAAGTGACAAAAGATAAAGCAAAAGAAACGGCACAAGCATTTCTAAAAAAATTTCCTGAAAGCAGTGAGTATCAGCTAGTTAATGACGGATTTGATTACTTTTCTGGTAATCAAATACCTACAGAGCCCATCCGCTATTCATTTTCTTTCGTTCGAATAAAAAATAAAGTCCCTGTTTCAGACGACCAGATTCAAATAGGTGTACTCGGAAATGGCGAGATCATTTATTTTTCTCGTCATTCAAGCAGTAATGGTTCTCCATCATATGATGATGTAACGAAAGTTTTGCCCAAGAATGAGATGATGTCGAAAATGAAAGAGAATCTTACATTTGATTTATACTACAGTATAAATTATGATTTTCAAACAGATGACAGAGACGTAAAACTCGTGTATCAACCGACTAGTGATGTCATCGGTATACATGCTATTTCTGGAGAGTGGCAGACGATAAACGGCTTTTCCCCTGAATTCCCAAAAGAAAAAGTGATTGAACGTATTACTACTCAACCAATTCAGCCTAACAAAACGAATTTTTCTTTAGAAGAAGCAAAGGCTTTAGCAGAAAAATTACTGGCAATTGATTCAAAAGAGTATAAATTAAAAATTAATTCCATTGAAGAAAGAAAAAATCACAATGGCCAAGAGATCATTAGTATTCAATATATGTATGAATACCGTAATGGTGGAACTGGGACAAGCTTAGAGTTAGATAAACGTACTGGAGAAATCATTCAATATCATGATCTCAAGAGTGAACTCCTTAAAGAGAGCGCTGAAAGTAAAAAAACAAGTCAGCCAATATCAAGTAAAGATGCTCTCAATCAAGCAGTAAAATATTTAAAACAGTACTCTCCATCTTATCTTCACAATTATGCGCTGCCAACCCATGAAACATATTTAGATGAAGATAGAGAAGTCTATCATTTTAGCTTCCCAAGAGTTGTAAATGGAATTCTCGTCATTGGGGATTTGCTTTCTGTCAGTGTGTCCGCTGATGGTTCTTTAATCGGTTTAAATGTAAATCAGTCCGACATTCAAAATTGGCCATCAGCTGAAAAAGTGATTTCTAAGGAAAACGCAAAAGCCAAATTTTTTGAGCAGTTAACTCTAGAACTTAACTATGTAAAAGAACGATTCGACAAAAAAAATAATCACTATCAACTTGTGTATACACCAAAATTCAGCAAAAATCCATTTAGCTTTTTAAATGCAAAGACAGGCGAATGGAATAGTATTATAAATAATAATCAACAGGCTGTTTCGCATCCTTGGGCTGAGAAGGAACTTAATTATCTAATTCAAGCTGGGATCATAAATGTTAAGGATGCAAAGACATTTGATGCTAACAAAAAGGTTACAAAAGGCGAAGCCCTTGAAATGATAATAAAGTCTCTTACACGATTCTATCGTGAATACGACCCTAACCAAAAAAACAATAACCAATCATTTGATAATATCAAACCTGATCATCCATTATATCAAGTTATTGAACGTGCAGTGACGCTAGGAGTTCTTGATAAGAAAGGTGGAACTTTTAATCTGAACGAGAGTCTTACAAAAGAAGAGTTAGCGGTTTGGTATATTCGTATTTTAGGGCTGGAACAAGCGGCAAAAAATCAAGGAATTTATCAGCTTAAGTTTGCAGATGCAAAAGATGTAAAAGCTGAAAATGTCGGCTTTGTAGCATTAGCACACTCATTAGATTTATTAAAAACGAGCGATAATAAATTTAGCCCGAAAAAGGAAGTAACCTATGCGGATTTAGCCGTCTCTGCTATTCCATTGGCCCATGAAGTATATGAAAAAGGAATACAAATAAATTATTAATCTTCACATTTTGACTGTAGCCAACCAAAGAAAACTTGTTTGGCTGCAGTCTAATAAAATAAGTATGGTTCCTACCATACCTAAAAACATATTGAAATACAAACCTTGTTTATTCCCCTTCAAAACCATCCCTCCTTAAATGATTATATGATATAAACTATACAATATTTTACAAATATTCAAAACAGAAGTAATATTTATTAAACTACTTATACATAGTAATGGTAAAATATAGATGGAATGCATCAATATAGTCTATAAACAAATACAAATTCGAGGTAATGATCATGGCCAAACTTGCACTCATTACAGTTACACATGACCCTATCGGAAAGAATATGAAGCTCTTTCAAGCACTACAAAAAGAAATTGAAGATATTTATTCAGAGATTTTTATTACAGTTAGTGATGAAACATCAATGGAATTAATAAAGGAAATCGAAAAAAGCAAGTTTCATATGAAAGTTATCCCTAAAAAGGCGCAGCTAATGCACGTAGAGAATCTGTAAAATTTGGTCTCTCGGGCCGTTGTCAATACTTCCATTATTGTGATTTTGACCGTCTATTAACATGGGGGAAGAATCATTTAGATGAACTAAAACACGTAGCGGCTCATAGCCAAAAGCACGAATTTGTTCCTTAGAGCTTGGCAAACAAGTTGATATTACGGCTGGTTCCTGCTCCTTTTCACGGGAAAGTGCAGAATATATAAATACATATTCAAAAGAAAGAATGACAGATGCAGAATGGGCCATGATCGTCCATAGAATAGCAAAATTAAATGTAGATTATTGTGCTGTGGAAGGTTTAGAATATCACGAAGAAATTAATGGGGTTTCCAACAATCGTAGTAGCTCAGAAAATTGGCTAACACGATTACAGCTTAGCTTCATTATAAGTGAAACAGCAATTAATGTAGGAAAGTAGTTCTATTAAGCTATTAATTACGGTACAGCTTTTTAAAAGAGAATTTTTTCAAGGAGAATTTAATAATGATTATATTTAATGAATTTCTTAAAGATGAATTAACAATTAATGAAATCCAAGCTGCGATGGAAGACGGGGTCCTGACATCAAAAGAATTGATTATGTATTATTTACAACGAATTGCCATGGATGACCAAGATGGTGCTTCTATTAATTCGATATTAGAAATAAATCCTGACGCGATTTTCATAGCTGAAGCACTAGATTATGAAAGAAAAAGCATTGGTGCTAGAGGTCCTTTACACGGAATTCCTGTATTACTTAAAGATAATATTGAAACACATGATTCCATGCATACTAGTGCAGGGACAATTGCTTTAGAAACTCATATTGCTAGCCATGATGCATTCCTTGTTGAAAAGCTTCGAAAAGCTGGTGCAGTTATTTTAGGAAAAGCAAATATGACAGAGTTATCGAATGGAATGGCAAGTGAAATGTGGGCAGGTTACTGTGCTAGAGGTGGACAAGTATTGAATCCTTATGGAGACGCTAACCTCTTTGTTGGCGGTTCTAGCACTGGTTCGGCTGTTGCGGTTTCAGCAAATTTTACTGTTTGCTCGATTGGTACAGAGACCGATGGATCTATATTAAGCCCAGCCACCCAAAATTCAGTCGTAGGGATTAAACCAACTGTAGGATTAATTAGTCGTAGCGGCATTATTCCTTTTACTTATTCTCAAGATACTGCAGGACCATTTGCAAGGACTGTAACAGATGCTGCTATATTACTAGATGCTCTAACTGGTTTTGATGACGCTGACCCAGCAACTTACAAATGTAAATATATCCCTCAGCAAAAATATACTGAATTTTTAGAGCTGTCTGGTTTAAAAAATGCTAGAATTGGTGTTTTTACAAAGGCTTCAGAATCATTTCTTCAATCAGATGAATATGATGACGAGTTATATAAACAGGTCATTCGAACAATGAGAAATGAAGGTGCCATTCTCATTGAAGATATTGACATCCCTTCTTTTAATAGGGAATGGAGCTGGGGAGTGCATTTATTTGAATTAAAGCATAGTTTAGATAACTATCTTTCCAAATTGCCACCACAATTGCCTACTCATTCCGTTGCTGAATTAATCGAGTTTAACAAAGGGATTGGAGATCAAGCACTAAAATATGGTCAAGATAAGTTGGAGCAACGGGCTGAGTTGCCAAATACATTAAGAAATCCAAAGTACTTACATGCAAAATTGGAGGATCTATATTTTTCACGAGAACAGGGTATTGACTATACTTTAAACAAGTATCAACTTGATGCCATTCTTTTTCCTTCGTATGTAGGCTCAACCATTTGTGCAAAGGCTGGATATCCAAGTATTGCCGTACAGGCTGGATATAAGAAAAATGGGAGACCCTTTGGAATCACATTTGCTGGGACAGCTTTCTCTGAAGGCACATTAATAAAAATAGCGTATGCTTTTGAGCAAGCAACTAAACATAGACGCGCTCCACAGCTTAGAAATGAAGGAAAGGTGAATTTCAAATGATTTATCGAAGGAAAACGTACAAAATCAAGCCTGAAAAGCTAGATGATTTCAATACCTTTTTTCATACATATTTATATCCGAATCAAATGAAGTATGGTGCAAAATTAGTGGGGCGTTGGGTGAACGAAATGAAAGATGAGATCGTTGCCATTTGGGAATATAAAAGTATTGAGGAGTACGAACAAATAGAAAGCAAAATTAGAAAAAGTGAGCTTCACGAAAAAGCAAATGAAAAAAGGAAGGAATTAGGGGAACTCTTTATTGAGTGCAAGCAAGACTTCTTAACATCAACTGCCTTCCCTTCTACTTATCATCCCCCAAAGCATATCGTATCTGTTTGTGGCTATATTACAAATCATCATGGCGAGGTATTACTAGTAAGAAATTTGCATCGGGCCGATACAATGGAAATACCAGGGGGACAAGTAGAAGAAGGTGAAACTTTAGAAGAAGCTATCCATCGGGAAATATTAGAGGAAACAGGAGCTACCGTTCAGCTTGAAGGAATCACTGGTATTTATCAAAATATGACGAGTGGAGTCATTTGTGTTGTTTTCAGAGGGAAATATCTTTCTGGTGAACTAAGGCCTGAAGAAAGTGAAACATGTGAAGTCGCCTTTACTAAACTGACTAAAGACAATATAAACCAATTCATTTCGAGACAACCATTTAGAAATCGAACGCTCGATGCGATGGACGGAAATTATTTACCATATGAAGCATTTCATGTGCGGCCATATGAGCTTATTAGTAGATTTGAAATGAAAAAGGAGCATGAATTTGGACAAAATTAATTTAGCACAACGGTTTAAAAATTTTGCTTCCCACGAATGTGAAGGTTCAAGTGAATTATACAAGTTTTTATCTCTTCAAATCGCTGAAGATGAGGAGCTGCTCAAGCTATGTTTAAATGCAAAAGAAGGGCAACCTGTTCCAAATTTACTGTTCGGGGCTGTTCATTACTTATTACTTAAAGGCCATGAGCATCCTCTCCAAAAATATTATCAGAGCCTTACTAAACACCCACTTGAAGGAAAGGATTCTTTTAACACTTTCAAAGATTTTTGTCGTGCTAATAAAGATGAAATGAAGGTAATTCTAAAAAGCAAGCTCGTACAAACGAATGAAGTAAGGCGCTGTGCTTATCTTTATCCAAGTTTCTGCTATATGTATAATAAGATACAAAAGCCTTTATCCTTAATAGAAATTGGAACGAGTGCAGGTTTGCAGCTTTTATGGGATAAATATCAATACTCTTATGGAACGAATAAAATATTTGGAGACCAAAACTCAACTATTCATATAACAGCGGAAATAAAAGGGAATAGATTCCCTTCCCTTCTTCAACATAGCCCGCCTGTCGTTTCAAAAATAGGATTAGATTTACATGTTAATCATTTAAGTGATTCGGAAGATTTTCTCTGGTTAAAGTCCCTTATTTGGCCTGAACATGAAGAAAGATTAGAACTATTTGAAAAGGCAGCTCAGCATTTGAAAGAAAATCCAGTCAAACTTGTCGAAGGTGATGGGATAGCTTTACTTTCTCATATTGTGGAACAAGCTCCGAGCGATTCTGTCATATGTATATTTCATACCCATGTCGCCAATCAAATACCAGAAAATATGAAATTAAAACTCATAGAAAATATTAGAACGATTGGAAGCAAAAGAGACATCTTTCATTTGTACAATAATATGTGGGATAAAAAGCTTCATCTTGACTATTTTATTAATGGAATCGAGCATAATAAAATAATTGGGGAAACAGATGGACACGGAAGATGGTTTACTTGGGAATTAGAAAATACTAAATAAAAATAGCTGCCTCTTAATCGAAAAACGATATAGGAGGCAGCATTTATTTTTGAAGCAAGTGATTAAACTTAGTAGAAGCCATATCCATATGGTGAATACGGTCCGAAAGGTCCTGGGCCTGGAAAATATGGTGGTGGATAGGCATATGGAACGCCATAAAATGGACGAGACGCCAAAGCAGCTCCAATCCCCCCACCCAGTAAACCACCGAGTAAGCCACCAACAAATGGAGCGAAAAGAAAAAAACCCCTTTCATCCGGTCCAACTACTGGCACAGGTTGCATCCCGCGATAATAATACATGTGGGTAACCTCCTAATCATATTCTTATACTTCTTCATATGCAATTTGATAATGTTTTGAGTGGGCAACAAGCAAATTAGTTCGGGAAGAAAAGTAAGCTTTTTATGTTTATGGAACTTTTTTTAAGATTTTTACGTTATAGTAGTTAGGAAGGAATTACAATTTTGGAGGCTTAATTTATGGATTTTGCAGAATTAGTAACAATCTTTAAATATTTTATTTTAGGATTAATTCAAGGCTTTACAGAACCTATCCCCGTTTCCTCAAGCGGACATGTGATTATTGGACAAAAACTATTAGGCGTCGAACAGAGAGGATTAACCTTTGAAATTTTAACGAATACTGCCTCACTCATCGCTATTTGTTTTATCTTTCGCGAGGATATAAAACGATTAATCGTCAATACATGGCAATTTATGTTTGCGAAAAAAGAAGAAGGCAAATCTGATTTTATGTTCGTTTTGTATATTATCATTGGAACAATTCCAGCTGCTATATTAGGTGTTCTATTCAATGATGTAATTGCTGAATATTTCACATCTCCTTATACGATCGGGGCCACTTTACTCGTTACTGGTGTAGCTCTATGGCTAATTCGCAATCTTCGAGGTGTTAAAAGAGATGGTGATTTATCCTTTAAAGATGCATTGATTGTTGGATTAGCACAAGCGGTTGCTCTTATACCTGGGATTAGCCGTTCAGGTGCAACCGTCATTACTTCCATTGCAATGGGGATGAAGCAAGATACTGCTTTGCGATTTTCATTTATGCTTTATATTCCTATTAGTCTCGGAGGAATGATTTTAGGGATTTCAGACTTAATAAACAGTCCTGACATTGGCACTCTAGCAATGCCCTATATCGTTGCCTTTATTGCTACATTATTCATGACATACTTTGCAATGAGATGGTTTATGGGGATTATGGCGAAAGGGAATTTAAAATATTTTGCGTACTATTGTTTCGTTGTCGGTACCCTATTACTCTTCTTTGCGTCAAAATTAGGTTAGTAGAGGTGAAATTTTGTCTTTTCCGTTCTATTATTTATTAATAAGCCAATCTTCTACTAAATTGGCCTATTCTCTTTATACAATGACAATCATTACATTCCTTTATCAGGAAACAAATTCTGCGACCTTCGCGTCAGCCGTAACAATCATTAGCATGCTTTCACAATTAATGAGCGGATCAACCGTTCCGCTCATGATGGAAAAACATTCATTAAAAAGGATTCTATTATTATCTCAAGCTAGTCAATTAATCATATATGCATGTATCATCATTACGTTATATTTCATTCCGAGTCCAATAAACTATATTTTACTACTATTGCTTTTGGCGCTTATTTCTTTCTTTAATGGGTGGACAACTCCATCAAGGAGTGCGTTAATTCCGGAAATTGTGTCGAAAGATAAGTTGGTCAATGCTAACAGTATTTTATCAACAACTGACCAAACTTTATTATTGCTTGGCTGGTCTGCTGGTGGTGCACTTATTGTTTATTTTGGCCATTTTAACGTCATCTTGATAACGATTGCCTTGCTGCTCATTTCGATTATCTCTTTGTTTTTTTTAAAAACGAAAGCACAGACCATTAAACAGAAGGAACATAAAAGTAAATTTGATACTTTAAAAGAAGGCTGGAAGATCGTTTTCAAGCACCCGACATTAAGCACGATTACGAAAATGGACATAATCGAATTATTTGGAGGCAGTATTTGGATTGGTGCTGTAACTCTTGTCTTCGTTCAAGAAGCTTTAGGACAGGATGAAAAATGGTGGGGGTATATTAATTCTGCCTACTATGCGGGCACGATTATTGGTGGTATTTTAGTATGGAAGCTATCAAAATATATTCATAAATCACTAGTGACATCGATTATTATCGGTTCTATCGGAGTGGCAATCTTAACCATTATCTACTCTTTCGTTAGTGTTCCATTTATTGCTTTACTATTAGTTATCTTAATGGGCCCACTTTATCAGATTAGAGATATTGCCCAAAATACATTTATCCAAAACACCATTGATAAAGATGTTTTAGGCAAATATTTAGCTTCAAAGGCAACGATCAATCAAGCCGTATTTAGCTTATCAGTCTTTATTATCGGCTTGCTAGTTGACCTGATTAGTGCGAGATTTGTCTATCTCTTCTCGGGTTTATTATTACTATGTTCTGCCATCTACGGATATGTTAAATTAGTACAAAAAAAATCTTGACCAACTTTTACTTGGTCAAGATTTTTTTCTAGCCCATTATCGTTTTGGAATTAAAATTTCATCTACTATCCCATATTCCTTTGCTTCTACAGCACTCATAAAAAAGTCGCGGTCTGAATCTTCGGCTATTTTTTCCACTGGCTGACCTGTTCGCTCAGAGACAATCTCATTTATATGATCTCTAAGCTTTAATATCCTTCGAGCAGAAATTTCGATCTCTGTCGCTTGCCCACGTGCTCCTCCAAGTGGCTGATGAAGCATAATTTCACTATTCGGCAGTGCATACCGCTTTCCTTTCGTCCCAGCAAGCAGGAGCATAGCTCCAAAAGATGCCGCCATGCCAGTACATATTGTTCTTACATCAGGTTTAATAAATTGCATCGTATCAAAAATAGCAAAGCCTGCCGAAGTGGAGCCGCCTGGACTATTAATATATAACGAGATATCTTTATCTGGATCTTCTGCAGCTAACAACAATAATTGTGCCACGACATTATTTGCCAAATGATCGGTAATTTCTTCCCCAATCATAATAATCCGATCTTTTAAAAGACGAGAGTAAATATCATATGAACGTTCTCCACGCCCCGATTGTTCAATCACATAAGGGATTGTACTCATAAACATAAACGACCTCTCTTTCCATTTTAATTGGCTATGCTGCCATAGAAAGGATGGTTGCAGGAGTGCTTTGTAAACTTTTTGATTGGCGACTCATAAGCTTTGGAACGAAAGATTCATTAGAAATAGAATGAATAGCAGGCAGTGCCTTTATTAAGACTGACGGATCTTGTGCCAGTAATGATTCATAAAAAAGCACTGGAAGTATGTTATATTCTTCATCACTCCAAAAAGGTGCTACATCATAAGCGTGATTTTCTGTCAGCCGTTTTTTTGCTCGATGCAAACTGCTTTTCACCGCTGTTTCTGAAATCTCAAGCAGTTCAGCAATTTCATTTGCTTTATATTGAAATGCTTCTTTAAGCATGAAAATCACCGCTTGCTTCGGCGTAAAACGTTGGATAAGCTTTTCAACCGTTTCGATAATGGTCGGCTCTTTCACAGAATTGACTTCAGACTCTTCTTCATTCGCTTCTTGCTTTCGTTTGCGAAGTGTATCAATCCAATGATGATAAGCAATTTTATTCAGTAATGCGGCACTCAGTTTATGATGACTCCGATAATGCTTGATAGCCTTTAAAATGGCTTCTTGGGCGATATCTTCCCCGTCCCATTTATTTTTGGAGAGAAAACAGCAATATCGGAAAAGCCCTGGATAAAGCTCTATAAATAGATTGTCATTCATTTCTTCATACTGCTTGTTCTTTTCGCTTAGTTTGCCATTCATTTTTTTACTCACTCCTTTCACACCTTCCTACCTTTAAAACGGATGAAAAGTCCAGAAAGATACGGGTTAAATAAAAATGATCAATTAATATGCTTTTGCCCAATAAACAAGCTGATCAGCTTCTTTTTCACAAACTACACATGTATTGCCTAGCTTACTTTGCTCAAAAGGAATACATCTTGAAGTAGCACCTGTCTCCTCTTTTATTTTATCCTCACAGCTTTGATCTCCACACCACATTGCTTGAACAAATCCTGTTTTCGTTTGAAAAATTTCTTTAAATTCAGCAAAGCTCTTAGCAGTATATGTTTTTTGCTGACGATTTTGTTTAGCCTTTTCAAACAATTGTTGTTGAATATCTTCTAAAACATTAATAATTTGCGTTTCTAACTGTTCAATTGCTACGACAATCTTTTCACCTGAATCTCTTCTAACAAGCACGACTTGTTTATTTTCAATATCCTTAGGACCCACTTCTAACCGTAGTGGTATGCCCTTCATTTCATATTCATTAAATTTCCATCCAGGTTTTTTATCACTCGCATCAATATCCACTCTTACTACTTGAGATAAGGACTTCTTTAACTCGTAAGCATAATCGAGAACCCCTTCTTTATGCTGAGCGATCGGTACAATCATGACTTGAATTGGCGCAGCTTTTGGCGGAATAACGAGACCTCTCTGATCTCCATGCACCATGATCATTGCCCCGATAATTCGTGTCGTGAAGCCCCATGATGTTTGCTGAACATATTGAAGCTTTCCATCTTTATCTGTATATTGAATGCCAAAGGCTTTGGCAAAACCATCTCCTAAATGGTGAGAGGTTCCTGATTGCAATGCTTTTCCATCATGCATGATGCTTTCTATCGTATATGTATATTTCGCACCAGCGAATTTTTCTTTCTCCGTTTTCTGCCCTTTTATGACGGGAATGGCCAACACATTCTCACAAACATCTGCATATACTTCAAGCATCTTAATCGTTTCCTCAAGTGCTTCTTCATCTGTTGCATGGCAAGTATGGCCTTCCTGCCATAAAAATTCTAACGTCCGAAGAAATGGACGTGTCGTCTTCTCCCATCTTACAACATTTGCCCACTGATTGTAGAGCTTTGGCAAATCCCGATATGAATGGATAATATTCTTATAATGCTCACAGAAGAGTACCTCAGAAGTTGGGCGCACACATAAGCGCTCTGTTAATTCCTCTGTACCCCCATGTGTAACCCATGCAACTTCTGGTGCAAATCCCTCAATATGATCCTTTTCCTTTTGCAATAAGCTTTCAGGTATAAACAATGGCATATAAACATTTTCATGACCTGTTTCTTTAATACGAAAATCAAGCTCATTTTTAATATTTTCCCAAAGAGCAAAGCCGTAAGGACGGATAATCATTGATCCTCGAACACTAGAATAATCAATTAAATCAGCTTTTGTGACAACGTCTGTGTACCATTGTCCAAAGTCTTCCTCCATATCTGTAATATCTTTAACAAATTCTTTTCCCATGTTTAACACCTCTTCTTTAAGATTGGTTCATTCTCGTTTTTTACCTATAAAAAATAAAAAAGCCTCGCTCCAAAATAGGGACCAAGGCCTGGCGGTACCACCCTAATTCAAAGCAAAGCTTTACACTTATTTCATGATATCGGATGTATATCCGCTGTATTCTTCAATCGATACAGAACTCAGAGGCAGGTTCAAGCAACTGTTTATAGGAACTTTCAGCATTTGTTCCCTCTCTAGAATAAACTAAGTTTGCCTTACTATTCCTCTTCAAAGTTTAAGTTATTTTTTTGAAATTATATAAATTTTAGGATCGTTTGTCAATATTCTTATTTAAACGTATTCTTCATACTAAATTAGTCATTTTAGTACGCTATTAAACATCTACTTTCCTTTTATTTCAAAAATCCCCTTTTGCAACAATATGCAAAACGGGATCACTATCATTTATTACCAAGCTTGCTCAACTGGCACATAATTGTAGCCAAGATCTTTAGCAACTGCCTCATATGTTACATTTCCATTTACTACGTTTACACCTCGTAATAATGCAGCATTATCCTCAACTGCTTTTTTAACACCCTTATTTGCAATTTGTAATGCATATGGGATGGTAACATTTGTTAAAGCAATTGTCGATGTTCTAGGAACAGCCCCAGGCATATTCGCAACTGCATAATGAACAACGCCATGCTTTTCATAAGTTGGATTGTCGTGTGTTGTAATATGGTCAACTGTTTCAAAAATTCCACCTTGGTCAACTGCCACATCAACAACAACTGAGCCAGGAGACATTGTTTTAACCATTTCCTCTGTCACAAGCTTCGGTGCTTTTGCTCCTGGAATGAGAACCGCTCCGACAACAAGGTCACTTTCCTTTACAGATTGTGCAATATTAAATGGATTAGACATCAATGTTTGAATGCTGTCTCCAAAAATATCATCAAGCTGGCGAAGACGTTCTGGGCTTAAATCAATAATCGTTACTTTCGCACCTAATCCAATCGCCATTTTTGCAGCATTGATTCCAACAACGCCGCCACCAACGATTGTTACTTTCCCACGATTAACGCCAGGAACGCCTGCTAACAAGATTCCTTTGCCTCCATTTGTTTTTTGTAAAAACTGTGCACCAATTTGCGTTGCCATCCGTCCAGCCACTTCACTCATTGGAGTAAGCAATGGCAATGTGCGATTCAATTCAACTGTCTCATAAGCAACAGCTGTAACACCTTTTTCAACTAAAGCCTTTGTTAATTCTGGCTCAGCTGCTAAATGCAAGTAAGTAAATAAGACTAATCCTTCACGGAAATATGTATATTCTGATTCTAATGGTTCTTTTACTTTCATAACCATTTCTGCTGCCCATGCATCAGATGCAGACGAAACAATTTCTGCTCCTACTTCTTTATAATCTTCATTCGAAAATCCGCTACCAACACCTGCTCCTGTTTCAATTAAAACTTGATGACCAGCATTAACAAGGGTATACACACTAGCAGGAGTCATTGCCACCCGATTTTCATTATTCTTAATTTCCTTTGGAACACCAATAATCATTGAAACTACCCCCTACAAAATATTCCATTATTTTAAAACTATTTACTCTATAATAATAAATTATAGCGTTATGAACGTCAATCATAGCACTAAATATACACTATGCTATTTCCTATCTATTATTCCATTCATTTTCAATTTCAACTTCTTTTAGGAAAGTTGTAAGAAATCCACTTTCTTTGCCGAATGGCAACTTGTTTTGTCAGACAGGAAGGAATCAGAAATCAGAGAGAGAATTCTTCTTAAAAAGGAGGGAGCGTGTTGAATACAGCTACGGTTGCAAAGTTGTTGAAGGTTTCACCAAGCACGATTCAGCGTTGGGTGAAACAGCTTGATTTGGATATGGAACGGAATGAACTCGGGCATTACATTTTTACAGAGGAGGATATCACCCTTCTAAAAAATGTTCAGGAACAAATCAATAACGGTATCATTTTACAAGATGTGACTATCAAAAAGAAAAAAGTCCGCAAAGGCAAATTAAACACTCCAGTAAACACTGACGGAATGAACGATCTTCTAGCGAAAATCGAATTAATAGAGCATACCATTACCCAAAAAGCAGATGGGGTTGTATCCTACCAGCTTTTGCAGCATCGACGTGAAATTGAAGATTTGCAAAATGACGTATTAAAATTAACGGAACGGATTGAAAGCTTGCAATTAATTCAAAACGAAATGATACATTCCAAAACGGACGAAAATGTAATTATATTTGATAAAAAGAAGCCAAATCGAAAATTAAAAAAGAAAAATATTATTAGTTCCCTATTTGGATTTTAAAAGCAGCCTCTCATGAAGCTGCTTTTTTAGTTATTTACTTTCGTTTTTTTGCCGACAGCTTTTGATACCAAAATGAGTGGCGAGGCTTTACTTAATCTACATCCAGATTGCTTTTTCGGAGACGACGGTTGATTTGATTCCCGGTTGTTAACCTTCTCTAGTTTTTCGGGAATCAAAATGGGGAGTTGATTACCGATTGCTAGCTCTTTCTCCTTTTTCGGGAATCAAAATGGGGGATTGATTACCGGTTGCTAACCCTTTCTCCTTTTTCGGGAATCAATATGGGGAACTGATTCCTAATCGCTAGCTCTTTCCTCTTTTTCGGGAATCAATATGGGGAATTGATTCCCAGTTGCTAGCTCTTTCTCTTTTTTCGGGAATCAATATGGGAAACTGATTACCAATCGCTAGCTCTTTCTTCTTTTTCGGGAATCAATATGGGGAGTTGATTCCCGATTGCTAGCTCTTTCTTCTTTTTCGGGAATCAATATGGGGAGTTGATTCCCGATTGCTAGCTCTTTCTTCTTTTTCGGGAATCAAGATGGAAACTGATTCCCGGTTGCTAACCTTCTCCGATTTTCAAAGACATAGTATCTCTATTCTTCAATAAATAAGAAAAACCCCTCAAATTCGAGGGGCTACAACCTATCCATTTATAGATTAACCGTTAAATCCTTTTTACTACGTAAGGCAGTTGGAATGTACACACAGTATGGTTCACTTTCTAAATAGTCGCCTGTTACTGCATATGTTCTCGAACGGGAACCTCCACAGACGAAACGGTATTCACAAACCCCGCATTTTCCTTTATATAAATCTGGATTGCGCAGCTGTTTGAGGACTGGTGATTCACGATAGATTTCTTTTAAAGGTGTCTCTCTTACATTTCCAACTTTAATTGGTAACAGTCCACTTGGATATACATCGCCTGTATGTGAAACGAAGATAAAACCGTTTCCGTCATTTACTCCTTTTGGCGCACGTTTTAGTCCATCAATGACAGAGGCGTGGTCTTTTGTGATCGTGTCTTCATAGCGAATAATTTCTTTATCTAGCTTATGCTCTCTCACTTTTTCCTGAAGAACGACTCTTCGGTAGTGCTGAGCAGCCGTTGTTTTAATATCGAATGGCGCTGTTTTTCCTAGCTCATATAGCCATCTGAATACTTTCTCATGTTCTACAGGTGTTAAACATGCATCTTGTTGGCCTCTTCCTGTTGGAACAAGTAAAAAAATGTACCACATGATTGCTTTTAAATCTTTAACGAGTTCAGCCATTTGTTCAAGATGATCATAATTATACTTTGATATAACGGTGTTAATTTGCAGAGGCATTTCTAGTTCATTTAAATATTTAATTTTTTCTATTGTTAGGTCAAAAGAACCTGGTGTTCCTCTAAAATGATCATGAATTTCAGGTGTTGGACCATCGAGACTAAATCCCCATCTAGATAAGCCAACTTCCTTTGCTTTCTTCATTCTTTCCTTCGTTACGTTATCTGTTGCACTTGGCGTCATCGATACACGCATGCCTTTCTTCACTGCGTAATCAGCAAGCTCATAAAGGTCTGCTCTCATCATACAATCGCCACCCGTAAATACAAGCATCGGGTTATTCATTTCATATATTTGATCGATTAATTTAAAGCCTTCTTCATTGCTTAATTCATTCGGATCCGGCTTAAGCTGGGCATCTGCTCTACAATGAATACATTTAAGCTGACAAGCTCTCGTTACTTCCCAAATAACGATAAATGGATTTTCATTATAATCAATTGCTGCTCCCATTCCATGAGGATGTCCTTTACCGCGCATGTTCATCACCAATTTTCTATAATTTTTCTCATTCTAAATCCATTATAAATTTGATACATACACATGCTCGGTAAAATTGTTACAAACTATCTACAAAAATAGAAAAAAATGCTGTTTACCTATAATAGGCTTTATTTTTACATGGCTACCCAATGCCCCTTTGTTATTTCTACAAGTGTCGATTGTTGTAAATTATACTTATCTGCAAATGAATCTTCTTCAAAGACAACATTGTTCTTCTTTAGCTTATATTGCGGATCAGGTATAGGAATGGCTGATAGCAATGTCTTCGTGTATTCATGATGAGGATTCTCGTAAAGCTCTTCACTTTCAGCTATCTCGACCATTTTCCCTCCATACATGACGACAACTCGATCACATAAATGTTTTACCATTGACAAATCATGAGCAATAAATAAATAAGTTAAGCCAAGCCGTTGTTGAAGCTCTTCTAATAATTTTACAATTTGTGCTTGTATGGATACATCAAGAGCAGAAAGGGCTTCATCACAAACAATAAATCTAGGTTCAACAGCTAATGCACGTGCAATCCCAATCCGCTGTCTCTGCCCACCGGAAAATTCATGCGGATAACGTGCTGAATGAGTATGGTCAAGTCCAACTAGTTCAAGTAATTCTTCCACCCTTTGTTTTCGTTTCTCCCTACTCAAACTAAGTCCGTGAATATCTAAAGCTTCTCCAATAATATCTAGCACTTTTATTCGTGGATTCAATGAAGCGTATGGATCTTGAAAAACAATTTGCATATGACGTCGCATCCGCTTTAGCTCTTTTGGCGACAATTGATTCATGGAAATCCCTTCGAATAGAACTTCGCCTGCAGTTGGTTCATGCAGCCTCAAGATTGTTCTCCCTATCGTAGATTTACCAGACCCTGATTCTCCGACAAGCCCTAACGTTTCTCCTTGTTGAATATGAAAACTAATATTATCAACAGCTTTTAGAACATCGCCATTTCCGAGATGAAAATATTTCTTTAAGGATTTTACCTCAAGCAAGGGAATACTATTTGATTCTGAAGGTGAATGAAATGAATTCAACTTCTTTTCTTTTTTCTTGTCCAGTCGTGGAAGAGCATTTAATAGATTAAGCGTATAGGGATGTTGAGCTTTATGAAAAATTTCTTCCGTCGATCCTGTCTCTACAATCTCTCCATTTTTCATCACAGCAACTCGATCACATAACTTAGCAACAACACCGAGATCATGAGTAATTAATATAATGGATGTGCCAAATCGCTCCTGCATATGCCTCATCAAATTCAATATTTGCTCTTGAATCGTTACATCCAATGCCGTTGTTGGCTCATCGGCAATGAGTAATGCGGGCTGACAAGCTAAAGCAATGGCAATCATGACACGCTGTCTCATTCCTCCTGAAAGTTCATGGGGATATTGATGATAGCGTGTCTCAAAATTACGAATCCCAACTAATTTTAATAATTCAAGTGCTTCGTTCCGCGCTAGCTTTTTAGATAAGTGCTGATGTTTCATTAAACTCTCGGTTATTTGCTTTCCAACCCGCATTGTTGGATTTAACGAGGTCATCGGATCTTGAAAAATCATTCCGATATCACGGCCACGAATTTTCTCCATTTCCTTTTCTGTTTTTAAAGAAAGGTTTTCACCGAGAAAAAATATTTCACCATCTTTCAGATAAGATGGTGGCGAAGGAAGCAGCTGTAAAATCGTTCGTGCCGTCACACTTTTTCCACTGCCAGATTCCCCAACGATCCCAAATGTTTCCCCTTTTCTTACTTCAAAGCTGATCCCTTTAACAGCCTCAATATGTTGTCCTCCATTTAAAAAAGAAACCCGTAAATTTTTCACCATTAAAATAGGCTCCAAGCTCTTCACCTACCCGTTCGTATTTTTCATTGAATTAACAAAAAATAAAAATATTGACAATCATTATATATTTGATAAAGTATACTATACACATCGGAATAATATAATTTTAGAATAAAGGAGTCTTAATGATTGCTCTTAGTAAAAACGAACAAGCAAAACAAGCGTTTTGAATTGGCTCTTGAACTTTATGAATCATACCGAATTATTCAGCTTCAGCCAGCTTATAAATGGTTACTTATCTTCGTTGGCTTCCCTTTACACTTTGTTGTGTTTTTTATTTATTTTTACAACAAGAAAAAGGATGGGTTTTCTTTCAAGCTTAAAGAAGCTAGGCAAGCTTTACTAGCTTCTGGCTATAAAAAGGAATTAATAAATGAATATAAGGAACAATTCATTAGAAAACAGATTTTTTTCAAGGAAAAGATTGTTGAAAAAAAATTGAACCTTCAAGCGGAGAAATGGGCAGAAGAAAAACTGAATCAAACACTTTTTGAGAAGCTTGAGCAACAAGGGACGACAAGAGTAACATATACTGAAACATTTCAGTCTTTACTTTCAAATCAAGCTTTCTTTTTTATTACTTTAATTCCTAGTTTACCTATGTATTTACTAATATTTTTATTCCAAAATCCTTATCTCAAATATATATTTGAGAGGCTCATCATGAGTGTATTCGTCATTATTGGTGTTGTGCTTATCGTGTTTTCAATTTTATATGTATCGCCCTTTGATCCAGCTGCACACATTCTTGGAGAGACAGCAACGAAAGAACAGATTGCTGCTTTTAATCAATTGTATGGACTTGATCAACCATATTTCGTTCAATTATGGAATGCCATTAAAGGGATTGCGACCTTTAACCTCGGGAGTTCCTTTTTTGGAAATGAAGATGTTGTTTCCAGCATTCTCAGAAAGCTTCCAATAACCTTGATTATTACTGTTATTTCGCTTATTTTCGCCATTGTGATCGCAATACCAATTGGAATTATTTCGGCAATCAAACGAAATTCATTATTTGATTACACATTTATGTTCATAGCTTTAATCGGTCTATCGATTCCAAATTTTTGGCAAGGGCTCATCTTTATTCTAAATTTCTCAATAAAATTACAATGGTTACCTGCTACTTTTAATCCACAAAACTGGTTGTCTATTATTATGCCAATTATTGTCCTTGGAACAGGGCTGACAGCATCTATCGCTAGAATGATGCGTTCATCTATGCTGGAAATTATTCATGAAGATTATATTATCACCGCAAAAGCGAAAGGCTTAAGTAGTAGTCATGTGCTTTGGAGGCATGCTGTTGGGAACGCAATGATTCCTGTAATCACTGTCATTGGGCTCTTGTTTGGCGCAATGGTGGGAGGTACTGCAGTTACAGAAAGGGTATTTAATATTAGTGGTATTGGCAGTTTTATCGTAGAGAAACAGCTTATACCCGATATTCCAAGTATTTTAGGTGGAGTTGTCTATATTGCGATTACAATCTCAATTATTAATTTATTCATTGACATTTCCTATACCTTTTTTGACCCACGAATAAGAACAAAAATTAAAAATCAATCCATTAGGTGAGGCTATGCCAAATATTAAAAAGAAAAAAACACCCGAATTTATCCTTTCTGTTTATATGCTTCTTACGCAAATAGGCATGATCGGAATTTCAGCGCTAAATTTGTTTAAGCCTTACGTAACAGATCTTTTTCCCGTTACAATGACAGCACTTATTGGCGTATTTTTCTTTCAGCTTTTTATCTTTATTTTTATTGCGAAATATGTAAAAGAGCAAGTTCCAAAGTGGTTAATTTATTTATCCATTCCGCTTTTGCTCACTGCACTAACAGGAAATCTCTTTGCCTTCATCATTAGCTTAAACTTACTGTCAAGAAATCAACGATATCACTATTCCGTATTGCGGACTTGGACTATTATTTGGTTAAAAATCACGAACAATCCAACTGCCATGCTCGGTTTATTTTTTATTATTTTTGTTTTTTCTATTTCTATCATTAGCTATGGAACATTCGACTATAGTATGGCTGTAGAAAATAATTACAGTGCCATCCTTCAGACTCCTAGCCTAGCCTATCCGTTTGGAACAGATGATTTCGGAAGAGATTTATTCTCTCGCATTATTTTCGGAGCACGTATATCACTTATTGTCGGATTTCTTTCTACTGCTTTTCCATTGATTGTCGGTGGAATTCTTGGCGCTTTATCAGGCTATTACGGTCAGAGAACTGATCATGTCATTATGCGCTTGCTTGATGTCATATACGCAATACCAGGAATTTTATTAGCCATCGTCATTATTACTGCCTTTGGTTCAAGCACCGTCACACTTATTCTAGCACTCAGCCTTGGCGCAGTTCCTACTTATGCACGAACGATGCGAGCAAATGTGATGATGGTTGCCAATTATGAGTATGTTGAATCTGCACGAGCATTAGGTGCAACGAATTTTTCAATTATTTTCAAGCATATCGTTCCTAATGCACTTGCACCCATGATCGTTAAAGCTACATTAACGATCGGTGGTGCAGTTATTGCTACAAGCAGCTTAAGCTATCTTGGACTTGGTGTTGAGCCACATATTCCAGAGTGGGGCAATATTCTTAAGATCGGCAGCACTTACCTTGAATCCCATTCATATTTGGCCATATATCCAGGTGTAGCCATCATATTACTTGTTTTATCTTTTAACTTTTTTGGAGATGGTCTTCGCGATGCACTAGACCCGAAATTTGATTCATAAACAAAATGAGGAGGTTTGTTGTAATGTACAAAAAATTTTTTCCATTCCTATTTATTTTCTTATTGGTCATATCTGGATGTGTAAACAAAAAGTCAGATGTTGTAAATAAGGATAATTCAAAAAAAGAAGATGTGGCTAGCAATCAAAAGGTCGAGATTGAAATTCTTGGAATGAGCAGCAGAGAAGTTGATATAAACATCGTGCGAGACCAGCTCGTTAAAAATGGCTTTGATGTTAAGCTAAATTTGCAGCCTGACTATGGAAGCTTTAAAGCTCAGGAAGAGGCTGGAAACTATGATATCTCATTATCCAGCTGGACGACCGTTACCGGGAATCCTGATTATGCAGTACGATCTTTATTCAAATCTGGAGGAGACTATAGTATTCTGAATGACAAAGAAATTGATGACCTCATTGACAAGGCAAGCACCCAGACGCCAGAGGAATATGTCGAGACATACAAGCAACTAGAACAACGTCTTGTATTTGATAAAGCCTATATTGCACCACTTTATATTTCTTATAAAACGCAAGCGTTTAATAAAGACGTACTCGCTTTAGATTCTATTAGACTTCCAAAGTCTCGCGCGCTGCCTTGGGAAGCCATTGACTTTGTCGATAAAACAAAACGTGAAACAGACCCACTTATCTTGACACAAACCGCTTCCGTCTTAACATCTCTTGATCCGATAAAAGGGAATGATGGTTCGATTAATCAGCTAAACACAAATATGTATGTACGTTTAGTAAACCTTACAGATGATGATAAAATTGCTTCAGAAGGATCATTAACATATAATTTTAGCATTGCAGAAGGAAATACAGATTATTATTTTATCTTAAGAGATGATCTAAATTTTGCAAAAATCGTTGATAGAAAGGCAGTCGATACTGGGGAAAGAGTTGGCGCAGATGATGTGATTTTTTCATTACACCGTGCAAAGGACCCGAATTCAGTTCCCGATCATCGCACATACAGCCTACACGAGCATATTGACCATGCTGAATTAGTGACAGACATTAGCATTTTAGAAAATAGTAAAGTATCTGGCAGTGATGAAACTGTACGTGATGCTCTCGAAAAAAATTTAGAAGTAAAAATAGCTGAGCTTGTCTCTGACAAAAATGCAGCAAATAGTCGTGAAGGGAAATATCAAGTCGTAAAATTAACATCAACAGAACCATTTCCTCAAGTGTTAAACTATTTAGCTCATCAATCAGCTGGAATTGTTTCAAAAAAACAAGTAGAAAGTATAAACACATATGATGTCGCAACATTTGATGTAAATAAAGACATTCCATATGGTGACCAAAATACAGTAACTGAGGGCGCTCAATACAATAATACTCTCTTTGCAAGCGGACCATATATCTTATCACACAAAAATGATTATGAAGCTGTTTTTTATAAAAACCCTGGCTATCAAAAAAATACAAAAAACGAACCAAAAATCGCGACTGTCATTGTTCGCTTTATAAAAGATGAAGATAGCTCACTTTCTGCATTACGTAACAATGAAATTCATTTATTATATAGTGTTCCTGAAACAAAATATGACATTGTAACAAACGATAGTAAGCTACGCCTTCAAAGTATTGAAAGCAACGGAGTAAGCTATCTGCTTTTCAATACGAAAAACCGTGAAGTCGCTAATAGTGAAGACTTACGGAAAGCGATCCTCTATTCCATTAATCAGGATGAAATTTTAAGCTATTATCAAGGTAAGAAGATTAAAGCTGTTTCCACTGTAAGTCCTATCGTAAAAACAGGAAACGAACTAAATGCAGATCCTGAAAAAGTAAAAGAGCATTTAAATAAGTATTTCGCTGAATAGACTAAAAAACTCCGGAAAAATGTCCGGAGTTTTTCGTTTAGCTAGGGCATTCACCGAAAGGACTTGGCGAATGCCAAGATTTTCTAATTAGTTTTCAAATCTCTCAACAAATAATGCGAGGGTGCGAACCATTGCCCCTGTGGCACCAGATGGTCCTAGCTCATATTCCTTATTCGTTGTCGCAGTACCTGCAATATCTAAATGAACCCATGGGGTATCTTCAGCAAATTCACCAACAAAAGCACCACCCATAATCGCATGTCCTTCACGACCTGGTGAATTATTTAAATCAGCTATTTTGCTGTTTCGAACGCGCTGTTTATCTTTTTCAAATAAAGGCAAGCGCCAAATTGGTTCCCCTGCTTCATAGGATGCTTCTAGAACTTGCTCCCATAATGCTTCATTATTCGTTAATGCACCTGTTGTGTTTTTCCCAAGTGCAATGATGACACCGCCTGTCAATGTTGCTACATCAACAAGATAATTTGCTCCGTGATGCTTCGCATATGTTACAGCATCAGCAAGAACAAGACGACCTTCGGCATCCGTGTTCAATACTTCAATGGTCTTGCCACTCATCGAAGTAATAACATCATCTGGCTTGAATGCATGGCCACTAACCATATTGTCTGTGGAAGGAATAACAGCAACAACGTTTTGCTCTGGCTTAAGCTCACCGATAATTTCCATGGCTCCTAGTACAGCGGCAGCTCCACCCATATCTGCTTTCATGCCGACAATGCCATCCTTTGGTTTAATGGAATAACCACCTGTATCAAAAGTAATCCCTTTACCAACTAAACCGATAACATCTGTCCATTCATCTTTTCCTTGATATTTAAGAACGATCATTTTTGGTGGCTCCGTCGATCCTTGGTTTACTGCAAGAAGTGCGCCCATCCCAAGTTTTAACATATCTTCTTTTTCTAATATTTCTACTTCAAACTCATATTTAGCTGCAAGCTCTATTGCATAGTTTGCCATATCAGTAGCTGTCAACATATTTCCAGGCAGATTAACGAGTGTACGTGCAGAGTTTGTACCCTTTCCATATGCATAACCAACTGTAAGGGAAGCCTTTACTTCTTCTGCATCAGTGGAGTTACAATAGATAGAAATACGCTTAATCTTTTTCTCAGGTTCATTTGACTTTTGTTTATATCCTTCAAATTGGTATGTTGATAATGCGAACGCTTCACTCACAGCATGCGCCACATCTAGCGCGTCTACATCTTCACAAATAAAAGAATCTAAATAAACAGCTACTTCTTCAAGCTTAGCCGTGTGAATAGCCTTAAACGTATTTCCTAATGCTTCACGTACTATTTCAAAGGAATATTCCTTTTCTTTCCCTAATCCAACAATATATAATCTTTTTGCACCAATTTTTCCAAATGTATGTACTTTCGCAACTGCTTTTTTCTTTGCTGAAAGATCACCACTTTTTACAAGCTCAGTTAGCTGACCGTTAAATTGCTCATCTAACTCAGCAAGAACGCCTGTGAATTTTTCCGGTTTTTCATAAAGCCCGATAATTAAACATTCATGTTCTGTTGCATAATTCAATTCATTCATAACTGAAAACATTTCGTCACCCCCATAAAAGATGGTTTAATTATAACGAAAAATGAAAAATATTTCGAGCGTCTAAGCTTTTAAAAAATAAATAGAATAAGGCAAAAAACATTGCACTCTTATTGATTTATTATTATCATCTTAACAAACGGGATGTAAAGTGAAACTTCAATAATAGATATCATATTGCCTAAATTCGGCAAGGCAAATTTTAATAAGAAATTTTTCGTACTTCTGTGCGTTGAACATATTAAAAAGGTGGTTTGTACATGGAATTACTAATGAATTTTCCCCTTTGGTCTGCAATCGCAGCCATCCTTTTTGCCCAATTTGTGAAAGTTCCAATTCAATTTATCGCAACGAAGAAATTAAATTGGTCATTGCTGACAAGTACCGGAGGAATGCCAAGCTCGCATTCAGCTGCAGTGACAGCCCTTTCGACTGGCGTGGCATTAGAGACAGGATTGGATTCTCCCATTTTTGCTGTATCTGCTGTTTTTGCCATCGTGACGATGTTTGACGCTACAGGAGTACGTAGGCAAGCAGGGGAACAAGCAATTGTTCTTAATCAGCTCGTTTCTGATTTTAATCGAATTATCGAGGAAGCAAAGGTTTGGCAAAAAAAAGAAGGTCATGAAAAGCGAAAAGAATTAAAGGAATTGCTCGGCCATAAACCGATCGAAGTATTTTTCGGCGGTTTAACTGGAATTTTGTTAACACTTACTCTTCACTATTTTATTTCATTATAGATGTTGGTGTATCCGTTCAAAAGGGGAGAAATCAATGAGAGTCCTATCATTATGCCCAAGCAATACAGAAATTGTTGAGTTTTTAGGAATGACTGAGCTGCTCGTCGGAGTTGATGATTACTCAGATTGGCCTGAAAAAATAAAAGAGCTTCCTCGGCTCGGGCCTGACTTGTCAATTAATATGGATAGAGTTGAAGAATTAGCACCTGATATCGTACTTGCCTCTTTAAGTGTTCCGGGAATGGAAAAAAACGTCGAAGAATTACAGAGACGTGGCATTCCCCATATCGTCTTAAATCCACAGAGCTTATTAGACATCGAACATGATTTAGTCATTACCGCAAAAGCAATGGGAGAACTGGAAGCCGGTCAAAAGGCAGCTAACATATTTCGCTCAAAAATCGAAGCCCTTCGACAAATTGCCGCAAAAATAGAAGAAAAGCCAACTCTCTATTGGGAGTGGTGGCCAAAGCCCGTATTTACGCCAGGCAAAATAAATTGGCTAACAGAAATTAGCAGACTAGCTGGGGCTGAAAATCTATTTAATGATGTTGAGCTTGCAAGTGTGCAAACAGATTGGGATGATGTTTATCGACGCAATCCCGATTATATTTGTCTCGCTTGGGTCGGGGTAAGAAAAGAAAAGGTTCAACCAGAAACTGTATATAAACGCCCTAATTGGCTACAGCTAAACGCTGTTAAAAACAAGCAAATTCTCGTACTAGAAGAAGAGCTTTATTGTAGACCTTCCCCTCGTTTATTAGAAGGTGCCATTAAACTAGCCAAAATCATACATCCCGAAGCATACAAGTCTGTTAAATAGATTTTTGGTCATCTAAAAAGCAGGAAGTCCATTTTCAAGACTTCCTGCTTTTTTCAATTTACTTATTTCTTTTCCGATTTAATAAATTGCTGACGGAAAACTTGCATAGATTCATTTTCATTTAGAGCATACAAATCTTCTTCTGTAAGCTTGCCATTGCCCATTTCAATCACATAGACATCAACTGTCTTTTTACCCCATTGATTATAAACGTCTGCCACTGTTTCATAATAAAGATCGACTTTATTCCCTTTAATGGCCCCACCTTTATCAGCGACAACTCCATAACCATAATCAGGGATAAAAAGAATCGTACCAATTGGGAAAACATTTAAATCTGCTGCAACAGTAGAATATAAATCTCGTTTCACTTTCACACCTGAATAAGTAATCCCAAAACTCGGGTGTCCAGGATTTTTTCCGGTCGATTCATAGAAAGCCGTATAGCCAGTGGCAACAACTGTTTTTACCGGATATTGTGACCAGTCAAATGACTCCTCTAATGTTGGCGGTTCTCCTGTCACCGCTTCACTTGAGGAAATTTCCAAATCTAAATTAGTTACACGTTTTAAAAATTTCAGAGCGACATCAACTGTTTTATAGTTATGAAAAAATTTATCTTCAGTCGAGTCATCCTTTTTCCATAAGTCCTCTTTGTTAAAATAATCTACAATTGATTTTGCTTCAACACCAGAAATAGACTGAAAGGTTGTTGACAATGCGGCAATAAATAAAGTTGACATTATTATTCGCTTTGTCCATTTTTTTATTCTTGACATTTTTTCCATTTCACTCCTCCCAAGAATATTCATTTCCTGATTTTCAAAGAAATATTCATGAAAGGAGTGATATTATTAGAAAATTGCAGTAAAATTACCAAAACTATCAATAATTAGCGTTTATTTTCTAGATTTAACGAAGGTTTATGGATAAATTTGGTGAAACTTTCAATATATCAGGCAACTTTCCCGATTTATCGGCTGCTTTCCCGATCATATCGGCCGCTTTCACGATTATATCGGCCGCTTTCCCGATCATATCGGCCTCTTTCCAAATATATCGGCCGCTTCCCCGTTTATATCGGCCTCTTTCCAAATATATCGGCCGCTTTCCCGTTTATATCGGCCGCTTTCCTGATTTATCGGCCGCTTTCCCGATCATATCGGCCTCTTTCCAAATATATCGGCCACTTTCAAATATAGTAGCACCCCATTTTTCGCCTCATCCACTTACACAAAAAAACTCCCTGCTAAAAAGCAGGGAGCCGATTTTAAAACATTTGATATCCTTTTTTACGAAGAATTTTGATCGTGATTCCAGCAACAATTGCGCCAGCCAACCCACTGCTTAAAATGAGTATATCAGCGGTGGCCAATTGGGATAATTCCGAACCGAGACTGGAAAAAGCTTCTTTACTATTCGTAAAATATTCAATGAATCTCACTTTATCAATAATTAAAATAGCAATAATTGGATAAATAATAGCCATAATCCAAGACATTCTTAATAGCATATTTAAAATAAATCCTATTCCAAAAAATAACACGAAGAAAAGCAGCATGGAAATAGGCAAAACGAAAATAGTCATTGGCATCCGTTCTCATCTCCCCTTAACACATCAATATTTAGTGTACTGAATGGATATTGGGGAGTCAACTAAAAAAAGAAATGCGGAAGCATTTTACGCACTTCCGCATAATAGAAATACATTTTATAGAAGATTAAACTTTCCTTTTTTCATCACAAGTGAAGGTCCGCCTATCATAAATAACGCACGATTATCGACCATTTTTTTCATAAATGACGCTTTAGAACCGACCATTTTCTTACCGAATGCTACGCCAATGGCATCATCTTCACCAAGTGAACAAACAGTTCCTTTAATGTCCGGTGTAAACGTTTCCAGTTCAGTTTGATTACGAATTAACGAAACAAGGTTTTTCGCACATGTTTCCCCTTGCTGCATCGCAATCTGTGCTGTAGGTGGGAATGGACGATTAATTTCTTCGTTAATAATTAATGAACAGTCTCCAATAATAAAGATATTATCATGACCAGGAGCTCTTAAATTAGGCTGAACTTTCACACGCCCACGCATGGATTCGAATCCAGATTTCTCTATAATTGAATTTCCACGCACGCCAGCAGCCCAAACGACCGTTCCAGCTTTAATTTCCTCTAGCTCTTCTTCACCCTTGCCAACGATAATTCCGTCAGGTGTACATTCTTTAATCGCAGTTCCAATACGGAATTCAACACCTTTTTTCTCAAGCTGTGCTACCGCATATTCAACTAGATCCGCATCAAATCCAGGTAAAACCATTGGAGCAGCTTCTACACAAATCACTTTTACTTTTTGGAAGTCAACATCATATTCACGGCAAAGCTCTGGAATTCGATTACCTAGTTCACCAAGGAATTCAATTCCCGTAAAGCCAGCTCCACCTACAACGATTGTAAGACGCTCGTCTTTTCTCTCTGCTTCTGTATTATAAGTTGCAAATTGATACTCGATATGTTCACGGATTTGTCGTGCTGCATTTACGTTTACAATTGAGAAAGCGTATTCTTTCAGCCCCTTAATGCCAAATGTTTCTGATTCTCCACCAAGGGCAACAACTAAATAATCGAATTCAACTTCCCCATTTTCTAAAATGACTTTTTTCTCTTCAGTTTTAATTTCAACGGCAGTATCTTGAATAAACTCAACCTTGTTACGGTCGATCACAGTTTTTATATCATAGCGAACTCGATTATGATGCAAAGTACCAGCAGAAGCTTCATGCAACCAAGTAGTTTCATAATGATATTCATTCTTATTAATAAGCACAATGTCGGCTTCATTCATCCCAACAGCTTTTTGTAAACGTGTCGCTGTCATTAATCCACCATAACCTGCTCCTAAAATAACAATTTTTGGCTTTCCCATGTGTATCATTTCCACCTTTTTTTGAGTTTTTCTTATGCGGCAAACCGTATTCTTAAATAGGCCAAGCTCTTTTTATTTTTATATAATAAAATAAAGAAAAGAGTTTGTGATGAAATTCACTAAAGAAGTCAAAAAAATTTAAGAAATTTGTCACAAAAATTTAACATATGTCTACAATACATATTATTCTTTTCTTCTTGATTTTTCAAGCTAAAAAACAGGGAAAACTTGTTTTGAAAATTTAAACTTTATGATTACTATTCTCCACATAATCTTTTTTAGGAAAGAGTGAGCTTTATTTTATTTTATGTTATGATATAGAGTGGAATTGCACTATTTTTTTTTATGGGGGGATATGGCGTGAACGAAGATCAAAAGGTTTATGATATAACCATTATCGGTGGAGGACCGGTTGGATTATTTACCGCTTTCTATGGGGGTATGAGACAGGCTTCTGTCAAAATTATTGAAAGCTTACCACAGCTCGGTGGTCAATTATCTGCTTTATATCCGGAAAAATACATATACGATGTTGCTGGTTTTCCAAAGGTTCGTGCTCAAGAGTTAGTTAATAACTTAAAAGAGCAAATGGCTAAGTTTGATCCTGCGACTGCACTTGAGCAATCCGTTGAAAAAGTTGAAAAACAAGCGGATGGCATTTTTAAATTAACGACAAACAAGGAAATTCACTATACAAAAACAGTTATTATAACTGCAGGAAACGGTGCCTTTCAACCTCGTCGTCTAGAGCTTGAAAGCGCTATCCAATACGAGGGCAAAAACCTCCATTACTTTATTGATGACTTAAACAAATTTGCTGGTCAAAAAGTCGTTGTATTTGGTGGTGGAGACTCAGCAGTTGATTGGGCATTAATGCTTGAGCCAATTGCTGAAAAAGTTACCATTGTTCACCGCCGTGATAAATTCCGCGCACATGAGCATAGTGTTGAAAATTTACTTAATTCAAAAGCAGATATTAAAACACCTTATGTACCTGTTGAATTAATCGGTGGAGAGAACGGCATCACCCAAGTTGTTCTTGAAGGCGCAACAGACAAAGAAAAAGCAATTATTGATGTTGATGCTGTTATTTGCAACTATGGATTCGTTTCATCTTTAGGCCCAATTAAAGATTGGGGTTTTAATATTGAAAAGAACTCCATTGTCGTGAACTCAAAAATGGAAACAAATATCCCTGGAATTTATGCTGCAGGAGACATTTGTACATATGATGGTAAAGTAAAATTAATTGCATGTGGCTTTGGTGAAGCACCAACAGCTGTTAATAATGCGAAGTCTTACATTGATCCGAAAGCAAAAGTTCAACCATTGCACAGTACTTCAATGTTTAGCTAATAAAGAAGAGGATAGCCGGAATGATCGGCTATCCTCTGTATATTTTCATAAGCTCATTCTTTTTTCGTATCCAATGAAATTGAGATTCAATGGTAATTGATTAACACTCTTCAGGTGTTCCTGCTGCTGTTGCTGTACGGAAAGAAGAGCCGCATCCACATGATGCAATTGCATTCGGATTATCAATTGTGAAGCCGCCGCCCATCATCGATTGTTTATAATCAATCTTCGTCCCTTGGAGAATCGGTGCATCTTCTTTACTAACGAGAATTCGAATTCCATGTTGTTCAATCTCATTATCATTCTCTTCCTTTTCATAAGCAAAACCCATTCCATATGATAAACCACTACAGCCGCCGCCTTTTACAGAAACACGCAATAAAGCATTTTCTTCTTCATTTGCTTTCATCATTTCCTTTACTTGCAATGCTGCAGCTTCAGTTAATATTACTACTTCATTCATCTTATTTCCCTCCTTATAAGCTGACTTATACCATCATCCTCACTAACAGTATATACAGAAAAGACTGTCTCCTCAACTAATCGAATTTGGGCGAAGACATATATTTCCGAATAAAACATGATAAAAAAGTCCTGTTATAAATTCGTCAATTTTTTAACATTGATTAACTACATAGAAAAAGAGATGAAGTTTTTAGTGCTTTTATCCTTTTGTAGAGTATACTTATAGTATGTTTGATATAGATAAATGGAACTATAAATCTTTTCACCTAGGAGGCGTTCTTTAATGACACAAATTGAACCTACTTTTGATAGAAAATATGAATGCAATATATGCAAACAGCCTTTTACGACCAAAAAGCTTCGTTCAAAGTTCATTAAGGTGACAAGTTATGATACAGACTATTGTCCAACTTATTCCTCCGAAGAAGCAAATCCAATATTATATCATGTGAATGTCTGCCCACATTGTGGCTATTCTTCATCTAACGACTTTTCACCTTATTTTCCACCTGGTTCTATCGAAGATATTCATTCAAAAGTATGTGAGCAGTGGGTTCCCCATGAATTTGGTCAAAAGCGTTCCATTGCAGATGCAATCAAAACACTTAAACTAGCCGCTTATTGTGGTTCCTTAAAGAAAGAAAAACATATTGCAATCGCTGGAATTTATGTTAGACTTGCTTGGTTATACCGAGGCCTAGAAAATGAAGAGCAAGAACAAAGATTTATGAAGCTGGCAACAAAATCTTATTTAGATTCATATATGGCAGATGATTTTCGGGGTACACAAGTTTCGGAAGTAAAAATTCTTTATTTAATTGGCGAATTTTCAAGACGAACTGAGCAAACGGAACAAGCCGTAAAGTTTTTCTCTAAAGTGATTGAGAAGCAGAGCCGTTCAACAGAATCAGGAATTATCGATATGGCGAGGGAACGTTGGTACGAAATTCGTGAAGCTCAGAAGGCAGCGCAAGAAATATAACATTCTAGATTGTGAATGAGAAATTATATAGCCCTCTAAGGAAGAGTAAATTCCTTAGAGGGTTTATTTAAAACATTGGATTATCTTCTAAATATTGATATATATTTTCTACTAGCTCGTCTGGTGTTTCAGCCGCTACTACCTCCCCATTCACAAGTGCAAATAGGGATTGTGCACATTTTCCACAATAACCAAGACAACCATATTCAATGACATCTAAATCATAATCTTTTTCCAATATTTCGAATGCCTTTTGAGAGCCGCTCGCCAAATTGCTTGAACAAAACTCGATAATTGGCTTAATCACTTCTTTTCACCACACTAATCAAAAATCTTATCCATAGTTATGCTACCGCTTTTCCACAAAATCTGCAACATTCAACTCCTATCTCCTTTAAGATTATGTCGAATTATTTTCTATATTCAGATAGCATATTTTTATCATTTGTCAAGTTCTTTTCTAGTAAGTGTTGAGATTTCGTCACAATTTAGTTATACTTTCTATGGGATTAACGTTGTAAATATTAGTATATTGGTAACATTACTTTCAAAACAGGCATAATGCACCTTCTATTAGAAATTACTAATGGTTTCTGAGCTAAACACGCTCAAATGCTAAGTCCTGTTGCTTTCTCGCCTGACTAGGGCCATACCCGTGTCAGGCCTATACGAGTTGCTAAGACCCTATCTTACAACACGTTATTTTGTGATAAAGGGGAAAAAGGCATGAAAAATCTTGTCATACTCGGCGGAGGCTATGGTGGTATGAGAGTCCTTGCTAGACTTTTGCCAAATCAGCTCCCAGATGATGTATCTATTACTTTAATCGATCGTGTACCTTATCATTGCTTAAAAACAGAGTATTACGCTCTAGCAGCGGGAACCATTTCTGACCAACATGTAAGGGTTTCCTATCCTGAGCACCCAAATCTAACAATTAAATATGGAGAGATTATTGGAATCGAACTCGACGAAAAAAAAGTGCACATCCAAAATGAAAACCCTGTCATTTATGACGATCTGATCATCGGCTTAGGGTGTGAAGATAAATTTCACAATGTTCCGGGCGCAGATGTGTATACGTATAGCATTCAGACGATTGAAAAAGCAAGAGCAACCTATCAAGCTTTAAACAACTTAGCACCAGGTTCAGTCGTTGGGATCGTGGGGGCTGGTTTAAGTGGCGTAGAAATTGCTTCTGAACTTCATGAAAGTCGACCTGATTTACTGATTAAACTGTTTGATCGAGGAAGTCATATATTATCAGCTTTTCCAAAAAGATTAGGCTTATATGTCGAGAACTGGTTTGAAACGCATGGAGTTGAAATTGTAAGTCACTCAAATATTACAGCTGTTGAAAAAGGGCTTCTTTTTAACAATGAAGAACCGATTCCATGTGATGCGATAGTTTGGACTGCTGGAATTCAACCAAATAAAATTGTTCGGGATTTGGATGTAGAAAAAGATTCACAAGGCAGAGTAATCCTAACGAAACATCATAATTTACCAACAGATGAACATGTTTACGTAGTAGGTGATTGTGCAAGCTTGCCACATGCACCCAGTGCACAACTGGCAGAAGGTCAAGCTGAGCAAATTGTCGACATTCTATTGAAACGTTGGAAAGGGGAAGAACTTCCTGACAGTTTGCCACAAATTAAATTAAAAGGGGTTCTTGGATCTTTAGGAAAAAAACATGGATTTGGTGTTGTCGCTGACCGAGCCATTACAGGTCGGGTCGCACGCTTATTGAAATCCGGCATTTTATGGATGTATAAATACCATCGGGGATAATCACTGCTTGTCTGTCGATTACTTCAAAAAAGGTCTGTCTTAAAAACATTTTTTAAGATAGACCTTTTTCTTTTTATTATTCTGCTTTATACCCGTACTTTTCCATTTCTGCATAAATCGTCTTTAATTTCGGATTTCCTTCTCCGACGATTTCATTTCCAATGACAACAACTGGATAGAACATATCCTCTTCAATGACTCTAGTAGCGAAGGTTTTTTTGTCATTATCTTCTGGCGGATTGTGAATGTCAACATAAGTAATGTTAAAAGGCTGGGCTGGATACTTTCTACTAATAGCGGCTTGTAGCCATTCATACGTTTCCTTTGAGGAAGGAAGATTTACACAGCTTGGACAAAGCTGAGCCGTTCCATATACAGTCACTTCGATAACTTGATTCATTGATTTTCCCCTTTCACAAAGCGATAATTAGCAAATCCGCCTCAGCGTATTCGTTAACCTTATTTTACAATATAAAAAGATTCTTAACCTTATGATTTGCTCATTTACATTTCTTTAAATAGATTTTTGCAGTCATTATGATTATAATAAGGATTAAGAAAGGAGTAGATAACAATGGCAGAACAAATATTTGAGCAAGTTCAAGAAGTACTAGATAAATTGCGCCCATTCCTTCTACGAGACGGAGGCGACTGTGAATTAGTAGATGTTGAGGACGGGATTGTTAAATTACGTCTACTAGGTGCATGTGGCTCATGCCCAAGCTCTACAATTACGTTAAAAGCTGGGATCGAAAGAGCTTTATTAGAAGAAGTACCTGGCGTTGTAGAAGTGGAGCAAGTTTTTTAATATTTAATAAGAATGAAAGCGATGCGCTCTGGCATCGCTTTTTTCATGAAAGCATTCGCTTTTCATTTTGTTTAGAAGTATAGACAATGCTTCCAGCTTGATCGATTTTTAAACAGCGATAATCCATTTCAGGTAGTACATTGCGTAACCCTTCAATGATTGCTTGTCCTTTACCGGCTTCTGCTAAGCAAAGAACTGTTGGGCCTGCACCACTTAAGGCGACTCCGAATGCTCCGAACTTAGGGGCCTCTTCCTCAATAATTGCCATATGTGGGACGAGTACATTTCGATATGGATGATGATAAAGATCAGCCTTCATCATTTTTCCTGCGAGCTTATAGTTCTTATTTAATAATGCGGCTACAAGAACATTGCCAATAGACCCAGCTTGTACAGCTTTTTTATACGGAAATTCTTTCGGGAGCACACCTCTGGAATCCTTCGTTAATAGTTCCTTTTTCGGGATGACGACAACTGCGTCTAAGTCAAGATTTTGGATGGCTTCCGCATAGACATGATCATCTAATTGAGAGCCAATAACTAATCCTCCGAGAAGACTTGCCCCTACGTTATCAGGGTGCCCTTCAATTGTTGTCGCCAGTTCTAATTTCTCTATGTTTGTCAATGAAAGATCACAAAGTGCATTCGCTAATTCAATCCCTGCAACAATCGCTGCTGCACTTGATCCAAGCCCTCTCGCAAGAGGAATATCACTTTGCATACGAATGATGCAGCATGGGAGGGTTTGATTATATTTTGCTGCGGTTTCTTGTGCAATTTTAATAATAAAATTTGTTTCATCCTTCGGAAAAACAGTTAGTTCCTCTGATAAAGGGATAATTCCCCACCGCTCTTTCCGCTCCACTTCCAATGTTAAATAAACATTTAAAGAGAGCCCAATTGAATCAAAGCCGGGCCCTAAGTTTGCAGAGCTTCCAGGAACTTTAATGATGAGCATCTCTCCTTCGCTCATACATGGACAACTCCCTTAATATGGTTCGCAACTGCTTCCTCATCATTTGGCAAAACGATTGGCTTTACTGGGCTACAATCAATGGCAATATTCGGATCTTTCAAGCCATTTCCAGTTAATATCGCAACAACTCTTGTTTTATCTCGTATTTCCCCATTGCGAAGCTGCTTGTAAATACCAGCTAATGAAGCACAAGAAGCAGGCTCTGCAAATATTCCTTCAGTAGATGCTAATTTCCGATACATACATAAAATTTCCTCATCACTTACTTCATCGATCTTGCCGCCTGATTCTTCAATTGCGTTCGTAGCTAAATGCCAGCTAGCAGGATTGCCGATTCTTATAGCAGTTGCAACTGTTTCTGGGTTATCAAAAACCTTTCCATGAACAATCGCTGCGGCTCCCTCAGCTTCCACTCCGTGCATTTTAGGAAGTCCAGTTTTCTTCACTTCGTTGTATTCTTTAAATCCCTTCCAATAGGCGCTAATATTCCCGGCATTTCCAACTGGGAGCGCAAGAATGTCAGGTGCTCCGCCTAACTGGTCACAAATTTCAAAGGCTCCTGTTTTCTGACCTTCAAGACGATAAGGATTAACAGAGTTTACGAGTGTAATAGGTTCTGTCTCACTAATTTTGCGCACCATTGCTAAAGCTTCATCAAAATTTCCCTCAATCGAGATAATTTCTGCTCCATACATAACTGCTTGGGCAAGCTTTCCCATCGCAATTTTTCCTTCGGGAATCACAACGATACAACGAAGACCCGCTCTAGCTGCATATGCGGCAGCGGCAGCAGATGTATTCCCTGTTGAAGCACAGATTACCGTATCACTGCCTTCCTCCTTCGCCTTCGCAACCGCCATAACCATACCCCGATCTTTAAATGAGCCTGTCGGGTTTGCCCCTTCTGTTTTGACATAAAGGTCTATTCCCCATTCATCTGAAAGCTTATCAAGTCTAATTAAAGGTGTATTTCCTTCATTAAGTGTGAGTAATGGAGTATTCTCGTTAACTGGTAAAAACTCTTTGTATGCTCTTAATAATCCTTCCCACCTCATACATTTACGCTCCCCTCAACCCGGTATGAACTTTTAATCATTTTTACTGCCTGTAAATCTCTAAGTTTAATTAAAATGTCCTCGTAATCTTGTAAAGATGCTTGGTGTGTGACTAAAACAATTTCCGCTAAGCCTTTATTTTTCAATGGCATTTGCAGAATTTTTTCTAAGCTTACATTATGCTCAGAGAAAATCGAGGTCATATTCGCAAATACACCTATTTCATCACGAACATGCAATCTAAGGAAGTATTTTGCGTACTTTTCAGATGGTCTTTTCAGTTGTTTAGGATATTGAGGTGTTACAGCACTTTTTCCATTAACACCGAGACGCATATTCTTCATGACAGCAACTAAGTCTGATACTACCGCTGTCGCTGTTGGCAAGCTTCCCGCTCCAGGTCCATAAAACATCGTCTCACCTACTGCTTCACCGTAAACGTAAACAGCGTTGAACTCATCCTGAACAGATGCAAGTGGATGTGATTCTGCCAATAGCGTAGGCTGTACACTTACTTCAACTCTCTCACCTTCACGATGAGCAATCCCGATAAGCTTCATCGTATAGCCTAACTGCTTTCCATACTTCAAATCCTCTTCCGTTATTTCAGTTATTCCTTTTACCTTCACATCGTCTAAATCGATTTTCATCGAAAATCCAAGTGTCGCAAGGATCGTCATTTTCCTTGCAGCGTCAAGCCCTTCCACATCAGCAGTTGGATCTGCTTCAGCATAACCAAGCTCCTGTGCTTCTTTTAAAACATCTTCATAGGCACTTCCATACTTGCTCATCTTCGTCAAAATGAAATTCGTCGTTCCATTCACAATACCCATCATTTTCGTAATTCGATCAGAGGCTAATCCATCGACAAGACTTCTTAAAATAGGGATTCCTCCCCCTACACTTGCCTCATAAAATAAATCACAGCCGTTATCTGAAGCAATCGTTAACAGTTCTGAGCCGTGTAAGGCCATTAAATCTTTATTTGCCGTAACGATATTTTTCCGATTCATCAGCGCTTTTTTAATATATGCTTTTGTGTTATCCATTCCGCCTATCACTTCGATGATGACATCAATTTCAGGGTCATTAATGATGTCATCAGCATCCGTTGTTAACAATTCTGGTGCAACTTGAACCACACGTTCTTTATTTAAATTTTTTACTAATATTTTTTTAATCTTTACTGGACAGCCTACTTGATGCATAAGCTTATCTTGATGATTATTAATAATTTGGACAACTCCGGAACCGACTGTTCCTAAGCCCATTAATCCGATGGAGATTGATTCCACTTCTATACCCCTCTCACGTTGTTCTCTCTACGAGTACACTTGTATTTATATAGTAGACATTATAGTGCTGATTACTTAATATTACAAGTTTATTTTTTCAACCAATCGAGAGTCGGAATGTTCAACTTATGGACAGGTACTTCCGCAAAATCAAAAAATCTGCCTAAAAACCGTTCATAATCATCTGATTGATGCAGAAATTTTTGCAATCGTTCTTCTAGAAATCTTTTTTCTTGTTCTGAATTTGAACGGTAATAAGCTTCAATTGTATTAATATAGTGGAGTGGAAATAAAACCCTTGAAAAATAAAGTCTCCAAGAGAAAGAAGATAATGGTGTGATGCTTTGGTAATCTGAAAGAAATTTTTTCAGCTCTGGCTCGTATGTTTTAATATTATGGAAGTACTTTTCCCTCGTCCATTCTGCGATGTCTCTTGAGCAATGATCAAACACCCAGTCGAATGGGTTTTTTACTAAAAATAAATTTCCCCATGCTGTAGACGTAAATCTTTCATGACAAACTGTGCCGCTATCTATCATGGAAGGCTCATCATCAAGCTCGGTATCAACAATATATTGAATAGCATTTTCCGCTATCCCTCGGTAATAAGGAAAAGATTCTAAAAACATCCGTTCAAACTCATAATCCGGCTGTTTGAAGAGCATTTCATTCCAAACCTTTTCCATTTGATCTAATCTCGACTCCCATAGCTGCTTCCACTGGCCAATTCTACTCGTTTTATTAACGGAAAAATTTACTGTTCTACCACGATAATGGAATTTAGCCAGTTTTCTACCTAAGCTTGTTAATTTGCGATTCTGCACTTGGTTATTATGCAATACGCAATATTTCCCATTTTTCCATTCGCAAATAGCCTTGCCCGCTTTTGTTTTTAAAAAAGTACTGCAAAACTTTTCACCGTTTCTCACAAGATGTTCGGCAAGCATTTCCAATTCTGTGACTGCCTCTTCTTCCATTCCATCTGTTTGGATGAGGAGGAATAATTGGCCTTGCTTGCGACACGCCTGATACTTTCCAATCTTTAGCTCCTCATCTATTTGTATTCCATATTGATGTTCCAAAAGATTTCGTACCATTTTCTTGCCCCTTTTCTTATAAGTCCTTAGGAAATATATATGAGTGAGGCATGCAAAACTTGTGTTAGTTCTTCATGATGGCTTTTTAAGTAGGAAACTTTTACCGAACAAAGTTATATGATAAGATATGATGAATACAGACAAGCAACATTTGTAAATAACCCTTTATAATAATGAAAAATACAGGAAATAGGTGGAGCAGATGAATGAAGGAAAACAAAGTTTACTTGAACAAACAGCTCGAAAATGGTTAAAAGTTCGTGGTGTTGAAGTTCAAGATATTGCAGAATTAGTATTCTTTCTCCAAGAAAAATATCATCAAAATTTAAAAATGGATGATTGCCTGGCGAATGTTGAACGGGTCCTTTCAAAAAGAGAAGTACAAAACGCTGTCATTACTGGCATTCAGCTTGATATTTTGGCAGAGGAAAAGAAATTATTAGAACCGTTGCAAAATATTATTGAAACAGATGAAGGACTATATGGGGTTGACGAAGTGTTAGCCTTGTCGATTGTCAATGTTTATGGTTCAATCGGTTTTACAAACTTTGGCTATATTGATAAGTTAAAGCCTGGTATTTTAAAGGATTTAAATGATAAATCTTCTGGTAAATGTCATACGTTTCTAGATGATATCGTTGGAGCGATTGCCGCTGCTGCTTCCAGCCGTCTAGCCCATCGAGCAGAAGGAGCACTGTGAGGAAAAGATATTAATGATAATAAAATGGGGCAGCCTGAAGAAATAATATTCAGACTGCCCCCTCTTAATGAATCAAAACATAGCTTACTTTTAATGTAGGTCTCTTTTCACATATATTGTTGTTTTTGCCTTCAAATTTTGCCCGTTGATTTCCGCTGCGGGTACTTGCTTTACGAAAACAGCCTAATATAATGTTAAAATTCCCATTCATCAAGTGTATCAACGACATAGGTAGGCTTATTCGCATAGCCTTTTAATAGCTCCTTCGTTGTCACACCCGTATGAACAAGTAGAGTATCCATTCCGGCATTCATTCCTGCGAGAATATCAGTATCATAATTATCTCCGACCATAATCGTTTCAGCTTTATTCGTACCTAGTACTTGTAATGCTTGTTCAACGATAATCGATTCTGGCTTTCCGATAAAAATCGGCTTCGTATTTGTTGAAACGGTAATGACCGACGTTAGCGATCCATTACCCGGAAGTAGGCCTCGCTCTGTAGGGATTGCTATATCTCCGTTCGTAGAAATAAAGATCGCTCCATTTCTGACAGCTAAGCAGGCCGTGGCAAGCTTCTCATAGCTTATTTCGCGGTCGATCCCGACGACAACATAGTCAGCATGCTCTGCAGAAAACGTGAACCCCTTTTCGGCTAATGCTGATGTAATGCCTTCCTCACCAATCACAAATACAGAAGCGGCTTGCTTCTGTTCAAACATGTAATTCGCTGTTGCCATACTTGTTGTGAATATTTGATCTTCTTCTGCAGGAATTGAAAACTGCCGTAGCTTTTCTGCTACTTGTGCAGGTGTTCGCGAAGAATTATTCGTCACAAAAAGATAAGGCAAACTTAATTCATTCAGCCTTTTCACAAAACGAGCCGCTTCTTTAATCACTTCTGTTCCACGATACATTGTTCCATCAAGGTCAATTAAGTAGCCTTTATATTTTTTCAAGCAAACCACTCCATTATTTTCACACAGTTTAATGAACTGTAAGTGCCTTAGTATGGACTAATAACATAATGACAACAGCTGCTACCTGAAGCCATGCATGATTGAATCTTTACCGTGTCTGTTTGAAGCAGTTCTTTTAGAAACTCCTTCTCTGACGCACAAATTTGTCCGAATTCCTTCGCAGTTTCAACATAAGGACAATTGTATTCCCTGAAATGGACGACACCGTTTTCGACCGTAATTTCGGGCATAAATCCTTCAGCCTCTTGAATACTTTTCAGCACTTCCAACTTTTCATTAAACGATTTTCCCGCTGTCTCAAATTCATATTTCTCAACAAGTCGCTTTTTTCGTTTTAGAAACAAGTCATTAATTAATGATTCCTGACCAACCGCCTTCAATTCCTGTAAAATTTCGATGCTTAATTGCTTATACTTTTTAGGAAAAAGCTCTTCTCCTTCTTTAGAAAGCTGATAAAGCTTTGATGGACGGCCTTTTGTTTGTCGGTTCGTAACCGAAGTAATAAGATTATCGAGCTCAAGCGAATGAATATGACGTCTTACTGCCATATCAGTTATGTTTAATTCAGCCGCAATTTCTGTAATCGATAGACCTTCCGACGTCTTTAATAAGCTGATGATTTGAGCTTTTGTTGATTTTGGATGCACAAGCACGAAACTCACCATCCCTTCTTCAGATCTGCAAGGTTCATAATAAAAACGCTGCTTTAAACTCATTTTTCAAATACGTTCACATGAGTGCTTTAATTGCGAAATGCTGTAACAGGGCCTAGCTCGTTCATTAAATAAGCTCTAACCTTCTCAGGGAACTGTTTCATCGTCGATAGATGTTCATCAAAGGCTGCATGAACTTCGGAATGATTGATTTCAGTATACATTTGTACGAGCATTTTTCGATATATAATAAGGGCCTTACAGCTCTTGCTTAAGGCAAGATCAATTACCTTTTCATCTTCAAGAATGTCAACGATATCTTCATAACTACCTGGATCTCGCATAATAAATCCATCAATCATCGCATTGCCAACATCAAGAATCGCTTCAATAATGATATGGCATGTCCGCTCTAATGCAGCTTTTCCGACCGCAGAATCCCAATCCGTTATTTCTTCAAATAGGGAAAATTTACGCTCCAAATATTGGAGAATCGTTTCAATTTTTTCTCTATCAACGAAATACATATCCCTCACCTTTCTTACTCGACTAATTTCAACCCTTTTTGCAATGCTTTAGGACGAGCATAATAATATCCTTGTGCTAAGTCCACTCTGTTTCTCGAAAGGACTGATGCTTCGTCTTTATTCTCAATTCCTTCTGCAACAACTAAAGACCCTGCCTCTCTCGCTACTAAAAGCAAGCCCTTTAACATTGATTCTTTTACAGAATTTTTATCAATATCTTGAATGACTGAGCGATCGATTTTAATAATATCAGGCATTATTTCACTGATCGAATGTAAGCTTGCATAGCCTGCACCAGTATCATCGACCGCAATTCGAAAGCCCATTGTTCTTAGTACCTTTATATTGTATAGGAAGTTTTCCATTCCTTCAATTGAATCACGTTCAGTCACTTCTAGGGTTATTTGTCTTGGAGGGATATTTTTATAATCGGCAAGCAGCTTTTTTACATCTCTAAGAAAACGTTCATGCCCTAACGTAATCGGAGTGAAGTTAATAAAAATATCTTGTGTACAGCCCGTATTTATAATTTGTTGAAGCGTTTTTTCTAATACGATCAGCTCTAGTTCATATAATTTCCCCGTTTGTCTTGCAACCGAAAATAAGTGCAACGGACTTTCAAAAACGGTCCCCTTTGGTCCTCTCGTAAGCATTTCCCATGCTCTAACCTCATTCGTAGCTACATCAATGATCGGCTGGGCAAGCATGCAAATATCTTTCTGGGCAACAATTTTGCTAACGGCATATAGCATTTCATTAAATTCGGACTGTACTCGCTTTTCCGCCATGGCTAATGCTTGCTGCTGTGCTTTTAATATCGCTTCTTGAATCGAATATTGTCTCTTCTCAATAAACATGTAGCCTGTATCAAAAATGGGTCGCACATGTGGCATTTCAGCGTGAAGACTTTTCTCCGCTTCCCTGGCAATTTTCTTCATTTTTTTATCTATATCTGTCACACTATGACGGCGATGATCAACCTTTTTTAAAAATGTCAACCCATCACTTGAATGATCATGAAGTGCGATGATATCATCTTCTCCAACTTCCTGTTTAATAACCGATCGGAAGGTTTTCTTTAAAGAAGCAATATATTGGGCGTATCCTCTAGTTCCCAGCTGTTCAAGTAGTTCATGTAAATTCTTTATATTAAATACCGTAACAGCCACTTCATTTCCACTTGCAAATGCAGTTTTTACGCCTTTCGCAATCGGATCGCGAAGGACAAATTGCGGTGGATAAAAACGCAGCTTTTCAGTTGGCAAGAACATCTTTAACCAATTGCGAAAGCTAGAAAACGACTTCTTGCTTCGATGGGGCATATGATTCCTTCCTCTCAGGTGCATATGAAATATATCAATTATTTTATCATAAATATGATGAAATTTACCTCGACTAGAAATATTTATCATATAATTTCTATCCGAAAAGTGAAAGATCATATGAGATCTGTCATTGACTTTGGTAAACTAGAATATGTATATCTGTTAATTTTAATAAAAGGGGTATGAAATTAGTGACTGAACGTTTTTTCTTATATGATGATGTTGTCGATACAAAAACACGCTTTGTGAGCTTTGTTGGAAAGAATCAGCGCTTCGACTTAGCAATTATTCAATCTGATCGATATTATGGAAAACAAATCGTTCTTGATATTCAAGGAAGCCGTTTTGCGATAATTGGTACAGATGATTTGAAGGAGGAGGGCTATTTAGAATATGCCTTTCAATTAGAAGAAGACGATGCGGAAGAACTACGTGAGTTTCTTTATGAATTAGTATAAGGTAAAATCCATTCAATTGGACATGCACGACGGGTCATGCCAATCAATGTAATTTGGATTTTCCCGCTATTTATCGATTATTATTCACACATTTGCAAATAATAAAGGAGGGCCTTATTTGAATTAGGTCTTCCTTTCCCTTTTTTCTCATCGACAAAAACCATTGAGGTGATGATCTTGAAAGATAAAGAACAATATGCAGATTTCTCAAATGTTGAGAAATACAGGAGCTTCCTAAGTGCACAGGAATTACCTGAAGGAGCATACGGTTCATCCATTGAGGGGGACGAGCCTGTACAAGCAAAAAGCAGGAAATGGGATGATAGGCCAAAAACATATAGTGCCTTTAACAATGTGATAAATCCCATCCATCAAAGTCCGCAGCGACAAATGGAAGGTTCCGATCCGAAATACTTACCGATCACCGATGAAGATTAATATTGAGTTAAAATCCTTCATGTGAAGAGGGATAAAGGACTGTATTCATTCCATTCCCTCTTCAACATTATTTACTAATTTTTTTCGCTACGAAATAAGCGCAGCCAAAATTACAAAATTCATATAAATATTCCGTTAATGTACTAATTTTCGTATCGAATGTCGCTTTCTGGTTTTGATCATCAAAAAAGCCTCTTAATCTTAGCTGGCCATAGCCCCAATCACCTACGACATAATCATATCTCGTTAAAATATCGCTATATCTTCCACGAAACGCTTCCTCATTAAAGCCATTCCGTTCATCCTCAATAATTTCATAGCAAACATTATTTATACAAATCACATTTTCCACCTCTGTTTAAGGAGCATTACTTACATTATTTAAATTATAACTGATTCCCCATCATTTTCTAAGAGAAAAATACATTTACCTGGTCATTCTATGAATAGGGAGGTGTTTTTTATTAAAAAATCACTCATTATCTTCAGTATTTGCGGACTTGCAGCATTAACAGCTTGTCAAAACCATATGGCTAATGAAGGCCCTTACCAAAAAAGCGGAAATACGATTAACGTCAATAATGAGCGCGCAGATATTTATAATCGAAATAACGGCAACAATAAAAGTGAGAACTATGGATATGTTCGTCACCAAAGAAGCCCAATTATGGGAGAAAATATGGCATATGAACAATATGCTGCCATAGACAGAGAGCAGCTTGCCGATATTATAAGCAAAAATTGTACAAATGTTCCACATGTAGATGATATCTCCACATTAGTGACAGACAAGGAAGTATTAGTCATTTATCATACTGATTCCGATAATCGTACACATACTGCCGAACAAGTGAAGAAAATGGCCATGTCGGTTGTACCAAGATGGTTTCATATTTATGTAAGTGATAATACGAATTTAAGAAAAAATGTCGAAAACTATGCGACTGTCAATTCAAACAGTGCAAATTCTCGCTATGGATTAGATAAATTAATTAATGAAATGAAAAAATCCTCACAGGGTGAAAGATAATGAAAAGAGTTCAGCGTATTCAGGCTGAACTCTTTTACTTAATCATTAAGCTTCTTTTAGCTCTTGTTCACCAATTTCTTGCTTTCGCTTCGCAGCCGCATTCACTTGCTCATCTGCATGATATGAAGAACGTACAAGTGGACCTGATTCACAATGGCTGAAGCCTTTGCTCATCGCAATTTCTTTTAATTGCTGGAATTCATCTGGATGATAGTATTTTTCTACTTTTAGGTGATGTTTTGATGGCTGCAAATATTGCCCTATCGTCATGATATCTACATGATTTGCCCGTAAAGCATCCATCGTCGCAATAATTTCTTCCTTTGTTTCCCCTAGCCCAACCATTAAGCTAGACTTCGTTGGAATGTCTGGCTGCAATTCCTTGGCACGACGCAAAAATTCCAATGAGCGATCATATTTCGCACGAGCTCTAACTCTTGGTGTTAGTCGTTCAACCGTTTCAATATTGTGATTCAAAATATCAGGACGTGCATCCATTAGCAGTTGTATGTTTTCAAAAACGCCGCCCATATCTGACGGTAATACTTCTATCGTTGTAAAAGGACTTTTTCTTCTAATTGCCCGAATCGTCTCTGCAAAGATTGCGGCCCCACCATCCTTTAAATCATCACGTGCTACCGCAGTGACAACGACATGCTTTAAATTCATTAATACGACAGAGTCTGCCACTCTTTCAGGCTCTTGTAAATCTAATTCAGTCGGTAGTCCTGTTTTAACTGCACAAAAGCGGCAAGCTCTTGTACAAGTATCTCCAAGAATCATAAATGTAGCTGTTCTTCTAACCGCCCAACACTCATGAATATTTGGGCATTTCGCTTCCTCACATACAGTATGTAAACTTTTCTCTTTTATCATTTTCTTTAAGCCTGTATAGTTTTTATTCGTATTCAACTTTATTTTTAGCCAATCAGGCTTTCTTAAATATTCCTCTTGTTTGCTCATTTTTCCACTCCCCTTTTTTAAAAAAACACGAACCTTTTTTGTTTTTCTAACTATTTTCTTTATAAATAGTTTACCCTATTCGGATATCAAAAACCATCTGATGTCAATTTAACATATTGAATTTATGAGAACAAGAACCGATTACCATTATTTGATAGAGATTAATTATCTTAAAAATCACAAACTAAATACGCATTCAAATGAAGGAGGGAGAATTTTTGGTGCGGCTCCTTATTATGGTCATACTTACTTTTATTTGTTTCTTTTTTCCTAATGCTCTTGGCTATGCTCAAACGAATCAATCTGATATTTATGCTCAAAGAATGGAATTGTACAAAAAAATAGAAGCAGTCACATATGTCCCTTGGTATTATCTTGCAGCAGTTGACCAATATGAACGAAATGTGCGAAAAGCAAGAAAGGATATTCCGGCAGCTGAAGGTTTAACAGGCATATATTTCAAACAGGAGGAGTGGACAGGCAAACTAAACCCAGATCCAAATGATGAAAACCCTATGTCCATCAAGTTCTTTAATGGTCTCGGGATGGATGGAAATGGCGATGAGAAAGCAAGTCTATCGAATGATGAAGATGTTCTTTATGCTTTTGCTCATTATCTCCAATCTTATGGCACAGATCATGACAATTTAAAACTTGGGCTATGGAATTATTATAAACGCGATAAGACAATTGGCATTATAATGGGCAAAGCCAAAATTTATAAACACTTTGGTCGCCTTGATTTAGATGAGCATGCATTTCCCCTCCCACTAAGAAGTAATTATAGTTATAAAAACACTTGGGGGGCAGCCCGAGGCTGGGGCGGCAGAAGAATTCATGAAGGTACTGATATTTTTGCCAGCTACGGTGTACCCATAAAAGCTACCGCTTATGGAATTATTGAAATGAAGGGCTGGAATCGATTTGGTGGTTGGCGTATAGGCATTCGAGATATTAATAATAACTATCACTACTTTGCCCATTTAAGTGGCTTTGCAAAGGATTTAAAGCTCGGTCAGATCGTTGAGCCAGGCATGCTCATCGGTGGTGTAGGCAGCTCAGGCTATGGCCCACCTGGTACATCAGGAAAGTTCCCGCCTCATCTTCATTATGGCATTTACAAAGATAATGGCTATACAGAATGGTCGTTTGATCCTTACCCACATTTGAGACTGTGGGAAAGACAAGAACGGAATAAAAAGAAGTAAAAAAGATTAAACCATACCATACGAAGTAAGGGGCTCGACGATGACGTGTGCAACATCGATTCGCTATCGCTTATCGTGTTTCCTTTATCTCATACGGGGTCAGTCCAGTCCATACGTCACTAAACAGTCGTTTCAGCATTTCGTTCTGTCCAGCTTCGGCGGCTAGGGGCTCGAGGTCTTAAGTCAAGCCGACATGAAGATTAAAGGACAATCTTCTTGTCGGCTCGCCTTAAGCTTGTCGCCCCTGGGCAAGCCGCCTCAGCATTTCGTTTAATGCCCACCAAGGTAGGCGTTTTTTATTTCTTCGCTTGCTTTTAATTCTTCTGCCGTTCCGGAAACGATGACACGGCCCGTTTCAATGACATATGCGCGATTGGCGATCGATAAAGCCATATGTGCATTTTGCTCAACTAATAAAATCGTCGTTCCGTCTCGGTTAATATCTTCAATAATTTGGAAAATGGTTTTAACCATCAACGGAGCTAACCCCATTGATGGTTCGTCTAGCAAAAGTAGCTTCGGTCTAGCCATAATGGCTCTCCCCATCGCCAGCATTTGCTGTTCACCACCTGAAAGTGTTCCTGATGACTGTTTTCTCCGTTCAAATAAGCGCGGAAACGTCTCATATACTTTTTGAATATCTTTATGAATTTCTTTCGAGTCTTTTCTTAAAAAAGCCCCTAACTCAAGATTTTCCTCAACCGACATATTGGCAAACACACGCCGACCTTCTGGTACATGGGAGATACCTAATTTCACAATCATTTGTGCAGGCTTCCCATCAATTGGGGTATGACGATAATTAATTGATCCACTCTTTGGCTTTAGAAGCCCTGATAATGTTTTTAAAAGTGTGCTTTTCCCCGCTCCATTCGCGCCAATTAAAGTTACGATTTCCCCTTCATTTACTTCTAGAGAGACCCCTTTAAGCGCTTGAATATTGCCATAGAAAACATTAAGTTGATCGACTTTAAGCATGGTCACTCGTAACCTCCTCTCCTAAGTAAGCCTCGATGACTTTCGGATGATTACGGATTTCTTCTGGTGTCCCTTCCGCAATGAGCTGCCCATGATCGAGCACATAGATCCTTTCGCAAATTCCCATAACTAAATTCATATCATGTTCAATCAATAAAATCGTTAAGTTAAATTTATTACGAATAAACGCTATTAACTCCATAAGTTCATGAGTTTCTTGAGGATTCATTCCCGCAGCAGGTTCATCAAGTAAAAGCAATTTTGGTCCTGCAGCCAACGCTCGTGCTATTTCCAATCTTCTCTGTTGTCCATAAGGGAGATTTTTCGCTTTTTCGTCTTTAAATTTATCCAGTTGAAAAATTTCAAGAAATTCAATCGATTTTTCTTCCATCTCTTTTTCTCCTGAAAAATGAGATGGAAGACGCAGTATAGAACTCATAATTGAATGCTTTGCTAAAGAATGATAAGCTACCTTAACATTGTCCAACACAGAAAGCTCATTGAAAAGGCGAATGTTTTGGAATGTACGGCTAATTCCAAGACGAGTAACTTTATAAGGAGGCAGTCCATTTAGGCGTTTTCCTTCTAACACGATGTCTCCTTCTGTTGGTACATATACACCCGTTAGTAAGTTAAAGCTTGTCGTTTTCCCAGCTCCATTCGGTCCGATCAATCCAACAAGCTCACCTTGATGAATTTCCATACTGAAACCGGAAACAGCTTTTAATCCCCCAAATTGGATACCAGCTTCTTGAACTTTAAGCAAAGGCTGCCCCATTCTATCTACCTCCTTTCGCACTTTTCCATTTACCGAAATAATCTGTAATTTCCCGTGTCCCCATCAAGCCTTGAGGTCGATACAACATAACGATAACTAGTACAAGGCTATACATAATCATTCTTGTTTCTGGGAAATCTTGCAGGAAGGTTGAGACGAGCGTTAATAAGATCGCTGAAATGACAGCTCCTGATAAACTGCCAAGTCCCCCAAGTACAACAAAAATTAAGATATCAAAAGACTTTAAGAAACCAAAATTTGTCGGTTGAATAATATAAAAGTTATGTGAATAGAGCCCACCTGCTACGCCTGCAAAGAAAGAACCTAATGCAAAAGCAATAACCTTATAATAGGTCGTATTAATTCCCATCGCATCAGCTGCAACTTCATTTTCACGAACGGAAATACAGGCACGGCCATGTCGAGAATTTGTAAAGTTCATAATAACCGTAATCGTAATAAATAAGCAGATGAACGTATATGTCCATGTCGTCAAATGGGTTACTTGCATACCTGCTGCCCCACCAACATAATCAATATTCAGAAAAACAATTCTAATAATTTCTGCAAAGCCTAATGTCGCGATTGCTAAATAATCACCTTTTAATCGAAGAGTTGGAATCCCAACGATTAACCCTGCCAGCGCAGCAATGAGCCCTCCAGCAATTAAAGCAATGGGAAATGGAAGTTGTAATTTCATCGTAAAAATAGCTGAAATATACGCACCAACAGCTAAAAATCCAGCATGTCCAATGGAAAATTGCCCAGTAATTCCGATAACTAGATGAAGACTAACAGCTAAAATAATGTTGATGCCAATAAAGATAAGCGTATTAGAATACAACGGATTTAAGATTCCCATACTCATTAGAAATTGAACCGTTCCATATACGACGATCGATATGATTAAAAACAGCCAAAATCCTTTTATCTTTTTCATCGTTTCTTTCACCTACACTTTCTCTCTAGCATTTTTACCGAAGATGCCTGACGGTCTAAATAATAAAATTAAAATAAGAATAATAAATGCGGCAGCATCTCTCCAAAGCGAAAATCCTAAAGCACTTACGACCGTTTCAACCACTCCAAGAACAAGCCCACCAACCATCGCACCTGGAATAATGCCTATTCCTCCTAAAACAGCGGCAACAAACGCTTTTAAGCCTGGAATAATCCCCATTAATGGTTCAATTTTCGTATAATATACACCGAAAATAACACCTGCTGCCCCTGCCATCGCTGAACCAATGGCAAATGTAGCAGAAATGGTATTATTTACATTAATCCCCATCAACCGTGCTGCATCCATATCATGAGAAACTGCACGCATGGCCTTCCCAATTTTTGTTTTGTGGACGATAAATTGCAAAAGAATCATGAGAACAATCGCTACAGAGAGAATGAATAAGGACTGACTGCTAATTTGGGCACCAAAAAAATCAAAGGTTTTGTTAGGAAATACATTTGGATAAGCCTCTGGTTGTGCACCACGAACATAGATGACTCCATATTCGATTAAAAGAGAAACACCAATTGCCGTTATTAATGCTGCAATCCTCGTTGCATTTCGAAGGCGTTTATAGGCGATTCTTTCTATTAATACGCCAAAGATTGCACAGACAGTCATCGCCAATAATAACGCCGGAAGGAAGCTTAATCCCCAGCCAGCAATAGCATAAAATCCAACGAACGCACCAATCATAAAGATATCGCCGTGAGCAAAGTTAATTAATTTTATAATTCCATAAACCATCGTATAGCCTAATGCAATTAATGCATAAATACTACCGAGTGAAATACCGTTTACTAACTGCTGTACCCATTCCATTATTCTCACTCCTTTTAAGAAAAGCTGAACAACTAGAAAGAAAAAAGGGAGGATCAATAATCCCCCCATTTCTCTAGGTTAATCTTAAGGATTAACTTTAGATTTAAATTTTTGCTTTCCATCTTCGTATTCTAAAACGGATGCAGATTTAATTAAATGGTGATTTTCATCAACTGTAATCGTTCCAGTAATGAGGGATAGATCTTTCGTTGCTGCAAGGGCATCTTTAATTTTCGTTGAGTCAGATGTATCTCCAGCGCGTTTCATCGCATCTACTAATAAATAGACAGTATCATAGCCAAGTGCATTAAAGGCATCAGGTGATTTACCTTTATACTTATCTGAGAAGCTCTTAACAAACTTTTGGATCTCTTCATCTGGATCGCCAGAAGAATAGTGATTGATAATGTATGTGTTATTTAATGACTCTGCACCTGCTAGTTCAACCAGCTTTGGTGAATCCCAACCGTCAGCTCCCATTAACGGTACGGTAATTCCCATTTCACGAGCTTGCTTAACAATTAGTCCAACCTCTTCATAGTAACCAGGGATAAAAATATATTCTGGATTTGCTGCTTTAATACGAGTTAATGTAGAACGGAAGTCCGTATCCTTAGCTACATATGATTCATTGGCAACAATTTTTCCTCCTGCTTTCTCGAATGTTTCGATAAATGAAGCAGCCAACCCTTTAGCATAATCACTAGCATTATCTGAATAAACAGCTACATTTTTTACCTTTAAATCATTAAGAGCAAAATTTGCAGCCACTGTACCTTGGAATGGGTCAATAAACGCCGTACGGAAAACAAATTCATTCACTGTTCCATCTTCTTTTACGGTTACCGTCGGGCTAGTGCCAGAAGGTGAGATAAGAATCGTTTTACTATTATTGGCAATCTCAGCTTGTGCCACAGTATTACCACTTGTAGCTGCACCGATAATAGCTGTTACTTTATCTTTACTTGTTAGTTTAATAGCTGCATTTGTCGCTTCAGCAGCATCGGATTTATTATCTACTTTAATAATTTCAATTTCTTTTCCATCTACACCGCCACTTTTATTGATCTCCTCAACAGCTAGGGCAACTCCATCAGCAATACCTGAACCATAAGAAGCAACTCCGCCTGATAATTCTAAGTTAGCCCCGATTTTTATCGTGTCTCCTCCCTTGGAATTGCCTGAACCCGCTTCTTTACTTCCACAGCCAGCTAATAGTCCAGCTACTAACGCTGAAGCCATTAGGACAGAAGTAATTTTTTTCTTGAAAACCATGACTTTTTCCCCCCTGTTAAATAAATAATCTTTTATTACTAATTAGTACCAATAATTAGTAATTTCTGTATTATCAGACTATTTCGTGTAATCTATGGTTTAGTATAATAGGTTTTAATTAATCTGTCAAAACAATATTTTGGGAATAATGCTATTTTTCAAAAATATTTTAGCGCCGCAAAGAGTTAAATCAAAAAAGGGCCTTCTCTGAATGAGAAAGCCCTTTATTTATGCGTTTATCTAAAATTCTTATATTTATTCTTTTATATTGTTCTAGCATAGATCATTAATATGAAAGTAATATTATTATTGTGATTAACATTGTTAAATGATTTATTCTTTGCCAATTTGTCTAGACAAAATTAATAAGCTGTATCACAATCTGTAATAATTAAGTTTAGCTCTTTTTTCAAATCCACTTCATAAGGGACAACTTCTTCAGCATGATGCTTTAGAACTCTCACAATTGGCCTATCCCCTAAACCTACATTTTGCCTAGAAATAATCCCTTTTCTTCCATCATTAAGTCGAACTGTTATCCCGACTGGGTAGATGGCAACTGCTCGGTGGAATGCTTCTACGATGCTCTGATCATATAGCGTCCCTGACCCAGCATATAAAATTTCAAGACCTTCATGTGGAAGCAGTGCTTTACGATAAACACGATTTGATGTAACTGCATCAAATACATCTGCTACCGCAATAATTTTGGCAAAAAAGTGAATTTCTTCTCCTTTAATTCCGCGTGGATAGCCTGAGCCATTGAGTCTTTCATGATGCTGGAATGCACAGTGAGACACTAGCAGTGGAATCGTGCTGACTTTACGCAAAATTTGAAAACCATCATCTGCATGCTTTTTGATTGTTAAATATTCCACTTCAGTTAGCTTGTCAGGCTTTAAAAGAATGTCTAATGGCACACTTAATTTTCCGATATCATGAAAGATTGCCCCTGTACCGAGAATTTCAAGCTCCTTTTGAGAAAGCTTGAGCTGCATGCCGATGGCTAAAGAATAAAGGGTTACATTAAGTGAATGAGTAAAAATATAATTATCGTACGTGTATGCATCAGAAAGCAGTGTCAATAATTCTTTTTTCTCATTAATTTCTGTGAGGAGACTGCGAATTAACTCAGAAAATCGCTTAGATGCTTTTTCAATTACAAAGGAACTATTAATCTTCGGATTATTTTGGAGATCAATAAAGGTCGAATTGATCACTTTAATAGCCTCTCTACGAAGAGTATCCGAAACTGTTCCATTATATTCAATATCATCTGTTCGCTCATCTTTAATAAATAGATTCGTAATGCCTGAAGCTTGAAGGCGATTGATAATTCCCTCGGAAAGAACTACATCTTTATTCAATAAAATTTGTCCTTTATCATTATAAATAGGTTTAGCGATAATAGCTCCGGGCTTTACTGTAGCGGCTGATACTAATCTCATAACTTACTCCTGCTTTATATACAATTAATTTTAGTACAATAATAAACTAAATTTCTTACGTAACTAAACACCAATATTATTTTTCTACATTTTACGACAATTATCCTATTATTTCTACAATAACCTTTTTTATGATCGTAATTCAACATGCATTATTACCTAATTTTGAAGAACATGTAACATTTTAGGGAAAAGAGAGCAGATACCTTCTGGTTAGTTAAACATAGATGACTCTGTACTGACTATCTCAGTCAGCTCATTTTAAGCAGTGCTTCTCTTCCGATCATACCTACCTGAATTCCTAACGTTTCTGCTTCATATGTGACAGACTCTAGTGGGGCATTAAGAAGCTGTTCAATTGTTTTTACTCCAACAGCTCTACCAGCAATTACTTTCCGATCCTTCAATTTTTCATTTAATAAAGCGACATCTAAAGCTCCACACATAATATAGCCTTTATCGTTTGTGACAACGAGTAAATTTGTTTTTGGTAATGCAACTGATATTGATAAAAACGTCTGACCTTCTATGTCAATCGGCTTCATTTCAATCATGAGACAACACTCCTTTCTATCCACTACAAAGTATGCGAAAAAAAGGAATATGTGTAGTTAACAAAACTATAGATTATTGCAGGGATTAAAAGCTTTTGATTAGTCTCTTATGTACTCGTTACCTCCATCCACTTCGTTATGACTTCAGCAAGCTTTTCTTTCTTATTATTCACATCATTCATATCTGTCATTTTTATGATCGCTCGATCACTTGCAAGCCATTCAAGTAGTCCAGTCGTATCCTCAAACAAATACCCTTCTTTTTTATTTACTTTCACTTTCGCTCCACAATGAAAAATAAGCCTAAAATATTCCTTTCCTTGCAAATTAAATGTGATTCTATCCTCGTTATTTAAACAAAAGCTTGGTGCATTCCATTTTATATGTTCCGTCATCTGTTCATTCGTACTCAAAATTATTTTTCTCACTTCCTCTATTTCCTTTTTTAGAGGGTGTTCGAGGCTATTCAAAAAATCAACTACTTGCTGATGCCCTGATACTTTTTCGGAGTTCCTCTTAGCTGACGTGGATTTTTTCTTATTTTCTGCCATATTAAATTCACTCCTTCTACATTAGGTCCTGTTACATACTTTCCGCTTCAGGCGGACGCTTTCCACTTCAATCAACAGGTTATTAACTATTATCAGTCCCATTCAACAAAGCAATTTATGAAAATAGATATCTGCACGATTACTTTGTCTATGAATAGTTTGCTTGTGGAAATAATAATATGTTCAAGTAATGAATACAAATGGTTTCCTATATAAATTATACTTTCCGTTCGTACATTCTTCATATGGTATGGATGTAAATCAGTAGAAAAAAGTGGGAGCACCTATTCAACCATTATGGCTCGCAAATTTGCCGTGTAGCAGATTTTTTCAAAAAAAATAGCCTAATAATCGGGTAAGCTAACATGTATAGTTACAAGTAGGCAATTGTAAGGGAGGGTTCTATTATGATTTTCAAATTAACAAAGGAGCAACAACAGTTAATGATTTCTGATATTCAAACTTTCTTCTCACAAGAGAGAGATGAGGAAATAACTGAATTTGCTGCAGAAAGAGTATTAGAGTTTGTAAAAGACTCACTCGCTCCACATTTTTATAATGCAGCTGTTCATGATGTGAAAAATGTTGTTGAACAACAATATTTTTCGATTGAAGAGGAAATCTTATCTTTGGAACGCCCAATTAGAAAATGAAATAAAAAGAGCTGATCGGTTAAAAATACCGATTAGCTTTTTTCATTAAGGTTTGACTATTAATCATGTTACTCTACTAATAAAGAAATGATTTTATCAATAAACTTAAAGCTTCTGCTAGCTCCCTCTGCTTCAGGATTTAAATGTGGTTTGAGCAATTGCTTAGCAATATAAGAATCTTGCCCTTCTGTGTTTCCATTAACTTAACAAATAATGGATGTTAATGTCAATCTAAAAAATACTAGCCCTAAAATAAATTCATCTGTCTTGGAGATAAGTCTTCATATTGAATATTTAATATATCAATTAACTGTTTTGCATTATCGGCTGCGTCACCACCAGAATTATTGTTAAAGACGACATACACATTTTTACATATTGTTTCTAGCTTTTGTAAATGTGCAGCCCACTCTGATAGCTCTTGCTGATTATAGCGATATAAATATCTTACTTCACGCCAATTTTCTGCGTTTTTCTTTTGCCAGCCATGTACATTTCGACCATGAAAACGGACTAATACCTTCTCTTCACTCGTTGTTTCTAGAATAATCGGAACAGAGCCTTCTCCAGCTTGTGGTTCATCACAAATCGTATGTATCCAGTTTTCATCCTTCATAAATTCCAATGTCTTCTCTTTATATTCTGGATGGAACCATGATTGATGGCGGAACTCTAAAGCACACGGAATATCCCCCATCTGATCTTTACACCAGCGCAAGTAATCAACATTTTGCTTTCTACAATCAAACCATGGAGGAAATTGAAAAAGCACCATGGCTAATTTACTTGATTCAATATAAGGTTTGAGTGAATCTTTAAATGCAGTGAACATTTCATTCTTGTCTTGATATGGAATATTGCCTCTTTCATGACCTGTCATCCCTTGAAAAGCTTTGACAATAAATTGAAATGAATTTGGTGTGTCTTTCACCCATTTTTCCGAATTTTTTATTGGTTGAACAGCATAGAAGGTTGAATCCACTTCAACGGTCGGAAAATAACCGCTATATTCTTGTAATTTGTTCCGACGAGAATCAGTGTTAAGATATAAGCTGTCATGGTCTCCCCAACCTGTTACACCTATCATAATCACAATAACTAACCTCCATTCGAAGGTAATCTTTATTACAGCTACTAATAATAGTAATCAAATATTCACTAGACATCCACTATCTTCACCTAGATTTTGATGAAAAAACTTAATAATAACATTATCTTACATAAAATACTCATTTTGAAAGTATTCTCTAATTTGTTCAATAAATGCCTTTGCCGCCTGACCGAGATAACGGTCAGAACGGTATATTATCGATAGGCTGCGGCTTGGTGGATCATCCTTGATGCGTATCGTATGTAGTGCTGGATCATTCATTTGCTTTATTAATGGATATGGCTGGAGCGTTGCCCCAATATTAGCCTTAACTAAACGAATAATTGAAGTAGCAGAGCTTGTTTCTAAAATAGAATTTAACCGAAATCCATGTTTTCTCACTGTCTCCTCGACTAAATCACGCCCCATAAAGCCTTCTGGGTACATGACCATCGGGAGATCTCTCAATTCATCTAAATCAATACTCTTTTTTCCTGCTAATGGGTGGCTTTTTGAAACAGTTAATACGTACTCTTCCTTGCATAAAGGAATCTTAATAAGGCGATCATTTGGCAGCACATTCGTCCCAATTCCGATATCGACCTCACTCTCTAGAACTTGCTGTAAAATTTCGATGGAGGCGATGACCATTAGTTTTACTTTTGGAAACTTATGGTGAAAATCAATAATAAGCTCAGAAATCCGATAATCTAAGTCTGAAGGCATAAGCCCAACTTTAATCGTTCCTCTTTGAATTTGACGCAAATCTGCAATTGAATCCTTCACATTTTGGATATTGTCCAAAATTTCAGTCCCATAACTTAACAGAAGTGTTCCTGCTTCTGTAAGTGCAATTTTTTTTCCGATTCGATCAAATAACGGCATATTAAGCTCATTCTCAAGCGCCCGAATTTGCTGGCTAAGTGTTGGCTGTGAGACGCCAATTTTTTCAGCAGCCTTTGTAAAATGCATCTCCTCACAAACAGCCATAAAATAATGAAGCTGACGAATTTCCAAGCATTTCACCTACTTTCATTAGTAATACTAATGATATTAATAGAAATAATAATATTGATCAATCAAAACTCATCTTATACACTGTATTAGACTTAACATACATTTTTTAAACATAAGATGGAGTTGACTTATTATGCGTTCAATGAGGATGATTCTTCCGATCACCGCTCTTTTTCTCGCTTCCATTAATTTGCGACCTGCGATCACTTCTGTCTCTCCTTTACTTGGAACGATTCAAGAAACACTTAATATGAATGGTTCGGTTGCAAGTCTATTAACCTCATTACCTGTGTTATGTATGGGTTTCTTCGCCCCAGCAGCAGTTCATTTAAGCAGGCGCTGGAGCATTGAAAGAACCATTGCTTACTGTCTTCTATTAATAGGCATTGCTACTGCAGCTAGATATTTCATTCATTCTTCATGGTTAATGCTAGCGACTGCCTTTTTAGCTGGTATCGGTATTGCGATAATCGGGCCATTATTGTCTGGGTTTATTAAACAAAATTTTGCTAATCCAACAGCAATCGTCGGAGTCTATTCGATGGCGCTTGTTATAGGAGCTGCCCTTGGTTCAGCTTTTGCGGTTCCTTTACTAACTGTCTTTAACCATTCTTGGCAGTCTTCTGTTGCTTCTTGGTCTATTTTGGCTTTCATCGCGCTTTTTTTCTGGTTGAAGCCGATTCAGAAGGAACAAAAATTGGCAGACCAAGTCGAGCCTCAGCGTAAATTAGAAAATAGAAGGATGAATCTGCCATTAAAGAATAAACGTGCCTGGCTGCTGACTGCCTTTTTCGGAATGATGGCTTTCATTTTTTATTCTATTACCGCCTGGCTTGCTCCGATGGTTGAAGAATTTGGGTATGACAAGCATACAGCTGGAATGATCTTAACCTTATTTACGCTCGTGCAAATACCAGTTAGCTTCGTAATTCCTATTCTCGTCAGTCGTTTTCAACATCGAGTTGTCTGGTTAATTGGCTGCTCCGTTATGGAACTTGTAGGCTTATTATTGCTACAATTTTCAGTTTCTCCATGGCTTGCCTGTATATTTTTAGGGATAGGAGCAGGTGGACTTTTCCCAATAGCTTTAATGCTGCCGATTGAAGAATCATCAAGCATGGAAGAAGCAAGCAGCTTATCGGCGATGACACAATCAGGAGGCTATATATTCGCTTCCCTAGGTCCTTTTTTTGTTGGCTTAATCCATGATTATGCCGGCAGCTTTCCTCCGGCCATTATGGCATTAACTGTCATCGTATCGGTCATGATTCTACTTCAGTTAAAAATCGGGAATAAAAAGAAAAAACAGCTTCACTCTAGTGAAACAACCACTGCCTGAGTTCTACATTCATCCTTTATGAGGACTTCTTATTGTCGAACTATAAATACTTAGCCCCTCTCACTTTGCATTCAAATGAGAAGGGCTTTCTTTACTTATTTCACGCGTAGGACTTGTCCAATACGAATTGTATAGTTTGCATCAAGTCCATTCCAGTCACGAATCTGTTGAATCGTGCTTCCATATCTTTGACTTAATGCATAAACAGTATCTCCAGCTACGACAGTGTGATAAACTGCACCCGACTTCTTTGGAAGATTAAAGCTTTTTACAATCCCATTTACATGGCCACGTGCGATACTTTCAATAAAGGAAGCTTGTTTCAACTTTCCAGCATCAGTGGCATTATCAATAAAACCATTCTCCGTTAATAAAGCTGGCATTTTGGACTCACGCAGCATGTGGAAGTTTTCTGTTTTCTTACCACGATCTCGAAAATCCACTTGCTTTAGTACTTCCTCGTGAATATAGTTTTGATACGTTGTCGTTGGTGCACCTACCCCTGGATAGACATAATCCTCATATCCTGTGCCACCACCGGCATTAATGTGAACAGATAATAGAAAATTTGCCCCCCATGCATTTGCTGCATTCGTCCTTGCAGGCAGTGATACGGTTTGGTCCCCTGTTCTACTCATTTGAATTTCTACATTGTTATATTCAGCTAAAAGAATATCTCTAATTCTAGTAGAAATTTGCAACGTTAAATTTTTCTCTAATAGTCCATTACCTGTTGCACCTGAATCTGTACCACCATGACCTGGATCAATAAAAATTTTTACCATTCTTAATCACCTCATAATAATTTATTTGTTTTCCATAAAACGGCTTGTACTAAATTCCAAAAAACGCTTTAAATCAGCATTTTAATCACCCCCCTTTACTAAATAGAAAGCTACCCGAAAAGGTAGCTTATTTCTTGGTGATCATTTTCGATTGGTCAAACAACCCAGAGGCAGACAAGCCAATCATTAAACCAAACATAATTTTTTCTTGCAAAGTCTGTACGTCTACATAAAAAAGACCTGCAAGTAATCCCAACACTAGAGATACTACAGGCGCATACTTCACTGGAATCCATTCTAATCTCTTAACCAATTCTGTTAAGGCTAGAACAACAGCTATAATAACAGCTGTCTCAAACATTCTACATTCCTCCGCTTTTCACATAGTTAAAAAGAATATTAATAGCTCCAACAACTAAAGCAGCTATGACAGTACGCCATAGCCAAGTGTTATTACTTTCTAATTTATCAAGCCTTTTATGTGCACTTTTTGTACTTTGCAATGCTTCAGTTGCATTTTTTTCAACGCCGTTTATCATTTCCATTTTCGTTTCAATAACTATGAGTCTATCTTTTATGTCATCTAATTTTTCTTCTAATTTACTTACATTGGGATTCATCGTATCACCTTCTAACCTCTCCACCCATTTGAGCAAGTTCCTGCTTTATCTTTTTAATCAGTGTTGGTCTATTATTACCAAATACCGCTTCAATTCTGAATCCGTTAGTTTCATAAATTTCTTTAATTTCCGTAATGCGTGCATTGAGTGTCACTCCCCAGTCAATATTTTGGACAGTCACAATATCTCCTAGATCATAATCTTCCTCGTACACAAACGTACTATGAGTCAAAATCTGCCCTTCAAGGTATTCCTCTTGTAAAAAATCTTGAAGTTTCTGATTTCCTCGATCGGTTAAATCTTTGATAATGTCTTTCTCAGGACGCTGTTTCGGAGGATCATCTTCGGTTTCCTCTGCAACGTCTCGAGCATCGATGAAGACCTCTCTCCTAATTGCCCCAGTTACATCACCTACAACGATTACTCGTCTATCAACCCCTTCGCCTTGTCCGGCTACATATGCCACATTACGATAATTAAGTTTACTTTTTACATATTGTAGGGATTGGATTGACTCAAATTGTGGACTGAAAATAACAGGGGGTAAGATGTTCTGGTCAGCTGTTAAGTCCCTTCCATCTTGTACTTCAAAAATCCATTTTTTGTTTTCCCAGTCAAGTAGTACGTTCCATCCTAATCCTGTTATAAGGGAGATTTCAACTATTTCTTCTGCTAGATTTTTAAATCGTGATTGCCAAGAAACATTTGCCCCTCTATTTTGGTTAGCTGCTAACACAACCTCATGACGCCTTCTGTTGGAATCAATTGGATTAACTACATTATTATTAACATAGTGTTTCATAACTTCTTCTGCCGTGCCAGACTTTTTGTCATACGCAGTGTGAACAGGAGGTAAAGTGATTTTTTCTGAAATAACCACCTTAAGATGGTACCCTTTAATCAGTAAGTTCTCTGTTGCCTTTCCGTTTTCGTCTAGCTCGATTTCTTGATGCAAAATAATAAAAACCTTATTCATTTGTGCTCCAACGAGAATAAGGTTTCCTTCCTGTAAATATTCTGTGTAATTTTTATATCTGTTGATACTCATGTCAAAATCCCCGATGCCATTCCAACTACGAGTAAACATTAAGCTTTCATAATCGTCAATTTCAGCAAGCATTTCCATAGACGGGGATAAAATCCTAATTGACTTTCTATATTTTTGACCAATTGGCGTATTAACAATAAACTTGTCCAAGACTGCTTTAGCTGACGTTCCAATAATTTTGGCATAAGATGTCTTCGCAACCTTATTATTGTTTGTATAAATTCTAAGTTTGCTATTAATAGGCTTTACATGTGTTACTAGACATTTATTAATTTCTTTTAATAGATTCGACTTTATTTTGCTCTTAAAAGATGATGCTATCCTAGTATGTTCTTTTCCTGCTGCTGCATTAGCAGTAAGTTTTGATAAGTGAGTCAATAGCTCAACATTGTGTTCTTTAAAAGGAACCTGTTTTGAAATTTTGACACCTTCAAAAGTCAAAGATGCTGGAATGGTGCCTGAAGCTGTTGAGTTAGAACTGATAGTTGATTCTACATATAACGGGAAAGTCACAGCTCTATTGCTTACTCTTAATAATACATCGTTACGAAAATAACATACTTGGTCTTTAGAGATAATTATTTTAAATATATCTCCCTGAACTGCAGTAGAAGAAGAGGCTTGTGTGGTAGTTGTTCCCTCGTTTATATACCAGTACGATCCGCTAACGCGAAGATTAAAGTGAACAGCTCCGTAGTTTTTATTATAAAAATCCTTTGATAGATCCGATACTCCAATACAGTATTGTCCTGCCCCAGGATAAATAAATTCTATAACCGCTGGCCCATCTAAGTACTGGCCTGGATGACTATTCCCTCCTGAGGTCCATCCAGTTGGGGCTCCTGAGGCTTTATACATACCGTTGTTTTCAGTTTCTTGCCAGTATGCTCCACCAGACCATTTAATAAGCTCCGTTTGCATTTCTTTACTCGGAGGAGTTCCGGTTTTAAGATTCTCTATATAGGTTGCTTGATCGAATAGAAATATATAGCAGGTATATTCTGTATCATCCGGTAGTTCGTTACTTGATGTCATAAATAATTGGTCGTTTATATACCAGACAGCCCTCTTATTTAGAATACCAACCCCATACCTTATATCAGCTGTTCGCGGTTTATCGGTAAAGTCTCTTTGCTCTTTTGTTACTTGATTTATGGCTCTCATTAATCCCCAATAAACATACCACTGGTAATCCGTATCTGGATTCCACCCTACTCCTTTTGAAGTTGGTTGGAGACCTACCACAAACGTTTTCTGCAAATAAGAAGCTGGAACTGTGAATTCAATATACCTATTTTCGTTTGAGTTGAATTTTTCTCTTAAAGCGCCGTAGGCGTTCCAATCGCCGTTTCCTGCTGTTCCACCTCTGGTCAGTCTACCAAGGGGCTTTACAACACCACCATTTTCTCCAGATCCATTACCGACCGTTAATCCTTTCACATTTACCAATGCAGCAGGTAATTTGTCATCAACTAACCATTTTTGATGAAGATACTCCTCGATCTGTATCTTATCAGCTTCAGGTATTCGACTAGGAAAAATTATTATCTCAGAAATCTTACCATTGAAATAGTGGGTATTCTCCTTATTGGAACCAATAGCAAAATCTCTGTATGTCCCAGCACCAGTTAAGGCTAATGCCTGAGTACCTACATGCCCCTGATTTCTATAGTAGTCTATCCTAGTGTTCCATTTCCAAGCCCATGTACCAATTTGAACACCCGTAAATACTCTACCTAAGTTAGAATAACTATTAGCATTCCAAAGTCCAGTCCATGAAGTACTATTAGTGACGTGATATAATCTATGTCCTACAGTACCAAACAGACATTGGTTTGCAGTAGTTGTTATGGATTCATAGACTATAAAAATTGTGGAATCTTGACTGGTATTTGGAAATGATCCCAATAATTCTTGTGATGTACCGTTAAATACGACTGCTGGCTTATTTTTCAACCCCATACTCTTATAAATGGGGGCTTTACCAGCGGGGGCAGAGAGTGTTATTTCTCCTCCTCCCGCATCATCCCATCGTTCTACAGCATCCCCATCTTGCAAATCTAGTGTACTGGCATCAAACCACGCTAACAGGTTAGGAATTTCCATAGGTGATTTAATAGACATCCTAAATCACCTGTTGTGGCACTTGAATATTAAGTGTAACTACTAATTTATCTGCATCAACTTCTATTGTTACAGCTGCAAACGATTCGCTTACTAAAGGATTAGCACTTTCTAAAGTTTTATATAGCTCAGCTTTTGAAACAATTTGCGGCTTGGTATCAAAGTCAAGACCTGTTAACCTAAGCTCAAGAGTAAGAATTGGTGTACCTTCCTCATGGAGCCAAGCTACTTTTTCATCACTTGTAGGAATTCTTATAATTTCTTCGTTTGATTCACTTTTCAAAGCAATATAAGACCAATTTGCTTGTATATAGTCTCGTAAATCTTGATAGGCAGCACTTGTAATTTCAGCCATGTTCTACACCTCCTGCTCAGCTGGATATGGATATCCTGTTATTTCTTCAAATTGTTCTTCTGTTATCCATCCAACCTTAACGAAATTTCCCACAAACATCCGATCTCCTAAAACATCATTATAGATTCCAAGATTGAAATATTTATTTATAATAGGAAACCAATACATTTAAATTGCCCCCTTCATAGCAAGTTGCATTAACAAAGTCGAAAATTCAACTTCAAGACTATTATTTCTATCTTTAACAAGTGCTAAATCCATTAGCAAGCTAGCATTTTCAAATTGCATTTCAGTGGCTTTCTCCTTTAAAACATTGTTTTCTTTTTCGAGAGTTTTAATTTTATCAGATGTATTTTTTACTAATTCGTCTCTTTTATCTCGAATATCTAAAGGTAAAGAATCTCCAATTTTCAGTTCACTTTTATCATCAGTAACAACTAAATTTAAACATGCTAAATCTATGCCGCCTAATTTTCCATTATCACCAAAAAGTATGTGCTTCTCTGTTTCATCAATTTCTTGAATATTATCTAATACTCTGATGATAGTATTACTATCATTCATAATTAACCCTTTATACATTCTTTTCACCTTCCTCAATTAATTCCGTATACCTGCCCACCTTCACGCGTCTCATATTTAGTTGTCGCTCCTGTTATTTGATATAAAAGACAATAAATAATCGCCCCATTGGAAGCTATAAATGGTACGGAATATGAGTCATTTACTGTACCTTTAGGTTGATAAACAAAAACATACGCAAATTCAGAAGCATATAGAAAATTACTTACTTTCGTCAATTCAGCCAAACCAACACGTCCTCTAGTACCCTCGAATGCAAATGCCCACCCATTAGGTGAATACCCCTCAGGACTACCTTTACTAAAGTCAATTTTTACATTATCTACATCTACATGAAGACAATCCTGGAAATAACAATTCTCTCCAATCATCATTGATCCATCAAATATCCCTGAGTTAAACCTTGTGAAATTTTGAATACGTACCTTTGACTTTACATAATAAAATTGAGGAACTAAAGAATGAGCATTATTAAAATCAAAAACTATTTCACCACCCCATTTATATTGCACTTTCCACTCTCTGTGAACAGGTGTTAAATCAGCTGCAAGATCAACATCTGGACCAATATTAAATGTACGCTTCCCGCCCAAAGTAAACCTTTTCCACTTAGTCATAGCCTTGCCAAAAGTTTTAAATGCTGTTGCTTCTGTTCTTCCATCATTGTTGTCATTACCATTAGCTCGAACATAGTAAGTAATATCAGCAGGTTCACCATCTATTTCATTACTACCAACTGGCTTACCATTAATGGTAAGGGGACCCGTTAAATCACCACCAGTTATAGGTAAAGCCCCTATCATCTCAGGAGTGATTTCATCCGGTCCACCTCTCCTATGGTCATGGGCATGTTGTTTTATATGTGTTGGGGAAGCAAGCCCGCATAACTCTTGATTCAATCTTTCATCTACAATTTGAGATGATTCAATATAAGATTTACCAGCTACAACCGTAACAGTTGCAACACATATCTCATATATTTTTGCGGTACGTTCAAGTGTAGGGGCAACACTGCCAGCTACTCCCTGTTTCACGTATGCGTTTATTGTCCGAAGGTCTTTATCAAGCCTAATAATTATACGATCTTTCCGTTCCTGCGCTTGGTCAGCTGCAGCATGTAAAAGATGTAATGGTGCATCATTTTCATATCGATAACCTTCAAGATAAGCAATTCCAATATTAAGTGTTGTTTCCATGGCTGTACCAGCAGCTGTCACTTTTAAAGCGTTTACGTCTTTATCAAGAAAAACCCCGCTCATAAAGAGAGTACGGAAATACTCTGCAAATGCGTCTGCTGAATATTTCCTACTATCAGTTGGGGTACTATCAAAGAAAGATGATTTTTCCGTCATTTCTTCACTCCTTTATACTCCTACATAACGCTTCTGCCAATTTATTAGGACGGTTGCCTCGTCTGAGTTGGCATCTGCATTATATTCAATTTCGTTATATCCAACCGCAAGCTGCCAAAAAACGCTTTGCTCGTCGAGCCAGTTAAATGCCCTAATTTGCTTGCCAGTACTGTCCTCAATTAAGACCGTTTTATTTCCGAATGCTGTTCGGACAATAAGTTTGTCATTTAAACCAAGTGTTCTTTTAACTCTTACAAATTCCCCTGTTGTCTTGTTGGTTACGATAGGGTTTTTAGCAGGACCATGAAAGACTATTTCAACAGGAGCCTCTACATCACCATTATTTAATAGAGTCGTGAATGAACTTTTCATTGCAAATTCAACCGGAAATTCAAATGGGAATTCCATCCCACCTATCCAAGCTGACATTGGCTCAGACTCAATGTGAGTATCAAGCCAGTAAGGATCATGACATTTAAGATTAATTAATGATCGTTGAAATCTTTGCCCCTTATTGTCATTACCACTTGGGAAAATAGGAACACATTCGGATGTTGCTTTTATCTCTCTAACAATGCCATTATTCTCATAACGGAGAATCCCAACTCCAAGTTTTGGATTAAAAATCGAAGCAATTAATTTTCTCCTATTCAATAGCTCAACAGGATCAGTTGCTAAAATTGTGATTTCAAAATTAATAAATCGCTCCCCTAACGTTGAATCGATAAAAGTTGAACCATCTTGGAAGGGGGCTTTCTGGTCCTTTACATCCGCCTGTACATCCCCAAGACCGTCAAATTTTGATAATATAAAAGGAGCTCTATTAGTGAGCTCCACAATTTGTCCACGAGAAGAGAAAAAGGTAAATTTCCCCATACTTATAACCCCCATTCCAAAGCGAGTTCCCTCGCTGCTTGTTTATTTTTCCTTGCTGTTTCTGAGGGGCTAAGATGTTTAGGACTATTAATGACAATGTTTTGAGTGATACTGTTTTCGATTCGATTACTCTTATTACCATCAAAGCTTGTCATATATCCATATCCATTTATGTTCTGCCTGTTAAAAAGTGGTACATCAGGAACAGCAGCATAAGCTGCTTTATTCGCCGTTTTGTTAATCATTGATATCATACTGTCAAGTCCTTGCTCTAAACCTTCTCCTGTCCATTTTCCGATTTCAAATGTTAACTTTGAAGGGGAGGCGATCTTTAATACTTTTTTTATTGATCCTCCAATTCCTTCTGCAATATCTTTCACCTTTTCCCAAACGGCGTCAGCCATAGAAGCAATTCCATTTATTAACCCTTGAATAATATCTTTACCAATCTGGGCAAGATCAATTTCTTGAAAGAACTTAATAGTTGCATTCCATACTTTTTCCATTACATCTTTTGTTTCGTTCCACTTCTCGGAAACTTTTTTCTTGAAATTATCCCATATTTCTATGCCACTATTTTTTAATACTTCCCATTTGGTTAGGATTTCCCCGGTTTCCCAATCTACCGTCTTAATATGTTCGCCCGCTTGTTTTTTTGCCTCAGTAACAACTTTTTGATGCGTATCCTCTGCATGTTTTACTGCTACATCCCGTTGTTTTGTGGCTTCTGCGATTAGCTTATTTGCTTGTTCTTCTGTTAACTCCCCTGTAACATCTCTCATTTGTTCATAAATCGAAATTTTATTAACATATTCCTCATTTGCTGCTTTAATGGCATCCTCTTTTTGCTTATTTGAGTTTTTTACAATTTCTGCAGCTTGTCTAGCGCTCATGTCACTGGACGTTTGCTTCATCCGTTCCAATATTGCCTTTGCCTCTACTTCATTTTCTGAAAGATATTGGACAGCCTTCTCATTCATCTGTTGCTGCAAACTATTAATTTCTATTTGCTCACTCTCTGTCAGCTCTCTTTTTTCTGCATATGCTTTCTCATAAATTTCTTTTAGTCGAGCTTCTTTATATTCTTGACCAGCAATTTCCGATTGATGTCTCATTTCTGTTGCTCTTAAAATCTTTTCTTCTTCCTCTGCAGTTAAAGCTGATGAATTAAGAAAAATAGATTTTAATTTATCCATCTCATCGTTATGACGTTCATCCATTTTTGTCAATATCTGTTCGTTCATTTGAGCGTATGTTTCAACTAGAGAGTCTTTCGTTTCCTCGGTTACTTTTTGTTGCGTGAGTTGCATCTCCATTAGCTTTTGAGACGCTCCATCAGATAACTCAAAAAAACCTTCAAGTGCATCTCTTGTTGATTCAGAAACGCCATCACCGAACCTATCAACAGCAGGTATTGCTTCTTCCTGTAAATGCTTGTAAAGTGCAATTCCTCCAACTGTCAAAGCGGCTATACCTGCAGCAGCTAAGCCAACGGGGCCTGTTAATACAGTAAACACGGAAGCTAATGCTCCTACTGCAGGTGTTGCAGCTGTAACCCCAGTCGTAACAACAGCAATTGCCCCTGAAATTGTACTTACAGCTGTAAAAATTGAACCTATTGAGCTTACAAGTGAACCACCGATAACAATTAAAGGGCCAATTGCTGCAACCATGCCGCCTATAGAAAGAATAGTCTTTAGTGTACTCGTATCCATATCAGCAAATTTCTTAATAACTGGCTCTATGTTACTAATTAGATCAGTCACAATAGGAATTAAAATATTCCCGATAGAGATGCCGAGATCTTTAACTTTATTCCAAAGAGTTGTCATTTGAGATGCAGTAGTCTTGTATCGCTCTTCAGCTACATTACTTAAAGCAACATTTTCTTCCCAAGCGTTGTTTGATAAGCTAACTGCTTCAGCAAAGAGTTTACTTGCTCCTCCTGCTTGAATTAAACCTTCCCGAAGACGGAGCTCTGAGATTCCCATCTCCTGTAGCATGTTGATAGCAGAATCTCCTGCTTCTTCTGCATTTGCCAAGCCCTCAAATAACACCGCTAATGCACCCATAGCATCCTGTTCAAAAGCTTTTCTAAACTGATCACCCGTCATTCCTGCTATTTTTGCAAAATTCTCTAAATCAATTCCGGCATTAATAAGATTCGTAAGCTCATTTTTTGTCATCCCTAAATCCTCTGCTAGATGACCGAAATCTTTTCCACTTTGAGAAGCCACCATTTGTAAATCTTTCAAACTCATTCCCGTTGAATTTAGCAACTCCTGTACTTTGGTAAACCCAGTTGAAGACGCTACTTGCATTTGTTCCATTATACTGGAGATTGCTGAACCTCCCATTTCGGCCTCAATTCCAACTGAAGATAAAGCGGTTGCCAGGGCGAGGATATCAGCCTCACTCAACCCGACTTGAGCACTTGCCTCTGCTAATCGCAAAGCCATATCCACTATTTCTTGTTCAGTAGTAACGAAGTTATTACTTAATTCAACGATTGAGGAACCTAAACGATCGAAGTCATTTTGATTCATTTGGGTAATATTTCCTAAATGTACTAAAGATGCAGCAGCTTCATCACTGCTCATATTTGTTGCTACCCCTAGCTCTACCATCGTACGTGTGAAGCCTAGGATGGATTCCTTCTTGATTCCTAGCTGTCCAGCTGCCTCTGCAACACCAGCTATTTCAGTTGCTGCGACAGGGATTTCTTTCGACATTTCTCTTATCCCACTAGATAGAACCTTGAATTCACCTTCTGTAGCATCAACAGTTTTTTTAACACCATCAAAGGCCGATTCAAAGTCTTCTGCTGCTTTAAATGCAGCTGTCCCTAATTCAACAAGAGGAAATGTAATTTTCATTGAAAGGTTTTTACCAAACGACTTCATGCTATCACCAATGAGACTGAGCTTTGATCCAACAGGATCGAGTCTTTCAAAGAATTGATGCCAAGAAGAAGATTGCAATATAAGTGCATCATTTACTTCATTCAATTCTGTTTCAAGTTGGTTAAACTCTATTTGTGCAGCATTAACTCTGCTAGCTTGTCTTTCGAGTTGAGCCTCGCTCGCTGTGCCACTTGCAACCATATCATCATAAATTCGTCTATTTTCAGTAAGCTTGATATTCACAGCTTCAAGTGAGCGACTTAATACATCTTGTCGTTCACCTAAACCCGCTAACGAGTTTCCATATTCTATCCCTCTTGCTTCTATTGCTCTTAATTCCGTTCCCATTGCACGAAGATTTCTTTCGACTTGTGCCAAGCTCCCGGTAAAGCTCGATGCATCTAGAGATAATGAGACCGTCATTGTGCCATTGTTTCCTGCCATGATTTCACCCACTTTCAGCCAAAGGCATAAAAAATCACAGCCAATCTAAATCATCAGCTGTGATATACTTTATTTCGGCAGTATTAAGTTCAATCCAAAATTTAATATCCATTTCATCTATTTCGGGAAGTTTATAGCCTTCTCTCATAAGTTGACGGTATACCTCTTTAATCCAGTTGTATCCGTCGAATTCCGTTACTTCCCCCGTTCGTTTCCCTCTTGCACTGTTAAACCGCCAAAACTCAGGACTTCATTATAAATTCGCATAACTTCTTTATCGAGTTTTCTAGCATCGACGCCATCCCAAAATTCATCAATTGTGAATTGTTTACTAAAAGTAGTTACACAAAATTCTATAAGCTCATCAAATAGTTCTGCAGATAGCTCAAATGATTTATCTCTCATTTTTTTGTTAATTAACAGAGCATTTCGAAATACTCGTCCTGGAACGAAATCATTTGTAAAGGTCTTTTCCTTACCATTAATTTTTAACGTAATTTGCATTTTTTCTTCTCCCCTTAGAACAGATAATAAAGAGAGGCACCCTTCCTCTCAATTAATTTATGGTGCTGGTGTAATGACAGGTTTTTTTACAGTTGCAAAGAATGTTTCTGCCGTTTCAGTAACACCCGTGTCATCTGTTCGAACTGTGTATTTTAAAGTACCATCCTCAAGTGGTATAGCTTCACCTGAAAACCCCTCTTGATCGAATGCGGTTTCTCCTTTTTTCCTTGTTGAATTTGTATCCTCAGCAGGCTTAAATTTTGCTTTATACAGCCAGACAAGCTTAGATCCGCTTTCAAAACCAATTGCTAAATAGTTTGGCGTATCATTTGTGTTCATGATTAATCCTTTTTCATCTGATAATTTATGCCCGTACCAATCAGCTTGAACTTCAGTTGGTAGATCGGCAACTTGGCCAGCAATTGTGATTGAATCTAAACTATTTTCATACGCTACTACTCGATCACCTGCATCAAAAGTAGCTTCTGAAAAATTTGGTGTTAAAGTAAGTTCTATTGGCATAGTTAGTGTCTTCACCTCTCCATGCGTTTCTGCTATTTCGTCGGTCATTACAGCGTAATGTATCCTTCTAAGACTTACTTTTTGTACTCTTTCTTGGATTTCCATGTATCATTACCTCCAAATATTTTTTTAACAAATTTAATTCTTAATACTGCCTAATACCATATTACATCAGATAGGAACAAATGTTCGTTTTCTATTCTTTTTGTTTTCTTTCTGTTTTCTGCCGTTTTTATCGTAAAAAAAAGAAACTATTTTTTCATAGTTTCCAATCTATCTAATATGTTTAAGAACTTATGAATACAAGGCCATAAACTATTTCATAATCAAGTAAGGTTTTCTAGTCTTTCTTATAAACTTCTATTCCTAAAATAATAGCAAGTTTATAAAATGCACGAGCTCTAAGCTTATAATATTTGCTTTCACTTAATCCAACATCATTATAAATTTCATAATCAAACATTTCCTCATCTTCTAAGTATCTCCTAATAATTACTTCACGCTCTTTATAATTGAGACGATTGACCGCTTTTCTTATTCGCTCTATATACTCTTTTCGTTCTCTTTCAAAGTCCACATTATCTATTGCAGCTTTCTCGGTAGATGAAAAGAATTGGTTGTTTGCTGAGGGAAAAACTAGTGAATATGTTGCAGTTACTTTTGGAAGATTTTCTTCAGGCTCTCTTAGTAAATAGAGTCTATATTTTTCAAGAGCAGCTTCAACAGATTCCTTTGTTTTTTCTCGATCAATTTCTGATAGCATTTTTAATTTTTTCTCCACTTTGACCCCTCCGTATTAAATATGATTGGAAGTTATAAGATATTCCCGTTTTTAGAACGACTTCACTAAAAAAATATAGCTTCTGATATTGTTAATTCGTCACATTTTAACTTTATCTCATCCTATATATACATTTCCTAAACGCCTAATCTTTTAGGATAGATTAACTGTTATTTATTTGAATCCATCATACTACCTCATATTCCCACTTATGGAACATTGTGTTTTTAATTTACCCGATAAAATAATGAATGTCAACAAATAATTTCATTTTTGGGATAAAAAAATGAGTTTCGTTGAATTTTTGGAACGATTCACTTAAAATATAATTAAGAAATATATTAAGTACTTAAGAGGTGAAAACCTATGTCTTGTTTCTCAGATAAAATAAAAGAGCTCAGAATAACGAAAGGGCTATCTCTCGAACAATTAGCTTTAGAGTTTTCAAAGAGATATCATTCCAAAATTAGTAAAAGCACCATTAGTAGATGGGAAAATAACCAAGCAAAACCTGATATTGATGATGCTCATCTATATGCTAAGTACTTTGGAGTTTCCTTAGATTGGTTAATGGAAAGAGAGGAAAATACTGAACCCGAAACGATTGCCGCCCACCATGATGGTGAGGAGTGGACAGAGGAAGAATTAAAAGAAATCGAGCGTTTTAAAGAATTTGTAAAATCAAAGAGAGCGCAAAAAGGAGAATAACATGTATGAAAACCTTCTGAGAGAGGCGTTTCAACATGGTTTAGACGTCTATGAAAAGCCAATGAAATCTAAAATCAAAGGATTATACAGTGACAAAGTCATTTGGATTAATAAGTTAACACCTACCACAATCGAAAAAGCCTGTATTCTTGCTGAAGAGATTGGACACTATCACACGACAGTAGGTAATATTTTAGAACAAACGAAAGTTGAAAATCGGAAACAGGAATTGAGAGCGCGCTACTGGGCCTATGAGAAACTAGTACCACTCCATAAAATTGTACAAGCCCAAAAGGAAGGGATACGTAATCGATTTGAATTAGCCGATTATCTCGGAGTTTCAGAGGAATTTTTAGCTGCAGCTTTACATCGTTATAAAGAAAAGTACGGTTTATTTACTAGTGTAGGTGAATCGATTCTATACTTCGATCCTCTTGGAGTTTTAGATTTTATTTAGTGGTGGGATCGTTTAATTTGGCGAGTCGATTTCCAAACTCAACTCGATTAATCCGACACGATATCCAAAAAGAGTGAGCGAATAAAAAAATACGTATCCGAGAGACTTGGACAAGATCGAGTCAAAGTCACAGCAGATACGTATTTGAAAAAATAATGCGTATTCAAAACATAATTCTTGTTACATCGTAAAGATTTGGTGGGCAAAGTGTTTCCACCCACCATCAAAACTTTATAAATTAAGCGTTATCCAATTGAACCTTCCATCTCGAACTTAATCAAACGATTCATTTCAACCGCATATTCCATTGGAAGTTCTTTCGTAAACGGCTCTATGAAGCCCATAACGATCATTTCGGTTGCTTCTTGTTCAGAAATGCCGCGGCTCATTAAATAGAATAACTGCTCTTCTGATACTTTTGAAACCTTCGCTTCATGCTCTAGTGAGATGTTATCGTTCATGATTTCATTATATGGAATCGTATCGGATGTTGATTGATTATCCATAATTAACGTATCACATTCGATATTCGCACGAGCACCATCCGCTTTACGTCCAAATTGAACAATTCCACGGTACGTTACTTTTCCACCATGCTTAGAAATCGATTTTGACACGATGGTAGATGAAGTATTTGGTGCAAGGTGAATCATTTTTGCACCCGCATCTTGATGCTGGCCTTTTCCTGCAATCGCAATGGAAAGAGTCATGCCACGAGCGCCTTCCCCTTTTAAAATAACGGCTGGATATTTCATTGTTAATTTAGAGCCGATATTGCCGTCGATCCATTCCATCGTTGCATTTTCTTCACAAACGGCACGCTTTGTTACAAGGTTATAAACATTGTTTGCCCAGTTTTGAATTGTTGTATAACGGCAGTATGCACCTTTTTTAATAATAATCTCAACAACTGCACTATGAAGTGAGTTTGTTGTATAAACAGGAGCCGTACAGCCCTCAACATAATGAACATGTGCACCTTCATCAACAATGATTAATGTCCGTTCAAATTGACCCATGTTTTCTGAGTTAATTCGGAAATAAGCTTGTAAAGGTGTTTCCACTTTTATTCCCTTCGGAACATAAATGAAAGAACCACCAGACCATACAGCCGAGTTTAATGCAGCAAATTTATTATCTGTCGGAGGAATGACTTTCGCCCAATGTTCACGGAAAAGCTCTTCATTTTCACGTAAAGCAGAATCAGTATCTTTAAAAACAATTCCTTGTGCTTCAAGATCCTCTTGCATGTTATGATAAACAACCTCTGATTCGTATTGAGCAGAAACTCCTGCTAAATACTTTTGCTCAGCTTCTGGAATCCCTAGCTTGTCAAACGTTTGTTTAATTTCCTCTGGTACTTCATCCCATGAGCGCTCAGTTTTTTCAGATGGTTTGACATAATACGTAATTTCATCAAAGTTTAAAGACGATAAATCTCCGCCCCATTGTGGCATTGGCATACTATAGAAATGCTCCAATGATTTCAAGCGGAAGTCAAGCATCCATTGCGGTTCATTTTTCATTTTTGAAATTTCTTCAACGATCTCTTTCGTTAAACCGCGTTTTGATCGGAAAATGGAAACGTCTTTGTCGGCAAAACCATATTTGTAATCGCCAATTTCGGGCATTTTTTTTGCCATTGTCGTATTCCTCCATTCGTATTGAAAAGCGAAAGCGCCATTAGAACGATCAAAAGGTCCATTACTCCTGCTATTATTTTACACTTGCAGAAGCTTTCCTTTGTGGTCACCCCTCAATAATATAACATCGAGAGCAAGGCACTAAAGCTAGACATAAATTTTTCTTAACATTGATTATTCATTTTCTTTTAAACCTTTTTCCATGGCCTTCCATGCTAAAGTTGCACATTTAATTCTCGCTGGAAATTTTGCAACACCAGAAAGAGCTTCAATATCACCAAGGTCTAAATCACTGTCATAATCTTTTCCTTGCATCATTTGAGAAAAAACTTCTGAAAGCTTTAACGCCTCTTCAATATTTTTCCCTTTAATGGCTTGCGTCATCATGGAAGCTGATGACATCGAAATCGAACAGCCTTCCCCTTCAAATTTCGCGTCGACAACTTTTCCATCCTCAAGTTTTAATGTCAACTGAATGCGATCTCCACAAGTTGGATTATTCATATTGATAGTTAAACTATCATCTTCTAATACCCCTCTATTACGAGGTTTTTTATAATGATCCATAATTACTTGTCTATATAAGCTATCTAAATTATTAGAAGACATCGCTGAAATACTCCTTTGTTTTGACAAGCCCTTGTACAAGTTTGTCAATATCTTCTTCTGTATTATACAGATAGAAGCTTGCTCGTGCCGTTGATGAAACCTGCAGCCACTTCATTAATGGCTGCGCACAATGATGACCAGCACGAACAGCAATTCCTTCAGCATCTAATACAGTTGCTACATCATGAGGGTGAACATCTTCAAGATTAAAAGTGACAAGTCCAGCACGTTTCACTGAATCTTTCGGTCCATAAATCGTAATTCCCTCAATTTGCGTCATTTTTTCCATTGCATAAGCTGCTAGCTTGTGTTCATGTACTTCGATATTGTCTAATCCGACTTCCTCAAGGAAATCAATGGCTGCACCTAAACCAATTGCTCCTGCAATGATAGGTGTGCCTGCTTCGAATTTCCACGGAAGCTCTTTCCATGTCGATTCAAATAAACCTACAAAATCAATCATTTCGCCACCAAATTCTATTGGCTCCATCTTTTCAAGAAGGTGTTTCTTCCCATAAAGAACACCAATATCTGTAGGTGCACACATCTTATGTCCAGAGAAAGTAAAGAAATCACAATCTAGTTCTTGAACATCTACTTTAAGATGTGGAGTGCTTTGTGCGCCATCAACAACCATTATCGCACCATGCTCATGAGCTATTTTGGCAATATCCTTTATAGGGTTTATGACACCTAATACATTTGATACATGTACGATTGAAACGATTTTCGTATGATTCGTAATCGTCTCTTTCACATCATCAAGAGATATCGTTCCATCCTCTTGAAGTGGCAAATATTTAAGAATTGCTCCTGTATGTTTCGCCACTTGTTGCCAAGGAATAATATTACTATGATGCTCCATATATGAAATGACAATTTCGTCGCCTTCTTTTAAGTTCTCCCGAGCATAGCTTGTCGCAACTGTATTTAAGGCTGTTGTCGTTCCTCTTGTAAAAATAACTTCTTCCGTTGATTTAGCATTAATAAATTTACGTACTTTTTCTCTTGCACCTTCATAGTTGTCTGTCGCCCGTGTTCCTAGCGTATGAACACCTCTATGAACATTCGAGTTATATTCACGATAATATTTATCGACTGCCTCAATTACTTGTATAGGCTTTTGGGATGTTGCCGCACTGTCTAAATAAACAAGTGGGTGCCCATTGACTTCTTGATGTAAGATTGGAAACAATTGGCGAATTCCTTTAATGTCCATTATCTTACTTTCCTTTCAATTACTTCAACGAGTTGTTTCTTAACTCCTTCGATTGGAAGTGCATTAACAACTGGAGCAAGGAATCCGTGAATAACTAGACGTTCTGCTTCCGCCTTCGGAATTCCTCTACTCATTAAGTAATAAAGCTGGAGCGGATCTACACGGCCAACTGAAGCTGCATGGCCTGCTGTTACATCATCTTCATCAATTAATAAAATCGGATTTGCATCTCCACGTGCTTTTTCATTAAGCATAAGAACACGTGATGTTTGCTCAGCATTCGATTTTGTCGCACCATGTTCAATTTTTCCGATTCCATTAAAAATAGATGTAGCGGAATCCTTCATGACACCATGCTTCAAAATATGACCTTCTGTATTCTTTCCGAAGTGAACGACACTTGTTGTAAAGTTCTGTGTTTGATCGCCTCGGCCAACGACAACGGTTTTTGAAATTCCGAAAGAACCATCGCCCATTAAATTAGTCGTGTTCTCATAAACAGTGTCACTATCATTCATTAATCCAAGTGCCCATTCAATATGTGCATCTCTATCAGCAGTGCCTCGACGGTTTACATAGGCTGTAATTCCTTTTGCAAGTGTATCAACTGCACCAAATTGAATATTAGCATTTGCTTTTGCTATGACTTCTGTCACGATGTTAAATACACCGTTCGCAGATTCCATTGTTGAAACATAATTTTCCACATATGTGACAGAGCTATTTTCATCAGCAACGACAATCACATGGTTAAATAAATTCGTTTCTTCATTATCATGGATGTATATAGCTTGAATAGGATTTTTTACTTCTACATTTTTCGGAACATATAGGAAGGTGCCACCATTTAAGAAAGCTGCATGTAAAGCGGTTAAGCGATGCTCATCCACTTTTACGCCATCTTTCATGAAGTATTTCTGCAGTAGCTCTCCATGTTCTCTAGCTGCAGTGAAAATATCTGTAAAAATAACCCCTGTTTCTTGAAGCTCTTTTGAAACAGCCAAATAAGTCGGTCTGTTATTACGTTGAATATATAAATTTTGATCAGCAGCTTCGAGATTAACTAATGATTTAACTTCTTCAGGAAGTTCATTTAAAGAAGAAAAATCCTCGCTGCTAACAATATGTTTATCGAATTGAGTAAAATTCCATTTCGAAATATTTGTTTTGTCGGGCTTAGGCATTGGCAGATGGTCAGCTTTTTCAAGCGCATCAACACGAAGCTCTGTAAGCCATGCCGGTTCAGCCATGCTTTTTGAAAAGGAATTGATATATTCCTCTCCAAATGGAAGTTTTGTTTCTATTGACATAATGATCCTCCTAACAATTACGCTTCTTGACCAACTGTTTCATCTTCAATGCCAAGCTCTTGTTTAATCCAGTCATACCCTTCTGACTCTAAGCGCTGTGCAAGCTCAGGACCACCTGATTTTACAATGCGGCCTTGCATCATAACGTGCACATAGTCAGGAGTAATATAATTTAGAAGACGTTGATAGTGAGTAATAATTAAGCAGCCAAAGTCTTCTCCACGCATATCATTAATCCCTTTTGAAACGACCTTTAAGGCGTCAATATCTAGACCTGAATCAATTTCATCAAGAATAGCAATCTTCGGCTCGATCATCATAAGCTGTAAAATTTCATTGCGTTTTTTCTCTCCGCCTGAGAATCCTTCGTTCAAGTAGCGTTGTGCCATATCTTGATCCATCTCAAGGAAATCCATTTTGCTATCCATTTTTTTGATGAATTTCATTAATGAAATTTCATTACCTTCTTCAAGACGACTGTTGATGGCTGAACGTAAAAAGTCAGCATTTGTTACTCCAGTAATTTCGCTTGGATATTGCATTGCAAGGAATAGACCAGCACGTGCACGCTCATCAACTTCCATTTCTAGAACATCTTCTCCGTCTAAAATAACGGTTCCATCAGTTACTTCATACTTTGGGTGACCCATAATTGCAGAAGATAATGTAGATTTCCCTGTACCGTTTGGTCCCATAATGGCATGAATTTCTCCGCCTTTAATTTCAAGGTTCACACCTTTTAATATTTCTTTACCTTCAATCGAAACATGAAGATCATTGATCGTTAACTTAGAACCTGCCATAATAATACCTCCATCAATAAAAGAAGTTTTGTACATGCGACAAATATCGCAATCCTCTATTCTCATTTTATTCTCATTACAATCTTATAACAAATGAAATGTGATATCAACTCTTTCAGTCCTTTATCAAGCTTTTTATACTAAAATATATAATAAGTACTTCTGATTAATAAAATCACCGACGATGAAGCTTGAAAAATCAAAGTTTATCTATTCTAATACTACACTTCCCTATTATTTGAAAACAATGTCAACCACATTAGAATCCATGGCATTCAGGGCTAGAGCTTGTCCAGCCATTTAAATTGAAATATATAAAATGCTTATACAATAAAAAAAGGAATCATCATCGATGTCCCTTTTTCGCTTTTTTTAAGAATGTACTTTTCGCTCGAATTGAGCAACAATTTGCTGGCTTTTTAAATAATCTTGCTCACGTTTTTTTTCGATTAATAATCGAATATCTTGCTTTTGACAATACACTTGATAACCTACTCCATGGGCTCTATGCATTGCCTTTTCCATTTCGCCTGTATAATTAAGATGCAACTGGTTCAGAAAAACCAATCCCTTCGTCTTTGCGATTTAAATTACTTTTGCATTTTACACCGAAAATGGTCAAAATTCAAAGACGAAAAAGTGAAATTTTTTCTTTTTTTAAACGAATATTGCCGTTTAAAACGCTTACATCTATTATTTGCTTACAATCAGAAAAAAACGCTTATTTATGGTAGAAGTACAGAGCTTTAGAACCCCAATTATTATTTAATTTTTACATTATAATTCTTTACAAATATGCAAAAAAAGGGTATCCCAAAAATAAACACCCCAAAAGTCAGATTTTACTCTAACTTTTGGGGTGCAGTTCACTTTTAGGGACACCCTTTTTTATAAGATCCATTAACTTGACCGTTGATTTCCGTTTCAGGCGCTTCGCGCCTTCCACTACAATTAACTTAGTGCAAAAAATTAATTCTTCTTTCACTTCATCCAGGTGCCTGCCATCAAGTTTTTCTAATTAAAATGCAGGGACCACTGCACCATTATATTTTTCTTCAATAAAAGCTTTAATTTTATCAGAGTGAAGAACATCAATAAGTGCTTTGATTTCTTCACGGTTTTCATCACCCGCACGAACAGCGATAATATTCACGTATGGTGATTGGCTTCCTTCGATCGCGATTGAATCTTTTACTGGATTAATGCCAGCATCAATTGCATAGTTTGAGTTAATCACTACAGCATCGCCCTCATCATTATTATAAATTTGCGGTAATAAAGCTGGCTCATAATCTGCATCAAACTTTATCTTCTTCGGATTATCAACGATATCCTCAACTGTAGCACTTGCCTTATCTACTCCGTCTTTTAACTTAATAAGCCCTTCCGCTTCAAGAATGGCTAAAACACGACCATGGTCAGCGACAGAGTTACTTATAATAATATGTGCCCCTTCTGGAAGTTCACTTAAGCTTTTATACTTTTTAGAATATACGCCCATTGGTTCAATATGAACAGAGCCTGCATTGACGAAGTCATAGCCATTCTCTGCAATTTGACGTTCAAGATAAGGAATGTGTTGGAAATAGTTTGCATCTAATTCTTTCGATTCCAGTGCCTGATTTGGAAGCACATAATCTTGGAATGTAATGATCTCTAAATCAATTCCTTTTTCCTTCAATAGTGGTTTAGCTTCTTCAAGTATTTCAGCGTGTGGAACATTTGAAGCTCCAACCGTTAGCTTCGTAACTTCTGTTGTTTTGTCTTCCTCTTTTCCTGCATCACTCGCATTATTGCTTTCTTTTTCCTTTGCCGTTCCACATGCTGCAAGAACAAGGATAACTGTAAATGTTAATAAAAGGGATAACCATTTTTTCTTCATTTTGACCTCTCCTTATCGTTTATCTAATTTTGCTGTTATAAAATCACCAATAAATTGGATAATAAATACTATGATTAAAATGACAATGGTACAAACTAACGTGACATCAGTTCTAGTTCGTTGGAAGCCTTCAAGAAAGGCTAAACTTCCAAGTCCCCCAGCCCCGATAACACCTGCCATCGCCGTATAACCAACTAGTGCAATAGCAGTTACGGTAATTCCAGATACGAGGGCTGGCATCGATTCCGGCAAGAGAACTTTCCATATTATTGTTGTTGTCTTCGCGCCCATCGATTTCGCTGCTTCTAAAACACCTTTATCAATTTCCCTTAACGCAATCTCTACCATTCGTGCATAAAAGGGTGCAGCTCCGACAATTAATGCAGGAAGGGCAGCATTTTCCCCAATCATCGTTCCCACTAGAAGTTTAGTGAACGGAATTAAGAGAACAATTAAAATAAGGAAAGGAATCGACCTAAAAATATTTACAATTGCACTAATAATCTTATTAATTACTCCGTTTTCTAAAATATTTCCTTTTGATGTTAAAAATAATAATAACCCTAAGATAATTCCAAGTATAAATGTCGCAATGACTGAAATACTCGTCATATATAGTGTTTCGACCGTTGCTTCCCACATTTTCTCCCATTTCACATTTGGAAACCATTCATTAAGCATTCGGAATCACCTCCACTCCGACATGCTTAGAATGAATAAAGTCAATCGCTCTATTTATCTCTGCTTCTTCTCCGTCCAAATGGATGAATAATGAACCATATGATCCGTTTTGTGTTTGTGCTATTTTCCCATGAAGAATATTAACTGTAATCTTAAAATCTCTTATGAGCTGTGTAATTAACGGCTGCTCAACTGAATTTCCAATAAAGCTTAATTGTACGACTTGCCCATGTGGATATAATTTAAGAATTTGATCAATCGTATCCTTTGTTTCTTGAGGCTCAATTATTTGATGAACAAATCGTTTCGTAATATCTTGCTGAGGATTTTTAAAAACATCGATTACGGGACCAAGCTCCACAATTGTTCCTTCCTCCATTACTGCAACTCGGTGACATATTTTTCGAATTACTTGCATTTCATGTGTGATCAGGACAATGGTTAAACCTAATTGTTTATTAATATTAACTAATAGTTCAAGGATTGAATCCGTCGTTTCTGGGTCTAAAGCTGATGTTGCTTCATCACATAATAATACCTTCGGATTATTAGCAAGCGCCCTAGCAATCCCAACTCTTTGTTTTTGTCCCCCACTGAGCTGAGAAGGGTAAGCATCTTCTCGCCCTTCAAGGCCTACTAGTCTAATAAGTTCATCGACCCTTTGTGCTCTTTGTTTTTTCGGTATTCCTGCAATTTCTAAAGGAAAGGCAATATTTTGCCTTACCGTCCGTGACCAAAGTAAGTTAAAATGCTGAAAAATCATACTTATCTCTTGTCGAGCCTTTCTCAGCATATCCCCTTTAATTTTTGAGATTTCTTTATCAGCAACGATAATGGAGCCGTTCGTTGGTATTTCAAGTCCATTTAACATTCGAATTAATGTACTTTTCCCTGCACCGCTATACCCGATAACGCCAAATATTTCCCCTTTACTAATCTCAAGATTCACATTTTGTACAGCCTTAACTTGACCTTGTTTAGAAGAATACACTTTTTCGGCATCTTTTATTGAAATCATTATTTATACACCTTCTTCAACATCCGATTCGATACGATTTCAGTTATTTTTCCCTCTTATGAGAGGAATATAAAAAGCCTTTCCGACATGAGCAGAAAGGCATACAAATACATTGTCCTTTCTCTCATCTCCCAAAGCTATTATGCTTTGCGTGAATTGGCACCATTTCAACTTAATGACGGTTGCCGGGCTTCATAGGGCACTTCCCTCGACCTCTCTTGATAAGAGCATACATGACTATATTCAATTAACACTTTACATTGTTATACATAAAACATTTATGCTTACAATCGTATCATGGACATGAAAAAGGTGTCAATGGTAAAATTTCGTATGAGTAAAGCTTACATTTGCTTTTATTGATTAACTTTCAATGACGTTCTCCCTGTTGCCGCCTCAATTGCCTGTTCTAAATCATCAATTAAATCTTCAACATGCTCGATTCCAATTGACAGACGAATTAAATCTTCTGAAACTCCAGCTGCTTTTAATCCTTCAGCATCTAATTGTTGATGGGTTGTGCTTGCTGGGTGGATGACTAAGCTCTTTGCATCGCCAACATTGGCGACATGTGCCCATAGCTCTAGGTGATTGATAAAGCTTGCACCTGCTTCTCTTCCTCCTGTAATCCCAAAGACGACAATGGATCCTGCCCCTTTAGGCAAATATTTATCTACTAACGGCTTATCAGGTGATTGATCATGACCCGGATATAAAACCCATTCAACTGCTGGATGCGCCTCTAAATATTCAACAATTTTCTTCGTGTTTGCCACATGCTCCTTAATACGTACATGTAGAGTTTCGAGTCCGAGACTAAATTGGAATGCGTTTTGTGGGCTAAGGGCTGGACCTAAATCTCTTAGCAATTGAACTCTAGCCTTAATTATATAGGCGACAGGACCGAGAGCTTCACTATAAACAAGATTATGGTAGCTTGGATCTGGCTCTACAAATCCTGGGAACTTCGGTGAATTCCAATCGAATTTACCACCATCAACAATTACACCACCTAAAGTCGTTCCGTTACCAACAAGCCATTTTGTCGCTGAGTGAATGACAATGTCTGCACCATATTCAATTGGTCTGCATAAGTAAGGAGTTGCAAATGTATTATCAATTATTAATGGAATCCCATTTTCATGCGCGATTCCGGCAACCTTTTCAATATCAAGTACTTTAAGGCTTGGATTGCCAATTGTTTCAGCATAGACAGCTTTTGTTTTTTCTGTAATTGCTTTGCGGAAGTTTTCTGGGTCGTCTGGATTCACAAACTTCACCGTAATTCCGTACTTCGGAAGAGTTACCGCAAATAAGTTATATGTTCCTCCATATAAATTGGATGCTGACACAATTTCATCCCCAGCTTGAGCAAGATTTAAAATCGCTAATGTAATAGCTGCTTGCCCACTGGCTACGGCTAATGCACCTACCCCGCCTTCTAACAGTGCAATCCGCTCTTCAAAAACGGTTACTGTTGGATTGTGAATCCTTGTATATATATAACCAGGCTCCTTTAGACTAAATAGATTAGCTGCATGTTCTGTATTCTTAAATTGGTACGCATTATTTTGATAAATTGGAACTGCTCTGGCACCTGTTACTGGATCTGGTTGCAATCCCCCGTGAACACCAAGTGTTTCAAACCGATAATTTTTTTGCTTCTCCGTCATTTTCACTCTCTCCCTTTTTACTATAATAAATTCCTGTCTTACTTGCCTAATCCATATCTCTTTCATAGAAAAAATAAAAACCCTCTTCATAAGAAGAGGGTAGTATCGCATCTCTCCTTATCTTCCAGAGCAAATGCTCTGCTGGAATTAGCACCGTGTAAATTACCGGTTGCCGGGCTTCGTCGGGCCAGTCCCTCCGCCTCTCTTGATAAGAATATTCAATTTATTTACTCGAGTAATTAAAGTGATACTAACATAAGTCAAAATAAAAGGTCAATAGCTATTTTAATTTTTTCTGACTAAATTGATTTGAATTGTCGTCTTTACTTGCCAAAATAAATAATGATTCTAAAAATAGGATTTTTCGAAAGGTTGAGCTTGCGGAAATTTGTCCATTTTTTACTGCTGTCCGCAACTTTTCTCTACCGGTTAAAATAGAGGCAATGCTAGCAAAGGAGCCTGAGAGTATTACATTCTCTAAATTCCCCATATTAGGATGGGGTGAAATGGAGATATCTCCCTTCGAAAATAAAAGCGTAACCGATTCCGTGTCAGTTTGAATAACGGATGTAAAGGCAGCATCCTTTAAAAAAAGGATAATATGATCCTTTGATTTCACATCGTTAATAAATGATGCAACCAGCTTTTTCATTCGTCACACCTCAACCACTCAGGTTTTCTACTCATTCACACTCCCTTATCTATTCAACAAGAATTAAAATCTTCCTCCCTCTTTTTTCCGATAAAGTAAATATATGCTTTGCGTTTATGCACCTCGACTTTTTTCAGCAATACCTTTCATTTCCCGAGAAATATGTCATTTTGTTAAAGCAAGTTTTTAATTTTCTCAGCTAAATAAGGAACTGAATGAAAAGCATATATTTTTTCTACAAGCTGTCCATCTTTAAAGACAATTAAACAAGGTACACTTTCTATCTCCCATAATTCTGCAAAATAAGGAAGATAATTTAAATCCGCTTTCCCCATTTCAATATGTGGCAAAAGCTCTGTGACAACTGAAAGCATTTTTCCTGCTAACTGGCATGTCCCACATAATGGTGTATATAAATATAACAAACATATTTTGTTCTTCTGTAAAGATTTGACAATTACTTCATGTGACCATTCCTGCAAATTCTATCATCCTCTATCCAAAAACTTTGTATAAACATCAATATTTGCCCCTAATAGAATGGTTGCTAAATGGTGTTCTGGAGCTGTAGCAACTTCTCGATACATGCGATCAATATAGAGGTGCTCCGCCTCTGGAAATTCCCTTTTAAACTGTTTACGCAGTTTTTCTCCTGCTGCATCGGCATCTACCAAAATAAATACTTGCTTTTCCATTAATGAATCAATTAATTCATCTAGCTTTGAAATGCTAATTGTTCCGTTCGTACAAATAATCTCAATTGGCTCACTCACAATTTCTTTTACTTTTAATTTATCTGATTTTCCTTCTACAATGATAACCTTATCTAGGAATTCTTCATTCATTTTTATCACCTGGGCGACAGTTGTAGTTTAAATCATTTTCAGATTGCAGCAAATTACTAATAGTTATTACTTTTATTTTACCATATTCATTCTTCAAATATCGGTGCGAGCTTCTGCGGAATGAAGAAAAGAAAAGCGCAAGCGCCTTGGGCAGCGACGTATAAAGTGAAACTCAATTAGTGGGGGGCCTTCATCCCCACTGATTGTTAGTTGAACTAATCGGGCATTTATGGGCTGTTTGAGCCCTCACTTAGAATTTTTGGGCTTTGCTCAACTTTTTAAAGTGGGGGGTCTTACAGCCCGTTAATGCGGGATAAACTGGACTGACCTCGACTGAGATAAAGGAAACACGACAAGTGATAACGAGTCGATGTTGACTTATCGCAGGGAGAGGGAGGGCAGGCAAAATACGCCACATCCTTGTGGCAATGCCTGCACTAGCACGTCCTGTGCGTCGGAAGTTTACTAGGCGCTAGGCGCTGCAGCTAGACACCCATCCAACTTCAAAGATATAAATTCTAATAAGACTAGAAAAGCGCAAGCGCCTTCGGAACAATCAAAGTTCAGATTGTTTCCTGCGATAGAAATTCAAAGAAGCTTTCCTTGGTGATCACGTCATACGAAATTAAAAAAGGGTTACCACATTGTGATAACCTCTAAAGTAGTCTACCTATTAGAATGCGAACGCGCCTATAAGTAGATTTATCATATTAATATTAGTCTTCTTTTACCATTTCTTCGTATTGTTCAGCAGTCATAAGGTTGTCCAATTCACTTGTATCAGATAGTTCGACAACGATCATCCATGCTTTTTCATATGGAGATTCGTTGACAAATTCTGGGCTATCACTAAGGTCTTCATTAATTGCAACAACTTTTCCTGTAACCGGGGAATATAATTCAGACACCGTTTTTACAGACTCAACACTACCGAAAGGCTCATCAGCTGTAACTTCATCCCCTACTTCTGGTAGTTCTACGAATACGATGTCACCTAGCTCTGATTGAGCAAAGTCAGTAATCCCAATACGAACTTGCTCTCCTTCTGTTTTTACCCACTCATGTTCCTCTGAATAACGTAATTCCTTTGGTGTGTTCACTTAAACCCCTCCACTTTTTCATTCAATTTAAGATCAACTTGTTGATCTCCCTCTTAAGCATTACAAATATTACTCATAATTGTCAATATCTTTATGAGAGCCATATTTTTTCGTAATCCTCTTCTTTAAATCCCACTGTCAACTTTTGCCCGTCTGTTAAAATTGGACGCTTAATTAACATCCCGTCAGTTGCTAAAAGAGCGAGTAATTCCTCATCTGACATCGTTTTGACTTTATCCTTTAAGCCAAGCTCACGGTATTTCATCCCACTTGTATTAAAGAACTTTTTAATGTCTAAACCACTATTTTGATAAAGGCTCTTTAAATCGGTGAGGGAAGGGGGATTTTCAGCAATATGTACTGCTTCGTAAGCTAATTGGTGCTCATCCAGCCATTTCTTAGCTTTGCGGCATGTCCCACATTTCGGGTACCAATAAAAAGTTAATTCCATCATTCCACCACCATTATCTTGTCCAACTATTAAATAAATTTACAGCTAAGTATAGTAAATACTACCATAAACTCAAGTCTAATCATAATTTTTGCCACTCTTCTTGATTATTCGCTATGATTCTAATTATTCCTTCTTTACTTTATAGATAATATCAAAGAAAAGGAGGATCTCTCAATCGAAAACAAATTTAGAGATCACTCCATCTAATAAAAAGGCTTTTCTACTTATAGAACAAATTTTTCTGCTTCAATTAATTTATCAGCTGCTTCTCGTTTTTTCGCAATCACATTAATTGGTGTATGGCGTGTAAACTTGCGAAGTGCTGAAATCATCATGCGGAGAGCATCTCCTGTTTCAACTGCAACAAGTGTTTCTTTCGCATGCTGCTCGATTTCATTAAATGCTTCTTGGCAAAAGATTTGAGTATAAAGCAGTTTTTGTTTACCACGCTCTAATCCATCTTTTTCGAGTGCTTTTTCTGTACGAAGAACTACCGATTCCATCGCATACACAAGTGAAACGATATCAGCAATATTCACTAATACTTCTTGTTCTTTTTCTAAAGCTTTACCATATTTTTGTGCAGCTAGCCCTGCTAGTAATAAACCGATTTTCTTTGCATTTTTCACTAAATATTTTTCTTGCGCTAATGGCTCATCACCCGGATCCTCTGGCATCAGCATCATGAGCTCCTCTTGCAAGCTAAGTGCTTTTTCAAATAACGGAAGTTCACCTTTAAGAGCTTTACGTACAAATGTACCTGGAACTAATAGTCGGTTAATTTCATTCGTTCCTTCAAAAATGCGGTTAATCCGAGAATCACGATAAGCTCTTTCGATTTCATATTCAGCCATGAATCCATATCCACCATGAATTTGGACTCCTTCATCAACTACATAATCAAGCACTTCACTTCCGAAAAATTTATTAAGTGAGCACTCTATAGCATATTCTGCGATTGACCTTGCTACTTCTTTGCCATCCTTTACTTCCTCATCAGACAGCTTGCTCATACGGTCTTCAAATAAACCAACTGTTCGATAAACAGAGCTTTCAGCAGCATAAATTTTGGAAGCCATCGTGCCAAACTTTTCTTTTGTTAAATTAAATTGTGAAATAGGTGTTTTAAACTGCTGACGTTGGTTAGCATATTGCACTGCTAGTTCAAATGCACGCTTTGAACCACCTACTGTTCCTACTCCTAGTTTATAGCGGCCAATATTTAAAATATTAAAGGCGATCACATGACCTCGCCCATATTCACCTAAGAGGTTTTCTTTAGGCACCTGCGCATCTTCTAAAATTAATGTACGGGTTGATGAGCTTTTTATTCCCATTTTCTTTTCTTCTGGGCCTACAGAAACACCTGGGAACTCTCTTTCAACGATAAATGCCGAAAAATGCTCGCCATCAATTTTGGCATATACGATAAATACATCTGCAAAACCAGCATTTGTAATCCATTGTTTTTCGCCATTTAACACATAATGGGTGCCTTCAGCATTTAATTTTGCCGTTGTTTTCGCTCCGAGCGCATCAGAACCAGAGCTAGGCTCTGTTAATGCATATGCAGCAATCTTTTCACCTGTTGCTAAAAGTGGCAAATATTTTTCTTTTTGCTCTTCGTTCCCAAATAATACGATCGGAAGTGAGCCAATTCCGACATGAGCTCCGTGAGTTATAGAAAAGCCGCCTGCACGAGCCATCTTTTCAGAAATTAAAGCTGAGCTTACTTTATCTAAAGATAATCCACCATATTCTTCTGGGACATCAGCACCTAATAGTCCAAGCTCTCCAGCTTGCTTTAACAACTTAACAGAACGATCAAATTCATGATTTTCTAAATGTTCAACTTCTGGAAGAACTTCGTTTACAATAAAATCCTCTGTCGTTTTTGCAATCATTTTCTGTTCATCTGTGTAATCCTCTGGTGTGAAAACACGGTCATAAGGAAGATCTTCAATTAAAAAACTTCCACCTTTAATTACGTTTTCAGTTTGATTTGTCATTTTATTTTCCTCCATTCTATTTACGGAGAAAAGCTAAAGAGCCTTTCTCCCATCCCTTTTAACTCTTATTTGCAAGAACTCTTCTCCATTTAAAACGCTGGGACGAGGATATGCCCCCTTATCTATTAAAGCAATTCGAAAACGCCAGCAGCCCCCATGCCACCGCCAATGCACATTGTTACGACTCCAAACTGCTGATTGCGTCTTTTCATTTCATGGATGAGTGATAGTGTTAATTTTGCACCTGTACAGCCAAGTGGATGACCTAATGCAATGGCACCCCCATTAACATTTACTTTTTCTTCATCTAATCCAAGCTCACGAATAATTTGGATAGATTGAGAAGCAAATGCTTCATTCAGTTCAAATAAGCCAATATCAGAAAGCTCTAACCCTGCAAGCTTTAATGCTTTTGGAATGGCTACAATTGGGCCGATCCCCATAATTTCAGGTGGCACCCCACCAACTGCAAATGATCTGAATTTTGCCATTGGCTTTAAGCCTGTTGATTCAGCTTTTTCCCGATCCATAACCATTACGGCAGCAGCTCCATCACTCGTCTGAGAGGAATTTCCTGCAGTTACTGTTCCCGTTACAGAGAATGCTGGTCGAAGCTTTGCCAATGTTTCAACTGTTGAATCTGCTCTTATTCCCTCATCTTGACTAAATTGAATGGTCTTCTCAAGTAATTTATTGTCCTTTCCGATCGATCTTAGCGTAACATCAACAGGAACAATTTCTTCCACAAACTTCCCTTCTTGAATAGCTTTTGCAGCTTTTTGATGGCTTCTGACTGCAAATGCATCCTGATCCTCACGGGAAATTCCATATTTCTTTGCCACTTCTTCAGCTGTATGCCCCATGCCCATATAGTACTCCGGAGCAGTCTCAGCTAGTTTAATATTTGGACGAGTTACATGACCCATCATTGGTACGAGACTCATTGACTCTGCACCGCCAGCGATGATCGTATCTGCATGACCGATCATTATTTTCTCTGCCGCATAAGCGATAGATTGTAATCCTGACGAACAGTACCGATTGATGGTGATCGCTGGAACTGTATAAGGAAGGCCAGCCAATGCACCAATATTTCGAGCCATATTTAGGCCCTGCTCTGCTTCTGGCATTGCACACCCAATAATTAAGTCATCAATATTTCCCTCATAATTACTAGCTCGCTTCAATGTTTCGCGGACGACTAACGCACCTAGATCATCAGGTCTAACATTTGCCAATGTTCCTTTCTTAGCCTTGCCGACTGGGGTACGAGCACCCGCTACAATTACCGCTTCTCTCATTTTTCTCCCTCTCCTTCTGCAAATCGCAATTTCGCCTTGTCGTACTAGTTGCGCAGTGGTTTGCCTTTGATGAGCATATGCTGCATGCGCGCTTGAGTTTTTGGCTCAGCTAAGAGACTCATAAATGCTTCTTTCTCTAAATCTAGCAAATATTGCTCATCTACTTCCGTTCCATATGGCACTTTACCACCAGCAATGACATATGCTAGCTTTTTAGCAATCTTTAAATCATGTTCAGAAATAAATCCAGAGTAAAACATTGCTTGTGCACCAAGTAGCAAGGTTGCATAACCAGTTTCCCCTACAACCGGTATTTTTTTACGAACTGGAGGGCGATAGCCTTTTTCAGCTAGAGATAACACGACTTGTTTTGCATCATAAAGTTGATGATCACCATTTACACTTATGCCATCAGCAAAGTTCAAGAAATTGTTATCACGAGCCTCTTCCCCTGATGTTGATACTTTAGCCATTGCAATCGTTTCAAATACTTTATTCGCTACCTTTTGAAGATCATATTCAACTCCGCTTGGCATACTATTTAAATGCTTTATATACAGCTCTTTATTTCCACTGCCTCCAGGGATAAGCCCTACTCCAGCTTCAACAAGTCCCATGTATGTTTCACTTGAAGCTTGAATATGTGCTGTCGGTAAGCATATTTCCGTTCCTCCCCCTAATGTCATACCGAAAGGAGCTGAAACGACAGGCTTTTGACTGTATTTTATTTTCATCATCGCTTGTTGGAATTGACGAACAACCATGTCAAGCTCGAAGAAATTATCGTCCTGTGCTTCCATAAGAATCATGGCAAGGTTTGCGCCAACACTAAAGTTTTTCCCCTGATTTCCAATGACAAGTCCTTTATAATTCTTTTCAACTTCATCAATCGCAAAATTTATCATTTGAATAATATCTAATCCGAGAGAGTTGCCTTTTGAATGGAATTCTAGTAGGGCAACGCCATCGCCGATATCTATTAAACTCGCACCACTATTCTTTTTAATAACGCCGTTTTGCTTTTTAAGCCGTTTTAAATTTATCGCCTTTACGTTTTCCTCGACTAATTGATAGTCACCATTTTGATAATAGTAAAGGTCTCCATTCTCTTCCTTATAAAATGACGTAAACCCTTTTTCAAGCATTTCTTGAACCCATGCTGGAACAACTTCTCCGGATTCTGTCATTTTCTGAACAGATTTTTCGAGGCCGATTGCATCCCAGATTTCAAATGGACCTAATTCCCAACCGAAGCCCCATTTCATAGCTTTATCAATCGCAACAACATCATCTGCAATTGTGCCGAGTAATGTAGCGGAATAGATTAAAGACGGACTTAATACTCCCCATAGCAGTTGTCCAGCCCGATCATCGGCATATACGAGTGCTTTTAATTTATTGGCCGTACCTTTTTCCTGCTTACTTAGCTCTGTTGCTGCTGTTTTCAGCTTTTTACGAGGACCATATTGTAAAGTAGTAGGATCTAATTCAAGAATTTCCTTTCCTTGCTTCAAAAAGAATCCTTGCCCAGACTTACTGCCAAGCCAGCCTTTATTAAGCATTTCCTTCATGAAGGTTGGAACTTCAAATGCTTCCTTTTCCTTTCCTTCTACTTGCTCGTAAACATTATTGGCAACATGAACAAATGTATCAAGACCAACGACATCAAGCGTTCTGAAGGTTGCACTTTTCGGTCTACCAATTAAAGGACCCGTAATTGAATCTATTTCACCGACACTATAGCCGCCTTTTAGCATTTCTTGAACAGTTATTAGCAGTCCATATGTCCCGATTCTGTTCGCAATAAAGTTCGGTGTATCCTTCGCCTCTACAACACCTTTTCCTAATACATCTTCACCAAATTCCTTCATAAATGAGAGAACTTCAGGGTCTGTATGTTTCGTCGGGATAATTTCCAATAGTTTTAAATATCGTGGTGGGTTAAAGAAGTGTGTGCCAAGGAAATGCTTTTGGAAATCCTCTGAGCGATTCTCCCCCATCGCTTCTACTGAGATACCGGATGTGTTAGAGCTTACGATACTGCCTAGTTTTCGACATTCATCCACCTTTGCAAATACTTGTCTTTTAATTTTAAGGTCTTCAACAACTACTTCGATAATCCAATCAACCTCTTTAAGTCGTTCCATATCGTCTTCAAAGTTTCCAGCCTCAATTAAAGAAAGATTCTTTTTTGAAGTTAGCGGAGCTGGTTTTTGCTTTAAGAGATTCTGCTTCCCTGCTTCACTAATACGGTTGCGTACAGCCTTATCTTCAAGTGTAAGACCTTTCGCCTTTTCGGAATCTGTTAATTCTCGAGGTACAACATCTAGCAATATGGTTGGAATTCCAATATTCGCTAGGTGTGCTGCAATACCTGAACCCATTACCCCTGAACCAAGAACTGCTGCTTTTTTGATTTGTTGGATCAACTTCATTTCCCCCTTTTCACCCTTGAATGAATACTCATTCATTTTTGTTGCAAAAAAAACTTCCACTGTGAATGAGTGTAATTACTTATAATGATAAAATATTTGTAAAATTTACGCAATGCTTTTCATCGTGAAAAAGCGCTTTTTTTATATTTGTTTTTGTCCTTAAGATATTATCCTGATTATTGGATATTCTATTAATGGAGGTGAAGACATTATGGCAAGAATGAAAAAAAATCCTTCAAGAGCTGGTGTTAGTGCAGCTAGTGTGAAAGGAAATGCAGGGCCGACTGTTGAAACAGGCGGCAGTGGAAAGGTTAATAGTCAAAACAATCAATATAAGAAAAAATAGTTTAACGGTCTCATTAGGTAACTCCCTTCTGAGACCGCTCAATTAAAACACTTCACTACATTTTCATATCTTCATACATGGGCATGTTGAGCAATGCTGCTTACTTTTTGTTAAATAGGCAAAGCAACATGAGGATCTTTGCCTTATTTCCTTATCAATCTCTTTCACATACATTTTTTCTTTATAAAAGCGCTTTAGTGGATTTTCATGATAATCGCCAAACAACGATCCTTCTGCTTCAAAAACAATATATTGAAAATCATCCTTTGCTTTTTCGTTTAATTCAAAGTCATTTTCTTCCCTTTGAAAAACAGTCTCATATAACCAAAAAATATAAATAGCGATATTCTCCCATAATATAAGCTTCGAAATCTTTGTTACTTTTGCGACACAATGAATGAGTGGATAGAGATGATCTTTAAATAGAGCTTCAATACAATTCTTTCTCCAAGCTTTTCGATCTTTCCATAACCGCTCCGATTCTAAACGGGAAAAATAAAACGCTGGAAGCCATACTTCTGCTTTTTCATCTGTTTCAATAGATATATTTTCTTCCGAGATGAGCAGCTTTTCGTTTTTACTAGTCATCGTATAAAGAAACATCACAGCTAAAAAAGCATATCGTTTCATAAAGATGGAGCCTGCCGTTTTGCTATTGGCAGCCTCAATATGTTTTCCTAGTAAATCCAAATATTCCCGCATCTCATTTTCATCAAGCAAGTTATTCACTTGAATAGAAAGCGGTGATGCCCATTTTTCAGTTGTTAACCGCATTTCTTTAAGCTCGTGTATGAGTGAATCAGATAGACTAGCCAAAAGGCGCCTCCCCCTTCAATTTATCGCTATGAGTTAGGTGAAGTGTAACGTCAATTAATAGGGGGCTTACTGCCCGTTAACTTGCGGTAAAATACATCTGCCTTTTCCAAATGGAATACAAAGTGGTGTACCAAAGAGTGGATCAGTCGTTACTTGACAATCCATATTAAATACATTTTTCACAAGACTGCAATTCATCACATATTCTGGCTTTCCTTGTGCATATACCTTTTTGTCCTTAATCGCGACAATGTTATGAGCATAGCGACAAGCTAGGTTTAAGTCATGGAGCACCATAACTATCGTTCTTTTCTCTGTTTCATTGAGCTCAAATAGTAGATCGAGAATTTCGATTTGATGGGACATATCTAAATAAGTTGTCGGTTCATCAAGCAAGACAACTTCAGTATTTTGAGCTAAAGTCATGGCAATCCAGGCTCTTTGGCGCTGACCACCAGAAAGCGAATCGACGGGCCGATCTTTTAAGTCTGCTATTTTCGTTGCCATTAAAGCATTATTAACCTTTTCTTCATCTTTCTCTGTCCATTGCTTTAGCCAAGTTTGATAAGGATACCGACCTTGTTTCACCAATTGAAGTACCGTCAATCCTTCAGGCGCAATTGGTGATTGCGGAAGTATAGCCATCTGTTTAGCCACATCTTTTGTTGGCATTTTCGCAATGGCCTTTCCTTCTAGCAGCACCGCACCAGCTTTAGGCTTTAAAAGTCGGGCAATTGATCGAAGCAATGTCGATTTTCCACAGCCGTTCCCACCGATAAAAATGGTCATTTCACCTTTAGGAATTGTAAGATCCAATTCTTCAATTATGATACTTTCCCCATATGAAAGTGTTAGTTTTTGTGTTTCGATTGATCCTGTCATTTCGACTGCTCCTTAATTATATTAAGCGTTACGCGTTTTGAATAATAAATAAATGAAATAAGGTGCTCCGATTCCTGCAGTTAACACTCCTGCAGGTATTTCGATTGGGGCAAGCACGGTTCGTCCAATTAAATCTGCAACCATGACAAGTACAGCACCAATGAGTGCAGAGACTGGAAGAAGTGCACCAAAGGCAGAGCCAACTAACCTTCTTGCCATATGTGGGGCCATCAAGCCGACAAAGCCGATTCCTCCCGCAAATGCAACAGAACTGCCAATTAACGCAGTACTAATCATTAATAAGATGAATCGCTGTTTACCGACCGCGCTCCCAACTCCAGTAGCAATTTCATCGCCAAGCTCTTGAATATTAAGATTTCTTGCCATCATAAATGAGATAAGCAAAAAGATAAATGCCCAAGGAGCTAATGTAATAACGTTTGTCCAATTTGAACCGTACACAGTCCCTGTAATCCACATATTTGCTTGGCTTGCACGATAGATTGGTCCTGAAATCATCATAATAGTTGTAAGTGCTTGCGTAAGAGCAGATATCCCAATCCCAATTAGCACAAGCCTAATAGGAGAGACGCCATTTTTCCATGATAATAAATATACAGCGATAGCTACTACACCAGCACCGCAAAATGCAACAAGTGGAAGCCATTGAATACTAACTGTTAACGAATTGTTTTTATCACTAAAAAAAGTCAAAAATGATACGACAGCTACAGCAGCTCCACCGGTAATTCCTAGAATATCTGGAGAAGCCAACGGATTTCGAATGATTCCCTGTAAAATGCCGCCTGCTACAGCTAATGACATGCCGACGATTAATGCTATCAAAATTCTAGGTAAACGGAACGAGCGAATAACAAGCTGTTCCATCTCCGTTCCACCGCCAAAAAACACCTTCACAACCGTAAGTGGACTTATTTTCATTTCGCCTAAGCCTGTGCTCAAAATAAAGACAATTACCGCCAATACAGCCATTATCATTAAAATAGAAATCGCTTTTTTATCAACAAGAAATGAAGCCTTGCCTTTTAATACGCGAATATTTCTATATTTACTCATTTTGCATTGAACCCCCTTCTTGCAATATAAATAAAGAATGGAGTTCCAATAATCGCGGTCATCACGCCGACCGGAACTTCCTGGGGCATAATAATATACCGCGCAAAAATATCCGCTGTCAGCAATAGAATACCACCAAGAATTCCTGCATAAGGAATTACCCAACGATGATCAATTCCGACAATCGTTCTCGTAATATGGGGAATAATAATTCCTATGAAACCGATTGGTCCAGCAATTGCGACCGAACCACCTGCTAATAAAATAATAAAAATGGCTGCAAAGATTTTTAGTAGCGCTGTATTCATCCCTAAACCCTTTGCTACATCTTCCCCCATTGATAAAACATTCATTTTGGTAGCGATAATAAGTGAGCCAAACCAACCGACTACTAAATAAGGTAATACATTCGTTAAAATTTCTAACTTTCTTCCTTGAACTGAACCAGCTAGCCAAAATAACACTTGCTCTAATGCTGCTTCATTTAAAACTAAAAAACCTTGTGTAAATGAAGCAAACATGGCTGATATCGCTGCCCCAGCTAAAGTTAACTTCATCGGTGTTAGTCCCTCTCTACCAACGGAACCGATCATATATACACTAATAGCAGCTACTGCCGCTCCTAAAAAAGCAATCCATGTAAAGGCTTGAAGATTTGCAATCGAAAAAAGACTAACCGCAATGACAACAGCAAAACCGGCTCCTGCATTTACACCAAAAATTCCCGGGGAAGCAAGCGGATTTTTGGTTAATGTTTGCATAAGTGCTCCAGCAATGGCTAAACTACTCCCTACTGCAGCAGCTATTAAAGCTCGCGGCAATCTAACTGTTTCAATAACAAGATGCTCTGTTGAACCATCATTATACTGAAAAGCATCTAACACCATCTTCCAAGTGGTGTCCGTGTACCCATAAACAATGCTGGCACACATTAATAGTAATAATAAGATAATAATTGCAAAAAGACCGATTATTTTGTGACTATTATTTTTTAGTAGCATCGTATAAACCTTCCAAACATCTTAGTATGCATAATCTATGATCACTTTTACTTCTATTGAAACGTATTTATTATATACTGTCAATGACTTTGAGAATCATTTTCACTTAACTATTGACAATATTAGTCTAGCAACTTATGATTAGATAGTGATTGAAAATGATTATCATTAACAGCTATTAGAACAGCTTACGGAGGAAGAAAATGAAGACGATTAAAAAACTACTACCCTTGTTTTTAACAATGATGATCTTCGCATTAGCAGCATGTGGCAATAGCGAAAAAGCAACAACAGATAAAAAAGAAGACACTAACAATAAAGCTGAAAATACTGGATATACAGTGGAACATGCAATGGGTTCTACACCAATTGAGAAAACACCAGAAAAAGTCGTTATTTTGACAAATGAAGGAACTGAAGCACTTTTAGAATTAGGTATTACACCTGTCGGTACTGTTAAGCCAACGACTCAAGACACTTTTTATGAGCATCTTACTGATAAGCTGAAAGATGTTAAAATCGTTGGAACAGAGCTTGAAGTGAACGTTGAAGCAATTGCCGCTCTTAAGCCTGACTTAATTATCGGGAATAAAATGCGCCATGAACAGATTTATGACCAATTAAATTCAATTGCTCCGACAGTATTTGCTGAGACTTTACGAGGAAACTGGAAAGAAAATTTTGAGTTATATGCAAAAGCTGTAAATAAAGAAGAAAAAGGCAAAGAAGTAATCGCTGCTTATGATGCACGGATTGCTGATTTAAAAGAAAAGCTTGGAGATAAGGTAAATCAAAAAATCTCAATGGTTCGTTTCATGGCTGGAGATGTACGTATTTACCAAAAGGATACATTCTCAGGAGTTATTTGGGATCAGCTAGGTTTCCAACGCCCAGATAGCCAAAATGTTGACGATTTTGCGATTAGAAATGTAACGAAAGAACAAATTCCTTTAATGGATGGAGATGTTCTCTTCTATTTCACTTATGAACCTGGTGATGGAGCTGGAACTCAGCTTGAAGAAGAATGGATAAATGATCCGTTATTCCAAAAACTTGATGTAGCGCAAAAAGGAAATGTTCATAAAGTTGATGACATCATTTGGAATACTGCTGGTGGTGTCATTGCTGCAAATTTAATGCTAAATGATATTGAGGAATTTTTCCTTAAATAGATCTCTAATTTTCGATGCTCCCCCCTTTTTGGAGCTCTTCCCACTCAAGAAAAAGAATCTACATTTTATATGTGGATTCTTTTTTTTTTGAGCAAAATGAACTTGATTCATAAACCGCCCAATTCTGGTAACAATAAAAGTAATTCCCAAAAATGATGGTGATGGTTATGAAAAAATGGTTTGAGCGAATGAAGAACAAAAAAAATAGTGATCAAATGAATTGGGAGAAAACATTAGAGAGATCGAAGGATTTCACCAAAATCGATTATAAAAATAAGTTAACAAATACAAATCTCTGCTTAACCTTTTTATCTACTTTGGTTGATGAACAAGTTATTCAACAAAGCTTGCTGCCAAACCTATTGGATAAGGAGTTAAATTCCATCAACGATGCGAAAGAAATATTGCCGCTGACGGACGTAGAAATTTCAAATGACATCACTAAAATTGAGCAAAAATTGCTAAATGGCTATGTGATGCTGACCATTAACAATGATGAAAAGAAGTTTGTCTTCATCGCTGTTCAAAAAAAACTTGTCCGCAGCCTCTCACCGCCTGAAATTGAATTCTCTGTCATCGGACCAAAAGAGGCATTTGTCGAATCACTAGGTCAAAATATTAATTTAATTAGAAAGAGATTGCCAATAAAGGAGCTTGTTGTTGAGGAATTCATTGTTGGAAGCTTATCTAATACGAGAGTTGCCATTCTCTATATTGAATCCATTACAAATGATGCAAACGTAAATACTGTGAGACAACGCATTAAAGAAATAGAGTTTGATTCGATTACAGATAGTTCCTATATCGTTCAGCTTATATGCGATAATTCTAATTCTCCATTCCCACAGCTATTGGATACGGAAAGACCTGATAGAATTGCAGGAATTCTTTCAGAAGGAAAAATTGCCATTATCGTTGATGGTTCTCCACATGTTCTGATTGGACCTACAACGCTAGTTGAGTTTTTTAATTCCTTCGAAGATTATTTCCTTAATTGGATATTAGCATCATTCTTTAGAATCGTTAGAGTATTCGCTGTCTTATTTTCTTTCCTTGCTACACCATTGTACGTAGCGGTACTCACATATCATTATGAATTAATTCCAAGTGATTTAGTTGGAACCTTAATTACATCGAGGCGGGTTGTGCCATTTCCCCCTATACTAGAAGCGATCTTTCTCGAACTAACCATCGAACTATTAAGAGAGGCTGGAGCAAGACTTCCGACGAAGGTTGGGCAAACAATTGGCATCGTGGGAGGAATTGTCATTGGAACTGCCTCTGTTGAAGCTGGGCTAACGAGTAATGTGCTTCTCATTATTGTTGCATTGGCCGCTCTCGCTTCCTTTACGACACCTGTTTATAAAATGGGCAATACGATCCGTTTATTACGATTCCCTATTTTGCTATTTGCTGAGTTATGGGGATTGCTTGGCATCGTTTTCGCTTTCTGTATTATGCTAACCCATTTATTGCGCCTCACATCGTTAGGGAGGCCCTTTTTAGAACCAATTTTTCCACCTCGGCTTCATGACTTAAAGGATTCCCTAATAAGACTACCATTTAATAAACAATCATTGCGACCAATTTTTTTAAGAACGAACAAGTCCAAGCGCTTTAACAAAGAAAAAGCAAAATTGAAAAAGGACATTGATGAATAAGAAGGGGGACAATCTAAAAAATGCAGGAAAGAATACCTGAAAGATTAAAAGTTTCCCCATCCTTAGTGTTTTATATAATCGCTTCAATGCAAATTGGGATTGGCTTTCTAGGATTTCAGCGATTTATTACAAAACATGCTGGACAAGATGCTTGGATTTCAACTATCATCGCCGGATTAAGCCTTCACATTATCCTTTGGATGATTTATAAAATTGCCGAAACAGTTAATGGTGACCTTGTTACAGCCAATACTTACTTATTAGGAAATATTGGTGGGAAACTGATAAGCACTGTGTTTATTGTTTATTATTTTATTTACGTCTTGACCATTTTACGGGCATATATTGAGTTTATTCAAGTATGGATGTTCTCAGACATAAGTGTTTTTTGGTTCGCATTTGCCTTTATGCTTCTATGTATTTATGTCGTCTATGGAGGATTTCGGACAGTTGTCGGGATGTCTTTTTTTGGACTTATTCTCCCTTTTTGTTTAATCCTCGTATTTAGCTCTAATATTAAATATGCACAATTTGACCACCTGCTGCCTATCTGGAACCATTCTCTCAAAGATATCCTATTAGGCTCTTACCAAATGCTTTTATCATTTATTGGATTTGAAACGATCCTGTTTTATTATCCATTTATTAAAGATCCACAAAGATCAAAAAAATGGGCGCATATTGCCATACTAACGATAACGCTCATATTTACTGGATTAATGATTTTAACCATCACTTTTTTTTCAAGAGAGCAGCTTTTAAAGGCTACATGGCCTACATTAACGATGTGGAAAATTGTCAGATTGCCTTTTATCGAACGGTTTGAATATATTGGGATAGCCAGTTGGAATTTAGTTATTCTACCTAATGTTTGTCTTTCTATGTGGATTTCCTCAAGATTGATGAAAAGAATATTCAATATTCGCCAAAAAAATGGAGCCATTCTTATCGCTCTCATCACTGTACTCGTTATTAAACTGGTTAACAGCCGTGAAAAAGTATCTGCATTAAATGATATCGCGATAAAGATCGGATTTGCCTTTGCATTTATTTATATTCCCATTCTGTTCATTTGCATAATGATTGCAAAGAAGGTGAAAAAAGAAGAATGAAACAACTATCGTTATTACTACTCTCATTGCTCATTTTATCTAGTTGTGTTCAAAAAAATATTATTGATGAAATTAATATTGAAGCAGGAGCAGCCTTTGATCAATTAACGAAAGATAAATTTACCGGCGCTATTTTAATACAGGATTACCGCCCTGATAAATCAATAGAAAATAAAGTATTTACGACGGAAGGCCGTTTGCGAAGAGATTTATTATTAAACGTGCAAAAGCAAGCTTCAGGAGAAGTTGCTACTGGAGGTCTCGTTATCACGATATTTGGTGACAAGCTTTCCGACTCTGGCATTGCCGATTTTGTTGACTCTTACCAAAGAGATGCAAGCATCGGTTCAACACTTTACTTAGCAACATCAGCAGGAAGTGCTTTAGAAATATTGAAGGGTGATTATGGACCACAAGGGGTTTCTAAATATTTGCAAAATCTTATTAAGCATAATATTGAAAATAGAGATATTCCGGAAACGAATATACATATTTTTTTACGTGACTATTACATGCAAGGGAAAGATCCCTATTTGCCAGAAATAAGAGCCCTAAGTCCTGAAGAAGTTGAAATAAGCGGGATTAGCCTATTTAAAGGCGATCGGGAGGTTCATGTCCTTCGTGATGAAAACATGTTTTATTTTAAACTTCTGACAGATCAATATAGTCGCGGTAGCTTTCGAGTCTTTTTAAAAAAGGGAGAGGCTAGTGCTGTTAGAAGTATAAGATCGAAACACAAATATACAATAAGCAAAGATGATCATTCTCATGTTCATGTTCATATTAAGTTAATCGGAGAAATTAGAGAATATACAGGAAAAACGTTAACAAATAAGGTTGTAGCGAGAATTACCGATAAACTTGAAAAAAATATAGAAAAAGAGTGCTTAAAATTAATGAAACAGTTCCAAGAACTAGGAATTGATCCGTTAGGACTTGGGCACTTACATAGAAAACGTTTTCGCCACTATGATTTTAGCAACTGGAAGGAAGACTATAAAAAGCTTACTTTTTCTGTAAAAGCTGAAGCAAGAATTGTGGAAACTGGCGCGATCAAATAAGAGCGGGTGCACAAATGACCCGCTCTATATTAATCATTATTTGAAAACATATATTTTCGATGATGGTAGCGAATCGAAAAAATTAAGCTAATGGCGAGCATATTTCCTAATAGTGAACTCCCTCCATAGCTAATAAATGGTAGTGGAATTCCCGTAATGGGCAGCAAGCCGATCGTCATCCCGATATTTTGGAAAACATGAAATGTAATCATACTAATAACACCAACACAAATATACGTATAAAAATTGTTCTTCGTATCCATGCCAACCTTCGTGATATGGTATATAAGCAAAAAGAATAAGCTTACAAGAACGCTCGCCCCGATAAATCCAAACTCCTCCCCAACAATACTAAAGATAAAATCGGTATGGCTTTCCGGCAAGTAAACCTCTCTTGTTCCATATCCTTTTCCACTCGTTTCCCCTGAACCGATGGCAAGAAGAGATCTTGTTAGTTGAAATCCTGTTGAGCTTTGATAATTATACGGATCAAGCCAAGAATAGATCCGATCAAATTGATAGGGCTTTACCCCTAAATACTTTTCTAAAATATCCGGCTGCCAAAGAACAAAATAAAAAATAATTGATACAATGAAAGCACCCGATCCGAAAATAGGTGCAAGCAACTTCCAAGTAATCCCTGAAATAAAAATCATGCCAAGCATGATAGCAATAAAAACTAGGCCTGTCCCTAAATCAGGCTGCTGCATGACGAGCAGCAGTGGAATCATTGTAAACAAACCAATTTTCATGAGGAGATAGAAATCTGTTTTCATGGTTTTGTTAATATTTTTCTGGTGGTGATCATCAATCACTTTCGCAAGAACTAGGATGATAAAGACTTTAACAAGTTCAGCAGGCTGTAATGACCCCATCCCTGGTACACGATACCAAGCCTTTGCCCCATTAATGACAGGTGCAATACTACTTGGTGCGACAATTAAAAAGCCCAGCAAAAATAATCCGCAGCCGTAAGCATACCACGAAATTTTCTTCAACTGCTCCGAATCGAGTGTAATAACCGCTGCAATAATTCCTGCACCAACACCATACCAAACGATTTGCTTCAACAGAAAATTCTCTTTATATTGCCCAGTTGTCTGAGCACTATATATCGATATACAGCTTACTAAAAATAATAATAATAAAATGAGCACTAAACTAAAATCTAATTTAGGAGGTGAAGTATTTTTATTTGAAGTCATCTCATTCTCCCTGTTTGCAAACATCTCCTCTCTTTAAGGTAAGTAGGAGATGTTTTTAAATGAAGTTTAAACAACACTTTATTATATTTTTTATCGAAACAAAGTACAACTTATTTTGTGTGATTGGCGATAATTACTACATAGTAAATGAAGTGAGATACTTCTCCCGTACGTCATTTCTCATCCATTCAATATTATTAGGAACTTGCGGAATAAAATACCCAATGAATAACGGTGTTGTAATAAACCTCGGAATAATTTTCACATAGACTTCATCAGCTAACTGATAAAAAAATAAATTATAGCTGCTGCAGGAAAACGGAAAATGATTTAATGTATAATGAGTTGCGATTTGAATATATTTGGCAAACGCATAAATATCTTCAATCTTTCCGAGCTTCACATTGAATTCATAAAATCCTACACGAGGCTTCGTTGAGATCGAAAAAACCGTTCCGTTTTTTTCTTGAATCACTAATCCTTCGAAATCGATCGCTTGAACCTTTTCCCGATAATCAATCTCATTCAATCCAATAATTTGCATATGGGGATGCGCGATTGAGCCACCAGATAATGGGCCATGATTTTTGAAAAAGAGAACGGATTTATACTTACCGGATTCGATCATTGAAAGCCAATGTGTTAGACCGAAACGAATGAGTTTTATTAAATGTTCCTCTGGATAGGTGGACATTTCTCCATGGCAATCATCCGTCTCGATCAGAACGGTTTGATACGTATTCTCTAATACAGGGTATTTATTTTTCAAAAAAATAATCGGTCCATCCACTGCGATAATATCAATAAGCTTTTCCCGTTCGCAAAAGGGGCAGCTTTGCTCTTTATTACGAATACTGTTAGGTTTTTGCCGGCCAATTTCAGTATGAAACATAAGATGGGTATTTACCATAGACGATTGCACCTGCTTTTTCAATATAACAAGCTTATATCAATAGTTTACATGAGATATTTTTAAATTGGGAGCAAAAAGCACATTATCGAAGAATCTTGCGCAAATAAATCGCTCTCGTCAAAAAGAAGTAAACAAACTGAAATAGTAAATACAGACCAATCGCGATAATTCCGGTATTCCAAATCGTTGTTGCCATTAGTGCAACACGGGCACTGTTAAAAGCGAATAATGTATGAACGGTTCCAACGACAACTGGCAAGAAAAATAATATCGCCATCTGCATTGAAACAGAACGCCTCACTTCACCTTCCGTCATCCCTAATTTACGCATAATCGCAAATCCCTGTTTATCCTCATCCATTTCCGTCATCAATTTAAAAAATATTAAGCTTCCTGAGGCAAGAAAGAAGAGCATTGAAATAAATAATCCGATAAACAGTAGCAAATTATTTCCCATTTTGATGTCAAGATAAGAAGAAAAGCCATCAAAAATAGTAATAGTTGCAGCTTCATCCTTTTTAGCCTTTAATTCAGCTAATAGATCTCCTGCATGTTCTAACTGTTCAAAATAGTAGTCATTCATGAAAAGCTGCTCAGAGCGAGGAAATAAATCCGCCCACTTACTAAATATTTTATCATCCGTAACGAGAAGATAGGCATTGCCACCCTTTTGTCCTCGTGTAAAAGTTACTTCAGCAATAGAAGCCTGAATGGCAATTGTTTCGGTTTCTTCAGCTATTTGAATATCTATCTGATCATCCTCATATTTAGGTGGGGCAAAGCGCTCGTCCTCTGAAGGATCAAAAGGTGAGATGAATACAGCCTTCCCATCTTCGATTTTTAATGGTTTTATATGCTTCATTTGTTTTGCACGTTTATTAAATTCACTTTCAGACATGATCCACATCGTCGAAACCTCGTTGCGGATCGTCACCGTTGTTGGCAAAATCACCGTTTTATCATAATGTTTAATTTCTACCCCATGCTTTTTGGCAGCAGCTTCTACTTCTTCTCTTTTGTAAAACGGAGACTCATTCACTCCTTTTTGCAAAATGATCATATCTTGCGGGCCCCGGAAGGCAGTGTCTGAAAAATGACTGAACCAAATTAACATCCCCATGCTCGATGTGACAACTGCACTTAAAATAGCCGCGTTGCTGAGAATTCTTGCATTATCCTTCACTTTAAAAATAAGCATGCTGATCGTCGTCATGTTTGTTTTTTTCCAATAAAGCTGTGAGGAGCTTTGCAATTTCTGTAAAATAGCTGTAGATAATTGGCCAAATAATAAACTGGTCCCAATGATGACAAGCACTAAAATCGGAATCATCGAAAAGAAGAGGATCACTAAATTAGAAACGGCTGCAAGTGCATACCCTGCTCCTAGCAAAAGAACGCCTAATACGACAAGCTTGAGTGAATAGGTTGGTGGCTCCTTTGGTTTTTTTGCTGCCTTAACAAGCTCAATAATTTCACTCTTGTTAATTTCTTTCAGTTCAAAAAGTGTAATGAATTCAAATAAGACAAAAAAAACAATAATGGTTGTCATAATTGCTTTTTGGGGAACGACAAATCCAAGTGGAATTTCCGGTTGTACAATCGCTGTAATCGCCATAAAAAACAACTTCGAAAATAGAATTCCAAATAGAATTCCTACCCCGATCGCTCCGATTGAAATAATCGTAAATTCCAAAAATACAAGCTTAGAAATCTGCTTATTTTCCAGCCCAATGAGCTTCAACAGACCAAATTCCTTTTTTCTCGACTTCATGAATGCTGAATTGGAGTACTTTACAAAGAAAATCGTAAAAAACACAATGACAATTTCACATGCAATGAGCAGCCTTGTGATGATCTCGTGAACAATCTCCCCTTTAACACTTGGATGATAAATAAAGGCTGAAAACATATAGAAAATCAAAACGGTAAATGTGCTGCTTAGAAAATAGGAGCTATACTTCTGAAAATTCCCTCTGATATTACTTAGAATGAGCTGACGAAATGTCATCAAAGGAACCTCCTAGCATTGAAAGAACATCAAGGATTTTTTGGAAAAAGGCTTGCCGCTGTTCTCCACGATAAATTTCTGTATATGGCTTCCCATCTCGAATAAACACAATCCGGTTGCAATAGCTTGCTGCAAATGGATCATGGGTCACCATTAAAATCGAGCGCCCCTGTTCTTTATTCAACCTTTCCAATGCCTCCATTAACGACTTTGCTGCCTTTGAATCTAGGTTTCCTGTCGGTTCATCGGCAAGAATTAATTCGGGATTATGAATAAGGGCTCTTGCAGCTGCCGTTCTTTGCTGCTGGCCACCTGAAATTTCATATGTCCTTTTTAATAAAATTTCACGAATACCAAGAATCTCTGCAATTTCATTTAATCTACTTTCCATTTCCATTTTCGATACACTTTCTAAGACGAGTGGCAAAAGAATATTTTCCTTTACTGACAACGTATCAAGCAAATTAAAATCTTGGAATACAAATCCAAGCCGCTTTCGCCGAAATAATGCCAGCTCTTTTTCATTGAGCTGCCTTGTATTTACACCGTCAATTTCAACCGTTCCCGCCGAAGGTTTATCGATCATGGCTAAAATATTTAATAGCGTCGATTTTCCACTTCCTGACGGTCCCATAATCCCAACAAATTCACCTTTTTCTATTTGAAGATTGAATTGATCGAGCGCTTGATGTGAGAAACTTCCTTTTTTAGAGATATAAATTTTTGAAATATTTGTTGCACGTAATAGCAATTTTATCACCCTTGTCATTTTATCTATCTGATGTATTCACTGCTGCCCATTGAAGGCCTACCTATAATTTACGAAAAATAGATTGTTTCCACGATCGATAAACATGACAAAAGAAGAAGAGAAGATGACAATTTTGTCATCTTCGAGCAAATTGATAATAATCCACTGATTGTAAAAAATGAACCTCTACCGTCGTCCCTTCATTTTCTACTGAATGAACCATAATCGGATGCTGTAGGCGATCACAAATTCTTTTTGCTAAATAAAGCCCCATGCCCGTCGACTCTTGTAGCTTCCTCCCATTTTCCCCAGTGAAAAAAGGATCAAAAACTCTTGGGAGATCTTCACGTTTTATTCCGATCCCTTCGTCTACTATCGATAGCTTCACTTTATTTTCGACAGTATTGACCAAAATGGTCATATATTTTGCTTCCTTTCCTTTATTCCCCCGTGAATACTTTAACGCATTATGAATGATTTGCTCCAATACGAACGTCAGCCATTTTCTATCAGACTCGATTATGATATTTTTTTCAACTGCTTCAAGCTTCGGAAAGATATGATAGCGAATAAACGTTTTTCGTTTATCATGTAATATGGCACGAATAAATGACAGCAATTCAATTTTTTCAATTGAAAAATCAAGCTCGAACTTCTGAAGTCTAATCGTTGAGAGCATCATTTGTAATCCATCATGAAGCTTCAATGATTCCTCATCAATTTGTTCAATCAACTCCTCCTTCGTCCATTCTTCCTCCTCCTGAAGCATAAGGCGAATGACAGATAACGGCGTTTTCATCTGATGAGTCCAACGATTCGTAAAATAGTAATTTTGCTCTTGCTGTTCCTCATACATACGCAATTTCTGGGCATAATCTTGATAAGCCTCCTCACATAACTGCTTAAAGGCTTGCTGTTCCTTCGTTACAGCAGTTATTTTTAAGAGGGATTGCAATTCTGATTCTTTTGACGCATTGTTCAGTCCAGCATAAAAAGGCTTCAGTCTTATGTAATCAATAAATAAGTAGATCATTAGCAAAACGATTGTTAATAGACCAATGTAAACGAGATTATTTGTTGACAAGGTTACCCCTGTTTCAAGCATTCCAAGCTTTATGACGAGCAGTGCGAGAATGAGCATTACGATGAACATTATCATATATGTAAGTCGGTCTAATAAAAATTGCCTAAAGCCCATTATGAATGCCTCCAGTTTTTCTTTAACATATACCCTTGCCCACGCTGGGTTTGAATGGCATCGTGAATCCCTACCTCATCAAGTCTTTTACGAGCTCTTCGAATATTAACATTTAGTGTATTATCATCAACAAGATCGATTTCATCCCATATGGCTTCAAGCAGCTTATCTCGTGAAACAATTTTATCGCATTTTTTAGCTAAACAATCAATTAGGCGAAATTCCTTCGGACTACATTCCGTTCTTTTTTCATTAAATTCGATAATATTTTTATCTCGGTATAAAAAAAGGCCATCAATTTCAAGAAGATTGTGATCAACCGATAGAGCATAATCTCCATATGTTCTTCGAATAACTCCCTTCACTTTAGCAAGGAGAACCTCCATATGGAACGGCTTCGTAATATAATCATCTCCACCATTTTCAATTGCAAATACTTGATCCATTTCTCCTGAGCGGGCAGACAAAAAGATAATCGGCACATTCGAAATGCCTCTAATTTGCCTACACCAGTAAAAACCATCAAAGGAAGGCAAATTAATATCTAAAATGACTAAGTCTGGCCGATATTGAACAAACTCTTCTTTAATAAAATCAAAGTCTTCAGCGTATTGTGCTTCATATCCATACTTTTTGAAATATTGACAAATAATAGCAGCCATTTTTCTGTCATCTTCTACTACATAAATTTTATACATTGCATGACTCCTTTCAGGATGACTTCGATTTTTGTTCATTTTAATAGTACTATGAAATAGAAATTGAAAAAACTCGCCATAAGGCGAGTATCTTCAAAAGAGGATCATTTTTTTAGAAAGGGCTGTCGTTTCATATAGGTTAACGTGCGCCATAACCATTCAAAAGGTCCGAAGGCAAAGTGCTTAACCCAATAATGACTAATCAATACTTGCCCTGTAAAAATGCCAAGTGCAAGCAGAAGCCCATTAAACGGATAAACCTCTCCATAAAAACCAAGACCGAAATTGTAAAATATAAAGGTTCCAATAATTGATTGTCCTAAATAATTCGTAAATGCCATTTTTCCAACTGCTGAGAATGGCTGCAGCAAATATTTCATAGAAGTGTTAGAATATAAAAACGTTATCGTCGTTATATAGAAGAGTGTCAAGAAAGGTGCACCGATTAATAAATAGATTTCTTGCCCCTTTAAACCGAACGCGATGTTTGCTGGGAGGCCGACAACAAGCCCTAATAACCAAATCACCTTAACAGCCTTCTGCTTATCTTTTAGCTGATGAAAGATTTTTGCTTTTGCAAAAGCGGCTCCAATTAGAAACATGCTGAAATACGGAAGCGATGAATAAAAAAAGAGCAATGGATTTAATGAAAGCATGCCATTCATTGACATATATGTCATCCGATCATGCAGCTTCTGCTTCTGAATATCCATAAATGATCCATTCCCATACACATCAAGAGCTTGTTTGGCTTCCGCTTCCATTTCAACTTGCAAGGATTGCTGCCATTCATCCATCCCAGGCTGTGTTGCTGAATTAAAGCTTGATAATACAAGCGGTAAGGAGAATAGCATATAGAAGACAATCGCCCAAATAACTAATGTCCTTGCTTTCGCTTTTCTAAACAAAAGAAGGATAAACCCAAGGAGGGCATAATCCATTAAAATGTCTCCATCCCAAATAAGAAAAGCATGAATTACCCCGAATAACAGTAGTACTAGCAATCTACGAATATAAATCGGGACGAACTTTCTTCCTTTTTCAATCGTTCGCTCCATCATTATAACCATACCGAAGCCAAATAAAAAAGAAAACAAAAAAATAAATTTCATTTGGACAAACATATCTAGTAAAACACGTACAACACGGTCCGCCTCATTCCACTGATTCGTAAAAAAATTCTCTTTCCCAATCATGGACAAATATAAATCAGGATAGCTGAAGTGCGCTATATTTACTAGTAATATTCCTAATATGGCAATACCCCTTAATACATCAATAATTTGAATACGCTCATTCGCCGAAACTGGCTGTAAAGTATTCATTCTCATCACTCCCCCTCGACTACATGACTGACTTAATCTTAGAGAAAGTAATTATTTACAAAAAGTGAAATAGCTTACAAGGGAGAGGAAAAGCCTTACAATATTGTCATGTTTTACAGTTATAGTAAACAATGTATATCTCCTTACAAACTATTAAAGAGAAAAACTCACCTAGGGAAGATAGTTTTTTTCCAAACTCTATTAAAGAGTATTTTAATAAATGTTATCCAATTTTTGGATGTAATCAGAAGCTTGTATCACATTCAAAATATCAAGCGTCTCGATTTTCGTCCGAAAACATATAATCTATTATTAGGACAAATCATTTAGGAAGTGATTAATTGAATAAATTATCTCTAATTCTTATATCAATCGTTTTCTTATTGACCGCCTGCCAAACAACAAATCCCGATGTGATTACATTAGATGAAGTGCTATCGTCTTTTGCAGAACATCAATTGGTAGTTAAAGAAAATAAAGTTAGCAATCATAACATTTTTGGAATGAAACTGAATGGAGTCAAACCCTCCTCTTATGAATTAGCTGGTAAGCTGTTAACGGTATATATCTTCGATTCAGCAGAAGAACGTAAAAGAGGTATAGAGGATTTTCGTGATAAAACAGCGTCAATGAATATCATTTCTTATGAATTGTATGAAGTTGAAAATGTATTAATCTTCTATGTGTATGAATTGGATCGGAATAAGAAAGTTGAAACTGTTGATGAAATGAAAGAAGCCCTCCGTGAAATTGGGGAAAAATAATCATTAGGGAACTGTTTAAGATTCAAGTACAGAGCATTATTTTTAAAAAATGGGAACCCTCATTGATGGGCTCCCATACTTTACGGCTATTATCAACATGAATAAAGTGAAACTTCAATCAGTAGGGGTTTTCCCTACTGATTGTTAGTTGAACCCATCACGCTCAGAACGCCACGTCCTCCCAAAAGCCCCACTTTTGGTCGTGCGATGTGTCGCTGACGAAGTTTTCCTTGTCCTGTGGCTTCACCTGACTAGGACATCCTGTCCGTCGCCCGAGCATTTAGGGCTGTTAGATCCCCCACTTAGAATTTTTTGTTTCCACAATTTCTTGAAATGGGGGCCTTACAGCTCGTTGATGCGGGATAAAAGTTAATGAACATTCACATCAACTTCTGTATGCTCATGAAGTCCTTCATTGTTTGTTACATGGACTGTTATTGTATATTTACCGCTAGACTGAAATTCGTACTCTGATTTATATTCGCCGTTCTCTGCTTCATCCAGATTCACCCATGCTGGATTTGAAGCTTCTTGCGAAATTTCTAATTTTACATTAGCTTTCGTTAAAGGTTGCTGCTCTTTTTCAATATGAACAACGAATGGAATTTGTTCATTTGTGTTTATCTGGTCTGGCGTTTTTAAATGAATCGCAACATCACTATCATGATGGTTGTTATGTTCGTCACTGCCCTCTGCATGCTCATGATGGGCTTCCACATCACCAATCTGGATAGTTTTCTCTGGCATTGTATGCATATCCCTTGCCGTTACATGTGATTGCACATGATAAACTCCATTTTCTTGGAATTTATAGATGTTCGTATACTTGCCTTTTTCAGCATGATTTGCTGCAACCATTTCACTAGCATTCTTTTGCCCATCTTTCCAAATTTCAAACTTTACTTCTGTTGCATCATCTACGAAATCCTTGCCTTGTGTAACCGTTACAGCTAATGAAACCTCATTCCCTATTTCAGCCTTTTCAGGTACATCTAGCGTTGCTTCAATCATTGTCGGAATTTCTTCTTGATTGCTGCTATCCTTTTTCTGACTTGTGTTGCCACATCCAGCAATTAATATCGAGCACATGAATAATGCGATCATCCACTTTTTCAAAACTATTCCTTCTTTCCATGTTGTATAACGTAAATATACAGGTTAAATGTGAGAGAAGAGTGAAGTTTTTAAAGGAGATTTTGGTGAATCTTACCTTTGAATTGAAGTGAAAAACTGGCATTTGATTCGACAGCCCCCAACCCCAAATATATTGCCGGAAAACGTCTTTCGTAGGGTTAGTGATGGACATTTCTCAAAGGATTTACGGCAAAATGTCTTTCACTAGGAGGTTGATAGACATTTCTTAAAGGGATTTGCCGCTAAATGTCCTTCAATGGGAGTTTGATAGACATTTCTTAAAGGGATTTGCTGCTAAATGTCCTTCAATGGGAGATTGATGGACATTTCTTAGAGGGATTTGCTGCTAAATGTCCTTCAATGGGAGGGTGATGGACATTTCTTAGAAGATTTGCTGCAAATTGTCCTTCAATGGGAGATTAAGTTGTAGTTAAAGCTCATAATTTACTGAAAATCGCATGCTTATTTTCAGAAAAAAATGATAGAAACCTAGAAAAAGGTGAGGAAAAACGATTTTCGTTTTTCCTCACCTTTTTAAATGTCCCAACATCATTTGAATAAGGTACTATCTCCTGCATGTAAAAGTTTATTTAACATTAATTTCTTTAATAGATTCCGGAGTGCTCCAGATTCCGATCGCATTTTTATTTGCAGGGGTAATACTATGGATAAACCATTGTTCCTCTTTTTTTACTAAAATAAGACGAGCAGAATCCTTCCCTGCTTTTCCAGTTGATGTCGCTAAGCTAAATTCGACTACAAATTCAATGCTTTCATCTTTTTGCTCATTTTGACTCACAACTTTATATTCTTCAACCCAAGGACTTGATGCACCTGTTACCCAATGAAATTGTTCAAGTGACTTTTTAGTTCCCTTTTTAGCATCTTCAGTCATTAAGGCATATTGTAGCGCCCCATTTCTTTCTTTAACCGCTTTTGCCCATAGCTTAATTGTTTTATCTGGTTTTGTTGGAACAATTCCTCTTTCTAGCATGACGAGCTGTTCCTGGATAGAAGTCTTTTCAGTTTTTAATTCCTCTTGGTGATTCGTTTGTTTCTCCTTTGAACCTGCATATGTGGCTGTTGTAATTCCTAATATAAGTATTGCAGCTAAGATAAATGACTTTTTCAACATATCAATCTTTCCTCTCATCATATTATTCAATGACAAGGGCCCTTTGTCATCCTATACTAAATAACGATTCATTTTTCATTTCGTAACAAAAACAAAGATATTATTAGAAAAACTTGGCGTTCGCCAAGTCCTTTCGGCGAATGCCTTAGCTTTTCTTATGCGGTATTAAGCAGTAATCTTATAAAAATTTTATTTTGCTTTAGCGCGTTCATAAACTTAAACTTTCTTATTAGCTAATAAATCTTTTTTTGCTGATTTTTTGGGTGAAATTTGTATAATACAGATGTTGATTCCTCCACATACTCTAATATGAGTTTTTCTTTTTCCCAAAATACCGAAAAAGTATTTTTAAATTGCTTTATTTGTTTTCCACTATTCATATCGAAAAGAATAACTTCAGATTGCTCTCCAGAAAAGATATCAGCTGCCATAAATTGACCTGTAGCATCCAATGTTAATTTGCTAATGACGATTTCCTGTTCACTTATTTCAGAATTGATGATGAATAGCTTTTTAAAGGCTTGTGATTGTAAATTATATTCAAGTATAGTTACACTAGATTTTTCAGGCTCTTCCGCCATTTCCTGCAAACTAAAAATGATATTTTCACCTTTATGATCCATTAATAATGAACTAATTCGACTATTTTTCCCTTGTATGAATGCAGCCGGTATATCCTGCATTGAAAAAAGCTTTGTCTGATTATCATCCGTTAACATGACGATTTCATTCGTGTTATCTATGTCCAATATTTCTTTGTTATCCCGTTCTGTTACCTTTTCAATGATAAAACGATCTTCTTCTTTCAGTAGTTTAAATTCATATGTTGATAGTTTATAATACGGATTTGCATTATATGTCCAATATACTTCAGCGATAATCTTTGCTGAGTTGACTGCTTCTTCTTTACTCAATATTTTAAATCCAGCATGAGAAGGATTGGAATACGTAAGAAATTCCGGCGGATTCATCATCAAGCTTTTTGCATAATCATCATCTCTAACAATGAGAGCCTGTAGATATCGTTCAACTGTTGAACTTGGCGATAAATCGTCTTCGCTCAAGGAAATTTTCATCACTTTCGATTCATTCTGTTTTCCTCTCTTTTTCAAAACATATAAGCTTTCTCCATTTGAATTCCAAATGGGAGATGAATAGTCGTAAAGACCTTCGACTGGATTTTCTAAGCTAGGAAAATTTGTTGTCGCTTTTTTCTTTGTTTCTAAATCAAGATCACATATCCATACATTTTCAATGCCTTCCTCTTCTTTAATATAGGAAATATAAGCTCCATTCTTAGAAACAGATGGCTCTTTACCACTATCAACCTTTTTTTCATTGCCTGTTTTACTGTCCTTAATTAAAATATCACCATCACGTTCAAAAACGAGCTTTTGTTCTTTGGCAATAAATGAAGGATTCGTTCCCGCTGTAATTTTATGCTCTTCTAATGTTATTAGATTAATTTCTACAATTGATTTTTGCTTCTCCGTATCGTTTATCGCATAAATGGTTTGTAAATCCTTCCATTCTGGTTTCGAATAGGAGCCTTTTACGATTGACTCTATTTTTTTCGTCAAAAGATTTAGTACATAAATGTCACCTTGCTGTGTAAAAAGCAAAGTTTCTCCCTTGGAGGATTGACTCATACTATCGGCTTGGGCATCGCTTATCTTTTCAAAATGACCATCACTATTTTTATAAATCCCCTTATCTTTAAGGGAAACATACAAGCTGCCATTTTGGTGGCTGAATGCAAGTATTTCTCCTTCACCGACATCAAAAAAAGAAATCGAGTTCATAATATTTAATGAACTAGCCCTCGTATGCTCAATTTGAAAATTACTAATAGATAGCGCAAAAAACACCACAGCTGCCACTAAAGCACTCATCCATGAAATTTTCCGCACAAGATGGGTACGCCTTCTATGAAAGCTTTCTCTCAATCGTTTCTTTAAATCTTGATCAATATAAATATGTTCCTGCAACTCATGGAGCTGTTTTTCTATTTTCTCAGAATCCATCATAATTCCCCCAAACACTTTTTCACTAATAATTCTAGCTTCTTTGTGAGTCGGTTTGACTTAACCCGAAGTGTCTCCTCTTTCTTTCCTAATACAATGGAGATTTCCTTGAACTTTAATCCAGCAAAATATCTTAAATTCGTAATCTCAAAGTCTTCCTTTGATAAGTGATACAAACTTTTCTTCAAGCATTCTAATTCATTTGATTGCTCAAACGGATCTTCAAAAGGGTGAGGTTTTAAAAAATGCTCCAACTCTTCACCCATTAACACATTTTTCTTTTTTCGGTAAAAATCAATCACGGTGTTTCTTGCAATCGTTAATAGCCATGCTTTTGCATTAGTACCGTTCTTTAATGAACCCCAGCTTTCATAAGCCTTGCGGAATGTTTCGCTAACAATATCTTCAGCGTCCCATTTACTCCCTGTCTTGACATACACATAACGGTAAATGTCATCAAAGAACTCATCATATATTTTTGTAAATTCGTCAATCAATTGATTCTCCTCCATTAATCTCTAATGAACATAACGAATTACATTGGCAAAACGTAACAAGATCGTACAATATTATTTTATATTGAAATGCTTCCCCCTACTTAATTAAAACAATTAACCTACTAATTCGTGAACATTTTGTGACAAAACAAAATAAGAATTAACGAAACTTAACGAAACATAACAAAAGTCACAGTTCGACAATTTCTTTTTGTGTATTTTAGTAGGGGGTCAGAAAGAAGGTGAATACCATTTACGAAAAAACGTATACGCCTGATGAAGTGGCAAAAATGTTTAAAATTTCTAAGCATACTGTATATGAGCTCATTAAACGCGGAGAGCTTCACGCATTTAAAATTGGCAATAAAATGCGGATCGAAGAAAAGGAAATTCGTCGATTTAAAGAACGTGATCGTGAGTCATCTCCAACAGACCTTTCTTACCAAGATGGTCAGCTTCATCTTGCAGGTAGCCATGATTTTTTAGTTGAACAATTAATCAAATATATTTCAATTCAATCATGTGGTATTATGCTGCAGCCTACTTATATTGGTAGCCTTGAGGGATTAATGACGCTTTACAGAGGAAATTGTGACATTGCGGCGATGCATTTACTTGACCCAACAACGAAAGAATATAACCTGCCATTTATAAAACAGCTGTTTGTCCATGAACAAATAACAGTTATGAGATTAGCAGCAAGGGAACAAGGATTTATTACTGCTCCGGGAAATCCAAAAGAAATTAACAATCTTCTTGATCTAACTCGAAAAGATGTAAGGTTTATTAACCGCCAGAAAGGATCTGGAACTCGATTCCTTTTTGATTCTCTACTTGGCGAAGATAACATTCAGCCTGCTAGTATTTCAGGCTATGAAATTGAAGAGTGGAATCATCTTTCATCTGCCTCTTACATAAGCGGTGGAATTGCAGATGTGACATTTGGGATACGATCTGCGGCAAGTAAGCTTGGATTGAATTTTATTCCTTTTGCAAGTGAGAAATTTGACCTTGTTTTTAGGTGGACAGCAAAAAACGAAATTGCTCTCCAACATCTGATTGATATTATTCAATTGACAGCTTTTAAAGAAAGTATCATCAATATGGTAGGCTATGACGCAAGTGAGCTTGGATGTATTTTGTACGATACAACTAATAGGAGGAATAAGTAATGAATTTAAAGAAATTATTATCAACTAGTTTTTTAGCGCTTTTATTAATCATTATGTCAGCATGCTCAAACTCAGCAACTGACACGAAAGAGAAAGAAGAAGTTAAAAAAGAAGAACCAAAAACAGAAGAAGTAGCAAAAACAGACTTAATCTTATCAACAACTACTAGTACACAGGATAGCGGCTTACTTGATGTTTTAATTCCAATGTTTGAAGAAGCAAATCCTTACAATGTAAAAACAATTGCTGTTGGTACTGGTCAAGCATTAGAAATGGGAGTTAAAGGTGAAGCTGACGTTCTTCTCGTTCACGCTCCAGCAGCTGAACAAGAAATCGTAGATAGTGGAGATGCAACAAACCGTAAGCGTGTTATGTACAATGACTTTATTATCGTTGGACCGGCAAATGATCCAGCAGGTATTAAAGGCGTAGAAGTAAAAGAAGCATTTAAGAAGATTTTTGAAAGCGGTTCAACTTTCGTATCTAGAGGGGATGACTCTGGTACACATAAGAAAGAATTAGGCATTTGGAAAGCAATCGAAGTAACACCAACTGAAAACGCAAACTACGTTGAAACAGGACAAGGAATGGGAAATACTCTTCAAATCGCTGCTGAAAAAGAAGGTTATGTGTTAACAGACCGCGCAACATACTTAGCTCAAAAGAAAAACTATGACTTTGAAATCATTGTTGAAGGCGACGAAGATTTATTAAATATTTACCACGTGATGCAAGTTAACCCTGAAAAGCATGACAAAGTAAACGCTGCTGGTGCAGAAGCATTTGTTAACTTCATGGTTTCTGATGAAATCCAAAAAATAATCGAAGAATTCGGCCAAGACGAATACGGCGAACCACTATTCTTCCCGTATACTGAATAGAAATGCGGAGGCGGCTTGCCCAATTAAGGTACGCAGACTAAATTCGCCACGTCCTGTGGCAACGTCTGCATGACCCACATCCTGTGGGCCGCAAGCATAAGACAAGCCAGCGAGTAGGTTGCTCTTTAACCTACTTGGTGGATTGGCTTATGACCTCGAGCCCCTAGCCGCCGAAGCTGGACAATAGAAAAGCGGAGGCGACTGTTTAGCGACGTATGGACTGGACTGGCCTCTTATACGAAATGCAGAGGTGGCGTGAGCATGTTGCTCCGCCCTCCTCGCATTTTATCTTAAATTTAACCGAACGACACTTCCCCACTAATTGAGTTCACTACTAACTGATGATTGATAGAAAGCTGGAATTTGTATGGATCTTTTAATTGAAGGATTTAAAAAAGCGATTGAAATGCTGCTATCAGGAAATCCAGAAATATTCGAGATTACTTGGCTCACGTTAAGGGTTTCATTGACATCCATCTTGATCAGCACTTTTATAGGGATTCCGCTTGGTATTTTAATTGGTTTAACATCATTTCGAGGCAGACGACTACTGCTTGTCTTAATTAACATCGGAATGGGGCTTCCTCCTGTTGTAGCTGGTCTTTGGATTACAATGCTCTTATGGCGCTCTGGACCTTTAGGTTCATTTTCCCTACTTTATAGTCCTATCGCCATCGTCATGGCACAAGTTCTCGTTTCCCTGCCAATTATTATAGGACTAACATCCAGTGCCTTTCAACAAATTGATGAGAAGATGTTAATGCAGCTGAAATCATTAGGAGCAACGAAGCTTCAAACTATCTCATTACTAATAAAGGAAACGCGAATTGCCATACTTGCAGCTGTAATCGCTGGGTTTGGCCGTGTAATCGCAGAGGTAGGTGCTGCGATGATGGTCGGTGGAAATATTCGAGGTGAAACGAGAATATTAACGACATCCATTGTTATGGAAGTTTCGAAAGGCAACTTTGATATTGCATTAGCACTTTCCTTTATATTAATGACTTTAGCCTTTATCATTACCTTCCTTTTAACTATTTTACAGCAAAGGAAAAAATCCAATGAAACCAATTATTCAGTTAGATAACATCCAATTTAATAGTAAAGATCGCTTAATTCTTTCTGTTTCCGATTTATCGATATATAAAGGAGAGATTTTAGGAATTATGGGACCGAACGGGGCGGGTAAAAGTACGCTTGTTAAAATTCTTTCATGCTTACAACCTCCATCAGCTGGACATTTTTTCTATAATGGTACGGAGTTATCCCCAAGAAAAATTTCATTGGACCAAAGACGAAAATGGGCGGTTGTTCTTCAACAAACACTTATTTTTGATACGACTGTATTTCAAAATGTGGCTGTCGGCTTAAAAATCCGCAAAGTGCCAAAAGCAGTGATTAAAGAAAAGGTTGAATTTTGGCTTGAGAAATTTGGAATTGCCCATCTTGCGAAGAAAAATGCTCATCATCTTTCAGGAGGAGAAGCCCAAAGAGTAAACTTAGCTCGTGCGTTAGTCCTTGATCCGGAAGTCCTTTATTTAGATGAACCTTTCTCTGCGCTAGATTACCCAACTAAAGTCAAGTTGATTAAAGATTTTAGCTCGATTTTAAAAGAAACAAATACAACGACCATTTTTATTAGTCATGATATTTCGGAAGTGAAGTTTCTAACAGATAAGCTTGCGATTATTATTGATGGGGAGATTAAACAAATGGGAAAAACGTCTGAGGTAATCAGCTATCCAAATCAGGATACTGCTCACTTTTTAAATGAATTAACATTAAATATTGAATAATTATCCTATTATTCTGTTTAAAAAATGATAAACATGGTTATGCTCTATATATAAGTGTTAATCCCCCTTTTTTATTTGCTTCCATATTGGAGGCATTTTTTTTTGAGTTTTTTAGCAGTTACAGTTATTACTGCTAAAAATCAGCATAACCAACGAAAAGCGAAGTTACCTTTGCTATTATCCAATGAAGATGAACAAAGCGATAAAACATTTAAAAATGCTGGAATTTTTAGTGAAGCAACTATTTGTCCTCAAGTAACTAAGAATCATGCTGAGACAATACAAGAAGCATTAGAAATATCTCTAAATAAAAACATGAAAGTCGATTTGCCTTATATGGCTAAAATATATAGGAAGGATCGTATTAATAGTAAAGAAACAATCTGAAATTAATTTAAAAATGGAGTTTAAAGAGGAAATAGAGGTAGAAAAGGTTGATCAAAATTCAGACGAATCTTCCTTGAAAACGAGTGATAGACATCGGAGTAAATCCAAAGGTTTGGATCTAGATTTTTAAATTTCTCGCTTAGATATAACCAGGAACTACTATTATTATAGTTCCTGGTTTTCCTTTTCATAGCATTTAATGCAAAGCCAAGTTAATCATCTACTGCTTTGTAATCCTCTGCCGTTATTGTTCCGCATTCGACGCAACTTCTTAATAATAGAGTACCATTCTCGCCTCTTTTTACATTTCGTTTTAATTTCTCACTACATGATCTGCACAATATTAGAATGCCTTCGTTAGTATTGAGCATTTTAACAGGTCTTGCTTCTCCTACTTAATCTTTGCACTCATAACAAATATCATCGTCCTTAACTTTTCTAAACATGGCTTTCTCACCTTTCTTATCTAATTCTTTAGGGGTAGATTAATTCTATTCGATTTAATACGCCTGAAATATTCCTTCGTTAAAATTGTCAGAAAACATAGAAAAATATCCCTTTATAAATTAGTAGATTTAAAATATAATATATTATAATTAACAAATTCTTGAATAAATGGTGATAATTGGATGTGTCTTAAAAACATATCCCTGATATTTTTATTCTTTAGAGATTATATGGGATCATAAAAATTTATTTTAGTTTGGAGATGATTTTTTGAAAAAGAACGTTTGGTATAGTCTATCAGTTCTAACTTTGCTGTTCGCATTCTTTGTAACTAATAATGTACAAGCCTATACACTACTTGCCGGTAAGTACCCTTCCCATTTATCTAGTAATCTAAAATGGTATATTGATCAGTCGGCTAGTGATATGAATTACGGGCAGCACATTGTTAAGGTTTTAAATTGGAATAGTTCTCCATATTATATTACAGTTGGGTCCTCAGTTAATGTAGCTTCCAATGCACAATTAAGGTTTTATTATGACGGTGAAGATAAAGGAAAAACAGTTGCTATAAACTCAAACTATGAAAGCTCAAAGAATGTAACTAGTTATTCTGTTATAAAGCTACATCTAGGATTTAAAAATACATCTTCAGCTAATAAAAATGAGACTATCGTTCATGAAGTTGGACACTCATTAGGACTAGATCATGAAGATACATTATATTCAATTATGTTAAGTGAAGGTTTTATAGGAAGAGATACGCCTACTTCAGACGATTGGGCTGGAATTAAAGCTAAATATCAATAAGGGGATGGTTAAATGAAAATGGGAAAGAAGATAATGATAAGTTCACTTTCTTTCTTAATTTTGTATGGTGGTTTTTATTTATACAATGTTACAGCTGAACCAAAAACAGTATATGTAAAAACAAAATATATCAGTACAGAATCAGTTGAGGAGTTAGAAAGTGAAGCGGAATTAATCGTAAAAGCTACAAAGATTAGTGAAAATAATGAAGTAAGTAAATTAACTGATTCTGGTGATTCAAGTATTTCATACGAAGAACCTTTTACTATTGGAACTTTTAGTATAGATAAAATCTATTTTGATAAGACTTCCCAATACAAGAATGAAGATGAGTTTCAATTAAAGGAATTCTCTGGATATACTATCAATAAATTAACAGGTGTAAAAACATATATAGCTCCTGAAGATTATCAAGCTACCGAAGTAGGGAAATCTTATTTGTTATTCGTAAGAGAAAGCATGTCCGATCCTGGAAGATATATAATATTTGCACATCATTATGGAAAATATGGAATTGATAGTGAAGATTCAATGGAAATTGCAAATAAACTAGATGATAAAACTTCAAGTAAATATAAAAAAATAGAAAAAGAAATTAAAGAAAAATACAAATAAGTCCTATTATTTTAAATGCAGTATTTATGCGATCAGTAGCTGACTCACTCCGTCCCCTTATTCAATAAAATAAAGCCGATGTTTCCTTAAAACTTGATGGAAAGTCGGCTTTTATCATGTCGAAATTTACTTAGCGTATGTTTTCTGTGATCCAAGAGACCCAGGAATATAGATGAGCTTCTCCTACCTTTCGCCTGATCAATTTCTCTCTTGTTATACTTTCAAACACAATATTTAAATTTAATAAATCAATGTAACCTTCAATCAAAGGGTATTAACAGCACGTTAATGCAGGAAAAAAATACGGACCTCCTATTATGGAAGTCCGCTAATTTTACGTATATATCGTTGAATTTAACATTTCGTTCTGCTGTGAATTGCCTACGGATATTAGTTAAATTCTAAATTTACTTAATTCAGTTTGGAGACCTTCCGCAAGTGTTGCTAGATTTTGAGCAGTCGCAGTTACTTGCTCAACTGATGCTAATTGCTCCTCTGTAGCAGCACTTGAATCATGAGCGGTCGCAGCTGTTTTCTCAGCAATTTCCTTAACATACCCGGCATTTTTTGCTACTTCAACTGAGATTGCCTGAATTTCTTCAGTGGCAGCTGAAACGGTTTGTACTTTACTAATCACTTCCTTAACAGATGTTTCAATTTGCTTGAAGACCGAATTGGAAGTTTGTGATGCCGATAATCCTTGCTTTACTTTTATATTTCCATCTTTAATTGAATCCGCAGCTTTGTTCATATCGTTATGAATTACGTCAATCATTCCTTCAATCTCAACTGCTGAATTCTTTGATTGTTCAGCAAGTTTACGAACCTCTTCTGCAACGACAGCAAAGCCTTTCCCATGCTCTCCTGCTCTTGCTGCTTCAATTGCAGCATTCAATGCAAGTAAATTCGTCTGATCAGATATATCCGTAATTAATGCTGTCACACGCTGAATTTCAATGGAATGGTTTTCAAGTGTTCCCATAATTTCAGCCGTTTCTTTAAAAGAAAAATCAATATCATTTATATGTCTTGACACATCATCAATTGCATTAGAGCCTTTACCAACAAGTGCTCCAACTTCTTCTGCGGCATGGAGCATCTCTTCATTACTCTCAGCAATTTGTTCAATTCCTGCTGCCATTTCTTCCATTGAAGTAGTTGCCTGCCCAACAAGCTCAACTTGCTCTGAACTTCCACGTAAACTTTCTTCTGCAGCATGTGCAACCGTTTGTGATGAGGCAGCACTTTGTTCAGAGCTTGCCGCTAGTTCTTGAGATTGTGCCGCAAGCTGTATCGAAGAATCATTCACTCTACTAACAATCCCTTGCAGATCCGCTACCATTAAATTAAATGCCTTTGACATATCACCAATTTCATCGCGATTTTTAATATGTATTTTATCAAGCTTTAGATTCCCGTTTGCCACTTCCTTTAAAGCAGCTGTCATTGTACTCACTGGACGTGTAATACTCCTACCAATAAAATAAGCAATAACCACACTAATGATGACAGAAGCTGTTATTAAAACCATAATAAATATTTTCGTAGCGGAAATCGTAAAATTAATTTCTTCCCGATCTTCGTTCATATAAGTCATTTGATACTCTTTAAACTTGTTAGCACTCTCCTCCATTGCTTCAGCAAAAGGAACAGCATCGCGCGCATTTTTAATTGCTGCAATATCGTGGCCTTTCAGCTTATTCTCAATAACTAAAGTAGTAAGTTCATCATATTTTATTTGGCTATCTTTAATTTCTATGATAAACTCCTTTGCACCGTCTGAACTCACAATTTTTTCTAGCTCGTCAAGTGTTTGATGGAATAGTTCTTGATCTTTCTCGAGCCTTTCCAAAAATCGCTTATCATTATAAAGCAGAAAACCACGGATATCGGAAAAAATATCTTTTTGTGCACTAACTAGCTGATCAACAAGATTTACTTTATACACACGGTCATCAAGTAAAAAATTGTACTTATCACTAATCGATTTAATACTACTAAAAAACAAACCTCCTACGATAAGTAATATGAGCAAAACCGTAGAGAATCCAATCACCAACTTTTTAGAAATCGAAAAACGCATCGTAAACCCTCCTACATAGATATACATCATTTCTTTAATAGTCTTTTATGAAAATTCAAAAAGGCAATGAATATGTAATTATTTTATAATGTTCTGTGACTTTTTTAACATTTTTCGACAAAAGACAAATAACAGGTATGAAGCAGCAAATACGAGGATAAATCGCAAAATCCGACATAGATCGACATGTCTTTTTTCACATAAATTAACTCAAATTTAATCATAAAAGACTAAGTCTCAAGACTTAGTTGCAAATAATCCCTTCGAGCAATGTTTTTTTGCCAATAATTAGCTAAAATAAAGGTAACAATCTGAGTTATATAGAAGGTAGGGAACGAAATTGAAAAGAATTATTATCATTTTCTTTATTATTTTTGGTATTTATTTAGTATTCAACTCAAACTTATTAAGTTTGCTGAGGTTTGATAAAAGTAGTGGAGATGAAGTGTCACTAAGAGGAATCGATGTGATAGATATCGATATTTCAAGTGTGCAGGCTACAATTATTCCTGAAAATAGAAAAACGTTAAAAACGGAATTATCCGGTAAGGGGAAGGTTACCGTTGATAAAAGCGGGGATACGTTACGTGTGAAATATAAGCAAAGCGGGATGAATTTGTTTTCATTTATCAAGAATAATCCAAAAGTAACCATTTATCTTCCAATAAATTATGAGAATGATATGAATATTAAAGTGGGATCTGGACTCTTAAACTTCTCAACACTAGCCAAGAATAGCCCAATACAGCTAGATTACCTCGACGTTAAACTTGGATCTGGAAAAATGGACTTAAACAATATACGGACAAAGGAGTTTTCCTTTGATGGTGGTTCGGGCGTTATTAATATTAATAGACTAATTACAGATGATGGTTCAATTGATATTAATTCTGGAATTGTCAAAGTGGAACATTATGAAGGAAAGCTTGACGCAAGTGTATTATCAGGTCTGCTTCATGTTCAAATTGATAAGCTTAAGGATGATATTGATATTGATGTCAACTCTGGGCAAGTAAAGCTTGATCTGCCTGATGATGCTAATTTTAAACTAAATAGTAAGCTTGGAAGCGGTCTTATCACATGTGACTTCCCACTAGAAAATAGATCACAGGAAAAAAAGAAATTAACAGGGGTTCACGGAAGTGGAGAACATAAACTAGATATATCTGTATCAAGTGGCCTCGTAAAAATTTATTAAAGTATCGTAAATAAACTTATCCATTTTATAAGTAAAAAAAGACGACTCAAAAGTGTGAAGTGCAGTTCACTTTTGAATCGTCTTTTTTGATGTTTCCTTCAATCTTGCATTTCAACATTTTCGGGAAGTTATCCGGCAGTGTCTTGCGAAAACTGACTATAGTATAGATCCGCATAGAAGCCGTTTTCCTCTAATAACTCATGATGAGTACCTTGTTCAATAACTTTTCCTTGATCCATAACAAGAATCAAATCTGCATCTCTTATCGTAGACAAACGGTGTGCAATCACGAAGCTCGTTCTTCCTTCCATAAGGCGGTTCATTGCTTGTTGGATTAGAAGCTCTGTCCGTGTATCAACACTTGAGGTTGCTTCATCTAATATCATTATAGGTGGATCAGCAAGAACAGCTCGTGCAATGGTTAATAGCTGCTTTTGTCCTTGAGAAATATTAGATGCTTCTTCATTTAATACCGTTTCATAGCCATCAGGAAGTGTACGGATAAAATAGTCGGCACGCGCTGTTTTCGCTGCAGCAATAATCTCTTCGTCTGTCGCCCCTTCTTTTCCATAAGCTAAGTTATCCTTTATCGTTCCATTAAACAGCCATGTATCTTGAAGCACCATGCCGAAGGTTGACCGGAGCGCACCTCTTGTCATCTCTCTTGTGTCAAAGCCATCGATTGTTATTTTTCCGCCATTTGTTTCATAGAATCGCATTAATAGATTAATTAATGTCGTCTTTCCAGCACCTGTTGGTCCAACAATTGCCACCGTTTGACCTGGCTTAACATGAATATTCATATCCTCTATTAATAGCTCTTCTCCATAACCGAACTTAACATGCTCGAATGTGACAGCACCTTTTGCTCGTTCTAGGTTAACGATATTTACCTCTTCCATTTCCTCTTCTTCATCCAATAGCTCAAAAACCCGTTCCGCAGCAGCAACCGTTGCTTGAATAATATTCGCGATATTCGCAGTTTGGGCAATTGGCTGTGAAAATTGACGTGAATACGTAATAAACGCTTGAATATCACCAATTGATATCGCCCGTTTCGTTACTAAAATCCCACCGACAATACAGATTAAAACATAGCTTAAATTCCCAATAAAAGACATTAACGGCATGATAATGCCTGAAATGAATTGAGCTTTTCTGCCTGCTTCATATAATTCTTCATTCACTTCATCAAATTCAGCAATGGCTTTTTTCTCATGACTAAATGCTTTCACTACTTGATGGCCTGTATACATTTCTTCAATATGTCCATTTAACTGACCAAGTGTTCGCTGCTGGTTCGCGAAATGTTTCTGTGATTTTTTCAAAAATGGACTGATGACAAAAATAGAAAGCGGTAAGCTTACAATAGCAATTAATGTTAAGAGTGGGCTAATTGACAGCATCATGATGATAATACCAATAATCGTTACGATAGAAGTAATAAACTGTGTAACACTTTGTTGAAGAGTACTTCCAATCGTATCGATATCATTCGTTACCCTACTCAATATCTCTCCATTCGGACGGCCGTCATAATATTTAAGCGGCAGTTTTTCAAGCTTCGCATTTACATCTTCTCTTAAGCTATATACTGTTTTTTGAGCAACACTTGCCATAATGTATTGTTGAATATAGCTAAATAAACTGCTAATCAAATACAGTCCGGCTAAAAGAAGTAAGAGCTTGCCAATTGCTTCGAAGTCTATAGCGGCACCAGGGATTTTCATCATTTTTCCATAGGCACCTTCGAAAAGTTCCGTAAGTGCATTCCCCATAATTTTCGGTCCAACGACCATAAAGACTGTACTTAAAACAGCTGCTACAAATACAGCGAATAATTGATTTCGACGTGGGCTTAAATAACGAAGCAGCCGTTTTAATGTTCCATTAAAATCCTTTGCCTTTTGTCCAGCCACCATCATGTTTCCAAAACCCATTTGTCCCCCACCTTGAGGCTGTGCTTTCTTATGCTTACTCATGCAATTTCCTCCTCTGAAAGCTGGGATTCGACAATTTCACGGTACACTTCATTATGTTCTAGCAGCTCTTTATGTGTACCAACTCCTGCAATTCTTCCTTTATCTAATACGATAATTCGATCAACATCTAATACAGTGCTAACACGTTGAGCAACTAGAACTACTGTTGAATCCTTCGTCTCATTTTTCAATGCAGCACGTAATTTTGCGTCTGTTTTATAATCAAGTGCTGAGAAGCTATCATCAAAAATATAAATATCTGGTTTTCTAACAAGCGCACGTGCAATCGATAAACGCTGTTTCTGACCTCCAGAAACGTTTGAACCGCCTTGAGAGATCATGGATTCATAGCTCTTCTCCATTTTTCCAATAAAATCTTCTGCTTGGGCAATTCGCGCAGCATGCTCAATTTCCTCCTGAGTTGCTTCTTCTTTTCCGAAACGGATATTTTCAGCTATCGTTCCAGAGAAAAGAAGTGCCTTTTGCGGAACATAACCAATTTTCGAACGAACTTCCTCTTGAGAAGCTTCTCGTATGTCAACTCCATTTATGCGAATGGTTCCATTTGAAACATCATAAAAGCGTGGAATTAAATTGACGAGTGTAGACTTCCCAGCACCTGTCCCCCCGATGATCGCAGTGATTTCCCCGGATTTTGCCTTAAAGCTAATGTCTGATAATACTGGTTCTTCTGCACCCGGATAACTAAATGTGACACGTTCAAACTCTAATGTTCCACGTTCCCGCTCGACTTTTGCGTTTCCTTCATTATGAAATGTAGGTTCCATTTCCAGTACTTCATTAATTCTGTTAGCTGATACAGCAGCACGAGGAATCATCACAAACATCATCGATGCCATGACAAGTGCAAACATAATCTGCATAACATATTGAATGAAAGCCATTAAATCTCCAATTTCCATCCCGCCATTGTCAATTCGAATCCCCCCGAACCAAATAACTGCAACAACGGTTAAATTCATTAAAAGCATCATAACTGGCATTAAAAATGCGATAATTTTGTTTACCTTAATAGATACATCTGTTAAGTCTTGATTGGCTTTCTGAAGACGGGATTTTTCTAGCTTTTCACGATTAAATGCACGAATTACGCGAATACCTGTTAAGTTTTCACGGAGCACTAAGTTCAAATGATCTAAACGTTTTTGAACCATTTTAAACAATGGAATCCCTTTATTCATAATTAAAAGGACGGTGCCAACTAATATAGGTGTCGTAGCTAAAATAACGATCGATAATTTCGCATCCTTCGAAACGGCCATTATCACTCCACCAATTAACATAATCGGAGCACTCGCAACCATTCGGAGCATCATAATAACGACTTGCTGAATTTGCGTAATATCATTAGTCGTTCTCGTAATAAGGGATGCTGTACCGATTTTGTCAAAGTCTTGAAGTGAAAAATTCTCTACATGGGTGAACACTTTACGACGAAGATCTCTTCCTAACCCCATTGCCGCTTTCGAAGAATAATAGCTTGCCACAATAGAGGCTCCCATTCCGAGTGCTGCAACTACAAGCATTAAACTACCAATCTTCCAAATATATGACTTATCTCCTTTAACGACCCCATTATCAATTATGTCTGCCATTAAGGTAGGTAAATAAAGATCGGCCATAGATTGCAGAAATATAAGCGCTAATATAGCGAAAACAATCCATTTATAAACTGATAAGTTTTTTAATATTTTAATCATGCTGTTATTCTCCTAGTTTTTCAGATTCTTTTTCTAAAAATACGGCGATTTGGAGAAGTGTTGAAACGGCTTCTTCGAATTGATTCTCGTTCAGACTAGCGATGGCCAACTCAAGAACCTGATGAATACTCCCTTCCTGCCATTTTAGTTTTTCATAAAGCTGCTTGCCATTATCTGTAAGGATAAGCTGCATTTCCCGCCGATTGTCTTCGACTGGATGGCGTTTAATTAAATTTGCTTGTACAAGCCCATCGACGGCTTGACTTAATGTGCTTTTTGGAAACTTCATTATATTCCCAAGCTTTTTTTGAGTTATTTCTCTTTTCGGTGCCAGCATCATTAATAAAGCGTATTGTGGGATTGAAAGATTATTATCTATCGCTGTTTTCTGCGCAAAACTTCTTATACTTTGTTGAATTCGCCAAATTGAGCGAAAAAGCTCTGACGAACGTGCTAAAGATTGATTTTCATCATGCATAATTTCCTCTCTCCATTCATCGCTGAATTGTTCATTTTGGAACAGTTCAAAAATAAGTATTTTAAATTTACTCCTATTTATACGTGTAGTCAAGAAAAAAACATAAGAGTTGCTCATGAATTTCCCTGTTTATGAGAAAAATGATGACCCTATAGGGGCATCATTTTTTTGTATGCTCTTATTAACCTGTCCGTTGATTTCCGTTCCAGACACTTCGCTTTCCGCGGGGCAAACGGTGAGCCTCCTCGTCGCTAACGCTCCTGCGGGGTCTCACCTGTCCGCTTCTCCCGCAGGAGTCTTCGTGTCTTCCACTCCAATCAACTCAGCGCAAAAAAATAGAATGAACTCTGATAAAAAAATTAGAAAAACTTGGCGTTCGCTAAGTCCTTTCGGCGAATCCCCTAGCTTTTCTTATGCGGTGTTATTAGCCTAGCCAAGTAAATCATTCTAAAGAAAAAGACTGACCAAAAAGTCGTTTTTAACGAACTTTTTGGTCAGTCTCTTCATTCTTTAATTACTATTTCTTTTAAACGGCCACCAGTTTGCTGCACCGAAATTTTTTACCATAACTGGGACGAACAAAGGCAGCATGACAACGGAGTAAAGAATTAATCCTCCTATGACAATCGAAGCAATTTGCAGCAATGAAAGCATTCCAGAAGGCATCATGGCAGCAAATGTTCCACCTAAAATAATCGCTGCGGATATAATGACAGTCCCCATTTTCTTCATCGCTAGCAGCATCGCCTCTGAAACGGAATAATCCTTAAATTCATTAAAACGATCCATTAGAAAAATACTATAATCGACGCCAAGTGCTACGAGAATGACGAATCCAAAGAATGGAACTGACCAATTAATACCAGAATATCCGATTATATTTACGAAAATCATTTCATTTATTGCCATCGAGGTAAAATATGTTAATATCAACGAACCGATAATATAAGCAGGCATTATGATGGAGCGGAAAAGAAAGACTAGAATGATTGAAATCCCTACGAGCATGAGCACAACAGTACGGGAATAATCTTGCTCTGACATCGTGCTTAAGTCTGCATTCATACTCGTTACTCCGCCAACAGCCACAATGGCATTTTCTAATTTCGTATCTTTCGTTACTCTCTTAACGGTTTCCTTTATGTCATTCACTTGATGAATGGCTTCATTCGAATAAGGATTTTGATTAAAGATAACATCAATCATCATCACTTTTCGATCTGAAGACATGTAGACATCTAACACACGCGTAAAGTCTTCACTCTCAAGCACTTCATTTGGTAAATAGAACCCATCCATACTTTTTGAGTTTGATAAACCTGATAAGTATTCTTGAGCTGAGCCTAAGCCTTCTGAAACTTTATTTAAACCGTCAACACTTTGCCCTAAACCTTCTGTTAATTGACCTATTTGGCTACCAAGATTGTCAAACCCGTTAAGCAGCTGTGTTTGCCCCTCATTTACACTGCCTAATCCGTTTGTAAGCTTCGGAACATTATTGACAATTTGTCCTTGGCCATTTGCTAATTGTGTCAAACCAGCTTGCTGAGCTTCAATTCCTTTAATTAATTGCCCTAGACCATTTGCTAATCCTTCTTGGCCATTTATTGCCGTATTAAATCCTGTATTTGCTCCGACCATGCCTTGATTTATTTTTGACAGTCCTGCATTAAGTTCATTCATATTAGCTGATAAACCATTAAGCTGCTGCTGCAAGCCGACAACTGTTTGCTTCATTACTAAATATTGTTGATCAGCAGCTAAGTCTGCATATTTATTTTCTAAATAGTCGTGCATTGCACCATTTGCTTCTGCCATTCCAGCAGATATAGCCGCAACTCCTTGACCTACCTTCTCATAATTGGCAGTCAATGTTTGTAAATTTCCTTGTGCTTCCTTATATCCACTCAGGAGCTGTTGATACCCAGTAAGCAGTTCCTCGGCTCCTGCCTTTGATTTCGAAAGTCCAGCTTTTATTTCGTCAGAACCGGCTGAGCCTTGACGAATGCCATTTTCAATTTTTTTAAGATTCGTTTGAATTTCGAATAAACCTGATTGAATTTCACTTGTTCCAGAAATCAAACTATTAATTCCTTTTGTAGTATCTTTTAATTGCGGCTCAGACTTAGCTAATTCACTACTTGCTTCATTTAGACCTTCACTGATTTTGGCAAGCCCATCTTTTCCTTCTCCAAGACCATCATCCAGTGTTTTAGCCTGGTTCGCAATCATTAAATCCTCGATTTGCTCACCCGTAGGTCTTGTGATAGAGCGAACCGTCTCTACTAGATTTACTTTTTCTAATTCTTTGCTAATTTTTTCAGCCAAACCAACATATTCTGCTGAGTCCATTCTTTCATCATTTTTTATGACAATCTGTGTCGGCATAGATTCACCAGGACCGAAGCTGTCTGCAATTACATTAAAGGCTTTTATCGAGTGAACATCCCCACTTATTTCATCTAATGAGTTATAGGATAATTTCCCATCATAGGTTAATAGAAAGGGGGCACAGACTGCTGCAACGATTAGTAAAGCAAGGAATGGACGTGTTAATGAAAATTTGCCCACCGTTCCCCAAAGCTTACTTTCGCCGTGCTCCATTTTGCTTTTTGAAGGCCAAAATAATTTCTTGCCTAAGACCGCCATAAAGAAAGGAACAATCGTAAATAAGGCAATTAGTAGAATCGCTACTCCAATCGCTACCGCGGAAGCTGATTGATACATAATGAACTGTGAAAGACCAATGGCTGCAAACCCAATCATCACGGCTACGCCACTAAAAAACACTGTTCGACCAGCTTGACGGTAAGTTTCAACAATCGCCTCTGTAATACTTTCTCGTTGTGAAATTTCTTCTTTAAAGCGGCTAAACAGTAAAATACAATAGTCTGTTCCTATTCCAAAAAGAACGGCAACTAAGAATATTTGTGTAAACGTAGAAAGCGGAAAGTCAAATTTATCTACTAAAAACGAAACAATGGACTGTGAAGCAAGATAAGTAAATCCTACCGTCACCAACGGGATAATAGGAGCAATGAAAGATCTGAAAACTAGTAGCAACACGATAAGAATAAAGACAACTGTTATGCCCTCTGTCTTTTTTAACCCTTTCTCAGAGCTTATGATTAAATCCTGATTAATCATCCAATCGCTAGTATAGTAATGTTCAACTTTAATATCTTCCAGCGCATTATACAAGGCATCGCTTACATCTTGAGGTTCGCGATCATTCCAGTTTATTGTAAGAGATGTTAATATCGCCTTTCCATCCTTTGAAACTAACTGGTCCTTTAAGCTTTCTTCATTAAAATGGGTGAGTATTTCAGTAATACCCAACTCTTTTTCTTTTGCTTCAAGTGCATGAATACCCTTTTTCGCTTCATTTATGTCATCTTCTGACAATTTCTTATCAGAGCGAAAAACGAGGGCAACTTTTGTTTCATCTCCCCCACCTTCCTGCTTGCTGACATCATTCATAATATTGGAGGCAAGTGTGGATGAATATCCATCAGGGATCGTTATTTGACCCTTTTCACGAACAAGCTGAGCCATATTTGGTGCAGACAAAAGTAGACCAGCAATAATGGCAACCCAAGCGATCATGACAAACCATTTGTTTTTAATAATGAAATTCATCCTTACCCCTCCACTTTATGGTCTTTCATCTTCATAACAATTTGATTTAGTTTTTCAAATGTGTCCATAAACTGATTTATTTCTGTTTGTTCAAATTTGCCAATAAAAGATTCAACAATCTTATAAATCGGTTCTTGTGTTTGCAAATAAAGCTCATTCCCTTTATCAGTCAAAGTTAAATAGACAACCCTGCGGTCCTTTTCATCTCTTGTTCGCAAAATTAACCCTTTTTCCCACATTCGATTGATGATTGCAGTTATCGCACTTTTTTGTACTTCAAATTCTTCAGCAAGCTCTGAAGAAGTACATGATCCCGCTTCCCTAATATATCGTAGCGTGTAATATTGATCGTTTGTAAGATCTTCAGAGATTTGCGCCCTTACAAGCGCCTCAACTTTTCGGTGAACAGAAAAGGATACAGCGACATATCTGTCAATTAAATCTTGGATATTATCGGACATTTATTAATCAAGCCTCACTTCAGATAGTTTCACTCTTTAATTATTCAACTGTTTAACTATTAACGAGTTTAACTTTAATATATAACCTATTTGGTGTCAATATTTAACATTAGAAAAGCTTGGGATTCGCCATGCCTTTTCGGCGAATGCCTTAGCTTTTCTTATGCGGGATTGTAAACGCCACAATTATTTAAACTTCATTTTACTTTAGCGCATTAATTAAACTAAAAAAATCCTACTAGCTTGAAAAAATAATGAGGCATTTTTATAAAGTTAATGATAAAATTCACATTAACGAAACAGGATCGTTTAGTAGATCAAATGTTTACTAGATTGCGAGGATATTTTATGGGGACTCATGCAAGAAAAAAAGGGATTGCTCTTGTGCTTATTGGAGCTATTTTATGGGGAGTTTCTGGAACAGTTGCTCAGTTTCTTTTTCAACAGCAAGGGTTTAGTCCAGAGTGGCTCGTCGTAGTAAGACTGCTGCTATCAGGATTCCTTTTATTATTATTTGCCTATAAATACGATAAACAAAGTGTTTGGGGGATTTTACAAAACAAGTATGATCTCATTAGCATTAGCATTTTCGGCATCCTTGGAATGCTGGCTGTTCAATATACTTTTTTTGCAGCAATAAATCATGGAAACGCGGCTACTGCAACTATTCTGCAATATTTAGCGCCTGTGCTCATTATGTGCTACACAGCTTTTCGGCTAAAACGATTTCCTACTATATTTGAAGGATTGGCATTAATCTTAGCTGTTTCTGGTACTTTCCTGCTTGTTACACAAGGTAGCATCCATACACTTTCTATTTCTGGCTGGGCATTATTTTGGGGCCTCGCCTCAGCAATCGCATTAGCCTTTTATACTTTGCATCCACTCAGGCTGCTTGCAAGATGGGGATCGACGATCGTAGTGGGCTGGGGCATGTTAATTGGTGGTGTATGTTTTAGCTTTATTCATCCTCCATGGGTCTTTTCAGGGGAATGGTCTCTTTCTTCATTCTTTGCCGTTCTGTTTATCATAGCTTTTGGAACCATTATTGCTTTTTATTGCTACTTAGAAAGCTTAAAATATATTAGTGCCTCTGAAGCAAGTCTAATCGCTTGTGCAGAGCCGCTAACCGCAGCCATTATCGCCATCCTATGGCTTCATGTAACTTTTGGCATCGCTGAATGGATTGGAACTTTTTTCATTTTAAGTACTATAGCTATTTTATCGATTAAAAAGGAAAAAGAGACAGTGCCTATTAATGAACAAGCAAAATAAGATACGAAACAGTCTTTATATAGAAATAACGCTTGATATCAAGCGCTATTTCTATATGAATTTTATGACAAATTCAATTTCGTTATTCACTTTATTTCGAAAGAGTAAACTGCCAAGAAAAAACCAAATTTATCAACTGACGGCGTAAATATTTTTAAATTACTCAGTACTCACATACTTCTAAACGATTTCCGTCTACATCAAAAAATGCGAAATACTTTGCGCCGTATTCCTTTACATCCTCCACCTCAACTCCATGCTTTTTTAAATATTCATAGGCCTCTACAGCATTACGCACATAAAAATTAAATGCACTACGCCGCTCTTGGAAGTATATCTGGTCATCCGTTAGAAATAACGTGATAGAAGTGTCACCGAATGCCACACTCTGGTATTCACCATGATCCCCCCTCCAGCCAGGCTCTCCCCCTAAAATATTTACATACCATTTTAAAGCTTCGTCAATGTCACGAGTAGGTACGAAAACTGTGTCAATCCGCTGAAACAGCTTAGTCATGGAATATGTCCCCTTCCTTTATCTTCACTAAATTTTATTCCACATCGCTCACTTTAAATCCTTTCGATTCCTAAACAAATAGATCGAATTCTTAAAATATTCAATTAACTCATTGACATAATTTACGATCTCCTATATGATATTAATATATTTAGCTAAATGGCTAAATATCTAATAATAAATTAGGTGGTAATTTTATGACATTGAATTACACATTTAAAGCATTATCCGATCCGACTCGACGAAAAATCTTAGATCTCCTTAAAGAAAAAGACTTAACAGCAGGAGAAATTGCTGATCATTTTAATATGACAAAACCTAGCATTTCGCGCCACTTAAATTTATTAAAGCAAGCTGACTTAGTATGGGATGAACGGAAAGGCCAATTTATTTACTATTCATTAAACACAACGGTCTTTCAAGATTTACTGAAGTGGGTGTTACAATTCCAAAATCAAGGAGGATCATTAAATGAGTAAATTGTTTGCAACCATTCTTGTTGTTGTATTTATCATTTCAAGCTTTTTGATTTATCCACAGCTTCCTGAGAGTATTCCAAATGCATTTGCAAATTATGGAGCACCTAGCAGCTACGCACCGAAACTCAGTGTCATTTTTTCTTTTAGTATTGGCATCCTCACTGCCTACTTAACAATGCTCATCGCCACTCGCATTACGAAAATGAAGTACAAACGATTTCAAAAAGGCATTAACGGGATATTTTTTATTGTGATTTTCGTGCTTTCTGTTGTCTATGCAGGGGTTATTGTTAATGGATTACACTATAACTTTAATATGTTGCTCTTGGTTCCATTATGTGTTGGAATTACTTTCATTGTCACAGGTAACGAAATCCAAAGATTTAAAGCTGCTGAACAAAACACAATGCCTTTAATCGCTGCTCATAATGACCTTTGGAATAAAGTTAGGCATTTTGTCGCGAGGGCCCTTTTTATTGGTGGCGTGTTAATATTGCCATGTATGCTTTTCCCTGGAAAATTACTTTTAATATTATTTCTGTCAATTTTAGGAATATTAATCCTCACACTTTTTCTCGGTTCTTACCAAATTTACAAAAAACATTATATAAACACTTAATAGGTATAATAACACAGATAAAAGACAGCCCTCCATTCTGAGGACTGTCTTCTTTATTTGAAATGTATGATTTACACTCTCTCAAGTCTTACTGATCCTTCTTTACCCTTCATTCGTTTTTGCCAAACAAAAGTTGCCGACAATGTTACAGAAATGAGTACAAGTCCTAATATAAATGGATACGTAATTTTCACATCATATAACATCCCTGCAATCGTTGGACCAAGTACATTGCCAATACTCATATAAGCATTATTCATCCCCATTGCAAAACCTTGCTCGTTCCCAGCCATCTTGGAGATGAGCGTATTAAGAACAGGTCGAAGAATAGATGTGGCTAAAAAGATTAATAGTGTAACCCCGAAGAATAGCACATAACTGGACGCTAATAATGAAAGCAAGAAGCCAATGACCGCTACTCCTAAAAAGATATTTAACACGGCTCCTTCCCCAAAGCGTCTAACAATACGATCTACGACGAATAGCTGAACAACGACACTAACAATTCCAGTAGATGTGATCATCATAGCAATTTCCTTCGGAGTTGCTCCAAATTGGTTATCAACAAATAGACCAAGCACTGATTCATATGACATCAATCCGAAACTCATGACTAATGTAATGAGCAACGGAATAAAATAAGGCATTTTAACTGATCGCACCATTTTCCTTGCCATGGATTCATCATTTAGGGTGTTATTAGAAGCAATCGAACTCTCAATTTTACTTTCCTTAAGCACCAAAACTGAAAAAATAACGGCAATTAAGGACACGATAGCCGAAATTAAAAAAGGCATTTTCAATCCAAAATCAGCTAAAAAGCCACCAACACCAGGACCAATAACGATGCCGAGTGACATGGCAGCAGAAACAAAGCTATTGCCCTTTGCTCGTTGATCCATCGTTGTAATATCCGCAACATAAGCAAAAATAGCAGGGATAAGCAATGCTGCACCAATTCCACCAACAACGCGAGAAAAATAAAGCCACCAAATCGAATGTGTACCATAAAAGATAAACATAGAAATCGTTAATCCTAACAGTCCATATATAATCATCTTTCTTCGCCCATATTGATCTGTCCATTTTCCTGCAATGGGCGAAAAAATAAGCTGGGCTCCTGCAAAAATCGCTATCATTAATCCAGCAGCTGTTCCTCCTTCATTAATCGATTCTAAATAAGCTGGCAAAATAGGAATAATGATTCCAAAACTCCCGATAGCAATAAACATATTAATCATCAATATGATTAGTTTTTTTCGTTGATCTGCTGTCATCTATGCAGCCTCCTTTACTTTGTTAATTTAAAAACTAATTAGGGTGCTCATTATCTGTTAGTAGGGTTAAGTAATGGTGGATAATTGTGAAATTTGAGCTATTTGAAGACAAAAACACGGAAGAAAAATATCATAACACACTCAACGAATAATCTCAATCCATTTGCTATCGAAAAAACGTCCTGATTTTTCAGGACGAATTTATTAAATAGAAGAATTTACTTTTCTGTTTTTCTTTTATAAACGAAATAATACATACTCAAAGGCCACCAAAGTACAGCAAATATTGGATAAACTGCCCAGATGGTATTTGGAGAAGAGATAATATTGACAATCGTAAAAAATATAATAATTAAAAAGCTCGCTTGAATTGAAAATTCAAAGTATGATTTTTTCCGAGCATGATATAATGATAGCGGCCACCATAACACGACAAAAGCTGGGTAAATCATCCATAAATAGCCTGGTGCCAATGTCACATTGAGGATTGAATAATAAAGAATAATGCTTAAGCTACCGATCCAGGCAACCGTCATTGTACCTCCCTTTTTACCTAATGAAATGATAATAGGCCACCACATAATTGGATATATAGCATATAATGACCACGGATAATCTGGTGAATCTATCATGTTTTCAGCAATCAGAAACAAAATAATGAGTGTCGAACTGAGAATGGAAAATAGCTTCTGCTTTTTATTCTTCGAACAGTAAACGCCAATGGGCCAGAGCAATAAAGCAAGTGCTGGATAAATAAACCATACATGCTGTGGACTTGTTAAGTAATTGACAAGGATAAAAAAGATAATACTCATTATGCTACCCGCCAATGCAAAGCCAGTATTAAATTTATTCATGCTTATTTCCCTCCTTATTTTGTACGCTGCCATTTAAAATACATCGTCAACGGCCACCACAAAACACCAAATGTCGGATAAACAAACCAAATATTTTTTGGTGTGTAATACATATTTATAAAAAGAAAAAGGGCAATGATGAGAAAGCTTCCCCAAATAGAATACATTAAATTTAATTTTGAATAGCTGTTTTTCAAAGGCTGCTTCTTTACACCCAGCTCATTCTTTAAATCATCAATATCACCAAAATCAACAATTGCTTTATTAATAGCATCCTCTTCGTCTTTGCCAAACTCCATTAAATCTCTTACTTTTTCCTCAAGATTCTCTAACACCTCTTGCTTAATCGCCTTTTTCTCCTCTGTTTCTGGAATTTCTTTAAACAGCTCATCAACATGATTTTTTAGTTTTTTCATTGTTAACCCTCCAAAAATAAATCCATAATTTCCTTCAGTTCATTCCACTCACTAATCAATTCTTTTAAGTACGCTTTTCCGAGAGTTGTAATTCTGTAATACCTTCTTTTTCCGCCTTGTGATACGCTTCCTAAATAAGATTCAATCAGTTCTCGTTTCTCTAATCGCTGAAACACTGCATATAATGTTGCTTCTTTTATTTGGAATCGATTGTCTGTGCGCAAACTAATTTCCTTCGATATTTCGTAACCATATCTGTCTTCCTCCAAAATCAATCGCAAAATAATCGAATCCAAATGTCCGCGAATGATATCACTTCTAACCATTTAGACACATCCTTGTACATTCACTACTCTATCTGATAGAGTAATATTACTTCAAATTACTCTATCTGTCAAAGTAATTTTGTAAATAAAAAACAATCGTGAGAATCTACCCTCAACCCTTTATGTAATGTAAAAATCGTCGGTTTTATTTCACTGCGCTTGGCGACTACTTCGTTCACGTAAAACGAAACTTCCATCAATATTTTACTGATGGTAGTTGAGTCAATCGGGCATTTACGGGCTGCTGTTTCATCAATCACTGAAATTTAATATCCTTTTCAATTCGTGAGGAGATGAAACCTACAGCCCGTTAACGCGATCGAGGCTTGCACAATAAATCCGACGACAATTTTTTACACAAAAAAAGAACAGCACAAATCTTTCGAGCTGTTCGCTTAAAGTCTATATTTAAAATCATGAATCAATAAAAATTGAGTTTAAATGATAAATAATTGTATCCTTTATTCTATCTTCATTCACTCGCTTTGGCTCAAGCATTGCATGTAAAGAAATTCCATCAATTAATGCATATAATCTTTCTGTTTCTAATTCAATATTAAGTCCTTTTCTTAACAAATTTGAATGAGCTAAATAATCAATCAGTTTTTGCATTCCGAAATAAATACCATCATTATGCACATCAAATACATCTTCCTGATGCCTAGCATAGGCAATAAAAGAAAACCATACTTCCATTTCCGCCATCTTATCTTTTGTAATCGGAACAATTTCGAATAAAATATTTTGAATTAATTCTTTTGGCGGCAAATCTTGACTCGCAATTTCATTAATACGGGCTGTTGCCTGCTCTTTCACGAGTTTCATTGTATAAACGAGTAATTCGTCCTGCGAGGAAAAATAATGGCGCAATGCTCCTAATGATATTTGCGCCTCTTTTGCAATATTTCTTACTGTCGCTCCTTCCATCCCTCGTTCTAAAACTACTCGCCATGCTGCTTCGGCAATTTGATTTCTTCGTTTTTCATGATCAACAATTTTCGGCATATCTTTATTTTAGCAAGTAAAATTTGAAATAGCAATTTTACAATACAGTTGTATTAATTAAAATAACGTGTTACTATTTTAAATAACACAACTGTATTATTATAATCTTTGGAAGAGGTGTTGTTTTGAATTTCGTTGCATGGATGATTATATTCAGTGAAGTTGGCTTTTGGGTAGTCATTGCATTAGGTTTAGTTACGAGATATATATTTAAACGCAAAAAGCTAGGGTTATTTTTCTTAGCATTAACTCCGGTCATTGACCTTATTTTACTAAGCGCCACTAGCATTGATTTATATAATGGAGCAACTGCCACTACCATTCATGGCCTTGCAGGCGTTTATATTGGAGTCTCTATAGCCTTTGGAAAAAGTATGATTCGATGGGCTGATGAACGCTTTCAATATTATGTTATGAAACAAGGGGAAAAGCCTGTTAAACGATATGGAATGGACTACTCTATTCATTATTTAAAAAGCTGGGGAAAGCATGTACTAGCTTATGTCATAGGGGCAGGGCTTTTGGCTGGAATGATTTATTTCATTCATGATGCCCCACGAACAGAGGCACTAAAAGGAATCATACAATTATGGACTGTTATTTTGGGCATTGATTTATTAATCGCTCTTTCTCATTTCATTTGGCCAACAAAAGCGAAAGCGAAGGAAATTAGTTAAACGGAGCGGATTATCATATACATTAAAACAGGGACAGACTTTATCCTTACGTCTGTCCCTTCCTTATTATTCTTTTGCCAGCATTTCCTCGCCTCTGTTAGGGGCTTTCATATTATAAATGGGTAAAATCGCAAGCAGGCCGAAAATAAACAGAAGTGCCGCTAACTCGAACATCACTATGATTGAAAATGATTCCTTCAATATCCCAGCAAGGCTCATCGTTAAAACCATCGATCCAGTAAATAGTGGACTCAATGTTCCATTCACTCTTCCGATAAATTCAGATTTTGTATTTTGCAAAATCATCGTATTAATCCCGATTTGAATACATGGGAAGAATAGGCCATTAAAAAATTCCGCCCCTAATGTAATTGGTAAATTAGTGGAATAACCAATGACACCCATTCCGATCGCATTCGCTAACATCCCGATTACGAGCAACTTTTGCGGAGGAATGTTCTTCGAGAATATAACAGAGATAGCACCTCCAACAATCATCCCGATACCATTTGCCATCAATAGCCATTGTAAATTTTCCTTCGCCAATTCTAGTCGCTCTGTCACAAGAAAAATGGACAGCGGCTGAATTAACCCCATCGCCAATCCAGCAGCCATAAAACAAAGTCCGAGTAGCTTTAATTCCTTTTTGGAAATAACATAACGAATCCCGCTCTTCATTTCATCAAGTAAAGTTGATTCCTTCTTCTCCGCCTCCATAGAATGGTCAGCTGGGATAAAGACTAACATGACGGCAGAAAGAATGAAGGCTACCCCAGTAATCGCAATGGACACATCGATGCCAAACTGTTGGAATACGAACGTTCCAAGTACCGGTCCAAAAACCATGAAAACGGCAAAGATCGTTTGATAAATAGACATGGCCGATTGAATCAATTCTTCGCCTAAATGCATTTTAAACAATTTCATACCAGATGGTTGAGAAAACTGCGACAAAATCGCAGAGATTAATGTAACGAAAAAGATGATCTTCCAAGAGCCAAATATGAGCGCTACTAATACAGCAAACACCGAAATAGCACTCAAAATATCACACCAAATCATCGTTCTTTTCGGACGCCAGCGGTCCGCAAAGGTCCCACCAATAAAAGAAAAAATAAAAATGGGAGCAAACTCAGCGACCGATATCATGGAAACGGCAAAAGCATCTCCATTCGTTTTCTCCATAACAAATAATAATACAGCAAAATTTCGAACCCAAATTCCGACTTGCAAAAATAATGCAGAGAGGAAAATAGCTTGAACGAAACGATTTTTAAATAATTGTGACATAACATTCTCCTTTTTATGAAGTGAGGGACTTAAAAACACAAAAACTCCCATCCGTCATATAAGGATAGGAGTTCATCTAAAACAATAGAAAAAGACAGAGCACAATTTATGTACGAAGGCAACGATCATCTTTTTTCTAAAAAAGTATAGACTAATCCCATTCAAATACGACTTCGTGAAATTTACGAATGTACTTTTGAAAACGGGATTATAAGATCATCGTTCCATGGTCACCCTTTCGTGGCTAATTGGTAAGTCCATGCATATGAACTTACGAAAGCAACTATCAAATTACAATATAATCACACTGTTCATTATATCGCATAAGAAAAACTTGAAGAACGCAATGTTTTTCTAATAATAGTGTAAACATTTTACACCGAAATATTTTCTTTTTCAAGTAGTAAATTATTATCCTTTTTATAATAGATTAAAATACTCATTCGGCGAATCTCAACCAGTGGGCGTCTTACTACCCGTTAATCTGCGATAATTTTATTAAAAAGTAGTAATGCTTAAGTAAGGACACAACATTAAATAGGCCATCCACAATTATAGGTAAAAAGTGAAAAAACCAAAAAGTTTCATTAAAATGGACATGCACAGTTCTTGTCAAAAAAAGTGTTAATCATTCTTCCCCTTCCCCGAAAATCTCTTCTGACAATAGGAAATCGAATGGCTTGCCCGCATATATTTTCATTTCTCAACAAAAAAATCAAAATGAAAGGAATTATAACATGTTTATGAAACACCGAACGGAATCAAGAGAATTAATCATTTTAAGATCTTTACATGTACGAATGGAATTGTCATCTAAAGAAAAACAGTACTATATAAATCTCGAAAAAGGCTATGAAGGTGAAAAGAAATTTGATGAATTGTTAATGAAATTGCCAATTGAATGGGTGATATTAAATGATTTACTGTTCGAAATGAACAACTCGGAATTTCAAATTGACTCTTTACTCTTCTCTCGCAATACATTCCACCTATTTGAAATAAAAAATTACTGTGGAGACTTTTATATCGATGGTAACAAGTGGTACTCTACATCCGGGACCGAAATTAAAAATCCACTAAATCAATTACAACGAAGTGAGTCACTACTAAATAATTTACTGAAAGAACTCCGAATTCATGCTCCAATTGTTCCTCATCTCGTCTTTATTAACCCTGAATTCACGCTATATCAAGCTCCACTTAATACTTGCATTATTTTCCCAACGCAGATCGATCGCTTAATGAAACATTAAATACAAACATCCCCCCATATACTGACAAACAAGTAAAAGCTCTTGAGAAATAAACCGCTAAACACTTACCCGAATCCGACTATACACGTATCCCCCACTATGATTACGACCAATTGAAAAAAGGAATTACCTGTGTGAACTGTGGTTCGTTTTTAACCCATTTTTTTAATAAAAGAACGTTAGAATGCCCAAAGTGCAGATACCGAGAAGAAGTAGATTCCGCAGTCCTACGAAGCATTGAAGAATTCATGTTCCTTTTTCCAAAGGAGAAAATAACCACTACGATTATTCATGATTGGTGTAACATAATTCAATCGAAAAAGACAATTTGGAGAATACTAAAAACAAACTTTAAACTTGTCGGCTCAAGTCATTGTTCATACTATATGAAATCAGAGACATTATAGTAGTAAGAGAGCCTCGGTTTTGTCAACCATTTCTAGTATGGAAGCGTGTGGGTTCGGTGGGGTTCGGGATTTGGTTGACCTATTTCATTCCTGAAATATGAGGTGCGGGACAGTTTCGGGAATCAGTTGACCTACTTCGTTCCCGAAACATAAGGAGCAGACCATTTTCGGGAATCGGTTGACCTTCTTCATTCCCGAAAGATGAGGTGCGGGACGGTTTCGGGAATCGGTTGACCTATTTGATTCCCGAAATATAAGGAGCAGACCAGTTTCGGGAATCAGTTGACCTTCTTCATTCCCGAAACATAAGAAGCAACCAGTTTCGGGAATCAGTTGACCTACTTCATTCCCGAAAGATGAGGTGCAGGACAGTTTCGGGAATCGGTTGACCTATTTCATTCCCGAAACATAAGGAGCAAACCAGTTTCGGGAATCAATAATAAAAAATCCCTCAAGAAATAATAATTGACATGAAACCTAATGGTTTTATATAATCAAAAAGCAAAACCATTGGGTGTTATATTTATCAGGAAAGAAGGTTTATCCAGATGGAAAATCAGAACATTGTAGAGGATATTAAGAAAACAGTTGTGTTTGATGCTCCGATTGAAAAAGTTTGGGCGTCTGTGTCTAGTTCGGAAGGAATGGCTTCATGGTTTATGCCGAATGACTTTCAAGCTATTGTGGGTCATGAATTTCATATTCAATCTCAATTTGGACCATCCCCTTGTAAAGTGTTAGAAATCGAGGCGCCACATCGATTGTCTTTTTCTTGGGATGTAGATGGATGGTTCGTCACTATCATGTTAAAAGAAGTAGGAGAGAAGACTGAATTTACTCTTATACATGGCGGTTGGAATCAATCTGATTCCATGATAACGAAAGCGAAGGAAGAAGCAGCTGTTATCCGCGATCGTATGAATGGCGGCTGGGAAAAAATTGTTCACGAAAAACTTCGCAAAGTTGTGGAAGGATAATGTCTGCTTTACAAAAGTATGATATTTTCCAGGCAATTGCTGATCCTACTCGAAGAGAAGTGTTGAAATTATTAGCTGAAAAAGAACGACCTATTTCAGAAATTACTTCGCATTTCTCTATGAGTCGAACAGCCATTGCCAAGCATCTTCATGTGCTGTCTGAAGCAGATTTAGTAAGTGGACAAAAAGTAGGAAGAGAGAAACGCTATCGCTTACAGCCTGAATCCTTTGAAGAGTTAAAGCAATGGCTTTCTTATTTCGATCGTTTTTGGGATAACAAGCTGGCGATGCTTAAACATATTGTTGAAGAGAAGGGGAATTAGAAAACCTTGGCATTCGCGAAGTCCTTTCCGCGAATGCCTTAGCTTTTCTTATGCGGTGTTATTAGCAGTAATTTAATTTGAATGCAATTATACTTTAACACATTAATAAACTTAAACTTTCCTACTAGCTTAAAAATGCGAACAACTTCGTTCGCATTTTCCTTTTTTATTCAGTAGCAAGGTTCCTTCATTATCCTTCACAAGTAAACAAAAGAACATTGCGATTGCCTTGTTATTTTACAGGAATCCATATTTCTGAATAGTAATCTGAATTGGAAGCATCCTCCATTGGGTATACTTCTAGTTCAGGTGTACCTGCATGCTCATACCCGCTAGAAGGAAACCATTCCGAAAAAATTTGCTTCCACACTCTATGCATTGCCTCTGGCATTGGGCCATGGACTTCAAACACTGCCCATTTGGAAGCAGGAATTTCACGTTGCAATAAATCTTCTCGCTTGTCCCCTTCATATGCTGTAGCTATCCAATAGTCCATTTGCTGTGTTTGCTTACTAGTCTCATCAACAACACAAACACCTAAAACTCCTTTAACCGGCCCGTTATTTAATTGGGCGATAGAGTCACATGTTCCATCCGCATTCACTTCGTTCCATAGCTTCGGAATGCCGATTTGATTTTCCCCATTCACAAATGAATATGAACGTTTAATGCCAACGATTTGAAATGCCTCTTTTTCGATGATACTGTACTTCATTGGTTCTACCCCTTTCAGACTCACTTGGATAACCAAGCGGTTATAAGATTGCAGCTTTCCAATGCCTTTTCGGGCTTCACTAGGCGAAACACCATGCTGCCTGCGAAAAGCTTTTGTGAAAGCCTCCGGAGTATCATAGCCATATTTATTTGCGATATCGATAACTTTTTCTTCTGTTCGTAACAATTCCTCAGCTGCTAATGTTAAACGCCTCCGCCGAAGATAATCACCAACAGATACATTTGTCAAAACTGAAAAAGTTCGCTGAAAATGGAAGCTCGAAGCATTTGCTTGAAAAGCGATATCTTCAATTTTTATCTCATCCAACAAACGATCTTCCATATAGTTTATCGCTTTTTGCAATGATTCCACCCAAGCCATATCGTTCACTCCTTACATACAGTCTAATATTGTTTACTGTTTAATTCCTGTCATTTTATGCTCTATTCGGACAGTTCACGACAATTTTATTTATTGTAAAATTATAACACCTTTTCTGAAACCGAAACAAAGCTTGAACGTATTTTATAGAGTAATTCATCAAAAGGAGGGAAAGAGTGGGAAAGAGAATTTTAAAATGGGTCGGTGTTGCTGTCGGACTGCTGGCAATTGGAATATTCATCCTAAATGTAAAATCTGCATATTTTAATCCTAATAAATACGAAGGTGATAAAGTGGAAAAGATCGCACAATATATGGAAGACCGTGGGAAAGATTTTCAAGGAAGCCTATTAGTCGCAGAAGGGGATAAGATTATTTTTGAAAAAGGGTATGGCTGGGCTGACAAGCAAAATAAAATAAAAAATGACCCAAACTCACAATATCAAACCGCCTCTCTTACGAAATCTTTTACAGCTGCCGCTATTCTGAAGCTAGAAGAAGATGGATTGCTTCATACAAGTGATAAACTTTCTGTCTATTTGCCTAATTTTCCAAACGGAGAAAAAATCACCTTACATCATTTATTGACACAAACATCTGGGATTTATAATTACACAGAAGCAAAATTTGATCAAACAAAAAAAGTTCGGCCTGAGGAATTAGTTTCTTGGTTTGAAGGGAAAGAACTTGAATTTGAAACGGGAACTAAGTTTGCATATAGTAATTCTAATTATATTTTACTAGGATTAATGATTGAAAAGGTTTCAGGTGTCCCTTATGAAAAATATGTAGCCGAAAATATCTTCAAGCCTGCACAGTTGAATCACACGACCGCAATTAGAGAAGAAGCTTCTAATCTATCAGTTGGCTATGAGGGGAAGAAAAAAGCATCATTTCTCGACAACAGCATTCCCTATGCTGCCGGTATGATTATTTCTACAACAGAGGACTTATTCAAATACACGAAAGCCATCCACGATGGGACATTGCTAAATCCTTCATCGATAGAAAAACTATTCACGCCTGAACATAGTAATTATGCATATGGCTGGATTTCCACGAAAGCATTTGGGGAGAACATTCATTGGCATAACGGGGCGATTAGTGGTTTTAAATCAGCTTTAATGTACTATCCAGAAAAAGACTACACGATCATTTTCTTAAGCAATAATGTTTTAATTGATGTCGATACGATGGCTCTCGAATTGTCTGCCATCCTTTTCAATGAAAAATTAACGTTTTTTAATTGGTAAAAAATAGATAATCTAACAAAATCGACCTCAAATTTTTTTTGTGGTCGAAATTTTGTTTTCTCAGAAGAGAATCGACCTTATTCACTTGCTTTAAGGACGATTCTTTGACACTCTATTCAAAAATCAACCTTATTCCCTTGCTTCAAGGACGATTCTCTGACACTCTATTCAAAAATCAACCTTATTCCCTTGCTTCAAGGACGATCCTCTGACATTCTACCCAAGAATCGCCCCTATTCACAAACTCGCTTTCTCAACATGCTTATTTCTTCATTCCCGTGTAAATGTGAATGGCGTCTCGCAAAAATGCGGCTGTTCCTAGCTGTTTTTTATCATAGTATGCCGTAAATCTTTCATCATCAACATACATTTGGGCAAGATTTGCATGAGCTTCTTTGCTGTATTCGCTCCAGTAGAAGCATAGCCATTGTTTATGCAGTTCTGCAGCTTTTTGCGCTATTTCACTAGCTGGATCACCCGTTGCGAACGCTTCGTCTAATGTTGTCTGAACTTCGTTTGCTAACTTCGTTACAGCTTCATGCTCTTCCTGAGTCATGTTCATCATTTTTGCATTTGATTTATTAACCGTGTCCTCGCCATATTTTTCACGAATTTCTTTTCCATATTTTTTCTCATTATCTTCAATCATTTTTTTCTTAAAGCCTTCAAATTTCTCTTTATCTGACATGTGAATTCTCCCTTCTGTTAAGGCAATCGTTTTCTCTACATTGGCAATTAACAAATCTAGTTGCTTTCTTTTATCTAGGAGTTTTTCGTGATGCTCTTTCAATGCAATCGCTCCGTCAAAGGAAGGTGAAGTGACGATATTTTTTATGCTATCTAGGCTAACCCCTAATTCTCTGTAAAAAAGAATTTGCTGTAGTCTGTCTACCTCAGCTTGCCCATAGATACGATATCCTGATGAATTAATTCTTGCCGGCTTAAGAATCTCAATTTCATCATAATATCTAAGAGTTCGAGTACTGACTCCAGCTAAATTTGCTAATCTTTGCACAGTGTATTCCATACACTCACCTCCTTAAAAGAAAAGCACAAGTGCCTCTCCCACCCACTCAAAAAAAGGTTCTTCATTTTGAAAAGGTTTCGATGATGGGAGCATTGCCAAAGCACTTCTTATTATGAATGTACACCTTTACGCAACGTGAAGGTCAATTCTTTTTTTTATTTTCTTTATTGAAATAGTGAACAATTCATGAAACATTTCATTATTTTACCTATTTTTAAAGTTTAAAACATATACTATTCAAATATTTACATCGACAATTTTCAACATTTTTTTCGGAGGTCATGCTAATGAAATTGTTACATTTTTGGAAGCACGAAAAAAGGGAACAGGCTGAGCGAAAAATTCTTCAGCAGCAACAGCAGATTGAAGAGTTAGAAGCTCAGCTTTCGGCCGCGAATGACAAGAAGGCAACTCCTCTTTATCATCAGTCCCCTACGCAAAAAAATATCTTAAAAATAAGTAAAAAGGTGCAATGGCAGCTTGATAGATTAGATGTTTTTGAAAATTATCTTGATGATATTTTAACTTCAACGAATGCTGCTATTGACTACTTAGCTACTGATCAAGGATTGAAGGAAGAAGATTGGAATGTTTCCATCCTTGCTGAAGAAAATAAATTATGGGCGACTGAATCATCTGAAGTATTTCAGCAAATTGTTGTCAGTATGGAGCAACTGAACGAAAGAGTTTCAGAGCTTGTTCATTTTTCCAAAAAATTAGAAAAGCAAAGCGACCAAATGAGTTCGGCCATTACATATATTCGTCATATTTCAGAATCCACAAACTTATTAGCTTTAAATGCATCTATTGAAGCAGCTCGTGCAGGTGAGCATGGCAGAGGATTTACTGTTGTAGCTGGAGAGGTAAAAAAGCTGGCTGAACACAGTAAAGAAGCGACAAAGGATGTATTAAACATGATTGAAGGCATCCAAAATGGCACAAGGAAATCTATTGAAATGCTCTCTGGTAGTGATGAACAGATTCATGGTGAAGTATCTAAATTACAAGAGGTTCATAGTCAACTAGCCATCCTTAGTGGGCGCTCCATCCAAATGGTCGGCTTCTCCAATAATAATGATCAATTTATTAAAAAGAATCGAGCACTCATTATTGAAACGATCAATAAATTAGTTCTTATTATTTTAAATATGGGCGGTTTAAAAAGACTTATTCAAGAACAAAGAACGTGCTTAGAGGAAATTTTATTCGATCTTGAAGCAAAGCCAATTCAAAAGAAACAGACGAATAGACTTTCCATCGAAAAGGTCTATCATCAATTTTTGCATGAATTAAAACGTGAAAACGTAAAAGAAGCAATTAACATCATCCATACCTCATTAGAGCAAGGTCATACGCCACAGACATTACTCCATGATGTTTTGGAAAGAGCCATTTTTCAATCAGGACAAGAGCAGATCGGGAAAGCAATCCCGCTTTCTGAAATCTACATTAACAGTAGAATTATTCAAATGTCTTTAGACATGTTGTTGCCTCACTTAAAAGAATCGGAAAGTCGTTATGGAACGATTGTCATTGGAAATGCATTTGGTGATTACCATGCCCTAGGCAAGAAAATCATTGTGTCCTTTCTGAAGCTTGGAGGCTTTCATGTTATTGACCTTGGGATGAGTGTGCCAAATGAAAAATTCGTCGAGGTCATTAAAAAAGAAAAAGCTAAAATTGTGGCTGTTAGCTCATTAATTCTTCATAGTGCTGAGGAAATAAAGAAGCTAAAGGCTCTTTTAAAGAAAAACAATTTGAACGATGTAAAAATTTTGGTCGGGGGAGCTCCCTTCCTCTTCGATCGTGAGCTTTATAAACAATATGATGCGGACGGAACAGCTGCGAATGGCATAGAGGCCATTCATGTTTGTAAAAAACTACTGAAAATTAATTAAAGGTGTGGTTCAAGAAATGAATGCATTGGAACGTGTCGTTGCAACGATTACAGGTGGCATAAGCGATCGCCCACCTGTCTTGCCTACAATGCTTATGCAAGGGGCAAAACTATTAAATATACCGCTTGTTGATTACCAAAAAAACGGACAGCATATCGCAAACGGACAGTTAAAATTACTTGAAAAATTCGGACATGATGGCGTTTTTGGATTCCCACATATCGTCCAAGATGTAACACCTTGGGGAGCTGGGTTAGTTCATTTTCATGATGGGCCACCTTCCGTTTCAAAAATGGTTATCCACCAGTTTAGTGATATTGATTCAATCCACGCTCCTGATCCATCATCATCTCCACAGCTGTTAGAAACGTTAAAAGCGATTTCAATTTTAAAAAAGGAGGTCGGCTCTGAATATCCTGTTATTGGTGCCGCTATCGCTCCCTTCTCTTTACCATCGATGATAATGGGAACGGAAAAATTTATGTCATTATTATTGGACGACCCTGTCATTAGACAGAAATATTTTTCTAAATTGATGGAGGAAACGACAAAATTTGTAGTGGAATGGTGCAATATGCAAGTTGAGGCGGGAGCCGATGCCATTGTACTCGCAGATGGGATCGCCTCAAATGCAGTCATTCGGCGTGACCAATTTGAAACATTTGCTCTCCCATATGTAAAAAAGGCCATTCATCATATTCGCGTTCCAGTTGTATATGAGCTTGTTGGAGGTGCACAAGATAGACTTGATTTAATTGGACAAAGCGGTGCCGCAGCGGCGGTTTTAGATTTCACAGACGATGTCAGCAAAATGGCAGCATTATTAAAAAACCAAAAGCTGACACTCATGGGTAACCTTAATAATATTGCTTCATTAAAATGGTCCGAGCTGAAAATGAAAATAGATGTCCGCAATTTACTCTTTCAAATGGAGAACCATCCCTTTATCGTTTCCTTCCAAGGCCCAGAAGTCCCTTATCATATGCCGTTCGAGTTAATTCATGTTATGATCGATACGGTTAAAAAATATGGAATGTATAATAAATAATATTTGTTCACTCAAAAGGCAGCTTCCATTTTGGAGGCTGCCTTTTTCATACTCATGTGAGAATGCTGGAAAACAGATAGATTTTTTTATCTATTTGCCACAAATAATAATTAATGTCATAATTTTGTTAGAATAGCCCCATTGTCTTGGCCACCCTCAAAAATCTATTTTTGTAAATTGGAGGAGAGATGGATGGACAAAATGAAAACGAATCATACGAGTATTGTGAAGGAATCGGGATGGACTGTGGACGAGTATTATCAATTGCCAGAGGATGGAAACCAATACGAGATTATTAACGGGCAACTTGAATTGAAGCCTTCCCCAACGACTACACATCAAAGGATAAGCCTCCAAATAGTACGATTGTTAATAGATTCCTGTGAAAATGAATACATCATTTTGCATGCACCTGTTGATGTGATTTTATCAGAAAAGGAAACGAGACAGCCCGATATATTAATGATTCACCGTAGTAGAGAAGCAATTATTGAGGAGCATGCAGTTATTGGACCACCTGACTTAGTCATTGAAATTATTTCCCCAACAAGTGCCAAACGTGATCGTCTAATGAAAAAAGATAGCTATGCCCGATTTGGAATTCCAGAATATTGGATTGTTGATCCTTTTCATTTGACCATTGAGCAATATGTTCAAACTGGGAAAGATCAGCCATATGAATTACTAAATGTGTTCGAAGCAGAGGATACGGTAACTTCAAAAAAGATTCATTGCGTATTATTTGCAGTAAAGGATGGGCTAAAAATATAGAAAGCAGGTGGCAAAACCATGCATCTTTTGCACCTGCTTTCTATGTTTTTTTTACTGATAAGCCTTTACCTCTAATAATTCTTCAAGCGTGACGATTTCATAATTCCTTTCTTGCAGTGCCTCAATGATGCGTGGTAAAGCTTTTTCAGTTTCAGATTTATCTTCGTTTGAATGCATTAAAATAATATCGCCATTTCTAAGATTATTCGTCACATTATATACGATATTTTCGGCTTCCATTTGAGACCAATCTAATGTGTCGATAGACCAAAGCACAATCGAATAGCCTTCCTGCTGTGCGATTTTTGCAATTTGTTCATTTGTCGCACCATATGGGGTACGAAGAATAGCGGGTTCCTTTCCGATTATTGACCTAATTTCCTTCCCTGTCTGCGTAATTTCCGTCTTTACGTTATTATTCGCAAGTGTTGTCAAATCAAGATGGTGATACGTATGACTTAACACTAAATGTCCACTTTCGTATGCATTGTGCACAACTTGTGGATAATCCTTCATTTTGCTTCCAAGAAAAAAGAAATTTCCTTTTACATCATACTTATTTAAAATATCAATAATTCCTTGTGTAACCATTTCATCTGGACCATCATCAAATGTTAAAGCTACCTTTCTTATATTAGGCCCATTTGTATACACATTTTCCTGTTTTTCAGCGAACAATGTGATTTGTTTGCGCCAATCTTGCATACTTTTCCAAGCATTTTCCGTTAATTTATTAGAATTCCCCTTAATGTCCAAAAGGTAATCTTGTTTGTTTTTCTGGCTTGTCGCAACAGTACGTTGTGGATTAAAAACGGAAATATGATCGATTGCGTTTGTTTTGTTCTCAATGATGATTTTCAATTCATCCCCACTATCGAGCTTGTACACATATATACGTTCCTGATTACTATTCCTAATTTGAGTTGGAGTACCAAAAGCATCTTCGACCATTTGCACTGATATTTCCTGCAAATCAACTGCATAGGAACGTAAATCAAATATTTCTCCATCACCATTAAAACCAATCGTTACTTTTTTAGAAGCATAATTTGCATAATAGCCATACCCAGCCTCATCAACTTTATTTGGCTCTCCCCATTTCTGCTTGACTGTTTCTATATTTGTAGTGTCAACATTAAATGGACTTTCACTAATTTTTCCGAGCTTGGCGTTATCATATAGTTCATTGAGTTCTGTATTTGAATCAGATACTTCCTCTAGTTGGGGTTCATTTTTTTCTGTTTGCGGTTTTTCATTCGTAAGAGTCTTCCCTTCATTACAGGCAGACAAAAAAATAACAAAAGCCAAAATCGATAGTAATGGCAACCTTCGTTTCATCATTCTTGGCTCCTTTGTTTGGTTTAATTAACTATTCGCTTGCACTTCTTCTGGCAATGGTTTCTGTTCGAGCCAACTTTCAACTAGTTTATTAAATTGCTCAGGATAAGCTAATGACATTCCATGACTGATTTTAGGAAAAATAATCCCTTTACAATGTGGATTACTTTTTATTAATTGCGTAAATGAATCTTCCATGATTTTCCTTTCCTTTTCTCCAACGGTTACTAATATTTTACTAGTAGCATTTTTAAAATTTTCAGGAATGGTAAAGGACATATTTTCTTCCATTATCCTCATGAAAGTATCTTTACTCATTTGACTGCTTTCTTGATAATACACTTCAAAATAATCGTCTGTTACATACATTGATTTTGCTTGAATCTTTGAAAATGCTTTAATCTTTACAAGTGAATAGGACATAGCTAATGATTTAAGAAGTGTTTTCGCGAAAGGTATTGGTTTAACTACTGCACTATTAATCATAGCATAATCAATTAAATGTGGCTTCATGCTAAGCATCGCAGTTAATACTTGTGCGCCTAGTGAAAAACCAATAACAATGATCGGTTTATTCCTCCCTTTTTCTTCAATTAATTCTATTATTTTTTCGGCGCAATGATTAATGGTAAACCGAGTATTATGGCTACTTTTTCCTTGCTCAAGCATATCAGGAATTAGGCAATGATAGTTCGAAAAGTATTCCACTTGCTTGTCCCACATCCAACCGCTTACCCCACCACCGTGAATAAATACCATTAATGGCGCATGCATGTCTCCCGTTTCTTTATAAAATAATGTCAAATGATTACCCCTCTCAATTCAGCATTCCTTATAGATCCCATACTTTATAATTTTTAAATAATCGTTCAGCTCTTTTACGACTGGATCAGGTTCCTTGAAAAAATCATATTGATTATTTTTATAAAGCGTTTGATATTTATTACCTAACTGTTCACTAATAAACATTGTCATTTCGATAACTTGTTCAACTGTGATGTCATCTCTAAGCTTATCTATCTGAATTAACTCTTTAAGGTAAACATGTTCAAACTTAAATTCCTTTGCATATGTGTCATAATAATCCGCGATTATTTGCTGCATTTCTTTCTGCACAGCAACTGGTGGACTCATGATCGCATCCGCAATTAGCTGCGTTTCCTTCGTAAATTTCCCTGTAATTTCATGCTTAAGTAAATAGATTTCTTTCACTCTTTCAAAAAAATCAGCTGATTTCAATGCATGAATAGCTGTCACTGTTTTTTCAGTCAGTAAATCAATGCAGAAGTTCACTAAATACAAATACAAATTTTTCTTGCTTTTAAAATAATGAAACAGAATCCCTTTTGAAATGCCTGCCCGGCTTGTTATCGTATCTGTCGATGTTGTATCATAGCCATTTAGAGTAAATTCTTCGATCGCTATATTCATAATTAATTCCTTTTTTTCTTGAGACTGTTTTTCAAAAGCTGAGTACAACTGTAAGCACCTTCTTTGCAAAATTTAACATGTTACACCGTAATATCCTTCTTTTTATAAATCAAAAAAGCAGCTGCAACACTAATTAGGATGATAACAGACATTAAGGCGATAAAAATGGGTTCAAGCATATTGTTATTGATAATACTTGCAGCATCTACATATTTAAATGGACTAAAGTATTTCAAAAAATCCATATCATCCGATAAACTAGACATGATGTTGATAAAATAGCTCACTATGACGACAGCAAGTGAAATCGAAAGAATATTCCTCGTTTTACGCATAATGGCAGAAAACAAAAATGAAACCGCGGCAAAGGTTAAGTGAAGAAGAAGAGTAGCAATGGTCAATAAAGCAAAAGTCTTCCATGCAAATTTTTCATCCGCAAACTGAAATCCAGCTATACTCGCAATCGTTGCAGCAATATTAAAAATGAGGATATTGGCGGCTACTGCCAAGAGCTTTTCTCCTACAATTCGGCTTCGTGAAACAGGCTTCGAAAGGAGGAATTCAATTGTTTTTTCGCTTTCTTCCTTCGCAAGAATATTTGAAGCTAATAATGCTGCATATATGCTCCCTAAAAGGGTTGTCATCATATAAACTTCAATCCCATAAAAGCCCATTAATGTTCCAAGACTTAATTGATCCATACTGAACATTTTCTTCATTGAATCAGGATAGGACTCAAAAAGGTCATTGATTGATTTTTGCTGCTCAGCAAAAGAAGGAAACATACTTAAAAGCCAAATAATTAGTCCTGCTAATACGAGACTCCAAATCATTAATGCTTTACGGCTACGCCTAAATTCCCTTTGAAAAATCATGGTCTTCACTCTCCTTTACTCGTAATAATGCATAAATACTTCTTCAAGAGAGGGCTCTTCTATTAACACATCTTGAATGGGCAGCTCATTCAACTTGCTAAGAAGCACTTTAATCTCACCGCTATAGAGCAGCTTTATTTCATTATCATGTATTTCCTTTTTCACTATGCCTGTAAGCTCAAGCTCAACTTGTTCAGACTGTTCGAGTGTAATCGTAATATTTTTCACTTTGTTCTTTGTTAAATGCTCGATCGTATCGACATTAATTAGTTTCCCTTCTTTAATGATGGCAACGCGATCACACATTTTCTGAACTTCGCTTAATATGTGGGAAGAAAAAAAGATCGTTGCTCCTCTATCTCTTTCCTCAGTAAGAAGCTCGAAAAAGTGACTTTGCATAAGTGGATCAAGCCCACTTGTAGGCTCATCTAAAATAATCAGCTTCGGTTCGTGAAGCAAAGCTTGCACAATTCCTACCTTTTTTCGATTACCAAATGACAAATCTTCAATTTTGCGAGTTAAATCAAGTTCCAATCTAGCGGCTAATTTCCGCATTCTAACCTGATCGAGTTTTTTATGAAAGCGGGCGGAGTATGTTAAAAGATCCATTACCTTCATATCATCATAATAATGAATCTCTGAAGGAAGATAACCGACATTTTGACGAATCGTTTTCGAATCCTTCACAATATCCTGACCAAAAATAGTCGCACTCCCACTTGTAGGATAAATAAAATTTAAAAGCGTTCGAATCGTCGTACTTTTCCCCGCCCCATTCGGGCCGATAAAACCAAAAATTTCACCCTCTTCAATCGAAAAAGAAACATCCTCAATCCCCCTGTTCCCTTTATAGGTTTTGGTTAAATGCCGCAGTTCAACAATCCCCATCTCAAAGCCTCCTTCTTATAAAACTCTCGATTGACTAGTGAGTCAATTTTATTATAAGGAATGTTGACTCACCAGTCAAATACGTGATTAAAAAATCTTTCTCTGTCTTAACGGGAGATGCAGGATTTGCGTTCATGCTATTAGGGAGCTGCGGTTCGGGAAGCAAACGGGCGCACCGGTTCCCGAAAAAAGCGAAACACTCGTGGTTTGGGAATCAAACAGGCAGATCGGTTCCCGAAAAAAGCGAGGCACTTGCGGTTCGGGAATCAAATGGGCAGACCGCTTCCCGAAAAAAGCAAAGCACATGCGGTTCGGGAATCAAATGGGCAGACCGCTTCCCGAAAAAAGCGAAACGCTCGTGGTTCGGGAATCAAATGGGCAGACGGTTCCCGAAAAAAGTGAAGCACTCGCGGTTCGGGAATCAAACAGGCAGACCGCTTCCCGAAAAAAGCGAAACGCTCGTGGTTCGGGAATCAAACAGGCAGACTGCTTCACGAAAAAAGCGAAACACTTGCGGTTCGGGAAGCAAATGGGCAGACTGCTTCCCGAAAAAAGCGAAACGCTCGTAGTTCGGGAATCAAACAGGCAGATCGGTTCCCGAAAAAAGCGAGGCACTCCCGGTTCGGGAATCAAACAGGCAGACCGGTTCCCGAAAAAAGCGAAACACTCGGTTCGGGAGTCAAACAGGCAGACTGCTTCCCGAAAAAAGCAAAGCACTCGCGGTTCGGGAATCAAACCGGCAGACCGCTTCCCGAAAAAAGTGTTGCACTCACGGTTCGGGAATCAAAAGCGCAGACCGGTTCCCGAAAAAAGTGAAGCACTCGCGGTTCGGGAATCAAACAGGCAGACCGCTTCCCGAAAAAAGCGAAACGCTCGTGGTTCGGGAAGCAAATGGGCAGACCGCTTCCCGAAAAAAGCGAAACACTCACGGTTCGGGAATCAAACAGGCAGACTGCTTCCCGAAAAAAGCGAGGCACTCACGGTTCGGGAAGCAAATGGGCAGACCGCTTCCCGAAAAAAGCGAAACACTCGCGATTCGGGAATCATACAGGCAAACTGCTTCCCGAAAAAAGTGTTGCACTCACGGTTCGGGAATCAAACGGGCAGACCGCTTCCCGAAAAAAGCGAAACACTCACGGTTCGGGAATCAAGCTGGTCTGTGTTCCTTATTAACCAAAAGGTATGTGCCACTCCATCTTTTTTAACAAGTAAACGGAAGTTTTGCGAAAATAAAAAACCGAACAATTTATGTCCGGCCTCAAAATATACATAATTTAGTTCATTTCAACAGTAATGGCATAAACAGCTTCATTTAATAGAGTAATGGTCGAAAGTAGGCCATTTTTCTGTAGCAATGCTTGCATAGTAGCTGATGAAATTCTGTGATGAAAGGGAGGTCCCATTTCCGATTCAACAGCTTCCCAGTCAAGAATGAGCAATAGGCCATTCGGTTGAATAATGCGTTTGAATTCTTCAATGGCATTTTCGATATTTGGGATTTCGTGCATGACGAAGGCCACGATTGCTTTTTTAACCGTCTTGTCTTCTAGGTTTATATTTTCGAGATTACTTTCAATATAGTGAATATTGCTTATGCCTTCTTCTTCTGCCCTTTTTTTCAATAAGTCTAGCATTCTCGGTTCAATGTCCACCGCATAAACAGCTTCCTTCGTCGCCTTCGCAAATGGAATTGTGAAAAAGCCGTTGCCCGCACCAAAATCTGCAACTGTATCATTACGTTGTAGATTTAATAGTGACATTACCCTTGGTAAATCGATAAGTTCTCTTCTCTTTGGGGCTAGCAATTTATCTGCTTTTTCGGGGCTAAAACGATGTCCTGCCATCGTATCACTCCATTCCTAAAAGAATTTAGATATCAACATAATGACTCCTACCAGGAGCCAGAGATAAACCCCAGGTCATATAGGCGGAAGAGAATACTTCCTTTCCTTTTCCAAGGGTTTTCTATTTATTCCTCAACCACCTGTATTGCAATCATTGATCCGTTTTTTTCTCATGTTACATCCGCCTTTATTATAAAATATCCAGCCAAATTTTCACTGTTGTTAAAGTAATTAAGACTGCAAGAATCACTTGGAGAATTTTTGTATTTACTTTTTTACCTGCCATCGCACCTAAAGGGGAAGCAATTAGACTGGCAATAACCATAATAGCCGCAGGACCATAGTCTACTTGCCCTGTTGTTATTTTCCCTATTGTTGCTCCGATGGAAGAAATAAACGTAATGGCAAGCGACGAGGCGATCGTCATGCGAGTAGGAATTTTCAAAATGACCAGCATGATTGGCACTAGTAAAAACGCTCCTGCTGCACCAACTACTCCAGATCCAAGCCCAACAATTAATGCAAGTGTCGCCGCGAGCCATTTATTGAATTTCACTTGATCGAATGGAATATCATCCAATCCTTTTTTCGGAATAAACATCATTATTGCCGCAATCAATGCCAATATTCCATAGATTATATTAATACTGCCCTCTGACATTAATTTTGATCCAAAACCACCGATAAAACTACCAATTAAGATGCTAGCACCCATGTAGCCGATTAATGTCTTATTTAAATACCCATCTTTGCGGTAAGCCCATACACCACCAATTGTAGCAAAAAATACTTGAACAGCACTAATTCCTGATACTTCATGGGCAGAAAAGGCAGCCATCCCTACTAAAGGAGGAATATAAAGAAGCATTGGGTATTTAATGATCGAGCCACCAATTCCTAACATCCCCGATATATATGAGCCGATGAATCCAATCAAAAAGATTGTAATCACAAATGTAATGTCCATTGATTGCCCTTCCTCTTAAGAAAAGAGAACCTGTTAGGTTCCCTTTTCTGTTGTATTTTTCACATGCCCTTTTTAATCCAGAATTTCAATACGCCATTTTCGTCTACGTATTTCAACAATTTATGGCCACCTGATTTTGCCCATGCCGTTAAATCATTTATTGATCCTTTATCTGTAGTATGAATCTCAATTATTTGTCCCTCTTCTAATTCATTCATTGCTTTTTTTGTTCGCACAATGGGCATCGGGCAAGCTAAGCCTTTTACATCCACCATTTTTGCTACTTCCATTTATATAAAACCTCCTTTTTGTTAGCAACTCACGATATGTCAAACATTGCCTAATCTCCGCTCACTATGTTTGGAGAAGTATTTTTTTACCGCACGGCACAACGGTTTGGGCCAATTTCCATTTCACGTTGTTCTTCTTCATTTGGAGTCATTTTCCCCATGTTTGTTTGACGGATTTCTTTGTATGAGTTGGGCTGTGGTGGTAAATTTTCTGTTACAAGTCGTCTGAATTCATTCTCATCCTTTATGTTTAAGCCATGGTTTTCCGCAAAAAGCTTTCCTAGTGTTTTACTGACGCTACCGTCTTCATTTAATTCTTCCATTATCATGAAGTGAGCCGGAAGAACAATTAGCTCTTCAGATAATTGTTTATATCGTTTATATAGACTTTCTCTTAAATCATCAACCCAGTCTTCAGCAAGTCCTGCAAGGTCAGGCCTTCCGATTGAATCAATAAATAAAATATCACCAGAAAGTAAAAATTGCTCATCCACTACAAATGAAGTTGACCCAATTGTATGACCTGGTGTGTAAAGTGCATGAATATTAATGGCCGTCCGACCAATTGTGACATTATTTCCATCTTCTAGTGGCTCATAATTAAAAGTCACTTCTGTTGCATCTTTCGGTGGAAGCCAATAGATCGCATTTGCTTTCTCTGCAATGTTACGACCGCCAGAAATATGATCAGCATGGAGATGTGTATCAAAGACGTGGGTAATTTTTGCTCCCTTAAGAGTAGCAAACTCTAGAAAGACATCTGCCATTCTTGTCGCATCAATAATGGCAGCTTCCCCATTAGAAATAACCATATAGGATAAACAGCCTTTTCCGATCCGAACGAACTGATAAACCTCGCCTCCGTCTTTTAGATCACCTACTTTGACAGGCTCTAAATGTTCACTCCACGTTTTCATCCCACCTTCTAAATATGAAACAGTTAAACCAGCCTCTGAAAGCAATTCCGCAACATAAAGTGATGAACCTTCTTTCGCACAAACAACTAAAATATCTTTATGAGAAGGAAGTCTATCGAGAATTTCATCTACTCCATCAAGTAAGTCAAAGTACGGAATATTCAAGTATTCAAAGTGTTCCCCATCAATCTTCCAATCTTGAAAATCATCTGTATTACGTACATCAAGAATAAATAATTCTTCTTTATTAATTACTTTTTTTGTTATCTCTCCTGCTGTCATTACGTTTACAGCCATCTTCTTAGTTACCCCCTATGGTATTGTTTTACACAAAAAAATAATTTCTCTCATGCCTCATGATTAGCCTGCCTTTAGGACAGGCAACCACGAAATCCTATTAAAATGTTAATGTTACATCTGCGTCTTTGGCGAATTCTAAAAATGTTACGGCTCCCCCAACCTCAATTCCATCAACAAAAATGTCTTTTTCTAATCCCATGACATCCATTGTCATTTGACAGCCTATAAATTTAACACCCATTTCTTGAGCCATTCCAACCATTTCTGGAATAGCAGGGACATTTGCCTTAGCAAAGCCTTCTGCAAAATGCTCTTTTCCCTCTGGCATAGGAAGCTGCTTGTTTGCCTCTTTATGAATTAAATGTAAACCTTCAAATGTGAAAAATACGGCTACCTCCTGATCCGTCGCTGCTGCTGCAGTTGCAATATTAAATACTTTATATGCATCAAATAATCCACCATTGCTTGCAATAATCGCTACTTTTTTATTCATCATTACTCCCCCTCATTTTGTAATACTCTTAAAATATTTTCTGGATCATAGCCAATAATCCAGTGGCCATTAACTTCTGACTGAGGCACACCCATTTGTCCAGTTGTATGAATAAGCTTTCGCATCATTTCTGGGTTTGCTTCAACATTGACTTCATTAAAAGAAATCTTTTGATCCTTTAGAAAGTTTTTCAACATCACACAATATGGACATCTTGTAGTTGTGTAAACTGTGACTGCATTCATCTTCTACACCTCTTCACCTTGAATATTTACTGTCCGTCCAGACCATTCACTCATGCCTGGAATAACATTCATAACTTTTCCAAATCCCTTTTCTGCTAACTTTTGTGCGGCAAAATCGCTGCGATTTCCGGTACGGCAAATGACAAAAATTTCTGCGTCTTTCTCAAGTTCATGAAAGTGCTCTTCTAATTCACCTAAAGGAATGGAGAGTGCATTTGGAATATGGTTAAAAGCATATTCAGCTGCTTCCCTTACATCTAGAACAACAATATTATCTTTAACCAGTAGCTTTCGTTCAAGCTCTTCATTTGTTGCGATATGGGGGTACTTCTTTTCGTTCAGTTCTTCACCTGAGGATTTTCTGACATAATGAGCTAATACATCCCCATCCTTGATTGTCCCTAAATATTGATGTCCAGAACTTTTGGCCCATGCTTGCATATCTGCTCGAGAGCCTTGATCTGTCGCTTCAACCTTCAATACTTGACCAGCCTCTAAATCGGTTATCGCTTTTTTCGTTTTCACAATGGGCATTGGACAAGAAAGCCCTTTAGCATCAACCACCTGATCTGATTTAATATGATTCACTATGAAGCCTCCTCCACTTACCTTATAGGGTATATTTTTACGTAAAAAAATTACTCTACCTCTCCATCCCAAGAAAGCATTCCACCTGACATATTTATAACCTTGTAGCCGTAACTACTAAGAAACTGACAAGCACGGCCACTTCTACCACCTGAACGGCAAACGACAATATATTCTTTAGATTTATCTAATTCATGCATACGAAACTCTAGTAATCCTAACGGAATGTTAATAGCACCAGGTATTTTCCCGGCCTTAACCTCCTCTACTTCACGAACATCAATAATATTTAACGATTTGTCATTCAATAATAACTCATTCACTTCACTAGCATATAATTGTTCCATGATGATCACTCCTTTATTTGGCTTTGGATGTTAATTCAATGGGAGCTTTTGCTACATAAGTGATAATCGATCCACTTCAGTTTTTCATTCTTATCGCCAGGCACTTACTCCGCCTTTAACATTTGTGATTTTAGCAAATCCTAATTTTTTTAAAGTTTTACATCCTTGCTGACTTCTCATTCCACTTTGGCAAATAACAACGACCTCTTTATCTTTTGCTAGTTGACTTGCTTTTTGCGAAAGCTGGTTTAAAGGAATATTTTTGAACCCTCTAATATGATTACTTTTAAACTCCCCTGGTGTGCGAACATCAATAAATTGTTTTGTCCTGTCTTGCAATTCCTGTTTGAGCTCCGTTGTAGATATATGTTTAACCCCTTTAGTTGGTGCAAGGCGCCTTATGATGAAAATAATTAATAATGCTAAAATGAGATAATTTATATACTGCATGGCATTTGCCTCCTTTTTTACTTTACCATTACCCCTACGGGTATAATGTTATCTAAAATAAAAAGAGGTGTCAACTCTTTTTTCCAGCAAGAAGGGATAGTTCGACCTTCTCACTGGCTTGTCTTATGCTTGTCGCCCCTGAGCAAGGCACATCAGCTTTTCTTTGTCTAGCTTCTGTGCCTAGGGGCTCGAGGTCATAAGCCATTCCAGCAAGAAGGTATAGTTCGACCTTCTCACTGGCTTGTCTTATGCTTGTCGCCCCTGAGCAAGGCACATCAGCTTTTCTTACTACCTGCTTTTGACTAGGAGGTTGACTGCCTCTTTTACTAATTCCTCTGTACTTTTTTCTCCATTTTCTTCTGCGTGTTTGACACATTCTACTAAATTTGAACTGACAATGACGCCTATGGTGCGGTCGATTGCTGTTCTTGCAGCTGAAAGCTGAGTGATGACGTCCTTACAGTCTTGATCCTCTTCCATCATTCTTAATATTCCACGAAGTTGGCCTTCGATGCGTTTTACTCTATTTTTTATTTGATCATTGTAATCCATCGTACTCCCTCCCCCTTAACAAGATTTTAAATGATTTCTTTCAATTATAGTATACCCATCAACTTGATAACCTTTTTGCCGTAAATAACGAATACCTACATTTCTTTCTAGTGGTCCAGATGCAATAATATGAAGTTTCTCCTTCGGTATCTCGCTAAGGTTTCTATTAAGATACGCAATAGGGATATTTTTCGCTCCGAAGATCGGACTATGATTTGAAACATTGTAGTCCCTTATGTCAATAATATTCGTTTTCTCCTTATCTAAACTAGTGCAATCTACACTTTGTACGTGTAAGACAGGGATATATCTTATATATAGTAACCATATTACGAAACTGAGTAAAATGAGGATAAAATATAACAATGAAGAAACACTCCTTTTTAAAATAAGCGGCCAACCTTTATATTATACCCCGTTAGGTATGTTGTCAACTTATATAATTCCTTTTAAAACGATGTCTGCATTTACTTTTCAAAGGAAGATTTTTATTGCTTGCATTTCATAAAATTACGTTTAAAATAGGGGTAGGGGTATATGAAAACCGAAAGGATGGAGCAATATGAAGAAAAAGATATTGATAGTAGGTGGAGTGGCTGGAGGAGCAACTGCCGCTGCCCGACTTAGAAGATTAGATGAGAAGTCAACGATTATTTTATTTGAAAGAGGAGAACATATTTCCTTTGCAAACTGTGGGTTGCCTTATTACATTGGAGAAACAATTAAAAGCCGTGACAAACTGTTAGTGCAAACAGTAGAAGGGATGAGTAAAAAGTTTAACTTAGATATTCGTAATGTAAGTGAAGTAACTGCCATTAACCGTGAACAGAAAACAGTAACAGTGAAAAATATGAAGACGAATGAAGTTTATGAAGAAAGCTATGATGTGCTCTTGCTTTCTCCAGGTGCAAAGCCTATTGTTCCCCCTATCCCAGGGCTTAAAGAAGCAAATCATGTTTTTACATTAAGAAATATTCCGGATACGGATAAAATAAAAAGCTTTGTTGATGAACAGAAACCAAGCACTGCTGTTGTAATCGGTGGTGGATTTATTGGTTTAGAAATGGCGGAAAACTTAGCTGAACGTGGTGTACATGTCACGATTATCGAAATGGCAAATCAAGTAATGGCTCCGTTAGATTTTGAAATGGCAGCGATTGTTCATAATCATTTAATTGAAAAAGGTGCGAATTTAATATTAGAAGATGGTGTACAGTCTTTTGAAAATGATGGAAAAACCATTACATTATCGAGCGGACGAAAAATAAATACAGATATGATTCTCCTTTCAATTGGCGTTAGACCTGAAAACACATTAGCTATAGACGCAAATCTCAATATTGGTGAACGAGGCGGCATCCAGGTAAATGAATATTTACAAACGAATGACGAAAATATTTATGCGATTGGGGATGCCATTGAAGTAACTGATTATATAAATGGAAAACCTGCAATGATCCCACTTGCAGGACCTGCAAACCGTCAAGGTAGAATTGTCGCAAATAATATTTATGGAAAAAATGAAACGTATAAAGGAACATTAGGTACTTCTGTTGCTAAAGTCTTTGATTTAACCGTTTCTACAACCGGAAATAATGAAAAGTCATTAAAGAGATTAGGAATAGAATATAAGGTTGTTCATATCCATCCTTCCTCACATGCTGGCTACTATCCAGGAGCTTATCCAATAGCATTAAAGCTGATTTTTGATTCTCGAAATGGAAAAATATTTGGTGCACAAGCTGTTGGACGTGATGGAGTTGAAAAGAGAATGGATGTTATCGCGACAGCAATTAAAGGAAATTTAACAGTCGAAGATTTAACCGAAATTGAATTAGCGTACGCGCCACCGTTTTCATCTGCCAAGGATCCAGTTAATATGGCTGGGTATGTCGCAACTAACATCCTAAATGAAGATGTCAAAACCGTGCAATGGCATGAAATCAACCAAATAGTTGATGATGGTGGTCTGTTAATCGATGTTCGCGAACCGATTGAAAGAGAAATGGGCTTTATAAAAGGATCCATTAATATTCCTTTAGGAGAAATTCGCGAGCGCTTAAATGAAATTCCAAAGGACAAGTCTATTTATGTTTCATGTCAAGTCGGCTTAAGAGGATATTTAGCATCAAGAATTTTGTCAGAGAATGGATTTAATGTTTACAATGTAGACGGTGGTTGGAAAACATATGCTAGTGTTTATCGAGAGTCAACTAAAGCCAGATCAAAGGATCATTCTGAAAAAGCGACTGTATCGATTTCAATTGATACTTCTGGCATAATGTGTCCTGGACCTATTTCAGAAGTGCAAACAAATCTAACAAATCTACAGGTCGGAAATATCCTTGAAGTAACGACAACTGATAATACTTTTGTTGAGGACATTAAAACTTGGTGTGTAACAAACGAACAAACTTTCATTAAGGTTGATTGGCAAGAAAATCAATTCCACGTCCTGATTAGAAAAGAAAAATAAAAAAGGCAAAAAATCATTGCATTCGCCAGCTCCTTCTGGCGAATATTTTGTTTTTATCAGCAGAAAAATATTAATGAGCAGTTCTTTTTAATTTTTGGCCATGCTTTTTCACATGTTTATTAAAATAATTTCTAACCTCAATTGGCGTAATTCCAATCTTTTTAGCTGTTAAAATTAATGCCATCCACTCTTCGTCTAGCTCTTCCCCTTTTGTCTTTTTTAACGAGCTCATTTATGGTCATCTCCTAACTAGACATTATATCTTTCATTATGCTAACTATGGATTCGGCTACGATACTTATTCGTTAATTTAAGAATTTTTTTAATAGACATTTTCTCATTTTTTAGAAAGATGCTTTAATCATACAACTTCACTCTGAACAAATACTGAACATTCTGAATTTACCGTTAAAAAAAGCCGATAACAAGCTGCAAAAATGCACACTTTTTATCGACAAGATTTATTTTCAGAACTATACGATGAAATAGGCGATAATGGATAAACAAATGGATGTGATTCCCATAGCAATTAAAGGTTTTAACGCTTTTGTCCGCAGGTCGCGTAAACTTACATTCAGCCCAAGTCCAACCATTGCTGCGGTTAAGCACCATGTCGTTAAGTTTGCAATATCATTCATAAAATGATCAGAAACAGTAATAACGGGGCCAAGTACATAACTGCCCAAAACACTCATCATGATAAAGCCTAATAAAAACCAAGGAAATTCAACTTTTGTATCTTCTTTTTCTTCACCCTTATTTTTTCTTTTCATCCAATACATAAAAATAAAACATAATGGTACAAGAAGAAATACTCTACCGAGCTTCGCTAGCAAACCGATAGCAAGTGAATCCTGCCCTCCAGGTGCAGCCGCCAATGCTACATGGGCAATTTCATGCAAGCTTATCCCTGACCATATCCCATATTCAATATCTGTTAAAGGTAAAAACGGTCTTAAAATTGTATAAATAATAGCAAAAATGGTCCCGACTAGAGCAATAATGCCTACCCCTATGGCGGTTTCTTCATCCTTTGATTTAATGATCGGGGCTATGGCGGCAATGGCAGCAGCTCCACATACCCCCGTGCCTACACCAACTAGTAGGGAGATATTTTTTTCAGCTTTTAATAGACGAGCAAGCCACACCGTTAACAATATCGCAAACATAATCACACCTACATCACGAACGAGCAAGCCAAGCCCATCTTCAATAACCGTACCGATATTAAGTTTTAACCCATACAATATAATGGCAAAGCGTAATAATTTCTTCGATGAAAAACCAATGCCAGAGCGCAAAAATTCTGGATAGCCAAAAAACTGGCGGTACATTACAGCTAAAATAATTGCTGATGCTAATTGTCCAATATGATCAAAGCCAGGTAATTTTGCTAATAAAAAGCCAAGAAAGGCTATTAAAAATGTGAAGGCTATTCCACCTAGCCAGCGACCAAAATGGTTCTTTTTCTTATGAGTAGAATTTATATTCGTTTCATTTTCTTTTCCTAACTTATCTACCACTATCCACATCTCCAGTCTTTCTGTTTGGCTCTGTTAACCTTATCTGTTGATTTCCGCTGCAGGTTGCTCGCTTTCCGCGGGCGGTCCGGAAGCCTCCTCGGCGCTATCGCACCTGCGGGGTCTTCCCTGTCCCTTCCTCCCGCAGGAGTCTCGCCACCTTCCGCTCCAATCAACAGGTGCAAAAATCAACAATTCTCTCTAACAGAGCCTTCTATTTATAGAAAAATCAATTCGTCCATTTACGTAATTCTTGTTTTTATCATACTGCTATTTTTATCATTAGAAAAATAAAAATAAATAATACTAATGATAAGTAAAATTATATAATAGAGATGAACAGTACGAATTGAAAGAGGGACTCGACGTGGACCAGCAGCTCTTTATTTTTATAACTGTAGCAGAAAAGAAGAATTTTTCGCGGGCAGCAGAGGAATTGCATATGACGCAGCCTGCTGTAAGCCAATATATACAAGCACTTGAAAGAACGATGGGAACAAAATTATTAGAACGTAGCAATAAATATGTCCGCTTAAATAAAGCAGGAGAAATTGTCTATCACCACGCCAAAGAAATTCTCGGGCTTTATACAAAAATGCATTATTTAATTGATGACCTGACAAACAATACGAGCGGGCCGCTAGCAATAGGAGCGAGCTATACGTATGGAGAATATGTTTTGCCACATCTGCTTGCGAAAATGCAGGAAAAATACCCGGCAATCAATCCAACCATTTCGATTGGCAACACAAAGGAAATTGCTGAATTAGTACTCGGTCATCAATTAGATGTTGGAATTGTAGAGGGAAACTTTAAAGATAAAAACCTTCAGATTGAACCATTCGCCGTAGATTACATGAGCATTGTCGCATCACCAAATCACTCACTCGCACAAAAAAATAACGAAATTACGCTTTCAGATTTAACAGAAGCAACATGGATTGTAAGAGAAATTGGCTCTGGAACGCGAGAAGCAGTTGAAAACATGTTTGAGCAATACGAAATTTCCCCAAAGAAAAAATTGGAATTCGGCAGCACACAAATCATAAAGGAAGCGGTTGAAGCGAATCTTGGTATTAGCTTATTATCAGATTGGACAATTCGTAAAGAAATTTCACTAGGAACGTTGAAAGTGATTCATGTGAATGGTATTGCGATTACACGAGAATTTTCTACCGTTCTTTGCTCGCCTTTTCAGACAAAAGCTTTAAAAGTTTTTCTAGACATGATTAAAAAGAATTAGATGACATTGTATCTCATTATTTTTTCACTATAATAGAAGTGAGGTGAACACCATGGCACGGGAACGGAAATTTTCACTTGATGAACTTTATGCAACAACGAAAGAACTCCTTCTACTTCACGGATATGAGGGCTTTACATTTAGTATTTTAGCTGAAAGACTAGCTGTATCAAGAGGCACATTGTATAAATACTATGAAAATAAAGAAGAGCTGATTACAGATTATATGTTAGATGAAATGAATAAATTTTTAGTCAAGCTCCAAAAGTTTAATCAACATAATAGCTTTGAATCGCAATTTAATGAACTCATTGAACTAATTTTTGAGCATCGTGAAATTCATCATATTATCATAATTGCTTTACAAATACCCGCTAATATATCTAAAAAAGTGAAATTAAATAAAGCAAAACTAGATGCGCAGCATCTTGATATGTACAAGCATTTACAAGGCTTTATCCAATTAGGAAGAGAAGAACAAATGCTAAAGCCTCATATTCCAGATGGTTTAATTTTAGGTTTTATTTTTCAAACGATCGCGATTCCGAATCATTTTGGAATTTCTTATGCTGAATGGGTTGATTCGGTAAAGGAAATTATTAGTCACGGAATGTTTAAACATAATGATTGACACTAATGTCACCTATAGAAGATAATAACATTGACATTAGTGTCTTTTTATTTTTCCTCAAAGTGACAGTACTGTCACTTTGTCCATTCTAATAAGATGTAAGTAAATAATAAAAGAAAGGAATTAGATAATGAAATCATTTTTACACTTCATTACCGATCGTGTTACGACGAAAAAAGGAATGTGGATTACGTTAGCTGCTTGGTTCATTATAGCGATGGTGCTAGCCATTTTCGCTCCAAGTGCGAAAGACTATCAAGTTTCTTCCATTGATTCACTTCCTAAAGATGCCGAGTCCATCATTGCTCAAAATAAGGTCGATCAGTACTTTAAGGATAATGATGGCATTCCCGCCATATTAGTCTTTCAATCAAAAATTGGCGAAATTCAATTCGAACAGCTTGCCAACCTTTTTGACAAGATAACAGAAGAAAATATTAAAGGAGTAGAGCAAATTATTCCTTTATCTTCTATTCCTCCACAAGCTGCTTCTGGCTTCTTTTCTGAAGATAAGTCAACAGCATTAATTCCTTTATCATTTGATTCTTCTTTTGAGACGAAAGAAATTAAACTAGCAAAAGAAAAGATCGAAGAAATCGTCTCGTCCGAAACAGATTTAACTCTTTATGTGACAGGTCCTGCAGGAATTGGAATCGACTCTCTTGATCTTTTTTCTAGAGCGGATGTCGTCTTAATTTTATCAACAGTTGGGTTAATTCTAATTTTATTAGTCATTATTTATCGGTCACCGTTACTAGCTTTAATTCCATTGCTTGCTGCTGCCTTCGTTTATGAAGTCGTTATGCAAACACTCGGATTAATGGGCGCTGCCGGACTAGAGATGAGCAATCAAACGCTTTCGATTATGACAATTCTTTTATTTGCAGCTGTCATTGATTACTCATTATTCGTTTTCTCGCGATATCGTGAAGAACTCAAAAATCATGAAAGTAAATTCGAAGCGATGAAAGCGGCTATGCGAGAAACTGGCATGCCAGTGTTCTTCTCTGGAGGAACTGTACTTGCAGCTATGCTCGTTTTGTTCTTTGCACAGTTTGGTGATTATCGTAATTTTGCCCCGACCTTCGGGACAACGATGGTTATTATAATGGCAGCGTCCATCACGCTTGTTCCTGCCCTATTTACACTGTTTGGACGTAAATCATTTTGGCCGAAAATTCCACGTGTCGGAGAAACAACCATTAAGAAAAATTCTTTTTGGAGCCGAATTGGCCGCTTTGTTGTAAAAAAACCTGTTCTTTCCGTTTCATTAATGGGGATTTTCCTCCTTATTTCCGCAAGCAATATGTTCAATTTGAAGTATGAGTTTGACACAATGAAATCCTTCCCAGAAGATATGCCTTCAAGACAAGGGTATGAAATTTTGGAGGAGAATTTTGCTAAAGGGGATCTGGCTCCAACGACCGTCTTATTCGAAGCAGATGAAGTGATGACAGATGAACAAAAGGAGGCATTAAAGCAAGAGCTGGCCAATCAGCCGCTCGTAAGCAATGTTCGTGTGAACGGCATGGCTGAAGAGGGAAAAGTAATTAATTATAGTCTGACATTTGAAGAAAGTCCTTATGCAATTGAAATGATAGACGCTTTAGAAGAAATTAGAAGCAATGCTGAAAAAATTATCTCTGGCAGCAAAGTTTCAGGTGAGCTCTACTTCGCAGGCGAAACTGCTAAAAAGGTTGACGAGCGTTCAATCAACAATAGGGATTTAATCGTCATTGTCCTATTAGAAACGGTTCTCATTTTTGGGATGCTGATCGTTTTAACAAAATCATTTAAAATGCCAATCTATATGATGGGAACCATTTTAATTAGTTTCTTGGCTGCTCTCGGCTTAGGGATGTTTCTTACTAATTTATTCTTTGATATTCAAACGATTAGTGACCGTGTACCGCTTTATTCGTTTGTATTCTTAGTTGCACTCGGAATTGACTATAATATTATTTTAATATCGAGGTATCAAGAGGAAAAAAGAAAACATTCGGTTAAAGAAGCAGTTGAAATTGCTGTCGCAAATACAGGTGGAGTCATTTCCTCTGCAGGCTTAATCCTTGCCGCAACCTTTGCCGTATTAATGACCCAGCCGATTGAACTACTATTTGTTTTCGGTTTCATCATTGCAGTTGGAATCCTATTAGATACATTCTTAATTAGAGGTATTTTATTACCTGGATTAATCGTATTATTTGAGAAAGAAAAAGCCGTTAAAGGTGAACAATAAGGACAAGGGGACAGGTCCCTTGTCCTTTCCCCTTGGCAATTTTTTGTTTAATCAAAACCAACTTTTCTTAAAAATAAAACCTTACTTGATCGTTAATCTTATTGGATAGGGTACCTGTCCCTCTATCCGTTAAGTAAATGATTCTTTGGTTATGACTTCCCCTGAATAATAATGATAAATTTCTTTCTTCCATTTTGAAAGGCCCGTCTACAAGGACATCACAGAAGTTCAATAAATGTCGTTTGGTAGAATCTTTAATGATTTCTTCGTAAGTAAACCCACTATAGACCCATATGTTTTTTCCTAGTTTTTTGATTCTTTCTGCCAGCTTAGCTATTTCTTTTGCTTGAATAAATGGTTCTCCTCCTGAGAAAGTTACATTTGTTAATGGATTGTTTTCAATTTCACCCATTATTTCATCGATAGACATTTCCTTGCCGTTGCTCATATTCCAGCTCGAAGGATTGTGACAGCCTAAACAGCCATGCGGACACCCTGCGAAAAAGATAACCGTTCGCAGCCCTTCTCCATCAACAACAGAATCATGGAGAATATTCATCACCATCATCGGTGTTTCACTCTTTCTCTCTCTTCACTAAATTTCGCGGAATTCCATTTGCTCATATCCCCGACAAGATAGCCTGTTATCCTTCTAATCCGTTCGATATGTTGTTCATCATTATTTTCGCAGCTTGGGCATTCATGATCAATTATTCCAGAATAGCCACAGCACTTACATCTATCTACTGGGTGATTAATGGAGCCATAGCCCATATCGGCTAAAGCCATTGCTTTCACGATTGTATCTAATGCCGGTATATTTTTGGATACATCCCCATCACATTCAATATAAGAAATATGTCCGGCATTGCAAAGTGAATGGAAAGACCCTTCTTTTTTAATTTTTTCGATTGCTTTAATATCGTAGTAAACGGGTATATGAAAGGAATTCGTATAATAATCACGGTCTGTTATTCCTTTCAGCTTACCAAACTCAGTACGATCACGTTTCGTAAACTTTCCAGATAGCCCTTCTGCCGGGGTCGCAATGAGCGAAAAGTTAAGCTTATATTGGGCAGCCGCTTCATCCATTTTGTCTCTCATGAATTGGACAATTTGATAACCGATTTGATAAGCGTCTTCACTTTCTCCATGATGCTCGCCTAGCAATGCAACTAAAGCTTCTGCCAGCCCGATAAAACCGACACTCAATGTTCCATGCTTAAGCACTTGTTCCAGCGTGTCATTTTCGGTTAAGGTTTCGCTATCCTTCCAAACGTTCTGTGAATATAAAAATGGAAAATGACGTGCTTTTTTCTTTATTTGAAAATGATAGCGATCTAATAATTGTTGAATAGCTATATTTAAATAGTGATCCAATTTTTCAATAAATGCTTCATAGGTTGGATAGTTTAAAGCAAGTTTAACTAAATTAATCGAAGTAAAGGATAAGTTCCCTCTCCCAATACTATTCTCGTCACCATGGAGATTTGCCATTACTCTCGTTCGACAGCCCATGTACGATACTTCTGATTCAGGTGTCCCATTATAAAATGGACGGTTGAAGGTTGAATCAAGAAAACTAAAGTTTGGAAATAATCTTGTTGCTGTTGTTTTTAAAGCTAATAAATACAAATCATAATTTGGTTCACCACTCGAAAAATTGACACCCTTTTTCATTTTAAACACTTGGATTGGAAAAATCGGTGTCTCCCCTTTCCCTAATCCAGCCTGTGTGGCTAATAATATATTTTTTACAACCATTCTTCCTTCTTTTGATGAATCAGTGCCGTAATTTATCGAGACGAATGGAACTTGTCCCCCACCTCTTGAATGCATACTATTACAATTATGTATAAATGCCTCACATGCCTGGTAAACAATGTGATCGGTTTCCTGCCATGCTAGCTCACTCATTTCTTCTTCCGTAAAGGTTGTCGGATAGGAGTGAAGCCGCTTAATCGTTTTCTCATATGTTTTTCGTACATATGGAGCTAAATCAAAATCAAACATCGGATAGCTTTGCCCTCCATGCTGCATATTTTGATTGGACTGAAAAATAATGGAGGCTAACGCCATGGCGCTGCCAATATCATTCGGCTCTCTCATATGACCATGCCCAGTATTAAATCCATTTTTTAAGATTTTCCCTAAAGGAATTTGACAACATGTTGTGGTGCCAGTTGGAAGAAAATCTAAATCATGTGGATGAAGATAATTTTCATCAATGGCTTGTTTAACTTCCGAACGGAGCAGACATTCTTTTGCATAATATTTTCCACTTTCTGATGCGAATTTTCCCATTTGCCCCATTGGTGATTGACCATCTACATTTGCATTCTCCTGAAGGAGATCTTGATTATTTACCTCAACGATATCTTTGAATGCATCTAATAATTCATCCCTCACTGCGTTTTCCAAAACCAACTTATTCATCCTTTTCCCTCCCAAATGATTAAACAGAAACTATTAAATTAGGTAGGCTTTCCATATAAAAAAAGCCCACCATAGGTGAACTTAGGATAGGAAGAAGACATACTAAATAAAGCATCATATGTATGAATTTCACTTACCCCATCTTCTTTCACCCGAAGAAGCGGATAATAGATAAAGTCAACCATCCACCTGTGTTTTTGATGGTTTGTTGAACTTATCGGGACAATACGATCTATAACCATTCGTTCATCCGCGATCTAGGCAGGTCTCCTGGCTCGTGCTTCACTCTACTTTAAGCCCTTCCCATATAAAAAATCATATAGTGGTCTGCTTATTTCGTCACACTTACAGTTGCGGGGACAGCTTTGGCTTCACACCAAATTCCCTATTAAGTCTAAGAAAAGACACCTAATATCTAATATCTAAATCAATATGTAGTAGTGTTCACTTATATACTATCGTATATATAGTATTTTTCTTATTCTACCATAAACTTCTTTCTTTTGTCAGCCACTTTTGCGAAATAAAAAACCACCAATCATTTGATGGTGGTGTGCCCTTCTTAACTCGATATTTTCAATAAGTCAGCCGCTTTGCTCTCTGATATATCCTTTATTAAAATTAACTCACTAATTAAATTTCTTTGTGCGTTCTGAAGCATTTGTTTCTCACTTGAATTAAGGGTTTTTTCCTTATTTTGAAACAATAGATCTCGCACTACTTCAGCAGAATCACTCATTTTACCTGTCTTCATTTTCTCCATATTTGCATTAAATCTTTCTTTCCACGGAAGTGAGCGTTTTGGTTCTGCATGATGAAAATCATACAAAATATCCTTCATTGTCTCAAGATCAACAATGGCCCGAACACCCGATTTCGACATCTTATCCAAAGGAATCATGATATCCATCTTACTAATAGGGATAGTAATCACGTAATATTCCTGGGTTTTGCCAAGAATTTCTCTGTCTTCTATGGCTTTAATGATACCTGCCCCATGCATCGGATAAAAAACCTTGTCTCCAATTTGAAACAAATTCTCCACCTCCATATATACTTACAATATATATGGTATCATATTGAATAAAAATAAACAATTTTTAAATATAACATTTTATTTTAATATATGTCAATACATTTATGAAAAATATTTTTTGGATTTTTTTATAAGATTTTCGTGAAAATTTTTAATACTTCTTTTGGTTGATTAACGGGATTATTTAAGGAACAAAAAGTTCTGCTCCTTCCTTCTCCTCCTGAATTACTTCAACTCCTCCAAATCCTTCGATCTGGGCTCCAAATGATTGAATAAAGCTGCCTGCAATGGCTAATTTTTGTGCATTTAAGATCATTTCTTTATCAATTGTAGACAATTCTTGTGATACCCCTAAAGCTTCCATTATTTGTCCTAACGCTTGCACCCAATTTCCAACGACAATTTTTTGCTCGCCATGAGAGTCAACATTATCACTAATAAATAATAGCTTAGATAATAAAATGGCTTCACTTAATTGCCCAAATGCTTGCAGCCAAACAGCAACTTCTATTTGCTCTTCAAGGCTACGTATTAAAGATGCTCTGTCTGAAAATTTATTTTGGTTATCCTTATCCCATTTATCTTGATGATTTTCCATTTTAATCACTCCACTACACGAATCGAATTACAATCATTACTATTCTAATTTGAGAAAAACGTGAGTAACGCGGTGGAAGTTTATTTATATAAAAAGATGGTTAGCTCACCATTTTTATCAACTGTTGCTAACAATACGTCACTTACCTCGACCTGATGCGTTTTTTTTAAAGTATGAATTAGCCAATTTTCTTCCTTCCCCACCTGCTTTAATTCTTCATTATCAATGACACCTTCTCGAACAATTATTTTTGGTAAATCAAACGGTTGTGGCACGAGATTTACATCACTTCTAGTAACCGTTTGATGACTAGGAAGCAAAAAAAATGAAATGTGGCCATCTTGCTCCCACAAGGCTAGTGCAACTTTTCTAATATCTTCGATTTTGTCTTTTCTAGCTGCTGATAATAAATCATCTATTGAAATCCTTGCTTTGCGCAAATTCTCAGATAAGATCTGACCATTTTTAATTAATGGAAAAGCTTCTGGAAAAACAAACCTTCTAAGCTTTGCCCATTTTAAAGTTAAAAAAATGCTCAATAAATATAATATGGCGAGGACAATCATTGTAATGATAGGACCCTTTAATCCACGTCGTTCATCAGAAAGTGGGTGAGAAATAATATTTCCTATTATTAAAGCCATTGTAAAGTCAAGAAAGCTTAATTGTGAAATGGAACGCTGTCCCATTACTCTCGTAATAAGGAGCATAAAAAAATAAGCAATGATAGCTCTTAAGATCCATTGCATAGTCGTAAGCGTTTCCTGGCCGAAAAAAAAGTCCATTCGATATTCCTCCGAACAAACAAATTTGCTTTGGTAAACTTTGACCTGTTGAGTAAAGTTCATTTAATACTGATAATATGTCCTGAAATTCAGCTTTTAAGCAAAATCTTCCTTGCATGAGCTCGCTTGTTTAGGCAAATATTAGATCGTGGAAGGTGGATTTTTTGCGTTCCAATTTTTATTAAGGAAGTGGTTGAATTGAATAAGATGGTTTCCGCTCTCTTTAACATGAAAAGAACACAAAATCGTTTCAATATGTTTCGCAAAAAAAGAAACAATCGAGGGATACTTTGGACAACTGTGCTAAGTCTTGCTGTTAGTGCAGCCGCATTTGGAATAAAAAGAAATAGAAACAGAACAATTCAAAATTCTGTTCAAAATCTCATGAGTAACCTCAAAGTACCAAGCATGGGCCAAACACCTAAAATGGCTGATTTAACAGAGTTCTCAAAAGAGTTACTACCTGATAATAATCAAAATAAATAGCTTTCACGCCCACTTTAAGTGGGCATTTTACATTTGAGAGGGAATACTTTCAATGTTCCGAGGTCATATTAAAACTGCTATTGCGTTTAATATTGAAAAAGTTAGGAGCCTATTCTTCATGGACTACAAAGCTTTTCGATTCATTAATCAGCTTTCAGGACACTGTCGTCCGCTTGATTTACTGATGATATTCATATCGAATAAGATTCGCTATGTATTTATTTTTGTGATCATTTTTATGTGGATTAAAAAAAGCCGTTACCGGATTTTAGCATTAAATAGCATTTTCTCTATGGGTGTATCATTTTTCATATACAAGATCATTAAGATTTTTTATTTTAAACCACGCCCATTTATGAACAGACGAGTTGGCATCCTTATCCCGTCTAAAGTGGATTCTTCATTTCCAAGTAAGCACACAATACTTGTATATGCTATCTCTACGACTATTTATCTTCGCAATCGTCTGCTAGGTGCAATCATGCTTTTCCTATCAAGCTTAACAGGCTTCTCTCGTATATGGTTAGGTCATCATTATCCGCTTGATATTATCGGGAGTGCAACCATTGCATCTATAACTAGTTATGTTATTAATCAGATCGGATTCATGGATGAGAAAAATGAACATACAGAAAGGTGATATAATATGCCGTTTCTTCAAATAGATACTGAGACAAGAATGTATTATTCAGTGCGGGGAAGTGGAATTCCCATCGTTTTTATTCATCCCCCTGTCCTTACCTCTGCTAACTTTGACTACCAAACATCATACTTATCTCAGTATTTTCAAACGATCACCTTTGATATAAGAGGACATGGAAAAAGTGAGTTTTCAAATACATCTATTACATACCCGCTCATTGTCAGTGATATAAAAAAACTGCTGGACCATCTAGAAATAGAAAAAGCTTTCATATGCGGTTATTCTACCGGAGGATCTATCGCATTAGAGTTTTTACTGACCTTTCCAAATCGCGCTTATAGCGGAATCATTATTAGTGGAATGCCGAATGTTAATGATGATTATTTAAGAAAAAAGATTCTCATAGGAATTAATCTTGCGAAAGTAAGAGCAAAGTTTATATTGGCATGGTCCATTTCGATGGGTAATTCAAATACCTCAGCCATTTTCAAAAAGATGTTTGCCGAAGCTCGACAGGGAGATATAAGAAATATGGAACAGTATTTTCGTTGCAGCCTACAATATAATTGCACACAAAAGCTTGAAAAGATTGAACATCCTATTTTATTAGTGTACGGGAAAAAGGATTTATCATTTCACCAATATGCAATGGTGCTTCAGGAAAAATTACCACATAACCAATTATTATTAATAAATGAAAATCATCGAATTCCGACTAAAGCTGCAAAACAATTAAATGATTCGATCATGCAATTTGTCCATACAATTTCAATTGGTTAAGGTAATAATTTGAAAATCATCCATATTTTCATTTACATCATCTGGTATATCCTGTAAAATATCCGCTAGTCGAAGAGTAAAAAAATGAAATGTTTATGATTAACTACATAGCTGTGTTATAATATATGTAACTAGAAATAAATCATTTCAACTTGTCCACAAACCTGATTAGTAAACACTATTCAGGTTTTTTGTCGTCCAAAAAATGGTTCATAATTCAATCTTAATCGTTGTAACACGAGGTGGGGGTGTCTATGATTTAAGGAATGATAGATGTGGCAAACATTCGGTAAGACCAGAAATTTGTCGTATGTTTGGATTTTACGAAGGGCTTGCTTGTTTCCGAAAGCCTAAATTAGCAACAAAACAAATGCACCAATCTGTTAAAGTTAACCATATTGGGATTTTAACATTTGATTTTACTTGGGAAGATTTTAAGTAGCTATATCGATTGGAAAAAGCATATTAACATGCACATTTGTAGACTGTAGAAATCAAGTTGTATAAAAAAGGTTGGTTATAAGTGATAAATAAGTTATAATTAATAGCTATTAAAGTGCCAATTATTATTAAACCAACAAGGCAATCTGAGTGAGATGCCTTTTTTATTTTAATAAATTCAAAAAACTATTAAAGAGGGTGAATCAATTGATTAAAAAATTAAGGCAATTGAAAAACGTTTCAGTGTTCCAGACGCTTCTAAGTTAGAAAAAAATTTAGAAGCGAGGAATCTTAATATGAATAAACAAAAAATCTTTAATACATCATTTCTTTTTATCTTTATTAGCAACTTTTTCGTTTTTATTGGATTTGAAATGTTGCTTCCCATTTTGCCAGCCTATTTAATAAGTCTTAATGCTTCTACTATGCAAGTGGGTTTAGTGACAACGTTATTTACGATAGGCGCTGTCCTAATCAGACCTTTAGTAGGATATTATTTAATTGATAATCAACGGAAAAGTCTAGCCATTGGTGCAAGTGCAGTTCTAATGTTGATTACACTTATTTATCCTTTTCTCAATATCGTTTGGCTGTTTCTATTAATACGATTTTTTCATGGCATTACGTGGGGCGTCTCAACAACAGCCAATAGTACATTAGCAGTCGATTTAATTCCTAAGAAAAGGTTAGGAGAAGGAATGGGGTATTTCTCCGTCTCAACTACGGTGGGAGCTATCATAGCACCGAGTTTAGGGATTTTTATATATGACTCTTTTTCCTTTGACATTTTAATTTGGTCTTCTGCGATACTCAGTCTATTGGCAGTCATTGCATTTCAATTTGTCCATTCGCCTGCTCCTGTAAAGCGTAAGAAGCAACCTTTTCGATTTTTGGATATGATTTTTGAAAAAGATGTATCGTTTCAAGCATTACTGACGGTTATGACAACACTTGGTTTTGGAGCGATTATTACGTTCTTAGTTCTTTTTGGAAAACAAAAGGGATTAGATCATATTTTTCTTTTCTTTCTTATCAATGCAACGGTCGCCACTTTAATACGTCCGTTTACTGGGAAATGGTATGACAAAAAAGGACCTTGGTCTATCATCATAATGTCAGCAGTTTTAGGATTTTTGTCACTTATTTTGCTGTCTTATACCACAAATGATTTCCAACTTATTTTTGCGGCGATTTCATTTGGGGCCGGTTATGGAACTGTTATGCCATGTTTACAAGCATGGACAGTTCAAAAGGTAAGTGAAGAAAAAAGTGGCGCAGCCAACGCAACCTTTTTTTCCAGTTTTGACGTTGGGGTTGGAGTCAGCGCATTTATATTAGGTATTTTAGCTGAATGGGTCAGTTTAGAGATGATTTTTCGAATCGTTAGCCTAAGTTTTATTGTTGTGGCTGTATTAGTCTATAAGGATTATTTAAAAGAAAAAGTAAAAAATGATTAAATCACCCTAAAACAAATCCACCTCTATGTTATTAGAGGTGGATTTGTTTGCATAAAAAAGTCTTTGGCTTAAACGATGTTTATAATGTTATTTGTTTAATAACTTTTGCGGGATTCCCGCCAACAACAACATTTGCAGGTACATCTTTCGTTACTACTGCACCTGACGCAATTACAGCATTGTCTCCAATTTTAACACCTGGATTTATTACTACACTTCCACCAATCCAGACATTATTCCCGATCGTAATGGGTTTCGCATATTCTTTTCCTGAGTTACGTTCAGTTGGGTTAAGCGGGTGAGTTGCTGTATAAATATGTACCCCAGGTGCGAGCATACAATTATCCCCGAATCTTACTTCACAAACATCCAAGATGACACAATCAAAGTTTGCAAAAAAGTTATCTCCAACAAAAGTATTATAACCGTAATCAAAACGGATATTTGGCTCCATATATACGTTTTCTCCTATAGAACCTAAAAGCCCTTTTAATAATTGAGTGCGTTTATCACTTTCCGTTTCTAAAGTTTGATTATATATTCTTACTTGCCTTCTAGCATTTTCACGGTCTTTGACCAATTCAGGGTCAGCAGAATTATACATTTCTCCCGCCAACATTTTTTCTTTTTCAGTTTTCATTACAATCGCCTGCCTTTTTAAAACTTCATTTATTGCCCAGTCGTGATGTTCATGAAAAAGAAGCTCTTGTACACGGTTAATATCTATCCATTGAATAAAGTGATCATCATCGATTGGTTCTTGTTTTTTATCTAATAAGTCTACCAAGTAAAAATATCCGTCGTTAAGCTGAGGTTCATTTTTAGTAGAACGGAAAAATCTCATTGCATTCCCAATAAAAGAACCTATCAACACTTTATAACCCGTTTCCTCAAGCATTTCTCTTTCTAGACACTCTTGATAGCTTTCATTATTTTCAATTCCACCACCAGGTAAAAAATAGTGCCCCCTGGAAGTTTGGACTGTTAAAACTTTATTTCTTTCAGAGTTTAAAACTATCGCATAAACACATTTTCTTAATTTATAATCAAAACCAGCCATTTTTTCTCCAAACACTTTAACCATTTTTCACCTTGCCAATCACTATTTTTTATTTTGACAATACAACTTCTAATCCGAATCACTAATTCGAAAACTTGGTTTATCTTCATTATTATTGTCCTTGGCTGTAAAACAAAGAATAATAAATGTGTGAGTATTTAACTAAAAAACCTAGTTAGTAACTAGTTAACCCATTTCGACGAAACACCAAAAAATCCCTGTTTCTTTTTTAACTTGAACAAAAGTCTCCTAGAGCGAATTAAAAACCCCACATTTATAATGTGAGGTCACTAGATTACTCTATATTATCCTGAAATGTCTGTTAATGGATCTATAATTATAGTTAAATCTGATTGAGTTTCATTTTTACTAGGTAAATAAATATTTACCTTTTTCTGAAAAAACTAATTCAACTACTTTTTACTAATTACAATTTTTCTGTACATTCCATTCATCATTATCGGTTGATCTTCTCCTATCACTAACCCTTTATGATTTCTGGAATACAACTCTTCAAAATTCAATCCAATATCTGTCCCTAATACTCTAATAAATGGTCTGAGTATTTTTTTCAATAGTGAGGGTTTATTATTTTTTGGAGCAAATTTATCGAATATAATTATTTCTCCATCCCGTGTTAGTACCCTCGCCATTTCTTGAAAACACTTATCTGCATCAGGTACCACTGAAAGAATTAGACTGGCAAAGACATAATCAAACGATTCATTATTAAAAGACATATTAAGCGCATCCATTTCTAAAAACGTAATGGATGAATTCTTAAATTTCTCTCTTGCCTTTTTAAGCATATCAGGTGAAAAATCAATTGCGGTTATATCTAAATCAGATTGAGTTATTAGCTCTAAATCAGCACCCGTTCCTACACCAACAAAAAGAACCTTCTGTTTACTACGAAAAGGTATATGTTTAAATATTTGTCTTCTTGCATTTAAAAAAACACCTGAATTAAAAATCTTATCGTAAATTGGAGACCAAATTTTATATATCACTCTATTCCAAGTATTATTCATAAGTTTCCTCTCCCACTTTAATTCCTTCTTAGTTGTTCCAAACTTCTTCAAGGGTGTCCCTAAAAAGTTTATCTAATTTTGGAGTAAAGTTTGGAAACTGAAGATTAAGTGTTTTTGTATATTCACGGAGACGAATAATTTCGGCATTCAGAAAATTGTTTATTACCTGGATTTTTGGCTCTAAATCCAGCTCATCCCCAGCCAATTTTCTTTTTAAAAGAATTTGGATTTCATTCTTTAGTTCACTTTCTGGTATTAAGGTTTGCAATAATGTTTGAAATTTCAAAGGAGGAAATTCATTAAATCTCTCTATCCACTGTGCAGCTAATACGGGTCGAAGAACATAGAAATATTTTTTAATCTTCACTTTTTCTCCTTCTAAATATTCCCTAAAATTATTACTTGCCATATTTAAATAGTGATGGAGGCAAGCGCTTGGAGCAAAGATGGTTTTGCTTAGCTCTCTCATCTGTTCAATAGTTGAAAAATCTTGATAATAAATAATTCCTGAATGTAACCATTCCATTAATGGCGGATTGGATTTCCTAAATAATTTTAATGCTTTCGTTAAATCCCAGCCTGAAACATCAAGCAAATCATTTATAGGCAACTCAATAACATCTCGTTTCGTCCCTATTCCCATTTGATCAATGGTTAAGTAATCCTCTGTTTTATGAACATAAATAAATCGAACATCATAATCGCTATCCTTTGAAGGGAACCCCCAAGCCCTGCTGCCTGATTCACAAGCATAAAGAATTTTCACTTGAAAATCTTCCTCGATTTTTTTTAGAGATTCTACTATGGTTTCTTTCAATTTTATTACCTCAATCCATTTATGATAATTTTTTTGAACGTCATTTTTTACTACCCATATAAATGAACAAATTCTATATAAAAAGAGTTATTCCTTCTTCAATTAATACTGCCCTCCCATTTAAGAAGATATCTTGAGGGAATGAATTTCTCAGATTGATTCTCTGATTTTTTGTTTGCTTATTTTTTGGTTTATTTCTTTTATATTTTATTCCAAAAATATTGAATATATAATTCGATTAGTTTAGAATAAAAGAAATGTATAATGAGGAGGTTCGTTCTTTTATGAAACACCTTTATTCCCCACAGCCAATTGAAACCATTTCCATACAAGTAGAATCCTCACCTGTCTGGGAAGTAATTCTTGGAATTACAGGATATACACATGCACAGCTTCGACATACATTCGATTTAGATGAAAAGTGGTCATTAGAGCAGAACTCAATGCCTACATCATTAGTAAAGTATTTACAAGTGATTGAGAAGACTAACTTCTGGTATGGGATGATTATGATTCAAAATAAACTATCCACATCATCTGTTCAAGATTTTTCGAATCGTCTTTCAGAAATTCCAATTGATTATTTTTATGACATACTTTTACCTTACAAGAATCGAGATACTGAGGCAATTAGAAAAGCAACAGCCATTGGACATCAACAAGGTGAATTATTTGAGAAATACGCTACCTATTTTGAATCCCACGACTACTTAGGTGGATATATTCGTAATCTCGGTCATTATTCACATCAAGATATTTGCAAAATATTCACTAATACATTGGAGGAGTGGTATAAGTGGGTAAGCCAACAAGATGAATGGGAAAAGTGGACTCAGGCACTTACTTATGAGCAGAAGCAGTATAGCTCATTGAATAAATCAAAACCAATTGAGGAAATTGAACGAATTACAGGTGGTGTTCAGTATCTTCCTGAACCTTCTGTGTGGACTGTCAAACTAATTCCTCAAGTATCTTATCGTCCATGGGTATTGGAACAGCGAACACCTGATACTAAGCTTTTCTTTTATCCTTTGAAGGAAGAATATTTGCTCGAGGCAGGTATTCCACCAAATGAATTGATTCGTGGTCATAAGGCGTTAGGGGATGAACTCCGGTTGAAATTGCTATATCAGCTTCTCAAGGGACCGTTATCTCTTCAAGAGATTAGCACGCAGTTTAACACTTCCAAAACAACATTACATCACCAGCTTTCTATATTAAAAGCAGCAAAGTTTATTCGTGTTGATAAAGGGATCTATTCAGCAAATCTAGCGCAAATTCATGCTTTTTCTGGACGAATCACTCAGTATCTTGGAATTCACATATGAAGAGGCACTCGAAATCTTTTAAAGCACTTTGGGTAGGTGAAATCATATCAGAATTTGGTGGCGCCGCAGGGGGAATCATTAATGGTTTGCTGCTGTATGAACTAACAGGATCAAAGGAATGGATGGGTGTACTCTGGCTTATTTATTTTATTCCTTCTTTGATTTTACAAGGCATAAGTGCCCCCTTTCTAAACCATGTTGTGAAGGAAAAAACGCTTCGAAATATACAGTTAGTTCGTGCCGGAGCGTACATTCTTCCACTAGTTGGTTATGTAATTGGTATAAATGCGGGAACGATTTTTGGCTTAGTCGTTTTGCAATGTTTGTTAGGTTTGATGCAGCCGATTTATGCAAGTTTATCTTTTTCACTTCTGCCAGAAATTTGTAAAGAGAAAGAGCTTATCCATGCAAATTCACTTCTGGATGGGACTATACGACTTATGAGCTTTATTGCTCCCGGAGCAATTTCATTACTGTTATTGCTCATTCCTATGCATTTTATATACGGATTTTCATCTGTCATGTTCCTTGCTAGTTTTTTTGCACTATCACGCATTCCGGAGTCAAGTACAAAGAAAGTGGCAACTTGGACAAAGAAATTTTGGTGGACAGAAATGAAGGAAGGCTATCGAATATTTTTTAAACATCCGAATCTTTTGCGGCTCACAATCCTTTCTTCTACAGTACAATTTGCAGTTGGAGCAACAATGGTTTTAAGTGTGCCTTTTATACGTGGAGACCTTAATGGTCATTATTGGGAGTATGCCATCTTTTCTGGAGCATTCCCAGTCGGTTATTTCTTAGGGATGATGATACTTTCGAAGTTGCCAAAAACCTATCAAACTATGTATATCGGTCTAATTGGAGGCGGTCTTTCATTCGTGCTCTTGTTTTTTGTAAATTCCATTCCATTTGCTTGGGTATGTGAATTATTCGGAGGAATGTTATTTCCTTTATTCAATGCCCAAAGTGCAGCAACTTTTCAGCGTGAAGCCCCCAGCGATCGTTTAACCCAACTTAGTGCAGTACGATTACTTTTCCTGCGGCTTACCATGCCATTAGGAATATTGTTTGCTTCCTCATCATTTTTCGGTTTAAGTATTCGTCAAATCTATGCGATTGTTGGCTTAGTGATTGTTTTACCTGGGTTATTTTATTTCTTTGCTTCATTTTTTCAATCTGATAACGGATTACTTGCAAATAAAAAACGAAAAATAAGTTAATGATAAAGCGTATGTCAGAAATTCGTACATACGCTTTTTAGCGCAAATAAAAAGTTGTTTCGGCGATTAATAAGTAAGATTACTTAATTACCTTATGGTATCAAACAACTCTACATCAATATTTTCAGGATCATCCCAACTATAAAACTTTTCTAAATGCCATTTATTTTTGAGCCTTGAATATTTGTTATCATTTAATCGTTTTATTCTGTATTGTTGTCCCTGACATTTCATTCCCTCCTTATCGTTACCATTTTCTACAAAAAACAGAAAATACCTTCTATTCACGAGTAAAACATACTAACATTAGTAGTACAAACCAAGGCCATGGTTTGTGCTACTATTTTTTTATAGTAGAAGTGAAGGAAGGTCGACCAGCCTCTGGGACCATATTAGAGTCCGTATTATAAACAGACCAAATTCACACCCTTATTTGAATCAGTTTAGTATGTTGGGTCCGAAGAGATCGTGTATAAGAAAATGGAATCGATAAGGCAATGTGAAGACTTCTATGATTGGCAATAGGGGGAAGATTAAATGAAACATGTCATAGCTTTTGACGTTAGTAAGGGAAAAAGCACAATGACGGTCTATGACCGTTATAAACGTTGTGAATTTGAAGGAGAATTGGAACCATACTCGAACTAGCTTTTTAACACTTCATGAACGACTAATGGAGTTAACAACGTTAGATGGTCAAGCACCTGAAATTTATTTGAAGCGACAGGCGTATATTCAAAATTTAGAGGAATTTTTACGCGATCATGGTTATCAGTATAGCCGGATGAATCCGTTAGAGGCAAACCTACAAATGGCTTCCATGCGACGTCATAAAACAGATAAAAGTGATGCCCACGAGTTAGCTAAAACCCATTTCAATATGAATCGTGATTATACATATCAACAGGATGAATATTACGAACAGATGCGTGCATTAACACGGTATTATGGTGAAGTAGATACAGAAATGAATCATTTACGGAATCGTATGCATGCCATTTTACAACTAAGTTTTCCAGAGTTAGAAAAGCTCATTACACCAAAATCGGCTCTGTTTCTAAACATTGTACAACTCTATCCGCATCCAGCAATACTACTTACACATTCTAAAACCATAATCAAAAATAGATTAAAAGAAAACACACGTAAAAACCTTTCTTTAAAACGAGCAGAAGAAAAAGCAATTGTTTTATTAGAAGCTGCTAAAGAATCGTATCCTGCTATATCACCAATGGATATCCGATGCGAACAAGTAAAGGATTACGCAAAACGTATCGCAGAATTAAAAGAAAAAAAAGAACAGCTTGTTAAACAGATGGTCGAACTCTCAGAAGGAGGAACAGAATATAAAATTCTTCGTTCATTCCCTGGTATCGGAGATGCAACAGCTGTCCGTATTATTGGTGAGTTAGGAGATATTCGCCGATTTAAAAACAATAAGCAATTAAACGCCTATGTTGGAATTGATATTATGACGTATCAATCAGGTAACACGCGTTATCAGGATCGTATTAATAAGCGGGGAAATAAGAAACTACGAAAAATCTTATTTTTTATGCTCAAAGCGATGATTACATTACGCCAAATAACAAGTAACCATCTCGTCGATTATTATGACAAATTAAAAACGCAACCTCATAGAAAGCCTCATAAGGTTGCGGTCATCGCGTGTATGAATAAGTTCCTAAAACTGATTTCTCATCTTATTCATCACAATTTACCATATGATTACAACACAGCTAGACCCTGTGTGTAGATGGTTGATATAACTATAACATAGTCTGACCTTGCGAAAAAAGTAAATTTCGTAGGGGCTATTTGTCATGCACATTTTTTTTGTTTGGGGAGGGGGTACTCCCTCCCCAAACAAAAAAATCATCACTCTATACAAAATAATTTAATAAACTACTTGACTGGAGGTAAGAAAGAGGCTGGGACATAACTAATTTTCCACTTCGTAAAACCGAATGATATATTGAGAAACAACGTACAAAGAAAGTAAAAACCGAACTATTACGAAGTACTTAATTGTAGCTTCGTAAAATAGTTCGGTTTTTTTATTAGCTAAAATACTTTTGTCCCAGCCTCCTCCGAGAATTTAAGTATTTTCCTTAACCGTTAAAAATGGATTATCCTCGATTCTAGTGGCAGTTTTCCCCTTTACTAGCTTTAATGTCGCTACAATAAGAAAGCTTACAATTACTAATAAAAGCCACGAACTTACCTTTCCTAGATGAACGAGACTCCATGCAGTGGTTTGGTTTGGATATGTCCAAGCTCCAAAGAATGTTGCGATATTTTCAGCTATCCATATAAAAAATCCGATGAGCACAAATGAAAGAGCTAATGGCATACGGTAGCGAGTTCCATTAACCTCGTATGAGACCCAAGATTGCCAAAAGACGATTATGACAAGGCCTGATAACCACCAACGAACATCAATCCAATAATGATGGGTGAAGAAATTCAAATAAATCGCAGCGGCAAGAGGTACAACGACTATAAACGGTGGCCACTTAATTAGTTCCACATTCAATCTTCTCCACGCCTGACAAAGATAACTCGCTACACTAGCGTACATGAATCCACTATACAAAGGCACACCAAAAATCTTGAAATATCCTTCCTCTGGATAAGACCAGGAGCCCATATGTGTCTTGAAAAGTTCAAGAGTAAGTCCAATAATGTGAAACAATGTGATAACCTTTAGTTCATCTCGTGTTTCAAGCCCAGAACGCACCATCCACCATTGCATCAGAAAACAGATGATCAGCAGCCAGTCATACCGTGGTAGGAAGGGCAGTGGCATGAATTTTGTAATTGCCAAAGAAGCAAAAATAACGACAGGAAACAAACATGATAGGGCCTGCTCCCAACCAAAACGAATGAGTTGTTTTAATGCTCTCATAATTTATGCCTCCACTTTTTGGAACATGGAAATAGATTCAACTTCCCCGTGTCCCATCTTTTAATCTACTGTATCTTCATCCCTTCGGTATTCTAAAATATCTCCAGGCTGACAGTCTAAAGCCTTACAAATCGCTTCTAAAGTGGATAATCTAATTGCTTTTGCCTTTCCATTTTTCAATATAGAAAGGTTAGCCATTGTTATTCCAACCCTCTCCGAAAGCTCGGTTACACTCATTTTCCTTTTCGCTAACATCACATCAATATTGATTATAATTGCCATCTCATTCACCTCAGACCGTTAAATCATTTTCTGATTTTATATCAATTGCTTCTTGTAAAAGTTTTTGGAGAACAGCGGCAAAAACTGCGATAACCATCGAAGCAAAAGGAACAACCAATCCGATAAAGATGACACCTGGGGAATCGTCCTGCTGTGCAAAGAGATAGAAGAGTGGCAAGACTAGTACATGCAAACAACTGATTATGATTGCACAGTATTTAATTTTCTTTAAAGCATTGACAGAAATTTGCGAGAAAGCTTTATTTTCGTCAATATAACGCAAAAGTTTGAATGCCTGATACAAAGCAAAGTAAAAAGGCAGCGCTGATGCATAAAAAAGGATGGAAACGAGATATTTTATATAAGCAAACTTTGGGAGAAGTTTTGCTGCAACATTTCCTATCTCAGGCACCAAAAAGATGCACAAAGCAAGAATAGGAAGTCCAATCAGAATAACAGCAATCTTTAAAAAGAGTGTTGACACTTGTTTCATAAAAGCACCTCACTTCATTATTCACAAATTGATTTTAAAACAAAATTTATCGTTTTACAATAAATTTTTATTAATTTTAATAATATTTTTGTTGTTATAGCAACGTAATATTAGACAAAAAATCAAAAAGCATTCCTTATTAAAAAGAAATGCTCTATAGAAACATAAACCTATTCAATTAAATAATTGTTGAATCAAACTACCCATTAACCCATTGACTTCAACAAAAAAAAGTGCCGATCCTTCTCAGATTAACACCCCGAAGCGAAGCTGATATTAACATCTTACATATTTACGTTTGAAACCGATTCTGCCTTTATCAATTTCTTTTTGAATACTTTCGTAGGCGTTGAGAAAACTGCTTTTTTTCTTATCCCGTTTGATTTCTACTATCCCTACTTCCTTTGCGGTCTCGACCGCCTTTTCATGGAGTGGCAAATAGGAAGTCCCCACGGTGTACAGAAAATTATTCATGGCGGATTTCGTTCGTTCTGGCGAATCATGAATCGTATTTTTCACCACATTAAGCATATTCGACATTTTGCTCTCGGAAAATTCATGGTCTTTGCGATTCCCTAAAAGCCAGCAGTAGCAACTCCAGCCCGCTGACATTCTTAGCTCGTCACCGCTTGCAATCCACTTATCAGCAACTTCTTGTGCAATATCTGCTTCTGCTAAAGTTACTGCCACTACATAATCGGATAGCATATAAAAATATGTCGAATCCATCCAACGCTCAAAATCCAACTCAGTCATGGCTTTCGGATCCGCAATAATGCCTGCAAAGTACATGGCATCGTAATTACCTGTGTCATAAAGCTCATCCGCTAAATGTTGATTTATTTTTATTTTCTTTGCGATTGGTTTCATAGCACCAGTAGCCACGCCAAAAACTGGCTTACGTGCACCATTGGATAGGTATATTTTTTTCGTTCGCTCTTTACCAAGGGCTTCAAGCTCTTGCATAACTGTTTCGAAATCCATCGTTTTGCACTTCCTTCCTTAATCGTAATCCCCTTTTCATTGTATCCAACTAGTTTGTATTCTGTATCAGACTTCAATACTTCTCCATTTTATCATTAATCTAATTCCTGTATTCTGCCCACTCGCAAAAAGACAATTCCACTTATTAGTAAATTAATACAACCATACATTCCCACCTGTTAACATTTCTTCATTTTCATCGTTTGACAACAACTATCCCCCTCACTCTTGCACTATTCGTTTAATTACCATCATTACATTTTTGGAGCCTCCATTCCAAAATAAGCCCATTCTTCTTTTGCCGGACCATAAATGCCTGGAACAGTTAATCCTGCTTGTCGCATTAGAACCGTCATTTGTCCACGATGGTGGTTTTGATGCTGAATCAAAAATAACAAAAGAGATCCATTTGGAATTTTTTCACCTAAAAAGTCTATATATTCTACTAAGCTTTTATCGCTCCATTGAGCCTTTAATGACTGTATAAATGAATGACTGGCTTGCTGGTAGTTGTTCGCTATTAGCTGAGCTGAATCAGGAACAGGCCAATCTTTTGTTGGGGCCTCAAACGTTAAATTTGTATTTGAAGCAATTATGCGAATAGAACATACGATGTGCCAAGCTATACGTCCTAAAGTCCAATTTTGTGAAGTTATTTCCTGTTTAAGTGACCCATCAGTTAAATGATTTAATAATTTCTGAGTGGCCTCTGATTCATATTCCCAAGATTTTAAAAAATGCTCTATCTTTATGAACATAATAATCCTCCTAATTTTTTTATAAACAATTCGCTAAATATTTCAAATTCCCTTTCAATGATCGTGAATTTATACGATAACTTGAAGTTCAAGCAACATGCTATCTAGTCAATTTCTTGTTAGATTCTTTAGCCCTAATTTGTATTAATAAAATAGGGCTAATCATATCTTATAAAAAACCAAAAGAAGGAGTGAAATATTAGTTGATAAAAGTAAAGGTTAGTTTACGGCCTATTGTAAGCAAGCTGAATTTACCGACTGTTATGAAAACAACGATACTTCCAGGTGACTCAAGAGAAACCTTATTTATTGCAACCCAAGTAGGAGAGATCTTTTACATAAGAAATGGAGTTGTAAGCACTTTTTTAGATATTCGAGAGCGAATCATAAAATTAGGCACTTCTGAATCAGGAGTTTCTGGTCGTGGATATGATGAACGAGGATTGGTAGGGCTAGCGTTTCATCCAGAATTTTATAATAACGGTCTGTTTTTTCTTCATTATTCAGTAGCTGGAACACAAGGTCCGGGTGCTCTTCCTAAACCTTTTAGTCCTGATCCGTGTGATCCCAAAACTTTAAACCTAAAGTGGACAAATAGAGAGGCGCAATATGACCATATTGATACAGTTGAAGAGTGGATTTTACCATCAAATGGTCAACCACAAAAACGACGAACATTACTAAACTTAAGAAGACCATTTTTTAATCATAATGGTGTCAATAGCTTAAATTTTTCACCTGAAACTGGAAAGCTAGTTTTAACAACCGGAGATGGTGGTGCAGGCTATGATCCATTCAATTTAAGCCAAAATGATATAGAAATTGCCGGTAAAATAATTGAAATTGATGTAGCTAGGAATACATTTATCCAGAATCCTCCCGTAGTTACACGGTTTAATGAACTTCCCATACCTATTCAGGAAACACTTACAGTGATTGCCAAAGGCGTTCGGAATATAACAGGTATTTCATTTCAAAGGTTTTATAATCAATATATTAAATATGTAGGTATTGTCGGGCAGAATTTGGTAGAATCCATCTTCTCATTCAGCCAAAGTAGAAAAATCCCAGTTACCCAACTTGTTCAAGCTTTTTTAATGAAATCTGAGGTTGACCTTGAAGGATTTATTAACTTTGGCTGGCGAGGTTGGGAAGGTGTTTTCCCAACTCCAATTATAAGGGGCTGCACTGCAAATCCGTCTTTAAATGAAAAAACAATTGCTTATTACAATGAAGCAATAAAAACTTCAGTAAAGCGTCTTCAGCCTGTAACTAGTTATTTTCATGAGGATCAAAGGCCTGATAAATTTGGAGGAACTGCACTTACAGGAGTGCAAGCCTATATGGGGAATAATATCCCCGCTTTAACAGGAAGTGTTGTGTTTACCGATCTTCTCCGGAAGGAAGAAGCGCAATCTCCAGCTAGAGGGGTTTTAGCTTATAGTAGAATAAGAACAAATTGTAAACTAAATGATTTTAGTGTTATTCAAACCGATTATAATTTTGGGTCTGAATCAGCTTATTATGTTAGTTTAGGAACAAATTTGGATCAAACCACACTATATTTAGGGGTTCATGGCTCTATGAAAGTGACTGATTTTAACCAGGGGACTGTTTTTGAAATCATTCCGTAAAAAGGGAGCTGCCATAGCAACTCCCAGTTTTTGTTATTTTTTAACAATTACCTTTCCAGTCATTCCTTCATTGATATGGTAGCGACATATCAGCTCATATATACCTGATATTTTCGGTTGCACGGTAATTGTTGTTTCTTTTCCCGGCTGGATTTCGACGTCAATTCCAAGCTTTTCCACTGTGAAGGTGTGTTCTTTTCTACCTTTGTTTTTTAATATCAGCTTTGTCGTTCTACCATTGGAAATAGTGATGACTTTCGGATTAAAGTAATCATCGTACAACTCGACCTCAATATCTTTCACCGTCTCCATAGGTTGTGTAGCGGCACCAGATTCGACGGCAAATACGCTGAGTGAACCTGCTGTGTTCACAACCACAATCATTGCAAGCAAAGCAGCCAATCCTGTTAAACACTTTTTCACAAACATTCACAAACCTCCCTTCCTTTGCATTATTTTTTCCAATTTATAAAAAATTATCATTTAAAATTGAGTTCCAACGTGCTTTCAAATTTAAAAAGGACAATTAGTTCCATAAAAGAAGTAGAACTACATTGAAATTAGACAAAAACATAACCGTGCACAAATATATAAATCATATTAAGCACTGTCGCAGTGATTGATTTAAAGAAAGATTCTTTTAATACAATAGCACCAATTCCAAATAGAACTCCAGTAAACGACAACAAAAAAGGCACGATCAAGTTGCTCAAAACAACTAGTTGGGAAACCGTTCCACCCCTATTATCAATTACAAAAAGCATTGTATTTGAGATCAAATTGAAAGATACACAAATAAATGACATCTTATTGAATGTAAACATATATTTGCTTCCCCCAGTAATTTACAAATACATCTTATTGAATCTGCTGCATTGTAAACATTAACTGCCTAAACACGGTTTACTCATAATTAAACAGTGTTTAGGCAGTTAATAGTATCAAACTATATATTCCAAGCTCTAGCTAAATTTAGTGGAACATAAACTTTATCCCCTTGGATTTCCCTATGGATTATCGGTTCTTCAAAGTATTTTTGCATGGATAAGCGATTATTTATTTTATGTCTCGCTCGTTGATGATTTCCCAATAATTTTTCTAAGCTTTGAGTAGAAAATTTCATGTCAATCTCCCTCCATCTATTAGTAGATAATGCTTCAAAAAATAGTTTGAGAGTTATAGGAAACAAAAAGTAAATTACCTTTTGTTTCCTATCATCACCTTTTTTAGTGAACTGCTACTACTACGCATTTGCCATGATCCAATTCCTCTTCATAGCGCTCAGCTTCTGCGGTAGATAGCCCTAGTGACTCAAACTTTGAGCGAAGTTCATCACCTCGAGATCGAAAAACGTTTGCGATTGAGTCAAAAACACCTTGTTCTTCGATGCCAATATCATTAATATCAAGAGAATCTGACAGATCTTTTGAACGATGTTCGTCGTGAGCTAATAAATAAATTTCATGCTTATGAAAGCCTTGCATAATAAATTGCTCAATTTCTTTTTTTGCTTCTACACCGTTTTCTACAACTTTTACATTTACCATTTTCCATTCCTCCTCAAATGTATATTGGCCATTTGCTATCTCAATATGAAAATGATTAGCTTGACCTTTAATCTGTTATATAACCATTTCTTGAATGTTCGAAACCTATTTTTCTCGTATTCTACTAAGAAAATTTTTATTCCAAACAAGGATTGAGGCAAAGACGGGTAATTTGTGTGCTCCTAACTTTTTATTACAATGTTTAAACAATTAAGAAGCGGGTATTTAAATGACATACTCATTTAGAAAGGGGAATAAATAATTATGGGTTTAATTTGGACATTAATTATTGGAGGAGTTATCGGTTGGTTAGCAGGTCTCATTCTTGGGCGTGACATCCCAGGAGGGATTATTGGAAATATTATTGCAGGATTTATCGGTGCATGGCTTGGCTCATTCCTTTTAGGAAGCTGGGGACCTGTTATTGGAGGATTCTACCTAATTCCGGCACTTATCGGGGCTATTGTAATCGTTCTTATTTTGAGCTTTATTCTAAGAAGTGTTAGACGCACCTCATAATACGAATACTACACAAAGACGAGACTGCATGTATATGCAGTCTCGTCTTTGTGTAGTATAAAATAGATACTTGACCCTTAATACTTTCCTGCAACGATGCAAGTATCTACACCTTTCGGTAAATTCTTTCATGTGAATTAAAGTCCTCATATTTCATGCCCTTAGGCATACTTAGAATGGATTCTTTATTTCCGAGCCCAATGAATCCTCGGTCAGCCAGGCTATTATGAAATAAGCCATATACTTGCTGCTGCAGGTCTTTGTCAAAATAAATCATGACATTTCGGCAAAAGATCATATGAAACTCATTAAACGAACTATCAGTCACCAAATTATGCTGCGCAAAGATGAGGTTCTCATTCAAAATAGGATAAAAATAAGCAAACTGATGATCTGTTGTATAGTACTCGGAAAAGGCTTTTTTTCCACCTGCTTGTAAGTAATTTTTTGTATATTGCTGCATTTTCTTTAACGGAAATGCTCCTTTTTTAGCAGTTGAAAGTGCCTTTTCATTCATATCTGTTGCATAAATTTTTGTCTTTTCCAATAATCCTTCCTCTAGCATCACGATGGCCGTGGAATAGACCTCCTCTCCTGTCGCGCAGCCAGCATGCCAAATTCGAATCTCTGGTAGATCTCTTAGCAGAGGAACTACTTCATCACGAAAAGCCGCAAAAAAACGAGGATCTCTATACATTTCTGTCATTCGGATTGATAAATCATTTAGCAATTTCTCTAAAAATCCTTGTTCATGAAGTACTTTTTCCAATAGCGCTGTAATCGTAGGAAGTCTCTCCGCCTTCATACGATATAATATTCTTCTGCTCAAAGATGATCTCACATAACCTCGAAAATCATATCCAAACACCTGATATAAGCCCTCAAGAAGTAGGTTAATTTCTATTTTTTGAAGCTCATTTGGTGTGATTTGATCTGCTTCCGTCATTAGCCCTGATGAAAAATGAATCGTTGTGTTGCTCAATTTGGTTTCACCTGCTCTGTTAGCCACACACGCATCAATGAGAATAGCTGTTCAATATTTAATGGCTTCATTATATAATCAGAAGCTCCTGCTTCCATACACTTATCTCGCTCTCCTTTCATGGCTTTAGCCGTTAACGCGATAATTGGAAGACTTTCCATTTGCAAATCGTGACGTATTATCTTCATCGCCTCATAACCACCCATCACAGGCATCATGATATCCATGAAAATCAAGTCAAAGTCAGCATGATCCTGCAGAATTTCAATTGCTTGTTTACCGTTCTCAGCTACTTGAACTTTAATTCCCTTCTGCTCAAGAGCCGTTACAAGTGCAAATATATTTCGGCCATCATCCTCTACTAGAAGCACTTTCTTCCCCTTGAACAATTGTGCCTCTGAGCTTTTGGCATTAATCCGTTCAACTGAAATCTCTTCTGCATCTTTCTCAATATGATCTATTTCCTCATTTAATTCACTTAGGCTTACCGCCACTTCTGCTAACGCCAGATTATCTGCATATTCTTGCTGGTCAGATTTTAGCCTGCTTGGTATATATAAGGTAAATATGCTCCCCTTTTGTGGTTCACTTTGAAGTTCAATGGCACCCCCAAGCAAGTTTGTAAATTCACGACAAATCGATAATCCAAGTCCAGTCCCGCCATGTTGTCGGTTAGTAGTACCATCCACTTGTTGAAAGGCATCGAAAATAATTTGCTGTTTATCTGGCGGAATTCCAATTCCCGTATCCGTTATCGCTATCTCGAGTACAGGGATCCCAACTTCGTCCCTAAGTAACTCTTCAACTTTTTCAGAATGTGCAAGTTTAATTTGTACGGTGACAGAGCCCTGTTCAGTAAATTTAAAGGCATTGGATAGAAGGTTCTTCCAAATTTGTGCCAATCTTTGTCCGTCAGTTAGAATGATAGGAGGTACATTAGAATCAATTTGCACTTCAAATGTCAAATTCTTTTTAGCAGCTACTGGGTTAAACATATTCTTCATCATCTGAGGAATCTCTGTCACATTCACTTCATCCGTTAAGATTTCAATTTTACCTGCTTCAATCTTGGATAAATCTAAGATATCATCAATTAGTCGCAACAAATCTCCACCTGCGGTATAAACAACATGTGCCGATTCTCTCACTTCAGACATGTCCATATTATCCGTATTCTCCATGATCATTTGTGACAAAATCAGAATACTGTTCAATGGTGTACGTAGCTCATGAGACATATTTGCCAGAAATTCAGATTTATATTGTGAACTCATTTCCAATTTCAATGAATATTCTTCTAGTTCATCCTTCGCCTTTTTTAGCTCCAATGCTCGTTGTTCAGCAGATTGCTTTTGCTCTTCCAAAAATTCATTCGTAATTCGCAACTGTTCTTGCTGCATTTGCAATTCTTCAGATTGGGCTTGGAGTTCTTCAGATTGTGTCTGTAGTTCTTCCGTTAATACTTGAGATTCTCCTAGTAGCCTTTCCACTTCCATTCGTCCGGTCACATTTGTGATGGCTGAACCAAATTTATCTTGAAGCTGATCAAGCAAAGTCAGGTGCTGTGATAAAAACGGTTGAAGCGCCGCGAACTCGACAACTGCTTCTACTCGGCCCTCCACTAAAATTGGAGCAATTAATAAATTTCGGGGGGAAGAAGCCCCTAAGCCTGATGTCACTTTGATATGCTCTTCTGGTAGCTTATCAATAAGAAATATTCTTTTATCAAGGGCCACTTGACCGATCAATCCTTCTCCCAATCGAAAGCTAGTCTTAGCACATGCCTCATTCGCTATGGCATAGCCAGCTACTTTGGCATAGTCCGTTACTCCTTCATGATTTCGTCGAAGATAAATGACTCCGTAGCTTGCTTGAAGCAAAGGAGCAAGCTTTGTAACAAATGATTGCGTTAATTCTGTAATGTCGGTTTTTCCCTGATACATCGTCGCAATTTCCGCCATACTTTTCTGTACCCAGCTCTGTTTTTCGAGATTATTAAGAAGATGATTCATCGCTTCCGCAAGCTCCTTGGTCTCGTCACGAGTCTTTACCTCAATACGTGTAGTAAGGTCAATCTCTGAATCAGTAATGCTCTTAATTGTTTTTACAACTTTATTAATTGTACTTACAATCGAATTAGATGAAGAAAATGCTGTTATTACCGTAATGACAGTCACAAAAACAATAAGTGTATACAATGTAATTTTCAAATTCTTATTAGTCTCATTGAGATTATCGACTCTGTCAGCCGTCATTGTTTTTTGGTCAGCAATGAATGAATCTAGCTGGGTACGCAGCTGATCTGTTATGTTCTTTCCAATGTTTTTCTCGAAATGCTCGTTCAATCCAGATACGTTATTTGCCTTTTTTTGATTAATAACATAATCTCCAGAACTTGAAATCCATTTCATTATTAGAGATTTTATCTCTTCTAAATTTTGCTGTTTCATTCCATTTTCAACTAATAGGGAATGGAGTTTATTGTAGTTGTCCTGCCAGCTTCGACTCGCTAAATTATAAGGCTCAAGATATGCCTCATCTCCTGTTATCACATACCCTCTCATGCCAGTTTCCATATCTAGGACATTTTTTTGAATCTTATTTGCTAAATCATGTACTTCAATATCATGCTTAGATAAGAAATTTACCTCGTTTTGTAAATCGGTCATCCTATTAATAACGAAAAGTAAGGACAAGACCAAGCAAATTAAGATGGTTAAATAACCCATTAAAATTTTAGCTTTAATATTATTTAGGCCTTTTATTGTAACCGCCTCCTGGTATAGTTGGTCTACTAGAAATATACCTTATTCTACCATACCATCTAAATGCGAATCACTCAGTCGAATGTCACTTTCCCAGGCTTCATTATCAACGCATTATGCCCAAGCTTCTATACCCGTTTCCATCCTTTTTCAAACATGCTGGGAAAATAAAATTTCAGGTTTCAAATCACTAGCTGAAGGGTACAAAATTGATATCACGATTATTTCAAAAAATGGAGGAGAAAAACATGGTAAAAACAAAGGATGAAATCGAGTTAATAAAGGATACACTCAACAGGCAGGTGGCAAATTTCTCAGTTCTGTACATGAAACTTCATAATTACCATTGGTATGTAAAAGGTGCAAACTTTTTTACCTTACATGTTAAATTTGAGGAATTATTCTCAGAAGCTGCTTTGCAGCTCGATACCATTGCGGAAAGAATGCTTTCGCTTGGAGCTCTACCAACCGCAACACTTAAGGAGCACTTACAGCTTTCTACCATTAAAGAAGCGACCGGAGATGAAAATACACAGAAAATGATAGAGACATTAACGGATGACTTCAATACTATATGTAAAGAACTCACAGAGGGAATAAACCTTGCTGAGCGTAAGGACGATCAACCAACAGCTGATATGTTCATTGCTATTCGTACTTCTTTAGAAAAGCACAATTGGATGCTAAAAGCCTATCTAGCAGAATAAATTTACTAGATTTAAATTGACTACTTTAAAAATTGTACCCAACCAAACAACTTGCAGCTAAAAAGGCATTGAGGAATTCTGTTCCTCAATGACCTCATTGCAAGTTTTCATTTGCTCTTGATTTTCCAATCATTCTTTAGAAAATATTTAAAGTTCTGCGTTCGTTCTAAGCATAACTACGCACATATCATCCTTTTGTCCATTAAGCATCGTTGAAGTTGGTAGCAAATGTTGCAGTAAAGATTCAGGATTGTCATAGTCATGTTCCTGTAAGCAACTGATGATCTTAGAAATCGCATCATCATATTCCTCCTCCAGCCATTCGGACAGTCCATCTGTAAAGAGAAGAATACGTGCTTCTTGCTTGTAAGAAATGACACTTTTCTTCACTTCGATTTCTTCGAAAAAACCTAGTGCACAGCAGCCTTCTGACAACAGCATCACTTCATCATCTACAATTACAATACCTGCTGGATGCCCTGCATTGACATATTCGATGGTCTGCTTCTCTGTATCTAGGACAAAATATATGGCAGTTGTATAATAGTTTATTAAACTATCGGGAATTTGCAGCTGATTCATACGCCGATTCAATTCTTTCATTACACTTACTGGATCACATTGTCCGATAATCGTATCCTTTAATACTGAATAAATGTACATACAAACAAGTGATGATGAAATGCCATGTCCCATTACATCTAGTAAAATGACTCCATAGCGGGTTGGACTAATTTGATACCAGGCATATAAATCCCCAGCAAGCTCAAATGAAGGTTTATATACAGCCGAAATTTTAACATTTTCCCCTTGAAATGGCCCACTTAGCATACTTCGTTGGACCTGGTTAGCCAAGTCCAACTCATATTGAATTCGCCTATCACGTTCCTTACGCAAATCTTTCTCTTGCTTTAACCGAAGTACTGAACGTATTCGAGCTAGCAATTCAACTTTATTTATTGGTTTCATTACATAATCAAGAGCCCCAGCATCCATTGCCTCAGCCATCTTATATGAATCTCCCATTGCTGTAACAAAAATAATGGGAAGGTCCTCGAACCGCTCATTTGCCAAAATAGTTCGGCACGCTTCCATTCCATCAATTTCTGGCATCATCAGGTCCATTAGAATTAAATCCACTGGGACTTCAACTGAACTTGGCGCATCTAGTTTTAATAATTGATATAATTCCTTAGCAGATGAAAGCAATACTAGTCTATTATAGCCTGCCTTCTGCAAGATTTTTTCAATAATCATTAGATTTGTTGTATTATCGTCTACCACGGCAATCTTCATAGGCATTTTTAGCCTTCACCTCTTTTTGTAAAAAGCTACCAAACTCTCACTTTTTCAAGTTTTATTTATACCTTTAAAAGATTCACTAGCGAACGCCTTGCGCAATTTTTCAATCGCCTTCTTTTGCAGTCTTGAAACATGCATCTGTGAAATACCTAAATATTCACCTGTTTCCTTTTGACTCTTATTTTCTAAAAATGTGCAATGAATAATTTTTCTTTCTCTTTCCGTTAACACATGAAGTGCACTCTGAAGTAAAAGTCTTTGATCAACTTTTTCAAAGCCCTCATCTTGCGATCCGATTATATCGAGGACCGTAACCGGGCTTCCTTCGTGACCGGTTTCAATCGCTTGGTCTACTGAAGCAGCTTGATAACTTTTCCCCATTTCCATCGCTTCTAATAATTCCTCTTCTGTGATGTCCATATAATCAGCGATTTCCCTAATTTTAGGGGAGCGCTGATATTGGTTCGTCAACTCTTCTTCAACTTTCTTTATTTTGGATGATATTTCTTTTACCCGTCTCGGTACATGAACACTCCACGTTTTATCCCTAAGAAACCGCTTGATTTCTCCAATAACGGTAGGAAATAAGAAAGCTTCAAAAGATTTCCCCATTCCAGGATCATACCTTCTGATTGCACCTAATAACCCAAGCATACCTACTTGCATAATATCTTCATGAATATTTCTTCCCTTTGAATATTTTCTTGCAAGGCTTCCAACAAGAGCTGTGTAATGTTCCACTAAAAGGGTTTGTGCGGATGAACTCTCGTTCTGCTGGTATTCTAAAATCAAGGCCTCGATTTCTTCCTTAGACCTCTTCACAGTTTGAGATGGCTGTGTCATGATTTTCACGCTCCCCACTTAAATACTTCACCATGAAGACCGTTACGCCAGAGTGTTCCAAAACACGGACTTCATCCATAAGCGCTTCTATCAAATATAGACCTAACCCTCCCTCTGTAAGTTGGTCAACTGTACATGATTCTGTATAAGGACCTAATTCATTTTTGGTTTGGATAAAATTAAAGCTCTTTCCATTATCAGCTACCATCGTTTCTAACTTATCCCCATAAATCCCAAAGCCTATGATCACTTCACCAATCTCATCCTCAGAGTAAGCATGTTGGACAGCGTTTGTACAAGCTTCACTAACAGCTATCTTAAGATCCTCAATCTCCTCGTAAGTGTAACCCATATGGCTGGCGATTCCTGATAATGTCAATCTAACGACACCTATATATTCTGGTTTTGCTGGAATTTTTATTTCAATATAATCCTTCACTTTTTTCATCTTCCCCCATCTTCTGAATTTGTAGAAATATCCATAATATTACTTAAACCTGTAATCTTGAAAAGACGCTTTAGTCGATCCGATAAGTCTGTCAGCTTTAATTCCCCATTATTTTTCTTTAGTTGCTTGAATAAACTGACAAAAACACCAAGTCCAGTACTATCTAAATAGGACACATCCTTTAAATTAACAATGATCGTATAATTCCCTTCTGCATAAGGAAATAATTCTTCTCTTAGCTTTGGTGCTGTATATGCATCGATCTCTCCTGCAACAGTTGCCAATATTTCATTTTCATTCTGAAGTCTATTTATATGTAACTTCATATCATAATCACCTCTGAAAATATTTATTTCGTACATACCCAAATCATTAGAAGTCTAAACCTATCTTATTAAATAATAGAAAAAACATTGAGATTTTTATTTTGTATTATACCAAAATATTCTATTGAACGAATAAACCTAGTGTCCTAGACATTATGTGTTTTTACAAAAATATGTTTCACCATTCCATATTAGGGTAATAAAAATTAGAAACAAAAAATTCATCAGGAAGGAGTGTAGTATGATGGATGACAAAAAGAAGCAAAGAAAAAAAGACCTTCATATTAAGCTAAATTCAGCTGACAATAGCTCGATGGCACAAGATTTAGATGAAATAAAAAAACTAGGCAAGGAAATGGAGCAGGAGAAAACGAATACTGAGCTGCGAGAAGAAAATCTAACTCCAGATCCGAAACAATAGCCAAAGATTGTGGGTATGAATGTATTCCTTTAGCCATGGAAGAGGCTGTCCGAAAACAAAGAGCCTGGCACCTCCAACATTTTATATAGATAAAAAGCAGTTAAAGCTACTCTATATATTGTGTTGTGAGGAGAGAGCCAGGCACTTATCGGTCAGCCTCTTTGTATTCTCAGTTTGACATTATTTCAAAAAAGAACCTTTTGATTTTCCTTTTAAAAGGTCTCCTGTCCAACCTTTGATTTTCAAATACCCATAAAGCATGAGAGTTGAGATAACGATTAAAATGATTGACCAAACATAGCCATACTGCCATTCAAGTTCAGGCATATGCTTAAAATTCATTCCCCATAAAGCCCCTAAAGCCATAATAGGAGTAAAAATAGTCGTGATAACGGTCAAAGTTTTCATGATTTCGTTTCCCCGGTGAGAAGAAATTACTTCCTCTAAATTAATAATTGAATCCATCTCATGTTCATACTCTCTTAGCAGCACTAGTGCACGCTCAATTCTCTTGTATGTACATTCAAAAATTTCTCCCTTGTTAATTCCTTGAAAATTCATTTCATCAATCGCCATTTTAACTTCATTTATGGGAATCAAAAGGTTTTTCCACACTAATAGTTCATGCCTTCTCAGAAAGACAAGTTCGAAAATATCTTCCTTATTCTTCTTTCGCATACTCCATATAAGTGTTTTGATTGCTTCCTCAAACTGGTCAATTTCAACTAACATTTCATTCAAAATCTCACCAAGAATAAGTAAAAAGCCATCGACAGCATTTTCAGTCTTCTCTATTTGCTTTGATAGAAATTCAAGATTCGTTTGTTTAAGAAGTGTTAACTCAAGATCAAGTGTAGCTAACTGGTTCGTAGCTAGATAAAAATGAAATATTTTATAGTCACTTTCCTCTGAAAAATTTTGTTTGAAAATAAGGGAACCTTTCAAACATTTCTCCCCACTCTCCATGCATGTCATTCGGAGACAGTTTGTTTTACTTTTCCTCATACGTTTTCCCCCTACAGACTTGAAGTCATCCAGTTCAAACAATGGTGGCATTCTATCATTCTCATTATTTTTCAACTGAATCCACTTCCATCTGTTAGCACCAATTAATTTCTCCATTTTTATCTCTCCTTTTATAAAACCTTTTTTCATCTAATTCCCAAAGTATCCGTAAACGAAACCTCAAAAAAATGTTTAATTAAGTAGATAGCTGGGTATCCATAGGACAAATAGAGATTCATATTTTTTCAAATCTAAAGGAGGAAATTCTCATGAAACGTGTACTTGGTGTGAGCTCACTTTTGGCGGTAGGAATTGGTACATCAGCTGCAATTTGGTTATCCAATAAACCGAATCGCCTCAAGCTTGAAAATTTTATTCGAGACTGGAAACGAAAAATAATCCCGACAGTGTACGATAAAAGTGAGCATCTCCCTATCGAAAAAGGCGGCAATCCCGATCCACATGATATTGAAGATAACAGTATGGTTAGCGAAGGCGCGATGTATTCAGTAAAATTCTATAATGAAAAAAAACAGTGAAACTAGTAGTTGGGGCACTTTTGCTCCGACTATTTTTTGAGAGGTGCTTTTCACCATAAATATTAGTTTTCGGATTATCAAACGGCGATAAAAAAAGCCCTAAAAGGGCTTTTTTAGCTTTTTTTTACTTCCAAATACATAATTTGATAGCCTATCGCTTCATGAACCTTAAATACATAGCCTTCTACTTCCACTTCATCAACATTGACCATTTCAGCCTCTGATTTTTGTTGAAGATACCAGCCGCCAATTGTGTCCATATATTCCGAAGATAGCTCGATTCCAAGTAACTGATTGATATCACGAATTGGTAATTTAGCATCGATAATATAATGATTAGCTGCTATAGAACGAATCTCCTCCACTTCATCTTCGTCAAATTCATCCTTTACTTCTCCAATAATTTCTTCGATAATGTCCTCAACTGTCACTAATCCAGAAGTACCACCATATTCATCCATTAGAATGGCCATATGTGTTCCTTCTGTTTGCATTCTTATTAATAAATCATGGATTTGAATTGTTTCTAACACTCGAATAACAGGTTGAATAAATGGTTTGACATCCCAGTTTTGATTTGAGTTGAATATTTTCGTTATGAACATTTTAATGTTTATTACTCCAAGAATATGATCTTTATCTCCGTCTACAACTGGATAGCGGGTGTATTTTTCTGTCTTCATCCTTTCAACGACCTCAACAATTGAATCATCAACCGATATGCAACTCATTTCTGTACGGGGCACCATAATTTCTTTAGCAACCCGCTCATCAAATTCGAAAATATTGTCTACGTATTTCCATTCATTTTGGTTAATCTCTCCACCTTCATAGCTTTCAGAAAGGAGGATTCGCAGCTCTTCCTCTGAGTGAGCTATTTCATGTTCGGATTTAGACTTTAAACCAAAGATACGAACGAGCAAACGAGCGGAATGGTTTAATGCCAAAATTAGTGGATACATCATTTTATAAAATAAAATAATTGGTTTCGAAAAAAGCAATGTAATTTCTTCAGCTTTTTGGATCGCAACTGTTTTTGGTGCTAATTCCCCCACAACTACATGGATAAAAGTAACGATAAAAAAAGCGAGACTAAAGGATAAAACATGTGTAACGGTTTCGTTCAAATTTAGTGCCATTAGCAAGGGATGAAAGAGCTTTTCGACTGTAGGTTCTCCTAACCATCCAAGTCCTAATGCAGTAACCGTAATTCCGAGCTGACAGGCTGATAAATACTCATCTATGTGGGTCACTACCTTTTTAGCTGAGACAGCGCTTTTTTTTCCTTCATCTAACAATTGTTCAATCCTAGATGTTCTGACTTTTACGATGGCAAATTCGGTAGCTACAAAGAATGCAGTTAAAGCGATTAATAGCAAGATTACGAGTAAATTTATGAGTATCATTAGGCTCCAACACCTCCTAGATGAAACTTTTAATTCTAAAAATAACAATCCGAAATCATGGAAGGTTTCGGATTGCTTATTGTTCGGGTTTACAAATTATTTTCTTTGTCCAATTTATCATCTAGTTTACTTAAATATTTTGCCGCAAACTCTTTGCCTCCGAGACCAAAGGCCAGACCAAAGGCTAGAGCCAATCCACCTAAAACAAGAATAAAGGCAGCATTTACAATAGAATGAGCAACTCCGAGTTGATCTAATGCCATTATTGCTGTAATTGTAAAAATAGAATATTTTGCGATAGCTGCAAGGGAACGGGAATATCTTTGTTTCACTATATTTATTAATATACGTTCGATTAAATTTCCTAAATATAACCCTATCCCCAAAATAAGGACAGCAGCTAATAGCATAGGTAGGTAAGCAATAACCCCTGTAGCTAACGTGACTAAGAAATCTAAATGAACAATTTGTAACGCTTCAACAGTAAATAATAAAATAATAACCATTTTCGCCAATAAGCCGACTATTTGAGAAGGGGTGAATCTCTGCTGTTCTGGAGTGAATGAGCCGATGCCCATATATTGAAAGACAGCATCAAACTTGAACCGCCAGAGCATTTGTGTAACCATTCTCTCTACCCATTTTCCAAGCCATATGCTTACCAATATCAAAATAACGGCAACCGCGATATTAGGGATCATTGCCAGCACATCTTCAAGCATTGCAATAGCCGGATCGGAAACCCCTTTAAGATCTAGCTTTTCCAATGCCGTAATTATCGTTGGGATTAAGATAAAGATGAACACGATATTTCCAATCATGCTTGATAGATTCGTATCTTCTACGTTTTTTACCATTCTTGATTTCCATCTTAATTGATCCGTTCCTATACTTTTTAGAAAGTTTGTTAAAATATCACGCACTAATTTTGCAATGAGCCAGCCAACGAACATGATGAGGGCAGCTGCAAATACTTTCGGGATATATGCAAGGATCGTGGATAGAACATGTGAGAAAGGTTCTGAAACACCTTTAAGCTGTAATGCTCCTAAAACCGCTGGTAAAAATAGAAGGAGGATAAAATAAAAGATTGCTTTAGCAAAACTATTAACTTTAATAGAAGCTTCTAGTTCACTATTAACCATTTTCCATTTTACTAACTTACTCTCTAAATGAAGCATCGGAATCGCTTTTTTAAAGAGGAGCTGTAATAAAAAAGCAATTACCCAAGCAAATAATAGAATGAGAGCTGCTTTCAATAGATGAGGAATAGCTGCCATCATTGTTGTCACCATACTAACGAGTGGTTCTGCAATAAGACTTAGGTTCAGCATATTAAAAAAGAGTATCCACACCACAACTAGTAAGGTATAGTAAACAATTTTTCCGATAATCAATTCTATGGTATATTTTCTCTCGCCAAAATTAGGAAATAGTTTATCATCCATACTAGCTTTCTTTAATGCAGTCTCTACTGCTTTGCCAATTCCTTTCGCAATGAGCCAGCCAATCAATAATACAAGCAGTGCTAATAATAGGTTTGGGATTTGGTCAATGTATCGGTACCAACCTGCAGTCGTCATACCATCTACAGTCATTTAATATCTCTCCTTTTCTCTATCTCTCAATTACCTCGGTAAATGTAATACCCGGCCTTAATTATTTTAAACATAGCTGTTGAGCATTAGATTTTTGTCCATTTCCGAAAAGAAATGTTTCACTTTCAATTTCAATGGGAAGATAATGACCAGTTCCATTAACAAAAGGAGGAGAGAACATGAATAAAAAAATCTTTCTAACAGGTGGATTGGCTATATTACTTGCATTTGGTGGTTTAGCTGGTTGTGGTGATGGAGTCGACCAAGATAATGGCATTAGTGATGGCGAGCAAAAAGATAAGATAGATAACGATACAACAAATCAAGCCGAAAAAAGCATAAAGGAAGCAAAGGAAAATCTAAAGGATATGAAAAAGGATGTCGAGAAAGAATTAAAAAAGAAAGAAATCGATGATGGGGTAAATTAAGATAATCGTATTAGCAATGAGTTAAACATATGGATACATTAGATTAAAGTTTCGTTTTCTTTCACATAGGGTAATAGACTTATGAAACCAAAAAAGCAAATACAAGGAGGACATCAACATGAATAAAGATAAAATAAAAGGAAGTCTTGATCAAATAAAGGGTGAGGCAAAAGAGCAATGGGGGAAATTAACGAATGACCATTCAAAAGAAGCGGAAGGAAAACTAGATAAAATGAAAGGAAAAGTAAAGGAAGGCATAGGTAAAGCAAAGGAAAAATTGTGAAATCATGCCGTCTCTTTGCAAAATCCAAACCATTCGTTATAAATTCATCAAAACATACTAGACGTTGATAACATGTTAAAGCATATAAAAGCGAGACGCATTTCAATCGTACACGCCTCCGAGGCGGAAACAGCAAAAGTGAATGATCTTGCTAACGCTGAATCAACATGTTGGGCATTACTAAATTAAGTGAAAGGGGCCGTCCAGAAAGTTGCGTTGCCTAACTTTTGGATGCCCCCTGTATTATGCTTCAAAACCAGTAACATCATGACTTCATTTACTTAGCTAGTTAATTGAATATGAGCTCATTAGTCAGAGATAATAATTACATTTTCTGCAACCTGCTTTTGGTCAATAGAATTTGGTTTTTTAATTAAATCAAAGGATACTTTTTGCCCTTGTTTCAAGAATGTGAATCCGTCCGGAAATCTTTCTTTATCAGGTAAAATCGAACTGAAATGAACAAAAACATGATTTTCTTCCTCACCGTCAAGCATAACACGACCATACCCCTTTTCATCTTTATACCATTTAACAATTCCTTCTCGTTTCATGTTTGATCAGCCCCCTATTCATATTTTCCTTACACTCTTCTCGTTCGCCATAAATTCTACTAATTCCTTTATAGCTCAAAATTTCTATGCTAATTTAAAAACCTAATATTTACACATCTTTAATTTGTTTTTACAATAATTTGACATTATTTATATATGGGATCGGTATAATTTAGGAAGAATGCCATAAAGGAGGAGGAAAAATGAAGAAAAAGTTATTTATACATAAGCTAGTAATCTCATCGTTTGCTTCTTTAATAGCCATTGGTAGTCTGTTAGCAGCACCGGGAGCTAACGCAAATGAAAAAGAAGTCCAAGAAAATCAAGTTTCAAAGTTACGTGAACCAGTAACAGGATTCCGTGTTTTACCATATTTACAATCTCCAACGAGTACTTCTATGACCATTAGCTGGGTATCAGAGTTAAATGAGCCCGGAAAGGTAATTGTAACTGGTCCAGGAATAAGGATGAAAGAATTGACTTCTACTCCTCATTACATGAAATTAATGGAGTATACAGAAAAAGAATTAAAACAAAAATTATCTTATGACAATGGAAATGGCAAAAAAGAAACGATTCCACAAGGCTCTTGGTTACTATCAAATTCCAATTATAAGCATGCTGTCACAATTGATGGGTTAGATGCAAATTCAACCTATTATTTTACAGTCAAGCAAGGAGAAAAAAAGCATACTTCTCATTTTAAAACATATCCAAAGCGTGAAAATTGGGATGAATTAACTCTGATCGCCTTTTCTGATACTGAAACAGAACCATTTGGGGCGTTAGAGCATCGTGAGTGGGAATTACATACAGTCACCCCTTATGCAAAAGGCTCAGAGAAACGCCCAGATAAGGGATCGGCTTTTGATAAAAAATATGGAAATGTTACACGCAATGAAATGTTTTTAGTACGTTATCCACTTGATCAACAAACTGCTTTAAATGAAAACTTAGCTCATATTGAAGCAGCAAATCCAGATGCATTAATTATTGCTGGAGATTTGGCACAAGGTTCAGGATATCAACCTGCTTGGGATGAGTTTTGGCGACATTTTGCTGGTGAATTTACCGATATCGCTTCAAAGACACCACTATTAACCGCTTTAGGGAACTGGGAAACATATGCTGCCATTAATGGTGGATATGGGAATGATAAAGATCGTTCTCCAGCTGTTATTTCTCGCAATAGATATCATGAATACTTTGATACTCCTGGTGATCCGAAAAACCCTCAATACAAAGATTCATATTACCGAACAGAAATCGGTCCTATTACATTATTAACCTTAGATTCTACGAATGGAATTGCTGATGAATCAACGAGAACAGAAACTTTTACAGGGAAAGTGTACAGTGAAAATGACTCTGTATTAAAGGAATCAGTATGGGCAGACCAAGGTGTAAAAGGCGATCCATATATGACTACAGACACACAGGGTGAATTTACAGCTGAAGATTATAATAAAGCATATACAGAGGTGTTCAAAGGAACAACAACGAAAGATTCCGACTTGCCAAACTTTAATCCAGGTACTGCACAATACAAATGGGTTGAAGAACAATTAAAGGATGCCCGTAAAAAAGGACAAATTATTTTAGTGCAATTTCACCATGCTGCTTATTCAAGTGGGGTTCACGGTGCACCGCCAAATCATGAACGAGCAGACAACCAATCTGGGGTAGCCATGCGCGTATATTCACCTATGTTTGAGAAATATGGAGTAGCTGTTGTTATTTCTGGACATGACGAAATGTTTGAACGCAGTTGGGTAGATTTGAATGGAGATGGCATTGGTTTTCATTCTTATGACGTTGGGGTAGCAGCTGACGGTTTACGCGGGGAGAAAATGATTAAAGACAAAAACGGGAAGCTTGTACCGCAAAACTACAATACTCGTACTCAATGGAGTGCAACTCGAAATGTCCCTGAATTATGGGCAACGAATGAAAACGGAATAAAACATCTAATTGATGGTGGCTTACATTACGGACATTTACAAATGGATTTCGTAAAAACCTCATATGGGACGGAATTAACATTATCACCTGTGTATATTTTTCCAATCCTAGATGATGACTATAACTTAATCCATACAGAACGCCGCGTCTATAATGATGTACAAAAGGTTCATTTTGATGAAAAAGGAAAGATCTTAAAAAATGGTAAACCCAAAAAATAAGTTGTGAAACATAAACTACCTGTTTCCTCTATTCTACTGGAAACAGGTAGTTTTCTATAATTTTGATAGATTTCAATTACGACACTTATTTCGCAAATCGATGATTGCCGATTGTAACTGTTATTGGACGCGTAAGAATCCAGTTGCTCTTGGCTGTTTTTGGATTATAGAAGTATAAAGATCCCTTCCCTTGTCCTCTAAATGCTATCGCTTCATCTACTGCTTTGATAGAATCCTTGTCAGCGGGTTGATTGATCGTTCCATTTTGAACTGGTGTGAATGCGTAATGTCCACTTACCTTTTGATAAATGACCTCTCTCACAGTACTCGGAAAATCTTTATTATCAACTCGATTTAAAACTACTGTCGCAACTGCCACTTTCCCTGCGTAAGACTCCCCCTTTGCTTCAGCAGATACAAGACGTGCTATTAATTCTTTATCAGCAGCAGATAAAGCTGAGCTAGGAATGATAAGATTTTCCCCAGGATATAACAGATCCGTAGATTTATGATTTTCCTTTTTCAAGCTGTTAACCGAGATACCATATTTATTTGCAATGAGCCAATACGTTTCACCACTATGTACAAGATGTGTATTTACTGCTGCTTCTGAGTTAGAATGAAAACCAAATAATGAAATTGAAAAAGCTGCCACAATTAGTAGTTTCTTAATCTTCTTCATGCCTGTTTACCTCCTAATGACGAATTTATTAGTAGGTTAACAGATGTAATATCATGAATCATGGTCCAAAATATGTCATATCGCAAAAAGGGAAATGAAGCCGCTCTATACCTACTATAACTTTAACAGTGGTAAAGTATGGATAATAACATAAGCATACATAAGTTACCTTTTACTTCAAAAAATGGATCGTTTATAACAAGATTGTTTCAAGTTCGTAACAGCTAATATTGTCATTCTGCATATATTCTTCAAATTTTTAAAGTAAAATGGATATATTCCATTCATATAGGTGATGTGATGAACTATGAATAAACTTTCGATTAAGCTTGGAATATTGTTTTTCTTAATTTTTTTCGGCATAGAGACGATGATGTTTTTCTTTTTACATGCGACCATTGTTGGTTCTAGAGTCGAAGAAGAGCTTGCCGCACTTAGAGCTAGAGGAAATTCTCATCGGGACGTGCTTGAAAAGCACTTCGATACAAATACAATCTCCCACGTTTCTTTAATGGAGTCGGAAGCAAATACAAATGTTGTGATAACAAATGAACACGGGCAAATTCTTGATTCATCAGACGAGATTGTCCATTTTAGTTCGTATTTACATGCCATTCCTGCAGATATCCAAAGAAATGGGGAAATCATCGCGGATAATTGGAAAAATGAGCCGTATATCTCAACTGTCAGTCCAATTGAAATTGACGGCCAAATAGCTGGATTTGTTTATATGTTTCAAGATACGAATTCCGTTCACTCTTTAATAAATCGGCTTAATGAGCACTTCCTGTTCGCAGGTGTTATTGCTGTTGGTCTAACAGGAATTATTATTATTTTTTTAACAAAAGCACTTACAAAACCGCTTATAAAGATGAAGAATGCCACTTCACAAATGAGCAAGGGGAATTTCTCAGTTACCGTTCCTAAATCTACGAATGATGAGCTTGGGGATTTAGCAAAATCGATTCAATTATTAGCGAATGATCTTAGTTATTTAAGAGAAGAAAGAAATGAATTTTTGGCGAGCATTTCCCATGAATTGAGAACTCCGTTAACTTACATAAAAGGCTATGCTGATATCGTCCTAAAACGAAGCCTGTCAAAGGAAGAACAAGAAAAATATTTACTTATTATTCTTGAGGAAACGAACCGCATGTCTGCTTTAATTAAGGATTTGTTTGAATTAGCCAAAATTGATAAAAACACATTTGAAATTAAGAAAATCAAAATCAATTTAAATGATTTACTTTCATCCATTGTGAAAAAGCTGGTTCCTGCTTTTAAACAGAGAAACATGAATTTACGTATTTCTTGTCCTCCAAATGTTTTTGTTATGGCCGATCCTTCAAGATTGGAGCAAATCATCTTAAACTTATTGGACAATTCAATGAAATATTCATCAGTTGGTGGGACAACCACTTTAACAGTTGAGGGAAATAAACAAGCTGTCCAAATTTCCATCCATGATGATGGTAAGGGAATACCAGAAAAGGATCTCTCCTATATTTTCAATCGATTTTATCGAGTTGATAAAGCAAGAACGAGATCATTAGGTGGGACAGGACTTGGTCTCGCCATTGTAAAGGAACTAGTTGATAAACATGGCTGGGAAATTACTGTGAAAAGTGAATTAGCAGTTGGATCGGAATTCACGATTATCATTAAGGAGTGAGAATAAATGAAAACCATTTTACTAGTAGATGATGAACCACTAATGCTGGATTTACTTTCACTTTATTTAACACCGCTTGGATACAACTGTGTGAAGCTGACCTCTGCGCTTGAAGCCATCACCTTTTTAGAAGAAAACGAAGTAGATTTAGTGTTGCTTGATGTGATGATGCCGGAGATGGACGGGTGGGAAGCATGTCAAGAAATTCGAAAGCATTGGGAGGTTCCCATTATTATGCTCACTGCTAGAAGTGAAAAACCTAATATTGTGAAGGGTTTAAAAACAGGTGCAGATGATTATATTACAAAGCCATTCGACGAAGAAGAATTGACCGCTAGAATTGAAGCCGTCTTAAGAAGGAATAATAGTAAGATAGGAAAAATTCGTTTTCAAGGTCTTATTTTGGATTTAAATTCCTTTGTTCTGCAATACAATCATAAAGATATCTCCCTAACCCCTAAAGAATTTGCGATGATGGAGCTATTTTTAAATCATATGAATAAAGTATTTTCTCGAGAGCATTTAATTAATTCTATTTGGGGGTATGGCGTCTCCACTGAAGATCGAACGATCGATTCCCATGTTCGCAATTTACGTGATAAGCTTCGAAAAGCGGGGTTTCCCGCAGATACACATCTTGTGACCGTTTGGGGCATCGGTTATAAATGGGATGGAAAAGGATAAATCAGAAATCGAACTTTCCCTTTTATTGAAGGCGATTCTTTCTGCTTCCCATGGAGAATCGACCTTATTCCCTTCCTTAGAAGGCGATTCTTCCTGATCCTCCTGGAGAATCGATCTTATTCCCTTGCTTTGAAGGCGATTCTCCTTCCCTCACTCTAAGAATCGACCTTTCGCCTTCTTATTAAGGCATTTTCGAGGGCTATCCCTAATAAATTGGAGCAACTAAGCTAACGCTAAATAAAGATAGACTGTCCCATTTCGGGAACAGCCCACTACTAAAATAGAATTCTATCATTCACTTTTTGTCTCTAAAGGATTGTATGTGTTCGCTAAGTCAGTGCGAATGTAAATGACAATATCGCTAATGTCCTGTTCGCCTAATTGTTTTACACCATTTTCGCCTTTTAAAGAAGGGCCCATTCTTGTTCCATCTCGACCATAGGCAATGGAAAGCCACATTTGTTTATCCGTTATTTGTTTAAGTGTATCAGGATTAGCTATAGCCGCTGCAGCTGTCGAAAAACCACTACCTGTTTGTCCGTGACATGTCATGCAATTCGCTGCATAAAGCTGCTTTCCGTTATCTACATTTCCGGTAATTTTGGATGGCGCTTTAAAGGTAAGCGGCTTTGTTTGCCAGCTTCGGATTAGGGAGACTATGTTTGTCTTTTCCTCATCCTCCAAAAAACGATATGCTGGCATTAAAGCCTGGGGTCTGCCATTTTCAATCATATTTTTTAGATCATTATCGGAAAAAGTGCTTAAAAATTGTTGATTATTGAATGATATTCCTATTAATGCCCCTTCTCCCTCTCCAGTCTCACCATGACAGTCAAGACAAAGCTGAGTGTAGAGCTGCCTTCCTTTTACAATAGACTCTTCTTTCGCTACTTTAGTTTGATTATGAACCGTAGTGCTAATGGTAGCTACAATAATGATCGAGAAAAAAATAGCCATTCTTATTTGTCTTTTTTTCATCATCATTCCCTACTTAGGTTCTGGGGTAGGTGTCGGGGTCCCGAAGCTTCCATATTTCTTTACAATTGATTGGTGAATCTCCTTTAATTCCTTGCCTTCATTCTGTAGCTTAACCGCCTCCCGGGCGATTTCTACACAAATGTCTCAGGCGGTACCATGGGGATCCCATTTGATTACTTCATTATTTGGACCTAATTCTTCGATAAAACAATTCATATTGCTCATATGCCCAGCTGATTCATTGCAGTTGCAATAACATGGGACTGCAGCCACTACATCAGGGTGTTCTGCCGCCATCATATATGTTTCCTGTACATATGATGAAGTATTTAACACGAAGTCTGGTAAAGCAGTATGCTTCGGATCAAGAGCCATTTCTTTCTGCTCCTTATCACTGCTTGAACTACAGCCAGCTGCAATACTCATTGAAAAAACTCCAACTATTAATAAGAGTAGTAAGCGTTTCAAATTATCCCCTCCTTTTACACCTTTATCTCATTTATCTACAATTCGAATGTAAAAAATTAATATGCAGAAATTATGCAGAAAGCATGAAGAAATAATTAATATCATCTGAAAATAATCGAATTGTCACGATTTTTTCATAATACCTTAAAGACCCCAATACGTGATTGTATCAAGGATTCCTATGATTAACATAAAGCCCCCTGCTATTTTTTGTATGAGCATACCAAGCTTTCGCCCTTTCTTCTTAATGAGCGAGCCTCCTAAATCTAAATACCAGATTAGAAAAATCGCTATAAGTAACGGTAACGAAGTACCAATGGCAAAAACAATCGGAAGAACTGCTCCATAACTTACGGATGTTGCCATCGGCATCAGCGTGATGAAAAAGAGTGTAAACATCGTTGGACAAAATCCGAGTGTGAAGCTCACTCCCATAAAAAATGCACCTAGCCTGCCCTTTCTCTGCAATTTTTCTGGAAGGCTTCCAAAGGAAAAAGATTTATGAAATTTGATAAATCCGAGCATGAATAAACCAATCAAGATAAATAGAGGACCAACAATCTTTCTTATCCATGGAAAATAAGTAATGAAAGAAAAACGTACTTCACTTCCAACCACCCATACGATCAAACCTAAACCGGAAAAAACGACTATTTTTCCAAGTGTAAAAAACAATACATCGATCCAGGCAATATTTTTTTGTATGGATTGATTTCCATAGACCGTAATCGCCCCTAAATTTCCGGTAAACTGGCACGGTGCTAAGGCGCCGACAATTCCTAGCACAAAAGCGGATAAGAGAGGAATACTTGTCGTACTAAGGCCAATATTAATGAATGGTTCAGAAAAAAAATTGCTTATTTGGCTAAAGAAACTGTACATCTTTATTCTCCTTATTTGTATGAACGTTAGTCATCATGAGTTGACCATACAATAAAACTTTGCAGATTTCATGCACAAATATAAGAATACTTGAAGAGGCTGAAGCAAATATTAAGATTGATGTTAATTACTAAGGAGGGTTATGTTTCATGGACAAACTAAGAGCTCAAGAAATTATTACATCACCGACAATGATTAACGTAACTTATAATGGAGCCCCAATCTATATTCAAAATGTAGATAAAAAAAATGAAACAGCTCGAATCTATCCACTTGATGATCCAAATAATGAGCAAAATGTACCTATCTCATCCTTAAAGGAACATGGATAAAAAGAGCAGTAAAATCATAAGAATTTAGTTCAAACTCAATTCCTTTACTTTCAAATATTTTAACATTAAAATACTTAATATCATAATAAAAGGGGCAAACTTGTTTAACGAAAAGATTAAAAATGATAGAATGATTAAACAAGTTGCCCCACAATTTAAGGGGATGGATGAAAATGGGTAGATTAGATAATAAAATTGCCATTATTACTGGGGGAGCTTCAGGGATGGGGGCTGCAATGGCAAAATTATTTGCTAAAGAAGGAGCAACCGTTATTGCTGCAGATATTAGTGAAGAAAATTTAGCAAAGATTGCAGAAGTAGAAAATGTTGAAGGAATGAAATTAGACGTTACATCTGATGAAAATTGGGCTGAAGTAACGAAAGCAATTATAGACAAATATGGCCGCATAGATATTTTAATTAACAATGCAGGCATTTCCTCAGAAAAGTTGCCAGAACAAATTACGGATGCCGACTGGAGCTTGATGCACAAAATCAATTCATTCGGTCCATTTTTAGGAATAAAGCATGTTGCTAAATATATGAAAAATGCTGGTAAAGGGGCAATCGTTAACACTTCTTCATACACAGCTATTATTGGTTCTGGTTTTAACCATTACTCAGCTTCAAAAGGCTCTTTACGTGCGATTGCTCGTGCAGCTGCAGCTGATTTAGGTAAATTTAATATTCGTGTGAACACAGTATTCCCTGGTGTGATTGAAACACCAATGACGGCTAACTTAATCCAATACAAAGAAGCGATGGATATGCTTGTAAAGGCAACTCCCATGCAGCGTTTAGGACAACCTGAAGAAGTTGCAAACTCCATTCTTTTCCTAGCATCAGACGAAGCATCTTATATTACAGGTGGAGAACTCGTTATTGATGGTGGATATTCCGCACGGTAGTTTTAAGAATAAAAGGGGCTATTCCAAAAATTTACTTTTGGAATAGCCCCTTTCATTTAGTTAAACTGAAACTGTATGGCTTTTATCTTTCCCTTTATTAAAGAGTTTGCGTAAATATGGCAATACATAACGATCAAGTCCAAATTTTCCTGCATTGTATCCTGCAGCAACGATGAAGAATCCCATTAAGATGTCAGTAGGGTTGTGAGAAATTGTACCTGAAAGTAAGAATGAGAAATTCATCATCATTCCAAAGAATGCAGCTGCTGTTGTTAAACATCCTAAAATAAGTCCAAGTCCTACTAAGAATTCTCCCCAAGGGATAATAAAGCTAAATATCTCAGCATTTGGTGCTGCGACTGATTCGATGAATGTATGATACATTCCGAAAACAGGCTTGCCATTTTGTGCGACAGGGTTAGCTGCCGCATTTGCCAAGAATCCTGCTGCATCAAAACCGTTCGTTAGTTTCCCCCATCCAGCTGTAATCCAAGAATAACCCCAATATAGCCTAATAACAGTTAAAATCCCGGCTACGATATTATTTTCTCTTAACAATTTGTTAAACATAATCCTCATCCTTTCGAGATATTTTAATATAGGATAATTTCTACACTTAAAATGTAACACTTATTAAGAAAGCAGAAAATACCTTTGTGAGATAGTTCACATTTGTGTAAAAAAGATGTGGCGTTCTTTTGAACACCACATCTTTGACAACGTTTTCACAAAAAAAAGGAATCAAGAAAAAAAGTTATTAAATTAGGATTTTTTAGACGTGAATTAAAAAAGTGTCAAAAATATGTACCTAAGTGAGAAAAATTACTGCTATCATAAATCACAAATCTCTTTTTAATCGATTAAGTAACAACTATATATATAATATAATTTTGATATTCCGTAACATATATTTACTTAGAGCGTCTATTTACGATGAAGGGAGGTTATTATGGGAAATTTATATCGTATATTCATACTATTAAGCATTTTTTTCTCAATCATTTTAGCTAGCCACATCCTGCCTGTTTCGGCTACAAAGTGGATAGAGTTAGAGCCTCAAGAAATTGTTGACAGTGCTGAAGTAATCGTAATGGGCCAATATGACTTTTCTAGCAAACCTATATCAAGCAATTTTATTTTTCAAGGATTCCCCTTTCATATAACAAAGGTTTATAGAGGTGAAGTGTTTACGCCATTAATCGTGGGGATTGATGAATATGACGTTGGATGGGTAAAGCGTTTTCAAAATGCTGATGGCGAATTTATCTTATTTCTTGAAAAAAACGATGAAGCAACGTTCCTTGTACCAGTAGGAGGCCCAAATGGAATGATTCAATTCTCAAATGGGGAAATTCAAGAATCAAAGGATGAAAATAAAACTTTCTTCGAAGATTTTCTAAAAAAACAAATTGAAATACCAATCATTACAAAAATAGAACCTCCAAAACAAGATTTAAGCGGTACATCTATAACAAAGATAATCGTCATTGTATGTCTGTCGATTAGTATTGTACTCATCGTATTTTTCATTTCATTTCGTTACAAAAAATAGTTTTATCCTAAACAAAAATTCAACAATTTTTCCAACCATAACGATTTTTTGAGTCAAAGTTCATACTAATTTTTGCAATGAGTTGATTGGAGTGGAAGACGCGAAGACTCCTCGAAAATGCATACGCATTTTCTCGTGCGGGGTTAATTCTGAGATGATTACTCAACGTCCTGCGGGAAAAGCGGACAGGTGAGACCCCGCAGGAGCGTTCGCTTTCCTTGGAGGCTTACCGCTTGCTCCAAGGAAAGCGAAGCGTCTGGAACGGAAATCAACGGACAGGTTAATAAGAACATAAAAAAAAGAGTGCCCCTAAAGTTATACTTTCGGGACACCCTCCATGATATTAACGGTATTATTTCCAATATTATCTAATCGTTTTTAATGCCTTACTCCAAGTATTTACTTGATCAAGCATTAAATTGACATTATCAAAATGTAGATCTTGAGGTTTGAAAACAGATCCGTTCTCAAAATCAGTGAATAATGACAATGTTGGATGTGTACGAACATCTGCAATCATTAACTCACCCATAATTCCACGTAAATGTTCAGCTGCACGTGCTCCACCTGTTGAGCCATAGCTTACAATACCAGCTGCTTTGTTATTCCATGCTTCACGAGCTAAATCTAATGCATTTTTTAATGCACCTGTAATGCTATGATTGTATTCTTGAACAATAAACACAAATCCATCTAGGCTTGAAAGCTTTTCATTCCATTGAGCAATTCCTGGTGCATCCTCTTCTCCTAAAAACGGTAATTTAAAATCAGCAATATCTACAATTTCATAGTTGGCATCCCCACGTTTGTCAGCAATTCCTTTTACCCATTCTCCAACTTGTGGACTAACACGTCCTTGACGTGTGCTTCCTAAAATAATCCCGATGTTTAAAGTCGTGTTTGTCATTGTTTCTTCCTCCTTGATTGATCGATTAAATAATTTATTTAAAAAACTCATGTTTGATACCACCTATACTTATCTCATTAAACTTGTAATTGAATACGATTCCCAGAAGGATCGACAGTCATAATAAAACCATTTTCTTCAACAACAGTTGCACCCATATTTTTTAAGTTCGCTACAACAAGACGTCGTGCTTCTTCAGTTGGCAGAATTAATGTAAATAAATCAAGGCCAACACTATTTTCAGGAGGCGTAGGTGCTCCAACTCCATTCCATGTATTTAAACCTATATGGTGATGATACTTACCAGTTGAGATGAAGAGTGCTTGGGAGCCATAACGATTCACAACTTCAAATCCAAGTCCCTTCGTATAAAATTCCTCCGTTTGTTTCAATTCGGATACATGTAAATGAATATGACCCATGACAGTTTTAGCTGGTAGACCATGCCAATCTTCTTTTAATTCAGTAAGAAGATCATTAAAATCAAGTGGGTCAACTGCCATATCTACTTCCCCTCTATTCCAATCCCATTTAGAAGAAGGACGATCAACATAAATTTCAATCCCATTCCCGTCAGGATCTAATAAATAGAGAGCTTCACTAACTAGATGATCAGATGAGCCGATCTGAATTCTATTTTCAACGAAGTGTTTAACAATACTTGCTAAATCGGAACGTTTTGGCAAAAGAAGGGCAAAATGATATAAGCCTGTTGTCCTGCCTTGTTTTCGAATAACATCGGCTGGCTGTTCAATTGATAATAAAACGGTTTTCCCATCAGCGGTTAAGTTTGCTTTGCTTTCAGTCTGGTTTAGAACTTTAAAACCGATTATTTCCTTGTAAAATGCAAGTGCACGCTCTAAGCTTTCCACCTTTATATTCACTTGCCCCACAAAAGTATTTGGTTCGTGATGATAATTTACTTTAATCCCCTCCCTTAATACAAGCTTATATCTAGTCATTTAACCATTGCCAAGAACAAAACCTTGAATGAAGATTGCGCTTCCTAAAATAACTCATCATATGGTTGCTATCATCTATTCTTATCTTTTACTTTTCGGCCTTTTTTACACTTATTTGATCCTAACAAAGCAAAAAATTATTAAAACACAACTCGTTAGTTAGTTACTTTATGTAAGTAATTATATTTTTGTAAATTATTAATGTCAAGTAAGTATTTGAAAAAAAGTAATTTAATTATGATTAATTATTGGTATAATAGAAATAAGGAGTGATGAAAGTGGAAGAATCGCTAATTTGTCCTAGGTTCGAAAAAGCTATGAGTATTTTAAGTCAAAGGTGGACTGGATTAGTTATATTTCGGCTGCTGAACGGACCACAACGCTTCTGTAATATTGAAGCTTCAATTGGTGTAAGTGGAAGAGTCCTTTCAGAAAGATTGAAGGATTTGGAGAACGAAGGAATCGTGAAACGTGAAGTGTATCCAGAAACACCGGTTCGTATCGAATATTCATTAACTGAAAAAGGTTTAGCTTTAGAACCTCTTATGAAGGATATCGAAAAATGGGCACGAACTTGGATAGATCCTCAATAAGGAGTAGGAATTTCGTGCCTACCTTTATTAATTTTAGTAAAAACAGTCAATTGACAGCCACTATTAATTGTAACTATAATAGTTACAGGTGGTGAACCTTTATGAAAAATAGTCGATTTGCTGTTGCCATTCATATATTAGCGTTAGCGTCCTTTCAACCTGGTTCTACTTCAGATTTTATCGCAGGTAGTGTAAATACAAATCCAGTAGTCATAAGACGAATAAGCAGTTTGCTAAAAAAAGCTGGACTTTTAACATCAAAAGCTGGAGTTCCGGGTATAATAGTTACTAAGGATCCTTCTACTATTACTTTGTTAGATATTTACAAAGCCGTTCAAGGAAACGTTGAAACGACCTTTGCTATGCATGACAACCCTAATCCTAATTGTGCAGTCGGAAAAAATATTCAAGCTACACTTGAAAAAAAATTCAGACGTGCACAACTAGCAATGGAAAATGAATTAGCATCTCAAACACTTGACGACATCATTCATGATCTCTTTCATTAAAGAGATTTTTTCACCACTTAAATGTAACTAATATTGTTACAACTAGACGAATGGAGGTTTTTAATGATGAATATTGCAATTATCGGAGCAAGTGGAAAAGCCGGTGGAGCTATTTTGAAGGAAGCTGTTGAACGAGGACATTATGTTACAGCGATTGTAAGAGATGCTGCAAAACTAGCAGACAAAAATATAGCTGTCATTGAGAAAAATATATTTGAACTAACAACAAATGATATAAAAGAATTCGATGTTGTCGTCAATGCCTTTGGTGCTCCTCTCGGTGAAGAGCAAGCCCATGTCGATGCTGGTCATGCACTTATTGAAGCACTTAAAGGAACGAATACGAAAGCACTGATTGTCGGAGGTGCCGGCAGTCTTTATGTAGATGAAAATAAAACATTGAAAGTCATCGACACACCTGATTTTCCTGACATGTTTAAGCCTACAGCAAAAGGTCAAGGGCGCAACCTTCAAGAACTACAAGCAACATCTGATATTACATGGACATTTATTAGCCCTTCTGCCATATTTGACCCTGAAGGAAAACGAACAGGTTCATATCAAGCTGGAAAGGATCATCTTCTTGTAAATTCTAAAGGCGACAGCTATATTAGCTATGCTGACTATGCAATTGCTGTATTAGATGAAATTGAAAACCCTCAACATGTAAATGAAAGATTTACTGTTGTCGGAGAAGCTTAACTGAAAATTAAAAACGCAAGAATGTTGATTTAACAGCATTCTTGCGTTTTAATCTTTTTATTTAGCTCCTGCCTTTAACAATATTTCCTCTATTTCTTTGAAACCTTTAGCCTGTGCATGCTGAAATGGTGTCACATGATCATGATCAGGGATATTCACATCTGCCCCGTAATCAACTAATAATTGGACAACTTGCTGTTGTGTTTCGTTTCCATTATTCAAAATAATCGCTTCTATTAAAGCGGTCCATCCAAGGTTATTGACGTGGTTTATATCAATATCTGTATTTGTAAGCAGCTCTTTGATGACCTCTATATGGCCACGTTCAGAAGCTGGGATAATGGCAATCCCACCGTATCGATTCGTAATAGTTGGATCAGCACCGGCAGCGATTGTAAGTTTCAAAATCTCAAGATATCCTTCTGCACCTGCATAAAGAAAGGGATTATTTTTCATATGATCCCTAATATTAACATCCGCACCTGCCTCAATTAACACTTTAACCATTTCAGCGTCATTATTATATGTTGCAATCATGACAGGAGTTCTGCCTTCGATGTCCTGCCCATTTATGTTTGCGCCTTCCTTTAGCAACTCTTTAATCTTATTAGCCTCTCCATGTTCGACTGCTTGCTGGAGTTGTACATCTAATCCTTCACTCACGATATCTCTCCCCTTTTCCTGTTTATTCGTTTTTCCACTCTCATTTGTCGTACACCCTTGAAGAAAGAGAATCACTCCTATGATTATTCCTAACCATTTTCTCATGAGCATCAGTCCCCTTTATTAATTATTTATTTTTACATAAGACTTCTAAATTTGCTAGTTTTAGAAAAATTTAATTTTGTGCAAGACTGAACTTATTAGCGCTGCAAGAACAAACGCCAACAAAAAAAGGAAATAATCAGCATCCAAGCAACCAGTTTGATAATCAAGTTGTGAAACAATTTATAGACCCCTATAATCAAAGGGACTTTCAAAAAATCGCCAATCTTCTAGATGAACACGCTGTATTTAATTTTGTTGAACAATCTAGCAAAGAATATGGAAAAAATACGATTATGAAGGCTTCCCTCGCCTCTACTCAAAAGGAAACGAGACAACAAAATATTTTTGTCTATGAACAATTACTTTGGGGTAAAAAGGCTCTTATCTATGTGACTACTTCCAATAATAATAGGAACATATTATATGATGTTAATCTATTGGAAGTTGAAGATGAGAAAATTATCAATTGGCATAGCTATTATTTTTGTCGAGATTTTATGAAAAATGCTGCAAATGAATTAGGATTACTGCTTGAATCGTAACTTTAATACATTTGTGAATGACAGAAACTCATTGCCTATTAACTTAAAGAAGGGCGAGATATTTGCGGTGCAAAAAATAATGGAATTTCAATTATGTAAATTTTCGAAAGAGGATATAGAAGGACTGGTTAATCTTTCAGCCTCAGTTGGTTGGGACTATGACTGCGATGAAATCCATACTGTTTTGTCGGTCGGGACTATATATGGACATAAAACCGCTCAAGGGGAAATCATTTCAAGTGCAGCGATAATTCCTTATGATCATACTCTAGCTTCCATTGGAATGGTCATTGTAAAAGAACATTACAGAGGATATCGTTTAGGTAAAGAGCTTACACAAGCTTGTATAAATTCAGTACATCATAACGTTCCAATAATGTTAATCGCCACTGAGGCAGGCTATCCTCTTTATGAAAAATTAGGATTCCGAACCGTTACGACTGTACATAAGTTATTGAGTAATCAGGATTTACTCCTTCAAAATCAGCGAAATGAAGATTACGAAGTCTGTCCATTATCTGACCATCACTTTCCCCATATCCACAACTTGGATCAACTTGCTATTGGTGCAGATCGAGAACAGTTCCTTAAAGCAAGAATGAAACAAGCAAGAAAAGGAGTTGTAATTAAAGGAAAAAATGGGGAGGTAATTGGGTTTGGATTAAGTATAGAAGGACCTGCTAACTTAATTCTTGGACCAATTGTCGCGCTAAATGATGATATAGCCATTTATATCATTCATCACCTTGCTAAAGAATACAAAGGCAAACTTAGAATCGATGTACCAGATGGAAAAAATTCATTCGTAACCTATTTAGAGCAATGCGGATTCATCAAAGTAAGCCAACCACCAGTCATGATAAAAAATTCAGCCACTTTGCCATTAAGGAATCATTCCCTTTATGGCATTGCTGCACAAATTTTTGGTTAAGAATAGGAGCTGCATGCCACAGCTCCTATATTTATTGAAATTCATGTACCACAAAATGTACGGTAAGGACGCGATGATGGTGCAGGCAATTTGCTATATTCTGCCTGTTCTTGTGTATGTGCGTATGGGCTTGAAAGAACTTCAAGCATTCGCTCCATTACACTGTAGTCACCTTTGTTTACAGCAGCTTCCAACGCTTCTTCCACCCGATGGTTTCGAGGAATGACTGCAGGATTGCTGTTCCGCATTAACTGCTGAGAAGATTGCTTTGATTCCTGCTGCCTGCCTAGTCTTGCCTTCCAATTCTCATACCACTCGGTAAACTCCGAACTAGCGAATAACTTCAAGTCCTCCAAGTGCTCGAAAGTTAGCGCTCGGAAAGTATTCGTATAATCGGCACGATACTTTTGCATCATAGTGAGCAGCTCTTCAATTAGAGATACATCTTCTTCCTCTTCATTAAATATGCCCAACTTTGATTTCATGCCTTTAAGCCAATAGGATTGATATAACTTAGAAAAGTTTGAAATCTCATGTTGTGCGAGTTTAACGGCTTGTTCCTGATTATCGTGGAGAAGCGGCAAAAGTGTTTCAGCAAGTCGGGCAAGATTCCACCCGCCAATGTATGGCTGGTTTCCGTAGGCATAACGACCTTGTCTGTCTATGGAACTAAATACCGTTTCCGGATTATATTCATCCATAAATGCGCAAGGACCGTAATCGATCGTTTCTCCGCTAATCGTCATATTGTCGGTGTTCATTACCCCGTGAATAAAGCCAACCAATTGCCATTTAGCAATTAAAGCTGCCTGCTGTTTAATCACTTCCTGAAGCAGCGATAAATACCTGCTCTCATTCGTCTCTATATGCGGATAATGCCGATTGATCGTATAGTTAGCTAGATCTCGGAGTTCCTCATCTGTTCCCCATTTTGCAACGTATTGAAAGGTGCCAACACGAAGATGGCTCGCGGCAACACGTGTTAGTATGGCACCCTGTAGATCCGTTTCACGAACTACTTTTTCTCCGGTTGTTACAACCGCTAGACTGCGTGTAGTTGGGATCCCTAATGCATACATGGCTTCGCTAATCATATATTCGCGGAGCATCGGTCCAAGTGCTGCTCTACCATCACCCCCACGAGAGTATGGCGTTCTGCCAGAACCCTTAAGCTGAATATCAACCCGCTCCCCTTTTGGAGTTATTTGTTCGCCAAGTAATAGTGCACGACCATCTCCTAACATCGTAAAATGCCCAAATTGATGACCTGCATAGGCTTGAGCAAGAAAATGAGCACCTTGAGGAGTCTTATTACCCGCAAACACCTCCACTCCTTCTTCATTTTGCAAGGCTTGAGCATTCAAACCAAGTGCTGTTGCCAAAGATTCATTGAACATCACTAATTTCGGTGAGCGTACAGGGGTTGGCTTCAAGCTTGTAAAAAAAGAATTCGGCAGTCGCGCATAACTGTTATCGAAATTCCAGCCAACTTCTATTTCATGGTTATTTCTCATTTTGTCCCCCTTTCTCCATACAAATTAATAATTAAAATGACTCTATGATAGTATTCTATTTTCGATCATAACATAAACCTGCATATTTATTATTCAATAAGAATTAATGTAACAAGGCAGCACAAAAAAACGTCTTTAAAATAAACATTCAACGGAAAGGAAGGTGCTTAGGCTATGAAAAAGATACTCATATATAATTTGTTACTTTTATTCATATTAGTAGGCTGTTCATCTGCTATTCATACGAATCCAACGGCAAGATCTATCCTGAAAGAAGATTCTCGAGCAGATATTCTTCAGTACAATCAATTAATTTATATTAACGCCACTAACTTAAAAATCGATGGAAAAGCAGAATTTACAAAAGATGAGAAGTTAGGGGAGATTATGAAAACGACAACATCATCTAAAAATTTCAAAGATTTTTTTGCCACTCAATTACCAATTGGAACCGAGATTTACTCTACAAATGATAATAATACTTATACAATAATAGCTAAAGTTAATGGAAAAGAAATCCTTTATACGGTTCTTTTAGAGGGATAGTTAACCACATTATGAACAAAAAAGCCTAAATTCCCCCTTTAAAATCTTGAGAATTTAGGCATGAGTTATCATTTATATGCTTTTACTGACTTTATTTAAAAGTTTAATAAACAGTTCTTCATCTTCATTCGTAATTGACTCGAAAATGTGATCAATCAATTTACGATGCTCTGGCATAATTTTTTCCATCAGCGCAATGCCATCTTCAGTTAATGAGACATGAATGGCTCTACGATCACCAGGGCAAGCATTTCTTTTTAACAAGCCTCTTTGTTCTAATTTATCAATCACATACGTCATAGAACCGCTTGAGATTAATATGCTATTCACTATCTGCTGGATTGTTTGGATACCTTGGAAATAAAGAACCTCTAAAACGGAAAACTCCGTAATATTTAACTTATAAGTCAGCAATTCCATTTTAATTCGATCTTGAATCGCTTTGGATGTTTTCATCAACATTAAATAAGGCTGATTGCTACAATTATCTGCCATTTGATCACCCCCATATGATTACATGAATCATATTCAAGATATTTAAATTAAAATATCTTGAATATGAGATAATAGTAATATTATTCTTCCGTTGTGTCAAATAAGGAAAATAAAATGAATTGCATAAAGTGAATGTCCGCAATGGACAAATTTAGAATGGAAGTGTGGTCATTAGGAGACAGCTATCGGATAAGCCCAATATTCTGTGGATTATAGCTTATAGTTCCAGATAATATGTAAAGGTTCTGTCTCTATGTCAATAAATAGACTTATGGGACAGAACCTTTAAGCGATTTAAAAAGAAATATTTACATCCCCATCTTTTGATTTAATCTCTAGCTTATTAGTAGATTCCAAATTGTAAACAGCTTGAGTTTCAAATTCATTATTATTTACAATAATATCGCCAAAGTCATTGCTTATTTTGTAGCCAATTTCAGATTCTTTGTTTTGAAGCTGAATATTTACATCACCAAAATTAGAATGAATGATTGAATTACCTAAAAGCAAACCTTGTATATCAATAACACCGTCATTACTTTCAATATTCATTCCTTTGCTCGTAACATTTTGAAAGGCCGTGTCACCAAAGCTGTTTTTTAAATTGACAAAATCTGCGTTTACCTTATTAAACATCGCTTCTCCGTCGTTCGATTCGACATTTAACTCTTTTGTTTGTACATTCTCGCCTAAAATATCACCAAATTGATTCACAATTTTTAACTCATTAGCTTGCACATTGTTAATAGCTACGTCTCCATCTGAAACACGGATCGTTAATTTCTCGGTAATCATATCATCTAAACGAATATCGCCAAAATGGTTTACGAAGTTAACCTCTGAAAGACTTTCTCCACTAGGAAAATAAATTTTTATAACTGTTTGGGTTGAATGAGTTAAACCTAAATTAATATTAAAATTGAAGAATTTAGGTTGCTTTTTTTCTTTTTCCTCAATAAAAAGTGTGTCATTTTTGATTTCGTGAATAATTTTTTGACCTTTATTACGCTCAATTTGAACTTTATACTCATTTGAAGGGATCATTTCAATATCTGCATCAAATAAATTGATATCAATATTCGAAAAGGATGATAAAGATGTTGTTTCCATTTCCCGATCTTCAGGCTCCGCTACTTTAAAGCTTCCCTCTGCATTCGTTATGGATAATCTTGCACCCGCTGAATAGCCGATAACCGCAAGTAGGATACCAATGACAATCATACTACTAGCCACAATTGTCATCGTTTTTGTTAACTTCTTCATTTACAACTCCTCCTTACGTTTCCTCGTCATTTTATTAAATATTTTTTTAAGCCATTGTGCTAGTGTGTTGCTAGCACTTTTCACGACAAATACAAATGGAGAGAATAGGAGGATCCCGATGCCTGAAGCTGTTAACCCAACCCCAATAAAAAGCAGAGACGTTTGCCAATGTTGCGCAATAACAGAGAATCCTACTCCAATGCTAAAAATACCTGAAAAAGTTAAGGCTATAATAAGGGTAAAAAAGGTAAATATAAATGCAGCACATATCATAACGAAAGAAAATACGATCCCAAATACAAATATTAATATGGGCAATGCAATTGGCGAAGCAAGGATTGCGAGAAGGATAAACCAAATAGCCGATATGCTTTTCTTCGTTGAGTTGGGATATTCATCCAACTCTTTAGCAGCATAGTCTGCTAAAATATGCGTTGAAACCTGTGCAGGTGTACCTAATTTTCTTATTACTTGATCGGTATTTTCTTCTCCAGCTTCTTCAAAATACTCACGATAATAATCTAAAGCAGACTCCACCTCAATCCTTGGAAGCTTTTTCAGCTTTAACGCTAATTCCTTTAAATATGTCTCCCTATTCACGATTCAAACCTCCCTGCAGGACGGTATCAATTTTCTGTTTATATTCCGTCCATTCTTCAAGTAGCTCTTCATATTTATTTCTGCCACTATTCGTAATTTGATAGTATCTCCGGTTTCTTCCTTGAAACGACTGATCATATGTTGACAAATACTCGGCTTTCTGAAGTCTGCGTAGTACGGGATAAAGTGTTGATTCCGAAATATCCATCACTTCTTGTACTTGCTGTGTAAGAGAGTATCCGTACGCATCTTCTTTTGCGACAATAGCGAGTACGCATGCTTCTAGGAGTGCTGCTCCAAGTTGAAATGACATTGCTACACCTCCGAATGTCGTATTATATTACAAACCATATTATATTCCATATAATATTATAGCCAGTTATATTATATGAAGTATAATATAGGATGTCAATACGGATTAATATTGCCAAAAAAAACAGAGCTGCATATTGCAGCTCCACGTTTTCCGAATAGAAAATTCATAGTCTTATCATTTATCTGCCCATACCTGGGAATCCACCCATGCTTCCACCTGGGAATCCACCCATACCTGCGCCTGGGAATCCACCCATGCCTCCGCCTGGGAATCCACCCATACTTCCACCTGGAAATCCGCCCATGCTTCCGCCTGGGAATCCGCCCATACTTCCACCTGGAAATCCGCCCATACCTGCGCCCGGGAATCCGCCCATACCTGCGCCTGGGAATCCGCCCATACCTGCACCCGGGAATCCGCCCATACCTGCACCCGGGAATCCACCCATGCCTCCACCCGGGAATCCACCCATGCCTCCGCCTGGGAATCCACCCATGCCTCCACCTGGGAATCCACCCATGCCTCCACCTGGGAATCCGCCCATGCCTCCACCTGGGAATCCGCCCATGCCTGGCATTCCTAAAACTCGTTGAGAATCAAAAGTCATATACTCACCTACTTTTATTAGTCTTTTACATGCTATGCCAAAAGTAAATAAGGGAGCTTATTTCCCTTATTATTTAGGCGAATATATACTTATTTATCACTTATACGCTCATCTTATTTTTCTACTCTTTTAAAATAACGATATACTTTATCAAGTTTGACTATTTGTCTCCCTTTTGAACTTTCCATATTCCCAAATTCAAAAAACTTCACTCTCTTTATTCCGACATAATTAAATAAAGCCTTTTTCATCAGAATTTTATGTGCATTATTTAACCAAAGTAGTGGATATTTTGTTGGTCCCTTCATAGTGGATACACATACGACTGACTTTCCTTTCAAAAGCCCTTCTGGCAGTAATCCCTTCTTATCTTTATACGCGAAATTAGAGGAAAATAATTGATCAATATACCCTAATAGCATCGCAGGTGGCCGCCCCCACCAGATCGGATAAACAAAAACTAATTGATCTGCCCAAGTAATTTGTTCGCGATATTTCTCTAAAAGCGGATCGCGATACATATCTCGTCTGCGTTTATGTTCATTAAATACTAAGAGTGGATTAAATCCCTCTTCATATAAATCTAAAATCTTTATCTCTTTAACATTAGGATTCTCGTTATATCCTTTTATAATTTTCTGTAAGAACGCATAATTTAAGCTTTTATGATTTGGATATGTGTAAATAATCAACGCCTTCATAACATCCTCCTATTACTTATCAATTGATAACAAAATTATAAACGTCGTCATTTTAGTTGTCAAATGATAATTGTTTTATTACAACCTTTTTGTTATCTTACCAATAAGAGGTGAAAATTATGGACAACACTGCTCTATTTAATAAATTTGTATCATTTATTACTTCTGTTCATCATGTCACACACGAATTAACACAAAAAGTGAAATCAGATTCTATTACAGCTGTCCAATATAAAATTCTTGAATATTTAACAATTAGTCAGCCTGTTACTCCGAGTGAAATTAGTGAATGTCAACACATATCCTTGCCTAATACGAGCCGAGAATTAAAAAAATTAAAAGAAAAAAATTTGATTGAGAAAATAACAGATACAGAAGATAGAAGAAAGCAATATATCCGTCTTTCGAAAGATGGGGAATTTTTGATGAATGAAGCTTTTGCTGAAATAGAATTACACTTTCTAAATCGAATCCACAATGCTTCAAAGGAAGAGTTAAAAGAAATTGAACATGCTTTAGAAGTTTTACAAAAAAAAGTGTTTTATTAATAAATAAAAAAAGGGTGATAGCAGCAAATTATGATTCTACTATCACCTACAGTCAATATTTAATTTTAAGTGTTACTTTATCTTAGAACAATCCTGTTACTTCACCTTTGCTGTTAATATCAATTCTTTCTGCTGCAGGAACTTTAGGCAAGCCAGGCATCGTCATCATTGCCCCTGTAATGGCGACAATAAATCCTGCACCAGCTGATACTTTTAAATTACGGATAGTAATTCTAAAGCCTTGTGGTCTGCACAATAAATCTTTATCATCAGAGAAGGAATATTGTGTCTTAGCTACGCAGATTGGGAATTTTCCAAAGCCCATTTCAGTTAGAACCTTTAGCTCACGCTTCGCTTCAGTTGTGAAGTCAACACCATCTGCTCCATAAATTTTTGTTGCGATTTTTGTAAGCTTCTCTTCAATTGAATCCTCATCATCATAAACAAATTTGAAGTTGTTCTCTTGCTCAATGACGTCTTTCACTTTCGTTGCTAATTCTAGACCGCCTTTGCCGCCTTTGCCCCATACGTCTGCAACAATGGCTTCAACACCAATGCTTGCACAAGCACGTTTCACTTCTTCCATTTCTTCCTCAGTGTCTGTTGGGAATTTATTAATCGCAACAACCATCGGTAAGCCATAATTTGTTCTAATGTTTTCGATATGCTTCATTAAGTTTGGCATACCTTTCACGACAGCTTCCACATTTTCTGTGCTTAACTCTTTCTTATCTACTCCACCATGAAGCTTCAATGCTCGGATTGTAGCGACTAATACAACTGCGTCAGGATGAATATTCGCATTGCGACATTTAATATCAATGAACTTTTCTGCACCTAAATCTGCACCAAAGCCAGCTTCAGTTACAACATAATCTGCATATTTCAGCGCCATTTTCGTCGCAATAACACTATTACAGCCGTGAGCAATATTAGCAAATGGTCCGCCGTGAATAATCGCTGGAGTTTTCGCTAATGTTTGGACTAAGTTTGGTCGAATCGCGTCCTTTAATAGAACTGTCATCGCTCCTTCAGCCTTCAAATCCCCTGCTGTGATTGGTTTTCCAGCAACTGAATACCCGATAACAATATTTCTAATTCTTTCCTTCAAATCATCTAAATCATTTGATAAGCAAAGAATAGCCATAATTTCGGATGCCACTGTGATGTCATAACCATCTTCTCTTGGTACGCCGTTCGTTTTACCATTTAAACCATTCACAATATATCTAAGCTGACGATCGTTCATATCTACTACACGTTTCCAAGTGATACGGCGATTATCAATTTCTAATTCATTCCCATGGAAAATATGATTGTCAATGATCGCTGCTAATAAGTTGTTTGCAGCTCCAATGGCATGGAAATCTCCAGTAAAATGTAAATTGATATCTTCCATCGGCACTACTTGTGAATATCCGCCTCCAGCAGCTCCACCCTTCACACCGAATACTGGACCTAATGAAGGCTCCCTTAATGCTACTACTACTTTTTCTCCTAATTCGTGAAGGGCATCTGCTAGTCCAACTGAAGTTGTTGTTTTTCCTTCACCAGCTGCGGTTGGTGTAATCGCTGTTACTAAGATAAGCTTGCCATTCGGCTCGTCCTTAAGACGCTCTAATTCATTAATGTCTAGTTTTGCCTTATACTTCCCGTACATATCTAACGTATTTTCATCTATTCCAATACTTTTAGCTATGTCGACAACTGGAATCATCGTATTTTTATTTGCTATTTCAATATCACTAAGATGTGCCATTTTTATTCTCCTTTGTCGTAAAAACTCAATTCTTATAAGCTTTTTTCGATTTCACTATAAATATAGTCTGCTACCTTTGTGCCTTCTGCTAATATCTCTTTCCCTTTTTCATAGTACTCATCTTTAAAAGCTTCGTCCTTTACTCCGCCTAAGTTAATGAGCACATTTAACCAGCTACCATATAGTCCTGCTTTCATTGTTAATGCGGCAACACCTAAATCACTAGCTGCATTCGTATTTGATTTTCCAACCGCTGTTGTTGTCAAGCGAATTCCTTCAGCAATTAATACCATCGTTTCAAAAGGAACCTTTGTTGCATTTTTAAGTGCAGCCTGCATAGCTTCTTTTCTTCTTTCTTTATCCTCATCTGTTTCCTTTGGTAAATCGAATACAGCTGATACTTGATTAAATGCTTCTGTGTCGGCATCAATTGCTGCTAATAGGTCAGAGCTAAGATTTCTCATATTGTTTAATAAGCTTTCCATTTCATCATTGTATTCCGCATATTTCTTTTTACCGACGGTTAACTCTGTAACCATTTTTGTTAAAGAAGTTCCCACTGCTGCAACAAGTGCTGAAGCTGATCCACCACCTGGTGCAGGTTCATTTGATCCTAATACCTCAATAAAGTCTGTAATTTTTAAATCAACTAATTTAGGCATCTCTCATTCTCCTATTCTAAAAAAATATTTAGCTTATTTGTTCTGCATGTTCTGTTCCATTACTTTTCATAGCTTTGCGTGATTTCATCCAAGAGCGCAGCATTTGAATCGCCGTATAGATAACAACAAAGAAGATAACTTTCTGTAGCATGGCAATTGGCATATTCTTAACGATGAAGGCTGCAATAACAACCCCGATTGGTCCGCAGATGAGAAATGCCATAGATGCTTTACGGTGATATTGTCCTTCTTTCACATATTTAGCACCAGAAATTGTTTGCATGAATGCTGTTGCACCTGTCATAAGCGGGTATGCAGTAAGTGGAGATAAACCTAGAACAAAAGACATAGCCATAATCGGTGCGTATTGTCCAATTCCTAGACATGCCGCTACACCTACAACAAAACACCAAACAAATCCAATGGCTAATTTAGTTCCACGTAATCCCATTTCAACACCATTCATTTCGAATAGGCTGATAAAACCAGCAAACATTAGAAATGCGACGACGAATAATGCGACACCCATTGCTAATTGGATTTTTGCTTCTGATAATCTTGACACAACTGCAGCACCGAAATAGGCTCCAAGCATAGTAGCAGCGATTAAAACAACAAGTGTCAAGTAATCTACTTTCACAATAGTGATAAAGATAAATGCTTCTACAAAAACTGACGATGTCGTTCCTACATTCAATGTTCCGGGAATTTTCTTATCTGGCATCATTTTCCCGATCTTAAATGTAGCCGTAGAAAGTGCAAAACTACCAATTCCTAATGTATCGAAAAAGTTAACGATTGTTCCGATAATTCCAAATGAAGCGGTTTTTTTCGGAGATATATCTTCAAGGTTGCCCTCTTTTTTCGCTTTTATATAGTCTGTTATGAAAATACGCAGGTAATTAAGGAATAATAGAACCAATATTCCTAATATTATTTTTATATACATAACTATTGCTCCTTCGCAATTAGTTTATCTGTTTGAAAATAGGGCATTTATGTTGGGCTTATTGATAAATGCCCCGTCCAAACAGCTCTAAAGTACTTTTTTACAAGTGATACTCAATAATTTGTTCTGCACTAAAGCCGATTAAGCCGATGTTTTCTTCTAAAACTTTCACTAGTTTCGTGTAGTCTTTGCTATCAAATTCATATCCAAATTGCTTTGCTGCCTCTGCAACATATTCAACCTTAAGTGGTCCAACAAGTTCTGTAGCAATTACTTTAGTGCCTCTTTTTTGAGCTTCTTTTTCTACATAATCACGTAGCAAAACAAGTGGAGTTTCTGTTGCATTAAATACGTTCATAGAAACAGCTGTACCTGGTTTGCCTTCATCTTTAAAACCAACACTCTTAATGGATAACCAGCCATGTTCTTCACTTTTTACTAGTTTAGCAATCTCTTTTGAAATGCTTACATCTTCAGATTCTACGAAAACGTTGTAAGCAACTAAGCCTTCTAAATCAGAGCTTACTGTACATGCACCTTTTTTAGAATCTAATTTTCCGTCTACAGATAGATCCGGTTTTCTCATTTCTCTATCTGGATGGTTTTCATCTTCTAATAATGCTTTTAAGCCTTCATATTGGCCTTTACGAATATTTGTGTTTGATTTTTTATATTCAGTTCTTGCATTTAACCCTGAGAAGTATACTGGAACTTTCGTATGCTCATGTAGGGAATGTCCTAATTTCTCAGCTAATGCTTTTGTTTCTTTAATTGTAATATTTTCAAGCGGGAAAACAGGGAATGTATCAAGCGCTCCGATACGTGGGTGATCTCCTTTTTGAACTTCCATATTTACATCTCTATAAAGGATGTTTGCCATTTTTAGCATTGCTTCTTCAACATGCTGTGGTTCAACGATGAATGTTAATACTGTTCTGTTAAAGTTATATTCTGGTTCAACAGCTACAATCTTTACAGATTCAACCGCTTTTACTGCATCTACTACTGCATTGACAACTTCAAGATTACGTCCTTCACTGAAATTCGGTACCGCTAAAACGTGCTTCTTACTCATAATGAATTCCTCCTCAAAGTTTTTGTTTTGTTTTGTTTTTTGTTTTCTTACTACAGCTTCATCATAAAATGTAAGCGTCTACAAAACGTCTAATAAAAACTTTTCTAGATTTTATTTGTTGACGTTTTTGTGAATGTGCATGGCTTGTACCCGATCAAATTTTTGACGTTTCGTTTAAAAGCTAACGATGCTGTTACATAGCTCCTTCAATTTAGTTCTCATCGTTGAAATGAAATACAATGATCCAGTAATAACGAAGAAGTCTTCCTTGTCCATTTTATTGAGTATCGATGTAATGGCCTCTTCCCAATTAATCGCTACATGGCTATACCCGCATTTTTCATAATCTTCTATTGTTAAAGCGAGATTATGGTCAAATAACGTAATAATAAATTCCTCATATTGAATTTCTTCTATTAGATGGAGCATTCCAGAGACATCTTTCGTATTGATAGCAGAAAACAAAATATATAGTTTGCCTTTATCCGTTTTCGCAAGCATTTCCTGTATATTGTTTTGCAACCTTTTCATTGCATGGATATTATGAGCGCCGTCTGTAATGATATAAGGCCTTTCTGATAAAATTTCCATCCTTCCTGGAATAAAAGCATTATTCAAACTCTCACAGATGATTTCTCTATTTACATCAAACTGGCATTTTTCCATAAAGGTAAAGTAAATCTGGAGGGCCATTCCGGCATTTTCTACTTGATGCTTTCCAAGCAATGTCGTATATAAAATCGGAAATTGCTGTTCTTTATTTGTAAAAGAAAAATATTCTCTGGAGAGGTGCTCTGATAATATATGATGCACCGTATAATCTTCATTAAATCGATAAATGGTAGCACCGACACTCCTTGCCTTTTGCACTATCACATTCAATGCTCTCTCACCTATATTCCCTGTTACAACAGAACAATTTTCCTTAATGATTCCTGCTTTTTGTTCAGCGATTTTTTCAATTGTATCTCCTAAAATTTGCAGATGATCTAGCCCGATCGTCGTAATTCCACAAACAACGGGCTTGACTACATTGGTACTATCTAACAAACCGCCTAGCCCAACTTCAATGACTGCGACATCGACTTTTTGCTCGTAAAAATATGTGAACATCATTGCGGTAATAACTTCAAATTCAGTTACTCCGTTCACATCTTCATGTCTATCCATTTCCAAGACAATGGGTTTAATTTTATTGACTAAATAAACAAGGTCATCATTGGAAATATGATGACCATTTATGCTTATTTCTTCATTAAAGCTTTCGATAAATGGCGAAGTGAATGTACCAACAACTAATCCACTATTTTGCAAAAGCTCCTTAACATATGTGACCGTTGAGCCTTTTCCATTCGTACCCCCAATATGGATGACCTTTAACTCATGTTGGGGATTGCCTAGTTTTTCAAGTAAGTATTCCATTCTAAAAAGACCTGGACGTATTCCAAATTGTTTGCGACTATGAATCCACTGTAATGCTTCTACATAGTTCCTATCCATGCTATTTCCTCGATTCTACTTTCGTAAATTTTCGAAGCACCATGTATAAAAGACTCACTTCCATTGGGTAAAGCAGAATGCATTTGATTACTCGCGGTACAGCAAAGAAGTATGTTCCGTACATAATGTTAAGCCAAATCGGAGTCATGATTAAGTTCACAATCACTGTGACCAAAAGTACGGCTATAGCAACTCTTGGCAAAGTTACTTTTTTATTATGCAAAAGCAATCCGTAGATTACACCCATCACTAATGCGTTTAACGTGAAGCCAGGGAAGAAAAAGCCATTTGGTCTTAATAAAAAACCAATAACATCCCCAATCGAGGCCGCAATACCCGTATTAAGCGGTCCGTATAAATAGCCGAGTAAAGCAATTGGCAAGAAAGCAAAGCCAATTTCAAGTGTCGTTCCGAAGGAAATGGTAAACTGATTTAAAACTAGATTAAGTGCAATTAATAAGCCTGTTACAGTTAATTGCTTCGTTGTTATTTTGTTATACGCTGTTAATGGTCTCTCCACACGCATGGTAATCACCCTTTTGTTTTTTTGGCAGTCATATGCTGCTACTGAAGACAATTGCGCTTTTCTTAAAGCTAGTTCACACTAGCTTCTTCACCACCTGTTTGTGTAAACAGTTTTTCTTCCTTCGCTTTAACATTCTTCTCTGTTTCAGCTTTCTGTTGATAAGCCGAGACATAAAATCCACCTACAAATAATGCGCCGCCTACAGCATTACCAAGCCATACCGGAATGATATTTAATAAGAAATCTAACCATGAAAGCTCTCCTACGAAAATGGCTGCTGGAATAATGAAGAAATTAGCGACAACGTGCTGAAATCCAATTAAAACGAAAATCATGATCGGGAACCAAATCGCTAAAATTTTTCCGGCATAATCTTTCGCACCGTAGCAGAGCCAAACACCCATCCCAACTAACCAGTTACAACCAATCCCTGAAATGAATGCCGCAATAAATGAAGCATTAACCTTTGCATTTGCTGTTAAAATCGTTTTCTCTAAAAAAACACCTTCCGTTAATCCGATCACATGCCCGAATAAATAAGCTACAAAGATAGCTCCTAAACAATTATAAAAACTTACTAAAAACCAATTTTTCAGGAGCTCTACAAAGGAAACTTTTCTCGAAAACCAGGCGGCGCCAACTGCCATCATATTGCCGGTGATCAGTTCTCCTCCGCCTAATAATATGAGAATAAGCCCGATCGGGAAAACACTTGCCCCTAATAAATGTGGTAATCCACCCCATTCAGCAGGCAAATTCCCTGAAACTCTTATATAAGCTAAATAACCGAGCGCAATAAAAGCACCACCGATAAAAGACAAGATGCTTATCTTTTTATATGGCATTTTTGTCTTTTCAATTCCTTTTGCTATTGCTACATCTACAATTTCATTAGGACTATAACAACTCATCTTGAATCACCCTCATTCTTTCTTCATATAGATTTAACATGTTCATTTTTAAGTTTAGTGTCATTCCATCTATAAAACGTCAAAAGGAGGAGCATGCTGTAATTCAAACGTTGAGCATTCATTTATATGAATTTGTACATAGGAAAAGGAGCAATCCGATAAGCCGATTTCTCAGCCTTTGGTTGCCCCTTTTTTTATTCAATAATTATTTATTTAACTTACTAGTGGTGATTTGTCTTGTTGTTTTCCTTTCCGATTATCAAAATCAGGATGGTCAAAGTCCTGTAAATATTTATGAAAAACATTATGCAATGCTTGATTCGATTTCATCTCAGTCAAAATTATTTTTTTTGCTTCTGCAATGCTTTCTAATTCACTTGGACTTTTTAAAATTTGTGCATGTATATCAGCTGCTTTTAAATAAGTTAATGCCTGCATATATTCTTTCTCTTTAATAAGCAGGAGGCACATATATTTTTCTGCAATTGGCTGACTTAAATTGAATTCCAATTTATTGTATATAAGCAGCGCGTTTTGCAAATATTCCTTTGCTTTTGTGAAATTTTTGACATAGTAATATGCTTCGCCAGCATTCGTTTTAAATAAAGAAACACTTATCCACAGGTTCTTCTCTTTGCAAATGGAAATTGCTTTTTCGAAATAGTGAAGTGCTTCCTTATGCTTCCCTTGTTCTACACGAATTTCACCGATGTTATTATAGCAGGCAGCGATCTTTAGACGGTATTTTTCATACGTCCCTTTATCATGTGTATGGATTAAGATGCTTTTGCGAAAAAGGTCTTCTGCTTCCTCATAATTTTTCTGCAGATATTCATGCACCCCTTGATATCTAAGCCATACACCTACTATACATTTTTCAGTTGAGTCATCAATAAATTTGAGAACCTTCGCTAATTCTTGTCCCATAATCTTGACATTGCGTGTTTGAAGAGCATAAATGATTTTTTGTTCATATCCCTTTAGAATAAAATCTGTTCGTTTTTCCGTAATCGCTAACTGAATGGCTTCGTCAATATTCTTTAAACCACTTTCATACTTGCCTGTTCTAATTTTGTAACGACCATCTAAATAGCACACATGCATTTTAAACGAATTAAGCTCATCATTTAAAGGATACTCCTCTTTTACCTTTTCGAACAACTGAACGAGCTTCACTAAGTTTTGCTCTGTATCCTCTTCACCAAGGTATAACTTACTAAATGCCTCTTCGTCAAATTGAATGACAGGAAAACGTTCATGAATAAAATTAAGGAACATATTCATACTTTTAATCCGATATTTTAAGACATGTGTATCATTTCCTGCCTTTTCAAAATGGTAAATAAGTTTGTAGTATATATCTAAATCACTTAGATTGTGACGTAAATTTTGCTCAAGTAATTTTCCGATGCGATAGTGTAAAATCTTCTTCTTTCCATTGAAAACTTGCAAGTATTGAAATTCTCTTAATTTTTGATGGACAAATGTATAGCAAATATCACTTTGATACGTAATTTCCTTTAACAATCCTTTATCTACTAATGCTTCAGCAATTTCAATAATTTCAAGCTCATCTAAATCAAGCAGTTTTCCTAAAATTGAAATCGAAACTTCATCATAAAACAGCGATGTAATTTCTAAAATCTTTCTTTCATTTTGATTTAAATCAATGAATCTCGATTTTAAAACATCCATCATTCTAGCAGACATAATATTATTCGTTTTATTACTCATAATTGTTTGAACATATTCTGTTAAGAAGAAGGCGTTTCCTTCTGTTTCATGATAGATTTTCTGAATCATTTCGTTTGAAATCTTTTTTTCAGGAAGTGCTCGAGTTATAAATCGCATTACTTCGTTTTTATTAAATGGGGTTAATTCAAGAACATCTACGTTTGCATAATGATTAACATATACGAGAAACTTTTCGAGCTCGTGGTTCATTTCATTTCTCATCGTTAAGAAGAAGAAGCAATTTTTTAATTCCTCTTTTACGAGTAAACTATTTAATAGACGCATACTAGTTGCATCCATCCAATGAATATCTTCAAATATTAAGATCATTTTTTTTCTGTTTGATAATGATCTTAATAATTCTAATATAACGTCCTCTAATTCATATATTTGTGTCGTTTCGGTCGCAAGTCTTGGTAATTGTAAGATTTCATGGCGCTGACTTTCAAATTCAGGAGCAATGTTTCCAAGGACATCTAGCATTGTTTGTGACAGTTCAATATGCTCTGCTTTAATAATTTTTAAGATTTTTACTAACATAGACTTCCATGGTCTTAATACATAGTTTTCTTCGAATTTATAGCAATTCGCTTCAACAATATTAACCACTTCATCTGATATTTCATTTACAAAATACTCCTTCAAGCGCGTTTTGCCGACTCCCATATCGCCGCGAATAAGAAAGGATGTGTGGGATTTGCATTCATTAAAGGAATGATAATTCTTTTTGAGGAGCCGTGTTTCTTTATCTCTTCCGAAAAAGAATTTTTGCGAGGTTTTAATTTTATCTCTTTCATTCATTAAGTCGAGAATTTCATTGTAAACCCTTTTCGTATCTTTATTGGGCTCCACTTCTAATTCTTTTAAAAGCAAATCAGCCAGTTCATTATAAACAACGATGGCATTCGAATATTTTTGCTGTTCTTTATAACAATTCATCAACTCAACATAGCCTTTTTCATCATACTCATCAATTCGAATAATCATCCGGCAAATATTTTCAAGCTGCAAATAATCTTTGCTTTCTTTACATTCATTCAATTTATGACAGAGACGATTATAATAAAGATAATTACATTCATCTCTAACTTCGTACATCCACCGCTCAAACACATCTGCGTCCTTCACGGTATTGCCATGTAAAAATTCACCTTTATAAACTTCGATATCATCTTCATTTTGAATAAAAGCATCATAGTCTGATTCAATTTGTGCATCAGGATTCAAGGAGACCGAAGAAAGACCATTAAACGTAAATAGTTCGACATCAACAAACAGTTTTTTTAACGTGTACAATGCATTTCTTAAATTTTTTTTTGCAAGTTGATCGCCCATTTCAGACCAGAGTAAATTGGCTAAATGATCTCTTGTCGCAAATTTATTCACGACCAAGTAATAGAAAAGTGCTTCCACCTTCCCAAATGGAAAAGTGACTCTCTCATTATCAACAGTGGTCATAAAGTTGCCAAAAAAACTCACTTTGATTTTTCCCATTTACTTGCTCCTTTCTTCCGACATTATGATCTTATATTGAAGCAAAATTGATTACGCTTTCATCTACACCATTAGTATAAATTCAATTAAAATGGAAAACAATCATTCCTGAAATTTTCAACAGTAAACAAAAGTTGTATTCCTTTTTTTCGACACAAATTTTAATTAGCTATTCATAAGGTGATTTTTTTATTCATAATTCGGGTCCATACTTGAAAAAATAGAGGAAAAATGTAGATTTATGACGATCTGTGTAAATAACTAGTTTTTTTGCTTTATGTCGTGGGACTGATGTTACATGCTATTAACTGAGACACTATTCATTTGATATTTTTACCCCAATAATGACAGCTTGTTCAGGAGTAACACGTAATTCTGTACTATACATTTTAGGATGCTGCAGCCAATATTTTCTTACTAAGTCCTCTTTCCCTTTCCATTCATCTGGCCATAATTCAATTGGTGTTAAATCATCCAATAGGATCGTACCTCCAACTTTAAGGGCTGCAAACAACAAATCAGGTTCAAGTTCTTTTGCCTTTCCTCCATCAGCAAAAAGCAAATCAAATGGCTGTGATTTCAATATTTCTTTCCAATCCCCATGAACTACTTTAATATTTGAGCCTGTAATGTAACGAACTACAGCTCTAATTTTCTCTACATCATTATCAATTGTGATAAATTCACTATCAGGTGTAAGAGCTGCAATAATCCAGGACGCTCCAATTCCATAACCGGTGCCGATTTCACCAATTTTCCCACACCTAACTTGAGCAGCTAGAGTTCTTAAAAGCAGCCCTACTTCATCCATACAAGAATTTACAAATCCATTTTGTTTTGCCGTTCTTTTCACTTCCATTACATTACTCGGTAAAGCTTGATTAGACGAATTCATTTGAAACATTGGCAACAACCCTTTTCTCATAAATTTTGTCTACACGATCCTATTAGTCTGCCAGACTATCTAATATAGAACTTTCTCATAGCTAGCCCAACAAACTAGAATAGCTTCAGTAATAAGTACTTAGTCTACATTATTTTTGAATTCTTGCTTTAACAATGAATACATATATAAATCATCAAATTTCCCGCAAGTAAACTCATAACTTCGCAAAAGTCCCTCTCTCCTAAATCCCTGTCTTTCCACTAATTTTTGGGACGGAATATTTGGTGGTTCTATTAACGCTTCGATCCGCTGTAAATTCATTTGTTCAAATCCATATGTAAGAACTGCTTTCAATGCCTCACCTGCTATTCCCTTCCCCCAATGTTCTCTACTTAACTCAAAACCAATTTCAGAACGAAAATGCTGTGAAACCATGTTAAGAAAACCACAGCTCCCAATAACCTCATCTTGGTCCTTCAATGTAATCCCCCATCTTATTCCTGTTTCATTCTCAAAAATGGTTTGATACCACGAAATCTCATCCAATGCTTCATCTATAGACTTAAATGGTTCTAATCCAAAGTACTTCATGACGTCTGTATCAGACAAATACTTTAATATACTACTCGCATCATCTTTTGTAACTTGCCTTAATATCAATCTATCAGTTTCAAGTATCGGAAATGCACTTTCTTTTACCACTATAAACCACTCCCTCTTATTTATTACAGCGTCTTACATTGGAATTATATCCCTCCATTGTCACATCATTCAATGAAACTATCGTTTTAGTTTGCCAGTCCTTATCATTTTTATTAAAAATAGATCTGAAAAAAGGGAACGGTCTGAACCGTTCCCTTCTTCATAACTTGCCAAATATAAAGCGAACCTTCAATCGGAGGAAGGATTCCCTCTCATCCCCCAATTAGAAATTTTTGTTTCCTCAATATCTTGTAGTCTAACGACAGACAAGACGTGGCGCTCTCAGTGGGTTATACTGTTAATCTGCGATAAATGTTTTATTTTGTGAATTCTAGTTTAAAATCCCCATCATAAGGAATATGCTCTACAGTTATCGCTATGTCTTTGCCATCCTTATCTTTTCCATTTCGTTTGTATGTGAATTTATTTTCATTAAGCTCTGTAAGCTCTAGAGCTGCACCATACTTATTATCACCTAGTGAAACATGAGCTCTTATCTTATTTCCATGTCCTACATCAAAATAACCGTAATCCCCACGGCTTTCACCCGTTTTCGCATCAAAAAATTCATATCGACTTGTCTCATCATCATATTTTGCTAGACCTAAATAATTTGCATTATAGCTTGATACGTCATTGCCGTTTTCATCTAATGCCACAGTTCCTTGCCATAGAGTGCTAGATAAAATTTTGTCACCATCAACATTTGTAACTATTTCTCCTGTGGAAGTTTCCAAAGTCTTATCTGGATCTGTAAAGGAAAGCTCTGTTTCATTATAAGGAATATGATCCACGAATACTTCTACATCGTTACCATTTGCATCTTTACCCATTCTTTTATAGGTAAACATCTCATTATTTAGTTCTGTTATTTCGACTACCGCTTGGTAACCCATTGATTCCGAAATTAAGACCCGAACCTTTCCATCATTCGTGATAAAGAATGTTCCTTTATCACCACGGCTTTCTTTTGTCTCTTTATCAAAAAATTCATATCGTGATGTTTGATCATCATATTTTGCTAGACCAATAAAGTTTGCGTTCTCTTTTGTTAAGTCGTTATTATCTTTATCATATACTTTTGTACCTTGCCAATTTGTGCTGCTTAAAATGCTGGCAAATTCTTGTCCCGTCGTTAACTTTGTTTCTTGTTTACCCTCATTCTCTGTTTGTACATGCTTTTGTTCACTTTGATTTTCTTTTTGTACTTGCTTTTCTTTACTTTGATTTTCTTGTGAATTTGTGTTACATCCTGTAATTACTAATGTTAATCCTAGTAGGATAGATGATACTATTTTTGATTTTTTATTCATTATTTTCATCTCCTCATTTAACTTTTTTATGAAGGAACTCATCTGTCTATTATCCATCACAGTCATTTAGTGTGAGGTAACTATTTAAATGCTTAGATGATTTCGTTATTTTGCTCCTGCTTTCAACAAAACTTGCTCAATTTTTTTAAATCCTTTCCCACGAGCATGTTGTAAAGGAGTCACGTTATGACTATCTGGAATGTTAACATCTGCTCCATGATCAATTAACAGTTGTACGGTTTGCTGCTGTTTTTCGTCACCATTACTCAAAATGATTGCTTCTAATAACGCTGTCCAACCGGGATCATTTACATGATTTACATCAATATCCGTATTCGTTAGAAGTTCTTTAATCACATCCACATATCCATGTTCAGAAGCTGGGATTAAAGCAGTCCCTCCATACCGATTCGTTATAGACGGATCCGCACCTGCTTTAATTGTAAGTTTTAGAATATCTAGATAACCTTCCGCACCTGCATACAAGAAGGGATTATTTTGGATATGATCTTGGATATTAACGTCAGCACCCGCAGCAATGAGAACTTTCACTATCTCTACATCATTGTTATAAGTTGCAATCATCATGGCAGTTCGCCCATCTGAGTCCTGCGTATTTATATCGACGCCTTCTTCAATCAGCCCTCTTATTGTCTTAGCTTCTTTACGCTCTGCAGCTTGAAAAAGCTGTTCATTCATATCGATATCTACCTTTTTATTTGTTAGTTTATTTGGGTTTGCATCGTTATTTGGGGCTACGCTTCTGTTTGAGTCTAAGTTGTTATCTGGATCTATGGTGCTATTTGAATCTACATTGTTATTTGAGCCTACATTGTTGTTTGAGCCTACATTGTTATTTGAGTCTACATCGTTATTTGAGCCTACATTGTTATTTGAGTCTACATTGTTATTTGAGTCTACATCGTTATTTGAGTCTACATCGTTATTTGGAATACATCCTTGAAGAATGAACATACATCCAATGACTGCTGCTACCCACCTCCTCATCAAATTCACCATCCGCTCGCTTTATTATTTTTACTATTAAGTATGGAAAGAGAAATAATCAATATCCCCAATAAATGTTAATGTTGTTCTATTTGTTGTTCTATTTAATGTCTCATGAAAATTGCTCCTCCCTGAATGGAATTTGTATGAACACTAGTGATTACAACTACTATGGTAGTACTTATTCTTAAACTCCCTCTAAATAAATTCTTAAAAAACTTAAAACTTATTAAAAACATTTTTTAATAATTACTAGAAAAACTTAGACTCGACATGATCCTTTGGCGAATACCTTTGTTTTTCTTATGCGATATGTAGTGGATATTTTATTGAAATCTCCATTTTACTTTAATCCTGATTCCCGAAAAGGATAAGACTCACGCGGTTCGGGAATCAAACCCTTCAACCTTTTCCCGAAATGGACGAGGCTCACGCGGTTCGGGAATCAAACCCTTCAACCTTTTCCCGAAATGGACGAGGCTCTCGCGGTTCGGGAATCAAACTCTTCAACCTTTTCCCAAAATGGACGAAGCTCTCTCCGTTCGGGAATCAAACCCGACAACCTTTTCCTGAAATGGACGAGGTTCTCGCGGTTCGGGAATCAAACTCAATAACCTTTTACCGAAATAGACAAAGCCCTCTCCGTTCGGGAATCAAACTCTTCAACCTTTTCCCAAAATGGACGAAGCTCTCTCCGTTCGGGAATCAAACCCGACAACCTTTTCCTGAAATGGACGAGGTTCTCGCGGTTCGGGAATCAAACTCAATAACCTTTTACCGAAATAGACAAAGCCCTCTCCGTTCGGGAATCAAACCCTACAACCTTTCCCCAAAATGGACATTTTCTTCTGACAATTCTACAGTCTCATTGCTGCACTTTGAGACCACTACTCAACCCGTTTTGTCAAAGCTATGGTCTCATTCGAGTTCTTTGAGACCACTACTCAACCTGTTTTGTCGCAGCTGTGGTCTCATTCAAGCGCTTTGTGACCACTGCTCAACCTGTTTTGTCAAAGCTGTGGTCTCATTCAAGTTCTTTGAAACCAATACTCAACCTGTTTTGTCGCAGCTGTGGTCTCATTCAAGTTCTTTGAAACCACTGCTCAACCTGTTTTGTCGCAGCTGTGGTCTCATTCGGGAGCTTTGAGACCATTGCCTATCCCATTTTGATGAAAGAACAGTCTCAATATAGAGTTACTCATTTTTTGTAAGTTCAGGGAGTAGCAATCCCGAGGGTCGGATGGTTACTAGGCGCTACACACTCCTTAGACTTCAAAGATATAAATTCTGATATTACAAGAAAAACCGTCACAATTGTGACGGTTCGTAATAAACAATCGGTAAATTAAACATTAAATCGATACCCAGCTCCCCAAACGGTTTCTAGGAATTTTGGTTGTGAAGGGTCACTTTCAATTTTTCCACGGAGTTTCCTAATATGGACGGTGACCGTTGAAACGTCGGCCGCTGAATCAAATCCCCAAATATTTTCATAGAGCTGCTCTTTGCTTAATACTTGATTCGGGTGCATGACAAGAAATACTAGTAAGTCAAATTCTTTTGTGGTAAATGGAATTTCCTCTCCATTAATATGAACTTTGCGCGCTGATTTATCAATTGAGATTCCATGAACGAAAATGCTATTTGTTTGAGCTTGATTGACTGCTAAACGATCATAACGCTCAATATGTGCTTTCACTCTTGCTACCAATTCACTAGGGCTAAAAGGTTTCGTAATATAATCGTCTGCCCCTAAACCGAGGCCTCTGATTTTATCGATATCCTCTTTTTTAGCGGATACAAACAAAATGGGTATATTTTTAACTGCACGTATTTGTTTACATATCTCAAATCCATTTATACCTGGAAGCATAATGTCTAAAATAATTAAATCATAATGTTCCTGAAGAGCCTGTTGGAGTCCGATTTCACCAGTATGTTGAATATCGACATGAAAATGATTAATTTCTAAATAATCTCTTTGTAATTCTGCAATACTTACTTCATCTTCAATAAGTAATATTTTTTTCATAATGAATCACCTTTCTTTAAGGTAAAAAAGACACTGGTACCCTTTCCTAATTCACTAGTAGCCCAAACATGCCCTTCATGCTCTTTAATAATTTGCTGTGTAATGGCAAGACCTAAGCCACTTCCACCTGTTGCTGAATTTCTAGATTCTTCTGCTCGATAAAAGCGATTAAAAATATGTGGTAAAGCAGACGGCTCTATTCCTAAGCCATTATCCGCTACTTGTACAACTACATCATACGGCCCTTCATATAAATAAATCGAAATGCACTTTTCTTCTTTATTCATATACTTTACACCGTTGCTAATAAGATTAGCTAACACGCGCTTTAATTTTTCCCGATCTGCCTTCACGTATATCGGACTGGAAATTAAATGCTGTTTAATTTGTATCCCTTTTTGCAATAAATCTAGATGAAGCTCCTCCACATAATCTTGCAAATATTGTACAAGTTCAATACTTTCAAAAGAAAAGTACTCTTTATTTAAATCAAGCTTTGAAAATAAAAATAGTTCGTCTATCAATAAATCCATATCTTTTGCTTTTGAGTAAATCGTTGATAAATATTTATCCATTTTCTCTGGGGTATTCGCTACACCATCTTTAATCCCCTCGACATATCCGATAATTGACGTAATTGGTGTTTTCAAATCATGTGAAATATTTGAAAGAAGTTCCTTTCGATTTTCCTCATACTGAAGCTGGAGACTGACAGACTCTTTTAGCTTTATTCTCATTTCTTCAAATGACCTATTCAATTGTCCAATTTCATCTTTTGAGTTCGTTTTGATTATAAAGTCTAAATCTCCTGATTTAATCCGTTCCGCACCTTCTTTTAATATCGAGATAGGCTTAATAATGCTTCTAGACACAACATAGTTCAATAATCCAATAATGATAATAAGAAGAAAAAGTAAAAGTCCGAATAAAATTGGAAATATCTCTCGAATATACTCGACATGTGTGCTTGCCTCTCTTAATACAAAAATACTTCCTTTACTTCTATCGGAAAAATAAAAATCGAACTTCACAAACGTGTAAAAGAAACCGTCTATTTTAATTGTGTCTCTGGTGTTGATGTTCATTTCTTCAAACTTAGGTAATGATGTAACCAATGCATTTTTATCAAGAGTTGGGGAAGCGTATTCAATATTCCTTCCTTTCCTGACGACAATCGCAATATCATTTTGTTCCAATTGTTCCAACTGATCAACGTGTAAAAGCTGTTCTGGATTATTTTTAGCTAAAAGCTTTAAATCAAGGAACACACTTTCCTCAACTTCGGTCAACGGTTTTTGAATATAAGATTTTTTGTAAAAATTCTCGATCGCTTTTACATCACCTGTTAAGGCAAAAATCAGTAAAAAACCAGCTGCTAAAAGTAAGGTAATCGAAATAATGATGACGCCAACATATGATAGCAGAAACCTCATTTTTATAGACATTCATTCACCGCCTTTCACCCACTTACACCTTTATCCAATAGGTTCAACCACTTATTAGTCTGTACTCAAATGCATCATACTGATTGTCATCCTAACGATAATTTATATAAGAAACTAACAAAACAATATCACACAATCCTTAAAATTCTCTAAAATTATTATAAAAAATCCAAAAATATCTTTGTTATTGCATTTATAGGTTGCCCTATTTTATTCACAAAGTGAAGAGCATGAATGTTTCCATTTAAATCATCAAAACAATATTTGTCGCTTCTTAACGTAACACCAGTCTTTTGACGAAGTTGTTTGTGTAAAAAAATAACCTTGAATGGTATTAGTACCCATCAAGGTTGATAAAATTCAGCAAGTTTCAGATCGTGTTTAAACTATTAATACTTGATCTTTTCAGTTAAATTTACCCATGGTAGTCAGCCCAATTTATGGCCAAGTAACCATAATATAATACTAGAAGCAAATTTTAAAATACCATATTCTTATTAAGGCTTATATATTAAAATATTTATAAGACTACAGAAAAGCAGGGGAATATATATGAAGAAAGTATTATATTTTATTAGCTTGTGGGATTGTAGGGGCTAGCGTCATTACACCTTTTACAAAAGCAGAAGCAGCCTCAGAAACGAAAGCTGAATCTTTAGTGAAAACAGCAGAACAATATGCAGGCGCATTAAAATGGCAAATCTCTTATGAGCTTACAAAAGAAATTAAGTATCCAGATATGAAAATTTTCAACTTAACAAAGGAGGCTTATTTAAATGCAAAAAAAGAGATTGCTAAAGTTAGCGGTAAGGATAAAGCAAATTTAGAAAAGCGTCTCGAAGAAAATGTAGGGATTCATTATAGCCGTGCAATGGGTTATATTGATGCGATTACTTCTGGCAAGAAAATTGTTGATAAAGCAAATCAATTTAATTCTTTATATGCAGCAAACCCAATCTCAGCTGTAACGGAAAAAAGTTATCATGAATTATCAAGCGAGATTCGTAAACAAGCGATTTTACTATATCGTGTTTACGGAAAATCAACACGTGATGCGATACTTTCCAAGTATAAAACTCCTGGGGAAAAGGCACTTCAATCTACTAAATATGTCATTACAGCGAAGATGCATTTAGATGAACTTGATGCGCTGATTGCTAAAAATGCGGATCAAAAAACAGTAGAGGCACATGTTGCTGCATTTTACGACCTACTAGATGCAATTGAAGATGATGCCATCTACAGTGATCTATACGATGCTTATTTAGAAAGTATTAGAAAAGATTCGAACTTCATTGCTCAGGAAAAAGAAATTACTGAGTTCTTCAAAAAAGCAGATGATTATGCAAATGCCGAAGATGTTGAAGGGTTACTTAGTTTATACAGCAAGGAGTACCCTGACTACACAAATCTTAAAGAAGAAATTGAAACAGCATTTAAAGATTATGATATAAAACGTGAAACAATTGGTCTTGAGGTACATTATATAATTGACGGAGAAGCATTAGTTGTTCAAGATGAAAAGGCAACGATCGAACAAGCAGAAGAATTTGAAAGTACATATGTTTATCTTTTGAAAAAAGATGAATCTGGCAACTGGAAATTCATTGATATACTTGACATGCAATAACTGATATCGCCTACAAAAATTGGGGCTCTACGAACAAATTCACATTTTGGTAGTAGAACCCCTATGTTGTTTTATTTTTATTTCCCGCTAAGATCATAAAATTTATGTATCGGTCAGGCTGAGGGATTCATAGATAAGGGACAATCCGTTAAGGGCTAATATAATTTTCCCTATATCAATTTTTCTTCAGCTACTTCGTATTTCACTTCTGAAAAATTCTTAAAAAGTAGGGACTCATCAACATAATTTCCTGTTTTCTTATCAACAACCTTTCTCCAGATTTCATTTTTACGATAAATTTTATCGTTTTGTTTCATGAATGTATGATTTCTTTCCTCAATATGATATGAATATCTCCATTCTTTATCTGTATAAATAGCCCCTTTTAAATGCTTATTCGTTACCCAAACTTTAATTTGAAAAGGCTGATTCGTTGGATTTTTAAATCTTAAATCGACGTAATTGTAAAACACACTTGCACCACTTCCAAAAGGAAGAACCCTCCCTTCGTCAGGAAAAGGATCAAAGCTATGATGATGACGTTCTATAACCACTAAAGGTGTATGAAGAGCCAGCCAATAAAGTAGATTTGCCAATTGACAAATCCCCCCACCAATACCGGTCTTAACCTCCCCCATTGAAAGCAGCATCCCCTCAATATATCCTTTTTTTCTTGAAGTTTTTCCGACTAATTCCCAAAAAGAAAAAGTTTCTCCGGGATTAATAAGGATGCCATCCAGTTTACTGGCTGCCAATTTTAAATTAGTAATTTTATTTTCTTGAAGTTGCGGATCGCTATTCCCTAATTTTCTTCTTAAAAGGGATTGATGCTTCTTACAAGTAAACGAATAAGAGTCCCTACTTATATTTTTAGAAAATCTGCTTCTCTCTTTCATATTCAGAATAGAACGGAAAAATCGTTTCTCTTATTCTCAGGTTGTAAAGTATAGGATGGATTTCTGTTAATCTCATTTTTCTCTCCCTTTCTACACTTTTACTAAAATAAATTCATCATCTTTAAATCTACTAATTTCACATTTTTCAAGGGATTCAAATTCTTTCAGTCTATCTTCAATTGGATATATCCTTATTTTAACAAAAAAACAAAGAATCAGAAATTTCAATTTAAAAAATAATAAATGACCCCTCTCAAGTCGAGAAGGGCCATTTTACTAGCTTCCAGTTCGAAAACATCGTTGGAACCATTTAAAAGGAAAGCATGATTAATTCTTGTTTAAGCTTTCTTTCATTAATAAAGAAATCTTCTTTTCGTCCATATTTGGGCTCTGTTCCAGTTGATTAATAACTAGATTTTTCCGGAGAAAAGAATGATTTTGACTTAACTTTGCTTTCCCCTCTATCTTGTTGATTTCTATTTTGAATCCTAAAACTCCATTATTCATCCCGTCGAGGAACTTAGCATCTACATCTTGCAGTTTATATGAACTATCTGGAGCTTCATACTTCAATACCAGGTCATGCAAGGAATCTATTAATTCTTGTTCATCCTCAATAAGTTCAACTTTGCCATACACATGAACTGTCACATAATTCCATGTTGGGACAGCTTTATTTGTCTCATACCAAGAGGGGGATATATAACAGTGAGGACCATGAAAAACAGCTAAGACTGTTTGATTTTCAATGTCTTTCCATTGCGGATTCGGCCGTGCAAAATGTCCATATAAGTAGGTCTTCTCCTTATCCAACATTAACGGTAAATGTGTGGCGAATGGCATTCCATCATGTTGAGAAAACAAAGTCGCAAACCCATTTTCTTGTATAACATCGAAGACTGCTGCTAATTCTCTCATTTCAAAATGCTTTGGGATATACATAAAAAGCCTCCTTCATCGTTTTAAAAATAATACGATACAAACTGACATTTAAAAAGGTACAATTATAAATAAATATACATGTCAGAGGAGATTACAATGAAAAATACCATTTTCACTTTTACGAATGACTCTTCCAAATACAAACAAATCTACGAGCAATTTAAATTATTCATTGAACAAGGAGACATACAGGCCAATGAACAATTGCCATCCATTCGTCAACTGGCAGACTCCCTTCAAGTAAGCCGTAATACGACATTGATGGCTTATGAACAGCTAGTAGCTGAAGGGTATATTCGTGGAGAAGGACGAAAAGGCTATTTTGCAAATCAACTAGAGCCTTACTTTTTCCAAGAGGAATTCATCCCACCAAATATACAGCAAACCGCATCGGAAGCACCTATCCTCATAGATTTCCGAGCAGGTGCTGTTGATCAAACACATTTCCCTTTAAAAATATGGAGAAGAGTAGCCAATCAGGTATTAACGTTACAAGATAGCTATCGATATGGTGAACCCTTTGGTGAGATGTGCCTGCGCGAACAAATTTCCACTTACTTACTCCAATCACGCGGGGTGAAAACTGATGCACATGCCATTATGATCGGAAACGGTACACAGCAAATGCTAGTATATCTTGGACTTATACTGAAGGAAGAATTCCCAAGCTTGATCGTAGAGGACCCTGGATATGATGGCGCGAGAAAGGCTTTTCAAATAAATGGTTTTACGCTTGAAACATTACCGGTAAATGAAACAAGCGCTGATTTTTCACTATTGGATCAAATGAAATCACGTTTAATCTATGTCGCCCCTTCCCACCACAGTCCATACGGGGTTAGCATGTCTATTCAACAACGGCATGCGCTCATTCATTGGGCTAATCAAAGGCTTGGATATATTATTGAAGATGATTATGATAGTGAATTTCGCTATACACAACAACCATTTCCAGCTCTCGCTTCCATCGATTCAGCAAGGGTCATCTATTTAGGAAATTTCTCAAAGTCGTTTCTTCCAGGAATCCGTTTAAGCTATATGGTGCTGCCAGAGCCCTTTTTAAAACATTACAAAAAACAATTCCTTTATTTCGAAAGCACCACTTCTATTTTAAGTCAGCTCTCAATGGCTAAATTTATGGAAGAAGGAGAATGGAATCGCCACATTAAACGAATGCGTTTAGTTTATAAACGAAAAATGCAATGCTTAGTATCAGTATTAAAAAAAGAATTCGCTCAAAATATATCCATCATTGGTGAGCAGTCTGGCTTGTACCTATTAGTCAAGGTGCACCTTAAACATTCCGAAGAATGGCTAATAAGCAGAGCTTCCTTTTATGGTGTTAAAGTGTATCCAACCTCAATCTATTTCATTAAAAATCATTCTGAAAAACCAATGATTAAACTTGGCTTTAGTAATCTTTCATGTGAGGAAATCCAGCTTGGTGTGGAGCTTTTGAAAAAAGCGTGGTTATAAAAAACACGTAACTAGCTTAGTGTTAACAAGCCAAAATCCAAAATCTGTTTTAAGAAAATGCTTTTCTTTCAAAAAACAATATTTATTCATAAATAACAAATGAAACCGAATCGTGTAGTTAATCGTCTAAGTACGAAATTTGAAGTAAAGCGGGGTGAAATAGATTGTATTTTGAGGAAAAAAGCGATGTTAATTATACATTTATAAGTGGAAAAGATATGAATGCTGTCATAGAAGATTTAATGCTCGATTATGGTACAGAATTAACCTCATTAGCTTTTTCCTACGTAAAAGACATGGCACAAGCAAAAGATATCGTTCAAAACGTTTTTATTCTTTGTTATCAGCATTTACACCAGTTTAAAGGTGATTCTTCAATTAAAACATGGCTCTATCGGATTACCATTAATCAATGTAAAGATTATTTAAAGAGCAGTTATTTTAGAAGAATGTTTTCTTTTGAAAAGATGGAAAAAGAAATTCGGTCAGAAGGCAATCCTGAGGTTGATCTACTAAGTAAAGACCGGAAATCCCAAGTGGAGAAGATTGTACTATCATTAAGACCGAAATATAAGGAAGTTATCTTCTTATATTACTATAAAGATTTTTCGATCGAAGAAGTAGCCTCCATTTTGAAAATTCCTGCAAACACAGTCAAAACAAGACTTAAAAGAGGTAGAGACTATTTAAAAAAATTAATGGAAGAGAGGGATTTCGAATGGGAAGAGATCTGAATAAAGATAAGAGAGTTTTAAATAGCGAGCTTTTTCCAGAAATATTATTTTCTGCGGATGACCGTCATCAAGTACATACATTACTTAAGGAAAAAAAGGCCCATCATCGTATTTTTACTAATTGGAGGAAAGCTTTAGCACCAGTAATAATCGCGATAACATTGCTATTTGCGACTAACTATTTTTCTTTGAACCCCGTTTTGGCGCTATCAAAGCTCCCTTTCTTTGAATCGATCTTTCAATTTTTAGGTGATAACGGTTTGAAAGGAGCAGCTATAGAGGAAAAGCAAACTATTCAGCTGCAGAAAAAAGAAAATGGCATTAACATGGAAATCCAGGAAGCTGTTTATGACGGGAAAAGACTTTCCATTAGCTATGCCATTAAATCAGATAAGCCTATTAAGAATTATGCCAGCCGTATGGTTAATGCTTATATCCCCATCAATGGCATTCAAAAAGGAGTTATTTTTTCGAGTGATCAATTTAAACAAATATCTGATTATGAAGTGATCGGCTACTCCACTTTTACGAACACAGCAGCAGAAATACGAGATGAAATGAAAGTAGATTTGCTTTATAAAGGTACGACAGATTTTTTTGGAGCTAAGGAGAAGGAATTTAAATTTTTGTTTGAGATCCCGATAAAAAAGACTTCAATGGTTGATACAGTCGCAATCAATAAAAAGCAAACCTATGGAGAAGAAGAGCTAAAACTGCAGAAAATAAGTGTAAGTCCGATTTCAACGGTCATCAACTTACAGTACAAAATTCCTTATAAAAATAACCAAGAAACGGAATCGCTATCCATTCGCCTGCTTGATCAAGACAATCGAGTCATAAGAGAAGTGGCCAACAGCTTTGGATGGGCCGGAACACAAATCAAGCAAGAAAATCGCTGGTATTCATTACAGGAAGCAAATTTATTATTTGAACCACTTGATGAACAGATAAAAGAACTCAAAATCCAGCTATTCAAAAATAAGAATATCGTGAATTCAACTGCTATGCAGGAGAATTTCATCGGCTTGCATGAAGGAAAGAACCAAATTCTCGACCTTGGTGAAAGAGGCACAATGAAAATTACTACTATTGAACAAGAAGCAGGTTCTGCCGTCATACGGTATGAATATAAAAGTAAGTTCGCTTTTTATGATAACCTTTCACCACTTGTGCTAGAAAGGGCAGATGGCACATCATTTCGTGGCATTGAAAAAGAGCGAAAGTATTTAGGGAACGAAACGTATATGGTTGAAGAATTATTTCTTGATCTACCAGATGAGGAGTTAGCAGTGAGATATGTACAAGAAAAAGCACCTAATTTAATAGAAGAACTAGAGATAAAGGTTTCAGCTGATGAAATCCGAAATGGAACGAAAGTAAAATAACAATTTAGCTGTCAATATGTTAGACATGGGTTTTAGCAGATACTTGGCATGAGTTCGGTTTTCAACTGGACTCATGCCCTTTTGTTTTTTCTAAATCCGTTCGTAATTATAATTCTCTAATTCTATTTATATGCCATTTGCACCCTTTCCTATATTCGATGACCCCTTTTTTGGTTAATCATTAACGGGATAAATAAATATAAAGCATATGCAAAGGACATCCATGCGGTGAAAGCAATAACCTGTGAATCATTTAAGTTTGGAAAAACTAGATGATGATTAGATAAAGAAAAAGTGTCTAATGCTAAACCAATAATTGTACCAAATACTCCGAACTTTAACGCTGCATTATTTGTTTTATCGAATAATAGATACACATATGTAATACCGAACAATAGAGCTGATGTGCCAACTAATAATAGGATAATGCTGATAATGAAATCATTTGTGCCTGGACTGAAAAGAACATGTTCTCCAAAAAACTTAAAAAATATTGTTGCAAATAACCACACGAAACCTCCCCACATTGCCGTGAATAAATAGACTTTCACTACTTGTCCTCCTTCCTTACCAAATTATTAAGTCCACTAATTAGTTGCGCGAATTCCTTATATGTTTTTTCGATCGGAAAATCTTTTTGTAATAATGCCTGTACAGCCAATCCGTCAACAATAGCATTTAATAATATTCCCCATGTCTCAAGTGAAACCCCTTCTATCGGTGTATCTGTCCATAAGTTTGATAAATTCCCAGTTAAAGCTTCATTTTCTGTTATTATAATTTCAGCAAGTTTACCTCTTATTTCCACGTTATTAAAACTTGAAGCAACTAATGAAAAAAATAATTTATGAAAATGCGAATCATATGAGCAACGACTTTTAGCTGATGCAATAGCATGATCAATCATATGATCATTACGTTGAGATATTTCTTGCCAACTAGTTTCGCATATATTCTGGACGATATCTAATAACAACTGTTCCTTCGTTCTAAAATGGTAATAAATTGTACCTTGTGTAACTCCTGCCGTCTCAGCCACTGCTCTTAAGGTGAATTTTTCAATGCCTTTATCAACCAAACACTCCTTTGCATATTTAATTAAATCTTCCTTATTTACCACATTTGGTTTTGCCATTATACTATCACCTCTTAGTTATTCAACTAACTAACTATATGTTAACAACTAAAACCAATACTTGCAATTAAATAATACAGCCTAAGGGTAATACTTTCTCGAAGTAGTTAATAAAATGTTTAAAATTATGGAGCCATTTGGGAGTTCTAAAATCTGTTTGTGCTTCAATTTCTGCAACATAGTCATTAAAGATGTTTCGTACAGCCTTTTCATCAACCTTTTTACCATGTTTATAGAAGTTAGGTACTGACTCGCATTTGGGACAATATGAAAGAGGGGTAATTATTTGACTCAACTAAGAATCTATAATCATCTTAGTCCTCTATCATATCAATAGTCTTAAGGGTTTGGAAGGTTTAATAGAAGAACTAGAAATTAAGGTTTCAGCTGATGAAATCCGAAATGGAGCGAAAGATAAGTAACCATTTCGCTGTAAGTGAGACCAAAAATGTTAGAAAGGTTTTATGCAGATACTTGGGCATGAGTTCGGTATTTAACTGGACTCATGCCTTTTCGTTTTTTCTAAATAAAATCCTTTTTATATTGGACGGCAAGGTAAATTCCACCAGCTAAAAATACCAACGTATATTTGAACATGAAAAAGATGTTCCACATATAGTCTTTAGGAAAAATTATGTCGCATAGAACAATTGCCAAAAACATACAGTAACAGCTTTTCAAAGAGATTTTATTTGTCCGTTCATCGTCTGGCCCCATCTTCTTATGAAATTTATAGGCAAAAATCGCACTACCCATAAGCAGTAAAAAACCAACTCCAATGAGAATATTCCAATTTCCCGGAGATTGTTCAGCCCAGGACTTTAAAGGGTAAAAAATTGCGTTAGGGATATCTGAGATAGACTTAATTTCCATTTTGATCATTTCCTTTCACATAAGTAAATATTTCGTTTACATCAACATTAAAAAATTCGGCAATTCGAAAAGCCAACAGCAGAGTCGGAACATAATTTCCTTTTTCCATTACGAAGATGGTTTGTTTGGAAACCCCGACTTTCTCTGCTAATTCTTGCTGAGACATTCTGGCAAGTACACGATATTCATAAACCCTATTTGATATCGAATCACCAAAATCTTTCTTCACGACCATCACCTCTTGAATCAAATTATAAATTAACTTATTACAAAAGTAAAGTAAACTTATATAAAAGAGTCAAATACCTTTATATTTTCTTAGATTACTTTGATTTAACAAGAGCCAAAATGCAGAAAGAACCTGACGAATTTGATGATTCCGTCAGGTTCACATATCGATCTAGTGTAATATATGGTTTTTGGTGGTGTATTTTATGATACCCATTCATTTATTCCACCTTTACTCCTTCTTTATTCTATCTTTATCTAACTATCTTACGATTATTTCAAATCTAAAGATTGATAGAGAAGGAGAGTAAACCTTAATGAGAAAAAAAAATCTAGTATTCTTTATTATTTCTATCCTATTTCTTTGCTTACTATTCATTGTCTATAAAAGCGATATGAAAAAACCCATATTTCTACTTAACGCTAAACAAAGTGATGAATTAAAAGCAGATAGCAATCATCCAGAACTATTGGAAGGAAAAACAATTGTAATTGATGCGGGACATGGTGGTTTTGACAGAGGCACGGTTGGGCTATCATATGAAACGATTGAAAAGGATTTAAATCTTACAGTTGCACATAACATTAAACAAGAACTTGAAAAAAGAACTCGTGCTACTGTTGTATTAACTCGTGAAGATGATTCGAATCCAGGCAACAATCAAAAGGATTCATTACAGAAACGAATCGAGCTTGCCGACGCTTCTTCTGCAGACCTTTTTATGAGCATCCATCATGATGCCTTTACTGATCGTGATGTGAAAGGTATTACTACACACTATAGTTCACATCTTAAGGATAATAAAAAATTAGCAAAAATCATGCAGCAATCTATTTTTAGACAAAATATACAAACACGTGATAGGGGCATTAAAGATAGTGATTTTTATATTCTAAAAAATAATTCTAAGCCTGCAATTTTATTAGAGCTAGGATTTACATCTAACGAAGAAGATGAAATACGAATGATTTCAGAAGAATTTCAAACGAACTCTACAAAGGCAATTGTCGATGGTGTTATTGAATTCTTTTCAGAATAAAAAAGCGGTCATAGGGATAACTCCTTTATTGAGTAGTTCTATGACCGCTTTTGTCTATTCATTTATTTGTAAATAGAAATAAAATTGCACCCCATCTTCTGTATTGCAAACACCATAATCTACATTATGTAATTGCAAAATATTCTTAGAGATAGCAAGTCCTAATCCAGTGCCGCCTATCGACCTCTTTCTCGAAGTATCAACACGGTAGAAACGATCCCATACTTTTTCTATTAAATCATCCTCAATGTGTGCACCTTTATTCTCTATACTTATTTTCACTGTTGTTTCTTTTTTTTCAGTCACAATACATATTCTTTCCCCATTAGGAGTATAACGGATAGCATTCGTCATAAAATTAGTAAGAACTTGTTCAATTCGATTTTTGTTCGCTACTACTTCTATAGATAATAATGATGCTTCCACTTGCAATTGCTTTGCTTTTATTTCATGTGATAGCTTTTCACACATTTCTTCCATTAATTCATCAATATAAAATGAATTCATTTGCATTTTATACGTCCCAGATTCATACTTTGCTAATTCAAGCATATCTACAATCATTAGGTCCATCTTATCAACTTCTTTTTCCATAGCATTGAAATAGTATTCCTTTTTATGGGTCGCTACTTGACCTCTCAAAATAGTGATGCAGCTTTTCATAATACTTAATGGTGTTTTTAATTCATGTGAGACACCCGAAATGAACTCTTTCCTCGTATTCTCGAGTTTCTTTTCTTTCTCAATATCATGTTGTAGCTGCTCAATATACGTACTCAATTTATATGAAAGAGAGTTAATATTACGTGACAAATCTCCTATTTCATCCTTGGAATGAACGGAAATGGTCTCGGAGAAATCTAAGTTAGCCATTTTTTTCGTCGTTCGATTGATTCTTAATAATGGCTTAGCAATTTTTCTAGAATAGTAAAAGGAAGCAAGTAGAATTAATATGAAAACAAAAGCAATAATATATACATAATATTCTTCTATCATTTGAATAGCTTCATCTACAGGCTGCAACGATGTCATCGAATAGATATAAGAAATATTCCCATCTAATTGTTTTATTGGCTTAATTAAAATATTATATTTAATATCATTTTGTTCATATTCAGTAATTTGCATCGATGGATCAAAAGAATACGTGTCATTCAATAAAATCTTGTTTTGAAAATCTCGAATTTGATCCAAAAATAAAGAATTGGAATAAATAACACTTGATAATGTATTCCTTTCTGGAAATTCTATATTCCTAATTTTACCACCAATACCAACAAATTTTGACTCTTTCATCGATACGCGATTCTCTTTTAATATGCTTACTGGATCACCTGTTAGATTAATAAGTAACTTGTTTTTATAATTCACTGGTTCCTTCCATGCTCCAGAATTCGTATCTTCTAATTCACCTTCAATTATCATATCAACAGGAATGATTTGAGAGCCTCTTAAAATTCCGAATATATAAGCTTCCCCTTGATTAATTAAAGATTCTGAGGACTGCTGCAAATTGCCCTCTTCAAAATTATCAATCATATATAAAGGGGCTTTAACAGTTTTAAAGTCATATAATCGCTGATAATATTCGTTTAATTCAATTTCGATGAAAAAATCATTCTCATATTTCAAGTTCCCATTCTCATCTAATATAGTAATCCACGCATTATTTTTTTCAGAAAAACTTCTCTCAAGCTGTTGAATTTTGTGAAGATCATCTACATTTTCTAAATAACTTTTCTCAAAAGCATGAATACTTGTCTTTAAATCTTCTACTTTTTTATTTACATAAAATTGTTTAAAAAAAATGGTTTGTCCGATAAATATCGTCGCTAGAATAAGCACACAAAGTGCAGTCGTTAACAAGAATAATTTAAGAACAATGCCTCTTATCATTGGATATCCTCAAATTTATAGCCTGTTCGTACAATCGTTTTAATACAGGTTGAATAATCACCTAATTTATTTCGTAAATTTCTCATATGACTATTTATTGTCCGATCATCTTCAATAAGTTCATAACCCCATACTTTCGTTATGAGTTGCTCCCTAGTTAGGACAATTCCTTTATTCTTCATCAAATACAATAGCATTTCATATTCGGTATGTGTGAAAGAAATCTCTTCATTATTTACCTTCACTGTCCGAGATGGCATATGAATTCGTATGCCACTGCTTTCAATATAATCCGTACTTAAATGATTTTTTATATCCCGATTATGCAATAATCTTTTTGCACGCGCTAATAAAACTAATGGATTATAAGGCTTCGTCACATAGTCATCCGCCCCTAGTTCAAAACCTAATAATGTATCATCTTCATCTACCCGCGCAGTTAGCATAATGATTGGAATATTTGAAGTCTTTCTTATTCGACGACAGATAGACCAGCCATCCAATTTCGGTAGCATAATGTCAAGTATAATTAAATGAAATTCATTTTCCTCAAACAATTCCATTGCTTCTTCTCCATCAATCGCTTCTAAAACTGAATAACCTTCATTCAGAAAATAATCTTTAAGAATTTCTCGTAAAATATCTTCATCTTCTACGATTAATATATTTTTCGTCATGCTTTATACCCTCACTCGATTATTCCATATAGTATTCAAACCTATAATTAAATTACAGTCAATCAACCTACTTCTAAAAGGTTCGTTATCATCTTAATGTACGTTACATTTGGAGGCAATGTCCTTTCAAAATCTTGATATTATCTTTATAACAATAGCCTAATAATTGGAACAAAAAAGGCAAGGCTGACAAACAATTTTGGCTCAGCTTAGCTTTTTAATAATTTAAATACACATACCCTCTGTTTTAATACAAATATTGCGTAAAAAAGCGCGAATTTATGTATATTATATTAAACGAATTATTAGTTGATAAGAAACACTTTTTTGTAAAAACTTCAATTTGCTTACGAATATAAAAAAAGACGCGTTCCTAAGTAAACGCGCCCTTTGGCAGAAGATAATGGCAAAGCCTTATTGAATAAAAGATCCTGTTAATCGAATGAGACACGAAAAAATTCTCATTTCAACTGTCAATAAAAATTCATTCACCTACTCTTTTTCTCTTGCCCTCTGTGTATCTCTTATATTCTTTTGAATCGTTATGGCTGCAAATATACTAAGAACAAAAGCCATCCCATAAAATCCTTTTTCGCTTAAAATAATACTTCCTGCATTGTATAAACCGATGGCCATTAATGAAATGGAGACAATAAGGGCAAACCAACTAATACCATAATAAATATTTGTTACGGGTATCCCCTCATCCTTATCTCTAACTGCTTTTTGTAAAGAGATCGCTGAATAAAGGCCGAACACTAATATGGCAAAGTAATAGCCTTTTTCGTTCAGTTCCATATTTGCGTTATACAAACCGATAAGATAAGATGTAACCCCTATTAATAGCGCTGCCCAAGAAGCCCCTTTGAAGGCCGATGTCGGTTCTCCATCTTTCCTAATTTCTTTTACTTTAGGATCAGTTCGTTTTCCTTTATCTAATAAAACCTCATTATCATTGGACATTCAATGTTTCACCCCTTCTTTAAAACAAAAAAAACACTGTAGTGCTCTTACCTACAACTATTATATAGAATTTTCTTACAAATAACAGATGTATTTATAATTAATTTCCCTCTCAAAAGAAAAACTCCATTTTGGCCATTGTGTCCAAAACGGAGTTTTTCTTAGTGCTCGTATATAAGGATTAAAGTTGTTTTAAAACCAACTTAATCTGCCAAGTTCACATAGTATTTCAATTATCATTAGTGTTAAAAGCCATTTGATAGTCGAACAATGATTCTATAAAAAGGAAACGAATTGGTTCGAATTATACACTTTTCCATATAATACGCTTTACTCCTATTATTATAAGTGATACAATGATTCCCCCAACTACAATCATACCAATCGAGATAAACACCCCACCGAGTCCAAGTTCTGCATCGTGGTAAGTGATAATTGGCGATGCACCATATCCATCTGGCCAAATTACAAACCTGGCGATTTCTAAGTATCCGAGGTGAAAGCCAATTGTCGCCCAGAGACTTTTTGTCCAAATACGGATCAATTGTAAACATATTCCAAAGCATAGAATTAATATGATATAAGGCATATTAATGAAGTTTCCGGGGGTAAGCCCAACGAGTGCTTGAATCTGGGAAACTGCTAATGGGACAGATAAGAATAATAATGTTTGAAACAATACTGCTAACCAAGCGGCAAACTTGTGACGTAAGACATCAAATAGCATACCCCGCATTGCTAATTCCTCTGGCAAAGCTTCATAAAAAAAAGCAATGACAATATTTATGAGTAGTGCAGCAAACCACTGATCAGGGGCATGCCATTTTTCAATAACAATCCATCCAAGGTAAGCAGCTATAATGAAACCCAATGAAGCCAGTGCCATTGCCAATAGAACACCAGTAATAAAGTGATATAGTTTTTTCCATGAATATACTGGTATTTTAGGTTTATCACCAGTCATGCGATAGACATGTTTATATAAATACAAAATAACGGGAACAACCAACCCACTCATCACAAGACCCTGAACTAATAACTGAGAATTTCTTGATAAACTGAATAATTGTGCAGCCATTCCACCAGAAAGAGAGCCTAAGAACAGCCCTCCGGTTAATGTTGACCATCCTGCGAGCACCAAAAGCACCCATTTCATATCTTATTTCCTCCTATAAGCCTATTAATTGATTTACATTTTTTGCTTTCATCGTGTCGATGAACTTTTGTCATCATTCTTACTCATTTACAAAAGTAAACCATGCATAACTCCTTTCATGTTCTTTAACAATATTTTATTTATGCACGAGGATGTAATCTATCACTTCAGAATGACACTTTGTCAACTTGAGGTTGCACTAGTGTTGCATAATGTATTTTTTAAGAAAAAATCCGATTTACTACACGGTTCTCTTTGAAAATACTTACTCTTTTGCAAAACAGGGATTCTACGTATCTAATGCGTACTTTGAAGGAGAATTAAGGAATAAAAAAATTAAACATCCTTGTTGGGGTAGTGGCAGGTTAATGTCCCTTAACATAAAAGAAAGAGCGTAATTCTTCCTGCAGAATTGCGCTCTTTTATGGAGTAACTATGATCTATGGGAAAAGCCCTATTCATTAAAATAGTTAACTTAAAAAACGTCCCTTTTAGTTACGGCATCTATTTAAGGTGTTTTGTAAAATTGCAGGTCCTAACTTATTGGTTTTTGAGTTAGAAAGGCGTATTTGCACGTGTGTATTCTCGGGAAGTTCTGAGGATATCTCGTCAAATTTGCCTACCCAAGAAGTTCCGCCAAACCAGCTTGGAGGGGCTTCCTTTACTAGATACATCTTAAATCGCCAACTGATGATACCAGATATTTGGGCGAAGCCTTCATATTGGTCATAATCTCCAAATGTAGATGGGAACGGAAGCCAATCAGCATAGATTCCCACGCTCTTCCGTATTCTTAGAGGACTGGTTTGTGAATCGGTATAAGGCTTTTTTACTTGAGCAATTAAAGCAGTGCCGAGAGCATTAGGAATATCCCTTACCGGTTGAAGAACCACACTGCAGGGATAGGACACTTGTGGGAGAGTTTGTGCCTGAGATGCTCCCGAATAAAATAAAATTAGAACGAGACATACCATTAAACACTTTAATATTTTATACAACTTAACCACCCCATAATATGAGGATAGTTTATCCAATCCCATCTCCGAAAATTCGTCCTATATTTTCCTTGAGGATAACTGCCCGATTGCTTTATGAAAATTATTTCAATCTCCCCACTAACTTAATCAAAAAAGAACGCTTAGCGATATAAATTTATCTAATTTTCTCTTTTTTGTTATCAAATATTGGTTCCAATACGGCCAGTAATAATGCGATTATAAACTTCGTTTCCAAGATAAGGGTGACACTTTCCATAAACGCATCCACTGTAAAAAGAACGAGCCAGTTTGACGCAAATCCAAAAAGTAATTGAATAAAAAATGCATTTACATTTCCCTTTACTTTTTCAACGGTCAGTTTAGCAAAAGCATCAAAAATCAAGTCAACCAATAATCCCAAAATATAGAAACTGGCAACAAATATAGCCAATGACCAATTAGACTGATAATGAACACCTAGTAATTTAAAAATGCCTGCAAATCCAAAAAGGTAAATTCCAAATATAAATCCGATTACTAGAACCATTAAGAGCGTAATTCCAATAACTGTTGCTATTTTATCTTTCATATTCATATTTTTAAATGAATCATCACTTTGTTCTGCCATTTAGTTTCAATAATTCTTCTATTTCAACTCTCAGTTTTTCCGGTTCTGTCTGTGGAGCAAAACGCTTTACCACGTTCCCTTTTCGGTCTACTAAAAATTTTGTAAAATTCCATTTGACTGCCTGTGAACCTAATGCACCTTTAGCCTCCTTTTTTATGTATTGATAAAGTGGGTCTGCATTCACACCATTAACGTCTACTTTTGCAAACATTGGAAAGCTCACATTGTAATTCAAATCGCAAAACTGCTGAATTTCCTTGTTCGTTCCTGGTTCCTGTTGACCAAATTGATTACAAGGAAATCCTAAAATCTCCAATCCTAAATCACGGTACTTATCATACAACGCTTGTAACCCTTTATACTGTGGTGTAAAGCCACACTTGCTCGCCGTATTGACGATAAGGACAACTTTTCCTTCGTAACGAGACAACGGCTCTGTCTGTCCGTCGATTTTCTTAACTATAAAGTCATACACGCTCATTTATGTCTCACCTCATAATAAAATTTCTTCAATCGAAGTCAATTATCCTTCTTCATTCTGCCAGTTAATCCTGTGACAGTAGCATCTAAAAGGTCTTCTCCCCAAGACATAGCTAATACTAGGTTACCAAACTGGGAGACATTATTTACTTGCATGTACATTTCTATGACATTTTCCATTTCAAAGATCACTGATTTTATTTTCTGTTTTGTTCCTTTTTTATTAAATTGATATTCCCTTCATGAAAGGCTCTCATTCCTCTTAAATAGGAATAGCCTTCTATTAAATAAAAACTATCACCTTCAGATTCAATCGCACTTCTTACATCTTTAATATATCGTAAGGACTCCTCTTTTCGTTTGTTCATTTCTTCTCTATTTCCTGTTACATGCCCGTGACCCGGAACAAGAAAACGTATGTCATGTTTAGTTAAAATCCCATCCGTTTTTTTCAATGTTTCCTCATACTTTTCACTACTGAAATAAATATATGGGAATTCAATATCTGACAAATAATCACCAGCAATCCAAATTCCTAATGGTTCTATGATTGTAAAAATACCATCATCTGTGTGCCCATCCGCTTTATAAAAGGTAAGGGTGGTTTTACCAATATTGAATACTTGCCCATCCTCTCTAACGACTATATCCACTTTAGGGTAGAGAATGGGATAATGGCGATCTATATAATATTTATCATCAAACCCTCTTATTTGTTCCAGTATACTTTCTTTATCTTTCACCTCTTTTAAACCTTTACTTGCAATGATGATGGCATCTGGAAAAGCACCATATCCTAGTATATGATCCCAATCTGAGTGAGTAAAAAGAAGATAGATTTGCTTATTCTGTTTAATGTTATTCATATGCTGTCTTATTTCCTCTACCTCGTTTGGAAGCCATGTTGGATCAACCACAATTATACAATCGTCTGTTTGTATGACGACAGATGTCGTTTTGAATAATTGACTTTCAAAAATTGTAAAATCTTTATTTTTAAATTGGATCAATTATTTCCTCTCCTTTTTTACGTTTCATAAACAACTTCTGTCTTCATAGCAAAAATCCTCCTTTATACAAACCTGCCCATTATCAACTTAAATAACATGAATAGGCGATCATATTCAAGTGATGAATAATAAAGACCTGTATTTTATCGGCTTAAATGGCCCGTTAATAAAAAAGACGTGTTTCTAAATAAACGTGCCCTTTTCTGGAACAAGTTTATTCTCCTGAGTAAAAAATATATTCACCTCAGTTGTCACAATATATTATAGAGGTGATTGAATATGAGACCAAAATTATCCGCAATTTCTGTAATTGCTGTACTTCTTATGAGTATTTTAGTGCCTTACACATCCTATGCAACTATGCAAAAAGGCAACAATGGTAGTATGAATTTCGATATTGACCTAACAGGTTATCGACTCTATGGATTTGGTGATTTTAATCAGCTGGGTTATAAAATAACACCACTTGCCCAATTATATTTTACAATTATTCAGTTGGAGGAAGAATGGATTAATGAACCACGACTATATATCAAGGGTAACAAAGGTTATGTTCACCTTTGGAAAGAAGATGGAACTAATGTACTTTATACTGTTGAAAAACAAACAAGTGGCCCATTAAAAGATATGTGGAAAATTGTTGATGTTAAGAGAAAGAAAATTAACCGAATACCCGTTCCAAAACAATTACTTAAAGAAGCATTGATTGAACGCTTAGTCGACCCAATAAGTAAAGCTATTGAAACATATTATAAACCTAAACTGTGGGATCGGGGATTCGAGAAAATCCTTAAAATAGAGAGAGATGAGACAAATTTCAACTTAAATGTAACTGTTCAAGTTCAAACTTTTGAGGGGGCACATAATCCACCTTATGGTGAAGAAACAATTACTTTTCAAATTCAAGGTAGCCAAATTAAGGTTGTTGATTATAAACATAGAGGCATTCCAAAAGAAGAATGGACTAAGATAGGATTAAGAAATAATTCTTATAAAAAAGCAAGGCAGCAATAAAAAAATTTCGAAACTCAAGACCTATCACTTTGCCTGCCAGCAAAATGTAAATTTACAACGTTATGGAAATCAATATTAACAAAGCCCAATTTTCATTCTGAGAAATTGGGCAATCTTCAAAAGACTTTAATAATGTTCTTCCACTATTGCCCCTGTTCATACAATAAGAAAGGTCTTCTCGTAATTAAGAAATGATCCCTGATATATAAACTCTAATTTAAATTTAATTCTATTTCACCTATTCCATTTTGATAACGAATGTTTGCTATTGCTCCATTCACTAAGGTTATTTGTGGTGGTAAATGGCTAATATCCACGTCATAAACAAAAGGAATGTTTGCTTCAGAAAAAATATCCTTTAAAACATCTAATAATTCATAGTCTTTGGAGGCTGTATACCCACTAAGTCTTCCGATAAGAACGCCATTCGTATTTTTAAACCAACCATTTATTTTCATTTGCCATAAAGCACGGTAAATTTCAGCAGCACTCATATCAACGCTTTCGAAATACCATACGGTTCCTACATCAATTGTATAATTCTCTATATAACTTTCAACGTTATCAAAAGGCGTTCCGTGAAGTAATTGCAAAGTATTAAGAATCCCTCCAATTAACCTACCTGAAAAAGAAGTTTGCTCTACGGTACTTTTCCATTCTGTTTTTGTATCTAAATAAAATCCTGTAGCTGGATTTTGAAATACTTTTTCCCATGATGATTGAAATTTTTCAGATGAATTTTGTTTAATTAAATCCCCTTTGTTAGCAGTTAATACATCATGCCAATCGCTACTTGTTTCATCTAGCTGCGGGGCAGACATTTCATTAAAATTAATACCATGAGCTGATGCGTTACCAGTGGTAGTTGTATAAACAAAATTAAAAGTACTTATGTCTGAGTATCCTAAAATCCACTTTGGAGGTAGTTTTTTTAGTTTCTCCCAATCAATTAATGGAAGAACTTCTATAGCAAACTGACCTCCCCAAGGTGGGATAATAGCTTTTATCATTGGATCAGTGTAAAAATCCATGAACTCTGCTGCTTCCCTAGCCTCCTCAATAAACAAAGAATTATCTCTTGTATTCGCCGTTTTTCTTAATATTCCTATACAACTTGTTAAAGCTAATAGATTTGATGAGTATGATAAGAAAACAAATAAGCAGTTTTAACTTTAGACTTAGATTCACCCCAATCATATTCAATCCGTGTTGGGCAAGAAAAATTGCTTCTCGACCAGCTCCACAACCAACATCCAACCCAACTGTCTCCTTTGGAAAGCTTATAGTGGCAATAAAAGCTGCCATCCTCAAAGATATCCACTTCTGTCCGTGTCAAAATCATTCTCAAATAAATAATATAAATACTAATTGAGTGGACTAATTTCAATTAATTCAAAATTCATTTTTTAAAAATTTAGTAAAAGTCTATTACTTAAAGGAGATAATCATGAAGAAATCAACGAAGTTAAAGCATTTGCTGAATTCCCCACAAAAACCGGAGTTTCTAATGGAAGCCCATAATGGTCTTTCCGCAAAAGTGGTCGAGGAAGCAGGTTTTAAAGGTATATGGGCAAGTGGACTATCCATATCTGCTTCATTGGGAGTGAGAGATAATAACGAAGCTTCTTGGACACAAGTATTAGATGTTCTTGAATTTATGAGTGATGCTACAACAATACCAATTCTATTAGATGGTGATACGGGATATGGAAACTTTAATAATGCAAGAAGGTTAGTTAAAAAATTAGAACAATTGGATATAGCTGGTGTTTGTATTGAAGATAAAACCTTTCCGAAATCGAATTCTTTTATAAGAGGCGAAGCACAGCCACTTGCTTCCATTGAAGAATTTTGCGGGAAAATTAAAGCGATGAAAGATACACAGATGGATGAAGATTTTATTGTTGTAGCTAGAGTTGAAGCTTTTATCGCAGGTTGGGGATTAGAAGAAGCACTGAAACGCGCTGAGGCCTATAGGCAGGCAGGTGCTGATGCAATCCTTATACACAGTAAAAAATCTCATTTTAATGAAATTGAAGAATTTATGAAAGCATGGAATAATCAACATCCAGTTATAATTGTTCCCACCAAATATTATTCAACACCAACTGAAAAATTCAAGAATTTAGGAGTCAACGCAGTCATCTGGGCCAATCATAACTTAAGAGCATCACTTACTGCTATGCAAAAAATATCAAAACAAATATTAAAAGATGAAAGTCTCATAGAGGTTGAGGATTCTATAGCAAGTGTTGAAGAAATTTTTAGAATTCAAAATGACGAAGAACTTCAAAGTGCTGAGAAGAAATATTTACCCAAAACCAATTTGGAAACGGAGTAAATGTATGTTGAATACGAATCGTTTTGGAAATGAGCTTAAAAAACTAGGTTTTGACTTTTACAGTGGAGTACCATGTTCATTTTTAAAGAATCTGATCAACTATGCCATTAATGAATGTGAATATATGGCAGCTGTAAACGAGGGGGATGCTATTGCCATTGCATCGGGAGCTTATTTAGGCGGTAAAAAGCCAGTTGTTTTAATGCAGAACTCCGGCCTTACTAATGCTGTTTCCCCACTGACTTCATTAAATTATCCCTTTCAAATACCTATACTTGGTTTTGTAAGTTTAAGAGGAGATCCTAGTTTAAACGATGAGCCACAGCATGAAATAATGGGGAAAATTACAACGAAAATGCTAGATCTCATGCAAATAAAATGGCAATTCCTATCCCCTGATTTACACGAGGCCATGATACAACTTAAATCAGCTAACAATTGGATTGAAAACAACAAATCATTCTTCTTTGTAGTAAAGAAAGGAACCTTTGAAACAGAAAAACTTAAGTCAATTGAACATTCTATTCATAACAACAAGAAAAAACTCGATAAATCCCTTATGGATGAACTTCCAAGTAGGTTTCAAACTTTAAAAGTGATTAATGGATTGAAAGATGAAAAAACTGTTCAACTCGCAACTACTGGCAAAACAGGCAGAGAGTTATATGAAATTGAAGATTCCCCTAATAATTTGTATATGGTAGGTTCTATGGGGTGTGTCAGTTCTCTAGGTGTTGGATTAGCATTTTCACGAAAAGATTTAGATGTAGTTGTCATTGATGGAGATGGATCTCTCCTAATGCGAATGGGGAGTTTAGCTACAAATGGATATTATAGACCAAAAAATATGTTACACATTTTATTAGATAATGAAACTCATGATTCAACCGGAGGGCAAAGTACCGTTTCTCACAACGTTAATTTTGTAACTATTGCTGCTTCATGCGGTTACGAAAAATCATTTTATCTTCACAGCCTAAAGGAACTCGAAGAACAGATTCAATTATGGAAAAAGACAAATGGACTCACTTTTCTTTATCTAAAAATTTCTAAAGGGTCTGAACCAAACTTAGGCCGTCCCAAAATTTCACCAAGTGAGGTTAAAATTCGCTTACGCAAATTTATTAAATAAAAAGGGTGAGCTCTATGAAAAAAGTTAAGAGGCATATATTATTAAATCCCGGTCCTGCCACTACAACAGATTCAGTTAAATACGCACAGGTAGTACCCGATATTTGCCCCCGTGAAAATGATTTTTTTCACATCATGCATTTTGTTTCCACTGAACTAACTAGCTTAGTGGCTGATAAAGAGCAATATGCTACCGTTTTGTTTGGAGGATCAGGGACTGCTTCTGTAGAAGCAATCTTAAGTTCTGTTATGACTGACGGGGCTATCGTAATAATTAATAATGGTGCGTACGGTCAACGATTGTGTGAAATTGCTCATGCGTATCAATTGGATTGGTATGAGTTTAAATGTCCACTAAATCACCCCATTCAATTAGATGCATTGAAATCGTTTATTCAAGAACTTCCTAAAACAGTTTCCTATCTTGCAGTCGTTCATAATGAAACAACAACGGGAATATTAAACGACATTGAGGCGATCGGAACTTTTTGCAAGGAAAAGAATATTGAAATGATGGTAGATGCCATGAGCTCTTTTGCAGCCATCCCTATTGATATGAACAAAATGAATATAGCTTACTTAGCTGCAAGTTCCAATAAAAATCTTCAAGGGATGGCAGGAATCTCGTTTGTTATAGCCCCAAAAAGTAAATTAGAGAAAAAAACAACAACTAAGCCCACTAACTATTATTTAAATCTTTTTTCACAATATAAATATTTCATAGAAACAGGACAAATGCGGTTTACCCCACCTGTTCAGACAATATATGCATTAAAACAAGCAATTATAGAATTAAAAGAAGAAGGTGTGAAAGAAAGATATGAACGATATTCACAGTTATGGGAAACATTAATCAAAGGACTCACTAAACTCGGCTTTAAATACATTATCCCTATAGAGAATCATTCGAAAATAATTACTGCCATTTTAGAGCCTACATGTAAGACATATGATTTCACTGACATGCATGATTATTTTTATAAAAACAATATCACAATTTACCCAGGTAAGCTTAAAAATATGAATTCTTTTAGAGTAGCTAATATTGGTGATCTTACTAAAAATGATATAGAACTTTTTCTAACTATAATGGAAAAATATCTGCAATACATTGGAATAGATACTAAGAAAGAAAATCTGACAGGTATACTTTACGAAAGTAAATAAGAGTAATTAATAGATACCAATACAGTTGAATTAAAAATGAGGTGTATTTTTTGAGAGATGCAGTAGGAAAATGGGAACAATCTTTACTGTTGCAACAAGACCCAGTAATAAGAAATAGTATTCCAGAAACGAAAATGTATACTATTAATAATTTAATAGAATTACTTAATCGTTATAGTCATGTTTATGTAAAACACACTAGTACAGGCCAAGGAAGGGCGATATTTAAAATCCTTAAAAGAAAAGACGGATTATATTGTTATAATGGCTTTACTATTCAAGGTAAGCATATAAACAAATGTGTTTCATCAATCAATGAGTTTCATCAGATTCTACATCCATTTTTAAAATTTGGCAGAGAAAGTGGGCTTTATGTGATCCAAGAAGGAATCGAAAGTGTGACACAAAGTGGGCTGCCTTTTATGATTCGAGTTCATATTCAACTTCTAGAAGATAATTGGTTGGTAGGTGGAATGTATGGAAACATTGGATTAGCAAAAGCTGAATCTAATGGAATTGTTAATTCTCATCAAGGTGCCAAAGTAATATCGATAAACGAATTATTGACGCTGCATTTAAAATTGGACCAAGGAAAACAATATGAAACTATAGAGACTCTAAATAGATTGGCTATTTCAGTAGCTAAAGTATTTTCCTCACAATTTCCACGCAGAGAATATGGTATGGATTTTGGATTAAATAAAAATGGAACCCCCATATTATTTGAAGTAAATACAACCCCAAGTATACGCAGTTTTGCTGAAATTGAAAACAAAGCTGTATGGGAGAACATTGTCAGGATTCGAAAACAGCAGAATAAAGGCTTCGAGAATTAAATATAGATCAAAAAGAGCTGAATATCAGCTCTTTTTAAACAATGAATTTATTGTGGAATTTTCACTTTAAAGGAGTCAAACTCAATCGGCTGTATAGAGTTCCCTTTATATTCTAACTCTATTTCCTTGCCATTTTCGTCAATTTCCACTCCTCCCCCGCCCGATGGGATGACTACATAAGGAGTAATTGTCAATTCCGTAATATTAGAATCAAAAGGATCAAATTGCTTACTACTCTTGTACTCTATTCTATCCTTAACTCTTTCACCTCTTGCTCCACCCGAGCGACCTGTAAGTTCATTTCCATCTTGATCTACTACTAAGAAATCGATATTTCCTCCGCGACTTAGCTCAAAATCTGTTTCCTCTTCAGAACTCTCATAGGCTATACTTACACCTGTTTCACTATAAGACATTTCTGTTACAGTAAGGTTCAAACCATCAACCGTCTGTGAATGTTGAACAGGAATTTTCTGAATGTTAATTTTCTCAACTGGCGTTGAGAAATACCATGTTTCTCCCTTTTCCCCATGCAACATTAATCCAAGCTCGAACTTCTCGGGCATATCTTCAGTCACATTTATTTCTTGAATGGCAGTCCGGGTTGTTGCCGAAAGAATATTTTCACCGTAACTCCCAGTGGATCCAGCAGGATAATCCCCATTCATCGTAAAATCCATCCCAGCTCCAAAATAAAATTCTTCAAGGTCCTTTTCAGATTCAATGAAAAGTCCGATAGTAATATTATTTTGATCATATAGAATTTCATCAAGTGTAACGGAAATTCCATTGATCGTCTGGGTCTCCCCAATTTCATTCGTTAGCCCATTTTTTTTGGCTTGTTGTAAACTGATTAGATCAGAATTCCCGAAAACAGAACCGATGATCGGTATTTGGGACAAACTACTTGCCAAAGCTGGAGAATAGTAGGAGGAACCGACCAATATGCCAAAAACAGCTGCTACACTGCACATAGCATAGAGTATTTTTCTTTTCCCTTTGTTCACTCTTACACGAGGTGTATCTAATTGCTCTTTAGCTTGCACGATTCCCGAACGAATAGCTGAACGAACTTGATCTTGTGGAAACTCCTCGAAAGGCTCATATGACTTTTTCATTTAATTGATAACTCCTTTCTAACTCACTTTTCAATTTTTTTCTCGCTCTACGTAAATTCGTTTTCACTGTACTAACCGGCATCTCCATCACGTCGGAAATATCCTTAATAGACAGGTCATGATAGTAAAATAAGATAATGGATTCTTGATAGGACGAATTTAGCCTCGATAATGCCTCACTTAAATGAAAAGAATCTATCTCTTCTTCCTGCTTACGATCTAACTTCTTCAACAATTCGCTTTCCTCATAAAGGATCATTTGGTCTCGTTCTTTTAATAGCCTATAACATTCACGTATTAAAATTCTAAACAGCCAAGTTGAAAAATACTCCGGATTCCGCAATTGCCCGATCGCAAGGAATGCATTGTACGCCGTTTCCTGAATCGCATCTAAAGCATCTTCCTTTTTACCAACGTAAGAAAGCGCCTTGTAATATAGCATTTTTTCTTCTTTAAAAAGCAATTCTTCAAAAGCTTCAGCATCTCCATTAATCGCCCTTTTCACAATATGAAGATCATGTTTCATCGTGTTATCACTCCCTCCTCTCACTAATTAGAGTGATTTAGGTGAACAACAAGTTTCAATTTTTTCATTTTTCCTAGTTTATTTTTGATAATCGTTTTGATTTTCTTAAAAAGCCTCACTTATTTCTCCAAAAGAAAAGCACGCCCGAAGGAATGCTTTTTGATCGATTCTTTCATTTAATTGCTTTTGAATGTTGCAAATGAATTCCTATATGTCCTATGCCTAAGATTAATGTGGAAATGAGCATCCAAATCACCTTTCCATAAATACCTAAAAGCAAAAATGCAAGAATAGGTAAAGTAGCTCCGGGAACGGGTATACCGAAAAAACTACCGTAAAAGTTTTCTAATGTTTTTTCATGTGTAAAATATTTAAACCACCAACATTCGTACATCAACATTAATGCAAATGACGCGATTAGCCATACAGTCCAATATGAAAATGGAGATATGTTAAAATCTAAAAAAATCAATGCACAGATCGTAACTAGCACTTGTCCTATACACTCAAATAATAAGAGAATTTTATTTTCATTACCGACAATTTTATCGTAATCTGTCGGTAGATTCTTTAACCACATCATATTTGGTACAAACAGCATGAACAAATAAATAAATCCTATATATGAAAATCCTAAATGACCTGTCATAAAACATCTCCTTCCGCGTATTCATTTCGACAAAATGCAGAAAGTTCCTTGTTATTTTCCGGACAATTAAAATAAAAAAGCACTCCCGAAGGAATGCTTAATAATCAGTATGTGGTACAAACTATTCTATTTTTAATGGTAGGTCGTATTCTAACTATAATGACTACAAAGAAGCGTATGACAATTATTACAATAAATATTATTTCTTATCTTTTAATTTTAGTAAGTAGTGGTTCCGTTAATCCTTCCACTCCAACTAATCCTAATACGGTTAAAAATAATTTCTGTACACCTAGATACGCATCTGTTGGGTCATAATATTCATTTAAGGTATGATATCCACCCGAGTCTCCTCCGCCACAAAGGGTGACTGCTGGAATTCCAAGATAAATGGGAATATTGGAATCCGTACTGACTGCATCTGTTAGGGCTGGGGTAATTCCGATTGCTAACGATGCTGCGGCTGATGCTTGTACAATGGTTGAATCAGGGCTTTGCGAACCAGCTGGACGATCTCCGACTATTGCTACATCTACAGTAATCTCATCTAATTTGTTCCAGCGTTGATTCTCTTCCTCGGCAGCGAATTTAATAATACTTAGTAATTTCTCTTCTAAATTTACTAACTCTTTTTGAGCGTTTGAGCGTAGATCCACAAGCATTTCACATTTTTCAGCGATTGTATTTATGGAAGTTCCCCCACTAATAATACCCACATTAAAGGTTGTTTTTGGATTAGAAGGGGTCTGAATATTGGCAAGCTCACTAATTGCTCTCCCCATTGCATTAATAGGGCTTGGTGTTCCAAAGTTTCCAAAACTATGACCACCTGGTCCTTGATACGTTACTTTATATCTTTTACTGCCGGTTCCAAGATATGTAATTCGACCAGTTTCCCCTGGTTCAACAGATATAAAACCATCAATATCATCCCTATTTGCGAATAAAGCTTTCACTCCTCGTAAATCCCCGAGCCCCTCCTCGCCAACAGTAGCTCCGATAATCAAATCACCGATGGTTTGTATATGAGCTTGATTCAAAGCTCTAGTAAGGGAAAGAACTGCCGCCAATCCTCTTCCATCATCTGCGATGCCGGGCGCATAGATTTTACCGTTCTTCCTTTTTGCCAACGTATCTGTTCCTGCAGGAAAAACAGTATCTAAATGAGCACAAACAACTAATTTGGGACCATTTCCACTACCTGGTCGAATCCCAAATACATTCCCAACTTCATCTATCGTAATATCGCGAATGCCAAGAGCCGCTAACTTTTCTTTATAATACAGCCCTCTTTTTTCCTCAAAAAAGGTCGGTGCCTCAATAGCTGTAAGTTCCATCTGCTCTTCTGCCGTATCGTCATTATCATCTTTCAAAAAGGAGAGGCCATCCTCTACTTGGGGAGTAGCCCGCAGTGTTTGATATACTAATTCAATTGATTCAGAAACGATTGGCTTTTCCCCGGTTTGTTCTTCAAACATTATCTCATCCTCCAAATAATCGATTATTTCTTTCCCATGGTTATCCTTGAAGTAGCATGATTGTACTATCATTCAATGCCAGATAATGTCTTAGGGATAAAACGTACACCTTTAAATAAACCTCTAACTTTCCCTACATCGTCCATAATAAACTTGATTCTTTCACCCCACGGGGTCATAAAGCTATCAATTGAATAGGGCATCAATGGTAAAAGATTGTCTTGCCCCTTCATCTGAATACCATTATCAGCTAGTACAATCTCCGCTTTGTGTCCCTCATCTGATTGGTAGACACCAATGAAACCCTTTAATTGTTCTACAGAAAGTTTGTATATGGTAAACTTCCTATCTGTTACATCAGGGAGTTGAAGGCCGTGGTTTAATGAGGTCATAGCTAGTTTCTCTGGAGCAGCCTCTGCAATATTAATAAGAACGGAAACCGTGATGCCTTGTTCTTTGGCAACTTTCATATGAGAAGAAACGCCCTTGACGCTTCCACCATGCCCAAAAATATTCATGCCGGAAAGACAATCCACTTTCAGACCATACCCATAGCGCTCACCCGTCGGCATTGTCACTTGGGCCGAAGTCATCTTTTGGATACTCGCTTTAGAAACAATTCTTTCTCCCTTCACGGTTCCATCAAGACGGAAAACTTCTAAATACTTCATTAGATCTGAACTAGATGTTTTCATAGACCCGTTTGAATAAATATCCCCTACATCCCACCATGCAGGTGAGTGGAAAACAGAAGGCTTATTATCTTGCTCTCTTCTATATGCATAAAGCTCCGTCACGTTCTGAAGTTTCTTTAGGTCAGAGGTTAAGAAAAAGGAACGATTCATCCCTAAAGGTTGGAAGATATTTTTCTGTACATATGGAATGAAGCCCTCTCCACTTGCTCTTTCGATTATTTCTTGGAGTAGGGCATAACTTTCATTTGAGTAGTTAAACATGGAACCAGGAGGGCCAAGTAGTGAATACTCTGTTTCACTCATAACCTCCATTAGTTCTTTAACGTTTTTAATTCGTTTTTCATTTGCTAATAGAGACAAGCTATCAAATAGGTACTCTCCGTGTGGATCATTCAAGACACTATTTGCTCTTGCACAGTTTACGGTATTCAACCCTGGCAAACCGCTAGTATGTAAGAGCAAATGATGAATTTTTATTTTTTCCCCATACTGTTGGTTAGGCATTTTGAGTTCAGGTAGCCACAAGATTAATTGATCATCCACTGAGAGCTTTCCAGCATCCTCTAGTTGCATAACAGCTAGAGCCGTTAATGATTTTGTGATAGAAGCAACTCCGAAAACAGTGTCCTCATTAACCGGTAGCTTATTTTCAATATCGCGGTAACCAAAATATTTTTCAAAAATTGGCTGACCATTTTGCGACATGATCAAAGCCATTCCAGGAAGATTTGCCTTCATACAAGTATCATTAAGGACCTCATCAAGTGTAGATACTATCTGTTTGGGTAACATTGGATCTGTATCTCCTTTTAATTAATTGTATAAATGACACGCAACAAAATGTTGTGGCGATACTTCCTTTTTGACTGGCACCACGTGTTTGCATTCATCCTTTGCGTATGGACAGCGTGTATGGAAAACACACCCCGAAGGTAAATTAAGAGGAGAAGGAATCTCACCCTTTAAAATAATACGTTCTTTCTTAAACTCTGAATTTGTACGGGGGATAGCTGATAACAAAGCCTCCGTATAAGGATGAAGTGGCTTTGCATATAAGCTTTCCGTCTTTGCTACCTCTACCATATTCCCTAAATACATGACACCTACACGATCGGAAATATGGCGGACAACACTAAGGTCATGCGAAATGAACAGGTATGCCAGGTTCAATTCAGCCTGCAATTCTTGTAATAAATTGATAATTTGCGACTGAATGGAGACATCAAGAGCCGAGACAGGCTCGTCACAAATCACTATTTTCGGATTGACAATTAATGCTCGAGCCAACCCAATACGCTGCTTTTGTCCACCCGAAAACTCATGAGGATAACGATAATAATGATCTACCTGCAAACCCACTTTGTGCAAAATATCCATTACCATTTCGGTACGTTCCTTTTTATTGCCAATTCCATGAATGATTAAAGGTTCTTCTAAGATGGAACCGATTCTTTTTTTCGGATTTAATGAGGAATAGGGATCTTGGAAAACCATTTGTAATTCTTGGCGCATATTATTAAATGACATCGGTGACAGTTTGAAAACATCATTGTCTTTATAGATGGCTTTTCCTTCCGTTGGTTCCGTAAGTCGTAAAATGGTTCTACCTAATGTACTTTTCCCACACCCTGATTCTCCTACCAAACCAAACGTTTCACCTTCAAACAGTTCAAACGAAACATTATTAACAGCTTTCACATTTCCTTTTGTCCCACCTAAAAATCCTAGGGAGCTTTTTACTGGAAAGTACTTCTTTAATCCTTGGATTTGAAGAATAGGCTTCTTTTCGCTTTCAGTTTGAATGGACATATTCTTCCTCCTCTAGTTCAGCAATTTTCTCATAGTGCCAGCAGCGAACCTTTTGGTCACCTTTATATTGCTTAAGGTCAGGAGCTTGGCTCCGGCATAATTCATCCGCATACTGGCAGCGTGGTGCGAAACGACAGCCTTTAGGGATATTATTTAAAGAGGGGACGATTCCCTCGATTGTGAATAACTTCTGGGAACGCTCCCCCTCAAGTTGAGGAATAGACTTGATTAATCCTTTCGTGTATGGGTGAAGTGGATTTGAGAACAAACTATTTGTATCGGCCTCTTCCACAATTTGTCCAAGATACATCACGACCACTCTTGTACAAATTTCCGATACAACACCGAGGTCATGAGTGATAAAAATAATCCCCATCCCCATTTCTTTATTCATTTGCAAAATTAAATCTAAAATTTGCGCTTGTATCGTCACATCTAAAGCCGTTGTCGGCTCATCCGCAATCAATAGTTTCGGCTGACAAATGAGAGCGATCGCAATTAAAATCCGTTGTCTCATCCCACCAGATAGCTGGTGAGGATATTCGTGTATTCTCTTCTCTGGAGATGGGATTCCAGTCATTTTTAACATTTCAATCGCTTTTTGATAGGCTTCCTTTTTGGAAACCTTTTGGTGTAAAAGAATGGTTTCGACAATCTGATCGCCTATCGTATAAACCGGATCAAGTGAACTCATGGGATCTTGGAATATCATCGAAATATCATTTCCACGAATTTTTTGCATTGCATTTTCCGTTAACGTTAATAAGTTTTTGCCGTTAAAATTGATTTCACCTTCATATTGAACCGCTTCTTTTTCATCGTATAATTTAAGAATCGTTTGAGCAGTAGCACTTTTACCGCATCCCGACTCACCGACTACACCTAATATCTCGTTTTCGTTAACATTAAAGGAAATTCCATCGATTGCCGTGACACGTCCTCGTTCCGTATAGAAATGGGTCTTTAATTCTTTTAACTCTAAAATAGGTTTGTCCATGTTATTCCTCCTCTCAATCATTTCTTCTTTTTCCCGCCTTTAATATGTGGATCTAATAAATCACGTAATCCATCCCCTAAAAGGTTTAATCCTAGGACTGATAAAACAATCATCAATCCTGAGAAAATAACCATCCAAGGTGTATTAAAAATAACCATTTTCCCGTCGTATAAAATGGTTCCCCAACTTGGATCAGGTGTTGGTACTCCAGCTCCTAAAAAGCTTAATGATGCTTCATTTATGATGGCATCGGCAAAGATAAAAGTAGCTTGTACAATCATTGGAGATAGAATATTTGGTGTAATATGCCGCCAGATAATCCGAAATGTACTTGCCCCCTGTGCCTTCATTGCCTCAATATACGTTTCCTCTTTTATGATTAAGGCAGCTGAACGCACCACTCGAGCAATATAGGGTGTGAATACAATCGTGAGAGCCAATATGACATTTCCCGTTTTAGGTCCTAATGCTGCCATTAAAGCAATCGCTAATAAAATACTTGGGAAGGCCATTAAGCCATCCATTATTCTCATTAAAACACCATCTAAATAACGAAAATAACTTGAACATAACCCAATAATCAATCCAATAATGGAGGAGATGATGGAGACTGATAACCCAATTCCCATCGATACTTTCGCTCCATAAACAATTCGCGTAAACAAATCACGACCATATTCATCAGTTCCTAAAAAATGCTCTGCATTTGGTCCTTGAAGCTTGTTAACTGTTTCCATTTCATATGGGGTATACGGTGTAAGCAATGGTCCAATAATCGTTAACAAGAGAAGGAAAACGATAATAAGACTTCCTAAAACCATTAGCTTATTGGATAGGAATTTTCGGATGAATAGATTACGCTGTTCCTTTTTCAAGGTGTGTTTTATTTGTGCTCTTTCTATATTTAATTGACCAATTTCCATCTTCATCCCCCTTATTTCTGTTCTAAGCGAACCCTTGGATCAATGAACCCATATAGTAAATCGACCAAAAAGTTAATGAAAACAAATGTAATCGTTGCAAACAGGACGGTTCCTTGAATAATAGGTAAATCTCGGCGCTCTACTGAATTAATAATTAATTGCCCAATTCCTGGAATGTTAAAAATGGTTTCTATTACGACAGCCCCAGTAATAAGCCCCCCTAAACTTTGTCCAATAACCGTCAATATAGGTAATAGAGCATTTCTTAACGCATGTTTAAATAACACTTGTCTTTCCTTCGAACCTTTTGCTCGTGACGCTTTTATAAAATCCTTTTTTAAAACATCTAACATTGAGGATCTCGTCATCCGAGCTAACAGTGCGGCTTGCATCGACCCTAAAGCAAATGCTGGCATAATCAAAAATTTCAAATAATTCCATAGACCATTATTAAGAGATTGATAGCCTGCTACTGGTAGCCATTGCAATTTGACGGCAAAAATCAACATTAAAAATAACCCTAACAAAAAACTAGGAATAGATATCCCCAAAAGCGAAATGCCCATAAATGATTGATCGATGAAGGAGCCCCGATGCTTTGCTGCTAAAACCCCGATTGGAATGGCAATTAAGATACAAATAATTTGAGCGATGGCAGCAAGAGCCAGTGTAGGACCCAAGTGGTTAAAAATCGCTTCCATGACAGGTTGTTTCAAAAAATAAGATATTCCTAAATCGCCTTGAATAGCTGCGATTATCCAATTTACGTATTGTTTATAGATAGGGACATTCAACCCTAATTCTTCTCTTAATTTTTCAACTTGTTCCGATGATGCTTCTGGACCAAGCATCACGGATGCCGGATCCCCTGGAGTTAAATGAATAATTAAAAAAACAATCGTGGAAACAATAAACAAAATAGGAATAAGTGAAAATAATCGCTTTACTAAATAACTTTTCAATAAAAACCCTCCCTATTTAACAAGCTGATGCCCTACATTTACCTTTAAAAAGGAATCAGAAGGGCATCAGTTTAGAACTAAATATCCAAAAATAATTGGGATCCTTTATTTTCTAACGTATGATTATTTAGATACCTTTGTATTCCATAATATTGCACCATTTAGATCGGAGAATCCTTCTACTTTATTTGTTGTCGCGTCAATATAATTGAATTCGCCAATTTGTGTAATTGGTAAATAATCCTCCCATGCTAAACGTTGCGCTTCATCCCAATAAGCTTTTGCTTCTTCTTGAGTGATCGCACGTTCGCTCTTTACTAATAACTCAGTAATTTGCGGATCTGCTCCATAGCCTGGTCGATCATCACCCAAAGTAGAAAGTTGAGAAGGTGATGTAACCAATGTGATACCAAACGTTAACATGTCGTAACTTGATGGGTCTTTCATCAGACCAGAATAGGTAGCCCAATCAACCGTTTGCAGTTTGATATTCATGCCGATTTTTTCTAATTGTTCCTTGATAACGACAGCGCCTTTATATTGATAGGCATCATCACGAGTCGTTAAAAATCTAATCTCTTCGCCGTTATATCCAGCTTCTTCTAATAATTTTTTCGCTTTTTCTGGATTTGCTTGATTATACATTTCCTTGCCCGCATCACTAAACCATTCCTTTTGGGATTCACTCATATAACCAGAAGTTGCTTTATATAAATCCTCATTGCCAAAGGCAACTTCTAAAATTTCCTGTGCATTGATTGCGGCATTAACGGCATGTCTCATCTTTTTATCTGCAAATACTCCTTGTTTCTTGTTATAGACAAGGATCGTGTCTCCAATTGGGAAAACATATACTTTTTCATTTTTACTATTTTTTAATTGTTCATAGTTGTTCGTGTCCATTGCCAGACCAACATCATATTGTCCTGTTTGCAAGCCTGATAGTCGTGTTGATGGGTCTGTAACAATATCGAAGTATAAGTCATCAACTAATGCTTCTTTTTTACCAGCTAATCCATCAGCAGGAGTGTCTACAGACTTGTAATCTTCATACTTCTTTAAGTGAATATATTGGTCTTGTTTCCATTCAACATATTGAAATGGTCCCGTTCCAATGAACTCTGTTACACCGTCTGGTTTTGCAGCATCAATAACTTCCTTTGGCATGATGGCTGGGAATTGTTTATGTGTAGCCATTACCCCTAATGTTCCCAGTGCCGGTTGTTCTAACACCAATTCAACTGTGTAGTCATCTACCTCTTTAAATACAGCATTATCGCCCATAACTTTTCTCGCTGCATCATAAAGTTGTATCCAGCGATTCATAGAAGCTACTACGTCTTCTGCTTTCATTTCCTTGCCATTTTGAAACGTTACGCCTTTTCTTAGGTTGAACGTATACAATTTTCCGTCTTCGCTCATTTCTACAGACTCAGCTAACATGGGTACTGGCTTGTATTCCGAATTCAATGTCACAAGTGTCTCGAAAACATGTCTCATGACAACCTTGGTCGGCGATCCAGTAATCATCTGTGGATCAAGTGTTGTTGGCTGTGCCTCCAAAGCAACCCTTAATTCATTTTTATATTCTTTCGTTTCAGATGTTTCTGCACCGTTTTTACTACATCCTGCAAGTGAAAAAGCTAAGATTAACGTTAAAAGCAATATGCCCATTTTATTTTTCATTTCGTTGTCTCCCTTTCTTTAATCGCCAATTATGATTCTACCAATCCCATTTTCAATTTTGATTTCAGTTCCAAGTGGTTTAGACAATTCTTGTAACTTTGTTAATATGCTGGTATCACTCGTAAGAGTCGGCCACCCTCTTTTGTATCGTGGGAGCCCAAATCCTAATTCAATTGGATACAGTTCAATTTCGAGTAAGGTTCCATCCGACATTTTCCACACAGGGACGAAGGATGACCAAATATTAGGATTAACTGCAAATCCCCTCGTCTCATTGCTGCTTCGAACATCTAAGGCGTCCGCAATACTATGGGTATTGTTTAAACCATATTTTTCATAAAAATCAGCAGGCAAGTGGCTAACCGAATCGTTTTGGAAGATAAAGTTTCCTAAGCTATAAAAAATCGGTCGTTTTTTATAAATTTCGATTCCCCGAACAATATGGGGACCATGACCAATGACGGAATGAGCGCCTTCATCAATACATCTTCGCGAAAATTCGCTTAAGAATTCTGCTTGTTGACTTAGATCCTGTCCCTTCATCTCATGGGCATGAATGCTTACCAATACATAATCTGCTTGACGACTAGCTTCCCGAATTGATCGACTAATACGCTCTAAGTCAATTTGAGAAGGGGTCGTTTTTTCTCCCTCATGAACTCCCTCTTTAAAATAATGACCACCAAAATAAAATAAGTCGTCATCATTCTCTACGATAAATCCATCTTTAACGGACAAATCATACTCCGCATTAATGTTTACTGCTTCAGCAATCGACTTAAGTTGCGCCATTTTTTCGGCAGTGATGGTGTAAATTGTATCGTGACGCAAAGGATTTATGCCCGGTCTCCCTGCCATACCTGGTCGTTCATTGCCAGCAATCCAAGATTCATGGAAACTAGAGGTTACTGATATCAACGCTACTCTTCCAGAAGCTGTTTCCAAATATCTTGGTTCACTTGCTTTTGCCAGATTTTCCCCTGCTCCTGCATGAATAAATCCATATTGATTTAAATATTTCTCCGTTGCACGGAGCCCCCCAAACGAGTAGTCCAACGTATGATTGTTCGCCCATGCTGCTAGATTAAACCCATAATCCTTTAAATCTTCTAGAACTGTTGGTGCTGCCAGAGCCCAAGTTCCTCCACTTACAGCACCCGGCTCTCCCTCAAAGTTATGGGTTGTCACCTCTAAATTCATAAATCGCACGTCTGTACTTTTTAAAAGAGAAGCTAATTCTTGAAATGACTTATCTTTTGAAGGTAACCTTCTTGTAATAAAACTATCTCCTGTTGCAGAAAATACGATTTGTTTACTCAAAAAAACCACCCTTGTGTAAATGATTATTTACTCATTTTTTTCAATTTTCATACATTACTTTTAATAAAAAAATACTCTAATAAAGTTATAAAAAGGACTTTCGCGTACTCTGAAACCTAAAACAGTTTTTATTTCCCTACTTTTCAAACCTCCCATTTCTAAAATAAATTTTGTCATTTTTTGTAGAAAAGTATATTATAAAACTATTGCAAATTATTTCGTAAATCAAATTAATTTTTATAATAACGCTTATTGAAAAAATTAATACTAGGTGGAATATAATGAATATTGAGCAAATAGAGGCTTTTTTATACGTGGCTACAACATCAAGTTTCAGCAAAGCAGGAGAGATTTTATATACGACACAACCAACAATAAGTTCACGGATTAAATCTTTAGAAACTTTACTAAGTTGTCAACTCTTTGATAGGAAAGGAAATAATATCTCCTTAACAGAGGAAGGCGAGGCTTTTCTACCACATGCCAAAAACGTACTTCATCACTTACAAACAGGGAAAAAAGCAATTCAACGAAAAAACATGAAATTAGGTGGCGAAATTGATATGTCAGCCGTTTTTACTGGGGCAATCAACTTTCTCCCTTACTTTATAAAAGAATTTAATGTGATTTATCCTAATGTAAAAATAAATGTACGGACAGGGCATTCAAACCAAGTGTTAGATATGGTATTGAAAAATCAATCATCCTTCGGCATCTCAAGGTCTATTCATCATCCGAAATTTGAAACCATCCATTTATTTAAAGATCAAATGGTGCTGGCCATTTATCCTGGCCATCCGTTTCAATCACACAAGACCATATCAATAAAAGATTTAACCAATGAAAAATTTATTCAATATGCAAGAAATACAATGGATTGGACCCTTGTTCAAAATGCTTTTGATCGTTTGAATTATTCCCCCGATATTATTATCGAAGTTGATAACATTGAAGTTTCTAAACAGATGGTAAAAAGTGGACTAGGAATTGCTATTTTACCAAGATCGGCGATTAAAGTGGAACTGACAAGTGGTTGCCTGATAGAAGTAATTGTATCTGACCTACCAGATATTCAAACAAACTACGATTTAATTTATCTTAAGGATAAAACCTTTGATAATTTAACAAACAGCTTTTTAAATTTTTTATTGAAACACAGCAGTCACGATACACCATAAGAGATCAGGGACGCAACATTTTATAGATACATAGAAATTATTAATATTAAAATTACTTATGCTAGCAAAAACAAACCAACGAAAGAATAAACGTTGATTTCTTCTTTCATTGGTTTGTTAAAATAAAACTTCAGGAGCTCCTTGTACCTTTGGATAATATAGGATAAAATAGAAACATATGTTCCTATTCCGTTATATCAATAGACACCCATTATAAGGTCTTATACCATTTACTAGCTGCTTCAACTTCCGTAGCAGTCAATTGATGACCTCTATTTTCCCAATGAAGTTCAACCTTAGCATTCGCATTTTCTAATAACTCTTGAAGTTCCAATGATTCGGATGGTGAACAAATTGGATCGTTTGTTCCAGCTGCAATAAACACTGATTTTCCAGACAAATCTGGGATCTTTACTCCTCTTCTCGGAACCATTGGATGATGAAGAATTGCACCTTTCAATGAATTTTGATAGTGAAATAATAAACTTGCTGCAATATTCGCTCCATTTGAATAACCAAGGGCAATAATGTTATCTCGGTCAAAACCATACTTCACTGAAGCTTCATCAAGAAATTCATTTAATTCCTTCGTTCGAAAAATAAGATCTTCTTCATCGAATACTCCTTCGGCTAATCGTTTAAAGAAGCGTGGCATTCCATTTTCTAATACATTTCCCCGCACACTTAATATAGAAGAGTCCTCATCAATTCTTCCTGCAAGAGGCAATAAGTCTAACTCATTGCCACCAGTTCCATGAAGTAATAAAAATGTTGGTTTATTTGAATCTTTCCCTTTATTGAATATATGCTTCATTATTATTTCCCTCCAAAATACGAACTTCAACAGAAGGCAAGGTTTCTTCTAGTTCTGCTCGTTTTGATTCTAACCATGACGGTAACATCAATCTTCTTCCAATTGCTGTATGAGTAGCACCATTAAACCCTTTAATCGCATGTATGTCCTCATTTCCTTTTGAATCGTACATCATTCTATTTAGGTCGTATGATTTCGAAGTTCTCTCCGATTTTTGCATAATTGGAACCAGCCAATCGACTTACAGCTGCTAATCCTTTTGCATCTATTCTTCCATTATCGTAGAGATCATTTTCAACATGAAATTGAATGACCTTTCCGATGATCAAATCACAGCCAGGATGATCTTTATCTCCCAATTCCAAGGCATGTTCTAGTATACACTCCATGCGGATTTTTGCTTGTTTAACACCTGGGACATTGATTTTTGTACTCTCAACTTTTGTTAATCCCGCCAACTCAATTTCACTTTCATGAGGAGGAAGTTGAGCAGCAGTTTTATTAATCTTTTCCACATTTTGTTCGTCCACAATATGAATGACAAATTCTTTCTTCTTCAAAATGTTTCTAGCCGTATCCTTCTGTTTTCCTTCCAAACGTTGGATGGATAAAGAAATCATCGGAGGATTGGAAGAGACAATATTAAAATAACTAAAGGGAGCTCCGTTTAGAACACCATCATCAGATAAGGTCGTCACGAATGCAATGGGTCTTGGGATAACACTTCCAACAAGAAGTTTATAATTCTCCCTTTCCGTATTTGTATGAGGATCAATAGAAAGCATAGAAATCATTCCTTTCGGATTTTAATCTAATTCTCGGACTTTGATCGGTATCAAACTATGTTCAAGCTGCTCTCGATATTGTTCATACTGCACAGGCAACATTAACTTTTCCCCCATCGTTTCTTGAGATTCATCATGAGCGAAACCGGGAGGATCTGTTGCAATTTCGAATAAAATTTCTCCATACTCTCTAAAGTATATGGCATTAAAGTAATTTCGATCTTGAACAGGAGTTACGCCATACCCATTCGAAGTGACATATTTCTTCCATTCTAATTGATCGTTGTCATCGATCGCTCTCCATGCGATATGGTGAACAGTTCCGACACCCATTTGACCTCTTCCAGTTGAAGTAGCTTTTAGGTCGATGATATTTCCAATATCGGCTGTAGAACGGAAACGAATCAAGTCTTCCTCTTGACCAACAAGTTCAAGCCCCATTACCTTTTCTAGCAATTCTGCTGTTTTGTTTGGCTGAGCGGAAAATAAAGTTGCACCCCCAAAACCTTTAATTGCTACTTCTGGGGTTACCCCGCCAAAAGTCCATGTATTCATTTCCCCTTCTTCTCGTTCAACAATTTCTAAGTGCAGTCCATGTGGGTCATCAAATTGTAAATACTGCTCATTAAAGCGCTCATGTTTAGTAAAGGGAATATTAAAACTCTCTAATCTTTGTTCCCAAAATTTCATCGCTCCTTTTGGAACTACATAACTCGTTACCCCTACCTGTCCATCACCAATCACTCCTTGACGAGCTCCTACCCACGGAAAAAATGTAATAATCGTTCCTGGTTTTCCACCTGCATCACCAAAATATAGGTGGTAAGTATTTGGATCATCAAAGTTTACCGTTTGCTTCACTAAACGTAAGCCAAGAACTCCTGCATAAAAGTCCACATTTTCTTGCGGATGTCCTACGATAGCAGTGATGTGATGAATTCCAGTTGTTTTTTTAGTCATTTCTTTTCCCTCCAATTTATAATTAAAACTAAGTAATTTGATAGAATAACCACGCGATTTTCTGCGTTCAAATTTTTTCCTCTGCTTGCATAATCATTATTTTATATTGTCCATAGGCCGCCCGCTGTAGTCTTTCTTTCGTTTCGACAGACGATACATCAATGAATGGTCATTCTATTTATTGTTATTATCTCGAAATTATATATTATTAATTCGAGATAATTAGTTAAAAAATTTTATACATTCTGTGCGTAATAGCCCAACTTTTTTAATTGCTCAATCAAGACCTCTTTTTCATTCGTCGTTAATCCCGCACATATATCTTTAATCGCTGATTTATGTTTAGGAAAAACAGCAGCCATAAAATCCATACCAGCTTGAGTAATCGTGGCAAAGGTAATCCGTCGATCTTCTGGACAAGTCCTTCTTTTTATCAATTCTTTCTTCTCTAACTTATCCACTACATAAGTAATGCTACTACTTGCAATCAATACCGTCTCACCAATTTTTTGTATCGGCTGATCACCTTTACTATAAATAAACTCAAGAACAGCAAACTCTGTTGGATTTAAGCCCAAGCACTTTATATCTTCTTCCACACGTCTCTTGATTGAATTTAAGGCTCTAGTCAAAACAATAAATAACTTTAAGGACAATTCTTCTTCTATTTCATCTCGGACTTTCTCGTCCATCCACATCATCCCTTTAAACTAATTATCTCGAATTCGAGATAATTATATAATCGAATTCATCCCTTTGTCAATTCATTTATTAAATTTCTTGCAATACGCTATTAGGAATAATTTGTATAACAGCTTTAACCTTCCCCATATTCAGTGAAAGAGGATCTAAATAGAAAAAATCAGTTAAACAAGATCCTCTAATAAGGCTTTCAAGTATTGGAACAAAGAGATCTGTTTGCCATTGGTATCCAACCTCTTAGGAGTGCGCCACCGTCTGAATGGTTACCTACGACAAGGTCACCCCCATGTTGCGTAATGATACTGTTTGAAATAGTCAATCCCAGCCCTACTCCCCCAGTTGAACGATTTCTTGATGATTCACCACGATACAATGGTTCAAAAACACGTTGAAGCTCCTCTGAAGAGAAGCCCTTGCCTGTATCTTTAATAGTAAAGGACACATTGTTGCCGTTCTTATAGCATTCTAAAAAAATCTTCCCATGCCGAGGTGTATGTCTGACCGCATTATCCAATAAATTGTTCATGGCTCGCTCCAATAAGTGCGAATCACCAATGACAACACAATCTTCATCTATGTGGTTCATGATGATAGATATGTATTTTTGATCTGCTAGTGGACTAACGCTGTCAATCGACTTCTGTAGAACAAATGAAAGGTCAACCTTATTTTCTTTGAGTTCCATCTCCAAAAATTCCGTCTTTGTAAATGTGAAAAGGTCTTCTACAAGTCTGTCCAATTGTGCAGACTTTTCCTTACAAACCTGCAGATACTTTACTTGTTTTTCAGGTGAATCAGCAATGCCTTGCTCTAGACCATCCAAATAACCTCTTAGAGCGAATAACGGTGTCCGTAAATCATGTGCTACAGCAGCAATTACAAATCGACGTTCTTCTTCCAATTTCACTTGCTTTTGAATGGATTCATAGAGTCCATCTATCATCACTTTAAATCCGTCACGTACTTCAGTAATTTCTGTAATCCGGGACACAGGTGGTAATTGGACCTCTAAATCACCATCTGCCATTTCTCGAACCACAATGCTCATTTTTTCAAGAGGTTTAATAATGAACCTTCTCATTACATAACCAATAATAAAAAAAGCAATTAGTAGTCCAGCAAATGCAGCAATCATCGGAATCAATTTCGAATTTGGCAGGTAGATCACTACCCTTCCGATTACATTCCCTCCCTGAATGACCGAAAATTGTTCAGTTGAAATAGATGAGCTGTTCTGCTTAGGGATGAATTTAAAAATCTCCTGATTCGATTCCGATAAAATAGCAACACCAATATTTGTTTCCTGTAACCGACTTTTTAATTGGATTTGCCAAACTGAGTTAGTCCAGTTATCCGAATTTTTTTCTATAAGCGCTCTTGTAGATGCCAAATCCTTTTTCTGAATTTCATTCATTTCGAAACTGAGTGATTTTGTTTCAATTATGTATGTCGTTACAAAAAATAACCATGGCAGCAAGAGAATAAAAGCTAAGCTAAGTATAGTGAACGTACGAATTCGAATGGTTCTCATATCATTCTCCTTTGAAGCGATAGCCTACACCCCATACGTTGACTATATATTCTGGGTGGTTTGGGTCGGATTCAATTTTCTCACGAACCCGACTAATAGGAACTCGAACGGTATGTTTGTCACCAACTCCATCCCAAAATTTTTCAAGCAATTGATCATACGAAAAAACAAATTGTGGATGTTCTGAAAACAATCGCAGCAATTCATATTCTTTCGGTGTAAGCGTGATTGTTTGCCCTTCTACAAATACCTCTCTTGTAGATAAGTTCAACTTAAGTCTTCCATAATCCAAAACTCTTGCTTTGAACTCTTTCTGTAAATTTGAGCGTCGTAATACAGCTTTCACTCTAGCAACAATCTCACCTGGCGAAGCGGTTTTAACTATATAGTCATCTCCTCCAAGTGCCAGACCGCGAATTTTGTCAACATCATCACTGCGAGCACTTAGAAAAAGGATAGGTATGTTGCTTTCTTCCCGAATACGTCGACATAACTCGAAGCCGTTTTGTCCCGGCATCATAATGTCAAGGACCATGCAATGAATTGGATCTTTCTCTAGGACTGTTAGTGCCTGATTGGCATCATTAGCGATTTTTACATGAAAACCGTCATTTTCTAAGAAATCCCTCAATAGTTCTGCAATACTTTTGTCATCATCTACGACTAGTATGGTTTGTAATTCCTTCACAAATATCCACCTTTCCTGAGTTGCCTCTTCCTAGTCATAACCTGTCAATTGAAATTAATTTTTAGTTTATCATTTTTTTGATAAGGAAAAAGCATAGTCACTCGTTTTGTGACGGATTGTTATGATTTTGTGACTTTTTTTTATCTTTGTTTGAGATATTCATTGATTATTCTCTTAATGTGAAACGAATTGAAAATATCCACTACCGCTAGAATGCTATCAATCGCTTCACAGTCAATCTAATATAAAGGAGGTTATACAAATGGGGGTTGAAAATCACAGTTTCTCATTCTTTCCATTCGGTGTTTTGTTTTGCCTAACACTATTTAGTTTTGTAGCAGTTCGAATATTTGAGATTAAACAACGATATAAGACTGACAATCAACAGGCAAAAGAAATTACGAAACAAAATAAATAACACTTAATTTAAAAAATCAGACTGTTTAATTCGATCCATTCCAATTTTGACATGAAGGAAATATATATGAATATACAAATTGTATTGTTTGATGGCTTTGATTTATTAGACGCTATTGCTCCTTATGAGGTATTTACTGCTGCTTCGATGTACTCAAACGAAAAAGTAACAGTTAAGCTTGTATCTGCTGAAGGTCAGCGGATGGTGACAAGCGGCGTAAATCAATTACAAGTTCAAGCAAGTGGTAAACTTGATTTAAACTGCAAAGGAATCATTCTGATTCCCGGAGCATCTGGTTCTGTTCATGATAATGAACCAGATTCGATACCAGTAAAATTACAACAAGCAACTGAAACAGAATTAAGCAATTTACTAAATGAAGCCATTAAGAAACCTGATATTTTACTCTCCACAGTGTGCGGAGGTTCTCTCATATTAGCAATGGCTGGTTTACTAAAAGACAGGCATGCCGTTACACATCATATGGGCATAGATCTTTTAAGTGCCACAAATGCTATTCCAGTTAACGCACGCGTTGTGGATGATGGTAATCTCATCACTGGGGGGGTGTTACATCGGGATTAGATGTTGCCCTTTACTTAGTTGAACGAGAGTTAGGTCCCCAAATAGCACACGCTGTTGAGCAATTATTTGAGTACGAACGAAGAGGGACAATTTGGAAGGCTGAGGGACATGCACCTAAAAAAAGCAAACATAAAAATTTAATTGAAGCGACAAAACAACATACCACTGCTCAATCTAATGAAATAAGGAATTTTCAGGGAAAATGGGATACTACCATTTCCACTCCTATAGGAAAGATTTCCGTATTAATTGATTTATCTTCTAAAGATGGTCAAATAGTAGGAACTGCCATGCAAGGAGAAGATATTGTCCCTTTAGACAACCCTTTACTTGAAGGAAATCAATTAAAGTGGTCGATGAAAGTGACTAAGCCAATAAGTCTTAACTTAAAATTTATCGTTTCTATAGATGGAAACCAAATGCATGGTGAAGCAAAGGCTGGTATGCTTCCCCCATCTAAATTAATTGGACATCGTATTTCATAAAAGGAAATAGATGACTATATATTCATTCCTTATATTTCTTCATGTTGTTAGTGCTTTATTTTTGGGAAGTTTCCTTTCCTTACCTTTTATCATTTATATCATTTTTTCTCGTACGGGCAATGAATTAAAGACAGTACTTAAAACGTTCTTGAGCTTTATGCGTTCAGGTCATTATGCATTAATGCTTTTGATGATTTCAGGAGGGTGGATGTTCTTTGTTTATTCATCCTATCCTTCAATCCTATGGGTAGGTATTGCAATCGTACTGCTTGTCCTGATTGGCGGCACGATAGGAATGATGCATATAAACCTAAAAAGGATTATTATTTCAGAACACCCTGAGAAGAAATTAGTAGAAAATATATCAAAGTTAAGATTATATAGCTGGATTACCTTTTTATTCATAATTGCCGCTGTCTTTATTATGACTAACCGCAGTCTTTTTTCCTAAGCATCAATGGAGGAAGAGCTAATGAAAAAATTCATTCGAATTGCCATTTTAATCATCCCAATCCTGTGGGTATTTCATACATTTTCTAAGAATTTTATGGTTGATCCTACTTTTGAAAAATTTATATCTAAAAAGGCTCTAATTCTGACAGATAAATCCCTCTGGATATTAATGATTCGTATTCATATTTTGCTGGCTATTATTTCGCTACTCACTGGCCCATTAGGGGTGATAAAAAGAATTCGCATTAAATCTATCCAGTTTCACCGATGGAACGGCCAACTATATGTCTTGTCTATTATTTTAAACTTCATTCCCGGAGTCTATGTCTCTTTCTCCGCAACAGGGGGATGGCCAAGTACATTGGGGTTCCTAATTTTAAATACATTATGGCTTGGAACAACTATCCTTGGTTATTGGTATATCAAGAGACAAAAAATAATCCTACACAGAAAATGGATTATTCGAAGTTTCTTTCTTTCCTTTGCAAATATGACTATTTATATAATTGTAGCCATTGCTCATAACGCAATGAATTTTTCCTATGGAAATGCCTATACGATAGCAGTCTGGTTATGTTGGATTCTTAATCTATTTATAGCAGAGATAACAATTAGAAAAAGAGCATTCATATAAGAGGGAAATGATACATCCACAACAGGAGCCTATATAACTAGAGAGACCGTCTCTCCTGACGGTCTCTCTTTAAATCAATTTTTATAAAATGAAAATATACTTCGCTAATTCATAGAAAAAGGCAATTAAAGAGGATAAATCTCCTTAAAATAACCTCCTTTTTATATAATTGATTGAACAAAAGAAATTAGTAGTTTATTAAATTCCTCATAGTTATCATAATTTGCATTATGAGAAGCATTGGAAATAACCTTCAATGAATACCCTGTCTTTTCTGTCCAGCTATTACAGTACTTTTTAACATAACCTGTATTGTCATATTCTCCATAAGTAATCAGAATTGGACAATTGAATTGAACTTCATCTTCGATCTTCAAAAACTCACCATAAATCGCACTAACCGCCTTCAACATATCTTTTTTGCCCAAACTAACTAATGTTTTGTACATACTTGTCCTTGCTTCATCCGTTACCGTAATAGCTTTAGCACCTGCTTTACAGTAATAACTATAGGGATACAATTTGGCAATGGCAGAATAGTGTTTAATCCAAAACAGTTCCGACTTCTTATAATAACTTTTACCAAAAGGCGTTGTGCCGATGCCTACAAAACCTATTACTTTATCTTTATATTCATGAATAAAAGACTGAGCAATATAACCTCCTGCTGACTGCCCTACTAATACTATTTTTTCTATATTTTCTTGTTCGAGTATAGTTAACAGCTCTTCATTTACATTTGCGAAGGAAAAATCTTCATAGGGTCTAGATTTTCCATGTAAAGGATAATCCCAAGCTATCAACTTATATTCAGCAGATAGATGGACAACTTGTTTATCAAAAAGGGTGTGGTCTGCTGTTAATCCATGACAAAAGACAATAGCAAATTTCTGTGGGGTAACCATTTCATTCGTCCAGTAATAGACTGTTCCTTTAGAGGATTGTATATTTTTTTCAAACATTTACTTCTCCTTCCTATAATAATTGTGTTTTAAGTTTTTTAAATACAAACGGAATTCATTTAAAGCTCCTTCTTTTTCCATCTTTCCATTATCAAAGACTCGAAAATAAAAGCCGTTTGATAAATCAATAATGATTTCATAGAGAATCTCTAAGTCGTCCTCATGACGAAACTTAGACTTGTCGACACAATTTAACACTTCCATTTTTCTTCTTTTTATACTTTCTGAAATTATGCGATTTACTTCTTTATTATTTATTAGGCTATTTTCATCATAAACCCTCATCAAAAATCGGTATTTAAAAGGAAACCTCTCTATCAACTTTAATCGTAGATTAAGTTCATATTCTAGCAAATCAAAAAAGTCTTGCCCATTAGTATAGATCTTGGTATTTTCTTGGTCTTGAAGTATTCTAATTGCTGATAAAAACAGAAATTCATACAAAGTTTGCTTATTGTGAAAATAATGAAACAAAAGAGATTTGGATATCCCTGCTTCATCAGCTATCAGTTGCATCGAAGCTTTTTTATATGTGTTGCTTGAAAATACCTTATACCCCGAATTCAGAATTTTTCGTTGTTTTCGATCTGGAAGTCCAAAAAAATGTTTATTCATGTTCTACCTCATTGACCAAATCGGTTAATTGTTTTATAAAACAGTATACTGATTGACCGATTTTGAGAAGGGGTTTTGGCCCAATTTATAAAAACTGATTTCTGATCAGTATCTAAGAAATACGAAAACTCTATCATCTCCTTTCAGGAGCAGGATAGTACAGCTGGTATAGTATAAGATATAATGGATTAATAAGTAAAAAATCGATAGGAGGATAGTTAGTTATGGTTTATATCGCTCTTCTTCGTGGGATTAATGTAGGTGGAAAAAATAAAATTGACATGAAGTTGCTTAAACAAACGTTTGAACGAGTCGGAATGAATGATGTGGTAACATACATCAATACAGGTAATATTATTTTTTCATACAAAGGCACTTCAAAAACTGAACTATCATGTATTTTGGAAGAAGCGATACATAATGATTTTGGATTGCTAATTAAAGTAGTCGTTCGTAGTTTCGATGATATTAGAGGAATTATTAACGCTATTCCTGATACATGGAAAAATGACAAAGACATGAAAAGTGATGTCCTGTTTTTGTGGGATGAAATTGATAATGAATCCGTGCTATTGAATTTGGTCATCAAACCAAATATTGACACGGTGAAATATGTCCCTGGAGCGATTCTATGGTCTGTTGAAAAGGAAAATGTAACTAAAAGCGGAATGTCAAAGATCATTGGATCAAAGGTATACAAACAAGTTACGGTAAGAAATGTCAATACCGCTCGTAAGATATATGAACTCATGCAAGCTCAAAACAGTTAAGAAATCTACTTCAAGAGGACATAGCAGGTAAGCAATTAAGTATGAATGAATTTATAGTCCCCTTTAGGGGAAGCCTGAAAAACAATCCGCGGTTGGCAGATCATTCAAAGCAGCTTGAGATGTGGCTAATTCATGCCCTTATATAGGGATGAGAAAACCACCGGTTAGACCGGTGGTTTTGATGATGCCATTTAGTTGTTAAAAAACACCTATTATTCGATTATTAAGTTTGATAATTTTAGTTTTCTAGTGAACTATCTAGGTTAACCCAGCAACAAAAAAAGTTTACTTAAAGTTTTTGTAAAGATTACCCATTTCAATAGCTCCTACAGCAGCTTCGTAACCTTTATTTCCAGCTTTTGTACCTGCACGTTCTATCGCCTGTTCAATTGTGTCTGTTGTTAGCACACCAAAGATGATCGGTATTCCACTTTGCATTCCTGAATTTGCCACACCTTTTGCCACTTCACTGCTAACATATTCAAAGTGAGGAGTAGCGCCTCTAATTACTGTTCCTAGTGTAATTATTGAGTTAAACTCGCCTTGGTCGGCTAATTTCTTCGCTGCAAGAGGAATTTCAAAAGCGCCAGGAACCCACATTACTGTAATATCCTCTTCGTTGACACCATGTCTTTTAAGTGCATCCTCTGCTCCACTAAGTAATTTATTCGTTATAAACTCATTAAAACGAGAAACTACAATTCCAATTTTCAACCCTGTACCAATTAAATTCCCCTCAAGCACTTTTTTCATCATCATCCACTCCTATTAAAATGTTAGTAAATGTCCAAGCTTTTCTTGTTTTGTTTTAAGATAATGTTCATTTTCCTTTTTCGTTGTCATTTGAATGGGCACTCGCTCAACTACCTCTAAGCCATAATCAGCAAGGCCGGCTATTTTTCGAGGATTATTTGTTAATAAACGCATCTTTCTAACACCAAGATTTCGTAATATTTGGGCACCAATACTATAGTCGCGTAAATCTGCCTTAAATCCTAGCTTATGATTAGCTTCGACGGTATCATAACCTTCTTCTTGGAGCTTGTATGCTTTTAATTTATTTATCAAACCAATTCCTCTTCCTTCTTGTCTCATATAAAGCAAGATCCCCTGTCCTTCCTCTTCAATTTGAGCAAGGGCGGCATGAAGCTGAGGACCACAATCACAGCGATTAGAACCAAACACATCTCCAGTTAAACATTCTGAATGTACTCTTAAAAGAATGGGCTCATCTTCATTAATCTCACCTTTTACAAGAGCTATATGCTCCTTGCCATCATTCCTAGTAGTAAACCCGATTGCCCTAAAGTCCCCAAATTCAGTAGGGAGCTGGATTTCTACTTCCCTCTTAACTAGCGAATCGTACTCTAACCGATACTCAATAAGATCTTTAATCGTAATCATTTTCAAATTGATTTTTTCTGCAACCTTTTTTAAATCATCTATACGTGCCATCGTTCCATCATCATTCATAATTTCACAAATTACACCTGTCAATTTTGAATCAGCTAGTCTAGCCAAATCAATCGCTGCTTCCGTATGTCCTTTCCGGCGTAGAACACCACCTTCTTTTGCTACAAGGGGAAAAATATGTCCTGGTCTTTTAAAATCACTTGGAAGAGAGTCTTCATCAAATATTTTTTGAACAGTCAAAGCTCGTTCAAATGCACTAATTCCTGTTGTTGTTCCAACATGGTCAATACTAACTGTAAAGGCTGTTTCATGACTGTCTGTGTTGACCTCCACCATTGGTTCAAGTTCTAGTCTTTCAGCTATTGACTCTGCAATAGGAACACAAATCAGTCCTCTACCTTCCTTAGCCATGAAATTAATCATTTCTGGAGTCGCAAATTCCCCCAGACCTACAAAATCTCCTTCATTTTCACGATCCTCATCATCACAAACAATGATGACCTTTCCTGCTTTTAAGTCTTCCAGTGCATCCTCTATTTTATGGAACATAGGCCTGTTACCCCTTTCATTTCATAATGATGTCTTTTACTTTCTTATCTCACAGTGAATCATTATGAATTTGACTGACTACATAAAGTGAAACTCAATCAGTGGGGGTTTTTCCGAAGCACAGGAAGTGCAAGTAACGCTTCGCCTTATTGGTCCCTCTAAAGGCCTCCATCTCCCACTGATTGTTAGTTGAACTAATCGGGCATTTACGGGCTGTTAGATCCCCCTCTTAGAATTTAGGTTCCCTCTTCTTCTTAAAGTGGGGTCTTACAGCACGTTAATCTGCGATAAATCCATTCTCTTTTAGAAAATCCGTAGAAATACTGCCGTCTTGCTTTTGCCGTCTATTTTTATCAAGAAAGGAGTAGAGGTATTTTCCAATCATGTCAAACTCGATATTAACCTTATCCCCTATCTTCTTTTTACCAAGAACACTTTCTTTCGTTGTATGTGGGATGATGGACACTGTTACTTGATCATTGTTTATCCCGAATATCGTTAATGATGTTCCATCAAGGGCAATAGACCCTTTATACAAGATTAGATGGTTGAATTCTCTAGGAAAAGTAATGTCAAAATAGATGGCATTTTCCTTTAATTCTCTTTTGACAATTTGTCCGACAGCATCGACATGTCCAGAAACAAAGTGTCCTCCAAAACGGCCATTTGAACTCATAGCTCGTTCTAGATTAACTTGTGAGCCCTGCTGCAGCCCTGACAATGATGTACTGTGAAATGTTTCAGGCATAAGATCAACAAGAAAGGAAGTATGGTTGTATTCTGTTACGGTTAAACAGACACCGTTTACGGCGATGCTGTCTCCAAGTTTTAAATCATCTAGAACTTTCTTTCCTTGAATGGTTAGGACCATGGTACTCCCTTGAGATTGTATTTTTTGAATCGTCCCTAACTCTTCAATTATTCCGGTAAACAAGATTAGTCTCCTCCCTCTTTAAGAGGCTTTGCAGTGATTTTAATATCTGGACCCAACTGTTCCACCGCTGAAAAATGAAGTTTTTTCCCTAACTTCACGAGATCGGTGCCAACTCCACCAATAAAAGGAATAGCATTCCTGCCACCAATTATTTTTGGAGCAATATACGTTATAATTTGCTGAAAAGCATCTTCTTCAATAAATGAAGCGTGGATTTCTGAACCTCCCTCTACTAATACGGACATTATCTTATGTTCGCCTAAAGTATCTAAAACTTCCTTTACGGAAATAGTAGATCTCCCTTGTGAAATAACGGTTACACCGAGGCTCTCAAGTTCTTTTTTTCGATTAATATTGAACTGATCTCCTGTAAAAATGATTGTCTTAGTAGAGCGATCTTGAATAACATTTGAAGAAATTGGAATCTTTAATTCCGTGTCTAAAACAATTCGAATGGGATTTTTTCCACCTTGGGGTCTTCTGGTGGTTAAAAGGGGATTATCTTGTAAGATTGTGTTGATTCCTACTAATATTCCGTCATGCTCATGACGAAGATTATGCACATCTTGTCGTGATTCAGGTGAGGTAATCCACTTACTATCACCTGATTTAGCTGCTGTTTTTCCATCTAATGAAATGCCTGCTTTTATGGTAACAAATGGAGTTTTTGTTTGAATAAAGTGAAAAAACTTTTCGTTGACCTGCAGAGCTTCTTCTCTACATAGGCCAACATCGACCTCAATTCCTGCATTTCTAAGCTTTTCAATGCCTTTGCCTGCAACAAGAGGATTTGGGTCTAGAGTTGCTACGAAAACCTTTTTAATGCCTGTCTCTAATATAAGGTCAGCACAAGGAGGTGTTTTCCCATGGTGGCTACAGGGCTCAAGTGTGACATACATAATGGCATCCTTGGCAATGCCTGTAGCAGCTCTAATAGCATGAACTTCTGCATGGGGAGTACCTGCTTTAAAATGGGCACCTGTCCCAACTAATCTCCCATCCTTCACTAACACAGCACCAACGCTTGGGTTCGGGCTTGTTTGGCCCATAGTAGCGCGCGCTAATGAAATGGCTAAGTTCATATATTCACAATCGTTCATCTAAAATAAGGTAGCCCCTTTCTTTATAGATTCTCCATTGAAACAAAAAATCCCTTACTAATAGTAGTAAGGGAGAAATAGGCAGCACAAATAAATGTCCAAATGAGCATTTTTGAACAATTTATATTCCTTCTCCCATCCAGACTTTTACTGTCGGCTTTGGAATTTCACCAAATCCACCGTTTTCATATTCATGAACCCGGGTCACGGACTAAGAGGTACACATACCTCATCACCGCCGGTTGGGAATTGCACCCGACCCCGAAGGAAATCCTATTGAATTATAAAAAGAATAGCAGATTAAATAAATTACTACAAGCATTATAGATTTATAGAAATTAGTAGATTATGCTTCGTTAAAATGCACCATCAAACGCACGTTCCATTGAATCGGCCTCTTTAGAAACCGCGAAGAAGACAAATGGCCCCTTCGTTTTTAACACATGATTTTCGACAAGAAAATATTCATCTGGGCGATAGTCCTTGAATTTCATTTTCTGTGCTTCGATTCGTTGCTCAATATTCTCTTTGACACTTTCTGCCTGACTCTCATCCTTTAGCTTGATAACGGCCAATTCGTCAGCCTTTACATTTGATGCAGACGTATAAAGAATAAAATCATCCACGTCGACTGCATCCATCTTATACATTTTCTGAAGCTTATTCAGATCCCCCTTTTTCATTTCCTTTAGACTCACTCCCTGTTCGATACTTTTTCCGATTTCGATGGCCGACAATTGAGCTGGTATCTTGACATCCTTGCCCGAGCAACCGGACAAAACGCCAATCACGATAACTAATGCAAACAGAAGCGGGTAAAAACTGCTCTTCCCTTTCCAGTGTTTTTTCATTTGATCACTCCGTTAAATTTTTTATAAATGGGTCCTCAAAAAACGTATTCGCATTATAAAGCAATAGCATATCCTGAATACCGTGTTCATTCACGAACGTCACCAAATCTTCCTCATAATACCGAAGGTCTACTACATTAATTTCGCTAAAATGATTTAATAAGAAAGGAATGAGGCTGTTTGCGTACGAATCTTTGACAACCAGCAGTTTTCTCCCTGACGTATTAGCCGTCTTAATTTGGATAAGCGCATGGTTACCGTTAAGAAACACCGCATATTTATCCTTCCTTTGTAGCTGCTCCATCTCATACAATGAATCCGTTGTCTTCCCTTCATCAACATATGTTACGGTATATTTCTTTTGATCCTTTGGCAAATACAGCTTCATACGATCGGGCCGTACATGTTTGAAACCGCTTTTTGAATATAGTGAGCCGTAAAATTCAGCGGCTACTTGCTTAATATTAAACTCTTCCTCAGTCTGCGGTGTCAGCCCCATTTGTCTGCAAAGCTCAAGGTAAGCAACATAAGCGCCTTGGGTCGTCCAATGATGATCGGTCTTATAAAATATAGGTTGATTGCTCTCAGCATATAAACTTGGAAAAACATCAATAAAACGAATATTGGGTTGCAGCATTTGCTGTACTTTTTTCAGATATGTTTCTTGATCGCCGATGATAGCATATTTCGGGAGCTTGTCTTTATATAGAGCTGCTGCCGTTGGCACAAGCATCATGTATTTTTGTAATTCAGGTGTGGCTTGGTTAAATGCATGAATGGCATCAATCTTTTCCTTCAAATCCTCTTTCGTTGGGGGATTAAATTCCTGAATCAGATACCCGTTATTCCCCAGGTAAATTCCATTACTCTCCTTTTTCCCCATAAGTCGGTCCGTATCGTTTTTTGCTCCGATCCAAAAGTCTCTGAAAATAAATTGGTCGGACACATATTTTTCGAAATCAACAGTGAAATCTCCTGACAGCAATGCTTTCAGCGAGAATGGCGGCAACTGCTCCAGTATCCGGTTTTCCGACTCGGAAAATGAACGATCCGTCGACGAAAGATTAAAAACTGCGACTACGCTTATAAATAGAAGCAGTAGTAAGGCCAGCGATTTTTTTATGATTTTTTTGTAATTTTCCATGGCTGTCCCCTTTTAAAATCGAAAGTATAAAAACGGATTGTATGTTTCATTGACTAAATATGCCGTCGATAGGAACATGAATAGTAAATAAACAAGTGGAATAGTTATCACGCCGGCAATTCTCCATTTTTCCTTCATGCAAGATAACATCTTTCCCGGAAGCGGAGTTGCACAGATGGCTAATACAAAAAACAATACAATATTCGTAGACAAATCATAGAGCGCCTGCTGATCCGCAAAACCATTCCCGCCAAAACCAAACATCACACTGATGAAACGCCAAGCAGAAGTCAGATTCTCCACTTCAAACAAAACCCAGCCGATTATAACGACCATAAGGGTGTAAACATGGCCGACAAAAGCGGGTCTGCGTCCAAGACTTTGCAAGAGAAATAGTTTCTCAATCATCACAAAGAAACCAAAATACAAGCCCCACACGATAAAATTCCAGCTGGCCCCATGCCATAAGCCCGTTAAAAACCAGACAACCAATAAGTTCCGGAGCTGCTTCATGAGCCCTGACCTATTGCCGCCAAACGGTATATAAACGTATTCCCGAAACCAGCTGCCGAGCGAAATATGCCATCTACGCCAAAATTCTGTTACACTTTTGGAGATATAGGGATAACGAAAGTTTTCCATGAAATCAAACCCGAACATTTTGCCTAGCCCGCGAGCCATATCAGAATAACCGCTGAAATCAAAATAGATTTGCAATGTAAATGCGATAATGCCGAGCCAGGCGGATAGTACGCTCAATTCCTCAATCTGTGTCGCTTTAACACTTGCCCACAATAATCCAATATTGTTGGCTAGCAGCACTTTTTTGGCAAGTCCTCTGATGAACAGCTCTGCACCTTCACCAAAACGGTCCAGCGACACCTTACGGGAAACAAGCTGCCCCGCGATGTAGCCGTATTTAACAATGGGACCGGCAACAAGCTGTGGGAACATGGCTACGTATGCCCCAAAAGAGATGATATTCTTTTGCACTGGTACTTTATCCAAGTAGACGTCAATGACATAAGACATCGTTTGAAACGTATAAAAGGATATACCCACTGGTAGTGGCAGATCGGCCACTTGGATATTTAGTTGAAACACCTGATTAATATTGTCCACCACAAAATTGGCATATTTGAAAAATCCGAGAATGCCCAGACTACCGGCCATCGAACCGATAAAGATTGATCTAACAATCAACTTTCGATGTCTATACTTATCGATCAGCAGCCCGTTGATATAATCGAAGACAGTGGAAAATATCATGATGAAAATGTATAGCGGCTCACCCCATGCATAAAAGATCAGGCTGACGACAAGCAGGATAGCATTCCGAAAATTCATTGGAGATATGTAATAGATTAGAACGGTAATTGGTAGAAAGAAGAACAGAAATAGTAAACTGCTAAAGACCAATATTTACACCCCCAAATGGCTGTTCCATTTGTCTCCTATTCCACTTGCTCTTTCAGCAAATCCAGCATTCTTTTGTAAAACTCCGGTTTAAAATGAATTCCGTCCGAGTCGTACAGATCATCTGAGCCGTTTGAAAATATCGGGGACAAATCAACAAATCCAATATTTTTCTTCTCCGATTGCTCTTTTAAGCCTTGGTTATAATCATTGATATTTTTGTATCTCGGTTCCAGCTTTTCCGCTTCCACCGTCACTGGAGTGACCGTTAAAAGTGTAATTTTTGCTTGCGGAAGTTTTTCCTTGATCGTACCGATCAGCTTCTCATAGTTTTTCATAGAATAGTCTTTGGGATTATCCACAGGCCACAAAATGTCATCTGAACCCAATTGGATAAAGATATGTTCCGGGTCCCGCTTGATCAACTCATCAATATCTTCCAGTGCAAATTCCGCCGTTTTTCCTGCGCCGGCCAGAACATTCTCCTCTTCAAGTACATCATGAAAGGATAAACCCTCTGTAATGGAATCTCCAAAAAATACGCTAGTCCGGAAAAGTGCTTGATAAGCAGTTTCCGCTGAGCCTTTTGATTCGGTTGCCTGTTCTTCGGCTTGGGGGTTAGGTTGCTGCGGGTTCGAACTTGCGGATTCATTTCCGCATGCTGCCAAGGCAAGTGTCATACCCCCAAGCAGTAATGTCGTAACTATTTTCTTCATGATCATGTTTCTCTCTTTCATTTAATTTTTAGAGCTTTCTTAATTCCGGCCAGAATAGAGCTTGCCATCCGGTATCGGACAGCTTTCGTGAGCATTCCATTCTCTTCTTTCGATCGAGTCATACGTTCTCTCCTCCACCTGAAAAACAGTGTAATTGCTAGAGATAAAGATAAGGTGCAGATTATATCAAATTGTCATATAGAATTAGGTTTGCTACGGCAAATAAAAAGGAGCTGTCCCTCGCAGGTCAGAAAAAGACCTGCGAGGACAGCTCCCCAAAACTAACTATATATTTGTTCCTTTTTGAAAAAGAATTGAAACTGTTGTCCCAGCATTCTGAGTACTATCAATTTTTATAATAGCATCGTGAGCATCAACTAAGGCTTTTACAATAGACAGCCCGATTCCTATTCCCCCTGTTTTACGTGCTCTTGATTTGTCACCACGGTAAAAACGATGAAAGATAAATGGTAGGTCCTCTTTCGCTATGCCGATACCCTCGTCTTTAATAATAAACCCGACATAATGCTCCATTTCTTTAATTGAAACCGTTACACTTTTTCCTGAAGGAGTATAATTTAATGCATTTTGAATGATATTCGTTAAAATTTGAATTAATCGATCATGATCTGCACATAAATAATACTCTTTATCTGTCTTTTTAATATTTAATTTTACACCTCTTTTGTTGAAAGATGGCTTAAATTGATTTTCGATTAAAGCAAGTATTTTTCCCGTCTCAATTTCAGTTTTATGTAATTGTATTTGAGGATTTTCAGCAGACAAAAGTTTCTCTAATTCGTTCACAAGCCTGACCAATCTCATCAATTCATCATGACTTTGTTGAAGTCTTTTTTGAGTGGGTTCCCAAACTCCATCCTGATAGGCTTCAATTTGACTTCTTAAGGTTGCTAGAGGTGTCCTAAGCTCATGTGCAAGATCTCCTGTAAATTGTTTTCTTAATAACTCTTCTCTAGATAGAGATTCAGCTAAATTATTAAAAGATGTTCCGAGTAATTTCATCTCTTCCGATAGATTTTCCACTGGTACTCGTACGTTCAAATTATGATTCTGAATTTCTTTAACTGCTTGCGAAAGACGATTAAACCCTGAAGTAAGCTTTTTAGAAAATAAAATACTAAACAACAATGAGAGAACAATTGTTAATCCCACTGCTACAATAATATAACGCTTGATTGTTTCTAAAAAAACAAATTCTTCATCAACCATTCCTAGTGGATAAAAAGCTTCGATCGTTCCAATTTTTTTATTATCGATCATTATTGGATATAAAGTAGAATGTAACTTTTTATCTTGATTGCTAGGCTGCATCCCCATTTGTTCCATCATGTTAATCATTGATGTAGAATCAACCTGTAACCCCCCTTCAATATCAAACACCTTATAAAATAATTTCTCTATCATAGCCTGTTCATGCATATAGTTAAAAATCTGATTATTCTTGAATTCCCCAGTCTTTTTATATTCAGCCACTATTTCTTGTTTAATGCGATTAATCTTTTTTTCTCGATCCTGATTGAGATAATTCACAAAACTAGATTCAAAACCCCATTGAATCGATAGGCTTACAAAGACGATTCCACTTAATGAAACTAAGAGAATGTAAAAAAGAATTCTAAAGCGCAATGTCTTAAACATCCATTTTTCCTCCGAATTTATATCCCATACCAAATACTGTTAAAATAAAATTAGGATGTCTTGTATCATCTTCAATCTTTTTCCTTAAGTTTTTTATATGAGTATCAATATTTCGTTCATACCCTTCAAAAAAAGTTCCATCTTCCTGTACTTTTGCAAGTAAATCCGCACGACTATACACACGACCAGGATAATGAACGAAATTCGTAAGAAGCTTATATTCAATAGGTGTTAACGCAATAATATTTCCATCAACCTTTACTTCTTTCTTAAAAAAATCTAGAACAAGCTTGCCATTATTAAAAGCCATGTGCTTGGTAGTTCCATCCTTATTAACTCTCCTTAAAATGGCTTGTGCTCTCACAACTACTTCTCTCGGACTAAAGGGTTTTATTACATAATCATCTGCCCCTATTAAAATCCCATTGATTCTATCTTCCTCAGCAGACCTTGCTGTTAACATAATGATCGGTACATCATTATCTTTCCTAATTAGGCTACAGACTTCTTGACCAGAAATATCCGGAAGCATCAAGTCAAGTACAATAAGATCTGGGTTGTCATTCCTTGCTTTTCTCAATGCTTCTATTCCGTTCTCAGCTATTATCACACTGTATCCTGCTTTATTGAAATAAGCTTGAAGAATTTCTGTAATCATCGGCTCATCATCGACTAAAAGGATCTTAATCACTATTATCACCTCAATTCGTAGTTTATCACTTTTAGAAATTAATAAATCAATCTCCATAACTTCCACATAAGTTCTCCATCATATCTCCATTTATTCAGTTTATTCTAGAACCAAGAAGGGAGAGGAAATAGAATGAAAAAATTAGCTATCGGAATTTTAAGCACAACATTTATTTTAGGAGCAGGAACTTATGCATTTGCACAAGGAACTGGGAATGGATTTTTGAACTTTGAAGAAATGAAGCCGTATATGCAGAAAATGCATCCGAACTTCAACGACAAAGAGCTACAAGATATGTACCAGGCATGCCATGGAGAAGGCGGGATTATGGAAAATGGTAGCCCACAAGGTATGATGAATAAATTCTAACCATGAGGTGAAACGAGATGATGGGAGTACCTGGATTTGGAATGATGGGTTATGGTCTTTTTGGATGGCTAATAAACCTTGTCGTTATAGGATTTGTAGTGTACTTTGCCGTCAAGCTTGCATTGCAGGCAAAGGATAAGAATTGATTTGATTATTATCCCCCCTTATTAAAGGATTGGTCTCTACCAATCCTTTATCTTTTTCGTTTAACAAAAAAACTAGCCCAACTTTATTTAATGATAACGTTGGGCTAGCTGTATTGGACATCATAAGAATATCTAGAGTTTAAGTGCCGTTGCTATAAATGTCTGCATCTCAGCAAATGTCTTAAACATTTCCTCCCCCTTCCCTCTATCATGGGAACCCTCCGCAATAACGCGAAGAAGGATTGGATTCTCACTCTGATTCAACTCCTGCATTTTTGCAGCAAATTTTTTCGCATGATAAGGAGGGACATTATTGTCAAATTCACCTGTTTGTAAATATATTGCTGGATACTTGGCTGGTTTTATATTGTGGTATGGTGAATAGGAAAGCATGTAATCAAATAGCTCTTTATCCATTGGATCACCATACTCCGTTATATACATAGGACCTCTATCGTCATTTTTAAATCTTATCATATCTGTATGAGGAACTGATGCAATAACTGCCCCCCAAAGGTCAGGGCGGAGTGTGGTCAAGGCTGTCATTAATAATCCCCCATTCGATCCACCACAAATTGCAATTTTCTTGGGGTTAGTCCATCCTTTCTCAATTAACCATTCTGTTATATCAATAAAGTCAAAAAATACGTTTTTCTTGTTTTCTAAATTCCCTTCCCTGTGCCATTGGGTACCATACTCATTTCCCCCGCGTATGTTGCAATTGACATAGACAAGTCCCTTTTCCACCCATTCATGAATATCCATCCCTATGAAAAAGTTTGCAAAGGACGGAGGCATAGCATGATTATAACCACCATAGCCATACATTAAGGTGGGGTTATTACCATCCAAATCGATATCCTTTTTATGAACAATGAAGGCAGGAACCCTAGTCCCATCACGGACTACAATAAACTCTCTTGTAACAGTAATATCGTCTTTTACATCTGCTTCCTCTGTTACAAATGCTGTTTTAAGTTCATCCGTTTTTAAATTATATTTAAGTCTACTAGGTGGGATTAAGAAGGATTCAAAGCCAAAATATATGATGCCTGACGGTGAAACTACTGTTGAATTAAATCCTCCTATTCCGGCTACTGTCCCCATTTCAGATGGTAAAGTTAAATTTTTAATCCACTCACCTTGATAATCAAAAACAGCTAACTCTGAAACAACGTCGTTCATATAGGAAACGATTATTTTTTCATCTTCCGCTATTGCACCTTGAATAATCTTTCCACATTCCGGGATTACGATTTTTGCATTTTCATAGGTTCCGCCGCTCGCATCAATAGCAATGATTTTACCAAAAGGGGAGTTATCGTTTGAAACAACATAATGGTAATGATTTGTTGTGCCTATATATTCAAAACCACCCACTATATTTCCGGTTAAGAGGCGTGCTTCCTTTTTATCAGCTTCGATCATTATAAGCTTACTGTTTACATAATCAGTACATATTTGGGCAAATATGTATTTGCCATCCCTAGAGGCCTTTAGCATGATAAAAGGAGAATTTTCGTAATAAATGAATACTGTTTCTGTCACATCTGTTTTCCAATTATACGTCTTAATATAATTTATATTTATTCCTTTCTCATGGTCAACCTCCGCATCAGAGAAGTACATTGTTTCCCCATCGCCCGACCAGACAGCAGAAAAGCAGTTATCTATTTGCTTAAACAATTCCTTTGTTTGATAGTTGTAAATCAATGCAGATGGACGTGCTGCACCATGAGGATTTGCAGAAACAATGCATAGTCCATTGTCATTTGGTGAGGGGCTTACATCATAAATATTAAATTTATTGTCAAACATATTACCATTGGCAATAATATCAAGTTCATTATATTCTAAGTCTAAAATAACTGCAGACATTTCCCCTTTCCCATTCATTTTGCCAGCAAAAATTTTATCTCCTAGCTCATATTCACCAAAATATTCAGTTCTTATTACTTTTTCACGTAGCGTCTTTTGAAGTCCTTGAACATCATCCTTAATTGAAGTAGCAAAATAGTTTTCAGTAAACCTATTTTGTTGTTCGACCCATTCTAATACCTCTGGGTCCTTTGCATTTTCAAGCCAAACAAAGGGATCAGACAAGGTTGTTCCATGGTAAATCTCGCTAAATTCAACTTTTTTTGTATGAGGATATTTTATTTTCATTATTTATACCTCTTTCACTTTTTATTAAATAATGGCCCGCAGCCCGTCTGCATAAAATACAGATAAGCAACGGACCATCTAATTTCTATATGCTATGAACTTTTTTCTTTTGCAAATAATCTGCAACTAAAAGCCCACATTCCAACTGTATAGCAACGAGATTTTTAATAGGTACAACCTGATAATTTATTTTCTCTTCCAATTCTTCACTAAGTTCTTTTAATTTTTCAAGTGCGCTGTCAAACGACTCTTTCAAAGTATCTTTTTTATTCTGATTATCTTCGTTATTCTCTGCCATCTTTGTTAATTCGGTTTCACTTGCCCTTACCAATAAGCCATAGGAGAGCATTTTATAAAACTTTGTGACTAATAGATTGTCAAACTTCTCTGCAACTGTCGCAGTCTTAGAGAAATCAGGATTTACCGAAACCATTGTTCTCGTAGCGGCGTTGCTTTCCTTATTGTCGGTAAATGCCTCCAATGCTAATCGGAAAGGATTCCGTTCATCTGTAAAATCTTTGATTTTATTTAGCGTTTTTATGATAAATTCATCTGCCTCTTCTGTAAAATCAAGACTCTGCAAGACAGCATCCTTTCTACTTAAATCCGATTCCGTCAAATCTTTGATTCTTTCATCATAGAAATAAGGCAATTCAGTCAACAAGGTAAACGATCCCCACTTTTCCTTCGCGTAGTCGGCGCTACACGTACCAACATTTAGACTCTTCTCAGGATTTTCAATGCCGTACTCTTCCAAATAGTCATAATTTTGGCGAATTCCTAAACTTTGATAAATAGCAGGATCATATGTTACACAGTAAGGTGCTTCTGGTTCTCCCAAGCTGAGTGGAACCCCTTGTTTTGTTGCTGCATTCCTCATATCATCGTAGATTTCGCGAGTTTCGCTCGTAATATACCAGTACGCACCACCAAAACCAGCATTATGCAGTGAATAGATGAACTTTGGTTTTATCTCATCAATAAGATTCATCATCGCTTCGGTTTCAGGAATAGCTTTACTAAAATGCAAATTTTTATAATCAATTGGGAAAGTCCAGTCTACTTGCTGATGTCCAGCAGGTCTGAAAAAGTTCCGCGAGTATTGATATAGGGTAAATGGTCCTTTAAACCATTTTTCATTCAGCTTTGTACCGTCTGCATCCCATGCCTTTATGACGTACCAAGTATAATCCAACTCTTCCCGCAAGGCATCATTGCTCGCAAGCTCCCTTGTAAAATACTCCAACATCATTGCCCCAATAGGTTCATTTGGATGAGGCAATCCGAACATAAGCGCATTATTTGAACCATTTCCAATTTTCAAACAATAGAGAGGGTGGTTTTCTCTCGTTCTCCCCATTTCAAACAGGTCTACTACATCCGGAAACTCTTCAGCCAGTTTGCGACTGCTTGCATCCATCTCTTCAACAGTTAAAAATTCTTTATAATCAGGAATTTGGTTGATTACCTCATCAAATATTTTTTTCATAACCTACCTCCTCGTATATTAGGTCAAAGGATAAACATTCTATCTAAAGGTATTAATTATTTTATATCAGTATAGGTATACTCTGCCCATCCCCATTTACCAGCACCATCAATCGGCAGGTTTACATAGTCAGCATTATTGGCATCGTAACCTGCATAAGCAACAATCGGTACATAAGGAAGATCCTTAGCTAACAATGCCTGGGCTTCTTTATAATATTGGGCTCTCATCGCTTGATCTCCGGTTGCAGCTCCTTTTGCTGTTAATTCATCAAACTGAGCATTGCTATATTCACCGTAGTTGCTTCCTTCTCCAGTACCAAACCTTTTAGCTAAAGCTGCGGGATCAGGACCCATAAATCCACCTTGAAGTTCAAGCATAAAGTCTCTATTAACGCTAACCTTTTGGCTCCATGCATTGAATTCACTTACCTTTACCTCTATGCCGATGCCTGCCTCAGCTAAAGTCGCTTTCATCAGGTTAGCCATATCCGGATACCCGCTTCCTTCAAATACATCTAGCGTAATACCTGTTACATAGAAACCGTCTGCATTCTTCTTATATCCCGCATCCTCAAGGATTTTTCGCGCTTCTTCAATACTAAAATGTGGGGATGTCCCCTCGCTGTTGGACACCCATTCGATGAGGGCTGGATACATATTGAACTCCGGTTTCTGGACGCCATTGTAAACTTTTTTTGATATTTCCTCCTTATTTATTGCAGTGGCAATTGCTTTTCTTAGATTGACGTCTTGCAATACCTTATCATTCAGATTAAATATCATTCTGGCAGGTGAAGGATACTCATTTAATGCCATTCTTATTTTGTCATTTGCATTCAATTGGTCAACACTTGACGATGGCACATTGTCAAAAACATCAATCTCTCCATTAATTAGAGCCTGAATGGCCGTTTGATCGTCCGGGATGATGGAAAAAACTAGTTTATCAAGCTTTGGGGCTCCATCATGATAGTCTTTATTAGGTAGCAAGGTAACATTTACCCCTTGCTTAAATTCGGAAAATTTAAACGGACCGGAACCAATCGGATTTTTAGAGGCTGGATTATCCTCCCATTTCTCACCATTATTAAAAACATGTTCAGGCAGAATAAAGGTAGCATACCAACCAAGGTCAGCAATAAAAGAAACGTCTGGGTTATTCATTTTAAAAATGACTGTGTGATCATCTGGAGTTTCAATGGAACTAATAATTTCAAGTCTTGTACTGAAATAGTAGGTTTTATTTTCCTTTATCGTGTCAAAAGTGTATTTTACATCTTTACTCGTCACAGGCTTTCCATCATGCCATTTTGCGTTTTCCTTCAAATTGAAAGTAATAACTAACCCATCATCGCTTACTTCCCAATCCTTTGCTAGATCAGGAATGATTTGTTTGGATGCATCTAATTTAACTAATCTGTTATAGAGATTCTGCACAATGGCATACGCATTGTCATCCGCTATTGTATCAGGGTTAAATGACATGGGATCGCCAGTTGCCCTAGCTATCAATACTTTTTCTTTTTGAGAGCCTGTTTCTGTTGAAGTACCTGAGCACCCAATGGTGAGTATGGAAACGAAAGCTAGTATTAATGTTAGGCTAAAGAATTTCCCTTTCATAATATCTCTCCTCGTCATAATTTACTTGGAATGTTCTAGCAAGCTAGTCCTCCGGGTTTCCTCTCAATTACTACTAAAGACATTTGCTTAACCCTAATGAAAGGACGAAAATCTTTCTTCAACCTCCAACCCTTTACTAGTTGATAATCTTGCCCCATAATCAGCTCCTTCCACGTTATTATCCTTTTACTCTATTTAATTCAATCTATCACAGGCTACTAGATGTCCTTTACTGACTTCTATAGCGGCCGGATATTTTTGAAAACATTCCTCTGAAGCCTTAAAGCACCGTGGAGCAAAATAGCAACCTGGCCCTGGATTAACCGGGGTAGGCGGTTCTCCCTGAATTTTTATTATTTCCTTTATTTCTTCTGGATCGGTTGATGAACAATTGGAAATTAAAGCTTGGGTATATGGGTGCTTCGGATCGTTTATGATTGTATCACTATCCCCATACTCCACTACCTTACCTAAATACATGACAGCTATTTTGTCTGAAATGTATCGTGTCAAAGCAATATCATGACTGATAAAAATAACTGTCGCATTCTTTTCTTTACTTAAGGATAGAAGCATGTTGATAATCTCGGCACGGACTGAAACATCCAACATTGAAACTGGTTCATCTGCAATGATAAATTTTGGTTCAAAAAGCATGGAACGCAGGATGGATATTCGTTGTAGCTGACCTCCCGATAGTTCATGGGGGTATCTCTTCATGATCTCCTCTGCCGGCCGAAGACCACCTGATTCCAATGTCTTTATACAAATTTCTCTTCTTTCTTCAATCGTTTTTCCAATTCCATGAATTTTTAGAGGTCTCATTAATATCTTTTCGATTGTATCTCTTGGAGTAAATGTATCAAATGGATTTTGAAAGACGATTTGCACCATTCTTCTAAATTTTTTAGTATCCTTCTGCATTAGTTCTTTGGTCGAGACACTATCAATGTATACATCGCCATGTGTCGGGTTTTCAAGCCTAGCGAGCACCTTGCCTAAAGTGGTTTTTCCACAACCACTTTCGCCAATTACCCCTAAGATTTCCCCGCGTTCAAGTTCAAACGAAACTTGATCTACTGCCTTTATCCATTTCTTTTCCTCCCGGAACGTCTTTAAAAGATTTTTAGATTTTTGTGGATACCACATGGAGATTTGTTCAATCTTTATATATGGGCTGTCTTTCCTCACTTATTAGCTCACCTCCGTTTGAATACAAATGACACCATACTGTGCTCTCATCCGGCATTTCCTCACCAACCGGCTTCTCATGTATACATTTTTCCGTAGCATATTGGCATCTTGGAGCAAAAATACAACCCTCATGTATCTTTGAGAGATCCGGTAGATAGCCGCCAATACTAGTTAATTTCGATTTCTCGCCCTTGAGTGAAGGAAAAGAGGACAAAAGCCCCCTTGTATAAGGGTGTTTTGGATTCTTTAGAACATCCTTCACATATCCCGATTCCATGAATTCCCCAGCATACATGACGGCAATTTTATTGCAGGAAGCAGCTACCACCGATATGTCATGGGTAATCATAATCCTCGTTACATCCAAGGTTTGTTCCATTTTTACAATTTCATCCAATATTTGGCCTTGTGTTACTACATCAAGAGCAGTCGTTGCTTCATCCATAATTAATAATTTTGGATTGTGGATTAGACTTATCGCGATCGACACTCTTTGCAGCATGCCACCAGACAATTCATGAGGATACATTGAATAGACTCTCTCCGAAAGATTTACCAATCGGAGTAAGTATGTTATCCGACTAAATATCTCTTCCTTGCTCGCATTCGGTTTATGCACCCTATAAATATCTTCTATTTGTTTACCAATTCGATGTACTGGGCTGAGAGAATTCATAGATTTTTGAAAAACAGCCGCTAGCTCCCTCCACCTAATGTTTCTCAATTCTTTCTTATTTAATTGAACTAAATCTTTATCGATAAAATTAGCAATTCCTGTAATCTGCGTACTCTTTTCCGGTAGCAACCTTAATAGCGCCATCGCTAAAGTAGATTTACCTGAACCAGACTCTCCCACAATGCCTAAAGAGTCACCCTTTTTCATTTTTAAGTTGACGTTTTTTACAGCGTATACCTTTTTGCTTTTATTCTTATATGTCACACTAAAATTGTTGATCTCCAAAATATGAACCATTATTCCCCACCCTTCCTGTTGCTATGTTTCGGGTTCAGAACATGGTTTAACCCATCACCCAGCAAATAAAACACTGTTACTGTCAGAACAATCGCCACTCCAGCAAAAGTCGCAATCCACCAGGCTGTAGTTATATATTGCTTACCAGTAAAGATCATTTGTCCCCAGCTAATTACGTTAGGATCACCGAGCCCTAAAAAGCTGAGCCCCGCTTCCGTTAAAATCGCATTTGACATGCCGATTGTCGTATTTGCCACGACCGGAAAAATACCATTTGGAATAATGTATTTGAATAAAATTTGAGACTTACTTTCTCCCATAGCAATAGCGCTCTTTACAAATGTCCTTTCCCTTAGTGAAAGAGCCTGTGCCCTAATCAATTTGGCATTACTTGGCCAAGTAGTAAGACCTATTACAATCATGACATTCGTAATACTATTATCAAAAAGTGCGATTACTAGAAGGATTAGAAAAAACGTCGGTACCATCATGAATGCATTAATACATTCTGTAACAATCAAATCTAACTTACCGCCAAAATAGCCAGCGATACCGCCAATTAATATTCCTAACACGGCAGAAATGAGAGCAGAAATAACGGCTACCATCAGAGAGGTCCTTGCCCCATAGATAATCATACTGAAAATATCTTGACCTAGATGATTAGTTCCAAGTAAATGTCCATTCACTCCTACACCATTTAAAATATTTTGGCCAAAGTGATATGGGTTAAACGGAGCAATAATCGGTGAAAAAATGACAACAAGTAGTAGAAAGAGTATGCCACACACTCCTAACTTAAGCTGTATGTCACTGTTGATTACTTTAATAGTTGTATAAGTATTCCTTTTAACACTCAACATAATAAGTCCCCCCTTTAGAATCGGATTCTCGGGTCTAATGCGGCATAAATGATATCTACCAACACCATGACAACCGCTACTGAAATTGACATAACCAGATAGATTCCCATCAAAGTGGGATAATCCCGCTGAGTGATGGCAGTAAGCATTAAGCTGCCGGTTCCCGGCCAGGCAAAGACGGTTTCTATCAAAGCAACCCCTGTAATTAAATAGGCCATCGAAATGCCAAAAATGGTGATAGTAGGTAAAATGGCGTTCCGGAGTATATATTTATTGAAAATTTTTCTCTCGCTCATTCCTGTCGCCCGTAAGGTGACAATAAAATCCTCATTCGTTACTTGTAAGATGGAGGATTTTGCAATTCGAAAATAAATTGGAATTTCCACTAGCAATAATGTACCCACAGGCAAAACCATATGGACGATTACATCGATAATGTAATCGAATCCGGTATGTGCTTCCCGGGTATTAATCATTCCGTAGGAGGGAAGAAGACCGAGAATGGATGAAAAGACAATAATTAGCATCAAACCAAGCCAAAAAGCGGGCATGGAATTAAAAATATAGGCTACCCCTGAAAAGAAGACGTCAATTTTGGATCCTTCGTTTTTTGCTGCGTACATCCCCATCAATGTTCCAATTATTAGCGCCAAAACCGCAGCAGTAAGTACCAATAAAAGAGTTGGGGCAATTCTCTCAGTTATCATTGTGATGACCTGCTTGTTGTAAATTATTGATGTTCCTAGGTCTCCAGTTATGGCGTTTTTCAGATAAACAGCATACTGGGTTACCATTGGTTTATCAAAACCATATTTTTGTTCCAAAGCTGCTCTTAAAACAGGATCATCATTATCTTTACCCATAATCGTTGAAATGGGATCTCCAGGAGCTATCTTGATAATAATGAAATTGATTGAAAATACCACCAAAATGGTTAATAGCCCCATTAATAGTCTTCTAGTCACATATCTTTTCACTCGTTTCCCCCCTATAGTGTATTTTTATCTAGTAAATATGGATTCTTGTGATTTTTTTCTCTCCACATATGAACGTGTTCATATTATACTGAAAATATTAGCAACATTATTTAGTGGTGTCAACAAGTATTCAGATTATTTTAAATTATTTTTTAAGTGTGTATACTTTTAATTAACTGACTATAACCGAGGAGGATCTCTATGCCAAAGCAAACTTACTTCAATTTACCACCTGAAAAAAAACAAAGAATTATGGACGCTACATATGAAATTTTTATTACGGAGAATTATGAGGATGTAAACATTAGGGATATTGCAAAAAATGCCGGCATTTCGATTGGCAGTTTCTATCAATATTTTTATGACAAAGATGATTTGTATTTATACTTTTTCAATTGCATTGAAAAGAAATATATGGATAAGCAAAAGGAGAAAACAAGCAGTATCTTATTCGGGAAAGAAACGGTTCCTATCGAGGAAGTATGTACAAAAATTGAGATTGAATTTAATCGGACATGGTATAAAGTCCCCATGGAAGTAATGCAAAAGTTTTATTTTGGCGAATATAGCAAGGAACTGGATGCGCCTTTAATGGATGAACTAATGGAGTACAAAAATGCTGGCAAATTAAAGGATACTGTTGACATTCAATTTATTTTCCATTTATACGCTACATCCATGTTTAATATATTGAACTACTTTAGAGAGAACAATATTACAGATGAAAATGAACGATTGGAAATCAAGCAAAAGTATTATAAGGATATATTTCTTAATGGTATTCTGAAGGATTAATAAGGGCTCACCAACAATGCAATAATAATTATTAAAACAAGCCACATTTTTATTCACTATCAGAACTACCCTATTTTCTAATGATCCAATTCATTTAATAATCTTAAAAAGGGAATTAACACTCCTTGTGATAATTCCCTTAATTGTCTCTCACCTTCACTATATTAAAATAGCGTTTCCACTATAACGTAGAAACGCAACCTTTTGTTCAATAAGAACTTGTATCTATGAATCAAATAATAGGAGATAACTCAGATCACATCATACCTTATGAGCAAATTCTACAGTTTTTTAGTCAATGGAAACAAAACACAATCCTTAATTGTATCACTATTTGTTAGTACCATTAACAAGCGTTCAATTCCAAATCTCCATCCAGAAATAGGGGGCATCCCATATTCCATTGCAGTTAGATAATCTTCATCCATCTCCATAGCTTCTAAATCCCCATTACTCTTGAGAAGGGCTTGAGCTTCCAGCCGTCTTCTTTGTTCAAGAGGATCTACTAACTCTGAATACGCATTTATTATTTCAGCACCGTTAACTACTAACTGGAATCGATCTGTTAGAGTAGGGTCAATATCATTAGCCCTAGCTAATGGAGATAAATCGATAGGGTGCTGGATTAAAAATGTCGGGTTTACAATTTGAGGTCGGCTCACTTTCTTATATAGTAGATCAATGAAATTGCCTCTTCCTAAAGATTCAATATCCAAATGTTCTAAATCAATATTTTTCCTTTTCGTTTCTTGGTATAAACCTTTAACATCAGGATAAAGGTCAATATCAATCCCTGTGTCCTTTAAGATTAAATCCCTGAACGAAATAATGTCCCAATCTAATGAAAAATCAACCAGTTGACCCTGTATGGTAATGATAGTTGTGTTAAATGTTTGTTCAATAACAAAGAGAACCATATTTCTCATAAATTTCATTGTATCTTTATAATTCCAGTATGCAGCATAGCCTTCTACCATTGTAAATTCCTGAAGGTGCTGAGGACTGATTCCTTCATTTCTAAAACACTTTGCAATTTCAAATACTTTCGTAAATCCACCTACAATTAATCTTTTTAAATAGGTTTCTGGGGCAATTCGTAAGTTTAATTCTGTGTTTAAAGAATTATGATAAGTCCTAAAAGGCTTAGCTAATGCACCCAGTGAAGTATGATGTAATACAGGAGTTACAACCTCATAGAAATTTTGGTCCTCAAAGAATCTCCGATTGGCACGCACCATTTTCGTTCTTGCTATAAAACGACTTTGCGTTTCCTTTGTCATGATTAAATCTAAATAACGTTGCCTATATCGAGTTTCAATAGTACTTAAACCATGCCAATTCTCTGGTAAAGTTCTTAAGGCTTTCCCAAGAAATATATAACGCTCAATTCGCAGTGTTTTCTCATTTGTTTTGGGTCAGTATATAAAAGAAAGGTGGTATGAGAAGTCGAGATTAAGCACTCCCTCTTACTCGATTATCATTTGATTAGCAATTTCGATAATATCTTTTTTATGTTGTTTATTAGAAATATTATTGTTCATATATAGGATAGAATAAGATATTTTATCTTTGCTAAAAGACAAAGCCTTACCTGAATAAATAGCCACAATATCACCTTTAAGTTCAATAGGTTCCGTATTGGAGGTATCGATGTTACTCTCGATGTTAGAAACAGAAATTATTAATAAGATTTTCTCATCTTTGTTTTTTGAGAAAGATTTAAACTCTACCATAAAAACCTTACCATCGTGTTTAAAATCCATAAATGTTGGTGGCTGGAAAGGTGTTGATTCAAAAGGTAGTTTTTTAGGTAATTTTATTTCAAACGGAAGAGCCACCAATCCTGCTTTTAAAGAGGATGCTTCATAGGAAATAGGTATCTTTTCTTGCTGTTGCTCTGTTAAATCTTCCATCTCTATTTTATTTAATTTCGATGTATCAAGTGTCCCGTTTTTAGTGTCCTGACACCCCGTTAATAAAATCCCCATCAGAACTACAACGGAAAGAAATTTCATATTAGATCTCCTCTCTTTGAAAAATTCTGAATTCATGTTCATATTAACATATATCTGGAAAAAATCCTTGAATGTTAGTCGAAACAATCCAATTAGTGTAAAAAAAACACCCCTTTAGATAACCATATCCAAAGGGGTAAAACTCCACATTTTTTTGGAAGCATTGTGACTTTATCTTAAAACTACAACTTCTTAATACATCAAAGTTGATATTATTTTATTGCGATTGTTTTTTGATTTCCATCGATAACAGTTAATGTGTTTTGTTTAATCGTCACTAGAATGCCTAAACTACGTAAGAAAAACTCATCTTCTTTAACCGCATGTAACTCAAGTGGCATTGTACTTGGTAAGAAAATATATAAGTGATTATCTTCTAGTAAAGCTACTTCAATCACATGTTCAGGGTGTTCTTGCAGTTGGTATTTGCCTTCATAGCGCTGTAAAGTTTCGGATGGTAAATGGACAGCTTTTATTTGCTTAGGCTTTTTCGGTAACTGGAATTCATTTGTGATAAGTGTTTGTTCAATCGCTTCCCCGATCGCTAATTCATATTCTAATTCTTGTTCTTTGCTTCGTAAAAAGACAAAGATAGTTTTAGCATGCAGATAAATTTTAAATGTAGTTGCATAGCCAGGCCAGCCTCCGCTATGCCATACGCATTTTCCCAGTTGTTGATCTTCATTAATAAACCAGCCCAAACCGTAAGCAAAAGGTTGTTCTACCGTTTGTGTCGATGGAATAAAGGCTTGCATAAGTAATGCTTCATTCCAAAGCTGTGCATAAATGATAGCACGACCTAATTTCCATAAATCCTCTACCGTTGAATAGATCCCCCCATCACCAGTAATATAATTCAAGCAGGTAGTACCTTTCGTTTCTGCAAATTCAGCAGGATTAACATGGTGACCAGCATACACATCATACACATAGCCATGTGCAATTTCATTCGTATTTTGTTCTGTAAAAGTTAATGAAGTTACAGTTGTGTGGGTCATATTTAGCGGTTTAAAAATAGCCTCTGTCATATAGTTAGAAAAACTTTGATTAGTCACACGCTCGATTAAAAGAGCGAGTAACACATATCCTGTATTGCTGTATTCCATTCGTTCACCTGCTTCAAAAAGGCGAGGTGGCGCATATTGAGTTAATAGCTGCAGTACATCTTCATTTGTCGCAAATGTTGTTTCGTCCCAATGCTCTGTAAACAATTCCATATAATCAGGCAGACCTGATGTATGTTGTAATAAGTGTCGCACAGTAATATTAGTGTAAGGCAATTTACCGAACCATTGGTTAATATCATCATCTAATGTAATTTTATTTTCTTGTACTAATAGTAAAATACCCAATGCTGTAATGGGTTTTGATACGGAAGCTAAGTTAAAATATTGATGAAGTTGCATTGGGGCATGTGTTTGAATAGAAGCTTCGCCATAGGCACCTTGTAATAAAATTGTCTCGTCTTGTGCAAGTAGTACAGTACCATTAAACGTGTTTTCAAGCTGTTCTTTTACCTTATTCCAATCCATCATTTGTCATTACCTCCTCAACAATTTGATGCAAGCGTAGAATTAAACTACGCAGTTGCTCTAAATCTTTCACTGGCATTTTGCTATAAATTTTTTCAATAATGAGCTCGTTAATTTGTTCTTCTCGATGATAATATGCTTTTCCGCGTTCAGCCATCATGACAACCACTTCTCGGCGATTGTTTGGGTTAATGTCGCGCTTGAGATAATTTTCTTTTTCAAGTCTTGAAACTATTTGACTTACGGCACTAGGAGAACTCTCCATATAGTGCGCAATATCGCCCATCATACATCTTCCATTCTTTTGTACAAAATCAAGTACCATCGTTTGCTTCGTTGATAAATCATCTTCAAACAAAGCTTCTTGTGCTTTCACTAATTTTGCATTCATTTCATAAGAATATTGACTAATGTCATCAACAATTTGTTTAATTTCTTTATTCATTTTAATCACCTTAATTGTTTATGTAACTAAAATATAAAACAACATAAATCATTTTGTCAAATATAAACCTTTACTCTGGGTATGTAGATTGGTGAAAAAAGTTTATTCCTTTCTCGGAATCTTTTTGAAAGCTACTTTCCAAAGAGCAGCCAAACAAATAATGGCAATCGTCATATATAGATAGATTCCGTAAGAGAACAAAGTGCTCTTACTTGGGAAAAGATTATTAGATAATTTGTTGGGAACCGAAGCGATATACACCACACAGGTTAGGATTAAAGCTCAAAACGGGGATGTCCCAAAAGTGGACAACCCCATTTTCTTATCAGCTCTTGTGTGACGAAAAGCCATTTGAATCCGTGTTTTGTTAGTGGTACACAAATAATTTGTTGTTTAACCTTTTATCCATAAATGTGCTTTGCCGGATACCACCGCCAGCATTATTTACCAACACATCAACCGCTAAATGTAGAAAGAGCTTCTTCAACCATTGAGTTCACTTCTTCTTTTTTCATCACATCAGCTTAAATGGCAATTAAATACTAAGATAAGACTCTATAGAGTTTTTCATATAGTCAACTAGGGCTATCACCTCGGACTCCATTCCTTCCCACTTATCAACATACTCTCCTCGATAGGCTTTTCTGGCTAAATCGAGTAAAGTCGCATGTTCATTAGGTAGCAGAGGTATAGCCCATTTAGCAGCCACATCTTGGGTAGGAACTTATGCATTTGCACAAGGACTGGGAATGGATTTTTGAACTTTGAAGAAATGAAGCCGTATATGCAGAAAATGCATCCTAACTTCAACGACAAAGAGCTACTAGATATGTATCAGGCATGCCATGGAGAAGGCGGGATTATGGAAAATGGTAGCCCACCAAGTATGATGAATAAATTCTAACCAAGAGGTGATTCGAGATGATGGGAGTACATGGATTTGGAATGATGGGTTATGGTCTTTTTGGATTCCTAATAAACCTTGTCGTTATTGGATTTGTAGTGTACTTTGCCGTCATCCTTTTTAATTTTCCATGTTCATTTTATTCCATTTAAGTTTTTATTATTGTTTCTCCATAATTTCTCCATATTTATTTGATAAGGTTCTCTATGTCATTGAATAATAAGGGAGGAACAAGGATGAAGATAAAAACAACACTTTTAGCTGTTTCGCTTACTTCTATTCTATTAGTTGGTTGTGGAGAAACCAGTTCAAATGACGACGTTGCGTTAAAAGTTGAAAACATCAAAGAATTAGTGAGTGATTACAGTGGAGCGACTAATAAGAGTGAGTCTGCTTCAATTACTTCTCAACAGCTAATTGTAAATAAAGCAGATGGAGACAAATTTGTCTATGACTTATCTGAAGAAGATTTTTTCGTTTCGATTGCGCCTTACGTTGACCAAACCCACCCTTGAACGAATCATAGCTTGACAGGTTGTCAAGGTGAATTAGCTGATAAAGAGTTTGATGTATACATTGAAGATACAGAAGGTAATGTGATTTTGGACGAAAAGGTAAAAGCCCAATCTAATGGTTTTTTCGATTTATGGCTCCCAAGAGATAAAACATATCAAGTAAAAATTAAATATGATGGAAAAGTATCTGAATCAGAAATTTCAACTTTTGAGAATGACGGTACTTGTATTACAACTATGCAGTTAACCTAAAGGCACCTATATAGGTGCTTGCTTTTTCAGATTTTATTAAACTATTTTTCTGGTTGACCTTTTCTATATGGTCATATGATTACGGTAGTCGGGGTAGAACGTCGCCCCAACTACAGGTACCATATTAGACGTATTATCCTCTTCAAACTTGTTTCTTTTAAGATTTATCACCATTTTTTCACAAAATACAAAAAGGTCTTGGCGACCATACGAAAATTTCACTTAAAAAGGAGACTTTTTCAGTGACCTCGAACGATTCTAATGTTCCGATGAAAGAAGAAGAACCGTCCCCTGCTCATAAACTATTGAAGCATCTTCTCCAAATGCTTCATGGTTGGGGTTAAATTAGCATAGAAATAGGCTTCACGAAGTCTTCTTGCAGGGGCGCAATCTCTCAAGTACCCTGCACTTCCATGATGAAGCATACAAGCTTGGACAGCCTCTAAAGCGAGATAGGCGGTTTTTAGACGATGCTCGGCAATCTCGTTCCATTTCAGTTCATCCATACTGACAGCTTCTGCTAGCTTTTTCTTAATTTCACTTAAGGATTCCTGTAAATCGTGGGGTTGTATTTTTAAGAAACGGTTACATCCATTCTGCCTTGAAGTCATTTTCTCAATAGAAGCAATGGATGCCCCAATAATACCAAGACTTAGAGGAATTTGATTGGCGACAAAAGCTGGACGGATCTGTTCTGCAAATGAAGCAGCATTGTTCGCTAATACATTATCGTTAGGTACGAATACATCATTAAATATACAAGAATAAGTAGCACTTCCGTTTGCACCAAGATAGTCCACTTGCTCCTTTAATTTTAGACCATTAGCCTTGGCAGATACGAACAACGCCACTTTCTCATTCTCACCCACACTTGCAATAATTCCAAACCAGTGATCCTCTCCCAAATTCGAAACGGCAGGTAATGTGCCTGAAATTAGGTAGCCGTTCTCCGTTGGCTGAGCGCTTAAATGTAGATTTTCAAGACCAGCAAAATATTTCATTGCGTTGGAAATGCCTACTCCTCCTAGAATTTCACCCTTTTCAAGAGGAGTCAAAAACTTAGTTCTTAAAGCCCTATTATCTGTTTTGCGAAGAAAGATCAAGGCCCCAAGGTGGCACCAGAGACAAAAGGCAGTCGTCATACACACGAGGGCAATTTCTTCAACTAATTTCATGCCGTCCTTTAATATTTCTTTGTCTGTCTTACCTGAAGAGGACAACAAACCCACTTCACCAAGCTTCTTAAGGAAGCGTTCTGCATAATAGTCACCAGATTCAATTTTTTTCACATAAGGTTTTAAGTACTCATCAATCAATCCTACAAGTGTTTCATTTTTGTTTTCGATCCTACTCATCATTAACCACTCCGAATCTTCAAAGCTATCAATTTACGAACTTTATAAATTCCCACCTATTTAGTTGGTTTAACGACATGGTAATACATCTTGGTAAAGAAAACAATAAAATACTTAAATACCCAAAAACTCAATCATCAAAAAAACACATCACGGGTGATGTAAGGCCGTTTCTGATGTTATTTTTCAGTTGTCAGTTGCGGTGTGAATCAAATTGGGGTTCGCGGCTTGACGGGCTTTAATAACTGTCTCTTCATCTAGAGAAATCCCTACTTATTAGACAAGCTCTATATGTATTTATAGATTTTTCGCATAGCAATGTGCATATATGATAGGTTTTTTGAATTGGAAAAGGCTAGGTATATTAGTAAAATGTACTAGAGTTTATATGAAGAAAATATTAAATATTGATGTTTCAGATGCTTAAGGGGGAAAAGTCATGGGTTCGGGAAGCAGACCGCTCATCCAAATAAAACAAGTGAGTATAAGCTTTCATCATAAAAATATCCGTAATCAAGTATTACAACAAATATCTTTGGATATAAACCGAGGAGAAATAGTCTCAATACTAGGGGAAAGCGGCTGTGGAAAAAGCACCCTTCTCAATATCATCGGTGGCTTTGAGAAAGCTGACGAAGGTCAAGTTTTGCTTGATGGAAATACTGTTAATCAACCTAGTCGAAAATGTGTAATGCTTTTTCAAGACTACGGACTATTGCCCTGGAGATCGGTAATAAAGAATGTGGAATTAGGGCTTGAAGGATTGAAGCTGAGTGCAGCAGAGCGAAAAGAAAGAGCCCTTCATTATCTGGACTTAGTAGGGTTAAGTGGAAAGGAAGGACTGCTCCCAAATGAGTTGTCAGGAGGAATGAAACAACGAGTCGGAATTGCAAGAGCGCTTAGCCTACAGCCAGAAGTCATCTTGCTAGATGAGCCCTTTGCTGCTTTAGATACATTTAACCGCTATAACCTTCAAAATGAACTTCTTCGCATTCAACATGCAGAAAAGACAACAATGGTTTTAGTCACTCATGATATCGATGAGGCGATTTATTTGTCTGACCGGGTCTATATTATGCAGTCGAATCCTGGACATGTTCAAAAGGAATTAAAAATCTCACTTTCAAAACCAAGAGACAGAAATCATCAAGAATTTCAAAACTATCGAAGGATCGTCTTTGATCATTTTCATATGAATCAATCAGACCTAGTTTTAGAGTATAGTAGCTAAATTTCAAGTTTGAGAATAGGAGCCTAAAATGAAAAAGACATACCGAATTAGTTTAACTTTATTGATTAGCCTTATGATATTAATACTCGCAGCCTGTGGAGGAACTGAAAATACCAAATCCTCTGGAAGTGCAAAAGGGGAAAAAAGAACGGTTAAAATCGGATATTTACCGATCACTCATGCCGTTCCTCTATTCATAGAAAAAGAACAAGAGAAATACGAGAATTTTGATTTGGAGCTTGTCAAGTTTGGCACGTGGCCAGAGTTAATAGATGCATTGAACACAGGAAATATTGATGGCGCTTCCATGCTTGTCACACTGGCAATGGCTGCAAAAGAGCAAGGAATCGATATTAAAGCAGTAGCCCTCGGACACCGTGATGGAAATGTTCTTGTCGTTGGAAACGAGATTAATAGTGTCGAAGATTTGAAAGGTCAAAATTTTGCCATCCCTCATAAATTTTCTACTCACAATATCCTACTTTATCAAATGCTTAAGCAAAACGGTCTAGAATACACTGATGTCAATGCGATTGAGCTTGCTCCGGCAGAAATGCCAGCTGCTTTATCAGAAGGAAGAATCAAAGGATATGTAGTTGCAGAGCCTTTTGGAGCAGCATCCGTCGCGATTCAAAATGGAAAGGTTCTATATCAAGATAATGAAATTTGGAAAAACTCCATTGACTGTTCCCTTGTCCTTCGCGATGACTTTATTAATGGAGAAAAGGAAATTGCCGAGGAGTTTGTACTATTTAGAAGCTGGTAAAACAGCCGAGCTTAAAGATGAACATACCCATGAAATGTCAGGAAAGTATATGCCAGTCAATAAAGAAGTAATGGAATTATCCTTTGAGTGGATCGTCTATGATGATTTGCAAATCCATGAAGAAGACTATGCTGAATTAACTAAAAACCTAATAGAGATGGGACTACAGGAAGACCCACCATCCTATGAGGATTTTGTAGATAATTCATTATTTGAAAAGGTGAAGCCTTAAGTATGGATATATCCTTATCGATTGTTGTCCCTGTATATGAAACTCCTCATTTTTGAAAAGGCAAGTGATTAAATGGTTAGGTATAGAAGTATCATTTACATTAATCAAGACCAAAATTATTAAAAGTTAGATAAAATAAAGGACATAACATATTTTATATGACTAATATGTTATGTCTTTTCTTGTTGAACTAACTCCCCCAATAGTACAAGAAGATTCAATCCTTAAATTTAAAACTTGTTCCATCACCTTTTACTATTTGTTTAAAGGTTTCTGCATCCAAAATTATATATTTATATTTGAGGGACTTATCAGTGTTTAGTATGGAACAATAAAAATACACTTGGCGATTAGGACTAACTCCACTATGTGGATCGGCATAAACATTGTATAAATTTATGTAGTAATAATCAGTCACTTTGGATTTGATAAACGATTTTAAGTCCTTGTAAAGCAATTTTTGCCGAAAATTTATATCAGCTTCCTTATATTCGGTATAATTCGTTAGGCTGCCATTAAGAAAATACTCCTCGGCACTAATAAATTGCTTTTCCTTATTATCTGGAAATAGATAATTATCTTTAGCCAAGATGTGAATTGGATTTTGCAAGTGAACTATTGAAAAAATAAACACAGACAAAATGATTAAGTAAAGCTTCTTCATGAGGACACTCCCTTTTGGTTTTTAAGCTGTCCATAGAGACATTCAACTAAACTTCCAATACTTCAATAAGAAAGAGCTATTCTCCTTCTTGAAGAATAGCCCTCGTTTTAAGTGAATTAATCAGTAGGTTTAATTTTTTTCATACATACCATGGTAATTTATAATCCATTTTCTTACCTTGTTTACTATTTTTATCTGTTACTATCCAATTACCATCTTTCTTTTGTACTTGATAATTTACATTTGTACCATCAGACTTTTTAAAGAGAATATAACCTGTATTTCCTTTAATAATGGTTACAGGGTCAATAACATTTTTGTAGGGTATCTCTCTTTCAGGAAGCAAAACGTTTGTTACGATTTCTTCTGCAATATTAAATAAAGATTTAAATTCCTTATTTATTTCTGTTTGGTATTGCAATTGATTGTATGTGTAAGAAGAGTAAGACTCTGAATTCAAATTAAAAGACTGTTTTATATCTGAAAGTGTTGCTTTATAAAATTCATTTATATCCTTTTCTAATTTATCTCCCTCATGTTGAAAGCTAATTGTTTTAACCCCAAATGTGTCTATTTTGAAAGTCATTGTTTCCTTACCATAAGGAGGGTCATGTGCATGGTCAAATGTTGTGACTTGGATTTTTGCAATAAAGCTAAACTGACCCTCATGCCCTCTGATGATACTCAAAATCTTAGCATCATATAAACCATATTGTTTAGGATATCCATAGTAATTAATTATTTCCTTTTGTATGGATGGTTCAAGTGATGTAATCAATGTATCATATATAAGTTTACAATCAGGTTGCTCACTTTGGGCATCAAGATTTCCTGAAAGTTTTTCCGCAACCACTTGATGGTTATTAATATGGATGCTAAGAAGAACAACAGATAATATTACCAGGAATTTCTTCATCGAAAACTCCTTTAATATAGATTTAATTAATGAGTATTTTTCACTGAAATCTTTAAATTATTCTTCAACTAAATTGCCCGTTAGGTGAAGAAGAGGGGTAGAAGGTTATTCTCCTTTATAACTTTTTATAAACATCTGCATAAGCAACTTTCAGTTGCTCTCTGAGTTGTTTATTTTCTTCCTCCAATTTTTTGTTCTTTCTTTTTAGTGAGGCGATAAGGGCATCTTTATTGCTTTCGTTCATTTCTCGTTTTACTTGTTTCGGTGTAGGTACTTGTAATTGCTGATTTCGTAATGTTTCAATTCTCGAACGGAATTCCTTGTTGTTATACAGTGTTGCTTTTGATATACCAGCTTCATTGGATACACTGTTGAAATTTATTTTTTCATTAGCTTTAATAAGCCTTTTAATGGCTTCGTCTACCTTCTGATAGGTGTTAGCTCTACGAATCGCATGAATGGCTTTCAAGTGGGCTGAACGATCAGCCATTTTGAACACCTAAATTTCTTTTGATACGGGCTTGTCTACCAAAGATAATATTTCCTCCTTGAAGGGTATTTAAAATGTTCTGATACCGTTGTAAATTTCTTTCGTTTTTCTCAGCTATATCTTTTCGACCTCTTTGTTTTGCTATTTCAATTGCTTTTATAGTTGTTTTAATGTGAAGCTCATATTTTTCCTTATCTAACTCTGAAAAGCCAACAGCTAAATCCTTACATGGTGTTTGATTGTCACCGCAAGTAAGACAGGGTGGGGCTTCCATATAAGGACAGCTTCCGTTTAATCGAGCGTGACATGTTCCATAAGGGTTGTCCATCGCATTCAGCTTGTGATCCTGCCATAAGGCATCTAATATATCGGTTGGTATGTCTTCATCTGCCCTGATTTCCTGTACTTCGCCGTTTAGGTTAAATGTGAAAACTCCTTGCCTGATTACCGATTCAAATGCCTTTCTTTTCGTATCGTCTAATAGTCTTGCATACCTTAATGTCATTTCTGGTGAAGCGTGTGCTAAAAGCTCCTGTACCGTCAGTATATCCGCACCACCGTTTAACATCTTCACCCCATAAGTATGTCGGAATTGGTGAGTTTTAAAATGAAATAAGATTCCACTTTCATCAGTGATATTCTTTTTCATTGCCAATACGTTTAATTCTACTCTTATAAAATCTTGATCAAAAGGTTTTCCTTTCCTTTGACCACGATAACGAACGAAAATATAACCTTCGGGATTGTTATCTTGATTGCTATGCTTTTTAGATTTTTCTATCAAAACCGCAAGGATTCCAGCTAATTCATCATCAATGGGGATTCGGTGCCCTTTAACATAGGTTTTTTCAATATCAGTTTCAATGGAGTATTGACCATTTAGTTTCACCAAGCAATCAGAAGTTAACCCTAATACATCGGAAATTCTAAGGCCTGTTTTAAATGCAACCATGACAACAGGAATAACATCTTTATGCAAGTCATCAATATGAGTAAAGAGTTGCTCTAATACATAGTCAGGGATGTAATCAATTTCATCAATTGATTTTTTTCTTATTTTAGGCTTATCTTCAGGATAGATTAACAATCTTACATGAGTGGCGGGAGCCATTTCATACTCATATCGTTGAATATCCTCAAGAAACTTTTGTAAGTATGTTAATGATTGATATACATACAGTTCAGGATTCGAGTCTCGTCGTTTTAGATTGTTTTTAGCGTATTCATGTAAGTATTCAACGTACTCTTCAATATGATGACGTTTTAAGGATTTTATATCAAACCATGATTTTTCCTTAGAGAAGATAAACTTGAAAAATTCAGATAAAGAATAAAGATATTTTATTGCTGTACTCCAAGAGAAGTTATTTTTACTTAATAACCGTTGTTTATAGTATTTTTTAACTTGCTCACGAACTCTTGGGTCAATATTGTAAATATTAAGGAAATAATTTTTATCGGATTTATTGTAATAAATACCGTATTTTTCATGTAAATTACGAATATCCCATTTGTCTTTTTTCCATTCTTCACGTTTATCAGTGAATCGTAATAGGGCATTATAAATGAGTCTCAAAAAACTAGCTACTGGTGTTTTTATGATAGAATCTTTTCTTATTTCTCGTTTTTTAATAAAATGGGTCTTCAGTCCAATTTCATTCAACCAAAACAAATACTCACGTTCTACTTTATCAATATCTAACCCCAAGAAAGATGATAGTTTAGGATATTTCTCGTTAAAGAACTTCGTCAAGTTATTTAACAATTTTTGATATTCAGATGCAGTTTGGATTGACCACAAATCATTAAACAGTTTCTTATAATACACATATTTCACTTGTAAATTGATAGATGGATTGATGAATTGAAACTTAAGAAATTTAAGTGAATCCTTATAGTTCGTTACCATTTTATTAAATTGCTTAATTTTACCTATATCATAGATACTCCATATGTCGTTGATTAAGAAATATGGATTGTTTACTTCTTCAAATGAAACAGAACCATCTTCATGTACTGTTTTTTCGAAGTACATTGAAAGTTCTCTTTGTAAACCTTCATGAAAACCTATTCCTTTTACCTGAACATTCTTTATTTGCTTCATCCATTAACTCCTTTCAGCTATTTTTCTTTAAGTTAAATTCGGATTGTGCCTTTTGCCAATCTTCTCGAATATCTTCATTCGAAGGATGTAGGTATAGGTTCATGGTTGTTTGGATTTGTGAGTGTCCTAACCGTTCTTGCACTTGTTTAATATCCTTCGTTTTCTGATAATAGATTGTAGCGTGAGTATGGCGGAATAGATGAGGGTGTAGGTTTATCCCTGTTTTCTTTTTTAAACGCTTAAATAAGGATTCTACATTCCAGTATTCCATTGGTTTCCCTACATCTTTACCTCGCAACTTTACAAAAACAAAGTTTGAATCTAAATCCAATTCGTCAATCACTTCATACAAGTAATCATCATATAAGTCCAATAAGGATTGTGACACATATATTTCTCGTTCTCCTGTTTTTAACATAGCACCATTTTTCAACTCGCCACGATCTACTAAACGAATCCGATGCCCCTTCCCATGATCATAAACAAAATCCTCCATGAAAAGAGCGAGAGCTTCACCAATACGCAATCCTGTTTCAAATAACAATTGAATTAAGAACCTATCTCTTATATTAGTAGTTGCTTGTAATACTTGTTCTTTTGAGAGTGTTTCTACTCTTTTGCGTGGTTCATTTAATTTTAGTATGTTTCTGATTGACGGCTTGTCCTTATTAACATGATGTAAGAAACTTTTGTAGCGTGAGTGTCCTCCTGTAAAAACTTGCCTCATTAACTTTTCCATCATGTCATTTTGTACTTCTTCATTTCGGTAGAGGTAATCATAGAAGTTTGCGATAACTGTAATTGTAAGGTTAATTGTTTTTTCTGTTCGCTTTGCTTTCTCTTTTTGTAGAGGAGTGACTTTTGAACTCTCATAAGGACTTCTTAACCAACCCACAAACTCTACTAAATCTTCTAACCTAATAGACCAATAATCTATATTTGTTTCTTCCAAATAAGTGAAAAAATGTTTTATGGAATAGCAATATGTTTTTTGAGTATTAGGACTTTTCCCTGTCTTATCTAAATATTTTATATATTTCATAACTGGCATTACAGGGAATCCATTTTGATCCAATAATATGTACCTCTTACTGTTATTCTCCAAGATAACCTCTTGAACCCTAATAGCATTTCACCTCCGAAAATTTAGTAACGTTCGGTCTAAAGACCTCACTACGCCTCCCGGTGTGGGCTACGTCCTCCACCTTGCTGTAGCAAACGTATGTTCTCTTTATTATATACATATTAGACTATATTTTCAATAATTAGTTAATAAATCAAGTATGTATAAAATAAGAGGATATATGCTCATATATTGAACATAATATCCTCTTATTAGTTTAGTCTATTTAATAACGTTACAATCGGGTTTATCATTTTAATAGCGATATGGCAAACAATCAGCCTAGTTGGAGGGTATAATACTGCCCTCTTCCCAACACCATCACAGGTACTAGATGCTATCATCTCTCTCATTAAAAATGGAACTCTCTTTGAACATTTTCAAGTAAGTATGTACCGGTTTTTAGCTGGGTACCTTTCAGCTGTGGTCATAGCAATTATTCTAGGGCTGATTTTGGGGCGGATTAGTATACTGTGGGGAGTCATTGACCCAATTGTACAGCTACTACGACCTGTTTCTCCTACAGCTTGGTCACCTTTTATCGTTCTTTGGTTTGGGATTGGCGATATGCCAGCGATTGTGATTATCTTTATTGCAGCATTTTTCCCAGTTTTATTATCTACAGTTTCAGCCGTTGGGAAGGTGGATAAGACCTATCTAAAATTAGCTCAAAATTTAGAACTAAAAGGGTTTGAGCTCTTACGAAAGATTATTTTTCCAGCCGCATTCCCATATATTGCAAATGGGCTTCATATCGCTGTAGGTACAGCATGGATTTTCCTCGTAGCCGGTGAAATGGTTGGTACTCAATCAGGGCTCGGATACTTGATTGTTGATGCCCGAAATTCATTAAGACTGGACTTAGTAATGGAGGGGATCCTATTCATTGGTGCAACTGGTTTAATACTAGACAAAGCAGTTGGCCTCTTTGAAACCTGGATTAATCGGATATGGGGTAGAGCATAGTGCTGTATTAGAAAGGCTTGATCATTGGGATTGAGCCTTTCTTATATAGGGGCATAATTAATTGATACGGAGGGAAAAAAGATGCATATTAAACAAAGTGTGGATTTAATCGAATCCTATTTAGATTTAGGCCGAAAACCAGTAGGAATTAAATTTTTCTTTGACAAAAATGAATTCAAAAATTTCGAAGTTCCTCAAAAAGATCGTAAAGTAACCTATTGCAACTCTGTACAGCTTGCAAGTAAAGGGGACTCTATGAAACTTACGAAAGAAAATCAAGCATGTCCCAATGGAGCGAGAGCTTTAAAAATGGAAGCAGTACCTGGGGCAATGGCAAGTGGACAAGCAAGGTTTTGCAAAAATATGTATCATGATGTGGAAACATCAAAAAGTATTAGTGACGAATTGTTATTCTTAAAGGAAGAGCCTGCTGGCGTAGTCGTTATGCCTCTCGAAAATTATAAAGAAGATCCAGATGTTGTAGTTATAGTGAGCAGTTCCTATAATGTTATGAGAATCATACAAGGACACGGCTATTTCAATGGTTACACGTCTAACTTAAGAACAGTTGGAATACAAGCAGTTTGTCAAGACTTAACAACTTATCCGTATAATACCAAAGATATTAATATCTCTTTATTTTGTCCGGGAACTCTCTTAGTTGCGAATTGGCAAGCGGGTGAAATAGGAGTTGGTATTCCTTTTGAAAAATGGGATGAAATTGTGGAAGGTGTTAAGGAAACAACTAATCCATTTGAAAGAAACAAAAATAAGAAAAGCATTGAAAAAAGATTAAAAGAGCGTGGGTTAGATGCTAGTGGTATCAAATTTAATGAAAATTATGATGATGGAGCTTATACTGGTGGAAAAATTGAAATTGACCTATAGATTTTTGCAATAAAATACTTAAGAGTTTACCACCATTCTTCATAAACTTAACATTAATACCAAATGCTATTAATCTTTCATCTTTATCTTCAACTACAAATTCTTTTTTATTGTAATGAGTGTTATCTTGTCATTGTTTTTTTCTTATGGTTTAGTTATCAATTTACTAAATAAGTTTTAAAAAGAGTAAGATATTAAATCAACGGGTCCCACCATATGGTCGGGTCCCGTTATTTTATGATATCTACATCTATATAATTTTAGTAACATTAATAATTATGAAAAAGAAGATGAACGATTTCCCATGCTGTAAAGTCTAATAGGTAGCAGGGGGGAAGGAGGCAACGCTGTGGTTGGGTTAGATATTGTTGAAAAAGCAATAAAAAGGGATGAGCAAGCTCTTTTACAAGTGCTGGAATCATATGAAGATGTAATGTATCGGACAGCGTTCGCTTATTTGAAAAATGAGCATGATGCAATTGAAGCCATTCAAGAAACAACTTACCGAAGCTTTAAAAAAATCCATACGCTAAAAGAGCCGCGTTATGTCGGAACTTGGCTCGTTCGAATATTGCTTAATGTATGTCACGATATGCATAGGAGAAAAAGTCGAATTGAGCTGCGAGAATCATTGGAGGTCGAAGGACAGTACTATGATACTCCTAAGCTAGAGATTGCTGAAGCGATTTCGCAATTACCGTATGAACAACAGCAATTAATTTATTTGAAATATTTTTTAGATAAGAAAAATAATGAGATTGCAAGCGTGCAAAAAATTCCTGAAGGGACAGTTAAATCTAGACTGCACACAGCTCTTCGGAAGTTACGCCATTATTTTAGCGACAGGAGGGAATTCTAAATGAATGAAAAAGAATATTCCACTTTAAAGAATGAACTTGATTCAATTCCAGTTCCAAAAGAAGCACTCTCCTTTGCAAGGACAAACGGTTTAAAGAGAATACGAAGTGAAAGACGTAGCCGCAAGAGATGGACAGGAACGTTTGCTGTTACAGCTGCTCTTATCTTAATCTTTGTTACAACAATTCGCGTATCCCCTGCTTTTGCACAAGCTGTTGCGAAAATACCAGGCTTTGCTCCACTCGTTGAAATGATTGCCTATGATAAAGGAATTGAGGATATATTAAAAAATGATTATTATGAAGAGCTTAATATAACGGAAACAAAGAATGATTTAACCCTTACATTGCTTGGTATTATTGCAGATGAATCGGGAATGATTATTAACTATAAGCTTGAAGCTCCCTACGAGATTCATGAACTCGACACAAAAGGCGTTGAGATTAGCCAAAATAATAAAGTACTGCAGGCTGGATTAACATATAGTTGGTATGGCAAGGAGCCAACAAACTATATAGAAGATATCATAGAGGTTACCTCTAATAAAAATATTGATTACACAAATCCGAATTTCGAATTATCCATTTCCTTTAAAGATAAGCATGAGACAACATTCAACATCCCTTTTTCTTTGCAAAAGAAAATCGCAAAAAGCAAATATTACAAATTAGATCAAACTGTAGAAATTGATGGGCAAAAATTCAAGGTAAAGTCACTAAGAATTTCTCCGCTTCGTGCCAAGCTTGATATCTCTATCAATCCTGAAAATACCATGCAAATTTTGCAAATTAAAAGCATGCGTTTATTGGATGAGAAGGGCGAAGTATGGGGGACAATTACAAATGGATTTTCTGGTTTTGGGGGTATGCGGGACGCAGAGGCATCACTCTTCTTTCAAAGCAACTATTTCAGAGAACCCAAAAGCTTGACATTGGAAATCAATGATGTTCAAGCATTGCCGAAAGGTAAGGATTATATTGAAGTTGATTTTCTAAAGAAGAAGGTTCTCTATGTTCCTGACAATGTAAATGTAACTATTCATATTGAAAACAGTAATACTATTCGTGCTGCCTATAAGTCGAAAGAAGAAAATCATTTCTATCAAATGTTTTTCCAAGCAATCGATGCACAAGGCGAGAAAGTTGATACTAATGGTTTTAGTCATACTAATGGAAAGGAGTTGGAAGAATCAACCTATACATTTGATACAAGCACTAAAATAAATCCGATTCGGATTTATTTCAATAGCTACGAACAGTTTTTAAGGGGATCTGCGACTGTGAATATTCCCTTAGAGTAGTTCGCTATTACAGAAGGTAGAGGAGAATTTAGAGTTTATTTTTTAAAACGATTAAGCAGTTTATTTATTTAGCAGATACTTTCAGTTTAGGTGATGGAAATTAGGAATCCTATAAATTATATGTTACAATATGTTAACCATTTGATTTACTGTTTTTCATGTTGGGGCTGTCCGATAAGTGCCTGGCTCTCTCCTCACAACACAATATATAGAGTAGTTTTAACTGCTTTTTATCTATATAAAGTGTTGGAGGTGCCAGGCTCTTTGTTTTCGGACAGCCCCTTTTTTGTTTTTTAAGAAAAGGAAAAACAGACTCTAAAAAAGAGTCTGTCCATGTTTGGTATTATAATTAAGCCTTACGAACGTTAGCTGCTTGTGCTCCACGTTGACCTTGCTCAACATCAAAAGTTACTTCTTGACCTTCTTCTAATGTTTTGTACCCTTCGCCTTGGATAGCTGAGAAATGAACGAATACGTCTTCTCCGCCTTCACGTTCGATGAATCCGAAGCCTTTTTCGCCATTAAACCATTTTACTTTACCTTTTTCCATGTTTGTTGCCTCCTAGTGTGTTAGCACACACAATGTATTACTATCCTTGCTCTCAGTGATCATCAAGACGAAAAGTTCTTACTAATACTATCCTTTACACCGAACAAAAATAATTCATTTTTAGAATAGCATTTTTTGAAATTGTTTGCAAGGAACCCTCATTCTTTAACAAAAACACCCTATCGTTATTGATTGCCATACTCCTCCCTAACAGGTACAAGACCACATTTTTTGTGAAAGTTTGTGTTGTGTTCCTCATTGGAAACAATTACAATTTCCAGTCCAAAGCGTTGAGATTCTCGCAACAATTTCGAATTTCCTTTTTATTAACTTTGATATAAAATACTGTTAAGATAATAAAGATAATGAACCTAAAAGGAATTGCAGGTGATTAACATATTAGAAATTAAGACATCTCCGTTAAGTGATGGAGAATTTAATCGAGGAGTATTTGCAACTGTTGATATAGTGAAAGGTGAGCTGATCCATGAGGCTCCAGTCCTTCCATATCCTAATAAGGAACATGTTTTTATTGAAAAAACTTTGCTTGCAGATTATGTGTTCGAGTATGGAAAAAAGCATACTGCTATCTTGCTCGGGTACGGTATGCTTTTTAATCATTCGTATGAGCCTAATGCTACTTATGTGATTAACTTTCAGAACCATACGTTTGACTTCTATGCCTACTCAGATATAAAAGCAGGAGAAGAGATCTTTATCAACTATAATGGTGATGTTGATGATAAGGAACCGCTATGGTTCGATAAAGACCAAGTTTCAAGTAATGATTAAAAAGTTAGCAGGAAATCAAACCATTTTTATCATTTAAAAGAAGGATAAATTCACCATTATCATCAACTCAAAATTTTTACGGGGAGAGGTAAAAAAGAATTAACATTCTTGGAAGGTGGCTAATACTGAATAGAATCTGAGATATTACTATAACTAATATAAAGTTCAGTTTATTTTTATTTCTAATCGCGGAATATTTTTATAAACTGTTTCTTCTTGAAGTGCAACGACAATCATATTGAATAATGTAAAAAACCATTCCTTTAAAGGTACAATTGTAAAATGATTTATAATAACGATCTCCAAGGGTTCGCCCCTTTCGAAAGGCTCCAAATAGAAAAAAGGGACACCCCCCCTGACCTCATCGTTGCCATGGATGCGAATCCCACCTTAGTTAGTTTCACTGCTCTAATATTCAATAACAGCACGACTTTGAATGTACAACTTTGATTATACGCAGTAAAGTTTTAATAGAGTATTTTCTTGTCGTATCGGTATTTTTTCGCATCCTTATGGTTCTTTTTCTCCATTTTTACCATACTCCTCTCCCCTTATGTACTTTGATAACACCTCCAACATGGCCCGAAGTTATGCTCATTTTATTCGCAATAGGCGATTAAGGTAATAGCTTCACTCCGTACATAAAAAAGCACTACCATTATTTATTTCTTTTTGTATTTATTACCTACGATAACAATGAGTAAGAACAGCACCCCCAATCCGATAATCATCAGTGGATACATCATGGTACTGTCGTTACTGTTTTCAGTACGGTCGATTATTCCTTCGGTTTTAGACGTGGATGTCGGCACGTCTGTTTTGCTTTCGTCAGGTTTAGGAGTTGATGTCGGCGTTTCAGTTTTGCTTTCGCCTGCCTTTTTGTCAAAGGTTTCATTTACAAAACGCATCAAATCGTCGGCCAACTGCCTGCGCTCCTGTTTTTGTTCCTCTGTAGACCCAACCTTGGCGGAATAGCGATCCACATCCGAAAGTAAATCCGTTCCGTGTTCGTAGCTGGATAAGAGGTGAAACTCCTTTTGCTCCGAAGCGCTGGCGTCATAAATGGGCTTTACTTCGTCATAGAAATTTCCGACGGGGTCATCGCTCGATACAGCGAAAAAAGCAGGAACGTCTATCTTTGCAACGGCTTCCAATGCGTTTCCCCTTGAATTTTTCGGAGAAGATAATAACGCCAACCCTACCAAGTCGGGAATATGAGGTGCGGCGACAGCAGTGGCGTTACCGCCGTCAGACGCCCCCATGCCCAATATTTCAGTGGCGCCTCGTTCCCTTAACACCTGCGCTGCTGCAAGCACATCCAAGTCCCAGCGCTGGCTTTCCGATTGAGGGGACGACCCAGACGGGAGAATATTTCTGAATTCCCAAATTATCACCATATATCCCGCATCCACAAGCCGTTCGCCAAAGGGAAGCCAGCTCGAAACCATCCAACCATTTGCGTGGCCAAGCGTGATCCCTTGGTTGCCCTCGCCCAACACATAACCGGACAGCAAAACCCCATCCTCAGTACGGAATTGGACGGCGTTATCACGGTATTTTTCTGGGAAACGGTATCCCTCCGGCAAATGGTCGTCTGTGGGAACATCCTGCCCGATCGCTACGATGATGCTTGTTCCATTTTCAGCATCGGCGTGTGCAAGAGTCGGTAAAAACAATATTGCCGCACAAAGCACCATAAGAATACATTTAGATGTTTTTTCCAATGGGAGTCCCTCCAAATATACATTTCTTTTTGTATTTAATTATTACATTTATTTACTCATAATTTTCCCGTCTCCATGTTATCTCTAGTTGTGCTTCTTAATTATACAAAAAAGTACCCTATTGGTAGACTTTTTTGGTGTCTACTTAATAGGGTACATCGTACTCTCTTTTATCGAGGAATTAAGCTTTTTATCTTCCACAATCGCGTCCGAACGTTGAAGATCGTTATTGAACTATAGCCCCCTACTGTATTTCACCAAACGACCAAACGATAGGGAAAACACAATATTATTCTTTAAATGATAAACTTTCTTCTTCTAATGAAGTTCTCATAATTGGTAAGGAAGCTGGTCCAATACCATGGATTTTTAGAATTTCTTTTTCAGTGAACTTTGAGAGTTTTTGCAAAGTATCAATCCCTTCGTTAATTAAGGCATTTCTGGCAGGTGAACTTAGTTTCGATAGGAAACCACTTTCAGGTTTATTCTCTTTATCACAAGTAGGACAACTTGGACAATCACTACTTTTGTAATACTTATGTCCTTTTTCACAAACCCTTAAACTTTTTTCTGCTGTCAAATTAACCCCTCCTACTTATTTCTGTAGCCAATATAACATACCTCTTATTGAACTGAAGTTACTACAGGAAGATAATAATATAGTGATTACTGAAATAAAGACCATATTTATAGATAATCTACAGTGTAAAATATTAAAATCACCCCAACTATACACATAATCCAAGATAAGGCAGAACTTGAACTGTTTGATATTTTATTCCGAAGATTAACTAAGGTAGGACTTATTAACTTTCCAAACAATTTATATCCTAAAAATATAAGCAAAGCTGGTAGAACCATAATCATATTGTATGCTGCGATAATAAGAATCCACTGATAAAAAGGTATATCTATTGTAGTTAATAAACCAATAGCTGTAAAATACGGTAAAGCTGTGCCTGCCTCAATGATAAAAGTCGTAACACCAATAATTATAATGGAGAATAAGCTTTGAGTTTTAGGCTTTGGAATATTACTTTTTTTATTTGCGGGGATAAAAAAGCTAGCAATAAATAAGATCACCCCTATTATGAAGATTCCCCAGCTAAAAATTTTATTTTGAAATATATTTGTGAATGCTTCCATAATAAAATTTAAGCCTAACATCATGATGATACCTAATGAAAAATACAATAGGACTACCGTAAATAGATATGCCAATAATCTTGATGTTACATTTTTATTGTCTGTTAAAACCAAAAATAAAGTAACACCAACAATTGTGGGGCTTAATGTATCTACAAGAGCTAAGCCACCCAAATAAATTAATATATCTGTTCCCATCTTTCCCTCCATATGGTTCAATTAGCTATGAATTATTATCGAGATAATGTATATATGCCTTTTCCATAAAGTTAAGGACTTCTTGATCAATTGGATATAGGTTGTATTTTTTTGACTCCTCGGGTGACATTCTAATGTCCCAAAGTTTATCTAAAAAGACATCTTCGTCATTAAAGTCTTCACCTTTTTTTACATCCATTCTCTTAATGATATTTTGTATTCGAGTATTACTATAACCAAGGTGCATATATTTCTTTAATTGCCCTACTAAAGCAATCCACTCTAAAGAATCAGGATCACTACTAGCCATATTTGGAAGTTTTCCTAGTACTTCGGTGTCTTTGACATTTAATTCATCTCGATTATAATTTAATACTTCTTTAGAATCCTTATTATATAAATCCATGATTTTTTTAATCCTAAATTCTTCTCCATCAATCGCTATACCGTTTATTAGTTCCCTTAAACTAATTTCTATCTTTGAAAGACGGTCCTTTTCACTTATAACATAAGATAGTTGTTTCATTAGACTATTGGACCAATCCCATTCTTCGGACTCTAACATAGTTTTGATCTCACTTAATTGAAATCCTATAGTTTTTAAGAATTGTATTTGCTGAAGTTTCTTCAACTCAGTGTTTGAGTATAATCGATGACCTCCTTCAGTTTTTGATACAGGTTTCAGAAGTCCAATTTTGTCATAATATCTAAAGGTTCTAACTGATACACCGCTCAGTTTTTTAAATTCGTTAATATGAAACAAACTAATACCCTACCTTCTTATTCATTTGTATTATTAAAAAACATGGTTTTTAATACGTAACCAATTCCTAAGCCAATCAATACCCCTGGAAAAGCATGATCAAAAAATAAACCGACCCCAGCTCCAATAATAACGCAAGCATAAATAATAATATCGTCTTTCTTCATAATAGGATTCTCCTTTTAAATTAGTGTGAAAGTAAAAGCTCTCATACAGTATAAAAGATGACGCAAGGTCACTTTCAAGTAATTTAAGCCTCCCATTGCTTATAATTTGAAACTGACTTTACGTCATTTAATATAATCAGGTTTAAGGAGGGAGAAAAATGATTAAACAAACAACCATAAGTTTATTTTTAGTACTAATTATGCTCGCAGGCTGTTCAACAGGAGAGGAAGAAGTAGTCGTAAATAAAGGATCCATAGAAGATATTGAGGAGATTAAGATAAATTTTGCAAGTACAGATGTTGCCTTTTCTCCAAGCGAAACAAATGAAATAGAAGCATATTTAACTGTTTATGATGACGGACCAGGTGCAATATTAGAGAAATCTTCAAAACAGTTATTAATTAAATTAGATACTGATATCACTCGCTTACTAAACTCTCGTAAAAATCCAAGTTTAGAAGTTAAAGTACCTCATCAATTCAAGGGTAAAATAATTTTGGATGGCTCTTCTGGCAATGTTACTGGAAAGGAATTAATTCAAAATGACATTGAAATACGCTCAAGCAGTGGCAAAGTTAAACTTCATTTTACAGAATTAAATAATGATGTAAAAATAACAACCACAAGTGGTAAGGTATCAGTAAATTTTGATGAAGAACAGCCTAATTTAAAATTAGATATCAATACAAACAGTGGCAGACAATCAATTGACTTAACACTATTCGGCCATTCACAGACAAAAAAGGGATTACAGGGCTTTTCAGGTAATGGTGATCATAAGATGCAAATTACAACAAAGTCGGGAAATATTAATTTGAATTAAAAGGGTTTTCGGAAGTTTAATCCCATTGATAGTCAATTCAAATTTCCCCTATAATAATATTGAAATGGTGGATCAATAATAGAAGATAGGCGAGTAAAATCGTCACCGATACATAGGGGGATGCAATGTATAAACTTTTACTCGTTGAAGATGAAATGAATATTGCGAATACATTAAAGAATCATTTTGAAAAATATAATTATGTTTGCCATATTGTAGAGGATTTTGAAAGGGTCCTTGACACTTTCCAAGAATTCCAGCCGCATCTCGTTATAATGGATATTAATCTTCCCGCCTTTGATGGCTATTATTGGTCTCGAAAAATTAGGCAAATATCAAATTGTCCCATAACGATCCTTTCTGCCCGTATGAGTGAGTTAGATCAAGTGTATGGGATTGAAAATGGGGCAGATGACTTCATAACAAAACCTTTTTTAATGGATGTCATTCTAGCAAAAATAAATGGACAAATTCGTCGAGTATATGGGGAATATGCGGAGGATTTGCAAACTCGAAAGTTGAAAATAGGAAATACAACTTTAAATTTGGAGACTGTTCGATTATTTACACCCGAACACGAGTCAATATTGACAATAAAGGAACTTCAGCTATGTTCTGTGCTCTTTGAAGCATTCCCGAATGTTGTGACGAGGCAGCAGCTGCTAGCAGCCATTTGGGATGATGAAACATTCGTCGAAGAAAATACACTAACAGTCAATATTGTTCGATTACGCAAAAGGTTAGAAGCTATTCATTCATCATTGGCAATAACAACGATCCGAGGGATTGGCTATCAATTAACGGAGAAAAGCGTATGAAGCTTTTTTTACGTGATCATTTAAGCTTTATCATTCTTTATATTATCACGATGATTTGCTTGCCAATTATTATTCATCGACTAGATGACCTGAGCAATCATTATGCCTACTTTATCTTTTTAGCTATCATTTTATTAGCCATTCTTCTTTTATTTCGATATCTTCGACGCAAAAAAATGTATGCACAATTGAATGGAAAAGGATTAGGGGCAGATGATTTATTGATTCACCATCCACAAGCTCCGATTGAAAAGGCATATGCAAATCAAATGCGGTTCATTCAGTCCCTTTTTCTTTCAAAAGAGGATGAACATAATGATTTCTTACATGAACAGCAACTAATGATTTCCCAAACTGTTCACCAAATGAAAACACCGCTTTCTGTCATTCAATTACTCATACAAACTAATCGATTAAAGGAACCAAATTTACTCTTAGAATGGCAAAAGGTAAAAAAAGAATGCGATAAAGTGAATTTCTCTTTAAATCAACTATTAACGTATAGCCGATCATCCCAATTATTAGCCGATCTAAAGATTGAACCGATATCCTTAAAGACTCTAGTCCAAGAAGTGGCTAACGATTTAAAAGATTACTTTATTGAAATGGAAGTATACCCTAAAAGTACAATCGATGAAAATATCTTCATTTATTCTGATCGTAAATGGCTTACAGTTGTTATCTACCAGCTAGTAAGTAATGCTGTCAAATATGGTGAAAAGAAATCCTTCGTTCTCATTCGTTATGAAAATGGTCAGTTATCGATCAAGAACAAAGGCGAAGCGATACCGGAAAGTGAAATTAACCGTGTATTTGAATTGTTTTACACTGGAACAAAGGGACGCATCCAAGGTGAGGCGACTGGTATCGGACTATATCTAGTCAAGAAAATACTCTCTACGCTGCATCATCCATATAAGCTATCCTCTGCTCATCATGAAACGATCTTTATGATTGATTTTTCCAGAAGTATGACGGCTGCCAAATAAGGTAGCCGTTTTTGAATATGACAAATTTGTCATACTGCTGTCATGTTGAAAGATTTTATGGGGAGAACGGTTTGTTTATACTAAACGTATCAAAGAGCACCAAGGAGTGAAACCGTAATGACAAATACAATTTTAAATGTAAAGCAGCTACAAAAAGAATATACGGGAGAAATCACATATAAGGCATTAAAAGGCATCGATTTTCATTTAGGTGAGAAAGAATTTGTGGCTGTGATGGGCCCATCTGGCAGTGGAAAAACGACCTTCCTTAATTGCATTTCCACCATCGATCGCCCTTCGAATGGTTCAATCATCATCAATTCAAAAGATCCGTATAAATTAAATGATGATGAATTAGCAAGATTTCGACGTACAGAGTTAGGCTTTGTCTTTCAGGATTTTAATCTTGTCCATACATTAACAGTAGAGGAGAATATATTACTTCCTTTAACACTTGATTCTGTAACAGAGAAAAAAATGAAACAGAGTTTAGCGAAAGTCGTTAGCTTTTTAGGGATTGAGGAAATATTAAAAAAGCGAACGTTTGAAATTTCTGGTGGACAAAAACAACGTGTAGCGATTGCAAGGGCGGTTATTCATAATCCAAAATTATTATTAGCAGATGAACCGACTGGAAACTTGGATTCCAAATCTGTGAATAGTGTGATGACGTTATTTGAATCAATAAATAAAACCTTTAATACAGCCATTTTAATGGTGACACATGATGCCTATGTTGCTAGTTTTGCGGAGCGTGTCATCTTTATACAAGACGGGATTCTCTATAATGAGATCCATCGCGGCAAAAACAAACAGCAATTTTACCAAGAAATTATGGACACACTTACATTTTTAGGTGGTGGCCAGCATGAATTTTAATCATATTGTTGTTCAAAATATTTTACAAGATAAGTCGACATACATTTCCTACTTTTTAAGCAGTGTATTTTCTATATTAGTTTTTTTCCTGTTTGCAACTACAGCTTTTCATCCAATGTTGGCGAAATTGGATACAACAAGTACATTAGGAATAACAATGCTGTTAGCCAGCTTCTTTATTTATGTTTTTTCTATTGTCTTTATTATCTATTCGTTGTTCGCTTTTTTGAAAAAGAAAACGAAAACGCTTGGTACCTTTATGATGATGGGTGCTTCCATGAGGCAAATCCGCAAAATGGTTTTTAGAGAAAATATGATCATTGCTGGTGCAGCGATTATGACAGCGATTGTATGCGGGCTTGTTATTGCCCCATTATTTTTAATGGTTGCCAAAAAGATATTACGAGCAGAAATATTTGGCATGTATGTCCCAATTAAAGCTATCCTCTTAACGGTTGTTTTATTTTCTCTTCTTTTCTTAGTTGTTACCAAATTTATGACCCGTATGATTAAAAAGGAAGAAATTGTTCAATTATTAAAAGCAGATATTACACAGGAAAAGTTGATTAAATCTGCACCATTTAAACTGATCCTATCCATCATCGTGAGTGTATTCCTGCTCTTTTCTATGATAAAGGAAATGAATTGGATGGAATCCTTTGGAATGTTCTCTTACATTGCATTGTTTATTAGTCTATTATTAGCCATTTACTTTACAGTCACACAAGGAATGTTATTAGCCATTCGTTTATGGCAAAAGCAGCCATCATATTTTAGAAAAACCAATATGCTTTTTGTTTCTAACGTAAAGGCGAAAGGGCGTTCACACGCCCATATCATTTATTTATTAACAATCTTACTATTAGGTGCCTTTGTTTGTACAAGCGTACTATACAGCTCTTACTATAATGTAAAGGGAAAAACTGAAATGTTATATCCTTACAGTTTCCAATATACTTCACTACCAGGTAACGAATTAGAAGCGAAGAACGATATCACATTTATTGAAGAGACTTTAGATAAAGCAGGTAACTATGAAGCATTCTACTCTTCCTTTAAAACCGATGAAAAGCGCAGGATTGCTTTTATGTCCGTTACGAATTTCAATCAGCTTGGCCTGCATAAGCCTATCACGTTAGAAGACAATGAGTATTTTGTTGCAGCTGGTCATGAAGGTGTTCACCCTAACATAGAATCCATTCATGATTACTCATTTGGAAATCTTGAATTTACGGGTATAGAAAAGAGAAATATTTTATCAACCGGATTACAAAATGTATATTATATCGTTCCTGATGAAGTATATGAAACAATTGAGTATCCAGATTATAAAGTATTTGCTTATGAATTGGATGATTGGACAAACAAGGTCAATACGGCTAAAACGATTTTATCAAAAGTGAATACAGAACCTGATATACGCTTAATGGCTTCTAAAATTGAATTATATGATGTAGAAAAGTTTGTAAAAAGCATCATGTTCTTCATTGGTTTTATGCTTAGTCTGATTTTTATGAGCGCAGCAATGAGTATTCTATATTTTTACCTCCAAACATCGCTTGAACGAGAAAAAGGAAAATTTTCAGGCATTAGAAAAATTGGTTTTTCCATGAAAGAATTAACAGCTGTTGTGACAAAAGAGCTGGCAACCTTAATTTTTATCCCATTTACAATTGCAGCTTTTATTTTATTTGCAACGCTGATCGGTATGCATAACCATATCTCATTGGCATTTTACCAACTAACAGCAATGGGCTTAAGTATATTTTTACTGTTGTTTATAATAAGCTTTTTCTTCATTCGGAGGGGTTATTTAAATAAACTTGTGAATTAAAAATGTCCGATTTAACTAGCAAGTAGTATAAATGTTGCTGATGGTCTGCGGAATTCTTTTAAATAGAATAATACTGTATTAACCTGGAAATTGTTCATCTCTAATTAAATGTAATACAGTATTTTAAGAGTGCGAAAATGGTCGCACTCTGTTTTTTATACGTTATTAAACTGAGAGGAATATACGTCACCTAAAATTTATAATTGTACTTTTCGCATAATAAAATTGAGCCGCATTAATCATGAAAATATGAGCTAATCCTTTTTCAGTAAAATCAGTTTTGAGATTACTTGCAGTCAATGAATGTATCGTCTTTTACATAGTTTTCCCCACTGAGACATTGTAGTAATAAAAAATGACTTATTTAAAATTCATTAAATTAACTTATTTAAAATTCATTAAATTAACTTATTTAAAATAAATTCTTATTTAATTAGTTTCAAAATGAAGACTTGATGTTTACATACCATTAGGGTTCGAAACCCTTCTGGCTAATGAAAAGTTCATCTTCCGAAAAATACTGCCGCATTCGTTTATAAACTATTTGATAGACGGATGGATGATACCATTCTTCCATTTCCAGATTTCTATATAATGCTTGTATGCCCATCTTGTGTGTTCGTTTACCACCGCTGCCGTCCCCCATAAAATAATCGTCAATACATACTCGGTTTACCAAGGGACGCAATATTTCTGCAAATGGCTCGCTGCTTGGTAATACGGGGGCGATGGCAACCTGTGCAGGAATACCGAAATCAGCAAGCAGTTGGAGTGTTTTAAGCCTTGCTGTAATAGGGGGAGCATTGGGCGTAAAATGCTTGCGCATATCTTCCCTATCGGTCTCTACTGTCATACTTACCCGAACTTTATCTTTAAAATGCTGCAGTAAATCGATATCTCGACTTACTAGTGGGCTTCTAGTCTGTACGAATAGGAAGTCAGGGGAATCTTCTGCCATTACTTCTAGTAATGATCGTGTCACTTTTTCCTTATGCTCTATAGGTTGATACGGGTCTGTACTTGATGACATGAAAATGGTTACATTCCCTTTGGATTTGGCGCGACGGAGCTCTTTTCTTAATAAATCCGCAGCTCCGTTTTTAACATCGACCCAATTTCCCCATTCCCCGTCTCGGAAAAGAGATACAGGCATTCCGCGTACATAACAATAGGAACACCCAAATGAACAGCCTATATAAGGATTTAGTGAATGAGTATATCCAGAAAGAAAGCCAGTCCCTTTATTCAGAATGGTTTTCGGACTTTTATAGAATAATTCACTTTTCATGAGCGGAACCCCCATTCATTGTACGGCGATCATTACTCATTGCTAGATGAAGCTTGCTTTTCCAGATCCAGTAGCCGTGTCTTCATTTCTAATCCGCCCCGATAGCCAGTTAATGAGCCATTCTTTCCTATTACACGATGGCACGGGACAGTAATTAATACCGGATTCGCCCCCATAGCCGTGCCTACTGCACGAACAGCTTCTGGTTTATTTATATCATTTGCAATGTCGGAATAGGATTTCGTCTGTCCATAAGGAATTTCACACAGTGCATTCCAGACTGCTAGCTGAAATTGCGTACCTACGGACTCAAATGGAACAGTAAAGGTTTTCCGCTTTCCTTCTAGATACTGAGTGATTTCAACGGCATAGGGTTCAAGCTTTTCATCATCTTCAACAAGAGGACTTCCTGGAAAGCGTTTCTTAGCCCATTTTAACAATTCCTCGAATGGTTTGTTCTGTGAACCTACAAACACAAGTCCCTTTGAAGTTGAAGCGAGATAAAAATTCCAATCCTTAAACTTTAGTAAAGACCAATAAAGGGCTGGTTTATTCTTCGTTTCCATTGTACTTTTCCTCCATTTTACTCATTTGACGAAATTGTGCAGGTGTCTGTCCAGTTTTCTTTTTAAATAAAGTAATAAAATAAGGCGCGTTAGCCATACCCACACATATGGCGATATCTCCAATCGCTTTATTTGTCTGAATCAAATACTCTTTAGCCGCGTGTACTCTAACTTGTTGTATATACTCAACCGGCGTAATGCCTTTAATCTTTTTAAATGTTCGATGCATATGATACGGACTCCCATGACAAATATTTGCTAGCGATTCTAGCGTTAATTTTTCTGTGAAATTTTTATCAATGTATTCAGTAATTAATTCGACCCACTCGCTATCAGGCAGATTTTCATTCGTGGGCTTACAACGTTTACAAGGGCGAAAATTTGCGCGGAGAGCTTGTTCTGCGTTTGCAAAAATGCATACATTTTCTTTTTTCGGGACGCGAGATTTACAGGATGGTTTACAGAATATCCCTGTTGACTTTACAGCGTAGAAAAATTGATTATTGTACGCTGTATCATTATTTACAATTGCTTGCCACTTTTCATCTGTTATCATTTCTACATCATTCGAAATTCTATGATCATGGCTCTCTTTATGTCCATTATTATTGATACTATCCGACATTTATCTCACCTCTCCTTACAATTTACTCCCTATAAATTCAGAATGTACAATTCTAGGGATGGAATAGCAAGATATTGAAGTTTAATTTTTATCCCACATTAACGGGCTGTAAGACTCCCACCTCAAAACTTAGAGAAATCAGAGAAGCTTAGGTGGGAGATGAGCAGCCCGTAAAAGCCCGATTGGTTTAACTAATGATCAGTGGGGGATGAAGAAAACCCCCACTGATCAAAGTTTCACTTTATTTAGAATCGTGAAAAATGATTCCAAGACCGTATCGGTCTCCAGAAGTAACCGTGCTTACTCCGTGACGAACCGTATTTTTGTAATATCCTTTTTTACCTAGAACAGGTCTATGGTTAGTAGGAAAGATCAGCGCACTTCCTTGTTCTAAAGTAATGACATGTCCCCTACTCTGAGCACGAGGAATTTGTTCCACTAATAGAGATTCTCCACCGCAAAAGTCTTTATCTCGTTGATTTAATACAAATACTACTTGAAACGGGAAAAATATGTCGCCATATAAATCTTGATGCAAACAATTAAACCCGCCTGTTTCATACTTTAATATTAAAGGTGTCGGTCTAGTTTGTTCATATTCTTCACAGGTGTTCAAAAAATCTTGAAGATGATCTGGGAACTGTTCTGTTTTCTTTAAATAACCCAACCATCGATTGGCTGTTTTCGCCAATTCTAGATAAAAGGACTCTCTTAAACTTTGGATGATTTCAGGCAATGGATAGGAAAAATATTTGTACTCCCCATTCCCAAAGCGATATCTCGTCATATTGATTGTCGTTCTGTATGACTCTTCCTCACAATACAATTCTATGAAAAATTCACATTCCTCTTTTGTTAAAATCGCTGGAAGCTTTGCAAATCCTTGCTCATCTAATTCATTTTGAATTAAGTCCCAATTTAAGTTTTCGACACGTGTTTTTATATCTTGGACCATTTTATCCACCCCTGTTTAGCATTCTTGATAACTAACACTATAACCTCATAAATAGAAAAAAATAAGATGTTTAGAATGTAATAGCAAGATAACAAAATTAGTAAAGATTATTATGTGATAAAGTAAAATTTAGTAAATAGTATAGAAAATCCTAAAAAGATGAGGAGAATGAAAAAATGACATGGCATGAAGTCAATGATGTAATTGTAATTACATTACCTGAAAATTTCGACATGAATGCTAACCTAGGCTATCTAACAAGGGAAAAAAATGAATGCATGTATGAAATAGAGAACGATATCATTACAAAAGTTATAGCCATTGGGGAAATTCGGTCCTTAGTACAGATAAGCGTAATCAATATTAAACAAATGGTTGTTCAATTCCTAAATGATTCTAGACCTATTGAAAAGTGGAAACGGGAAGAGATTGTAAAATACATTCATGAATGGTTTGATCTTGATAACGATTTAACGCCATTTTATGAAATGGCAAAAGCAGACCCATTACTTAAAATACCTGCCCGAAAATTCTATGGATTGCGAGTTGTCGGCATTCCCAATTTATTTGAAGCTTTATGTTGGGGAGTTTTAGGGCAACAAATTAACTTAGCCTTCGCGTACTCCTTAAAGAAGCAATTTGTAGAAGGATTTGGTGATTCTATCGAATGGAATGGTAAAAAGTATTGGGTGTTCCCACCGTACGAACGAATTGCACAGTTAACACCTACCGACCTAGCAGATATTAAAATGACGGTTAAAAAAAGTGAGTATATCATTGGAATTGCCAGATTAATGGCAAATGGAGAATTATCGAGGGAAAAATTAATGAAAATGAACTTTAAAGATGCTGAAAAAAACTTAATTAAAATACGAGGAATCGGTCCTTGGACAGCCAATTATGTTCTAATGCGCTGCCTCAGGTTCCAGACAGCTTTTCCAATCGATGATGTGGGTCTTATTAATTCGATAAAAATATTACGTAATTTGAACCGAAAGCCTACGAAAGATGAAATCTTAGAAATATCAATTCCATGGAAAAACTGGGAATCATATGCTACCTTTTATTTATGGCGTGTCCTTTACTGAATAATTACAACTTAAACCGGAATGTACTCAATAAAAAGAGAATGAACTTTAAAACCTAATCCCTTCATTAATTAATCCTATATAAATATCAAGCACCTTGTTTAGGGACGATAAGTATAAGACAAACTTTTAAAAAGGTGCTGTTTGCCTTCTTCATAGGGATTGGCTTTAACTCCTAGATTAGGGAGCCCCTAGCCTAACTGGAAGCCTTGACTCTTCCAGATTATGGTCCCTTAATTGAACAATACAGTCAAAAGAAAAACCCTATATTAATACAGTGATCTGTGCTTTAAGAATAAGAAAAAGTAGGTTCACAAGGAAAAAAGAGTTAAATTCATAAAGTTAGCTCCTTTAAATTTATACATAATAGTATAGGAGATATCTAAATCTCAAAGTTCTATCCTTACTATATTTTTCTTCTGGCACTTCGTTTTAAAAATCAAAAAACAAAACACCGTTCTGAATAGTAACGGTGTTAACTGAATTTCTTTATATGAACATTATCCGTTTCTTATTGAAGCATATTTCCGCCATTCCGGAAAAATTATGGTTCAAATCACAACAAAATGTGAAATGAAGCATGTTATTGCCAAATTATGAACCATGTTATTGCCAGACCATGGTGCTCTAAGGTTTAAGGATAACGATCTTCCTATAACTTTTTTTCTTAAAATAATATGACCTATACAATAATAGTTTTTTTCTATTTCAGGCAATCATAATATTCATTAAATTATTTTATGCAAGGATATATTCATTAATGAATAACTACTACACAAGATTGTTTTATTGTTTAGAAATAGTGAATCTGAAGCAATTTGAGTAAACGTTAAACAAAATCTTCTTTGTACTAAAGCATGCACAACTGATACGCATTAATTGCATCTGCTTTTACCTTTCGTAAACTGGATCTCTTACTCTAAGAAGAAATAATAGTATTAAGCAAGATATATAAAACCTAATAATTGATCAAATTTATACTAGTAGCCCTGATAAACAAGCAAAAAGAAAGAGCATATTTTGAAAAAAGATTGATCAAAACACGCTCTTGATATATTTTATTGAATCATTTTTTTAAAAAAGTTTGATTATTTCCATGATATTTTCTCCATTAAAGCGCCCTATAATGGAATAACTAGAACATGATCTTAATCTTAATTGTAGAAGGAAAAATATCCATAAAAATGTTAAATTAGCGATTACTGCTACAGTGTGCTATACTTAGTCTACCATTTGTACTATTACTGATTGTGTTTCATGATTGTTGCACAAGCCCTATTCATTTATTGAATAGGGCTTTCATTTTGTTGATAAAGTCTCTTGTTCTGTATATTATCTTGAATTGGCAATCCTACTGTCCCTAAATACAGATAAAAGCAATTTAAGCAAATAAAAAAACAGACCCTTCATTTAGGGTCTGTTATCTGCTGTTTTTAAGCTTTTTGAACGTTTGTAGCTTGTGGGCCACGTTGTCCTTGTTCAACTTCAAACGTTACACTTTGACCTTCGTCTAAAGATTTGAAACCTTCGCTTTGGATTGCTGAGAAATGTACGAATACGTCTTCTCCTGCTTCACGCTCGATGAATCCAAAACCTTTTTCTGCATTAAACCACTTAACTTTACCTTGTTCCATAATTGTTGCCTCCTCGTGTGGATCTCCACACATTGTGTTACTATCCTTGCTCAAATACCTTAGACGAAAAACAAAATCTATTCTCAATCTGAAAAAAGAACAAAAATAATTCTTCTTAAGAATAACAGACATATCATGAAATAGCAAATAGTATATCTCTCATTTCTGATGAAGGTATTTCTTTATCAAATGTTATTGAAGAAAATGGTCCGATACAAAAGAACACCTTCTTCAAGAATGGCGCCCTTTAATGGAATAACTAAAATATAATGTCAATGCTAATTCTGATTGAACTAACGCACCCTATAGTTTAAGTGAATTCCATCACAAACTTTACCTTTTTCTACTGCCACGATTATTTTATTTTATAAAAAGTTATTTATTGAAATTAATAAATAAAATCTTAATGCTATTATTTTCTTTTTGAGGATACCCTTATATAATAACCATCAGGATCAATGACTCTAAAATCGACCATCCCCCAAGTTTGTTGTTTTAAATCTGATTCAATTGAATTGGTTTTTTTTTGTTTTATACTTTTATATAACTCTTCAACTTGATCCGTTATAATTATAAATTCTACACCACCACCAAGTTTAGCGAAGTTATGTTTTTTAAAATAATGATTGTCCTCTAAAACATCAAATGATGTTAAAAGAAGATGAGATTCATCACTAATAAAACTCGCGCTGTTTTCTCCCTGTTGTAATAATTTCAGTCTTAAAATATTTTGATAGAACACTACTGATTTCTCAATATCGTTTACAAAAAACTCAATTCTAAATGCATCATAATCCCTCTCATCATTAATTAGATTGTTCAAAACTCTTTTCTAATCTTTAAGTTCTATTAATTTCTTTTAGAATTTTTCTTTCACTAAATGCCGCGTTTGTTGAACAAAAAAGCTTTCCTGTATGGTAGCTGATTTTTAACATAAGTACCCTTCTGCTTTTAGTGCATTATATAACATCCTTTTTATGGATCTCTTAAAGTAGTTTAATTAATGCCTTTAAGTTTTTTCCACTCACTTAAGTACATATCTGGTTTGTTCTCAGGCTCTGCAGGGAGTTTACAGATAAATTCCAATGAATTTTCATCTGGGTCATGAAAATACACCATAGCATGGGCTTGATCTGGCATTACAATTGGTTCAGTAGGTTTAAAACCGAACTCTTCACGTATATCAATGCCCCGTTCTTTTAACCATTGCTTTGCATTTTTTAAATCCTCAAAATCTACCTTAAACGCTATATGTCTTAAGGATGGATGATATTTTGTATTAACACCTTGGTCACTTTCCCATAAACCAATCCAGCTATTATTCTCTACTATCCAAAAAAACGCTATCTTTTCATACCTTATTGCTAACTTTAAGCCTAAGTCTTTGTAGAATTCAATCGACTTTTTTAAATTACTTACTGGTAAATGTGCTTCATATATCCTCTAATCATCTATTTACCCTCCTTTTATTAGGTTTAGCATACAATTTAGTAAAGGAGTCTACGACGGAGAATAGTTTGAACTATCCTACGACTTTTGGAGTATTTATATCTTCATTCTCTTATACTATACTGCTCGTTCGTATTATAAGGTCAGCCAGATATTTCTGGTTGAGCATTTTTTATATCGATATATGATTAATGTAGCCGGGGTAGAACGTATGGCCCGTGGGACCATGATCCCGTCCGCAAAACAGTTCACCCCCTACTTGTAGAAACATGTTTGAGGCTGGTTGGGACTAAGATCTCGTATAACAAGCGAAGCTATGACACTACAGGAAGAATTAGGGGTACCGGTAATTATTTTTGGAGGAGGAATTTGAATGAATCCAGTCATTGGTCTGGATGTAGCAAAAGGTGAAAGTCAGGTTCAAGCATACTTGGATAGAAAGAAACCATATAAAAAGAGTTTTAAAGTACAACATCATCTTGAAGGGTTAGCTAGTTTATTAGATTTTATTAAAGAGTTAGAGGATGTAGCAGGAGAACGACCTCCGATTATACTAGAATCAACTGGACACTATCACAAACCCATTGTTCAATATTTCGAGGATAGAGGATATTTAATTATTATCGTAAATCCACTTGTATCTTATAAAGCAAAGAATTCTAGTTTACGTAAAGTTAAGACAGATATCATAGACGCCAATCACCTCTGCGAGCTGTACTATAAAGAAGATTTAGAACCTTATAAAAAGCGAGGAATTCAATTATTAAATCTACGTAATCTTACAAGACAGCACGATAATCTTACAGGGATAGTTGTTCAAACCAAACTGCAATTTCAGGCTGTTTTAGATCAAGTATTTCCTGAATACAGCAAGGTTTTTGGAAACCTATACTCAGATGTTTCCTTACTAACTTTACAAGCATATCCTACTTCTGAAGAGGCTTTGAAAGCTGATTGTGAAACTTTAGCTATTAAAATTAAAGAATTCTGTAATACCCGTTCACTACGATGGGCAAATAAACAGGCAGAAAAATTAATGGCTGCCGCAGCACAAAACCCATTTCAGAAGAATTTATATTCTAGTCTAATACTAAGCCTAGATATGTATATTAAAATGCTTCTTGAATACAAAAAGCATCTATCCATGCTTGAAGATGAGATAAATGCTTTAGCAAAAAGTGTTGAAGAATATGAGATTATCCGTTCAATCCCCGGTGTAGGTGAAAAAATCGCCGCCACGATTATTTCTGAAATTGGGGAGATAGAAAGGTATAATCATCCTAAGAAACTAGTTGCCTTTGCAGGCATTGATCCGACTGTCTTTGAATCTGGAACATTCAAAGGTACTCAAAATCGAATTACTAAAAGAGGTTCTAGTAGATTAAGAAAAACTCTATATATAGCTGTTAAATGTGCCATTCGGGACTGTCGAAAACAAAAAACGACGGATGAAATTATCCCACGCAACAAGCGTTTACGAGCCTTTTATGATAAGAAACGTGAAGAAGGAAAGCCATATAAAGTAGCCCTTATTGCGTGTGCTAATAAACTCTTACATTGGCTCTATGCACTTTTAAAAAACAAGACTAGCTTAATTTAACAATATTACTAAACACACCAAAGCTTTCCAAACATAGTGTTTGGAGGGTTATTTGGTATGCGTAAATTTAGTATATCATGAAATTTTTTAAGTTTTTACTGAAAAATGTTGACAACTATTAGCTGGTTTACTTCAATAACATGAAGTGGTATGCGGTGAATCTTTCTCTTTTAGCAGGCTAATAATTCATCTTTTGAAACAATACGCCATTCATGTGCTACAAATTTTCCTATATAGTCATTGATACTAATTTCTTCTAATTCAATTGCAAGTGGATGTAGGGATACATAGCATTCATTTGTCTCATAATTTAGGGTAACTTTTACAACCTCATATCCAATATGAATTCTTAAATCAAAATCTGGGTCATCAATAATATCTCCTTTAACAGGAACAAGAAAAAGCTGCTATTGGATCTATTAATACGTGACATTTTTTAGTATCTTCTTGTGGAGAGTGGGTGGTTCCTTTGTTCTTCTAGATGGCAACTCACTCGTTCGAGAAAAGTTGCTAGGGATAGAGTATTGGACAAGTAGTCTCATGGGACAAGGGACCTGTCCCCTCGTCCCATTATTCGGGGAAACCATTGAAGTAAAAGGAAATAACAAAAGTATACTCAAGTACAAAGCGGTGATTATGCTTGGTCCCCCCCCTATGATCAGAGTTCATATTTACAAAGGGGTAGAAGATCAATTAAAATTTTAGAAACGTTTTCTGCTTAAGAGACACATTGTCCTTTTAGAATATCAAATTGTACGCGTAGCCCTTCATCAAAGGATTTAAAACCATCACCAGTAATCTTTACTATTGTTATGAAAATAAAATAAAAAATGGTTTCCTGGTCTGGAAACCATTTTTGTAGTTGACCATATGGTGTTACCAATTCGTTTTTCTCTTTTACGTAAAGAAGATAAACAATTACTATTCACTGTCTCAGTAGATGTAAAAAATTCTTAAAGATAGAGGTGAGATTGATTGTTTTTTCTTCTAGAAATAATGACTTAAATAATATATTGTATACCTAAAACAATGAAAGCCCTACCTCTCTTTTCATCCTTACGGCTCCTTGTCCGTGCCAGTGTGAATCAGGATTGCAAAAATCAAGTGACTATTTTATCGAGTTATTTGATGAAACTTCAAACCTTCGTAAAAGAAATTTAAATAATAAAAATGGATTAGATTGTAGAAATAACAAAAGAGGTTAATGCTTTAAAGGTGAGTTGGAGAAGTTGAATGTCTTTGAAAAGATTTACTTTTAATAATAAACATATTCCCAAAAAATTCAGGATATTTTCGGGAGATGTAATACATTATCTTAAATTAACCTTAACAGAAACTTTTTATTTGATTTTCAGTAATCCCTTTAATTAATCCCAGTTCACTAATCAAAAATTGATGTGCGTTATCTAACATTTTTTTTTCGCTTGCATTAAGTGCTTTTTCTTTCTTCATACGCATTAAATCACGTACAACTTCAGTACATTCTTGTATTTTACCCGTTTTTATTTTGTCCGTGTTCACTTTATACCTTTGTTTCCACGGCAGTAATCTATCTGATTCTCCATGATGAAAAATGTGTATGATGTGTTTTAATGCAATTATGTCAGTAACAGGGCGTATACTTGAACTCAATATTTTACCCGTAGGAATCATGACTTGCATATTACCGATTAACATTTCTATGACATAATACTGTTGTTTTTCCCCTGAGATTTCCTTTTCTTCTATGGCTTTAATTATACCTACTCCGTGCATTGGATAAACAATGTTATCGCCAATTTGAAACAAATAATCCACCTCCATATATAGTAACCTTCTTAACCTTAACATATATATTATTTTTTATCAAATTTTTAATTTTATCATAAATTCATTTTCAACGTCAACTACTTTTTCATTAAAAATCAGAAAAAGCAAAAACAATAGGAATCGTGTCGGATTACCAATAAAGGGAAGGTTTATTTTCCCACGTATATTCTGAAACCTCTACTACCTTAATATTATTATTCTATATAAAACCTTCCTGCGCAAATAACACAAAAAGCGACTGCCTTGTTCAGCAATCGCACATGACCAAGTAAGCTCTGAATCACTTCAAGTGGCGTACCATTGTTAATCATATATGTGTAGCATAGCTGTTTCGTAATTGATAAGGATGTATACTTTTTTATCCCAGCTCGATTTGATATGCGTTTGATAATATATCTTAGATTATCAATACTCATACGCCTGTTTGGCCTTCTTTCCGTAATAAACAATCAGGAATCCTCATCATCTCGCTCATCTTGATATCTTTTTAACCAAATGTAGCAACGGGTATTAAAGTACACTCCCCTTTCTTTATCGCCTTCCCATGAACAATAACTGAATTCGTTAAAAAACTAATATCATCACGATTCAATTTAATAACTTCTCCAATACGGCAGCCTGTCGAATACATAAATTCAAATAACGCATTCTCCAAAGAAGTATGACAAGCTTCACTAAGATGTTCAATTTCTCTTTCTGACGCAAGTAAGTGAGGCTTATACGGTGCGTGCTAAAACACTTCAGCACTCCCTTAAAACACATTTGTCAATGTATAAAATACCATCAGAAGCTTGCATGCATAGAATCAGTGTTGGCAAATATACTTACGGGCTTAGTCCAATTTCAACTTATTGAAATGTGTTTTTAAGTATGCAAAAAGAAAAACCTGAGATCATTTTTATGATCATCAGGTTTTCTTTTAACCACCAATTAAAAAAACTATATTCTAGAAATATAACATTTACAATCTTATTCTTCTTATGTTATTATATATAAAATTTGTTCCATAAACATCGAACTGATTATTGTTCCAAGGAGGTAGAACTTTATGTCTTTTCAAGTAATTGTAGATTTTTCACCTGTTAACGAACTTATTACAAGCTTGTATCACTACATCAATTTCAAACAGCATCGCAATTTCTCCCTCAGTAAAGACTGGCATAATTCCGTTAAAACAGAACTTCATCCTCATTTCGCAGCTGAGCTGGAAGATGACCGATTAGAAGTATTGCATCGAATCAATTTATTAGTTTGGCAATGCCCTGGGGAGAGAACTCCAAAAGAATTTATCAAATGGCTTCAAGACCAGCCACCTGGTGATTTATATGAACGATTGGCTCCCTGGATTAACAATATACCTGGTAATTTAAAAGAACTGCGTGATCGAATGGTATACCTATTATCAGAGTGGGATGTACAGTACTTTCAGCACATTGATCCTAGAATTATTGAACAATTAAAGGATGATGCAAAACAAAAACGGAACCTGATTTCTAAAGTATCTTCTATTAATTTAATTGAAGAAGCGACAAATGGAATTAGAATTGAACCAAATGAAATGTTAAAAACCGTGTTTCTCATTCCACAATATCATTGCCGTCCGGCAACGATACTCGATTACTTCGAATCTATGTGCACTTGTCTATATCCAGTAAAGTCAGCAGCAAATGATGCTAACGAACTGCCCTGGGAATTAACATTTGTTACCCATGCTTTAGCTGATGAGAATCGTTTAAAAATACTGCGATTTTTGCATTCCGGAATGCAAAATTTTTCGGCCGTTCAAAGTTATATTGGACTCGCAAAAAGCACTACCAACCACCATTTGTCCATTTTAAGAAGGGCAGGATTGATCAGGACTCACTATTTTGGAAGTAAGTTTATTCACCAATACAGTCTGCGTGAGGAAGGACTGGAGCAAATGCAAAACCTGATCAATGCTTATATTAGGAACAATGACGGTGGAGTATAACATGAATAAAGCCAATCTGTTCTTAAAACAATATCATCCAATCGTACATACACTTCTTTTTGGTACGTTTTTAATCGCGCTTGCTCAATCAATGAGTCTGTTATTTTTGCCTATCTATTTGGTGAAAGAACTTCATATGGATCCTGTAGTCATAGGACTTACTGTTGGGGCTGGTCCTCTTGCGGCAACGTTTGGAGGATTCATAGCAGGTGTTGTGTCAGATAGGATAGGGAGAAGGAAGGTATTGCTTGCATCCCTTTTATTATCATCGTTTTCTTTTTTGGGCTTTGTTTTTGCTGAAACACCAATTTTTCTCATCATATTAGTGATCTTAATAGGGTTAAGCAACTCATTCTTTACGCCAGTCGCTAAGGCACTAATGGGAGATGTCACCGATGCGGATAAACGGGTTCGCGTCTTTTCCCTTCGATATGTAGTTAACAACCTCGGTTTTGCAATTGGCCCAATAATCGGAGCTTATCTTGCACTGTCTGCAAATGAAGTTCCCTTTCTTATTGCAGCATGTCTATATTTAGGATTCACTATTCTTCTTCATATATTATTGAAACGATTTGGTATTAAACAAATAGAGGCTCAAGATACAGAAAAGATAACTTTAAGGAAATCTTTAAGTGTACTGCGCTCAGACACTATCCTCCTCTACTTTGTTATTGGAGGAATCATTTGCATGGTAGTACATGGACAATGGTCGGTTCCTGTATCACAATATTTGGAAAATGATTTCACGAATGGTGTTCAATTGTTTGCTATCATCTTGATTGCAAACAGCATTGGAGTCATTACCATGCAATATCCAATAACGAGATGGGCAGAAAAACGAACACCATTATTTACAATAATAATCGGATGTATTTTTACAGCTTTTGGCTTGTTATTGTTTGCTTTTTCCGAGACCGCGGTTATGTTCGTTATTTCGACGATTATTTTTACTATAGGGGAAGTACTTGTGATACCGGCAGAGTATAAACTTATTGATCAAATCACGCCAAAAGCATTGCGAGGAACGTATTATGGGGCACAGAGCTTTAACTCTTTAGGAAGTTTTATCGGGCCAATGCTCGGAGGCTTTATGTTAAAACAATTTAGCGGAACTGCTTTTTTTCTAACAATGGCTCTCATTTCAATACTGAGCATTCTATTCTTCTGGCGTGGTGTTAATCTTTTTAAAAATAAAAACACAGCTTCAAATGTTGATTTTGAAAAAAGATTCAAAAGTAACTCACAAACCAGCATTTTACGATAAATAAAAAGAATCCATTTTGAAAAAAGATTGATCAAAATGGATTCTTTTTCAGTAGATTTAAGATTGGTTTGTATAAAAAAAGAATTATCATTTTCTACCTTTGTTGTTTAACAATCGCCCCCGATCGTATTATTAGGTCAGCCAGAAAATATTTCTGGTTGACCATTTTTTATATCGATATATGATAACGGTAGCCGGGGTAGAACGTTCGCGCCCGTAGGGCTAAGACCCCGTCCGCAAAACAGTTCGCCCCCTACTTGTAGAAACATGTTTGAGGCTGGTTGGGACAATGATCTCGTATAACAAGCGAAGCTATGACACTACAAGAAGGATTAGGGGTACCGGTAATTATATTTGGAGGAGGAAGTTTATAATGAATCCAGTCATTGGTCTGGATGTGGCAAAAGGTGAAAGTCAGATTCAAGCATACTTGGAGAGAAAGAAACCCTACAAAAAAAGTTTCAAAGTAAAACATGATCTTGATGGGTTAGCTAGTTTATTAGATTTTATTAAAGAGATAGAAGATATTTCAGGAGAACGTCCCCCTCTTGTAATGGAATCAACGGGTCATTATCATACACCGGTTGTTCAATATTTTGAGGACAAAGGCTATTTAATTATTATCGTAAATCCACTCATCTCCTATAAAGCAAAAAGTTCTAGTTTGCGAAAGGTAAAAACAGATATCATTGATGCCAATCACCTCTGCGAGCTGTATTATAAAGAGGATTTAGAGCCTTATAAAAAGCGTGGTATCCAACTTATGAACTTACGTCATCTTACGAGACAGCACGATAATATCACAGGCATGTTTGTACAAACCAAACTACAATTTCAAGCAGTTTTGGATCAAGTTTTTCCTGGATATAGTAAGGTTTTTGGAGATTTATATTCGGACGTTTCTTTAAAGACATTACAAGCATTTCCTACTTCAGAAGATGTCTTGAAAGGTGATACTGAAACATTAACAACTAAAATAAAAGAATTCTGTAATACTCGTTCACTACAATGGGCAAACAAACAGGCTGAAAAGCTAATGACTGCCGCAGCTCAAAACCCTTTTCAGAAGGTTTTATACTCTAGTCTTGCCCTGAGCTTAGATATGTTTATTAATATGCTCTTTGAATACAAAAAACATCTATCCATGCTTGAAAATGAGATAGATGTTTTAGCAAAAAGTATTGAAGAATCTAAGATTATCCGATCAATTCCCGGTATCGGTGAAAAAATCGCAGCCACGATTATTTCTGAAGTTGGGGAAATTGAAAGGTTTAATCATCCTAAGAAACTAGTCGCATTTGCCGGTCTTGATCCAAGTGTCTTTGAATCTGGCACATTCAAAGGTACTTACAATCGAATTACCAAAAGAGGCTCTAGCAGACTACGTCAAGCTTTGTATATGGCTGTTAAATGTGCTATTCGTGACTGTCGCAAACAGAAAACAACGGATGAAATCCTTCCTCGTAATAAGAGATTACGAGCGTTTTATGATAAAAAACGGGAAGAAGGAAAACCTTTTAGAGTAGCTGTGATAGCTTGTGCAAACAAACTCCTACATTGGATTTATGCACTTTTAAAAAGCAAAACTTCTTTCCAAGATTTAGCTTGATTTAACAATTTAACCGAGTTAACCGGAACTTTCCAAACACAGTATTTGGACGGTTATTTGGTATACACAAATTTAGTATAACATGATATTTTTAATTTTTTTATTAAAAAATGTTGACAACTATTGGCTGGTTTTGTGGATTAAGGTCAACTTCTATTTGCTGGTTTAATGGAGTAACGGAGCTCCTTCAAAATCACAATGGCGATACTGGTTATAAATCACCATTGTACTTTTTCTCATACTGACATCAAATGCCACTACGTGTTTCATCATCTTCTATTCTCCTTATTAGCCAATCATAGAAGTCTTCTCAGTGCCTTATCGATTCCATTTTCTTTTACACGATGTCACGGACCCAACATACTAAACTGATTCAAATAAGGGTGTGAAGTTGGACAGTTTTTAATACGGACTCTATATTGGTCCTAGGGGCTGTTCGACCTTACTTCACTTCTACTATAAAAAATAGTAGCACAAACCATGGCCTTGGTCTGTGCTACTAATGTTAGTATGTTTTTAATCGTTTTTCTTATTGTTGTTAATAGCTGCTTGTAAAGCATTTCTTATTTGTAATAGTCTTTTGCTTTTTTATCAATGTTTATTAAGGAGTTACTTGGTTTTATATAATCGTTATGAACTTTTCCAGCTTCATCGGTCCAAGTTACTTTAACTTTAATATCATTGACAAATTTATCGTAATTTTTTATATTGACGGCATTTTCATCTAATAGAAATGCCCTACTTGAAGTAATTCCTTTTACTTCATTATTTTTAGGGTCTAAAGTAAACACTGAACTACTTTCTTGATTAATAGCTGCAATATTTGAAAATCCTAAGGAATCAGCTTTAAGAAACTCCTTCATTTCTGAATTAATTAATCCTGTAATAGCAACGTCTTTCATATAATTTTTTGGTTCATCAACAATAATATCATAGATAATTCGATCTTCATCAGTACCAAATTCACCGAAAACATTGACCTGTAAACGATAATTATCACTTTGATCTTTAAAACTTACTTCTTTTTGAGCTTCAATCATGGTAACTTCTTTTTCTAATACAGACACTAATTCAACATCGTTACTTAACTCTTTTTCCTTGCCTACTAGTTCTCCTTTTGATGATTCACAACCTACGATAAGTAATAAAAGTAAAACGCAGATTAATCCTTTTACTTTTTTCATTCTATCACCCTCTGTAATGAAAAATGGGATAAAGGGAAACAGGATAAAATCCTGTTTCCCTTTCATTATTTTAATAAGTTTCTGGTGGGTAAGCCCAATATCCTCTAGTCCAGTTATACCATGCTCTATAAGTAATTTCACTATTATTGTTATAATTTGCAGATAAATTAGTAACCACAGGAGAATGTCCAGTAGCTCTTGTATAATCTCTAGTATGTGTTCTAGTATAACCATTTTGATTTACATAAGATGCAAAATAATGTTTATATGTTTCCCTTGAGAGGTTTAAGAGGGAGGCTTTCTTTTGATTTTCCACTTAGTTATTGGATATTTCTTCAATTGTTTTGAAAACCCTTGAATATACATCTTGAATATTTTGTTCATTTACCTTGTCATTATATAAACCGTATCCCCAATGCCTTTCACTATCACTATCATAAAGATAAGCATACATACCTGACTCATCATCAGGATAGTCTTCAAAATCGATATTATCATGAACATATGGAACATAAGATTTTGGAGTTTCGATAAATAGGAATGGGATATGACTGCTGTTGTAAATGCTTGCATATTTCGGTTTTTCTGCTTCTTTTAAATTTTCCTTGGTTATAAAAACCGCATCAATGTTTGAAAAGTTATCTACATTCTGCAAATCATTAAAATCTATATTTGTAAACTTAATGTTGTCTTCTCTAATCTTTGGCACTTCACCAATAATTCCAATTAGTAATGATTTCCCGTTATAAATTTCTGTCTCCACACTTTCATCTGACTTTGAACACCCAAATACGACAAATAAAACAGAAATCAATAAAATGACAAGATTAACTTTTGACTTCATTCGTGCATTCCCCTTCCTTTAATATCACAACCATATTTTACCATATTCTATTTGATCCTTGTTTTAAAAAACTGCCCGGTTACTTTAAGTACAAAACATCAAAATCTATTCTAAGCTCTAACATACATATCCAAATTTCTTTAAAGTGTTATTCATTTAAATGGCCCTTAAATTGAAAAGACGCGTTCCTAAATAAACGCGCCATATAATTGAATAACTATAGCCCTAAAAATCCCTTAATTCCTTTTTCACTAATGCTACCCTATAGTTTAAGTGGAATTATTCACAAACTCAGCTCTTATGTGTAAGCTATATTCAACTAAAACAGGAATACTGCCTCTTTAATTAAAGAAAAAAGCCCGGAGAAAGCCGGACCAGCAACCTTTATGATGAGAACTTCTTCATTTGTTTGGTTATGTCTTCTAGAACCTTTTCAGAATCAGCTAAAGTAAAATTATCGGTTATGATAAAATCTATAAGGTAAGTTCTACCATTTGCGTTTATATTGACTATAACAAGCTCAGCATCTCTTTTGATATGTTCATACAAGATTGGAACTCCATTAATTTCTCTTTCCTTTATATCATCCCAATCAAATTCTACACGACCAGGGCGGTATTGAATGCTAAATGCTCTTTGCTCCTGATATGGTCCGTACAAAAGGGTAGCTCCTTGTTCCTTTTCCCATTTCTGTCGGTTAGCTTCCTTTGAAAATGCAGGTTCCAGTTCCCCCTTGCTTTTACCATAAGAAATCGTTAGGTCCACTGGTTCATTACTAAAAGGTGGATGTGATATAGTTGCAAAAGTAATGGGGTAATCTTTAAATTCTGGAATGAACACAGGTTGACCAAATTCTTCTGTTGCCTTCTTTTCAATAGTTGCTGAAACATTTTCTGTGCCATTAATAAAGGGTTTAAGCAACATAAAGGATATTAACAATACCAAACCGGCGGCAACAGCAGGTATAATGAACGCTAATCGCTTCAAAGACCTTTTTTGGGGCAGCTTTTTTATCTTGGAGGCAAAATAGTTAGCTTCAGTTTCTGACAAAGTAAGGTGGTCAAAAAAGTATTTATCAAGTGCCTTTTTTATCGGCTTTCGAAATTTCCCCAATAAAATCTAACCTCCTTTTCACCAAATCCCTGCTGCGGTTTAATCTCGTCTTTACTGTGTTTAAATTTATGTTAAGTATATTGCTTATTTCGTTCGTATCCAGTTCTTCATAATAATATAGGATGATGACTTCACGATATTTGATTGGAAGGTCCATAATAACCCTGGCAAGTTCCTGGTCCCAATCATTGTCGATAATTACTTGTTCAGTTTTTCGACTTACGGAATCTTCCTTTATCAAATTGGTTACTTTAATTGCCCTGTAGTTCCAGCTTTTTAAATAATCCTTTGCTTTATTTATGGCTATTTTAATAAGCCAAGTTTTGATTGCACTATCCCCTCGAAATTGGCCAAGATTACGATAGGCAGACAAAAACACTTCCTGTGTGATGTCCTCCATTGTGTGATGATTTTTGACATATGTGTAAATGATTTTCCGGATATCATTAACATATTCTCTAACGATTTCATCGAACTCTTCATTGTTCCTAGCCTTATATGGCTCCACGGCTTCCCCCCTTTCTTTTCCATTCAATATAATGACGAGGCAATGTCGGTTTAGGGTTCAAAAATGTTTATCAAAAAAGATGCCGTCTTAGGCATCTTAAAGGAAAATTAAGAAGTAATATTAAATGAAAACAACAAGACCTTATCATTTCCTGTCTTCTTGAAGAAAACTGCCCCGTTACTTTTAGTACAAAACTTCACACTCTGCTTCTAAACTCTAACATACATATCCAATTTTCTTTAAAGTCTTATTCAATTAAATAGCCCTATAATGAAAATAAGCGCTGTTCCTTATTACAGAAAAGCGCCCTTTTCTTGAATAAACAAAAATTTTTTTGTGGTAATGCTGAAGAATAGAACAGGTTTCAAAAAAACAATGGACTATTCTATGTCGTGACATGACTATTGGAACAGCCCATTGATGTTATAATGTCTTCCAAGGCTAAATTCAGCTCAGACCGTTCGGATGTCTCTTCAAATATTCTGCTCTTGCTCCATTTAACAACTCCATCAATACCATAATATCTTCCTCAGTTGAATCGTAGTTCGTAATGCAAGCTCGCAGTACTGGAACCTTGTTTATTTCGTATACTGAAATCCATGCCTGCCCTGAACGTAATATCTCTTGACATATAAATGATGCGAAATTCGATTGGATCTTTGATTGAATATTGAAATCAGTAAAGCATACAACAGGCAATATGGTATCATTGACAACCTTCCAGTTAGAGCATGCAAGCTCCCTGCGTAACCGATTGCCCATCTCTGTCTGGTGCTGCACCATGCTGCGATAGCCTTCCCAACCAGCAGTTACAAGTGATAAATACACTTTCAAACCGATAAACCTTCGCGACCATTGAATCGAATGGGTGAACGGATCAATTACATCCAGATCAACCCCTTCTTTCGGCATATAATCTGCCGTGATGCTGAAAGTTCTATGTAAGATGTCCTTATGCCGTGTAATATAAATTCCCGCCCCCATCGGGACAGACATCCACTTGTGCGCATCGAAGGTAATGGAGTCAGCTCGGTCAATACCATGAAGTAGATCAAGCATTTCTGGTGCAAACACGGAGGCTCCACCGTACGCAGCATCCACATGCAGCCACAGTTGCTCACGTTCAGCCAAGTTTGCGATTTCATTAATGGGATCAATCGCTCCGGCGCCGGTCGTTCCACCCGTCGCAATGATGAGAAAAGGAGTGTATCCAGCAGCGCGATCCACTTGAATCTGATGATGAAGCGCAGGAACATCTATATGCATTTCAGAGTCCGTCGTAATAATACGAAGGGAATCTGTACCTAGTCCGCAGGAACGCGCTGCCTTTACCAGAGAATGGTGGCTCTCAGCAGAAGCGTACATGACAGGATGCGTGGGGAGTGACCTCAGCCCTTCTTTGGCATAAGATGGGAAATAATGCACTAGTGCGGTCAGTACGGCCGTCAAATTTGCTTCCGCTCCCCCCGTTGTAAATGTCCCATCTGCTGCCTCTGCTGAATAACCGAATTTTGAAGCTATCTCTTTCAATACATAGTTCTCTATTTCGACCGCTACAGGCGCATGGCTCCAGGCTGCAAGCTGCGGATTGAATGCTGCAGTAATCGTATCCGCCATAATTCCCATGAAGTTGGGCCGCGGATTATACAGACCGAAATATCGCGGGTGTGGCGTATGTACCTGGTATTGCCTTAACCCCTCCAAGATATGATAAATCGCCTCGCGTGCGCTGACGGGATGCTCAAAAGATATTCTACGTACATATTCTGCAACCTCATCCACACTGAGTTCAGGTGAAACACGAACCCCGCGTATGTGCGTCATATAATCATTGATTTGCTCCAACAGGTAGGTTCCAATGTGCATGCGTTCATCCGTATCAAGATTAAGAATTGAATTATGCTTCAGCATGTGGAAAATGCCTCTCCCTTCATTTTGTAAAAATTCCATTGCTAATTCAGATTATACATTAGCAGAACTCGGGTGGTATGCATCTTCGAATAAAACCGCAATATTTCGAAACAATCTCTCTCCACTTGGCGATGCTGTCGGCGCTCGCCAGCGACGGCGGCCGAAATGAATAATAACACCACCAAAATAGTTCAAGAATGCTTATTATACTTATCGTTATATTGAATGCTACACAAAAAAATGACATTTTATTGGCAGGCAAAAGAATCCCCTCGTTCACTTATTAAACTCTTCTTCCCTATAGTTTAATTGTAATCTTTTACAAAAATCACACTAGCATTACCTTATTTATTCGATTCTTCTTGGGATTCTTCCTCCATTAAATGGCCCTATAATGAAAATAAGCGCTGTTCCTTATTACAGAGCGCCCGATTCTTGAAGATCGTTCCATCATTATTACCAAAGAAAAAAAGCCCACCGTTGTTCAATAAGATTAAAAAGAGATTTAGTTACCAGTTCTATTAATAACAACGTCAGGGTGTGCTTTGTAAGTTTTTTACTTCCATAAACATTTTTATAGTTATATACAAAAACCATGCTTTGACATCGTCTAAAGCATGGTAATTATTTTAACTAATTTAAAACTGCTAAGTTAATTTTTTTCGCTCATCTATTTATTGAATTCATTAACTGGAAGAAGTATTCAGGTTTATGAGTCTTATTTAGGTTATACCATGAATGTAATGTATCTGGTGCAAATACATCTAATTTTTTCAGTACTTCCATCGCAAATTCCAGAGGAGCTACTCCTGATGCAGTGACCAAATTCTCACCAGATACCACAGGTCCCATCTCATGAAATTCTTCTCCTTTATAATTAGGACAGACCATTTTAATGTACTCTAAGTTATTGCTTGTATGTTTTCTAGAATCTAGGTATCCAATATTCGCTAGTCCCTCAGTTGCACCACAAATTGCAGCAACAATAGTCCCAAGCTTTAAAGCTTCGCCAGTTTTTTTCAAGATAGGTTGATGAATATCTTCTCTCCAAGTATTCCCTCCAGGTAAAACTAAAAGATCTTTACTCTCAAGAGTACATTCATCAAGGGAAATATCTGGTTTTATGCTCAGACCTCCCATCGTAGTAATAATTTCTTTATTAACTCCTACTGTAACTACTTTTAAAGGTGCTAAATCTTTTTTGAAAAATCTTCCTGAGTTTAGTTCAGCAATTAAATATCCATATTCCCAGTCTGACATTGTATTAAATACATAAAGATAAACTTTTTTTCTTTGCATCCATTAACACTCCAATTACAATTGATATAGCCTATTATAATATAACTTCCCTGACAGCTAACGTCAGGGAAGTTATCATACTTGATGAAATTTTATTAATTCCGACAGAACTTCAATAAGTCTTTTCTTAAGACTTATTGGCTCAATAACTTGAATAGATTTACCGTACGGTAAAAGTAAATAAGGTACATATGTATGTATCATATTTTTTTCAAGAAGAAATACTGCTTGATTTGATGTCCGTTCTTGTAAATAATGTCCTAAAAACCAATGTTGGCAAATATCACCCAACACCCTTGCGTTTCCATTAATAACCAAAGGAATAATCCCTTCCTTATCTTCTATAGTTGGAAGGAGGTTTTTCATAAAAAAGTCACGTGCTGAAAAATTTTCTGGCCGGTTAAACTTATTTTCGGTTAGCATTAGACTTTCAATTCGATCTACTCTAAAACTACGAATATCATTCCTAAGATGACAAAATCCAATCACATACCACTTATTATTCCAATAAATAATTCTGTACGGATCAACCAATCTATACTTTGATTGCTCTTCGCCACTTTTATGGTATAGAATTTTTGTAGAGTATCCATCAGCTACGGCCTGCTCCAACTCCTTCAAGAAAGGTTCCATAGAGAGGGAACTTAATCGACTTATTACTTCAAGACTGGTTAAATGTTGGTTTATCTTTGTTTCCTGCTCTTGATTTGAATATTTGCTTAGCTTTGAAATAGCCCTATTTAGTGCTTCACCTCCATAATATCCGGCTTCTTCTGCAAAAACAGCAGCGTGAAATAGTGAGGTTTGCTCCTCAAAATCAAAAAAAAGAGGAGCTTCAATAAAATTGTTCAATAAAGTGTATCCACCGTTATGTCCTGTGTCTGAAATTATAGGTACACCACTTGTTGAAAGTGTATCAATATAACGATACACAGTCCTTATATTCATCTCTAACTTTTCTGAAATTTGTTTTGCAGTAATTTTTTCACCTGAACTAAGCATCCATAGAATTGCTAGTATATTGTCAATTTTAGGCATATGAATCCACCTCTATATGGAATTTATTATCTATCTTATAAGTTTATTTTTTCCTTAATTAGTAATAAGTAAATTTTACAGTATTTATCATTAAAATTTAACTTATTTCCTTGAATTAAACTATTCTGTCTTGTTAGTTTAAGTATAATTCTTTACAATCTATTTCCGATTTTTAGTATAACTCATCAACCGCGTTATTCAACAATCTGGCCCTTTAATTGAACAATACATTAAAAAGAATATCTCTTTATTAATACTGTAATTTTTCAGAAAAGCTTTATGAATAAGAATAAAAAAGTTCACAATAACAAAGAGTTAAATTCTTTAAGTTAATACCTTTATATTTCTGCACCATAGTATAGGAAATATCTAAATCCCAAAGTTCTTTCCTTACTATTTTCTATTCTTGTACATCAAAAAACACCGTTCGAATAGGAATGGTGTTAAATGTATTTCTTTATATATTATTATTAGCTTCTTATTGAAGCATATTTTTCCCAAAAGTTTATTGAAATTATGGTTCAATTCACACAAATGTGAAATGAACCATATTATTGCCTAGTTGTGAATCATTCTATTGCCAAACTATGGGGCTCTAAGGATTTATAACACCGATGTTCGACTAACTTTTCTTTCAAAAAAGAAAAATAGCACCTTCAATAATAGCTATTGTATTCTTGGCAATTATAATCTTCACAAATTTATTTTAGGCAAAGAAATATTCACTTAAAAATAACCACAAAAGAAACCATATGAGAATGTTTTACTCTTGAGTATTTGTAATAAATATAAAAATGACATATTTAGAACTTACTAAATAAAAATTGTTTTTGGCAATAAAAAAATGTGGTTTACAGCAATATGTTTTTTGAATTGAAATCAAGGCTTTATATACATGTAATGTATAAAATCTTGTATATAAAGCCTTATTTAAACTAAATTCTTATTTAATTAAAGCGCCCGATTGTTGACCGAATTAGACAAAAAAACAGGGCTTTCCCCCCCTGTTAATGTAGCTTTTTTGATTAAATTAAATGAAGCCCTTGCTTTTTTTACGCAATGGCTTCCGGCTTCCACTAAGCTTTGGTCATGGCATCTTCCACTATTTTACGGTCGCAATACATTTGGGAATGTAGGCATTCTTCCCAATTCTCAGGGAAGCCCATTTTAACAAGGCGGACTATATCGGCATGTTGACCAATTTCTGCAGACAAGGCATCAATGAATTGATCCCATTCTTGTAATGCACTTACATGGAATGCAAGTACATTTTTGATTGTGAGCATAATTGCAAAAAGGGTATCATTATCATTTGCTGCAATGCCGGCCTTTTTGGTATCCTCTTTAAGTAATTTAGGAGTGGATACGTTAAAATATCGGCCATAAAGTCGATTGTAATGAGCACAGTCATTTCGAAGGAAGTTTATGCAACGAAACCACCCTAACATAAATTTACGGTATCCCTTGTCATAAGCATTATCTATCCAATAGTGAAGAAAATCTGTATCAAGTGCTTGAGCAAAATGATAGACGTCACCATAAGTTACTTCTTCAAGTAAAACCCATAGTGGAATTCTACTTTCCTTCTTTTTATAATGAAGAATTGCGTCTGATTTACTTTCATTAATTGTTTTAGTAAACTTATCCATTATTTCAGTTGCATCATCAATCTTCTTCTGTTTTTCATGGCGATATACTCCATAGTCCAGGTATAATTCACCTGTCTCATGAGAAAATAAAAGTGTATCATTCAATGTTTCTGGTATTTCATGTGCAGATACTTCAGCTTGTTTCATTTCATAAAACTTACACACATATTCAATTAATGTTGCTCGTAGCATGAGTTCAATATCTCGAATAAAATATGATAAATTGTCACGGATGAATGTGTTGAAGTTGTATAACCTGACACAATCGGAAAAGCAATACAGCTTTCCTTCTATTCTAGGTAATAGCTTTCTATAGATAGAAAAGCTAAAGTAATTATGGGAATAGAAAAATTCTTTTGCTAAAACGATTTCTGTTTCATTAAATGATAATGGATATTCATCTTTTATTTTTAATTCCTCAATAATCTGTTCAACTGACATAAATTCTTTCATTGGACTTGGTTCTATAGTAGGGTTGTCCACTTCACTGATTACATCTGAAGAAAAATGCTCTGTACCTTCTGGAAGCAAAGTGACTGTTGTTGTTTCTTGGTTTGACATTTAATTTACCTCTGAAAATTCTCTTTCTTCCATTCTAGCACATTTAACCTAATTTTCATGAAAACGGCAAAAAAAACCATCAAGTTCCAAGTATCTAGCGATAGAGGAGTGATGGATTCTTTTATTTGTATCCTAGTCTAGGATCTTAATAGTAAGTATATAAAAAAAAAGACCCATCGGGGTCCGCGTATCGTATCTTAACGATAGAGGCGTGATGGATTCGTGTATCTATTACCTTAAACCATATTTAAATAAAAATCAAGGGTTTTTTAAAAATTTGTAAACTTTCATCCTTGTTCAACTAAATGGCTCTTTTCATGAAGAAAGACGCTTTCCTTATTTCAGAAAAGTGCCCGATTGTAGAGAAGTTGGTTCAATTGATTGATAAATATCTTTACATTAACAATATAAATACGGATCCACCGAAACTTAATATCGTACTTACAAATAATAACTTAAAGTATTCTTTTTTCTTGTTCATTGACATTTCAACCAGCTGAACAGCATTTGATAGTCCTAAGAAAAAGAGCATACCAAAAAGTAATAAATTCATGTTATCAGGTAAAGGACTGGCATTCCTTAACCCCGATATAGAAATAAAAATAACTCGAAAAGCAAAATAAATTGCAATTATACTTATTAAAACCTTCAGGATGAAAAAGAACTTACTTTTTCTATATTCTTCTTGAATTCTGTCTAATATTCTCACCCTTCCCTCACCCCTTTATTTGCAGTCTGGACCGTTTGTAGATCTACCAAAAATCAAACTATCACTACAATAAGTATTCAATTTCCCCTCGATATTCTTCCTCCATTAAAGGCCTTAAAATGAAAAATCGCTTTTGGATTAAAACAAGAAAAAGAGCAGTTTTACCAGCTCAACGATTTTCAAGTAAATCTCCTATTTAAACAGTTCATAGTTGCTCAAATAAATTACTCCATTTTTTCTCGTTACTTGAAAATTTAATTCATCATTAACTTTAAACATAGAACCGGTAATCTCTAAATTTTTTCTCTTTATAAAATACACACCATACCCATTATTTTCGGGATAACCATATATATAACAGACAACTTTCCCTTTATTCAAAAAAACTATTTGATTCATTGCATCACTTACTGTATCCGTTATATTGTCCCATTTATACCCTACTTCTTCATACACCGTCTCTACAGGTGTATAGGGATCAAAGGAATATACGACATCCCATTCAAATGGGGTGACATCTAATAAATTTATTGTATCAACGGATTCTTCAATTGCTAACACTTCTTTTCTTAATAACTTTGCATTTACATCCCACAAATCTTTCGTAAAAAAATTGCTTATTATAGCAATAAATAGTATGCCAAGAGCAATAATTGCTCCAGTTTTTATCAATTTCAAATCGTTTCTACCTCATCCCTTTAAATAAATAGTTCTTACTAAACTAAACTGCTGCGTTACTTTAGGTACATTTCTTCACAATATCTTCCTAATTTTAGCATAATACTGTAGCTGTGTTCCTCCACAATCTGGCCCTTTTCATGAAGAAAGACGCTTTCCTTATTACAGATAAGCGCCCGATTGTTGAAGATCGCTATTGAACTAAAGCACCCGTTACTTTAAGTATAATTCTTCACAAACTTTTTCCTTTATTTTGATTGTTATCAAAAAAGAGAAACCCAAGATGTATATTAACGGGTTCCGTTTTGAGGTGCAAACATAAGAAAAATCATATAATTTCTGCTCTAATTTCATAGTGAAAATCACAGTAAAAAACGCTATTGTAAAATTATCAGCAGCGTTTTTTTGTTGGATTGTTAACTGCAATGCTCTATTTTAAAACTGTCTCGGCTGGGGTAAATGCTTCCCATTGATTATATTTCGTTGTTATTGATGAAATAAACCAATACTCTCTAAATGGTTCTAAATTCTTTTCCACGATTATAATCTTCTGCCCACCACCAAAATTTCCATATGATGCCCATAAATCGTATTTAACGGTATACCGCATTCTGGATTCGCTAAGCTTTTCTACTTTGGTAAAACGAAAGTTACTAACCGAAGGGCTTGACTGACCTGTTACCCAACGAGTTTGCTCAAATTTACTCCTTGATTGTTTTTGAAGTGAAGGGGATAACATCGCATATTGAACAGCACCACTTCGATTATTTACGCCTAATATCCACAATTCAACGGCTTGTTTTGGTTCGCCTACCATCAAACCAGTCATAAAAGACATTAACTGGATTTCTAAAGGATTGAGTTGTTTTGTGGCTGCTATTGCGGGATTGTTATTAAAAAGCATTAGTAAAAATAAAAGTATTATTAATCGCAATAATTTCACCTCCAAAGATTTTTTTCTTAGAGGTATTATTCTACCTGTAATTACTATTGATTCGTTATCAAACGATTTGCATTGATATACAATACTCCAGCTATTCTTCTCCTCAAACCTGCTTCGTTACTTTAATAAGAAAAATACCTTGCCTCGTATTGAAGCAAAGCACCCGTTACTTGAATAACTCATATCAAACCTTATTAGGTAAATACTACCTATTGAGGTGAAATCAATGATATTAAAATTATTTTTTTCTTTAAATATCTTAACAGCATTCCAAACAAATATTAGTCAAGATATACCTTCGCAACCACCTAATCCAAGGATTTTAAGTATTAGTACAGACTATCCTAATGATGGAAATTGGATACAGATACCTAAAGGGACAAAAGAAATAACGTTTAAAGTTAAAGCAACAAACACGGAAACTGTTTTATTCTGGCTAATTCCTACTGGTACTCAAACATGGACAGAAAGAAGACTTATAGGCTATGACATTCAGGAAAACGAAAACGATAATAACTTTTCTTTGACTTGGAACATTGATAAGCCTTACCTACATGACCATTTACATATTCAAGCAATAGGTGAAGGAATAGTAACGAATGACATAATCAATTTATCAATGAACTAAAGGCTGATGCTTCTTCAAGTAAACTGCGTCGTTACTTTAAGTACAAAACTTCACAATCTGCTTCTAACCCTAAAATACATATCCAATTTCCTTTAAAGTCTTATTCAATTAAATGGCCCGTTTGTTGAATAAGCGCAACTTTAAAATTATGTATAAATATTAGTATCTATGCAGTTTGTTTTTGAAAAATGATTCATAAAAATTAATAAACATACTGCCAAAAAATCCATTACTTAAATGCCAGATACAATAATACTGAATTTTAAATAAATCATCATAGGTATAAGATTATTTCCCCTGTGGCTTTTTTTCGATACCTAATTCATTTAAGATTTGGTTATATGTTTCAAAATAGTACTGTGTTCTAAATAATCCTGGTTTCTTTAATATTCGTTCCACTAGGAGTCTTGAGGGATAAATACCTTTTTTATTTAAATCCTTTACAGTTTTAATAATATTATTTTTATTATTTGTTCTATTTATTAATAGTTGTTGCTCTACGTAATTTTTATATTTCTTCCTTATTATATTTGCTTCATCCGGAAAATTAACGGAAATATAGTCCCTTTGGGTTATACCTAAACCCTCTGTTATCTTATTTAAGGAAATAGGCACCGTTTTTACGTCATCATATGTTCGTAGAATCTTTTCTAGCTGATTTTTAATCGCGGGTTTATTATGTCTGTTTTGTAATCTTTTTATTAATTTGTTCTTTTTTGTTATCGGAAGTTCTCTTAATCTATTGGTCTCCGTTTTCCCACTAAGAATTTCTATCAATGTTAAATCCACGCAATAACATATATTAAGCATGTTTTCAAGCGAGGGGAAATTCTTTTTATAGATCCATCCATAAACTGTATTATAGCTTATCTTCAAAAAATCCTTAGCAAATCTTCTAATAGGTACATTATTTAACATTACATTTCTTAAGACTTTAGCAACAACTTCACTAACAATCTCATGATTGAGTAACCTTCTTTGTTCTTGATCGTTCATATGTATTAACTCATTAATATTGTTATATATCCAAGATTGCCAAGTTATTTGACCTCTATCACCTAATAATTGGATTTGATAATCTTTTATTCCTAGCCACATTCCACAATGATGACAGTAACCTGGGATAGAATTAGGGCTTAATACAGGTTGATAATTATCACAATTCGTACATTGATTCTCTAATTTTACATCATGGATAGGACAGTAGTTGATACAATTAAAAGCCCATATTAACTTTTCATAGACAAGTCCACTTTTCTTCCCTTCTTCCAAGCAAACTGGGCACCATGATTTAGTTGTTTTTAAAGTGAACTTTAGTTTTAGTGATTGACTTAACGGTTGTAAGGTTAACAATGGCAATGTTTGTATTTCTGTCAAATTTATTATTCTCTCAATAATTTCAACATTTAATTGACCATAACCGTTTATTAAATATGGATCAACAACTTTATTTTCATTGTCAAATTCAACACCACTTGCCCTAATGGTGAGATCTAATGCATATTTAAAAAAATCACTTACTTTGATATTGTGGTATAAACACAGCCGAGAAATATATCCCGTTAGGCTCTCTTTTTCAACGGTTACTGGGGAAATAGAATAGAAAACACTCCTTTCAGGAGTGCCCTCTTGGGAAACTAAGCTACAATTCATCTTTTTTAATCACTCTCTTTTTAAATAATAAAGATACTAAAGTTACTGCGCTTCTTGGAGTCCAACTGCATCTCTCTTAGGGTTCCTTACCCCTGGCTTCCTTTTCTTGTTATCATTATTTGTATCTTCATTATTCTCTTCATGTTCAACTTCGGACGATAAATTAAGTTTTATATCTAAATTGTCTTCATCTTGTTCCGGTAATAATGATTCTTCTTTATCAATTGCTTCTTCTGCCATCTTATACGATTGATCTATAGTATGTGCAAACTCGGAAAATGAGTCCATACTTAATGTCTTTAAATTATGATCTAAGTGCAAATGATATTTAAAAGTCCTAAATATCCAATCCTTTAATATTCCAATACAACCAATGGTCCTCTTATAAAAAAATTCCCATTCATCAACGAGGTTAGGTTCACGTTCTAATGGTAAGTGTTTTTGAAAATTCCATAGAACATCTATAAATGCCTCTTTTTCTATTTGGTACTCTACTCTATATCGAGGAAAGTGAACATCTAAACCTCTTCGAATTAGTTGACCCCCTAAGTCTCTGAATTCCAGCAAATCGTAAGTTCCAAATAGGATTACAGGAATATGCATTTGTGCACCAAATGATTTCAATGCCTCCATCTGATTTCTTAAACTCCTGCTACTTGCGACCTTCGTTAAATGTTGTGCTTCATCAATTAAAAACAATTTAGTGTTTCTGTATTTTACCGCATTTTCAAGAGAGCGTCTTAGCACAGCTTTAGTATCACTTTTAGCTATTAATTTATTTTCAGTAAATTCTCGACTAATTTTATAATCGATTAAAGGTTCCTTCATAGAAACAAGGGAGCGATAGTAAAAGTCTCTCCAATCAAAACGTCCATCCTCTGGAGATACCGCTTCGACTCCAGCTATCGGAATAAAGCCCTTATCAGTTTCCATTTCATTTTCATATTTTTGGTAATAATCATTAATAAGTTTGTGAAATAAAGTAGATTTCCCCACACCACTGGGTCCGTACACTAATAAAAAAGAGTTTGGTTTAGCCACTAATATGTTCTTCATCAATTGCTGATATGCTTTTTTTAATGCTGGATGCGCTACAGTATAATCCTCAAAATATTTTATTTTACTTTCAATATCCATTTCTAACAATTCACTCGGGAAGTATTGGTCGTTTTCCATCTTAAAACTCCTCAAGTACTTTAAATTTTCTCTCAGGACTTTTAGTATGCTCGCCTGAATTTTGTTTTTGTTCACTATTATTTTTCTTCAACATTTTTTTCTTCTTTTGTTCTGCTGTTTTACTTTTTCCTCCATCTATTACGTGGAGAGTATTACGAACTGCATTATCCATTAATCTTTGCATTAATAATAACTCTTTAGCCTCAGTAGTTTCTAAAAAACCAGCTAACGCCCTTCCAGAAATATTTATATCTTTTGCAGTGACCTTTTTTCTTTTTCTTAATTCTTCTGACGTCATTTTAATTTCTTTTTCAGTCCTGTTTTGGAAAATCAATTCGTACTCTGAACGGAGTTTTATCCACCGGTTTTTAACATACGCATATGCAACTGACATATCAAATGGATCATATCTAACAAATACTTGGCTTCCTTCTACATTCGGATCTTTAAATGCATCCGACCAATAATAAATGTTATTCATTCTAATTCCCTGCCCCACATACACTTTTGCTGTTCCTTTTTTGGTGGAAGGTAGTGTTAATATAATAAAGACTTTATCATAAGCAATATATTTACTTGCCCTGTCACCTGTTTTATATATCCTATTAATAAAACATTCTCTAGGGCTCTCATCTAATGCTATGTGCGGTTGCTTATCATATATCTCGAAAGCCCATTGATTTAACGCTTCGTAAAATGCCTCAAAAGTCCAAACAGCTTGATTTTTTGGTTGATATTTTTTAGTAACCTCTCTAACATTCTTCATAATCTGAGTGTTACCGGTTAAGTTATTAATAAACTCTGTATTTACAGTTCCAAATAATCTTTCACATACCGATCCGAATCTTGGTTTTGCTCCCGGCCTTAATTATTCGATACTTTGCTAAAAGGGTATCAAAATATACACTATGAAAGTCTTTTCCTCCATCTACTACTAATACGTCAGGAAGTCTTGAATGCCTTTTTACACATTCCCTCATTACCATCATATTGGACCTATAACTTGGCGCATCAAATGTAAGATAAAATGCAAGAAGCCTCCTTGAATATGCATCTACAAGAAAACTTACCCATGGATTACCCAAGTTTTTTTTGTCTCTGAACATCTAAGTTCTATGTCAAGTTTCGTATGATCAAGGTGACAAATTTCGAAAGGCCTCTCTCCATGCTTTGGAGTAGTTTCCTCAAGATAATAATAAAACTGTTCATATTTATATGCACTCTTAGGACCTTTTCTTTTATTCTCCTGTTCATATTTTGGTCGTCTTGAAACCTCAGTTACAAATGTCCTATAACTAGGAACATCGCAACCTCTTTTTAAGCATTCCGCTTCAAATAGCCTATACACTGATTTGACATTAGACATTTTTTTATTTTCATACCTATTGTTAATATATTCTTCCATTAAAGCTATTACATTGGGATCTAGTTTTCTTTTTCTATTCCCTTGTTTATGCTTCGATGATAATAATCCAGCATATCCATCACCAAAAGGTTCCTCTGCATCTCTGTATTGCTTGTCCCAATACCGAAGAGTACGAGCAGGTGTTTCGATGTTTTGGTTTCCGGCCCAATATTGTTGCAACAATTGATATTTCACATTCGCTTTAGATAGCTCATCTGGACTTGCAGAACTTATTAAATCAATAAGTACTTCATTATCTTTAACTTCTGTTAAATCACTGACTGATTTTATTAAGTTCCTTTTAATTAATTGTTCAAAAGCCACATGTGGGAAAGAAACTAATTGTTCACCGTTTAATATTGTTATCTCAGATTCTCCGATATTTACTACTGTACATTGGTTACCACCCCAGTTAATTATTTGTCCAGGAGTGACTGTTATGATGCCGGTATTGTATATGTCTTCTCTGTTTGCAAAACTAATATTACGAAAAGTCTCTGCTACTTCTTTATTTAGATACAAAGGAAATTGATCAAACTCCGTAATTAAATAGTGATCTAGCTCCACATATATTTCACTTGTTGCTATTAATGTGTAGATATCATCAGAAGTAAAACCTGCTTGCAAATTAATTAAACTTTCCAATAAGATTCCTGGATTCTCTCTTACTAAACATAAAATTATATATTTGCTTTGATCAGTAACAGACGGGTGATCTTCTAATAGATAATCTTCCAAAAATCTTAAATTACGCTGATATGTCCAATTTATCTCATTTGAAATTCTCATTCTGAAAGATAGACCAAATTGCTCAGCATATTTCTCTGCAGGTGGACAATGCCAAATCCCCATTTCATCAAGATGATATCTATTTGGAAACCTCTCTAGTAATTTAGGCATTTCCTCTTCCTTTTTCCATTCTTCCCATCCAATCCAGTCATTTTCAATTACAAAAAAATCCGGAGTATAGGCATGCCCAAAGTTTTTACCCTTGTGTTCGTATCTGATAGTGAAAGTGGAAGGTTGATCATAATATTCTATGACTTCCTCCTCAAATTCTTTTTCGTAAATACTGGCTAATTCGAGTGTTCTACTTTCAAATTGAATGGTTAGTCCCATTTTCTTTGAAGGGTATACACCAGATACATTTTTCGCCTTACTCCCAACCTTACGAACAGGTTCTGAGTGTCGTATATCTTCAATTTTTTGTATAGCTTTTTCACTAATTCTTAATCGCTTGTATAAGTCTGATAAATTTAATTTCATTTATTCTCACCTTTATTAGAAGATTAATGTTTCTAACCTTATGAAAATACATCGATTAGCTGTTTGTATGAAAATTAATTTCTTTCTGAATATTGAATTTCCATTAACTCTTTCCAAATAATTGCAACTTCTTTTTCTTTTATTAAGTACTTATGGTTTAACAAAGACTCTACCTGCCTTCTACTCGGATACATATCATCTTTAACAAGGCAGGAAATAGCTCCTTCTACTTTATTTTTTATCAAAATACACCTATTTTTCTTTTTTTCTCTAACATAGTTTAAATAATTTTTCTTTATAATTTCACACTCTACAGGGTATTGTTTAGATAAGAGCCTTCTATCACAACCAACTATTATTGCTAATTTAGTTAAAGACATAGGAACATTTTGCTTCATAATCATTTGCATCTTTTGTTTTATAAGTGAATGCTCCTTTTTTCTAGCTAGTGAAGCTGATTTAACTTCTCCCCTGCACTTTAATAATTCACGTTCGGCCAACGTTAATTCTGCCATATCAAAGAATTCACATATGCTTAAATTTAGATAAATACAAATTTCTATTAATGATTCTAAAGGAGGTAAACTCTTACCTTTTAGCCATCCCCAAAGCGTAGTCTTGGGTATACAAATCTTTGTTGCTGCAAGACCTATGGATCCCTCAAAATATTGTTCGACATAGTAAGTTAATGATTTTGATATTCCATATTCCCCAGTCATATTAATATATTCTTGCGTATTGATTAACATATTTCCTAAAATAAACTCTTTCTTAATACAATTAGAGTAAATATAATTAGTTTCTATTCCGAGCCAAGCAAAACATTTTGAACAATATCCGGGTCTTAACTGTCTTTCTAAAAAAAACATTTCAGATTTACATTTTGGGCAAGTATTTATGAGTTCAATTTTATGAATTAAACAATAATTGTACGGTTGTACACTCCAGACTAATTGCTCATACACTATTTGATTTTTTTCTAACTGTTCTTGATAGCAACATGGACACCAATGTCTTTTCTTCTTACTCAGTCCCCTGGTTGGAAGTAATGAACTCCAAGGAAGCAATGTAGTCTCTTTTAAATCTTGTCTTGAAGTGAGCATGGAAAAAGTTTCAACAAATTCTTTTGCTAATAACCCAATCCCATTTATGCTGCTGGTTGATTTATAAAAACCATCACCTCCTTTTTTAGCAATGTTGTTAAGATAGTTTTTATTCAATATCGGTGTAACTATCTTCGAAAACAAATCACCTACTGATAGGCAGTGCAAATCCGAAACGCGGGCAATATAACCACTCAAACTTTCAACAAAGGGAGTGCCTAATTTTTCGGGCGATATATTATATAAACAAGTTCTGTCCTTTAAGTTATTAATTGCTAACACCTCCTTCGCTGGGTATTATTAGCAATTAATGAAATATAATCCTTTATCTATGCGGATATAACATCCAATTTCATACAATAGTGCAGAAAACCTATTTTTTATTTAAAATAAATAGGTGGGTTATTATTTATAGATAAAACTATATAGTTATATCTATACTATAGTTTTATCTATAAGTTTTGCAATCCATTTCGAAAAACTTTTTAAGGAGGAATATATAATGACGGTGGGTGAGAGATTAAGAAGTCTTAGGATTACGCAGAACCTTTCCCAAGCTGAATTCGCTAAAAGTATCGGCATTAAGCAAAGTTCACTAAGCCTAATTGAAAAGGGAACTACAAAGCCATCGATTGACACTATACTTGCTGCGAGCAAAAAGTATGGAGTAACTACTGATTGGTTATTAAAAGGTCATTAACGGTGTTTAATCTAAAAGACCAACTGTAAGTATGAAATGATCCTAAAAGTTAAACATTATTTTGTTAGGCAGCTGAAAAGGCCTGACTCGGTATTTAACTGAGCTCAGGCCTTTTAGTTTTGCTATTATTCTTTTGTTATTATGGTGAAAATCTGTGCCTATTTTCTTGACATAATATCACTGGCAGATAGTGCCTCTTATTGCTATTGTAAGCCCCGTAGATGTATTCAGCATTCAAAGAGCTCGTTTATGCCACTAAATTTTTCGAGCGCGAAGAAGATGAAAGGTTTGAACATTCAAAAATCCTTTGTTGATTAGGGGATATAGTTGAAGAATGATTTAATAATAAACACCTAGTAAAGAACCTGATTCATCAGAATCAGTAAGCACTTTAGAAAGTATGTTGTTTTTTACTTCTATCGCTACACTTTCTGGAAGATCATCTGAATTCAACGTGATAATATATTGGAATTCCTTTTCTAAGGATTTTTCTTTTCCAAAACGTAATGCCTCTGCTATCTGTCTTTCATCTACAGGATCATAAAGAGCACTATCATGTATTAGAACATCCATTTTTCTGCCTAAATATGTAGACATTTGAATCATCATCATGTCAAAGCAGTAAATAAGCATACTATTTATGCCAGTACTACCTTGGTTTCTAGAAACCATTTCAATATCGTATCTACCAGTTTTAGTTTGACCAATATTTAATTGTGCTGCTGAATTATATAAAGATTTAGAGGCTTCTTCTACTAACAAAATTGCTTTTTGTTTCGTTTTAGTATGTTCTTCCAGAGATTTAGTAATTTCAATTATTAATTTCTGTTCTGCTATTTTTAAATTTGCTTCTTCCTCTCGTATTGAGATAATAAGCTTTTGTTGATTCTTATAAGTTATTATTCTATTAACTAGTTCATTCAATTCTGTTTGAAGTAAGGAATATTGTTCTAATGCTCCATGTGTATTAAGAACTTCCATCCTTTTGGACTGTTCAATCGAGAGATTTTTTATTAAACCCTCTCTTTCTTTAACTAATTTTTCATACTTATTAAGCTCCGAACTAAGATAATTTTTTCTGTTGCTAATTAATCTTTCATGAAATATCTTTGAATCAGAAAAAGTTTTAACTAGTGCGTCGGGAAGTTTTACCTTCACTTCTTCATATAGATCTTTTATATTAATGTCTGAAATATTCTCTTCATTTTTTGATGCTTCTTTAAGCTCTGTTATTATCTGTCGATCTATAAAATTTTTATTACTTAAGTCTGAAATTTGTTTAGCGTAGCTACTTGCTTCAACCTCGATTTCTTTATATTTTGGATGTACCTGAAAACTTTCAAGCTCTCTTTTTAAGTTATTGGCTTTTTCCTCCAAAATAGTTATTTCTGTATCTAAATTGATTCCCTCATTAACGATTTCCTGATATGCATCAGTCTTTAATACCTTTTTAAGATCAGCAATTTCTTTTTTCTTTTCCTCTAGATTTTTTTGATCTATAGACAGTTTTGTATCAAGTCCAAGTAAATAAGTTAGGGCTATTTGTGTAGGAAAGACTTTTTGGTTTTTGTAATATCTTGAAGATTCTAAAAATCCCCCGTCAGCAGCCTTTCGAGCAAAGTATGGAAATAAAGTTCGGAACTTGATGTTCTCATTTATTCTCGAATCTTTATTGTCTAAATTAAATAATGATTCTCCCAAGAATTCATTCCAATCTGCTACTTTCATTTTTCTCTCTTGTTCTCCAAAAAAGCTATCATATTTACTTCCTTTTTCACAACACACATAGACATAATTTGAATCAAATCCACGCCTCTTTACTGTGAATTTGGTATCATCTAGCACATAATCCATAATAAAAAAGTGATTTTTAAAAATAGGAAGTTTAAAGACACTATTATTAGTACAGCTACCTCCAAATAAAAAATGTATTATTTCAACGAAGGTAGTTTTACCTAAGCCATTTCTTGTATCCTTATCGGTGGATTTTTTTGTAATATCAGCAAGCAATATATTTAGCCCATTATGGAGTTTTATTTCATCAAACGTTTCAAGTGTACTGTATATTTTTTCAATCATTTATTTCCCCTCCATAATAAGTCATTTTCATACTCAATCGCCCCTATGATATATAAAAAATCTAGGGCTAGTATAAACAAATCAAATTGAATTCGTGGTACATTATTTGATTCTTGATTTTGGAAATTAAGGTAAGCCTCCCATGTCGAACTTAACGTTCTAGGAGAAGTTAAAAAAGATAAAATCCTAGCACCAATCTTTAAAATAGTTTTATCTTCATGTAAATTCTTTGTTGGTGTTAGCACTTTAGCTCCCCCTTTTCCTATCAGTAATCTAAACTGTTTTTTCTTTTTTATTTCACCATTAACAATCTTCTCTAATTCTATATAACATTCATTATACATGGTTAAACAGTAGCTACTCTTTCAAAAATTGTACATTGCTCAAAAAAATATGCCAGAACTGTATGTACTGCGACCATATATATTTGATCACCCTTTTTGTCCTCATCCGATATAAACTTAACTAGTTCACTGTATATATCATCTGGCTCTAAGCATAATACATCTCTAAAATGCTCATACTGTTTTTTTAGTGTACCAGCGATTTGGTCTCCAAGATTAATATTTGTTTGTAAGTTCAAATATTGCCTAACTAAAGGAGCTCTAATTATTCCAGTTTTAATTAACTCTATAATTGGATCACTGAAACCATTTATCATTAATTTATCTTCTGGAACTGGAATAAAGTCTTCTTCTTTTGGGTTAGACCTTTTAGATATGGATTTAATGACAGGCTGAATGTCTTCAAAAGTTAAATTTGTAAAATTAGTCCTTGAAGGAATTGGTCCTAAGATCTCGTCGATAAGAAAATCTTCAAGTGAGAAAATTATATCTTTTAGTTCACTAGGTCCCCAAAAACTAAGTTCAATCTGCTCAAATTTAGTATTTAATTCAAGCAACTTTTTATTTACTTTGGGTGGTAAGCCCATTTGATTATGTACAAAAGACCATCTATCGAAATAATCTTCCCAATAATCCAAAGCTCCTTCCAAATCACTTTCTATTTTATTAATCATCCTATTTTGATTTAAACTTCGAGGGCCATTCACTGCAAATAGATATCTTTCATTAATAAGATACCCATCATTTTTCCTATCTCCTTCTCTTCCCCATGGTTGGCAGGGCATAAAATTATCTTTATGTTTAAGCTTCATTACCTTAGAAAAGAAGTCTTCATACTGCGTATCTGTTCTTTCACGAATTATATCTTTAAAGTTATACTCATAAAAAGCCTTAGATAAATCATCCATAACGGTTCCTCCCACTTGGGTATCTTTCAATCAAGAGGTGATTGTTTACTATATTAATAGTAATAGTAATTATAAAGAGAATAATTTTTACCAATTAAATCTTTTTTTAGTGATTTCATAAATTTAATTTTCTATACAACGCAACTTAATAAGTACATTATACCTAAAAACCCAGTTTATGGTTCCTGAAAATAATAAAATAAAACCTTGTATGCTTATAAAATTTACAACTAAAACTAATTTATTAGCTTCTTACTTTCAATCTGTCCCTAAAATGAAAAATGAGCGCTAAACCTTGTTCCAGGATAGCACCAAATTGGTGAAACATGCATCATGTACATTGAATGGTACGTTTTTATACATATGAAGAAGTTTTTTGTATATAAATTAATAAGACAGCCACAAAAGTAGCTGCCTATTTGATATATGTTCTGTAGGACAAAACCATAAAATAAATTTCAGACTAATACTCTTTTCTTTCTTATCTACCATTATTCTAAAATCTCTTCAGCCATTTAAAAAGATTGTAGATTCATTAATTTTTCACTTATCGATACATCAAAATCCTTCGGTAACAATGCTGCTTTACATACGTACGAAGCAATCATTATAGCAAATTTAGCAGCTTGGTTATATTTTGTTGCTAATTGCCTAGACAGAGTATAAGCACTTGAATCGACAGACATTGTTTCAAAAGCTACTTCTCTTAATAACAAAGGAACTCTGGACGTTGAATATGGTTCTTCTAAGAACTGCCTAATTAATTGGACAAATAAATCCCATTCTGGAAGTTCAATCTCATCATCATTACCTTTATTACTAGCTATTTGGTATAACTTTTTCCAATATAAATACTGGTCCATTCCTCCCCATAGCCAAATTTTTAATTCTCTTGATAGGTTCTCCTTGGTCTCTGGAAGAAGATATTGATTAAAAATATCCAAAGTGACTCTGTTTAAAGCTATAGAGAATAGGGAGATTAAGTCAATTAAAAGGGCTAAATGCTCGGGATTATCTGGATTAAGCTCTCTTCGAATCCCTCTAATTGTGTAAAGTGTCTTTCTAAGCTTTAATTTGTCATCAGAGACATTCCAAAAATCGTTTTTTACAAATTTTAATGCATTTTCTAAATGTGGGAACCTCTTATGCAATTCATAATATTTATCCCATGTATCACCATCGCACAATGCGCTGTTTGCTACTTTATAGTTTGTGGAAGTTTTATTTGCAAGAATTTCAAAATCCTTCTCTGACAAAAGACTCACATTCATATTAGAAGAAAGTTGTTTATGATCTCTTTCAATTTCCTTAGTGAGAAGAACTATTCCTCTTTCTGCCTTAAGCAATCCCATTAATCCACTTAACCAAAGAGACCTAGTTATAGGAGATTGATTTTTTAATGTTTTACAATCTCCTATTAAAAAACTAAGTTCTCCAAAGTTAGATGGTATTAAAGCCAATGTATCGAGATCAGTTACTATCTTCCTTTTGGGTGATACACCTTCTGCAAAATAAATTTCTGCTTCCATATGTGGAAACCATTCATTTGCTATGTAGTATTTTAACAATTTAAGTTTTAAACCTTTATCCTTAATAATGTTAAACCCCCCCTATAAATATATTGTCTACCTCTTCTTGATGTTCTTCAGAAAGTGCTACATTTTCTGTTTCTTTTAACTTATTTGCGCTTATTAGTGATTCGACATATGTTTGTCCTTGACTTATAGCCAACCTCATTTGGTCGTCAACCTCTAAACCTTGTCCTTCTCCCATTGATACTAGATCTAATGCTAAACTTACGGCTTTAATATTTTCTTCTGTATCAATTAGTACGAATTTATGCCATCCAGCTGTTGTAGATACAAGGTTCCCTACTCTTAGTACAGTTAATTGTCTATACTGTTCAAGTGCTTCTGTATTTGCACCAATTTCATGATCATTTTTCAATTTCCTGAGTATAGCATGTGGGCTCCTTATAGCGTACTCCTTTGGCAAATACTGTCCTTGTCTTACTGCAGAAACAAGTGCCATTGCTCTTTCGTAAATTTCTCTTTTGGTTGGGCTTAGACGTGCATTTCCCGGTTTAGGAGTAAACAAGAAGTAATTCACTCCTGCATGGGAAGTCTTTATGGACGGTGGCTTTATCATGCTATCGTGCGCTAAACTCTTTAAAAGATTTATTTCAGGATCTGTAAGCTTAACTCCGTTTATCTCTTTCCTTTGTTCAATAATGTGTAAAGGAATCCCTTGCGCTTGTTTTATTAATGTTAATATTTTTTGGACAGTCTTTGCACCAGATTTGGCAACAAGATCAGAGAATAAATCAGCATTTTCCGAAAAATAGACAGGACTTAATAATATGTCCTTTCCTCTACTTCTCTTATTAATAATATAGTTTCCTTGTTTACCAATAGATAAGTTACGATCCACTAGTTTTTTCTCAGCCCCAAGTTCATAAATTGTAGAAGAACTTACCGGAGAGTTTGTTAGCTTTTTCAATATAGTTACTGCTAGTTGCTCTGTTTCATTAATTTGTTTTGTTTCAGCAAATTCACCAACGCCTTCGTATATATCTTCATAGAATGGTACTGTAGGTAAGACCGCTTTTATTGTCTTTCCCTCTGATGATATTTTAACAAAATCAATTTCAGCAAGATTCTCCACTATACTATTACACATATATGTAGGAATATCTAAAAAATGATATGCTGCCAACTTTAGGGTATCATAAGGAATCATTGGAAGCCCTCGTATATTTAATGCAAGTTTAATCATATTCCCGATTTCTGTTAATAATTCAAACTCTGGTACTTGTTTATTACCTAAACCAATTGTAATATCATGACTTCTCAGCGCTAATTCCTGACGTTTATTCATAATTTCCGACTCACCTCTAGGTATATTTTACCATAAATTACAATTAGTTTTCTATCTTTTAGTGCGTGATCAAAACGAAATACTATTTTCCTTATTACATATAATCATATAATTAAGAAGCCAATTACTAAAATGCCAATTGAATAGTAGTTTTTCTTACTCTTTGGTGTCTTTACTAGCCATTTTATATGCATTTTTTCACAAACTAAGTTTCATTTTTCTTTTACATCCAATTGTTATGAAAGGCATGTAATTATTCAATCTGGCACTTTAATTGAACCATACATTGAAAAGAATACTTCTTATTTATTGATTTTTTAAAAAAACTTTAAGGCTTAGAATAAAAAAGGTTTACAATGAAAAAGAGTTACATTCTTTAAATTAATACCTTTATATTTCTGCACCATAGTATAGGAAATATCTAAATTCCCAAGTTCTTTCCTTACTATTTTCTATTCTTGTACATCAAAAAACACCGTTCGAATAGGAACGGTGTTAAACGTATTTCTTTAAATATTATTATCAGCTTCTTATTGAAGCATATTTTTGCCAAAGGTTTATTGAAGCATACCTTTGCCATTCCGGCAAAATTATGCTTCATTTCACATAAAGTAATAAAAAACCACCAAATATGTATTTGGTGGAGACGGAGGGAGTCGAACCCTCGTCCAGAAATATCGGCACTTAAGCGTCTACGAGTGTAGTCGACATATTCGCAATTCGCTAGTCCTTCTGCCTATCGACAGGCGTCCAGCCAGCTAGTCTGGTTGTTCTCTTCCTTCATCCTCAGACGGTGGAATCCGGCGTAGCCCACTTAAAGTGAGTCCGCTACCCTACCACATGGGCAATGGAGGGGCGAACAGCTACGCGCTATTAAGCAGCGAAAGCTAAGTTATTGTTTGTTTTGCCAGTTATAGGCTTTGACGTTTTAACGAGGCCGATCCCCTCGACTCGCAACCTAAGCTCGAACTATCCCTGTCGAATCCGTAGCGTCCCCATTATAAGAAATGCTCTATGGCGCTCATTCATCAGCGACCAGCATAAGTTGAGCCGGCATGAAGGTTGTTCTCCTTAACCCTCTTTACGAATTGGCTTATGTGCTCGAGCCGATGGTGCCTGGAGCTGGACAACTATTGGAAATAAATCAAATCGCCAATTTATTTCCTATGAAGTGAAGTATCCATTTATACTAACGACTTCCGGAATGCTCAAGTATAGATGAGCTAAAGTTTATGTCACTTCATTGTGACATCTTTTATTATATCACAAATTGCTTCAATTTCAATTGTAAGATATTGTAATTACATTTTCTGTCTTTCACGGAAAGCACGTTCTACTTCACGTTTTGCTTCTTTCTTTTTCAAATCTTCTCGTTTATCGTATTTCTTTTTCCCTTTAGCTAGACCAATTAATACTTTGGCATAGCCATTTTTCAAATAAAGCTTTAGAGGAACGAGTGCATAACCAGCTTCCTTCGTTTCACCGATCAATTTGCTAATTTCCTTATTATGAAGAAGCAGTTTTCTCGTACGAAGTGGGTCATGATTGTAACGGTTGCCTTGTTCATATGGGCTTATATGCATTCCGATTAAAAATACTTCCCCTTTATCGATTCTGGCATATGAATCCTTCAAATTCACTCTTCCAGCACGTATTGATTTAATTTCTGTACCTTGAAGAACGATTCCTGCCTCATACGTTTCCTCAATGGAATAATCATGATAGGCTTTTTTGTTTTGTGAAATCATTTTACCAACGCCTTTTGGCATGTTAACTCCCCCTTACCTCTATCTGCTTAGCAAAAAACCTTTTGGGGACCAACTGGCAAATAGAAATATCTTATCAAATTTATTATCGTAAGTTATCCTTTATTGTAGCAAATTTCCTAATCACTCTCAATGCGAAAGGAAGCTAACTTATCCATTTAACGAATTATGTGATTGGGTGCTTATGCCGCTTTGTACATTTGCATTAGCATAACTATCGGTTATTTTATCGTTTGCATACTCTATTTTAGGTCAATAGACTTGCGCTATTGGTCATTTGAGCTGTTTGATGGCTCTATTTTGGTCATTTGAATCTTGCTATCGGTCATTTTGACGGTTTGATTACTCTTTTTTTGTCAATTGATTTGCGCTATCGGTCATTTGGGCAGGTTGGTAACTCCATTTTGGTCATTTGAATCGCTCTATCGGTCATTTTGACAGTTCAATTACTCCATTCCAGTCATTTGAATCGAGCTATCGGACATTTGGACGATCCCCACACTCCATTTTAACCATTTGAATCAAACTATCTGTCACATCAAGAAATCCACCACCAAAAACTCGCCAAACGTAAAGATGATTGAAAAGCTTGGTATCCACCAAATTTTCCCAGCGAATACCCTAGCTTACCTTATGCGATATTATAAACGCTACTATTATTTGGACTTGATTACACTTTAGTACGTTAATAAACTTAAACTTTCCTACTAGCTAAAAAAAGATGCTCCTAACAAAAGAGCATCTTTCCGATTATCGCTTGTTCTTACGCTTGGCTTTCGGGGCGTTTTCGTAAAATTTGCGTTTCTTCTTTTTCGATTTAGTTCCTGAGCTTCCGCCAGTTTTATCACTTGAACCTCTGCCAGAGCTGTTATTTTTATTCCTATCATTGCTCCGTTCGGAGGTTCTTCCTCTTCTTGGCTTTCGGTCATTGCCACCAGACCCTGATGTTCTAAAGATTTTCTTTTCTCTTGATTCTGGTCGTCTACGAGTTCCTTTCATGCCGACGATTTCAAAATCAACTGACCGTTCATCTTTATTGACACTAATCACGCGAACGGTGATTTCATCGCCGATTCGAAAGACATTTCCAGTTCGCTCCCCGATCATGGCTAGATGACGTTCTTCGTAACGGTAATAATCGTCGGTCATATAGCTAACATGAATGAGCCCTTCGATCGTATTTGGCAGCTCAACAAACATACCGAAATTCGTAACCGAACTGATAATGCCATCGTACTCTTGACCAATTTTATCTTCCATATATTCCGCTTTTTTCAGCTCATCTGTTTCCCGCTCAGCTTCAACTGCTCTGCGCTCCATACTTGAAGAATGCTCGGCAATATCATGGAGCATTGCATTCCATTTCTCTCTCGTCGCCTCATCTAATTTGCCCTCAATTAAATACGTTCTTATTAAGCGATGAACAATTAAATCTGGGTAACGACGAATTGGAGAGGTGAAATGTGTATAAAAGCTCGTTGATAACCCGAAGTGACCTAAGCTTTCTGGGTTGTATTTTGCCTGCTGCATCGAGCGAAGCATGACGGTTGAAACGACCATTTCTTCAGGTTTTCCTTTTACCTCTTCAATAATTTCCTGCAATGCACGAGGATGAACTGAATTCGCGGTTCCTCTAACTAAGTAGCCAAAATTCGTAATGAACTCGAAAAATCTTTGGAGCTTCTCTTCCTTCGGATCCTCATGAATTCGATAAATGAAAGGTACGTCCATCCAATGAAAATGCTCGGCTACTGTTTCATTTGCTGCTAGCATAAATTCTTCGATCAGTTTTTCTGCAACAGACCGTTCACGAAGAACGACATCACTCGGTTTTCCTTCTTCATCCACGATGACTTTCGATTCTTTAAAATCAAAGTCAATCGCACCACGATTCATTCGCTTTTTTCGTAATATCGCTGCCAAGTCTGCCATATCTTGAAACATGGGAACGAGAGGCTCATATCTTTGCATCAATTCTTCATCTTGATCTTCGAGAATTTTATTTACGTCAGAATAAGTCATTCGCTCTGTTGTTTTAATGACACTTTGAAAAATTTCGTGTGAAACAGCTTCCCCGCTCTCATCAATCTCCATTTCACAAGATAAAGTTAATCTGTCTACCTGTGGATTTAATGAACAAATTCCATTTGATAGACGGTGGGGAATCATTGGGATCACACGGTCTACTAAATAAACACTCGTCCCTCGATCACTTGCTTCCGCGTCAATCGCTGAATTTTCTCGGACATAATGCGTAACATCAGCAATATGCACGCCAAGCTTATAATTTCCATTCGGTAATTTTGTGACCGTAACTGCATCATCTAAATCCTTCGCGTCGGCGCCATCAATTGTGACGATCGTTTCATTTCTTAAATCACGGCGGTTTTCAAGCTCACTTTCGGAAATCACTTCAGGCGTTTCTTTCGCCTGATTTAACACTTCTTCAGGAAATTCAATTGTGATTCCATACTTATGAATGATGGAAAGAATATCGACACCTGGATCATTTTTATGACCAAGAATTTCAATAACTTCACCTTCCGCACTTTTCCTTCCTTCTGGATAAGTAATTAACTTGACAACTACTTTATGCCCTTCGATTGCACCTAAAGATGCATTTTTTGGGATAAAAATATCTGTTGCAAATTTCTTATCATCAGGAATAACAAAGCCAAAGTGCTTACTTTCTGTATATGTGCCGACAATTTGCTGAACACCACGCTCAAGAATACGGACAATCGTCCCTTCTCTTCTCTGTCCCAAATGCTCAGATGTAACTCTTGCTAATACGATATCTCCATTTAAAGCATTATTCGTTTCAGTCGGCGGGATAAAAATATCATCCATTCCTTGTTCATCTGGGATTACAAATGCAAAGCCTTTTGCATGTGCAGACAGTTTCCCCCGAACAAGATTCATTTTCTCAGGCAAGCCGTAGCGATTGCTTCTTGTTCTTACGACAAGCCCTTTTTCCTCCATAAAAACAAGTGCCTTAACGAAGTCTTTGAAATCAGAAGAATCCTCAATCCCAAAAGCTCCCTCAAGCTCCTGCACTGTTAGCGGCTTATAGGCCTCATCCTTCATATAGCTTAAAAGTCTTTCTATCGTTTGCTCAATATTATTTTCCATTAAATCTATCTCCTTACCAAGAGGTATCTACTCTTATTCTTCCCAATCTAGCTTCTCTAAAAATTGGTATATATCTTCATGGAGTTGTTCCCGCTCCTTATCAAGTGTTATCACATGACCTGATTCTTCATACCATTTTAGCTCTTTAAAATCTGTTTCTATCTTATTGATAATGATGTTTGCACTATCCGTATTAATCATCTCATCATGACGCGCCTGCACAACAAAAGTCGGTGTGTATACCATTTCAATAGTGTCCCGAACATCGGCAATCAACGTTTGCAAAGCCTTTAATGTTTTCATCGGTTTTTTTTCGAAATCTACCATTTCTCGCTCAATTTCTTCCTTGCTTTTTCCTTCCAACCTTTTATATTCTCTGGCATATTGTAAAATGCCTTCGTACATGACGGCTTCACTTTTTATATACATGGGTGCACACATGGGAATTATACCCTTTATAGGTACAGTGTAACCTAATTTTAATGAAAATACGCCCCCAAGTGATAATCCAGCAACCGCAATCTCATTATGACCATTATTTCTCAAATATTCATATCCATTTACAACATCTTGCCACCAATCATCAGGCCCTGTCGTTAAGAGTTCTTCAGGTGGCACTCCATGCCCTTTATATTGAGGTGCATGGCATGTATAGCCTTTGCTTTCAAGAAAGCGCCCTAACATTCTTACATCAGCTGAATTCCCCGTAAATCCGTGTAATAGTAGCACAGCTCTTTTCCCATTTCCAAATGTAAATGGCTTCGGTGTAACAATTCTCATGTATGTAAACCCCTTTTCTTGCATAATTACGAGCAATGTTTTTTGTATTTTTGCACCTGTTGATAGGAGCGGAAATCAAAAGCATGTTTAACAGAGCCAAACGAAAAAAACCTGACCCTTTTCAAGGTCAGGCATTTTTTATAGCGCAAAATAAGAAACAGCAATGGTAAGTAAAAAGAAAAGTACTGTTAGAACAATCGTAATGCGATGCAAAATTAAATCAAGACCACGTGCTTTTTGTTTTCCAAAAAGCTGCTCTGCTCCTCCTGAAATTGCACCAGATAGACCTGCACTTTTACCAGATTGTAGAAGTACAACAGCGATTAGTCCTATTGAAACAATTACTAACAATGTGATTAAAATTGAATGTAGCATAAAGCCCACCTCCATCAAACGAACAATTACAATATTATTAATTTATCATATATTTCTCTCATATACAATAGATGAGCGAAGGAGGACGAGATTTTCACTCACATGAAATGATTTTTTCACTGAATTTCAATGTTCACAGGTTCCTTAGAAACTTGGCTTTCGGTCAATAGATGATGGCTTTCGGTAAGAATTTTAATATTTACCATAAAATTGCGTCATTAGGAGACAGCTTTCGGTCATTATCTCTTGAAACTACATTGATTATGGTCATTAGATGATTCCTATCGGACAAGCCCAATGAATATTCTATGGAATATTGATTATAGAGTTAAAGGAGATTGCCCATAATAGGCAATCTCCCCTCTTATTACTTCCCTAAATTATAAAAACTCTTTAACCCGCCATACACTGCTAATTCTCCAAGCTCGTCTTCAATACGAAGCAATTGGTTATACTTCGCAATGCGGTCTGTACGGCTCATGGAACCAGTCTTGATTTGACCAGCATTTGTTGCAACGGCAATGTCAGCAATTGTAGCATCTTCTGTTTCACCAGAACGGTGGGAAACAACAGCTGTATAGCCTGCACGCTTCGCCATTTCAATCGCTTCGAACGTTTCGGTTAATGTCCCGATTTGGTTCACTTTAATAAGGATGGAGTTACCCACACCTTGCTCAATTCCTTGCGCTAGTTTTTTCGTATTTGTCACGAATAGGTCATCCCCAACAAGCTGAACTTTGCCACCGATACGCTCTGTCAAGAGCTTATGGCCTTCCCAATCGTTTTCGTCTAAGCCGTCTTCAATTGAGATAATTGGGAATTCATTTACAAGTTCTTCATAGAAGTTTACCATATCTTCAGAAGTTAAGCCTGTTCGACCTTCACCTGCAAGATCATATTTGCCTGTTTCTTTATTATAAAATTCAGAAGAAGCAACATCCATCGCAAGATAAATATCTTTCCCTGCTTCATACCCTGCATTGCGAATCGCTTCGATAATCACTTCTAATGCTTCACGGTTAGAGCCAAGGTTTGGTGCAAATCCACCTTCATCCCCTACAGCTGTGTTCAAGCCTTTTCCAGATAAAACCTTTTTAAGCTCATGGAAAACTTCAGCTCCCATACGGATTGCTTCTTTAAAAGTAGGTGCACCTACAGGCATGATCATAAATTCCTGGAAGTCTACATTGTTATCTGCATGTGAACCACCATTAATAATATTCATCATTGGTGTTGGAAGCTGTTTCGCATTAAAGCCGCCAAGATAACGGTATAATGGGAGACCAACAGATTCAGCAGCAGCATGAGCAGCAGCCATTGAAACACCAAGAATCGCGTTTGCACCAAGCTTTCCTTTATTTTCTGTACCATCTAACTCAATCATAATCCGATCGATCCCAACTTGGTCTGTAACGTCTATGCCAAGAATCGCTTCTTCAATAATATTATTCACATTATCTACTGCCTTTTGTACTCCCTTACCTAAATAACGTGATTTATCTCCATCACGAAGCTCGACTGCTTCATGTTCACCTGTTGAAGCTCCAGAAGGGACTATTGCGCGACCAAAGAAGCCGGATTCTGTAATAATTTCAACTTCAACTGTTGGATTACCGCGAGAATCTAATACTTCACGTGCATATACATGTTCGATAAATGGCATTTTCGTACTCTCCTCTATTTTCATATTTAATCATTGTTTGTGGCTACTTTAATTCAAAATTTCCTACCCGTTATTCATTGACTACAAGTGATTTCCCTGTCATTTCTTCCGGTTTTTCAAGTCCTAATAAATCAAGCATTGTTGGGGCGAGATCTCCAAGAATCCCGTCCTCTCGCAAAGTTAATCCAGCTTCGGTAATAATAACCGGTACCGGATTTGTCGTATGGGCAGTCATCGGATTGCCTTCCAACGTTACGACCTCATCTGCATTTCCATGGTCAGCTGTAATAATTACCTTGCCGCCTTTAGCGACGATTAAGTCCACAATTTTTCCTAAACATTCGTCAACCGTTTCAACAGCTTTAATTGTCGGCTCAAGCATTCCAGAATGTCCGACCATATCAGGATTTGCAAAATTTAAGATAATCGCATCGAAATGGTCATTTTCGATTTCTTTCAATAATGCGGCTGTCACTTCATAAGCGCTCATTTCCGGCTTTAAATCATATGTAGCTACTTTCGGCGAATTAATCAAAATTCGCTCTTCTCCTGGAAATTCCGCTTCACGCCCTCCGCTCATGAAAAACGTCACATGCGGATATTTTTCCGTTTCAGCAATTCTAAGCTGTTTTAGACCATTTTGCGAAAGAACCTCCCCAAGTGTATTATCTAAGTTACTCGGTTCAAATGCAACATACCCATCAACTGTTTCGCTAAAATGAGTTAAACAGACGAAAAATAGCTTGCTTGGGTGCTTAAGCCCACGATCAAATGAACGAAAATCTTTATTCGTAAAAGTGTTTGAAATTTGAATCGCACGGTCTGGGCGGAAATTATAAAAAATAACTGCGTCATTTTCAGATATTGTTGCGACTGGCTCCCCGTTTTCCTGCTTAATAACGGAAGGAATCACAAACTCATCGAAAATCCCATGGTCATAGTTATCTTTCACAACATCCATTGCTTGATTATAGGAAGGTCCTTCTCCATAAACCATCGAGCGATACGACTTTTCGACTCGCTCCCAGCGCTTATCTCTGTCCATCGAATAGTAGCGGCCAGAAATTGTCGCAAATTTGCCGACACCGTATTCCTTCATCTTTTCTTCTGCTTCCTTAATAAAGCCCTCCGCTGTTTGTGGACCAACATCACGGCCATCTAGAAAGCCATGAACATACACATTTTTTACACCTTCTTCTGCTGCAAGATGTAGAAGTGCATATAGATGATTAATATGGCTATGAACACCGCCATCTGATAGCAATCCCATAATATGTAAGTTCGTTCCGTTCTTTTTCACATGATCCATTGCTTTCAAGAAGGTTTCATTTTTATCAAATGCACCTTCGCGAATAGCAACATTCACTCTCGTCAAGCTTTGATAGACGATTCTACCTGCACCGATATTTAAATGACCTACTTCAGAGTTTCCCATCTGTCCTTCAGGTAAGCCGACTGCTTCACCAGAAGCTTGTAAAGTCGTGTGGGAAAATGAATTCCAAAAGCGTTCGAAATTCGGTTTCTTCGCTTGTGCAACTGCATTTCCTTTTTGTTCATTTCGCAGTCCGAATCCATCAAGGATGATTAGCGCAACAGGTGATTTACTCACTTTTCCCCGCCTCCAATAATTGCAGGAAGCTTCCTGCTTCAAGGCTTGCTCCTCCAACAAGAGCTCCATCAATATTCGGCTGAGCCATATATTCCTTAATGTTCTCGGGCTTCACGCTGCCTCCGTACTGAATGCGAACAGCTCTGGCAGCCTCTTGTGAAAACTGCTTACTAACAACTTGGCGAATATAGCCGCATACTTCATCAGCATCCGCAGCAGTAGAGGATTTTCCTGTGCCAATAGCCCAAATTGGTTCGTACGCAATCACGACTTGCTTAACTTGGTCTTCTGTCATCCCTTTTAACGCCAGTTCCACTTGTGAACCGACGAAAGCATTTGTTTCTCCTTTTTCTCGTTGCTCAAGCGTTTCACCACAGCAAATGATCGGGGTTAAATTGTAGCTAAAAGCGGCTAAAGCTTTTTTATTTACGGCTTCATCTGTTTCATTAAACATTTCACGGCGTTCGGAATGACCGAGAATAACATATTTCACACCAAGATCTTCAAGAGCTGCAGGGCTAATTTCTCCTGTAAAAGCACCTTGAACTTCGTAGTGCATATTTTGCGCACCAATGCCAATTCCATAGCCGACTAATGCTTCTAAAAATAATGACGGTGCACAGACGACCGTTTCTACTTTATCTTCAGCTGGGATTTTTCCATCAATTTCTCCAAAAAAATCTTTAGCCTCTGAAAGTGTTTTATGCATTTTCCAGTTTCCTGCAATAATTGGTTTACGCATGTGAACAAATCCTTTCCAACCTATTTATTATTTAAAGCCACTATACCAGGAAGCGCTTTTCCTTCCATAAATTCAAGTGAAGCGCCTCCACCTGTAGAAATATGGCTCATTCGCTCAGCGAGATGGAATTTTTCAACTGCTGCTGCAGAATCTCCTCCACCGATAATTGAATATGTATCATTTGCTTCAGCTAATGTTTCTGCAACGGCTCTCGTACCACCAGCATATTTTGCCCATTCAAATACACCCATCGGTCCATTCCAAATGACTAACTTTGAATCTTCAATAACATTACTATAAATCTCAGCCGTTTTTGGACCGATATCAAGTGCTAGCCAATCAGCTGGAATTTCTTCGATTGACACCGTTTTAGAATTTGCATCAATCGCAAACGCATCAGCAACAACAGCATCAACTGGCATATAAAATTTTACGCCTTTTTCTTCGGCTTTTTTCATAAATGATTTAGCTAATTCAAGCTTATCTTCTTCTAGTAACGATTTCCCAATTTCATGGCCTTGCGCCTTCACAAATGTATAGGCAAGTCCGCCACCAATAATTAAGTTATCGACGATATCAAGCAAGTTTTCGATAACGCCAATTTTATCCTTCACTTTTGCCCCACCAATAATAGCTGTGAATGGTCGTTCTGGATTTGATAAAGCTTTACCGAGTACAGCTAGTTCTTTTTCCATTAACAGACCAGATACAGCTGGGAGATAATGGGCAATCCCTTCTGTCGACGCATGAGCACGGTGTGCAGCCCCGAAAGCATCATTCACATAAAGATCAGCTAATTCAGCGAAAGCTTTCGCAAGTTCAGGATCGTTTTTCTCCTCTCCAGGATAGAAACGAACATTTTCCAAAAGGAGGACATCGCCTTCATTCATATTTGCTATCATTGCTTTAACTGAATCCCCATATGCCTCATCTGCTTTCATGACTTCTTTTCCAAGAAGAGTAGACAATCTACCAGCTACCGGAGTTAAACGCATCTCTTCAACAATTTGCCCCTTCGGACGACCTAGATGGCTTGCTAAAATTACTTTTGCTCCGTGCTCCATCAAATACTTAATTGTTGGAATTGCTGCACGGATACGCGTTTCATCCGTTACTTGTCCATCTTGCATCGGGACATTGAAGTCAACGCGGCAAAATACTCGCTTTCCTTTTAACTCTACATCTTTTACACTCTTTTTGTTCATCGCCAAAGGACCTCCATTTATTATTTCTACTCAGAAAAGCGCAAGTGCCTTGGTCAGCGACGTATAAACTGGACCGACCTCGACTGAGATAAAGGAAACACGGCGAGTGACAGGATTCGCAGGCTAATTACGCCACGTCCTGTGGCAACGCCTGCGCTAGCACATCCTGTGCGTCGCAATGTTGACTTATCGTAGGGAGAGGGAGGGAAGTTTACTAGTCGCTAGGCGCTGGAGCTAGACACTCATCTAACTTCAAAGATATAAATTCTGGTATTGTGAAAAAGGGAAGAGGGGATTGTTCCCCTCTCCCCATATACCCTCTTCATTATAGACGGTTGAGCATAGAATTTCCAATAGAGTTATTAGTGGTTAAATCCCCTTTTTCGCAATGTATTCAATAAGGTCAACAACACGGTTTGAGTAGCCTGCTTCGTTATCATACCAAGAAATAACTTTAACCATATTGCCTTCCATTACCATAGTTGAAAGAGCATCAATCGTAGAGGAATCAACATTTCCGTTATAGTCACCAGATACAAGCGGTTCTTCACTATACCCTAAAATACCTTTTAATTCCCCTTCAGAAGCAGCTTTTAAAGCAGCGTTTACTTGTTCAACAGTTACTTCCTTCTCTAGCTCAACGACTAAGTCAACTAAAGAAACGTTAGGAGTTGGAACACGTACAGCTCCACCATTTAATTTGCCTTTCAACTCTGGCAATACTAAAGAAACAGCTTTTGCAGCTCCTGTTGTCGTTGGAATAATATTCATTGCAGCTGCACGGGCACGACGGTAATCTTTATGAGGTAAATCAAGAATTTGCTGGTCATTCGTATAAGAGTGGATCGTTGTCATCATTCCACGTTTTATTCCGAATTGATCATTTAAAACTTTAGCAAATGGTGCTAAACAGTTTGTTGTACATGAAGCATTAGAAATGACGTGATGGTTGTTCGGATCATATTGTTCATGGTTAACACCCATTACGACGGTAATATCTTCATTGCTTGCAGGAGCAGAAATAATTACTTTTTTCGCACCAGCTTCTAAATGCTTAGCTGCATCATCCCGTTTTGTAAAACGACCTGTTGATTCAACCACAACTTCTACACCTAAGTCTCCCCAGCCAAGCTTAGCAGGGTCACGTTCTGCAATTACCTTCACTTTATGTCCACCAACTACTAAATAATCACCGTCAACTTTAACCTCTTCATTTAATGTTCCATGAACGGAATCATATTTTAGAAGATGAGCAAGCATATTGGCATCTGTTAAATCATTTACTGCTACAATTTCAACATTCGGATTGTTTAAAGCTGCACGGAATACTATACGGCCAATTCTACCAAATCCATTAATACCTACTTTTACTGTCATTATTTCTTCCTCCCTTAAGGATTATTATTATTATTAAATTCGCCTTAGCTTTTGCAATCTCTTGCAACCGCTTGAGGCGATACCTTTTTCAGTGAAAAATTATGCTATCCTTCGTTATCAAAATGTCCTTTGCTATCCACAATTAATGCAATAGTTGTCTTGCCGCACCTTCATCTGTTATGAGAATAGTTGCTGTTGGCGCTTGTTTCATGTATGCAGCAATTGCTTTTGCTTTTGCTGCCCCTCCCGCAACGGCAATAACATGTGGAATCGTGGATAAATCTTTAAGTTGCAGTCCAATCGTGTGTACTTTATGAACGACCTCACCAGCTTCATTAAAATAATAGCCAAACGCTTCTCCGACCGCCTTTTTATTTTGGAGCTTTTCAATGTCAGTTAAGCTTGTTTTACGGCGCTCCGCCATTGTGAGGGCATCACCTATTCCATGCAAAATGACGTTCGCTGACCGAATTAAATGTAAAACTTCCTTTATTTCAGGCTCATTTATTAATGATTCATGAATCTCTTCACTTACTTGGTCAGGTACGTAAAGAACTCGATGTCTGCAACCAGCATTGTCTGCCATCGTGGCACAAATGGTATTAGCTTGATTTTTTACATTCTCTCCTAATCCTCCACGAGCAGGAACAAAAAGACTATTTCGACTAACAAATTCAGGGGTCAGCATTTCGGCAACTGCAGCCATCGTCGATCCACCTGTCACTGTAATGATATTTTCCTCTTGAAGAATGGATTTCATCCTAATGGCTGTTGCTCTACCTAGTTCTTGCTTTACCCACGGAGACTCATCATTATTCCCTGAAACAATCATGACCTTTTGAATGCCTAACTTACTTTCCAATTCTTTTTCGAGTGAGGCAATCCCTGAAATATCTCTCATCATGCCTTCAAGCTTCTCAAGAATGTTCTTTCCATCTTCAGTAAGATTCATGCCTGAACTTTGAATGGTAATAAGATTTTGGTCTTTCAAAAATTCAACCTCACTTCTTAATACCCTCTCCGTCAGGTTTAAACTAGCCGCTAAGCTTCTTCTTCCTACTGGTCCCATTTGGCCAATGAATTTTAAAATATGATAGCGTTTTTGCATGACAGTGAGCAAATCTGGTAATAATCTCTTTTGAATATCAATCATTGAGTTCATGCACCTTCTCCTTTAGTGGCCATTTTTTGTCCCGCATAGACATATTATGTCCCACTAGCTGCAAAAAAATTCACTCCTGCTATAATTCTATTCTAACAGGAGCGAAATACGAATTCAACTTATAAAGTTAATCTGCGATAAATATGTGCTTTCACTGCAACATCCTGTGATTCTCCATCTCATCATTCTACAAGATAGATTTACTTTTCTCTTCAAATGCCTCAATAATAGAAAATTTATCTATTTGACCATATTGAATTTCTTCGCCATTTAGTTCAACTACCGGAATCATCAATCCATATTTTTCCGTTAATTCGTCGCTTTGTGCAATATCTATAATTTGAAAATGAAAATTCCATTCTTCTTGCAATTCTACTATGATATTTTTAGCTTTATCACATAATGGACAACGATCACGTGAATACAAAATTAATGTATTCTTTGTCATTCCTACTCACCTCTTTATACGATGCAACGATTATTTATCATATCTTTTTCTTTTTGATGAGGATGGGATTCCAAGCTGATCACGATATTTTGCAATGGTTCTTCTTGAGACGACCATTCCCTCTTGATCTTTTAACACATGTACAATCTCTTGATCAGATATTGGCTTTTGTTTATCTTCCTTTTCGATCAATTTGCTTATCATTGTTTTCACTTGAGTTGAGGACGTATTTTCATCAGATGTCGTCTTAATCGTACTCGAAAAAAACGATCTTAACTCAAATGTACCAAATGGAGTTTGGGCATACTTTTCGCGGACTGTACGACTAACAGTTGATTCGTGAATATCAAGCTCATCCGCAATTTCTTTCATCGTCATTGGTCGTAAATGTGTTGGTCCATTTTTGAAAAACTCATGCTGCTTCTCAACAATTTTCAACGATACTTTCGTTAACGTTTCTTTTCTTTGCTCAATACTTCTTACGATCCATTGATAATCTTGATAATTCTCCTGTAAAAAACGACTAACCTGCTTATCTTTAGAAGAAGAAAACTTTTGATAATATTCTTTGTTAAAACTAATCTTCGGCAATACTTCATCAAAAACACTAATAATAAACGACTCGCCATCTAATTTTATCAGCACCTCAGGCACAATATAAGAAAACTTTTCTTGCTGAAAGGGTGAAGCCGGACGAGGATTTAATGTTTGAATAAAATCAAAAATCGCTTGAATATCAGACAGTTTAATCCCAAGCTGTTTAGAAATATCCTTCCACTTTTTTTCCGCAAACTCGTTAAAATAGTTGTCCACGATTTCTTCTGCTATTTCATTGCGTTTGTCTAGCCTTCTTAATTGCAGCAGAAGACATTCCTGTAAGTTCCGAGCTCCGATTCCCGCTGGCTCTAAGCTTTGTAATAGCTTTAATGTTTCCAAAACATCCTCTTCACTTAGCTGAAAACGATCAGCAACCTCCTTAATCTCAGCACGAAAGTAACCGTTTTCATCCAAACATTCTATAAGATAATCAAAAGCCCTTTTTCTATCTCCATGAACGGCTGCAAAATCCAATTGTGATTTAATATAGTCACTAAGGAAAAACTCTTTTTTCCCAATTTGTTCGATCCAGTTTTGCTTATCCTTTTCTACTTTCTTCCGCACCGATTTAGCACGATCGGAACGGGGGTCCATTGCTTGAACATGTCTGGATTCTATCTGTAATAAAGGATTTTCCAATGCTTTATTTTCAAGGAATTCAGAAAGCTCCTGTGCATTATATTGCAACAAAGCAATCGCCTGAGTTAATTCTTGCGTCATCGTAAGTTTCAATGTTTGCTGCTGCCATAACCCAGTTTGTAAATTCATCCTACATCTCCCCCCTCACTCCATTCTACAATAAGATGAAGGATAGTAGTATTGAAATATATTGGGTCTAATCATTGGCACAATCTTACATAGTTGTTCTACGTTAAGCATGGAGAACAGTGACATATCTGAAACTGGAATCTTGATTTTTTCAAATATATCGGTCAATTCTTCATTTTATCGGTCTTTTTTCCATTTTATCGGCCAATTTCTCGATTTATCGGCCTTTTTCCCATTTTATCGGCCAATTTCTCGATTTATCGGCCTTTTTCCCATTTTATCGGCCAATTTTTCGATTTATCGGCCTTTTCTTCGATTTATCAGCGACTTTTCCCAATATATCAGCGACTTTCCGAAACCGAAAATGTCTAATTGAATTAGGTTAGATATTTTCTAATTACTCTTTTTTGTGAATACGTAACACCCTCGGAGGACGTGTATAATATATTAAGAAGTCTTTATATATCAATGTTCGCTTCTTAGTTTGTGTAAAATATGTGAAGAAAAGGCTCCAATCTCGTGTAAATAAGTCATGTGGTAATCTCCACCATTTCATTTATTTTTGTGTTTAATTTATCCAATGCGACAACTTGTTTATCCTTTTCTTTGTCAGCTCTTTGTACTTCTGCTGATAATTTAATCTCTTGTACATACCAAGCGATAAAGGAGTGCAGCATATCAATTTCATCAGTTTTAAAGTAAAACTCGTATAACTCTCTTTCTTCCCCTGCAAACTCGCTATTAAAACGGTCTCTTATATCGTCAAAGACCCTTATCATCTTTTTGCCTTCTATGCGCCCATAATTTGATTTAAAGCCTTTTGTAATGTTGTTTCTCATTACATTCATGTGTAATATCAATGAACTTAATTCAAACTTGTCCAATATCAAAATCACTTTATCATCCCCTTAACCTTCAATCACTCCTAAACAATCCATTTTTTCTTTCCTCTTGATTGTAATTCTCCTCTCTTCCAAAAAACACAAAACGTGGTTTATTTAATCAAAAAAAATTTCTTGTACTGACATTTGATAATAATTTGCTAATTTAATCTTTATTTCATCTTTAGGTATACGTTCTCCCTTCTCATACATTTGGATCGCACTTACACTAATACCTAGTGATTTTGCAACCTCAACTCTTGGTTTGCTGCCACGAAGATCAATTAATTTATTTGCAATTTTAATTTTATTCATAAAAATAAATCCACTCCTAAAAAACACGTTTTGTGTCCTGATGTTCTTGATTATAAAACACATTTCGTGGTTTGTAAACACTTTTTGTGGTTAATAATTAAAAATAACACGTTTTGTATTATCATAATTGACAAGTAGGTGATGTTAATGAAAACTTTTGGAGAAAGATTAAAAGCACTAAGGAATGCTAAAAAATTGAAACAAGAAGAACTAGCTCAAAAAATTAGTATTAGCAAAAGTGCAATAGGCATGTATGAACGAAATGAAAGAGAGCCTTCTTTCGAAATTCTTGAAAAACTAGCTAATTATTTTGAGGTTACCATAGATTTTTTATTAACTGGAGCTCAACAGAAAAAAGATAATAATGCGAGCGGGTTATTCTTCTTTGATATGGATGGACTTACTGATGAAGAGATTGAGGATATTAAACGACATATTGAATATGTGAAATGGAAGGCGAAAGAAGAACGAGGGAGATATGATGACAAAGAAAGGAAAAAATAATATTTTGCACATGTATTAAAAGGAATTATCCTTATCCCGGAATTATGGATTATTTTCTATTTTTAAATCTATATGATTTACTAAATATATAATAGCTCTGGAGCTTCCAGTGCTATTTTTTTATCTTTTTACATTGATAAGAGGAATGTTCGTTCCTATAATTAGTTTGAGGTGATTCATTTGACCTATGCATATAGTCCATTTCCTCTGGATAAATGGGTATCAAGCTTTTTAAGAAGATTAGGAATTTTTAATAGTGAAGATATTGATGAAAGAGCAATATCTAGGAAACTTAATATACACTTGAAGTATTCCAATAAGAGAAATTATTCATATCAAGAGGGAAATTTTAAAATTATTAACATTAATATCGATCAGAACAAAGAAAAGCAAAGGGAAGTATTCTATCATGAACTTTGTCATATATTGCGCCATACTGGCTGTCAGTTATCGATGCCTTTATCATGGAAAGAATTACAGGAATGGGATTGTGAGCATTTCACTCGATATGCTGCCATCCCCTTTCATATGCTTTTGGAGCTGGATTGGCGAAGCCCTACGCTTGTCAGTGATATGTCATCGATGTTTAATGTATCAGAGGAGATTTGCCAAGCACGTATCGAACATATTAGAAGGAACATGAAAGAAAAAAGTAAAGGAGCTAGAGTGCAGTGGCAAGTATAACAAAGAGAGGTAAGACTTATCAGTTTGCTGTCAGTAGAATGGTTAATGGTTAATGGAAAATCAAAACCAATTCGAAAAGGAGGATTCCGCACAAAAAAGATGCACAAGTTGCAGCTGCTGAAGTTGAAGCAAATTTGCAATTCATGGTTTAAGACATACTCATGCAAGTATTCTCCTATATAAAGTGTCTATATATTATGTTGCCGAACGTTTTGGACATTCTGATATTGATACAACCACAAGGCACTATGCACATATTATTAAAGAACTAAGGAAGGAAGATACAAAAAACACCCTTAGCACCTTTGAAGAAATGACCAATGTGTAAAAATTGTGTAAAAAAATCTAAAACCAATCGTTTTTAATCATTTTCTCACGTATACAAAATCAAAAGGAAACACCCTAAAACATTGATATATCAATGTTTTAGGGTGTTTCCTTCAATCATCAAATTGGACTTAACTTAACTCGGTAACGCCCTCGGAGGGAATCGAACCCCCATTTTAAGAACCGGAATCTTACGTGCTATCCGTTGCACCACGAGGGCAAAAAAAATAGAAAACTTACATAGAACAAGATCTTTAAAAACGTTTTCTTTAAGTAAAAAGACACTTTAATTTTATGCGGTACGATTATATATTATATGATAGAATTTTAGACATTGCAAGGAGTCTTTTGTTTAAAAACTGATGTAGCGGGTATGATGGAAATTAGATGTGGAAAACATTGGCTAACAGTAAACCCAGCTGTCGAATAAATCATCGGCTTCTTTTCAAGTCAATTGTTTGACCTTTATTGACCATCAGTGTATCATGAAGTTAGTTAATCAAATTCGCCAAGGTGAATTTGAGCCTTGAGGCAATCGCCTATGACTTTAACTTTATTCAGCTATGGCTTAAAATCCTCGGATAGTCTTCGACACTTTAAAAGTGAGTTGATTTTTGCAGTTGAATGAAGGTAAAAGCAGTTTTTTTTGCGAATATGTTATAATTACCCTTATTTTTAAAGGAGGAATTAAAAGATGAATTTAATCCCTACAGTTATTGAACAAACAAGCCGCGGGGAGCGTGCATATGATATTTACTCCCGACTTCTAAAAGACCGTATTATTATGCTTGGCAGCGCTATTGATGACAATGTAGCTAACTCGATTGTGGCGCAATTGTTATTCTTGGAAGCTGAAAACCCTGAGAAAGATATTACATTGTACATTAACAGCCCTGGCGGAAGTATTACAGCAGGTATGGCTATTTATGATACGATGCAATTTATTAAAGCCGATGTTTCAACCGTATGTACGGGTATGGCTGCTTCTATGGGTGCTTTTCTTCTGGCTGCTGGTGAAAAGGGCAAGCGTTATGTACTTCCAAATAGTGAAGTCATGATTCACCAACCATTAGGTGGAGCTCAAGGTCAAGCTACAGAAATTGAGATTGCTGCTAAACGGATTTTATTCTTACGTGATAAGCTTAATAAAATTCTTTCTGAACGTACTGGTCAACCGCTTGAAGTTATTGCAAAAGACACGGATCGTGATAACTTCATGACGGCTGAAAAAGCTGTTGAGTACGGATTAGTTGATAAAATCATCACACGTAATCCTGGAACTGAGAAAAAGGGCAAATAATGTAAGCAAAAAAACAACTCGCATTTTTTGTGCGAGTTGTTTTTTTATTGATTTTGTTGAATATACTCAGCCAGTTCTGCAATTGCCTCAACTTCATCTTTACCGTCGACTATTAATGTGATCACTGAGCCTGAACTAATCGCAAGACTCATCAATCCCATAATGCTTTTGGCATTTACTTTTTTTCCGTCCTTTTCTACAAATACATCAGATGAAAAGCGATTTGCTTCTTGAACGAACAAAGCTGCTGGTCTTGCCTGCAAACCTGTTTTTAATTTCACTTCTATTTGTTTTTCCACCATGTCTCTCTTACCTCCCTAATCCAATTCATTTATTTAAATCGTCTCTCCAGCCCGCAATTTGTCTGCAATTTCGTCAATCTTTCTTAAACGATGATTAATGCCAGATTTACTAATGCTGCCCCCAGAAACCATCTCTCCAAGTTCCTTTAATGTGACATCCTGATGGGCGACACGAAGCTCTGCAATTTCTCGTAATTTATCAGGTAAAATATGAAGGCCGACCGAGTCAGCAATATAGCGAATGTTTTCAACCTGTCTAAGCGAAGCACCAATCGTTTTATTTAAGTTTGCTGTTTCACAATTGACAAGTCGATTCACTGAGTTTCTCATATCTCGAACAATCCGGATATCTTCAAATTTCAGCAATGCGCTATGAGCACCGATAATGCTTAAGAAATCAGTAATTTTTTCTGCTTCCTTTAAGTAAGTAATAAACCCTTTTTTTCGTTCTAATGTTTTACTATTCAAACCAAATGTATTCATTAATTCACTTAAAGAGTCATTATGCTCTTTATAAAGTGAAAAAATTTCAAGATGATAGGACGATGTTTCGGGATTATTAACGGATCCACCTGCAAGAAAAGCACCGCGTAAATAAGAACGCTTACAGCATTTCTTTTTAATTAGCTCTGCAGAAATATCATGCGTAAAAACGAAGCCTTCACTTAAAATTTTTAGATCATCAAGAATTTCATTTGCTTTCTCTGACAATCGTACGATATACACGTTATTCTTTTTTAGCCTCATTTTTTTTCGAACAAGGAGTTCTACTTGTACATTATAATTCCTTTTTATTAGAATATAAATTCTTCTTGCGATCGCAGCATTTTCTGTTTGGATGTCGACAACTAACTTTCTATTTGAAAAAGAAATCGAACCATTCATCCGAATAAGTGCTGATAGTTCTGCTTTTCCGCAGCAATCTTTAACTTCAAGATTCGTTAATTCCTTTTTCGTTTCTGAAGCGAAAGACAATTTCCTTCACCTCCGCTTGTTCTTTTCCTTATTAATTAAAGAATATAAAAGCTCTGCAACAACCTTCGTATCGTGACGAATTTTGCCGTTTTTCAGTGTGACAATTTCGCCTGAAATCACTTCAAGCCCTAATTCATGAAGACGTTCAACATCGAAAACGACAGGCTTTGCCTTTTCTTCTCGATAACGTTCTTGAACTTGTAAAGGGATATTATCATTATTTACAAGAATCGTGTTCATAAAAGCACAGCTCATATGATCATAGATCGCTTTCACATGGTCACTTGCTGTAAAATTATACGTCTCACCCGCTTGTGTCATTAAGTTACATACATATACCTTTTTAGCAGAGGAACGACATACTTCAGCTCCAAGCTTCGGAACGAGTAAATTTGGCAAAATACTCGTATACAAACTTCCCGGTCCGATAATAATTAAATCTGCTTTTCTAATGGCAGAAATAGTTTCTGGAAGCGGCTTAATATTATTCGGTGTCAAAAATACCTTTTTTATTTTTTTCCCGGAATAAGGAATCTTCGACTCACCAGATACAATCGTTCCATCTTCCATCTCAGCATGTAAAATAACACTTTGATTTGCTGCCGGCAACACTTTCCCGCGTACATTTAATACTTTGCTCATTTCCTGAATAGCATGAACAAAATTCCCTGTTATGGAAGTCATTGCAGCCAGAATCAAATTACCAAGTGAGTGACCTGACAATTCATTTGAAGTTGTAAAACGATGCTGAAACATCTCCTCTACCAGCGGCTCAACATCGGATAATGCAGCTAATACATTACGGATATCACCAGGCGGCGGAATATGCAAATCATTTCTTAATCTCCCAGAGCTGCCGCCATCATCGGCTACTGTTACAATTGCTGTAATATCAAGAGGATATTGCTTTAATCCTCTTAATAGAACAGGAAGGCCTGTTCCTCCACCGATTATGACGATTCTTGGCTGTCTGTTTGCACTCATTTCCCATTATCCTTTCTCCTCTGAATATCACGGTGCGTAATACGAGTTGGATAATCATTTTTAAAATAATTACCTAGATATTCTGAAATAGCTACAGAGCGATGTTGGCCTCCCGTACAACCGATTGCAATGACGAGCTGCGCCTTGCCTTCTCTTTTATAATGCGGAAGCATAAAGCTTAATAATTCCGTTACTTTTTCGAGAAATTTATGTGTTTCCGTCCATTTCAGTACGTAAGTCGATACTTCCTCATCCAATCCCGTTTTCGGGCGCATATGATCAATATAATGAGGGTTCGGCAAAAACCTAACATCAAAAACAAGATCAGCATCAATCGGCAACCCATGTTTAAAGCCAAAAGACATTAGATTTACGGTGAAGAGCGTTGATTTATTGATCGAAAATTCCATTTGAATTTTCTCACGAAGTTCTCTCGGCTTCAAATGGGTCGTATTAAAAATAAGCTTGGCTCTTCCCTTCAGTTCATCCAAAAGCTCGCGTTCTAATTTAATTCCTTCTAACGGAAGTCCAGAGGGTGCAAGCGGATGAAATCTTCTCGTTTCCTTATATCTTCTCACTAATGTTGCATCATCCGCATCAAGGAAAAGAATTTGCGGCGTCACCCAAGATGTTTCTGAAAGATCATCAAGTGCAATGAACAAATGTTCAAAAAACTCTCGGCCACGAAGATCCATAACAAGCGCAACTTTATTCATTTTATTCCCAGCATCCTTCATCAATTCAAGCAATTTAGGTAATAAAGTTGGCGGCAAATTATCTACGCAGAAAAAACCAAGATCCTCAAAACTTTGAATGGCAACTGTTTTTCCTGCACCAGACATTCCTGTTATTATGACCATCTGAGTTTCATTTGTGGCGCCTATACTCATGCTTATTTTCCCCCTCTAACTTGGATCTAGCCGATAACTTATTAATTCGAAGCTTGGTGTATAGGTGAATGTCCCATAAATGATGCCTTTTCCATGAATCATATATTCTAATATATGGTAGTCCCCTGCAGCCATTGGAAGGTTTTTAATATGTTCAAAAGGGTGCCAATGAATTTTCCCTTCTTCTGATTCATCCAAATTTAGCCCGTCTGCTTCAGTTGCAAAGAAAGTAAACATCATCCATTCCGATACAATTTTGTCTCCTTCTTTCATAATGAAAGTAAAGATCCCTTTAATCTTCGGATTGCGTAAATAAATGCCTGTTTCTTCTCTGAACTCGCGAATGCATGAATCCCTAACTGATTCACCCTGCTCCATCTTCCCGCCTGGAGCTACCCACCAGCCGCGACTCGGCTTTTGTAATAACAAAACTTGATCATCTTTTAAAAGTACACAGTTAGTGACTCGCTGCAATTCTTTCACCTCTATTTTTAACCTAGGACAGAAGCTCTCGAGGTTAGGCAAAACGCCCGGCTAATTTTATTATTTCGACAGAGTTAATGTATATTTTATTATACTACTTTTGTTATACGGTCACAATTAATAGAAGGTTCCAGTCATTTTCGTTAAATATTAAAACATTTTTTTATCTGTGATAAAACAAGCACCAATTTTTTACAAAAAAAAAGCACAGTTTACCTGCGCTAAGAAAAAATATATCTTTAAAAGGGGGTCAATTTCATCTTCAATAATAGCTGATATTTGTTTCACCACTGTTACAGAATAATTAAATTGCAATAACTTTTTGTAAAGAATTGAAAAGCTCTACAATAAGCCATGTGTAGCTTTTCTAATTTAAGATTACTAACGTACAATAGTATATCTCATAATGATATCAAAAAAACGCAGACGAGCGCTAAATACTTGCGAATGTCTGCGTTTTTCTAATGTTACGCTTTCGTTTTTAAGCTTTCTTTTAATTCTTCGATATAGTGTTGGGCACTTTGGGCAGCAATACTGCCATCGCCAGTAGCTGTAACGATTTGGCGAAGCAGTTTCTCACGAATATCCCCAGCAGCAAAAATACCAGGAACCTTCGTTTCCATATTCTCATTTGTTTCGATATAGCCATTCTCATTCGTAATGCCTAAGCTTGCAAATGGCTTAGAAAGTGGAATCATTCCTACATAGACGAATACGCCATCCGCACTATATTCTTTCTCTTCACCTGTTTTTGTTGAAACAAGTGTCACGCTTCCTACTTTGCCATCTTTATCATTAATTTGCTTGACGGTATGGCTCCAAATAAAATCAATCTTTTCATTATCAAATGCACGCTGCTGTAAAATCGCTTGTGCGCGAAGCTCATCCCGACGATGGATAATCGTAACTTTTGAAGCGAAGCGCGTTAAATAAACACCTTCTTCAACAGCAGAATCTCCACCACCAATGACGACAAGTTCTCTTCCTTTAAAGAAAGCACCATCACAAACGGCACAATAAGAAACGCCACGTCCACCAAGTTCTTTTTCACCAGGAACACCAAGCTTGCGATATTCTGCACCAGTTGAAATGATGATAGCACGGCCCTTATATTGCTTTGAACCTGCTACAACTGTTTTATAATCTTCTCTATCAATAACTTCCTTAATATCACCGTAAGCATATTCAGCACCGAATTTTTTCGCGTGCTCAAACATTTTTGTTGATAAATCAGGACCTAAAATCGTTTCAAATCCTGGGTAGTTTTCAATTTCTTCCGTGTTGGCCATTTGTCCACCAGGAACGCCACGTTCGATCATTAAAGTTGATAAATTTGCTCGAGATGTATATACAGCAGCTGTCATACCGGCTGGTCCTGCGCCGACAATAATAACGTCATAAATTTTTTCTTCAGTCACGTTGTCTCACTCCTCCGATTACAGTACAGTGCATGGCATTTTGAAAGTTGCCATCAAAATATGCCTCGGTCTTTTAGTCCTAGATTTTTCAATATCATTTATCTAAGACAGCCGTTGCGTTCACTTTATTCAGCCAAGATGTATACGTAGAAAAATATCAGCTGCATATTTGCACCCTCTTCCGACATTTCCGTCAATGGCGTTGAATAAAGTTGAATGTATGTTTATAGTATATGCTTTCTAATATTATCCTATAAAAATAAACGACTTTCGTCCAAATATCTGCTCACTTAATGAAATTGTTCACTAATTTAATATATTTGCTTAAAGTTGACGAAGAAATATGATAATCACTAGCCATTTTTTGCTGTGATTCTTTTTCTCCTCTCAATTTTCGCCATACATATTCAACAGCAGCTGCCCAAGCATGATGATTTTTCAGTGGCAAATTATGATTTACGATTTCAACATAAATGGAAAACCACATTAAAAATAAGCCAACTTCAACAGTACCAATAGGATGATATTTTTCATATAGAAGCTCTGCAGTTTTATGTGCTGCAATGATATTCATTTGATTTGACTTATTTTCCGCACGAATAAAAGATAAATATTCTCGCTCTAAATGTGAGAATTTTTTATTTTGATTTATCTCTTCCGTTCCGAATAAATCCTCTTTCCGATAAGATATCGAGGTTAAAAATAAGGCAAAAAACCGCTCTTCAATATAATCACTGCTTAGCTTTTTAAGGATGGATGTATAATGATTTTCAAAACCATCATGACTAGTCTTTTCATCATTCCAAGGCTCGAAGCCCACTTTCTCTGGGTTTAGCTTAACTGCTTTTTCCCAAGCTGAATGGGCAAGCTGTTCCCTGCCGGTAAAATAAGCAGCATAAGAAAGCCAATAATAAAAAGCGCCATCCCCATCAAAACCTTTTTTCTCAAGCTTTCGCAGCCATGAAAAAGCTGCCTCATATTCACCAATTAAAGCAAAGGTTGCCCCAAGCTTAAATTGATGCTCAAACGATAAAGGCTTAATTTTTTTCAAAATCTCCTTCATCACATTAACTTCTTTAAAGTTTCGTTCATAAAAAGCAAATACAAGCTTATTGCAAAGTGCGTGTAAATTTCCCGGATTTTCCTTGAAAACCTTCTCTAAAATTTCTGCAGATTTTTGTGTCTCACCTAAGTAGAAATAGGCAAGAGCAAGATTATTATAAGCAGACCAATATTCTGGGTAATCAACAATGACAGAATTAAGAATTTCGACAGCCTTTGGAAAATGACCTGATTCAAGCAGCTCTCTCGCTTGCTCTTGTTTCGTAATTAATTCTTCATCTTCATATAGCTCTTCATCCATTTCCTCTGCTTCCAATGTCAATACTTCAAGCAAATCGATCGCATCATCAGCAAACTCCCCGTCTTCTTCAAAATCTAAATAGATATTTGCATGACGGTAAGCATCCTTAAAGAACCCTAGATGGGCATAGTTATTAGCAAGGAAATAATGACATTCCACCATATCTGCATCAAGCTCTTCAAGAATTTTATGCAATAATTGGTTGGCATAGTGATACTCGCCTGTTTCAGAGCAAATAATCGCTAATTGGCAGACAATCATCGGTTCATCTGGCTCTAGCTGCATCGCACGTTGTATATATTTTTTTGCTCTTTTAAGATCGCGTTTATGATATGCCTTTAATCCTTTCGTAAAATAATATTCACCTGTCGGATTAAAGGACAATATTTTCCCTTTTGTTTGTCTTGCTTTAGAGTCTTTACTCATAAAAAAATCATCCACCATTCTTATTTGCCTCAAGTAGTATATCATATGAGCAAGCTCTTGGAGAAGGGATAGGCGAAATCAAATTCAAGTTGCCATATTTTTTAAATAAAGCCTCTATAAACATGGCTGTTGATTTCCGCTCCAATCAACGGGTGCAAAAGTCAACATTGTCCTTTCACAGAGCCAATATAAAAAGAATGATCATCAAAGAAATTTTTTCATAATAAATAATAAAAAAATCGACCGTTATTCAGCCGATTTTTCCCGCCTTTTTTCCAGTACACTCAAAACTTCTTTTAAAGGTAACTGCTGCTCCCGTAATAAAACAAGCAAATGGAAAAGTAAGTCTGCCACTTCCCATTTTAGCTCTTCAATATCACGATTTTTTGCAGCGATAATAACTTCAGAAGCTTCTTCACCAACCTTCTTCAACATTTTATCGAGGCCCTTTTCGAATAAATATGTCGTATAAGCTCCTTCCGGACGCTGCAGCTCCCGCTCATTAATAATTTCTTCAAGTTCGAGAAGAATTTGAGTGTTAGGAGTACTTGAACGTTCAGCATTTCCATAAATCCCCTCCGAGAAGCAGCTTTTAGCTCCGGTATGACATGCGGGACCAGCAGGTTCAACAAGGACGACGATCGAATCTCTGTCACAATCCCATTTCATTTCACTAATTTTCTGGGTGTTTCCGCTTGTTTCTCCTTTATGCCAAAGCTCTTGTCGTGAACGACTGAAAAACCACGTCTCGCCTGTTTCGATTGATTTTTCAAGTGATTCTCGATTCATATAAGCAAGGGTCAGTACTTCTTTCGTCCTTGCATCTTGAACAATTGCTGGGATAAGGCCTTGCCCATCAAAGACAATTTCTTCGATATTCATCGGACACTCACCCCTTTTTCCTTTAAATAAGTTTTTACTTCCGTTACAGATGTTTCTTTATCGTGAAAGATAGAAGCAGCGAGAGCAGCGTCTGCCTTCCCATCCATAAAAGCTTCAGCAAAATGCGCCGCATTTCCTGCCCCACCTGAAGCAATTACCGGAATAGATACAGCTTCACTAACCGCTTTCGTTAATGGAAGATTAAACCCGTTTTTCTCACCGTCACAATCCATGCTCGTCAGTAAAATTTCCCCGGCACCAAGAACAACTACTTTTTTTGCCCAGTCAATGACTTCCCAAGCTGTCGGTGTTTTTCCGCCATGTGTATACACCCGCCATGAGCCCAGATCCGGATCATATTTTGCGTCAATTGCCACGACAATACATTGGGAGCCGAAAAACGCTGCACCCTCTGAAATTAATTGAGGATTGTTTACAGCAGCAGTATTTATAGATACTTTATCTGCACCTGCTCTCAATATTCTTTTCATATCATCTAATGAGTTGATTCCCCCACCGACTGTAAAGGGGATGGCAAGTTCAGACGCAACGGCTTTGACGACATGAACCATTGTTTGACGTCCTTCGACTGACGCTGATATATCAAGAAAAACAAGCTCATCAGCACCTTGTTCATCATAAAAACGAGCGAGCTCAACTGGGTCTCCAGCATCCCGAAGCTGTACGAACTGAATGCCTTTTACTACCCGTCCATCTTTTACATCTAAGCATGGAATAATTCGTTTCGTTAACATGTAGCCCTCACCTCATCAAGTGCTTCCAATACTGAAAAACGTCCTTCATAAATTGCTTTGCCAATAATTACACCTGAAACACCCTCTTCATTAAACTTCTTTAAGCTAGCTAAATCAGCAAGCTTGCTAATGCCACCTGAAGCTATCACACTTTTCTTCGTTTCTTTCGCCAGCTGCCTCACAGCTTCAACATTCGGTCCGGAAAGCATTCCATCTGTTGCAATATCTGTAAAAATAAATGTTTCCGCTCCTGCTTCAGCAAAGCGTTTTCCAAGCTCGACTGCCTTCATCTCAGAAGTATTTAGCCAGCCATCTGTTGCAACATATCCATTCTTTGCATCAAGTCCGACCGCAATTCGGCTGCCATATTTCTTGAGCATCTCAATGGCAAATTGTGGGTTAGAAACAGCCACACTTCCGATAATGACACGTGCTATGCCATTTTCTAAATAATGAATGATGTCTGCTTCTGTACGAATGCCGCCGCCAATTTGAATATGTACCTTTAATTCGGTGGCAGCCTTAATGACAAATGCATCATTCACTCTTTTACCATCCTTCGCTCCGTCAAGATCAACCATATGAATCCAGCTGGCCCCTGCAGCAGCAAACCTTTTTGCCATCTCAAAAGGAGAATCACCATAAACGGTTTCCTGCTGGTAATCCCCCTGCAGCAAGCGCACACATTTGCCGCCCCTCATATCAATTGCCAGATATATTGTAAAACTCATGAATGACGCCTCCTTTCTCTACTATCCTTGTAAAATTATGCAGTAATGCCATTCCAAGCTTGCTGCTTTTTTCGGGATGAAATTGCATCCCGATCACATCTCCTTTTCCTACAACCGCTGGAATAGCCTTCCCTTCGTATAGACTCTTTGCTAATATGACATCCTCATCCGATGATTTAACATAATACGAGTGTACAAAATAAACGTAGTCTTCGTTCACATATTGAAAAATAGGGTTTTCCTTCATAAATTCCAAGCGATTCCAGCCCATATACCCATGCCATAATCAATGAGGCCTATCATTTATAACAGCCCTTTCGTTGAAGGAACTCCTTTCATTTGTGGATCGACGGTTGTCGCTTCTTTTAATGAACGTCCTAATGCTTTAAAAATCGCCTCGATCATATGGTGAGTATTGTGACCATAGTGAACGATAACGTGAAGATTCATCCTCGCTTCAAGGGCAAGCTTCCATAGAAATTCACGGACTAGCTCCGTATCGAATGTGCCTACTTTCTTACTCGGAAATTCCGCCCGCATTTCTAAATGTGGACGATTGCTTAAATCAATTACAACTTGAGCGAGAGCCTCATCCATCGGCACGAACGCATTTCCATAGCGATTGATTCCTTCCTTATTGCCTAGCGCTTCCTTTATCACTTGTCCAAGGCAAATACCGATATCCTCTGTCGTATGGTGATCATCGATTTCAATATCCCCTTTAGCGTTCACAGTTAAATCAAACTGCCCATGCTTCGTAAATAAATCAAGCATATGAGTTAAAAACGGGACACCTGTAGCCAATTGACTTTCCCCTTGGCCATCAAGGTTCATCGATAAATAAATATCTGTCTCATTTGTTTTTCTCGTTGTTTCTGAAACTCTAGTCACCCTCATTCCTCCTATTTCAACCGAATTTCAATTGCCCTCGCATGTGCTTCAAGCCCTTCAAGCCTTGCAAATGAAGCAATTTTTTCTCCGTTCTCCCTTAAAGCTTTTTCACTGTAAAAAATAATGCTCGATTTCTTTTGAAAATCTTCCACATTTAAAGGGCTTGAAAAGCGAGCTGTGCCGTTCGTTGGCAACACATGATTAGGTCCTGCAAAATAATCCCCAACAGGTTCAGGACTAAATCTCCCAATGAAAATAGCACCTGCATGGCGGATCTGCCCGATATATTCAAACGCATTTTTCGTTAAAATTTCTAAATGCTCTGGTGCAAGACGATTGATCGTCTCAACTGCTTCATCCATCGTATTCGTCACATAAATGGCACCGAAGTTTTCAATGGATTGTGCAGCAATTTCTTGTCGAGGAAGCTGAGATAACTGCTTGTCAACTTCCTTCGCTACCTCATCAGCTAAAGACTGTGAAGGGGTAACAAGAATGCTGCAGGAAAATACATCATGCTCCGCTTGTGATAATAAATCAGCCGCAACTTCCTCTGGTTTTGCTGTATCATCGGCAAGAATGGCGATTTCGCTCGGACCTGCAATCATATCAATGTCAACATCTCCAAAAACCTCACGTTTTGCTAAAGCAACATATAAATTGCCTGGTCCTGTTATTTTATCAACACGATCAATCGTTTCTGTTCCATAGGCAAGTGCTGCTATTGCTTGTGCACCGCCGATTTTATATATTTCTTCCGCACCTGCCTCTTGTGCTGCTACGAGTACGGCGGCTGGAAGCTTGCCTGTTTTTTTATTAGGGGGTGAAGTAATGACGATTCTCTTCACTCCAGCCACCTTTGCAGGAATGACATTCATTAACACTGAGGAAGGATAAGCGGCTGTTCCACCTGGCACATATAGGCCAACAGAATCAAGCGGAGTTACCTTCTGGCCAAGAATCGAGCCATTTTCAGCTGTTGTCATCCAAGAAGGGCGGAGCTGCTTTTCATGGAAGGAACGAATATTTTTGGCAGCTGCTTTTATAATCTCAAGAGTGTCCTCATTAATTTCTAGATAAGCTTCTCGTTTCTCCGCATCCGTTACGGTGAACGCTGTCAATAAAATTCCATCAAACTTCTCCGTAAATGCAGTTAATGCCTGATCCCCACTTTTGCGAACCGACTCAATAATTGTTTTAACAATAGCTCGCTGCTCTTCTGTTCCGCTATCAACAGATCGTTTAATAGATAGATCGTCACTTACTTTTAAAATCCGCAACATCGATTCACTCCTTAATGGCTGATGCACCCAGTGTTCTTCCATGCTCTAATCAAAATTCGCTGCTTTGTAATCTCTTTATTTCACTTAATCGTTCAACAAGCTCACGAATACGATCATCCTTCAGTTGAAAGCTTGCTGGGTTTACGATTAGCCTAGAAGTAATTTCAACTATTTTTTCATATTCCACTAAGCCATTTTCCTTTAAAGTTCTCCCAGTTGAGACAATATCAACAATTCGATCAGCAAGACCGATTAAAGGAGCTAGCTCGATCGAACCGTTCAGCTTAATGACTTCCACCTGCTCACCTTGTTCTCGAAAATAAGCTGATGCCACATTCGGATATTTTGTAGCAATTTTTGGTGCGATGTCATTCATTTTCGTATTTGGCAATCCAGCCACAGCGAGATAGCAAGCGCTAATTTTTAAATCGAGGAGTTCATATACAATTCTTTCCTCTTCAAGCAGAACATCCTTCCCAGCAATTCCGAGGTCAGCAACACCGTGCTCCACATAAATAGGAACATCCATTGGCTTAGCTAAAATGAAGCGAAAGTTTTCTTCTGGAACATCAATAATCAATTTTCTAGAATCATCAAATTCTGGCGGCAATCGAAAGCCTGCTTGACAGAGAATCTCAACCGCATCATTGAATATTCGCCCCTTTGGCATAGCAATTGTTAATCTCTCTCTCATGTAACCGCCTCTTTTCCAGCTTTACCGACTAAAAAGATGATGTCTTCGTAGTATTTCGTACATTTATCAATGTCCTTTACCCCATTTATATCTTGGAGGATAATCTTTTTCCCTAATTGGCGCTCTTTCTGTGCGAATTGAAAAGCTTCTTTTCGACGTTCTTGACTAAATAATATACATGCAACAGGTTTACATTGAATGTCACTATGGAGTGCTTCAATGAGACGATCCATTCGCAGAGCGAAACCGGTCGCCCCAGTTGATTTCCCGAATTTTTCGAGTAGCATGTCATAACGTCCACCATTGCCAATTGGATATCCAATATGACCTGCATACACTTCAAAAACAATTCCGGTATAGTAACTCATATGACTCACGAGTGTTAAATCAAAGCTTGTCATTTCCTCCAGTTCATAATCAATAAGCATTTCCCATAGCTGTTGAAGTTGAGCAACCGCCTCTTTTCCATGATCATTTTCGAGCAGGCTATAAGCCATTTCAATGATCTCTTCCCTCCCTCTTAATTTTAAAAAATCAAGAAGGCGTTGCTTATCTATGGATGAGAGTGCCAGATTTTTGACATGCTCGCGATAGCCTACATAATTTTTCTCGAATAAATATTTTATTAAAGCCTCTACTCTTTCATCTGTCCCTAAAATTTGTTGAAAAAACATTCTTACAAAACCAATATGACCGATCGAAAGTGAAAAATATTCAAGTCCTGCCGCTTTCAAGGAATGGATCGTTAATGCAATCCCTTCTCCATCAGCGCTAATGGTTGAATCGCCAATGCATTCAATCCCAATTTGTTCAAATTCAGCCGGACTTCCACCTTCCCTTTGCTGGGCACGAAAAACATTTGCTGAATAAGCGAGACGAATAGGCAATTCATTTTTCAATAGGCGAGATGCAGCAACCCTTGCAATAGGCGCCGTCATATCTGGACGCAAAACAAGTGTATGCCCTTGCTGATCAAGGAGCTTGAATAGCTGTTGGTCTAGGATTGCCGATGCAGAGCCGACCGTTTCGTAATATTCAAGAGTTGGTGTTTCGATAAATTGATAGCCCCAATTTGTCATCTCTTTCGCTATTTTCGTTCGTACGATTTGTTTTCTTTCATATAATTTTGGCAATGTATCTCTCATGCCTAATGGTTTTTCAAACATAAATAAGCCGCTCACTGCTTTCCTCCTTCCAAAAAGTCCATATGTATCTATCTTGATAGAAATCTGAGGTAGGATTTTTGGAACTCGGTGAGAGAGCCAGTTTCTTTTTTGACCTCGACTTCAAAATAAGATTTTATAATTACTTTAGTTTGCTAATATGGTAGAGAAATAAAGTTATATGTATTTTAACGTTCTCATCATATTCCGTCAATCATTAATCTAGAATTCTGTTCAAGTTTTTATTACCTAACTTTTTGAGAAGAAAAGTAGTGATGGATAAAAAAAACAGGAATGGATAAGGAGTCATATAAACAAAAAAAAGCCCTGTCAGCATTTTTTGCTAACAGAGCTTAATTATTAGGATAAATCTTATTCTATAAAGTTTCCTCTACGATAGATCGGGTCATCAGCCCAACGTGCCTCAAGTTCTTCTTTTGTATAAATGATTCGCATTGGGTTGCCCCCAACGAAGCAGCCAGGAGGGACATCTTTATGAACGAGCGTACCAGCAGATACGATGGCTCCATCTCCAATTGATATGCCGGGCAAAATGGTTGAATTCGCTCCAATCATAACTTCGCTGCCAATTTCAACTTGTCCAAGCCGATATTCTTTAATTAAATATTCATGGGCAAGAATGGTTGTATTGTATCCAATAACTGTATTGCGGCCGACACTAATTTTTTCTGGAAACATGACATCAAGCATAACCATGAGTGCAAATGATGTTTCTTCCCCAACATTCATGCGTAAAAAGGTTCGATAGAGCCAATTTTTCATGCCTAAAAATGGTGTGTAGCGCGCAAGCTGGATTACTATAAAATTCTTAACGACTTTCAAAAAAGGGACGGTTTTGTATACATGCCAAAGGGAATTCGCACCTTCGACTGGAAATCGTTCCGTTCTCCTCATTTCATTTCTACCTCGAGAATTTTGAGCAAATCGGTCATGTTTTCAAGTATATAATCTGGTTCGAAGCCTAATAAAAATTCTTTTCCTTTAAGACTCCAGGCGACACCAGCTGTTTTAGTACCTGCATTTTTTCCACCTAAAATATCATGTGAGTTATCTCCGACCATAATCGCTTCCTCAGGAGATGAGCCTAAAAGCTCTAATGCCTTATGAATTGGTTCTGGGTCTGGCTTTGCTTTTTGTACATGGTCTAATGCAACAATGACATCGAAAAACTGGTCAAGTTTTGTCAGCTTTAACCCTTTTTCAACCGTTCGTAAAACCTTTGTTGTCACAATACCTATTTTAAAGCCCGCATTCTTCAATGCCTGAATCGTTTCAAAAACACCGGGAAATTCTTTCACAAGCAAATCATGATTACGAATATTGAACTCTCGATATGCCTCAATCATTTCATCGACTTTTTCAGGATTAATTGATTCAAAGGTTTCTCTTAAAGTCGGACCCATAAAAGGCAGTACATCGTTTCGCTTATATTTCTCAGGGTAATAATTATTTAGCGTATATAAAAATGAATCAATAATTAATTCGTTCGTATCAATTAAAGTTCCATCTAAATCAAATAAAACTGTATTAACTTGTGTGCTCATATGTTGTTTCCTTTCTCTTATTGAAATCTGCACGATTCCAAATAAATGCGACAATTAATGTTAGCAAAATGGCGACACCTAAACGTATGAAGAAGAGTGGGAGAATCGGGATGCCTAACGGAACGAATATTAATGTATCCTCAACGACAGCATGACAGGCAACGAGAAAAATAAAGGCAATCGTTGCGTCTTTTTTACTAACTCCATCCTCTTTCACCGCTTGAATCATCACGCCTGCTCCAAACGCAAGCCCGAATAATAAACCTGCAGCTAACGTCGTCGACGTATTTTCCTTCATGCCTAATCCTCTTGTAATCGGAGCCATCCATTTCGAAAAGACGGCGAGCCACTTATAATCCTTTAGTAGCTGAATAACGATCATTAATGGGATGACAATCATCGCAAGCTGCAATATTCCAAGCCCTGCTTTTTCTAAAGCATTTATTAGGATCGGACCCCATCCAACGATTTGTTCTTCCTTTGCTGGGATAAATCCGTATTTCGCAATTTCTGAACCACCTTGCCATACAAGATTTATAATGATAGCTGAAATAATGGCTAAGCCTACCCTTACAGCAACCATTATCCATAGCTTTACTCCTACTTTCACGGCGACACTTGATTCAACGAGAAGATTATGTGAAAAGGAAAGCATAACGGCGATAATAAAGACTTCCTTTACAGTCAAATCAAGTGATAAAATCGCTCCGATTCCTGCATATAAATTTAGGAAATTCCCTAATACAATCGGAATGGCCGCATCGCCTGATAAACCAATCATATTCATGAGGGGGGTTATTAGTTTGATTATCCATGGCAGCACAGGTGTATGCTGGAGCACGGCGACTATTACGGTTATGGGAAAGATAATTTTCCCTAATGTCCAAGTTGTTTTTAAACCAACTAATATCCCCCTTTTTGATGATTCAACAAACATTTCTCGCTCTCCCTCTATCTTATATATCAAATCAGCCTAGATTTTTGATTCTCACAAATTTTGCCGCCAGAATGAATCTCACTTCTTCAAGATGTAGGAGACTTTTGCTGAATGAAGTTATGAAGCTATGCACTTTTATCTAAATATCGGATGTTTGCATATCCTTTCATTCGTCTTACGACCATAAGGATAATTGCACCTACGATTAATGCGATCGAAAGTGCTTGGGCAATTCTTAAGTATTCCGTTAACATTAGGCTGTCTGTTCGCATTCCTTCGACAAAATAGCGACCAATTGAATACCAAATAACATATGATAAGAACAACTCACCGCGACGTAAATTTACTTTTCTTAATAAGATTAAAATGATAAATCCAATAATATTCCAAATTGATTCATACAAAAAGGTTGGTTGATAGGTAACCCCTTGAATCGTCATTTGGTCAATAATAAATTGAGGAATATGAAGATTTTCGAGTACAGCTGGATCTACTTGCCCCCCATGAGCCTCCTGATTCATAAAGTTTCCCCAACGACCAATTGCTTGCCCTAAAATAATACTGGGTGCGGCAATATCAGCAAGCTTCCAAAACGAAACATTTCTTTTTTTGGCAAAAACAATTGTCGTGACAACTGCACCGATTAGTGCTCCGTGAATGGCGATACCGCCTTCCCAAATCTTAATAATTTCACCTGGGTTTTGCGAATAGAAATCCCATTTAAAAAGAACATAATAAATACGTGCCGAAATGATTGAAATCGGAATGGCCCAAAGCATTAAATCAGGGAATAGTTCTTTGTGAAGCCCACGTCTTTCCCCTTCTCTAATGACAAGCCATAAGGCTAATGCAATGCCAATCCCAATAATAATTCCATACCAACGGACTTCAAGCGGCCCGAGTGTAAATGCAATTGGATTTAACGGCTGGATAGTCGATTCCATAAATCACTGCTCCTTCTAATCATTTAATCATTTATTTCACTTTAATTCCAAAGGCTTAATGTCCACTCCACACGTACAAAACCACACAACTGTCCACAACCGGTGCCAGGCACCACAAAAAGACAATTGGCTATGATCTGTCCATTGGTGGTGCCTGGCACCGGTTTAGCGGTCGGACATTTGTTCGGCGAGGCGGTTGGTGAATTGCTCAGCCGCATTTACGCCCATTTGTTTTAAGCGGAAATTCATGGCTGCCACTTCGATGATGACTGCTAAATTTCGACCAGGGCGAACAGGAATGGTTAATTTCGTTAATTCAGTATCAATTATTTTCATTTTTTCTTCATCAAGTCCAAGTCTATCATATTGCTTTTTTTGATCCCATAGTTCCAAGTCCATAACGACTGATATTCGTTTAAAGGTGCGTACGGCTCCTGCTCCAAACAATGTCATCACATTCATTATTCCTAATCCACGAATCTCGAGCAAATGCTCAATGAGCTCCGGAGAAGTACCTACAAGTGTATTTTCATCTTCCTGTCTAATTTCCACACAATCATCTGCAACTAATCGATGGCCACGCTTTACAAGCTCAAGCGCTGTTTCACTTTTACCGACACCACTCTTGCCAGTGATAAGAACGCCAACCCCATATACATCAACAAGAACACCATGAACAGCCGTTGTTGGAGCAAGCTTGCTCTCAAGAAAATTCGTTAGCAAACCTGAAAATCGTGTTGTTTTTTGTTTCGTTCTTAAAAGGGGGACAGCCTCTTTTTCTGATGCTTCAATTAACATACTCGGAACATCTAATCCTCTGCAAATGATTATGCCTGGTGTGATATCTGTACAAAGCTGTTCAAATCTTAGCTGTTTTTCAGAATCTGTCAGCTTCTCGGTAAATGTGAGCTCCGTTTTACCAATTAATTGAATTCTTTCAGCAGGATAATAATCGAGAAAACCTGCTAGTTCAATACCAGGCCTTGAAAGATCACTCGTTGTGATCGGACGGTTAATTCCTTCTTCCCCACTAATGAGCTCCAGTTCAAATTTTTCTATAATATCCTTTACGCTTACTTTAGCCACTTGCTTCCCTCCTACTAAAATATATAGCGTTTATATTCACTACACCGTCTTCGTTATAGGCTACGAGCCATCCACAAGTATCTTTGATCAAGAACGGCTATAGAAATTTAAATAGTCATACACACAGTATTCCTTTATTTTAGCATTTTTTGCTGTGGATCCAAATTTCTAATTCCGCAACGGTGAAAAAATGTCAATCGTCTTTACCCTAATAATTAAAATCAGGTTTTGGATAAGAAGCACATCATACACCCTCCTTCCTTGTCCTCTCCATGTCCTTTTTCATGTTTACAACATATAGTAATAGAGAAAAGTCCATTTTATAAGCTAAGCCGCGGAAAGACAACCATTTCATATTTATTTCTAGAAGGAGTGAATGCATTGAAGATTATGTTAGATGCTGGTCACGGATACAGTACTGCTGGAAAACGTAGCCCCGACGGAATGAAAGAATATGAATTTACAAGAGTTGTCGCTACGTATGCTAAGCAGTTCCTTGAAGGCTATAACAATGTAGCTGTTTATTTTGCTCATTCAGACGAGCGTGATGTCCCTTTACAGGAAAGAACAAATAAAGCCAATCAGCTCAAAGTCGATCTATATGTATCCATCCATGCAAACGCATTCGGTTCTAATTGGAATGATGCGAACGGAATTGAAACATATGTTCATCCTAATCATTCTAAACAATCAATCGAACTTGCTCAGAAGATTCAAAAAAGCTTAATTGTCTCAACTGGTTTAAAAGATCGTGGTGTAAAAACAGCGGATTTCCATGTTTTACGTGAAACCACCATGCCTGCTGTTTTAGTGGAGTGCGGGTTTTATACAAATCAAATAGAGCTTGGCCTCTTGCGATCTGAAACTTACAGAAAAACTTGTGCTGAAGCGATCGTAAAAGCAATTGCCGAACATTATAAATTAATTAAAAAAGCGGCGCAGACGGGAGCAAAGCCTGTACCACCAACTACAACTCCGAACCTCTATAAAGTGCAAGTTGGAGCATTCCATGATAAAAAAAATGCAGATGAATTAGTAAAAGCTTTGAAAAAACTAGGATTTGATCCGTATGTATACATTGAAAAGAAATCATAACAAAAGAGGTCAGCACATTTTCTTCTTGTGCTGACCTCCTTATATATTTATTACTTATCCTTTGCACGATCAAGCACTGCCTTTTGAATAATAAGATTGGCGAGCGACATAACGATCGCAATGATTAGAGCTGTTCCAAAACTAGCAATTTCAAAAGAACTTCCCATAATCTTATCTGTTATTTGCAATGTAATGGCATTAATAACAAACAGGAAAAAGCCAAGTGTTAAAATCGTTACGGGCAATGTGAGGATGATCAAAATCGGCCGAACTAAAATATTTAAAAAGGATAGGATAACACTTGCCCCAATAGCTGCTCCAAAGCCTGAAATATAAAAGGAGTCTTCGAAAAAGCCAGATATCGCTATAAATAAAATTGCATTGATTAAAATGCTAACGATCCATCTCATTTTCTTACATCACCTCAGATCTGGTGAGCCTACAACAAAAGCTTAAAAAGATACAGATTTTGCTTTTTTTACATGTATAGCGCCTGTTTTCGTATCAGCAACTAGTTTTAAACCGTTCTCAGGCTCTTTAATTGATTGAAAGCGCATGACTTTTTGGAGCACTTCACTCTTTTCTTCAACAACTTGAATGCCATCTAAGTTAACATGGAAGCTTCCAAGATTCGTTTTCAGTTCCCCTTGAACATCTACTTGCTCTGGAACATGCAATTCAATGCTGCCTGTTGTTGCTTTTGCCTCGACAAATTCACTTTTCACACCAGTAAGAGCACAGAAAACATCGCCATTAAACGATTGCAGCTCAACCTTGCGATAATCACCATCAATCGTAAGGGCACCATTCAACGTTTCAGCTTCAAGCTGATCAATTGTGCTTTTTTGTATGTTAATATGGCCATTCGCTGTCTCAGCATCTACATAATTACTTTCAATATTACTAAGTGAAATCTTCCCGTTTGCAGTCTTTGCTTTATAGCTTTCCACCTTTAACTGTTGGCTCTCGATGGCGCCATTGAACAAGCGAACCTTAATGTGATTATACTCTGTTTGCGGAATATAAATAACCGCATCAATTTTCATCCATTTCTGCTGTGTGGCGAATCGGAGCTTCTGCCCAGAAATGGAGAACGTCACATCTTTTAAAAAGTTCATACGTGCCTCATCTTGCGTTTCCACCCGATAGACTTTCGCATGACAATCAATGCGCACGTCACTTTGCTCCCACGGAATAATCTTTACTGCTCCATTGGCAATATCAATATCGACGTCCTTTAAATACACATCACTCTGTTGAAAGATATGAGCAATTTCTACAGATTGACCAAAATTAAAATCAAGGTCGACATCTTTTATTTTCTTATATACGGTATCAACAAAATCAACAATTTTATCCTTTACAGAATGAATTGTTTGGTTGAACGAATCTTCTTTTTTGGCTTCTTCAAACTTAACACTTGTAGAAATCTCTTGGATAATGTCTTCTTTTTTCTGATCAACGGTTTTGTTTGTTTTATCAAGTTCCCCTAATAATAGCAAAGCCTCATCAACCGTTAATTTACCTTCTTCGACCATTTTCAATATACGTTTGCGCTCATCTAGCATTCTAATCCCTCCTGCTAATTTTAGACACCATTAATCAAATTCGCCTTGGCTTAGATTTTTTAAAGTTTGCTTAAACAATTCCCCAAAACATTTTTCAGGCAACCAAAGGCTTTACTTTCATTCAACTTAAGTTGGACTCATGCTGTATTGAATACGACTACATTCATCTCACTCTTTGTTGAAAAGAGGGGCTTAGCTGAATAAAGTTTAAAAGTGTTGAAATTGTCTTGTTGGAGTTTTTAAATTACACTGTCAAGCCCTTTGTATTTTATTACGAAAATTGGCTTAGAAAGTTTCAATTTTCTCTTTTTCTTCAATTTGTTTTTTCATTCTTTCTCTTTCACGTTCGAGAATTGGCTTTAAATATTTTCCTGTATAAGACCCTTTTATTTCGGCGACATGCTCCGGCGTACCAGTTGCAATAATTGTACCACCCTTATCGCCACCTTCAGGTCCGAGATCAATTAAATGATCAGCCGCTTTTATGACATCAAGATTATGTTCAATAACAAGTACAGTATCACCATTATCGACGAGACGTTGAAGAACGACTAACAATCTAGAAATATCATCAACATGTAAGCCTGTAGTAGGCTCATCCAAAATATAAAGAGTGCGGCCATTTGAACGCTTATGCAGCTCAGAAGCGAGCTTAACACGCTGTGCTTCTCCACCAGAAAGGGTCGTTGCTGGCTGACCTAGTTTAATATACCCTAGGCCTACATCATAAATCGTTTGAAGCTTTCGACTAATTTTCGGGATGTTTTCGAAAAACTCAAGTGCAGCCTCAACCGTCATATCGAGAATTTCAGAAATGCTTTTCCCTTTATATGTTACCTCTAATGTTTCACGATTATAACGTTTTCCATGGCAAACTTCACATGGAACATATACATCAGGCAAAAAGTGCATTTCAATTTTGATAATTCCGTCCCCACGGCATGCCTCACAGCGGCCGCCCTTCACATTAAAACTGAAGCGGCCTTTTTTATACCCGCGTACTTTTGCCTCATTTGTCATCGCAAAAACATCACGAATATCATCAAACACACCTGTATAAGTTGCTGGATTAGAACGCGGAGTTCGGCCTATCGGAGATTGATCGATATCAATAATTTTATCTAAATACTCAATACCTTTTATTTCTTTATGCTCTCCTGGCTTGCTTTTTGAACGGTACAGCTTTTGTGCTAATGATTTGTAGAGAATTTCATTTATTAATGTACTTTTCCCTGACCCTGATACACCAGTAACAGCAATAAATGCACCAAGTGGAAATTTGACACTAACATTATTCAAATTATTTTCCTTTGCCCCTTTTACTTCAATAAAACGGCCATCACCTTTACGACGTTCCAGTGGCAGCGGAATAAACTTCTTCCCTGCGAGATATTGTCCCGTTAATGATTGCGGATCAGCCATCACCTCTTCAGGTGTACCAGCCGAAACAATTTCTCCACCGTGAACACCTGCACCTGGCCCAATATCAATTAAATAATCAGCGGCAAGCATCGTATCCTCATCATGCTCAACGACGATAAGCGTATTACCGATATCTCTCATACTTTGAAGTGTAGAAATTAAGCGATCATTATCTCGTTGATGCAGACCAATTGATGGCTCATCTAAAATATACAAAACTCCTGTTAATCGAGAGCCAATTTGAGTTGCGAGTCGAATTCTTTGCGCCTCTCCCCCAGATAAAGTTCCTGCTGCACGACTTAATGTTAAATAATCAAGCCCTACATTTATTAAAAACCCTAATCGTTCTTTAATTTCTTGTAAAATTAGATTAGCAATCTTCATTTCTTTTTCTGTCAGAGTAAGCTGCTCAATAAATTTAGATGCCTCTTCAATAGATAATGACGTTATTTTCCCTACATGCTGGCCGGAAATAAGCACCGCAAGCGATTCCCTCTTTAAACGGTAGCCTTTACATGTTGGACATGGTTGTTGAGCCATATATTTTTCCATTTGCTCTCGAATATAATCGGAGCTTGTTTCCTTAAAACGGCGTTCAACATTACGTACAACACCTTCAAATTCAATATAATTCTCTCTTACTTGCCCGAAATCATTTTCATAATGAAAAAAGATTTTTTCACCATTTGAGCCATACAGGATTTTGTTAAACAACTGTTCAGGAATCTCCCTAACAGGAATATCCATATCAATCCCATAATGCTTACAAACAGCTTCCAATAATTGCGGATAATATTGAGAGCTTGTTGGCTCCCAAGGAGCAATCGCATTTTCATTTAAGGAAAGATCATAATTTGGAACAATTAAATCTAAATCCACTTCAAGTTTTGAACCTAGCCCATCACAATCCGGACAAGCACCGAATGGACTGTTAAAGGAAAACATTCGCGGCTCTAATTCACCGATTGAAAAACCACAATGTGGGCAAGCATGGTTTTCACTGAACAATAATTCCTCTTCACCGATTACATCGACAAGTACTTTTCCATCGCCAAGCTTCAAAGCCATTTCCACTGAATCGGCTAGTCGTGAAGCAATTCCCTCTTTTACAACAATTCGATCGATTACAACCTCAATTGAATGCTTTTTATTTTTCTCAAGTTCAATTTCGTCACCGAGATCGTACATTTCCCCATCAATTCGAACACGAACATAACCTTGCTTTTTCACATCTTCAAGCACCTTAACATGAGATCCTTTTCGGCCAGAAATAAGAGGTGCCAGTACTTGCAGCTTCGTTCTTTCTGGATACTCGAGAATTCGATCAACCATTTGCTCAATCGTTTGTGAAGTAATTTCAATATGATGGTTTGGACAGGTTGGCCGTCCAATCCTTGCATATAATAATCGTAAATAATCATAGATTTCTGTCACCGTTCCAACTGTTGATCGAGGATTTCGACTTGTTGTCTTCTGGTCAATTGAAATCGCAGGTGACAGTCCTTCAATCGTATCTACATCTGGCTTATCCATCTGCCCAAGAAATTGGCGGGCATACGCTGATAATGATTCAACATATCGGCGCTGCCCTTCCGCATAGATTGTGTCGAAAGCAAGTGAAGACTTACCTGAGCCAGATAACCCAGTTAACACAACAAGCTTATCTCTCGGAATTGTGACATTTATATTCTTTAAATTATGTGCTCTGGCGCCTTTTACAATTAGTTTATCAATCGCCATCTATACGTCATCCTTCCGCTTTTAACTCTAAAATTAAATCGCGAAGCTCAGCGGCCCGCTCGAAATTAAGCGCCTTTGCAGCTTCTTTCATTTCTTTTTCCATATTTGTAATGAGCTTTTCACGCTCTTTCTTGTTCAGCTTCCCAATTTTCGCAGATGTTTTATATTCTTCTTGATCTTCTGCTGCATATGTCGCACGGATGGCATCTCGAATTTCCTTTTGAATCGTCTTCGGTGTAATCCCATGTTTTTCGTTATATTCCTCTTGAATCGCGCGACGGCGTTTCGTTTCACTAATAGCCAACTCCATCGAATTAGTCATTCGATCAGCATACATAATGACATAGCCGTTTTCGTTCCGAGCAGCACGTCCGATTGTTTGGATTAGAGAACGTTCTGAACGAAGAAAACCTTCCTTATCCGCATCTAAAATAGCTACTAATGAGACCTCTGGAATATCCAGCCCTTCTCTTAAAAGGTTAATCCCAACTAACACATCATATGTCCCGAGACGCAGCTCTCGAATAATCTCAATCCGTTCTAACGTTTTCACTTCTGAATGCAAATACTGAACTTTAATACCGATTTCCTTTAAATAATCAGTCAAATCTTCTGACATTTTTTTCGTTAGTGTAGTCACGAGCACTCGTTCATTCCGCTTTATCCGATCTTGAATTTCACCGATTAAGTCATCAATCTGCCCTTCGATCGGACGAACATCAATAATCGGATCAAGCAGCCCAGTTGGTCGGATAATTTGTTCAACCATTTTAGGTGAATGCTCCATTTCATATGGACCAGGTGTTGCAGATACATAAATAATTTGATTGATATGCTCTTCGAATTCTTCAAACATTAGTGGTCGATTATCTAGCGCTGACGGGAGACGGAAGCCATGCTCAACAAGCACCGATTTTCTCGCTTGGTCACCATTATACATTCCTCTAACTTGTGGCAAGGTTACATGGGATTCGTCTATAACAATGAGAAGATCTTCTGGGAAAAAGTCAAGAAGTGTGTATGGTGTTGACCCCGGAGGACGTAGTGTTAAATGCCTTGAGTAGTTCTCAACCCCGGAGCAGAAGCCCATTTCTCTCATCATTTCAAGATCATAGCGTGTACGTTGTTCTAAACGCTGAGCCTCAAGCAATTTATTGTTCGCCTTTAATTCCTTGAGCTGAGCTTCTAATTCCTCTTCAATGTTTTCAATGGCTGCCCGCATCTTTTCTTCACGCGTCACAAAGTGTGATCTTGGAAAAATAGCAACATGATCGCGATCCCCAATAATCTCACCTGTTAATGAATCAACTTCTCGAATTCGATCAATTTCATCCCCAAAAAACTCAACGCGAATACAGCGTTCATCCTTTGAAGCAGGAATGATTTCAACAACATCCCCTCTTACTCGAAACGTACCGCGTTGAAAGGCAATATCATTTCGCTCATATTGAATATCAACTAGTCTATGAAGAAGCTTGTTTCTTTCCATTTCCATTCCTGTTCTTAACGATAGGACGAGCTCTCGATACTCCTCAGGAGAACCTAAACCATATATACACGAAACACTCGCGATAATAACGACATCTCTTCGTTCAAATAATGATGAGGTTGCCGAATGGCGAAGTTTATCAATTTCATCATTAATGCTGGAATCTTTTTCAATGAAAGTATCAGTCTGTGGAACATATGCCTCTGGCTGATAATAATCATAGTAGCTGACAAAATATTCAACTGCATTATCAGGGAAAAAATCTTTAAACTCACTGTACAGCTGGCCTGCTAATGTTTTATTATGAGCAATGACAAGTGTCGGACGATTTACTTCCTTTATTACATTGGAAATCGTAAATGTTTTTCCAGTACCCGTCGCACCCAGTAATGTTTGGTGCTTCTTTCCAGCATTAATCCCTTCGACAATTTGTCTGATTGCTTCAGGCTGATCCCCTTGTGGTGTATATTTTGAAACTAATTTAAATTGATCCTCCACAAAAAAGCCTCCCGTTCCTCAGTAAGTTCCAGTTTGATATTACATAATTACTCTATATAAATTTTGTTATTTTTTAACTTCCATTTCATATAAACATTCTACCACAAAAGAGGAGAATTAAACTAGCAAAATGCGAACGGGTATTCGTTTTATTTTTTTATACCGAGAATCGACTTCGATCAGGCTCCTTGAGGGACGATTCTAATGCTCTTCTTTTAAGAATCGACATCGTCTGACTCTTTGAAGTCGATTCTAATACTCTTCCTCAGAGAATCGACCTCGTTCTAACTCTTTGAAGGCAATTCTTACCATATTCCTCTGAGAATCGACCTCGTTCTAACTCTTGAAGGCGATTTTTTCGCTATTCTTCTGAGAATCGACCTTATTCAGGCTCCTTGGTGATCGGGTCATAAACTTTAACCAAGACGAAATAAGGCTATCATGTTCATCAAGATACAGATCGAACATGACAGCCAGTATTAGAAAAACTCAGCATTAGCCAAGACCTTTCGGCGAATGCTCTAGCTTTTCTTATGCGGTGTTATTAGCAGTAATTTATTTGAATGTGATTTTACTTTAGTACGTTAATAAACTTAAACTTTCCTACTAGCTAAAAAGATGTATTAGGTTGATTGTTTTGCTCTTTGTTTCATCCAATGTGCATACCAAAATCCAACTGTTAGTGAAAATGCATCAACAACTATGAGCCAAATGGAATCAGTATAGCCTTTATAAACGGAGCCAGCGATTAAGGCAACTGTTAAAATAAGTGCAATGACTCGATTATAAGCAACCCTTGTAAACAATACGACTAACAACCCAGGCAGAAACAGGGCGGATAAATATTTCAATACCAATCTTACCACCTTCTTTCTCCAAATTTATCACAGTGAACGAGCTGGCTAGCATAAAGCGCCTTGTCCTCTATATCGCAGAACAACCATTTAAACGTTAATTAGTAGCTATTTTTCTCATCTTTTACCTACCATTAGAATATCTTCTATCAACTTCATGTTCAAGCTTCTTCGTTCAACCTTCGAGGATATTTATTTTTCGTTCGAACATAATAATGATTAGACGACTTATGGAGGTTATTCTAGATGGCTAGAAAAAAACGGCAGCCGCTCGTTCCTGAATCTCGTGAGGCCCTTAACCAATTGAAAGCACAAGTCATGGCGAAAGAAGGATATAAAGTCGACATAGAAAACCCTGACAACGTGAAATATGAAGTGGCGAATGAAGTTGGTGTTCCCCTTAAAGAAGGGTATAATGGGACCTTAACAGCAACAGAAGCTGGAAAGATCGGTGGAGAAATAGGCGGCAGCATGGTAAAAGAACTTGTCCGCATGGCTCAAGAACGAATGAAACATAAAGATTGAGAAAAGAAACAAAAAGCGAGGGATTTTCCCTCGCCATCATTTCCTTGCATCAATTAGAACACTGTTTATCATACGTTGAGGAAAATTAAATCTGTCCTGCCACAACTTTCCCTTTAAAAAACACAGCCTCACGCTTCGATGTTCTTGCGACTGCTTCTGCAGAACATGCCGCATCAACTAATACAATATTTGCATCATCGCCGACTAGCGGCCATGCAACCTCGCCAGCCTTTGTTAATGGGGTTGGTCCACCTGTTGCCCATTTTAATGACTGTGCTAATGAACGCTCATCACTCCGACGAAATAGCTCACAATAACGAGTGACCTTTTCAAGTACATCGCCATTTCCAAACGGACTCCAAGAATCAAAGAAACCGTCACAGCCTAAATAAACTTTAACCCCTTTTTGATCCAAAAGCTCAATTGGCGGCAATGTTTTTGTAATCGGGATCGTCGACATGATGGACATGCCGGCTGCACTTAGCTTTTCTGCAATTTCTACTTGCTGAGGCACAGGTACTTCACCTAAGCTAAAGGCATGGCTGACCGCTACACGATTATGCCATTTTGCATCCACCGCCATTTCCGCTAGTTTATCAACGGTATAATAACCAACATGGCCATTATCATGTAGATGAATATCGACATCCGCATTAAATTCGGTTGCAAGACTCATTACTTCATAAAGTGATTTTTCAATATTTCGATCAATACCTGCAGGGTCCAGACCTCCAATGATATGAGCACCAGAACGCATTGCCTCTTTCATTAATGCAGGCACATTGTCTCTTAAAAGACCATGCTGTGGAAAAGCAACAATTTCATACGTTAATTTATCGGAATAATCCTCCAAAGCAGCTTGAACACCTTCTAAGTTCTTCAAACCGATATACGGATCAATATTTACGTGTGTACGAATATGTGTTGAACCACGAGAAAGAATCAGCTCAATCATTTCACTTGCCCGTTGCTTTGTTGTCGGTTCTAATTCTACAAGCTCCATCGCTTCATAACGTAGACGTTCTTCTAAATTCTTGACAGGTTTACACGCTTTCCAATCAAGAGAAAGATATGTTTTATCTAAATGATTATGCATTTCCTTAAAGGTTGGGACAGCTAAGAATCCTTTCCCATTAACCACTACATCTCCATCTGGAATTATATAGCCGGCAGGCTGTTTTTCAGCAATTATCCCGTCATTAATTTTCAAATGGAAAAGCTCAGTTTTTGTACTATAAGCTCCCTTTTCATCTTGAATATAACCAGTCTCTAAGCGGACATTTGTCAGCCAATATGATGACATTCCTTTTCCTCCTCTTATCTACAGACTATTGGATTTTCGACGAATAAGTATTTTTCTTACTTCGCTTAATTTGCCTTTACATCATCCGTACGCTTACTTTCAACTTTTTTCCCTTTAAAGTATAGAGATTGCACTGTTGTTCTTCTTGCAATGGCTTCAGCTGAGCATGTAGCTTGAACGAGCATCATTGTGGCATCATCGCCAACCTTTGGCCATACACGTTCACCTTTTTCATTCAAAGGTGTAATGCCACCCGTTCCATACTTTAATGCTCTTGTAAGTGAATATTCGTCCATCATCCGAAATCTTTCGGCTAAAACACTTAACTTTTGGATGGTGTTCCCAGTCCCAAATGGTGACCAATGGTCTGTAATACTGTCATGGCCAACAGATACTGGAATGCCCAATTTATCTAGTGTTGGAATCGGAATCGTCGGGCGATTAATCGGAACTGTTGTCGTCACATCAATCTCTTGTTCACTTAAGTGTGCAGTGAGCTCTGTTAGCTCATCTCCTTGCAAATCCCCTAATGCAATCCCATGGCTAATGGTTGCTCTTCCTTTCAGGCCTGCTTCTTTCGTATAATGAGCCATTCTCTCAAATGTAAACGCCCCAAGGGAGTTCGGGTCATGTAGATGAATATCGACCCCTTTGTTGTTCTCAACTGCAATTTCAAAAATCGTATTTAAAGATTTTTCAATATTTCGGTCTACAGTCGCTGGATCGACACCACCAACTAATGTTGCCCCATTCTTCATTGCATCACGTATGAGTTGAACTGAATTACTCTTTAGCAAGCCGTGCTGAGGAAAGGCAACGATTTCATATGTAAGGACATCTTCATATTTCTCCAATGCCTTAACTGTAGCTTCTAAATTCTTCAGCCCAATGACAGGATCAACATTACAATGAGTGCGAATATGAGTATGTCCGTTTTTTAAATACAATTCAATCATTTTTTCAGCACGTTCTTGTGCCGTTGGTAAAAGCTTTGGTAGTAATTCTTTTTCTTCTTCTAATCTCGTGAAAATTCCGTTTGTAATCGGAGTACACGCTTTCCATGGACCCCCATAGTACGTTTTATCGATATGAATATGCATATCTCTTAAAGTTGGGAGAAGAAGCATTCCATGTGCATCAACTTGTGATTCAATCGAATCTGGGGTAAATTGCGAGATTTCGGTAATTTTTCCATCTTCAATTTTTAAATGGGCAATTTCCGTTTCGGTTGCTGCAATACGATCATGATCATAAATGAAACCCTTTTCTAAACGGACATTTGTTAACCAAAAAGCAGTCATTTTCATTCCTCCAATTTGGGAAAGAGTACTTTTTAACATCAAAAGTACTCTCCACAATTTTATTCTTTCATTATAATATACTTCTAAAATTCTCCTACTTAATTACAACATCATCAATCATGAGATAGCTAGCAGCATTTAACCAAAAACCACTTACATTTTTGCTGTATGCAGCGATATGCTCGTAGTTGCGGATTGGAATATATACGGCATCATCCATTTCTTTTTGCATAACGTCTTCATATAGTTTTAAACGCTTTGCTTCGTCTGTTTCTTGACGGGCTGCCTCAATCATTTTATCAACCTCTGGATTGCTGTAGTAGAAATGGTTTCCTGGAGGTCCTTGTGAAGCAGAATGGAATAGACTGTATTGATTATAATCTCCATCACCAGTTGCATTTCCCCATCCGCCGATAAATAAATCATGCTCACCTTTACCGATCATATCAATATAAGCTCCATATTCCATCACTTGAATTTTCACGTTGACGCCAATCCCTTTTAATTGAGATTGAATCACTTCAGCCATATTAATTCGCTCTTTACGGTCGCTCGTTAATAAATTAAGCTCTAGCCCATTGCCAAAACCTGCTTCTTTCAACAATTTCTTTGCTTCATTCAAATCATAATCATAAGGCTTAATTTTATCACTATATCCTAGCACCTTCGGACTCATTGCTTCATTAGCTAGAGTTCCGACATTATTATAGACACCTTTAATAATAGCTTCTCTTTCAATTGCATGGCTAATTGCTTGACGTACTCTTACATCATCAAACGGTTTTTTCTTCGTGTTAAAACCAATGTACTCAACAGCTAGTCCATCTGTACGATAAAGACCCATTGTATCTGACGCTTCAATCCGTTCAAGTTCTGTTACAGGCACTTGATCATTAATATGTGCTTCACCTGTTTCAATCATTGCTAGACGGGTAGCATCCTCAGGAACTACTTTGAAAACAACGCGATCAATATTCGGTTTTTTACCCCAGTAGTTTTCATTTTTCTTTAATGAAATTTCTTGACCTGTCTTCCATGACTCGAAAACGAAAGGACCCGTTCCAACTGGATGCGTCGATAAATTCTCAGGGTTCTCTGCTATCGCTTTTGGACTAATCATGCTTCCTTCTTGGCTAGCCAGTATTGATAGAAGTGGAGCAAATGGATACTCAAGTAATATTTGAACTGTATATTCATCAACAACCTTTACTTCTTTAATCATCGTGAACTTTTCACGTTGTGGAGATTCCGTTTTTGGATCGAGCACGCGATCAAAGGTTGTTTTTACTGCTTCAGCATTAAATGGGGCTCCATCATGGAAAGTAACGCCCTCCTGCAGCTTAAATTCCCATGTTGTATCATCGATAATTTTCCATTCCTTCGCTAACGATGGCTGAATTTTGAAATCTTTATCTGGCTTAACTAAGCCTTCATACACTTTTTGATAAACAATATTCGCGGACGGAATATCAGTAATAAAGTGCGGATCAAGCTTTGTTGCGTCTGAAAGTCGGACAACCGTTAAAGTTCCGCCATCTTTAGCTGTTTCTTTTTTCCCTGTTGATTCATTTGATGTGGTTGTTTTTGTCGAACATGCTTGAGCAAATAATAGCAGTAATCCAATTAATACAAATAGCATGCCATTTCTTATGGTCCGTTTTTTTCTGGCCATTTTTCTGTCTCCTTTATTGTTTTTATTTTATTTAGCTACAACTTGAACCCCTCTTTACTTGCTTGCTTTCCTTCATCTCACTATAGATGGGATGATTTTCACCGAATAAAGTTAAAAATTCTGAACTTTCAATGTGAAGCTGTTCTCACCTTCCCTCCGCAAATGCTTATTTGCATTATAGAAGATGATTCGCTGGAATATTTACAGAATATTTACTAAAATTTTAACTATTTTGACAAACAATTTAAAAAATATTTACTTTCCGATTAATTTTGATAATTTGTACATAATCCACAAAACAAAATCATGATTTTACCCCCAAATTTCGTGGACATTGTTGGTCGACTTTTACGCTTTAAGTTCGACCAACAATATTTTTTTAAAAGAAACACCCATATGTCTCATTACAGATTATTTAAGATGAAAATTATATATCTGAAGGAGGACGAACAATAACGAGCATTAAACATCTTACTTCAAGGCTCTGTTAAAGGACAATGTTGATTTTTGCACCTGTTGATTGGAGCGGAAGGTGCGAGACTCCTGCGGGAGGAAGGGACAAGGGAGACCCCGCAGGTGCGATAGCGCCGAGGAGGCTCCCGAGATCGCCCGCGATCGCTAAGCAACCTGGAGCGGAAATCAACAGCCATGGTTAACAGAGCTTACTTCAAAAAAATAAGGAGGGCTTTACATGTCTATAGAAGCAAAAGCTGAACAAGAAGTTATCATCACAAAAACTAGTAATCAACTAAAATTATCAAAATTAAAAAACTTCTTCTCTATATTACGAATGAATAAAGCCGCAATGGTTGGAGCGATTATCGTTGCTATTTATATTTTTATTGCTTTATTTGCACCACTCCTTGCTCCATATGATCCATTTGAAATTAAATTAGAAAATAAATTAATGCCGCCATCCACTGACCATTGGATGGGGACAGATGATAAAGGAAGAGACATTTTAAGTCGTATTTTATATGGTTCAAGACTTTCAATGGGAGTCGGTTTTGCAGCTGTATTATTCGGTGCATTTTTTGGCATCATTCTTGGATTAGTTGCAGGTTATTACGGAAAATGGGTCGACACCGTCATTATGAGAATTATGGATGTCATGCTCGCCTTCCCTGGAATCCTACTTGCACTTGCGATCATTAGTGCATTAGGGCCGAGCTTGATTAATGTTACGATTGCAGTCGGGGCGTTTTCCATCCCTTTATTTGCTCGAATTGTTCGCGGTTCAACGTTAGAAGTGAAACAGCTTGAGTATATTGATGCCATTCGGTCACTCGGAGCCAGTGATGCCATTATTATTTTCAAACATATTTTTCCGAATATTCTCTCACCCATTATTGTTCAAGGAACTTTGCGTCTTGCTACAGCCATTCTATCAGCTGCAGGCTTATCATTTCTTGGCCTTGGTGCTCAGCCTCCTTCACCTGAATGGGGAACGATGTTAAGTAATGGGAGAGATTTCTTATTCTCGGCACCTTATATTGCTTTATTTCCTGGCTTGGCCATTTCAATTCTCGTTTTAGGTTTCAATATTTTTGGTGATGGACTTCGGGATGCGTTTGATCCACGAATGAAACAATAGTTAAGAGGAGGTAGGAATCGATGTTCATGTTTATTTTTCGCCGTTTAATCCAAACCATTCCAGTCATTATTGGGGTAACGTTTGTTGTTTTCTTTATTATGCAGCTTGTTCCAGGTGATCCTGCCGTATTGCTTGCAGGTGAAGGTGCTTCAAGGGAAACGATTGAAGCCTTACGTGAACAGTTAGGATTAAATCGCCCATTATTCGTCCAGTATTTCGAATATTTATTTAATGTTTTTCAAGGAGATTTCGGTATCTCTCTTAAAAATAGTCAGCCTGTTTTAGATGAAATATTAGTTAGATTACCTATTACAATGGAGCTCGCTTTTTTTAGTATTCTGATTACGATCGTGTTAGGAATGGCAGCAGGGATTATTTCTGCGATTAAGCCTTACTCCCTTACTGATACAGGTGTCATGTTAGTTGCCTTACTGGGAATATCCTTGCCAAGCTTTTGGTTTGGTTTAATGATGATGTATTTCTTCTCCGTTAAGCTTCATATTCTTCCGGTTGCTGGATGGGATAGCATCCTCCATGTCATTCTTCCGTCCTTTACATTAGGGGCTGGCGGCGCTGCCATAGTTGCCCGCATGACTAGATCGAGCATGCTTGAGGTTATTCGCCAAGATTATATTCGTACAGCAAGAGCGAAAGGACTTCGCGAGCGCGTCATCATTTATAAGCATGGTTTACGAAATGCATTAATTCCTGTCATCACAGTCGTTGGTTTACAGTTTGGCGCCCTCCTTGGCGGCACCGTTCTAGTAGAATCGATTTTTGCAATTAATGGATTAGGACGATTAATCGTTGATGCCATTCGAATGCGGGATCTGCCAATGGTTCAAGGTGGAGTATTAGTAGCTTCCCTAATCTTCGTCGCTGTAAACTTGTTAGTTGATATTTTCTACCGATTCTTTAATAAACGAATTGAATTAAATTAAAAGGTGGTGAATGGGCATGACTGCAAAAAATCAACCCATTTTAGAAGTGAAAGGATTAAAAACTCATTTCTATACGAAGCGTGGTGTGAGTAAAGCGGTTGATGGAATTGACTTTACATTGCAAAAAGGAGAAACACTAGGGATTGTGGGTGAATCAGGCTGTGGCAAAAGCATGACATCCCTTTCCATTCTACGCCTTATCGCATCACCACCTGGAAAAATTGCAGGTGGACAAGTATTATTCAAAGGAAAAGATTTAGTTACGATGTCAGAGGAGGAGATGAGAAAAATTCGCGGAAATGAAATTTCAATGATTTTCCAAGAGCCAATGACCTCATTGAACCCTGTCATTCCTGTAGGAGAGCAGATCGCTGAAGCTCTTCGTCTACACCAAAAAATGGGCCGAAAAGCAGCTTGGGAGAAGGCTGTTGAAATGTTAATGCTTGTCGGAATTCCTTCACCAGAAAAAAGAGCGAAGCAAGAGCCCTTCCAATTAAGCGGTGGGATGCGACAGCGGGTAATGATTGCGATGGCTCTTGCCTGTACACCCGAAGTTTTAATTGCAGATGAGCCAACAACGGCATTAGATGTAACGATCCAAGCACAAATACTCGAATTAATTAAAGACTTGCAAACGAAGCTTGGGATGGGTGTCATTATGATTACTCATGATTTAGGTGTCGTTGCCGAAACATGTGACACAGTTGCCGTTATGTACGCCGGTAATATTATCGAACATGCACCTACTGACAAGATTTTTGCCGATCCTAAACATCCATATACACAAGGCTTGCTAAATTCATTGCCAAAAATTCACGAGGATCAGGAAGAGCTCCAAACGATTGAAGGCAGTGTCCCAAGTCCATATAATATGCCAGCAGGTTGCCGCTTTGCCTCTAGATGTCCTTTCCAACAGCCAATTTGTCACAATCAGTTACCAGACCTTATAGAACAAAATGATGGTGAAAAGGTACGTTGTTGGATGTATACAGATAATTGGAACGATCAAGTTAAAAAAGAGGAGGCTATCAAATAATGCAGGCTACATCAGAAAAAAAGGTATTATTACAAGTTGACCATTTGAAGCAATATTTCCCTGTCAAATCTGACTCCCTTTTTAAACCTAAAGCCTATGTAAAAGCAGTAGATGATATATCCTTTCACCTTTTTGAAGGTGAAACTTTAAGCATCGTTGGTGAATCAGGCTGTGGGAAATCAACAACTGGCCGTGCGATTTTGCGACTTGATGAACCAACAGATGGAAAAGTTTATTATTCGGGACAAAACATTTTAGATTTAAATAAAAGAGAGATGAGAAAACTAAGAGGAGATTTACAGGTTATTTTTCAAGATCCGTTTGCATCATTAAACCCTCGACAGACAGTGAAACAAATATTAAATGAGGCAATGGCGATTCAAGATGTCGTTGAAAAATCTAAAAGAGTAGATAGAATGTTAGAATTACTAGGACTTGTCGGCCTTCCTGCCGAGGCGCTTGATCGTTATCCACATGAATTTAGTGGCGGTCAGCGTCAGCGAATCGGGATTGCCCGAGCGCTTGCAGTAAATCCTAAATTAATTATTTGTGATGAAGCTGTTTCTGCATTGGACGTATCCATTCAAGCACAAATTCTAAATTTATTAAAAAAGCTGCAAAAACAATTTAAGTTAACCTTTCTCTTTATTTCTCATGATTTAAGTGTTGTGCGCCATATTTCCGATCGGGTTATGGTCATGTATTTAGGAAAGGTCGTTGAAATTGCGGAGAAGAAATCTATGTTTGATTCACCGCTTCATCCGTATACTCGAGCATTATTGTCATCCATTCCCGTTCCAAACCCAACGGTAAAAAATGAACGCATTATTTTGAAGGGAGATGTCCCCTCCCCGATTAATCCGCCTAGCGGATGCCGCTTTCATACCCGCTGTCCCTTTGCAACAGAAAAATGTAAAGCGGAAGAACCAGCTTTACGAGAACTAGGTGAAAATCATTTTGTCAGCTGCCACTTTGCTGAAAATTTGGTTCAATAAGGTGAAACTTCAATCAGTGGGGTTTTACAACTCACAGGAAGTGCTAGTGCAGACATTGCGACAGGACACTGCGTTCTTAGTCTGCCCCATCCCCCACTTGATTGTTAGTTGAATCAATCGGATTTTTACGGGCTGTTGTAACCTACTTAGAATGTATTATTCTCTATATTTCTCGAAGTGGATGTTTTTTACAGCCCGTTAATACGCGATAATTCTATTTCCAAATAATATTAATTTAGATAAAATGTAATATTAAAAAAGGGAGTTTATTAGCCTCCCTTTTTCTACATTAAGGAGAATGACGAAGATGCTATCCATTGATACTTTCTCCCTCTATATTATGCTTTGTGTGTTAGCCCCTTTGCTCGGAGCGTTCACATTGCTATTTTTATTTATTTTCGAAAAACGAATAGATCTTCTTGAAAAGCAAACGCGAGAAATTGCGTTAGAAAGGGAATTACAAACAGCTCTTTATAATCAATTAAACCAAGAAATTGAACCACATTTCTTTTTTAATACGTTAAATTCCATTTTAAGCTTAGCGAGACTTGATCGAAAGACAGATTTAATACATTCAATAGAGGCTCTTTCTAAGCTGCTTAAATTTAAGTATCAAGCGAGCAATCGTTTATTTACAATCGAAGAGGAATTAACATATGTCAATTATTATTTAGACATTCAGAAAATCAGATTTCGAAACAGGCTTCATTTTGAGATTTCAACAGATCCAATGATTACTGAGGCGGTTATCATTCCTTTTTTAATCCAAACGCTTATCGAAAATGCTTTTAAACACGCATTCGAAAAATATGCGGGTGAAGCATTTTTAAAAATCGTGATTGAAAAAGAGGAAAATACAGTTCAGATCAATGTTTGGAATAATTCCTTTAACGATGATGAGGAGCTTTCCGATGAGAGAGGTCTCGGGTTAGAAAATATTGCGAAGAGACTGAAGCTCCTTTTCCCAAACGATAGCCCTTCTGTAGCTTTATCGAGTTCAGAAAATGGCACAACCGTTTTAGCGAGTTTCCCGATTGTATACAAATCAGAATATGAAGGAGGCGAATATTTCAGATGAATATCTTGCTCGTAGATGATGAACAACTTGAATTAGACCAACTTGAGTATTTAATTCAAAAAAAGTTTCCAAATTGGCATTTCTTTAAAGCACTAGATGCGTCACAAGCGCTGCAAATCGTCAAGCAGCATGATATCTTCCTTGCCTTTTTAGACATACAGCTTCCTGGAAAATCAGGATTAGCATTAGCTATGGAGCTATCCCACTCATACAAAATGGACATTATTATGGTTACGGCCTTTCAGAATTTTGAATATGCGCAAGCCTCCATTAGACTTGGTGTAGTTGATTATATTACAAAGCCCGTGATTGAAGATGAACTCGCAGCCGTTTTGAAAAAATATGAACGTTTAGGACGTTACTCAGAACAAATCGCAAGCGCTCTGAAAATTATTCATCAAGAATTTAGTGATAAATTAACATTAAATTATTTAGCTTCGAAAATTCATATAAATTCTGCCTACTTAAGCCGAAAATTTCATGAAGAAGTCGGAACAGGCTTTTCCGAATACTTAAATGATTATCGGTTAGTGCAAGCTCAAAAAATGCTTATTGAATATCCTGATCTTAGTATTAGTACAATCTCGGAAAGATGCGGCTTTAATAGCCAGCATTATTTCAGCCAAATATTTCGCAAAACAACTGGGCAGTCTCCACGAGATTATCGCCTAAAGGAGACTTTCCGGTGAATAAGGCTGATTATCAATATTATATAAGTGGTGTGATAAAGCTTGGTGTGAGCTTTGGAATTGTCAGTTTATTAGCACGATGGGTAACAGGAAATACGATTCTTTCCTCTCCAGAAACATTAATAAAATATGGCCTGATAGGTGGGATTGGCTATTCATTAATGGGCGCATTTGCCCTTATTTTGTTTGGTTTTTTAGCAAAAAAAATTCGAAAAAACTATCCAGATGACTATACAATCGGCGATGTGTTGAGGAAGAAGCTACACCCTGCTGGTTATTGGTATATGATTTCCCTCCTTCTTTTCACAAGCTTAGATTCTTTATTTGTTCAGGCAATGGGAGCTGGTATACTCACACATATGATCTTTCCGATTCCTGTCTTTATTGGGATGCTGTTTTTTCTATTAGTTTGTTTTTTTATCGGTGGAGTTGGCGGAATGCAACGGCTGCACCAGCTTTCAGGCATAAACGTCACATTGATATTTGGAGCCGTTATCGTAATCCCTGTCTATTTTTTTATTCAAGAAGGTGTCCATCCGGTATATGAAGGGATTAGACTGTTTCACCCTTATATTCTGTATTTCAAAAATACAGACGCAACCTTATTTATCTTCACTGCGATCTTAATCGGCTTTGGACAAGTTGTCATTGATCGAGCCACATGGCAAAGAGTATTTATTATAAAAAAAGAAAAAGTGCAGATGACCTTTACATTAGCTGGGTTAATATGGGCGACCATCCCTCTCGCTTTGTCATCTTTAATCATGATTATTATATTTGGCAGAAGTTATGAAAATATGTATTCCTTAATTTTTGAGCTTGTCGATAGAATCCAGTCCTCCATTTTAATTATCTTATTTGTCCTTTTTTGTTTTAGTGCGATCTCAGCTGCTATTACAGCCGAATTACATGCGACAACTGCATTATTCGTAAGAAATGTTTTGGAATTATTTATTCATCCTTTAACTGATCATGATAAATGGAAATATACGTATATTTTTGCAGGTGGAGTGTGTGTGTTTTTACTTGGAATCGTCACGTTTCTTACCCCAAGCCTTATCGAATTACTTTTTTTCTTCGGGAATATTTACGCTGCTATGATTGGACCAATGCTTTATATTGTTCTCAGTAAAAGGGTACTTCCTTCCATCGTACCTTTCTCATCATTCATTGGTGCGGCGGCAGGCTATATATTTCAACGATATACTGAAAGCTTAATCGCCATTTGGATGAGTTTTTCAATCTCAACATTGATTTGCATAATTGTTTACATTTTTTTATCTTTCAAAGTCAGATTAGCTCTATTTAAAAACAATGAGTAGGAGTGACAACTTTTGGAGCTTAAACAAGCTTTGCTTGAAGAAGAAACCGCTGATAGCTTAGATTTATTCCCAACGAAAAAAGATGCACGAACATGGACGTTTGGACATTTTTTCTCGATTTGGATGGGATCTGTTCACAACATCCCATCCTATATAACAATTGGCGGATTCTTTGCTATTGGCTTGTCCGTTTGGCAAGTTTTTTCAATTATTATGATTTCCTCGATATTATTAGCTGGAATGATGGTGTTAAATGGCCATGCAGGTGGAAAATATGGAATCCCCTTTCCTATCCTCCTTCGAGCTAGCTACGGGATTAAAGGAGCACTTATACCTGGAGTACTTAGAGGTCTCATTACTGCCATCATGTGGTTTGGATTGCAAACGTATGCTGGCAGTATTGCTATATTGATTTTAATCGGAAAATTCTGGCCTTCCTTTTTAACAATTGGGGGGAATTGGAGTTTTTTAGGTTTGGGTTTACCGAATCTAATCGCTTTCATCATTTTTTGGCTCATTCATATCCTCTTTATTTTTACAGGAATAAATGCATTAGGGAAGCTGACAAAGCTTATTTCTCCCTTAGTTTTGGTTGTTTTCGGAGGAATGTCGATTTGGGCCATTCATCTCGCAGGAGGGATAACGCCGATTTTGAGCTATAGTTCAAGAGGTGTTGAGGGGAATAGCTTTTTCGTTTTCATCGCTTGTATGTCCGCCATTTTAGCCACATGGGTTGCGCAAATATTAAGTGTTTCAGATGTAACAAGGTTTTCCCGCTCTAATAAAGAACAAGCACTTGGACAAATATTAGGTCTTATTTTCACGTATTTGTTGTTTGCTGTTGCAAGTATTTCGATTATTATCGGCTCAGAAATTGCATTTGGGGTACCCATTTGGAATGTCCTTGAAGCGGTGGATCGTTTTGACAACATATTTGCCATTGCCCTTTCATTGCTTACCCTTTGCTTATCTACTTTATCAGTCAACATCATTGGAAATATCATTCCTGCTGGTAATCAGCTTGCTGCCCTTTTTCCGGGAAAAATTAATTTTAAATTAGGCGCTCTTATTGCAACGACAATCGGTATTCTTATTATGCCTTGGAAGCTCATGGAAAACTCTACAAGTATTTTTTCATTTTTAAATATCGTTGGGGGCTTGTTAAGTCCTGTAATCGGGGTAATGCTGACACATTACTTCTTTATTAGTAAAAGAAAGATTCATATACAAGAGTTATATTCTTTAAAAATTGCAGGGCCTCTTTCAGGTGGGGTGAACATTCCCGCATTACTTGCAACTGTCATGGCAGGAGGCATGAGTTTAGTAGGGAAATATATGGCTTTTCTTGAGCCTTTATATCGAATCTCATGGTTTACGGGAATCCTATTTTCCGTACTTTTATATACTTTGTTTTTTTACATGAATAAACGATTCACAAATAAACAGTCACAAGTCCATTTCAATTAGATGGGATTAATAGAGGGTGTCCCAAAAGTATAACTTTTAGGGACTCTCTCTTTTTTAATTTATTACTGCAAATAACATCGCCCAATACATTAATAAAATCTTTTTGCTTGCATATTATTCAAATAAAAAAGCTACACACATCATACAGGAAAATTGTTAACGAGATTATTGGGGGGAATCTAATGGGAAATCATGACACTTTTCTAAATAAAGTAAAGCAATTGCAACTGGAATTTTTAAAGCATTCAAAAGTAAAAAAAATTGTGTTTATATCATTATTAAGTAGTTTTAGTGCTATTTTCCAATCAGCTGGGGGGTTTTTCCCTGGGATCGGGTATTTAATTAATCCGTTAGCAACTGCTCCCATTATCCTTTCTGCTGCTTTTTCACAAACACTCGGTTTCTTCGCCTATTTATTAACGATCCTGCTGCTATTAATCGTACAGCCAAGTGAATTAATCGTGTTTCCATTTACAACAGGGCTGTTAGGCATTGCGATTGGAGTGTCTATCTATTATTTAAAAAAGGGAGTAAGTATCGTTCTGTATGGTGCAATTGCCTTAACAGCAGGAATTTGTCTACTTTTATACGGTTTGAATTTTCCAGTTTTAGGGCCAGTTGTTTCTCATTCATTTAGTATTCTAGTAGTCGGAATGATTTTTGTTTTCTCATTTTTTTATAGTTGGCTTTGGATGGTGATCAGTAAAATATTAATTAAAAAATTCACCTTCCTTAAATCCCCGTAATTTTCAAGTCAACCAGTCTTAGAGGCTCGTTTACTTATTTTATTAATGGCAAAAATTCTACTGTTTCAACTGCTCCATCATGACCACCTTTTAGAAAAGAGTATTTTTTATGTATTCTAAAAGGGGTCGTCATCTTTGCTTGATCCCGTATAACCCTCTTACGTATCTAATTGGATTTCAATTAATGTTAGTTCATTTTTCAATTGAGCTTCTGTTAGCATCTTTTCAAATTCGCCAATATTTACCGGCTTTAGCCCTTTTATGTGAAAGCTATTCGCAAGCTTCATAAAATCAGGGTTCCCAAAGGCTGTCCCATAACGATTATGAAATGTTTTCATCATCATCTCTTCTTCTAATTTAAGCTTCGCATCATTTAGGATGATGATAATAAAAGACAGACCTAATCGGGTAGCAGTCTCAATCTCAGCAAAGTTCATTAACGCCCCACCATCACCAGTAATACAAATAACCGGAGCATTAGGACAGGCAAGCTTCGCTCCGATTGCTCCAGGCAAGGCGATTCCCATCGCAGCAAGACCATTAGACATAATTAGTCGATTTGGTTGTTTCGGCTGATACGTACGGGCGATTGAAACTTTGTGTGCCCCGACATCAGAAATAATAATCGTACGTTCTGAAGCTAGCTTTTCAATCTTATGTAAGATTGAAATAATGGAAAAAGATTCGTTTATTCCTTCCTGAAGCTGATATGCTTGTTCAATTCGTTCTTTTAAATTTTCAGACGGAACCCACGTTCTTGGGAAAATTTCTAACTTATTCAATGCTTGAAGTGTTTGTTCTAAATTTCCTACCAATTCCATTTTTAACGGGTAATATTCATCTATTTCTGCAGGAACTGCAGCGATATGGATAACCGGACGTTTCTTTTTATTCCACTCCTTTGGAAGCCTTTCAACAAAATCAAAACCAATTACAATCAGGAGGTCAGACTCTTCAATCCCTTTTAATACTTCATCCCGCTCATTAAATCCAAACGTATAATAATTTTGCGGATGATTTTTAGGCAGTATCCCTTTTGCCTTAAAACTATGGACAACAGGTGCAAGTAATTTATCAATAAAAATTCTCAATTCATCTTTCATTGGCTCTCTACATACACCATTGCCAACAATGATAAATGGTTTTAAAGATTGATTGATTAATGAAGCTGTTTCCTGAAGTAATTCAATAATGGGAATACTCTTTGGAATTGGAGCAGCAGGAATAGAGCTATTTGGAATCATTTGGGCTGCTAAATTTTCCGGCAACTCGATAAGCACTGGCCCAGGCTTTTCCATAGTTGCAAATCTAAATGCTTTACGAATGATTTCAGGGATTGATTGTGAATCCTTAATTTGGATACTCCACTTTGTCACTTGTTCATACATTTTTACAATCTGTATATATTGATGGGATTCTTTATGCTGTCTTTCAAAGCCAGCCTGACCAGTAATTGCCACTACTGGTGAGTGATCCAATGCCGCACTCGCTATCCCTGTCAATAAATTTGTTGCCCCTGGTCCTAATGTTGCCAAACAAACTCCAGGCTTTTGTGACAGCCTCCCATATACATCAGCCATAAAAGCAGCGCCTTGTTCATGTCTTACATTGACAAACTGAATTTGCTTAGACTTTGATAATGAATCAATGAAGTCGAGCGTTTCTTTGCCCATAATGCCAAAAATATATTGTACCCCTTCTTCTTCTAAACATTTTACGAGCACATCTGTTGCTTTCATATGTTCCACAATTCCACCTTTACTATTATTTTATAATTAGCTTTACCAAAAATATTGGAATCATTAATGAACCTTTCTGGCTTCTCAATTGTATAAACTAGTAAAGAATAGAAATGGAGGTTCGTTTCTTTGGATACTGGCTGGATTGTTTCGCTGATTGTTGCTGGCGTATTGATGACGATTATTTTAGCTATTGCGATACCGATGGATCGCAAATATGTTATTCGTGAAAATGGGAAGATCAATTTTAAGAAAACAAAAATATATTTACGTTGGAATGTTTTTGATACACTTACACTTATACTAGTTATTTATTCGATTATTTGCGTTCAATCTTTAAATTTTTTAATAACAATGGGGAAAACAGTTGAAAATGTTTTTGTGCAATTTTTTACAAATCAAGCACAAGCATGGACGCTCGTCTCTTTTCTTTACTTAATTTTCCGTGTTTCATTGACATTAAAAACGATTAAAGAACGTTGGGGAGATGAAATTGATTGATAGAGAAGATGAGTTAATGATCGCCTATCAAAATGGGGATGATGAAGCATTAGAAGGCATTTATGTTCACTTAAAACAAGCACTTTATGCCTTTATTTTCCGATATTCAAGAGATGAGCAATTGAGTATTGATATCGTACAAGATACATTCATGAAATTACAACGATATAGACACTATTACGATCCTAACAAAGGAAAGATTAAATCTTATCTTTTTCAAATTGCCTATCGATTAATGATTGATCGATTAAATCGACGGAAAAAATGGCGAACTCTCCTGCCTTTTCTTACCCCCGTAAAAAGTATTGATATTCAGCATGCCGATCGAATAACAGTTCGAGATGCGGTTACAAAACTGCCTGAAAAGCAGCGCGCCGTTGTTTTACTTTATTACTATCATGATATGCCGCAAGAAGAAATAGCCGTGATCCTTGATATTCCAAAAGGAACCGTTAAGTCAAGATTGCATAAAGCGATTCAACTTTTAAAGCAAGAATTGGAGGGCGAATATTATGAGTCAAGATCCCTTTAAAAAAGAACATCATCTCCGCTCGAAGTTAGATGAATATCACGTTACGATCCCTGATTTTCCGATGAAGCGAAAAAGATGGGATCGATTCATCCATATTCTAGCTTCACCAGCAAATAATCCATTTGAGCCGTTGATTTCGAATACAAATGGCTCCTTAGCCTTGAAGATTGTGCCAATCATAGGAACGATTGCATTCTCAGTTTTACAGATTTTGTTTTTTATATAAAAATAGAGAGAGTACTCCTAAAAAGTATAACTTTTAGGAGCACTCTCTTTTTATAAACCTTATGAAAGCACATTCGTATATTCTTTTACTTTCTTTTTGCTTCTTTCGTAAATCCTTCTGCGATAAACTCAATAATTTGCGCTATTACTTTAGGAAATACGTCTTCACCAATTTCGTGTTTGTGTAAACGAATCATCATAATAGCTTGGATAATTCCTACGATGACTTTTGGATCATCTTGAGGTAATACTCCCCTCTCCATTAACATATTGACGGCATGAATGCCTCTTTCTGTATTCTCCTTCGAAAATTCCAACATTTGCTCAGGAAGCTTTCGATTAAGACGCTCATGATCATCATTTTGAAAAACTTGTTGAAGAAATGGATTTTCCTCGACTAATTCAAAAGATGTATGGAAAAAAGAAGCTAATAATTCTTTCGGGGAAAGCTTTTCACGAAATAGCTCATTCAGCACTGTTTCACGAATTTCTTCTTCATTTTTTAAAATTTCATAATAGAGCTCCTCTTTAGAAGAAAAAAACTTATAAAATGAGCCCTTGCCAATTCCACATGCCAGTACAATATCGTCAATACTCGTTTTAGTTAGACCATATTTAATAAATATTTCTTTCCCTTTTATTAAGAGAGATTGGCGAATCTGCTCTTTTTCTTGTTCTGTAAATTTTGGCATAGAATATCTCCTTTATGAAAACGATGTGACTTTTTGTGGATTTTTAGTCACCAATTATATATACTTATCTTAACTTCTCTATGAATAGAAGTAAACATGAAAAAAATCTTAACATTCTAGCCATGGTGGGGAAATTATGATGATGGAAGTAGAAAAAGAAAAACGATATCAATTTGATGGACCATATAATTTTCGAGAAATCGGTGGATTAAAAACAATAGATGGAAGAATCATGAAAAAAGGCGTTTTGTTTCGTTCAGATGAATTATCTCGCTTAACAGGGAACGATTTAGTAAAATTTTCACAGCTAAAGATAAAATCAATTTGTGATTTAAGAACTCCGAGTGAACAAAAATCAAAACCGAGCCGAATTAAGTCAGAACATGGAATACAAGTAATCAATATTTCGATTCAAGATCGAAGTCAACAATTTACACATCTTGAGTTTTTTAAGTTTTTAACAACTAAAACAAGCACAATCGATTTTGAAAAAATAATGAAAGATTTGTATTATAATATGGCTTTTAGCAGTTATACTCAACTTCATGAGATTATATCTTTTCTATCAGAACAAGAGAATGTGCCTGCACTTATTCACTGTACAGGGGGAAAGGATCGAACAGGTTTTGTAAGTGCCCTTATTCAATTACTTGTGGGAGTACCCTATCAAAACGTTTTAGACGAATATTTATTTTCGAATGTTTTAATTGGACCACGCATGGAAAAAATTGAAAAATTCGTGAGATGGGTGAGCCTTTTTCGAGTCTCATCAGACCGCATGAAACCAGTATTGGAAGTTCGCCGAGATTATTTAGAAGAGGTTTACGAAGAGATTATCGAAAAATATGGGTCTATTGAAACTTATCTATGTCAAGCTTGTAAAATACCAGAAAATCGTTTATTAAATCTTAAACATTTATTACTTGAGTAAAGAATAAGAAAATCTTCCTTTCTATATGAATAGGAACGATTTTCTTATCTTTTTATGTTCAAAAAAAGGATGCCCAAAAAGGCAGGCTTTTGGGATTACACCAAATACTTACCATAGTCCTGCCAATTCTTGAAATTTTGGAGTGATAATATAAAGAGAATCTCTTTTTCCACAGGTTTGAACGACCTGATTTGTAAAAACACAAAGCATTGTTTAATAAACTCAACTTCTGTTCCAAAAAACAGTATTCGTTTCGTTTGAGTTTCTCCCAAAGAAAACGACTACATCTGTTAAATCAATATCTTCTTGACAAGCAGGAGGTCCATCAGCACCAAAACTTTGTATAAGAGACCATTCTGCTGTTGCCGTACATGGCCTTGTGTTGGCATCAACATGATGCGTTCGTAGACCTGCACGGGTAATTTTGGCAATCGTATAATATTCCTCAAGATATGCTTGACCTGTATGATAAAAGGCTAAACCTCCTGGTCCTTTCCTTCTTAGAATACCCTTTGTTTTTTCCACTAATAATGAGTAGGCATCTTCCCAAGTTGCGGACAACAGCTTTCCATTATGACGTATTAATGGTGTAGATAAGCGGTCTATACTGTTATTAGCCCACCATTGATTTTCACCCTTTGGACCGAGCCGACCCTTATTTATCGGATAATACTCATTCCCCATAATTCCGACAATCTTGTCATCTTTAACAGCAATAAAACATCCACAGCCATTTGAACATATATTGCATGTTGAATAAACCATTCAGTCTATTTTACCTTGTGAATAGATATTCATATCAACCCTAGAGGTATCCCATGCCATACCTTTCACCCCTAATTTTGAAGATTATTATTTTTTATAATCTCAATTTGCTCCTGTGCGGATGGGAATCTTGGATATTTACATACACATCGGTATGGGAGAAATGGCGGGACAATAGGATTAATTGTAGAATATACCGGAATCTGATCTTTTGAAACACCCGTTTCCCTTCGAAACGGAGGAACTAACAATTGTTTATTAGAAAGCTTTTGAAAATGATCCATGATTACACCTCGATACAATTGATTTGCAAAATTTCATTCCATTTTTAAAGAGTTTATGGCACAACATCGTTTAAAAAGTTTGGTACATTCCCTTTTATAAACTAAACTTAATCACCCTTATTTGAGAATTTTCCCGATAAAAAAGGAATAAATATCAGAATTGTATAGGTTTTTGAAAAGGGGGAGTAAGTATGAATGATGTTTTTGAGAAAACAGCAAGATTTGAACATCGGTTTTGGCTTCAAATTTTAGGTGATCATTCTAGGTTTATTCATGAAGCTTTAGCACCCGTTCAGAAAGTGGAAATTGAAAAAGCTTCAACATTTATTCGGGTATTTGATACACTTCTGGATCAAGCCGAATCCAACGATCTCATGAAATTAACAGAAAATGCCGAAGTAGAAGCAATAAAACTTCGAGATTTTAAATTAGATTTATTAAGAAAACACCTTATCGGGAAAATCAAAATTCACCTTTCACCTACCTTTATTAATCATATGTTGAATGAATTAGAAGAATATCTTCGAATTTTAAAACATTTAAAAGCAGGGCAAGTTCCCCCAATTTATCACGAACTACATCATCATCTTGTGTGGTTATTAGATGCAGCTGGTCATTCAGAGGCGATTTCATCCAATTTAGACGGTGTTGAGAAGAGATTAAGGGAGAAAAGTGATTTATTTACAAGGCATTTTGAAGATTTTTACTTAAAAGCTGTAGAAATGGCAGGATATTTAAGAACAAATTTATCAACGTTTCCCGCTTTGGTAAAATTCAATTCTGACGCCCAGTTAGAAATAAAATTATTGCAAAACTTTTTACAAGAAATAGAAGAACTAGAGCTAAGTAAGCAAGCATTAGGGACATTTGCCCCGTTAATGGCGGATCATATGTTTCGTGAAGAATGTTATTATTTAATGAAGTTAAGTGAATCAGCGAATCTTGATAAGCCAAACTGTGATCCTGCTAGACCTCGGATTAAAGAGTGAAAAAGGTTAATCGGTTTAAATGTAAGTGCTGAGGAAATTGGATATCCTCAGCACTTTTTTAACTTTAAACGGGATTTGTTCTAAAGCGACAACAATTATGTAAATTACATAAAAACAAAAATCATGTATATTTTTTAATTCCAGTTGAAAACTAATCCGTGTGGATATCGAGTATCCAACAAAAAAGGAGAAAGCTTAATATGTCTTTCAAATTAAGGAGTGTTTTCATGGGAATTCTAAGCGGTAATCCTCAAAATGAGCCTATGCATTATGGTGAAGTTTTTGGAACTTGGAGCTACTTATCTGTTGCTAAGGGACTTCATGCTGGTTACCAAACCTTTGCTAATCACACTGGTGATGATGACCTAAAAAAACTGATTGAAGAAGCAATACAAGGTTTAAAACAGGAAATAAGCCAAACCGAAGAGCTTCTTAAAGTAAATGGTGTAGGTCTTCCTCCTACACCTCCTGACCGTCCAACAGCTGATCTCGAAAGTATCCCTGTAGGTGCAAGATTTGCAGATCCTGAAATCAGTGCAGCAATTTCTATGGACATAGCAGCTGGCTTAGTTGCTTGCAGTCAAATAATTGGACAATGCATTCGTGAAGATGTCGCTTTAATGTTTGGTCAATTCCATACAGCAAAAGCTCTTTTAGGTGCAAAATTTTTAAAACTCAATAAGGAAAAAGGTTGGTTAATCCCTCCACCATTACACTTACAAGTACCTGAAAACAATTAATTCAATCTGAACAAAGTCCATTCTCCCAAATCTTGATGGACTTTGTTTTTTTATTCCCAAATAATTCCTATATTTTTTTAGTCCACTTAATAAAATTCTTTTTTCTTGAACATAAAAAAGAAGAACAATGCTTATTAATTTATATTCAACCGCTCTTTTTCATTCAACATCCAACTCTTTAGCCTTCGCTTTATTCTCTTTATTAAGCATGCATTTTCTCTAAAATCTCAACAGACTTTTTAACATGAGAGCAGATTGTTCATGCTTTGCATTGTAGAAAAAAGCTAAGATGATTAGGTTCAATTTAATGAACGCATACTACTAATAAATCACTATGTGGGGGGGGGTTAATAAATGGATACTAATATGGAATACAGTAAAGATCATAAATTTATTCCCGTAACATCCGTTTCAACTCATCTTGGCGGTGAGGTTGCTCAGGACCTGTACTATTATACAATTCAAATTGTTAATATCTGTCTCTTTGGTAACCCAGAACAAAAAAATGAATGGGTTTTAATTGATACAGGAATGCCAAAATCTGCGGATAATATTCTTTCAGCAGTAGAAAAGAGGTTTGGTTCAAATAGCAGGCCTAAAGCAATTATTTTGACACATGGACACTTTGACCATGTGGGAGCTGTTGTTGATTTAGTAAGGCATTGGAATGTCCCTGTTTTTGCGCATGAACTAGAATTACCTTATTTAACTGGGAAAAAGAGTTATCCTGAACCAGATTCAACTGTTGAGGGAGGATTTGTTGCTAAGATGTCCCCTATGTTTCCAAATGAACCGATAAACCTAGGAAGCAATGTTGAAAAGTTACCCTCTGACGGAAGTGTACCTGGAATGCTTGGATGGAGATGGATTCATTCACCAGGACACTCACCAGGACATATATCATTATTTAGGGATGAGGACAGTTCGCTTATTGCCGGGGATGCATTTGTTACAGTCAGGCAGGACTCATTGTATAAGGTGTTAGCCCAAAAACAAGAAGTCAGTGGACCTCCGAGATACTTTACGACCGATTGGCATGCAGCATGGGAATCAGTGAAAAAATTAGAAGCTTTAAGACCAAAAGTTGCGGTTACTGGTCACGGAACACCCATTTCCGGAGAAATATTATCAAACGGATTAAAAAGTCTTGTACAAGAGTTTGACCGTATGGCAATTCCAGACTATGGACGTTACATTGACGGAATTAAACATTAAGTTTGTAAAAATAGTTAGGAGGACATCATGAGGGCTGTCACATATCAGGGAAAATACGAAGTAGCAGTAAAAAAGGCAGAAGCACCAAAGATACAAGACCATGAAGATGTAATTATAAAAGTAACTTCAACAGCTATTTGCGGTTCAGATCTCCATTTATATCAAGGAAATTTGCCTTTGCCTATTGGCTATGTAATTGGCCATGAACCGATGGGAATTGTTGAAGAAGTGGGACCGAATGTTACGAGTGTGAAAAAGGGAGACCGTGTAGTAATTCCATTTACCATAGCGTGCGGCACCTGCCATTACTGTCAACATGATCTAGAAAGTCAATGTGATAATTCTAATCCTCACTATGATTCAGGGGGGTACTTAGGATACTCTGAAAAATTTGGAAATTATCCTGGCGGACAGGCTGAATATTTAAGGGTCCCTTTTGGCAACTATACCCCTTTTCTTATTCCAGAGGATTGCGAATTAGAGGATGAGTCATTATTGTTTTTATCAGATGTACTTCCTACAGCCTATTGGAGTGTTGATCATGCAGGGGTTAAAAAAGGAGATACTGTTATTGTCTTAGGTTGTGGGCCCGTCGGATTAATGGCGCAACAATTTGCCTGGGAGAAAGGCGCAGAGCCTGTTATTGCGATAGATTATATTACGAATCGACTTGAGCACTCAAAAAAAATGAATAGAACAGAAACATTTGACTTTACCGAATATGATGATATGGGTGAAACATTAAAGGAATTAACAAAAGGCGGGGCAGAAGTTGTAATCGATTGCGTGGGGATGGATGGTAAAAAGTCTCCACTTGAATGGGTAGAACAAAAATTAAAGCTTCAAGGTGGAACATTAGGCTCGATTCAAATTGCGACCAAAGCTGTTCGTAAAGGTGGAACATTACAAATAACGGGGGTTTATGGTGGTTTATATAATATGTTCCCATTAGGTGCTTTTTTTGCTCGAAACATCTCAATAAAAATGGGACAAGCGCCAGCTCGTCATTATATGCCATACTTGTATGACAAAATAAAAAATGGGGATATCGATCCTACAAAAATCATTACTCACACTATGCCTTTGGAAGAAGCCCCACACGGATATCATATATTTAACAACAAAGAAGATAACTGTATTAAAGTTGTTTTAAAGCCATAACCAAACAAATTTAGATTTTTTTCCGATCAAAATAAATATATTACAGGAAAATCAGAGACAAATTGCTAAGGATAAACATGAAAATTAAAAAAAGGAAGCAAGAATTGTTCGCTATCTTTCCTATAAAGAGAGAAATCAAACCATAAGAACCCATCTTTTGGAAAGGTAAAAATGTTACTAAAAAAATATAAAAGGCTCTTTTTAAGAATTATAAATTATGTTGTTTTATCAATAAGGTTGCCCTTACCAATTCGCTCTCGTTTTTATAATTAAAGTAAGTAGAAGCAAGTTTTTTACTTATAAAAAAAGTTGGCTTATTGGTGATAGAAATGAGAATGATAGAGATTGACTCAAAGGAAGAAGAACGGTGAAACGAGGAGTGCTTCATTATTAAACTCATCAAGTTTCTCCATTCTTCTTCAGTAAAATTTTCACTAGTAATATAGAAATATGTCGTCCTTTGCTGAAGCTAAAAGACATACTTGATTTAATAATAATTATTCCATTTGTTCTATACTTTTTTGTACAATTGCGACCATATCATCTTCGGCACCGAGACTAAAGTTGAAAAAAACACCTTGTCCCCCACCTGCGCCAATTGCTGAAATGAAAATATTACTGTTATTCCCTACTACAGTAAGGCTCAAACTTGCTCTGTTTCCATTTCTCATAAAATATTTATCATAAACTCGAACTGCTATTTTAGTATCTCCAATAGTGTAGTTGCTTTCATCAACTAATTTCATACTTATTCCACTATTACCAATATTATTTTCCAACTGATTAATCACTTCATCAAATTGACCAATAATTGTCTTTTCATACTTTGCCATAATTGCCTTATTCGCCCCCATAATAATTCTTTATTATAAAATACGATTGTTCATTATCCTCGGTTTCTTGTATGGATTTATTAACTAGGAAGAGTTCATCAATACTGAACTGTTTTTGAATTGAAAAGATAAAATCCGGACTTTCCAACTGAAAGTCCGGATTGTTTTCTATCGCAGCTTTGCAAACTTTTGTTTAATTGTATTTTTTATTATGACCTATACGTGTCATGAGTTGGATCAAACAGGTCTTCATCAGCATTTCTGACCATTGAAAAGTGTTCAACATTATAATGTCCATGAAGAGTCTTATTATGATGCTTGATAATTTGTTCTGCACTTAAAACATCACTATCCGTAGTTGAATGTCCATCACCGACTAATGTGACATCCAAACCACTTATCGTCGCTGTTCTGACAGCAGTATCTATACAGTACTGTGTAGAACAACCCATGATAACAATATGTTCAATTTCCTGAGAGCGTAAATGATCGAGAAGACCTGTATTATGGAAGGAATTTGTTGCAGCCTTATCGAATATTTTTGCCTCCGCAGGTACATTAATTTCATTATGAACTTGAAATCCAGCACCTCTGCCTTCAGCTACATCGATGTCCCTTACAAACACAACAGGCACATCGGATTCTCTTGCTTTTTCAATCACTAAATTGATATTGCTAATAAGCTTCTCTTTACGAAAAACCTCATTTGCTTCGCTATTACCATCAATTAATTCTTGTTGGGCATCAATGATTAACAATGTTTGCTTCAAAATAATTTTCCCCTTTCTCGTGTTAGGGAAATGCTCGATTAAATAGCCAAATTCCCCTTGCTATCTTTCTTACTTAAATATTTTTTATTTATCACCATAACTACGCCCTTCGCAAAAATTGTCTATAAATTAGTATTTATAATTTTTAGACAAATAAACTTTAACATAAATGAATAAACAACGGTACTATATTAAAAGAGTTATCGCAGACTTTTTTGTTCCAAAAGCTTAAGAATTCTTAATGTTTTTTTTGAGTAATCCTTAAGATTTGAATTTTATAGTTTAACTATAAATTCATATCTTAAGGAGTTAGTAAATGGAAATATTATCCTTTATAAGTCAATATATTGTTAATCCCAGTAAAATTGGAGCAATACTTCCAAGTTCAAGATATCTCCGTGATAAAATGTTGGAAGAAGTCAATTTTGAGAAATCGAAGTATATTGTTGAGTATGGACCAGGAACAGGAGTTTTCACTGAAAAAATCCTTGCGAGAAGAAATGCCAGTACTGTAGTTGTTTTAATCGAAAATAACAAAGCATTTTATCATGTACTTAAAGAAAAGTTTTCTAATGAAAAAAAATTAATTATCATTCATGGTTCTGCTGAGTATATTGAAGAATACTTAAATGATTACCAAATTCCTTACGCAGACTATATTATTTCTGGACTACCATTTGCTAGTTTACCAAATCATGTATCAAACAATATTTTGTCAAGTACATTGAAAGTAATAAAAATAGGCGGGAGATTTATAACTTTCCAATATACGAAGTTTAAAATTTCACTATTGAGACAGTATTTTCCTACTATTAGTGTGAAAAGAGAATATAGAAATCTGCCCCCCGCTTATATCCTGACTTGTATGCGAATAGAAAAGGAATTGGAGGAAATCGATGAAACCCAAAATACTTATTATAGATGATGATAAAGAAATTAGGAATCTTATTAGCATTTACTTAGAAAATGAAGGTATGCAAACTCATAGAGCTGAAGATGCTTTAGAAGGCTTACAACTTTTAGAAGAATATGATTTTGATTTAATCATCTTAGATATTATGATGCCAAAAATGGATGGAATACAAGCTTGTATCAAAATCAGAGAAGAACGAAACATGCCGATTATTATGCTTTCTGCAAAGTCAGAAGATATGGATAAAATTCAAGGTCTTACTTCTGGTGCTGATGATTATTTATCAAAACCATTTAATCCTTTGGAGTTGATAGCCAGAGTCAAATCCCAACTAAGGAGATCAAATAAATATAATACTAGTATAAGAAAAAATAAAAACATTATGGAAATAGGTTCCTTGCAAATAAATGTAGATACTAGACAAGTTTACGTTCAAAAAAAAGAAGTCAGGCTGACCCCTAAGGAGTTTGATATATTAGAACTGCTTGCTCGCAACAAAGGAATTGTTCTTAGTGTGCAAAAAATCTATGAAGCCGTGTGGAAGGAAGATTTTTTTAAGTCTGATAATAACGTAATGGTCCATATTACAAAAATCAGAGATAAAATAGAAGAAGATCCAAAACACCCTATATATATTAAAACAGTTTGGGGAGTAGGATATAAAATATGAAAAGTATAAAACTAAGAGATAGAATTGCTTTACATTTACTTGGGGCCATTTCAGTGAGTTTATTTATCTCTATAGCCTCCTTTTTGGCTGTTATACGCATGATTAGCTACTTTTTTCAAGATAAACAACCAATAGATGTTCATATATCAATATATTACTTATTAATAGTACTTGTATTGTTATTTTCCATTTCAACTTTTATTATGACCTTTATATTTTTGATAAGAAAAAAACTGGCTTATCTTAAATTAATCTCCGAAAGTATTCATCATATTGCAAATGGTGAAATGGGGCTAACCATTGATATGAGAGGAAAGGACGAATTGACCCAACTTGCCAAAAACATTAATTACATGTCTATGGAATTAGATAATAAATTTCAATATGAAAGACAATTAGAACGGGAAAAGAACGAACTCATTACGAATGTTTCTCACGATTTACGAACACCATTGACCTCGATTATTGGATACTTAGATTTATTAAAAAGAGGAGAATATACGAACAAAGACCAATTACAGGAATATTTAGAAATAACGTATTTAAAATCAAATCGACTAAAATTATTAATTGATGAGCTGTTTGAATACACTCGATTATCCAATCCAAATTATAAGTTAAATAAAAACATTGTAGACATGAGAGGTCTGTTAGAACAAATAGTAGGAGAATATCTTCCCATTTTTGAGAAGGAACAATTGAGTGTTATGAAATCAATCGAAGATGCAGATATTTCAATTCTAATGGATGCAGAAAAATTGGTTCGTGTCTTTGATAACCTTATTAGTAACGCCATAAAGTATAGCGATAAACCATCAGAGGTTACTATTAGTCTTCATAATAAAGGAGATCGGGCAATCTTTGAAATTTCAAATGAAGTTGAAAAACCTCCTAGTATTGATTTATACAAATTATTTGAGCGTTTTTTTATGGGGGATAAAGCTAGAATAAGTAATAATGGTGCTGGACTAGGGCTTGCAATTTCAAAGAGGATTGTGGAATTGCATGAGGGGAGAATGTATGTAGAATACAAAGATAAAAAGATAAACTTTATAGTTGAATTCCCTTTGTATGTTAAGAGGCTAGTAAATGAATAAAAGAGCCTACTTTTGAAAAAAATCGCTAAAAACAGGCACTTTATATTTTTCCCAATAACATTTTTTATAAAAAGGTTTGATTATTTACTATCTATGTAGTCAACAATCGAACCCGATCGTGGCTTTATTAAAAAGGAAATCCTACTGTTATCTTGATTGGAGGTCAAATTGATCGTTGAAGCAGTTCCCATGTTCATTTTTTTGAATCTACTGGATACTATCTTGATGCTGTATTTCAACAATCAATAAAAACAGCCTTTTTTTTAAAAAAAGAGCCTGTTGGCTCTTTGAACACTATTTATCAGTTCCTTATTAAAATGCTCTTCTTCTTCCTGTTTTGACTTTTTGTCTTCTTCTTCCTGTTACGACTTCCCGTCTTCTTTTTCTTCTTCTCGTTCCCTCGAAGTCGCCATCGAAATCATCATCAAAAAAGTCTTCATCGAAGTCATCGTCGAAATCATCGTCAAAAAAATCATCTTCGAAGTCGTCATCGAAGTCTTCTCCAAATTCACGTCTCCTTCTTTCGAATTCATCTTCAAAACGAGGCATAAGTTCAACCTCCTTCCATTTCAGAAGTTTTTGAGAAAAAAGGGATGATTAACCTAAACTAATCAGACTTTTACAAGTTAATAGCTGTCTCACACAAAAAAAGCTCTCTCATACAATGATGAGGAAAGTGCAACTCACTATATGCAATATAAAGCTACTGCCTCTGTATCCGATTACTTTAGGAAAGAATAATCTTCTCTATGTATATATATTTTTTTTGACAAGATTTGATTGGACAAGCATCATAGTTTCTAAAAAATTATTTTGATTACATAATGTAAAAATAAAAAATTCCTTTTTTTACCCCCCTCTATAGATTAAGTACAACAATCTTTCACAAACTCCACACTAGCAGTACCATAGGTATTCAATTTCCCTTGAAATTCTTCCTCAATTAAATGGACCTCTAATAGAATAAGTAACCCTTACAAAATTTGCATAAACAGCAAAACCAGTCATCCGAATAAAGGACGACTGGTTTTACTGATATTGACTTGTTTATTATTGAAGTAATTGTATCATCCTTCTCCACGAACGGTGCCAGGCACCGCCCGTGGACAGATCACTCCATTATGTCCACCGATGGTGCCTGGCACCGTTGGGGCACCTCTGATAGCACTATTTTAGTGTAGAACGGGATAATAGTTTTGTTGCTTCTTCGTCAGTTAGCTCATAATGGTAGAATAGTTGGTAGAATTCCTTTGTTTCCTTTAGCATGTCGTAATCGAATTGTTCAGGATAAAAAAGATTTCCGAGCCACTTTATTCCTAAAATTCGATTAATTGAAGGTGGGAAGCCGAGCCAATTGTATGGTCCAACTGGTACTTCATATACCTTTCCTTCCTGTACAGCCTTTAAATCCTTCCATAAAGCATCTCCTGCTAGAGCCTTTTCATACATGCTGTTAGGCTCAAAGATAATCACATCTGGCTGCCATAAAAGCAGTTGCTCCATTGAGACTTCATTTCCTCCACCCTTACTTGCAGCCTGATCAAGCACAGCAACATTATCCAAGCCGACAAAATCAAAAATTTCTGCATGGAAAGAACCTTTGCCATTCGTATTTAATCCACTTTCTCCAATACCATAAAAGATTTTAACCCACTCATTTTCTGGTTTTGCTGTAACAAAGTCCTTCGCAGCCTTTATGGCTTCCTCACTATAAGCTGCTAAAGTATTTCCATATTCCTCTTCGGAAAGAAGAGCGCCTAATGTTTTAAAAGCTTCAGGAATTGTGTCTAGCTTTGCCTCAACAAAAATCGTTGGAATTCCAGTAGTTTTTTGGATCTCGTCCATATCTTCTTTAACCGTTTTCTTCGCCTCACCAATATCTATAATAACATCTGGCTTTGCAGCAATTAATGCTTCTAAATTAAATGTGTCCCCATAAAACATTCCAAAGGTAGGTAAATCTAAGATTTCCTTATTAAAATATTTTTCACTATCTCCAGAAGGCTTTCTCGCCCAGCCAATCAGCTTTTCTGGTGCAACTGCATATAAAACCATTTGTGCTAACGGACCTGACGGTGCAATCTTTGTAATATTCGTCGGAATCTCAACCTCTCTTCCAGTAGAATCCGTAAACATTTGTATAGCTGGCTCTTCTTTTTGAGTTTCCTCTTGTACTACTTCAACTTCTTCCTTTTCTCCCTGTGGTTCATTTCCAGCTTTATTTTGATTACAGCCTGCTAAGCTGGAAAAAATGAGCATAAGTGCAAATAATAGCCCACTAATTCTTTTAAAATACTTCATCAAAATTCCTCCCAATCAATTATTTTCGTCTAAAATTGTCTTTCCAAACTCTTTTTTCTCAATAATATAAAAATCCCAATATCTTTTTTATTCGAAAGAAAATATTCATTTCCATATGAATCAGCTTGAATTTTTTCCACATTCCTCTGAATATGTGAGTCTATTTTCTCCTGCTCACAATCAGGTAGATAATGCTTAATAAATTCTACTATCTCTTTCTGAGAAAAAAGCGGCTGACCAAACTGAACTGTAAGATCCTGATATAAAAATGGAATATTCCTTTCAATCAAGCCCTCCTTAAGAGAATCAGCCTTCTTCTCAAAATGCCTTGACCTACCCCACGGTAAAAATGAATTTTCACTTCCATTAGAGACAACTAAGATTAATCTCTTTCTACAAAAACCTAATAGTTTACTAATATCTGCTAGATTGCTTTTGAAAAAACTACTTACTACTATGTCCCATTGAGGCTCATCACAAATTTCTGCCCAATCACTCTGTAAAATTTCTAAATTTGTTATATTAACCTGCTTTTTTCTCTCCTCAAGATCAAGCAATGGTCTTTCCTCAAAATCACTAGCGGTAACCATTCTAGCCTTCTTTGCCATTTCAACACTTAAATAGCCTAATCCACAGCCAATATCACAAACAGAGTCAGTCTCGTGAATATACGGGGATATTTCATCATAAATAACCCGATAATATCCCGTATACTCAGCTGCATGCTTATACCACCGTGTACTTTTCTCTGTCCAGAACATGCTTTACACCTCCCTCTTTCTTCCGATTCGGCACAATCACCCTTACATCACCATCGCCTGTATCAATATCATGAAGCTTTACCTTTACCCCATATACTTGCTGCAATAGTCCTTCTGTTACAATTTCCTTTGGATTGCCCATTTCAATAATTTCACCTTTATAAATAACGAGTGCTTTATTGCCATATAGAAAAGCATGCTCAGGATTATGAGTTGATAGAATGATAATATACCCTTGATTGGCAAGCTCCTTCACTTTCGCCATCACACGCATTTGATTCCCATAATCAAGATTAGCAGTTGGCTCATCCATAACTAGAATTTTTGTCTTTTGAACAATGGCCCGAGCTATGAGAGCAAGCTGTCTTTCCCCGCCGCTTATTTCTGCATATCCACGATTCCATAAATGGGCAATTCCGAGCATGTCTAATGCCGCCAAAGCTTCTTCTTCATGTATGGTTTTTGGCATTGACGCTCCCTTTAGATGAACGGTTAAACCCATTAGTACGGTGCTTAATACAGAAAAATTAAAGGTTGGATGATGAGACTGTGGAATATAAGCAATCCGTTTAGCCAGCTCCACCGTCTTCATCTTCCTAATACTTTCACCCTCTATAAAAATTTCGCCCGTATAATTTTTGGATAAGCCAAGCATGCAGCGGAATAAAGTACTCTTACCAACTCCATTTGGACCAAGCACACATAGTAGATCGGCAGGATTTGCAGAAAACGTAATATTCTTTAAAATTTGCCGCTCACTATAGCGAAAATTCAACTGATTTACTTCAATCGTCATAGCTTATTTCCCTCGCGTAAAATTAGATACATAAAGAACGGTGCCCCTACAAATGCTGTTAAAATTCCTAGCGGGATTTCCTGTGTTGCCAATAATCTTGAAAAATTATCAACTATTAAGAGGAAACTTGCCCCTAGCAGTATCGAAGCTGGCAGTAACACACGAAAATCTGCACCGACAATCATTCTCGTAAAATGAGGAATAACAAGACCTACCCAGCCAATCATTCCACTGACTGAAACACTTGCCGCTGTAATTAATGTGGCGCAAGCAATAACAATAACACGAACCGCTTTCGTGTTAATGCCCATCGTTTTAGCTTCTTCCTCTCCCATTGTCATCACATTTAATTTCCACCTCAAAAACATAAGCGGGATTAAACCAATTAAAATCGGAATTGCACTTATAAGCAGATCATTTGCACGAATAGAAGCTAAGCTCCCCATTAACCAATATGTAATCGCAGGCAATTCATTATTCGGATCTGCTACAAGTTTGATGTATGATAATCCAGCTGAGAACAAAGCTCCAACCATGATTCCTGTTAAAATCAATCCTAGAGATGGGTTTGTTTTTACCCTTGTGCTAATCATCCATACTAAAAAAACCGTAACCATTCCAAAGAAAAATGCAGAAATCGAAATGCTATATTTGCTAAAGCCGAGGAAAATCGCTAGTGCTGCTCCAAAGCCTGCACCAGCTGATGCCCCTAATAAATCTGGAGATACCATCGGATTTTGAAATAACCCTTGATAGGTTGCCCCTGCACATGATAATGCGGCACCAATTAAGACAGCCGCAATTACACGTGGTAAGCGAATTTGAAAAATAACCGTCTCAACTTCAGAGCTCCAAGTTGTTGGAAGAGTAATAACCTTTGATGATAATACTTTTATTAGCTCTAAAGAAGAAATCGGATATTTCCCAAGTGCAAAAGAAATAAGAAAGCAAAAGATGAGAAAAAGCGATAGTATCAGAAACTTTATATGATTCTCCTTTTTAAAAGAGGTTGTATTTAATGATTTCATTACAGTCCCCCTCTTGATTTACCGTTTCTCTGTGATAAAAATTGGAAACGGGTGTATAATCGTCATACAATATTTAAAAGTCATTACTTTTTACTTCCCAACTAGCGAATCACTTCGTAATAAGGTGAAGAGTAGCAAGCTTTGCATAGCTTTTTTGAATCAATGACTACTTCACGCCCATCATTCACTTCTTCCCCGCATTTTTCACAAATAATTCTTCGCAAGGGCTTTCCAGGTAAATCCTCCGGTTGAAAATGGACAATTACTTTTTCAAATGCCAGCAGTTTATCATCAGGCATAATCTTATAAGCTTCCAAAAATGGATTTTCCTTATTTGCGCTATACTCTTTCGCCAATTCACGAACATGTGCTGGAACAGAGATTCTAACGGCTTCATTTGTATGTATATTGACAAAGGTTGCCGCCATTTTTCCATAATCAAGATGCTTTAACGAGCGTCTTCCAAGCTTACAGCCAGTTACAGTTTGAATAGCATCTGCGGCACAACGATCCGTTTCCACATAGACGATCAAACTTTTATTCCCGATGGGCTCATCAATACCTAACCACTTTAACCCAGCCATTCCAATTCTAACGCCAAGAATTTGCCCCGCACATAAATGGCCGTGGTAAGCAGCAGCTTCCTCTAATAATTCATCAAGCAATTTCATATTCTTTCACACCTTTTAAATCTGATAAAAGAGATTCGCTTTTTACTAAGTTCACATAATTAACGGATCCTTGAAAATGATGAATCCCTCCACCTTCTTTTATACAACGCAAAACTGGATCCTTTTCTTCAACAACAAGACCGCTAATCATATCAACACCCATTTCAAAAAGAACTGTTGATATAGGCGTACTTGGACCAAGCATGATCGTAACCGCGTTTCTCGATAATTCTAGTAATCTGGGAGCTGTCTTATTAATAAGGGTTGATGATGTAATAAGAACAACCTCCTGCTCTGGCAAAAGATATTCTGCAGCTGGATCAGGTAAATCCCCTAATGAAGGTTTCCTTTCTAGAACTGTTAATTGGCAATGCTTACTTAATTCATCTACATTCGGAAAATGACCGATAACTGCAACTTTTTTCCCGCTTATCTTTTCATTGATAAGATCAAATGCGCTTCCTGAAGGCAATTGATGATAACCACAGTTTTTCAAAGCACAAATCGTATCGTAATTATTGATTGTTGAATTGATTGCACTAAGTCCGATTGAGGCTTCAACGAAGTCCCAAGATTTCACTAGCTTAGCTAAATTCTTCACAGATTTTCCTTGACATGTTCCAGGGACAAAAGTACTCATAACTTGACGAGGTGAACTCATCGCTAAACCAATCGAATTTGATCGAGTTACAGTCCAAGTTTGCCCGACAATAATTTCTTCAGCAGCTACATCTTCCTTTACTTCATTAATTAACTTGTCATATAACTCCCACATATTAATATCCTCCTCGAAAATAAAACTTATAAATCCAGATGAAAATGATTCATTCCCTCCCATAAATATCACAATTACAAAGATTTTAATCATACTAATTATAATTATATATAACTAAATATAACTAGATATAATTAGATATGATAAATATACATTTAATTTGTGCTAAAAAATACAATTTATAACTGTTTGTCATTAATCTGTCAAAATTCCAAAACTCTATCTACTACTGTCTACCCCAAGCATACAAACGGTGCCAGGCACCACCCGTGGACAAAATGGTATGATCTGTCCACGGGTGGTGCCTGACACCGTAAAAGTGACACGATAAGATTAGCGGATGTGAATGGCTGTTTGCAACTGGATGTCATTTTCTTCTTTTTTTATTACGTTAAGCACTGCTTGTTCGAGTGCTGAGGCTGTTCTCTGATCGATGTCACCAGTTGCTTCAAGATTATTTTCTTGTTGGAAGGCGATGACTGCATTCATCGTTATATCATTGAAATAGCCATCCGATCTCCTGGTGGATAACCAAGCACTGCTAAGATTTCCTGCGCATTTTTCACCGGTTCATTATTCATATCCTTCAATAAATCTGCTTCAATTTACTAATAACGTGTTTATCATAAGAAGATCGACCGCAGTTAATGGAAACTTCCCATACTTTTGTAATAGGAAAAATTTATTAATAAATTTTTAGAAACCTTTAAAGAATATCTATTTTTTTTCCGATATATAAAATATTACTAATCTTGAACATGGTATAAGAAAACGAATAGGAAGTATTTAACGAACAGAGGAGAATCAGCATGAAATCGATTAAATTTAAGCTCATTAGTATTTTACTTTTATTACTTGCAATTCCAAGCCTCATTATTTGCCTTGTCAGTTATGAGAATTCGAAAAATAGCTTGGAAGAATCGGGGGAGAAGATTCTAAAAAATAGTGTAGAATCTGCCATTCAATTAATGAATGCTCTAAATGAAGGAGTTAAAAATGGGGATTTAACATTAGATGAAGCCCAAGAAATGGCTAAAAAAACGATCATTGGACCGAAAAAGGAAGATGGTACAAGAGAAATTGTTAATCCAGTTGATTTGGGGGATAATGGCTATTTATATGTAATTGGGCTGGATGGGGAACAGGTTGCAAGTCCATCGGTTGAGGGGCAGAATCTTTGGGATAAAAAAGATAAAAATGGAAAGTTATTTATTCAGGAAAAAATAGAAAAGGCTAAGTCTGGAGGGGGATTTACTACATTTTATTTTATTCTCCCGAATAATAAAGATGAGGTAGCGGAAAAAATATCTTATTCTGAGTTATATCCAGAATGGGGTTGGGTAGTTGCTGCCGGAACCTATAAAATGGACTTTAATAAGCCAGCCAATGAATTATTATATGTATTACTCATCACATTTAGTGTAGCAATCATAATTGGTAGTGCGATTGCTTTACTATTCTCTAAGCATTTGGCAAATCCTATTACTGAGCTTTCGAGAAAAGTAAATGAAGTGGCAACCGGTAACTTTTCTATTTCATTAGATGAATTGAAACGAAAAGACGAAATAGGTTCACTGAATATTAGCTTCAATCAAATGGTTCATCATTTAAAAAGTTTAATTGGGAATGTTGAGAATTCAATTAATGAAATTCACTCAACCTCATTAAATTTAACAGCAGTGGCAGAAGAGACAACAGCCTCCGGGGATGAAATTGCTCGAGCTATTGAAGAAGTTTCGCGAGGCTCTGTTCAGCAAGCGTCTGATGCAGATGATACAAACCAAGTGACAGTACAGTTTGCAAACCAAATTATCCATGTACATGAAAAAAATAATCATATGCTGGATTCTTCACAGGTAATGCAGTTAGCTAATGAAAAAGGATTGGAAAATATTCACTTCCTTAAAGAGAAATCAGTTCAAACCTTTGATCTTATTAATCATGTTCAACAGGTAATTGATAGTTTAATTGGTAAAGTAAAGGATATTGAAAGCATTGTTGGGGTTATCAACGATATTTCTGCTCAAACTAATTTATTGGCCCTTAATGCAAGTATTGAAGCAGCAAGAGCGGGAGAGCATGGTAAAGGATTTGCTGTTGTTGCCGAGGAAGTAAGAAAGCTAGCAGAACAAACATCTGAAGCAACAGAGCGAGTCAAAGATACTTTGAATGCGGTAGAAACAGAAACACGGATTGTGAATGATGAGATGGAGAATACATTAGTGATTGTGAATGAGCAAAATCAGGCTGTGAGCAGCACTGAATCATCCTTCCAAGATATTGAGTCCTCTGTCAATACGATTTTGACTGCTATTTCTGAAGCAGCATCAGGGGTTGATGCTCTTATGGAGTCAAAGGATAAAATTGCTAGCTCGATCGAAAGTATTGCTGCAGTTAGTGAGGAAACAGCAGCATCTGCTGAACAAGTTACTTCCTCTATCGATGAGCAGCAGAGAGCTATCCAAGTAGTTACTGAGTCAGCTTCGAAATTAAATGATGAAATTAATATCTTAAAGCAAGCAATTGATAAATTTACTTTGTAATCCTGAAATAAAAATAAGCAAATCTTCACGTGTACGCATTACAACTAACCATATCCTTGATTTTTTAAATCAGGTGTATGGTTAGTTTTTTTAGAATTTGTATTTTTAGGATAGTAATATGACAAAAGACGCACAAAAGCATTAAATGTTCCTCGAAAAAATTGAATAATAAAGTGAAACTTCAATCAGTGGGGGTTTTCCGACGCACAGGATGTGCTATTGCAGACGTTGCGACTGGACAAGGAACTATTCCAAATAAATTAGAACAGATTCCAGAAGTTAATGAAAAATCACATCAAATTTAATTTTTCATTAACTTCCGGAATCTAGTGTTGAGGCTGCCACCATTTAATATTGATTTTTTTCATTTAATTCCGGAATGAGGCTTTAATTTCAGTTGTGTTTTTTTTCATTCATAATCGAGCGGAAAAAATAAATGCGTTCTGTCCTAATTGACTGAGAAAAACATCTTTCAATTTTTATGTATGAAAGGCTTCTGACTTAGAAAGAGTATGATTAAAATATTTCCATGTAACTTCTTAAAATTATTCATAAAAATGCTCCCTTCCCTCTAAAACTCTATCTCTTTTCAATAAGATAATATTTTTCAAGTGTCTTTATAAAACCAGTTGTCTCTCTAATATCAGCTAGACCATCATGTTTTTTCAGAAGCTTAAGCAGTTTCTTACGATCATAAAAGCAATCAAAGTTAGTGGGTTTCACCCTTGTATTATTAAACTCTTCTAGTTTTTCTTTTGCTTCATCAGAAAAATTCGCACTAGTAATGTAACAGGCTTTTATTTGGTGTTTTTCCAATCCACTGCTTTTTAAGAAATGTTTTTTAGCAATTGGATAGGTTTTTCCGAAGAACCACTGTATAGTATTCTTTTCATCCTTCGATCCCAGATTAATAATAGTTGAAATCTTGAAGCCCTTTAGTTCTACTATTATTATTTCGTTCCTGGTTTTAATTACAAGATCGTATTCATACGGTTGCTTAGTGGGTTCATCAGGATTTTTTATATATACAGAATGCTCGACATAATCCTTTGGGAATAGGTTTGTAAAGATAGTAAACATTAGTGTTTCAAATAGATCGCCTTTAATATTTTGCAAGTTCTCATTTTGACCACTTTCTTCAATTGTATCAAGTGACTCTTGTACCGTCTGAATAATTTTCACACTATCGATTTCCGACAAGTGAAAGTTGTCCTGTATTAATCTTCTTAAAGATTGAATGTTATTGAGAATCCTTCGCACCTTAAATCCTAGTAAAGATTCCAACGAAAAATTAAGAATATGCAGCTTTTTTAATTGTTTTTTTGTCTCATCTTCAATATCCATGTAAACAATTATTGGCACTACTTTTCTCGGACCATTTTCTGGCTTAGTACTGTTCCTAATTAATTGAATACGTTCATAAAACGATTGTAAATCAATGTCTGAATAGGTTCTATAAAGTAAAATATCGGCGACAACGATAGAACTTGAATCTTCTTTATTTAAATCGCCAAAATGGAATCCAGTTGTTTTTGTAAAAGAATGAAAATCAAAAAGGAAATCATTAAATACAGCGCCCTGACTAGGGTTATCTTTACTTCTGTAAATTGGGCGTTCCGAAATAAAACCATGGTTCGAGAACCAACGTAATATATCTACAATTAAAATTGTATCTTCTCTCATCTTTTCTTGATGCTTAGAAATCAGCTCATCACAAACCGCAACTTCAGAACTTTTAAGAATAAACCGTTCACCAGTAGCTAAAGTCTTTATTGTAATAAAGTCATAGCTGACTAACCTTTTTAAATCTTCCTTTAACGAAACCGTTTTGTATTTCTCGAAGTTGCTAATAGGAGTAGATGTTATTTTGATAGCCTCGTACATAGAGACAATTCCTTCGTTGATTTCCAATAGTGAAAGTAGCCTGAATAACGGCTTTCTATATTGTTTAGAAATCTCTTTAATTGTTGCTAAGTTTAAGGAACTAGATGGATGCATATAGAAATATTGTCCTTTACTGAAGCTAAAAGGCATACTTGATTTAATAATATTATTTTGGGTTGCTCTTCGTACTAACTGTCTTGAATAGTTATTGCTTATGTTGAATCTATTACAAAGTTCTTCGTTCAAATCTGTTGCAGAATAGAACGAACTGGGGTCTTCAAACAAAGATCTTATGAAATCATTATATTTATTAGTTTTCATTTTGTAACGCTGCCCTTATAAAAATATTATTCTTTCTATTAAAACTGCTATCGTACTTTCTACAAAAAACCCTATTATATCAATGATTGAAATTATATTATCTGTAACGTTTATTTTTTCTTACTACTTTTGTAACTTAAATTTCTTTTATTGGTCATGGTTCAAAGACCGATGAATTTGATATTATAAGTAACCTCCCATAAATTCCAAGAAAGAATTTTTGAATTTCAAACCTACTTCTTTCCTTTATACTTTTATCTCTAAAAGAATAAGTATTTAGGTAATTGTATTATGGATTTTTCATAAATATAAAAATTATCTTTTTCTTGTTTAGGCGTGTTAGAATTAACTACCATGAATTTCAAACTAACATTCCTTTATTATCCATTCTCCTTTCATTTTCTCACGTACTTCTTCAGTACAAAGATCCTTATGGAGTGCATATACAAATAGATGTGTAACTCTACTAATTGCTACATATAATAAATTGTGGTCTGTATATCTATAACCAATATCACTGAGAATCCCATATCTATGAAAAAGTATATCCGTGAGAGGACCTTCATCAAAATTTACAAGTAGAGCTGAACGTAAGGTTTCACCTTTTACAGAATGTATGGTAAATACATCGTTCTCTGTTTGTTCAATTCCATCTACTCTACTATCCGAACAATTTAATATATCTTCAATTTCATGAAATATTGAGTTCGTAATGTTAATTCTTGTTACTCCTTTTTCCTGTAGTAGATCATTTATAAACACTTTTAGTCGCTGCTTTCTTTCAGCATTAATCCCTAGTTTTATGAAATCTAATAATATTTTATTTAACTCCATGATTCTATTATGGTTTTTAACCCATTTTTTCAATTCAGTAATGCTTTCACTGTCGTTTCTAATCTTTTTACATACAAATTCGATTACTAAACGTTTTAAGTGAACACTTATTGTCTCTAACTCCTTAGACTTCTTATTGCTATACATTATTCCTGGCTTTATTCTAGAGGTCCATCTCTTATTCCAAACTAAAACTTTATCGCTCTTTTTAGAGTCTTTAAAAGGCTGAGACTGTTGTTCGTACTCTGTAATAATCTTTTTATATGCTGTATATATTTGATTCTCTTCTTCATACAATAGAATAATTGGTGCAAAAGAAACTTTTTCCTCAGGTGTTTGAATATTTACTGTAGGCATTATTAAATTCAAAGGTTTTGAGATTTCTTTTCCAAAGCGATTTGTTATATTTAATTGAAAAATCTGTTTCTCATCAATTTCAGGCATTGGTTGTCCATACATGATTGTTTGATAAGGATCTCCAATTATTTGCATTATGTTATCTTGTGAATTAAATATTCCTCTCAATAAGTCAATTCCTGTAGGAGTTGTATCTTGAAATTCGTCGATAAATATATATTTAAAGCGATTTCTAAGCAATTCTCTATAATGTGAGTCAGTCAAAAATAATTTGGAAAACAAAAAAGTGTCATCGTACTCTAAAAAACCTTGCTTTTTACGTAAGAATTTTGATTCTAAAGCATCAGCCCTATATTTTTCAAACTTTTCCCATCCGCTGGTGTTTTCTATATCTATACAGCCCCGAGAACTATCAAAGTAAAGAGTGCTTTCATAAATTTTCCCAGCAATAAATGCCCTTGCGCCATCCTGCATAAAAGAATATCTTCTAGTTAGAAATCTTTTATAAAACTCTAAATCATTAGAAGATTGGTCATCAAAAAATAAAGTGTTATGATTGTACTCTTTTTTAAAAAATGGTAGCACACAATACCTATTAAAAAACTCGTGTATTGTACCAATAAAATGAGGATGAGAGATGCTCGCGATACCCGCTTTTTGAAGTGTAGTATTGATCTCATTAACAGCCACATTTGTATATGTAATAATACAAACGCCTTCTTTACTCCCAATTTTTTTTAGGCATCTTAGTAAGAATACTATTTTTGCAGCCAGTGCAGTTGTTTTTCCTGCACCTGGCCCCGCTACAATCATTTTTGTCTTGAACAATTCAATAAACTCTCTTTGCAAACTATTAAATCTTCCATCACCCAATAAAATTCTCTCGACAAGTTCATATTCTAATTCATCAAACTGCAACGTTCTCTCCTCCTGTTACATGTTTGATTGCATCTACTAAGTGCTTCAATACTTGATCTTGTAATAATCTATCTTTTAAAGATTCTTTATTGTCTATCAGGAATTTCGCAAATTGTTGAGCTACTATAGATTTAGAAACTTCCTTTTTCAATAAAAAAGAATAAACTTTCGTGGCCCTTTCAACGGGGTCTACTATCGCTTCCCATATTTGCTTTTGTTCCTGTCTGTTTGATTCTTGGACATAGTGACATTTTAGTAAAATATCTTCAAATTCTTCCCTTAAATCACTATGTGCTATAGAATGCTCTAACGTCCATGGTTGAGAGATATATACTTTTGTTTGTTCCACATTATTGAAGTATCTTTCTTTAATTTCATTCTCTTTACCTATTTTACATTCATTAAAATTTGGTTCTACAGTTTGCAACAATGATTCTATACTTATACCTATTTCTTTAAACTTTTGCTTCAGTTCTGCCCCTGAGAATTCAGCTCTTATTTTTTCACCATAAATTGTTTTAGACTTGCTTATTACATCCTTCATCTGAACATATATGTTTTCTTCTAGTTGACTTTTTAATTGTCCACTTTCATAAAAGTCAGCGATTTTCCTATTTAATTCTCTATCTACTTTTAAATAACAAGGTTCTTCATAATACTCAACTGGTTTTAAATCTAAATCGGTTATTATAGAAACTGGAAAATTCATTGGGTTATTAACATCATCTCTAATAAAGATGGATGAATATCGTTTAAATGCCAAATTGCCAACATTAATAATTGAAACACCATATTTATGCAAGGGTCGGACAATGACCTCTGCAATAGATGGTAATAACAAGTTCTCTGCATCACCTTCTACAAAGATGACGCCTCTAGCAAAAAATAAATTAGCTTTAGTTGCATCTAAAAACCTTTCTAAAAATTCATAGTCATCTGCTTCTAATTTTGTTTGGCCTTTGTTCATCGGAAAAGCTTGTTGATTAAAGATAAAAATAATATTTTCTAAGGATATAGAAGCTGCTAACACTGGGCTATGGGATGTGAAGATATATTGCATACCTGATTCATCAGCATTTTTTTCGAAGTGTTTAATAACTCGTAGTTGTGCTTGTGGATGAATATGGGCCTCTATCTCTTCTATCAAAGCAATTTTTGGTCCCACTTCTGTTTCACTGAGCAACAATAATTCAACAGCCATAAATAATAAGTTGGAGCTTCCTAAGCCAGTTCCAATCTCTCCTAAGTTCAATTCTAACTTTCTTAAAATTTCTGAGAAACTCATCTCCCTGTTCTTTATCTCAGGTTCTTTCCTATTATTTTCCTCAAAGAATTCATTAACAGTTAGTCCAATTTTACTCAACACCGGTTCATTTAGTACTCTCTTTAATTCATCAAAAGCATTTGTAAAACTATCAACAATCTGTTGTTTTTCTGTGCTATCATCTGAAAAATCTCTTAAGCTTTTTACTACTTGAGCTACACGAGAACGTGCACCGGGGTTTAATTCAGTAGCAGCATCTCGTAAAGGCTTAAGATATGTTACTGCTAATAATTGTCGAACAGTATCTTCCATACCCATTTCTAAATTTTCCGGACCTGCTTTTACGCTTCTTTTAATTTTCTTCTGTTTATTAATATCTTCATAAATCTCTGCTTCCATTACAATACGAAGTTCAGAAGTTTGTGATTGAAGTGATAGCCATTCATAAAAATATGCTTCTTCTTGTGGACTTAATTTTTTAAATATACATTCAATTTTCAATGAGGTATTATCTGTATTAAAGTCTTGTTCTGTCACCCAATTAATTTCATGACTGTTTGTCCCTAGAATTATTTTGATGGCGTCGATAATTGCAGTTTTTCCTGAATCATTTTCACCAACTAAAATGTTTAGCCCTTCCTTAAATTCAACTTCAATCCCAGGGTTTCCATCTTCACCTACTGAAAATTTTCGCCAGTTCCATAATTTCAAACTATGTAGATACATCTCTTATCCCTTCTTTTCATAAAAGAAATAGTGTTTAATATTTTTTTCTAGATAATAATTAACCATTTTTTTGAACCTTTTAATGGATATTATAATTTCATTTTATTCGTTCGAAACCTATGTGGAATCCCTTTTTGCTTTTTTACCTTCCAAAGAAAATCACCATTTACAAACATATTTCCTTTTTTTATGGTTGTGGAGTATTGGTCCCACGTGCATCGATTAATAAAAGTTCAAATCGGTAATCATTGTTTCCAACTCCGGATTCATCAATATCTGATCTTAATGGATCAGATGAACTGAAACTAACAAATAATTCTCCTACTATTTCTGATTTGGGCTGTAAACCTATTTTAAAATCAGCTCCAATCACACTATCTATACCCATTACGGGATGGTGGGATAATTTTATACTATCTTTATTGTATATATTCATATAACCTGTAGTGATTGTTATCGGGTTTTCAGTGGTATTTGCTAATAGTACATCTATCGATGCCACACCATCCAAGTCATGTACACCATAAAGGGTTTATTCAAGAATTTCAGCTTCAAATAGACCTTTGTTTTGATACATAAAATCAAAATCACTACGTTTTGCTATAGAGTTTGAAGACCCCTTACGAATTAAGCACAGACCTTCATTTAGTTTATATTGTATTTCCTTCTGAGCATGTATGGTTTGCTATTTGTATTTTATATTCTAAAAACGCCCAGCAAAGTTCCTTCATATTCATACTTGAAATAATCAAACGGAATATCTGGTTCAATGTTACTTAAAATAACCTGAGGATAATTAGATGAATCAACAAACTCTTCATTAGTGATCCCCTTAATTTCTTTTCCATCTGGCCTATCCTTTACCCCAATAATGATGAAATTGTCTCCTTCATGACGGGAATTGGCCATTGCCACAATGTTAGCAATTAGGTCCACATGCTGTTCTTTCGAATATTGTTTTTCTTTAAAGTCTAGATATTTACACTCAAAGCCATTTCTGATAAACCCTTCAATTATTTCCATATATCCCCCTAAATAATTTATATAAATTATCAATTCGACAAATCTCCTCATTTTCCCTATATTATCAAAACGAATTTTTAGTGAACTCTAAATGAAATATTCACTTTGTTAAAATCAACGCAAAAAGGACCCGTATCGGTCCTTTCCTATCCCCAATAATAAAGTTTTCACTTTCATGATCATTTTAGTAATGGTGGCTCAATCTTCTACTAATTTGCATCTTTACTTCTAAGTTCCTCTAATTCAAAAGCTTCAACTATATTGAAATTCTTTAGGGTAAATGGATTTGTGGTAAACGGACGTGTAGACATATCAATTTTATTAAACCCATCATATAGATGATTTTCATCAATTGAATCACTTCCACTCTTAGCAGCGAGTCCTGTCGCTTCATATAAAAGCTTATTTAAATGTGATGGGAGACCATTAGTAGCATAGAAAAATTTGTCTGCTAATTGCTTGGAGGCTAATAAAGAGCGATCTACAAAAGGTAATCGATCATCAATGTTTTTTAGAAAAGCCCTAAATTCAATTTGCTCATCTCGTGTATTATATCTGAAACCTTCCATACTAAGTTTCGTTAAGAACCGTCGATCAAGTTGTGAGTTAAATTTAAAAATTTTCTTTGATTCTGGAAAACCGCATAATATTATTGGTACTCCAGCTTCATCACAAAAAGATTTAACCCACTCTGAAGCTTTATTGAGCACGTGTTTTGTGTCCCTATCTAAAAGATGCTGAAATTCATCTATAATAATCAATTCAACCTTACATTTTTTAATAAAATTCAATAACCTACTTGTTTGACTAATTTCCGTACCCTTATCGTATGCAGGATCTCCTAGAGAATATAGTAGTCTAGCTGCAACCGTTTTAGGAGTGGCACCTACTGGTACTGTAGAGTATAGCACTGGAATTACAGTATTATTGTTTACTATATCTCTCGGGAAACGGCTAGTATACTCCTCCAAAACGGTAGACTTCCCAACTCCAGCTTCTCCAGACAAAAATAATGAGTCTGGCTTAACTGAGCCTTTTGAATAATAATGTATTTCTTCAATCTCAGTTAGTAAATTACTATAAGTGGGATGAACTATTACTATTTTCTTAACATGCTCTCTCCTGTTTCTCACATCTTCTTTGCTTGCTGGGATACCATTTAATCGTTTGAAAGCAAATTCTTCATTCATATTAAGATAGCTCCTTTTTATCTTTTTTCATTGTTACGTCCCAACTTGGAAGATCATCCTCATCCGTGTCATCGTATTCAATATACCAATCAGTTTCTTTAACAATTTGAGGCTCAGTCGTATTATTATTTCCTTGTTTGACTTCCGGCTCTTTATCAATTATTCGGATATCATCGTTTACTAATGGAACATCAATGTTAGTTTCAGTGGTAATAACAGCATTTTTCTTTGTTTCTTCCTGAGTAGGCTTAAATACTGTCTCTGAGATGAAATCAGAGTTTTGATAATCTATCTTTTCCTTATTCCGGTTCCATTTTTTCACTTTCTTTTCATCTAGTTTCCGAATTAATTCCATCTTACGTTTTACCTTTGCTCTGTTGCTTGGACTGAATGTTTTCCTTGTCTCAGTTCTTCTTTTTGAATTCAATTCTAAGTCTATAAATGGAACAGGTAAGTCTACGTTTACCTTTTTTCTCTTTAATCCTGTGAATTCGGCAGTAATATATTTATTGTTTATAGGGTCGTATACATATACTTTTCTCATATCACTTAAATCAAATCGTACACGTACTTTTTCATCCTCTCGTTTGAACTTTTCTAGTAGATTTTTTAATTCCATCAACTCAGGGCTAAAATAATATTCATTTTCGATAACTACACCTTGCTGCTGTATAGTCCTTAACTCTGAACCACCCATCAGAATAATTTTTAATGATTCAATACTTCTCGGGATCTGTAACATAAGACGTTTATTATCTTCTATACCTTGTACCCAAAGATTGTGTGGAGAATCTCCCCGCCTGGAATCGTAGCTATTCGCCACAATATCCACCATGCCAAGGTGTGCCATGTAGATAAATCCCTGAATGGTAATGCAAGCATTTTTCTGAGAATCATATCTCCCTTTTTCTATGAAATTTGAAAAAGTAGTACCCTTTTGATTATGTATAAACATGGTGTTTAGCCTTCTAAAAGCTCTCTCGATTGTTCCCTTTTGATGACCAGCATCAATTTTACAAAACTGAACATCCTTGACTCCTACTTGATAGCAAGCCTCTTCGAATTCGAATGAATCATTAACACTCGCATTATCAACAACTATAGTATGTGGGATACCGTGGGCAATCCATGAATTATCAATTAAAGGATATAAATCCTTCAAATAATTTTTTGGCATAATTAGATGAATTAAACATTGTTTTAATGCATTGCTATCAACAGGTTTAAAAGTAACGAAAAACCCCATTGGCATGCCTGTACATTTATCAACTGCATATATTAAATTTGGTCTTTTTGGTTTAAGATCTGCTGGATCAATCAACATCAGATCAACTGGTGTCCAGTCAATTTCTACTCTTTGAAGAGGTCTAACTGCTATTACCTCTTTTTGTGAACCATCTCGTTTTAATTTTGCTAATACCGATCCTTTTTTTGGTAAGTCCACTTTGTAAATATCAACTAACTCCATAAATCTCCTTCTAACTTTAGAACGCGAAACATACTTTAGTTGTTCCTTATCTCTAATTAAATTTTCTTCATCAATCCTTAAAGTAAACTCTGAAAAAATATCTTCCATTGTATATTTAAGCCCTTGATATGCGTAATTTTCTAGATAATGTTCAATAGCTCCATCTAAAATTTTTTCTGTTTGTTTTGATATCCTAGGTCCTTTAGGACCAGATTTGAATGCTACAAGTGCTCTAATGTCTTCTGCACTTTCCCATCTTTTCTTCCACTCATAAAATGCTGATTTTTTAACTTGTCCATTAAGTTCTTCAAGATAACGCTTAATTTCAGAAGGCAAAATATTTCCCTTTATTACTGGTTCTAATATCTTATATCTTCTAATAGCTTCATTTTTTGATTTTTCATCTAAATCATTAATATTTTGTATACTTACATACTTTGTTTCTTCCTCTTTTATTTTGAAAACTAAGGTTCCTTCCCACCACAATTTTAGCAATTCGTCTTTTCTCCATAACTCTATCTGCTGATAATTTTTATTTTCTAATTCAAAGTCACTTTCTAATTCTTTCCTCACTAAGTATTCATTGTCTTTAATTAAAAACCTAGTCCAGGAGAAAAATAATAGCCTGACATTAATTGATCGCCCTCTCTATTAATGAATCGTTGTTAATTAGGTATGTAATTAAATCCGTTGAAACTTGATGAGTGTATATTAAATGAAATAAACTACTTTCGACTACAGATTCATCAAACATTGTTATATATTTTTTTAGGTTTCTAATAGTAGTTTTTCCATTCATTTTTTCTAAAGCTCGAAAGATTTCAGACTTAACTTTTCTGCTAATTGAATCAGGTCTCACTTCTGTCAATATATCGAGGTTCTCTATTAGAAAGCCCTTCCGAATATCTTTCTCAGTTACCACTACATACTTCATATGTCTTTAACTACAGTATTTCAACCCTACTTGAAATTTAACTTTATTCTTTTCATCTTTAGTTCTATCCCACGCCTTAACCTCGTATATATACTTTTTCATATCATTTTTCACAACAAGAAAGTCTGGATAATATTTAAGCTTTTTCCCCTGATAAACATAGTCAATTCTTTCAGGCTGGAATCTAAAATAAAGTACTGTAGGATCAAAATCTAGAAGTTTAATAAAATCTCTCTCAAGTGTACTTTCCCAAGGAATCATCCGATGCATTTTCGTACTATTATGCTTTCCTCTAATGCTAAGTTTGTTGCTAGCTTTAATTTTCCTAGCAGCTTTCATTCGCTCACCCCATGCTTGTGTAAAATTCACTCAATAAGGTAAAAATAGATAGAAAACTAAGGTGATAATATGTTGCTATTTTTTCTAAAACCTTATACTCAGGAAACACTATTAAGTTTTATTTACAGAGTTGCTAAAGAACATGAGATGACTAACTTAGATTGGATATTTGAGCTTATTCTTAGGGAATTATCAATTAATCTTAAGCCCGAAGAGGTCAATTGGTTAAAAGGAGATGAACTAAAATCTGTCGCCAAATTTCTTGGAATAACTTTTGAAGAAGCTAAGAATTTAACGGTATGTAATTATTTTGAGAGATTTCATATAGATGTTCACAGTGAGTCAAAAAACACAGTGTTTCTATATAAGAAAACTCGTTTCTGTCCATTGTGCCTTAAAGATGGGGTTTACCAAAGGAAGTCTTGGATAAGTCGCCATTCCATTTTATGTTTGGATCATAATGTAATTTTAGTTGATTCTTGTAATACTTGCAAGAATATTCAGAATTCAAAGTCTGTTGTGCAAGATAAATGTCAATATTGTAACAACAAACTTTCAAATTCTCCTTTTAAAGAGAAATTCCCTTATAGTTTTATCGAATACCAACAGGTTTTGAACCAAATCCTCGAACAAAATAGTTTGCTATTATCTCATCCCTGGATAGAGGATCCTGGAACATATGTACAGACTTTAGATTACTTAGCCCTTTGGATAGCAAAGATGATTCCTGAAGATGATATTTCATTACCGGAATATGGTATGTACTTTAGCAAAAAGGTTCTTGAAAGAAATCATTTGAAAAATTATCGTTCAATAGAACAAGCAGCTAGTTTGTATAATTTTGTTTATAAAATAATTAATAATTGGCCTTCTGAATTTTATAAATTTTTAAGGAGAGCAGAAAAACATAATGACGATTCCTATAAGAGTTTTGTTAAGTATGGAATTAAAAGAATTATTAATACACCTTTATGGCCAATTTCTATGTCCTTTACAAACTACCTTGCAAAAGAAAAATCTAATTTACCTGGGAATCAATATGTAAGGTCGGATGAGATTAAATTCTTATTTCAAAATTTCAATGGAGGGATTATTAATTCTTCTCAAGTTAAATCAAAAAAAATAAGTATCTTCAATTCCGAAATTAATGTTATTGATAAAGATGAATTGGAAGATTTTATGAACCAGTTTGAAAATAGTTACACTAAAGAAGAATTAAGGTCATTGTGGGGAACAAGTTCAAAATCTACTTTTGCAATTTTGAACGATGAACTGATAGATGGGGCCTTTTGCTTCAAAACAGATAGCGCATATAACTGGGTCATCCCTAAGTCTTCTATACTCATATTCGAGAAAAGATTAAAAAAATTATCTACTACAAACATAAGTACACCCATTTCATTAAATCATGCAGCTGAATGGATTGGGCCGGATAAAGCACATTTGCTAATTAGGAAAATGTTAAATAGCACTCTTAAATTTGTATATAATCATAATATCTCTGATGCCCTACTTGATAAAAAGGATATCTATTATCAAATTAAAGAAGAAATTATTAAACTTAGCAAAAAATCAAAAGTAATTTCATATAGAGATGCAACGTTTATACTAGGGGTTAAACAATCGGATATTCAATACTGGGTGGATAATAACCGATTTGGAAAGGTAAATTGTAATGTTAATCGTGGCATACCAATCCAGAACTTTCTGGATTTTCATGAGAGATTTATTACTACATTAGAACTTGCATTCAAACTTAATATCCAAATAAAACAGGTTAATAAGAGATATGCTATAGGTAAACTGATTTCTATATCAGGCCCCCAATTTAATGATGGAAAACGACTATTGTTCTTAAGAAGCCATTTTGAATAACCCGGAATTCAAACAATAAAAAATCCTATATCCTTGATTAGTCCACAATACACAATAAGGAAGATACTCACCATTCCACGAACTGTTGTTCCCACCATCCTCCAAACTATGGAATGGGGATGTTTTCATGATTCACCCAACCTTTAATTAATAATAAATACAGCAAGTCCACTGTCATTTCAATTGACAGTGGACTACTTATAGTAAAATAATTTCTTTTAAATGCTCCGCACAATTTACTCTTTCTTTACTAATTTTAATTCTTCATAGCCCTTCACCTTTAATGAAAGTGATTGCTGCTCATTCCATACACTGTAAGGGAAAACTAGGTTAATTACTGTTTGTTGCTCTTTTTCTAATCGCTCAACATGTGCATTCTTTACATAGTATGCTTCCCCCTTACTATTTACTATTGCTGTTTCAAATAGAGGATGACTGTTATCTTCATTTAGACCATCGATTGTGTAGCTCACTTGCATCGATCCGTTTGTCACAATCGCCTGTTGTAAGGTTAAACCAGGAACGGTATTTGCTGCTGTATACACTTGTTGCACAACGTTTGTAGTTGTTAAATCAAAAGCCCATTTACCATCAACCGATGTAATACTGCCATCGTTATTAACAAGATGTACAGCTTCAACAATTAATTGAGCCCCTTCTAAAGAGGGAACCGTTGCTGTTGTAGCCCCTGCAATATAGGATAATGTGGCACTATTATTATTCACATTTGTCAATTGTAATTCTGCACTATCAAAAAGCCCTGGTCCTGCGATTTCCTTTGTATCCGATACCGCAGCATCGATTTCTTGTCCAGTTGCATCAAAAAGTCGATATTCAATGGTCATGCCGTTTAAATCGTCTTCCACGATATGCTTAGAATCAATTGTAAATTGTAAGCCTAAACGAAAAGCGTCTGCAAAGAAATTATCTAAAGTAATCGTCATATTTTCAGATGTCTGTGTTTGCGCAATAGAATGTAAATCACCATTTTCCATCGCTGTTTCTAAACCGGAATCATTTATGCCTAAAAATGCTTGTAACTTCGCTAACGCTGTATCGTTCGTTAATAAGACAGCCGAGCTTAATGCAAGTACTGCAACCGCAGCTGATACTGGTTTTAGCCATGATTTTTTTGCTTTTTTCTTGGGTCGCTGACGAATTTGTTCGTATGATTGGTCAAAAGCAAAACGAATTGAAGTAGGTAATTCTTGCTCCTTATTCATATCCTCGCGTACTAAGTCATCCATATTGCGCTTCATATTAAATTAGCTCCTTCCAAATAAAACGTATTTTTTAATTGTTTTTTGGCCCTTGAAATACGTGATTTTATGGTGCCTTCGGATTCATGTAGAAATTCACTAATTTCCTTCGTCGTAAAGCCGTTTACATAATAAAGCGTTAATGCAATCCGGTGGTTATCATCTAAACTATTTAGTGCATCATCTAGCTCCAACGACAAAAAATCTTGATGGGATAAATTATTAAGAACCGTTTCATCCATTGCAGCTAATGGTTTATTTTTTTTCATAAAGCGGTAGCAATTGTTCAATAAAATCCGACATATCCACGTATTAAAATACTGTCCCTTTTTCAACGTTGCGATTTTTTCAAAGGCGAGCATAACGGTTTCTTGCAATAAATCCGCAATGTCCTCATCCTTTAAACCTAGTCGCTTTGCTGTGCGATACAAAATAAGTTCATATTGCTGAATAAGCTGTATAAACGCTTCGTCATCTCCTCTCTGCGCTTTTTTCACTAAAATGTCATTCTCCATTGTCAGCACCTCTCTTTTCCATACATACCGTTAGAGCATTTGAAAGGATGTTTAGTTGCATAAAATTTAATATTTTTATTATGTCATTTTCTAATCTCGAAAACGATCGTTTTTGTTACGGTGGTACATAAATAATTCTTTCTTATAATCAAAAGTTTTTTCTTAAAATTTTTTTAAAAATAACCCAAACTATTTTTAAACTTATTACGGATATACTTATAGGGTGGTAATCATCATGGAAGAAGCAAGATGGTGGAAATATGGATAATGAAGAGCGTTGGGTTAGAAAAATAAAACGAAACGCAAGTGATACTTCAGCGAATGAACTTGTCTCGAAATATTACAAAGAGATGTATGCCTTTGTGTATAAGCAAACACTCGATTCGGAATTGTCGTTAGATCTTACACAGGAAATTTTTATTAGTGTTTTAAAGTCAATCAATAATTACGATAGTAAAAAGTCAGCTTTTCGAACTTGGCTTTACAAGTTGGCGTCTAATCGGCTTGTTGATTATTACAGGTCGAGGAGCTATAAAGATACACAGCGAGTAGAACCAATCGAAGATTACGAATTTGAAGACAAACATGATATGTCCATTTCACTTGAACACAAAGAAGACTTTGAAAAGGTTACTGCTCTTGTCAACGAACTTGATGCAATGTCTCAGCAGATTGTTCGATTAAAACTATTCGGGGAATACACATTTGACGAAATTGCGGCAATTGAAATGATTCCAGAGTCAACAGTGAAAACAAAATACTATGCCGCATTGAAACGAATTAGAAAAGGAATGGAGGTTCATCATGGATAAAGAAAAATTTAATATTCCCATGCCGGATGAGCGAACAATACAGAATCAAATCCAAGCAATTGTTGCTGCTGGTGTAAAACCAAAGGAGTCATTTTTTTCTTATTTAAAGTCTATGTATCAACAAGTCGGCATCAAACATTTATTTTCAGACCGTTCTGAACTTATGTTCATTCTTTTTACTACGTTCACCGTGCTTAGTATCTTTTTTGTTAGCCCTGAACCAGAGCGTATCCAGGTTGATAATATGTACTCTTTTATTTTTTTGATTTCACCTGTATTGTTCATCACTCTATCGATATACACCTATTCAAATAAAGTCATGTATGCCACATTAGATGTCGAGATGACGTGCAAATATAATGTTTATCAGGTTATCGCATTCAGGATGCTGGCATTCAGTGTCATAGCTACTTTGGTTAATTCGCTAACAATATTTTTTATTGTCATGGCGTATGATGATGTTCAATTTTTTAGAGCAATCATGATTTCCATTACAGGATTATTCATTTTTTCCATTGTATTTTTATATACCCTGATGAAAAGACGTTCTACAGTTATCGCTGCTATAACGATCGTTGGATGGATAGTTGGGAATCTGCTTATAAAACTTTTAGATAACAAATTGTACAATGACATTTTGGTCAATTTGCCATTATTTATTTATGTAATCATTCTAATTGGCAGTATAACCTTTTACATTCATTTATTAAAAAGATTGATTCATTTTAAACATACAGAGGGAGCTTTTTAACATGATTATTGTGAAAAACGTTAGTAAACAGTATGGGGATTATATTGCTTTAAATAATATTAATCTAGAATTTACAAATGGAGTATATGGATTGCTAGCACCAAATGGTGCGGGGAAAACCACGCTTATTAAGATGATCGCAACCTTAATTTCCCCCAGTAAAGGTGAAATTCTTTATGCAGGTCAAAATATCTTCAACATGGATGAAGAGTATCGGGCATTGCTTGGCTACCTACCACAGCAATTTGGATTTTATAAAAATTACACACCAAAGCAATATTTATTGTATTTGGCCGCATTAAAAGGAATTGGAAAAAAAGAGGCAATAGAGATTATAACAGAGCTGATGGAGAAGGTGGCATTAACCGATGTTACGAATAAAAAAATGCGGAAATTTTCTGGAGGAATGATACAGCGTGTCGGAATTGCCCAAGCACTTTTAAATGATCCAAAAATTCTTATTCTTGACGAGCCTACTGCTGGACTAGATCCAAAGGAACGTGCAAGATTTCGTCATTTGCTCTCAGAACTTGCACGGGACAGGCTAGTTATTATTTCAACACATATTGTATCGGACATCGAATCAATCGCAAATGAAGTGATTATGATAAAAAATCAGCAAATCCTCTATAAAGAATCGGTTGGAAAAATTTGTGATTCCCTTGAAGGGTATGTTTATGAAACAGCGATCAGTTTTGAACAATTGGATGGGTTCAGACAACAATATGTCATTCTTTCGGAAAGGCAAGAAAGGGGCAATATGAGCGTTCGCTTTATTCATAAAGGTGAAAAGGCGGCAAATTGGCAATCAGTAGCCCCTAATTTAGAAGATGTATTTCTCTATGAATATCGTGATGAAATACAGGGGGAAGAGTAAGGAAAATGAGAATTATTTTTTACGAGTGTAAAAAAGCATTTACATCGCCCATCCTCATTGCACTAATCCTTATATTTATGTCTTTCAATATCTTTGTAATTTTTAGTAATGCAGATTTAAAAGAGGAATTGACAGTTGCCAATGAACTAGCTAAAACATATGGAATTAAAATAACCGATGAAACCTTACAAAAAGTTAAAAAGGACCTGCGAAAAGATATTGCGGAGTTAAATCAAATTACGGGAAAACACACTAATCGGCATTTCAACAGTGTTAATGAATTCTTAGGTAGCTTACATTATAAAGACCATAGTCTATACAGCGAAAAGGAATGGGCTATGTTCAATAAATTGCAGTTAAAAGAAATGTATTTAAATACGGCAGAAACCATTGACAGTGAATATAAGAATATAGACTGGAAACAAATCGCCAATGCTGGAACTGAGATGTATGGATTGAGTGGGAGTGCTGAAGTTACTTTGCAAAATGAATATGGTAAGCTTTCAAAGCGTTTCGAAGAAATGAAAGAAAATGGAAAACATAAAGAATGGTTTTTCATGGGAGATCAGTATAAGATGCACAGCTTTTTGTTCAGAACTATATTCGGACAGCTGATATTTGAATCAATAATTTTAATTGTGTTGGCAACTGCCTTAATAACCAATTTTGAATTTGAAAATAAAACCCATCTAGTCACTTATCCCACCAAAAGAGGGCGACATTTAATGAAAGATAAGCTGGTCGCTTCCATGCTAGTAACAACGGGGATTACAGCATTATTGATATTGATCACTCTTAGCACCTATTTTTCAGTATTTGATTACTCATATTTATGGGGTAGTTCAATAAGCAGTGCGTTGAACTGGGAATATACGTTTCCGTATGTGGCATGGTGGAATTTATCGTTTTTAACCTTCCTTATTGGGGGCATTCTACTTGTCTATGTGTGTATGCTTCTGTTTTCAATCATTGCTTTTTCTATTTCCACTATTGTGAAAAATAGTTATTTCACCTTCTTTATTTTTGCTGTTTTTTTCGCAATAGCTTTCATAGTGCCGGGCTATATGCCCACATCGTCAAAAATGGTTATCACTTCCGCATATACCCTATCGACACTTGTCATGAATCCACATATGTTTTTTATGGGAAATGCCGGGCTGACTATGGACAAATATTATGAACTAATTACAGTGGTCGTGTGGACTTTGATCTCTATGATCTTGTGTTTTTATTGTCTAAGAAGATTTAACAAACAGGAAATTCATTAAGGAGAAAATTTATGCAAATTTTATTACATGAAATCAAGAAGATACTCACGTGGAAAATGCTTATTTTACTTATTTTTGTCAATTGGATTGTCTACTTTCTTTTTATTGAGTATGACGTTAATTACTTTGCTAATGGAAAAAAGGATTCCTATCGTATAGGGATTGAAATGGTTAATAAGTATGGGATAGATATGGAAGAGAAGGATTTTTTGGATTTTAAAAAGGTTTATAATGAGGAAGTAGAAAAAGCGAATCGTTATTTGCAGTCAAAAAAAGCATTTGTGGATGCAGGAATGGGAACGTATGAGAATTTTAGAAATAATTATGATCCAAATAATAAGGAGCAGGATGCACTTCATAATAAGGTCTTTTTCGAGGATAAAGTTAAAGTGTTTTGGGAACTTCAAGAGCGTGAACGGTTGATAGAACATTTTGAGGATAAAGAAGTCCTTATGGCAAATGAAAGGAAATATGCAAAGGATCACCAACAAATTCGATATGATGAATTAATAGCATCCGGGTATTATCCAGTGTATACAGGAGTAGCCATAGAGAACTTTGAACGATTTATTAAGAACGTAGCTATTGCCATTATTTTAAGCGTAGTGCTTCTTTTATCACCAATCTTTATCAAGGATCGTTATAGACGGGTGCGAGATTTACAATATACAACAAGAAAAGGACGGATTCTATATAAGACAAAGACTGTGGCGGGACTGATTTCCGCCTTTATGGTAATGACTACCTTACTCATAATCTATTTTGGCCTTTATTCTTTACACCATATATCCATATCCGTGTTTTTTAAAGTGCCAGTTCATATGTTTAATGGGCTTACGTACTGGTATGATCCGACGTTTTTTCAGTATATTTTGCTTACAGTCATAGCTGTGTACATTCTAGGATTTGTTTTCTCACTATTAGCGATGTCCTTCTCAAGCATTATGCCAAATTATATATCTCTAATCGGTATTCAAATCCCATTTGTAATGGCTATGCTCATTTTTGGATTAACCTATTTGCTTTGGCATATCATCAGTATTAGGATGCCCCAATGGATCGTTCCAACTTCATATAGTGTGATAGTTGTATTAAGTGCAATTTTTTATGCACTTTTATGGAAATCGGAGAAAAGAAAGGACATTGTTTTATAGGTGTATCATGAAGAAAAGCCTGGTAGTAAATAAAATTATGGAAGGTATAAGTCCTATCTTATTCTATTAAATGGCTCTATTTATTGAAAAATTATATTTTAAAATGTTACCCCTATCTAAAAGATGGGGGATTTGTTTTGGTTAAATTACTTAACCAACTTATTGTAATCTTGACATTTCCTTATTGCGGGTGATAACAGCTTCGCTGGTACTACCCCTAGTAATAAAGAAAAATTTTTATTCAATTTCATTTTGTATCCCCCAATATTTGAATTGAATGTTGTCTTGTATAGGGGCATTTTAAATTGGACTGTTCATTAAATTTTTACTCCATTCATATTTCGGATAAATTTGGGGGATTAGATTTATCACAGAATTTTATCATCATTAAATATTTATATGAATTTTAGCACAATTAAAACACCTAATAACAATTTATTTTTAAATTACCTTACGCTACCCCGATTAAAGAAATATCACAAAAATCATGCAGGAATGAATTATGCAGTAAAGCTATATAAAGAAGGAGGTATGACTGTAAATCAAATTTGTGAAATTACAAAGGTATCAAGGGCTTCATTATATAGAAAGCTATCGGAAGGGAACAAATAATCATTCCGTATCCCATTAAAGGGCCAGATTGTTGAGGATGTAATTTAGCATTAATAGTGGGGAACCGTACCATAAGTAAATGAGGTTTTTTTGGAATGTAAAAATAAAATCAAATATGATACATAGAATAATAAATTTTATATCTTCCTGGTATGGGTACTTACACTTATAAAATTTTCAGTTGCGTCTGCAGCTTTTTTTATGGATTCCCTAACGTTGTAAATCCGCATTTTCCTGACGCTACCCCGACTAGAGCCTATTCTAGAAACTTTGAAGAATGGTACAACTCATCATTTAGCCGGGAAAAAAGGCCGCGAATATATTGGAGAGGAACGCACTCATGAGAAATAAGCATATTAGAAATACCGAAGGTGTAAAAAAGCATGCCCAGATGAAAAGCCAGGAGACGGCTCAAAAAGTAGACCAGGCTATTCAACGCCTTATCAAGACGAAGGCTAAAAATAACCGAATTAAAAAACTTGAAGAAGAAAATAAACGTCTTAAGGAGGAATTATTGAAATTACGTGGAATGATCTACGATCAAATTTGAGAATAAAAACTTTACTATTTTACTGGTATTTCTGATTATGTTAATGGTGTTAGTGCAAGAAGAATTCAAGTAGATCATAATCTTTTGAAGATAGTTATTGGAAAGTTATGATAAGCTGAGTAAAAAAAGAGTTTAAAGGACTGATTCAATTAATGGATATTAGAAAACCTAATGATTTTGAACTAAAAAAGGTTTTATCGCTTTCACCACAAGCTGTTTTTGATGGCACATTAGGTGAAGTAAAACCTACGAAAGAAAAAATTGACCAACTTGTTAAACCACTTTTGGAAAAAGGAAGCTATTACTTAATAGCAACAAAAAACGATAAATTAATGGGATGGATTCTTATAGGGACAAGTAAAGACCAATTTACTGATAAAATGAATGGATTTATTTACGAATTATTTGTTATAGAAGAATTTAGAGGGAACGGGATTTCCAAATTGTTAATGAGAGCTGGTATTGACCATCTAAAACAAGATGGATACTCAGAAATCCGTCTAAGTGCATTTGCAGGAAATCAAGCAATTAAATTGTATGAAAAATTGGGATTTAGCATTAGGACTGTCACTATGAGTTTGCAGGTATGAGAAACTAACCTTATATTAGAAACGGCTGCGTTAATTTAAAGCTTGTACGATAAAATAATTAAACTTTTTTAAATCAATACTTACATTAAATACATGTAAATGATGTGAGAACTGTTGATATTCCAATAGTTTTCACATCGAAGTTAAGATAAGCGCTATTTTCTGACGGGACCCCTAAAGAGATAATATATCCAAGTTCATCTCCTCCACAAACTGCCCCTTTACATAAAAAAGAGCGTAATTCTTGAAAAGGAATTGTGCTTTTTCAGTAATCGGGCCATATTATTGAATAACATTCTTCTATAAAAGATTTCCAAACGAGGGTTTGGTGACATTGCTTTTACATCCATTAGATTTCAGAAAAATTTTTAAACCTTTGGGAACAGTAGTTGAATTGTAAAACCACGCTTATATTTTGACTCAACCTCAATTACAATTTGCAAATCGTCACATAATTTTTTCACTAAAAACAACCCCATCCCTGTAGATTGCTTTTGATTGCTAGTATCTCCTGTAAATCCTTTATCAAATATAAATGGCAAATCCGATTGCAAGACGCCTAGTCCATTGTCAGTTACTTTAATGTAATAGCGGTCTTTGGCATGTTCAAAACCTGTTTCTAGCCAAATCAAACTCTCACTATCTACGTTTCGATATTTAATTGCATTTACAAGTAACTGGATCAAAATAAAATGAAGCACTCTTTCATCAGATACAACGGGTATGTCCTTTATCTCCGTATAGACACTTACATGCTGCTCTTCCAATAATGATTGTAGCTCTAGTAATACATCTTCAAAGCATTCCACAATATAGACCTTTTTCAAGCTATAGTCAACATGCACAGCTTGTAGCTTTGCATAAAATAATATGCGTTCTACGTAATCATGAATCGTTATGTTTGCATGATTTAGCCGTTGATAAACCAACGGGGACATTTCATCTTGCCGATTTTGTAAGACAAAATGAAGTAACGAAAGTGGTGTTTTAATTTCATGCACCCAGCTTTCTATAAAAGTTTCATATTCTAATGACTGGTACTTTGCCTCTTGTAATTCATCATGTAGATGACGTAATTGATTAGCCAAATCATGCAGTGGTTCCTTATGTATGTCACCTAAAACTTGAAGCAACTTAGCCTCATGCTCAGCGGAAGGCTCTCTTAAAAATTGATAAAACGTGTTTCTTTGCTTCTGTTGTTTTTTCCATGCAAGGAGCGCTCCTGCCAAAATGCTTATAAGGGTAAAAATGAGCATCGTCAACACTAATAATTTAAATGTCTCTGGATATGCAACCCACGCTAAAAAAATAAAAAACCCGCTATTTGCACATATAAGCAAAATCCATTGACGCGATTGCTGTAGAATATGGAGACAATCTAATCGCCTCATATGGACTCACTCCCTATTAATTGATAGCCAACACCTCTGACCGTTTTAATCTGATGTGACACGCCTACTTTATCCAATGTTTTACGAAGTCTGGTCATGTTTACTTGTAGTATATTTTCGTCCACAAATTCACTACTTCCCCACAATTCATGGAAAAGTTGCTCCTTTTCAACAACCGCCGGTGCATATTGTATTAAAAGCTTCATAATGGTGCCTTCATTTTCAGATAATGAAAGTGAATTGTGACCAATATATATTTCATTCGTCTTCAAATTTAATTGGAAATTTCCCCAATTTAAAAACATCGGCATTTTGGCATATAGTTGTTGTAGCTTTTGTATTCTTGCAATGAGTCTTTTCGGATGACAGGGCTTCGTTAAAAAGTCATCGGCTCCTAATTCTAATGCATGCAACTCATCTCGTATCTGATTACGAGCAGTTAAAATTAGAATCGGACCAATTCCTTTCATTTTTAAAGTACGACAAATTTGAAAACCTGATAAGTTAGGTAAATTTAAATCTAACAATACTAACCCCGGCTTGGCAGCGATGATATCTTCAACAGGTGTATCAAAAGAAGAGATACTCACTACAGAATACCCCTCTTTTTGTAAAATATTTTGTAATTCTTCGCGTAGGAAAATGTCATCCTCTACAATGACAATATTCGCCATGCCATCACCTCTACTCAATTTCTTTTAACTTCCTGATTTCTCCATCACTCTTTCGTTGAATCATTCGTATATAGCCAACTTCAATTACAATAAATAATAGCACCACTAAACCAATGACGATACCATTTTGAAGACTGAAAACAGTTGCCGGCATGGCCGTTAATAAAGACCAAATGCCAAAAATTCCACTAATAAATGCTACCGAAATAGCTAAGATGAAGTATAGCCAAATTTGCTTGCGTGCAGATGTACAAATTGATTCTACATCTGCACCGAGCATCGCTAACGTTTGATAGCGACTACGCGTGCTTCTTTGCTGCATTAAAAAGTTTAAGCCTAGCACCGTATTGGCGATAATTAAAAACATGATACCTAAATAAAACGTTGTATAACTGCCTGCTACCGTATAAAATAACTGTCTGCCCATGCTCGCAAGATAGCTCTCATACTGCAAGCCTGTCGAATTAAGTAATTGATCGACTTCAAGCATCGCCTGCATAAGCCCTTTTTCTTCAATAAACTCGTCTTTTAACGTCATATTCCAAAGCCAAGTTTCCTCAGCGTAAAAATATTGCTCGAATAATGCATCCGGTACAATCAACGAATACATTAACGTAATGGCTCGATCTGCCACAATCTGATCCGAATATAACGTCGGCAATAATGTGTATTCATTTTCCGCTATTTCAACTGTTGGATTTTTTTTCAATGTGTCTTTTAATATATCATAAGGCGCTCCTGTATCGTCACTTGTATACATGGCCACCTCATTATCAGCTAACTGAATCGGCTTCTTTCCAGCTGCCTCAAGCATCGCATTATAGCTCGATAATGAAATAAAATACGGCGTATACTGCATCGATAAGTTGTTTAATAAAATCTCTTTTGGCTCTGAATCGGCTTGACTCGATAATGTTTCTATTAAGCCCGTCCATGCAAAATGATAATTTAATACTGGCTCATCTTCAGGTGTGTAGAAATTATGTAACGCCATCCCATAATAACTATCAACGTAAGGTGCTAGCTCATCGGATTTAATCAAAGGCTTAATTTCATCTTCATTACCATTAAACGTATAATCGACAGTTCGATTAGCTACAGTGCTATTCGTTAACGTTGTCGATGTACCAAAGGCGAAGCAGACCATCGCCATTAAAATTAGTAATGATGATATTGCTAGTGAACTCCATTGATGCAATACATTTTCCTGTAGCTGTCTCGCCGTAAACATCGACAAACCTGTTGAAGAGCTTCCTTTTCGCTTCACATAAACACCAATCACACTTCCTAAGCCACGGAATAAAATAAATGTCCCGTACACACCAACAAGCAAAATCAGCGCAAATACGCGATAATCAAAATTTCGTAAATATAAAATCGCCATGCCGTAAGCGATGCATAAAAAAATCGTCCCGAATAATAAAGCCGCTCCAGACAGTAAGCTCACGGCGCCCCATTTAGGCGTCATTGTACTTTGCGATTTTTCCTTATCCTCATGAAGTAATTCAATCGGCTCTTTTCGACTCATCGTAAAGCTTAAAATAAGCATGGCTAGCAGTTGCACAAGGAAGAAGCCACAAATCGTCAAGCTAATGCCTGTCCATGAAATACGGAATGCATGACCTATAATCCCCATGCCAACTAAACGTGATGTGGTTAAATTTATAAGCTCTGTTAAAAACAATGAAATCGGCAGACCAATACATAGGGCCACAATGCCATTCCAAATCGTTTCGCCCATAATCATTAGAAACAATCTACTTTGCTTCATCCCCATCATTAAATACAAGCCGAACTCATGACTGCGCTGCTGCAGCTGGTAGCGATTTGCAAAATACACGAGGAAGAACACGAACACTAATGAAACTGCATAAAGCACTGGAATTAGTAACAACAATCGCTCTACTGCATCGCTTTCAATCGTATTCAAATACAGCATCACATCTTGCTCACCTAATGACAAGATCACATAAAACGCCACAATAGATACGATAAGCGATGCAAAATACACACCGTTTTCCTTCCGCGTTTTGCGGCTATTACGCTTCACAAAATCAAAGAACATTACTACTACCTCCAGCAAGCTGCGCCATCACCATAACGATTCGCTCATAAAATGCCTCCTGCGATTCGCCCGGTACATTTCTACGCAGTTCATGGAAAATAACACCGTCTTGGATAAACAAAATTCTTGAGCAGTAGCTAGCCGCATTCGCATCATGCGTCACCATTAAAATAGTAGATGCCTGTTGTTGATTATGTTCAGACAGCTTCTCCATTAAAATCTTGGCGTTTTTAGTATCTAACGCACCAGTCGGCTCATCCGCTAACACAATGCTAGGATTTGAAATAAGCGCTCTCGCTGCTGCAACCCGTTGCTTTTGCCCGCCAGACAATTGTGACGGAAATTTATTTAACAGTTCTTCTATATCAAATATTTTCGCTAATTGCAGCAACTCTTGTTCCTGTGCCTTTAAATTAATCCCATGAATCGCTAACGGCAACATGATATTTTCTTTCGCCGTTAAATTATCAATCAGTTCAAATTGCTGAAATAAATACCCGATTTGATCGCCTCTATATGCAGCGAGTTGTGATCCTTTGAACGACGAAATATTTTGCCCGTCTAGCAATATTTGGCCTGATGTTGGCTTCAGCATTGTGGCGATTACATTTAGTAGCGTCGTCTTGCCTGAACCACTCGCACCCATAATGCCAAGAAACTCCCCTGGTAAAACATCAAAAGTTACGCCTTTTAATGCCATTGTTTCATTTTGTCCCTCACCAAAAACTTTACGTACTTCTTTCACTTCAAGTAATTTATTCGAAGCATTCATCTGTATAGCCTCCCATTTTTATTCCTAGCAATACCTTACTACAAAAAATCGGGAAATTACTCTTACAGTTGTTGTAAGATTTGAAAGAACTTTATATCTACTTATATCCAAGTTTAGGCGACTTAAAGCAGAAAATGCTTTATAGACGGGGCTAGAAAAGGAGAATCACGTACTTACCGATTACATCTACAATTTAAAATCATAGATGAAATCAGTCAGTTTTATTTGAAACTGTTAATAGTAGGGGCTTTAGTTGAAAAATGATATTCAACAAAACGGGATCATTGTCCCAACCAGCCTGAAACATGCTTATACAAGTAGGGAGTGAACAGTTTTGCTGACGGGATCAAGTCCCACGGGCGCTACGTTCTACTCCGACTACCGCCATAATAAAACCAAATAAAAAAAGTTCAACCAGTAAAAACTGGTTAAACTTATATTACGATCGGGCGCTATTCCAAATATCCAGAAGAAAAAACCATTCACAACTTTATGGATTTTCATGAGAGTTTCATCACTACATTAGAACTTGCATTTAAACTTAATCTCACAGTAAAACAGGTCAATAAGAAATATTCTATAGGTAAGCTGATTTCTGTATCTGGCCCCCAATTTAATGATGGGGAACGACTATTGTTCATAAGAAACCATATTAGTTAATTAATTCATCTAATAGCAACCCAAAATTTATTCACAGTAAGCAAAATGCAAATTAACGTGTCTAGAACAGGTAGAGTTCTTGTATCGTTATAAAAAAAATCCGGAGATGGTTTAATTCTCTATGGTACATGGAATTGAATTCAACAATTAAAATATCAAGGGGGAAGGGAAACTATTAATGGAATTTAGGAACAACCAAAAAGCAGAAAACAAAGTGAACCCTGATTGGACTATTGATTAATGGGGCTTGGAGAGATAGAAGGCTGAACCACTATTGGATTCAGCCTGAATTTGTATTTATTTTACTATTGAAATCAGGTCCATTTTTTATTTAGCTACTTTGTATTCTTTTAAATATTCGTTTGGAGTGTATATTTTTATTATATTACTAACCGATACAGAAACGCTTGGTTTCAATTCACAATATATTTCATCAGTATAACTACCGTGAAAGATTCCATCATTTAAAATTGATAATGACTTTTCAACAATCCATTTTCTGTTCATCAAATCAATTTCGATTTCCTCAAGATTTTCTGTATAAATCCTATGATAAAAATTTTTAACATTAGTAAGAAGTGTCTTGAACTTAATTATGTAGCATTGCTTGTTGTTGTCATTCATCCAATCATATTTTATATTTCCATCTTTCAGAAGTTTAGCTAAATTATATACAAATTCGGGATTTTCATTCACGTTTCCCCCATAATTGAGCACATTTTCACATGAAAAGAACGAATTAATTTGATAATCTTCAAACAATTTAAAACTCACCCATTCGGCAGAACCTCGTCCTAAAATACCTCGATAACCCTTGGCAATATCGTAAATTTCCCCTTTATGATGAATTTGTTTCTTCTCTAAATCTATTTGGACACCATGATTCTGTAAGTATTTATTTAATGGAGTATTTAACAATATAGCTTGTTGCAAATTAACTAGTCCATATTTTTTTATACTCGAACATTCATCATTGTTTGTTGTAACATGAAGAGATGTCATTATAAGTTCACTTGATAATAATTGTTCATCAGTTATTTGAAATAATTGAAGAAATTCATTGATATCATAACTATCCTTATTATTTGCGATATATTTACTAATTTCTCTTTCAGTTAAATTCAAGTATTTTCCGAGTGAATGTATTGTACCTTCAAAGGTTGTAAGGTCATACTGGATAGCTTTTGACAACATGGTTTCCCCCTTGTATAAAAAATTTGTTGGATTATTCTTTCATCAACTAAACTGCTTCGTTAATTGAAGAAAAAGTGACGGATTCAATTACAACTAGCTCTTCATGAATTTTTATATGCCTAGAACTGGATTTTAATAAAAATTTTTAAATATTTTTATCCCTAATGGAAATAATTTCTGATATCCTTTCTTCAACATCTATCTTAGGTATATCTTCCATAATGGGCCCTAGATCTGATTTTCTATAGATGTATCCAGTTCCGCCATTTATTATAGGACCAGAAACAGGAAAAATCCCTTTTTTTAATAATGTATCCAGTAATTTAATACTTGAAGTTTTAAATCTATTCATTAATTGAGCCATAGTTACATAGTTATTAACAAATTCCTCTATTTCGTAGTAAGAAAATTCATTAGTGTTCTTTTCAACCCCTAAAAAGCCAAATTTATTCCAAGATGACATATGGTGTTCAGGAATTTTTATCAATTTACTCACTTCCGTTGTATTCAAATTAATTACTTTTTCAATAAATTTACTGTACCTTGTTTTTTTTATGAAAGATATACTTTCCTCTAGATCAAAGAAATAGCCTTTAAATGGTTTTTTTCCAGGTACTTTATATATATTTATAAATCCATTTATCAGTACTTCTATTAATTCAATAAAGGTAATTCCTTTAGCCCCAGCACGGTTAAAAAATTTAGAAAAGGAAATAAATTTTCCCTCTGAGCTTTGTTCTTCTGAAATAAAGATTAAATTATTTTTTTCTATTTTATTTATTAGTTGTTCACCAAATCTTATATCGTAATAAGACTTTGTATTATTTCTTTCACTAAATAACTCTATTCTCTTTATCCAATTATTTTCTTCGAACAAATTTATGTGTTTAGGATTCAATCCAATTGACTCAGCCAACTCTTTTTTATAGACTATAAACTTCTTATATTCCATAAAATTTTCGAGTGATTCAAAGGTGATACTTCTAGTGATGAAGTTATCATTATGTACATAAACATACTCTTCCAGTACACCGTTTTCAACCAGGTTATTAAAAAACTTTATAGACATATTAGTCATCTTAATGGCCTGTGTCCTTGAAATTAAATTAACATGACTTTTATTGTGCTTTCCAAAAGTCGTCGGCCTTTTTGTTTGGTCTTCTACATATCTTCGAAATTCCTCAATGAAAATATGAAATTGAGGATCATATAATTTTGTATAAAAATCTCTTTTTATATTCTTTAAGAACGTTGGATACTGCTGATTTCTATCTAGAAAATCTCTAAAGTTAAATGGCCAATCTATAAACAAATCATAAATAGAAATAAGCTGTTCAAATAATTCCACTTCTTGAGTATTAATTTGGTTAATTCCAATTCCATTTCTACCTAAATTGATTCTATACCAAAAGGAATTGATTAGTTTGGTTAAGGAATAATACGAAAGTCTTCCCAATATTGAATCATTAATAATTTCATATAGCTGCTTTCCATAAAAAGCGTTCATGATAATTTTACTATGCAATACTTCCCTCTCATTCAATTTTATTCTCGGTAGATTATTTAATTTAAATCCGCAATTACATTTATGAATCTCTCTCCTTATAGATGAAATCTTTTTATTGCAATTAGGACATATATTTATTAGTAATAATGAATGATTAGGACAAGCCATGTTAATTTTTAGATTCCAAACCTTTCTAATATAAGGATCTTCTTCAAAACAAGACGGACAAACCTTATCATATTCAGTATTCGCATGATCCTTGAAACTACTGGTATCACCTGTACTTTGAAAATACATAGTATCGCTATAAAACGTTAAATTCCATAGTACTTGTTCTTCTATCCTTAATAATTGACCTAATGGACTCAAATTTACTTTGTTAGGGTTTGGTTTTACTAATTGTCTGATATCTACATTGATTAAATTCGTAATCCAATATATACTCTCATATTTATTTTCCTGACATATTCTTAACAAAAAACTTGTAAAAGTTTCATCTTGATGAGGTTCAGTCGTTAACAAAAGACTCCGCATCAATTATCTCTCCTTTAATAAGATGGCTTTATGATTCAAAACAAATTAAGTAATCATTCAAAATACAAATATATTAAAAAGGAGAGACATAATCCCTCCTTTTTTTATTCCGATTATCAATGAAGTTGTGTTCCGGGAGATTCTATTTTAATTCCGGATAATAGTGAATAACCTTCCGTTAGATTTTGACATTATTCCAGAAGTTAATGAAAAATTACATCAAACCGCTTCATTCCCCTGCTTTCGATCATCCTGCACGAAGAGAATGCCTAACTCATGATGATCCCCCTCGAATAAAGCTCGCTGAACAAAACGGATTTCTCCATTGACGTCAAGAACCTCAAGCTTACAGTGCGCACGATTTTTTAATAGAGCTTCATAAAAGTCTTTTTTATCGAAAACTTTTATTCCGTTTACTTTCGTAATAAGCTCACCAATTTGTAAACCCATATGACTTGCTGGGGATTCAGGGATAATGCCTAAGATCAAAACACCTTGATTTTTTTTAGAAAAATAAAAAGGCAGGTTTTCCTCATTCAATCTTTGTTTTAATGTAATAAGTTCACGTCCGATAATGGCTAGCGTCACAACAGCAATCGAGGCAAGCGGCGACCAATACCCAGAAATAGATAGGAGTGTTATCACAATTCCAAGCTCCATGACTCTTTTTCCAGTCTTTTTCATTGCTTCAATTGGAAGCATTCCTTGTATTTGTTTATAAAAACCGATAGCAAATGGAACAAGTATGATTGAGTATGATTCACCAGCAAGCGAGAACATTGGCCACCACTCAAATGGAGATGGCAATGCTTCACCCGGAATAACTAGAAACATTGGTATGATCCAAATCCGTTTCACTTCATGAACACCTACGGTTTGGCCACGTTTGCTTTTAATTAACTTCGGAGAGGTACCTTTCCTCCCATTCTTAAAAATTAGTAATCCTTCTCCAACTATTAATAGTGCTAAGAGTACAGCTATCGCCGGAAAGACCGTCTGTTCCGAATTAGCAACAGATGTAAAGAAAGATGGCAACGGCCATTGTTGTTCAACGGCAAAAATGGTCACAAAAAAAGCAAAGCCTAATGTATAGGCTGGTGCCATCCACCTTATCTTCGTAGTCAAGCTCCATAAAAAAGTAAAGGCTGCTGTAAAAAGAATCGTCTCAATGGGAATGACTAAACCAGCAACAATAGAAATGAATGACAAGCATAGTCCAATGATCATACCTAGTGGAAGAAGTTGTCGAAGTTCAAAATAAGCATTCTCAGCACGCACATGGAAATTCTTTCTCTCCCGTTTCACACGAGAAACCCCTAATATCGCAGCAATAATAAAATAATAATAAAATAAAGGATGGAGAAAAAGCTTACCTGTCCCTTTTAAAAATTCAATTAACCACTCTTGAGCCACCCTTGTCACCAACCTTACTAAAATGTCTATCAATTTGTATGCTTTTCAACAATTTCAGAAATGTCATACTGCAGTGATTGAAAAAAATTCGATCCCATTTAAATCCAATCATGATCTATTACTCTTTATTCTATCAAAATGTTAGTCCAAATAATATGGCTATGTAATTGAAAAGCAAAAATAGCAGGGAGATTTCTCTCCCTGCTACTAATAGTTATTTTTTAAATGCTGAGTTCTAACTTTTAAATTTGTTAGGTATATACCCTATTGGATAGTTCTTCGAATGGTATTACTTTTTTGTTCAATAGACGAGCTCTATCGGCTGGTTTCCCAGATGAAATCACTTTTTTTGACATTAGCCAATCTCTATCGGCTAGTTTCTACAGATGAAAAAGAAAATCATTCTCAACAAATGAGTACACTTCTCCCCACAACAAGCAGCTTTATCAAGCCCTCGATTTAGCAAGTAAATAGAGAAAATAAGGTGCCCCAATGACCGAAACAACAATCCCTGCTGGAATTTCAGATGGTTGAACGATCCATCGTCCAATCGTGTCCGAAAGTAATAATAGCAACCCACCAGTTAATGCTGCAGCCGGAATGAGAATCTGGTGCTTGCCTCCTACTAATTGACGGGCTAAATGTGGAGCGATGAGACCAATAAAACCAATTCCTCCACTTACAGACACGCTCGCACCTGCTAGTCCTACTGCTGCAGCCAGCAAAATTAACCGCTCCTTTTCAATTGCTACTCCAAGACCTGTTGCAGATATTTCCCCAAGATTCAACGTATTTAAAACACGAGCTTTCGATAACACAATGGGTAATAGTATAAGAAGCCAAGGCAATAAGGAGAGTACAAATTTCCAATTTGATCCCCAAATACTACCCGCTAACCAAACAGCAACAAATTGATAGTTTTCTGGTGACAAACGCAATGTCAAAACAATCATTGCAGCACTAATTCCTGCAGCCACTGCAACACCTGTCAATAATAGCCTTGTTGGTGAAATGCCCTCTCCTCGCTTATAGGCAAACAAATATATAATGACCGCCGTTATTCCCGCTCCTAAAAACGCTAAAAATGGCAGAAAGAAAACCGGGACTGCTGTCGTCGATGGAAAGAAAGAAATAAACAAGATAACCGCCAATCCTGCACCTGCATTAATCCCTAAAATTCCGGGGTCTGCTAAAGCATTCCGAGAAACACCTTGCAAAATGCAGCCTGCCACAGCAAGAGCCATCCCAACTAAAATCGATAAAACAATTCTTGGCAAACGAAACTCAAATAATATTAAACTTTGTTTTTCTGTTCCCATTCCAAACAAAGTATGTAATAATTCCCATGGTGTTAGCCTAATATATCCCGTATTCATGCTAATAATAAATACACCGATAATGAACAAGAAGATGATTAATAAAATCATGTAACGTCTTTGATTGCTTTTTTTATAATGAGCTTCGATATTCTGTTTTTCAATCACAGTTCTTTTCCTCCTTTCCTCGCGAGATAAAGGAAGAAAGGGACGCCGATTAATGAAATAAGTGCGCCGATTGGTGTTTCATATGGGGGATTTACTATCCTTGCTGCAAAATCGGCTAACACAACTAATAAACTTCCGAAAATGGCCGAACATGGAATCACCCAGCGATAATCGTTGCCAACTAAAAATCGTGTTAAATGCGGCACAATTAATCCGACAAACCCGACAGCCCCTACAACTGATACTGCTGTCCCTGCCAAAACGAGTACAATGATTGCACCAAAAAACTTAATTCGTCCTGTATTCTGCCCCAGTCCAGTAGCAACCTCATCTCCAAGACTCAGTAATGTGATTGATTTTGATAGAAAAATAGCACCAATTAAAGCTACCGCTACTAATGGAAACATAATCTCTAAGTTTTCCCACTTTGTACCCGACACACCACCTGCATACCAAAAGGCCAAGTCTTGCCCAATCCGAAAGTAAATGGCAATTCCTTCACTGAGCGCAGCTAACAATGCACTAACAGCTGCTCCTGCTAGCACAAGTCGCATCGGTGTTAAACCACCCTTTGCCATTGATCCTATTCCATATACAAGAATGGCACCAATTGCAGCTCCTACAAATGAAAACAAAATAATATACATATATGGCAAACCTGGGAAAAAGGCAAAACTAATAGCAAGCATAAAAGCTGCTCCTGCATTTAATCCAAGCAAGCCTGAATCGGCTAATGGATTTCGAGTCATTCCTTGCATAATAGAGCCAGCCACCGCAAAGCAAGCACCTACCATTGCAGCACCTAATACCCGGGGCAAGCGTATTTCTTGAATAATTTGATGAGGTGTTAAATCAGCATTAAATGTAAATACTGCCTCCCAAACAGTTTTTAATTCAATATCAGCTGCACCGAAAGAAATAGAGAATCCAATCGACAATATAAGTCCTACCACTCCACTAATAAGAAGGAAGCTTGCCTTAAGATGGCGTAAACTTTTGGAAGTCTTTTGGATGTTTTCTGAGTTGGTTTCTACAACAGTCATCGTTTGTTCTCCTTTACAATGAATCTGCTGATTGTAAACACTCGGATTCTTTTGTTAATTGATAAGAAAGACAGATTGGATTTCTACTAAACGGACAAGCCATTAACTTCGCATTAATATTAAACACGGCTTGTAAATTCTCGCATGTCATCACTTTTTCAGGTGAACCCTTTGTAATAATGCTTCCATCTTTCATCGCAATCATATAATGAGAAAAACGAGAGGCATGGTTTAAATCATGAAGAACCATGACAATGGTTCGCCCTTCAACCTCATTTAATCTTTTAAGGAGTAAAAGAATATCTAATTGATGGGCCAAATCTAAATACGTTGTTGGCTCATCAAGGATTAATATTTCAGTATCCTGGGCTAAAGCCATTGCGATCCATACACGCTGACGTTGTCCACCTGATAATGCTTCAACAGGACGATCTTTTAAATCAGTTAAGCCTGTCACTTCAATTGCCCAATGAATATGATCGAAATCTTCTTTTTTCAAAGTTCCGAACCCTCGTTGATGAGGAAATCTTCCATATGAAACAAGCTCAAAAATCGTCAGGCCTGGCGGTGCTTCCGCAGTCTGTGGCAAAATTGCCATTTTCTTCGCAATCTCTTTCGTATGTAGCTGCTGAATCGCACGACCATCTAAATAAACAGCACCTTTTTGGGTTTTAAGTATTCTCGAGATCGCCTTAAGTAAAGTGGATTTTCCACAACCATTCGGACCAATAATTGTCGTAATTTGCCTTTCAGGAATTGTAACGCTTAACCCGTCAATAATCATTGCATTTGGATAACCTACTGCTACTTGATCAACGGTAAGAATGGACATAATTAGCTTCACCCTTTCACATAAAATGAAATTGATAATCATTATCAATACTAGCCTATTATAGTCCAATATTACCCTTTCAGCAACTACTTTTTCCATTTCCAACACAAACGGTGCCAGGCACCGCCCGTGGACAAAATCGGTGATTTGTCCATGAGTGGTGCCTGGCACCTTGATTTTGGCACCTTGATTTTGGCACCTTGATTTTTAGCGGGATACTATGCGCAGGGCCGTTTGGAGTTGGGTGTCGTTTTCTTCTTTTTTCATTTCGGTGAGAACTGCTTGTTCTAGTGCTATGGCTGTATTTTGATTGATTTCTCCATTTACTTCAAGTCCCGTTTGCTGTTGGAATGCTCTAACGGCGGTCACAGTAGTATCACTGAAATAGCCATCCTCCCTTCCTGGTGAGTATCCGAGGGCTGCTAATGTTTCCTGGGCATTTTTCACCTGCTCATTGTTCATATCCTTCACTAATGCTTCTCCTAGTTGAAGAGGATGCGTATTAAAGATAGCAGCCTGCTTCACTTCTAGCGTTGGCTTAATTCCCTCTCTATGAATCCAATTTCCATTTGGTGTGAGCCATTTAAATAATGTTAACTTTATATTGCTGCCATCCCCCATCGACACCGGCTGCTGAACCGTCCCTTTTCCATATGTTGTCTCGCCAATAATCATATACCCTTGTGCTTCACTCATAGCTCCAGCTAAAATCTCAGAAGCAGATGCACTCCCCTTATCAACAAGTACAACGATCGGATATTCTTTAGCCTTTGTTAAACTTGAAAAATATCGTTTCTTTTCGCCTTTTCGTCCTTCAATTTGGATATATGGTTTATCATTTGTGACAAACTCCTTTAAAATATCTCGGACTGATTCTAAAAATCCTCCTGGGTTCCCACGTACATCAATAATGAGTCCGTCTATTTTCTTTTTTTCTAATGTATTTAATTCTTTCATAAATTCTTTTGCGGTATTTTCGGCAAAGGAAGTAATCTCGATATAGCCAATTTCCTTCCCATTTTGCTTTTTCAAATTAGAATGAACCGTAATTTGCGGAATTTCATCACGTTTCACCTCAATAATTAGAGGGGCGCTTAATCCTTGGCGGGCTATTGCTAATTTAACCTTTGTACCCTTCTTCCCTCTAATTTTTAGAGTGGCTTCAAATAAATCTAAGCCTTCAACACTTTCACCATCAACCATCAATATTCGATCCCGCGGCTTTAAACCAGCTTTTTCAGCAGGCGAATCTTTGAACGGAGAGACAATAATTATTTTCCCGTCCTCCTTGCTGACCTCAGCCCCAATCCCTTCAAATGAAGGCTCTAAAGACTCATTAAATTGTCTTACTGTTTCCTGATCCATATAGACAGAATTAGGATCATCAAGGGTTGCCAGCATCCCTTGAATCGCTCCTTCGATAAGTTGATTTTCCGCCACTTCTTCGACATAGCTATTTAAAATTAAACTATACGCCCTTTGGATTTTCTCTATTTTTTCCTTACTAACTGCGGCTGTCTCTTGCTGATTATTTAATCCTCCAACATCTAATGGCTTGACCTCTTGCTGATTAAACCACTGCAGCCCAAGAAAGGTGCCAAAAGCGCCGGTTAATAACGAGCCAATCATGCAAAGCATGAGCCATTTCTTCTTCAAACCTTATCCCCCTTCCTAACTAAAAAATAGGACTATTTTTTTGTTCGCTACATGCAGCTAGAATCCTCTTTAAAAAATAAAAAACATCCCACAAAGGAAATGGGATGTCTTTGCTAATAAAATATATGAATGAAATGGACGAGTTATGAAGGCAGATTTATAAAAAGTACTAGTTAAAATGAAAATCCTTTCCTTGACATATTTATGTATTTGATCGAATTGCGAAAAGTTCGAACACCTCCACCTTCCTGAACACAGCGAAGGACTCTATCCTCTTCTTCCACAATCAATCCGCTAATAATATCAACGCCCATATCAAATAAGACTGGTGAAAACGGAGTACTCGGACCTATCATAATCGTCACCGCATTTTTCGATAATTCAAGTAGTCTAGGTGCTGTTTTATTAATAAGTGTCGACGAAGTGAGCAGCACTACATCCTGCTCTGGAAGTATGTATTCCGCTGCAGGATCAGGTAAGTCGCCAGCAGTAGGCTTTCTTTCTAATATGGTTAATTCACATTGCTCCGCAAGCTTACCCATATTTCGAAAATGTCCGATAACTGCTACTTTTTTTCCTTTTGCATTTTCAGCAATTAGATCAAAGGCACTTCCTGCAGGTAATTGGCGGAAGCCGCTTTGTTCCATTTTTAAAATATGTTCATCATTGTTTAAAACAGAGTTAATCGCACTCAATCCGATGGAAGCTTCGAAAAACTCCCATGATTTAATCCGTTTTGCTAATTCCTTCACTGTTTTTCCTTGACAGTTTCCTGACAGAGGGGATGGCGATAGCGGTCGGCGCGAGCTCATTGCTAAACCTATTGATTTAGAACGGGCTGCCGTCCAAGCTAATCCGACGATCATTTCAGACACAACTACATCATCTTCAACTTGATCGATGAGTGAATCATATAACTTCCACATATTATCCTCCTATTAAAAAACACAATCAGGCTTAGCGTATTAAGATCTCTCTAAAGGCTTCAGCCTTTAGAGAGATCCAATAAGTCAGCGTTACTAAGTCCTTTGTTTAACACAGCCTCTTTAAAAAAAGCCTCAAAGAGAATAAATCTCTTCAAGGCCACAGCGTTAAAATTGCCTTTATATATATTACACCTTTAAGAACTTCCTAACTGACATTAAACTACCCCAAACTCCTATTAGTGCACCTATTATAATTAGCAAGCCTGATAATTGATAAACAAAAGGGTTAAACTGGAGCAATTCAATATCTATTCCCTTTAACTTGAGTGCCAAGAAATCGAATGTATACCGATAGGATGTGGTGATTAGTACGATCGGCAATACTGCACCGAGAATCCCAAGCCAAAATCCTTCAAGAAAGAAGGGCCACCTAATAAAGGTGTTTGTCGCTCCAACTAATCGCATGATTTCGATTTCTCTTCTTCTAGCCATAATCGTAATTTTGATTGTATTTGAAATTAAAAACATAGCTGTAAACAACAAGCCGACAATGAGCACAAGTCCAATATTTCGGCTTAGCTTAATAAAGGAAAAGAGCTTTTCTATTTTCCCTTGACCATATTTAACTTTTGCTGCGTATTCCAATTTTTCAATTTTTTCGGCAGTTTTTATCGTATCTGTCGGATTTTTCGTTTTTACTACCAATACATCATTCAATGGATTATCCTGTTCAAACAATTTATAGGCTTCTCCATCTTCCCCAAAACTTTTAATTAAATTATCCAGTTCCTCTTCCTTTGGAGAAAAGCGAACTGTTTTTACTTCTGGGATTTTTTCAATCTTTTGTTGTAAACTTTTCTGATCTTGTTCATTTGCCGTAACATCGATGTGAACGCGAATCTCTACTTGCTCCTCGAGATCTACTGCGACTTTATTAAGATTCATCATAATGACGAAAAACACACCTACTAAAATGAGCGTTACAGTGACGGCACTCACAGAGGCAAAGGTCATCCATCCATTTCTAGCAAGGCTTTTGAGACTTTCACGAAAATGACGGCGCAAGGTTCTAGCTTTCATAGCCATATTCCCCTCTCTGCTCATCACGAACGATTTTTCCGCTTTCAATCGCAATAACACGATGTTTAATCGTATTTACGATTTCCTTATTATGTGTGGCCATCACGACTGTCGTTCCCCTTGTGTTAATTTCATCAAAGATGTTCATAATTTCCCATGATGTTTCCGGATCAAGGTTTCCTGTTGGCTCATCGGCAATAACAACCTTTGGTGCGTTTACAATTGAGCGAGCAATTGAAACACGCTGTTGTTCTCCCCCTGACAGCTCTGTTGGCAACATCCGTGCTTTATGCTTCAAATTAACAAGATCTAACGTTTCCATCACTTGTTTTTTAATATATTTCGGTTGTTCTTCTGTCACTTCGAGTGCAAAAGCTACGTTTTCATAGACTGATAAAGTCGGTAGTAATTTAAAATCTTGAAAAACAACGCCAATATTACGACGAAGAAGAGGTACTTTACTATTTTTTAATTTTGCAAGGTTTACACCATTAATCATAATCGTTCCACTTGTTGGCTTTTCTTCTCTGTACATCATTTTGATAAAAGTAGATTTTCCCGCACCACTAGGTCCTACGACATAGACAAATTCTCCTGGTTTAATGTGTACATCAATTCCATTCGCAGCAATTACACCGTTCGGATATTTCTTATATACATCTTGCATTTCGATCATTTATTATACCACCCAATATCTATTGTCTTCATAAATGTTTTAGAAATAACTTAAAGCTAATGTATGATAAATCGAATTATTTTTTCGACAAAATTCTTCTTTCATTCTTGTACATAAATAATTATAACATCATATTTTGTCAAAAACGCTGAAATAATATTACATTTTCTTTTCAAAGAAGCTGTTACATGGCATAATTACCTACCAATGGACTATTTTACCAAAACCACAATGACTATATGGAAATATTTATAAAGGTTGGATTTAATAACTACATCAGTGCCGAAAGACATGTAAATGGGATTCGATGAAGGGCTTTTAGGATTACTCATAAAAACATATGTGGTGCAAATGATCTGAGGGATTTCTACTATATAAAAAATAGGGTGATTCCATAAAAATAAAAGGATGAAACCAATAGATTTCATCCCAAAATGTACTTCAATTTGGTTTATATGTAAATAAAACCAAATTCATTTTTAATTACTTTTTAGCAGCTAACCATTCAGCCACTTGTGATGCTTCATCGCCTTTTAATAGGCCTGCTGGCATTGCACCTTGACCATTAGCAATGATGTTTTCAATATCTTCTTTTGAGTAAGTTGAGCCAGCTTTATCAAGAGCAGGTCCCACACCACCTTCAAGATTTCCGCCGTGGCAGCTAGAACATTTTTGATCATAAAACTTTTGAGCGTCGCCAGCATTAGCTGTTGTTTCGCCGCCAGTCGTTGTACCTGTATCTTTCTCTTTTGAAGTGTCAGTACCGCCACCACAGGCAGCAAGAACAAGAGAAGTACCCATAAGAAATGCTAGAAGCTTTTTCTTCACTGTAAAACCTCCTATTGGAAAAATTACATACTACAGCTACATTATACCAATTTTAAACCCGTTTGAAACCCTCTCCAAGTACCTCGGATGCATCGGTAACAATAACAAATGCTGTAGAATCAATACTCTTGACTAATTGTGTCAATTTCGTGAACTCGGTTTGATCTACGACACACATGAGGATTGGACGTTCATTATCAGTATAACCACCGTATGCTGTTAGTTTTGTCACACCTCTATCAATTTTATGCAAGATTCCATCTCGAACTTCACATTGTTTCTCTGTAATGATAAAAATCAATTTCGAACGGTTGAAACCGACCTGAACAAGATCGATTGTTTTACTCGTAACATAAAGACCAATTAAGGCATAAAGTCCTCTTTCAATATCAAATACAATGGCTGCCGTAAGGACAATTAACCCATCAATTAGCGCGACACAAGTTCCTAAAGTTAATCCCGTATACTTATTAATAATTTGTGCAGCTAGATCTGTCCCTCCTGTCGAGGCTTTTCCTCGAAAAACAATGCCAATTCCAATCCCAACTCCGATTCCGCCAAATAGGGCAGCTAGCAACGGCTCATGTGTCCAGGCTCCAAATCCCTTTGTTAAATAAACAATAAACGGCAAAAAAACAGTTCCAACAAGCGTTTTTGCACCAAATTGTTTCCCTAATAGAACGACACCTGCTATAAAAAGCGGAATATTAAAAGCCCATTGTACATAAGCAGGCTCCCAATTCACGACAGCAGCTAATATAGTACTAATTCCACTTACTCCACCTGAAGCAATTTGATTCGGAAGCAAGAACACATTAAACGTAATCCCTACAATAGTAGAACCAATAAGTACAGATAAGTATTCCTGCAGAGTAAGAAACTTCGAATTATCTACTATATTATTTTTCCCCATATATTATCCCCTTATTTGAGCGTTCATTCCTATTTATGATTGAGGGAAATCTTCTATCATGTGCCTAGTTTCCCCAAAGTTACCAGCGTGAGTATAGCATGGTACCGTTATTGTGTAAATGCCATTGGACTACTGTGTTAAAGGGTAAAAAACTCTTTTCAAGATGATTGAAGGAAACATGTTTAAGTATTATCTTCTAAACAGAACCTATTTACAAATCTGTGCTATAATGTCGAAAAGAGGAGGTGAAATAATGGAGAAGATATTAAATGAAATTTTGTCCCAACTAAAAGATCATACACGAAGATTCGACTCCATTGATGAGCGATTGGATGCAGTTGATAAACGATTTGATGCTATTGACGAGCGATTCATAGCTGTCGATGAACGATTCAATGCTATTGACGAACAATTCATAGCTGTCGATGAACGATTCAATGCTATTGACGAACAATTCATAGCTGTCGATGAACGATTCAATGCTATTGAAGAACAATTCTTGGCTGTCGATGAACAATTCATTGGTATAAATGAAAGACTTTATGTGGTTGAAAATGAAATGACTGAGATAAAAGGAAGACTTTCTGTGATTGAAAATGAGATGACTGAGGTAAAAGAAAGGTTAGGGAATGTCGAGGTCGGACTTCACAACCTTCAAGAAACAGTCGAAAATCATGCCACCGAGTTTAGAAGTCACTTTAAGCATATAGAAACAAAGTTGGAACAACAGGAAAAAACTTTCCGAGTTATAGTAAGAGAATTAATTGGGACAAAAATCGATATTGAATACTTAAGTAGAAAAAGTGGAATCCACGAAACACAAATTAATCAGCTTCAGAAAAAAATCTGCGTCTAAAATTCACCTCGTCCCTACCACATCTTAGGCAAACGCCCATTATTTCAAAATTTAAAAGCCTTTGCCGATTTTCAAATGATCCTCAGCAAAGGCTTTTCTTTATATCATCATACAATTGTTTAACTTAATTTCGAACGAAGGAACGCATCAATGAAGAGGTCAATCTCTCCATCCATGACTGATTGGGTATTCCCAACCTCGGTATTTGTTCGATGATCTTTAACCATTGAATATGGATGGAAAACGTATGAGCGAATTTGACTTCCCCAGCCGATTTCCTTTTGTTCGCCGCGAATGTCTGCTAATTGCTGCTCCTGCTCTTCAATTTTTCTTTGATAAAGCTTCGACTTTAGCATTTTCATTGCGTGTTCACGGTTTTTAATTTGTGAGCGTTCTGTTTGGCATGTTACGACAATCCCGGTGGGCAAGTGTGTAATCCGTACTGCTGAATCTGTCGTATTGACGTGCTGTCCACCTGCACCACTTGAGCGATACGTATCAATTTTCAAGTCCTCTGTGCGAACATCAATATCAATCTCATCATTAAATTCAGGCATCACGTCACATGAAACGAAGGATGTGTGGCGGCGACCCGAAGAATCGAATGGTGAAATTCTTACAAGGCGATGAACTCCTTTTTCCGCTTTTAAATAACCATACGCATTATGACCTTTAATGCTGAGTGTGACGCTTTTTATTCCGGCCTCATCACCAGGTAAATAATCAAGAGTTTCAACTTTAAAGCCTTTCTTTTCAGCCCAGCGGGTATACATCCTTAAGAGCAAGGATCCCCAATCCTGTGATTCAGTTCCACCAGCACCCGGATGAAGTTCTAAAATTGCATTATTTTTATCATATGGCTCACTAAGAAGAAGCTGAAGCTCAAACTCATTGAGGCGTTTCGTCATTTCCTTCAATTCCTGTTGAAGCTCGTCTTGCAGTTCCTTGTCTTCTTCCTCTTTTACAAGCTCATATGTTAATTCCAAATTTTCATATGTTTCATTTAAATCATACAGCTCATTGACTTGATCCTTTAGTCCATTTAATTCACCGATAACAACCTGCGCCTTCTGTTGATCATCCCAAAAGCCAGGTTGAAGCATCGTATCATCGAGCTCTGCAATTCTTGCCTCTTTGTTTTCTAAGTCAAAGAGACCCCCTAAAGTCCGCCAATCGCTTAGCTGTTTTTTCTAATTCATTTCGAATATCTGCTAATTCCATTTCATCACCTCTAAAAAATTTGATGTTAATTATTTATATGGCCTTTTGTTAAACATACCTGCTGATTTCCGCTCCAATCAACAAAATGGCAAAATTACTTTAATACAGCCTTTAGTAATAAAACAATAATAAAAAAACAAAATGAAAGCTGGCTCAGCCAACTTAAACAGCTTTGCCAGCCTTTAAAAGCTAGGTTCTGTCCTAAAAAAATCTTCTCGCTAAAGTTAATTAGCACCACAGCAGTTTTTATATTTTTTCCCGCTTCCACAAATACATGGATCGTTGCGCCCAACATTAATTTGCTTAACAACGGGCTTTTTCTTAACCTTTTCTCCTTCTTCCTTCGGGTTAACAGCTTGACCTTTTGCGACTTCCTGACGCTCAAGGTTATTGCGAATTTCAGCCTTCATAATATATTTAGCAACATCTTCTTCCACAGCTGCAATCATATGCTCAAACATCGCAAAGCCTTCCTGCTGATACTCGCGAAGCGGATCGATTTGGCCATATGCGCGAAGGTGAATACCTTGGCGCAGCTGATCCATCGCATCAATATGATCAATCCATTTTGAATCAACTGCACGAAGAACGATAACCTTTTCGAACTCACGCATTTGTTCAGATTGGAGGATTTCTTCTTTTTCATTATAACGTTCTTTTACTTTCGTAAAAATCATTTCTGTTATTTCTTCTGGATCTTTGCCACGAAGACTATCTAACGTAATGTCTCCTTCATGTAAAAGGTTGCCGTTTACATAATCAATAAGGCCCGGCAAATTCCATTCTTCCTCATCGGTGCCAGCAGAAGCAAATGCTGCGACATTACGTTCAAGCGATGTTGAAATCATCGTTTCGACGATATCACGAAGATTCTCAGATTCTAATACTTCATTACGCTGTGAATAAATAATTTCACGTTGTTGACGAAGTACATCATCGTAAGAAAGAAGCTGTTTACGTGCATCAAAGTTATTGCCTTCCACGCGCTTCTGAGCAGATTCAACCGCTTTTGAAACCATTTTACTTTGAATTGGCTGAGAATCATCCATTCCGAGACGCTCCATCATCGATTTCATGTTGTCAGAGCCGAAACGACGCATTAATTCATCTTCCATTGATAGATAGAATTGCGTAACCCCTGGGTCACCTTGACGTCCAGAACGTCCGCGCAGCTGGTTATCAATCCGTCTGCTCTCATGTCTTTCTGTGCCAATTACAGCTAAACCGCCTAATTCTTTAACTCCCTCACCGAGCTTAATGTCGGTACCACGTCCAGCCATGTTTGTCGCAATCGTTACTGAGCCTTGTTCACCTGCATCAAGTATAATTTCGGCTTCACGCCCATGATTTTTCGCATTCAACACATTATGACGAATTCCCTTTTTCGTTAAATATTTCGAAATCAATTCAGAAGTTTCAATTGCAACTGTCCCTACAAGAACAGGCTGTCCTTTTTTGTTCCTATCTGCAATATCTTCTACAACTGCTCGGAACTTTCCATCGACAGAAGAATAGATTAAATCTGCACGATCATCACGGGTAATCGGACGATTCGTCGGGATGACAACAACATTCATATTATAAATATTGCGGAATTCCTCTTCCTCTGTTTTGGCAGTACCTGTCATACCAGCTAGCTTTTCATACATCCGGAAATAGTTTTGGAATGTAATCGTTGCTAACGTCATACTTTCATTTTGAATTTCAAGCCCTTCTTTTGCCTCAATGGCTTGGTGAAGGCCGTCACTATAACGGCGGCCTTTCATAAGGCGGCCTGTAAACTGGTCTACAATGACGATTTCTCCTTCTTGCACAACATAGTCAACATCAAGATGCATGCTTGAATGAGCTTTCAATGCCTGTGTAATATGATGATTCAATGTTACATGCGAAATATCAAATAAATTCTCAATTCCGAAAGCACGTTCAGCCTTCGTCATTCCTTCTTCAGTCAGCTGAACTCCTTTTGTTTTTTCATCATATGTGTAATCTTCTTCTTTTTTCAACGTACGGACAAACCCATTTGCTTGAATATAAAGAGCCGTCGATTTTTGGGCTGTTCCGGAAATAATTAAAGGTGTACGAGCCTCATCAATTAAAATCGAGTCAACCTCGTCAATGACTGCATAATAAAGTGGACGCTGTACCTTTTGTTCTTTATAAAGGACCATATTGTCACGCAAGTAATCGAAACCAAGCTCATTATTGGTGCTGTACGTAATATCAGCGGCATAGGCTGCTTGTTTCTCTTCTTTTGTAAGACCGTTTAAGTTAAGGCCCACTGTCATTCCTAGAAATTCGTAAAGCTGACCCATTTCATTCGCATCACGACTAGCAAGGTATTCGTTTACTGTCACAACGTGAACACCTTTGCCTGATAAAGCATTTAAATAAACAGGCATCGTTGAAGTTAATGTTTTTCCTTCCCCTGTTTTCATTTCCGAAATATTTCCGTCATGAAGAGAAGCGCCCCCCATTAACTGAACAGGATAAGGATAGAGGCCAAGTACACGTCTCGCCCCTTCACGAACTACGGCGAAAGCCTCGACAAGCAAGTCATCAAGTGTTTCACCTTTTTGATAACGTGCTTTAAATTCCTCCGTCTTTCCACGAAGTTCATCATCAGATAGCTTTTCCATCTCTGAAGCAAGCGCTTCAACCTGCTCAGCGGTTTTCGTAAGTCGTTTAATTTCGCGTTTATTTTGGTCGAATACTTTATTTAAAATCCCAAGCATTTAAAACGCTCCTTTATATTAAATATGAGGTCGATAATCCCCAACTTAGTAATATTTTTTGCAATTAGGTTTGTGCTTCTGAAATGATAACAAGCTCTCCTATTAGAAAAACTTGGCATTCGCCAAGTCCTTTCGGCGAATGCCTTAGCTTTTCTTATGCGGTGTGATTAGCAGTAATTTATTTGAATGTAATCTTACTTTAGCATATTAATAAGCTTAAACTTTCCTACTAGCCGAAAAAAAGATTCGCTTCTATCCAGCAGAATCCTCTCAAGAAAATTCGTATTATTCCTTATTAATATTACCACTTTCAGTTTTGAGTGACAACTAATGCGAGGTTAAGTGTAATATTTAGGAAATTTTTGGGTGGGCAAGCCATGACATGATTTGAAACATTTATATTTTTTTAAGGCTTTTTTGGTTTTATCAGCGACTTTTCGGTTTTATCAGCGACTTTTCGGTTTTATCAGTGACTTCCCATTTTATCTGCTGCTATCATCGTTTATTGCTTTTGTTTTTTCATATGTGCAAGTAAATCTAGATCCATTTTTCCGCGAGTCTGTTCACGTGCTTCGAAATTTTCTTTATGTATATAAGCTGTTAATCCATTCAAGAGTTGTTCTTCATTATAGTCTGATTCTATATATTGTAGACGAATTAATTCTCTAGCAAGCTCTGTTTTCACTTCCCCTTCAATCTGCACGATGTTTTTGGCCTTGGCTGGGGCAAAATAAAGCTGCTGTAGCTGATAAATTCGCATAAGCTCCTTGATTGGCTCAGGATGATCGTCGACACGCAAATCAATATAACGATCATTAAATCCACCATAGCCACCTTTTTCTTTTACAATTAATAAAGCTGAAGATTGTTGGCCTCGACTATCGCCACCAGCCTGTTGGCCTGCATCTAAGGCAGCAAGAAGCCGATCAGCTAAAGCTCCTTTCGAACTTTCAAAGGTTTTGGCCATAGCCTGAACTGTTCGTTCATCAACTAATATATTTCCTTGTGCTGCAAAATAAGGACCCACTATTCCGCCGGCCCACTCATAACAGCTTGCCCCGGTAAAAGTAGCTGGATTGCCGTTTACGTCAATGATACCAACTTGACGCAGCCCTTTCTGCTGATCATCTTTTGTTATGAGCTCCAACGCTTCCTGTGCTGTTTTTCCTTGCTCGATTAACTGGAGCGCCATCGGACCATATGATGTATTGGCAAACGACTGAGTTGCGACTGCACCGACTCCAGCTTTTGCAAACGGAACGACCGCACCGACTCCAAGAAATTTAGACTGGACGGCAATGCCCCATTCTTTTTCATTTGGATCAAACCCAACAATCGAAAACGTCATTTACATTCAGCTCCCTATTTTGATTAAAAACGGGGTCACTCACAATAACCTGAAACTCAAGCCCATTAAATGCGGGATAAAGTAAAAACCCCGCACTCGATGAATACGGGGTTGTCACTTCCATTACTGTGCTTCAATTAAGCCATAACGGCCGTCTTTTCGCTTATATACTACGTTAGTTAAGCTTGTTTCTGCATTTGTAAATACATAGAAGCTATGACCTAACATATTCATTTGTAAAATGGCTTCTTCACTATCCATTGGCTTTAAGTCAAAGCTCTTTTGGCGAACGACTTCAAGCTCATGCTCCTCTTCGATTGGAGTTCTTTCTGATTCATCCAGTGTTACGAACATCGCTGGAATATTCCCTTTTTCACGGAATTTACGGTTTACTTTTGTTTTATGCTTGCGGATTTGACGCTCTAATTTATCAGAAATTAAGTCAATCGCTGCATACATATCATCGTGAATTTCCTCTGCACGAAGAACTAAATTCGGCATTGGAATCGTTACTTCTACTTTAGAAGTCTTATCTTGATACGTTTTTAAGTTTACATGAACAGTTGCTTCAGGAGATTCTGTAAAGTACCGTTCCAACTTCATCACTTTCTTCTCAACGTATTCTCTAATTGCTGGAGTTACCTCAATGTTTTCACCACGAATGTTAAAATTCATATGTGAACTCCTCCTTTTCATTATGCAAATACTGAGCGCCTCTTTCAGGCCTGCCAATGTCGTCTTGGGGGTTCCTTTCCAACAACGCTTAGCCTTAACTTAATAAGACTATATGAATATATTTCTATTTTACCCCATAAATCTCCTGCTAGTACTCGAAAAAAATTTGAGGAATTTGTCGTTTTTGTGTAGGGCTTAACTTAAAGGGATATAGCTAATTATTTCACATAGGCACAATTATCTATTATAAAAATCCAACCGTTACTTTTAGCATAAATGTGGTTCTGAATAAGATAATTCGTTTTACCCATTTTTGCTAATATGCTTTATTTAAGTATATTTATTATTTGGAAAATGGTAAATTTGATGTGGGTATATTTATATAAGTTGGAAATATTTATTCGAAACATACAATTAATAAATGATTATCTTTATATACAGAATGGGAAATTAATTGGAGTGATTTTAATATGGAAAAAGTAAATATATCATTTGATTTAGTAGGTCACCCACTTGGTGAAGACATCTATTCGGAACAAGGAATCCTTTTATTAAAAAAAGGAATCATTTTAAAAGAAATCCATATTCTACTGCTTCAAAGATATCGCTTCGGGACGAAGGTAGCTGTAGATCTTGATACGTTAAGCTCAACCTTCCATTGGAAAAAGTCACCTAGTGTCGAACCTTATAAGTCTTTTCATTCTTTTGTAAAAAATACTTTCGAAGCACTATTAATAGATAAAAATATTGATCTTACACCGTTGAAAAAACGCTATCATAAGCTAATTGATTTATCACTTTGTGACTTATCCATTTTAAAGGTTCTTAAATCGGAAGTAGAAACAGAAGAGAAATTTTATCAACATTGTATTAATGTCGGTATATTTTCGGCCATTATGGGGAAACTGCTTGGCTATAATCGAAAAGACTGCCTTTTACTAGCAGAAATGGGACTATTCCATGATATCGGAATGATACGCTTGACAGACGACGTAAACAGCATGGATTTTGGGCAAAATGATGACGATTTAAAAAGAATTCAAGAGCATACAGAAATGGGTTATCAATTGCTAAAGTCAATCCCTGATTTAGAGCCGATCGTTCCGATCGCTGCTCTGTATCACCATGAACGATTAAATGGAAGCGGATACCCGAGTCAGCTGAAGGAAAAGGATATTCCGTTATTTATCCAAATTATTTCCACTGCTGACTACTTCAATCGGATGAGGATGAAACATCGTACAAGTGAGAAAGATTCGCTTGTTCTCGGTGCATATGAGCTTGTTGACGCAGCCCATAATCATTTATTAAATCCAGGAATTGTCACTCCGTTTGTTAAGTATATCATGAGGCAAAATCTTCTTGAAAAAGTAACATTAAATAATGGAGAAGAAGCCCAAATTCTCTTTATTCACGAAAACGAACCACACCAGCCTTTAATAAAAATTCATGATGAATATTTCGATTTACGGAAGGACTCATCAATACGAATAAAAGGTGTTGCGGGAAGTGAAGATTTTAAAGAGCTTATCCATTAGGAAAATCGAAAAAGTCAATGTTTAATATCTTTTCGAGGGCTCATGTTAAAAATAAACATGAGCCCTCTATCTTGATAGAGAATGAATATAGTGTTTAATGCTCTAGTAGACACCGTGCTGTCTATACTAAAGTTGAAATTCCGTTTGAACATTCCATGAATATCTATAACATAAAGTATTCTTTTCTAATGCATCAAAAAAGAAGCAACCAGTTATGGGTGCTCCTTTAGTTCTACTATAATTTTAAATCAATATTGCCGCCTAAATGTGGCTGTGCTGCATGCTGCAGAGCTTGTACATCTACTTCGGAAAGCATTTTATTAAGCAATTCTGCATTTCCTTCCCCTTGATCCATTGCTTTTTTCAAGATGGAAATAGAGGCTTGCTGCTGGAATTGATTTTGGCTTAAAGCCATTGACATGAGAGCTACATCCATATGAGAACCTCCCTAAAATACATTTACCTTTACACTTGTCCGTCTTAGAATAATCCCATTATCATGAATATATCAGACAACACAAGAGTTCTACTTTTTCTTATCTAAATACATTCCATCAAAGGATATGTCACCATAAGGATCCACATATTTACTTGTTTTCTTCTTCTGTAATTGAAGAATCTGCAAATCTTTTTTTATTTCATTTTGCCGATTTTCCAATAGCGACTGAATTTTCGTCTCAAGCTTAATGAGCTCATCTTTTGAACTATCTTTGAGTGAATGCAAATCTGGCATATGACTAAGCAGCTGCCCTCTTTCATCAAGCAGTTGCTGGACTTTTTCAATATAGGCTTCTCTCTCATCTGTTGAAAATTCAGATTGCAAATGGGCTAGTAGATCCTTCGTTTTCTTAATAAAAGCTACTAAATTTTCCATTAAGCTTGTCCGCTTTCAACTAACTGTGGCTTTTTAGCCAATTGAACAGCCTGCTTCCAAGTATCACGGAATTCAACGACATACCCTTCAACTTCATTTAGAATATCCACACTGTTCTTCGTATTCGCCTCAATTAATCTTCGATACAAGTAATCATACATTTGTAAAAGGCTAGTGGAAAGCTCAACCTTCATATCTAATGTAACCATTAATTCTTGAATAATATCTTGTGCTTTTATGAGATTCGTATTACGCTGCTCTACATTATTTTCATCGATCGCCATTTTTGCAAGCTTAATAAATTTTAAACAGCCATTAAAAAGCAGTACCGTTAACTCTCCTGGTGAAGCCGTATTGACCGAATTTTGCTTATAAGCTTGATATGGTTTATTCGCTACCAATGTTTTCACCCTTTTTCATTTTTTTACGCATGGCTGTGTTGTATGAACTAAATCAGAGTGAATTATTTTTGATTACCCAGTCCTAATTGCGCCAAAAGCTGACTAGATTGGTTATTTAGCTGTTGCATTGCTTTTTCCATTGAGTTAAATTGATTCCAATAGCGTGCTTCCTTCTGTTTTAAGCGCTCTTCCCAAGCAGCAATACTGCTATTCATTCTTAATATATCTTTACCCATTGAATAGTTATGTTCGGTTTTGAATGTATTACCAGCTTTTTCTTCTATTTTCTTCATTGTATCAGAAATCGAATCACGAAGTCTACGGGCAAGCCCTTTTTCACTATGCTTGTCAGATCCCTCTGCCATAAACAGCTGGTATACAGCATCAGGATTATCCTCTATTGCTGCTTTTAATTTCGTTTCATCAATTTCTAATTTACCGCGTTCGAGATAATCTTTTGTCGTTTTAATCCCAATTTCCGTTAACTGGTTGTATTTATTATCTGTTAACGTTCTTTCATTGGCGGTTACTTCGGCATATAGGTCTGTCCGCATTTTTGAAAGACCGGAAGATAAAAGTGAATCACGGCGAAGTAAGCCACTCTTCGCTTTTTCCTCCCACTTATCAATGTCTTTCTCATTCATTGCCGCTTTTTGCTCATCCGTTAAAGGTGAAAATGCACGGTAGCGCTCTTCTGTTAATTTTCCATTTATTTTTCCAATAACCTCATTATATTTGTCAACGAACTCTTTAATTGTTTTATAGATTGCCTCTGTGTCAGTTTTGACGTTAATAGAGGAGGATTCATCACCAACTGAATTCTTTTTTAGTATAAATGTTACATCATTCATTGTGAAGGTGTTGGATTTACGAGTTGTTTCTAGACCGTTAATCGTAAATTTAGCATCTGTTCCATGGCTTTGTGCTGATAGTTGTAAAACATCCGTGAAAAATGAAGCCGAATCTCCCGTAAAGTTAATGGACTTATTATCTTTCACTAGTTCTCCAGTTTCTTTACGCTGGGCAACAACTCTATCAGAGCCGCTATCATAAAACATGTTAACGCCAACATTCGATTTATTTATTTCGTTAAATACACTATTTAAAGATGTTGTAGCTGAATATTTAAAATTAGATTCACGTTTATTTACAGAACCATCTTCGTTATATGTTTCAATATTAAATTCTAAATAATTTTGCTTAAAGGATATATCGAAAGTCTTCTCTTCTTCTAATTTTTCTCCAAAAGAAACTCTTCCAGTTTCATCGTTAATGAATACTTCATTAGCTTGAAGATCTTCAGGCTTTGCATTGCCTACTCGAACAGTGTAATCCTTACCATCAACAGTAATCGTCGAAGGTAAATCGGAAATGGCTCCTAAAGTTAATTGAAACTCAGTAGTTCCACCTTTTGGGACTGTGAATTTATTTACTAATTCTTCACTTTGTTTAAAATCTAAACCAGTCAATTTATCTCTTTGTGACCATAAACTCTTTGTTGGATCAATTTTTCCTTTATCATTGCTAATCACATTTGTACTTTGTACTCTTGCAGCTGTTGCCAGCTGCACATTTTTAATATCATACGATACATTCCCAGCATCAGCCCCAGCTGTTGCAGACACAAAGTCTGAGTTGGAGCTTGTCACCGCTCTTGTCAACATTTTTGATTGACGATAAATTCCATCAAAAATAAAATCATGAAATTCTTTTAGCAATTTATTCATGTCTCGAAAATCGTCACGCTGCCATTCCAATACTTGCTTTTGTTGTTTAACTCGATCTAACGGCATTCGCTCTGCTCTCATCATCGAATCAACGATCTCTTGCGTATTCATACCACTAGCCAAACCTGTAAAACGAATTGATTCCATTATTTAAACACTCCTCACTTATAGCTTCTTGTCAATAAACAATCCTAAAAACTCTGTCATTTTTGCATACATATCTAATAACTCTTTAGAGGGAATTTCCCTAACCACTTTTTGTGTATCTTGGTCAACGACTTCAACATAGTAGCGTTCCAATTCCTCGTGCATTTTGAACTTTAACGATGTAAACTTTGGTTTTAAAAATTCATTCATGCCGTTCACAACGTGCTCGGCTTCTTCTTTCGTTAATTCTTTTTTCTTTTCATTATTGTTTTGTGCACTTAGCTGCTTATCTTGTTGTTCTTTAATTGTTGCTCCTTCTATTTTGTTTACGTCCGCGTGAATCGAACTTGAAACATAACCTGCGGAACGAGTAGAAGTAGACAAACCTTCAACTTTCATCATGAACAACTCCCTATACCAATAGATATCCTAATGTTTATATCGGCTAGATATGGAAAGATGTTAAATAAAAGGAAGGGAGTTTTTAAAAAACTCCCTTCCTTTTGAGAAAAGTTAACTTATTATTCTATTTTTACTATTGTTCAGAAAAATAAAGCTTAGTTCTCTATTACTACCATTGTTATATATATTTGGATGTCCCGGCCACATAAGCTCGTAATCTTTTGCCATAGATATTCACCTTTTCAATTCCTCAAAATTAAGGGAACGTCTTTAATATTTCACCGAAGATGATATTAATAGATTTTGTCCCAAAACTCACTTTAAATAAAATTCTATCACCTTTTTAACACCGGCCACTACGGATTCAACATCATCATTACTCATCTTTGGAAAGAGAGGAATCGTTATCGCAGCTTCATACCAACTTTCCGCAATGGAACATAAACCTTTTTTATAACCTAGATTTTGATAGTATGGATGCAGATAAACAGGAATGTAATGAACTTGGACTCCGATGTTTTCTGCACGCAGAGCCTCGAAAATCTCTCTTCTGCCGACATTAAGCTTGTCTAGCTCTAATGACAGGGAATAAAGATGCCAGCTTGAATCTGTAGTTATAAGCTGAGAAGGGATTTTCACACCTTCTAAGTCAGAGAATGCTTGATTATAATATTGTGCAATTTCTCTTCTTTTCTTAATGAAGCCCTCTAATTTCTTCATCTGTGAAATGCCTAATGATGCTTGCAAATCAGTTATCCGATAGTTATACCCTAGAGTCACCATCTCATGATACCATGGCCCTTCATCTTTTGATAAATGCTCATGTGTGATCCCATGGGAGCGAAATAAGCGCAGCTTTTCTGCATATTCATCTGAATCTGTAACGATCATTCCACCTTCTGCGGTCGTAATATGTTTGACAGGGTGAAAACTGAACATCGTCATATGTGCTTGCGTTCCAATCCTTTTCCCGTTGAAAGTAGCCCCTAAAGAATGAGCAGCATCTTCAATGATGACTAAATGATGTTTATCAGCAATTTTGCGAATTTCCTCCATATCAGCCGGCTGACCAGTAAAATCAACTGGAATAATAGCTTTCGTCTTAGATGTTATGGCTTTCTTAATCTCTTCTGGATCAATATTGTACGTTTCAGCATGAATATCAGCAAATACAGGTGTTCCACCACAATATAAAATACAATTCCCACTTGCAGCAAACGTAATAGGAGACGTAATAACTTCGTCACCACTGCTAATCCCTGCAGCAAAGGCCGCTCCATGCAATGCAGCTGTTCCATTCGCAAATGCCACCGCATGCTTTGCACCGACAAATTTGGCTATCGATCCTTCAAATTCATCAATTGTTGAACCTTGCGTAATAAAGGGACTTTTCAAAGTTTCAACAACAGCTTGAATATCTTCTTCATCAATCCATTGCTGGCCATATGATATATATGTATCACGTACTGGTTTTCCGCCTAAAATCGCTAGTGTCATGATGTTCCCTCCAAAAAGTCATGTTATCCGATTCACCATAGAGAATTTGCACCCAGATTTTCAATGAACAAATTGATCATTTCTCCCAAAAATCTAATGCATTCTTCTGGAGGCTTTAATTTCATTTCGTCAGATTTCGTCCACTTTAGAAATATACAACTCGTCATATATCAGAACGCTTCCATTATATGAGGTGACTCGTTTTAATCCATTCTTCCGTTCTACTAATACCCTCCTCCAAAGTTACCTTTGGCTCCCAACCTAAAAGACGTTTCGCCTTATCATAATTGCATAATAGTTTTTGAATTTCACTTTGTGGATGTATATGCTCCACATGCTTAATTCGCTTTTGATCGCCAACAATAAGATTCGCTAAATCATTAACAGAAATATCTCGCCCTAACCCTGCGTTTACAATTTCACCGTTCACTTGATCAGAATAACCAGCTTGCACAACAAAGCTTGCACAATCATCTACGAATAGAAGATCGCGTGTTTGAGTACCATCACCATAAATGTTTAAATCTTTACCCGCAAGTTTATTTTTAATAAAAATGGCAACGACTCCGCCTTCTCCACCTGTTTTTTGATATGGACCATACGTATTAAACGGACGGATGACAACGGTTGGTAGGCCATAAGCATAGTAGTAAGATAAAACCATATTTTCTGCAGCAATTTTCGAACCTGCATAAGGGGATGCTGGTTTAATTGGATGTAACTCCGTAATCCCTGTTTCATCCGTACAGCGATCATAAACCATACATGTACTCATAAAAACGACCTTCACATTATGCTTGCGACATTGTTCAAGAAGATAAAATGTCCCAAGCGTATCATTATTAAAGGTTGTTCTAGGATCATCTATTGAATCTTGAACATTGATAGAAGCACCTAAATGATAGCAAATATCAAATCTTGTATGTTCAAACTGCTTTTCTAGCAAAGTTTCATCCTTTATATCACCTATTATAAAGTCTTGAAGCCCCATCCTAAACTCTGCGATATTCTCTTCTCTGCCATTTGATAGATCATCTAATATCCAAACCTTATGTCCATCTGAAAGCAGTCTTTTTGCAACAGCACGACCTATGAAGCCTGCTCCACCTGTTAATAATATATTCATTGTGCACCTACCCATTAAGGTTTAATAATCTATAATAACTCCCAAGATAATGGAGTACCTTTTTTAATTTCTTTTTTTGCAACCTTTCCTAAAACACTTTTCAGATGTTTAGGAGGCAAACCAAAGCCCGGCCGGATTGCCCGAATGTTTTCCTTCGTGAAAGCTTCACCTGCTTTAATATCTTCAGCAACATATAAAGATCTCCGGTCTTTTAATGAAGGAAGTTCCGCTTTCGTTGGGCCGTAGCTAATTTTCCCTAAACTTTGCCATGCTCTTTCTGTTTCTACAACAAGAGCTTTCATTTCGTCAGGCTCCATCGAAAAAGCAGCATCCGTACCCCCTTCTGCTCTTGATAATGTAAAATGTTTTTCAATTACGGTTGCACCTAAAACAACACTTGCTACACTAACCCCAGTTCCCATCGTATGATCAGACAAGCCCACCTCACATTGGAACATATCACGCATATGTGGCAATGTTAGTAGATTTGTATTCTCTGGAGAAGCTGGATAAGTGCTCGTACATTTTAAGAGAATAATATCCTTGCAGCCCGCATTCCTTGCCGCTCTAATCGTCTCATCCAATTCTGCAACAGATGCCATCCCAGTTGAAATAATTAATGGCTTGCCTGTTGACGCTGCTTTCTCAATCAAAGGAATATCTGTATTCTCAAAAGATGCAATCTTATAGCAAGGAACATCAAGACTTTCTAAAAAATCAATCGCTGTTTCATCAAATGGGGAACTAAACGCAATTAATCCAAGTTCCTTACATCTTTTAAAAATCGGTTCATGCCATTCCCAAGGCGTATATGCCTCTTGATAAAGTTCATAGTATGATTGACCCTTCCAAAGACTGTCAGGATTATTAATAAAAAACTCGCCTTCATTTATATTTAAAGTCATTGTATCAGCGGTATATGTTTGTAGCTTTAATGCGTCTACTCCTGCTTTAGCCGCAGCTTCTACAATTTGCAATGCTCGCTCCAATGACTGATTGTGGTTGCCAGACATTTCTGCGATAATAAACGGCTTATGATTTTGGCCGATTAGCCTCCCTGCAATATTAACCGTGTTCATTGTCATGTTAAAACCTCCATAATTGCTTCTACAACAGGATGTGTTTGCAGCTTTTCCTCAGATTGCATTAACAGCTTTGCTTTCTGTCCAATTTCCGCCAATTTTTCAGGGTGTGCTAATGCTCCATTCATAATATCGACAAGTTTCGCTATATTTACATGCTCATGCCAGCCCATATTCCAAACGGCTCCAAACTCAGCAGCAGCTTCTGTTGAACCCAATTGATTATCAGCTACGATAGTGACAATTGATGGCAATCCGAGAAAACAACGCTCCCACATTGTTACACCGCCTGCCCCAAGAGCTAAATCTGCACGTGCCATAAGTTGGGCAAGATAATCGATCTGTATGTAAAAATGATAATTGTTTTTTTGACAAATTTTTTCTATATGCTGATGATTTACATTCGATAAGCCAACAACAACATGAATATTCAGTTTCGAAGTATCGATGTAGTCAAGAGCTTTTAATGCTTTCATTGTTTCATTTGTTGGATCTGATCCGCCATAGAAAATGAGAATATCCATTCTTTCTGTCAAATCATTTTCAACTTTGCTCGTTTTATAAAACTCCGGTCGTAGTAAAAGATATTTCGGTCCAAGAAGTTTTTTGCAATGAACTGGAACTAAAGCATTATAGCGGTTTTCAAATTCTTTAAAATAGTTTTGATCTAGAAGCACATCACAATCATGTTCTCTATTTGCCAAATCATCAACGATTAGAAGTTTTATCTGATTAATTGATTCTTTTATTGCCCTTTCCCATCGTGCATCAATTTTGTAGTGATCAACTATGACCAAGTCAACTTTATTTTTTTGTAAAATAGCAATTGTCAATTCTGCATCCTCTATAAAGTCACTAAATTCGAGAATTGGATAAACATTAAACTCCTTCTCTCGAATATATTCAATTAAATTTCCACTTACCTCAGTACAAATAAAGGAAATCTCAGCCCCTTTTTCCTTTAGAAAATGGGCGAGCGTAATACAACGCATAACATGGCCTGTACCTATTTCCGTTGAGGCATCAACTCTAAAAATAATATTCATAATGTGGCACATCCTAACCCACTAGTAAATGTTTTTTTAACGAAAAACTCCTCCTACGCCTATTATAACCGAAAGTGAGTAGAAGGAGATTATCCATGATATAATGATTTTTGCAAAAACAGTAAACAGCTAACAACATACTAACTATTCTACTGGCTTCTGCTCAATATGGGCATTAATAGCAGCAATCTTAGGATTATCAAGTAAAAAACGCACCACTTCACGACTTGTAATAAATAGATCACCTACAAAATGATCGGCAATTTTCTTACATAGATCGTAATCCTCTACAGTGTCTAATGTTATCCGTAGCTCCGGAAAAGTAATTGCTGCACTTGCTTTAATTGTTGACCATGAAAATTCCGTTGGGTATTCATAGGCATAATACGTGACATGCTCAAGATGACGTGACTCATGTCCACGCTCAGCAATTTTTAATAAAGCCTCTCGCGTAAAAAGTTCTACAGCAAGTCCTCTTGGAAGTGCCCCATCGATTTTCATAAAATCAGCTGGAACCATTTTCATCATTGAAATCATCTCGCTAGCCAGCTCGTAATCAACAAAAGGACAATCTGCCGTTACACGAATAACGTAATCAGCATGAAAAGGCTTTGCCGCCTGTACATAACGGTCAAGTACATCCTCTTCAGAACCTCGATAATAAGCAACACTTCTCTCCTTGCACCATTCCTCAACAACATCATCCTGAGGCGATGACGAAGTTGCGACAATAACTTCATCGACATCAACAATCTTTCTACAGCGCTCAACAACATATGTTAATACATCTGCATTCCCAAGTGCCTTCAAAATCTTTCCTCGAAGGCGAGAGGAACCGATGCGAGCTTGGATTATTAGAATGGGTTTCATTTAAACAACTCCAATGTATTAATATTCTTTTCTAATTATTTTCCTGATTTCAGGAAAAAGCGAATGAAAAGTGTTACTTTTTTAAACTTCATTCAAAAGACAATGGAGGTTTATCTACAACTCTAAAAAAGTAAAGAATCGCTTTTACAATTCTATTTGATGCAAATCCATCTCCGTAAGGATTGGAGGCTCTAGCCATTGATAAATATTTTTTTCGATCATTAAGCAACTCATTTGCTAATTGAAAAATTGTTTCTTCATCAGTACCTGCTAGCTTCAGTGTACCTGCTTCGACTCCTTCTGGTCTTTCGGTTGTATCTCGCAAAACTAATACTGGTTTTCCAAGTGATGGAGCTTCCTCTTGCACTCCTCCGGAATCAGTTAGTATTAAATAAGACTTTGCAATAAAATTGTGGAAATCTACTACACCTAAAGGCTCTATTAAATGAATCCTAGGATTATTACCTAATATTTCAATAGCAGCTTCTTGTACAACCGGGTTTAAATGAACCGGATAGACAACTTGAACATCTTTATTTACTTCTAATAATTTTCTTATAGCATTGAACATATTTCTAATTGGTAAACCTAAATTCTCTCTACGATGAGCAGTCAGTAATATCATACGATCATGACCGATTTTTTCTAGCACTTCATGATGGTACGAACTTTTGATAGTCGTTTTTAATGCATCAATTGCAGTATTCCCAGTAATAAAAATAGATTCTATATTTTTGTTTTCCTTTAATAGATTGTTGCATGATTTTTTAGTAGGTGTGAAATGTAAATCGGCTATTACACCTGTTAATAGTCGATTCATTTCTTCAGGATAAGGAGAAAACTTATTCATTGTTCTCAAGCCCGCTTCAACATGTCCTACTGCAGCCTGATTGTAAAATGCCACTAGACTTGCTGCAAAAGTGGTACTCGTGTCACCGTGAACTAGTACTAAGTCTGGTTTCACCTTTTTTATTATATTATCAAGACCTTCTAGCACTTTTGTTGTAATATCTACTAAAGTTTGGCTTTCTTTCATAATATTTAAGTCATAATCTGGAGTAATATTGAATGCTGAAAGTACTTGATCTAGCATTTCCCTATGTTGAGCAGTCACAGTTACAATTGAATCAATTTGCTCTGGATATTTTTGAAGCTCCAAAATTAATGGTGCCATTTTTATGGCTTCTGGTCGGGTGCCAAATATCGTCATTACTTTAATTTTATTAATCATAGCAATGCCCCCCATTTTATTTACCTAACTATTTCAAATTCATTATATGGCAAAATATAAATACCTTTATATTCCTTTTTAATTTCATTTAATGGTACTTTTTTTAATTGATTAATTGGGTTAATAATTTTTGTTAAATAATAATGATAACCTAGATCACTTCCCCAACTTTTCTTATATTTAAAGATTGGAGAGCCGATTTTATCACATGACTGCCAGTTATAATATAATAGCTCGTTTTCTCTTGCATATTGGATACTCCAATAATCAAGCAATACACCAGCCTTTGTATCCATATACTCGGTCCCAATCACCCTCATAAAATTATCCAGTGACTGCATTTGTTTTAGAAAGAATCCAGCCCCAATAATTTTATTATTTTGAAAAGCATATTGAATTATAACCCTATTACTACCAAAATTACTTCGTAATTCATTGAAAACTGGGAATGGATAAATTGTGCAGTTCGTTTCTGTCATTCTTGGTATATAGATTGTCTCATACCAGAATTCAAGTATAGACTTATCATAATTCTCATTTAAATAAATGCCATTATCCTCAGCCCTTTTTAGATTTCTTTTTAGATTATTTCTATTCTTACTAGTCATAACCGAAAATGGATCTATTGTTAAATCAATATATTGATAAAAATTTTCGTATATAAAATCTGGTTCCATTATATTTTTGTAAATATTCCCCTCTATAAAAGGTGGTGTACAAATCGTGACAAGTAATACATTGGATTGTTTAGCGAAGTCGTATAATTCATCAACCATTGATTTCAAAATTCGCAAGTCATTATTTAAAAAGCTTGCCCCTCCATAACCGACGAAAGGCATTGAATGTATTACATCTCCTAAATAAGAGTGATAATGGATAAATGGGAGTACTCCAATAATTTGATTTGAAGCTGATTTACAGCATATGTATTTAAACTCAAACTTTTCACCTATAGTTGCATACAAATGTTTCAATTCAATCGAATGTTGCACCAATCCAAAATTTCTTACAAAATCAATCACCTGGAAATTTTTATTGTGAATAATTTTTGAATAGATCATGAAATCACCTTATTTACTTTAAAAATTTGCTCATTAAAAATAAATCAAAAAATTCCCCATTTCGATATACTTCTTGTTTTAGACAACCTTCTTCTACATAACCATTTTTTCGAAAAAGTGACAACGAAGGATGATTAAAACTTAAAATTTGTACAGTCACCTTTCTGATATTAAACTCATTTACTAATAATCCTTCTATTAATTGTAGTGCCTGAGAGGCTAAGCCCTTTCCCCTATATTCACACTCTCCCATCACGATTGATAACATCGCTTTCTGATTACGATAATCTAAATTTGAAAATGATACAACGCCTATCGGAGATAATGTTTGAATATACTCAATGATAAAGATTCTACTATTGGAGTCAGTAAGTTTGTTAACGTACCAACGCTTCTCTTCCTCAAGATTACGCGGAATGAATGAAGTCAAAGTTGTATTTTTTGTCGTTTCATAATCATTATGCCATTTTTGAATATAGTGAACGTCTTGCTCTTCTATCGTTCTTAATCTAATTATCTTATTATCAAGCATTTTCTGATCACCATCTTTATTAATTTTGATAGTTTAATAATTGTTTGCGCAGTTCTATACTTGTAAAATGACAATTTAAATCATTATGTTTTGATGTCTCAAGATTATAGTGTGCATCTAAATAATTTGAACGATAAAATAGTGCTTTTTCGAAGCAAATATGTGCTAAACTAAATTTCCTTAACATCATTAAGCAGCAGCCCATATTATTATGAGCTTCAGCCAAACTTTGGTCTATTTCGATTGCATTATCATAATATTTATAAGCATTTTCATATTCCTGCCTCAAAAATGCTAGGTTACCTAAATAAAAAAAGACATATGGATTATCTATATGGACTAATGAATGAAATAGCTCTCGAGCTTGTTCGTATTCCTCTATTTTTATTAAAATTTTCGCCAACATCATTACTTGTTCATCTTCATGGTATGAAGATGAATAGACAATACATTTAATTTGGTCAATACCGATTTTCTTAACAATTTTCTTTTCAGCCGTTACTTGCTTCATATGGTTATTTGTTAAATTCTTGTCATGTCTTCTACAAATATAATATGAACCACTTTCATACCCAAATGTGAAGTTTTTTGCTAAATTAATTAGAAAATCATAGTCTTCAGCATGGATTAGTTCTTCATTATACTGAACTTGCTCAAAACATTTTTTTCTGAGCATCATACTGGCAGGTGCAGGAACTATTTGGCGAAAAAATAGATTTGTTAAAAATGTTTCTTTGTCAGAAAAATTCCCAATCGATTGAAGAACATTTAACTTTTTCAGTTGAGCATCAACAACTTGCACATCATTATACACAATATCTACTTCTGGATTATGTTCTAAAAACTCTACTTGGCATTTAACTTTATCTAAATAATACAAGTCATCAGCATCAAGAAAAGCAATGTATTTTCCCTTTGCTTTCTCAACCCCAAAATTTCTTGCAGCTGATGGACCACGATTTTCTTGAAAATAATAATAATAAGTAGGTATAGTTCCTTTTATTTCAATAAATTTCCTTTCTATTATTTCTCTTGATCGATCTGAAGAAGCGTCATCTACAACTATTAATTCAATATTCTTATATGATTGCCGAAATACACTGTCTATTGCTTCTTCAATAAATTTTTCTGTGTTATAAACTGGTATGATTATTGAAACTAAAGGGTTCTTAACTATCTCCATGAATTTTTTTATCCCTCTAATACACTGTAGTATAAATTTTTTAATTTATTCTTCTGATTTCTCCAAGAATAGAAATCTTCTGCTTTATAAAAATGTTCGTCTTTAAAAAAATTATTTTCTATTTTTTTTACAATATCATTAGCGATTTCTTCTTGTCTCATACCAATTGGATAAACAGCGCCTATATTATATTGCTTTACATATTTCGAAAAGGCAAATCCATCAAATGTAAAAAATGGAATACGAGAAAAAATAGCATCAAACAGTTTATTAGGTATAGTATATAAATAGTTTTTCATAAGATTTTCACCATAGTGCTCAGGAAAATAAAAGTAAGCATCACTAGCATGGATGTATTTTATTAACGTTTGGTATTCCTGTCTTCCTAAGAAAATTATTTTATTTGTTTTTAACTGATCATTAGTCACAGCGTTCGATGATAATCCATCACCAATAATAATAAGTCGATAGTTTTTAGGCATTATATTTACTAGGTTTATAATATTTTCAATTCCACGATCTGGCATAACATTCCCAGCAAACACCATATATTTTATGTTTTCTTCCAATCCTAACTTATTTCTAAGTATTTGTTTATTTATCTTTATTATGTCCGTCTCAAAACGAGTATTGAAAATTACTGTACGAGGACAATTTAATTGATATTCACTACTTAATGCTCCTAAAGTTTCTTCACTGACAGCTATAACCCCATCTGCGTAGCGAAAATAGCTTCCTCGATTTTTAGACAAAAGAACTGTGGTTTCATATTTTACTATATCATCCCCATAATATTTCTTTTCTATATAATCCAGAAAAAATTCATGACTATCTGCAATCCATTTAGCATTTTGTAGTTTTGCTAAAGTATATCCTATCGGCCAAGTTTCAGGATCGTGACAATGAAAAACATCAAAATTGCTATTCTCGTGATTGATAGCGTCATATAGATGGAAATGTGCCATCAAATATTTATCGATCAGTACAGTTGTCCCTAGTTTATAATCAAAAACCCTTTTGACATGTACTCCATCTTTGTATTCATATTCTTGTTCATGAGGTTCCTTCTGACAAAACAAATTGACCTCATAACCTAATTCTGCCATAGTTATTGCTGTTCTCCAAATACGAGGATTGCTTCCATCAGGATGATCGGAAAGCATTGCAATCTTTTTCATTTAATTTCCACCTCGTTTTTATTTAATCTAATTTACGCTAACAAAGATAAAATCAATATTTTCTGAAAGCCCAAAGGATTTTAAAGTTTTTATTACTTCGTCCTTACATGTTGATATTGTTATTATTATTTTTCCTTTATATATAGGTTCTTTGACTACTATACCGTCAATTTTGATTCCCTGCTTGTTTGTATCTGAGTCGTAAAAGCACTCAATATCATACCCTTCTTTTTTCATCCAAGTATAAACGATTTTTCCTAATTCTCCTGCGCCCCATATTACTATTTTTTGCCCAATATTATTATTGATAAATTCACGAATATTTTCCTTAGGATCATTTTGTAATTTTTTTTCACTAGATGAGTTTTCCTTTAAAATAGTTTTTATCGCTGTTACCGCACGTTTAGGAGCTAGTTCATCAACATAACTATATAAATCATTTATTAATTTTTCATATGGTAGATTTTTATTATTTAACTCTCTTTTTAGCAACTCTACAATTTCATTAGGAGTAGGTGCATGTGGAAGTATCTCTCTTATCAATAAATCTAAACTTTCTTGTGTTTTGCTTCCTTTGGAATCTAGCGAATCTATCAATATTATTGGTTTTCTGAACAACATTGCGTCGAAAATTGCACCACTATAATCACTTAAAACAAGATCACAATGATACAACAAATCAAACAAATCAGTAAACTCATCAAAAATAAATAAATTATTAGATTTTTTTATTGAATTGAGTTCAAAATTATTATCTATCATTATACTTCCATGGTGAAGCTTAACTACAACAACAAAATTTTCAGTAAAGATTGATAAATTTTCTATAAAATGATCCAAAGAGGATAATTCTTCCCAAGTTGGACAGTAAAGTAATATCGGCTTTCCAAACTCTCGCGGGAAATATTTTCCATTTAAATCAATTAATTGATTTTTATATGTGCTCTTTATCCGAGGGTGCCCAATATTTATTATCTTTGAATATTTTTGTAGTTTATTTTCAGCATAAGGTCCATAACTCAGCACTATGTCAAACTTTTTGTTCCATTCAGCATAATTCCAATAATCTTTTGCATATCCATATAACATTCTTACTAATTTTATCTTAGGATTAATAAAAGAAAATGCTGGCATAAAAAAAGGAGAGAGTATGGCTTCGAACTTTTCAGTTTCCACTAATAATTGTTCAAGTTTACAATGTTTCAAATTTTTACACTTAAAAAAATTTAAAAGTTCCTCATAACTACTTTTGTTCAAATTATTAATTGGAATACAAATAATATACTTTACGCTAAATCCGTTATTTTCGAGTTCTTGAGCAATATGCCGAAAATGTATATAATGAAAAATACTTGTACAAGCTATACCAATTTGGTGCATTTTAGATCCCCTTATCTTATACTCAAATCTTTTTTGATCTTTGAAGAAGATATTTCTTTTGTCCTAGGGAGATAAATTACTTTACAATAAGGATTTAAAAAGTCAAATTCCCCTTTCCAATCATCTCCCATGACAAACATTGATATCTCTTCTCTAATCACATCAGCAATTTTTTGTTCCCAGTTACACTCAGGAATAACTTTATCTACATATTTTAAAGACTCGAGTAAATATTTTCTATGTTCGTAAGAATGGTAAGCTTTTTTTCTTTTTAGTTTATTAAAATCATCTGTAGATAAGGCAACCGTTAAATGATCTCCAAATCCTCTTGCCCTTTCCAATAATCTTACATGTCCCCAATGTAATAGGTCGAACGTCCCGTAAGTAATAACTTTTTTCATTTTATTCATCCCTTATTCCATCAAGTGATTTTTTATTCAGTAGTTTTTCTATATTTTAAAACAATTATTTCTTATAATCCTAATATATTGTTAGGCCTTTAAAAGTTTTAGAAAAGTTCAATATCTAGTATTCCAATTTTACTATAAATAATGGAAAGACATTTATAATTGAATTATCGGCTATTTCCACAAAAACTTCAGTTCTAGCCTTATACCATTATTTCATTATTCTATGGAAAACCTAGAGGATAAAATAAATGTTACATATTATTTTTGGTATGGTGTATACTTTTAGAAGTAATTTGGATAGAGGTGTGATAAAGAGTTGAAATATTTTATACTAGGCAGCTGTGTAACTAGAGATATCTTTCGTTTCATTTCGACTGACTATCATGTTTCAGACTACTACGCTAGGACATCTTTAAGAAGTATTGTTTCTGAACCATTAATCTATAAAGAGAATGATGTTAAATTAACTTCTAGTTTCCAAAAGCGAACAGTTATTAAAGATTTAGAGAAAACTTTTTTTTATGATATACAGAATACCGACTTTGATTATTTATTAATTGATCTTATTGATGAGCGTTTTGAACTTTTACAAGTTGGTAATTCTATTGTTACACGCTCTACTGAGTTTATAAATTCAGGTTTAGATAGTTCACTTAATGGTACAGGTATTGTTAAAGTAATTGATGATTGGAAAAAAGATTGTTATATCTTTGCAAACCGACTACTCTCCATCGTTCCATCAGAAAAAATAATTATTCATGAAGCATATTGGGCAAAGCAATATTTTGAGGATGGAGTTCTTAAAGATTATCGGAATCAGGAAAAAATTGATGCAAACAACAACATTTTGAAAGAATATTATAATGAATTATACCAATTCACTTCAGCAAAGATGGTAAGGATTGAAAACAGATTTGGAGATTCTAAGCATATGTGGGGACTAGCACCTTTTCATTACACTAAGGAGTACTATAAAGAAGTGTATAAACTAATCATAGAAAAAAAGTATGGGACGGCTAAATAGTTTTATCCAGCCGAATGGAAAAATTAACGAAAAATCTTACAAATCCAGATATAAGGGGCTTATGGAAGCAGCTCATATTTGGCTTTGTAAGATAAAGAAGAGAGAGTCTGTTCCTTATAGAACAGATTTCTGTGGTTTGAAATATTTTGTAAAATATACCCATAAGTAAGGTATCTATTTGGTTTCAATCTCAAAAAGTAAAAAAAGTCGCATATATATAAGGGCTTGTCAACTAAAGTGTGTAAGTTATTCTAAATACTTTAACACACGATCTTTGAGATGGTCATGAAGGAGTAGTTGATTCATCACCATAGCCCACTGTTGAATATGGCCACCATTCCATTTATTTTCTAATTCTTTTGTCCGTAAATATAAGACTTTTAGTAGGGCATTCTCATGGGGGAATGCCCCTTTTTTGGTCACTTTCCGAAAGCTTGAGTGAATGCTTTCAACGGCATTGGTTGTGTACATGATTTTACGTATGTTACTACCATAATCATATAGTTGTTCCACGTGATGAAAGTTTCGTTTCCACACGTCTACAGCACCGGAGTATGTGGACCACTGCTTTTCAAAGGATTCGAACGCACTGTGACATGCTTTAAGGCTTGGGGCTCCATACACTTTTCTTAAGGCAGATGTAAAAGGCTTGTAGTCTTTACTCGGTATATACTTTATGGAATTTCGAATCAAGTGAACCATACAACGTTGAACAATCAGGGAAAATCGCACGTGCTCCTTCTTCCAAACCGCTAACGCCATCCATCGAAATAAAGAAGATATCTTCTACACCACGTGATTTGATTTCATCAAAAATTTGCATCCATTTATGCTTGCTTTCCGTTTCATTTAACCACAGACCAAGAATCTCCTTCTTGCCTTCCATTGTATAACCTAAAATCGTATAGACAGCGTATTTCTTTACTTCATAGTCGTTACGAATCGTTGTATAAAGACAATCTACAAACACAAAAGGATAACAGTTGCTTAACGGACGACTTTGCCATTCTTCTAATTCAGGAAGAACTGTATCCGTAATATCAGAAACCATTTCATGAGACACGGAGAAACCATAGATCTCTTCTATAGTTGAAGAAATATCTCGCTGGGACATTCCTCTGGCATACATAGAAATAACCTTATCCTCAATCGCGGATACGTCTCTTTTACGCTTTGGAATAAGTTGCGGTTCGAAAGAACCATCACGATCACGTGGTACAGTAATTTCAACTTCTCCTGTAGTGGTTTTAACTGATTTTCTCCCATACCCATTTCTTCTATTGCTTGTTTCTTTTTCTCCCTTATCATTTGATTCATAGCCTAAATGATGGTTCAACTCACCTTTTATCATCGACTCAAACATAGGACCAAATATGTCTTTTAATGCATTCTGCATATCCTCTACAGATTTAGGTTGATACTGTTCAATAATCTTGTTAGCTAATTCTATGGAGTTAGGATCTCTTTTCAATTTCCCCATCAAGAAACACTCCTTTAGATTTATACTTATTATTCTATCAAATAAAAAACTGTGTGAGTAAGGAACCGTACGCATTCCTTACTTACACAGTTTATATTACACTCCCATATATAATCATAATAGCCTGTATTTCTTCGCATTCTCAAGTTCTTCAATTGTTCCGATATCAAACCAATATCCACTTAACTCATATAGAGATACTTTATTACCTATCGAAAGACTGTCATTAATTAGCATTGGTATATCTTTTTTTTCATTTACATTCAATAATTGAAGTACTTCTCGATTTATCACATATATCCCTGAACTAACTAGATGCTCATAACTTGGTTTTTCGATAATTCCTTCTAGATGTAAGTTTTCATGTTGTAATACCCCAAAAGGCACGTTTATAATATACTTCCTAGCACAAACAGTGATACTTGCCTTATTATTTAAATGATATTTTAATAACGCAATAAAATCTACTTGCGCTAATATATCTCCATTCATAACGATAAACTGACTACATTTCGATAAACTACTATCCATCAAAGAAAGCGAGCCCGCCGTTCCTAAAGGTATCTCTTCTTCTATGTAATCAATAGTTGCACCAAAATCCCTGCCATCCTTAAAATAATCCATAATTATTTCTTTTTTATAATTTACAGATAAAATTATTTGGGTGAACCCTTGACTGACTAAATTTTGAATAATTTCTTCAAGAATTGGCTTTTTCCCAACTTTAATCATTGGTTTAGGTATTTCTTTTGTAAGTGGATATAATCTTCTTCCTAAACCTCCGACCATTAACACGACAGGAGTTTTTTGAGTTTCAAAATCATTAAGGAGTAATATATCAACTAATTTCTTACCCGATAATACAGGTAAATGCCTCTTCCTATTTGTAATGAGAATGCGTTTACCTTCTTCAAGAGGTATGTTGTTTTGGATTGAAATAAAGTTCTTATTCATCCATTTTCCAACAGGATCTGTTAAAATGCCACCATTTATGATCGCTCTTCTAAAATCCCCGTCTGTAAATATTCCTTTTAAGATCTTTCCATTATCCACTATACAAACCATTCCATGCCCATTTTGATTCATTTTTTCTACGACCGATGATAGACATAAATTTTCTTCTATCATAAATTTATCAAGCATATTTTAAAACCACCGTTTCATTACTTAATCAGTAATTTGTATTTTAAAAATGGGCATATTTTTTTTAATATCCTCTGTTGCATAGAAAGTTCCATTCAAGTATTTATTAAAGTAAATACTATCTCTTTCCTCTTCAATTACTTTTAAAACTGTATTTGTTTGTGTAAGCTTCTCACCTTTTAAAATTTTTCTACTAGCTACTAGTTTTTTTTGCCGTTCTCTATATTTTTCTTCATCAGGGAAGAGATTAAAAACATTCGAATCTAGTGTAATTATATTTAATTTTTCTAATTGATTTTTAATAATGAGCATCTTATCCAAACCTACAGCGGCTGAATAATCTATTCTTTCTACACCTTCATCAAGAGTGATATGCTTCTCAAAAACACGTGCACCTAATAAATAAGCATATTCTATCCCTTTAATCGCATCCCTATTATCATATGGTGAATGATCTGCATAACCGATTAAAATATTTGGATATCTATCTATTAGAGCAGAGATTCTTAAAAGTCTAGCATTTATTAAGTCTGTAGGGAAAGCTTGAAAACCATGCATTAATATTTTTAATTGTTCTCCAAAGAATTCGACTGCCTCTTCTATTTCATCCTCAGTTCTTCCACCAATCCCGAGAATAATCGGTTTTTGAGAATCTTTAATTCTCTGTAATAATGGCTGATCATAAAATGAAACAGAGTGTATGTCTATAAAATCGACCAATTCTGAATGCTTGATAACCCAATCTATTGCTAGCATATCCAACGGCATCAAAATCACTTTTAAACCTAGTGATTTAGCAAATCGAATAATCTTTGTCCATTCACTTAGCTTTAGTACCATTTTATTAATGGCATCAAATTGGCTATGATTATCGACCATATATGTGGACAAATCTCCTATAACTTGAAATTTAACACCTTCAAAGTTTCCCTTTTTAGTCAACTCTACTAATTTTAATAAGTAATTTATGTCTCCTTCATGATGAAATGCTGTTTCTGAATAAAGAAAATATGACATCTATTTAACCCCGTTAAAATTAATTATTTGACATTTTTTTAATCTTTCATTCATATCATATCGAAATTCGCTATAACTTATCAGCCTATTTTGTGGTAATTTTACAAATGTTGCTTCCAACATTTCACTATTTTGAATATTATTTTTTAGAACACAATCGATAATGCCTTCTGTAGAAATAAATTTATTTTTTGTATAATATAATATTTCCCGAGTTCTCTGTAAATCTATTGGGGTATCTACTGTTAGTGAGTATTTATTTAACTGTTTTCTTTCATCATATAAAATGACTCCTGCTTTATATAAATCTGGGTTATATAAATACAGCATCATATACTCACTTTCATTTTGGTTAATTCTACTAGCACAATCTATTAGAGTTTCTATGTTTATTACTTCAGCAGTACTTCCAACTGGTAGCCCTTCAATTCGTGAGTACTCCCATTCATGCTCCAAATGCAACTTAATCTGATAATCTAATAAATTTTGATCTGTAAAAACATTATCTCCTGTTATACGTACTAAATGAGTAGCTTTCTCAAGCGTACCAATCTCAATCATTCTTGAGATTACATTTTCTGCAGATCCTCTATATATTTTTATTTTATGGTCTGATGCGAAATCTTCTAAGATATCATCAACACTTTCATTAGAAGTTGCAATATATATATCATCTATACAAGATACAGTCTTCATTCTTTCTATTAATACATCTAGTATTACTTCTTTTTCAAGTACTCTTCTCAGAATTTTATGAGGAAGTCTTGTTGAAGTTGTCCTAGCAATAATACACCCTACGACTTTGCTCATTTAACTTCTATCCTTTCTATTTCGCAGGAATACCTTTTACTACTGTATTAGGTGCTACATTCTTCACAACAACCGCTCCAGCACCAACAATTGAATTCTTACCAACAATCAATTTAGTCCCTAAAGATTTACCTTGAAGAATTGTTGAGCCAGTTCCAATATAACACCCTTCACTAAGTTTCACATTTCCCGAGATATTTGCACCAGGGGATATTGTTACAAAATCTTCAATAATACAATCGTGCCCCACTGTAACATTTAAGTTGAATATACAAAAATTACCTATTTTAATATTATTAGTAAACCTAGACCCTGCACAAAATACATTCCCAATTTTATACTTTAATTTTTCTCTTTGTTTATAACCAAATGTTACTGAAGGATGAATTAAGTTAACATAATTTAAATCTAGAAACTTTCGATAGATTTTTTCCCTTATATTAGCTTCGCCAACACCGATTAAAAAATCAATTTCTTCATGTTTTATTTGTTTTAATTTTTCTTCAGAAATAATTTCTAATCCACTGACCGAGTCTACTGCATCGAAGTTATCTATTAAAAATATTGTTTCATAGCCTACTTCATGGGCAATGTCGGCAAATTCTCTTGCTAATCCTGAAGAACCAAATATCCCTAAAGTTTTCATAATAGAATATCCCTTTCATTTTAAAAATCTTCATGGGTTAAAAGTTGATCATATACTATGTGTCTCTTTGCCTTTTTTCCAACTATAAAATTTATGTATTTAGGTTCTATACCTGTTCCCGGTCTTTTAAAATCTAAATCATCAATTTCGATAATTTTATCTTTCAGAATATCTTTAGCCGCTACAATGCTTCTTCTAAATGCTGGAATTTTTTCCTCATCATATTTTGTTAAGTGACGTCTATAGCTTCCTAATGCTTCACTTATTCTTTGACTACCCTCAACTATTTGTACTAAATCATTATAATCTGCTGATACCTTATGATCCCAGCCAAACATTTCCTTATCAAGAGTAAAGTGTTTTTCAATAATCGAGGCGCCTAAAGCGACAGAAGCTAATGGTATTTCAACCCCGATTGTATGATCAGAAAAACCAACACTATATGGTTTATAATAGTCTTGAAGCATAGTTATATTTCGCAAATTAACATCTTCATCTCTTGGTGGGTAGTTAGAAACACAGTGCAATAACACGATTTTATTATGATATTTTTCAATACAGCGGATTGCTTCATCAATTTCTGATATCTCAGATAGACCAGTAGCTAATACAATTGGAACTTCTTTAGCTGCAAGATACTCTAGAAAAGGGTAATTATTCAAGTCCATTGATGCAACTTTAATAAATGGAATTTTCAATTCATCTACAAGAAAATTTGCTTCCTCTTTCGAAAAAGGTGTACAACCAAAATCTATATTTTTCTCATCACAATATTGTTTTAATTTTTTAAAATCATCCTTGTCAAAACTAAATTCTTCAACTATTTCTTCTAATGTATAATCATTCCTATTACGATAATCATCTCCTAAAAAATAATTATCTTCGTAAACTTTCTTAGAAAACACACTATCTTTCGTCCAAGATTGAAACTTCGCGCAATTTGCCCCCGCACTAACAGCCTGATCTATTAATTTTTTTGCTAAATTTAAATCTCCATTGTGATTAGCTCCGATTTCAGCGATTATATACGGTTTACTGAAATTCTTAATATCTTCAAAAATAAATCTCACTTTCTAGCTCCTCACTATTTTTTATTTGTGTCCACCATGGATAGTATATTTTTTTTTGTTTATTCATATATGATTGAAAGCGTTTTGCAACCCTCAAATCATTTTCAATGTTTAATTTGAGCTTTTCCAGTCTTTTAAGTTCTTTTGAATACCATGCATCGAAATCTGTAATGTGCGAATACTGGATTATTTTTGTATCTAATATAAACATATAAGTCTCAATAGAATCCTCATCATTTAATCCAATATTATTCTCATGTAGAACATAGTTTGTAAACGTTCTATTTTCAAAGAACGCATTAGTATCTATTAATAGGTAACTTGCAAATAGCCAATCAACAATTTTTAGGTTTTCATCAATATAAATATTTCTAAGGACATTTAAGGTTTTTTTATGAACTGCCAAATGAGAGAATCCAATTAAATTACATTCCCTAATCATTGATTTATTTATGACCTTTTTTTTATATAAATATGTCTCCACAAGGTTTCTTTGGATTACTTTATTTTTATGATTAATCAAGTGTAATTCGTTTATTACTATAGGATGTTTTTTCAAGGTCTCCATCAACACTTCTACTCTATTATGTGCGAATGTATCATCTATATCACCAAATATAATGAAATCGTAATTACTTTCATATAACCAATCTATCGCTTTAAGTCTATTTTGCGCAATACTTGAACAATTGTTCTCTTCAATATGAATATCTAAGCCTGATAGGTGAAATAATTTAAGTTCCTCTGTAGAGCAGCCATCATTAAAAAGTATTAACTTAAATTTTTTTACTGATTGAGACTCAATAGATTTAATAAAATTATTAAAAAACCTCTTTGCTCTAGGGTAAACAAATGTAACGAATGCGCTATTCATTTTCTTCAACCGTTATAGGAGTACTTGGTATGTTTAAAGTTTTTTTATATAGTGACTCACACACTGATAAATCTGATTTAGGACAATCCTTGTACATTGGTAAATGGTGCAACGGAGTCCAAATAGGACGACTCATAATACCTTGCTCGTTTAAAAATTCAAGTACTTTTTCTAACTCATACTGTTCATCAATTATTATTGTCTGTAGCCAATAATTACTTCTGGAGTGTAAAGGCTCCTTAAATAATTTTACACCTGTGAGTTGCTTTACAAGTTTTTCATATATATCTGCTAATCCGCGTTTTTGTTCAATAAAATGTGGTAGCTGTTCCATTTGTGCACAACCAAGAGCCGCATTAATATTTGGCATTCGATAATTGTAGCCAATTTCGTCGTGCTCATATTGCCAACGATGATGTAATTTAGCGGTAGTAGTTAAGTGTTTAGCGTAATCTGCAAGTTCATCATCATTAGTTACAATTGCTCCACCGCCACCGGTAGTTATAATTTTATTGCCATTAAAACTGATAGCATTTATTTTTCCGAAACTAGCCGTATGCTTACCTTTATAATATGTTCCAAGCGACTCCGCTGCATCTTCAATTAACATTAAGTTATATCTGTCACAGACATTAAGAATGCCATCTATATCCATTGAATGTCCAAATGTATGCATCGGCACGACTGCTGAAATATGACGTCCAGTTAGTTTGTTAAATAAATGGCCACCATGCATTTCTCCGATTTTTTTAAGATGATCATCAAGTTTTAAAGGATCAATTCCCATTGTTTCATTAGATACATCAATAAAATGAGGTATTGCATTTAAGTATGAAACTGCATTAGCGGTTGCAACAAAAGTAAGTGAAGGTATCAGTACTTCGTCATTTGCCTTTACCCCTGCCACTTTCAGTGCAATATGAAGGGCTGCTGTACCATTTACAACTGCAACTGCACGTTTTACACCAATAAACTTTGCTAACTCTTCTTCAAACTTGTTAACGTAAGAGCCTACTGAAGAAACCCAGCCAGACTCAATACAATCTGTAACATATTCAATCTCCTTGTGATTGAATGTAGGTTCATGTAGAGGTATAAATTTACTATCATAAATTATCTTTATTTTTTTTACAAATTGAAGCCATTCTTCTTGATTCATATATTATATACATCTACCTTATATTGAGATAAATTAACTGGATTTGTAAACCAATCTACTGTTTCTTTTAAACCAAGCTTAAATCCATCAATGCCACCATATGATGGCTCCCAACCAATCAATTTTTTTGCCTTTTGGTTATCTGCCCAAAGTCGTTCTACTTCACTTTTTTCTGGACGGAGACGAATTTCATCAGTTTCAATTTCAATTTTTTTTCCCATAACCTCAGCTATTGCATTTGCTGTGTCACCAATCGAAATTTCATAATTGCTGCCGATATTTATTACTTCTCCGATTGCTTTCTCGCTATTCATAATTGAAATAAATCCACTCACAGTATCTTTTACATAGTTAAAATCTCTCGTCGGACTTAACGCACCTAATTTAATTTTTTCTTTCCCTGACGCCAGTTGTGTAATAATCGTCGGAATTACTGCTCGCGCTGATTGGCGTGGTCCATATGTATTAAATGGACGAATTACAGTCACTGGTGTTTCAAAGGAACGATAAAAAGACAGAGCCATTTGATCGGCACCAATTTTCGATGCAGAATAAGGAGACTGGCCATGTAGTGGATGTTCTTCGTTTATAGGAACATATTGTGCCGTACCGTATACTTCGCTTGTGGATGTATGAACAACTTTCGAAACACCCAAATCACGAGCTGCTTGTAATACGTTTAATGTGCCTTTAATATTTGTTTCCACATATGTATCTGGAGAATGATATGAATATGGGATCGCAATTAGAGAAGCTAAATGAAGAACAGTATCGAAGCCTCTCATCGCTTCTCTCACACCATGCGGGTCACGAATATCTCCCACAAATATATCTAAGTTTTCTTTAATTTCTTTCGGTGAGTGATCTAACCAACCCCATGAATTAAATGAATTATAGTAAGCAAATGCTCGAACAGTGTAACCTTTCCGGATTAATGCTTCTGTTAAATGTGAGCCGATGAAACCATCAGCACCTGTTATTAAAATTTTCATCATATATCCCCTCCTCTAATCGACTTATTAGAAGATATTGGTTATTTATAATACTATCTAATAATTGTTTTACTGGTTTTTCTTTTAGTAGAACATCTAATGTAGATTTACTCCAAACGTGAACATCTTTGAACCAGTGCCCAAATGTCGAACTCGTTTCATTTAACATCGTTAAAACGAAATAAACTTTAGCCTTTTCTATTTCTTTATTCTTTAAAGATTTATTAGTAGATAGTCCCTTTTTTATTAACGTAAAGTATTCATCTTTAGAATTAGCTTTTTTTACAAATCCAGAATCAGAATAGTAGACATTATTTTTTACAATCACTTGTTTTCCAATCATTGCTGCTTCAATACCGACAGTAGATGTGTTAGGTAGAACTAATTGTGCATTTTTTATGATACTATAAGTACTAAAATCTGAATCAGCTTCAATAAATCTAAATAAAGGTGAGTGACCGAAGCTACTAATTAATAATTCAGCCAAATCTTTTCCAGTACCAAATCTCCGCTCGTAGGGATGTTGACGAACATATACATTTACCTTACATTTATTAATTAAGAAATTTATTGTTTCCAAGAGCCATTCATCAAAATAAATAAAACAATCTTCGTCGGAAAAGGAGGCACTATCCCAAAAAACATTTAATGGGATTACCACTAGTGGCTTATTTAATTTATCCTCAGTCTTCTGAGAAAAGTACGTTTCAATATGTGTTTCTGCAATTCTCAAAAGCTTATTTTCCTGTGTCTCGTTTAGATTTGTTGCAACTAATTTAATATCCCTTTGGTAAATAGTAGGTCCTTCTATTGAATAAGAATATCCTGAACGAATGTATTCTGAGGAATAAACTTTTATTTTTAGAGACTTTGCTAAAACATACAATGACGCCCAATCACCATGGACTCCAGTCCAAGTGTATACTTTTTCAAAATTATTTTTTTGCAAGAAACCTTTTATCAATTTTGCATTTTCTAACCATTGCGATTTTCTAATATTCAATTTCTCATCATTTTTATCTAAAATGACATTCCTAGAATACCAAACCTGGTTATAATAAATATACTGGTGGATATTCCTTTTTTCCTCTTCCGATAATTCAATAGCTCTTTGTTCACTAATTTTTTCAAATTCTATACCATATTTTTCAGATACCTTACTTAATAAATTTTCTATTAGTATATTTTGAATTTTAGTAAAGCCTGCTCCCTTGCTTAAATCTCCATCATTCGATAAATCATTAAATAAAAACTCTACATACATACCCTTCAATCGAAGTAGTACTCCAAGTGTTATGAAATAATAAGGGTGTGGTTGACCTACTCTTTCTCCCACCATAATGGCAATTGAGCTAACTTTTTTCTCAGAAATGATCATATTCGTGTTCAAAAGCAGATTTTGAATATCTTTATTAGTTGATAAAATTGGGGTTTCCTCCCAATCAATTACCCAACTAAAGTCCTCATAAGGAACATAAAATAGGTCACTATTTAATACATCTGTACAAATCACTTTTTTTATACTATTCCAAGCACTCGTACAAACTAATACTATCGCATGCTTATTTATAGGAAATTGACTCAAGAATCCATCTGCATTAATCACATTTTTCCCTTCAAAAGATTCTTTTTCACCAGCACTCTCCACAAAAAATAAAACATCTTCTTTAACATTAATTTCAAAGAAATCTTTTAATTTCCTGTATAATCCTCCAGTTCCCCATACAATAATTTTTTTATCAGCAACCTTTTCTCTAAACTCTTTTCTCAATTGAGATTTAAAGACACTTATATTCATAGAGAGATTTTCCCTTCCTGTCATTATATAAGAATTACTGGTCTAAACCCCCATAGTTTATCCTGCTCATTACTAGCCACCTCAACATATTTGTTAATATTTAATTCTCCAGTTTTTAATTGATGGAATTTACTATAAACAATTGCTTTACTGTTATCGCAGTGAACAAAACTGTATAATCCCTGTCTACTTTCTGTAATTCTATGATGATTCCACACAAATTCATCATCAGGGTTTACCGTTTCATTTAAATCTGAGTTCGCAATATATTCTAGCCATTCATCTTTGTTTTTTTCTCTGTTTAACTGTAACAAACCTACATTCACATCAGAAATTCCACCAATTTCAAATTGGTTCTTTAAACCTTTAACTAAATTTGTAAAACTAATATAGTTTTGTATATTTCTATCTGCAATTAGCTTTTTATGATTATCAATTTTATCAACCATAATAAAATAAAAATCCCCATCAGGATTTCCTTCTGATTCAAGATGTATAAAGTTCTTTGTCTCTGTTCCTAAACCACTTATAAAACCAACTTTATTTATATTAGCTTGATAGTGACAACGGATTCTTTTTCCTTTTTCTAGTTCTTCTAAACTTAACACTTCATCAATATGCAGTAACCTGCCACTTTCTTCAATTTCAATACCGTAAAATAAAAAAGAAGAATTATTCATTAACAGGATTTCTACTATGTGTTCACATTCAGACAATCCTTCTACTTCATAAATAATTGATCCTAAGTTACGTGATTTATTTACACTTTTTTTAATTTCTCCATCAATAATAACCTTAAATATATTAAAATTATCCACTATCTGCCCAATTACTTTGAACTTAGTACCTGTAAATCTAAATGAAACTGAAGTTGTTTCATCAACTGTTTGATTTTTACTAATAAAAAAGCATATTTCTTTTTCTATTAATTTTCTATTCCAACTACCTCGAAAACTAAATGCCCCGCAAGTACTTGAATAAAATTTATAATGTCTATTATTTATCAATCTTTCAAAATCAAAATGAATCTTAAAAACTATGGCAGCTATTTCTTCCATTATAGATTTACATCTTTGTAAGTATGGAACAAATGAATCGATAATGTATTTTGCTCTCTCAATTTCATTCGTTTGTCTACGTATATTTGCGGTTCTAATACTTAATGCTTGAAATTCAGAACGATTAATAGGCTGTACGAAAGAAGAATAACTCTCATTTGTAATTATTTTCCTTATTATTTTGTCAAATTTCAATACTAACTTCGAAAGTTTATTTATGTTTTTTAGTGAAATATTCTTATTCATTGCGTCAATTAATGAGCGTATTTCCTTGTACAAACTCCAAAAGTCGAATATAGACTTCTCTGTTCGTTCAATTCTATTTAGTAAACTCTTTTTATCATACTGATTATTTTTTTGTAAATACCAATCATCATCAACAACAGGTTTCGTAAGACTTTCATGAATCAGTTGCTCAAGCATTTTAAATGTAGTTCCAGATATTGCTGCTCCACCTTTTGTTGAATTAATTGTCTCAATGTGAGGGAATTTTTTTATTTGAATTTCAAGAAATATACGCATGTTATTAAAGGAATGATTTGTTTCAACTGCATTTCCTACTACATCTTCTACTAACAAAACTTCTTTTTTATCTTCAGCGTTCAAATCTATTGGACGGTTTGTTTTTTTGTAATTAACATCTTTTGCATAAAATTGTTCATTTTTAAACGCTAAGTTCTGCCCTACAAATATTATAGGATTACATCCTAATTTAGCAGCCAATTGAAATGTTACCGCAGCAATTGTTGGAGCGTCATCAACAAAATCAAGCTTACTTCCATCAACATTCTTTAAGTAATAGGGTGAAATTGTATCTTGGCTAGTAATCATATGTAGTTTTGGCCCAGGATACATATTTAAGGTTTCATAGCCTACACTCGTTCCATAAATCATTGGTACAGTTTTAATTCCTTGTTCTATTATAGTAGCAAAGACATTATAATTATAATCCTGAGGGTCATATGTGCAAACTGCATCAGGCATTATATTTTTAGCGATTAAAGCCTTATTTGCTGATCCAACTGCAAAAATATAAGCCAGCTTATTCTCCTTTATATTTCTTAAATTATCATATTCTTCTTCTAAAGATGGTCCAGCCGATACGATAATTAACGGCCTATCTTTAAAATATTCTTTATATTTCCCATTCAATATATTCGGAGTTTGTATCGTCTTAGGAAAATTAATTAAGCTATTTAATGTCCACCGGACACTAAATGCTCGATCAACATAATATTCTTTTCTTTTACTAGCAACTGCCTCTTTAAAATCTTCAAAAAATGCCCGATATTCCTCTTTAAATATTTGTTTATAGCTTGGTAAAACAATTAATAATACTCTCTCTTGAATCTCATGAATAAAACGATTGAGAAACCTCTTTCCCTGTTCACGTGATTGTTCAACAACAAGATCCTTCAATCGGTGAACTGGGAATTGATTTATACTACTCGTATTCGTAAACATTTGAAATATTTCTATTTTGGGCTCATATATTGAAAAAAGATACTCTGGATGGCGCTTCATAAATTCTTCAATATGGTAACCAAGACCAATACCATAAAACAAAACGTGTTCATAGTTTTTTACTTCTTCAGAAAAACTATCAATAAACTTTATTGCTTCCTTCTCTGGATCGTATTTACTATGAACTAGTAGTGCTCCTCCCTCAATATAATATTGAATAGTTGATTGTCCAGTTTTAGATTCTATTAGTTTAACATGCAAAGTATCTACATTATTTTCTATTAGCGACTGATATAAATTAGGAAAGTTTCGCTTTAAATATATTTCATTTTCAAGAATCATATATATCCCTCTTTTAAGTTGTTAATCAATTAATCGTTCGTTGAGAAACCAATCGTACAACGTCTCTTTATTAATCGCCAATTTTTCAGTTACAACTGGTGGTTCTTTTATTGGATTTGCATCTCTATATCGTCTATTCTGAGCATAAGAAGGTAGTATAATATACATGTTTTCTCGTTCCAAAGCGATGCGAATTTCATCCTCTGTCATTAACTCTTCAAACATTTTTTCTCCAGGACGGAGCCCAATTTCTTTTATTTTAATTGGATTTTGTATAGCTCGTTTTTTAGTTACTTGTTCAACTAACACTTCAACTAATTCACTTAGCCTGATAATTGGCATTTTCAGAACAAACACTTCACCACCTCTAGCTAATTCGTTTGCTTCAAGCATTAACGAGATCGCTTGTGATGGAGTCATCATGTAACGAAGCATATGCTTATCTGTTACAGTAACTACATTTTTCTCCATAATTTGTTTCTTGAAAAGCGGAATAACAGAACCTCTCGATCCCATAACATTACCAAATCGTACAGAACTAAAAATCGTCTGTTTCGGACCTTTTTGATAGTCTGCTGCTGAAATAAGTCTTTCAGCTGTTAGCTTTGTTGCTCCATAAGTATTTGTTGGTGAGATTGCTTTATCTGTACTTGTAAACAATACCTTTTTTACTTTAGCCGATAGTGCACATTGAATCACATTCTGTGTCCCAATAACATTCGTTTGAACCGCTTCGAACGGATTATATTCACAAGAAGGGACATGCTTCATAGCGGCAAGATGAAATACATAATCAATATCCTCCATTGCACGCAACAAGCGTTTTTCATCACGAACATCTCCGATTAAATATCTAATATTTCTGTATTCGGAATATTCTTGTTGCATTTCGAATTGCTTATATTCATCTCTACTGAAAATTCTGATTACACTTGGATTGTATAGAAGAAGCTCTTCTAATAAGTAACGCCCTATCGTTCCTGTTCCACCAATAATTAGGATCTTTTTCTCTGAATACATACTTACCCTCATTGCCATTACCTACTTAGCTGAATTTTGTTGTTGAAAAAGTTTTTCTGTCCCTTTGTGAATGACTTGAAATTGCGGTAAAATTTCATATTGAATAATATCTGCAATTAGAATAGAATCTTTATTTTCAAGCGCTTCTAATAAATTGGGCAATTCCACTTCAAAAGTTGCTACAATTTTAATAAACTCATCCCAACCATTAATCTCTTGTTGAGCATTATCAATACCTTTAATCGTTTCATAAATCCAATTGATTCCATCCAATAGCTGATGTAGTGTTAGCCAGCTTTGCTCAGTAGGATTTTGATAAAATTCATTGATGAGACGTTCAATTTCAGGAATCGCTCGCTGTGTATATGTATTTAAAGAAACTAATAGATTGCCAATAAATTCTTCAATAGTTTGTACGACCACTTTAATATCTTTTACATTATCAATATGAGCTAATATATACTCCTCGTGGTCTTCAAAAACCTCTACCCCATCAATAACTAAATGACTAAAAAAGCGACTTTCAGTTGAAAGCTCACTATTAATTTTTTCAATTAATGCCTGAATACCTAGTTGGTTACGATCAAATGAATATGTTTTATCCAATAGAGTTAGGTTCATGCCGTTATTCCTCCGAACTAAATGATATACCTATTTTATCGACAAAATTCAGCAAAACTTAAGAAATTTCACCAAGGGAATAATTGGAAGAGGATATAAAAGAACCCTAGCAACAGCCAGGGTTCTAAAATATAAATTATTGAAGTAATTGTAATACTGATTGTGGACGTTGGTTAGCTTGAGCAAGCATAGCTTGAGAAGCTTGAGAAAGGATATTGTTCTTCGTGAACGCCATCATTTCGTTAGCCATGTCTACGTCACGGATACGAGATTCAGCTGCTTGTAGGTTCTCAGAAGAGTTGCCTAAGTTACTGATTGTGTGCTCTAAGCGGTTTTGGAACGCACCCATCTTAGAACGCTCTGCAGATACTTGGTTAATAGCTGCATCGATAACAGAGATTGCTGCAGTAGCTGCTTTATGAGATGTAATATCTAATGCGTGAACTGTGGAGCCACCAGCATTACCTACATCTGTCATAGCATTATTACTACCCTTTGCAAATGAAGCTCCAGAAGATTTAGCCACAAGTTCAGCTGATACTACAGTACCATTTTCTGTTGTAAACTCGTTTCCATCTTTCTTTAAGGATCCATCAGCTGCAAAGTATTCTTTATCATCTGTATCTGTAAGTGATGCATTTTTGATTCCAGTTGCGCCTTCTTTTGCATAAGATGCAGAACCTACTTGAGCACTAGTACCACCTGAACCAGCTATTCCTAATGCTTCTGCACGCATATCAAAAATATCTACTGTGAAGTTTTGTGCAGAGTTAGCTCCCACTTGCATTTTTAATCCGCCACCGCTTGTTGTACCCGCTTTGGAAACAAAACCATCATCTAAACGTTGTGAACCATTCAACAATTTCTTCTGGTTAAACTCAGTATTGTTACCAATACGGTTGATTTCAGAAGTTAATTGAGTAAGTTCTTTTTGCAATTCTGCACGGTCTTGATCTGTGTTTGTATCATTAGAAGCTTGATTAGCTAGTTCACGCATACGTTGAAGGATTGCGTGTGTTTCGTTTAATGCACCTTCAGCTGTTTGAATTAAAGAAATAGCGTCTTGAGAGTTACGTTGAGCTTGGTTTAAGCCACGTACTTGTCCACGCATTTTTTCAGAGATTGCTAGGCCAGCTGCGTCATCCCCAGCACGGTTAATACGAAGTCCTGAAGAAAGCTTCTCCATAGATTTTGTGCCGCCAAGTTGGTTTGCACCCATTTGACGGTAAGCGTTCATAGCTGGTAAGTTGTGATTGATAATCATTGATTGTTTCCTCCTTGAAATATGTTTGTCCCACATCCATGTGGTTTTAGTTATAAAAAGAAACTCTACTAGGTCGGCCGCCCTAGTTTGAATTTCTAGTATACGTTTTTAATATCGGCAATGGCTTATAGTTGTTTAGCATTTTTCAAATAAAAAAATTTATTTTTTTATTTGAGTATTGAATTTCGTTAATAGGTCTAAAGATACAGTTGTTGCTTTTGTGTTTTCTTCTTGGATGGCGAGATAAATTTCTTTTCGATAGATGTCAATATTTTTGGGCGCTTCAATGCCGATTTTGATTTGTTCGCCCTCTATAGCCAGAATTTTGATTTCAATATTATCCCCGATTTGAAGAGCTTGGTTTAGCTTTCTAGTTAATACGAGCATTTCTACTCCTCCTTGCCTTGAGAGGATTGGCGTTGCAGCAATAAATGCTTTGTTTGATATGGCGAGTCGCTTAAAATAACTTGCTTTCCAAATTTTTTTGCTTCATTAATGACGATTGGTCCTTGCAAATTGGCTGTTGTATTCTGGAATGGCTCAGCAATCGTTAATATGGCAAAGACGACAACATCTTCCTGTTTTTCAATTTCTAAAGCCTCTATAATTGGATCAGATAGATTAATGGAATAGTTCTGGAAGAAATCAAATGGACTAACAACAACAAATGCAAGTGCTGGTGTTTTCACCGATTGCATTATAAAGAATGAGCTGTCATCCGCAAACGGCATGATGTAAAATTGTTGTTCATCTAAGAAGCTTGGAATTCCCTGAGGGAAATGGACAATTTCTGTTTCATTAATTTCTACTTCCCCATGATATTTCGTTTTGATTTTCATTAAATTCACCACGATTATTGTAATTTTTTTGTTGAATGGTAGTTCGGTACTATTGATAGAGTTTAAAAACTGTTCATTTTAGCACAGCAATTTTTCAAATTAATTGATTAAAATACTTGGTCAACCGTTGCACCAACGGCTTGAATTTGTAAGTTTGCCTTTTGTTTTAAATAGATTTGCAAATCACCTTGATTGAACTTAATGATTGGCTTATGAGGTTTTACTCGTAATTTAAAGTTTTCTAGATTCACATCTATTTTATTATCTGATGGTTTGTAATGAATTTTCACTTTGGACATTGATGATGGCACAAATCCGATATTGAATTCTTTTTGTGATGGTTCGCTTTTGTTTTTGGCAATTTGCGGGATAACACTTGAGTTTTGATTTTCGATTTTCATTAACTGATCGCCTTCAGCCGCTTTAGCTGCAAGTGCTTGTAGCACCTTCTGCTTCGATTTAAAAAACTGCTCCTTCGTCATTCGAAATGGATGCTTTAACCCTGCATCTGCAAAGGCCTCCGTTTGATCAATGGTTAATTTACCTTTTGTTTTATGCACTTTCACTTCTGGCTGTGGTTGATTATAAGTTAGTTCCGCCTGCGGCTGCCTAATTTGAATCGTCGCATTTCGTTTTTCAATTCCAAGTTTTGCAAATGTATTATGTAATTCTAGGCGAGGTAGCTGCATCTTATTAAGTCGCCTCCCTTCTCAACAGAATATTTATTTATCTATTAATCAGTATATATGTGTAGATTAACTGCATACGGATCGAATGTGTTGTGAATCGATCATACACTTGTCTTACTTTTCTCATCGACATCAAATGAGGAATTTTAATGGGTGATAATATTAAATTTATATTAGCCCAATTCATTCTTTATTTTATCGAAGTTGCTAGAAGCAAACAAATAATTCTATGCTTATCATCGTGAAAGAATAAAAAAACAGCCAACTATTCGTTCAGTTAGCTGCCTTTCCAACATCCAATTCTATTTTTAATTCCGATTAATTAATGCTTCAACCTATCTTAAGAAATCCATTAATGTTGGCTGAATAATTTTAGCACCGGTTGCTAAGGAAGCACGATGTAAGCTTTCCTGTGTCTTGAGATCGATAATGACTCTTTCAAAATCGATGTTTTCATTATCAGACATTGTTTTGGTGGCGATCACTTCTTGTTGAAGAAGACGATTCTCAACCATTTCCATCCTGTTTACTTGAGCACCGAGTTCAGCCCGAGTAGAGACGATATCGTCTAAAAATCCGCCGATTAAATCAATGGCCTTTGTAATTTCGGCACCTTTAGCATTCGGATCATTTAATAGCTTTTTAACAGATTCTAAGCCTGAAAACAACTCAACCGAAAAGGCGTTTGACGATTTTGTATTAATTGGGATAGTAACACCTTTCATTATCTCAATCTTTACATCCTGTGTATTTGAAGAGACAGCCGTTTTCTTAGAAAGAACGAGATTATTCACATCTGTTAATTCCTTCTTCATTTCCCGCTTTTCTCCGTCACGATCATTAAATGTCTCTAACTTCATATATTCAATGTTCCCATTTGCATTGATTGTAATGCTTTCACTTGGACTATTAAGAAATTCTGGTGATGTAGGATTTGCTGGATCATAGTCAGGATTTTTGTAATTAACGATCGGCTTTACTACGAATGAACCAAAATTCGAATCATATACATATGACTGTCCTTTATAACCGATTACATATCCTTCTGGATCAACAGGTGGTGTTGCATTTAAGTCCGCGATAAATTTATTAATATCCATATCGACTTCACTTAAGTTAATCGGTGGATTCGTTGTGTCTGTTCCATTAAAAATATAGTTATCGCCAACTTTCGTATTCGCTAAAGCAACAATATGCTCTTGAAGTCTTTCGATCTCTTTCGCAATATTTTGGCGTTCACCTTCTCCATAGTTATCAGTCGATGCTTGCACCGATAGCTCGCGAATACGCTGCAACACTTGTCCAGCTTCCTCTAAAGCGGCGTCTGAGTTTTCCATCCAGTTAAACCCTTCATTTAAGTTGCGCTGGAATTGTTTAACTTCAATTACCTCTGTGCGATAACGCATACCTTTCATTGCCACAACTGGATCATCAGATGGTCTTGTGATTTTCTTCCCCGAATTGATTTGATCCATAATTTTTGAATAGCGGTTATAGTTTTGATTAATATAATTCATATTGCTGTTTGTCAGCATTGTTTGAGTTACACGCATATTTTCACCTACTCCTATCTACCGACAATACCCATGCCATTAATGATTTTATCAAGCATTTCATCAATCATTGTAATATTTCTTGCAGAAGCATTATAAGCATGCTGGAATTTAACTAGATTTGTCATTTCTTCATCAAGTGATACATTACTAATGGACATTCTTCGGAATTCGACCGAATCCCTCATAATCGTCGCAGTATCCTCCATGCGAATTGCTTCAGACGTGTTATCCCCTAGTTTTCCAATAACCCCTTGATAGAAAGAATGAACATTTGTCATATTTCCACCATAGCTTAGAATAGCGTCTTTCACTTCAGCAAGCTTTAAAGCATTCGAGCCATTTCCGATAAAAGCTTCGTCACTTGCAGACATTCCGTTTGCAGAGAAAGTTGTAGTCCAAGTGTCTCCGGCAGATTGCTTAGAGACATTGGAATAGTCTAGCTTCACCCCAAGTATTGTCTCAGGATTCTCTGTAAATTCAGTATACCCTGTCGCTGGGACACTAGAGATATCATTCCCATCCTTATCTTTCGCTGTTAACTTATACTGCCACTTTCCATTTGTATATTGAATGCTTACTTCAATGTCCTTTGCATCTTTCCATTCCTGTGGAGCGTTTTCTTTATCATAAATTCCAGTAAATATCGGATTCCCTAATGTCTCCTTGTTAACTGAAGAGTTGCGATTAAATGTACCTGAAAGAACATTACCTTCCGCAGCAGCGGCAATATTTTGGACATCCTTTAAAATTTCGTCAGACACTTTGATTTTTCCAGCAATTCCTTTGAAGTTAGTGTCTGTTGCATCTGGTAATGTAAAGAAATCAAGGGCTTTATTTTCTCCATCACGAATTTCATTTAAGCTCCATCCCGCACTATGGACAAGGTTGAAATGTGTAGCAAATGTATAAACCATTTGGTCCAAATCAGCTAACATATCATTATATGTACCTTTTAGATTGCCATCCTTGTCTTTGTAACCATAGCCATCGATAAAGCCCTTTAGACGCCCATTTGTATTAAATGAAGTAAAATTATCAAGCTCGTATCTGACTGCTGATGTATTGTTATCAGCTTCTGTATTTGTACCTACTCCTTTAAAGCCTGTGCCATTTTCATTTAGTTCAAAAAACTTAATTCCTGTTACAGGACTGTCTAATTCTAATCGACTTTCGTATTGAATATGAATCCCGACTGCGGTATGTGTTTGAGAATCAATTAGCTTGATTGGTCTTCCATTTACGTCTTTTAGAACATCGCCTTGAGGAGTCGTTATGTATATATCGACTAAGCCCTCTGCTTCTGAAGAAGCCATGCCACCACTTGTTCTTCTTTCGACTTTAATATTCATGGTACTAGACAGTTCATCAATTAATTTATCTCGCTGATCGTATAAATCATTAGGCAGATAGCCATGGGGTTCGATCGAACCAATTTGTTTATTTATTTGATTAATTTGTCTTAATATCGAATTTGCGCGCTGCTGGGTAACATCAATTTCATTTCGATAATCCTTTTGTACAGATTGCAGCGAGTCGTATATATAATTAAACGTATTTGCTAAAGCAATCCCACGTTCACGAACAACCCGTCTTGCACCATCATTTTGTGGCTGAACAGATAAATCTTGCAGGGCATTCCAAAACTCATCCATTGTGTGGGCCAAACCTGTATCAGTTGGCTCATTCATAATATTTTCTACTTGAGTAAGGACTTCGGATTTAGCCTGCCAATAGCCTAATTTGCTGCTTTCAGACCGGTATTGTGTATCAATGAAACTATCACGCAGTCTTTGGATACTTTTTGCCATAACCCCAGTTCCCAGCTGGCCCGGAATTTGTGGTCGATTGATCCCAGGTGTTGGAAATGGATTTGTTTGGGCAAAATTAACACGCTGTCTAGAATACCCTGGTGTATTCACATTCGAAATATTGTGCCCTGTTACATATAGAGCAGCTTGCTGGGTCTGCATTCCACGTCTGGCAACCTCTAGCCCATGAAAAGTTGAAATCATAATTCGTACCTCCGTTAAGCTTTTGAGTCGAAAAGAGAATGAATTTCTTTCTGTTCATCCTGTACTGTTGGATTGTAATTGAAGGATTCCATATCCGGAATTAACAAATCTAATGATAAATTTACAAATTGCAAGGATTGTTCAAGCATATCTTGATTCAATTGGTTACGCTGCTGCAAACTCAATAATTGAGCTGCCAAGCTTTCCTTTAATTCATAAAGGCACTCTCTTTGTTCATTAGGGAAATACTCAATCATTGTAGATAATGTAAGATTTGCATCAATGATCCCTTTTTTCTCTGAAATTTCTTTGCCTAATTTAAAAATTTCAGCTTCAAGTTTTTGAATAATCTGGATATGCTTATTCTCTTGCTTTAAGATTGTTTGAAGTGTTTCTATATCATTTCTAATAATAATATCCGTCTTCTCAACGGCAATTTTATATAAATCTTTTTGGTGTTCAATGAGTTTTTCTAAATTTCGTTTCATTTTTTCAAGAGGCATTTAGTTCCCTCCTAAAACTCGTTATTCCAAAAAGAATACATTTTCTCTGCAATCTTTTTTGGTTCAATTTCGTACTGGCCAGAATCAACTTTATTTTTCAATTCTTCGACGAATTGTTTCCGTTCTAGTTCAATTGGATTGCCTTTTTGCAATTCTTTCGCTTCTGTTGAAATTTCAAGTTTATCACGCTTACTAGCTTTCGCAATGCCTTCCATTTTTTCCATTTGTCTATTATATGGATTTAAATTGACTTGTCCGATATTATTTATTTTCATCTTTATGTCACCCCTTTTTTCGAGTATCTTTCAAGTTCATATTCTGAGGTAGATGAATACATGTTGTTTATTATGAAATAGAATTTTGTCATTTGATCGATTTATATTTGCAACTAAAAAAAACGATTGTATTCAACATGACTTCTTAGTTGGAGTCTGTCTTTTATATCGGTTATTTAATGCAATTGTTAAAGGGTTTTGCATATTTATTTTAATCGTAGGCTCTGTTAACATTGGCTGTTGATTTCCACTCCAGGTTGCTCGCTTTCCGCGGGCGGTCCGGAAGCCTCCTCGGTGCTATCACACCTACGGGGTCTTCCCTGTCCCTTCCTCCCGCAGGAGTCTCGCACCTTCCGCTCCAATCAACAGGTGCATAAATCAACAATTCCCTTTAACAGAGCCTAATCGTAAAAAAACTATTAGCAGACTCACTAATAGTTTTTTACGTGTAAATATTAATAAGTAAACCTTTTATCTCTCCAACCATACTTAAAATGTCCATTGACTTTTTCTCTTTATCAAGAACTGTATTTGTTAAGTCAATTAATTTTTTATCGACTTCTTTAACAATTTTATAAATCTTTGTCCGGCCACGGCGGTTGAATCCTCGTTGTTCTTCGAGCTGTAATCCATTTTGTACCGCTTCTTCCATAAAGCCTTTAATCATTTTTTTGTATTTACGCAGTTGGTCAACAGTACGGTTTTCGACAAGGACCTTTCCTTGTTCTTCAATCTCCTGCACCATTTTTGTCATCTTATCATAAACGGTTTGCTGTCGGTTTTTTGACATAACCTCTTGAAAAGTGACACTTTCAGCTGGTATATTATTTTTTCCTTGAACTTTACTTACATCGATTTTACCTACTTTTTGGACTTCCATCTGCTAGCCGCCCCTTTTTATAACAATAATCAAGTTCTCATAGACGTATTTTACCATAAAGATATTATTCAATCAGTGGAAAACTGTAAATTATAGAAGCTTGCTACCAATTGAAAAATTAAGTTCCAAGTAAACTAGCCTCTCTTACACTATTGAATCGGTAATGTTCCTTGAACCAGATACTCATCTAACTCAAAATATTATACTTTATCATTAAACAAAGGCAAGCCCTGAATAATAGGACTTGCCTCTTCTGTTTAAATTATCCTTGAAGCAATTGAAGAACTCCTTGTGGCAATTGGTTTGCTTGCGCAAGCATCGCTTGAGCTGCTTGGTTAAGAATGTTATTCTTTGTGAACTCTGTCATTTCAAGCGCCATATCTGCATCACGAATGCGAGATTCAGCAGAGCTTAAGTTTTCGTGAGTCACTTGTAGGTTGTTAATAGAGTGCTCTAAGCGGTTTTGAGTCGCCCCTAATTTCGCACGTGTTGATGAAATTTGGTTAATTGCTTTTTCTAATCTGAAAAGAGCATCATTTGCATCTTTATGGTTAAGTAGGCTGATTGTATTAATTCCAAGCTTGACCGTACTTAGTTGTGGAACATCTATATTTAAAGTTTGGTTCGTATTTGCACCAATTTGGAATGTAAGAGCTTTATTCGTTAAATCAAATTTTGTTGTACCATTTTTAACATCTGTTCCAAACTTCATTTCCATTCCACCATGTTTCACAACGCCATTGCTTGTTGTAATTTCCTTTGAGAATGTAATTGGAACAGTACCACCGCTGCTGTTTTGCATGGAAACAGAAACTGTTAGCTTTTTCTCTACTTGAATCTTAGCTGTACCATCACCATTAATTTCCTTTGTATTAATGGATATTTGATTCGGTTCTTGTCCAATTTTTACTGTTGAACCTGATGACTGTCCTACCTTGAATGCACTTGAGCCAAGACTGAATCCATTTGGATCAAAGATTTCAATTGTAGCATTTCCATTTACACCATCACCTTGATAGTTTGTAACTACAATAGAATACTCTCCAAGTGGTAACTTTTGATCATTACCTATAGATAAAACATCACTATTGCTAATACCAGCACCTGGCTGATTGATCGTATACACTTCTTCAACTTTTTCAACATCAATTTGATATTTACCTGTTACTAATGTTGGGTCTGTTACAGTCGGTACTTGTAGCATATTCGTAGCTGAATTTGTTCCAGAAAGGAATTGTGTATCCACTGCACTTGAACCATCTAATAATTTACGTGTGTTAAACTCTGTTTTATTAGCGATGCTATCAATTTCTTTAAGTAATTGGTCAATTTCCAATTGAATAGCTTCACGATCAGAAGTCGTATTCGTATCATTCGCTGCTTGTACAGCAAGCTCACGCATACGTTGTAACATAGAGTGTACTTCTGTCATTGCGCCTTCAGCTACTTGCATTAAAGACACGCCGTCAAGCGAGTTTCTTTCCGCTTGCTTTAAGCCGCGGATTTGAGAGCGCATTTTTTCAGAGATGGCTAGACCTGCTGCATCATCAGCAGCACGGTTAATGCGTAGACCAGAAGATAATCTCTCTAGGTTTTTTGATGTATTAAATTGGTTTTGGTAAAGATTGCGGTAAGCATTTAGCGCTTGAATATTATTATTAATTCTCATTTTTTCTTACTCCTTTGAAGTTGAATTTCTATTATAAATTAATTTAGTTATCTTCCATAAAGACGTTTTTTTCATAGGCTAAAGCTTTTTGCCTAATAGCTGCTTTAGGGTCTGCATGTTTGTTCTGCATGGCTTGATTCCATGAAGATGAAAGATCCTCTACTATTTGGAGAACTTCTTTAATGATTGAGACATCTTTATGTAAATTAGCCTCAACTACTTTATCAGCCATATAATTGTAAAGTACATCTAGCTGGTCTGCGATAATGCCTGCTTCATAGTTAAGACCGGCACCAAGGCGATGAAGAATGTCGTTTGCTTTTTGTAATTTCTTATTGGCAAAAACATAGTCTTTGTTCGTAATATCTTCGATGGCTTCCTCTAAGTTTGTTAAACAGGCTTCATAAAGCAGCGCTGTAATTTCTTGAGGTGATTTCTGATGGATGGCTGACTCTGTGAAAATACCAGTCACGTATTTGCACCTCCAAATTGGTTATCTGTTACTTTTATCGACAGTTTTTTCAAGTGTTTAATAGTTTTTTTCCATTTCTTCAATTAGGACTAGAATTTCTGCCATAACCGAGTAAAGCTGAGGGGGAATATTATCCCCCAAGTCCATATCTAATAGGTTTGCGACGAGTGAAGAGTCTTCTTGCATATGGATATTATTTTGACGAGCTAACGCGATAATTTGCTGGGCAACCTGGCCTTTTCCTTGAGCAACGACGATAGGTGATTTTCCGGTTTCTTCATCATACTTAATAACAGCAGCCGACGGACCGTTGATTTCTCTTCGCTTTTTTTGGTTATAAAAATGGGAAACTCTCATATTTTAAAATCCATTCCCTTCTCAGTGAAGACAGGTCTTGTCGGTTTCACTTCATGATCTTGCTTTTCATGAGAGACCGGCTTGCTCGGAGCCGCATTCATTCTAGTAAAATGAATACTATTTACGTTGTAGCCAACTTCTTGAAGCTTCTCCTTTGTTAAAGCAGCAAGCGGCTCCATCCGCTCTTTAAACCTTGGCATGTCATTTTTTATCGTGATGGATAAATTTCGGTCTGTTGAATTCAGAAGTATCCCGACATCGCCAAGTTTTCTTGTTTCTAGTAAAAAGTAAAGATTACAGTTTTCCCAATCAACCTGCTGTCCTTCATTTTTAGAATTAATAAAAACTTGGAGGTTTTCCGGCTTCCCACCTAATAGCATTGGCAGGTTAAAGAACATACTTTGTAAAGTGCCGCTGGCATCAGACTTACTTAACAGCTGCTGTCCAGTAAGATTCGTGAGCGCCTGTTCTGCTTGCTGGGCAACTTTTGAGTTTGCTTCTTCCCCTTGCGTTAATTTCAATAAAGCCGCTTTTAAATTTTGTTGTTGGTGCTGCTCCTGCTGTGACTCCCCGTTTTTCTGGAAAACAAGTGAATTCGCAATATCACTATCATGGTTTAATCCTAACGAGCGAACCATTTCGAACATTTGTCGTGCTGACGGCTCTTGATTCGCTGTTGCCTGTCCATATTGAGCTAGTAAATTTTGCGATGGCGAACGGTTTTCGAGTGCCATACTTTCTTTATTTACGAAGTGCATGATTTTTTGCTCTGTCGGTTTGAAAATAAGTTTATCAACCAATGTTTTCACTTCGTTAATTATTTTATTCGCTTGAGTGTGGTCTCCTTTAGCAAGAAGTTTTTTTGCTTCTGCTAATTGAGAACTTGCTTGCATAAGCTGTTTTTCCGTTTTCATATCGGTAAAAAGCATCATTTCACTTTTTAAAATCGCATTATCCAGCTTGCTAATCGCCGTTTCCAGCATTTGTTTCGCCTGTGGATAGGCATTGTTTTTAAAAGTATCAACAAGACGATTGACATTGTCTAAGTTTCTTACGATTTCTCGCTTTAATTCACGGAAATCATGTGTTGCCTGTGCTAGTTTTTGCGTTACTTTTGTAACTAGAATGTCCTTTGATTGAATTTGCATCGATTGCAGTTGCTCATTTATATCGTACTGATCTTGAGTTAGTGGTTGCTGTTGAGTTTGTTTCGGCTCTGTTTTTACAAGTTCCTGTTGGATTTCCGTTAATTCTTTTGAAAGATGTTGACGTGCAGCAATTTCCCTGCCCTTGTCATGGAGCTGGGTCGCATGCTGAAGTGCTTTTTCAGCTTTGTCGATTGTTTTCATATCGATATTCGGGTTGCTCGTAATTTCTTTTCTCATCTGGTTTAATGCCTGTTCAAGATTTGACTCTTTTTGTAATTGCTGTAAAGCCTGTTTGATCGTTTCAGAAGGTTTCGTTTCAGCTAGCTTTACTTGCTGCTCTAACGTTTCATCGGCATCTAGGGCGCTGTTTTGCTGCTGATTTGCTAATGCTTGTTGTTCTTTTGTATTCGTGCTTGAACTCGATTCAGTTATTTTTGCTTGTGCATTTTGCTTCAATGCTGATTCTACTTGCTGCAGCATTTTAATGAGCCGCTCTCGACCTGCTTGGTCAAGTTGGTTCGCCTGGTTGGCAAGACGTTCAATATTGCGCGAAACTTCTGGATCGATGTTTTTATTATTAACGATATGTTCCTGAACTTTTTGAAGGACCTTTTTCGGGTCAGGCTCAGTTTGAAGCTGCTCACGTATTTGTTTAAGAGAGTCTTTTAATTCGGATTCTTTCGTTGCAAGCTGGGCGTCTGCCTTTACGACCTCGCTTTTATGTTCGATTGTACCTCGATCAAGTTGTGATCCTTGTGTCGATTGAACTGGCTGCCTTGGTGGCTCAGACGGAGTTGATGGTTGACGGGCTTCTATTTGCTTCAGTTCCACTTCCGCTTTCGCTAATGCTTGCTGCAACCGCTCTCGACCTGCTGATTCTTCACCTATTTGCTTTAGTTGAGCTGTTTCTCTTAACGCTTGTTCAATTTTTTGGGCAACTTCTCGATCTATTTTTGAATGGTTGACAACTTGGTCACGCACTTTTTCGATTGCTCGCTCAAGATTTGGTTCTCGCTGAATATCTGCTTTCACTTCTTTTACAACTTCACTTAAGCGTGCTTCTACTGGCTGTCGATTTGCTTGTGATTCAATTTTGCCGTTGCTTGCCGTTTCACTTGGGCGTTGGTCAATCGCATTACGATCTGGTTGTGGCGCTTGTGATCCTTGTGTCGATTGAGCTGGCTGCCTTGGTGGCTCAGTCGGTGTTGATGGTTGACGCGCTTCTACTTGCTTCAGCTCCACTTCCGCTTTCGCTAATGCTTGCTGCAACCGCTCTCGACCTGCTGATTCTTGGCCCATTTGCTTTAATTGAGCTGTTTCTCTTAACGCTTGTTCGATTTTTTGGGCGACTTCTCGCTCGATTTTTGGATGATTGACAACTTGGTCACGCACTTTTTCGATTGCTCGCTCAAGATTTGGTTCTCGCTGAATCTCTGCTTTTACTTCTTTCACAATTTCACTTAAACGTACCTCTACTGGCTGACGGTTTGCTTGTGATTCAATTTTACCGCTATTTGCCGTTTCACTTGGGCGTTGATCATTCGCATTTCGATCTGGTTGTGGCGCTTGTGAGCCTTGTGTCGATTGAGCTGGTTGCCTCGGTGGCTCAGTCGGTGTTGATGGTTGACGCGCTTCTACTTGCTTCAGCTCCACTTCCGCTTTCGCTAATGCTTGCTGCAACCGCTCTCGACCTGCTGATTCTTGGCCCATTTGCTTAAGCTGTGCTGTTTCTCTTAACGCTTGTTCAATTTTTTGGGCAACTTCTTGAGTGATTTTTGGATTGTTTACAATTTGATCGCGCACTTTTTCGATTGCTCTTTCAAGATTTGGTTCTTGCTGTACCTGAGCTTTAACTTCACGCACAAAATCACTCATGCGAACTTCTGCTTGCGCACGATTTGCTTCCATTGCCTGCACAGGTTGGGATGTCTGCACCCGCTGACTAGACTCTGTCATGCCGCCAATTGGCTGAGCTGGCTGCTGTCCTCTTCCTTCTACTTTCTCAACTTCAGCTTGAACTTCAGATAAAGCACTCGTTAAAACATCTTTTCCTGCTGTCATTCGACCTTGTCTCGCTAAAGCAGTTGCTTCTTCTATCGCCCGACTTACCTTTTCAACAACCTCTTTAGGAAAACGAGAATTCTCGCTCATTTGATTTCTTATCTTTTCTATTGACCGCAAAATATTTGGGTCCTTTGAAACTTCTGTTTGCAATCCTTTTACGAGATTAGCTAACGAGCCTTCTTGATTACTGACTGTAGCCGTTCCCCTTGTTTGATTCGTTCCTATATTTGATTGTGCTGAAGTCAGTTCTTTTTTCAAAAATTGAGCTTCGACCTCTTTTAATGCTTGAAGAAGACGTTCCTTTCCAATCGATTGCAGCTTCTCGGCTTCAGCAGCCACCTTTTCAATTTGCTGTGCGAGCTCGCGATCGATTTTAGGATTATTAACAACAGCCTCTCTAATTTGCTGAATTGCTTTTTTTAAGTCAGGCTCATTCTCAATTAATTCTCTGCTTTTTCGAACAAGCTCACTCGCTTCATTCGCCGTTTTCGCTTGTTGAATTTGTTTAGTTCCTTCATTTGCGATGGTTTCTTTACTATTTATATTTTGTTGTTCAACTATTTTAACCGTTTCTGTTTCCTTCGAAGGCATTTTAGGAACTGCTTGCTCTTGTTGTCTTCCAGAAACCCGTTCATTGCTTTCAAGCTTAAATTCGGGATCAATTTCTTTTGCTAAATCGGTTAGTACTTCATTTAATGGTTTCCCATGCAAAGCTTCATGAATGGCTCGGAGTTGATTATGAGTAGCTTCTAATCGTTTATTCGCAAGTGCTTTCACTGTTTCAATTTTTGATTCTAACGGTCCTTCTGCTTGATCGATAAATGCCTTCAAATCATTTACAATTTCTTTTGATAATGGCGAACCTTTATCTAATAAAATTTGGACAGCCTGCTTTAAGCCTGCGCTCTCTTTTCCAGTTAATCCAACACTTTTTAAGATTTTTTCTTCGCTTGAAATTTGGGTCTCTAATTTGGCATTTTCCGTTGCAATTGTTTTAACTTGGACAACTTGATCCTTTTGTCCATTAACTTGAACCGTTACACGATTTTCGGATGGCACTCCATCCTCAAACATCGCAACCTGATCTCTTCCGCGAATTTGGATCATTGCTTCGTTTTCAGATAATTTTTCTTTTATCGTAGCTTGATAGACTTCCCCTTGCCTTAACTCAATGGATTGATCTGAAATCGGTATTTGATTATAAGTAGGATAATTGCTGACTTGCATATGTTCCACTCCCGTACAAATACTTTCTGTAAAATTAATATCGGTGGAAACGGAATATTATTAAATTCAATCTAACTTTGGAGTAAAAGAAAAATGGTTGAAAATTAATAAATGGTTTTCTTTTTTTTGCTGGCCGCTAAGCGAAAACACAATAAAAAATCTTTATCTACTTTCTTTAACATGCATTTATTTTATAGCCCGATAGAAATGAGCTATTGACCACTCATATATTGCGCTTTTTAATAGACTATTGGCCATTTTTCTCCTTTTGCAACCATTCATTGGCTGATAGAAATGGCTTATTGACAATATTTATGTATTTTCTCGCGCTTTTTGACCGATAGAAGCACTCTATCGACCATTTTCTTCCTCATCCATCCTTTCTTTAGTCGTTAGAAGCAAGCTTTTGACCTTTTTCAAGTAAAATCTCTTCATTTTTGTCCAATAAAAAAAGAATATCCAGTTGGATATCCTTTAATTCCCTCGTCTTCTGAATTTCTCATCGACCGCAAAATAGGTTGTATGTTTCTCTCTTTTTTCGATTTCTTTTCTTCTCTCTTCTTCCATCGTGTGTGTACTAAGATCTTTGCGAAATTCATCTGTGCATGAAGCGCAAAGTTTGCCTTCACGAATGTTCGTTCCACATTTGTCGCAAGGATAACCTAAGTTCGGGAATTGGGCTAATTTTAGGCGGCCACTTTTAATGAATTTTAGCAATAATGCTTCTTCAACCTCAGTTGCCTCAACGACTTGAGCCATTGTCGCGGTTCTATTTTCACGTTTACGAATGAATTGATATACTCTCTCATACGATTTTTCTTCTTCCTTCCAGCAATTCTGGCAAATATCGCGAAACTGATTTCGCACGAAAATCTCTCCACAATTTGGGCAATTTGTCAGTTCAGCCAATTTCTGCTCCCCCTTAAGATCAATTCACCTTGACGAATAGGCAGGCACATTCCTTGAAAAAATAGGAAGTATTCGCCAAAGGCATTACTTTATTCAGTTCGTTTTCAAACGTTTTGGGTAGATCTCACAATTCAAACTGGATACTCTCTTATTTTCTTCATTATATCGCTAGTTACCTAATTTAAAAATGACAGATTACTGAAAATTTTTCAACCGCGGGCAAATGTCAGCGAACTAACGGAGTGTACTCCGGCTTCCTTCAGAACTTTTGCCGCATGTCTAAGAGTTGAACCAGTTGTATAAATATCATCGATAAGCAGAATATGTCCTGCACGAATGTCTCCTTCCGTCTGAAAAACTTGCGGAAGACGAATCCGCTCAGAACGGGATTTCTTCGATTGCTTCTCAGCGTGTGTCCTTTTAAGGAACATACTCGGTTTATGGCCGCAAGCAAGAATGATGGCTTCTGACTGGTTAAAGCTACGTTCATAAAGGCGATTTTCACTTAATGGAATAGGACAGATAGCATCAAATTCAATTGTATTGAGCTTTTCTTTAATAAAAAAGGCAAGGACATTAGCAAGAATATAATCTCCGCGGTATTTATATCTTGCGATCACCTCTTGGGCAAAATCATTGTATATGACAGAAGAATAATTTTTTACCAAAATTCCAGCCCACTTTCGATCCTCTTCCCAACGAATGCAATCTAAACAATGACCATTCTTTTTAAATTTGTCATTTACGTTTGTGAATGGTCTGTCACATTTTTTGCATGTTTCTCCGCTAATTTTAGAGAATCGCCCTTCACATATGGCACATAATGGCTTAGGCGTTTTTTTCAAAAATACTGCTGACCAACCAACTTGAGGGATTAACTCGTTAAAACAAAAAAGACAAAGTTCAATTATCTATCATCCCTTTCTTTCTTGCTTCTATATTCATCCTAATAATTTGTTTTTTAGCTGAAAGCATTGCCTCTGTTTTTCCATAATGAAAAAAGACAATATCTCCTCCTGGAGCCTGTGCACTTCTCCCTACTCGACCTGCTATTTGCACAAGTGCACTTTCAGTAAATATCCGATCCTCTGCCCCGAGAACAGCCACATCTAGATTAGGAAATGTAACACCCCTTTCTAAAATGGTAGTCGTGATGAGCAATCGAATTTCCTTATTTCGCATTGCAAGGACCTTTTGTTTACGGTTCGGATCTTCCGCGTGGACCGCTTCTATATTTGGATGAAGCTTGCGGAGAATAGGAAGCATTTTTTCCATTTTTTTAATTTTTGGAACGAATAAGAGACATTGTTTTTTGGCGGCAAGACGAAGTTTTATCCATTGAAGAATATTGCGAGGGAGCTGATTTTTTTGGAGTGCCTTTTCCCAATTGCCACACCAGCGAAGCTCAGGCACTGGAAGGGGGTGACGGTGAAAACGTGCAGGAATCGTAATAAACTTTCTCCTGCCAATACGGCATTCAGCCTGCCATTTAGGATTTGGTGTTGCCGTAAGATAAATGATGGAAGATTTCGACTTTCTCGCTTGCTGAACAGCATATTGAAGAGATTCATCGACTGAATAAGGAAAGGCATCAACTTCATCAACAATAATCGTATCGAAAGCTTGATAGAAACGAAGAAGCTGATGAGTAGTCGAAATCGTCAATGGAGTATTAAGAAAGCGATCCTCACTGCCACCGTACAATGAAGCTACTTTTATGTTCGGAAAAACCTTTTGAAGTCGTGGGGTAAGCTCAAGCACAACGTCTGTCCTTGGTGTTGCAATACAAACCCTTTTACCGGAAGTAAGGGCTTCATCAATTCCCTCGAAAAGCACTTCTGTTTTACCAGCTCCACACACAGCCCAAACTAAAAACTCCTCATTCTGATTAATAGCTGCTACTACTTGTTCCGACGCTATGTTTTGGCCTTTTGAGAGAGTACCATTCCAAGTAAGATAGGAATTACAATTCTTTTCTTTAGTTGATAGGCTTTCTTTCAAAAAAGGCCACGGACCCGTCCAACTTAATAATGGGGAACAAGAGCTTATCCTTCCCATCATAATACATTTGCGACAATATAAGCATTCTTCCTCCCCACATTTTGCACAAGGAAATTTAGCAAAATAACGCTTGTCTTTATTACCACACCTTACACAGGACGGTTTGTTTTTTTTATAAGCAATCCCTTTTCTGTAAATGAGATACCCGTTTTCATAATGTAATTGGATGTCAGCTATAGGACAGTGCAAATCATCTAGAAGAAGCTGTCTTCCTGATAATTGTTGTTGAAGTTCTTGATTATATTGAAAATCAAGGTTTAATGGCTGCAAAGGGATCTGTTCAATCGAACTAATAGGGGATGTTTTTACAGGGGATAGTAGGAGTTTATTTGGAACAAGTTTTGTTTGATGGACGGCAAATCGCAAACAATCACCTCCTTATGATTTCATTAGACAGATGTAATGCGAACATAATACATCAACTTGGTTAGTAAAGTAGAATTAAACACACCCTTTCATCTGAATTTTCAATACTTGCAGAACCGTATAAGCATTTTGATTCCCAAGCACATAGCCATTCAGTTGGCTTGGGAATCATTTGCATTGTTTAAGATACTATAGCGGAAACAATGGCAGCTAATATCATAATAGATTTTTATTTTTGTACCCACCCGAGCCCCATTGAACCCTCACCAAGATGAGTGCCAATTACTGGGCCGAAATAGCTGATCATAAACTCAACATACGGGAATTGGACTTGGAGTTCGTCTCTCCATTCTAAAGCTTCTTGTTCGCGGTTTGCATGAATAATGACCGCTTTATAACACTCTCCAGATTTAACTTCCTCGCCAAGCAATTCGACAATTCTCTTCATTGCCTTTTTTCGTGTACGAATTTTTTCAAATGGAACGATTTTTTTATCTTGAAAATGGAGGAGTGGTTTAACTTGTAGAAGGCTGCCGATTAATGCCTGCGCACTTGATAGGCGACCACCTCTTTGTAAATGCGACAAATCATCTGCCATAAAATAAGCGCATAACGTTTGCTTCATTTCTTCAAAACGGGAAATAATTTCTTGCGGCGTTTTTCCAGCTAAGGCCATTTCAGCTGCTTCGATTACATAAAACCCTTGTACCATACAGCTTATTTCGGAATCAAACGGGTAGACTTTAATACCTTCAACCATACTACCTGCAGATACAGCCCCCTGATAAGTACCACTAATCCCACTCGAAAGATGAATACTTATGACCGCGTCATAATCCTTTGCTAAACTTTCAAAGAGCTCGACAAATTGTCCGACTGATGGCTGAGATGTAGTTGGAAGCTCTTTATGTTTTATTTGTTCATAAAAATCGACCGTACTAATCTCAACTTCTTCCTCATATGTTTCATTTCCGAAAATTACGTTGAGTGGAATCATATGTATATTTAGTTTTTTCCGTATTTCTATCGGGATATAGGCTGTACTATCCGTAACAACTGCCGTTTTCATCATTAAATTACCTTCCTTATTCTTCTACTAATATCTAGCTTCCATTCTATATGAATTCAAATAGGAATGCATTAAATTTGGTGGAAAAGAAGGGGTTAATAATATAGGGGAAAATTTACAAAATGGAAATTAGAAGGATATAGACATTAACAGAAGAAAGTACACTAGATTTATTACTTCTTGTACAAGGGGGCAAGTAAAGCTGCTGAAATAGATAGTGATTCACCTATATTTTCGTAGAGTAGAAGATTATAACTAGATTACGATTAAATCTTACATGCCCTGTATTTATATGTTACTGAATTTTCAATATGGATATTCCTTCTTCTTCAATAACTTCAATACCTCGTCTTTGAAGTTCATTCAAAAGAATATTAATAAAACTAGAATCAAGTTCGATGTTAATCGCCTTTTCATATGCTTCAATAAGTAGTGGATCAGGCAAAATGGTTAGACTAGACATTTCTTCACCTCCCATAATACCTATTTTGAGCTAAAATGTTTAATTTTGTAAATAGTTTATCATCAAATGTCACTATTTTTACATTTTCGACAAAATTAGAGGTTTTTCTATGAGCAATTTTTCACAATACTTCTAGTATATGGGCCTTAAGAAGGAATCATTTTTTTCATGAAAAAGGTAAAATATTATAGTGCCTGTATATTTACGGTTTAATTATTTTTATATTGGCTATCTTCATATTTATTAATTTGCTTATGATGAAAAAGATTATTTTAGGAGGGGAGTAATCATTAAAAATAGTAAAACTGTTTCAATTGCAAATATGCGAATGCTTAACGCTGAAACAGCTCATGAAATAGTATCAAGACAATTAACAAACGAATTAAAGCGAATTAAACGAATTAAAGTTCCAAATATTGATTATTCTATTTCCGGAGAAGAATTAGCTGATTGGCTCATCGACATTTCAACGCCAGAAGAAATTGAAGAAACTTTATTGATGATTCAAAATGCAAAGAAGAGGGGATCAAATATTAATTCTCTTTTACAAACCATTGCTGTGGCATTGTTGTATTGATTGCTTGCATTCGATATTATCACGTTGTTTTCGAAAGCCTACACCATCTAAGCAAATTTTTTTCAAGCCAAATTAATGAATCCTCAAGAAATCGCAGTCTCCGGATATTTCCGCAAAAGTAAAATTTGGATGATTGACAAATCTTATCCCCTCAAATTAATCTGCGATAAAGTGAAACTTAAATCAGTGGGAAGCCTTTACCCCACTGGTTTTTAGTTGAGCCAATCACGCTCAAAGAGCCATGTCCTGTGGCTTCGCACCTGGGCTAGGACATCCTGTCCATCGTCGGGCCTTAACGGGCTGTTAAATCCACCCTCTTGAATTTTATATTCCCTACTTCTTAATATGGGGGTTCTACAGCCCGTTAACCTGCGAAAAAAAGGGAATATGCCATAGCTCGATTACTCGAGGATGACACATTCCCTTTTCTAATCATCAAATTTTACTATCTTACTTCAACCCAGCCATTTTTAATAGCTACGACAACCGCTTGTGTGCGATCATTAACATTCATTTTCTGTAAAATATTACTTACGTGATTCTTAACTGTCTTTTCACTAATAAAAATCGCTTCTCCAATGCCACGATTACTTTTTCCATCTGCTAGAAGCTGTAATACTTCGCATTCGCGGCGAGTAAGTAAATGTAATGGACGGCGAATTTCAACCTGCTGTGTATATCCCTGACCAGATTCCTCAGCAGCAAGGCGGCGATATTCGTTAACAAGATTATGGGTTACTTTCGGATGTAAATAAGAGCCGCCGTCTGCAACAACCTTGACAGCCTCAACTAAAGCATCCGCATCCATTTCTTTTAACAGATAGCCGCTAGCACCTGTTTTTAGTGCATGTGAAACATAGTTTTCATCGTCATGAATGGATAAAATAATGACCTTTGATTCCGGATATTTCTCGATTAATTGGCGTGTCGCCTCAACACCGTTAATATTCGGCATATTAATATCCATAATAATGACATCAGGGTGATGTTCCTCTACAAGTGAAATCGCTTCACTTCCGTCATCCCCTTCTGCAACAACAGCAAATGATTTTTCAAAATCTAATATCCTTTTTACACCTTCTCTAAATAATTGGTGATCATCAATTATGACAATCTTTGTAGTCAATTGCTTCCCCTCCGATATGATCGATATTTTTTCACTATATTATGTAATACTACTTAAATCATGGTTCACTACAAATTTAAAGGTATTTGTATAATGACAACTGTTCCTTTTCCAACCTTTGAATCAACAATTAATTGTCCCTCTAACATTTCTACCCTTTCTCTCATGCCGATAAGACCAAACGAATCTTTTTTCTTTTCTTGAATATCAAAGCCAACTCCATCATCTTTAATAACAGCAATAACCTTCGAATGATCAATTTCCAATTTAACGATTATCTCTGCTGCATCAGCATGTTTTAATGCATTTTGGACAGATTCTTGGATAAGGCGGAAGAGAGCAACTTCGTATTTTGTTTGAAGACGTTTTTCCTCCTTTAAATTCAGGAAATGAATTTTTATCGTTTTGTGATATTCTTCGGTTGTTTGCAAGTATTTTTTGAGGGTCGGAACTAACCCTAAATCATCAAGAGCCATCGGACGCAGGTCATAAATAATCCTTCTAACCTCATAAAGGGCATTCCGGACCATTTTTTTCAAATCCCGAATTTCCTTTATCGCTTCTACTCCGCCTTGCTCATTAAAGACACGTTCTATTAAATCTGAACGCATCATGACATTTGCCATCATTTGGGCTGGACCATCATGAATTTCGCGTGAAAGCCTTTTCCTTTCTTCTTCCTGTGCCTCAATTATTTTCAACCCAAATTCCTGCTTCATCCTTGCGTCTTCGAGCATCTCCCCTACTTGCTGAAGATCGCTCATTAAATAATTCATCACAATGGTAATTTGGGAGATGAGATGTTCTGCTCGTTCGATAGTTTCGTGAAGCCCAACAAGCCTTCTTTCAATATCATCACGCCTGTCACGAAGTTGTTTCTCCAATTGCATATTCATCGAATATTCCATTTGCAGTCGATGTGCTTTCTCATATGCTTCACGAACTTCAGCTTCTGTATGATCATTGAAATGTGCGCTAACTTCAGAAAGGCGATTTCTAGCCAACCGTGTTTGGCTTTCCAGCTTGTCTCCTACGATAATAGATTTCTTGACAAGCTCCTTTACTTCCTTCAATTCATCACTTAAAGTTAAATGATCCTTTCGACATTGTTCGCCAATACGAAATATTTCATCCTTGCTAGTTCCAACTGTATCAATCATCTTTGATAAAATAAGATCAAGCGATTTCGTATTTAATTTTTTTTTGTTCATAAAGAAATCCTCCAAAAGGAAAAGCAGAGGCGGCTTTCTCGGGGCCGCCGAAGCTAAACTTTGAAAAACGGAAGGCACCCACACATAATATGGAATCATTCATCACGCTCAATACACCACGTCCTGTGGCTTCGCCTAACTAGGACATCATGTCCGTCGTCGAGGATTTACGGGCCATTTGATTCCTCACTTCCATTTTTAGTTCTCTCAAACTTGAAACGAGGATTAGACAGCACGTTAATCAGCGGTAATTTGTCCTATGACTTTTACAATTCTTTGCCTATCATTATTTTAGCTTGAAACGGCTAGATATACCATCTCTGACGTATGTTAATTATGCCCAAATAGCTAAAATTCCGTAAAAAGGCACAGAATTAGGTTGCTCATATAAGTCTTATCGCCTATATTATGAACATGTATTATTACTTTTTCCTATTTCCTTTTTAATAACACATTTGCACCAAATGAGTTTTCACCATCTAAATATTGTTATTATATCACGGACATCAATTACAAATATTAAAGTTTGGTTACATTTAGAAAAGCGCAAGCGCCTTGGTCAGCGACGTACGAACTGGACTGCCCCCGATGAGATAAAGGAAACACGACGAGTGGAACGAGTCGATGTTGACTTATCGTAGGGAGGGGAAAGGAAGTTCGCTAGGCGCTAGGCGCTGGAGCTAGACAGTTCTCTAACTTCAAAAATTTTAAACTTTAGCGCATGTACCATTACACTCAACAAAGCAGGACAAACCTCACTAAGATGTTCTGCACCTTTCTAGGAGGATTGGCTTGAGACATTGAGACGATGGCATTTGAAGCAAATAAAATATTTTTCGATAATATTGCTACATATAGAGTAAGTGAAGGAAATCCAATGACAGCTAGACACTTATCTAAATTGAAAATCTCTTCTTCTCTTATTAACATTTGCGAGATGTTTCAATGTCGAATTATAATGTATAAAGACGATTTTGCTGAAGTAATTAAATTTGCCTAGTTTAAGTTACGTGTACGAAGGCGTTTACTAATTTCAACGTTTTATCTTATGACGAAAGGAGCGATTGCATGCTACCCCGTTACTATACGGTTAAAGGTTACGGAGAACATGAAATTGTCATCCAAAAATCCCGTTTCATCTCCTATGTTTCAAGAGCAGAATCTGAAGCAGAAGCACAGGAATTTATCCAGCTTATCAAAAAGAAACATTGGGATGCGACTCATAACTGTTCAGCTTATATGATTGGAGAAAACGACCAAATTCAGAAAGCGAATGATGATGGTGAACCAAGTGGTACGGCTGGCGTTCCCATTCTTGAAGTTTTGAAAAAAAAGCACTTAAAAGATACTGTTGTGGTCATTACGAGATACTTCGGCGGCATAAAATTAGGAGCAGGTGGCCTTATTCGAGCTTACGGGAAAGCAACCTCTGACGGCATTAATGCAACTGGTATTGTCGAACGTAAATTAATGAAAGTCATGCACACTAAAATGGACTACACATGGCTCGGAAAAGTCGAAAATGAACTCCGCTCATCCATTTACAACATAAAAGACATCCACTATTTAGACCTCGTCGAAATTGAAACTTTCGTTGAAGAAGAGCAATCTCAAAACTTTTCCTCTTGGATGACCGAGCTTACAAATGGGCAAGGCATCATTTCAGAAGGAGAATTGCTGTATTTGGAGGAGGTAGTGTAGAACTGCTAAAAATATGTTGTTTACGATTAGGTGTAAATTCGTTAAAATAAACTATTGATTGCACATTTAAAAAACTTTTGAAAAAAGTAGGGATAGAATGGCAAAATCAAGAGAAATTAGGAGGAAAAGTAAGAAAAAACGTTTTTGGCGTAATTTTGTACTTGTTTTCTTCCTTTTATTAATAGGTGGCGGAACGTATTTTGCTTTTAATCTTGTCTATCAGGCCAAAATGGCTACAGATAATATTTACCAAGAAATAGATCGCAATAAAGTGAAAGACCATCGGACCGAAGAAATAAAAATTACAAAAGATGCTTTTAATATATTATTATTAGGAATTGAGGAACAAGGTGGAGGCCAACGATCAGATGTCGTTATGCTATTAACCGTTAACCCTCAAACCGAAGAAGTATTATGGTTAAGTATTCCTCGGGATACAAGGACATATGTACCTGCTGCTGGCAGAGAAATAAAATTGACAGAATCCTTCAGCTACGGAGGGGTCGAATCAACAATTGAAGCTGTTAATAAGCTGCTTGATGTTCCGATTGATTATTATATTACAACGAACTTTGAAGGTTTTGAGGATATCGTCGATACACTTGACGGCGTACAAGTAAACGTTCCGTTCACATTTAAATCACAATTAACAGGAAGCCTTAAATGGAAAACGTTCCAGGAAGGACCTATGTATTTAAATGGGAATGAAGCACTTGCCTATGTTAGAATGCGCAAGGGAGATCCCCTTGGTGACAAAGGAAGAAATGATCGTCAAAAAGAAGTCCTGAAAGCCATCGTTGATAAAGGCACCTCACTCGGAGCGATTTCAAAAATTGATGATATTATGAGGGATTTAGGTGAAAATGTAAAAACGAATATTCCACCTTCACAATTCGTAAGTTTTATTAAACTTTATTCAAAAATAAAAGATTCAACATTTGAAAACTTAACATTAGAAGGCGACGATCAATACATTAATAGTATATATTTCTATATACCAAGAAAAGAATCTATTACAGAAATAAGCACAATCTTAAATAATACTTTAGATGGTTCTCAACAAACCTATACTTCAGATAATCAAACCTCTCAAACGAACCAAGATGAGTCGAATGATAATAAATGGTAATATTCCATTTATATAAGGAATACGTATTTCCAGTTAGATTGATAGTTTATCATAATAATAACGAAAGAGCAGCTGCTTACATTGGCTGCTCTTTTTCTTCGTAATAAAAAGGAATTTGGACAGTGCATAAATCCGACAGTTATTTACATTTTTGGTTGAGTTTAAACACTCATCATTTTTTTTCTAATAATAATGTCCTATATTTACTCTTACGGGTTGGAACATTTGACATTATTCGCTAGAATAAGAGAAGTGAACTATATTTATGTCGATGGAGGGAAAAATATGAAAAAACTTATCGCTTCCTCAGTTTTAGCAACTGCTGCCCTCTTTCCTACCTTCGCACAAGCTGAAGGCTTAAATCCTCCAGCAAGTATGATATTAGAACAAAAAGTGGAGATTGGAAAAGAAGCTGTTATTACAGGAAGCTTGGTAAATGTTCGTAAAGGAGCTACTACTTCTTATGATGTAGTCGTCAAACTATCTAATGGAAAAGTCGTCAAGGTGATTGATAGTTTTAAAAATAGTATTGGGGAAATTTGGTATCGGATTGAAACAGGATCCATTCGAGGATGGGTCATTCAAGATTATTTAAAATCTAATGCAACGATTAATCCTCCACCACCTATTACAGAAGTAAAAACGATTCAAGTGGATAAGACTCCTGTTCGAAAAGGAGCGACTGACTCTTATGCGATCGTTACGTATGTGAACAAGAGTCAAAAGATTACAATTATTGATAAATTTACAAATGCTAAAGGTGAAATTTGGTATCGAGCTGACTTAGGAAAAATTAAAGGATGGATACATGAGAAAGCTTTTGAGGCAACAACAAATCTACCTAGTCCACCTTCTACTACTGATCCTTCAACCTTACCAGAGGTAAACAGCTATGTTTATAGCTATCAAAATGGGTTAGATGTTAGAAAAGGGGCAACTGAGTCTTATGCTTCAGTTTCTAAGCTTTCAGTCAACCAAAAAGTGAGAGTCCTTGACCATTTTACTCCATCAAATGGTGCACCATGGCTACGAGTTGAAGTAAACTCCTCATTAATGGGCTGGGTGCCAGCGAGCAGTGTAGGCTCCACTCAAGCTTTAGGCAATTTATTATATGTAAATGTCGATGTAGCTAACTTAAGAAGCGGTCCGTCTTTAAATGATGCAGTCGTTGATCAAGCTTCTAAAGGAGCTCGGTTAACTGCTATTACAAGTGAATATGATTCGAATGGTGATCTATGGTACAAAGCACTGACAAATACTAATAAAATTGTATGGATAAGTTCATCTGTCGTAACAGATAAGCCAACTAATACTGAAACGACACAATATGTTGGAACAAAAAATGCTGTCATATATGCTGAAGCCTCCTTCCAATCCGCAATAATTGAACGACTTACATACAACAGCAAAGTAACCGTATTAGATGAAAATCCTAACGTGAATGGGCTTCATTGGGTACAAATTAAAAGTGCTTCCGGAAAAACAGGCTGGACCCCTAATTATGAAGTGACGGTCTCTCAAAGTGCTTACACCTATGTTAGTGCTAATAAAGGGGCTGTTATCCGAAAAGGAGCAGGAACAAACTATGCAGTCACGGTTAATCTTACTGCAAATGAATCATTAAAAGTGCTTAACACTCTTAATGGATGGCTAAATGTTGAAAATAGTAGTGGAAAAAGAGGATGGGTGCTAGAATCTCAAACGACGAAGCAGGCACCGAAACAACTAATTGCTCCAACGTTCACTACTGTGCAAAATGATCATTTTTTAAATTGGGAAAAGACAAGCAAATTTTCAATCTCCTATACAACATTATCATCAAATCGCTTAAAGCTTACTGGAGGATTAACTGATATTGAAATTCCATCGGGAAAAATCCAAGGAATTCAATCGATTGAAACATTTGCAACTGGTGCAGATAAATCTGTTGTTATTACTTTTGAGCCAGGCTATTCTTTTACATTAAGAGATTACACAGACAAGGTGTCTATTAAAGTTGTCCAATATGGACTTAGTGGCAAACGTATTATTATCGATCCTGGCCATGGCGGAAAAGATGCTGGTACTGTTGGTCCGACTGGATTGCGAGAAAAAGATGTAAATTTAGGAACTGCATTGCTGCTAAAAGAAGAACTTGAGCGCTATGGTGCGATTGTTACTTTAACAAGAAGCACAGATATTTTCCTTGAACTATATGAAAGAACGGATATTGCTAATGCCTCAACAGCTGATGCTTTTATTAGTATTCATGGGGATTCCTTCTCCGCTACGTCTAATGGAACGACTACATACTATAATTCAACTGTTAATTTTAACGGTCCAAGAAGCAAAACATTAGGAAATGCGATCCAAAAAAGCTTAATTTCTTCTTTAGGCACCTATAATAGAGGGGTAAAAGAACAAGAGTTTTATGTGAATCGGATGAATGAGCTTCCTAGTGTGTTAGTTGAGCTAGCGTTCTTATCAAATCCGAAGGAAGAAGCATTGCTGAAAACAACTGAATTCCGTAAAAAAGCAGCAGTAGGTATTACAAAAGGCCTAGAGGAATACTTTAACAATTTTTAAAAACTCTAGCAATCTATTTCCTACTTATAAAAAATATGTTAATCTTCTAATTGAAAGTAAAATTGGATATAAACCTATTTATATCCAATTTTTTTCTTTTAGCTAGTAGGAAAATTTAAGTTTATTAACGTCCAAAAGTAAAATAAGCTCAAATACTATTAGCGTTTATAATACCGCGTAAGGAAAGCTAGGACATTCGCCGATAGGACTTGGCGAACGCCAAGTTTTTCTAAAAAAATACATAGGGGGCATTTAAAAAATGAACCGTTCTAAAAAACTAATTGCTGCTGGAGCACTGACACTTAGCATAGGAGTAGGCGCTGTTATCGCAACTCCCCAAGCAATGAAAGCTTCTAGCAATGTTGTTCTAGCAAGTGTCGATTGGGTCACTTCCCAGTTAAACCCAATGAAAACGAAATTAACTGAGCTCGAAACGAAAATTGCAGCACAGCAACAAGAAATTAATAGTTTAAAAGCTCAAATTTCTCAAGGCGGCACACCACCAGTTACTCCACCACCGACAACAACTCAACCACCAACAAACGGTGAACTTCCTTCTGCTGTATATGCAAAAGGAACAGTAAACATTCGTTCAGGTGCATCAAAAGATTATAAAGTGGTTGCGACTCGAACAAATGGAACTTCATTAAAAGTAATTGATTCCTTCAAAGCTGCTACTGGTCTCTGGTATCGAGTAGATTTATCTGCGACATTAAAAGGCTGGGTATTTTCAGGTGATGTGACAGCAGAAAAATCAGGAGAAACGGCAGCAAAACAAGTTGTGACAACTGGTGAAGTCTATTTACGAAAAGGGGCAACAACAGACTATGCTGTTTTACAAACCCTTCCGAAAGGAACATCATTAAAATATATCTCAACATTCACGAATGCTAAAAATGAAGTTTGGTACAATGTTGAAACATCCGCTGGAGTTAGAGGATGGGTATCTGCTACTCTTAGCGAGGTGAAGTAACTTGAAAAAGCTTTTTTCACTTATTAGTAGTTTAATCATTATATTTACTTGTTTACCTGCAAGCACAAAAGCTGCTGAACTAGTAAATTATCCAAATATGGTAAATGTATCTATCCAACTAGCGAACAGTGTCACGATGACTTTAAACGGAAGCTATCAGCTTAGCAATAAAGATACCGGAGCCGTAACACCTCTTGCTCAAGGTACAGCTATTTCTGTAAAAAAAGATAGTTCAGGTGTTGTCGTCAGCTATAATGGTACTAGTGTAAATTCCGTTAAAGGCTTTGATTTACAGGAGCTAGCATCTGGAAGTGTATCTCTCGTTCGCTCAAGCAATGGTGTCACCTATCGAGGAAGCTTCTTTTTAAAGCCGAATGGTAGCCAAATTGAAGTCATAAACTTTCTTGATATAGAGGAATATTTAAAAGGTGTTATCCCGAGTGAAATGCCTGCTTCATTTCCTAAGGAAGCATTAAAGGCACAAGCCATTGCCTCTAGAAGCTATGCAACAAGATATATGGTGCTTGCAAGTACAACAGCAAGCCAAGTTTATCGAGGGTATTCAGCTGAAGATTCAAGAACAAATGCTGCGATAAAGGAAACAGAAGGAATTTTAGTTAAATATAACGGCAGGCCTATCGATGCTGTTTTCTTTTCAACAAGTGGTGGTCGTACAGCAAATGTAAGCGATGTATGGAATTCAAAGCAATCAGATTTTCCATATTTAGTATCTGTAGATGATCCATATGAAAAATCACCATACAGCAATTGGAGTGAAACTTTCCCAGCAGCGACCTTGCTGAAATCATTTGGTATTACCGATTTAAATGCACAAATCTATGATATTTCTATCGAAAAAACAGGTGCAAATGGAGAAGTTCGTGGGGCAACCATTAAAACCTCTGCTGGGGATAAAACAGTAACTGGAGTTGGATCGGTCATCCAAAAGCTCTTCCCACTTAATAATCCTTCCGTTTACAACCAATTATATTCAAATTGGTTTGATATTCAGAAGAATGGTACAGTGAAGCAAGATCTGTCTGTGCAAACACCAAGCGGTACTACTGCTGTTGGGGATATGAAGGGACAAAAAGTGCTGACAGCAAGTGGAGAAGTGACGCTTACCGATTCTAAAGTTTCAATCCAAACGGCAAATGGTGTTATTAGCAACGAAGGAGAAGGTAGTGTAACTACTGTTACGGTTACTGGAAAAGGCTGGGGACACCGAATTGGGATGAGCCAATATGGTGCAAAAGGATTTGCCGAGAACGGCTGGACTGCCGAACAAATACTGACGCATTACTATCAAGGAACGACTGTATCGAGATAAGGGAAATTTTATCGTGAGAAATCGGCTAAATTAGCCGGTTTCTTTTATGTTTATAAAAAACAGTCGTAAGCATTGCTCTCAATCCTCAATGTAAAATGTCGTCGGTTTCATTTCACTGCGCTTGGCGACTACTTCGTTCACGTCGAGGCTTGCTCAATGAATCCGACGACGATTTTGTTTTAACACAGAAAAAAGCTAATTCGCTTAAGAATTAGCTTTCTCCTTTTGCTTCACATCAATATTAATAAGAATTTCATCAACAATGCTTTTCCACGAATATTGCTCAATGGCCAGCTTTCTGCCATTTTCACTCATCATTTTATATTGTTCTTCTGATACGCTCATTAATTCGCTAATCGCATTCGCAATCCCTTCAGGATTTTCTGGAGGTGCAATTTTGCCACATTGATATTCCTCGAGAATGGCTGCACTTTCTCCATCCCCACAATATAAAACGGGTACACCTGAAGAAATCGCAGGAAAGATTTTCGAAGGTCTTGCTCCCTTGAAAAGCTCTATATTTCTTAATGATACGACACTATAATCAGCAATTGAGAACATCTTCGGCATTTCTGCTACTGGTACTGCCCCATAAAACGTAACATTATCCAATTTCATATCCTCTTTCATGGTTAGCAGCTTCTCCCGCTCCTGCCCATCTCCAACAAAGAGAAAATGCACATCTGGAAGCTTGTCCTTTAATAGCTGTGCCGCTTCAAGAACAGAATCAAGCCCTTGGGCATAGCCTAGCGCCCCAGCATACATAAATACTTTTTTCCCCTGAATGCCAATTTGTTTTAATAGCTCTTCATTTTTTGGAATTGGTTTGAATGTATCGGTATTTACTCCATTCGGAAGAAGAAAAACATCTTCCTTCTTCTTTCCTTTTCGCACCATATAATCCAAGATTCCTTCCGTAGCAGTCGCAATTTTCCATGACTTTTTATAAAGAAACTTCTCCAACCATTCTGCTAAACGAATAAAGGATTTATTCTTTACAATGCCTAATTCGACTGCTGACTCTGGCCAAATATCAGCGACATTGAATACAAACTTAGCCCGCTTCATTTTCGCACCAATATAACCAGTAATTCCTAGAAAAAGCGGTGGTGAATTACAAATGATTACATCAGTTGGTTTCGACTTGATAATGGAATAGAATGCACTGAAGGTAAAGGAAAAGTAAGAAGCTAGCCGCTTCCAAAAGCTCCCCTTTGGAGATGGATAAATCCAAGAACGATGAACGGGAATCCCATCCCAGTTTTCAAACATATAAAATCTTCCTCGATACTCCTCTGGAATAATCCCATGAGGATGATGAGGAAACGCAGTAATTACTTCCACCTGATGTCCTCTGCTCATTAGCTCTTTACTTACTTCGTACACACGAATTTGCGGAGCACCTGTTTCAGGGGGAAAATGCTGGCATAAATAAATCACTCTCATTTTCCCATCTCCAATTAGTTCACTTTTATTTGTTTAATATACGCTTCTAGCTTGTCTTTTAAATCTGGTCGCTTCAAAGCATAATCGATTGAAGCTTGTAAAAAACCAAATTTATCTCCTACATCATAACGATTTCCCTTAATAATATAAGAATAAATCGATTCTCTGCCTAATAAACGATCAATTGCATCAGTAAGCTGAATTTCACCTTTTTTGTCAGGTGCAACTTCTTCAAGCAGCTCAAAAATCGCAGGTGATAAAATATATCGTCCCACAATGGCCTGAGTAGATGGAGCCTCTTCAATCTCTGGCTTTTCAACAAGGCTATCCACTTTAAAAAGCTCACCTGTTTTTTCTGAATAATTCACAATTCCATACTTATTCACTTCTGAACGTGGTACTTCATTACAGCCTAATATGCTTGATTGAACATGATTATATTGATCAATCATTTGTTTTAGCGCTGGTACTTCACTATCTACAATATCATCACCTAATAAAACAGCGAATGGCTCATTGCCAATGAATTTTTTAGCACATAATACGGCATGGCCTAATCCTAATGGTTCTTTTTGACGCACATAGTGAATATCAACGAGATTCGAAATATTCTCAACGATTTCGAGCATTTCATGCTTTCCCGTTCTTTCAAGCAGCATTTCTAATTCAACCGATTTATCAAAATGATCCTCGATTGCCCGTTTGCTTCTTCCCGTTACAATGATGATATCCTCAATTCCAGACTGTACTGCTTCTTCAATAATATATTGAATCGTGGGCTTATCGACAATCGGGAGCATTTCCTTCGGCTGTGCTTTCGTAGCAGGCAAAAATCTTGTCCCCAAACCAGCAGCAGGAATAACCGCCTTTTTTATCATGATTTCATCCCCTCTTTCAAAGTCTGTTCATAAAGAGCTAGCATGCCATTCGCATTATCGATCCAATTATAATTGGCTTTCACATGCTCGATACCAGCTAGCCCCATTTCTTTACTCTTTGCTTTGTTTTCAATTAAGCTTTGAATGGCTTTCGCTAATTCTTGCGGGCTTTCTTTCGGAATAACATACCCTGTCTTTCCTTCTAATACAACCTCTGGCAAGCCGCCTACATTAGAAACAACGACTGGAACTCCACAAGCCATTGATTCAACTGCAGCGACACCAAAGCTTTCACTATCTTCTGTAGACGGAACCCCAAACACATCCATTTTATTGATGTATTCTGGAACTAAATCATTGGGAACCCTACCTGTAAAAGTCGTCACATCATCTATATTTAATTCTCGCGTTAACTGCTCATACTCTTGTCTTTGCTTTCCATCACCAACAATGAGAAGCTGCGAGTTTTTATTTGTAGAATGAATAGACGCAAACGCATGAATTAAATCTGCAATCCCATACTTATCTTCTAATGCCTTTACTGTTCCAATTGTAATATGGTCTTTTGATTTTACATTCGGAATCGGTTTAAATTTAGTCATATCCACACCAAATGGTGTAACAAATACTCGTTTACTCGTATACTTATTCGTCTCTTTAGCCATGATATGACTTGTAGAACATATAACATCTGCTTTCGATAGTGTAAATTCAACGATTTTCCGATTAACGCTACCTTGCTGAGGAAATTGAAAAATATCTCTCCCCCATACCGAAACATAAAAGGGCTGATAATTTGCTAACGCCCCAATAAAACCATAGCTCGAAACGTAGTGGGCGTGAAGAATATCAGGCTGAAATTGCTTTAAAATTTTCTTTAAAGCAAAAACACTTGATATATACGATAATTTCCCTGGTAAAAGTTTCGGAAGAGTAATCGTATCAATTTCCTTCGCATTTTCAGGTGAAAAATGGTCGGAAAATGTCACAACTTTAACATCGATCCCTTTATCTTTATAAAACAAGGCCCACTTATGTGTATGAATGGATTTGCTTGGAGCCAAAATTAAAACTTTCATTTCTTCAACCTCATTTTTTGTCCTTTAGCTATGTTAAATTTGACTGTTGATTTCCGCTCCAGGTTGCTCGCTTTCCGCGGATGGTCCGGGAGCCTCCTCAGTGCTAGCGCACCTGCGGGGTCTCTCCCTTGTCCCTTCCTCCCGCAGGAGTCTCGCACCTTTCGCTCCAATCAACAGGTGCAAAAATCAACAATTCCCTTTAACAAAGCCTATTCGTTATTAAGGCTTCCTTAACTTTTTCAACTCTTGCTAGCCATGAATGCTTCTGTACAAAAGTTTTTTGAATGTTTTCTCGATATGTTATTGAATTGTGAGCCATTCCTTCTATTGCACGTGCCATACTTTCTGGCTTATCCTCACATATTATTCCATATCCATCTGCTTCTATTATTTCTTTTTGCGCCTGACAATATGTCGCAATAACAGGCAACTCATTTGATAGATACTCAACAAGCTTGACAGGGACAGCAAAATCATTGTACGTACTTCTGAATCGCGGAATAAAGGCAAAGTCCATTCTACGATAAAGCTCATTCAGCGCTTCACCACTTACATGCTTTACAGAAACATTCATCTCGTTTAGGCGAGCCCTTTTCTCTTCGGACAACTGTTTAAACTCATCCTCACGACAAACAACTGTCAGCTCGCAAACTCGTTCATTTTTATTGGCCAATTCCAATGCATCAAGAAGCAGAAATAAACCATAATCCTCGTTATTAATGCCACCTACATAAAGACCTTGTGGGGTTTTAGACTGATTTTCTGCCCGAACAATATCCATCTTTTTTCCGCCTGGTGGAAGGGAAACCATTGTCTGCTGAATGTCAACATATTTCCCCATCGCATCACTTGGTAAAAAAATGACATGACAATATTTATTGTAAAACTTTTCTTCCATCCGATAAATCGTTTTCATGATCGTTTTCTTCATCCCTTTTAGAGGATAAAGCTCTTCAAATTTCCAATATACGTCACGATAGAAAACGCCAACTGGTATGTTGCGGCTCTTTAGAAATTTCATCACCTTTTGATCTACAAACGGCTTCTTAGGAATATGCCCCTTATCTGTCAGCCAAAACGGAATCGTCTGGTTCTCCATATAGCAAAACCATAAGTTCTCTAGCTTTCCTTCCGCTTTCCACTGTTCAAAAAGCGAATCCCTCTCAGTTGAGCTTCCTGAAAGCAAAAGAATGTCCACATTTTCATGGCTTCCCCATTCTTGAAAAGCTTTATATATTTCCTTTGGACGAAGCTTCGATCCACTATTCGCATTCTCAGCTATTTCAAACGGATAATAAAGCAAAACTGATTTCATTCTATTTTCTCCTTTTGTCCAGCTTTTCCCCTATTCATTACTTAACAGCTTTCTTTTTGAGAAAGTAAGAAAACAGATCAATGCGAAAACGAATGAATAAGAGAATTCCAGCGAACAAGCAAGTAATAAAAATCCACACAGGGTTAAAGAGAAAATCAGTAAACCCACCTACTAATGTCCGTGGAATATTGATAGCAAAATAAACGAACAAGCACAAAAATACTGGGTTTTTTGGCAGTCTAATAAAAATAATATAAATGAGCTGCACGAGAACTCCAACATACATCGTGCCTAAAATAATTCCTAAATAACCGAAGTTCGCATATGCTTCCGCAATAAACAATGTATTTAAAACCCCACCTGTTCCATCCTCAATTCGATTCGGAAAGGCATTCGCCATCACAAGTCTTGCTGAACGAACTTGATCGATATCAAACCAGCGAGTAATAATCGACGGGAGACTACTTCCATCTAAGAACGGAAGTGCATTCCCAAATATATCTAAATGCAAGAACGTAGGCGAAATTTGTGCAAGGATTATCCGTCCTATCGGTCCTGAGTTATAAGAGAAAAACGCACCAAGGTCTTTCACATCTTGGATGAAAACATACATCAACACAATCGCTGCAACACCAGCTATCGATAAAGCAGTGATTTTCCTGCCATTTAACACTGTCTTCCCAATATAAATTCGTACAAAAATAAACATAATAATGTAGAAGAATATTGGCGATTTTGACAAATCATAAATACTAATCACGATAGAACAGCCAAATAAAGCTAAAAATAAGAAAAACCATTTTAATTGCTTTGTTTTAACTGTATACACATACGCTATTAGTGATAGTAAAGGTGTTAATGCAAGCGCAAAGATATTTCTAATGATCACTTTTCCACCAAAGTTCCTAGCTGCTTCAATTCTCATCTTCCCGATTTCAGAAAAATTCCCTTTCAAAAGTTCAAAAATCGGTACATGGTGAGTCTTCAAAAGTGTATAGGCAACAGCAAGCATACACACAAGGGAAAGACCAAGAAATAAAAAGTAAAATTCACTTCTCTGTTCAAACGCCTTTTCAACTGGCTTCTGCAAATAAGCATTATATTCTTTTTTCGCATCAAAGCCTGCTAATTTGCTTACACCTAACATCGTAAGCGGCAAAACGACCATCACAAATGAAACAGCAGCAAAGCCGATGTAACGATAGATTTCATGGTCAAGCTTATTAATCATATAATAATGATCAATATTGAGCGCAATTAATAAGCTGCCAATAAAGCTTGAAACGAGCAAGGAATAATAAAAGACTAAAGAAACTAAATTCGGTCTAAATAGTGAAAGACTACCTGAAACACTTTTAAAAAGCTTAACCGAAATGATTAGCACAATCACCCAAACAATTATAGCCAACATATGTCAGCACCTACTTTTTAGCGAATATTATTATTTAAACTACTTCTTTATCAATTCAACAATCTTTTCTGAAGCATGTCCATCCCCAAATACTTCTTTGTATTGCGGATTTACCTCTTTTTGTACGGCAGCTAGAATTTTCTCGGCATCTGTACCTGTTAATATATTTGCTTCACCTTCTAGTGTCTCAACCCATTCTGTTTGCTCACGAATGGTTACACATGGCACCTTCATAAAATAGGCTTCTTTCTGAACACCACCCGAATCAGTAACAATTTTCTTCGCATTAGCCTCAAGTGTCAGCATATCTAAATAACCAACAGGATCAATCACCTTTAAATTGGGAACATCATCAAGATTTAGCCCATAATCTGCTAGCTTATGCTTCGTTCTTGGATGAATAGGCCAAACCTTCGTCTCTTCTATTTTTGAAAAAGCTTCAAGAATATTTTTCATCTTTTCAACATCATCCGTATTTTCAGCGCGGTGAATCGTAATTAAATGATAGTCTTTCGGTGTTAAGCCAGTATCTTGCAAAATGGTTGACTTTTCTTTTGCAAGCTCACGATTATAAAGAACGGCATCATACATTACATCACCAATATTAAACACATTGTTTGTAATATTCTCATTCGTTAAATTCGTGATAGCTGTATCGGTTGGACAAAATAAATACTCAGAAACGTGATCTGTCATAATCCGATTAATTTCTTCAGGCATTTTTTTATTAAAGCTTCTTAAACCCGCTTCAATATGGATGACTGGAACATGAAGCTTAGCTGCTACAAGAGCACCTGCTAACGTTGAATTCGTATCACCATATACCATTAAATAATCAGGCTGCTCACTTAAAACGATGTCTTCAATCTTAGCCATCATTTCACCTGTTTGCTTCCCATGACTTCCTGACCCGACACCAAGATGGTAATCTGGCTTAGGAATATGGAGCTCCTCGAAGAAAATATCTGACATATTTGCATCATAATGCTGGCCTGTATGAATAATTTTTTCATCTATATGTTTTCTTAACACTCTTGAAACAGGTGCTGCTTTAATAAATTGAGGTCTCGCCCCAATGATCGTTACTATTTTCATTCATCATTCACCTTCCAAGCTTTTGAATATAGTCTTTTGCTAAAAATGAATTAATATTATATGGCTGCTTATACTTCAAACGATCATACTTAAAAGAAAGTGCCTTTAAATACTCAGGATAGCTTTTGTAAATTCCATACCATTCCATTGGCTCTGTATAATATTGCTGATACAGTTTCTTCTTATTATAAAGCTTCTTCGCAGTCTTATAAAAAACCCCATATTTTTCTTTTAACGAAGCTTCTTTCGCTACCGGTTTTTCAGGCTTCGTGAAAAACTCAGGATACATCTCGTGTAAGGTATAATCATATAAATATTTTTTGAAACGCAGCTCAACAGGGACGGTTTTGAAAAATTCCATTAATCGATCATCCCAAAGCGGAATTTCCCAGCCTTTTTCATAAAATTCATATACGCGGATCGAGTTAATAATAAATTTCGCTTGTCTTTCTCGCCAATCCCAATACTCAAATAATGCACTAGCCTGTTCATTTGTCGTAAATGGCAAGTCCCCAAATGATCGCCGGATTTCTTCCAGTACATCTTCACCAGATACATAAATTCCCTCTTCTATTTCCCATAGCTTATGATGTTTTTGAAGCGTAAAATCAACGACATCATCTACCGTAAACTCCCGGTCAACTGTTATCTCATAGGCTAAATGGCTTCCGGCCACGAAATCACCTGAATGACCAGGAATAAAGACATAATCCTTATTTTGCTTTGCAATAATCTCACGAACAGCTGGCCAATCCTGAATATGTGCCATGGAAGAGCCATTCACAGCATAGTTTACATATTCTTTCCATTCATTTGAATGGTACCAGCGATGCCAGTCATCCTTCTTATATTCAATGAAATCCCAATGTAATCCGAGTCGATTCGCAATATCTTGACTAATTAAAGCTTCTCGATTTTCCTTTTTCCCATATGTAAAAGCAAAAATATCTTCTACCCCATACTCTTTTAATAATAAGGCAATAATACGGGAATCGTAGCCACCACTGAGAGGAATGATTGGAGTTTTGTTTTTTAATCTTTTTATGAGATCTTCAAATACAGCGATGAATACTGACTTCAGCTCTGCACTAAATTGCTCAACATCCTTTTCAACAGGGTGATGATAAAATTGAAAATACTCATTATTTATCACTTTCCCATCTTCAAGAATCCGAACATATGAAGCAGCTTCAACCTGATAGACACCTTCATAAAGTGTCTTTTCATTTGCAGTAAAGCCCGTCAGTAAAAACTCTTTTGCTGCCGTCTGATTAACTTTCTTATCAGTCATATGGGGAATTTTATCTGTAACAATCCAGCGAGATCCCTCTTTATAGTAAAAAAGAGGAATACTTCGCTTCCGATCGACAATCGCGGTAATTTCATTCTTCGTTACCTTTATTACGGCAAACTCACCAATTAATTCATCTAAATGGTTTTCAAAAAAACCTTCCTGATAAATTTCTTGAAGATTGTCCGCACAATAATGCTTTCCATTATAAATCATATAGCCACTAAAAAAGAGTTGGCCCAATGGAACATTAATTTCTTTTACGAGTCTGCTGTCTTTAATTCGTACTTCATTCATTAACAAACATATCACCTATTTTACGATAAAGTGCTTTTTTGGCTTTTCTTCAATAGATCTTTGTCGATCCGTGATAATAGGACAATAACGATATAGCCTAACCAAGCAAAAAGAATGTTGTAATTTGGAATGCTGCTCTCTTGAATATAAACGATTACACTTACAGCTAGCAAAGAGGATAGGAATATTAATGTCATTTTTCCAAATGATACAGGTACATGGTAAAGCTTTTGGCTTTTAAAGAAAATATACGTTATGGCCACGATATAAGAGATCAAATATGCAACAACACTTCCCCAAATCGCAAATGGAGGGATTAACAGCACATTTAAAATAATGTTAACAACGGCTGCCATACCAAACGCATACGAAATAATCTTTGTTTGCTTCGAGAAAAAGATTCCTACTGAAATAATCATATAGAAAAAATTCAAGAAGGTAACCGCTGATAAAATCGCAATATATTGGTAAGCTTCATGATAACCTTTGCCTAAAATCGGAATAATCCACGGCATGATCGTAGCGACCATTAATATACCTAACGTTCCTATTAATAGAATACCATAATACAGCTTTGCAAATAAATTATGGCTATCCTTTTTATCCTTTAGTGACATAGAGAAAGGTCTCCATGCCATTTGTACACCGCTTGTAAGGAGGGTAATTAGCGAGGCAAACTTTACAGCTACTCCATAAATGCCTACTTCGTGTAAAGAAGTAAATATTTTTAAGAGAAATGAGTTAGCATTAACAATTACCCAAAAGGCCAATGATGCAGGTACTAATGGAATGGCATATGACAAAATTTCCTTTAATAGCGTTTTATTAAAGGTAAATTTAATGTATTTCAATAAAGGCTTAATTAAGAGTAATGCTACAATAACAACACTTATTAGCCTACCATACAAAATGCTATCAATAGTTGGGGCAATATAGGCTAAAAATCCGTAAGAAAAAACAGCAATTAAGAACATTTTTAAAATAGTAAAAGTTACGACCTTTTTTGTAAAAAAATCATAACGAAGAACCGTTAAGATCATGGCGATGATTGTATCCAAGGCCAAAACCCCAATGGCAACATAGAATAAATAGTATAGCTTTGCATCATCTAACAAGAGCTGGGTCAACCATTGACCACCGATAAGAAAGATGATGGCAATAATTAAAACAATTAGCAATCTAAAAGTCATGACCGAACGGACATAATCAAGCCTTTTCTTCTTATCTTCAGTATCGAAGTAGTAAAAGGCAAGAGCTGAGTCAGTTCCAAAAATAACAACAAAGGTGAGCATTGATGTATAACGATCTAAAAGATCTATTACCCCATATTGCTCAGGATCAGGAAGAAAAGATGTATATATCGGAAGCATGATAAACGCTATCAGCTTCGTACCAACGTTCATAAATGCGTAAAGGAGCGAATCCGCTCCTAAACGCTTAATTTGGGCGAACACACCCTATAACAGTTCCCGCTCGTCAACCATTTTGACAAATTTAGCAGGAACCCCTTTAACTAACGTCTTTTGTTCTGTATCCTTTGTGACTAAAGCACCTGCAGCAACAAAGGTTTCTTCCTCAATGGTTATCCCAGGAAGAATGATAGAAGCGCCGCCAACACGTGCTCCTTTTTTAACATACGCTCCTTTAATCTTATCGAAGCGCTCTTCTGTTCTACCCATGAAATTATCATTCGTCGTTGTGACACATGGAGCGATAAATACATGATCCTCAAGCGTCGTATAAGCCGTAATATACGAATTGGATTGGATTTTTGTCCGTTCTCCAATTTTTACATAGTTTTCAACAGTCACACCGCGGCCAACAATAACATAGTCGCCAATCTCAACGTTTTCTCGTACACTTGCTAAGTCAGCAATTAATGTATTCGAGCCGATTTTTGCGCCTCGATAAATCACACAGTTCGCACCAATGGTAACATCTGCACCGATTTCCAATGCTGGAATTGAATCGGACAGCTTAACTGTGCTTGTTTTTGCTGGCTTCGGTGGCTTTCCTACAACAGCACCATCGGCAATTGTTGTATGATCCCCAATAATTGTTCCTTCTTGAATGGTTACTCGGTTGCCAATCACAACATTTTTGCCAATTCGCGCATCCTTTTCAATAACAGAAAAATAGCCTATTTTCGCGGTTGAATCTACTTGAGCAGAAGGATCAATATAATTCATATATGAAAATCTCCCTTTATTTAAAAATGATATGTCTCACCAATTTGATTGAATTGATCAATTTCGTTTTACTGGCTGAAATATATTTAAACTGACCGATATATTGCGAAATTGACCGATATATCTGGTATTTGGCCGATATATTGCGAAACTGACTGATATATCTGGTATTTGGCCGATATATTGCGAAACTGACCGATATATCTAGTATTTGGCCGATATATTGCGAAATTGACCGATATATCTGGTATTTGACCGATATATTGCGTAATTGACCGATATATCTGGTATTTGGCCGATATACAGCGAAACTGACCGATATATCTAGTTTTAGGCCGATATATTGCGAAACTGACCGATATATCTGGTATTTGGCCGATATATGACAAGACTGACCGATATATTTAAATATGTGCTCGACATTTACCGAAAAATAATCGATCGAGTTAAAAATATCCCGTAATGTCTTATTCGCAACTACAATTTAATATATTTATTTGGTTTTTCAACGTCTTTAAGGGCGTTGCGTGTATCAAAAATTAATTGGCTTTCTTTCGCGATCATTTCATAATCAAAGTCAGTATGATCGGTTGTTACTAATACAAGGTCTGCTTCATGAATAAGCTCTTTCGTTAATTCAACAGTCTCGATTACTCGGTCACAAGATCTAAAAGAAGCTACATATGGATCAACGACTTTAAAATCAGCTCCATGGTGATCTAATAGTTCAACAATTTTAAGTACTGGGGATTCGCGAACATCATCAATATCTTTTTTATAAGCGACACCTAGAACAGCAATTTTTGCGCCACGAAGTGCTTTACCATCTTCATTTAATACTTGCATAGAGCGAGTGATGACATATTCTGGCATGCTGTTGTTAATTTCGCCAGCTAACTCAATTAACTTCGTATGATAATTGTATTCACGCGCTTTCCAAGTTAAGTAGAAAGGATCGATCGGAATACAGTGACCTCCAAGACCTGGCCCTGGATAGAAGGCCATGAATCCGTATGGCTTTGTTTTAGCAGCATCAATGACTTCCCAAACATCAATGCCCATTTTGTCGCATAAAATCGCCATTTCATTTGCTAATGCAATGTTAATGTGACGGAATGTGTTTTCAAAGATTTTTTCCATTTCCGCAACTGCTGGAGAAGATACTTCAAATACATTTCCTTCAAGAACGTTTCGGTAAAGTGCAGCTGCAACCTTCGTACACTTTTCAGAAATCCCACCGACAACCTTTGGTGTATTTTTCGTTTTGAATTGTTTATTACCTGGGTCAACACGTTCAGGTGAATAAGCGATAAAGACTGTTTCCCCTGTTTTTAGACCTTTTTCTTCAAGAGCCGGCTTAACGATTTCTTCAGTTGTGCCTGGGTAAGTTGTTGATTCTAAAACAACGAGCATCCCTTCATGAGCATATTTCGCAATTTCTTGTGAAGAACTTTTCACATATGAAGTGTCAGGTTGTTGATATATATCAAGTGGTGTTGGAACACAAATAGCTACTGCATCAACTTCTGCAATTCTTGCATAATCAGTTGTAGCTTCTAAATGTCCTTCCTTTATCATGTCGGCTAAATCCTGGTCGACAACATCACCAATATAATTGATTCCCATATTTACTTGTTCAACACGAGAAGCCTGTACATCAAAGCCGATTACTTTATAACCAGCTTTTGCTTTTTCAACTGCTAACGGTAGACCAACATAGCCTAGTCCTACAACACCAATGACAGCTTCTTTATTTTCAATTTTATTGATTAATGATGTATATACGTCCATCTTTGTTTTCTCCTTTTTATCATTAAATTCGCCTTTTGATTTCCATTACACGCACTAGATTTCTGTAAGGCTCACCAAAGGCTTTAACTTCGTTCAGTAGAAAAATCTATTGAATTAAGTTAACTTTTTTTCCTGTTTCGGCAGATTCTAAAATGGCCAGTATCAATTTTACAGGAGCAATCCCATCTTCGCCAGTTACAATTGGATTACGATTTTCTTGGATGGCTTGAACCATATCCTCGATAATACATTGATGCCCCGGCTTTCCGAATGGATCTTCTTTTATTTCATTTTTTAGTTTGTCCGCTTCATCTTCAGAAACACCTTCAATATCCCATGTTTCAATGAAATTTGCATTTCTTCCGCTAATTTTCACAGAAGCTGTTTCGCCAAATATGGCAATGGATTCCTCAAGATTTTTCGGGTAAATTGTTGTAGCCGCCTCAATGACTCCAAGTGCGCCATTTTGAAATTGAACAACAGCTGCTGCAACATCTTCCGTTTCAATCTTCCGCAGGCGTGTTGCTGCCATTGCTTGAACCGATTCAACAGGGCCCATTAACCAAAGCATTAAATCAAGATCATGAATCGCTTGGTTCATTAAGACGCCACCATCAAATTCCTTCGTTCCTCTCCATTCAGCCTGATCATAATAAGCTTGATTTCGATTCCAACGAACAGTAGCATTTGCATGGCTTAGCTTTCCAAAAGCCCCTTTATCCATTTGTTCTTTTAATTTTTGAACTGCTGGACGGAAGCGGTTCGGGTGAACAACAGCTAATTTCACATTATTTTCTTTCGCATAGCGCATCATTTCTTCAGCTTCTTGAAGCTTTAATGACATCGGCTTTTCAACAATAATGTGACGACCATGCTCTGCAACGATTTTTGTTAATGGTGCATGTAGACCTGACGGTACACAAATATTTACAACATGTATATCAGGATTTTCTTTTAACATATTATGAAGGTCTGTATATTTTTTCACATTTGGATTATCAATTTCTAATCTCGCAGGGTTTGTATCACAAATGGCATATACATTTGCATTTTCAGCCTTATCTATCGCTTCTATATGTTTATTTGCAATATGGCCCATGCCAACAATCGCAAAATTAATCATGTGAGTTGTACCTCCTAGCTTCATTTACATATTTCCAAAGCATTAAAATGAGGAATGCTGCAAAGACTCCAAAAATAAGTCCTGCTGCTGTCAGTTCTGTTTTATATGTGCTAACAACATTCACATCTTGACGATTAACGGAAGGCTTTTCAAAAAAAGCTAAATCGCCTTTCACTCTGGAAATTCTCGCTTCAGTATCGGCAATTTCCATTTCTGTCCACTCTATTGTACTTACTATATCTTTCGTTTCTTCAATCCCTAATTTACCATTTTCAAGCTTATCAACAGCCGTATTCAATACATTATGTAATGCCTCTAATTTTGATTCTGCTGTCTTTACTTGATCTGTTGTAATTTCAAATCTTAAACCATAATTATCAAGTAAACTCTTCTCAACTGCTGAAGCCATTTTCTCCAGATCTTTTTCTAATTGTTCTTTATTGTCATTGTATATCTTCAGCTTCACATAACTTTCACTTGTTACTGTTGCATCAATTTCTCCATTAATATCAGTGCCAAATTGGGCAATAATATTAGATGGATTCGTTAGTGCCTTTAATTTAATTGAGCCCGTAAAAATCGTTGCATTTCCAACATACTTTCCATCCTTTGGAACTAAATAAGATGCGCCAAAGCCTAATAATGCGAAAATAAGTGGAATGATAAGAAAGAATACTTTCTTCTTCCAAAAGAAAACTAAATATTCATAAAGAACAAACTTTTTCGTTTCTGCCAACAAGACCACCATACCTTTAACTTTTTTCTTCTCTTTAAAAACTTCATTTTACTTTTGCATACTACTTTTCTATTAGCTTAGAAAAACTAGTCGTTCGCCAAGTTCTTTCGGCAAATAACCTTAGCTTTTCTTATGCGATATTGCTTTAGTACCTTAATAAAAGTAAACTTCCCTACAAGCCAAGTAAAGAAACGCCCCCTTGCGGCGACGTTCCGTTCAGTTTTTTACTTATTGTAAAACTCTTTGATTTTTGCGACTACATATTCCTGTTGCTCTTGTTTAAGCTCAGGGAACATCGGTAATGACAATGCTTCTTTAGCCGCCTTTTCAGATTCAGGAAGATCTCCCTCTTTATAGCCTAAATCTTTAAATACAGGCTGAATATGAAGAGGAAGCGGATAGTAAATCATTGTTTGTACTCCCTGCTCTTTTAAATAAGCTTGAAGCTCGTCACGCTTTTCGACACGAATTGTATATTGGTGGAATACGTGATAATTTCCCTCTTTTTCGATAGGAGTTTTTACTAAATCCCCTAATTGCTCATGAAGAAGCTTCGTGTATAAAGCAGCTTTTTCTCTTCTTAGTTCACCCCATTTATTTAAATGAGGAAACTTTACATTCAGAACAGCGGCTTGCATCTCATCTAGTCGACTATTATAACCTAGTACATGATGATAATATTTTGGCTTACTTCCATGAACACGGATAACACGGCTGTTTTCTGCAACTTGATCATCATTTGTCACGACCATTCCTGCATCACCATATGCTCCTAAGTTCTTTGTTGGAAAGAAGCTATATGTTGCTGCAGTTCCATATTCTGCAACTGTTTTGCCATGATGCTTCGCACCGATTGCCTGTGCAGCATCCCCGATCACGGCTAATTGATGTTTATCAGCAATTCGGCAAATCTCATCCATATCAGCTGTTTGACCGTATAGATGAACTGGAATAATCGCTTTTGTTTTATCTGTTATGGCCTCTTCTATTTTCGAAGGATCAATATTAAATGTTACAGGATCGATATCTACATATACAGGTGTTGCTCCTGCTCGAACAATGGAACCTCCAGTAGCGAAAAATGTAAAAGGAGTTGTAATAACCTCATCTCCAGAACCTACACCAGCAGCTTGTAAAGCAATATGTATGGCATCACTACCATTTCCACAACCAATTCCATGAGCAACATTACTATACTTGGCTACATCTGTTTCAAGTTTTTTTACGTTATCTCCCAGAATAAAATGGGAAGAACTCATTACTTGATCTAAAGCAATCAGCATTTCGTCCTTTAGTGCTTGATACTGTTCACTTAAATCTAACATTGGAATTTTCATGCTAATTCCCTCCAACTTTTCAGATGAAATACTCAATTATTTTAACATAAAAAAAGCGATTTATAGACTAAATTTCATTTCTTATTCATGACACTTTCAAAAACTTTACCGTAAAAAAACAATATTTCTCACATTATACTTTCAAAAAAGTCGTTTGCGTAACATCCACAAACGACCATATTAGGCGCTTATCTTATCCTTATTGTTTTCCAGTTACTTTCCTGTATATTTTTAACACAGGCTGATATTTCTCATGAACTAATCCGATCGTCTCCGCTAATATTTCAAGAATTAATAGGAGCCCAAAGATGATAAAAATACTCACCCATAGTGTTGCTGTTGAGAATAGTATGGCACTAATGCTAAAAACAATTCCAAAGCCATAAATGCATAGTACTGTTTTCCGATGTGACAAACCTAGCGCAAGAAGTCGATGATGCAAATGCGATTTATCAGGAGCTGAAATCGGCTTTTTATTTACAATCCTTCTAATTATGGCATAAGTTGTGTCAAAAACAGGAACACCTAATATGATAATTGGAACGATAAAACTAAATAGCGTCACACTCTTATACAAGCCGAGTAATGAAAGTATGGAAATTGAATATCCTAAAAACAAAGCACCAGTATCACCCATAAATATTTTCGCCGGATAAAAATTGTGGAATAGAAAGCCTAAAGTACTTCCTAATAAGATTAACGAAATCATTAATATGAGCGGTTTTCCAGCTACTCCAGCCATAAAAGCAATGGTTGCAATCACAATCGCTGATATTCCAGCCGATAGACCGTCAAGACCATCAATTAAATTAATCGCATTTGTAATCGCTACAATCCAAAACACTGTTACAGGATATGTCCATAAACCAAGATCGAATGTACCAACAAATGGAATAGTCAAATGGTCAACTGTTAAACCACTACCTACAACAGCAGCAGCAGCGAGAAGCTGTCCCAATAGTTTATATTTTGCCGACAACTCATATTTATCATCTAGAATACCTGTAATGATAATAATAATCGCCCCGACGGAAATGCCGGTAATTTTTTCATTATAAAGACCGCCAACAAAGTATCCAGCAAGCACACCGATAAAAATGGCCAAACCGCCAAGTCTCGGCATTACTTTCGAATGCACTTTTCTTGCGTTCGGCTTATCAACAGCACCAAACTTAATGGCAAACTTTATAACAAGGGGCGTTATCAGCAAGGATGTAACTAAAGCAGCAATAAATGCCACTAACAATTTTATATCCAATAGTATCACCTTAGATTTTTGTATTTAACGTAATCAGATCAATCCTAACATAAGTTAGAAAGAATTCAATTAATTTCATTTTTGTAAAAATTTTTTTATTGTGTTGTGGCATACGAAGACCCGTTCAACAGATCCAGTGCTGAACAGTTGCCTCAGCATCTAATAGTATCACCTCTTTTTGCAAAAAGTCTTTATAATAATTCGACCTTAAATGGTAGTATCCTCTAAAATTGACGTTTATTATCGAAAAAGGTTTCAAGAAGTTACAAAGATTAATAGATTTTGTAAAAAATTAACTGCATTTAACCACACAAAATATATTATACTACATTATATGTTATAATTTAGCTAGAAAAAAAGTTTTAGGAGAGAACAACATGCTATCTTTGATGAAGCGGATATTTAATGAGGATTCGGCAGAACTAAAACGTCTATATAAACATGTAGAAAATATGAATGAATTGGAAGAAAAAGTATCAGCCTTAAGTGATCAAGAGCTTAAAGACTCTACACCATATTTTAAAGAGAAGCTTGCAGAAGGAGCTTCCATTTTTGATTTAAAAGAGGAAGCATTTGCTATTGTGAGGGAAGCTTCGAAACGGGTACTTGGTCTTCGCCACTACGATGTTCAATTAATCGGTGGACTTACCCTACTAGAAGGTGGAATTGCCCAAATGCAAACGGGCGAAGGAAAAACGCTTGTTGCTACCCTTCCGAGCTACTTAAAAGCATTAGAAGGAAAAGGTGTACATATTATTACCGCGAATGAATATTTAGCTAAACGGGACTTTGAGCAAATGGGACAAGTATTCCAGTTTCTCGGTCTAAATGTCGGCTTAAATATTTCACAAATCTCCGAACAGGAGAAAAAAGACGCCTATAATGCAGATATTACGTATGGAACCGGTACCGAATTTGGGTTTGATTATTTGCGCGATAATATGGTCATGCAAACTGAAGACCAAGTTCAAAGACCACTGCATTATGCCATTGTCGATGAAATAGATAGTATTTTAATAGATGAAGCAAGAACACCACTGATTATTGCTAGTAAATCGGATATCGCAACAGAACTTTTCCAAATTACTTCTGAAATTGTGAAAGATTTTAAAGATGACGAGCATTATGAGTTTTTCCCTGAAACGAAGCAAATTGTATTAGCCGAGAATGGGGCAGTTGAGTTTGAGAAGGCTTTCGGACTTGCCAATCTTTATGATGCGGAGCATCGGGAGCTTCTCCATAATATTATGCAATCATTAAGAGCTCATGTCGTCATGCGCAAAGATGTTGATTATATCGTAAAAAAAGATGCCATTATGCTTGTTGATCAATTTACAGGAAGAATTATGGAAGGCCGTACATTTAGTGACGGACTTCATCAAGCCATCGAAGCTAAAGAAGGCGTAACAATAAAAGAAGAAAATCAAACACAAGCATCGATTACCGTGCAGAATTATTTCAGAATGTACAAAACACTTTCAGGGATGACAGGTAGTGCTCTTCCTGCTAAACAAGAATTTTGGGAAACGTATAATTTAAGAGTCGTCGCCATTCCGACAAACAAGCCTAATGCTAGATTGGATGAAGAACCTCTTGTTTACCAAGACTATGAGTCTAAAGTGAAGAAAATTGTTGCGGAAGTTAGTAAGCTGAATAAAATGGGGCGACCCGTTTTAATTGGAACGACATCAATTGAACAATCAGAGCGTCTATCAACTTATTTAACAAAAGCTGACATTACCCATCAAATTCTTAATGCAAAAACAGAAGAAGATGAAGCACTCATCATATCTCAAGCAGGCCAAAAAAATAAGGTGATGCTATCCACTAATATGGCTGGCCGTGGCACAGACATTTTATTAGGCGATGGTGTACCAGAACTAGGCGGCTTGCAAATAATCGGCACAGAATTACATGAAAGTGCGCGAATTGATATGCAGCTTAAAGGGCGTTCTGGCAGACAAGGCGACCCTGGTTCAACTCAATTTATTATTTCTATTAAAGATGATATTTTCAATAGTTATGATAAAGAAGAGATGGATAAATGGAAGAAAAAAATGAAAGTGGATGAAGATGGCTTAATTACAGCTCCAAACCCAGTTAAGTTCGTCAAAAAAGTCCAAGAAATTGTTGAAGGCGCTCATTTTTCTTCTCGCAACCATCTATTAAAGCTAGATGACATTGCTGATCAGCAAAGAAAAATTATTTATAAAAAACGCAATGAGCTTCTGATCACTACGAATTTTAATGAGCTGTTAAAAGAAGCATTAAGCAAGCATTTACAAAAGTTGCTTGAAGTGTATTGTCCTGAGAATGTACTAATGGAGGATTGGCCAACTGATAGTCTTTGTGAAGAGTTGACATTAATTTTTGGTGCTCTTCCTTTCACAGGTAAAGATTTAAAAGGGGCTGACTTAAAAGTCATTCAAGAAAAAATCGATGAGCTTCATAATAAACACTTGCTTCATTTAGAAACGCTAGAAGAAAATGAAGACTTTCAACATCAAATAAGAAATATGTATTTACAAACGCTTGATCATTCTTGGGTTGTCCATATGGATTTATTATTCCAAATGAGAGAAGGAATTGGCATTCGAGGCTATGGGCAAGAAGATCCTTATCGTTTATACGAGCGTGAAGCGTTTGACGAATTTGTGCATTTTCTAGCTGAGCTAGATGCGCAAATTTGTAAGCAAGTTAAAACATATATTCAGTATTTCTTAGCAAATTAACGACTACTTTAACAAAGGTGGCTTTCTTAATGAGTAATAAAAATGGAATGAAAGAAAAAGGCATAAAGACGATCCTATCCTATCATCCGGATTGGGATTTATCTGCTCAGGAAAAATATGTATTTCAGTATAATCACCAAAAACTTCCACTACTTCAACCGAATCAGATTCAAGTTAACGGGATTAAGTTGTACGAATATGATGATGGATTCGTTATAACAGCGTTTTTAAGAAGCTCTTTGCCGCAAGCAATTAATTTCGAAGTCATCGATCTTTTACTAGTCGACTCTGAAAATAAGCCGTTAGCTAGAAAAAGCTTTGAAATGGATCTTTTCGGAGAGCTTCCTTCTAAAGGATGTAGACCTTGGCGGTTTCTTTTTGAAAATGAGCATAAACTCGTTGAGGAGCTTCCGAAAAAAGGCTGGCAGCTTGTATTTGAAATGAAGAAAAAGACGTTTGACCAACTTCCACTTGATTTAGAGGAAAGCTGGAAAGAGTCTTTAACTGAAGAACAGTTAATACATCTTGAAAATATCGTAAAAAATCTCCCGCCACTAAGTGAGGGCGAAGTTAACTTCATGGGATTAGAAGCTAATTTAGTAGAAGGAAAAGGTTTAGCAGCAACACTATTAATCCGTAATGCGAGCGACCGCAGCATCTTTATTGAAAATCTTCCACTCGTGTTTGAAGATGCTTCAGGGGAAATTATTGCTCAAGGAGGTTTTCAGTTAGATAATCTTGAAATTAAAAGCCAAACATGCAAGCCTTGGACTTTTGTCTTCCCAGAAACAACCATTACAAAGGAACAGGTTGATCTATCAAAATGGAAGACGTATGTTCCGCAATCAGCAAATGTTGATGTGAAACAATCATAGGTTTCTACTAAAAAAACAGGGGTGCTCAAGGTCATTTATTTGACTAAGAGGCACCCCTGTTATATTGAAAGAAAGATGATAAAAAACGAAGCACTCCGAAAGGAATTGGTGAATGCTTCGTTTATCTTTTACGACATTTCTAGCTTGAATCTAACAAAACAAAAAACGGGACCTTTAAAAAGTCCCGTTTTGTTTTGAATAGATTATTTACTAGCAACATTTTCTAGTGTATGAAAAGCAATATGTGTTTTCATATTCGTAATATAAAGGCCGGCTCCTAAACCGTATTGGCCGCCATGATCTGAATCATATGTATAAACTCGATATTTTTCTCCTGGATTGAGAACTCTTTCTACAACTAAATTATTGTTACTATCACGTTTCCAAAGATTAATAGATTTAGTAACTTCAATGACACCTAATTGTCCTTCTTTTACATCAAGTCCATGGAATGTACCTTCTTCTTCTATAGGAGCATCGATGTAACGTTTAGCACCGTAATAGGCATTTTTCCAATAACGATCTTCTTCTATACTATTAATCTTTACACCCTGCGTTGAATCTGAATGGATAAACTTATGATCGCCGATGTAAATGCCTGAATGAGATATTCGGCCATTACCTGCTGTGATAAAAAAGACAAGATCTCCTGGAAGTAATTCTCCCTTTTCAACCGCTTTTCCGCCTGCAGTATATTGATCCGATGAAATTCTAGCCACATCAATATTAAACTTATCATACACATATTTTACAAACCCTGAGCAATCAAATCCACTTGGCGTATTCCCTCCACCAAGATAAGGAGTTCCAATTAATGTTCGACTAAAATCAATCATATCATTATGTATACTTGAAGCACTTGCTTTGTCCGCCCCGAAAAAAGCTGGTAATAACAATGAAGCAGTTAGGACAACTTTCGCTATTCTCTTCATTCTTTACCTCCTGAAAATAAAAAGATTGTCATAATTTATCAGTATAGAAGTAATTTTACATTATTTTCAGGTAATTTTTCATTTCAATTTGATTAAATCGGACTAGTAATATTACAGGAGTGTTACAAAAGAACCAATTCATGACTCCAGTTATACTTTTATTTATGGAAAGTTACACCATTTGTTAAAAAACAAAAAACCTGTAAGGTATGCACTTAGAATGTAATCCAGTAAATGGTTTCACAAACTAATCACATAGCTCACAGGCAATGTAAAGGTTAAGAAAAGTCCGGCCAATTTTTTTGGAATTGGTCTCCTTTAATTTTTCCTAGTGTTCTGTATCGAAATGGCATTAAGTCATTCGCTTCTTTATCAATGAACTCTAGAGCTAACTCTAAAGGAATAAGATTAAATTGATCTTGCGTTTCCGAAAGGAAAAACGCATCTTTAATTTTCCCACTTTTCTTCGTATCAATTAATAAAAATGCCGGATAATAACTACCATCATTTGCTTCAAGAATAGCCTTCGCAGTTACAAATCCTTTTGGCTCTTGCTCAATATCAGCATTTTCTATTTTATCCAAAGTCTTTTGAGCCCAGCCTTGTCTTTTATAGCCTCCAATAATTTTTGGGGGTTCTTTTTCAAACTGTTTCTTAATATGATCGAATTTCGAACTAAATGACATTCTTTTCCCTCCAACGAAAAGGGTCTCATAATTTCAAAATAATAGGCACTTTCATAAATCAGCTTTTTATAGCGTACCATATCAGAAATGACAAATCAAACCAATAGTTATAACAATTTTTAGCATTTTAAAAAGAACAAGGGTCAAGTTCCCCATTTTTTGCAGGGAATTGCCCCTTCCATTAACGATAAAATATGAACAATCTATTTAAGTTACTAAACGAACTTATCTGAAAATAAGTCTTACATCTAGGCTTGCGAATCCCTTACGTTGCTGATGTAAGGAAGCTCCTTCAAATAATTATTTCACTTCACGATCAATTTTGATTTTAATATACAGCTTGAATTTGATCGATGTAAATCTCGCCACTGTTCTTATTAGAATCATTTGTCTCCATATAACGAACTGGCGCTTCAATTCTTAGTGGAGTTGTCACGCTTTCTGGTACAACTGCCTCCACATACTTCCATCCAGTCCAATTCAAATTCTTCGTGAAATCAAGCTGGATCTCTGTGTTTTTTCCGTCTTTGAGCTGCATTCTTAGCCAATGTCCTTGACCATCACCATAAACCCACATCCCGATTTTCTTCGGCTTGCCTTTAATCGCGATCGGATTAACTGCATCTACATAAGCACCTGAAGTTCCAGCTGTACCAGTGAAATCATACGCAAGCTTAATTGACTTTTTACCTGTTTTACTAACTGTACTGCTTTCTTCAATTTTCACATTTTTATATCTTGCACCTGAAGCCTTGTAATTAGCAATACCATTTTCAAAGCCTTCAAGTAAGATAGGAGCTGGCGTACCAACCGTTACATTAATAGTTGTTGATACTTTTCCATGAGAGACTGTGATCGTACCTGTTCCTTTAGAAGCACCAGCTTTAAATTCACCTTTATTATTAATCGTTCCAATATTAGGGGTTACACTCCATTTAAATAATGTAGGATCCGAAATGACTGTTTTTCCTTTATAAATTCCTTTTGGTTGAATTTTGTAAATCGTATTATTCTCAACAATAATGTCTTTCTCGTCGATTTGAATACTTTCAAGCGTGTTAATGACATTCAGTTTAATCTTACTAGAAATATTCCCAGAAGAAACAACAATTTCACCATTGCTTACGTTCGTTGCTACTGTATAGCTTCCATCTGCATTCTTCTTTAGAGCAGGGGAGCTGAAAGCAATCGGCTGAGAAACTGGAACCGCATTATAGAACGCATCCATGCCTTTAACCGTGATACCTAAATCCTTATATGTAGCTCCTGCAAAAAGGGTTACTTCCGCTGGATTTACAACCAACTGATGAAGAGGTCCTTTCATCCAATGGCTAATAAATAATAATGCGTTTGCAACAGAACGTTCACTACCATCTGATGGTCGGTTAATTAAAGAAGGATTTTCATCCCCATGATTTCTTGTAACCATCGCTGACGAGCCCCCGCCATCAAATGTGAAGGCTTGAACAGCACCTAAATCCTTCATAACGGTTGCCATCTCCGCTAACGTTACACCAACACTAGTCGAATTATTACGGCCATCTACGACAACGGTAATAATTCCACCGTCTGCTTTTATCCCAATTGCCGATCTCGGATGCACACCTGCGACATCTTGTTTCACAATGGAACCATTTCTTACTAAATGATAGCGACCACTAATAGCTTCGACGACTTGATTCCAATCTGCTGAAGTAAATTCAGCTTTAACTTCTACTTTATCGCCTTCATTTACAGTCTGTAAAAAGTCGCTTGCGAAATGGTGACCAGATAGAATAAACTCACCACTATTTAATTTCTCATCTCCAGCATTTTTGACCACTCTTACTACTGTACCCGTTAGTACACTATGTCCATTTAACTGGCCAGAATCGATCTTTACAACGACTTCCGTACCAAGTTCATTTGTCCTTGTAGAGCTTGCAAATGCAGGAGTGTAAAGCACAAGATGATTGCCTGCTCTCGAACGATTGACTGAATTAATCGCATATGGATTTTGACCGTTTATTTGTACAGATAATTTCAGCTCTGGGCTGCCAATTATCGGCTTGCCATCTTTTGTTATTCCAAAAACCGCTAGTTGATTTAATGGGGTCTGGCTTGTAGAAACAATATTCCCTTTTTGAATCATTAAATCAATAGGTTGACCATTTTTATCAAAATAATCACCATTAATTCCAGCAACAACATGGTTGTCAGAAGTTTGTGCATTTTTTGCTTGACTTGTTACGGTTTCAAAACCGAATAACTGTCCTTTTGCTAAAGCAGTTTCTAAACTTATTTTATCTGTTTTTCCATCGTATTCTACTGTATAAATCTTCTGTTTCCCTCGATTGCTATCAACAGAAAGCTGCCTCTCCGTAACTCCAGGTGCTAATTGCTTAGATTGCTGCTGTGTTACTTTTCCAATTGTAAGATTGCCAACTGGTTTTGCTGGACTGCCGCCGCCACCAGCATATGCAGCTTCAAGCTCAGCAAGCTTTTTCTTCGAAGGGGTGCGATAATCTACATAGCCTGCCATTTTCGTAATATAATAGCCGCCACCTAGTCCATACTGTCCCCCGTGTAAATTATCATATCGATACACTCGATATTGTTCACCTGGTTTTAGAACTCTCGTAAAAATAAGTTTATCCCCGTCTCTTTTCCAAAGATTAATCGGTTTAATTACTTTTATTTTTCCGACTTGTCCTTTAACCATCAAGAGGCCATCCCAATATACTTTTGGCTCACTCGCTTGAGCCGGTGTGTTCAATCCCAAAATCAAAGCTGCAATAACTACTAAATTAACAATCCACTTTTTCCGCATTTGTCCTCTCCTTCATTATACTATTCTATTATTATATGACACTTTCACTATAATTTGGACAATTTACTTCATAAAACGACTATTGGACTAATAGAATTTACATGATCTAGTAAATTTCTATTTTTATTTAAAAAAACTTGGCATACTTAGTCCTTTAAATGTCAGTAAGGGGCTTCAACGAGGCAGGAGCTTTCAAGTGGTGCTGACCATTAGAGTCGAATTTTTTTTACATTTTACTTTAGTACGTTCAATTGCTTGAACTTTTCGATTAGCCATAAAAAAAAGCTGTCCCTTTATCGGAAATCCGACTGAAAGGACAGCTCCTTTTTTATTTAATGCTTTCAATAAACTGATATGTTAAGGGTGCTAATTTTTTCAATCTATTTCGTGATTCCTGATCACGGTAATACAGGGCAAATGCTTCAGCAAAATACTCCTCGGAATAACGGAGAAAATAGGATTCTCCCGAAAACAGCTTTTCTTTTTCACTATTCCAAATGGTTTGAAAAGCAGCTGAGGTTGATACATGGTTTTTTATAATCCCGTCGATGGAATGGGCAAGTTCATGTAATTCTAAATTAACAGAGCCATGCCCTTTTCCTTTCTCACTATAACCAATTCGAACGACAACTGACTTACTACCACCAATACCAGGAACATCATCCCACGTTTTATTCGTACCCTCCCAGCCCCTTGGAACTGCCCCTTTTAAATAGGAAAATTCCTCAACACCGGTAATCGGACCATTCACTAAAATCAGCTGGATTTTATGATTTATAATCTCAACCAATAAAGATTCAGGCAGCGATTTTAAACGCTCTTTTATTTCATTTGTATTGTCTACATCATATTTTTCTTGAGGTAAAATCAGCATCATTTCAACTAAACAATTTTGATCACAATCGAGCAGTTTTCGTTTTGAAACGGATGGAGTCTCATAGATTACATAATCACTCATATTCGTAATATAGTAATTTCCTCCAACCCCAAATTGACCTCCATAAAGATCATCCATCCGGTAAACTCTAAATCTTTCACCTTCTTGAAGTAATCTTTCAAATTGAAGACCACTTTCAGTTCTCTTCCATAAATTAACTGGCTTCGTTATTGTTACACGCCCAATTTGGCCCTTTTTTAGCTCAACCCCGTCCCAATAAACGGTGGCAGCTTTTGATTTCTCTGGGGTCATGGATAGAAATAGAATAAATGCTATCATCATAAATAAATATTTTTTCAACGTGATTCCCCCTTAATATCAATATATTACCATTAATTATTGTGTTTTGGGGATAGTATAGGGGTTGCGATTGGAGATTTTCTTAGGGGGATACTGTCGATTTTGGTGTTTGGCGTTGCTAATGGCGATATTTTTGGGGATAGAATAGATTATGGTCGTTTGGGGGGACTTCTATCGGATTAATTCGCCTCTGATTTCAGTGATTGTGGTTATTAGTGGATTGCTATCGGGCTTTTTCTATTGCCATTCCACAGATTATGGTCATTAGATGATTCCTATCGACCTATTTGCTTGAGATTCCACAGATTTTGGCATTAGAGGAATCCTATTGGACTTATTTTACTGAGATTCCACCAATTGTGGTCATTAGAAGATTGCTATTGGGCTTTTTCTATTGCTATTTCATCAATTATCGCCATTAGATGATTGCTATCGGACTGATTTTCTTGCAATTCCACCGATTTTGGTCATTAGATGATTGCAATCGTAGAATACATAGACCTTTTCTAATCTCCAATAATGAGCAAATTTTTTATAAAAAAAGTCACCATTTCAAACCGTAAAAATATTGTTAAATCAATGTTTTCACAAAGCAAAAAAGGGCTATCTCTGCCGATAAATCGACAGATAAGATAGCCCTTTTCAAGAAAAATTTATTTATAAACGTTTAATGTGTATGGCTCTAAAGTGGAATTACCATTAATATCTCGAACTTTAATATGATAGGTTCCTTTCGTTAAATCAAATGGGAGAATCTCACTGTCACCATTTAAGTAATAGTCAGCGGTTGCAATGTGTTTTCCGTCTTTGTATAAAGAAATGACCCCATCTACTTCAATACCTGTTTGGAGCTCGATTTTTCCTTTCGTATTTTTGTCGAGCTTCAGCACATACCAATCCTCATCACCATATGGCACACCAGCATTTAAATGACCTACTGCTTGTAAATGATTAGCTGATTTTGTTTTTAGTGTAAGTGGTTTTGATGGAATATTATTTTTGACAACTGAGTTTTTATCTTCATCCACTTTATTTACTGGCTTAACCGTTAATTTAAACGGTAAGAGAGAAAATGAATTTGGCCATTCAAAATTTGCTGAAACAATAATAATATAGTTTTTATTTTTCTCCATTTTATAGGAGCCAAATGTTTTACCCATCTCTCCGCCTCTATAAATAGAATGGATATTTCTCATTTCTTCCGTATCGAGCTTACGGTTTTTATTTTTATCCTCGACAATGACGACTTCTCCACTGAAATTACTTAGCAGTTCTTTCGGATATTGAGATTTAAATTGATCACTAACTTGCTTTCTCTCTAGCGTTATTCCATAAAGGTCGTCTTGTTTATTTTCATAATAGAAGACTTTAGGAGAATTAGGCATAGCAAAATTGCCTTCAATGACATTAGCAGGGAGGTTTTTAATCCCCTCTAATTTATCATAATCTATATATTTATCATGTGGATTTTTGACAAATAATTTAGAAGTAAATTTATAAGGATCAAATGAAATATTTCCATTATAATAGTTTGTATTTAATTTAATGTAATATGTTTCATCTTTCTTAAGTCCTACATAAACGACTTCTTGGAATTCTCCAGTTTGCCAAAATGAAAATTGATTTGAAGCAAGTTCCTCAAAATAAGTATAGGTTTTTTCTTCTGAATTTGAATCTGTATTTTTCTCTTCTTTCACTTGGTAAATACTAAACATCGGAACTGTCGCTTCATTTTTCGAAAGGGTAAATTGATAAATCCCCATTTCCTTCGGTGTTACCGCAAACCAATCCTCATCATCCAATGTTTGTAAATAACCTGTCGCAGATTCACCAATTCCATAAGGAAGGGAGCCATCCTTCACCAATTGGACGTAATCAAGTTCTTCCTCTTCTGTCTCTTGTAAAAGAAGTTCTTTTTTCTTGTCAACATCGCTCATTTCCTCATCATCTATTCGAGAGAAAACTGGCAAGGAATCTTCATCTGGAGGAAGTACTTTTCCTTGAACACTAAGTTGATAAGGGATAGCAGAGGATTCTGGCTTCTGCTCGTCCTCCATTAAGCCCATATTAAAGAAAAAGTCAAAAATCCCAAAATAATTTCCATCTTTATTCGAAACTTTAATTAAATACTCAACCTCAGGCTGTGCAATAAAGGTTAATAGTTCTCCTTCGCTCTTCCCTTTATTATTTGCGTAATATAACGGAGAAAGATCTTCTTCTTTTAAGACTAGCTCTTCCATTGTACTATAATCGCCTGTTTCCCCATCTTCTAATGGTGGCATCACATATTTCTCGTAAACACTTAAGCTCGTATCAACCCCTGGAATACCAGAAAGCTCTACCTTTACTGCTTGCTCATCATCTACTGTAAAACTGAAATAATCATCGTCTCCTTCTTCGCCAATTAATCGATATTCTTCCTTCGACTTATATGGAAGCTCAATTTTAACCGGCTCTTCGAAAGTTGACTCATCCTTAGGAAGATCAACGTATTTTTTTACCGAAAGTGTATATTTTGATAATTGTTTTTTCGAATCATCATAGTTTCCATTTACATCTTTCACACCAAATGCTAGTTTCCCAGTGTATGGGGCTTTATAAAGCTTGCCTTCCACTTGACCAGCCAACACTTTATTAATATCCAGTTTATCCTTTCCTTCTGGAGATTGAAGATTAAGCATTAATTTATAGTCAAATTGTGCTGAACCTTCAAGAGCAAACTGAACATACTCTCCTTTTTTCACATCTGCATAATACCATTTCTCTTCAAATGGTTTTGTAATTGAACCTTTAACCTCTGACGTTTTTGCTAAATCTACTACTTGGGCTTTTTCAGCAATCTCCGCATCCGTCCAAGGCTTACTTGTTAAAGCCGGAAGCTTCTTCACATCAAACTTGAGCGCGGCTACTGGATTGACAAGCCCGTTTCCATACTTAATATCATAGCCTGGTTCACCAAGATCATCTGCAGTATGCTCCAAAATATACTCAATTTGGGATGGTGTTAAATTCGGGTGTTTTGATAAAAGTAAGGAGGCAACCCCAGCAACCATCGGAGAAGCCATCGATGTACCACTCATCTCTAGGAAGCTTGATTTCTGCCCATATTGATAGAAAGTGCTATACACATCGACACCTGGTGCAACGATATCTATCGACGGTCCGTATGTAGAATCAACGGCTAGTTTTTTATTTTTATCGACAGAACCGACACTGATTACACCTTCGTAAGCAGCTGGATAACCTGTTGTCTGATCTCCAGTATTACCTGCAGCAGCAACGACTGTAATATTTTTCTCTAAAGCCTTTTTCACTGCATCTTCGATTAATGGTGATTTCATTGGACCAGTGAGACTCATATTAATCACTTTAGCGTTTTTCTCGATTGCGTGTAAAATCCCTTGTGCGATTGAATAGTCAAAAGCACCCCAGCTTTGATCAAAAACATCAATTGGGAGAATTTTTACATTAGGATTTACTCCAAAGCCACCAATTCCATTGTTTTTGTTACCTGCAATAATTCCAGCAACATGTGTTCCATGGAAATCAGGTGTACCTTGGTTCATAGGATTTACGGCATTATAACTTGGTAAAAGCTTTCCTTTAAGCTCTGGGTGATTTCCATCTACTCCCTGATCAATGACAGCAACAGTAACTGTATTTTTACCAGCAAGCTTATGTGCATCATTTAGTTTAAGCATATCAATAAAGTATTGTTCCTTTACTTTCGGATCTGATAGATTACTTGAAGGCTTATAAAGGGCACTTGGGTTAACTGAGTTTACATGCTTAAAACCTTTGTAATTGCTCATCACCTTTTGAAAATCTTTTTTGTTTTTAACTTTAACAACTGCATATTTAAGATCTGGAAAATTTGTTATTACGGTGCCACCCGCTCTATTATGCTCTGCCTGTGTCAAAGGCTTCACATATTTAATAACAAGTGTGTCTTCACTTAAAGACTTCTCATTTAATTGCTCCAACTTTTTCTGCAGCTGAGGCTGTTTTACATCTGTTACAGAAACATTCTGCAAATTTTTAAATGAACTTGCTGATACTGACATGGAAGGACTTAAATTACTAGCTACTAAACCAAGTCCAACTGTTACCGCCAACGCACTCCTAACCCATTTCTTCATAATATCCTCCTTTTACATTTTACATTTGGCTCAGCCATTCGGATGTATCCCTTTAGGCGGTGCCTGGCACCGCTCGTGGACAGTTTAATCAATTTTGTATTCCTCACATGGACATTATAGTAAATTTATGTATGTTCCTAACCAAACCAACTACTTGTCCACTCCAAAAATACAAATCTATATACTTTGTCCACGAATAGTGCCAGGCACCGCATGTCTTTATCTTATTAATATTCCTTTGAGTATATCTTTCGAAATTTGCTTTTTTCTCATTTGTTTTAGTTCAGAGATTTCTAGTTTTGCAAAATTTAGAGGTGAAATAAAAGTTGGCCCCTCACCTTTTTGAATAGATTTCGGTTCACTGACGATAAGCTCGTTTTTTTCTGCACCTGATTTTATTTGCACTTTCCCTTTAGATGATAGCCCCGTTTTGATTTCTCTTTTTTCAAGCAAACCACTTTCTGTTATAACCCAAATAAAGGAATCTTTCTTTTTTTTCACTATCGTTTCCTTCGGAACCATTAAAGCACCATCAATCTCTTTTGTAATAAATGAAAGTTCAACATGAGTACCGTTAAGCAGCTCCGTTTCTACCTCGTCATCCATTTGCACAATAAATGAATATTCGCTCCCATTTTGAGCATTTTCTGAATGTGAATTGGATGGTAGTTTGCTAACACTCTGAAGGGTGCCGGTTAATTTTTTCTTTATATGCTTAGATGAGATAACCACACTAATTCCATCCTCGATCTGATAACGTTCATCTTCATTAAAATGTCCTGTTATAACTGGAATGGTTGAGCTAATCGTAATAAGCGGACTTCCTAAGTTTTCATTCACATTTTTTACGATTCCATCGAAATCGCTAATGACTGTCAGCTTATTTTCTCGAGTACTCATCATTTGTAGTTGTTGCTCATATTTTTCTGCTTCCTGTCTTAACATGTCAACTTGCAATTCATTATGATAAATATCTCTTTCAACGCTATGTATGATCGAACGTTCTGTGTGCTTCTCCTCCTCAGCAAAAGATAATGAATTTTTATAGAGAGTAAGCTCTTTAATATGATCTTGTAAAGCGATAATTTGGTTTTCGATCTTTTCTTTCTCAGCTTCTACTCTCGCAACCTCCGACTCTATTTCAGTAGAGAAATACTCATATAAAGGGGTTCCACCGACCACATCCTCTCCTTCTTTAACAAGAAACTGTTTAAAAGCACCGTTTTGAGGATCGTAATAATAATGATAATCCTCTTCGGGAGCAACTATTCCATTTTTATGAAGAGTTTTCTTAATATTCTCTTCGGTAATGTTTGTCCATTCTTTAACATATGCGGAGCGATTAATTTTTGAACCATCTTTCAAAATTAAATATAGATTCCCAGCGACAAAAATAACACTTACTGTAAATATGATGAGCTTGACCCATTTCTTCATCCTTTTCACCTGCCTTTAGATTAACCTTTCAATTTTTAGATAGGATAATAATGCAGACGTAAGCCAAAAGAATAGATTCACTAAAATAATTAGTAGTAAAACCAATTTTGGGTTTCTATCACTTAACCCTTTCAGCCCTTTATATTGAAAAAAAATCGCCCCAATTTTAAAAATAGAAGCTTGTGAAAAAATATAAATGATAATCGAATTTGTCGTTACATATTGAGCGATTACACCCAGTGAAAATGGGGAGGATTCAGGTCCAATTCCAAATGAAACTCGTATCGGTAGTAAAATCGCTTTTTCTACTAATAAAATGCTTAAAACAAACAATTGAATGACGACAATTTTCATATATGGCATGTCTAATATTGCCCATAGAACTAGCGCCATTCCGAAAATAACGAGCGCTGCATAAGCAAAGCCCCAAATCATCTGTCCAATCCAAATTAATAGCTTTTTCGTTTCAAATGCTTGATTACTAATTTCCGCTATTTCTTTTGTCAAAAAATCTGTTCCAAGTCCAAAAAAACTGCTTAATGAAAACAATAGAACACTTAGAAAAACTAAGAAAGCGGCTCTCTTCCATAGCCCCCGAATCTCCTCCGCCTTTCCTAATTGGAAGAATAAAATATGAGGGGCAACAAATCCTCTAACTAGATGCATGTAGTATACCATAAGCCACCTCCAAATATAGCCTACATTATCATTTTAACTCATTGATAGAAATATTTACCACTATTACCCTATAGAATAAAAAAATTAGGTACTATTTCTTATTACCTCTTATGGTGCCATCTTCTGGTGCCAGGCACCATGCGTGGACATTTCAGGGGTTTTGTCTTTTTCGGGTGCCAGGCACCGCTTGTGGACATTTTGATGGGTTTTGTATTTCTATGGTGGACAGATTTCTTGATTTGCGAAAATAAAAAAGAGATTAAGGTGTTTATGATACCTAAATCTCTTTTTAGTTATTCTTTTTCTATAAACTAATTAATTTTATGAAATTGTCCTTCATATACGAACAAAACTGGGCATTTGTCCACGGAAGGTGCCAGGCACAACTTTATGGTATCTCTTTAGTTGTTGCTATAGCTTTGTTTTGTTTTATCATAGTTTACGTAGAAGCCGCCACCAAGGTCGAGCTGGTTACCCTTTATAGCATAAACTCTGAATGTTTGACCCTTTTTCAATGTTTTAGACACATTGCCATTTGAATCGTATAAAGGACTGTCTCCAATTATTTGGATATTTCCTTTATAAAAAGAAACATCTCCACTGCGTTGAATATAATAGCCTCCACCTACATAGTAAGCATTTCCATCAAAACTAAAAACACGTACAAGATCACCTTGCGCTAGTTTCCGATGAACTTTCCCATCAAGTCGATAGAGATTAAGATCTTTACTTTTTATATGTAGTCTACCAATATATACACTCATCTTGCTGCTATTAGCGGCAATGTAATAGTTTCCACCCATATTATAATTATTGCCTATCGTTCCAAACACTTTGTATGAATACCCTTTTTTCAGTACTTTCGTAACCTTCCCATCGGGGCTTATCAATGGCATATCCGCTTTTAAATGTACAGCAGCTGCTGGCAGCTTTGATGACCAATCACTGCTTACATTTGGAATCGCCAAATTTATTGCCTTCATCTCTGAAAAAATAGCTAATATCCGCTCACCGTAATTTTCTCCCGGCACAGCCCAACGATTGTTTAAATCTGTCCAATTAGGGGCGATGCCACGCTTCACATAATCAAATCGAGGATCTATTTTTTCTGTAACTAGTGGCTCATAATTCGCATAAGCCTTCAAATGCTGAATTTGCGCTCGTACTCCCTCTTCAGGTGTATTAAAATAAGCTCCTTGAGCTCCACCACCTACAGCACCGATACCAGAATAATTATTCTGCTCTGGCAGAACATCCTTCCCATATTGAAAATATCCTGTTTCTAATATTGCCTGTGCAAAAGCAATATCCCCTCGAATTCCTTCCTGTCTGCCTAATGACAAATATAAATCTGCCAATCTATAAATATCGACAGTTGTTAATTTCGGATCTGGATACTTTAATAAAACAAAGTCCCCCATCTGTTTAGCACTCAAAATCGAACTTCCCTCAATTCTTTCATCTGAGGCCTTCACCGTCGTTAAAGTCACAAAGCTTAAACAAAAAGCAAAAACAATCACAAATAATTTCCTCATCATCTTCTCCCTTTAAAACTAGCTTTTTTAGTCTACTTTTCTATTTTACATAGTTGCGACGATTTACGGAAGGATTGTCTTGCTTTTCATAAAAAAAGAAGAGCCCATCAGGACTCTCCTTCTTATAGCACTTCTATTTGTTCAACTCCGCCAATTTTTTCTTAGACGGTGTTTCATATTTAATGTAATCCTTTATGTTTGTTACGTAATAACCGCCACCAACTCCATATTGACCTGAGTGGAGATTATCGTAAAGATAAACGCGGTATTTTTCACCAGGATTTAATACGCGTACAAATGTAAGTTTATTGTTTGCATCGCGCTTCCATAGATTAATAGGCTTTTCGATAATGACACGGCCGATTTGGCCTTTTTTCATTAGTAAGCCATCCCAATAAACAGCTGGTGTAGGTTTAACTTCTTCTTTCGGCTCTTCTTTAGGATCTTCTTTTGGCACTTCTTTTTCAATTGGTTTCGCAACAATGCGATCTTCTACTTTCACATTGACAGTACCAATTTTTTGAATATAAGCAATTAGTGCCTCTTCTAAAGCAGGGAACTCATTAACGATTGGGCTATCTTCAAATGAAGTATATTCATCTCCACCTGCAGCCATAAAATCATTTGTTGCAACTAAGTATTCCTTCTTCATATCAACTGGCTGTCCTTTAATTTTCATTGAATGAACACGATTTCCTACTTTTTGAGCAGTATCAATCGCAAAGGTTAAACCAGAAACATGTGGGAAAGCCCCTTTTGATTCGGGATAGGAATTAACTCCATTTTCCAATCCTGCTTTAATTTGAGCACCCGTTAACTTTTTCGTAACGATATAGTTGCCGAATGGTAATACGGTTATGACATTACCTTTTGTAATATCACCTTCATTAATAGATGCACGAATACCGCCGCCATTTGTAACAGCCATGTCTGCTCCTGTCATATCAACCATCGCATCCGTAATAAGGTTTCCGAGATTCGTTTCCCCTACACGAACTTGTTCACGTTCTCCATCTAATTTTACTCCTGTTTTTCCAATTACTTCTTTTAAAATTTTCTCTTGTGCAGTTTGAATATCTTTAATTACCTTTTCGACTTCCGCGTCAGGCTTTACATCAGCAGTCTCACTTTTCTTGATTAATCTTGCTGTTTTTTTCGTTAATTTCTTATCTTCAAAAGTTAACTCAACAACACCAAGATTTTTCGTATATTCACCAGAGCTTACGATTAATGTATCATTTTCACCTTTTAACCCTTCAACTAGAGTAGAGTGACTATGTCCATCAACGATAAGGTCGATACCTGGTGCACCCTTTGCTACTTTAATCGATGTCTCTGTACTAGATTCATCAATTCCAAGGTGAGTAACCGCAATGATCATATCAACATTTTGAGCCTTTAATTCTTTTACCATTGCTTGCGCTTCTTTTACAGGGTCCGTAAACGTTAATCCTTCTACATTTTTCGGATGTGTTTTGTAATGTGTCTCAGGAGTTGATAAGCCAAAGATGCCAAGTTTAAGTCCGTCTACTTCCTTAATAAAATAAGGCTTTAATAAAAGTGAGTTGTCCTGTTGACGAACATTTGCACTTAATACTGGGAATTGAGTCTTTTTTTCCAGCTCAAGCAGTCTTTCATACCCATAGTTAAAATCATGGTTGCCAGCTGCCATTCCGTCATAGCCGACTTTGTTCATGACTTCAACGATACTATCACCTTTGCTAACTGTGGCAAAAGTTGTTCCATGGAATGTATCTCCAGCATCTAATAGTAAAGTATTAGGGTTTTCAGCTTGAAATTGCTTCACTAAAGTTGATAGTTTCGCAAATCCCATTCCATCATTTTGACTTTCTTCAATTCGACCATGTGAATCGTTTGTGTGCAAAATAGTAATCTTTTTCGTTCCTGTACTTGCTGTAGTACTTTCGGCTTGGACTGAGAAATGCCCACCAAAACCTGACCATACTATTACTGTTGAGACGAGTGCAATAAAACTCTTCTTAAACAATTGCATGGCTGACCTCCTAGTATTTTTTACTATAACATCCATATTATATAGTAAATATCTTTCACTTTGGTAAATAAATTGTAAATTTTCAATTAATAGTGAGTTATAACCACTTTTATAACAAAAAAAGTAAATATTCAATAGTCACTTTAATTGTATCCCCCAACTGTCCGCCCCATATGTACAGAATGACCTAATCTGTCCACAAGCGGTGCCAGGCACCGAAAAAGAAATGCTTCTATTATTATTCCACTTTCCACAATTCATCTTTATTCGTGAAGTAAATAACCCCATCGGCTCCCTTTGTTAGCCTGTTTGCGCCGCTATCTCTCAATTTTTCCAATTTAAATGTGCCAGAATGAACTCTAAATAATGTACCTTCGACTGTCCCGTAAATATATTTGTCATTTCCGATAACTAAGGACCCGTTTTGGAAACGGCCGCTCGTATTTTTGACGACATTGACCGATTGTGTTTTTTTCGTATGTGGATCATAGGCAAAGAAATTCCCATCAGATAAGCCATAAACTTTTCCTTTGTCGTCGGCAGTTAAAGCATGGATCATCCGGGGCTTGCTAACTCCTAATGGAAGAATTTCAATTTTTCCATTAGGTGCTGTGCCTTTTATTCTGAAAAAGACAGCATTTTGTTTACCTTCGATATTTTTCCCACTAAATATCGATGTTCCTCCGTACACATAGCCTTGATGGGTTGTAAGTGAAATAATGCTTTGATCCTTCACAATATTTCTTCTTACGGAATGAGTCTTTTTAGCCGTATCATAAATGGTTAAACTGCCACCGATTTCACCATTTTTAGGATGAGTACCAATGAATAATTGATTCGTCCCTTTTACGCCAGTCATGGCAACTGGTCGATCTTGTCCATTCCCAATCTTAAAAAGTTCTTGCACATAAGGACTCTTATAAGAAAAATTCATTTCAGAAACGATACCACCAGGATAAATGCCTAAATAGAAACGATTATTGGCGACAGCAAATCCTTCAACTTGTCCAACTTTCTCAACTGTCGAGAATGTCTCTGTTGCTGGATGATAGACACCCATTTTTTCTGAAACATAGCTGCTAATGTAAATATTACCGTCTGGTCCTGTTCCTAAATTATAAATAGGTACTCCTAAAGCAGGAAGAGGAAAACGATCGACTAGTAAATCTTCAGTTGCGACATCATAGGTAAAAAATGTCCCTGTATTGCCTAACAAACCTGTTAAATATGTCTTTCCTTCATGCTGAATAAAATCAAGTGATACCGCTTCAGTTCCTTGCAATGCTTTTTTGGTAGGCGTCACTTTTCCAGTTTGTATTTCTAGTTTTTGCAATTGGAAATCAGTCGTAAAGTACACGTCTTTTCCATTTGGAGCTAGCTTAGAAACGCCTCTTGATTTTGCCTTTATCTCACCTTTAAATTTATAAGTTGCCGCATCAAACATGAGAATCGTATTGTGTTTTTCTAGCTTTGCAAACAATACGCCACCAGCTTGATCTAAGTCATAAACAGAAGTCATATTTTTTTTATATTTTTCTGGCAAAATCGATTTCTTCACGTTCGTTTTCAAATTCCAAGCAATTAAATCCGCATTGGCTCCAACACCGATAAACATCGTATTTGTCTTTGGCTCATAAGCTAAGCTCCGCCCAATCGTTTTCCCTTTTGAGGCCTGTCCTAAGTTTTGGAACTTACCATTACTATACTTAAAAAGCCCACCTTCATATGATGTGCTTCCATAAATATTCCCGTCCTTATCCACTTCAATATCATGGATAGAGGTGCTTCCACTTGTCGCTTTGCCGCGATCTGTCAGCTTCTTTTGATCGGGGTTATAGTGGTATAGCTTATTAGATGGAGTGCCTCCGATCCAAACCTCCCTTTTATGATCTAACTTAATTGCCCAACCACTTGAAGATCCTGCTAATGCTTTTTGATCAACAATTGTCTTTTTAAAAATATCATAAACAACAAGCTGGGCAGGCTCACCTTGTAAAATAATATACATATACGCATTTCCTTTTGAATCATTGCCTGAAGTGGCTGTAATGGCCGTGCTATTTGTAATTGGTTTTCCGATTTTCGAAATTTTATTAGTACTTGCAGAAGCTATTCCATTTTGGTTATAAATGATGATCAGAAAAAAACAGAGAATAAAACTTAACACTCGAGACCTTTTCACTACTAACACCCCACAAAATTATAATTGATGGTCTTATTTTACTGTAATTATTTCCGCATTTGGGCTATTTTTCCCAAAAATTAAAATACTCTTTATCTCGTTAAAAAAAGGAGACATTTCCACTTTTTCGGGCAATTTTTAAAACCTTTTTCATCTTTCATCCGTCTCATTTTAGAGAAGAAAATCATACGAATTAAAGGAGATTTTTACATGAAAAAATTAATAAGTTTGTTAGTGGTAGCGGTGCTTATTATCTTCCTTCAGCCTAATCCATCAGCACATGCAAGTGTCATGTGGGGAAAAACAGAGCTGAAAAAAGGGCAAATTGGAAAGGTAACATTATTACAAAATTCTCAGCTATGGAAATTAAGTGAGGACAACAAAAGTTTAGTAGAGGTTCGAAAGTTAAAACAAGGGGAAGAATATCGCGTTTACACATACAAAAATCAGTTCGGCGGTCTGTATGGAGTTGGTGGAGGAGCATTTATTAAGAAGTCTGCAGCCATCAATTACCAAACTCCAGCAAAATCAAAACTTCAGACACTTGGGGTAAAAATTGTAGATTCTAAATATAAAGATACATTTAACTACCCACAGGTAGAAGGTTTAATTAACAATACAGCCCAAAAGAAAATAAATGAAGTATTACAAAAGCACATTGCTTCATCTTATACAAACGCATTAGAACTTAAAAAACTAGAAGCCGAGCATGGGGCTCCACAAAATCAATATACCCATGAAGTTAAATATGAAATTAAATATAATCAAAACAATTTATTAAGCATACTTTTCTTTGATTACGAATATACTGGCGGTGCTCATGGAATGACAGCCGCTACTTCTTATAACTTTGATGCTAACACTGGAAATGAAATTTCTCTAACGAAAGTAGTCGAAAATAATAACGCTGTTACGAAAGTAAAAAAATTCGCAAAAATAGACTTATTGAATCAAGGCAATAAGCTTGGGATGACATATGTGAGTGATCCGGCTAGTATAACAATTAATGATAACCGCCCTTTTTACTTTTATGATAAAGGAATCGTCCTTAAATTCCAGCAATACGAAGTTGCACCATATGCAGCAGGTATGCCAGAGGTTATCATTCCCTACTCTGTATTTAAGTAATGAAGCATTTTTCTAAATAAAACCCAAAAAATAAATTTACTAATCTTATAAATTAGCTACTCCCCTTTTTATTTTTAGTACAATTAATCGATTGATTAAAGGAAATTCCATTTTCGTTAATCAATCGATTGATTGAACAAATGAAATGCTAATGAACTTTCATTTCTTAATCCAAGATTCCTTTACCAACACATATTCCAGTTTTGAGATTAATACACTTCAATGTCCATCTCACACGCACAAAACCATCAAAAATGTCCACGACCGGTGCCTGGCACCGTAAAAAGACAGAGGCACTGATCTGTCCACGGATGGTGCCTGGCACCCTTTGGGCGCTCCTTTTGGCACCGCTTTTTACGCCAATACTCATGCCTTTTGTTCTATTTAATTCCTTAGTATAATCTTTTAAAATAAAAATATCTGTATGCTATTTATTCCCATATATTCCAGCTGTTTAATGGAGAGGAGATTTTTTATGCGTAAAAAGAAAGCAATTAAGATCTTAAGTACCTTTGCAATTGCCGGTTCTGCATTTGTCGCAGGTAGTCCATCTGAAGCTGCTTCTGTAAGTGAAGTCGAAAAACTTTTGAAGGACGCAAAAGAAGCTGGAACAGTATTAAAATGGGCCATTTCGATCGAAGGCACTGCTGATGGAAAGACGCGTCCATGGGCTGCCTACAATCAAGCCAAAACTGCCTATGATCAAGCAGTGAAGGCCGTCAATACATTGCCTACTGCTCAAAGGAATCGATACTTAGCTGAACTTGATGAACATGTTAAGCTTCACATCTCTCGTACGATGCATTACATCGATGCGATAACCGCTGGAGAAAAAATAAAAGTGAAGCAGCAAGCATTAACTACTCAACTAAATCGAAACTTAATCAATGATGACACTGAGAAAGCCTATCATGAGCTTTCAAGGGAAATTCGCAAGCAAACCATTATGTTAGACCGAGTTTACGGGAAGTCGACACGCGATCTCATCCGCTCCCATTACAAACAAGCTTCAGAAAGAGTTCGGGATAGTGCCTTATACGCTGTTACTGTAAAAATCGAACTGGATTTAGCACAACGAGCAATTGCCGTAAACAATTTTGCTAAAGCTGAAACACATCTATCTGAAGCGCGAAAATACCTTATATATGTAGATAACGCTGCTATTAAGAAAGTATTAACTGACCGCTTGCAAGCAATTGGCGCAAACTTCTTTCCTAAAGTTAATAAAGTCAGTGCAGCTGAACCGAAACGCGTTAAAGTAGAATTTAGTAAAGCGATGTTAGCTGGAAGCAATACAAACTGTGCCGAAAACATCGCAAATTACGCTGTCTCTAGCCGCACAATAAAAAGCGTGGCCTTGTCCTCCGACAAAAAGATGGCCATTATCGAACTTTACGATTCCCTTAGTCAAAACACCACTTACACTGTTACAGTGAAAAGAAATATTCAAACAGCTAATTACGAAACATTAGGCAATAATGATTATGTCTCATCCTTCACTTTTTCAGATAATATTAAGCCAACTGTTACGGCTGTCCAAACAAACCGAAATGGAAATGTAGAAATTAGTTTTTCTGAGCTCATCGACAGAAATTCACCAATTGCTGTCACGATTGATGGAAAATCGGTTAAAATCAGCCCATTAAACAGTGACTCAGACAAGGTAGTTGTTCTAAAATCTGAGCTTGATCGGATTGGATTACGGAAAGGAAGATCTTATTCCATTGTTCTATCCGGAGCTCGGGATTTAGTTGATTATAATCCTAATATAATGAACACTTATCGTAGCAATTTTGTTTATAATCCAGCAGCAGATACGATTGCGCCAGAAGTAAAATCCCTTCAAGTCAAAGATGAGAGAACGATTACGATTGATTTTAGTGAAACTTTAGCTAGTTTTACTGCCTCCAGTAATCTTTCCATCACAAAAGGAAACACGACAGTTCACCCAACATCTGTGAAAGATATTTCAGATGGCAGCAAAACAAAATTTGAGATCGTGCTACCTACATCCGTTTATAGCTCTAATGAAGTCACTGCTCGCTTGAATGTACAAGTAAAGAACTACAAAGACCTTGAAGGGAATACCGGTCGAACGACAGATAGAACCGTTACAATTAATAAAGACGTAACCCCTCCTCGTTTTGTAAATGCTAGCTATCATCTAAACACGAATGAAATTCAAATTACCTTTGATAAGCCATTAAAAGTTGCTCAACCTGATAGAAATAAAATTGCACTCTACTATCAAGGAAACGCGATTACTCCGAGCTTAAAATCAACTGTAGATAATAAATTAATTATTAATGCGAATGGTTTAAAGGATGGGCTTTATACGATTGAAGTGGCTGCAGGAGCCGTACAAGATCGCAGCATTTCGGAGAATAAAAATTCAAAATTCACCACCTCAGTCACGAAAAAAGCTGATAATGTGAAACCAACCGTTTCATTTCGCGAAACAAATGAAAATGGCCAGTTTATAGCTTTGTTTAGTAAAGAAGTCACTCTTGAATCTGCAACGGCTCCAGCAAACTATTTTATTAATGGGCGGGCCATACCAAGAGATTCAGTATTATCAATTGACAATAACCGAAAAATTGTCACCATTACATTACCTGAAGGAACAATTCAAACTACTCAGAGATACACAATAACAGCACAAAGAGTAAAGGATCTGTCCGACAACATCATGGACACCTACAGTAATGCAATTACACTGACAGACAATACACAGCCTATCCTAGATTGGGCTGGTGTGGAAGGAAATAATCTTAAACTCATTTTCTCTGAAAATATTTATTTGCTAAATGATGAATATTCCAATTTCACGATTGAAGTAAACGGCAAAAATCTAACCTCTAATCAATACCGCATTGAAACGAAAGCAAATACTAAAGAATTAACCATCATTCCACTGGATGACATTACCTTTACATCAGGAAAAATTTCAATTACAACGAGGGACAAAGCAACCATTCATGATGGGGCTGGGAATATTCTTAAAGCCGGGACAAAGATTACTGTGAGGTAGAGTTCGTTTTTAAGGTTACTATATTTTTTTGAGGGAAATCTCTGAGTAGAAAACTTATTCAAGAGATTTTCCCTTTTTAATTTAATTCCGCAAATTTCTTCAAACAATTTATCGTTTTGAAAAAATCCATCTGTCAAAAATATTTATATGCACTCTATTTAATGCCATTAGAAGCTTGCCATCAACCATTATGACCTGAATACTCATGAATTTTGACCATTAGCTGAATGCTATCGACCGCTTTCAACTATCCTTCTGCATTTTTTGACCGATAGAAACGTTCTATTGACTAAAATCACCTAGGAGTAGATAGTTTTTAGTTATTAGAAGAGTGCTATTGGTCTATGTCACTTATATTTTCGTATTTTTTTACCGTTAGAAACATTCTATTGACTAAAAACTAGCTGATCACACATTGTTTTAGTCTTTAGGAAAGGACTATCTGTCAAAAGCAACTGTCCACTCACATCTTTTAGCAATAGAAATATTCTTTCCTCTAAAATTATCCTAAACAAAGTAACCTTATCTAATTATACAAATTTATAACTTCAATTTATTTTATAAAATGATAAAATGGGCCTGAAAGGAGAATATTGATAAGGAGATGTTATCATTGAAGATTATGAAACCACGCTTTGAGCCAGATGAATTGAAAATTTTTAGAATTTTAAACGTAAGAATGAGTTTATCAGATAGGGACAAAAAGAAATATGAAAATCTTGAGAAAGGATTTAGAGGAGAACAAGCTTTTGATGAATGGCTACTGGCGCTTACTTGTGATTGCATTATTCTAAATAATTTATTACTCGAAGCGAATAACACTGTTTTTCAAATTGATAGCTTGCTCATTACGAGAGAGAAAATTTACTTGTTTGAAGTAAAAAATTACGAAGGTGATCTTTATATTAGAACAACAAATGGTACACAATATCTAGTAAAAAAATTAATAGTCCGCTTCTGCAATTAGAACGATGTGATTCACTTTTCCAACAATTTATGGAGAATGTAAGCTTCAACCTTCCTCTTGAAAGTTACCTCGTCTTTGTAAATCCGGAGTTCAGCCTATATCAAGCCTCATTAAATTTACCCATTATTTTTCCAACTCAACTGAATCGATTTATGAAAAAATTAGCGATTCATTCCGCAAAGCTTAGTGATACCCATAAAAGTTTAGCTAAACAAACATTATCACTACATTTGGAAAAATCACCTTTTAAACGTTTTCCTAACTATTCATACGAACAGCTTAAAAAAGGAATAATTTGTCTATCCTGCTTATCATTTAAGAATTATATTTATCGTGGGAATATAATTTGTCAAAAATGTAGCCATAGTGAGAAGGTCGTAGACGCCATTCTACGTAGTATTTATGAATATAAAATTCTCTTTCCTGAGCACAAAATTATAACAAGCACCATTTATCAATGACGTCATTAAGAATGAAAGGAAAATCAGAAATGTTCTTTTAAAGCACTTTAAAAGTGTCGGTACTAGAAGGCATCGTTATTATGTCGACTTGTGTTTGGGGGAAAATTTGATTGATGAGGAGGTAAAAAGTTAAAAGCTTGGTTCGTAGAAAGTGAGTGGAACGAATACCTCGTACCACTCATATTTTATTCAACCGTTCTAAAAACATTTTCATAATTTCGTTTGCTAAAATAGCGATTAAGCAATTGATGAATGAATTCCGATATAAGACATAAACTCTCAACGATTTTTTAGCAATCGATTTACAATATCAATCTTAAAATCCTCATAACGCTGCATCTTACCCCATTCAACACTATGTTTATAGTCTGGATGATTCGGATTAGCTACTATTTCAAGAAATTCCTCATAGCCATGAATTCCTCCAACATCCTCTGGCGGTGTAATCCCCTCACCTTCAACGCAAATTGGATGATTAGAAGGATAATCACTAATCACTTTTTCAATTTCAATATCATGCTGCCAATTATCGCCAAGATCATAAATATACTTCATTTTCCAATAACTCGGGATATATTCTGACAGCAATACTTTTGTATCAAGCTTCATTTCAACATCATTTCGATAAGAGAAGGCTTCCTCGTCACAGACGAGATTCATAATTGGTTTGTGCTCTCTTTTATTTTTAGCAGTAAGATTATTGGGTATGTCAAGTTCAGTTGCTGCAACATCATAAATGTAAAACTCATGCAAATGATTATTTTCCCATCCGAATACAGCCTGGAGAATTTCATGCAGCTCGTCAAATGTCCTATTAAGCGGAACCACGACCCGACGCCAGACATCATGCTTACCAAGTTTCAGCTTAGCTTTAAGTTGAACAGCTTTCACACTAAAAATAGGTTCACCCGCAAAAGCCTCGAGATTTTTATACATCTCCTCATTCGGTCGAATATAATCATTCTTCCCATTACCTACTAAAAACTGGCCAACTTTTGCACTTAACTTTGTATTAAAAATTGTATCAGCATTTAATAGATCACCATAAAAATAAACATTTTCACAAGCCTTATTCATTCTCGCCACTGAAATCCGATCCTTTGTTTTTGTAAAGGAGATATCACCAACTCCAAGGAGGAATTTCTCAATCACCTCATCCTTTATCCCCTCTTGTCTGAAAGTCTCCCGAATTCCTTGTAAAAATAGTTCGTCTATTTTTTTGAAATCTTTTGCTTTCAGTCCGTACAGCACAATCACATACCGATTTTGGTCATTCATAAACACTACCGTTTTTCTACGATTCATCATGATCAAATGGGCATGCCAAGAAAAGATTGGTTCTGTTTCAATTCGTGGTTCCAGCTTAACATCTAGTAGTTCTAAAAGTTTTTTTGTACATTGAATGAGCATATTTTTATAGTTCCTTTTCATTCGTCGTTAGTTTGTTAGCTTAATTTTGTTTGCTTGAACTGTTCTATTGATAGTGACTTTCAAGAGTTACTGTTTGTGTCCATTATAATCATTCTATCAAACAGATGATACGATGATTGAAACATTTTTAGCTATTAGAACCTTTTTATCGTATGGGTAATATGATGCTTGCAAGATTATTTTGCCATTAGAAATCTTCTATCAGACAGATTACATCATGATTGCAAGATTTTTTGCCATTAGAAATCTTCTATCGGACTGATTACTTGATGATCGCAAAGTTTTTCGCCATTAGAAACCTTCTATCGGACAGATGATAAGGAAATTGCACATTTTTTAGCCGATGGAAACACTCCGTAGTTCAAGCTTTTTCATCAATCGATTGATGAAAACGGTAAATACTATTCCTTTCTCAAGAATCCCCTAAACGTTGTCTCGCTTCGAAAATCCCCTTTTTATTCCTTGATCATTTCTCCCCATTAACTAAATATTTGTTCCATTCAACCGTTCGCCATCATTGCACATTCTCGCTATGTTAAAGATACCCGGGAATACAATGGCAAGCGCGCTTTCCTAAAAGGGATTAATAGAATGGAGAGCTTTGAGCAATTAGTAAAACAGTATGAAAATATGATTCACAAAATTATGCATACGCTTCATATTTACAAAAATCAAGAGGAGTTTTTTCAGCTCGGATTGATAGCGTTATGGGAGGCAAATGAACGATTTGATCCAGAAAAAGGCATCTTCTCAAACTTTGCTTATTCCTATATAAAGGGAAGATTCATGTCTGAAATGACGAAAAATAACAAGGATAAGGAGCGGATCGTATACAAAACGGAAGAATTTTGGAATGTCATTGAAGACCCTTCAATTGAACAGCCATTTGAAGTGAAGTTCTTACTATCTTATTGTGAAGCATTAACAGACAAGCAAACAAAATGGGTTTTGTACACTTGTATCGATGATTTATCTGTAGCAGAAATTGCTGGAAAGGAAGGAGTATCCATTTCTGCAGTGAAAGCCTGGCGAAAAGGAGCGAAAGATAAGCTTAAGGGGATTTTAGACATTCACGATTAGTTACATGAACACTTAAAACAAATATGATTCTATTTAATCAAACGATTGATTTAAAACGTTAATCAATCGTTTGATTCCGTTAAAAGTAAACATCGTCTATTTTTCAACACATAAAACGAATTCTGAATCATGTCAAAAACCCAATTACCTATTATTAACAAAATATCCATAATATTATAAGTAAAGTGACATATTAGTTTGTTATATTAATAGTAGTTCTTAATGACTACTTCTATTGACCTTGTACATAATTTGTCTTTTTCATAGATGAACCAATATTAAATGATAATGGGGTGGGAGACATTTTTATCGTTCAGAGTCATATCGTTAATCAGGGCACGATTATGTTAATGGGAGAGTATGCATTCGGAGGAAAGCTGTGCACAAGGTTTATGGAAAAGGAGGCTTGTTTTCTCGTTGATAAGTCACCTTTACTCGTTTTAGATGAGTCTATTCATTATTACGGGTTTAATTTAATGGGGGCAATGAAAAGTTCGAGGTTAGCTCTAGGAAAAAAAAGCATGGTTCCAATCATGATAAATCCAGCTCAAAAGGTTTGCGTTTTCCCAACTAAATCACCTTTTAAACACGACTGCATATGGTTCAATCCTGAACATATTGTAAACACAACTTCCGATGGCAATAAAACGATCGTACACTTTAACAATCGCTGCAATATTGCTGTTGATATGAGATTATTTACGTTTAATAATAAATTGCAGATTGCGAGACAGCAGTGTGACCTCTTTTCAGGCAGGGCACTCAATACAATAACTTCACTTTCCTCCAAACCGATAATGAATCGACAAATTATTAAAGAAAAATCAGGGAAGTATAATTTTGACATCTTAATAAAGGATAAGGATGAATTGTAAAAGTGAAGCTGCCCATAATCCAGTAAAAAGAAATTATGGGCAGCATTTTTGTTAATCACTAAAAGTCATGGTTGTTCTGGTCATGGAGGTCGGTTCACTTCATCTTTCATTCTAGCCTCGTTATTACCATCCGTATCCCCTTGTTGCTCCTCATTTCCAGTTTCCTCTTTTTGCATATCATCCTGAGACTCTGTATTGTCTTGTTTTGTATTTTCCTGTTGCTGCGTATTAGCTTCTTGCCCGCAGTAATCGCGTCGATGTAAGCGACTGCTCTTCCCACTTTGCCTTGTGACATACTTAAATAGAGCGCCACTCGTTCATCTAATCTCGCTTCATAGATACTTCTCTCATAGGAAGATAAAAATATTTTTTTATGACTCGAATAGGGAGGATATTTTTTACAATCTATATATTTTTCCATAAAGCTTATAAAATCGCTAGTCAAAGCCATTCTTTCAGATAACAATATTACTTTAAAAAACAAAAAAGCCCTGCAGAGATTTCATATCTCCACAGAGCTTTCCTCATCCTGTATAAATCTATCAAAAACTTTAAAAGTGATGTTTAAGTCACTATTAGCGAGTAGCTGTTACAAAAGTACCTGTTGTAAGAACGTTCGCATCACTATCAGCTGCAGTTGCAGTCGCATTAACTTTTACAGTAATCGTTCCTGTTGCAAAGCTGTATCCAGCAGGAGCTGTGATAGTGTATTCACCAGGCTTACCTGCAACAGCAACAGCCGTATAGCCTGTAATTACTGTTCCATTAATCGCTACTTCAAGATCAGTAGTTGCTACAGGAGCAGCAGCTAATCCTTCGCTAAACTTAACATTTAGAACATTAGAAGCATCTACTTTTGCAGATTGAAGAACTGGAGCAGTATCATCTACAAATGTTTCTGCGCGTGTCACTTCATCCATATCGACGCCATTCGTACCAGAAATACCTTTTACAGTTAATAATTTAACACCAGATGTAGCAACAGAGCCAGCTGGTAATTTAATTGTCAATTGTTGTTTAGTAGCATCAAGATATAATGAGCTAGTTGATGGAATAACGACGCCATTAATTGAATAGTTTGCGTAGTTAGTAGCAGAACCAGCAACATTTCCACCCTTTAATGGTGTATTGAAGTTCAGAACAATTTGCCCTTTCGAGATAACAGCACTTTGAACTTCTGGTTTTGTAGTAGCTACACTATCCGTTACAGAGAAGTTCACATTTGCAACTTTATTTTTATTTTGTGCAATTGCTTGGTCAGTGAATGTATCTCCTAAAACAGTAAGTGTATAAGTACCGTTTGGAAGCTCAGATGTGTTTAGTGTTAAAGTATCAGTACCAGCAGCAATATCAGAAACTGTTAATACTTCAACTTTAGCAGGATCATTTGTAGTTGATACATTATAACGCACACCATTGCTGTCTGTTACATACAGATTTGGAGCGTATGTTGCAGCTGTAACGGCTGAAAGTGTTTCATCAAACTTAACTGTTAATCTATCAGCTGCTGCATCATATTTCGTTTCTTTAACTGCAGGAGCAACTACATCTTTAGTAAGAGAAACATTTTGAACAAATTTAGTACCCACATGACCTTCTGGATCTTTATATCCTTCTAAAGTAATGGCTACATTAACTGAAGTTTCACCAGTTTCATAGATAGAAGCTGGAAGTGCAACTTCAAATTTGTTATTGCCGTCAACCGCAGTCACGACACCTGTTACCGTATTTCCATTTTTAGTTACCTTTACAGTTGTTCCATCTACTAATGCAGTAGAAAGATCTTCACTAAATTGAACAACTAATGTTTTTTCACCTTTAGCTGTTACAGATTTAACGACTGGTGCTTCACTTACTACACTGTACACAAATGTTCCAGAGTATAAGCTCATCACATTCGGAGTAGATGCGATATCTTGTGCACCTGTCACGATAATTTGATAGGAAGATCCTTTTGTTAATGTAAGATCTGATGGATCAACCGTTGCAAATAGACCGCTTGCATCAACAGTAATCTTTCCAGCTACAATTGCTGTACCATTAATCACGACAGATGGTTTAGTAGCTGTATCAATTCTTTCAGAGAATTTAACTTTAACTTTTCCATTTTCTAATGTTTCTATACTAGAAACAGTTGGCTTCACTGTATCGTTAAAATAAATAGTTTGTGAAAATTCAGCTACAGTTTTAGCTGTATCTTTTGCATCTCGGATTAAATCCTTTTTAACTTTTAACGTGTATGATTGACCATTAACAAGACCAGCATGCTCAATAATGACAGACTTCTTATCAGATTGTAATGTTACAGTTGTTGGAGCAGCTAAATCAGAGCCTTGTAATTGATATGAAGTTAAAGTCTCAGCTGTCGTTTTATCAACTTCTTTATTGAAAGTTACAAGAATTTCTTTTGCATTTACTGCACTTACAGACTTAACCTGTGGAGTTAGTTGTGCTTCTAATTCAACCAACACTTTAGATAAAGTTGCTTTCATTGCTTCATTTTTTACTTCTTTCATATACTTCGCTGCTTCAGCAAGGTGTTTTTCAACATCTGCTGTGTTGTTATCAGCTAACGCTTTTTTCGCTAAATCTAGCTCGATTTTCACTGTAACTTCGTATTTTACGCTATCACGTACAGTTTCAGCTGATTGCTTGTAAGCTTTACGGATTTCGTCACGAGTTGATTTACCATATACACGATCTAAAAGGATCGCTTGCTTGCGAATTTCTGTTGATAGTGCATGGTATGCAGCTTCTGTATTATCGTCAATTAGATTACTAGCAATTTGCTTTTCAAGTGCTTCTTTTTTAACTTTAATTTTTTCTCCAGCTGTAATCGCATCAATGTAAGCCATTGTACGGTTAATATGTAGGGTTACGTTTTGCTCGATGTCAGCAAGATAACCTGCTTTTTGAGCTGCTGGTAATTTATTTACTGCTGCTACGGCTTTATCGCGTGCCGCTTTTGCTGCATTGTATTGTGCCCATGGACGAGTTGTACCATCAGCTGAACCTTCTGTTGAAATAGCCCATTTAAGGACAGTACCTGCTTGTTTCGCTTTTTGAACTAGGCTCGCTGCATCATTGTTCGTAGATGCTGCTTGAGCTGGTGAAGTAGCTACAAATACAGATGCTGCAATCGCTGTTGCACTAAGTAATTTTACTGCTCTTTTTTTATCCACTATGAAATCCTCCTTAGATGTTATTAGTATGTTGTAGTAATAGAGGATTATTATGTTATCCTCTATACTTTATGGTAATAGAGTCGTAGATTTTATGAAACGCTTAAAATATTCCAATGGGATTGTATATTGGATCGAATGGCAAAATTTCTTAGTAAAAAACTAGTATTTTCCTATATATAAAGATAAAGATTATTTTTTACATAGAAAAAAGGCTGACCATTTGGTCAACCCTTTATTCTTCATTATTTTCGAAAAAATGGTATTTATAGAGAGTCGCTTCATTCCGGAAATAAAGATCCCCGTTTGCATCTTGAGCAATTTCATTTGCTCCCTTTTCTACTAATATTTGAATTTCCATTGTTTTGGGATCAGCTTTGAAAAGTCTGCCTTCAACTGTTCCATAAATATTGCCATCAATCCCCATTAGAATCTTGGCATTACGGAATCGACCAGAAATCAACTCCATGATTTGAGCTTCTTTGATTTCCTTTGTTTCTGGATGATAGGAGAACAATTTTCCGTCTGCCATTCCCCAAATAGCTCCATCTTTATCAGCAATCAAACTTGTAATCATGCTTGCACTAAATGGAAGATGCAAATATTCCTTTTCCTCAGGATAATCAGGTTTAAATCGGAAAAATCTTGCTCCGCGCTCATTTACATTATAGTTTGCATGGATTGATGTTCCTCCATATATAAAATCACCATGATGTAAAAATGAAACAAGGCTCTGATTGTAAATATAATTCTCATATACTTCTGACTTATTTTCCTTTAAATCATATATAGCAAGTGCTCCCCCACCAATGCTTGTTTCAGGATATGTTCCGACAAACACTTTATTCAGCTTCGGAATTGCCGCAATCGCTGTAGAACGCTCTTGACCATACTCTCCTAATCTCATAATTTCTCTAGGATTCGTCTCACTCCATGGAAGTGTTAAATCAAGCTCAAGCACCCTTGCTCTTGGATATGCCCCAATATAGAGTTTATTTCCAATGATTGTCATCGATTCAATTTGACTAATTCTCTGATGAAGCGTCGTTTGCTGAGTCTCCATATTGTAAATGGCTAACCCGCCTGACATATATCCATTTATATAAAGGTTTTCTCTTTTTTCATCTTGAATCATCGTATATAGTGTGACAGGCTGACCAGGCAATTCCATCAACGTAATTTCATGATTGCCAGTCTCTAAGTTGTATTTAAAGACATTCCCAGCATTGTCAATTAATCCGACAAGTGTATATCCAGGATAATTCTCATCTTCTAGTTGAACAAAATCTGCTGTAAGCAACTCTGTTCCCTTTAATAATGGAATATCTAAACTTATTTCCTCATTTGTATTGAGATCATATTTATAAAGTGTATTATCTTTAGAATAATAGATTACTTCTTCAGTTGGAGATTTTAGTGATACAGTTCTAGAATTTAATTCGATTTCACCGATTTGCTCTAATGTGTCTTTATCAAAAATAGCTAATTGATTTGAAGGCTCCATTCGAGCGAATAGCTTATTTTCTATGATTCTAAGATCACGCACATATTTATCATTTTTATATTCATCGGGAAGAAATTCTGTTTTCCTTTTTGTTTTCAAATCAAATTTAACTAAATCTGCCTTTGAACCAACCCCAACAAATAAAGAATCACTTTCTTCATCATAGATGAGTGATTTAGCAAATTCTTTTTTATAAGAAACTTGGCCATAATTTACTAATTCTTCTGTTATCGAATCATACTTGAATACAGAGCCACCATATGCTGTTGAACCATAAATGATTCCATTTACAGCATCTAAATCTTGAATCGCTGTGTCCTTTGGCAATGTTAACTTATTCCCGTGGTCACGAAATTCCTCTGTATTCGGGTTATAGCTATACACATTTCCGTCCGTCGTACCACCAACCCATACAGTCCCATCTTCATCCACATCTAAACCCCAAGCACTCGTAGAATTAGACAAAGTATATGTATTTTTCAATTCATTCGTATTTAAATCAATAATCGCTAAAGCAGATGGTGTCCCATGCATAACGAAATACATATAGGCATTGCCTTGTTCGTCAGCTCCTGTTGCAGCGGTTAAAGCAGATACTTGAAAAACCTGCGGTCCGACAATACTTACACCGCCTTTAGCAACTTCTACACTTTCTCCTTCGCTGCCATTTTCACCCTCAGCAAATCCTCTTGTTTGTCCAAATGATAAAAATAGAGGAAGGATTAGTAATAACATAAAAATCTTTCTTTTCATCCAATCTTCTCCTTTCCTTTTTTATTATAGCAAATTTTTCACATATAGGTATTGATTTCCTCGAACCTTTTGTTCAACGATTGTATAATGGGAAAATAGTCATCTATTAAATAATCATTTCCTATTTCACATTTTCTCAATAATCTTTTAAAATAGGATTATGAAAAAAATGAAAAACATTACCTATTATTCCACTTATTAGACAAAGAGGAGGATATTTTGTGAGTAAACAGAAAATGTTAAAAATTATTAGTGCTTCCGCTATTGCGGCATCTGCTTTCGTTGTTACGACTCCGAGTGAAGCAGCTACTGTCAGCCAAGCAGACAAACTTGTCCAGACAGCTAAAGCTACAGGGAATATTTTAAAATGGGCCATTTCAATTGAAGGTACTGCTGATGGTACGACTCGTCCATGGACGGCGTATAACAATGCTAAAAAAGCGTATGATGAAGCTGTCAAAGCTGTTAATACGCTGCCTGCTGCTCAAAAAAATAAATATTTGGCTGAGCTTGATCAGCATGTAAAGCTTCATATTAACCGGACAATGGCTTATATTGATGCGATTACCGCTGGAGAAAATATTCGTTCAAAACAAAGAGCTTTAACCTACCAGATGGATTTAAATGTAATTAATGATGAAACTGAAAAAGCCTATCATGAGCTATCAAAGGAGATACGCAAGCAAGCCATTTTGTTAGATCGTGTTTACGGGCAATCGACAAGAGATCTCATCCGCTCTCAATATAAGCAATCTGCAGAAAAGGTTAGAGATAATGCGATTTATCCTGTAACAGTAAAAATTGAACTTGACCTAGCTCAAAAGGCATTAGCTGCAAAAAACGCTGCTCAGGCAGAAAAGCATATTGCTGAAGCAAAAAAATATTTGAGATATGTAGACAATTCAACGATGAAAAATGCCTTGAACAATCGTTTAACGACAATGGAAACGACATATGTTGCAAAAGTAGAGAAAATAAGCGCGGCTGAGCCTAAACGGATTAAAGTTGACTTTAATAAAGCCATGCTTTCTGGTTCTGGAACAAACGGTGCAGAAAACACTGCTAATTATGCTGTATCAAGTCGTTCCATTAAAAGTGTCAAACTTTCTGATGACAAAAAATCAGCAATAATTGAACTGTATGACTCACTTTACACGAATACTACCTACACTGTAACAGTGAAGAAAAATATTCAAACTGCCAATTATGAAACACTGGCTCAGACAGACTATACATCTTCCTTTACTTTTAATGATACGACAAAGCCAACAGTTAGCTTTGTAACAACCGATTCTAATGGTAATTTAGAGATTAAGTTCTCGGAAATGATAGATTCAAGCTCACCATTGAATGTAACACTCAACGGAAAATCCGTTAGCATCAATTCATATTATTATGATTCAGATACGATAACTGTTTCGAAGTCTGAGCTTGATCGAATCGGTCTGCAAAAAGGGAAATATTATTCTATCGTTGTCACTGGCGCTAGAGATCTTGTTGTGAACTACCCAAATACAATGAATACATACAACGGCACATTCTTCTATAATTCTTTAGCAGACACTTCTGCTCCATTCGTTCGAAATGTACAAAGAAGTGGTGAAAGGACTTTTACAATTGAATTTAGTGAGACATTAATTGATCTTACTGCTAGTCATCTTGTGATTACGAAAGGAAGCACATCCATTCGCCCTCAAACTGTAAAAGATATTTCTGGTAATAAAACAAAGTTTGAAGTCGAACTACCAACTAGCGTCTACGGAACAAATGAAAGTTCTGTTTATTTAACTATTCAAATGAAAAATTATCGGGATCTTGCTAATAATGTAGCACAAACGACGAATCACTCAGTAACCATTACGAAGGATGTTTCTCCACTAACATTCACTAGCTCTACCTTTAATATTGCTAATAATGAGTTTCAATTCACATTTAATAAAACATTGAGTACGGGAACTCCAGTTGCAAGTAAAATTACTATTTATGGTCCAGATAATTCATTAATTACACCAACTTTTAAAACCAATAGTGGCAACAAAATGATTATTGATGCAAGAAAACTATCAGATGGAATGTATACTTTTATTGTCGAAGAGGGGGCAGTTACTGATAATACTGCATCCAAAAATCAAAATAAGTTTTTCTCCGAAACAATCATGAAGAAAATGGATATTACTCTACCTGAAGCTAATGTAATTACTTCAAATGTAAAAGGGCAAATTAAAGTAACTTTTAGTAAACCAGTAACTGACACTGCACTTTTACATGAAAATTATAAATTCGAGGGAAGCGAACTTTCCGAAGATACTTCGATTGAATTGTCTAGTGATAAAAAGCTTGTGACTATTACATTTCCTGAAGGTAAAATTACCGAAACGAAGGAATATACTATTACCGTAAGAAACATTACAGATCTATCTGATAACGTAATGAAAACGTTTAATAAAAAGGTGAAAATAATTGCAAATCCCGCTCCATAAGAATAGGTTATAGGAAGGATTAAGTTCTTTTATTTCACATTTTATCTATATGTTTTGTCTTTGACAGACAAAGGAGAGTCAACTGGATCATATAGTTGACTCTCCTTTAATTTCGTTAACTTCTTTATTTACAGTTTTAAAGTTTGTTCTTCCCCTATCATTCCCCACCATAACTAATCAAGTTTGTAAAGATGCGGTAACCACCAGGAACTTGACCTTGAATTTGACGGTAAAATACGAGATTCGTATAAAGATAGGTTCCTTTTCCATGCTTAGCCATCAGGATGCCGCCATCAAATGGCTCTTCATTTGGATCTGCCATACTTACGAATGTTTCGTATTTACTATCCCACTTCATTGGGTAGTACAGTCCTCTTTCTTGCACCCAATTGTCCCAATCACTGTCGGTAATTTTGTTTGGATAGCTGAATAAAGTTGAAGCTGGATTTAGGACCGTTACTTTGGCATTTTCATCTGTGACTCTCCACTTAATCGATGGATTTCCAATGGTTAATGGATATGGGGCTGTCTTTTCTGCATCCCAACCATCATTTGGTTTATGATACTGAACGACTAAATGACCGCCATCTTCAACATATTTATGGAGTCGAGCATTATTGGCAACAAGGTCTTTCCTTGATAAGTATGCACGGATCCCGACAACGATTGTATCATATTTGTTAAGATCTCCTGTTGCTAAATCATTCTCTGAAAGCTTCGTAATGTTTAGTCCTGCATTCGTTAAATAGTCAGCGACTTTATCAAAGCCACTATCAATATAACCAATTTTCAAGTTGTCATTTTTTAATAATTCAAATGCAACGCCATTCACTTCTGCTGGATACAAGTAATAGAACGTTCCAATATGATCATAATTAATTTCTTGAACAGTTGATGTAAAGGTTTGGCCGTTTGCAACAGCTTTCGCCCCAATCGTAAATTGACCAGCTTTAATGTCGGATGGTGGTGTCAGCTTAAAAGCAACCTCTTTTTCCTCTGACAGATTAGTGAAATTCACTTCTTGTTTACTCGGGGAAATGCCCCATCCGTTAGGAGCTTCTAATGAAACTGTCGTCGCATTTTTCCCATTAAAATAGTTTTTAACTTTTACCGTAACAGGAATTTCTTCTTGAATATCTGCTGTATTTACGACAATATCTTCAGGAGACAATGTAAGCCCGATATCTGGCAATACGGCGATTGTTCGATCTAATTCAAAAGTTTGACTCGTTTGTGTACCCTCTTGTTCATATTGAACTCGCGTCTTGATCACTGAATCAACATATGCATGATAATACTCAGACTTTTTCGGTACTTGTACTTCAAACTTAAGTTCAGCTTTTTGCCCTGGATTTATATCTTTCAATGACCCTTTACCCGTTACCTTCCAATCCTTTGGTACAACTAATTGAACCGCTGTTTTCTTTAGTTTCTGTTTTCCATTGTTTTGTAATTTTACTGTAACAGTTGTCTTTTGTCCGTTTGTAAGAATATTTGTGTCTGCGATCGTTTCAACCATTAATTGTGATGATTCAAAGCTGACTTCTTGTAATTGCTCTTCCTTTAAGGAAAGCTTATGAAGTAGATCAGACTTCAATTGTGCATCAAGCTTCGCTTTTTCTACTTTCTTTTGAATTTGCCGAACATCCTTAAGAGCTTTTTGTGTCTGTTCAAACACTTTATCATGGTTCGGATAAGCAGCAATAATAGAGTTTAATGTCTCTTGTAGCTTTGTGAATTGAACTTGAAGATCATTTTCCTGTTTTGGCAGTTTTTTTGCCCATTCTTTAAAATCATATGGGACACCTGCAAAAAGATCATGGCTGCCTTTCGTATCAACAGCACTGTCTAGCAATTCTAGGTGAACTTGCCTTGGCTCAGCTGGGATATCATTTCCCATCCCTTGGCTTTTATGCATATAGCGAGACTCTTCACCTAATTGTGGATACGTCATTTTATAAATGGGATCATACATTCCAATTTCAATAGAGGTCGTAGCTTTATCCTTTGAATCGGCTGGTAAATATAGCTTCTTAATTTGCCAAACAGATAAGCCTTCTTTTAGTTGCTCTGGAAAAATCTTTGGATTTGCCGCATCTTTAAATGCCCTTTCACTTAAAATTTCCATTGCCCGATGATGACCATGCTGGGTATCGACATTTCTGAACGAAGGCATGACGATGTCAGGCTGGTACGTACGAATAAAGCGAATTAAACGCTCATATGTGACATTTTCTCCCCATTTCTCTAACGTTTCATCAGGGCTTTTCGAAAAACCGAAGTCATAAATGAGATCAGAGGTTGTCTCACTAAGATGGTATGCTTTCACACCTGTAATCTTTGCCGCCTCAATCATTTCCCTTGAACGGATAATCCCAAGACCATTGTCTAGTTCATTACCAATTTCATTTTGTCCACCTTCACCTCTGTTCGCAATTAAACTTGAGGTCTTTACACCAAGTCCCCTTGATAAATAGGCAAGGAAATCACTTCTTTCATCATCTGGATGTGCCCCTGTATTAACAAAGGTAACAGTCGTTTCTAAAGGCTTAAGTACATTCCAAAGACTGACATTAGGTTCCTTTTCTCCAGTCGCGTGACTCGCAATTGGCAGAAGGGAGAAAATGAGTAGAAAAGTAAGTAACCAACTAACATGCTTCTTCAAATTTGAAACCCCTTTCATTTTTGATTTAAGGACCAAAGTAAAAACATCCTCCTCTATTTTTTAAATAAGGTTAGCATTCAAGGGCCTTTTTAAAAATCCAGTTAGTTAATCAACCTAACTAACTTCCTGCATAACCTTAACTAATTCTATCTATTTTAAATATTCTTGTAAATATCTATATTTTCAAAAAATTAAAAATGTAATTTTAGAACTATAGATAATATCCGACTAATTATTCAAATCCAAGGTCGTTTTTTAAAATTATAAAATATATATTGTAAAACCGCCTACACTGTTGTATATTTTTAGTTAATTAAGAAAACTTACTAACCATAACGATTAAGGTCGTGATGCCATGCACAGTAGAAAAGGAATTGCCTCACCGAAAACTACGAATAAAAAAACGGTACTACAATGTATTAAGGAATATCAGCCTATATCCCGTGCAGAAATTGCAGTTAAGACACATATAAGCAAGCCAACTGTTTCTTTAATTGTAGATGAATTAGTACAGGAAAACTGGGTACTTGAGAAAGGGATTGGCGTTGCCTCCTCCCAAGGTGGAAGACGGCCCATTCAGCTATGCTTTAATGAAAAAGCTGGGTTTGTGATTGGGACAGATATTGGCGGAACAAAGGTTAGAACCGTCATTTGCGATTTAGATGGTACTATTATTTGTTCAAGTAGCTTCAAAACCATTCAGTATTTACAATCAGGATTACTACGGCAAATTCATAAAGAAATCAGCACGATGATTCAAACTCATCAGCTTGATTCAAAGAAAATTTTAGGAATGGGTGTTGGAGTACCTGGAATTACTGAACCAACGAAAGGAATTGTCGTTGAGGCGCCAAGTTTAAATTGGATTCGCTATCCATTTATTACAGAAGCAAAGCGCTACTTTACATTTCCAATCTTTGTAGATAACGATGTGAATGTTGCTGCTTTAGGTGAGCAGTGGCTTGGAAGTGCAAAATCGAAAGAAAACATCCTTTTCATTGCTGTCGGAACAGGCATCGGCAGTGGCATCATTATCCATAATCAGCTTTATCGTGGTACCTCCTGTGCTGCCGGGGAAATGGGCTATATGGTCACTGATAAAAACGATATGAAGAATGAATTTAAACCTGTCTTCCATCGGTATGGTTATTTAGAAAGTGTTGCTGGTGGGAAAGCGATTGGAGAAAAATATACAAGATTAGTTAAACAAAAACCGAATCACCCTTTATTTGAGGAAGCAAAGACTTCCGAGCTTACCGGAGAAACTGCATTTTCTTTGGCAAATACTGGGGATGAAGTCGCCCAATTAGTCGTTGAAGATGCCATTGAGCATTTAGCTTATGGAATTATCAATGCAGCTAGCCTGTTAAATCCTGAGGCTATTATTTTAGGAGGCGGCGTGTTTAAATCTTCCGATTACATCTTGCCTAAAATGCAAGAAATTGTGTATCAATACCTCCCTAGCACAGTAGAATTGAATATTTCACAATTAGGTGAAAATGCTGAGGTGTTAGGTGCCGTCTCCTTATTTTTAAGAGAATATGAAAGCGTTTTAAACTAAATTTCTGTTAAAGGGAAGTGTTTCATATTAATAACCTGTTGATTGAAGCGGAAGGCGGCGACTCCAGCGGGAAAAGCGTGTCCATGTGAGACCCCGCAGGCGCAAAGCGACGAGGAGGCCCACGGACTGCCCGCGGAAAGCGTCCGCCTTAAGTGGAAATCAACAGCCAAATTTAACAGAACTTCAACTAAAGAAAGCTTAACTTGGTTCTAAAGCGGGTTATACAACTATGTCAATCTATCTCTAGAAAAACTCTAGGCTCGCTTTAAGGATAAATAAATTACATTATTTAAGGGGGTTTACCATGTTTAGAAAGAAACCATTTTTTATCCTTTTCATTGCATCAATCATGCTGATTATGTCAGCATGCAGCAGTTCTACAGGTGGAGACAAAGGAAATAATTCAAGTAATGGCAAAACAGAAGAGAACAATGGAGAAACAGCTAGTAACAGCGGAAAGCTCGTTATTTACACAGCTCGTGACCAAACCGTTGTTGATGAAGTGATTGGGATGTTTAATGAAAAGTACCCAGATATTCAAGTAGATGTCCTAACAATGGGTGCACAACAAGTTCTAGAACGTATTCGTGGAGAAAAATCAAACCCTCAAGCTGATTTTTGGTGGGGTGGAACACAATCTGCCTTTATGACAGGCGCAGCTGAAGATTTATTAGAATCATTTAAACCAAGCTTTGATGCTAGCATTCTACCAGAGCATAAAGACGCTGAAGGACGCTGGTATGGTGAAATGTTATTGCCAGAAGTTATCATGATTAACTCAGATAAGCTTTCTAAAGAAGAAGCACCACAGGATTGGGATGACTTGTTAGATCCAAAATGGAAAGATCAAATTATCATTCGCGGTGTCCTTGCTTCAGGAACGATGAGAACAATTTATTCAGCTATGATTCATGAACAGGGCTCAGATAATCCTGAGGCTGGCTATGAATGGTTACGCAAGCTTGACGCCAATACGAAAGAATATGCGCAAGATCCGACGAATCTTTATTTAAAATTAGCTCGTCAAGAAGGAACCATTTCTCTCTGGAATTTACAGGACATTCTTTTGCAAAAAAATGAACATAACCAACCATTTGACTATGTTTATCCAAAAAGTGGCGCTCCGATTCTTGTAGATGCAGTTGGTCTTGTTAAAGGGGCAAAGAACATGGACAATGCAAAATTGTTTTATGAGTTCCTCTTTGATCCTGAAATTCGTGCAACTTTAGCGGAGGATTTATACCAAATTCCGACCCGTACAGATATGGACAAGGAGCAAATGCCTGAATGGTTCAAAGACATGGATCTTAAATCATTAGATATTGACTGGGCTGTAATGGCTGAAAAAGAGGCCGAGTGGATGCAGCATTGGGATGAAAATATTAAAGGGAAAAACAAATAAAAGAAACATCGGGTTTGTGGGGGCAGTCCGAAAACAAAGAGCCTGGCACCTCCAACACTTTATATAGATAAAAAAACAGTTAAAGCTACTCTATATATTGTGTTGTGAGGAGAGAGCCAGGCACTTATCGGCCAGCCCCCTTCTTTATCTACTGCGAGGTGATTACTAGTGAAAAGTGTTCGATTAGATCATGTAAGTAAAATGTTTGGAACTGCAAAGGGTGTAGAAGACGTTGCAATTGATATACAACCTGGGGAGTTTTTCACTTTTTTAGGTCCTTCTGGATGTGGGAAAACAACGACACTCCGCATGATTGCAGGTTTTTACTATCCTACAAGTGGAAAAGTCTTTTTTGATAATCGAGATGTAACAACCCTTCAGCCGAATAAAAGAAACATTGGAATGGTCTTCCAAAACTACGCTCTCTTCCCCCATATGACAGTATTCGAAAATATTGCTTTTGGGCTTGAAGTGCGGAAATTATCGAAATCAGTCATTAAAGAAAAAGTAGAAAGGGCACAAAAGCTTGTCCATCTCGAAAAATACGGAACTCGAAAAATTAATGAGCTTTCCGGTGGTCAGCAACAGCGGGTTGCACTAGCAAGAGCTCTCGTGATCGAGCCAGATATTTTGCTGCTTGATGAGCCTTTATCCAATTTAGATGCAAAATTACGCGAAGAAACAAGACTAGAAATTAAACGGCTTCAAGTTGAACTAGGAGTAACGACGATTTATGTTACCCATGATCAAACAGAAGCAATGACAATGTCTGATCGCATTATGGTTATGAAAGAAGGAGTGGTTCAACAAATTGGGACGCCACAGGAAATTTACAATAAGCCTGTGAATCATTTTGTTGCTTCCTTTATTGGAGAATCAAATATTCTAGAAGGCGAAATTACGGAAATAAACGGAGAAACTGTAAAGGTAAAAGTAGATAATGATCTGCATTTAACAGGAAATATCCACATTTCTTCCGATGAAACAAAGCTGAAAGTTGGCCGGAAAGTAAAAGTTTCCGTACGTCCAGAAGCCATCTTTGAAGGTCAAGGCCCTAATCTAGTAAATGGAATCATTCAGTTTGTTGAATTTACGGGAGTAAGTATCAATTACGTCGTTAAAGTTGGTTCAAGCATTCTAAAGGTCATGATTATTAATAAAGGGAATCAGATTCTTACACGCGGTGATTCGATTTCCCTGTATGTACCGGAAAAGGGTATTTATTTTATAAGCGAATAGAAGGTGAAAATATGAAGACTAAACAAATTGCCCTTCAGCAAGAGAGCTGGTGGTCAAGACTTACACAATCAAAGTATTTCATTTATGTATTAATCTCCCCGCTCTTTTTAGTGCTCTTAGCTTATGTCATTTATCCTTTTTATCAAACTTTCATTCAAAGTGTGATTGGATCTGAAGGTGCGGGATTCGATAACTACAAACGTTTCTTTAGCTTGCAGAGTACCGCTAATCTTGAAGCATTATGGACGAGTGTCTATATTTCAGTTATTAGTGTCATTACTTGTGCCATTGTAGGCGTAACGATGGCGTTCTTAATTGAAAGATATGAGTTCCCAGGTAGAAAAATTCTGTCTATCCTCATTCTTGTTCCAATGGCTTTGCCTCCTTTAGTTGGTGTTCTCTCCTTTACCTTTTTATACGGAGAAAGTGGAATTATTCCAAGAGCTCTTCAGGCTTTATTCCATCTTGATGCCGTTCCATTTTCATTAAAAGGAGTAGCAGGAGTTATTGTCGTCCATACATTTACAATGTATACATATTTTTACTTAACTGCATCTGCCGCGATTAAAGGACTTGATCCTTCTTTAGAGGAAGCTGCGACAAGCCTCGGATCTGGAAGAATCCGTATATGGATAAAAGTGATCCTTCCTATGCTTACACCGGCAATGGTCGCTTCATCACTACTTGTCTTTATGATTGCGATGGCTTCCTATACAGCACCTTTAATGTTTGGTGTTGATCGGACGATGACGATGCAAATCTATCTTTCACGAACGAATGGAAATTTAGATATGGCGGCAACTCAATCTACGATTCTTTCGATCGTGTCTATTTCATTTTTAATTTTAATGAGATGGTATCAAGGGAGAAGAAACTTCCAAAATCAGAGTAAAGGGATAAGTGTTCATCGAACTGAGCTTCGAACACCTTTTATGAAATATTTTTCAATGGTTCTTTCATTTATTGGGGTTATTATTCTCATGTTGCCGATACTTGTGCTGATTCTTATTTCTTTCTCTGTAGATGGAGATTGGACCATCCAAATTATTCCACCAACATACACACTCGATCATTATATTGCGTTATTTACCGATGAACGTACGTGGCGTCCAATTTGGAATAGTTTACAAATGAGCTTTGTTGCTACAGTTGGAAACATCATCTTCGGGGTTGCGGCTGCCTATGCCATGATTCGCACTAAATTTAAAGGAAAGGCGCTCCTCGATATTTTAATTATGATTCCTTGGGCCCTTCCAGGAACTGTCGTCGCGGTTAATTTAATCGCTGCTTTCAGTGAACCAACTGTATTTAGCTTTAACCAAGTATTAATTGGGACGTTTTGGATTTTACCATTAGCCTATTTCGTGCGCCATCTGCCACTTATTTTCCGATCGACTTCTGCAGCACTTATGCAGATGGATCAATCGGTCGAAGAAGCAGCAAGAAGCTTAGGAGCTAACTGGTGGTATACATTTAGAAGAGTGGTTGTGCCAATGGCCTTTTCAGGTATTTTAGCAGGGACATTATTAGCAATCGTGCAGGGACTTGGTGAATTCGTCGCCTCCATTCTTATCTATAGCACATCAACGATGCCATTATCTGTCGCCATCTTCCAAAAAATGTACGCTTTCCAATTTGGTACTGCCTGCGCATATGGAGTGCTGCAAATTTTATTAATTATTTTTGTTTTATTTGTTTCTCAGAAATTAACAGATGGGAAGACAAGTGCTGTCATGTAAGCTCCTTCCCTCTAGGAAGACATTCGAGAATAAAGTCATGGCTAACTATGTTAAAGGGAGGGAATTTCATTGAAGGCTTACGAAATCCATGGAAGAGATTTGAACGTATTGGGAAATGCCAAATTTGCTGTTATACCATTAGGCAGCTTTGAATATCATGGCTCTCACTCCCCTTTAGGAACCGATATTATTTTAGCGGATGGATTTGCAGAACAAATTGATGAGAGCTTAGGGGGAATCGTTTTTCCTACTATCCCTTACACCGCTTGTCCAGGAAAAACATCTAAATATTCAGGAACCATTTCGATTAGACCCACTATCATTCAGGAATATTTAATTGATGTAGTTTTAGGGATTATCAATCAAGGAATCGATCATATTGTGCTTCTAAATGCACACGATGGAAATATGGGTATGGCAAGAACGGTTGCAGAGTATGTAACTGGCCTTCATCACAATAGCAGCTTCTTGCTCATTAATTGGTGGCAAATGGTAGACATCGGGGCAGCTAGTGAAATTGGTTTTAAGAATACGAAGGGAAGAGGACATGGAGGCCCCTATGAAATGTCAGCTGTTAAAGCATTCCGTACCGATCTAGTACATGTGGAGCCCATTGATGTGGAATATAAAGAAACACCCCCTCTTTCGAGCTATCCTTACATTCTCGTAGAGGGCACACCGAAATCATGGGATGGCTATACAGGATGCATTCAACAAACTTCAGTGGAAAAAGGAAAAAGGATTGTTGAACAAGCAACTAAAAACATGAATGAATTAATCAAAAGCTGGTTAGAGCAGTAAGTGTAGATAAGTTAGTAGATGACTAACCTCTGCATGGGCATTAAATTTGCAAGAAAGGATTGATTGCAATTGAAAACTTCACTTAAAGAAAAAATTATCGAGAAGGAAGGTTTACACTTCCCCTCAAAAACGTATACATCTATGGTGCTAGAACCTGCATATAACGAGGCAAAGCAAAATTTTCTTGACTCCATGGTTGACATTCATTTTGCCCATTTAATTATGCTCGTTGAAGAAGGGTTAGTTGAGAAAAACGAAGCTAAAAAAATTGCGAAAGCAGTTGCCAACTTAAATGTTGAAGAATTAAAAACGGGTAACTATAATCCTCAATTTGAAGATTTATTTTTTCAAGTTGAACATAACTTAATTGCGGATGCTGGTGATATAGCTGGGAATTTGCATATTGCCCGCAGTCGAAATGATATGGGCATTGCCATTTATCGAATGACGCTTCGCAGAAGAATTTTAACTCTATTAAATAAAGCATTAAAGTTAAGAGAGGCTCTTATTGCGCTTTCTGATGAACATAAAGAGACCATCATGATTGGTTATACCCATACACAACAAGCACAGCCAACGACATTAGCACATTATTTCAATGCTATGACAGATATGCTTTCGCGCGATATTCAGCGACTACAAGCTGCATACAAAACGGTTAATCGCAGCAGTATGGGAGCTGCAGCACTTACAACTTCAGGTTTTGCCATCAATCGGGAACGTGTAAAGGAACTGTTAGGATTTGAAGGAATGATTGACAATGCTTGGGATGCCGTTGCGGGAGCTGATTATATAGCTGAGGTTGCTACCGCTGTCCAGCTATCAGCCATAAATTTAGGGCGCTCCATCCAAGACTTTCTATTATGGGGTACACAGGAATTCGGAGCCTTTATCCTTTCTGCCCCTTATGTACAAATTAGCTCCATCATGCCACAAAAAAGAAACCCTGTTTCAATTGAACATATGCGTGCGCTTTTATCGAGTGTCACGGGTAATTGCCAAACCGTTCTTCTAATGGTACATAACACCCCATTTGGAGATATCGTCGATACTGAGGATGATATGCAGCCATATATTTGGAAGGCGATGGAAACATTAGGTGGTGTCTATGACCTCCTTTCCTCTGTGTTATTAACGATGGAAGTAGATAAAGAGAACCTGTTGAAACGCGCGAAAGAAAGCTTTGCAAATGTAACAGAGCTAGCTGATACGATCGTAAGAGTAGATAAGCTTTCGTTCCGCCAAGCCCATCATGTTGTAAGCTCTACCGTTAAGGAGCTTATGAGAAGCGGAAATAAATCTTTAGAGGCGCTAACACTCGATCTATTAAACAAGCAGTCAGAACAAATTGTTGGAAAAGCTTCATCTTTAACAGAAGCAGAACTAAAGGAATGTCTAAGTCCAGAATACTTTATTCGCATCCGCTCCATCCAAGGTGGCCCAAGTCCATGTAGAATAACAGAAACCATTCAAGATCGTCTTCATGAACAGTCAGACTTGATTAATTGGGTAGATGATAAACAGCTAGTTTTGCGCTCAGCAAAGGAACAAGTAGCGACTATCATTGAAGATTGGACGATCGGCGATGACTAATCAGTCTTTTCATCTTCTTGCTATTGACGGTGGAGGGACGAAGACACAAGCAGTCATTACAGATCAAGAAGGTCTATTAATCGGAGAAGGAAGAGCGGGTGCTTCGAATTATCAAGTTGTTGGGAGAGAAACGGCTGTAGCGACACTTGTTGCTTCGATACGTGAAGCGCTATTGAATACGGGCGTTTTTACAAAAGAGACGGATGATTTGTTTGATAAGACTTTAGCGAATGATAAGCCCATCCATTTCAAAAAAATAGTTTTTGCCCTTGCCGGGATTGATACAACTAATGACGAATCCGTCGTACGTGAGATAGTTATCAAAACTCTTGCTGAGATCGGAATAACATATGAAACACTATTAGTTGAGAATGATTGCTTGTCTGCTTTACTAGGTGCTACCCAAAATAAAGCAGGTGCCCTATTAATCTCTGGAACAGGATCGATCGTTTTTGCACATGATGGCGAAGGGAATTTCTTCCGAACAGGTGGATGGGGCTATCGGGTTGGCGATGAAGGCAGTGGTTATTGGATTGGAAAAGAAGCGATCCGTTCTGTTTTGAAAATGAAGGATGGACGAGAAAAAGAAACGATTTTATTAGCGTTAATCTTGAAGAAATTTGGTTTTGAAAAGGTTGATGATCTTTATAGCTGGGTATATAGTCCAGCCTATAGTGTTGACGATGTAAGCGCCCTAACAACTTCAGTTGAGGAAGCTTATAAAATGGGCGATGAAGTTTGTAAAACCATTTTAGATAGAGCCGCAGCTGAGCTCACCCTTCTATTGGAAGCAACGATTGAGAAGGCTGGAATTGCGCAGAAGGAATTTCAACTCCTCCTTCAGGGCGGGGTCCTTCAAAATAATCACTATGTGAAAGAGAAAGTATTGGATTGCTTACAGAAAGAAGTCGATAAAGTGAGCATTTTACATACTGATGAAAAGCCCATTCGATTTATTATTAAGCGGGGGCTGGCATTGTAAAGGGACGTTACGGTCAGGTTTCTTGTCCAAGTTTAGGTACGTGGAACTTGATCCTTCGTCCCTTCATTTAATTGATCGTTACTCGATCTGAGTTCAGCTTCAGCAATTCCTTCAGCTCATTATAATTATTTCTACTACTTGAACTTCAACCGCTTATGGCGATGATGGGAGGTTTTGGGTCGATTTGGTCATAATGAAATTCCAGTATTGACTTCCACGTTTTTAAAAGATATGATAAAAATAATTTCATAATTGCTAATCTTCTTATCAAGAGAGGTGGAGGGACTGACCCTGTGAAGCCTCGGCAACCAGCATATATTTTGCACGGTGCCAATTTCAGAGGAATATTCAATATTCCGAAGATGAGAAGGTGGAACGGATTCTTTCTTTCATGCTCCTTCCCCTTCTGTCTTTCATGCAGAGGGGGTTTTTGTTTTTCGTTTGGCTCTGTTAAACATGGCTGTTGATTTCCGCTCCAATCAACAGGTGCAAAAATCAACATTATTCTTTAACAAAGCCTTTCGTTAAATACTGTGTTTGCTATAAAAATGCACAGTCCGGTTCATAACCCGCTCTGCACAAGTGGATCATCCATTTATTTTATAGACAAAAAAACAGGAGGAATGAAAAAATGTCAGCCATTCATATTGCATTATTAGGTTACGGAACAGTTGGGAAAGGTGTATATCGTACGATTCAGTCACATCAGGAAAAGCTTCAAGCTCTTTTTGGAAAAGAAGTGAAGGTCGTTGGAATTCTCGTGAAAAATTTAGAAAAGCATCAGCAACCTGATCCAAATGTTCTGTTAACTGATGACTTCGAGAAAATTATTACACTCGAAAAGCTTGATGTTGTTATTGATGCGATTGTCGGCAAAATGCCTTGTTTTACATATTTGACGCAGGCAATAATAAGAGGCTGCCATGTCATAACGGCGAACAAGGAGATGTTTGCCCATTACGGGAAGAACTTGAAGCAATTAGCCGTTGCTCATGGTGTTTCTCTTAGTTTTGAGGCGACGGTTGCGGGCGGAATACCTGTCATCCAGACGCTCAAGCAATTATTAAATGTGAATAATATCGAGAAAATTCAAGGAATCCTTAATGGAACTTCAAATTTTATTTTGACGAAGATGAGAGAAGAAAATGTATCATTTTCGGCAGCCTTAAAGCTGGCACAGGAAAAAGGTTATGCGGAAGCAGACCCGACGAATGATGTGGAAGGCTATGATGCTTTCTATAAAGCGGTCATTTTAAGTGAGGTTGCTTTCGGATTAACCCCAGACTGGGATCAATCTATTAGAGAAGGTATACGAGGAATTACGATTGAGCAAATCGAGGTCTTTACTTCTTTAGGATTTCGCTTTAAACATGTCGCATCGATTGAACGGACGGTTAACGGCATACGTTGCAGTGTGAAACCTGTGCTTGTAAGTGAACAGCATCCTTTTTACCATGTTGAGGGTGTTCAAAATGCTGTTTCCATCGATGGAGATATAGTCGGCAATATTAGTCTTCAAGGGCCGGGAGCAGGCATGTTCCCAACTGCAAGTGCCATTATTGAGGATTTTGTTCATATAAACAGAGATTGTATACCTCCAACCTACCCTGAGCAAAAAATAGTAGAGAACGAAACATCTAGTGTGTCTTATTGGGCGATTGGAGGAGAAGTGAATGCTTCTGTTCTGCCTACTCCCATTGAAGTAATTGAAAGAATACATCCGAACGTTTTAATCGTTCGAGCACCGGAAGAAACTTTGTATGCAGTGCATTTACCGAATGTGCAGGTATATCAAATTGTTGGGGACATTTCTAATTCGCCTCGAGCTTTATTAAAGGCTTAAATGATCGGTAACCTTTCAAGATGATGAAGGGCATCCAGAAATACGCTGAAAGCAAGAACAACGTTAACAATCAGATAATAGGAAGAAGAGCCAATCAACTAAAATCAATTGGCTCTTCCATCTTTTTCGTAACTTATTCTTGATCCATCTCAGTCATTTCTCTTTCATCGGTATTATATTCTTCTTGTTCGTTACTCTCTTCCCCAAGTTCATTTGATTTCTCTGACCCCTTGTTTTCTCGTTCTTTTTCTTTTTCCTTCTCACGCTGCTTTATTTCTTCATCGATCCTGATTTCCTCTTCTAGCTTTCTTAGTTCTTCCATTAATTTTTCATGTTCTTCTAGCTTTTTCTTTTCCTCAGCAATCCGAATTTGTTCTGCTAAATCTTCAATTAATTGATCAATTGAAGCTATCTGGTTCATTAGTCCACTTATTTGTCCTGCAAGGCTCTCATTTTCAGACTGAATACTTGTAATGCTAACTTTCATTGCGGTTACTTGATCGGAAAACTTCTGGATTTGTTCTGTTAATTGGGCGTGTTCTTCTTCAAGCTTCTGTAGAAGATTTTCAGTTACTTGCTTATTAAAATCCATTTGGGCTAGTCTTTCCGAGAAAAATAGTGGATCGTAATTACATTCTTCCATTGCACGGTCCTTTATTTCTTCAATATATTGAATAAGTTCGAGAATTTCCTCTAGCTTTTGATCAACTTGCATCTTAACGGCTTGAATATCATTTTCAATTACATTTTCTATAGCGGATATTAAGCTTTCCAGCTCTGTAATCGCGTTCTCTAAATCAGAAATTCTTTGTTCATTGGCTGTAATGGTGCTTTCGATTGCAGATATTTCAGCTTGTAGAGCACTTTGTAAAGCTCGAAGACCTTCAATTGTTGAAGAATCTATCTGGTTTTCACCACTCGAATCAGGAATATGAGTTTCGTTTGAGGATTTCTCCAATTCCTCCATTCTCTCGTTCATTTCCGTTATTTCTAGCTCTGATATTTTCCCTATTAGTTCATCCATTAAATCCTCGGCTTCCCACCGAAGCTTATCTGTTTGCTCCTTATGTTCCTCAATAGTTTTTGGAAAAATAAAGCAGGCTTGAACGTCTATTTTATCCTCTTGAGGAGAAAAAAATCGTCCATATGCAGGGGTAATCAGGTTAATTCCGCTAATAATTAACACTGCAACAACTATACCGTAAATAAAAGTTTTCAGTCTGTTCTGTCTCTTCGGGCCCTCACCATTTCTAAAAGGTGATGATTCCACATCGTCATCCTCCTTTTTTCAGTTTCACTTCACTAGTTTTTTAAAATTAAATAGTCGAGTGTTTCTTTCCAATACTTCATAGTATTTTGCTTAGAAGAATTTATACTAAATTTCCCCCTTATTATTTATGTAGGCTTTGAATTATCCATTCTTAGTAAGAAATTGTTCTTTTTTAAGAACATTAAAGATATTATAATTCTATATAAAGAAATATACAAGAGTTTAATAGTTTTTTTGTTCGTTATATATTAAACCCAAATTGGGATTTAGTATTGATAGAGGAAAATGATGCCCACACCATTTCATATATTAGAGTTAAATGTGAAATGACTTATAGTATTACACCTTGCAGTCAGTTCCAATGACAAAACAAAAGTAAAGCTTGCCGGCATTAATTGATTGTTAGACCCTTTGCTTCTTGTTCGAGCAAATCACTCAGTTCGTGAAATTTAATCCTACTAAGTGGGAGTACTGAAATCAAATAAATTGTAGGAAAATGACAATTCAGACTCTACAGTTGTTGCTTTTTGGTCATTAGACTCATTCTATCGGATAGATGATATGATTATCGAAGCTTTTTTAGTCATTAGGAGTGCGCTATCGGTTAATGGATTCGGTGATTGATACTTTTTTGGCCATTAGAGTCATTCTATCGAACAATAGATATGGTGATTGGATCCTTTTTGGTCATTAGAACTATTCTACTAAACTGGCTACTCTCATAAGAACTTAATATACTTTCGAAGTTAGAAAAATCCGCCAGAAAACCAAGCTAATTAACAGTTTCCGATATAAAAAATTGGCGATAGTGCAAAAAATGGCACCCTTTTTATATTTATTGTTACAAATTTTTTCGTGAGGATATGAGATAGGTACTCCTTTTCAAGCAACGAGCTAGGTTACATATCGTTTGATAAGTTGCAGAGTTATTATTCTCACACCTCTCTTTACGTGCTGGAAGGGCATCTACAATAATAACTAGTAACCTGTCATTTGACCGCTGGGAGGAAGTTTTCTATGATCCAGTTTTAACAGCTGCATTAACTGATCGTTTGACACACAGAGCACATGTGATAAATATGGTGGGCAATTCCTATCGTATTTATGAAACGAAAGAAATGATTGAAAAAGGCCAATTATAAGTGAAAAAATTTTTAATTACTAAATGGATCCATTTTCACTTGCGAAATACATACTATCACAAACTCAAAATCACCCTCCTCCTACCTCAAGCACCAATAATTCCCTCCTTTTATGAACCTTTCCCAACCCTCAACCGTATTAGAGATAAGTGCTGCTTTTATAAGCATGAGAAAAAATACATAGGAGGAATGAAGATGGCGAAAAAAGCAATTAAATCTATTAGTAAGCTAATGTTAGCCAGTACTATAGGTCTAACAGGAATAGCTGGGAGTCTAGCGGTCTCTGAACATTATGTTTCAGCCCAAGAAGTTTCGAAAGAAATAAACTATGAAAATAGTGCTAAGGATTTTTTAGAGTATACGAAAACAAAAAATTGGGATGCTGCCTATAATCTATTAAGCCTCAATCTTCAAGCTACCCTATCGAAGGAACTCCTTCCAACCCTTTGGGCACAACTAACAACTCCGTTTGGTGAAAGTAAAGAATCTACTTTGGAAGGATTAAAGAATGACGGAGTGCATACGAGGGTAACCTTTATTGTAAAAGCAGAAAAAGGAGCTTTTAAGCAAATTCTCAAGTTTAATCGTGATGGAAAGGTTGATGACTTTCTATTTGATACGATTACACCACCTGAAAGCTTCTTAAATCCTTCTTACAATCATTCAGAAAACTACACAGAAAAACAAGTCGTGATTGGAGAGGGAAAATTTGCTTTGCCAGGGGTGTTAACTGTTCCTAAAGGAGAAGGACCATTCCCTGTCGTTGTTCTTGTCCATGGTTCAGGTCCGAACGATATGGATGAAACGTTTTCCATTTTTAAGCCTTTCCGAGATATGGCAGTAGGACTTGCAAATGATGGCATTGCCGTTCTGCGATACGATAAACGTACGAGAGCCCACACGGTTAAAACAAGTTTAGAGCCTAGGTTCTCTATTCAAGAGGAAACCGTCGTGGATGCAAATCTTGCTGTTAATAAACTAAAGTCTCTCCCTGAAATTGATTCTAATAAAATATTTGTTCTTGGTCATAGCCAAGGTGCATTTGCACTTCCGCTAATTGTGGAAAATGATAAGAATAAGGATATTAAAGGTGTGATTGGTGTTGCTGGGCCAGCTGGAAAATTCCATGACTTAATGCTTTGGCAAGTGGAAGCGCAGCTAAAGCTTGCAGAAAAAATGCAAGCACCGAAAGAACAAATTACTGCTTTAAAAGAAACCATTTCGTTTTATCAAAATCAATTCGGGTTATTGAAGGAACCACAAAATACGAAGGATAACATTCCGGCTAATTTCCAATTACAACCTAGTTATTGGTGGTTTGATTTACGTGACTATGTCCCTACTGAACTAGCAAAAAAACAAAACATTCCAACCCTTCTTTTACAAGGGGAAAAAGATTTGCAAGTTCCCGTCTCCGAATTTGAGGCATGGAAAACAGCTTTGAAAAATCGCGACAATGTTGAGTACAAATTATACCCAAATATGTTCCACACACTTGTAGATTATCCAGGTGAGCCAAACTGGATGACCGAATACGTAACACCAGGAAATGTTCCACAATCTTTCCTTTCTGACATCGCGCAATGGGTAACAACTGGAAGCATTCATTCCACAGAAGTTAAACCCGAGCCAAAACCAGGGGAGCAAAACCCAACACAAAAAGTATACTGGGACGGTTTATTAATGAAAAAGGGACAAATCGGCAAATTAGAAATTGTAAAACCGATTAATCTATGGAAACGCAATGGAGATAAGCTTGAATTTATAAGAGTGCTTAAACCAGGTGAACAATATCGAGTATACAAATATGATGATAAATTCGGTGGACAATACGGGCTTGGGGACAATCATTATGTGACGAAAATAGAGGGATTTGTGAGCTACAAGACTCCTGCGAAGGGTAAGTTGAGGGAATTAAACTAAAGAGTGTTATGTAAAGAAAGAATAAGCTTCGTAAAGATAAAATCTTCGCGGAGCTTTACCTTTCTATGTATGCTTTCTCTAAGATTATGGTACTACTGATACCTAAATTAAAACTGAGCGATTTCTATATTTTGCAGTTATGTTAACCCTCCCTCTTGTAGCTTCCACTGAGTTTGTAATTAATCCATCCTCACTTGCTGTTCCTCTTTTTAGATTACTTAACTACTCCCATCCGAATAATGTACTGTAATTTCTAATTATTGTGTGCCACTAGGTTCTAGTGTTATTTTCATTGAATCCTCAATAATTTTCGTTAATACTTGCTTTACTATTACTCTGATGTTATATCTTTACCTAGGTATTTAGCAACTAACTTGTAAGTACCCTTTTCTTCGCTAGTTAAAGCTTTTAATGTCCCATCGGCTACAATGATTTGACCTGTGACAACTTCGCCTAATGCATTATGAATTTCATATTCTGTAAACGCGTTATATCTCTACTTGTGCCATCTCGTAAGTTTTTATCATTAAACGATCTGTTAGATAATTATTATCAACTTAATCTCAAATTCAATATATAAGTCTAAAAATAATGGTTAGGGCTTATTTTTAGTCAGACAAAATCGCAATAGATTCCCATCAGCTTATGGGAACGGTAATATCTCGGCTAAGTATGGCAATTGTTCGGTAGATAAGTTCATATGATAATAATTATATTTTTGCAATAAGGATTAAATGCCTTTAAATTTTTTAGAAATCTCTAATAAACTGATGGACTATTATTATTTTGCAATATATTGTTTTTTGATATTTCGTCATATTTATACTCCTTTCTTTAACCCAGTATATATCATCTCAATAATCAGCGTCATTCTATATATGTAATAATTAAAAAAAAGGAAAAGTCCTGTAAAGATTTCTCATCACAAGACCTTTCCAATTTTTCTATTTTTTTCAGGAAACCACACTATCTTTTTATTAAAATGGCTTTCCTAAATATTAGTTCTTAATTACCTTAAGAGCTTTAGATAATTTAGTAGCATCAAGTGGCATGCTATCTTGGTTTGTAACACCAGAGAATGATACAACTTCTAGTCCAGAAGCACTATCATACTTGCCAGTTGTAGAATCAGGAGAACCTAAAGTAATTGTTACTTCGTTAGTTTTGTTATCTTTAATATCAGAAGAAGAGATAGTATAAGTAGCTCTTACTCCATTTGCATCTGCAAGTACTAATTTTGCATTATTAGCAACTGTAGCCTTATCCTTCCAGTAGAAAGTTCCATCAGCAGCATCTGCATCACTTCCAAAAGTAAATGTTAAGGTACTACCAGGCTTTAATGCCTCACCAGCAGTTGCTGAAGATTTTACTTCAGTAAAGGCAAATGCTCCTTCTTTGATTTCATATAAATCAGTAGGATTTCCAGGTACTGGTGTATTACTATCTTGATAGTATTGAACAACTTTAAATTTATTTAGTTGAGCTTTGTTTAGATCAACAGTTTTATTCCAAGAACTTCCGCTAATTGTGAAAGCAGCGATTTGTCTAGTTGCTTCGTTATTAGCATACTCAGTTGCATCCTTTGGAACAAAAATTCTTACAGTGTTTCCACTAGAACCAGTTCCTCTGAAATTAAAGTCTTTATCACTAACACGTACTACCCCTTTAGCTGGGTTAGTTACAGTTAAAGAGTTTACATTCAAGTTTTGAGTTATGTTAAATACACTCTTTGCTCCATCAGAGCCTTTATAATAATCGATGTCAAGTCCATCATGAGTTGAAAGTTGCTTTTTAAATTCATCTAGAGATACAATAATGCCCTCTACTTGATAAATAGCAGACTTATTCATTTTAAATTTAAGCTCTGGATTTCCAGTTCCTGGTTCAGTAGCAGTGAAATAATCATTTGCAGCATCTACGTACTGAACTACAACACCTTGATTATCTCTTTCAAGTGCATTTGTTGTTACATAGTGTTTACTATCAGATTCAACTAAGAATTTTGTAATTCCACCTTTTTGAACATCACCAGTTGCACCTTTTGTTACAATAGGTTGAACATCCTTAGTATCTGTAATAGATGTTCCTTTTATGATAAGAGAAACTTTACCATCTCTAGCATAGCCTTCCCACTTTACTTTACCTGTAGCAACTCCATCAGTAGAACCATTCACCGTGTAAATTTCAGCCGCTGGTGTTGCAGTTGAATCATTTGGATCCACCAATTCTATAGTTACTGAACCACTGTAGTTTTCTCCAGCACGGCGATCAACATTAAATGTATATGTGCGAGTAGTCTCAGCATCTTGTCTTACTAAATCAGTTGGGCCAGTAATAGGACCTGTTGCTGCTTTAGGAGATGTATACGATTTTGTTGCCTCACCTTTATAGTACAATGTATATGTTGTATCAGCTTTTTCACCAGATACAGTAAGTGTTACAGTCTTTTTATCATCACTTAATTTTGTTGTAGTCACATTCACATCTTTATCAAATGAAAAATGAGAAACTGGTGCAGAATCAAGTGCTTTAGTAAATTTAACTTCAATTGTAGTTGAATTTATACGAGATACAGATGTAACCATTAAAGGTAAAGCATCCACAACATCATTTAAATTCTTTGTCAACTCAGTTTTGAATTGTTTAACATCTTTTAATGCGTATTCAGCTTTAGCTACATGGTCTACAGCTTTATCGTAAGCTTTTTCTTTAGTGTATTTATCAACTAGAGCAACATGATCTAGAACAGTTACTTCGTTAACTACACTTCTGTATAGCTTTTCAGCTGGATCTTTGAATTTCTTTAAGATACCATCACGAGTTGATTGTCCGTAAACTCGGTAAAGTAATTCAGCTTGCTTACGGATTTCAGCTGTTAAAGTATGATAGCTTGATTGAACATTTTTTAAGTCAGTAGCATTGATCGCCTTTTGTAAGTTAGCTTGTTTTTCAACAATTTTCTCTCCAGAAGTAAGAGCATCAATATAAGCTTGAGCACGCTTAATTTGAAGATCAGAATCTAAAAGACGTGCTTCGTAAACTGCCTTGTCAGCACCTTTCAATTTTGCAACTTCTGCTTTAGCTGCTTTGTTAGCTGCTTTAGCTGCATTATATTCAGTGTAAGGACGAGTTACGAAATCTGCAGTTCCCTCAGTTGAGATTGACCATTGTAAAACCTTTGCAGTAGCCTCTGCTGCTTTAACTAATTGGTCTACGTTCACAGCTGCATCAGCTTTGTTCACTGGTGCGCCAGCAACGAATGCTGAAGCTGCGATAGCAGTAGATGTTGCTAATTTAATAGCTTTCTTCTTCATAAACTTGTATTCTCCCTTCATGCTATGTAGTGCATTTTTTATTTGTTAGCAATGAATAAACCAATGGTTGTGTTTTCCTCTATATCCACTGCTTACCTAACTAGTAAAAAAGTATATCAAACTATCGCATTTTATGCAATAGTTACCAATATATATTTTTTTGAGGAAAGCGTGGACGAGTCCCCCAACAATGGTTTATATTTCATATGATAATATAAAACTTGCTAAATTTCTACATTATTTATCATATTTTTATTAATTTTGTAATATATTTACTGTTCCTTCATAAAATGTACATACTTTATCAGTCTATTCAGAAATTTATTAGATATTCCTTATAAAATAAAATTTTGGCTATATTAGCAAATTTTACATGTCTTTTTCCGAAAAATTTGGTAAGATAGGATTATGAAGGTTTTCTCCCAAAACCGATGCTTTCTTTAACTTGTATTAGTACGCATGTACTAACCTTCGCTTCAACGTCCGAAGGGGCCGCCAATTATGGCGGCTTTTTCCTTTTCTAAAGAAATATTTCGATTATTTAATTGGGAAGCTACTCTAGTACGGAATACTAATAGGCATAGTTAAGAAAACGTTGCCTTCGCTAAGACCTTTCGGTGAAGGCTACGTTTTTAGACATGATTTAAAATCTTTCTATTAATTAATTGAAGTGTGAAGGCGGCGACTCCTGCGGGAAAAGAGTGTTCAGGTGAGACCACGCAGGAGTAAGTCGACAAGGAAGTTCACGGACCACCCGTGGAAATCATCCTTTTTAAGCGAAAATCAACAGTCAAATCTCACAAAGCCATTAGTTAAAACACACCTTACATATATATGTAAGGTTGGTGGAAAATGCCCCTATTAGTTTTATATGGAGAAATGTCGAATTTCGTTGTATATTAATGATAAGCATCATTTTATGAAGGTGGTTAGGACGATGAGAAAAGGAAATGTTATTGGAGTTGTTATTATATTACTCCTTTCGATTTTAGTACCTGCTGTAAATCATTCAGCGAAAGCAGCTAGTTACCCGGAAATTATTAAAACCTTTCCAGCTGCTGGTGATCAAAATGTACCGATTGATACTGATATTCGCATTCAATTTAATAGCAATATTCTTAAAGTATCGGCTAATTATATTAAACTATTTGTTAAGCAAAATGGAACGTATATTGATTTGCCGATTAAAACAACTCGCATAGACAGAGATGTATTAAATATTGTTCCTGAAAAATCGCTCGAATTTAATAAAGAGTATCTTGTTCAGGTTAATGGACCTGCGATTGAGCTAGTGAACGGTGTATATAGCCAATCTCTTTCCTATCCATTCCAAACAAACTATATTGACTTTTATGAATTAATGGTTATTAATCAAGCACGTCTCTCCACTTTGCTTACACAATACACACCGAGAGAAATTAAAGCATTTGCACCGAAAAGATATATTAATGATATTAATATTATTCATAAAAAGCCTGGCTCTTTAAAGGAAGACCAAACTTCGATTAGTGGCATGACGAATATTGATATTACAACGAAGAGTGAGGATGTAAGCTCTGTACATATTGATATTATGAAAAACGGCAAAACGTTGCAAAAGGGCTTTGCCAATGAGATCAGAGATGCAAAGGGTCAAAAAAATGCATTGAAATTCGATATTGGCTTTTCCAATATGCCTGATTTCTTTGATGTAAAAGTAACTGCTTTAGATCGCGCTCAAAAAGTGATTGATTCTAAAATTATTAAATTTGCAACTGAAGAAGGAAAAATGATTAATACGTTTAAGGAAGCCTATAAATATAAGACTGAAGGAAAAAGCTATACTTTACATGACCTGCTTTCTAAGGAAACACTTTTCTCTGATTTTCTTGCTGAAAGCCAGCTAGCAGACATTAAAGTTCAAGTTGAGGACAGGTAAGATGCGAAAAAATTTACTTCTTCTTATGATGCTGCTTTTCATTGTTGCTTTTTCCGGTGTTTTGACTGGAGAAGCAGCCCTTGAAAAGGTTCAGCTTGAAGAACGAACGATTCAAGATCCAATGAAAAGCTGGTCGATTACCTTTACCGAAGCTGTAAATGAAGGAACGATTAAAAAACAGAACTTCTATATAATAGATGCAAGACAGAAAAAGGTGAAGGCTAAGCTCCAACTCTCTGATGATGGCAGTAAAGTGACGATTACACCGGAAGCTCCTTATAAAGAAGGCGTTCAGTATTATTTGTATATTAAGGGAAATGTGAAATCTGGAAGCAATGAGTTTCTGAATGAGCATACGATTTTACCATTTAAACTGGCAGGTCGTTCGAGTACGGGTAAAGGGGTAGACTCGAAAACCGGGAAAGAAAACCAGAATGTTTCAAAAGGTACGAATTCGGGATCTCAAGGTAATACTGGATCCAGTTCTGGGACTGGCTCTAGCTCTAGTTCCAGTTCAAATGCTAATAATGGAAAGAAACCGGCAAAGAGGATATTGAATGTTCAAGCAAATCGTCACGCTCACTTTGTTGAAATTAGTGTTGAAGTGAGTGAGCATGTGGTTAAAGTAAAGGCTGGAAATGACGAGTTTGAGTATAAAGGCAATAATCAATTTACCCTTTATAAACCAAGTTTGAAATCAGGAGAAAAGCTTAGCATTAAAGGATATAGTCCATCCAATAAGGTGCTAGAAACAAAGGAGATTGTGATTCCATAAATGGTTAAGAAAGCGATTATGAGCACTGTCATTTTCACACTCATTATCATCAATCTGATTATGTGGCCTACTCTTTTTTCTGATTTCAAACAAGGATCTGGAGAAGTGAATGGTGTTCAAGAAGATGGATTACAGAATGAGGAGTCTGCTGGGCAGGAAGTGACTTCGACGGATGATGATGCAGAGGCAGATTTAGCAGAAGAGAACGTTGATGACGTTTCTGTTGATGTTGACAATGGTAATGTTACTTCAGAAAATTCATCCAAGCAAAAACTTTTTAAAATTCTTCGGATTGAATGAAACTTTTTTGCGAGCTGTTACGTCTTATAGATGGACACTGGCAACGGATCTTTCCAATGGCTAGTGCTTACCTAACTGAGGCAGCGTAGCTGCCTACTATTTTGTCAGTATCCGGAAAGCGGGATGCTGGCTTTTTTTGTTGATTAAGAAAAGCGTAAAGTTCGCTAGGCGCTGGAATTAGATACTCAAAAATTTATTTCTTATATTAAAAAAAACTTGGATTTCCTCCAAGTTTCTTTTTTATTTATTTAACTGTCACCTCAAGGTAAATACCATTTTGCATATGTTTCGCATCTTTACTCATCCATTTCGGATGGATAAGGAGTATGTATTTGCCTTTTGATTGCAGATTTTCTTTTGGCTTAATGGTCATTTTGCGAATGTCTTCGCCCTTCACATCAACTGCGACTTCTTTTCCACCTAATTGAATAAGCTGTACATCCTGTGGACTCAGCGCTGCCCAATCCATGTCCATGCTCATTTCAACCGTAAACGTTTTTGTCACTGGAACATCCTTGAGAGTTGGAAGCTTTTGATAACCATTGAACTTCGCGATTAGTTGGTCGCGGTGAGATGTTGTTACCTCTTCACCTTTCGCTGTTTCAATATTCGGCTTGACGCCTACCTCGTGAACCGGAACTCCCTTTGGTGAAAAGAAATGAGCGGTTGTTAATTTCAGTAAGCTGCTGTCGCTTAATGGAAATAATGTCTGCATCGACCCTTTTCCGAAGGATGTTTGCCCGTATAAAGTAGCGCCCTTCTGCTCTTTTACCGAAACTGCTACCATTTCGGAAGCACTTGCACTATACTCATTAATTAAAATATGAGTTGGATTTGTGAATTTCACTTTTTGCGGAATGGCGGCGTAAATTTCGGGACGTTCTGTTTTATATCTTAGCTGGAAAGCGTCTTTCACGTTCGGGAATAACCCCGCAATTTCTTGAGCTGAGGTTACGTAGCCCCCTCCATTATTCCGTAAGTCGAATATCCACCCTTTTGCACTTGATAATTTTCCAATGGCACTTATCATTTCTTTCGTCGCATCATGGGAGAAGCTGTTTAAGCGAATATATCCAATCTCTCCGCCAAGCATTTGGTACTCAACATTTGGTATCTTAATATGCTCTCTTGTTATGGTTTTCGTAACATTTTGATTTGTTTCGCCTGAAATATAAGTTAATGTTACCGATGTATTGGCATCGCCACTAATAAGGGATACTGCTTTTTGGACGGATTGCCCGACAAGGCTAACACCGTTAGCAGTGACGATAATATCGCCTGCCTTCATCCCTGCCCGCTCAGCTGGACCACCTGGAATAACAGAAATAATTTTAATCCCCTTCACATCTTCATCGAGGACAATCCCAACGCCATATAGCTTTTGTTCAATTCCGTTCGTGAACTGAGCAAATTCTTTTGGTGTCATATAAACAGAATAGGGATCAAGATGTTTCGTAATATCTTTTGCTGTTCGCTGTGACAAAACAGAAGCAGGAACATCTCCTATGTAATGTTTCTTGATTAAATCGCGAATCTCCTCAATTGGTTCAGCAGCCGAAACAGCCGTCACATTCGACAAAAGCAATAAAACTAACAAAAAACTAAAAATCCTTTTCACATTAAACATGGGGATAAGGCCTCCTATTGATGTGTTTCTTTGCCGTTTTATAGTGCCATTTCATAGTGCCAGGCACCATCGGTGGACACTTTTGGTGGATTTGTCTTTCTGTGGTGCCTGGCACCGGTCGTGGACACTTATGATGTTTTTGTACGCGTGTAGTGGACAGTTGTGTGAAATATAGTTAGATAATTCTATTTTAGTATATTTATAGGGGAGTTGACAGAGTTTTTTAGGGTTTATCAATTAAGCTGAATAATGTGTCATAGGGCAAAAGAAAAAGCCCCTATGTTTCTGTGTATTTCAAAAGAACCGGAGCTAAGTAGTCGACCATTGGGGATTTTTCATTTTTGATAAAGGTTTGAATCGCTTCTTTTTCTAAAGGAAGAAATAAAAGATCTGCGAATTCTGGCCTTTCACCCCTTTCTATTAGTTGTTGATTATGGGATAGAAACAAAGTGTGTAGTCCTTGTACGGTGTAATCAACCGTTATTTCATAAATGACTGCCCAAAAATCATGTGATCCTTTATGCTTAATAAATTTTGGATGAAAGGAAATGACGGACGAAGAGTAGATATCCAATCCCATTTCTTCCTTGATTTCCGTGGAGATGTTTTTTTCTAAAGTGAATTTTTCACCATCGAAATCGGATTCTTCTAGTCCCCCGCCAGTAAATTGCAAGCGATCTGGGGTTGAGGTTAATGGATTCATTCGCCCAATTACAATATGTTGATCATTCGTAATGACTGCTGCACATGTGTAGAGCACTTGGCATGGATAGGCACAATCGGCATGCCGTAGTGTATATAAATAGTGTTTGTAGTCAGTTTTTGTAACGGTTATAACTAATTTCTCTGGTGTGTGCTCAATTTCTGTAATTGCAAAAGAATCGCCATTGTGTAAAGTTGGGTTATTTTTTATCTGCTCCTCCCAATAAAGATTATGCTGATTACGAATTTCTGTTGGTAAAATAACAGGCTTATTGCTCATTTTAACTATTATATGATTTGGAGCATTTTCTAACACAATTGGCTTCATAGAAATCTACCTTTCTTCTTCGTACGTTTATTCATCTTGTTCTTCATAAATTTGAAGAACCCCTTCCTCATTCACTTTATCAAAAAGCCGATTATAGCTAAAAATACACTACTATAATTTATTCAACTTGATTTGGTTAATTTCCTTTAATTCGTTCATTCCACGAGTACAAAAGGTCAAAAAAGTCCCCGAGCGGTGCCTGGCACCGCTCGTGAACACCGCCCGTAGACTTTATATTTTACTTACAATATCCCCTCTAATAATAATCTGTTTTTCTAATTCTAGATTAAATAGATAGTCCATTAGTTCAGTTTTGGTCAGGTTTAGGTGTGTGAAAAGCTGGTGAATAGTTTTGGGATTTTCGGAAAGTCTTTGTAAAATCGCAGTTTCAATTGTTGTAAATTTCTGAGCTTGAGATGAAATAGGTGTTAACAACGGGACAGCATTTATAGAAAATGATTTACTTGCAACTCTGTCATTGCTTTTCATTTTTTCTTTTACAGATTGAAGGCTTTCGACTCCTAGGTAAGGCGGTATTCCTTGGGATAGCAGTCGATTTGTTCCTACCCCTTCTTGAGCATCAATCCGATTTGGAACAGCATATACAGATTTATTATTTTTGACAGCAAAGTCAGCCGTTGTTAGTGCCCCGCTCTGTTCCCCTGCTTCCACAATGACAAGCTCTGTGGACCAAGCACTTATTAGGGCATTTCTTGCGATAAAGTATTTTGGCATAGGTGGGGTTCCAGGTGGATATTGCGAGATAAATGCACCGCCACATTCAAGGATTTGATGATAAAGCTGGTTTTGTTCATTCGGGTAACAGACATCTGGGCCACAACCGAGAAATGAGATTGTGTAGCCTCCATTTCTAATGCAGGCAGCTTGTGAGTAGCTGTCAATTCCTTTGGCAAAACCACTAATGACGGGGATTTTTAACGAAGCAAGATCATGTCCTAATTGTTCAGCGATCTTTTTCCCGTATGACGAGCACCTCCTAGCACCGATTACTCCAACAGTTGTTTTAAATGGTTGTAGTTCCCCACGATAATACAGCACAATAGGAGATTCTTTACTTTCCTTCGCAAAATTTGGATAGCGACCGCTATTAAATGGAAGTAGTGTAACTCCAATAGTATCTAAACGAGTCTGGATAACTTCTGCTTCTTTTAAAGAACGGCTTTTAATGAGTGAATGAATGGCGTTTTTCGTTATTTTCGGCACTTCTAAAAGCTCATCCTCTTTCGCTTCATAAACTGCCTCTGGGGATTGAAAATGGGTGATTAGTTCTTTTTGTAAAACTGGTCCAACATATTTCACTCTACTTAGCCAAATCCAATAAGTGTCCATATTTACCTCCTTAACTACTCGAATATAATTTTTCCGCCTACGTCTACGTCATAAGAGTCGAATACTTTCATCATAAATTAAATTTCCCCCTATAAATCTGTCCACTCCACATGGACAAATAGGCTGTAAATGTCCATGGATGGTGCCAGGCACCTAACCTGGCACCTAACCTAAAAAGATAGAGTCCTTCTCTATATCTCTACACAGAAGACTTTTTTTCAAGTGATAAGTTTCAATTTGTTCCTTTCCTTCTAAATCTGCTACTGTTCGAGCCACTTTAATAAACTTATGCAGGGAGCGACCACTATATTGAAAGCGATGATAGGCTTGCTGGAGTAATTCATTACTTTCGCTATTAAGATGGCAAAATTTTTTTATTAAAGACGGGGTTAGCTGGGCATTACAATTAATTTCCGAAAAACCGCTGTATCTTTTCTGCTGAATTATTCGTGCTTGTTCAACTTGTTCACGGATCACAGCAGAACTAATACCTTCATCTTCTTTATTGAAAAAATCGACTATGCCAACATATTTTTGGATGTCTATTCGATCCATAATTGGTCCAGATAGCTTGTGCCGGTATTTCATAATTTCATAATCTGTACATCTACATTTCGGTTGTCCGTAATACCCACATGGACAAGGGTTCATCGCTCCGACAAGCATAAAATGGGCTGGATATGTATTGGCCCCCCATACTCTTGATATCGTTACTGTGTGATCCTCAAGAGGCTGTCTCATTGCCTCTAGTGCTTTTCTACTAAATTCAGCCATTTCATCTAAAAATAACACACCATGATGAGCTAGGGAGATTTCACCTGGAGATGCAAAAGTACCGCCGCCAATAAGGGAGTTGATCGAGGCGTTATGGTGAGGTGATCTAAATGGGCGTTCAGTCATAAGACTACCCTTATTTTTTAAAAGATTGGCGACACTATATATTTTCATCACTTCGAGTGATTCGTCTTCTGTCATTTTCGGAAGAATGGTGGGAATTCTTTTGGCAATCATTGATTTTCCACATCCTGGTGGACCAACCATTAGAAAGTTATGCCCACCTGCGGCAGCAATACTAATGTATTCAACGAGGGAATGAAGACCCTTCACATCTTTGAAATCGACGGTATGGGGGTTTTTTTCAAGAGTTGGTGCAATTTTTATCGGACTGATCCTATTTATTTGTTTCCCTTCAATAACATCAATGGCATCTTTCAATGTTTCACAGCCAATAATCTTAATTCCTTTTACAAGCTCAGCCTCTTGAACATTTTCCTTCGCCATGATTAGCGTAGATATTCCAAGCTCTTTCGCTTTAATAACCATTGGGAGAAGGCCTGAAATAGGGCGAATGAAGGAGTTGAGAGAAAGTTCTCCGATTAATCCAATTTGCTTAGAGTACCTTGGGGTGATTTGTTTTGTTTTCATTAAAAGACCGATTGCCATTGCTAAGTCAAAGTGTGTACCAGTCTTTTTCATGTCTGATGGAGCGAGATTAAAGACGATTTTTTGAGGTGGGAATTGGTAATGTGCGTTTTTAATCGCTGCTTCTAAACGTTCTTTTGCTTCCCTTACCGCTTTATCACCTAATCCTACTATTAGTACAGATGGCAGCCCGATAAGTGTGTCCGTTTCTACTTCGACAAGATGGCCTTGGATGCCGGTTAGTGTAAAGCTATAAACAGTTGAAGCCATTTTGACACTCCTTTTTTTAAAATTTTTGAAAGGTAAGATTAAAACATTAAGAAGGATGACATCCCCCGCTCCTTTTTCACAAGCCTTCCCTTTTCACAATTTCAGGGTCATAAAAGCCCGAATTTACATATTTCTCGTATTCTTTTCGTTGTGGGATAGGAAAGTAGGATAGGATTTGTTCAGTCGTAATAAGGGGATTTTTTTCTTGGAGAATGTAAGATCGATAGCTACTCCAGCGATAGTCTTCTAATTTCGTGACCATGTTCGCTTCAAGAGGGTTTAAATGGATATATTTACTTACATCGAGTTCATATGCCGCACTGTCAATCCACTGGGCATCATAACGATTTTCGAAAACATGGCCTGTAAATTCATAGCGCTTATTGAAATATTTTGCGTATTTGTTGTGAAGATGCTGCATGATTACGCCAGTAGGGGTTGTTATTGTTTCAAGCTGGAGATGAATGTGGTTTGTCATTAAACAATATGTGTGTAAGAAAAAGGGATGGCGACGTTTTGTTTCTGCTAGTAAATCAAGGTAATGCTCTCGATCTGCGTCATCGTGAAAGAGAGCAGATCTTCTAATACCTCTACTTGTTATATGATATTTCGCACCGAGAAACCATTCACGGCGTTTTCGAGCCAAATCGATCACTCCTATACTAATTTTTCGAGAAAGATAGAAATGTTTGAGAGAATTTAAGTGGTAGGAAATTGGACTAGTGAGGTAAAGCTAATTATCTTGTGTTTCTAACGATTTGAGGAATTTTCATAAGAATGTGGTAGAATGAGGAGGTTTCAGATGTACTAAATGAATTTTATCCACCTTTAAGTCCGCGCCCTTTTATCCATTATACATAAATTAGTTAATAATTCCTATAAAAATAGGAAAATATCATTATAATCCAGAAAAAGCACCGACATAAGCAGTAATAAAAAGTAAATTAATCCTAATTTGTACGCCTGATAAGTACACAATGGTAATAAATGTCCACGAGTGGTGCCTGGCACCCAGAATGTGGTCTATGATTTTTGGAGGAGGTATGGTAGAATCATGGCATAAATATAGTGTTTTTTTAGGAGGGAAGAATGAAAAATGAAGAAAAAAGTCGCAACTTTAGCTACAGCTGCTATTCTGTCAACTTCCATTTCTACTAGTGCTTTCGCCTCTAATTATACGGTGCAAAAAGGTGACACACTATCAAGCATTGCCAAAAGATATCAAGTTTCTATTAATGAGATAAAATCTTATAATAACTTAAAATCGGATGCTCTGTTTATTAACCAGCAGCTTAAATTGACAGCTTCTTCCTCCACAGCTAAGAAGAATACTACGTCACCGCCCGCTCCTGCTAAACAAGTTACTCATACATATTCGGTCGTAAAAGGTGATAGCCTGATTAAAATAGCTAACAAGCATGGCATTACTCTTGCTGAGCTGAAGGTTTGGAATAACTTAACGAAAGACATGATTTACGTTGGACAAACATTAATTGTTTCGGGTAAAAACGCAACTACTCCAAAGCAAGAAGCAAATGGAACGGCAACGAAGCCTACACAAAATGGCACACCTACAAAGCCCGCTCCATCTACCCAAATGCCTCCGCCAACAACTGATGTGAAGCCTTCTCAAAGTGTTTCTTCAACTAACAATGGTGAATACATTGTAAAAAGCGGCGATAGTTTATCAAAAATAGCAGCACAGCTAGGGTTAACAGTAGATCTCTTAAAAAGCTTAAACCAATTAAGCTCTGATTTAATTTTTGTTGGACAAAAATTAAACATTGGGGACAAGACAAAAGATCCACAAATGAATGGTACAGAGCAAAACTCTAGTAGTGTACAGAAGCCTGGAAATGATCAGAAAACAGAAACAGAACAAACACTTAACTCTCAATTAGAGAATCTCGTTAACGAAATTTTGCAAAACGTGGATAATTCTCTAATTCACGAAGCATTACGGCTTGTAGGTACGCCTTATAAATTCGGTGGCTCAACAACAGAGGCTTTTGATTGTAGTGGCTTTATTCATTATGTTTTTAGTAAAACAGGGAAATCCATCAATCGCCTTTCATCTGAAGGGTATTACGCACGAGCCTATTATATCGATACTCCACAGCCTGGGGATTTAGTTTTCTTTCAGAATACATACAAGCCTGGAATTTCACATATGGGCATTTACGTTGGAAATAATAAGTTTATTCACGCTAGTGAGTCTAACGGTGTGGAAATTACAGACTTAAGCAACGCATACTATCAAAAGCATTTTGACGGGTTTAAAAGGTTTTATTAATAGTAAAGGATGCCCTAGTAATTTTAGGGCATCCTATTATTTTCTGCATTAAGTGGTGATTGATCAAATCTATCAAGTATTTAAGCCTATTAGAATACCCTAATGTATGGTAAACACTTAACTTCAATCACTTAAAATATTTATCCTCAAGCGATGCCTAAATTAAATTACTAACCTTCTCCATCAATCGATTGATGGAAATTGTTTACACCGCTCTAACACTCATCTTTTTGCTTTTTTCCTCTGTCATTCCTCTAGCAGAGCATTGCTTGGCCACATCTTTAATACGTCTCTGGCAAGGAGATTATCCAATTAATCCAATTCATGACAGTGGAAGCCCGTCTATTATACGTACTGTCAGAATTGATATTATACAAACTGCACCTCTTCATTATTTCGACTACGTTCTCCTTCATTGGCGCTTTGCCAGTTCGGAAATGTTCAGCGAGAACGAGCTTGAATGGCTCATGAGCAAGAATGAGACTAGCAAGCCGCAAATATTTATCTTTCGTTTTGAGCTTCATCGTTTCTCTTCCTATTTCCGTAAGAGCGAACATAACTTGTTTAAACTCGTCCGTATAGCGTTCAATTAAGCCTAAATACATGCCTGCAGTTGTATAATAGTTTGTTTGACGTTCATCAAAATCATAGTTTAGCGTAATAGTCGTCTTGCTTAAGTCATTTTCCACTAGCAACCCGAGTAAATCAACAATTCTTTGGAATGAGTCTGCCTGTGGAAATGGAATGGCTGGCTCCGGCTTTATGTGAACAGTTTGGAAAATTCTTTGAAGATCATCACGTTTTATTTTCTCATGAGAAATAATATAATCCCGTTGTTCGATAAGCTTTATAGAATCGTATCGATAAAGATTCGTAAACTCATAAATAAAAAAGCTAAATATATCATTCGAATAGGTGAAAAAGACAGGCTTCACCTGTTTAGGCGTTTGTTCCTTCCATAAACGATAAGGATAATAAATTTGTCTCGCGAGGAAATCATCGACTTTCGAATTTTTTGCTTCTACTAACATGAATTGATTTTGGCTTTCATAACCACCATCAATTTCAACTTGTGAGTTTTTAATTTTCACATTATGGTCAGTCCCGCTCCTCATGCGAATGTGGAAATCAAATTCCTTTGAAGACATTCTGCCAGAGATGGTCTGGAAGGATGGCTCTCCAAGCACATCCTCCATCATGCCGGTAACATGAGCACAGTGCAGTGCAGAGCTTTCAGAATAAAGGTTTGATGGATCGATCGTTGTTAAATAACTTGGAAAATCAACATGAATCGGTTTTAATTTTTCATTATACGTAACTTTCTCATATACATTGAATTCGCCAATAATATAACTTGAACGTGAGTTAGGAAGGATGGATAGACCATGATCCTTGAAGAGCTTTGGCAGATTGCTATAATGGTCAAACTTCGCCATTAATCTTGGCTCACGTTCCTTCTTTATATCTTTTGCTAAAATTTCATAAAAGCCATTTTTGCGGATTTCATTCAAAATGTGATGGCGATGAAACAATGTTTCCCATGCTTTATCTGTTTGGCTCATAATTCATCACCAGCACTTCATCAATCTTCCCTCTTCCAGAAGCTTTTGCATTGATGTGTCGACTTGCTGAAACGATTTCGATATGATAATCCTCGTACAATTCTTTAATAAAATCAGTCGCTGAGTTACTTAAAAGCACATTGCAGCCGCGCCTATCTAGTTCTACAAATAGATTTTTTAAGCGCTGCTGATCTTCTCTGTTAAAGCCATCTAAACTGTAGCTCGTAAAGGAGGATGTGGAGGAAACTGGATCATATGGAGGATCCAAGTAAATAAAGTCTCCCTCTTTCGCTCCTTCTACGACTTTTTCAAAATCCGTGTTCAAGATTTGAACATCATTCGTGCTAAGGTAGCTATGTACAGCTCTTATGACATGCTCATTTACGATTTGGGGGTTTTTATATTTTCCAAATGGGACATTAAATTGTCCTTTGCTGTTTACGCGAAAAAGCCCGTTGAAACAAGTTTTATTTAAATAAATAATTCTTGAGGCCCGCTCGATTGGTGAAAGCTCCATATATGCTGGCGTTCGATCTAGATTACGAATTTCGTAAAAATATTCTTGATCATTTTCGTGTTTTTTCAAGTCCTCAATTAGCTCATCCGCATTGCTTTTAATAACTTGATATACATTTACAAGTTCAATATTAATATCATTAATAACCGCTTTCTCTGGTTGAATATCAAATAATACAGCACCCGCCCCAATGAATGGCTCATAGTACGTATTTATTTTTGTAGGGATATATTTACGAATTTCCGGAAGGAGCTGCCTCTTTCCCCCAGCCCACTTCAAGAACGGTTGTACTTGCGTTATTTCAACTGTCTTTTTCAAAATAGTTCCTCTCCTCATACGGTAACACGAACATAAAGCGAACCTTCAATCAGAGGGGGTTTTCGACGCACAGGATGTGCTAATGCAGATGCTGCGACGGGACGTCGCGTATTTAGTCTGCCCTCATCCCCTTCTGATTGTTAGTTGAGCTAATCGGGTATTTACGGGCTTTTGAGTCCCCCTCTTAGAAACTTGTTTTCCTCAATATCTTGTGGTAGGGGTCTTACAGCCCGTTAATCTGCGATAAATTCTAATTTCTATCTTAACATTTTCACTAACACAATGAAATTAGCAAAATTGGGTATGAGTCGAATGATTCAATCTCGAAGATCCACTTTGTCATATCTTCAACTCCTTCAATCTATGCTCCCCTCTTCAACCACCTCTCAGTAAATGTTATAATAAAGGAATGGATATTTTAGGGAGACTGGGACTGACTAAATAGAAGAAGAAAATTGGGAATAGTGTGGGGAGCAGGATAAGGGAAATGTCGACACATGAGCGGTGCCAGGCACCGCTCGTGGACAGATCATACCATTTTGTCCTTTTGTGGTGCCTGGCACCACAAAAAGATGGCACTACAAAAGTGGCACCACAAAAGAAGGAGGTTTAGATGATGATTCCGGAACGGTTTGTTGAGCCTTTACAGTTTGCGGCGAAAGAGTTGATGGGGCAGCTAAGGCCATATAATGAAGAGGATGAGCGGCTTGTTCAGAAGGGGCTTTTGCTGTTTCGACAAAGGCTCGTTTACCAGCTTCGTTTTGAAAGTGATAAAATTAGTGCTACCGTACAAGATGTAACACCAGCGAAGGTTGTGCTTGACCTAGATTTTATCCATTTAAGTGAATGCTCATGCCCAGTCGAGGGCTTTTGCCGTCACAAGCTTGCCGTCTTCTTCCAGCTGCTATCTCACGCAAGAAGTGTCTCGACATGGGTAGAGGAATGGAGACAGCCATTAAAAGAGAAAAAAACCGCGAAACAATTAGGCTTGCAGACAGCGAAGGATTTATTAAGAACACAAGGTCGTCTAAAGCCTGACTATGATACATGGATTGCTGCATTTAATGAAAGCTTCGACACCATACTAGAAGGACAAGGTGAACCGAAGCCATATATTATGACAGAGCTTTATCAGGTGTATGAGCGACGCTGGAAAGCAGGTGCTCCTTTCGAGCAGGAATGGAAGCTTCTTTACTCGCTTATTGGCTATGTCTTTTCTTTTCAAAAGCTAATGAAGCTAAGTGTAAAGCTTGACCATCCTAGTGAAATGATTAACCGTTATTATATTCATCTTTTTCATGACACGACAGACGAGATTGCTCATCTCATTGATAAGCTGTCCATCCATTCCCTCCCATTTGCTTTTGATGAATTTATTGAAAAATTAAAGCAAGATTCAACTGCTCTTGTAACAGTGAATTTTCCTTTTGAATATGAACGGACTTATTTATACCGGTTATTATGGACAAAATTTTTCAAAAAGAAGGCTTGGTACGAGGAAGAAATCCGTAAATTGCAAGCATATAAAGAGACAAATCTTCCTATCATTGTAGGGATTATTCACCTTCATATCCTTGCCAAAGAAGATGAAACAGCCTTAGAGGTTTTAGCGAAGACAGATAAGTCGATGACTCCCTATATGCTTTATTGGATCGAGCAATTTACTCATCAGAAGGATTGGCAGCGGATGGGGCCATTCATAGAAACATACATCAATCGATTGAATGAATATCTTCTTACATCGAAAAACTTTTATGAAAAAACAAATTATACGAAGCTCGCTATTAAAGCCATTGCACCGTATTGTGAGCAAACAGAGAAAGCCGATTTATACGAAAAAGCACTCATTGAAACATTGCCCTACTGTTTTAGTGAATATGAATCCTTTCTGTTTGAACGTAAAGCATTTACGAAATGGCTCGATTTACATGGCTACACAAACATGGGCATTGTGACAATTCCGAAGGAACGTCTTAAAATTCTTGAAAAAGAAGAGCCTGCCTGCCTTCTACCACTGTATCATCATGCTGTACAAGATCATATAGCACGAAAAGGCAGAGACAATTACCGGGATGCCGTTCGAAAAATGAAAAAGCTTCGCACCTTATATAAGAAATTGAAACGTCAAGATGAATGGGAATTTTTCCTCGAAACATTGCTAGAAAAAACGAAAAGGCTCCGCGCCTTTCAGGAAGAATGCCAAAGGGGTAAGCTAATCGATGCTTAAAACGAGAGGTTTAAAAATACTTATTCAACAAATAGATGCTGACCAATATCATGTTACTGCTCAAAATGATGATGATCGTCTTATCCATACAGATGACTGGGTAAGGGTTCTTTTTAACCATCATGAAGAAAGCTTTTATGGGACGATATTCGCTTTGAAGCCTACAAATGACGGAGCATATCTACCAATTAACAGCTGGGAGCTCGTAACACTTTTTGCAAAAGAGCAGTTCAATCAATTAATTGAATGGGATTGGGATGAAATGGCCCAAATCATTTTGGCGTCCTCCCTTCCCATCTATGAGGCAATCATCGAAAAAGAATGGCTCCCTGATTTTGCGGCATGGGAAAATGATCAATTCCGTTGGGCGCTGCCTGATCGAGTTTTAACCGAATTTAGCCCCGATTTTTGGGAGCAAATGATAACGGACAAATCTGTGAAGACCTTTGTCGAGGATTTATTCCACTATGCGTTGGACGGTCATTTAAATCGCAACAACAAGCTGAAAGAAGCTTTTGGGGATAAACTGAAGAAACTGCGGAATGATGAGCTTTCCCCACGCGACTTAGCTGCCTATTTTGATGAAGCAAGCTTTCAAGAATGGATTGGCCTTAAGGAAAATGACATCCCTTTTACGATTGGACTTAAGCTGGAGGAACCTGCGGATATTGATGGCACCTGGGATCTAAGCATTTTTCTCCGTGGAAAAAAACAGCCTGATTTACTCGTCGATCAGCATGATGAGGCAAATTATCCACGAGGTTGGAAAAAGTATGTTGATGCCATTGAAATTGAGCAGCAACGATGGCTGAACGTCTTTCCATGGCTTGCTGGGAAAAAAGGGATTGCAAGTCAGCTTACAGAGGATGAAGCATGGACGTTTTTAACAGAGGCGAGTGAAACTTTGCTTTCGCTTGGCATTGAAATTTTGCTGCCATCATGGTGGCTCGCTATGAAAAATGCCAGCCTTAAAGTAAAAGCACGAGTAAAAGGCCAATCACAAAGCCATCGTCCCTCCTTCGTTGGTTTGCAGGCAATGCTCGATTATGACTGGCGTATTTCGATGAATGGTGTTGAATTATCCGAAGAAGAGTTCCGCGGGATGGTTGAGGAAAAAAGACGGCTTGTCTATATTCGTGGCCGTTGGATTAAGCTTGACCCTCATTTCGTTCGGCAAATTCAAGATTTAATGAAAAAAGCAGAAAAAGAAGGCTTGCATGTTCGCGATTTAATTGAACAAGAACTATTGGCGGAAGAGCAGGACCAAGAGGATGAGCTAGATAATCCGAAGGCATTTGCCCGCATCCAGATTGAGTTAAACCGCCAGTGGAAGCAAATGATGAAGCAGCTTAGAGATATTAAAGATATACCGCTTGAGGAAGCACCTGCAAATTTCCATGGTGAGCTTCGTCCTTATCAAAAGCAAGGCATGAGCTGGATGCTCTTTTTACGAAAGTATGGATTTGGAGCTTGCTTGGCAGATGACATGGGGCTTGGAAAAACGATTCAGCTCTTAACATATCTTTTAAAAGTGAAGGAGCAGGAAAAAAACAGCGGACCAGCACTTATTATTTGCCCAACATCGGTTTTAGGGAACTGGCAAAAGGAAATGGAGCGGTTTGCACCTGATTTGAGTGTATATTTACATTATGGAACGAATCGTCTTAAAGGTGACGTGTTTGTCGAAAAGGTTGCTGTGACTGATGTTGTTCTCACTTCTTACGGTTTGACACATTTAGACGTGGACGATTTCGAAAAAATCACTTGGGGTTCAATTAGTATTGATGAGGCGCAAAATATTAAAAATGCCCAAACAAAGCAGTCCAAAGCTGTGCGGAAATTAAAGGGTAAGCAACATATTGCCTTGACAGGTACACCAATGGAAAATCGGTTATCTGAGCTTTGGTCGATTTTTGATTTTACGAATCATGGTTATCTGGGCAGTATGGGGCAATTCCAAAAGCGCTTCGTCCTTCCAATTGAAAAAGATAATGATAAGGATAAAATTGGGCAGCTTCAAGCGTTTATTCGCCCCTTCCTGCTCCGTCGGACAAAGCAGGATGAAGAGGTTGCACTCAATCTGCCTGATAAACTGGAGCAAAAAGAATACTGTCCACTGACCGTTGAGCAAGCAACTTTGTATGAACAGTTAATTCAAGACACCTTTGCGGAAATTGATAAATTATCTGCCTTCGAACGGAGAGGTTTAGTTCTGCAAATGCTTGGTCGACTAAAGCAGCTATGCAATCACCCCGCTCTTTATTTGAAGGAAGAGAAGCCATTGCATGCGATGGAGCGCTCAACAAAGCTTGAGAAGCTGAATGAGCTAGTTGAAACGATTCTTGAACAGGAAGAAAGCTGTTTAATTTTTACCCAGTACATTGAAATGGGGAATATCATTCGCAAGATGATGAAGAAGAAATTCGACCTTGATGTTCCATTTTTGAATGGTAGTGTGCCAAAGCAGGAACGCGATCGAATGATTGAGAAGTTCCAGAATCACCAATTTCCGATTTTTTTATTATCGTTGAAAGCAGGCGGAACTGGCTTAAACTTAACGGCTGCCAACCATGTCATTCATTATGATCGTTGGTGGAACCCTGCCGTTGAAAACCAAGCAACCGACCGGGCTTACCGTATTGGGCAAAAACGCTTCGTTCATGTTCATAAATTAATCTGTACAGGCACACTCGAAGAAAAAATCGATGCCATGCTTGAAAAAAAGCAATCACTAAATGACCAAATCATTCAAAGCGATAGCTGGATAACCGAACTATCCACAGACGAACTGCGCGAACTCGTCCACCTATCTTGATTGATGGTGTTATTGATTGGTGTCAGGCACCACTCGTGGACACTTTTAATGGTTTTGTCCTTTTGTGGTGCCTGGCACCGCTCGTGGACATTTCCGTTAGTTTGTCCTTCTGAGGAGGACACCTTAAGTATTTGGTTTACATCCCAAATTACAATTAGTAGAAAAGCAAAAGAGCAATCGAAGATTCCAGCGATTGCTCTTTTGCTTTTTGATGACAGGGGATTTTCGTTTACCAATCTTCAATTCTTTTTATTTCAAGAATATTAATCAGTTGGTTTTTAATTTTTTCCATTTCTGGACAGTTTGGATGGTGAGACATGTACATGACTCGATTCCCATCCTTTAATAAAAAGTGAGAAAGAACATGATGGTCTGCTTGATTATTAGCTTCTTTAATATAGATAAAGTCGTTTTTTAAATCGAATCTTAAATAGACAGTCTTTTTCATACTGTTCTCCATGTATTGGAAAATGAATGAAGTATTAGTACCTAGAGGAATTTTAGGATATGGCTTAGTTGTTTGTGACTTTATCAATTGGAGAGCATCGGAAAAGCTCGGCAGCTGATGAATTTTGAGGCGGTTTAATTTCTTCTGTTCTCCGTTAAAATATAATTTCCGTTTGGATTCGCTTCCTTCTTCTTTCATCTACTTTGTTCACTCCCTTACAACACAATATTTGGAATTTAGTTTCCAATTTTTATATTCAACAAAAAAGAGGTAATTCCTCCTAGTTCTTAATACTCAATTAAATAATTACCGTAATATTAATAATTCTGTCAAATTCTGTAATAATAGAAAAATTGTTGCTCGTCCGAATCCTTTCAATACGCTAGTTTCTTATGCAATTTGAAAATCTCTTTTTACTTTAGTACGTTAATTTGTTTAGTCTGTCTAACAGCTAAAAAAACCGACGCAAAAGCGTCGGAAATGGGGGATAAACGAGGATTCCATTGATTTTCTATAATGGGGCTAAATTAGGAAGGGAAAAAAGGATGTGGATTTTTATCGAGCTTAGAGTAGGTTAACTTATTTTCATATTTTTTAATGGAGGATCGATTAAATTATAATCACAAATATTGGATTCCTTAATGATTAACTCTAATTGAGTTATCCGCTTATTCATGTCACAGAGCCGTTCATTAGTCTTTCCAAGCATTTTAATGAGCTCCTCAACAAGGGTTTCTAATCCCTTTTCTTTTTCAAGAGATTTATTCAACAACCATCGCCTCCCTTTCTCCCTCACTTACTTCTACGTGTTTCTTGTGTTCAAGAAATTTTACTGAGTCTGCTAACACTTCCGTCACATACACCCGTTTTCCCTCTTGATTGTCATAATGTCTCGTTTGAATTCTCCCTGTTATACCAATTAAGGAACCTTTGCGGCAATACCGGCTCGTATTTTCAGCAGTTTTTTTCCAAAGTGTGCATTGCACAAAGTCGGCATCAATTTCTCCCTGCTGGTTGCGATATTGGCGATTGACGGCAAGTGTCACATTCGTAACAGGCGTGCCTTCTGATGTCCTTTTTAACTCGGGATTCTTCGTCAATCTGCCAACAAGTGTCACTTGGTTTATCATTTTATGAACTCCCTTCTTTTAGATGGTTCTATCATAAAGGCTTTCCCTTCAAAAAGTAAAAAGCCGAAAATGTCATTTTGAAGGGTAAAAGGGAGTGAAAATCCAATTTTCAATAGGAAAATAGACATATTCCACTATAAAATAGCTTTAAAAATGCAATTTTACATGTTTCTACAATATTTTTCGACACGAGCCTTATTTCCAATTACTTCTTTGCATATGTTATACTTTAGTAAGATAAATTTGTAAAAAAGATGCTGAGGACGGGAGGAATAGGATGAAAACATTCAAGCTAGTCTCGTTACAGGTTGTCGAAGAGGATCAATTAGTTAATATTGAGCTTGTAGATGGTTTAATTATTAGTCAGGAAAACGATGAAAGCCTTTGGATGATTGAAGCATATATAAATAAATCTTATTATGATTATTTCCAACAGTTAGCTAATCGTGGGAGAGACTTAATCGTTCAAGTTGTCATTACGAAGAAAGCGAACAGCCCTGCTGCCTTTCAAACAAAAATTGTTACGATTAAACAGTTAGACAGCCATGTCAGCATTCTCCTCCAAGGAAAGATTAAAAAAACGAATAATGATTATGCCGTCATCGTTTTAAAAAAATTGATTGATCAAGATTTAATGGGTGAAGATCTCCTCAATGAATTTGAAAAGATTATGCGGAATAAGCCTGCATTAACTTTAGCTCGGAATGAATAGCATATAAAAAATAGTAGGACAGGTCATGTATACCCTGTCCTTTCTTTATGTGTACTATTTATCCCTTATCAGTGTCTTTCCTATCCAACCTATTCTCAGTCGCCTCTTCGTTCCTCTGTTACTATCTATTGTTTTTTCTGTTCATATCTGTATTAATGTTGTTATCATTTAAATCTGGGGTTCTGTTATCGTTATTTCTATTTAAATCATTGTTTCTGTCCAAATTATTATTATCATTAACACCAGGAGTTTCAACATTGTTATTATTCGTGGCCGGCGGCGGTGGATTTTGATTATTTGTTGCACACCCTGCTAACAGCATTGCAGATAGGACCGAACCCCCAATAATCGTTAACAACTTCTTATTCATGAGACATCTTCCTTTCTTTTGTTTGATTTTTTTGACCTATTTCTAGTTGGTCTCCTGTTATGTTTCCCAAAATTGATAACAACTTGCATAAAAAAAATCGGCATTTAGTTTGCCGATTCGAAATTTTTATAGGTATTAAGAAATTCTATTTAAAATGCTGATCATTTTTACTTTAAAGCGAACATAATCTCGGTTTCACAAACAAGTTCTCCATCAACAGTCGCGATCCCTTTCCCTTTTCCAATTGGTCCTTTAACCCGAATGATTTCAACCTCTAAACGCAATTGGTCACCAGGTATTACTTGTTTCTTGAACCGGCAATTATCAATTCCTGTGAAAAAAGCTAGTCGTCCACGGTTTTCTTCTTTCTTTAACATGGCAACTGCACCGACCTGAGCTAATGCCTCTACAATAAGCACTCCTGGCATAACAGGATAGTCTGGGAAATGGCCGTTAAAAAACTCTTCATTTGCTGTTACATTTTTTAGACCAACTGCTTTCTGTCCCTCTTCAACCTCAATAATCTTATCAATTAATAAAAATGGATAACGATGCGGAATAATCTCCTTAATTTGTTTAATATCCAACATATTAGTACCTCCTCCTAATAATAGGTTATATCTTACTTTCATTGTACAAGAAAAAGCATCTTACGGAAAGTAATTAAGTTTTACAATAAAAAAACAAATTCAAATAAAGACAGTGTCCACTCCATATGAACAAAACAGCAAAATCTGTCCACGAGCGGTGCCTGGCACCGTAAAATGGCACCGCAAAAAGACGCCGCAAAAAAAGAGGAGCATAGAGCCCCTCTTTTTTTTGCGGTTGGATTTAATCTTTTTCAATTAGGTCAATTATATGTGTCCAAGTGGATTTTTGGAAAATATCTTTTGTTTTGCCTCCGCCGATTATTCCGTATCCAACGGCAGCTCCACAAATGACACTAAGGGAAATTAATACAGCAACAATGATAATCCGCAGCCAAATCGGAATGATGCGCACACGAATTCGTTTCCGACGTGCTTTTGCTTCTGCTTGCTTATTGCGTTCTTCTTTTACTTGTTCCCGCGTTTTCGCTGCAGCTTGATGATTGTTGTTTAATGTCATAATTACTTTCCCCTTTTAGCGAATTCCGTTAACGAGACCCATCATTTGATCAGCTATTGAAATAGACCTTGATTGGAATTGATAAGAACGCTGAAGATTCATCAATTCTGTCATCTCTTTAGACATCTCAACATTTGATTGTTCTAAAGCACGTTGCTGCATGGTAATTTGCTCTCGTAACGGACCATTTAGTTCAGTTAAAATTTCATTTTCCGCAACATTTAAGTCAGCAAAATTCTCAGGCAAGCCGAGAAGATTGTCACCTTTCTGCTCAAGAAATTGCGGCTTTTTAACAAGTACAACGCCAAGGTTAAATTCACTCGTTGTACCGTTTTCCATCATGGCAATAAAACGGCCATTCTCCGTCACTTGATATTCTTTCACAGGAACTCTAATCGTAATCGGATTATTATTTTCGTCTAATACAGGATACCCTTTCCCTGTTACAAGCATGACTTCATCTGCAGATAACGGTGTAATATAGAAAGCGCCGTCTCTCGTGTAGCGCACATTTGTACCATTCTCTCCTTGCTCAAGCACACGAAAATATTGACCTTCCCCTGTAAAAGCAAGATCAAGTGGGCGATCCGTCTGTTTAATGCTTCCTTGCGTCATAACGATTTGCGACTGGGCAAGTTTTGCACCTACACCTTGACGTATGCCATTCGGAGTTAAACGATTCACTTCAGCATTTGCATTGCGTTGGTTATTAAATTGTTGAAAAAGCAGATCAGTAAAGCTTGCTTCTCTACGCTTAAAGCCAGTTGTATCAATATTCGCCATATTATGGCTGACAATATCCATTTGCTTCTGCAATTGTGTAAGCGTGTTTGTCGCCGTAATCATTGTTCTGTTCATAGCTCTCATCCTTATTGGAATTTATCTATTTCAATGAGTATATTTTGACTTAAATGAATTTCAACGTCCTAGATTAGCCAATTCGGCCAATTTCATTCGCGGCTTTATCCATGCTGCGGTCATATGCCTGAAGTACCTTTTGATTTGCTTCAAACGCTCGGTATGCCGACAGCATTTCGGTCATCGTTCTTCCCGCATCAACATTTGAACGCTCGATATGGCCTTGCTGCAGTTTAAATAGGGCATTCTCGACGTTATAGGCATTCGCTAAAGCATTTCCATCCTCTGTTCGATAAAGGCCGTCTCCGAGCTTAATTAGGCGGTTTGCATTCTCTGCGAAGCCAATGCCAATTCTCGCAGTTTCCCCACCTTCACCAACCACGACACCATTTTCATCTATTGTGAATTGATCACTTGAAAGCTGAATGCGATTTCCTGTATCACTTAATACGTATAAGCCGCTTGCCGTTGTCAAAAAGCCTTGCCCATCAAGAGAGAAATTCCCATTTCTCGTATACTGTGTATTCCCATTCGTGCCTTCTATCGTATAGAAAACCGAAGCATTTTCGGGCAGTGCAATATCGATTAATGCCACATCTGTATCTAAGCCTGTTTCTTTAATATCCCCTTGCTTGAAAAAAGGCATCGCCTCTTGCATATACACACCTGTGCTAAGAGAACCAATTTGTTTATTAAAAGGTAAATTCAAGCCTTTTTCAGTCGGAATTTTCTGTTTATCAAACCGTTGCAACAGCATTTCTGGAAATGCGCGCAATGAAGTTTGGTCTGCTTTAAATCCTGGTGTATTCACATTGGACATATTATTTGTTAACATTTCCGTTCTTCTTTGTTGAGCGAGCATCCCAGATGCTACTGTGTAAAAACCTCTAAACATGAAATTCACCTCATTGAGTAATCAATTGATATATGTATGAAGGAAATACGCTATTTCTTTTTTCCGGAATGATGATGTATCATCTTATTTTAACACTTACTCTCTATTATAAGAAAAATTAACGAAAGAAACATTATAAATTTAAAGAAAAATGTGCAAAATAACCTTTTTTTACAATATCAATCTTATTTGTTGCATATGAACAGGTCGCAAGTCCTACTTTTAACAGAAATAAGCATGAACTAATTCGATGTGATGATGTTAAAGCTAATAATTGGTCAGGAGTAATTCCCAAAAGATGAATTCACACGATAAGGAAAAAGCCTGCCATCAGCAGGCAGACTTTTATTGGCTAGTAGGGAGGTTTAAATTTATTAGCCAAGTTTGCGACTTGGAAGCTTATCAATATTGTCTAGCATAATTCCAGTGCCAACAGCAACACAATCCATTGGATTTTCAGCGATTAGAACAGGAACCTTCAATTCTTCAGCAAGAAGGGTATCAATGCCATGCAGCAATGCACCACCGCCTGTTAAAATAACACCTCGATCAATAATATCTGCCGATAATTCAGGAGGAGTTCGTTCTAATACACTTTTTGCTGCTTGCACAATGACAGAAACAGATTCCCTTAATGCAAGTTCAATTTCTTCTGATCGAACGGTAATCGTTCTCGGTAGGCCTGAAACCATATCGCGTCCACGGATGTCCATTTCCTCATTTCGTGAGCCTGGGAAAACAGTTCCGATTCCTGTTTTTATATTTTCTGCTGTTCTTTCCCCAATTAAAAGCTTGTATTCGCGCTTAATATATTGAAGAATTTCACTATCAAAAGCATCTCCAGCCATTTTAATCGATGAAGAAGTTACAATATCACCCATTGATAATACAGCAACATCTGTTGTCCCACCGCCAATATCAACAACCATATTCCCGCTCGGTTGGAAAATATCCATACCAGCTCCAATTGCTGCCACTTTCGGCTCTTCTTCTAAATATATTTTCTTGCCGCCGCTTTTTTCAGCAGCTTCTTTAATTGCTTTCTGCTCAACACTTGTCACATTTGTAGGACAACAAATTAAAATGCGTGGCTTCGATAAAAAACCTTTCACATTTAATTTATTTATAAAATGCTTTAGCATCGCTTCAGTAACATCAAAGTCAGCGATAACACCGTCTTTTAACGGACGGATTGCCGCGATATTTCCCGGAGTACGCCCAACCATGCGACGTGCTTCCTCACCAACTGCTAAAACTTTATTCGTATTTTTGTCAATTGCAACTACAGAAGGTTCATTCAATACAATTCCTCGACCTTTTACGTGGATTAGCACGTTAGCTGTACCTAAATCAATCCCTATATCCCTTGCAAACATTATTCTCTCTTTCCTCCTTGTAAAAATTGGCCTGCACTGTCCGCCATCATCGGCGCGTGACATAATCCACTGCTCTACACATTGGTTTATGCTTATCAGCTATATGAAGCGAACTTCGCTTTTGTTCAACGATTCAAGATCTATCCTAATTTTATATTCTACCATACTCTAGTGAAATTAAATAATCTTTTGTCAAAATTTGTGGGCATTTAGGCAGATTTTTGTCGAGAAAAAAGAATAAGGTGAGGTTAAGCATGAAAATGGGTAACGAACGTTAAATAAATAAAAGCAATCAGCTAATTGGCCAATCGCTTTTACTTACAATTAGGAAAGTTTCCTCTTCGCCAGATCCTTTCAGCGAATGCGATGTAATGATCGAATATTTTGTCCTTACGGATAGTTACTTTAGTACGTTTAACTTAAAGCCTAAACGATCATTTTATGGGCTCTCCCTCTATTTCTTCTTTTTTATATTTCATTTTTGTTGCTTCTCCTCCACGCAAATGGCGGATTGATTTATGGTAATCTAGGATTTCTTTTACCTCGCTAGCCAGTTCAGGATTAATTTCAGGAAGTCTTTCTGTTAAGTCTTTATGGACTGTACTTTTGGATACGCCAAACTCCTTCGCAATGACGCGAACCGTTTTTCTCGTCTCCACGATATACTTTCCAATCTTGATAGTTCTCTCTTTGATGTAATCGTGCACACCACTCGCCCTCCCTAAATTGGATGTGAGAAGTGTGAAATGAGACTCGCTTTTCGAAAATGACCAATACATCAATCCGCATGATAATGTTCATTAAACTTATTTTCCTTTCATGCGGCAGAAAGCAATTGATACTTTCTGATCTTGCAATGAATAAACATGTCCTAAGGCACAATCAATTTTAGCTTCAAAACGACTCTTCACCTCAAACACTCTCTTTGTAAGGTTTGTAACAGTGTATTAGCTTGGTTGCTGATATATGCACGAAATACATAATAGGGACAAGGTGTGAGTAGAGTTTTTTGAAAAGAATGCAACTTGACTACTTATTTTCGTTAAATTTCCTATTTTCGAGTGAGCATTCACGAGTGCTCAAAAAAAAGAATTTTTCAACTGTATAATTCACCAGAACAGAATACCTATTTTTTCATAAAATAACATGACTGAATAAGTCTAATTCCCTGATAATTCGTCAGTATTGAATGATTGAAAAATATAATGCATTTGTTTTAAACCTTTTTATTTGAATAAAAGGGTTCATATTTTTGTGTATTTATTCATTTTTTTTTCATATAAATAGTTCTTCATTCGTACATCCTCTTATAAAAATAGGTGATAGGGTAGAGCCAAAAAGTGACATCGTTCATGTGTTTCTCCCTATTGTCGACAGGATTTTAATGAAATAAAATGAGGACTGATTGAGCATTCATTTTATGGGTATTTACCTAATTTTATCCAAATTAATTATCAGAAAGATCTTTGGAAGGGGAAGACAATGGTAACTTTAACACGGAAAGAAAGAATTTTAGCAGAAAAGAAGGAAAGAATTAAAAAGCGCCGCATTAAATTAGTTTATGCGACATTAGCGGCAACCATCACATCATCAACAATTTTCTACTTCTCATCAAAGGATGTAAAAGCATTTAGCGAAACATACATTGTCCAGGAAGGAGATTCATTATACCGAATTTCAAAGAATAATGGGATTTCTCTCCAAGAACTGAAAAGCATTAATAAGCTCACCTCTGACAAAATTTATATTGGACAAACATTGGAGCTTCCAGTAAACCTTCATACGCCTGGGGATTCCTTGCAAGCCGCTGCTGTTTATACTGTAGTACCTGGTGATACGCTATGGGGAGTTGCGAATCGCTTCGGCATTTCAGTCGAGGATCTCAAAACACAAAATAATTTAACAAAAGATATGGTGCTTATTAATCAAAAGCTAATTATTATGGACAATATTAATTATAAAAAAGTGAAGGTTGTTGGAGCTGTTGACACATTTACAGTTGAATTTGTGGCAAATAAACAAGCCTTTACCTTGAAAGTCCCATACGGTACAGCTTCAACTTATCAAAAGCTAGCTGGGAAAGAGGTTATCATTTCCTATAAAAATGGTGCTTTAATTCAGGTTCAATCGTAACTTGCTCATTTACAGAAATAGTCATGATCTATTATTTACTTAATCTTATATATGAATTTCATACTATCCTTTATTTAAATAAGTAGAGTCAGAATGAGTCATGATCTGACTCTATTTTTTTGTTTATTTACATATAATTATCTTAATAAAACATTAATTAAGTTCGACAAAATTTGACAAATGTCTTGATATACCGCTTATATTGCAAGTATTATAAGTTTAAGATTTACATAAATTTCATGATAATTTACAGACTTTTCTGAATATGATCGGAGGTTGGTTATCTGCAAGACGGTGCGACTAGAAAAAGATAGCCCTTATTAACTAAAGAAGCAATAAACAAGCACAGAATGTGGGAAGGTGGACATAAAAATGAGATGGTCAATCCGGAAAAAGATAATTATTATTTTTGGAGCAATGTTATTATTGATTGGGATTATTAGCTCCTCTTCTTTTTTTACATCTAGTAGATTAAATGATAATGCGGAACAAATTAGCTCTACTATTATCCCGAGGATTAAACAAATCGCTGATTTAGATTATTATACAGAGCATTATTTAGCAACGACACAAAAGCTTTTTTTATCAAAGGATAAACAATTTCTCGATGAGTATAATCAACAATTAGTTGAGCAGGAAAAAACAATTGAGGACAGTTTAAATAAATATGAAGCGTTGCTGAACAATCCTGAAGCAATTGCTGTTTTGCCTGAGCTACAAAAAAACTGGGAAAATTATTTAGCTATGGCCAAGGATGCGGAAGCATTAAAAAATCAAAATCGTACAGACGAAGCCATTTCAAAATCATATGAGGGTGAAATCGCCTTTAATGCGATGCAGGAAAACTTAGATCATTTAATTGCTATCCATGAAAAAGAAGCGGAAGCAATCGAAAATGAAGGCCAGCGGCTGTTTACAACGAATAATTTAATTTTGATTGGCCTTGGAATTGTCTCCATTATATTTGTGATTGCCATGACTTTTTTCTTCATGCATCTCATTCAAAGACCTATCGTCGCAGTGGCTAAAAAGTTTAGCCTTATGGCGACAGGAGATTTAACAGTTGGAGAGCTGCAAATCAAAAACCATGATGAAATTGGAGATATGGCTCAAAGCTTCAATCAAATGCTTAATAGTTTAAAAAGTATTGTTCATAGTATTGATAACAACGTAGCTTTAGTTGCCTCAACTTCTGAGCAATTAGCTGCGAGCACAGAAGAATCAGCGAAGGCACTCGTTCAAGTAACAGAATCTATTATGGGGATTGCCGAAGGCTCCTCTTCCCAATTAGAAGGGGCGAACACAAGCAGGGAAGTGATACATGAGATTGCTAGGGGAATGAACCAAGCCTCCCAATCTGTTAGTCATGTTGCAAATTTAGCTACCTCTACGACAGAAGCGACAGTTTCTGGTACATCGATAATGGACGAGACGATGAGTAAAATGACTGATATTCAGCATTCATCCAAAACGACAGCACAAATCGTCACCTCTCTTGAGCATAAGTCAAAAGAGATTGAACGGATCGTTACACTCATTACTGCGATTACCGATCAAACAAACTTGCTGGCACTAAATGCTGCCATTGAGGCTGCAAGGGCTGGGGAGCATGGAAAAGGATTTGCGGTTGTAGCTGATGAGGTGCGTAAATTAGCAGAGCAGTCAAATGGTGCTGCTAGTGAAATACGTAGTTTAATTGAGGAAATTCGTACTGAAGTGATGGAAGCAAATCAGGCGATGGACGAATCGCTACAAAATGTTGAAACTGGTATTGAAATGACGAAATCAACACAAGCTAGTTTCCTAGATATCGCTCGAATGGTGAGTGATGTTTCCGCTCAAACAGAGGAAATTTCAGCTGTCATTGAGCAAGTAAATGCCAGCACGCAAAACATGCAAAATACAATTGAACTTGTTGCTCAGCTATCAACAGAAGCGAATGAGCAGTCGCAAAGTGTTGCTGCAGCTGCTGAGGAGCAAAATGCCACGATGGAGGAAATCTCCTCTTCTACAGCCGTTTTAAGCAAAATGGCGGATGAATTAAAAGCGATTGCTGATCAGTTCAAAGTTGACTAAGGTTTGGAGTGAAATCCAAAGAAAAAAACCCGCCTCGGCGGGTTTTTACCTATTTATTAATAGCATTAGGGTTTGTGTTTTAAAAGATAAGAAAGTATAAAATTTTTTGTAGCTGAAAGAACTATCTAGCTCCCACGTATAACACTTACACTTTTCTTATACATCTGAGGATTCAGTTGATTGTTCCTTTGATTCCTCATCAGACTTTTCGTTGTCCTTTGAGTCTTTTTCTTCATCAGACTTTTTATTATCCTTTGAATCCTTTTCCTCATCGGTTACATTGCCTTCATCTTTTGACTCATTATCGGAAGCTTTCTCTTCATTTTTGTTTTCTTCATTTTTGTTTTCTTCATTTTTGTTTTCTTCCTTATTTACTTCCTGTAATGCACTTAAAGGCTTTTGAAAGTATTCATGCGGATTCAGTGGTACTCCATCTTTACGAATTTCAAAGTGGACGTGAACACCCGCCTCTTCATCAAACAAACTTTCCCCAGCTTTTGCAAGGACTTGTCCTTGTTTAACTTCATCGCCAACCTTCACACCGATCTCAGTAATGGATTGATACTTTGTCACAATTCCTTTGTCATGTTCAATTTCAATGACATTTCCTAGTAACACATCATCAGCTACATTTGTAACTGTTCCACTTAGCGCTGCTACAACGTCGAATGTTTCGCCATCCTTGTTCGCAATATCAATTCCTGTGTTTTGATGATAGCGATTGTTGTAAAAAACAAGTGCTGCTTCTTGATCTTCTGCTTTCGCATTCTGATCATAGAATTGTCTTTTAATAACTGCCGAATCGGCATCCTTCACAGGCATCATGAAATTTTCCATATTACGGTTAACCTCAATAGCTGGTTCATTAAACTTTTTGCCTGGAACATCAGTAGCTTTATAGTCAAATTCATTTTGCTTTGTTGTACTATTGATGTTTTGATACCAAAGGACCGCGGTTAAAATAATTGCTGCACTTGCAATGTAGATTGCCGGATATACCCAACGTTTCTTGAAAAAGCGCTTTAAGCCTGAATTTTGAGAAGATCGTTTCTTTTCTTCCTCTCTCATTTATCATCACCTCAGCAATCATTTTGAACAGATTGCTGGAAATATATACATTATTTAAAAAATATTTTTTTAGATTAGTTTTCGACAATTTTCCGGGAAATATTCATAGATTTAAAAAATTCCTCAGAAAAACAAAAAAGTTGCGATTCAAACAACTCGCAGCTTACCTCATTAAACAATGTCCATCCCCCACACACAAAAACACCAAAACTGTCCTTCTATGGTGCCTGGCACCATAAAAGGACAAAAATAGGTGATCTGTCCATAAGCGGTGCCTGGCACCTATTATTCCTATTATTTTTGGGCGATGATTTTGGTGAGGATGGTTTCGGAGTTGGTGATTTCAACTCCTTTGTAATAGTGGTAGATGATGTCTTTATATGTTTTGCCTTCTGCCGCCATGCCGTTCGCACCGTACTGGCTCATTCCTACGCCATGTCCGTATCCTTTTGTATTGATGATAATTTTATCACCCTTACGCTCCCATATGAAGTCCGTAGATTTAAGCCCCAGCTTTTCACGGATATCCTTGCCATCAAATACTTTCCCATTTATTTCTACTTTGCCAACACGTTTTCCAGCTGTTCTTTCTGTCACTTTTCCGACCGTTTCATCGTTAGGCAACTTCACACCTAGTTTTTCCTCGAATTCCGAGATGGTTACTATTTTTTGTCCGCCAAACTTTGGTGATTGTAAATCCCATGGGCTTTCGACGCTTTTTAAATATGGTAAGGCACTTATCCAAATAGCCTCAGAATTTTCCGTAAACCCGTTGCTTGTTGAAAAGAAACTTGCCTCGATCGGTGACCCATCATACGTAATAATTTGTCCCCTCGTCTCATTTACTGCTTCCGTTATCTTTTTTATCGCCCACTTATAATCCATTCCAAATATTTTTTTCAATTCCTCATCACTTTTATAAACTTGGTGATTCTCAGTATCTGTAACGATTGCTCCACCAGGTAACTCAGTTTTATTTTCCTTGAGCATTTGATTAACGATATAGGTTCGCGCTGTTAAGGCTTGAGCTTTTAACGCCTCTTTTTCAAAATCCCTTGGCATCTCTGAGGCAACAACTCCAACAACATATTTCTCAAGTGGAAGCTTTTCAATTTCCTTCTTTTCCATTCGGAAAACGGCTACATCAACTGCTGGACCTGCCGCTGCTTCTATCGTCTCTACCTGCCTATTCTCCCCTTTTAAATGTTCTCCCAGCTTTCCGCTTGCCGTATCCTTAGTAAAAGGAAGAACGAGTAAAGATGGAATCATTAACGTAATCATAAATAGGAGTGTAACTAGAAGGATAAGTGGTTTGATTTTTAGTTTTGATATTGGTGTCATAATTTAGCCTCCATAAATTGTCATCTGGGATTTGCACTAGAAAAGCGCAAGCGCCTTGGTCAGCGACGTACGAACTGAACTGACTCCGACGAGATAAAGGAAACACGACGAGTGAAACGAGACGATGTTGACTTATCGTAGGAGGGGGAAGGAAGTTCGCTAGGCGCTAGGCGCTGGAGCTAGACAGTTCTCTAACTTCAAAAATTTTTATACTTTCTTTTAAAAACCCCGTCTCATTTCATTCTTATGGGCTTGGACTGGCTATTATGACAAAAAACTTCGTGTAAAAATTCGTCTCTCTTCTACTTTTTATCGTCATTAAAAAAACTTGGCATTGTCGCCAAGTTTTTTTAAAAAGGGCTGTTCCACTTTGCTTAAGTAGCATAGAGAGAAGCCTTTTTAGCATCAAAAAAACGCAAAACCCACTTATCAAATATCTGACTAGGAGATTTTACGTTTTCGCTCATTATGAAGCTGCTTTTAGTTCATATCCGAAATAAATGATTGTTTTGCAATTGCTGATTCTTCCACTTCCGTAATACGTTCAATGTCAGCACCTAAGCCAGCAAGCTTTTGATGGAAATTAACATATCCCCTGTCTAAATGCTTTAATTCCGTTACACGAGTAAGACCATCTGCAACTAAACCGGTTAAAATTAACGCAGCCGCAGCACGAAGATCAGTTGCTGCTACTTCAGCACCTTGCAGGTCTGACGGTCCACTCATGATAACAGAGCGGCCTTCAATTTTGATTTCAGCATTCATCCGACGGAATTCCTCAACATGCATAAAACGGTTTTCAAATACGGTTTCCGTTATGACACTAGTGCCGTTCGCATGAAGCAATAATGCCATCATTTGCGACTGCATATCAGTTGGGAATCCAGGATGTGGCATCGTCTTAATGTCAACGGCTTTCAATTTCTCTGGGCCGATTACTCGAATTCCTTCAGCTTCTTCAATAAAAACAACACCCATTTCTTCCATTTTTGCAATCAAGGAAGTTGAATGTTCAGGAACAGCACCTTTAATTAGGACATTTCCTGCTGTAATTGCGGCTGCAACCATGAAGGTACCTGCTTCAATCCGATCAGGAATAATTTGATGATCCGCTCCAAATAATGCATCTACACCTTCAATTCGTATCGTACCTGTTCCTGCTCCTCTTACTTTCGCTCCCATTTTATTAAGGAAGTTAGCTAGATCGACAATCTCTGGTTCCTTCGCAACGTTTTCAAGAATAGTTGTTCCTTTTGCAAGTGTTGCAGCCATCATAATATTTTCCGTAGCTCCTACGCTTGGAAAATCAAGATAAATTTTTGCTCCTTGTAAACGGCCGCCTGCTGCTTCTGCTTCGATAAAACCATTTCCGACTTTAACAGAAGCACCCATCGCTTCAAAGCCTTTTAAATGTTGATCTATTGGACGAGAACCGATCGCACAACCTCCAGGCAGTGCTACACGAGCACGGCCGTTTCGTCCTAGTAATGAACCCATAACTAATACGGAAGCTCGCATTTTTCGAACATATTCAAAAGGCGCTTCTTCCTTTAACTCTCGAGATGCATTTACGGTGACCTTATTATCGTCAAACGTCACTTCTGCATTTAAATAGCGTAAAACTTCATTGATAGTGTATACATCGGAGAGTGTTGGTACATCACGAATTACGCTAGTACCATCACTTGCTAACAGTGTTGCGGCGATAACCGGTAAGACAGCGTTTTTTGCTCCTTCAACTTGAACAGTACCGCTTAGCCTATTTCCGCCGCGGACGATGATTTTTTCCAAAGTGTATTCCCCTCCGCGTCCAAATTCTCTATATTAATATTCAACCGTTATGATGGGTGTGCCTACTACAAGAGTAGTGTTAGCATCGTCCCCAGCTTTTCGCATTCCTAGTTGTAAATTCATGTATTTACCATCTTTTGTTTCAATTGTTTTTTGAAATTTTGTCGAATAAGAAGATACTGACATAAAACTATTTTCTTTCAAAGACTCAATTTCTGTCGCTTGAAAAGCAGCTAAAATTTTTTCCATTTTATTAGGCAAAGTCTTATTCATCTTATCATTGAATTCGCCTTTTATACAAGAGAAAATTGTTGGTTTTCCTCGAAATATCGCAGAAAATCTGTTTTCCATTTCTTGTGCTAATTTATTCTCTATTTGTTCATTCCAACCTTGCCCTACCACCTCATAAATGATATACGTTTTTGCGTCGTGATTTTTGGGGGTTGAAATTTTTATCTTTTCTGTTTTGGTTCCATCTTTGAAAATAGCCATTGTTTCCTGATGGTTTTTAAAGGTTTTCTGCGTCCATTTCCAATCAGGAAATTCTTGCCTTAAATGATCTATTTTCTTTAGCACATCATTCTTTTGAGCGCTTTCTTCCATCATTTCTCTTGCATGTAAAGACCATTCACGGATGAAAATATTCTCGTCCAATAAAACAGATGCAATGATTCCAAGGTCTAACTCACCTTTACCCTTAACTACATTCAAATAAACTGAGTTTGTTAAGATTAAAAAGCTAACCAAGTTCATGATTAAAAAAGTGACTTTTTTTCTTTTTCCCATGCCGAACCCCTCCCCTTATTATCATTGTTACCAAGTGGATAAGGAGCATACTTCGGAAAACTCGTCACTTTTTGACAAAAAAAATTAACAGCTTTTTATTTTATTATATTCACAAAAAATGGAATTGTTTTTAAGTAACAATCGAACATGCGAAATAAACTGATTTTATTTTTGTAAAATCAAACACAACAAATCAAATTGTACTTAATAATTTTACAAAAGAAAACATGTACGAAGACCTAATTATATTATTGAAACATCAAAGGTAGCTGCTGCGACCAGAGCAAATAATCTAGGAAAAAATTACTTACTGACGAACCAATGACAATGGATAATAATATGTACAATACTCTCACTTGAAACACACGGTTCGGGCGCAATATTTGGTCAAAGCGGAGAGCTTGCAGCGCCCACCAAGCAATCGCTATAAAAACGATATGAACAATAATACTAAGCAAAGCCTGTTGACCAAAACCTGGTACCATCAAAAAAACTCCTTTTTGCTATTTTTGCACCTCTTTCATTTTAACACTATTCGTTTAAGGTTAATAGCGTTCTGATCCGGATGAGCAACAATTATTTTCTAAATGCAAAAAGAGAAGGAGACCCCCATCTCCTTCTCTATCATTACCCCTATATTTTCCCATTGTTCGTATTTAAAACTTATTGAAAAAAATCTCTAAATTGATTGAAATTTTCTTGTAGGAAATCGAGCGCAATATTTGGGAAAATTCCGAACAAGATTGTGGCAAATGCACAAATCCCAATGACAATTCCTACTGTACTTGGCAGCTTAAATTTCACGTCATTAACTGCAGGTCTAAAGAACATTTGCACCATTATGCCGAAGTAGTAAACATACGATACTACTGTCGTAGCAATCAAAATAGACGCTAGTACGTAATGGGCAGGCTCAACAGCAAGCGCCCCCATGAAAATGTTTAGCTTCCCGATAAAACCGGCAGTTCCAGGTATCCCCGCTAATGAAAGGATAAACACTGCCATCATGATGGCCAAAAGTGGTGCCTTTCGATATAGCCCTGCAAACTGACTAATATCCTCTGAACCTGTTTTCTGCGTTACAAGCTGAATAATCGCAAACGCACCAAGATTCATGAATAAATATGCGCCTAAATAAAACCAAAGTGTATCAAACAGGAATGGCGACAATGTTGCGACAACTACAAGTAAATATCCTGCCTGAGCAATACTTGAATAAGCAAATAGTCGCTTTATATTGCGCTGTCTCAGTGCAACTACGTTTCCGATAATCATCGTTGCCGCTGCTAAGAAGGCAATATAATCTTGAATTTTTAAGAGGAGCGGAATGGTTGAGAAGCCGTCCGGTCCCTCTGCCGGAATAGTAAGGAATACAGAAACCAAAATCCGAATCATAATAATAAAACCTGCTGTTTTTGAAACAACACTAAGGAATGCTGTAACAGGCGTTGGTGCACCTTGATAAACATCTGGTGCCCACATATGAAACGGCGCTGTTGCCAGTTTAAATGATAGACCGACAAACACCATGAAGAAAGCAAGGCCTAATAAATATACATGCTGTGTATCTGATACCATCTTTAAATATTCTGACATATCAATCAAGTTTGTCGTTCCAGTTAGACCGTACACATAGCTCAACCCGAAAATCGTGATAGCTGTTGAAATTCCGCCATTAATGACATATTTCATCGCCGATTCGTTTGACGCGATATTTGTCTTTCTCATTCCAGCAAGGACATATGATGAAATAGAAAGCAATTCAAGTCCGATAAATAACGTAATTAAATCACCACTCGAAGACATCATCATCGTTCCAAGCAAGGCAGCCAGGAATAAATAATAGAACTCTCCTCGATACTCCTTCATGCCTTCCTTCGGCTCATAGCTTAGCGCAATAAGGAAGACAAACGCAGCTCCAATTAAGAGCAGCAATTTAAATGCTTTTGCAAATGAATCAAGACGGAATGTATCAAAAAGAATGGAATCCGTTCCTGCACCTATTAAGCTAATTGAGGAAACGAGTGCAGCTAATATACCAGCTAAGCCAAGCCAACCGAGAAGCTTTCGATTCACCATCTTTGGCATAAACAAGTCTAATAAAGATAGAATAGTTGCTGCGCCGAGGATGATGAACTCAGGTGTCATGAGGCTCCATTTATATGATAGTAATGTTTCGATATCCATCCTTCATCACCCTCCAATCCCGAGCATAATCGTTTCTAATGTAGATGTGAGAGACTCGCTTAGTACACTTGGATAAACACCAATTAAGACAATCACTCCTAGTAAAACTAATGCAGGTACCCACTCAGCTTTCTGAATATCAGTAATGCCAACAAATTCTCGATGTGCTTTTCCATACGTAATCCCAAGAACTGCACGCAGTAGATAAACAGCTGTTAAAATAATTCCGATCGCCCCAATAGCAGCTAAAATCGGCATCACCTTAAACAATCCGAGAAAGGCCATAAATTCGCTCACAAATCCTGACATCCCAGGCATTCCGAGTGAAGCCATCCCTGCCGCAAGCAAGAACCCAGCCGTTATTGGCATCCCCTTTGCCAATCCGCCGAGATTTGTAATGTTTGATGTTCCTAAACGCTCATACAATGCACCAACTAAGAAGAATAATAGAGCGGCAATTAATCCGTGTGAAACAACTTGGAAAATGGCTCCTTGTATTCCTGCTTCATTTAGTGCACCTAAGCCAATTAAGACGATTCCCATATGTGAAATGGATGAGTAAGCCAGCACCATTTTGAAATCCGTTTGAATAAGAGCAAGGAAAGCTCCATACAACAGATTTATCACCCCAAGAACGGCTATTATTACAGCCAAATCTTGGAATTGTTCTGGGAAAATCCCCAGCCCGAATCGAATAATTCCGTATGCACCAATTTTCAATAAGATCCCAGCGTGAAGCATAACGATTGGTGGAGCCGCTTGAACGTGAACACGCACCATCCAGCTGTGCAATGGGAAAATTGGCAGCTTAACGCCAAAGGCAATTAACATCGCAATGAGCAAACCCATTTTTGTACCTGCTGACATCCCTTGATTATGAATATCTGCGGCCATCATGGATTTCAGCATATCAATATTAGATGTTCCTGTTTTGGAGAACAGCACCATAATGACAATTAACAGAACAGCCGATCCTAAGCCATTGTATATTAAAAAACTAAAAGCAGCTTTTTCTTTTTCAAAATAACCCCATTTTCCAATCAGGAAGAAAGTTGGAATAAGTGTAATTTCGAAGAAGATAAAGAATAAAATTAAGTTTTCAGCTGCAAACACGCCGAGCATTCCTACTTCTAAAAGAAGAAACAACATGAAAAAACCCTTCCATTCCTTCTTAATATAAATAGAAGCAATCGCTGCAAGTGTGGCTAAAAGAGCCGTTAGCACAATCATTACGAGTGAGAAGCCATCTACCCCTAGCTCATAATCAATGGTAAAAGCACCTCTATATAGGTTTTGATCACCAAACTTAATCCAGCTCACTTTTTCACTTAAATTTTCCAAGGAAGCACCTGCCCGGTACTGAAAAAAGGCAATTAAAGCCAATATCAGTGCAGGAAGAGTGGCTAAAAAGCCAATAAGTTTAATAAGTGACTCGTTCACTTTTGGCACAAATGATAGAACAATGACACCAAGCAGAGGGGAGAAAACTAAGATGGATAGAAAATATGCTATATTCATTTCAAATACCCCCCTGTTACAGCAAATACGACAATTAAAATCGCCAAGCCGACAAATGCAACTGCCCCATATCTTTGTACTTGACCACTTTGGAATTTAGAACCTGCTCTACCAAGTCCAGCAACCGTTCCGGCCACCCCTTTAACAATCCCTTCAACAAGGAATACTTCAATAAAGTGAAGGAACAAGCTCAATCCTTTTGTTATTTTTAAAACTGTCAGCTCATAAAACTCATCGATATAATATTTGTTATATAAAACGTTATATAATGTTGGTGCACTGCTTGAAAGCCAATCTCGTGACAATGAACGCTTGCTGTACATTAAATATGCTAGGAAAATTCCTGCCAATGAAACAACTGTCGCCACAATCATAATCCAAGCTGGACCTTCAATATGCCCTTGTCCAAGAGCTGCATTTCCTTCTGTTAACCAATCTCCAAGAAATGTACCGAACCAAGGTGTATTGACATACCCAGCTACGACTGCAAGGATAGCAAGTACGACCATTGGCAATGTCATCACACTTGGCGATTCTTTTACATGCTTCATGTCGCTGCGAGATTCCCCTGCAAACACCATGAAGAAAAGACGGAACATATAGAATGCTGTAAAGAAAGCGGCAATTACGGCTAACCAGAATAACACTGTGTTTCCGTGTGCCCATGCAGCGATCAGAATTTCATCTTTGCTGAAAAACCCTGAAAATAACGGAACACCACTAATAGCTAATGTGCCAATCAAGAAAAGTGGACCTGTTACCCGAAGCTTCTTCCATAATCCACCCATTTTCTCAATGTCCTGTGTATGAACAGCATGGATGACACTTCCCGCTGCAAGGAATAGCAATGCTTTAAAGAAAGCATGTGTCATTAAATGGAAGACACCTGCTACATAACCGGCAGAACCGAGGGCAAGCATCATATAGCCTAGTTGGCTGACGGTTGAATAAGCTAGTACTCTTTTAATATCTTTTTGCACTAGTCCGATGCTTGCTGCGAAAATAGCTGTAATCGCACCAATTACCGCCACCGTTAAGAGCGCTGTCTCGCTCGCTGTAAATAGTGGGAATAATGCTGCCACTAAATATACCCCTGCAGCAACCATCGTTGCGGCGTGGATTAAAGCAGAGACAGGTGTAGGACCTTCCATCGCATCTGGAAGCCATGTATGCAGTGGGAACTGACCAGACTTTCCAATTGCACCTACAAAAATAAGGATGGCCGTTAATGTAATCATCGTTGTAGAAACGGCTCCGGCTTCAACAGCTGCAAAAATTTCATCATATTCAAAGCTGCCAACTTGCCAGAATAAGAGAATCATTCCGATCAAAAGGCCAACATCCCCAATACGCGTCATAATAAACGCTTTTTTTGCAGCCTTTTTTGCCTCTTCTTTGTAAAAATAGAAACCAATTAATAGGAATGAGCCTAATCCAACAAGCTCCCAGAAAATATACGTTTGCAGCAGGTTTGGTGAAAGAACAAGACCTAGCATGGCAAAAGTAAATAAGCCTAAATAAGCGTAATAAACAGGAAACCGCTCATCGCCTTGCATATATCCTTTTGAATAAGTATGTACTAGGAAACTTACAAGCGATACGATTACCAACATTAATGCATTTAATTGATTGACTTCAAAACCCGCTGTTATTTGTGTATCCCCTATCGTAAGCCAAACAGCCTCCGACTTAAATGTTGGTGATGAAAATCTTTCAAACAGCACCAACAACGAGTAGACGAAAGAGGCAAGCGTTAACAAAATCCCTACATAGGCACTTGCATCTTTTAGCCGTTTACCGAAAAAGATAAGGAATAAGAATGATAATAGCGGGAAAAGCGGTATGATCCATGCATTCTCCATCAATATCACAATCCCCTTTTTTAAACACGTTGTCTACTCATTGATCTTTGGCAGAATCAACGTGTTAGTTTGAGATCTACCTCTAATTTAATAGTATGTCTAGCTTCGGCTTCTAGCCACTCGAGACACAAGCTAATCCTCTCTGTGACAATACGTCACGCCGAGGCTTATCTTATGCTAGCGGCCCACAGGATGTGGGTCATGCAGACGTTGCCACAGGACGTGGCGACCTTAGTCTGCGCTCCTCAATTGGGCAGTCACCTCAGTTTTTCAGTGTATTCATTTCATCAATGTTTACTGTTTTGCGATTGCGGTATAGGGCAATCAAAATTGCTAAACCAACAGCTACTTCTGCAGCAGCAACAGTCATCGTGAATAATGCAAAAACTTGACCCGTAATCGATGGCATAACACCAAGTTTACTAAATGCGACTAAGTTAATATTTGCTGCATTCAGCATCAATTCGATTGAAATTAATACAATCACTGTATTACGCTTCGTTAATGCCCCATAAAGACCAATACAGAATAAAATTAATGCTAATGCCAAGTAGGCTGAAATGGGAACTGAACTCATTCCTGCTCCGCCTCCTTCTCATCATCTTTCTTCGACAGGATAATTGCCCCGAATAGAGCTGCAAGTAGTAAAACAGAGGTCAGCTCAAACGGAATGATGTATTTTGAATAAAGAGCAACTCCAATTTGTTCTGTATTTTTTTCATGTAACGTACTCGGTAATTGGCCTAAGTCAAGATTATAAATCCCAATATAAAAGGCAAATGCAAACCCGAGTACCCCTAAGAAAACGAGCAGCTTCCGCACTTTCCCTGCCTTTGCTTCGCTCCTATCATTATGGCGTGTTAACATGATTCCGAATAACATGATGATGGTAATAGCACCAGAATAAAGGAGAATTTGTGCGACAGCAATGAATTCTGCAGATAGAAGCACATAAATCCCAGCAATACTAATAAAAGTAAAAACCATCGCGACGACCATATGCACAACATTGGAAAGATTTAATAACAGCACACCGCCCATGATCGCAACAACAGCGAGTGAAAGAAACGCTAGAAATTCACCTGAAAACGTCATGCTTTATTCACCTTCCGTATATTCTCATCATTTTCGTCTAGCCATTCAAGGTTTTTAAAAAGATCATCCCGACTGAATTCGGCTAATTCAAAGTTGTTCGTCATAATAATCGCTTCTGTCGGACAAACCTCTGTACATAAATCACATAAAATACAAATTTCAAAATTTATATCATATGTGTCAATAATTTTCCCCTTTTTACTTGGGTCAGGATGCTTTTTACCTGTTAAGTTAATACATTCAGTAGGACAAATATTCATGCATTGATTACATACGATACATTTTTCCGGATAGAACTTTTGAATTCCACGAAATCTGTCTGGAAGTGGCAGCGGTTCATTCGGATAATCATAAGTGACCTTTTTGCGCGTCAAGTTTTTTAGGGTATATGATAAACCTTTAGCTAATCCAAACACGTTTTTTCACCCCTAGTATCTCAAGTTTTTTCTAAACAATTGCACCTTAATATTAAAGATTAAATAATTCCTTTAAGAGTGCTGTTAAGAAAATATTTGCTAATGCGATTGGCAACAGAACCTTCCAGCCAAATTCCATTAGTTGGTCGGCACGAACCCTTGGGAATGTCGAGCGGAACCACGCTAAAATAAAGACAATGATTGTAAATTTAATGGCGAACCATACTGCACCTGGAATAAATCCTAAGAACGGAAGCGGTAGCCAGCCACCCAAAAATAAGACAGTAATGAGAGCAGCCATTGCAAAGAAGTATACATATTCTGCAAGCATGAAGAACGCCCAGCGGAAACCTGAGTATTCAATATGGAATCCAGCAATTAGCTCAGATTCTGCTTCCGGTAAGTCAAACGGTACGCGGCTTAATTCCGCCACCGCCGAGATAAAGAAAACGATAAAAGCGATTGGCTGCCATAAAATGAACCAGCCGTTTTTTTGCGCCTCAACAATATCATTTAAATTCATGCTTCCAGATAAAAGTATGACCCCTACAGCAGACATAACAAGCGGGATTTCATATGAAATCATTTGTGCTGCTGCACGCATTCCTCCAAGGAGGGCATATTTATTATTTGAAGCCCATGAGCCTGTGACAATACCAACAACTGTCATCCCCGAAACAGCTACATAATAGAGGACGCCCACTCCAAGATCAGCAAACTGAAACTTATCTGTAAATGGAATGGTTGCCAATACCATAAATGCCGGAGCAAATGCAATGACCGGAGCTAATATAAATAACGGCCGATCTGCGAGTTTTGGGATCGTATCCTCTTTTAATAAAAGCTTTAAAACGTCTGCGACAGTTTGTAATAACCCCCAGCGACCCCCAACTTGATTGGGACCGTGCCTCAGCTGCATAAAACCCATTACTTTCCGCTCAGCTAAAATGGCATATGTGACGAAGCCTAACACAACTAAAAGTAATACGACGGCAAGCAAGAAGAAAATTCCAAAATTAAGCCAACCAGGACTTGAATGCAATAAATCTTCTACCATTAACCGTCCACCTCCCCGAGGACAATATCAATTCCTCCTAGAATCGCAATCATATTTGCTAAACTCTCTCCTTCTAGCAGCTTCGGAAGAATTTGCAAATTGTAGAATGACGGTCTTCTAAATTTCAAGCGATACGGTTCTTTCTTCCCGTCACTCGCAATGTAACAACCAATTTCCCCACGAGGAGATTCAATTCTAACAAATGCTTCACCTTTTGGAGCTTTAATGATCTTAGGCACTTTTGCTAAAATTTCGCCTTCGGCAGGAAACTGTTCAACAGCCTGTTCAAGAATTTTTAGAGATTCCTCAATTTCTTCCAAGCGAACATGATAGCGAGCCAATGCGTCACCTTCTTCACGAGTAACCACATTAAAATTAAAACGATCATAAATGGAATATGGTTCATCTTTGCGAAGGTCCCATTTTACCCCAGTACATCGAAGTGTCGGCCCACTTAAAGAATAATTGATCGCATCTTCTTTAGAATAAACCCCGATGCCTTTTACGCGGTTCATAAAAATTTCATTACCGGTAACGAGCTGATGGTAGCCAACTAATTGCTCACGCATATAGGGAATAAATTCTTTTACTTTTTCAATCCAGCCCTCTGGTGCATCCCACTTCACACCGCCAACACGCATATAGTTAAACGTTAGTCGAGCTCCGGAAAGTTCATTCAGCATATTAATAATCATTTCACGATCTCTAAACGCGTAAATAAATGGGCTAGTTGCACCAAGGTCTAAAATAAATGTACCCCAAGATACTAAATGACTAGCAATCCGACCAAGCTCCATTGCCATTACTCGTAAATATTCCGCACGTTCTGGGATTTCTAAGCCCATCATTGTTTCGACAGCATGGCAGATGACATAGTTATTGGTCATCGCTGACAAATAGTCCATTCTGTCCGTGTAAGGGATAATTTGTGTGTATTGGAGATTTTCAGCGAGTTTTTCTGTTCCTCGATGTAAATAGCCAATTACTGGTTTAGCCTCTTTAATAATTTCTCCGTCAATTTTGACGACGAGCCGAAATACACCGTGTGTACTTGGATGCTGAGGCCCAACATTAAGGAGCATTTCTTCCATTCGTATCATTGGTTACACCTCCACATCATACGGTTCGTAATCTTTTCTTAATGGATGACCAATCCAATCTTCTCCAAGTAAGATTCGGTGTAAGTTCGGATGTCCATTAAAACGAATCCCTAATAAATCAAATGCCTCACACTCCGGCCAGTTTGCCCCAGCCCATAATGGCACGAGTGACTCGATAATAGGTTCATTACGATCAATTTTTACTTTTAAAGCAACGGATTGACGGTTTTTGTATGAGAATAAATGCACATACACTTCCATATGTGTTTCAAAATCAGTCCCGTGAAGCTCCGATAAGTAATCAAATCCTAATTGTTCATTGTATTTCAGAAATTCCGCCAACTTAAAATAGGAATCTCTTTTCGCGATTAAAGTAGGTACATCTTTCGAAAGATTATTAATATACGACTCTTCTAATACATCATTTCCAAGATGTTCTTCAATCACCTTGACATATTTATCTAAGTACGGCTGATTTGCTGAAGGCTTCTTTTCTTCTACAGGCTCAAGTTTCCCACTTGTACCAGTAGCCTTTGCCTTGGCAGCAGCGGCAGCAGCAGCTTTTGCTTTCGCAGCAGCAATTGCCTTCGCCTTTTCATCATCACCTGATCCTCCGCCAGCCTTTGCTGAAGCAGCGGCTTTTGCTTTTGCAGCGGCAGCAGCCTTTGCTTTTGCGGCTGCAAGCGCTTTCTCTTTATCATCAGATCCATCGGCATTCGCTTGCTTTGCTAGTGCGGCAGCCTTTGCTTTCGCGGCGGCAGCAGCTTTTGCCTTTGCCACAGCAGCGGCTTTCTGCTTCGCTACGTCGGTACTTTCTGATTCAGCTGGTGATGTTGCTTCGGCTGATTCTCCTTGTTCCTTCGCCTTCATTTTGGCTAGTGCAGCAGCTTTTGCCTTTGCAGCGGCAGCAGCTTTTTGCTTCGCGATATCGACACTTTCTGATTCAGCTGGTGATGACGCTTCGGTTGGTTCTTCTTGTTCCTTCGCCTTCATTTTGGCTAATGCAGCAGCTTTTGCCTTTGCAGCGGCAGCAGCTTTTTGCTTCGCGATATCGACATTCTCTGATTCAGCTGGTGATGACGCTTCGGCCGATTCTCCTTGTTCTTTCGCCTTCATTTTAGCTAGTGCAGCAGCTTTTGCCTTTGCGGCTGCTTCCTTTTTCAATTGCTCCAGATCTTTTTCCCCGCTCATCGGTTACATCACCTTCTTCCCCGTTTTAGCCTCATAGCGGATTTTTTCCTTTAATTTATTGATTCCATAAATTAATGCTGCTGGGTTCGGAGGGCAGCCTGGTATGTAAACATCAACGGGTACGATCTGATCGACCCCTTTGACTACCGCATACGATTTCACATATGGACCACCTGCAGTAGCACATGAACCCATAGCAATGACCCACTTCGGTTCAGGCATTTGATCATAAAGACGGCGAACAATAGGAGCCATTTTTTTCGTAACCGTACCAGATACGATCATGACATCTGACTGTCTTGGCGAAGTTCGAAAAAACGATCCAAAACGGTCTAAATCATAGTTAGCTCCGCCGACACCCATCATTTCAATGGCACAACAAGCAAGCCCGAAGGTCATTGGCCATAATGAGTTACTCCGCGCCCAAGCTTTTATTTGTTCTAATGTCGCAATAAAAACATTTCTTTGTAGCTCTTCCATTTCCTCCGGTGAAATATCCTCTAATTTTAAGTCCATTTTAACACCTTCTTTTTCCATGCATATACAAGACCAATAACAAGCATGAACACAAAAATGAGCATTTCAATTAATGCAAAGAGCCCCAATTTATCGTACGCAACTGCCCAAGGATATAGAAACACCGTTTCCACATCGAAAATAACAAACATAAGAGCAAAAATATAATAGCGCACATTAAATTGGACCCTTGAATCATGAAATGGCTCAATTCCACTTTCATATGTGGTGTACTTAGACTCATAAGGTTTAAAAGGCCGCAAAAGCTTCCCTAAAAACAAAGCCACCACAGGTAACAAAACCCCTAGACATAGGAATACAAAAACAATCAAATAATTATTTTGATATAAATTTAGCATCTCCATGTCCATCCCCTCCAATGTTGTAGAATTTTCATAACATTTATATTTGTAACCGTAATCATTATAGCACTGTTACAAATTTGTGTCGACAAGCCTCAGACCATAAAATAGAAATTCTCTCGCCCACAGCCCAAAGCTTTTACAGCGATTGAGAGCTCGCTCTCAAAAAGCGAAAAAAGCTTTGGGCTGTGGTGCTTTTGCGAAGCAAAAGCTAGCGGTGCGACAGCACCGCGTAGCGAGAGGATTTCTATTTTATTGCACACCCCATTGTCGACACACATCCCCTCCCCCTGAGTATTTGCGACATCGCCTGAATAAACTTCTTTGAATAACCCCAAGATGGCGCAAATACGAACTGCAATGCTTTTTTCTATTAAATTTTATTTTTAGTACGGGTACGGAAGTACCTATCAACAATTTTTTCCATACTCTTTGCCCTCTGCAAAAAACATTATTACGTAAAGCTTTTGCGAAGCAAAAGCTAGCGGTGCGACAGCACCGCGTAGCGAGAGGATTTCTATTTTATTGCACACCCCTTTGTCGACACACATCCCCTCCCCCTGAGTATTTGCGACATCGCCTGAATAAACTTCTTTGAATAACCCCAAGATGGCGCAAATACGAACTGCAATGCTTTTTTCTATTAAATTTTATTTTTAGTACGGGTACGGAAGTACCTATCAACAATTTTTTCCGTACTCTTTGCCCTCTGCAAAAAACATTATTACGTAAAGCTTTTGCGAAGCAAAAGCTAGTAGCGGCAGCACCGAGTAGCGAGGGAATTTCTATTTTATTGCACACCCCATGTCAACACACATCCCCTCCCCCTGAGTATTTGCGACATCGCCTGAATAAACTCCTTTGAACAACCCCAAGATGGCGCAAATACGAACTGTTATGTTTTTTTCTATTAAATTTTATTTTTAGTACGGGTACGGAAGTACCTATCAACAATTTTTTCCGTACTCTTTGCCCTCTGAAAAAAACATTATTACGTAAAGCTTTTGCGAAGCAAAAGCTAGCGGTGCGACAGCATCGCGTAGCGAGTGGATTTCTATTTTATTGCACACCCCATTGTCAACACACACCCCTCTCCCCTATGTAATTGCGACATCGCCTGAATAAGCTTCCTCGAACATCCCCAAGATGGCGCAAATACGAACTGTTACATATTCTATTATTTACTTCAATACAATATGAAAATATTCAAGTTAACTGCAATTTACATATCACCATAACAGTTCAGAAAACACCTAGAAAATATTAAATTAATATTCTGTTCTCTAGAGCTTTTACTTTTTTTATTCGAGGAAACCTTATTTTATTTAAGTGTTATTCCTCTGGAACTACTTTTTTATGAAAAACGATTATTGACTTCCCTTGTGGTAAACTTTTCTGGCTTATTTTAAAACAAACTTTGCTCACTTTCCCGGTTTTTACCCCTCCTGATTTTTCAGGAATCAAGTTGGGGAACCTTTTCCCGGTTCTTTGCTCCTTCTCATTTTTCGGGAATCAAGTTGAAATACCTTTTCCCGTTTTGTTACTTCTTCTAATTTTTCAGGAATCAAGTTAGGAAACCTCTTTCTAATTTAGTACTCCTCCTAACTTCTCGGGAATCAACATTCAATTCTAATCTTTCTATTTGGATTCCATCAAAAGCTTTATGCAAAACAATAGTGAATATGATATTTTACGAAAACAAAGGAACTACCACATGTTAAATTTTTTTACTCTCCTCCTATTAAAAAAGCAACTCCCCAAATAAAGAGAAGTCGCTTCTTTTTATTTGGGGAGTTGCACTTTCGTTTAGATTTAACAAATACACGTTTTCTTCTTTACACCAATTTTCCCTCTGTCAACGATTTTTTGGATATAGTCTGGAGCGAAAGGTACCTTACATGCAGTGTTTCCAACATTGACGTGAACTTTTCCAATATGTTCTGCAACCTCAACTGAGTAGTCATGCAATTCAGAAACATATGCAGCAACTGAAATGACAAATGTATTCATCGTATAACGAACACGATTTTTTTCCTCATGAATTGTTGCTTTGACTTGATGAAGTAAGCTACGAATTTCATCTAAATCCAACAGATCGTCAGCTGTGATTGAAACGTAATTGGCATATGTACTCCAGCCGCAAGTTGCCACCATTTCATCAGCTGATTGAATCCATTCTTTTGCTAATTCAGCAGCAAAATAACTTTCAGCAGCTGCTCCTGCAACCGTGTATTCAGCAATGGCATGCCATTCTGCCTTCTTTACCCAGTCCTGCAACATCTCCTTCTCCATCAATTTCGGATTGACTGAAAGACCTGCCAAGTACATAGCATCTGAGTTTCCTGAACGATATAAAGCTAACACAAGCTCCTGATCTTTTTTTACATCTTTAACAAGTTTTTTTAAGTCTCCTATTTTCACACCGAAAAAGGGCTCTTTTGCTCCGTGGCGCAAAAATGTCTTCTTTGTTTGCTCCGTCCCTAAATCTTGTAACTTATTCATCACTTCGTCAAAAGTTAACATAGCCCCATCTCCTTCTTCCCATCCATCATACCCTTTAGTTAGTTTATTCACGCCATACATGTTTAACAATATGGATATATTAAAAATATCGTTCTATTTACTGACATTCTAATTTATTGGATGATGAAATGCTACTTAAATAAAGTGAAGCTCAATCATTGGGGGTTCCTTCATCCCACAATGATTATTAGTTGAACTAATCGGGCATTTTTTACGAGCTGTTTGATCCCGACTTGAATTTTTGGCTTTGCTCAACTTCTTGAAGTGGGGATCTTACTGCCCGTTAATACGGGATAAAACAACTTTCATAAGGACCTAATTGAAAAAACCAGTCCGAGGGAGGGACTGGTTTTTTCAGAGGGGTTTTATAAATTCTATTCATGTATTTATTTAAACGCCTTGGGAGATCGGCGATAAATAACGCTAACACCTTGTGAAAATATTCACAAGATAACGTAAAAAAAATAAACGTATTACTTTCAATAATCATCACAAATATAGATTACCATAAATAATGAATAATAGTTTGTGAAATATTGAACAATCTGTGAATTTTCATATTTTTACAAACCTCCTACTTACTGTCAGTCTTTGGACCTATACAACAGTCGTGACAATCATTAATTTTCATTATTTTCTCCAGTTCGTTAGTAACTTTAATTTTTCCGCTCACTATAATAAAAAACATCCCCCAGCAATGATTACTGAAGGATGTTTGAGAATAAGAAATTATATTCGACAAAAGAATATTATCGATTTGCTCGATGAATTCCCTTGAATGTGTTTAAAAATGTTTTTCCGAAACATTGATACGATTTAATGCACGTTGAAGAGCAAGTTCTGCTCGTTTGAAATCGACGTTATCGCGTTTATGGTCTTGCAAACGTTTTTCTGCTCGATCTTTGGCACGCTCAGCACGTTCAATATCAATTTCATCAGATTGTTCTGCAGACTGCGCTAAAATCGTTACTTGATCCGGACGAACTTCAACAAATCCGCCACTCACTGCGACTAATTCTGTTTTTCCGCCGTTTTTCAATCGGACGGCTCCAATTTGCAACGGTGCAACCATTGGAATGTGACCAGGTAAAATTCCTAGTTCCCCACTTTGGGCTTTCGTACTTACCATTTCCACATCTGATTCATACACCGGGCCATCGGGAGTAACAACACTGACTTTAATCGTCTTCATTTTTTACCCTCCTGGTCCGAAATTAGACCTCTACGCCCATTTTCTTAGCATTCTCAATAACGTCTTCAATTCTACCTACAAGACGGAATGCATCTTCTGGAAGGTGGTCATATTTGCCTTCAAGAATTTCTTTGAAACCTTTAACAGTTTCTTTAACTGGAACGTATGAACCTGGCTGACCAGTAAACTGTTCAGCAACGTGGAAGTTTTGTGATAAGAAGTTTTGGATACGACGAGCACGTTGAACAATAAGCTTATCATCGTCAGAAAGCTCATCCATCCCTAACATCGCGATAATATCTTGTAATTCTTTATAACGCTGTAATGTTTGCTGTACTTGACGAGCAACCTCATAATGCTCTTCACCAACAACTTCTGGTGATAATGCACGAGAAGTTGAAGCAAGTGGATCCACCGCAGGGTAAATACCCATTTCAGAAAGTTTACGTTCTAGGTTAGTTGTAGCATCTAAGTGAGCGAAAGTTGTTGCAGGAGCCGGATCCGTATAGTCATCGGCAGGAACATAAATTGCTTGAATAGATGTAACAGAACCAACGTTTGTAGATGTAATACGCTCTTGTAGTTTACCCATTTCAGTAGCAAGTGTCGGTTGATAACCAACGGCAGAAGGCATGCGGCCTAAAAGTGCAGATACCTCAGAACCTGCTTGCGTAAAACGGAAGATATTATCCATGAAGAAAAGAACGTCTTGCCCCTGCTCATCACGGAAATATTCAGCCATTGTTAAACCTGTTAAGGCAACACGCATACGTGCTCCAGGCGGTTCATTCATTTGACCGAATACCATCGCTGTTTTCTTAATAACACCTGAATCAGTCATTTCCCAATAAAGGTCATTACCTTCACGGGTACGCTCCCCAACACCGGCGAAAACGGAAATACCACCGTGCTCTTGAGCAATGTTGTTGATTAATTCCTGGATTAAAACGGTTTTACCAACACCGGCTCCACCGAATAGACCAATTTTTCCACCTTTAATATATGGAGCAAGTAGGTCTACTACTTTAATTCCAGTTTCAAGAATCTCAACTTCTGTAGAAAGTTGTTCAAATTTTGGTGCTTCACGATGTATCGAATCACGACGAGCATCTGCAGGAAGTGGTTCATCTAGATCGATCGAATCACCTAATACGTTAAATACACGTCCAAGTGTTACGTCACCTACTGGTACAGAAATTGGTGCACCTGTATCTGTAACTTCAAGGCCACGCATTACACCGTCAGTAGAAGACATTGCTATGGCACGAACTGTATCATCACCTAAATGAAGGGCAACTTCAAGGGTTAAGTTGATGTCAACTTCAGATTCGTTACGCGCTTTAGTTGCAATTGTCAATGCATTATAGATCTCAGGAAGTTGGCCGCTTTCGAACTTTACGTCAACAACTGGACCCATAACTTGAAGAACGCGTCCTTTGTTCATCTTTTTCCCTCCTAATATTGAAATGCGATAGCGCCTCGTTCACCCCGACATGCATAAGACAAGCCAGCGAGAAAGTCGTTCTTTACCTTCTTGATGGATTGGCATGATCCTAGAGGTCGACAAAATTGCGATATCCTCAAAGAAAGCTTACTTTTCGTCGTGGTAGGCGCTGAAGCTGGACAATACTAACTCCAAAAATTTCATTTTTATTAAAAAGAACATTATTCTAAAGCGGCTGCGCCGCCTACGATTTCGGTAATTTCTTGCGTAATTGCCGCTTGTCTAGCACGGTTAAAGCTTAGGCTAAGAGCACTAATAAGCTCGTTAGCATTATCCGTTGCACTCTTCATGGCAGTCATCCTTGCAGAATGCTCACTTGCCTTACTGTCTAATAGTGCACCGTAAATTAAGCTTTCAGCATACTGAGGCAACAATACTTTCAAGATTTCTTCAGCAGACGGTTCAAATTCATAAGACGTAAGCTTCGTAGATGTTGCAATATCCGTAAGTGGAAGCACCTTCTTCTCTGTTACATCTTGTTGAATGACGCTGACATAGTGATTGTAGTACATATATAATTCATCAAATGTTTCGTCTGCGAACAAGCCAACCACTTTACTTGTGATATCGTTAATATCAGCAAATTCTGGCTGGTCAGGTACACCGACAATATCAAGAATAACGTTCATTCCGCGTTTCTTGAAAAAGTCAGCTCCCATTCGACCAATCGCAATGATTACGTATTCATCACTTGATTTATGGCGTTTTTGGATCGATTGGTGCACTTGTCTAATAACGTTACTATTAAACGCACCTGCAAGTCCACGGTCAGAAGTAATCACTAAGTAACCAGTCCTTTTCACTGGGCGATGCGTTAACATTGGATGAGATACATCCGAACTACCAAGTGCAATCGAAGCCGTTACTTCTTGAATTTTATCCATATAAGGAACAAATGCTCTCGCATTTGCTTCTGCACGGTTCATTTTTGAAGCCGATACCATTTGCATTGCTTTCGTTATTTGTCCCGTTTTCTTCGTTGAATTAATCCGGGATTTTATATCGCGTAATGATGCCACAGGTTCTCACCACCCTTTATCAAAGAATATCAAGCGGAGTGCGTAGCACTGCCGCTTTTCTTATTGTTAGGCCCGAAAATGCAAAACTTAATTTTACTTATCGGATACTGCGAAAGTTTTCTTAAAGTCGTTAATCGCAGCAGCCATATCGTCATCAGCAGGAAGCTCTTTCGTAGTGGCGATATGATCTAACAACTCTTTGCGGTTATGGTCTAACCAAGTATGGAACTCAGCTTCGAAGCGACGAACATCCTGAACAGGAATATCATCTAAGAAACCACGAGTTAATGCATATAGAATAGCAACTTGCTTCTCAACCTTTAACGGTTTGTTAAGATCCTGTTTTAGAACCTCTACAGTACGAGCACCACGGTTCAGCTTTGCTTCTGTTGCTTTATCAAGGTCTGAACTAAATTGTGCAAATGACTCAAGCTCACGGTATGAAGCAAGGTCTAGACGTAATGTACCTGCAACCTTTTTCATCGCCTTAATTTGAGCAGATCCACCAACACGTGATACAGAAAGACCCGCATTAATCGCCGGACGTACACCGGAGAAGAATAGGTCAGACTGTAGGAAAATTTGTCCATCTGTGATAGAGATAACGTTCGTTGGAATATACGCAGAAACGTCACCAGCTTGTGTTTCAATAAATGGTAATGCAGTAATTGAACCTGCGCCTTTTGCGTCGCTCAACTTAGCAGCACGCTCTAATAGACGGCTGTGCAAGTAGAAGACATCCCCTGGATATGCTTCACGACCTGGAGGACGGCGTAATAGTAATGATAATTCACGGTACGCTGCCGCTTGCTTTGTTAAATCATCATAAACAACAAGAACATGCTTGCCATTGTACATGAATTCTTCAGCCATTGTTACTCCAGCATAAGGAGCTAGGAATAATAGTGGAGCAGGCTGTGATGCAGAAGCGGTTACAACGATTGTGTAATCTAATGCACCATTTCTACGTAGCATTTCGACTGCATTACGAACAGTTGATTCTTTCTGTCCGATTGCAACATAAATACAAATCATATCTTGATCTCTTTGGTTCAAGATTGTATCGATAGCTACTGATGTTTTACCAGTTTGACGGTCACCGATAATTAATTCACGTTGTCCACGTCCGATTGGCACTAATGCGTCAATCGCTTTAATTCCTGTTTGAAGCGGCTCATGTACAGATTTACGATCCATAACTCCAGGAGCTACTGCTTCAATTGGACGAGTTTTTGTTGTGCTAATTGGACCCATGCCATCTACAGGCTGTCCAAGTGAATTCACGACACGTCCGATTAACTCTTCTCCAACCGGAACCTCCATGATGCGTCCTGTACGGCGTACTTCATCGCCTTCACGAATTTCTGTATATGGTCCTAAAATAATGATACCGACGTTATTTTCTTCCAGGTTTTGCGCCATACCCATAACGCCGTTTGAAAATTCAACAAGTTCTCCAGCCATGACATTGTCGAGGCCATGAGCACGAGCGATACCGTCACCAATTTGGATAACCGTACCTACATCACTCACTTGAATTTCCGACTGATAGTTTTCAATTTGCTTTTTTATCAGCGCACTAATTTCTTCAGCTTTGATGCTCATGAGTTTCACCCCTATCCGCGAAATCTTATCCTAATAACTGACGTTCTAAACGTTCTAGCTTACCCCGCAAGCTACCATCGAAAATCCGGTTTCCGATACGGAGCTTAATGCCACCGAGCAAACTAGAATCAACAATATTATCAATACGAAGTGAGCTTTTTCCAACTTTAGCGGCAAATGTTCCAGATAAAGCTTCCCGCTCCACATCTGTTAATGGACGGATTGAATAAACCTTAGCTTCAGCAATACCTCTTTCATCATTTGCCAAGTGAATAAATTGATCAGCCACATCGGAAATTTCATTCTCACGGTGACGTTCTACTAATATCAATAATGTGTTTAGTACATACGTATTTACTGCTCCAAATGTGTCCTTTAAAATCTCTTTTTTCTTTGCAATTGAAAGCCTTGGAGATTTAAGTACAGCATTTAATTCTGTATTCTGATTCACTACTTCTTTTACTACACGAAGCTCTTCTTCCATTTCGTTAAGAAGCTGGTGTTCATTTGCAAGCTGGAAAAGAGCCAACGCATAGCGCTTTGCAACTGTAGAGCCTGTCATCGGCCTTCTCCTACCTCTTGAATATATTCGTTAATAAGCTTTTCTTGATCTTCCGCACTTAATTCCTTCTCAATAACCTTCGATGCAATTAAAACTGATAGAGAAGCAACTTGTTCGCGAATCGCTGCAACCGCTTTTTCCTTTTGCTGCTCAATTTCAAGCTTAGCAGATTCTTTAATGCGTTCTGATTCAGTACGCGCAGCAACGATAATTTCTTCACGCTGCACATCGCCATGTTTTCTAGCATTTTCAATTAATGTTTGTGCTTCATTGCGAGCTTCTTTTAATAGATTTCTTTGTTCCTCTAAAAGGTTTTTCGCTTCAATACGACTTTGCTCTGCCGCATCAATTTCATTCGCAATATGTTCTTCGCGCTGCTTCATAACGCCCATTAATGGACCCCAAGCAAACTTTTTTAGAAGAAGTAATAATATGATAAAAGCTACAAGCTGGTATATCATATCTCCACCGTTAAAATCACTTAGTGATACACCTAAAACTAAACTGTTCGATAACATCCACGATTCACTCCCTTCAAAAGTCATTCACTTTAAGGAAAAACAAAGTATTTATATAGTAAACTAAACAATTTTATTTTATAGCACATAAATGAATGGCGAAGGTTCTCAAGGAATTATCTTCGCCATTTTAAGATTGTTTATCAAGGAATTACTGTCCAACTACCATGAATGCAATAACTACCGCGATAATTGGTAATACCTCAACTAAACCTACACCAATAAACATCGTTGTTTGAAGCATACCGCGAGCTTCCGGCTGACGAGCCATACCTTCAACTGTTTTTGAAATGATAAGACCGTTACCGATACCAGCTCCTAGTGCCGCTAAACCAACTGCAATTGCTGCTGCTAATACACCCATACCCATTCTTAATTTCCTCCTTGAATTGTATAATAAATTTTTTAATTTGTGATTTGTTCAATTAATGAACATTTATATATTAATGGTCTCGGCTCACTTTATGCGCCATATAAACCATAGATAACATACAGAAGATAAATGCTTGAATTGAACCGATAAAGATAGAGAATCCTTGCCATGCCATCGTAGGAAGAATTGCTGAAATTTTACCTATCCATCCACTTCCAGCAAGGTTTACAACTAATAATGAGAGAAGTATCTCCCCCGCATAAATATTTCCATAAAGACGCAAGCCTAATGTTAGAGCATTTGCAAATTCCTCAATGATCTTAATAGGCGACATGATCCAAAATGGCTTCAAGAATTCACGCCCATAAGCGCCTGCCCCTTTTGCTTTAATACCATAAAAATGAGTTAATGCTACAACCATGACTGATAATGTCAAGGTTATTGCTGGATCAGCAGTTGGCGATTTCCACCACAATTCATGCTTATATGTTATTGAAAATGGAAGACCAAGCATATTGGAAACAAAGATATACATGATTAAAGTTAAACCAAGTATGTGAAACCTACCACCATCTTTCCAATCCATAGCACTATTAATAATATTTTTAACAAAGTCCATTACCCATTCAAAAAAGTTTTGCATACCCGTTGGCTTCAAAGCAAGACGACGAGTAGAAAGAACAGCAATGATGAACACAATCATACTTGCAATCGTTATCATCAAAATATTCCCCAAGTTAAAGGTTAAGCCCATAAACTCACGTAAAGGAGCTTCGTGTTGCATATTTTTCACCTCTCTTCCTACTATCTACGTAATAATGTCTGAAGAAAAAAATCTATCATAATGACGATAAAAGTTGTCATTAATCCAATAACTACACTGATGAGATGAAAATGTTCTGGAAATTTCATAGCAATTATAATAGCCAATATTGCTGTTGCCATCCTAGAAGCAGTTCCTAGAGAACGTACCTTTCTCCCCTTATTAACAGCTTCCCCAAATTGCCCTATCTTTCTTTGCATTAACCATAAGTTATAAAGACTCATAACTGTTCCTAATATTAACCCTAAAAAAATAGATTGGTAAGACGTAAAGCCCCAGCCGAGAACATAAAAAGACAACAACAAAAATATGTACTTGCGTTGTCGAATATACATTATTTTAAATTCCGGCATTTTTGATTAGTCTCCTATAAAGAAATTTTAGAAAGAGAATGATAGAAGGTTTTGGAGCGCTATTAACTAATATTAGCAACGTGCAGACGTGGCAATGATGACTGCAAAAATTATTGAAAACCCTATCATTTACATCCTTTGTAAGCATACAATAGGCACTTGTCAATGTCAATGTGTTTGCAGTGAAAAAATACACGATCAAAAAGGCCATTTTATGCTGTTCACAAAGTATTCACATTTTAGTTTTTATTTCATTTTCCTTTAGCGTTGTCGTCAAGTCAATTTGACCATTTTGTGAAATATGCAAATAAGACTCAAGTGAGTCTTCCTTTCCAGCTTTTTTCGCAAATACTTTTATTTTATATAACCCAGGGAGTGGAAGCTTTTCCTTTTTAATCTCCTCAAGTATTTGGCCTTTGCCTATATTTCTTCTCCAATCTAAAAAACCAATAAATCGAAGGCTATCTATGTCAAACATGGCAATCCCAAACTCTTCTGCTCCACCTGGAAGATATACTTCATACCGATATGTTTCGTGAGTATCTCCCTTACCAAAACTAAAGCCCATCACTCTCGGATAATCAGGTTCCTCAAGTACATATAAATATGGTAGCTTAATTTCTTCAGAGCCAGTATGAAGATCAAGTGTCCCATCGTACACTTTCTTCGTAAACAGAGTAGGATCAACTGATAACTTTATTTCAATTCTTTTCTTTTCACCTTGTTCTAAATAGAAGGATAAAGGAAGGTGCCAGCTAATCCCCTTTTCTGCAGAAGGTAGAGAAAAGGAATACTTTTGAGACTGATTACTTATATTTTCAACTGTAATAAACCCACTATGCTCATGCATGCGGTCAGCAAGCTGAAATTTACCGAATTGAAGGGATGATGGCATAACAAGTGTGCTCGTCTTTATTGCCTTTTCCATCTGAATTCTACCGGCTCCTTGTTCATATGTGCGATACAATTCACCTTTACGATTCACGAGCGGCTTTGCTGTATTCATTAATGCAGCTTTTATTTGTTCTGGACCCCAATCAGGATGTGCCTGTTTAAGAAGCGCACATGCTCCTGCAACATGGGGAGCAGCCATACTCGTTCCTTGCAAAGATAAATAGCCGCCAGGAACCGTGCTATTGATCGCTACTCCTGGAGCAACGACATCTGGTTTAATCTCCCATGTCGATGTGACTGGACCTCTTGAGCTAAAATCAGCAATAATATCCTTTTCTTCTATTAAAAATGTCCGCGCAAATACCTTTTCACTTGCAATTTTTTTCTTCAGCTTTTCCCCATCTGCTTTTGATAAAGATGTTACAGGAATCGTCACATTCGCATCCAAATTTCCGAAAAATGTCCCCTTCGTATTATTATAAATAATAGCCCCTGCTGCACCTGCTTCGAAGGCATTCCTTCCTTTCTCAGTAAAAGAAAGATCTCCTCTTTCGATTAAAACGATTTTCCCTGAGGCATTCTTTAATTCTTGTTTACTACCAATACCAGCAAATATTACTTCATGTGATTTAGTTAAATCCCAATCAACAGAGCCTTGGAGCAGTTCAAGTCGGAGCCTACTGCCATCTACTTCAAGAAAAGGAATTTGTAGCTTAGGGGTCGAAGCCCCAACTGATATTGCCTTCGAAGCAGTTCCAGGCGATCCAACTGTCCAATTATTCGGGCCTGAGTTTCCAGACGAAGTAACAGCTGTTATCCCTTGCTCTACAGCCTTATTTAAAGCCATACTAATCGGCAAATCTGGGCCATTCACATTGTTGCCAAGCGATAAATTTAAAATATCTACCTTATCCTTTATAGCTTGCTCGATAGCCGCAATAACCTGCTCAGTCGTCCCGCTGCCACCAGGTCCTAGTGCCCGATAAGCAATGATCGTAGCATCAGGCGCAACCCCTTGAACCTTTCCATTCGCTCCAATAATTCCAGCTACATGTGTGCCATGAAGGGTGCTTGTGCCTTGCTCAGGCTTCGTTTCCATCGGGTCTCGGTCCTCGTCTACAAAGTCAAATCCACCACCATAATTTTTTCTTAAATCCGGATGGTTGTAATCAATGCCCGTATCAATGACACCCACTGTCACTCCCTTACCTGTTAATCGTTCATTTTTATGGTCAAAATACCCTCTCACTTCTTGCCCGCCAATCATTTTGATGCTTTCTTCCGCATGTACATGATACGTATTAACAGGTGATACGATCGAATGACTAACTAGTTTCTTAAGTTCCTCAATATCCTTTGCCTTTCCTTTTACTGAAAAACCATTTAATGCGTATTTGTAAATTTGTCTTAACTGTAAACTAGGTATTTTACGAAGCAATTGATGAATGTCCTGCTCACTTTTTTCTTCCTCTAATATAACAATCGCAACCTTTTCTGTTGTTGGAGATTCTAACGGAATAGGAGGATGAATAAGCGTACTTGCTTCAACAAATGAAGTGGACAAAAAAATGAGGACAACGGTTGAAATAATTTTTTTCATAAAATACCCCCTTTTTTAGCTCGGTTAGAGGGAAAAGCAACAACCAACTTAACAGAGCCGTTTTTATAGGTTTTTCTTACTAGAAGGGAATTATACAAAAAAAGCTAGTCAACGATTGACTAGCTTTTTTTGTATAATTATTGCTATTTCGTACCAAATAAACGGTCTCCGGCATCACCTAAACCAGGGACAATATAACCGTGATCATTTAATTTTTCATCTAAAGCCGCAATATAAATATCAACATCTGGGTGAGCCTTCTGCAATGCTTCAACACCTTCTGGAGCAGCTACTAAACACATGAATTTAATATGCTTACCCCCACGTTTTTTCAAGGAGTTAATTGCTTCTACCGCAGATCCACCTGTTGCTAGCATCGGATCAATGACGATGAAATCTCTTTCTTCTATATCGCTTGGGAATTTAACATAATATTCTACTGGCTTCAATGTTTCCGGATCACGATATAAACCGATGTGGCCAACCTTTGCCGCAGGAATTAATTTCAAAATTCCATCGACCATGCCAATACCTGCACGCAGGATCGGGATGATGCCGATTTTTTTACCAGATAATACTTTAGATTTCGTAAGACTAACCGGTGTTTCGATTTCTACATCTTCCAACGTCATATCTCTTGTTATTTCAAATGCCATTAAAGTGGCTACTTCATCGACAAGCTCACGAAAATCCTTCGTTCCCGTTTCCTTATCACGAATGTATGTAAGTTTATGCTGAATAAGTGGATGGTCAAAAACATATACCTTTGCCATAAAAACCTCTCCTTTTCAATAGAAAAATATGTGTAACAATCACGCTTCTCTTTATTATTCACAATCATGCTACTGTTCAAGCTTCCACATTTTTTCTTCTTGCACTTCGTCTAATTTTACAGAAAAAGTTTTATCAGGGCAACAACGAATCTAAATTGTCATAGAAACTTTTAAATCACTCAGTAAATGTCTTTAACACGTGATTCTAAGTAAACGCTCCTATGAGGCAAAAAAAAGGCGTCTCCTAGTCAAAATTCACACTAGGAAACAGCCCTTATATCTTAATTTTCAGGATAAAGAGTGAATTTCTTTGTTAAAGCTTCAACACGATCACTTGCTTCTGCAAGCTTTTCTTCATCTTCATGATTTTTAAGAGTAAATGAAATAATCGAAGCAATTTCTTCCATTTCTTCTTTGCCAAAGCCACGGGAAGTAACAGCAGCTGTTCCAATTCGAACTCCGCTTGTTACGAATGGGCTTTCTGGATCAAATGGAATTGTATTTTTGTTCACTGTAATGCCAACTTCATCCAATACTTTTTCAGCAATTTTACCTGTTAAGCCTAGAGAGCGTACATCAACAAGAAGAAGATGGTTTTCTGTCCCTCCAGAAACAAGGTTAATCCCTTCTTTTTTCAAGGATTCAGCTAAGTGATTGGCATTTGAAATGACATTTTGTGCGTATTCTTTAAAAGAATCTTGAAGCACTTCACCAAGGGCAACCGCTTTTGCAGCAATAACGTGCATCAATGGACCACCTTGAACTCCAGGGAAGATCGATTTATCAATTTGCTTCGCAAACTCTTCTTTACAAAGAATCATTCCGCCACGAGGGCCACGAAGCGTTTTATGTGTTGTTGTCGTAACAAAGTGAGAGTAAGGAACTGGGTTTTGGTGTAGACCCGCAGCAACAAGACCAGCAATATGAGCCATGTCAACTAATAAGTAGGCACCGACTTCATCAGCAATTTCACGGAAACGTTTAAAGTCAATGGCGCGAGGATATGCACTTGCACCAGCAACGATTAGCTTTGGTTTGTGCTCACGAGCTTTTTCAAGAACATCATCATAATCAAGCAGCTGAGTTTTTTCATCGACACCATAATCGACAAAATTATATAAAACCCCACTGAAGTTTACTGGGCTTCCATGTGTTAAGTGGCCACCATGAGAAAGATTCATCCCTAGCACAGTATCGCCTGGCTCAAGAATTGTAAAGTAAACCGCCATGTTCGCTTGAGCACCTGAATGTGGCTGTACATTTACATGCTCAGCCCCAAAAATTTCTTTTGCCCGATCGCGAGCTAAATTTTCAACAACATCAACATGCTCACAGCCGCCATAATAGCGTCTGCCAGGGTAGCCTTCAGCATATTTATTTGTTAATACAGAGCCTTGTGCTTCCATAACCGCTTCACTAACAAAGTTTTCAGAAGCAATTAATTCAATTTTTGTTCTTTGACGATTTAATTCATCTTGAATGGATTTGAAAACTAGTTCATCCTGTTGTGCTAAATGCTTCATTAAAGTAATCCTCCCTTTTTCAACTAAACTATTTCCAATAGATTTGTAACTCTTTTTTGAAAATTCTATTACATATTATCATGTTTTGCTAAAAAAAAGATATAAGATCAAATTTACTAAGGCTGTTTTATTGTATTAATGAAGTTTTTTTAGAAGTTTTATCTTCCATAACAGATTAATACTCACACTTATAGCCCTCGTTTACTTCAGCATGATTCATTCACAAACGTTCGTTCATACACTGCTCTCGCACCACCAATTAGCTTTGGACGAGTCGTTGCTAGAGTGACATGTGCCTCTCCGACAGATTTCCGAGTCGTTCTAATCGGAACGGCCACATGCTTTAAATGCATACCAATGAATGTGTCACCAATATCAATTCCAGCGTCAGCTTTAATATGTTCAACTACAACAGGATCTCCAAAATGATTGAAAGCATAGGTCGCCATCGCACCGCCAGCATTTCTAACAGGGATCACACTTACTTCCGAAAGCTCCTTTTCCTCTAGTGTTTTTCGTTCAATAACGAGCGCTCGATTCAAATGCTCACAGCATTGAAAGGCAAGTGCTGTACCTGTTTTATCTTGAAGCTTCTTTAATTCGCTAAAAATCATTTCAGCAACTTCTTCCGTTCCCGCGGTACCGATTTTCTGTCCACTCACTTCGCTTGTACTGCAGCCAACTACAAGAATATGTTTATTTGTCAATGCTACTGCTTCATTGAACTCATTCATAATCGAGCTAAGCTCATTTTTCCAAGTTTCTATTGAATTTTTCATAAAACCCACCTCTTTCAGAAGCTTCAAGTTTTATTTTCATATTGGCTTGCGCTTTTATTTATTTTCGTAATCTTTAATTTTTTTAACTCGATTTTCGTGGCGTCCGCCTTCGTATTCCGTTGTCAACCAGACCTTTGCAATTTCGCGTGCAAGACCAGGCCCAATTACACGTTCACCCATTGCAATTATATTACTATCATTATGCTCACGAGTAGCCTTCGCACTGAAAAGGTCATGAACGAGTGCACAGCGAATACCCTTTACTTTATTGGCCGCGATACTCATGCCGATGCCTGTTCCACAAATAAGAATACCTTTATCAAATTCACCGTTCGCCACTTTTTCCGCAACCGGCAATGCATAATCAGGATAATCAACAGATGTCTCGCATTCACAGCCAAAATCCTCAAACTCAATGCCCATATCTGTCATTAATTGTTTAATTTCTTCACGAATATTTACTCCACCATGGTCAGATGCAATTGCTACCTTCATTAAAAAATCCTCCTATCCGATCATTAAATTCGTATGGCTTATGCTGTTATTGTGGCATATTAATTTAAAAATATTAGAAAAAAGCTCAACATCATTATAGCATGTTTAGAAGGAGAAATTTCCTCTCCTATTGAAAGAAACCTTCGAAAAATCGAAGGCTTCTTTTTCAAAAGTTTAGCTCTTTAGCTTTGTTAAACATGGCTGTTGATTTCCGCTGCAGCGCTTTTCCTGCTTCCACATATCTAAATTACAATTGGAATCTCGTAATTGTATTTTTTAGTTTTTCCGCTTGTTCCTTTAGTTCAGATGCTAAGTTTTCTACATTTTCCATCACTTTTGTTTGCTGTTCGGTTGATGTTGCCACTTCTTGTGCACCAGCAGATGTTTCCTCCGCAATCGCAGCAACTTCCTCTGATTGAGATGATGTAGCTTGGATGCTCTTCATCTGGCGGTTGACTAATTCTGTAATGGTCGCAACAGAAAGAGCCATTTCATTGACTGTTTTCGTCATTTCCTCAATAACTTCATTTGTTTCTGTGCCCTTTTTAGCTTCATGATTGGCTGTCTCGACTTGCTTTGTAATTTGTGTGACTACATTTCGGACTTCTTCCTGAATATTGGCAATCAATTCTGAGATGCCTTGAACAGCGTTAGCGCTTTCATCTGCAAGCTTCCTTACTTCTTCTGCAACAACCGCAAAGCCTTTTCCATGCTCCCCTGCTCGAGCAGCTTCTATCGAAGCATTTAACGCTAACAAATTTGTCTGTGCTGCAATATCGCCTACAAGCTGAATAATTTGTTCAACTTTGGCAGCGTTTTCTTCTAATTGTTTAACCGTTTGCAATGATTTTTGATTATCGCTTGCGAGTCTTTCAATTCCCGTAACGAGTGAATGAATAATTTCCTTAGAATCATGTAAATCTTGAACCATCTCTCTCGACACTAATTCTGAAGCCTTCGCTTTTTGTTGAACTTCATTTGCAATTTGAATAACATCTTCAATAGATTCAGCAGTCGATTGGATGGATATGGCTGAATTGTCAGCTCCAATTGAAATCTCATTTATCGTTCTAGATATTGCTTCTGCTTGCTCTGCTGCAAAAGTAGATTCCTTTGAAATAGCAATTACTTTGTCATTTGTCTCACGGAAATTATCATCAATTTGATGAACCATACCTCTTAAGTTGGAAAGCATTTCGTTGAACGCTACTCCTAATGAACGAATTTCGTCATCTGTTTTCGCTAATTCAACGTCATCTTTAATATTGCCTTGTGCCGCCTTTAAGGCCATATTTTCAAGCTTCTGAAGTGGTTTTATAATAAATCCGGCAGCAAAAAACGCTAATATTCCTGACCAAATAATCCCTAAACTTAAGGTGATAATTGTAAACGGAACTTCTTTTATCGGAATAATGTCTTTTATGAATGAATATAGAAAATAAATAAAAAAAGCACTTGTTGAGTAAGTTATGATTGCCAATACTGAAATAAAAAGGACAAGCTTTTTCCTTAAACCGAATTTATACCTTCTTTTTTCCTCCATCATTCTCCCCCTAGTTTTTCTTTTCACTTTGTAAGCGATGTATCATTTTCAAAATCGTTTCGTTCATTTCATTAAAGGTATTTCTGTAAACCTCAATCGGCCCCCCAAAAGGATCAGTAATATCACTATTGCCAATTACCCCTGCAAACTCTTTCATCGTAAACGTTTTTCCAACAGCATTTGGGAACGTGCCGATAATAATGTCTTTGTGGCTTTTTGTCATTGTTAAAATATAGCTCGTCCAATCGACTAAGCTTTCATTTAATAATGTCGCCTGATGATTTTGTAACAACCCTTGCTCTTTTAGGACTCTTTTTGTATTTTCTGACGCATCATTACCATCTAATGCGTAAACACCCGCTGACTTCACTTCAATACCGGGTATTTCTTTACTTCTCAATATGGCTTCAGCCATCGGGCTCCGACATGTATTTCCCGTACATACAAATAAAACATGAGTCATAGCTGTGCCTCCTTTCCCTCATTATATGACAAAATTACTAGATGCAACAATCTTATCTTAAGAAAAATAGTGAATTATTCACCCTTAGAAAAACTAGATGTCCAACCTATCCTTTCAGTGTACACTTTCATTTTTCTATTGCAATAAATTTTGAGATAACTTGATAGCAGCTTTCATCGTTAATAATCGTAAACTTGCCGAGTAGATAAAAAAAATCCACGAGTGATCATACCACTCGCGGACAATTATTATCGTAGATTAATAGACTTTTAACTCTTCATTTTATCCTATTAATAATTTTAATCCAAAAATAAGGAGGATGCTACCTCCAAGAGCTTCACTGTATGTACCAAGCCAGCCTTGTACTTTTCGACCGATTAATAAACCGAGCCATGTTAGAATGGTTGCAGTTATCCCGAAGCAAGATAATACAAGTAATGTTTTTGCTCCATAAATGCCGAGTGTTAAACTTGCCGAAAAACTATCAAGACTAACGGTAAAACCGAAGAGAAACAATCCCATTCCCACAGGAGTAATAAGACTGTTTTTTTCTTTTTTGACCCCTGTCCAAATCATCTGCACCCCAAGTACTAACAGCAAACCGCCACCAATATATGTAGCAATTTCACCGAATCTTTCTGACAACAGCTTCCCTGTAATAATGCCGAGCAAAGGCATCCAAACATGGAATAGACCAATCGTGAGGCCAATTTTAAAAATTTGTCTTAGACGAAGCTTGAACATACCCATCCCAAGGCCAACGGAAAAGGCATCCATCGCTAACGCAAATGCCATAATCGTAAGTGTAATAATTTCTGCGATTGTGTCTGACATACATTCTCCCCCTAAGACTTGCTATTTCAACATATGCATGTCCTATAGGTTTTAGAATGGAGCTTTACGTTTATTCAGAAAAAATCGCCTTGTCTTCGATATGTTAGTTAAATACAAACAAATTATTCGTTTTCATTTATGACGCGATGCGCAGCAGCTTTCATAAGTCGGTTCATGATGGCAAGTCCGACACCTTCATTGAAAAACATTTCACTATAAATGATATCCACATCTGTACGATTAAAAAACCGTAAAGCTTCATATAAAGAACTTGCCACTGTCGGGAGATCATTACGCTTTCCACAGGCATAGACATAATCGCCTTCATAATATTGCTTATTCTCTTCTGTTGTTAAAATCCCAACAATATGACCTTCCATTCTTTTCTCATTTACTAGCTTCTGGAGAAATTCTTTTGTTCCATCTACTAAATAGAGAGGAGCATTTGGTGCATAATGACGATATTTCATCCCAGGTGACTTCGGTGCTTTTCCATTATCAACAAGTGCAGGATCTACATTTACAGCGCCAATAACAGATTCCAACTGTTCCTTCGTTATGCCCCCAGGTCGTAATATTGTCGGAACATTTGCTGTGCAGTCCAATACGGTCGATTCTACTCCAACACCTGTAGGACCGCCATCAATTATTCCCGCAATCTTTCCATTGAGATCCTCCCACACATGTTCGGCTGTCGTTGGACTTGGCCTCCCTGAACGATTGGCGCTAGGAGCAGCGATTGGGATGCCCGATTGTTTAATAATCGCAAGAGCGACAGGATCGGCAGGCATTCGAACAGCTACTGTGGATAAACCAGCTGTCGCCTTGTTGGAAAGCTTGCCCGCTTTTTTTTGAAAAATAATCGTTAATGGACCAGGCCAGAACTTATCCATTAGTTTTTTCGCCTTCTCAGGTACATGAGCGACAAAGTCATGAAGCTTGGCAATATCAGCAATGTGGATAATTAGTGGATTATCACTCGGTCTACCTTTTGCAGCAAATATTTTTGCGACCGCTTCATCATTTTCGGCATTTCCACCTAATCCATATACTGTCTCTGTTGGAAATGCAACGACTTCATTCTTTTTTAAAAGCTCTGCAGCCTGTATAATTTGTGGATAACTTTCATATTCATCCACATATTTATCCACTGACCATCGATTTGTGTTCATTTTGTTCCACCTTTATTAACTACAATTTCAACAATTTTTAACCCTTTATTTCCGTCATATTTATCCTTATTACCTTTGAAAGTATAAAAGAAGTTCGTCAATTACTCAAGTATTATCCACAATTTGTGGATAGAAACACCTTAATTGTGAATAACTTTATGGAGATATCCACATTCCAGGAGAAAAAAACCCCAATAAAGCCGTTTATCCACAAAAGAAGGTTAACCAAAGATTTTCTCCCACAGTTCTTTGAAGAAAAACTTTACTTTTACTTCTTCCTCTTCTTCCTCTACATACATAGGCTGCTTTTCTTTCGCGGCCTCTCCCTTGTTTTCGTTTTCCTTCACTTTGTCTTTCTCAGCTTCCTTATTCTCTGCCTTTTCAGCTGTATCATTTTCGAATCCGTCACTTACAGCTACACCATTTGAAAAATCAAGGAAGCATAACGGTGGGAATAATACACACCACCAATTCGCCCCTTTCCCTTCACCAAGAGAAATCAATATCGCTTCATATTCTCCGGCAGGATAGAGAAACTGACCATATAACTTAGTCGGAAATTCAATTTTCCCAAAGTTAACTGTTACTTTTTGTGCTGACTTTTCCCTATCCATAACATTTTCAGCAATTTTTTGTATCTCCGGAAGCTTCGACTGAATTAACCTTCTTGCCTCTTCAATTGACGTTAACTCTGCCACCCATTCCGTAATCGCTTCATTTATATCATCTCTTACAAGCCTCTTTAATGCTTGATCATTTTCACTATCACTATTAGCTAGAATCCGAAGTCTAATAGCTTCATTTGGAATAACTAATGGTTCATCTGCCATTACTTCACTCTTTGGTATATACAAATTTAAAATAGTACCGATACATAAAAATATTACATATATTCCTGCAAGTGTTTTTGTCTTCATTTTCTGTCCACCCCTTTACTAACACATTGTGGACAAGATCTTCTATTTTTAACCTATTAAAAATAAAATAAATCTAGCTTTTTTAATAGCTTTCCATTAGATTAATAGCTGAATACGAACATAATATTTATTCGGGAAGGGTAATTAATATAATGAATTTAAATAAATATAAAAATCTTTTATTTAAAAAAATAAAGGTTCAAATAACAGATTGGTTTGAAAGCGGATCTCCCCAAGCAATATTAAACGAAGATGTTATCCGCTTCCTTCATTCGATTAAAGGGACGGCAGGTACTTTACAGCTAAGCGGACTACAGCATATCGCTTCAAACTTATTAGAAGCTGTGGAAAAAGACGATGGCCGCATGTGGACAGCTGAAGAACTGAGGAACTTTCTTTATGACTTAATTGAGCTAAGCTATGAATATGAACATTTTCAGCAAATAGATGAAAAAAACGTTCGACCACGGGAAGGCGATATTCCCCTTATTCAATTAATTGATTCAAATTTACGAAAAAAAATTCGTTTGGCTTTTGCCTGTTATTGAAAAAGTTATTGACAATCTACAAATTCAATCAAGAAATCATCGAATTGAATTAACTCAAGCTAGCAGCAATGATTTAGTATTAGGGGAACGCTCAAAATTAGAACATGTCTTCACGAATTTAATTAATAACGCGATTAAATATTCCCCAGCCGGCGGCAAAATTCACATTCATATGTACCGAAAAGACGACAAGCTTTTGGTTGATGTGGCTGATAACGGATTAGGCATTCCCGCTGACGCATTAAATAAGATATTTACAAAGTTTTTCCGGGTCGACAATTCAGATAGAAGAACGATTGGTGGTACAGGTTTAGGGTTAGCCATCGTGAAAGAAATGATGAAAGCGCATGATGGGGATATTATTGTTCACTCGGAGTACGGAAAAGGCAGCACTTTTACATTAGCATTTCCAGCTGTAGAGGGAGAACTCCAGCTAACATCAGAGAATCTGCCAACTTTGCAAGATATGGAGTACAGTGTGATGTTGATAGAAGATGATCAAAGCCTATCAGAACTGATCCACAACGAGTTATCTGAAAGTGGGTTTAAAGTTGTTCGTTTCGAAAAAGGTGAGCAAGCACTTAAATTTATTGAAACAAGCACACCAGATGCGATTGTATTAGATATTATGCTTGAGGAAGAACTAGATGGTTGGCACATCATGAAAACTCTTAAGGAAAGTGAACGGTTGAAAAATATACCAGTAATCATTTCAACGGCACTCGACGAGAAAGAAAAAGGCATTTCCCTCGGTGCCAATGACTACTTAATTAAACCATATAATCCAAGTCAATTATCAAGAGCCCTCATGCAAACACTATTAAAAATCGGCAAAGTCGGACAAATATTAGTCCCTGAAAATGAATAATAAAAATGTCCATTTACGGTGCCAGGCACCGTAAATGGGCACCGTAAATGGACATTTTTATTTGTTTTGTGCGCCTACAGTGGACACTTTCTCTTTATTTGGATTTATTCAAAACCAATTTCAGCAAATACCATCCGATCTTTTCCGTTAATATCATGGACAATTTCAATTTTTGCCTTAGGAAAAGCCTTCTTAAGCAGTTGAGACACTGCGGCACTTTGACCTACTCCCACCTCTAAACCGACTAGGGCCCTTTCTTTCAGAACAGCAGGCAGCTGCAGTGAAAGCTTCTTATAAATATCTAGGCCATCATTGCCTGCAAACAAAGCACGATGTGGTTCATAGTCCTTCACTACGTCAGACATCCAAGCAATATCTCCAGCAGGAATATATGGAGGATTGGAAATGATAATATCGAATTTTTTCCTGGCAGCCATGAATGGCAGCAACAAGTCACCTTGAATAAATTGAATATCAGCCTTAAGTCGCCTTGCATTTTCTTCTGCTAAAAGAAGCGTCGGTTCATAAATATCAGTCGCAGTCACATTTAATTCATGTTTCTCTAACTTTAATGTAATCGCGATAGCTCCACTTCCTGTTCCTAAATCTACAAGTTCAAGGCTGTTTTCCTCATTAAATAGTCGATTAATTCGCTGTAAAGCTCCATATACTAATTCCTCAGTCTCAGGACGAGGAATTAATACATTCTCATTAACCTTAAAACAGCGACCGTAAAACTCCTCAGAGCCAATTATATATTGGATCGGCTTCCCCTCTACATGAAGGAAGACTGCTTTTTTAAACATCTCAATAATTTCAGGTTCCACACTATCTCGCATACTAGCAAGCAGCTGTGAACGATTCAATCCCATATAGTGCTGTAACAATAGTTCTCCCGCATTTTCATCACGATTTTTTACCTTTAAAAAAGAAGAAGCCCACTGCAGGGCTTCATACACTTTCATAGATTGATTACTCATTTGATGCGCTTTCCAGCTTCGCAGATTGTTCCTCAAGAATTAAAGCATCAATGACTTCATCGATTTTTCCTTGAAGAATTTGGTCAAGCTTTTGAATCGTTAAACCAATTCGGTGATCTGTCACGCGGTTTTGCGGGAAATTATACGTACGAATTCGTTCCGAACGGTCGCCTGTACCAACAGCTGATTTACGTACTTGATCATATTCAGCCTGTGCCTCTTGCTGAAATTTATCATATACACGAGCACGCAATACCTTCATTGCCTTTTCTTTATTCTTAATTTGCGATTTTTCATCTTGGCAAGATACAACTGTACCAGTAGGCAAGTGGGTTAAACGAACGGCAGACATCGTTGTGTTTACACTCTGTCCACCAGGCCCGCTTGAAGCAAATGTATCAACGCGAATATCTTTCTCATGGATTTCAACCTCTACTTCTTCTGCTTCAGGAAGAACAGCAACCGTTGCTGTAGACGTATGAATACGTCCGCCTGACTCCGTCTCTGGAACACGCTGAACACGGTGGGCACCATTCTCATATTTTAATTTTGAAAAAGCACCAGTTCCATTAATCATAAAAATAATTTCCTTATAGCCGCCTACACCGGTTGAGTGTACTTCAATGACATCCGTCTTCCAACCCTGTGCATCAGCAAAACGGCTGTACATCCGATATAAATCACCGGCAAATAGTGCAGCCTCATCACCGCCAGCAGCACCACGAATTTCCATAATAACGTTTTTATCATCATTCGGATCTTTTGGAATAAGAAGAATCTTTAATCGATCTTCAAGCTCCTCCATCTTATCTTCAAGCTCATGAAGCTCTTCTTTAACCATTTCGCGCATGTCTGCATCTAATTTTTCATCAAGCATTGCCTTCGCATCTTGAAGCTGTTCACGAACAACTTTATATTCACGATATGCGTCAACTGTTTCTTGTATATCAGATTGTTCCTTAGAATATTCACGCAGTTTTTTCGGATCATTTACGATATCAGGATCACTTAATAGCTCATTTAATCTTTCATATCGATCTTCGACAGATTGAAGACGATCAAACACAGCATTCACCTCAATTTTCCATTACACCTCGGATTATTATTTCCGAGCCATATATATAAAATACATAATACGTTTACGAGCAGATCTATAACATTATAATTATAGTATAGAGTGAGAGTGCAGTCAAAACTAATTCTTAAGATTCTAATGTGACATTGCAATTTATCCAATCATTGACTTCTCTTAAAAAAAAATAATCCACCATACTATGTAAAATTAAAGATAAGTGAATGTATGTTTTCGTTATAAGAACAGCAACTTATCTTTAATGTCACACTTTATATGATAATTAGTACATCACTTATATAAGTGGTGTACTTTTTTATTTATTTGACCTCTTAAATGACCTCATTTACTACTACAACACAAGGTAAATTTTACATGTAGATACCACGATATATCGTGGTAAAATTAAGAACATACATTCTGAGAACGAACATCCTTTTAAGGTGGGTTAAAAATTGAAAAAATACACTGTTAAAGAGGTAGCTGACCTCTTAGGCAAACATGAGGAAACCATTAAACGTTGGATTCGAGCAGGGAAATTACCTAACTCATATAGAAATAGCGATAAAGAAGGTTGGAGAATACTTGAATCGGATTTATTAACGCTAAACAATGTTATTTCGATTAACAGTACAGAACAACAGGAAGATGAAATAAATTCGAGTTCTGATGAAACGGAGTTAGTTAAATTAGCCTATGAGGCTGTCACTCTTACTTCCCCTACTGATGAAATGCTATCTATTTTATCTGTTGTAGGAATTAAAAGAACTTTAGAGATCCTTTTGATCATGCAACAATCAGCAACAAAGGTAAAGAATCCCGATGGGTTCATTCGTAAAGCAATTCGTGAGAATTGGAGTCCGACTTCTATTCCTATAAAAATGCCAAGAAAGCAAAGCAAAAGGGCTTACGAGTTATCCCAAAATGAATATCAAGAACAATTTAATACAGTAGAAAACCAACAACCCAAAATCCCTTTCTATAATTGGCTTGAAGATTAACTTAATTAAAGTAGGTGTTATTCTCATGTCTAAATATTGGTACGATTATTGCCCTGATGGTGTGGAAAGTCGTTTTGAATTATTAGTTTTTGATCGACAAAATCATCCTTTTCTTCCGTTAACGGAACATTATCACGATTGTATCGGAAGAATTAGTAAAAGTTCAGCTCTTTCGTATCTTCAATGCCTTCTTCCCTTTTTCACATGGTTAGATCAATTTAGCAACTTCAAGGAAACCGAGTGAATTGGGATGATTCGCCAGACATCATACGAATAGCCATAGAAGATTACCTTATGACCGAAATGGCTTGTAAAGTAAAAGAAAAAGATACTTTTCGATTTGTTAATCGAACAAATAAAAGTCCTAATACAGTTAATCGTTTCCTATCGGCATTAAAGTCATTCTATAATTCTCTAATTCACTTAAAGCAATATAAATATTCAAATCCCCTCATAGATTCATATGCAATTTTAAATGACTATAAAAGTAATACTGAAGGTGTGAGGCAGGATAAACCTCGCTTCTTCAACTAACGGGGCAGGTTAGTGGGATAAGTGGATGATAGTCCACCTCTGTTTGTAAACCAACTTACATCCATTTGGGGAATATAGCTGGCAAAAGAATCATATAAAATTATGAAAAGGAGGCGAGCCATAAAATGCAGATATTAAACAACTATTTTCGTTCGCGTACGAGTATGGTGTACATGATGACCAATAATGAAGTAATGAATCAAGTCATTGCCTTTTACAGGGACATGAATGGAATGCTCACCATTGCGGGTGCCTATCCAACTTATGGTAGAGGTACTGGTACAAAGGAAGTCTCCCCTGCAAATGTACAGGATGGTGTCGATCCCCTTGCGTCACAAGGAGCCCTAACTTTGTCCCGTGATGGACGTTTCCTGCTTGCAGTGAACGCAGGCAGCCATAGTATCAGCAGTTTTATCATTACTGACAGCGGTGCACCCGTTCTCGTGGATGTGAAGCCATCAGGAGGTGCTCAGCCCAATACCGTAGATGTGTTTGGTAATCTTGTCTATGTTGCCAATGTAGGGAATGTGGCTAACAATTTTGCCTCCAATATCACTGGTTTTCGCATAGATAATAACGGACGACTTACTCCTATTCCCGGATCCACCCATTCTCTCAGTACTTTCAATGCTCAACCCGCTCAGGTTCTCTTCACTCGTGATGGTAGTAAAATCCTTGTATCCGAGTATACTTCAAACCATCTCAGTGTATTCCCTGTAAATAAAGATGGTACGGTTACAGGACCAATCGTTAATGATTCTTACGGTCAAGGACCATTTGGCGTTTACTTTCTATCGTCTGGAATTCTCTTAGTTACGGAAGAAGTATCAAATGCACTTTCATCTTATTCAATGAGCAACGACGGTATCCTTCATGTGATTAGCGGCTCTGTACCAACCGGATATCAAGCTGCTTGTTGGGTTGTAACTACGAGAGATGAACGTTTTGCATACATTACCAACACCTTAAGCGGTACCATCTCCACCTACCGAATAGATCCCAATGGAGCACTGTCGGTAGTAAGGCATATTACCAGTACACCGCCAGGCACAGCACCAGGTCTTCCGATGGATGTTGGAGTGAGTAAAGATGGACGGCATTTTTACACCCTTAACGGAAATCAGGGTACAGTGTCAGTATTTAATATCCAAGATGATGGTAGTCTAGTAAGATTGCAGGTTGTTGCCTGGACTAACTTTCCCTACCTTGGGTCGCAAGGTTTAGCTGTTCTTTGATTCTATTGGGTTCACCATACTGTGTGGGAATAGAAAAATACAGGAGTTGCTAAAAACAAGGCTGCCGACATACTGGTGGCTTTTGTTATGGGAAAACATAATTGCCAGCAAGATTGTGAAGAAATGTACTTAAACAAAACCAGCCAATAGTTGTCAACATTTTTTAATAAAAAAATTAAAAATATCATGTTATACTAAATTCGTGTATACCAAATAACCGTCCAAATACTGTGTTTGGAAAGTTCCGGTTAACTCGGTTAAATTGTTAAATCAAGCTAAATCTTGGAAAGAAGTTTTGCTTTTTAAAAGTGCATAAATCCAATGTAGGAGTTTGTTTGCACAAGCTATCACAGCTACTCTAAAAGGTTTTCCTTCTTCCCGTTTTTTATCATAAAACGCTCGTAATCTCTTATTACGAGGAAGGATTTCATCCGTTGTTTTCTGTTTGCGACAGTCACGAATAGCACATTTAACAGCCATATACAAAGCTTGACGTAGTCTGCTAGAGCCTCTTTTGGTAATTCGATTGTAAGTACCTTTGAATGTGCCAGATTCAAAGACACTTGGATCAAGACCGGCAAATGCGACTAGTTTCTTAGGATGATTAAACCTTTCAATTTCCCCAACTTCAGAAATAATCGTGGCTGCGATTTTTTCACCGATACCGGGAATTGATCGGATAATCTTAGATTCTTCAATACTTTTTGCTAAAACATCTATCTCATTTTCAAGCATGGATAGATGTTTTTTGTATTCAAAGAGCATATTAATAAACATATCTAAGCTCAGGGCAAGACTAGAGTATAAAACCTTCTGAAAAGGGTTTTGAGCTGCGGCAGTCATTAGCTTTTCAGCCTGTTTGTTTGCCCATTGTAGTGAACGAGTATTACAGAATTCTTTTATTTTAGTTGTTAATGTTTCAGTATCACCTTTCAAGACATCTTCTGAAGTAGGAAATGCTTGTAATGTCTTTAAAGAAACGTCCGAATATAAATCTCCAAAAACCTTACTATATCCAGGAAAAACTTGATCCAAAACTGCTTGAAATTGTAGTTTGGTTTGTACAAACATGCCTGTGATATTATCGTGCTGTCTCGTAAGATGACGTAAGTTCATAAGTTGGATACCACGCTTTTTATAAGGCTCTAAATCCTCTTTATAATACAGCTCGCAGAGGTGATTGGCATCAATGATATCTGTTTTTACCTTTCGCAAACTAGAACTTTTTGCTTTATAGGAGATGAGTGGATTTACAATAATAATTAAATAGCCTTTGTCCTCAAAATATTGAACAACCGGTGTATGATAATGACCCGTTGATTCCATTACAAGAGGGGGACGTTCTCCTGAAATATCTTCTATCTCTTTAATAAAATCTAATAAACTAGCTAACCCATCAAGATCATGTTTTACTTTGAAACTTTTTTTGTAGGGTTTCTTTCTCTCCAAGTATGCTTGAATCTGACTTTCACCTTTTGCCACATCCAGACCAATGACTGGATTCATTATAAACTTCCTCCTCCAAATATAATTACCGGTACCCCTAATCCTTCTTGTAGTGTCATAGCTTCGCTTGTTATACGAGATCATTGTCCCAACCAGCCTCAAACATGTTTCTACAAGTAGGGGGCGAACTGTTTTGCGGACGGGGTCTTAGCCCCACGGGCGCGAACGTTCTACCCCGGCTACCGTTATCATATATCGATATAAAAAATGGTCAACCAGAAATATTTTCTGGCTGACCTAATAATACGAAACGGTTGCGATAGTTGAACAACAAACAACACCGTTGTTGTGGTAAATGGGGTCATATGTTGTACAAAATAGGATAGATGAACACAGGTGTTTTAGTCCTGTTCATCTATCCTCTCTTTTTCCACATAAAATGTGTGACATTATATCCAGTTATCTAATTCTAAATGATTTTAAACATTTTCTTGACTTTTAATAAAATTCCTACAGTGGATTACCTTCCTTCTTTACTCTCCATCACCGATTAAAATTCTTCCTAAACTCAGCCAATTTTCTTCAATTAATGTACTTGCCAAGATTGCATCTTTCGACCGACAGGCCGCAATAATTCCATTATGCTGTTCAATGGAATGTCTTGCATTTAATGAACTGAACTTTGAAAATTCTAATCTTCTGATCTTCGACATCACGCGGTCTAATGCGAATTCGATTTCAGGATTACCTGAAGCTTTTAATAAAATGTTGTGAAAGCTGTCATCTGCTTCTACTGCTCGAATAACGTCCTTTCGATCAATGGCGTTTTGTAATCGGACATTGCTTTCTTCCATTTGAATGATTTCTTCCTCGGAAAGTAACGGAACTGCAAGCCATGCCGCTAAACGGTGTAAAGCAGCAACAACTGTAAATGCATTTTTCGCCTCCTCTAAAAAAATAGGTGTGATTCGTGTTTGTGAGCCTGGCATAGATTCAACAAGCCCCTCATCTTCAAGCCGTTTTAACGCCTCTCTAACTGGTGTCCGGCTCACCCCAAATTGGGCTGCTAAATCCTTATCCATTATTCGTTCTCCAGGCTCTAGCTCGAGTGTAATAATCGCTTTCTTCAAGGATTCATATACTTGATCTCGTAAAGCTGGCCGGTCAATCATTTTAATATTTTTCATAAAACCAATATATCAATCTGGAATTTAGATGTCAATTTTGCTGAAATGAAATTCACTCGTTCGATTCATTATCCGTTAGAAAGTTCAGCTACATGCAGTTAGCTTGATTTATATGTGACAGCAGCCAACTTAACTGGTTTTTCTCGATGGGAAACAGAGCTGTGCAAAACCATTCCAATCATAACAAGAGCCATTCCGAGCCAAGATATAGATGAAGGGAGTGGCGAAGCAAGCAATATTATTTCTCCAACTACCGCAAATAAAACTTCAATGGACTGTGTCGCTTCCACTGCAGCTAATTTCTTCATATTTCCTTTCACTAAATCGGTTGCTTGGAAAAATAGAACCGTTGCAATGACGCCAGAAAAAATGGCAACAAGAAGCGCTTGGAGCGACTGTTCTTTGCTAGGTAAACCAACTGTAGCGAGTCCATACAAAGATAAAAGAAGCCAAAGTGGAAGGCTTGCAATCGTCATTCCTAATACACGCTGATAGGCATCAAGCCTGCCTTCACATACTTCCATCATTTTACGATTTCCTAAAGGATAGGCAACCGAAGCAATCATGACTGGCAAGACGCCTAATAATAATTCCTTCGCAGATAAATGGTTCGCTTGCTCAACTTGCATAAGAGCGACACCAAGTAAAATGATCATTGACATTGCAAGACCGATAAACGGGATTTTTCCTCTTACCTTCAAAGGACCATTAGCTGTTTGTTTCATTTCGACAAATAAAGGGGCAAGAAGTGAACCAGAAATAATCGTCACCTGCCATGTACCAGCGATTAGCCAGCCTGGACCATATGCCGCAGCAAAGCTTAACGGGGCATAAAAAAAGCCGAAACCGATTATGCTCCATAATAGCCAAGCTAAATATTTCTTTCTCATCTCTTGTAAAAGTGGCTTCATTCCTTTCCTACCGATAACGATGATTAGCAGAAACGGCACCATAAAAAAATACCTGAGAGAGGCACTCCAGATCCAGCTGCCTCCAGAAACCGCCATCGACCGATTCAAAATAAACGTAAAGGCAAAAAAGAATGCTGCTAAAACCCCTAGTACAATCGGTCGCATTTTCAATTCACTCCTCACATTAATATTTTTTATAAAAGCCCAATTTTTATATAACTAATATATCGCATTTTGGTTTTAAATCAACATATTTCTTTAACAGAGCTATTAACAAAAAACACCTTGCTCTCGCAAGGTGCCTTTACGTACGGTCTTCTTGAATTTTTACTTGAATATGATAGCGTGGTAAACCTTTTAATAATTTCTTTCGGAGTGCAGAAGCATCTTTAACTCTTTGCTGATTTTTAATCATTCCCCTTTTGTAAGCAGTCACCCACATATCATCACCATTTATCCAAATCGGACCTGCTCGAAACTCACCAGTTGCCTCAATAATTTGTCGTGCTTTATCAATGTCAGCTCCGTTATTTACACGATTCCCATCTGTATTAGGGAAATTAGGATTTTGAGCATCCATTGACCAATCTCTTGTATTATATTCTTGGCGATCTAATCGATTTGAAATAAAAGTAGTACCGTCCCTTACTTCATTCTCGCCATACAAATTCTCAGCTCCTTGATTTTGACCACAGGCAGCTAGAAAGATAAGTACTAAAATGAAAAAAAGATAATTCTTCATCTCTTACACCTCCTTTTCATAGCATGTCCGTAAATAAAGGAAGAATGTACCGCCAATTTCAACCATACAATACTACCCTTTTTAAAATCGATCTTGTTTTAACATTTGAGGCGCTAATTTCTCTCGCTTTTTTCCATATAAAAAACGAGGCTGGGACAAAACCCACCTCTAAGATGAAAAAGCCGGTGAAATTTTACGACGAGTAAAATTTCACCGGCTTTGATTATTTTGTAATAAAATAAGGACAACTTCTGATAAAATTAAGTTACCACACCAAATCAAATCAGAAAGAAGTGTCCTTATGTTTAAACATTATAACATGAATCAAATCGTTTTGCCCTTAGATTTAGAAGTAAAATTACAAAATAATGATATTGCCCTCCATGTTCATCATTTAGTTGAAAGTATCCCTCATGAAGCCTTTGAACCATTTCTTCGAAATGAGGGCTGCCCTGCCTATCATCCACGCATGATGCTTAAAATTATCCTATGTGCCTACACGCAATCTGTCTTCTCAGGGCGCAAAATTGAAGCCCTATTAAAAGACAGTATCCGTATGATGTGGCTAGCTCAAGGATATGAACCAAGCTACCGAACTATCAACCGATTCCGTGTACAACCGGAGGTAAAAGAATTAATCCGCCAATGCTTCGTTCAATTCCGCTGCCAGTTAGTACAAGAAAATCTGATTGACCAAGAAGCGATTTTTATTGATGGTACAAAAATTGAAGCAAATGCGAATAAATTTACGTTTGTCTGGAAAAAATCAATTGAGAAATATCATCAAAGTTTAATTGAAAAGTCAAACCAGCTATACGATGAACTCCTTAAGAACGAAATCATCCCTGAACTTGAACGTGAAAGCGATGAACAGTTATCAATGGATGAGCTCACTCAAATGGTTCAAAAAGTGAACGATGTCGTAACCGATTATAATAAACAAATTGAAGCATCATCAGACATTCCAGAGCGAAAAACTCTAAGAAGTGAACGTAAATACCCGAAACAAGTGCAAAAACAGTTGATTGATTTTGTCTTACGAAAACGGAAATATCAACGAGACTTTGAAATCTTTGGCTCACGTAATAGCTATTCTAAAACAGACCCGGATGCGACATTTATGCGGATGAAAGATGATTATATGCAAAACGGACAATTAAAAGCTGGTTACAATGTACAAGTCGCAACGGAAGGACAGTACGCACTTGCCTATAGTTTATTTTCAGATCCAACAGACACACGAACGTTAATTCCGTTCCTAGATGAGATCGAGCGACGTTATTTTGAATTACCGAAACACATTGTGGCAGATGCAGGTTATGGCAGTGAACAAAATTATGATGATATCCTTTCAAATCGTAAACGAGAAGCGCTAATTACGTATAATATGTACTTGAAAGAGCAAAAGAAAAAATATAAACAAAACGAATTCAATCCAGATAACTGGCAGTATGATGAAGAAAACGAAGCGTACATTTGTCCGAACCAGCAACGCCTTTTATATAAATATCATTCTGTACGTACGGATAAAACAGGCTTCAAACGAGAGTTTAAAATCTATGAATGTGAAGACTGTTCGGACTGCCCATTCCGTTCTTCATGTACGAAAGCAAAAGAAGGTAATAATCGAAAGTTAATGGTGAATGAAAAGTGGGAACAACAAAAAGAATATGTGCGAGCAAAGCTTTCAGAAGAGAAAACAAGTGCCATCTATCGTAAACGTAAAATCGATGTGGAACCAGTTTTTGGATTCTTGAAGGCTAATTTGCGTTTCGCTCGATTTTCTGTACGAGGAAAATCGAAGGTAGAAAACGAAATGGGCTTTGCGTTAATGGCAGTGAATTTAAGAAAATTCACTGCCATTAACTAAGGGAATAGAAGAATTTATATGCAAAAATAGAGAAAGGTGAATTTGAGGATCCTCAAATTCACCTTTCTCGCTATTTGAAGCTAGTTATGTCCCAGCCTCAGCGTAAGTATTTTTTATTAGCATAAATAACTATGATAAGGTCTCAGTCGTTTTTACTCCACCTTTAATGGTTGGAGATTTCGGCACTTCATGATGATGACGGCAACGTGCTTCATAAGCTTCTGAAGCACCGACTAAAATAATTGGATCATCATATGAAGCAGGCTTGCCATTAATTAATCGCTGTGTTCGACTTGCTGGTGAACCACAAATTGTACAAACAGCTTGCAGCTTTGTCACTGATTCAGCAATGGCCATCAATTCTGGCATTTGACCAAATGGTTCTCCGCGAAAGTCTTGATCAAGACCAGCTGCAATCACACGGTATCCACTATCTGCTAGGTGCTGGATCACCCGTACGATTTCTGAGTCAAAAAACTGAACTTCATCAATAGCAATCACGTCAGTATCCGTTTGAATATATTTAAAAATATCTGTCGATTGGGAAATCGGAATGGCTGTATAGGAGGTGCCATTATGAGAAACAACTGCCTCATCACTATAGCGGTTATCAATTTGCGGCTTAAATACTACAATTTGCTGCTTTGCAAATTGTACTCTTCTTACGCGACGGATAAGTTCTTCAGATTTACCCGAAAACATACTTCCACAAATGACCTCTACCCATCCTTTGTGATTCATAACATACATGGATGACCTCTCCTTCTTCAAAAAGCGCTGACCGACAAAAAGTACCACATCTTTTTGCAACATCAATATCTACGTGATTGTTTTCTTGATGCTTTATCCTTTTGAAAACAATTACGCTTGCGTGCGAAGTACGTCTTGTCCGTCAGAGCTAGACCGTTCTCTAGTTTTAAAAATTTGGTAAAAGAGAAATAAAAAACAGGCAAGAAAAGAAGCTTGCCTGTTTTGATTGTGTTATTGTTGTTGCTTAATGCCGTATTTTTTGTTGAAACGGTCAACACGTCCGCCAGCTTCAGCGAATTTTTGACGTCCTGTGTAGAATGGATGGCATTCAGAACAAGTTTCTACGCGAATTTCTTGTTTAACAGAACCTGTTTCAAATTCATTACCACATGCACATCTTACTAATGCTTTCGTATAGTTTGGATGAATTCCTGCTTTCATTCTTTTCATCTCCTTCCGCCCTGAATCATACTGAGACAGAGTATATATTACCGGGAATCAAATGATTTCCGTATAATTCAAAAACACACTGGAATTATTATAACAAGGACAAATCTATTTTGCAATAATGGATTTCCGCAAATTAATTAGAACGTTTTGCTTTCATTTCTTCTCCTAAATTAGCAAAAAACTCTTCATTTGATTTTGTTTGTCTTAATTTACGCAAAAACTTCTCTGCAAAATCAGGTGAATCAGACATAGACTTGCGAATCGCCCATAATTTATCGAGATGGTCTTTTTGAATAAGCAATTCTTCTTTACGCGTACCAGAGCGGCGAATATCGATGGCAGGGAAAATTCTTCTTTCAGCAAGAGAACGATCAAGATGAAGCTCCATATTCCCTGTTCCTTTGAACTCCTCATAAATAACGTCATCCATCCGTGAACCCGTATCAACTAATGCGGTTGCTAAAATAGTTAAGCTTCCGCCCTCCTCGATATTTCGGGCAGCACCGAAGAATCGCTTCGGTCTGTGGAATGCAGCAGGATCAATCCCTCCTGATAATGTTCTTCCACTCGGCGGGATGACAAGGTTATATGCTCTTGCCAGCCTTGTAATACTGTCCATTAAAATAACAACATCACGTTTATGCTCAACTAAACGCATCGCACGCTCAAGAACGAGCTCAGCGACCTTAATATGATTTTCAGGAACCTCATCAAATGTCGAACTAACAACATCACCTGCTACAGAACGTTCAATATCTGTAACTTCCTCAGGACGCTCGTCAATTAGGAGAACAATTAATTCCACTTCAGGGTGATTTGTTGTAATGCTGTTGGCAATTTCTTTTAACAGCATTGTTTTACCGGCCTTAGGAGGAGCCACAATAAGTCCACGCTGACCAAAACCAACAGGTGCAAGTACATCCATAATCCTTGTTGATAAATGTTTTGGCGTTGTTTCAAGCTTCATGTGGTTATCAGGATATAAAGGAGTCAAAGCTGGGAAGTGAACACGTTCTTTAGCAGACTCTGGGTCATCTCCATTCACCAACTCGACTTGCAGCAAACCAAAATAACGCTCATTTTCCTTCGGAGGACGGACCTTTCCGGAAACTTTGTCTCCATTTCTTAAATCAAAACGACGAATTTGGGATGCTGATATGTAAATATCCTCAGAGCTTGGTGAATAGTTAATTGGACGTAAAAATCCAAAACCTTCAGATTGGATGATTTCAAGGACACCCTCCATAAAGAAGTAGCCTTCCTTTTCAGCCCGTGCTTTTAAAATAGCAAAGATTAATTCTTTTTTTGTTAATTTGCTGTAATAAGAAACTTTATATTCGCGGGCAAGCTCATAAAGTTCTTTTAATTTCATATTTTCTAAACTTGAAATATTTAATCCCATATTGACACCACACTTTTGAATTTTCAATCTTTTTCCTCATATATAATTGGACAAAACTGACTATAATTTTTTCTTCATTCTTTTTAAATAAGAGAATATGCTTTTTGAGGTAAAGGAAATTGAATTTACAATCAAATACACCTTACGAATTTACGCCTAGATTTTTTACCTTCGCTTGTAATCTGAAGGCTAACTTGAGGCATTAACTTTATTCATTCTAAAATTAAGGACATATTTGCATTCATCATACCGCTAAAAGAAGTGGGAGACTCTTGCTGAATGAAGTTAAACATGAAATCTCTAATACCGAGGGTTTGTTCGGAAAGCGCCATTTTATGGCTATTATTGAGGTTTCCTCTTTTTTATAAAACAATCTCTATTTTACCCCTTTATTAGAGATTTAATCAACTAAATTTTGAAAATCATTCAATTAAATAAGGATAATTATCTAGTTAGGAAGGAAATGCGATGATAGATCTCCCTTTTTGGGCCTGAAGTTTCAAATTATGCGGTCCAAGTTACGTATTTAGTAAATGTTGAACCGCATACTATTTCTCTCTCTATTTTTAGCCGATTACGAGGTTTGGCTTTTTCTTTAAGCTATGACGACCTTCAATAAAGCGGACTGTACCAGATTTCGCACGCATAACAATCGAATGAGTAGAACCATAAAAACCTTTATATTGTACGCCGCGAAGCAGCTCCCCATCTGTTACACCTGTAGCTGCAAAAATCGCGTCATCACCCTTTACTAAGTCTTCCATGCGAAGAATCTTATTAAGGTCGAGACCCATTTTCTTGCACCGTTCTACTTCAGCATCATTTTGAGGAACAAGCTTTCCTTGAATTTCTCCACCTAAACATTTAAGAGCAACAGCAGCAATAACACCTTCTGGTGCACCACCTAGTCCAAATAGGATATCTACACCTGTATGGTCAAATGCAGTATTAATTGCTCCTGCTACATCCCCATCATTAATTAATTTAATTCTTGCCCCTGCTTCTCGAAGCTGGCTAATAATATGTTCGTGTCTTGGACGGTTAAGAACCGTTGCAACAACATCAGCTATATCTTTATTTTTTGCCTTTGCAACAGCCTTTAAGTTATCTATAACGGAGGCATTAATATCTATTTGTCCAACAGCTTCAGGCCCAACTGCAATTTTATCCATATACATATCTGGTGCATGCAATAAGTTTCCATGGTCAGCAACAGCTAGAACAGCTAGAGCGTTCCATCCACCTGAAGCAACAATATTCGTTCCTTCAAGAGGATCTACTGCAATATCCACTTGTGGGCCTTGATTCGTTCCTAGCTTCTCACCAATATATAACATCGGGGCTTCATCCATTTCACCTTCTCCGATGACTACTACTCCTTGCATTGGCACTGTATCGAATACATTCCGCATAGCAGTTGTCGCTGCATCATCTGCTTCGTTCTTTAATCCTCTTCCCATCCAACGAGCAGATGCTAAGGCTGCAGCCTCTGTTACTCGAACTAGTTCCATCGATAAACTTCGTTCCATCCAAATTTCCTCCTCATAAGAAAAGCGCAGCGCCTTGGTCAGCGTCGTACGAACTAACCCTGTGGCAATGCCTGCATAAGTGTTTTCTTTGGGCTTTAGCCTAGAAAATACAATCAGGCTTAGCGTGACTAGCACGTCCTATGCATCGGAAGTTCGCAAGGCGCTAGGCGCTGGAGCTAGACAATTCTCTAACTTCAAAAATTATATTTTTTTTAAAACAAACTTAATTTAAGCATTTTTCATTTGTTCCTGCTCTTCTTTTGTTAAGCTTTCACGCCAAACAGTCGCACCAAGCCCATTAAGCTTTTCTACGAGATGACTGTACCCGCGATCAATATGCTCAAGTCCAGTTACTTCTGTTACTCCTTCAGCAATTAGACCTGCAATAACGAGCGCTGCACCCGCTCTTAAATCACTTGCTTTCACTTTTGCACCTTGAAGCTGAACTGGCCCATGAATAATGGCTGAACGCCCTTCAACTTTAATATTAGCGTTCATTCTTCTTAATTCATCAATATGCTTAAAGCGAGCTCCATAAATCGTATCCGTTACCATGCTTGTCCCTTCTGCTTTTGTTAAAAGCGAAGTAAGCGGCTGTTGAAGATCCGTTGGGAATCCAGGATAAACAAGTGTTTTAATATCAATTGCCTTCAAATTATTTACTGGACCAATGAATACTTGATCATCTCCAGCTTCAACTTCAACGTCCATTTCTCTTAGCTTTGCAATTAAGGATTCAAGATGCTGTGGGATTACATTATCAATTAAGATCCCCTCACCAACAGCCGCACCTAATATCATATATGTACCTGCCTCAATTCGGTCAGGAATAATGGTATGCTGACAGCCATGAAGGTGCTCAACCCCATCTATTCGAATGACATCTGTCCCAGCACCTTTAATTTTTGCACCCATATTTGTAAGCAATGTGGCAACATCAATGATTTCCGGCTCTTTAGCCGCATTTTCAATAATGGTTCGGCCTTTTGCTCTAACGGCTGCGAGCATAATATTAATCGTGGCACCTACACTAACTACATCAAGATAAATACGGGCACCATGAAGCTCGTCAGCACGCAAATAAATGGCACCTTGTTCATTTGTTACATTTGCTCCAAGTGCTTCGAAGCCTTTTATATGTTGGTCAATCGGTCTTGGACCGAGGTGGCAACCACCTGGAAGACCAATTACTGCTTTTTTGAATCTTCCGAGCATCGCACCCATTAAATAATAAGAAGCTCGAAGTTTTTTTACTTTCCCATTCGGCAAAGGCATGGAAATCATAGAGGAAGGGTCGACAATCATATCATTATTAGAGAAATTGACTGTTCCTCCCAGTTCTTCTAGCAGTCCTTTTAAAATTTGAACATCCGAAATATCTGGCAGCCCTTCTATTGTGACAGGTGAATCCGCTAGAATTGTAGCTGGAATCAGTGCAACTGCACTATTTTTCGCCCCGCTAATTCGAACCGTTCCTTTTAAAGGGTAACCGCCTGCAATCATTAGCTTTTCCATTGTTGACTCCTTTCTACGCCGGTTTATACTTGGCTAGTAAGAAAGTATAAGTTTATTATCGTTCTAAAGCCAAATAGTATTACTACTATAACATCGCAATAGAAAAACTAGGGCATTCGCCGGAAAGACTTGACGAACACCAAGTTTTTCTAATCCTAAGTCATCCAAAGCGTAATCCGAAAATATCCTTATCATCTAGTTTACACGAAAAATAAATTCTCATGTATCGATATTCGAAAAAGTTAAAAATAGCTAAAAAGACCTAGGAAAGCGGAAGCCCTGTATAACAATTAAGAGCGTGAATTCCAGTCAGCTAGAAATGCTTCAATCCCCTTATCTGTTAAAGGATGATTGAACAATTGCATAATTACCTTGTAAGGAACTGTAGCAATATGGGCGCCTCTTAATGCAGCATCCGTAACATGCTGTGGATGTCTAATAGAAGCTGCAATAATTTCTGTTTTAATATCATGAATAGCAAAAATTTCAGCAATGGTTGAAATTAAATCAAGACCATTATGACCAATATCATCTAGTCTTCCTAAAAATGGTGAAACATATGTCGCACCAGCTCTTGCAGCTAACAAAGCTTGGTTAGCGCTAAAAATTAGCGTAACGTTTGTTTTAATGCCTTCTTTAGAGAAAACATGAACAGCTTTTAAGCCTTCCGGTGTCATCGGAACTTTAACGGTAATATTTGGAGCGATCGCTGCAAGCTCTCTTCCTTCTTTAATCATCCCTTCTGCATCTAGTGCGATGACCTCTGCACTTACAGAACCAGGAACAAGCTCAGTAATCTCACGAAGACGTTCTGGAAATGAGACATTTTTTTCTTTTGCAACTAGTGAAGGATTAGTTGTTACTCCTGCAACCACACCAAGTGAGTAAGCTTCTTTAATTTCTTCCATATTCGCTGTATCAATAAAAAATTTCATTCTTATTCCCTCCAATGAACGGAAACCGCCTCTTTAATGAAAGGCGGTTTCCAATTTATATAATAGCTAGCTTATAGAAAAGCGTAATAGCAATCTTAAGCTTTACCTGACGAACCAAATTCACGCATTTTGCCAATGACTGTTTCTTTAATTGTCTCTCGTGCTGGTCCTAAATATTTACGTGGATCATACATTTCTGGATTTGCTGCCAATACTTCACGCACACGTTTTGCAGAAGCAATTTGGTTCTCAGTATTAACATTAATTTTTGCTGTTCCTAAAGAAATCGCCTTTTGGATATCCTTTGTAGGAATTCCTGTACCACCGTGAAGAACAAGTGGCACTCCTGTAATATTCCCGATTTCCTCCATTTCAGCAAAACCTAATTTTGGTTCTCCTTTATATGGTCCATGAACTGAACCTAATGCAGGTGCAAGACAATCAATTTTTGTGCGCTTTACAAGCTCTTCACATTCTTTCGCATCTGCATAAATGACACCATCTGCTATCGTATCATCTTCTTGCCCGCCAACAGTTCCTAATTCAGCTTCAACTGAAACACCTTTTGCATGTGCATATTCAACGACCTTTAGAGTAGTCTCCACATTTTCTTCAAATGGGTCATGCGATGCATCAATCATGACAGAAGTGAAGCCAGCATCAACTGCTTCTTTACACTTTTCGAAGCTTGAGCCGTGGTCTAAATGAATCGCAACCGGTACCGTTATTTTATAATCTTCAAGCAATCCCTCTACCATTTTGACAACTGTTTTAAAGCCACCCATATAACGAGCAGCTCCTTCAGAAACACCAAGAATAACAGGGGACTTTTCTTCCTCTGCTGCTTGAAGAATTGCTTGAGTAAATTCAAGGTTATTTAAGTTAAATTGCCCAACTGCATAGCCTTCTGCTTTCCCTTTGTTAAGCATCTCAGTCATTGAAACTAAAGGCATTTTTCTTCCTCCTTATTCATAATCGATCGTTTCTTTTTCGCAGAATAAAGCAGGCTCTTTCTATCAGCTAATTTGCGATAATCCTTTAAAGTCTTTCCTTTAAATGAAACACATATGTATAGCATAATCCTGCTAAAAAGAAAAACCGATTCGATAGAATTCACTTGTATCATATCAAAACTGAAAAAAAATTGCTATTAATCCAATGACTTTCTCTAATCTGTCATCAGATTGCAACAAACAGAAATATTCATTTAAAAAGCCTGTTGGGTATGCACTTAAAACGGTTCTATTAAACAAATGAATCATTTATTCGCATTCCCTACAGGCAATGCATTTCTGCAAAAATACACTAAAGGGATTCAGGAACCGGAAGATATTTCTTGACTGCTGCACGAATATCATCAATATCAAAAGGCTTAGCAAAATGAGTCATAGCACCTAACTCCTTCGCCTCCTGAATCATATCCAATTCACCATAAGCAGTCATAATAATAACTCGAATATCTCTATCGATTACTTTCAACCTTTTTAAAATCTCAATTCCGTCCATCCCAGGTATTTTCATATCGAGCAGAACTAAATCAGGAGCATGCTTCGTGACAATTTCAAGCGCCTGAACACCATTTGCGGCTTGATAAGTATCGTACCCTTCTTTTTGTAAAACTTCATTGAGCAAAATACGAATTCCAAATTGATCGTCAACTATTAATATTTTCCCCTTCATTAAGTCACCTCTTCTCTTATGTTCAAACGCGTAATTCTTTCCACCTAGTGATGACATTGTTAAATATATACATTATTTCTCCCCTAGTAAATCTTCTCTATTCTACTGGAAAAATCCTTCTCCCTTTTACCATTGTGAGTGTTATTTTACCTTTTTCTTTGAATTCAATATAATTATGATCATAAAAGGAAAATGGCGGTGTCACAATATGCTAAAAATGTTTTCAACTCAAGTTTTAGGCGTCTTTAATAGACTTTATGAAAAAGAAGCAGAAATGATTGAGGATAGTGCACGTTTGCTTGCACAAGCGATTATCAGCAACGGAAAAGTATTTATTTTTGCGACAAAAGAAATGAAGGCGGTCGCTTTTGAAGCAACAGAAAGCCAAGAGCCACTATATAATGCCTTAAATGCCTTTCAATGGACAGAAAATCTTCATGAAATCTCTGAAACAGACAGATTTTTAATTATTACTAGATATTCAACGGATGCGGAAGCAATTAAAATAGGTAAATTTCTCACTGAAAAGGGAATTCCTTTCGCAGCTATCTCAACTGATAATTCTAACGGCAATGAAAGCATAGTTGATTTAGCCGATGCGCATATTGATTTAAAGCTGACGAAAGGACTTCTACCTGATGAAAATGGCAATCGATTCGGATATCCCGCAACGATTGCTGCATTATATGTATATTACGGCATTAAGTTTATTATGGATGAAATATTGGCTGAATATGAATAAGAAAAGCGGAAGCGCCTTGCTTAGCGACGTATAAACTGGACTGACCTTGACTGAGATAAAGGAAACACGACGAGTGAAGCGAGTCGATGTTGACTTATCGTAGGGAGAGGGAGGGAAGTTTACTAGTCGCTAGGCGCTGGAGCTAGACAGTTCTCTAACTTCAAAAATTTAATACTTTATTATCTTTTTAGAAAAGCGGAAGCGCCTTGCTTAGCGACGTATAAACTGGACTGACCTTGACTGAGATAAAGGAAACACGACGAGTGAAGCGAGTCGATGTTGACTTATCGTAGGGAGAGGGAGGGAAGTTTACTAGTCGCTAGGCGCTGGAGCTAGACAGTTCTCTAACTTCAAAAATTTAATACTTTATTATCTTTTTAGAAAAGCGGAAGCGCCTTGCTTAGCGACGTATAAACTGGACTGACCTCGACTGAGATAAAAGGGCAATCCCATAAGGATTTCTTATGAGACTGCCCCATTTTTTATTTACTTTCCACTGTTTTTTAAAGATGCTCCTACAAAATCACGGAATAACGGCTGTGGACGCGTTGGTCTTGAAATAAATTCTGGATGGAATTGTGATGCGACAAACCATGGATGATCTTTAACTTCAATAATTTCTACGAGACGACCATCTGGGCTTGTACCAGAGAACACAAAACCTTTTTCCTCCATTTCTTGACGATAGTGATTATTAAACTCGTAGCGATGGCGATGACGCTCATAGACGACTTCATCTTGATAAGCTTCATAAGCGTTCGTACCTTCAACTAATTTACATGCTTGAATGCCTAATCTTAGTGTTCCGCCTAAATCTTCGATATCCTTCTGTTCTGGAAGTAGATCAATGATCGGATGTTCTGTATTCGGATCAATTTCAGCTGAGTGGGCACCTTTTAAGTTAAGAACATTACGTGCAAACTCAACTGATGCTAATTGCATGCCAAGGCAAATGCCAAGGAATGGTTTTTTCTGTTCACGAGCATATTGAACGGCAAAAATTTTCCCTTCGATCCCACGGTCACCAAATCCTCCAGGAACAAGAACTCCATCTACTTCATGAAGAAGACTTGCAACGTTATCTTCTGTTACTTCTTCTGCATTAATCCAGTCAATTTCAATTTCTGAATCATGTGCATAACCAGCGTGCTTCAATGCCTCGACTACTGAAATATACGCATCTTGAAGCTCTACATATTTACCAACAAGCGCTATTTTTGTTGTCTTTGAAAGACTTTGCACTTTATCTACAAGCTGCTTCCATTCTGTCATATCTGCTTCACCACAAATAAGCTTTAAATGAGTGCAAACGATATTATCGAGATTTTGTTCTTGCAAAGCTAACGGAATGGAATATAAAGTTTCCGCATCTTGGCATTCAATTACAGCTTCTTTATCAATATCACAAAATAGTGCAAGCTTATCCTTCATCTCTTGTGAAATTGGCATTTCTGTACGAACGACAATCACATTCGGTTGAATGCCTAAGCTTCTTAATTCCTTTACACTATGTTGTGTCGGCTTTGTCTTCATTTCTCCTGCCGCTTTAATATAAGGCACTAGCGTACAATGGATATACATAACATTGTCACGGCCGATATCACTTTTTATTTGACGAATGGCTTCTAAAAACGGAAGTGATTCAATATCTCCTACTGTTCCACCGATTTCTGTAATGACGACATCTGAATTCGTTTCATGGCCAGCACGAAAGACGCGATCTTTAATTTCATTTGTAATATGTGGAATAACTTGAACTGTGCCCCCGTTATATTCTCCCCGACGTTCTTTTCGAAGAACCGTTGAATAAATCTTTCCTGTCGTTACACTGCTATATTTCGTTAAGTTTATATCAACGAATCGTTCGTAATGACCTAAGTCAAGATCTGTCTCTGCTCCATCACCCGTTACATAAACTTCTCCATGCTGGTACGGGCTCATAGTGCCTGGGTCCACATTAATATAAGGATCGAATTTTTGAATTGTCACACTCAGGCCTCGATTTTTCAAAAGTCGTCCAAGTGAGGCTGCCACAATCCCCTTACCTAGTGACGATACAACGCCACCTGTTACAAAAATATACTTCGTCATTTTTCATTCCCCCTTATTGGTAGTTTGTACATATGAGCCTTTATTTAAAGACTTAATTAGAAATTCATACATCACCGAATCTCCGGCTGTAATCGTTCATATAGGGGTTAAAAAAACAAAAAACGCTCCTCTTACTTATAAAAAGTAAGGGAGCGCTATTACGCGTCTAATGAATCGTTCCTTTTTTAAGGAGCCCAAAAATGATTCTACAAGCCTCGACTAAAAAAGTCAAGAGCCTTAAGATCAATCCTCATCAAGTTCGTCTTCTTCTTCAATCTCCTCATCTTCATCACTAAGATCAAATTCATCATCTTTGTCTAGAAGGTCATCATCAAGCTCATCTTCATCGAGTAAATCGTCATCCTCTTCATCGTCAAGATCATCGTCTTCAAGGATCTCGTCGTCATCCTCTTCATAATCATCTATTTCATCATAATCGATTTCTTCTTCATCAAGTTCATCGAAATCATCAACTTCGATATCCTCGTCCTCAGTAGCTTTCTTCGCCTTTTTCTTCTTAACCTTTATAGGCGTCACAACTTCCTCTTCTACTTGTTCAATCGGATACCATACACGAAGACCCCAACGATTTTCTCCTAAACCAAGGAATCTTCCATCAATATTTAAATCCGTATAAAATTGAGCTATTTTTGCTTTAACTTCCGCGTCAGATAACTCTAATAGATTTGAGATTTCAGCCATAAGTTCGTTAAATGCAATCGCTTCTTTTTTGCTTTTGAATATTTCGTATGCTATTTCAATTAAAGACATTTCTTGTAATTGATCTTTTGAGTATGCGTGTAAACTCAAACTAGACACTTCCTTTCCCTATGTAAATACCTCTATAAATACATATTCTTCATTATAAACAAAATTTTTGGGTTTATGCTAGCTATATTTATCGTTTCCATTTCCTTTTTCGTCGCCAACGTTTTCTTTGTTTTTTTTCGAGAGCTGGTTATAAGCTTGAATAAAGAAATAAATCGATAATAATAAGAACGGAATGGCACCTAATTGCCTTTGATAAAGATAATAAGTCCCGATCATAACAGCTATTACACTTGCAATAATAAAAATGCGTCTCACTTTTTCCCACACATCCTGCATTTTATTTCAATGAAGTAAACGATTCGCTCTCTATTATTCGATTATATAAGATTTGGAATTAGATGTATATTATCCGGCAATAAGAAAAGCGTGAGCCTCTGCTCACAATCCTCTATCTAAATGTCGTCGGCTTCATTTCACTGCGCTTTACGACTACTTCGTTCACGTCGAGGCTTACTCAATTAATCCGACGACGATTTTTTACATAGAAAAATGTGATGATCATTGACTAACCTTGACTTTGCTAATAAAGCATTCAAGGCTTGCAGCTATGCCGCAAGCCTCGCTTGAAAATTAATGTATCATTACATATTTCGACGATATTGTCCGCCCACTTCATAAAGGGCTTGTGTAATTTGCCCGAGACTCGCTACTTTAACGGTTTCCATTAATTCCGCAAAAATATTTCCTCCACTGACCGCTGTTTGCTTCAACTGCTTGAGCGCTTCTTCTGATACATCTTTATTTCTTTCTTGGAAGCTGCGTAAGTTATAAATTTGCGTTTCCTTCTCTTCTTTCGTCGCTCTCGCAAGCTCCATATTATTCATTTCCTCCTCAGAAGGAGGGTTTGGATTCAAATACGTATTCACACCAATAATTGGCAGCTCACCAGAATGCTTTCTCATTTCATAGTACATTGATTCATCTTGAATTTTTCCACGCTGGTATTGTGTTTCCATCGCACCGAGCACACCGCCGCGATCATTAATGCGCTCAAATTCCTGCAGTACTTGCTCTTCAACGAGATCTGTTAATTCATCAATAATAAATGCACCTTGGAGAGGATTTTCATTTTTCGTTAAGCCATGTTCTTTCGTAATAATCATCTGAATCGCCATAGCCCTGCGAACTGATTCCTCAGTCGGTGTCGTAATGGCCTCATCATATGCATTCGTATGCAAAGAGTTACAATTATCATGAAGGGCCATTAACGCCTGCAAAGTAGTACGAATATCATTGAAATCAATTTCTTGTGCATGTAGTGAACGACCAGATGTTTGGATATGATATTTCAGCTTTTGACTTCTTTCATTAGCACCATATTTATCTCTCATAACGGTCGACCAAATACGGCGCGCTACACGACCAAGCACTGTATATTCTGGATCTAATCCATTTGAGAAAAAGAAAGATAAGTTCGGAGCAAAATCATCAATTTTCATTCCTCTACTTAAATAATACTCCACATATGTAAAGCCATTTGCGAGAGTAAAAGCAAGCTGAGAAATAGGATTAGCTCCAGCTTCGGCGATATGATAGCCTGAAATGGAGACGGAATAATAATTACGGACTTTTTCGTCAATAAAATATTGCTGGATATCCCCCATCATACGGAGTGCAAATTCAGTTGAGAAAATACATGTATTTTGTCCTTGATCTTCTTTCAAAATATCTGCCTGTACCGTTCCTCTTACATTTTGCAAAGTATGGTCACGAACATGGGCAAGTTCTTCTTCAGTTAATTTACGGTCAAGCTCCTTTTCCTTTACTTCCATTTGCTGTTCAATCGCTGTATTCATAAACATCGCCAAAATAATAGGTGCAGGACCATTTATCGTCATCGATACTGATGTTGATGGATGGCAGAGGTCAAATCCTGCATATAGTTTTTTCATATCATCTAACGTACAAATGCTAACACCACTCTCGCCAACTTTCCCATAAATATCAGGGCGATAGTCTGGATCTTCTCCGTAAAGTGTAACGGAATCAAATGCCGTGCTTAAGCGCTTTGCTGAATCATCCTTTGATAAATAGTGAAAACGGCGATTCGTTCTTTCTGGAGTCCCTTCACCTGCAAACTGTCTTTTCGGATCTTCTCCTTCACGCTTGAACGGAAATACCCCGGCAGTAAATGGAAACGAACCTGGGACATTTTCACGATAAACCCAGCGAATAATCTCGCCATAATCCTTATATTTAGGAAGAGCCACTTTTGGAATGCTTAAACCCGCCAAACTTTTTGTTTTCAAAATGGTGATGATTTCTTTATCTCGAATTTTCGTTACAAACTGCTCACCAGCATATTTTTTCTGTAAATCCTCCCAGCCAGCGAGAATTTTTTTCGTTTCATTTGTCAGATTAGACTCTGTTTTTTCCTTTATTAATCGTAAGGAAGCAACAACTTCTTCTTCTGCTCCATTTTCTTTAACAGCTGCGATAGCACCTTCAATTTGAAATAGCTTGCGAGCGTGATTTGCTTGTTCCTCAGCCTTCCGATGATATTTGCGTACCGCTTCTGAAACTTCCCTTAAATAATAGCGCTGTTCATTAGGTATAATAATATTTTGTTTTTCAACAATCGTATGTTTTGAAAAACTAGTATGCCAATCTAAACTAGCTTTTTCATTTAATTTTTCAATTATAGCTGCAAACACAGCATTTGTTCCTGGGTCATTAAATTGGCTAGCAATTGTTCCATATACAGGCATTTCATCGAATTCTTTTTCAAATAGCATATGACTTCTTTGGTACTGCTTCTGAACTTGCCGTTTTGCATCCTCAGAGCCTTTCCGTTCAAATTTATTGATGACGATTAAATCTGCATAATCAATCATATCAATTTTTTCAAGCTGTGTTGGGGCACCAAACTCACTTGTCATCACATACATAGAAACGTCACAAATTTCAGTAATTTCAGCGTCCCCTTGCCCAATGCCGCTCGTTTCTACGACGACGAGATCAAAACCAGCTGCTTTTACAACCGAAATGGCATCTTTAATCGCAAGAGAAAGTTCTGTTCTTGAATGTCTAGTCGCAAGACTGCGCATATAAATGCGCGGATTGAAGATGGCATTCATCCGAATGCGATCACCAAGCAGAGCGCCTCCTGTTTTTTGCTTTGTCGGATCAATAGATAATATCGCTACTTTTTTCTCGGGAATTTCATTAATAAAACGACGAATTAATTCATCTGTTAAGGAACTCTTTCCCGCACCGCCTGTACCCGTAATCCCTAATACCGGCACTGACTTTTCAAGGGATTTTATTTTTTCCATCACTGAATCAAGTGCAGCTGCAGCTTCCTTATCAACACTTACATGATGCTCAGCGAGCGTAATTAGCTTGGCAATGGCATTAATTTGTCCATCTTGAAGCTTCTCAATCTGTTCCGTTGCTTCAGCACGAAAGGTTGGAAAATCACATTCCTCGATCATTAGGTTGATCATGCCTTGAAGACCAGCCGTACGACCATCTTCAGGAGAAAAAATCCTCGCGATTCCGTAATCGTGGAGCTCCTTAATTTCCTTAGGAATAATGACTCCACCACCACCGCCATAGATCCGAATATGTGAAGCTCCTCGTTCTTTTAACAGGTCATACATATATTTGAAGTATTCAACATGCCCTCCTTGATAGGACGAAATCGCAATCCCTTGAACGTCTTCCTGGATAGCTGCATTGACTATTTCTTCCACTGAGCGATTATGCCCTAGATGGATGACCTCTGCTCCACTTGCTTGAATTATTCTTCGCATGATGTTTATCGAGGCATCATGCCCATCGAATAAGCTTGAGGCTGTCACAAAACGAACATGATTCTTTGGCTTATAAATGATACTCATTGCTCTCCCCCTCAATGATTTACAATGAACGAACCCATTGACCAGCTTCCTTGAAATGTCAGCAATTATCTTGTTGACTCTTCACAAGTAATGGATGTTGAAAATACCCCTTCTTCATTCCTTATGATTGATTGCTCAATTCCTTGAAAAAGCAAATCAGTTTGCAGCTTTATATAATCTTCAATCGAGTACATTTTTTTCAATGTCCAGCGGCGAAAAGCCCACATTTGGCCCTGGACAAAAATATTATGGGCCATAATGTTAATTTTTTCATCAGGTAATGCTAGTTCACCGGTTTCAACACAGCGGCGAATACAATGCTCAAACATGCCAACCATTTCAATTTCCTTTTTCAGTACATATGGAAGCGCATCCTTTGATAAAGACTTAACCTCTTGGTACATAACAAGAACCTCGTCTTGCATCTCATCAACTACTCTGAAATAATCAGCAATACCTAGACGCAAACTTTCAAGTGTCCCTTCATTCGGATCGAGATCCTTTTGGAGACGTTCGCTTACTTGATCATAAATACTGTCACAAACAAGATAAAGAACATCCTCCTTCGTCCGAATATATTCATAAAGCGTACCGATGCTAAAACCAGACGCTTTCGCAATCTCCCTCGTTGTCGTCCGGTGAAACCCTTTTTGAATAAATAGAGTTACCGCCCCTTTAATCATTTGGTCCCGCCTTTTCTTAACAAGGCGTTCATCCTTAACGGAAGCTAAAACTTCACGTTTTTTCATCTTATCTACCGCCTTTTCGGGACATGGGGACAGGTTCCCTGTCCCATTTATCTATTGGGCCTGTAAGACCAGCCTACTGTTTCAAAAACTAGACCTTTGCCCTTCTATTTTGTCAGCATCCGTGAAATGACAAGGCGCTGAATCTCTTGTGTTCCTTCATAAATTTGTGTGATTTTCGCATCACGCATATAGCGTTCAACTGGATAGTCCTTCGTATAGCCATAGCCACCAAATATTTGTACAGCTTCAGTCGTTACCTTCATTGCAGTATCCCCAGCCATTAATTTTGACATAGCTGATTCTTTTCCGTATGGAAGTCCAACAGATTCCAACCATGCTGCTTGATAAGTTAATAGTCTTGAAGCTTCAACACTTGTAGCCATATCAGCTAGCTTAAAGCCAATGCCTTGCTGAGCAGCGATCGGTTTGCCAAATTGATGGCGTTCCTTCGCATATTCAATCGAAGCATCTAAAGCACCTTGAGCAATTCCTACAGCTTGGGCTGCAATACCATTACGGCCGCCATCAAGGGTCATCATGGCAATTTTGAAGCCTTCGCCTATCTTTCCTAATACATTTTCCACTGGCACTTTGCAATTATCAAAAATAATTTCAGTCGTTGGTGACGAACGAATGCCAAGCTTTTTCTCTTTTTTCCCGACGGAAAAGCCTTCAAAATCAGCCTCGACAATAAATGCAGTTGTCCCTCTTTGTTTTTCTGCAGGATCTGTTAAAGCAAAGACAACATAAATATCAGCAATCCCGCCATTTGTAATGAAAATTTTTGAACCGTTTAGTATATAATGGTCGCCATCAAGACGAGCAGTTGTTTTCATTCCACCTGCATCTGACCCGCTCCCTGGCTCTGTTAAACCGTATGCACCCATTTTTTCCCCTTGTGCCATCGGACGTAAATATTTTTGCTTTTGTTCTTCACTACCAAACTTATAAATAGGCCATCCAGCTAGAGATGTGTGTGCAGAGAGTGTAACACCTGTTGAAGCACATACTCTTGAGAGCTCTTCTACAGCAATACAATAGGCTAAATAATCGCTCCCGATGCCACCATATTCCTCTGGCCATGGAATCCCTGTCAGTCCTAGCTCCGCCATTTTATCAAAAATCTCACGATCAAAGCGTTCTTCTTCATCACGCTCTGCCGCAGTTGGGGCTACTTCATTTTTCGCAAAATCTCGTACCATTTTTCTAATCATTTCATGTTCTTCAGTTAATTGAAAATTCATGTGTACATCCCCCATTATTTTGATTTTATTGTTCGTCTATAGCTGTTTACTAATCACAATTCGCTGAATTTCACTCGTACCTTCATATATTTCAGTAATTTTTGCGTCTCGGAAATAACGTTCGACTGGATAGTCTTCTGTATAGCCATAGCCGCCAAAGACTTGAATAGCTTCAGTTGTCACATCAACAGCTGTTTTTGATGCAAAAAGCTTTGCCATTGAGGCTTCTTTTCCACACTTTCGTCCTTGTTGACGTAAATGAGTAGCCCGATATATTAATAGTCTTGCTGCTTCGACAGCAGTTGCCATATCAGCTATTTTAAAGCCAATTCCTTGTTGCAGCGCGATTGGTTTCCCAAATTGAATGCGTTCCTTTGCATAAGCGGTTGCCGCTTCAAGTGCCGCTTCCGCAATTCCGAGTGCTTGAGCAGCGATGCCAATTCGACCGACATCAAGATTTGCCATAGCAATAATAAAGCCTTGTCCTTCTTCACCTAGTAGGTTTTCTGCTGATACACGCATATCCTCGAAGCTCAGCTGAACCGTTCTTGAGCCATGTAACCCCATTTTATGTTCATCTTTTCCGATCACTAAGCCTGGCGTATCCTTTTCAACAATAAAGGCTGATATTCCTTTGCTTCCAAGGGTTGGATTTGTTAAGGCAAAAACAATATAAATATCTGCTTCCCCACCGTTAGTAATAAAGACTTTTGAGCCGTTAATAATATATTCGTCCCCGTCTTTCACCGCTTTTGACTTAAGACTGCCTGCATCGGAACCAGCACTCGGTTCAGTTAAGCAAAATGCACCGAGGTATTGTCCTGAGGCTAGCTTTGGAATATATTTCTGTTTCTGTTCTTCTGTGCCGAAATACAAAATCGGGTTCGTTCCTACTGAAGTATGAACAGAAAGAATGACACCAATAGTTGCACTTACTTTTGATAGTTCATGAATCGCGATGATATAGGAGGTGAAATCCATTTCTGAACCGCCATACTGTTCAGGAATGGGAATTCCCATTAAGCCAAGCTCACCCATCTTTCGCAATATTTCTCTCGGAAACTCACCCTTTTCCATTTTTTCGACAAAAGGGCTGATTTCAGTTTGAGCGAAGTCCCGTACCATTTTCCGCATCATGATCTGTTCTTCTGTAAAATTCAAATTCATTTGCTACCCCTCCGCTTTACTCTTAGCTGAATTTGTTTACTTCATGTTATTCGTATACATAGAAGCCTCTACCCGATTTCCGTCCGAGCCAGCCTGCTTTCACATACTTTCTTAACAGCGGGCATGGACGATATTTGTCATCACCGAAGCCCTCATGTAATGTTTCCATAATATAAAGACACGTATCTAGTCCGATAAAATCTGCTAATGTCAGTGGCCCCATTGGGTGATTCATGCCGAGCTTCATAACTTCATCAATCGCTTCTTTCGTCGCAACTCCCTCATATAAGGTAAAAATCGCCTCATTGATCATCGGCATGAGGATTCGATTCGAAACGAATCCAGGGAAATCATTCACTTCGACTGGAACCTTTTTCAATGTCTTCGTCATCTCTTCAATTAGTTGGTACACTTCATCTGCTGTAGCAATACCGCGAATAATTTCTACTAGTTTCATAACAGGAACGGGATTCATAAAGTGCATCCCGATTACCTTTTCTGGGCGATTAGTTGCAGCAGCAATTTCAGTTATCGGAAGAGAAGATGTATTGCTTGCTAAAATCGTATGTTGCGGCGTAATTTTGTCTAGCTGACTGAAAATCTTCGTTTTTATTTCCATATTTTCAACAGCTGCTTCAATAACGAGATCAACATCATCTGCATCGTTTAGATCAGTGGATGGATGAAGATGGCTTAACACCTCTTCCATTTGCAAATCGGACATCCGCTCTTTTTCTACTTGTCGCACGAGATTTTTTTTAATAACGGAAAGCCCACGCTCAACAAATTCTAATTTTAGGTCATTTAATAACACATGATATCCTGCTTGCGCACACACTTGGGCAATCCCCGAGCCCATTTGGCCTGCGCCAATAACCATGACTTTTTTTACGTTCATCTTGTATCCCCCGTTCTTTATCAATGAAATATTGTTCGTCCGTTTAAATATATAGAAGCGGCTGATCTAACTACTATTTTTTGAAGACGTAACTGTGCGTTCTTCAACCAGTTAATTTCTTGGAACTTCAATCATAACAGCGTCGCCTTGGCCGCCGCCGCTGCAGATCGCTGCGATCCCAAGGCCGCCCCCTCTTCGCTTTAGTTCGTACATCAATGTAAGGATAATTCTAGCTCCGCTCGCTCCAATTGGATGTCCAAGTGCAACCGCTCCACCATTGACATTGATTTTGTTTTCATCAAGATTCGCAATTTTTCCACTTGCTAATGCAACAGCAGAGAAGGCTTCGTTTATTTCAAATAAATCAATTTCTGCTAGCGATTTTCCGGTCTTACGTAGAAGCTCGTTTATAACGAGCCCAGGTGTTTTCGGAAAGTCTTTCGCCTCAACAGCAATTGCGGCATGCCCTAAAATGACAGCTTCCGGTTTTCTTCCTTCTCGTTCAGCCCTTTCCTCGCTCATAAGGACTAATGCGGCTGCCCCATCATTCACACCTGGTGCATTGCCTGCTGTAATCGTTCCATCTGCACTAAATACAGAGCGTAGCTTTGCCAATTTTTCTATAGAAGTGTCTTTTCGCGGCGACTCGTCTTCAGAAATCATGACTGGATCCCCTTTTCTTTGTGGTACCGAAACAGAGACAATTTCCTCTTGAAGCTTCCCTGCTTCCATTGCTGCAATTGTTCGCTCATGGCTTCTAAGCGCCCACCGATCTTGCTCTTCCCTGCTAATCTCCATTTCGTCTGCTACATCATTTCCGTAAGTACCCATATGAACACCCGTAAAGCTGCAACTTAGCCCATCATGTGTCATTAGATCTACAACTTGCGAATTCCCCATCCGCAATCCCCATCGTGCATTTGGCAATACATAAGGAGCATTGCTCATCGACTCCATGCCACCAGCAACAATAATTTCTTCATCACCAAGGCGAATAATCTGATCACCAAGCGTCACACTGCGCATGCCAGATGCACAAACCTTGTTAACCGTTTCTGTTTTTATCTCCCATGGCAAGCCTGCTTTTCTTGCTGCTTGACGAGAAGGGATCTGGCCTTGGCCCCCTTGAAGAACTGTTCCTAAAATGACTTCATCAACCTCCTCATGCTTCACATTCGCACGATTTAGCGCCTCTTTCATGGCAATCGCACCAAGATCAGACGCAGATAAGCTGCTTAATCCACCCGCAAATTTACCGAAAGGGGTTCTCGCTCCTCCTACAATTACCGTTCTTCCCATTTGAATCACTCCTTTTTTATTATTAAACAAATTCGCTCCGAGTAGATGACTGAACGCTCGCTCGATATAAGAAAAGCGTAAGATATAAATTCTGATATTAGGACCCAAAAATGTAAGCCTTTACAATCGGATTTTCTTTCATACTTACGAATATACTTTTATTCTATTTTACTTTAAAAATAGTAATAATTGAAACACTTTACTAAAAATTCATAAAAATCATTCATCGGCAGCTAAAACGCGATTAGCTGCCGCGAATGATTCTGACATGCGGTTTATAAACATACTACTTATATGAAACTAATGCTTGCTGCCAATGACTGCTTTTTCTAAAATTTCGGCAATATCATAAGTATGAACGGTTTCCTCAACTTCCTTCGCCTTCGTACCGTCAGAAAGCATCGTTAAGCAATATGGACAGCCAGAGCTAATAATAGATGGTTTAACAGCTAATGCCTGTTCTGTCCTCGATACATTAATGCGATGACCTGTTTCTTCCTCCATCCACATTAATCCGCCGCCCGCTCCACAACACATTCCTGTATCACGGTTTCTTTCCATTTCCACAAGCTTGACACCCGGAATCGCCTTTAAAATTTCCCGTGGTTGATCATACACCTCGTTATAGCGACCTAAATAACAGGAATCATGGAACGTAATCGTTTCGTTCACTTCATGCTGCGGAACTAAAATTCCATCCTTTACAAGATTGTAAAGTACTTCTGTATGGTGATATACCTCTGCCTTTAACCCAAAATCAGGGTATTCATTTTTGAAAATATTATATGCATGTGGATCGATCGTAACGATCTTCTTCACTTCATTTTTCTCAAATTCCTCAATATTTTTCGTTGCGAGCTCTTGGAATAAAAATTCATTTCCAAGTCGGCGTGGTGTATCGCCAGAATTCTTTTCTTTATTTCCAAGAATGGCAAATTTAACGCCAGCTTCATTCATTAATCTAGCAAACGAAAGCGCAATTTTTTGGCTGCGATTATCAAACGAGCCCATCGATCCAACCCAGAATAAATATTCGAATTCTTCGCCAGCTTTTTTTGCTTCTTTTACGGTTGGAATATAAACATCTTCACGTGCTTCGCGCCAATTTTCTTTTTCCTTGCGATTTAATCCCCAAGGGTTTCCTTGACGTTCAATGTTTGTCATGGCCCTTTGAGCGTCTGCATCCATTTTCCCTTCGGTTAAGACGAGATAACGGCGAAGATCAATTATTTTCTCCACATGCTCGTTCATAACTGGACATTGGTCTTCACAATTTCGGCAAGTCGTACATGCCCAAATTTCCTCTTCCGTAATGACATCACCAATTAAGCTTGGGCTATAAGCAAGTCCGGCAGCCGCTTCCTCCGCTGCTTTTCCAGAAGCAGATAAAGCAAGCTGATTGCCGAGCGTATTAGAAAAAGCAAAGGTCGGTACCCATGGCTGCTTGGAGGTTACGGAAGCACCGTGGTTTGTTAAATGGTCACGCAGCTTCAAAATCAAATCCATAGGTGATAGCATTTTTCCTGTTCCAGTTGCTGGGCACATATTTGTACAGCGTCCACATTCTACACAAGCATAGAAATCGATCATTTGCAGTTGCGTAAAATCTTCTATTTTTCCAACACCAAAAGATTCTTGTGTTTCATCTTCAAAATCAATTTTTGTTAGCTTTCCCGGATTATCTAAACGATTGTAATATACGTTTATCGGGCCAGCAATTAAGTGTGCATGTTTCCCTTGTGGAACATAAACAAGGAACATTAATAAAAATAGTAGGTGAATCCACCATGCAATATAAAAAACAACGATAGAAGCCGTTTCTCCTATCCAAGAAAAAGCAATTGCAATGAGCGAAGCAACTGGCTCACTCCATACAGCCTGCTCCCCATGCCAAATCATACTCATTCCATTACCAAGTAAGACAGAAAGCATTAATCCACCGATAAAAATGAGGACAATTCCTGATTTAAAGCCTCTTTTTAGCCGGACTAGCTTTTCTATATAACGACGATAAAAGGCCCAAATGACAGCAACTAATATTGTTAGCGTTACAATTTCTTGAAAGAATGTGAAGCCTGGATATAGCGGGCCGAACGGCAAATGCGCCCCTGGTTTAATCCCCTTAATAATAAAATCAATCGCCCCAAATTGAACAAGAATGAATCCGTAGAAAAACATTATGTGAATGATGCCGCTCTTCTTATCCTTTAATAGCTTTTTCTGGCCAAAAACATTGACCCAAATTTTATTTAGTCGCTCTTTCACATTTTTATCAAACTCTACCTTTTTTCCGAGTTTAATATATTCCATTCTCGTTTTTACAACATAAACAAATAAACTGACTGCATATGCAGTTACAAGGAGAAATGCGACTAAATTAATCCATAATAATCCGTTCATTATGTCTAGCGCTCCTTTCGTGAAATCGTAAATTCCCCATCCAATTAGTCGAAAATTTTTAATACAATATAATTTTCAGAAATCATTCTTGATTCTATTATATTATGAATGAGCATTCAGTCAACTAATTTTTAAAAATTTCAAACGAATTCATCATAGAAATGAATAGAAAGGAGATAGTAAAAGTATCTTGCTATAATTCGGGGAGCAATCAACTTTGACTACTTTAATCATAACGACTGTTTTAATTGTTATCATTCTCTGGCTGACGCTTGATTTCAAACTCGGGAAAAAAAAGCACTTAAAAAAACAGAAACGAAAGCCTCACCCTTTTCGGCAGAGTGATTTTTCTATTTTTGATTCTGGACCAGAATTGTTTAAAGATTATTTTTCAGAATTAAAAAAAGCAAAGCATCATATCCATATTCTATTCTATATTGTTAAGGATGATGAAATTAGCACGGAATTTTTGACGATTTTGAAGAACAAAGCGAATGAAGGGATTGAAGTCCGTCTCCTACTTGACTGGCTTGGGAGCCACTCAGTAAAAAAAGAGACAATTCAATCTTTGAAAAAGCACGGGATAGAATTCTCTTTCGCTCAAAAGCTGAAGCTGCCGTTTCTCTTTTTTTCCACCCAAGTTCGAAACCACCGAAAAATTTCGGTCATTGATGGGAAAATTGGCTATATTGGCGGATTTAATGTTGGGAAGGAATATATAAATTTAGACTCAAAACTAAGTCCGTGGCGTGATTACCATTTGAAAATAACAGGTGAAGGTGTGGAAGATTTACAAAAGCAATTTTTAGAGGATTGGCATGAGGAAACAAAAATAAATTTGCTGGCAAATAGGAAGTTTTTCCCCCTTTTGCCAAAAGGGGGCATCCACCATCAAATCATCCCCTCAAAAGGAATATTTTTGGAGGATACATACTCTGGCTTAATTCGGAGGGCCAAAAAAAGTATTGTGATCGGGACACCTTACTTTATTCCGAGCAGCAAATTAGTAGCTGATATGCTTTCAGCACTAAATAGAGGGATTTCTTTGACCATTCTCGTACCAAATACGGCCGATCATATTCTTGTAAAGGAAGCGTCCTTTCCCTATTTAAGAACTTTGCTAAAGCAAGGAGCGCATGTTTATCAATTTCTGAACGGCTTCTACCATGCGAAAGTATTAATAATTGATGATGACATTTGCGACATCGGAACGGCTAATTTTGACGAGCGCAGCCTTTTTCTTAATTGTGAAATAAATTGTTATATTCATGATCGCCACTTCGTAGAAAAAATTAAAAAAATTGTTTATGACGATATTCGGGATTCAGAAGCATTAACATTAAACCAGCTTAAGCAGCCTAATCTATTGCGGACAAGCAAGGAATTCATTGCCCGTTTGGCAGCACCTTTTCTGTAGAAATTAATTCATATACGCGCTACATTCATCGGCTGTAATCCAGTTTTTATTTTTTTATCAGCGAGATTCAGCTATTTACCGGCCAAGTTCATGTATTTATCAGCCGATTATGCTACTTTATCAGCCAACGCATCCACAAACTGTAAAAAAAGCTTGCGAAAAATGATTTTCCGCAAGCTTTCTATTTTCTATCATTACATTTTCTCTGGAGCTGAAACGCCAATTAAAGTTAATGCGTTTTTCAGCGTTATTTGTACAGCTTTAATTAAACCAAGGCGTGCTACTGTTCTTTCAGGATATTCAGCATCTAATACCTTTTCGGCATTATAGAAGCTATGGAAGGTAGAAGCCAATTCAAAAATATAATTCGTAATGCGGTGTGGCAATCGCTTTTGTGCTGCTTCAGCAACAGCAAGCGGGAATTCACCGAGCTTCTTAAGCACGTCCATTTCTTTTTCTGCAGAAATAAGGGAGAAATCAGCGCTGTTATCTGCCAGCATCCCTTGTTCTTCTCCTTGACGAAGGATGCTTGAAATCCGAGCATGTGCATATTGGGCATAATAAACTGGATTTTCGTTCGACTGTGAAACGGCTAAATCTAAGTCAAAGTCTAAATGTGTGTCAGCACTTCTCATCGCAAAGAAATAACGAGTGGCATCTAAGCCAACTTCCTCCACAAGCTCACGCATCGTAACTGCTTTCCCTGTCCGCTTGCTCATCTTCATTTTTTCACCATTTTTATATAAATGAACGAGCTGAATAATTTCAACTTCTAGCGCATCTCGATCATAACCAAGCGCCTCAATGGCCGCCTTCATTCTTGGAATATAGCCATGGTGATCGGCTCCCCAAATATTAATAAGCTTCTCAAAGCCGCGCTCTAGTTTGTCTTTATGATACGCGATATCAGGTGTTAAGTACGTATAAGTTCCATCATTCTTAATTAAAACACGATCCTTATCATCCCCAAAAGGAGTGGAACGGAGCCAAGTAGCACCATCTTCCTCATAAATATGGCCATTATCCTTTAATGCTTGAAGAGCGGTGTCAATTTTCCCATTATGGTATAAAGAGGTTTCTGAATACCAAACATCAAATGGTACACGGAACTCTTCTAAGTCTGTTTTCAATTTTGCCATTTCAACCTTTAGTCCGTATTCACGGAAGAAATCGAAGCGCTCTTTTTCATCAATATGAACATATTTATCGCCATACTCTTCCGCAAGCTGTTTGCCAATTTCAATAATATCTTGACCATGATAACCATCTTCTGGCATGTCTTTTTCCAACCCTAAAGCTTGAAAATAGCGAGCCTCTACAGAGATTGCCAAGTTGTTAATTTGATTCCCCGCATCGTTTATATAATATTCGCGTGAAACATCATAGCCCGCTTTAGCAAGAATATTACATAAAGAATCACCAACTGCTGCACCACGAGCATGTCCAAGGTGAAGATCGCCTGTTGGGTTTGCAGATACAAATTCAACTTGTATTTTTTGTTTTCCCCCAACCGTTGTTTCCCCGTATTTCTCACCTGCTTCAAGAATGGTTGGAATTAAATTTGTTAAGTAATGATTGTCCATATAAAAATTAATAAAGCCTGGGCCTGCAATTTCAATCTTTTTAATTGAAGCTTTATTATGATCGAAATTAGCAATAAGCTCTTCCGCAATCATTCTCGGTGCCTTCTTTGCAACACGAGCAAGCTGCATTGCCATATTCGTCGAATAATCACCATGTGCCTTTTCCTTTGGTGTTTCTAAAATAACAGCAGGAATTTGTTCCTCCTCTGCCAATTTCGCTTTTAGAACAGCGGCTTTAATTTCTTCTTTTAAGTTCGCCTGCATTTGTTCTACACTATTCATCATTCTTCCTCCTTATCTAGCTTCAGCAGCTCGGCTTTAAATAGTCATGCACACTTCGCACCAGGATGCATTCCTCAATCCACCTTACCGCTTCAGCATTCCTCTTTAAAGTTAACCGTTAAATGATATGTACCTGACTGAGCACCTTGCATCTTTAAATCGTATAAAACTTCAAACGCTCCTTCACCTGTTTCGTCATTGAACTGATGATGAAGCCGCTTTGTTGAAGTGATTAATTCAAAATCACCGTATGGCGTTGTATAGCTTCCCCTAAGTCTTTTATTCATTTTAAAAGGCAGTCTCATTTTGACCGCTCCACTACGTAAGATAAGTCCATCCTCACCAGACATCTTTATAGTCGTTTTAACAGGTGGAAGCTCTTCTTCCATTACCTCATCGTATTGTAAGTAGCAGGCATTTTCTTTTTGATAGTATCGGCCAAATGCAATTAATTCAAAAGTCTCCTTTCGATCTCCATCGCGAATGTCCGTTTTCACAGTTAGTTTTACCGATATTTGTTCTTTCCGTATCGTTGACAATGATCGCCCACATCCTTTTCATTTAGGATCTGTTAATCTTGCCTGTTGATTTCCGTTCTGGGCATTCGCTTTCTGTGAGGTCTCCTAGACTCGGTTTCCCTCAGAGATCTTGCGCCAACAACTTAGTGAAAAAATCAACATAGCCTTCATTTATTATAGTTTAAATGGATGACAGGTTCTACTTTATTTGAAAAGCTATTCAATTATTGATTATCCGCCACAATTCTTAATGAAGACAAGTTTTTTGGAAAAAAGGAATGGGGGTGAGGCATTTAAGAGATTGGATGATAAGAGCAAAAAATAAGGAAAAATCCTCTAATGTAACGCATAACCATCACGTCACATCAGAGGCTTTTTGAAAGGAAAGGCGCTCATCCTTTATGTTAAAACTAGAGCAATTCCATCTATTTATCGCAAATAAAGCAACCACTTTGGTTTTTCTTATTTCACCCAACCTAATATCATTTCACGGATAAGCTTACTTGCAGTGTTCGCCGTTTGTTCAGACGAATCGTAAATAGGTGCTACTTCTACTAAATCAGCACCGACTACTTTCACTTCTGAACGAGCGATTTCATGAATGGAAGCTAATAATTCTTTCGATGTAATGCCACCCGCATCTACCGTTCCTGTTCCAGGAGCATGGGCAGGATCAAGCACATCGATATCGATCGTCACGTATACTGGACGACCAGCGAGCTTTGGAAGCACTTCTTTTAATGGTTCTAACACTTCAAATTTAGAAATATGCATCCCAACCTCTCTCGCCCATTGGAATTCTTCTTTCATCCCTGAACGAATTCCAAACGAATAAACATTCTGTGGACCGATTAAATCACACACTTTGCGAATGGGTGTTGAATGGGACAACGGCTCCCCTTCATAATTCTCACGCAAGTCTGTATGAGCATCCATATGAATAATGGCTAGATTAGGATATTTCTTGTACATCGCCTTCATAACTGGCCAAGAAACTAAATGCTCTCCACCCATTCCTAGAGGAATTTTCCCATCTGCTAAAAGCGTATCAATAAATTCCTCGATTAAATCAAGGCTTTTGTGCGCATTACCAAATGGCAGTGGAATATCGCCTGCATCATAGTATTTTACTTCATCCAACTCTCGGTCTAAATATGGACTATATTCCTCAAGGCCAATCGATACTTCACGAATCCGTGTAGGACCAAAACGGGAGCCTGGACGGTAGCTAACAGTCCAGTCCATTGGCATGCCATAGATGACTGCTTCACTTTCTTCATAACTTGGATGGCTTTTTATAAACACATTGCCTGAATATGCCTCATCAAATCGCACCATGAACAATCCTCGCTTTTCTTTGTCTAGACGCGGCCCCTGTACAAGGCGCCTCCGCTTTTCTTTTTATTTTACTAAGTCTTGAACGAATTTTGGCAATACGAAAGCGGCTTTGTGAAGCTCTTTCGTGTAATATTTCGTCTCGATTTCATGGAAGCGATCTTCGCTAACTTCTAATGGGTCATATTTCTTTGAGCCAAGTGTGAATGCCCACATCCCACTAGGATATGTGGGGATATTTGCAACATAAAGACGTGTAATTGGGAAAATTTCCTTTACATCCCTTTGTACGTCACGAATTAAGTCTGCTTTAAACCATGGATTGTCTGATTGGGCAACGAAAATACCATCATTCTTTAAGGCTTTCGAAATTCCCGCATAAAAACCTTTCGTGAATAAATTAACGGCAGGGCCGACTGGCTCTGTAGAGTCAACCATAATCACATCGTATTCATTTTCACTTTCAGCAATATGCATGAAACCATCGCCGACTTTAACATCAACACGTGCATCATCAAGCATTCCTGCAATTTCAGGTAGATATTGTTTTGAATATTCGATAACTTTGCCATCAATATCAACAAGCGTTGCTTTTTTTACACTTGGATGCTTTAGAACCTCGCGAATAACGCCACCGTCTCCACCACCAACTACTAATACATGTTCTGGGTTTGGGTGAGTAAATAGTGGAATGTGCGCAACCATTTCATGGTATACAAACTCATCCTTCACTGACGTCATGACCATTCCATCAAGCAAAAGCATGTTACCCCATTCTTCTGTCTCGACCATTTCAAGCATTTGAAAGTCTGTCTGTTCTGTATGTAAAGTACGTTTCACTTTCATCGTAATTCCAAAATTATCAGTCTGTTTTTCAGTAAACCAAAGTCCTCCCATTATGGATCAACCCTTTCTTAAAAAATCTTTATTTAAAGGCTCTGTTAAATGTAATAAGTGGTTGTTGATTTCCGCTCCAGGTTGCTCGCTTTCCACAGGCGGTCCGGGAGCCTCCTCGGCACTATCGCGCCTGCGGGGTCTCCCTAGTCCCTTCCTTCTGCAGGAGTCTCGCAACCTTCTGCTCCAATCAACAGGTGCTAGATCAACATTGTTCTTTAACAGATCCTATTTAAATAATGTCATTTTCTTTTTTATACTTCCCAAATGGAAATAATACAAACACGAGGAAAAGTATAGAGGAATCTAGCAAAAATGCAAGAAAAATTTGTGTTTGCTCTATATAAATGTTTAAAACCATCCTATTTTTTCAATACTAGGAAAAAGAAGTTTCCCGAAAGGAGGAGGCTACATAGATGGAGATTATGACAGACCAGCGATTCAGAAAAGCAAAAAAATATTTTCGTGCCCTCTTTTTTATGAGCTTAATCGGATTTATCGTAGCAGCTGTTTTCATTATCGGGATTTTGGTATATGCAAAAATACTTGGGCCTCCACCGTTATCTGTCTCGCAATCAACCTTATTTTATGCAGAAGACGGGAAAGTAATTGGAGAGAGTCATGACGGACAAAAACGATATTGGGCACAACTCGATGATATAAGTCCCCAATTAATTGATGCGACAATTTCAATTGAAGATAGGAAATTTTATTCACACAATGGCTTTGATTTTATAAGAATTGGAGGCGCCATCCTAGCAGATTTTAAGGCGATGGCAAAAGTGCAAGGGGCAAGTACAATTAGTCAGCAATATGCACGGAATTTATTTTTAGCTCACGAAAAAACGTGGAAACGTAAATTAATTGAAGCCTTTTATACGATTCGTTTAGAAATGCACTATTCAAAACAAACCATTTTAGAAGGCTATTTAAATACGATTTATTATGGCAATGGCGCATATGGTGCGGAAGCAGCAAGTCAGTTTTACTATGGTAAAAGCGCTCACGATCTCACTCTTGCTGAAGCTTCCTTACTAGCTGGCATTCCTAAAGGAGTAGGTCTCTATTCCCCTCTCAACTCGCTTGACAATGCAAAGAAGCGACAAAAGATTATTTTGCAAACAATGGTTACGAACGGATATATTAATAAAAAAACAGCTGAAGCTGCTGCAAATAAGCCGCTGCAATTTGTCGGCAAGCACCTTTACACGAAAACAACGATCGCACCATATTTTCAAGATGCGGTTCGGCAAGCTTTAAAGACGGAGTTAAAATTAGACGACCGCACAATCGCATTAGGCGGCTTAAAAGTTTATACAACCCTTAATTTAGAACAGCAGGAATTAGCAGAACAAATAGTAGAAGGCCTATTTCCAAAGCAGTCTGAAATCCAAGTTGGCTTTATTGCCATGAATCCTAAAAACGGTCAAGTTACCGCTATGGTCGGTGGAAGGAACTATGAAGAGAGTCCATTTAATCGTGCGGTCCAAGCAGTACGCCAGCCTGGTTCAACAATGAAGCCACTGCTATATTATGCTGCTCTTGAGCATGGCTTTACTCCTGCAACGATGATGCGCAGTGAGCAAACAACCTTTCGCTTTGAGGACGGAAGCACTGATTATTCACCGAAAAACTATAATAATCAATACGCGAATGGAGATATAACGATGGCACAGGCCCTCGCCCTTTCCGATAATATTTACGCGGTAAAAACACATTTATTTCTAGGTGAAGATGTGCTTGTTGAAACAGCGAAAAAATTCGGCATTCATACACGTATGAATAAAGTTCCTTCCTTAGCACTTGGGACTTCTGGCGTAAAAGTCATTGAAATGGCAAATGCGTACAGTATGTTAGCAAATGGTGGGGAAAAGATCGCACCGATCTTAATTAAACGAATTGAAAATTATCATGGCGAGGTTATTTACGAACATAAAAAAGAAGCCATTCCCGTATTGCGGCCTGAACTAGCTTATGTCACGACTAATATGTTGACAGGAATATTTGATCCGAATCTAAATGGGTATACAAGTGTCACTGGTATATCCATTTTGGATAAAATGACCCGCCCTTATGCAGGAAAATCAGGTTCAACCGACACGGACAGCTGGATGATTGGTTACTCGCCTCAACTTGTTACAGCGGTTTGGACAGGTTATGATAAAGGGAGAACCATCACTACACAGGTTGATAAATCTTATGCAAAAAATGTGTGGGTTCGCTTTATGGAGGGCGCACATAAAGGAAAACAATTAAAAGAATTTAAGCCTCCTAAAGGGACGATCGGGGTATATATTAATCTTGAAAACGGCAAATTAGCCACTGAACAATGTCCTGTAAAGCGGCTCACATATTTCGCCGAAGGAACGGAACCGACTGAATATTGTACAGACCATTTATCCGACAGCGAAGAAATCCCTAATACGACTGATGGAACGCAGAAAAAACCATGGTATAAAAAATTATTGGATCTTTTTCCGTAAACAAAAAACCTCAGAGAAAAATTCTCTGAGGTTTTTTGTGTCCTAGCTTTACCAGTGTCTTCACACTGATAATTAGTTTACTTTCTTTATTTGATTTGGGCAAGTAGTTAGAAATTTTAGTCGACAAACTGTCACAATTTCGACATAAAGTGAAACTTCAAACAGTGGGGGTTTACCTTCATCCCCCATTGTTTGTTAGTTGAACCAATCGGGCTTTTACGGGCAGTTGATCCCCATTATAGAATGTCCAGTTTTCTTCAGCTTCTTTTAGTGGGGATCTTACTGCCCGTTAATCTGCGATAAAGTGAAACTCAAACAGTGAAAACTGTTTAAGTGGTACATAACTTGCGACACACTTTAATCTTACAATCCATTTCTGTTCAGAAATTTCTTCTTCTGCTTAATTAGCTAGTAAATCATCTTTAAGCTGTTGTACAGAGCGTTCCCACATACCCTCATCATGAGTCTTCAAAAACTGGGCAAGCACTTGTTTGGATTTATCATCCATATGGTCAACAATAATGTGTCTCTTCATCGATTTATCCATTCGATTTACATGTTCTGGCAAAGATTTATAGCCTCTGCGAATCCCTCTGTCTACCGTCATTTCACAAGCAGTAACACCCGCATAATATGGGCCATCTTCCTTTCGATCAATCGTTACCCAAATAAGCCAATAAGGCAATCCGTTTGGAACTTCCTCTTTGCTTTTTAAAAACTTTATGCCTTTTTCAACAGGACTGCGTGCATGCAAGGCACCAACTTCAATCGATGCTTCACCTGCTTGAACATCAATAATAATAGGTGAAACATTATCAAGACTTAATGAGCCTGAACCAAATCCACCATGTCCTTCTGTCGGATCACTTTTAATAATATTAAAGCCTATGTTTTTCTTTTTCTCTTCCAAAATAATTGCCTCCTTCAAAAAAGATGAAAATTCTCCTAGTTCTTAATATCCATTCCAACAATTAGCTAGTATCGATATTTATGTAGTACAAAAAATTTAAAAACAACCATTTATATCTTCATACATTCATTTTTGTGACCAGATAGAAATGAGCTATTGACCACTCTCATGTATAATCATGCGCTATTTTGCCGATAGAAGTAGGCTATCAGCCACTTTTCTCCTCATACATCCTTCATTGTCCAATAGATGCACGCTATCGACCACTGTCCTCCTCATACATCCTTTCTGTAGCCATTAGAAACAAGCTTTTGACCTTTTTCAAGTAAAAGCACTCCATTTTCGGCCAATAAGAAAAGTGCTTTCCTGTTAGCGCTACATAAATAAGCGGGAGAAGAAATCACCTAAACCATTCGACAATACTGGCAGCACCGTACGAAATATCGGCCGGATTGTATATTGATCCAGTGGTGTGATAACAAGAATTAAAAAAATAAGTGCGCCATATGTTTCATATTTCGTTAATTTAGGTCTTATATTCGCAGGTACTAAATCTTCAATAATTCGATAGCCATCCAATGGAGGGAGCGGCAATAAATTAAACACAAATAATACTAAATTAAGGTGTATAAAAATATTAAAAAAATCTTGTATAGCAGAAGACGGTCCTGCAACAACACCAAATTTAAGTAATGTAAACCAAATCACAAATCCGATCATCGCCAAAATTAAATTGCTAATCGGACCAGCAATCGAAACGAGAATGCCTGCCAATCGCGGATTTTTAAAGAAAAATCGATTGACTGGTACTGGTCGAGCCCATCCGAAGCCGGCTATGAAAATGAGAATGGTTCCAATCGGATCAAGATGCTGAATCGGATTTAATGTGATTCTGCCTTGATTCTTTGCAGTCGGATCGCCAAATTTATATGCTACATACGCATGAGAAAATTCATGAACAGTAAAAGCAATCATTAATGTAATGGCAACATAGGGTATTTCCCGTAAAGAAAACGCTAGAAATTGTTCCAAATACTATGACCCCTTTTTGTCAGATTATCTAAAAGTATACACGAATTCAGTCATAAATGGAAAAAGAAGAACCTACATAACGAACTTGCACAAACAATCGAAATATGAAAAACTACAAAAGAAAAGAGTTTATTAGTGAATGCTTAGTAGAGGAGATGAGAAGATGCCATATGTAACAGTAAAAATGCTTGAAGGACGTTCAGAAGAGCAGAAGAAGGCTCTCGTTGAAAAGGTTACGGAAGCTGTTAACGAAACAACGGGTGCTCCAAAGGAAAATATCGTTGTTTTTATCGAAGAGATGACGAAGAATCATTATGCAGTTGGAGGAAAACGCTTAAGCGATCAATAAGAAAAAACCGGTCTTGAGCCAACAAACTCAAGACCGGTTTTTTCATCAATTAACATGTCGGGCAATTCTCATTTTTACGTTTTACGATTAATGGGCAGCCTTTCTCCTCAAGCCTTCAATATATTGATAAGCTTCTTCTACTTCCTCATCTGTATAGCGCTGCTTGCTCTTTAACGTGAATACCTTTTCTTTCACTTCATCTTTCGGCAACGATTCGAAAAACAATACTGTTGAGACTAACTCGAGAAATCGAGCATTCTGATTATTCATATCTGTTAAACAATCTTGAAGATTAGGCATCTCTACTTCGTTTAAACTTAAAAATTCCTTCCCATTCTCTGTTAATGAGTAACGATATTGATAGTATCCGCCCTTTTTTTCCTTTATCTCATTTAGAAAACCCATATTACATAGTTCCTCAACTCTTAATGTTAATTCCTCTGAGTAAGGACCATAGAAGTGAAATTGAAATTTCTCCTGAAAAGGAAAAGCCATTTTTTTTGCGATAAAAACCATCTTCTGCAGCTTTTTCCGCCCAATGATTTCTTCTGAAGCTGCAATAGCTTGAATAATTTTGGCATGATCTTTTAACAAGCTCTTCATCTCCTACTCCATTTATTGCTCGATCTCTAATAGCTTCCGAATTTCCTTTTTGATGCTTGGCTTCGTACTTTTATCATGAAGTAGATCAGCAGGATAATACAGTTTATGATCGGTCCTTCTTTTTCCAGAAATAGCGTCTACAATTTCTGATTCTCGGGAAAGCTCACGAATTTCTCCATTTTTCATAACTAATTGAATAGGCAGGCGCTCCTCCTCTTCCCCTGGACGATAAAAATCATATGGGAGATCTGAGGAAGAATCGACAACTAAATAATAATCTGGATCTATGCCAGCTTTTATAAATAGATTAGATAGCTCAGAAAGCTTCTTATACTCTTTTGCGGGATCAAACTCTGCATGTTTAAATAAATTCCGGTTCATAAAGCGTAAACAAAGGTCTCGAAGAATGAAATCGTCTTCTTCCAGCCACATTTGAAAATAATAAAGGATAATGGCTTCATCTAATTTAATATAGTCTTCAACGGTCATTTCACCATTGAACAATGAATAAAAATGAGTTGGGTAAGATTTAAAGGCGTAGCCTTCCTTATGCAAGCGCTTAGCCCGGTGCAAGATTTTCGTTAAAATTACTTCAGCACTGCGGGTTACAGGGTGAAAATAGACTTGCCAATACATTTGATAACGGCTCATAATATAATCCTCAACCGCATGCATCCCACTTTGCTTTATGACGACCTGATCTTCTCCTGGCCGCATCACACGCAAAATTCGTTCCATATCAAAATGTCCATAGCTTACCCCTGTATAATAGGCATCTCTTTGCAGGTAATCCATACGATCCGCGTCAATTTGGCTTGAAATTAAACTAACGACTAATTTATTTTTCGATGTTTTGGCGATGACTTCTGCTACTTTTGCTGGAAAATCCTTGCTTACTCTAAGCAAAACTTTATTTACTTCTGTTTCTCCAAGGATAATGGCTCTCGTATAGTACTCATGGTCTAAATCAAACACTTTTTCAAACGAATGTGAGAACGGGCCATGCCCTAAATCATGTAGGAGTGCTGCACATAAAGAGAGAAGTCTGTCATCTTCATTCCACTCAGGTCTACCGCGAAAAACATCGTCTGAAATTCGACGAATAATTTCATACACCCCGAGAGAATGGTTAAATCGGCTATGCTCCGCCCCATGAAAAGTTAAATACGTTGTCCCAAGCTGCTTAATTCTTCTAAGCCGTTGAAACTCCTTCGTTCCAATTAAATCCCAAATCACGCGATCACGAACATGAATATAGCGGTGAACAGGATCTTTAAATACTTTTTCTTCACGTAATTTCTCAACCGGATATGCCATCTTTTCCCTCCGATTTACTTACTTCCTCTCATTATAGCTTGAAAAAGAAAGCAATTCACTACAAAATTTCTGAAAAATCGGCGTTACTCGACAGGAAGCTTGTCGAGTAACGAATTGCAGCATCCCGAATTTTTTAGTTCCATTTTTTACTATTTTTTGTGTTTTTTTGGTGTTAGGCACCGTACATGCAGGAATCGGTCAACCTTCTTCATTCCCGAAATATTAAGAGGGCGCATTTTTCAGGAATCGGTCGACCTTCTTCATTCCCGAATTATCGAGAGGGTGCGTTTTTGGGGAATCGGTCGACCATCTTCATTCCCGAATTATCGAGAGGGTGCGTTTTTGGGGAATCGGTCAGCCATCTTCATTCCCAAAATATCGAGAGTGAGCGTTTTTCGGGAATCGGTTAGCCATCTTCATTCCCAAAATATCGAGAGGGTGCATTTTTTGGGAATCGGTCAGCCATCTTCATTCCCAAAATATCGAGAGGGAGCGTTTTTCGGGAATCAGTTAGCCATCTTCATTCCCAAAATATCGAGTGTGAGCGTTTTTCGGGAATCGGTCAGCCATCTTCATTCCCAAAATATCGAGAGGGAGCGTTTTTCGGGAATCGGTTAGCCATCTTCATTCCCAAAATATCGAGTGTGAGCGTTTTTCGGGAATCGGTCATTTTACGGTGCCAGGCACCATAAAATACAAATTTTCAAAATAAAATCACCTTCCCATTGGTGGTAAGGTGACTTTATTTTTTAAGCTTTTTATTTACTTTTTCGATTAATTCTTCTTCTGTTAAGCCGGCTAGCGGACGATTATTCACAAATGCAAATGTTTTCTTTCTGCCTGGTCCACAATACGACTGGCAGCCAATCTCTATTTTCGCCTCTGGATCAATATCCTTTAAACGAGGGATTAATGTCTTTAAATTAACGCCTTGACAATCGTCGCAAACACGAAATTCGTTTGCCATATTCGTTACAACCCTTTCTGCGATCTATCTTAACTATGTAAGAAAGAGAACATATTTAGAGAACTGTTGAACTGAGCGCCTTCGCTCTCCTGATTCTAACTATAACAACTAAAGGCTCTTGCTGTATTTTACAGCTTCTTTCCTCCTAATGCAAGCGGTTGGCCTTTTATCGGCATCATTAAATACCTATCTATTGAAAAAGGATGAAAATGTAATTAATTCTACTATCCTTTTAAACCCATTTGTATAATTTTCTGCAAAAATGTCCATCCTTAAACTATAGAAATAAAATGTATACTAATTTAGGAGTTGAGATTATGAAAGTTCGTCAAGATGCATGGACTGATGAAAATGATTTATTACTAGCAGAAACAGTTTTAAGACATGTACGCGAGGGCAGCACACAATTGAATGCCTTCGAAGAGGTGGGAGATAAGCTAGATAGGACGTCTGCAGCGTGTGGATTCCGCTGGAATGCTGTCGTAAGACATCAATATGAAAAAGCCCTACAGCTCGCAAAGAAACAGCGGAAGCAAAGGCAACGCATTCTTGGAAAAGATCAAGGGGGAAAGAAAAAGCTTCTTTATAGCCCACCTGCTCCAACAGTGAATGATGTTGAAGCAGCAATAGATTTATCTCTTCCAATTGAGGAAAAAGAAAATTCATTCAATAATATGAACATGACAGAATCAATGATAAGTACTGTGAACACTCAACAAGCAAGCTATCATGTAGCATCAGAATTGAATATTGAGCATGTCATCTCATACTTACAAACTTTAAAACATTCAAGTATTCAACTAGATATTTTAAGAAATGAGAATGAAAGATTAAAGCGCGAAAATGCGCAGATTAAGAGCCACAATGATGAATTACAAGGAAAAATAAATCATTTAGAACAAAATTCCGTTTCCATTCAAGAAGATTACGAAACATTAATGAAAATTATGAACAGAGCTCGTAAGCTTGTCCTTTTTGAAGAAGAAGAAAAGCCAACAACAAAATTTAAAATGGATCGAAACGGAAATCTCGAAAAAATGGCTGAGTAAATAAGAAAAGCGCAAGCGCCTTGGTTAGAGACGTATAAACTGGACTGACCTCGACTGAGATAAAGGAAACACGACGAGTGAAGCGAGTCGATGTTGACTTATCGTAGGGGAGAGGGAGGGAAGTTTACTAGTCGCTAGGCGCTGGAGCTAGACACTCATCCAACTTCAAAGATACAAATTCTTATATTATTAGAAAAGCGCAAGCGCCTTGGTTAGCCATTCAGCTACTTCAAAATATTTATTACTTTTTTTAGAAAATAGAACTTCCTTTTTGGGAGAAGGAGAAGGGGCATGGTCCTCGATCAAGAAAAGCCGTAAAGATTTCACTTTACGGCTTTTCGTTAGCTAAAGAAAGTTCCAATTCATTTGCTCGTATGTATATTGCATAAGAAAACCAAAGTTTTTCTAATATAATTCTTCCATTATTTTATCATTTCTCTCGGTAACACGACTGTAGTACGCTTCAAAAAGGCGAGCTTCTTCTGCTGTTAACTCGCCCATATAAATATGATTGCTTTTTCTTTTTAGTACATTTAAAAGGCGCAGCATAACGTCCTGAACAGTTAAATCAATCTGTAATAATTCTGTTAAAGATGCCATGACATTTGGATTAATAATTGGATACTCATATTTTGTATCTGCCTGTTTTTTAGAAATAGAATAAAATTGCTCAATTACTTCCGCACGGGCACTTCCACTGCCATTGACACAAAGATAGATTTGCACAGCAACGCCAAATCGGAGACGCCTTTGTGAAATTCCCGCAAATTTTTTCCCACCAATACTTAAATCATAGCTTCCCGGACAGTAAGAGCCAACTATTTCTCGGGCTTCAATTTCATCAGGGAAATCTGCAAATAGTTCCTTAATCAGCTGCCACATCGCATCATATCCACGATTGATGTCAATTCCTTTTTCTTTTTCCGGAAAAACGAGCGTTATATTTAATACACCCTCATCGAGTACAACAGCAAGACCACCTGAATTTCTAACAATAACTTCATATCCCTGGCTGTTTAAATAGTGTAGACCATCCGCTAAAAACGGTAGCTTCGTATCTTGAATGCCTAGAACAACTGTATTGTGGTGAACCCATGACCTTGCAGTAGGCGGGGCCGTTCCACCTCCGACAGACGCACATAAAGTATCATCCATCCCAAATGAATAAAGTGCATTAAAATGTTTCCCAACTACCGATTGGTCAATTATTCTCCATTGATCTTGCTGTAATAAATCTCCCATTTTATTTCTCCCCAATTAACTTATTCCCGATATTTCCGTCTCTTATTGATTTAATGCTTGTGCAGCTGTAATAATCGCTAATTTATATACATCTTCTTCATTACATCCTCGGGACAAGTCATTAACAGGACGGTTTAATCCTTGCAAAATAGGACCAACCGCTTCAAACTTCCCGAGACGTTGAGCAATTTTATAGCCAATGTTTCCAGCTTCTAAGCTAGGGAAAATAAACACATTCGCATCGCCTTTAATTATTGAATTTGGAGCTTTTTTTTCCGCCACAGATGGAACAACAGCTGCGTCAAATTGAAATTCACCGTCAATCAGTAAATTCGGATTGTGCTTTTTAGCTTCTTCAACAGCAGCCATAACCTTCTCTGTCTCTGGAGATTTCGCGGATCCTTTTGTTGAAAAGCTTAACATGGCAACTCGCGGTTCCATTCCAAACATGTTTGCTGTTTTGGCACTCTCAATAGCAATTTCAGCTAATTCTTTACTATCAGGTGCAATATTAATAGCACAATCGGCAAATATGTATTTTTCTTTATCACGAACCATAATGAAAACGCCTGATGTTTTACTAACTCCTGCCTTCGTCTTTATAATTTGCAAGGCAGGTCGAACGGTATCTGCTGTAGAATGTGCAGCACCACTTACAAGTCCATCAGCCTTATTCGTATAAATCAGCATGGTGCCAAAATAATTTTCATCAAGAACTATTTTTCGAGCTTCATCCACTGTCTCTTTTCCTTTTCGTCTTTCCACAAAAGCGGCTACTAGTTCATCCAGTTTAGCAAAATTGTTAGGATCATGTATAACGATTCCTTCGAGTGAAATACTATTTTCTTTTGCCTTCGCTTCAATAGCTTGAACGTTTCCAATGAGAATAGGAGTCAGAAGCTTTTCAGCAGCTAATCTTCCCGCGGCGGCTAAAATCCGCTCATCCACCCCTTCTGGAAAAACTATTTTTACATTTCGACCTTTAATGCTCTCCTTTAACCCCATAAATAGATCACCCATATAAATCCTCCCTCTTGTTCTCCTTTAGAATACCCAATACTTCTAAAATTTCAAGATGTTTATTCTTCACAATTATGAATCAATTAAGGAGAGTGTATACGTACAAACTGATATGACGTGATAACTTCATTAGAGGGGACTTTACTGACATGAAAACTGTGACAATTTCCACATTTTCGTCAAAAATAGGGACATTCCTTTTTAGTTTATAAGTGTTATTCTGATGTAAATGGGGAAAACTATGATATAGTTATGGTGTAAAAAATAATATTTTTTTAAGTTAGATAGGTGTCTAGCACCAACGCCTGCTCCTTGACGTACAGGACTTCTAGTTACAAAGAGCTTGACTATGGATATAAGCCCTCTTTTAGCAAGGGTTGTCATGTACTTGTCATGGTGAGCATAATGGAGCATGTTGATTTTAATTGTTTCCAAAGGCGCAAGTACATAATAGGAGTGATCGTAAAATGAGTGAAGCAGCAAAAACACTTGAGGGTTGGTATTGTTTACATGACTTCCGAGCAATTGATTGGACGTCTTGGAAAATGTTATCAAGTGATGAACGCCAAGCGGCAATTCATGAGTTTTTAGCCCTTATTGAAAAGTGGAATACGACTCAAAATGAGAAAAAGGGAAGCCATGCACTATACACAATCGTCGGGCAAAAAGCTGATTTTATGATGATGACTTTAAGACCTACATTAGAAGAAATTAATGAAATTGAAAACGAATTCAACAAGACAAAATTAGCAGAATATTGCATTCCGACATCTTCTTATGTATCTATCGTTGAATTAAGTAATTATTTGCCGTCTGATCAAGATCCATACAAAAGCCCAGAAATTCTTGCACGTTTATACCCAATTTTGCCAAAAACAAAACATGTTTGCTTCTATCCGATGGATAAGCGCCGCCAAGGCAATGATAACTGGTATATGCTTCCGATGGAAGATCGCCGCGACATGATGCGCAGCCACGGAATGATCGGTCGTTCATATGCAGGAAAGGTTAAGCAAATTATTACTGGGTCTGTTGGCTTTGACGACTACGAATGGGGCGTTACATTATTCTCTGATGAAGCCCTTCAATTCAAAAAACTTATTTATGAAATGCGCTTTGATGAAGTAAGTGCGCGCTATGGCGAATTCGGTTCTTTCTTCGTTGGTAATATTCTTGAAGAAGATCGAGTAGCTCAACTATTACATGTTAATTAATCCTTTTGCTCCCGGACATTGTACCGGGAGCTTTTCTATTTATACAAAAGGAATGGTTCAATGAATCTAGTGACTATTTATTTTTCATACAAGTAGATGAAAAAGTCATAAACAAACATGCCTTCACATACGAATAAATTAGTGAGTCATTTAATGAAGTAAGAGCTTTACATTTGATATTTTAATAAAAAATTAAAGTGTTTTAAGGAGGGAAACTAGTGAGCGAACCGTACTATAGTCAGTACCCTTATACAGATTACCGAACAACCCCTTATTATGGGTTTCAACAGCCTACGTCTGGAGGTACTGTGCCGCAGTCATTTGGGGGTCAGCCTACTGCCTTTCAACAAGTACCAACAGGCGGTACAGGGCCCATCCCTGGAACAGCAACTACACCAGCAACTCCAGGAGCACATATTCCAGGGATGCTCCCAATTGAACAATCTTATATTGAGAACATTTTGCGGTTAAACAAAGGAAAGCTTGTCACTGTTTTTGCAACGTTTGAGGGGACTCCCCAAAGAACCTTCGATGGTCTTATTGAAGCAGCAGGCAGGGATCACTTAATCCTTAGCGATCCACAAACAGGGAAAAGATATTTAATTCCAATGGTTTACTTAGATTATGTCGTATTCAATGAAGAAGTTGAATATGAGCCACCTTTTGGTACAGTGCCAGGCATGCTCTCACAATACAGTCCTAGATAAGAAAAGCGGAGGCGCTAATCAGGCGCTCTCCGCTTTTCTATTGTCTAGCTCCGAGCGCCATCGGCTCGAGGTCATAAGCCAATCTGTCAAGAAGGTTAAAGGGCAACCTTCCTGCCAGCTCGTCTTATGCTTGTCACCGATAAGCAGCGCTCTCCGCTTTTCTATATCACATATGCTTGACGGCTGCTGTTATTAGTAGTGCCCACGCTACTAAAAAGGCTACTCCGCCAAATGGTGTAATGGCTCCAAGAACACCTATTTTCGTCACTGTCAATACGTACAAGCTGCCGGAGAATAAAATTATCCCGATAAGCATTAACCAGCCTGACCACGTTAAAAGTCCACTGACAGGAAATTTCCCCAACAACACCCCGATAATTAATAAACCTGTAGCATGAAACATTTGATATTGGACACCTGTTTTCCATATCTCCATATACTTGGGCTCAACTATTTTCTCAAGTCCATGAGCTCCAAAGGCTCCTAATGCTACAGATAATAAGGCGTTCAATGCCCCAAGAATAATAAATACTTTCATTGTAACTACCCCTCATTTCTTGACTAATAGGCAAGTACTAAAGTAAACCTTTCCTTTTAGAAATCAAAAATGGAATCCCCATTTGCTTCATCATCCATTTTCAGCCGTTGTGGTTGCTGAATAGAGGATGGTTCTATTTGTTGTTTGGATTGGAGCGTATATGTATTCGTTCGTTCATGCTGCCGGTCTTCATTCTCTACCTCAAGGATAAGCTCACATAATGACTTTATCGTGTGGACTCTTTCTCGCATTCTTTGGAGAGTAGAGCTATCTTTTGCTTCTCCTAATTCCTTTTCCATTTTCTCAAGTAATTGCTGAATAGAAATATTCAATCCTTTCACCTCTACCATTAACCATTCGCTTTTTTCTCAAATCGTAAACATGGTTGGCCTGATGCTCGAAGAACTTCAGCAGAAGGCAACTGAGCTGTCTTAAATTGAAAGGCTTTACATCCCTTCGGATAACGACTATCCCATGTAACATAGAAGTATTTACATTTAAAACAATCAATTCGCTTCTTCATCATTATCATTCCTTGCATTATTCACAACTATTATAACATGAACATAGTGAAATATACGATTAGACTGCGCTCTAAACTTTGTGTTCTCCAAGTCCCTTCGGCCAATGCCGTAGCTATTCTTATTCGATGTTACTAGCAGTATACTTACTTTATCTTATAACAAAAACAAAGGGTGAGGAAAGAATTCGATATCTTTCCCCACCCTTTGCTTTCACTTACTTCTAAGAAAAACTTGGGTAAAAACCAGGCGGCAAAACTGCCCGGTACCGCTCGTGTGAAATATCGCGGATGCGCTTTTTTGGGGAATCGGTTGGCCATTTTCATTTCCGAAACATCGGGGATGCGCTTTTTTCGGGAATCAGTTGACCATCTTCTTTCCCAATATTTCGGTGGTGGGCGCTTTTCGGGAATCGGTTGACCATCTTCTTTCCCGATATTTCGGTGATGGACGCTTTTCGGGAATCGGTCGGCCATCTTCTTTCCCGAAACATCGGGGATGCGCTTTTTTCGGGAATCGGTCGGCCATCTTCTTTCCCGAAACATCGGGATGCGCTTTTTTCGGGAATCGGTCGGCCATCTTCTTTCCCGATATTTCGGTGGTGGGCGCTTTTCGGGAATCGGTTGGCCACTTTCATTCCTGAAACATCGGGATGTACTTTTTTGAGGAATCGGTTGACCATCTTCTTTCCCTAAATATCGAAGATAGACGCTTTTCGGGAATCGGTTGGCCATTTTCATTTCCGAAACATCGGGGATGCGCTTTTTTCGGGAATCAGTTGACCATCTTCTTTCCCAATATTTCGGTGGTGGGCGCTTTTCGGGAATCGGTTGACCATCTTCTTTCCCGATATTTCGGTGATGGACGCTTTTCGGGAATCGGTCGGACGATTGGCGTGACCGCCAAATGTCGTGCTGATGGACAAGCTGAGAGAATGCTTATCTATATCATTTTTTCGAAAGCCAACAGAACTGTTCCTCTCCATAAAAAGAAAATACCACAGTCCAAATGACCATGGTAGACCCTTAATTTTATACTTCTTATTGTTTAAAAATAGTTCATACGTTTATCCGAGAAGACGGTGATAAATTGTTTTCGCCTGTGTTACATCTTTCGTTCCATGTATAAGGGCACGCCCATCATTAAAAATCACGAGTCGTTGGTCATCCATTTCGACTGATAGTAAATATGGATTCCCTTTAACATGATAACCTAGTGATTTCAACTGGGTTGACAATGTACTTAACTGAATTTCCTCCTGCTTAGGCGGACGAATTTGAACCGTGTCTCTTCCACAAAGAACAGCGGTTTTCATCATATTATCGCTATCTAAATATGGATAAGTACGCTCATCTCCACATGACAAACAATGTCTATCTTTTGCTTTCGCTATTTTTATATTCGTATATTGATTATGCCATAAATCAAAGCTAACATAAGAGTCCCGAACTGCATCCCAGTCTTCCACAAGGATTTTTAGCGCCTCAGCAACCTGATGAGAGATAACCATTTGCGCTGCAGGTGCGATAATTCCACCAGTATCACACGTCAACCCTTGAATGGGGATTTTCTTCAATAAGCAATTCAAGCACGGTGTTTTTCCAGGAATAATCGTTAAACTCATGCCATAGCTGCTGACACATGCTCCATAAATCCATGGTATATGATATTTTTGAGAAATATCATTAATCATCATTCTCGTTTCAAAATTATCTGTTGCATCAATGATTAAATCGACGCCTTGAACGAGATCGACGAACTTTTCAGGAGTGGCATCGGCTACCACCGGTTGTAAGTTCACATCCGAGTTAATTTCCCGCAGTCTTTTTACAGCTGCCGCCGCTTTAGGCAATTTCTCTTCAACATCCTTTTCTGTATAAAGCTGCTGACGTTGAAGATTGCTTTCTTCTACATAATCACGGTCAACGATCGTTAAAGTCCCTACTCCCGCTCTTGTGAGCATTTCTGCATTCCCAGAGCCGAGAGCTCCTGCTCCAATTAACAATACATGCTTTGAACGAATTTTCTCCTGCCCCTTTTTGCCTATGGACGGGAACAAAATTTGTCGAGAATATCTTTCGTTCATTGCTCTAAACTTCCTTTCTCGTTCATTAGCCACCACTTACTGGCGGAATAAAGGCAATCATATCGCCTTCATGAATAATCTCTTCATCTGAAGCAAATTCTTCATTAATGGCTGTCATCACATTATCAAGATTTATTGCTTCATATTTTTCGGAAATTAGCTTTTTCAGATCAGTAACTTTTAAGCCCTTTGCATCCCATTCGATTGATTCCCCGCCGACGACATCTCGTAAATGAGCAAAAAACAAAATTTTATTCATTTAAGTCCTTCTCCTCCGGTTTTCCTTTTGGATATGCTACAGTTTCAAGCTGATTTCCAACCCATTCTTCTCCATCTACCCAATGTTCCTTTTTCCAAATCGGAACAATTTCCTTAATCCGCTCTATCGCATAACGATTTGCCTCATATGAGTCTGCACGGTGTGGCGTAGATACGGCGATAACTACAGCAATATCTGTAATATCTAATTTCCCAACGCGATGCGTAATCGCTACCTCCGCACCTTCCCAGCGTTTCTTAATCTCATCACCAATTTGTTCAAGCTTCTTAACAGCCATCGACTCATAAGCTTCATAAATGAGGAAAAGTGTTTTTTTGCCGTGAGTTAATTCGCGGACTGTTCCAATAAAGGTTGTAATTGCTCCAGCTTCACGTTGAACGACCTTATCAATTACTTCCTGAATAATGATTGGTTCCTTCGATATTTGGTAATCCATTTCATCACCTCTTAATTTAGAAAAATTGAAAACACAGGGACTTCACTAACAAGAAACTCTCAATTTTCTGATCTTGGAAAATAAATTGGTTCAGGGTTGACTTCGATTGAGTAGCCGCCAATTTCATCAACACGCTTTTTAAACTCTGCGGATTGAATTATTCCAATTATCGTTTTTCCTTGTTCACTTTCAAAAAATCCCTTTGTCATAAGTAAATCATAATGCTCGTCCGCTACAGGAATAAAATCAAGCCCCATTGATTTAGCAGCTGGATAGATTCCAAGACCTACAGCCTTACTATCTCCTTTCACTTCGGCTGCAACACTTAAATGAGAGAACATTTCACGATCATAACCGTTTATACTTTCTGAATTTAACCCTACTTCTCTTAAGAGCATGTCAAATAAAATTCTTGTTCCCGCACCTTTTTGACGATTAACGAAGTGGGCTTGCTTGTCGCTAATGTCTGTGACATCTTTTATATGAAGTGGGTTGCCCTTTGGCAATAACCAACCTTGCTTTCGTTTCAAAAATGGGTAAAGAACTACTTCTTCGTTAGCTAAAAATTTCTCGATATAAGATAAATTGTATTCCTTTGTTTCAGGGTCAAGAAGATGAATTCCGGCCACATGGGCTTCCCCCTTCTTGATTGCCATAATCCCTGCTAAGCTCCCGACATGAGAGGACATTAGCTTCGATGTTTTTTTCACTTTTTTAAGATGAGAAGATAATAGATCAAGTGTTAAATCGTGGCTTCCAATAAATACAACTGAATCTTTAATTTCCTCTAGTGACTTTAAAAGCTCAATTTCAACCGTTTCCCCTTGCTCATAGCCCAATTGAGTAGGAGGGATGACTAGAAGACCATCTGCTCTCACTAAGGACATTGTTACACCAGCCGCTCTTGAAAGGGGATTCGCTATGAATTCTCCATTCACAAACCCAATATTCATGCGAATAAAATCTTCAGCCCCCATTGTTCCGACAATTCGACGACCTAATTTTACCTTTAATGTTTGTCTAACCGGCTCAGGAATTTGCAAATAATCACAAATAAGTGGTCGAACAAACCACTCAAGCGCTAAATAGGCTGATACTGGATATCCAGGAACGCCTACAATCATTGTATGTCCGATCTTTCCGATGATCACTGGTTTTCCTGGTCTCGTTGCAACCCCATGTGTATAAACTTCACCAATTTCTTCAATGATATGAACCGTATAATCCTTTGAGCCCGCCGAAGAACCTGCATTTATCACAACAATGTCTGATTGTTCTGCCGCTTCCAAAAGAACGGCTTTAATATTTTCTGGTTCATCTTTTACGATCGGATGTAAACGAGACTCTCCACCCCATTCATGAATATAATTCGAAATGACAGAACCGTTAAATTCTACTAGTTTTCCAGTAGCAACTAAACCATCTGCATGAACAAGTTCATTTCCTGTAGGAATAACCGTAACAATTGGCTTTTTCATAACTGGAATTGTTAATACACGCGAGGCAAGCTGGGCCCCGATATCAACAGGTCTAATCATATGCCCTTGAGGAAAGAGCATTTCTTCCTGAACAATGTCTTCTCCAATGGGACGAATATGCTGCCATGGTGAAGCAGGCTCAATGATTTCCACAGTATCCTCATCAAGCTCTTCGACATTTTCAATCATAATAACCGCATCAAACGGCGAACAAACCTCATTCCCTGTATCTACATACATAAAATCCACATTTTGCTTTAGTTGAATTGGATTTTGCTCATGAGCCGCATATGTTGCTTCTGCACATACTGCAATCCCATCCATCGCTGAGGCATGGTAATGCGGCATAGAAGAATTCGCAAAAATGGGTTCCGCTGTTACTCTTCCAAGCGAATTGCTGCTTTCAATCCACTCCGTTTTTCTCTTAGGCTGAAATTGAGAAAGCATTTGTTGTCTAGCCTCGCTGCGGGGCTCATCTTCTAAATAAACTTTCCTTTTATAATGAAAGGCTGCCATTCATATCCACCCCCCTGCTGAATTTGAAAGCCCTTTTACATTCATACCCACTTACAGAAGTGGAAAGACATCATCAATGATTTAAAATAATCGAATGGGAACGAGCTCCCCTTTTTGAATGCCTTCACTCGGTGCTGCAATTTCAATCATTCCGTCACTTTGTACTAGGGTCGAGATTAAGCCAGATTTCCCAAATATCGGTTCTGCAAACCATTGATTATTCTCTTCAAAAAGTCGCACCCTCACATAGTCTGTTCGACCTGTTGCAGATGGAATGTTCTTCGTTGCCTTCGCAAACGTCAGTTGTTTTTCATGAGAACGAATCCCTTGGAGCTGCTCTAAAACTGCTTTTCCAAATAAACGGAAGATAATAGCAGCTGAAGCGGGATGGCCTGGTAAACCAATTATCGGCTTTTCCTTCGCTACTGACAAAATCGTCGGTTTTCCCGGTTTAATTGAAACACCATGAACGAAAACCCCCGGCTCCCCAAGTGATTGAATCACATCCACCGAAAAATCCTTTGTACCAACTGAACTTCCACCAGATACGACTAAACAATCTGATATCTCGAGCAGTTCCCGTGCTTTTCGTTCAAACTCATCACGATTATCCTTCACAATTCCTCCATATTGAAAGGTGAAGCCCCATTCCGATACAAGAGCACCAATGGTTATCCAATTCATATCTCTTATCTCACCAGGTGCAAGCGTTTGCGTTTCAATTGGCACAATTTCATCACCTGATGATAAATAGCCGATTACAGGCTTGCGAAAGACGGAAACTTTTGTAATTCCCTGTGAAGCAAGGGCCCCTAATTCCTGTGAACGAAGCTTCGTTCCTTTTGCTAAAAGAAGATCGTCCTTTTTCATATCTTCCCCTATCGATATGATGTTTTCTCCTGGAGCGGATTGCCGATAAACATTAAGCAAGCCGCTCATGTTCTCACAATGTTCAATCATGACAACAGCATCACTACCTTCAGGGATCATAGCACCTGTAGGAACATACATCGCTTCTGTTGACTGAATGGCTTTTGACGCAGCCTCTCCCATTCGAACCTCTCCGATAAGGGTGAGAAATCCAGGCATGTTTTCTGATGAACCGAATGTATCTTTAGCCTTGACTGCATATCCATCAACAGTGGAACGACGGAAATCAGGGACATTTTCGTTTGTGTATACATCATCAGCCAACACGAAATGAAGCGCTTCAAAAAGTGGTTTCTCAATCTTTTCAGTTAACGGATGAATCTGTTCCCTTATTAACTTGAACGTTTCCTCCACCGATTTAACTTGGAAAAATTTCATTGTTAATCTCTGCTTTCTCTTAGCTTTTTATCATCTTGAACGCCCACATCATTGAAAGCATTCTTGCTTTCATTTTGATCATGATTAAAGTTGCTGAATAATGTTAAAGCTTCTTCAAATTCCTCAGGATGGTTCATATTAAAAAAATGACTAGCCTGGAATGGAAACTTTAACTCATTCAGATCATCTTCAGTAACAATTTTTGCTTGTACATGTTGTAAAAAATATCTTATCCGCAGCTGTTCATTTTGTAAGGAGTTATTAATTTCCTCTTTTACATCCTTACGATATGCCGCAAATAACGGATGAAGCTGACCTGATATTTGTGGCACAGCTGCCTGATAATCGTGTAAATAATTAAGTAAAACTGCTCCTAATTCAGAAGAAATAAAAGGCATATCACAAGCAACAACTAGATTTTTATCCGTTTTTGTTGCGTTTAAGCCTGCATGTATACCTGCAAGCGGTCCCATACCCTTCCATTTATCCTCAACTATCGGAAGGCCGAGAAATTCATATTCACTTGGTGTGTTTGTCACGATAATAATGCTTGAGACAACCTTTTTTAGTTCATCAGCAATTTGCTCAATTACTGTTTTTTCACCAATTTTTAATAATGCTTTATTCGTTCCCATTCTGCTCGATTTGCCGCCAGCATTAATAATTCCTGTCGCCGTCATCATTATCTCACCTACCCATTAATGGGAATTGGACTCTTCCTGAATGCCAAAGCCTTTTTCTTGAGCGATAAAGTCTAAATGAATATTTTTAACATCTAGTAATGTAGGAGATTCCTTTTTAAATAGCTTCCTTATATCAATAACTTTAGTATATCCCTTACATTTATTGCAAGCATGAATCTCAGCTGTTTCTTCTCCTTCAATTTTGAGAACAACTAGATTTCCTTCTGTCCCACAATGCGCACAGCTAATCTTCTTTACATCCCATTGGTGAAGACAGCGTGGACATGTCATCTCTTTACCGCCATTTTTTCCGACTAAGGCAAAACGAGCTGGTTCACCACAAGAAGGACAAGCATGACTGTCTTTTCCACCTTTTAATGGTTCGGCTAATTGTTCAGTTGCCTTTTGAATATACGGACGTGCTGCATGTTCAGCTACAAAAACTGGAAGCCACTCTGGAATGCCATTTTCTTCAGCAAATTTATGAAAATAAAATTGATTTACAGCAATTGTTTCTTTAAACCATTTTTCAAGCAGTTCTGTTGTTAAAAGGACAGTTATTTTCTTTCCTTCATCTTGTAATTCTGATTTATTCTCACCAATCAATTGAAGCAATTCCACAATAAAAGTTCGATACTGTTGAAGATCAATCTTGATTTCTACTTGTGGAATAAGTGGAAACTTTCCTTTGTTTATTTTCTCTAAATTTGAAATAGTCATGTCATTAATTTGTTCAATCCACGTATCATGTAAAGCTTGAATTGCTGTTTGCAATTTCTCATAGTTATTATCAAGAACACTGTTTTTCGCCATAAAAAACACCACTTTCATTTTAAAGTTTTCTATACAACAGATGAAAGGCTACCCTGAATTCAGGGTAGCTCTTTCTCATTGTTATTTCAATGTTCATTTATTAATTTTCGCTTAAGCATGTTTCTTCTTCTTTTTATCTGATTCTTGAAGCTCATCATACCAGCGACCATGGTGATCTTTTGCGTATTCCTCTGTCACATCCCCTTTTGTAATCCCTCTCATCGAAGGACGTGCAAGGACTAAAGACATATAAATATGTGCAATTGCTACAGCTGCGGCAAGACCAAGGCCAATTGCATGAATTGGATATGCCCACATAATAACCCCATAAGGGAAGAAGCCTTTGCCAACCCACATCACAATACCAGAACCAATTAACATTAAAGTTGTAATAATCATTAACCAAGAGTTAATTTTTTCACCGGCATTGAAGAAATCTTGCTTCGGAACGTTTGACTTCAAGCCAAAAAACTCTTTCGGAAATTCCTTAAAAAATAGCAGATCATGCTTTTTCCAGGAAAAGATGTTTTTCATCCAGTTCATAAATCCTTTAAAGTCAAAAATAATCATAATAAACAGTGGCAGCATAAATGCGACAGCAGCAATTCTATGCACTAAACGAGCACCAGCAGGGCCACCAAATACTGGATAGAGCCAGTTAAAAAACTCAGTGTACATTGGAAGGGCAGAAATGTATAGGACGAAAAACGCACCTGCATTTACCCAGTGGGATATGATGAAACCTTTATTAAAACGCTTAACCATTTTCTGAGGTTTACTCATGATCCTGCCCTCCTTCATGATTACCCTTTTCCTTATTAATCGCAGAAGAAATGACTGAAGCAATTACCGCCATTGATGTCGCTCCTAATAATGCCTTGCCAATTGGATGTGCATAATCTTTCCAAACGACTTGAGATAGAGGAACCTTCGGATCTTCAGGAAGCCCGTAAACAGATGGCTTGTCAGCTAGAAGATATACAGTTGTTGTTCCTTTAATCCCTTGTGGATTGTAAATATTCGCATTCGGGAAGCGCTCTTTAATTTTCGCTAAACGTTGCTCAGCTTCAGCTAAAACCTTATCCTTTTCATCATAAACTAAGCAATCTGTATGACAAGCTGTTACACATGCAGGGCGCAAGCCTTCTTCTAAACGATTTGTACAAAGATCACATTTCTGTGCTTTGCGGTATTCTTTTCCTTTATTGTCTAAGTATGTCGCAAGCTGAATAACATCAAACGGACAGTTATTCACACAATATCCACAGCCTACACATTTGTCTGCATCAACAACAACAGAACCAAATTCAGTATGACTAATCGCAAACTCAGGACATGCTTTTTCACATGCAGCTTCTACACAGTGGTGACAAGACTTATGTCTAAACAACCATTCGAAATTACCATTAGCTGTTTCTTGTTCATCATAAGTAATGACATTCCAAGTATTCGCTGTAAGTGTTTTATGGGATTGCACACTTCCTTGAAACTCCTCTGGTTCTGCAGGAAGGTCATTCCAGTTTTTACACGCTACCATACATGCACGGCAGCCATCACATTTCGTTACATCAACAAATTTAATATATTCATAATTTGCCATTATTTTGCCCTCCTAACATCACAAAGGAATGCTTTATATTCAGGAATAGTCGTATTAGCATCTCCAATATTTGGTGTTAAGCGGTTGGCAGTTGCACCTGTTGCAATTCCTTTATAGCCAAAATGCCAAGGCATTCCGATATGGTGCATCGTTTTGTCTTTAAGCTTATATGGCTTAAATCGTTTCGTAATCATCGCATATGCTTCAATTTCACCACGAGCAGATGACACAATAATTCGGTCCTTATTCGCAATGCCTCGTTCTTTAGCCAGCTCTTCACTTATTTCAACATACATATGTGGAACAAGCTCAGCTAACCATGGGACGTTGCGCGTCATGATTCCTGATTGCCAATGTTCAGATACACGATAAGTAGTTGCAATAACCGGGAATTCTGAAACATCACCACGTACATTTATTTCTTTTTCGCCGAACTGAACAGCTGGGTTTAATTGAACACTTGAAAATGCATTAGAAATCGGATTTTCATATGGCTCATAATGCTCTGGGAATGGACCTTCATTAATACCTGCGAATAGTCCACCCTTACCACCTGCAATCATAATAAATGGATCATTGAAAGTTGGATCGTTCGGACCTTTTGTCGCAGCAAAGTCTGGAACATCATTACCTACCCATTTACCTTGAGCTGCATCCCAGTAAATTCCGACGCGATCCTTGCTCCATGGTTTTCCATTCAAGTCTGCACTTGCACGGTTGTATAAATTTCGACGGTTAGCAGGCCAAGCATAAGACCATTTCAAGAAGTTGCTCATACCTTCGTTTGTGTTGTCTCGGCGTTTCGCTAAGTTGTCGTTTTCTGGATAGAAACCGGTGTAAATCCAGCAGCCTGCAGTTGTAGAACCATCATCCTTCAGATCCGCAAAAGCTTTCACTTGCTGCTTCGTTTTCCAATCATATCCGTTGATGTCTCGGCAAACTAAATCAATATCTGGATGATCGGTATTACCGTACTCCCAATGCAAAGATTTAATTGGCTGATCACCAGGCTTCGTACTATTTTTATAAAGCTCTTTTAAGCGGCGTGCCAGCATGTGAGTTATTTCTAAGTCTGCTTTTGATTCGCCCTTTGGTGCAATTGCTTGCCAGCGATATTGCATCCAGCGTCCAGAGTTCGTTATTGAACCTTCTTTTTCATAAGATGAACATGCTGGTAAGAAAATGACTTCCGTTTGGATGGATGCAGGGTCTGAACCAGCTTCTTTCTGCCAGAATGCAGATGTTTCTGTTTCAAATAAATCAATGGCAACCATCCATTTTAAGTTGCTTAACGATTTAATCGCTTGACCAGCATTTGGTCCGCCAACTACAGGGTTTGAACCGAACATAATTAAGCCTTCAAGCTCTTTGCGATACATCGCATCAAATAACCGAATGAAAGAATAGTCTTTTCCAGTTCCGATCTTCGGCATGAAATGATAGCCAAAATCATTTTCCTTCGTTGCACTGTCACCATAGAATGATTTCAGCATACTCGTATAGAATTTCGGCTTATTCGTCCAGAAGCCACCTTTCGGAGTAATCCTTTCTAGGAAGGCTTCATAAGTGACATCCGTATCTGTTGGCACTTCCATATATCCTGGTACGTTATGATATAGGAGACCGAAGTCAGTTGAACCTTGAACGTTTGATTCTCCACGAAGTGCGTTTACACCGCCACCTGCAATTCCAATATTACCTAGTAATAATTGTAGAATCGCATAGGCACGAATATTTTGCGTACCAACTGTATGCTGTGTTCCACCCATCGCATATAAAATCGTTCCTGCCTTACCTACTTCTCCAGTGGAACCATATGTTTTACAAATGTCGATATATGTTTCTTTATCAGTTCCTGTTACACCAGTAACCGTATCAACATCATAGCGGGAATAGTGCTTCTTCAATAATTGGTATACACAACGAGGATCTTTTAATGTTGGATCCTTCATGATCTTGTCTTCTTCGTCCTTTTTAAAGCTCCATTGCTTCTTATCATATTTTCTTGTTTTCTCATCATAGCCATTGAAAATACCATCATTAAATGAATAATTATCATCAACAATATAAGAAGCATTTGTATAATTCAGTACATACTCTTTATGATAAAGCTCATGTTCCAGAACATAATTAATCATACCGCCAATAAAGGCAATATCTGTTCCAGAACGAAGCTGTCCATACATATTTGCCATTTGCGATGTTCTTGTATAGCGCGGGTCTACTGATATTAGCTTCCCGCCTTTTTCGATCGCTTTAGAAATCCATCTAAAGCTAATCGGATGATTCTCAGCAGGGTTCGCACCGATTACCATTAATACATCGGCATACTGAAGATCGTTCCAGTGGTTTGTCATTGCTCCACGACCGAATGAAGGTGCCAGACCGGCAACCGTTGAACTGTGTCATATTCGGGCCTGGTGTTCGATATAGGATAATCCTAAACCTGCACGGAATAATTTATGAAGTAAATGACATTCTTCGTTATCTAGTGCAGCTCCACCTAAATAGGCAATCGCGTCAGTTCTATTAACTGTCACTCCTTTATCCTGATGGACAAATGTTTTATCACGGGTTTCTTTAATATTCTTGGCTACTTTATCTAGTGCAAAGTCCCAATCTACTTCTTCCCATTTGCTACTTCCAGGTGCGCGATACATTGGTTTTGTAATCCGTTTTTCAGATGTAAATACTTGACGAACCGTTGTACCTTTACTGCATAATGTTCCTTCATTAATTGGATGATCAGGATCACCCTCTGTGTAAATAACATCATCACCAGTAGAATAAACTAAAATCCCACAACCAACTGAGCAATATGGGCAAATAGTGGATGTTGGCTTTAGTTCGGCAATTTTGAATTCCTTGGATTTCGCCTTAGCTCCCTTTTCATCGAAGCCAAGCTCGACTACAGCTAAAGTAGCAGCCACGGCACCCGACAATTTCAGAAACTGTCTCCTTGTAAAATCCATGTTTTTTCCCCCTAACTACATGAATAGAATTTATATAAAAAAATCCAAATTAATTTGGATGAACCCCCAAAACTCTGTCTTCAAGATTGTTTATCACTCGACCAAATGAAGTATACGGAACAGCCATTCTCCCTCGTAAATAGCCGACCACTTCAATTTGCAAAAATTTCGCTAGCTGTACAGCCTGCTTTGTTGCCGCAGTCCTTGAACCAATGACTGGAAATCCGAATTTCGCTGCTTTTGAAAGCATTTCATATGAAACCCTCCCAGTCGTTAATAGCAGCAGCTCTTCTGGATTTAAATCATTCCTAAGCGCATGTCCAATTATTTTATCGACTGCATTATGTCTGCCAATATCCTCACGAACAGTTATTTCTCCGTCCGCATTTACAATACAAGCTCCATGCATGCCACCAGTTTCAGCATATAATGGAGAATTCTTGGCAAATTCACTTCGTTTTTTTAATATATAACTCAAAAGATACGTCTTCTCAGACTGCACTTTAGCAAACGTTTTCACGTCCGTCATTGAAAAAAAGGTGACCCCTCTCCCACAACCTGCCGTGTAATGCTTCTTCTTTGAGAACATTACTTCAGGATCAAAGCCCTCTTTCAGTAGTACGTCCAATATTCCAGTTCCCTCATCATAGCTTATAGAGGAAATATCCTCTGAAACCGCTATCATCCCTTCAGAAAATAAGTAGCCATAAACCCAGTCCTCTAAGTCCTCGTTCGTTAACTGGAAAACCGCGACCTCATATCCATTTATTTTAAGAGTAATAGGAAACTCTTCTGGGCATCCTTTTTTATTCATCATGTTTCGCCCCTTTAATGGAGTGTACCCATTGTATTTTATGAAGATAATCATAATCATTCTGTTACAAATATCACATTTATCAGATTAATAGTGATGTAAATGTGAAATATATAGTCATAATAACCTATGAGTTCATATTAGTAGGAAACTAGTATTTTAACAGTAATTATTGTCACATATATAGGAAGAAAAACTACAGAATGAGAAATAGTTCACAAAGCGTTCAAATTTATGTGTGAACACTTTGTGTCTTTGGAGAAAATTCAGAATTTAGACACGAGTATATTAATCAAATCTTAACAATTCGTTTTTATACTGAGGGCGAAATAAATAAGTGCATAAAAGAAAGGAAGATAAGAATGAATAAACCAGTACTTTCATCTATTCTTGCTATCGTCTCAGTATTAATATTAGGCTTTACCATTACTATTTATGTAGTAAAAGACTCTAAACAAAATGTTGCAGAAGATTCACAGGTGGCTGCTGTAGATGACAAGGAAAAAGCAGAAGAAACAGCTAAACACCCTTATGCCCCTCCAAGTATGGATGATGTACCTGACGGGGAAGAAGGGGAATTAATTAAGCTTGGATATAAATATGCCAATGAAACGAGTACACTATTAGACGAATATGTCGGTAATAAATTAACTTGTGCAAGCTGCCATGCAAATGGTGGATATGAAGGTGCACTAGATCTTGTCGGTATTTCTAAAACAAGTCCTTCCTATAATCCTCGTGCAGGTAAAGAAGTGACTCTCGAGGACAGAATCAATGGGTGCTTTAGAAGAAGTATGAACGGAAAACCATTACCGAAAGATTCTCAAGAAATGAAAGCAATGGTTGCTTTCTATGACTATATCTCACAAAATGTTCCAGATGGAACAACCGAAAGGCCTTGGGCAAAATTAAAAAAATCAGAAGCTGATATTGTAAATGTCGATATTGCAAAAGGTGAAGAGCTATACAATAAAGCTTGTATCACTTGCCATGCAAGTGGTTCTGATGCGCCGGCAGGTTTAGCTCTATGGGGTGATGATTCATATAATATTGGTGCCGGAATGGCTAGAAAGCGAACTGCTGCTGGCTTTATTCAAACCTTTATGCCTAAAACTGAAATGGGTGGTTATGCTCCGGGTTCATTAACGGATGAAGAAGCAATGAATCTTGCGGCTTATATTAATGCTCAAGAGCGTCCAGACTTCCCAGATAAGATTTATGACTGGCCAAATGGAGATGCACCAGATGACTCTGCATATGAGACTCTTGCAGGAAAGAAGAAAGATTAATAGGGCAACGCAATTGAATATTTATTCTTTCTAAGAGAAATTTGGGTCTTAAATGTGGTTCATGAGACCACAGTGTGATGAAAGTTGCAGAGGGTGTGGTCTCATGACGCTCTCTGGAGACCATTGTATAGATGAAAATGCAGGGGGAGTGGTCTCATAACGCTCTCTGGAGACCATTGTATAGATGAAAATGCAGGGGGAGTGGTCACATGGCGCTCTTTGGAGACCACTACATAAATGATATTGCGACAGGAGTGGTCCCATAACGCTCTCTGGAGACCATTGTATAGATGAAAATACAGGGGGAGTGGTCTCATGGCGCTCTTTGGAGACTACTACATAAATGAAATTGCGACAGGAGTGGTCTCATAAACCTCTCTTGAGACTACTGCATAAATGAAAATGCGGCAGAAGGGGTCTCATCATACTCTCATAGAGCCACAATGAACACAAAAAAGCGCATCAAATAGTTGCAAAATAGGGAGAAGGAGCTGTCCGAACTATGGATAGCTCCTTCTCCCTATTATCTCTGCCATATTAATGAAAACGTTAATAAAACGTTCGTTTTTGTACGGTCGTTATCGATTGAAAAATATGAGAAAATAATATAGAGGCTTCAAGTTATCTAGGACATCAATATAATTATAGTTTTCACAGCTTTAATTTCAGCATTTTGTAAAAATATAGTGAGATTAGGAGATGCACAAAATGACTAGAAGTAATCTGTCAGGATCTCAAATAAGAATGAACGAACATGAGACATGTTGTCAGAATATAAATGCGGATTACGATCTGATCATTAGATCTTTAAACGGATTAGAGGATTGTTATTTTTCAATCGTTGATGCAACTGGGAAAATTGTTTTTGTATCAGAAGACTTTGAAGACATAGATGGTTACGCAACTTGTGATATATTAGGAAAAAATGTATTAGATGTTTACAAATTAGGTAAAGAAAACAGTGTGCATATTAGAGCAATACTTGAAAAACGAGTATTTAAAAATACAATTTTAAAATATCCTTCCGTCGATGGAAAACCGATTGAGCTTGTTATGGATATTTATCCAGTTTGTTCTGGGAACGAAGTCATTGGCTCCATTGCTATTAGCCGTGACACAAGTAAAATTCAAGCCCTTACAGACACAGTATTACAGCTTCAAAAAGCACTTAATAAACAAGTGCAAAAATCAAATAATAATGGAACCCAATTTTGCTTCGATGACATTATCGGTTCTGGAGATCGTATGAAAAGTGTCATAATAACTGCGAAAAGAATGGCGCGTTCTGAATCTCGAATTATGATTTTAGGAGAAACCGGGACAGGAAAAGAGCTGTTTGCCCAGAGCATTCACAACGAAAGCTCAAGGGCTAAAGAGCCTTTTATTGCCGTAAACTGTTCGGCTATTCCAGAAACATTATTAGAAAGCATCCTTTTTGGGACAAGTAAAGGGGCATTTACCGGAGCAGAAGATAAACCGGGATTATTTGAAGAGGCAAAAAATGGAACCCTTTTCCTTGATGAGCTTAATTCAATGAGTATCGTTCTTCAGTCTAAGCTGCTGAGAGCATTGGAAACGAATCGTATTCGTCGAGTAGGGGGAAACAAAGAAATCCCGATTAACCCACGAATTATAAGTGCGATGAATATTAACCCGATCGAAGCAATCGAGACTGAAAAACTACGAAGTGATTTCTATTATAGATTAGCTGTCGTCACATTAGAATCTCCTCCTTTACGAGAAAGACAAGAGGATATCATTACATTATCATGGTTTTACATTAACAAATATAATAAAATTTTAGGAAGAAAAGTTCGTGAAATGTCACCAGATTTCATTCAAATATTGGAGAGCCATAGCTGGCCAGGAAATGTTCGCGAATTAAGTCATTGTATTGAGCATGCAATGAATATGATTGATCCTACTGACATTTCCTTACTCGCAAAGCATTTACCTGCATTCCTTCAGGAAAAAAACAACCAGTGTCATATTCTTCCTATCGCTATGCCAAAAAGCAATGACTATAAACAAATCATGATCCAAGTTGAAAAGGATTTGCTCATTCAAGCTCTTAAACGCAATAATGGCAATATGAATCAAACTGCAATTGAATTAGGTTTGACTAGACAATGCCTATTCTATAAACTGAAACGACTTGGTATCGATATCCAGCATGATATTCACATTGAATAATCTAAGGTAAAATCAGGGATAAATCAAAAATAACCTTAACACTTCTAGCATATTCTAAGCTAAAGTGTTAAGGTTATTTTTCTCTGTACATCTTTTCATATATTAAGAAAGCCTTCCCTTTTGCATCGCTCTATCCCTGTTTAATATTTTTCCAGAAGCATAGTCGTACTGTGCCAAGGCTTCCATAATTGAAACGATACATTGATCCCTTACTTTTTCTAATTCACGAAGTTCAAGTCCTTTTGATTGTTCATTTGTACCATTTACCATCTTCTCTATCAATTCTTCAGTAAGCTCTGGCGCTTCTAGCTTTGTCCATGGTAATTTTAATGCTGGGCCAAATTGACTCATGAAATGTCTCATGCCTTTTTTACCACCAGCTAGCCAATAAGTTAAGTTCGTTCCCATAAACGCCCATCTTATGCCAGCACCATAAATGATAGCTTGATCTAATTCATCTGTTGTGGCAATATTATCATTCACCATATGTAATATTTCTCGCCAAAGAGCCTCTAGTAATCGATCCGCAATGAAACCATCGATTTCGACTCTTACCTTTAACGGCTTCATCCCGATCATTTCGTAAAATTGGGATGCTGTTTCAATAGCCTCAGCCGAAGTCTTTTCACCTCCTACAACCTCTACTAATGGCAATAAGTAGACAGGGTTAAAGGGGTGAGCAACGACAAATCTTTCTGGATTCATCATTTCTGACTGAAGTCTTGATGGTAAAAGTCCAGAAGTGCTAGAGCCGATTATGGCATTTGGCTTAGCAAATAGTGAGATTTCCTTCAGTAGAGAAATTTTAATTTCCTCAACTTCACGAACACTCTCTTGAATATAATCTGCCTTTTCTACCGCTTCCTTTAAATCAGGTGTAAAAAAGAGCTTACCTTTCTTATCAGCTGGAACAGAAATAATTCTCTCTACAGCTGCCTCTGCGTTAGCTACTACCTCTCTAATCTCTTCCTCAGCCGACTCTCTCGGATTCGTTGCGATTACGTCAATCCCTCTATGAAGCAATCTCGCTGCCCAACCAGCACCAATAACGCCCGTACCAACGATGGCAACGGTTTTTATTTCATTCCCATTAATCAGCATAATAGTTCTCCCACGGAATGTATGATTTTAAAAAGCATTAAATTTTAAATTTACTGATCGCGTTGTGCAAATCTTGCGCCAGATTGGCCAAGCTCTGACTAGCTGTAGACATTTCCTCCATCGATGCCGTCTGTTCCTCAGTTGCCGCTGATATCGTCTGTGTCTCATCAGCCGTTTCCTTACTCACTTCATTAATTTTCTGAACTTCCTCATTAATTTCCTTACTACCATCCAATATTTGTTCAGTTATGAGCTGGATTTTTTCTGCCATTGTTGAAACTTCCGCAATCATCATATCAATATCACTAAATACCTTCTGTGCTTCATGAACAACCTCTGAACCTAAAGCGACTTCTTTCTTCTCTTCTAACATTGAAATGATGACTTTTTCCGTATCCGATTGAATTCTTTCGACCAACTCAGAAATTTGCTTTGCCTCAGTTTGTGACTGTTCTGCGAGTTTCCCTACTTCACTAGCAACGACCGCAAACCCTTTGCCATGCTCTCCAGCACGCGCCGCTTCTATAGCTGCATTTAAAGCTAGTAAATTCGTTTGCCCAGCTATACTCGAGATTGTGTCGACGATCTGACCAATTTCTTTCGAGCGTTCACCAAGACTACTAACTAATTTTGACGATGTCGTCGTACTTTGTTCAATCATTTCCATCTGGGTCATTACCTGACCGACAATGTCTTTTCCTGTTTGGGATTTCTCAGAGGTATGTAAAGTCTTATCAAGAATGACGGACACATTTCCTGACAAATGATCAATATCACTCGTAATTCGTGCAGAAGTATTAACAGCCTGCTGTACCGATTTCATCTGATTATCAGCCCCATATGCTACCGACGTAATTGAATTTGCTATCTGCTCGGCAGCTTGAGATGACTGTTCAGCACTTGCCGTCAGTTCCTCACTTGATGCAGCTAGATGCTCAGCCGACGTATTGACATGAGTTATTAAATGACGAAGCTTCTGTTTCATTTCTTGGAAGGATTGAGCAAGCTTGCCGATTTCATCACGTGATTTGATTATCACTGAAGAATCACCGAAATTACCTTCCGCCATTTCTTGTGATTGTTTCATCATCACCTGCAATGGCTTTATAATCTTCATTGTTGTAGAAATTATGATTACACATAAAATAAGAACAGCAATGAATCCCCCAACAGCTAGCCCATAAGCCATTGTATCAACTTTAGCAAACAATTCAGACTCATCAATCGTTGAGCACAAAAACCACCCTGTATTCCCAATTGGCGCTGAAGAAATTAACTTGTTTACCCCATCTATCTCGACGGTTTCAACAACATTCGGCTCGGTTTGAATCTTTTGATAAAACTCTCCTAAGCTACCATCATAAATATCTTGTATCAACTCATCTGGCTTAAACTCAGGGTGGCTAACTAATTCCCCCTTATTACTTACTACAAAAACATAGCCCGACTCGCCGATTTTAGCTTCTCTTAATTTAAGCAATAAATCATCCAATTTTACATTAGAAGTAACGACACCAATTTTTTCACCGTTTCTAAAAATGGGTGTACCGACAACAGATAAAAGGTAATTTTCTTCAGTTGTGATATCACGATAAACATCAGAATAGATCGGGCCACCAGTAGATCCAAAAATTTGCTGATACCATTCTCTTGTCCGATGATCATAGTCACTTGGAGGTATCCAATTATCACTATCTACATATCTTTGATCCTCGAAGGCAAAAGCCATTGTCGTAATCCCGTTCTCCTCATCTAAAGGATACTTAACAAAATCACGCAGTTCCTCCATAGACATATCTTTCTTAGCTAGAATGTCTGCATAGTTCTGGGTGGTAAATTCATGCTTCACTAAATCTTTATAGATGGATTCACTATAATATTTAGTTGTTAATTGATTGGTTTGAAGAATTTGTTCTCTTAGCGCCTCTTTAGATGTGTTATAAGCATAATAGCTTAAAATACCAATAAATATGGTTACAGGTACTAATAAACCTATTAACATTTTAGATTTTAGATTCATTGCTACTCTCCTTGCCATAATTTCCTAACGCTTAAAATCCAACGAACTTGATTCAGCTAAGGTCAATCCCTTTGTCTCCGGAGCCATCGCTATTGACACAATTAATCCAATGACCGTGATGCCTACTCCTACTAACATCGTTGGTCCGATTCCATATGACCCCATGAAGATAGGCAGGGCATATGTGGACAGGACGGTCCCAATCCGGCTTATTGCCATCGCTGCACCTACTGCTGAGGCGCGAATTTCTGTTGGAAAAAGCTCATTAGGATAAAGCCATTGTAAAATTCCAGGACCACCAGAAAAGAATGCATACATTCCAAAGGCTGCAACAACAACCCATATATTAGCGGAAGGGAAAATACCTAAAATAGCTAAGGAAAAACTCATAACAGCAAAGCTCCAAATAAGCAATGGACGGCGACCGATTGAATTTAACAAAAACATTGCTGGCACACATCCAAGTAAGAAAAACATACTAATAACAATATCACCTAGAATAGCTTGCTTTCCTGCTCCAAATCCAAATGCACCCATGATTTGTGGACCGAATGTGTATAAACCAAACATCGGGACAACTTGACAAGCCCATATCGTTCCGATAAACATCATTCTACTGAAATAACCTTTTGTAAATATCTTTCTATATTGAGTCTTTTCCACTTCTTCAGGCTCTAACTCTACATTTTCACCAAATAATTGATTTACAATAGCTTGAGCCTCAGCAACACGACCTTTGCGTGCCAGCCATCGTGGTGATTCCGGCGTGCCCCACCTTCCGATTAAGAGAATGATACAAGGAATGACAGCGCTTCCTAACATCCACCTCCAGCCGCCTTCTACATCGACCAAATAATACCCTACAATATCCGCCACAGTTGCACCTACATACCAAACTGCAGCAATAAATCCAATCGAAAGTGCTCGATACTTTCGAGGAGTAAATTCTGCTACCAAAGAGGTTGCAATTGGATAATCTGCACCAATAACAATTCCAATCAAAAATCGCATAATAACAAGCTGCATCGGAGTAGAAACAAACATCGTCGCAATAGAAATGATTGCAATTGCAATAATATCGATCGTAAACATTTTTTGTCGCCCTACTAAATCCGTTACATATCCAAATAGAGCAGTACCGATAAAAATCCCTGCTAAGGCAGCGGCTCCAACTAAAGCACTCCAATGTGCATCTAAATTCAATTCGGGTCCTAATTGAGTTAAAGCAACACCAATAATAACGAGAACATACCCATCTAAAAATGGACCGCCACTGGCGAATAAAATCATCTTCTTAAGAAAAGGCGTTAATTCAAAATCATCGAGCGTTTTTTTGGATTGCTTACTCATTATCGTACACCTTCTTTTATTAGTTAAAGCTAAGACATCAATTATCTACAATACATTTAACATTAATTATCTACGTAACATCGATTTATTTTCTCAGCATATTAGGAAGCTGAGCGAAGCAGCTGGAATATAGCAATATTTCTGAAGCATGCTGAAAAATGTATACTCGCTTTCAATATTCCTATTAGAACCCCGCTCCTACTTCCTATCAAAATATTATTATAAAAAGCACTTCTTCTACTTCTATTGAAATAACTCTTTTGTGAAGCTTCTTATTTCCATTCAATAATGCCAAAGTTTAAATAAGGTTTTGCTTGTGTATACGCATCGATTACTCTAAAGTGAACTTTATTTTCACCCATTTTCCACATTTGTGTCTTAAGTGTAGCTCCTGGAAGAAGCGATGCTGTAATACGAGTTTTGAAACGTGTTAATCTTTCAGGCTCTCCTGGAATGAATGTATTAATGAAATGACGACATGCCACTCCTGCAAAGCTTACAGCATGAAGAATCGGCTTCATTTGTCCATTCTCTTTTGCATACTCCCAATCTATATGTTGAGGGTGATAATCCCCTGATAGTCGATAAATTAATGCTTGATTTTCTGGAATTCGCTCTTCAACCTCAAAGTCTGGCTCTCTTTCTGGAATTTCAACAATATCTTTTGGCGGTTTTGGGCCTCCAAAGCCACCATCATAAATTAAGCAATCCCAGCTTTCATTTGTAAATATTTTCGTACCTGTTTCGTCATAAGTATCTCCTACATGCTGTGCTAACAATCCTCTATCTGGTCCACGGTCATATAACCCTTTAAGTAGGACGTGTGTGCTTAATTTGCCAGACAATTTTGTTAGTGGTTGATGAAACTGTAAGTCAAATCCCCAGTGAAGTGATCCTGCATAGTTATAGCCATAATCGATCGTTTTTGTCACTTCACTATCTACAATTGGCATTGCTGCAAACATCGGAAGAATTTTTAAATCCTTTTCATAAACGTATTGAAGATCCGTTTTTCCATCGATACCAGCACCGCAGCCAAGCGCGAAAAGAATTAAATCTTTGAAATCATATTCTGTTACAAAAGGGCCAAATGTTTGTCCAACCATTTCTGTTTTAATTGCCATTTTTATCATCCTCTCTTTACGGTCCATCATTTCTGTAAAAGGTAGTTAATCGTTGATACATACGAATTTTATATATACGAATCTATGATTCTATAACCTAGCTTTCCTTGACCACCCCCTTAATTCCCAATCTAATCTATAAATCCATTTAATTGTGAAGAATTTCACAATTATTAGTACGTTACTCTCTGAATTTCATGATTGTTTAAGCTTTGTTTCTATTTCAATAATTTTTTTTGTACCTTATAAGTGCATGTGCGAGGTAAGTCTTTCCTTATTTCTATAAAGGACGGCACTTTGAATTCAGCCATATGGGTGCTGCAATATTCCAATATTTCCTTCGTACAAAGATCTTTACCGTCTTGTAAGACAATAAAGGCCTTCACTGCCTCATCACGAATCGGATCGGGTACACCGATTACCGCTGCTTCAACAATTTTTGGATGGGACATAAGAATATTTTCAATTTCGGTAGTCGAAATATTTTCTCCAGACCTTTTAATCATATTTACTTTTCGATCAACAAAGTAAAACCAGCCTGCCTCATCAACATAGCCTTTATCCCCAGTGTGTAACCAGCCCTCAGCGTTTAAGACCTTTTCTGTTTCAACAGGATCATTATAATATTCCTTCATTATGGTTCTTCCAGGGACACCTTTTATATAAATCTCGCCGATTGTATTAGGTGGAAGTTCATTGCCTTCTTCATCAATTATTTTTGCTTCATAGGATAAGCCCGGTTTACCAATAGATGGAAAATCCCTTGGTCCACATGGTGAATCCGTTATGATGCCGACGAGCGACTCGCTTAAGCCATAAGAGGTAAAAAGACGAACATTAAAACGTTCTTCAAAAGCGGTTTTTTCCTCCTCGGTAAGTGTAAGATAGAAGAACACTTCTCGAACACAATGATTCCTTTCCCATTCCTGCTGCGGCTTAAGCATCATTGTCCGAATCATCATTGGAATACACTCAGTAATCGTCGCTTTATAGTCGCAGACTTGCTTCCAAAACCTTCTTGCACTATATTTTTCCACAGAAATCATCGTTGCACCGGCAGAAATTACTGGCATTAAGGCACTAAGCTGGAAATCAACATGAAACGCTGGCATGATCGTTAGAAAACGATCATCTGGCCTAATGGAAAGCTGCCAGGCTGTAAAAATTCCTGAATATAATAAATTACAATGTGTTAATACGACACCTTTTGGCTTTGATGTTGTCCCAGATGTAAAGAGAATTTCAACAGCATCATTGCTGCTTAAAGGTCTGATCTCCTTTAATTCCGTTGGCTGCTTTTCTTGATTTGCCGTAAAATTTATTGTCCCTGAAATATCGTTTTCACTTCTTGCCAGTAAAATATTACGGATGCGGTCGTTCAAAAAACCTTCTTCATAAAATGGTAAAAACTCTTCCTCGACTACTACAGTAGCAATATCACATCGCTCAATAATATCTTTACATTCCTCTTGTGAATATTTCGTATTCAAAGGGACCATTATTGCACCGATTTTGGCGAGTCCAAACCAACACATTAAAAATTCTGGGCAGTTATAAAGCTGAATGGCAACCTTGTCATTCTTTTTTATTCCTAAATCAATGAGGAGATTTGCCGTCTTATTAATCTCCTCATTGAATTGTCGATAAGTAAATTCACTTTTCCTGCCGTTGCAGTCATGAAAGATCAAGACTTTTTTTCCACTATCGTTTTGTGCGAGCTCTTCCCATAGATCTCGCAAAGTCTTGTTCCCCACTATATCTGCCATTTTTTCCACCTTCTTAATTTAGTAAATGAGCTGATTTTTCTTCTGCATCATCCGTATCTGAATTCGACACCCATTGTGCCTTCTGGGTAGTCCCATTTTTTGATAACCGTTCCTAAACACAAAATTCTACATGTGCCACATTCTAGACAGCCTGCATAATCAAAAGACAAAGTTTCATTTTCATTCAGCTTGTATAAACCTGCTGGACAAGCATTGACAAGCTTCATTTTTTCTTTTAAATCAGGGTAAGTAGCATCTATCTCGATATGAGCATTCTCTTCATCGACAAAAAATTTATTTACGCCTAATTTTTCTTCAACACTCATACTCATATTGATTTAACCCCCTTTAATCCATCTTTAACTAAATTCATAAGACCGACAGCCTTCACATGCTTCATCGCCTTTTTCCGTAATGGAACGGCCGGCTTCCCGTCGACAATAAACATGTCTGCCATAATATCTGACAACATCTTAGGATATTGGTTGAAGATACGAGGATTTTCCATGAATGAAGGAAAATTTTTATATATTAATAGATCTTTCATGATGAAGCTATTATCTAACATCGTTTTATAGGTTTTGAGAGAGGCTGAACTGAAATCACCTTTTTCTCTTGCTTCAAGAACGGCCTTTGCTGCTAATTCACCTGATGATATCGCAAAATCCATTCCTCTTACCATATAACCAATATTCATACAAAAGCCTGCTGCATCACCGCAGATTAAGAAGCCATCACCGTATAATGTTGAAACCATGGACAAGCCTGCCTCAGGTACAACATGTCCACTTCTTTCTACTAGCTTACCGCCCTTGATTAATGGAGCTACTTCTGGGTGATTAGAAAAGTCGACAAGCATTTCCTCAATAGTTTTATTGCTTTCACCTATATGTCCTAGACCGAGAACTAAACCAATGGAAATGCTTTCTTTATTTGTATACAAAAAGCCTCCGCCAACTAAGTCGTTACTAGGAAAACCAGCATATAAGCAAGCCGCACCTTCATTATCGGTTAAGCCAAAGCGGTCCTCTATCACACTAGCTGGGAGCTCATAAATTTCCTTAACACCTACAGCAACTTGAGATGGTTCAACTCTTTTTCTTAAACCGGCTTTTTCAGCTAATATAGAATTTACACCGTCAGCTAGAATGACTACATTGGCTCTCATTTCTTCCCCACCACAAATCACGCCTACAACTCGATTGTTTTCGACAATTAGTTCATCTACTCTTATTCCCGCTGTCGCCATCGCACCAGCCTCTTCTGCTTTATCGAAAAGCCAGCGGTCAAACTCGCCACGCAAGACTACATATGAATCACTTCCTGTTTGAGCTAAGCGCGGAGAACGGTAATCCATGCTTACCGTATCGTTTTCGGTCATCATAACAATGCGTTCCTTGACAACTCTTCTTTCTATTGGTGCTTCCTCTGCAAAATTCGGAATGATCTTCTCTAAGCTGTGTGCATAGAGACGACCACCAGTCATATTCTTTGAACCACCATAATTTCCTCTTTCAATGAGAAGTACTTCCAAACCTTCCTGCGCCAATATATAAGCTGCAGTAGAGCCAGCTAAACCTCCTCCGACAATAATCGCATCAAATCCTTCGCTCATTGCTTATCACCTCTACAAATGGTTATGCTTGAACACATATCCAAATGGATTCATATTTTTTCACTCCCATATTACCGAGAAGCCATGCCTCTCAGTAATACAGAATTTCATTTTAGTAAGCTTACAGTGCTTTCATTTTTTCAATAATTTGCGGTAAAACATTATAAATGTCTCCAACTAAGCCGATATCAGCCTGTTTGAAAACTGGTGCATTTTTATCTTTATTAATCGCAACCAATGTTTTTGATTGGTTTACCCCAACCATGTGCTGAATTTGACCAGAAATACCGATGGAGATGTAAACATCTGGCTTCAGAACAACACCGGATACACCAATATAGCGCTCCTTGCCCATCCACTTTTCACCTTCAGCGATTGGTCGGCTACATGCCATTTCTGCTCCGACTAAAGCAGCAAGATCCTCCGCCATTTTCAAGTCTTCCTTGCTTGCAAATCCTCTTCCAACGCCAATTACTCGTTTTGCAGCACCTAAGTTAACTACTTCGCCTTGTTTTGGACGAACTTCTACAACGCGAATACCTGTGTTGTCAACATTTGCATTTACTTCCGTTACTTTCCCTTGTCTTGCTTCATCCTTTGCTGTTGCTTCAAAAACACCCGCTCCGACTGTAACAACCACTGTATCTGAAAGTGCCTTTTCAGTTCTAATTGCTGCACCACCGTAAACCATATGCTTTACAATAATGCTGCCATCTTCTACAGCAAACTCAGAAATATTCGATAATGCACTCGTACCTAGCTGGCTCGCAATTTTTCCAGCGATTAGCTTACCACTTGTAGAAGTATTAACCATAACTAAATTTGCTTGCTCTGCACGAAGTAATTCCGCAATCGCTTTTGAATTTGACTCAATTATTCCTGAATTTCCAGGCTGTTCATATAAGAATACTTGATCAGCTCCGAATTTAATTGCTTCCTCTGCATCTTGTTGACTGCCAAATAAAACGACAGAAACTTCCTCGCCAAGTTGACGTCCACCTGCACAAAGTTCACCAACTGTATTTTGATCATCTGTTATTATCCAAACATTTTTTACCGTCATGACATATTCACCTCTAAATGATTGATATTATTTTAATTCTGCGCTAAGCAGCTTTACAAACGCATCGACAACCTCTTCGGAGTCGCCCTCTAAAATGTTTAAACGACGTTCTACCTGCTCTGGTGCTAGCGTGCTTACGATCTCACTGGATGGTTGATTATCTATAACACCGATTTCGGATAAAGAGAATTTTGTTAACGGCTTTTTATTTGCTGCAATAATATCCTTCATCCCTGCGATACGTGGAACATTTATTTCAGATGTAACAGAAAGAACTGCAGGCAATGAAATTTCAAGTACTTGAATCTCATTTTCTAGCACCCGTTCAATGATCACTTTATCTCCTTCAGGCGTAATTTTATTTACTGCATTTACAACTGGTACACCTAATAATTCGCCTAATTGATTACCGACCTGTTGTGCATATATATCAGATGAACCCGCTCCGCATAATACAAGGTCAAAATCACCCATTTTTTTAATCGCAGCTTCTAAAACTTTAGCAGACTGGTAAGTATCCGCTTGTTCCATTCCTTCATCAGCCACTACATATAAATCATCAAGACCCCTTGAAATAATATCCTTTTTCATTTTTGGATTTTCTAAAATTTTTCCACCAGCGCATAAGCCTGATAATTGACCACCAACAGCCTCCACAATTTGCTTTCCTGCTTCGACAGCATTCAAATCATATGAACCAAATTTCCATTCTGCTTTGTCAAATGATACTTGTCTATCTTTTGTAATGACAATATCCTGTTCTTCCGGTACAGCTTTACAACATGCAATTACTCTCATTTCCTACACCTTCTTAGTCATTTTTTTCATGTAAGATGCATGTATCCCTCATCCATGCATCTCACTTCTCTTTTTTTATTTAGGCTCTGTTAACCATGGCTGTTGATTTCCGCTCCAATCAACAGGTGCAAAAATCAACATTGTCCTTTAACAAAGCCTCTATTTAAGCTTAAAACGTTGTTTAAGATTTTTTGATAATCCCTTTTTCACTTAGGTCTTGAATTTGCTCAATTGAGTAACCTAAATTACTTAAGATATCTTCTGTATCCATTCCAAGTGTTGGCATTGGTCTCCATATTTGTCCTGGATTGTTTTTGAACTTAGGAAAAATATTTGGACCTTTAACCTTTTTACCTTCAATTGTTTCCCATTCGATGAATGCTTCACGTGCTAAAAAGTGAGGATGCTCGACAATTTCATCGAAAGTCATTACTTTATTAGCAGCGATTTTGCACTCAGAGAAATCTTTTTCTACATCGTCTACAGGTTGCGTTAAAAGATACTCTTCTAGCTTTTGCTCAATTAGCTCTGCTTTTGGTCCATCAAGCCATAAAGCACTTGTACCTTCTGGATACTCCTCTGTTCCCCAAAGATGGCCCAAACCGATTCTTTCAAGAATAGCTTGATTTTGTTTAGCCCCATAAAGGCATAAGCTTAGGAAGCCATCTTTACACTTATACACGCCGATCCCACATAAGTTCTGGTGTCTTGCACCAGCGCGAGGATATTTAATTCCCTCATTGAGATAATCCATCATGTAGTAAGCACCCATACGAAGCAATACTTCATACATCGCTACATCAACACTCTCCCCAATACCTGTTTTCTGCGCTTTATGAAGAGCTGCCAAGGCTGAGCTAACTACCATTAGTGAAGTAAAGTAGTCACCCGTATAAGGAGAAGCGATCATCGGCTGCTCTTCTGTTCCGTTCTGGCTTAAATATCCACTAAAGGCTTGGGCTGTTTGGTCATAAGCAGCACGGTTTACTCTTTCCTCTACACCATAATGTCCATAGCCTGAAATATGGACTATTACGAGAGATGGATTGTGCTCCCACATTAATTCATCTGTAATCCCTCGTTTTGCAAAAGCAGGACCTTTACTTGACTCAATAAAGATATCCGCATCTTTAATCAGTTTAAAGAAAACTTCCTTCCCTTCATCTGAGAAGATATTCAAGGATAAACTGCGCTGATTGCGACGTTCTAGCTCTTTGACATACGTTGTATCCCGCATCGAATCGCCCGTAAATGTATTCTCAAGCCAAGTAACGTCTGCTCCCCATTCTGCCATTATCTCAGCTGCAACCGGCCCCGCAATTTCAACTGCAGAATATACAACCTTCAATCCTTGTAAGTTACCAAAAGCAGGAATACTTTGTCCTTTTCCCATCATAAACACCCTCCACTTATCGATTAACAAACAGGTTCATGTTCTTCGGTAAATCATCTATTAATTAACGGTATTTTTTAAGAATTTGTCTTCCAGCAGTAAGAATTTGCATTTCATCTGAACCGCCAGATACTCTATCTACACGAAGGTCGCGCCAGAAGCGAGCAATACGGTGGTCACCTGCGATAGCAACACCTGCTAAAATTTGCATTGCATCATCTACTACTTCAAATGCAGCATTTGCACAATAGTATTTACACATAGCAGCATCTCCAGAATTCATTTCGCCATTATCAAATTTCCAAGCTGTTTCGAATAACATGTTGCGCATGTTTTTCACTTTAATGCCCATGTTGCAGAACTTCTCTTGGATTAATTGGAACCGGCCAATTGCTTCACCGAATTGTACACGTTGGTTCGCATATTTAGCAGCATCTTCAAGAGCGCAAAGTGCAGTTGCATAGTTTGTGCAGCCTACTAAGAAACGTTCGAAGTCGAATTCTTCTTTAACACGATTGAAGCCATTGCCTTCTTTACCGAACATATCCTTCTCTTCTAGTTCAACATTATCGAAATAAATTTCACAGCAGCTGTCCATGCGTAAGCCTAATTTTTCTAGTTTTTCAATTTTGATTCCTGGTAAAGTCATATCAACAAACCATTCAGTGAACGTACTATAGTTCTCAGAATCTCTTGCCATTACAACTAAATAAGGAACGCCAGCACCACTTGTGATAAATGTTTTGTGGCCGTTTAAATATACTTTTCCATCTTTACGAGTGTACGTAGTTTGCAGGCTACCTACGTCAGATCCAGCACTTGGCTCTGTGATTGCCGAGTTCCACATTTGTTTTCCCGTACCGTGTAAAGCCATAATCTTCTCAATTTGCTCCTCAGTACCTTCACGTAAAATCGTATTGAATCCTGGAATTTGGTATAAAACATAAGTTGGTGCACCTAATCTTCCAAGCTCTTCCCAAGCAGCCGCAATCGTTACAAGACCTGCATCAAATCCACCATGCTCTTCTGGTAAGAGAATGCTGTCAATTCCTAAGTCTGCTAATTCCTTAACGAATCTTTCTGGGTATTCACTCTTTTTATCACACTCATCGAAATAGACATCCCAGTTTTCACGAGCCATAAGCTCACGAATTCCTTTAACTAACAGTTCCTGCTCATCATTAAGTCTAAAATCCATGATTAAACCCTCCAATTTATTAGTAAAAATTTAATAGATGGATGCTTCTTTGTTTGCTTAAGAAGCAGCTTTGCCTTAACATTCAACATTTTCATAAACTTACAATCAAGTAGTTATTCAGCTTTCGGAATGCTAATCTGTATTAAAATGTTGAGGAAAATAACAAGCATCCTCCTACTATGATTGTTTTTCTACATGAATTTCTTTGTCACGAAAAGCAAACAACTCTTTTTTCAAATTTAGCCACTATTATACAAATCTATTGATTTCCACTTCAGGCACTCGCTTTCCGCGGGCGGCTCGGGAGCCTCCTCGTCTTACGCCTGCGGGGTCTCCCGTATTCCGCTTTTCCCGCAGGAGTCTCGCGCCTTACCTCCAATCAACATTGTCTTTAATAACAAATTACGGAGTTTTTTTGTGAACGATTTCACATATAATCGTTCGCTTTTTCGTCATTCTGACACATTTAGAGAAGTGATCCATTCATGACTAGAAAATTTAAAATCAATTATGAATTCCTTGCGCTTTTTGCTTGCTTCGCTTTGGCGATTTCGTAATCCAATGCCCAATTATCTTTTTTTACTTCTCTGAAGAAAGAAATTGGGATGATAATACAAACAACCATCATAGGTAATCCACCTAATACGGAAGCTGTTTGCAATGGCTTTAGACCACCTAGCATTAAAAGACAAATTGCTAATGAACCAAGAATTAACGCCCAAACAACACGATTTAATCTTGAAGGCTCATCATTTTCCGTAATATTCTTCGTTGTTACCATCGCTAATGTATAAGCAACACCGTTAATAAAAGTGGCTGTTGAGATGAAAGCATAAACTAAGAAAATAGGTAATACGATGCTAGCTAGTGGTAAAGTACCCCAAATCTCAACAATTGCTCGTGCTGGACCAAATTGTTCCATAATCGAACCAATGTTAAGAATTCCATCATAATGCGTTTTCATCGCAAAGTTAGTAAATACTGCAAAGAATACCGTTTGTCCAATTACGATAGATCCTAGTACCCCTAAACAGAATTCGCGCACTGTTCTTCCTTTTGAAATACGTGCAAGATAAATAGCATAAGAGATAACGCAGTTTAAGAACCATGCCCAATAGAAAATTGTCCAGCCTTGCGGGAATCCAGATCCACCGAAAGTATCTGTATAGAAAGTCATTCTAATAATGTTTTGTAGCATTGTTCCAACAGCATCAGTAAATCCATTCAAAATATAGGATGTAGGACCAAATACAGCGACAAAGATTAACACAACAAATGTTAACCAAACTCTTATATCACTTAGAAGTTTAATTCCTTTCTGTATTCCGAAATAAACACTGACTGAGAATAAAATAATCCAAGCGATTAAAATGTAACCATCAAGAGATAAAGTATGTTCAATTCCAAAAATCTTTGAAATTAGTTCAGCTACTAGAGGTGTTCCTAAACCTAAAGAAGTTCCTACCCCTGCAACCATACCGATAATGTAAAGTACATCGATTAGCTTTCCTAATAAACCATCTTTTCGTTTCCCTAAAACTCCACATACACTACTTGGCTTAACAACATCACGCTTTTTAACAAAGAAGCTATAACCAATTGCTACACCAATGACGACATACATGGCGCACGGTATTAATCCCCAGTGATACATCCCATATGCAGATGCCCAGTTAGCTGCTTGAAGCGAAAATGGTTCAGCACCATGTGGAGGAGTTTCTAAATAGTAATACCATTCAATTGTTGCCCAATAAATCAGAGTCGCACTTGATGTAGACGTAAACATCATTCCTAACCAAGTACTAGTCTTAAATTCTGGCTTATCATCTCCTAATCTTTTATCTTTGAATTTACCAAAGATTAAGTACATCGCAATAAAGAAAAGGATAATTACATACCATTCAAACGCCCAACCAAGCTTATCTGTTGTCCAGGCTAGCGCTTTATTTGATACCTCATTTGCTCGCTCAACATCACTGATGATAAATGCGCAAACAATAGCAATTAATATTAATGGCGGCCAAAAAAGTATATGGTCGAGTTTCATTTTCTTTTTTTCCAAAGCAATTCGACTTCCTTCCCTAATCCAATTATGAGTACTGGCCTAATCACTCAATTTGTATATTTAAATGTTTTACTTGCTTAAAAATAATTTTCTAAGCTTCTACCTCCTTCAAATAAATAGTTTTTGTGAAATATTGAACAAGCAAAACGATAATTCCCCCTTGTCGCTAATATATATTGCAAGTACCGTGCCAAAACTTCGAATCATTTCATGTGGAAAAAGGGATTTTTTTTAAAAAAGACTTTGTTAAATGGGGGTTCTGACAGGAATTGATTAGTGAAAAACTAGAGTTATTCTTCTTTTTGTTAAATGCTTTTTACGTGTTAAATATTTTTACCAGTATGTAAGCGTGGTATATCAATATAACTCTTTATAACGTTAAAGTTTTTTTACAAAACTCAACTTTAGATTTAACAATTAAATAAAAAGGATGAAGATAGAAATTTTTTTATGCATTTTTTTATGAAAAACTTTTTTCTCACCCAAAATTCCGGATTTCTTCTATATAATTAAACTAATAGTAAACAGTTAATTTTTCTTTAAATATCTGATAAGGGATTGAGTTCTTTTGAAGGAAAAACTGCGCGGAAAAACAATTTTAATTGTTGAAGATGAAGAGCGAATTCGTAGATTAGTCAAAATGTCATTACAAAAAGTTGGCTTTGAAGTGTTAGAAGCAGACGACGGGTATCAAGCGAAAGAACAGTATGTAAAATATGATCCTTGCTTCATCATTCTAGATATTATGCTTCCTGGTATAAACGGAAAAGAGATTTGTTATTGGCTGCGACATGATTTAAAAAGCAATGTGCCGATAATTATGATTTCTGCTAATCAAGATGAGAAGGATCGTATTGAAGGATTAAAATTAGGTGCAGATGATTATCTGGTCAAGCCTTTTAGTCTGGAAGAATTAATCACTCGTGTTGAAACTGTATTAAGAAGGACTGCAAATCGTTGCAGTAAAATAAGTTATCGAGGACTAACACTTAAACCAATTGTCGGCAAGGCAAGATTTGAAGATACTGTACTTGATTTGACGCTTTTTGAATATAAGCTGCTTTATCTTTTCATGACCCATCCAGATCAAGTATTTTCGAGAGAACAGATTATTTCTCTCATTTACAAAAACGAAGAAAAAGCCATTAATGAACGAACAATTGATGTTCATGTGAAGCATTTGCGAGAAAAAATTGCTGTCTACTCCGATTACCCTTTTATTGAGACGGTTAGAGGAATCGGCTATAAATTTACAACTTGATCGGAAAACTTGAAGATCGCGGGCTCCTCTATGCATATTCCCTATTAGTTGTAAAAAAATGGTCTTCGGATGAAATGGCAAGTCTCAACGTAAACGAAGTGATCGCCAAGTATAGGGAAAGTAAAGCTTTTTTCTTAAATGGGGTTTTAGGGCAGAGATCAAAATTGACACTTGATTCCCGGAAAACACAAAGCTCTCACCGTTCGGGAATCAAAATCACTTACCCTTTCCCGAAAAACACTAGACTCTCACCGTTCGGGAAGCAAACTCTCCTACCCTTTCCCGAAAAGCACAAGACTCTCTCCGTTCGGGAAGCAAACCCACCTACTGATTCCCGTAAAACACTAGACTCTCACCATTCGGGAAGCAAACTCACATACCCTTTCCCGAAAATCACAAGGCTCTCACCATTCGGGAATCAAACCCACCTACTGATTCCCGTAAAACACTAGACTCTCACCATTCGGGAAGCAAACCCACCTACCCTTTCCCGAAAATCACAAGGCTCTCACCATTCGGGAATCAAGCTAGACACTCATCCGACTCCAAAGATATAAATGCTAGAATTATTTAAAAAACTCAACGTTCGCTAAACCCTTCCAGCAAATACCCGAACTTTTCTTATGCGATGTATGAAATGTAATAGGATTTGAATTATTAGAACGTAAACTTAATCACTTAAGCTAGTAAGAAAAGCACAAAACAACCCTCACAGAAAAGTCATCTTTACATCTCTGTGAGGGTTGTTTATTGTCTCGAGCCGATGGGCACCTAAAGCTAAATTGTTTTCCAACTTCAAGGAAGTCAAATTTCTTTCCTTTGAAAATAAGTAAAGCCTGATAGGAAGAACAAAATAAAGCTTCCAAGAATAACGATTAACAGTGTTTCCAATGGAGCATTTAACGCTCCAAAGCTATCTTCTGAGCCCGGTAGCATCAGCAAAAATGGCTGTGCCCAAGGATAATAAGGACCGAACTTTTCAGAATTCACTACTAAAATATTCGGCAGAGTAAAGATGACATTAATCGCTAACGGTGCAGCAAAGCTTGACCAAGCTGTTGAAACAAAAAGCTGAAGTGCAGCAAGCGGCATACAGGCTAGCCATCCCCCTACTATACTCGTTAAAACCATTTTCCACGGAACTTCACCGACAAATCCATGTAGTTTCCCTACAAAAAGTAAACCAATCAAAAATAATAACTGTGTTAAAGCAAGTAACCCTAACACGATGATGAATTTCGCCACATACACATTCCCGCGAGATACCGGCATCGCAAGCAGCTGCTTCCAGCCTCCACCATTATGTTCAAATCGACAAACAAACGCCGAGAAAACCCCTGTTAATAAAGGGAGAAAAAGGAGTGCATGAATAAAAGCCATCGTACCTAATGTCATTTCCCATTTATATGGATTATCCTCTAATGATTGTCCGAACCCCGCCAATGTAGCTAAAAGTGGACTTATAAAAATAAGAAGCCAGATTGAAGATTTCCTAAGCTTTAAAAATTCCGACCTTAATACTTTCCCCATCTATTGCACGTCCTTTCTGCCAAAATCCGCAAGCCCCATCAAGTAAATAATAAATCCTAAACAAAGCCCTGCAAGAGCACAGTAAAGTGGATTGCCCCAGCTTTCTAAATATAGCCAATTCCATGGGAACCAATCAGGAAGTCTATATGATGAAAGTGATAATATCGTACTCAATATTCCGATCGTCAATGAAATAGCTTGGTTTTTCACTGTAATGGAAAGCCAAATTTGAAAGACAATAAAAGGCATAGCTGCAAAAAAAGGATAATAAGCCATTTTTAATAACTCCATAATTGGAAAGTCAAAACCAAACTTTAAACAAATGCCAAGAATAATCACTCCAAGAAATAGGAATGTACTTGAAACAAATAGAAGAATGGCTGCTAATAGAAACTTTCCAGTAAAAACCCGTAATTTCGAGATTGGCAGTGCGAGCAGCTGCTTCCATGCATTCGTCTGATGTTCGATACTAGCGATCATGGATGCAATAATTGTTAATCCAAGCATAAGAGCAGGAATAGCCAAAAATCTCGCTTCTCCAATAAGCCCACCCCATAAATCAGCCTTATATAGCTTTGTCAAATAATCATAACGAAGACCAAAGTTCACTGCTTCTAGTGCAATAACACCAAAAGGACCTAAAAAAATCAGAAACCAAATCATTTTTCGTTTAATTTTAAGTAAATCTGAAGCTAGCGTGCCAAGCATTACAAGCTCGCCTCCCCACCGGTTAGCTCGAGGAATATACCTTCAAGAGATTTTTTCTCCTCCTGTACTCGATAGACAGAGAAATGATTGTTAATTAATTCCGCGATAATAGTGGATACAGCTTCATCTGAAGAATCTGGTAAATACAAATGCTTGTTTTCCATTTCTGCTTGAATACCTTTGGAGAGAAGCATTCGCCATGCTTGCTCTACTTCATTTACTTTAACCTTGATTTTACTAGTCGATCTTTCTCTTAATGCTTCAATTGAATCTTGAAAAATCATTCTTCCTTTTGAAATAATCCCTACTTGTGTTGCCATTTGATCAATTTCTGATAATAAGTGACTTGAAACTAAAATGGTTATGCCATGCTCTTTTGGCATGCTTTTAATTAATTCCCTCATCTCTAATATCCCAGAAGGATCTAGTCCATTCGTTGGTTCATCTAATATAAGCAGTTCAGGATTCCCTAAAAGTGCTGCTGCAATGCCAAGCCTTTGCTTCATTCCAAGGGAAAATCCTTTAACCGGCCTTTTAGCCTCGTTTGAAAGCCGAACGATTTTTAAAACTTCATCGATTCTTGATTTTGGTGCATCTAATAAAATCCGAATGGCTTCTAAATTCTCATATGCTGTTAAATGACCATAATAGGATGGATATTCTACTAAAGAACCAACCTTTTTTAATACAGATAGTTTTTCCTTTCTCATATCCTTGCCAAAAATTCGAATAGAACCATATGTTGGTTTTGCTAGACCGAGAAGCATTCGAATGGTCGTTGTTTTCCCAGCACCGTTTGGACCTAGAAAGCCATATATTTCTCCTTGCTTTATTTTCAGTTCAACACTTTCAACTGCAAATCTGTTTTTAAATTTCTTTGTTAACTTATTTGTTTCAATAATGAATTCACTCATCTTTATCACCTCAAAAACAATCTTAACCACAGTTGGTTAAAACAAAGGGTAGGTGAAGTTTAAAATTTGTTTAAAAAAAGCCCACATCTATCATGTGAGCTCATTAAGCTTTTTTTGTATTCGAATAGTCGTACCGTCTGAACTTGTTACTATATTCCATTCAAGCTTCATATCCTTGAGCATGAGTGACACGATGGAAAGACCGATTCCCGCGCCTTTTCCTGATGATTCTCCACTCATCCCTGATCCACGATCTGAAATTATTATTTGCTGCCTGTCCCCGTCCACCTTTACACCAATATATTTCCCTTCTTTCGCATGACGGTTAATATTTTGATAAAAATTATCTAGCACTCGTTCCATCCATTGTGAATCAATTTCCCAATAAAAGGTTTTATCTGGAAAATCAATCTCCATTTGAAAGCCTAAGTTTTCAAAAACGGGGTACCATGCGGCGAAGCTCGTTTTTACAAGTCGCGTCATGTCAGTCTTTTTTGGACTATATGGATATTTTCCTGATGTTAACAATGTGTAGGAAAGGAGATTTTCAATTAGTTGTCCAAGATAGTTTACTTTATTATCAATTAATTCCAGTGATTCTCTTCCTTTTTCACTTAGCGTTTCTTTGTTCAAGCTGTATGCATGACCTCTTATCGTCGTTAACGGTGTTCGCAGATCATGTGAAAGATTGGCAATTAACTGCCTTCTTAATGTTTCTTCTTCTTTTTCACGCTGACGGCTGCTTTCGAGCTGATAGATCATTTCATTAAATGAGATCTCAAGCTGGCCAATTTCATCTTTTTTCTCTACCGTAATCGGGTCTGGAATCCCTTTTCCTTCAGGACTATACATGGCTTTTTGAAGACGTAATAATCGTTTTCTTATTTTATAGAAGAAAATCCATGAGATAAAAATAAAAATAGCAAGTACCGCTAAAACCGCAACGAATATGAGATAACCATACTTTTCTTGTAAACTTACTCCAGTTGCAACCATCGCGGAACGAGGAACATGTAAAACCATAAATCCCTCATTTTGTTGCTCTCCAATTGGCGCCACTACTGTAAAAGGATCTACATTTAGACCTCGATTTTTTTTCATGAAATCTATTGTATGAGAAGGCGACCATGATGAAGGAACGGAAAGATTCTCTGGCAGTTTAAGCTTTGTTTGTCCAGTCTCATCTACCCAGTACATACTCGCCTCAGGATATTGAGTTTGAAGGGTGATTAACTTTTCATTTATTTGTTCTTCAGATGCACCTGCCAAGCTTCGTGCTTCCTCAAGCCACATATTTTCTAAATTTGTTCCATTTTGATATTTATTTGCAGTCTCATCTTCTGTAAAATAAGTGAAGAAAGAAACGGTTGTCAATAAAAAGGAAATCGGTAAGATCATAATCGCTAAGAGAATAATTAATAAGTATTGATTTAATAATGAATTTCTCAGCTTCATTGCTTCACCCGATAGCCAATCCCTCTAATTGTTTCAATAATTTCCGGTGAACTAGGATTGACTTCAATTTTTTCCCGAAGGTAGCGGATATGGACCATTAATGTTTTATCCCCTTCTATAAACGATTCATCCCACACTGATTCATAAATTTGCTCTTTCGTTAATATTTGATTCGGATGTTTTAAGAAATACATAAAAATCTGATACTGCTTCCCTGTCAAAATAATTTCCTCATCTGTACGGCTGTCCATAATTGTATTTTCAGCAAGATTAACCGTTATATGCTTAAGGTGGATTTCAGTTGTAAGTGATTGCCCAGATCTTCTTAGTAATACTTCAATTCTTGCAGCAAGCTCATCTGGATGGAACGGTTTTGTTAAATAATCATCAGCAAATTGCAAGCCTTGAAGTTTATCGTCCACAGCGGTGCGAGCAGAAAGCATGATTATTGGAATGTTTGGCATCTCTCTTTTTAACCTTTGACCAACCGTAAAGCCATCAAGGCCTGGAAGCATTACATCTAAAATGACAATATCACTGTCGACCACCACTTTTTCCGCACCATCGCCCGACTTCAGCCATATTACTTCAAATCCTCTTTGTTCTAGGTCTTCCTTTACCCAACTGCCTATTTCTAAATCATCTTCTATATATAATATTTTCCTCATCTATCATCACCTATTATTATCATAAAGAATTTCAAATTGAAGTTAAAGTTTATTCTAAATATAATTATTGGTATAATCTTTAAAAAAACTATTTATGAAGCTAAGCTTCAGGGAGGAAACAGGAAATGACGATGAAAAAAGTGTTAACAATCGCTGGATCAGATACGAGCGGAGGAGCTGGTATTCAAGCGGACCTGAAAACATTCCAGGAGCTTGGCGTATACGGAATGACAGCTCTAACAACAGTTGTGACGATGAGTCCGGAAAATTGGAGTCATAATGTCTTTCCAATTGCGATAGAGACATTAAAATCCCAGATCGAGACAGTCCTTTCTATTGGTGTTGATGCGATGAAGACAGGAATGCTTGGTTCTGTTGAAATTATCGATCTTGCTGCTAAAACAATTGATGAAAATAAATGGGAACGAGTTGTTGTGGATCCTGTACTAGTATGTAAAGGGGTTGATGAAGTACTTCATCCCGAAACAGCTGATGCACTTAGAGACATTTTAGTTCCTCGCGCTATGGTCGTAACGCCTAATCTTTTCGAAGCTTGGCAATTAGCAAAGACTGGCCCTATCAAAACAGTCGATGATATGAAGGAAGCAGCAGTGAAAATTCATGAGCTTGGTGCAAAGAATGTTATCATTAAAGGCGGCAGCAAATTAAAGCATGAGAAAGCAATCGATCTCCTTTATGATGGAAAAGACTTCACAGTGTTTGAAAGTGAGCTTATCCATACAACTAATACGCATGGTGCAGGCTGTACATATTCTTCAGCCATTACTGCTGAGCTTTCTAAAGGAAAAACAGTCCTTGAAGCAGTAGGTACAGCGAAGGATTTCATTACAGCTGCAATCAACCATGGCTTTAAACTAAATCAATTTGTCGGGCCAACCATGCATGGAGCCTATCGCCAATTTGGACTAGAACGCTAAACAGAGCCCTTTGGCTCTGTTTTTTTTCGCTCTCGAACATGCGTACTTCTTATTTTTATTTTGATCAGTAAGCGATATTTTCGCATTCAGAACATTTTTTTAGTAAAATGAATAAGTAATTAATGAAAGCGGAATTTAAATCTATTATAATTTCGAAATATATATTTAGAAGAAAATGAGAGGAGGACCCATGATGGAAGTAATTATTAAAGAACATGTACAAAAAGAAATAGATCGTTATGCCAATAAGGATGTTTATATTCATTTAGAGACGACAAACGGAGCATATGCCTCCCATTTCGATAAGTCCTTTTTCTCATCAGGTGCATATATTCGAAATGCTCTTTTACAATATGAGCATGGAAAAATAACCGGAAATGGCCCGTACCGGATCGGACTAAAAATGAATTTTGGTTGGGTGTATGCCGAAGGGATTACCCATTTTGAAATTGATGAACAAGGCCGTCTATTATTAGCCGGACATGATTTCGAAGGTAAGCTTGCGGTTGCCTTGCAAATTAGTGAAAAACCATTTTAGGAAGGAGAATATCAAATGGAAACAGAAAGACATGTACTCGTTGTCTTCCCTCACCCTGATGATGAAGCATTTGGCGTTTCAGGAACGATTGCCTCCTATACACAAAATGGAACTCCTGTTACTTATGCATGCCTAACATTAGGAGAAATGGGACGTAATATGGGCAATCCTCCATTTGCAACAAGGGAATCATTGCCTTATATTCGAAAAAAAGAACTACAAGATGCTGCAGATGTCCTTGATATTAAAGATTTAAGAATGCTTGGCTATCGAGATAAAACAGTAGAATTTGAGGATGAAGCAAAGTTAGCAGCTCATATCAGTTCTATTATTAAAGAATTAAACCCTTCATTAATTATTACATTTTATCCTGGTTATTCTGTTCATCCTGACCATGATGCGACTGGCGCAGCTGTCATTCGTGCTGTGCGGGAAATGCCAGCTGGCAGCCGCCCAAAGGTTCATTGTGTCGCCTTTTCTCATAACTGTGAGGAGGAAATTGGCCAAGCAGATATTGTAAATGATGTAAGTGCGGTTGCAGAACGAAAATTAGCTGCGATTAAAGCGCATAAGTCCCAAACACAGCTTATGGTGAGCCAAATGGCGAAAAATTTAGAAAACCAAGACCCTGCAGTAGTTGCTCGTTTTTATAATGAGCGTTTTTGGACGTATCAGTTCTAGTTTGGGCCATAACATTTAACATGAACATGAGAAAAACGTGCGCAGCCTACCGATTCGGGATGGCAAATGCGCACGTTTCTTCTATGATATGTTTTTTACACCTTGTTGATTAAAATTGATTTATTCTGCTTCAGTTTTCCCTTCTTCAAGCATCTCTTTTAAATAATGAAGCTGATAGCCGTCCTCTCGCTTCATCATGTTCACGATAAAACGTTTTGTCAGCATCATAATGAACCCACTCGTCTTTACGAACGCTTCAAACTCAACTTGGGTCCCTTCTTCAATCTCATGAAACTTATAATGATACTCTGTTATTAAACCGTTGGAATTCGTACTTGTTGAGAAAAGTCTGTCTTGTTCATATTGAACATATTCTACAGGTGCCTGAATTTCCTTACCTCTTACTGATCGTGTTTCGATAAATTTCGTCCCTTTGCCAATCTCGCCATCTGTTATTTTTTCCATTTTCACGACATTCGGCATTAACTCATGCACGTTTTCCATACTAGCCATATACTGAAATACTTCTGATACTGGTTTACGTATAATGACACTTTCTCGAAAATCCGCCATCATTTACACCTCAATTTCAACACATTCAATATAGATATTATAGTACAAATCCATTCATTGCACATTAATGATGACTACGAACTACACGACGATTAAACGGACATAGAAAAAACAGAACTCCATCTACCAGAATTCTGTTTTAGAAAGTTATACTCTTTGGTTAAATAATGAGCAAAATCGACACCAGTCTGTTATGACAATCGTTTTGCTTTTTATTTCAATAATTTCATCTTTTCTTAGCTTGGAAAATACTCTGCTTACACTCTCTCTTGATGTACCAACCATTGTTGAAAATTCCTGAACCGTAATCGGAAGCTCAATATACATTTTATTGCAGCGATTTGCCCCGAATTTTTCTGCAAGACGTTCCAATGTTCGAATGGTTTTCATATAAACATCAAGCAGAGCAAGATCGCGCATCATCGATGTTAGATCACGAAGCTGACTGCTCATATAGCGAATAACCTGAACCGCCATATCTGGGGATAGCATTAACTCCTGCTCAAGATCTTCTGTATTCAAGAAATAAATTTCACCTTCTTGAAGCATTGTAGCAGTCGCGGGATATGTTGTACCAGGCTCGTTAAATAAACATGCCTCCGCAAAAATCTCCCCTTGCTTCTTAATGCAAGTAATAATTTCATTTCCTTGATCATCTTGTTTTGTCAATTTAACAATGCCAGAGTGGACGAAAAATACACCTTGAGCCTCTTCATATTCAGAAATAATTCGGTCGCCTTTTTTAAAGCCTTTTTTAATGATTCGTTTATCAATTAATTGAATGGATTGGACTGGGAGATTTTTAAATATTTCAATTTGATTTAAAAACTCATCTATGTTTGGGTTTTGAACTTCTAGCGAACCGCTCATTATCATTTCCCCCTCATTATAAAATTTCCGATTCTTATACGTATTTTATCGAAGCTCCACTTGGTTGCATGTGATATAGTTCACACTTTTTGCGCCGTTCCAATGTAAAAGCAAGTACTTTTACCTTGAATGATTAATTTTTATAAATGGGGGGTATTAAACATGAATGGGTATCTTTATATTCAAGTGATAAAATTCACCTTCGCTTCACAAAACCTTCACATTGTAGGAGTAAAAGTGTGAAGTGCATCACTAGAAGAAATGATAAATGGAGTTAGGATAAGGTTGTAAAAAATTCAAGGGAGGAACAAAAGTGAAGAATTCAGTGATCATTTTCATCATCACTGCAGTCATCGGCCTTGGTCTAGGATACTTAGTATACGATGTTATTTTGCCTAGTGATTCTGACAAGTCGGAAGTAGCTGTCAATAATGAGAAAGAATCGGATTCCTCTGAAGTAGCAGCTAAACCTGAAGATACTACTGCTGTTGCAGAAGATAATATCTTCCAGACAAAAGGCTGTTTAGGCTGCCACGCTGTATCAAAATTAAACCTTCAAGGGGGAGTAACAGGACCTGATTTATCTGATGCTTATAAGAATGTCGAAGGAAAACACGGCAAACCACTTGATGAGTTTTTGAAGGAACCTACTTCAGCCGTTATGTCTAGTGTTATCGGTGGAAATCCGTTAACAGATGAAGAGATTCAACAAATTGTTGACTCACTTAAATAAGCCTCAGAAAAATCGGAAGTTCCTGAAAAAATTAAATAAAAAGGCGGTGCTAGTGAATGAAAAAATGGCTTCCTGCTGCTACTGGTTTAATAGCTGGTTTCATGGCAGCAACTGTATTTTTTGCAGATTTTTCATCAGGTCCGAGTGGCCAAGCTACAAATGATACGAAAAACAAATCAAATGCTGAAAAAGTTTATGTACCTTTCGGCGAGAAGGATGAGTACTATTTATTTGCATCTGGAGGTCACTCTGGGCAAATGTTTATCTATGGTGTTCCTTCGATGCGCCATATTCGTACAATCCCCGTTTTTTCCCAAGATTCTGCTACTGGATATGGCTGGGATAAACATACGAAGGAAATGATGGGCGGCTATACGTGGGGAGATCTTCACCACCCTGCATTTTCTGAAACAAATGGAGACTATGACGGCAAGTATATGTTTGCGACGGATGTAGGGAATAGTCGTGCAGCAGTGATGAATTTGGAAACGTTTACAGTAAGAGATATTATTAATGTACCTAATACGAGCGGTCCTCACTGTGCAGCTTTTGTTACTCAAAACACTGAATACATGTTCCTTCCTACACGTTTTGCGGTTCCAATCGGAAGTAAATATGAGAGTTTAGATGATTACAGCGAAAAATACCGCGGTGTTATGTCAGCGGTTACATTTGATGAAAAAAATGAAAAATTAAATATTGCCTACCAAGTTGCCCTTCCACCTTGGTCATATGATTTATCAGATGCAGGGAAGAAGATGTCTGCTGACTGGGCAGTAATGACTACGTATAACACAGAAGAAGCAACGACGAATCTTGAAATCAATGCTTCACAAGCAGACCGTGACTATATTGTGTTATTCAACTGGAAAGAACTTGAGAAAAAAATTGCGGATGGCGAGTATGACGAGGTTACTGGCCAAAAAATGATTTTCCCTGAAAAGCATAAAGGTGGCATTTATTTAGTACCTGTTGCCAAGTCACCACATGGAGTTGACGTAACACCTGATGGAACACGTTTTATCGCTTCTGGTAAGCTTGCTCCAGCGATGACAGTATTCTCTTTCGAAAAAGCATTTAAAGCGATTGAAAATAAAGATTTCGATGGAGAAAGAAATGGGATTCCTATTTTAAACTATGAATCTGTTTTGGAAAGAGAAGTTGACCCAGAAAACGCACTTGGCCCACTTCATACTCAATTTGATGATAAAGGTATGGCTTATACAACGATGTTTATCTCTTCAGAAATTGTAAAATGGGATCCAAATACAGGCGAAACTTTAGACCGTGTTCCAGTACAATATTCACCAGGGCATTCAGTTGCTGCTGAAGGTGACACAGTTTCTCCAGATGGAAAATATCTCATTGCTCTTAATAAAATCGCGAAGGATTCATATTTATCTGTTGGCCCTTCTCACCCAGAATCTATGCAGCTTATTGATTTAACTGGCGACAAAATGGAGGTTATCCAATCAGCCCCAGTTAACCCTGAACCACACTATGCACAAATGATTAAAGCTGACAAAATTAAAACCATTACGGTTTATCCAAAAGATGAGAGCAATCCTGATGCTGTCTACAAACAAGAAGATACACGGATTGAAAGAAAGGGCGATGAAGTTCATATTTATGGAATCGCCATGCGTTCTAAGTTCATCTTTGACGCAAAAGCACAACGCCCAGACGTCATTGAAGTAAATGAAGGGGATAAAGTATTTATCCACTTAACGAATATCGATTTTGACCAAGATATTACTCATGGATTTGCCATCAATGGCTATGACTTAAATATTGAGGTTCAGCCTGGTCAAACAAACACAATTGAATTTACAGCTAAAAAAGCGGGAACATGGCCGATATACTGTACTAACTTCTGTTCCGCACTTCACCAAGAAATGACTGGTTACTTCTTAGTAAAACCGAAAAAATAGAAAAGCGGAAGCGCCTTGGTCAGCGACGTACGAACTGGACTGACCCCGACGAGATAAAGAATTCACAATAAAATTCGGCAGGTATAGAATATCACATCCTGCACACCGAAGCTAGATAGCTTTCTAGCTTCAAAGAGATTTATTTTGATATTGAACACAAAAAGTGACAGGGCATCAATCGTTCGTTGATGCCCTCCCTACTTTTAACAAAATTGAGCGTTTAAAGTTAGGTGTGATTACATTGAAAACGAAACGACTTTCTATCATTTCTTCTGGACTTCTCGTATTAGCCGCCTTGATGATCGTTGCTTCACTCTTCTTCCCATGGTGGCGAATGGAGTTTTTTGCTCCACAATATCCTGAAGGTCTTAATATTATCGTTTATCCTAATAAGCTTGAGGGAGAAATTGATATTGTCAATGGACTAAATCATTATATCGGAATGGCTAACTTTAGTGAGGAAAATTTTCCTGAATTACAGTTTCTCTCTTACTTAATTGGTGGTTTAGCCTTTCTCGTTTTGATCGCTGCCTTCATTAGGAAAAAAAGCTTCCTATACTTTATCATTGGCACCTTCGTTGTCGGGGGAATCGTTGGTGTATGGGATTTAAGACGCTGGCTTAAAAACTTTGGCACTGAATTAGATCCAATGGCTCCAATAAAAGTGGATCCGTTTATTCCTCCTATTATTGGTGAGAATACTTTAGCAAACTTCATCACATATAGCCATCTTGGAATAGGTACGTATTTCGTAATAGCTGCATTTATATTAACTTTAATTCCTTTATGGAAGGAACGGCCAAAAAAATGAAAAAAAACATGCTCTTACTCTTCATGATGATGGTAATCGTAATCGCCATTCCCAAACACAGTCTTGCCTCTGAAAATTTACAAGCAATAATTGATGAACTTGATGACGGAGCGGTTATTCACCTTGAAAATAAGACGTATGAAGGAAATATTGTTATTAATAAAGCAATCGAAATCATTGGTGATAAAGAAACCGTTATTAAAGGAGATGGCACGGGCAACGTAATCTCCGTCCGTGCTTCTCATGTAAAATTAAGAAATCTAACTGTTACAAATAGTAGTTTAAGTCGTAATGATTCAGAGGAATATGCAGCGATCAAGGTTTATACCGATCATAATTTAATTGATACTGTAACTATTAAACACTTTTTCCACGGTATTTATCTAAGCCAGGCACATTTCAATACCGTTAGAAATGCTACGATTGAAGGACAAGGAAAAGGGGTCATTGCAAAACAAGGAAATGGTCTGCATATTTATTACGCAAATGATAATGTTTTAGAGAATAATCGAATTACAGGTACGAGAGATGGAATGTATTTTGATTATGCTTATCGTAATCAAATCCTAAACAATAATATAAGTGAGACACGTTATGGATTGCATTATATGTACTCCCATGACAATTACTTCGAAGGAAATACTTTCACTTTTAATACTGGTGGGGCGGCCATCATGCAATCTGACCGAAACGTATTAAAGCACAATGATTTTATTTTCAATTATGGTCATAAATCATTTGGTTTATTATTACTATCAGGAAATGATACGACAATCGAGGATAATACTTTTTTCCTCAATCAACGGGGCTTGTATATTGATCAGTCTACCAATAACGTTATTAAGCACAACCGGATTGTCAAGAACCAAATTGGGGTTGAGCTATGGGCTAGTTCAAATGATCAAATTTTTACATTAAATGATATTGAAGAAAACACCATCCCTGCCGTAACGCTTGGTGGACAAGGAAGAAATTATTGGAGTGAAGACAATAAAGGAAATTATTGGGGTAAATCCTTCCCTGTTCTTGATTTAAATCAGGATGGTGTAGGTGACGGTCCCATTACGTATCAATCATCATTATTTGAGTTAATCGAGGATCAAGAATTAACTTATTTATTTCTGAAAAGCCCAGCCATTGCTGTTTATGAAAAAATGAATCAGTTTTTTGATAAGGATAAAACGATGTTTGAAGATCCATTTCCAATGGTGAAAACAAGCAATTTCCATTATCATTGGCTACTGTATGCATTAGGTGGAATATCTATTATTATTTTAATCATTATATGGAAAGGGAGACATCAGCTGTGCACTATATTTGGAAGGAATGGAAGGAAAACATAAAAGGAAAGGGATTATGGTTATCATTTATCATCATTGTTCTCGTTTCTATCGGGTTGTTAGTAAAGTCTTCCTCTCTTTCTTTTGATCAAGGCTTTTATGTTCTCCTGATCAATTTATTCGATGCGATTGTTTACTTTATCCCGATGCTTTGTTTATTCATTGGTGCTTTTGCTGTTTTTCAAGAAAAAGAGCAAAAAACCCTTATCATGCTATTAACGAGACGTGATGATTTTAAAGGCTTTTTACTGAAAAAGAGTGTGGCTATTCAATCAATCCTTTTAGGCCCCATCATCGGTTGGTTTTTAGTTTACTTATTGCCTTTAAAATTTTTCTTTCAATTAGATTTTAAAAGTTATCTCGCTTTCTTGCTATCCCTTATCTGTTTACTATTAATTTTTACCCAGCTTGGGGTACTCATTGGCAGCATTAGCCGATCAAGAATGCAAATCGTTGGTTTTACTGTTGCTATCTGGTTTTACTTTTTCTTTTTACATGATTTCATCTTATTATCCTTTCTTGCAGACGTAACGTATGACAATGTAAAGGGATTTTCCCTTATTTACTTCTTAAATCCGTTGCAATCAGCAAGAATATTTCTCGAATCTTCATTAGGCGTCTTTTCCTTTGACCATATGTCAAAGCTCTTAAAATCTTTTATGTGGATGAAACCAGAATTATTCTTGTTGGCGAACGTCTCGCTTTTGCTGTTTATTTCCTTTATTTTTGCGGTTATTTTTCATCGCAAGGAGGGGTCAGAATGATTCAAGTTGAACATCTATATCAGTCCTTTGGCAAAAAAGACGTATTAGAAGACGTTAATCTTTTTATTGAAAAAGATGAGGTTTGCGCTTTAGTCGGTAGAAATGGAGCTGGTAAATCAACCTTTATTAATAGTCTGCTAGGAATCCTCCCTGTGAAAAAAGGGAAAATCACTATAAATGGTGTTGTTACCTCTCAGAAAAAAAGGCGACCGAATAATGAAATTGGTTACCTTCCAGAAAAATTTAGGCTCTATCCTTTATTAACAGGAATAGAAAATATGATTTTTTTCGCTAAAGCTGCCTCTGATAAGCTTGATGAAGGACGAATGGAAGACATATTAAGAGCCGTTCACTTATGGGAGGATAGAAATATAGCGATTAACAATTATTCAAAAGGAATGCTACAAAGATTAGGGCTAGCAGTGACTTTATATCAGAATTCCAACATCTTGGTTCTCGATGAGCCAACTAGTGGGCTTGATCCGATTGGAAGGAAAGAAATTTTGGAATCATTAAAGGCTTTGAAAAACAAAACGATTCTCCTTTCCTCCCATCACCTAGATGAAATAAGACAGCTTTGCACACATGTTGCCTTTATTGAAAATCGTAAGATGACAAAATATACAGTTGAAGAATTTCTAGAAATTCAAAGCTTAGGAGAGAATGAGAAATGAAAAAAATTTTAACCGGAAGTATCTTTATTCTCCTTTTATTATTATCAGCCTGCAGCTCAAGTAATAATATCGAAGTCACAATAGAACAGGCTCTTTACTTTCAAAAAGATAAAAAATCGGATTTTGAAATAAAAGTGACCGAAAAAGAAAAGCCACTCGAAGGATTAACGATTAATGCTGAGTTTGCGATGACAAATATGGATCACGGCACTTATGAAGTCACTTTGGAAGAAAAAGGACAAGGGATATATACAAGTGAAGTGGAACTGCCAATGTCAGGAACATGGGAAATTGTCTTCACCATTGAACGCGATGGAAAAGTAATTGAGAAGGTCATTGAATATGAGGTGAAAGAGCCTTCTGGAGTAGCAACGATTAACGGAGAGTGGATTACAAATGAAGATCTTGAATTTTATCGCTTCATTAATGAACTCCACATCGCCATTAATCGTGAGCAAGCCCCTAAAAAATATACGGGGAAAGAGTTAGAAAAGGTTTTAGAAAATTTAGATGATCAAAAAGAAGCCAGCCAAGACAAAAATACGTTATTAACACAAATTATTCGCTTGCACTCCATGGCTTTACTAGGCCAAGAAAAAGGTCATCAAGCGAGCAAAGATGAAATAAATACTGAAATTGAAAATGTTCAAAACCAATATGCTGAGTATGAAATCGCACAAAGTATGATTAAAGAATATGGTGAAGATCGTTTTTGGGCTAAACAGGAAAAACAATATGAACGAATTGTGCTTTCCCAAAAAGTCCAAGCTGACCTCATTCAGAAAATAAAAGAAGAAAACCCGAACGTTAACGAGCAAGAAATCCTTTATTTAGCTCAAAAAAAATACGACGAGCTCCTCGTATCACAAGTAAACTCCTTAAAAATTGAAATATTATAGCGGTACCACTCTAACGGAGTGCCGCTTTTTTTAATGGCACCCTTTTTGGGTGCCAGGCACCGCCCGTGGACATTTTGATGTGTTTTGTACATCTAGCGTGGACATTCCTTTGTATTTTGTAGGAATGATTTTTGGATCGAATGATATACTATGAATAATTTCATCTTTGGCTCCTTTGTCTATGGTTTTATTTAGATAATGAGTGATTACTCACTTTACATTTCTGTTAAACTATTATATATTGTGAATGAGTGATTACTCACTTTGATATAAAGAGGTGAAACTTTTATGGAAGAAAAAGAATCCATTGTTTCTGTTCGAAATGTAAGTAAAGCTTTCGGAAAACATCAAGTATTAACAAATATTAAATTAGACATAGCTCCAGGAGAAATTTTTGGTCTTCTTGGGCCTTCAGGCGCTGGAAAAACGACATTAGTTAAACAGCTTGTCGGCCTTGACCTCCCAACAGACGGTGAGAATTATATTTTTCAAGAAAAAATGCCAAGCCTTCAAGTAATTGAAAAAATTGGCTATATGGCTCAATCAGATGCATTATATAGCGAGCTGTCTGCAAAAGAAAATTTGGAGTTTTTCGCTTCCTTATACGGACTAAAAGGAAAAGAAAGACAACAACGAATGAATGAAGTGATGGACACTGTTTCGCTTGCAGACCACTTAAAAAAGCTTGTCACCAATTACTCAGGTGGAATGAAAAGACGTCTCTCATTAGCCATTGCACTTTTACATGAACCTAAGCTTCTTATTCTTGATGAGCCTACTGTTGGCATTGATCCTGTATTAAGAAAAAGCATTTGGGCGGCCTTTTATGAGCTCAAAAAAAAGGGCACAACCATTATCGTAACGACCCATGTTATGGATGAAGCTGAGAAATGTGATCGGCTTGGCTTGCTTCGTGATGGAAAGCTCATTGCAGTAGGCACCCCTGATGAGCTGAAAAGAAATACGGCCTCCACTAGTATTGAAGAAGCATTCCTTATTTATGGAGGTGCCCAAGCATGAGAATTAAAGCATTAGTTATTCGCATCCTTAGACAAATGATTCGGGATAAACGAACGATGGCCTTGCTTATTTTTGCCCCTATTCTCATTTTATCCATGCTTTACTTAGTGTTTAATGGGGAAGATTATATTCCAAAAGTCGGGATAGTCAATGTTCCTGAAGCCATTCAAGATCAATTAAATTTAGAAACTGCCAAAATATACGAATATGATTCAATTACTGAAGCAGATAGAGCTTTATCAGCTGGTGAGCTGGATGGTTATTTACAATTGGATAATATGGCACCTTCTGTCGTCCTCGAAGGAAGTGATCCAGGTGTAAATGGAGCAGTTATGAAATGGGTTCAAGATGCTTTAAAGCCTCTTTATCAAAATGGGCAACAAAAAGAACTTAAAATAGATTATTTATATGGTTCAGGTGACTTGGGACAGTTTGATTATTTTGGACCTGTTCTGTTAGGGTATTTTGTTTTTTTCTTTGTTTTCCTCATCGCTGGTGTTTCATTTTTGCGTGAGAGAACGACAGGAACACTAGAAAGATTATTATCAAGCCCACTAAGAAAATGGGAAATTGTCACTGGCTATGTTATCGGATTTGGTATTTTCACCTTACTACAAGCAACCATTATTGCTTGGTACTCAATCTATATTTTAGGAATGATGATGGAGGGTGCATTCGGTTATGTCTTACTCATTACATTGCTTGTTTCACTCACAGCATTAACGTTAGGAACTTTGCTTTCATCCTTTGCGAATAATGAATTGCAAATGATGCAATTTATTCCACTAGTTATCGTTCCACAGCTATTCTTTTCTGGATTATTTAACCTTGAAACGATTTCTGAGTGGCTTAGCTGGATCGGGCCATTAACACCACTTTTTTATGCAAGTGAAGCGTTAGGGAATGTCATGATAAAGGGATACGGATGGGATATGATTTACAAAGACTTGCTTATTTTAGCAGGATTTTCTCTACTCTTTATGGTGCTAAATATTGCGGCATTAAGGAAATATCGCAAATTATAAAAAATGCGCGAACCACAGATCAATTAAAGTGCTTCTATCTATGCACCGATGTATAAACGGAAAAGAATTCGACTATGATAATTTCTGTTAGTATGAGAAAGCCTCGTTTATTGCAAAAGCAAATTTTTTGAAAAATCATGTATAATAAGCTTAAGAATATCAAGATAATAAAGGAGTTTATTATGCAAGAGCAGGATTCAATAATTGATCAATTGCTTGATAAAGAAGGATTAACAGATAAACAAAAAAGTATAATTTTGGCTGCAATAGAAACATTTTCAGAAAAGGGCTATGCTTCTACTTCTACGAGTGAAATTGCCAAAAAAGCAGGTGTCGCAGAGGGGACTATTTTCAGACATTATAAAACAAAAAAAGATTTACTTCTTAATATTCTTGCTCCTCTCATCAGTAAAATAATGGCTCCATTTTTAATAAAGGATTTTTATAAAGTGCTTGATCATCACTACGATCATTTTGAGGATTTTTTGCGAGCGATGCTGCAAAATCGCATTACTTTTTTAAAATATAATATGCCGCTCTTCAAAATCCTCATCCAGGAAATCCCTTTCCATCCTGATTTGAAGGAAGAATTTATTGAAAATATCGCCAAGAAAATATTTGAACGCTATCATCAATTAGTGCTTTATTATCAACAGGAGGGACAAATAATTGAGATTCCTCCGTACAGTGTCATAAGAATGACGTTTTCAGTCCTTTTCGGTTATTTAGTTTCAAGATACTTGCTAGTGCCTGAAGCAGACTGGGATGATGAGCAAGAAATTGAAATAACCCTCCAATTTATCATGTATGGGCTAGTGCCTAGATAGAAAAGCGCAAGCGCCTTGGTCAGCGACGTATAAACCATGAACGGTGCCTGGCACCGCTCGTGGACACTTTTTATGTATTTGTACACCTGAGAAAGACAGTGTTACACTTCGAAGTTTGCCTGTCAGTTAATCTACAATTTCGGCCAGTGATATTTTGTATAGCTTATCATCCCCTTCAAGCGGGGTGCCACGACCATCTGTGTTGTTGCTAATGAAATAGAGTGAATCATCCTTTATAAACACATCGCGAATCCGACCTAATCCCGTAATAACCTCTCTCGTTTTTCCAGATTGTAAATTAAACTCTCTCACAGCATTTCCTCTTAACGTTGCAACATAGAGCTTTTCATCATAATAAATCATGCCAGAAGGAGCCCAAGTTGTCTGATCGCCTGAAGTATATAACGGTTCTTCCATTCCGTCCTGTTTTTCTTTTCCTTTAATAATTGGCCAACCGTAATTATGGCCTGGCTGGATTTTGTTAATCTCATCATTTGCGGAAGGACCGTGCTCACTCTCATAACATGAACGGTGCCTGGCACCGCTCGTGGACACTTTTTATGTATTTGTACACCTGAGAAAGACAGTGTTACACTTCGAAGTTTGCCTGTCAATTAATCTACAATTTCGGCCAGTGATATTTTGTATAGCTTATCATCCCCTTCAAGCGGGGTGCCACGACCATCTGTGTTGTTGCTAATGAAATAGAGTGAATCATCCTTTATAAACACATCGCGAATCCGACCTAATCCCGTAATAACCTCTCTCGTTTTTCCAGATTGTAAATTAAACTCTCTCACAGCATTTCCTCTTAACGTTGCAACATAGAGCTTTTCATCATAATAAATCATGCCAGAAGGAGCCCAAGTTGTCTGATCGCCTGAAGTATATAACGGTTCTTCCATTCCGTCCTGTTTTTCTTTTCCTTTAATAATTGGCCAGCCGTAATTATGGCCTGGCTGGATTTTGTTAATCTCATCATTTGCGGAAGGACCGTGCTCACTCTCATAAAGTGTTCCATCTTGTGCCCATGCGAGCCCTTGTGGATTACGATGACCATAACTATAAACATATGAATTTGAAAAAGGATTATCAGAAGGGATAGACCCATCTAGATTCATTCTCATAATTTTTCCTCCTAATGAGGTTAAATCTTGAGCAATTTCTGGTTCTTCCGCTGCATCCCCTGTTGTGGCATATAGCTTTCCATCAGGACCTATCTCAAGCCTCCCTCCATGATGAACGTGGCCGCTCGGGATGTGATCAAGCAGAAGCTGCGACTCTTTCCAATGATTGTCCTCAAACTTCAATACAACAATGCGATTAAACTGACCCGAACTGTCCTCATATGTATAATAAGCAAAGGCCTTATTTGAAGTGATAAAATCAGGTGCAAGCACAAAGCCAAGCAATCCTGCTTCAGCAGCAGAGGACAACGTTTTTTCAAAAATAACTTTTTGGCGCTCCTTTTTTCCTTCTTCAACCTTGACGATGTCACCATTACGCTCAGAAATATAAAAAACATTGTTTGCTTCATCTATTGACCAAGGGATTTCCAGCTTATCTGCCACAACTTGTGGAGCTGTAGACGTGGTGCTGACCTCTTTGCTCTCAATCTTTTCATTTTTTTCGCTTGAACAGCCTGCACCGATAGCCACTACTAATAAAAGCATTCCGACTATCCGAATCATTGTTTCCCCCCTCATTAAAATCATTTTAGGACATCTAATATTGCCTTTGCTACACCACTTTCCTCATTCGTCAATGTAACAATGTCACATTGTGCTTTAATCTGATCACTCGCATTCCCCATTGCAACAGCTCTCCCTACAAGCTTAAACATCGAAAGATCATTGTAATTATCTCCTATTGCCATCGTTTCCTTTAGAGAAATACCTCGCGCTTTTACATATGCCTCAAGGGCGAGTCCTTTCTGAGCATTCACACTGGTGATTTCTAAATTGGATTTTCCGGAAGCGGCTACAGCTATTCCTTCCATTACAAGCAACGCTTCCTCTGCATTTTTCAACGAATCTTTATCAAGAGAAAAGGCTAATAATTTATAAATTTTTTCTTCCTTACTATGAAAAAGCACTTCATAATGATCAATTTTATGTACGAGCCCCTTCGTTAGCCGTTCTTTTGCACCCTTCATAATCTTTTTTGGATCAACATCAGGATTAGCACTCGCGAAAATATCAACAATTATGGAGATCGCTTTTTTCTCATCCGTCGTATAGGATCCTTTATTTGTGTACACTTCAAAATAAACATCGTTTTTATGAAGGATTTCGATGACTGAAGCGACAATCGATTTCTCTAATACATTTACAGTCATAATTTCTTTATTAACCGCACGAACCTCTGCACCATTTACACAAATCATTGGACATTCCAATTCAGTATTCGCTAAAACAAAGCTCGCTTCTTGAAAGGAGCGGCCAGTTGCAATCAAAACCTCCACTCCTTGTGATTGCGCCTTTTTAATTGCCGCAATATTTTCAGCAGTGACTTGTTGTGACGCATTCAATAAAGTTCCATCCATATCAATCGCTATACATTTAATCATGTTCTTCACCCTTTTTCTATTTTGCTAGATGTATTTACTTCCTTCTCGCACACTTAAGCGTGGCAAGGCATTGGATTCAATAAATCCCTTTACCGATTCACGATTCGTTTTGGAATACTCTCTCAATGCCCAACCAATTGCTTTTTGAATAAAAAACTCCTGACTATCTTTATTTAATTGAATATAACGGTATAGAAGCTCTTCATTCGTTCGTTCTTTATACTTTAGCTGGAATAAGAGCGCGGTTCTTCTGAGCCAGAGATGATCGCTCACAGCATAAGCATCGACAACTTCAGAAATAACCTCTGGGTGCTTGGTTGCGATTGCTCCTACTGGTTTCTGGGCAAGCATATCAACCGTATCCCACCATGATTTCGTCGTAATTAGCTGCTCCATTAACGGCAGATGCTGCTTATCCAGTTTTTTTATCGATTTTCCGATATAATCAAGTGCTGCATTCTGATATTCTCTTTCCTCCTTTTCCCATAATTCTTTTACAAAATCTACTTGAAACTCCTGCTTTAAAATTCCACTTTCTTCAAAAAATTGCTTCATAAGATGATTTCTTTCAGGTGTTTTAATTCCAAGAAAGGGAAACTTATTTTTCATATAGTTTTCCATCGGAATAGCCTTTTCTTTATCTTTATTTTGTTCAAATAGGTCAACTAATAATTGAATCAACTGAACTGCTCCCTCATTTATGTGAATTTCAGAAAAAAAGGCACTACTGCAATACGCAGTCATGCCAATCAACTATCATTTAATAAATCGAAATGCTCATAAGCCCTATTAATCGTTTCAACTGCAAATACAAGCTGCTAAATAAACGTTAAAGCGGCCCATTCGTATGGTTATTTCTCAAATTATGCATATAAGATTCAATATATGCTCTTTCCGACTCTGAAACATGCTTTACATTTTCCTCAGGGTCATAATGATTGAGCCCATTCTTTTTATTCCACCAATCAACTAAAAAACCAAACCCAAGTAAACCGATAATCAGAATGAGAAGAAACCACATTGTTCATCACTCCTTTATTTAATTTTAACACTTTTCGGAAAATAATTACAGTGAAACACCAATTTGGTTTGTTAATTTCAAATAAATTAATTGTAAAAAACTACTTTTCACTTGCATCTTCCGTAACGGAAGGTTTTATGATGGAAGTAGCAAAAGGAGGAGATTGTAATGGCAGCGAAATATTCGATTGGGACGTTTTCCAAAAAAACCGGAACAACAATTAGAGCACTTCGCTACTATGATGAAATTGGTTTGTTAAAGCCTACTTTCATTACGGATTCAGGACATCGATATTATTCTGATGATGATATACTCACGCTTCAAAAAATTGTTTCTCTCAAATATTTAGGCTATTCATTAGAAAAAATCAATGAATTCCTTCATTTGAAGGATTGGAATTTGAAAGATTCCCTTTCCTTTTTAAAAGACGAAATGCTACAAAAAAAACTGCACTTAGAAAATGTCATTCGTGCATTAGACCATGCTCTTCATATGATGGACGATCAGGAACAAATTGATTCCTCCATCTTTATATCGTTAATTTATAATATCCAGATGGAAAAAGAGCATAAAGAATGGTTAAAAGGATACATTGCAGAGGAAAAAGTTGAACAACTATTCAATATCCCAGAGGAAAAAATGCTGGACATTAATAAAAGGACGCATATCATTATCGCTCAATTAAAACAGGCTTGCGGACAGGACCCTGCAAGTGAGCATGTCCAAACATTGATTCATAATTATTTAAAACTTGTCGATGAACTAACAGGAAATTATTTAGATATTATTGATGAGTTAAGTGGAAAAGAAATCGATTTTGAACAAGAAGCTCAAAAATTTTATTCTCCTCTTTCAGATGAGGAGGAAAAATGGGCTGGTAAAGCGATAGAGATTTATTTCAAAAAGAAAGGATTGATGAGTGATGAATAATAAAGAGAGTGCGACTCGACCCTCTTCTTCAAACTGGAAGGCGTTTTGGCAGCTACTAAAAGATGCGAACCCTCCGAAGTGGATTTTTATTCTCGCTATTATTTTAAGCTTAATTGAAACTGGTGCGGGCTTAATTGTTCCGCTTTTTACAAGAAATCTCGTTGATCAGCTAGCAGCTTCAGCCCTGGAAACATCTTTAATTATTTTGCTTGCTGCTGCATTTATCATTCAGACAATTTCTTCCGGGTTTTCGTTTTATTTTATGACCTATATCGGGGAATCAATTGTTGCTTCTATTCGAAAAAGGCTTTGGGAGCATGTCCTATTCCTTCCGATCCCATTCTTTGATAAAAATCAATCTGGGGAGACGATGAGTAGGGTAACTCAAGATACGAATATCGTGAAAAATTTAATTACTCAGCATTTAATCACTTTTATTACGGGTTTAATTTCAATTTTTGGCGCGGTTGTTATTCTTCTATTGATTGACTGGAAAATGACGTTAATTATGATTATTGCGATTCCAATTTCGGTTGGGCTTATTATGCCGCTTGGGCAAAAAATGTATAAAATATCATTGTCCACACAAGATGAAATGGCCGATTTTTCGGGGAATCTTGGGCGCGTTCTCTCTGATATCCGTCTTGTGAAAGCCTATCATGCTGAAAATACAGAAAAAGCTCGTGGAGATAAGGGAATCAAACATTTATTCAAGTTTGGGCTAAGAGAGGCAAAAATTCAGGCAGTCATTTCTCCCTTTATGACTTTTGTGATGATGCTTGTCCTTGTCATCTTAATTGGCTATGGCGGCGTTCGGGTCGCCTCAGGTGATTTATCTGCAGGCTCACTTGTAGCCATTATTATTTATATGTTTCAAATAGTTGTTCCTTTTACACAGATGGCATCGTTTTTTACTGCTTTCCAAAAAGCCATTGGCGCAACTGAGCGCATACAAGATATTCTTGGTTTAGATAGAGAACGAACGGATGTAAACAGTAGCGTAAAAAATCCCGCACAAGATTTGACTTTCCAAAGCCTATCTTTTTCTTACAAAGAAAAGCCGATTATTACTAACATGAATCTGGTTCTTCCAGCAGGCAAAACAACTGCATTCGTTGGTCCTAGTGGAAGTGGAAAGACTACTTTGTTTGCCTTGCTTGAGCGCTTTTATCAGCCACTTACAGGAGAAATCAAGCTTGGTAATACGAATATTGCCAATTTTAATCTCCGTTCTTGGCGAAGTCAAATTGGGTATGTTTCTCAAGAAAGCCCACTTATGTCTGGAACAATCAAGGAAAACATCATTTATGGAATTGAGCGCGAGGTTTCGGATGAAGAAATTAAACGAGCGGCTGAACTTGCCCATGCAGCTGAATTTATCCAGCAGTTGCAGGATGGATATGAAACAGAGGTTGGGGAAAGAGGGATTAAACTGTCTGGTGGACAAAGGCAAAGAATTGCGATTGCACGCGCCGTTATCCGTAATCCGAAAATCCTTCTTCTCGATGAAGCCACTTCCAATCTTGATAGTGCATCAGAGCAGCTTGTCCAAAAGGCCCTGAAACAATTAATGGCAGGAAGAACAACATTAATTATCGCCCATCGGCTGTCAACGATTGTGGATGCTGACCAAATTGCTGTTATTGAGAGTGGGCAATTGACTGGAATTGGAACACATTCCGAACTGCTTGAATCTCATTTACTTTATCAAGAACTCGTTAAGCAGCAATTTGAACTGGAAAGAGTTTAAAACACGCAGGGCAGATATTTCTGCCCTTATCTGATAATCCCTTCAGGAAGCCCCTGAAACCCTTCTTGATAAATCCGACTTATAATGGATTCGATGGCAGGCTCCTCAACAGTTAAGTCTTTAATATTATGGGTCTTCGTAATTTGTGTAATGAGCTCTGAAGCAGACACTTCATTGCGATTAAAGCGAATCCAATAACGGCTTCCTTCCTCTTTAAAAACATCGCCGCCTATCACATTAAAAGGATGATGGGATTCCTCTAAATCCACTATAAGTGTGCGTGTCTTCCCGAATTTCTCCTTCACTGTCGCAATTTCGCCATCATATACTTTTATACCGTGATCAATTAGCACCATTCGTTCACAAAGCTTTTCAATATCCTCCATATCATGTGTTGTTAAAATGACGGTTATTTTTCGCTCTTGATTAATTTCCTTTATAAAAGTCCGCATTTTTTCTTTTGCAACTACGTCAAGACCAATTGTCGGCTCATCGAGAAACAAGATCGGGGGATCATGTAATAAAGAGGCGGCAATATCTGCTCTCATTCTTTGCCCAAGAGACAGCTGTCTAACGGGGGTATTTAAAAATTCATCCAATCCTAGAATTTCTGTAAATATTGCCATATTTTTTCGATAACGTTCATCCGATACTTGGTAAATGGCTTTTAATAGTTCAAATGATTCAATCATTGGCAAATCCCACCATAACTGTGTCCTCTGTCCGAAAACAACCCCGATATTTTTCGCGTTTTCCTGTCTATTTTCATATGGGATGAGGCTATTCACTAGGACTTTACCTGAGCTTGGCACTAATATCCCCGTGAGCATTTTTATGGTTGTTGATTTTCCAGCGCCATTCGGTCCAATATAGCCTACAATTTCTCCTTCTGAAATAGAAAAGCTAATATCCTTAACCGCTTCCTTTTTAATATACTCGCGTTTGAGTAAGCTTCTTAATGCACCCTTCATTCCCGTTTCTCTTTTTGTAATATAGAAGTCCTTCTGCAAATTTTCTACTTCAATCATTGGCATTATGCGTCATCCTCCCAAACTATGAACCTGTGCTTTTATAACGGCTTAATCCTAGCATCCAAATGAAGTAGGCGATAATAAAAAATACAAGACCTACTAATGGAGAAAAATAGCCGATATAGGCGGGAAAAAATAATGTTTCTTTTTCTAAAATCACGATGGCTGGAAAGTAGTTCACAAAAGCAAATGGGATGACAAAAGCTGTCAACCATTGAACTATTTTCGGATAAATGACGAGTGGATAGTTAATCAAATTTCTCGCTGGATACATGGCTACCCAGTAAAATCGCTCCGACTTCGTTGTCCAAAATGCAATGGCAGAAATCATGACAAGAAGTCCTCCTTGAATAAGAATGCCGCCAATAATAGAAGCGAGTAAAAACAAGCTTTTTCCTAAAGTCCAATCAATCCCTAATTCAAAGCTAACCCAGATGAAAACTGCAATGCTAAAAATGAACTGACCGAAGGAAGCAACATCAAATTTCATTGCCATAAAGTGAAAAAAAGGATTGATCGGCCTGACTAAAAACCGATCAAACGTACCATTTACGATATATGTATCAAGACTGCGAAAATGGAAAAATAAGATGATACAAAATCCCCAAGAAAGAATAGCAATCGCATATAAAAATAACATTTCATAAAAGTTCCATGATCCAAGCTCTTGAAACTGATACAGCATGACCCACATTGTCACTGCTGTTCCTGTATAAGCAGTAATCATTCCGACAATGCGCATAACAAAGGCAAAACGATATTGCAGCTGCGCCCTTATTCCTGCGCTGACGAGCTTAAAATAGAGGTCGATGTATTTCATAACAGCCATCTTCTATCCTCCCTGCACAACGACTTTTTGTGAAGCTTTATGCCAAACAAATCGTAAAATGAAATAACATATAATTACCCAAAAAAGCTGTAAACCAATCGAAAATAAAATTTCTCCTCCAGCAATTTCCCCGATAAATATCGCATTCGGAATGTAATAGATTCCTTGAAACGGTAGATAGATAGCTATTTTTGCCAGCCAATCTGGAAAAAACCAAAGTGGAATAACGGAGCCTGAGAGCAATGACATTGCAAAATAAAAGATATCTTCAATCCCGCCTGTTTCCACTAGAAAAAAAGCGAGAAAACCAAAGGCCATTTCAATACAATATCGAATTAAAAAACCAATAAATCCAGCAAATATAAACGCTATCCATGTAAGCCAACTCGTTGGCAAAGTGAGATCCATAAAAATAAATAAAACAGTATAGATTGGCAATAGCGCTGTAATGATATAAAAAGCAACGCTTCCAAAATCAGCGAATAAATAGCGAAGCGGCACATCGAAGGGTCGCATGAGCTCTAGCGCAATATCTCCTGTCCGTACCTTTTCTTGCATTTCCCATAAAGGTGTTCCTGCTCCATTTACACCTGTAAGAAATTGACTGACGACAATATAAGTCAGCATCGATTCGAAGCTGACACCTCCAGCTTCTCCCCTCCCTGCATATAAGGCTGTCCATATTGACCCCCACATAAGGAGGAAAATAAGATTCGCTCCGAGTCTAGACCAGACATCAAACCGATAAACTGCTGAACGAAGAAACGCTTTTTTGGCGAAAGTTCTATATACGTGAAATTTTGGCATGGTAACACCTACTTATTTTTTGACTATTTCATATTTTAACATAATTTAGTTCGATAAGATAAGTTTCGCTTCTCTTTCTGGTTATTTCTACCTTTAGCTCATTGACCATGAGCATGGATATAATACATTTCGCCCCAAAATAAAAAGATGGATCGACTAAGCGAATCCATCTTTTTAACTAAATTCGATACAACCAAAACAAAACTAGCTACCAACTGTCCTCCACACACGCACAAAATGATGTGATCTGTCCACAAGCGGTGCCTGGCACCGGTTTAGGCACAAGCGGTGCCTGGCACCGGTTTAGAAGCATTGGAAGTTGCGGATTCTGCGGAGGTCTGTGCCGTAGTAGACCCAACGGAAGTTTCTCCAACGCCAGCCAGCTACAGAGTTTCTACCGACAAATGTTGGGTAGAACCAAAAGCTGCGGCCGGTGTTAAGCCATACAAAAGTAAAACGATGTAAGCATCCTCTAATCGCTCCGGGATCTACCGCAAAAGGAGTGAAGCCTTGCTGTTGTTGCATTTGCGGTGTAAAGGATGGGGGCGGAGTAGATGGCGGACCATCTTGCTGCTGTCCACCCCCTGGCTGGGAGCCAGAAGGCTGGCCACCCGGAAAGCTTGGAAACCCAGATGGTGGCTGGCCTCCTGGAAAGCCTGGTTGCCCACCCCCCATTGCTCCGCCTGGAAACGTTCTACCATCAAAATATTGACTCTCATCATTAAAAGGAAGTAAATATGGGTAATTTCGATAATCCATTCCTATTATCTCCTCTCGTCATACCTTCCTTTTAATGTATGCAAACGCCTAGGATTTTGTTTATTATTTTCTATATTACCGTGTTACCTTTGAGCTAATTCGGCAATTTCCTCTCTAATTGCGTTTTTCAACTGATCGACAACTTTAAAATCCATTGCATGTATATAGATGTCTTCCAGCTCGTCATGCAAAGCCTTCGCCTTCGCTAAATGGGCTGTTCCCTCTTTCATTTTTGCTTTATACTGCTGCCTAAGCTCTTTTATTTGTTTCGCAAAAATTTCATCTGTTCCCGGAATCACAGCCATTTCATACATATCGATAATTTCATCACCAGCCCTATCAGGAAAATACTCATGTGGGGCCGTACTATCGAATATGGCTACACCAAGCTCTCGGAATATAAGCATATCAAGACTGAGAGGATCAAATCCGCAATGATAAATTTCAGTATCAACGCCAGATTTTTCAGCCTCCGCCGCTATTTTTTTCAACATATGAGATTTCCCTGTCCCAGCTCTTCCTTTAATAAAATAACGTTTTTGAATTTGTTCCGTTAAATTTTGTACGAAGTTAACTGCACCATTCGGTGTTGCTCCACCTAAAAAACGATGTTTAATAGTGGGCTTCTTATTCAATTTCATATCTCTAAATAGCTCTTCAATTAACTTATTCGTAAACTGATCTGCTTTTTCGAAGTTCATATTATCGATATATATTTTTTCCCATTTATCATGGATTTCCAGAGCTTCCGCAAATTTGGCATATGCTGCTGTAAATGATCGACTAATCTGCTCATTGAATTGGAGGATTTCCTTCTTTTTACTTGCTAAAGCTTTCGAGTCCCATGCCTCACCGAGATTCACGTATTCTTCGGTAACGCCAGGTGCTTCTGGTTCAATAACATGAGGTGCTGTTCCATCCACAATCCCTACTTTCAGGGCAGGAATAATAACCCCATCAATTGAATCATTGTCAGAAGAGCAATGAATATATTCTAAATCATAGCCTTTACTTACCCATTCTGAGCCGATGGCCTTCATGAGCGATGATTTCCCTGTACCAGGTCCGCCTTTTAAGATAAATATCCGTTCAAGCCCTTGCAAATTAGACTCAAATAAGCTGTAGAAGCCACGGGCAGTATTTCCGCCAGCATAGTAGTTTTTTATCTTTCCAGCCATTGATTTCACGTCCTTCCTAATTTGTGTTCACCTTTACTTTATGCAAATAATAATTGATGGGTGAAAGCCTAGTTGAACAATGAAGGATAATCCATGAAGCGGCTGGTAAAATAAACATTACTTCATAATGTCCACTAATTGCGCATCTGTTACGCCTTTTAAATCTTCGAGTCCAATCTCAAGTTGAATGCCAATTTTCCCACCGCTGACAACCATTTTATCTAATCCCGCTGCCTGTGCCTCAATAAATGTTGGATATTGCTTTTTCATCCCAACAGGGGAACAGCCACCGCGAATATAGCCTGTTAACTTTTGAATATCCTTCACATGGATCATCTCCACTTTCTTCTCACCCGCAGCTTTAGCCGCCTTTTTTAGATCCAGTTCTGCTTCAACAGGAATTATAAACACATATATTTGTTTGCTCTGCCCCTGTGAAACAAGTGTTTTGTACACAAATTTCGGATCCTTATTTATTTTTTGCGCCACTGATATACCGTCAATTTTCCCATCCAAACTATCATATGTAAGTAAATCATATTTTATTTTTTTCGCATCAAGAATGCGCATTGCATTTGTTTTACCTTGTGCCATGACCATACCCCTCATAAAATTTTTCTTCATTTTAGCATTTTATTCATTAGAAAAACTAGGCTTACACTTTAACTAAAAAAAAGACTGTTCTAGCAAAGGAACAGTCCCTACATAAAGGAAGTTTCGAAAATATATTGGATTATTAGTCTTTTTTGGCAAATGTACTAGGCATAACGACCGCAACTACTTCACCAGTTGCACAAACGGTATCGTTAGCAAAAACTTCAACATCCACTTTCCATTTCTTCGGATGGATTTCAGTAATGGTTCCAACCGCATTAAGCGGGACATCTTGTGGTGTCGGCTTAAGAAAGTTAACTTTTAATGAGGCTGTTACAAAACGTGGAGGTAATGTCCCATCCCCAACCTCATGCCCATTTTTCCGATGCAGCGCCAACGCCGCGGAACCAGTTCCATGGCAATCAATTAATGAAGCTATTATTCCTCCATAAACAAAACCTGGAATAGCCATATGTTCTTGTAATGGTGAATAGGTAGTGATTGTTTGTTCCCCTTGCCAGCTTGTCCGAAAATGATGACCATGTTCATTTAAACGGCCACAGCCATAACACCAAGCAAAATCGTCTGGATAAAAGTCTTGAACTGCTTTCTCTTCCATACTAACTCCACCCCTTTTTAGAATATTATAACATATGGAAATAGCGTAATAATGCAGAAAATTATAATGATATAAGCTTGGAATATACTATAAAGGCACTCGCCAAAGTAATTATGCGAATGCCTTCTCCATTTAATTTTTACTATTAAAGCTTGCGACTAATTTTTTATTAATGGCCAAAAACTGCTCCATTTCTTCCTCAGATAATACTTGAAACAATTCTGCCCGCACTTGCTGTCCTTTTTGTTGTGCTTCTAATAAGATACTGGTGCCTTTCTCTGTAATTTCCAAAAAGACATTTCGCCGATCATTTTCATTGTATTTCCGTTTTGCCAAACCATTCTTTACGAGTCGGTTTGAGATATTAGTCATAGCCCCTGGTGTATAGCCAAGATTATTGGCTAAGACGGTTTGTTTCTGAGGACCTTTCTGGTGTAATTCTGAAAGCACAAGAATAGGGGATACACCAATACTATGTTCAAAAGATTTATTCCACCTAATAATGGCCTCATTAGTAAACAGTTCAACAGTGCGAATTAATTGGAAAACATCCGTCTTACTCAATAAAATCTCTCCTCACCACAAATACATATCACTATTTTTAAGTTAATTATCTTAATGGAGTCGCTCCACCGTCAACCATAATCGTTCGGACCTAATTCATTAGCCGTACAAAAGTGTTTCGTAAATATTTTATCATTAAAATATTTAATATAGAAATAAACCTATCTTTATTTCAAAGCTCATCATAAACAAATGAAAAACTTGCGATACTAAAAGAAAATACAACCTTAGTATTCCAATTTCAAAAGAAAGAATATATTATATTAAAAAAGCGTTATGAATTTGAATAAATATCAAAAATTATTAATAATTATTTCCATATTTAATTTTAAACTTTTCTACATTAGAAAAAGTATTATAATAAAATAATAAAGGAGGCAGATTAATGAACACTATAAATAAACAGAAAATTGTGGATAGTGTCCCACAAAAGGGCTTTTTCGGTCACCCGAAAGGATTGTTCACCCTTTTCTTCACAGAGTTTTGGGAACGTTTCTCCTATTATGGCATGAGGGCAATCCTCGTCTACTATATGTATTATGAAGTTTCAAAAGGCGGCTTAGGCTTTGATGAGGCAACTGCGCTTGCCATTATGTCCATCTACGGTTCATTAGTGTACATGTCCGGAATTATTGGAGGCTGGTTAGCTGATCGGATATTCGGAACATCGAAAGCTGTTTTTTATGGCGGAATTTTAATCATGTTTGGACATATCGCCTTGGCCATACCGGGGAATGTGGCATTATTCTTTATTTCCATGGTATTAATTGTCCTCGGTACAGGATTATTAAAACCAAATGTTTCAAGTGTTGTTGGTGAAATCTATAGTGAGGAAGATACACGTCGTGATTCAGGATTTAGTATTTTCTATATGGGTATTAACTTAGGAGGCTTCCTTTCTCCATTAATTGTCGGCAGTGTTATGGATTATAGCTTCCACTTAGGTTTCGGTATTGCCGCTGTCGGTATGTTTTTAGGATTATTGGTCTTTATTTTTACAAAAAAGAAAAACCTCGGCCTTGCTGGGACTATCGTCCACAATCCATTGTCACCAACTGAGAAGAAAAAAGTATTTATGAGATTTGGATTAGCAGCCATAGTGATTGCAATCATTTGTGCGATTGCCATTCCTGCTGGCTATTTAACGATTGATAGCTTTATTGCGTTAGTAGGGATTTTCGGTCTCTTGATCCCAACTGCTTATTTCATTGTTATGTACCGTAGCCCAAAAACAACAAATGTGGAACGTTCACGAATTATTGCTTACATTCCACTATTTATTGCTTCTGTTATGTTCTGGGCTATTCAAGAGCAAGGTTCAACCATCCTTGCCAACTATGCAGACAAGCGAACACAGCTAGATTTTGCAGGCATTCACATTTCACCTGCTTGGTTCCAATCATTGAACCCATTATTTATTATTGTTTTCGCACCAATATTTGCTTGGTTATGGATGAAACTAGGAAAGCGCCAACCATCTATTCCTCAAAAGTTTTCATTAGGCTTATTATTCGCCGGTCTTTCTTTCATCGTCATCTTAGTACCAGCCTACTTTGGTGGGGCAGAATCGTTAGTTAATCCATTGTGGCTCGTTCTTAGCTATTTCATTGTTGTCATTGGCGAACTTTGCTTATCACCAGTTGGGCTTTCAGCAACAACAAAATTAGCACCTGCTGCTTTTTCAGCCCAAACAATGAGTTTATGGTTCCTATCAAATGCAGCGGCACAAGCGATTAACGCACAAATTGTAAAATTTTATTCACCTGCAACGGAAATGATTTACTTCGGGGTCATCGGTGGAGCATCTATTGTCCTTTCCGTTATCCTTTTCATCTTAGCCCCAAAAATCCAAGGCTTTATGAAAGGAATTCGTTAATTCCGAGTTTAAAGTTTAATAACTGCACAAAAATAAGGCATTCACCAAATTTCTTGGCGAATGCCTTTATCTTTTCTATTCATTATTTCGCTTGTTTTGTATACCAGCTAATAAAATTATCTACTACAATATTGAGGAAGGCAATTGTTGGCTCATGTGTAAAATTGCCCTCGGCATCCATTTTTTCGTGAACTTGTCCAATATAGACTTCATTTCCAGGAAGAAGTGGAGATGAGACCCCTGGTGAGAATAGGATATCTCGTAAATGCCCTTGAGCTTTAACAGTTCCTAAATTACCCATGGACGCTCCCATAATCCATGAAGGTTTTCCAACCATGACTTTGTCAACGCGAGATAACCAATCAATTGCATTTTTTAAAACACCTGGAATAGAAGCATTATATTCAGGTACAAGCCAAAGAACAGCATCTGCTGACGCTATATCCTTTTTAAATTGAACAACAATATCATCTGGATTCTCTTCAATATCCTGATTATAAAATGGAAGATCCTTAATATCCAAAACTTCGATTTCCAGCTGATCCTTATATGTTTTTTGTAAATATTTCGCAAGCTTCATGTTATATGAATCTTTTCGATTACTACCAACTACTGCTGCTATTTTCATCTGTGATACCTCCAAAAAGTAATTTGCGATATTCATTTTATACCTTTCCAATTAATAATGAAAATGATTTGCTTTCTCAGTAAAAAATCAAATTATAATGATATTACATTGGAAAAACTTGGGGCCGCCAATAAAGAAAGGCTTTACCAATAGGTTTGCCTTTTCGCAATCTTTTCATTTATTCTTTTTTGGCTTTTTATACTCAGGCTGTTAGTACGCTGACCAATCTGCATCAGTTGTAATCGTATGTCCATTTTCATAAGATGAAATATCTGCAATGGCAACACTTATCCAACCCTTCATTCTTCTTTTATTATTCTAAAATAATAAATCAGATTTCATTATTAGAACTTTTATTGGAAAAATATAATAATTCCCTTCACCCAATATAAGGAAAAACAGGGTTTTATATGTTTTCAATTAAAATATTACCATTAATTACAATAAATATTATATTCTTAATAAATTCCATATACTAATACTGATTTTATCATTTTCACTATTAACATAAGAAGTATGAGCAAAATTAACTATATGAGGATAATTAATATGATATATTATTTAAGAATAATACTAAGGAGGGAATAATTATGGTTATTGATTGGTCTGTAACACAGGTCTACAACACCATCATGTCTGTTGCGACAGGGATTGGTTTGTTGCTATTGATTCGATTTGGATCACATTTAGCAAAAGAAAAGATAGGACAATTAGAAGGGTGGGCCGTCGGATTTGCCATCCCTGGATTTATTTTAACTTTAACCGGTGGGCACATGACACTTACCTGGCCTCTATCTAAAATAGGATTTCCATTTGACGACATTATTTTTGGGGAGCCAACACTTGCTTTCGGAGTCATGTTGCTTGCTGCAGCACTTTTATTATGGAGAAAATCAAACCTATACATGAAACAAGGCATTGACATGAATGATACGAAAGTAGTTTCTAGTCAATTAAGAAAGGAACTTCCATATTTAGTAAAACCATTATCATATTTTGCAGCAGCTATGGGTCTTGCCCTTATTTCCATTGCATTCGCAGGTATTGGATTCCAACTTTTTGCAGCACCACCAGAAGAACCGATTTCTGGAATGTTTGCAGATTATCCAATGATTGAAGCAACTTTCATGTCCTTATTAATAGCTATTACAGGAATCGGCGCTATTCTATTCCCATTCATGTTAAAAGAAACACCAAATGTAAATGTAGTAAAAGCAATCAAATTCTGCTGGACACTTTCAGGTATTATCTTTGTTTTATTCGGTGTCATGAACTATTTCACCCATATCGGATTAATTGTTAATACTATGGGATAATCAAAGAATTAAGCTATTTTAACAAATAAACGGAGCAGTTATAGAAGTGACTAGCACTTCTATAACTGCTCCGTTTATTACTTAATTTTGTTATTTGTAAAAGACTGAAACTGATGATCCCAATACCTAGTTAACTTATTGTTGTAATATTTTACTTACAATGTCTCCCAACACCTTATTTACCATGACATAATAACTATTATTTTGTCGTTTTCAGGAAAAAGTTAAGATGGTTTTGTTAACAAACTTTTAAATCTACTATCATTCATTTTTTTACCTATAAGGGAGCGAACCAACGTCAATTAACGTTTAAATAATAAAACTAAAAATTAAAATTAATTCATTAATTTGTCATAATTATTTCATCTATTTAGGAAAATTAATCCCTTTTACTCATTCCATATTTACTACTAATAGGTCTATTATCAGTTTTAGATTGACAAATTTCTACATAATCCTACAATTATAGTATAAAGATCACAGAATTATTAAAAAAATACTGAATAAGCAATTCGTCCACATATCTTTATGCTTATAGTTGAATAAATTTGCTTTCCGTTAGAACGAAATTGTCTCAGCATTTTAGCATGAATAAAAAACGGCAGGGGATGAAGCTATGACGAAGGATACGAATCAAAAGTCCAAGGGTTGGTTAAAGGGGGTTCTATCAACTCGAAGTCAAGTTGAACAAATGAACAATGAAGATTTGGAAACGACAGAATTTATAGATGAGCAGCCTAATAGTATTGAAGAATACGAGTCAGCTGCTCCATTGAATAATAAACAGTTATTTTCAAAAGACAATCAAGACAAAGTTGCGCTAGATTTGATTCTATCTTTAGAAAATATGTTAAACGACAGACAGCTTATTCAATTCAAAAATAAAGGGCTGAAAGAACAACTTGATTCTTCAAATGAAACGATTAGCCGACTAAAATATGATATTGCCAAAAAAGAGCAGCTTTTACAAGATAAAAGCCTAGAAATAAACACGCTAGAAAGCAATCTGACGAATAAACAGATGAACTATGATCAACTTCTAGAAGATTATAAGGATTATCAATATAATGCTAAAAATGATTTTGATAAAATTTCGAATAAACTAGAAATCGAGATTACGAAATATAATAAGCTGAATGAGGAATATATTCATACTCATCATCAAAATATGTTGAAAATAAAAGAGTTGGAGGAGCGAATTCGAGAGCTTGAAATCGAAAATCATCAATATGCAGATCAATATGCAAGAGTTGTCAACGAAAAGACTGAATTGATGAATACGGTTAATGATTTTGCAGAACGGATGTCTTTCTCTTTTGCACCTAAAACAGCAGCTAACAATTCTTTATCTGGGGAGAAATAAGTATCTTCTTTACTAACTACATAAAGAAAAGGGAATAAACATGTCAACGTATCATAGCAAGCTTCTTGAACTACTAGCGATTGAAAAAAAAGCGAATAAGTCCTATTTACGTACTAGAATATCATTTAATGGAATGATGGAAATCCTTTTGGAGATTGATCATCATACAGCCTCTCATTTATTGGCTTCTACTTCCTTTAAAGAAAAGGACAAGTACCGACTCTCACTCCATCATTTCTGGGACTCAAAAGAAAAGCACTATGTAAGTTATATAACCAAAACATATCTTGATCAAAGTGAGCGAATTCATTTTTCATGCTCAGAAGAATATATTCATCTATTAGATGCTATTAAAAAGCTAAAACATATTGATGAAATACCCGCCCTCCCATTCGTGACAGTTCATTCTGAAATAACGGATGAACCTCAAACTGAGGCGAAACATACGATAGCGTTTGAAGAAATGAAAACCAGAAAAAACATTTTCCGCATTTCTTGGGGGAAATTCGCCTTACTTAGTTTTGCTATTATGATTTTATTTGGTTTTAGATTTTCGGATTTGTCTTATTTAAACAAGAGCGAACAAAGTGAAAAAGTAGTTGTAAATGCTGAAAGTGTCGACAAAAAAAGGAATAAGTCAATAGAGAAAAAGAAGATTCTTAGTGACGTAGAACCTGATTCTTCTTTTGAGACAACAACCCTTCCACCTTTTATCGAACTAAACGAGACGATCTCATATAGTATTCCGAAAGATGCAGTCGCTCTCACTTTCGACGACGGTCCTTCTAAATATTCAAAAGAGATTATCGATATTCTAAAGAAGTATCAAGTAGGCGGCACTTTCTTCTATATTGGTATAAATGTTAAAAACAATCGAGAAGCAGTACAGTATGCTAAAACAAATGGCTATTCCATTGGCAATCATTCGATGACCCACAAGCAGTTAACAACATTAGACCTTGAAAAGCAAAAATACGAAATATTATCCGCAGAACAATTAATAGAAGCAGCAGACACCTTTGAAAATGTAAACTTATTCAGACCACCATATGGGGCATTTAATGACACAACCGTAGAGCTAGCTAATTTAAATAATAATAAACTTGTCCTATGGAATAATGACCCAGAGGATTGGAAAAGCCAAGATCCAGATTCAATCTTTCAGCATATTCTTAACTCTGATACGCCTGGATCGATCATCCTTCTACATGAATCTCAAGCTGTGGTAGATGTTTTGCCACGCGTTATCGAATATTTACAAGAGCAGAATTTGCGAATTGTCAGTTTAAAATAAAGTCTTAGAAAAGTCATTAAGGAATTCTTTACAAAAACGAAATGACTGAAGACTCCCCTGCTTCAATCTTGAATGATGAGCCATATGTCACTATCATTGCCGATGAAACGGCATTAGCAAAGACAAATTAACACTTCAGTGTCTTAGAACTGTTCAATGTGACCGCTACTAGGTGAAAATAAGTATGTCGGTGGTCACAAAGCTTGCCAATGAGACTACTGCTAAGTGAAGACCAGTGCGTCAGTGGTCTCAAAACAAGTCAATGAGACCACTGATACGTGAAAACTAATGCAACAGTGGTTTCAAAGAGTTCTACCAAGACTAATACTAGTCAAAAAATACGATGCAATGGATAAAAGGGATTTTCATTTCATCATTATTCAATGTTCTCTCTTAGTACTCCCTAGCATATCCCTTTAAAAACATCATCATATCATGTACCCCATCTTTTTCGCCTCAAAAGTTAGCTCTTCTCTAAATTTCGGGTGGAAAATGCGAATAAGCTCTTTCGTTCGCTCGCGAATTGTTTTTCCTCGTAATTGAGCAATGCCATATTCTGTTACGACATAATCAATATCATTTTTGGAAGTCGTAACTGGCATTCCGGCGTTTAGCTTCGGTACGATTTTTGAAATAGTATCGCCCTTAGTCGTTGAATGGAGACAAAGTACACCTCTTCCTCCTTCTGTTAAATGGGAAGCTAATTGAAAGTCAGCTTGTCCACCAGTTGAAGACCAATATGTGTCACCAATCATTTCTGAATTGCCTTGCCCTAGAAAGTCTACTTCAACAGTTGCATTAACCGCGACAAGGCTACAGCCTCCTCTGCCGAACTTCGTTTTTCTCGATATATTTGCATATAATTCAATGATCTTCATCCTTGGTTTATGCTTATCACACGTAGATCGCTCTGTTATATCAACCACAACACAACTATATTGTATTATATAACACAATCACATAGGAGGGAGATAAACTAGTTGACATTTAGTGAACACTTACTATTTTAGGAAAATACAGTAGATATTTATCTAGCAAAAAGGAAAGGCATGTACAATTTGTCCATTCCTACCTTCTGTTGTGATCGCTTGTGATAATGAGTTTAATATGGCCTCTTCAGCAGCTTCAGCAGCAGCAGTAAACAATTGATTCATTAGTGGATGATCCTCCCTCAGCTGTGTTCTGACCTCAACATTATCCTCTGTATAGTGAGGAATTTTATGAGCTGTTGAAAAGGCGATAACAATATCCCCGCTCCCATGGCTAAAATGACTTCCCGTTCTGCCAAGTCCAATTCCGCACCGCTTCGCTACTCTTTGTAACTGTCTGCTGCTAAGAGGGGCATCTGTTGCTAAGACAATGATGATGGAACCATCTGTCGTTTTTGATAAAGAGGGGGCCTGTCCTTTTTTATGGGCTGCATATTTCCAATGTTGAAATTCATCTTTCCCACCAAAATTACTTAATACTAAACAGCCAACTGTATATGTATGATTACTATCTTCTGTTTTTATTATTCTTGACGAGGATCCAATCCCACCTTTATATCCGAAGCAAACCATTCCCTTTCCTGCCCCAACAGCTCCTTCAGCAGCGGTTTGATAGGAAGCATTTTTTATTGCCTCTATCGCATGCTTCGGTTCAACTGGCAATCTTCGAATTGAGTTCAAATTACTATCATTGCACTCCCCGACAACTAAATTAATCGTTCCTGTCGTATCGCCAATTTCAGCGTTTTCCGCAAGCATATAGCGTAAAGTTCCTTCTGCAACTGCGGGGACTCCGAATGTGTTTGTGAGCATAATCGGTGATTCGATGATACCTAATTCATTTACTTGGACAAGCCCTGTTGTTTTGCCAAAACCATTTAACACATAGCTTGCAGCTGTTACTTTTTCTTTAAAAAGATTCCCGCTATGTGGCAAAATTGCCGTTACACCTGTACAAGCATAGTCTCCTTCATGATCCTCAAAAGAATAATCAAGTGTCACATGACCGACTCTAACACCATCGACATCTGTTATACAATTTTTCTTCCCTACTGGGAGTTGACCAATCGTGATTCCTCTTTCCCGTAATTTCATCTGTTGACTATTTTTCAAATTAAACCTCTCCTATATTTACATTTTTGAATTTTTATCACTTTTAATTGAACCGCTTTTTTAAAGGAAATATTGATGTTTAAAAAAATAAATGTAAATACATACATATGTCCATTTTAGCAAAAAAAAGCTAAGGCATTCGCCAAATTCTTTCGGCGAGCCTTAGCTACTAACTATTTTCTTCATAAATACTTATTTAGCTAATATGTTCAGCACTGCATCCAAAAGGACATTTACACCTTTCTCACAATCCTCCCATGAAGTTAATTCAATTTCACTATGGCTTTTTCCGTTTATACTTGGGACAAATAACATCGCAGTAGGAACGAAACTCGCGATAAATTGTGCATCATGGCCTGCACCGCTAACCATTCGTTTATACGAATATTCAAGCGACTGCGCAGACTGCTCGAGTGCCTGACAAATTTCCTCATCAAACCAAACTGTATTTCGATCCCACAGCTTTTTTATTTTTATTTCACAGCCCTCATTTAATGATAGGTTCGGGAGCTCACAGATTACTCCTTCAACTTTGCTTATGATCTCAGGATTTTTGTGTCTTGCTTCAAGAGAGAAAATAGCCTTATTCGGAATGACCGTATGAATATTCGGGTAAATATTTAATCTCCCCGTTGTAAAAACTAACTCACTATCAAGTGAACCCAATTTACTGCGAATTTCCGTCAGTACATTATTGACCGCAAAAAGAGCATCCTTTCGCATATCCATTGGTGTTGTGCCTGCATGATCAGACTCACCTGTTACTTCAATTTCATAGCAAACCATTCCAACGACACATTCAACAATCCCTATTGTTATTCCCTCTTTCTCTAGAATTGGTCCTTGTTCAATATGCAATTCTAAGAAAGCTTTTCCCTCTCTCAGTCGGTTCTCTCGATCCCCAGCATATCCACTTGATTGTAATGCTTGCTCAAAGGTAATTCCTTCTGCATCAGCTTTTTGCAGCATTGCGGCTTTTTCGAATCTCCCTGAGAGGACACCAGAAGCCATCATTGAAGGCTCAAATCTTGCCCCTTCTTCATTTGTATAGTTAACGATCGTGATCGGTATTTTTGGCTTTATCCCATTATCAACGAGTGTACGAACAACTTCTAAACCAGCAACAACACCTAATACACCATCAAAGCGACCGCCTTTTTTAACCGAATCTAAATGGGAGCCTATCAAAATCGGTGGTGAATTTTCTATCCCTGCTAATGTTGCATACATACACCCCATATCATCAACCTTAACCGTCATCCCCAAATCTTCACAACAAGTGCGAAAATAATCTCTTACTAAAATGTCTTCCTTCGATAACGATAATCTTGTAACACCATTGTTTTCCGTCCGTCCAAAGTCTGCAAATCTTTCTAGCTCATTCTTCAATCTTTCTCCATTAATTAAGAGTTTTTGTCTTTGCATAAAAAGCCCCCCTTAATATATTTAAATATTCATAATATTTTAATTATATATCATTCTAGCTTTTTTTCATTGGACAAAATATAAAATCCTTCCTCCCTCTTCTCTGATAGTTTGTATGATTCTATTTCTTCTAGTTCACGATCCTTAAATTGCTATTTACAAAAAATACGTTATCTTGTTATTATGATAATATGGTAACGTACTAAAGGATTATATTAAAGGTGGTATATTTCAATATGAAACGTTTAACAACTATAATTCTAGCTCTTACAGTAGCTTTCTCCATTTTAACAGGCTGCTCCTCAAAATCTGGAGGAGCACAAGGAAATACATTAATCATCGGAATCGACGATCAATTTGCTCCTCTTGGCTTTCGAAATGAAAAAAATGAAATTATAGGTTTTGATATTGATTATGCGAAAGCAGCTGCTGAAAAAATGGGCATGAAAGCTAAATTTCAAGTGATTGATTGGTCAGCAAAAGAATCTGAACTAACCAGTGGACGCATTGACCTTATTTGGAATGGTTACACAATTACAGACGAACGAAAAGGAAAAGTGCTTTTTACAAAGCCATATTTAGAAAACGCTCAAGTTGTTGTTACTCTTGCAAAATCAGATTTAACGAAACTGGATGATTTAGCTGGAAAAGTCATCGGCCTTCAAGCACGCTCATCTGCAGCAGAGGCATTAGATAAAAGTCCAATTAAATCTAACGTCAAAAGTGTATCCGAATATAAAGATAATGTTCTTGCATTAAGTGATCTAAAAGCTGGTCGTGTGGACGCCGTTGTCATTGATGAAGTTGTCATTGATTACTATATGTCTAAAGAAGAAGGTACATTTAAGCTCCTTGATGAGTCACTCGCCCCAGAGGAATATGGAATTGGTGTAAAAAAAGGAAATGAAGAATTACTAGAGAAGCTGCAAAAAGCATTAGATGAGATGTATGAAGACGGAACAGCAGCAGAAATCTCAGAAAAATGGTTTGGTGAAAATAAAGTACTAAAGTAATCTTTGATTTCGTATTTAATCATAAGGGGGCTATCTCTTGAGACAGCTCCTTTGCTTTTGGAGGAATTCATATTATGTCAGACTATTTTAATACGATGATTCGGCCAATGTTAGAAGGGGCCCAAATGACCATCCTATTATTTTTGATTGCTATTATCGCCTCAATCCCGTTAGGCTTCTTATTAACATTAGCGGTGAAAAGCAAGATCAAACCTATCTCATGGCTTGCACAAATTTATATTTATGTTATGCGCGGCACCCCACTATTATTACAGCTGCTATTTATTTGCTTCGGTCTCCCCATGCTTCCGATTGTCGGGGAATATTTAGTGTTAGATCGGTTTGTTGCTGCCTGCTTAGGCTTTATTCTAAATTATGCTGCTTATTTTGCAGAAATTTTCCGTGGAGGTCTTCTCGCTATAGATAAAGGACAATATGAAGCTTCTCAAGTTCTGGGCTTAAATAAATGGCAAACAACTTCACGAATTATACTGCCGCAAATGTTTCGCATCGCCCTACCTGCCGTATCTAACGAGTCTATAACATTAGTAAAGGATACTGCACTACTTTATGCAGTTGCTGTACCAGAATTATTGCACTTTGCACAAACAGCGGTGAACCGTGATTTTACGATTGTGCCATTTTTCTGGGCAGGAATCATTTATTTAATGATTACCCTTCTATTAACGATGTTATTTAAATGGCTTGAGCGACGATATAAATTTGAATAAGGAGAATCTATCATAATGGCCATTATCGAAGTAAACAACCTCAAAAAATCATATGGGAAACTAGAAGTTCTAAAGCAAATTTCTTTTGAGATTAACAAAAAGGATGTCATTGCCGTTATCGGTCCCTCTGGCTCTGGGAAAAGTACGATGCTCCGCAGTCTCATTCATCTTGAGAAAATTGATGCAGGTAGCATCTCTATATGTGGAGATGATCTTGTGAAGGATGGAATCTACTCAAAACCGCAGGAAATTAAGCGGATTACGGCAAAAATGGGGATGGTTTTTCAGCATTTTAATCTATTTCCTCATTTAACTGTGATAGAAAACTTGGAAATGGCACCGAAAATGATCAAAAAAGAGGCTTCAACCGTTCTTCGGCAAAAAAGTATGGAACTATTAGAAAAAATCGGACTTAGCAATCATGCTACTGCTTACCCCGGAAATCTCTCCGGTGGTCAAAAACAAAGGGTTGCTATCGCACGAGCACTAATGATGAATCCTGAAATCCTTCTTTTCGATGAGCCGACTTCAGCCCTCGATCCGGAATTAACAGGTGAGGTTTTGCAAGTCATGAAAAATCTAGCTGAAGAGCATATGACAATGATTGTCGTGACACATGAAATGGGCTTTGCAAAAGAAGTGGCGAATAAAGTCCTCTTTATGGACAATGGCGAAATCGTGGAATCTGGTCATCCAGATAGCTTATTTACAAACCCGAAATTGGAGCGGACAAAGGCCTTCTTAAACCGTAGCTTAAAATGAAAAGGTTGTCTCATCTGTCAATTTTGACTCAGAGACAGCTTTTTTATTGTGATGACATTTCATAATAATCTGAATTCTGCTATGATAATGGTAAAAACGGCACTAATCAGATTTCTACTTTGTTCGGAAAGTATCGATTTATATTTCAAATTGGTTTGTTAGGAGGCTTTCAGCATGATTTCAATTGAAGCAAAGCAAAAATTCATCGATATTGTTGGCTTTGAGAATTTCGATGATTCAAAGGCAGGACGACTCGTTTACTCCTTTGATGCCACTCCGCAATTTCAGTCGATGCCAGATGCGGTCATTTCCCCTCGGAATAAAACGGAGATTTCAAAAATTGTCACCATTTGTAATGAACATCAAATCCCGATCGTCCCTCGTGGTTCAGGGACAAATCTATGTGCAGGAACATGTCCAACTGAAGGTGGAATCGTCCTCCTCTTCAAGCATCTAAATCAAATTTTGGAAATCGATGAAGAAAATCTAACAGTCACCATACAACCTGGTGTCATTACGCTCGATCTTACGAAAGCTGTTGAAGCAAAAGGATTATTTTATCCACCTGACCCAAGCTCAATGAAAATCTCAACATTAGGCGGCAATATTAATGAAAATTCAGGAGGGCTGCGGGGCTTAAAATATGGTGTCACACGGGATTACGTTATGGCACTTGAAGTCGTTCTTGCAAATGGGGAAATTATCCGTACTGGCGGAAAGCTTGCGAAGGATGTTGCCGGCTATGATTTAACACGTTTATTTGTTGGTTCAGAAGGTACGCTTGGAATTATAACTGAAGCAACATTAAAGCTCATTCCAATGCCAGAAACGAAAAAAGCACTGTTAGCCCTTTATTCAGACCTTGAAGCAGCTGCTAGAACTGTTTCGAAAATTATTGCGCATAAAATCATCCCGACAACACTCGAATTCCTTGATCAGCCTACTCTTGAGGCGGTAGAGGCATTCGCAAAAATCGGACTTCCAACCGATGCAAAGGCGATTCTCCTAATCGAACAGGATGGTCCAGCTCATATCGTTGAAAGAGATATAGAACTCATTAGCGAAATTTGCAAGTCAGAACATGCTGTTTCAGTTGAAGCAGCCAAAACAGCAGAGGAAGCCGAGGCACTGCGAACCGCACGTCGCGCCGCACTCTCTGCCCTAGCTCGTTTGCGTCCAACGACCATCTTAGAAGATGCGACAGTGCCACGTTCCGAAATCGCTAACATGGTCAAGGCGATCAATGATATTGCTGAAAAATACAATCTCTGGATTTGTACATTTGGCCATGCAGGCGATGGAAACCTGCACCCGACATGCTTAACAGATTCACGAAATAAGGAAGAGATTGAACGGGTTGAAAAAGCGTTTGAAGAAATTTTTGCTAAAGCGATTGAACTAGGTGGAACGATTACTGGTGAGCACGGAGTTGGTGTCATGAAGGCCCCATACTTAGAAATGAAGCTCGGTCATGCCGGGATCGCTGCGATGCAAGCGATTAAATCAAGCTTAGACCCTAACAATATTATGAATCCTGGAAAAATGTTTGCTAAAGATTCGCGGAAGCGTGTGGTGGTTACAAAATGATTAGTAAGAATGAACAGCAACAAATTCAAAAGGAATTTAAGGCAAGAATGGATGAAGATGAGCTTCTAAATTGTATGCGCTGTGGGTTTTGTTTACCTACCTGCCCAACGTATATTGAGTCAGGCTTTCAGGAATCCCATTCCCCTCGAGGCCGAATTGCCTTAATGAAAGCGGTCGTGGACGGGATAATTGAGCCAGACGAGGATGTTGAACGCTCTCTCAATATGTGCCTTGGATGTCGCGCTTGTGAACCGGTTTGTCCTTCTGGAGTCAATTATGGCCATCTCCTTGAAGAAGCGAGAGACATTATAAACCAAAACAAAAAGCATTCATTATCAGCAAAGTTAGTAAGAAATACCGTTTTTAAAAGCTTGTTTCCCTACCAAAATCGCATGCGCTCCCTAACAAGTATATTAAGTGTTTACCAGCGTTCAGGCATGCAGAAGCTTGTGCAAAAAAGCGGAATGATGAAGCTCTTCCCAGACAATTTAGCAACAATGGAAAAAGTACTTCCTCAAGTCCCAACCCGCAAAGAAATGAAGCACCGCCCACAGCATCTTGAACCTATCGGTGCAAAAAAGAAAAGGGTTGCCTTTTTCTCAGGCTGTTTAATGGATACGATGTTCATGAAAACAAACGATGCGACAATAAAGTTGCTACAACTTGCAGGCTGTGAAATCATCATTCCGAAAGCACAAAGCTGTTGCGGGGCATTGCATGCCCATAGCGGCGAGAAACACGCTGCAAAGGAGCTTGCGAAGAAAAATATTACAGCATTCGAAGAAGCTGAAATTGATTATATCATTTCAAATGCTGGTGGCTGTGGTGCCTTTCTCATTGATTATGGATATTTACTAAAAAATGAACCTGAGTGGGCTGAACGGGCTGCTTCTTTCGTGAAAAAACTAAAAGATATTTCCGCTATTTTAGTAGAATTAGAATTTCATAAGCTAGATTTATCATTACCTGAACAAATTATTACATATCAAGATTCATGCCATTTGCGAAATGTCATGAAGACAGAGTCAGAGCCGCGCACCCTTTTGAAAGCAATACAGGGTACGACCTATATCGAGATGAAGCAAGCAGACAGCTGCTGTGGTTCGGCTGGCATTTATAATATTGTAGAATCAGAAATGTCGATGAAAATATTAGATTCGAAAATGGTCCATGTGAAAGAAACATTAGCAAAAACAATAGTAACAGCCAACCCTGGCTGCCTTTTGCAAATGAAACTTGGAATCGAGCGCGAAGGATTAACTAACAAAATGCGAGCAGTTCATATTGTTGATTTACTAGTAGAAGCAGTAAAAAAATAACATCATTAATTTAAGCCTTAGGTAAAATGGAAACCCTAAGGCTCTTCTTTTGTTATGAATTGTTGGTATTTGCACCTGTTGATTGGAGCGGAGCCGAGGAGGCTTCCGAACCACCCGCGATCGCTAAGCAACCTGGAGTGGAAATCAACAGCCAAGGTTAACAGAGCCATTAAATTTAAGCAGCGAATATTGAATATTGCTATGCCTTTTATTTTACTATTGGGGGATGATAAGACAAAATTTGCTTTGCTCGTTTATTGTTTGTTGCAATAATATAGATTGCGGCAACGGCAATTGCTACTGCAATATAGGAACCAAGATTAAATATCCCTTTTTGTGAGTACCAGACAATGGCATATCCGACTGAACCTGCCATTAGGGCATAGTATGTGAAAGGGAATAGCGTCTTTCGAATAACATCTCCTTCTTTTCCAACGAGTCCAACAACAGCTGAAGCGGCAACGACGTTATGAACACAAATCATATTGCCTGCTGCTCCACCAACTGCCTGCAAGGCCACAATCCATGTAGCATCAACACCTATTTGAGCCCCGACATCGTATTGGAATAGAGAGAACATCATATTACTGACTGTGTTGCTCCCAGCAATAAAGGCACCAATCCCACCTATGAAGGTGGAAAATATAGGCCAATACTCACCGGCAAGTGCAGCAACACCATTTGCTAATTCAATGGGCATTCTTTCAAACCCAGCCTCTCCTCCACCAGAATTCAAAAATACTTGAACCATCGGAACAGTAAAAATTAGTGCGGTTGAAGCAGCAATCATCGTTTTCGCAGACTGAGACCACGCCCGCTTATAACTTCTCCCACTCATCCCATGCATAAAAAAAGTAATCAACGAGACGAAGATAAATATTGTTCCTGGTGAATATAGTGGCTGAAAGCTTGCGGTAATCCCTGATCCGAAGATGTTTTCCAGCTTTAGATTCCACGATTGAGCCCAATCCATTATTGGAAGCGCCTTCAATCTTGTCAATACGAGGAAAAGGCCGACTAAAATATACGGTGCCCAAGCTCTTATCATGCTCATACTTCCACTTTTATGTGCGATGTCTTTTATTTCAACTGAACCTGCCCAGTCAGGATCCCATTTGGACCTTTCTTCGAAATCCCAAGCTTCATTTTTTGGTGGCATAAGAAACCCTTTTTTCGCGGCAAATACGACGATAGCTAAGCCAATTAAACCACCGGTCATAGACGGGAATTCTGGTCCTAATGTCAGAGCAACAATTAAATATGGAATGGTCATCGCAAAAGAAGCAAACAAGGCAAACTTCCAAACTTTAATTCCTTCGGTAAAGGACTTATTTTTTCCAAAAAATCGAGTCATTAGGGCAACAACGAATAAAGGAACAAGTGTACCAACAATCATATGTAAAATAGCCACTTTTCCACCGATTAAGGATAAAAAAACTGGTAGATTATCTGTAATAGTTGGATCCGCAGCTATTCCGCTTTGAATCCCGACTAGGATAGGTGTGCCGACCGCACCGAAAGATACAGGAGTACTTTGAATAACCATCCCAGCTACAACAGCCGCCATTGCTGGAAAGCCAAGACCGACTAATAAAGGCACAGCTACTGCGGCAGGCGTTCCGAAACCAGCTGAGCCTTCAATAAATGAACCGAAAAGCCACGCAATAATAATAACTTGAATTCGGCGGTCTGCGGAAATTTCCGTAAACCCTTGTCTAATCGTCCTAATTCCTCCGCTCTCCTGCAAAGTATTTAGCAATAGGATCGCACCAAAAATAATAAATAAAAGGGTTGCAGCTACAACAAGTCCATTGACTGAAGCAGCAGCTACATTCGCTCCAGGTACTTTCCATACGAATAGAGCTAGACCTACAGCTATCAAATATGAAATTGGCATCGCCTTACTTGCGGGCCATCTAAGCCCGACTAAAAAAATTCCAACAGCAATAATCGGTAACAATGCTAAAAAAGACAACATGCCCGTACTCATAAAAAATCTCCCCCCATTGTTTATTAAACAAACAATAATTGCACTTTTGGCGGATGGTAGATTATTATGTTAAATTTCTATTTCGTGTAGGCTTTTACCAGTCCAACAGTAATTATATATTTTAGTTTTCTAAATATCAATAATATTTAGAAAATTTTGTATATTGGTGGTTGTCTCTGTCATTATGAAATTTCAATATTTATTTTACTGAATGTAAGTTTAAGTATAGAGAAAAGATTTTTGCTCCTTTTTTATCTCAACACAACGACCTGGTGTCGGAAATAGCTTCCCTGCATTTAAAAGATTACGAGGATTAAAGACATCTCGGATATTTGTTTGAGCGATAATTTCATCATCATTGAAAACGAAGCGCATTTCTTCACGCTTTTCAATTCCCACTCCATGCTCACCCGTAATGGTCCCTCCTACATCAGCACAAGCTTTTAAACATGCACTTCCAGCTGCCAGCGCCTTATCAATCTCTCCGGGCTTTCTCGCATCAAATAATACGAGAGGATGCAGGTTTCCATCTCCAGCATGAAATATATTAGCAATTCGAAGTCCGGATTGTTCACTTATCTGCTTAATTTGTTGTAATACATCAGGCAGTTTACTTCTCGGAATAACTCCGTCCTGAACTAAGTAATCTGGTGAAATTGCGCCCATTGCCCCAAAGCCTGTTTTCCGATTCGCCCACCATCTTTCTCTTTCCTGATCATCTTTAGCAGCTCTGACTTCACGAACATTTCTTTTTTTGCAAACATCTAATATTTGATTGATTTGTTCATTGATCCCTGCAGCAATTCCATCTACTTCAATGAGTAACACAGCTTCAATATCTTTCGGATGCCCGACAGGGAATGCTGCTGCCTCAACACCTTCAATCGCTGTTTTGTCCATCATTTCAAGTGCAGCAGGTACAATCCCAGCTGAAATAATATCAGATACAGCTTGACTCCCATCTTCAACATGATCGAAATAAGCAAGCACCGTTTGCTTTGCCTCTGGATTTTTCAAGATCCGGACAGTAATTTTTGTGACAATACATAAAGTCCCTTCCGATCCTGTTAAAAGACCGAGCAAGTCATAGCCTGGTTCATCTTGAATCCCATTTTTTCCAATTTCAACAATCTCGCCATTTGGCAACACAACTTCAAGTCCAAGAATGTGGTTCGTTGTCACCCCATATTTAAGGCAATGTGCTCCACCAGCATTTTCCGCAACATTTCCGCCTATTGTGCAGCATGATTGACTTGATGGGTCAGGGGCATAATAATATCCATTATCAGAAATCGAGTTTGTCAGCTTTAAATTGATGAAGCCCGGTTCAACAACCGCTCTCCGGTTTTCAAGATCGACACGAATGAGTTTTTTCATCCGCACCATACTGATAATGATTTCATTATTCAATGGAATAGCTCCACCGCTTAAACCTGTTCCAGCTCCGCGAGCTAAGAAAGGAAGTTCATTTTCAGCACAGTATTTAACAATTTCCGCCACTTCCTCGGTATCCTTCGGGAAAACAACGGCCTTTGGCATATGCTTATGAATAGTAAAGCCATCACAGTCATAAGCGAGCAACTCCTCCTTTTGATAAAGGATAGAACGGGGGTCGCCAACCATTTTTGCTAAATTCATAATATGTATATCATCCGTTTTCAATTTCTTCGCTGCCACTACTTTTCCTCCTTTTGAAAAATTTACTATTGTTTCGTTAACTATCATTGTCTTCCTTCTTGTAAGCCCAATCTAATAGCTGGACTGTATGAACGACTTTTTGATTTCGTCCATACTTTTGCACACCCATCGCCATTTGTAGCATACAGCCAGGATTCCCCATTGATATCATTTCGACATCAGCTGGGATGTTGTCTATTTTACTTTCAAGAACCTTATCAGCCATTTCAGGATTTGTTATATTGTAAATCCCCGCACTTCCACAGCAACGGTCAGCATTCGGCATGTGAACCATTTCAACGCCTGGAATGTGAAGAAGAATCTCTCTTGGCTCCTGCCTCACACCTTGTCCATGTGCTAAATGGCAGGCATCATGATAGGTTATTCTCGTATTTATTTCTGCTTTTGGTTTCTCATAGCCTGTATCGTGCAGGTATTTTGAAATGTCCTCTACTTTTTTAGAAAATTGCTCAGCTCTTTCCTTCCATTCTGGCTCCTCACGGAAGAGCTCTGTATATTCTTGCATCATACAGCCACAACCGGCCGCATTCACAATGACCTTTTCGACATCACGAAAGGCGGTGATATTCTGTTTTGCAAGCTTTCTCCCCATCTCACGGTCACCTGCATGCACATGCAATGCACCACAGCATGTTTGACCTTTAGGAATAATGACATCATTCCCATTCCTCGTAAGGACATTTATCGTTGCTTCATTAATATCACTAAACATGACATCCATAATACAGCCTGTCAAAATAGCTACTTCCTGCTTCGGCTTACCCTTGGCCTTTATGACATCGACCTGTTTATATTTCTTGCGAACAGGCACTTTTACTTCTGGCATAATGGATTCCATATCCACTAAATGCTGTGGCATAATGTTGATAATCTTTGTTTTGCGAACAACTTTTTGAAATCCACTTTTTTGATAAAATTTCAATAAGGCCCCTAACACATTTAGACGGCTATGGTGAGGAAACACACCTCGCAGAAAAAATTTGCTTACCGCTCCTTTAAACCCTTTAATAGGCATCGCCTGACGAATTTGACCTCGAGCTTCTTCTATAAGACCTCCTACATTTACATCAGCCGGACAAGCAGTCGTACAAGCTCGACAGTCTAAACACGCAAATACAGGGTCCATAAATTGTTCATTTACACGAAGCTTTCCTTCTGCAACCGATTTAATTAAATAAACACGTCCACGTGGCGAATGCTGCTCTTGCCCTGTATGTTCATAAGTCGGGCACGACTCGAGACACATGCCACAATGCACACAATCTATCCACTTACTCTCATCTGGTGGATCACTCCATAAATAATTGCTTAAACTCGTCGTGCATGGTGGCTCCTGCTTAACTTTAAATTCCTTTACACTACTCATTTTCTATATCCCTCCCACAAAACGGTTTGGGTTCAAAAGCTTATTCGGATCAACCTTCGCTTTAATGCCTTCAAAGAGAAAATAAGAGGATGGCTTTTCACCCCATACACTTACTTCCTTCCGAAGAAAAAACGGGAGATGCTTTGCGACGGCATAGCCGCCGAGATTCACAGCTAACTCTCTTAACGTCGTTATCGCTGAGACAACATTTTCACTTGCTCCGGTTATATTCACTTGGCATAAACCATGCCCTAATCCACCATGTGCTTCAATCAAAACATTGTAGAGATCTTGAATAGCCTCTGATTCTTGGATGATTTTTATGATATCGAGGTTTACAACACCTAGCTTTAATGCGGCATTTGTTTCGTAGCTTATCAATTCGGAAGCTCCATTTGGGCTTTTTTGATAAAATGTCTCCCAAAACCTTTTTATTTCATCTTTATGAAGGATTGTAAGATTTGCACTTGGCGGTGTTATCTTTCTTATCCACTCCTCTTGGTAGCGGACTGAGCTTTCAACATCTTCAAAGGAAATGACTAATGATGTCTTTTTTTCCCCTGTCATCGCTTTTGACATCGATGAGTTTAATAGCTCTAAACAAACAGGCTCAAGTGATGAATCAAGCACTTCAATCGCAAATCGCCGTATTTCTTCAACACTTCCTTTTGGGAAGGAAAGGAGAAGAAGTGATTCATATTTTGCGATTGGGCGCAGCTTAATTGTCACTTCAGATAGTACCCCAAGCGTACCCATTGACCCGATAAACAACTTATTCATATCGTAGCCAGCTACATTTTTCACAACTTTACCGCCAGCACGGATAATCGTTCCATCTGGATATACTACTTTCAAGCCAATAACTGCATCCCTTGCTGAACCGTAGCCTAATCTTCTTGGCCCACTATCATTCACTGCAATAATTCCGCCAATTGTGGCATGTTGTGGCCAAAATGGATCAAGTGGAATTTTTTGGTTATAAGCAGCCAAACAATCTTGGATGACTTTAAAGGGAGTTCCTGATTTGACCGTTAAGGTCATATCACCAACAGTATGCTCTACAACTCCAGTATATTGTGACATCGACAAAAGAATATCTGCTTTTTCATTTTGGCCGCCAAACCCTCTCTTTGTTCCCCCACCTATGATTGAAACGGTTAATCCATTCCTATTGGCATATTTTAAAATCGCGGCAATTTCCTCCTCTGTATATGGGGATACTTTCACATCCCCACAATTTCCTAGAGGATGACTTATACCGCTTAATTCTTCTAGCCGATCTTCATCAATTAAATTCTTTAAATCTGTCAGTATTTCTGTTGTCTGCAAAATTACACCTCCTATTGTTTCGTAATGGGAAACAGCGTTTACAATTGTTCGCAAAGTACGTTAATTTTAAAAAGAAACGATGCAATTATCTTCCAAATTAATTGCGTTACCAATATTAAAACATTTGCAATAAAATAATTCAAATGATAATTTGTAATTTTATCATTATTCAAATTATTTTAAATTATACCATTTACAGCGCTTTTTCAATCACTATTTGAATAATGAGCGCAATGGTAACAAGGCGAAGGATTGGTTTAACAAACTGTGGCTTGAGCTTTTCTGCCACTCTGACTCCAATTTGCGCTCCTGTAACAGAACCTAACAAAAGTGCAAATGTTAACGGCCAAATGATTTTTCCTGTAGAAATATAAGTTGTTGCAGCTCCAATACAGCTTGAAAAAGTGGCAAGCCGAACTAATCCTACAGCACGAATATAAGAAACTTGTAAATAACCAAACAAATAAAGCATTAATGTTCCTTGCCCCGGACCAAAAATTCCATCATATATTCCAATACAAAATAATCCTGGAACACTTATTTTGTTCATCTTGAAAGGTTCGTTACTTGTGAAATTCCCTTTTCCAATAAATGAAGTAAAAAAAGCAAATAAAAGCAGGATGATTGCCATCATATACATTTTTTCTTCTGTTAATATGGAAGCTATAAAGCCTCCGCTCACCCCACCGAATAAACTTATCGGAATAATCCACAAAGAATCCTTTAATGAAATCTGTTTCCTTTTATATAAGTGTAAAAAACTTGTAAAGGAGCTTATTGTATTCGAAACTTTGTTGGCTCCAATCGCAGAGTGAACAGGGATTCCGATAATAAGCATTACTGGAAGGCTAATTAATCCGCCTCCTCCTGCAAGTGTTCCAAGTGTTGTTGCGCAGATCCCAATGAAAAATATTAATACATATTCCAACATATAAACCTCCTTATTTACTTTGATTATATTTCCGATTTATAAATAAGAAAATTCAATAGTAATGATTAATATCAATAAGAAAAACTTATAGATGTTTTGTACAATCATAAATTACACTTTCCTTAAAATTCTTTAATGATAAACCGATATAAAGATAAAGGAAAATCTTGGTTACATGATTTACTTCTATTAATCTTTCATACATCAGGAAAACTCGCATCTTTGCAGCAAGGAAATTGGAGGAAAGGAGGCATGCTGCTTGTCATAAATGGCTAAAAAACGCCTATGACAATGTGACGTTCAAATGATAATAAATCATAATATTCCAGCTATGCATGCATATCGAATGTACAATAAAGCAATCAACGCCCAAAGCCGGGCAATGGAACGATTAGCAACAGGTTTGCGAATTAATCGGGCGGCTGATGATCCTGCTGGTCTTGCCATATCCGAAAAGATGCGTGCACAAATACGGGGATTAAATCAAGCCTCACGCAATGCACAAGATGCCATCTCGTTAATCCAAACGGGTGAAGGGGCACTTAATGAAACACATGCCATTCTCAGTCGGATGCGGGAGCTTGCAGTGCAAGCTGCTAATGATACGAATACTGAAGCAGAGCGAGACGCCATTCAAAAAGAAATTGACCAATTAACTGAAGCTATTACACAAATTGGCAAAATACAGAATTTAACACGATGAAGCTTCTCAATGGCTCAAAAACATCATTTACCATACAGATCGGTGCTAATACTGGTCAAACGATGACCATTGAGATGTCTGACATGAGAGCAGCCGCAATTGGATTAACCGGCTCAGGAAATGGATTTACAACGAAAGGGACACTTGATATGTCATCCCACGAATCAGCCTCAGAAGCACTCAAAATAATTGATGAAGCCATTAACAAAGTATCTTCTCAACGTTCAAGTCTTGGTGCCTACAGCAATCGTCTTGAATATACAATCAATTACTTAAACAACACTTCCGAAAATTTAGTTGCGGCAGAATCACGAATTCGCGATGCTGATATTGCGAAGGAAATGATGGAATATACAAAGCAGTCCATATTAGCTCAAGTATCATTAGCGATGATGATTCACGCATATAGGCAGCAGAGCATGATTTTGCAATTGCTAGGGATCGATAGCCCAAAACACAACTATAATATTTTTATTTTTAATTAAGACAAATAATAACGGGACAGCCCTCTAAGGACTGTCCCTATTAACATGCTTATTAAATTAAACAATCTTCTTTCGTAAAAAACCAGAAATGATATCAATGATCGTAACCATCACGATAATGCCTAAAAGGATAATCCCTACTCGCTCCCAGTCACGTGAGCTTAGTGCGAATATTAATGGTGTACCAATTCCACCTGCCCCAATGATTCCAAGAATAGCTGCCGAACGAACATTAATTTCAAAACGATACAATGTATAGGATAAAAAGCCTGGCCTCACTTGTGGCAACACTGCAAACCAAAGAATTTGAAACCGATTGGCTCCTGTTGCCATCAGGGCCTCTGTCGGACCTAAATCAACGTTTTCAATTTCCTCTGAAAATAATTTACTGAGCATCCCGATTGAGTGCAAGCCTAAGGCAAGTACCCCTGCAAATGAACCAGGCCCCACAGCTTTAATGAAAAGAATAGCCATTACGATTTCGGGAAAGGTGCGGACAAAGCTAAGAGCAAATTTCCCTGATGAAGAAATCCCTTTCCCTTTACTCATATTATTAGCCGCCCAAAAGGCGAATGGAATACATAAAATCGCAGAAATAAATGTTCCTAAAATAGCGATAGCTAACGTATCAAGCAAGCCGCGCAGTAAATCTTCACCTTCAGGAATATAGACATAATCCCAATCAGGATGAAAAATCCCACTAATAATCGCCTTTGATACTTGACCTGCCGTTTCCTTAAAACCATTAAGCGGCATTCCCGAAAAGGCCCAAATATAAATGAGCGCCAATAAAATGATAATGACATATCTTTGAAGACGTCTTTTCTTTGGCTTCATCATTTTTATAGTCGCATCGGTCATAGCAACTTCTCCCGTAATTTCGTACTAATATAATCAATCAACAAAACAACAACTAGTGTGTAAATAATAATGGTTGAAGTTTTATCATATTCAAGAAATCCTAAAGTTCGATCATAATAAAGGCCGATACCACCTGCTCCTACTAGACCAAGGACTGCAGCAGCCCTAACGTTTACTTCAAACGTATAAAGAACATATGAAGTATAATGAGCTAATACTTGTGGAATGACACCAAAGAATATCCACTGAATCTTATTTGCTCCAACCGCAGTCATTGCTTCAAGTGGGCCAGGATCAATGGCTTCAATAGCTTCGTATGTCAGCTTCGCAACTAAACCGATCGAGAAAATGGTTAAAGCCATTATGCCTGGCAGCGAGCCTAAACCGAATATGGCAACAAAAATAGCAGCTAATAAAAGATCAGGTATTGTACGAATTAAATTCAAAATAAAGCGAACTGGATAGAACAAAAAACGGTTCTTAACAATATTGCTTGCACATAGTGCAGCAATTGGAATCGCAATAATAGAACCAAAGGTCGTTCCGAGAATAGCCATTCTAATCGTTTCAAGCATGGCTGCTGTAATATTATCGAAGTATCCCCAGTTTGGAGGAAACATCTGTTGAAGCAAATCCCACATATTAGGGATTCCAACTATTAATTCTGACAGTGAGGTTTCTGTTTTGACGGCACTTGCCCACAACATTAGGACAATTAAGATTCCAGTAAAATAATGCTTTGTCTTTGAAGGTGGTTTCGGAGGTGTTTTTACATTGGTTTCAGTCATTACCGGTCACTCCCCTAACAGCTCATCCGCATTTATAGGGCGACCATATATTTCTGAGAATTTTTCATCTGTCGCTTCCTCAACAGGCCCATCAAACACAACCTCACCAGCTCTTAACCCAATAATTCTCGTTGCATATTCCCTTGCTAAATCAATAAAATGGAGATTTACGACAGTCGTAATCCCATCTTCTTGATTAATTCGCCTTAAATCATCCATTACTTGCTTCGTTGTGAGTGGATCTAAAGAAGCAACAGGTTCATCCGCTAAAATCACGTGCGCCTCTTGTGCAAGTGCTCTTGCAATTGAAACACGCTGCTGTTGTCCCCCTGAAAGCTCGTCTGCCCTTGCATAAGCTTTTTCAAGAATATTAACGCGCTCTAATGCTTTCATTGCAAGCATGACATCTTCTTGCGGGAAAAGTCCAAAAATGGTTCTGATTGTAGAATGATAACCAACTCTTCCAGATAGGACATTTTTTATAACAGCTGAACGTTTAACGAGATTAAAATTTTGAAAGATCATTCCAATATCTCTTCTAATTCGTAGCAAATCTCTTCCTTTTGCTTTCGTAATAGATTTCCCATCTATTAATATTTCACCTTCAGAAATTTCGTGCAAACGATTGATAGATCTTAATAGTGTCGATTTACCTGCACCAGATAAGCCAACAATTACAACAAATTCACCTTTATTAATTGTTAAGTTAATATTATTTAGTCCTATAGTACCGTTAGGATAAACCTTTTTAACATTTTTGAACTCGATCACTTGCTTACCAACTCTCTTAAGTAAATATAGAACAGCTTCATTAGCAACAATTTTTTAAGGCTCTGTTAAAACATGGCTGTTGATTTCCGCTCCAATCAACAGGTGCATAAATCAACATTGTCCTTTTGCAAAACCATTTTATAAAGAAAAAAATGCTCAACTATTCGACAAATGTCAACATAGTTGGGCGAATATTATCCCGTTCAGATGGCTGTAAACCTTCCTCTTCAATAATTCAATAGAAATGAAGTATGCAAGGAGGAAGCTTTAAGAAAAATCAGTGGGATGCATGCAGATGAGGTACAAGACGTTCTTTCTGTGTGAATACGTCCTATGCACCCAAAAAACCCACTGATTGTCGTTTCTACTCTATCATTATTAAGATCAAGACTATTCTGTTTTTACTTTCTCAGAATAATCACGAACGATATCAAACTTGCTATCATCAGATTTCACATATCCTTCATGTGAATAAATTTCTTTAATAATTTTGTGTCCTTCTTCACTTTTTCCAATGTTTATAAAGGCCTCTTGGAGCTTCTCTTGCCATTCCTTACTCATATCTGTACGAACAGAAATCGTGTCATTAGGAATCTTCTCAGTAAACTCGATAACCTTTGTATCATCGAAAATAGTAGGGTAATCACCTTTTACAATATTACGAGCATCTTGGAATACAACTGCAACGTCCACATCACCATTAATAACAGCTAAAATAGCTTGGTCATGACCCTTTACTGTAACTCCTTGTACATCATTGATTGGATCAATATCATTATCCATTAGCTTTCCTGCTGGCCATACATAGCCTGCTGAAGATGTTACATCTTGAAATGCAACTTTCTTTCCCTTTACATCTTTCACACTTTTAATGTCTGAATCCTTTTTAACGATAAACATAGACTTATAGAAATCAACTAGCTCTTCAGATGGACTTCCATCTTTATCATTTACACCAAAGCGTTGAGCTTGTAAGATAACATCTGCTGCTCCTTTTTCTTTAGCAAGTACATAGGCAGTCGGTGGTAAGAAGCCAACATCAACCTTTTTCGATGCCATCGCTTCAATAATTGTATTGTAGTTTGTAGAAACACTTACCTTAACTGGAATTCCTAGTTCATCTCCAAGTAACTTCTCAAGTGGCTTAGCTTTTGCTTCGAGTGTATCAGCATTTTGTGATGGAACGAATTGAACCGTTAACTCTTTTGGCTCATAGCTACCACCTGTTTCCCCATCCTTACTTGTATTAGAAGATCCGCAACCTGCTAGAATACTCCCGGCTAATGTTAAAGTTAAGCCGAACGCAGCAAATTTTTTAAACATGAGTTAAACCTCCAAATAGTTTGTTTTCTTACAAGAAAAATATAGCATATATTTTTCTTGTAAAAATGTTAATTTATTGTAAAGAACGTAAAGGTTTTGATATTTTTGTTATGATATAGTAAGAAAAGCGCAAGCGCCTTGTTCAGCGACGTATAAAATGGACTGACCTCGACTAATTCTGAAATTAAAAAAGGGGAAAAAACTCATATGAAAAAACTAACAATTCTACACACTAGCGATATTCATGGAAATGTCTATCCTCTTAACTATGGGAATAATGAAGTGGCTTATTTAGGCTTAGGGAAAATAGCGACAATCATTGCTCAAGAGCGCATGATAGATGAGCAATTAATCCTGATTGACAATGGTGATGTAATCCAAGGAACACCTTTAACGTATCACTATGTTCAATTTTTAAAGGATCGACCAAACCCTATGGTGAAAATATTAAATTATTTATCCTATGATGCAGCAGTCATTGGCAACCATGAATTTAATTATGGGATAGACGTATTAAATAAAGCTGTTAGTGAATCTAGTTTCCCTTGGTTGTCAGCTAATACAGTTCATGAGGATTCAGACAAACCATTCTTTGGAAAGCCCTATATTATAAAAGAAATTAACTCTGTAAAAGTAGCTATTTTAGGGGTCACAACCCACTACATTCCTAACTGGGAAAGTGAGGAAAATATTGTTGGGCTTAAATTTAAAGACTGTCTTCAAGAAACGAAAAATTGGGTCGCTTATATTAAAGAATATGAAAAACCTGATGTGTTGATCGTTTCTTATCACGGCGGCTTTGAACGTGATTTAGAAACAGGCGAACCGACGGAAAACTTAACAGGTGAAAACCAAGGATATGCCATGTGTCAAGAGATCGAGGGGATTGATATACTATTGACAGGACATCAGCATCGTTCCCTTACTGGAAATGTAAATGGAGTAGAAATTGTTCAACCTTCCCATAGTGGACAAGCAATTGGTAAAGTATGCTTAACATTAAATAATGAAAATCAGATAATTGATAAAACCTCTTCGTTACTCATAGTCGATGATGTGGAAGCAGATAAGGAAGTTCTTACACTTACTTCTGAATATGAAACGCAAACACAGGCGTGGCTCGATACACCGATCGGAATGATTGAAGGAGATATGCTTATAACGGATCCGTTCTTAATTAGAACAGAGGATAATCCATTGATTGAATTCATCAATAAAGTCCAAATGGAGATTGCAGGAGTGGATATTTCCAATACAGCGCTGTTTAATAATGCATCACCGGGTTTCCGTCCAAATGTAACAATGCGCGATATTGTCTCTAATTATATTTATCCAAATACATTAAAGGTTCTTCAACTTTCGGGGCAAGACATTATGGATGCGCTAGAGCAAAATGCAAGTTATTTCATTTTGAATGAAGAGGGGCAGCTTGATGTAAACCCTGCCTTTCTACTGCCTAAAACCCAGCATTACAATTATGATATGTGGGAAGGAATTGACTATATTTTAGATATTAGAAAACCGGTTGGTGAACGGGTGACGACATTAAACTATCATGGTGCTCCAATCGATCGTAACGGTACATATCATGTCATCATGAATAATTACCGTGCTGGTGGCGGCGGTGACTATACGATGTTTAAGGATAAGCCGGTTGTGAAAGATATTCCGATGGACATGACTGAGCTAATTGCCAATTATATTATGAAAAGAAAAACAATTAAAGCAACCGTGAATCATAATTGGAAAGTCATTTGGAAATAAAGGATGGAGAAAATGACTTTAGGAAAATAAATACGATAAAAAGCTGACACAAAAAGGAATTCATTTAGACTTTTATGTCAGCTTTTTTTCTCAATTATATTCGTTTAACCTACAGACTTTTCCATATCTCTTAAATGATTGATCTTCTCTACTACCTCATTTCGATACCATACATACCCGTCTTTTGTTTGTGAGCTATTCAAAATATTGAATACATTCGCTTTCAAATAATGATAGTCTTGATTATTTTTTACCGCAAAATAAAGTAATTTCTTTAATTCACTAATACTGGTTTAAGATCGACATCTACATTAAAGTTGGGAAAATCAATAGCATTCCCAATAAACCCATCCAAATTGAAGCTTAAGTAAAGGAATTTACTCGACTCATGTACACTGCTATACTTAGTGTAAAGTTGTTTAGATGCATAGATGCATAATCGGGGGAAATCACATGTTACAAACAAAAGATATTATCGAACAATTTGATATATCAAGACAGTCATTATATACGTGGATTAAAACAGGGCAGATTGAAGAGCCAAAGAGAAATTGGAAAGGCTGGCTGCTCTGGACAGAGGAAAATATAAAAGAAATTGCGGCACTCATTGAAAGTAAGCAGGAGAACAAGAAGATTAGTACTACCAAAACATTATCTATCCAAAATAGAAGGTATTTAGGCGGAAAGCATAAGCTCCTTCCTTTTATAGAAAAAGTCATTCAAGACGAGTGTGGAGATTGGAACAGCTTGATCGACATTTTTGCGGGTACAGGTGTTGTTGGCTATCACTTTAATTCTAGCTCTAAGTCCATCATTGTAAATGACTTATTGTATTCGAATTATTTAGCCTATCTTACTTGGTTTGGCCAGGAAAATGTTCGTAAACGGAAAATCACACAGCTTATTAACCACTTTAATGAAAATCTTTCTATTCATGAAAACTATGTTTCTAGCACATTTGGCAATACATTTTTTACAATGGAAAATGCTTTGAAAATTGGCTATGCAAGAGAGAAAATTGACGAGCTTCAATCTGAATTAAATGAAAGGGAGAAAGCGATTTTACTTACTTCCTTAATGTATGCAATGGATAAAGTGGCAAACACTTGTGGACATTACGATGCCTATAGAGAGAAATTAGATACAACACAGACGATAAAATTTCTTGTACCCGATATTCCAACAATAAATACGAATAAAAACAACCTTATCTTTAATGAAAATGCGAATGAATTAATTAAAAAAATATCAGGCGATATTCTCTATATTGATCCGCCTTATAATTCGCGGCAATATGGCGATACATATCATGTTCTAGAGAATATTGCCGAATGGAAAAAACCTGTTGTAACGGGAAAAGCGAAGAAAATGATTGATCGCGCTCATTTAAAAAGTGATTATTGCACTATTCAGGCCCCGAGTGCATTTGACGAGCTTATCGTCCATGCAGATGTAAAATATATTATTGTATCCTTCAATAACATGGCGGAAAAAGGCAATGGACGTTCCAATGCAAAAATCTCGGATGAGGATATTATTTCATCTTTAGAAAAACGTGGAGAGGTAAAGGTCTTTAGCCAAAATTTCAAACATTTTACTACAGGGAAACGCAGCATTGATGATCACCAAGAACGATTATTTTTTTGCAAAGTGAATACTGCGCCAATATTAGGAGGAAGTTTCAGTTGGGCATAACAATGAATAAACTTGAGCTTTCCAAATCCCCAGTCAATTATACGGGTGGAAAATTTAAATTGCTTCCTCAGCTATTGCCTCTCTTTCCCGATAACATTAATACTTGCATCGATTTATTTACGGGGGGCGCTAATGTAGGGGTTAATGTTGACGCCAAAAAAATAATCTGCTTCGATATTGTCGAACCGTTAATATCACTATATAAGACCTTGCAATCGACTGCAGCAGAAAAATCGCTCGAAAAGCTTGAACATATTATTCAAGCATACAACTTAACAAATACTTATCGAAATGGCTATTCCTTTTATCATTGTAATAGCAGGGATGGCGTCGGCAAAGTGAATAAAGCTTCCTACAACCAATTAAAACAAGATTACAATACACAAGCAAACCCAAAAATGGAGGATTACCTTTTTTTTACTTTAATTATTTATGGCTTCAATAATCAAATTCGATTTAATGCTAATGGGGAGTTTAATATCCCAGCAGGAAAAAGAGATTTTAATGCTTCAGTAAGGAAAAATTTACGAAGCTTTATCGAAGCGATTCAAAGAAAAAATATTGATTTTTATGTCAATGATTTTCAAAATATCGATGTGGAATTTTTAGGTGAAAATGATTTCGTCTATGCTGACCCGCCTTATTTAATTAAAACCGCGACTTATAACGAACAAAGCGGCTGGACAGAAAGGGAAGAAACTGATTTATTCATGTTGCTTGATCAATTAAATAAAAGAAAGATTAAATTTGCTCTTTCTAACGTTCTTGAAAGCGGAGAAAAAAAGAATCTTATTCTAGAGGAATGGGCCAAGAGTTATCATGTTCATGATTTAAATTACAGCTATCGCAATTCAAGCTACCAAAAAAAGGACAGGACAGAATCTGACCGAGAAGTGTTAATTACGAATTACTAGAGAGGGTGTCCCAAAAGTATAACTTTTAGGGGCACCCACTTTTTTTTTACGACCTTTTGGGTCAGCATCTCTACTTATCTATAAGGAAACCGCTTTTGGCTTATCTTCTTGTACTGTATGACGCTTAAATCGAATATAGAAATAAGCTGTTAACCCAATTGAGACAACTCCGAAAATAACGACCATTAGCTTGAGTCCGACTACATCTAATAATAATCCCGTTCCTAGTAAAACAACTTGGAACATGACACGTTCTAACATATTACGAAACGAAAAAAAGCGTCCATGATACTCCTTTGGCATTTTCGTTTGAAAGATGGTTGCAGCAGTCGGAAAGAAACAGCCTAATGAAAATCCAACAATCGCAAATGCAGCAACAGCAATCACTTTCGAATCAACAAAGTACAATAATAATTGTGCAAATCCAACGACTAGCGAGAAGAAAAACATGATGCTGTAAGGAGAGAAGCGTTCACTAACTTTTTTCACAGCTAATGCTCCAAGCATAAAGGATATCCCTTCTGCTGCATAAATAATCCCCTTAATTAATTGATCATCATGAATTTCACTTATGTTTATCACCATTAAATTAAAACCACCCAAAAATAAAAGTGGAATTAATGTTAAAATCAATGTCATTAAAACGATTGGCAACCCTTTAAGAACTGGCAATACTTCTTTAAAGCTGCCTCCTCCCTTAGAATTAACCTTGCTTTTCTCCTTAAGTGGTTCATCAATTCTCAAAAATAATGTAAACAAGAATAATAGAAAATAAGCGATAAATGAGGATAAATACAACATAAATAGTGACATCATAACAAGTAAAACCCCTGCTAAGGTCGTACCTAAAATCCGCGCAATTGTGGCTACATTCATATGGACGCCATTCATTCTTAACAAATCTTTCCCTTCCACAATTAACGGAATTGCCGCTTGAAGTGCTGGAAAATAGAAGGCAGCAGCAATTTGAATGGTAATCACAAAGGCGATTAACCAGAAAATCGAATCCATATATAAAGCAAGAAACATAAAGAGAACACTAATCATTCGGCCAAAACCGGCATAGACCATAACGGTCTTTTTCTTTTTTTGATCCGTAATTCTCCCTGCTAGCGGTCCAACCGCGATTCCAGCTAAAAGTCCGATCGCTAAAATAATGGATTTCATAAAATCAGAAGGTACCTTTAATTGCATAAACTCTAGATTTCCGATAATCCCCATCCATAAGCCAAGTCCGGCAATGAGCTCCCCACATAAAATAATCCAAACATTTCGATTCGTCCACATATGTAATGTATCCTCTCATAATTATTTCGATAATCGAAGTATATACGATTATACTAAAAAATACGAAAATTGTATAAACAAATTTTAGAAAAGCGCAACTAGGAGTTTACTAAACTTATATTTCCGATTAGTTAAAAAACCCTTCCGTACTTTGAATATTTGCGGAGGGGTTTTTTAAGATGAATAAGGAGTCTACTTAAGCTAAATCGTCCTTGTTTATTTTTAAAGGCAATGTAAAGGAAAAGCAAGTTCCTTTACCAAATATACTATTTACCGAAAATTCACCTTGATGATAGTCGACTATTTCTTTTGAGATCGGTAAGCCTAGTCCTGAACCGTTATGCGGCTTTCCTTGAATTCTTCCTTTATAAAATCGTTCAAATACATAGGGAAGCTCATTTTCTTGAATACCTTTCCCATTATCCTTAACACGAATCATAACTTTTTCATCATTGATATCAAGCTCTAACATAATAATCCCTTTCTTATCAACAAATCTTTGTGCGTTTTTCAGTAAATTCACCATTACTTGTTCAATCCGTATCGTATCAATTAGCACATAGTACTCCCTTTCTTGCAGCGGAAGTAAATCTTTATATAGGAAGGAAATGTCCTGCTTCTCAGTTTCCAATTTATATTTATTATAGAGCTCGTGCATAAATTTTCTAATATCGACTTTTTCCATGTGAAAAAGAATTTGATTATTCTCCATTTCCGTCATATCTCGTAAATCATTTAGCATCCGCGATAAATATAAGCTTTGATCATACACGAGCTGAAGATAATTTTTATCACTCTTAATTACACCGTCTAGCATTCCTTTCGTGTAAGATCGAATGCTAGTTAAAGGGGAGGCAATCTCATGAGAAATATTGCGCAGCCATTTACTTCTCGATTGATGAGCATCATTTAACTTTTGATTTGCAATTTGTAATTCATGATTAATAAGTTGAAGTTCTTCTGTTCTTTCTTGAATTTGCTGCTCTAATGATGTATTTAGGATCGCTAAATCATTGGAAAGCTTCTCTGTCTCTAAAAAAGACATTGAATATTTTTTTGAGAGAATAATTGCTTGAGCAATCATAAAAAATAGTAAGCCGATTGGAGACAATTCAATCGTACCGATCAAATTATTTGATAATAAAATATCATTCACAACTGCTATTGTTAGCATACTAACAGCTACACCATTTAAAAAAGCCAATGCTCTTTTACGATTTAATACTGTTATATAAACATAAAAGAAATAAAGAAAAGTAAGTAGAGACAAGATTTCTAGAATTATCGTTACTTTTAAAAAGATTATGGATGGCATAAGTAGAATAAATACGCTATAACTTGAAAAAACAATAATAATGATATTGAGAATCTTTCGACTCATATCTTCTTTAAATTGAGTATAAGAAAATAAAGCAAAAAATATAATTCCGAAGGTTGCCCCCAAATATTCTATTTTATCCGCTACTTGCCAACTTAGATTAGGAAAGATAAATAGTGTAAGCCCCCGAAAAACAATCAGGTTACGGATTCCAACTACTATACAGACAATTCCGAAGAAAAGAAATTGGAATTCTTTTTTTCGAAACGCAAATAGGGTCAGGTGATAAATCCCCATAAGCAATAAGCTAGCGATAACAATTGAATCAAAAAATATTCCTTTTTCCTTATATTGAGTAATCGCTTCTGAACTACCTATTAAAATCGGCTCGAAAAGTCCTCCATTTCTTTGAAAAAAATTAGAGGCTTGGATGATGAGTTCTACCTTATTAGATTGAACGATAAATGACACCGTTTGCTGTGAATTCCCCGGCTCCATCGTATGATGACTTTTACCTATTTCTCCGATAGCGGCTTTTTCTTCCCCATCAATCCATAAAATATAAGAGCTAGGTATAGCTGGGATATAAATTGATTTAACCGTTCCAACTTCATGATCTGGAAGCTCAATCATTAAACGATATGTTGCATAGCCTATATTCGACAAAGCCGTTTCTTCTATGTTATAGCTACTCCATGGATTAGGAACGGAGACTGTACTCTTTTTTGTAGGGACAGCATTTTCTGCAAAATCTTGTGGAAAATAAAACATCTGCCAATAGAAGTCCCATTCCCCATTCAATGGAATCGTTTCTTTTTCAGAAAAATGGCTAATTGAAAATGTTCCGTCCATTGCTTTTCTATTTTTATTTGTATTTTCCATCACACTATTAGTATGAAAAAGAACTCCAATAATAAAAACAATGACTACGAAAATACTACTTTTTAGCTTCATCATGCACACCCTTCAGTGAGGTTCATCATACAACCATAATACCATTATTTACTCTTTTTAAAATGTGAACGCTGAGTGAATATTTGGATAATTCATATATGGAAAAATTAGCATTTTTCATAACTCTTTATACTTACGTTTTCACCCAATAGCGGACAAAAATACCACAATATGGTATATTTAGAATAAATAATTATGTGAGAGTTCAAATATTTTAAGGGGGAGGAATTGTGCATTCTATTAAAATAGTAATAGTAGAAGATGATGCTGCTATATCTGAAATTTTAAGTCTCTATTTGAAACAAGAAGGATATACCGTTAATTTAGCCTCCAATGTGGCTACTGGGTTACGATTAATAGAGGAAATTATTCCAGATATTTTATTGCTTGATATTAACCTCCCAGATGGAAATGGTTTTAAGCTTGCCCAAAAGTATCGAGACATATCAAATGGCATTCTTATTTTCATAACCGGTGAAAAAACAACAAGTACCATTATCCAAGGTTTTGATATAGGATGTGATGACTACATAACAAAACCATTTGATCCACCCGAAGTCATTGCCAGAATTAAAGCGAACACAAGAAGGAGTGGGTTAATCACTTCAGATATTTTAAAAATAGGGAATTTATCCATTAACTTTACCGATAAAAGTGTATATAAAAATGGAAAAACAGTTGAGCTTTTTATAAAGGAAAAGCAACTGCTATTTCTTCTAGTTCGCAATCCAAACCAAGTTTTTAGTGCCGAGCAACTATATGACATTATATGGGGAATTGACGCTGAAGCAGATTTAAAAACAGTACAAGTATATTTAAGTACATTAAGAAAAAAAATTGAGGATAATCCCAAAAATCCTGAATACATTAAAACGGTAAGAGGATTTGGCTATAAACTTTCACTATAGCCAAACTAAAAATCTTACAGCCAATTATTATATACCATTATATCTATTAAAAATAGGATAATTATCACATTTTTTCGAATTTTAACTTAGTTTTAACCTTTATTATATACAATATAGTGGTAATAATGGGTGTTTCGGAGTATTTTAGTTTGATCGTAACAATGGCTAATTGATTAAGCAATCATTCGATTAGAATTAATAGGGAGTGGGATGGCAAGCTATGTTAGATCCAGAATGGGTAAAGTTAATTTTAGAAGCAAAGAAATTAGGAGTAACAAAGGAAGAAGTATGGGATTTTTTAAAGAAGGAGTTCGCTAATGAAAGAGCACAAAAGACAGGCTAGCAGATCCGTTCAACTTGAATTAACCCTTAATCTTTCGGATAGAACTTCCTTTTATCTCGTCCCTATTTATAATTCAATCCAGGAAAAAATAAGGGAACTTCTACTTATTAGATAGTTCCCTTTCGTGTTCGATTTATGCCTCATTAAATGAGTTCCATCGCTACTTTATAGATCATATTACGTGAGAGGATAACCGGTTTTGTTGTATGATTTTTAACAATGGTTTTCATGCTTTCGGTATAGCCCATACAATCAAGTACGATCGTATGAATGGATTCTTCATTAAGCCGTTCGACTGCCCGAATAAGCTGTTCTTCATTAAAATCGTATGGGGAGCAGCATTCAACGATCGAGTGGAAGCCTCCATCATTCCATTTCTTCATAATTGTTTGAACTTGAGACTGTAATGGAACAATGACGCCGATTGAACCTTCCCGAAATAGTCCTTCCACAATATAATTCAGCAAATGATCTGGATAAACAAGAGGAATCCCACTTTTAAATAAAGGAAATTTACCGGTACACGCAATAATAATGAGAGAAACCTTCTCATCATTTAATTCATCAATTAATTTTTGGATGATGGGGAGAATTTTTTCTTTTGCCATAATCGCACTTCCTCCATTACGGAGACGGGAAATTAATGTTGTTTGTCCTTTTTCTGGTACGAATTGAAGAAGTTCATAAGACGACTTGCCGTCTAGAACTCCTTTTTCTATGATTCTAGTATCGGGCGGTAACAAACCTTCAATAGCTGGAATCATATCCTCACGAGGCGTTTGCCCTAACGTGATTATTCCGATTGATTTCACCACGTTCTATTCACACCCCTTCGAATAGACTGGACTTCCGTTAATATACGTAGCCAGCACATTTGCCCGAGAATCGAAAGGATCATGTGACCAAATGACAAAATCAGCATCTTTCTCTTCTTCAATAGAACCTACCCGATTAGCAATACCCGCTAGTTTAGCAGCTTCGATCGTTATACTCCTTAAAGCAGCTGTTTTGTTTAAACCATGTTTCACAGCTTCTGCTGCACAAATAATTAAATACTGAATTGGAATAAATGGATGATCCGTCATAATAGCGAACGGAATTCCCGCCTCATAAAATTGCCGTGGGGCAGCAGGAGTTGAATTCCTCGTTTCATATTTTCCCGAAGGCAGCATAAAAGGTCCTAGTGTTACACCTGCCCCACTTTCTTTAATCTGTTCGAGCATGAAATGGCCTTCTGTGCAATGTTCGATATGAAGCTTAACATTAAATTCCTTAGCGATTCGAATGGCTGTAGCAATATCATCAGCTCGATGACAGTGAAGCCTAAGCGGCATCTTTCCTTCCAGTACTTCTATAAATGGGGCAAGCTCTGTTTGTTCTATGAGTGCTCTTTCTCTATCGTTATCTGATAAGTTCAAGCTATTCTGAAAGCCTTCTCGAATTAAATTCGCAATTGCCATTCTTGTAAAGGGTTTCTTTTTCGCATATTGTCCGAACATATTTTTGGGATTTTCACCGAGAGCTCCTTTTAAACCACTTTTTTCAACGAGAATCATTTCCTTTAAAGAGCTTCCGCCTGTTTTTAAAATCGTCCAGATGCCACCAATTGGATTCGCGCTTCCCGCTCCAGTCTGAATGGTCGTCACTCCCCCAAGTCGTGCAGATTCAAAGGAAAAATGGTGAATATTTATGCCATCAATCGCAGACATTAACGGAGTAAACGGGTTGGAGTATTCGCAGGCGTCATTTATTTGTTCTTGAATTTCTCCCCAGATGCCTACGTGGGTATGAATGTCAATAAGTCCTGGCGTAATGATCGTACCGCTTACATTTTCAACAGTCGCATCCACTGGAATATCTGTTTCTACTCCTACCTTTATGATCTTGCCATCTTGAAGCCACATATCAGCATTTCTTACGACCGTATTTTCTTCATCCATCGTATAAATGGTCGCACCTCGAAATATTTTTAGCATTCTCATACCTCCTAATCCAATTTGTCTTGGCTTATTTCCCGCTTAGATTTTTAACGGTTTGTCCGATACATTTCTTGAAAAAATCTGAGTCAGCTGCCGGAGGCTTATTTTCATTGATCTTAAGTTTGAAGCCCTACTAATGTAACTATTTCATGCAGCTCAATAATTATTTGGATACTTTACTTCTATGATGATTCATCACAAGTGATAAACTTGCTGACCTTTAATAAACGTTTTTTCCACTCTTGCTGTTAATTGCAGCGGATGGTCATTCCAGATAACTAAATCGGCGAATAATCCAGCCTTAATCGAGCCGGTGAGATGCTCGATTTTTAATCGTTTCGCTGCTTGCTGAGTTAAGCCATTTAATATTTCTTTTTCTGAAACGCCTGCCTTTACTGCTAATGCTCCTTCCAACTGTAAATGGTTTACCGAACTTACAGGATGATCCGTTGCAAACGTAAATGAACAGTCATGATTTGCAAGCTCTAAAAACAAGGATGGGCTCAAATTGATTAATTCACTTCTTTCAATTGGCTGAAAACATGGACCCGCAATAACTGAGAATTGAGCTTGCTTTGCTTCAGCCGTGAGCTTTGCATATTCTGTTGCATGAACAAGAATGACTTGAAGTCCAAACTCCTCTGAAATACGAATAGCGGTTTCCATATCATCTGCACGATGGCAACGAATGAAGATTGGAGCTTCTTTCAGATTTACATTTGTTGAAAGCTTTTTTAATGTCGAACGAATTTGGAGTGCAATCCCCATCCGAGTAAGTGGTGAATGAGTTTTATCCCAAACTGATTTTTTCGGGACATCCCCCATTGAAAAGGAGTATCCTAGATGATCGATGAGAATCATGTCATCGATCGTTTTTCCATGCGTGTGAATAACAGCTGTTTTTGCCCCGACGACTGATTCTGCTGAAGAAACGATATGTGAAGCTGTTACTCCACCTTCTATTGCTTTTTGAAATGCTTGATCGAAAGGATAAATACCATCTATTACATGAAGGTGTTGGCTATCTTTTTCAAACGGTTCATAGCCATCATGCCCTTCCCAACGGATCCCCATTTCCTTTAAGCCAATTTGTGAACATGTATCAATAAAGCCTGGAGTTACATAGCAGCCTGACGCTTTAATGATTGAATAGCCCTCAAGCTTTTCAGAAGGATGGACAACAGCTTCAATTTTTTCATTATTCATTAACACGGTGGACGGAGAGAATTCGCCCGTTTCATTGTTGTATACTTTGGCATTTGTAATGGCAATCTTTTGCATCGCTAACCCCTCTTTCTGAAAAAATATTACTTGCCGCCTATTTCAATAAGTAATTCGAGATGAATTCGATAATCTTGTTTTGGATATAAGAAAAGTAGAGAAGCTTCTCTACTTTTCTTATACCTTTTTTATTTTGTTAATGAAACGTTTGTTCCGTTCGGATGAACAATTTGGATTGAGAAGTCTGGAGACACGTTAAAACCTTGTACTTTTTTGTTAATACCTGCTGAAGCATCAAGATTATCAAGTTCAATACGTGGTACATCCTTCAAAATAATTTCTAATGCTTGTTGATATAATGCCGCACGTTCATTTTGATCAACTGTTTCAGAAACAGCTCTATCTAATAATGCATCAACTTCAGGGTTTTCATAGCCCTTTCCGTTACCAAGTGCTCCTAATTGATCTTTGTGGAATAATTGGTATAAGAAGAAATACGGATCAGGATACCATGTCCAACCGCCAATTGACATTGGAGCATTTCCTTTTGAAACGGTATCACTATAAGTGCCCCATTCAACTACTTTAAGTTCCACATCAATATTTAAGTTTTCCTTCATTTGGTTTTGGAAAATCGTTCCGTATGGTACACGAGCCTCTGCTAAATAAAGCTCCGTTTTGAACCCATCTGGGTAGCCGGCTTCAGCAAGAAGCTTCTTTGCTGCTTCTGGATCAAATGTTGGTGTAAGCTTCTCTAAATCTTTGCTATAACCCCAAGATTTCTTTGGTAGCGGCATATAAGAAACTTCCGCTCCACCCCACTGATTAACACCCTTTACGATCTCTTCGACATTTGTTGCTTTATAAATCGCTTCACGAACTTTCGGGTCAGCAGTTGGACCTTTTTTATTATTTAAATCAAGATAAGTTAAAGAAAGAGCTGGCTCAGATAATAATTCTAAGTTTGCATCTGCTTTAATAAGCTCACGGTTTTGTCCTTTAATATCAGTTGCGATATCAATATCACCAGAACGTAATGCATTTGTCATCATGTTCGGATCAGCAATAATTTTATAGGTAACACCATCAAGATGTGGCTTTTCACCCCAATATTTATCATGGCGAACAAGCTCAACTTGTTGGTCTTTCTGCCAATTTTTAATTTGGAATGGGCCTGTACCTACAAGATGACTTCCAAATTGGTCGCCCCAACCTTCTACTTCTTCTTTCGGCACAATCATATTCCCAGCATCAGTTAGTACAGCTAATAATGCTGCATTTGGATCTGTTAAATGAACTGCAACCTCAAATTCACCTGTCACTTCTACCTTTTCAACTCCACGTAGACGGTTCATCGCCGAATGCTTTGCGGAACGCTCAAGGCTGTATTGCACATCTTCTGCCGTCATTTGTCTACCATCTTGATATTTTCCAGGTTGAAAATACACATCATTTCTTAATTTAAATGTATAAACCTTCATGTCATCTGACACTTTCCACTCTGTTGCAAGGGATGGAATTACTTCACTTAAATCCTTACTATATACAACTAAAGTATCACCGACAGAACGCATAACTTGAGATTCATAGACACCGGTATATTGAATGGGATCTAATGTTTTTGGATTTGCAGATAAACCTACCTTTAATACACCGCCATCTTGTGGTTCTCCTGCATTTGCAGATGAATCATTGTTATTAGCGGGCGTTTCCTTCGTCCCTCCACCTGAACAAGCACTTAATACTAAAACAACTGAGACAGCTAGCAGCAACCAAACTTTCTTAACTTTGTTCTTCATAATATCCTCCTTTTTGATTCAATATGTGAAACAGTAATTCAGATAGTGAATTTAAAAATAAGTTAACACATCCAAATTAAAGAGTAAATATTTTTTTAATATTTTCAAAAGAAAATTTATTCCATGTTTTTTTTAAATTTATATATTTACAAATTTAAAGTTAAAGTGATAAACTAATTCATAATTCAGATATCGAATCACTGTTTCAAATAGTGAATAATAGAAATGGAGGTATAAAATGGGCAAGTATATAATTAGAAGAATTTTCGATCTGTTACCAACGATTTTCGTCGTCGCTATTATTGTCTTCATCGTTACGAGAATGATACCTGGTGATCCTGCAAGTGTTATGCTCGGACCTCAAGCCAGTGTCGAAGATATAGAAGCACTAAGACAGAAATTAGGTTTAAATGAACCATTGTATATGCAATTTCTTCAATATTTCGGGAATTTACTTCAGGGAAATTTAGGAGTTTCTTACACATATAACGAACCAATTATGAGTCTAATTATGGAACGCTTTCCGAATACGGTCATTCTCGCCATAAGCTCCCTTATTATTGCAGTCATAATCGGGATTCCAGCAGGAATTATTTCTGCTTCAAAACAAAACTCTCTATTAGATTATTCAGTTATGCTTGTCTCATTAATAGGTGTATCCATGCCAATCTTTTGGCTCGGTGTTATGCTCGTTCTCTACTTTAGTGTGAATCTTGGCTGGTTCCCTGCTACGGGAATGGGGACATTAGAAGAAGGCTTCATTCCTTATATTAAACATTTAATCCTGCCAAGTGTTACTCTCGCCACAATTCCGATGGCGACCTTTGCTAGAATTACTCGTTCAAGTATGTTAGAGGTCATTTCACATGATTATATTAAAACAGCTCGCTCGAAAGGATTAAGTGAGTTTTGGGTCATTTGTAAACATGCATTTAAAAACGCATTAACTCCTATCCTGACTGTACTAGGCATGCAAATTTCTATGATGCTTGGTGGAGCCGTTTTGACCGAAACGATCTTCAGTTGGCCTGGGATGGGAAGATTAATTGTTGATGCGATTGATAAACGGGATTTTGTCGTTGTACAAGGGACAGTACTTTTCATTGCTGTCATCTTTGTTGTTGTGAATTTGCTCGTTGATATTTTATATAAAGTTGTCAATCCGAGAGTAAATTATCAGTCTAACAAAGGAGGGATGAAATAATGGAACCTTTAGAAAATGTGAACCCCCATTCGGCTCCAGTAGCAAAACAAAAAAAAGAAGCAAATTTGTTTAAAAAGCTGATTCGAAATCGACTAGCAGCAATTGGTTTATCCATAACTGTTATTATGTCCATTATGGCCATATTTGCCCCATTAATTGCTACTCATCCTCCTAATCAAATGGATGTCGTGAGCTCACTTTTGCCGCCAGGTACGAATGGACATATTCTCGGAACAGATAACTATGGAAGAGATTTGTTTAGCCGTGTTGTTTATGGGGCGCGAATTTCATTAATTGTTGGGGTTTCTGCCGTTGTATTTGGGGCATTTTTCGGTACTTTGCTCGGCCTTGTTTCAGGTTATTTCGGTGGAAGACTTGATTCCATTATTATGCGTACGATGGATGGTCTCTTCGCCTTTCCGTTTATTTTATTAGCAATTACGCTTATGACTGTTCTCGGACAAGGACTTCTAAACGTTATTATCGCGATCGGAGTAGCCAATATACCAGGCTTTGCACGTATCGTCCGTGGGCAAGTGCTTAGTGTAAAAGAAGAAGAATTTATTGAAGTAACACGCTCATTAGGGGCTACCGACAAACGCATTATTTTTCAACATGTCCTCCCTAACTGTTTAGCTCCATTAATTGTTTATGGAACAATGAGCATAGCTGGAGCCATTATTTCTGAAGCAGCATTAAGCTTTCTAGGCTTAGGTGTTCAGCCACCGACTGCTTCTTGGGGAAGTATTTTGAAAGATGGAAAAGACTTTTTAGTATTAAGTCCACATATGGCTACTTTCTCAGGTTTAGCCATTTTATTAACGGTTCTTGGCATCAACTTGTTTGGTGACGGGTTACGTGACGCATTAGATCCAAAAATGAAGGTTTAACTTTATTGAGCAGACGAAGGTATTAATCTGGGCGCAAATACGCCAAGGCGAATTTGATTAAGACATTGATGGAGGTGACACATGTGTCAGATCTTCTTTTGAAGGTTGAAGATTTGGAGGTACATTTTCGTTCTTCCTCTTCAGTAGTGAAGGCTGTAAATGGTGTGAGTTTTACGTTAAATAAAAAAGAAACCCTTGGCATTGTTGGAGAATCAGGCTCAGGGAAAAGTGTCACAGCTACCGCTCTTTTACGGCTTATTCCGAATCCACCCGGAAAAATTGCTGGCGGGAAAATGCTGTTTGAAGGCAAGGACCTTTTGGCTTTATCAGATAAAGAGATGCGTGATGTCAGAGGGAATGAAATTTCAATGATTTTCCAAGATCCGATGACAAGCTTAAATCCAGTGTATAAAGTCGGAAATCAAATTATGGAATCTATTCGTACTCACCAACAAATATCGAAAAAAGAAGCGAGAAAAGCAGCTCTCGATATGCTCAAACTTGTTGGCATTCCAGAGGCAGAAAAACGAATTGATATGTATCCTCATGAGTTTTCGGGGGGGATGAGACAAAGGGTCATGATTGCGATTGCTCTTGCCTGCAATCCGAAGCTATTAATTGCAGATGAACCAACAACCGCACTTGATGTAACGGTTCAAGCACAGATTCTTGATTTGATGAGAAACTTACAAAAAACAATCGGTACCTCGATTATTATGATTACCCATGATCTCGGTGTTGTTTGGGAGCTTTGCGATAAAGTCATCGTCATGTATGCAGGAAATACTGTTGAATCCGGAAATGTGCATGCAATTCATGATAATCCACTACATCCATATACATGGGGATTACTAGATTCTCAGATTACGAGTGACATGACCGATGAAGAGAAGCTGTCTGCTATTCCCGGCAGTCCACCTGATTTACGGGAAGAAATGCCTGGCTGTCATTTCGCAGCCCGCTGTCCATATGCAAAAGAGATTTGCTTCTCGAAAAAACCAGAATCGATTGAAGTCGAGACTGGACATTTCGTTGCCTGTCATTTTCAAACAAAAACAGAGAAATTAATACGAAAGGAGCGGGCTTATCATGAGTGAAGTCATTATTAAAGTCGAAAACTTAAAAAAGCATTTCCCAATTGATGATCCGCTTCCTTTCAAAAAATCCACCCAAAGTGTAAAAGCTGTTGATGGTGTTAGTTTTGAAGTGTTTCGTGGTGAAACGCTTGGGATTGTTGGCGAATCTGGCTGTGGGAAATCAACAATGGCTCGATTAATTAATCAATTAATCCGCCCAACTTCTGGATCAGTTGAATTTAATGGGCAAGATTTAGCAAAGCTTGGGACAGCAGAAATTCGTTCATCAAGAAAGTCAATTCAAATGGTTTTCCAAAACCCTTATGCTTCACTCGATCCTAGAAAGACAATTGAACAATTAATTATGGAACCGTTAATTATACACGGAATAGGGGACAAGACATCCCGCAAAAAACGTGTTCAAGAGCTCCTCGATGTTGTCGGATTAAGCAGTTATCACGGAGAACGCTATCCACATGAATTTTCAGGTGGACAGAGACAGCGTATTAATATTGCGCGAGCTTTAGCATTAAACCCAGATGTCATTATTTGTGATGAACCTGTATCTGCTTTAGATGTTTCCGTTCAAGCACAGGTTATCAATTTATTAAAAGACTTGCAAAAACAGTTCGGTCTAACGTATTTGTTCATCTCCCATGATTTAAATGTTGTCAAATATATGTGTGACCGCATTGCTGTTATGTATCTTGGGAAAATTGTTGAAATGGGAACATATAAGGAAATCTATGAAAAACCTAGTCATCCATATACTCAAGCTTTACTATCAGCCATTCCAAAGGAAGGACCTAACGAAAAGAAGGAACGAATTCTATTAAAAGGAGATGTCCCTAGTCCTGTTAATCCGCCGTCTGGCTGTCATTTTCACCAAAGATGTCCGTATGCCGTTGATATATGTAAAAAAGAACGTCCTGAATTAAATGAAAAATTATGCGGACACAAAGTATCCTGTCATTTAGTTCAGTAAACTTAAGGAGGAATTTAATATGTCGTTAAAATATGTTATGGAAGTTTATGAGTTATTAGATAATATTCATGTTTCAGGTCAGGATGTAAAAGACTACTTAAGAACGATTTCTCAAGATGGGGACATTTCGGTTGAAACAGTCGAAGGAAAAAAAGGATCAACAGATTTTATAAAAGTGAAGATTGCTGGTGAAAATGGGAAATCAAACGGTGGAAATGCTCCTACATTGGGGATTATTGGCCGTTTAGGAGGCATCGGTGCACGTCCTGAAGTAAAAGGTTTTGTTTCCGATGGAGATGGAGCCTTATCATGTATGGCTGCTGCAGCTAAATTACTAGATATGACTAGTAAAGGGGATCGTTTAAATGGGGATATCATTTTGACGACACATATTTGTCCGACCGCTCCTACTTTGCCACATGATCCAGTGCCATTCATGGATTCACCAGTAGATATATTAGCAATGAATCAACATGAAGTAACAGAGGAAATGGATGCGATTCTTTCCATTGATACGACAAAAGGGAATATGATCACTAACCATCGAGGCTTTGCCATTACACCGACCGTTAAGGAAGGCTATATTCTAAAAGTAAGCAGCGACTTGCTTCAAATATATACACAATCAGCAGGGATACTCCCAGTCACATTGCCTATCACAACACAAGATATTACTCCTTACGGAAATGGTGTCTACCATGTTAATAGTATTCTTCAACCAGCTGTTGCCACTTCAAGCCCAGTTGTAGGGGTAGCCATTACGACTGAAACAGCTGTTGCCGGCTGTGGTACAGGTGCAACACACCCAACTGATGTTGAACAAGTAGTGCGTTTTGTTATTGAAGTAGCCAAACTATATGGAGAAAATAAATGTGCCTTTTTTGAAGAAGCTGAATTTAGCCGTTTAGAAGCACTTTATGGGAAGATGACCCATTTACAAACAAAAGGAAATCAGGTGAATGTAGGATGACCGATTTAACATTGTTGAAGCAGAAATTAATTGATGAAGTCGAAGCGCGTCAAGATGAATTAATCGAACTTTGCAGCCAATTAATTAAAATTCCAAGTGAAAATCCACCTGGAGATTCAACAGAAATCAGCCAATTTATTACGGATTATCTTTCCCAATTCGGTTTGGAAACAAATTGGCATGAATCTGCTCATAAAATGTTTAACCTCATTTCAACTATTGGAAATGGAAATGGAAAAGAATTAATCTACTGCGGACATACAGATGTTGTCCCAGCTGGGGATTTATCAAAATGGGATTTCGACCCATTTTCTGGTGAAGTGAAGGATGGCTGGCTTCTCGGAAGAGGGGCTAGCGATATGAAGGCTGGCCTTGGTGGACTTATTTTCGTCTTTGCTCTCTTGAAAAAACTTGAGATTGATTTACCAGGAAAACTTACGTTAGCGATTGTTCCAGACGAAGAAACAGGCGGAGAATTTGGAGTTCCATGGTTATTAGAAAAAGGGATTATTCATGGAGATGGCTGTTTAATTGCTGAACCCTCTTCCCCCTTAAATCCGACAATCGGGCAAAAAGGCTCCTATTGGTTTGAACTTGAAGTATTCGGTGTACCAGGTCATGGTAGTCTTTCACCGATTGCTGGCAACAATGCGATCACCGATGCGATCGCTGCGATTGAAAAAATAAGAAAGCTATGGGAACTTGACATTAAATTGCCTGATGAGGTTCAACCATTAATTGACGTTTCAAAACGTTATATGAGAGAAATTGAAAAGGACCGCGAGAAATTCCAGCCTGTACTTGAAAGAATTACTGTAAATATCGGAACTATTCATGGGGGAACGAAATCAAATGTCATTCCAGAAAGCTGTAAAGTTCAAGTTGACTGCCGACTCCCATTCGGTGTTACCCGTGACGAAGTAACTTCCTTTTTACGAAAAGAATTAGATGAGCTAGGCATTCGATATGAAATTCATCCGTTTGGATTTAGAAGTCATGCTAATTACACATCTGCTGACGATCCAGTATGTAAAGCAATTGTCGACAATATTTCTCATGTAACTGGTAAGGAAGCATACGGGGTTATGCAATGGGCTAGCAGTGATGCCCGTCACTTTAGAGATCATCATATACCTGTCCTTCAATATGGACCAGCCTATTTACCTAGTATTCACGGCTATAATGAAAAAGTTCGAGTTGAAGATATTGTCAGATGTGCTAAAGTTTATATAGCGGCAGTCATTGATTTCTTGAACTCAAATAGGAATTAAGACCTATCATCTTGTCATTACGATCATTTCTATATAACTAGGAAATTCTTCTCACCGATAAAGAGAAACTCAATCAGGGGCACTTGATTGTAAGTTGAAATAATTGAGAAAAACTGCCATTATATATAAAAACTTGGTATTCGCCGACCCTTCAGCGAATGCCTTAGCTTTCCTTACCTAATATTATTTGTCGATAGTTTATTAGCACTCGCTCGTTACTTCAGCACATTCATAAACTTACACTCTTCTATTAGCAAAGAAAAGCGTTGAGAGTCTACTAGAAGCTAGGTTCTAGGCTAGACATTCACCTTAATTAAAGTTTTACTAATCTTTCAAATTTTATCAATTATTCATTATTGGGGGAAGAATTCTTCATGTTAAAGACATTAGATTCATCACTGATGGTTTTACGAATGTTTACGAAAGAAAAACCAGAATGGGGGGGCAGAGAGCTAGCCACAGAGCTTGGCATGAATCATACGAATATATACCGAATCCTGGAAACGTTCGAGAAAAATCGATTTATTTCGAAAGATCCGATAACGAAGAAATATTCATTAGGATATGCAGTATGGGAATTAGGAATGATTATGTACGAAAGCTTGAATATTGCTAGTTTAATCCGTCCTACTTTAAAAAGATTGTCTGATAACACAGGGGAGTCTGTATTCCTGACGGTCTTAGATAAAGATGAAGCAGTCACACTTGATGTGATTGAACCGGAAAATAAAGTAAAATTTTCTGTTTCAGCAGGAAGCCGATCACCATTATATGTTGGTGCTTCTTACCGCTCCATACTTGCTTTTTTACAGGAGGAGATTACTGAAGCAATCATCGAAAAAGGGCTAGTTCAATATACAAACACTACGATGACGGACCCGGAGAAATTGCGAAAAGAATTACAATTAATCCGTGATTTGGGCTGGGCGAAAAGCCAAGGCGAATATACAGAAGATGTCATCGCAATTGCTGTTCCACTATTTGATCGAGATGAAGTGATTGGGTCCATTACTGTATCAGGACCTGTATATCGAATGACCGATGAGAAAACAAATGAATATCTTCCTCTTTTAAAAGAAGCGAGGGATGAGACGGCTAAGACCATTAAGCGATTCCAACTGAAGCTGAAACCTTAATTCATGGGAGGATTAGTATGGAAAAATTAATTGAATTGGCTAAATCTGTTCTGAATCATAATTTATTTATTAAAGAAAATGAGCGTATTTTAATTGTTACAGACCCAAACCTTTTTGAAATTGGTAACATATTTTTTCAAGCGGGATTACAATTAGGAAACGAAACAAATATTATGCAAATGGAAACGACAAGCAAATCTGGTGAGGAACCTCCTTCCACAGTTGCTGACGTAATGAAATTAGTAGACGTTGTTCTTTGTATAACGAAGAACTCACTCAGTCATACGAAAGCTAGAAAAGAAGCATCTGCATCTGGAGCAAGAATTGCAACAATGCCTGGCATTACATTAGATATGCTTCATGAAGGGGCGATTACCGCCAATTATCGTGAAGTAGAAGAGCTAACAGACTATTATGTGAGTTTACTAGATGAAGGTTCATCCGTTGAGATAAAAAAAGATGGCACTCGCCTTACTTTTTCAATTGAAGGAAGAAAAGGGATTCGTAGTACAGGTGTGTTTCGTGAAAAAGGAGAGTCAGGCAATCTTCCTTCTGGTGAAAGCTATATTGCACCAGTTGAAGACTCTGCAAATGGCTCGATTGTTATCGATGGTTCGATCGCAGGAATCGGAATTTTGAAAGATCCCATTGTATTAACGGTTAAAAATGGTCGATTAGTCGATGCAAGTGGAGACGATGGTAAAAAGCTTCTTGAGCTCTTAGGAGAGGAAAACGGCAGAATCATCGCTGAATTTGGCATTGGGACAAATAAAAGTGCACGACTAACTGGGAATGTTCTTGAGGATGAGAAAGTATTCGGAACGGTTCATATCGCATTTGGCAGTAATAAATCGTTCGGAGGGACAAATGAAGCAGGTGTACATATAGACTGCGTCATTAAAGAGCCAACTGTCTGGATTGATCAAAAACAATTAAATCTTACGAAATAAAAAAGCGTAAGGAGGCATCTCCCCTCAAGCAATAGGACAGGGATATGCCTCCTTTATTTTAATCTCAATGCCAGCTTCCTGCTTTATATGGTCCTTTTCTAAATGGTAGCCACCAGTTCCATTTGCCAAATAGTTTCATTAAGCTTGGTACGAGTAATAGACGAATAATTGTTGCATCAATGGCGACCGCAATTGCGATTCCAACACCTATTTGCTTCACTGGCATAACATCTGTAAAAGCAAATGCTCCTGTTAAAACAATCATGATGAGTGCTGCAGAAGTAATAATTTTACTCGTTGTTGCAAGCCCTTCTACTGTCGCTCGATCATTATCCAGGGAATGGGCATATTCCTCTTGCATTCGTGAAATCAGAAATACTTCATAGTCCATACTTAAACCAAATACTAAACTAAAAACGATAACCGGAATAATGAGGGCTATTGTGCCTTCTGGCAAGCCGAAATGACCATATTGGAAAATATAAACGAGAATACCAAACGTGGCAGACAAACCAAAAATATTCATCAAAATCGCTTTAATCGGTATTAATATGGATTGGAAGGCGATCATTAAGATGACGAATGTCGACACAATAATAACAGTAAGCACAAGCCAAATTTTATTCGAAATTTCATCGAAAATTTCTTGATTAAATTTTGGTTGACCTCCAACCATAAGCTGATAATCTGTTTCCTTTTCTGATAAATGGCGAACCCAATCCTGTGCTTCATTTGAATTACCAGACGCTTTAAGGGTCACAGGTATTAACAATTTATCCTCTTGAATGAATGAATTCAATAATGGTTGGAGGGTTGCCTCCATTCCTGGAGCTGCCCATGCCTGCTCCCATTCCTCCGGTGATTGGATTCCGCTTAAAGAAAATATGGTAGATACATGATCAACGAGTGAATCATTTTGGAAATCATCTTCTAAATTCTTTAAATCCTTTAATCCTTCACTATCTTCCCAACCATTTTCACGTGTGGCAATGACATAGACAGACGATTTTTCTCCAAATCCAAACTTTTCATCCATCCACTCATATGCTTGCCGAGATTCATACGACTTCGGCAATGAATCAATCGTTGGAATCGTTAAGTCCATATTTTTCACAGGAATTAACGCAATCCCTAATAAAATTAAGGCAAGGAGCGTGATGATAATTGGCCGCTTAATGACAGCATTAGCAAACATCCGCCAGCGGTCAGTACCGTTCTGTTTTATTTTCAATATTTGCCACTTATCAATCCGATCTCCTAACACAATTAAGATTGAAGGCAAAAGTGTAATAGAACTAATGACAGCCATCGCAACAACTATCATTCCACCAATTGCGATATTTTGAAAAATCTCAACTTTAATAATAAGCATTGCACCAAGACCAATAAAAACACAAAAAGCTGAAAAAATGACTGCTCGTCCTGCCGTTTGAATAGTTGTAACAACAGCTTCATGTAAGCTTGATTTCTTTCGTTCTTCGCGATACCTGCTAATAAATAACAAAGCAAAATCAATACTTAATGCAAGCCCTAGCATCGGGATGATATTGAGAACAAAAATGGACAAATCAACTTGACCACCTACTATTGTTAATACACCAAATGATACAATAACCGTACTAAGTCCAATAATAAGTGGAATAAAGGAAGCAACAACTGTACCAAAAGCAAATAAAAGAACGATAATGGCAATTGGAAGACCGATTGCTTCAGCAATCATTAAATCTCGCTGACTTGCAGCATTAATATCCTTTGAAATGGCAGGTGCTCCTGTTAGAATAATTCCTTTCTCTTCCCCGATGGTTTCCCGAATACCCGTTACAATTTTGGACATATCCGCCTGCTCATCATCAAAATGTAGAAGAGCATAAGAAAGGTCACTTTTATAAAGTGAAGAATCTTCAAGTGGTGAGGTAATATCTGAGGTTACTTTAAGATCGGCAATCTCTTTCAGTGTCGCCTCTATCTTATCATCGCTCACCTTATCAAAGACTAAAAACATGATCTCAACAGGCATATCAAATGTATTAGCAGCAATATCCATGACTTCAGAGTGCTCACTATTCATCCGAAATCCATCACCCTGAAGCATAGATGGGAGGCGGATAGCGAAAAACGCCATTACGACTGCTAACAAAACCCAAATCACAATAATATATTTATAAGCCTTCGTTACAAACCGTCCATATGTACGCATATTGTCTCTCCTTGTTAGAAAAACTCGGCGTTCGCCAAGTCCTTCGGCGAATGCTTAGCTTTTCTTATGCGATATTATTAGTGGGAGTAAAACTTCAATTTCATTTTACTTTATTACGTTAATAAACTTAAACCTTCTTACTAGCTTAGAAAAACTATAACTTCCTTAGTTTAACGGAAAAGATCGTAAATGTCTTTACTAATGGGCCAATAAGTTAAACAGAGAAAAGCCCTATAAAATTACAGGGCTTTTACAGGGCTTTTCACTTTATTTAAGAGGGGGATGAAATTGTCCACCTTTGGGACTCAATATTGACAACTGCTTTTTTATTCCATTAATGTGCCACAATAGTTACAAAATAATACCGACTTATCCAATAAGAATTATTAACTTTATGCAATTTTATCTATCTCTTTCCTATTTGTCAACTACATTTTTAATTGTTTTTTTTAAAATTAAAAATTATTAAAAAGCCCGTATAGCTTCGTTGCCATAAAGACGTAATCCGCCATTTATCGCAGCTTAGCTATACGGGAATATTCAAATACTGGAGATCTTATGCTAAACTCCTTTCCACTCACACGATGGAAAGCTGACCGTCACGATAGTACCTTTCCCTTTTGTACTCGTAATCTCGATTTTCCCATCATATTTTTCAACAGTATTAAAGCAAATCATCATTCCTAAACCAGTGCCCTTACTTTTTAGTGAGTAAAAAGGCGTTCCGAGAAGGCTAATCTCCTCATTTGTCATCCCACATCCAGTATCTTCTACTTTGATTACGATACAATCTAGCTTTTTTTCTGCATGAATGAATACGGTATTCCCTTTGCTAGAGGCTTCAATGGCATTTTTGATAATATTAATGAATAACTGTTTAAACTCGACAAAATTAATGGCAATATAGCAATTATCCAGAACATTAAATTCGATTCGATTAGCATGTAAACAACCATAGGATTTCACTAAATCTGTCACACTTTGAATTGCTTCTTTTACATTAATAGCCTCTATCTTTTTATCTTTATCTGGTTTTGCAATCGTTAAAAAATTTGAAATTACGTGTTCTGCGGCATTTAATTCTTCAATCATTAACGTAAACTTATCCCTTACTTCATGCTTCGTATCATTATCCTGTTCATATAATTGCAAAAATCCTTTCACTACAGTAAGCGGATTTCTAATTTCATGGGCGACGGCAGCAGCTAATTCACCTGTTAGCCGTAAACGCTCAGCCTGCTGAATTTGCTCATAATATATTTGGAGTCTCTTAATTCGCAAAAACGAAAAATAAAAAATTAAATATAAAATAACTTGGCTTCCAAAAAAATTAATGATATTACCAATTATGTCAAACCGCACGTAAGCGAAATAACTTCCTGTATCATACAAAAAAATATAACAATAAAATATCGTCATGAACAGAACGTTCAATACTATTGAAAAATGAAAGAGCTTAGAATCAAACAAAAGAATAGAAATAGCCGGACTAAAACAGACTAGAACAAATGTTGACCATGTTTCAGGGTACAGCAAAAAGAGGGTATACGTATAAGCCATGACAAAGATAATGATGACTGTTCTGAAAATAAATGTTTCATACTTTGGATAGAGTAATATACATATCGTTAGGAGAACAACAAGAATAATATGAATCACTCGTCCTAAATCATACTGAGCAAAATAGGGATTATTAATGATTACTCCTGTTATCATAAACGCTATAATTAATAGCATAAATATATAATATCGTTTTACTTGGATAAAATCCGTAAATTGCTTCATTAGTAACCACCTACAGTACTCATATAACTTCTATTAATAGATTAAAGGCTCTTTTCACATATATTGTTGTTTTGCCTTCAAATTTTGCCCGTTGATTTCTGCTGCGGGTTCTTGCTTTCCGCGGGGAGGAACGTGAGCCTCCATTCCCGCAGGAGTCAAGTACCCTCCGCTCCAATAAACTCAGAGAACTAAATAAAAAAAAGCAACAAACTTTACGAAAACAGCCTAAATTAAATATTCTTTTTTCTTAATTGTCTCAAGATTTACATTCAAATTATATATTTCTATTTTATAGATGTAAAGTTCAGACAAAGCCTATATTATAAGCTTTCAGTAAATGAATTTCATTCATTAATCAAAAAAAACAGATTCCAGCTAATTGGAATCTGTTTTTCTATATTTCTTCTGAAGTTCCTCCATCGCTTTTGGAAAATGTCCGTTATGGTTGTTAAGGATGGAAATAGACGTTTCATAATCAACAGAAAACAAAATCATTAAAATAGCTGCTCTTGTGTTACCATTTGCTTTTTCATTCATCTCTTTAGCAGTTGCTTCATCAACACCCGTCAAGTCGCAAATAATCGAAATGGATCGTTGTCTAAGCTTTTCATTTGTAACTTGAACATTGACCATTAGGTTTTTATATACTTTGCCGAGCTTAATCATGCTTGCAGTTGAGATCATATTTAGGACCATTTTTTGTGCTGTACCAGCTTTCAAGCGTGTAGAACCTGTAACGATTTCTGGACCGACTGGAATTTCAATTGGGTACTTAGAAAGTTTCGTTAGTTCTGAGCCCATATTACAAGAGATTCCAACCGTCGGAATGTTGTTTTCATTTGCTTTTTCCAATGCCCCTAATACGAAAGGAGTTGTGCCACTAGAAGCAATTCCAATGATGATATCATTAGACGTTAACAAACGTTCTACCTCAGCTCTTCCTGCTGCTCGATTATCCTCGGCATTTTCGATTGGAAAACGAACAGCTTTTTCTCCACCAGCAATAATCCCATTCACTAAATCATGTGGTACACCGAAGGTAGGCGGACATTCCGAAGCGTCCAATACTCCAAGACGGCCACTTGTTCCAGCCCCAATATAAAATAACTTTCCACCACGCTCTAATGAACTTACTACCGCATCAATGGCAACACTTATTTGTGGGAGCGCCTTTTCAACAACATCAGGAACTTTTTTATCTTCCTGATTCATTAATTGAATAATCTCAAGCGTTGAGAATTGATGTAAATTCTCAGACCTTTTATTTCTCATTTCCGTTAAGTATGTAGGATTAGTGTGATTCATTTTTCTTCCTCCAAAAATGATCAATGTTTTGTTCCATATTAGCGGTGATCGTTTTCCCACTTTGAATAATGGCGCTCATATATGAACCGACAACTGGAGGATACTTTGGTAAAATAATAGGTAAACTACAGCCTTTTAACCGTAAAGTTTGTTCAAATCCCATTCTAAAGTAGTCTGATTGAAATAATCCCCCAGAGATAACTAATGGATAGTCAAGACTTTCCTTATCCTTATTCATAATCGCAATGACTAAATGGACTAACTGCTCGATTGCGCTTTGTATAATACCCGCTGCATGAGGCTCATCACGTTCAGCCAATGTAATAACATGGTCGGCAATAGAAGCAATTAATTTCCTCGGATACGGATCTTCATATATAAAGGTAATTAATTGTTCAGCTGTTTCGAGCCCCATTTTTTCTAAAATATCCTTCGTAAATGCTTCTCTTTTATCTTCTATTCCATCATATGAACGGGTAATCATTCTTAGCGCCTCATTGCCAATATGGTAGCCGCTGCCTTCATCACCGATTAAATAACCCCAGCCCCCGACACGAATAGGCTTTGACAGTCCATCACTTACCGAATACGCAATAGATCCTGTTCCTGCAATTAAAACAATCCCATTCTGCCCTTTTGTACCAGCGGCTAAAGCGGCTACTGCATCATTGGCAACCGATAGCTTATATGGCTTTATCCCATACTCAACAATCCATTGCTGCCACCGTTTCCGATCTTCCTCTCGATCTCCACCAGCTGTCGATACGAATACACCTTTTATTCGCTCCATTTGGATTTGATCTGATTGAAGCAACTCATCTAATAACTGATAAATAACTTCTTTCACTTTCTCCTCTGGTCTTGACTTTAAGTTTGTCGAAGCACCAATAGCGGAGGCGATAATCCTTCCCTGTGAATCTCCGATGATGCAAATGGTTTTCGTCCCCCCACCATCAAAGCCGATGAACAAATCACTATTTAACAGCACCAGCAGTCAACCCTTCCATAAATTGCTTTGATGCGATGAAGAAGAGGATAATCATTGGCAGTGAGGATAGCGTTAATCCCGCGAATAAAGCTCCCCAATCAGCTGAATATTCTCCGAATAATTTCATCATCCCAACAGGAATAGTTTTCTTCATCTCATCGGAAATAAAGATTAATGGAAAGAAAAAGTCATTCCAAGCATTAATAAAATTAATTATCATCACTGTTCCTAATGCTGGCTTCATTAAAGGTAAAACGACATCCCATAAAATTCGCAAATCACTTGCTCCATCCATTCTTGCAGCCTCTTCAAGCTCCATTGGCATTGTTCGGAAAAATCCTGTTAAAATTAGAATGGACAATGGAATCCCTTGTGCCGTGTACATCATAATAAGTGACCATAAAGAGTTCGTTAACCCTAAGTCCTTCATTAACAAAAACAATGGAACAATTCCTAGCTTAATCGGAATCATCATACCCATTAAGAAGAAGAAAAACAAAATATTATTCCACCAAAATGTATATCTTGCAATATAGAAAGCAGCCAGCGATGTCGTTACTAAAATGAGCAAAACAGAGATCACACTGACAAATACACTATTATAAAAATAGGTCATGAATGGAATTTGGTCCAAAAGATTGCGATACGTTTCGAAGCTAAAGCTTTTTGGCCATGCAAGCGGACTCATAAATATTTCAGCACTCGGTTTAAAAGAGGATAAAATCATTAAGATAATCGGATATAGACTAATCGAGGCAAATAAAAAGGCAATGATATAGTACAGCGGTCGTGTCCAAATAGTATGTTTCACCTTATTTCCCCCTTTCTTTGTCCTGCTATGGCTCCACTTTTTCTTTTTACATCTCAATCTCTTTTTTCTTCATTGCTTTTAATAAAATGGCTGTAAATGTTGATATAAAGATGAATAAAACGACGGCTAAAGCAGAGCCAAGTCCGATTGCCGTTGAATCTCCAGTTGATCCTCCAAATGCTAATCGATAAAAATAGACGGCCAACGTGTCAGTTGAACGATATGGTTCTCCCTGTGACCCTTGCATCGCATAAACAAGCTCAAACGCCTCGAACGATTGGATGAATGTAAGCACCGTAATGATCATGATAGATGGAACCATTAATGGGATCATAATTCGCGTTAAGATGGTAAACCCTTTCGCCCCATCTAAAGTCGCGGCTTCAAGCAATTCCTTTGGAATCGATTGAAAGCCAGCTAAAAAGATTAACACAGAAAAGCCTATCCCAAACCAGCAGTTTACTAGAATAATAGCCATCAATGCCGTCTTTGGATTTCCTAACCAAGCTTCTTGAAGAGACTCTAATCCAAATTTACCTAAAAGTACATTTAACGCTCCAAAGTTCGGATTAAGAATTAACTTCCATAGAAAACCAACAACAATAACAGAAAGCAGCCTCGGCAGGAAATACGCAATTTTAAAAAACTCTGCACCTCGAATTTTTTGATAAATGATAAATGCAAGAAGAAATGCGATTCCATTTTGTACGACCATTTGTACAATAAAATACAATACATTATGCTCGAAGGCATTCCAAAACATGCCGCTAAACGGCTGAAGCGTAAAGAGATTTTTATAGTTTTCTAGCCCGATGAATGCCCCTCTTTTAATTCCCTTCCAATCAAAGAAACTGTAGGTAAGTGCTGCAATTAAAGGATAAACGATAAATAATCCATAAATAACGAGGGCGGGAATAGGGAAAAGATGAATATTCCATCTTTTCCACTTCCTTTGCTTCACTTGTTTTACTTGAACTGGATTTACTTCTGTTTGCATGTATTCACCGCCATCTTATTTTTTTAGAGGCTCTGTTATAAAAAGCTGTTGATTTCCGCTTCAGGTTGCTTAGCGATCGCATGGGTCCAGGAGTCTCCTCGGTGCTATCGCACCTGTGGAGGCTCGCACCTTCCACTCCAATCAACAGGTTTACAAATCAACAATGTCCTTTAACAAAGCTTTTTTTGGAAAACTTAACGCCTTTTTTATTGATATCAGAATTTATATCTTTAAAGCTAGATGAGTGTCTAGCTCCAGCGACTAGCGACTAGTAAACTTCCGACGCACAGGACGTGCTAGTGCAGACGTTGCCACAGGACGTGGCGCACTTAGTCTGCCCTCCCTCTCCCTACGATAAGTCAACATTGCGACGCACAGATGTGCTAGCGCAGGCATTGCCACAGGACGTGGCGATCTTAGCCTGCGATCATATCTTTACTCGTCGTGTTTCCTTTATCTTTAGTCGAGGTCAGTCCAGTTTATACGTCACTGACCAAGGCGCTTGCGCTTTTCTTATTGAAATGGTTTAAACCACGTTTCTGCATTTTCCTGTACTTTCTCAGCTACTCCTTCAGGTGTTTGCTGGCCAAGATACATACCTTGAAGCTCAAGCTCTAACGTAGCTTTTGAAGTTGGATTTCCCCCAGCAAAATGAACCACCATCATATATGGTGTTGAGATGGAAGCAACTGCTTCACTTAAACCATTTACTAATTCATCGTCTGATTTAACAGCTGGGTTTGCACTAATCATTTTAAATTCTTTCGTAAATAGCTCACCAAATTCTGTAGTCGTTAAAAATTGCAGGAATTTTTTTGCCTCTTCTTTATGTTTAGAATTTGCGTTCACAGCAAATGATCCATCAACCCAAGCTGTAATGGTTACATCTTTTCCAACCGCAGATGGCATTGGGAAAAAGCCAAGATCTAAATCAGGGTTCATGCCGCGCAATACTTCAATTTCCCAGCTTCCCATCGGGAACATCGCTGCTTTGCCAGTAAAGAATAATGTTCGAATATCCTCCATCCCAAGACCTTCATAGTTCGCCGGGAAGTAGGCTTTAAGCTCATCCATCGCTTTAATCGAGTTTACAAATTCAGGGCTATTGAAGTCTGTTTCACCTTTTGTTATTTTGTCGACAAATTCATTGCCGCCATAATGAGCTGGTCCGAAAATTCCATGTGCAGCTGATAATAACCAACCTTCTTTACTTCCTAACGCAATTGGGGTAATGCCTTCTGCTTTTATTTTTTCATTAAGTGTAATGAACTCATCCCATGTTTTCGGTTCTTCTAATCCTAAATCTTTAAAAATCTTTTTATTATAGAACATTTGCGTTGTACTCATATTTAGTGGAACACCATATTGCTTACCATCTGATCCTTTAGAAGCTGCTAACGCAGATTCAGGGAATGCACTTAATCCTTCTAGTCCGTCGATTGGCTCAATATAGCCTCCATCTGCTAATGCAATACCTGGTGCATATGGTCGTAAATGAATGATATCCGGACCTTCTCCACTTTGTAATGAAGTGTTTAGAATCGTGTTATATTCTGTGTTTTTTGAAGGCTTGAACTCAACCTTAATGTCTGGATATTGCTTATTAAACGCTTCGATTACTTTTGCATAGCCAGCTGTATCCTCTGTTCTCCAGCTTCCAATTGATAAGGAAACCGTTTCCTTCCCATCTTCTTTTGGTTTGTCTGATTTTCCTTCTTCCTGAGAGCCACCAGTATCTTTAGAACATGCCGCTGAAAATAATAAAATAAATGAAAATAAACTTACTAACCAAATTTTCCCCACTTTTTTCATTACGATTGACCTCCTTGAATCACTTTTATATATAATTAGCTCCGCGATGCTCTACAGCCTTTGTAAAACATGCGCGGAGTAAATTAATGAATGGAGTTTCTTTCTTATGCTTCTTATCATTGTTTGCCTGCCCAAGTGAACCGCATTTGTTAAAAAGACGACGATAAGTTCCTCAGATGGACAAACCCATACACTCGTACCTGTAAACCCTGTATGTCCAAAGGAACCGCTTGGCCAAAGCTCTCCAAGTGAAAGTGCAGCTCCAGATCCACTCCATACTTCAAAGCCGAGACCTCGATTATTATGCCTATGGATGACAGCCTCTCTCATGTATTCCTGAGGAATGACATGTTGTTCCTCAGGATAAAGCCAGCAAGAGGCGAACTTCGCCACATCTTTAGCTGTAGAAAATACCCCTGCACTCCCACTTACACCATTCAGTTGAAATGCCTTTTCATCATGAACTTCCCCTTGAATATAGTGGTCTTTATACCATTCTGTTGAGGCTGCAAGGGGCTTTTTATCATCAGGCAGCAAATAGGTCGTTTCAAATAAGTTCCATGGCTTGAAAACTTCCTTTTTTGTGAAATCACTCAGTGCCATACCTGTTACTTTTTCAATGACCTTTCCTAATAAAATCATTCCTACGTCACTATAAATCGTGTTCGTTCCTGGTGTGTATTCGAGCTTTGTAGCAAAAATATCTTTCATCACATCTCTAGGCTGCATGCGATCCTGAAAGTGAAGATCAGCTGGAAGACCAGACCTGTGCTGTAATAACTGGCCAATCGTAATATCCTTGTATTTGAACTGAGGCAAAAATGAGTAGACTGGGTTATCTATATGTAATTCTTTTTTTGCCGCCAAAAGTAATATAGACGGGAGCGTTGCCATTATTTTTGTTAATGAAGCAACATCAAAAATTGTTGCAGTAGTCATTTGCTGTGTATGATTATTTTTATCAATGAACGATCCTTTTGCATAAAAGCATTTCGTTTCTTTCTTTTTAGAAACATAAAGAACAGCCCCAGGAAGCTCTCGATCATCAATGAGTTGATTCAAATAATGTTTATACATTTTTTTTAGAAGCTTTCACAGCTTTTCTTGTTCTCTCTAATGCCCGGATATTTCTATCTGGATTTGATTTCGTGACCCCAAAAAATAAAATATCAATCACCGTTAACTGGGCAATTCGAGAACTCGTTGCTCCACTGCGGACGTTTCTTTCTAATGATGTCGTATTAAGCTTCACATCAGCTAAAGAGGAAATCGGATTATCCCCTGATTTCGTAAGGGTAATAATACTTGCCCCGTTTTCCTTTGCGACCTTAAGTGATTCAAATACATCCTTCGTTTGTCCACTATAAGAAATTCCGAAAGCGACATCTTGATTTGATAAATTTGCCGAAATGGTTAATTGGGTATCGCCATCAAAAGCAGCTTCACACCAACGATTAATCCGCGTTAATTTTTGCTTAAAATCTTGGGCAATTATAGCTGAAGCTCCTAATCCATAAACCGCAACCATGCGAGCATTGGAAATAAGCGAAACTGCTTTTTCCAATTCTTCCTCTGAAAGGACGAGCAAAGTGTTTTGGATCGACTGGATATTGTTATGAGATATTGTCTGGATAAAGGATTTCATTGAATCGTCGCTAGGAATATCCTCATAGAGACTATTCGTATTTTCGGATTTTGCTAGTTCATACGCGATTTTAAGCTTCAGCTCTTGGAAACCCTTACATTTCAAAGACTTTGACAGTCGGATAATCGTAGCCTCACTAACCTTTGCTTTCTCAGCTACTTTCTGTATCGATTGATTCACGACTTCATCTGGATGCTTTAGAATATATTCTGCCGCTTTTTTCTCAGTAGGTTTAAACGTATGAATACTTTCCTGAATAAAGATAATATCTGCGCTCATTAAAACATCCCCATTTTCTGAACTTTCTTAATTGCGATTATATAAAATAATGTTTCCAAGATCAATATTATTTTGAAACTTTATTTCAACAAAATTCGTGTATGCCTAAAAAAACTAGTAAAACCATGTTGCATCTCCGTATAAATCTAGCAAAAAAAACCATGAATACCATCGGGAATGGTACTCATGGTTTTTTTAAGTTTGAAATTTCATCTAATAACGTTGCTACTTACTAAGTGCTTTAACCTCAACATTCGCTTCTTTAAGCGAATTTCTAATTTGCTTAACTAATTCGACTGCTTCGTCATTATCTCCGTGCACACAAATACTATCCGCTTGGAGCTCAACCTCACCACCTTCTATCGTTGCTACCTTTCCGTTAAGGACCATATTCTGAACTTGGTTAACAGCTGCATCTATATCATGAATGACAGCACCTTTTATTCCACGGGGAGCGAGAGTACCTTCCAAATTATAGGCACGATCACTAAATACTTCGCTCGCAGTACGAAGACCAACATCTTTTCCAGCTCGAATAAGCTCCCCACCTGCTAATCCCATTAGAATTAAGTCACTGTCTACTGCATATACCCCTTCTGCAATGGCCCTCGCTAAATGATAATCTTTAGCTGCCATATTATAAAAAGCCCCATGCGGCTTAACATGCTGCATTTTACCACCTTGTGCCTTTACAAAACCGTTAAGAGCACTTATCTGATAAATAACGTAGGCCTTCGCTTCTGAAGGGCTAACAACCATATTACGCCTTCCAAATCCCATTAAATCTGGAAAACCTGGATGCGCACCGATCTCTACATTATTTTCTAAAGCCATCTTCACGGTCTTTTCCATTACTAAAGGATCACCGGCATGAAAACCGCACGCAATATTTACGGAGGTCACATATTGGATAACTACATCATCATTTCCTATTTTGAAATGACCGAAGCTCTCACCAAGATCACAATTTAGATCGATTTTCATCTTTATTACCTCCATTTTACAAAAAATCAAATCCTAACGGTGTCGCGTTTTACTTAACTATTAGGTTGTTCTTAACAAAAGCAGGGCAAATTCCGATTTAAAATTGAATGACTCAAAACTAGTACTGTATTTATTTTTCAGACTAGTAAAATGATGTTTTTCAGCTTAAAAACAGAAGGGATTACAATACTTGGGCCTTTAGAATCCGAAATGTTTTTTCCTCACCTCGAAGTAGCTCATGACTTTCTTCAATATCGACAACCGCGAAGCTAATAAGATCACCTGGTTTCCCTTGAGCTATTTTCGGCAAATCAACTGAAATAACTGTAGCAATTATTGGGTACCCCCCTGAAGTTTGCCTATCAGCTAACAATACAATTGGATACCCTCCTGGTGGTACTTGAATCGTACCAAACGGAATCGGTTCAGTAATTTGTTCAACATCGTGTTTAACTTCTAATGGTGTACCCAAAAGCCGGTACCCCATCCGATCTGATTGGGAAGTGATTTGAAATTTACTAGTAAGAAATTTTTCATGGCTATTTTTTCGAAAATCATTCCACTGAGGGCTAAGAACCACCCTTAACTGAATATGACTTGAATAACTTGGGATTAAGTTTGCATGTAATCGACGTCTAAGTTTATTAGCTTTACGTTTTTGCCCATCTAGTATATCCAACCTAGATAACTTATCACCAGTTTGTAAAGCTCTTCCTTTATGTCCACCAATACCAGCTCTAAGATAAGTAGATCGACTCCCCATTATTGGTGGAACATCTAGTCCACCTTCAACAGCTAGATACGCACGGCACCCTGTATTAAGTTTACCGAATTGTAGTATTGAACCAGCCACTAAATGAATGCTTGTCCACATTGGTATCAATTGTCCGTTTACTGCTGGTGACAAATCCGCTCCAGTGACAGCAATCGTGCAATCGCTTTCCACAAAAAGCACTGGACCAATAAGCGTCATTTCCAGTGCCGCCTCATGTTCTTCATTTCCTACTAATATATTAGCCATACGAAGAGCATACGTATCCATCGCACCAGAGACAGCCATTCCATACTGCTGATAGCCTTTCCGTCCTAAATCTTGAACACTAGTAAGCATACCTGGTTTTATTACTTTAAATACCTCAAAGTTTTTCATTAACGAGAGGACCCTCCTAGCTCAAGTGAAACTAGATCGTTATTGCTTAATATTACCCTTTATCAGACAATATTCTTCTTCTGTAACAGGAACAAATCGGATAGAATCCCCTGCAGATATGAGAAATGGATTCACTCGATCATCTGGCTGAAATAATGAAATAGGGGTATGCCCAATAATCCTCCATCCACCTGGTGAAGTAAGAGGATATATCCCCGTTTGTTGACCAGCAATTCCTACTGAACCTGCCGGAATCTTAAGCCGGGGGATGTCCAAACGCGGCGTGTGCAAACGTGAGTCTAGACCACCTAAATAAGGAAAGCCCGGTACAAAGCCGATCATGTATACTCTATAGGTAGAACGAGAATGGATATGAATGACATCCTGCACATTTAAGCCATGAAAAGCCGCTACATCCTGCAAATCTGGCCCACATTCTCCCCCGTAAAGAACAGGGATCTCATGTATGATTGATGAAGTTTTCCTCTGACTTGATTCTTCTATATCTAGTTCAACTAATATCTTTACCAACTCAACATAGCCAATCTTTATTGGATTATAGTAAACCATCAGAGCAGCATAAGCGGGAACCCATTCTTCCACGCCATCAATTTGGTTTTTCTCAAGATGGTTGGCTAGTGCGATCACTTTCCAATTCGTCTCCTCTGAAATCTCTTGCTTAAATTGAACTAGAACAGCCCGATCCCCCGCAGAACTACAAGTAAACTCCATCATAGTTGCAGCCCTCCTCTTTCATATAATCTAAGATATTAATAGATTACAAAACATAATGAACGTTCGCAATTTTATTTACTAGACGAGCTAATACTGCATTGTGGATGTCATATTGCTATTTATGTTGCGGGAATCGGTCGACCCGCTTCATTCCCGAGATTCTGAAGGGGCGCGCGTTTCGGGAATCGGTCGGCCATCTTTATTCCCAAAACTTCGAAGGGACGTACATTTCAGGAATCGGTCAGCCATCTTTATTCCCGAAAATTCGACGGGGAGCGCGTTTCGGGAATCGATAAAAGAAAACTATTCACTAAACTTACTTGCTATCAATTCATTTACCTGTTTAATTGCCTTATTAGAAAAAGAAAAAATGGTGTGTGTGTCTTTTACATTCATGATCGTTCCGGAATCCGTACTTATCCAAAGAAAATATGCTTCCTGACCTATTTCTACTTTATATTGCGGGTTTGCCATATCAACAATACCAGGTCGCTTTACTGCACCATTCACTGCGTTTTTTAACATACTTATCACTTCGGAGTCCGTAATTTCAACACTTGAATCTTCTACGATCTCGGAATAATTCTTCATTTTAGAAATCGTAACTTTTTCGATACGTTCAGTGGAACAAGCAGCTAGTAATATAAAAAGGATCATAACGAATAAATGGGGAATACGATCTTTATTCATTCATCCAACACCTCCTTAAAAATGGACGATCAGAAGCTCTATCAAGTTACAAACCTTATATGAACGAGATAAAAAGCGTTCCTACTTAGTTGTAGCAACGCTCTTTTCTCTATCATATTTTTTAATTTTATTGTAATGAAGAGAAGTCCTCAAGACCTTCCTCTATTAAATGGCAGGCAACTTGATGATTTTCTCCTGGAATTGCATGCATGGCTGGCTCTTCCTTTGCACAACGATCGAAAGCATATGGGCATCGCGTATGAAAACGACAACCAGCTGGAGGGTCAATAGGTGAAGGGACATCTCCTTTCAGGATAATCCGTTCTTTTTTCTCTAAAATATTTGTGCTAGGGATTGCGGATAATAATGCCATTGTATAAGGATGCTGCGGATTATTAAACAATGGTTTTTTATCTGCTATTTCTACAATCTTACCAAGGTACATAACGATAATTCGATCAGAGATATGGCGTACAACCCCAAGATCATGTGAAATAAAAAGATAGGTTAGCTTAAACTTTCTTTGTAAATCCTTCAATAGATTTAAAACTTGGGCTTGAATCGATACATCCAATGCTGAGACTGCTTCATCACAAATAATCAGTTTCGGATTAACAGAGATCGCTCGAGCAATTCCAATTCGTTGTCGTTGACCTCCACTAAATTCATGGGGATAGCGATCAATTTGGTGGGAGCCAATCCCAACGGTTTCAAGCAGTTGCACAATTTTTTTCCGTCTCTCTCTAGGAGGAACGACTTTTTGAATTTCTAGTGCTTCCTCTAAAATTTGACTAACGGTTTGACGGGGGTTTAATGATGCGTAAGGATCTTGGAAAATAATTTGCAAATCTTTTCGTTTTTTTCTCATTTGTGACTTACTTAAAGAAAGTAAGTCTTCACCTTGAAAATAAACCTCACCCGAATAAGGATTATCTAGACGCAGTATCGCCCTGCCAGTCGTTGATTTGCCACAGCCTGATTCACCGACAATACTAACTGTCTCTCCTTCTTGAATACTAAAGCTAATGTCATCGACGGCCTTGACATAATTAATCGTCCGCCCGAAAATACCACCTTTTATCGGAAAATACTGCTTAAGTTGTTTAACCTCTACTAAAGCTTGCTCAGCCATGATGATCTGCTACCTCCTCTTGCTTCTCCCATTTATCTGTATATATCCAGCACCGAACTTTATCATTAGCAATTGCAGTATCCAATTCTGGCATTTCAGAATGACAAATTTCTCTTGCATGAGGGCAACGGGGGGCAAACCTACAGCCAAGTGGCAAGTTAAATGGACTTGGAACTTGACCTTGGATAATGGATAAATCTCCTTCTACATCTTCATCATGTTTAGGCACTGAATTTAATAGACCAATTGTATATGGATGTAATGGTTTCGTGAAAATCGTTTCTACATCTGCATATTCCACAACCTTCCCACAATACATAACCGCTACCTTATCACACATTTCAGCCACAACCCCTAAATCATGAGTGATGATCATAAGTGATGTTCCCATCTCTTCCTGCAGCTTCTTGATTAGTTCAAGAATTTGGGCTTGAATGGTTACATCCAAGGCAGTTGTAGGCTCATCCGCAATGAGCAATTCTGGATTACAAGCTAAAGCAATGGCAATCATAACTCGCTGACGCATTCCGCCTGACAATTCGAATGGATATTGCTTAGCTCTTTTTTCGGGTGATGGAATTCCAACTAATCTCAGCATATCAACTGCTTTAATCCATGCTTCTCTTCGATTTAATTTTTGATGAATCCGAATAGATTCAGCAATTTGTTCGCCACAAGTAATCGTCGGGTTCAATGATGTCATCGGCTCTTGAAAAATCATCGAAATATTATTCCCGCGAATATCCATCATTTGCTTTTTCGATTTCGTTAAAAGGTTGTCTCCCTTAAAAAGAACTTCACCACCGACAATTTTTCCAACTGGCTCTTGAAGTAAGCGGAGAATGGAAAGAGAAGTGATACTCTTCCCTGAGCCCGACTCACCAACAATCCCTAGAGTTTTTCCTTTCTCTATTGAAAAATCCACACCATCTACTGCTTTTACTTCTCCTTCATCAGTAAAAAAAGAAGTTCGTAAATCCTTAACTTCTAATATATTATTCGGTATCGCCATAGATTCTCACCAGCCTTTAGTTCAAATCGATTCGCTTATTTATAAAGCGATATGTAATATCTACAAGTGTATTAACTAATACAAACAAAACCGCACACACAAGGATCGTTCCTTGCACCATCGGAAAATCATGTGCTCGTATCGAATCAATAATTAATCGACCTAAGCCATTAATCGCAAAGACCGTTTCTGTAATAACAGCGCCACCTAATAAACTTCCAAACTGGAGACCAACGACGGTAACAACCGGGATTAACGCATTGCGCAAAGCATGCTTATAAATGACAATTCGATCACTAACCCCTTTAGCATGAGCTGTACGAATATAGTCTTGATCAATCACTTCTAGCATACTTGATCGAGTCATTCGAGCAATAATCGCAGCCCCAACCGTACCTAAAGTAATCGCTGGTAAAATCATTTGCTCAACTGTACCCCAACCTGCAACAGGCAATACGCCAAAATGTACCGAAAAGAAATAGATAAGCATGATACCCAATAAAAAGTTTGGCATTGAAAAACCGAATAACGCCACAAGCATAAGTGAAATATCAGCGAATGAGCCCTTTCTAGTTGCTGAAATAATCCCAGCAATTAATCCTCCGACAACAGCTATAATGGTTCCAATAATGGCAAGCTGAACTGTTATCCAAAAACGCGAATCAAAAATTTCCTGAGTTACAGAACGGTTTGTTCGAATGGATGTACCTAAATCGCCTTTAACAGCATTTGCAACATAACGAAAATATTGTGTATAAAGCGGATCATTTAATCCAAGTTTTTCTCGCATCGTCTCAACTTGTTCTTGATTCGCACTCTCCCCCGCCAAAATTTGTGCCGGGTCTCCAGGAATAAGGTGCATCATTAAAAACACAGCAAGCGTAACCCCGAACATAACGGGGATTGTTTGAAATATTCTCCGAATAAGATGTGTAAGCATATTGTTCACTTCCCCTTATTATTTCTTCGACTTCGGATCTAGTGCATCACGGAGTCCATCACCAAATAAATTAAAGCCGACAACAACAAGTAAAATAGCTAAACCAGGAAATAGGGTCACATGAGGAGCCTGTTTTAGATAGGAACGTCCTTGTGCAAGCATTGTTCCCCATTCAGGAGTAGGCGGTTTCGTCCCCATGCCAAGAAATGAAAGGGCACTAGCCGTAATAATAGCTGATGCAATATATAGGGTAGCTTGTACAATAATCGGTGAGAGAATATTCGGAAGTACATGCTTAAAAATAATTCTAAAATCACTTGAACCCATTGCTTTTATCGCATCAATATACTCTAGCTTTTTAACACCTAAAGTTGAACCTCGAACAATACGTGCAAAGGTTGGAACAGCAAAAAACGCAACGGCAATGATGACATTTGTTGTGCTCGCACCTAGGACACTTACGATTGCCAATGCTAGTAATATACCTGGGAAAGCAAGCAAAACATCACAGATTCTCATAATCAGGGAGTCAATCCAGCGACCATAATAGCCCGATATAATCCCCAGCAATATCCCTGCAAAAGCACCAAGAAGAGTAGATACTATCCCAACGATTAACGAAATTCTTGAGCCATATAGAAGACGACTGAAAATATCTCGTCCTTTATCATCTGTTCCAAACCAGTATTCTGAAGAGGGTGGCTGTAGCTTTTTACTAATTGTCATTTGTGTTGGATCATGAGGAGCAATTAAGGGGGCGATAACTGCCAATATAATAAAAATAACAACAATAATGGCTCCACACATGGAAAAAATGATACAGCAACGACAAATGCAACTTCACAAATTTTCGAACGTTTAACAGAGTACGCTGCAGATGGAACTGTTGAACCAGCTTTAGCGACTGAATTTAAAGCGATTGATGATAAAACTTGGGAATTCAAGCTCCGTGAAGGTGTTAAATTCCATGATGGAACAGACTTTACAGCAGAAGCGGTAAAGCTGTCACTCGATCGATTAATCGATCCTGAATTTGCTTCACCACGTGCAGTTGTACTAAACATGATCGAAGAAGTTAAAATCATAGGCGATCATACAGTTCAAATTATTACGCAAGATCCATTTGCACCACTCCCTGCTCATTTAGCACATAATGCGGGCTCCATTATTGCTCCTTCTGCCATTAAAGAAGAAAATGATGGCGGTAAAAAGATTGATGAAAATCCAATTGGGACAGGTCCATTCAAATTTAAAGAATGGAACCGCGGGGCTGAAATTCTTTTTGAAAGAAATGATGATTATTGGGGAGAAAAAACAACACTTGATAGTCTTACTTTCAAAGTTGTGCCAGAGCAAGCTACTCGTGTAGCAATGCTTGAGACTGGTGAAGCTAACGCAATCCTTGTAGGTTCTTCCGATGTTGCTCAAGTTGAGGAAATGGATAATATTGACATTGACCGTGTTCGCGGAACTCGAATGGACTACGTTGGATTCAATATGAACAAAGCACCATATGACAATCTTAAAGTTCGTCAAGCAATAGCAATGGCCATTAATAAGGATGATGTCGTAAATGGAATTCTTGATGGTCAAGGAGTTGCAGCAGTAGGACCACTTGCACCGACTGTTGTTGGAAACGACCAAAACTTGAAGCCGCTTCCATATGATGTTGAAGCAGCAAAGAAATTACTTGCAGAAGCTGGCTTTGCTGACGGTTTCAAAACAACCATTTATGTGAATGAAGGAAGTAAAGAGCGTGCAGACATTGCGGAATTAGTTCAAGCTCAATTAGCTGAACTTAATATTGAAGTAGAAATTGAAATCATCGAGTGGGGAACATTCTTAGATAAAACAGCTGCTGGCGAGCATGAGTTGTTTGTCCTTGGCTGGACGACTGTAACTGGAGATGCAGACTACGGGTTATATGCATTATTCCATTCTTCTATGCATGGAATGCCTGGTAACCGCTCATTCTATACAAATTCAAAAGTAGATGAGCTACTTGACAAGGCTCGTACAAGTACAAATCAAGATGAGCGAAATGCTGCTTATAAGGAAATTTCTGAAATTCTAGTTGAAGAAGCACCTGCTGTTTATTTACAGCACCCTGACTTTGTTCATGCAACGAACGGGGTAGAGTCTGGATTATTCGTTAACTTCAGCGGAACTCCATTCTTTAAAGATATTAAACTAAAATAAGCTTGAACACATAAAGCTTGAGAAAAAAGAATAATCTACAGGGCTGTTTTTAAGTTGGTTGATAACTTAAAAACAGCCCATATTAATGAAAAAAGACAAAATCTGCTCTCGGAAAATAAATCAATCTCTCTATTCCAATAACAGCTCTCTAATATCCTTTTCGGTAAGCCATGCCAACTCACTACCAGTTGATTCAATAATCTCATCGATCATTTCTCGTTTTTTCTCCTGGAGTTCATTCATTTTTTCTTCAATGGTTCCACGTGCAATAAGCTTGATCACTTGAACAACCTTCGTCTGACCGAGCCGATGGGCACGATCTGCCGCCTGCTCCTCGACTGCAGGATTCCACCACAGATCATAAAGGATGACCGTATCAGCACCTGTTAAGTTTAGTCCTGTACCACCTGCCTTCAAAGAGATGAGAAACAAATCACGCTCACCCTCATTAAATCGATTCGTAAGCTCAAGCCTTTCTTCCGATGGTGTTCCACCGTCTAAGTAAAAGAAGGGCAACCCTATATTTGCCAATTTCCTTCCAATAAGTGCAAGCATCTTCGTAAATTGAGAGAAAATGAGCACTCTTCTACCCGATTGCTTCGATTCCTCAATAATCCTTATAAGCTGTTCAAATTTCGCAGAACTACCTGGATAGCCGTCGACAAACAAAGCAGGATGACAGCAAATTTGTCTCAGCCTGGTCAAACCTGCAAGAATTCGAATACGATTTTTTCGCAAAGTATCTTTATTCAAATGCTTAAGTGTATCATGTCGTAGCTTTGCCAAATATGCTGCATAAAGCTTTTTCTGCTCAGGCAATAGTTCCACAGATTCGATCAACTCGAATTTTTCTGGAAGTTCAGCAAGCACATCCTCCTTTAGCCTTCTTAGCAAAAAAGGACGAATTCGCTTAGCAATCGTTTCTCGGGAAAGATGACTATATTCCTTTAATCCAAGTAATAATTCGGGAAAAACAACATGGAAAATAGACCATAGCTCCTCCAATGAATTTTCGATTGGTGTACCAGTAAGGGCAAAACGGTGATCGGCTTGTATCCGTTTTACCGCTCGAGCCGTTTGGGTAATAGGATTTTTAAATGCTTGCGCCTCATCGAAAAATACGGTGTGGAAGCCGATTTTCTCGTACCACTTAATGTCTCTCCTTAGTAAAGGATAGGAAGTTATGACGACATCCATTTCCTTGACATTTCTTTGGAGAAGGGTCCTTTCTGCTTTATCCCCATCAATCACAACAGCTTGGATATCAGGTGCAAATTTTATAAACTCATTAAGCCAGTTATACGTTAAAGAGGATGGACAAACAATTAAAGCAGGACGCCCCTCCTCTCTCATAACTGGAAGAGTAGAGAGAATATAGGCTATGCTTTGCACTGTTTTCCCAAGTCCCATATCATCTGCTAGAATTCCGCCAAAGCTGAAGCTTGCCAGCATTTTCATCCATTTATAGCCGATAATCTGATAATCACGCAAAATCGGTGCAATAGCCTCTGGTACCGCCAATTCCAAACTTCCTGGGTTGCGAAGCTGGTCCATTAACATACGAAAAGATTGTTCGAACGTAAAAGCATGTCGTTCATCCGCATATTCCAGCAAGCGAAGCCCCCTGGCAATCGGAACGTTCAAGCCGCTCTCTAAATCTTCCTTTTGTTCAGGAACGGATCTCAGAAATCGCTGAATCTCTGCAAATTCTCTCGTCTCCAACGAAAGCAAAGCTCCATCACGTAAGCGATAATATTTTCGCTGTTCCTCAAGCGCCAAGAGAATATTTCGAATTTGCTGTTCAGGAATTCCGTCTATTGAGAACTTAAATTCTAACCAATGCGTTCGTTCCTTCTTCACCTTCACCCGGATTTGCGGGTGGACATTTTCTCGAAAAATTCGATTTCTCACAGCTGTCGTAGCGTAAACTTGCACAAGCTTTTGCAGCTTCGGCAAAATATGGTACAAAAACTCATATTCTAATTCTTCATTCTGTAAAAAATAGCCGCCGTCTGTTTTGGCAAAAGCACTTTCCTCCATTAGCTTTAAAATCGCTTCCTCCTTTACTTCATCACGTATAAGAAGTGCACTTGTTCGAGGCTCTCGACTTTCTAATGGATGGATAACGATATTTTCATAGTGAAACTCCAAACCAGCTAAAAGACGATTTTTCAAACGATCTAAATATAGCTTTGCAACTAATGGTGTTTTCATATACTGCTCTGTTATTGTTCGAGAAATATGGACATTCCCAAGCTTTCTTAAGTGAGGTACAACCTTTTCAAGGAAAAAATCAAGCTGTTCCGGCAAAATAGGAATTTGATTCTTGTTAGAGAGTGTAAGCATTTCCTTTAAATTTAATAATCGCTTGCAATCATCTTTATTCAAGCGACTAATTTGGCCATTACATAAAACAGAGCGATAAGAATCAAGTACAACAATGTGGGTCAGTCCTCTAATGATTAACTGATAACCTTTATCCTCGGCTTCCGAGAGAGAGAACTGTAAAGGGAGTGGGTCTTCGGATAAATGAATTCCTTCAAATCTATTTCCGCCATATCGGAGGCTGGCTAAAGGTGCATTTTGTAAAAAAGGAAGAAGCCGCTCCCAAGAGGACGGTGGAATGAATAGCATTTGCTCTCGAATGGACTCATCTTGTTCAACCTTCAATAAATCAGGAAAGAGATTTTCATCATCTAAAACGTGAAGGAGCTGCTGAATAACCCCATCTGTTTCTTGTGAAAAACAATGGAGGCTCAAATCAAAGGTAAAGGAAGTTGAAACATGGCTCGGCTTCCCTTCCTTCAATAGTTGAAGAAAAGGACGGATTTGCTTTACCTGAATGTCAGCAACTTTCATTTCAATTCCAAATAGTTGTTTTCCGTGTGCTGTTGGGACAGCACTGCAAATGAATTCAGTATGAAGCATTTGTCTATTCTCAAAATGAAGCTTACGCCCACTTGAGCGCACAGGCTCTTCATTGAAAAGAGTGAGTAATCCCTCTGCTAATGCTTGATCACCTGTTACGCCTTGCTGATGATTACTTAGAAAAGGTGAAGATGTTTCTTTTCGCTTTTGCTCATAAATAGCAATTAATACAGCAGCAATATGCTGACATTCTGTTTTAATGGAAGCAAGCTTTGGACAGCTACATGACGCACGGATTTCATCTCTCTCATCAACATCAACAGTTACGCGAAAATTCTCTACTCCCGAAACCGTCGCCACATATTGATTAGAACTAAAAAATTCAAATTTGACCTTTTTCGCACGATAAAAAGAGTCCCCTCTCTTAAAGGAGACTATACCACACATTTCTTGGATAATTTTTGGACTTAATTTCATACTCATCAGCCTAGCCCCTTACAAAATCCCAGCTTTACGATTCTCTTCTACGATACAAATCAATTGATTTATACCCATCTGCTAGGATTCCTTTCATTTCCTGCAATCGCTTTTCTTGTGTTTCCTTCCGCTTGGCACTATAAACATAACGAGCCCAGTCTTTCTGGTAGCCAGGAGTTAATTCGTTATACACCTTTAACAGCTCTTCATCTGCGGCCAAAAATTGCCGAATATCTTCAATATGCTGGAAATAGTCGTCCACACGCTGACTCTTTTTCTCTGTTTTGCCATTTTTCGTTTTCTTCCGCTCTGCCTTCAATCCGACTATCGTAAAAACATCATTCAAACTAATCATTCTAGAAAATTTCAGCATACTTCCAAAAACATAACCATCATCATCAGGATTGATTTCAGGAAAAATTTGATCACGCTCTATATACTCTTTATATTGTGGGTTATTCTTTTTCGGATAAGCAAAAAATACATAGCCCTTCTCATTGATGAGTTCTTTTTCTATTACCATTTGTAGATACTTCGAAAAATCTGCTAATTGAAAAATAAAGATAAACACCAAATCATATTTAGCTTGTTTTATTGAAATATCGTACTGCAACTCTTCGAAATCCTTAATATCCTCGGGTTTATGGAGAATGAGCTTTGTCGGATACTTATGTAAATTTAATTTTTCAATCACACTTTTTGCTGAATTCACTTCATCTTCTCCTCCTATTGTCTAATTTCAGGACTCCTAGCTTCTAAAGGGATTTTCACTATTCACTTGTGAAGAATTATAACATAAGGTTAAACACGCCTCCTAGCTTGTAAAGGAAAAAGATGAATATCCGTTTTTGGGGAAGCGATGTTACACAAAATGAGGGAACAGCACGAGGAGTGGTAATCAGATTGCCGTTTGATTCCCGAAATTTGATGTACACCCACCGTTCGGGAATCAAATTGTTCACTTGATTACCGAAATTCGTTGTGGACCCACATTTCGGGAATCAACTTGCTCACTTAATTACCGAAATTTGATGAGCACCTACCGTTCGGGAATCAAATTGCTTACTTGATTACCGAAATTTGATGAACACCCATCGTTCGGGAATCAACTGACTCACTTAATTACCGAAATTCGTTGTGCACCCACATTTCGGGAATCAACTTGCTCACTTAATTATCTTTATGTGAAAATACCTAATTTTCGCCTCCACTTAAAAAGCCCCTATCCAAATGGGTAGGAACTTCAATATCCTTTTATAAATGAATCACTTTAACAACACCCGTCTTTTTCATAAAAATGGTTTTATATTGAGCATGGCTATTTCCATCTTTGAAAAGCAGGATGCGTTTACTGAAGTTATCTTCAACGGTTTGAACGCTATAGCCAGATAAATCTGTTTTAGCTGAAAGTGTTTTATATTCAGGAAGCTGTGTGATCTCATCTGCTACTGATGCATTATAGTTGTAATGATACCCTTCGGAGTAATGAGAAAACGTCGCTTTTTGAGCTGGCGCTTCTACTTGTTCCCCTTTAACTGCATTCATACCTCCTGAAGCTATCAAAACCGCTCCCACTGCTGTAACTAATAGTGCTTTCATCATTCATTCTCTCCTTTATGGGTTGTTTTTTCTTACAAGATTTATCCTAAAGGAGTTTGTTGAGATTTCTCTGAGATAAAAATTAGAAATCCATGAGAAAGTAGGAGGTTCAGGAATAATATTCATTCAGAACCATTAGAAAATGAAAGGCCTTTTGCATTAAGCTCTTGTCGGAGTAACGCCATCGCTTTCCATTCCATGCAGCTGCAAAACTTCTGCTTCTGTAACCTTCGTGAGCTGCTCCAAGCGAATAATCCCAGCTCCTCTCAACGCTCGTTGCGCCGGCTTCGCTAAACCCGATGGTAGAACACTTTCCTTATTTTGTTCCATCCCATATCCTCCTTAAAACTTTCTTCTAATGTAATGAATTACCCTAGTGTATGAATAGTAGACTTCTCATCACTTTTGGACACGCGAATTCTAGCTTTTCGAAAGCCTTGGTATGAATCTAGTACGATGGCGAGCAAGTATAAAAGTATTGGCCAAAGGAAAAGCAATTTTTTTAGCTCAACTATATTTGATAAATGATCTGTTAAATATGCGGCAAAAGCAGGATTAAACAAATCAGGATTGCTAATAATTACGATAAATATAATGAAAGAAAGGATATTAACAATTACATTTAAAACAGCAACTTTATTCGTCCATTGAGCTTTCATCCACTTATAGATCGTTAAAACAACCTCTAATACAATCATAACGACAATTAGTGGCCAATATGAAAGCAGCACATCTTGATTAAACGTTCGTGTAACTAATTCAAGACCATTCTGCCCCTTTTCATAGATGCCAGCAAACCTTTCAGCGTTAAAATAAACCGTGGCCCAAATAGCTATCCAAAAAAAGCTTCCAAACACTTCTCCTTTCGAGATCGCTTTTTTCCTAGGAATATAAGGAATATCCTTTAAATCCTCTGGTGTCCATTCTTTAAAGCTCGCTGTTAAGGGGGTTTGTTTTTTTACATAGTCTGATCGTTCAAGAATCGCGAAAACAAGTGTTACCCAGAAAAATACTTGAATAATCGTACTTATTATGCCAATAATTAGGTCCACAATACTTGTAACAATGAAACTAATAAGCGTAACCTCACCATTGTATGTCAAAATACTTTCACCAATAATTACAAGACATGGTATCATAATGGCAATTAGCAAAATGATTTTTAATAAATTGATATATATATCATAATATCTTGGTCCAATTACATGCATTGGGCGATCTTGATAACGGCTCGCAAGAAGTGCAGGGCTTCCAAGCTTATAAAGAGCAGATTTTACTTCTTGTTCGGAATAATTTTCTGGCAGCATATCCTCAATCGTTGAATGCAGCTCCAACGCAATATCCTCGCGGTCTTTTTCTGGAAGCCTACGTGTTACTTCCTGAATATAAAGCTCAATTAAGTTCATCTTTATCCTCCTTCTATCTAGCTGCAAGCATTGACTTATCATGCGTAAAAATGACAAACCAACATGTCTTAACAGCTGCTTTAGCCTTCCTTATGATTCAATAATTGATACAGCTCTTGTGTCGTCTTCTCCCATTCCTTTTTTAATTGCAGAAAAACCTCAATTCCGTCATCACTTAACACGTAATACTTGCGCGGTCTACTCTCTGTTGTATCCCAGCTACTTGTCACCAATTTTTGCTTTTCCAACCGGCGTAGCAATGGATATAAAGTACTCTGATCAATAGCAATATCACTTTTTTCAAGTAACTGAACAAGTGAATAGCCATATTGCGGTGTGCGCAGCTGACTTAATACAGCTAATGTGAGCGTACCTCTTCTCAGCTCTGTCGATAATGAACTTAGTAAGGCATCCATTCAATCACTTCCTACTTCTCCATACTGTATGTCATACATTATTTTATATACTATGTATCATACACTATTGTGTGAATTAAACCAATTTGAATACTCAAAAATGTTACTAAATCTTGAATTTTTCCGTCATAATGTTGATCAAAATACTTAGCCAATTATGATTATTTTCGTTGTGGCTGATCTTGTTTCCTCAGCTATCTTCCTTGAAAACAAACTCATGTTTAAGGTATTCTAAAACATATAATTCTCCATTAAGGATGTCGAAAACATGCGAATAAATAAATTTATTAGTGAGTCTGGAAAGGCTTCTAGGCGCGGAGCAGATAAATTAATTAGTGAAGGCCAAGTTACGATTAATGGCAAGCTCGCCAAAATCGGTGATCAAGTGGAGCCAGGGGATGAAGTTCTCGTAAACGGAAGCCCGATTCGGATGGAAAAAAATCATGTGTATATCGCTTTAAATAAACCAGTAGGCATTACAAGTACAACTGAAAAGCATGTAAAAGGCAATATTGTTGATTTCGTCAACCATCCATTAAGAATTTTTCATATTGGGCGGCTGGATAAAGACTCAGATGGCTTAATTCTCCTGACGAATGATGGAGATATTGTCAATAAAATTTTACGTGTTGAAAATAAGCATGAAAAGGAATATATTGTTACAGTAGACAAGCCTATCACCCAAGAATTCCTCAAAAAGATGGCAGCAGGGGTAGAAATATTAGATACAAAAACATTGCCTTGTGAAGTTACTCAGCTATCAAAATATGTTTTTCAAATCATTTTAAGGCAAGGCTTAAACCGCCAAATTCGACGGATGTGTTCTGCTCTTGGATACCAAGTTCTCAGATTGCAGCGCACACGAATTATGAATATTCATTTAGGTAATTTACCCATTGGCCAATGGAGAGATTTAACGAAGAAAGAGCGCAACCAATTATTTACCGATTTACACTACGAGCCGAGGGAATGGTAAAAATTTAAAGCTAATAGAAGTAGGAATGTCAGCCGTTGCGATATAAGCAAAAAATATGATTCAAAAAGGAGTTGTCCTCATTAATTGGGCAACTCTTTTTTTAGCTGGTAGGAAAGGAACGCCAAGTTTTTCTAACATAAATCATAATAACCTTTGACATACTGATAAAATAATGTAAAATACCAAATGTACGAACGTTTTAATTTAGTTAAACTTCAATATTCGTATTTAGGGGTGGAATCTATGGAAAACGTATTTGATTATGAAGATATACAATTAATTCCTGCAAAATGCATCGTTACTAGTCGTTCAGAATGTGATACAAGTGTAACATTAGGTGGTCATACATTTAAGTTGCCAGTTGTTCCTGCAAATATGCAGACAATTATAGATGAAAAAATTGCTCTTTATTTAGCGGAAAATGGCTACTTCTACATTATGCACCGATTTGAGCCAGAGAAACGAATCTCGTTTATTAAAGATATGCATGCACGTGGATTAATCGCCTCGATTAGTGTTGGGGTTAAGAGTGAGGAATATAGCTTTATTGAACAATTATCAAAAGAAAATCTAACGCCAGAGTACATTACAATCGATATTGCACACGGACATTCCAATGCCGTTATCGAGATGATTAAGCATATTAAAACACATGTACCTAATAGCTTTGTGATCGCAGGAAATGTAGGAACTCCTGAAGCAGTACGAGAATTAGAAAATGCCGGTGCCGATGCAACAAAGGTTGGAATTGGACCAGGTAAAGTATGTATTACAAAGATTAAAACAGGTTTCGGAACTGGTGGCTGGCAATTAGCTGCTCTACGTTGGTGTGCAAGAGCAGCAAGCAAGCCAATTATTGCTGATGGAGGCATTCGCACTCATGGTGATATCGCGAAATCCGTGCGCTTCGGTGCGTCTATGGTTATGATCGGCTCTTTATTTGCCGGACACGAAGAGTCTCCAGGCGAAACGATTGAAAAAGACGGCAAGCTGTACAAAGAATATTTCGGCTCAGCATCAGAGTTTCAAAAGGGCGAAAAGAAAAATGTCGAAGGCAAAAAAATGTTTGTCGAATTCAAAGGTTCGTTAAAAGATACGTTAATTGAAATGGAGCAAGATCTCCAATCTTCCATTTCCTATGCTGGTGGCAGAAAATTAGAATCCATCCGTAATGTCGATTATGTCATCGTTAAAAACTCAATCTTTAATGGAGACAAAGTATATTAAGATTGATTGATTACAATGAGCTGCTTAAAATAAACGTCTAATTCATCTTGTTTAGAATTAGACGTTTAGCAAGCAGCTCTTTTTAAGATAAATACATTTAATAAAACATCAATCGTGGTTATTTATTATTTCCAATAATCTCAACGAATTTCATTGAAGCCTGTGACAAGGGTACGCTTTTTAAAAAACAGACACCTATACTTCTCTTCGGTATTTCTTCGATCAGCTTTGCTTCATACAATAGTCCTTTATTCAAATAATCGAGTGAGAATTCTCTCGTCACACAGGCGATCCCTAAATTAATTCTCGCAAATTCCAATAATAAATCATGAGAGCCTAATTCAAATTCGGGTGAAATTTGAATCCCTTTCGATAAAAAATAATCCTCCACATATTTCCGAGAATTTGATTTCGGCTCAAAGAAGATTAATGGAAGTTTAACGAGCTTTTGCAGCTTTATCGGTTTCGCTAAAACCTTTCTAAACTTATCACCATACACAAATGTATCTTGTATAGTAAAGCAAGGTCTTACTTCTAACGTGGAATCTTCGATTGGAAGGTTGCAAATAGCAATATCGACCTCCCCAGACTTCAAAAGAGCACAGAGCTCGAAGGTTGTTCCATTTTCAATCTTAAACTTAATATTCGGATATCGATTATGGAAAATTTCTAAATAGGGTAATAAATAATGTCGGGAAATCGTATCTCCTACACCAATCTTTAATTCTCCTGCTGTTAAATTCTTAAATTCTAAAATCTTTTCTTCCCCAACATCTATTAATTTAATAGCTGATTGGGCATATTCAAAAAGAAGATGACCTTCATCTGTTAGAGACACCCCTTTTGGTGTCCGATTAAATAGGCGCGTATCTAATTCTTTTTCCAATTGCATGATTGCTTGACTGACAGCAGGCTGTGTCATATACAGCTCTTTCGCTGCTTTGGAAAAGCTTTTATTTTTCCCCACTACACAAAAAATTTTATATAAATCTAATTTGCTAACCATATAAACACCTCTTATATCCACCATTAGATATATTAATTTTACTTATATCATTAAATCGAGGTATAGTACAAGTAGTGATCAAAATTAACTTGATTAGTTTAAGGAGCGATTATATTGGAAAGAGTCGTTGGAACTGTTGTTAGAGGTCTTCGTTGCCCAATTATCAATCAAGGTGACAATATTGAAGAAATCGTAGTTGATAGTGTGTTAAAGGCATCTGAAGTTGAGGGCTTTCATATTCATGATAAAGATATCGTTACTGTAACAGAATCGATTGTTGCACGTGCGCAAGGAAATTATGCGACAATTGATCATATTGCTCAAGATGTCAAAGCAAAATTCGGCGATGAGACAATTGGCGTCATTTTCCCGATTTTAAGCCGAAATCGATTTGCTATCTGCCTTCGTGGGATTGCAAAAGGAGCTAAGAAAATTGTTCTTATGCTTAGCTATCCATCAGACGAAGTAGGCAACCACTTAGTCGATATTGATGAGCTTGATGAAAAAGGCGTTAATCCTTGGACAGATGTACTATCAGAAAAACAATTCCGCGATCTTTTTGGCTATAATAAGCATACTTTTACGGGTGTTGATTATATCGATTATTATAAATCGTTAGTAGAAGAATATGGGGTTGAATGTGAGGTTATTTTCTCCAATAATCCAAAAACGATTCTAGACTACACGAAAAATGTACTTACATGCGATATTCATACGAGATTTAGAACGAAGCGAATTTTAAAAGCAAATGGCGGCGAAAAAATTTATAGCCTTGATAATATTTTAGCAGAATCGATTGATGGAAGCGGCTGTAATGAAGCATATGGGCTACTCGGTTCTAATAAAGCAACTGAAGATAGTGTGAAGCTTTTCCCACGCAATTGCCAGCCAATCGTTGATAAAATTCAGCAAATGCTTAAAGACAAAACAGGTAAAAATGTTGAGGTTATGGTTTATGGAGACGGCGCATTTAAAGACCCTGTCGGTAAGATTTGGGAGCTTGCTGACCCTGTTGTATCACCTGCTTACACATCAGGTCTTGACGGTACGCCGAATGAAGTAAAATTAAAATATCTTGCTGATAATAATTTTGCCAACTTAAAAGGTGAAGAGCTTAAACAAGCGATTGCTGAATTTATTAATAATAAAGAAGCAGATCTTGTCGGCTCGATGGAAGCACAAGGAACAACACCAAGAAAGCTTACTGACCTTATCGGTTCGCTATCTGATTTAACTTCTGGTAGTGGTGATAAAGGAACACCGATTATCTTTATTCAAGGGTATTTCGATAACTATACGAAATAAATGAACTTTAAGAAAAAAAGGGGAATTTTCATTTGTGGAAATCCCCCTTTTATTTCTCTGTCTATAAAAATGATCGGGCAAAATATTGTTTTTTGAAAAAAACAAAAGTAGACAGACCCATTAGAGCGACCGTAACGACAATTACGAATAAAAATGCGTTTGGCTTATCTTGGAATGGAATCGGTACATTCATCCCGTAAATACTAGCAATTAGCATTGGTACTGACAAAATGATCGTAAATGCCGCAAGTAATTTAAGTACCTGGTTTACGTTATTTTGGATCATATTTCCATATGCATCCATAACATTATTTAAATTGGCCTGGTTGATTTCCGTTACTTCATATGCTTGCTCTAACTCGATAAGTACATCGTCTAAAACATCTGCATCCGCTTCATATCGTTTAATATAGTCCCCGTGCAAGATTTTTTTCATCGTAAATTTCATCTGTTTCAAAGAGGTTACCATATAGATGAGACTTTCATTCAAGTTAAGAAGTGTATACATCTCACGATTACGATATGACTTAGCAAGCTCCGCCTCTGCCCATCCGATCTCACGCTCAATCGTTGCCGAAGAATGAATGTAAGCACGAGCAGTTGTATTTAATATATTTAACGTATTTCGCGTTTTCATATGCGTAGCGGAATCATTCATCTCGCTGTTAAAAAAATCCACCAAAAAAGGTACTTCTTCACCGCAAATGGTTAGCATATGATCTTTCGTATGAATAATGCCCATGGGAATTGTCCGATATTTCACGTCTTGACGAGAACTCTCAATATCTTCACGATCAAAAGGGATATGAATGACCATCATGATCGCCCCATCGCGTTGCTCAATACGCGGCCGTTCTTCATGATCAAGTGAATCAATTATAAAATCCCTTGGGATGGCAAGCTCTTCAACTACATAGTCAATTTCATTTGCTGTTGGCTTAACAAGATGAAGCCAACTGTTATGAGTAATATTTGCTTGCATCTCCATTTTTCCTTCTAATGTACTTTTATAAATAACGAGCATGTTAACACACATCCTTTCTTGTTTACTGCCATCAGTCTATTAAAATCGCAAAAATTTTGTTTTATAAAATACATAGATAAGACCCCCACTGATTGCAGCCATTAACCCCATCACTACTATAAACATGAATGGTTCTTGTTCATAAGGCAAGGGGACGTTCATTGAGAAAATACTTGCAATCATTGTCGGGATCATTAGTACGATTGTAAGCGTCGTTAGGATTTTCAAAACACCGTTGAGATTATTATGAATTATACAAGCGTACGCATCCATCAAACCACTTAAACTGAGGCTGCGCATTTCCGTCACTTCCGCAGCTTGTTCAAGATCAACTAATGCACTGTGAAGCATTTGCGCATCTTCCTCAAATAGATTAATAGTTTTCCCTTTAGAAAGATGCCGAAAAACATTGCGCATAGCACGCAAAGATGTTGAAAAGTAAACGAGACTTTTATTAATGTGAATCAATCCAAATAACTCGCGATTATTATGTGATTTTTTCAATTCTTCCTGTAAGCGGCTGATTTGTGCCGTTATCGTTTTGAGAAAATTGAGATACGACTGTGCAACTGCCTCAAAGAGCAATAATGTCGCCCGTGTCTTCATATGGGTTTGAAAAGAATCATGCTTCCCTGAAATTACATCGTTTATTAATGGAATGTCTTCTTTAGCGACAATCACTAAATGATTTTCCACATGAATGATTCCAAATGGCAGTGTTCGATAAGGCACAGCTTCATACAACCGTTCTTCATCCATCGCAATGGGGGCATTTAGAATGATAAGCGATGATGAATTGGTTTTTTCAATCCTTGGTCTTTCATGAATGTCTAATGATTCATGGAAGAAGGCCTTTGGAATATTAAGTTTATTCGAAACTATAGAAATCTCGACATCTGTCGGGTCTACGAGATAGAGTATCGTATTATGGGCAAAATGGGATACCGTTTGTAATCGGTTAGATTGACCACTTTGAAAAATTGTAAGCATTTGTTTTCCTCGCTTCCCCGTCTAAAATAGACGTTTTTTGTAAAATATCCAGCCCGTCGCTAAAATGATTATTGCTGAGAATGACATAAGAACGGCAAGGATGTACTCCCCATTCTGTTCTGGCAACGGGATGTTCATCCCATATATACTTGCTATTACTAACGGGAACGTAAAAATAACTGTTAAAGCTGTTAATACCTTCACGACAGCACTTAAGTTAATTTCAATCGCAGCCGAATAGGCATCCATCATATTCCCTAAATTTTCGTTGTAGATTTCAGATGTATCAAGAGCTTGCTGCATTTCGATAATGGCAGCTTGCATTAGCTTTTCCACTTCTTCATCCATTTCGAAATTTATCATTCTTGAAAGCTTCTGCATCATCATACGATTGACTTTAAGTGCCTTTGTAAAAAAAACAAGACTCTTTTTTATATTGAATAGAGTATACACTTCACGATTATTTATAGATTTTTGTATCTTCTTTTCCGCTTCGATGATTTTTTGATTAAGATCATCTAACGAATGTAAATAATAATGCGCAGATACAAGCAATATCTGTAAAGTTAAATATGTTTTCCTATTTGTAAAAATCGGCTTTACAAATTGCTTACTAAATTCCTGTAAAATTGGATGATTAATCCGACATATGGAAACAATTACATTGTTCGTTTGAATGATACCGATTGGAACTGTACGGAATGGTTCAGTTCCACCAATTTCTACTTCTAACGGTACATTGATAATAAGCATTAAACCATTTTCATTCTTTTTAATACGGGAGCGTTCATCAGAATCAAGGGAGTCGCGGATAAAGTCATCCGGTATTCCATGGCGGCTTGCGATATACTGTATCTCTTCTTCTGATGGTTCAGTGAGATGTATCCAGCAGCCCTGATAGATCTCAGACTGTTCTTGAAGCAGCCCTTTGTCATCGCTTTGATAAATTTTAAACATCGAAATGTCCTCCTCATCTGCTTGATTGAAACAGATTTAAGTTTTACAAAATTACTATCACAATCGGTTATACTGGGACTATCCATCCTAACCCCCTCCTTTCTTGAGAAAAAATTAAAAGACCCTCCAGGATACCTAGAGGGTCTAAATGAACGCACACAAAAAAGCACTCGTATTTTCACATTTCCCCCTAGTCGAGTTTTAGCACTATACACCGTAAAGAGTGATCCATTCACTCTTAGCCACATTATGAAAAGCCTTAATCCGGCAATTCCTGTTCTACCCATGGGCATCTTTCGATATTTCTGGGCAGTGGCCTATGTTTGCATAGGAGCCTCACCTAACGAGGTTATTTAATTCTCCACGCAATCGTAACGCCCTCCTTTCTATTTGTCAAGGGATAAATTTTTTGGCACAAGTCACCTTATTAGTTGGAAAAAGTAAAGACGAATAATCGATGCCGCCAAAAATTGAAATGTTTAAGTTGATCGACGTACTGCTTTCCTGCTCTGGTTTGCCCTTCCCACAAAAAATCCCCCACCCATTTTGCTACTTTGAAATGAGTGGGGGATTGATTTAACTAAAAAAATAAATTTTAAATAATCCGTACAGTTACCATGCCTTCAGTGTCATTGATTTTCTCCATTAAACTAGGAATAACATCGCCGTTTATTTTTTCATCTAAATCAATAATCGTATAAGCATAGTCTCCTCGACTCCTATTAATCATGTCTGCAATATTTAAATGGTAGTTGGAGATAGCTAGTGTAATCTTGCCGACCATATTTGGTATGTTTTGATGAAAAGCAGTGATTCGACACTTTCCTGTATAAGGTAAAGAGGCGTTAGGAAAGTTCACTGAGTTTTTTATATTTCCAGTTTCCAAAAATTCCTTCACTTGACGACTTGCCATAATAGCACAGTTCTCCTCAGATTCTACGGTAGACGCACCAAGATGTGGGATTGGAACAACATTTTTCATTTTCAATACAGTGTCATTTGGGAAGTCTGTAATATACTTGCCAATTTTCCCATTTTCAAGGGCCTTCGCCATATCCTCTTCATTGACAAGCTCACCGCGAGAAAAATTCAAAATATAAGTGTCAGGCTTCATAATACTAAAGGCATCAGCATTAAACATTCCCCTCGTGTCATCTGTTAGCGGTACATGTACAGTAATATAATCAGCTCTAGCAAACAGTTGATCGATCGTCATTGCCCGCTGGATGTTGCGGGATAAATTCCATGCTGTATCAACTGATATAAATGGGTCAAACCCAATTACCTCCATATCTAAATCAAGCGCATCATTTGCGACGAGTGCACCGATCGCACCTAGACCAATTACACCTAATGTTTTTCCCTTAATTTCTTTTCCGACAAATTGTTTTTTCCCTGCTTCCACGAGCTTAGAAATTTCGGCTCCTTCCCCTTCTAATGACCTTACCCAGCTTACTCCAGCAAAAAGATTACGAGATGAGGCCATTAAGGAAGTTAAAACAAGCTCCTTTACTGCATTTGCATTGGCACCAGGCGTATTGAAAACCACTATTCCTCTTTCTGTGCATGTATCGACTGGAATATTATTAACACCCACTCCTGCCCGTGCTATCGCCTTTAATTGAGTACCTAATTCCATTGCATGCATGTTAAAGCTGCGAACAACGATCGCATCAGGGTTATCGCTCTCATGATCGAGTGTATAATCATTCTTACCGAAAACATTTAACCCGCTTTCTGCAATATTGTTTAACGTTTTAATTGTTTTTATTTTATTTAAAGTCGTTGTGTTCATGTTATTTTCTCCTCTTTATTATCCATGAATTTTAATAATCTAATAAAAAAAGAGATTGGTGGTCTCCAATCCCTTCAGACGTCAAAAATAACAAATGAACATGGTATTTGTTATTCTTCTGTCCTTTTGCCTGAGATTTTGAACCCTTCGGCGCTGCAGATCTCTGCACCCTCTCCAGAAGCTGCTCCTGCTATAGTGTCACCCATAACAATCGTCGCATTTACAATATTTAGTTTTTGGTAAGTGAAATCTCCTCCTTATAGCATAAAGAGGCAAGGGATCATTCCCTTACCTCTGCCCAGGCGATCGGCTCAACGACACTATGTGCTCCCTTACGGTTATCCGTTTTCGCCAGTCACACATAGCCATTTTATTTCCTTTATCTTACCAAATACATTGGGAACGTTCAACCAGAAAATCCCTTTAAAAAAACATTATTATTTCGCTCCCATTAAAAATATTAATTGTATGTATAATATGTCAAAATACCCCGAAAATTGTTGACAGAATCCAATAATAATTCTAAATTATAATATAGTGGTAAATATATCCTATAAATATATATAACTACCAAATTTGGAAAGGGGTGAATAAAATGAATAATGAACAAACTCAAACAGTAATCGTACAAAAAGCAGAAGGTAATGGATTAGCGGTTGCTGGATTAGTTTTAGGTATAATTGGTGTTGTATTAAATCTAATTCCTTTCATTCCTTATATTCTAGGAATATTAGCAATCATTTTTGGTGCGATTGGAATGAAGAGCACAGTAAAAAGAGGGATGTCTATTGCGTCCATTATTTTAGGTGCTGTTTCGATTGGATTAAAATTATTATTTTGGATAGGCGTTGCTTCATTAGGTTCACTTGGCTCATTATAAGTCATTATTTTTATATTTTAACAATTCTTTTTAGGCGACTGAAATTCAGTCGCCCATTTTAATGTATCTTTGTAGGTGAAAAAACTTTTATTCGACTAAAATTACGATTAGCAACTATCCACGTACTTCTAAACTTAACAAGTGTAGCTCGAACTCACTATCCTTCAGAACACTTACTGATTAAACACCCTCTCTTGCTTTCTAAAAAAAAATGTACTACAATATAAATCGTAATCATTACGTTTTATATCAAATGTACTTAACTTAAACGAATTAATACCTCCTAATAAAGTTTCGATATAAATTCATCTTATTTGTATCGTAGTATACTTTTTAAATCGTAATGATTACGTTTAATGAATTGAGGTGAATACATGTTAACCAAATTACCCGTTACCGTTTTAAGTGGATACTTAGGCTCAGGAAAAACAACATTACTAAATCATGTATTATCAAATCGTGAGAATAAAAAAATTGCAGTGATTGTCAATGATATGAGCGAGGTCAATATTGATGCATCTATGATTAAACAAGGCGGCTTCTCTCGGACGGAAGAGAAATTAGTTGAGCTTCAAAACGGCTGCATTTGCTGTACATTAAGAGAGGACTTAATTATTGAAGTACAAAGGCTTGTGCAGGCAGGAGATATTGATTACATCTTAATTGAATCAACTGGCATTTCAGAACCTATTCCTGTCGCTCAAACCTTTACATATGCCGATGATGTCCTTGGAATAAACTTATCTGATTTTTGCAGACTAGACACGATGGTCACAGTCGTTGATGCGAATCGTTTCTGGCATGATTTTGCTTCAGGTGAGAGCCTGCTTGATAGAAAGCAAGCAACAGATGAGATGGATACCCGCGAAGTGGTGGACTTATTAATTGATCAAATTGAATTTGCGAATGTCATCATTTTGAACAAAATTGATTTAGTGGATGAAGAAAGCATTCAAGAACTTAAAGCCGTTTTGCAAAGGCTAAATCCAGATGCAAAATTGATTGAAAGCTCATATGGACAAGTAGCACTTAATGAAATCTTAAATACCCATTTATTTGATTTTGAAGATGCAAGCCAAGGGGCTGGATGGATAAAAGAATTAACAGAAGAACATATACCAGAAACAGAAGAGTATGGGATTTCTTCTTTTGTCTATCGAAGAAGAAGACCTTTCCATCCGGAACGATGGACAAACTGGCTTGATGATTGGCCAGCTGACATTGTTCGTGCGAAAGGATTTTTTTGGCTTGCCACTCGAAATGACATGACTGGATTAATCTCTCAAGCTGGACCATCTATTATATTGCAAGGTGCCGGGGAATGGTTGGCTGCTTATCCTGAAGAGGAAAGAGAACAAATTTTACAAGAAGAACCAGAGCTCTTGGAAAATTGGGATGAAACTGTTGGAGATCGCATGAATGAGCTAGTTTTCATTGGTATCGATATGAACCGAGAGGAGATTGAACATTCATTAGATGCCTGTTTATTAACAGATGAAGAAATGCAAATGGACTGGAGTACATTCATGGATCCGCTCCCACCGTTCTCTGCAGATTAATACCCTGTAAGACCCACCTAACAAAAATTGTCATGAAAGGAGTCAAATAATGAGAGTAAACATCACTTTAGCCTGCACAGAAACAGGCGATCGCAATTATATTACAACTAAGAATAAAAGAAATAATCCCGAACGTATTGAGCTTATGAAATACTCCCCTCGCCTAAAAAAGCACACATTACACAGAGAAACAAAATAAACGTCGAATGGAGAAGTAGCTAGACTAATCTAGCTGCTTTCTTTTTTTATTCGACGAAACTAGCAGCAACCCCTTATAAATTTTAATTTTCTGATAAATCAAAAGGAAAAACTAGACAAATGGCGAACATACCTATTGGATAGAAATATTGTTCTATCATAAGCCCCCTTAACTACACCAGGCAATATCACCAAAAAGCAGTGGGAGATTATTTAATAAAGGAAAAAAGGAGATGTAAACATTGGAACCCAAAGTTATAAAGTTGAATTCATTTCAAGTAATGGGCTATCACTTTGAGGCAAATCTTCAAGAAATTGAAAAAGAAGGACTAGGTAAGAAAACACTATTAAAATTACAAGAAAACGCAGATCAATTTATAAATAAAAGCGGAGATCACATTTATTTAGTGCAAATATACCCTATGAAAGAAAATTTCAATGCTAATGTAGATAAATTCACACAAATTATTGGTTTTGAAGTATCTGATTCAAGTAATATCCCAGAAGGAGCAATCCTCCATACGCTAGAGGAGAATTTATATGTAAAGTATACACATCGAGGGCTCGAAGCAGATTTGCACAAAACATATGATTACCTATACGGCAAATGGTTAATGGACAATGGCTACTTTCCAATTGGGTATGATGCCGAGTTATGGGATGAACGATATAAACCTTTTGATCCAGAAAATGAAATCGATCTGTTCATTCCTGTTAAAAAACAGTAGAGTCATTATGGAATTTTAAGGAGGATGATAAAGAATGAAATTAGAAAAAGTTGATTTTCAAATAATCGGAATAAAGCATACGGCCAATTTTGCTGAGTATCCTACCATCATCCCTGATAAAGTTCAACAAATGCAGAGACGTGAAAATGAATTATCAAATGTAACAACGAAAAGAGTCATTGTGTACGAGCCTAAAAAAGATCGTCATCACGATACGGGTTATTTCTATACAGGAGTAATTGTAAAGGAAGAAAATAAGAACATCCCCGATGATATGGAAGCTCTACATTTAGCGGGTGAATATGCGGTGCTCGAAACGATCTTCGATGGAAATCGAATGGGTGAATTTTACACAAAATTGGATCAATGGATTTTGGAAAATGGCTATCGGCATAAGCAAGATGAGTTAATCATTGAAGTTTACGAAGAAAAGGACGGCGAATTAGCTCTCACTATCTACATGCCTTTTTCACAAATAATACGATCATCTTAAACAGATAAGAAGAAGTAACTGACCCCCCTTCCCTCCAACAAAAAAATAATTGAGATTTCCAGCTCTACAATATAGAAATATTTCCGGTCAAGACTTTCTGGCAGGAGTTAGTGGTCAGTCGGTGCATTTTTTAAAGGTGTGGCTCTGTATTGAACCACACCTTGCCCCTTTTCTCAAAATTTCCATCAATCCTCTGTGCTTCTTATTATCTCATAAACTATCAATTAGAATACACATTCTTCTGCTTCAAATGATCTTGCCTATTTATTTACCCTTCTTGCATACAAAATTTGAATGGCTGGCATCCAGATTTTTTATTTTACCTATCCCATTTTCAGCAGTACACTTAGAAAGGAAAACAACTTAGAAAGGTGAACAGCATGAAGAAATTATTAATCGGATGTACTCAAATTCTCCTATTATGTGGTTTCACTTATGTAATGGGAAAATTATCAGGATTCCTTCATCTTCAAATACCAGGAAGTATAATAGGGTTTATCGTTTTGTTTATTCTTTTACAGACAAAAATCGTTAAATTGAAGTGGATTGAAGTTGGAGGAAGCTGGTTAGTTACTGAACTGCTTCTATTTTTTATTCCATCTGCCGTTGGAATGATTCATTATCGAGAGCTACTATTGGACAACGGTTTAAAAATTATCTTTATCCTTATCGTCAGCTCTTCTGTCGTCATGATTTGCTCTGGTTTAGTAGCTGAAAAAATGACAGCACGAAAGGAGTCAAAAGTAGAAAATGCTGACACTACTTTGTTTCATTCTCACCGTTAGTACTTATTGGGGAGCTAAATGGTGTTACCAAAAAACGAAAAAGGTGTATCTGTCACCATTACTTATCGCACCTCTCGTCATCATACTCATCTTAATACTTTTTAATATAAACTATGAAACATATAATCAAGGGGCTAAGTGGCTTACGATCATTTTACAACCTGCAACCGTCGCATTGGCGATTCCACTGTATCGCTATTATCCGGTACTAAAAAAATATTTCCGTGAAATTTTTGCAAGTGTATTGCTCGGGTCCATAATCGCTATTTTCGTTTCGTTTTTCTTAGCAAAGCTTGTGCATTTAAATCAAGACTTACTTGCAAGTATAATCCCATTTTCCATTACAACGCCGATAGCGATGGAAGTTTCAGATAAAATTGGTGGCATACGTACGATTACAGCTGTTTTTGTCATTATGACTGGTATTATCGGAATGGTACTCGGCCCTTGGATAATACGCCTTTTTCAATTTAAAAATGACATTACAAAAGGCGTATTATTAGGCACTAGCTCACATGGAGCTGGAACGTCAAAAGCATTAGAATTAGGCAGCATGGCAGGCGCTGTTTCAAGTATATGTATGGTATTAGCTGGTATCCTCACCTTTTGGCTCTTACCATGGATTTATTTACATGTATTAAGTTAATAGAAATGACAATAAAACTAAAACACAGTTTAATATGTTTTAGTTTTATTGTTCATCTAATTAGTTATGAAAGCTTGTTCATGCTGAAGAAGCCATTCTTTTCTCCACAAACCGCCAGCATAACCCGTTAATTTTCCATTTGCCCCTATAATTCGGTGACAAGGAATAACAATGCTTAATTTATTTTTCCCATTCGCACTACCGACTGCTCTTACAGCCTTTTCATTCTTAATCGATAAAGCAATATCCTTATAAGATCCTGTTTGGCCGTATTGAATCTTTGTTAATGCATTCCAAACAGACTTTTGAAACGCTGTCCCCTCCAAATTATATGGAATTGTAAATTGATTACGAGTTCCTTTAAAGTACTCATCAAGTTCATTAAAGCAATCTAGTAAAACCTTTGGCAAATCATCTTGAATACGATTGACGATTTTATCCTGATCAGAAAACAGGATAGAACAGATTGCCTCATCTGTACCTACAATTTCTATCACCCCAATTGGTGATTGATAATCTAATCTATACAAACTCATATTAGAACCTCCTTAAGTAAAAAGTTGATTACTTTATATAACCATAATTAAATCTTCGTTATTTAAGTTGATTTTCTTCCCCATTATTATACTTTAAAATAGATTCTTCTGAGTGAGCATTAATAGAAAGCATACATTCCTTTACAACTAAATAAAGGCATTCTGTTCTCCGAAATAAAATTAGAGGATAAACTCATGTTCTATATGTTAAACTTACTATATATTTTAATGAGTAAATATTATAATAGGCTGTGATAACATGTCAAAAGAGAATCAAATACATAATGTCGAAGTAATAATGAAGGAAATGCTTGAAATCCAACAAAAGTCTAAGATGTTCGTAAATTTGCTCTCTGAAGGAGAATCACTTTCACAAAACCAGCTTATTCTTCTCCTCCAGCTGAAAATAAATGGTGGGATGAAAGCGACAGAAATTGCTGATTTTTTCAGTGTGACCCCTGGGGCTGTTACATCAATGTGCGACAAATTAGAAAAATTGGATTTAATGCAGCGTGTAAGAGAAAGTGAAGATCGCCGCGTCGTCAACATGATGCTGACAAATAATGGCGAGGAAAAAGTTAATAAAATATTTTTAAAATTTTCCCATGAAAAATTAGCCGAAATAGCAAAGGTATTAATTGATGTAAATAAGTTAATGAGTACCATTTTTTAGGATTCCATTTAGGAATCCTTTTTTTATTGTTGACAAAGCTATACTGTTTATACTTTAATAAATATATATTTTAGTCGTTAAAATATATATTCATTAAAGTAAGGTGGTGTTTATTTTGATAAATAAACAGAGTCAGACGCTGCGCAAGTTAACGTTAACGAGCGGACATATGAAAGAATTAGCAACAGAATATGATCAATTAAACATACGTGGTTCTGTTGCCATACACAAAGACGTATCTCTCCTAATTATTTCCTCTCACGGGCATAGTACATTTCATTCTCATGTGAAAGCAAATCGTTTAAATGCCTCAGGATCGTGTCTGATGAAAGGCCATTGTGAAGTAAAGGAGATCAGGAGTGCTGGGAATTTAAAAATGAGGTCTGGGCAAGCACAGAACATTATTAGTTCAGGAAAACTTACGATTGAAGAAACTCTACAGGCGGAACACATAGAGATAAACGGCGTCATACATGCAAAAAAGCTACATGCCAAGCACTTGCAGTTAAAATTGGCAGGTGAAAGCAAAATAGAAAAACTTTATACAGATGAAGTACACATCGGAAAGGATAGAAAAACCATTTCCTTCTTAAAGAAAAAACTAATTTGCCATAGTATTAAAGGAAAACGCTTGGAGCTTTCATATACAAATGCAGAGATCGTTGAGGGAGACGTCATCATAATTGGAAACGATTGCGTTATTCAAACACTTTATTATAAAGAGGACTATACAATCTCTCCAAATGCAAAAGTTCAAAAAATCATACGGTGTGAAGTGAAATGAAGAAAATAAAAAAGATAATTCTCGCCTTTTTCATATCACTTTCAATCCCTGTTCTATCTGTCCTATATGTCGGTCTCATTTTAAGCGCCATCATCTCAATCCTTGCCGGCCTCTTACGAACGATTGGTTTTGAGCAAATTGAAATGAGCATTTGGAACGGAATGGAACTCCCTGTTGCTCTAAGTATCCCTTTATCTCTTATCGTTTCTTCCCTATTAATCATCGTCTCAGTCTATATAAAGCGCTCCATTAAATTTTGTGTTTCACATTTTAAATTCTAATTAAACAGGAAAAAGGCTCTCATATGTTCGAGAGCCTTTCAATATATGTTATTGAACTTTTATTTAGTAACATAACACAAACGGGGGGACCTTTTCCCGATAATTAGCTGCCTTCTTTGTTTCGGGAATCAAACAGCGAGACCTTTTCCCGATAGTTGACGCCCTCCTTCGTTTCGGGAATCAAACAGCAAGACCTTTTCCCGATAGTTGACGCCCTCCTTCGTTTCGGGAAGCAAACAGCGAGACCTTTTCCCGATATTTGGCTGCCTCCTTTGTTTCGGGAAGCAAACAGCAAGACCCTTTCCCGATAGTTGACTGCCTCCTTCGTTTCGGGAAGCAAACAGCGAGACCCTTTCCCGATAATCGGCTTCCTCTTTCGTTTCGGGAAGCAAACAGCAAGACCCTTTCCCGATAGTTGACGCCCTCCTTCGTTTCGGGAAGCAAACAGCAAGACCCTTTCCCGATAGTTGACGCCCTCCTTCGTTTCGGGAATCAAACAGCAAGACCCTTTCCCGATAGTTGACGCCCTCCTTCGTTTCGGGAATCAAACAGCAAGACCCTTTCCCGATAGTTGACTGCCACCTTCGTTTCGGGAATCAAACAGCGAGACCCTTTCCCGATAGTTGACGCCCTCCTTCGTTTCGGGAAGCAAACAGCGAGACCCTTTCCCGATAGTTGACGCCCTCCTTCGTTTCGGGAATCAAACAGCAAGACCTTTTCCCGATAGTTGACTGCCACCTTCGTTTCGGGAAGCAAACAGCGAGACCCTTTCCTAATATTTGACGCCCTCCTTCGTTTCGGGAAGCAACTATTCTTTTAAATAGAGTCTTCCTTAGAAATGAAAGCTAAGTATCATTAAATGTGCTTATTGCTCAGCTAAGATAACCGCAATTTTATCTTCAATTTCTCTCCCTTTAGAACCGTCCAACAAATTATTAAGGACAACCGAAAATATAAGTTTTTCTCCGCCCTTCGTATCGACATATCCAGATAATGAGCTAACTGTAGAGATGGATCCCGTCTTCGCGATTACCTTGCCCTCTGCCGCAGTGTCTTTTAGCCGATTGCGGAGAGTTCCACCTACCATTCGATCAGCTGCTCCTGCAACTGGCAATGAATGCAAATACGTTGAGAACCATTCTTTACCTTGTATAACAAACAATAGATTTGTCATTTCATTTGCTGGTATTAAACTGACATGGGACATGCCGGAGCCATCTCTTAGGACAAGTGTCTTCGTATTAACACCAAGTTTGCTTAACTCTGCTTCCATTACTTCTATCCCCTTATCCCAGCTTCCTTCTCCTTTTTTGGCTTTCCCCATCTCCTTAACAAGTGTTTCGGCATGACCGTTATTGCTTAGTTTCATAAATGGAACAAGTAATTCAGATAATGGCTGTGATTGATGAGTAATTAATACCTTCGCTTTTTCAGGTGCGGCTGCCGTTCTCGTTTTCCCATTCAGCTTAATTCCTTGTTCAAGTAGTGATTGTTTAAATAAGTCAAGCGCATAGCCGGATGGTTCCCAAACTGACATCCATTCTCTTGCTCTGCTCGCTTCCAAAGGAATGGTTCCTTCAATTACAATTGTATTTGTACCGTGCTGGCGCTCAATCTGAATATCTCTTTTCCCGTCTTTTGCAACGGTTTTTGCTTTATTTACGATTTTTACATAATCGGTTTTTGGCTCTAATGTGACTAGTGGCACCTGCCCCGTGCTTTTCCCAGGATCGACATTCACGATGACGGTTCCGGCATCATAATCTTCATTCGGGGAAGCGGTTAATGCTGAAACTTGTGCACCATAGTAATACGATTCATTACTCCAAGATAAATCTGTAGAAAGGCGGATATTGTCATACCAAGTATCATCAGCGATTACATCACCTTGAATGTGATTAATGCCTAAATCCTTTAGCTTTTTAGCAAAATGGTCAAAGTCCGTTTTCAGGAGTGTTGGATCTCCCTTCCCTTTTAAAAAGAGATTTCCTTGCAGCATTTTTCCTTTTACAGAACCATCTGTCAAAATATCGGTCGTAAAACGATAATTTCCCCCTAACGTTGACATCGCTGCAGCTGCTGTAAATAGCTTCATGTTCGAGGCAGGTTTCAAGCGAATATCACCAATATGTTCATATAGCAGTTCACCCGTTTCGGCTGATCGAACACTCACTCCAGCAAGTGCCCCCAATAAATCAGGATCATTGTTTAACAGCTGGTTCAATTCCTGAACAAGTGGCTTACCTTCTTCTGTTGCCTGAACAATTGGAGCTTCCAAGTTCATTTGAGGAATGAACGCAAGCACCATAATCAATAAAACTGTTAGACTCATTTTTTTCAATTAAGACAACCTCCCTTCTCTCCTTTATTCTTAATTGAATTCGTCTTTCAAACGTGAAATCCTCCATTTCCAGTATGAGGAAAAAGGAGTGTTTTTCATACAATATTTAATTGTATTTCAGGAAAAAGAATTGGATGATTTAGAGGAGAAATTTTATCGATAAATATTATTCTAATAAGGCGATTTTTCAATAAAAAATTCTGTTTGAACAGGAGTATGGGTTAATATTAAGAACTTATCAATTAGAAAAATAACTATTGTAAACAAGCATTTCAAACTAGTATAAGAATAACCTCTTTCTCTCCTAATAAAATAAGGAAAATCAGCGATTTATGTAAACAGTCGAATATACCTATAATGACTTCCTTGAAAGTAAAAACAAGTTGTCTCATAGATACAAATTTATAAGACAACCTATTCAACAAGATCTATATCTGGATGATACAAATAACGATTTAAATCAATTGTCCCATTTCGCTTGAATTCTACCCCCTCACTTTCTAGCAATAATCTTTGAACCGAATAATACTCATCATCTTTCAGTCCAATTTCTCCTTTCGAGTTTATCACCCGATGCCATGGCAATTGATGTTTTTTACTCATCGAATGGAGAATTCTTACTACTTGTCTCGCTCCTCTAGGACTGCCAGCCAGTTTAGCTATTTGCCCATATGTCATGACCTTTCCTACTGGTATATTTTTAATAATTTCAACAGCTCTTATTGTAAAAGTTTGCACAAAAAATCTTCCTTTATGATTAAAATGAAATTTTTGTAGATTGTATAAGACTAGTTTGCAATTTTTGAGAGAGTTTCTTCCCGAAGAAAGCATCTGCTTTATCCTCTATTTCGGTTAGAATGATATCATTTTCACTGAGGGTTTCACGGATTCTGTCTACAATCTTCATCGCATTTACTCCATTAATTTGTTGAGCGACCCGTTCGAGAAGAACCTTTGTATCAACAGAAAATCTCCGGGCAAAGCTATGACACCTAACCATATTATTCTGGAGAAACTCAGAATATTCAAGTGTAAAAATACGACGGATACACCCTCTCATCCCTGCATAACCATAAGAAACCTCTGAGGCAGCACGATAAAACAGGATCATCCCGTCTGCATGGCTTGACTCGGGATGCAATCTTAACTCTGTAATTAACGAAACTAAGCGCTTCACCACTACTGTTCCTCGCTCGGTTGCCTCCCACCATTCTAATAATCTCTGCTGCTCTTCTTCACTCATATGAACTTTAGATTGATGAGGCATATCCTTTTTTCCTCCTCCGTAGTATATTAAAGGCGCGGAATAGCCTGAACATTTTGGATGCGTTTTAATATTACATTCCATTCCTCTCCAAAAAGAGTTTTGCCATATGTGTTAGCCTCTTTAATTTGTTGAGCTATTTGCCCATTTAAAAACAAACTTTGCTTAATTAAGTCATAGGTTTCAGTTGTCGCTTCTTTTACTACTAGCTCAAAATTGGGTCTCATTTGCTTTTCACTAATCCGCAATGTATCTAGGTCCAAAACAAGCATTTCTTTTCCAAGTGATATCGTTTCCCCGTTTCGAAGCCGCTCAATCGTCCCTCTGACTGCATCAAACCCATAACCGATGTCAGCCACAGTAGCATGATACGGATTTAACCCCGGCGCATTCCGTAACGAAGGAATCATACGAAAACCAGTCGTAATGGAGCAAACAACTTCCTTTGCAGCCATCCCTTTCTCTAAAGCAGCATCAATGGCATCAAAGTAAACATTCCACTCACTTCTCTCCATCATCAATAAGGAATCCTCCCTTTTTATTAAAACTTCCCAAACTCTGTAAATTTGCCTTCAAGGAATCATATTATGTTCTATTCTGTCCTTATGATAATTTAGAGCAACTATAGGAACGCCATTTCAAGAACAGGGATTATTTAATAATGATTGAAACATAACTTTTCTGATAATGGAGAGGATAAGTTGGTAAAGCATTGTGATCAATATGTTGAAGAGGATTGAATTAAAGGAGAGCGTATATGGATTTAGATTGGGTATGGAAAACTCTCATCATCATTGTAGCCGGATTGTTTTTGTTAAGGATTGGCGGCAGAAGGTCTATTGCTCATATGACAGTTCCGCATACAGTGATCATGATTATGATTGGTACATTACTGATTCATCCAGTGAAAAGTAAAGGACTTTGGACAACTATCGCCATTGGAGCCTTATTAATACTAGCTCTTATCATCATTGAATTTATTGAGTTAAAATTTAATCGATTCGAATCTATTGTCTCAGGTAAAGCGATATTAGTAATTGAAAACGGAGAGATCAATGTTAAAAATTTAAAACAACTCAGGTTAACAAGTAAGAAAGTAGAAGCACTTCTACGACAAGTAGGTATCGCAACTGTTAGCGATGTCCAGTATGCGACAATCGAAACTAATGGTCAATTAGGATATTTGCTAAAAAAGGAGAAACAGCCTGCAACGAAAGAAGACATACAAAATCTTATTCACTTAATTCAAACAGGTCAAACCCCAGTCCAAACTAATGAATTACCCGATCATAAAGAGAATATATTTATGAAAGTAGCAAACAGAGATTCTCACGTTTCATCTCCTAAAAAGTTTGAATGAACATCTCATCGTAAGTTCGTAAACCACCCTTGTAATTATACGCCTTAAAGAGAATTGCATGCTGTGTTCCTCCATAACCTTATCTATTATTAATGTGAAGCCGATAAGCCACTTTTGACAATCATGCTAAGGGACCGCCTAAAATTGGCGGTTTCTTTTGTTTATCTTTAGAAAATGGCACAGCTTGGTTTACTACACAATCAAACATTGAAAAACCACATATCTTAAAGCATTATACAAAAGGAGGTGAAAAAATGGTACAAGTTCTTGATTACCAAGCCACTCAACCTCTAAGCCGGTTTAACCCAGCGAAAGCTACTGTAATTCCACAGGCTCCTTTTAAACTTATCTTAGCCACTATTAAAATAAACATCCCGGTCAATGCTTCAAGAAATAATCGCATTGAGCTAATTTCAACCGTGGGTGTGTCAGGAATAACGAATATTTCCCAAATAGTATTTAGAATCTTTCGTAACGGAAGAGAAATATTTAATACTCAGGATGGGGTAGAATCAGCTGGGTCAGAACAAAACTACGTCTTTACTTTCCAAGCCATTGATACTAATTTAAAATCTGGCGCTAACTTCTATCAGCTTACCGTGGAGAATATTACACCTAACACTCAGTCAAACCTTGTTGGACCCCTTTCTTTTAGTGGACTAGCTATAAAAGGATCAAAGTAATAGCTTTTTTGCCATGTACCATTAATTCGTTCACCATTTGATTCAAAAATTGCAAAAAGAGTAACCAATAAAATAATTATGTCCGGCACAAGTTCTTGTGCCGGTTTTTTGTCTGTTTTAGCTTATCCTCTTATTTTTCTGCGTCTACAGGGTTCTACAAAGCAAATGCCATCTTTATTCGTTTAAATATCTCCGTTTCCGTTTGATCTTATTTAATGAAGTGTGCCGGCCATAAAAATCAAGAAAATTCTTAATTAAAATAATAGGTGTATCGTGGAGGCAGGACAAAGAGCTTGTACTCGTTCAATCTAAAACGAACTTTTCTCTCAAGAAGAACCATCTTATTTTTTCTATCATAATTATACAAATAAGAAAATAAAGAAGGTGATTCTAATGGGAGGTTCCATTTATTTAGATGCTTTGTCCAAATTCGGGGTTGGTGGTGCACACCCTGGTGGCCTTAATTTAACAAAGGAAATGTTTAAAGATGTGAAAATGAACAACACATCTCATGTATTAGATGTAGGATGTGGCACCGGCCAAACTGCTGCTTATTTAGCTACTCATTTCGGAGCAAAAGTAACGGGGATAGACATCAATCCGATCATGGTGGAGAAAGCTAGAAATAGAATGGAGCAATCTCAATTACCAGTCGAAATTATTCAAGGATCCATCGAAAATTGCCCATTAATGAATGAAACATTTGATTTTATTATTTCCGAGTCAGTTCTTTCTTTCGTAAATAAGCCTAAGGCTCTTAAAGAAATATACCGATTATTAAAAAAGGGTGGCCTTTTTTTTGCAAACGAGATGACGATTAATAAACCTCTTACAGCAATGGATGAAGCGGAAATCAGACAATTTTATGGCTTAGATTCCATCCTTCAAAAGAAGGAATGGATCGCTTTATTTGAACATTCTGGGTTTATAAATATTAGAACTTACAAGAATAAAACACCAGTTATCCACAACCAATCAATGCCTGACCTACACGTCTCAAAATATATTGAACCTAAGCATTATGCCATATTGAATGAGCACTTTAATATAATAGGAAAATATCAAGCTATTTTAGACTATCGCATTTTTTCCTGTATGAAATAATTGCATCGGATCTCTAAAAAAGAAGACTTGCAGTTAAACATCTTCTGCAAGCCTTCTTTCTTGTTGTTTGTGGCATTTAACATGAAAATTCTTCATATCTCTTTCTACATACACATTATTTGAATTAACATATTGTTGTTGCATTAGGTTTACCACTCACTTCATTTACAAAGTATTCCTTTGTAAAGCATTGTGTCACAGAATTTAGTCATTTTAGAGGAAGTTCACCCAATGGTGATATTCTGCTTTTTTTAAATAATCAAAATGTAGAATTTGCAGATGACGAAAAAATGAACAGTATGTGTTTATTTAACTTCATCAAGAAAGTCAGAGAATTTTCCTTCAGACACTACTTTCAAGCCGTTTCTTTTTAATAATGCGGTTGTAACACCATTTCCAACTATTTTCTTCCCTTTAAATTCTCCATTATAAATCATCTCACTGCCACAGGATGGGCTGTATTCCTTTAAAACGATCACAGTTGCCTTAACCTCTAGAGCTTTTTCTAGCGTCAAATACGCCCCTTTTATATATAATTCCGTTACATCTTTTCCTGACTTCTCAACAACCCTTGCTTTCCCATCAAGAACATCATATCCATTGCCACCAATTATTTCAGCAGGCTCTCGCGGAGTTGAAAAGCCGCCTAATAATTCCGGACATACAGAGATTGCTTTTTTTTCTACCAGAAGCTTCTTTATTCGATTATCTAAACTGTGCGTACCATTATACCGAACTTCTAACCCTGCTAAGCATGAACTCACTAATATCACTAAATTCACTTCACCTTCAAAAGTTCTAATTACTACTTCCATATTACCATTGTTTAAGCTATTAAATTTCTTAACATTGATTCTGCGCTTTTCTATTCTTCTCAATAAAAAAAGAACCTTCAATCTGTAGAAAGATTAAAGATTCATTGTTTGTTTTCCTATATTTAAAGATTTAACTATAGACTAGCTCTTTTTCCCTCTTCTCACTTAGACCGAGCGCTTCTGCTGTTGAAGTATGAATTTCGTGTAGAAGTTCTTCATTTTCCATTAGTGACACGCCATAGGAAGGAATCATTTCTTTAATCTTCGGTTCCCAATCCTCCACATGTTCTGGGAAGCATTTTGATATGACTTCAAGCATGACGTGAACAGCGGTAGAAGCGCCAGGAGAAGCGCCTAGCAATGCTGCGATCGAACCATCAGCAGCCGTTATCACTTCCGTTCCAAATTGAAGCGTTCCTTTACCGCCTGCCTCTGTATCTTTAATAACTTGTACACGTTGGCCCGCCACGACTAAATCCCAATCCTCAAGTCTGGCATTCGGGATAAATTCGCGCAACTCTTCCATGCGCTGTTCTTTCGATAGCAGCACTTGCTGAATCAAATATTTTGTCAATGACATTTCTTTTGCACCTGCCGCCAACATCGTTAAAACATTATTCGGCTTGACAGTAGAAACTAAATCGAACATTGAACCCGTTTTTAAAAATTTTGGTGAGAAGCCAGCGAACGGTCCAAATAGCAATGTCTTTTTGTTGTCAATATAGCGTGTATCAAGATGTGGAACTGACATTGGAGGAGCCCCAACCTTCGCTTTTCCATACACTTTTGCATGATGCTGTTCGACAATATCTGGATTATTACAGACCATAAATATTCCACTTACCGGGAATCCGCCAATATGCTTTGACTCAGGAATACCGGTTTTTTGTAATAAAGGCAGACTTCCTCCTCCACCACCAATAAAGATGAATTTAGCAGTATGGCGTTCAACAGTACCGCTATCAAGATTTTGCACCTTCACTTCCCATAAACCATCGCTTGTACGCTTAATATCATTGACACTATGTTTATAGTTTACGTTGACACCATTATTCTCTAAATGGTCAAACAACATGCGCGTTAAAGCGCCGAAGTTTACATCCGTTCCAGAGTCAATTTTTGTTGCCGCAATGGGTTCATTCACTGTTCGGCCTTCCATAATAACCGGAATCCATTCCAGCAACTTTTCAGGGTCATCGGAAAACTCCATTCCTTGAAATAGTGGATTATTTGAAAGCGCTTCAAAACGTTTTTTCAAAAAGGTTACATTGTTTTCCCCTTGCACTAAACTCATATGAGGGATTGGCATAATAAAATCCTGCGGATTTTGAATTAACTTGCTATTTACTAGATAAGACCAAAACTGCCTTGAAAGCTGAAATTGTTCATTAATTTTTAAAGCTTTGCTAATATCTATCGATCCATCAGCTTTTTCCGATGTATAGTTGAGCTCGCACAATGCTGAATGACCAGTTCCCGCATTATTCCATTCATTGGAGCTTTCTTCCCCTGCACTTGCGAGTTTCTCAAACACTTTGATTTCCCATTCCGGTGCTAATTCCTTTAGTAACGAACCTAAAGTCGCGCTCATGATTCCAGCACCAATTAAGATTACATCTGCTTTTTTCTGTATGTTGCTCATGCTACCCTTCCTTATCCCTATATTTGCAAAAAAAGAATAGGCGCTCCTGCTTAGGTGTCAAAAATAGCAAGGCGTCACATTGGAACAAACCTCTTCTGTTTCATTTATAACTACCATTCTCTATTATAATTATTTATAGATTAAAATATCTACTATTATCTGATAATAACCAACTATTTAATGTTGGTAAAAAGTGAAAAGACCGTTAAATGGCCCTATAAACAACAAAAAATCACGATATTACATTATAAAAATTGTACTTTTGTAATTTTGGAATCGATATAGAAATGCACTATCATGAGGAATCCTATTTTTTACACAAATTGTATGGTTTTTATTGACAATATTGTATACCATTGTATTAGTCGATAGTTACTTTTACCTGTGAATTTGCTGAATGCTACATCATTAATTAAAAGAATTAGTTTTTAAATGAATTAGATCACTCAGCCACAAAAGATTTAGCTTCAACTCACTCAGATTAGCGTTTCAAAAAACTAGAAAGGGTGTGAACAATGCTCTATAAAGTGAGGACAGAATCTGTTGAATTACTTATTCTCAAATTTCTAAACACAAGAATGAGTTTGGCTGAAAAGGAAAAACAGCATTATTATAACCTGAAAAAGGGGTATGAGGGAGAGACTCTATTTGATTCGATGACTGAAAAGCTCGAGTGTGATTGCTTAATCATTAATGATTTATTACTTAAACATCATAACTCCTTCTTCCAAATTGACACACTGATTATTTTGCCTGAAACTGTTTATTTTTTTGAAGTGAAAAATTATGAAGGAGACTATTATTATGAATCAGAGAGACTTTATTTGAAACATCGAATTGAAGTTAATAATCCGCTCAACCAATTGAATCGAAGCGAATCATTATTACGTCAGTTACTTCAAAATCTTAAAATTCATATCTCAATCCATGCTCTGGTGGTCTTTATTAACCCCGAATTTACCTTATACCAAACACCTCTTAACATACCATTTATTTTTCCAACCCAAATTAATCGTTTGTTAAAAGCTTTAAATGCAACTACCTCTAAATTAAATAGAAAGCACAAGTTACTGGCTGAACAGTTAATATCCTTGCATATTCATCATACTCCTTTTAAGTTATTACCTTCATATGATTTTGACCAACTGCAAAAAGGAATTAGTTGCAGTAAATGTTCTTCACTCTCCACTTTTGTTGAGGGGCGTAAATGTGTTTGTAGAGATTGTGGGCATAAGGATTTAGTAGCAACTGCTGTCATGCGCAGCGTAAGAGAATTTAAGCTCCTTTTTCCCGATAAAAAAATAACAACGAATGTTATTCATAAGTGGTGTAAGGTAGTAGAATCCAGAAAGAGAATTAAAAGAATTCTAGAGAAAAATTTTCAAACTGTAGGGGTTAGGCAGTGTGCTTTCTACGAATAAAAGGGCAATCTTACAAAGCGGCTGTTGATAGCTTACTAGCTACTTAGTTTATATAAAAAAGTTCTTCATTAGTGAGATAAGGGACTTTTCTCTTCGTCATTCCTGGAATTTTGTCCTTCAACTTCACTTTGTGGGACATTTTGAATGCCATTCTACGGGGATTTGTCCTTCAACTTCAGTTTGAAGGACAGTTTGACTGCAGCTCCACGGAGTTTTGTCCTTCAACTTCACTTTGAAGGACATTTTACCTGCTATTCCTCGAGGATTTGTCCTTCAACATCTTTTTGAAGGACATTTTAACTGCAGTTCCATGGAGCTTTGTCCTTCTCACAAACATCATCATAAAAGACCCAGCAAATCCACTGGATTTGAACCATTAAATGAACACGCAAAACGAGTTTACGAAAAATGATTGAACAAGGCCAGAAGGACGGATTATTTATCGAGGGAGACCCGATGGAATTAGCGATTTACTACCAATCCCTCAATCAAGGTCTTACACTATGGAATACAAGAGGCTTTTATCCCATTGAAGTTGAAGTTTCTGCTGATAAAGTCATGAGTTTCTTTCTAGCATGATCATGTTGTTGCAAGTATGAGATGGAAAAATAAATAAATAGATAAAGCCTTATCAAAATTTCCTGATAAGGCTTTTAAAAAGGATTTATAGATGAATTTCAATCGTTGTTCCTTGACCAACTTCACTGATCATGATAATCTCCCCGCCATGTGCTTGAATAATATCATTCGCGATAGCCATTCCAAGTCCAGAGCCTTTATGTGCAGCTCCAGTGTTTGTTCCACGATAATAGCGGTCAAAGATCCTTTCTAATTCCTCCTTCTTTATTCCTTTCCCATCATCTTTTATCACGATATGTGTGTATTCTTTCTTTTCGATGCTGACGGCAATTTTTACGTTAGGATCATTATGAACAATAGCATTATAAATTAAATTATTAATCGCTCTTCGAAAGAGAATTTCATCTACTTCTAACGTTATATTCTCTTCATTTACAAGAAATTGAATATCCCGATTGGGGTATTTAGGATCGTTCAATATATCAATCACCATATTGCGCAACAAATACACAATATTCGTCGCTTTTTTATTCAACGATAATTCTTTGTTCTTTAATCTTGTCGATAAATTTAGATCTTCAATTACCTCTTTTATATAAAGGGACTTCGTTTCGATAATCTCCGCATATTCCCTTATTTCATTCAAAGTAAAATCATAATCAGGATCCTTTATCATTTCAGCATAGCCTTGAATCGAGGAAAGTGGCGTTTTCATATCATGTGAAATATTAGCGATCCATTCCTCTTTCATTAAATCTAATTTCTTTCTTTCATTTTCACTTGCTTTCAGTTGGTTTGATAAATGATTTAAATTATAAAAGACACTTTTGTAAAGTCCTTTTGGTTCCGAATAATAAAACTCATGATTTGCCAACTTTTTTATCCCATCAATTAATCTATGTAATGGGACTGTAAGCCTTTTGCTAAAAAAGTATCCAATCAATAAAGCAATAAGAATATCTATCATAAAAATAACCATTCCAACCTTCAATATTTGAAAGATGTCTCGATTATCATAGGAGATAAAATATCTATTTAAATTAGGATTTTCAATTCCAATCAAATAGCTAAACTGACGGTCATTTCCCTTCTTTTCACCAACATAAACAACTGTATCCGCCATTTCTTTATACTTGTACATTTGAATTATTTCTATTGGGGTATGGTTTTTTTTTATTTCTGAAGGAACTTGAAAGCCGAATACCTCTTTGCCATTTTCATCTAAAATTTGTATCCATGCTTTCATTTTTATTAACTCTTCTTGCCCTTTTTCTGTAATTGACACTTGTTCATTATCTGTGACAATTACCTCATTTTGGAACTGTCTCGTAAATTGTTCGGGAGATGTTTCTTTTTCCTGAAAGATTGGTAAATCCAAATTTGCTTGTGCAATTAGCAATGTGATAACAAGGAAAACATTAATGAAGATCACTAGGGCAACAACCAACACAACCGAAAATAAATACCTCCCAGTCAACTTCCATTTCATAAACTATTCATCCTCTATAGCAAGCTTATAGCCCAAGCCCTTTAAGGTAATCAAATATTTTGGCTGAGAAGGCTGGGCTTCAATTTTTTCCCGTAATCTTCGAATATGAACCATGATGGTATTATCCATACCAAAGAATTCCTCGCCCCACACTGCATCATAAAGCTGTTCCTTACTGATTACTCTGTTTTTGTTTTGGAGAAAATATTTCATTAATCCGAGTTCCTTTGGCTTTAAGTCAATGACTTCCCCATTTTTTGTTAATTGTGCCTTTTCTTCATTCAATTCAAATGGGCCAACTTTGATGATCGACTCTTTTACCACGTCTGTCTGCAGGTAATCTGCTCTCCGCAATTGTGCTTTTACTCGATAAGCTACCTCTTTTGGGCTAAATGGTTTTGTAATGTAATCATCGCCGCCTATGGCAAAGCCTAAAATTTTATCAATTTCCTCCGTTTTTGCTGACAAAAATAAAATCGGTACTTTTGAGATATTTCTAATTTGTTTACATACATCATAGCCTTCTCCATCTGGCAGCATAATATCTAATAAAACAAGATCTGGGTTCGTTTTTTGGAATTGCTTGAACCCCTCTTTTACGGTAGCAGCAGTAATCACATTTTCAATTCCCTCTTTTATAAGAACTGTCTTAATCAGTCTTAAAATATCTTCTTCATCATCTATAATTAAAACTTTTTTGTTATTGAATGACATCGTATCTTCCCTCCAGTATTTTATCCCGCATTAACGGGCTGTAAGACCTCATTCCAAGAAATTTTGGAAACACTTCGGAAACCCTCACTGATTGAAGTTTCACTTTATTATTAGTAGAAAAACTTGACGTTCGCAAGTCTTTCCGGCGAATGCCTTCATTTTTAAATCAGATAAAGTACGCAAGAACTTGATCGTCATATCATTTCACCTGTAAAACAAATGAAAATTCCGATTCGCTCAAAAAGGAACCCTTTTTAACAAGGATTCCCTTTGTATTCTCATAAAAATTTACTTGAATTTTCCAGATACCTCCTCTGGCAGCTCTTTTTCTGCTACTTCCTGATAAGACGTAACTCCTTTTTCATCTTTCACAAATAAGATTAAATAAGCATTTTCTCGAAGTTGTTTATTGGAAGTAAAAGTAAATATTTTTTGTTTGCCTTCCTTATCAAAAGCTGGCAGATTATATTCATATCTGACAAATTTCTCCCCATTGTCAAATTTATCATCGATCTTTTTTCCTTCTCCGATAATTTGAGTATAAAATTCATCCGCTCCTAACCTGTTAAAGTTTACCTTTTGTAAGATTACTAGACCACTAAGCAGGATAGCTACGATGATTAGGCAAGATATTATCATTTTTTTCATTATTTGTCCCCTTTTCTATTTATTTGATTTCGTTACAATTTTGTAGTAATTATTCACTGTCAAGAAGTAATAAGCGATGTAGATGCAAGCATACACGCCTATACAGATCATGACAGGAATCACCAAGTTTGTTTGCTGCAGCCTTGACAGTGCGGTCAGGGCAACTGCACAGTGTGCAATACCTGCTATTAATGGCAAAGCAAAAACAAATAATATTTGTCTCGAAATAGATTTCTTCACTTCCTTTTTATTCACACCAATTTTGTGTAATATATCGTAACGATCCTTGTCCAAATTGGCTTCCGTTAGCTGTTTAAAGTAAATAATGCTTCCTGTTGCCGCAAGGAATACTAAACCTAAAAATCCGCCCATAAAAATAAGCAAGCCTGTTGACTCCATTCCTTGCGCATAATCGGTATAAAAGCTTGAGAAATTGGCTTCATCTGGCAACATCGAATCAATGTCTTTCGTTAAGGCTTTTGCAGCATCTTCATCTGTTATTTCGTAAGCCTCCATATTAACTGCGTTTGATCCATTTCCTAATGTGGAAAATAACTCATCACTCACTACAACCGTTATGTTAGACGTATAAAGATTGAGGACATTAAATTTCTTCAATTCCTTAAATGTAATGCTCTCGCTTCGGTCATTCCCCTTTAAGGAAATCGTAGATCCGACATATTCTGGTGATAAGCCTTCGAAATAAGTAGCATCTAATGCAGCTGCCTCGCTTCCTTTCAATGATAGAGATTCATTCCTTTTCTGCACTTTTATCAATTTGTTATAGTTCTCATTTGAAATAATCGTATATTCCACTTCATCAGCTGAAATTTTACTATTCAAATTCGTAATATCCGCATTCAATTGAAGTGCTGGGATGCTCTCATGATAAATAATGTTGTGTTTTTTATCGTGTGAAATTCTGTCTTTTATTTGATCGGATCTATTTTCATCCTGCGAAATAAACATCATGCTATTTGGATTCGCAGTTTCAGCATTATTTCTATTGTTATAATAAAAACTATATGACGCCCCAACCGCCGTTAAAGTTGTCGCACTTAGAACGGCAATAATCGTTAATGTTCGCGCATTTCCTTTTATTCGATAAAGAAGCTGGGATGTGGTAATTAAATGGATTCCCTTCCAGAAGTAATTTTTATTTTTTCTTAAAATCCTTAATAGGAAGACAATACATGAGCTAAACAATAAATAAGTCCCTAAAATAACGGTGACTAATATAACGAGAGGCGTTACCATAAAGCCCATTTTTCTCCATGCATCTGATTCCAATAAATTTTGAAGGGCTAGCCAGTAGCCAATTCCAACTAAAATAACAGACAAAATCGCTATCACGACAGATGCTTTTGGCTCTTTCTCTCCTTCACTCTCTGCCTTAAATAACTCAATTAATTTAAAGCGATAAATTAAGCGATAGCCGTGAATCGAAGTAATAACCGTAATCAGGGTGAACACAATGATTGTGTTGAGAATCGCTGCAGATGAAATAACAAAATTTCCAACCGCATCATAGCCCATGACTTTCATTAAAAGTACAACAAAAAACTTAGACAAGATGGAACCAAGGACAATCCCAATAAAAAGGGCTAAAATCCCCATAATAAAGTTTTCATAAAAGAGCATTCGGCCAATTTGTTTCTTGCGAACACCTAATAATGAGTATAATCCGACTTCCTTTTTGCGTTTCTTTGTAAAGAATGAGTTTGAATACCAGATAAAAACGGCGACAAAGATCATGAGAACTACCGAAGCAGCGTTAAAGACGGAACTGATTTTGGTAGAAGAATCTGTAGTAGCTTGGATCGTTTGATCATATTTTAGTGAGACGAATGTAAAGTAAATGACAATACTAAAAATCATCGATGCAATATACAAGAAATAGTTCGTAAAGTTTTTCCTAATATTTTTCCTAGCAATGCTGAATAACGTCATTTACTGTCCACCTCCAAGTGAAGCGAGGACATCCATTATTTTTTGAAAAAACTCATGGCGAGATTTCTGCATTTTATGGATTTCAGCAAAGATCCTGCCATCTTTAATAAATAATATTCGTTTACAGAAACTTGCAGCAAAGGCATCATGAGTAACCATCAAGATCGTTGATTGATTATGCTCATTTAGTGCTGTTAAGCTTTCAAGCAAGCTTGTGGCAGACTTTGAATCTAGTGCACCAGTTGGCTCGTCCGCTAAAATTAAGCTTGGATTTGCTACAATTGCACGGGATGCGGCCGTTCTCTGTTTCTGACCTCCTGAGATATGATAGGGATATTTATTAAGGATTTCTCGAATTCCAAATGTATCAGCAATTTCCTCGACACGGGCTTTCATCTCTTTTGCTGGTACCTTTGATAAAGCAAGTGGGAGCAAAATATTTTCCTTTACCGTTAATGTATCTAGAAGATTATAATCTTGAAAAATAAACCCTAGTTGATTTCGACGGAAATCAGATAGCTTTTCTTCCTTCATTCTGACAATATTTTGATCCGCAATGATGATATCCCCAGATGTTGGAGTATCGATTGTAGAAAAAATATTTAGCAATGTCGATTTACCCGCTCCCGAAGGTCCCATAATTCCGATAAATTCGCCTTCTTTAATTTCTAAATTTATATCTTCTAATGCTTTATATTGATTTTCTTTTGAACCATATATTTTTTGAACATTTTTTGCTTGTAAGATTGTTTTCATTGAATAATCCTCCTTGTGTACTACAAAAATGATTATAATGACCGAACCTTACAGCATTTTAATATGAACCTTACATGAACCTTAAAAAAATAGGCAAACCCTGTTAAAGGATTTGCCGTGTATAAAGTCATTTTTTTCTTGGTATTAAATCCGCCACATTGTCAAAGTAGAAGACTCTTTTCCCTTTTTTCAGAATGATGATTAATGCATGGATAAATAAAACTGCCCACATCATGAATATGAATACGAAAATAGCCATTGTTATCCATACATGTATTGCATAGAAGGGGGACTCCATTTCTAACGTAACATTACTTATTATTTTTGATGACAAGGATGCCACCCAAGGTATATATAAGGCAATCGTTCTTTTTAGAAAGGACTGCCATGATGGGACGCCATGCTCTTCATTCGTAAATTTAAATCGCATGATATTCGTTCCAACCGTTTTTCCTCCCCATAAGATAGGGACAACAAAATACATCACAATAAAACCAACTGTTGTATAAACAAACTCTGCAAAGCCACTGGATGATAAGAGTCCAATTGTAAGAGACCAACTGAGTTTTATCACGATATAATCTATGAATACAGCCAATAATTGAGACAATGGAGGTACTAAATGGCTTTCCTGTATCTTTTCCTTTTTTGCTAAAAGTCTTTTTCTAGATGGGAACAAAGCAAGAATGATCGGAGCAATAAAAAAACCAAAAAGAGCACCCGTACTGTTCATTAATAGATCGTCAACATCAAATATGCGATATGGGCATTTGTAAATTCCATAAATCCCCGTTAACTGGGTTACTTCATAAAAAAGGGAGAGGATAAAACCGAGTCCTAAAGCCCTCTTCCAATATCGTTTCTCTCGGAAAAAATACCGTACATAGACTCCAAAAGGCAATAATAACAGAAAATTAAATGCAGCCTGCCAAAAGGCCATTTGATTAAATATCCGAATATATGTATGAGGTTTTGACCAAATAACCGAGCTGCTATTGAAAATATCCCAAACAAAAAAGAATGGCTTTAATGAATAATAAACGGTATCCGGTGATTGAAAAGCACATGTATTGCGAGTGGATGGAAGTGGCAAAAGAACTAAAAACAAAGCTGATAGCATATAGAAAATAAAGGAGTAAGTGACGATAGAAGCCCAAATACTTAAAAACCCATATTTTCGATAACTATAAATCAGCCATGGAATGATAAGAAAAAAACCTAATATACTAAACACAATAAATGCAACTTGTATTGGTAGGATATATACTGACATGAATGTCCCTCGTTCTCCCGTTAGTCTGCGATAAAATTAAAATCAGACAAAAATGCTCCTTCTTTGCAACATCTTGTCTGATTTATTATTGTTTTATTTTAAAATATCATGCAAATCGGATTATCATTTTCCCCTTCCATAAGTCATAAACCGCCATACTTTCTCTAATGGGCCCATCTTAAAGAACTTAAACCAAATGACGCTAAAAATAATCTGAATGACAAAAATGAAGATAGAAATGATGACAATATGATTTGGCGAGACAACCTCAAGTCCTAACCATGATATGAAGGCCAGTCCGATAAAGCTTTGTGCACAATAATTCGTTAAAGCCATTTGACCGACCCTTGCAATTGGTTGTAGAAAATTCGCGATACGTTTATTTTCTAAGATTAGAAATAAAGTTGATAAATAAAAGTAAGTGGCCGGTATTGCGCCTAAAGCGATAATCGATTGAATAAGTTGATCATCCCCTTGTGAAGCGACCCATATCCAAATCGAAAAACCAATAAAGAATGGAAATGTTATAATCTGTATCCACCTTATTTGTTTCTTCGAATCGCTTATACGTCTAAGCCAATCTGCTTTAGCTACTAAAAATCCTGATAAAAACATGATGAAAATAGTAAAAGTATCGTTCGCTAGAAGATCCATAACGTTAGAGAATATCCCCATACCAGGAGCGAAAATCCCTATTATAAGAGAAAGAATGTGAATAACAATAACTCCACCTAGCCACTTACTAAGTGTGGACACCTCTGCTCGATAAAAAGGGATAAGAAATAAACCTATAATGGCATACACTGCAAGAATCGATCCCCAAAAAATAAACATATGAACGATGCCAATAAGAAAGAGAGCTAATAAACGTCTGGTAAACCGCCAACGCGGCTTATCACCACGGCTTTCAGCGCGTGAGGCGAAAATATAAAACCCTACGCCAAATAAAAATGAAAAAATGGAAAAGAATTTCTTTTCGATGAATACATCGATTAAAGAGTCAATGATTCCATTCATTCCACTAAGATCTGGCATTGGCCCCCCTTCAATAAGAACTTTGTAGGCCCCTACATTAATAAATAAAATACCAAATAAAGCTAGACCACGGATAATATCTAAGGAAATAATTCTTTCTTTTTGCGTAATGGATGGATTCATTCTTTCCTACCTCTTTAATGAGTATTTAATTTCATGTTGTCAGTATAGTGCTCCATCCTTACACCATTTTAATGTGAACCTTACATAAACCTTAAAACGAAAAATAAAAAACCAGGCAAAACTGCCCGGTCCATTTTTGATTAGCGGATTTCTAAATCTCTATTTTTTGATTTACCTTTTTAAAAGATTTCTCATGTTCAAGCAGCCATTCCTTTCTCCACAGACCGCCTGCATATCCGGTTAATTTCCTATTAGAACCGATTACTCTATGACAAGGAATGACAATACTTAATTTGTTTTTTCCATTTGCACTTCCTACTGCTCTGACAGCTTTTTCATTCCCAATGGAAACAGCGATATCTTTATAAGACCCCGTTTCAGCATAGGGTATTTGCATTAAAGCGTTCCATACTGTTTTTTGGAAGTCTGTCCCTTCAAAATGGTATGGGAATGTAAATTCATAGCGATTTCCTTTAAAATATTCGTCAAGTTGGTGATAGCATTCTACTAAAATGGGGGGAGTTTCAGGCAGTAAAACATTTATCGTTTTATTCGCTTCAGAGAACAGAATCGAAGTAATTACTTCAGTGGTGCCGATTATTACTATCATACCAATCGGGGATTCATAATCTAATTTATATATATTTATCATATAAAGATCTCCAAAGATAAAAGGTAGCGTAAGCCTGCCAACCTTGCCAATTTGCTGCTAGTTGTTCGATCTCTTCTATAGTCGGTTTCCTTTCAAGTCCTAAAAGATTCTTTAATGCATGATGAAGGCCTACATCTGCAATTGGGAAGGAAGAAGGATTGTGCAAGCATTTCATCATCACATAATCTGCCGTCCATGCTCCAATGCCTCTAAGCAACATTAATGATTTATGAACTTGCTGATAATCTTGTTTCTGAAGCAATAATTCTTTTGTTAATTCGCCATTTTTCATAGCTTTAGCAATGCCAATAATATATTCGGCCTTCCTAGCAGTAAATTGCAGCTTCCTTAAATCCTCCACATCGACTGAAGAAATTTTTTCAAATGAAGGGAATAACCAAAACGTTTCCCCTTTGAAGGTTAGACATTCGCCAAATTGTTCAACGAAGCGTTTCTTTAATGTATAAGCAAAGGTTAAATTGATTTGCTGGCCGATAATCGCCCATACTAGCGCTTCAAATAAATCGGGAATGCATATAATCCGTAAACCATCGTATTTATCAACAAGTTTCTTTAAAACTTGATCTTCCCTAGCCATTTGATAAAATCCCACTAAATCCTGATCCAAATCAAACCATTCCCAAATATACTCTGCCACTTTTTTTCGAGAGTGGATAGATGGGCTGCTTATTGGGAAATCAACTTTTAAGCAATTATTGCTGTATTCAACTGTAAAGAGGATCAAAGCTTCATTTACTTTTATTAATTTATAGATAGATTCCTTTTTAATTTGATGAAGTACTTCCGTGTCTGACCTGCCTAAAAAAATTAAACACTCAGCAAAATTAAATTCCTTTGGTGGATAAATCTCGATATAAGATTCATGTTCAATCCAATTCATTTAAAAATTCCTTTCGATATTCACTTGGTGAACAGTTTTTTAAGCTTCGAAACACTTTATAAAAATTGGAAGGACTCTGAAATCCCACCTCATAGCATATCACTAGATTCGTCATAGCCGTGTATTTAAGAAGATAGGCTGCTTTATCGATGCGGATTTTTTCTAAATAAGTGCGCGGGGTTTCAGTGGTTTCCTGTTTAAATAATCGTTCCAAATAATAAGGACTTAAACCGACTTGTTCTGCTATATCTTTTAATATCAAATTTTGTTTATAATGATTGACTAAGAACGTAATGACATTTTTGACCACCCCAACATTTGGAGAATGCTCCACTTCTGGCTGACATCTTTTGCAAGCACGATAACCCGCTTTTTCAACTTCATTTATATCATAGTAAAATTCCACATTCACTTTTTTAGGCTTTCTTGATCTGCAGGAAGGACGGCAGTATATTTTAGTTGTTTTTACAGCAGTAAAAAATAGGCCATCATACTTTCGATCACAAGCCATTATTTTTTCCCACATTTCTTCAAACGAAAAATTTAAATTCGTCACCATTGTACTGCACTGTCCTTTCTACATTACTTCTCATATAAATGGGCTGTATCTTTATATGCTAATAATTCGCCAGCATTCTTTTCCAGAAAAGCAATCATTTTATCAGATAGGGCATTTAAGAAACTAAAACGTTTAACTCCTAATGTTTTTAGCTTATTACAATTTGTGAGAGTAGGTAAAGATAATACATTTAGTGGAGCATTACTATTCATTGCGATTTCTTTCATCTCATCATCTTCGCTCAAACTGGGAACAAATATCCCGCTGGCACCACTTTCTACATACGCCTTTGCTCGTTCTAATGTTTCTTGTAAAGGGTTTTGACCTTGTTCATTTTATTTCCTCCCAATGTTCATTGGACCCATTTTAACAAGTAATCATCCTCCATTTCGTCCTCATTCTTGCGCTTATGGTCTGTATATGAGACAAAAAAAGAAGCTGTATTGTGCTTCTCTTCTAGTCTTTTTGCGTATTTTGTTAATATCATCCACTTATGAATAAATCACCACTTAGGCGATAGTCACATAAATTGTTTAAAAGGATAGCACAAGCAATCCTAATAATTAGGCTCTGTTAAACGAAGCTGTTGATTTCCGCTCCAATCAACAGGTGTAAAAATCAATACTGTCCTTTAACAGAGAGTCAGTAATTAAAGGAAAATTGATCTCAGATAGGATTGGAGGGATGAAAATGATCAGATTTCTATCTTTTCGTGGCACAGTGACCATGATTAATGATTTTAATATCGGACAAAATGGTGAATCGGATGGTTGTTATAAATTAATGTCTGTTGAAAATGAAACTGGAGCATTAGTGAATTTCGTTGTATCGCCAAATACTTACTTTGTAGACCATGCTATGGTGACAACAGGTGATCAAGTAACTGGATATTATGATGGAAATGCACCTGTTCCTTTAATTTACCCTCCACAGTATCAAGCACTGGTCATCGTAAAAGAAAGCCCCTATCAAAATGTAAAAGTAGACTATTTTAACAGTCAGTTTGTGAGCAGTGATGGCCTATTAAAGTTAACTATTTCTCCCTATACTCCAATTGTTTTAAAAAATGGGCAACCCTTTACAAAAAATCCCGCAAACAGAAATTTAATTGTTACTTATGGACCAACTACAAAAAGTATTCCTGCTCAAACCACACCATATAAATTAATCGTTTGGTGTTAAGCATACAGAAGCTGCTAATTAATAAAGATAGTAGAGAGCGTCCTCTACTATCTTTTTATATTAAGTCTATTTTAAGGGCTCTGTTTAATCTTGCTTGTTGATTTCCGTTCCAGGCACCCGCTTTCCGCGGGCGGTCCGGGAGCCACCTCGGTGCTCTATCGCTCCTGTGGGGTCTCCCCTGTCCCTTCCTCCCGCAGGAGTCTCGTGCCTTCCACTCCAATCAACTTAGTAAAAAGACCAACATTAAGCTTTAACATAGCCATAATAAAAGGAATTTACATACATACAATCAATTCGCGAGCAAATGATCCTTTCTTAATGACAGATCGATCGATCATGACAAATCCCACTTTTAGGAGGATTTCATCGATTGGTTCAACCGTTACCACTACGACTTTTTTAGCAAACCTTCGGGCACTTTGGAGCATTTCGGTCTGCTCTTCAGGGGTGATAACAGAACATAAATTATAGGGCAAATCGATTATCGCTACATCATAATCATTTGTAATTTCACGGATGTCCTTTAATTTTACTTCTCCATTAAGCCCGAAATGGGCGATATTCTCTCTCGTTCCAGCAAGAATAAGAGGATTCTTATCGCTCCCTACTATATCAATCCCCATTGATAAAGCTTCCACTAATACAGTCCCAATTCCACAGCAAGGGTCAATTGCCTTTATTCCATTTGGATTAGGAATAGCGATATTCACAACCGCTCTAGCCACACGTGTGTTAAGCGCAGTGGAGTAACTATGCGGCCTTTGCTGATGTCGAAGCCAAACAGACTCACTTTTAACATAATCACCGAATACCCATCTTCCATTGACAACTATGACACCAAACAAGCGATCCGGATGTTGTAGATTAGCTACCCCATTCATATGTAAACCTATTTCCTTCTCTATTGCACGCCTTTCTCCAAATTCTACCTTTTCCGTTTTTGAAGGTCTTCCGTTTTTTACATAAATCACTTTAAACGTTTCACCGGTTATTTGTAGAGCTGTTACTTTTTTGAGAAGATTTTGCAGGCTTTCCTCCTCATACAAGACAGAAATTCTTTCCTTCATAAACGGACTTCGGCTTGGATCAATCTTTACATGGCTTTCCACAATGCCAGCTTGAGGCTCAACCCCAAATAATGAGCGCATTTCCAAAACACATAATGAACGCTCCTCCTCATAACAGTTGTAAGTATATAAATAGTTCGTTATTTTTTTATATTTACTATCCAACAATTGTCATCCTTTTTCTATCGAATTATAAAAGGCAATAGGTACGATCTCATTTGACTGTACCTATTGCCTCTCTTAATGAAATTTCACTTAAAAAACACCTTGTCTATATTGTACTTCGACTTGAGTTCATTAATAATATACGTTTCATAAATTTCTCTATGTACAGGGTCTTCAATCACACAAACTTCAATTTTAGTGACTTCATCTCTATACATTTTGATTGGAGATACAGTATCCTCAAAATGTTTTTTAATTCTTGGTCTCAACTTCCTTGCTTTACCAACGAATAATAGCTCTTTATTATTGTTATAAAACATAAAGATACCGCCCTTATCTCTAGGGATAAGATGAAAGTCTGTAAATCCATAAATATTACTTAGCTCAGGATTTTTCTGTTTTGTAATGGTAACAGATGGTTTTGGAATAGTTATATTTATCACTTACGTTCAAGTCCTCCTTCAATATCTCTTTAAATCCTATCATAAAATCAGTAAAGGATCTGTTATTCATTCTTCAATATGACCGAAAGCTCGTTTAATTTATGGGGCTGTTGAATACGATAGTGACGTCCTTCTTTTATCAAATAGCCTTTATCACAAAATTGTGCAAGGACATACAATAAATGGCGATATGATACGCCAAGAAAATCACATACGGTTACGTGTTTCTCTTTATATACTCCTTCATCAGCGGTTTGCAAAATAAAATCTGCTAGCCGGTTTTCAAGCGGAAAGGCGAGACTTTGTGAGTATTTTTCGGACATATATGTTGCTTTCATACTTAAAGATTTCGTTAGTTCACGAAGAAATGTCGTATCTTCGAGCATTTGTGTGCGACATTGATGAATCGATATCGCATAACAAACGGTCTTCGTAGAAGTCTGGATCCCTTTTGTGTAGTACACCTCATTTAATAGCTCCATTTCCCCAATATAATCATGTGCATTAATAAAATTGATTAAGGAAACTTTCCCATTTTGATACGTTACGTAAATTTTAGCCTTTCCCTCAATGACATAAAATAAGTAATCCGGCCGCATTCCTTCGCGAATAATCCATTCATCACGCTTATACTCACGGACTTCAATAAACGGTTCAATTGGAAAGGAAAATAAATGTGAAATGGAGTGTTCCTCCAAATATTGCTGCCTTTTCTGCTTTTTATATATTTCCATCGTCCCTCACCTTAAATATGAGATATCTCATATTATTGTATGTTTCTTCTTGTTAATATGCAATTATCGGGGGGATCAACTTGAATACACAACGATGGATGAACAGACAGTTCTTTAGCTTTTTTTTGACGTGGGGAGTTTTTCTGCCTTATTGGACGGGGTGGATGATTCATACAAAAGGAATTACAGTTCCAGAAGCAAGTTTGATTATGAGTTTAGGGTTAGTTGCACGCGGACTTTCTACCTTATTTGCATTTCCTTATTTGTCAGGGAAATTTAGTAGTAAGACCTTATTAAATGGAATGTCGATTGGCACGCTCATCGCTATTCTGTTATATATTCCAGTCAATTCTTTTGCGGGCTTACTTCTTGTGACATTATTTTTGAATTTCGTTTATCCTACTTTGATGCCTACATTAGACAGCTCAGCTAGCGTCCTTGTACAAAATAAGCAATTAAAACATTACGGAAAAAGCCGCTCATGGGGATCAATCGGATTTGTTGTGGCTGGCATGATTTTGACCTTCTTTACAGGAGCGCTTGGGGACGAAGTGATTTTATGGGCGATGTTACTTGGCACAATACTATTGATGTGTCTTGGTTTTATGCATGCACCTGTAGTTTTATCTGAAAAGCCACAAAAGAATGAAACAAAAAAAGGTGGCATGTTGACTTTATTTACGATCAAAAACTTTGGCATCGTGCTTATTATTGTAATCTTATTGCAAGCGGCACACGCCTCTTACTACAGCTATGGCTATATTTATTTACAGGAAATCAACGCACCTAAATATTTAATTGGTGTGATTCTTAATATTGCCGTGATCGCAGAAATTCTTTTCTTTTTCATTGCTGATCGAGCTTTCCGAAAATTCTCAGTTGGCTCCTTACTAACACTAGCAGCCCTCGGTTCAACCGTACGTTGGATCATTGTATTTGCTTTTCCTACTGTCATGATGTTCAGCTTCGCACAAATATTACATGCCTGCTCATTTGCGATGGCTCATTATGCCTTTATGAAATATTTAATTAAACATATTCCACACGAGCAAATTCCAAAAGCACAAGGAATCTATTCTGCCCTGGCATTGAGCTGGAGCACAGCGATATTTACTATTTTCGGCGGGTATTTATACGAAATGGAGCCAAGATATGCCTTTATCGGAATGATCATTTGCACAATACCTGCGATGTTGCTTGCACTCGTTTATCGAAAATTGGACGATAAAAAGGATGTTCAAACAAAAAGTCTCGTTAGCTAATTGTAAAAGGGATCTGAAATAGCATAATCTACTTAAAAAGGTGATACGAATTTGTATCGCCTTTCATGATGCCATCCTAATTTATTTTTCTTTGAAATTTAGCTTTTCACCTTATCTTGTTTAGCAAAAGGGAATGCCTAAAAAATATTAGCTAAATAGGATTGAATTGATTCAGGTAATAGTTGATAAAATAATCCTTCATATTTGATATCAAGTAGACCAGCAATGATAAAAACAATAATGAGTAAGAATATAAGGGGTTTCTTATTCTTTTTCGAAATCCAATTCAATAGACTCCCCTCCTCCAGAAAATAATATTGTAAGTAGTCCGTTAATAAAAGAAATATTGCCTTTAGTCATTACAATAATCCCAAACTTTCCACCAGCAAGTAAATCCCTGTAAACAATAAGATGATATATGTAAATATACGAAAAACATGTTGATTAATAAGCTTAAATAATTGTTGACCTAAATACAATCCTACAAATACTAAAGGTAAAGCCGATAAACTTGATACCCAGATTGTCTTATTTGTCCCAGCGAAAATCACTTGGATGAGTAAACTAACAAAGTATATAAATAAATAAAAGGCGAGTGCAGTAGCTCTCAATTTTTCTTTTTGCGTATTTGTTCCTGAAAAATATAATAATAATGGTGGTCCGGGCATGCCTATACTTGTTGTGAGTGAACCTGAGAGTCCACCTACAAGTAAATCTCTCTTCTTGTTTTGATTCATTCGAAACTGAAGAATAAGCATAATCGTTAATACTAAAATAATCAGGCTTACTCCTAACTTTAATCTATTTATATCCATTAACAAGAAGATTATTATTCCTATGGGCAGACCGATAATACTTCCTGCTACAAATCTTCTAATAATTTCAAAATCAATATCCTGTCTGATTTTCATTATTAAGGCACTAGAAATGATTAAAGACAATATTAAGTTTATTTGAATGGCCTCATGCGGTTCAAATAGAAAAAGAAGAAAAGGAGTAGCCAAAATAGAAAAGCCAAACCCTGTACTCGTTTGAAGGATGGAAGCAATTAAAATGATTGCAATAAATGCGATTATCTCCATAAAACACCTGCCCTTGTTAAAAACAAAAAAAGTGGGGTTTTAACTCATTCATCATCCCATTTTCTTATTTTAACAAACATCGCTAATTATTAAAGGGCAAACATTGTAACTTAAGATGGCATAGCTAAGCAAAACATATTGTTAATCTACCTAAAAACATACTAACATTAATAGCACAGACCAAGGCCATGGTTTGTTTTACTAATGTTAGTATGTTTTTTTATTGTTCTTATTAACCTGTCCGTTGATTTCCGTTCCAGACGCTTCGCTTTCCGCGGGGCAAACGGTGAGCCTCTTGTGTTTCCATTATGACTTTAACCATATTAGATTCGAATCGGCCATAAAATTTGGGATATTATACAGAAGTAAAACATCATCTAACTTGTTTTTCTCCAAATAGGAATTTAAGCCTGAATGGAAGTAGCGCAAATCAATTATATGAATTTCTTCGTAATGGTTTGCAAGAAAGGGAATGAACACATGAGCATAGGAGTCTTTAATAATAGCAAGCTTACGGCCATTTTTTACATGGGAGTGAATCGTTTGCAAGCTATGATTTCCATGTAAAAAGAAAGAATATTGATCTCGTTTCTGCAAGGAATCCCATTGATAGAGTGAATGAGTCACTTCTGTGGCTTCATCTGTTACCTTATAATTGACCGGAAAGCGTGGTTGAAATACTTCGATCACATCAGGCTTGACCGGAAACCCAACAAACTTTGAGGCATACGTACCAAGAAAATCAGTAGACACGTTCTTTGTAGAAAAATCAGCCATCGAATAAGATTCAAAACCAAGCGCTTCAGCCGCTTCGGCATATGCATAATAGGCGCCTCTCATCGTCCAGTGATGGTCTGTTTTAAAATAGATCCCCTCTTGCTTATGCGCATGTAAGGGCGGATAAATATTGATGAACTTAACACTGTCAGCTAGAAGCCCTTCTGCTTTTTCCAATACTGTTTTCTGTGAAGCGACTTTCGCAAATAAAGGCAGCTTATCTTTGTAAAATTCAACTGAAGTTGGAACGAGCATGAATGATACTTCTCTTGCTTTATTATTTCGAGAAAAATCTTTAACTTGCTCAATATTACGAGTGAATGTATCCTCTTCCTTTGCAAATTTCTCTAATAAAAAGCCATCCTTCGCAATAAAAACGCCATTTGTTTCACGCTTTCCTTGCCATTGCTCGGCCTTTGCCTTCAACGTTGTCCAGCCTATTTTTCCAGCAAACTGATCAGATAAGTAAGCTTCATAATCAGTCATATATTTCCCTGTGAGAATTCCCTTTATCGATAAAGATGGTCTTTGGGTGAGTACGCGGTTTTCCTGTTCAGAAAATGCTTGATCAGGAGTGAACATATTCCAAATACCGACTGCCAAAATAAAGAAAATAAATCCGCCCGTTATGAGCTTGTGATCAACAATTTTCACTCTCTACATGCTCACCTCCTAAAAGCGAAAATATAAAAAGGGGTTATATGTCGCCCCAACTAAATAAGCAGAGGAAAATAGAAACACGATTAAATAAAATAAAGGCTGAAGAAACGGTAATACAACGATACGTCTCACCAATCTTGATAGAGGTATAGAACCAATTAGCGCCATTAGCAATAAGATTAGGTTGGACAGCAATAAATATAGAAATGTTTGGTTTACGACTGCTTGTCCACTAAAGCCAAACATAATCACCAAATAGTGTAAGCCTACCGGCAAATCGTCAAATAGGAAGAATACCCAGCCTACTAATATAAAGAAAATAAAATACAAATGCTGAAAGATCGGGTGGAGCTTGAGCAAAGCTTTTTGCAAAAAGACCTTTTCAAGTAAAATAAGGACGCCGAAATAAAGCCCCCAAATGATAAAATTCCAGCTCGCCCCATGCCAAAATCCCGTCAACATCCATACGATAAGTAAGTTTATAGAGGTTCTCATCTTGCCTTTGCGATTGCCTCCGAGAGGAATGTATACATACTCACGGAACCAGCCGCCAAGTGTCATATGCCACCTTCGCCAAAATTCAGAAATGCTTCGAGAAATGTAAGGATAGTTAAAGTTTTGCGGAAACTGGAAACCAAGCATTTTCCCTAAACCCATTGCCATATCCGAATAACCACTGAAGTCAAAATATATTTGGAAGGAAAATGCGATGATCCCAAGCCATGCTGCTGCCATTGACAGTTCACCTGAAGGCAGCCCTTGAATTTCCTCCCAAAGTAAACCGATTTGGTTTGCAATAAGTACCTTTTTCCCAAGTCCAATTATAAAGAGCTTCACTCCATCAGAAAACAAGGAAAAAGTTACATGGCGCTGCGCAATTTCCTTCTCTATCCACTCATAACGCACAATCGGTCCTGCAATAAGCTGGGGAAACAGTGTAACATACATGGCAAACGAAATAAAATTCCGCTGTGCCTTCACCTTCCCACGGTAAACATCGATGATATAGGACATCGTTTGAAACGTATAAAAGGAAATTCCAATTGGCAAAGGCAAGTCCAAATTCGCAAGCTCCGTACCGAAAACATAATTAATGTTTTCGATAATAAAATCGACATATTTGAAAAAGAAAAGCACCGCCAAATTTGTCACAAGTGATAGGATAAGTACTAGTTTTGCGGCCCTTCGTTTACTTTTTTGAAATTTTGCAATGATCAGACCGTACCCATAATCCGCTAATGAAGAAAAAATAATCAAGCCGACATAAACTGGCTCACCCCATGCATAGAATATTAAACTCACGATGAGTAACACAATATTTTTCCCTTTAGCAGGACTAATAAAATAAAGAATCAAGGTGATAGGCAAAAATAAATAGAGAAATAGTAAACTACTAAAAACCATTACTTTGTTTTCGCGTCAAAAATTTCCGCCATTTTATCAGGGTGATCGTACGTAATATAAATTAACTTATTGCCATTTTGTTTAATTATATTGTTTTTTACTTTTTCAAATTGATCAGGCAAGTATTGGCTCCATGTTTGAGTTTGTGCGGCAAGCTCTTTTTCTAATGCTGTTTTTAACGAAGCAGCAGCTGTCTCGTCCTTTGCTTCAAGTAAAATGATTTCATCTGAATTGATATTCATCAGTGCTGCAATGACATAGCCAGCCTGCAATTGCTCCTCTTGAATGCCTAATTTCTCTAAGTAGAAATCACGGTCGGGATTTTCAGGATCCGTCAAGTCAATCTCGAGATAGGAAAGTAGTTTTCCGTCCACAACCGGCTCTGCAAATCCACCATTCTTTAAATCCTCCACAATCACATCTTTAATTTGCTTATGAACATCAGCCAATGATACTTCTTGCTTGTCATCATCCTTTTCCTTATTTCCACACGCAGCCAGCATCGCCACGCCCAGGATTAAACTCATGATAAGAACCCATTTTTTCATTCTGACATTCTCCTCGCTGTCCATATTTTTTAACTACTTTTTAGACGGAAAAATTTTTATAAGGTTACAACGAAGTTTGGTTTTTATCGAGCATTTAGGATCCTTTTTCTTCATAACAATGGTATTATTTATTCTTTACCATTCCAAAACCATATTTTACACTTTATACTTATTTTATATATTTTTTATTTTCAGTCTAAAGGAGCGAATGAATTGGAAATAATTAAGCCTACTGAAACGAAGCTACAAGCTCATGAAAACGTGAAAAAATCTGTACTTATTTTCATTTCGGTTGTTGTCATTATTTTCGGGGCGATTTTTATAAGTTTTTTACAACTACAATCACCTAAGGTTGTACCGGCTACTGATGCATCAACTACGTTTTCTGCCGAGAGAGCTTTCTCCTATTTAGAGAAATTTGCCACTGCACCACACCCGCTTGGCTCAAAGGAACATGATAAAGTTCGAGATTACTTGATTGGGGTTTTAGAAGATTTAGGTGTTGAACCCGAAATTCAGAAAGCTAATTCCCTTTATCCTCTTGGCTCATGGGTATTAGGAGGGACAGTCGAGAATATTATCGCCAAAATAGAAGGAACGAATTCTACGAATGCCATTATGCTTGTTGCTCACTATGATTCTGTTCCAGGAGGTCCAGGTGTATCTGATGATGGTGCTGGCGTTTCAGCGATTTTAGAGACTGTAAGAGCCTTAAAGGAAATGAAACCTCTTCAAAACGATGTCATCATCCTTTTATCAGATGGGGAAGAGAATGGCTTGCTTGGAGCAAAGGCGTTTGTTGAAGAACATCCATGGGTAAAAGATGTTGGGTTAGTGTTAAATTTTGAAGCACGTGGAAACAAAGGTCCCTCTTTTATGTTTGAAACGAGTGATAACAATGGCTGGATTGTGAAGGAGTTTGTGAAAGCTGCACCGACACCTGTTGCCCAGTCATTTATTTATAGCCTCTATAAGCTAATGCCAAATGACACGGATCTTACGATATTTAAAGCGGCAGGTCTTAATGGGCTAAACTTTGCGTTTGGTGAGGGTGTTGGCCATTACCATACAACAAGCGATAACCTTGAAGAACTAAGTAAAGAAAGTCTCCAGCATCACGGCGAATATATGTTAAGTCTTGTTCGGCATTTTGGGGATATGGATTTAAATCAAACTAAGGATGGAAATCAATTATTTTTTAATATTTTCGGTTCAACAATGATTACATACTCAGAAGATCTGGTAATTCCAATTACGATGTTTGTAGTTATTTTATTCGTACTAACAATGGTACATGGATATAGACGTAAGAAACTATCCATTCTTGGAACACTTGCTAGTCTTCTCGTTATGATTGGCGGAATGGCAGGAGCCTTTGCGATTGGACTCGGACTATGGAGATTACTTACTGCCATTTTTTCTGAGAAAGCATGGATACTGGAAACAAATATTACATTCGGAACGATCTACTTGATTAGTTTTTCAATTATTGTTTTTGCCTTTATCAATTTTCTATATATGTTGGCCCATAAAAAAATCAAAGTAGGCAGCTTAACGATGGGTGCCCTGCTCATTTGGTTAGTCCTTTTAATCATAACAAGTTTTCTATTAAAAGCAGGCAGCTATGTTTTTGCTTGGCCGTTATTATTTGGACTAATTGGTGTAAACATTGTTATTCTTTTAAAAGAAAACTCATGGAAGAGTTATTTTATCACAGCGGGATTTGCGATCCCAGCGTTCTTAATTCTCTCACCTGTTATCTATCTTATTCAAGCACTCGTATCTATGAATCTTGCAAATGTACTCATGATCCTTGTTTTCCTACTAGGGACATTGCTCATCCCCATTTTCAGCACATTAAAGCTGAAATCAAATTGGATGATGCCATCCTTCCTTTTCAGTGCAGGACTAGTGGTCATGATCTCAAACAGTATGAACATAAATAATACGCCAACGGCAGAACATCCAAAAGTAAGCGATATTACGTATTACATGAATGAAGATACGAGCAAAGCATATTGGGCTGCCTCATATGCTTTAGATGAATATACATCGAATTATATGAGTGAGGATGTTAAGGAAGGCAACACTTCTGAATTTTTTCCTTTGTTAAACTGGGATGTAGCCTATTCCGAGGCTGAATTATATGATATGAAAGCACCTAGTGTAACAGTACGATCAGACGAGCTAGAAGCCGAAAAGCGTACAATTGAATACGAAATAAAAACAAATCGTCAGGCTGAAGAAATAATAGTGAAGTCTTTGGCAAAGATGAATGTCTCACAACTAATCATCAACGGAAAAGAAGTAGAATTAGAACAACACGGATATACAAAAGAGCAGCCATTACAATTCACATATATTGTAGGTCAAGCAGGAGCGTTTCATGTAGAAGTAACGGTTGATGCGAATGATTCAATTGAATGGATTGTCGCGGATCGGTCTTATCGTATTCCTGAAGTCAGAGGTAATCGCCCACCCGAATTTAGTACGTATGGCGATCATTCCTTTGTGATGAAGACGATTCGAGATTGATTGCATTTTAAAACAAAGAGCTGCTTTAGTGGGCAGCTCTTATTATTTGCAAATAAGTATTAATGTTCATTAATCATATAATACTTTCTTTGGATTTATAACGATGATTAAAATCGCTACTAGTAAATAAAAAATGGCGTTATACATGATTAAATCGATTAAGTTTCCATTGATGATTCCAATAAAGAAATTAAAGGATTGATGGATGATGATCGGGACGATTAAATTCCGATTTATGTTATAAAATGTGGTCATGATGACTGTAGTGGATAGGATTGCAATCATAAAGAATAGCATATATTTGATTAAATCTATGCCAACGTACCCTGTAGTAAACCATATGGGTAGATGCCACATCCCCCACCAAAATCCGAGGATAATCGAAGATTTTAATGGCGAATGTCTCTTTTGGAGCTCCATTAGAGCAAAACCTCTCCACCCTATTTCTTCTCCTAGTGGCCCCGACAGAAGATTTTTCAAAAAGAAATAGATCAGCATTCCCCATGAAGATATCTTAAAAATGGAGTCTGCTTCACTGTTATTAGATACGAAAAACGTTACCATCAAAACTATGAAGACTTGAATCGCTATTACAGTAAGAATCACAGAAAATTTAAGTTTATTTTTGAATTTATCTTTTACAAATTGTATAAAACTCTCCCCAGGATAGATTTTCTTAAATAGCGCTGCAAAAGCAAAGGTTGAGGACCAAGCTGATATACAGAGCATTACATTAAAGGCCCATTCAGGAAACTCTAACATTTTTATGGCTCCTACAAGACAAAAAAGTGGAAAAAAAATGATATTGGTTAGCAGAATAAAACTTGCTACTGGTTTTTTTAGTTTCTTTTCACTATTCATGTATAATCCCCTATTCAAACTAAGTATTTCGTAAATACAATTTGCTCATATTTACGAATACATTCAGCTTAAACCTAGGAGTTACTCACAGGTCAATACATGTTTGCATTATTTTATAGGCACATACATTTCTAAAAATACACGTTCAAGTCCATCTTCATAAGTGGTAAGTAATAGATTTATATAAACTAGCCCCAACAGTTCATACCCATTTTCAATTGCTGCTTTTCTTAAACTAGCTTCCACGTTATGGTCAGTATTTTTTCCACCAGTTGACCATCTTCCATCTTCAATAACGGTATACATACATTTGGAATGAGATAGAATTTCACCTTCAAGTTCTTTATGAAAGTCTTCTACTTTTCTAACAATGATAAACTTATCTTCTAGAATACCATCGTCATTGAATTTTATGACTCTTCTTAAAGAGGTTAAAGTAACTGCTTTTTTCAAGCTGTCCATGTTCTCTTTAAGCGTTTCATATTCATCATACGCAGTGTAATGCTCTATTTCTCCTTTTATTTCTAAAGGCTTCATTTCTTTTACTGTGTATTTTCCTAAGAATTGTTTAATTTTTTCGCAATCTTCTTTTACGATCTGAAGCTTTTTTAAAAGAAGCTTTTTATATTCTATTTCTTCTAAAACCTCTTGTTCTTTCTCTTCTAATAATGATTTTATTCCCTCTATACTCTTGCTTTTTCTTAATTCCTGAATTTTTTTTATTTCAATATCCATTTCTCTATAGAAATTTACTGTGGTTATATCATATATATCAAAACGATTATATTTTCTATAACCATTCTCAATGTTTTGCTTAGGTTTTACTAATTCTTTTTCTTCATAAAATTTTATAGTATCTCTAGATACACCTAAAAACTTAGCAACTTGTCCAATCGTATACATTTTGCCTCCACCTGTTATTAACATAGAATTTTTATACTATATACATTAAATTTTTCTTTTCTAATTCCTTTTTGTTTTATTAATAAGTGTGACATATTGTGTATCACCATAACCTAATGTCGGAAAAATTTTGAATAACCGCTTCACTAATTCAGGGGTGGATACGTCCTTATTTTTTAAAATATATTTTACAACTGCATTATTTTCAGTCTGCATGTCTAAAAACAGGTCAATGGCTTGATACATGACAGGAAGTAATTCACTTGACGGCTTTTTATGATTGATTAACACCTCTTCGTACAAAGCACGATAGCTGCCTAATGTCAGCTCTGTTTGATTGACTTTAAATTCATCCTCTCGGAAATTGTTTAAAAACACTTTACCTGTATACTGCGCTTGTTCTAAATAAGCAAGGAGTGTGAGAAGGTTCATCTGACAAAACATGTCCTCACCAAACCATAAAACAATATATTGATAGTCTTTCTTAAACAGATTTTCTAATGGATTTATTACTTTATGAATATAATTTTCAACGGAATCATGATGGCCGGAAGCTCTAATTTCAATAAACTCGTCATCAAACACTTGTCTTGTGGTCGTATTAACACACATCGCTTCATTAAAAGGTACATAGTCAGAGTCTCCCATAAGTTTTTTCGCTTTGAACTCTTCATACATCATTTGCCCATTTAAGATGTTTAGCACATCTTTATCAAATAGTTCTTTGTTCACATTTTGTAACTGTTTAACTTCAATTTCCCGAGATAAAGCCATTTTGCATCCATCCTTACCTTGATTAATCGTAAGTTTAACAAATGATTGAACCGGCCTATTATTCATCTGAAATTCTCGCGGACTTATACCAAAAACCGTCTTAAAGGCTCGACTATACGCTTCTTGTGAGGAATAACCGTAATCAACAGCAATGTCAATGACCTTCCGATTGCATTTCAAATCTTCCAAAGACAAATACAATCTTCTAAGAAGTAGATAGCGCCGAATACTTATACCAGTTGCCTGATGGAATTTAAAAGAGCAGTAATAAGGAGAATATCCCATATAATTCGCTAATTCATCAAGTGAAAACTCAGTTTTTAAATTTTCTTCAATCCAATCAATCATAAGCTGCATATAATCATTCATTTGTCTCACTCCTGAATAAAATTATATGTTGTTTCCATTTTATTCTTATGATATTTCTTGTGGTTTTTAAAATAAATTACTGCACTTTATTCCAACTATCTATTCTATTCATTTATAAACAGTCTCTTTTCTAAAGAAAAGCCTATTCAAGATTTCTTTATCTTGAATAGGCTTTTGATATTGTATGTCACTATCATTAAGTCGTTGCTGCAGAGGAAGCAGCTGCATGATCAGCCTTCACACAATCAATGGCAACAACGAGCGCAATAATGATAGTCTCCATCTCTTCATTCAATATTTCAACCTTGTAGCTATCGCCCCAAGTGAACCACTCCTTATTCACTTTACCAACGACTTCACCGTGCTGTAATACTTGAAAATCCATATCCCACCAGTTGCCATGCACCTCTATGCCTGCCGCATCAATCGTATAGCGTGCTTTAAAGAAAGAAAACTCCTTCTTAATCGTTAGCACTTCTCGCCCATTCACCTCAACAAAAAACTTCGGTAAAAAGCTGAACACCTTTTTCGTAATAAGCGCAACTTCATCTCCTGTTGAATTCATAATGGAGAAAGTCTTTGGAATTTTCATAAAGCTGCCTTCTACGTAATAAACATCATTCTCCTGCTGATCCTTTACCGTAAATTTGCTACTTAGACTGAATACCTTCTGCTTTATATAAAGTTGCTTCATACTATGCCCCCTTTAACATTTCATATTACTAAATTACCGATTTTATCATAGACGTTAATCGTGACAGAAATGATTTTTTGTGTTTTCTTAATAAAATTATATTTATTATATATATTCAACGCAGTATATCAACATTAAAGAAGTTTCTGTTGAAGAAGTCCAAGATGTATTGAAGCAATTCCAGTTTTAACTGGTACAGCTTATGGGTAGAATAAGCATAATCTCTTTTGTAAAATTTCTAAGACTTCCTCTGGCACTTCCTTGACCTTGATATCCCCACCTAGGAAAAGTAGCCAGTTTGTTATTTCGGTCAATTCTTCGGAATTCGTAACATTAATATAAGTCTTTAAAATGGCTGTGGTTTGGTAAGGATTCGTATAGGAAATTGAAACGTTTAAAGGATGGTATTTTCTGAACTGGGCAATCGCCTTTGGACCAAGTTCAAGGACAAGGTTCATTACCTCCTCCTGCTTACTTAGTTTTTCTGAAATCTTCTTCCTGCTTAATCTTTTTTTCGGAGGATATGGTTTGATATCAGCGAGATTGTCGACAGGGAAAATTTGTCTTTTTTCAGTCTTTAAATCAAAACCTTCAATTAGCCAAATGCCTTTTTCATGATAAAGGTGCAAGAGATAAATTGGATAAGACTTTATTCCCCGCTCTTCTTTGGTCGTAATCAATAAATAGCTATCTAAAAGGAGAATTTGAATGAGTTTTTCTAACATAGGATGGGGTAGGTCTGATAGCTCAAGTAGGTCGGGATTATTAGGATTAGTCCCTTCAAAAAGCAAGATTTGATTTAAAAGAACAAGATCATCTTGCTGGTTTTCTGAAATGAGGCCTAGTAATTTTTCAGCTAAAGACTGTCGACTCTTAAGATAAGGGAGTTGTTGATTTCTTGTGGCCATAAAGGCAATAAAAAGAGCTTTAATCTCATTATCAGTAAAGTGTACAGTAGGAAGAACAGAGTTGTTCATGACAAAATAACCCCCGTCCCTTCCAACTTCAGCGACAAGTGGCATCCCCATGCCTTCAATTTCTCTAATATCTCTAATAGCTGTCGAACGAGAGATATTAAATTCTCGCATGATTTCAGAAATTGTAAAGTGGGCGCGGTTGTTAATATACCGCATGATAATATTAATCCGTTCAACTTTTTTCATCGGATTCTCCTAAACAGTATCATTTTTTGACATGGTTTAAAGTTATTATAAACTCATCAAATGAAAAGACAAATCATTTGATAAATTTAAAAAAGAGGATGGTTTTGAATATGGCAAATTATACTCTAGAAGAAAAAGACAGCTTTACCGTTTTTGGTATTGGAACTGAACTTAAGAGCAACTATACAGATTATGCAGGCATAAACAAGGAAAAGTCAGACTTTTGGCAAGCCGTCAGCCAAGATGGAACGCTTGACGCTTTGAAAGCTATGGCCAAAAACGATTACCTTTTTATCGTAAACGAAGCAGTAAATAACAAGATGATGCATTATGCTGGCGTTATGACAGAGGCATCAGCACCAGAACTAGGGGAATCTAGAGTGATCCAATTTCCTAAAGGAAATTACCTTGTTGTTAAAGGGGAAGGAAATACGGTTGAAGAAATGAGTAATAAAGTTACTGGCATTGCTTTTGGTCAAGCCTTATCAGAAGCAACGAATTTTGCCTATGTTGGTGGACCCAATACAGCGGTTGTGATGGGGCAGCGAGACGGCTTAGTTTATGGTGAAATGTGGATCCCTGTTGTGAGAAAATAAGAGATAAAAGGAGGGCTGAAAATGTCCTATATCGTTGATTTTAAAAATGTATCTACGGTTGGTTTAGAGTCTTCACCTTTAGCAGAAGCACTTGCTGGTTTACGTGCCAATGAAGCGCGTTACTTTATGAACAAATACAAGCATGAATTTACGGTAGTACCAGCTAGTGAGTCCTGTGAGACCCTTGAGTATGTGAACCGAATTTTGAAAGAAGAACGCGATATTGAGTTTGCAGCCAAACCTTTAGAAACGTCGCGTTTTCAAGTAGAAAATATTAAATTTGCCTATGTGATTTATGAGGATGGTCTTGTCCTCAATGTCATGTACACGGTTGACGGCCCTAAAAAGCGGGCCGTTGGTTTTAAGCTTTCCGAGGGGATGGAGGTACCGAAGGAGTTAGAAGAGAAGTTTAAGTTTGCTAGGCAGAAGTCTAAATTAGCTGGGACCATTCGGGGCTCGTTTTTTGTAATTAAGGGAGAATATTAAAGTAAGCAAAAGCGAACCAATTTTTGTATTTGAAAATACGTTTTCTTCATTTGAATCATTACTTTTAGCCATTAAAAATACTCCTCATTGGATAGACAGTTTTATTTTTTAATCTGTCTACCTAATGGGGAGCATGCCAAACTGTTCGCAGCATGCTCATAATCCCTTTATGTTTAGCCTCATGCTTTTTCTACTAATAAATTTGAAGCAAGTTTTACCGCGATCGCGTCGTCTAAATAGCCAAGTGGAAAAGTGTAATCCGGAATTACGTCTACCGAGATAATAAAATAAATGAGGGCACCGCCCATGATGGCAAGTTCAGCAGGAGTACCCTTTCTCGATCGAAACCTCTCAAACATCTCCTTCAACTGACTGATGAATGGACCGACACTGCCAACTTTCATTAGCTTTCTCTCAAAGCCATTAAGAACGAGCTCTTTTCCCTCTTCGGTTTGTGAATAATGTTGATAGTTTGCCAATTGCTGTTCCACACTGTTAATAGTAAACGTTTCATTATATAATTCAGAGGATTCAAGGTCACTCTGAATCATGTCTATAGAAGAATGAATATCTGAGTATTGCTGTTCCTGTGTTTGGTCAATAGGGTAACCAGCGGCTATAAATAAATCAGCAATTGGGACACCAAGATATTCAGCCATTTTTTGTAAATGTTCAGGATTTGCTTTTCGTTTACCATTCATAATCCGCGAAATGGTTGCTGTATCAATTTTAGTTAATTCACTAAGTTTTCTCATCGATAATGAATGTTCTTTCATTAATTCTCTTAATAACAAACAGAGTTTACTAGGTTTTGTTTGATCAGACATAATCTTTCCCTCCCCTTGAATATCAATATTTTTTTAATGATATCTATGTCAGTGAATTAATCAAGACCTACGATGGCAATATGAATCTATTTAAGCATTTAAGCAATTTTATATCTTGTTATTGACATTTTGTCAACGAACAATAACTGTTTGATCAACCTTAAAAGAATGTAGCAATCGCAATGATCAGTATAATAATACCACTTATGATTGTTCCGAATTCCCCCAATGTGAAAGAACCAATACGAATGGCTGCTAATTTATAACCTAAGGCAACTCCTGCCCAGACACTAATGAAACTGCCAATTGCGGCGGTTAAGGAAATTGCCAGCGGTGAAAATCCAAGCAGGCCAGCACCTAAACCGTTGGTAAGTGCGTTCGCTGATAAAGCTACTCCTAGAAGGACCGCCTCCCCCAAACCAATTTCTCCCGAGTTATCGACATCAGCTGCCTCAGGGTTCCTCAAAATTCCTTTCATATTTGGAGTTTCGTGATGACCATTCTCAGTACTCACAGCTAATTTTCCTTTTTTGCGAGGAAGCCCCAATAGAATGACCCTAATTCCAATAATAATGAGAAAAAATGCTCCGATGATCAAAGGAAACATGCCTGGAATCATTTTCGAAAGCCATATTCCAAAGGAAATCCCTGCTATACTCATCAGAAAACAAATGAAGCTTATCAATAAGTTAGCGCCTAAACCAATTCGAATTTCTCTTATTCCATATGAAATGCCTACTCCTAAATTATCGATGCTGGATGAAAAAGCAAAAGCCAAAATGATTAACCAGGACAATGTAAATCACTCCTATTTTTTTTACATTGTATTAATCAAATTGGCGAAAGTGCTTATTTATTTCTAAATCGTTGACAAAATATCAACATGTTTAAAATGGGTGCTCATTCTGTTAATGCAACAGAGGACTGTCCCAAAGCTTCACCGTTATTTCCGTTCCTTTTCCCGGTTCACTTCGGACCTGAATCTCACCTTTGTGCAATTCAATTATTTTTTTGACAATGGATAGACCAAGACCACTACCCCCAAATTGGCGATTTCTTGATTTGTCCGCTTTATAAAATCGCTCGAAGATATGCAGCTGTGCATCTTTGTTCATGCCAATTCCTGTATCCTTAATTTTGACGACCCGATGATTGTCAGCTGTTTTAACTGTCTCAACAGATATGGTGCCTGCTTTTGGTGTGAATTTAATACTATTATGAATTAAATTAATCCATGCTTGGTCCATTAGTTCCTCATCTGCCGTGATCGTTAATTTTTCAAGGGAAATATCGAAATTGATTTCCTTCTCTGCCCATTGCGGTTCATTGGCAATGATGACCCGGCGCAGCTGATGATCCAGCCGATAGTTTTTTAGTTCAAACGGATGATGATCAGAGTCTAATGAAGTAAGTTTTAAAAGATTTTCACTCAATTTTGATAGCCTGAGACTTTCCATTTCGATAATTTCAAGGTAATGTTTGCGTTCCTCAGCACTCAACTCATCGTTCTTCAGCGCATATGAAAATCCGCTGATCGATGTAAGTGGAGACTGGATTTCATGCGAGACATTTGAGATAAATTCCTGCCGCATTTCTTCCATTTCCCCTAGCTTATCTGCCATATGGGTAATACTTTCGATTAGCTTCTGATATGGATGATCATTTCGTCCGTGTAATTGATCCTTGTAATAAGAAAGATCGATATTAAAATTTCCTTCAGCCATCATCTTCATGGCATGAAGGACCGGATGCAAGAATTTATCTTGCTGTGATCTTACCCACTTAATTCTTGTAATAAAAAACATGAAACACCCAAATAGGAAAAATCCTAAAATCGAGTTGATTAACTGTCTGGTAAATTCAGAAGGAAAATATTGAACGGTCTCATAGAACGAAGTTGTCACCCAATAGGCACTCGACCAGCCGATAAGAAGAGAGAGGATAACAGCTATAAAACCTAACATTCGCTTCATCATTTCAGGAAGGTTCAATTCGGCACCTCCAGACGATAGCCGAGTCCACGGATTGTCGTGATGATAAACGGACAATCTGCCTGAGAGAATCGCTGCCGCAGCCGTTTAATGTGGACATCAACGGTTCGTTCATCCCCCTCATATTGAAACCCCCAAATGTCTTCAATTAATTGCTCTCTTGAAAACGTTTTTTGCTGATGGGTAGCAAGCTTAAACAACAGTTCAAATTCCTTAAGCGGTAAGGTCATGTCCTGCTCTCCGATGAATACTTTATAGGAAGCACGATCAATCACCATATTTCCAATTTCAATTCGATTAGAAGCCGTTATTTGATATCGTTTGAGCAGTGCTTTCACCCGCGCGGCCAACTCCGCTGCAGCAAACGGCTTCACCATATAATCATCCGCTCCAAGATCAAAACCCTTTACTTTTTGAGCTGTTTCCCCTTTTGCCGTCAGCATTAAGATCGGCAGCGTATCAGAATAATAGGTTCGGACCTCCTGGCAAAATGTCCAACCATCCATATTCGGCATCATAATATCAAGAATAATCAAATCAATTTTTTCCGTTTCGAGTATAGACAGGGCAGCTTCCCCATCTACCGCCTCCACAATCGATACACCTTCTTTCGAAAGAATGACGTGAATTAATTCCCGGATGTGAGGGTCATCATCTACGATTAATATTTTTGTCATCATATTCATTCCTTTTTAAAAAAGTACAGGGAAGCGCCAGTCTACATGCGGTTCCCTATAGGTCATTTATTTTATTTTACACCATTCAGAGCTTCTCATAACTATGTTCGGCGCATATAGGCACGAACCGTGATTGGTGCGAAGATGGCAACAATGAGGCCAGCACCGATCAGAGAGATGGTCAGGTCCCACCCAATAGTGCCTGAGTTGGTCAACTCTCTGACAGCTGTGACAAGATGTGAAATGGGATTGATTTTCACAAACCATTGAAGCCAGTTTGGCATCGTATCGGCTGGTACAAATGCATTCGAAAGAAACGTAAGTGGAAACAGCACCAGCATCGAAATCCCCTGTACACTTGACGCAGTACGGGCAATCACGCCAAAGAAGGCAAAGATCCAGCTTACACACCAAGAACATACAATAACAAGAAGAGCGGCGATGACAACAAAGCCTAGACCACCTTCGGGATGATAGCCCATAATATACCCCATGACGAAAGTGAGTACGGTCGCAATCGTATAACGAATCGTGTCAGCAAGCAACGCCCCCGCCAGCGGAGCAATCCGTGCAATCGGCAGCGACTTAAATCGGTCGAACACTCCCTTATCCATGTCCTCCCGCAGTTGGACTCCTGTGACAATCGAAGTTGAAATAACCGTCTGAACGAGGATGCCAGGAATGATTATAGGCAAATAGTTTTGCACATTTCCTGCAATCGCCCCGCCAAAGATATAAGTGAACATCAAAGTGAAGATAATCGGCTGAAGCGTGACGTCGAACAATTGCTCAGGTGTTCGACGTATCTTTAACAGGCCGCGGTAGGCCATCGTCAATGAATTTTTCACCGCTTGGCTAAAGCTCGATTTATTGCGCAGCTGTCTTTCAACAGCCGGCATCGTTGGATTATTTTTCATACTCGTACTTCCCCTTCCTGTTGCCATTTCTTAGAGGCTGTTGATCCCTCATCCTTCACATCATGGCCGGTAATTGTTAGAAACACTTCGTCCAGTGTTGGCTTCTGTACACTAAATTCAGCCAGTTGGATTCCTGCCTCCCTTAGTGCGATCAGCAGGTCCGCTACCCGATCGGCATCTTCTATTGGTGCCAAAACCTTCCCGCCTTCTGCCGAAACAGCTGACTGGACCTCAAGCACCCGTTCAACAATCCCTCTTGCGGCTTGCATATCCTGTGGATGCAGGATGCTCAAATGTAAGGAAGATGTACCAACTGACGCTTTCAGCTCATCCGCTGTACCCTCTGCGACCACACGACCGTGATCAATCACTGCAATTCGGTCAGCCAGTTCATCTGCCTCCTGAAGGTACTGAGTTGTTAAAAGTACTGTTGACCCGGACTTTACCAAGCTTCGGATCGTATCCCACATTTGATTTCGAGTCCGTGGGTCGAGTCCGGTGGTCGGTTCATCCAAAAAGATAAGCGGCGGCTGGGCAATAAGGCTCGCAGCCAGATCTAACCGGCGGCGCATCCCCCCTGAGAAATGTTTCAAGGGACGCTTCGCAGCTTCCGTTAAACCAAACTCCTCTAGCAATTCTGCTGTCTTACGCTTTGCCTCAGTGCGACCGAGACCTAGAAGCCGGGAGAAGATAATCAGATTCTCGGTCGCGCTGAGTGACTCATCGACAGAAGCGTACTGACCCGTTACCCCAATTAATTGACGGACAAGCTGCGGATCCTTTACTACATCTTGCCCGAAGATGCGTGCAGATCCCGCATCTGGCCGAAGTAGTGTAGCAAGCATTCTGATCGTAGTCGTTTTACCTGCTCCATTGGGACCTAACACACCGTAAATCGAACCGGTTTTGACATTAAGATTAACGCCGTCTACCGCCCGATTATCGCCAAACGTTTTGACAAGCCCACTTGCTTCAACAGCCCAATCATTATTTTGCGCGATTATCTTTGTATGTTGATTGTTCATTATCGTTGTTCCTCCTCATTTATTAATCAATAAACTTCTATAAAAGTGTTTTTTTCAGCAACTCCTTTTTAAACAAGACGTTCATCTGATACTTTCCAGATTATTTATGGATTATAAATCAACACTATGAACTGAATATGAACAATACGTGGGGAAATCGTTTTTGTAAAAAACACAAGTTTGTATTTGGGGCAAGAGGCAAAACGAAAAAAACTATTAAAAAACGTTAAAAAAGCTTTGTTTCCAAAAGGAGAACAAAGCTAGTTATTCTTAATAAAAACTGCCTCTATTTATGGTACGCTCCACCTCTTGTCTATGTGTGGCATTAATTTGATAAAATATATCCCATTTCTAGACGCACTTCATTTTTATGTACATCGTCATTCGAGTAAGAAATCGTATTAAAGCCGACAATTTCAAAACCATTTTTTAGATAAAATTGGATGGCAGGGTAATTGGATGTCTGTGTTTCTAATACAATGGCTCGTACGCCCAATTCAACTGCTCTTTGTTTAGCTGTTTCTATTAATCTTCTTCCAATTCCATGCTTTTGAAACTGAGGCCATACATGTAAATCATGGATTAATAATGTATGATTCCAGTCCATAGCTTGAATCACCATAATAGCAGCCTCTTTCCCATCTAATTCTGCCATATAGGCTTCAGAACCTTCTTTATATTCTTCAAAAACCTCTTCTTCTAATCTTTTCACAAATGGGATATCAAAGCTTTCTTCTTTTAAAGTAAAATTCCATCCATTGTCTATTTTTCCAGAGAATACCTTATAGTATTTCTTCGACGTATAGCTATATATCACTTTTTTTCCTGCTGGGAAATTTTCTTTATAGATTCGTTGAATTGTTAACATTACCATTCCTCCTTACTTTCCATATTCAGCATTTGATTTTCTTAAGTTTGTTAAACATGGCTGTTGATTTCTGCTCCAATCAACAGGTGCAAAAATCAACATTGTCCTTTAACAGAGGGCTGCATGCCTTATTAATCTATTTAACTCATTAAAGACCATTCTGACTTATAACATGGTTCACCATTACATTTCTAAACGAGGATTTCCCAAAAGATCAATCATTATTCATAAAGTTCTGCTTCTCTAAGTAATTCAGCACAGTCTGTGAAAACTCGATGTGCGATTCCTTCGTATATTTCGCAATGGTATAAACTTGAGCTAGATTCTTTAATCCTAGTCTTTCTGTCATTTCTTTTAATCTAGGGATGTCCATATAGCGTTTCCACCCCTTTTCATTTCTTTCTTTATAGATTTCGAGAATTTGCTCATCTGAATAATCACGATACTGGTCATAGTGAACGATTCCATGCCTTGGCAATCGATCACGTGGCTCAGGGTTTTCCGCGGGATATCCTAATGAATAACCGACAACTGGGATAACATTTGGTGGTAAGTTAAGCAGTTCACCAATTTGATTACAATTTGCAAGCGTTGATCCCATATAACAAATGCCCAGCCCAGCATTCTCTGCTGCTAAAGCACAGTTCTGTGCTACCAAAGTAGCATCAATAGCCCCGATCATAAAGCTCATATAATTATCAAAATGTATAGGTGCATCATTGAGCGAAAGCCATTTTCTCATTCTATTAAAATCAGCACAAAAAGTTACTAGTATAGGTGCATCAACAACCATCGATTGTTCCATATGTGCATTGTATAATTTTTGCTTAAGTTCTTTGTCTTTTGTGACAATAATTGAATAAGATTGCATATTCCCGCTTGATGAGGCACGTATACCTGCATCTAATATTTGCTCTAGCAGCTCTTGACTTACTTCCCTGTCTTCATATTCTCGTATGGATCTGTGTCCAAATATAACATCATTTAATTCCAAAACACTTACTCCTCGCTATGTAAAGTAATTTAATTATAGCTCTAATCAAAAAAACTTTTTCAAAATGATTACGCTATTTATTCACGTTTTACTTTTTTAATGCCTTGATAAAAACACAAAAAATACCTTCTTTAATAACCATTAACAAATTCGTCTATTACTTCTAATTCGTCATCAGTCAGTTCCCTTTTTACATATTTCTTATAATTTTCTATTATTCTTTGTTTTTTACCTTTAAAAACATCAGTATATGTTGCAATGGTTCTAAGCATTGTAATTTCCTGATTAAATTCCTCTTTTGAAATTGGTTTCCAATGAGAGAGAATATATGTTTCGGCATCAAATGTTTCTAGTTTATCTAAAAGTTGAAGCGTTTCGTTGATTTTGTAATTCCTCTTTTTAGAAAAAATATCACAATAAATACAATCTCCTAAAAATAGAATCTTTTCTTCTTTGATGTACACAACGACAGAATCTGAAGCATGACTTCCTCCCACATGTTGTAGGACACAAGTCACTTCTCCAAGATCTATTTCCAATTGTTTTTCAAAGATTAAATATGGCAACACAATCGTGATATTCCGTTGATCAGCAAATTCTTTTTTTATTGCATTTGCACAAAATTCAATTTCCTTTCCTTCTTTAACTCGCAAATCTAAAGCTTCATCCGACCACAAGAGATGCTTTAATTTTTCTATTTCCGCTTTTGTTTCTTTTGAGGAAATGGATAATGCATTTGTTAGAGTAGAGAGACCAAAAATATGATCCCAATGCCAATGTGTAAGGACAACCATATCTGGATATGAAACGTTTCTTTTTAATAGTTCATCCAGAAAATACTTGGCATGTTTTTCCGAGTTGCCTGCATCAATCATTACTGTTTTATTCCTGCCAACAACCATCCCAAGTATGGGACGATCGGTCTCCGATACTGGTGTGATATACCAAAAACAGTTACCTATTTGCTCTATCGAATGCATATTAAATTTTCCCTCCTCAACCTCAATTTTACTCATATACGGTTCTCCCTAACTAGCGTAAATGCTGTTCTATTTTAAGGATTGTTTAAAAGAAGGACTTAATTCACTCCATACATCAAACATATTGTTATCTAGATCATAAAAAATGAAGTTATTTCCTGCATGTCCTCGATCTTCAATTTCTCCCACCTTTATTCCCTTTTGTACAAATTCCTGATGTAGAATCAATAGATTATTTAAACCATCCACTTCAAAGGTAACTGGAAAACACATATTATCATTTACATCTTGGAAGGAATTTACTTGATTTTCTAAAGCTTTCACTAAAAATACGCTAACATTTGCTAAATTGATAATCCCCTTGTCTTCATCCTCATACGTTAAAATGGCATCTAAATTTTCTACATACCAGTTTACTGATTTTTTAACGTCAAGCACTGGAATATAAATTGTACCAACTCGAACTAACTTCCCCATCCATCACACTCTCCCTCCACAAAAAATTAATTCTATATTAAATTCAATTTTTCACTTCAATTTCCTTTACTTAATGAAACAAAAACACCCAAACGTTCTACTTAAACGGTTGGGCTACATTTTCTAATAAACTGCATTTACTTGTGATACGGTTCTCCGTAACGCATCTAAATGAGGTTTATAGGCGAAACTATCGACTAAACTTGTTAAAGCTGTTCCAATTGATGCTTTTACATGGATTAGTTTATCGATCCTCTTTTTTAAATTATCACCTTTTACAGCTTCCATTCATAAAAAGCAAATCAGCCCTTCTTTTCTAATCTTCGAATTTCCATAATTCGTTTCAAGAGGACTTTATTTTCAATCTTGGCAAATGCTGCGACCCCTGGATTTTTATTCACTTCATATAAGATGGGTTTTCCTTGTGGATTTATGCCAAAGTCAATGCCATATTCCTTGTTAGGAAAATGTAAGTCCATAATTTTAGCTGCTGAGATAGTAAGCTTCTCTAAATCATCAATTACTTGTTTCTTCTTTCTATCATCCAATTTTAAATGTATTGTCAAAAGCTCATCAATCGATATGACTTTAGCACCCCTTGAGAAATTAAGAATACCACTATTGATTGTTGCTGGCGTTCCAATCTTTGCATTCATTCCACTAATTAGCCATTTTCCTTTATGTTTTTGTACATGAACCCGAATGCCAAACGGCAGTCTATGACGAGTAACACTTTGGATGCCTTCCTGAATAATATATTTCCCTAATCTCCCGAATTTCTCATACGGGCGCAAGATTCGGTGAAATTCCTTAATCGTATCAACACACTGTTTTAGTGGCTTTCCTGAGATTGAAAAGCCACTAAAACAATATCTTCCATCTTTTCCTACGTAAACTTTGAAAACCCCTCTTCCTTGTCCTGATGTATCGTGTTTAACATAGACATTGTCAAAGCGGCTGAGGAAATCTGATAGGTTTTCAATACTATATTTTTTCGTTTTTGGAATTCTATTTGCTATTAAGCGATTTTGTTTCAAAAGTAAATTTTGATTCCATTTTCCAAAATCCTTGTTCATAAAATACACCTCATTTCAGTTTATTAATGAAAAACTATAAGATTAGGGATATAATTGCCTTCTATATTCCAGAAATCTCCTGATGTGTAATCCCAATGTCAAAGTTGATTATATTTATTTCTAAATTGTTCTCTTCAAACATTAACCAAAACACCCATTCATTATTCCTCCCTTCAATGGGACTACTTAAATATATTGCTCTAATTAGCAAAGTGGCACTGTGATTGTCCTATTTAAATGCATATTTCTACTATTTACCCAACTTTTATAGAAAGTATCGGAGCCGACTTTCGAAAATTGGGATTAAGCTAAGGGGAAATCGTTTATACATATCTTTTTGATTAAACATATTATGCACAATAGCTATGTAGGGGGTGAACGTTTGAGAAATCTTATTAAAGTAATAGCCGTAAATCATCAAAGTCATTGTCTTTTTGTCCATCCTAATCAAAGTAAATTAATAGACAAAACAACGACTATTCACTTCGGTTTTCAAAAAATGAAGGTTGCTTGCAAACAGTTAAATACGTTAAAAGAAAATGAAATCGGGTTATCCAAGACGGTTATAGACAAATTACGGCTTCCTTTAGAAGCTGAATATGAACTATTCATTGAAAACAATCGAATCATCATAGGGCCATTTATTGGACTGTTAATAGCAAACTACCAATCTGAACTTAGAGAAAAAGTAAAATATCTTAAGTTTATCATTCGACAATATCCGTTAGTGAGGGGAGTTATAGCAGCATTCTCGTTGGAAGGTATGGATGAAAAAAATGCAAAGATAAATGGTCTTTTTTACAATCCAACTTCAAGAAGATGGGAAAAAAGAACTTTCCCTTTTCCTACAGTCATCATAAAGCGAATGCTCTTGTCCACAAAAAGACAAAATGATTTAAAAAACCTTTATGGTTCACGTTTTTTCAATTCAGCTTATATTAATAAATGGAAAATGTATCAATTGCTTAGTTTAAATAAAGATTTGATTCCCCATCTCCCCAAAACATATTTATATAATAAGCCAGAAGATATCCTACATTATTTGAAAAACTTTCGAACCATTTATGTAAAGCCATTATCAGGATTAAAGGGAATGGGTGTAGAAAAGTTTATAGCAAAGCCAAATAAATATTGTGTTAAATTTCGAAGCAAGAAAGAAAATAAGACAATCGATTTTTTCTCTGAAAACGAGCTGCTTCATTATGTTAAAGCTAAATTTAAAAGTAAGAAGTATGTTATACAGCAAGAAATTGATTTAGAAATTGAAAAAAAACATCTCATTGATTATCGAATTGTTCTTATAAAAAATGAAAATGGACAATGGGAAGATGTTGGTATGGTAGGAAGAAGAGGTGTGGAAGGTAGTATTGTGAGCAACCGTTCAAGTGGAGGAAAAGTGGAACGAGGAGAAACAATACTTTTATCATCTTTTAATCTAACCAATGCGGAGATGCTAAGTTATCGCCAAAAAATGTCTGAAATTGCGATTAAAGCTGCTAAAGAGTTGGATAAATATGAGAGCATCTATAAATACGGGGTTGATATCGGTATTGACCGCCATCATCACATTTGGCTAATTGAAATAAACAACCATGCCCCGAATGATCGTATTTTTTCACATGTTGGCGATTATGATACGGTTTCTAAAATCAAAGACTCAAGTATGCTTTATGCAAAATATTTGGCCGGGTTCCCGGGCAATCGGAATTCTCAATAATATGGTAAAGACAATAGGAATTCTTGGTGGAATGGGCCCGTATGCAACGATAGATTTATTTCAAAAAATAGTTTCCAATACACCTGCCAAATTTGAACAGGATCACCACCAAATCATCATTTACAATAATCCAAAAATTCCTTCTAGAATAGAAGCTTTCAACAAAGGAGCCAAAAGTCCGTTACAAGAATTAATTCGATCAGCTTTTGTTTTAAAGCGTGCTGGGGCTGATTTTATAATTATTGCCTGTAATTCAGCCCATATTTGGATAGATGAAATTAGAAGAAATGTTACCGTACCTTTTTATAGTATGATTGAAAATACAGTTCAACATGTATTGGAGTGTAATTCAAATGTAAGTGAAAAAATACTCCTTTTTGCTACTGAATCAACCATTCAGCAGCAATTATATCAAAATGCATTTAATAGCAGCACTTATAAAATTGTTTTACCGAATGAAGAGGAACAAAAGTTAGTAAACCTTGCAATTAATGATGTGAAAATAGGGAAAATTCATACAAACTCTTATGTAGAGGAATTAAATGAAATGATAGAAACATATCAATCAGAAGGTATTTCAAGGATTATTGGCGGTTGTACTGAGATTCCTCTTCTTTTTCCGTACTTTGATACGGATATAAATCTGGTCGATCCAACTTTTTTGTTAGCCAAGTTGGCAATCAAAAAAGCAATTGAATAAAAATCGTCAACCACAGATCATTCTTTACAAAATGGTTTGTGGTTTTTACTATCGAGAAAACAATAGAAGGACAAGACTTGCGCATCCTAAAGGAAGATCAAGACCCGTCCCTTTTCTTTTCAAAAACCTCACTTACTTATGATACGGCTCCCCCCGATTAATCCGAAACGCCCGATAAACCTGCTCCACCAATATCAGCCTCATCAACTGATGTGGAAACGTCATCCTCGAAAAACTGAGCATTTCATCCGCTCGCTCCAATACGTCCTTACTTAATCCTAGTGACCCACCAATGACGAACGCTACTTTGCTTTTCCCATATGTCGCTAGCTTATCAAGACTATCAGCCAATTCCTCTGAGGATTTCAGCTTTCCTTCAATCGCGAGTGCGATAACATACGCATCCGAGTTAATTTTTGCGAGGATTCGTTCTGCTTCTTTTTGCTTAACAATTCCCATTTCGGTTTCGCTTAGTTCTTCTGGTGCTTTTTCATCAGGAACTTCGATGATTTCGATTTTGGCGTAGGCCGAAAGTCTTTTCACATATTCCTCGATTCCTTGTTTTAAATATTTTTCTTTCAGTTTACCGACGGTTATAATGGAGATATTCACATGTAATCCTCACTTTACGAACAAGTTATTCACAATAGTTATCCACATATCCACATTTTCTATCCACATATTGTGGGGGATCATTTGTTTGCCACAATATATATCGCTTGATTTTGACAATATTCACAGGTTGTTGATAACTTTTCTTCCTCTGTTACCTTTGTTAATTGTGGGAATGTTTCGTACTCATCCACAATTGTATCGATTGCTATATCAATATGTTCCTCACAAGAATAAATCATTTAACCATATCCTTTCATTTCAATTAAAGACTGTTCACTTATATACATTGTGGATAGTTTGCATTCTATCCATACTATTCATTTATCCACAATTCATATTATCATATTAAAAGCGCAAGCGCTCAAAACAAAAAAGTAGGAAAGCCCTATTTCGCTTTCCTACTTTTTGATTTTATTAAAATGTTTCACCTGTTAGCTTTAAAGAAGCCTCTTGTAGTTTCCCATTGCGGTAGTATTTCACGTTCATTTCTTCGCCGATTTTCTTTTTATTGTAAAGATGTTTTCTCAAATCGACTATATCACGAATCTTTTCTCCGTCCATTTCAACGATTACATCAAGCTCTTTCATTCCAGCTTGTGCAGCTGGTGAATTCGGTCTTACTTGCCTTAATGCTACCCCATAGTTTATGTCTGAAGGAAGCTTTAATGTTTCTTGCTGATGATATTTTGACACTTCATTCACGGATACTAAATCAATGCCCATATAAGGTCTTTTGACATTGCCATATTTTTCGAGATCATCAATAATCGGCTGGGCAGAATTAATCGGGATGGCTAATCCAATCCCTTCTACTGCACTTTGTGCAATTTTCATGGAGTTAATTCCAATAACCTGGCCTTTAATATTGATTAACGCGCCTCCACTGTTTCCAGGGTTAATGGCCGCATCTGTTTGTAAAACCTCTGCATTCCAATCAACAATTCCATCATTATTAATGTCGACAGGAATTGTACGCTCTAATCCAGAAATAATTCCTTGTGTCACAGAGCCTGAAAAAGTAGGGCCAAGTGGATTTCCGATAGCAATGACTGGTTCACCAGGCTTTAAGGCATCAGAATTACCAAACTCAGCTACCTTTTTAACATCTTTTGCATCAATTTCAAGTACAGCAAGATCTGTCCAGATGTCACTGCCTCTTAATTCGGCTGGGATTTTTGTTCCATCTGCCAATGTCACTTCTAGCTTACTAAAATTCTCAATGACATGATGATTTGTAACAACATATGCTTTGTTTCCCGCTTTTTTATAAATAACACCTGACCCAGTACCAGCTGGTTCCTCAACACTATTTGCTTCTCCCCAAAAGCTGACAGACTGAATGTTTGAAACTCCAACAACCGCATCCGCGGCTTTATCAACCGCTTTTGTCACATCTGTTACGACATTTACAGATACATTTTGGGTTGGAATATTTGCGTTACCATTCGTGCTGGCACTCTCTTGAGGCTGCTCCTCTTGCTGGCCTGTAAAAGGTAATACATCTAAATTAGAAAGCTTAGGAACAGCAGCTATCACAAGAATTGCACCTAAAATCGCACCAACTAGGCTTGCTAAAAAATATCCACCTTTGTTCCCTTTTTGTCGCTGTGAACGATTTTGATAATCTTGATCATAGTAACCCATTCTGAACCAATCCTTTCCCTAATACTCACTCTTTCTCAGAATAAATACTGCACATGAGTCCTAAGATTTATTCTTCCTTGTTATACATAATTATACTCATGTATTTTCAATAATCTATTGAAAAGGTGTCAGAAATAGGAATCTTACGACTTTGTTCATAAGTTAGAACCATTTTTTTAATAAAAATAACTGTAATGCTTAATAAAAAAATGAGGCTGCCAAAGATAAACTTTGGAACAACCTCAACTGTCATTTAAGTCTTTATTATCATAATTATTTCTATACGGACAACTTATGTAATCTCAAACTGCTGTTAATGGGGTTGGGATTTTCGGATCGGTATCGTGGAGATCGAACTGTTCACCAACAATAATTCCTCTTGTTTCAAGCGTTTGGGTTACAGACATTCTTGCTAGTTCTTTAATATTATTGTCTAAGCTTAAATGAGCTAAGTAAATTCGCTTCGTTCGATCACCCGCTACTTCACTCATTGCGATGGCTGCATCCTCATTCGAAACATGGCCTACATCGCTTAAAATTCGTCTTTTAATGCTCCATGGATAACGACCCATCCGAAGCATTTGTACGTCATGATTACTTTCGAACACATAGGCGTCAGCATTCGAGATTAAACCCTTCATTCGATCACTTACATAGCCTGTATCGGTAATAACGACTAGCTTTTTATCCTGCTGATGGAAGCAATAGAACATCGGCTCAACCGCATCATGGGAAACACCAAATGATTCAATGTTTAATGAGCCGAATGTTTTGACGGTTTCCATATCAAATGTAAACTTCTGTTCTACAGGAACTTGTCCAATTAATCCGTCCATGGCCTGCCATGTTTTTGCATTTGCATAAACAGGCAATTTATATTTTCGTGCAAGCACACCTACACCTTTAATATGATCGGAATGCTCATGTGTAACGAGGATTCCAGACAAATTCCCCATGTCTCGGTCTATTTTTTGAAACAAAGCTTCCATTTGCTTCCCGCTCAAGCCTGCATCAATTAAAAAGGAATGATCCTCCGTTTCGACAAAGATGGCATTCCCTGTACTTCCGCTTGCGAGAACGCTAAATTGGAAAGACATATTTTCTCACTCCACTATATTTTTATCTTCGTTGTTTAATCGAATAATCTGCCCTTCGAAGGCATGAACATAAATATTTTCTTTGTCATTGATAACAAGACGCCACGCTGGTGTCAACACTTGTGATGTACTTGTATTAACTAAAGTAAAATAACCAAGCTCCACTTTTGTAATTTTACTCTTTGGCTTTAATGTACCATTCTCATACAATGTTTCGATTACTTTCATTGGCTGTATTATTTTATCTTCTTCGGAGAGCTTTTTAATATCTTCGAGAAATGTTTGTTGATACGTAACGATATTATTATCATCATTCAAATAAATCGTTAGTTTTCCACTAATATTTTTATAGAAAACCTTATCTCCATATTGTTGATAAAATGTAATTTCCTTGCCTTCGATATTCCAAAAGCGATATTTGTCTCCATTTATAACATTATTTCTGACAAAGGCATTAAGCTCATTCAGATCAAGTTTCTCGCTTAATGGAAACTGTTTATCTAAAGTTGATCTTAATACGGTTCCTTCACTAATCGTTATGTGCTGCCCTTTCAGCTTCGCTGCTTCTAATTCTTTCATTTCTTCTTCAAGAAAGCTTTTTGGTTTCGCGCTTAAGTACATATCTTTTTGATTATTTTTCGGAAGCTCAACGATTTCAATTTCATCTGCCTTCAACCGTTTTTCATAGGATGTTTCCGTACTATATTCATATTGACTTGAATCCTTCAGCTTAAAAAACTCATACATTAAATAAATATCAAGAACGAGGAACGTTAAGATAAAGATTGTCTTAATTCTGCTCCAATCCATACTCAAGTCCCCCTCCAATATCGTCGATAGAAATTTGATTCCATTGATTATTGTATTGATAATACCATGAAGGCTCTAAATAAACGCTCCTTGTTTGCGCATCCTTCTTCATGGAGTATCCAATCACAATATTTTGCAACTTCCCAATCTCAATCTCCTGCATTTGTTTTAATGCCTCGATAACATCCTCTCCAGAGCTAAGTACGGTTTCCATTGTTTCCGTATTTATATTTAATCCAAGCAAGAAATTACTGCGCAAATATTGCTTAATCTGGCTTTGACCCCATGTTTCGCTAATTTCCGAAATACCGCTGCCTTCACTGAAAATAGGATAGCCCTTATCATCATATAGTCGGAATAATACACTATGGTTGGATTCATTCATATCAGCGAATCGATAGCTGCCAGTCCACCCTCCATGTTCATTCACGAAATCTATACTTCTTTTCAACAGATTTTTTGACATGAAATGACTCTCATTCATTTCCGCTGGATTTATATACGAAAGAATATTTTTATCATTGTACACTCGCATTAAGCTTGAACCATTCGTATATTCCACTCCCGCCGAGAAGGTAGTCTTCTGTACAACGGTTGGATCTTTAAACAAAGCCTTTTTGAACTTTTCGAAATCTAAAGGTGTTGAATAATATTGATGGCGTAGCATCTTACTTTCGTCCTGCGGTAAAAAAAATGTCAGTTCATTATTTACCTTAAATGGAACATAATTAGCAAAGTTCGAATTGAATTCTGCATTCTTAAAGGTTCCATTCTGGAAATTATGCACAAATGATGCGGGAACACGACTCCTATATGCCACACGATTTTCCATGGAAATAAAGTACACGAAGCCAACTTCCTTCTGAATATTTTCCACATCGATGACAATGCGATCAAAATCAAAATTAGGCAGCTTTGAATCCTTTACATCAATTACTGTTTTATAGAGCTCAATAGGAATTGAATCGGGAAATAAAATGACGGCATTTCCTTCATTATGAATAAAATTTGAATAGTTTCTAATTTGGGTGGAGATATCTTCAAAATCCTTAAAATTCCATTTCCGTATCTCGCTCAATATTTTATCAATTTCGGTTGGATCAATCGCCCCTAAATGTTTATCATCTTTATAATGATAAAGAATTCGGTCTGGCTTTATGATTTGGTCCACTTCTTTTCTTGCACTTATCGCTACTTTTTCGATTGTATTTGGTTTTTCCATCAATTCATAGTTTGGCTGGTACGTCCAAATACTCCAAGTTAATAGAACACTGAAGCAGACTAATAGAACTAATATGATTGATTTAATATTTTCATATGTCATTCCCAATCATCCTCTTCAGTAGGAATATAAGGCAGACTGAAAGAAATGGTTGTTCCCTTGCCTTCAATGCTATTCGCCCATATTTTCCCGCCATGAGCATCGACCATTTCCTTTGCAATGGCAAGTCCAAGACCTGTTCCGCCAAGCTTTCTCGTTCTTGCTTTATCAACTCGATAAAAACGATCAAATATTCTATGAACATTTTCCTTCGGGATTCCCATTCCTTCATCAGACACACTAACAATGACAAAGTCCGCCTTTTCTTCAACACGGAATGTTATTTTTCCACCTTCAGGAGAGTATTTAAGCGCATTCGAAATAATATTATCGAGAACCTGAGTTAATTTATCACCATCAATTTCGACAAATGCAGAATTAGTTGACAGTTTTCGTTCAAAGGTTACATTTTGGTGCTTCGTAAACTCAAACCGATCAATGATGCGGTTATAAAAAGGAATAATATCAATCCATTCTTTCTTAAACTGATAGTCTTTACTGTCCATTTTTGATAATTTCAATAAATCGTTTACAAGGCGAATCATGCGCTCTGTTTCAGTCTGTGTTACTTCTAAGAAGTTTGGAGCGATTTCTTCATCCTTCCATGCCCCATCTGCTAATGCTTCTAAATAGCTTCTCATTGTTGTTAATGGCGTGCGCAGCTCATGAGACACATTCGCAACAAATTCTCGACGTTCCATATCAATTTTTTCTTGTTCGGTAATATCATGCAAAACAGCAATAAGACCATTCACAAAGCCTGTTTCTTTTTGAATAACAGAAAAATTAGCGCGTAAAATTAATGTCTTATTTTGCTCGCTATAATCTAAAATAAGTGAGTCACCCTCAGACAATAATTCTTCGAATGTATACTCTTCTTCCAGTTCAAGAAGACTTACAAGTGGCAAGGAAAGGACTGTTTCACGTGAAACATTTAGCATTTCTGCTGCTGGTTCATTAATTAGAATGACTCTGCCTTTTCGATCAGTCGCGATAACACCGTCTGTCATATGGGATAGAACAGAAGAAAGCTTCCGCCGCTCTCCTTCGGTCGTCGCCTGAGCCTCTTGGAGCTTCTTCGTTAAATTATTAAAAGTCATCGCCAACTGGCCAATTTCATCATTCCCGTACACTTTAACCTTTCGCGAGAAATTTCCTTTCGCCATCGCTAAAGCTTGCTTTCTCATATCAGACATCGGGCGTGTGATCGTTTGTGCAAGCAGGACACCTAAAGCAGCTGTAACGGCAAGGGCAATCGCTGTCCCAGAAATGAAGATTTGGTTAATTTGATCCATTTGTTCATAGACGTTCTCAATTTTTGCAACTAAATAAATGGCCCCGATTACTTCCCCTTTATGTTTTATAGGGGTGACTAATACCCATATCCGATTACCTGTATGTGAATCAATTAAATCCTCGCTCGTCTGTTGAGAGGTCGCAATTGTCATTACAGTTAATGTTTCTGTCGTTCTTTTGCCAACAACCCCTTGACTATCTGGGTCAGACGTTCCAAGAATTTTTAACGTATCTCCTTCAATCACTCTTACTTCTGTAATATCAGGCGAATAATAGTCACGCAATAATTTATATACGTCTTCATCTAATGTAGGACCCTCTTCATCTGGCAACCGCTCTTTCACCATCTGTTCTTCAAGATAGTAAGCAAGTAAATTAACCCGGTCTTGGATCGTCGTTTTAAAATTGTCCTTCAAAGTAAATTCCAATTGTCTCACAAAATAAACGCCAATAATTTGCATGGCAACTAAAATAAGCAAGACATAAATAATGACAAATTTTAGATGAATGGACCGAAAAAAGCCAACTTTATTCATTAATGATCGTTACTCCTGTTCAGGATTTCGCAAGTAGTACCCAACACCTCTTCGTGTCACGATCCATGTTGGATGACTTGGGTTGTCTTCGATTTTTTCTCGCAGTCGTCGAACTGTAACATCAACCGTACGAACATCCCCATAATAATCATAACCCCATACTGTTTGCAATAAATGCTCTCTCGTCATAACTTGTCCAATATGTTTAGCTAAATAGTGGAGAAGTTCAAACTCGCGGTGAGTCAGCTCAATCATTTCTCCTCGTTTTGAGACGACATACGCATCAGGATGAATAATTAATGAACCAACTGTAATTTCATTTGTTTCTTCCTCTTCAGCTACATTGGCAGCAACTTGCTGGTGACGCCGTAAATTCGCCTTAACACGTGCAATTAGTTCTCGTGTGCTAAACGGCTTTGTCACATAATCATCAGCACCGAGCTCAAGACCAATAACTTTATCAATTTCCGAGTCTTTTGCTGTCAGCATAATGATCGGCATATCATATTTTTTTCTCACTTCTCGACAAACTTCTATTCCATCTCGTTGTGGGAGCATTATATCAAGAAGGATAAGATCTGGTTTTATCTCTTCGACCTTTTCCAATGCATCATTGCCATCATAGGAACAAAATACTTCAAATCCCTCTTTTTTTAAGTTAAATTGTAAAATATCTGCAATTGGCTTCTCATCATCTACAACTAAAATTTTTCTCTCCATTTTGTTCTCCTTTTTTCATAGGTTTTCTATCGGGAGTAGTAAAATTATGTTCATTTTCTATTAAATTTAATTTAACTTTAACATTTTATTAATGTGAATTCATCTATATAATGCTAAAGTAACTGAATTGGCATTATTTTACACTCTTTTCTTTATTGCTAAAAGTCGCTATCGAAGAATAAAAGTCTCCAGCAAAAAGCTAGAGACTTTTATTTTGATAGTTATGTTAAATATTATTGATTTACACTGCAATCAACAAAGTTGAAAAATCATAGTGAAATTTTAACATAGTCATTTTTAATAAAGCGGTTCATTAGTATTCATTTATGTAAGCTCATACTTGTTACTATGGGGGTTACGATTTTAACGAATGTATTTTAACGGGTTTTCAATATTTCCGTTTTTATGAATTTCAAAATGTAAGTGGACACCTGTTGAATCGCCAGTAGAACCCATCACACCAATTTTTGTACCTTTTGAAACAACTTGTCCAACACTTACTTCAATGGAAGCAAGATGTCCATAAACCGTTTGGAAACCATTTTGATGGTTAATCACAATTTTATTTCCAAAGCCGCCGTCATAGCCTGCTGATACGACAACTCCATTATCAGCTGCTTTAATCGTTCTATTGCTCGGTCTTGCGATATCGATTCCTTTATGCATTCTTCCCCAACGGTAACCAACATGGCTCGATACATAACCACCTACTGTTGGCCATGCAAAATTGCCATCGCCACGGGAAGGAATAACTTTCGTACCTTTAATAACAATATGTTTAACAGGCTCTTGGATAACTTCTTCTTTCGTTAAATCCTTTGCAATTACTTTTCCATTTTGTTCAGAAATACGATACGTTGCTGCACGTATTCCATCTTTTCCTTCTTGTTTTACTTTCGTATCACCTTTAGGCATAGAAGAATCTTCTTCTACTTCATTTTCAAATGGAATAGCTTCCTTTGTAAAATATTCCTTATCAATAATTACTTGAACAAATGGTTTTAAAATAGTTACATTTAATTCTTGATCAATTTGCAAAACGGAATCTTCTGTTAAACCAGGATTTATTGATAGCAACTCATTTAACTTCAGATTATGGGCATGAGCAATTCCCCCTAGCACATCTCCATTTTTTACTTTATATTTAACTTCCTCTAGTGAGCCTTTTTCAAGAAGCTTAACGACATCTTCAACTGGCATGATTTGATCTGGTAAAACTTTTTCTTTCGAAACCGAAACTTCTTTAGATAGTCGAACGTCTAATATGCGAGATTCATTTTCCTTAAGTTGCGGCAAAGCTGCATTGTCGGCAGTTTGCTGTGTTTCAAGTACGTTTAATTCTTCTTCAGAAACGTATTTTAATTTAATTTGCTTTAATACTTCTTTCGCTTTTTCTTCATTTTCAACAAATGCTACTGGTTTACCGTCAATTACAAGGACTGACGCGTCAGCTTGTACATTTATTTCTTTACTAATTTCCTGTCCTACTTCTGAGTTTTTCGTCACCGATTTTGAACGAAAGACTTGCTCAGGCACATAAGTAATCTCAGAATCTAGTGATAAATGAAGATTCTTATAAATAGCCTGAGATTCTTTTAATTTTTGGTTCACAATATTTTCAATTACATGTTTATCAGAAACGGTTCCAATATATTGATGATCTAAATAAACATAATAAACGGTCGTTAATTTCTCAGTGCTTGCAGATGTTGATGTACTCCCAGCGAAAGTAATCGCTGCTACTGCAACTGCTGTCATAGCCGTTTTCTTCATGATCGATTTTATATTATATGTATGTTTTTTACTTTTTTTTAATAAAGTATTTATCGACTCTTGCACGGTTACATCCTCCTAGACTACGGTAAAAGAAACTTTCATATAGTGCTATGTAACTATTTTTATCATTTTCACACCCCTATACTTTAACATAAAACCCTCTTACTTAGTTTAGTAGTATTCATAATGTAACAGAAATGTATAATAATTGACATTTTATTACCATTTAAAGAATAAAGTATAAATGGTTATTTTGGAATTTGTCGGATTCTGACATACATAAAAAAGCCAGTATATCTTACGATTACTGGATAAATTACCTATTTATTAAGAAGTAGATGCGGATTAATACGTTGCAAAGAAATACGAATAGGAGAATATGATTAATTTCATATATTACATTTATATTACAAAAAAAGCGTGATAAATATCACGCTTTTTTTGTAATAAATAGATTTACATCTAGATATTTCCTTTTTTTTAGATGGCTCAGGACGGAATCGAACCGCCGACACAAGGATTTTCAGTCCTTTGCTCTACCGACTGAGCTACTGAGCCATTATAGTATTTTTCCCTAAAGATTGATTGCAGCGAAAAGGACGCTTCTGAAATATGTATTTGATGTTAGGCAAGGTAGAAGCCGTCCTTGCCAGCTCTTTCCTCATCTGTCATGTCCAGCTGCGGTGCCTAGCCCCTAGAGGTCATAAGCCAATCCCTGACAGAAGGAAAAGACACCTTCTGTTAGGGCTCGACTTATGCTTGTTGGGGCTGGACAAGGCACCTTCGCTTTTCAGATGACCCGTACGGGATTCGAACCCGTGTTACCGCCGTGAAAGGGCGGTGTCTTAACCGCTTGACCAACGGGCCTAAAAAAATGGTGAGCCATGCAGGATTCGAACCTGCGACCCTCTGATTAAAAGTCAGATGCTCTACCGACTGAGCTAATGGCTCATATAAAATATTGTCACCAAGCTTTAATCGCGACAATAATTGTGATCTAAATCCCTTTAGGATTTGTTGCAGATTTTAAAAGCTTACCATTTTAGAAGATTTGCTTCGTTGCTGTAATCTTTTAATTTCCTCTATTTATACATTTGGACGACGTTTTTTATAATATCATAAAAAGAATTTATAATGCAATAGTTTTCTCAAAAAAAGAACCTTTTTTACATAGTCTTGTATTCTTTCTGCAGAATTGCTTGAAATTAGTTTGTTTCCTAACTAAAATATCTTTTTGCAATCGTTTTTTTAGATTTTGGCAAAGATATGAGTAACTTTGTAATTATATCGTTGGTTTTCCTATTTTATCAGCCGCTTCTCTACTTTTATTGGCGATTTCCCCGGTTTATCGGTTACTTCTGCGTTTTTATCGGCCGCTTTCCCTCTTTTATCGGTCAATCGCCCTTTTTTATCAAACTTATTAAATTTTCGCAGCTGCTAATCTTTTTATTACTCAAACCTCATCTATTCACAACAAATCTGAAAGTGCCCAACCCCCCACCTCCTATAAGCAGGAGTGCTAGGCACTTTCAGAGCTACTCGTTCCAAGAATCAGCTTTGCCTCCAAGGGCTTCGGACAATATTTGTTTGTGTACGATCAGGGCCAACCGAGAAGGTGGATAATGGAACACCTACTAATTGGGAAACACGTTCAACGTAATGACGGGCATTCGCTGGAAGTTCATCTAATGATCGACAGCCGGTAATATCCTCTGTCCAGCCTTGGAGTTCTTCATAGATCGGCTCACATTCGGACAGCACTTTTAGGCTTGCTGGGTATTCTTCAATGACTTCCTCTTTGTAACGATAGGCGACACAAATTTTTAATTTTTGTATTCCTGTTAGGACGTCTATCGAATTCAATGATAGGTCTGTCAATCCACTTACTCTGCGAGCATGACGAACAACTACACTGTCAAACCAACCAACACGTCGGGCACGACCAGTTGTTGTTCCATATTCACGGCCAACTTCGCGAATTTGATTGCCAATTTCATCATGAAGCTCTGTAGGGAAAGGGCCGTCTCCTACCCGGGATGTGTAGGCTTTCGAAACACCAACGACATGGGTGATTTTTGTTGGGCCGACTCCTGACCCTATTGTAACGCCGCCTGCGACAGGATTTGAAGACGTAACAAATGGGTAGGTTCCTTGATCAATATCAAGCATAACCCCTTGTGCACCTTCGAATAACACTCGCTTTCCTTCATCAAGTGCCCCGTTCAGTGTAACGGATGTATCACATACGTATTGTCTTATTTTCTGCCCATATTCAAAATATTCATTAAGAATGTCTTCAACCGCAAATCCTTTTGTATCATAAATTCGTTCTAATAAGCGGTTTTTTTCTTCTAAATTTCGTGTAAGCTTTTCTGCAAATACTTCCCGCTCTAATAAATCGGCGATTCTTATGCCATTGCGTGCAGCCTTATCCATATAGGCTGGACCAATTCCTTTTTTTGTCGTGCCGATTTTATTCGCACCCTTGCTTTCTTCTTCAACCTCATCCAGTTTAATATGATAAGGCAAAATGACATGAGCTCGATTGCTTATCCGAAGATTATCTGTTGTAACCCCCTTTTCGTGAAGGTATGCAAGCTCTTGAATGAGTGCTTTCGGATCTACGACCATTCCGTTTCCAATGACACAAATTTTATTTTTATAAAAAATTCCTGAAGGGATTAGATGGAGCTTGTATGTCTCTCCATTAAACTTAATGGTATGACCTGCATTGTTCCCACCTTGATACCTTGCAACAACTTCAGCATTTTCAGAAAGAAAATCGGTAATTTTCCCTTTTCCTTCGTCCCCCCACTGTGTACCGACAACAACGACTGATGACATTTAAGCAAGCACCTCCAGAATTTTAAATCCATCTGATTTGCTAACAAACACCCTCATTTTAACAATAACAAAAGAATAAAGTCAATAAAACACGAATGTTTTATTAAACTTTATACTTCATTGTTCGTAAATATATGAAAATATGAAAATAGTAAAAGGACCAGCTTTTTAGCTGCTCCTTTTTCTTTTACGCACCAGGAGGCGCAAATGAATCATCATATCGTCTCTCTAAGTTTACGAATTTATTATATTCTTTAACAAAAGCTAGCTGAACAGTGCCAACAGGGCCGTTACGCTGCTTAGCAATTATAATTTCGATAATATTTTTATCCTCTGATTCTTTGTCATAATAGTCATCACGGTAAAGGAAGGCGACAATATCGGCATCTTGCTCAATACTTCCTGATTCACGAATATCTGACATCATTGGCCGTTTATCCTGCCGCTGTTCCACTCCACGGGAAAGCTGTGAAAGGGCAATAACTGGAACTTTTAATTCACGAGCTAGCGCCTTTAAAGAGCGCGAAATCTCAGAAACCTCCTGTTGACGGTTTTCTCCTGCTCGCCCACTTCCGACGATTAGCTGTAAATAATCGATTAATATCATTCCAAGCCCATGCTCTTGCTTTAAACGGCGGCATTTTGAGCGAATATCCGTAATCCGCACGCCTGGTGTATCATCAATAAAGATTCCCGCATTTGATAGACTTCCCATCGCCATCGTCAGTTTTCCCCAGTCATCATCTGTTAATGAACCAGTACGAAGTCTTTGCGCATCGATATTCCCTTCAGCACAGAGCATCCGCATGACAAGCTGCTCTGCCCCCATCTCAAGACTAAAGATGGCCACATTCTCTTCTGTTTTTGTTGCTACATTTTGAGCAATATTAAGGGCAAAGGCTGTTTTACCAACAGAGGGACGAGCACCAACAATAATTAAATCATTGCGTTGGAAGCCAGCAGTCATCTTATCAAGCTCTGTGAAACCAGTAGCAATTCCTGTGATATCCCCTTTACGGTTATGCATGATTTCGATATTATCGTAAGTGCGAACGAGAACATCTTTAATATTATGAAATGCACCTGCATTTTTACGCTGTGCTACCTCAAGAATACTTTTCTCAGCTTCTCCTAGAACATTTTCTACTTCATCCTCGCGTGTATAACCGTCTTGAGCAATGCTTGTAGCTGTTCGAATAAGTCTTCGGAGTAAGGATTTCTCTTCAACAATTCTTGTATAATATTCGATATTTGCAGCGGTTGGGACTGAGCCGGCAAGCTCACTTAAATAACTAACACCGCCAATATCTTCAATAAGCTTTGCCGCACTTAATTCTTCCGTAACCGTTACTAAATCGACGGCTTTTCCATGATCACTTAAAGTGAGCATACAATTGAAAATCTTTTGGTGGGCCGCTCGATAAAAATCTTCAGGGATTAATACTTCAGAAACTAAGGTGAGAGAAGAGGGTTCAAGAAAAATAGCACCAAGAACCGCCTGCTCCGCTTCAATATTTTGCGGTGGAAGACGATCTGCAAATAAATCACTCACCTCTAAAACCTCCTTCATGTAAAAGCGGAAATGCTTGGCTTCTATTCCTAGAAAAAAAGTGACCAGTGTATACCGATCACATTTTTTATGAACGAATCTATTTTATCATGTTTCTTCCAAAATTAAATTTCCAAATTTAGTTTGCTTCTTTCACATGGACATTTAATGTAGCCGTTACTTCTGTATGTAGCTTTACAGGTACTTTTGTATAACCTAATGAACGGATGGCATCAGACAATTCTATTTTACGCTTATCAATTTTAATATTATGAATTTTTTGAAGCTCGTCCGCAATTTGCTTGCTCGTAATCGAGCCGAATAAACGGCCGCCTTCACCAGCTTTTGTTGAAAATTCCACGGTGATTTTATCCATTTTTTCTTTCAACTTCTTTGCGTCCGCTAGTTCTTCTGCTGCAAGCTTTTCTTCCTTCTTCTTCTGTGCATTAAGCTGACTAATATTTCCTTGGCTTGCCTCAACAGCAAGTCCTTGTTTTATTAAAAAGTTTTGTGCATAACCATCGGCTACATTTTTGACTTCGCCTTTTTTACCTTTTCCTTTAACATCTTTTAAAAATATAACTTTCATTCCTTTATTCTCCCTTCCATATATTCATCAATTGCCATTTGTAATCGCTCTTCAACCTCATCGAGCGAAACATCCGCAAGCTGGGTAGCCGCATTTGTTAAGTGTCCGCCACCTTCAAGATTTTCCATGATGACTTGAACATTCACATCACCTAATGAACGAGCACTTACACCAACTAAATGCTCTGAACGGTGCGAAATAACGAAGGATGCAATCACTCCATCCATCGTTAGTAATGTATCAGCTGTTTGCGCAATGAGCACTTGATTATATTCATCGTCTGGATTCGCTTTTGAAATCGCAATTCCTTCACGATAAAAATACACATTTCCAATTAATTTTGCACGCTTCATGTACGTATTAATATCCTCTTTTAAAAACTTCTGAACGAGAACTGTATCCGCGCCTAAAGCTCTTAAATATGAGGCAGCATCAAATGTTCTTGAGCCCGTTCTTAATGAGAAGCTTTTTGTGTCTACAATGATTCCGGCTAACAGTGCAGTTGCCTCAAGCATTTCAATTTTCCCATGTTTAGGCTGATACTCAAGAAGCTCTGTGACAAGCTCTGCCGTTGAGGAGGCATAAGGCTCCATATAAACAAGCAACGGATTATAAATGAATTCCTCTGCACGACGATGGTGGTCTATCACAACGACATGGTCGATTTTATGCATTAATTTTTCATCAATAACCATTGAAGGCTTATGCGTATCAACAATAACTAATAATGTATCCTCTGTTGCCATTTCCAAAGCTTGAGCGGGGCTAATAAACTTAGAATACAAGCCTTCATTCTTCTTGATTTCATGCATGAGTCTTTGAATTCCTGTATCCACTTCTTGAGGATTGATGATAATATAGCCTTCACGCTGATTCATTTGGGCAATTTTTCGAATCCCAATCGCTGCACCAATGGCATCCATATCAGGGTTTTTATGCCCCATTATCATCACTTGATCACTTTCTGAGATGAGCTCTTTTAGAGCATGTGCAATAACACGAGCTCTAACTCTAGTTCTTTTCTCAACTGGATTCGTTTTTCCACCGAAAAATTTCACTTTTCCATTCGTCTGTTTAATCGCAACTTGATCTCCACCCCGACCAAGTGCTAAATCTAAGCTTGATTGAGCAAGCACCCCAAGCTCAGGTAATGAGGAAAGACCTGTCCCAACCCCAACACTTAAAGTGAGTGGCACATTTCGCTTCGCTGTAATCTCCCTCACTTCATCAAGGATCGCAAATTTTCCTTTTTCGAGTTGTTGAAGAATTTGCTCATTGAAAACAGCAATAAATCGTTCGGATGAGACTCTTTTTAAGAATATGCCATTATCTGTCGCCCATTTATTTAAAATAGAAGTGACGATATTATTTAAACTGCTTCTTGTTTGATCTTCCATTCCTTGTGTCAATTCATCGTAATTATCTAGATAGATAATCGAAATGACTGTTCTTTCTTCCTCATACATTTTTTCAATTTCGGCTTGCTCTGTCACATCGAAAAAGTAAAGCAGTCGTTCTTCATGCTTAATGACGACACGAAATTTCCGGTCATGAAGTGTAACTGTTTCTGTTTCGACTTCCCTTTTTATTAAAGGAATAAGTGTATCTCCAACATCATAAAGCGATCTTCCCACTAACGTATCTTCATCAAAGCATGAGGCTAAAAAGGAGTTTGTCCATTCGATATAATAATCATCATTAATGAGCATGATTCCAATCGGCATCCCCATTAAAGCTTCTTCACCGACTTTTTTCACGCGGTAAGATAAAGTGGATATATACTTTTCTGCTTCCATTTTCCGTAAATAATCCGTTTTTATGAGATGATAAAATGGAATCATGATAAGCAAAAATCCAACCGTGCTCATCACCCAGTTATAATACGCCAGTATTCCGAGAAGCACCACTGTTATGCCCATCAATCCTAAGACTGGATAGCGAAGCGAACGCTTTTCTAAATAAGATGGCATTTTCTCAGCTCCTTAACAGTAGTGTTTGTCATTAACTAATTAATGATTTTCTAGCCTTTTTTTTAATTCAAACCCTAAGTCAATTATACCTAATATCCTTACAATGGAAAGAAAAAGTGGCCATATAAATATTAGGATTGTTGCCAAAATCGGCACTGCTTTTGAAATCCCTTTCTTGTAACAAAGATAAAAAATAAAGGATAATCCTTGAACAACCATAAATAGTTGAATTAAAAATCCGATATTTACCAACGCCATAAACCAGTAGCTGCCTTCAGCTGGTTTAAAAATAAATGTCGCAAAAATCGTAAATAAATAATACCAAAGAATGCTTTTTGGAAGTGACAATTCCCTAAATGGCTGCCATGAAGCTATAGTAATTCCAAATCTTTTTACAATCGGAAAAGAGATGACCTCAATTAATAGTACAATCATTAAAGCAGTTGTTACGAATAAACTCGGAGTTAAAGTTTCCATTAACTGAAAGCTTTCTAACATTTGCTTTAATGGTGTTACATCAATATTTTGTCCTAATTCTTCAACCATAGTAATCGAACGATTGAACATTTCCTCTGTTGATGCCATTATTTCCTTAATAAAATTAATTTGAAAAAAGGCAATAGCTGCTACATACTGCATGATTATCGTTGCAAGAAAAACAAGAGTAGCCGCGATAAATGAAGAAAGTCTGCTTTGCTTTTCTTGAATAAAATAGCCGATGACAAGACCTGTTAATCCATAAGAAAGAGTAAGTGGAATTGCTAAAACGGCTCCAACAATGATTGAAATTAAACAAGCACCGATAAAAAAGACGAATGAATTCATTCTTGTATTCTTCGCACCGAATAGAATAAATGGTACGGCCAAAAATAAACTTGTGACAATTCCAAGTCCAGGAACAAAAACAGTCACTAAGATTAAAACAGCATATACGGCTAACAGGACAGCCCCTTCTGTTAACTTATGTACATTTTTCATTTTCACACCCCTTTAACTGGGTAATCCCATAAGGACTATTTTAGCTAGTATTAAAGCTAGGTTCAACAAGAAAAGCGTAAGCGCCTTGGTCAGCGACGTAGCTAGACAGTTCTCTAACCTCAAAAATTTTATGCTTTCTTATCCGATTAAAAAGGGGATACCGTCGTGATATCCCTTTTCTCGTTACGATAGCTTAAATTTATCAATTACTTCTTTAAGCTCATTACTTAATTCTGTTAATTGTTCTGCAGAGTGGGCAACCGTATGAAGAGCATTAACTTGCTCATCAGTAGAAGAACTGACCTCCTCACATGCTGCAGCTGCCTCTTCAGCCATCGAAGCCATACTATGTATGCCCTGAACGACTTCCTCTTTACTTTCTCCAATATAGTCAATCTCACGATGAATATGAAAGATTGATTGCTTCATCTGTTCAACAAGTTCAGAAATAGATCGGAAATTTGTTTCTGTTTCATTTACTACATCTGATTGTTGATCAAAATTTTCCTTCGTCTTGTTCATTGACTCTACTGCTAATAACGCACCATTTTGTATTTCATTAATCGTTGCTTTTACTTCTTCTGTTGCCATAACAGATTGCTCAGCTAGCTTTCTCACTTCTTCAGCAACGACTGCAAAACCTTTACCATGCTCACCAGCACGAGCCGCCTCAATACTTGCATTTAACGCTAATAAATTTGTTTGCGAGCTAATTTGGGTAATGGTTGTCATTACGTTTTCTATTTTACTAATTTTGTTCTCTAGGTCATAAATAACTTCTTCCATCGTTCGAAGAAAGGTAACCGAATTCGCAAAAGAATCTTTTAAATGATTCATTTGTTTAATCCCAGAGTGATTCTTATCATTAGCTGTTTCTGCTAATGATGATAACTCAGCAGCCTTACGGCTAACATCATTAATTTGACTGCTTAAACGAGTAGATAATTGATTCGCTGTCTCAGCTTCTGCTGCAGATTGGGATGCTCCTTTGGCAATTTCATTTATGGCAGCTGCCATTTCCTCACTTGTTGCACTAGTCTCTTCAGATACAGCACTCAAACTTTCTGCTGATATTTTTACATTCTCAACAGAAGCATTCATAACTGATAAGATCGATTTCATATGGTCAACCATATCATTAAAATGTCTACCTAAATCACCAATCTCATCTTTAGAGTCTATTATTACCTTCTCTCTTAAATCTCCTGTCGCTACTTCATTCACAGCATGTTTCAAACGTGCAATTGGCTTTATCATCTTAGAAGTAACAACATACACGATCGTGACAGCAATAATGAGGGATACGAAAGAAATAATGATAATTTTTACTCCTGCTTCATTTGCACTCTTTAATAAATCTTTATAGGAGTAAGTAGAACCAATCTTCCATGACGTACTTGGAACCGTATTATAAACGAGTAGTTTATCTTCTCCATCCTCTTTATATTCAGTGACTCCTGTCCCTTTTTCATTGTCATACATCGCTTTAATATATGGGAGGTTTAACAAGTTTTCACTGCTCATTGTAGGATGAACGATGGCTGTCCCATCTTTTGATAATACGTATGAGAATCCGTTATAGCCAATATCAACATCATTAATCATTTCAGTAATATCAGTTAGCTTAATATCTAAGCCGATGACACCGATGATAGCAGTGCCTTCTTTAATTGCATAAGAAACGGTTACAACATATTTCTTCGTTGCTTCATCAATATATGGTTCACTCCAAATAACTTCATTTGGATTTTCAACTGCATGTTTATACCATTCTCTTGAAGTCGGATCAAAACCAGCAGGTAAATCAACCTCTGGTATAATTAAAAGGTTTTTTGGACTTGCTGCGTAAATAGATGTTACATCATCATATGTATTCAAGTAATTATTAAAGTCTATTGCTAATTCATTGTTTTCTTTCCCATCTTCATCATTTGAACTAGTATCTGCATGTATATATTTTGATACTATTTTTGATTCAGCCATATACTTCGTACTCAAAGTATATTTATCAATGAATAATTGAAGAGATTTATCCATTTCTGACACAATAGTTTTTGTTTGACTGATAACACTCTCTTTAATTTGGCTTCTAATCTGTAAGCTAACAAAGACTGCTACGACTAACAATGTCATCGTCATTAACGATACAAATAATAAGATTAATTTACTTTTAATTGATTTAACTATAATCCTTTCCCCTCTATTTTTCAGCGAATAATTAGTATTTTCTCACTATGATAACATCAAGCAGAGAAGTTTCCTATTAAAAAAACAACTTTGAATTTTCATAATATATACATATAATAAGATAAATCCTATTTCTGTTAAAAATAGGATTTATCTTAGTTGCTCCTTCGTTTTCTAATGCTCCCAACGAGCCATAATAATATAGGAATTCCAATAAGATTGACTGGTATTATATATGGGTTCCAAATTTTGTTCGTATATTTCACACCAAATAATGTATCAACTGGATAAATGAGTGATACTACATATGTAAATATAACGACAAACAAAATGGTTTTTCGCCAATCCTTAATGTTCAACCATTTAGCTGTTCCATAGCAGGCTAGAAAAAAGTATACCGATAATTTAATAAAGACACTTAATATCCATATAACAACAGCAAGTATTTCAAGGTTTTGAATAAAATTCATGACAGAAATATAACTAATCGTGTCAAAGGCAGGATATCTTAGTTTTGCCGCAACTGAAGGACCAAAAACAGTAATGACAATAAAAACTGCGAAGCTTATCATTATAGAGGAAATGGCGACTCCCCATACCGCACTTTTCGGCCCTTTTTCAGGTTGTTCCATGAATGAAATAAGCATTAACATAATAACGGATTCTCCTATAAAGGAATAAGGCATTACAGTACCTTTTACAATTGGAAAAAAACCTGAATCATAAAAAATCGGCAATATTTTTTGGATATCCATGTTTGGAATGGAAAGGAGCGTTAATAAAAGAAGCATCATAAAAACAATTGGCCCAAAAACTTCGGCACATCTTCCAATTCCTTCAATACCTCCAACATAGAGTACATAAATGATCAAAAGAATCATGGACAAATTTAATACCCACATTGGGGTTGTATAAAGCAAAATGGTAATGGTGAAATCTGAGAATTCGCTTAAAATTACACCAACAGCTGAATACCATTGGAATAAATAGAACAAAACAACGAGATTCCCAAGCCACTTGCCTAAAATCGTTTTGCTAAATTCAATTAATGTTTGTCTTGGATACAAAAGACCAACCCTAGAAGAAACAAAAACAAGCATGACTCCTAATGCACTTGCAATTAAATAGGAAATCCAAGCATCTTGCTTAGCAATTTTGATCGTGTCACTTACAGTAAGGAGAAGAGTATTACCTGCTTCTAATGTAAAGATGAGCCAAAAAATTTGTATTCCAGAGATTTTCATTTTATTTATCTCTCACTTTCCTTAAAAAGCAAGGAAGGCCCTGAAAGTCCAACCCGTTTAATTGTCAAGTCTACTTTCACAGACACATCTACTTCCGCAAATTTTTCATCCCAATCTTTTTTTATTTTTTTCCATTGCTGTGGATATTTTCGATGAACCGCTTCTCCAAAACCAAAAATATCTGCACCATATTTCGTTTTTACTTTAGCAATTGTTTTTTTTACTTCCTCTCTTACATATTGTTCCATATCCTTCTCCATATATTTCACATTTTTCAACTTTAGTAAATCTAATTTTGTATTATTTTCAATCAAGGCTCCATTTCCAGTTAACTTTACTGTGATTTTTAATTGATTTTTATTATTTATTTCTGGAATAATTTTACTATTCATCTTTTCTAATTTTAAACTAGCATTGCCTTCTTTCAGTGAAATGGAAACAATATGATTCTTTAAACTCCCTTTAATCCAATAGACTATTCTACTTTCTTTTAAATTTAAAAAACCAATCAGCTTTAATTTTTTATCAAACATAGCTAATCCAGCTATTTTAATTGAAGCATTAGCTGGACTATCTTGTTTTCCATCTAGAAATTTACCCGTTTCTACCGCTGGTAATACAGGACGAATCCCATCACTATTTGCATCGATAAGAAAACTTAAAAATGTATCATCTCCATTTTTACTTATTTGTTCATATTCTCTTAATGCGGTTAAAGAGGGAACTTTTTCTAATGGATATGTAAGATTAAGTACTTCATTAGCCGTACCTTGCTTCACGACGAAAGCACCTGTCCGTATATTAACCTCTGAAGAACGGATAATAGGCTCAAAATATTTTTTAATCCCCCCCTTTGCAAATTCTTCTCCAAAAAAAGTAACCCGCCTTTGTCCCATAAAGGATTGCCTCGAGAGCTTTGCCTGTAAATTTTGTAACGAATCTTCTACATTCTTCCCACTTGCAGATACGATAAAATAAGGATTCCCGGCACTTCCCCCACCTTGAGGCTGCATATTAGAAGGAATAACAATTTGGCCACTCGCGAGAAGTCTATCTTTCTTCTCTATATCCCATCCTGTCGCTGCCCAAATAGCCCGATCATTTAATTCTTTGCGGTCCCAACAACCTGAAAGAAAAATAAGAGAGAGAATAAATATTGCGATAAGAGTGCCCACTTTATTCATGGCTTTTTCTCCCCTCTACTTGGACCAGGCTTTTGTTTTTGGGGGATGCGTTTTTTATCTTCCCCTGCAAAGAAAACTGGCCGTAAATTAAAATTCCACCTTGGAGCTCGAATGAATACATCTTTCAAGTTTTTTGGTATTTGTGGTGCAACAGGACTAAAAAATGGAACACCAAATGAACGAAGATTAACTAGATGAATCGTTAGTCCAATAAATCCAATAACGATTCCGTATAGACCAAATATCCCTGCTAATCCTAAGAAAACAAACCGAATCATTCGAAAAGCAGTTCCAAGATTATACCGTGGAACGGCAAACGATGCGATACCTGTAGTAGCCACAACAATAACCATTGGGGTAGAAACAATGCCTGCTTGCACAGCTGCTTGACCAATGACGAGGGCTCCGACAATACTTACAGCAGGGCCGATTGGCTTTGGCAATCTGAGACCTGCTTCCCGAAGGCTTTCAAACATAAATTCCATAATGGTTGCCTCAACAATAGCTGGAAACGGGACATTTTCTCGCGCTGCAGCGATGCTAATTAAAAGTGGAGATGGAATAAGCTTCGGATGATAAGTTGTTAATGCTACATATAAAGATGGTAGAAATAAAGAAACACCAAATAAGATATAGCGAATCCAGCGAATAAACGTTGTATAAATAAACCGTTCGTAGTAATCTTCAGCTGCTTGCAGCCCACTCCAAAAAGTAAAAGGAACAATAAGGGTAAAGGGCGTATTATCCACCATAATCGCAACTTTTCCCTCTAAAAGGCTGGATGACACAATATCAGGCCTTTCCGTGTTTTGAATTTGCGGAACTGGGGAGAACGGAACGTCTTCAATAAATTCTTCAATAAAAAGAGAGCCAAGTACCGCATCAATTTGGATCCGCCCGATTCTAGTTCGGACTTCTTCTAATAGTGATTGAGGGGCAATTCCCTCTACGTATGCGATTAAAACATCTGTTTGTGTCAGTTCTCCAACTGTAAATGCTTCAAATTTCAATCTTGTACTTCTGATTCTTCTTCGCAAAAGAGTCGTATTCGTCCGCAAGTTTTCTGTAAATCCATCTCTAGGGCCTCTTATTGTAGTTTCTATCTGTGGTTCTTCAATAGCCCGCTTTTCAAAATCCTTCAAGTCCACAAGTAAAGCCTTTTCTTCCCCCTCAACAAGTATTCCAATATTCGCTTTTAAAATGCCATTTACTAGATCACTCATTTTCGTAACCGTTTTAATGGGAGTATCTGCGATTACTTTCTCTTTAATAATCTGGCCAATTGCTTGAGTCTTCCCCCTCTCTTGAGCAATTCCTTCAAACATCATCGGCTTCAATAGTGCTTCATCAAGAGTCTTAGTATCACATAACCCATCGAAATATATTAATAATATATTAGCTTCTCCATTTACAAAAATAGGACGAAAGACGATATCTGAGCAGTTTTTGAAGCTGTCTCTTAATACTTGCTCATTTAATAAAATTCTCGAACTCAATTTATCTTCCTGATTCGTTGAAGTTAACGAGTCTTTTAGCTGCTGATCTTTCTTTTTTTTTCGTTTTTGTAACCGAAACATCATAGAGTACCCCCTTGATCGTATGTGTATATTTTTCCAATCAAATGGAGTTGTATACGTATTATCGTTTCTGGCATGTTAATTTAATTTTGTTGCGGAGAATTTATAAAGGAATAAAACAATGCGGGGTGATCGAGGAATTATTAAGATGTAGGTTCTACTAACAGAGGAAAAACAAAAAAAATAGCACAGCAAGTTAAAATTTTAACTTGCTGTGCTAGAAAAATAATTATTCACCTGCAACGAATGGTAGTAAAGCCATTGTACGAGCACGCTTAATCGCAATCGTTAATTTACGTTGGTATTTAGCGTTTGTACCTGTTACACGACGTGGTAAAATTTTACCGCGCTCAGAGATGAATTTTTTTAGAAGATCCACATCTTTATAGTCGATGTGTGTAATTCCGTTTGCTGTGAAAAAGCAAACTTTACGACGCTTAGCACGTCCACCTCTACGTCCTCCCATAGCCATGGTTATTTCCCTCCTCTATTTTTTTATAATTGATCGCTCAATAATCGTTCATATTAAAATGGTAGATCATCATCTGAAATATCAATTTGACCGCCATCATTTGCGAATGGATCATTGTCTACACGAGTGTAGCCTTGATTATTTCGATTGTTTTGTTGATTCTGATTGTTGTTATTTCCGAATGGGAAATCCTGTTCTCTTGGTGCACCGTAATTTGCATTTTCGCCTTTGGAGCTATTCCGTGGCTCAAGAAATTGAACACTTTCGGCCAAAATCTCTGTTACATATACGCGCTTTCCATCCTGACCATCATAGCTGCGAGTTTGAACTCTTCCATCAACACCAGCAAGACTGCCTTTTTTCAAGAAATTCGCCACATTTTCAGCAGCTTTCCTCCAAACAACACAGTTGATAAAGTCAGCTTCCCGTTCACCTTGTTGATTCGTAAACGTACGATTGACAGCAAGAGTGAATGAAGCAACCGCTACTCCATTTGGTGTATATCGCAATTCAGGATCCTTTGTCAAACGTCCGACAAGAACAACGCGGTTCATCATCAGAATCAACTCCTTCCCTTGACTATTAATGTTTCACGTGAAACATCATAATCAAAAGTTTTTATCTATTACTTTTCATCTTTAATAACGATATGACGGATAATATCTTCACTGATTTTTGCTAAACGAGAAAACTCATCAACAGCAACAGCTTCAGCAGAAACATTAATTAATTGATAGTAACCATCACGGAAATCATTGATTTCGTAAGCTAGGCGACGTTTACCCCAATCTTTTGTCTCATTCAATTCCGCACCATTATCAGTTAAGATTGTGTTAAAACGCTCAATTAGAGCCTTTTTAGCCTCATCTTCAATATTTGGGCGGATGATGTACATAATTTCGTACTTTCTCATCACATTCACCTCCTTTTGGTCTAAGCGGCCCTTTATAAGGGCAAGGAGCAATTGTACATTACTCACAAGAAGAAAGTATAACATATTCTAGCTGTTATTGCAATGCCATGGATTGGCAGTCTTAGAAAAAATCCTTTAGTAACTTAATATACTTACACTTTCCTATGAGCCAAAAAAGCTCTACAGATTTTCCTCTGCAGAGCTAATCAAATTAAACGTTAAAACGGAAGTGAATGACATCCCCGTCCTGAACAATATATTCTTTTCCTTCTAAACGGACCTTCCCTGCTTCACGAGCTGCAACCATATTGCCAGCTGTTAATAAATCATCATATGATACTGTTTCAGCACGGATAAAGCCTCTTTCGAAATCAGAGTGAATGATGCCTGCACACTGTGGTGCTTTCATCCCTTTTTTAAATGTCCAAGCACGAACTTCCTGTACACCAGCAGTAAAATAAGTTGCTAAACCTAACAGCTGATAAGCAGAACGAATTAACTGATCAAGACCAGATTCTTCAATTCCAAGCTCTTCTAGGAACATCGCTTTTTCTTCACCATCCAGCTCAGCAATTTCAGACTCAATCTTAGCACAAATAACGATTACTTCTGCATTGTCTTGGGCTGCAAATTCTTTCACTTTTTGAACATATTCATTTTCATCAGGATTTGCAACTTCATCCTCACTAACATTTGCAACATAAAGAACAGGTTTTATTGTTAACAGGTGAAGCCCTTTGGCAATTTTCATTTGTTCTTCCGTAAATTCAACTGTCCGTGCAGGCTTCTCTTCCTCAAATGCTTCTTTTAATTTTTCAAGAATCTCAATTTCGATTAATGCTTCTTTATCTTTTTGCTTTGCCATTTTTCCAACTCTGCCAATTCGTTTCTCAACAGATTCAAGGTCAGCTAAGATTAATTCTAAATTAATCGTTTCTATATCGGAAATGGGATCTACCTTCCCGGCAACATGTGTAATATTTTCATCAGCAAAACAGCGAACAACTTGACAAATTGCGTCCACTTCACGAATATGAGATAAAAATTTATTTCCTAGTCCTTCACCTTTACTTGCACCTTTAACAATTCCAGCAATATCTGTAAATTCAAATGCTGTTGGAACAGTCTTCTTCGGTTGAACAAGCTCCGTTAACTTTGTCAATCGATGGTCAGGCACTTCTACAATCCCGACATTCGGATCGATCGTACAGAACGGATAGTTTGCAGACTCCGCTCCAGCCTGTGTAATTGCATTAAATAATGTAGATTTCCCAACGTTTGGCAAACCTACAATCCCAGCTGTTAATGCCATTTATTGCCACTCCTCTATTTATATAAGCTCTTTATTTTTATAACCTCATGAATTGCTAAAGAATATATACTTTTTCATGTCACTTCAATAAAAGAAGTCCCTCACAATTATAGTGATTTAGCCTTCAAATGACAAGAGCACCCCTTTTGAAGGAATGCTATCATCTTTATTCTTCATTTTTCACAAGAATTTTTTTCATTTTTCTCGTGAATTCTCTTCTCGGTATTAAGACACTATGGGCGCAGCCTTCACATTTAATTCGGATATCTGCACCCATACGGATAATTTTCCACCGATTTGTCCCACATGGATGAGCTTTTTTCATTTCGACAATATCATTTAACTCAAACTGCTTCTGCTCCACTCTTATCCCTCCACATCAATTCCAATTTCTTCATTATTCTATTAAGCCCATTTTATCTATCAATCACAAGAAAATCTAGATTTAGAAGACTACTTTTTTTTACTTTGGCCCTGTTATACAAAGCATTAAAAAAGTTTAATTGTATTTGCATACGAAAGTAAAGATGAGATTTTTAGTAATTGACTGCTAATCATATGACATAAAAAATAAATATTTCGTTAAACGGCTTAGCGAACTGGGGGTTTTCCCCTATGTCTTTAGACTTATTCGGAATGAGTTTTCAGATCTAATGAATAGAATTCCAATTCTTTCCGTATACTATTACAACTTAATCTAAATATGAGATACAAGCGCAATTAATGCTTCCTTATGGAGGAGTGGGGTCGAATGAATTTCAAACAAAATCTATTCGAAAAAAATAATAAATCGTTTCGAATTTCACATGAAGAACTAGGTGCCGTTAATAAACTAGCAAAAGAAATAACACAGCTGCTGCCTTCAGCTTTTATAAACCGTCCCATTGTATTTGTCTGTATTGGAACAGATCGTTCTACAGGAGATTCATTAGGACCACTTATAGGAACACTGCTTGAAGATAAAAGACTTCCCTCATTCTTCGTCTATGGAACTTTAAAAGATCCGATTCATGCAGTAAATTTAGAAGAAAAATTAATGGACATTAAAAAGAAGCATTTTAATCCTTTTATTATCGGTATTGATGCCTGTTTAGGTCGATTGAAAAGTGTTGGTTTTATTGAAATTGGGGAAGGCCCGGTTAAACCTGGTGCTGGTGTCAATAAAGAGCTTCCTGAAGTTGGCGATATTCATATAACCGGAATTGTTAATGTAGGTGGATTTATGGAGTATTTTGTTCTGCAAAATACAAGGCTTCACCTCGTCTTAAATATGGCAAAAATTATTGCAAGTGGAATATACAAAGCTAATTTATCCATTGAACCATCTTATTTTGTCACTACTAATCAATGGGAGTTGGACAAAGAACAAACAACATAAAGGGTGGTTCCTCCACCCTTTTTTAAAAATATTGCTTGTAAAAATAAATGATAGTAACGATAATGCCTGTTACAACAATGGCTGGCAATAGATTTCCAACTCGAATTTTTGTAATCCCAGCTAAATTGAGTCCGATTGCAAAAATCATCACACCACCAGTAGCAGTCATTTCAGTAATGAAGCTATCCATAAGTACTTGAGGAACAATACGTTCAATTTGTGTTGCAAAAAGTGCAATTGTCCCTTGATAAATCATCACGGGAAAAGCAGAAAATAAAACACCGATTCCTAAAGTAGTTGTCAAAATTAAAGCAGTAAATCCATCCAGTATTGATTTTGTATAAAGAACACCATGGTCCCCTCTTATGCCACTATCTAAGGCACCAATTATCGCCATTGCTCCGATAACAAAGATTAATGTTGCCGAAACAAAACCTTGTGAAATACTTCCTTGCCCAGATGAACCAAGCTTTCTTTCAAGCCAGCTGCCTAGTGCGTTTAATTTATCCTCTAAATCGAAATACTCGCCCACAACTGCCCCAAATACAAGACTTAATATAACGATTAAAAAATTTTCACTTTTCAAGCCCATTTGAAGTCCAAGCACAACAACAGCTAAGCCAATTGCATGCATCGCGGTTCCTTTTATTTTTTCAGGAATACGATTGAATATTTTTCCTAATAAAGACCCAATAATAATGAGCAGTCCATTTACAAGTGTACCGAGTAGAAACATTATTCTTCACCTGCCCAAATCTAGTTCGTACTAAAAATTTTATTTACTAACACTACCATGAAGAGATGTTTTTTCACAATCTTTTTTTTAAAAAAATTTCGGGGGAATATTTACTGCCCTTTTCATATATGAAAAAAACCATCATAATGATGGCTTAAACGTCTTCTTTCATTCCAAGGAGCTCAATAATTCGCTCCAAATCCTCTTTCGAGAAAAACTCAATTTCAATTTTCCCCTTGTTTTTTGATTGTTTAATATTTACAGTCGTTCCGAATCTTTCACGTAAATTTGATTCATGCTCTTTTATAAAAACATCCTTTTTCTTTTCAGGTTTTTTTGTTTCACGTGGAACATCATTTAATTGTTGAATAAGTTTTTCAAGCTGACGGACATTTAACGATTCTTTTATTATTTTATCAACGATAGCCATGAGCTTATCTTTTTTTCTTAAGCCTAGTAGTGCTCTTCCATGCCCCATAGAAATTTTACCTTCAGTAATTAATGTCTGTATTTTAGGCGGGAGTGAAAGCAAACGAATATGATTAGCGATATGAGGTCTGCTTTTTCCAAGACGCTTTGCTAATTCCTCTTGAGTCAAGCCGAGCTTTTCCATTAATAACTGGTAGGCATTTCCTTCTTCAATCGGTGTTAAATCCTCACGCTGCAAGTTTTCTAAAACAGCTAGCTCCATCATTTGCTCTTCCGTTAATTCTCTTACAACGACAGGAACTGCGTCTAGTTTAGCTGCCTTTGCCGCACGAAATCTTCTTTCACCTACAACAATTTCATATCCTTTAATCGATTTCCTAGCAATGATTGGCTGAAGTATTCCATGTTCCTTAATAGATTGTGTTAACTCATCAATGGCCTCTTTCTCAAATACTTTTCTTGGCTGATAAGGATTTGGCCTTAGCTCTTTCAATTTTATTTCTCTAACTGATTCTTCCTTCGTAGTTTCCATGTTTGAGAAAAAAGCGTTAAGTCCTTTTCCTAAACCTTTAGCCATTCTCAACCACTTCCTTTGCCAATTCTAAATACACTTCAGCTCCACGGGACTTAGGATCATACGTAATAATCGGTTCACCATGGCTCGGCGCCTCACTTAAACGAATATTTCGGGGAATGATTGTTTTATAAACTTTCTCTTTAAAATACTTCTTCACTTCTTCAATCACTTGTAGTCCTAAATTTGTACGTGCATCTAGCATGGTTAGCAAAACACCTTCAATTCTTAAATCATGATTTAGATGTTTTTGCACAAGACGAACCGTATTTAAAAGCTGACTAAGACCTTCAAGTGCATAATATTCACATTGAACAGGAATAATGACTGAATCAGAGGCAGTTAACGAATTAAGAGTAAGTAAACCAAGGGATGGTGGACAATCAATGATAATATAATCAAACTCATCCTTTACTTCTTCTAATGCACGTTTTAAGCGAACTTCTCTTGATATCGTTGGGACTAATTCAATTTCTGCACCAGCTAACTGGATTGTTGCGGGAATTGCATATAAATTTTCAACTGAGGTTGGTCTAATTACCTTTTTTGCTTCTACATCATCTACTAAAACATCATAAATACATTGTTCAACATCCGCTTTTTCTATCCCAATCCCACTTGTAGCATTGCCTTGCGGATCGATATCGACGATCAATACTTTCTTCCCTATGTAAGCCAAGCACGAACCAAGGTTTACAGAAGTAGTCGTTTTCCCTACTCCACCTTTCTGGTTGGCAATTGAAATAATTTTACCCACGAAATCACCTTCTTTCATCTTCATAATGTCTATTGTTAAGTTCATCTCGTAAATCAATGTCAATTTAGTAAACTGGCAATCATGTAGTCTATTTTATCATGAAAAAGACATAAAAAAAAAAGAAATTAAACAAGATATCGTTTAATTCCTATTAGAAGAGCGCCACGTCCATCATCGCTTCTGCATTCATACATCCAATGCTTCGGAGCTAGCCGCTCATCCATCTTTATTAAAATAAATTTTTGCGCAAAAATTGTATATGTTTTCTTTTCCATATCGTTCCGCGTCATTAATTATCATATGTTTTTTATTAACAAAATAGTAAAATAAAAGCAACAAATTATTTATATTTCATTGAAGGAGTGATTAAATTTATGAATATGAAAAAAGCCAAAATCATTTCATGGTTAGGAAGGTTACTGATAGCTTCTTGTTTTTTATTGATATTTTATAAGGTTGATACCTTATGGTCTCTTTTAGTTTTCTTTTCAGGTCTTGCCCTTCAAGTGTATGCATTTATTTATAAAGAAAATAATAATGTTCAATAAATTTTTTCTAATGAGTGAATTATTTCTTTTTCGGAATTTTTATCGTAATTTGATAAAAATCATCAAATTCTTCTTCTTGAGAATCCAAATTAATTCCGCTATCAGAAACCATTGATAAAGAATGACGAATTGTGTTTACAGCAATTCGGACGTCTTTACTAAATGCTTTTCTTTTTGGTTTCGGTGCTGCACTTCCCTCTTCAAGAATTTTAACAACCCGATCCTCCGTCTGCTTCACATTTAAGTTTTTCTCAATAATTTCATTTAGCAGCTTAATTTGTTTTTCCGGGCTTTTAAGTGAAATTAATGAACGTGCATGTCTTTCAGTTATTGCTTTACATAATAAAGCATCTTGCACTTCTTGTGGAAGCTTTAACAGTCTAAGCTTATTAGCAACTGTTGATTGTCCTTTTCCTAACCGCTGTGCCAATGCTTCCTGTGTTAAATTATGTAATTCCAGCAGCTTGCCATAAGCAATGGCTTCTTCTATTGGTGATAATTCTTCTCTTTGTAGGTTTTCTATTAAGGCAACAGAAGCTGTTTCTGTATCATTAAGATTTTTGACAATTGCCGGAACTTCCTTCCAGTCGAGCTTCTTCATTGCCCGCCATCTACGTTCCCCTGCAATTATTTCAAACTGCTCATTTTCAAGTTCTCTTACGACAATTGGTTGGATAATGCCGTGAGTATGAATGGTTCTTGATAGTTCTTCAATTTTTTCATCATCAAATACCGTCCTCGGTTGAAAACGGTTAGGAATAATCGAATCAATTGGGATTTTTCTAATTTCTTCATAATCCCCAATTTTGTCTATCTCCATATTTTCATTTATTTTTTCCGATTCTGCTTGTTCTCCCTTTTCGCCTAGGCCAAAAAAGCGTGAGAAAGAATGCTTCATCCCCCTGCACCACCTTTACGAACTCCCTATTACATATTTCTCTATTAAAACTTCAAGTCCTGCTTATTTATAGCAAATATTCTAGTTAATCTTAACTAATTAATTATGCCATATTTCTTATAAAAACGTAACTTCATTCTATCGGAGTTTTGTTAGGGGTACCAGGTTTTCTTGGGTATTTTTTCGGTGTAGCTTTCTCTTTTTTAATAATCATGATATTTCTTTCACTTTCCTCTTCTGGAAGAGTAAAGGAAAAGGATTTGTCTAGTTTACCGCCTAAAAGAGCAATGGCTTTTTTCCCAGCAGTTAACTCCTCTTTTGCACTAGCCCCCTTTAACGCAACAAAAGTCCCACCAACTTTCACTAATGGCAAACATAGTTCACTTAATACGGACAATCTTGCTACAGCACGAGCAGTTGCAACATCATATGCTTCCCGAAATTCTTTTTTCTGACCAAATGTTTCTGCACGATCATGAATAAAGTTAACATTTTTTAACTCTAGCTTCTTTGCTAAGTGTTCCAAAAATACTATCCGCTTATTTAATGAATCGACGATTGTGACATGTAATTCAGGAAAGGCAATTTTGATTGGTAAGCTTGGGAAGCCTGCGCCTGCACCAACATCACAAATATGAATAGGTTGCTTGAAATCAAAATAAAAGGCAGCAGTAAGAGAATCAAAAAAATGCTTTAAATACACTTCTGATTTATCAGTAATCGCTGTTAAGTTCATTTTTTCATTCCATTCTACTAATGTAGAATAGTACGTTTCATATTGTTCCATTTGCTTTTGTGAAAGAGAAATCCCTTTTTCCATAAGCATGTCAATAAATTGTTCTGTATTCATCAGCTAGTCCCCTTATCAAATTTACAATGGCATATTAGCGCCAGATTATTATAAACCTGACGCCGCCAAATGAGACTTTAACTTTATTTATCCATAGTGTGTAATAAAGTTAAATGGTCTTTGCAATTCGACCATGCTCTAAATAAACAAGCAATATAGATATATCAGCAGGGTTTACACCTGAGATCCTTGAAGCCTGCGCAATTGATAATGGCTGTACTTCTTTTAAATTATGTCTCGCTTCTGTTGCAAGCCCATTAATCGCGTCATAGTCAATATTTTCAGGGATCTTTTTATCTTCCATTTTCTTTAACCGTTCCACTTGTTGCAGTGATTTTTCAATATACCCTTCATATTTTATTTGAATTTCTACTTGCTCTTCTTCCTCATGATTGAGAGTAGCTTCGCTAGGAACAAGCTCTTTAATATGGTCGTAGGACATTTCAGGACGTTTCAAAAGATCAGCTGCACGAATTCCATCTTTTAATTCACTACCACCTAAACTCTTAATTAATTGTTGAACAATATTCGATGGTTTAATGATAATATTTTTTAATCGATTGATTTCCGCTTCAATTTTCTGTTTTTTAGCTACAAACTTCTCATAACGCTCCTCACGTATTAAGCCAATGGAATGACCTAGCTCAGTTAAGCGCAAATCTGCATTGTCATGTCTTAGCAATAAGCGATATTCTGCACGAGATGTAAGCAAACGATATGGTTCAGCCGTCCCTTTCGTAATGAGATCATCAATCATGACACCGATATAAGCATCAGAACGACTTAAGATGACCTCTTCTTTCCCTTGGATTCTTAAAGCTGCATTTATACCAGCCATTAACCCTTGCCCTGCGGCTTCTTCATAGCCAGATGTTCCATTAATTTGGCCAGCAGTGTATAGATTTTTTACTTTCTTCGTTTCTAATGTTGGCCATAATTGCGTAGGAATAATGGCATCATACTCAATCGCATATCCAGGTCGCATCATTTGGGCATTTTCAAGCCCTGGTACACTCCTGATAAGCTCATGCTGAACTTCCTCTGGCAAGCTAGTTGATAAGCCTTGTATATAAACTTCTTCAGTATTTCTACCTTCTGGCTCCAAAAATACTTGATGACGCGGTTTATCGTGAAAACGAACAACTTTATCTTCAATAGATGGACAATAACGAGGTCCTCGTCCTTTAATCATCCCTGAATACATAGGAGAACGATGTAAATTCTCGTCAATTAATTGATGCGTTCTTTCACTCGTATAGGTTAGCCAGCATGGGAGCTGATCTGTAATATATTTCGTTGTTTCATATGAAAAAGCTCTTGGCTCGTCATCACCAGGCTGAATTTCTGTTTTGCTATAATCAATGGTTTTTCCATTTATTCGAGGAGGTGTTCCTGTTTTAAATCGATCTAAAGCAAAGCCAAGCTCCTCTAAATGCTCTGATAACTTTATAGATGGCTGTTGATTATTAGGACCACTTGAATATTTAAGCTCCCCTAGAATAATTTCTCCTCTTAAAAAAGTACCAGTTGTAATAATAACTGCTTTGGCATGATAAACAGCACCTGTCTTTGTTATTACACCTTTACAAACATTATCCTCAATAATTAACTGTTCGACCATACCTTGAACCAATGTTAAATTCGGTTCATTTTCTAATACTTTTTTCATCTCATGCTGATACATAAATTTATCAGCTTGGGCTCTCAATGCACGAACAGCAGGACCTTTTCCTGTGTTTAGCATGCGCATTTGGATATACGTTCTATCGAGAACTTTAGCCATTTCTCCACCTAAAGCATCAATCTCCCTCACTACTGTACCTTTGGCAGGACCTCCGACTGATGGATTACATGGCATAAAGGCAATCATATCTAAATTAATTGTAACAACTAAAGTTTTTGCTCCAATGCGGGCTGAAGCAAGGCCAGCTTCACAGCCCGCATGACCAGCGCCAACTACGATAACATCATAAGTTCCAGCTTCATATTCATATGGCATGTTGCTGCCTCCTTTTACTTATTTCCCCAAACAGAATTGGGAGAATAGTTGATCGATTAGGCTTTCGTGAACACTATCTCCGGTAATTTCACCGAGTAGCTCCCAAGTCCTAGTTAAATCAATTTGGATAATATCAATAGGTGTGCCCATTTCCACTTCTTGCAAAGCTTCTTCAATTGAATGAAGCGCTTGATTTAATAATGCAATATGGCGAGTGTTTGAAACATATGTCATATCTCCTGCTTCAATCGAACCTTCAAAGAACAATGCAGCAATTGCTTCTTCTAAATCATCGACCCCTTTATCTTCTAGTAAAGAAGTCGTGACTAGTTTATGCTTTTCAGAAAACTGTTGCACCTGATCCATCTTAATCTTTTGCGGCAAATCTGTTTTATTAACAATGACAATAACGTCCATTCCTTCAACCGCTTTAAATAAGTTTTCATCCTCTTCTGTTAATTCATCAGCATAATTAAGAACAAGTAAAATAAGGTCCGCTTCTTTTAATACTTGTCTGGACCTTTCCACTCCAATCCTTTCAACAATATCTTCTGTTTCCCTTATTCCAGCTGTATCTAATAAACGTAAAGGCACCCCGCGAACATTCACATACTCTTCGATGACATCTCGCGTTGTTCCAGGTATATCAGTGACAATCGCTTTATTTTCCTGAACGAGACTATTCAATAATGATGATTTCCCTACATTTGGACGTCCAACAATAACTGTTGATAAGCCTTCACGCAAGATTTTCCCTTGCTGAGCAGTGCGAAGTAGCTTCTCAATTTCCTTTTTGACAAAAGTACTTTTTTCAATGAGCAGACTATGGGTCATTTCTTCTACATCGTCATACTCTGGGTAATCAATATTTACCTCTACATGGGCTAACGTTTCTAATATCTCTTGACGCAAATTTCCAATTAGCTTGGAAAGTCGTCCTTCCATTTGCCCGAGCGCCATATTCATAGCTCGATCTGTTTTTGCCCGAATTAAATCCATAACAGCCTCTGCCTGTGATAAATCAATCCGTCCATTTAAAAAGGCTCGTTTCGTAAATTCCCCAGGCTCTGCAAGCCTTGCCCCATAATTTAATACTAATTGCAGCACACGATTAACAGATATGAGTCCCCCATGACAATTAATCTCAACAACATCCTCTTTCGTAAACGTTTTTGGACCTTTCATAACAGATACCATTACTTCTTCAGCTATTTCCAATGTTTTCGGATCGATCATATGCCCGTAATGAATCGTATGGCTTGCAACATCTTGTAATCTCTTTCCACCAATTCCTTTAAACAATTTGTCCGCAATTTCGAATGCCTCCTCACCACTTAAACGTACAATGGCAATCGCACCCTCTCCCATTGGCGTTGAAATCGCAGCAATTGTATCTAATTCCACTTCTTCCACCTCACTCTTTTAAAACTTAAAATATCTATATATAATCCTTATTTACATGACAATTCCCCAAATAATTAGCTTATCACATACTATTTTTTTAAAAAAGAAATTTCTCTCTTCTTTAAACTTGTCCACAAGGATAAAATCAATAGACTTCTCTTTTTATCCACATAAAAATAATTATTACGCTTTATTTTAACTTATCCACATGTGAATAACAATAATCCGAGTGGTTTCAAACTTTCTTACTAACAAAAAACAATCATGAGTATCTGCTCTGATCTCAACCCTCAATGTAAAATGTCGAAGGATTCATTTCACTGCGCTTGGCGACTACTTCGTTCACGTCGAGGCTTGCTCAATGAATCCGACGACAATTTTGTTTTTATTAGAAAAACTTGGCATTCGCCAAGTCTTTCGGCGAATGCCCTAGCTTTTCTTATGCGGAGTTATTGGCAGTCATTCATTTGAATATTATTTTACTTTAGTTCGTTAATAAACTTAAACTTTCCTACTAGCCAAAAAAAAGCTGTCCTCAAAAGTCAAGTTTCAATGACTTTTGGGACAGCCCCTTAGTTGTAAAATGATTTTTCGGATACAGCTCTATTTATTTGGTGTTATGACAAGATGACGATATGGATCATTTCCAACAGAATACGTTTTAATTCGTTTATTTTCTGCTAGAGCAGTATGAATGACCTTCCTCTCATATGAAGGCATCGGTTCTAAAGCGACGTTTTTACCTGTTTTAATTGCCTTTTGAGCTAAACGATCAGCTAATTGAATGAGAGTATCGTTTCGTCTTTTTCGATAATCTTCTGCATCTAGCAATACATTTAAATATTGATCAGAAAAACGATTCATTACAAGCTGTGTTAAATACTGTAAGGAATTCAAGGTCTGCCCTCTTTTTCCAATTAAAAGCGCAATTTTCTCGCCAGTTAAAATAAATTCAATATTTCTTCCGTCAGCAATAACTTCCACTTCAATAGGAGCTCCCATTTTCATCCCAATATCCGTTAGGAATTTTTTTCCTTCCTCAATCGGATCCATTTTCATAACGGCTTTCACAATTGCGGGACGGGAACCGAAAATCCCAAAAATCCCTTTCTTACCTTCATCAACGATTGTAATCTCAGCGCGGTCTTCTGTTGTTTGCAACTGAGCTAGAGCGGATTTTACTGCTTCTTCGACGGAAATTCCCGTAGCAGTTACCTGTTTCACTTTTTTGCTCCTCCTGCTTTACCGGTCGCTGTCGCCTTCAGCTCCGGACCTTTAATAAAATACGTCTGCACAATCATGAAGATGTTACCCACTACCCAATATAAAGAAAGGGCTGCAGGGAAATTTATCGCAAATACAACAATCATTATCGGCATTAACCAAAGCATCATAGCCATTTGTGGATTTTGGTTTGCCGTTCCAGCCATCATCATTTTTTGCTGAATAAACGTTGTGACACCAGCAATTAATGGCAATAAGTAAATTGGATCTGGTGCACCTAATTCGAACCATAAAAAAGAATGCGCTTTAATTTCTTGTGTACGAGAAATCGCATGATAGAATCCAATTAATACTGGCATTTGAATAAGTAGCGGGAAACATCCAGCTAATGGGTTTACCCCGTGCTGCTGGAATAAAGCCATCGTTTCCTGTTGTAGCTTTTGCTGTGTCTTTTGATCTTTCGAGCTATATTTTTCTTTTAATTTTTGCATTTCTGGTTGAATCGCTTGCATGGCTTTAGAGCTTTTTGTTTGTTTAATCATTAGTGGAAGCATAAATAATCGAATGATTATTGTCACAATAATGATGGATAAACCAAAGCTTCCGCCTAAAAATTCGGCAACTTTTATAATAAAGAGTGAAAGCGGATAAACAATATATTGATTCCAAAAACCTTCACTTTGAGAAGTAATCGGTTGATTGATTTCAGTACAGCCAGATAAAAGCGCCATAATGAAAATCAAACCGACTACTAGCATAATTCTCTTTTTCAAGCGTTTTTTCCTCCTTACTGCTTTAAAATTGTCATAAACACTGATTCTTTACGCTTGTCCCCTTGAGTATTTCCTGAAATTAATCAAGGCCTTATAAAAAAACACACTTTAATGTAGTTTAACATCTTTTATTTATATATTCCTCTAAAATTAGCAGTTTCGTTTTACTTTTCCGCTCTGAAAAACACTCGAAAGCTTTAAGACATGTGTAAGACTCTTTTTTATGTCATGAAATCCCATATCAGCAACAGGTTTTCTAGCAATAATAATATAGTCAAACTGATTATGTAAATCATTCTCCATCTCAAGAAAAGCATGGCGAACATATCTTTTGATCTGATTTCTCGTAACAGCATTGCCGATCTTTTTACTAATAGATAGACCAATCCGAAAGTGTTCTTGACCTGGTTTTTCAAGTGAATAAACAACAAATTGGCGATTTGCAAATGACTTGCCCTTTTTAAAGGCCTCTTGGAATTCTTTATTTTTCTTCACACGATATTCTTTTTTCAATGTCATTTACACCTCCTAAGGAAAGCGAGTGCCTGTTGGGCTTTACCTTGTTTATGGAAAAAAAGACCACTGACGTTTCAGTGGCCTAAGCAGATAATACTTTTCTTCCTTTACGACGGCGACGAGCAAGGACGTTACGTCCGTTCGGAGTACTCATGCGACTGCGGAATCCATGAACTTTACTTCTTTTACGTTTCTTTGGTTGAAAAGTTCTTTTCATTCTATATGACACCTCCCTGAGGAATAGCAGTTAAAGACAGTCTTACTAATTATAAAGAGGTAACTAGAAAGTTGTCAACTTAAGATCTATTGATTTTTTCCTACTAAATGATTTTACTCTCTTTTTATTATTATGTCACCGAGAATTTTTGTAAAAACGTCATTTCAGCTAAATTTTTATTGCTGAAACATCATGTGGATAAGATTTCGACACTTTTTTTATTATCCACAACACATATAGACAGCTTTTTCACATAATAATGACTTGTGGACAATTTTTTCACACAAGTTGTGAGGGTTGTGGATAAATTCCGAAAAACCATTGCACCTCTTAGGAATATCTGTTATTATATTTGTGTTTTCACTCTTAATAAATCATTTACAAATCTTCTTTATCCACAGATTGTGGATAGTCTGTGGATAGATTATCCAAAGGGGTTGTAAAACTTTGTCCACATATCGTGGATATTGTCGACATCCCGCATTTCTTCCTTATTATAGTTTTTCCACATACAAAACATTGTATATTTAATCAAATAAGGTTTTACAGTCTGTATAACCTACTTTTTTTATGCAAAGGAGGGATATCAATTGGAGAACATTTCAGATCTTTGGAATAATGTTCTAGCTAGTATCGAGAAAAAAATAAGCAAACCTAGCTATGAAACTTGGCTGAAATCAACGAAAGCGCACTCCCTTCAAGGTGATATGTTAATCATTACAGCCCCAAATGAATTTGCACGAGATTGGCTTGAACAACGTTATTCCCCATTGATCTCTGGAACTCTCTATGAAATTACAGGGGAGGAATTAGCCATAAAGTTTATTATTCCTCAAAACAAGAGTGAAGATGAGCTTTCCCTTCCAAATTCAGAAAAAAAGGAAAAACATGAGGATGACCAGCCAGAACTTCCTTTAAAT